>NZ_AP023355.1:0-4800000 GCF_016865425.1 Actinocatenispora thailandica | reverse complement strand
TGGCCAGCTCATCGGTGTTTCCTTCCCTGACCGCCCCGTTCGGAGCGTGACCAGCGTGCCGCCCAACGGCAGACGCGAGTCCGGGGCGGTGTGCCCCGAGGCTACCTGTCGCACGCACGCAGCCGGTCGCGGCACGGATGTTTCACCCCAGACCGGGCATCCGGCATCAGACCAGTCGCAGTTGCTCGGCCGGCCGGCGCGACGCCGGCCCAGCCGGAGCCCCGTCGCCGACCTCGCGGAAGTTGTCCGGCGAGCGGTCCGGCAGGCCGTGTCGCCGGCAGGCGGCCCGCACCCGCGCCACGACCGTGCGCTGGTAGGCGGCCGGCGCGTAGCTGCCGTTGCGGTAGAGCCGCCGGTATGGCTGGACCAGCCGAGGGAAGTGCTGGGCGAGGAACGCCTGGTACCACTCGCGGGCCCCGGGCCGCAGGTGCAGCACGATCGGCGTGATGCTGGTGGCGCCAGCGCCGACCAGGGCCGCGACCGTGCGATCCAGCTCGGCTTCCTGATCGGTGAGGCCGGGCAGGATCGGTGCCATCAGCACCGAGCAGCCGATGCCGGCATCGGTGAACCGGCGGACCAGGTCGAGCCGGCGTGACGGTGCCGGGGTGCCCGGCTCGACCAGCCGCCACAGCGTCTCGTCCAGGAACCCGATCGAGAACGCGACCGAGACGTCGGTGCTCGCCGCGGCCTGGGTCAGCAGGTCCTGGTCGCGTTGGATCAGGGTGCCCTTGGTCAGGATCGAGAACGGGTTGGCGTGATCGCGCAGCGCGCTCAGGATCTCGCGCATCAGCCGGTAGCGCCCCTCGACCCGCTGGTACGGGTCGACGTTGGTACCCATCGCGATCGGCTCGCCGCACCACCGGGGCGAGGCCAGCTCGCGCCGCAGCAGCGGCCCGGCGTTGACCTTCACGATGATCTTCGAATCGAAGTCGTGCCCGGCGTCCAGATCGAGATAGGTGTGCGTGTTCCGCGCAAAGCAGTTGTGGCTGATCACGCCGTTGGCGACGAAATCCCCGGTGCCGGTCGTGATGTCGTACATCTCGCGTTCCTCACCGAGATCCTCGATCGAGACGACCCGCAGGCCCGCCGCGCACCGGACCGCGGTGCCGCTCGGCGTGCGCTCGCGGTCGATCGTCTGGCCGCCAGCCGGTGCCAACCGAAAGCGATCGACGGTGCTGTGAACAGAGGTGTCGGTGCCGAGGGTGCCGCTGCCTCGACCGAACCCGGACCGGCGCCCGCGGCTGCGGTCGGGTTCCGCATCGGCCGGGACCGGGAGCCAACCGGTGCCCAGCAGCGTGTCGCCGGTGGTGAGGAACGGCCGTCGTGCGGCGCCGTTCGTCGCACCGCGCACGTGCTTCCAGCCCCGCTCGGTCAGGAAACGGTGATCGCCGCTGGCCACGATGGTCGTGCCGTCCGCGAGGGCGACCCGGTACGCGTGTTTGACGGTTCGCCAGTGCGCCAGCACCTGGGTCGGGACGTATCGCCGGTGGACGCCGTCGGGACGGGTTCCGTAGATCTCGTCACCGACCTGCAGCTCGGCGATCGGACGCGAGCGCCCGTCCGCGAGCAGCACCTGGGTCGCGCCGTCCAGGCAGTACACGCAGGCATGGGTGCAGCCCCGGTAGGGATTGATGGTCCAGCGAAACGGCATCGCCGACTCGCCCGGCACCCGGTTGATCAGCGACTTGGCCTGGATCTCGATGGCCATCGCGTCCTCGGTGCCGGCGATGACCGGGCCGGTCGGGGCGAGTTGCAGGCCGGCCCGGCCCGACCCGCGCCGCTGCGCCACCGGATCGGGCAGCCCGAGCGGCAACGCCTGTTCGGCCAGGTGATCGGCCCGCTGCTGTTCCCAACGCATGCATCCATTCGAACACACGTTCGATCGATCGTCCACCGAAACCGCGGATCCGGTCGTACCACCCTGCCGGCCGCACGTCCGCAGGCCGTCGTTCCGGCGGTTCGGGCCTCACACCGGGCAGCCGGACGGCAAGGTCGAGGCGTACCAGCCGATCAGCCAGATCGCGGCGAGCCCGATCAGCACCATCAGCAGAACGGCGAACCTCGCCGCCCGGGACAGCCGGCGGCGGGACCGCAGTGCCCAGCCGCCGAGCACCGTGAGCAGCACCGCAAGCAGCGTTGCGGCCAGCAGGACGGAGAGCGCGGTGTCGTCCCCCCAGTTGCAGCCGTTCGCCACGAACAACTTCAGGCAGCCGAACGTGACCGCCGAGATCAGGTACCCGACGGCTCCGCGTGCGATGACGCCGCCCGCCCGAACCGGGCCCGCGCCGTTGCTTCGCGCCCTGTCCCGGCTCGGCGATCCGAACGGCATCATCGGCCTCCTCGTGCCCGCCGCTCCGATGGCGCCGGGGGCGCCGAGCCTAGGGCGTGTCTTCATGGCCAGCCACCCGGCTGCGCCGGGCCCGTTCGCCCGCTCGCGGCGTGGTCGGCACGGGCCTATACGACACCGGCATGCACCCGCACCTGCGCCTTGCGAGCGAACAAACGGACTCCGGCTCGCCCGGGCGGAGCCACGAAGACACGCCCTAGCGGCGCGCGGCGGCGGATGAACCGAACGCCCGGACCCGGCGGGCGGGTGCGGAGTGCGCTGGGAGACTCGGGGCGTGGACGAGCTGCGGGAGATCTTCGAGCGGGCGGAGTGCCGGGGCGCGATCTTGGTGTCGTCGCTGACCGACGGCGCATCGGTCGGGCTGCACGGGGACGAGCCGGTGGTACTCGCGTCGGTGGTGAAGGTCCCGATCGCGCTGGAGGCCGAGCGCCGGTTCGCCGACGGCCGGCTCGACCCGCAGCGGCGGGTCACGCTGCCGGCCGCGGACCGATCACCCGGCCCGGTCGGGTTCTCGCTGTTTCGCGACGACGTGACGGTCTCGGCCCGCGACCTGGTCGCGCCGACGCTGACGATCAGCGACAACGTGGCGACCGACGCGCTGCTGGCGATGATCGGCGTCGACGAACTCAACGCGGCGCTGGCCACGCTGGGGCTGACCGACACGGTGGTGACCGGGAACGAGCGCGAGGTGGTCGACTCGATCGGCCGCGACGCCGGGTTCGCCGGCTGGGACGAGCTGGCCCGCTGGTTCGACACCGACCCGCCGGCCGACCAGGTACGCCGGGTCGACGGACTGGTGCGGGCCGCGCGCGAGTTGACGCCGGCCACCGGCACCCGCAGCACCGCCCGCCAGCAGGTCGAGTTGCTGCGGCTGATCTGGTCCGATGCGGCGGCCCCGGCAGCGGCCTGCGCCCGGGTCCGCGAGCTGATGGGTCGCCAGCTGACCCGGAACCGGATCGCCGCCGGTTTCGCCCCGCCGGTACGGGTGGCCGCGAAGTCCGGCGGTCTCGCCGGGGTGATCCGCAACGAGATCGGTGTCGTCTCCTGTCCGGACGGCCGAGGCTACGCCGTCGCCGCCTTCACCCGTACCGACCGGAGCGGGCAGGAGCGGCCGATGAACGCGGCGATCGCTGCCGCGGCCGCCGCCGCGGTCGAGTCGCTGCGCGCCGCCGGCCACTGAACTCCGCCGCCGGTCGGGCCGCCGAGGTCGAGCCGCCGCGGCGGAGTCGCTGCCCACGACGAGTCGACCGCCGCTGCGACCTGCGTCCGGGCCGGTGTCGGGGGACACCGGCCCGGACGCTGGCCGGTGGTACCGGCCAGGGGCAGGATGGCGGTATGACCGGCGAGCGCCCCACGTTCCTGTTCGACGGTGACTGCGCGTTCTGCTCGCGCTGCGCGGGCTTCGTCGAGCGGCACATCCCGACCCGGGCCGCGGTGCTGCCCTGGCAGCGGGCCGACCTCGACGCGCTCGGCGTCAGCCAGCAGCAGGCCGACGCGGCCGTCCAGTGGATCGACCCGGCCGGCGTCGCGGCCGGACCGGACGCGATCGCCCGGCTGCTGCGCGATGCCGGATCGTTCTGGCGGCCGCTGGGTGTGGCGCTCGGCGCGCCGCCGGTGCGCTGGCTGGCCTGGCCGGCGTACCGGTGGGTCGCCCGGCACCGTGACCTGATGCCCGGCGGTACCGCGGCCTGCGCGCTCCCCGCCGCCGACCGGCACTGACCCGGCGAGCTGCCGGCCCAGCCGACCGGCACTGTCAGCGGGCTTGCTGCCGGTCCAGCCGACCGGCACTGTCAGCGGGCTTGCTGCCGGCCTAGATCGTGTCGCCGACGGGCGACGGCTCGGCCGGCTCGGTGCTCGCCGGGTCCGGTCGCCGGTCGGCCAGCCGCCGCACCCAGCGCACCGGCCGTACCCGCTCCAGCGGCAGGAAGCTCGTCATCGCGATCAGGTGCGGCACGAAGCTGATCGTCACCGCGGCGAACACCATCAGGTGGAACGCGTACATCAGCGCGACCTGCAGGTGGTACCAGCGGCCGCGGAGCAGGAACACGATCGGCGTGGTCAGCTCGAACGCGACGATCAGGAACTGCACCACGACCAGCAGGTGCGGTACGTGCGTGGACCACTCGACGAGTTCGGTGCCGCGGCGCAGCACCGCCCGGGCCATGGTGGCCCCGGTGAGCCACTCCAGCCCGCCGAACCGGAACTTCGCCCAGGACGACAGGAAGTAGGTGGCGACCACGGCGAGCTGGGTGCACCGCAGGGCCCAGCCGGCCTTCTCCGACCGGGTCGGGTCGCCGTGCCGTGCCGCGCCGACCGTGGGCAGTACGGCGAGCGCCACCAGCAGGTCGAACCGGTCGTGGTCGACCTTGCCGTAGCTCATCGCGATGAGCATCCACTCCAGGTAGAGGGCGAAGACCAGCCAGCCGAGCAGCCGCGGCGCGCGGCCGGTGGCGGCCACCAGGGTGGTGCCGAGCAGCACCCAGAACAGCACCGTGACGAGCAGGTGGCCGGGCGTCGGCAGCGGCAGCAGCCGGCCGATCAGCAGCGGTTGGTAGAGCGTGCCGGGCACGTCGGCGTGCAGCCGCACCCACGGCGTGAAGAGCACCAGGTCGGCGGCCACGAACAGGTACACGACGGTGCGGAACGCAGCGATCCGGCCGAGCGGTACCGGGCTGGTGAACCAGCGCCCGAGCGCCCGGAGCGATGCGGTCACCGGGCCCGCCAGGTGGCCTCGGTGCGTTCGGTGTAGGAGCCGGTGGGCCGGCCGTCACGCAACGCGAGCAGCCGCACCACCACGTCGATGCGGACCAGCCGCGGCGCGCCCGGCTGCCGCCGGTGGTACGCGGTGGCGATCGCGCCGAGCAGCTCCGGGTGCCGCCGGATGCGGGGCAGCTGCCCTTCCAGCTCGGCTCGGCGGAACCCGGTCTGCTCGTCGGTGAGGCGCAGCTGCCGGCCGGCCGCGTCGACCGCGTGCAGCCGGGTGTCGTGCACCGGCGCGTTCAGCTTGTCGGCCGTCGCGTACATCCGGAACGGGCCGAACGGGAAGTCGTCGTCCTGCCCGGCGAGCGTGCCGACCAGCAGCAGCGCCGCGCCGGCGAGCGCGACCGCCACCCGGATCCAGCGGCCGCGCGGGGCCAGCCGCCGGACCGGGGGATCGTCCGGTACCTCGTCGTCGGCGCCGGCCCGAGTGATGGTCTGCCCCTGCATGCGCAGAGTCTGGCATGCCGCCCGGCTCCGGTGGGATGCCCCTGGTGCGCGGTCCGGTGCTGGTACCCGCCGGGTCTCGACCGGAGCACCACCGCCCGCGGTCCCGCCAGGTCGGACGGGTGTCGTGCCGGCCGGGCGGGTGGCCGGCCGGTACGGCAGACTTGCCGGCGGTGGCCGGGAACCGGTCGCCGCGTCGGCGGGCCAGGACCACGATGGTTCCGGGCCCGGGTACCGAACCGTGAGCCCGAGGGAGTCGCCGCCGTGCCGCTGTTCCGCCGCAACAAGCCGAGCTGGGAGCCGGACTGGCAGACCTTCCCGGGCCGGGTGCCGGCGTCCGCGGACCGGCCGGAGGCCGACGCGATGCTGCACGCCGACCTCGCCGCGGTGGCCGCCGCGCCGGTCGCGGAGCTGCCGGTCCGGCTGACCGTGCGGGTCGCGTTCGGCGCCACCCGCCCGGACGGCTCGCCGGCGGCCGGTGCCGCGCACCAGCTGTACGTGTTCGAGGACAAGCTGGCCGCCGAGGTGGCCAAGCGGGCGGACGGGCAGTACGTGGGCCGGGTGATCAGCGACGGCGAGTGCACGTTCGTGTTCCAGCTGCCGGCCGAACCGGGGGAGTTGAGGCTGCCGGCCGGTCCCGAACTGCCGACCGGTCCGGCGGTACCGGTGCAGCACGCCGAGGCGGACCCGGACTGGAGCTACGTGCGGGCCGTGTTCAGCAAGGACCCGGCGGCCGAGCAGCGCAGCTACAACCGTCCGCTGGTGGCGGCGCTGGTGGCACGCGGCGACCGGGTCGAGGTGCCGCGGCCGATCGAGCACTCGGCGCACTTCGCCGACCAGGCCGGTGCCGGTGCGACCGGCAAGGAGCTGGGTGCGCTCGGCTACCGCGTCACGGCGAGCACCGACCCGGAGGGCGGTGTCACCCTCACCGCGGTACGGGCCGCCCCGCTCACCGCCATCGACGAGGTGTCGGTGCAGGTGCAGGCGGTCGTGCTGGCGCACGGCGGGGACTACGACGGTTGGGGCAGCGACCTGGTCCGCTGACCTACCGCAGGAACGTCCGACGTACCGTCGCCGATCCGACACTCGACGTGGCGGCATCCGGCCCAGACGGCCCCGTCACCGGACATTCCGGCTCTATCCTGGGAGGTTGTTGGCGGACCTCGGCGGCGCAGCCGGCCACGAGGCTCCCCGACGGTCTCTCAGCAGGAGCCGAGGGTGCGGAGGCAGCATGACCAGTCAGACGCAGCACCGTGACGTCACCGACTTCAACCCGCACGAGTGGCAGCTGCTCGTCGAGCTGCCGGAGCGGGTGGTGATCGCGGCGACCTCCGCCGAGGCGGACGGGATGCGCCGCACGATCGACGAGGGACTCGCCGGCGACCGCGCCATCGAGTCGGGCCGGCACTCGGACAGCCCGCTGGTGCGCCGGGTCGCCGCCGAACTGTGGACCGACGACGACACCGAGGCGCCCCAGCCGGCCGCGGTCGAGTTCAACGACCGGGCCCGTGGCGTCGCCGACGTGCTCGCCGCCTGCCGCCGGGCGGCCGGGGTGCTCGCCGCCAAGGCCGCGCCGGCCGACGCCGCGGCATACCGGGACTGGGTCGTCGCGATCGCCGACCGGGTCTGTGCCGCGGCGCGGTCCGGTGGGTTCCTCGGCTTCGGCGGGGAGGCGGTCTCGGCGGCCGAGCGGCGGTTCCTGGCCGACCTGAGCGCCGCCTTCGGCGATCCGTTCGAGCCGCCCCGCTGACCCGGCGCACGGCGTCGCGGCATCGGCGGCGCCGTATCGTCGGATCGTGCACGACGAACAGGACAGCGGCGTCGGGGTGGGCCCGTGGGCGGGCCCGTGGCCGGACGACCCGCGGCTCGATCCGGAGCTGCTGGCCGGCGGTGACCGCCGCAACGTGGTCGACCGCTATCGCTACTGGCGGCGCGAGGCGATCGTGGCCGATCTGGACACCCACCGGCACGACTTCCACGTGGCGGTGGAGAACTGGCAGCACGACTTCAACATCGGCACCGTGGTGCGCACCGCGAACGCGTTCCTGGCCCGCGAGGTGCACATCGTCGGTCGGCGCCGGTGGAACCGGCGCGGCGCCATGGTGACCGACCGGTACCAGCACGTGCGTTACCACCCGGGCATCGACGAGTTGCTGGCGTATGCGGCGGACACCGGCCTGACCCTGGTCGGGATCGACAACCTGCCCGGGTCGGTGGCGCTGGAGTCGGTGGCGTTGCCGCGGCGCAGCCTGCTGCTGTTCGGGCAGGAGGGCCCCGGGTTGTCCGAGCCGGCCCGGCGGTCGGCGAGCCTGGTCTGCTCGATCGCCCAGTACGGCTCGACCAGGTCGATCAACGCCGGCGTGGCGAGCGGCATCGCCATGCATGCCTGGATCCGGCAGCACGCGGCCCGGCCCGCCGAGCCGGCTCCGGTGGTGTCGACTTGACGCGGCCGGGGTAGTCGATCACCGTGAGTGGGGTGAGTGCGGCGAGGTGCCCACGATGCGGACGGCCGGTCCACCGGTCGGACGCCGGGCACGGCGAGTGGGTCTGTTCGCGGCACGGCCCGGTGCCGCCGTTGCAGATCCCGGACCGGGTCGGCCCGGCCGAGGTGGACGCGGTGCGTGCCGGCGGCCGGGTGCCGCTGTGGTGCCCGTGGCCGCCGCTGCCGGACTGGGTGCTCACCGGCGTCGGCTGGGCCGGTGGCGCGCCCGCCGACGCGGTGGCCACGGTGACGGCCTGCTCGGGCCCGGCGCCGCTGGGCGGCCCCGCCGACGTCGTCCTGGTGGCCGAGGAGCCGGGTGTCGGGCTGGGCTGCTGGTTCGCCGGCATCGGGGGTACCGATCCGGGCCCGGTGCTGGCCGCGGCGGTGTCCGCGGGCGTCGCGCACGCGAAGATCGTCGCCGGCGGCCATCCGACGCCGCTGTGGTCGGTGCCGTCGGTCGACGACCGCAGCGTCTACGTCGGCGAGGCGAAGGGCCTCTGGCTGTACGCGATCGCCCATCCGGCGTCGGCCGGCTACGTGCTGGCCGAGCACATCGTGCTGCACGATCTCACCGATTCCCGACCCGCGGAACTCGTGTACGGAGCGTTGTCGCCGTACCTGTCCGCGCTCCGCTGAGCAGATCCGCCCCGACCAGCGGCGTCGGCCGAATCGCCGAGGATGCCCGAACACTGTGCGTACCGGCGTGGTACGTGGCGGCGGACCATGGCCGGATCGTCGGGTACCGTGTTGGAGGGTGACGTCACACGGTGCCGGAATCGTGGCTGATTACCCTGGTGAATTCAGCGCTGGAGATTCACAGTATGGCGTCTAGCTGATACGCTCAGTAGCGATAAGTGACGTCGGGGAGGGACAATGATCAAGAAGATCCTCACCTGGGGTGGCCTGGCCTTCCTGATTTTCTTCATCGCCTACAAGCCCACTTCGGCCGCGACGGTCGCCAAGACCATCGGCGGCGGCATTGTCGACATTCTGACCGGCGTGGGTAACTTCTTCTCCAGCCTCGTGGGTTAATTTGAGGGATGCACCGCGACGAGGCCGACCGGTCGGCGGATGACGCCCGGCGCGATACCGAGCCCATCCCCGGAATGGCGCATCCCCCACGAAACCGGGCCGACGACCTGCTGGGCGACGGCGATTCGCCGCCACCCAGCGGTCCGGCCGACATTCCACCGCCGATCGAACCGACCGGCGGCTACTCCGACACCGACGACTTCGACTCGGCCACCGGGCTGCCCAACGACGGCCCGCGCCGCGTCACCTCGGTCGAGCCGGAGCCCAGCGCCTACGTGGCGCGTTACCTGTTCCCGACGGAGAAATACCGCGGGGAGTGGCGCCGGCACTGGATCCACATCATCGTCCCGATCATCGTGCTGA
Organism: Actinocatenispora thailandica; assembly: GCF_016865425.1. Classification (NCBI taxonomy): domain Bacteria; kingdom Bacillati; phylum Actinomycetota; class Actinomycetes; order Micromonosporales; family Micromonosporaceae; genus Actinocatenispora; species Actinocatenispora thailandica. The sequence goes on along the minus strand of NZ_AP023355.1, from coordinate 4,790,572 downwards.
TCGTCGCCACCTTCCTGATGGGTTTCGTCAGCAGCCTGCTGGCCCATTACAAGGCCGACATCGCAGTGACGGTCGTGGTGCTGCTGTGGGTGCTGTCGCTGATCTGGGTCGGCTGGCGGGCCTTCGACTGGTTCCAGGACAGGTTCATCCTGACCAACAAGCGGGTCATGCTGATCAACGGGCTGATCACCCGCAAGGTGGCGATGATGCCGCTGCTGCGGGTCACCGACATGAAATACCAGCAGTCCCCGCTGGGCCGGATGCTCAACTACGGCACCTTCGTGCTCGAGTCGGCGGGGCAGGACCAGGCGCTGCGCGAGGTGCCGCACCTGCCCAACCCGAACGAGCTCTACCTGCGCGTCGTCGAGGAGATGTACGAGCCGGAGGCGGTCGAGGCGAGGCTGGGGGAGTCCGAAGCGGACGGCAACGACGCCTGAGCCGGCGCGCCGTGGGTGCCGGCGCGCCGATCGGTGCCGACCGGCGCTCGGCGCACCGGCAGAATGAGCGGCATGCGCATCGACCTGCACGTGCACTCCTCGGCCAGCGACGGTACCGATTCACCGGCGGGGTTGATGAGGCTCGCCGGGCAGGTCGGGCTCGACGTGGTCGCGCTGACCGACCACGACTCGACGGCCGGCTGGGCCGAGGCCGCCGCCGCGGTCCCGGCGGGGACGACGCTGGTGCCGGGCATCGAGATCTCCGCCCGCTGGTGGGAAGGGCCGGACTCGCCGATCGGCCTGCACCTGCTCGCCTATCTGCCCGACCCGGACGAACCGGAGCTGGCCGAGGCGCTCGCCGGGGTCCGGCGCAACCGCAGTACCCGGGCGCAACGGATGGTCGACCTGCTGCGTGCCGGTGGCATCGACGTCACCTGGGACGAGGTGCTGTCCGACGCGGCCGGCGCGCCGGTCGGCCGGCCGCACCTGGCGCAGGCGCTGATCCGGCGCGGCCTGGTCGACACGGTCAGCGAGGCGTTCGCCCCGCAGTGGCTGGGCCAGCAGTTCCGGCTGCCGAAGGACGACCTGGAGGTGTTCGAGGCGCTGCGGCTGATCCGCGGCGCCGGCGGGGTGCCGGTGTTCGCGCACCCGCTCGCGCATCGTCGCGGCCGGGTGGTCCCGGATGCGGTCATCGGGCAGATGGCCGCGGCGGGGCTGGCCGGGCTGGAGGCCGACCACCCCGACCACGGCCCGGCGGAGCGGGACCACGCCCGCCGGCTGGCCGCCGACCTCGGGCTGTTCGTCACCGGCTCCAGCGACTACCACGGCAGCAACAAGCCGACCGGGATCGCGGTCGAGCTGACCAGCCCCGCCTCGTACCAGCAGATCCTCGCCCAGGCGACCGGCACCACACCGGTGGCGAGCCCGGTCACCCCGGACCGAACCGGCTGAGCACGCCGGCGTCCGGGCTGGTATCCGTGGGGGTCGGAGGAGGGGCGGGGATGGATCTGCAGCTGTTCGGCACGGCGGTGGTGACGCTGTTCGTCATCGTCGACCCACCCGGCTCGGTGCCGATCTTCCTCGCGCTGACCCGCAGCATGGACTTCCGGGCCCGCAACCGGGCCGCCTGGCAGGCGGTGTGGCTGTCGTTCGGGGTGATCGTGGCGTTCGCGGTCGCCGGCGGCCAGATCCTCAAGTACCTCGGCATCTCGCTGCCGGCGATGCAGGCCGCCGGCGGCCTGCTGTTGCTGCTGGTGGCGTTGGAGCTGCTGACCGGCAAGCAGGACGACCCGGACTCGACCGCCACCTCGAACGTGGCGCTGGTACCGCTGGGCACGCCGCTGCTCGCCGGGCCGGGCGCGATCGTGGCGTCGATCGTGTTCGTCCGGCAGGGCAGCGGCATCACCGACTACGTGGCGATCGCCGCCGCGATCGTCGCGGTGCACGCGATCATCCTCGGCTTCCTGCGCTTCTCGAACGTCATCGTCCGGGTGCTCAAGCAGGGCGGCATCGAGGTACTGACCAGGATCTCCGGTCTGCTGGTCGCCGCGATCGCGGTGCAGCTGATCGCCGATGCGATCGCGAGCTTCGTCCGCCAGTACGGCGGCTGAGCCGGCCGCGCTCCGGTACCCGACCGGGTTCGCTTCCGGTGGGCTCCGCGGTCACCCGGCGATCCGGCGCACCAGGGCGGTGAGCGCGGCGCGCCGGTCCGCCGGGCTGTCGGTGTCGGAACCGGCGGTCATCATCCGCACGATCTGCGGCACCGAGAACCACCACACGGTGAGCGCGACCACCGCGTAGAGCAGGTATGCCGGGTCCTCGCCGGCGGCGATGGTGCCGCGCGCCTGCGCCTGTGCCAGCGCCGTCACCTTGCCCGCGTAGTACCGGGTGCGGTCGGCCTCGGCGGGCACCGGCTCGTCGCCGGTCTGCAGCCCCTCCCACTGCATCAGCCGGACCAGGTGCGGATGCTCGGCGTGGTAGTCGTAGACGCGCCCGGCGTACTCGCCGAGGTCGTCGGCGAGTTCGGCGGTCAGCGGTACCGCGGCGGCGAGGCGGCCGAGTTCCTGGTCCAGCACCACGCCGAAGAACTGCTCCTTGTTGCCGAAGTACTGGTAGATGCGTTCCTTGTTGACGCCGGCCGAACTCGCGATGCGGTCCATCCGGGCGCCGACCGGACCGTACTGCGCGTACTCCTGGACCGCGGCGTCGAGCAGGAGCTGTCGGGTGCGTGCGGTGTCCCAAGCCATGCGCCGAGCATACGGCAACTCCAACTGGCCAGTTGCATTTGCGGGAGGCGTCGTGGCAAAATCCAACCAGCCAGTTGGAGATTGTGTCGACGAAGAGGAAACGTGATGATCGAGTCGCCCGCCGCCTGCTCCGCACCGCGTCCGGCACCGAGTGTTCCGTCGGTGCACCGGCGGGCGGCGCTGACCTGGATCGCCGTCTACGGCGCCATCACCACCGCGCAGTTCCTGCTGGGTGACCTGATCGGGGCGCTGCCGCTACCGCTGCGCACCCTGATCCTGACCGGACTGGTGGTGCCGCTGGTGGTGTACGTCCTGGTCCCGCGGTTGCTACGGCTCGACGCCGCGGTCGGTCGCCGGGGCGCACGCCGCTGAACCGGGCCAAGCCGGTGCCGCGCCGGCCGAGTCGCCGCCGAGCCGGGTCACGGCGGTGCCGTGCCAGGCGGGTCGGCGGTCATGCCGGTGTCGTGCTGGGCCGAGTCGGCGCCGAGGCGGTCGGGCCGGCGGGCGCCGTGTCGTTCGTTCAGCCTCGCGGTCGAGGTCAGACGGTGCCTTCGGCGGCACGTTCGGCAGCGGCGGCCCGGGCCGCCGCGATCGCCTCGGAGCTGCGCCGGCCCAGCCGGGCCGTGCCGCGGCCGGTGGCACTCGGCTCGCCGGCGCCGGCGTCCGCGCCGCGGGACCTGATCACGGCCACGCCGCGGTCCAGATCGACACCGCCCGGCGCATCGTTGCCGATGTCCTGCCGTTTGCTCTTGAGCTCCTGGATCAGCTCGGTCTGCTTGCGTTTGCCCGGCTGCAACAGGCCAGCGAGCTCACCGAGACCGGCCGCAGCCATCGCGGCCGAGGGCGAGTCGCTGTCGCCGCGCATCCACTTCAACAGACCCATGGACACCTCCGGAGGGGATCGCCGCCACCCTACTCCAACCGGACCCCGATCCGCCCCGTCAGCGTCGGTGGCCGGGCACACCGGCGCCACCGGGGTACCCGGGCGGCCCGCGTCGTATCGTCGCACCCTGCTGGCAGGATCACAGCTGTCCTGGTTTGTGCCGGCCGGCAGGCGGCCGGCCGGTGGTGAGGGGTGCTGATGGCAGAGCAGGTGCGACGCCGGCCGGCGGTGCCGGAGCAGCTGGCGCTCGGCGGGATGCCGGCGAAGCTGTTCGTGTGCACGCCGAGCAAGCTCGGTGCGTACGAGGACTGTCCGCGCCGCTACCGCTACCAGTACGTGGAACGGCCGCAGCCGCAGAAGGGGCCGCCGTGGGCGCACAACTCGCTCGGCGCCAGCGTGCACACCGCGCTGAAGAACTGGTACGCGCTGGCCGCCGAGGCGCGCACCGTCGAGGCGTTGCCCCGGCTGCTGCGGGCCACCTGGGTTTCCGAGGGCTACCGGGACGGCAGCCAGGAGCGCGCCGCGTTCGACGTGGCGCTGCGCTGGCTGGAGGAGTACGTCGAAACCCTCGACCCGGCCGACGAGCCGGTCGGGGTGGAGCGGGTGGTCGCCACCCGCACCGGGGTGCTCGCCTTCAACGGCCGGGTCGACCGCATCGACCGCCGCGGTGACGAACTGGTGATCGTCGATTACAAGACCGGCCGCGCGCCGTTGACCAGTGACGACGCCCGGGGCTCGCGCGCGCTCGCGCTGTACGCGTTCGCCGCCGAGCGCACCATGCACCGGCGCTGCCGCAGCGTCGAGCTGCATCACCTGCCGACCGGCTCGGTGGCCGCGCACGAGCACACCGAGGAGTCGCTGCGCCGGCACCTGAGCCGGGCCGAGGACACCGCCCGGGACATCGTCGCGGCTGAGCAGCGCCTCGCGGACGGCGAGGACGCGGACACCGCGTTCCCGACCACCCCGTCGAACCGGTGCTCCTGGTGCGACTGGCGGCGGGTCTGCCCGGCCGGGCGGGAGGTGGTGGAGCGGGAACCGTGGTCGTCGGTGCAGCGTGCGCTCGAACCGGCCGACGCGGCGAGCGAGACTGGACCCGCGGCCGGCTGAAAAGCGAGGAACTTTCGGATACGCTGCGCGGCACCGGTGTCGGGTGCGACCCGCCCCGCCACCGGTGAGCCCGATCGGCGATCGTCCGTGCCTCGGCCGGGCGGTGGCGAAACGGAGGCGGCGATGCGGCAGTCGTTCCAGTCACCGGCGGGCGCCGGCGCGTACCGGGACCCGGTGACGCGCCGCGCGGTCGGCGCGGCGTACGCGGTGCAGGGGTTGTGCTTCGCCGCGCTGCTCACCCAGGTTCCGGTGCTGCAGGACAAGTTCGCCTTCTCCGACGGTGCGCTGACCCTGCTGCTGCTCGCGGTTCCGGTGGTGGCCGGCCTGGGCAGCGTGCTGGCCGGCTTCGCCGCCGAACGGTACGGGAGCGCGCTGGTGCTGCGCGTCGCCCAACCGCTGGTCTGCCTGTCGGTTCTCGGCGCCGGCGCGGTCGGCGACCGTCTCCCGCTGTACCTGGTGCTCGCGGTGTTCGGGTTGTCGGTCGGCGCGGTCGACGCGACCATGAACATGCAGGGCGTGAGCCTGGAACGGCGGTACGGGCGGAGCATCCTCGCCTCGTTCTACGCGGTGTGGAGCGCGGCCGGCATCCTCGGCGCGCTCAGCTCGTCGGCCAACGAGCACTGGCACCAACCGCTGTGGGTCGGGTTCGGGGTGGTCGCGGCGGTCGGCATCGCCGCCTCCGCGGTGACCGGCCGGCGACTGATCCGCCGGGACGCCGAGCGGGCGCTCGCGGTCAACCCGGCCGCGGGGCCGGCCGTGCCGTGGCGGCCGATCGTGCTGATCGGCATCGGGGTCGCCCTGATGTACGTGGCGGATTCGGCGACGTCCAACTGGAGCGCGGAGTACCTGCGCCGCGGGCTGTCCTCGCCGGCCGAGTTCGCCGCCTGGGGTTACGCGGTCTACCAGGCGTGCATGGTGCTCGGCCGGCTCGGTGCCGACCAGGCGGCCCGCCGCTGGGGCCCGGTCGCCGCGGTACGCGTCGGGGTCGCGGTCGGTGTGCTCGGCCTGGCGGTGGTGGTCGCCGCGCCGGACCCGGCGGTGGGCATCATCGGGTTCGGCATCCTCGGCTTCGGGCTCAGCGTCGTGGTGCCGCAGTCGTTCTCGGCCGCCGGGCAGTACGACCCGGCCGGCACCGGCTTGGCCATCGCCCGGGTCAACCTGTTCAACTACGTGGGGTTTCTGGTCGGCGCGCCGCTGGTCGGCGCGGCCGAGCAGCTGACCACCTGGCGGATCGGCTTCGCGGTCCCGCTGGTGTTGATCGCGCTGATCATTCCGCTCGCGACGGCGTTTCGGCCGGCTCGGCGGCCGTCGGCAACGGCTGTGCCAGTCGGCGAATGACACCGGCCAGCGTCTCGCCGTAGCGCCAGCGGAACTCCGGATCGCTCGGGTCGGTGCCGAGCAGCCGGCGGGCCAGGTGCGGCATGATCACCGGCGCCATGACCATGCCGCGGATCGCGAGCAGGACGGCGGCGGGGTCGACGTCGCCGGCGAGGTCGCCGCGCTGCTGCCACGCCCGGGCGCGCGCCTCGTCGTCCTCGTCGGCGAGCACGTCGGGTGAGCCGTCGTCGCCGAGCCCGCTCCAGGCGATCAGCCTGGCCGGGCACGGCTCGGTCAGCCCGGAGGCGAGGTAGCTGAGCACCGCCTGTTCCAGCGACGTGTCCGGGCCGGCGAACTCGTTCTCGCGCTCTCGCCACCGTTCGTGCAGCGCGCGGTAGATGCCTTCCTTGCCGCCGAAGTAGTAGCTGATCAGCTGCTTGTTGACGCCGGCGCGGGCGGCGATGTCGGCGACCTTGGTGCCGGCGTACCCGTGCGCGGCGAACTCGCGCAGCGCGGCGTCGAGCAGCAGCCGCCGGGACCGCTCGGCGTCGCGTTGCCGCTCGTCGGGGTTCGGGGCGCGACGGGGACCTGCGGGCATGCCCGCCATCCTAATCCGCCACCCGGGTCAGTTAGTCATCCAAGAAGATGATTATGCTGTCTTCGAGATTGATTAACGAGGGGAGTCACCATGATCGTCGTGACCGGAGCGACCGGCGGCGTCGGCGGCGACGTCGTCCGACAGCTCACCGCCGCAGGCCGTCCCGTCCGCGCCCTGTCCCGCCACCCCGAGTCGCTCGACGTACCCGACGGGGTCGAGGTCCGGGGCGCCGACCTCGCCGACGGCGACTCGCTCGCCGCCGCATTCGCCGGCGGTACCGCACTGTTCCTGTACGCGACGTTCGGCGACCCGGACCTGCCCGTCGCCGCCGCCCGGGCCGCCGGCATCGAGCGGATCGTGCTGCTGTCCTCGGCCGCCGTCCGGGACGGCGCCGGTGACCGGATCGCCCGGCACCACCGCGCGGTCGAGCAGGCGGTCGAGGCGTCCGGGCTGGCCTGGACGCACCTGCGGCCCGGTGGGTTCGCGAGCAACGCGCGATGGTTCGCCCCGCAGGTACGGGACGGGGTCGTGCGGCTGGCCCACCCGCAGGTGGGTACCGTACCGATCGACCCGGCCGACATCGCCGCGGTGGCGGCGCACGCCCTGACCGAGGACGGCCACGCCGGCCGGGCCCACCGGCTGACCGGGCCGGAGTGGCTCACCCAGGCCGACGAGGTCCGGATCATCGGCGCGGCGCTGGGCGTGCCGCTGCGGGTGGAGCAGGTCGACCCGGAGACCGAGATCGCCGTGCTGGCCCGGTCGATCCCGGAACGCTTCGCCCGCGGCCGGCTGGAGATCCAGGCCGCCATGGTCGGCCAGCCCTCGTACGTGGTGGACACGGTCGAGCGCATCGTCGGCCGGCCGGCCCGGACCTTCGCCGACTGGGTCGCCGACCACGTCGACGACTTCCGCTGACCGGCGAGGCCCGTCGCCGGGCTCCTCCGCGCCTCGTCGACGCCGTCCGGTGGCCGGCGAGGCCCGCGTCGCCGGATTCCGCCGCGCTCTGCCGGCCGGCCGTCGGATTCGGCCGGACCACCTCGGCGGACACCGCGGCTGCCGGCGCGCATCCGGGGGCCCGGTCGGCGGCGCCGGTCCCGGGGCGAAGCGCCGGGCCCGCGGCCCGGTCGGCGGCGCCGGTCCCAGGGCGAAGCGCCGGGCCCGCGGCCCGGTCGTAGGCGCCGGTCAGGATCCCGGGGCGAAGCGCCGGGCCTGCGGCCCGGTCACAGACCCGGGTCCCGGCCTGCGAGGCGGGCTCGGTGCAGGCCGTCGCGGACCCGGGGGGAGTGCCGGAACCGTTCCGGCAACGCACCGGTCGCGAGCCGCAGCGACCGGGCGGCGAGGCTGGCGCCGAGATCGCCGACCGGCAGGCCGAGCCCGCCGTACCGGCGCCGCGCCCAGCCCGGCAGCAGCCCGAACGCCACCGCGGCGACGCCCATCCACCCGCCGCGGGCCGGCGTGTACCCGAGACCGCGCGGCATCGTCGGCCAGAACAGGAACGCCGCCGCGGCGGCCGCGTCCCGGGTGATCGCCAGCCGCGGCTGCATGGCCGCGTAGTACTCGGCGATCGCGGTCGCGGTGGCCGGCACGGTGGCCGGATCCAGGCCGACCAGTTCGGCCGCGCGCAGTTGCTCGGTGTAGTACCGGTCGACCTCGGCGTCGGTGAGCCGGATGCCGCCGCGCCGGGCGGTGGAGACGAACGACTCGACCTCGCAGACGTGCGTCCAGCGCAGCAGCTCCGGCTCGTCGATCCGAAACTCCGCCCCGGTGTACGGGTCGTGCCCGCGCAGCCGCCGATGCACGCCGCGGACCTTCGCGCCGGCCCGCCGCGCTTCCTCGCTGGTCCCGAACGTCACCGTCGCCACGTAGTCGCCGGTGCGGTACAGCCGGCCCCACGGGTCGGTGCGAAAGTCGGAGTTCTGGGCGACGCCGGCCATCGCCCGCGGGTGCAGCGCCTGCAGGAACAGCGCGCGCAGGCCACCGACGGCGAGCAGCAGGTTGCCGTGCACCCGCCAGCTGACGCTGTCCGGCCCGAACAGACCGAGGTCCGGACGCGTCGAGGCATCGACCGGCTTCGCTACGTTCACTCCGCAAGCCTGCCACCGACCCTCCGCCGGGCCGGGCCGGCCCCGCCCCTGGCGCCGGTCTGCCACCCCGCCCGGCCACGGTCGCCCGTCGCTCGCCGTCCGCCGTCCACCGCTCGCCGTCCGCCGTCCGCCGTCCACCGCTCGCCGTCCGCCGCCCGTCGCCGGCCACCGGCTCGCGTCGTGCCCGGCGCGGGCCGGATGGGACCACGTCACGGCCTCACTCGAACGGTGACACTTCGTGCTGAACCGTTTGCGGTTAGACGTCCGTAAAAACCCTCCGAGCAGCGCGCCGGCGACCTGATGCCGGGCGTTCCGGGAGGTAGCTTTGGGTGTGTTGGCGGTGGTAGTGAGCCCTCGGCACGGCCGAGAGCCCTTGGACGAAGGGCACGATGCAGATGCTCACGGATCTCGCACATGGTGATCTGGCGACGGCTCCGCACGTCTTCCTGACCACGCACGGTCGCGGTGAGGGACGTTCGCAGACCGTCGAGCTGTGGTTCGCGGCATATCGCGACACCGTGTACCTGCTCTCGTCGAGCGGAGACCGGCCCGAGTGGGTCCGCAACATCAGCCGCGACCCGGACGTGGAGCTACGGATCGGCCGCTACACCCGGACCGGGAAGGGACGCGTGATCGCCGACCCGGACGAGGCCAACCGGGCCCGCCGTCTGGTGGCCTGCAAGTACGCCCCGCACGCGCCGAGCGGCTGGGGCAGCGAATGCCTGACGGTGGCGGTCGACCTGAGCTGACCACGCTCGGCGCATCGCCCGCGGTCAGCCCACCAACCGGGCGCAGACCATGATGATCAACACCAGCACCACGGCGCCGGCCACCAGACCCACCCCGTAGGTGATGGTGCGCGCCGCGCGCTCCTCCTCGTCGATCCGGGCGTGCTGCTGCGCCGGCATGTCGCGCGGTGGCGCGGTCGGCACCACGACCGGTGGTCGCCAGCCGGCCGGCGGCGGGGTGCTCGGCGGCGGCGGTTCGTACCCGGGTTCCGGTGCCGCGGCGACCGGATCGCGCCGGGGCGCGGCGGCACCGTCCGGTGGCCGCCGCCAGTACGCGTCGTCGGCGCGGTCCGCGTTCGTCACGGCAACGACGCTACCAACCGCGGGCCGGCCGGGCGCCCGCGCCGGTCCGACGAGCGCGGGCGTTCGGCATCAGTCGGTGCCGGGATCGATCGACGGATCGGCGTTGCCGCCACGCGCCTGTGCCGGCCGGCGCCGGCGCCGCCGGTTGCGCCGGGCGGCCGAACCGCCCTCGGTGGTCGCCGCGTTGTCCGCCGCGTCCTTCTCGGCCGGCTGCGCGGTGTCCGCGGACCGCTCGACCACGGCGCCGTCGTCCAACCGCCGGCGGCGCCGGCGGCGACCACCGGACGTCTCACCTGCGGCCGGCTCGGCCCGGTGCCCGGGACCCTCGGCGCGCGCCGGGGTGTCCGGGCGCTCGCCCCGGCCACGGCCGCGACGGCCGCTGGAACGGCGGCGGCCACCCGCCGGACGGTGGTGTGGCTCGATGTCCTCTTCCTGCTCGGCGGCGAGGCCGGCTCGGGTGCGCCGCTCCGGCGCCAGGGTGCCGGGCGCGCCGGCCGGGATGTCCAGGTCGGCGTAGAGGTGCTCGGAGGTGTGGTAGGTCTCCGGCGGGTCCGCGACCCCGGCGCCCAGCGCCTTGTGGATCAGCTTCCAGCGGGGCAGGTCCTCCCAGTCCACGAACGTCACCGCGACGCCGTGCGCGCCGGCCCGGCCGGTACGACCGATGCGGTGGGTGTACGTGTCCGGGTCCTCCGGGCAGTCGTAGTTGATCACGTGCGTGACGCCGGTCACGTCCAGCCCGCGGGCCGCGACGTCGGTGGCGACCAGCACGTCGATCTTGCCGGTACGAAACGCGCGCAACGCCTGCTCGCGCGCGCCCTGCCCGAGGTCACCGTGCACCGCGGCCGCCGCGTACCCGCGGAAGTCGAGGTCGTCGGCGAGCTTCTGGGCGGCCCGCTTGGTCCGGCAGAACACCATCGTCAACCCGCGGCCACGCGCCTGCAGGATGCGTGCCACCACCTCCGCCTTGTTCAGCGAGTGGGTGCGGTACACGTACTGCTCGGTGAGCGGGTTCGGGCCGGTCTCGGCGGTGTGCGTGGCGTGGATCGTGATCGGCCGGTGCAGGTAGTTGCGCGACAGCGCGACGATCGGATCCGGCATGGTGGCCGAGAACAGCATCGTCTGCCGCTTCGTCGGCAGCATCTTGACCAGCTTCTCGATGTCCTCCTGGAAGCCCAGGTCGAGCATCCGGTCGGCCTCGTCGAGCACCAGGATCCTGATCCCGGTGAACACCAGGTGCTTGGACTTCGCCAGGTCCAGCAGCCGGCCCGGGGTGCCGACCACCACGTCGACGCCGGTGGCCAGCGCCTCGATCTGCGGTTCGTACGCCCGGCCGCCGTAGACCGGCAGCACCCGGATGCCGCGCAGCTTGCCGGCGGTCTCGATGTCCCGGGCGACCTGCAGGCCGAGCTCCCGGGTCGGCAGCACGACCAGCGCCTGCGGGCGGCCGTCGGCGCCTTCGGCGGGGCCGACGATGCGCTGCAGGATCGGCACCCCGAACCCGAGCGTCTTACCGGTACCGGTCGGCGCCTGGCCGATCACGTCGGAGCCGCGCAGCGCGATCGGGATCGCATCCTGCTGGATGGCGAACGCGTGCTGGATGCCGACGTTCGCCAGCGCCTGCACCGTCTCGTCCCGCACGCCCAGCGCGCGGAAGGAGGGGCTGTCGGGCCGCACCGGCGCGCTCGCGGCAAGCTCGCGCACCGCCTCTGCGGCGGAATCGTCTGAATTGTTCGGATCGGTGACCGACCCGGTCGGTGCGGCGACCGCCTCCGCGGGGGCCGCGCCCGGCATGTCGCCGGCGGCCTCGTCCCGGTCCGGACGCTGGTCGCTCTCGGTGTGTGTCTGCAGTGTGTGTCCCTCTCCCGCCACGGCGCTGACGGCGCGGCCTTCGCGGCGCGCCGCGGCCGACCGATGCGTCGGCCACCATCAACCACCGACTCTCGCCGCCACGCCGAAAGGCTCGGCGTGCGTTCGGCGTCGCGGCCGGGGGGCCAGACCCGCCGCCGGTGCCACCATGGGCGGTGCGCCGGCGTGCGGGGCGGCGTCGCGGGTATCCGTGGCGTCTTCTGTGTGGGTCCGTTGTCCCCACCTCACGCGCCATGGTACGTGCTGATCGGATGATCTGCCGAACCGGCGGTGACCGGGCGACGTCCGTCCGGCGTCCCGAGCGGTAACCTGCCGTCGACACGCGTACCGGCCGGACCGGGTGCGCGCGGAACGGCCGGGGCGTGGAGGGGGCTGGCGAGGTGGCAGAGGACACGCAGGACGAGCCGGCGACCGACGGTGGGTACGTGCCGCCGACGGCGGCGGTGGTCGCGCTGCTCGGCGTCCTGGCGTACGGCACGCTGGTGGCGTTCGACCGGATCGCCGCCGACGCCCGAATGGCGCCTGACCTGCGACGACGGGCCATGCACTCGGCGATGGCCGCGGTGGAGATCGGCAACTACCAGCGGCTCGCCGACCGGCTCACCGAACTCGGGGCCGACCCGGACGCCGCGATGGCCCCGTTCGCCGGCCCGCTGGACGCCTACCACGACTCCACCCAGCCGCGAGACTGGCTGGAGGGCCTGGTCAAGGCGTACGTGGGGGACGGCATCGCGGACGACTTCTACCGCGAGGTGGCCCGGGTGCTCGCCCCGCGCGACCGCGAGCTGGTGCTCGACGTGCTGCACGACACCCGGTACGAGGACTTCGCCTCGGCCGAGATCCGGGCCGCGATCGCGGCCGACCCGAAGGTGGCCAACCGGCTCGCCCTGTGGGCCCGGCGGCTGATGGGGGAGGCGCTCAGCCAGGCCCAGCACGTCGCCGCCGAGCGGGACGAGCTGACCATGCTGGTGCTGCACGGCTCCGGCGACATCGCCGGCGTGATGGACCTGATCAAGCGGCTGACCGCCGCGCACACCGACCGGATGACCAGCCTCGGCCTCAACAACTGAGCCGCCGGGCGAGTCGAGCCGCCGGGAGTCGAGCGCCGGGTGAGCCGAAGCGCCGGTGAACCGAAGCGCCGGCTGAGCCGGGGCGCGGGTTGAGCCGATCCGCCGGGAGGACCGATCCGCCGGGAGGACCGGCGACGCGGCGGCAACCCGGAACGACCGAGGGGCCGCCGACGATCGCTTTCGCGACCTCCGACAGCCCCTGCGGGGTCCGCCGACTCAGCCGGCGGAGAAACCGATCGGCCGCGGGCTGGACTCGGCGATCTCGACGTAACCGATCTTGTCGACCGGGACGATCACCCGCCGGCCCTTCTCGTCCTCCAGCGCCAGCACGCCGGACTTGCCGGCCAGCGCCTCGGTGACGGCCTGTTCCACCTCGGCCGGAGTCTGCTTGCTCTCCAGCACGAGCTCCCGCGGTGCATATTGCACACCGACCTTGACCTCCACGGCCGCCTCCTTGCTCGCCTCCCGCTGCGATCAGAAGCGTATCCGACCGATCACCGGGACACGGTCGTTGGGGCGTTCGGGCTCGGATCCAGGTCGGGACCTTGCCGAACCGGACCAGCTCCCGGTACGTCCCCGGCCGCACCGGATCGAGAGCGAGGCGCGGCGGGTCGGCCACCGCCGCGCCCGGCGACTGCGCACCGGCCAGGCCACCGAACCACGGGCGCGAGGCGGCCGTGTCGATCGACCCCGGGGGGACCGCGGCGATCGGCGATCGGCGGCCGGCCCGGCCTCCGGGCACCGGAGTGGCGCTGATCACCCGGTGTCCGATCCGCGCCCGGCCGGGCCGTGGCGTCCGTCGGGTCAGTCGTCCGGGCGGCCGTCGGCGAGCGGGAAGTTCGAGATGCCGCGCCAGGCGAGCGCCGCGACCAGCGCGACCGCGTCCGGCTTGGGCACCGCCCGGGCCGACGCGAGCCAGAACCGGGCGGCGTTCTCCGCGGCACCCGTCAGCGCGACCGCGAGCAGCTCCGCCCGATCCCTGCTGACACCGGTGTCGGCCATGATCGTCTCGGTCACCGCCTCGATGCAGCCGCGCTCGGCACGCTCCACCCGCTCGGCGACCGCCGGGTCGTTGCGCAGGTCGGACTCGAAGACCAGCCGGTACGCCTCGCCCTCGCCGTCGACGAAGTCGAAGTAGGCCTGCATGGCGCCGGCCACCCGCACCTTGTTGTCGCTGGTCGCGGCCATCGCGTCGCGGACCCGGCTGACCAGCGCGTCGCAGTGCGTGTCCAGCAGCGCGAGGTAGAGCTCCAGCTTGCCGGGAAGTGCTGGTACAGCACCGGCTTGGAGACGCCGGCGCGCTCGGCGATGTCGTCCATCGCGGCAGCGTGGTAGCCCTGCGCGACGAACACCTCCTGGGCGGCGGCGAGCAACTGTGCGCGGCGCTGCGACCGCGGCATCCGGACCGGCTGCGGTCGGGTCGCACCGGAGCGCGCCGGGCCGGGGTGGGCGGTCATGCCGACACCTGCCGCTCGATCGAAGCTTCCCCGACCGTGGGTGGAACGTCTGCCCGCATGAGTGGCCTCGCTTTGCTGCGGCGGACCCGGCCACGTCGCGGGGCTGCGGTGCGGTCCATGGCCGGCTGTTCCCTGTGAGCCTAACGGAGTCCGGGAGCGTCCCCTCCGGACCCGCGCAGTACCGGACGAGTCGCTGTGCGCCGTCCGGGGCCGGACGATCGTGATCTTCCGGTACCGACCGGTAACCTTGCCGTGGCGCCGGTGCGGCCGCCGTCGCTGTGCCAGGCCGAGCCAGCGGCGCATAATGTTCGCCGATCCGGCACAATCGGCGGACACCGGCGGGAACGCCGCTCCGGCAGTCGACCCGCGCAGGCGGGTGGCACGGACGCGGCCCGTCCGGCCGAGCCGGTGTGGCCGAGAACGGGACAACCGGGTGGGGAGCGTGCGGGTGTACGAGCCGACCAGACCAGATCCGCCGGCGCCGGACGACTCCGGTTCGCGCGGCTACCGGATCGGTCCGTGGCCGCCGGTGCCCGCCGAGTCGCCGGGCGCGCCGGACACCGAGACGACCGCGCGGCTCTCCCGCCGGCACCAGCGGCCCGAACCCGAGCCGGCCGAGCCACCGGCGCCGCCGCGGCCCCGGCGCCGGCACGGCCGGGACGACACCACTCAGACCCCGGTCCTCGGACAGATGCCGGCCGCGTTCGGCGCGCCCGGGGCGGTGCCGCAGTGGACCTCCCCCGAACCCACCGAGCCGCCGCCACCTGCCTCGGCCGGCCCGTGGCCGCCGGCCGAGCCGCCGGGCCAGTGGTCCGCCGCCGAGCCGCCGGGCCAGTGGTCCGCCGCCGAGCCGCCCGGCCAGTGGCCGGCCGCCGCGGAGCCCTCCGGGCAGTGGTCCGCGCCGGGCCAGGGCGGCTCCTGGCTCGCGCCCCACGCCGCCGGCCAGCTACCGGCACCGCAGGCCCCGACCACCGAGCAGCCGAACGGCTGGCCGGCACCGCCGGCAGACCAGGCGGACGACTGGCTGGCGCTGCCCGAACCGCCTCAGCAGTGGGGCGCGCCCGCCGGGCAACCGGGGCAGCCCGCGACGCAGCAGCCCGGCTCGGCGCCGTCGGCCGAACCGTCCGGCCAGTGGCCAGCGTCGGCCGAACCGTCCGGCCAGTGGGCCGCCGCGCCCGAGCCGGCCGGCCAGTGGTCCGCCGGGTCCGAAACCACCGGCCAGCGGTCCGCGGCACCGGCCATGCCGACCGCGCGGCGGGCCCGGCACGCGCATCCGGACACCGATCCGGCGCCGGCGGACGGGCCCACCATGTTCGGCTTCGAACCGACCACCCGGCACACCCCGGCCGGTCCGGAGGAACCGGCACCGGCGCTGCCGGTACGGCTGGGGCCGCTCCCCCCACGACTGGAACCGCCCACCGGGCGGCGGCCGGCCGGGACAGGGCAGGCCGGATCGGGGTTCGGTCCCGGCAGCGGGCCGGCCGGTGCCGAGCCGCCGCGCCCCGATCCGGTACCGCCGGGCGAGGGGCCGGCCGCCGGCCAGCCGGGTACCGGTGCGGCGGAGCCGTCGGCCCGGCCGGGCCGCGGTGCGCCGCCGACGTCGTACCCGCAGCACCCGGCCGACCCGCAGGCACCCGCCTCGGTGGCCCCGTCGTACCCGGCGGCGCCGGACGGGTCGACCTCGGCGCTGCCGTACCTGGCAACGCCGGAGGCACCGGAGTTCACCTCGCCGTACCCGTCCTCGGCGGCACCCGCCGCCGGCGCGACACCGTCGTTCGGGGCGGCGGGTGGTGCCGACCCGGCCGCGGCCGAGCCGTCCGGCACGCCGGCGGATCCGTTCGGCCGGCACGCCGCGTCGGCCGAGGACGGGACGTGGGCCGTCCCGCCGCGGGTGCAGTCCGCCATCGACGCGGTGCGGGCGTCGCGGCCCGGCCGGCACGCCGGCGCCGCTCCGACAGCGCCGCAGCAGCCCACCGACCTCGCCGCGCGCCCCGCGCCGGAGCCCGCGACCCCGGCCGGGGCCGCCGCCCGTGCGGAGCCGGACCGGCCGGGCGCCGGGGCACGGCCGGCGGGACGCGGCGGTGCGGACGCGCCGACCACCGAGACGCCGGTGCTCGCCGCCCCCACCCGGGTGGATGCGGAGAGCGTGCTGGCCGCGGTGCGGGACGTGCCCGGGGTGCGCGGTGCCGACCTGCGCACCGACGCCTCCGGCGGCCGTACGCTGCGGCTGGACGTGGCGGACGGGGTGGACGCGGACGAGATCACCGCAGCCGCCGGCGACGCGCTGCGCGACCGGCTCGGGGTGGAGGCCCGGCTCACCGTCGCCGACGCCGACGCCGACGCCGAGCTGGACACCGCACCGGACGATCGCGCCGAGCTGGACCGGGCTGCGGGCGCCGACAACGCGCCCGCGCTGCGCTCGCCCGGCCGTACCGGGGATCCGCGGGCGGTCATCGAACGCATCCAGGTCGCCACCGCCGGGTCCGAATGCGCGGTGGAGGTGTGCCTGACCGCCGACGGGGTACGGGCGGTGGGCCGGGCCGGCGGCCCGGCGCTCGACCCGTACCTGCTGCGGGTGGCGGCGCAGGCCACCGCCGACGCGGTCGGGGTGCTGGTCGCCGGGCGGGCCCGGTGCGCCGTCGAACACGTCGACGTGGTGACGGCCGGCCCGTGCCGGGTGGTGGTGGTCGTGCTGGTGCTGCTCGCCGGTGACACGGCGGAGCGGTTGGTCGGGTCGGCGGTGGCCAGCGGCGATCCGCGGCAGGCCGCGGTGCGCGCCACGATGGCCGCGCTCAACCGGCGGCTGGTTCCGCTCCTGGACTCCGTGCTGGCCTGAGGCCGCGTGCGGCCGGCCGGAGGTCGCCGGCTGGCCGGCAGCCCGGACGCAGGACGGCCGGTACCCCGTCGCGGGGGACCGGCCGTCGGGGTGCTGCGATCAGGGGCGACCGATGCCGTAGACCGGCATCATGTCGATCGACGACACCTTGACCACCTCGCCGAACGTCGGCGCGTGGATCACCTTGTCGTTGCCGACGTAGATCGCCACGTGCCCGAGGTTCTCGTAGAACACCAGGTCACCCGGTGCGATCTGGCTCCGGCTGATGTGCGTGATCTGGTTGTACTGGTCGGCCGCGACGTGCGGCAGGCTCACCCCGGCCTGCGCCCAGGCGGCGAGCGTCAGCCCGGAGCAGTCGTACGAGTTGGGCCCGGCCGCGGCCCACGCGTACGGCTTGCCGAGCTGCGCGTACGCGAAGTCGACGACCGCGCCGGCGCGCCCGGACACGTTCGGCGGGGTCTGCCCGGAGCCGGTGCCGGCGGTCTCGGTGGCGCTGCCGTACGCCTGCTCGCGCAGTTTCTTGAGCTTGTCGACCTTGGCCGAGATCGACGCCTTCTTCTTCTTCAGGTCCTTGATCTGCTTGCTCTGCTTGGCGTAGAGCGCGGCGAGCTCCTTGTGCTGCCCGTCGAGCTTGCGCTTCGCGGTGATCAGCGAGCGGATCTCGCCGGACTGCTGCGCGCTGAGCCGGTTGAGCGTGGCGATGTTGTTCAGCGTGTCGCTGGAACTGCCGTTGAGCACCGCGTTCCAGGCGGTGGCCGGGCCACCCTTGTACGCGGCGGCGGCGATCGCGTCGACCTGCTTCTGCGCGGTGGCGACCTTGCCGGACAGCGGTTTGAGCTGCTTGTCCACCGCGGCGATGCGCTTCTTCGTCTTCTTCTGCTCTTCGGTGATCTTGTTGTACTGCTCGACCACCTTGTCGAACTGGGTCGACTGCTGCTTGATCTGCTGCTCCAGATCGGCCTGCGACGGCGCGCCGTGTGCCGGCGTGGTACCGACGAGGGCTGCGGCGGCCACCGCAGCGGCCGCGACCGCGGCCAGTCCGATCGTGCGCAGCGACGCCCACCTCGGGTGTGCTGTGTCCATCGGGTCTGCGCCCTTCTTCCTCAGACCGCCTACCGGGTTAGCTGACGGGTTCGGGCGGGAAGAGCGCCCTACCGGGACTGTGGCCTGTCCATGGCCCCGGATTCACCCCGTGGTACGGGTGGGTCCTCGGCTCGCCTGGCGGCGACTCGGCGGTGCCGTCCGGAGCTGCCCGACGGGGCGGCAGGGGGCCGAACGACCCCGTTACGGTAGCCGTTCCGGCGCCGCGGTCAACGCCGTCGCGATCGGCGCGGTGACCATCCCCACAGCACTTTGACGGACCGTCCGGACGCGACTGCGCAGCGCGTCGATCCGTTGGTACGAACAGGAATCGACGCGCCGCACCGTGGTCGCAGGGCGGCGCGGTGTGACCGTGCGTTCGTCACGCACCGAAGCGGCGCTGGCGCTCCGCGTACGAGCGGAGCGCGCGCAGGAAGTCCACCCGGCGGAACGCCGGCCAGTAGACGTCGCAGAAGTACAGCTCGGAATAGGCGGACTGCCACAGCAGGAAGCCGGAGAGTCGCCGCTCGCCGCTGGTACGGATGACGAGGTCCGGGTCCGGCAGGTCGGCGGTGTACAGGTGCGCCGCGATGTCGTCGGCGGACAGCGTGGCGGCCAGCTCGTCCATCCCGGTACCGGCCGCCGCGGCGTCGGTGAGCAGCGACCGGAAGGCGTCCACCAGCTCCTGGCGGCCGCCGTACCCGATCGCGATCGTCAGGCACGGCCCGGTGCCCGGCCCCTGGTCGGCGGCGAGCTTCAAGGCGTGCGCGGTCGAGTCCGGCAGCAGCTCCAGCCGGCCCGCCACCCGCAGCCGCCAGCCGGCCCGCGGGGTGCTCGCGCGCTGCTCGATGGTGCGCATCAGGAAGTCGAGCTCGCCCTGGTCGCGCCGGGCCAGGTTCTCGGTGGAGGCGACGAACACGGTGACGTGCTCGATACCCAGTTCGGTGCACCAGTCGAGCAGGTCGTCGATGTGGTCGGCGCCGGCCTGATGTCCCATGCTGACGCTGGCCAGCCCGGCGGCACGGGCCCAGCGCCGGTTGCCGTCCATGATCAGGCCGACGTGCGCCGGGCGGGTCGTGCGGCCGAGCGAGGCGCGCAGCCGCCGCTCGTAGAGGCGATACAGCAGGTTGCGTGGCGTCATCGGACCAGCCAACCAGGCAGATGTGTGCATTCGGCGAAGAAGCCGTGCCGGTACGCGGAAGGCCCGGCACCGCAGCAGCGGTGCCGGGCCTCCCGGTGGTGCAACGCGGCCGGCGGATCCCGCTCAGCGCGGGTGACCGGTCAGCGCGCGAACGGGTTCAGCGTCGGGTCGTCCGGGTCGCTCACGCCGTCGGAGTAGTGCACGGTGTCCAGCGTGCCGTCGCCGTCGGTGTCGGTGGCGACCGCGTCGATGCTGCCGTTCTCGTCCCGGTCCACGCCGACCTGGTCCAGGGTGCCGTCGCCGTTGCTGTCCACCGCGTAGGTGTCGGCGGTGCCGTCGTAGTTCTGGTCCGCGACGACCTGGTCGACGTTGCCGTCGCCGTCGGTGTCCCGACCCACCAGGTCGACGTGGCCGTCACCGTTGCGGTCGGCGTAGACGGTGTCGGCGGTGCCGTCGCCGTTGCTGTCGACGACCTCGGTGTCGAGCCGGCCGTCGCCGTCGGTGTCGTAGAAGACCTCGTTGGCGACGCCGTCGCCGTCGGTGTCGACCATCACCATGTCCGCCACGCCGTCGTGGTCGGTGTCGACGATCATCGTCTCGGTGCCGTCGGTGTGCTGCTCGACGATCACGTCGTCGGCCACGCCGTCGCCGTTGACGTCGACCGAACTGTCGCCGCTGTCGAAGTCGCTCATGGTCCCCTCCATGAAGAACCCGCGTGCGCGGGAGGTCGAGATCCCGCGCTGCCGCGGGGCCGTTGGCTGCGACGGTGTCGCCGGTCGCGATCCGTTGCTGAGGCCAACAGTGCCAGAGCACCACCGGCCGGGCCATCGCGGATTCGTGCCACCCGGTGTGCGGCCGGCGGCGCCGGGTTCCTGCCCGCACGCGGTGCCGGCGGGTCGGTCAGCCGGCGCTGGAGGCGGACCCGAGCAGCGCCTCGATCGCCGCGTCCAGGTCGGGGTAGAGGTTGAAGATCGTGGTGAGCTGGGTCAGCTCCAGGATGTCCAGCACCCGTCGCGGCGCGGCGGCGATCGCCAGCCGGTGCCCGGAGTTGCGACCCTGCTGGTAACCGGCGACCAGGACGCCGAGCCCGGTGGAGTCGAGGAAGTCGACGCCGGACATCTCGACCACGGCATCGCGCTCGGCGAGCGCGGTGGTCAGCTCCTCGCGCAGCCGCCACGCGGTGTCCACGTCGATGTCGCCGGACACGGTGAGCACGGCGAGGTCGTCCCGGTCGGCGCGGGCCAGCTCGAACGTCGGGCGGCTCATCGGCCGGGCCCCAGCCCTGCGGTACGAAGCATTCCCGTCGTCATCGCCATGTCCCGATTCTCCCTGAGCTGCCGGACAACACAGTGTCTCCTACCCGCCGACGGGCAGTTCCTAACGGGTTGCCGCGGCAGAACTTGCGGGGAGCAAACGCACCAACCGGGTACCGTCCGACGTCACGGTGAGGGTACGGCACGCGCCGGCCGAACGGGCACGCTCCGGACGGGACGAGGCCCGCGCAGCCGGTCGGCGAGGCCGAAGACGGCACGAACCAGCCGAGGCGGGTGTTCGCGGTGCCGGGGCCGGATGGGGTCACCGCCGTCGCGGTCGGCGGCATCGTCCTGCTCCAGCTGGCCCGCTGACCGGTGCGCTGCCCGGGTGCGGGTGCCGGGGACGACAATGGCGGTGATGAGCACGACGCGAGACTCCGACCAGACGCCCAGCTGTTGCGCGCCGACCAGGCCGGACGGGCACCGTGACCCGGCGCCGCGGCCCGCCGCCGGCGGGCCCGGCCGGCCCCGGTTCGGCGGGTTGGTCGCGCTGCCCGGCGGCACGTTCCGGATGGGTACCGACGACCCGGACGGCTTCCCGGCCGACGGCGAGGGCCCGGTACGGGAGGTGACGGTGCGGTCGTTCCGGATCTCGGCGACGACGGTGACCAACGCGCAGTTCGCCGCGTTCGTCCGGGACACCGGTTTCCGCACCGACGCCGAGCGGTACGGCTGGTCGTTCGTGTTCCACCTGCTGGTGCCGCCGGCGCTGCGCCGCTCCGGTGCCCCGGTGGCCGGCCCGGCACCGTGGTGGCTGGGCATCGCCGGGGCGAGCTGGCAGGCGCCCGAGGGGCCGGGTTCGGACGTGTCGCAGCGGTCCAACCACCCGGTCGTGCACGTGTCGTACGACGACGCGGTGGCCTACTGCGACTGGGCCGGGGTGCGGCTGCCGACCGAGGCGGAGTGGGAGTACGCGGCGCGCGGCGGGCTGGATCAGGCCCGCTTCCCGTGGGGGAGGAGCTGACGCCGCGCGGCCGGCACCGGTGCAACGTGTGGCAGGGCACGTTCCCGACGCACAACACCGAGGCGGACGGCTACCTCGGTACCGCGCCGGTGAAGTCGTTTCGCCCCAACGCTTTCGGGCTCTACAACGTGTCCGGCAACGTGTGGGAGTGGTGCGCCGACTGGTTCGCCGCCGACCGGGCGCCGCTGCCCGACCACGATCCGATCGGGCCGGCCGAGGGCACCACTCGGGTGATCAAGGGCGGTTCCTACCTGTGCCACGATTCCTACTGCAACCGCTACCGGGTGGGCGCGCGCAGCAACAACACGCCGGACTCGTCCACCGGGAACATGGGTTTCCGGGTGGCGGCGGACCCGGCCTGAGGCCGCCGTGGGCCGGCCGGGGTGCGGGCCGCCACACCCGTGAAGCGGCGCGCGGGATTATTTCGCGGCCATATACTTGACCGGTTCAGTTGAACGGTCAAAAAAGGAAGGCGGCGCGGATGAAGCGGCCGACGATTCTGGACATCGCCCGCGCTGCCGGGGTGTCCAAGGGTGCCGTGTCGTACGCCTTGAACGGCCGGCCGGGGGTGTCCGCGGCGACCCGCGCGAAGATCCTCGCGATCGCCGAGGAGATGGGCTGGGTGCCGTCCAGCGCCGCCCGCGCGCTGTCCTCCGACCGGGCGGACGCGGTCGGCCTGGTCGCCGCCCGCACCCCGGAACTGCTCGCCACCGAGCCGTACTTCATGCGCGTGGTGGCCGGCATCGAGGAGACGCTCGCCGGCCGCGGTACCGCGCTGCTGCTGACCACCGTGCGCGACGAGGCGACCGAGCTGGACACCTACCGCCGCTGGTGGGTGGGCCGGCGGGTGGACGGCGTGCTGCTGCTGGACATGCGTACCGACGACCCGCGACCGGCGCTGCTCACCGAGTTGGGCGCGCCGGGCGTGGTGATGGGCGCGCAGCGCGGGTACGACGGGCTCGCGTCGACCCGGGTGGACGACCACGACGCGATGCTGCGTGCCGTCGGGCACCTGAGCGGGCTGGGACACCGGCGGATCGCGCGGGTGTCCGGGCCGCAACGGCTGGAGCACGCCGCGCGGCGCAGCCGGTACTTCGACGAGGCGTGCCGGTCGCTGCTGGGTGCCGAGCAGGTGCAGGTGGAGGCCGACTACACCGCGCACGGTGGGCTGGTGGCCACCCGCGGGCTGCTGGCCCAGCCGGACCCGCCGACCGCGATCATCTACGACAACGACGTGATGGCGGTGGCCGCGGTGAGCGAGCTGACCAGCGCCGGCATCCGCATCCCGGCCGACCTCGCGGTGCTGGCCTGGGACGACTCGCCGCTGTGCGAGCTGGTCCGGCCGGCGGTCACCGCGTTCGAGCACGACGTCTCGGCGGAGGCGGGTGCGGCGGCCCGGTTGCTGCTGGCCCGGTTGGCGACCGGTACCGCGGAGGACGTCTGGCTCGGGCCGCGTCAGCTGCGGGTGCGTGACTCCACCGCTCCGGTGGGCGTGACGAAGTCCGCTTAGCGGCTGTTGCGAAGATCCGGGCGCGCCTCGCAACAGACCCTGGGTACCACTCTTGTCACCACCCGGTCACCTCGACGTATCGTCCAGGTGAACCGGTTCAGAAATCGGCTCGTGTGGGTTAACATCAGCGACACCTGAACCGGTTCATGTCGTGTGCCGGACGGACCGGCGAGCGGCACGGACGCCGCGTGGCAGCGCGGTGCGAAGGAGTCGATCGTGCGTAAACGGATTCTCGGGGTGGTGGCCCTGTCGGCGGTGCTCGTCGCCGGGGCCGGCGGGCTGACGGCCTGCGGCTCGTCCGACAGCGGCTCGGACTCGAAGACCATCACCTACTGGGCAAGCAACCAGGGTTCCAGCATCCAGAACGACAAGGACGTGCTGGGCCCGGAGCTGAAGAAGTTCACCAAGCAGACCGGGATCAAGGTCAAGCTGCAGGTCATCGGCTGGAACGACCTGCTCAACAAGATCACCACGGCGACCACCTCGGGCCAGGGGCCGGACGTGGTCAACATCGGCAACACCTGGTCCGCCTCACTGCAGGCGACCGGCGCGTTCGTCGACTTCGACAAGTCGCACATGGACACGATCGGCGGCCAGGACAAGTTCCTCGCCACCAGCATGAGCTCGACCGGTGCGGCCGGCAAGACGCCGACCTCGGTCCCGCTGTACGGGCTGAGCTACGGCCTGTTCTACAACAAGAAGATGTTCGCCGACGCGGGCATCAAGAACCCGCCGTCGAGCTGGCAGGAACTCGTCACCGACGCGAAGAAGCTGACCAAGCCCGGCGGCAAGCAGTACGGGATCACCCTTGCCGGCGCCAGCTACACGGAGAACGCGCACTTCGCGTTCATCTTCGGCCAGCAGCAGGGCGGCAACTTCTTCGACAAGTCGGGCAAGCCGACCTTCGACACCCCGCAGAACGTCAAGGCGGTGCAGCAGTACACCGACCTGATCAGCAAGGACAAGGTCGCCACGCCGGCCTCGGCCGAGCACACCACGACCAACGACGCCGTCGAGGACTTCACCTCGGGCAAGGCCGCGATGCTGCTGGGTCAGAACAACACCAACACCGGCATCGAGGCCAACGGGATGAAGGCGTCCGACTACGCGGTCGCGCCGATCCCGATGCTGAGCCCGCTGCCGGCCGGTGGCAAGAAGATCAACTCGCACGTCGCCGGCATCAACATCGCCGCGTTCAAGGGCGGCAACGAGACCGGCGCGATGAAGTTCATCAAGTTCATGACCAGCGCCAAGGAGCAGGTGATCCTGGACAAGGCGTTCAACGCCCTGCCGGTGACCAGCGAGGCGGCGAAGGACCCGGCGTTCCAGACCCCGGAGAACAAGATGTTCGTCGACGTGCTGGCGAACACCGCGGCGCCGATGCCGATGATCACCGACGAGTCGCAGTTCGAGACCACCGTCGGTAACGCGATGAAGGACCTGATCGCGCAGGCCGCCACCGGCAAGTCGGTGAGCGCGGCCGATGTGAAGAAGTCCCTCGGCGACGCTCAGCAGAAGATGCAGAGCGGCGGCTGAGCGATCTCGGGAGGGTGGGCGTCGGTCGACGTCCACCCTGCGGAGACCTCTCACCTCGGTTAGTGAAGGCGGAATCGTCTGATGACGGCAACTGACTCTGCCGTCCGGGACGGGCGACGCGCCGGCAAGGGGTCCGACAGGACCCCGCGCCGCCGGCGCGTCGCCCAGCACCGGTGGCTGCCGTACCTGCTTCTCGCGCCGGCGATCATCTTCGAGCTGCTGGTGCACGTGATCCCGATGCTGACCGGGATCGGGATCAGCTTCCTCAAACTCAACCAGTTCTTCCTGCGCAACTGGTTGGAGGCGCCGTTCGCGGGGCTGTCCAACTACCACTACGCCATCGACGTCAACGGCAGCATCGGCAAGGCGCTGATCTGGTCGTTCGTCGTGACGATCGGGTTCACCATCCTGGTGGTCGGGATCTCCTGGGTGCTCGGCATGTTCGCCGCGGTGATGCTGCAGCGCTCGTTCCGGGGCCGGGCGCTGCTGCGGACGATCTTCCTGATCCCCTACGCGCTGCCGGTCTACGCCGGCGTCATCGTCTGGAAGTTCATGCTGTCCCGCGACAACGGGATGGTCAACCACCTGCTCGCGCAGCTGCACATCACCGACGGGCACACGTTCTGGCTGATCGGCAACAACGCGTTCGCCTCCATCGTGGTGGTCGCGGTGTGGCGGCTGTGGCCGTTCGCGCTGCTGACCCTGATGGCCGGGATGCAGTCGCTGCCGACCGACGTGTACGAGGCGGCCGCGGTCGACGGCGCCGGCATGTGGCAGCAGTTCCGCAAGCTGACGCTGCCGATGCTGCGCGGGATCAACCAGGTGCTGATCCTGGTGCTGTTCCTGTGGACGTTCAACGACTTCAACGTGCCGTACACGCTGTTCTCGGCGTCGATCCCGAAGTCGGCGGACCTGATCTCGATCCACGTCTACCAGTCCTCGTTCCAGAACTTCAACTTCGGGCTCGGCTCCGCGATGAGCGTGTTGCTGTTGCTGTTCCTGCTGGTGGTGACCGGGGTGTACCTGCTGTTCACGTCGAGGAGGTCGCGCCGTGCGTGAATCCACGTCGTTCAAGGTGATCCGCGTCGTCGGGCTCACGCTCCTGACCCTGTTCACGCTGGCCCCGCTGTACGTGATGATCGTGTCCGGGCTCAAGCCGCTGTCCGACGTGCAGGGCGCGTTCTCCTGGATACCCAGCCACCTCACGGTGCAGCCGTTCGTGGACATCTGGCACACGATCCCGCTGGCGCGCTACTTCAGCAACAGCGTCATCGTGTCGCTGTCGGCGGCCCTGTTCTCGGTGCTCATCGCGATCTTCGCGTCGTACGCGGTGAGCCGGTGGAACTTCCGCGGCAAGCAGGTGTTCCGGATCACCGTGTTGAGCACGCAGATGTTCCCGGGCATCCTGTTCCTGCTGCCGCTGTACCTGATCTTCGTCAACATCGGGCAGGCCACCGGCTTCGCGCTGCAGGGCTCCCGGGTCGGGTTGATCATCACCTACCTGACGTTCTCGCTGCCGTTCTCGATCTGGATGCTCGTCGGGTACTTCGACACGATCCCGCGCGGGCTGGACGAGGCGGCGAAGGTGGACGGCGCCGGCCCGATGCGCACCCTGTGGTCGGTGGTGATCCCGGCGGCGAAGCCGGGCATCGTGGCGGTGGGCATCTACTCGTTCATGACCGCCTGGGGCGAGACGCTGTTCGCCTCGGTGATGACCAACGACTCGTCCAAGACGCTCGCGATCGGGCTGCGCGAGTACTCCACCCAGATCTCGGTCTACTGGAACCAGGTGATGGCCGCCTCGCTGGTGGTCAGCGTTCCGGTCGTGGTCGGCTTCCTGCTGCTCCAGCGCTATCTCGTCCAGGGATTGACAGCCGGCGCGGTCAAGTAACTCAGCACAACTGTGGAAGAGGGAAAACATGCGGCGTAACTCCGCGAAGGTCACGGTCGGCGATCGGCCGGTGGCCTGGCTCGGCGCCAACTTCTGGTCGCGTACGGGCGGACCGCTGATGTGGCGCAGCTACGACCCGGCGGTGGTACGGGACGAGCTGCGGGTCCTGGCGGAGCACGGGTTGCGGCAGACCCGGTCGTTCTTCTACTGGCCGGACTTCCACCCGGAACCGTCCACCGTGGACGAGGAGAAGGTGGCGCACTACCGGGACTTCCTGGACGCGCACGCCGAGCTGGGGATGAGTTCGATCCCGACGTTCATCGTCGGCCACATGTCCGGGGAGAACTGGGATCCGGCCTGGCGCGGCGGGATCGAACGCGACCTGTACGCCGACGTCTGGCTGGTGTCCCGGCAGGCCTGGTTCGTCGAGCAGATGGTGCGCCGGCTGCACGATCACCCGGCCGTCGCCGGCTGGCTGATCAGCAACGAGATGCCGATCTACGGCCGGCGCCGGGGCCAGCCCGCCGCCCCCCAGTCGGACGTCACCAGCTGGGCGACGCTGATGGTGCAGGCGGTCCGGGCCGGCGGCGGGTACCAACCCGTCTCGCTCGGCGACGGCGCCTGGGGCATCGAGGTCACCGGCGAGGACAACGGCTTCTCGGTGCGCGAGACCGGCGAGCTGGTCGACTTCGTCGGGCCGCACGTGTACAAGATGGACAACGACCAGGTGCGGCAGAACCTCAACGCCGCGTTCCTGTGCGAGCTGGCGGCGGTGGCGAACAAGCCGGTGGTGCTGGAGGAGTTCGGGCTGTCCACCGACTTCGTCTCCGAGCCCAACCAGGGTCACTACTACCGGCAGAGCCTGCACAACTCGCTGCTGGCCGGCGCGACCGGCTGGATCGCCTGGAACAACACCGACTACGACCACCTGAACACGCAGGACCCGTACCGGCACCACCCGTTCGAGATGCACTTCGGCATCACCACCAACACCGGTGCACCGAAGGCGCCGCTGCGCGAGCTGGACGGGTTCGCGAAGGTGCTGGCCGAGGTGGACTTCGTCAACACGCACCGCACCGACACCGACGCCGCGCTGGTCGTCTCCTCGTACCTGGAGCGCGACTACCCGATCTCGACCGCACCGGACCGCAAGCTGGTGTTCGACACCCTGCGGCAGGGCTACCTCGCCGCCCGCGAGGCGCACCTGCCGGTCGCGCTGACCCGGGAGGAGGACGGCCTGGCCACCGACGCGAAGCTGTACCTGCTGCCGTCGACGCGGCAGGTCCTCGCGCCGACCTGGCTGCGGCTGCACGAGTTCGCGGGCGACGGCGCGGTGGTCTACCTGTCGTACTGCTCCGGCGAGCACGGCTTCCACCGCGGGCCGTGGTTCCAGAAGCTGGACGAGATGTTCGGCGTGGAGCACCAGCTGGCGTACGGGCTGAACAACCCGATCGAGGACGACGTCGTCGAGTTCACCTTCACCGAGGACTTCGGCTCGATCGCGGCGGGGGAGACGCTGCGGTTCACCGCGGCGGGCAACGAGCACAGCCGGGCGTTCCTGCCCGTCCAGGCGCGCGGCGCGAAGGTCGTGGCGACCGACCAGCACGGCAACCCGGCGCTGCTGCGGCACCGGGTCGGCGCCGGCGAGACGATCCTGTGCACCTACCCGCTGGAGCACATGGCATCGAAGCAGGGCCGGGTCAACCCGGAGGACACCCACCGGATCTACGACGCGCTCGCCGCGGTGGCCGGCGTCGCCCGCACCGTGACCGTCGACGACCCGAGCGTGTTCACCGACGTGCTGGAGCACACCGACGGCCGGCGGTTCGCCTGGTTCGTCAGCCAGCACTCGGCCGAGCACGAGGTGACCCCGGTACTGCCCGGCGGCGGCACGCTGCGCCCGATCGGCGGCGGCGAGCCGGTGTCGCAGTTCACCCTGCCGGCGTACGGCGTCGGCGTGTACGCGCTGGAGGTCTGACGTGACCGCTCAACTTCCCCGCCTCCCCAAGGGTTTCGTGTTCGGCGCGGCGACCGCGTCGTACCAGATCGAGGGCGCCGTCGATGCCGACGGCCGCGGACCGTCCATCTGGGACACGTTCGCGCACACCCCGGGCGCCGTCGCCGGCGGTGACACCGGCGACGTGGCCTGCGACCACTACCACCGGTACGCCGAGGACGTGGCGCTGCTCAAACAGCTGGGCGCCGGCGCATACCGTTTCTCGATCGCCTGGCCGCGGATCCAGCCGGACGGCAAGGGCGGCGTCAACGCCGCCGGGCTGGACTTCTACCAGCGGCTGGTGGACGAGCTGGTCGGCGCCGGCATCACCCCGATGGCCACGCTCTACCACTGGGACCTGCCGCAGCCGCTGGAGGACGCCGGCGGCTGGCGGGAACGAGACACCGCGGAGCGGTTCGCCGACTACGCGGCGATCGTGCACGAGGCGCTGGCCGACCGGGTGCCGTACTGGATCACCCTGAACGAGCCGTTCTGCAGCTCGTTCATCGGCTACGCCGAGGGCCGGCACGCGCCGGGCGCGCAGGAGGGGCACGGCGCGCTCGCCGCCGCACACCACCTGCTCGTCGGCCACGGCCTCGCGGTACGGGCGATGCGGGCGCAGCGCAAGAACGACGAGCGGTTCGGCATCACGCTCAACATGAACCACGTGACGCCGGCGACGGACGCGCCGGCCGACGTGGCCGCCGCCGCGCGGGCCGAGCTGCTGGCCAACCGGGTGTTCTCCGATCCGGTCCTGGCCGGGCGGTACCCGGACGGCGAGGCGGAGCTGTGGAGCCCGATCAGCGACTTCTCGTTCCGCCGGGACGGTGACCTGGCGCTCGCGCACGAGCCGATCGACTTCCTCGGCGTGAACAACTACTTCCCGCAGTACGCCAAGGATGCGCCGTCGCAGGAGCCGGACCTGTCCCGGCGGGTCGCCACCGACATCGGGGTGGTCGACGTGCCGCCGGCGCGCCTGCCGCAGACCGCGATGCCGTGGCCGGCCGAACCGGACGGGCTGCGCCGGCTGCTGGTGTGGCTGCGGGACAGCTACCCGGACCTGCCGCCGATCTACATCACCGAGAACGGTGCCGCCTACCCGGACACCGTGGTCGACGGCGCGGTGCAGGACCAGGCGCGGATCGGCTACCTGGACGGCCATCTGCGCGCGGTGGCGCAGGCCGTCGACGAGGGCGTCGACGTGCGCGGCTACTTCTGCTGGTCGTTGCTGGACAACTTCGAGTGGGCGTACGGCTACGCGAAGCGGTTCGGCCTGGTGCACGTCGACTACCAGACGCAGCGGCGGACCCCCAAGGCCAGCTACCACTGGTACCGGCAGCTGATCGAGCAGCACGCCTGATCGCCTGCCGTCGACGGTGGACTCGGGTTCCGTCCCGGTCGTCGATGGCCCGGCAGCCGGGTCGTTCGTCGATCACCGAACCGCGTGCGGCGTGTCCAGGTGGGCACGCCGCACGCGTCTGCCCGATCGGCGTGCCCGCGGCGGCGCGTCTCCTTGAACGGTGCGGTGTCGCCCGGTGGCGCGAGTGGGTTCAGCTGCCGAAGAGGTCGTCGTGCAGCAGGTCGAGCCCGGTGAGGACGGCGCCGCGCAGTGCCGGGTCGCCGGTGACGGTCCCGGCCCGTACCTCGGTGGGCAGCGGTATCGCGGCGGCGACCTCGGCGGCGACCAGCTCGGCCAGTGGTGCGCCGCCGGCGTGTCCGATCGGCCCGCCGAGCACGATCGTGCCCGGGTCGAGCACCGCGCACAGCCCCACCACCGCGACCGCGACCAGCTGCGCCAGCTCGACCCGGAACTCCGGTTCCGGGACGGCGGCGAGGACGGCGTCGACCGGGTCGGGTGGGGGAGCGCCGGGCAGGTGCCGGGCCGCGAGCGCGGCCAGCGCCGGCGCTCCGATCAGCTGCTGCATGCCGCGGGCCGGCCGACCGGGCCCACCCGCCGGCCGGCTCGAGCCGTGCCCGGGCACACCCGGGCCGGCCAGGTACGGCAGGTAGCCGATCTCGCCGGCGCCACCGGACGCGCCGCGATGCATCCGGCCACCCAGCAGCACCGCGACGCCGACCCCGGCGCCGAGCGACAGCAGGCAGTACGTGTCGGTGTCGCGGGCCGCGCCGATCCGGTGCTCGGCGACGCCGGCCAGGTTGACCTCGTTGTCCACCAGCACCGGCACGCCCAGCCGGTCCCGCAGCGCCGTCCGCAGGTCGCCGTGCCAGCCGGGCAGCCCGGCGGCGAACGTCACCGCGCCGCTGGCCGGATCGACCAACCCGGGGGTACCGACCGCCACCGCGCCCAGCGGTGCCCGGTGCGCCGCCGGGTCGGCTGCGCTGGATGGTGCGGGGTCGGGCGCGCCGGCCGGCGCCCCGCCCCCGGCGGCGGTGAGCGCGGCGAGTACCTGGGATGCGGGGTCGGCGTCGGGGTCGATCGGCAGCCGCGCGGTGCCGACGGTACGACCGGTCGCGTCGGCCCGGGTGACCACGATGCGGCTGGTGTCGACGGCGACGCCGGCGACGTGTGCGCGGTCCGCCAGCACCCCGTACAGGGCGGCGTTGGGGCCGCGCCGCTCGGCGCCGGACTCGCCGAGCCGGGCGATCAGTCCGTCCGCCGCGAGCCGGTCGATCAGGTCGGCGACGGTGGGCCGGGACAGCCCGGTCAGTGCACGTAGCTGGGTGCGGGTGAGCGGCCCGCGGTCGAGTAGCAGCTGGTAGGCGCTGCGGTCGTTGATCAGCCGCGCGGTGCGCGGTGTCGCGGGTGGCACGGCCCGATCCCCTTTCCAGCAGGAACCCTTCCTGTTAGTTTCTGAATCGTACGACGGCGGCGCCCGGGAGAACAGCGCCGCCCGGCCACACCGGCGGCGTCGACCAGGAACGCCGCCCGGTCAGGAGGAGGATCGGATGACCGATCGGTACGACACCCTGGTGCCCCGCGCGCGCGAGGCCCACCGGCTGCCCGGCACGCTCACGCTGACCGCCGACAGCCGGCTGGTCGGTCCGGACGAGGCGACCGAACCGGTACGCCGGCTGCTCGCCCCGCTGGGGCTGCCGCTGCGCCCCACCGGTACCGGTACCGAGATCGCGGTCGGGTTCGACGCCGCGATCACCGAGCCCGAGGGCTACCGGCTGCACGTCGGTACCACCGGGGTCACGCTGACCGCCGCCGGTGTGGACGGACTGCGGCACGGCGCGCGGACGCTGCGCCAACTGCTGCCGGACACCGCCTGGCGCGCCGCCGCCCCGGCCGGTACCGAGTGGGCGCTCGACTGCGGCGAGGTCGCGGACGCACCGGCGCTGCCGTGGCGCGGCGGGATGCTCGACGTGTCCCGGCACTTCCTGCCCAAGCGGGAGGTGCTGCGCTACCTCGACCTGTTCGCCATGCACGGGCTGAACCGGCTGCACCTGCACCTGTCCGACGACCAGGGCTGGCGGGTGCAGTCCGCCCGCTACCCGAAGCTGACCGAAATCGGCGCGCACCGGCCGGGCAGCCAGGTCGGCCGGGAGCGCGACGGCAGCCACGACCACGTCCCGCACGGCGGCTACTACACGCTCGACGACCTGGCCGAGATCAACGCGTACGCGACCGGGCTCGGCGTCACCGTGGTGCCCGAGCTCGACCTGCCCGGCCACGCGTCCGCGCTGCTCGCCGCCTATCCCGAGTACGGCATCGGTACCCACCGGGTGCTCACCGGCTGGGGCATCTCGGCCGGCGTTGTCACGCCGCTGCCGCGCACCCTGGCGTTCCTCGGCGAGGTGCTGGACGAGCTGACCGAGGCGCTGCCGGTGCCGTACGTGCATCTCGGCGGCGACGAGTGCGTGCTGCGCGACTGGGCGGCGGACGCCGAGGTGATGGGCCACCTCGCCGAGCAGGGCATCACCGAGCCGGTCGACGGCCACGGGTACTTCCTGCGCTCGCTCGGCGAGCACCTCGCCAAGGGCGGTCGGCGGATGGTGGTGTGGGACGAGGGGTTCGTCACCGGCGGGATGCTGCCGGACTCGATCGTCACCGCCTGGCGCGGTTCGTCGGTGGGCCGGCGCGCCGCCGCGGCCGGCTACGACGTGGTGCGCAGCCCCGTCTACCCGACCTACCTCGACTACGACCAATCCGACGGGGCCGACGAGCCGCTGTCGATCGGCGGGCCGCTCACCCTCGACGACGTCGCCGGCTTCGACCCGGTACCGGCGGACTGGGCGGCCGACGAGCGCGCGCACGTGCTCGGCGTGCAGTTCCAGGCCTGGTCGGAGTACATCCCGGACGCCCGGCACCTGGACTACCTGGCGTTCCCGCGGGCCTGCGCGCTGGCCGACGTGGCCTGGACCGGAGCGCCGGCGACGCGGCTGACCGAACGGCTCGACGCGCACCTGCCGCGGCTGGACGCGGCGGGCGTGGAGTACCGGCCGCTGACCGGGCCGCGGCCGTGGCAGGCCGGCGGTGACGGTCCGCGCCGCCGGGTGCCCGGCGCCGAGATGGCGAAGGTACGCGAGCACCTGGAGGCGGTGTCCGCCACCGCCGACGTGCAGCAGGAGACCAACTGACCGCCGCGCGCCCGGCTGGAACGACGCGAGGCCGCCCCGAACGTTGCGGGGCGGCCTCGCGGCATCCGGCCGACGGTCAGGAGGTGCCGTTGAGCAGCTTGGTCAGCCAGTCGGCGGAGTTCAGGTCACTGATCTGGACCTGCTTGCCGTTGTTGACCACGGTCGGCGTCCCGGAGTAGCCGGCCGCCTGGAAGTCCTTCAACTGCTGCGCCGGGTACTTCTTGTAGGTGCCGTCCTTGGCGATCTTGCTGATCTTGCTCTTGTCCGCGCCGAGCCGGCTCGCCAGGTCGATCATCTGGTCGTCGGAGTAGCCGGGACCACCCTCGGCCGGCTGCTTGTGGTAGAGGCTCCAGTGGAACTGCGGGAACTTGCCCTCGGCCACCGTGCCGAGCGCGATGTTCGCGGCCCGGTCGGAGTAGCCGGCCGGCGTCGAGCTGCCGTTCAGCAGGTCGACGATGTGGTACTTGACCTGCAGCGTGCCGTCGTTCAGCGCGGTCTGCATCTGCTTGCCACTGCCGCGCTCCAACTCGCCGCAGTACGGGCACATGAAGTCCTCGTAGATGTCGATCTTGACCTTGGCGCTGTCCTTGCCGGCGACGACCACGCCGTTGTCCAGCTTCACCGGGTAGTTCGCGGTGATCGACGCGGCCGGGATCGTCTTCGGCTTGTTCGACTCGTACACCACCCAGGACACCGCGCCGACCACGACGATGAGCAGCACCGCGCAGACCGAGGCGGTGATGATGATCCGATTCCGGCGCTGTCGCTCGGCGCGTGCCGCGGCGACCGCCTTCGCGGCCCTGGCCCGCTGCTTCGCCGAACCGGCGCCCTTGCCCCGGTTCGCACCGGCGGCCGGGCTGCGGCCCGCGCTGTTCGGTTTGTTCTTGCTCGCCATGTCGGGTTAATCCTCCGGGTGTCCGTTGGCCGCTGCCATCGGTGGGTGACGCTGACATCCATGGTGACCGCCGCCCGTGTGGTCGCCCACGTCCGGTGTCCGGCACCCTCTGGGACGTGGCACGGCCGCGGTTCGGTTCCGGACGTGCCGGGAGACACAGGTCACGCCGGAGGTACGCTACCGCGCCAGCCTGTGCCCCGCCGTACCGCACACCCCCCGGTGCCGGCGCGCGCCCGGCGGGGTCCGCCGGCCGGCCGGGCCCGGCAATCCGGACGAGTCGCCCGCCGAACGGTCGGGCGAGCAGCCGGCTCCCGCGAAACGGGCCCGCGACCCCACCCGGGGCCGCACAATCTAGGAGGTCCCAACGGGATGGGCTGGCGGCGCCCGCCGGGCCGGGGCGACGCTGTCCGCGTGGTCGGCGCGCACCCGGCGCCGGCCCGCCCGGCGGCCCCGGCGGCTCCGCCCCGGACCTCGGCGGAGATTCGGCGCCACCCTGCTGGGACCTCCATCGAAGCCCGCGATCGACGAAGGGTGTCGCGGTGAGCGTTTCCAATCTCTATCTCGGACGACTGCCGGAGGATCCGGCGCGCGAGTACAGCCTGGCCGGCGAGTCGGTGGCCAGTTTCGCGCTGCGCTGCCCGGTGTCGGCTGCCCCGCCCGGTGTCGGCCGGCCTGGTGAGACCAGCGTGCTGGTCGCCGTGCAGGCCACCGGCGCGCTGGCCGAGGAGGTACTGGGTCAGCTCCGGGCCGGTGACCGGGTGCTGGTGGCGGGTTCCCTCGCGGCGAGCCCGCCGGACCCGGACCGGCTCGGCGCCAGCGACGTGCTGGTGCACGCCCAACACGTCGGCCTGGACCTGGACACCGGCGGCTGGCACCGCGATCCGGTACCGGTTCGGGTGGGCGAGACCGCGCCGACCGGCCACCCCGAGTACCACTGGTGACCGCCGGGCCGGTCGGCGGCGCCGCCGTGGGACGGCGGTAACCCGCTGTACCGGGCCCGATCCCCGACGGTACGGTGCGCAGGCGATGGACGGTGCAGAACAGCACGCCCGGGCCGCGGCCGTCGCCGCCGCCCGCCGCGTCGTGGTCAAGGTCGGGTCCTCGTCGCTGACCACCCGGGCCGGCGGGCTCGACCCCGCCCGGCTCGACGCGCTCGTCGACGCGCTCGCCGGGCGCCGGGCCGCCGGCAGCGACGTCATCCTGGTGTCGTCCGGGGCGATCGCCGCCGGGCTCGCCCCGCTCGGGCTGGCCCGCCGGCCGCGCGACCTGGCCACCCAGCAGGCCGCGGCGAGCGTCGGCCAGGTGGCGCTGACCCACCGGTACGCCACCTCGTTCGGCCGGTACGACCAGCGGGTCGGCCAGGTGCTGCTCACCGTCGACGAGGTGATCCGCCGCAGCCGGTACCGCAACGCGCTGCGTACCCTGCACCGGCTGCTCGACCTCGGCGTGCTGCCGATCGTCAACGAGAACGACACCGTCGCCACCGAGGAGATCCGGTTCGGCGACAACGACCGGCTCGCCGCGCTGGTCGCCGCGCTGGTCCGGGCCGACCTGCTGGTGCTGCTGTCCGACGTGGACGCGCTGTACGACGGGGATCCGCGCCGGCCGGACGCCCGCCGGGTCGAGCTGGTGCGCGGCCCGGACGACCTGGCCGGCGTCGAGGTCGGCGGTGCCGGTCGGGCCGGCGTCGGTACCGGCGGGATGGCCACCAAGGTCGACGCGGCCCGGATCGCCTCCGGCTCCGGCGTACCGGTGGTGTTGACCGCCGCGCCGCTCGCCGCCGCGGCGCTGGCCGGTGAGCCGGTCGGTACGTTCTTCGCCGCCGCGTCCCGCCGTCCCCGGCAGCGGCTGTTCTGGCTGGCGCACGCGACCACCCCGCGCGGCCGGCTGCACCTGGACGCCGGCGCGGTCGCCGCGGTCGTCGAGCGGCGGCTGTCGCTGCTGCCGGCCGGGGTGCACGCGGTCGAGGGCACGTTCACCGCCGGCGACCCGGTCGACCTGGTCGACGAGTCCGGCCGGCCGGTGGCCCGCGGCCTGGTCAACTACGACGCGGCCGAGCTGCCCCGGCTGCTGGGCCGGTCCACCCGGGAACTCGCCGCCGAACTCGGCACCTCGTACGAGCGCGAGCTGATCCACCGCGACGATCTCGTGCTGCTCTGAACTCCCCGGCGATCGCGCCCCCGATCGTCGCGTCGTGGGACGGCACGGGACGTCGTCGCGCCGGTGCGGGTCCTCGCCGCACGCCGGTGCGGGTCGCGGCCGACGGTGCGGGTCCGGTGCGGCGAAGCCGGGCTACCCTGCCGGCATGGACGTGCTGGCCGCCGCGAGTGCGGAACGCGCCGATCTCGCCGATCTGCTCGACGCGCTCACCGACGAGCAGTGGGAGACGCCGAGCCTGTGCGCCGGTTGGCGGGTCCGGGACGTCGCGGCGCACGTGATCAGCTACGAGGAGCACGGCACCGCCGATCTCGCCCGGCGGCTCTGGGCGGCCCGGCTGCGGGTCGGCCGGCTCAACGACATCGCGCTGCGCGAGTACAGCCAGCTCGGCCGCACCGAAGTGGCGCGCTTCGTCCGCGACCACCTCGAACCGCGCGGCGCCACCGCCCGGTTCGGCGGCCGGGTGGGTCTCGCCGACTGCCTGATCCACCAGCAGGACATCCGGCGCCCGCTGCGGCTGCCCCGCGACATCCCAGCGGACCGGCTGCGCTGCGCGCTGGACTTCGCCGTCACCGCTCCGCCGCTGCGTGGGTTCTGGCACGCCCGCGGCATCCGTCTCGTTGCCACCGACCTGGACTGGTCCCGCGGCCGGGGCCCGCTCGCCCGCGGTACCGGCGAGGCACTGTTGCTGACCCTGGCCGGTCGCCGCGGGGTCGCCGCCGACCTCACCGGCCCCGGCGCCACCATCCTCCAACACCGCCTCGGCTGACGGCGGCTGCGAGAGTCGGCGCACTGCGAGAGCCTTTGCTCGCACCCGGTGGCAGGCGGCGCGGTGACGTCTACTGGGTCAATCTCGACCCGGCCTGGCCGGACGAATGCAACAAGGTCCGCCCAGCCGTGATCGTCAGCAACGACGGTGCGAACAGGCGCGCCGAGCGGCTCGGCCGCGGCGTGATCACGGTCGTCCCGCTCACGTCCAATGCCAGTCGCGTCCACCCGTTCCAGGTGCTGCTGCCGGAAGGGTCCGGTGGCCTTCGCGGCCTCTCCAAGGCTCAGGCCGAACAGGTCCGGTCGGTGTCGATGGGTCGTCTCACCGACCGCCTCGGCGCCCTGGACCAGGCGCTGCTGGCCGACCTCGACCGGGCCCTGCGCCTCCACCTCGCACTCTGAGTCATCGCAGCCGGAAGCCGTCCACCCCGATGGCCGGACCGGTGCGCAGAAACGCGCGCAGCGTGCCCGCCGTCCCCGTTGGCAGGCCGGGACAGACTGCGGTGAGCCCTTCGCACCAACGGTCGTCTTCTCCGGTGGCGGCGGACTCCAACTCGGCGAGCGCGATCGCGGTGGCGGTGGCGGGCGCCGACACCAGCTGCGGCCAGCGGATCGTGAACGCGGCGAGCTTCGCGATCGACGCCGGCTCCGGTACTGCGGCGCCGCGCAACCGCAGCCGCTCGGCCAGGAACGTGTAGAACCGGAACAGGTTCACGTACCGCTTGATCTCGCGGGGGTTACCGGTGCCGAGCGACGGCAACGCCGCCCGGATCGGTTCGGCGGCGTCGCGGTCGGAGTACCGCTCGGCGAAAACCCGTTCCGCCGCGGCGAGCGTCTCCGGCGCCGGCTCGCCGTCGATGCCGAGCACCGTGCGCTGGGCGTCGAGTGCCGCCGCCCGCAGCTCGTCGTGGTCGACTCCGCCTTCGGAGAGCCGGTCCAGGATCGCCGCATGCAGGGTCGCCACGTCCGCGCGGAACTTCTGGCGCGCCACTTCGGCTCCCGGAAGCGTCTTGAAGGCCGGGGCATACGTCACCGACGCGGCGCTTTGCGGGTCGGACACGCTGGCCTCGGTTGGTACGTGGACGGTCTCACCGATCTGGATCCTCTCGTCCGGCGGTACACGCGGAGGTGCGGGATCGCCGCCGAGCAACTGGTCGAGGTACGCGCCGAGCTCCGTCTCCGGGTCCGGCTCCGGGATTCGTAGCGGCAGCTGCACGAACTTCGCCAGGAACCGCCAGCCCAGTTCGCCGCGACCGGTTTCCGCCGTGGACAGCTCGTGGTACGCGGTGGCCACGCTCGCCGCGACCGCTGTCGGCTCCATCCCGAGGACGAACACGCAGTTGCCGAACTCGCCGGCCAGGAACAGGTTGATCGCCTCGATGACTTGCGCCACGGTGCCGGGGGAACAACGGTCTAGGTCGTCCACGAACACCACGAGCGGCCGGCCTGGTGTCGCGACCAAGTCGAGGACCCGGTGCATATCGGACTGGACCAGGTGCAGGAACCCGAGCCGGCCCTGGTACCCGGGGTCGGTCGCCGGTAGGCCGCTCGCGTCCTCGGCCGAACCGCACAGCGGGGATGGCTGATCCAGCAGCCGGGCGAACGTCGGCGCGGCCGGCCGGAATCTGGACCACAACCACCGGCCGACGCCGCTCGACGTGGCGACGATGCCGCCGCCGATACCCGTCCATCGGCCGACCTCTCGCAGCGCGTCGGTCCAGGCCGGACGCAGCCATGCCAGTACCAGCAGAGTCAACGCGGCTGCGGCGAGCAGCACCAGGAACCAGAGCATGGTGGGCAGCAGTTGCCGGGCGACGATGCCGTACCAGCGGCGGCGGATCGCCTCGGCGTCGATGCGGCTCAGGTTGAGCCGCAGCCAGAACCTCTCCCGGTCACCGCGCGGTAGCCGGTCGGTGACCTGACCGATGATGGTGTGCGCGAGGCCAGCCCAGACCTGGTCGCCGTTCTGGTACATCCACGGGTTGAACCACACCGTCGGCCGCCAACCGTCGGTCTCGGCGTCCGGGGCGGCGTGCTTTGGGCGCGATGCCGGCGGCCGCTTCGTTGCCTGAATCACCTCGCCGTTGGTCACCACGCGGCGTCGACGCCGACCGTACCGCAGCTCGATCGGCGTTCCGGTGGCGGCGCCCGGATCCAGCTCGTCCTGCACCATCCGCATCAGCGACGTCTTGCCCACACCCCACGACCCGTGTATCCCGATCGTCAGCGGTGGACGGGTGTCCGGATGCCGCAGGAACGTCGCGATCGCGTCCACGTACCGCCGCCGGGTCAAGCGGTCCTCGATTGTTGCCGCGTCGGTAGCCAACCGGGGCAGCGGATGCGCGGCGCCCCATGGTGGTGTGTCCCCAGGTTGGTCGTCCTTGACCGGCACTGCGTCCGGCTCTTTGAGCGACCTGGCCGCAGTGGACTGGTCGTAGCTTCGCCAACTCGAACGCCTTGAGTCGATGGAACGGACTGCGTTCAACCAATCGACCGAACGCATCTTCCGATCGGTCGCGATCCCGACGACGTCGCCGTGGGAATCTATGACCGCCCCGGCCGCATCCATGAGACGTGCGCGTGCCGCAGGTGATTCGGTTCGCGGATCGAGCATGAACTGGCCGTCGCCGCGGGAGTCTCCGACGCTTGCCAGTATCCAGTGCTCATTCCTCCGCAGGCCACGAGGTTTGGAATCGCTCAACGCCACGAGGACCGGCATCCGTCGTTCCGCGCGCCTGGGTGAGATTGGTGCTGGTGCGAACGAGGTGGCAATGGCCAGGTCGACGACCGCATGCCCGTCCCGCTCTGCGACCAGGCTCACGCTCGTCAAGTCCGGCTCGTGCTCGCCATACTGAACCTGGAGTGCGAAAGCATCTCCGGCCCCGTTCCCGACTCCCAGTCGAGCTTTGGACAGTACCGAAGCGTTCACCACGACGCGGCGATCGGAGAGCAGAATTCCCTCGCCTACTGGGGTACCGTCTGGCCGGAGCAAACCGACCCGCCAGGTTGGACGATCCTCGGTAGGTCCTGTCATGCGTTTCTCCCTCGATTGGTCATCGGTTAGGTTATTGGTCGAGGCAAAGTGATCAGGTGGCAGCGCGTTACTAAGGTGACGGGGGTGGCGCCGACGGCGGCGTGAAACGCGCGAGCCCACCCAGACCCCCGGGGCGGTGCTGGTTGAGCGGCGCACCGCGGCGGGTTCGTCCAACACGAGGTGGCCGAATCCTTTGATTACTGTCGGGTCCCATGATCGGAGGGGTCCGGGCGTGGGTGGCTAGGCTTGGCCCATGGGTGAGCAGGCGGTGCGGGACGCGGCGGTACGAGCCGGGCAGGCGGCGGTGGAGCTGGCGGTGGCGTCCCGCGGGGTCAAGGACGCGGCACTGCGGGCGATGGCCGATGCGCTGGTGGCTCGACGCGACGAGATCATCGCGGCCAACAGCTCGGACGTCGACGGGGCGCGGGCCGGGGGTACCGGGGCGGCGATGCTGGACCGGCTGTCGCTCGACGCGGCCCGGATCGAGGCGATGGCCGACGGGTTGCGCCAGGTGGCCGGGCTGCCCGACCCGGTGGGTGTGGTGGTCCGCGGCTCGACGTTGGCCAACGGCCTGGAACTGCGGCAGGTGCGGGTGCCGTTCGGGGTCGTCGGCATCATCTACGAGGGCCGGCCGAACGTCACCGCCGATGCCGCCGGGTTGACCCTCAAGTCCGGCAACGCGGTGCTGCTGCGCGGCTCGTCCTCGGCCCGGCGCTCCAACGCCGCGATCGTCGCGGTGCTGCGCGACGCGCTGGCCGCGGCCGGGCTGCCGGCCGACGCGATCGGGCTGCTGCCGGGCGAGTCCCGGGACGAGGTGAGCCACCTGATGCACGCCCGCGGCCTGGTCGATGTGCTGATCCCGCGCGGCGGCGCCGAACTGATCCGGCACGTGGTCGAGGGCTCGACGGTGCCGGTGATCGAGACCGGCGTCGGCAACTGCCACATCTACGTGGACGCCGCCGCCGAGGTGACGATGGCGCGCGACATCGTGCTCGACGCCAAGACGCAGCGCCCGTCGGTGTGCAACGCGGCCGAGACCGTGCTGGTGCACGCCGATCTCGCCGACACCTTCCTGCCGGTACTGCTGCCCGCCCTCGCCGCCGCCGGCGTCACCGTGCACGGGGACAAAACCGTGGCGGCGCAGGGGAAAGCGCTGGACGTTCCGGTGGCGCCGGCGACCGAGGACGACTGGGCGACCGAGTACCTGTCGCTGGATCTCGCGGTCGCGGTGGTGCCGAGCCTGGACGCGGCGCTGGCGCACATCCGGCGCTGGTCCACCGGCCACAGCGAGGCGATCGTGACCGGTTCGCAGTCGGCCGCCCGCGCCTTCACCGCCCGGGTCGACGCCGCCGCCGTGCTGGTCAACGCGTCCACCCGGTTCACCGACGGCGGCGAGTTCGGGTTCGGCGCCGAGATCGGCATCTCCACCCAGAAGCTGCACGCCCGCGGTCCGATGGGGCTGCCCGAGCTGACCAGCACCAAGTACGTCGTCACCGGTGACGGGCACGTCCGCGGCTGACCGGCGCCGCGGTGCGCCGCGGCCATCCGATCAGCGGTCGGGTTCCGGGTCGGTGACGCCGGCCCGCACCAGGCCCGACTCGTACGCGTAGACGACCGCGTGCACCCGATCGCGCAGGCCGAGCTTGGCGAGCAGCCGGCGCACGTGGGTCTTCACGGTGCCCTCGGTGACGTACAGCCGGGCGGCGATCTCGCCGTTGGTCAGGCCCCGGGCGATCAGCACCAGCACCTCCCGTTCCCGGGCCGTCACCGGAACGGTCTCGGGCGCCGGTGCGGCCGGCCCGGTGCCGACGTAGCGTTCCAGCAGCCGGCGGGTCACGGTGGGCGCGACGACCGCTTCACCCCGGGCCACCACCCGGATCGCGGACAGCAGGTCGGCGGCGAGGGCGTCCTTGAGCAGGAACCCGCTCGCGCCGGCCCGCAACGCCGCGTACACGTACTCGTCCAGGTCGAACGTGGTGAGCATCAGCACCCGGGTGGCCCCGCCGGCGGCCACGATGCGCCGGGTCGCCTCGACCCCGTCGACGCCCGGCATCCGCACGTCCATCAGCACCAGGTCGGGACGGAGCCGTCGGGTGGCCGTCACGGCCTCGGCGCCGTCGCCCGCCTCGCCCACCACCCGCAGATCCGGTGCGGCGTCCAGGATCAGCCGGAACCCGGTGCGGACCAGCGCCTGGTCGTCGGCGAGCAGGATGTCGGTCACTGCTGCTCCGGGTGTGGCAGCCAGGCGTGCACGACGAACCCGCCGGCCGGGTCGGGCCCGGCGGTCAGCGTCCCGCCGAGCAGCTCGGCTCGTTCCCGCATGCCGCGTACCCCCAGCCCGCCGCGCGCCGGCGCCGCGCTGCCGGGCGGCCCGCCCGGCAGCGCGCTGGTTGCCGGGTCGGGCGCGCGGTCGGCCGGGTCGGGTGCGCCGGTCGCCGCGGGCCCGCCGGTACCGTCGTCGGTGATGCGCACATCGATCGCGCTTTGCTGGTGGCACAGCGAAACCGTGGCGGTGGCGGTCGGCCCGGCGTGCTTGAGCACGTTGGTCAGCGCCTCCTGAACGATCCGGTACGCGGTGGTGTCCACTGTGGACGGCAGCGTCGCGGGTGCGGTGCCGCGGCACTCCGACCGTACCGTGGTGCCCGCCCGGCGCACCCGGTCGAGCAGGGCGGGCAGCCGGTCCAGCCCCGGCTCCGGCTGCCAGCGGTCCGCGTCGTCGAGCGCCGCAAGGGTACGCCGGGTGTCGGCGAGCGAGGCGCGCCCGGTGGTGACGATGGCCTCCAGCGCGGTGCGCGCGTCCGCGGGCCGCTCGGCCATCGCCGCCTGGGCGCCCTGGGCCTGGATCACGATGACCGACAGGCCGTGCGCCACCACGTCGTGCATGTCGCGGCTGATCCGGGCGCGCTCGGCCGCCACCGCGAGCGCCGCCCGCTGGTCGCGTTCACGCTCCAGCCCGGCGGCGCGGGCGTGCAACTCGGTCAGG
Organism: Actinocatenispora thailandica; assembly: GCF_016865425.1. Classification (NCBI taxonomy): domain Bacteria; kingdom Bacillati; phylum Actinomycetota; class Actinomycetes; order Micromonosporales; family Micromonosporaceae; genus Actinocatenispora; species Actinocatenispora thailandica. Next base: position 4,747,770 of record NZ_AP023355.1, on the reverse strand, counting down.
TACTCCCGCCGGGCCCGGGTACCGCGGCCCAACGCCCAGGCCGTCACCAGCAGCAGCCCGACCACCAGCGGCAGGCTCCAGCCGCCGCCGCCGGATCGGATCGGTGTCGGCCCTGCCGAGGCGTCCAGCCGCAGCACGGTGGCGACCGACACGTGCAGCCCGCCGTACCGCTGGGCGAGCCAGCCGCCGACCACCGTGCACAGCACGACGCCCGCCAGTAGCGGCGAGGCGACCGACGGGCGGCAGCGCGCGGCGACGGTGTACACGAGGATCGGCACCGCGAGTTCCACCACGGTGGGCGGCATCAGCAGGGCGAGCTGGATCACGGTGCCGAGGGCGCAGCCGAGCAGCGCGGGCAGCGGCCAGCGGCGGCGCACCGCGGTCCCGCCGACGAGGACGGCGGTCGCCGCCCACCACCCGACGACGGTGCCGGCTCCGCCACCGCTGCGCTCGGCGACCACGCGTACCAGCTGGACCGGGGTGTTGACGAGCAGGCAGCCGACGAGCAGGCAGAGGGCGAGCGTGGCGTCCTGCACGCCCGGTCGGTGGACCAGCCGCGCCGGTGTCATGACCGGCCAGTCTAGGGGCGGCGCGGTGGTGTCCGCGTACGCCCGGGGGCCGATTCGGGGTCTGCCCGCGGGCAGACGCAGGCGCCGGGTGCGACGCCGCAGTGTCGGGACATGACGATGCAGCCCACTCCCGTACCGCGACGCAACCTGCGCCGCCGCTCCCTGCTCGGCCTGCTCGGCGCGGTCCCGGTCACCGCCGCCGGGGTCGGCGCGCTGACCGGCGACACCGGTGCCGACGCGCAGGTGGCCGCCCGCCCGGTACCGCGGTCGCTGCGGCCCGGCGGCACCCTCGACCGGGCCGTCCGCGCCCTGGCCGACCAGGGCAAGTTCAGCGGCACGCTGCTGCTGGTCGACGGCCACCGCACCGTGCTGTCCCGGTCGTACGGCAAGGCCGACCAGGCGCGGAACATCGCCAACGGGCCGGACACCATGTTCGCGCTCGGTTCGGTCACCAAGCTGTTCACCGCCGTCGCCGTCGCCCAGCTGGCGGCGCGCGGCCGGGTGGACTACCACCAGACGCTCGGTACCTACCTGGGCGGGTTCCCGAGCACGATCGCCGACACCGTCACGCTGCACCAGCTGCTGACCCACACCTCGGGGATGGGGGACTACCACGCCCTCGACGGGTACGCCGCCGCCCTGGCGACGTGGACCAGCACCGAGGCCGTGCTGTCCGGCACCCTCGACTTCATCCGGGCCGCGCCGCTGGCGTTCACTCCGGGCACCCGCCACCAGTACAGCAACTCCGGATACACGGTGCTCGGCGGGGTGGTGGCCGCGGTGACCGGGCAGTCCTACTACGACTACGTGGCCGAGCACGTGTTCGCCGCCGCCGGGATGACCCGGACCGCGTTCGTCACCCGGCCCCGGTGGAAGCGCGACCGGGGCATCGCCCACCCGTACGCCGGCGGCACCACCGACGTGCTGGACCAGCGCGGCTACGTCGGCCTGCCGGACGGCGACGCGTTCTCGACCGTGCCGGACCTGGTGCGCTTCGTCCGCGCGCTGCGCGGGCACCGGCTGCTCGACGCCGCGGACACCGACCTGCTGACCGGTCCGAAGTTCCCGGTCGCGATGCTGCCACCGAAGGACGGGAAGCCGTTGCAGGCGATGTTCGAGGCGTACGGGCCGGAGGCGGCCCGGGTCGGCGACCGCTGGGAGGTGGGGCACACCGGCGGTTCCACCGGCATCACGGCCAACCTGGAGTGGTACCCGCGCACCGGGTACGTGCTCGGCTGGCTGTGCAACACCGACGCGCGGGAGCTGCTCGATCTCGGCGCCCGGGCGCGCCTGCTGCTCACCGCCGCGAACTGACGGACCACCGGCAGCGGCTGGCGGGCCGGCCCTTCGGGCGCCGGCCCGCCGCGTGGCCGGCGCTTCGGACGTCGGCCCGCCGCCTGCCCGGTGTCAGCGGGTCGGGAAGGCGCCGCCGTTGATGTTGATCACCTGGGCGGTGATGTGCCGGGCGCCCGGCGAGGCGAGGTACTCCACCAGCGCCGCCACGTCGTCCGGGGTACCGGCCCGGCCGGTCGAGGTCTGCCCGATCAGCGTGCCGCGCCGCTGCTCGGTGAGCTGGTCGGCGAAGAACTCGGTCTCGGCGATGTAGCCGCAGGAGACCACGTTCGCGGTGATGTCGCGCGGCCCGAGCTGCCCGGCGAGGTCGATGTTCCAGGTGGCCAGGGCGGCCTTGGTCGCCCCGTACGAGCCGCCGCCACTGCCCCGGCTGGCGGCGATCGAGCCGATGCCGACGACGGTGCCGCCGGGCTGCAGCCGGTCGGCGAGCAGGGTGGTCGTCAGCACCGCGCTGAGCAGGTTCGCGTCCAGGTTGGCCCGCCAGCCGGCGGCCACGTCGGCGAGCGTGGTGGCCGCCGGGCGGCGCAGGTCGGTGTTGCCGCCGGCGTTGTTGACCAGCACGTCGACCTGGGCCGGCAGCTGTCCCAGCGCCGCGGTCAGCGCATCCGGGTCGCTGACGTCGCAGACCACGGCGGTGGCGCCGAGCTGCTCGGCGGCGCGGGCCAGCACGTCGGCGCGCCGGCCGAGGATGGTGACGGACTCGCCAGCGGCGGCGAAGCGGGCCGCGGTGGCCCGGCCGATGCCGGTGCCGCCGCCGGTGACGACGATGCTGCGGGTCATGTTCCCGTCCTCGTTCGTGGAGTATGTTTAGACCTAAACATAGCCGCGTGGCTGGCGGACCGTCCAGCGGCAGGAAAGGGGACGAGATGGGCCGACCGGACGACGCGGACGAGATCGCCGCGGCCTGGCGCCGCGAACGACCCGGTACCCCGACGGAGTCGATCGGTGTGGTGACCCGGATCTGGCAGCTCGGCAAGCTGTTCGCCGACGACCGGCGGCGGGTGCTCGCCGAACTCGACATCGACCGCGGCACCATGGACCTGCTGTCGGTGCTGCGCCGGGCCGGCCCGCCGTACGCGTTGACCACCCGCACGCTGGCCGAACGGACCCTGGTCACCGCCGGCGCCATCTCCCAGCGGGTGGCCCGCGCCGAAGCGGCCGGCCTGGTCACCCGCGCCCCGGGCGGTACGGGCCGGCGAGCGGTCACCGTGACCCTCACCGCCGCCGGGCACGCCGAGATCGAGCGGGTCGTCGACCGGGTGTTGCGCCGCGAGGTGGAACTGCTGTCCGGGCTGCCTCCGGCCGGCCGGGCCGACCTCGCCCGGGACCTGTCCGCGCTGCTCGACGACCTGATCGAGCGGCTGGGGCCGCCCGCCCGCACCGGTGAGTGACCGGTTCCCCGGGCTGCGCCGTGGGCGCGCCTCGGGTGCGGGCCCCGCCAGCCGCGCGGCCGTGGCCGTGGTGCCGGCCCTGTGCGGTGCCGGCCCTGCGGTACCGGCCGTCGTGCCGGTCGCGCGGCGCCGGCCGTTACGGTTTCGGCATGGTGGATGCGGGGGAGGTCTTCCGCCGGGCCGGTGGGTCCGGCTGGTGCCACGTGCGGTGCATCGACTGCGACCGGCAGTGCGGCCACGCGGCGACCGAGCCGGTCGTACTCGCCTCGATGGTCAAGGTGCCGCTGGTGCTGGAGTTCGCCCGGCAGGTGGTGGCCGGCCAGCTCGACCCGACCGCCCGGGTCCGGCTGCGCGCCACCGACCGGCTGGGCGGCAGCGGCACCGCCGGGTGCGCCGACCACGTCGAGATGAGCCTGCGCGACCTCGCCCGGTTCGCGCTGTCCATCAGCGACAACACGGCGGCGGACGCGCTGTTCGCGGCGGTCGGGGTGGCGAACGTGCGGTCCCTGGTCCGCGAGGTGGGATTGCCGGACACCCGGATCCTCGGCGGGCCCAGGCAGGTGGTGGAGTCCATCGTCGGTGATGTCAGCGGGGCCGACCCGGCCCGGTTCGCGGCCGACTACGCCGGCCTCGACGAGGCTCGGATGCGGCAGCTTCGTGCGCTGGATCCCCGGCACACCAACGCGAGTACCGGGCGGGACCTGACCGCGTTGCTGCGCGCGGTGTGGCGGGACGAGGCGGCACCGGCGGCGGCCTGCGCGACGCTGCGCGGGTTGATGGCGACGCAGCTGGCCGGGCACCGGCTGGCGGCCGGCTTCCCGGACGAGGTCGAGGTGGTCGCCAAGACGGGGACGCTGCTCGCGGTGCGGGCCGAGGCCGGTGTGGTGAGCTACCCGGACGGTGGCCGGTACGCGGTCGCCGTCGGCATCCGGCTGGACCGGATGTCCGGCCGCCAGCCGGCCGCCGACCGCGCCCTCGGCACGGTGGCCCGCCGGGCGGTCGAGTCGCTGCGCGCCGATTGCCGGCACCCCGACCTACCACCGGCGGTCGCGCCCGATCGCGGGTGACCGGCCGGGCCGGGCCCGACCGCGGGTGACCGGCCGGGTGCCGGGCCCGACCGCGGCGCCTCGGCCGGGCCCCGGGACGTCGGTGTCCCCGGGCCGGAGCGGGGCGCCGGCATCCCGGCCGGGGGCCGTGGCCCCGGGCCGGAGAGGGGCGCCGGCACCCCGGCCGGGGGCCGTGGCGACCCGCGCCGTACGCGCCACGATCGGCCACGGTCCGGCTGCCGCTGCCGCTGCCGCTACCGGGCCGGCCCGGGCGCGCCCCGGTCGGCGCGATCGTGCACGACGTCCCACGGTGTCGGCGTGCCGGGTGGTACCAGGAGATCACCGGTACCGTCGTCGCGCAGGATGCTCGCGGCCAGCCAGCACAGGGCCGCGGCCCCGGGTGCGGCCGGTCCGGCCACACGAACGACATCCGCCAGCTGATCGGCGTACCGGTCAGCCGTCGCCACACCACGCGTGGCTCGCGGCGCACCGCCCCGGCCGGTACCAGGGCGACACCGTGGCCGGCGAGAACCAGCCCGACCACGAACTCGGGGCTGCGGGCGTGCACCACCCGGCCGGGCCGGAACCCGTTGGCGCGGCAGGCGGCCACCGTCTCGTCGTACCTGCCCGGAGCCGTGTCGCGGGGAAACAGCACCAGGTCGTGACCGGCGAGATCGGCCAGGCTGAGCTCGTCGGCGCCGGCGAGCGGCGCGTCGCGCGGTACCAGCACCCCGACCGGCTCGGTCACCCCGGGGCCGCCGACGAGGCCGGTGAACTGCGCCGGTTGCTGCAGCAGCCCCACGTCCAGCGCCCGGTCGGCCAGCAGCCGGAGCTGCTCGGCGGTGGTCAGCTCGCGCAGGTCCAGCCGTACGCCGGGGCTGTGCTCAGCGAAGGCCCGGACGATGGTGGCGAGCACCTCACCCGGCACGTCCGGCGGTACCCCGACGCGCAACTCGCCCAGCTCGCCCCGGTCGGCGCGGGTCACCATGGTGCGCACCCGGTCGGCCCGGTCCAGCAGCGGGCCGGACTCGGCCAGCAGCACGCTGCCGGCGACGGTGAGCCGGACGCCGCGGCTGTTGCGGTCGAACAGCCGGGCGCCGAGCTCGTGCTCCAGCCGGCGGATGCGTTGGCTCAGCGGAGGTTGCGCCATCCCGAGCCGTTCCGCGGCCCGGCCGAAGTGACGTTCCTCCGCCACCACCCGGAACAGCGCCAACGCTTTCAGCAGGTCCACGCAGCAACGATATCGGCCGCGATATCGCCGAATCCGGTCGCCGGTCTTGGACAGCCGCGCCGGTGACGTGCTCTGCTGCCCACCGGCCCGCGCGGCGGAGGCGCGGACCGGTCTGCCGGGCGGCCGATCGCCATCCGGTGCGCAACGGTGAAGGGAGACGGTTCACGATGGATTCCAGGCTGACCCGACGGGGTGTACTGGCCGGTTCGGTCGCGGGTGCCGCCGGGCTGGCGGTCGGCGGCACCGCGGCCGCCGCACCCGGGTACCGGCCGGGCGGTACCGCGACCCGGGCCTCGGCGGCGCGGGCCGGTGCGGTGGGCCGGCCGCGGCTGCGCTGGCTCGGCAACAACGGCTGGGAGATCCGCTTCGACACCCCGAACGGCCGGCGCACCGTGCTGATCGATCCGTGGCTGACCCGGTTCCACACCGGCACCTACACCAAGCAGGGCGCCGACCCGGACACCCCGCTGTCGGTGCGGCCGGACGTGATCGACCGGTACCACCTGTCGGCCGATCACATCCTCGTCACGCACGGCCACTACGACCACCTCACCGACGTGCCGTACCTGGCCGGCCGGACCGGTGCGACGGTGCTCGGTACCGAGACGCACGTGAACCTGATGACCGCGCTCGGTGCACCGGCCGACCAGCTCAGCGTGGTGCGCGGCGGCGAGTACCTGGAGTGCGACGGCTACACCATCCAGGTGTTGCGGTCGCTGCACTCGATGGTCGGGGAGCGGTCCCGGGTGCCGTTCCCGGGTACCCGGCCGGGCCACCCACCGGCGACCCCGAAGGTCATCGCCGACCTGGTGGAGGGGGAGACGCTGGCCTACCTGATCACGGTCGGGGAGGTGAGCATCATCGACTTCGGCGGATCGAACTACGCCAGCGCCGACCTGGCCGGGCTGCGGCCGACGGTGGCGCTGGTGCCGGTCGGTGGGGGCGCGATCCACCGGTACGTGCCGCGGCTGCTCGACACGCTCGGGCACCCCCGGTACGTGCTCCCGACGCACTGGGACGATTTCGACTACCCGCTGGACGAGCCGGCCCGCGACTTCGGTGGCCTCGCCCCGCTGCGTACCGCGGTGCGGCAGGCGAGCCCGGCCAGTCGCTTCGTGGTGCTGGACCACCTGGAGACGTTCACGCCGTGAGGCGCGGGTACCGGGTGGTCGCGGTTCGTCAGCCTGGCCGGCACCGCTGGCCGGTGGGCGGCGCGGCGCGTGCGGTGGCCGGTCGCGGCGCCGGCGGGCCGAGGGCGACGAGCCCGAACGTGCTGCTCCGGCGTGCCGGCGCCGTCCGGTGGGCGGGCACCCGCCCACCGGTACGCTCGGCGTGGCGAGGAGGACACCATGGCGTGGCTGATCTTGGCGATCGGGATCGCCGCGTTGCCGGTCACCGGTGGCCTGTTGCTCGCGGCGTACCGGGAGAACCGTGCGGCCGGACCGCGCCGCCCGCGGCGCTCCGGCCATCGACCCCGGACGCTGGTGCTGCTCGGGATCGCGGCGCTGTTCGGGGCCGGGATCTGTTACGGCGTCGGCGTCACCCGCGGTCAGTACCTGCTCGACCCGGACCAGATGTGCTCGCTGTCCCCGGGCCGGTGGCTGCCGCACGACGCCGACCCGCCCCGGGAACTGACCATCGAGCGCCGGTACGCGCCGGTCAGCGTGGTGTGCGCCTGGCCGGACGGGCGCCGTACCGAGCTGGTGCCAGCGTGGGTCAACCCGGCCGCCGGCCTGCTGGCGGCGACCGGCGTCGGGGCGATCGCGGCGGCGATCACCTGGACGCTGCGCCGGCCGCGAACCGTCCCCCGCCCGCTGGCGCCGATCGAGGAGTAGCGCTCGCCGGTTGCCGATCGAGGAGTACGCCCGCCGCCGGTCGTCGATCACGGAGCCGTGCCCGGCCCCGGCGGCGTTGTGGTGAGCCGACTCCTCGATCGGCGCCGGTGCGTCAGGCGAGCCAGGCGGTGGCGTCGCCGGGCAGCTGACCGTCCGCGGTGAGCGGGACGCTGGTCAGGATCGGGCTACCGCTCGGCAGCGCGACCGGCGAGTTGCCGGTGTTGACGAAGCAGGTGAGCCCGCCCTCCCGGCGGAACGCCAGGCAACCGTGCGGAGCGTCCACGAAGGACAGACCGCCGGTGAACCCGCCGTGCTCGCGGCGCAGCCGCAACGCGGCGCGGTACAGCTCGACGGTGGACTCCGGGTTGCCCTGCTGGGACGTGACCGCGAGCGGCGACCAGCCGGCCGGCATCGGCAGCCAGGTGCCGGTCGTGGTGGAGAACCCGTACGCCGGCTCGCCCGGTTCCCACGGCAGCGGGATCCGGCAGTTGTCCCGGCCCCGCCGGGTGTGCCCGCTGCGCTCCCAGGTCGGGTCGGTGAGCGCCTCGTCCGGCGGCTCGATGCTGGGCAGGCTCAGCTCGTCGCCCTGGTAGAGGTAGGCGACGCCGGGCAGCGCCAGCTGCAGCAGCGCGGCGGCGCGGCCCCGGCGGGCGCCGACCAGGCCGCCGCCGTACCGGGTGACGTGCCGGACGACGTCGTGGTTGGACAGCACCCAGGTGGTGGGCGAACCGGTGCCCTCGACGGTGGCCAGCGCGGCGGTGATGGTGTCGCGCAGCTCGTCGGCGCGCCACCGGGACTGCACCATCCGGAAGTCGAACGCGAGCGGCAGCTCGTCCGGCCGCAGGTACTTGCGAAGCCGTTCGGTGTCGGTCACCCACACCTCCCCGACCGCCATCGTGCCCGGGTAGTCGGCCAGTACCTTGCGGATGAACCGGTGGATGTCGTGCACGCCCTCGGCGTCCCAGCGCACGTCGCGGGAGGTGTGCGGGTTCGCACCGGCCTCGATCTCGGCCAGCACGTCCTCGGCCAGGTCCGGCAGCCCGGCGGGCTTCGCCATCCCGTGCGCCACGTCGATCCGGAACCCGTCCACACCGCGGTCCAGCCAGAACCGCAGGGTGGTCTCCAGGTCGGCCCAGATCTCCGGGTTCTCCCAGTTCAGGTCCGGCTGCTTGGGGTCGAACAGGTGCAGGTACCACTGGCCGGGCGTGCCGTCCGGCTCGGTGACGCGATGCCAGGCCGGGCCGCCGAACGCCGACGGCCAGTTGTTCGGCGGCAGCTCGCCGTTCGCGCCGCGGCCGTCGCGGAACACGTACCGGTCCCGCTCCGGGCTGCCCGGCGCGGCCCGCAGCGCCTGCTGGAACCACACGTGCTCGTCCGACGAGTGGTTCGGCACCAGGTCGATGGTCACCCTGATGCCGTGCGCGTGCGCGTCGGTGACGAGCCGGTCGAACGCGGCGAGGTCACCGAACACCGGGTCGACGTCGCGCGGGTCGGCGACGTCGTACCCGTGGTCGGCCATCGGCGAGGTGAAGAACGGGCTGAGCCAGATCGCGTCGACGCCGAGCCCGGCGAGGTGATCGAGCCTGCTGCGGATGCCGTCCAGGTCGCCGACGCCGTCCCCGTTGGAGTCGGCGAAGCTGCGCGGGTAGATCTGGTAGAAGACGGCGTCGCGCCACCAGTCGGGGTTGCCGGTGGGGTCGCCTTCGGGCCGTGCGGTGGGATCCGAGACCTCGTTGCCCACTGTGCCTCCTTGTGAGGGGTTTTAACGTTCAAAAACCGGGCCGACGCAGGCGCGCCGATCCGATTCGTATCGGGGGGGTCAGTCCGGCGAGTTCACCATGAACTCTGCCGCGCGCGCCAGGTAGGTCCACAGCTCCGCCTCGTACTCCGGGGCGAGGCCGAGGCTGTCCACCGCGCTGCGCATCCGGGCGAGCCAGGCGTCACGCTGCACCGGGCCGATCCGGAACGGCGCGTGCCGCATCCGCAGCCGCGGATGTCCGCGCTGGTCGGAGTAGGTGTGCGGGCCGCCCCAGTACTGCTCCAGGAACATCCGCAACCGGTCCGCGGCCGGGCCGAGGTCCTCCTCCGGGTACATCGGGCGCAGCACCGGGTCGTCCGCGACGCCGGCGTAGAACTCGTCCACCAGCTTGCGGAACGTCGGCGCCCCGCCGACCGCGTCGTAGAACGTCACGGTCGGCTGCGCGGCGGAACCCGTGGAGATCGGGATCGGTTGATCGGACACGCCTCCATGGTGCCAGTGCCACCCCGGCCGCCCGCCAGGCCGCCCGGCCCACCACCGACGAGACCCGCCTCACACCGCCGCGCCGCGCCGCTCAGCAAGCCCCGCCGAGGGCACGTGTTGGCTGCTGGGTGCTCCGACCGGCCCGCAAGGCCCGGCGTCACGGATGCTCGGCGCCGACCCGGCCGGTGCGGCGGCGCGACTGCACCGGGCCGACCCGGCGCCCGGACGTGTCCTGGCTGGCCGAGGCCGCACCCGCGTCGTCCGACTCCCGGCTGCGCTGCTCCGCGGCCTCCGCGGCCGCCTCGTTCTGCGCCCGCGTCTCCGCGAACGCCTTGTCGAAGGTGCCGGACTTCGGCCACAGCATCGAGACCAGGCCCATCACCAGCAGGCCCAGCAACGACCACAACCCGACCGTACGGGAGACCCCGACGTGGTCGGCGATCGCGCCGGCGACCACGATCGCACCACCCTGCACGAGTTGCAGGCCGCCCTGCATCACGCCGAACGCGCGGGCCCGGTAGCCGTTCGGCAGGGCCTGCACGAACAGCCCGTTCGCCGGGATGATCACCGACATCGCGAAGCCGGTGAGGGCGGTCAACACCATCACCACCACCAGCGGCGGCGACAGCAGCGCCGCGACCAGCGACAGCGGCACCAGCGCCGCGAGCGGGCGGATCAACTTGCGGCGCGGGCCGGGCGGCACCAGCCGGCCGATCACGACCCCGCCGACGGCGGCACCGATCGGCATCGCCGCCATGATCAACCCCTGCCCGCGGGCGCCGGTACCGAGTTCGCCGGACCAGCTCGCGGCCAGCCCCTCCGGCAGGATCGCGAACGCCGCACCGGCCAGGATCACCACCGCGATCGCGCGCAGCACCGGGGTACCGAACACCACGGTGAACCCCTCCGCGGTGTCCCGCAGCAGGCTGGTGTCGGTCCGCAGCCGCGGCACCGCCGGCCGGGCCCGCACCCAGGACCGGATCAGCAGCGCGGACACGCCGAAGGTGGCGGCGTCGACGAGCAGCGCGAGCCGCGGATCGACCGCGGAGATCAGGCCACCGGCCGCGTACCCGCCGACCTGGGTGGCCTGGTTGAGCACCCCGGTGATGGACAGCCCGAGCACGTAGCGGTCGCCGGTCAGGATCTGCGGCAGCATCGCCGAGCGGCTGGAGTCGAACGGCGGCGTCAGCATCGCCGAGACGTACATCAGCACCGGTAACAGCAGCAGCGGCACGCCGGGGATCGCCGCCACCCCGACGATCAGCATCCGGGCCAGGTCGCAGCCGAGCATCACCCGCCGGTACGGGTATCGCTCGGCCAGCGCGACGAGCACCGGCGCGCCGGTCAGCCAGGGCAGGTAGGTCACGGCGAAGCCGGCCGCGGAGGCGAGCGCCGAGCCGGTCGCGTGGTAGATCAACGCCGCCAGCGCGACGCGCCCCAGGTAGTCGCCGACCGAGGACAGCGCGCTCGCGCCGAACACCGCGCGGAACTCACGGACCGCGAACACCTCGCGGTAGGTCGCGGGCCGCTCCGGGTCGTCGTCGGTCGTGTCCGGTGGATCCTCCGCCGGCCGGCCCGCCCCGGCCTGACCTGGCTCTTCGGACACGTCCCCGTTCCCTCCTCGGCTGTGGCGCGCGCAACCTCGCAGGTCCGAGTCTGCCCGATTGGTGGGCGTATCGGTAGTCCGAACGGACGAGGTGTGGTTAACAAGGATCCGCAGTGCATTTCACAGTCTGTAAGTCAGCCGCGGTATATGAACCACTTTCCCGGAGGCGTCCGCACGCTCTGCAACGATTCCCCAGGTCACAGGGGTCGTCGACGCGACGTTGCTATCCGACTTCCGTCCGGTCACCGTTCGGTCGCGATTCGCTCGACGTCGTAACGATCTCCGTCGATGTCTCGGCCCGGCCTCGGCCCAGCGGTGCTCCGCCGCGCACCGGCCTGGTCCTGCGGTCGGGTGCGGCCGACGCCGGCGACCGGCGGGTTTCTCGCCCGCCACCGGCGACCGGCGGGTTTCGCCCGCCACCGGCTTCGGGCGCGACTACCGGAGCCCGTCCTCTTCCTGGCCCAGGAAGCGGCGCAGATCCAGCCCGAGTGCCACGCCGGCCTGCTCCATCTCGGCGACGATCCGCCGGCGCAGTTCGCGGCCCACCTTCCACTGCCCGTCCGAGGTGGTCTTCGCGGTCACCCGGAGCACCGCGCCCTCCGGGGTCAGTTGCTGCACGCCCAGCACCTCGGGCTTGTCGATGAAGTCGGCGGACCAGTCCGCGTCGTCGCCGAGCGAGTCGGCGGCGCGCTGCAACGCGTCGGTGGCCTCGCCGACCGGCGCACCGAACCCGACCGGCACGTCGATGATCACCATGGCCCAGCTCTGGCTGTAGTTGCCGATCCGGATCACCTCGCCGTTGCGGATGTACCACAACACACCCGCGACGTCGCGCACCGTGGTGATGCGCAGGCCGACCGCCTCCACGGTGCCGGTCACCTCACCCACGTTGATCAGGTCGCCCACCCCGTACTGGTCCTCCAGCAGCATGAACATGCCGGAGATGACGTCCTTGACCAGCGACTGCGCGCCGAAACCGAGGGCGACGCCGGCGATGCCGGCGCTGGCCAGCAGCGGCGCGAGGTCCATCCCCAGCTCGCTGAGGATCATCATCACGGCGATCGAGAAGACCACGATCGAGGTGACGTTGCGCAGCACCGATCCGATCGTCGCGGAGCGTTGCCGACGCCGCTCGGACAGCACGCCGTTCTCCCGGAGCGACGCGTCCACCCGCTCCTTCAGCGGACGCAGTACCGCCGGGGTGCTGTAGTTGTCCTTGCTCCGGGTGAACCGTCGGATCATCCGGTGCAGGAACCAGCGCACCAGCAGCGCCACGACCAGGATCAGGATGATCCGGAACGGCTTGACCAGCAGCCATTCACTGCTCGCGGCGAGCCAGCCGAGGCTCGGATTGTGGCCGGTCCAGTTCCACACGGTCTGGCAGAACGAGTTCGGATCGTTCGCGCAGTCGGGTTTGCCGGCCAGTTTCAGGGCGAGCGGCGCAGCGGAAACCAGCGCTTCCGCGGACAACATGGGCACCTTCCCTCGGTAGCGGGTCGTCACGGGACGCCGCGATCGGCGGTCGGAGCGACCGGGCGCCGCGCCGACGGTACGTGACCGCCGGCGCCGCGCGCACACCACCTCCGCCCCGCCGTCCGACCTCGCGGCGGCTCGGCCGCTCGGTTCGTAACCCGATTAGTACGTGCATCCGGCGCCCTGGTCGGGGAGGATGGGCGCGGACGGAGGTGGGGCGATGTCCGGGTTACGGCCCTCCACCAGCTACGGGGCGTTGGTGCTCAACGCGACGTACGAGCCGATGTGCGTCGTGTCGGTGCGCCGGGCCGCCGTGCTGGTGCTCGCCGCCAAGGCGACCGCGGTCAGCGACGGCGACGGATTCCTGCACAGCGCCAGACGTGTCCTGCCGACCCCGTGCGTGGTCCGGCTCACCCGGTACGTCCGGGTGCCGTACCGGGCGCACATCGGCATGACCCGCCGTGCGATCTTCGCCCGGGACCGCGGGGTCTGCGCGTACTGCGACGGTCCCGCCGAGACCATCGACCACGTGCTGCCACGCAGCCGCGGCGGGCCGCACGCCTGGGAGAACGTGGTGGCCGCGTGCGCGCGGTGCAACCACCGCAAGGGCGATCGCACCCCGGCCGAGATGGGTTGGCGGCTGCGGACCGCGCCGGTCGCACCGACCGGCCCGGCCTGGCGGGTGCTCGGGCACCGCACCCCGGATCCGCGCTGGGCGTCCTGGCTCGGCCTGCCCGCGCAGCGCACCGACCCGCTCCGGCTCGGCGAGGCCACCGCCTGACCGGGCCCGGCCGGGCGTCCCGGCCCGCGCCGGATTCCGGGCGGTGCGCCAAGGCTGTCCGGGGTGGCACGTAGGTTTCTGGTCGTGGGTATCGTCCTCGCGCTCTGCGCCGCCGCCTGCTACGGCAGCTCGGACTTCCTCGGCGGGCTGCTGTCCCGGCGTGCCAGCCCGTACGCGGTGGCGGTCGTGGCGCAGTGCGCGGCACTGTTCGTCGTGGCGGCGGTCGCCGCGATCGCCGGGAACGGCCTGCCGGCGGCGGCGGCGCTCGCCTGGGGCGCGCTGTCCGGCATCGGCAACGGCCTGGGCACCGTGTTCCTTTACCGCGGCCTGGGCTCGGCCCGGATGAGCGTGGTGGCGCCGCTGTCCGCGGTCGGTTCCGCCGGGCTGCCGGTACTGGTCGGGGTCGCCGAGGGGGACCGGCCGGCGCCGCTGGCGGTCGCCGGCATCCTGCTCGCGCTCCCGGCCGTCGCGCTCATCTCCCGCGGCGCGGATGCCCCGGCCGGGCCGCAGCCCGCCGCCCCGGCCCCGCGCGCCGCGGCCGTGTCCGGCTCCGCGTCGCCGGCCATGGTGGCGGACCCGGCGGTGTCGGGTACCACCGTGCCGGGCCCTGCCGGGAGGCCGGGGTCACCGGCCCGCGGGCCGTCGGCCCCGCCCGCGAAGCGACGCTCCGGGGTGGTCGACGGGTTGCTGGCCGGGGCCGGCTTCGCGCTGCTGTTCGTGGCGCTCGACCGGGTGCCGCACGACGCCGGGCTGTGGCCGCTCGCCGCCGGGCAGCTGGTCGCCACCGGCACGATCCTGCTCGCCGCGCTGCTGGTCGGCGCCGCCCTGCGGCTGCCGGCCCGCCAGGTCGCCCCGGGTGCCAGCGTCGGCGTGCTCGGTGGCGGCGCCACCGTGCTGTTCGTCCTCGCCACCCACCGCACGCTGCTGTCCATCGCGGCCGTGGTCACCTCGCTGTACCCGGCGCTGACCGTGCTGGCCGCGATGCTGGTGCTGCGGGAGCGGATCGGCCGCGGGCAGGCCGTCGGCCTCGCCGCCGCGGCCGGCACCGTCGTGCTCATCGCGCTGGCCTGACCGCCTCTCGACCCGCGGCCCGGCCCCCGCTCCGGGCGCCCCGCTCCTGGCGCGGTGGCCCGGTCCTGGCGTGCCCCCGGCGCCGTGCCCCGGTCCCGGCTCCGTGCCCTGCTCTGTGCGCGGGTGGCGGGGCACGGGTGCCCCGGGCGGTCGGTCGGTCGGGCGGTCGGCCACCCTGGGCAGCCGCAGCCGCAGCCGCAGCCGCACTGCCCGGGGCACCCGCCGTACCGGACCGGTGGCCGGCGGTCGGTGGCACCTGCCGTACCGGCCGCTGCCGGGACGGGTCAGAAGGCGGCGATGCCGTTCGGCGTGCCGTTGCCGGTCAGCCCGTCGTAACCGGGCAGGGCGGTACACAGGTAGTCGCCACCGCAGTCGATCCCGCTGGAGGCGCCGGTGACGATGTCGTGCAGTTGGTCGGCGTGCGCGTAGAAGTACGACGCGTCCGGGTAGCGGTCCGGATTGCCGGCCAGCGCGATGATCCCGGCGACCAGCGGGGACGACGCGCTGGTGCCGCCGACCACGATCCAGCCGGTCGCCTGCCCGGTCTCGTACACCGCCAGCCCGGTGTCCGGGTCCGCGACCGCCGCGATGTCGGCGATCATCCGGTTGGGGCAGTTCGGGTCGTGTTGCCAGGCCGGTTTGGCGAGGTAGGCCGAGCATCCGGTCCCCGACGCGCTCCAGGCGCTTTCCGACCAGCCGCGGGCGTTGTCGGCGCGGCGCAGGCTGGTCCCGCCGACCGCGACGACACTCGGGTACTCGGCCGGGGCGGACGGGTTGCCGTAGCCGGAGTCGCCGGAGGACGCGACGACCGCGACACCGGGATGCCGGTAGCTCGCCGCGTACTGGTCGACGCCGTTGTAGTCACCGCCCCCGTAGCTGTTGGAGATCTCGGTGGCGCCGAGCGCGGCGGCGGTGTCCACCGCGGCGGCCATCGGGCCGTAGCCGGCGTCGTCGGCCTCGACCAGCAGGATGTGGCAGTCGGGGCAGGCCGCGGACACCATGTCCAGGTCCAGCGCGATCTCGACCGACCAGCCCTGGTCGTCCGGCAGCGGGCTCGGCTGGCCGGCCTGGTTGACCTTCCGGAAGCAGCCGTTGGCCGTGGTGCACGCGGGCAGTCCGTACGTGTCCCGGTAGACGGCGAGGTCTGCCTCGGCGTTCGCGGCGTCGCCCGCGTCCACGACGGCGACGGTCTGGTTCGCCCCGCCGGTGGCTGGCAGGTCGTAGGCGGACCGCAGGTCGGCCGGGCCGTACCCGGCGGGCGGCGCCGCCAGATCGCGGACGCCGCGCCCGCCGTGCCGGTCGGTGCGGACCTTCGCCAGGCAGCGGACCTGACCGGGCCGGGCGGTGGGGCAGACGTCGCGCACCGCACCGGAGGCGCTGCTCGCCGTCGCCGGTGCGGTAGCACCGGACAGCCCGGCCGCCGCGGCGATCAGTGCCGTCACCAGTGCGGTACGGCCGATCGGGAAGCTTCGCATCCTGGTCACCTCCGAGGGGTTCACTGGGCCGCCGCGAGCTGGTACGCGGCGGTGACGGTCTGGTCGATCGCGTCGCCGTTCGCATCGGCGGCGCGCACCCGCAACATCGGCGCGGTGCCCGCCGCACCGGCCGGGTTGTGCCAGGCCACCGCGTACCGGCCGGCCGCCCCGACGACGGCCGCGGGCCGCCAGCTGGCGCCGTGGTCGAAGGAGACGGCGACCGTCGCCGAGGTGATCGGCGAGGAGGACCCGACGCCGTCGTAGCTGACGTGCCCGACCCGCAGCCGCATCGTCTGGATCGCGGCCGAACTGGTGTTGCTGCGGTCCACCGCCAGCCGATAGTTCAGGGTCAGCACCGGCAACACCTGGCAGGGCGTGTCACCGTCCTGCACGGCGCAGTAGTTGCCGGCCGACAGCGGATGCCCGGTGGCGCCCGGCGCGTACCGGACGGTCACCTCGGTGTGCGTCGCGGTCGACAGGGTGTAGCCGATGTCGCTGGGCAGGCTCGTGTCGAGCACCCCGCGGTAGGTGGCGCTGCCGTCCGGTACCCCGGTCAGCGTGGCGCCGAGCGCGCCGTCCTGGTCGGCGACCTTCGTTCCGTTGCGGTACAGGGTGAAGTGGGCGTCCGGCGGGTTCCGGAACGAGCCGCTGGTGTGGTCCGGCACGCTGTCGTGCTGCGCCGGCATCCCGAGCGAGAGCGCGTCACCGGCACCGCACGAGTAGCAGACGTGCTGGGCGCCGGTGTACTGGCCGAGCCCGGCGGCTACCGGGCCGCGACCCCAGTTCAGCGAGTAGTCGTGCCCGGCCCGGTAGGTGTGCGCGTCCCCGGACAGGCCGGTCCACGGCGGGCCGTACCCGAAGCTCCACTGCCCGCCGTCCGCGGTGCCGACGTACTGCGTGACGTCGGCCGGCAGCGAGTACGAGTAGGCGGGGCTGCTCTGGTTGGCCGCGCCCCACTCCGGTGCGACCTGTGCGTCGGTCGGCCCGCTGAGCAGGGTCGCCCGCTCGCCGGGGAAACCGGGGTCGGCGTACAGGTGGTGATGCACGGTGGCGAGCTGATCCGGCCGCACCTGGTGGCTCTGGTCGGCCGCGACGCCGTCGTCCGAGGCGAACGCCACGTCGTACCGGTAGGCGTGATCGGCCGGTGAGCCGCTCCACTGCACCACGTAGTGCAGCCTGCCGGTGGTCGCCGCGGGCTGCGGGTTGACGTAGATCGGCGTGTCGCTCCACTGGCTGTTCTGGAACGCGATGCCGGCGCCGGTCGCGTCGAAACGGTAGTACGTCACCAGCAGTACGTCCTGGTCGGCCGGTTTCGGCGAGTGCACGGTGACCGGCGACGTCGCGGTACGCAGGTCGACGGTGACCTGGCTGGGGGTGGTGGAGGCGGCGACGGTGAAGTCGTTGATCACGACGGTCAGGTTCTTCGTCTGGTTGCCCTGCGCGTCGAACTCGTCGCTGAAGCTCTCCGCGGTGTAGTGCCCGGCCGGCAGCATCACCCGCTCCGACGACCCCTGCAACTCCACGACCACGTCCGCGCGGGCCATCGAGTCCGTGTTGGTGATGAACACCGGCAGGTAGTCCGGCGCGTTGCCGTCCGAGTCGATCCCGTTGACCTGCAACGTGTGCAGCGGGTAGTGCGGCGTCACGGTGTCCGGCGTGACGCTCGGCGCATCCAGGCTCATCCTGGTCAGCCCGGGGAACAGCGGGGTACTGCCCGGCGCGCGGCCGGCGGCGACGTCCGCACCGATCCGGTGCCGGGCCGCGGCGGCGAACGCGCTCGCCGACTTCGCGGTCAGGTACCCGTGCGCGGACGTGCCGTGCACCGCGGTGAACGTGACCCCGGCCGGCGCCGTCGGCGTCACCCCGTCGGCGAACGACAACCGGACCGGGATCCGCGCCCCGTCGTCGATGCCGCGCGCGGCCATCGTGGTCACGTCGAACAGCGACAGGTCCAGTTGCCGGCCCAGGTAGGGGCTGGCGACCGCCGGCACGACGTAGTGGTCGCCGGCGGCGGTCTGCAGCGAGTGCACGCCGCCGTACCGGCTCGGTTCGACGGTGTAGGTCGGGGTGCCGCTGCCGGCACCGTCGACGGTGACGTGGTCGCCGGTCGGCAGTGTCACGGTCGTGCTACCGGTGGTGGGCAGCGCCGCCGCGGTCATCGGTGCCGTCGGGGCCGCACCTGCCGGCGCGGGCAGCCCGAGCAGCGCGGCCACCGTCCCGCCGGCCAGCAGCGTGCGCCAGCGGCGGGGCACCGCGGCCGTCGTCCTTCTTCTCCGCTCTCGTCGCATGGACGTGCCCTTCGGTCGGGGGTACTTCCTGCCATCGAGTTGGCCGATGGGCGCGGAAGTGTTCACGTCCCTTCAATGCCTGCCTGAGCGGAAAGGGTTGACTCCGTCGCGAACTCTCGCGTTGCGTCGACGAAGCAGGCACCCGCGGTGGCGATCAGGTGACCCGGCTGCGCTGCTCCGGGTACGAGCGGTAGCTGCCGCTCGCGAGGATCTCGCGCAGCCGGTGGAACGCCTCGTACACGTCGGCGAAGCGGGTGTAGAGCGGGGCGAAGCCGATGCGCAGCCGGTCCGGGGTGCGGAAGTCGGGCAGCACGCCGGCGTCCTGCCAGGCCTGGCACAGCTGCCAGGCGTTCGGGTGATGCAGCGTGACGTGCGCGCCCCGCCGGGCCGCGTCGCGCGGGCTCGCCAGCCGGCAGCCGTGCTCGGCCAGCCACGTGTCGTACAACTCCACCGCGTACGAGGTCAGCGCCATGCCCTTGGCGCGCACCGGCTCGATGCCCACTTCGGCCGCGATCCGCGCGCCGGCCCGCGCGCCGTACGCCGAGAGCACCGGCGGGGTGCCCACCAGGAACCGGTCGATGCCGTCCGCCGGGGCGTAGCGCGAGTCCATGCCGAACTGGTCGGCCTGGCCGAACCAGCCGGTGATCGGCTGCCGCAGCACCGACTGCAACTCGCGCCGCACGTACAGGAAGGCGGGCGAGCCGGGGCCGCCGTTGAGATACTTGTACGTGCAGCCGACCGCGAGGTCGACCTCGGCGGCCCGCAACGGCACCGGTACCGATCCGACCGAGTGGCACAGGTCCCACAGCACCAGGGCACCCACCCGGTGCGCGGCGGCGGTGATCGCGGGCAGCTCGGCGATCGCACCGGACCGGTACGCGACGTGCGACAGCAGCACCAGCGCCACGTCGTCGTCCAGCGCGGCGACCACCTGCGCGGTGTCCAGCCCGTTGTCGAGGTCGGCGGTGACCGGTCGCAGCGTCAGGCCGCGCTCGGCCGCGAGCGACTGCAGCAGGTACTGGTCGGTGGGGAAGTTGTCCTCATCGACCACCACGACGTGCCGGTCCGGGCGGGCCGCCAGCGCCGCCGCGGCCAGTTTGTACAGGTTGACGCTGGTCGAGTCGCTGAGCACCAGCTCGCCCGGCTCGGCGTCCAGGACCGGGCCGGCCAGCAGGTCACCGACCTCGCGGCCGAGCTCGATCCAGTGCGACCAGCCGCGGATCAGCTCGCCGCCCCACTCGCCGCGGACCGCGGCGGCGAGCTCGTCGACCGCCGCCACCGGCAACCGGCCGAGCGAGTTGCCGTCCAGGTAGATCGGCCCGTCCGGCTCGATCACGAACCGGTCCCGCCACCCCGCCAGCGGATCCGCCGCATCCCGTTGCAGCGCATCCGCCAGCCCGAAGTCCACGCTCTCCATCCCGCCATCCTCGCAGTTCGTCCCGCCGGCCCGGTGACCGCAGTTCGGGGCCGCCGGACGGAGACGGCGTGCACACCGCGCCCGGCCCCGACGCGCCGGCCGAGCGGCGCGATTACGGTGGCCGCGTGACCCAACCGCACGAGCTGACCGCGCTGGAACAGGCCGCGGCCATCCGATCCGGCGAGCTGTCCCCGGTGGAGCTGGTCGAGCACTATCTTGCCCGGATCGAGGCGTTCGACACCCGGATCGGCGCGTTCGTCACGGTCACCGACCAGGCCGCCCGGGACGCCGCGAAGCGCGCCGAGGTGGCGGTCACCATGGCCGAGCCGCTGCCCGCGCTGCACGGCGTACCGACCGCGATCAAGGACCTGGCGGCGACCGCGGGCGTGCCCACCTCGTACGGCTGTGTGGCGCTCGCGCAGCACCTGCCGGACGCCGACGCGCCGGTGGTGACGGCGCTGCGGGCCGCTGGCACGATCAGCCTCGGCAAGACCGCGACCAGCGAGTTCGGCAGCACCCTGTACACCGAGGCGGCCGGCTTCGTGCCGACCGCGAACCCGTGGCGGCGCGGTGCCAGCCCGGGCGGCTCGTCCGGCGGCGCGGCCGCGGCGGTCGCCGCCGGGCTGGTACCGGTGGCGCACGGCAGCGACGGCGGCGGGTCGCTGCGGGTACCGGCCGCGCTGTGCGGGCTGGTCGGGTACAAGCCGAGCCGCGGGCTGGTGCCCGGCTCCGGCGGGTTCGGGCTGGCCAGCCAGGGGCCGATCGCGCGCACCGTGCCGGACGCGGCGGCGCTGCTCGACGCCATGGCCGTGCCGGCAGCGGGGGAGCCGTACCTGCCGCCGTCGCCGCCCGACGGCGGCTACCGGGCCGCCGCGCTGCGGCCGACCGGTCCGCTGCGGGTCGCGGCGTACCTGGACCCACCGCTGTTCGACACCGCGGTGCACCCGGACTGCGTCGCCGCCTACCGGCGGGCGGCGGAGCTGCTCACCGGGCTCGGCCACCACGTCGTCGAGGTACCCGGGCCGTACGATCCGGCGCTGCTCGCCGACTTCCGGGTGGTGGCGTGCCTGCTCGGCCGCGCCGACGCGGTCGGCAAGATGGCGCGGTGGATGGCCGCGGAGGCGGCGCGGCACTCCGCCGCGGACCTGCTCGCCGCGCACGGCCGGCTGCTCGCGGCGGTGCGCGCCGCGGCGGCCAGGCTGGCCGGCTACGACCTGGTGCTCACGCCGACGCTGGCCCGGCCCGGCGTCGGCATCGGGCATTTCACCGAGATGAGCCCGGCGGAGGACTTCGACGCGCAGACCGCGCTGTCGCCGTACTGCTCGGTGCACAACCTGTCCGGCGCGCCGGCGGTCAGCGTGCCGGTCGGCGCGGACCGGCACGGGCTGCCGGTCGGCGTGCAACTGTCGGCTCCGCTGGGCGACGACGCTCGGCTGCTCGCGGCGGCATCCGCCCTGCACGACGCGGCCGGGTGGAAAGACCGGCACCCGCCCATCTGGACCAAGCTACCCTCGGCTACGGTGAATCTCGGTCCACGTTCGTTGGTCACCGAGCCCCGCTGACGGAGCATCGGTCATGCCGACCGGACGAGTCGGCGAGGGTCGCAACGAGGCGAGGTGCGTTGAGCCTGTGACAGTCTGGGAAGTTGTGCTCGTCTTCGTCGGTATCCCGGTCGGAGTGTTCCTGCTGCTGGCCGCCGCGGTGTACGGCGCCGGTTCGCGTCGCTCCCGCCGATACCGGCCGGGTCGGCCGTTCGAGTTCGCGCCGGTGTGGTTCCTGGCGTCGCCGGAGCGCATCCTGACCGCGGACGACGCGCCGGAGCCGGCCGCGGCCGGTACCGCGATGCTCCCCGCCGGCGGCTCTGTAGCCGGTGCCGCCTCCGGCAGCTCTGTAGCCGGTGCCGCCTCCGGCGGGTCTGGCGCGGTCGCCACCACCGGTGGCGCTGGCCGCGGTGTCAAGGGGGGCGCAAGTGGCAGTTGGTGAGGCAGCGATGACCACCTCCGACAATGGCCGGCACGAGTTGGCCGAGCCGCACGTCACCAGTCACGGTGAGCCGGTCGAGCATCCGCCGACCCGGGGCTCGCTGTTCGACGGGGTCGCCGACGGTCCGTTCACCGGCGGTCAGCTGGTGCGGCTCGACGAGGCGCTGCGGGCCGCCGACGAGCAGTCCGGTCTGGCGTTCAGCATCTACGTCGGCGAGCTCGACGGCGACGACCACCGGCGCGCCGCCGACGAGCTGCACGACCGGCTGGCCAACCCCGACGTCGGCGTGCTGCTCGCGGTGTCGCCGAACCAGCGGGTCGTCGAGATCGTGACCGGACAGTCCGCGGCCAGGAAGCTGCCGGACCGGGTCTGCGCGCTCGCCGCGCTGTCGATGACCGCGGCGTTCTCCGGCGGCGACCTCGCCGGTGGGATCGTCACCGGCCTCCGCATGCTGAGCGACCAAGCCCGAGTTCCGTAAGCGTCGCTGCGCCGCGCTCCAGACGCCCGCTGCGCTGCGCCGCGCTCCAGACGCCCGCTGCGCTGCGCCGCGCTCCAGACGCCCGCTGGACTGCGCCGATTCGAGGCTCGGGTGCGTTCGCACCCGGCGCCCCGGCGCGGCTTGCCAGCGAACGCCCGGAGCCCGGCTCGCTTCCGTCTTCGCACGTCACCGTCAGACCAAATTCGATCTGATCCGATCGTGCGGCAAGTCGGCGAGGTACGCGGATCAGTTGACGGAGCGGCGGTTGGGGCCGATGCGGGGGCGTTGTTGGACACCGGCTTCGGGGTCGCCGCAGCGCGGACACGGCACGAACCCCTGCACGGTGCGGTAGCGGCCGTCCACGACGGCGGCGTGCATCTGAAGCACCTCACCGGACCCGAGGCACGTGCTGCACACGTTGCTTGGTGCCGACATGGCGCTCACCTTACTGGTCTGGCCGACAACGTCCAGTGCCGATTCTGGTACCGATCCGAACGCGTGCGCTGTCGGATTCCCGCGCGTGTCGCATCGGGCCGCACGCCGTCCCGGTCGCCGAGCACACCGGGTTCGCGACAGGGTGCAGACGCCGCGCGGTGCGCTCGGTGGTCGCCGGATCGTGGCGGTCAGCCGGCGTCGCGGGCGCGGCGGTCGTACCGGCGGCGGGACTGCTGGACGTCCGGCATGTGCACCTCGGCCCAGTCCTTGAGGTGTGCGATCACCGCGACCAGGCTCGCGCCGAGCGGCGTCAGCGCGTAGTCGACCCGGACCGGCACGCTCGCCGTGACGGTGCGTTCGACCAGGCCGTCGCGTTCCAGCGTCCGCAGCGTCTGGGTCAGCATCTTCTGGCTGACCCCGGCGATCTGCCGACTGAGCTGCGAGTACCGCGCGGGGCCCGCATCCAGCGCGGTCAGAACCAGGGTGACCCACTTGTCGGCGATCGCGTCCAGCAACTGCCGGGACGGGCAGACCGCGAGAAACGCGTCGTACTCCCGCTTCGCCTCGGCCCTGCGCTGAGTGGCCGTCGTCGTCGCCATGGCGCACCTGCACTCTCGTTACGCACTCTCGGGTGCCTACTTCCCAATGGAGAGTAGCGGACTCTACGTTGGTGCGCACCACCCGGCTCGACGAAGGAGTGACGATGCGCGCAGCGACACGCGGTACCGACGGTCCGGCGGTCTCCCAGGTTCCGGACCCGGTGCCAGCGGCCGGCCAGGTGCGGATCAGGGTGGCCGCGGCGGCGGTCAACCCGGTGGACCTGGCGACCCAGCACGGGTTCTTCGGCGACCGGGCCGCCGCCGGGCTGGGCTGGGACGTCGCCGGCACGATCGACGCGGTCGGCACCGGCGTCGACGCCCTGGCACCGGGCGAGGCGGTGTTCGGCTTCCGGGACCGGCTGTCGGCGGCGACCGGCAGCCACGCGGAACTGGTGGTGCTGGACGCCACCGCGGTCGCCCCCGCGGCCGGACTCGACCCGCTCCGGGCCGCCGCGGTCCCGCTGAACGCGACGACCGGGTGGCAGGGCCTGGACCGGCTGGACCTGCCGGCCGGGGACACCCTGCTGGTCACCGGCGCCGCTGGCGCGGTCGGCCGGTTCACCAGCACCCTCGCCCGGCGGCGCGGCCTGCGGGTGGTCGCCGCCGTCCGGCCCGGCAGTACCGATCGCGCCCCGGCCGGCGCCGACCACGTGGTGGAGACCTCGGCGGGCTGGCCGGATGCGGTACGGGCATTGGTACCAGGCGGTGTCGACGGGGTGCTGGACGCTGCCGGGCTCGACGCGCCGGCCCTCGACGCGCTGCGCCCCGGTGGCCGGTACCTGTCGGTGCAGCCGGCGCTGCCGCTGCCGGTGGCGCTGCGCGGAACCCACACCACCGCGCTCTCCGCCTACAGCGATCGGGCGGTACTGGCGGAGCTGGCCAAGCTCGCCACGGTCGGCGAGCTGGAACTGCCGGCGGTGGAGGAGTTCCCGCTCGCCGAGATCGCCGCGGCGTACGCGCGGGCCGCGCAACCGGGCCGCACCGCGGCGGTGGTCCTCGTTCCGTGACCCGCGGCGGTCCTGGTCGGACGTGGCGTCGAGGCTCGCGGCGGTGCTCGCTCGCGAAGCCGCGATCGGGGCGGCCAACCCGGGTCCGGACGCGGCGGAGCCCGCCCCGCGAACGGCGGAGCCCGCCCCGCGAATGGCGGAGCCCGCCCCGCGAACGGCGGGGCGGGCTCCGGTCGGTGCGGGCGGCGGTCAGCTCGCGGCGGTGTCGCAGGCGCGGGCGCGCAGCGCGCGCTGCACGCCGTCCTTGCCTTCGGCGACGAGCCGGCGCAGCGGCGCCGGGTGCTCGCCGGCCAGCCAGGCGTCGGTGGCGGCCACGGTGGCGTCGTCGACGAGCAGGCTCGGGTAGCCCAGGATGGCGAACACCTGCGCGACCTCACCGTCGAAGCGCTCCCACACGTCGGCCACGTCGGCGAAGTAGCGGTCCCGGTACGGGGCGAGCAGCTCCAGCTGCGCGGTGTGCCAGAAGCCCTGCAGCATGGCGCGCTGCAGCCAGTTCGGCAGCGAGGTGTCGGTGGTGATCTTCGCCCAGCTCTCCGCCTTCGCGTCCGCGTCCGGCAGCGAGGCGCGGACCACCGACGCCTGCCGCTGGCCACTCGCGGTGTTGTCCCGGGCCAGTTCGGCGTCGATCTCGGCGGTGCCGTACTCGCCGAGCGCGACCAGGCTGTGCAGCAGGTGCCAGCGCAGGTCGGTGTCCACGGTCAGGCCGTCCGGCACGCCCTCGCCGGCCAGCCAGCCCTTGAGTACGGCGAGGTCGGCCCCGGTGCGGGCCAGCGCGGCGTACTCCTGGGCGAAGGTGAGCTGCCGACCACTGCCCGGTTCGGCGTCGCGCAGTGCCCCGGCGAACGTGCTGGCGAGCAGGGTGCGGCCCTCGTCCTGCCACGCCGGGTCGGCGTACAGGTTGACCGCCTGCCGGGCGGTGCGGGCCAGGATCGTCACCAGGTTCACGTCGGCCTCGGAGCCGATGCCGGCGGCGACCATCCGGACGAACTGGCGGGCCGGCATCTCGGCGTCGCGCAGCATGTCCTGCGCGGCGGCCCAGACCAGGCCGCGCGGCAGCGACGAGGCGAAGTCCGAGACGTGCTCGACGATGGTGGCCATCGAGCGCTCGTCGAGCCGGATCTTCGCGTACGTCAGGTCGTCGTCGTTGACCAGCAGCACGTCGGCGGCGCGCTCGCCGGCCAGCTCGGCGACCTCGGTGCGCTCGCCGGACACGTCCAGCTCGACCCGCTTGCGCCGCACCAACTTGCCGTTGTCCAGGTCGTACAGGCCGATCGCGAGCCGGTGGGTGCGCAGCGTCGGGTAGTCCTTCGGCGCCTCCTGCAGCACCGCCACCGTGCCGTAGTCGTCGCCGTCCAGGGTGATCTCCGGGCGCAGGGTGTTGACCTGCGCGGTGGTCAGCCACTGCGAGGCGTAGTCGCGCAGCTCCCGGCCGGACGCCTCCTCCAGCGCGCCGAGCAGGTCGTCGAAGGTGGCGTTGCCCCACGCGTGCTTCGGGAAGTACGCCCGCAGCCCGGCCACGAACGCGTCCCGCCCGACGTACGCGACGATCTGCTTCAGGATGCTCGCGCCCTTGGCGTAGGTGATGCCGTCGAAGTTGACCTCGACGGTCTCCACGTCCGGCACGTCGGTGTACACCGGGTGCGTGGTGGGCAGCTGGTCCTGCCCGTACCCCCAGCGCTTGCGCAGCGCGAGGAAGGTGGTCCAGGCGTCGGAGAACCGGGTCGCCTCGGCGTTGCACCAGTGGCTGGCCCACTCGGCGAACGACTCGTTCAGCCACAGGTCGTCCCACCAGCGCATGGTCACCAGATCGCCGAACCACATGTGCGCCAGCTCGTGCAGGATCGTGTTGGCGCGCTGCTCGTACTCGAAGTCGGTGACCTGCGAGCGGAACAGGTAGTGCTCTTCGGAGATGGTGATGCAGCCGAAGTTCTCCATCGCGCCAGCGTTGTACTCCGGCACCAGCAGCTGGTCGTACTTCGGCAGCGGGTAACGCACCCCGAACTGGGAGTGGTAGAAGTCGAAGCCCTGCTTGGTGATGGTCAGGATGTCGTCCGCGTCGAGGTGCTCGGCGAGACTGGACCGGCAGTACACCCCGAGGTCGATGCCGTCGTGCTCGTCGCGTACCTCGTGGTAGGGGCCGGCGCAGACCGCGGTGACGTAGGTGCTCATCGTCGCGCCCTCGCTGAACGTGACGACCTTGCCGGCGTCGAGCTCGGTGACGTCGGCGACCGGCGAGTTCGAGACGACCCGCCAGTGCTTGGGCACGGTCACCACGAAGGTGTGCCGGGCCTTCAGGTCGGGCTGGTCGAAGCAGGCGAACACCCGCTGCGCGTCGTTGGTCTCGAACTGCGAGTAGAGGTAGACCTCGCCGTCGACCGGATCCAGGGCACGGTGCAGGCCCTGGCCGGACGTCGAGTAGACGCAGTCGGCCTCGACCACGAGTTCGTTCTCGGCGGCGAGGCCGGGCACCGGCAGGCCCTTCGTCGGGTCGTAGCCGGACAGGTCGAGCGCGGTGCCGTTGAGGGTGGCGGACCGCAGGGTCTGCGCCGAGATCTCCACGAACGTCGCGGCACCCGGCTCCGCGCAGCGGAACCGGATCTCGCTGCGGGAGGAGAAGGTGCCCTCGCTGGGTGTGCCCGCGCCGTCGGTCAGGTCGAGGGTGACCCGGTAGGTCACCTCGGACAGCAGCCGGGCCCGTTCGACGGCCTCGGTGCGTGCCAGGTTGTGGATGCCAGGCAAGTCTCCTCCTTGGTGCGCCAGTCGGCCCGCGGAGGCCGCCCGCTGGGGGAGGTGGCATCGTCGCCGGCCGGAAGCGTTTCCTTCGTATCTCCTAGGCGAGTGTTCCACGAGGCATGTACCACCGTGCAGGGTCCCGTCGGACACGGCTTGGTTGCGGTAGCTGCTGGCGGGCAATGTTGCGGGAGCAATATTGTCAACGGCAACAGAATCGTCCGACGACAACCGAGCGGCCCGGCGCGACGCGGCCGGGCCGCAGCGTGGAGATGAGGACAGAGTGCCTGAAACCCCGCACGATGCCAGCACCGTCGACATGTGGTTCGACCCGGCCTGCCCGTGGGCCTGGCTGGCGTCCCGATGGCTGCTGCAGGTCGAACAGGTCCGCCCGGTCCGGATCCGGTTCCGTGTGATGAGTCTCGCGGTGCTGAACGAGGACAAGGACATTCCGGACGGATACCGCACCATGCTCGCCAACACGTGGGGCGCGGTGCGGGTCTGCATCGCCGCCGAGCAGGCCCACGGCACCGAGGTGCTGCGCGACCTGTACACCGCGCTCGGTACCCGGATCCACGTGAAGAAGCAGGAGAAGGACCGTCAGCTGCTGCTCGACGCGCTGGACGACGCCGGCCTGCCGGCCGACCTCGCCGACGCGGCCGAGACCGACGAGTACGACACGCGGCTGCGGGAGAGCCACCACGAGGGGATGGACCCGGTCGGCTACGACGTCGGCACCCCGGTGATCCACGTGCCCGGCGCCGACGGCGAGCAGATCGCGTTCTTCGGCCCGGTGATCAGCCCGGCGCCCAAGGGCGAGGCCGCCGGCCGGCTCTGGGACGGCGTGCTCGCCGTCGCCGGTACCGACGGGTTCTTCGAGATCAAGCGGACCCGCACCCGCGAGCCGATCTTCGACTGAGGGCCGTCCGGCCCGAACCACGGCGACCGCTCGCCCCGTGCCGTGCCCGGCCTGTGCCGTGCCTGGCCTGTGCCGTGCCCGGCCCGTGCCGTGCCGTGCCGTGCCCGTGCCGTGCCGTGCCGTGCCGTGCCGTGCCCGGACCGTGCCGTGCCGTGCCGTGCCGTGCCGTGCCCGGACCATGCCGGGCCCGGTCGGCCGGGCCGCGGCGCGGAGGTCACCGGCCGTGCGCGTTACCCCGGCCGGTCGCCGGCCGTGCGTTGCCCGGCTCGGCGCGGCCGGTCACCGGCCGGCCCGGCGCTCCTGCCGTACCTCGCGGTCGAGTGCCCACGCGTCGGCCACCGGCCCCAGGTGCCCGAGCTTGTCCGGATTGATGAGGAACCGGACCGCGTGTACCCGGCCCTCCCGGACGTCGAGCGTCATGGTGCAGAGCACCCGGCCCGCGCGGTCCGAGAAGATCGCGCCGGCCTCGCCGTTGAGCTCGCGCGGTGCCGCCGTGACGCCGATCCGGAACATCGCCGGGAACACCGATGCCAGCAGCTTCGCGGTACCGTCCGCGCCGACCGCCGGGTGGGACAGTTGCGGCGCGCGGCCGCCGCCGTCGGTGACCATCGTGGCGTCGGCAGCCAGCAGCGCACGCAGACCGTCGACGTCGCCGTTGCGCAACGCGTCGACGAACCCGGTCGCGAGCCGCGCCCGCATCCCCGGCTCGGCGGTGAACCGGGGGCGCCCGGCGTCCACGTGGCGGCGGGCCCGCACCGCGAGCTGGCGGCAGGCCGCCTCGGACCGCTCGACCGCGGCGGCGATCTGTGCGAAGTCGAACGCGAACACCTCGCGCAGCACGAACACCGCCCGCTCCAGCGGGCTGAGCCGTTCCAGCAGCACCAGCGTCGCCGTCGAGACCGAGTCGGCGAGTTCCGCGGCGCGCTCCGGATCCTGGTACGGGTCGGCCAGCAGCGGCTCGGGGAACCACGGCCCGAGGTACCGCTCCCGGCGCACCCGGGCCGAGCGCAGCACGTCGATCGAGATCCGGGTGACGGTGGCCGACAGGTACGCCTTGGTGGAGTCGGCCCGCGTCGTCGAGGCCGCGAAGCGCAACCAGGTCTCCTGCACCGCGTCCTCGGCCTCGGCCACGCTGCCGAGGATCCGGTAGGCGATGGAGAACAGCAGCGGTCGCAGATCCTCGAACTCGCCGACCTCGGCCACCCGGCAACCCCCGTCTTCCCGCGAACCGCCGTCCGCCGTCCGCCGCGAAGGCTACCGCCGCGCACCCGGAGTGGCCGCAGGCCGAGTGGCCGGCCGGATCGCTGTGAGCCGGGCCACGTGCCGGGCGCGGATGTCACAGCGGCACGGTGCCATCTCGTCTCGGGTGGCATGACGAACCCAGAACACACTTCGGTACTGATCACCGGCGCGAACAAGGGACTCGGCCTGGAGACGGCGCGCCGCCTCGGCGGGCTGGGCTGGACGGTCTTCCTCGGCTCGCGCGACGTCGGGCGCGGGGAGGCGGCGATCGAGCGGCTCGCCGAGGACGGCGTGCGGGCCGTGCTCGTCCCGCTCGACGTCACCTCGGACGAGTCGGTGGCGGGCGCGGCACGGCTGGTCGGCGAGCGCACCGACCGGCTGGACGTGCTGGTCAACAACGCCGGCACGCCGGGCCACGGGGTGCACCCGGCGGAGGTCACCATCGACGAGCTGCACGCCGTCTACGACACGAACGTGTACGGCACGGTGCGCGTCACGAACGCGTTCCTGCCGCTGCTGCGCGCCGCGGACCACCCGCGGGTGGTGAACATCAGCAGCGGCGCCGGCTCGTTCGCGGTGATCACCGACCCGGAGCAGCCGGCGGCGGCGTTCCACGAGATGGCGTACAGCTCGTCCAAGGTGGCGGTGAACATGATCACCGTCCAGTACGCCAAGGCGCTGCCGGAGATCAAGTTCAACGTCGCCACGCCGGGAGAGATCGCCAACAAGAAGTTCGCGGCGACCGACATGAACGGGCACACCGGTGCGCTCACGGTCACCGAGGGCACCGACTCGTACGTCCGGCTCGCGACGCTCGACGCGGACGGCCCGACCGGGATCTTCGTCGACCGCCTCGGTCCGGCCCCGTGGTGATCGGCTGCCGCCCCGCCAGGTGGTGACCGGCGCCGGGTGACCGCGGCCGACCGCGGTCACCCGGCATGCCCCGGATCGCCGGCGACCGGACGGTGCTACGGCAGGTAGTACATCGGGTTGGGCATCTTGAAGGTGCGCTGCGCGTGGCCGCCCTTCAGATCCGAGTACTGGTCGCCGGCGGCGGCCACGATCGTGTAGCCGAGCGATTCGAGGTGCGCCCGGGTCAGCGACTTGTACTCGATCGTCGAGCAGTTCGGTGCGCAGGTCAGGTACTTCGGGTACGGCGCGGTCTTGACCTTGGTGAACAGCCCGGCCGGCGTCGGGAAGCCCTGCTCGGACAGGTTGTCCAGGGTCGCCTGCTGCTGGTCGTGCGGGCGGCCGGTGATGTAGTAGATCGCGTACCCGTGGGTGCTGGCCCAGGTGACCAGCTTCGGCATGCCGAACACCGCCGGGAAGCACTTCGCCTCGACGCACTCGGCGTTGGTGACCGGGTCGTACCCGAAGTCGTGCGACGCCTCGTAGTGGTAGTTCGACAGCACGGTGTCGTCCACGTCGAGCACCAGCGCCTTCTTGCCGTGCTCGTGCGAACGGGCCATCAACCAGTGCTTGAGCTGCGACTCGACCCGCTTGGCGTCCCGGGCGTACGCGGAGTCGGTCGACGGCTGGTGGTCCCCGTCGTCGCCGTAGTACGCCTTGATCTGGTTCTTGACCAGGCCGAGGTTCTCGATCGAGGAGTCGTGCTTCGGCGTGGCCTGACCCGCGCCGTGCTGGTCGGCCCCGGCCATGCTGGCCCCGCCGACGCCGACGACCAGCGCGGCACCCAGCGCGACCGCCGCGGTCAGTACCCGCTTCCTGGCGGACTTGAGCATCCATCGTCCCTTCCGGCCGGTACCCGGCCTTGGTGTGGGTGGTCGAGTGCCGGGTGGTGCGATGGTGGGGATCCGGCAGCCGACGGGCCGGTACGCCGCAGGGCGCGGGCACCGGCCGTAGCGAGGGTTGTGGTTGACCGCGGCGCTGTCAACGCCCCTCGCCGGGCCGATGCGATACCGGAACCCGCGGTACCGGTAGCGTCCAGGGCGACGACACCGAGCCACCGGCGCCGGGACCTCCGGCGTCGAGCACCGGGGGCCGGGACCTCCGGCGCCGAACCACAGGGAGACTTGATGCAGTCGCCGGCGCACCCGATCGGTCGGGCCTGGATATCCGCCGGGGGCACCGGCGCGCAGAACTACGACGAGTTCGCCGACGACCGGGAGATCACCGAGATCGTGCGGGCCAACCCGGCCAGCGCGCTCGCCGTCGAGATGCCGCACCGGACCCCGGAGGCGGTCGCCGCGGGCCAGTCGTTCACCGACTCGCTGCCGGCCGCCGCGGCCCGGTTCGCCGCGCTGCGCGAGCAGGGCCGGTACCGGGCCGCCGAACAGGTCGTCGGGCTGTACCGGATCACCGAACCGGACGCCGCCGGGGGTGCCGTCAGCTACGGGGTGTTCTGCCTGGTCGACACCGATCAGATCTCCACCAGTGCGGACGAGCCCGGCTTGGTGATCCGCAACGAGGACGTGTTCGTCGCCAAGGTGAAGGAGCGGGTCGCGCTGGCCGACGCGATCGGTCACCTGCTCAGCCCGATCCTGCTGCTGCAGACCGGTTCCGGCGCAGAACTGCAGGCGCTGCTGGTCGAACTGACCGGCCGGCTCGGCGCCCCGGACGTCACCGACACCGACCCGCAGGGCCGCAGCCACCAGGTGTGGGCGCTTCGCCCCGGCGCCGACCAGGACCGGGTGCTGGCCGCCGCCGGGGGCGGTGAGCTGATCGTCGCGGACGGCAACCACCGCAGCCTGGCCGCGCAGGTCGGCGGGCTGCCCCGGTTCCTCGCGGTGGTCACCACCCCGGAGTCGGTGCACATCCAGCCGTACCACCGGCTGGTGCGCGACGTGCCGGACGTGGCGGGGCTGCCGGACCGGCTGCGCGCCGCCGGTGCCGAGGTCGCGCCGCTGCCCGGGCCGGCCGAGGTACCGCCGCCCGGCACCGTGCACCTGCACACCGCCGCCGGCTCGTACGCGGTGCGGCTGCCGGTGCCGGCCGGCGCCGGCGTGGTGGACCGGCTGGACTACAGCGCCGTCGAGTCGGTGCTGGTCCGCGAGGTGCTCGACCTCGACCCGGCCGACAAGCGGATCAGCTACGTCGGCGGCGACTACCCGGCGAGCTGGCTGCGCGGCGAGGTGGACGCCGGCCGCGCCGACCTCGCCGTGCTGATCGCGCCGGTCAGCGTGGCCGACTTCGTGGCGGTCAACCTGGACCGGGCCAGGATGCCGCGCAAGTCCACCTGGTTCACGCCGAAGGCCCGCGCCGGCCTGCTCGCCGCCGAGCTGCCCTCCGCCTGACCGGCTGTTGGGGGCCTTTCGCTCGAGCGAACGGGGTCAGGCGGTGCCCGCCAACGGCCTCGGAGGCTGACCCGGCGGGTCGGGCGGCGCCCCGCAACGGCCTCGGAGGCTGACCCGGCGGCTCAGCCGGTGCCGGCCAGCAGCGACTCGGCGACCGCGGTACGGGCGTAGAGCACCGACCGGCCGACCCGGTGGGTACTGACGATGCCGGCGTCGCGCAGCGCGGTGAGGTGCTGCGAGACGCCGGCCGCCGAGATCCCGGTCCGGTGGGCCAGGTCGCTGGTGGAGGCCGGTGTCTCCAGTTCGGTCAGCAGCCGGGCCCGGGACCGGCCGAGCACCGTGGCGATCGCCGCGTGGTGCGGGACGGGCCGGTGCTCCCACAGCGTCGCCGCACCGCGTGCCGGGTAGGCCAGTTGCGGCGGCTGCGGCGGGCGCGACCAGGTCAGTACCCGGTCGAGGAACGCCGAGGGCACCAGTACCAGCCCGGGACCCATCTGGTCCCGGTTCAGTGCGCACTGCCGGCGTACCAGCTGCAGCGTGTTGTTGTCCCAGCGCAGGGTCGTGTGCAGGGAGTTGAACAGCGCGCCGGTGCCGCGCTCGGCGACCTGCCGAGCCCGGTGGAACACGTCCGCGTCGAGCAGCGCCCGGATCTTCGCCCAGTACGGCCCGAGGGCGAGGTCCCAGTAGGTGGCGATCTCGTCGGCGAGCTGGGCCAGCCGGGTCGGCGGGTCCGCCCGCAGGGTGCGGACCCGCGGGTCGGTGCTGGCGAGCAGGTCGAGGTCGGCGTGCACCTCGCCGTCCGGGGTGGCCCGGATCGCGGCGAGTTCGGCGGCCAGGGTGGGCGCCGGGTCGTCGGGCAGCGGGGTGAGGAAGTCGGGCAGGTACCCGTCGGCCGGGATCAGCGCGGCGAGCCACCCGGAGCGCAGGCCGGCGGCGGCCACCCGCGGCCGTACCTGCTCCAGCCAGGGCTGGTGCAGCGGGTGCGGTGCCGGTGAGGCGAGCAGCCGGTAGCTCGCGACGACCTCCCACATCGGGGAGACCGCGAACCGGGTGCGCGCCAGGTCGTCGGCCGAGAACGCCAGTTCGGATCGCATCGTCGCCTCCACGGTGCGCGCGGGATGGGCTGTCGGCGGCGCCGGACCCGGACCGGCGCTGCCGGCGCGAGCCGCCCGACCGGTGCGCCCCCGCATCGGCCCCCGGGGAGCCGCGACCAACGGTCCGCACCCCCCGAGAATCGCCGATGGATTCGGTCTGAGCTTAATCGATGGTGCCGGCGCAGGTGTCGCTGGACGATCCGGTCGTGCTCACCACGTTCAGCGGCCTGCCCCGCACCGCCTGGGTCCTGTTCGCCGGGACCGTCGTCAACCGGCTCGGCTACGTCGTCACCCCGTTCCTGGTCTTCTTCCTCGGCGCCCGCGGCATCGACACCGCGCAGATCCCGTACGTGCTCACCGCGCTCGGCGTCGGGAACCTGGTCGGGCCCGCACTCGGCGGGCTGCTCGCGGACCGGCTCGGCCGGCGCGGCACCATCCTCGGCGG
The DNA here is from genome assembly GCF_016865425.1 of Actinocatenispora thailandica. Lineage (NCBI taxonomy): Bacteria > Bacillati > Actinomycetota > Actinomycetes > Micromonosporales > Micromonosporaceae > Actinocatenispora > Actinocatenispora thailandica. Next base: position 4,713,806 of record NZ_AP023355.1, on the reverse strand, counting down.
CCTGGTCGGTACCGCCGCCGCGCAGGGCTGCCTGTTCGCCGCGCCGAACGTGGCGCTGCTCGCGCTCGCCGCCGCGCTGCTCAGCCTGGCCGGATCGATGGTCGGCCCGGCGGCGGGCGCCCTGCTCGCCGACTCGGTGCCGGTCGCGCGGCGCCGCGCGGCCTTCGCGCTGTCGCACTGGGCGGTCAACATCGGCACCGCCGTCGCCGGCCTGCTCGGCGGCTACCTCGCCGCGCACGGGTACTGGCTGCTGTTCGCGGTGGATGCGGCCAGCTCGCTGGCGTTCGCCGGGATCGCGGTCGCGTTGCTGCCGGCCGGCCGGTTCGTCGCCCCGACCGGCACCACCTCCGGTCGCGGCTACGGGGTGGTGCTGCGCGATCCGCTGCTGCGCACGCTGCTGCCGCTGTTCGGCGTCGGGCTGCTGATCTACTCGCTGACCGAGGTGTGCCTGCCGCTCGCGATCCGCGACGACGGCCTGTCCACCGGCACCTACGGCGCGATGGCGGCGCTCAACGCGGTACTCGTGGTGTTGCTGCAGCCGGTCGCCGCCCGGGTGTTCGCCCGGTTCCACCAGGTCCGGGTGTACGTGGCGGCCTCGGTACTGGTCGCCGTCGGGGTCGGCGGTACCGGCCTGGTGCACCACCCGTGGTCGTACGCGGTGACCGTGGTGGTCTGGTCGCTCGGCGAGGCGATGGCGAGCGGGATCGCCGACTCGATCGTGGCCGGGCTGGCGCCGGCCGATGCGCGCGGCCGGTACCAGGGCAGCTTCGGTTGGGTGTGGGGCCTGGGCCGGTTCGGTGCGCTGTCCGCGGCGACCGCCGTGTACGCGGTGGCCGGCCCGGCGGTGGTCTGGTGGTTCGCCCTCTGCGGCGGGCTGGTCACCGCGGTCGGGGTGCTCGCGCTCGGCCCGGCGATCGCCCGCCGCACGGCCGAACTCGACCGCGCCGCCGCGGCCGTCCCGGCCCCGGTCCCGGCCTGATCCGGCCGACCGGCAGCGCCGGGTGGTGCCGGGCCGCCGCCTGACCCGCGGCGGCCCGGCACACCCGCTCCCGTCGCGGTCCCGGCACCCGTGGTCCGATGCCGCGGCGGGTGGCTACTCGGTACGCATCGCCTCCGGGCGCATCATCCGCCACAGTGCCGGCACGCTGAGCAGGGTGACCAGGGTGACCACCGCGGCGGCGGCGCCGGTCAGGCCCAGGATGCCGGTCGCGTCGAACCAGATCGAGGCGTGCGACAGGTGCAGCAGTACGGCGCCGAGCACCAGGCCGGTCGCCACCGCGAGCAGCAGGCCGAGGAACATCGGGATGGCGGTCTGCCACAGCACCGAGATCGTCAGCGTGCTGCGCCGGGCACCGAACGCGCTGAGCACCGCCAGCGGCCCGCGCCGGGACCGCAGCTGCTCCAGCACCGTGGTCAGCAGGCTCGCACCGATAACCAGCAGAACCGCGGTGGCGCCGAGCAGCAGCCCGCGCTGCACCGTGCCGAACCGGGTGTCGACCGTGGTGGCGTTCAACGAGAACACCGACGCGGTCGGGTCGACCCGGATCGTCGTGGTCACCACGTGGTCGTACGCGTACCGCACGGCCGGGTCGGTGGCCACGAAGCCGGCGGTCGGCAGTCGCCCGCCGAACACCGGCAGCCGGCGTGCCGCGGCGGGAGTGAGCAGCACCCCGGCACGGGTGGAGCCGGTCGGATCGGTCCGCGCCCGGACGGTACGCAGCTCCGCCGGCAGGTGCAGCCGGGCGCCGTGCCCGGAGTCGGCGAGCTGGACCGGCTCGCCGGGGCGCGGTGCCCGGATTTCGGTGTCTCGGACCCCGAACGCGTCGCCGTCGGTGCAGTCGTCGAGCGCGGCGAACACCCGCAACGTGGTGCAGTCGGCGACCACCGCCTGCCAGTACAGCTGCGGGTCGTCGGTCGAGGCGAGGGCAACGGAGCCGTACGCCCGGACCTGGCGCACGCCGTCGGTGTGCCGCAGCTTCGTGGCCAGCCCGGCCCGCTCGGCCCCGGTCATCGGTACGGTGCCTTCGATCACCACCTGCATCCGGCTCGGATCCTGCCCGGTGGAGTGCACGTAGCCGTGGCTGACCCCGGCGAACAGGGTCTGCAGCGCGATCGCGCCGGCCACCGCGACCGTGATGCCGGTGACGGCGCGCGCCGCGGTACCGCCGTCGAGCTGCAGCCGCCGCACGGCGAGCTGGCGGGACACCCCGCCGGCACGCAACCGCCGCACCACGAACTCGACCAACCACGGCAGCAGCACCGCGGCGCCGGCCAGCAGTACCAGCACGCCCGCCCCGACGAACTGCAACTGCAGGCCGCTGGTACGGGCCGGGCCGAGGCCGGCGACCGCCAGCAACGCGAGCCCCAGCACCGCGAGGACCAGCCGCCACCAGACCCGCCGGCGCCGGCCGGCGGCGTGCCGCACGACGCCGAGCGGTTCGGCCACCACCCGGCGCAGGGTGATCAGCGTGATCGCGACCGCCGCCACCGGCAGTGCCACCGCGACCAGCGCGGCCAGTACCGGCTGGGGGCGGATGTCGGAGCCGAAGATGCTGACCCCGTCGAAGGTGACGAACTCGACCAGCTGCCGGCCGGCGGCGAACAGCACCGCGCCGACGACCAGGCCGGCCAGCGCGCCGAGCAGCGCCTCGGCCGACGCGATCCGCCGGGTCATCGCGCGGTCCGCGCCGACCAGGCGCAGCGCCGCCTGTTGCCGGTCCCGGGCCGCGGACCCGAACCGCACCGCGGTCGCGATGAAGACCGTGACCGGCACCAGCAGCACCGTGATGCCGACGACGGTGAGCAGCATCAGGGTCGGATCCAGCGGCTGGGACCGATGCTCGGAACCGAACCGGGCGATCCGCTCGCCCCGGCCGGTCAGCCGGTCGCTGCCCAGGTAGAACGCGTACTCCCGGGGGCCGGACAGGCCCGCGTCGCCGATCGTGCCGACCACCCGGGATCGGTACCGGCTGCGCAGTTCGGCGCCGTCCGGGCCGGCGAGCAACCGGCGCAGCGCCGGCGACACCACCATCTCGCCCGGCCCCGGCAGCCGGGACAGCCCCGGCGGTACCGACGGGTCGGCGCCGTCCGGTTGGACCAGCATGCCGTAGACCGGGTGGCCCCGGTAGACGTCCGAGGCCTGGTGGACCAGTAGGGTGCGCGCGGTCGCCGGGCCGTCGGAGTAGACGACGTCCCGGGCGTCGCTGCGCTGCCGGTGCCCGGCCAGGATGGTCGGCGCCGCGGTCGCGAGCAGCAGCAGGGCGACGCCGAGCCCGACACCGACCGCGGTCAACGTCAGCCGCAGCCAGGCCGTCGGGCCGCCGCCGAGGACCAGCCGGCTGCCCAGCGCCAGGTCGCGTACCAGCCGCCTCATCCGACGAGCTCCACGTCCCGGGTGCGGCCGTCGCGCACGATGACCTCGCGGTCGGCGTACGCGGCGACCCGCGGCTCGTGCGTGACCAGCACGACGGATGCGCCGCTCTGCCGGGCGGCGTCGGTCAGCAGCCGCATCACCTGCTCGCCGTGGTACGAGTCGAGGGCGCCGGTCGGTTCGTCGGCGAACAGCACCCGCGGCTCGGTGACCAGCGCGCGCGCCACCGCGACCCGCTGGCCCTGCCCGCCGGACACCTCGCCGGACCGCTTGCCGGCCATCTCCGCCACGTCGAGCCGCCGCAGCCAGTCGAGCGCGGTTCGTTCCGCCGCCCGGCGGCGGGCGCCGGCCAGCCGCAACGGCAGCGCCACGTTCTCCACGCAGGTCAGCTCCGGCACCAGCTGGCCGAACTGGAACACGAACCCGAACTCGGTGCGCCGCAACGCGCTGCGGGCCCGGTCGGAGGCGGCGGCGACGTCGACCTCGCCGTACCGGACCTCGCCGCTGTCCGGGCGCAGGATGCCGGCGAGGCAGTGCAGCAGCGTCGACTTGCCGGACCCGGAGGGACCCATCACGGCGACGATCTCGGCGGGGCGGATCGCGATGCTCGCGCCGGCGAGCGCCGGTGTCGCCCCGAACGTACGGTGCAGGTCGTGCCCGCGCAGCAGCGGCGGCACGGTGGGTGCGGTCATCGGACGACCTCCTGGGCGAGTGCGTCGAGTCGGGCGGCGGTCAGTTCCAGCCAGCGCAGGTCCGCCTCCAGGTGGAACAGCGCGTGGTCGCAGATCAGCTGGTCGGCGAGGTCGCCGCCGGACTTGCGCCGGGTGAGCGTGCGCATCAGCGCGAGGTGCGCGGTGCGCTGGGCGTCCAGGATGTCGACGGCGGAGCGGCCGCTCAGCAGCGCCAGGACGACCTTGGTGTAGAGCGTGCTCTGCAGGTACGGCTCGGGCTGTTCCGGCCGGGCGAGCCAGGCGGCGAGGTCGGTGACGCCCGCGTCGGTGATGGCGTACCGCTTGCGGTCCGGCCCGGCGCCCGGCTCGACCGCCGTGAGTTCCACCAGCCCGTTCTTCAGCAGCCGGGACAGCGTCGCGTACACCTGCCCGTAGTGCAGCGGGTGGTCCTGGCCGAAGTGCTCGTCGTAGGCGCGTTTCAGGTCGTACCCGTGCCGCGGGCCGGGCTCCAGCAGGCCCAGCAACGTCAGTCCGATCGACATGGTCGCGACTATACACATAGTTTATACGCGTGGTGTATAGCAGCCCGGCTGGGCTGTGTCGGGCACCGCCCGACGCGGCCGGTGCCGGTGCCTGACAGACTGGCGACATGCGCGTCTACCTCGGTTCCGACCACGCGGGCTTCGAGCTGAAGGCACACCTGCTGACGGCGCTCGCCGCCACCGGCCACGACGTCGTCGACGTCGGCGCCACCAGCTACGACGAGAACGACGACTACCCGGCCTTCTGCCTCGCCACCGGCGCCCGGGTCGTCGCCGACCCCGGCAGCCTCGGCGTGGTCATCGGCGGCTCCGGCAACGGCGAGCAGATCGCCGCGAACAAGGTGCCCGGGGTGCGGGCGGCGCTCGCCTGGAACACCGAGACCGCCCGGCTGGCCCGGGAGCACAACGACGCCAACGTCGTCGGCATCGGCGCCCGGATGCACCCCGCCGAGCAGGCGCTCGAGCTGGTCCGTACCTTCCTCGACACGCCGTTCTCGCAGGGCGAACGGCACCGCCGGCGGATCGCGCAGATCGCCGACTACGAGCAGACCCACGCGGTACCGCAGCTGCCCTGAAGCCGCCGCCCGGCGGCACGCTCAGGGCCGGCGCGCGACCACGGCGTAGATGTCGTGCACGCCCGCCGGCGGCTCCGCCGCATCGGGACGCCAGTCCTGCGCCCAGGTGATCCCCGGCGGCAGCAGCTCCAGTCCGGTCAGCAGCGCGGCCAGCTCGGCCCGGCTCCGGGGCACCACCGGCGTACTGGTGTTGCGCCGGTAGTCCTCGCCGGCGCGGTCCGCGTTGCGCTGCTGGTCGGCCTGCCAAGCGTCCGCCGTGTAATGCGACAGCGCCAGGCAACTGCCCGTCCCGGCCCGGTCGACGTACCCGGCGACGATGCCGGCGGGATCGTCGCCGTCGGGCACGAAGTGCAGCACCGCGGCGAGCAGTACCGCGATCGGCCGGTCCGGGTCGAGCAGCCGGCGGGCCGCCTCGCTGCGCCAGACCGCGTCCGGGTCGCGGACGTCGGCGTCGACCATCTCGGTCTGCGCGTCCTCGGCGAGCAGTTGCTGCGCGTACGCCACCGCGACCGGCTCGTTGTCCACGTACACCACCCGGGCCGCCGGGTTCACCCGCCGCGCGATCTCGTGCACGTTGCCGACGGTCGGGATCCCGGACCCCAGGTCGAGGAACTGGTCGATGCCCTGCTCGGCGAGGAACCGCACGGCCCGGCGCAGGAAACCGCGGTTGATCCGGGCGGTCTGCCGCGCCGTCGGCAGCATCTGGTCGCCGGCCCGCCGGTCCACCTCGAAGTTGTGCGCGCCGCCGAGCAGGTAGTCGTAGATGCGGGCCGGGTTCGCCCGGCTGATGTCGATCGCCGGCCGGGCCGGATCCTCCGCCATGCCAGTCCTTTCCGGAACGCCGTACTCGCTGTGCCCAGGAACGCCGTGCTCAGGCCGGGTCGCGCGGCACCCAGTGCCGGCGCACGATGGTCAGGTCGCGCTCGGCCGCGGTCAGGTCGGCCTCGGTCGGCCGGGCGGCGTCCCGGGCCCGCAGCGCCGCCCCGGTGTTCAGCTGGGAGTTGCCGGCACCGACCAGGCCGCGCAGCCCGCGCTCGCCGTCCGCCGCTTCGTCGCCGGCACGTGGCCGAGGCCGCGGCTCCTCGGCCCGCCGATCCGGCTCCGGGTGGTGCCGGGGCGGTCGCGGTACCGGCGTCTCCGCCGGCCGCCGCCGCTGCCGGCGCGCACTCGCGTCGGGTTTCGGCCGCGGCCGGGTGCCGCGGTCCGGCTCGGGCCGGGAGCGGGCGCCCTGGTTCGGCTCGGGCCGGGAGCGGGTGCCTTGGTCCGGCTCGGGCCGGGAGCGGGCGCCCTGGTTCGGCTCGGGCCGGGGCCGGGTGCCTTGGTCCGGCTCGGGCCGGGAGCGGGCGCCCTGGTTCGGCTCGGGCCGGGGCCGGGTGCCTTGGTCCGGCTCGGGCCGGGAGCGGGTGCCCTGGTTCGGCTCGGGCCGGGGCCGGGTGCCTTGGTCCGGCTCGGGCCGGGAGCGGGTGCCCTGGTTCGGCTCGGGCCGGGGCCGGGTGCCTTGGTCCGGCTCGGGCCGGGAGCGGGTGCCCTGGTTCGGCTCGGGCCGGGTGCCGCGGCCTGCCTCGGTTCGTGGTCGGGTGCCGCGGTCCGGGCCGGGTCGCGGCCGGGTGGCGGTGCGGTCCGCGCCGGGCCGGGATGGCGCCGGATCGGTGGCGCGGGATGGCGCCGGATCGGTGGCGGGTGGCGCCCCGACCGGCGGGGGACCGTCGGCCGGGGCGGTTCGGCCATCGGTCGTCGCCTCCCCGCCGGAGCCCGTCCGGTCCGCGGGGGCCGGCTCGCCGGCGGGCGTCATCCTGTCGCCGGAGGCCGGCTCGCCGGCGCGGGCATCGGGCGGCGTCCGGTCGGGTTCGGGCTGCTGCCGGGGCGAACCGTCCCGCCGCACCCGGCGCCGCCGCCGGTGATACTCCGCCATCCCGCGACGGTACCGTGCGTTGTCCGGAACGATGCCACCCCGCGCCCGAGCGTCCGGCACCCTTGCACGGCGGCCGCGTCCGCGGGGTCGGCGGCCCGGCCGGGCAGCCGTCGGCCGCGGTGCCGGCGCCTCCGGCCGGCAGCCGTCGGAGCGGTGCCGCACCCGAGGTGGTCAGAGCCGGGTGCGCAGCAGATCGATCGCCGACAGCGCCTGGGCGCGCTGGAACTCGCGGATGCGCGGCAGCCGGGTCGGCGCGGGCAGCAGCGACTGGGACACGAAGTACCCGGTGATCGCGACCAGCCCGGCGGTCAGCGCGGCGGGCTCCACCCCGGCGGTGAGCGGGTGGGTGGCGAGGATCCGCGCCCCGTCCCCGCCGCCCTGCATCATCAGGCTGGGCAGGAACGCCACCAGGTCGAACCAGGCGACCCCGCGCACCGCGCCCGGCCAGTCCACGAACAGCACCCGCTCGTCGGTCAGCAGCAGGTTGTCGGCCCGCAGGTCGCCGTGCAGCAACGTGTCCCCGCCGGCGACCTCGGGCCAGCGCGCCTCCCACGACGCCAGGGTGGCCAACTCGGCGGCCACCCACGGGTACCCAGCGGCGAGCCGCTCGGTGGGTGCGGCGGCGAGCGGCTCGGTGGGTGCGGCGGCGAGCGGCTCGGTGGGTGCGGCGGCGAGCGGCTCGGTGGGTGCTGCGGCGAGCGGCTCGGTGGGTGCGGCGGCGAGCGGCTCGGTGGGTGCTGCGGCGAGCGGCTCGGTGGGTGCGGCGGCGAGCGGCTCGGTTGCTGGTGCGGCCAACTGCTCGGTCGGGCCGGCGGCGAGGGTACGGAATCCGTCGAGCGGGAACGCGTTCTCGTCGTCGAGGTCGGGCACCGGTACCTTCGGCGCCGGGGTCAGGTCGGCCGCGAGCGCGGTGAGGGCGGCGAGCACCCGGTCCCGGTCGGTCCGGCGCCAGGGCAGTGCCGGTGGTGCACCGGTGGCCTCGTCGAACGCCAGTACCACCCAGTCGCCGTCGTCGAACCACCAGCGCAGCCGCGGCGCCGGGGCGTGCTCGGGCAGCCCGGCGACGACGCGCGCCTCGTGCCGGAACGCGGTACCGATGTGCGCGTCGTGCGCGGCGCTGCCGGCCTTGACGAACACCCGGCCGCCGCCGGCGAGCCGGAGCCGGCCGGCGAAGGCGGGGGAGAACCCGCCGTGCTGCACGTGCGCGGCGACGACCCGGTCGCCGAGCCGGCGCTGCACCTCGTCGCGGATCCGTTCGGGCAGCTGGTCCCAGCGCAGCCGGGTGCCCCCGGATCCGGTCAGCAACGCGTCCATCCGCCGAGGATGGCCGGTACCGGCCCGGACCGCACCGCATTTCCGGCGGCGCCGGGGTCGCCACGGGGTGGCGGGCACCCGGCGGTCGGCCATCCGCCGCCGTCCGGTTCGCGTGGCAGGATGCGGAGCATGGCTCAGGATGTCGCGGGCAGGTTGCACGAGATGGCGATCGAGCTCGGCGCGATGGCGCAGAACGGGCTCCACTACTCGACCGACAAGTACGAGCTGGACCGGTACCGGCGGATCCAGGAGCTGACCGCCGAGCTGTACGGGATGATCGCCCGCGCCGATCCGGAGCAGTTCCACCAGGCGATCGTCGCCGAGACCGGGCACGCCACGCCGAAGCTGGACTGCCGAGGCGCCGTCTTCGACGAGGCGGGCCGGGTGTTGCTGGTCCGGGAGCGGGTCGACGGCCGGTGGACCCTGCCCGGCGGGTGGATCGACGCGTTGGACACCCCGCGGCGTGCCACCGAGCGCGAGTTCGCCGAGGAGGCCGGCCTGCGGGTACGGGCCGCGCACCTGGCCGCGATCTTCGACGGCACTCTCCACAATGGACATTTAGCGCACGGGATGTGGCACATCTACAAGATGTTCTTCGTCTGTGACCGGCTCGACGATGCCGAACCGCGGGCCGGGCTGGACGGCGAGACCACCGGGGTCGGCTTCTTCGCGCTCGACGACCTGCCGGAACTGTCCGACCGCCGGACGAACGCCGACGAGCTGGCGCTGCTCGCCCGGCACCACGCCGATCGCACCCTGCAACCCGAGGTCGACTGAGCGCTCTGCGGCATATGCGGCGATCGTCCCGCTGGCCGGCCGGTACCCGGGCGGCACACCGCGCGCCGGACCGGGCCGCGTAGTCTGGGGGTTTGTTCCGGCCGGCGCCGCCAGCAGCCGGACCACGGCTGGACCACGGTTCAGCAGCCGAGCACAGACCAGCAGCCGAGCACGGGAGCCCGAGAACCATGTCCGACACCGCCACCCGGCGCCCCGGCGAGAGCGTCTTCGACCGTCTCGAACCGCTGCTGCCGCAGGTGCAGAAGCCGATCCAGTACGTCGGCGGCGAGCTCGGCGCGGTCACCAAGCAGTGGGACGGCGCCGCGGTGCGGTGGGCCCTGATGTACCCCGACGCGTACGAGGTGGGCCAGCCCAACCAGGGCGTGCAGATCCTGTACGAGGTGCTCAACGAGCAGGACGACGTGCTCGCCGAGCGCACCTACTCGGTCTGGCCGGACCTGGAGGCGCTGCTGCGCGAGCACCGGGTGCCGCAGTTCACCGTCGACGCGCACCGGCCGGTCGGCGACTTCGACCTGTTCGGCGTCTCGTTCTCCACCGAGCTCGGCTACACCAACCTGCTCACCGCGCTCGACCTCGCCGGCATCCCGCTGCACGCCGCGGACCGCGACGACAGCCACCCGATCGTGCTGGCCGGCGGGCACGCCGCGTTCAACCCGGAGCCGATCGCCGACTTCCTGGACGCCGCGGTGCTCGGTGACGGCGAGGAGGCGGTGCTGGAGATCACCGACATCGTCCGCGCCTTCAAGGCCGAGGGCAGCCCGGGTGGACGCGACGAGCTGCTGCTGCGGCTGGCCCGCACCGAGTCGGTCTACGTGCCGCGCTTCTACGACGTGGAATACCTGCCGGACGGCCGGATCCAGCGCATCGTGCCGAACCGGCCGGACGTGCCGTTCCGGGTGCACAAGCGCACCACGATGGACCTGGACGCCTGGCCGTACCCGAAGAAGCCGCTGGTGCCGCTGGCCGAGACGGTGCACGAGCGGTACGCGGTGGAGATCTTCCGCGGCTGCACCCGCGGCTGCCGGTTCTGCCAGGCGGGCATGATCACCCGCCCGGTCCGGGAGCGGTCCATCACCACCATCGGCGACATGGTGGAGAACGGGCTGAAGGAGTCCGGCTTCAACGAGGTCGGGCTGCTGTCGCTGTCGTCCGCCGACCACTCCGAGATCGGCGCGGTCACGCACGGCCTGGCCGACCGGTACCAGGGGTCGAACGTCTCGCTGTCGCTGCCGTCCACCCGGGTCGACGCGTTCAACGTCGAGCTGGCCGAGGAGCTGGCCCGCAACGGCCGGCGCACCGGCCTGACGTTCGCGCCGGAGGGCGGCTCGGAGCGGATCCGCAAGGTGATCAACAAGATGGTCACCGAGGAGGACCTGATCCGCACCGTGGTCACCGCGTACTCGGGCGGCTGGCGCCAGGTCAAGCTCTACTTCATGTGCGGGCTGCCCACCGAGACCGACGACGACGTGCTGCAGATCGCCCGGCTGGCGCACGAGGTGATCACCACCGGCCGGCAGACCACCGGTAGCCGGGACATCCGTTGCACGGTGTCCATCGGCGGGTTCGTGCCGAAACCGCACACGCCGTTCCAGTGGGCCGCGATGGCCGACCCGGAGACGATCGACCGCCGGCTCAAGGCGCTGCGCGACGCGATCAACAGCAACCGGTCGCTCGGTCGCGCCATCGGCTACCGGTACCACGACGGGCGGCCCAGCCACATCGAGGGGCTGCTGTCTCGCGGCGACCGCCGGGTCGGCCGGGTCATCGAGCACGTCTGGCGCGACGGCGGCCGGTTCGACGGCTGGTCCGAGCACTTCTCGTACGACCGGTGGGTGGCGGCCTGCGACGCCGAGCTGCCGGCGCTCGGCGTGTCGCTCGCCTGGTACACCACCCGGGAGCGGCAGCAGGCCGAGGTGCTGCCCTGGGACCACCTCGACTCCGGGCTCGACTCCGACTGGCTGTGGGCCGACTGGCAGGATGCGCTGAGCGAGGTCGAGCAGGACGACTGCCGCTGGACGCCCTGCTTCGACTGCGGGGTGTGCCCGGCGATGGACACCGAGATCCAGATCGGTCCCACCGGCCGTAAGCTGCTGCCACTGACGCCGGTCAACACGTAGCGGTCCGCAGCGCAGGGCGTTCGCCCCGTTCGGGGCCGCCACGGCAGGATCCAGCACAGTCCACGAGGAGCACGACGATCAGCAGGCAACGACCCAGGCCGGACACCCAGCAGGCGCCGACGGTGCAGAAGATCCGCATCCGGTACGCCAAGCGGGGCCGCCTCGCGTTCACCTCGCACCGCGACTTCGCCCGCGCGCTGGAGCGTGCGATGCGCCGCGCGGCGGTACCGATCGCCTACTCGTCCGGGTTCAGCCCGCACCCGAAGATCTCCTACGCGTCCGCCGCGCCGACCGGTGTCGCGAGCGAGGCCGAGTACTTCGAGGTCGGCCTGCAGGCACCGGTGGACCCGGAGTGGCTGCGCGGCTCGCTCGACGCGGCGCTGCCACCCGGTCTGGACATCCTGGAGGCGGTCGAGGCGCGGACGTCCGACTTCGCCGATCGGCTCAGCGGCTCGCACTGGGTGCTCCGGCTGCCCGGGGTGCCCGATTCGACCGCCGAGGCGGCGGTGGCCGCGTTCCTCGCCGCGGACGAGGTGCCGGTCGAGCGGACGACCAAGTCCGGTCGCCGCACGATGGACGCCCGGTCGCCGGTGGTACGACTTGCGGTCACGCAGCGTGTCCCCGCGGTGGGGGAGCCCGGCGGTGAGGTGGGCAACACCACGCCGGCGCCGGCCGCCGGGGGAGTGGATGGTCCGTGTGCCATACTCGATCTAGTCGTACGGCACGTAACCCCGTCCGTACGGCCCGATGACGTCCTGGCCGGCCTGCGCGTGGTGGCCGAGCTGGCGCCGCCGGTCCCACCGAAGGTGACCAGGTTGGCGCAGGGCACGCTCACCGGGCCGGGCGAGATCATCGATCCGCTCGTGGCCGACCGTGACAGGGCAGTCAGCGGAACCCCGTCGACCTGACGGCCGGGCCGCACGGCCCGGGTAGGCAGACTTCGGGTGGCTCGGCAGAGCTGCTCGACTTGTGGACCACCCCCGCGTGGCTGCGCTCTCGCGCCCGGGGGCGGTAGAACTGGAGAACGCCCGGATGCTCGACAACGAGCCGACAGGCAGCAAGGACGCAGCGCAGGCAGCCGCGTCCGGCGCCGACCGGCCGACCGCAGACAGCCCCGCCGCGCCGGCCGCGAGCCGGACCCGCCGGCGGGCCACCCGCTCCGCGGGGCCACCCAAGCCGCTGGAGCCGGCGACGGTCGGCGGGCCGGCCAGCGAGCCGGCCGCCCACCCGGCACCCAGCACGAACGGCGGCGCCGCCGGATCGGACGACACCCCGGCAGCGACCGCCGCCACGAAGTCGCGGGGCCGCCGGGCCACCCGCCCGGCACCCGCCGATGCTGCCCCGGAGGCCGCCGTGACCAGCGCGGACACCGCCGCCGGCGGCGACGGCAGCGGCGAGGAGGCGCCACGCCGGACCCGGACCCGGAAGAAGGCGGCAGCGCCGGCCGCCGAGACCGCGGCGCCCGCCACGGACGGCGCCGCCGACGAGGCGCCGGCGCCGCGCAAGCGGGCCAGCCGCCGCCGGGCGACCGCCGGCGGCGAGAGCGGTGCGGCGGCCGAGGAGCCGACCGGTACCGCCGGACCGGCCGCGACGCCGCCGGCCGGGCGTGCCGGCAAGTCGACCGCGACGCCGCCGGCCGGCAAGCCTGCGCCGGCCGAGACCGCGGCCGAGCCGCCCGCGGAGCCCGAGCAGGGCACCTCGCGCCGGCGCCGGCGCAGCGCGGCGCCGCCGGTGCTGTTCGTGGCGCCGGAGGCGACAGCTCCGGTGACCGCGCCGGCGAGCGCGCCGGTGGCCGAGCCGGCGGGGGCGCCGGAGTCGGCGGCGGAGACCGCCGAGCCGGCACCCGAGCGGTCTCGTGGCCGCAAGAAGGCGGCACCCGAACCGGCCGAGCCGGTTCCGAGCGAGCCGGTGGCGGAGGAGGACGACGACGCCCAGGACGACGCCGACGGGCGACACCGCCGGCGCCGTGGCCGGCGCGGCCGTGGCCGCGGCAAGGGCGCGGCCGAGGAGGCCGAGTCCGCCGAGGCCGAGTCCGGCGCGACCGCCGACGCGGGTGGGCCGGCCGAGGCGGGTGCCGACGAGGAGTCGTCCGAGGGTGGCCGCCGCCGCCGGCGCCGCCGGCGCCGGGGTGCGGCCGGTGACACCGAGCCGTCGCCGGACGATCCGCCGAACACCGTGGTCAAGGTGCGCGAACCGCGCAAGGCGGTGGACGAGGTACAGGGCGTGTCGGGGTCGACCCGGCTGGAGGCCAAGCGGCAGCGCCGGCGGGACGGCCGTGAGCAGCGCCGCACCCGCCCGCCGATCCTGTCCGAGTCGGAGTTCCTGGCCCGCCGGGAGGCGGTCGACCGCAGCATGGTGGTCCGCGAGATCGGCGACCGCACCCAGATCGCGGTGCTGGAAGACAACGTGCTGGTCGAGCACTACGTGTCGCAGTCGACCAGCAACACGATGATCGGCAACGTCTACCTCGGCAAGGTGCAGAACGTCCTGCCCAGCATGGAGGCGGCGTTCATCGACATCGGCCGGGGCCGCAACGCGGTGCTCTACGCCGGCGAGGTGAACTGGGACTCGGCCGGGCTGGAGGGCCGCACCCGCGCCATCGAGCGGGCGCTCAAGCCGGGCGACAGCGTGCTGGTGCAGGTCACCAAGGACCCGATCGGGCACAAGGGCGCTCGGTTGACCAGCCACGTCACCCTGTCCGGCCGGCACCTGGTGTACGTCCCGGGTGGGCACGCCTCCGGGATCAGCCGCAAGCTGCCGGACACCGAGCGCAAGCGACTGCGGGACGCCCTCAAGCGGCTGGTCCCCGAGCACGCCGGCGTGATCGTCCGGACCGCCGCCGAGGGGGCCAGCGAGGACGAGCTGTCCCGCGACGTGACCCGGCTGCAGGCGCTGTGGGAGACGATCCAGAAGAAGTCGGCGTCCGCGTCCGCGCCGTCCCTGCTGTACGAGGAGCCCGACCTGGTGATCCGGGTCGTCCGGGACCTGTTCAACGAGGATTTCAAGGAACTGGTCGTCGCCGGTTCGGACGCCTGGCAGCTGGTGCACGAGTACGTCGAGCACGTCTCGCCCGACCTGGTCGAGCGGCTGAGCCAGCACACCGGTACCAAGGACGTGTTCACCGAGCTGCGCATCGACGAGCAGCTGCTGAAGGCACTGGACCGCAAGGTGTACCTGCCGAGCGGCGGGTCGCTGGTCATCGACCGCACCGAGGCGATGACCGTGATCGACGTCAACACCGGCAAGTTCATCGGCTCCGGCGGCAACCTGGAGGAGACGGTCACCCGCAACAACCTGGAGGCGGCCGAGGAGATCGTCCGCCAGCTGCGGTTGCGGGACGTCGGCGGCATCATCGTGATCGACTTCATCGACATGGTGCTGGAGAGCAACCGGGAGCTGGTGCTGCGCCGGCTGACCGAGTGCCTGGGCCGGGACCGGACCAAGCACCAGGTCACCGAGATCACCTCGCTCGGCCTGGTGCAGATGACCCGCAAGCGGGTCGGCCAGCCGCTGATCGACGCGTTCAGCGAGACCTGCGAGCACTGCAAGGGTCGCGGCGTGATCGTCCACCTGGAGCCGACCAAGCATGCCGGCGGCCGCGGCGCGGAGGCGTCGAAGCAGTCCGGTGACGAGGGCAAGCGCTCCGGCGAGGGCAAACGCCGTCGCAAGGACAAGGCGGACAAGGCTGCCGAGAAGGCCGGGAAGGCGCTCGACGAGGTGGCCGAGGAGCCCGTGGCGGCGGTGGCCGACGCGGCCGAGGTGCCGGAGCGGCCGGTCGCGGCGGCCGACGGCGGTTCGACTTCCGCGCCGGCCGAGGCGGCCGACGGGCCGGCCACGGTCGATGCCGAGCCCACCGAGGCCCCGGCCCGGCGCAAGCGGGCCGGTACCCGGCGGCGCAAGGCGGCCGAGGCGGAGCCGGTCACCGCGGACAGCTGAGTGCTCGGCGGGGCCGGTGCCGAGGTTCCGGCCCCGCCGGCACACCGGCACCGACCCCGGACGGTACGTTCCGGGCGGGGTGGCCGGTGTGGGCGGCGGGCACCCCATGCCGTACCCTTACCGGAGGTGCCTCGTGCGCCAGGGCCTTGCCTGCCCCGAGCCCGCATCGAGGACGCTGGATTCGCAGGCGGTGGGCGCAGCGGCGCCTCGCCTGCGAGCGCGGCAGCCCGGTACCACCACACCGCAGGAGCACCGAACTGCGGTGACACCGTGACACTGAACCACTGAAGGAGACCTGCGTCCGATGTACGCGATCGTCAAGACCGGCGGCAAGCAGTACAAGGTCGCCGAGGGCGACGTGATCGAGGTCGAGAAGCTCCAGGGTGAGCCCGGCGACACGGTGACGCTGCCCACGGTGTTGCTCGTCGACGGCGAGGGTGAGGCCACCACGGTCACCACCGACCCGGCCACGCTGGCCGAGGTCGAGGTCACCGGCGAGCTGGTCGCCCACACCAAGGGCCCCAAGATCAAGATTCACAAGTTCAAGAACAAGACCGGCTACCACAAGCGCCAGGGTCACCGCCAGCCGCTGACCCAGGTGAAGGTGACCGGCATCGAGAGCGGGAAGTAGGGCGCCGAGATGGCACACAAGAAGGGTGCGTCGAGTTCGCGCAACGGCCGCGACTCCAACGCTCAGCGGCTCGGTGTGAAGCGCTTCGGTGGTCAGCTGGTGAACGCCGGCGAGATCATCCTTCGCCAGCGCGGCACCAAGTTCCACCCGGGCGACCTGGTCGGCCGGGGCAAGGACGACACGCTGTTCGCGCTCAGCGCCGGCGCCGTGGAGTTCGGCCGCAAGCGCGGCCGTCGGGTGATCAGCATCGTTCCGGTGCAGCAGTAGCACCGATTCGAGACGTTCGCGGGCGGGCCGGACACCGGCCCGCCCGTTTTGTGTATCCGCACCCGACGCCCGGTGGGTGGTCGGATGGGGCGGGGTGAGGGAGGTCGGCGGTGACCACGTTCGTGGATCGGGCCGTACTGCACGTACAGGCCGGTAACGGTGGCCACGGCTGCATGTCGATCCACCGGGAGAAGTTCAAGCCGCTCGGTGGGCCGGACGGAGGTAACGGTGGCCGCGGCGGCGACGTCATCCTGGAGGTCGACGCCGGCGTACACACCCTGCTGGACTTCCACTACCGACCGCACCTGAAGGCCGCGAACGGCAAGCCCGGCCAGGGCTCGAACCGGGACGGCGCGCACGGCGAGGACCTGCGGGTACGGGTGCCGGACGGCACCGTGGTGCAGACCGCCGACGGCGAGGTGATCGCCGACCTGGTGGGTACCGGTACCAGCATCGTCATCGCGCACGGCGGGCGCGGCGGGCGGGGCAACGCGGCGCTGGCGAACTCCCGGCGCAAGGCGCCCGGGTTCGCCGAGCTGGGTGAGCCGGGTGAGTCGTCCGACGTGGTCGTGGAGCTCAAGAGCGTCGCCGACGTCGGCCTGGTCGGGTTCCCCAGTGCGGGCAAGTCGTCGCTGATCTCGGTGCTGTCCGCGGCCCGGCCGAAGATCGCGGACTACCCGTTCACCACGCTGCAGCCCAACCTCGGGGTGGTGCGCGCCGGTGACGTCACGTTCACCATCGCCGACGTCCCGGGGCTGATCCCGGGCGCCGCCACCGGCAAGGGTCTCGGCCTGGACTTCCTGCGCCACATCGAGCGGTGCGCGGTGCTGGTGCACGTGGTGGACCTGGCGACCGAGGAACCGGGCCGGGATCCGGCCAGCGACATCGACGCGATCGAGGCGGAGCTGGCGGCGTACGGCGGGTTGGCCGACCGGCCGCGCATCGTGGCGCTGAACAAGCTGGACGTGCCGCACGGGCGGGAGCTGGCCGAGATCGTGGCGGCCGACCTGGCCGGGCGCGGGTGGCCGATCTTCGAGGTGTCCGCGGCGACCCGGGAGGGGCTGCGACCGTTCACGTTCGCGCTGGCCGACGCGGTCCGGCAGTACCGGCAGGAGCATCCGCCGACCGAGCCGACCCGGATCGTGCTGCGGCCCGCCGCGGTGGACGAGAGCCACTTCGACGTCGCCGTCGATGCCGACGGGGTGTTCGTGGTGACCGGGCCGCGGCCGGAACGCTGGGTGCGGCAGACCGACTTCTCCAACAACGAGGCGATCGGCTACCTGGCCGACCGGCTGGCCCGGCTGGGCGTGGAGGACGCGCTGGCCAAGGCGGGCGCGCAGCCCGGCGCGCCGGTCCGGATCGGCGCGACCGAGTTCGACTGGGAGCCGACGCTGTTCTCCGACAAGGACTTCGTTCCGGGCCGGCTGGGTACCGACTACCGGTTGGACGACGACGGACGGGTCGGGGCCGACGAGCGGCTGGCGGCACGCAAGGCTCGCCGGCAGCACGTCGAGGTCGACGGCGAGTGGATCGACGAGGACGGCTGAGCGGCCCTCCGGCGCCCCGGCCGCGGGACCGCCGGCGCCCCGGCTTTCGGGCCGGCGGTGTACCGGCTGGTGGCGGGCGCGACGCGGGCCGGTGGGTCGCGGGGTCGGCCGGGTGGTGGAGGACGGCGGTGGCGACCGCCGGGTACGGTGCGAAGGTCTGTACGGATCGACGGTCCGTACGCGGGGGCGCGGCGACGGCCCCGCGACAACGCACGGGAGGCGGTAGATGGGCGGCGGCCTGGCGCGGCGGGGCGGATCGATGCAGGATCGGTTCGGTGCCGAGCTGCTCGACAGATTCCGCGCCAGCCGCGGCGTGACCGACAGCTGGTACTCCGCGGAGCGGTTCGCGATCGGCTACCGGCGCAGCGCCGGCGGGGTGGTGAGCTGGGCGTTCCTCGGCACGCTCTACGCGGAGTGCGCCGGCCTGGCCGGTGACCGGCGGGACGCGATGCTGGCACGCTACGTGGCACGGATGACCGAGCCGGTCTCGGTGCCGACCCGCTGGGCGGAGGCGGCACCGCTGCTGCGCCCCCTGCTGTACGGCACGGCCCGCGGTCGCTGGGTGCCCGGCGCACCGCGGCGGCCGGAGGCCGAACTGCTGCGCCGTCCCGCGCTGCCGCTGCTGGACGAGGTCGTGGTGGTCGACCTGCCCACCACCATCGGCTACGTCAGCACCGATCTGGTGGCCTCCTGGGGGGTGTCCGCGGGCGAGGTGTTCGCGACCGCGGCGGCAAATCTCGCCGCGGTGCCGGGGGATCGGGCGGCGGGCCAGCCGTCCGGCGCCCCGGCGCTGCTGCGGTTCGTCGACGACGGCAGCTCGTACTGGGTGTCCCGGTTGCTGCTGGATGGCTGGCTGGCGAGTTTCGAGGCGCGGCTGGGCGCCCGGCCGGTGGCGTTCGCGCCGGACCGGGACTGCCTGCTGATAGTGGCCGACGGCCCGCAGCTCGCGGACGTGTTCGACCTGGTCGCGGCCGAGTTCCGGGGTGCCACCCGGCCGGTGTCGCCGGCCGGGTACACGGTGGACGACGCCGGCCGCGTGGTGCCGTACCAGCCGCCGCCCGGGCACCCGGCGCACCTTGCCGCGATGCGGGCCGACCGGTGGCTCGCCGCCGAGGCGTACGACGTGCAGGCGGATCTGCTGCGCGCGCACTGGCCGGTGGCGCGGCAGGTGTCGGTCGCGAGTTACCTGTTGGCCGAGCCGGTCGACGGGGCCGCGCCGTCGGTGAGTACCTGGCGGCAGGACGTCGCCACCCTGCTGCCGGAGACCGATCAGGTCGCGCTGGTCAGCGCGGACCGGCGGCAGTCCTGGCTGGTCGGCTGGGACGAGCTGGTCCGGGCGGTGGCGCCGTTGCGGGTGCCGGGGCTGGCGCCGCCGCGGTTCCGGGTGCAGCAGTGGCCGCAGGGCGAGCAGCTGCGGGCGTTGCTCGCCGGCGCCGCGCACCAGACCGACGGCGCGCACGGCTGATCCCCGAGGCCGGCGTGGTCGTTCGGCCGTCGACGGGCCGTCGGCGGCGTGGTCGTTCGGATGGCGACGGGCCGTCGGCGGCGTGGTCGTTCTGATGTGCGCACGGCTCGAGCTTCCGGGCCGGGCGGCGACCGGCCGCCGACGCCGCGATCATTCGGCGGGCTCGGCCGTGGCGGCGTCGACGGCGGGCGCCGTGGCGGCGCGCGATCGGCTGCGGCGCTTGATGAACAGGCAGCTGAGCGCGGCCAGTACGAGGACCCCGATGGGCAGGATCAGGGTGGGGCGCATCGCGTCGACGTAGCCGACGTGGAACGTGTCGGCGGCGATCTGTTTGAGCTGCTCGACGGCCTGCTGGGGCATCCCGGGCGGCGCCTTGACCTGGCTCTGCCGGCTGCCCACGTCCAGCCCGCCGGACGAGTGCGAGAACCCGGCGACGAACTGCGCGCGGAACTGCGGCGGGACCTTGTCGGCGTGCGCCTGGGCGGACGCGGCGAGCTTGCTGGACAGCTGCGCCTGCAGCAGCGCGCCGACCGCGGCGCTGCCGACCACGGCGCCGAGCTGCCGGGTGGTGTTGAAGACGCCGGAGGCGGCGCCGGACAGCGCGGCGGGGATGTTGCGCATCGCCACGGTGGTCATCGGCGCGAAGATGCAGCCCATCCCGAGGCCGGAGATCAGCAGCCCGGGCAGGAACGTCCACCGGGAACTGTCTACTGTGGACTGCTGCAGGATCAGTGCCATCCCGGCGGCGAACAGCAGCAGCCCGGCGAACAGGATGTACTTGCCGCCGATCCGGTCGGCGAGCCGGCCCGCGAACGGCGCGACCACCAGCGAGACCAGCGACATCGGCGCGATCGTCAGCCCGGCGTCGAACGCCGAGAGCCCGAGCACCGACTGCAGGTAGATCGTGATCGGCAGGAACAGTCCCATCATCCCGAACGACATGGCCATCGCGACGAAGTTCATCAGCGAGTAGTTGCGGTCCCGCAGGATGGTGAACGGCACCAGCGGCTCGTTCTTCCGGCGGGTGTCCGGTTGCTCCGGGTCGACCGGACCGGCCCGCCCCGGCCGGCGACGGGGCCGCTCGCGACCCGCGAGGTACTGGGTGATCAGGAAGACGATCACCAGCGCGATGCCGACCGCGATGATCAGCGGGATGGACACGAAGTGCCAGACCCTGCCCCAGTGGTACTTCTCCCCTTCGATCAGCCCGTACGTGACGAGGAACAGCGCCACCGTGATCAGCGCCGTACCGACGACGTCGAGGCGGTGCTGGCGGTGCTCGGCGATGTTCGGGACGAGGAACGTCGCCAGGAAGAAGCCGACGATGCCGATCGGCACGTTCAGGTAGAAGATCCACTCCCAGCTGGCGTACGTGATGAGCAGCCCGCCGAGCGTCGGCCCGGCGATGGCCGCCACCCCGGCGACCGCACCCCACACGCCGAACGCGGCACCGCGGCGTTCCGGCGGGAAGATCCGGTTGATGATGGCGAGCGTCTGCGGGCTCAGCAGCGCGCCGCCCACGCCCTGCACCAGCCGGGCGGCGATCAGCTGGTCGGGGTTGCGGGCCAGTCCGCAGGCGGCCGAGGCGAGCACGAACACCACCAGGCCGATCAGGTAGATCCGTTTGCCGCCGAACATGTCGCCGAGCCGGCCGGCGGTGATCAGCAGTACCGCGTAGACCAGCACGTACCCGCTCTGGATCCAGAGGATGTCGTCGAGCGAGGCGGTCAGCCCGTCGCTGATCGCCGGCACCGCGATCGTCACGATCGTGGTGTCCAGCAGGATCATGAAGAACCCGAGGCACAGCGCGATCAGCACGGCCCACGGATTGCCCTTGAACCTCGACATGTCGCCGATCCCCCCGTGTTCCGGCCGGGTGGCAGGGTGGTGTCATGGCGCGGCCGGCACTCCACGGTATATCGACGTTCGTCGGTTTCGTGGCCCGAACCGGAGCATCGCCGCACCCCGGCGAGCGCTGCCGCCGGAAATATCGGCTGTACGCGCGGTCCGGGAGCGGGTAGGCTCTCCGGGCTTGCCCGGGGTGTGGCCGGCCGGCGAAGCTGCGTCGCGCAGCGTTCGGCGCCACGAAGCCAAGAGCGGGCTCCTCAATCCGCGATGCGATCCGCGACGAGCCTGCCCCCGGTAACCCTGCCGTCGGCGTCCGCGCGCAGACGCGTCGATTCCGATGACGGAGGGGCGAATGGGCATCGATGTGCCCTGGCCGCGGCCAGGGACGTTCCGTACCTCGCTCGCGCTGGCCGGCGCGGGTTTCCGGCGCTGGGCGACCTACCGGCAGGCCATGCTGGCCGGCGCGTTCACGAACACGATCTTCGGCTTCCTGCGCTGCTCGGTGATGCTCGCGGTGGCCGGTGGGGCGGGCGGCGTCGCGGCCGGCTACCGCGGCCCGCAGCTGGTCACGTACGTGTGGGTCGGGCAGGGGCTGCTCGCGGTGGTGCAGCTGTGGGGCTGGACCGAGCTGGCCGACCGGGTCCGCACCGGTGACGTGCAGTCCGACCTGCTGCGGCCGATCCACCCGGTGCTGACCTACCTGACCGCCGACCTGGGCCGGGCCGGCTTCGCGATGTGCACCCGGTTCGCGGCACCGCTGGTGGTCGGCGCGCTGGCGTTCCAGCTGTACGTCCCGCACCGCCTCGCGACCTACCCGCTGGCGCTCGTCAGCGTGTTCGCCGCGACGGTGGTCTCGTTCGGGGTGCGCTACCTGGTCAACCTCACCTCGTTCTGGCTGCTGGACATCCGCGGGGTGCTGGTCGCCTGGCTGCTGTGCGCGAACGTGCTGACCGGGCTGTACTTCCCGCTGGCGTTCCTGCCCGGCTGGTTGCAGCCGATCCTGTGGTACGGCACGCCGTTCCCGTCGATCCTGCAGGCACCGGTGGACGTGCTGGTGGAGCGCGGCACGGCGGCGCACCAGCTGTCGATCGTCGCGGTACAGCTGGGTTGGGCCGCCGCGGTGCTGGCGCTGTCGGTGCTGGTGCAGCGGCGGGCCGAGCGCCGCCTGGTGGTGCAGGGTGGCTGACCGCGGACGGGTGAGCGCCTACCGCGCGCTGCTGGCGGCGCAGGTGCGGGCGCAGACCCAGTACCGGTTCTCGTTCTGGCTGGACGCGGTGTCCTCCTCGGTGGTGTCGCTGCTGGACATCGTCGCGGTGCTGGTGCTGTTCCGGGCCACCCCGGCGTTGGGCGGGTTCTCGGTGGCGCAGTGCCTGCTGATCGCGTCGCTGTGCAACGTGGCGTTCTCGCTCGCGGACGCGGTGGTGGGCAACATCGACACGATGCGGCAGTACATCCGGACCGGCCGGCTGGACTCGATCCTGCTGCGCCCGATGGGGGTGCTGCCGCAGCTGGTGTTCGGCGACTTCGCGCCGCGGCGGCTGGGCCGGGTGTTGCAGAGCGGCCTGGTGCTGGCCGCGACGCTGGCCTGGATCGATCCACAGTGGACGGTTGGCCGGGTGGTACTGGTGCTGGCGGCGCCGCTGGCCGGCGCGGTGATCTTCGCGTCGGTGTTCGTCGCCGGTTCCACGGTGGCGTTCTGGTTCGTCGAGTCCGGCGAGTTCGCGAACGCGTTCACCTACGGCGGCCGGGACTTCACGCTGTACCCGATCTCGCTGTACCCGGGCTGGTTCCGGAAGGTCTTCGCGTACGGGTTGGGTTTCGCGTTCGTCGCCTACTACCCGGCGCTGGCGCTGCTCGGGGTGCCCGATCCGCTCGGCGCGCCGGCCGCGCTGGCCTGGTGCTCGCCGCTGGTCGCGGTACCGGCGGTGCTCGCCGCGGCGCTGGTCTGGCGGGTCGGGGTGCGCCACTACCGGTCCACCGGATCGTGACGGATCCGGTGCGGCACAACGATCATCACGCACGAACGGGAAGGGAGCGAGGGTGGCACTGATCGAGACGCGCGGGCTGCGCAAGGAGTTCGTGGTGCGGCGCAAGGTCGGCCGGTTGCGCCGGGAGCGGCGGGTCACCGCTGCGGTGCACGGCGTCGACCTGTCCATCGAGGCGGGGGAGATGGTCGGCTACATCGGCCCGAACGGCGCCGGCAAGTCGACCACACTGAAGATGCTCACCGGCGTGCTGAGCCCGTCCGCCGGCGAGGTACGGGTGTGCGGCCTGCGGCCGGTGGCGGCGCGCACCCGGCTGGCGCTGCGGATCGGCGTGGTGTTCGGCCAGCGCTCGCAGCTGTGGTGGGACCTGCCGCTGGCCGAGTCGTTCCGGCTGCTGCGGCACGTGTACCGGGTGCCGGCGGCCGAGCACTCTGCCCGGCTGGCGCGCTGCCGCCGGCTGCTGGAGCTGGACGAGTTCCTGGACACCCCGGTCCGGCAGCTCTCGCTGGGGCAGCGGATGCGCGGCGAGATCACCGCGGCGCTGCTGCACGCACCGCGGATCCTGTTCCTGGACGAGCCGACGATCGGGCTGGACGTGGTGAGCAAGCAGTCGGTGCGGGCGTTCCTGGCCGAGCTGGGCGCCGCCGGTGACACCACGCTGATGCTGACCACGCACGACCTGGCCGACATCGAACGGCTGTGCCGCCGGCTGGTGGTGATCGATCACGGCCGGGTGGTGCACGACGGCACGCTCGGTGAGCTGCACGCCCGGTACGAGTCGCGCCGGCGGGTGGTGGCCGAGCTCGACGCGCCGTGGGACGGTGCCGCGGCCCCGGCCGGTACCAGCATCGAGGCGGTCGAGGCGGACGCACACCGAGTGACGTTCGCACTGCACACGGCGACCGCGGGGGAGCTGATCGCGAGTCTCGCTGCGGGCGGTGCGTTGCGCGACGTGTCGGTGTTGGAGCCGGACATCGAGGACGTGGTGTCCCGGCTGTACGCGGCGCCGGAGCCGACTCGCTCGTAGCGGGCGGGTGCCGGGATCTCGCCCGGTCCCGGTTCCTCGCTGGGGTTCCGGTCCCGCCAGGTGGACCAACACACGCGGCAAGGTTCGTTAATCATTGACTAACTGCGGTTGATGTAAGAAACTTTCCGGCCAAGAGGTCGTGTGGGTGTGCATGCCCGTCCGCCGGCCTGCGGAAGTGTGTGGGTACATCGTTGCGGAGAAGGTTCCGCCGGGAGGAACGACGATGAGTGCAGACGCGACGATCCGCGACGCGGCGACGCAGGTGCGGCTGTCGCGCCGGACGCTGTTCGGTGCGGCGGCCGGTGTCGGGCTCGCCGCCACGCTGGCCGGCTGCGGCGGCGACGACGCGACCGGCTCCGGTACGGGCAAACCGCTGGTCGTGCACGTCAACGACACCGGCTCCTGGCAGCGCAACTTCAACCCGTACGCGGTGACCCAGAACACCGGCACCATCGGGCTGTTCTACGAGCCGCTGCTGTTCTTCAACAAGCTCAAGCCCAACGACATCACGCCGTGGCTCGCCACCAAGTACTCCTGGAGCGAGGACGGCAAGACGCTGCGGATGACGATCCGCAAGGACGTCAAGTGGAGCGACGGCAAGCCGCTGACCGTCGACGACGTGGTGTTCACCTACCAGTCGATGATCGACACACCGGCGCTGAACCGGGGCGGCGTCGAGCTGTCCGGGGTCAAGGCCGACGGCGACGAGGTGGTGTTCACCTTCCCGTCCACCTCGTTCACCAAGCTGTGGAACCTCGCCGGCCAGATCGGCATCGTGCCCAAGCACCTACTGTCCGGCAAGAAGCTCGACACCTTCACCAACCCGAACCCGGTCGGCACCGGCCCGTTCACGCTCAGCTCGTTCTCCTCGCAGGTCTACCAGGTCAAGGCGAACCCGAAGTACTGGAAGGGCAAGCCGGCGGTGCCGCTGGTCAAGTTCCCGGCCTACACCGCCAACGCGGTGCAGACCGGCCTGCAGACCGGTGAGATCGACTGGGCCAGCGCGTTCGTACCGGACCTGAAGAAGATCTACGAGCGGAACGACCCGGAGCACAACAAGCACTACTTCCCCTCCGAGGGCCTGAACGCGCTGATGGTCAACACCGCCAAGGCGCCGTTCGACTCACTGGAGGTACGCCAGGCGGTCAGCCTCGCGGTCGACCGGGACCGGATCGTCAAGTCCGCCGAGCGCGGCTACGTCGAGCCGGCCCACCCGTCCGGGCTGCCGATGCCGGCCGACGCCGACTGGGTACCGGCGAAGTACCAGGACGCGAAGTTCACCGTCGACACGGCCAAGGCCAGGCAACTGCTGTCCAAGGCCGGGTACGGCAGCAAGAAGCTGAAGTTCGAGCTGCTGGTGCCGTCGCCCTACACCGACTTCGTCAACGCGGCGCAGCTGATGAAGGAGGACCTGGCCAAGGTCGGCATCGACATGACGGTGCGCGGTGTGGCCATCCAGGACTGGGTGGCGAAGGTCGGCAAGGGCGACTTCGACGTGACGCTGCGCGGCGCGGTGGCCGGCCCGACCCCGTTCTATCTCTACCGGGTGATGCTCGCCAGCGCGCTGACCAAGCCGATCGGGCAGCAGGCCACCGGCAACTACGGCCGCTGGAAGGACAAGCACACCGACGAGCTGCTCGCCGCGTACGAGGGGACCAACGACGAGGCGAAGCAGCAGGCGGCGGTGCAGGGCCTGGCGACCGTGATGATCGAGCAGCTGCCGGTGATCCCGCTGTTCGGCAGCCCGTCCTGGTCGCTGTACCGGACGACGAAGTACACCGGCTGGCCGAGCGAGCAGAACCCGTACGCGATGCCGTCGCCGGCGACCTCGCCGGACATGGCACAGGTGCTGCTGCACCTCAAGCCCGTCAAGTGAGGCACGGTTGCGCTACCTGCTGCGGCGGCTCGGGTTCTACCTGATCACGGCCTGGGCCGCCATCACGATCAACTTCCTGATCCCCCGGCTGATGCCGGGGGACCCGGTCGACCTGATGGTCGCCCGGATGAACGGCCAGATCGACCCGGACGCGATCGAGTCGATGAAGAAGTCGTTCGGGCTGACCGGCGGCTCCATCTGGTCCCAGTACTGGGACTACCTCGGCAACCTGCTGCACGGCGAGCTGGGGCGGTCGATCACGTTCTATCCGACCCACGTCTCGTCGGTGATCGGCGGTGCGCTGCCGTGGACGATCGGGCTGGTCGGCATCGCCACCGTGATCAGCTACCTGATCGGTACCTCGCTCGGGGTCGTCGCCGCCTGGCGTCGCGGTACCTGGCTCGACTCGATCCTGCCGACGACCACGTTCCTGCAGGCGGTGCCGTACTTCTGGGTGGCGCTGGCGCTGGTCATGGTGTTCGGGGTGTCGCTGTCCTGGCTGCCGGTGTCGGGTGCCTACTCGCTGGACGTCACGACCGGGTTCAACGGTGCGTTCGTCGGCAGCGTGCTGTACCACGCGATCCTGCCGGCGATCACGATCGTGGTGGCGTCGATCGCCGACCGGGTGATGGGCATGCGCAACGTCATGGTCACCACCCTCGGCGAGGACTACGTGACGATGGCCGAGGCCAAGGGGTTGACCAGCCGGCGGGTGATGTGGCGGTACGCGGCGCGCAACGCGATCCTGCCGAACATCACCAGCTTCAGCCTGTCGCTGGGGTTCGTGGTGGGCGGTTCGGTACTCACCGAGATCGTCTTCTCCTACCCGGGGGTCGGCTCGGTGCTGCTCAAGGCCGTGGAGAACGAGGACTTCCCGTTGATGCAGGGCATCTTCCTGATCATCTCGCTGGCCGTACTGGCGGCGAACCTGCTCGCCGACATCGCCTACGTGGCGCTCGATCCGCGTACCCGGCAGGAGGCGTGATGGCCGGCATCCTGCGTTCCCCGAAGATCGTCGCGGGGCTGCTGATCCTCGCGTTCTTCGTCGTGCTCGCGGTGTTCGGGCCGCTGCTGGTCGGCGCCGACCCGACGAAGACCAGCGGCGTGGGGCTCGCCGGCCCGTCCGCCGCGCACTGGCTGGGTACCACCCAGAGCGGCCAGGACGTGCTCGCCCAGGTGGTGTACGGCGCGCGCATCTCGATGGGCGTCGGCGTGCTGTCCGCGGTGATCGCCACCGCGCTGTCCATCGTGGTCGGCCTGGTCGGCGGGTACGTCGGCGGTGTCGTCGACGAGGTGCTGTCGCTGATCACCAACATCTTCCTGGTCCTGCCGGCGCTGCCGCTGGTGATCGTGCTCGCCGGCTACCTGCCCAGCCGCGGGGTGACGTCGGTGGCCGCGGTGATCGCGGTGACCGGCTGGGCCTGGGGCGCCCGGGTGCTGCGGGCGCAGACCCTCACGTTGCGCGGCCGGGACTACGTGCAGGCGGCGAAGGCCGGCGGCGAGCGCCCCTGGCGGATCGTGTTCGCCGAGATCCTGCCGGTGGAGTTCCCGGTCATCGCGACGAGCTTCCTGGCCACCGTGCTGGCCGCGATCCTCGCCGAGGCCGGCCTGTCGTTCCTGGGGCTGGCCAACCTGTCCACGGTCAGCTGGGGCACCATGCTGTACTTCGCGCAGAACAACCAGGCGCTGCTGGTCGGCGCGTGGTGGTGGTTCATCCCGCCGGGCCTGTGCATCGCGCTGATCGGCGCCGGGCTGGGTTTGCTCAACTTCGGTATCGACGAGATCGCCAACCCGCGACTGCGTACCGTCCTGCCCCGGCGCGCCCGCCGCGCCCGCCGCGCGGAGGTGGCGTCATGACGGAGCCGTTGCGCAACGGAGCGGAGTCCACGCTGGTACCGGCCGAGCCGGTGCTGTCGATGCGCGGCCTGTCGGTCGACTACCTGACCGGCACCTCGCCGGTACACGCGGTCGACGACGTGACGCTGGAACTGCGCCGGGGCGAGATCCTGGGACTCGCCGGCGAGTCCGGTTCCGGCAAGTCGACGCTGGCCAACGCGGTGGCCCGGCTGCTGCGGCCACCGGCGGTGGTGACCGGTGGCGAGGTGCTGTACCACCCGGCCGGCGGTGCCGACCCGGTGGACGTGCTGCGGATGGACGCCAGGACGCTGCGCAGGTTCCGCTGGCGCGAGCTGTCGGTGGTGTTCCAGTCGGCGATGAACTCGCTGAACCCGGTGGCCACGGTGGGCGCGCAGATCGACGACACGCTGCGGGCACACGACCGGACGCTGTCCGCCTCGGACCGCGAGCAGCGCTCGGCGGAGCTGCTGCGCCGGGTCGGCATCTCGGCCGACCGGGTGAAGAGCTACCCGCACGAGCTGTCCGGCGGGATGCGGCAGCGCGCCGCGATCGCGATCGCGCTGGCGCTCAACCCCGAGATCATCATCATGGATGAGCCGACCACCGCGCTGGACGTGGTGGTACAGCGGGACATCCTGCGGGAGATCTCGGCGCTGCGCCGGGAGTACGGGTTCGCCGTCGTGTTCATCACCCACGACCTGTCGCTGCTGCTGTCGATGGCCGACCGGATCGCCGTGATGTACGCCGGGCAGCTGGTCGAGGTGGGCGCCGCCCGCGACGTGCACGACGCGCCGAGCCACCCGTACACACACGGGCTGCTGCACTCGTTCCCGAAGCTGCGCGGGCCGCGGGAGGAGCTGCTGGGCATCCCGGGCACCCCACCGGACCTGCGTGACCTGCCGCCGGGGTGCCCGTTCCATCCGCGCTGCCGGTTCGCCGTCGACGCCTGCGCCGAGCTGACTCCGGCGCTGCTCGACGTCCACGCCGGCCAGTCCGCGGCCTGCCTGGCGCACGATCCGGCGTCCTACGGCGCACCGGTACCGGCCGAGCTGAACGGGGGGAGCGGTCGATGACCGAACGCGTTGCCGGTGACGAGGTGTTGACCGCCGAGAACGTCACCAAGCACTTCACCGCCTCGCGCGGTGGCCGGCTCGGCCGGCGCCGGCCGCCGGTGCGGGCGGTCGAGGACGTCAGCCTGTCGCTGACCGCCGGCCGGATCACCGCGATGGTCGGCGAGTCCGGCTGCGGCAAGTCCACGGTGGCCCGGCTGCTCGCGCAGATCTACCCGCCGACCGCGGGCCGGATCCTGCTGCACGGCAAGCCGGTGGGCCGCAGCCGGGACTACCGGCGACAGGTTCAGATGGTGTTCCAGGACCCGTTCGCCTCGCTCAACCCGTTCCACAAGGTGCACTACCACCTGGCCCGGCCGCTGAAACTGCACGGCCATGCCCGTACCGCCGCCGAGGTCGACGAGCAGGTCGCGGCGCTGCTGGAGCGGGTCAGCCTGACCCCCGTCGACCAGTTCATGCACAAGCTGCCGCACGAGCTGTCCGGCGGGCAGCGGCAGCGGGTGGCGATCGCGCGCGCCCTCGCGGTACGCCCGGTCGCGCTGATCGCCGACGAGCCGGTGTCGATGCTGGACGTGTCGATCCGGCTCGGCGTGCTGCGGCTGCTGGAGCAGCTCGCCCGGGAGGAGAACCTGGCGCTGCTCTACATCACCCACGACATCGCCAGCGCACGCTACTTCGCCGACGACATCCTGGTGATGTACGCCGGGCAGCTGATCGAGCAGGGGCCGGCCGGGAAGGTCACCGACGACCCGGCGCACCCGTACACCCGGCTGCTGCTGTCCGCGGCGCCCGACCCGGACCGGGTCGACGAGCCGGCCGACGAGACCACCGACCACGGCGAGCCGCCGAGCCTGATCAGCCCGCCGTCCGGCTGCCGGTTCCACCCGCGCTGCCCGGTGGCGATGCCGACCTGCTCGACGACCGTACCGACCCGGGCGCAGGTCGCCGACGCGCACTGGACCAATTGCCACCTCTACGACCAGGCCCCGGTCGACGCCTGACCGGCGGACTCACCCGGCGGCCGTCGAGCGCAGCGGGGTCAGGCGGTGGTGGGGTGCCGGTGGCGGATCACGAAGAGGATGTTGAGCAAGGCGGCGGCGACGAGGGCGGTACCGAGGGCGAACGCGGCGCTGGCACCGTGCGCGAGCCCGGTGGTGCCGGTGCCGGCGACCGCCCCGTACGCGGTGACGAGCGCGGCGAGCCCGAGGGCGCCGCCGATCTGCTGCAACATCTGCAGCGTCCCGGACGCGGCACCGGAGTCCCCCTGCGGTACGGATCGCAGGATCGTCGCCGAGGCGGGTACGAAGCTGCATCCGACGCCGAGCCCGAGCAGCACCATCGGCCCGAACAGCGCGGTCCAGTACCCGTCACCGGCGTCCAGTCGGGTCAGCCACCCGACTCCCGAACCGAGCAGCAGGGCACCGACCACCATCAGCGGCTTCGCCCCGTACCGCTGGATGAGCCGGGGAGCGAGCCGCGCCGCGGCGAACGCCAGGACGGTCAGCGGCAGGAACGCCAGGCCGGTGCGCAGCGCATCGTAGTGCGCTACCAGGCCGAGGTACTGGCTGACGAAGAAGAACACCCCGAACATCGCCGACGGCAGCACCAGCATGTTGACGTACCCGCCGGTGCGGTTGCGGTCGGCGAACAGGGACAGCGGCAGCAGCGGCTCCCCGATCCGCCACTCGACCAGCACGAACGCGACCAGTACCGGCACCGCCACCGCGAACGCGCCGAGGGTCGCCGGCGCGTCCCAGCCGGCCGTCGCGGCGTGCAGGAACCCGTACGCGAGGGCGCCGACGCCGATCGTCGCGGTCACCGCGCCGGCCAGGTCCAGCCGGTGCCGGTGCCGGGGCGCCTCCGTGACCACCAGCGGCGCGAGCACGACCAGGGCGATCCCGATCGGTACGTTGATGAACAGAACCCAGCGCCAGGAGACCCAGGCGGTCAGCATCCCGCCGAGCAGCAACCCCACCGAGCCGCCGGCGCCGGCGACCGAGGAGTAGAGCGCGATCGCGCGCACCCGGGCCGGCCCGTCGAAGTTCGTCACGATAAGCGCCAGCGCGCTCGGTGCGGCCAGCGCGGCGGCGACACCCTGCACGACCCGGGCGGCGAGCAGCATCCCGGCGTTCGCCGACAGCCCACCGACCAGCGAGGCGAGCGTGAACAGCGCTATGCCGGCGACGAACAGCCGGCGCCGGCCGTACAGGTCGCCGATCCGCCCGCCGAGCAGCAGCAGCCCGCCGAACGCGAGCGAGTACGCGTCCATCACCCAGGCGATCGACGCGGGGGAGAAGTGCAGGGCGGTACGGATCTGCGGCAGCGCCACGGTCACCACGGTCGAGTCGAGCATCAGCATCAGCTGGCAGGTGATGATCACCATCAGCGCCAGCCCGGCGTATGGTCGTCGCCCGGTTCCGGTGGTACGCGGGACGGTTGTGGTCATTGGTGGACTCCGGTTTCCTGCGCGAAGATGGCACGGCACGCGAGCGTGTGCGGGCAGCACGTCACGCGAGCGTGTGCAGGCAGCACGTCACGCGAGCGTGTGCGGGCAGCACGGCACGCGAGCGTGTGCGGGCAGCACGGCACGCGAGCGTGCAAACGGCACGGCACGGCAAGACGAATTGGAGACAGTCTCCGTTTAGCTCTGAGGGGTAGAATACGGAGATGGTCTCCGGTTGGCAACCCGGTAGAGGAGACGAATGGCCACCGCGGCACGGCCGATGCGCGCCGACGCGCGTCGCAACTACGAGCGGCTGCTCGCGGTCGCCCGGGAGGCGATCACCGAACGCGGCGCGGAGGTGAGCCTGGACGACATCGCCCGGCGCGCCCACGTCGGCCCCGGCACGCTGTACCGGCACTTCCCGAACCGGGACGCGCTGCTCGGCGCGGTGCTCGCGGACTGGGCCGAGGAACTGCGGCGACAGGGCGACGACCTGGTGGCCGACCCGGACCCGGCCGGCGCGCTGGACCGCTGGCTGCGCCTGCTGCTCGGCCACCTCGGTACCTACCGGGGCTCGCGGCCGCGATCCTCGCCTCCACCGGGGACGACGAGTCGGCGCTCGCACAGGCCTGCGAGCCGATGCACGACACCGGCCGGGCGCTGGTCGAACGCGCCCGTACGGCGGGCGCGGTGCGGCCCGAGCTGACCGCCGCGGACGTACACCGGATGGTGCACGGTATCGCCCTGATCACCGAGAACCTGCCGGACCGCGCCGCCGCCGCGGACCGCATGCTCACCGTCCTGCTCGCCGGCCTGCGCCCGACTCCGAATGGTGCCACCAGTCCGGCTGGGTGTGGGGAATCTCCGCAAAGGCCCTAATCGGACACTGAATGTCATGATGAAGCGGCAGCGGGCGGAACCGTAACGACGAGAATTCGAACCAGAGTGGTATCATCGTTGTATGGCTATGACGTTGCGTCTACCTCCGGACATAGAAGATCAACTCAAGAGACTCGCCAAACACGACCACCGCAGCGTGCAGCAGCAAGTGGTCGTCGCGATCGAGGAATACCTGTCTGCGCGAGAGACCAACGAGGTCCTCGCCGACCCGGCAACCCTCCGCGACCTGGCCGACGCCCGTGAGTCCGAGCAGGCCGGCGACATCCTGTACGGAACCGACGCCGTCCGCGCGCTGATCGCCGAGCGCACGAGGTGAGTGGCGCCGACCCCTACGAAGTCGGCCTCGCCCGACCCGCCCGGCGCGCCTTGTCCGAACTGCTTCCCCCCGACGTGGCGGCAGCCGCGGCTGAGTTCATCACCGGCCCCTTGGCTCGTGAGCCCTACCGGGTGGGTAGGCCGTTGCGCGGCGCCTTGGCGGGTTTACACAGCGCTCGGGTCGGCACCGTTTGGCGGGTTCTGTACCGCATCGACGAGCCGAAGCACGCAGTCATCGTGCAGACCATTCGACACCGCGCCACCGCGTACCGGCAGGGTTGAGTAGCGCCTTGATGCCGGGTCTGCGGTCGGGTCCAGCGACAGTAGGCGAGCGCGGCGAGGCCGGGTTCGGTCAACCCGCCCTCGCCCGCGGTGCCGCCTCATGGCGCGGTCCACGTACGAAAACGGTCCCCGAGGCCGGCAGGCCCGCACACCTGGCCGGTCCCGCTGTGACGATCGCGGCGCGAGCGCCCGCGCCGCAGGCGGATGGTACCGGCCGGTGTATCGCCGGGCGGTCAGAAGTGGGCGACCAGGTGGCTGGTGGTGGCCGGGAACAGCGAGCGCAGCGTGGCGGCGGCCGGCTCGTCGACGGAGCCGTACCCGCGCAGCGCCAGCTCGGCCGGATCCAGCGCGCCGTAGACCAGCGCGGCGAGGCCGTGCCCGGTCAACTCGGCGGTGGGGGTTCCGCCGGGCGTGACGGTGAGTGTGCCGCCGCCGGACAGCGAGTACACCCCGCCGATCAGCGGGTCGTCCACCCGGACGGTCAGCTCGCCCGGACCGGCGTCGATGCCCGCGAGTCCCGCGACCGACAGGATGCGGGCCATCGGCGCCGCGTCGGTCATCGGCGCGACCTTCGTCTCGACGGTCAGGTCGGCGTCCGCGGTCCAGGTCTCCGGGGTCTCGCCGGGTGGCAGCGGCAGCACCGCGCTGGCCACCTGGTCGGTGTGCCGCGCCACCCAGGCCAGCAGCAGCGACCTGGTGACCGGGTCGCGGTAGAGGAACCGGTGCGCGTCGAGATCCGCGCCGTGCTCGGTGATGGTGTACCGCAGGTAGCCGGTCACCCGGCCGTCCAGCCGGGCGACCGCCGCCCACTCCGGCGTCTGGGTGGCGAGCAGCTCGCCGTCCGGATCGTCGTACACCGCCATGCCCGGTACGCGGGCGGCCAGCTCGGTCTCGAACCGCTGGATCTCGCCGGCGACCTCGGTCTGCCGGTGCAGGGTCACCTCGCCCGGCAGGTCCAGGCGCAGCAGCGGCAGCAGCGCGGCCGGCGCGATCCGCACCCGGCGCTCCTGCGCCAGTCCGGCGTAGCCGAACCGCTCGTAGAACGACGGCCGGAACGGGTACAGCGTGCTGACCACCTGGCCCTGGTCGCGCATGTCGGCCAGCACCGCGGTCAGCAGCGTGCGGGCCCGGCCGCCACGCCGGGCCGCCGGGTCGGTGGCCACGCCACCGATGCCGCCCATCGGCAGCAGCCGGCCGCGCACGTGCTGGCGCATCCGCCACACCATCGCGGTGGCGCGCGCCGCGCCGTCCTCGTACAGCACGTGGGTGCGGCTGAACCGCGCGTAGGTCTTCGCCCGGACCAGCTCCCGCTCGGTGTCCAGCTCGGCCGGGCTCGGCTGGAACGCGTACCGGGTCAGCCGCACCGAATCGGTCGACCACTCGACGGGATCGACCACCCGGACGGTGACCGGCATCAGATCGGGTCGCCGATCTTGACCTGGGGGGACGGTAGCCGCAGCTTGCGGAACGTGATCGAGCGCATCACGACGTACATGTACATGCTGCCCCAGCGCACCGTGGCCTTTGGCATCTTCGCCTTCAGGGTCTTGCGCACCTTCCGGCACAGCAGCACCGAGTCGAGGATGAACAGGAACGCCAGCGCGAACCACAGCACCTGAGCGACGGTCCGGATGCCCGCCGGCATGCTCTGCGAGGTGCCGATCAGGATCACCAGCGCCGCGATCAGGAAGTAGCTGCCGATGTTGCGGCGCGAATCGACGACCTTGCGGGCCAGCGCCTTCTCCGGCCCGCGGTCCCGGGTCGGCAGGTAACGCTCGTCGCCCTCGGCCATCTTCTGCCGGGCCTCGGCCCGCTCGGACCGCTGCCGGTCCCGCAACCGGCGGGCCGCCTCCTTGCGATCCGCCGGTGGCGGCTCCTTCGCCCGCTTCTGCGCCTCGCTGCGCTTCGGGGTCGCCTTGCCCTTCTTCTCCGTGTACGACCGGGGTCGGTTCACCGCCTCGTCGGCCTCGGTGGCCTCGTCGGGCTCGGTGTCGACGGTCTCGGTCGCGGCGGCGTCGGCGCGCCGCTTGAACAGGGAGGGCACGCACGAAGGGTAGCCGGAATCACCAGCCCGGTTCCACCGGCCCGCCCGGCTACCCGTCGTGACCGGTCAGCGGGCCGCCTCGACGGGGCCGCCGGCCAGCCGCAACCCGGCCCGCTCGTACGCCGGGCCGTCCACGGTGGCGCCTAGCGCGGCGAGCTTCGCGCCGAAGTCCTCGTAACCCCGGTCGATCAGGTGCACGCCGAACACCCGGGAGCTGCCCTCCGCGGCCAGCGCGGCGATGAAGTGGCTGAACCCGCCGCGCAGGTCCGGGATCACCAGGTCGTTGCCCTGCAGCTTGCTCGGGCCGGAGACCACCGCCGAGTGCCGGTAGCCGCCGTGCCCGAACCTGCACGGGGTGGCGCCCAGGCACGCCGAGTACACCTGGATCGTGGCGCCCATGGTGACCAGCGCGTCGGTGAAGCCGAGCCGGTTCTCGTACACGGTCTCGTGCACGATCGACAGGCCGCGGGCCTGGGTCAGCGCCACCACCAGCGGCTGCTGCCAGTCGGTCATGAAGCCCGGGTGCACGTCGGTTTCCAGCGCCACCGCGCCCAGATCGCCGCCCGGATGCCAGAACCGGATCCCGCCGTCGAGCGGGTCGTCGTCCACCTCGAACTCGCCGCCGACCGCCCGGTAGACGTTGAGGAACGTCATCAGGTCGGCCTGCCGGGCACCGCGGACCAGCACGTCGCCGCGGGTGGCCAGCGCCGCGCAGGCCCAGCTCGCCGCCTCCAGCCGGTCCGGCAGCGGCCGGTGCGAGTACCCGCGCAGGGCCGGTACCCCCTCGATCCGCAGCAGCCGGTCGGTGTGCACGGTGATCAGCGCGCCCATCTTCTGCAGCAGCGCGATCAGGTCGGTGATCTCCGGCTCGACGGCGGCGTTGTGCAGCTCGGTGATGCCGTCGGCCAGTACCGCGGTCAGCAGCACCTGCTCGGTCGCGCCGACGCTCGGGTACGGCAGCCGCAGCGTGGTGCCGTGCAGCCCGTCCGGTGCGGTGATCGCGAGGCCGTCCGGTGTCTTGTCCACCACCGCGCCCATCTCGCGCAGCGCGTCGAGGTGGAAGTCGATCGGCCGGCCGCCGATCCGGCAGCCGCCCAGGTCCGGGATGAACGCCCGGCCCAGCCGGTGCAGCAGCGGGCCGCAGAACAGGATCGGGATCCGGCTCGCGCCGGCGTGCACGTTCAACTCCTCGACGTCCGCCGCCCCACGTTCGCCGGATCCAGCACCAGCCGACCGTCGCCGGCCGGCTCGACCCGCACCCCGTGCAGCCGCAGCAGCCCGGTCACCACCTCGACGTCGCGGATCGCCGGTACGTCGTACAACGTGCTCGGTGTGCTGCCGAGCAGGGCCGCCACCATCGCCTTGGACACCAGGTTCTTCGCGCCGCGTACCCGGATCTCGCCGCACAGCGGCGTGCCGCCGCGGACCACGAGCATGTCGCCCGGGTCCGGGTACGAAGAGTCGAAGCTGCGAGCCGACGGTTCTGCGCTCACGGCGTACCTCCCCCTGATTCCGCCGCGGACCACGGTCGCTGCGCGACCGCCCCCGACGGTCGCTGCGCGGCCGCCCCCGACGGCCGATCGCGACACTATCCGCTCGGTTACCGAACGCATCCGGAATGTCGCTGCTGCGTGATCAATCCCCCAGTTCCTCCGAAGCCGCGGCGACCCCCTCGCCGCCTTGCGCGGAAAGCGACGCCCACCGGCCGATGAGCGTCGAGTCCGCCATGCCCGACACCGCGGCGCAGCCGTTCTGGCCGGTCCACGATCCGCGGATAGGAGCAAACATCACTGTTTACTCTCCGCTGAACCCCGGCCCCGGACCGGCGGCTTGCCGCTGCGATCACCCGCCCGTGGTACCCAGCCGGTTCCGGCCCGTCGCCCGCCCGGTCGAGATCCGCCGGTACCGGTCGCGCCGGGCATGCTGTTGACTGCCGCCATGCGAGTACTGATCTGCCCGGACAAGTTCGCCGGCACGCTGACCGCACCCGAGGCGGCCGCGGCCATCGAGGCCGGCTGGCGCAGCGTCGGCCCGGACGACACGGTGCTGGTCCGGCCGCTCGCCGACGGCGGCCCCGGCTTCCTGGACGTGCTGGCCGCTGCGCTGCCCGGCCGCCGCGTCCCGGTCCGCGTCACCGACCCGCTCGGCCGGCCCACCGACGGCGAGCTGCTGCTGGTCGGTGACACCGCCTACGTCGAGTCCGCCCAGGCCTGCGGCCTGCACCTGCTGGCCGCCGACGAGCGCGACCCGAACCGGACCACCTCGTACGGGCTGGGCCTGCTGCTCGCCGCCGCGGCCGAGACCGGGGCCCGCACCGCGGTGGTCGGGCTCGGCGGCTCCGCGACGAACGACGGTGGCGCCGGGATGCTCGCCGCGCTCGGCGCCGCGCCGGTCGACGACGCCGGCCGGGTGCTGCCGTACGGCGGGGCCGCGCTGCTGGCCGCGGCCGGGCTGTCCGGTACGCCCCGGCTGCGCGGCATGGCGCTGGTGGCCGCCACCGACGTGGACAACCCGCTGACCGGGCTGTCCGGCGCCTCCGCGGTGTTCGGGCCGCAGAAGGGCGCCGACCGGGCGGACGTGCTGCGGCTCGACGACGCGCTGGGTCGCTACGCCGCGGTCCTGGTCGCCGACCTGCCGGGGTGCCCGCCGGACGTGGCCGTGCTGCCCGGGGCCGGCGCCGCCGGCGGCCTCGGCGCCGCGCTGTACGCGCTCGGCGCCACCCGCACCTCGGGGCCGGGCTGGTGCGTTCGCTGGTCGACCTGGACGCCGCGCTCGACGACTGCGACCTGGTGATCACGGGGGAGGGGTCGTTCGACTTCCAGTCGCTGCGCGGCAAGCTGCCGGCGATGGTCGCCGCCGCGGCCGCCGAGCGGGGCGTGCCCTGCCTGGTGCTCGCCGGCCGGGTCGACGTCGGCCGGCGGGAGGCCGCGGCGGCCGGCATCGAGGCGGCGTACTCGGTGGTCGACGAGGTGGGCAGCGTCGAGGCGGCGATGGCCGCGCCGGCGGCCGGCCTGACCGCACTCGCCGCGCGCACCGCCCGCCGGTGGCGCTGACCCGACAGCCGGCGCGATCCGGGTGAAAACGGGCGTCCTGCCGATCCGGCGCCGTGCGGGGCAGGTCACCGCCGAGCCGGTGGCGGGTCGCCGATCCTGTGCGAGTATGGGAATGCATGCCTAGGGCGCCGTTGTTCCACGCCATGAGGCAGACCAGATACCACAAACCGGCGCAGGGAGCACCACGTGACTGTTCAGCAGACCACCGAGTCGTCCACCGATGGGATCATCCTCACCGACGTCGCGGCGGAGAAGGTCAAGGCGCTGCTCGACCAGGAAGGCCGCGACGACCTGCGGCTGCGGGTCGCGGTCCAGCCCGGCGGCTGCTCCGGCCTGCGGTACCAGCTGTTCTTCGACGAGCGTTCGCTCGACGGTGACGTGGTGAAGGACTTCGGCGGTGTCGAGGTCGTGGTCGACCGGATGAGCGTGCCGTACCTCAGTGGCGCGACGATCGACTTCGCCGACCGCATCGACCGGCAGGGCTTCACCATCGACAACCCGAACGCGAGCGGTTCCTGCGCCTGCGGCGACAGCTTCCACTGATCCTCCGGCGGCCTCAGGCGCCCGCTGGACTGCGCCGATTCGAGGCTTGTGTGCGTTCGCACACGGCGCTTCGCCTCGGCTTGCCAGCGAACGCCTGAGGCTCGCCTCGCTCACGTCCCCTCGGGGGACGTCATAACGGAATGAACGAGGGCTACCCGTGTGGAGGGTGGCCCTCGTTGTGTTCTGGGTGGTCGGTGAATTCCGGGTGACGCCGGTACGCTGGCGCGGCGCACTGTTGGTTAACCACGTCCGTCCGGAAGGTTCCACCATGAAGATCGCCGTCACTGGTTCGATCGCCACCGACCATCTGATGCACTTCCCGGGTCGGTTCGCCGAGCAGCTGCTGCCCGACCAGCTGCACCAGGTGTCGCTGTCGTTTCTGGTGGACGAGCTGGAGGTACGCCGCGGCGGAGTGGCCGCCAACATCGCGTTCGGGATGGCCCAGCTCGGTCTGAGCCCGCTGCTGGTCGGGGCGGTGGGCGTCGACTTCACGGACTACCGCGGGTGGCTGACCCGGCACGGCGTCGACTGCGACTCGGTGCACGTCTCGGAGACCGCCCACACCGCGCGGTTCGTCTGCACCACGGACGAGGACATGTGCCAGATCGCGTCGTTCTACGCGGGGGCGATGGCCGAGGCGCGAAACATCGAACTGCAGCCGGTCGCCGACCGCGCCGCCGGCCTCGACCTGGTGCTGGTCGGCGCGAACGACCCGGCGGCGATGCTGCGGCACTCCGACGAGTGCCGGCAGCGGGGCATCCCGTTCGCCGCCGACCCGTCCCAGCAACTGGCCCGGATGTCCGGCGAGGACGCGCGCAGCCTGATCGCGGGCGCCGACTACCTGCTCACCAACGACTACGAGAAGAACCTGCTGGAGCAGAAGACCGGCCTGTCCGACGAGGAGATTCTCGACCTGGTCAAGGTGCGGGTCACCACGCTGGGCAAGAACGGTGCCCGGATCACCGGCCGCGGCATGGAGCCGGTGCACGTCCCGGTCGCCAAGGAGATCGCGGCGCACGACCCGACCGGTGTCGGCGACGGCTTCCGCGCCGGCTTCTTCGCCGGCCTGTCCTGGGGGCTGACGCTGGAGCGCGCCGCCCAGATCGGCAGCATGCTCGCCACCCTCGTCCTGGAGACCGTCGGTACCCAGGAGTACACGGTCGAGCCGGAGCGGTTCGTCGCGCGGCTGGCCGAGTCGTACGGCGAGGTCTGCGCCAAGGAGGTCCGGGCCAAGCTGCTCGGCTGAGCCGGCGCGCCCGGCGAAACGGGTCCGCACCGCCGGTGGGGACCCGTTTCGTGCCCCGGTGAACCACGTCGAACGGCCCACCCGGCGGCCGGAGTGTGAAAGGCTTCGCAACAGGCGGTCACGGCTCGGCTTGTCCCGTTCCGACGCCAACCACCGAGGGCGGACCTTGCCACCCCATCGGCGTGCGGCCGGGGCAGGTCGAGTAATCTGCGACCGTCGGTGACAGCCGTCGCCGCACCCTGTTCCGCGGCAGTCGCCCCTCGCAGGCGACCGCGGATCGTCAACCGCACAGGAAGGCAGGAGCCGGTGGTCGCAGGTCCAACAGACACCGCTCGCGCCAGCCACGCGCCCCGTCCCGCCGCGGCCGCGGCCACCCCGCGGCGACGCGGGTCCGCCCGGCGGGTCGCCGCCGTCGCGTTCGGCGGCGCCGCGCTGCTCACGTCGCTCGCCGGCTGCTCGGCCAAGGACGCCTTCGCGTTCGGCTGGCCGCACGGCGGCATCACGCCGCAGGCGCACAAGATGTACAACATGTGGATCGGCTCCACGATCGCCGCGCTGTGCGTCGGCGTGCTGGTGTGGGGGCTGATCTTCTGGTGCGTGGTGCGCTACCGCAAGCGTGGCGAGCAGTTGCCTGTGCAGACCCGGTACAACCTGCCGATCGAGCTGGTCTACTCGATCGTGCCGTTCTTCGTGATCGCGGTGCTGTTCTACTACACGGCGATCACCGAGTCGTACGTCAACAAGACCTCCAAGCACCCCGACGCCACCGTGCACGTGGTGGCGTTCAAGTGGAACTGGCAGTTCCAGTACCCGGACGCCAAGGGCAGCAACGGTCAGCCGGTCGAGACGACCGGGACCAGCAGCTACATCCCGGTGCTGGTGGTGCCGACGCACAAGAAGGTCCAGTTCGTCGAGGACTCCCAGGACGTCATCCACTCGTTCTGGGTGCCGGAGCTGCTGTTCAAGCGGGACGTGTTCCCGGGCGGGACGACGAACAAGTTCGAGGTGACGATCGAGAAGGAAGGCGCCTACGTCGGCCGCTGCGCCGAGCTGTGCGGCACCTACCACTCGCAGATGAACTTCGAGATGCGCGCGGTCAGCTGGACCGACTACCAGAAGTTCCTGCAGGACAAGCAGAAGGGGATGTCGACGCCGGCCGCGCTGCGCGACATCGGGCAGGCGCCGTACGCGACGACCACGCACCCCTTCAACACCGACCGCACCTCTCGTACCGCGAGCTGAGGCGAACCTCCAGATGAAGACCGAATCCCGCATCTTCAATCTCGTCGCGCTGTTCCTGGCGATCGCGGCCGTCGTCTACGGCTTCTGGACCCGCGCCGCCGACGGGCACGTCGAGGTCATCGGCGTCGTCGCGCTGATCCTGTCCACCCTGCTGCTGCTGATGTGCGGGGCGTACTTCGCGTTCATCGCCCGCCGGATGGAGCCCCGCCCCGAGGACCGGGACGACGCCGAGATCGCCGACGGGGCCGGCGAGATCGGCTTCTTCAGCCCCGGCAGCTACTGGCCGTTCGGGATGGCGCTGGCCGCCGCGATCGCCGGCCTCGGCGTGGTGTTCTGGCAGGTCTGGCTGCTGGTCGCCGGGCTGATCGCGGTGATCGTCGCGGTCTGCGGTTTCGTCTTCGAGTACTACACGGGCACCCGCAAGGTGCATGGCCACGAGTAGGTCCGTTGGGGGCGCTGCGGCGGCCTGATTCGCCCGCTGGACTGCGCCGATCCGAGGCTTGGTGCCGCCTCGGCACACGGCGCCTCGGCTCGGCTTGCCAGCGAACGAAGCAGGCTCGCCTTGCTCACGTCCCCTCGGGGCCGGGGAGAAGTGGGTAAAGGGGCTCGCCGTCCTGGCGGGCCCCTTTCTCGTGCGTGGTCTCAGGCGGCCAGGACGCGGCGCGGTGTGCTCCGAGCGGGGGCCAGCGGGGGATCGACCAGGATCGCTTCGCCACAGTGCACGCAGCAGCGCTCCGGGCAGTCGGCGCCGTGCCCGTCCAGGCACTCGGGCCGTTCGAACGGGCGCTCCGCGTCGCACGTCGAGCAGTATCGGTACTCGTCCACGAGCCCGACCATGCCACCCGGGTACGACGGTGCCGCGGACGTGCCGCCGCCCGGCGTGTCGCGTCGCGCGGCCGGTCGCCGGTCTGGATGGCGGGCCGGGAGCGTCGGTCGGGACCGGTGGCTCGGTCAGCGCTGCGGCAGCGGCTTGCGGTACCCGTCGTCCGTCGGGCGGTAGCCCGCCACCTCGATGCCCGGCCGGTACTCCGCCAGCAGCACGGCGCTCGCGCCCAGCCGGGCGGCGAACCGTTCCGCGGCGGTCAGCAGGGCGCGCTCCGCACCGGCCACACCGGGCAGGACGACCAGCGTATCGATCCGGACCAGTTCCACCACGCCCGGCGGACCCGGCGGCGCACCGGTCAGCACGCAGCAGCCGACGGCGGTACCGTCCCGCTCGGCGAGCAGGCACAGCGCCCACGGTGGCGGGTCCGCCACGCCGAGCGTGGTCAGCGCTGCGTCGTCGGGGGGAACCGGTCGTACCGAGATCATGCCGGCGTCCCGGTGGTCAGCTGTGCACGGCGAGCAGCACGATGCGCTCGTCGTAGCCACCGCGTTCGGTGACCTTCTTCTCCCGCATCCGCTCCAGCTCGTCCGGGTCGGTGGACAGGTCGACCGCCAGAGCGCGCACGATCTCCATGATGTCGGCCAGCTCGGCCGGGTTCTCGTCCTCCAGGAACTCGTGCACCTCCTCGACCAGCTTGGCGCGGAGCAGGGCGCGGAACTCGACCGGGTCGGCCACCCGCGTCTCCGGACGGGCACCGGAAGCCGTCACGATCTCGGGGATCCGATCGCGTACCAGCTTGTCGTGGCGTTCGGTAGGCATCGCACCATTCTGCGAGAGCACCGGTCGTTACGCCACCGCGGGGCGGGTCGGATAACGCGGAGATTTCGGGTGCGGCCCGGTTTGTCCCTCATTCGGGTGACCGACGACGACACCCGGTCGCCGCGCCGGCGCCGGGCCGCTACGCCCGGTACCCGGCGACTCATCCGCGGGCGATGCGGACCCAACGGTCCAGGGTCGCCGCGGCCGCGCCGGTGTCGATCGCCGCGGCGGCCTCCCGCAACCCGTCCCGCAGCGCCGCGATCACGTCCCCGGCCAGGCCCCGGTAGGCGGCGATCGCCGCCGCCGCGTTGATCAGCACCGCCTCCCGCGCCGGCCCGGCCGTACCGGCCAACACGTCCCGGGCGACCGCCGCGTTGTACGTCGCGTCCGCGCCGCGCAGGTCCGCCGGCGTCGCCGGGGACAGCCCCAGCTCGCGCGCGTCGACGGTGCCCTCCCGTACCGCGCCGTCGTGCACCACCCACAACCGGGTCGGCGCCGTGGTGGTGAACTCGTCCAGCCCGTCCTCGCCGCGGAGTACCAGCGCGGAGCAGCCGCGGCCGGCGAGGACCCGGGCCAGCACCGGCGCCATCCGCAGGTCGGCGCAGCCGATCGCGCCGGCGCGGGGCAGCCCGGGGTTGGTCAGCGGGCCGAGGAAGTTGAAGAAGGTCGGCACGCCGATCTCGCGGCGCACCGGGCCGGCGTGCCGCATGCCGGGGTGGAAGCGGGCGGAGAAGCAGAACCCGATGCCCGCCTCCCGGACGCACCGGGCCACCTCGGCCGGCCCGAGCTCCAGCGGCACGCCGAGTTCCTCCAGCAGGTCGGCGGCGCCGCACCGGGACGAGGCGGCCCGGTTGCCGTGCTTGACCACCGGGACACCGGCACCGGCCGCGACCATCGCCGCCATGGTGGAGATGTTGACGGTGTGCGCGCCGTCCCCGCCGGTGCCGACGACGTCGACCGCGTCGGCCAGCTGGCCGGGCGCCGCGAGCGTGACCCGCTCGGCGTGTTCGAGCATCACGTCGACCA
This sequence comes from Actinocatenispora thailandica, assembly GCF_016865425.1. Classification (NCBI taxonomy): domain Bacteria; kingdom Bacillati; phylum Actinomycetota; class Actinomycetes; order Micromonosporales; family Micromonosporaceae; genus Actinocatenispora; species Actinocatenispora thailandica. The sequence goes on along the minus strand of NZ_AP023355.1, from coordinate 4,670,259 downwards.
GGCCGGTGACCTCGGCCGGTGTCTCGCCCTTGGCACGCAGCGCGATCGCGAACCCGGCGATCTGCGCACCGGTGGCGTTGCCGGTCATGATCTCGCCCATGGCCCAGGCGGTGTCGTCGGTGCTCAGCGTGTCGCCGCGCAGCAGCGCGGACAGCAGGACCGGCCAGGTCCGATCGCCCATGATGGGCTCCTTGTCACCGAGTGGCGGGGTCACCGGGTGGTGGCGACGCGCCCTTCGCTCTGCCGGCGCAGCAGGTCGGCAAGCGTGTCGGCGGTGGTCACCGGGTCCAGTGGATGGGCAAGTACGGCGTCCGCGAGGGACCAGGCCGCGAGCCATCGGTCGGCGTCCCGGCCGACCACCACCACGGTCACCGGTGGGTCGGTGAACTCCTCCTTGACCTGGTGCGCGATGCCCATCCCGCCGGCCGGCCACGCCTCGCCGTCGAGCAGCAGCAGGTCGACGTCGTCGTCGTCCACGTGCATCAGCACGTCGCGCTGGTCGGCGCACTCGACGAAGGTGACCGACAGGTCGGCCGCGGGCCGGCGGCCGATGGCCAGCCGCATCCGCTCCCGGACCTTCTCGTCGTCGCTGTAGAGCAGGACGGTGCGGGCGATCGGTGCGGTGTTGACCATGGTGTCAGTGCTCCCCGGAGTGCTGGCCGGACGCCACGGATCGTACCCGTCGCCGCGGTCGCGGCGGCGAGCGGTGCCGGGGGAGGACCGGTACGTTGCGGCGTTTCGGCCGCGATCACCGCGCGTGCGGTGCACTCTGTTGTGGTATCGGCGACGAACCCACGGGGACAGGCATGGCGGTACGCAGGACGGACAGGCGCGACGAGACCTCGTGCCCGGCATGGGGGCAGACCCGGCGGTCACGCCCGACGGCTAGGGGGCAATAATGACCGGCGTGACTGCGGCACCCGCTATCGAACCGAGCCGGATCCACTCGCTGACCAGGCCCAACATGGTCAGCGTCGGCGTGATCGTCTGGCTGTCCAGCGAGCTGATGTTCTTCGCGGCGCTGTTCGCGATGTACTTCTCGATCCGCGCCGCGGCGCCGGAGCTGTGGGCGCACCACACTCCGACTCTCGACGTGCCCTACGCACTGGGCAACACCATCATCCTGGTGCTGTCCTCGGTGACCTGCCAGTTCGGTGTGTTCGCGGCCGAGCGCGGCAACGTCTACCGGCTGCGGATGTGGTTCTCGATCACGTTCATCATGGGCCTGGTCTTCGTGCTCGGGCAGCTGAACGAGTACCACAACCTCTACTCCGAGGGCCTGAAGATCAACACCGACGGCTACGGGTCGATGTTCTTCCTGACCACCGGGTTCCACGCGCTGCACGTGACCGGCGGTCTGGTGGCATTCCTGATCTACATGGTGCGCACCACGCTGGCGAAGTTCACGCCGGCGCAGGCGACCGCGGCCATCGTCGTCTCGTACTACTGGCACTTCGTCGACGTGGTGTGGATCGCGCTGTTCAGCATGGTCTACATCCTCAAGTGACGGCCGGTCGACGAGATCCAAGTGAATTGAGTGCATCGGTGCCGGTCGGTGACGGCCGGGGCCGACCAACCCGCAAGGTGAGGCCATGACAGTGCTACGCGGCGGTGCGTTCCGCTTCGTTGCGACGCCGATTCCGGAGGCCACCTCATGACGGCTGCTCCCGTCGATCGTCGACCACGGCGCAGCCTGCGCCAGAAGCTGGGCACCGGTGCCCGGCTGGTCGCGGCGCTGGTCCTGGCCGGTGGTGTCTACACGGCGTTCGCGCCTTCCAGCCACGCGGAGGACACCAAGCAGTTGTCCGTCGCGGCCCAGAAGGGCCAGCAGCTGTACAACACGAGTTGCATCAGCTGTCACGGCAAGAACGCGGAAGGTGTGCAGGACCGCGGGCCGAGCCTGGTGGGTGTCGGTTCGGCGGCGGTCGAGTTCCAGGTGACCACCGGCCGGATGCCGATGAGCCGGCAGGAGGCGCAGGCCACCCGCAAGACGCCGCACTTCGACGACACGCAGGCGAAGCAGATCGGCGCCTACATCCAGTCGATCGGTGGCGGCCCGCAGATCCCGGACGGCGACCTGCGCAAGGGTGACATCGCCGCGGGTGGCGAGCTGTACCGGGTGAACTGCTCGTCCTGTCACGGTTTCTCGGCCGGTGGCGGCGCGTTGTCCTCCGGCAAGTACGCCCCGAGCCTGCATCCGGCGACGGACCGGCAGATCTACGCCGCGATGCTGACCGGCCCGCAGAACATGCCGGTGTTCGGGGACAACGAGCTGACCCCGCAGGAAAAGATGGACATCATCTCCTACGTCCAGAACATGAAGCGGGACCAGAGTCCGGGTGGCTGGGACATCGGCGCGATCGGTCCGACCACCGAGGGCCTGGCGATCTTCCTGATCGGCATCACCGCGCTGCTGTTCGCCACGCTGTGGATTGCGGGGAAGTCGTGAGCGATACCGAAACCGAGAACGGCGCGGCCGCGCCGGAGTTCGATCCGGACGACCCGAGGAACACCCGGTTCGACCTGGTGCGCGAGGGCGCGCGCCGGGACGGCGTGGAGATCGTGCACTACGAGCCTCGGTTCACTCGGCCGGGCAGCAAGGAAGAGAAGCGCGTCGTCCGGTTCGTGGCGCTGTGCTTCGCCATCGTCGGGCTCGCCGCGCTGGCGTTCATCGTCGCGTACGTGGCCTGGCCCTGGCACTACAAGGCCGGCTCGAACCTGAACAAGTTCTACACCCCGGTGCTGGGCACCACGCTCGGGCTGGCGCTGCTGTTCATCGGCATCGCGATCATCACCTGGGCGAAGAAGCTGCTGCCCGAGGAGGTCTCGGTGGAGCGCCGGCACGACGGCGCGTCGCCGGACATCGAGCGCAAGCTGACCGCCGCGACCGCGCTGAGCATGGTCGACGAGCTGGGCATCCAGCGCCGCCCGTTGCTCAAGGGTGCGGTCGCGCTGGGCCTCGCCCCGGTGGGCATCGCCGCGATCATGCCGCTGGGCGCGCTGATCAAGAACCACAAGTCCGATCTGCTGACCACAGCCTGGAAGAAGGGTGTGCGGCTGATGCACGACGACGGGACGCTGGTGCGGCCCGAAGACGTGTCGGCCGGCGGGCAGATCACCGTGTTCCCGGCGATCCCGGAAGGCAACACCAACAAGTACGCCGACTCGCCGACGCTGCTGATCCACCTGCGCGAGGCAGACGCCAAGCGGGCGCTGTCCAACGCGCTGCCGATCAACAAGGGCGCGCAGTGGAACAACTACCTGGCGTACTCGAAGATCTGCACCCACGCCGGCTGTCCGGCCAGCCTGTACGAGCAGCAGACCAACCGGCTGCTCTGCCCGTGCCACCAGTCGCAGTTCGACATCACCAACAACGCTCGGCCGATCTTCGGTCCGGCCACCCGGCGGCTGCCTCAGCTGCCGATCACGGTGGACAGCGATGGATACTTCGTCGCAACATCGGACTACAAGGTTCCGATCGGTCCGGGCTTCTGGGAGCGGCCATGAAGCGTCCGAAGTTTGACCCCAAGCAGGCGCCGGGTGCCGTCGCAGACTGGGCGGACCAGCGGTTGGCCGGTGCGAGCCCGCTGCGCAAGCTGTTCAACAAGGTCTTCCCGGACCACTGGTCGTTCATGCTGGGCGAGATCGCGCTCTACTCGTTCATCATCCTGCTGCTGACCGGGACGTTCCTGGCGTTCTTCTTCACGCCGTCGTCGGCCGAGGTCGTCTACCACGGCTCGTACGTGCCGCTGCGCGGCATCAGCATGTCGCAGGCGTACGCGTCGGCGCTGAACATCTCGTTCGACGTGCGCGGCGGTCTGGTCCTGCGGCAGATCCACCACTGGGCGGCGCTGCTGTTCATGGCCGCGATCGTGGTGCACATGCTCCGGATCTTCTTCACCGGCGCGTTCCGGCGCCCGCGTGAGATGAACTGGATGGTCGGTTTCCTGCTGTTCTGGCTCGGCTTCCTGGAGGGCTTCGCCGGCTACTCGCTGCCGGACGACGCGCTGTCCGGCACCGGCCTGCGCATCGCCGACGCGATCATGCTGTCGATCCCGGTCATCGGCACCTGGGTCTCCTTCGCGATCTTCGGCGGGGAGTTCCCGGGCGGCGACCGGATCTTCAGCCTGCTCTACATCGGGCACGTGTTCCTGATACCGGGGATCATTCTGTCCCTGATCGCGCTGCACCTGGCGCTGCTGGTCAAGCAGAAGCACACCCAGTGGCCGGGCCCGGGCCGCACCGAGCACAACGTGGTCGGGCACCGCATGTTCCCGGGCTTCGCGGCCAAGGGCGGCGGCTTCTTCATGATCGTGTTCGGGGTGCTCGCGCTGTTCGGCGGGCTGATCCAGATCAACCCGATCTGGCTGTTCGGTCCGTACAAGGCGGCCGTGGTGTCGTCGGCGTCGCAGCCCGACTGGTACGTGATGTTCCTGGACGGCTCGACCCGATTGATGCCGCCGTGGGAGATCCGCATCCACCTGTTCAACCACGGGTACACGGTGCCGCCGATCTTCTGGCCGACCGTCGTGCTGCCCGGCGTGCTGGTCACGCTCGGCCTGCTGTATCCGTTCCTGGAACAGCGGTTCATGCGCGACAGAGCACACCACAACCTGCTGCAGCGACCGCGTGACGTGCCCACCCGGACCGGCCTCGGTGCGATGGCGGTGACCTTCTTCATCGTGCTCACCCTGTCCGGCGGCAACGACGTGATCGCCGACAAGTTCGACATCAGCCTGAACGCGATGACCTGGGCCGGCCGGATCGGGATCCTGATCCTGCCGCCGCTGGCCTACTACCTGGCCCATCGCATCGCGCTGGGGTTGCAGCAGCACGACCGCGAGGTGCTGGCGCACGGCGTCGAGACGGGCATCATCAAGCGGTTGCCCAACGGCGCGTTCGTCGAGGTGCACCAGCCGCTGGCGGCGCCCGACGAGCACGGCCACACCGAGCTGCCGTACCGCGGCTGGGTGGTGCCGAAGAAGATGAACCGGATCGGTGCCATCGGCCCCGCCGTCAAGGGGTTCTTCGTACCGGTGGAGAAGCCGGAGGAGCCGGGCGAGGTCGAGGCGGAGAAGCGCGAGGAACTGACCTCCGGGCGCCGCTGAGCACGGCTCGATCACGGCCGGGGCATCCCGTTGGGGTGCCCCGGCCGTGTCGTGTCGTTCGGCTCCCACTGCCCGCGCCGCGGTGGCGGGAGTGCGGCAGGATGTGGGCGTGGCTATCGCGATTCCGGAAACGGAGCGGTGCAGTTTCTGCGGGACGCTGGCGGGAGACTTCCCGTACACGATCCTGCACCGGGACGACGAGACGGCGATCATGGTCACCCGGGAGCAGCGCGGCGTCGGGCACCTGCTGGTGATCCCGATCGTGCACCGCGCCACCGTGCTCGATCTCGCGCCGGACGAGGCGGCCGCGGTGATGGCCGGGGTGCAGCGGGCGGCGCGGGCGCTGTCCGCCGCGTACGACCCGGACGGGATCTGCGTCTGGCAGAACAACGGGGTGCCGGCCCGGCAGATGGTGCCGCACGTGCACTTCCACGTCGCCGGCACGCTGCCCGGCGGCGGTACCGAGTGGGGTGAGGTGCCGAGGCTGTCGGTGCCGGAGACCGACACGATCGCCGAACAGCTCCGCCCATACCTGTAGCGAGCGCCGGCCGGCTCCGCCCGTACCTGTAGCGATCGGCGGCCGACTCCGCCCATACCTGTAGCGGTCGCCGGCCGGCTCGCGCCGGGACGGACCGTCGCGCCGGGCGGCTGGGTTCGCCGAACCCGGCCCGTCAGCACGGGCAGCTCAATACGATGACGAGGTGGCCGCCGCCGATCCCCCGCTGCGAGGGACGATGATCAAGACCAACCGCCTGGGTACCGCGGCGGTCGCCGCCATTGGCGCCCTGCTGCTGGCCGGCTGCGGTGGCACCTCGTCGGTGTCCCGGTCGGAGGTCGAGAAGCAGGTCAGCCAGCAGCTGACCGCCCAGGTCGGCCGCAAGCCGGACAAGATCTCCTGCCCCGGCAGCCTGAAGGCGAAGGTCGGCACCACGATGCGCTGCACGCTGACCGACAGCGGCAAGAGCTACGGCGTGACGGTGAAGGTCACCTCGGTCGACGGCAGCAACGTCAAGTTCCACATCCAGGTCGACAACAAGCCCAAGAACTGAGCCCGAGCGGCACCGGTCGCGCGCCGCGCCGCCAGCGCCTCAGAGGGTCCGCTCGAAGGCGAGGAGGCGGTCGGCGAGCGGGGTGGCGGCGCGGGTCCAGCGGAAGTGGTTCATCGGCGCGCCGGACTCCGCGGCGGTGTAGTGGTGCCGCTCGACGGTGGTACCGGCGAACTTCGCGACGAAGTGGTCGAGCGTCACCGGCGGGGTGAGCCGGTCGCCCTCGACGCTGGCCGCGTACACCGGGACCTTGACGTCGGCCAGCCGGGCGTCCACGTCGACCCCGGCCAGCGGCGGGAAGTCGCCGGTGCGCACCACGTACGCCCAGTCACGCATCACGCCGGTCGACTGCCGGCCGCCGAACCCGAGCCGGTGGCCCGGCCAGTAGCCGAGGCCGGCGGACAGCCCGGTGATCACCGGGGTCACCGCCCGCAGCCCCACCCCGTACCGGCCGGGGTAGAACCGGTTCCACGGGGTGCCGGAGGCGACCAGCGCCAGCCCGGCGCCGCTGCCGCCGAGCGCCAGGTGCAGCGCCGCGGCGTGGCCGCCGAGGCTGTGCCCGATCAGCAGCGGTGCCTCGGCCCGCAGCGCGGACAGCACCGCGGCCACGTCGTCGACCAGCTCGGAGTACCCGTACCGGCTGGCGCGGGTGGGCTGCGGGGTACTGGCGCCGGTGCCCCGCAGGTCGGCGACCACGACATCGAGACCGCCGTCGGTGAGCCGGGCCGCGAACGCGTCGTAGTAGGCCGCCGGCACGCCCATCGCCGGCAGCAGCACCGCGGTCCGCCCGCCGCCGGCCGGATGCACCCGCAGCGCCAACCGCTCGTCGCCACGCGGCAGGTACCGGGTCTCGACGGGGCTCATACCCGGAATGTTACCGGCGGGTAGCGACAATGGCCACGACCCCCGGCCCGGTACCGACCTCGGTGGCCAGGAACCGCTCGTCGGTCAGCCAGGACACCCGCAGCCGATCGACCTCGCCGCCGAACGTCGGCGGCCACCCGGACGACGCGGTGAAGTCGTCCAGCACCACCACCCCGCCCGGTGCGACCAGCCCGGTCACCGCGTCCGGACCGCCCTGCTTGCCGCCGCCGTCGCAGAACAGCAGCCGGTACGGGCCGTGCCCGGCCGCGGCCCGCCAGTCGTCGACCAGCACCGTCACCGCCGGGTCGCCGGCGAACAGCGCCCCGGTCGCCGCCGCCGCGGCCGGATCCCGGTCCACGGTCACCAGCCGCGCGCCCGGCGCGAGGCCGGTACGCAGCCAGGCGGTACCCACGCCGTACCCGCTGCCCAGCTCGCCGACCGGCCCGGCCCCGGCCGTCCCGGCCAGGGTGGCGAGCAGTCGGCCCACCTCGTCCCGGCAGGAGCGGCCGAATCCGGCCGCCGCGGCATCCCGCTTCGCCCGCATCACCAGCGGTGGCAGCGGGCGGTTCACCGGTGCGCGGCCGGTGCGCTGCGGCATCGGTTCAGTCCGCGTCGTCGAAGCCGATCGCGAAGGTCTCCTCCAGGTCGTGCTGCGAGTAGGCCCGGAAGGCGATGTGCGTCTCGGTGTCGACCACGCCGGTGGTCTTGCTGATCCGGTCCGCGATCACGTCGGCGATCTGGTCGAATTCGCGGACCCGGACCACCGCGATCAGGTCGACGTTGCCCGCCGTCGAATAGACCTCGCTGACGCCGGGCAGCGCCGCCAGGGCGCCCGCCACCTCGGGGATCGAGTCGGTCTCGCACTGGATGAGGACGATCGCGGTGATCACCGTCTGCTCCTTGCTGTCGACCTGCGCCGCGGCGTTCGGCCACGCCGCCGGCCGTTCATGCTATCGACCCGGCCGGCCCCGATCGCCGGCAACCGCCGTGCGGTCAGCGGATGGCGTGCACGGTGAGCGGCCGACCGGTGGGGGTGACGGCGCGGATCGTGTCGGTGAGGGTCTCGCCCGCGGTGACCGTCGCGCCCGGCCAGACCACGCTGCGGACCAGCCGGCCGGCCACCTCGGCGCCGGCGCCGACCACGCTGGTGCCGCCGCTGGCGTGCAGGTTCGCGGCGAGGTAGTCCCGGGGCGTACCGCAGTCGACGAACACGCCGGCGAAGTCGACCAGGTCCAGCTCACCGGCCGCTTCGGCGCGCCGCCACGGCACCTGCAGCTCGCTGGTACCGGCCGGCAGCGCGCACACCTGCCGCCAGCTCATCAGGCTCATCCCGGCGAACCGTTCGGTGCGTACCGGGGTGCCGAAGTCGCCGCGCGCCTCGTCGTGCACGGTGAGCAGCCGGAACCGCCTCCGATCCCAACCGGACAGCAGCGACCGGGCGGCGGCGGCACCGTCGGCGAGGTAGCCGTCGGCGTTGCACACCAGCACGTCCCGGCCGTCGATCCAGTCCCGCAGCCGGGCCACCCCGCCGCCGGTGCCCAGCGCGGGCGGTGCCTCGACCGACACCCGTACCGGCCGGTCGGCCAGGTGTTCGACGATGTCGTCGGCGCGGTAGCAGGCGTTGACGGCCACCTCGGTGATGCCGGCCGCGGCCAGTCGCTGCAACGCCCGGTCCAGCAGCGACACGTTCGCCACCGGGCACAGCGGCTTGGGCACCAGCTCGGTCAGCGGCCGCAACCGTCGTCCCTCACCGGCGGCCAGCACCACCGCACACAGCTCCCCGGGCGCGCCCGGTGCTCGATGGTCCGGCCCGGCGCGGGTGGGATCAGCGGTCAAGGCTGAACACCGCGGTGTCCGGGTCGTCGGCGTTGGCGAGCGGCCCCAGCCCGTACCGGGCGACCAGCCGCGCGGTGGGCAGGGTGAGCCGAGGCAGGTCGGTGACCGGATGCCAGGCCAGCTCGTCCACCTCGATGCCGTCCGCCTGGGCCGGATGGTCGGCCGGGTCGACGTGCGCCACGAACACCGTGTCGACCCACTGGCCGCGCGGGTGCACCACCGCGTTCGGCACGGCCGGCACGAACGCGTCCAGCGGCAGCCGCACCCCGGTCTCCTCGCGCAGCTCGCGGGCGGCGCACTGCAGCGGCGACTCGCCGCGGTCGATCAGCCCGCCGGGCAGCGACCAGCCGAACCCGGGCGGCTGGCGCAGCAGCAGGATCCGGGCGGTGTCCGGGATGCGCGGCGCCGGGGTGTCGCCGACGCTGTGCACGTCCAGCAGCAGCGTCACCCCACCCAGCGTGTAGGTCGGAGCCACGGTACGCACGATGCGCCGGCGCACCTTCATCGGCAGCCGGTGAAAGACCCGGAATCCGACGTAGTACGCCTGCTCTCGCAGCCCGCGCCGAGACGTCATGCCCTCAGGCTATCGGCAGCCCCACGGGTGATCATCGCGTGCCCGGACCCGAACCCCGCTCGTACCGATCCGGACACGCTCGGCGAAACGCGCCGGCGGTACCGACGCCGGCATGCCGGTCGAGCGTTGCGGTCAGTCGAGCACCGCGAGGTCCAGGCGGGCCAGCCGGTCCGGATCGGCGATCACCTCGTACCCGGTGATCAGGTCGCCGTCCACGTCGAACGCCAGCGCGAACCGCAGCCGCCCGCCCGGCGCGACGATCGCACCGATCCGCCCATCCAGCAGGACCAGCTCGGCCTGCCGGGAGCGCCCGGCGAGCGCCACGGTGCCGCGGGCGACCTGCTGCGCGCCGCGGACCACCGCGGCGGCACCGGGTGCCAGGGCGGCCGGGTCGGCCCGGCGCACCACGTCGGGTGCCAGTACGGCGAGGATGCCGGCCAGGTCGCCGGCGCGCGCGGCGGCGAGGAACGCGGCCACCACCCGGCGCTGCCGGGCCAGTTCGTCCGCCGGTACCGCCGGAGTGCCCTGGACCTTCTGCCGGGCCCGGCTGGCCAGCTTCTTGGCGGCCACCGGGCTGCGCGACACGATCGGCGCGATCTGGTCGAACGGCACCGCGAACATGTCGTGCAGCACGAACGCGACCCGCTCGGCCGGCGTCAGCGTGTCCAGCACCACCAGCAGCGCCCGGCTGACCGAGTCGGCCAGTACCGCGGTGTCCGCCGGCCCGGCACCCGTGCCGGGCACCTCGTCGAGTTGCTGCATCCCGGTCGGGTCCTCGCGGCGGGTCCGGCGGGTCCGCAGCACGTCCAGGCAGATCCGGGTGACCACAGTGCGCAGCCAGCCGCCCAGGTTGGCCACCTCGCCCGCGTCCACCCGGCCCAGCCGCAGCCACGCCTCCTGCACGGCGTCCTCGGCCGCTTCCGGCGAGCCCAGCATCCGGTACGCCACCGCACGCAGCTGCCCCCGTTCCGCCTCGAACCGGGCCGCCAGCTCCTCGTCCACCTGCACGGTCACCTCTTCCCGTCGTGCCCCGTCAACCGGAATGACGTACCCGACACCAGCACGGTGACAGGAGAACACGATGTCGTTGCTGCATCTCGATTCCAGCGCCAACCGGTCCGGCGAGTCGATCAGCCGGGAGTTGACCGCCCGGTACGCGGAGCGCTGGCGTGCCGCGCACCCCACGGCGGCGTACCGCTACCGCGATCTCGCCGCGGACCCGGTGCCGCCGGTCGGCACCGGGTACTGCACGCTCGGCCGCCGGGTGGAGCGGCACGGCGGGATACCACTGGACCGGGTCGCCGCACTGGCCGCCAACGCCGACGAGGGGCGCGAGTGGGAGCTGTCCCGGCCGCTGATCGACGAGCTGTTGGCCGCGCGCACGGTGCTGATCGGCGCACCGATGTACAACCTGTCGGTACCGGTCGCGCTGAAGGCGTGGATCGACCGGGTCACCTTCCCCGGTGCGTACGTCGATCCGGACACCGGTGCGCCGCTGCTGCGCGACACCAGGGTGGTGGTGCTCGGCGCCCGTGGCGGCGCGTACGGGCCCGGCACGCCACAGGAAGGCAACGACTTCCACACGCCGTACCTGCGGGCCTACTTCGTCCGGCAGGGCGTCGCACCGGAGCACCTGCGGTTCGTCAACGCCGAGCTGGCCCTCGCCGACCTCTCCCCGGCGCTGGCCCGGTTCCGCCCGCAGGCCGCCCGCTCGTTGGCCGACGCCCGCACCGCCACCGACCGGGCGGTCACCGGCGGCGGCGTCGGGACGGACGGTACGGCCGTGGTGTCTCGGTCCCGGTGACCTCGGGCTGGCGCCGGTGCCGCTACCCGGCGGCGAACGGGAACACGTCGGCGAGGCCGAGCGGGCGGCCGGGCAGCGCCTCGCCGCCGCCGGTACCGAGAGCGTCGAGGACCAGGCCGAGACAGCGCTCGGTGAGCAGGTCGCGGTGGTCCTCGTCGAAGCCGGGCAGCGGGCGGATCGTCATGATCACCATGCCCAGCACGTCGCCGGCGCCGACGTCGGTGCGCAGGCTGCCCTGGCGCTGCGCCGCGCCGACCAGCTCGTCCAGCAGGTCGAGGATCTCCCGGCGGGCCGCGGCGGCGGCCGGATCGCGGTGGAAGCTCTCCGGCGCCTCGTCCGCGGAGACCGACAGCCGCATGGACAGGCGCAGGTCCAGCGAGAGCCGGACCACCCGCCGCAACGCCTGCCAGGGGTCGGTCTCCTCGGCGGCCGCGGCGCGGGCGGCGACCAGGATGCGTTGCAGGTTGTCCAGCCCGACGGCGCGGATCAGCGACGCCCGGTCCGGGAACCGGCGGTACAGGGTGCCGATGCCGCAGCCGGCGCGGCGGGCGATCTCCTCCATCGGTACGTCCGGGCCGATCTCGGCGAACAGGGTGCGGGCGGCGGCGATGAGCTGGTCCCTGTTCCGCCGCGCGTCGGCACGCATCCGGATGCCGTCGGTCATTGCCGTCCTCCCACTCGCCGGTGCCCGGATTCTTGCACGGCGGGCCCGTCACCAGGTGACTCGCGCCGGTTCGTCATAATTCGGCGGATTATCTGGACGAAATCCCTCCGGTTGTCTACGGTCAACCGGAGGGAAACCATCCGGATCGACAGGTGGGAGACGACCGTGGTCACGACACCGGAGACGCCCGTACCCGCTTCCCCGACCTACCCGATCGAGCGGCGCTGCCCGTTCGAACCACCAGCGGACCTGGCCCGGTTACGCGACACCGGGCCGGTCCCCGCCCGGCTACCCAGCGGCCAGGACGCCTGGCTGGTCGCCCGGCACGCGGACGTACGGGCCGTGCTCGGCGACGGACGCCGGTTCAGCTCCGACCGCGGTCACCCCGCCTTCCCGCGACCGTTCGCCGAGGCCCCGACCCAGCCGATCCGGCCGCTCTCGATGATCGGCATGGACGGCGCCGAGCACACCGCGGCACGCCGGCTGGTCGTCGGCGAGTTCACCGTGCGGCGGGCCGAGGCGATGCGGCCGCGTATCCAGCAGATCGTGGACGAACGCATCGACGCCATGCTCGCCGCCGGCGGCCCGGTCGACCTGGTCGAGATGCTGTCGCTGCCGGTGCCCTCGCTGGTGATCTGCGAGCTGCTCGGCGTCCCCTACGCCGACCACGACTTCTTCCAGCGGCGCAGCGGCATGCTGCTGCGCCGCGACGTCGGCGGCGCCGCCCGCAGCACCGCGATGGACGAGCTGATGTCCTACCTGGACGGCATGATCGCGGCCTGGGAGCAGGACCCCGGCGACGACCTGATCGGCCGCCAGATCGTGCGCCGCCGCGAGGCCGGCCGCTACGAACGGGACGAGCTCGTCTCGCTCGCGGCGCTCCTGCTGATCGCCGGGCACGAAACCACCGCCAACATGATCTCCCTCGGCATCCTCGCGCTCCTCGAACATCCGGACGAGGCGGTCGCGCTGCGCGCCGACCCGTCCCGCACCCCGCTCGCCGTGGAGGAGATGCTGCGGTACTTCACCATCGTCGACTCGGTGACCTCGCGGGTGACGACCGAGGCCGTCGAGATCGGCGAGCGGCGGATCGGCCCGGGGGAGGGGGTCGTCGCGCTCGGGCTGTCCGCCAACCACGATCCGGCCTCGTTCGAACACCCCGACGAGCTGGACCTCGACCGCGGCGCCCGGCACCACGTCGCGTTCGGGTTCGGCCCGCACCAGTGCCTCGGCCAGAACCTGGCCCGGGTCGAGCTGGCCGTCGTGTTCGACACCGTCCTGCGGCGCATCCCCGGCCTGCGGCTGGCCGGCGCCGTCGACGAACTGCCGTACAAGGACGATGCCAGCATCTACGGCATCTACCGGATGCCCGTCGAGTGGGCGGAGCCGGGATGCGAGTGACCGCGGACCGAAACTGCTGCATCGGCGCCGGTCAGTGCGTGCTGACCGATCCGGTGGTGTTCGACCAGGACGCCGACGGCGTCGTACTGGTGCGGGTCGAGCGGCCCACCGGCGAGGCGGCCGACCGGGTAGGCGAGGCGGTCGGGCTCTGCCCGTCCGGCGCCCTGCGCATCGAGCACGACTGAGCGCCCCGGCCGGTTGACCGGCCGGCGGTCGTCAGGGGGTGGTGCTCGGCCGGTCGACCGAGTCGATCAGCTGGTGCACCACCTCGTCGGCGGACAGCTTGCCCGACGAGACCGCGACGAACAGCGCGTCGAGGTCCGGATAGCCGAGGTCGTGCGCGGTGGACAGCAGCGGATCCTCCACCGCGAGCGACCGCTGCTGCCGGCGCAGCGCGCGGGCCACCGCGACCCGACCCGCGTCGATCCGGTCGTTGAGCGTGTCGTCGGCCTGCTCGACGTCGCCGCGGTGGAACCACTTGCCGATCGCCAGCCGGGCGTTGGCGCTGCGGGCGAAGCCCAGCCACTCCTTCGACGGGCCCGGGTAGTCGTCCGCGCGGGCGGTGATGATCTCCACCGCGTCGCCGTCCTCCAGCACGGTGGACAGCCGGGCCAGCCGCCCGTTCACGTACGCGCCGATGAGCCGGTCGCCGGTCTGCGGATCCATCGAGTACGCCAGGTCGACCGGAGTCGCGCCGGCCGGCAACAGGACCCTGTCGCCGGCCGTGGTGAACACCTGTACCTGATCCTCGGAGAGGTCACAGCGCAGGGCGTCGAGGAACTCGGTGGAGGCGAGCGCGTCGCGCTCCCAACCGAGCAGCGACTGCAGCCAGTCGAGCCGCTCCGGCCCGTCGATCGGTGCGGTGCCGTTGCGCAGCCGCACCACGATGCCGTACTCGGCGGTGTCGTTCATCTGCTCGGTGCGGATCATGATCTCGATCGGCTGCCGCTCCGGACCCATCACCGTGGTGTGCAGCGACTGGTAGTAGTTGAACTTCGGCGAGGCGATGAAGTCCTTGAACCGGCCCGGCACCGGTCGCCAGAGGGCGTGCACGGTGCCCAGCGCCGCGTAGCAGTCGGTGTCCGGACCGTCGACGATGATCACGATGCGCGGCGGGTCGTTCGGCTCGCGCAGCGGCCCCTGCGTCATCTCGTGGTAGATCGAGGAGTGGTGCCGGGGGCGCCGAACCACCTCGGCGTCGATGCGGTCGGCGCGCAGCGCGCCCGAGACGGTGCGGATCACGTCGACCAGGTAGCCGCCGTCGTCGGTGCGCTCGGCCAGGTACTTGTCGATCTCCAGGAACATGTCCGGGTCGATGGTGCGCAGCACGATGTCTTCCAGCTCGGCCTTGAGCACGTGGATGCCGAGCCGGTCGGCCATCGGCACCAGCACGTCCTGGGTGGCGTTCGCGATCCGGATCTGGGAACTGCGCGACTTGTGCTGGATGGTGCGCATGTTGTGCACCCGGTCGGCCAGCTTGATGATCAGCACCCGGACGTCCCGGCCGGCGCTGATCATCATCTTGCGGATCGTCTCCGCCTCGGCGATCTCGCCGAAGAACACCTTGTCCAGTTTGGTCACGCCGTCGACCAGCAGCGTCACCTCGTCGCCGAAGTCCGACCGCAGCTGCTCCAGCGTGTAGTCGGTGTCCTCGACGGTGTCGTGCAGCAGCGCCGCCGCCAGCGTCACCGGGTCCATGCCCAGCTCGGCGAGGATCTGGGTGACCGCGAGCGGATGGCTGATGTACGCCTCGCCGCTGCGCCGCACCTGACCGGAGTGCAGCTTGTCGGCCACCGCGAAGGCGCGGGTCACCAGCGCCACGTCCGGCCGCGGATAGGTGCCCCGGTGGGTCCGCACCAGGGCGTCGATCGGCGTCTCGGAGCCCTGCGAGCCGCCCCACGGCAGCATCGCCCGCAACCAGCGGTACAGCGGGGCGCTGGCCCGGCGCTCCCGGCTGGTGGGCGCGGCCTGATGCGGCGCGAAAGCGGGCAGCTCCGCGCGCGACGGATTGGCTCCCAGACTCAACGGCACCTCCTGCCCGGCCAGCGGCCTGACGGGTCCATTCACCGATCGTAATCGGCGAACCGGGAAAACCGATGAGCCAATTAGACCCGATCGATCGGTGGATACCAACGAACGGTCGCATCCCCGATGACGGCATTTCTCACACTGGACACCAAAGCGCAGGTCAGGCCGTCGCACGGGTCGGTCGATGCATCGTACGCGGTGCTCCCCGACCGGACAGCGGGTCCGCCGAAGAACGCGCAGAGTCCGCCTTATGTAACAGATCGTGAAATCGCTCGGCGCCGCTGGCCGGGCAGAACCAGCCCGCGCCGGACGACTCGACCAGCCGGGTCTCCGGCCGGTTGAGGAACGTGAGGATCTGCTCGGTCTCCTCGGCGGTCGCGCACGGCGTCGGGCCGATCCCGCCGCGCACCGTCTCCGCGGTCGCCAACAGCGCCGCGAGCACCGGGCGCGGCGCCGTGCCGCGCGGTGCCGACCCGGCTGCGGCCAGCCGGCCGTACCGCACCACGGCCAGCTCCCAGCCGCCGTCCTGGGCCCGGCGCGCCGCGACCAGCTCCGGGATCGAGGTGAGCGAGCGCAGCCGCTGCAACCGCACCGCGGCGCGCAGCAGCGCCACCAGCCGACCGCGGACCGTGGCGGCCTCCTCGTACCGCTGCTCGGCGGCGAGCTCGCCGATGCGCGCGAGCAGCCGGTCGACCAGCACCGCCGGGTCGCCGTGCACCAGCTCGCGGAACGCGTCGGCATGCCGCGCGTAGTCGGCCGGCGCGATCTGCAGCTCGCAGGGCGCCGCGCACCGGCCGATCTCGGCCAGCGCGCACGCGGGGCTCGCGGTACGCAGCGACAGCCGGCGGGTGCACTGCCGCAGCGGGACCGCGTCGTACACCCCCGCGGCGGCGGTCTCGGCGGTCCGGCGGGACGAGAACGGCCCCAGGTAGCAGCCGGCGTCGTCGGCCAGCTTGCGGACGACCGACAGCCGCGGGAACGGCTCGTCGGTCAGCTTCAACCAGTGCACCCGCTCGGGAAACTTCGACCGCTTGTTGTACGGCGGCTTGTGCGCGGCGATCAGCCGCAGCTCGCGCACCCCCGCCTCCAGCGCGTGCGCGCACTCCACCGCCTCCACCCGCTCGGCGGCGGTGAGCATCTCGGTCATCCGGGACCGGGTCTCCGCCGCGGTGAAGTAGCTGCGCACCCGGGTCGCGATGTCCCGCGAGGTGCCCACGTAGAGCGGGCGCCCGGAGCCGTCCCGGAACACGTACACCCCCGGTGCGTGCGGCAGGCCGTCGGCCAGGCCGCGCTTGCGACGCTGCACCGGGTGCACCGCCCGGCAGAACTCGACCAGCTCGTCCAGGGTGTGCACCCGGTGGCTGCCGACCCGCTCCAGCAGCCGGTGCAGCACGTCGACGGTGGCCCGGGCGTCGTCCAGGGCGCGGTGGCTGGGCTGCGTCGCGGTGTGGAAGTAGGCGGCGAGCGTGCCGAGCTTGCAGTTGGGCACCTCGTCGCGGGTCAGCGCCCGGCGGGCCAGGGTGACCGTGTCGACCACCGGGAACGCCGGCCACGGGTAGCCGAACTTCGCGCTCGCCGCCTTCAGGAACCCCACGTCGAACGGTGCGTTGTGCGCCACCAGCACCGCACCCCGGGCGAACTCCAGGAAGCTCGGCAGTACCTCGGTCAGCTCCGGTGCCGGCGCCACCATCGCCTCGGTGATGCCGGTCAGCGCCGCCACGAACGGCGGGATCGGCAGCCCGGGGTTGACCAGCGTGCCGAACTCGCCGAGCACCTCGCCGCCGCACACCTTCACCGCGCCGATCTCGGTGATCCCCGCGTCGGCCGGCGACCCGCCCGTGGTCTCCAGGTCCACCACCACGAACGTGGTGGCGGACAGCGGCTGGCCGATCTCCTCGATGCTCTGCTGCCGGAACGCCGGCTGCCGCGCAGAAGCGGACTGTCGTCGACCGGCGGGCTGCTGTCGGACGTCGGGTTCAGCACGTCGACGGGCGGGGGGCACAGGCACGTACCGCACGGTAGGCGCCCGGTACGACGAAACCGACGCCGCACCCGACGTGGCCGGCAAGGCGCAGCCGGGTACGCCGGGGATCGTCCTGCCCCGATGTGTCGGGTTTGGCCGGCCGGGGCGTTCGTCCGCCGCCCTCGCGGCGGGCCCGGCCCGCCGTGGCGGGTCCGCGCTGGCGTGCCGAGGCGCTCCAGCGATGTCAAACTGTCCCTATGAGCACCCCGGCATCCGCGGCCCGGCCGCGGCCCTCGACGTACCGGCAGCGGCACGTCGCGGGTCGTGATGCCCACGGCCCGGTGCCGGGCCGGGTGACCTCCCCGGCCCAGCGTCGGCGAGCGGATCGTGGTCGCCGCGCGAGGTGCCGCCGCCCGGACGTTCCGGCGAGGGAGGCACACCCGTGAGCGCCGACCCGGAGCGCATCGGCGCCGACGACCCGGCGCTGGTCCCGGTGCTGCCCGAAGCGGTGCGACAGCGGGTGGTGTCGCTCGCCGCCACCGTGCTGGGCGGGTTGCCGATCGACCAGGTGCCGTCCTCGCTGCGCCGGGTGGCCCGGTTCACCCCGGCCAAGCGCGCCAAGCTCGGGGGTACCGGCATCGCGGCCGCGCTGGTCGCCGACCCGACGTTCCGGCAGCGGGTCGCCGACAGGGTCGCCGAGGCCGGCGGCGAGCTGACCGTCGCGGTCACCGCCGGCACCCGGCCGGCCGCCGCCGACCCGGTCGAGGTCGGTGCGCTGGCCTACCTGCTGCGCCCGGACAACTGGGTCGACCTGGTCGTCGGCGCCGCCGACGAGGTGCGTAGCGAGACCGACCGGGTCGCCACCGAGCACCGGATCAAGGAGGCCGAGCAGCGCGCCGACCGGGCCGAGCAGGCCCGCGCCGCGGCGATCGCCGAGCACGGCCGGCTGCGCGGCGAGGCGGAGCAGGCCCGGACCGAGCTGGCCGACCTGCGCGCCGAGCTGCGCGCGGTGCAGAAGGAACTGCGCGAGACGCAGCACCGGGAGCGCCGGGCCAGCGAACAGGCCGCCACCGAGAAGGGCCGGCTGGCCCGCGCCGAGCGCGATCATCAGGCGGAGCTGCGCCGGCTGAACGCCCGGCTGGCGGACGCCGAGGCCGCCGCGGCGGCGACCCGCGCGGCCGGCCAGCAGGAGCACGCCTTCGACGACTCCCGGGTCTGGCTGCTGCTGGAGACGGTCCGCAACGCGGCCCGCGGTCTGGTCCGCGAGCTGGCCCTGGACCCGGTGGAGGTGGTGCCGGCCGACTTCGTCGCCGAGACCGCGGACACCCCCGACCGGCCCCGCGCCGGTGCCCGGGCGCTCGCCGCCGACGATCCGGCCCGGCTCGACCAGTTGCTCGCGATGCCGCGGGCGCACCTGGTGGTGGACGGGTACAACGTCACCAAGACCGGGTACGGCGAGCTGTCGTTGGAGCAGCAGCGCAACCGGCTGGCCGCCGGACTCGGGGTGCTCGCCGCGCAGACCGGCGCCGAGGTCACGTGCGTGTGGGACGGCGCCGATCCGGTGCACGGGGTCGCCCCGCCGCCGCGCGGGCTGCGGGTGCTGTTCAGTCGCAAGGGCGAGACCGCCGACGAGTTGATCCGCCGGCTGGTCCGGGCCGAACCGGACGGCCGGGTGGTCGCCGTCGTCTCCTCCGACAAGGAGGTCGCCGACGGCGTTCGCCGGCACGGTGCGTACCCGCTGTCCGCGCACACCCTGCTGCGCCGCCTGGCCCGCGGCTGACCGCCTTTCGGCGCCGGCTCTCCCGCGGGATGGGCCACCGGAGCCGGCACGCTCGCAGCCGACCAGCCGACCAGCCGACCAGCCGACCAGCCGACCAGCCGACCAGCCGACGAACCGACCAGTTGACCAGCCGACCGCGGTGTCCGCCGCGGGTACCGCTTCGCTCGCGGTGCCCGCCCGTACCGGGCCCGGCGGCGTGGCCCGCCCGTACCGGGCCCGGCGGCGTGGCCCGCCCGTACCGGGGCCGGCGGCGTGGCCCGCCGTGCGGGGCCGGCGGCGTGGCCCGCCCGCCGACCGGACGCGCCAGCGCGCGGTTCCGGGTCCGACGGAAACGTCGTACCCCCTGCGTAGCGTGCGAATGGCGTCGGGGGAGTGCCCGGCGCACAGGTTGGGAGGCTCGATGATCATCGACTGTGACCAGTGCACGGTGCGGGGGCGCGCGTGTGCGGACTGTGTGGTGAGCGTCCTGCTGGGACCGCCGCCCGAGCTGGAACTCGACGCCGACGAGCAGCGCGCGCTGGACGTGTTCGCTGACGCGGGCATGCTGCCGAGGCTGCGGCTGGTGCCGGCCGACTCCGCGCCCGGCGCCGGCTCCCGGCGCACCGCCTGACCCCGGACGCGGCGCCGCCCGACCACGGACCCGGCCGCCCGTAGCCGCGTGCGGCCGGGCGTGGTCCCGGCCGTGGTGATGCGCCGGCCGGGCGTGCCCGGTGTGGTGTGCCGACCGGGCGTGGTCCCGGCCGTGGTGGCGTGCCGGCCGGGCGAACCGCCCGTGGTGGCGTGCCGACCGATGCGGACCCGGCCGTGGTGACGTGCCGGCAGACGGGGTCCGGACCGCGGTGGGCGGCGGCGCCGCGCCGCGGCCGACGGCATCAGAGCGTCGGTGGGCCCTGCTCGATCCGGCGCAGCACGGGAGCGAGCCGGTCGAACCCGACCAGCGTCTGCACCTGCCGCTCGTCCCACCAGGTGGCGCCGGCCTCGGCGAGCGGCGCGATCAGGTCCCGGGCCGCCGCCGGGTCGCCGGGGCTCACCCCACCGAGCACGATCTCGAACGGGCCGTCCCGGTCCGACCGCTGCTCCCGCACGTAGCCCACGAGGTCGCGCACCGCGGCCACCGGCGGCACCTCGCCGTGCCGGGCCTCGGTGAACAGCGGGACCACCCCGTCCCACCGGGCTGCGCGGCGGATCGGCCGGCGGCGCGGCCAGTAGCCGCCGATCCACACCGGCGGTCGCGGGCGCTGCACCGGGGTCGGCAGCAACCTGACGTCGCGTACCTGGTAGTGCGGACCGTCGTGGTCGACGGTCTCGCCGGACCAGTAGCGGTCGAGCAGGTCGAGGCCCTCGTCCAACCGTTCGGCCAGGACGACCGGGTCGGTCGGTTCGCCGAAGCTGCCGAACTCGTCCTCGATCGGCCCGCCCAGGCCGGCGCCGAAAACGACCCGGCCGCCGCTGAGCGCATCGAGCGTGGCCACCTGCCGGGCCAGCTGCTCCGGGCGGCGCCGGGCGACCGGGGTGACCAGCGTGCCGAGCCGGATGCGGGAGGTGGCGAGCGCCGCGGCGGTCAGCAGCAGCCACGGGTCGCCGAACGGTTGACCGCGACGCCGGGCCTTGTCGTGCACCACGTGGTCCCAGACGAACAGCCCGTCCCAGCCGGCCTGCTCCGCCGCGGTGGCCACCAGTGCCACCGTGCGGGCATCGGCGAAGTCCCCGAAGTTCGGGATGTTGATCGAGAAGCGCATCCTCGCAGCCTGCGGTACGCGCCGCCGGCAGGCAAGCACGAGGTCGCTGCCGGCGCCGCGCGTGGCCGGGCCGCGCGCGGGCCGCCGACTCTGGAAGGCTACGGGGATGGCGAGTCTGGTCGGCGCCGCGGTCGCCGCGGCGGTACTGCTGGTCGTGGCCGGCGTCGTCGTCGCGGTCGCGGTGCCCTGGCGCATCCCGGTACCGCCGCGGGCCGCGCAGCTCGCCGCGCTGTCCCGGTTGCCGGCCGACGGGGTGGCACGCGGCCGGGCGCTGGCCGCCGAGCTGCGCCCGCTGCGGTACCTGAGCCTGCTGGTGGAGCTGGTCGTGGTGCTGGTGCTGGGGTTGACGCCGCTGGCCGCGACGGTGGCGGGCTCGATCCACGACCGGCTGTTCGCCGGCGTGCTCGGTGGGCTCGCGGTGGCGGCGGTCGTCGAGCTGGTCGGGTTGCCGTTCACGGTGCGCCGCCGGGTGGTGCTCCGCCGGTACGGGCTGGTCACCCAGGGTTGGGGCAGCTGGATGGTGGACCTCGCCCGCAACGCGGTGCTCGGGGTGGTGTTCGTCGGCGGGGTGCTGGCCGGGTTCTACGGTGCGACCGGCGCCTGGCCGCACGTCTGGTGGGCGCCGGCGGCCGCGATCGCCGCGGCCCTGACGGTGCTGCTGCCGATGGTGTGGGCGGTTCTGGTGGAGCCGCTGTCCAACCGGTTCACCCCGATGCCGGACTCGCCGCTGCGCACCGAGCTGCTGGCGCTCGCCGCCGCCGACGGGGTACGGATCCGGTCGGTGCTGGTCGCCGACGCGTCGCGGCGCGGCACCATGGTCAACGCGTACGTGACGGGTCTCGGCCCCACCCGCCGCATCGTCGTGTTCGACACCCTGTTGTCGGCGGCGCCGGACGCGGAGACCCGGCTGGTCCTGGCGCACGAACTCGGACACGCCCGGCACCACGACGTACTGCTGGGGACCGCGCTCGGCGCGCTCGGCGCGGCGGCCGGCTGCTGCCTGCTGTTCGTCTTCGGCGCCTGGGCCGCGCCGTTCGCCGCGGCCGGCGCCACCGGTCTGACCGACCCGCGCGCGGTGGGGCTGCTGTTCGCGCTGCTCACGGTGGTGCAGCTGGCGCTCCGGCCGGTCGGCAATCTGGTGTCGCGCCGGGTCGAGGCGCGCGCCGACCGGCACGCGCTGCGCAGCACCGGCGATCCGGTGACGTTCGCGGCGATGCAGGGCCGCCTGGCGCTGCGCAACCTCGCCGACGTCGATCCCGGCCGGGTGGCGCAGGCGCTGTTCGGCAGCCATCCGAGTACGGTGCAGCGGCTCGCGGCGGCGGACGAGTTCGCCGCCGCGGAGTAACGTTCCGGTCTTATCGGACGAATTACCTGGCGTCACCTGATCGCCGAGACGCACCGGGAGTGACCAGCCCCCGTGACCGGCAGTACAGCCGACCCAGCCGCACGGGTACCCGCGCCGCGGGCGCCGCTGGGCTACCGGCCGGCCCTGGACGGGATCCGGGCGCTGTCGATCATCGCGGTGATCGTGTTCCACACGCCCGGCTGGGGCTCGCTGCCGCAGCTGCTGCCCGGCGGCCACATGGGGGTCACGGTCTTCTTCGTACTCTCCGGGTACCTGATCACCACGCTGCTGCTCGGCGAGCTGCACCGCACCGGTGACCTCGACCTGCGTGCCTTCTACCTGCGTCGGGCCGCCCGGCTGCTGCCCGGACTGCTGGTCGTCGCGGTGGTGCACTCGCTGTTCTGGAGCAGCCAGGACGGCGTGCTCAAGACCGTGCTGCCGGTCGTGGCCGCGCTGCTGTACCTCAGCAGCGTGTTCGCCGGGTTCTGGCGACTGATGGGCAAGATCACCTGGAGCTGGTCGCTGTCGGTCGAGGAACACTTCTACTTCGGCTGGCCGCCGCTGCTGCGCTGGCTGTTCCGCACCGGGCCCCGGCCCGCCGGGCGGTCGCTGCCCCGACGGCACCCGATGTTCGCGGCGACGGTCGCCGCGCTGCTGATCGTGGCGATCGCGGTCGCGCTGCGGGTCACGTTCGTGCACTCGGTGCGCTGGCACGACATGCTCTACTACTCGACGTTCACCCGGATGGACGCGCTCGCGGTGGGTTGCCTTGCCGCGCTCGCCGCCTGGCGGCACCGGCTGCCGTTCGCCCGCTCCGCCGGGTGGCTGGGCGCCGCCGTGCTGGCGGTCAGCTGCCTGAGCCAGCAGTGGTCGATCGGGCACGCATCGCTCAACCTGTGGGGCCTGCCGCTGGGTACCGCCGCCGCCGCGGTCCTGGTGGTCAGTGTGGTGCAGCGGCCGGACGCGTTGCTGTCCCGGCTCCTCGCGATCCGCCCGCTGGTGCACGTCGGCACCATTTCGTACGGGCTGTATTTGTGGAACCTGCTGCCCGGCCGGGCGCTGATGGAACTGCGCGGCCACCATCCCGGCCACCTCGCCACGGTGCTGTCCTGGCTGGTGATGCTCGCCGCGGTGGAGCTGTCGTACCACCTGGTGGAGCGGCCGGTGCAGGTGTGGGCGCGGACGAAGCTGAGCGGCGGGCCGCGGCGGCGCCCGGTCCGTCCGGTCGGCGCACCGGCCACCGAATGCACCCGCCAGGTCTTCGCGCGGGCCGCCTCCTGGCGGATCCCGACCGTCGTCCGCTAGGGCGTGTCTTCATGGCTCCGCCCGGGCGAACGGGCCCGGCGCAGCCGGGTGGCTGGCCATGAAGACACGCCTAGCTCGGCCCGCCGCCCGCTGCCGACCGTGTCCGCGCGAGCCGGGGTCGCTCGGTTGGTGTCCGGCGGATCGGAGCGGGTTGGCCGGGGCCGCTGCGTGGCCGGCGCCTACCATCGCCGGATGGGCCGCACCCTGCTGATCACCAACGACTTCCCGCCGCGTACCGGCGGGATCCAGAACTTCGTGCACGCGCTCGCGGTGCGGCAGCCGGCCGACTCGCTCGTGGTGTACGCGTCGTCCTGGCGCGGCGCCGCCGAGTTCGACGCCGAGCAGCCGTTCCCGGTGGTCCGGGCCGACACGACGGTCCTGCTGCCCACCCCGCGGGCCCGCCGGGCGGCAGTGGCGCTGGCCCGCGAGTACGACTGCGACACCGCCTGGTACGGGGCGATGGCGCCGCTGGGGCTGCTGGCGCCGGCGCTGCGGGGCGCCGGGGTGACCCGCCAGGTGGCGCAGACGCACGGGCACGAGGCGGGTTGGGCCGCGCTGCCCGGCCCGCGCGGCCTGCTGCGCCGGATCGGGCAGCACGTCGACGTGGTCACCTACCTGGCCGAATACTTCCGGGTCCGGCTGGACCGGGCGATCAACGCGCGCCGGCCCGGCGCCCGGTTGGAGCACCTCGCGCCGGGCGTGGACACCGAGAAGTTCCGGCCCGACCTGGTGCACGGCGAGGGGGCGGGGATCCGGCGCGAGCTGGGGCTCGCCGACCGGCCGGTGATCGTCTGCGTGTCCCGGCTGGTACCGCGCAAGGGGCAGGACACGCTGATCCGGGCGCTGCCGGAGGTGCGCCGGCGGGTGCCGGACGCGGCGCTGCTGATCGTGTCCGGCGGTCCGGACAAGCAGCGGCTGCAACGGCTCGCGGCCGACACCGGCGTGGCCGACCACGTGGTGTTCACCGGGTCGGTGCCGTGGACGGCGCTGCCGCACTACTACGCGGCCGGCGACGTGTTCGCGATGCCGTGCCGCACCCGCCGCGGCGGGTTGGAGGCCGAGGGCCTGGGCATCGTCTACCTGGAGGCGTCGGCGACCGGGTTGCCGGTCGTGGCGGGCGACTCGGGTGGCGCGCCGGACGCGGTACGCGAGGGTGAGACCGGTTTCGTGGTCTCCGGCACCGACCTGCCGGCGCTGTCCGACCGGCTCGTCACGCTGCTGTCCGACCGGTCGCTCGCGGCCCGGATGGGCAAGGCGGGCCGCGCCTGGGTCGAGTCGGACTGGCAGTGGGACACCATCGCCGCCCGGATGACCGGCCTGCTGCGCGGCTGAGCGCGGGCCGGGCGGACTCGCTCGGCTGGGTACCGGTGGCCGGGCGTCGCCGCGGTTGCGCGCCCCGACGGCTGCGGCGCGGCGGCTGCTTCCCGGCGGCTGCGGGCCGAACCTAGCCACCCGGCGGCGCGCGGTCCGGCGGCGAGGGCCGGAAGCCGTGGCAGCTCGGTGGGAGCGTCGTCAGGCGCCGGTGTGCAGCCTGGTCGCGGCGTCGTCCAGTTCCGGTTGGTGCCAGGTCAGGGAGCCGTCGGCGAGCTCGCGCAGGACGCCGTCGAGCCACCGGATCTCCGCCTCGACGATCGCGTGCTGGTATCCGGTCTCCAGCACCGACACCCGGGGCAGCTCGAATCCGACGCCGTCGACCAGGGCGTCCCGCGCGGCAAGCCGGCCCACCAGCTGCTCGCGGCGCCGGGTGAGCAGCTCGCGGACGGTCTCGGGGGCGAGCAGCGGCAGGAACGACAGCGCGGCCGGGAACTCGGGGAACTCGTCGCGGGCGGTGCTCAGGGCCTCGGTGAGCCACCGTTGCCGGATGTCGCGGCCGGTGTCGGTCAGCTCGTAGACGGTGCGTTCCGGGTAGCGGTGATCCCGTGCGGTCTCCCGGGCCCGGATCAGCCCCTCCTCGTCGAGCCGTTTGATCAGCTTGTACAGGGTGGCCCGTTGGCCGACGTTGACGACCTGGTCCTTGCCCCATTCCTTGAGTAGTTGCTGCATCCGGTAGGGGTGCAGCGGCTCGTCTTCGAGCAGACCCAGGATCGCCATCGCCAGCGGTGAACGTCGCACCCGGCAAGCGTAGCAACTAGTTGCCTGAACACTAGTGTCTGTGCAACTATCACGGCATGACTATCACGACAGACAGCACGGCCCCCCGCGCCGGGGCCGCCACGCCAGTCCCTGCCCGCCGGCCCGGGGCCGCCTATCTGGCGCTGGGCGCTCTGCTCGGCCCGGCACTGTGCACCGTCGCGTGGATCGTGCTCGGGCTCGTGAGCCCCGGCTACTCCATCGGCGGCGACTGGATCTCGCCGTACTCCGCGATCGCCCAGCCGATCAGCGGGCTCGGCATGGGCGCGACCGCCGCGTACATGAACCCCGCGTTCGTGCTCAGCGGGCTCGTCGGCGTCGCCGGCGTGGCCGGCGTGCTGGCCCGCGTGCGCCGGTCCGGCCGCCGTGCCCTGCGGTGGGTCGCGCTCGTGCTGCTGGCGGCGTCGCCGGCCGGCCTGGTCGTGGCCGGGCTGTTCCCGCTGGACTCGCCGGTGCTGCACCTGGCCGGCGGCACGATGCTGCTCGGGCTGCCGGTGCTCGGCTTCCTGGTCGCCGGCAGCTACCTGCGCGGGGCCGCCGGCTGGGCCCGGTTCGGCCGGCTGCTGATGCTGGTCGCGAGCCCGCTGACGCTCGCCCTGTTCGTGCTGTACTCCGCGACGTTCGACCACTCGGTGGTCGCGGCCGGGCACGGCGTCGCCGGCCTCACCCAGCGGCTGCTGTGCGTCGAGATCTTCGGCTGGTACGCCGCGCTGGGCTGGCGCGCGTTCCGCCGGCGCTGACCGGCGTACGGGGTGGCGCGGTCAGGCGGCGCGCAGCTCGTCCTCGTGGCCGTGCGCCCGGACCAGGGCGGCGGCCAGCCGGGGCAGGTCGCCGGCCGGCACCAGCCCGGCCAGCCCGGCGGCGCTGTACGGCAGTCGCAGGGTGCGGGCGGTCGAGCGCACCCGCTCGTCCGCGTACGGTGCCACCGACGGCCAGGTCGCCTGCACCTCGCGCAGGAAGATGTCCGCGCCGGTCGGTCCGATCCCGGGGAACTCGGTGAGCAGCCGGGAGATGCCCGCCGCCGCGCCGTCCGCCTCGTCCCGCAGCCGGCGCAGGTCGCCGCGCCAGCGGTCCAGCAGCAGCCGGGCGCCGTCGCCCAGCTGGGTGGCGGTGCGCTCGTCGTACCGGCGGTAGTGGCCGCGGCCGAGCGCATCGACCCGCTGCTGCCAGGTCGCGTCGAGCATCCTGCGCGGCGTCCGGTACCCGGCGGCGGAAAGCTCGCGGGCGGCGGCCACCGCGATGTCGGCGGAGATCCGCGCGGACAGCAGGTGCGCGAGCACCAGCAGCCGGTACAGCGGAGACGGGGTGTCGGCGAGCCGGATCCCGGCCTGCTCGGCGAAGCTGCGCCCGTACCGGTCGAGCAGGGTGCGCACGGTGCCGTTCCGGGTCATGACGATCACCTCCGCCCCGGCGACTACCCGGCCCGGCGCCGCGCACACGTCGGGTGCCCGGCCGGTACCGGTCAGAAGCGGGGCGAGTCGGGCGCTTCGAGCAGGCCCAGCCGCAGCGCGGTCATCAGCGCCTGCGCCCGGTTGCCGGCGCCGAGCTTCTCGTACAGCTTGGAGATGTGCGTCTTCGCGGTCGACTCGGAGACGTAGAGCTGCTTCGCGATGCCGGCCACGCTCATCCCGTCGGCGAGCAGCTTGAGCACCTGGCCCTCGCGCGGCGACAGCTGCGGGCCGGACGGCTCCAGCCGGCGCTTCATCGCCTCGGCCAGGTCGGCGGCGGTGAACGCGTTCGGGGTGGCGGCGGCGTGCCGGGCCGCGGCGACCACGTCGTCGGCCGGCGCGCTCTTGGGCACGAACGCGCTCGCGCCGGCCTCCAGCGCGCCGAACAGCTGGTCGTCCCCGGCGTACATGGTCAGCACCACGATGCCCATCGTGGGGTGCGCCTTGCGCAGCTCGCGGGTGGCGGTCAGCCCGCTGCCGTCGGGCAGCCGCAGGTCCATGATCACCACGTCCGGCCGCAGCGCGGCGGCCTGGCGTACCCCGTCGCCGGCGGCGCCGGCCTCGCCGACCACCTCGAAGTTCGGATCGCGCTCGAACGCGTGCCGCAGACCCTTGCGAATCAGATCGTGGTCGTCGACCAGCAGGATCCTGGTACGGCCGATCGGCTCATCGGGCATGGCGCTCACTCCGCAATCCGGGGATCATCCTGTACGCGGAGTGCCGGGCCCGGCGCCGACCAGTCATGCCTCGTCGGCGGCCGTGCCGTCGTCGGCACCCTCCGCTGCCGACACGCTACCGCGCCGGGGCCGTGCCGCGAGTACCGCCGTGATCGTCGTGCCGGATGGCCTACGGGGTTGTATCCCCAACTCGGCCCTGATGCGCCGGGCACGTTCGGCCATGATGGTCAGTCCGTAACTGCCCTCATTGGGCCCTTCCGGCATGCCCTGGCCGTCGTCGGCCACCTCGATCCGGGCGTACGGCGGGTCGATCTCGCAGGTCACCCAGAGGTTCTCGGCGCGGGCATGCTTGCGGGCGTTGGTGATGGCCTCCTGGCCGATGCGCAGCAGCTCGGTCTCCACCGTCGCCGGCAGCCGCGCGGTCGAGGTGTCCAGCGACAGGTGCACCCGCATCCCGCTGGAGGCCGCGACGGTACGGGCGTAGTCGGCGAGCGCGGTGGCCAGCCCGCCGGACGGGTCGACGTCGGTACGCAGTTCGAACAGCGACAGGCGCAGCTCGGTGATCACCCGGGTCACCTCGGCGCGCAGCGTGTTCAGCTCGCTGACCGCCTGGTCCGCGCCGGTCACGTCGGTCAGCTCGGCGACCGCGTTGTCGATTCCGTACCCGACCATGACCAGTTCCTGCGCGACCCCGTCGTGGATCTCCCGGGCCAGCCGCTGCCGCTCCTCGGTCGTGGCGAGCGCGCGGACCTCGTCGAACAGCAGCGCCGCCTCCAGCCGCAGCGCCGCGGTCGACACCAGTCCGCGGACCCGGGCGACCGTCTCCGGCGGGTACGCGCCGGTGCGGTCCGACTCGACCACCAGCAGGCCGATGCTGCGCACCCCCGCGACCAGCGGCACCACCAGCGCGGACACCGGGTGGCCGGTGATCGAGCGGGCCAGCGAGGTCGAGGTGAGGTGCGGCTGCTGGCTCAGCCAGGCCTCGGCGATCGGGGTGTCCGCCGACAGCGACGTCTCCCAGTCGGTACGGTCCGGGCCGCGCTGGGTGAGCACCACCAGCCGGCCGCCGCCGGACCGGCCGAGCACCGCGGCCCGGTCGCTCGGGGCCGCCGAGGTCACCTCGTCGAGCAGGCCGGCGGCGATGCCGCCGAGGTCCAGGGTGCCGCCGGGCAACTGCCGCGCCACCGTACGCAGCTGGGTCAGCAGCCGGGTGGCCGCCGCGTACGGCTGCGGCTCGGTGCGGCCGGCGTCGGCGTACATCCGGCGCCCGGCGAGCGCCGCAGCCAGCGCCAGCAGCAGCCAGAGCACGGTCGTCAGGACGAAGTCGCGGCCGGTCAGCCGGCCGCTCGCGACGCTCGTGCCGAACGTCGTCACCGCGGCCAGCGCGACCAGCGCGAGCGCCTCGCCGACCCCGGCGACCGCGGCGGACCGCACCGGTACCAGCAGGTACGGCAGGGTGGTGCCGAAGCTGGTGTGCAGCGCGGCGGTGGACAGCCCGACGACGATCACCTCGGCGATCCGGCCGAGCCGGCACAGCAACCCGAGCCGGCCACCGGTCCCGGGCGCGATGGCCAGCCCGGGCAGCGCGGCGACCGCGAGCAACGCGCACCAGCCGACCGTGCTCCACCCCGGTGTCGAGGCCAGCACCAGTGCGGCGACCACGACCAGCAGGGCGGCCCGGAGCGGGCGCAGCATCCGGACCACGCCCTGGCCCGGCCGGTCGGGCGACTGCGATGCGCTGCTCACCGGCTCACCTTGCCATCCCTCGTACCCGAGCGACGGGCGTCAGCGGGTGTAGATCGCGTCGATCTCGTCGGCGTACTGCTTGAGCACGACGCCGCGCTTGACCTTCAGCGACGGGGTCATCTCGCCCGTCTCCTCGCTGAAGTCGCGGGGCAGGATCCGGAACACCTTGATCGACTCGGCCCGGGAGACCGCCTTGTTGGCCTCGTCCACGGCGGACTGGATCTCGGCCCGGATCTCCTGGTCGCCGCTCAGCGTGGCCGGGTCGGTGTTCGGCTTGCGGCCGTGGTTGCGCAGCCAGCCCGGCAGTGCCTCGGCGTCCAGGGTGACCAGCGCGGCGATGAACGGCTGCCGGTCGCCGACCACCATGCACTGACTGACCAGCGGATGCGACCGGACCCGGTCCTCCAGGGTGGCCGGTGCGACGTTCTTGCCGCCGGCCGTCACGATGATCTCCTTCTTGCGGCCGGTGATGGTGAGGAACCCGTCCTCGTCCAGCTCGGCCAGATCCCCGGTGTGGAAGTAGCCCTCGTCGTCGAACGCCTCGGCGGTCGCCGCCGCGTTGTTCCAGTAGCCGGTGAACACGTAGTCGCCCTTGACGCAGAGCTCGCCGTCGTCGGCGATGCGCACCGACGAGCCGGGGATCGGCCGGCCGACCGTACCGATCTTGCCGTGGTCCTGGTCGTTCACGGCGATCACCGGCGAGGTCTCGGTCAGCCCGTACCCCTCGAAGACGGTGATGCCGACACCGCGGAAGAAGTGCGCCAGCCGCTCGCCCAGCGGTGCGCCGCCGGAGATCGCGTACCGGCACTGGCCGCCCATCGCCGCCCGCAGCTTGGCGTACACCAGCTTGTCGAAGAGCGCGTGCTGCAGCCGCACCCCGGCGCTGATCTTCCCGGTGTCCAGCCCCTTGCTGTACGCGATCGCGACCCGCTCGGCCCGATCGAAGATCGCGCCCTTGCCCTCGCCGTGCGCCTTCTGCTTCGCACCGTTGTAGACCTTCTCGAACACCCGCGGCACCGACAGCAGGAACGTCGGCCGGAACGAGGCGAGGTCGGGCAGCAGGTTCTTCACGTCGCCGGTGTGCCCCATCCGGGCCCGCGCCTGCACCGCGCCGAGCTGCACGATCCGGGCGAACGCGTGCGCCAGCGGCAGGAACAGCAGCGTCGCGGACCGCTCGTTGAACAGCGGCAGCAGACCGGGCACCGCGTTGGCGATGTCGGCGTAGAGGTTGCGGTGGGTCAGCTGGCAGCCCTTGGGCCGCCCGGTGGTACCGGAGGTGTAGATCAGCGTGGCCATGTCGTCGGCGCCGCGGGAGCTGCGACGCTGCTCCACGGTCTCCGGCGGCACCGAGCCGCCGCCGGCGACCAGGGTGCCGACCGCGTCCTCGTCGATGGTCCAGACGTGTTCGAGCGCCGGCGAGTCGTCCCGTACCCCGGACACCAGGGCGGCGTGCTCGGCCGTCTCGACCACCACGCCGACGGCGCCCGAGTCGGCCAGGATCCACGCCACCTGGTCGGCCGAGGACGTCTCGTAGATCGGCACGGTGACCGCGCCGGCCGCCCAGATCGCGTAGTCGAGCAGCGTCCACTCGTACCGGGTCTTCGACATCAGGCCCACCCGGTCGCCGGCGCCGACCCCGGCCGCGACCAGCCCGCGAGCCACCGCGACCACCTCGTCCCGGAACTGCCGGATCGTCACCGGCTCCCAGTCGGTGTCCCGCCGGCGGGAAAACTGCACCGTGTCCGGGTACTCCTCGGCGTGCCGCCACACCACGTCGGTGAGGTTCTCGTCGTCGGCGACGCTGACGAGGGGGGGAACGGTCAACTCGCGCACGCTCTGCTCCTTGCGCCCGGCTGGCGGCGGGGATGCTCTCGCCGCCGGTGATCTCTGCTGCGAAACCTACCGCCCAGTACCACGGTTCGTTGACCCCCCGGTCGTGGAAATGGCCGGCCGTGTCCGGCGCGCTGCGCAGCGGTCGCCGGTGCGGACCTCCCAGTGTGGCAGGCTGGCCGGCATGCCGCTGGTCGACGTGCTGCAGGAGACGTTCGTGGCCGCCGCGCCCCGGCTGGTCGCCGCCGCGCTCGCCGACCCCGCGGTGCCGGCCGATCTGTGGCCGGACCTGGCCGTCACGGTCACACAGCGGCGTGGCCTGGAAGGTCAACGGTACGCGGTGGGCGGCGCCTGGCGCGGCACCGCGGAGCTGTGGTTGCAGCCCTGCGCCGACGGCGTGCTGGTCCACTCGTACCTGCGGGTCGACTCGGCCGGCCCGGTGTCGGCGCGGGCGGCGCGGCGCGAGCTGGCCCGCCGGCAGCGGACGATGCGGTGGGGTCTGTGGCGGTACAAGGACCGGATCGAGGCGGCCCGCGCGCCGGGTGAGGTGGCGGTGGGGACGATGGTCGACCGGACGGCACGGTAGCCTCACGATCCATGACGGACTCCTCGACGCAGTCGATCGTCGTGCGCGCCACCCCGCAGCGGGTCGTGGAGATCATCAGCGACTTCCCGGCCTATCCCGGCTGGGCCAGCGCGGTGCAGACCGTCGAGGTGCTGGAGGAGTACGAGGACGGCTACGCCAGCCGGGTCCGGTTCGTCCTCGACGCCGGGGTGCTCAAGGACACCTACACCCTGGAGTACGAGTACGCCGAGGACCTGAGCCGGATCCAGTGGCGGCTGGTCGAGCCGACCCGCGTGCAGAAGAACCAGGACGGCTCGTACGACATCGACGACAACGGGGACGGCACCGTCACGGTGACCTACTCGCTGTCGGTGCAGCTGGCCGCCCCGATGCTCGGCATGCTCCGGCGCCGCGCCGAGAAGATGATCATGGATGTGGCGTTGCGGGAGCTGAAGAAGCGCGCCGAGAGCGCCGAGTAGCCCGCGCCGGGAGCGCCGAGTAGCCCGCGCCGGGAGTTCCGGGCCGAGCCCTGGGGCGTCGGGCAGGAGAGCGGGCGGGCAGCCCCGTCGTCGCGATCCGGCGGCGCCGACCGTCCGATCGGCCGGCGGGTCGGAGCCGGACTGCCACCCGCGTCACGGTGGTGAGCCTGCCGCGGTCGCACGCTCGGCCCGCCAAGTAGAGTTCGTCCCGGTCGAGGTGGTGGTTGGGCGGCCGGGCGCGCGGCGCCGGCCGGGACGGGAGTGCACCGGTGGCACACGCTGCGGTACGCGACGAGGCGCGGTTGCTCGTCGCCGGCGTCCTGGCCGCGGCGTCCCGGGTGGCGAGTGGCTGGCCCGGCGAGGACGGCTGCCGGTGCCCGCTGTGCCGGGCCGCCGCGGCGGTCCGGGAGCCGGATCCACAGCTGTCCGAGCGGCTCGCGGACGCGGTCGGCACCGTCGCCGACGGCGTCGCAGGCCTGCTCCGTACCTGGTCCGACGGCGGCGCCGGGCGGTCGAACGGCCACGCCGGGGCCGACGGCAGTGCCGGGGCCGACGGCAGTGCCGGGGCGGACGGCAGTGCCGGGTGGCCGAACCGCGGCACTGCGGACGGCGCCGGGCCGGCCGACGACGGTACGTCGGCCGACGATGCGGCGGCAGGTGAGCCCGCCGACGGCGGGGCGCAGACGAAGGGAGACGTCGGGTGTCAGTGACGATCGGGGTGGATGTCGGCGGCACGAAGGTGGCCGCCGCGGTCGTCGCCGAGGACGGCACGGTCGTCGCGGAGACCCGCCGCGACACGCCGGCCGACGACGTCTCCCGCACCCTGCAGATGATCATGGATGCGGTGGAGGAGCTGGCCAGCGCGCACCAGGCCGAGGCGATCGGGGTCGGTGCCGCCGGCTGGATCGACGCGGATCGCTCCACGGTCCTGTTCGCGCCGAACATCGCCTGGCGCAACGAGCCGCTGCGGGCCGAACTGGCCGACAAGTTCGGCCTGCCGGTGGTGGTGGAGAACGACGCGAACGTCGCCGCCTGGGCCGAGTACCGCTTCGGCGCCGGCCGCGACGTCGAGTCGATGATCATGTACACCGTCGGTACCGGCATCGGTGGCGCGGTGATCATGGAGGGCCGGCTGATCCGGGGCGCCCACGGCATCGCCGCCGAACTCGGCCACCTGACCGCGGTGCCGGACGGGCAGGTCTGCGGCTGCGGCCGGCGCGGCTGCCTGGAGCAGTACGCGAGCGGTCAGGCGCTGGTGCGCCTCGGTCAGGTGGCCGTGGCGCACGTGCCGGCCACCGCGCCGATCCTGACCGAACTCACCGGCGGCGACCCGGAGAAGGTCACCGGGCCGATGATCACCGACGCGGCGCGGAAGGGCGAGCCGGCATCGGTCGCGGCGCTCGCCGACATCGGCAAGTGGCTCGGGCTCGCCTGCGTCGACCTGGTCCAGGCGCTCGACCCGGCGGTGATCGTCGTCGGCGGCGGCGTGGTCGAGGCCGGCGATCTGCTGCTCACGCCGGCTCGGCAGGCGTACGTGGATGGCATGGCGCAGCGCGGGCAGTTGCCGGTCGCCGAACTGCGTCCGGCCGAGATGGGCAACACGGCCGGCGTGGTCGGCGCCGCCGACCTCGCCCGGTCTCGCTAGGTCGCTGCGCCGGCCTGATTCGCCCGCTGGACTGCGCGGATTCGAGGCTTGTGTGCGTTCGCACACGGCGCCTCGCCTCCGCTTGCCAGCGAACGAATCAGGCTCGGCTCGCTTCCGTTGTCTCGGGTGCTGTTCCATCAAGATCAGGAACACCGTCGGTATGGAGGTTGGTTGTGGCCGGGCGGGTGCGGGTGTTGAGCTACAACGTGCACGGGCTCTCCGACGACCGGGAGGCGCTGTACCGGGTGGTCCGCGCGGCGCGGCCGGACATCGTGTTCGTGCAGGAGGCGCCGCGCCGGTTCCGCTGGCGTACCCGCTGCGCCGAACTCGCCCGGCACTGCGGGCTGTTCTTCGGCGCCGGTGGCGGTCCCGCCATCGGCAACCTGATCATGGTGGGGCAGCGGGTCCGGGTGCTGCGTGACTGGTCACTGCGGTTCCCGCTGACCCCGGGCCGGCACCTTCGCGGCGTGGCGTTCGCCGACTGCGCGCTGGCCGACGGCGGGCGCGTCACCGCCGTCGGTACCCATCTGGGTACCGACCCGGCCGAGCGCACCGACCAGGCCGAGCGGCTCGCCGCGGTGGTGAGTGCCCAGCAGCAGCCGGTGCTGTTCGCGGCCGACCTGAACGAGGCGCCGGGCGGCCAGGTCTGGTCGCACCTGACGAGCACGACGCTCGCGGACCCGGCCCCGGGCAAGGGCGACCCGACGTACCCGGCGACCGCGCCACGGTTGCGGCTCGACACCGTGCTGGCGCCGGCGACCGCGGTGGTGCACGACTACCGGGTGATCGACTCGGACGACGCCCGCCGGGCCTCCGACCACCTGCCGGTGCTCGCCAACCTGACCCTGTCCTAGGGCGTCCCGCGGACCGCGCCGACCCGCACCGGGCCGCCACCGTCCGCCGCGGGACGGTGGCGGCGCCGCCGGTCAGGCGGTGATCAGCCGTTCCGGTTCGGTCCGGGCGGCGGCCAGCTGCCAGTAGGTCTCGGCCAGTACGTCCGGGTGCGTGGTCGGGGTGTCCGGGGTCGGCGTCGGCGTGCCCTCCAGCCACACCCCGATCGACACGTGGCAGGCGTAGACGCCCTCGTCGGCGAGCAGCGCGTTGAGGTTGAGCACCCAGTTGCGCAGTCCGGCGGCGGCGATCCCGGGCCCGGCGAACATCGGCGTCGGGTGTACCGACGCGGCGCCGGTGGTGTAGAGCAGGGCGCCGGAGCCGGCCGCGCGCATCGCCGGCAGTACCGCCCGGGTGGCGGCGAGAGCACCGTGGCAGGTGGTGTCGACCTGCGCCTGCACGCCGTCGACCGTGAGGTCGACGGCGCTGGTGTAGGCGCCGCCCGACGCGGCCCCGGCGACGGTGGGGGAGTATTCGAGGACGTCGATGCCGCCGAAGCGGTCGGCGGCGCGGGCCAGCGCGTCGGTGAGCCCCGGCCGGTTCAGCACGTCCGCGGTGAACCCGGCGGCGTCGACGTTCTCGGCGGTGAGCTGCTGGACCAGCCCGTCGAGTCGTTCGGGGTTCCGGGCCAGCAGCGCGACCTGGTACCCGTGCCGGCCGAAGACCCGGCCGAGGGAGAGGCCGAGACGGGCGCCGGCGCCGACGATGGCAATGGTGGGCATGGGTGATCTCCTGGATGTGGTTGGGTGACTCGATCCCAGCACCGGTGGGGCGGGTGGGTCCAAGACCGGCTCGGCCCGGATCGATACCCTGGCGGCATGGATCGGCTGGAGACGCGCGAACTGGCGTACTTCCTGGCGGTGGCCGAGGAGCTGCACTTCGGCCGGGCCGCGGAACGGCTCGGCATCGCGCAACCGGCGCTGTCCCGGGCGGTCGCCCGGCTGGAGCGCCGGCTCGGGGTCGGGCTGTTCGACCGCACCAGCCGGGTCGTCGCCCTCACCTCGGCCGGCCGGATGCTGGTCGAGGATGCCCGGCACGCGCTGGACGCGGTCTCCGCCGCGGCCCGGCGGGCGCAGCGGGCCGGCGCGGTGACGCCCCGGCTGGTCCTGGCCATCAAGGTGGGCGGCGATGCCGGTCGGCTGCCCGAGCTGCTCGCCCGGTACCAGCGCGAGTCCGGCGTCCTGCCGGTGCACGTGATCTTCGAAGCCGACCGGCCGGCGCTGCTGCGCGACGGTCGCGCCGACGCGGCCCTGCTGTACGACCCGATCGACGACCTGCGCGGGTTCGACACCCAGCCGCTGCTCACCGACCCGCCCATCGCGGTGCTGCCGGCCGCGCACCCGCTCGCCGCGCGGACCGGCATCAGCCAGGACGAGCTGCGCGGCGAGACGGTGCACCGGCGCGAGGACGGCGCCGTCGGCAGCATCGACGAGCTGATGCACCGCATCGCGCTCGGCCAGCTCGTCGCGGTCCTGCCACGGTCGCTGACCGTACCGTTGCGGTCCGACCTGGCCGCCGTCCCGGTCACCGACGTCGAGCCGGTCACGCTGGTGCTCGCCTGGCCCGCGTACAGCACCTCGCCGTCGGTCGCCGCCCTCGCCCGCGCCGCCGAGTCGCTGACCTGAGCCGGCGGGCGCACCGGGCACACCGTGGTCGCCACCGTCGGCTGGGGCCGAAGGTGCCAGAATCCGACGGTGTGACAGGTTTCTGGGTGCATGGGGTGGCGTCGTCGGTCGGTGAGCGGGTGGTGGCCCGGCTGCGGGCCGAGCGGCCGGACTGGCGGTTCACCGACGGCGCGCCCCCCGAGAACGCCCGCTACTCGGTGCTCGTCGCGGGCCGGCCGGACGAGGCGCTGCTGTCCGCGAGCCCGGCGCTGCGCACGCTGGTGGTCCCGTTCGCCGGTGTCCCGGCGCAGACCGCCGAACGGCTCGCCGACCGGCCCGGCATCGCGGTACGCACCCTGCACCACACGGCCGGGCCGACCGCCGAGCTCGCGCTGGGCCTGGTACTCGCGGCGGCGCGGGCGCTGGTACCCGCCGACCGGGCGATGCGGGGCGGCGACTGGACACCGCGGTTCGTCCCGCCGCAGCCCACGATGGTGCTGGCCGGACACGCCGCGACCGTCGTCGGGTACGGCGAGGTCGGGCGCCGGGTGGCACGCGGCCTGGCCGCGCTGGACATGCGGGTCAACGCGGTGCGCGCCGGGGCGCGCGCGACCAGCGGCGACGGCGTCGCGCTGGTGCACCCGCCGCGCCGGCTGCCGGAGCTGCTGCGCCGCTCCCGGGTCGTGGTCCTCGCGGTACCGCTGTCCGCGAGGACCGGCGGCATGATCGGCGCGACCGAGCTGGCCCTGCTGCCCGATCCCGCCGTCCTGGTCAACGTGGCGCGGGCCGCGGTGGTGGACGAAGCCGCGCTGTACCAACGGTTGCGCGCCGGTGGGCTGGCCGCGGGCCTCGACGTCTGGTGGTCCGAGGCGTCCGCCGACGGCCCACGGACCGGCATCGCCGCCTCCCGCTTCCCGTTCCACGAACTGCCGAACGTGGTGCTCAGCCCGCACCGCGGCGGCGCGTTCAGCCTCCCGGAGGTGCAGCGGGCCCGGCTGACCGAACTGACCCGGGTCCTCGACGACCTGTCCGGCCACGATGGAGGGTGATGCTCGAACTGCTGCGCGGGGTGCTCGGCCGGTGTGTGGTCGAGGCGGACCGGTCCTGGTCGCACGGCGGCGCGCGGGTCCTGCTGGTTCGTGATGCGCGCGGCGGCCGGTGGGTGGGCAAGCGGCATCGCGACCGGGACCGGTACCTCGCCGAGCGGGACGCCTACCGGCGGTGGGTGCCGGCGCTGGGCGACCGGGCACCACGGCTGCGTGCCGCCGACGATGACACCGGAACCCTGGTGCTGTCGGCGGTGGCGGGCCGGCCCGACTGGCCCCGCGGCCTGACGCCGACGGTACAGCGCCAGGCCGGCGCGGCATTGCGCCGGCTGCACGAGGCGGCCGAGCCGGAGCCGTGGCCGGACTTCGCCGCGGTGTGGCTGGCCGAGTTCGACCGCTGGGCGCCGGTGGCGGCGGGCCTGCTGCCGGCGCCCGAGCTGGCCGCGGTCCGCGCCGCGGTGATCGGCCTGGGCGAGCTCCCGGTACCGCACCGGGTGCCCTGCCACGGCGACTACACGCCGCGAAACTGGCTGCTGGCACCCGTCGACGCCGTCGCGGGGCCGGCCCCGGCCGGTGACGGGTTCGCGGTGATCGACTTCGAGTGGTCCCGGCGCGACGTGTGGGTTTGCGACCTGGTCCGGTTGGCGGCCGGGCCGTGGTGCGACGATCCGGGGCTCGCGGCGGCGTTCCTCGCCGGTTACGGCAGCGCGCTCGACGCGGCCGATCGCGCCAGGCTGCTGCGCTGCGCCGCGGTACGCACCGTGTTCCTGGCGGCGTGGGGACGCCGCCACGGCGAGGTCGCGTTGGAGCGCGGTGCCCGGGAACAGTTCGCGCGGCTGTCCCGCGCGCTGCGCCGCGGCACCGGGCCGGTACCCTGACCTGATCGTCCACTATGGACAATGTGGACGGCGGTGCCCGGCTCGGTGGGCGGGCGAGGTGTCGTACCCGGTTGTTACAAAGGCCGGGTGGCGATGACGACTGTCGATGCGGTGCACGAGGCGGCCCGGACCGGGGACTGGCGGGAGGTGAGCGCGCGAGCGGGCGCCGAGCCGGCGGCGATCGTCGCCGCCGTGCTGTCCAGTGGGATCGAGTGGGGCAGCCTGCCGGGTGAGGTCGCCGCGGTGCTCAGCGTGGCGCAGCAACTGGGCTCCGCCGCCCCGCACGAACGTGGCCTGTTGCTCGACCTGGCGCGGGTCCGGCACGGTGCGCCGCCGCGCGGTGCGGGTCCGGCCGCCGGGCCCAGGCTGCGCTGGGCCGACGTGCCGCGGCGGCCGACCCACGTCACGGTGGCGACCGGCTGCCACGACTGGCTGACCGAGACCGTGCCGCTGCCGGACGGCCGCGCCCTGCTGGCGTACCAGGCGGCGCAACGCGTGCTGCACCTGTGGGATCCGGCGACCGGCACGGTGACCGCGACGATCCGGAGCCGCGGTGCGGTGCAGGCCGCCGCCGGTACGGTCGGTCCGGACGGCGTTCCGCGGCTCGCGGTCGCCGGCGGTCGCTCGGTGCAGGTGGCCGACCCGCGTACCGGCGCGGTGCTGGACAGCTGGATGGCCGGGCACGACCGGCCGGTCACGGCGTTGTGCTGGTTGACGCTGCCGGACGGCCGGCTGGCGCTCGCGACCGGCGGCCAGGGCGAGGCGGTGCGGGTGTGGACGCCGGCCGGCCGGCAGCTCGCCGAGGTGACGAGCGGGCCGTGGAACGGTGGCAAGGTCGACGCGATCGTGCCGTGGCCGCAGCTCGACGGTGACCTGCTGCTCGCGATCACCTGGGCCGGGACCTCGGTGCTGTGGGCGGTCGACCTGTCCGGTGCCGTGTTCGGCGAGGTCGGCGGCGTGCAGGCGAGCACCACCATCCCGGTCGGTGACCGGAGGTTGCTGGCCACCGCCTGGCACCAGGAGATCTCGCTGTGGGCGCCGGGCGAGCGGGAACGGTTCGGTGCGCCGATCCGGCTGCCGGACGGCTACGTGACGGCGCTGGCGGCGCTGCCCCGACCGGACGGGTCGACGGCGCTGGCGGTGGCCGACTCCGGTGGCCTGTGGCTGCTCGACCCGGCCGCGCCCGGGTCCGCCGGCACCAGGGTGCCCACCGTCGACACCCGTGTCTGGGCGATGGCCGCCCTGCCGCTGCCCGGCGGCCGGACGGCGCTGGCGACCCTCGACGAGGGCGACGCGGTGCGGCTGTGGGACGCCGACCGGGTCGTGCCGTCGGTGGCCGCCGGCTCCCCGTCGCTGCCGCAGGTCGCCCTGGTCGAGTCGCCGGACGGGCGGGTGCTCGCCGCTGCCGCCGCCGACGACGGCCTGCGGCTGCGCGATGCGGACACCGGTGCGCCGGTGGGCCCGCCACTGCTGGCACCCGGCGAGCAGGCCGGCACCGTCGCCGCGGTACGGCTGACCCACGGACGGGAGCTGCTGGCGACCGGTGACCGGTACGGCTCGCTGCTGTTGTTCGACCCGGTGACCGGCGAGCGGGTCGCGGCGACCCCGCCGGCACCCAGCGGCCCGGTCGGTACGCTCGCGGCCGGGGTGCTGCCGACCGGGGAGCCGGTGCTGGTCAGTGGTGACAGCCAGCTGCTCAGCTGGCACCCGGACGGTGCGCCGCGGGGGCCGGTGTCGCCGGCCGGTTTCCCGGACCGGCTGTCGGCGTCCGCCTGGCTGTCCTGGGGGGCCGACCGCGCCGCCCTGGCGCTGGGCACCTCGACGTGGCGCGGCGGCGGCGAGCTGCACATCGTCGACCCGGCGTCCGGGAAGCGGCTCATCGAGCCGGTCGAGACCGGCAACGTCGAGGCGCTGGCCGCGGTGCCGCGCGTCGGCGGTGATCCGCTGCTGGCGGTGGCCAGCGACCCCGACCGGGTGTGGTGCTGGGCACCGGACGGTTCCGGGGTGCTCACCTTGCCCGCCGAGCAGGTCCGTGCCCTGACCGGGTTCGTTCTCGACGGTCGGTCGCTGGTCGCGGCCGGCGGGAAGGACCGGACGGTCCAGGTCTTCGACACCGCCACCGGGTCCACTGTGGACTGCGGCCCGATGGCCGCGCGGGGCAAGGTGACCGCGCTCGCCACGCTGCGGCTCGCGGACGGGCGGACGCTGCTCGCCATCGCCGGTGGCCGCACGATCGTGCGGTGGGACCCGGTCGCCGGGGCGGCCGTCGGAAAGCCGCTGGCCGGCCACACCGACGTGGTGCACGCGCTCGCCGTGCTGCCCGGCCCGGACGGCGACACGTACCTGGTGAGCGCCGGTGCCGACCACACCGTACGGCTGTGGGACGCGGCGACGGGAGCACCGGTCGGCGAACCGGCCACCGGGCACACCGGCCCGGTGCGCGCGCTCGCCGCCGTGCCCCGCGCGGACGGCCGTACCGTGCTCGCCAGCGGCGGCGACGATCGCGCGGTGTGGCTCTGGGAGCCGACCGCCGACGGGCTGTCCGGCCGCCGCTGCACCGGTCACCACGGCGGCTCGGACCACGTCGTCGCGGTACCGCTGGCCGACGGCCGGGCCGTGGTGGCCACCGCGGCCGGCCACTACAACCCGTCCGGGCTGTGGCTGTGGGACCCGGCGGACTGGTCCGGTCGCCCGCTGGGCGACGGGCTGCACGGCCCGGTCGCGGTGGTGGAGCTGCCCGACGGTCGCACCCTGGTCGCCGCCCGGCACCGCGAACGCCTCCTGCAGCTGTACGACCCGACCACCGGCCGGGCCGTCGGGCGCCCGCTGCCGGTGCCGTTCGTCGACGCACGCGAGCTGGTGGCGGTGCCGACCCCGGCCGGACCGCGGCTCGCGGCGAGCGGCGCCAGCGGTGAGATCCGGCTGTACGATCCGGCGTCCGGCACCGCGGTCGGCCAACCGCTGACCGGACATGGCGAGGCGCTCACCGGCCTCGCCCCGCTGCGGACCGCCGACGGCAGGTCGCTGCTCGCCACCGGAGACCGGGACGGCGTCCTCCGGATCTGGGACCCGGTCGACTGCCGGTGCCTGTGCAGGCTGTCGCTGGATGTGCGCATCTGGTCGCTCGCCGGGCGGGGCACCCGGCTGCTGGTCGGCTGCGACGGCGGCTACCTGGCGCTGGAGGTCGACCTGGAGCGCGGTTGACCCGGGGAGGTCGACCTGGAGCGCGGTTGACCCGGGGAGGTCGATCTCGACCGCGGTTGACCCGGTCAGCGGGTGGCGGTGGCGCGGCGGATCGTGTCCAGCGTGATGGTGACCAGCGGGTGGGTTTCGGCGCCCCGGCGGTGCGCCGCGAACACCCGGCGGGTCGGCGGCGTACCCGCGACCGGTCGGACCACCGCGCCGTCGACCGGATCCAGCGCCGAGCGCGGTACCAGCGCGACGCCGGCGCCGGCCGCGGCCAGCGCCACGACCGCCCGGAAGTCGTCCGAGCGGTGCCGCACCCGAGCCGTGAAGCCGGCGTACTCGCAGGCCAGCGCGACGACGTCGTGGCACGGGTTGCCCGGCGACGGGCTGATCCAGTCGTCCGCGGCCAGATCGTGCAGCGCCACCTCGGTGTGCTTGGCGAGCCAGTGCCCGCTCGGCAGCACCGCGTCGAACGGCTCGGCGTACAGCGGGATCCGGCACAGCCGCGGGTCGCCGGCCGGCGGCGCGCC
Source organism: Actinocatenispora thailandica (assembly GCF_016865425.1). Lineage (NCBI taxonomy): Bacteria > Bacillati > Actinomycetota > Actinomycetes > Micromonosporales > Micromonosporaceae > Actinocatenispora > Actinocatenispora thailandica. The sequence continues at coordinate 4,628,147 of NZ_AP023355.1, read as the reverse complement.
CCGGTACTCGACCGCGACGGCGAGGTCGATGCCGCCGTCGAGCAGCAGGCCGAGGCTCGCGTCGCCCTCGGCGTCCCGTACCCGGACGTCGATCTCCGGGTGGGTTTCGGCGAGCTCGGCGATCGCCGGTGCCAGCACGCCGGCGATCGCGGTGGCGAACGCGCCGACGGTGATCGTGCCGGCGGCGCCGGCGGCGTGCGCGGCGAGCGCCGACTCGGCCTGCTCCAGCCGGGCCAGCACCTCGGTGGCGTGGTCGGCGAGGAGCATCCCGGCGGCGGTCAGCCGGACCCGCCGGCCGCGCCGTTCCAGCAGCGGCTGTCCGGCCTCGCCCTCCAGCGCGGCCAGCTGCTGGCTGACCGCGCTGGGGGTCAGGTAGAGCGCCTGCGCCGCCGCGGTCACCGTGCCGTGGTCGGCCAGCGCGCGCAGCACCCGCAGCCGCCGAGGATCGATCACGCGCTCATGGTGCCTCGCCGCCCGCGCCGGTCGACCGGCACCCCCACGTCCCGGCACCGCCGCGGGTCGGTGGGCGCGGCCCGGGCGGTGGCGTGGATCTCGTTGGCGGGCGGACCCGGCGGTACCTATCATCCGAGCATGATCGCGGTCGACGGTTGGGCGACACCGCCGTTGCCGCTGTACGGCGAGGACCACAGCCGGTCCGACTTCGCGCCCTGATCGGGACCTGCCCGGTGAGCGGCCCGCCCGGGCCGTTCCGCCGCGCCCGCGGAGTCCCGATCACGCGCCCGCCGCCCTGGAGCCCCGATGCCCTGTTTCCTGCCTTCGTGTCCCGATCCGGCCGCGCCCGCCGGCCGCCGCTTCGACCAGCGGCTGGTGCGGCGATGAACGGGCCGCTGGCGCCGACGGCCGCGGTGCTGTCCCGTCGCCCCGCCGTCCGGCTGCTCGGTTCGTCGCTGCTCGGCCGGCTGCCCACCGGCATGGCCGCGCTCGCCGTGCTGCTGCTGGTCCGCGGTCGCGGCGGCGACTACGCGCTGGCCGGGTTGCTGTCCGGCCTGTACGCCGCCGGCAGCGCGCTCGGTGGCCCGCTGCTCGGCCGGGTCATCGACCGGTCCCGGCAGCCCCCGGTACTGCTGGGCGCCTCGCTCGCCGCTGCGGTCGGCTTCGCCGCGCTCGCGGTCGTACCGGTGGGCGGCGCGCTCGCGGTCGCCGCGATCGTGCTGGCCGGCGCCGCCACCCCGCCGCTGGAGTCGTGCCTGCGGGTGCTGTGGCCGCGGGTGGTGCCGGCGGACCGGCTGCACGCCGCGTACTCGCTGGACGCGGCGGCGCAGGAGATCCTGTTCGTGCTCGGCCCGCTGCTGGTGCTCGGCGCCGTCCGGCTCGCCGGACCGGCCGGCGGGGTACTCGTCGCGGCCGGACTCGGCGTGCTCGGGGTGGCGGCGTTCGTCTCGACGCCGCAGTCCCGGTCCTGGCGCGGGGTGCGCACCGAGTCCCGGCACCCGGCGGGGCCGCTGCGGTCCCGCCGGCTGGTCCGCCTGCTGGTCTCGCTGCTGCTGACCGGGTTCACCATCGGGACGTTCTCGGTCGGTGCCACCGCCTATGCCGAGCACGTCGGCGGTCGGTCGCTCGCCGGCTGGTTCATCGCGGCGAACGGGCTCGGCGCGCTGCTCGGCGGCATCGGCTACACGCTGGTGCCGGCCGGGCGGGACCTGTCCGGGCGGCTGCGGGTGGTCGCGGCGCTGCTCGCGATCGGTTACCTGCCGCTCGCCCTGCAGCCCGGCCTGGCCGGCATGATCGGTCTCTCGGTGCTGTCCGGGCTCTCCCTGCCGGCCGTGCTGACCTGCGGATTCGCCCTGGTCGAGCGGCTGGCGCCGGCCGGCACCGTGACCGAGGCGTTCACCTGGCTGGTCACCGCGTTCGGGATCGGCAACGCGGTCGGCGCGGCGCTGTCCGGCACCCTGGTCGACCGGTACGGCCCGGTCGCCGCCTTCCTGGCCGGTGCGGCCACCGCACTCCTCGCGGCACTCACCGTGCTCCGCCGCCTCACCCCGGCCGCCGACCGGCAGCGCTGACGCGGCGGCGTACCGGCAGGATCGGCGCCGCGGCGGGCGCGGCGCCGGTGGCGGCGAAGGTGCCGCCCGGTGCCGGGTCTGGCCGGGCGTGGCCGGTGTCAGGCGTCGAGTTCGGCGCGGGCGTCGACGAACGCGGCGACGGCGCGCTTGACCTCCTCCGTCGAGTGCGCGGCCGACAGCTGGACGCGGATGCGCGCCTTGCCCCGCGGTACCACCGGGAACGAGAAACCGATCACGTAGATGCCGCGGGCCAGCAGCAGGTCCGCGAGTTTCGCGGCGCGGGCGGCGTCGCCGATCATCACCGGCACGATGGGGTGCTCGCCGGGCAGCAGGTCGAAACCGGCCGCGGTCATCTCGGCGCGGAACAGCTCGGTGTTCGCGGTGAGCTTCGCGCGCAGGTCGCCGGACGACTCCAGCAGGTCGAGGGTGGCGATCGCGGCGGCCACGATCGACGGCGCGACCGAGTTGGAGAACAGGTACGGCCGGGAGCGCTGCCGCAGCAGCTCGACAATCTCGGCGCGGGCCGACACGTACCCGCCGGACGCGCCGCCGAGCGCCTTGCCCAGGGTGCCGGTGACGATGTCGACCTTGTCCTGCACGCCGGCCCGCTCCGGGGTGCCGCGGCCGTTCGGGCCGACGAACCCGACCGCGTGCGAGTCGTCCACCATCACCAGCGCGTCGTACTGTTCGGCCAGCGCGCAGATCTCGGCGAGTGGCGCGTAGTAGCCGTCCATCGAGAACACGCCGTCGGTGACGATCAGCCGGTACCGGGCGTCCGCCGAGTCCTTGAGCTGCTGCTCCAGGTCGGCCATGTCCCGGTTCTTGTACCGCAGCCGGCGCGCCTTGCACAGCCGGATGCCGTCGATGATGCTCGCGTGGTTCAGCTCGTCGGAGATGACCGCGTCGGCGTCGGACAGCAGCGTCTCGAACACGCCGCCGTTCGCGTCGAAGCAGGAGCTGTAGAGGATGGTGTCCTCGGTGCCGAGGAACTCCGACAGCTGGTGTTCCAGCTGCTTGTGGATGTCCTGGGTGCCGCAGATGAACCGGACCGAGGCCATCCCGAAGCCGCGCTCGGAAAGCGCCGTCTTCGCCGCGGCGATCAGCGTCGGGTGGTCGGCCAGGCCGAGGTAGTTGTTCGCGCAGAAGTTGATCACCGAGCTGCCGTCGGCGACGGTGATCCCGGAGTCCTGCGGGCTGGTGATCACCCGCTCCTCCTTGTACAGCCCGTCGGCGCGGATCTGTTGCAGCGTCGCGGTCAGGTCCTCGCGCATCCGGTCGAACATCCGGCACCTCTCCTCAGCCGTGGTCGGGGCCTCGCCGTTGTGGGGGCAAGGCACCGTCCTTTGCTTTGCGCACCTCCGTGCACCACCTGGTGGCTCGCTGAGGTATGCAGAGCAAAGGACGGCACGATACTCAGGTCTTCTCGCAGGTCCAGTCCAGCACGATCTTGCCGCAGTTGCCGGAGCGCGCCTCGGCGAAGGCCTCCGCGTACTGGGTGTACCCGTACCGGCCGGTGATCACCGGGGACAGGTCCAGGCCACGCTCCAGCAGCACCGACATCCGGTACCAGGTCTCGAACATCTCCCGGCCGTAGATGCCCTTGATGGTCAGCATGTGCGTGACCACCCGGTTCCAGTCGACCGCGATCTCGGTCGACGGCAGGCCGAGCATCGCGATCCGGCCGCCGTGCGTCATGTTCGAGATCATCTCGCGCAGCGCGGACGGCTGGCCGGACATCTCCAGCCCGACGTCGAACCCCTCCCGCATGCCCAGCATCGCCTGGGCGCGCTCGATCGGCGTGGTCGACACGTCCAGCGCCAGGCTGACCCCGACCTTCTCGGCCAGCCGCAGCCGGTAGTCGGACACGTCGGTGATCACCACGTGGCGGGCGCCGGCGTGCCGGACCACCGCGGCGGCCATGATGCCGATCGGCCCGGCGCCGGTGATCAGCACGTCCTCGCCGAACACCTCGAACGCCATGGCGGTGTGCACCGCGTTGCCGAACGGGTCGAAGATGGCCGCCACGTCCAGGTCGACCGGCCGGTCGGCGCTGCGGCCGTGCACCCAGACGTTGCTCTCCGGCAGCGTCAGGAATTCCGCGAACGCGCCGTCGCGCTGCACGCCCAGCCCGACGGTACGGATGCACAGGTGGCGGCGGCCGGCCCGGCAGTTGCGACAGCGGCCACACACCAGGTGCCCCTCGCCGGAGACCAGGTCCCCGACCGAGACGGTGGTCACCGACGGGCCGACCTCGACGACCTCGCCGGCGAACTCGTGCCCCACCACCAGCGGCGGGTCGATGGACGCCTTCGCCCAGTCGTCCCACGCCTCGATGTGCAGGTCGGTACCGCACAGACCGGTACGCAGCACCCGGATCTTGACATCCGTCGGCCCGACCGTCGGCTCGGGCACCTCAAGGAGTTGCAGCCCCGCTTCCGGAGCCGCCTTGACCAGCGCTTTCACACCAACAGCGTGCGTCGTGAACCCGGCCCGCGTCCATCGAACGTTGCTGAACGCCCTTGTTAGCCGATCTTCACAGCTCGCGTCTTCCGTCCGGGCAAGGTTGCGACCGACCGGTTCCACCGCTTCGCCCGGTACGGCGGTTTCGCTGAGAGCCGCCGCCCTCGGCGGTTAGCGTCGGTTCATGGCGAAACGGACGGTGGCCGACCAGTTCGTCGGGGTGCTCGCGGCGGCCGGCGTGCGCCGGCTGTACGGCGTGGTCGGGGACAGCCTGAACCCGATCGTGGACGCGGTACGGCGCACTGACGGCATCGAGTGGATCCAGGTACGGCACGAGGAGGTCGGCGCGTTCGCCGCCGGCGCCGAGGCGCAGCTGTCCGGGCAGCTCGCCGCCTGTGCCGGCTCCTGCGGACCGGGAAACCTGCACCTGATCAACGGGCTGTACGACGCGCACCGCAGCTACGCGCCGGTGCTGGCGCTCGCCTCGCACATCCCGTCCAGCCAGATCGGCACCGGCTACTTCCAGGAGACCCACCCGGACCGGCTGTTCGTCGAGTGCAGCCACTACTGCGAGCTGGTCTCGGATCCGGCGCAGATGCCGCGCACCCTGCAGATCGCGATCCAGCACGCGGTCGGCCGGCGCGGAGTCGCGGTCGTCTCGCTGCCCGGCGACATCGCCGCCGCCGAGGCGCCGTCCGGCTCGTACGAGCACGCCGTCGTCGCCGACCGCCCGCACGTCCGGCCCACCGACGCCGACCTGGCCGCGTTCGCGAAGCTGGTGAACGAGGCACGCCGGGTCACCCTGTTCTGCGGCAGCGGCTGCGCCGACGCACACCGGCAGGTCATGCAGCTGGCCGAGAAGCTGTCCGCGCCGGTCGGCCACGCGCTGCGCGGCAAGGAGTTCATCCAGTACGACAACCCGTACGACGTGGGCATGTCCGGGCTGCTCGGCTACGGCGCCTGCTACGACGCGATGCACGGCTGCGACCTGCTGATCCTGCTCGGTACCGACTTCCCGTACGACGCGTTCATGCCCGGTGGCGTACGCATCGTGCAGGTCGACGTGGCCGCCGAGCACCTGGGGCGCCGTTCCACGATGGACCTCGGTGTCTGGGGCGACGTGGCGCAGACCATCGACTGCCTGCTGCCGCGCCTCGACGCCAAGCGGGACCGCGCGTTCCTGGACCGGATGCTGCGCCGGCACGCCGACCTGCTGTCCGGCGTCGTCGGCTCGTACACCAGGAACGTGCCGACGCACCGACCGATCCACCCGGAGTACGTGGCCGACCAGCTCGACGACGTCGCCGCCGCGGACGCGGTGTTCACCGTCGACACCGGGATGTGCAACGTGTGGGCGGCCCGCTACCTGACCCCGAACGGGCGGCGCCGGATCATCGGTTCGTTCAGCCACGGCTCGATGGCGAACGCGCTGCCGCAGGCGATCGGCGCGCAGCTGCTCGACCGGCGCCGGCAGGTCGTCGCGCTGTGCGGCGACGGCGGCTTCGCCATGCTGATGGGCGACTTCCTCACCCTGCTGCAGTACGACCTGCCGGTGAAGGTGGTGCTGTTCGACAACTCGTCGCTGGGCATGGTCGAGCTGGAGATGCTGGTCGCCGGGCTGCCCGCGCACGGCACCTCGTACCGCAACCCGGACTTCGCCGCGATCGCCCGCGCCGCCGGTGCCACCGGCATCCGCGTCACCGAGCCCTCGGACGTGCGGGATGCGCTGCGTGAGGCACTGAACGCTCCCGGCCCGGCGCTGGTCGACGTCGTCACCGACCCGAACGCGCTGTCGCTGCCGCCGAAGATCACCGGTGAGCAGGTCAGCGGCTTCGCCCTGTCGATGTCGCGCACGGTACTGACCGGTGGCGTCGGCAAGGCGCTGGCGATGGCCCGCAGCAACCTGCGCAACATCCCGCGGCCCTGACCGGCGCGGAACCCGTGGCCGCCCGGCCGGAGGTGTGCCTGCTCGCGGCTGCGTCCCGCCGACGCCGTGCCGCGGTTCAGCGAACCCGTCGGGCGAAGACGATCACGTTGTCGCGATAGCTGCGCTTCCGGCGATCGAACCGGCCGCCGCAGGTGATGACGCGCAGTTCCGAGTCCGACGTCGATCCGTACACCGCTTTGGTCGGGAAGGCGGTCTTGGCTCGCCGTTCGATCCGCTGCTCGGCGAAGACGGCCGTCGACCCGTCCGCCCGGTCGACGAAGATCCTCGCCCCGTCGGCGATGGTCGACAGGCGGAAGAAGACCGCTGGACCGCGGTACGAGTCGACGTGGCCGACGATGACCGCCGGTCCACGTTCACCGGGCTCGGGTCCGGCTTGCCACCAGCCGGCCCGGTCGAACGCCCGGGGCGGTGGGAGGACGCCGTCCGCGCCGACGCGCAGCGGGCCGATCGGGGCGTCGATCCCGACACCGGGCACCCGGATCCGGATCGGGTCGGCTGCTTGGGCGTCGACCAGGGGGAGGGCGGAGGCCGTCGGGTGGGGCGACCGGGGCGGGCCGTCGCTCGGCCCGTTCGCCGGTGCCGTCCGGTTGCCGGCGGTCGACCCGCAGCCGGCTGCGACGACGGTGAGGGCCATCCCGGCCGCGGCCACGGGCCAGCCGAGCCCGTGGCCGTGCCGTCGCCTCCGCGCGCTCATCGTGCCGCGTCCGTCGGCGCCGGCCCGGTCGAGGTGCACCGGGGCGCTCGGTCACGTTCGGTCGTGATCCGGCAGCTGGGTGGCCCGAGCGTCACGACATCCGCCATACGGTCGGCGCCATCCCGCCGGCGCCGGTCTCGACCCCGCCCTGGGGTTGCGTGCCGTTGTCACCCGACGCGCCGCCGTTGGTGCCGCCGGGCCGGTGCGGGAGATGCTCGCAGGCGATTCCGTCGTGGTCGGCGTCCAGATGGTTCGGGTCGCTCGGGTCCTGGTTGTAGACCCGCTGCGCGTCTTCCTGGTACTTGAAGTCCTTGCAGTCGAGGTCGGCGGCGTGCGCGGCTCCGGCCAACGGAACGATGGCCAGCATGGCCGTGGTAGTGACCGCCATCGTGGCTCTGGCCAACGCGGCTCTGCTCAACATGGTTCAGCCCCCCGTTCGTCACGGTGTTTGGACGACATGGAGGTTACTGGAAGTGATTACAGGCTCACTCTAAGAATGAATCGGGCCATTAATTTCGGTGAATTTCTTGAAATAGCAGGCACCGCTCGTCCGCTCGGGCACAGAATTTTCCGCCCGGTACCTGCAGCCGCGGATCCGGCGCCGGCCCGGGCGCATCCGATTCGGCACCCCGACGACGCGCCGGCACCCCGTGATCGCCGATGTCCCGGCGCCGTCGGTGTCCCGGCGCCGTCGGTGTCCCGGGACCGTCGGGGCAGGTCGCTGCCCCTACGCCGCGCTGCTGCCGGCCGACGCGCGGATCAGCCGGACGGCCTCGGCGACGCCGCCGTCCCAGGCCGGCCCGTGCCCGGGAAGCAGCCACCGCGCCCCGGTGTCCGCGATCCGGTCGAGGGAGGCGATCGCCTGCTCCGGGTCGAGGGTGAACGGGGCCGGCTTGGGGCCGGTGACTCCGGTCAGCACGTTGCGGGTGGTCATTGTGTCGCCGATGAAGACCGCGTCGACCTGGGGGACGTGCACCGCGATGCTGCCGGGGGTGTGTCCCGGGGTGTGGATGATGCGCGGCGAGCCGGGCACGTCCAGCACGTCGCCGTCGGCCACGGTGCGCAGTTCCATCGCCGGTGGGATCCGCAGCCCGCCGTGCCGAGCCGAGTACCAGAGGAATCCGGCCAACGCGCCGAGCCGAACCGGCCCCCACCCCGAGTTGGGCTTCTTGACCTTCAGCCGGGCGCGGTCGACGTCCGCCTCGTGCACGTACGCGGCGATGCCGGTCTCGCGGTGCAGCCGGGCGGCGAAACCGATGTGGTCGGTGTCGCCGTGGGTCAGCACGAGCGCCCGCACGTCGCCGAGGCCCTTGCCGATCGAGGCCAACTCGGCCAGCAGCGGCTTCCAGAATCCGGGCAACCCGGCGTCGATGATCGTCACCCCGTCCTGACCGACGACGAGGTAGCTGTTGACGTAGTCCGAGCCGATCCGGTGCAACCCGCTGGCGATCTGCATGAAGCTCTCTTCTCTCGACGGTTCTTCCCGAAAGCGGCCGTGTCACAGCAGAACGCTGCGCCGGTACGGGTCCGCCACCGCGCCGGTCGGTCGTGCGCTGCCCACCGACGTACGAGAACGTAGGGCGCCTGGAGCCGCCCGGACATCCTCCGTATCGGCAGTCCCCGGCGCACCGGGCCGTCCCAGGTCGGCGCCTCGGCACCGACGGGACCTCGGGTCGGTTACCAGTTGCCGCTCTCGACGGCGGCCTTCGCCTCGGCGAGGGACGCGCCGGTCAGCTGCCGGTAGACCTTGATCGCCTGGATCTTTCGGCCGGATCGTGCCAGCTGCCGCACCTCGGCGAGGTCGGCCCGGTCGCCGGGCGCGCCGTCCGCTGCGTCGCCGCGGGCGATGCGCTCCACCGCCCGCTTGGCGTCGGCCAGGGACACGTCGTTGTGCTCCCGGTACACCTTGATGGCCCGGATCAGCTGACCCTGCTGCGCCAGCGCCCGGATCTCGTCGAGGCTGCCGGGGCCCGGCCGTGCCGCGGCCGGCGCGGCCGACCACCCCGGGCTCGGGGTGCCGGCCCGGGAGACGTCCCCGAGCACCGGCGCCCGCCGCCGCCGCACCGTCACGACCAGCAACAGCACCGCGATCACAACCGCCACGGCCACCAGCACGCCCACCACGGCACCCATCATGTCCGCAGCCTAACCAGCGGCGCCCAACCCGAAGGCGGGAGCTGACGCGGTAGGCGACCTTCGCGGTGCGGCGGCTCGCGGTGTACCCGCACGACGGTCCGGGTGCTGGCACGGTCTGCGGGCGACGCCGATCGGTGGTGGTGAGCCGGAGCACCGGGACCGGCGCGCCCGGTCCGTGGCCCTCAGGCGTGCGGGCGGACGATGCGCACCGTGGCGAGCCAGCGCTCCACCGGCAGCGACGAGCCACGGCGGGCCGCGCCGGCCGCGTCCCGCAGCACCTCCGCGGGCACTCGGGACAGCGCGCGCACCTCTCGTCGGCCCAGGAAGGCGGCGACCTCGTCGACCGGCACCTCCCGCACCGACCGACCGGTCAGCTCGCACCACAATCGGAACAGCTCGTAACCCCGGTCCGGGTGCTCCCGGCCGCCGCGCGGATCCGGGTCGGCTCCGCGGGTGCTCGGCGCGTGTCCTGGCGAAGCCGGTACGACCGGCATCGCGACCACCTCCGTCGACGTGGCGTCCGGGCGTGTCGACGGTGCCCCCACCGCCCCACGGATCGCCGTCGGTGAGGTTACCCGCCGCCGAAGCGCAACCGAACGCTTTCCCGGCGCGTCGCGCGAGTGCGCTACGCCACCCGCCAGCGACCAGGCGACCAGGCGACCAGGCGACCAGGCGACCAGGCGACCAGGCGACCCGGCGACCCGGCGCCTCGCGCCGCGCCGGCCGGGTCGCACCGCCAGCCATCCCGGGTCGGGTCGCACCGCCGGCCACCACGGCCGGCCACCCGGCGCCGCTCAGGCGCGCAGTTCCTCGGCGAGCTGCTCGGTGAACAGGCCGATGTCGGTGACGATCCCGGCCGCCTGCGCGCTGCCCCGGTCGGCCAGCTTGGTCACCGTCGCCGGGTTGATGTCCACACACACCAGCGGAATCGACGCCGGCAGGATGTTCCCGGTCGCGATCGAGTGCAGCATCGTCGCGACCATGATGCAGAAGCCGACGCCGGGCAGTTCGGCGCGCATCGCCCGCTGGCCGTCGATCACGTCGGTGTAGACGTCCGGCAGCGGGCCGTCGTCGCGGACCGAACCGACCAGTACGAAGCGCTTGTCGTTGGCCACCAGCGCGTGCATGATGCCGCTCGTCAGCACGCCGGACGAGACGGCCTTCGCGATCGACCCGGCGGCCCGGATCTTGTTGATCGCGCGGATGTGGTGCTCGTGCCCGTGCGGTACACCGCGGCCCTTGTCCAGGTCGACGCCGAGCGAGGTACCGAAGAGCGCGGACTCGATGTCGTGCGCCGCGAGCGCGTTGCCGGCGAACAACACGTCCACGTACCCGGCCCGTACCAGCGAGACCATCGCCGGGGCGGCACCGGTGTGCACCATCGCCGGGCCGCACACCCACAGGATCTTCTCGCCGCGTTCCTTCACCGCCCGCATCTGGTCGGCGATCTGCCGGACCAGCAGCGCCTGCGGCTTCTCGCTGGACACCGCGGAGGACATGAAGCCGAAGCCGTCCCCGTCCCGGTCCTCGGCCGGCGGCCGCAGCACGCGTACCCCGTCGGCGCCGCAGACGACGCGTTCGCCGGCCCGCACGTCGGACACCGGCAGGGTGCGCGCCGCGGAGTCGTCCGCGGCGACCACGATGCCGCAGTCCATCTCCGGGTTGTGCACGGTCAGCCAGCGGCTGCCGGTGTGCACCTGGGTGACCAGGTTGGTGGTGGAGTAGAAGTCGTCCGGGAACACGCCGTCCGCCGGAGCCGGCCGCAACAGCGCCTTGCCCGGCGTCACCGCGTTCGCGCCGTGCGTCTGCAGCCGCATCAGGATCCGGGACAGCTGGTCGGCGTCGTCGGCGCCGATCTCCAGCCGCGCGGTGGACTCGTCCGAGTGTTGTCGGCCCACGTCCAGCCGCTCGATCCGGTAGTCCCCGCCGTACTCCAGGACGTCGTCGAGGATGCGCGCCAGTACGCCCGAATCCAGGATGTGTCCGCGGACCTCGACGGTCTCGGTCTCGTGCATGCCAACCCCCAGCGGCCGCCGACCAGCCCCGTTGCTGGTCCGTTCCCTGCAACCTAGGCCACGGCCGAGCCGGGCCGCCGGGGGAGGGGGCTGGACAAGTCGCCCAATGCTCGCGAGTATTCATCACGCTGCGCTGTCAGCGTGCGGGGGGACAACCGGAACCGGCAAGGAGGATGCAAGCGTGACCGACGGTGGCGGCATCGACGAGGACCGATCCACCGAGCCGGCCGGACCATCCGGGCGCAGCGTGTACGACCGGGGCGACGCGGTGTGCGTGATCGGCGCCGGGTCGTCGGGGCTCGCCGCGGTGAAGAACCTGCGCGAGCACGGCTTCGAGGTCGACTGCTACGAGCGGGAGACCGGCGTCGGTGGCGGCTGGGACGTCGGCGCCGACCGCAGCCCCATGTACCTCGGCCTGCACATGGTCTCCAGCCGCCCGTTCACCCAGTTCCCGGACTTCCCGATGCCGGACGCGTATCCGGACTATCCGGACCACCGGCGGGTGCTGGACTACCTGGAGCGCTACGCCGACCATTTCGGGCTGCGCGAGCACGTCTGGTTCGGTACCGAGGTGGTGGACGTCGCCGCGACCGACGGGCACCGCTGGGAGGTCACCGTCCGCGGCACCGGCGGCGGGCCGAGCCGCACCCTGGCGTACGCCGCGGTGGTGGTGGCCAACGGCCACCTGTGGCACCCGTACCGGCCGGAGTATCCGGGCCAGGAGACGTTCACCGGGGAGATCATCCACTCCGCCGGGTACTCCGATCCCGCGCAGCTGCGCGGAAAGCGGGTGCTGGTGATCGGCGGCGGCAACTCCGGCTGCGACATCGCGGTCGCCGCCGCCCAGCAGGCCGGCACCGCCTGGCACTCCACCCGGCACGGCGAGTGGCTGACCCCCAAGTACCTGCTGGGCCGCCCCGCCGACCAGCTCGACGACCTGACCCGGGCGCTGCGGCTGCCGCTGTGGGCCCGCCGGCTCGGGTACCGGACGCTGCTGCGGCTGACCGCCGGCCGGCCGGCCCGGTTCGGCCTGGCCAAGCCGACGCACCGGCCGTTCACCGCGCATCCGGTGGTCACCAGCCAGCTGCTGTACCACCTGGGCCACGGCGACGTGACGCCGAAGCCGGGCATCGCCGAGTTCACCACCAACCGGGTGCTGTTCACCGACGGCACCGAGGCCGACCCGCAGCTGGTCGTGTTCGCCACCGGCTACCGGCCACGGTTCGACTTCCTCGCGCCGGAGCACCTCGGCGGCGACGAGCAGAAGCCGCGGCTCTACCTGCAACTGCTCAACCCGAAGCGGCCGACGCTGTCGGTGGCCGGGCTGATCGACCCGGATTCCGGCCAGTTCGGCCTGGTGCACTGGCAGACGGTGCTGATCGCGCGGCTGCTGCGGACCCGGATCGAGGCGCCGGCGCGGGCCGATGCGCTGCTGCGCCGCGCCGAACGCGACCTGGACCGGCGCTACCTGCAGACCCGGATGGCGGCGACCGCGCGGCACCGGTTCGACGTCGGGCACCACCGGTACCTCGCCGCGCTCGGCCAGGCCCTGACCAGTCTGGAGCGGACGACATGAGCGGCGCGACCCGGCGTGACCGGGACGACCGGATGACCGAAGTGAGCGATACGGCACGGGAGGGGACGAAGTGAGCGGCGAGGTGACGGCGCGGATCGCGCCGACCCGGGTGTGGCGGCGCTGGGAGTGGGCCCGCCCGGTACGGCCGACGCCCCGGCAGGTGCTGCGGGCCGCGCCGGCGGCCGAAACCGACGCGCCGCCGGTGCTGTTCGTCGCCGACATCCACGACCCGGGCGGCGCCGTGGCGCTGCAACCGTGGCTCGGTGCCGCCGCCGAGGCGGGTCACCTCGCCGCCGCGGTCAGCCCGCGGGGCCTGGGCGCCACCCCCCGGCCGGGGCCCCGGTTCGCGGTGACCCGGCGCGAGTGGGTACACGACGTGGTGCAGGAGGCGGTGGCGCTGCCGCGCCGGGCGGTACTGGTCGGCCGCGGCACCGGCGCCTGGGTGGTGGCGCACGCGCTGCACCGCTACCCGGCCGCGGCCGCGGTGCTGGTCGACCCGGTCGGCCTGCCGGGCCGCCGGATGCCCGGTCTCGGCGCGCTGCTGAACCGGCCCCGGCTGGGGGCGACGCTGCTGCTCGGCCGCGACCCGAAGTTGCCGGCGGTGTCCCCGCCGCTGCTGTTCGCGTCCGCGGACGGCGGTGAACACAAGGCGTTGCGCACGCTCGCGGTGCGCTACTCGGCGCAGTCGGAGTGGCTGTCGGCGGCCGGTGGCGCGTTGCCCGATCCGGCGCCGATCCTGTCCTGGCTACACCAGGCGCTGCCGGCGGTGCCCGCCGGCGTGTGATCCCGGTTCGGTGGTGCCGGCCGGGGTGTGATCCCGGTTCGGTGGTGCCGGTCAGCGCGTGCCGCCGTTCGGTGGTGTCGCCGGCGGGTGCCGCGGCGCGCGGGGACGTCCCGCCCGGCCGGGCATGCCGCCGGTCGGGTCGGGGCCGGCTCACGGGTTGCCGACGCGGACCGTGACGTCACCGGAGTCGGCGTCGGCCCGGATCTTGCGCGACGATTCCCGGTGCACGCCCTCCGCCGGCGCGTGTACGCCGCCGGAGTCGGCGTGCAGCGCCAGGTCGTAGCCGCCGCTGGTGTTCGGCAGCTCGATCGTGACGTTGCCGGAGTCCGCCGCGCCCACCACCCGGCTCGGCGCCGTGACGAACCGTAGCGTCGCGTCGCCGGAGTTGGCGTTGAACCGCACCGTCTTCGAGGACAGCTCGTCGGCCTCGATGTCCCCGGAGTCCGCCCGCACCGTCAGCGGGCCGGACAGCCCGACGACCTTCACGTTGCCGCTGTCGGCCTTCGCGTCGACGGAGCCGGACAGGTCGCTGATGTTCAGGTCGCCCGAGTCGGTGCGCAGCGTGGCGGGCAGCGCGGCCGGAACCGTGAGGGTGATCCGGATCCGGCAGATCTGGATGCCGAACTGGGTACCGCGGCACGGCGAGGTGCCCACCGACAGCGTGCCGGCGTGCATCGCGGCGGTCACCTTCGGCGTGTCGGAACTCCACTCCAGGTGGCTCGCCACGGTCACCGCCGATCCGGTACCGCGCCGTACCCGCACGTCCGCCGAGTCGGTGTCCACCGACAGCCGGGTCACCTCGTGGTACGTGTTGCTGTGGTCGGCCCGGTGCGCCGGGTGCATCGCCTGGCGCAGCCCGAACGTCACGGCAAGGCCGATGGCCAGCAGCAGTACGACGAATGCCACGGCAGGGACGAGCAGGCGGCGTGGACGGTCAGGCTGAGCTGGCATCGGGCAGTCCTCTGAGATGGGGGCTGGTCGGTACGAACGCTATGCGAACGGCCGTGGCCGGCCCATCCGGTGGTCTGCCGTCTCGATGGTGGGGCTGCCCCCAGCGAACCGGCTTCGCGGCTCGGTGGGGGCCGCCACGGCACCGAACGGCAGGCCGTCGCGTCAGGGCTGGCCCGAACGCCGGGACCGGTCGGCCGGCCGCAGGCGGCGGTCAGACCACGGCGCCGTCGTCGTCGTCCTCGTCCTCGTCGTCACCCGAGCGCAGCCGCACCACCAGCGTCACGAACCCGGCCAGCAGCACGCAGAACCCGAGCGCCATCCCGGTACGGTCGTCGATCCCGACACCGGAGAGCAGCTCGGGCCGGATGCACAGCACCAGCCCACCGGCGATCCCCAGCACGGCGATCGCGGTGTACAGCGACGGGCGGGGGAGCGGCGGCGGTGGCGGGGGTTCGTACCCCTCGTCCTCCTCGGCGTCGAGCTCGTCGAGCAGGTCGGGGCGCTGCGCGTCCGATCGCCAGCTCGTCGCCGGCCGCAGCCCGGACGCCGGCTTCCCGGCCGGCCGGTCGGTCGGTTCGTCGGCCGGCTCCGCGTCGTCTCCGGCCGGCGGGTCCGAAACATCCTCCGAGACCGGCCAGGGGGGCACCGGCGCGGCGCTCGGCGCATCGAACTCGGCGACGATCGCAGCCCACGCGTCGCGCACGTCGTCGTCGCTGAGCTCGCCCGGGTTCCGCTCGCCGGGCGACGGCCGCGGCGGTTCCGGCGCGGTCGGGTCGGCCCCCGTCCCCGGCCGGGTCGGGTCGCCGGCCCCGGCCGGGGTCGCGCCGGCGGCCGGGTCCATCGCCGCCGACGGCGCCGCCGAGGGGCCCAGTTTGTCCAGGAACTCGCGTGCCTCGTCGAGATGGTCCCGGTCGACGTAGAGCCGGTCGATCGGGCGGCTCGGCAGGGTGGTGGTGCGGGTGACCGGGTGCAGGTCGGCGGTCGGTTGCAGGTAGGCGGCGATCCCGGCGAGGCCGAGGACGTCCAGCAGGTGCTCGCCGACCCGTGGGTCCACGTCGCCGGCCACCGCGTACTCGGCGGCGTGCAGGCCGTTGTCTCGCCGGCCGTGCCGGCGCCCACCGGCGCTCGACATGCCCCACCACCACCTTCCGGCCAGCCGTCGACCGCGGGCGAGGCCGCGTTCGCTGCGTCTGCTGGGAGCAACGCCACAGGAGCGGTCCGCGTCGCAGCCCCGACAGACCGACGGTACCTGGCCCAATCGCGACATGGACAGGGCGGAGAACTTCTCCGGCCACGTTGCCGGCCCCCCGCTCCGCTCCGTACGCTGCTTGCGTAGGTCGATGACGGGAGAAGCCCACGTGCTGTACTGGGTGCTGAAATGGATCTTGATCGGTCCGTGGTTGCGGGTGCTGTGGCGGCCGAAGGTCGAGGGCCTCGAGCACGTCCCCGCGACCGGTCCGGCGATCCTCGCCAGCAACCACGTGGCCTTCATCGACTCGGTGTTCCTGCCGCTGATGGTGCACCGCCCGATCCGTTTCATGGCCAAGAGCGAATATTTCACCGGCAAGGGGCTCAAGGGCTGGTTGAGCCGGCTGTTCTTCACCACCATCGGCTGCGTGCCGGTCGACCGGGCCGGTGGTCGTGCGGCCCGCGCGGCGCTCGACGCCGGCAAGCAGGTGCTGGAGGACGGCAAGCTGTGGGGCATGTACCCGGAGGGCACCCGCTCGCCGGACGGCCAGCTCTACCGCGGCAAGACCGGCGTGGCCCGGCTCGCCCTGGAGTCCGGGGTGCCGGTCATTCCGTGCGCGATGGTCAACTTCCACGAGATCCAGCCGGCCGGTGCCAAGCTGCCCCGGCTGAACAAGCGGGTGCACATGCGCATCGGCGCCCCGCTCGACTTCTCCCGGTACGCCGGGATGGCCGGCGACCGGTTCGTCGAGCGCTCGGTGACCGACGAGATCATGTACAACCTGATGGACCTGTCCGGTCAGGAATACGTCGACGTCTACGCCGCGAAGGTGAAGAAGTCGGACAAGCCGGCCCAGGCTGAGTCGGCCACCGAGAAGCCGGCCGCCGCCAACACCGCCGCCTGACCGGCCGCATCACCGGCGCCGCCGCCTGACCGGCGACATCACCCGCACCGCCGCCTGACCGGCCGCATCACCCGCGCCGCCACGGCCGCCGCCGGCCGGTCCCCGAGCGCCGCTACGCCGAGCTGCCCGCGAGCCGCAGCAGCCGGCTCGCCTGATTCGCGGCGGCGAACATGCGCACCTCCCGGCGGTACTGCTCGGCCCGGTCGCCGATGCCGGCCGCGGCGTAGTGCCCGAGCGCGACGGCCAGCGACAGGATCTCGTCGCTGCGGGTTCCGATCCGCCGGTACAGCTCCGCGGCCTCGATGTGCCGGGACGCCGCGGCGGCGTGGTCGGCGCCGGCGGTGAGCGCCCCCGACGCCGACGCCGACGCCGCGCGCGTCCACGGCGTGGAGCGGGGCACGGCGGCGAGCATGTCGCGCAGCGTCCGTGCCGCCGGCGCGCCGGCCAGGGCCGCGGCGTGCCCGGCCGCCGCCACCCACTCCCCGCTCGGCACCGTCTGGTACCGCCGCCAGCTGGCGGCGAGGTCGGCGAGCAGTTCGGCCGCCTCGGCCGGCTGGTCGTGCAGCGCCAGGCAGAGCGCACCGTGCCCGAACGCCGTCCAGGCCAGCCGCGGGAAACCGCTGTCCCGGGCGATCCGCAGTGCCTCCGCGACCTCGTCGTGGTCGTCGGCCGCCCGCTCGCCGCGCAGCGCCCGCAGCCAGACACTCTGCAGCCGGGACTGCAGGTCCCAGGCGCCGGACGGGCTGTCGCGCAGCGCCTCGTTGGCGACCAGCGTGCTGTCCCAGTCGCCGGCCAGGAACGCCCGGCTGCCCTCCGCCGCGTAGTTGGTGGTCAGGCTGTGCCCGTCGGTGATCTCCACCAGCGCACCCTCGTCGAGCAGCTGCCGGGACCGGTCGAGTTCGCCCTCCTCCAGCAGCGCGGAACCGAGGTTCTGGGTGGCCCGGCGCAGGCTCGGCAGCTTGAGCCGCCGGCAGGTCTCCAACGCCTGCTCCATGATGGTCATGCCGTCCGGCTCGCCGCCCAGGTAGCGGCTCGCTCCGATCGAGATCATCGCGCTGGCCTGCACCTCGATCAGGCCGAGCCGGGCCGCGATGTCGGCGGCCTGGCCGGCCGACTCGATCGCGGCCGGCAGCTCGGCACTGCTGAGATGAATCCGGG
Organism: Actinocatenispora thailandica; assembly: GCF_016865425.1. Classification (NCBI taxonomy): domain Bacteria; kingdom Bacillati; phylum Actinomycetota; class Actinomycetes; order Micromonosporales; family Micromonosporaceae; genus Actinocatenispora; species Actinocatenispora thailandica. The sequence continues at coordinate 4,610,308 of NZ_AP023355.1, read as the reverse complement.
CCAGGTCGGCGTACGCGCTGGCCTTCGGCTCGGAGTCGGGCAGCCCGGCGAACCGGCGGATCGCCTCGGCCAGCCCACCGGCCGCCGCGGCGCGGTCGGCGGTCATCAGCGCGACCCGGCTGCGTACCGTCAGCGCCTGCGCGGCGGCCTGCTCGTTGCCGTTCCGGTCCAGCCGTTCGACCAGCTGCGCCAGCCGCTCCATGCCGCCGCCGGCGACGAACTCGTCGGCGCCGCGCAGGAACGCCAGCTCGGCCGCGAACAGCTCCAGCTCGAGCCGCTCGTCGGAGTCCGGGTCGTCCGCGCCGAACAGCCGCAGCGCCTTCTCCACGTGGGCGGCGGCGATGTCCGGCGCGTGCAACGCGTACGCCCGGCGGGCCGCGTGGTGCAGCGCGCGGCGGGCTCCCGGCGCGTACGGCGCGGTGGGGATGCCGAGGGTGCGGGCGATCTCGTGCGCGGAGAACCGGTGGTTCGCGACCACCTCGGCGAGATCGGAGGACCGGCTGCCGGTCGCGTCCGCCGCCGCCTCCAGCCAGTCCGCGGCCCGGGCGTGCTGCGCCACCCGCTCGGTGCGGGGCAGCCGCTGGTAGCAGACGTCGCGGATGAGCACATGCGAGAAGCGGTACTCGGTCTGCTGCTCCCGGCTGCTCTCGGTCTGCTGCAACACCAGGTCACGCAGCTCCAGCCGGCGCAGCGCGCGCTCCACCGCGCCGAGCGGCTGGCGCAGCGCGCTGGCCACCGCATCCGGCCAGAACGCCATCCCGAGCACGGATGCCGACTGCAGCACCGCACGATCGGCCGGGTCGAGCAGGTCGAGCCGGTTGGCGATGACGGCGTGCACGTTGTCCGGGATCGACGCCGCCGCCTCGCCGTCCCGGCTGTCGATCGCCGGTGCGAGGGTGCCCTGCTCCAGCAGCATTCGGAAGTATTCGTGCGCGTACAGCGGGTTGCCGCCGGCGAGCTCGACCAGCTGGCCGAGCATGTCGGTGGGGAAGGCCGCCTTGCCGAACAGCGCCGCGTACATGTCGGCGATGTGCTTGTCGTTCATCGACGACAGGCTGATCGTCTGCGATCCGGTGATCGCCACCGCCCAGGCCGGCTCGTGCTCCAGCAACTCCGGCCGGGAGGTGCACAGCACCAGCAGCGGCACGTCACGCATCGCCGAGCCGAGCCGTTCCACGAAGCTGACCATGGTCTGGTCGGCCCAGTGCAGGTCCTCGACGACCAGCACGGTCGGCCGGTCGGAGGCCAGCGCGACCACGAACCGCCGCCACGCCGACTCGGTGTCCTCGGCGAGCAGTTGCTCGCCGGGCAGCCCGACGAGCGGACCGAGCGCGTTGGTCAGCCGGTCCGCCTCGACCGGCGGAACCAGCCGGGACACCGCCGCGCGCAGCCGGTCGCGGGCCCGGGCCGCGTCGTCGGAGTCGAGGATGCCGGCCTCGGCCTTGACGATGTCGGCGAACGCCGAGTAGGTGACGTTCTCGCCGAACGGTGGGCAGAACCCGGTGTGCCACCGGATCCGGACGTCCTCGTGGCTGGCCGCGTACCGGCGCAGCTCGGCGACCAGCCGGCTCTTGCCGATGCCGGCCCGGCCGAACAGCGTGACCAGCTGCGGTTGCCGGTCGGTCACCATCCGCTCCAGCGCGCCGGTGAGCAGCCGCAGCTCGTGCACCCGGTTGACCAGCGGGGTGCTCTCCTGGTCCCGCACCGTGGTGCGGCGGCGCAGCGACGTGACCGGTACCCACACCTCGGTCGCCTCGGTGTGCCCGCGCAACACCACCGGATCGCGCCGCTCGTACCGGAAGTCGTCGGCGGTGGCGGTGTGCGTCGCGCCGTCGACCAGCACCCCGCCGATCGGTGCGGCGGACTGCAACCGGGACGCCGTGTTGAGCACGTCGCCGGCCGCGATCGCCTGGCCACCGTCCCGGGCCGCCGCGGTGTCCACCAGCGCCTCGCCGGTGGCGATCCCGATCCGGAAGCTGAACGACGGCTGCTGCCCGGCGTCCGCACCGCCCAGGGTGCGTTGCAGGTCGAGGGCCGCCGACACGCAGCCGAGGACCGCGGTCTCGGTCGCGATCGGCGCGCCGAACAGCGCCATCACCGCATCCCCGATGTACTTCTCCACCAGCCCGCCGTAGCGGCCGACGATCTGTCGGACGGTGTTGAAGAACCCGCTCTGCATCTGGCGGACCTGCTCCGGGTCGGCGCGTTCGACGAACCGGGTGAAGCTCACCACGTCGATGAACAGCACGCTGACCCGTCGGCGGTCCTCCCGGCCGCTGGACCCGACCGTGGCGCTCGGCGCCGGCCCGGCCGACTCGGTGAGCCGGCGCCCGCACCCGGTGCAGAACGTCAGGTCGGGATCGGCGGGTCGTCCGCAGCCCGGGCACTGCCGGCTCAGCGCCGTACCGCACGCGCCGCAGAACCGGTCGTCCGGTCCGGCGACGCGGCCGCAGTGGGCACATGAGACAGGGATGGCGGCCTCCCAGCTTCCGATGCGACGGACCGGCCGGCGCCCGGCGACCCGACAACGACAAGTCATGCTGTCACGCTTCGGCAACCGAATGCGGCGACGAGCGTCCGCGCAGCGTCGAGGTACCGCCACTGGCACGATACGTCAGACCGTCGGTCGGTCGGAATGACGACAGAGCACGGGCGCTGTCGCGGCTGGTCAGTAGGGTCAGCGGCGATCAGAGCAACTGTGAACGCCTGGCACGCATGCCGGTCGATGGAGGTTGACGTGTTGGTACGGCTGGCGGCCGACTGGACCGGGCCGGGGGAGGCCCGGCACCGTGCCGGTGATCTGGTCGAGGTGGACAACGTCACGCTGGCCGAACTCGAAGCAGGAGGATTCGTGGCAACCGAGGAGAAACCGAAGCGTGAGGAATCGCGCCCGGACGAAGAGACGTCGACCGACGGCTCCGGCAGTGCCGAGACGACGCAGCCGGATCCGGAGCCGGAGCCGGACACGTCCGGGGGGATCCGCCCGAACGGTTGGCCCGGCATCAGCTGACCGAGGAGCGTGACGCCCGCGGTCCGGGGCGGCGCGCTGCTGCGCGCGCGGTCAGCCGGTCGCGCAGACCTGCCGGTCACGCCCGTCACGCGGACGGGCCGGCCACGCCCGTCACGCAGACCGGCCGGTCACGCCGGTCAGCCGGTCATGCCGGCCCGGCGCCGCAGCGCGCCGATGTCGGTGATGACGATCCGGCGGCCCTCGGTGCGCAGCCAGCCGCGACCGGCGAACGTGCCGATCGCCTGGTTGACGCTCTGCCGGGAGCCGCCGGCCATCTCGGCGAGCTGGCTCTGGTTCAGCTCCACCGTCACCATCGGCGCGGGGCTGTCGCCGGCCAGCCGCACCAGCGTCTTGGCCACCCGCCCCGCCAGATCGAGGAACACGTGGTCGGTGTTCTGCTCGGTGAGTCGTCGGATCAGGCTGCCGAGCGAGTTCAACACGCTGTCCAGGATGCGCGGGTTGGCGTGCACCAGCTCCAGGAACGCGGTGCGCGACAACGCGAGTGCGCTGCACCGCTCGATCGCCTCCACCGACGCCGAGCGCGGCGCCCCGTCGAGCAGCGCCACCTCGCCGAGCACCCCCGGCGGTCGCACCACGTGCAGCAGCGCCCGCTCGCCCGCGGACGAGGTACGAAAGACCGCCACCGCACCGGTGCGCACCACGATCAGCGACTCACCGGGGTCGTCCTCGACGAACAGCAACTGCCCCTTGCGGTACGTGCGGGGCACGGCCGCGGCCGCGATCCTGCGCCGGACCTCCGGGTCGAGGTCGGTGAACATCTCCACGTTCGCGATCGCGTCGTCGAAGTCCGTGCCCTGCCTGTCCACCCGCGCTGCCTCTCTCGGCCCGGATTCGGACCGTCACTGCTCGTGTGTGCGTTCTACAAGCATCCGGCCCAACTGTCGTGCTGTCTACACCTGGGGTATCGGTCATGCGACAGTTCACCCCGAGAGCGGCTGGCAGGCTGAGCACGACCGCGGGGAACCGCGCCGGTCACGGGGGTTGGCGCGGCAGCGCTGTCGTGCGGCGAGCGACGTCCGCGGGATCTTGGGGGAGCGTCCCGGCGGATGGCGCCTACGGCATCGCCGCGTCGGCCGCGTGGAGACCGGCGCGGTTCGCGGTCACGGCCCCGGCCACCGTCTCGACGGTTGCCGGGGCCGTCCGTGTCCACCCGCCCAGCCCCGTCGATCATGGCGTTGTCCTGTGCGGCAAGCGGTTGCTGACCGGACAACGCCAGCCCCGACACGGCGCGGCCGATCAGGCGGGCCAGTCGCGGGCCCGGTCGACGGCGACCTTCCACAGCCGGTACCCGTCCTCGTCGGTGTCGCCGGACGGGGTGAAGCGGGCGTCGAGCTGCCAGGTCCGCGCGAGCTCGTCGGTCGACGACCAGACGCCGGTGGCCAGCCCGGCGAGGAACGCCGCGCCCAGCCCGGTGGTCTCGGTGACCCGCGGCCGGCGTACCGGCAGCGCGAGCTGGTCGGCCTGCAGTTGGCAGAGCAGCGAGTTCGCCGAGGCGCCGCCGTCCACCGACAGCTCCGGGATCACCTCGGCGGCCGGCCGGTCGTCGCCGGCGAGTTCGGCCGCCATCACGGTCAGCACGTCGCGGACCTCGTACGCGATCGCGGCGAGTGTGGCGCGGGCCAGGTGCGCGCGGGTCGCGCCGCGGGTCAGGCCGAGGATCGTGCCGCGCGCGGACGGGTCCCAGTAGGGCGCGCCGAGGCCGGTCAGGGCCGGTACGAACACCACCCCGTGGGTGTCCGGGACCGTCGCCGCGAGGCCCTCGATCTCGGCCGCGGCGCCGATGATGCCGAGCCCGTCGCGCAGCCACTGCACGGCCGCACCGGTGACGAAGATGGAGCCCTCCAGCGCGTACACCGGGCCGTCGCCGAGATCCCAGGCGATCGTGGTGAGCAGCCCGTGCTCGGACCGTACCGGGGTGTCGCCGGTGTTGGTCAGCACGAACGAACCGGTCCCGTAGGTGCACTTCGTCGCGCCGGTGTCGAAGCACGCCTGACCGAACAGCGCGGCCTGCTGGTCGCCGGCGATGCCGGCCACCGGCAGCGTCAGGCCGAGGAACTCGGCCGGGTCGGTGTGCCCGAGCACTCCCGACGAGCCGACCACCTCCGGCAGCGCGATCTCCGGCACCCCGAACAGCTCGCACAGCTCGCCGGACCAGCCGCCGCCGAACGTGTCGTACAGCAGGGTGCGGCTGGCGTTGGACACCTCGGTGGCGAGCACCTGGCCACCGGTCAGCCGGGCCACCAGGTAGGCGTCGACGGTACCGACCACCAGAGCGCCCTCGGTGACGCCCCGCCAGGTGTCCGGCTCGTGCCGGGCCAGCCAGGCCAGCTTCGTCGCCGAGAAGTACGGGTCGAGCCGCAGCCCGGTCAGCTCGGTGACCCGCTTGCCGTGGCCGGCGGCCTCGAACTCGGCGCAGATGTCGGCGCTGCGGCGGTCCTGCCAGACGATCGCCCGGCGCGGCGCCCGCAGGGTACGCCGGTCCCACAGCAGCACGGTCTCGCGCTGGTTGGTGATGCCGATCGCGGTCGGCGCCGGTACGCCCGCGGTCCGCGCCGCGTCGATGGCCTCCCGGCACGCCGACAGGGTGGCGAGCCAGATCTCCTCGGGCTCGTGCTCCACCCAGCCGGGCCGCGGGAAGTGCTGCGGGAACTCCTGGTACCCGCGCGCGGTGACGCCACCGGCATCGTCCACCAGCAGCGCGGTCACCCCGGTGGTACCCGCGTCGATCGCCAACACACTCACGAGTTCTCCCTCCGCCGACCCCGGTCGATCATGGGGTTGTCCTGCCGGGCAGGCGTTTCCCGGGACGATAACCCCATGGTCAACGGGGCGGGGTGGTTGCGGTGGCGCGCAGCCGGTCCAGTACCAGCGGGTCGATGTGGCCGGGGGCCAGCCGCAGCTCGTAGTTCTCGATGCCGGCCCACTCGGCCAGGGCGTCGTCGAGGGCGGGCGGCGGCTCGGCGGTCGCCGGGTGGCCGAGGCCGGCGAGCAACGCGCGCACCTCGTCGGCGAGCGGGCCGGTCAACGGCAGCAGACTGGCCGGATCGGGCCGATCGAAGTACAGGTGGTGCGCGGCGAGCAGTCGGCGCAGCTCGGCGACCGGTGCGGGGTGGTCGTCCACCCGCAGGTCGACGGCGAGATGGCTGCCGCTGTCGCCCAGGTACGGGCCGGCCGGGTCGGCGCCGTAGCCGGCGTTGGCCTCCGCGACCAGCAACGCGGCGCTCTGCCGGCCGCGCCGGTCGCCGCCGGCCCGGTCCCCGGCGTGCAGCGCGGCGAGCAGCCGGCCCGGCAACGGCCCGGACGAGTCGAGGAACGCCGTCCGCATCGCCTCGACCACGCCCGGCCCGGCCAGGATGTTGCCCTGGATCGCGAACCCGTCCCCGCTCGTACCGCCGGCCCAGTCCAGGCAGTGCGCGCCGGTGTAGGTCGCCCCGTCGCCGGTCGGGCCCACCACGCCGAGCTGCCGCTCGTCGCGCAGCCCGTCGGCGGCGGTGAGTCCGGCGACCACGTCGGCCGCGGCGGTACCGGTGCGCAGCAGGGCGAGGCCCTGCGGCCGGTAGGCGAGGTTCGCCATCGACTGGGTGGCGAGCGCGCCGGCCACCGGATCGACTGCCGGTACCGCGGCACCGACCGCGAGGAACTTGCTGGCCACCGCCACCCCGTAGGCGGGCCGGCCGGAGCCGCCGGTACCGCGGGCCACGATCGAGAACGTCATCGGTCACCTCCGTCGCCCGGTGCCGGGCCGGCACCGTGGTCCCTGGCCGGTGACCTTAGCGAACGGGTACCGGCCGTCCCGGTACCCTCCCCAGACCGGCAGCCGCAGCGACGCGGTGCGGCAAAGACGGGGAAAGGCGGACGGATGGTGCGGCTGCGGCGGGCGCAGGCGACGCCGGAGAGCGTCTCGACGCTGGAGCTGTTCTTCGACCTGGTCTTCGTGTTCACCCTGACCCAGCTGACCGGGCTGATCGAACACGAGTTGAGCTGGCTGGCCGTGCTGCGGGTGCTGCTGCTGTTCGGGGTGCTGTGGTGGATGTACGGCGCGTTCGCCTGGGTCACCAACGCCGCGGCGCCGAGCGACCCGGTCCGGCGGGTGCTGCTGGTCGCCGCGATGGCCGGCTTCCTGGTCATGGCGCTGGCGTTGCCGCAGATCACCGGGTCGGGCGGGATCGCGTTCGGGCTCGGGTACCTGGTCGTGGTGCTGGTGCACCTGGCGCTGTTCGGGCTGACCGAGGCGTGGCGCGGGATGCTGCGGGTCGCGCCGTTCAACCTGCTGTCCGGGGCGCTGGTGCTGACCGCCGGCTTCCTGCCCGGGGCGGTACGGCCCTGGCTGTGGGCGGTGGCGCTGGCGGTGCAGGTCGTCACCCCGCGGCTGGCCCGGGTGGTCGGCGAGGATTCCCAGTTCCGGATCGCGCCCGGACACTTCGTCGAGCGGCACGGGCTGCTGCTGATCGTGGCCTTCGGCGAGTCGGTCGTCTCGATCGGCAAGGGTGTCGCCGGCCGCCCGGTCGACCCGCGACTGGCCGGGACGGCGGTGCTGGTCCTCGCGCTGCTGGCGATGCTGTGGTGGGTCTACTTCGGCGCCGGGGCGGTCGAGGCGGCCGAGGCGCGGATGCGCCGGGCCGAGCTCGCCGAACGTCCCCGGCTCGCGGTCCACGGCTTCTTCTACTCCTACATCCCGATGATGCTGGGCATCGTGCTGCTGTCGGCCGGGGTGGCGATCGGCCTCGGGCACGGCGAGCCGAGCTGGCCGGTCGCGGCGGTCACCGCGGTGGGGGTCGCCGGGTACCTGGCCGGTGACGTCTGCTTCCGCCGGGTGCTGTCGGCCGGCCCGGTCGCGGTGCGCACCGGGCTCGCCGTGGCCGCGCTCGGCACCGCGCCGGTCGGCCGGTACGTGGGGGTCGTCGCGCAGCTCGCCGTCCTCGCCGTACTGGTCGCCGCCGGGCTCGCGGTGGAGGCCGCGGTGACCGGCCCGCGCACCGCGGCGGATGGCGACGAGGCGCCACCGGCGAACGCGTAGGGTGCCGGGCATGGGGACGGAGCGGGTGCACCGGTACTTCGTCGACTGCGAGTTCATCGAGGACGGTCGGACCATCGACCTGGTCTCGATCGGCGTGGTCGACGAGGACGACCGGGAGTTCTATGCGGTGTCGACCGAGTTCGACCCGGGCCGGGCGATCGACTGGGTGCGCCGGCACGTGCTGGACAAGCTGCCGTCACCGGCGGACCGGGCGTGGCGCTCCCGCGCGCGGATCCGCGACGACCTGTACGACTACCTGACCGAGCCGCTGCGCGCGGGGCGCGCCGACCGGATCGAGCTGTGGGCCTGGCTCGCCGCGTACGACCACGTCGCGGTGGCGCAGCTGTGGGGCGCGATGCCGGCGCTGCCCCGGGAGATCCCCCGGTTCACGCACGAGCTGCGGCAGCGCTGGGAGTCGTTGGGCTGCCCGGAACTGCCCGGCCACGGCAGCGACCGGCACGACGCCCTGGCCGACGCGCGTCTCGGCCTGGCCCGGTGGCGCGCGATGAACCTGTCGCCCGCCGGCCGCGGCTGACCGGCGGAGCGCACCCCCTTCCTCTCGTACGGCCTGGCCGGATCGGTCGGCCGGGTCGGTCCACCCGCGCACCCGCACGGCGTCGTCGCAGGTCGGTGGGTCTGTCGTCGGCGGCCTCGATCGGCAAGTATGGAAGCTGCGACCCGACCTCGACGGTGCTCGTCGCCGTTGCTGCCGGGATGTGTGGCCTCACCTCGACCATGTGGGTGTCGGCCGATCGGCACTGGATTGCCCCGGTTGTGCCCACATCGGCCGGGGCAGACCCTAGGCTGGCCGGCATGGGGCGGCAACGACGCCGATGCCCCGCGCCACGGCCACGTTGGTGACGAAGGAGTGAGCGATCATGCGCATCGGCGTACTCACCGGCGGCGGCGACTGTCCCGGCCTGAACGCCGTGATCCGAGCGGTCGTCCGCAAGGGCACGAAGGTGTACGGCAACGAGTTCCTCGGCTTCCGCGACGGCTGGCGCGGGCCGCTGGAGAGCGCCACGATGCCGCTCGGCGTCGATCAGGTACGCGGCATCCTGCCCCGCGGCGGCACCATCCTCGGTTCGTCCCGGACCAACCCGTTCGCGTCCGACGACGGCGGCCAGCGGATCCGGGACAACCTCGCCGAGCTCGGGGTGGACGCGCTGATCGCGATCGGCGGCGAGGACACCCTCGGTGCCGCCGCGAAGCTGCACGGCGAGGGGTTGCCGGTCATCGGGGTACCGAAGACCATCGACAACGACCTCGGCGCCACCGACTACACGTTCGGGTTCGACACCGCGGTCAACATCGCCACCGAGGCGATCGACCGGCTGCACACCACCGCGGAGAGCCACCACCGCACGGTGGTGGTGGAGGTGATGGGCCGGCACGCCGGCTGGATCGCGCTGCACTCCGGCCTGGCCGGTGGCGCGAACGTCATCCTCACCCCGGAGCGCCCGTTCGACCTGGACCAGGTCTGCGAGTACATCGAGGAACGGTTCCGCTCGCAGTACTCGCCGATCGTCGTGGTCGCCGAGGGAGCGGTGCCGGCCAAGGCGCACGAGGTGACCCAGACCGACCAGCTCGACTCCTTCGGGCACGTGCGGCTGGGCGGCATCGGGCAGTGGCTGGCCGACTCGATCGAGCAGCGCACCGGCAAGGAGGCGCGCGCCGTCGTCCTGGGGCACATCCAGCGCGGCGGCACCCCGACCGCGTACGACCGGGTGCTGGCGACCCGGTTCGGTCTGCACGCCGTGGATGCGGTGCACGACAAGGACTGGGGCCAGATGGTGGCGCTGCGCGGTACCGACATCGTGCGGGTGCCGCTGGCGGAGGCGACCGCGAAGATCAAGACGGTGCCGCCGGAGCGGTACGGCGAGGCCGAGGTCTTCTTCGGCTGATCACCCCCCGTCAAGGGGGCCTTGGCCCCTTGACCTCCTCCGCCGGGGAGCAGGGGCGAGATCCTGACGCCGCCTGGCCGTTTCCGGTGTGGGCGCCGGGTGTGCCGTACCGGGGCGTGGGACGAGCGGCCAGGGTCGTGGGGTGCGGACGTAGGGTCGGGGGATGGGTGGGGAGCACACGGTCGCCGTGGTCGGCGCCGGCAAGATGGGTGAGACGCTGCTGTCCGGGCTGCTGCGGGCCGGCTGGCCGGCGAGCCGGCTGCTCGCGACGGCGCGGCGGCCGGAGCGGGCCGAGGAACTCACGGTGCGCTACGGCGTGCGGGTGGTCGACAACGACGAGGCGGCGGCGTCGGCGGACGTGCTGACGATCGCGGTGAAGCCGCAGGACGCGCCGGCGTTGCTGGCCACGCTCGGCCCGAAGGTGGCGCCGGACGTGGTCGTGGTGTCGATCTGTGCCGGCCTGCCGACGTCCTTCTTCGAGAAGCACCTGCCGGCCGGCACCCCGGTCATCCGGGTCATGTCGAACACCCCGGCGATGGTCGACCAGGCGATGACGGCGATCTCCGGCGGTACGCACGCCACCGCCGAGCAGCTCGCGCTGGCCGAGGAGATGTTCCGGCCGCTGGGGCGCACCATCCGGCTGCCCGAGTCGCAGCAGGACGCGGTGACCGCGCTGTCCGGGTCCGGCCCCGCGTACATCTACTACCTGGTCGAGGCGATGACCGACGCCGGCATCCTGCTCGGCCTGCCCCGGCAGGTCGCGTACGAGCTGATCCTGCAGACGGTGATCGGCTCGGCGGCGATGCTGCGCGACTCGGGGGAGCATCCGGTCAAACTGCGTGAGGCGGTCACCTCGCCCGCCGGTACCACCATCAACGCGATCCGGGAGCTGGAGGACCACAAGGTGCGGGCGGCCTTGATCGCGGCGTTGGAGGCGGCCCGGGACCGGGCCCGGGAAATCGCCGCCGACTACACCTGACGGTGGCAATGCGTGACCAGGTGCCCGGCGGGTGGCCGCCGAGGCGCCCCGGTGCTCGGTTGCAATGAGTGAGCGCCTCGCGTCGCCGGTCCGGCCCGGGTCGGCACGCTGGCGTCGGCGTCCGGGTGGGTGCCCGCTGGACCGCCGCAGGTCGCTGACCGTCCGGCAGTATCTGCTCCGGAGATCACATAGATGTAACGGATGGCGGGGGAGTTGCCGGGCGCGGTACCGGGACAATTGCCGACCAATAACCGGCTATCGACCCCTCGGTTTACCGTCACGTGACATCCTCGGGATGCGAGTCGGCGAGCCTTCGATAGGGTTGGCCACGTTGGACACGCGCGCCACGGCCGTGCACGCGGGTCGATGGTTCGTCTGTGGTGCCTGCCGTGCGGCTGTGACAGTGCCGGTTCGGAACCCGTTCGGGCCGGCCCCGCGCCTGACATCGGTTACGCCGTGTAGCCGCCGGCTCCGGCTCGGAGGGTGACGCGGTGCGACCCGACGAGCGAAGAGGAGATCGTGCCAGCAGTACGCGCAGACTCGGTGTACAAGGTGTTCGGTCGCCGACCGGAGCAGGCCGCGAAGGCGCTGTCCTCCGGGGCGAGCCGCGAGGAAGTGCGCGCCCAGGGCGCCACCGCCGCGGTCATCGATGCGTCGTTCGAGGTGGCGCCGGGTGAGATCTTTGTCGTGATGGGGCTGTCCGGCTCGGGGAAGTCGACCCTGATCCGGATGCTCAACGGGCTGTGGCGGCCGACCGCCGGCACCGTCGAGATCGACGGCATCGACATCAGCAAGATGCGGCCCAAGCAGCTCCGCGAGCTGCGCCAGCGCAAGGTCAGCATGGTCTTCCAGCACTTCGCGCTGCTGCCGCACCGCACGGTGCTGGACAACGCGGCCTACCCGCTGGAGGTCAAGGGCGAGGCCACCGCGGTGCGCCGGCAGAAGGCGCGCGAGTCGCTCGCGATGGTCGGGCTGGAGGGCTGGGAGGAGAGCCTGCCCTCGCAGCTGTCCGGCGGCATGCAGCAGCGGGTCGGGTTGGCCCGCGCGTTCGCGGCCGGTACCGACGTGCTGCTGATGGACGAGGCGTTCAGCGCGCTGGACCCGCTGATCCGGCGGGACATGCAGACCCAGCTGCTGGAGCTGCAGAGCCGGCTCGGCAAGACGATCGTGTTCATCACCCACGACCTGAACGAGGCGATGCGGGTCGGTGACCACATCGCGGTGATGCGGGACGGGCGGATCGTGCAGATCGGTACCGCCGAGGAGATCCTCACCGACCCGGCGAACGACTACGTGGCGCAGTTCGTCGCCGACGTGGACCGCACCCGGGTGCTGACCGCCAGCTCGATCATGGAGCAGCCGGCCGCCACCATCGGCGTCGGCGGCGGCCCCCGCGCCGCGGTCAAGACGATGCGGGAGAACCAGCTCGCCGCGCTGTTCGTGCTCAGCCGGGACCGCAAGCTCGCCGGCGTGGTCCGCGAGGGACCCACCTCCGAGGCGGTGCGGCAGGGCGAGTCGAGCCTGAGTTCGCTGCTCGACGACGAGATCGTGAAGGTAGGCCCGGACACGCCGGTCGCCGAACTGTTCACGCCCGCCGCGGAGACTCCGGTCCCGCTGGCGGTGGTGGACGACGACGGCAAGCTGCTCGGCGTGATCCCCCGGGTGACGTTGCTCGCGGCGCTGGGCACGGGCACCGAGGAGCCCGAACCGGTGGACAACCCACCACCCGGGTACGGACCGACCGGCACCCTGCCCGGCGATCGGGAAGGGAACGCCGATGTCTCTGCATGAGCTTGCCGATTCCGGACCGTCGATTCCGCAGATCCCGGTCGGTACCTGGGCCGAGGACGTCGTCGACTGGCTGAAGAACAACATCGGCGTGCTGTTCGACGACGTCAAGTCCATCGTCGAGACCGTCGTCTCCGGCCTGTCCGATGCGCTGATCGCGGTGCCGTGGCCGGTGATGATCATCATCTTCGTGCTGCTCGGCCTGTGGCTGCGGACCTGGAAGTTCGCCATCTTCGCGTTGCTCGGTCCGCTGCTGATCGTGTCGATGCAGCTGTGGGACGACGCGATGAAGACGCTGGCGTTGGTCATCGTGGCGGCAGCGGTGTCGCTGATACTCGCGATACCCATCGGCATCGCGGCGGCACAGAACGCCTGGGTGTCCCGGATCGTCAAGCCGATCCTCGACCTGATGCAGACGATGCCGCAGTTCGTGTACCTGATCCCGGCCGTGATCCTGCTCGGCCTGGGGCCGGCGCCCGGCCTGGTCGCGACCGTCGTGTTCGCGATGCCGCCCGGGGTGCGGTTCACCGAGCTGGGCATCCGGCAGGTCAACCACGAGGTGGTCGAGGCCGGTGAGGCGTTCGGCGCGTCGCCGTGGAAGGTGCTGCTGCGGATCAAGCTGCCGCTGTCGCTGGGCACGATGATGGCCGGCGTCAACCAGGTGATCATGCTGACCCTGTCGATGGTCGTGATCGCCGGCATGCTCTCGGCGCCGGGACTCGGCCAGGACGTGGTTGGCGCGGTGTCGCAGACCGACGTCGCCGCCGGCTTCCAGAGCGGCCTGGCCGTGGTGATCCTCGCGATCGTGCTGGACCGGCTCACCGCCGGGTTGGGCGAGCGCGCGGCGCCGGAGGCCCGGCTCGCCCGCCGGTCGCGCGCGCTGAAGCGCCGGCAGGCACGGGCCCGCAACACCAATTCGGACGCCGAGCAGGCGGCCAAGGTGAATGCCTGACAGATCCCGATGGCGGCTCCCGGCGTTGCCGGCGCTGCCGCCCGATCCGGCCGTCTGGCCGATCCAGAGGAGAAAGGAACCCCAGGTGCGACGGAAACTGGTCGCCCGAGTGGTCGCGGGTGTCGCGGTCGCGTTGACGCTGTCGGCGACGCTGGCGGCGTGCGGGAAGAGCAAGGAGGTCAGCGGCGGCTCTGGCTCCAGCGGGAACAGCAAGTCGGTGACCATCGGCGTGTTGCAGGGCTGGGCCGAGGACCAGGTGGTCAGCGAGCTGTGGAAGCAGGTGCTGGAGAAGAAGGGCTACACCGTCACGCTGAAGAACATCAGCGACGCGGGCCCGACCTTCACCGGCCTGGCCGGCGGTGACCTGGACCTGTTCATGGACACCTGGCTGCCCAAGACCCACAAGACCTACGTGGACAAGTACGGCAGCCAGATGGAAGATCTCGGCATCTGGTACGACCAGGCCACGCTGGACATCACCGTTCCGCAGTACATGACGGACGTGAACAGCATCGCCGACCTGAAGGGCAAGGCGAGCCAGGTCGACGGCAAGATCGTCGGAATCGAGCCGGGTGCCGGTCTGACCAAGGCGGCCAAGGAAGCGATCAGCGGCTACAAGCTGAGCGACTACACCCTGCAGACCTCGTCGACCACCGCGATGCTCAGCGCCCTGAAGAGCGCGTACGCATCGAAGAAGCCGATCGTGGTCACGCTGTGGCGCCCGCACTGGGCGTACTCGGCGTACAAGCTGAAGGACCTGAAGGACCCGAAGGGTCTGATGGGCGCCAAGGAGAAGATCCACACCTACGCGCACAAGGGCTTCAGCTCCAACCACAAGGAACTGGCCGGCTGGCTGAAGAACTTCAAGATGCCCGACGCGCAGCTCGCGGCGCTGGAGAACGAGGCGCTGAACAAGCAGTCCAGCGACGTCGCCGCCGGTGTCACCAAGTGGATGAACGAGAACCAGGACTTCGTCAAGCAGATGACCGCCTGACCTAGTACCGGGTCCTTTTTTCGGCCGGTCGATTGTCGACATTGCACAATCGGCCGGCCGACATCGTGTCCGCAGGCAGATGTTCGGCGCCGCGCTGGCCGGTGCCGACCTCGATCTGCACCTGGGCACCCGACTGTCGAGGACGCCGGGCGGTTCCGGCCGGGTTCGACGTGCCACAGTGGACAGCCTGGTGAAGGGTGTCCATTGTGGAGGGTCAGGAGCCGGTGCGGAGGGCGGCGACGCCCGCTTCGAGCAGCGCTCCCGGATCGAGGTCCTCGGGCGATTCGGCCCAGCGCAGTACCGCCACCGAAGCGATGCCGATGTAGGCGGCGGCCACCGACTCGTCGGCGAAGTCCGGGGTCTCCCGGCCGGCGCGCTCGGCCAGGGCCAGAGCGATCGCCCGGGTCGACTCGGCAACACCCTGGATGATCCTGCCGCGCAGCGCCGGTACCGACAGCACCAGTCGCAGCCGCTTCCGGGTGTCCTCCCCGGCCTCCGCGGCGAACTGCGGCATCAGCGCCATCATCGCGTTGTGCAGCGCGGCGAGCGGCTTCTCGGCCGCCGGCCGGTCCCGGACCGCCTGGTAGAACAGCGGATCGTAGTCGTCGGCGAGGACCACGTCGTCCTTCGTCGGGTAGTACCGGAAGAACGTGCTGGGGGAGACCTCGGCGGCGGCGGCGATCTGCTCCACGGTGGTCTGGTCGTAGCCCTGCTCGGCGAACAGCCGCAGCGCGTGGTGCTGGATGGCGCGCCGGGTCTTGAGCTTCTTGCGCTCCCGCAGACCCGGCGCACCCGCCGGTGAATCAGCCTTCATACCGTTCATTGTGCTGCCTGCCGGTGACGAGCGCCGGCGGTGCGGCGCGGCTCGGCGTCGCCGCCGGCCCGGGTACCGGCCGGTCCCGGTTCGGCAGCAGCAGGGCGGCGACCACCGCGCTGACCGCGGCGGCGCCGGCGCAGGCCAGCAGCATCACCGACATGCCGTGCACGAACGCGCCGTCCGCCGCGGCCCGCAGCGGCGCGCCGGCCGGCCCCATCCGGTGCGCCACCTCCGCCGCGCCGCCGACCGAACCCCGGGCCGCGTGCGCCGCCGCGGGCGGCAGTCCGGTCAGCGTCGGGTCCAGCCGGTCCCGGTAGGCGGCGTTCAGCACGCTGCCCAGGATCGCGATGCTCAGCGCGGCGCCGACCTGCCGGATCGCCTGGACCAGCGACGAGCCGGTCGCCGCCTCGTCGGTACCGAAGGTGGCGAGCGCCGAGTCCATCGCCGGCGACAGTGCCAGGGAGATGCCGAACCCCTCGATCAGCATCGCCACCGCGGTCAGCCGGTACCCGCTGGACACGTCGACGCGGGACTGCACCACCAGCCCGACCGTGACCACCAGCAGCCCGCCGGCCACCGGCAGCCGGCGGCCGAGCCACCGGCACAGCCGGTCGCCTGCCGGCGCCGCCACCAGCATCCCGGCGATCAGCGGCAGCAGCCGTAGCCCGGCGCCGAACGCGTCGGTGCCGAGCACCACCTGCAGGTACTGCGGGAGCACGAACACGACGCCGAACAGCGCGAAGCCGGCGAGCGTCATCGCCAGCACGCCGACCGAGAAGCGGCGGTCGGCGAACAGCCCGAGCCGTACCAGTGGCTGCCCGGCCCGCGCCTGCCAGGCCACGAAGCCCACCAGCAGCGGGACCGCCGCGCCCAGTCCGACCAGTACCGGAGGGCTGGTCCAGCCGCGCTCCGGGCCCTCGATGACGCCGTAGACCAGCGCGACCAGGCCGAGCGTCGACAGCGCGACCCCGAGCAGGTCGGGCCGGTGCGTGCTCGCCCGGGACTGCGGGATGGTCAGCGCCACCACGATCATCGCGACCAGCACGATCGGCACGTTGATCAGGAACACCGAGCCCCACCAGAAGTGGCCGAGCAGCCAGCCGCCGAGCAGCGGCCCGAGCGGCAGCCCGAGCATCATCCCGGACACCAGGATCGCCAGCGCCGTCGACGTGGGCAGGGCCCTGCCGCCCCCGGTCTTCGCAGGGATGCCGTCCGGCCCACCTGCCTCCCGGTCGGTGCGGTCGCCGGGTGCGGTCGCCGAGCCGGCCCCGGCGGCCGGCTGTGCACCCCCGGCGCTGCCGCCGGACGCACTCCCGGCGGTGCCGCCGGACGCACTCCCGGCGGTGCCGCCGGACGCACTCCCGGCGGTGCCCGCGGACGCACCTCCGGCGCTGCGCCGGGCCGCGGCGCCGAAGACGGCCGGCACGATCGACAGCGGTACCGACAGCAGCACCGCGGCGCCGACCCCGAGCGCCGCGCGGGCCGCGATCAGCTGGGCCGGCGAGTCGACCTCGGCGCAGGCCGCGGACGCCAGGCCGAACACGGCGAGGCCGGCGAGCAGCACGGTGCGCCTGCCGTACCGGTCGGAGAGCAGGCCGACCGGCAGCAGCAGCGCCGCGAGCGCCAGCGTGTACGCGTCGGTGACCCACTGCAACTGGGCGTTGCTCGCGCCGAGGTCCTTGCTCAGGGTGGCCAGCGCCACGCTGAGCACCATCGTGTCCAACCCGACCACCAGTACCGCGAGCCAGAGCGCGACGAGGATCGCGCCCTGCCGCGCCGGGCCGTACCGGATCATGACCGCCTCCAAAAAATGACATCAACTCTCAAAAACAAGTAGATGCCAAAAGAATCGAGCTGTCAATATCCCCGGGATGGCTTCGGAGAGCACCTGGTGAGACGGCCGCGACCTGCGGGACCGGTACGGCGGGGTACGCCGTAGGCTGTCGTGCGTGCGGCGAGAATGGCATGATCTGCGCTTCCCCGGCCTGGACACGACCAGCGTGCTGACCACCCGCGATGCCGACGAGCACGAGGTGGCCAAGCTCGGACTGGACGCGTGGCGCGAGCTACCCCGCGACCAGGGCGTCAGCTGGCCGGACCAGGCGGAGGTCGACCAGGTCGGCCAGGTGCTGTCCGCGGTGCCGCCGGTCGTCGCACCGTACGAGGTGGACCAGCTGCGGGCGCGCCTCGCCGAGGTGTGCGAGGGTCGGGCGTTCCTGCTGCAGGGCGGCGACTGCGCGGAGACGTTCGTGTCCAACACCGAGCAGCACCTGCTCGCCAACGCCCGCACCCTGCTGCAGATGGCGATCGTGCTGACCTACGGCGCGAGCATGCCGGTGGTGAAGGTCGGCCGGGTGGCCGGGCAGTACGCGAAGCCGCGGTCCAAGCAGACCGACGCGCTGGGCCTGTCCGCCTACCGCGGCGACATGATCAACTCGCTGGACGCCACGCCCGAGGCGCGGGTGGCCGACCCGCAGCGGATGATCCGGGCGTACGCGAACGCGGCGGCGGCGATGAACATGCTCCGGGCCTACCTGTCCGGTGGCCTCGCCGACCTGCACCAGGTGCACACCTGGAACAAGGACTTCGTGCGTTCCTCGGCCGCCGGCGAGCGGTACGAGGCGATCGGCCGGGAGATCGACCGGGCGCTGCGGTTCATGAACGCGTGCGGCATGTCCGACGCCGACGAGCTGCGCGAGGTCACCCTGTACGGCAGCCACGAGGCGCTGGTGCTGGAGTACGAGCGGGCACTGACCCGGGTCGCCGGCGACGCCGCGTACGACCTGTCCGGGCACTTCGTCTGGGTCGGCGAGCGGACCCGGCGGATGGACGGCGCGCACATCGACTTCGTCTCCCGAATCGCGAACCCGATCGGCGTCAAGATCGGCCCGAGCACCACCCCGGAGACCGCGATCGAGCTGTGCGAGCGTCTCAACCCGGACAACATCCCGGGCCGGCTCACCATGATCAGCCGGATGGGCAACGGCAAGGTGCGCGACGCGCTGCCACCCATCGTCGAGAAGGTCACCGCCGCCGGCGCCAAGGTCGTCTGGCAGTGCGATCCCATGCACGGCAACACCTTCGAGTCGTCCAACGGGTACAAGACCCGGCAGTTCGACCGGATCGTGGACGAGGTGCTCGGCTACTTCGAGGTGCACCGTGGCCAGGGCACCCACCCGGGCGGCATCCACGTCGAGTTGACCGGCGAGGACGTCACCGAGTGCCTCGGCGGCGCGCAGGCGCTGGAGGAGCTGCACCTGCCCACCCGGTACGAGACGGCCTGCGACCCGCGCCTGAACACCCAGCAGTCGCTGGAACTCGCGTTCCTCGTCGCCGAGATGCTCCGCGGCTGACCTGCCGTCGTCCGCGACCTTGGCACGGCTCGTGCGCATCGAGCTGTGTCGTCGACGTCGAGGACGCCGGTCTGCTCCTGACCGCGCATCGAGCGGCCCGACCGGAGGGGTGAGAGGCGGCGCGGTGGCGTCTGCAAGCTTCGCAGGTCAGAACGCCGCCGGCTCCGTCCGGTCGTCCGATTCGGGAGCGGCGCGGCGTCCCGGTAGGTGGTGCGGCCCCGGCAAGGTGAGCGGGTGGTGTGGCCGGGTTAAAGATCGTCACCCGCAGGCAAAGAAACCGGCCGGAGCCTGGTTGGCCGGATCCGCCGGCTGCCACCGTCGAGGTGATGGACCCTGCGCCGCGGCTGGGCGGCCAGGTACCCGGCACGGAGGCGGGATGGGCAGAACCGAGCGGGCCGGGCGGCCCCGGCGTCCGCGACGGCGGCGGGTCGCCGCGCTGACCGCCGGAATCGCGGTGCTGGTGCTGGCGCTGGCGGGGTGCACCCGGCCACTGCCCGGTCACCCGCTGGCGGCGAAGGGGTGGCATGCGCTCACCGGGTCGCATCCCTCGCATCCGGCCCCGAAGGTCACCCGGGGGCCGGCCGAGGGGAGCGGCGGTACCCCGGTCGTCGCCGGCGGGCGGACACCGCGGCCGGCGCACGTGGTGGTCGTCGTGTTCGAGAACAAGAAGGCGAGCTCGGTCGTCGGCAGCAGCCACGCGCCGTACCTGACCGGGCTCGCGCACCGCGGCGCCTACCTGACCCAGTCGTACGGGGTGGCGCACCCCAGCCAGCCGAACTACCTGGCGCTGTTCTCCGGCAGTACCCAGGGGGTGACCGGGGACAGGTGCCCGCAGCGGTTCCACACCGGCAACCTGGGCGCCCAGTTGCGGACGTCGGGGGACAGCTACGCCTCGTACGCGGAGGGGCTGCCGTCGACCGGCTACCCCGGCTGCCGGACCGGCCACTACGACCGGGCGATCGCGCCGTGGACCGACTTCGCGTCGGTACCGGCCGGCACCCAGCGACCGCTGACCGCGTTCCCGCACGACTACGCGAAACTGCCGACCGTCAGCTTCGTGCTGCCGAACATGTGCCACAACATGCACTACTGCTCGGTGGCCACCGGCGACCGGTGGGCCCGGCGCACGCTCGACCCGTACGCCCGGTGGGCGCAGACACACCACAGCGTGCTGCTGGTGACGTTCGACGAGGACGACGACACCACGGTGAACCGGGTGCCGACGATCCTCGTCGGGCAGCCGGTGCGGCCCGGTACCTACCCCGAGCACGTCGACCACTACACGATCCTGCGCACCCTGGAGGCCATGTACGGGCTGCCCCCGCTCGGCACCGCCGCCGACCGGCAACCGCTGACGAACGTGTTCCAGCAGCCGCCGATCACCCGCCGGGCCGCGGGTGGTTGAACACGGCCGCGAGGAACGCGACTATCCCGTACAGCAGGACGGTGACGACGGCGAGCGCGAGCAGCGCGCCGATCGCGGCGTGGAACACGATGCGCAGCAGCCCCCGGCCCCGGGCGATCCGGGCGCCGAGGACGGCACCGGCGATCGGCGGCAACAGCGGCAGCCCCTCGGCGATCAGGGCGCCGACCGGGCCGCCGTGCCGGGTCTGCGCCGCGACCAGCGCGACGTAACCGGCGACGAACCCGGCGTACCAGGCGAGGCTCAGCAGCACCGCCGGCGGCGTGACGAACCACTGCCAGCGCCGCGTCCCGGCGCTCGGCTCGCCACCCGTCTGCTCGTACACGCTCCGGTTGTACCAGCGCCGGGCGACAGCAGCGAGCGACGACGCCCGCGTACGGTGCAGGCTGGAGGGGTGATGGTGAACCGGACGGTACGGGTGCTGCCGCTGCTCGCGGTGGCGCTGAGCCTGGTGCTGCTCGCCGGCTGCGGGTCGTCCGGCGGCTCCCCGCGGGGAGCCGGCGCCACCTCGCCGAGCGTCTCCGGTACGAGATCTCCGGCCGCCTCCGGTACCAGCGGCCGCCCGGCGCCGCCCGCCGCGGGCGCGGTGCCGCAGCCGGCGCACGTGCTGGTGGTGGTGTTCGAGAACAAGGGCTACGACAACGTCGTCGGCAGCTCGCAGGCGCCCTACCTGAACCTGCTGGCGAAGCGGGGCGCGCTGCTGACCGACTCGCACGGCGTCGCGCACCCCAGCCAGCCGAACTACCTCGCGCTGTTCTCCGGCAGTACGCACGGGATCACCGACGACTCCTGCCCGCACACGCTCCATGCGGGCAGCCTCGGCGCGCAGCTGCTCGGGTCCGGGCACAGCTACGCCTCGTACGCGGAGGGCTTGCCGTCGGCGGGCTTCGCCGGGTGCGACAACGGCAACTACGCCCGCAAGCACGCGCCGTGGACCAATTTCGCGAACGTGCCGGCGCGGACCCAGCTGCCGCTGCGGGCGCTGCCGACCGACTACGCGAAGCTGCCGCAGGTCGGGTTCGTCATCCCCGATCTGTGCAGTGACATGCACAACTGCTCGGTGTCCACCGGCGACCGCTGGCTGTCGGCGAACCTCGGCGGCTACGTCAGCTGGGCGCAGACCCACCACAGCCTGCTGATCGTCACCTTCGACGAGGACGAGGGCAGCGGCGCGAACCGGATCCCGACGATCCTGGCCGGGCAACCGGTGCGACCCGGACACTACGGCGGGCGCGTCGACCACTACACGATGCTGCGCACCCTGGAAGCCATGTACGGCCTGCGGCCGCTCGGCACCGCCGCTCACCGCACCCCGCTCACCGACGTCTGGCGTTGACGGGTTCGGGGTCGATCGAGACCGGTTCCAGCCGCGTCCGCCGCGGTTGGTGGTCGCACGTGGCGAAGCGCACGCTGGAGGCATGGTTTCGGTGACCGTCTCGGCGATCGGGGTGCGTGGCGGGTTCCGGATCGGGCACGGCATCGCGGTTCTGATCCGGTTTCTGATCCGGCTGGCGATCTGGCACTTCGCCTTCCGCGCGCTCGGCGGCTTCCTCCGGCCGTACACGCACGTGCCCTGGCTCGGCACGATCATCGTGGCGATCCTGCTGTTCGTGCTGTTCCACTACGCCCGGCGCTGGTACCGCCGCCGCCGCTGACCGCGCCGGCCCGCTGCGGTCCGTGCCGTCCGGGCCGGCCCGGTGGGCCGATCAGTGCGCTCCGGGCCGGCCCGGTCGGTCGATCAGCTCGGGTGTGGCTGGCCGAGACGTTCGGGAACCACTCCGATCTGGCGCAGCGCGCCGAGCAGGTCGTAGTCGACCCATTCCTCGACGATCCGGTCGTTCTCGAACTTGGCGATCCCCATCCCGGTCATCACGTACGCCTTGCCGGTCCCCGGGATGCCCTGGAAGTCGTGTCGCGCGGTGGCACCCATGGTCCAGCGCGTCGCGCACAGGTCACCGTCGCACAGCACCTCGTCGGTGTTCATGTGCACGTCCGGGTGGGCGGCGCGCAGCTCCCGCACGCGCTGCTTGAGCCCGGCAACCCCGTCGAGTTCGAGGTCCGGGTCGTGCATCGTGCAGTGCTCGGCGTACATCTCGTCGCAGGCGTCGACGTTGCCCTTGTTCCACAGCTCGTCGTTGAGACGGCGAATCGCGGCCTTGCGTTCCTCCGGTGTCATGTTCCCTCCTCGCCGAGGCGGCTGGCCCGCCCGGCGCAGTCGGCGCGCGGGTACCTCGTCCAGCTCGCCTACCTCGACCCTCCCCGGCCGGGGTGTCGCCGGCGAGCGAACCCGCCCGGACCGGCGGAACGGCCCGTCGCGGCACGGCGTTCGGAGGACCACGGACGGGCGAACGCGCGGGGCCGGAGGGATGCCCGCGGTCGCGCGACCCGGCCTGGCGGCGCAGGCCGGTGGCGCGGGTCATCGGTGCCGAGGGTGGTACGTGGTTTCCGGCCGGGGAAGCGGCTGGCAGGATCGAGGGATGATCGATCTGCGCAGCGACACGGTGACCCGGCCGACCCCCGGTATGCGGGAAGCGATGGCGAACGCCGAGGTCGGCGACGACGTGTACGGCGAGGATCCGACCGTGAACGCGCTGGAGCGCGAGGTCGCGGCGGCGTTCGGGCACGAGGCGGCGCTGTGGACGCCGACCGGCTCGATGGCCAACCAGATCGGCCTGCAACTGCTCGTGCAGCCCGGCCAGGAGCTGCTGTGCGACGTGCAGGCGCACGTCGCCCGGTACGAGATGGGCGCGGCGGCGGCGTACGGCGGGATCACCACCCGCACCTGGCCGGACCTGTCGGTGCCGGACATCGAGCCGCTCGTCTCGCCGCCCGGCGGGTACAGCGTGCCGACCGCGGCGCTGGCGGTGGAGAACACACACAACATGCGGGGCGGTACGGTGCTGCCGCTCGCGCAGCTGCGGGCGATGCGCGACCTGGCCGACTCGTACGAGCTGGGGCTGCACTGCGACGGGGCGCGGATCTGGCACGCGCACGTCGCGGACGGGGTCGCGTTCGCCGAGTACGGCCGGCTGTTCGACACGCTGTCGGTGTGCCTGTCCAAGGGGCTCGGGGCGCCGGCCGGTTCGCTGTTGCTGTCCTCGGCGGACAACATCGGGCGGGCGCGGGTGATCCGCAAGCGGCTGGGCGGCGGCATGCGGCAGGTCGGCATTCTCGCCGCGGCCGGCCGGTACGCGCTGGCGCATCACGTCGAGCGGCTCGCCGACGACCATGCGAAGGCCGCCCGGCTGGCCGACGCGCTCCGGCCGTACGTGCGCGGCGAGGTGCGGACCAACATCGTGGTGCTGGCGGTGCCGAACGCGGCTGAGCTGTCCGCGGCGGCGGCGAAGCAGGGTGTCCGGTTCGGTGCGATCAGCGCGACCGCGGCCCGGCTGGTCACCCACTACGACGTGACCGACGACGACATCACCCGCACCATCGAGGTCCTCACCGCGCTGCTCCCCGGCTGACCGGCCGGACGGACCCGGCACGGCCGGGGCCGCGTGCGCCAGCGCCCGGAACCGCACGGTGCCCGGCACCCGAGCCGACCGGCTCGCCGGCAGACCCAGGAAGGTGGCCGATGGCCCTTCGACCCCACACCCGCGCCGCGGACCTGACCGGCTACCTCGCCCGGCTCGGTTTCGACGGCGCCGCGCTGCCGCCGACCTACGACACCCTCGCCGCGCTGCACCGGGCACACGTCGAGCGGATCGCCTACGAGTGCATCGACCACCACGTGCCCCGAGCGACGCCGCTCGCCGCCCCCGACTCGGTGGCCCGGCTCGCCGCCGGGCGCGGCGGGTACTGCTTCCACCTCAACGGCGCGTTCTCGGAGCTGCTCGGCCACCTCGGCTTCGCGGTCACCCGGCACCGGGCCGCGGTCCGGCACGCCGCCGACGGACCGCTGGAGCCGGACCACCACCTCGCCCTCACCGTGGTCGCCGACGGCCTGCTCTACCTCGCCGACGTCGGCCTCGGCGACGGCATCCACGAGCCGCTGCCGCTGCGCCCCGGCAGCTACCCCCAGGGGCCGTACACCTACACGATCGGTCGCACCGGCACCGGCTGGCGGTTCACCCACGACCCGCGCGGCTCGTTCCGGATGTTCGAGTTCGACACCGCGCCGGCCTGGCTGCCGGAGGACTTCGCCGACGTCCACGCGTGGTTCGCCACCTCACCCGAGTCCGGGTTCGTCCGTACCCTCACCGCGCAGCGGCGTGACGCCGGCGGCACCGACGTGCTGCGCGGCTGCGTGCTGCGCCGCACCGACGCCGCCGGCGAGACCGCCCGCGAGATCGACACCGCGGAGGAGTGGTACGCCACGCTCACCGGCCTGTTCGGGCTGAACCTCGGTGACCTGGACGCGCCGACCCGTGACCGGCTGTGGGCGAAGACCCGCCGCGCCCATCGCGACTGGCAGGCGTCCCGTGACGGCCGGGAGCCGGGCCTGCCTGCCACGGATCCGGTCCGCGGCCGGCCGTAGGCTCGGTGACCATGAGTGACGCGCGTTGGGCGATGGGCGGCGACCTGCCGGTGGGCCGCATCGGGTACGGGGCGATGAAGCTGACCGGTTGGCCGCGCGGGGACCGGCCGGACCGGGACACCGCGCTGGCGGTGCTGCGGCGGGCGGTCGAGCTCGGGGTCAACCACATCGACACCTCGAACTACTACGCCCGGGACGGCGTGGCCGCCAACGAACTGATCCGGGCCGCGTTGCACCCGTACCCGGACGACCTGGTGCTCGTGACGAAGGTCGGTGCGCTGGTGGAGGGCCGGACATCGGGCTGGCACCGTCCGAGCAGCGCGGGTTGACGCCCGACGGGCTGCGCCGCGGCGTCGAGGCCAACCTCCGCTCGCTCGGCGTGGACCGCATCGACGTGGTGAACCTGCGGATGGGCGACCGGGGGCACACCGACGCCTCCGTCGCCGAACCGCTGGAGACGCTGCTCGCGTTGCGCGACGAGGGGCTGATCCGGCACCTCGGCGTCTCCAACGTGTCCGCCGAGCAGGTCGCCGAGGCCCGCACGATCGCGCCGATCGCCTGCGTCCAGAACATGTACAACGTGGCGGCGCGGGACGACGACCCGCTCGTCGACGCCTGCGCCGAGGCCGGCATCGCGTACGTCCCGTTCTTTCCCGTCGGCGGCTTCCGTCCCGTCACCGCCGAGCGGATGGACGCGATCGCGGCCCGGCACGACGCCACGGTGCCGCAGGTGGCGCTGGCCTGGCTGCTGGCCCGGTCGCCCAACATCCTGCCGATCCCGGGTACCGGTTCGCTGGCGCACCTGGCCGAGAACGTCGCGGCCGGCGGGCTGCGGCTGACCGACGCGGAGCTGGCCAGCCTGGCGTGACGGGCCGCGCGGCGGCCGGTGGCGCGGCCACCGCACGGTTGCGGCGATACGGACCGGGCGAGGTGCGGGCGGCGGCACCGCGGACCCGGTCCGGCGACGACCTCAGTGACCGAGATTGACCTGCGTCCGGTGCCGGTCGCCGTGCTCGATCAGGTCGACGAATCCCAGGGCGTAGTCCGCGGCGGAGATCGCGCCGCCGTCCCCGGGCGCGACGGCGACGTCGTCGCCGAGCCGGTACCGGCCGAGCCGCTCGCCGGGGACGTGTGCGCCGAACCGGAGCGCCGGGCTGACGAAGACCCAGTCGAGGGTGGTTGGTGTTGCCGGGAGGTCCTCGATCACCAGCGCCGCCCCGGCGAGGATCTCCTGGTGCAGTTCCGCGGGGACCTGGCTGAGGTCGGTGACGAAGCGGTCCGCTCCGGGCGCGGGGCGCAGCGACGAGTAGCCGCCGACCACGAACAGGGCCGCGCCCGCGGCCTCGGTGAGCCGCGCGATGGTGCGGTTCACCTCGCGGAACGTGTCGGCCAGCGGGCCGCGCGGGGCGAGCGCGGCGACGACGGCGTCGGCGCCGTCGATGGCGGCCGACAGCGTTGCGGCGTCGGTGGCGTCGCCCTGGACGTACGTCACGTTCCGGACTGGTGCATCGGGCAGCGAGCGGCTCAGCGCGGTGACCTGGTGACCGCGCGAGGCGGCCTCCGCGACGATGGCCGAACCGGCGTAGCCGGTACCTCCGATGACGGTGATGCGGGACACGGGATGCCTTTCCTCGGAGCGAGTGGCGCCGGACGACGCCCTCTGGTTACCGTAAGAGTGCAGCTCTCCATTGGGAAGAAGGCACTTTGTGGTAACCGGTCAGGACGGCTCGGTGCTCCGCGGCAGCCCCTACCGCGCGGACTGCCCGACCCGCCGCATCCTCGATCGCATCGGCGACCGTTGGACGGTGCTCATCGTGGGGGCCCTCGGGGACGGCAGCGTCCGGTTCTCCGACCTTCGCCGCCGCGTCGAGGGCGTTTCCCAGAAGATGCTCACCCAGACGCTGCGCGCGCTCGAACGGGACGGGCTGGTGCAGCGCACCGTGCACCCCGAGGTCCCGGTGCGCGTCGAGTACTCGCTCACCGAGGCGGGCCGCACCCTCCGCGAGCCGCTGCGGGCACTGGAGGAATGGTCGATCGTGCACCTGGCCCACGTGTCGGCGTCGCAGCAGGCGCACGACCGGACGGATCGGAGCCAGCCGGTGCCGTGAACGGCGCTCCGCCGCCGCGGCCGGGGCAGGCCGGCCGGCGCAGCTCGCGCCAGGTTGGCGGCGTCAGGCGGGGTCGGGCCGGCGCAGCTCGCGCAGCCGCGCCAGGTTGGCGGCGTCGGGGCCCTTGCCGGCCAGGCCCGGCACCTCCAGCACGCCGGGCAGCCCCGCGAACGCCGGATGGTGCACGAACTCGGCGAACCCCGCGGTACCGATGCAGCCGTCGCCGATGTTCTGGTGCCGGTCGACCCGCGAGCCGAGGTCGGTCTTGGAGTCGTTGAGGTGCAGCACCCGCAGCCGGGACAGCCCGACCGCGGCGTCGAACTCGGCGGCGAGCGCGTCCAACCCGGCCCGGGTACGGATCTCGTGTCCGGCGGCGAGCAGGTGCGCGGTGTCCAGGCAGACGCCGACCCGCTCGTCGTCGAGCCGGCCCACGATCGCGCCCAGCTCGGCGATCGAGCCGACCGTGTCGCCCTGCCCGGCCGAGTTCTCCGGCAGCAGCAGGGTGTGCCGGCTCGCCGCGAGGCCGGCGGAAAGCCCGTCGCAGAGCCGATCCAGCACGCTGGCGAAGCCGGTGCCCTTGTGCGAGCCGAGATGCGTCACCACCCCGGTGACGCCCAGCTCGTCGGCCACCCGCATCGTCTCGGCCAGCGCGGCGATCGACCGGTCCCGTAGCGCGTCGTCGGCGGTGCCGTAGTTCACCAGGTACATGCAGTGCACGAACGGCTCGACGCCGGTCTCCGCGCAGCCCTTCCGGAAACCCTCGATCGCCTGGTCGCTCGGCGGTACGAACCGCCACCCGCGCGGGTTGCCCACGAAGATCTGCACGCACTCGGCGCCGATCTCCGCCGCCCGGTACGGCACCGTCGCGAGTGCGCCGCCGGTCGTGACGTGCGCACCGAACCGCATCAGCGACCCCACCGGGCCGTGCCGAACCGGGCCGTGCCGAACCGGGCCGCTGGGCCTGTCGCGGGCCGCGGGCCGCGCCGCGCCGGCATCAGATCACCCACAGCGTGATGGTGCTGCCCTTCGGCTGCTGCGAACCGCCGTCCGGAGTCTGCTTGCGCACCGTCGCACCGTCCCGGACGATGCCCAGCCCGCGCACCTCGAACCCGGCGTCGGACAGCTTCTTCTTCGCCTCGCCGTACTTCATCCCGGTCACGTCCGGCACCTCGACCTTCGGCGGGCCGGAGCTGACCACGATCGTGACGGTGGCGCCGAGTTCGACGCCGGTACCCGGCTTCGGACGCTGGCTGATCACGTCGCCCTCGGCGACGCTCTCGCTCTGCTTCTGCACCACCTTGACGTCCAGGTGCATGTCGGACAGTTCGCTGCTGGCGTCGTCGGAGTTCATCCCGGTCAGGTCCGGGACCGTCGCGGGCGCGGCGCCCTTGCTCACGGTCAGCGTCACCGAGGCGCCCGGCCGTACCACCGTGCCGGGCTTGGGCTGCACCGAGATCACGTCACCGACGTCGACCGAGGACGAGTACGCCTCCTTGCGGTGCACGGTCAGGTGCCAGCCGCCGAGCTGACGGGCCGCGTCACCGGCGTCGGTGCCGGCGAGCTGCGGGATGGTGTGCCGCTCCGGCCCCTTGGACAGCACCACGGTGATCGTGCCGCCGGAGAGCACCCGGCCGCCCGGTTGCGGGTCCTGGCTGAGCACCGTCCCGCGGCGGGTCGTCTCGGAGAACCGCGCCGGCGCCCAGCGCAGCTGGAAACCCTTCTGCCGGGCGCGGTGTTCGGCCGTCTGCTTGCCGACCGCGAGCAGCGACGGTGCCTGGGTGTACCGGCCGGCGCCGAGCCACCAGCCGCCCACCCCGGCGACCAGGCCGAGCACCACCACGACGATCGCGGCGACCAGTGCGCCGCGGCGGATCCGGGGGCGGCGCGGCTGCCACGCCTGGACCGGTTCGGACTCGCGGTCCGGCCGGCGCGCGGTCGGCAGCAGCACGGTGTGGTGCGCCACGGTCCGTACCCCGGCCTCGATGTCGCCGCGGGCCGCCCGCAGCCGGGACAGCAACGCGCCGGCGTCGGCCGGGCGCTGCTGCGGGTCGCGCCGGGTGGCCCGGCCGATGACCTCGTCCAGCGCCGGCGGCAGCCCGGGTAGCAGGCTCGACGGCGCCGGGACGTCTCGCTCGACGTGCTGGTAGGCGACCGCGGTCGGATCGTCGCCGCGGAACGGGACCGAGCCGGTGACCAGCTCGAACAGCACGATGCCGGCGGAGTACACGTCGGAGCGGGTGTCGGCGTGGCCGGTGCGCACCAGCTCGGGCGGCACGTAGGCGACGGTGGCCATCAGCTGGCCGCCGGTGTCCTCGCTGGTCTGCTCCACGGCGCGGGCCAGCCCGAAGTCGGCGACCTTGACCACCGGCTCGTGCAGCGGGCCGTCGACCGGGCCGTCCGGCTCGCCGATCAGGATGTTCTCCGGTTTGACGTCCCGGTGCACCAGCCCGGCGCGGTGCGCGGCGGCCAACGCCGCAAGCATCGGCTCCGCCACCTCCACCGCCTCGACCGGCGACAGCCGGCCGCGGGCGGTGAGCACGTCGCGCAGCGTGCGGCCCGGCACGTACTCCATCACCAGGTAGGGCAGGCCGTCGTGCCGGCCGGAGTCGAACACCGCCACCACGTTGGGGTGGGTCAGCGCGGCGATCGTCTTCGCTTCCCGGTCGAACCGGGACCGGAACGCCTCGTTGCCGGCGAACTCCGGGTGGATGATCTTGATGGCGACGATGCGTTCCAGGCGGGTGTCGATCGCCTGGTAGACGGTGGCCATGCCGCCGCGGGCGATCCGGCGTCGGATCCGGTATCGCCCGTCCAGCAGCACGCCCACCAGCGGGTCGGCCGTCGTCGCGTCCATCGCCCGCGAGTCTACGAGTGAGTGGCGGCGCAACCACCGCCGGACACGACGGCGGTGACCGTTTCGTGCCCTTCGCAGGCGGTGCGGCCGGTCGCGGCGGGTGCCGGGCGTCCGGTCTGCCCCCGACCTGGCGACCCCGATGTGGCGACCCGCACAGCCCGCGACCAGGCACTCACGGTGAGCCGGCTGCTACCGCGGGCCGCTAGCGGCAGACCAGGATGCCGACGTGGGTACCGAACCGGTAGGTGCCGGTCGCCGCGATCGTGTCGGTCACCAGCTCGCCCGCCGCCGCGAGGACCTCGTCCACCGGCAGGCCGCGGCCGGTGATGGACCGCTGCGAGTGCAGGAACGCCAGTACCGGCGCCGGTTCCGGTACCACCACCTCGCCGGCCAGGTCGATCCGGCGCACCTCGGTGAACACCGCCTCGGCCAGCCGCTGCGCCCGGTCCAGGTCGCAGTGCTGGGTGACGTCCGGGATCTCGTGGTCGGTACCGGTGGCCCGAGCCGCCGCGGCCCGCCACAGCGCGGTGATCTCGGCCTTGTCGTCGGCCGCGTTGGTGGTGATCAGCACCGTGCCGTCGGCCGCCCGTACCCGGGCCAGCTCGGCCACCGCGGCGGCCGGATCCGGCACGTGGTAGAGCATGTGCGCGCAGATCACGCCGGCGGCGACACCGTCCGGCAGTGGCAGCCGGGTCGCGTCGGCGACCGCCGCGGGTGCGCCGACCGTACCGGCCATGCCGGCGGACAGGTCGAGCCCCAGCACGTCCAGTTCGGGCCGTTCGGCCCGCAGCCGGGTGGTGTACATGCCGTTGCCGCAGCCGACGTCGACCGCCAGCCCGCGCCGCGCCGGCAGCTCCGCCAGCACCGCGGCCGCCAGGTCCAGTGGCGGCCGCCGGTACCGGTAGATCGAGGCGCGGGTGGCCAGGTTGCGGCCGTCCGCGTACGCCTCGGTCCGCAGGATGTTCCGATCGCTGGTCGACGGCGTCATGGCCACCGACCCTACGACCAGTCCCGATCTTGCGGGTACCACCGGGCGTGCCGGCGCCGCGATCGCCGGGCCGGCGTGCGACGGCCGCGGCTCCCCGGATTCGAGGAACCGCGGCCGGTGTGCCGTGCTACTGCTGGGTGCTGCCCGACGTGCTCGGCGAGACGCTGTCGGTCATCGACACGCTCGGCGAGACGCTCCCGGTCTTCGACTCGCTCGGCGACACGCTCTCGCTCGGCGGCGGGTCGCTCTTCGACGGCGACGGCGAAGGCGACGGCGACTTGCTCGTCGGAGCCGGGGACGGCTTCTTCGACGTCGGCCCGGGGCCGGGTGTCGGCCGGTGGCTCGGTTTGTGCGTCGGCTCCTTCGAGGGCGT
Organism: Actinocatenispora thailandica; assembly: GCF_016865425.1. Taxonomy (NCBI): domain Bacteria; kingdom Bacillati; phylum Actinomycetota; class Actinomycetes; order Micromonosporales; family Micromonosporaceae; genus Actinocatenispora; species Actinocatenispora thailandica. The sequence continues at coordinate 4,579,247 of NZ_AP023355.1, read as the reverse complement.
GGCGCCCGTGCCGGTCGGTGTCGACTGGCCGGTGCTCCGGCTCGCCGAGGCCGACGGTGACGGCGACTTGGACCGGGCGCTGGGGGATTCGCCGCTCGGCGCGGGGCTCAGCGTGTCGGCGACGGTGCCCGGCGTGGCGCTGGACTCCGCGGCCGGCGGCCGGCCGGGCGGCGCGTGATGGTTGTCGGCGACCGCGAACGCGGTACCGACGCCGCCGGCCGCGACCAGCGCGGTGAGGCCGGTGACCGCCATGACGCGACGGGACCCGGACTCGCCGAACAGTACCTGGACGAAGTCGTATCGGACCGAACGCAGCGCGCCGGACGCCTCGCGGCGTGCTGCCTGCCAGAAACTCACCTGTGTCCCTTCGTCGGCGCGGAACCCGCAGGGGTGGCGGTGGGGGTGACCGCGCAACGGCTGCCGCGGCCGAGCTCGGCCGCGTCGATGGTCAGGGTCCGGGGGGTGCTCCGGAAGGGCCAACCGGCCGTGCCGGAGTTGTACCGGTACGACGGATGCCTGATTCGCCCGGCAAGACGATAGCCGTCGGTGGGGTGCGCGGGAAATCCCGTACGACCGTGGCAGTCTGTGCGGGTGACCGATACACCGAACGAACCGGCCTCCTGGCTGCCCCTGCCCGACGTCGCGGAGCGACTCGACATGCCCGTCACCCGGGTGCGGCAGATGATCCGGGAGCGCAGGCTGCTGGCGCTGCGACGCGAGGGCGTGCTGAAGACGCCGGCTGACCTGATCGACTCGCCCATGGTGCTCAAACACCTCCCGGGGGTGCTCACCCTGCTGCACGACGCGGGGTACAACGACGAGGAGGCCTTCCGGTGGCTGTACACCCCGGACGATTCCCTCCCAGGTGCACCCGCGGAAGCGCTGCGTGACAACCGGGCCACCGAGGTCAAGCGGCGCGCCCAGGCCCTCGGCTTCTGACCGCTGACCTGCCGCGTCGCCTTCGAGCGCCGGCCCGCCCGCGGGCCGGCGCTGTGCATCCGGCTGACTACTCTTCGCGCATGGCGGCGGTGAAGATTTTCATACCGCCGTCACCCGCCGGAGCCGGCGCACCGCGAGCCAGCCCAGCCCCAGCACGATCGCCAGGTCCAGCGGCGCGCCGACCCAGCCGGTGACCCGGGCCAGGTTGTACCCGTCCGGCAACACCAGCACCGTCATCAGGACGGTGACCGCCACCATGCCGGTCACCACCCGCCGGTCGGTCGCCGCGGCGGCGAGGATCACGACCGGCCACAGCACGTACCACGGGTGCACCGCCGGCGAGGCCGCGAGCAGCGCCGCGAACGCCCAGCCGGTACGCACCAGCACGGCCCGGGGCTCGGCGCCGCGCCGGACCGGCCACCACAGCGCCACCAGCACCGCCGGCAGCACGACGAACAGCGCGAGGTCCCGAGCGACCGCGAGCACCCCGCCCGCGCCCGGCAGCCCGAGCAGCCGCAGCGGGAACCCCAGCGCCGTGCCGACGCCGGTGGACAGCGACGTCCACTGCACGCTCGCCTCGGCGCCGAACGCCGCCGACGCCCAGCCGAACCCGAGCCCGGCCGCCGCGCTGGCCGCCCCGAACGCCACCGCCACCCCGGCGACCACCGCCACCGCCGCCCGCACCAGCCGGCACCGACCGGACAGCACCGGCAGGATCAGCAGCACCGCGAACGGCACCGCGAGCAGCGCGGTCACCTTCACCGCCGCGGCCAGTCCCAGCGCCGCCCCGGCGAGCAGGGCCGTGGCCGCCGTCAGGGCCGGGGCCGGGATCCGGGAGCCCGCTACACGCCCGGCGAACCGCCGTTGCGCCGCGAGGGTCAGCCCGGCCACCAGCAGCCCGAGCATCAGCGCGTCGCTGTGCGCGCCGGAGACCAGATGGATCGCGACCAGCGGGCTCGCCAGCCCCAGCCAACAGGCCGCGCCCGCGTCGACGCCGGCCAGCCGGGCGAGCCGCGGCAGGTACCCCGCGAGCAGCAGCACGCCGGCCAGCGCCGCGATCCGCAGTACCGCGAGCGCGACGGTGAGGTGGCCCGCCGCGACGACCGCGGCGAGCCGGGCGATCAGCAGCGCGAGTGGCCCGTACGGTGCGGGGCTGTCCCGCCACGACGGTGACATGTCGGCGAGCCAGTGCGACGGCAGCGCCGCCGGACCGGAGTGGTACGGGTCGAGTCCGTGCGCGTACAGCTCACCCTGCGCGGCGTAGGCGTACACGTCCCGGCTGGCCAGCGGCGGCGCGATCAGCAGCGGGACCGCCCACAGCAGCGTCGTGACGACGACCCAGCGTGCGCGCAGCAGCCCGTCGCGGGCCGGGCGGCGCAGCACCAACCAACCGGCGAGCAGGCCGGCGAGGCCGAGCACCCAGCACGCCATGCCGATCGAGTACCGCGGCTGGGCCAGCAGCTGCGCCGACGGCAGCCGCCCGTACGGGACGCCGCCCGGCACCGCGCCGACCGTGTACGCCGCCACCGCGAGCAGCACCGCGCCGGCCAGCCCGATCGACCGGCCCGCGGCCGGGGTGCCGAGCCGCCACCGTCCGCGCTCATCGCCGCGCGTCAGCGGCTCGCCCTGCCCCACCCGCACATGCTTGCACGCCCGCCAGCCGCCCACCGGGCCGCCGCCCGCCAGCCGCCCACCGGGCCGCCGCCCGCCACCCGCTCCTCGCCGTTCTCACCGCCTTGTGCCCGTCGAGGGCGCGGGTTGGCGGTCGTGGCGAACTCGGCGTCGAGGCACATGCCGCACCGACTCGCCGCTGCTTCGTGGTGGGCCAGGCGGCGTCCGGACCTCGTCACTGGTTCCCGGCGGGGGATTGTCAAGGGGGCGACGGCCCCCTTCACGGGGTGTGGGGAGGGGCGATGTCCCCTCCCCACGTTCCCCAACGCGGGGTGAAAACAGCGAACAGAGGTGGCCTTTCTCCCGCGCGCCCGAGCGGACCCGGGCGGGCAGCGGTCGCGCAACCCGGTCAGGAGACGCTGTGCCGGAGCGTCACCGTGACGTGCCGGGTACCGGCGGGCAGCGTGACCGTACCGGCCGAGTCGGCGTGCCCGGCGGTGGTCGCGGCGACGTTGCCCGCGAACGCCGGCAGCTGGAACAGCACCCGGGAGGTCCCGGCGCCGGTCACCGTCAGCGTCACGTGCCGGCCGCGCCCGGTGATGGTCACCGCGACCCGGCCACCGTCCAGCGTCGGTACGTTCGACACCCGGATCGGCTTGCCCAGCCACGAGTCGGGCACCCCGCGGCCGACCAGCAGGTCACCGTTCACCCGCTGCGCGACGAGCGACTCCAGCAGCGCCTTGTTGGCGGTGGAGATGCCCCACGCGTGCGGCGCGGATCCGTTGCCGTGCGCCGGATGCGAGCCCACCCAGGGCTGGTCCGGGTTCGGTGCGGACGCCGACTCCCACCACGAGTACGGTCCGGACTGGGTGTACTCGATCATCATCTGGTAGGCCCGGATCGGCTCGTCGCGGTACGCGCTGCCGCGCAGCCCGGCCGCACCGTAGCCGGCGTTGTACGCCGAGGCGTAGAGGTTGCCCGGGTACCCGCCGAAGTCGTGCGCCGGCAGGCTGTCGCCGATCCGGTCGAACCCGTACGCGTAGGTCGGGTCGATCGCGGTGAGAGCCGGCCCGTCCTGGCGCGCACCGAACAGGTAGCCGTCCCAGGCCCAGCGGCCGAACAGGAACGGCGCCGCCCAGTTCGCGTCGGCGGCGACCTTGCACCGGTTGGCGGTGTTGGGCTCCAGCATCGAGCAGGGCAGGTAGTCCAGGTCGTTGTCGGCCATCGTCTTCGCCAGGGTGGCGTTGGTCGCGGCGAGCAGCGCGTCGTACTGCCGGTCGGCCCAGTCGACCTCGGCCCGCTCGCCGAGCCGCTGCGCGAGGTACCGGTAGGACGCCAGCCCCATCAGCGCCGAGTAGTCGTCGATGGTCCAGTACCCGTTGGAGTCGATGTCGTTGGTCATCTTCATGATCCCGCCGGGACCGGTGCGGTCGGCGGCGATCTGGTGCGCGGTGTCGGCGATCGACGGCTGGCTGGCGCCGGCCGGCCCCTCGGTGTCGAAGTGCGCCCGGACGGTGTCCAGGTCGCCGGTCTTGGCCAGGTAGACCGCCCACGGCCAGGAGTACTTCCAGACCCCGTCGACGTACTGCGGCTGGCCGCCGATCAGGTCGCGCAGCCGGAGCAGCAGCGCGGTGGCGTCGGTGGTGTCGCCGAGGCTGAACTGGGTGGCCAGGATGCCGATGGTGTCGTGGCTGTACTCCTCGTCGTACCCGTTCTCGCCGGTGTTGAGGCGCACCCCGTCCTTGGCGATCAGCGTGTACACGTAGCCCGACTTGTACGCGTCGACCAGGCTGCGGTCCGGCAGCGCGTCCAGCTGGGCGAGCGAGTCGAGCCGGGAGTCCCAGTAGCGCTTCATGTGGCCGAAGTGTCGCGCGTACCCGCCGGCGCCGGTGAGTTGCGCGGCCGACGGCCACGCCACGTCGGCGCCGAACCGGTCCGCCGCCACCACGTAGTCGTGCGTGACCGTGTGGCCCGGCGGCACCGTGTTGGTGTGGTGGTCGAGGGCCAGCAGGTCGTCGGTCGGCGCCGGGTCGACGGTCAGCGTGGCGCGGGTCGGGTTGTGCACCGCGACCCTGCTGTACACCGCGACGTAGTCGTGGCCGCCGATGGTCAGCTTGTCGGCGAAGTCGGTGACGGTCACCCGGGCGCCGCCCGCGGTGTCGAACGCGGTCGCCAGCGCCGGCAGGTACCCGTCCACGTTGGACCAGGTGAGCCGGCTCGGTGCGGCGGCGACGCCGAAGCCCTCCGCGACGTTCCTGCCGTCGCGGAGGTAGAACGAGCCGTTCTGGCAGACGACGACGCCGTCCTTGTCGCCCTCCCAGCCGATCAGGCCGGCGTCGGTGTAGCTGCCGCCACGCGCGGTGCACTGCTCGGGCGGCGTCGGTACCGGCGCGCCGGGGGCGGACAGCGCCAGGTAGTCGAGGTTGACCATGCAGGAGTCGGTCGCGCCGCAGCGCAGCGCGACGGTACCGGTGTTCGCCGGCAACGACACGGTGGCCTGCGCGGTGGCCCAGCTGTCCCAGCTGCCGGTCGGGGGCAGGGTGAGGGTACCGAGCCGGGTGTCGTCGGCGTAGATGCCGATCGTGCGGGCGGCGGAGCTGCCGTCACCGGGATCGGCGTTGGCGTACCGGACCGTCGCGACGTGGTCGCCGGCCGCCGTACCGGTCACCGACCAGCGGGTGTCGGCGCCGACGACCGGGTGCGCCTGGGTGCCGTACCCGTCGACGAAGCCGCTGCCGGTGTAGCCGCTGTGGTTGGTGTTGGCGTGCGCGCCGCCGGACAGCTGCGCCGTCTCGGCCTGGCAGACGGTACCGACGGAGCAGGCCGGCGCCGCGGTGGCGGGTGCGGTGCCGGCGGCGACCAGTGCGGCGGCGAGCAGGACACCGGCGGTACCGGCGCCGAACAGTCGGAGCCGCCGACGCCGGCGGTCTCTTTCGGGGAAGGGCATTCGTCCTCCAGAGCTTGACGACTTCGCCATACTTAAGGGCTTAAGTAGCCGCTCTGTCAAGCCCCTCCCGCCACGTCGATCATGGGGTCATCGGGTTGGGAAAACGTTTGGCAGCCGAGATGACACCATGATCAACGCGGCGCGGTCGGTGGTGGGGCGGTGGAGCCGCGGACGACGAGGTCGGCGGGGACCGGCGGCGGTTCCGGTGGATCCTCGCCGGCCAGGACGGCGAGCAGCAACTCGGCGCAGGAGCGGCCGAGCCGCACGTAGTCGACCCGCACCGTGGTCAGCGGCGGGGTCAGGTAGGCGGCGAGCCGCACGTCGTCGAACCCCACCACCGACACGTCGTCCGGCACCGCGAGGCCGGCCGACCGGATCGCGCCGAGCCCGGCGATCGCCATCAGATCGGACGTGTACACGATCGCGGTGGGCCGCGGCCGGGCGGCGAGCACCGCCCGGGTCGCCCGGATGCCGCCGCGCTCCGTCGCCTCCTCGTACGCCACCGGGCCCGGCTCCGCGCCGGCCCCGGCCAGCGCCGCGCGCCACGCCCCGTACCGGTCGGCCACGTGCCGCAGCCGCGGCGGGCCACCCACGAACGCCACCCGCCGGTGCCCCAGCCCGACCAGGTGCCGTACCGCGTGCCGGACACCGGCCGGATGATCCGAGTCGAGGGTGCGGAACCCGGCCGGGCCCGCGGTCAACCGGTCCACCACCACTGCCGGCATGCCCACCTCGGCCAGGAACGCCAGCCGGGCGTCGTCGGTCCGCACGTCGCCGACGATCACGCCGTCGACCTGGTGCTGCTGCCACATCCGCCGGTACGCGAGCAGCTCCGCCTGCGGCTCGGCGCCCACCGCGCGCAGCAGCAGGGCGAAGTCGCGGCGAGACAGCGCCTGCTCCAGCCCGGTGACGAAGGCGGCGAAGAAGTCGTTGCCGGTCATCAGGTGGGTGGCCGCCACGACCAGCCCGACCGCCTGCGAACTCTGCCGCATCAGCGCCCGGGCCGCGCCGCTCGGCTCCCAGCCGAGCTGCGCGGCGGCCTGCCGGATGCGCTCCCGGGTGCGCGCACTGACCCCCGGGCGGTCGTTCATCGCGTAGGACACCGCGCCGGTGGAGACCCCGGCCAGCCGGGCCACGTCGGCGATGGTCGGCGCCCGCCGCTCGCCTGCCGCCCCTGCCACCCCGTCACCGTAGCCCGCGCCGGGCAGCCCGCGGTGCCCGGCGCCGCTCCCGGTGCGGTCAGGTGCCTGGTGCGGTGCCGGCCGGTTCGGGAAAACGGTTCGGGGAACCTCCCGGCGCCGGTCAGTTCGGCGCGAGCAGGCGGGTGCGCAGCAGCGCCCGGTCGGCCGGGCCGAAGCCGGCCGCGTCCAGGTAACCGGTGACCGAGCCGTACCGGGAGCGCAGGTCGGCGAGGAAGGCGAGCATCGTCTCGGCCGGCGCCGGATCGCTCGTCGACGGCAGGTACTTCGGGGCGTCCGGCGCGACCGTCGCCCGCCAGGCCAGGTAGCGCTGCTCGGAGAACCGGCTCGCCGCGTAGTCGTCGGCGACCGTGTCGTCGCCCACCCCCAGCAGCGAGAGCACCACCGCCGCCACCACGCCGGTGCGGTCCTTGCCGGCCATGCAGTGGAACACGGTGCCGCCGGCGGTGTCCTCGGCAATCAGCCGCAGCACCCGTGCCATCGCGCCGCCGACCGCCTCGTCGGCGATCTCCGCGTACCGCGCGGTGAGGTAGCCGGCCAGCTCGCCCGGCGCCACCTCGGCCGCGGTCCAGGCCTGCGTCTGCAGGCAGACGTTGTGGTAGTCCAGGCCCGGCGAGTCGGGGACCCGGCCGTAGTTGGCGACCTCGTCGGTGCGGCGCAGGTCGACGACCCGGCGAACGCCGAGCGCGGCGAACCGGCCGAAGTCGGTCTCGGCCAGCCGGTGCAGCCCGTCGGAACGGTAGAGCACGCCGCTGCGCACCCGGCGACCCTCGTCGGTCGGGTAGCCGCCGAGATCGCGGAAGTTGAAGACGGTCGTGAACGGCACGTATCGATCCCGATCCATGCCGTACAACCTACCGTCCGGGTCGGACAGTCCCGTTCGCCCGCAGTGCCGAGTTGATCATGGGTTATCTGGCCAGGAAGCGCTTGCCAGGGAAGACAACGCCATGATCAACAGCGTTCCGGCGCCGTGGTCGACAACCGCGCGGCGGCGTCAGCCGGTGTGCTCGGCCAGCTGCAGGAACCGGCGCTTGCTCTCCAGCGACTCCTCGGCCTGCTTGATCCGCCGGGTATCGCCCGCCGCCCGCGCCCGCTCCAACCGCTCCTCGGCCTCGGCGACCTGCTCGCGCATCTGCACCAGCAGCGGGTTCTGCTCGATCGGGGTGCGCCGCCAGGCGGTGTCCATCGCGGCACGCACCTTCTCGTCCACCGCGCGCAGCCGGCGCTCCAGCCCGGACACGGCGTCCCGCGGTACCCGGCCGATCTCGTGCCAGCGGCCCTGGATGTCCCGCAGCTTCTGCTGCGCGACCTTCGGGTCGGCGTCCACGTCGATCGCCTCGGCCTCGGCGAGCAGTTCCCGCTTGGCGGTCAGGTGCTGCTGCTGCTCGGCGTCGCGGGCGCTGAACACCTCGCTGCGCCGGGAGAAGAACGCGTCCTGGGCGCCGCGGAACCGCTCCCAGAGCCGCTGCTCGGCCTCCTTGGAGGCGCGGCCGGCGGCCTTCCAGTCGGCCATCAGCTGCTTGAGCCGCGCCGCGGTCGGGCCCCAGTCGTCCGAGCCGGCCAGCGACTCGGCCTCGACGACGAGCTTCTCCTTGACCGTCTGCACCTCCTTGCGGCCGGCGTCGAGGCTCGCGAAGTGGGTACCGCGGCGGCGGGCGAACGCGTCCCGGGCCGCCGCGTACCGCTTCCACAGCTCGCCGTCGGTCTTGCGGTCGACGCCGTGGATCGTCTTCCACTCCTCGACGATCTCCTTGAGCCGGTCGCCGGCCACCTTCCACTGGGTGGACTCGGTGGCGAGCTGCTCGGCCTCGGCGACCAGCTGCTGCTTGCGCTCGACGGCGGCGGCCTTGGCCTCCTCGCGGGCGACCTTGGCCTCCTCGCTCTTCTTCTGCGCGACCACCGACAGCTCGTCCAGCCGGCCGGCCAGCATGTCCAGGTCGCCCACCACGTGCGCGGTGGACAGCTCGTTGCGCAGCCGCCGGATCGTCGCCACCGAGTGCGCCGCGTCGGCCTTGCCGGAGGACAGCCGGTTCGCCAGCAGCTCGACCTCGGTCACCAGATCGGCGAACCGGCGGGCGAACAGGGCGAGCCCCTCCTCGGGTGTACCGGCCTGCCAGGAACCGACCGGCCGTTCGCCGGCGGCCGTCTTGACATAGACCGTGCCGTTCGCGTCGACCCGACCGAATGTCGTCCAGTCGCGCCCGTCACCGCTCATCGAATCCACCCTCAGATCCTTCCGGTCCCGGCACCGTGTCGTCCCGGGCCGCCCGCCGCATGTACCGGCTCAACAGTCTCGTGTGTCTCGGAGCATTGTCACAGGTGTGTCCAGCCCTGCGGGAACGGGTCGACGCCGAACCGTGACCCTGGCGAGCGTTACAGCCCGGTCCGCCGTCCGGATGCTCCCGCACCGCGGGACCCGGCGCCGCCCCGGCAGGGAGGGTACGGCCGGTGCGACCGGCCCCGCCGCTACCGTTGGTGCGTGATCGTCTCCGTCGCGGCCTGCCCGCAGCCGCCGCTGCTGCTGCCCGAGCTGGCGACCGGCGCCGCGGCCGACCTCGCCCCGGTACGGGCCGCCTGCGCCAGCGCGGTGCGCGAGCTGGTGCGCCAGCCGGTCGAGCAGGTGCTGGTGGTCGGCGCCGGCGCCCGGGCGGACAGCTGGGGCCCGAACGATCATGGCAGCTTCGCCCGCTACGGGCGGGAACTGCCGGTCGACTTCGGCGGCGATCGCAGCGGGCGCACGTTCGGTGACCTGTCCCTGCTGGTCGCGGCGCGGCTGCTGGCGGACGTGCCGGTGCCGCGGCTGGCGGTCACGGTGCCGGCGACGGCGTCCACCGACGAGTGCCTGGCGACCGGGCGCCGGATCGCGGCCGACAGCGGGAACCGTCCGATCGGCCTGCTGGTGATGGGTGACGCGGCGGCCCGCCGGGCGCTGGCCGAGCCCGGCGCGGTCGACGCCGAGGCGGACGAGTTCGACGCGGCGGTGCGGGAGGCGTTCGCGGCCGGCGACCCGGCCGCGCTGCGTGCGCTGGACCCGGACCGCGCGCGGGCGCTGTCGGCGGTCGGCCGGGCGCCGTGGCAGGTCCTGGCCGGTGCGCTGGCGGAGCAGCGCTGGGCGGCCCGGCTGCACTACGCGGGCGCGCCGGCCGAGGTGACCTACCTGGTCGCGACCTGGCGGCCACGGTGACCGACCCGGGGCGCCCCGCCGGGCTGGTGGTGGCGGTGGTCGGGCCGACCGCGGTGGGCAAGTCGGCGCTGGGTGTCGCGCTGGCGCGGGCACTCGGCGGCGAGGTGGTCAACGCCGACTCGATGCAGCTGTACGCGGGAATGGACGTCGGTACCGCCAAGGTGACCGCGGCGGAGGCGGCCGGGGTGCCTCACCACCTGCTCGACATCTGGCCGGTGACCGAGCCGGCGAGCGTCGCGGAGTACCAGGGGCTGGCCCGCGCCGCGGTCGACGGGCTGCTGGCGGCCGGCCGTATCCCGGTGCTGGTCGGCGGCTCCGGGCTGTACGTGCAGGCGGTGCTGGACGCGATGGAGTTCCCCGGCACCGATCCGGCGTTGCGGGCCGAGCTGGAGCAGGAGCTGGCGCAGCACGGGCCGGACCCGCTGTACCGGCGGCTGCGCGAGCGCGACCCGGTCGCGGCGGAGCGGATCCTGCCGAGCAACGGCCGGCGGATCGTTCGGGCGCTGGAGGTGATCGCGCTCACCGGCGGGCCGTTCGTCGCGGCGTTGCCGGCCGAGGCGACCCCGGTGTACGACGCGGTGCGGATCGGGCTGGAGCTGCCCACCGAGGTGCTCGACGAGCGGATCGAGCGCCGGGTGGACCGGATGTGGGCGGCGGGGCTGGTCGACGAGGTACGCGCGCTCGCGGCGCGGGGACTGGCCGACGGCCGTACCGCCAGCCGGGCGCTCGGCTACCAGCAGGTGCTGCGGTTCCTGGCCGGCGAGTGCACCGAGGCGGCGGCCCGCGCCGAGACGGTGCGCGCGACCCGGCGGTTCGTCCGGCGGCAGCGGTCCTGGTTCCGCCGGGACCGGCGGATTCACTGGCTGTCCGCCGACCGGCCGGACCTGACCGCCGCGGCGATCGAACTGGTGCGGGGGGCCTCTTCTCGGTGACCAGGGCCGCAACGGGGTCGTGACCGGCGTTCCAGTCACGACCCCCAAGTCGGACAGATCTTGATACCGGGTACGTCAGGGGCCTAGCATCCGGTTTCAGTCGGGTGGCGCTTTCCCGCCTGACAACGATGTCATCGGTACCACCCGGGCCGCACCCCAGCTCGCGCGCCCGGGCCTGCTCCTCGGACCCCTCGGGCCGCGGGCCGTCCCGCGGCCACCGGAAAGGACGGGCAATGAAACACCCACCCCACCGTCGCGCGGCACGCGCCGCGACGGCGATCGTCGCGGTACTCGCCGCGGCGGTACCGTTCGCCGGCCGGGCGTTCGCCGCGCCGCAGCCGGTGTCCGACCCGGCGTCGCTGGTCAACCCGCTGATCGGTACCTCCGGCGCGGTCGACACGTTCCCCGGCGCGGACGCACCGTTCGGCATGCTGCAGTGGAGCCCGGACACCAGCCCGCACCGCACGCCGGGTGGCGGCTACGAGTACAACGATTCGACGCTGACCGGGTTCAGCCTCACGCACATCTCCGGGCCGGGCTGCGGCGCGCTCGGCGACGTGCCGATCCTGCCGACCGTCGGCGACATCGGTACCAAGCCGGGCTCGGCCACCGACACCTACTCGCACATCAACGAGAAGGCCGACGCCGGCTACTACACGGTGACGCAGGGGTCCGGGGTGACCACGGCGCTGACCGCGCGCACCCGGTCGGGGATCGGCACCTTCGACTTCCCGCGTACCAGCAAGGCGAACCTGCTGTTGAAGGTGGCCGGCTCGGCCAGCACGGTGGACGGGACGTCGGCCACCGTGGTCAGCGACCACGAGGTCACCGGGTCGGTGACCTCCGGCCACTTCTGCGGCCAGTCCAGCGACGCGGAGAACGACTACACGCTGCACTTCGACATCCAGTTCAGCCGCTCGTTCAGCGGCTACGGCACCTGGGACGCCAGCGGCACCACCGCGGGGTCGAGCACGCTGCGCCAGCACGCCAGCAAGAAGGCCAGCAGCACGCCGACGCCGCCGGCCGCGGCCACCGCGAAGGGCAAGGCGGCGAAGCCCTTCCACGGCAGCGCGAAGCCGTCGGCCAGCTCGGTGCACCAGGCGCCGACCGTGCACGGCGGCACCCAGCCGGCCGCGACGACCGGCCCCGGCGGCGTGTACCTGACGTTCGACGCGTCGAACGACCAGCGGGTCACCGCGAAGGTCGGCATCTCGTTCACCAGCAACGCCAACGCGAAGAAGAACCTGGCCAGCGAGATCCACGGCTGGAACTTCGACAAGGTGCGCAACCGGACGCACGCGGACTGGAACGCGCTGCTGGAGCGGATCCGGATCAGCGGCGGCTCGGCCGCCCAGCAGCAGCAGTTCTACACCGCGCTCTACCACGTGCTGCTGCACCCGAACGTGTTCTCCGATGTCAACGGCCAGTACGCCGGGATGGACGGCAAGGTGCACACGGCGGCGCGCGGGCACGCGCAGTACGCCAACTACTCCGGTTGGGACATCTACCGGTCGCAGGTGCAGCTGGCGTCGATCGTGGCGCCGAAGCAGACCAGCGACTCGATCCGGTCGATGCTCAACGACTACGACCAGTCCGGGATGCTGCCGAAGTGGTCGCTGGCCAACGGGGAGAGCTACGTGATGGTCGGTGACCCGGCCGACGCGATCATCGCCGACGCGTACGCGTTCGGCGCCCGCGACTTCGACCACCAGCACGCGCTCTCCGCGATGGTCGACGAGGCCAGCAACCCCAGCAACATCCGGCCCGGCCAGGCGACCCTGGACAAGTACGGCTACCTGCCGTACGACCTGAAGTACGGCTGCTGCAACTTCTACGGCCCGGTGTCCACCCAGCTGGAGTACGACAGCGCCGACTACGCGATCGCCGCGTTCGCGAAGTCGTTGGGGACAAGAACACCTACACGAGGTTCGCCACCCGGTCGCAGAACTGGCAGCACACCTTCAACGCCGGCTCCGGGTACGTGCAGGCGCGGCAGTCCAACGGCGAGTGGGTGCCGGGCTTCTCGCCGGGCACCGGTACCGGCATGGTCGAGGGCACCGCTGCGCAGTACACCCCGATGGTGCCGCACAACCTGAACGCGCTGATCCTGGCCAAGGGCGGCGCCGCCGGGTACGAGAAGTACCTGGACAGCCTGTTCACCTCGATCGACCACCCCGGCCCGACCAACGCCGACCTGTCCAACGAACCCAGCATCGAGATCCCCTGGGAGTACGACTACGTCGGCGCACCGTGGAAGACCCAGCGGGTGGTCCGCGAGGCGCAGCAGCAGCTGTACTTCGACGCCCCGGTCGGCCAGTTCGGCAACGACGACCTCGGCGCGATGAGCTCCTGGTACGTGTTCAGCGAGCTGGGCATGTACCCGGAGACGCCCGGTACCGACGTGCTCGCGCTGGGCAGCCCGGTCTTCCAGAAGGCGGTCGTCGCGCTGCCCGGCGGCGACAAGCTGACGATCACCGCGCCGAACGCCTCGGTCGAGAACGCGTACGTGAACGGGCTGAAGCTGGGCGGCAGGTCGGTCGACAAGCCGTGGCTGCGCTACCGCGACCTGGCGGACGGCGGCACCCTGAACTACGACCTGACCAGCATCCCGAACAAGAGCTGGGGGTCCGACCCGGCCGACGCGCCGCCGTCGGACGGCACCGGCCAGCAGGCCACGTTCACCTCGGTGAGCCCGTCGGACGGCACCGTCATCGAGCCCGGCGGCACCGGCCAGTTCCAGGTCAAGGTCACCAACGTGTCCGACCAGCCGATCTCGGTGAGCTGGACCGGCAAGGGCGACGACGGGGTCGGCGTGTCGCCGGCCTCGGGCAGCCTGGACGTCGCGGCCAGGTCCACGGCGAGCGCGCCGGTCACCGTGACCGCCGGGCAGACCGAGGGCCGGTACACGGTGTCGTTCGACCTGAAGACCGCCGACGGCACCCAGCTGGACCCGGCGTCGGCGCACCTGTCGGTGGCCAAGCCGGGCGAGCTGTGGCCCTACTACACCAACGCCGGCATCTCCGACGACGGCAAGCCCAGCTCGGCGAGCCTGGACACCAGCGGCTACGCGTACTCCGCGCAGGCGCTCGCCGCCGACGGTCTCAAGGCCGGCGAGCCGGTGACGGTGAACGGGATCGGCTACACCTGGCCGGACGCCGCGTCCGGCGAGCTGGACAACATCGAGGCGGCCGGCCAGACCATCCCGCTGGTGGTACCGGACGGGGCGAAGCAGCTCGGCATCCTGGGTTCGGCGACCAACGCCGACGAATCCGGTGCGGTCGGCGACCTGGTCGTGCACTACACCGACGGCAGCACGCAGAAGCTGACGCTCGGGTTCAGCGACTGGACCCTCGGCGCCGGCGGTTACGACCCGCTGCCCGGTGACACCACCGTCGCGTCGATGCCGTACCGCAACTCCACCTCCGGTTCGAAGGAGAACGTGGACACGTACGTGTTCGCCACCTCCGGTGCGCTGACCGCCGGCAAGACCGTCGCCAGCGTCACCCTGCCCAACCCGTCCGCGACGATGCACATCTTCGCGATCGGCCTCGCCTGACCGCCGTTGCATAGTCGATCATGGGGTTGGCTGGCGGAGACGTCGGTCTCCGTCCAGCCACCCCCGTGATCGGCTTTCCCGCCGATACCCGGGGCGGGCGGTTCCGCGGCGTTGGGTAGCGTCGCGTCCGGCGACGTCGTTCGGGGGGCACGGTGCGGATCGTTCTGTACACGTTGGGTGGCACCATCGCGATGGCCGGCGCCGGCGGACGCGGCGTCGTCGCCCGGCTCGGCGGCGCCGAGCTGACCGCCGCGGTACCGGGGCTGGCCGAGATCGGTGTCCAGCTCGCGGTGCAGGACACCGAGCCGGTGCCCAGCGCCGACCTGACCTTCCGCCGGATCGCCGAACTCGTCGCCGCCGCCGACACCGCGGTACGCGAGGGTGCCGCCGGCGTGGTCGTCACCCAGGGCACCGACACCCTGGAGGAGACCTGCTACCTCGCGGACCTGCTCTGGGACCGCGACGAGCCGCTGGTGTTCACCGGCGCGATGCGCAACCCGACGCTCGCCGGCCCGGACGGCCCGGCCAACCTGCTGGCCGCGGTACGGGTCGCGACCTCCGACGCCGCCCGCGGGCTCGGCGCGCTCGCCGTCCTCGACGACGAGATCCACGCCGCCCGCTTCGTGCGCAAGGCGCACGCCACCGCGACCGGCGCCTTCACCTCCCCGGACGCCGGCCCGATCGGCCACGTGATCGAGGGCGCGGTACGGGTGCTGACCCGGCCGGCGCGGCTGCCGGCGCTGACCGTCGACCCTGCCGGATTCGACCGCGCCCGGGTCGGGCTGTACACCGCGACGCTGGACGACGACGGCGGGCTGCTGGCCGGCCTCGCGGACCGCTACCAGGGCCTGGTCGTCGCCGGGTACGGGGTCGGGCACGTCCCGGGCGCGCTGGCGCCGGTGCTCGGCACGGTCGCCCGGAGCATCCCGGTCGTGCTGACCTCCCGTACCGGCGGCGGATCGGTGCTGGCGCACACCTACGGTGCGGTCGGCTCGGAAGCCGACCTGGCGCGGCGCGGGCTGCTCAACGGCGGGCTGCTCTCCCCGTACCGGGCCCGGGTGCTGCTGCGCACCCTGCTCGCCGCGGGCGCCGACGGTGCCGCCATCGAGGCGCAGCTCGCCGCCCGCCGCTAGGGCGTGTCTTCGTGGCTCCGCCCGGGCGAGCCGGAGTCCGTTTGTTCGCTCGCAAGGCGCAGGTGCGGGTGCATGCCGGTGTCGTGGGCGCCCGTGCCGACCACGCCGCGAGCGGGCGAACGGGCCCGGCGCAGCCGGGTGGCTGGCCACGAAGACATGGCCCAGGTCCCGTCTCGACGTCCGCGCCGGCCGTCCTCGTGGCTTCGCGTGCGGGCTGGCCGGGCGCGGGCCGTCGCGGTCGTCGCCCCGGCCCGCCGGCCGGTGCCCACGGTGGCGGCGCACCCCGCCCCTGCCCCGGCAGCGGTCGCGTCGGCGGCCCTCAGCCGGCCGGCGGGCCCTGCACCGCGGCGGCGCTGAGCTGGTCGCGGATCCGGGCCGGCAACTGCGGTGCGAACCGGGCCAGGTAGGCGGCCAGGTGCTGCTCGGAACGCAGCATGAACGGCATGTCGCCGGCCATCATCCGGCGGATCGCGATCAGCGGCACCGGTGAGCGCAGCGGCCGGAAGCTTCGCCGCCACAGCCCCGGCTCGGGGCAGCGCGGATGGAACTGACCTACCATCAGCCCGTCCGACACGAAGCGGTGCTTGACCGAGCGTTGCAGGTCGTCGAGTGGGCCGGAGTCGTCGTGATCGAAGTCCGGCAGCACCACCAGTATCGCGACCAGCTCCGCGTCCCGCTCCGGTACAGCGGCAGCGAGGTGCCCGAAGCGCTCCCGGCACCGGTCGAGGAGCCCGGCCACCTGCCCGGCGTCGACCACGCCGGGCACCACGGACAGCCGGAACAGGTCACGACGCAGCGACGGACCCGCGTACGGGCAGACCGGGCCGGGGCGGCCCAGCTCGGCGTGCCCCGCGGTGAGGAACCGGCGGCTCCAGGCCAGCACGGTACGCAGCCGCTCGTCGTCGACGAGACCGGCGTCGATGTCCGCCGCCGACCAGAGCGGAGGATCGTCGTGACCCGGATCAGTCGAGGGCACGGGCGTCTCGCCACATCGGCTGCAGCGCCGGCCCGTCGGGCATCCGGATCTCGTCGCCGAACTCGGTGAACCCGTACCGGTGCGCGAGCGCGAGCCCGGCCGGCGAGCTGGCTTCCAGGTAGCCACCGACGCCGGTGGCGTCGCACTGCCGCAGTACCGAGGCGAACAGCGCGCCGGCCACCCCCTGGCCGCGCACCGACGGCTCCAGCCCGCCGAAGGTGAAGTACTGGTGTGCCCGGTCCGGTCGCCGCTCGGCCTGCGCCTGGGCCACCGCGCCGAACCGGGCGGCGTCCTCGCCGACCGCCTCCAGCAGCTGCCCGATCAGCTCCGGCGGTTCGGTCGCGCCGGCCGGCAGCGACAGCAGCACCCCGGTACGGGCGGCGTTGGTGTAGGCGCCGCCGTTGCCGACCGCCGCGGAGTAGAGGATCCCGAAGAACCGCGGGAGCACAGCGCGCCGCCGGTCGGCGTCCGGGAACACCCACTCCGCTATCGGGTCGGTCTCGAACACCCGGGTGAGCAGGTCGACCAGCACCTGCTCGTCTGCGGCCAGGGCAGGAACGGCGGTGTCGGTCACGCTGGTGTCGGGCATCGGGTGCTCCTCTCGCCGGCCAGCCGCTCGATCCGCTCGTGCAGCCCGGCCAGGTGGGTTTCGGCTTCGGGTTTGATCAGGACGCTGCGCAGCACCCGGGCGTCCGGCCGGTCCCGGACCAGGTCCGGATGGCGTCGTCGGAACGCGTCCGCGTCGGCGCGCAGCACACTCAGGTACACCGGGTCGTCCGGGTCGGTCATCCCCTCGCGCAACATCCGCTCGGTCACGGTGTCCACTTCGGACAGTGTCGACCGGGTCGGCAGGTAGGTCACGATGTCGAGGTCGGGTCGCTGGTACAGGCGCAGCCGGGACGAGCCGTCGATCAGCTCGGCCCAGCCGGTCGCGGCCCGTCGAGACGCCGCGAGGATCCGGCCCAGCCCGTCGCGCGTCGGCGGGAGTACCCGGAAGGTCAGCCACAGGGCGGCAGCCGCGGCGCCGGCGCGCGAGCACTCCAGGCTGATCTCGCCCAGGTGCAGGTCGGCCGGGGTGAAGTAGGTGTAGCTCGAATCGTGCCGGAAGTGCCGCGCCACCTCCGGATCGGTGAACAGCACCGCGCCGCACCCGTACGGTTGCAGGCCGTGCTTGTGTGGGTCCACCACCACCGAGTCGCACCGCGGGATCGCCTGCCAGGGTTCCGGAGCGATGCCCTCGGTGCCGGCAAGCAGGGCGAAGAACCCGCCGTACGCGGCATCGACGTGCACCCGGACCCGGTGCCGGCGGGCCAGCTCGACGATCTCGTGGATCGGGTCGACCGCGCCGGTACCCGTGGTACCCGCGGTCACCACGACCGTACCGATCCGCTCGTCGCGCAGCACCGCACTCAGCGCGGCCAGGTCCATCCGGCCCGCCGCGTCGACCGCGACCGGATGCCCGGCCATCCGCAGTACCTGGCACATCCGCGCGTGGCTGAAGTGGCTGTCCGCGCTGTACGCGACGCCCCGGTCCGGGTGGCTCTGCCGGGCCACGTACAGCGCTTCGAGGTTGGCCATCGTGCCGCCGCCGGTCAGGTGGCCCAGGTGCGCGTTCAGGCCGAACATGCCGGCGAGCTGCGCGACGACCTCGATCTCCATGTCGCAGGTGGCCGGGCCGCCCTCCCGCGCGTGGTTGTTCGGGTTGCGCAGCATGGCGGCCAGGTAGCCGACCACCGCCGCCGGATGCGGCGGCTTGACCATCTGCCCGGCGTAGCGGGGATGGAAGAACGGGTAGTTGTCCGCCAGCCGGGAACTGAACTCCGTGAACGCCGCGTCGAAGTCCTCGTCACCCACCTCGTTGGCGGGGTGCGGCGCGTGCGGCCCGAAGCGGGCGGACCATTCCTCGGTCGCGGACACGGCCCGGGACAGCCAGTGCGCAAGCTCCACCCGTCCTCCTGACGATCCGCCGATCCGCGGCCGACGCAAGTCTGGCAGCGACCTGACCGGCTGGCACCGAAAGAAAACCCGAAGTCTTGTCCGCGACCGTCCATCCGGAATGCGCAGTCCGGCGGACCTGGGTGGCCCGGCGCGCCCCGCCCCCGGCGTGACCGGCGCGGTCGTGCCAGGATGTCGTGTCAGAGTGGGGGAGAGGGGGTGCGATGGGTACGACGCTGGCCGGCGCCGCGTTCGCCAAGGGGCACGGTACCGAGAACGACTTCGTGATCCTGCCCGACCCGGACGGCGCGCTGCCATTGACCGCGGAGCGGGTCGCCGCGCTGTGCGACCGGCGCGCCGGGCTCGGCGCCGACGGGGTGCTGCGGGTGGTGCGCAGCGCCAAGCACCCGGACGCGGCCGGCTACGCCGAGGCGGCCGAGTGGTTCATGGACTACTGGAACGCGGACGGCTCCATCGCCGAGATGTGCGGCAACGGCATCCGCGTCTTCCTGCGCTACCTGGCCGAGACCGGCCTGGTGGACGCCACCGCCGGCGCCGAGATCACCATCGCCACCCGGTCCGGCCTGCGGACCGGGCGGCTGGGGGAGACGATCGCGGTGCAGATGGGCACCCCGACGCTGGTCGGCACCACCGGCGCGCAGCTCGGCGGGGTCGGCTACCCGGGCGTCGCCGCCGACGCCGGCAACCCGCACCTGGTCTGCCCGGTGCCGGCCGCCGAACTGGCCGGGCTGGACCTGACCGCCCCGCCCGCGATCGACCCCGCGGTGTTCCCGCGTGGCGCCAACGTCGAGTTCGTGGCCGACCTGGACGACCCGGTGCCCGGCGCCGACCGGCACGTCGCGATGCGGGTGTACGAGCGGGGCGCCGGCGAGACGCGCTCCTGCGGTTCCGGGGTGTGCGCGGTCGCCGCCGTGGTCCTCGCCGAGGCCGGCGAGACCGCCGGGACGGTCGCGGTCGACGTACCCGGTGGCCGGCTGACCGCCACGGTCGAGGGCGACTCGCTGGTCCTCGCCGGTCCCGCCGTCATCGTCGCCACCGGCACCCTCGCCTGATCCGTACCCGCGTCCGGTGTGCCGGCCGTGGGGCCGGGGTCAGCCGCTGGCGGCGTCGAGGGCGGGGGCGAGCGGTGCGAGCGCGGCGCGCAGTTCGTCGGGCAGCGAGCCGCGCACCAGGACCAGCCCGCCGGCCGCCGCCCCGTCGGCGGGCCGGGCCCAGCGGTCGAGGGCGACGCGGACCGCGGCGGCGACGCTCGCGGCGAGCACCCGGGCGGTGGCCCCGTCGCCGAGCCGGTCGCGCAGCACGCCGGTGAGGGGTGACTCGATCGCCGCCGCGGTGTCCAGGTACGCCTGCCGCAGCGCCGGCCGGGTGGTGATCATCAGCAGCGCCTCGCGGCGGTCGTCGGCGGTCTCGGTGTACTCGGTGACCACCGCGTCGGTGATCGCCTCGGACAGCGGCACTCCCGCCGGCCGACCGGCGACCGTCGCGGCGACGCGGGCCTCCCGGCCGGCGCTGATCGCGGCGACGATCGCCTGCTCCCGGCTGGCGAAGTAGTTGTTGTACGTGCGCGGTGC
This sequence comes from Actinocatenispora thailandica, assembly GCF_016865425.1. NCBI lineage: Bacteria > Bacillati > Actinomycetota > Actinomycetes > Micromonosporales > Micromonosporaceae > Actinocatenispora > Actinocatenispora thailandica. Next base: position 4,559,243 of record NZ_AP023355.1, on the reverse strand, counting down.
CACGCCGGCGGCCTCGGCGATGTCGTCCACCCGCACCTGGTCGGGCCCGTGGGCGAGGGCCAGCCGCAGCGCCGCGGCACTCAACGCGTCGCGGGTGGCCTGCTTCTTCTGCTCCCGCAGCCCGGTACGCCTCGTCGTCACCCGCCCATCCTCACACAGAACATGCGTACCCGCAAACTTGCGTGCGCGCACTTTTCGTGGTTGGGTTCGGCTCGACCGACCCAGCGAAAGGAGCACGTCATGCGAGCCAAGGGGATCTGCTACGACACCGGTTTCCTGGACGTCGACCGGGGCACCTCGTCCCGGCTGCACCTCGACGCCGACCTGGTCCGGCGGGAGCTGACGATCATCCGCGACGACCTGCACTGCACCGCGGTCCAGGTCGTCGGCGGCGACCCGGACCGGCTCGAACTCACCGCCCGGTGTGCCGCGGAGCTGGGCCTGGAGGTGTGGTTCTCGCCGTACCCGCTGGAACTTGCCCCCGGCCCGATCCGGGAACTGCTGCTCGACTGCGCGCACCGGGCCGAACGGCTGCGCGCCGCGGGCGCCCAGGTGGTGTTCGTCGCCGGGGTCGAGCTGACCATGCTGAACCGCGGGTTCCTCGACGGCGACACCGTCGCCGACCGCCTCCGGTACCTGTTCGCGGATCCGGACCGCCGCCCGGCCCGCATCGCCGAGGTGCGCGACCGGTTCGAGCGGTTCCTGCGCGACCTCGTACCGGCGGTCCGGGCCGCCTTCCACGGCCGCGTCACGTACGCCGCCATCCAGTACGAGGGCGTCGACTGGGATCGGTTCGACATCGTCACCGTCGAACTGATCCGCTCCGCGGAGGTGGCCGACCGGTTCCGGGACGGCGTGCGTACCCTCGTCGCGCAGCCCAAGCCGCTGGCGATCACCGGGTTCGGCACCGCGACGTGGCGCGGGTCGGGCGACGTCGCGGCCCGCAGCATGCAGGTCCTGGCCAGCGATCCGGCGACCGGTGCGCTCCGGCTCACCGAGGCCCTCGAACGCGACGAAGCAGGCCAGGCGGAATACCTGCGCGAGCTGCTGGAGGTGTTCGACGCCGAGGGGGTCGACAGCACGTTCGTGCACCTGTTCGCCCTCGACAACCTGCCCCACCGGCCGGACGGGGACCCGCGCGACGATCTCGACCTGGCCAGCCTGGGCGTGGTCAAGGTGCTCGCGGACGGGTCCGGCCACGCCTACCCCGGGCTGCCCTGGGAGCCGAAGCTCGCCTTCACCGCCGTCGCCGACAGCTACGCCGGCTGAGCCGTTTCCGACGCTTCGGGATCGAGACGGCGCCGGACCGGTGCCGGTACCGGGAGCCCCGGTGCCGGCACCGGGGCTCCCGGTACCGGGCTCCCGGCGCCGGGCCGGGCGGTCAGCGCAGCGCCAGCGGGGCCTGCTCGCTGTCCGGGTCCGAATCCTCGGCGCCCTTGGCGACGGCCCGCACGGCGGCCGCCACCGCCGGCGAGACCTTCGGGTCGAACACGCTGGGCACGATGACGCTGGCGTTCAGGCGCTCCTCGCCGACCGAGTCGGCGATCGCCTTCGCGGCGGCCAGCGCCATGTCGTCGGTCCACTTCGGCGCCTGCGCGTCGAGCAGACCCCGGAACACGCCGGGGAACGCGAGCAGGTTGTTGATCTGGTTCGGCTGGTCGGAGCGGCCGGTGGCGACGACCGTGGCGTACTGCCGGGCTTCCCGCGGGTCGACCTCGGGGTCCGGGTTGGCCAGCGCGAACACGATCGCGTCCGGGTTCATCGTGGCGATGTCCTTGCCCTCCAACAGGTTCGGCGCGGACACCCCGATGAACACGTCGGCGCCGGCCAGCGCGCCGGCGAGCGGACCGGCGTAGTTCGCCGAGTTGGTGTGCTCGACCAGCCACTCCCAGCTGCCGGTCAGGCCGGGCATGCCACGGTGCAGCGCGCCCGGCCGGTCGCACGCGATGATGTCGCCGACGCCCTGCTTGAGCAGGAGTTTCATGATCGCGGTGCCGGCCGCGCCGGCTCCAGACACGACCACCCGCACGTCGCTCATCCGCTTGCCGACCACCCGCAGCGCGTTGGTCAGGGCGGCCAGCACGCAGATCGCCGTACCGTGCTGGTCGTCGTGGAAGACCGGGATGTCGAGCGCCTCGCGCAGCTTGGCCTCGATCTCGAAGCAGCGCGGCGCGGCGATGTCCTCCAGGTTGATCCCCCCGTACGCCGGGGCGAGCGCCTTGACGATCGACACGATCTCGTCGCTGTCCTGGGTGTCCAGCACCACCGGCCAGGCGTCGACCCGGCCGAACCGCTTGAACAGCGCCGCCTTGCCCTCCATCACCGGCATCGCCGCCGCCGGGCCGATGTTGCCCAGGCCCAGCACCGCGGAGCCGTCCGAGACGACCGCGATCGTGTTGCGCTTGATGGTCAGCCGGCGGGCGTCCTCGGGGTTCTCCGCGATCGCCATGCACACCCGGGCCACACCCGGCGTGTACGCCCGGGACAGTTCGTCCCGGTTGCGCAGGTTCACCTTGGAGGACACCTCGATCTTGCCGCCCAGGTGCAGCAGGAAAGTCCGGTCGGAGACCTTTCGTACCTGCACGCCGTCGAGCGATTCGAGATGGTGCACGACGCTCTCCGCGTGCGCGGCGTCCGCGGTGTCGCAGGTGAGGTCGACCGTGACGGTCTGGTGGTCGGAGTCGACGACGTCGAGCGCCGTGACGATGGCGTCGGCGTCGCCGACCGCGGTGGTCAGCCGGCCGATCGAGGTGGAGTCGGCGGGTACCGAAACCCGCACGGTGATCGAGAAGCCGGCGCTCGGCAGGCTACGGGTGGTCACGGATGGGTCCTCTCCCGAGTCGCGGTCGCCCCGATGCGCCTCGGCGCGACCGCACCATGTCGTCGTTGACACGTACTGCGTGCTGGTGTCCGGTGCCCGGCGCGCACCCGCCGGTTCGTGCCGAACTCCCTGATCCGGACAGTATCTCTGCGCGATCGCCCCGGGGGCCCTGCGGGGCGGGCCATGCGGATCGGTCTTGCGGCCTCATCGGGGTACCGGCGAGTAGGCCCGCCGACGCGCCGCTAATGGGGGTGCGATCGACCCGTTCCGCGTGCCACGATCGAACCAATGGCTGAAACACATTCCCACGCCGCACTCGACGGGCAGCTCCGGGGCGGGGCGCCCGACGACGAGCGGTACGAGACCGATTCCGCCCCGGCCGGCGTCCGGCCCGGTGATCCGGAGCTCACCGCCGACGCCACCCTCGCCGACCCCGAGCTCGCCGGCCCGGCGCTGCTCGGTGATCCGGCGTTCGCCGAGGACGCCACGGTGGGCGAGCTGGAACTCGCCGACCGGCAGGCGTTGCGGCGGGTCGCCGGCCTGTCCACCGAACTCACCGACGTCACCGAGGTCGAGTACCGGCGGCTGCGGCTGGAACGGGTCGTGCTGGTCGGTGTCTGGACCGAGGGCACGCTGGCCTCGGCCGAGCAGTCGCTGACCGAGCTGGCGGCGCTCGCCGAGACCGCCGGCTCGCAGGTGCTGGAGGGGCTGATCCAGCGTCGCGGCCGTCCCGACCCGGCCACCTACGTCGGCCGCGGCAAGGTCGACGAGCTGCGCGACGTGGTGGTGGACAGCGGCGCCGACACCGTGGTGTGCGACGGCGAGCTGTCCCCGAGCCAGTTGCGCAACCTGGAGACCCGGGTCAAGGTCAAGGTCATCGACCGCACCGCGCTGATCCTGGACATCTTCGCCCAGCACGCGAAGAGCCGGGAGGGCAAGGCGCAGGTCGAGCTGGCCCAGCTGGAGTACCTGATCCCGCGGCTGCGCGGCTGGGGCGAGAGCCTGTCCCGGCAGGCCGGTGGCCGGGCCGGCGGCGCCAGTGGCGGGGTCGGTACCCGTGGTCCCGGTGAGACGAAGCTGGAGACCGACCGCCGGCGCATCCGGCAGCGGGTGGCGAAGCTGCGCCGCGAGATCAAGGCGATGCGGGCGGCCCGGGACACCAAGCGGGCCGACCGGCGCCGGCACGACGTGCCGGGCGTGGCGATCGCCGGCTACACCAACGCCGGCAAGTCCAGCCTGCTGAACCGGATCACCGGTGCCGGGGTGCTGGTGGAGGACGCGCTGTTCGCCACCCTCGACCCGACCACCCGGCGGGCCCGCACCGGCGACGGCCGCATCTACACGCTGTCCGACACCGTCGGGTTCGTCCGGCATCTGCCGCACCAGCTGGTGGAGGCGTTCCGCTCCACGCTGGAGGAGGTGGCCGACGCCGACCTGGTGCTGCACGTGGTGGACGGCTCGGACCCGGACCCGGAGGCGCAGGTCGCCGCGGTCCGGGAGGTGCTCGCCGAGATCGACGCGGCGAGCCGGCCGGAGCTGCTGGCGGTCAACAAGGTCGACGCCGCCGATCCGGAGACGCTGCTGCGGCTGCGCCGCATCTGGCCGGACGCGGTGTTCTGCTCGGCGCACAGCGGCGCCGGTATCGACGAGTTGCGGGCGGCGGTGGAGGCGCGGCTGCCCCGGCCGCCGGTGCCGATGCTGGTTCGCGTTCCGTACGACCGGGGCGAGCTGATCAACCGGGCCCGCGAGCACGGCGAGATACTCGCCATCGAGCACACCGCCGACGGCACCGTGCTGCGGGTACGGGTCGACCCGATGCTCGCCGCGGAGCTGGCCCCGTTCGCCCTGGCGGAGCCGGCGCCGGCCGGCTGACCCGGCGCGGAGCCGCAGGCCCGACTCGAACCCGAACGCCCGGAAACGGACGTTCCGGGGTCGAAGTCGCGCCCACCCGGTCCGAACCCTCCGGCGCGGCCACGTCGCGTTTGCCGGCGTCTTGCCGTCGTCAGCGCGGACGGGAATTCGTCGGTGTCGATGCGCATCCGCGCGGACACGGTTCGTGTACTGTGACCATCCTCGTAGCTACCTGTTGGTAACGACACTCGGTCAATTCCCGATAAACCGACGGTTGGTCACGGCGGGCCACCTGCCCGAACGGCGGCCGGCTCTGCCACACTTGCGCCGTGAATCTGCGAGGGGCTGTGTCGATGTTCCGCTCGCCGGGCGCGCCGCGATCGCCGCGCACCCGCGGTCGCAGGGTGCTCGGGTCGGCGCTGGCGGGCCTGGTGCTCGCCGCCGTGGGTACCGCGCCCGCGCTGGCCGCGCCGTCACCGAAGCCGTCCGCGAGCCCGGGGCACAAGGTGTGCACCATTTCCGACCAGCGCATCGACGCGATCACCGGGTTGACCGCCACCGCCAAGGGCTACGCGGTGGTCAACAACGTCGGCCCTGGCGAACCGCTGGCCATCTACCAGCTCGACTCGCACTGCAACGTCACCGGTACGCTGACCGACTCGCAGGGCCGTGGTGCGTCCTCGCCGCAGGACATCGGCGCCACCAAGGACGGCACGCTGTGGGTCGCCGACACCGGCGACGCCGACAAGTCCCGCGACACCATCGCCGTCTGGAAGATCCCCGCCGGCAACAGCCCCACCCAGCTGTACCGGATGAGCTACCCGTCCGGCGCCGGCCCGGTCGACGCCCGGTCGCTGCTGATGCAGCCGGACGGCACCCCGATCGTGGTCACCTACCAGGCCGGCGTGGGCAAGGTGTACGAGCCGACCGCCAAGCTGTCCGCCAACGCCACCACCCCGCTGAAGTCGATGGGTTCGATCAAGCTCGCCGCGACCGGTACCCCCGGCGGCTCGGTCGGCCCGGCCGCGCAGCGGGTGTTCACCGGTGGTGCGGTGTCCCCGGACGGCACCCGGGCGGTGCTGCGTACCTTCACCGACGCCTACGAGTGGAAGATCTCCGGCGGCGACGTCGCGAAGAGCATCGTGTCCGGCAAGCCGGTGCGCACCCCGCTGCCGAACGAGCCGTCCGGCGAGGCCATCACCTACAGCGCCGACGGCGGATCGTTCCTGACCGTCTCCGACACCTCCGGTACCAGCGCCGCGCCGAAGATCCTCAAGTACGCGCCGGCCGTGGCGCCGGCGCCGACGAAACGGTCGGCGGCGGCCAAGAGCACCGCCGGCAGCGGCGGCGGCGGGCTGCTCTCCGGCAACATCAACCTGAGCGACATCAAGGAACTGGTCATCGTGGTCGGCGTGCTCGGCCTGGCGCTGGTCGTCGTCGGCATCGTCGGGATCCGGCGGGCCCGCCGGCGCGGCGGGCCTCCCGGCCCCGAGGACGGCGACCGGCGAGACGACCGGCCGCGCCCGTCCGGACCCGGGCCGGACCGCCGGCGGGGCCCGGCCGACGACGACGCGGAGACCGCGTACATCCCCCGGGTCGAGGAGGCCCGGGAGAGCCGGCTGCGTGGCGAACCGCCGGACCGCCGCACCCCGCCGCGCGCGCAGCAGCCGCCGTACGCCGACGAGCCGCCCGAACCGTCCCGGGCCCGGCCGTACGTGCCTCCGGTGGAGGCGTCGATGCGCGGCCGCCGGCGCAACGGCCCGGAGGACGAGCCGACGCTGCCGCCGACCTCCCGGCGCCGGTACGACGCGGCGGACGAGCCGACGCTGCCACCCCGGTCGGGGCCGCACGGCCGGCCGGAGGAGCCCGCCCGAGGCGCCCGGCGCCGGTACGACGCGGACGACGAGCCGACGCTGCCGCCCCGGTCCCGGCAGTACGGTGGCCGGCCGGACGACGAGCCGGCCCGGTCCCGGCAGTACGGTGGCCGGCCGGACGACGAGCCGGCCCGGTCCCGGCAGTACGGTCGGCGGCCGGACGACGAGCCGGCGCGCCGGCGGTACGACGCGGATGACGAGCCGACCCTTCCACCGCGGTCGCGCCAGCACGGCCGGTCGGACGACGACCCGACGCTGCCGCCGCGGTCCCGCCGCCGCGCCGACCCCGGCGAGGTGTCCGACGTGGACACCGCGGTCATCGACAAGGTGCGCGACGACCCGCCGCGCGGTCGTGGCCCGGCCGGACCGCCGCCGGTCGATCCTCGCTCCCGGCAGGATCATGGGCGGACCCGGCCGCAGCCCCCGGCGGACCGGGGGCGGGAGAAGCCGCCGCCGGCGGGCCGGTCGCGGCGTCCGCGAGACGACGACCACGAGATCGACTGGCTCGACGACCTCCGCTGAGCAGCGCCCGGCCGGGCCGACCCCACCAGCCGCACGGCACTGCCACCGGCAGAACGGTCCAGCGGGCCGGCCGGTAGCAGCCGCGGGTCACATCCGGCGCAGCACCGTCACCACCCGGCCGAGGATGGTGGCCTCGTCGCCGGGAATCGGTTCGTACGCAGGGTTGTGCGGGACCAGCGTGACGTGGCCGTCGCGGCGCCGGTAGGTCTTCACCGTCGCCTCACCGTCGATCATCGCGGCCACCACGTCGCCGGTCTCGGCGACCGGCTGCTGGCGCACCACGACCCAGTCGCCGTCACAGATCGCCGCGTCGATCATCGAATCACCGGTGACCCGCAGCAGGAACAGGGTGCCCTCGCCGACGAGTTCCTTGGGCAGCGGGAAGACGTCCTCGATCGCCTGCTCGGCGAGGATCGGCCCGCCGGCCGCGATGCGGCCGACCATCGGCACGTACGTCGCTTCCGGCATCGAGCTGAGCGGGCTGCCGTCCGCCGCTTCGCCGGACCGCGGCTCCTCGCGCGGCGGTCGCACGTCCAGCGCCCGCGGTCGGTTCGGGTCGCGGCGCAGGTAACCCCGCCGCTGCAGGATGCCCATCTGGTACGCCACCGAGGACGGCGAGGTGAGCCCGACGGCCTCGCCGATCTCGCGCACGCTCGGCGGGTATCCACGTCGCTCCACCGAGTCGCGGATCACGTCGAGAATGCGCCGCTGCCGCACCGTCAGGTCGGCCTCCGGCTGGTCCGGGAACGTCGCCACCACGGTGGTGGCCGCAGTTGCGGGCTCGCCGCTCTTTCGGGTGCGGCCGCTCGTCCGCCCGGCGGCACCGCCCCGCCGCCGGGCCGCGCCGCCCTCGCCGGCGGCACCGGCTCTGCCGCTCGCCCCGGCCTTCGCCGTCGTGTCGGCCTTTCCGGTGGTCCCGGCCGTGCTGGTCGGCTCGGCCAGCCCGGACGGGGTCCCGGTGTCGTCGGGACCCGGCTCGGTGGTGCGCTTCCCGGCGCCCCGTTGCGGCCTGGTGGCCGCTCGGGCGCTGCCGCGATCGCCCGCCTTCGGTAGCGGAGTCACGCCGCCGCGCCCGCCGGTGCTCGGCCGGCGGCTCCGGCCGGTGCTGGTCTGGTGGCTCTGGTCGGCGTCCACAACGGCATCCCTTCGGTCGGCCCCGCGGTGGCCGCGGGGCTGCGCCGACACGCCCGGGGCGCAGCCCGGCGTGCGACCCGCGCGGTCGGGCCGATCACGACCGGAACGGCAACGCCCGCGCATCCTTGTCACCGTTGACCGTATCGGCCAACCGGGCGAGACACCAAACATGTGTTCGATAGACACGCCGGCAAGCTCTCGAAATCGGCCCGATCCGCTGGTATGAATCGTACGTGCGTTCGATCGAACTTGTGTTCGATCCGACGGCAGTCGTTCCTTCGGGTCGGCCCGTCACCGCGCGTTCGCCGCGGTGGGCCGCCCGCGATGGCGTGCGACACATGGGGGCAACAGTGACGGCACGGCGCAGTTCGACCAGATTCGAGGCGACCGGAGGCGGCCGGAGAGAACCCGACCCCGGCGAGACCAAGCCCGGCGAGACCAAGCCCGGCGCGGCCGAGCCCGGCGCGTCCAAGCCCGGCGCGGCCGAGCCCGGCGCGGCCGGGCTCGGTGGGGACGATCCCGGCGGGGCCGAGTCCGCCGGGACCGATTCGGGCGGGCCGGGTTCCGCCGGGATCGACCGCGGTGCAGCGGTGCCCGCGGGCGGCGGCGCGGCCCCGCGTGGTCGTGTGGTGCCGAGGGCGGGCGTGGTCGTGTCGGCGGCGAGCGGGAAGGCGGTGCCGGCGAGGGCGGTCACCGGATGGTTCACCGGCCGCGCGCTGGGCGTCCGGCAGGCGATGCCGGCCCGCGGCGCCACTTCGCTGGACGACCGCCCGCGGTTGCGGCTGATCCGGGGCGGCGCCGATCCGGCGGCCACGTCGGACGGGTCACGGCCGCGCTCGCCGGACACCCGCTCGACCGGGGCCGGCTCGACCCGGGCTGCAGGAGACGCCCGGGGTGTCCGTGGGGATCGGGCCGCCGGGAGTGAGCGGGCGTCCCGGGGTGCCCGGGCTGCCCGGGGGGCGGCGGACGGTCGGAGTGGCCAGGACACCTCGAATGTCCGGCCCGCTGCGCCTCGTTCCCGGTCCGTCTCGCGCGCCGGCCGCTCCCGCGCCAACCCCTCGGTCCGGCGGACGGCGGTGCCGGGTTCGGGCCTCCACCGGCCGGTCCGGCTCACGCGACGCGGCCGGCTGGTGCGTACCGCGGTGGTGCTGCTGCTGGCAGCGGGGTTGGGGGCCGCGGTGGCCAGTTCGGGCGGTGCCGAGCCGCCGGTGCGGCGGGTCGAGGTGCACCGGGGCGACACGCTCTGGTCGATCGCCGACCGGTACTCTGCCTCCCGCGATCCGGTGGCCACGATCGAGCGAATCCGGCACCTCAACCACCTGTCCGGATACACGATCTATCCGGGGCAGGAGTTGAACGTCCCGGCCGGCGGTTGATGGCGCCTTCGGTCGCCGTTGGGTCGCGATGTGGACCCTCCTGTCGGGTTCCCCTGGCCGGGCGACAGTGACACGCCGAACTGTCGATCAGCTTGCGATAACCGGGCCGACGGAATAGCGTCAGACCCAACATCTAGTAGTTACAGCGCTGTAAGATGGGCACTGGTTGGGGTTAGTGGCCTCACCGGTTCGTTCCGTACACAGGTCGTCGAGCCCTCGCCGGGTCGCTTCGCGCTGCCCGCGAATCGCCGGTGACCGGTTGGTCGCGCAGATCGTCAGGAGGTGTTCGACATGCGCTGTCCGTACTGTCGGCACACCGAGTCCCGGGTGGTCGACTCCCGCGAGGCGGAGGACGGCCAGCTCATCCGGCGGCGGCGCGCCTGCCAGGAGTGCGGCAAGCGGTTCACCACGGTCGAGGAGGCGGTCCTCGCCGTCGTCAAACGCAGCGGGGTCACCGAGCCGTTCAGCCGGGCGAAGGTGATGTCCGGGGTGCGCAAGGCCTGCCAGGGACGGCCGGTCGACGACGACGACCTGGCGCTGCTCGCCCAGCGGGTGGAGGACGGCGTCCGCGGTCGCGGCGCGGCGGAGGTGCCCAGCCACGACGTGGGGCTGGCGATCCTCGGCCCGCTGCGCGACCTGGACGAGGTGGCCTACCTGCGGTTCGCGAGCGTCTACCGCGCGTTCGACACGCTGGACGACTTCGAGAAGGAGATCTCCAGCCTGCGCGAGTCGCGGGACGGCGGTGGTGGCGGCTCGGGCGAGCGGGAAGGCCCGGCGGAGCCCGACGCGACCCGGCGCAGAGCGTCGGTCGGCCGCTCGGCGGACGCCCCGGGCGGCGCCCGGGTGCGGGTGGGCGGCGACTGAGCCGGCGCGGACGCACCGACGCAACCGACCCGGCCGAGTCGCGCACGGCGCCGACTCGCGCACGGGAAGCACAGGCGACGGGGCTCGACCCCGACAGCACAGCCAGAGCACAGACGACCGAGGCGAACGGACCGCGGCATCGACCGCGGTGACCGGGCGTGGTCGCTACCGGTGCCCGTCGGCGACGACGCGCGGCGCCGGGGAACGCACGAGCACAGCGGCCAGCGGCCCGCCCGGCCGGTACGACGGGGTGGGCGACACGACGCGGTGGCGCCCGGTGTGGGTGTCACGCAGAGGGGGAAGAGATGACCGAGGCGGTGGGCACGTCGTCCGATTCAGCGGCCGGCAGGGGCCAGCGGGGGACGAAGAAGAAGGAGCAGCGGCCCGGCAGGGGTCTGCACATCGAGCGGGTGTGGACGACGGAGGGTGTGCACCCGTACGAGGAGATCACCTGGGAGCGCCGGGACGTCGTGATGACGAACTGGCGGGACGGTTCGGTCAACTTCGAGCAGCGCGGCGTGGAGTTCCCCGACTTCTGGAGCATCAACGCCACCAACATCGTCACCTCGAAGTACTTCCGCGGCGCCGTCGGCACGCCGCAGCGCGAGTGGAGTCTCAAGCAGCTCATCGACCGGGTGGTGAAGACCTACCGGACCGCCGGTGAGCAACACGGCTACTTCGCCTCGCCGGCCGATGCGGAGGTGTTCGAGCACGAGCTGACCTGGATGCTCGTCCACCAGTACTTCAGCTTCAACTCGCCGGTCTGGTTCAACGTCGGTACCACCTCGCCGCAGCAGGTCAGCGCCTGTTTCATCCTGTCGGTCGACGACTCGATGGACTCGATCCTGAACTGGTACCGGGAGGAGGGGCTGATCTTCAAGGGCGGCTCCGGCGCCGGGCTGAACCTGTCCCGGATCCGGTCCTCCAAGGAGCTGCTGACCTCCGGCGGCACCGCGTCCGGGCCGGTCAGCTTCATGCGCGGGGCGGACGCCAGCGCCGGAACCATCAAGTCCGGCGGCGCGACCCGGCGCGCGGCGAAGATGGTGGTGCTCGACGTCGACCACCCGGACGTGGAGGAGTTCGTCGAGACCAAGGCGCGCGAGGAGGACAAGATCCGCGCGCTGCGCGACGCCGGCTTCGACATGGACCTGGGCGGCAAGGACATCACCAGCGTCCAGTACCAGAACGCGAACAACTCGGTGCGGGTGTCCGACGAGTTCATGCGGGCGGTCGAGGGCGACGAGGAGTTCGCGCTGCGGGCCCGCACCACCGGCGAGGTGGTCGAGACGATCAAGGCGAAGCAGCTGTTCGGCAAGATCGCCAAGGCCGCGTGGGAGTGCGCCGACCCGGGCCTGCAGTACGACGACACCATCAACGACTGGCACACCAACCCGGAGACCGGCCGGATCACCGCGTCGAACCCGTGCTCCGAGTACCTCTCGCTGGACAACTCGTCGTGCAACCTCGCGTCGATGAACCTGATGAAGTTCCTGCGCGAGGACAACACGTTCGACGTGGCGAAGTTCGTCAAGTCGGTCGAGCTGGTGTTCACCGCGATGGACATCTCGATCTGCTTCGCCGACTTTCCGACCGAGGCGATCGGTGAGACCACCCGCGCCTACCGGCAGCTCGGCATCGGGTACGCCAACCTGGGCGCGTTGCTGATGGCGACCGCGCACGCGTACGACTCGGACGGTGGCCGCGCCGTCGCCGCGGCGATCACCTCGCTGATGACCGGCGTGTCGTACCGGCGCTCGGCGGAGCTGGCCGGCGTGGTCGGCGCGTACGACGGGTACGCCCGCAACGCGTCCGCGCACGCCCGGGTGATGCGCAAGCACGCCGCCGCGAACGACGCCGCGCACACCGTGGGCGCCGAGGACCGGCGGATCTTCGAGGCGGCCGGCGCCGAGTGGCGCAAGGGCCTGGAGGTCGGCGAGAAGAACGGCTGGCGCAACGCGCAGGCGTCGCTGCTGGCGCCGACCGGCACGATCGGCCTGGCGATGGACTGCGACACCACCGGGGTCGAACCGGACCTGGCGCTGGTGAAGTTCAAGAAGCTGGTCGGTGGCGGTTCGATGCAGATCGTCAACCAGACCGTGCCGCGCGCGCTGCGCCGCCTGGGCTACCAGGAGGAGCAGATCGAGGCGATCGTGGAGTTCATCGCCGAGCACGGGCACGTGGTGGACGCGCCGGGGCTGCGGCCGGAGCACTACGAGGTGTTCGACTGCGCGATGGGCGAGCGGTCCATCCGCCCGATGGGGCACGTGCGGATGATGGCGGCGCTGCAGCCGTTCCTGTCCGGCGCGATCTCCAAGACGGTCAACCTGCCCGAGTCGGCGACGGTCGCCGACATCGAGGACGTGTACCTGCAGGGCTGGAAGCTGGGGCTGAAGGCGCTGGCGATCTACCGGGACAACTGCAAGGTCGGCCAGCCGCTGTCGGCGAAGAAGAAGGAGCCGGAGCAGGCCGCGCCGGCGAAGGAGATCGTCGAGTACCGGCCGGTGCGCAAGCGGATGCCGAAGTCGCGGCCGAGCCGGACCACGTCGTTCTCGGTGGCCGGGGCGAAGGGATACCTGACCGCGTCCAGCTACCCCGACGACGGCATCGGCGAGGTGTTCCTGAAGCTGGGCAAGCAGGGGTCGACGCTGGCCGGCGTGATGGACGCGTTCTCGGTGGCGATCTCGGTGGCTCTGCAGTACGGCGTGCCGCTGGAGACCTACGTCGAGAAGTTCGTCAACATGCGGTTCGAGCCGGCGGGGATGACCGACGATCCGGACGTGCGGATGGCCGCCTCGGTGCTCGACTACGTGTTCCGCCGGCTGGCGCTGGACTTCCTGCCGTTCGAGCGGCGGGCCGAGATGGGCATCCTCACGAACCCGGAGCGCGCGGCCGAGGTGCGCGGCGAGGATCCGGCGTCGGTGCACGCCGACGAGCCGATGGACTTCGCGGCGATGGCCTCGTCGGCACCGGTCGCGCAGCGGCGGGCCGATCCGGCTCCGGAGCCCACCCCGGCGCCGTCCGGGCAGGCCGGTTCGTCGACCGAGCTGCTGGAGGCCGTGCAGGGCAAGGCGGCCGACGCGCCGCTCTGCTTCACCTGCGGTACGAAGATGCGCCCGGCCGGTAGCTGCTACGTCTGCGAGGGCTGCGGCTCCACCTCCGGTTGCAGCTGATCCAGGTGGCCCCCTGAACGACGGGGTGCCGGCGAACACGCCGGCACCCCGTCGTCGTTCGTGCCGGGACCGGTCGTCGGCGGCCGGTCACGCCGGACCGGCCGGTCAGCGGCTGAGGTGTTCGTGCTGGACCTGCCAGCCGCGGTCGGTATGGACCAGCACCGCGGTGCCGCGGCCGGCGCCGCTGGCGGGCCGACCGTCGACGGTGCCGGACCACCGGAACCGGTAGCGACAGGCCGCGTGGTCGGTGCCGCGGTACAGCCAGGTCACGTCGGTCAGCGAGTACGTCTCGTCGGTGATCGTGCGGAAGGTGCGCTCGATGGCGGCGAGCACGTCGTCTCGCCCGTGGTGCGAGCCGTCGGTGAACCAGTAGCTCGCGTCCGCCGCGATCAGCGGCGCCAGCCGGGCGACGTCGTGGCTGTTGGTGGCCCGCTCGTACCGACGAAGGAACTCTGCCGGGTCGTTCATGCCAGCAGATCTACCAGCCGGGTACGACACCGGCCGTGCGCGGCCGGCCCGCGGCGCGTTCCGCCACGGTGCTCGAGTCCGGCGGCCGTGGGCTGCCGCGGGCGGCACCGACCACCGCGCGGGCAGCGACCGCGGCGGGTCACGCAGCAACGCGTTTGCCGCCGGCCGGGCTGGTCGCGTACCGTCTGCGCGGGTTCGCCGGCGACCGGTCGGCGACCGTGACGAGGAGGGAGGCACCGGTGATGACCAGCGGATTCTCGGCGCTTCCGGGGCGGGACGGCAGGTCCTGACCGCGCGGCGGCGCCTTCGGTACAGGAGGCATCGACGTGTTGTTTCGCAGTGTGGTCGAGGCGGAGCTCGACCAGGTGGCGGAGCTGTTCGAGGCGGACCCGGCGAGCTGGGTCGACGCCGCGCAGTTTCGCACCGAGCTGGCCGCCGGCCAGTACCGGCCGGAGTGGGTGTGGCTCGCCGAGGACGCCGGTGTCCCGGTGGCACTGGCGGTGTGGTGGTCGCGTGCGGGTGAACCCGTCCCGTTGGCGCTGGACCATCTGTGGGTGGCGGCGTCGGTCGGCGACCGGGTCGGGGCGGCGGCCGAGTTGCTGGCGGCGGCGCACCGGATGTTGGGCGCGCGACCGGACTTCGAGCTGCGGTTGCCGGTCGGCTGGCGGCACCGCCCGGCCGCGGTGGCCGCGCTGGAGTGGCGCCGGCAGGCGGCGGCCCGGGCCGGCCTGACCGAGGAACTGGAACGCCTGCAGTACGCCTGGACGCCGGCGTCCGGGCTGCCGACGGCAGGGGAGCGGCTGCTGTTCCGGCCGGAGCCGGACGACGCGGCGTTCCTCGACGTGTTCCGCCGGGTGGCGGTCGGCTCGTTGGACACCACCAGCCGCCGGAACGTGGCGGCGCTGGGCGCCGAGCGGGCGGCCGGGAAGGAACTCGCGATCTACGCCAGCGTGCCGGACACGCGCGGCTGGTGGCGGCTGGCGTACACGCGGGACGGCACGCTGGTCGGGTTCGGCATCCCGTGGCGCAACCCGTACGGGCGCAATGTCGGGTACCTGGGGGTGCTGCCGGAGCAGCGCGGCAACGGGTACATCGGGGAGGTGCTGGCGGACATCACCCGGTTCCACGCCGCGGCCGGCGCGGAGCGGATCACCGCCACCACCGACATGGTCAACGTGCCGATGCAGCGCGCGTTCGAGCGGGCCGGGTACCGCAACACCGAGGTGCGGTTCGTGCTCTCGGCCCCGGTGGCGACGGCCTGACCCCGTTGCGTTCGGGCCGCGTCGTCGATGAGGCATGATCGGAATGTTGCGGTACCGAACGCGTTGCGGCCCGGGGGTGGCGACCAGTCGTTTCCGTCCTTTGCTCTGCGCACCTGAGCGTGCCACCGGTGGTGCGCCTGGGTGCGCAGAGCAAAGGATCGTGGTGCGAGGTGCCGGGGGAGCGGTCGATGAGATCTTGGAGCGATCGATGAGCACGGACATCACCACGACCGACGAGTGGCGCGCCCTCGCGGCGCACGCCGAGCAGGCGCGGGCGCTGCAGCTGCGAGCCGAGTTCGAACAGGACCCGAAGCGACCGGAGCGGCTTTCCGCACAGGCTGGCGACCTGTTCGTCGACTACAGCAAGAACCTGGTCACCGACGAGACGATCGAGCTGCTGACGGCGCTGGCGCGGCGGGCCGGGTTGACCGACCGGATCGCGGCGATGTTCGCCGGTGAGCACATCAACACCTCCGAGGATCGGGCCGTGCTGCACACGGCGCTGCGGCTGCCGCGCTCCGCGGAACTGGTCGTGGACGGGCAGGACGTGGTGGCCGACGTGCATGCGGTGCTGGACCGGATGGGTGACTTCGCCGAGCGGGTCCGGTCCGGTGACTGGCGCGGGCATCACGGCGACCCGATCCGTACCGTGGTCAACATCGGCATCGGTGGCTCGGATCTGGGCCCGGTGATGGCGTACGAGGCGCTCGCGCCGTGGCGGGACGCCGGCATCGCCTGCCGTTTCATCTCCAACATCGACCCGACCGACCTGAGCCTGACGCTGGCCGACCTGGATCCGGCGTCGACGCTGTTCGTGGTCGCCTCGAAGACGTTCTCCACGCTGGAGACGCTGACCAACGCGCGGCAGGCGCGGGCCTGGTTGTTGTCCGGGCTGGGCGACGACCCGGCGGCGGTGGCGAAGCACTTCGTCGCGGTGAGCACCAACGCGAAGCTGGTCGGCGAGTTCGGCATCGACACCGACAACATGTTCGGCTTCTGGGACTGGGTCGGCGGGCGGTACTCGTTCGACTCGGCGGTGGGGCTGTCGCTGATGCTCGCGATCGGGCGCGACGCCTTCGGTGAGATGCTGGCCGGCTTCCACGTGGTGGACGAGCACTTCCGGACCGCGCCGATCGGGCAGAACGTGCCGGTCCTGCTCGGCCTGCTGAACGTCTGGTACGACAACTTCCTCGGCGCGCAGACGCACGCGGTGCTGCCGTACTCCCAGTTGCTGCACCGGTTCCCGGCGTACCTGCAGCAGCTGACGATGGAGTCGAACGGCAAGTCGGTCACCCGGGACGGCGCCCCGGTCACGTACCAGACCGGCGAGGTGTTCTGGGGTGAGCCGGGCACGAACGGGCAGCACGCGTTCTACCAGCTGATCCACCAGGGCACGAAGATCATCCCGGCCGACTTCATCGGGTTCGCCGAGCCCAACTACGAGGTCGACGAGATGCACGACGCGTTCATGGCGAACTTCTTCGCGCAGACCGCGGCGCTGGCCTTCGGCCGTACCGCCGCGGAGGTCGAGGCCACCGGTGTCGCGGCGGACGTGGTGGCGCACAAGGTGATGCCGGGCAACCACCCGACCACCTCGATCCTGGCGCCGAAGCTGACCCCGGCGACGCTGGGTCAGCTCGTCGCGCTGTACGAGCACATCACGTTCACCGAGGGCACCATCTGGGGCATCGACTCGTTCGACCAGTGGGGTGTGGAGCTCGGCAAGGAGATGGCCAAGCAGCTCGCGCCGTTGCTGGCCGGGGAGCCGGGCGACACCGACCCGTCGACGGCGGCGCTGATCGCGCGCTACCGCACCCAGCGCGGCCGCTAGTGCCGGTCCGGTCACCGGGCCGCGGTCCGGTGACCGGTGGTCCGGTGAGCGGGCCGTGGGTGCGAAAAGGCGCCCGGCTGGCTGCCGGGCGCCCAGCCACTCCGACCGATGGCCCTCGACCGGGGTGTGGGTAGACGTGCGGAGCGCGACTCCGTCCGTCTGACTCGACGTTACGTCGGGACCGCCCACGTTGCCGTGGATTTCCGCAAGATCTGCCGGTCTCGGGACCGGCAGGCGGGTACGGCACGGTATGGATCGGGACGAATGCGTCGGGCGCCCGGCTGGTGGCCGGGCGCCCGGTGCGCTGCGGTGCAGGAGCGGCCTACCACCACCAGCAGTGGCTGATGATGACGGCCAGACCATCGGTGAAGATCGCCAGCATGATCGTCTCCTTGAGAGAGGTGTACCGCGGTAAGTCACCGTCGGTACTTGCGAACCTACTCTAAGTGAAGATCGATGTCGGTCATTTCATGATTTAGCCGCACGCGGTTTTCTGACAGCGGGGGCGCCCGCCGCGTGGTACCCGGGCGGGGCGGTACGAGCCGCACCGCCCGGCGCGGGTTCAGCCGGTGATCTGGACCGGCTGGCCGTTCGCGACGAGCTTCCAGTCGTCTGTCGAGTACTGCGACGGGTCGATGGTGCCGGCCCGCTGCACCCAGTCGATCAGCGACTCGCGGATCGCGACCTGCTGGTCGTACACCACCGGTGCGCTGGTGACCCCGGGGAAGTTCCCGCCGCCGGACTGCCGGTAGTTGTTGATCGCCAGCACGAACCGCTGGTCGTCGGTGACCGGCTTCCCGTCGTACGCCAGGTTCTCGATCCGGCTGCCGGGCGCCTTCGCGATGTCGATGTCGTACCTGACGCCGGACAGCACGTCGTACAGGTAGTCCGGGGTGCCGTTCGGGGAGTCGGTCGTCGGCGCGTTCGTGACGTCGTCGGCCGGGTAGGGGCCGGTACCCGACACCTGCTTGAAGTACTCCGCCGACTTCTCCAGGTACGCCTTGACCTGGGCGCCGGTCAGCTCGATGCCGAGCAACGTGTTGTCGAACTCGTAGATGCCGGCGATGTCGCGTACCGTCACGTCGCCCGCGGTGATCCCGCCGTCCCGGTTGAACGGTGCCGCCGCCGACAGCACCGGCAGCTCGGCCTCGTCACCGGTCAGCGCGTTCCGGACGGTCGCGGTCTGCACCTGGTTGATGAAATCCAGTGCGGCACAGTCGGACCAGCGGCACGGCCCGGCCGGCATGTCCGCAGTGGACTGCCCGATCACCGAGTTGACGTAGGACACCGTGGTGGCGTGCTGCGCCTTCGTCGCCGCGACCACCTTCGGGTCGGGCCGGGCGGCTGCCGGGTCCAGCAGCGACGAGCTGGCGCCCGCCACCTGGTAGTGGCCGCGCACCAGCCGGAGCTTCAGGTCGAACCGGGAGACCCGTTCGCCCCACAGTCCGGGCTGCGAGATGACCACCGTGCGGCCGGTCTGCTCGTTGGTGACGTCCACCTCGGGGTTGTTCCGGTGCGTGTGCCCGGACAGGATCGCGTCGATCCCCGGTACCTGCTGGGCGACCTGGCGCATGTCGTTCTCCGGCCAGGGCAGCGCGTCGCCGTACGAGGAGCTGGTCTCGATGCCGGAGTGCGCGAGCACCACGACCACGTCGGCGCCGGCCGCCCGGACCCGGGGCACCCAGCGCTTCGCCGACTCCAGTACGCCGGTGAAGTCGAGGCGGCCGGAAACCCGGGGCTTGTCCCAGATCGCCGAGCCGGGCGTGGTCAGGCCGAGGAACCCGACGTGCACCGGCTTGCCGCCGTGCGCGGGCTTCACGGTACGGATGACGTACGGCTGGAAGGCCGGCGCGCCGGTGCGGTGGTCGGTGACGTTCGCGGCGAGCAGCGGGAAGTCGAGCTGCTTGCGGTACGCGTCGAGATAGTCGACGCCGTAGTTGAACTCGTGGTTGCCGACCGCGCCGGCCACGTAGCCCATCTGGTTCATCGCGGCGGCCATCGGATGCGTGGCGCCGGTCTTCGTGATCGGCTCGACCGTCGCGTAGTACGAGTCGAGCGGGGTGCCCTGGATGACGTCACCGTCGTCGACCAGCAGCGTGTTCGGGTTCTGCCGGCGCACCTGGTCGACGACCGTGGACACCCGCGCCAGCCCGACCGAGTTGCCGGCCGCGTCGGAATAGGGCTTGTCCTTGTAGTAGTCCCAGTCGAGTGCGTGGCCGTGCACGTCGCTGGTGCCGAGCACGGTCAGCGTGACGTCCTTGGGCGCCGCGGCCGCCGGCGCGGCCGCGGCGCTCAGCACGGCTCCGGTCAGGCAACATGCCGTGGCGAGCGCCGCGACCGTACGTCGATGTCGCATCCTGAAGTCCTCCCGCGATGTGGGCAACAGGGCAGACTATCGTCCTCGCGGGACCGGCGCGCGGCGGTCAGTGGATGGGCATCGGCCGGCGCGGCCCGGCGGCCGCGCCGGCCCGGGCGGGCCTGGTCATCCCGGTGGGGCGGCTGCCGGGCACCGGGCGGCGCGCCGCGGGCAGCCGGGGCACCAACCGGTCCAGCAGGCGGTACACGCCGTCGGTGGCCGAGACGCTCAGTACGCCGAGGGTGCCGGTGGCGCGTGCCTGCGTGGGCACTCCGAGCACCTGCGCGGAGCGCACCGCGAGCGCGAGCAGCTCGGTGTCGCGGATCCGCAGCCGCAGGTCGGCGGTGTTGCGCACCGGCGCGGTGGTCAGCAGCAGGGCGCGCCAGATCGCCGCCGCGGTGGCCGGTCCGGTCGCGGTACTGCCGGCCGGTCCGGCGACCGCGGCGCGCGCGGCGTGCCAGCCGGCGGCGAGCGCGCCGAGCACGGCGTCCTGCTCGGCCGGGGGAACCAGGACGAAGTGCATCTCGTGCCGGTGCCGGATACCCAGAGTGCGGGTGTCGATCTCGGCGGCGATACCGGTCGCGGCATGCAGCGTGCCGGCGAAGCGGGCGGCGGCGGCCATGGTGTCGAACGACGTGAGAGTGTCCGCCTCGGTCAGTACGCCGACGCCGCCGCCGTTGTTGCGGTGCCGCGCCGTCGGTGTCGGTACGGTCACCGCACGGTGCAGCACGGCCATCTCGGCGCCGGCGGTACGGTGATCGATCGGTCCGAGCTGCAGTCGTCGCCGCAACGCCGTCAGATCCGGAAGCATGGTGTCCTCCCTCTCTCAGGCTGCGTGGTGGGTCGCCGGGGGTCCGCCGCATCGCGCAGGGCAGGTGTGCGTGACGATAGGTCGGTCTGGACTGCTCGGCGCCGCTCGGCGAGGATCGTTGAGCAAACATTGAGGAGCCGGCGAGCATGGTGATTGCACGCAGACGGAGGGTGACGTGGAGATCCTTGTGGTGGAGGACGACCCGCGCCTTGCCGACGCGCTGTGCGTGGCGCTGCACCGCCGCGGCTACGGCGTGACCCACGCCGGTACCGGCGAAGCGGCGCTCGCCGCGCCGAACTGCGACCTGGTCCTGCTCGACCTCGGGCTGCCCGACATGGACGGCCTGGTGGTGTGCAAGCAGTTGCAGGAACGCTCGGACGTGGCGGTCATCGTGCTGACCGTGCGCGGCGAGGAGCGCGATCGGGTGCTCGGACTGCGCACCGGCGCGGACGACTACCTGGTGAAGCCGTTCAGCATGGCGGAGCTGACCGCCCGGATCGAGGCGGTGCTGCGCCGGCACCGGCCGCGGCCCGCCGGCCCGGTCACCGTCGGTGACCTGCGGATCGACACCGAGGCGCGGCAGGTGCAGATCGGCACCGAACCGGTTGCCTTGCGCCCCAAGGAGTACGAGCTGCTCGTGGTGCTGGCCCGGCAGGCCGGCGCGGTGGTTCCGCGGCAGCGGCTGATCATGGAGGTGTGGCGGTCCACCTGGCCCGGCGCCGCCCGCACCCTGGAGGTGCACGTCGGTTCGCTGCGCGGCAAGATCGCCGCGGCCGGCCGGATCGAGGCCGTGCACGGCGTCGGCTACCGCTTCGATCCGCGGGAGTCGTAGTGCGCCGGCGGCTGCTGATCACCTACCTGTCGCTGCTGGGCGTCGCGGTCGTGGCGTTCCTGCTGCCGCTGTCGGTGACGATCGCGTCCCGGGAGAACCAGGGCATGTTCATCGACCGGGTCGACGACACCACCCGGTTCGCCACCGTCGCCGGTACCTGGCTGCGCGGCGGCCGGCTGTCCACCCTGCAGAGCGAGATCGCCGAGTACGACCGGCTGTACGGGATCGGTGTCGCGGTGGTGCTGCCCGACGGCGTGGTGCGCATCGCCTCCCGCGCCGGCATCGACCCGGACGAGCCGCTGCTGCGCGCCGAGGTCCGCGCCGCGCTGTCCGGATCCCGCGCGCAGCCGGCCGGGGTGATCTGGCCGTGGCAGCACCGGCCGATGGTGGTGGCCGAACCGATCGGGAACTCGGGTGCGATCGACGGTGCGGTGGTGACGGTGTCACCGACCGACGGGTTGCGTACCTCGATCGGCCAGCAGTGGGCGGTGCTGGCCGCGATCGGGTTGATGCTGCTCGCCGTCGGTGCGGCGCTCGCGATCCCGATCGGCCGCTGGTTCGCCCGCCCGCTCAACGAACTGGACGAGGTGACGCACGCGATCAGCCGCGGCGAGCTGACCGAACGGGTGCACGACGACGTCGGGCCGCCGGAACTGCGCCGACTGGCCAGCTCGTTCAACATCATGGCGGCGCGGCTGAGCGCGTTGATCGACCGGCAGCGCGGCTTCATCTCGTACGCGAGCCACCAGTTGCGCACCCCGCTCGCCTCGGTGCGGCTGCGGGTGGAGAACCTCGCCGACGCGGCACCGCCGGCCGACGCCGCCGAGTACCGGCTGGTCGTCGACGAGGTGGACCGGCTGTCGGCGATCTTCGAGGCGGTGTTGACGTTCGCCCGGGCGGACACCGAATCGGCCGAGCTGACCGACATCGACGCCGGCGGGATCGCCGACGACCGCGTCGTCGCGTGGCAGGCGATGGCGGACGCGGCTGGCGTGCGGCTGACCCGGGCCGGCGTCGACAGCGCCCCCGCGCGGGCCGCCGCACAGACCCTCGACCAGGTGCTGGACGTGTTGATACACAACGCGATCAAGAACGGTGGCGCCGGCGCGACGGTGCAGGTGCTGGTGGACGGGGATGCCGACGGGGTGCGGGTCGCGGTCTGCGACGACGGACCGGGGATGACCGACGAGCAGATGGCGCAGGCGATGCGGCCGTTCTGGCGGCAGCCGGACCGCGGGCAGGCCGGCGCCGGCCTGGGCCTCGCCATCGCGAACGCTCTGGTCACCGCGTCCGGCGGAACGCTCCGGCTGCACCGCTCCGCCGCCGGCGGTCTGGAGGCCGGGGTACGGCTGGCCGCCGCCCCCGCGCGCGCCACGGAGCCGGTCGAATGAGGCGCCGCGGCGTGCTCACCGCGCTGGCCGGCGCCTCGCTCGCCGGCGTCGCGCCGGTGCTCGCCGGCTGCACCGAGGACCCCGGCCCCCGGCCGCGGCTGGCGATCGCGACCGGCGAGAACGGCGGCGTCTACCAGCCGCTGGGGCGGGCGCTCGGTACCACCCTGGGCTCCCGCTGGCGGGCCGAGGCGGCTGCCACGGCCGGCTCGGTGGAGAACCTGGAACGGCTCCGCACCGGCCGCGCGCAGCTCGCGTTCACCAGCGTCGACGTCGCCGCGCAGGACCTGGAGGGGCTCGGTTCGTTCGGCTCCAAGGACCAGCTGCGCGCGCTCGGTGAGCTGTACGCCGACCACGTGCACCTGGTGATCGCCACCAACCGTGGCGCGTACGGCGTGGACGGGCTCGCCGGCCGGCCCGTCTCCACCGGCGCGGCCGGCTCCGGTACCGAGGTGGTGGCGACCCGGCTGCTCGCCGCGGCCGGGATCACGCTGCGCGGGTTCGAGCAGCACAAGCTGGGGTTGCGCGATTCGATCGCGGCGCTTCGCGCGGGCATCATCGACGCGTTCTTCTTCTCCAGCGGGCTACCCTGCACCGCGATCGCCGGCCTGGTCGCCTCCGGCGATCTGGACGTCGGCCTCACCGACCTGAGCGGCTACGTGCCGACCCTGCAGAGCCAGTACGGCGAGGTGTACAGCACCGGCTGGATCCCGAACTCGATCTACACCCTCACCTCGGTCAGCACCGTGGCGATCGCGAACGTCCTCGCGGTGCCCGCGACGATGAGCGAGACCGCGGCGTACCAGCTGACCCGGCTGCTGTTCGTGGCCAAGCCCCGGTTGTCCGCGGCGCACCCGGAGGGTCGCCAGCTGGATCCCCGCTCGGCACTCGGCACCTATCCGGTCCCGCTGCATCCCGGCGCCGAGCGCTTCTACCGCGAACAGAAGTCCCCGTAGGTCGGCGACTCGGCCCGCGGGCGCGCCTTCGTGCCCGGATCAGCCGCGCGCGAACAGGATCGCGCCCGGCCGGTCGGTGTCGATGTTGAACTCCCACCGCGCCTGCACCGCGAACCCGGCGTCGCGCAGCCAGCCCGCGACCCGCTCCGGACGGCGCCGGTGCACCGGCGCATCCCCGCCGTCGTCCGGGGCCGACCGGGTGGAGTCGCCGACGTGGAAGCCGACCTGCAACGGCCCACCGGGGCGCAGCACCCGGCGGAACTGGCCCAGCACCGCGGGCACCGTGTCGTCCGGCACGTGGATGAGCGACCACCAGGCGAGCAGGCCGGCCACCGAGTCGGCGGCCAGCGGCAGGTCCGTCATCGAACCGACCTCGAACCGCAGGCCGGGATGGTCGGACCGGGCGAGCCCGACCATGCCCGGCGAGAGGTCGATGCCGAACGCGTCGATGCCGAGGTCGTGCAGGTGTGCGGTGACGTGACCGGGGCCGCAACCGACGTCGGCCACCGGCCCGTCACCGGCCGCCCGCACCTGACCGACGAACACGTCGAGCGCCGCGTTCAGGTGCGGCAGCCGCCCACCCAGGATGTCGCGCACCACCTCGGCGTAGCGCGGTGCGTCCGCGTCGTACGAGGCGCGGGTCCGTGCCAACCAGTCACCCATCCCGACACGCTAACCGGTACCCCCGACATCGCCGGGCGCGCCGGCGCGGCGGGGCGGACGGGGTGCCGCGCTGCTCAGCCGGCGTACGCGTCGTAGGCGGCGTGGGCGAAGTTGATCCGGTTGGTGCTGTTGCACGCGCCGCAGATCTCGTACTTGTCCTGGAAGGCTAGGACGGCGTCGTCGATGGTGCCCGCCGCCTGCAGATCGCCGAGCCCGTAGCCGGGGAAGCTGGTCAGCTCGAACCAGATGAAGTTCAGCTGCAGTGTCAGGTCGTAGACGTTGCCGCCGGCGGCGAACTCGGCCACGTTGTCGCCCGGGTCGGTGTCCCACCGGCCGCCGGCGCTCCACTGCGCGATGCCCCGGCCGGGACCGCCGCCGTACTGCCAGATGGTCGGGTCCATCCCGGATTCCTGGTCGAGGTTGCCGATGATGCCGGCGGACTGCTCCGCGGTCAGGCCCTTGCCGACGAAGTAGTTGAACGCGGCCTGCTCGTTCTGGGTGATCACCGACGGGGCGACCGGCGAGTTGTTCGGGCTCATCCCGCCGTGGCTGCCGGAACCGGCCGTGACCGTGGTGCCCTGACCGGTGCCGGCGTAGGCGGGCGCCGCGGTACCGGCCAGCGCCAGGGCGCCGGCCGCCGTCGCGGCGAGGATGGCGATGCGTGCTTTACCGGATCTGAACACGACACACTCCGTTCTTCGCCGGTGTGGAAGCTGGGACCGGCGCTGGTAGAGGGGACCCCGCGAACCAGGGATCGGGGTAGCCTACGTCCGACAATAAAGACAAAGAAGACCCTATTCGAATAAAATCCCCTAAATGGGTCCGGCCACGTCGGCGCCCTCGCGGGCGAACAACCGAAGACTTCGTCGGGCACCACGTCGCGGTTGCCCACGGGCGGTGCCGGCGCCGCGGCCCGGCGAAAACCGGGAGGCGGATCGGCCGACGGCATGCCTATCCTGGTGCGCGAGATGGATACCCCGCCCGCCACCCACCGCACCGTGCCCGCGGGCGGCGACTCCCCGCATTCCGACCCGATGTCCGGTTCCGCCGCGCCGATGAGCCCGGCGACCCCGGACCCGGCGACCCCTGACCCGGCAACCCCGGACCCGGCGACCCCTGACCCGGCAACCCCTGACCCGGCGACCCCGGAGCCGGCCGCGTCCCGGAACGCCCGCGCGGCCCTACCGGGGCGCCCGGGCCGCAACCGTGGCCCGCGGCGACGCCGAGCGGACGGCGACGGCCGGGACGGCGGGAGCAGGTCGGGCACGGAGGGGGATACCCCCCGAGGGTCGGGCCGCAGCCCGTCCGCACCGGCCGGCGGTCGGTCGCGGCGGCACGGTCCGGACGAGCGGGCGGTGCGAGAGTTGCGGGCGCGGGTCGGTGCCCTGAGCGTGCTCGACCGGTACCGGCTCGGCCGGCGGCTGGACCAGGCGCGCGGCACGGTGGACCCGGCGGAGCTGGCCCGGCTGGCGGAGCAGGTCGCGGCGGCCGAGCAGCGGATCGCGAACCGGCGGGCCGCGGTGCCGGCGGTGAAGTACCCGCCGGAGCTGCCGGTCAGCGAGCACCGGGAGGAGATCGCCGCCGCTATCCGAGATCACCAGGTGGTGATCGTCGCCGGGGAGACCGGGTCCGGCAAGACGACGCAGATCCCGAAGATCTGCCTGGAGCTGGGGCGCGGCATCCACGGCACGATCGGGCACACCCAGCCGCGCCGGATCGCCGCCCGTACGGTGGCCGAGCGCATCGCCGAGGAACTGGACTCGCCGCTCGGTGGCGCGGTCGGCTACCAGGTCCGGTTCACCGACCAGGTGGGGCCGAACACCCTGGTCAAGCTGATGACCGACGGCATCCTGCTGGCCGAGATCCAGCGCGACCGGATGCTCCGGCGATACGACACGATCATCATCGACGAGGCGCACGAGCGCAGCCTCAACATCGACTTCCTGCTCGGGTACCTGAAGCGGCTGCTGCCGCGCCGCCCCGACCTGAAGGTGATCATCACGTCGGCGACGATCGAGACCGAGCGCTTCGCCCGCCACTTCGGTACCGACGAGGCGCCGGCACCGGTGATCGAGGTGTCCGGCCGGACCTACCCGGTGGAGGTGCGCTACCGGCCGATCACCGCCGAGGATCCGGATCGCGACCAGGTGAGCGCGATCGGCGCGGCGGTCGACGAGCTGCGGGCCGAGGGCGGCGGCGACATCCTGGTGTTCCTGTCCGGGGAGCGGGAGATCCGGGATGCGGCGGACGCGCTGGCCAAGCGCGAGCAGCAACGCGGCAGCAGACCCGGTACCGAGACGTTGGAGGTGCTGCCGCTGTACGCGCGGTTGTCGTCGGCCGAGCAGCACCGGGTGTTCCAGCCGCACCGCGGCCGCCGGGTGGTGCTCGCGACCAACGTCGCCGAGACGTCGCTGACGGTGCCGGGCATCCGCTACGTGATCGACACCGGGACGGCGCGCATCTCGCGCTACAGTCACCGGCTGAAGGTGCAGCGGCTGCCGATCGAACCGGTCTCGCAGGCGTCGGCGAACCAGCGGATGGGCCGCTGCGGGCGCACCTCGGACGGCATCTGCATCCGGCTCTACGACGAGGACGACTTCGCCTCCCGGCCCGAGTACACCGATCCGGAGATCCTGCGCACCAACCTGGCGTCGGTGCTGCTGCAGATGGCCGCCGCGCGGCTGGGTGACATCGGGGACTTCCCGTTCATCGATCCGCCGGACTCCCGGCAGGTGCGGGCCGGCGTGCAGTTGCTGGAGGAGCTGAGCGCGCTCGGCTCCGGCGGCGAGCTGACCAAGCTCGGCCGGCGGATCGCCGAGCTGCCGATCGACCCGCGGCTGGCCCGGATGATCATCGAGGCCGACACGAACGACTGCGTGCGCGAGGTGCTGGTCATCACGGCGGCACTGTCCATCCAGGACCCGCGGGAGCGGCCGGCGGACGCGCAGCAGCAGGCCTCGCAGGCGCACGCCCGGTTCGCCGACAAGGAGTCGGACTTCCTCGCCTACCTGAACCTGTGGCGGTACCTCCGGGACAAGCAGAAGGAGCTGTCCGGCAACCAGTTCCGCAAGCTGTGCCGGGCCGAGTACCTCAACTACCTCCGGGTACGGGAGTGGCAGGACCTGCACGCCCAGCTGCGCCAGGTGATCCGCGGGATGGGCATCGAGCGCAACAGCACCGACGCACCGGCCGACCGGGTGCACACCGCGTTGCTGTCCGGCCTGCTGTCGCACATCGGGCTCAAGGACACCGAACGCAAGAAGCAGCAGAAGGCCCGCGGCCCGGTGGAGTACCTGGGCGCCCGGGGCGCGAAGTTCGCCATCTTCCCGGGGTCGGCGCTGGCGCGCAAGCAGCCGCAGTTCGTGATGGCCGCCGAGCTGGTGGAGACCTCCCGGCTGTGGGCCCGGGTGGTCGCCGGCATCGATCCGTCCACAGTGGAGGCGCTGGCCGGGCACCTGGTCAAGCGCACGTACTCCGAGCCGCACTGGGAGAAACGCCAGGCCGCGGTCGTCGGGTACGAGAAGGTCACCCTCTACGGGGTGCCGATCGTGCCGCGCCGCAAGGTGAACTACGGCCGGATCGACCCCGAGGTGGCCCGCGACCTGTTCATCCGGCACGCCCTGGTGGACGGCGACTGGGAGACGCACCACCAGTTCTTCGCCGCCAACCAGCGGCTCCGGGAGGACGTCGCCGACCTGGAGAACCGGTCCCGGCGCCGGGACATCGTGGTCGACGACGACACCCTGTACGAGTTCTACGACGCCCGGATCCCCGCCGAGGTGGTCAGCGGCCGGCACTTCGACGCGTGGTGGAAGAAGACCCGGCGCGAGCAGCCGGAGCTGCTGACCTTCACCCCGGACATGCTCGTCACCGACGCGGCGGGCGCGGTCAGCGCCGAGGCGTACCCGGACGAGTGGCACTCCGATGGCCTGCGGCTGCCGCTGTCGTACGCGTTCGAGCCCGGCACCGCGGACGACGGGGTCACCGTGCACGTGCCGCTCGCCGTGCTCGGCCAGGTGCGCGGCGAGCAGCTCGACTGGCAGGTACCCGGGCTGCGCGAGGAGCTGGTCACCGCGCTGCTCAAGGGGTTGCCGAAGCAGCTGCGCCGCTCGCTGGTGCCGGTACCGGACACCGCCCGGGCGTTGCTGGCGCGCATCTCGCCGGCCGACGGCCCGCTGCTGACCGCGATCGAGCGCGGCCTGCGCGACATGCTCGGGGTGCACGTGCCGCGCGAGGCCTGGCAGCTGGACGCGCTGCCGGCGCACCTGCGCCCGCACTACGTCGTCGAGGACGGCGGCGGTGACCCGGTCGCCACCGGCCGCGACCTCGGCGCTCTCAAGGACCAGCTCGCCGAGCAGGCGCGCAGCGCGCTCACCGCCTCGGTGCAGGGAATCGAGCGCACCGGCCTGACCGACTGGACGATCGGCGAACTGCCCCAGCTGTACGAGCAGAGCGTCGGCGGCCAGCACGTCCGGGCCTACCCGACGTTGCACGACGACGGCGACACGGTGTCGGTACGGCTGGCCGACACCCCGGCCGCGCAGCGCGAGCAGATGTGGCGCGGCACCCGCCGGCTGATTCTGCTGTCCATCCCGTCGCCGGCGAAGTACGTGCTGGCCAACCTGTCCAACACCAGCAAGCTGGCGTTGTCCACCAACCCGGACGGCAGCGTCGCCGCGCTGCTCGCCGACTGTACCGACTGCGCCGCGGACAAGCTGATCGCCGACGCCGGCGGCCCCGGCTACGACGAGGCGGGGTTCGGCCGGCTGCGCGACGCGGTCCGCGCCAACCTGAACCCGATGGTGCTCGGCGCGTTGACCGCGGTGGAGAAGATCCTCGCCGCGCACCGGCGGGTGCTCGCCCGGGTCGCCAACACCAACAACGTGTTGCTGGTCGGCGCGCTCGCCGACATCAAGCAGCAGCTGGCCGGGCTGGTACACGCCGGGTTCGTCGCCGAGACCGGCTGGCAGCGCCTCGCCGACCTGCCGCGCTATCTGTCCGCTGTGGACAAACGGCTGGATCGGTTGCCCGCCAACCCGCAGCGCGACCGGGAGCAGATGACCCGGGTCCGCGAGCTGACCGCCGAGTACGACGACGTCCGCGCGCAGCGCCCGCCGAGCGCCGAGCTGACCGCGATCCGGTGGATGCTGGAGGAGTTGCGCGTCTCCTACTTCGCGCAGAGCCTCGGCACCCCGTACCCGATCTCCGACCGCCGCATCGAACGCGCCCTCGACGCCCTGTGACCCCCGGCCGCCGCGGTGTCGGCCCTCCCCGGCACCGCTCGCCGGGCCGCCGGGCGCCTCACTCGTCGAGGCGGCGGTCGTCGCGGTGCGCGCCGTAGAACTCGACCTGCCGGGCCATCAGCGACCGCATCGACGTGTCGCGGTCGGCGCCGTACACGGTGCCGGGGAAGTCGAGACCGCGCTGGATCTTCCACAGTTCGCCGTGCCGGTCCGGCGGGAACAGCTGCGCCGGGTCACCGACCGCGATCCAGCCGATCGGCAGCACCGCGTCGGCGGCCAGCCGGGAGTTGACGTGCAGCACGCTGTTGATGCGCAGTTCCGACCGGGTCCCGGCGACCGCGCCCGGGAACATCGACACGCCGGTGGCGGCGAACACCTCGTCCTCGACGCGCGCTCCGTTCAGGTGCGCGTGCGGGCCGATCAGCACCGCGTCGCCGACCACTGCCGGGTGCCCGGCCCGCCCGCGGACCAGCGCGTTCTCCATCACCACCACGTCCGAACCGACCTGCACCTCGCCGTCCTCGGCGGTCAGCACCGCGCCGTGCAGGACGCGGACGCGCTCGCCGAGCACCACGGCCCCGCACAGCACGGCGGTCGGTGCCACGTACGCGGACTCCGGTACGACCGGCCGGGCCCCTCGATGCTCCAACAACACCCACCGAGCGTACGACGGACGTCACGAACCGCCCGAGTTTGATATGTTCTTTTGGCTAGCCGAAGATGTATCAAACTTGTTCTCGGGGAAGACGCGGCCGGAGACGGTGGCGTGTGCGGCGCGGCGCAGGGGTCCCGAACGTCCTGGTCATCGAGCTGCACCTGCGTCGGCGCCGCAACCCGGCGCGGCGCTGAGTACCGGCCACGATCGTCCGGCACGGTCGTGTCGACCGGGTGCGGTCCGGCCCGGGTGCGGATCGTGACTCCGGCGTCGATCACGTTGGCGGTGCGCACCCGCGTGGTCGAGACGAGACCGAGCTCGCCCGCCGCCCGATTCGAGTGGTTTCCCGGGTAGCGCCACGGCGTAGCTGGCAATATTCTTCGGTCGGATCCGACATTTCTGCAAACTCTTACCTACGTGTGGAGGCGGCATGTCGCACGACCGAGCCGAGCTGGACCGCCGGACGCTGCTGAAGGCCACCCTGGGTACCGCGACCGTCGCCGTGGTCGGCGGTGGGCTGGGGCTCGCCGGTGCGGCCGCCGCGGGCGCCGATCCGGCGACGCCCCGCGCGAGGGCCGCGCGGCTGCGCCCGAACAGCGAGCTGGACACGATCATCGGGTGCGACGAGTGGGGTGCCCGGCCACCGTCCAGTACGATCCAGCTCAGCGGCAACGTCACCAACAAGATCATCGTGCACCACATGGCGTTCCCGAACGTCACCGACTACTCCCAGGCGCACGCCGAGCAGCTCGCCCGGGACTGCCAGGACCTGCACATGGACACCAACGGCTGGGCGGACACCGGGCAGCACTTCACCGTCAGCCGCGGCGGGTACGTGCTGGAGGGCCGGCATCGCAGCCTGGAGACGCTGACCGCCGGCAAGCAGCAGGTGGTCGCGGCGCACTGCCCGGGCGAGAACGGCAACGCGATCGGCATCGAGAACGAGGGCACCTACGTCACCGTGACGCCGCCGGCCGCCCTGGTCAGCTCGCTGACCGCGCTGTGCGTCACCGTCTGCCAGCAGTACGGGCTGCACGCGTACGACATCTTCGGGCACTGGGACTTCCGGGACACCGACTGCCCCGGCATCGCGTTCTACCGGATGTTCCCCGGCATCCGCCGCTCGGTGCTGGACGGGTTGGGAGAGACCGCGTCGGCGGCGCCGGAGCGGCGCTGGCCGGACATCTGGAAGTTCGTCGGTGGGCCGGTCGTCAAGCTGGCCCAGCACCTGCTCAACGCGCGCGGCTACCAGCTCACCGCGAACGGTGTCTTCGGCGCCGACACGGTGGCGGCGGTGCAGGACTGGCAGGCGAGGAACTCGCTGCCGGTCGACCAGGACGCCACCCTGACCACGAAGACCTGGGAGACGCTGGTGGCGCCGCTCGGGCCGGGCGACACCGGGGAGCGGGTGGTCGGCGTGCAGCAGCTGCTCCAGCACAAGGGGTACGACCAGGTGTCGGCGACCGGGACCTTCGACACCGCCACCGCGGCGGCGATCGCCAACCTGCAGGGGCTGCACCACGTGACGGTGAACGGCCTCGTCGGCACCAACACCTGGTGCGCGCTGTCCGGTGGCATCCTGCGCACCGCGCTGATGGCCTGATGACCGGTGCCGCGGCCGGCCTCCCCCTCCCGGCCGGCCGCGGCGCCATGCTCAGCGGTCCGCGGCGCTGCGGGATCCGAAAGAGCGGCCCAGCGCGCGTACCTCGGCCTCCAGCTCCGGCACTCTGGTGCGGGCGCCGCGGGCGAGCACCGCGCCGGCGACCGGCCCGGTGTAGATGGTGCGCAGCGCCTGGACGGCGGCGAGCGAACGCGGCGCGTACACCCGGCGGGCACGGCGCTCGATACCGTCCACGATGGACAGTGCGCACTTCTCGACGGTGATGGTGGTGTTGAGCGGGTAGGGCAGCCTGCGCACCACCGCGCGGAAGGTGCGCAGGTCGTGCTGCTGGTCGCGGACCAGGTCGGTGTCCACCCAGATCGGGTGCGCGGTGCCGACCGCCACGCCGTGGTGCGCCACCTCCAGCCGTAGCGCGTTGCCGAACTGCTCGACGCCGGCCTTGGACGCGCAGTACGCCGCCATGCCGGGCAGCACGGTGAACGCCGCGGCGGAGGAGACCAGCAACGCGTAACCGCGGCTCTCCCGCAGCGCCGGCAGGGTCGCCGAGACGGTACGCATCACGCCGATCAGGTTCACCTCCACGGTGCGGGCGAGCGCGTCCGCCGGGTTGACCGCGACCGTGCCGTTGTTGGCGATGCCGGCGTTGGCGACGACGACGTCGATCCGCCCGTACCGGTCGATCGTGCCGGCCACCGCGGCGTCCAGCTCGGCCTGGTCGGTCACGTCACAGCGGTACCAGCTGTGCCGGTCACCGAGTTCGGCCGCGAGGGCGGCGAGCCGGGCGGCCTCCAGCCCGACCAGCGCCAGCCGGGCGCCGCGGGCGGCGGCGAGCCGGGCGACGCGCTCGCCGATGCCGCGGGCCGGTCCGGTGACGAGCACGACGGCGTCACGCAGGGATCGACGCATCCCGGTCTCCTTCCCGCCGCTGCACCAGTGCGGCGATGGTTCGGGCGAGCAGCTGCGGGCACTCCAGGGTGAGCATGTGCCCGCAGTGCGGCAGCACGGTGAGCTGCGCGCCGTCGATGTGCTCGGCGAGGTACCGGGCGTGCCGCGGCGGCGTGAGCCGGTCGTACCGGCCGACGAACACGTGCACCGGGACCGCCGCGAGGGGCCCGAGGGCGTTGCGCTTGTCGTGGCCGCGCAGCGCCGGGACGAACTCGACCACGGTACGGATCCGGCAGCCGAAGATCAGCTCGGTGCCGACCCGGACCACCTCCGGCGCGGCGATCGGGCCGAACAGCAACGGCCCCAGCGCCCGCCGGTACGCCGGCAGCACCGGCGCGGCGAACCTCCGGGCACCGTCCACGAGGGACGAACAGGTGGCCAGCGCGGCGCCGACCGGGCCGCCGAACAGCGCCAGTAGCCCGCCCCGGTCGCCGGCCAGGTCGCCGGCGGAGGTGCCGACCAGCAGCACCCCGTCGACCCGGTCGTCGATCAGTTCGGGGTGGGCGGCGGCGAGCGCCAGCACCGTCATGCCGCCCATCGAGTGACCGCCGAGCAGCAGCCGGCCGTCCGGCGCCAGCTGGTCGACGACCGCACCGAGATCGGCACCGAGCAGGTCGATCGACAGCGTCGAGTCGCCACGGCCGGAGTCGCCGTGGTGTCGCTGGTCGTACGCGACGACGCGCAGGTGTGGCGCGATCCGGTGCAGCTGGGCGATCACCGGGCGCCAGGCGACGGAGGTGAGGGTCCAGCCGTGCGCGAGTACCAGCGTGGTGCCGGCGTCCGCCGGGCCGCTGACGTACGCGGCGAGCCGGGTGCCATCCGGTGCGATCACCGTACGGGTGTCTGCGGCGTGCATCGGGCCGCCACCTCCTGCTCGGTGCGCAGGTGGTAGCCGCGCGGGTCGAAGTTGCGGGTCAGCCGGCGGAACCGCCAGGTGAACGACGGCCACAGGGTGGTGTTGCGCCCGTTCGCGTCCAGGTACCAGCTGGCGCAACCGCCGGTGTTCCAGACGGTGCTGCCGAGCCGCCGTTGCAGCGCCTCGTTGTACGCGTGCTGCGCGCCCGCGTCGACCTCCATCGCGGCGACGCCGTGCTGGTCCATCTTGGACAGTGCGGTCACCAGGTAGTTGAGCTGGGACTCGATGATGTAGATCATCGACGTGTGACCGAGCCCGGTGTTCGGGCCGATGAGCAGGAACAGGTTCGGGAAGCCGGCCACCGTGGAGCCGCGGTAGGCGCTCATCCCGTCCGCCCAGGCGTCGGCCAGCCGCACCCCGTCGCGTCCGGTGACGGCCGCGGCGATCGGTGGCCGGGTCGCCTCGAAGCCGGTACCGAACACGATGGTGTCGACCGGGTGCCGGCGGCCGTCGGCGGTGCGCACCGCGTCCGGCTCGATCCGGTCGATCGAGTCGGTGACGAGCTCGACGTTGTCCCGGGCCAGGGCCGGGTAGAAGTCGTCGGACAGCAGGATGCGCTTGCAGCCGATCCGGTAGTCGGGTCGCAGCCGGTCGCGCAGCGCGGGGTCGGGGACCTGCCGGCGGAGGTGGCCGCGGGCGAGGGCGGCCACGGCGTCGAGTAGCGGGGGCTGCAGCGTCATGCCGACCGCCAGCGTCTCCCGGGCGGTGTAGATGCCGGCGCGCACCGCCAACCGGGCCGGTGGTAGGTGCTGGTACAGCCACTGCTCCAGGCCGCTGATCGGCCGGTCGTTGCGCGGGATGATCCACGGCGGGGTGCGCTGGAAGACGGTCAGCCGCTGGACCGTCCCGGCGATGCGCGGCACGAACTGGATCGCCGAGGCGCCGGTGCCGATCACCGCGACGCGCCGGCCGGTCAGGTCGTGGTCGTGCCGCCAGCGCGCGGAGTGGAACGTGGTACCGGCGAAGTCGTCGAGCCCGTCGATCGCCGGCAGCTTCGGTGCGGACAGCGGCCCGGTACCGAGCACCAGCACCCGGCCGGTGAAGCTGCCCTGGCCGGTTCGCACCCGCCAGCGAGCGGTCGCCTCGTCCCACCGCGCCTCGAGCAGGTCGTGGCCGAGCCGCAGGTGCGGCGTCAGGTCGTAGCGTGCCACCAGATCCCGAAGGTACTGGCGGATCTCCGGTTGCGGGGAGAACGACCGGCTCCAGCGCGGGTTGGGCGCGAACGACAGCGAGTAGAGGTGTGACGGCACGTCGCAGGCGGCGCCGGGGTAGTCGTTGTCGCGCCAGGTGCCGCCGACGTCGTCGGCACGCTCCAGGACGACGAAGTCGTGCCGGCCGGCCTGACGCAGCCGGACGGCGGCGCCGAGGCCGGAGAACCCGGCGCCGACGATGAGCACGTCGTGGTGTTCGTCGTCGTGGTGTTCGTCGTCGTGGTGTTCGTCGTCGTGGTGTTCGTTCATGGGTGGCCTACGCTTCCCACTATTGACCGTTAGTCAATAAGCTAGGCTGACGGTGTCGCGACGTCAAGGGCGAGCAGGTCCGATTTGCCCGCAACACCCCGCGACGCGAGAGGGGAGGGCGACCGTGTCGGTGCCCCGGCGTACCCGGCTCGACCCGGACGCCCGCCGCGCCCAGCTGGTCGAGCTGGGCGTGCAGGCGCTGTCGAAGGCCAGCCTGTACGACATCAACCTGGACGAGATCGCCGCCGCGGCGGGCATCTCCCGGTCACTGCTGTTCCACTACTTCGGCTCCAAACGGCGCTTCCAGCTCGCCGTGGTGCAGGCCGCGGCCGCCGGGCTGTTGCAGGGCACCGACCCCGACCCGGCGCTCCCGTCGGCGCGGCAGCTGCGTGCCTCGATCGAGGATTCGGTCGACTACGTCTCGTCCCGGCGCGAGGTGTACCTGTCCCTGGTGCGCGGCGCGGCCAGCGGGGACGCCGCCATGCAGGAGATCTTCGACCGGACCCGCGGCGCGCTGGTCGACCGGATCATGGCCGGCATCGCCGAACTCGGCGGCGACCCCGACGATGCGCTGCTACCGATCGCGGTCCGTTCCTGGTTGGCCTTCACCGAGGAGGCCATCATCTCCTGGATCCCCGGCGGCCCGGTGTCGCGGGAGCGGCTGACCGCGTTCCTGGAGTCGTCGTTCTACCGGGCCGTGCTGGGCTGACCGAGCGGAGGCTGACCGGGCGGAGGCTGACCGGGCGGAGGCTGACCGGGCGGAGGCTGACCGGGCGGAGGCTGACCGGGCGGAGGCTGACCGAGCAGAGGTGGTGTTGTGCGGTCCTTTGCTCTGCGCACACCAGTGCACCACGGCTGGTGCGTATATGTGCGCAGAGCCGGCTCTGCGCACATATACGCATCGTGGGTCAGCGGGCGTCGACGCGGGCGCCGCGCAGCAGCGGCCCCCACAGCAGGTCGGTGATGTCGCCGAGGTCGGTGACGTTGCGGCCGGTGGCGGCGGCGACGAGCGGATCGACCACGGCACGTTCCTCGGCGGTACCCGCGTAGCCCATCTCGACGCTGCCGGTGCCGCCGCCCTGGCCGAACGAGTCCGGCGGCACGTCCTTGCCGCGCACGATCGGCACCTGCGGCAGCCCGCTCACCACACCGCCGTGGTCGGCGCTCCGGTCGTACCCGTCGTCGATGGGCGCCTCCGGCGCCGGCACCGGTGGATGGTCCGGCAGACCCCAGCACTTCGGGCCGAGGTCGGCCAGGTTGACCGGCTCGTCGCCCGGCAGGTACTTGCCCGAGTCGCGGGTGATCTCCAGGGTGATGTGCAGCCGGCCGGTGTCGAAGGCACCTTCGATGTTGGGCTGCAGCTTCACCGCGGCGGCGGTCAGGCACGGGTACTCGGGTGCGTACTCGGCGAGCACCCACAGCAGCGGCCGGCTGAGGTGGCCGAGCTGGATCAGCCGGCCCTCGTGCCGCTGCAGGAACGGCGTCGCGGTGTCGGCCAGTCCGGTCGTCTCGGACCAGAACTCGGACAGCGCGGCACGCTGCTCGGAGACCGTCGACGCGGTCACCGTCAGGTTGGCCAGTACCGCCATCAGATCCGGCAGCGCCCCGGTGTACGTGTCGAGCACGTCGGCGAGCTTGCGCACGTCCGCGCGGATCGTGGGCAGGTTGGCGTTCAGCACCGTCAGGTACCGGTCGAGCGTGACCAGGGTGTCGCCGAGTTGCGCGCCGCGGCCCCGCAGCGCCGTGGCCAGCGCGGTCAGCGTCGCCGACACCTTCTCCGGCGGTACCGCCTGGAGCAGCGGCAGCGCGGCGTTCAACACGCGTTCCAGCTCCACCGCCGAGGCCGACCGGTCCTGGTGCACCACCGCGCCGGCCGCGATCGGGGTACCGGAGGGATGTGCCGGCGCGGCGAGCGACACGTACTTCTCCCCGAACAGCGTCTTGGGCAGCATCGAGGCGGACACGTTGGACGGGATCCGCGGTACCGAGCCGGGGTCGAGCGCGACGGTCAGCCGGGCGGTGCGGCCGTCCGCGCCGATCTCGCGGACCTGTCCGACGACCACGCCGCGCAGCTTCACGTCGGCGTTGCGGTCCAGCTGCAGGCCGGTGTGATCGGTCAGTACGGTGACCATGACGGCGGGCGTGAACACCTTCCGGTACGCGCCGACGGAGACCGCCAGCAGCGCCACCACCAGCAGGACGAAGCACAGCCCGAGGAACGCCCGGCCGCCCGAGCCCCACGGTTTCGCCGCCGGCCACACGGTCACCCGCGTCTCGCCGACCAGATCGCCTTCCGGTTGCCTCGGGTCCACCCTGGACCACCACCCCTAGGTGTGCATTCGGTCGTCCCTCGATGCGTCCGATCCGACCGCCCCGGGCTGCGCGGGAACCGGGGCGGTCCGTGCTGCGTACAGGTCGTCGAGCTGCCGCGCGTACGCCGCGACGATGCGGTCTCGGCGCATCTTCAGCGACGGGGTGAGCAGCCCGTTCTGCTCGGTGAAGTCCTCGTCGAGCAGCCGGAACCGGCGGATCGACTCGGCCCGCGACACCGTGTCGTTGGCCCGGTCGATCGCGCGCTGCACCGCCGCCTCGACATCGCCGCCACGCTCGGCGAACCGTTGCGCCGCCTCGGGGTCCAGGGTGACCAGCGCCGCCACGTACGGCCGGTTGTCGCCGACCACCAGGCACTGGCTGACCAGCGGGTCGGCCCGTACCGCGTCCTCCAGCGGGCCGGGAGCCACGTTCTTGCCGCCGGTGGTCACCAGGATCTCCTTGGCCCGCCCGGTGATCGTCAGGTACCCGTCGTCGTCCAGCTCGCCGAGGTCGCCGGTGGCGAGGAAGCCGTCCGCGGTCACCGGTTCGTCGCCGCCCCAGTACCGGGCGAACACCTGCGGCCCGCGCACCAGCACCTCGCCGTGCTCGTCGACCCGCACGGTGGTACCGGGCAGCGGCCGGCCGACGCTGCCGAACCGGGGCGCCAGCGGCGGGTTGACGGTCGCGGCGGCGGTCGTCTCGGTCAGCCCGTACCCCTCGTACACCACGATGCCGGCACCGGCGAAGAACAGCGCGAGGCGGCGGCCGAGCATCGCGCCGCCGCTGATGGCATACCGGACCCGGCCGCCCAGCGCCGCCCGGACCCGGCGGTACACCAGCAGGTCGTAGAGCGCGTGCGCGGCCCGCAACCGCAGCCCCGGCCCGCGCCCGGTGCCGTTGACCCGCCGCTCCAGCGCCGCGCCGTACGCGGTGGCGATCCGCGCCGCGCGGTCGAACGACGCGGCCCGGCCGAGGTCCTCCGCGGTGGCCCGAGCGGTGTGGAACACCTTCTCGAACACGTACGGCACGGCCAGCAGGAAGGTGGGCCGGAACGAGGCGAGGTCGGGCAGCAGCTCGGCCGGTTTGACGCTGGGGGAGTGGCCGACGCACACCTCGGCCCGCACGCAACCGACCTGGATCACCCGGCCGAACACGTGTGCCAGCGGCAGGAACAGCACGGTGCTCGCCGGGCGGCGGGACACCGCGCGAAACACCGGGTACAGCAGTTCGGTGGCGTTGTCCGCTTCCGCCATCAGGTTCGCGTGGGTGAGCACGCAGCCCTTCGGCCGTCCGGTGGTACCGGAGGTGTAGATGATCGTCGCCGCGTCGCCCGGCCCCACCGACGCCCGCCGGGCGTCCACCGTGGACCCGTCGACCGCGGTGCCGCGCCGGCGCAACTCGTCGAGCCCGCCCGAGTCCAGCTCGAACCGGTGGGCCAGCGCCGGCAATCCACCGCCGACGGCCGCATCGCTCCGGCCACCGGTGACAGCAGTCGACTCGCCCGCATCGGCGCTGGTCGTACGCCCGGCGGCGGTCACCGTCGCGGTGTGTCCGGCGGTCTCGGTGACGCAGCAGACCGCGCCCGAGTCGCGCAGGATCCAGGCCACCTGTGCAGCCGACGAGGTCGGATAGATCGGCACGCTGACCGCCGCCACCGAGGCGATCGCGTAGTCGAGCACCGCCCACTCGTACCGGTTGCGCGACATCAGCGCCACCCGGTCGCCGGGCCGGACGCCGATCGCGACCAGGCCGGCCGCGACAGCCCGTACCTCGGTGCCGAACCGCGCCGCGGTCACGTCGGCCCAGCCCGAGCCGGTGCGGCGGCGAAACAGCACCAGCTGCGGTGCGCGGGCGGCGGTGGCGTACACGCTGTCGGCGAGACCGCCCGCGCTCGGCGGATCGACCAGCGCCGGGATACCGTACTCCGCCACCATCACGCCACCTCTTAACGCGCCGCCGTCCGCCGGGCCGGGCGCTTGCGGGCCGGCGCCGGCCGTTCCAGCAGGGCGACCACGCCCTGCCCGCCGGCCGCGCAGATCGAGATCAGGCCGCGTCTCGCGCCCCGCTCGTGCAGCAGTCGGGCCGTGGTGGCGACGATCCGGGCCCCGGTCGCGGCGAACGGGTGCCCGGTCGCGAGCGACGATCCGGCCACGTTGAGCCGATCGCGGTCCAGCTCGCCGAACGCGCCGGGCAACCCCAGGCGTTGCCGGCCGAACTCCGGGTCGCGCCACGCCGCCAGGGTGGCGAGTACCTGCGAGGCGAACGCCTCGTGCAGCTCGAACAGGTCGATGTCGTCGAGGGTGAGCCCGTTGCGCGCCAACAGCTTCGGCACCAGGTACACCGGGGTGGTGAGCAGCCCGTCGTCGCCGTGCACGAAGTCGACCGCGCCGCTGGCCGCGTCGACCAGATGGGCGAGCACCGGGATCCGGTGCCGCTTCGCCCACTCGTCGGAGCCGAGCAGCACCGCGGCGGCGCCGTCGGACAGCGGGGTGGAGTTGCCGGCGGTCATCGTGTCCGACCCGAACACGGTCCGCAGGCCGGCCAGCGTCTCGACGCTCGCGTCCGGACGCAGGATCTCGTCCTGCCGCAGCCCCAGGTAGGGCGTCACTTCATGGTCGAACAGCCCCGCCCGGTACGCCGCGGCCAGGTTGCGGTGGCTCGCTGCGGCGAGCTCGTCCTGCTCGGTGCGGCCGATCTGCCAGTGCCGGGCGGTGCGCGCGGCGTGCTCGCCCATCGACAGGCCGGTACGCGGCTCGGCGTTGCGCGGGATCGCCGGCACGATCTGCCCCGGCCGCAGCCCGGTCAGCGCGCGTGCCTTGCCGAGCACCCCGCGGGCCCGGTTGGCGGCGAGCAGCACCTCGCGCAGGTCGTCGTTGAGCTCGATCGGCACGTTCGAGGTGGTGTCGGTGCCGCAGGCGACGCCGGCCTCCGCCTGGCCCAGCTCGATCTTGTTGGCCACCGCGACGGCCGCCTCCAGGCTGGTCGTGCAGGCCCGTTGCAGGTCGTACGCCGGGGTCGTCGGGTCGAGGCGGGAGCCGAGCACCGCCTCCCGGGTGAGGTTGAAGTCGCGGCTGTGCTTGAGCACCGCGCCGCCGACCACCTCGTCGAGCCGCTCACCGGCCAGCCCGAACCGGGCCACCAGCCCGTCCAGCGCGGCGGTGAGCATGTCCTGGTTGGTTGCGGTGGCATAGTGCCCGTTCGCCTTGGCGAACGGGATGCGGTTGCCGCCGAGCACGCCGACCCTCACGGCGCAGACCATACTTGCGGGTAGACTTACTCGCAAGTAAGGATGTCGGCATGGTCGACCGATATCAGCGCTTCACCTCCGCCGGTCCCGGCCGGGCGATCGCCCGGCGCCTCGGCCTGCCGCGCCCCGCGGTGCTGCCCCGCCGCGACCCGCAGCGGCCGGCCGAGGTGCCGGGGCCGATCGTGCTCGGCGGCGGCGAGAGCCCCGTCGCCACCGCCGGTGGCGGTCCCGATTCCGGTGCGGCCGGTAGCGCCGCAACCGAACCCGGTTCCGCGGCCGGTAGCGCCGCAACCGAAGCCGGTGCCGGTTCCGCGGCCGGCGACGGCACCGATCGTCCCGCGGCCAGCGGTGCCGGGGAGCTGGCGGACGCCGTGCGTGTCGCGCTCGCCGGCACCGGCGTCGAGTTCGTGGCCTCCGCCGAACACCCCGCGGCGCTGGTGTACGACGCGTCCGCGATCACCGACGCCACCGCGCTGGGTGGCCTTCGGGAGTTCCTCGGGCCGCGGGTGCGGTCGCTGCGCACCGGCGGTCGGATACTGATACTCGGCCGCCCGCCCGCCGAGGCCCCCGACGTCGCGTCGCACCTGGCCCGCCGCGCGTTGACCGGATTCGTGCGGTCGCTGGGCAAGGAGGTCGGCCGCGGCGCCACCGTCTCGCTGCTGCGCGTCGCCGCCGGTGCGGAGTCCTCGATGGGCAGCACGCTGCGGTTCCTGCTGTCACCGCGCTCGGCGTACGTGTCCGGTCAGGTCGTCGACGTCGGCCCGGCACCCGCCGGCGGCACCGTCGATGCCGAACGGCCGCTGGCCGGCCGGACGGCGCTGGTCACCGGTGCGGCGCAGGGGATCGGCGCGGCGATCGCGGAGACGCTCGCCGCCGACGGCGCCACCGTGGTCTGCCTGGACGTACCGGCGCAGGGCGAGGCACTGGCGGCGGTCGCGAACCGGGTCGGCGGCAGCTCGCTGCACCTGGACATCACCGCGCCGACCGCGCCGCGCGAACTCGTCGCGTACCTGACCCAGCGGTACGACGGGGTCGACATCGTGGTGCACAACGCCGGCGTGCTGCGGGACCGGACGCTGGCGAAGATGACCGCTTCGGAGTGGGACACCGTGCTGTCGGTCAACCTGCTCGCGCCGCAGCGGCTCACCGCCGCGCTGCTGGAGGACCCGGCGGCGCTGCGCCCCGGCGCCCGGATCGTCTGCCTGTCCTCGCTCAACGGCATCGCCGGCGCGGCCGGCCAGACCAACTACGCCACCAGCAAGGCGGGCGTGATCGGCCTGGTCGAGGCGTACGCGGCGGTGCTCGCGCGGCGCGGCGGCACCATCAACGCGGTCGCGCCGGGTTTCATCGAGACCCGGATGACCGCGGGCATGCCGCTGGCGGTACGGGAGGTCGGGCGGCGCGCCAACAGCCTCGCCCAGGGTGGCCTGCCGGTCGACGTCGCGGAGGCGGTGAGCTGGCTCGCCGCGCCGGACTCGGGCGGCATCACCGGCCAGACCATCCGGGTCTGCGGGCAGAGCCTGCTCGGTGCCTGACCGCCAGCCGCAGCAGGTCACCAGCCGCCGAAGGCGCCAGCGACGGGACCCGTCGCCTGCTGGAGAAGGGAACGCGCGATGGGACTCGCCGCCTCGTACCTGCGCGGGCTGCTGCCCCGGCCGGCCGCCACGACCGCGCCGGCCACGGTGGTGCGCCGGGACGACGTCCGGATCGACCCGGCGCACCTGTTGCGCTACGCCCGGGTCTGCGGCTGCACCCTGACCGGGCCGGTGCCGCCGGCCTACCCGCACCTGCTCGGTTTCGCGCCCGCGCTGGCGCTGATGGCCGGCCGCGACTTCCCGTTCCGGCTGCCCGGGCTGGTGCACACCCGACAGGTGTTCACCTGGTACCGCCCGGTCGAGGTCGACGAGGTCCTCGACGTCGAGGTGTCCGCGGCGAACCTCGCGGCGCACCACCGCGGCGCCACCATCGACGTACTCACCCGGGTACGCGCCGGCGGCGACGAGGTCTGGCTCGGCCGCTCCACCTACCTGAGCCGATCCGTCCGGCTCCGGTCCACGGTGGACGCTCCGGCCGCACCCGACGGCGAGCCGCTGCCGGCGGAGGCCTGGTGGCGGCTGCCGGCCGGACTGGGCCGGCGGTACGCGGCGGTGTCCGGTGACCGCAACCCGATTCACCTGTCCGCGGTGACCGCCCGGCCGTTCGGCTTTCGTACCGCGATCGCGCACGGCATGTGGTCCGCGGCGCGCTGCCTGGCGGCGCTGGGGGGACGGCTGCCCGAGCGCGGCGAGGCCACCGTGTGGTTCCGCCGTCCGGTACGGCTGCCCGGCCGGGTCGGCTTCGGCGCCCGGATCGGCGCCGACGCGATCACGTTCACCCTGACCGATCCGGCCGACCGGTTGCTGCTGTCGGGGCAGGTCACCGCGCCGCGCTGAGGCACGGGGCGGTGACCGTCACCGCGCCGCACCGCGGCCGGCGTACCGTCGCGGCGAGTGCCACCATGCCGGCCCGTGACCGGCGCGCCGCGGGCGGCGTACCGTCGTGCGGGTCAGCGGGGGCGGGGCCAGTGGGTGCCGCGGAGCAGGTTGTCCAGGCCGAGCCAGGCGAAGTTCATCAGCCGGGCGCTGGTGACGTCGGGGTTCTCGTCGGGCCGGGTCACCGACCAGTCGGCGAGCGCCTCGCAGGCGCCGATCAGGCTGTGTGCCAACGCACCGAGATCGTCGGCGGTGGGCCGCCGCCGGCCGCGCGGATGGCGCTCGGCGACGGCCCGCTCGATCAGTACCGTGACGAACTCGACGATGGCCGACCGCAGCGCGGCGACCTCGCCGGCGAACGGTTCGCCGTGCGCCGGTGCCTGCTGGTGCAGCACCCGCCAGGCGTCCCGGTGCTGCGCGACGACGGCGAAGAAGGCACTCAGCCTGTACCAGAGGGCGCGGTCGGGTGGCAGGTCGGCGCCGTGCTCGTCGTCGAGCGCGGAGACGATCGCGGTGCGCACCCGGTCGGCCTCGCGCCGGATGCAGGCGAGGAACAGCTCTTCCTTGCTGCCCAGGTAGAGGTAGAGCATCGGTTTGGAGATGCCGGCGCGCTCGGCGACCTCGTCCATCGACGCGGCGTGGAATCCCTGCCGGGCGAACACGACCACCGCCGCGTCCATCATCTGCTGCTCGCGCACCGCGCGCGGCAGCCGCTTGCGCCTGGTGGTCGCCTCCCCGCTCACCCTTGCCACCTTAGCGGTCCGACCACTAACCTTACTCCGAAGTAGGGTTACTTGTGAGTAAGTGGGGAGAGATCGATGGTGCTGGATCTGTCCACGGTGGACTTCGCGGGCATGACACCGGACGAGTTCGCCCGGATGGTCAAGCAGGCGTCCAAGGGCGAGCTGGAGGCCGCGATGAGCGGGCCGCACCGGCGCGCGGTGCTGGACGAGGTGTTCGGCCGGATGTCCAGCCGGCTGCGCGCCGAGCGGGCCGGCACCCTGTCCGCGGTGATCCGGTGGACCATCACCGGCGACCCGGACGACGAGTACGAGCAGGTCATCGACAACGGCACCTGCACCGTCGGGGCGCCCACCGACGCCAAGCCACGGCTGTCCATCAGCACCGACCCGGTCTCGTTCCTGAAACTGGTGTCCGGCAACGCGTCCGGCCCGGCGCTGTTCATGACCCGCAAGCTGAAGCTGGCCGGCGACCTCGCCCTCGGCGCCGGCCTCACGAGCTACTTCGACATCCCGAAGGCCTGATGCCCCGATGTTCTCGATGGAGCTGACCGAGGAGCAGCGCGACCTGCGCGACTGGGTGCACGGGTTCGCCGCCGACGTGGTGCGGCCCGCCGCCGCCGAGTGGGACGAGCGCGAAGAGACCCCGTGGGAGATCATCCGCGAGGCCGCGAAGATCGGGCTGTACGGGTTCGAGACGATCGCCGAGCTGTGGGCCGACCCGACCGGGCTGTCCATGCCGATCGCCAACGAGGAACTGTTCTGGGGCGA
This sequence comes from Actinocatenispora thailandica, assembly GCF_016865425.1. Lineage (NCBI taxonomy): Bacteria > Bacillati > Actinomycetota > Actinomycetes > Micromonosporales > Micromonosporaceae > Actinocatenispora > Actinocatenispora thailandica. The sequence goes on along the minus strand of NZ_AP023355.1, from coordinate 4,514,682 downwards.
CGGCGGCATCGGCATGTCCATCTTCGGTACCACCCTCGCGGTCGCCGGCATCTTCACCGCCGGCACCCCCGACCAGCTCGCCGAGTGGGTACCGGACTGCTTCGGCGACGCCGACGACCCGAGACTCGCCGCGTACTGCGTGTCCGAGCCGGAGGCGGGCAGCGACGTCGGCGCGATGCGTACCCGGGCGCGCTACGACCAGGCCAGCGACGAGTGGGTGATCAGCGGTCAGAAGGCGTGGATCACCAACGGCGGCATCGCCAACGTGCACGTCGTGATGGCCTCGGTCGATCCGGAGCTGGGCAGCCGCGGCCAGGCCGCCTTCGTGGTACCGCCGGGCACCGCCGGCGTGGTGTCCACCCGCAAGATCCGCAAGCACGGCCTGCACGCCTCGCACACCGCCGACGTGTTCTTCGACGACGTGCGGGTGCCCGGCCGCTGCGTCCTGGGCGGCAAGGAGAAGCTCGACGCCCGCCTGGCCCGGGCCCGGGAGGCGCGGGGCGAGCGCGGCCACGCGGCGTTCGGGACGTTCGAGATGAGCCGGCCGACCGTCGGCGCCCAGGCGATCGGCATCGCCCGCGCCGCCTACGAGTACGCGCTGGACTACGCCGGCACCCGGGAGCAGTTCGGCCGACCCATCGTCGACAACCAGGCGATCGCGTTCACCCTGGCGGACCTGCGTACCGAGATCGACGCGGCCCGGCTGCTGGTATGGCGGGCGGCCTGGATGGGGCGCAACGACAAGACGTTCGACGCCGCGCAGGGCTCGATGTCCAAGCTGAAGGCCGGCGACGTCGCGGTCTGGGCCACCGAGCGGGCGATCCAGATCCTCGGCGGCGCCGGCTACAGCCGGGAACACCCGGTCGAACGGATGCACCGGGACGCCAAGATCTACCAGATCTTCGAAGGCACCGCGGAGATCCAGCGGCTGGTCATCGCCCGCGCACTGACCGGCCGGCACATCCGCTGAGGCGCACCCGCCCGGCCGTCCCCGCGGCGTGTGCACCGCGGTGGCCCGGCGCACCAGCTGCGCACCGGGCCACCGGCCCCCGCGTCCTGCCCGGGTCAGCCCTGGGTGCGCCGGCGACGCGTCAGGACCAGCAGCGCGGTACCACCGCCGAGCAGCGCGACCGCGCCACCGGCGATCAGCCCCAGCGAGGTACCGGTCACCGGCAGGCTGCCGGAGCCGCCGCCGTTGCCGGCCGGGGTGAGGGACGGCTGCGCCGAGGCGGACGACGACGGCGCGGTGCTGCCGGACTGCGACGGCGACGCGGACGGCGACGTCGGCTGATCGCTCGGCGCCTGCGACGGCGACTCGGACGGCGAGCTGCTGGGCGAGGTCGACGGCGGGCACGGCTTGCAGCCGGTGATGTCGCCCGCGTCCGCGTCGGTACCGTCACCGTTGGTCGAGGCGTCGGTCCAGGTCTGCCCGCCGCAGCTGTCGGTGTGGTACGTCCACTGGTAGGCGCCGCCGGTGACCTGGGCGTCGGGCCCGAAGTAGAGCTTCGGCCAGTCCGACGTCGACGCCGGCATGCCCGGGCAGTCGGTACCGCGGTCGCCGGTGCCGTGCACGTCGCACGCGTAGTCGTACCGGTTGCCGACGCCCTTGGTCGACGGCGGCGTCGCGCTGTGAACGGTCAGCGTGTAGTCGCCGGTCACGGTACCCTTCACGCCGCGCACCCGGTCGCCCTCGTGGGGTGAGTTCGCCGCCCCGCCGATGGTGGCGAAGGTGCCCTGGTCGTGCAGCTGCACGGTCCAGGTGCCGTCGGTGTCGCCCGAGGTGATGGTGACCGACCGGTGCAGGTTCAGCCGGGCCCAGTAGCCGTGGTGGCCGCTGTCGACGTCGTTGACGATGTGGATGGTGTCCTTGAACGTACTGCCGGTGTCGGCCAGCGCGGGCGCGGCGCCGGTGAGCGCGAGCGCGCCCCCCGCGAGCGCGCCGACGGTCAGGGTTCGAATCTTCAACGGACTCCCTTTCTGGTGAGAGTGCTTCACGGTCTGCATCGGGCTGGCCCGGTGCGCCGTATCAGCTACCAGGGAGTAGTGGCCGGTCGTCGGTGCCGGCCGCCGATCGGACCACCGGTGCCGTCCGATCGGACGAGAAGACCCCGCACCGCAGGTCGATCCGCCGCACCGCGCCGGCGTGCCCGGCATCAGCACGCGCCGTCGGCAGCGGGCTTCTGGGGCGTGTCTTCGTGGCCAGCCGCCCTGCTGCGTCGGGCCCGTTCGCCCGCTCGCGGCGTTGTCGGCACGGGCGCATACGACACCGGCATGCACCCGCACCTGCGCCTTGCGAGCGAACGAACGGACTCCGGCTCGCCCGGGCGGAGCCACGAAGACACGCCCTAGGCCAGGTCGGTCCAGTCGGGGGTGAAGGTGATGGCGGCGCGCAGCGCGTCGATGGTGGGCGGGTCGAGCTGCTGCGGGGTGTCGGCGAGGACGAACAGCTCGCCGTGCTCGCGTGCGAGTGCCCGGACGCCGGCGGGCAGCTCGCCGGCTCGGGAGTACACCGCGTGGTCGAGGTAGACCAGCCAGGACGACAGCGCGGCCAGGCTGTGCGGGTCGGTGGCCGCGGCGCCGGGGTGCTGCGGCCGGACGCGGCACCAGTCCGGCTGCCAGGCGTCGATGGCGACATCGAGCAGCCCGATCATCCGATCCCGCCGGTACAGGTCGGGCGCGTCGTCGGGCCGCGGGAGGGTCACCGCGAGGGTGTCGGGGACGTACGCGGAACCGGCGCCGCAGACGATCTCCACGATGGCGGCGCCGCGTTCGTCGTCCTGCCCGTTGTGCAGCAGCACGATCGAACCGAAGGTGCCCTCCGGATCGTCGTCCTGGCGACTCCGCTCGACCAGGGCGTGCATCGCCGCCGGGTCGAGGGCGACCGGCTGGTCGTCCTCGTCGTACCACCGGGCGAGGGTGCGGTCGGTCGCCGCGAGACCGCGCAGGAACCGGCCGAGCCGGTCGGCGCAGGACGCGAGGTCGTCGGTTCGGCCGCGGCACACGCCGTCGAGGGTCCAGGCGGCGGAACTCGGCTCGGCCCCCTCGGGCCAGCCGGACCGGTTCGCACTCATGTCACTCCTCGTCCGCGGTCGTGGTGCACGGCACGGGACGCGAACGCCCCGTGCCGTGCACGGTAGACGGTGCCGGCGCGCCCGGTCGGCTGCACCGGCCAGCCCGGGTGGATCAGGCCGCGTGCCGGCCCTGCCGGCGCCGCCGGAACAGGTACACCAGGGCGAAGCCGCTGGCCAGCAGCACCAGCCCGACCAGGATCGAGGACCACAGCGGGGTCCCGGTCACCGGCAGCACCGGGCCGCCACCGCCCTGCCCCTCCGGTGGCGGCGAGGCGCCACCGGAGTCCCGGGCGACGGTCACCGTGCCGCCGGCCCAGGTCGTGTCGTCGTCCGGATCCGTGGTCGGCTTGTCGATGGACTTGTCGACCGTCTTCGGCAGCTGCGGATGCTTCGCGGCGAACTGCTGCTGGGACACCGGCGCCGACGGCGCCCGGGAGAAGTCCACGCCACCGTAGTGGAACGAGTACGTCGTGCTCCCGACGACGATGCTGCCGGTGGTGGCGTCGTACTCCTTCAGGTACTGGTCGTAGATGTCCCGCGGGCTCCACGGCGTGCGGGACACCCACGGCCCGAGGATGCCCTGGTTGATCAGTCGCCGGTACATCGTGTCGTGCTTGGCGCTGACCTGCCGGTACCACTCGGCGGCGACCCGGCTGAGGTACACCCGCCGCAGCGTGGCGAACCGGCTGTCGCTGTTGATCGCCTGCTCGACCTTCGGCACCAGCAGCTGGCGCAGCACCCGCTGGTTGTAGTCGGCGCGGGCCTTGCTCTGGCCGGGGCAGGTCCGCTTACCGGTCTTGGGGTCGGTGGTGTAGAGCGTGGCGGTCCGCACCCGCAACGGCGCGTCCAGGATGTACAGCGAGCCGTTGGTCTGCCGCACGCTCGCCGGCTTCGGCGTGATCCACGCCCGGTACGACAGGCAGTGGTCCGAGTCCGGTCCGGCCAGGTAGATCTTGCGGAAGAACTCCGCCCCGGTCGGCGTGTCCGGGTTCTGCAGCCGGGTGAACTCCCGCTTGAGCTCCAGGTCGGAGGAGAGCAGGACCTTGCCGACGTCGGTCCGGGCCAGCTGCGGGTCGATGATCTTGTCCGGCTGGGCCGGGTTCAGGTTGACCCAGAACGTCGACGGCTGCAGTTCCAGCCAGACGAAGAACGCGTCCGACTGTTCCCGCGCCTGCTCCAGCGCCTTGCCACTGAGCGCACCGGTGCCGGAGTTGAACGAGTACTTGATGCCGCGGGCACCGTGCGAGTCGTCGGCGGACAGGTAGTTCAGTCGCACCGACGAGAGGTCGATCCCGCCCGGCTTGGCGGTCGGGATCGCGCCGCGCTGCACCCCGATGCCCTCCGGATCGGCCGGGCTGCCGGGCGCGTCGAACACCGAGGGGTTCTTCGGATCGGTGAAGTTCGATCGGATCCCCATCCGGCCGAGCTGACCGTTCATCTTCTGGTGCGCCGACTCCTCGGCGAAGTGCCAGTCGATCGGGGTCTTGGTCGGTCCGGCCGCGTCGACCTGCCGGGTCGCCTCCTTGAGCAGCTCGCGTCGCGCCTTGAGGTACTCGCCGTTCTTCTTCTGGTAGTCCAGCAGGTAGGCGTAGCGGGCGCCCTTGGCATCGACCAGCGCGCCGCGCGGCTTGCCGGGGCCGTTGTCGGCGTTCGGGTCGTACCCGTCGAACTCGACGCCGTCCCAGGTGCCGTCGGCGTTGCGCTTCGGGATCCAGGTGTCGATGTCGAACCCGGGGCTGTTCCGGGTCGCCGGCTTCGGCACCCAGTAGCCCATGTTCCCGTGGCCCTGGCTCTTGAACTGCTGCTCGTACTTCCATGCCTGGCTGCCCGGCTTCGGGCCGCCGGTCTTGTTCGGCGCGGCGTACCACTTGCCGGGGCCGCCGTCGGTGTCGGCCGCCGCGGCCGCGGCGGCCGGTGCCAGCAGCACCACGCACAACACCGCGACCAGGCCGGCCAGCAATCGGGCCAGCCGAGGCACCGGTGACCGGGCGCCGCGGCGTCTGCGCAGGTTGGCGCCGTGGGTCTGCACGTCCATGAATCCCCCATGCACGTCGTGAAACGGACGTGGATGTTGTATCAGGGCGATGCCAACCTGATCTTGTCAATAACGGCGCAAACGATGAAAGTGGTGGTGGGAAGGGTCGAACGGGGAGCGCGGCACGGATGATCGCTCACGCTGAGGCGCCGTCCGCCGTCCGCCGTACCCGTGGCCGCTCGGCGGCCGTGGCGGTCGGTGCTCGCTCGACCCGGGCCGCGTCAGCTGGCTGTCGGCCAGGCGCGCAGGGCCAGTGCGGCGACACGTTCGAGTTGCGGCCGGCCCACGCCGTCGCGCGCCGCCTGGGCGATGCCGCTCAGGGTGGTCATCAGGTACCGGCCGAGGGCGGTGGCGTCGGTGTCGGCGGGCAGCCGGCCGGCGGCGACGTCGGCCCGAATCTTCGCCGCGCACCCGGCGACCTTGGCGTTGCGCAGCTGCCGGAGCAGGTCGCGCACCTCGGCGTTGTCGGTGTTCGCGTCGCCGCTCGCGATCAGACAGCCGGTCGGCAGGCCGCGCCGGGTGTAGCGCTGGGGCCCCTCGTGCAGCACCCGTGCCGCTGCGTCGCGCGCGGTCGGCTCCTCGGCCAGGGCCCGGTCGATGAACTGCCCGTACCGGGTGTCGTAGCGCCGCAGCGCCTCGGCGAACAGCTGCTGCTTGTCGCCGAAGGCGTGGTAGAGGCTGGGCGCGCCGATGCCGAGTTCGCTGGTCAGGTCGCGGATCGAGGTGGCCTCGTAACCGCGCCGCCAGAACAGCCGGACCGCCTGGTCCAGCGCTGCGTCCCGGTCGAACGAGCGGGGCCGCCCGCGTCCTGCCGTCGCCATGGCCACCATTCTATAACGTTCGCTAGATAATGTGCTAGCGTCTCGCTCTGTAACGATCGCTAGAGAAAGGGGCGGGCCGATGGGCAGGTTGACGGGGCGCACCGCGCTGGTGACCGGAGCCGGCCGGGGGATCGGCCGGGCGATCGCGCGGCGGCTGGCCGCCGACGGCGCCCGGGTCGGCGTGCACTACGGGACGAGCGCCGACGCGGCGGCACAGACCGTCGCGGTGATCGAGGCGGCCGGCGGGCAGGCGTTCCGCCTCGGCGCCGAACTCGGCGTGCCCGGCGACGCCGCGGCCCTGTGGGCGGCGTACGACCGCCACGCCGACGGGGTGGACATCCTGGTCAACAACGCCGGCGTGCTGGGCGGCCGGACGCCGTACGAGCAGGTCGACGACGCGGCGTACGACCACGTGTTCGCGGTCAACACCAAGGCGCCGTTCTTCCTGATCCAACAGGGCCTGTCCCGGCTGCGGGACGGCGGGCGGATCGTCAACGTGTCGACCCGGTTCACCCACGGCGCCCGCAACCCGGACCTGCTCGCCTACTCGATGTCCAAGGCGGCGCTGGACGCCCTGACCGCCACCCTGGCCAAGCAGCTCGGCCCCCGCGGCATCACCGTCAACGCGGTCGGCCCCGGCGCCACCGACACCGACATGAACGCCGCCCGGCTCGGGACCGAGCAGGGCCGGGCCCAGATCGCCGCACTGTCACCGTTGGGTCGGGTCGCGGCGCCGGCCGAGGTCGCCGACATCGTCGCGTTCCTCGCCTCGCCGGACGCGCGCTGGGTCACCGGCCAGTGGATCGACGCGAGCGGCGGATCGCTGCTCTGACCGGTACCGCGCCGATCACGCCGTGACGGTACCGACCCGTACCGTGGTGTGGTCCGGTGGCGCGGGCCCACTCCGTGGGCCGGGGCGGCGGTGTGATCGGTGGTACGGAAGCATGTCCGGCGTGTCCACCCAGCAGCGGCCCCTCCGCCGCACCGCCCTCGTCGTCGCCGTCGTGCTGGTGCTCGCCGCGGCCGGGTGCGGGCCGACCGCCTCCGGTGCCGGGCTGGGGCCGAGCGGCTCGCCGAACGCGGTCGCCTTGGCGCAGTTGGCGAAGCTCACCGTCCGCGCCCCGGGCAGCATGGCCGGGTACCGCCGGGACCGGTACGGCCCGGCCTGGGCCGACGTGGACCACAACGGCTGCGACACCCGCGACGACGTGCTGGCCCGGGACCTGACCGCGGTGCGCCGGGACTCCGACGGCTGCACCGTGCTGTCCGGCAGCCTGCACGACCCGTACACCGGCCGTACCATCGCGTTCCGGCGTGGGGCGCGGACCTCGACGGCGGTGCAGATCGACCACCTGGTGCCGCTGGCGAACGCGTGGCGCACCGGGGCCCGCGGCTGGAGCGCCGACAAGCGGAAGCGGCTGGCCAACGATCCGGCCAACCTGGTCGCGGTCGACGGCCCGGCGAACGAGTCCAAGGGCGACCAGGACGCGTCCACCTGGCTGCCGCCCAACGTCGGCTACCGCTGCCGGTACGTGGCTGGTCAGGTGCGGGTGAAAGCGAACTACGGGCTGTGGGTGACCCCGGCGGAGCACGACGCGATCGCCCGGATCCTGCACGGCTGCGGCGCCGGCTCGGATCCGGGTGGCCCGGATCCGAGCGGCCCGGATCCGAGCGCCCCGGATCCGAGCGCCCCGGGTACGGGCGTGCCGAGCTCCGGCGCGACGTCGGCGGCACCGACCGTACATCCCGGATCCTGGTGTGGCACACCGGACGCGCGCGGCCGGACGGCCGGCGGCACCGCGATGGTGTGCACCGGCCCGGCCGGGGAGCGACCACGCTGGCGCACCGCGAACTGAGTGGTCCGGGTCGGTTCCGGCCGAGCGCGGGACGCCCTCCGGTCGGCGTCGGCGCAGGTCTGCGCGGGTAGCGCGGTCTTGTCGTACCGGCCGGCTATCGTGACGCCGCACGGGAAGCACGGCATCAGATCGGTGTCGGGTCGACAGGAAGGGCACACCGCCTCGATGGACGAATCAGAGCCGATCGCGGTCGGCGGGCAGGGCGACTGGGCGCGGCGCAGCGGCGCCGTGCTGGTCCGGCCGGTGGCGGTGCGCAAGCTCGCCAAGGTCCCGTTCGTGGAGCTGGCCGACGGGCGGGTGCAGGGCGTGGTGTCCAGTGGCTCGGACATCGCCCGGGTCTACGTGTCCGCGGTGACGGCGGTCGGGCACGGGCTGAGCTGCAGCACCAACAACAACCGTCCGTGCGGCGCGCTGCACGGACCGCAGCCGTGCAAGCACATCCGGCTGCTGCTCGCCGAGGCCGCCCTGCAGTACGGCACCGAGCGCGTCGCGCGCTACCTGCGGGTCGAGGTCGAGCCGGACGGTGACCTGCCCTCGGCGCTGGACGCGCACCACGAGCCGACCCCGGCGGCCACCGTGTTCAGCCGCTTCCTGCGTCACCTGTCCTATCTGGAGCTTCCAGAGGTGCGTGAGCCGGTGCCGGAGCTGCACTGGTTCGGCGCGACGAGGGTGGTCGGCTGATGCTCGCCACCCAGCTGGGCATGTTGCTCGACGGCGACGTCGCCGGCCTCGCTCCGGCACTCGACGTCGCGGACGGGCTGGACGAGGTGCTGGCCCACGGGTTGAGTCGGCTGGGCGAGCCGGAGCGCGCGGCGCTGACCGCGCTGGCCGCCGCGGTCGGCACGTCGCCGCTGGCGGTACCGGTCGGCGAGGCGGTCGCGAAACTCGCCGCGGGCACCGTGGCGGACGCATACCTGGCGGCGCTCGCCGGGGCCCGGGCGGCGCTGTTCGGTGCCGCGCACGACGCCCTGCTGGCCCGGTTCGACGCCGCGCTCGGCCGGCGACGCGACGAGTGGGTCGGTGCCGGTGCCGACGCGGCGGGCCTGCCGCTGGCCGCCGCCCGATCCTGGCTGACCGAGCTGGCCGTCACCGGCTGGCGCGGTGTCGACGAGGATCTGGTCGCGGCGTCCGCGTCGGTGGTCGCCGCGTTGCTGGCCGAGCCGCGCACCCGGCGCCTCGCCGTGCTGTTGGACGGGTTCGGCGCCGAGCTGCGTGCCTGCGCGCCGATCGCGACGATGGAGCTGCTGCCGCTGCGCCGCTGGGGCGACCTGTGGTCGCGCGCGGTCCTGCTGGCGCAGGACGCCTGGCCCGGCCCGGTCGAGCCGACACCGGTGTCCGGCCGGTTGCTGCCGCTCGGCGTCGACGTGCACGAACACGCCACCGCGGTGCAACTGCAGGTGCACGGTGTGCTGGAGAGCGCGGACGGCGTCCGGTTGGTGCGCACGTCGTTGGTCGTGGCGAAGGTCGACACGATCGTGGGTCCCGCGGTGTGGACGCTGTTCGACGCTCCGGTGCTGTTGGGGGCGCTCGCCGAGCACCGCGCGCTGGAGCTGACCGACATGCCGTCGCTGCCCGGCGGAGACCTGCACTGGTGCGAGGAGGCGGCCCGGCCGGGGGAGCCGGCCGACCCGTTCACCACCGCCCGCCTCACGCTGCCGACCGCGACCGCGGCGGCACCGTCGCCGCTGGACCGCCACCCGGCCCGGATCGCCGAGCCGGTGCTGGTGGAGGACTACCAGGTGGTCGACGGTGCGGCCGTGTTGGGCGAGCACCGGTTGCGGTTCGACCTCGACCGGCTGCCCGGCTGCGGCCCGCTGACACCGGCGCTGGTGGCCGGTTCGACCGGGTGCATCGGGTTGCTGCGTTGGGATGCCGGCGAGTGGCTGCTGCAACCGCTCGCAGTGCGGGCCACGGTGAAGCGCAGGCCCGCGCAGACCGGTACCGGCGACTGGGCGCTCGGCCCCACCGACGCCAAGGTGGCCAAGGCGGAGGCGAAGAACGACGCGGTTTCCGTGCTGCGGGAACGCGCCGGACGGCTGCTGCGCTCATGACCGATCACGAACCGGCGCCCGCCGGAACAGATGCGGGGCCCGGAAACGACGATGCGCTGGCGGATGCGCCGTCCCGGCACGACGGTCGGCCGGCGGATGCGGATCGCGACGCCGCGCGCCGCCAGGTGCTCTACTGGCGTCTGCTGTCGCGGGTGTTCGGCACGGACGAGCAGCCCGCGCTGGAGGCGACCACCGTGCAGATCGTGGACGAGCTCGGCCTGCCGTCCGCGCTGACCGATCCGTCGGTCAGCGTCGACACGGTGGTGCAACGCTTCCCCGAGCTGGCCGCCGAGTTCGACGACCTGTTCCGGCCGGCGCCGACCGAGTCCCGGGACACCGCCGCGGAGGTGCGCCGGGCCGCCCTGGCCGGCAAGTTGCTGCTCAACGTGTTCGCCGCCGGCTGCGGCGGCGTCAGCGCCACCCAACTCGCCGGCTGGCAGTCCGACGCGGGGTGGCTCGAACGCGCGCTCGGCGGCGAGCCGGGTCAACTGCGCGGCCAGCCCAACGGCAACGAACTGGGCGGCGTGCTCGCCGACATCGAGGGCGACCTGGTCAGCCGGATGCGGCTGCGTGAGGTGCTCGCCGATCCGGTGCTGGCCAAGCAGTTGACGCCGAGCATGTCGCTGATCGAGCAGCTGCTGCGGGACAAGTCGAACCTGTCCGGCGTCGCGCTGGCCAACGCGAAGGCGCTGATCCGGCGGTACGTGGACGAGGTCGCCCAGGTGCTGCGCACCCAGGTGGAGAAGACCAGCGCCGGCACCGTCGACCGGTCGGTGCCGCCCAAGCGGGTGTTCCGCAACCTGGACGTCGACCGCACCATCTGGCAGAACCTGACCAACTGGAACCCCGACGACGAGCGGCTCTACGTCGACCGGCTGTTCTACAAGCACACCGCCCGGCGCACCACGCCGGCGCGCATGATCGTGGTGGTCGACCAGTCCGGTTCGATGGTCGACTCCATGGTCAACTGCACCATCCTGGCCTCGATCTTCGCCGGGTTGCCGAAGGTGGACGTGCACCTGATCGCGTACGACACCAGGTCGCTCGACCTGACGCCGTGGGTGCACGACCCGTTCGAGGTGTTGCTGCGCACCAATCTCGGCGGCGGCAACGACGGTCCGGTCGCGCTGGCCATGGCGCAACCCAAGATCGTCGACCCGCGCAACACGGTGCTGGTGTGGATCTCCGACTTCTACGAGTTCGGCCGGTCCCAGCCGCTGTTCGACGGGTTGCAGGCGGCGCATCGCTCCGGGGTGCGACTGATCCCGGTGGGCTCCGTCACCAGTTCCGGCCGGCAGGAGGTCAACCCGTGGTTCCGGCAGAAGTTCAAGGACCTCGGCACCCCGGTGATCTCCGGCCACATCCGCAAGCTCGTGTCCGAACTCAAGAACTTCCTCGGCTAGGAGAAACATCGTGACCGACGACCTGCTGCGCGCGCCCGCCGAGGTCAAGTACGCCGACGAGCTGGACTGGCTGGAGTCGGTGGACGACGGGCCGAAACCGTTCTCGTGGCGACTGTCGCCGAAGATGGTGCGGCTGTTCGTCCTCGGTTCGGAGCGCGCCGACGGGCTGGAGCGTGAGATACCGCAGAAGTGGTTCGGCGACCGCAGTTTCGTCGAGCGTGCCATCGTCACGCTCGCCTCCGACCGGGGTCTGCTGCTGATCGGCGACCCCGGGACGGGCAAGAGCTGGCTCGCCGAGCTGCTGTCGGCGGCGATCTGCCGCAACTCGACGCTGGTCGTGCAGGGCACCGCGGGCACCACCGAGGACCACATCAAGTACTCCTGGAACGTGTCGATGGTGATCGCGAAGGGGCAGTCCCGGGACTCGATGATCCCGTCGCCGATCATGACCGCGATGGAGCGCGGGGTGATCGGCCGGTTCGAGGAGCTGACCCGCTCCACCAGCGACGTGCAGGACGCGCTGATCTCGATCCTGTCCGAGAAGTACGTGGCGATCCCGGAGCTGGGCGACGACAACATCGTGTTCGCCCAGCCCGGCTTCTCCATCATCGCCACCGCCAACAGCCGCGACCGGGGCGTCAACGACCTGTCCTCGGCACTGAAGCGCCGGTTCAACTTCGTGCGCATCCCGGTGGTGACGAACAAGAAGAGCGAGACCGAGATCGTCCGGTTCCGCACCGAGGAGCTGCTGAAACGGCACGCGATCGAGCTGGACGTGCCGCCGTCGCTGCTGTCGATCCTGCTGCAGAGCTTCGCCGACCTGCGGGCCGCGGCGCAGTCGGCGGCCAGCGACGACGAGAAGCTGGAGTCGGCGCTGTCCACCGCCGAGCAGATCGGCGTGCTGGAGGACGCGATCCTGTCCAGCCACTTCTTCGGGGACCGCACGCTGACCGCCGAACGCCTCGCCGCCTCGCTGGTCGGGTCGCTGGCCCGGCGCAGCCCGGAGGATCTGGCGATCCTGAACAAGTACTGGCACGGGGTCGTCGAACCGCGCAGCAAGGCGGAGGGTGGGGAGTGGCCGGCGTTCCTCGACGGTGGCCGCGACACCATCGCGACGCTGTCATGACCGCGGCCGGGAGTGGCGGCAACTCGGCGGGCCGGGTGCTGGCCGGCGGGCCGTTCGCGGCGCTGCGCGGCCAGCTCGGTGACGCGGCCGAGGAGTTCGGCGGTGGGGAGGTCGCCGCGGACATCCTCACCGGGCTGGTCGACGACGTCGACCGCGCGCTGCGCGAGAGGCTGGAGATCTTCCCGGTCTGTCACCACTCGCCGGCCTCGGCGGTGGCGATGGCCCGGCGGTTGCGGGCCAAGCAGCCGAAGGTGATCTACCTGGAGCTGTGCGAGGATCTGCAGCCACTGCTCGGCGAGCTGGGAAACTGCACCCTGCCGGTCGCGCTCCAGGCGTACGCGTCGGAGCTGGCCGGGTTCCCGGCCGAGTGGGGGCCGCTGTCGGTGATCGCTCCGATCACCGAGGCGTCCGCCGAATACCAGGCCATCGCCTACGCGGCGACCACCCCCGGGGTCGAGCTGGTCTGCGTGGACCACTCGACCGACCACGTGTTCCAGCAGACGCCGCGCGAGCCGGCGGCGACCGAGGCCGGGCCGGACGACACCGCCCTGCACGGCGACGCAGTCGGGGTGCAGCTCGGCGACCTGCGGCCACGGTTCGCCGAGCTGGAGGCGTTCCTGCTGCACCACGGCAAGGTGCGGCACTGGTCGGAGTGGTGGGACCAGTACGTCGAGCAGCCGCTGGTCGGCGCCGACCACGACACGTACCGGCAGGTCATGGTGCTGATCGGCAGCCTGTTCCGGCGGCTGACACCCGATCCCGAGCGGTTGCGCGGCGACGAGACCCGCGAGCGGTACATGTGGACCCGGATCCGCGAGCACCGTGGCCGGTCCACCGTGCACACCGACGACTGCCTGTACGTGTGCGGCGCGTTCCACGCGGCGAGCCGGGTCGAGCAGTTCGGCATCGACTCCACCGCGGCGTACCAGATCGGTCCGCGCACCGCGACCAGCTGGCTCTACGGGTTGATCCCGTCCAGCCACTCGGCGATCGAGGCGCAGTTCGGTCTCGCGTCGGGTTCGGTGTCGATCGCCGCCGCCACCTGGTCCCGCGCCACCGGCGGTCGCGGCGGCGTCCGGCCGTACCGGGTGCGGCCGGCGAAGTCCGGCGGCGCGACGGGTTCGGCGAAGTCCGGTCGCGCGGCCGGTTCGGCGAAGTCCGGCGGGGCGGCCGGGGCGGTGCAGCCACCGGCCGGCGGTGCGCCGGCCGCCCCGGACGAGCCGGTGCACGACAGGTTGTCCGAGTTCCTGTCCGCGCCGTCCCGGCCCGGCGGGCTGAACCCCGACGAGCTGCGTGCCTGGTGCGTGGACCTGGTCCGGTTGGCGCGCCGCAACGGCTACCTGGCCAGCACCGCGGACGCGATCGCGGTGTTCGAGACCGCGGTGTTGCTGGCCGGGATCCGCGGCCGGCACCGGCCCACCCCGTACGACTTCACCGATGCGGCGGTCACCTGCATCGAGAAGGACACCGTGCCGGGCCGACGGGACGTTGCGACGCTGTGCGGGATGCTGCTCGGCGGCGACCGGATCGGCCGGGTCGGCTACGACGCGCTGCCGCCGCTGGCCCGCGACGTGTACGACCGGCTCGCCCCGCTCGGGCTCGACCTGACCGCACGCACCCAGAAGCGGGCCCTGCTCGATCTGGCCGCGCGGCCCGAGCTGCGGGCCTGCTCGGACCTGCTGTGGCTGCTGCGCCGGCTGCTGCCGGACGGCACCGTCCGGCCGATCATGGGTGAGCGCACCCTCGGGGAGAGTTCGGTTCAGGAGAGCTGGGATCTTGCGCTGGGCCGCAACCAGCGGTCGCTGATCGAGCTCGGCTACGACGGGGTCACCGTCGAGCAGGTGCTCGAGCAGCGGCTGCGCCGCGCCGCCTGGGACGCCACCGCGACCGCCGGCACCGCGCTCGCCGCGGTCGAGGACTCGATCCTGTTCCTGACCAATCGTCGTTTCACCGAGGAGCTCGGCGCCCGCGCGGTCGTCCTGCTCGCCGCCGAGCGCACCGTCGCCGGCGCCCCCGACGTGCTGCGCCGCATCCGCCGACTCCTCACGTACTACCACGGGGTGGCGCCGACGCTGCCCGGGTGGGTGCAGGAGTTCGTCACCGCCGGCTACGCGCACTACTGCACGCTGCTCCCGGTCGCCACGGTCGACGAGGAGACGTCGGTCCGGCAGGTCGCCGCGATGCTGGGTTTCCTGTTCAGCATGGAGAGCCTGGCGCTGTCGCTCGGCTGCGACCGGGCCCAGCTGGAGCTGGCGGTGGCCCAGTCGCATCCGGAGACGCCGGCCACGGTCGCGCTGCTCTGGGCCGCGCGGTACCAGCTCGGTCTGCTCACCCTGGCCGACCTGCGAGCCCGGTGCGACGAGCTGCTGGGCAACCCGCTGACCGTGCCGTCCTTCCCCGCGTACCTGAGCGGCTTCGTGCAGGCGCTCGACCCGGCGCCGGGGTTGACCGGGTTCGTGGTGGAGGTGCTGTCCGGTGCGTTCGCCCGACTGCCCGATCAGGTGCTGCTGCCCTGGTTGCCGACGCTGCTGACCACGCTGCGGGCGGAGGCCGCCGAGCTGATGCCGCTGCTGGTGCGCGAGGCGGGCCGCACCTTCCCCGGTTCGCTGCGTGCCCTCGATGCCTGGACCCCACCGTGGGCCGCGCCGCCCCCGGCGCCGGCCGCACCGGAACCGGTGGCATCCGGCCCGGTGGTCGAGCTGCTCGCGGCCCGGCCGGACAGCTGCAATGCCGTCGCTGCCCTGCTGGGGAGCGACGGCGCCTGGCGTGTCGCGTCGGCCGTGCCGCCGAGTGGCCTGCTCGGTGAGCATCCGGCCGCCGCGGTCGCGGTCGCCGCGCTGCTGGGCTGAGCCGCACCGGACCGGGTGGCGATCCGCGGACCCGGCCGAGCCCGGCGCCTTTTCGGCGTCGGCTCAGCGCCGGGTGTAGTGCGCGATGATCACGCCGGTACCGGTGGTGACGCTGCCGGTCAGCTCGAACTCGGTCCGCGGCGCCTCGCCCTCGAACAGCCGCATCCCGCTGCCCAGCGTCACCGGATGGATCAACAGGGTGTAGCGGTCGATCAGGCCGGCCGCGTGCAGGCTGCGGACCAGCGACGCGCTGCCGTTGATGCTCAGGTCGCCGCCGGGCCGGGCCTTCAGCTCGGCCACCGTCTCGACCGCCTCGCCGCGCAGCAGGATCGAGTTCTGCCAGGCGTCCGCGTCGGACAGTGTCCGGGACACGACGTACTTGGTGGCCGCGTTCAGGTGCGCGCTGATCGGGTTGCCGTCGGTGGCCTGGCCCCACGCCGAGGTGAAGTCCTCCCAGGTCCGCCGGCCGAGCAGCAGGTCGCCGGGCCGGGCCATACCCTTGCCGAGTTCCCGGCGCATCACCTCGTCGGTGTACCCCGGGCCCCAGCCGCCGTGGGTGAACCCGCCGCGGGTGTCCTCGTCCGGCCGGCCGAGGCCCTGAACGACCCCGTCCAGGCTGATGAACATCGTGGCGCTGATCGAACGCATCGCTCCTCCAGAGGCATGGCCTGTCGGCTGCCGCCCGGCCGTCCGGCCTCTGAGCCGCCCGGCAACGCGGCAACGCGGCAACGCTGGATGGACGACGACCGGACCCGGAACTCATCGCCGGCCGGCGCCGGTCGCCGGCGCCGATCGAGACGGATCGGGAGATCGGGCCGGGTCGTACTCGGCGGCGACGAGACCGAGGAGGATCTCGTCGACGAACTCACCGGCCACCCAGAGCGATCGGTGTAGCCGCCCCTCCTGGACGAATCCGGCGCGCTCGGCGGCCCGCAGCATCCCGGTGTTGTCCGCGAGCGTCTCGATCTGCAGCCGTTGCAGGCCGAGCGTGTCGAAGCCGAACCCGCACAGGACGCGGACCACGTCGGTGCCGAGACCCCGGCCACGACAGTCGGGGCGCAGCGAGATGCCCAGGTGGGCCTTCCGGTTGTGCTGGTCGATCGCCCACAACAGGGCATCGCCGGCCAGGCCCCCACCCGCCAGTTCCACGACCGAGAAGATCGCCGCGTCCTCGGACGGTTCCCGCACCGCGAACGGTGAGGCCGAACCCGGCGCGGCCGGTCGCCAGGGACGCGGATCGGAACGGGACCGGGTCGCCACGTCGTCGTACAGCTCGGTGTGCAGGATCGCGACATCCGCCTCCTGCCGGGCGCGCAACCCGATCTTCGCCCCACGCAACATGTTCGCTTCCTACCGGACCGCGGCCCCGGCCGGAACCGAATTCGGCCGCCGACCAACCCGGCGGCAGCGTTCCGGGTTCGGGTTGCGCCCCGATGCCTCGGCA
The DNA here is from genome assembly GCF_016865425.1 of Actinocatenispora thailandica. NCBI lineage: Bacteria > Bacillati > Actinomycetota > Actinomycetes > Micromonosporales > Micromonosporaceae > Actinocatenispora > Actinocatenispora thailandica. Next base: position 4,498,026 of record NZ_AP023355.1, on the reverse strand, counting down.
GACCCACCCTGAGTAACCAACTGGGCAGTGCTTCGTTGCGTTCGGTGAGATCAAGGGACTGATCAAGGAGAAGTATGCGTACGTCCCGCGCGCTGGCGGTGGCCGCACTGGCCGCCGGAGGCAGCCTCGCTCTGGGGTCACCGGCCGTCGCCGATCACGCGATGGCGGCACCGACCTGCTCCAGCAACGGCTACGGCCAGTCGTCCTGCTCGTCGTCGCCGAGCCCGTCGACCCCCGGCGGGTACGGTGCGCCGAGCCCGTCGGCGCCGTGGTCGCCGAGCCCGTCGACCCCCGGCGGGTACGGCTCGCCGAGCCCGTCGCCGTCGAGCAGCAGTGCCAGCCCGTCGGCGAGCGCCAGCGCGTCGCCGTCGGCGTCGGCCAGCACGCCGGTGACCTCGACGAGCCCGTCGACGCCGACGCTGCCGGTCACCGGTGGAAACGTCGGGCTGTTCGTCGGGCTGGCCGGGATGCTGCTCGCGGCCGGCGCGGGCGTCTGGTGGCTGGCCCGCCGCCGCGGCGCCTGACAGTACGCTGGCGGTGGGGCGGTCGGGGCCTGCCCGGTCGCACCGGAGCCGGTCGAGGAGGCGCGAGGGTGGCGCGACGGCGCGATGCCGGCGGCGTGGCGGGCGCCGACCAGCCGATGCGGGAGTACCGGCGGCGTCGCGACCCGGCGCGCACACCGGAACCGATGCCCGCCGCGACGCCGGCTCCCGGTCGCGGCGACACGTTCGTCGTCCAGCAGCACGACGCCCGGAGCCTGCACTGGGACCTGCGGCTGGAGCGCGACGGGGTGCTGGTGTCCTGGGCGGTGCCGCGCGGGCTGCCGGCGGAGCCGGGCGTCGACCGGCTCGCCGTGCACACCGAGGACCACCCGCTGGAGTACGCCACGTTCGAGGGCACGATCCCGGCCGGCGAGTACGGCGGTGGCGCGATGACGATCTGGGACTCCGGTAGGTACCGGACCGAGGAGTGGCGCGCCGACAAGGTCACCGTGCGGCTGGCCGGCGGGCGGGTGCGCGGCCGGTACACGCTGTTCGTCACCGAGGGCCGGAACTGGTTGCTCCGCCGGCTCGACCCGCCGCAGGACCCCGACCGGGCGCCGATGCCGCGCACCGTCGAGCCGATGCAGCCGGTCCGGCAGGCCAACCCGCCCCGGGACCGGGACCGCTACCGGTACGAGTTCGACTGGGGTGGCGAGCGGGCGATCGCGTTCGTGTCCGGCGGCCGGATCCGGCTGCGCGCCGCGGACGGCGCGTCGATCCGGGCACCGGCCGGGCTGCCCCGGGCGGCTCGACGCCTCGGCAGCCGGGCGGTGGTGCTCGACGGTGAGCTCGTCACCCTGGCGGCCGACCCGGTGTTCGTCGGCTTCGACCTGCTGTACGACGACGGCGTCGACCTCACCGACTGGCCGCAGCAGCAGCGCTGGGAACGGCTCGACGCGCTGCCCTGGTGGGGTGGCAGCTGCCAGCTGGCGCCGCGGTTCGACGACCCGGCGGCGGTGCGCGCGACGGCCCGGGACCGCGGCCTGCCCGGCATCCTCGCCAAACGCCGCGACGCCCGGTATCGAACGGGCACCACCTCGGCGGCCTGGAAGCGGATCCCGGCCTGACCGGCACCGCTCCGGTGAGTTCGCGGGTGACCGCCGTGGTCGCCCCGCCGGTCGACTGCGCCGGTCCCGGCTGCCGGGAGCTGGCCGGCGACGCCGGCACTTGGCCGCGCTCGCAACCCACGGCCGTGCAACAGCATGGCAAGGTGCCGCGTCCAGGTCACTGTAGGGAGGTGGCGGAATGAGCGACGATCGCTCCCCGGCCGGCGGCCACGGGTCACCGGGCCCCCGGCCGGAGCAGGTGGTCACGGGCGGGCCTGGCACGGACGATCCCGACGGCGCGTACGAGGACTTCTACCGGCGCCGTTCGCAGGCGTTGCTGCGCTACGGCTACGTGCTGGCGGGCAACCCCCACGACGCGGCCGATCTGGTGCAGGAGGCGTTCGCCCGGCTTCGGGTGGCGTGGCGTCGGGTGCGCCGCCGCACGGATCCGGAGGGGTACGTGCGGACCACGATGGTGCGGCTGCATGTGAGCCGCTGGCGTCGGCTGCGCCGAGAGCGCGTGGTGGCCGACCCGCCGGAGGCCGCCGACGAGGACGCGGCGATGCGCCGGGTCGGTGACGATCGCGGCCTGTGGTCACAGCTGGCGGTACTGCCGCCGCGACAGCGTGCGGTGCTCGTGCTGCGCTACTACGACGATCGTTCGGACGAGGAGATCGCAGACATGCTCGGCGTCACCAAGGTCACCGTGCGCACCCAGGCGCATCGTGCGCTGGCGAGACTGCGCGACCGGTGGACGCCGGCGGCCGAGCCGCAGAAGGTGGTGGAGGGACGATGACCGACCTGCTGGAACACGACCTGATCCGCACCCTCCGACAGCACGGCGACGCCGTCGTCGAGGTGCCGGTCGGGATGCGGGACGCGATCGAGGGGCGGGCGCGTCGCCGGCGGCGCGCCCGGCGCGCGGTGCTGTCCGGCGGCCTGGCGCTGGCCGTGCTGGCGGTCGCGGTCGGCGGTTGGCAGGTCGCCCGGCCGGCGCGCACCGATCACGGGTTGGCGCCGGCGACCGTCGTCTCGGTGAAACCCTCGCCGGCGCGGATCGCGAGGCCGGTCGCGCCGTCCGGGAAGCCGACCGTACGGCCACTGGACCAGACCTGGCCGGCAGCGGTCGAACGGATGCCCGCAACCGCGCCGGGCGGCGCGAAGGTTCTGCCGGTCGGGGTGCTCGACGCCAGCCAACTGCTCGTCGCCGAGAAGGGGCAGGGCGAGCAGACCAGCGCGCTGCTGCGCTACGACCTGCGGAAGCAGACGTTCGCGTCGGTGGCCGACCTGCGGCCGATCGGCAGCCTGCGTAAGTACTTCGCGCAGAGCTTCGCGACCGACGACCGCACCGTGGCCTGGAACGCGGAGGGCCAGGACGCACACGGCAAGCAGGTCACCGAGTTCGTCGCCGCCGACCTGGCCGGCGGGCACGAGCGGCTGCTCGCCACGGTGCCCGGCGCGTTGGGGGTCACCCCACTGGAGCTGGTCGACCACCGCTGGCTGGTCTACTCCGGTGCCACCGGGGTGCGGCGGATCTCGTTGTCCGGAAACGGAAAGCCGGAGCTGGTACCCGGCGGTCGGGGACTGCGCCTTACCTCCTGGCCGTGGGCGAGCACGCTCACCGACCCGAGCGGTTCGCGGCACCCGGTGGTGTTGACGAACCTGGAGACCGGTGCACGGCGGACCTTCTCCGCGGCCGGCATGTGGACCAGGGACTGCGTCCCCGACTGGTGTGTCGGTAGCCAGCGCAACCGCACCACGTTGCTGGGGCCAACGCCGGGCAGCCGCACGGTCGTGGCGCCCCGGTCTCTGGCGGCCACCGGTCGGTTCGGTCGCAACCGGTTCGTCGACGCGACGTACGGCGACCGGAACGTGTTGTGGGACATCAAGACCGGAACGCTCGCCAGTTACGGCGGCCGGCCCACCCTGGTGATCGACCATCAGACCTGCCTGATCTGCTGGCCGGACCCGTCCGACCCGGATCGGCTGCTGGTCTTCGACGGCGCGGCGGTTCGCTGACCAGTTCCGGTTCCGGCTGCCGTGGCCGGCGCGGGTCGTCCGGCGCCGGCCACGGCAGCCGGACGACCCGGCGCGCCGTGACCCCTGCACCCGGTGCGGCGGCGCTCGGGCTACCGTCGTACCGTGACCGCGCGGTGACCGCGGTCCCGCACCACGGAGGGCGGACGATGAGCGAACGGGACTCCGACTGGACGCCGGACGGGGTGGACGACTCCCGTCCGAACGCGGCCCGGATGTACGACTACTTCCTCGGCGGGGCGCACAACTTCGACCCGGATCGGCAGCTGGCGGACACCCTGCTGAGCATCGCGCCGGAGATCCGCGACATCGCCCGGGCCAACCGGGCTTTCCTGCAGCGGGCGGTGCGGTGGCTGGCCGCGGCCGGCGTCGACCAGTTCCTCGACCTCGGCTCCGGGATCCCCACCGCCGGCAACGTGCACGAGATCGTGCAGCGGCTGGACCCGGACAGCCGGGTGGTCTACGTGGACACCGAGCCGGTCGCGGTGGCGCACAGCAAGCTGCTGCTGGCCGATCAGCCCAACGTCGAGGTGCTGCAGGCGGACCTGCTCGACCCGGATGCGGTGCTCGGCGCGCCGGAGGTGACCGCGCTGCTGGACTTCGACCGGCCGGTCGCGATCCTGCTCGTGTCGGTGCTGCACTTCTTCGCCGACGAGCAGCGGCCCGGTGCGCTCGTCGCCGACTACCTGTCCCGGACCGCCCCCGGCTCCTACCTGGCCGTCACGCACGTGACGCCGAACGAGCACAGCGAACAGGTCCGGTCGCTCTACCAGCACACCACCGATCGGTTGTACCCGCGGTCGAAGGCGGAGATCGCCGCCCTGCTGGACGGCTTCCCGCTGGTACCGCCGGGCCTGGTGCGGCTGGGCGACTGGCACCCGGACACGATCGCCGACACGGCGGCCTCGGAGCGGGCCGCCTCGTACGCGGCGATCGCCGAACGCCGCTGACCCGCCTCGGCGCCGAATCCCGCGCCTGCCTCGGCACCGAACCACGTGCGCCTGCCTCGGCGCCGAATCCCGGGCGTCCGTCGCGGCGCCGCCGTTTACCCGCCCGGTGCCGCGCGCCGTCGACGAGCCTCGGCGCCGCGTACCGCCGGTGCGGGCGGTCGGCGGCGCCGAGGGCCCGGTCAGCCGAAGGCGGTGAGCGTCAGGTGCAGCGCGGTCGGAGCGCCGTCCTCGATGTACGAGGCGAAGCCGGCCACGTCGTCGAACGGGAACCCGTACGCCTTGCCGTCGGTCATGTGCGCGTGCATGATCCGGGCGTAGTGGTTGGTCGGATCGGTGGCGTAGAAGCCGGCCGGGTCGTCGGTCGGCTGGCTCGCCGACGCGAGCAGGGTGGAGCGGTTGAAGCCGGCGCCGAGCGCCGCCGCCACCGGGCCGGTCAGCCCGTCGTTCGGCGCGACCAGCGCACCTGCACAGAAGAACACGTCCAGGGTGGACGGCTTGGCGATCGGTGCGACCCCGCCGTCGAAGGTGAACACGCCGCCGGAGACGCGGCCGGTCCGGTCGCCGCCGTTGGTGTGCACGGTGAGCGTCTCCCCGCCGTACTTCGACCAGACGTCGTTGATGTAGCCGTCGAAGTAGTCGCCGGCGAACTTGCCGACCTCGATCCCGTGCCCGGGTGCGATCACCCGCAGGTCGTCGAGCACCAGCCCGTCGAACCCGGGCTGGCCGGCCATGTCGGCGAAGATCCGGCCCCGGCCGCCGGCTTCGAGCGTGCCGGTGGTCTGGTCGGACGCGCCGACCAGGTGCACCGAGGACGGCACGCTGAACATGTCGACCTGGGTGTTGTTGCAGTGCATCCCGGCGCCGTCGTAGGTGAACTCGAAGAAGTCGTGCAGCACCGGGTAGTTCGGGTCCGACTCGACCCAGCCGGCCGGGTACGCCAGCGCCGGGTTGCCGTTGCCGTCCGGCACCGCCTTGAACTTCAGCGGGTCGCCGAGCGCGAAGTAGATCCGGCCGGACATGTGCGGCAGCGCGATCGTGGTGTCGCCGCTGCCGTTGAGTGGAATCGAGTAGTCGGTGTAGCCGTCGGAACCGTTGTCGGACAACGACACCGGAATCAGGTTGCCGTTGGCGTCGGCGTGCGCCTGGGCGCCGGTGGCGAGGTCGGTACCGACCACGTACAGCTTGACGGCGTCGTTGCCGGCCTGGCCGGAGTTGTTGGTCACGGTGACCGCCAGGCTGCCGTCCGCGAACGCAGTGCGGGTGCGCGCGGTGGCCGCGGCCGGCGCGCCGAACGCGGCGACCAGCGGCGCGCCGACCGCGCCGAGCGCGAGACCGCGCAGCAGCGACCGGCGGTGTACGGGGGTGCTGGACATGTTCCCTCCTTCGACTCGTTGCTCCACAAGGGATTCAGGTGCTGTCGTCGGTGCCCGAGGACTCCCGGACCACCAGCCGGGTCGGCAGCAGTACCGAGCGGGGCGGTTCGGTGCTGGGTGCGGCGGCGAGTTCGGCCAGCACGCGGGCAGCGGTGGTGCCGAAGCGCCGGTAGTCCTGCGCGATCGTGGTCAACCCGGGGTGGACCATCGCCGCCGCGTCGATGTCGTCGAAACCGACGACCGCGACGTCGTCCGGCACCGTTCGGCCGGTGTCGGCGGCGGCCCGCATCGCCGCGATCGCCATCGCGTCGCCGGCCACGAACACCGCGGTCGGCGGGGTCGGCAGGTCGAGCAGGCGACGCATCCCGGCCGTACCGGAAGCGGCGAAGAAGTCGCCGGCCACCTCGTACTCGGGGCGCCGGCGCAGCCGCCGCCGGGCCAGTTCCGCGCGGTACCCGGCGAGCCGTTCGGCCGCCGGCCACAGGTCCAGGGGACCGGTGATGGTGGCGATGCGCCGGTGGCCCCGCGCGTGCAGGTGGGCCACCGCGGTGGCCGCGGCCGAGCGGTTGTCGGAGCCGACGCTCGCGGTGCGCGGGCCGTCGAGCGCCAGGTCCAGGCCGACGCAGGGGACCGGCGTCGCCAGCAGCGCCCGTACCTGCGGGGTGTGCTGGTCGACGCCCATCATCACGATGCCGTCCAGGGTGTACTGCCGGGCCAGCCGGACGTAGCCGGCCTCGTCGTCGGGCGGCACGATCGGCAGCAGGATCAGGCCCTGCCCGCGGTCGCTCAGCGCCGCCTTGAGCCCGATCAGCACCTCCTGCAGGAACGGGTGCTGCCGCCCGCCGCTGCGGTAGTCGGTGTCCCACAGCAGCCCGATCAGGCCGGACCGGCGGCTGGCCAGGGTGCGCGCGGACGCGTTCGGGCTGTACCCGAGTTCGGCGGCGAGTGCGACGATGCGGGCCCGGGTCGCGGCGCTGACCTCGGGGCGGCCGTTGAGTGCGCGCGACACGGTCGCGGCGGAGACGCCGCTGCGGCGGGCGAGCTCGTCGATGTCCACGGTGCGCACTCCCGACATAACCGACGTAAGCGCTTCCGGACCAGTAAAGAACCCTTACCGAACCGTGTCAACCCCACGTCGGTCGCCGGTCGCGCGCCCCGCGGCGCCGGGCGTACCGCCCGCCTACTCCGGCCGCAGGTACCGGCGGAGCACGTCGGCCTCCGCGCGCAGCCGCTCGGCCGCGTCCGCCCGGCCGTGCTGCGCGTACCCGTCGGCCGCGTCCACCCGCTCGGCCACCTCGGCGGCGACGATCGCGCGCAACTCGTCCGGCGTCAGCTCGCGCCGGGCCACCTCGCCGGCCCCGACCCCGATCATCGAACCCGCCACGTGCTCTGCGCCGGCGGCCGCCTGGGCCGCCGGCACCGCTACCGCCTCGGCGTTCTCGATCGCGGCCAGCGCCGACCGCAGTGCCGAGACGGCAATCCGGTCCCGGGCCTTGAGCGCGGCGGTCAGGTCGCGCCGCATGATGGTACGCATGGGCCGGGACGCTAACCGTGGTTCCCCGGTGCGGCAAGGCTTTTCCGGCCGTACTGCACCCGCAGCCGCTGGCCGGGGCTGCGGCTCCGCCGGCCGTACGCCACGTGCAACCGCCGACCGGCCCAGCGGCGCCGCCCGCGACCTTCGGCTGGCGCTGCCGCTTCGCCGGCTGCGCTCCATCCGCAACCTTCGCCCGGCGCTGCGGCCTCGCCGGCCGCGGTCAACCGTCGGCGTCGGCGCCGACAACGCACGGTTCGGGGTCCGGAGCCACTCCGGTGCCCTCGCCGAGCGGCTGGCGGGCACGGCGCGACAGGAGGAATCCGGCGAGGGCGGCGGCTACGCCGGCCAGCCCGGCCGTGGCGAAGCCGGTGGCCGGGGTGCCGGCGTCGATCGCCCAGCCGACGATCGGGGCGCCGAGCGCGACGCCCGCGCTCATCGCCGAGGAGTGCAGGCCGGTCGCTTCGCCGCGCACCCCGGCCGGGGCCAACCGGCTCACCGTGTCGGCCACCGTGGCCAGCGTGGGCGCGGTGAGCAGGCCGGTACCGACGACGGCCACGCAGAGCCAGCGCCACCCGGGAGCGAGCCCGGCGACCACCGTCGCGGCACCGAGCAGGCCGAGCAGCAACCAGGTCGGCAGCGGGCGGGCCAGCGCGCCGTAGCAGAGTCCGCCGGTGACCGAGGCGAGGCCGCACACGGCGACCACGACGGACGCCCAGGAGACCTGGCCCGCCTGCTGGAGGGTGGCGACGATGGCGAGGTCGATACCGCCCAGCAGCATCGTGGTCCCGAACGCCATCACCAGTGCGGCGATCATTGCGGGGCCGAGCCAGGCCCGGCGGGCCGGCCGGTCCGCGGCCACGTCGCCGACCGCCTCCCCGGGGGCCCGCAGCGGCGGGTCCAGCGCGGCGATGATCGCGCCGCCGAGCACGATCGCGGCGCCGACACCCCAGGCCATCGCGGCCGGCGACAGCGTGGCCGCGGCCAGGATCACCGCGGCCGGGCCCACCAGATACGACACCTCGCCCTGGACAGACTCCAGCGCGAACGCCGGACGCCGCTGCGCGCCGGTCGTCATCGCCGCGACGGCCTGCCTGGTGACGGCCTGGGCCGGGACCATCAGCAGGCCCGCGAGGAACGCGGCGCCCAGCAGTACCGGGTATCGCAGGGCCGGCACCGCCAGCCAGAATCCCGCCTGCAGGACGACGGTGACGAGCAGCGCCGTGCGCAGCCCACGGCGGTCGATCAGCCGGCCGAGCAGCGGGCCACCGAGCGCCAGCCCGGCGGTCAGCGCGGCCGGGACGGCGCCGGCGGCGGCATAACCGAGGTGCAGCCCGAGCACCGCGTACAGCGTCAGCGCCATCCCGGCGGCGGTGATCGCGAGGCGGGCGAGCAGGGAGACGCCGAGCAGCGGGGCCATCCCGGGCAGCGCGAGCACCTGTCGGTATCCGGTCACGACGAAAAGTTAGGCCGGACCGGCGGCCATAGGAAGTCCTGAATTCGTTGGGCATGGTATAACTAGTTCTTATGGCTCGGGATCTGGAGACGGCACTGTTGCGCTCGTTCGTCACCTCGGTGCGGGCCGGCAGCATCAGCCGCGCCGCGACCCTGCTCGGGCAGACCCAGCCCGCGCTGAGCCAGCAGCTGCGCAAGCTCGAACGCGCCGTCGGCCACCCGCTGCTGCACCGCTCGCCGGCCGGCGTGGCGCCGACCCGGGCCGGCGAGGAACTCCTGCCGTACGCGGAGCGCATCCTCGCGCTCGCCGCGCAGGCGCTGGCCGAAACCGGGCACGCGCTGTCCGGCCACTGCGGCGTCGGCCTGCTGGAGGACCTGGCCGCGTCGCACCTGCCGCAGGCGCTCGCCGACCTCGCCCGGCTGCACCCGGACGCGACGCTGGAGGTGCTCAGCCTGTCCAGCGCGACGATGCGCGAGGCGTACGACGCGGGCCGGGTCCAGCTGGTGCTCGACGAGCTGCCCTACCTGCCCGGCCCAGCACGCTGGACGGTGCGCCGACCGCTCGCCTGGGCGGTCGGGCACGGCGTCGACCTGACCGCCGATCCGCTGCCGGTGGTGCTGTTCTCCGGCACCTGCACCTGGCGCACGTCGGTGTTGGATGCGCTGTCCCGGGCCGACCGGCGCTGGCGGGTCGCGTTCGAGAGCGACAGCCTGGCCGGCCTGCTCGCCGCGCTGCGGGCCGGGCTCGGCGTGTCGGCGCTGATGCCGGCCAACCTGGAACCGCCCATGGTCTGCCACGACCCCACCGCGCTGCCGGCCCTGCCCGACGTGGAACTCGGTCTGGCCCGGCATCCCCGCACCGACGGCGATCCGTTGGTCGACGCCGTGGCGACCGCGCTGCGCCGGATGGTCTAACTGGTCCGCGGCGAACGGCAGCACCACCGACGGCACCCCGAGGCCCGGGCCCGGTGGTGCCGGCACCGGGGTCCGGGTGCCGGCACCACGCCTAACGCGGGGATCAGGAGTGGTTGCGGCGGCGCCGCGCGGACAGGGTCAGCACCGCACCCGCGGCGAGCAGTACCGCCGCGGCGCCGCCGATCAGGCCGAGCGAGGCGCCGGTCACCGGCAGCCCGCCGCTGCCGCCGGCGGCCAGCGTGACGCTGGGTTGGGTGGACGGGGACTCGGACGCCGACCCGGACGGCGACGGCGACGCCGACGGCGACGCGGACGTCGGCTCGTCGCTCGGCGAGGCCGACGGCGACTCGGAGGCGGACTGCGACGCCGACGGCGACGGGGACACGTCGACGCAGGTGTTCAGCGCCGCGGTGGTGCGCGCCGAGTGCTCGCCGGAACTCGCCTTCACCTGCATCTTCGTCACCACGTTGTGGGCCAGCGGGCCGTCCACGGTGAACCGGAAGGTGTCGGTGACGAGCCGCTGGTCGGTGGTCTCCGGGCAGTACACGTACGAGCCGTGGGCCGACTCGCTGGCCTTGCAGGTGCCGGCGTTGCCGTGTCCGAGGTAGCTGATCGGGCCGGTCCAGTACAGCGCGAAACTCCCGGCCGCGTTCGCGGTGCTGGACTGGCGGGAGGTGACGGTCAGGGTCACTGTGTCGCCCGCGTAGGCGACCTTCGTGTCGAACGTCGCGGACACCGCGATCGTGCCGTTCGGTGCGGGGCTCGCGCTGGGGCTGGCGCTGGGGTCGCCGCCGGTGGCATCGGCCAGTGCGGGCGCCGCCGCGGTCAGTGCCAGCGCGCCGCCGGCCAGCGCGGTCATGGCGAGAGTACGAAGCTTCATCGAGTCCCTTTCGAGGTGGTCGAGGGGATCGCGTCGTCGACCGACGCATCCGTGACACGCACGACGTCGATCGTCGGTGGCGTGCCGGGCCGCCTCGACCGGCGAAATCGGCCGTTCAGTGGACCTGCCGCCCGGGCGGGCCCGCCGCCCGGCGTACCGGGTGCGGCTCGACCCACCACCCCGGCGGGACGCCAGGCGGTGCCGGGCGTTGCCATACTGGCGCGATGGTGGGCGACACCGGGTACGACTTCGAGCACCGGACCGAGACGTACCGGCGGGAGCTGCTCGCGCACTGTTACCAGCTGCTCGGTTCGATGCACGACGCCGAGGATCTGGTCCAGGAGACGATGCTGCGGGCGTGGCGGGCCCGCGCCAGCTACGACGAGGCTCGCGCGTCGTTGCGCACCTGGCTGTACCGGATCGCCACGAACGCCTGCCTGTCCGCGCTGTCGAGCCGGTCCCGGCGTCCGCTGCCGACCGGGCTCGTCGGGCCGAGCGACGATCCGGCCGCACCGCTCTCGCCCGGCCACGAGGTGCCCTGGCTGCAACCGTTTCCCACCGGAGCGGCGGCCGGCGGCCCGGACGACCCGGTCGCCCGGCTGGTGGCCCGCGGCCGGCTGCGGCTCGCCCTGATCGCGGCCATGCAACTGCTCCCGGCCCGACAGCGAGCGATCCTGATCCTGCGCGACACGCTGGACTGGCCGGCCGCCCAGGTGGCGGACGCGCTCGGTACCTCGGTCGCGGCGGTCAACAGCGGCCTGCAGCGGGCCCGGGCGCGGTTGGGTACCGCGGGGGTGGTGGAGGACGAACTGTCCGAGCCGGCGGACCCGTCCCGCCGCGCGGTGCTGGACCGGTACGTGGCCGCGTTCGAGCGCGCCGACCTCGACACGCTGGCCGCGCTGCTCGCCGACGACGTCGTGATGGAGATGCCGCCGATGCTCAACTGGTACCTGGGCGCCGCGCACTACCGGGACTTCCTGGCGCGGGTGTTCCGGTTGCGCGGCACCGACTGGCAGGTGCTGCCGACGGCGGCGAACGGACAGCCGGCGTTCGCCGCCTACCTGCGCGACGGCGCCGGGTACCGGCCACACAGCCTCCAGGTCCTGACCGTGGCCGGCGGCCGGGTGCGGCACAACGTGGTGTTCGCCGACACCGACCTGTTCGGCCCGTTCGGGCTGCCCGACCGGCTCGACCCCCGCTGACCGCCACCCCACCTGCCCGGAAGGAACGCCCGATGCCCAAACCACCTGCCGTCGGTACCGCCGCCCCCGACTTCGAACTCGACGGCATCACGCTGTCCGCCCCGGGAGCGGAGCCGGCGATCCGCCGGGACGGTTACCGGCTGTCGCAGCGCGCGGCCCGGCCGCTGCTGCTGGCCTTCTACCCGGGTGACGACACGCCGGTGTGCACCCGGCAACTGTGCTCGTACTCCGACGGGCTGGACGGCTTCGCCTCCGTCGGTGCCGACGTGTGGGCGATCAGCCGGCAGGGCCTGGACAGCCACGAGAGTTTCGCGCGGAAGCGGGGGATCGGGCTACCGCTGCTGTCCGACACCGACGGTGCCGTCGCCGCCGCGTACGGGATCTCCGTGCCCGGTCTGGGATTGCGCCGGTCGGTGTTCCTGGTGGACGGGGAGAACATCGTCCGGTGGCGGCACGTCGCACTGGTCGGGTTGAGCTTCCCGTCCCGGGACGAGCTGCTCGCGGCCGTCGCCGCGCTCGCCCGCTGACCTCCGGCACCTGGCGTGGCGCTCGCCGGCTGTCCGGTGCCTGGCGTGGCGCTCGCCGGCTGTCCGACATCCGGCGTGTACCTCGCGGCCGGCTGGGACCCGGCGCTCGCCGGCTGTCGGCATCCGGGGTGGTGCTGGCCGTGGTCCGGAACTTTCTCGCCGGTGACCGATGAGTCGGCGACCCGTCGCAGGTATGTACCGGTGACCGCAGTCGAACCCGACGAGGGGGAACCGAGATGACCACGACCACAGCGCAGTCCGGCCGGGACGAGTCGGCGGTACGGGAGGTGCTGGCCGGCCTCTACGCGGCCTGGGCCGACAACGACGCCGACGCGTTCGCCGCGCGGTACACCGAGGACGCGACGGTGGTGCTGCCCGGCACGTACCACCAGGGCAGGACGGCGATCCGGGACTACATGGCCGCCGGCTTCGCCGGGCCGCTGCGCGACTCGCGCGGGGTGGACGAGCCGGACAGCGTCCGCATCGACGGCGACACCGCCGTGGTGGTCAGCCGGGCGGGATCCTGCTGGCCGGCGAGACGTCGGTGCCGGCCGAGCGGGAACGCCGCGCCACCTGGGTGCTGGTCCGCCGCGGCGACCGCTTCCTGGTCTCCGCTTACCACAACAGCCCGCTGCACTGACCGGTACGGCCCCGGCCGGCTCGCCGTGACGGGCGGCCGGGCTGGTCGCGCCGCGGCGCCCGCGCCGGCCTGGCCGCACCCCGCGCCGGGCTGGTTGGGTCGGGCCGGGGCCCGAGCCGGGGCGATGTGCCCCGGCTCGGTCGGCCGGTCAGTCGGTGCCGGCCTCCATGGCGGCCTGGTCGAGGAGCGCGTCGTCGGCGGAGACGGTGCCGCGGGAGGCGATCGCCTGCGCGCCGCCGGCCGGCATCGCGCCGATCAGCCCGGTGGACGCGGCCTGCTCGGCACCGATCAGCGCCGGCTGCGTGGACGCGCCCACCATGCCGATCCCCGCGTACTGCTCCAGCTTGGCGCGGGAGTCGGCGATGTCCAGGTTGCGCATGGTCAGCTGGCCGATCCGGTCCAGCGGACCGAACGCGGAGTCCTCGGTGCGCTCCATCGACAGCTTGTCCGGGTGGTAGCTGAACGCCGGGCCGGTGGTGTCGATGATCGAGTAGTCCTCGCCGCGGCGCAGCCGCAGCGTCACCTCACCGGTCACCGCGGTGGCGACCCACCGTTGCAGCGACTCGCGCAGCATCAGCGACTGCGGGTCGAGCCAGCGGCCCTCGTACATCAGGCGGCCGAGCCGGCGGCCCTCGTTGTGGTAGCTCGCGACGGTGTCCTCGTTGTGGATCGCGTTGACCAGCCGCTCGTACGCGGCGTGCAGCAGCGCCATCCCCGGCGCCTCGTAGATGCCGCGGCTCTTCGCCTCGATGATCCGGTTCTCGATCTGGTCGGACATGCCCATGCCGTGCCGGCCGCCGATCGCGTTCGCCTCCAGTACCAGATCGACGGCGGTGCCGAACTTGGTGCCGTTGATCGTGATCGGCCGGCCCTGCTCGAAGCCGATCGTGACGTCCTCGGTGGCGACCTCGACCGCCGGGTCCCAGAACCGGACACCCATGATCGGGTCGACGATCTCGATGCCGGCGTCCAGGTGCTCCAGCGCCTTCGCCTCGTGGGTGGCGCCCCAGATGTTCGCGTCCGTCGAGTACGCCTTCTCGGTGCTCGCCCGGTACGGCAGGTCTCGGGCGGCGAGCCACTCCGACATCTCGGTCCGGCCGCCGAGTTCACCGACGAAGTCGGGGTCCAGCCACGGCTTGTAGATGCGCAGGCCCGGGTTGGTGAGCAGCCCGTACCGGTAGAACCGCTCGATGTCGTTGCCCTTGAAGGTGGAGCCGTCGCCCCAGATCTGCACGTTGTCGGCGAGCATCGCGCGCACCAACAGGGTCCCGGTGACCGCGCGCCCCAGCGGCGTGGTGTTGAAGTACGTCCGGCCGCCGGAGCGGATGTGGAACGCGCCGCAGGCCAGGGCCGCGAGCCCCTCCTCGACCAGTGCCGCGCGGCAGTCGACCAGCCGGGCGACCTCCGCGCCGTACGCATGGGCACGGCCGGGCACCGACGCGATGTCGGGCTCGTCGTACTGGCCGAGGTCGGCGGTGTAGGTGCACGGCACGGCACCCTTCTCGCGCATCCACGCGACCGCGACCGATGTGTCGAGACCGCCGGAGAAGGCGATCCCGACCCGTTCACCGACTGGGAGAGACGTCAGCACCTTGGACACGAGTAGAAGTATATGCACACGACTGCATGTCCATGCAACGCCTCGGCGGGTGTCCCGCCCCACTGGCCGCCACGCCCCGACGCCGCCGCCCCGCGATCCGGAATCCGGGGCGAGCAACGTCGGGAAACGGGCAGCCGGCCATGGCCGGATGCGTCAGCGCCTGGTCAGCCGCAGCACCGGGATGACTCGCGCGGTCTTCTTCTCGTAGCCCGCGAACCCGTCCGACATCTGCTTGAACCGCGCCCACGCGGCGTCCCGCTCCGGCCGCGCCAGGTCCGCCGCCTCGACCTGCACGACACCGTCGTCCGGCGTCTCGATCGACACCTCGGGATGGGCCAGCAGGTTGTGGTACCAGTCCGGGTTGCGGTCGGCGCCCGCCGCCGACGCGGCGATCAGCCACGTGTCCGGCGACTCGCGGATCGCCGCGACCGGGTTGATCCGCTCGGTTCCGGTCTTGGCGCCCCGATGATGAACGAGCACGAGGCCACGGCCGAACCCCATGGTCTCGACGGTGCCGTCGTTGCGGCGAAACTCCTCGATGATCTGTTGGTTCCAATCTGTCATGAATCCAGTATCGCCCCGCTTCGTCCTGCCGCCCGGCACCGCGCGACCCGGCCGCGCCCTGCCGTACGGGCCGCTCCCGGTCACACCGGTCCGACCGGCTCCTGGGGCCGGCCCGAGCCCGGCCGGGTCCGCGGCCGTCCCGGCGTGGCTCGGGCCGGGCCGGGCCGGGACAACCGGCGTCAGCTCCGGTCCGGGAGCAGCAGCAGCGCGTCGCCGATCGGGCGTTCGCCGGCGCGATCCGACGGGGAGTTGATCACCGAGCCGTTCACCACCATCGTGGTGGAACCGCCGCCGTCCAGGTTCATCGCCTGCCGCAGCCCCAGCGACTTCGCCACCGCCGCCGCCTCCGGGATGCTCAGCCCGAGGCTGTCGGTGCTGCGGCCGTCGGCGGTGATCAGCACCAGCCGCCCGCGTGCGTCGACGCCGGCCACGGTGCGCGGATTGCGCTTGTGCACCCAGCCGTAGTAGAAGCTCGGCCCGTCCGGGTGCACCATCCCGTCCCGCGCGGCGGTCACCTGCAGCCGGCCGTCGCGCACCAGCAGCGGCCCGCCGTTGACGATCGAGGTGTGCCGGGACGGCCGTACCCGGTGGCCGTGCGCGTCGACCAGCCGCGAGTCGATCGCCAGGTGCGCGCCGACCGGTGCCAGCGCGCGCAGCGCGGCCGCGTCCGTACCGGTCGCCTGCAGGACCCGACCGCCGGCCGGTACCGAGCCGCCGCGGGTGTCGGCCACCGACACGACCCGGTCGCTCGCGTCCAGCACTACCTGGGCGCCGGCGCCGGTGGGCAGCTGCTGGCCGTACGCGGCGTCGAACGCGACGACCTCGTCCGGATCGGTGCAGGTGACATCCTGCTGCGGTGCGTCGGTGTAGGCGTCGTCGGGCGTCCCGCCGCAGTTGCGGATCAGGCCGGGCACCCGGTTCAGCCCGTCCATCGTGAGGGTGGCGTCGCCGTGCCGGACGCTGCCGCGCCACCACAGCCGCTCGATCCCGGTGCCAGCGGCATCGTCGTGCACCACCAGCGCGGGCCGACCGTTGGTCGCCTCGCTCTCCACCCTGCCGTCGTAGACCCCGATGCCGGCCGGATCGCCCGGCGCACCCGCCTTCGGGTCCAGCACGAAGAAGCCGGCGTTGACCCCGGCGAACGCGCCGCTGGCGGCGGCCAGCGCGCTGGTCGTCTCGCGCCCGACGAAATCCGGCCCGTACGAGTCGAGCAGCCGGCCGTGGAACCGGCGCGGGTCGATCGTCAGTACCTGCAGGTGCCAGGTGCCGCGGGACGGCGCCGCACCGGCGTCGGCGTCCCAGCCGGTGTAGACGGCGCTGCCGCCCAGCCCGAGCGCCCGCACCGACCGCAGCTGGGCGGCCAGCGCGGCGGAGCTGGGCGCCGACCCGACCCGCACCCGGTAGCCGAGCAGCCCGCCCGTGTCGGCGGTGCGCGGGGTGCGCACCGTCTCCAGCCGCGCGTCGATGCCGGCGTCGCGCAGCCGCTGCCAGGTCGCCTGGGCATCGGCGTGCGAGGTGGTGATGGCGACCTTCGGGGCGTCCGGATCCGGGTTGCCGGCGGCCGGGGCGGACACCTCGATCGTCCAGAAGTCGGTGGTGTCCGGTACGCCCCGGGTGATGGTGGTCAGCGTGACGCCCGGCTGCAGCTGCTGGGACTGCCGGGACTCGGGCAGGTCCGCGGCGCCGAGCGGCAGGCCGGGCCGGTGGGCGTCGGGATGCGCCGCGGCCGGTGCGGCGACGGAGGACAGGCTCGCGGCGAGCGCGACGGCGCCGAGCAGCACGCGTCGGCGTCGACGGAAGAAGGGTGACATGGGAGGGGTCCTACCACCTGCCCACCGTCCAGGCAACGCCGTCCGGATTTCGCCGGCCGCCCGCCGCCGTCCGTTCCGGTACCGGCCGCCGTCCGTTCCGCCGGCAGTTTCGTCCGGCCGCCACCGGGTAGCCGCAGGCCGACAGCCCACCAGCACCTGCGGAGGCCCCACCATGCCCCATGACAGCCGGTTTCGCGGCGAGCTCGGTCAACAGCTGCGGGTCGATTCGGTACGGGCGTCGGCGGCGGCCGGCTCCGGCCATCCGACCTCGTCGATGTCGGCCGCGGACCTGCTCGCCGTGCTCGTCGACGGCCACCTGCGGCTCGACTACTCCGACCCGGCCAACCCGGACAACGACCACCTGATCTTCTCCAAGGGCCACGCCTCGCCGCTCTACTACGCGGTGCTCAAGGCGGTCGGCGCGATCGACGACGCCGAACTGCTCACCTTCCGCAAGTTCGGGTCCCGGCTGGAGGGTCACCCGACGCCGCGGATCCCGCCGACCGACGTGGCGACCGGGTCGCTCGGCCAGGGGCTGCCGATCGGCGTCGGCCTGGCGCTGGCCGGCGCCCGGCTGGACCGCACCGGGTACCGGACCTGGGTGCTGTGCGGTGACTCCGAGCTCGCCGAGGGGTCGATCTGGGAGGCGTTCAACTACGCCGGGTGGGCGAAGCTGGCGAACCTGACCGCGATCGTCGACGTCAACCGGCTCGGCCAGACCCGCGAGACGATGTTCGGCTGGGACCTGGACGTCTACCGGGATCGGGCGCTCGCGTTCGGCTGGCACCCGATCGAAGTGGACGGGCACGACCTGGACGCCATCGACCGCGCGTACACCGAGGCGGTGAGCACCACCGACCGGCCGAGCGTGATCCTCGCCCGTACGGTGAAGGGCAAGGGTGTCGCGGCGGTCGCCGACCAGCTCGGCAAGCACGGCAAGCCGCTGGACGATCCGGACGCCGCGATCGTCGAACTCGGCGGCGAGCGCGACCTGCGGGTGTCGGTCCCGCACCCGGCGCCCGCGACACCGCACAGCTTCGCGGCGCCCGGCGCCACCCCACCCCGCTACGAGCTGGGGGAGCAGGTCGCCACCCGCGCCGCGTACGGGAAGGCGCTCGCCGCGCTCGGCTCGGCCCGGGGCGACATCGTCGCGCTCGACGGTGAGGTGTCCAACTCGACCCATGCCGAGGACTTCCACGCCGCCCACCCCGACCGGTACTTCGAGATGTTCATCGCCGAGCAGCAGCTGGTCGCCGCCGCGGTGGGCATCCAGGCGCGCGGCTGGGTGCCGTACGCGTCGACGTTCGCGGCGTTCCTGTCCCGCGCGTACGACTTCATCCGGATGGCCGCGATCTCCCGGGCCAACCTGCGGCTGGTCGGCTCGCACGCCGGGGTGTCCATCGGCCAGGACGGCCCGTCCCAGATGGCGCTGGAGGACTTCGCCGCGCTCCGGGCGGTGCACGGCTCCTGCGTACTGCATCCCAGCGACGCCAACCAGACCGTGCAGCTGGTGGCGGAGATGGCCGACCGGCGCGGCATCTGCTACCTGCGCACGCTGCGCGGCGCGACCGAGGTACGCACCCCGCCGGACGAGCCGGTGCACATCGGCGGCAGCCGCGTCGCGCTCGGCGCCGACGCCACGGACGCCGCGGTACTGGCCTGCGGCGCCACCCTGCCCGAGGCGATCGGCGCCGCCCAGCGGCTGGCCGCCGACGGCATCCGGGTCCGGGTGCTCGACTGCTACTCGATCAAGCCGCTGGACGCCGACGCGGTCGTGGCCGCGGCCGACGAGTGCGGGCTGCTGGTCACCGTCGAGGATCACTGGCCGGAGGGCGGCCTCGGCGCGGCGGTGCTGTCGACGCTCGCCGACGCGAAGCGCCGGCCGGTGGTGCGCCGGCTGGCGGTACGCGGGATGCCGGGGTCCGGGACGCCGGCGGAGCTGATGCACGAGGCCGGAATCGACGCCGACGCGATCGTCGACGCGGTCCGCACCACCTGACCCGGCGCCGGCGCACCCGCCGGTACCCGGCGGTGACCCGCCCGGCGCCTGGTGCTCGCTGCCCGGCGGTGACCCGCCCGGTGCCTGGTGCCCGCTGCCCGGTGGCCGCCGGCCCTGGTGCCCGCTGGCGCCCGGTGCCTGGTGGTGGCCGGTGGCCGGTGTGCACCGTCGGTCACCGCCCGGCCGGTGCCGAGTCAGCGCCGGCCGAGCGCCGGTGGCGTGGCGCGGAACCGGTGCGGCGGGGTGCGTGGCGAGCGCCGGCGCAGCCGCCAGCGCCAGCCGGCACCGACCGTCAGCGCGACCGCGGCGGCCGTCGCGGCGCCGGCCAGGCAGACCGGCCGGGCCACCTCGAAGCTCATCCCGACCAGGGCGACGGCGCAGGCCAGCAGGGTGCCCAGCGCGGTGCGGCAGAGCCGCCGGCCGTGCCGGCTGACCGGGGCCAGCCGGGCGAGCCGGTCGGCGAGGGCGGGGTCGTCGTGTTCGACGGCCCGGCCGATGATCGCCAGTTGCCGCCGCTCGTACTCGGTCAACGACATGGTCCTGCCTCGTGGACGTAGCGTGCTGGTGGGCGCTCGTCGGGCCCGGCGCCGGCTGCCGGGCCCGCGGCTCGGGTGCCTCGCACCGGCCCCCACGGCCGGTGCCGCCCGGCCCAGTGTGCCAGCGTGGCGGCCGGCGGGTGCCGCACTGTGACCGGGCCGACGTGTGACCCGCACCCGACCGGGAACCGGCGGCTGGCTGTCCATAGTGGAGAGTCGTGGCACGTCGAGACGGGCCCGCGGCGCATCCAGGCGGGTCACCGGACTCGGCACCTTATGATGTGCCGCATGACCACGCGCGGCTACACGGCGACCAAACCGCAGCTGCTGACCCGGCTGCGCCGCATCGAGGGCCAGATCCGCGGGATCGAGCGGATGGTCGACGACGACCGGTACTGCATCGACATCCTCACCCAGATCGCGGCGATCCAGGCCGCGCTGGACAAGGTCGGCCTCGGCCTGCTCGACGGCCACGCCCGGCACTGCATGCGGGAGGGCGCCGACGAGGGCCGCGCGGACGAGATGGCCGAGGAGATGATGTCCGCCGTCGGCCGGCTGCTGCGGCGCGGCTGACCGATTCGGGCCGTACCGGTGCCCGGATCGGCCCGCTGGCTGCCCGATCGCCGGCCACACTCGGCGCACCGGCTCTGCTGCCGTACCGTTCTGCTGAGCCGTGAGATCGGAGGTATGGCGTGGTTGCCCTGAACGCGAAGACGGTCCGGGAGCTGCCCGACGAGGTGGCCGTGCCGGGGTACGACCGCAGCCGGGTGACGGTGGGCATCGTGCACCTGGGCGTCGGCGGGTTCCACCGCGCCCACCAGGCGATGTACCTGGACCGGCTGATGGCCGGCGGGGAGGCGCTGGACTGGGGCATCTGCGGCGTCGGGGTGCTGCCGGCGGATCGCGCGATGGCCGACGCGCTGGCCGCTCAGGACCACCTGTACACGCTGGTCGTCAAGCATCCGGACGGGCGGTACGAGCCGCGGGTGATCGGGTCGATCGTGGACTACCTGTTCGCGCCGGACGACCCGGAGGCGGTCGTCGAGCGGATGGCCGCGCCCAGCACCCGGATCGTGTCGCTGACCGTCACCGAGGGCGGCTACAACCTGCACCACGTCACCGGGGAGTTCGCCGCCGACAACCCCGACGTGCAGCACGACCTGATGCCGGGGCGGCACCGCGGACCAGCTTCGGGCTGATCGTCGAGGCGCTCGCCCGGCGGCGGGCCCGCGGCGTCGTCCCGTTCACCCTGATGTCCTGCGACAACCTGCAGGGCAACGGCGACCTGTCCCGGCGGGTGTTCACCGCCTTCGCCCGGCTGCGCGACCCGGAACTGGCCGACTGGATTGAGGCGAACGTCCGGTTCCCGAACTCGATGGTGGACCGGATCACGCCGGTCACCACCGACGCCGACCGGGCCGAGATCGCCCGCCGGTTCGGGGTGCGGGACCGCTGGCCGGTGGTCTGCGAGCCGTTCACCCAGTGGGTGCTGGCCGACGACTTCGGCGCCGGCCGCCCCTCGTACGAGAAGGTCGGCGTGCAGGTCGTCGACGACGTCGAGCCGTACGAGCTGATGAAGTTGCGGCTGCTCAACGCCAGCCACCAGGCGGTGGCCTACTTCGGCCACCTCGCCGGCTACCGGCTGGTGCACGAGGCGGCCGGCGACCCGCTGTTCGCGCGGTTCCTGCGGCAGTACATGGACCGGGAGGGCACCCCGACCCTCGCCCCGGTCCCCGGCGTCGACCTCGACGCGTACAAGGCGAGCCTGCTGGAACGGTTCGCCAACCCGGAGGTGCGCGACACGATCGCCCGGTTGTGCGCGGAGAGCTCCGACCGGATCCCGAAGTGGCTGCTGCCGGTGGTCCGCGCGCAACTGGCCACCGGCGGCCCGATCGGGCACGCCGCCGCCGTGGTGGCGAGCTGGGCGCGCTACGCCGAGGGCGTCGACGAGCAGGGCGAGCCGATCACCGTGGTCGACCCGCTCGCCGACCGGCTCACCGCCGCCGCCCGGCGGCAGCGCACCGAGCCACTCGCGTTCCTCGCCGATCGCAGCATCTTCGGCGACCTGATCGACGACGAGCGGTTCACCGCGGCCTACCTCGGCACGCTCGACTCGCTGCACCGCGTCGGCGCCCGCGCCACCCTGGAGAAACTCGTCGCCGGCTGACACCGACCCGCCCGTTGCCGGCGCGGGCAGCGGCCGACGGGCACGCCGCCGTCCGAGCGCCCGCCGCCGTCCGAGCCCGCCGGGCACGCCGCCGGCCGAGCGCCCGCCGGGCCCGCCGCCGTCCGAGCCCGCTGGGCACCGCGCCGGGCCGACCGGCGGTGCCCGCGGTCAGCCGACCAGCGGGACGAAGGTACCGGTGCCGATGCTGACCGCGAGCGCCACCGCGGCCAGCAGCACCCCGCCGGCCAGTACCAGCCGGTCGGGGCCGGTGAACGGGTGCCGGCGGGCGAAGGTGCGCGGGGTAGCGGCGTCGAAGCCGCGCGCGTCCATCGCGGTGGCCAGCCGGCCACCCCGCCGTACCGCGCCCACCAGCAGCGCGAACATCGTCGCGGCGAACAGTCGGCCGCGGGCGAGCGGGTTCGCGCCGGCGTCGATCCCGCGGGCCCGGCGGGCCAGGCCCAGCAGCTCCCACTCGTCGGCCAGCAGCGGGAGCAGCCGGTAGGCGGCGAGCGCGCCGATCGCGAAGCGGGCCGGTACCCGCAGCTGCTGCACCAGGCAGTCGGCGAGGTCCGTCGGGTCGACGGTGGCGAACGCGACCACCCCGGGCAGCGCGATCGCGAGGACCCGCAACCCCAGCGCACCGCCGCCGGCGAGGCTGACCGAGGACAGGTGCAGCGGCCCGAGGTCCAGATAGGTGGCCCCGCCCTGGTCGGCGGCGAACAGCATGTTCGCGCTGCCGACCAGGGCCGCGCCGATCAGGATCGGCCAGCCGCGGCGCAGCAGCCGCCGGTAGCTCAACCCGGCGAACGGCAGCACCGCGAGCACCCCGGCCAGCGCCACCGCCGGGGTCACCGGGTCGATCGAGGCCAGTACCGCCAGCGAGACGGCGAGCGCGGCACCGAGCTTGGCGAGCGGGTTGAGCCGCGCGATCGGGGCGTCCGGCGGTGCGACGGCGGGCATGAGGCGCATCAGGCCACCCCCGCCGGGGTGCTCAGCCGGCCGCCGGCCAGCCGGACGGTACGGTCCGCGAGCGCCTCGACCAGGTCGGTGTCGTGGGTGACGACCGCGAGGCCGCGGCCGTCGTCGGCCAGCTCGCCCAGCAGCGCCACCGTCTCCCGCCAGGTCCGCAGGTCCTGACCGAACGTCGGTTCGTCGAGTACCAGCAGCCGCGGTGCGGCCGACAGCGCGGTCGCCACCGACAGCCGGCGCTGCTCGCCGCCGGACAGCGAGTACGGGTTCGCGTCGGCGAGCCGGCTCAACCGCAGCCGGTCGAGCAGCGCGTCGACGGTGGCGGCGATCTCGGCGGCCGGCCGGTGCAGCCGGCGTGGCCCGAGCGCGAGCTCGTCGCGTACCCGGGCGGCGACGAACTGGTGCTCCGGGTTCTGGAACACCGAGCCGATCCGGCCGGCGAGCGCCGCGGCCCGCCACCGGTACGGTGGCTTCGGCTCCGGCCGGCCGGCGGTCAGCGCCGGTTCGGCGACCACCCGCCCGGTGCCGGGCGCCAGCAGCCCGCCGAGCAGCATCGCCAGCGTCGACTTGCCCGAGCCGTTGTGCCCCAGCACCGCGAGCACCTGCCCGGCCGGTACCGAAAGGTCCACATCGGACAGTGCCGGCGCGGTGCGGTCGCGGTGGGTGTAGCCGAGCCGCTCGGCGCGCAGCAAGGCCGGCCCCGCGGTACGGGCCGGGCGTGGCCGCGGGTGCACCGAGCCGGGCACCCAGACCCCTTGCTCGGCCAGCGTTGCGCCGTGCTCGGCGAAGACCCTGGCCGGGGGCCCGTCGACGGCGATGCCGCCGCCGGCGGCGAGCACCACGACCCGGTCGACCAGCGGCAGCGCCTCGGACACCCGGTGCTCGACCAGGATCATGCTGCGGCGCCGGTCGGCCAGTGCGCCGGCGATCGCGGCACGGACCAGGTCGGCACCGGCCGGATCGAGGTTAGCGGTCGGCTCGTCGAGCAGCAGCAGCTCCGGGTCCGGGGCGAGCACTCCGGCCAGCGCCAGCCGCTGCTTCTCCCCGCCGGACAGCGCGTCGGTGGCCCGCTCGCGCGGGTACCCGAATCCGACGGTACGCAGGGTGTCGTCGACCCGCGGCCAGATCGCGGCGGGTGGTACGCCCCGGCACTCCAACCCGAACGCGACGTCGTCGCCGCTGCGGGCCATCACCAGCTGGGTTTCCGGGTCCTGGAACAGGATCCCGGGCCGGTGGGTGCCGCCCGGCGGCCGGCCGTCCAGCAGGATCTCGCCGGCCGACTCGCCGGTGTCGGCGGGCAGCAGCCCGGCGATACCGGCGAGCAGCGTCGACTTGCCGGCGCCCGACGGCCCCAGCAGCAGCACCCGCTCGCCCGGCTCGACCCGCAGGTCGACGTCGCGCACCGCCCAGGCCGAACGGCCCGCGTGCCGCCAGGAGAACCCGCGTACCGCAAGGGTGGTCATGACGTCACACGGTGCGGGCGCGCTCGCGGCCGGCGCCGAACCGGTCGAGCACCCCGGTACCGGCCATCGCCCGGACCAGGGCCCAGCCGAGCAGCCCGGCGAGCAGCAGACCGCTGATCGCGCCGAAGCCGGTGTAGGCGAGCTTCCAGCCCCAGCCCCACGCCGGGTAGTAGGTGAACCATTCCCAGACGGTCGCGAACACCGCCGCCGCGGCGCCGGCCAGCAGCGCCACCGGCAGCTTGAACACCCGGTAGGCGAACAGCGCGAACACCAGTTCGGCGCCGAGGGCCTCGACGAAGCCCTCCAGGACGGAGGTCAGGCCCCACTGGTTGCCGATCAGCGCCTCCACCAGCGCCGCGATCACCTCGACGTACACCGCGGCGCCGGGCTTGCGGATGATCAGCCCACCGAGCACGGCGCCGAGCATCCAGATGCCGATGCCGAGACCGCCGGCCGGCAAGAAGTCGAACGCGGTGCCGAACACGCCCCACAGCAGCGACCACGCCCAGAACACCACACCGATCGCCACGCCGAGCACCGACGCCACGACGATGTCGATCGTGCGCCATCTCAGGCTGCGTGTCGTGTCACCCATCGCTGTACCTCCCAGTCCGTGAACCAGGAGGAGCCACCCGTACCCGGTCATGCCGGACACGGCGACGTGTCGCGGCGAGATGCCGACGGCACGCCGAACTGCGTGAGATCAAACCGAACTCCCTGCGCTGGCATTACCCAGATCAGGTTCGAGGGTCTGCGACCCGGCGGCACCGGTGTCGCACTCTCAGCGTCGTGCGCTCCCCTGTCGATATGCGAGGACCGTCCGGCCCTCATGTTGTCGACTACGACCCTAGTGCCCCGGCGGTAGGAGCTCAATCACCCGAGTCCGCGGTGTGCGCGCACTAACAGACGCGGCCGGTGCGGGCGGGCCGGTCGGCGGCGGCGAGTCGGGGGAGATGGTTCACAGGTTGTTCGAAGGCCGTTGGTCGGTGGGCGTCGGGTTCGCGTGGCAGCCTCGAACGCGTTGGCATCCGCCACCCCCCCCCGGGATTGGGAGGACGAATGATCAGGCGTTGGGGAGCGGTCCTGATGGCGGCGGCCGGTCTCACCGTGGCGGTGAGCGCACCGGCCGCGGCGAGCAACAACACCCCGCGGATTCGCCACCACACCCAGTCCGGGCGGCCCAACCAGACGATCACCTTCGCCCGCACGCCGGATCTGGCCGGTTCGGTGATCCGGGCCACCGCGCGTGGCCCGATCAACGGCTTCGGGACCGCCCAGGTCGTCGACTTCGCCGCCGACGAGGCCACCGGTGGGTTCCGCGGCATCTGGGAGCTGAGCTTCGGCGCCGACACCATCCACTACCAGTTCCGCGGCGTCGCCCGGGACCGCCGACCCGAGCTCGCCGTGCCGGCCGAGCTGGCCGGCCCCGGCACCGCCCTGGTGCCGGTCGGCGGCCAGCCGGAGCGCACCGCCGGCAACCTGCCGGAGTCGATGGACTCCCTGGTCGCGGGCGACTTCCGGTTGCTGGCCGGGACCGGCCGGCTGGCCGGAATCGGCGGTTCCGGCACGTTCCACGGCTTCACCATGCCGGCCGAGGTCGCGGTCGCACTCCCGGTCAGCGACTGATCGTCCGTCCGGCTCGCTCCGGCACGACCTGTGTGATTTGGCTACCTGTGGGTAACACCCACGAGTAGCCTCGACAACAGAGCCGCAGCGAGGGGGTCGAGATGACCGCGACCGTGCGCGACGAGCACCCGGGCCGACACGTCGACGAGGCGGCCGCACGCCGGGCCGCCGAGCAGGCCCGCGAGACCGAGTGGCGCAAGCCCAGCTTCGGCAAGGAGCTGTTCCTCGGCCGGCTGCGGCTGGACCTGGTCCACCCGCACCCGGAGCCGGACCCGGCCGACGTCGAGCGCGGCGAGGCGTACCTCGCGAAGGTGCGCGAGTTCGCCGCCACCCGCATCGACGGCCGCCGGATCGAGCGCGACGACCGCATCGACGACGACACCCTGCGCGGCCTGCGCGAGCTCGGCGCGTTCGGGATGAAGATCGACCCGTCGTACGGCGGGGTCGGCCTGTCGCAGTACTACTACGGCCGCGCCCTGATGGTCATCTCCTCGGCGTCACCGGCGGTCGCCGCGCTGCTGTCCGCGCACCAGTCGATCGGGGTGCCGCAGCCGCTCAAGCTGTTCGGCACCGAGGAGCAGAAACGCAAGTACCTGCCGCGGCTCGCCGCCGGTGAGATCAGCGCGTTCCTGCTCACCGAGCCGGACGTCGGCTCCGATCCGGCGCGGCTGGCCACCAGCGCCACCCGCACCGACGACGGCGGGTACCGGATCGACGGGGTGAAGCTGTGGGCCACCAACGGCGTGCTCGCCGACCTGCTGGTGGTGCTGGCCCGGGTCCCCGACGCCGGGATCACCGCCTTCGTCGTACCGGCCGACGCCGAGGGCATCACGGTCGAGCGGCGCAACGCGTTCATGGGGCTGCGCGGCCTGGAGAACAGCGTCACCCGCTTCCACCACGTGCACGTGCCGGCCGAGGACCGGATCGGCGCCGAGGGGCAGGGCCTGAAGATCGCCCTCACCACGCTGAACACCGGCCGGCTGGCACTGCCGGCGCCGTGCGTCGGCGCCGCCAAGTACAGCCTGGCGGTGGCGCGCGAGTTCGCCGCGGCCCGGGTGCAGTGGGGCAAGCCGGTCGGCAAGCACGAGGCCGTCGGCGGCCAACTCGCCGAGATGGCCGCCGGGACCTACGGCATGGAGGCGGTGCTCGACCTGTGCGACCTGCTCGCCGACGACGACCGCAACGACATCCGGATCGAGGCCGCGATCGCCAAGCTGTACGCCTCGGAGCTGGGCTGGCGCATCGTCGACGCGGGGATGCAGATCCGCGGTGGCCGCGGGTACGAGACGGCCGACTCGCTGGCCGCCCGGGGCGAGCGCCCGATCCGCACCGAGCAACTGCTGCGGGACATGCGGATCAACCGGATCTTCGAGGGCTCCAGCGAGATCATGCGGCTGTTCATCGCGCGCGAGGCGGTCGACCAGCACCTGTCGGTCGCCGGTGAACTGATCGACCCGGAGGTGGCGCTGCCCGGCAAGGCGCGCGCGGGCGCCAGGGCCGGCGCGTTCTACGCGCACTGGCTGCCCGGCCTGGCGGTGGGCCGGGGCCAGAACCCGGCCTCGTACGCCGAGTTCGGGCCGCTGGCCCGGCACCTGCGGTACGTGGAGCGGGCGAGCCGGCGCCTGGCCCGGTCCACGTTCTACGCGATGGCGCGCTGGCAGGGCGGCCTGGAGCGCAAGGAACGGTTCCTCGGTCGCATCGTCGACATCGGCGCCGAGCTGTTCGCGATGACCGCGGCCTGCGTGCGCGCCAGCCGGGACGAGCGCGCCGGCGCGCCGCAGGCGGCCGCTTCCGCCGAACTCGCCGACCTGTTCTGCGTGCAGGCCACCGCGCGGGCCGACGCGCTGTTCGATGCCTTGTGGCGCAACGACGACGAGCTGGCCCGCCGGGCTGCGGCTCGGGTGCTCGACGGCCGGTACGCGTTCCTGGAGGACGGCATCCTGCCGCCGAGCGACGACGGGCCGTGGGTCGCCCACCACGAACCCGGGCCCGCCACGGTGCCCAGCGTGCGCCGGCACGTCCCGCGCTGACCGACCCCACCCCCACCCCCGGCCCCGTCGCCCGGCGAAGTTGATCATGGCGTTGTCTTTCGGGCAAGCGCTTACCTAGCCGACAACCCCATGATCGACGCGGCCAGCGGCCAGCGGGCGGCGGGCGGCGGGCGGCGGGCGGCGGGCGGCGGCCGGCGGGCGGGGCGGTGATTCAGCGGTTTCGCAGGCAGAACTCGTTGCCGTCGGGGTCGGCGAGGACGGTCCAGTCGACGTCGCCCTGGCCGATGTCCAGCCGGCTCGCGCCGAGCGCGAGCAGCCGGTCCAGTTCGGCCTGTGGGTCGCCGTCCGGCGCGAGATCGAAGTGCAGCCGGTTCTTGCCGAGCTTGGGCGCCACGGGCGGGCCGCCCCAGGTGACCTTCGGGCCGCCGTGTGGTGACCGGATCGCGGTCTCCTCGTCCTGGTCCCACACCAGCGGCCAGCCGAGCGCCGCGCTCCAGAAGTACCCGACGGCCTGGGTGCCGTCGCAGGCCAGCGCGCCGAGGAAGCCGCAGTCGGCGAGGAACCTGTTGCCGGCCGGCAGCACGCAGAACTCGTTGCCCTCGGGATCGGCCAGTACCGCGTGCTCGGCGTCCGGTCCCTGCCCGATGTCGATGTGCCGACCGCCGAGTTCCAGCGCCCGCGCCACCGTGCGTTCCTGCTGCTCCGCCGAGGTGCTGGTCAGGTCGAAGTGGATCTGGTTCTGGTCCCGCTTGGGCTGCTCGGAGGGCAGACATCGGATCCGGAAACCGGTGTCGTCGGTGGGTGTCAGCGCCGCGCCGGCCGGATCGTCCGCCGGCTCCCAGCCGAGCACGCCGGCCCAGAAGGCGGCCAGCCCGGCGGGATCGTGCGAGTCGAAACAGAGTGCGTCGAGTCGGGCCATTCCCGGTCTCCGATCCGTCCTGGCCGGGGCCGCTCCCCGGCTGTGAGGAAAGCCACGCTAAGCAGCTCGGACACGGCGCCGCAACCGGATTGGCCGATCTCAGCCGCCCACCGCATCGAGCAGGTGCCGGCCGAGTTGCGCGTGCGCGCGTACCGCGGGATGGGTTCCGCCGTAGTCGTCCGGTTCGGGCAGCCGGTCGGCGAGGAAGACGAACGTGGCGGCCGGCGCACCGTCGGGGCCGAACACGACGCCGACCTCGTGCCGGCAGTCCTCGTCCGCGCCGTGCTTGACCGCGACCCGCTGCCGCTGCGTCGACGACATGTGCCGGCGCACGCCGTCGCAGTACCCGGGCTGCGCCCACCGCATCGCCCGCAGCAGCGCGCGGCTACCAGCGGCCGACAGCAGTGTCCCGGCCGCGAGCCGGTCCAGCAGCGCGTACGTCTCCCGGGCGGTGGTGGTACCGAGGTAGAAGCGCCGCTCGTCGGTCGCGAGCGGCCGCACCCGGGTGTGCCGGAAGCCCTGCGCGGCAAGGAAGTCGTTGATCCGCGGCCCCGGCAGCAGCCGGCCGAGCAGCCGTACCGCGGTGTTGTCGGAGCCGTTGACCAGCGCGACCAGCAGGTGCGCCACGGTCAGCCGGTCGCCGTAGCCGGCCTGCAGGTGCAGCGTGCCGGTGCCCTCGGCGACCAGGTCGGCGGTCAGCTCCACGGTGTCGGTCAGCGCCAACCGGCCCCGGTCGACCTCGGTGAGCACCGCGGCCGCGATCGCCACCTTCTGCACGCTCGCCGCCACGACCACCGCGTCCGCGTCCTCGGCGAGCACCGTGTCGCCGTGCAGCGTCAGGTACGAGTGCCAGCTCCCGCCGGCCGCCCCGGCGCAGCGCGAGTAGGCCGCGGCGAGCGCGTCACCCGGCGCAGGACGGGCAGTCACCGAAGATCTCCACGGTGTGCGAGACCTGCCGGTACCCGTGCTCGGCGGCGACCTTCGCGGCCCACTGCTCGACCGCCGGCCCGGCCACCTCGACGGTGGCACCGCACCGCCGGCACACCAGGTGATGGTGATGGTCCTCCTGCCGGCACCGGCGGTAGAGATGCTCGCCGTTGGGTGGCCGCATGGTGTCCACCTCGCCGGCGTCGGCGAGCGCCTGGAGGGTGCGGTACACCGTGGTCAGGCCGACGGCGTCACCCTGGCCGCGCAGCATCGCGTGCAGGTCCTGCGCGCTGCGGAACTCGTCCACCTCCGACAGCAGTTGCATCACCGCCGCGCGCTGCCGGGTCGCCCGCCCCATCGGCCGCCCCTGGGTCACGAGCCCTCCCCGGCGACGACCGTGTCGACCACGGCCGCGGCGGCCCGGCCGACCGGCTCGGGCTCGCGCGCGTGGCTGACCGCGTCCGCGACGATGTGCGCCACGTGCTCGTCGGCCAGCGAGTACGCGATCTCCCGGCCGCGGCGCTGCCCGCGCACCACGCCGGCGCCCTTGAGCACCCGCAGGTGTTGCGAGACCAGCGGCTGGGGGCGCCGGTCGCGTCGACCAGTTCGTGCACGCAGCGCGGGCCGGCGGCGAGTTCGGTGACCACCGCGATGCGCAGCGGCGCGGCCAGCGCCCGCAGCAGCTCACCCGCCGCCTGGAAGCTCTCGTACCCGTTGGGCAGGCTCATCGGCCGCACCACGGGCACCACGCGACAACAGCGGTCATGCCCCCACCGTATCGCCCCCGCGACGGCGGTCGAGCGGGCCGACGGCCGCTCAGACGAGCTTGACCACCGCGATCACCACGAGGACGGCGATGAGCAGCAACTGCATCGCCCGGCGGGCGGCGAGCAGCCGCGGCCAGGTCACCCGCAGCACCGCGACCAGACCCGCCGCGATCACGAGCAGCACGATCGCGCCGGCCAGCCCCGGCGCGAACAAGCCGACCAACACCACGGCCAGGGCGAAAAGGAACACTCCGGTACGCGGCAGCCCGGACAGCCAGGCGAGCAGCACCTGCGCCCGCCGTACCACCGGTGAACCCTCCGACATAGGCACAGACACTAGAACGTGGCTGCCCGATTCGCACGGGTGGAGCCACCCGGATTCGCCGGGCGGTGTCGGTGCGACCACCCGCGGCCGACCGGGGCCCCCGGCTCGCCGGGCCCGGTCGGTGCGCCCCGGCAGCCGGACCGGGCCCGCCGGCCGTAACCGGACCCGCAGGTCGGCACGCACCGTGCCGGTGCCGCGCGCCGGCGCCGCGCGGTACCGGTAGCGTTGCCGGCAACGAGGTACGGATCGATGGGTGGGTGACGTCGTGCTGGTGGTCAACCGGTTCGTGCTGGGTGCTGGGCCGGTGGACGAACGGGACGTGACCGGGCCGGACCCGGACGCCGAGCGCGACTTCCTGGACCGGGCCGAGCGGGCGCTCGCGGCGCTGGCCGGCTGTGCCGGCTTCGTGCACGGCGAGCTGGGTCGCGCCGCCGACGACCCGACCCGCTGGTGCCTGGCGACCCGGTGGGCCTCGATCGGCGCGTACCGGCGGGCGCTCGGCTCGTACCAGGTGAAGGTCGCCGCGACCCCGCTGCTGGCCGAGGCGGTCGACGAGCCCACCGGGTACGAGGTGCTGCGCAGCGCCGGTGCCGACGGCATCACCGCCGAGGACAGCGATCGTGCGCCGGGCGAGGCCAACCGCCCGCCGCGGCGGTAACGCGATGGGCCGCCGGCGCGAAGCTCCACTCGCCAGCTCCGGGCGACCGCGAGGCGGCGCCGAGGATCGACCGTGCGTGGTGCGGTGAGCACACATCGGTCAAGCCCGGCGGGTGGTGCCCCGGCTGGTTACGATCACCGCAAACCAGCAGACCGGGGGAGCCGACCGAACATGACGATCAGCGGGGTGTGGGGGGAGTGCGCATGACCGGGCCAGCCGGTGACTCGCCCGACCCGGACCGCCCCGCCGCCCCGCCGCCCGGCCCGACACCGCCGGACCCGTCCGCGGGCGGGTCGGGCTGGACGCCGCCGTCGTCGCCCGGAAACCAGCCGCCCGGGGCGCGCCCGACCGGGCCGCCGCCCGCCGGGGCGCGGTGGCCCGGGATGCCTTCGGCCGCACCGCCGGGACGCACGCCCGCCGGCGCGCCGCACGCCGCCGGGATGCCGCCGGGTGGCGCCCAGCAGCCGGCGGCCGGGATGCCGCCGGTCGGTTCGGCGCCGCCGGGGACACCGCCGGCCGGGTCACCGCCGCCGGAGGAGCCGGCCGGGCCGCCCCCGCCACACGGCCCCGGCGCCGTCGTGCCGTTCACCGCTGCGCCGCGGGAACGCAACCCGCGGATCTGGATCGGCCTCGGCGCGGTCGCCCTGCTGGTGGTGCTGTGCTGCGGCGGTGGGGTCGCCGGCATCTTCGGGTTCGGCGCCTACCAGGAGCACCAGATCTCCGCCGCGGCGGACAAGTTCCTGGTCGCCCTGGAGTCCCAGCAGTACCCGCAGGCGTACCGGATGCAGTGCCAGCAGGCCCGCGCGCAGGAGAGCGAGCACGAGTTCGTCAGCCGGCTGGACAGCCAGCCGCGGCTGCAGTCGCACCACCTTTCCGCACCCCGGCAGTACCAGGGCAACACGGTCTTCGAAGTGCCGGCCACCCTGCGTTACGTCGACGGCCGGTCCCGCTCGTCGGACATCATCGTGGTGGGCAGCGGCACCGGTGGCAGCGTCGGCTGGCGGGTCTGCGGTACCGCCGGTTGACCGGGTCCCGACCGGACCGCGAACGGCGCCGTCGGCGACCGAATCCGGCTCGATCCGATTTCTGCCGACGAGTACTCTGAACAGCTCCGACGGACGGTAACCAGCAGCACCGACGAGCGTTGTGCTCGGTGACGTCAATGTCCCCGCCGACCGCCAGCCGGATGGAGGAGCTGTGCCCGTGGACCGCATCGATGCGATCGTGAGCCTGGCCAAGCGCCGTGGCTTCGTGTTCCCCTCCAGCGAGATCTACGGCGGTTCGAAATCCGCCTGGGACTACGGGCCGCTCGGCGTCGAGTTGAAGGAGAACGTGCGGCGCGCCTGGTGGCGCTCGATGGTGACGTTCCGGGACGACGTGGTGGGGCTCGACTCGGCGGTGATCCTGGCGCCGGAGGTGTGGGCGGCCTCCGGCCACCTCACCGAGTTCGTCGATCCGCTCACCGAGTGCCAGTCCTGCCACAAGCGCTACCGCGCCGACCACCTGACCGACGAACACTCTGCCCGGCACGGCGCCGCGCCGGCCAGCCTGACCGAGCTGACCTGCGCCAACTGCGGCAACCGCGGCACCTTCAGCCCGCCGCGCAACTTCAACGGGCTGGTGCGCACCTCGCTGGGCCCGGTGGAGGACACCTCGTCGATGCACTACCTGCGGCCGGAGACGGCCCAGGGCATCTTCGTCAACTTCCTCAACGTGATGCAGTCCTCCCGGCGCAAGCCGCCGTTCGGTATCGCGCAGGTCGGCAAGTCGTTCCGGAACGAGATCACGCCCGGCAACTTCATCTTCCGCACCCGCGAGTTCGAGCAGATGGAGCTGGAGTTCTTCGTCAAGCCAGGCGAGGACGAGCAGTGGCACGACCAGTGGCTCGCCGAGCGGTGGCGGTGGTGGACCGACCTCGGGCTGTCCGAGCGCAACCTGCGGCGGTACGAGCATCCGGCGGCGAAGCTGGCGCACTACGCGAAGCGCACCGTGGACATCGAGTACCGCTTCGGCTTCGGCGGCAAGGACTTCGACGAGTTGGAGGGCGTGTCGAACCGGTCCGACTTCGACCTGCGCACGCACTCGACCGCGTCCGGCACCGACCTGTCCTACTTCGACCAGGAGAACGGCGAGCGCTGGTTCCCGTACGTGATCGAGCCGGCGGCCGGGCTGACCCGCGCGGTGCTCGCCTTCCTGCTGGAGGCGTACGACGTGGACAAGGCGCCGAACACCAAGGGCGGCATGGACTCCCGGACGGTGATGCGGTTCGATCCGCGGCTGGCGCCGGTGAAGGCGGCGATCCTGCCGCTGTCGCGCAATCCGCAGCTGTCGCCGAAGGCCCGGGGCCTGGCCACCGACCTGCGCCGCCGGTGGAGCGTGGAGTTCGACGACGCCGGCGCGATCGGCCGGCGGTACCGGCGGCAGGACGAGATCGGTACCCCGTACTGCGTGACGGTCGACTTCGACACCTTGTCCGACAACGCGGTCACGGTTCGCGACCGCGACTCGATGAAGCAGGAACGGGTCAGCCTCGACCATGTGGAGGCATACCTGCTGGAGCGGTTGCCCGGCTGCTGACCGGCGACGCAGGAAGGCCCGACACCGCACGGTGTCGGGCCTTCGCTGTGGGGGGACGTGCCGCGGTCGGGGGAACCGCGTTGCTGCTACGGGCAGGGCAGCGCGTTGACGATCGCGGTCGCCCGCACCTCGTCGTCCGCGTACGCCGACGGGAACGCCGACACCTGGACCCGCTGGGCGGCCACGGTCACCGGAAGGTTCTGCCAACCGGGGATGCGCAGCAGCGCCTGGTAGAACTTGGTCGCCGAGGTCTCGGGGTTCATCAGTTCGTTCAGCGAACCCCAGTTCGGCTGCTGCTGGAACAGCCCGACCGACAGGTGGTCGGAGCCGACCGCCTGGTGCGCCATCCGCAGCGACGCCGGCAGGTTCACGTTGGCGTAGTTGCGCAGCTGGCTCTCCTGCAGCGCGGTGGACAACGCGACGATCTGGCCGCGCCGGCTGATGTGCATCTTCTTCCCGGCGCGCATGATGGCGCGGGCGTTCTGGGTCTGCAGCGTGGACAGGTCGACGACCCGGGCCGGCGCGGTGCACCGCTTGGCGCTCCGCGAGGCCGCGGCGGCCTTCTTCTTGCGCGCCGCGTCGTCGGCCTTCTTCTTGGCGTCGGCGGCCTTCTTCTTGGCCGCGGCGTCCTCGGCCGCCTTCTTCTTGGCGGCTTCGGCCTGCGCGGCGGCCTGCCGGGCCCGGACGATGTTCGCCGAGACCCGCTGGCCGGACGCCTGGATCTGCTGCCCGGACAGATCGATCGCGGGCCGGGTGGCGGCCTGCTGGGTGTCTGCCGCGGCGTGTGCCGCAACGGGCTTCTCGTGGCTGGACGTGTCAGATGTGGGGGAGGCACTAGCCAGCGATGCACCAAACAGCGCGGGGGAGCACGCAATCACCGCAGCCAGCACCACGCGCAGACGCGCGCGATTCATGGCAGTCCTTCGGTATAGGGGGTTGGGGGGTCTGGCACGCCGGGGGGACGTGCCGCGCCTCGACGCCTCTAACGCCGGGGCTGATCGAGTGGGAGCTCGATCCGCCTGGACCCGGTGGCGGCTGCCACCGGGCGGCCTGCGCGTCGCTCGCCAGCGGGCGGATACCCACGGTGATTCGCGGCGCTGGAACCTGGGTAACACTCCGCAGTCGCTGCTGGCCAGCATCTGCGCGCCTTTCATGGCGTAACCCACAGTGATCATGAAACTGCTGGGTCGACAAGTCCGGCGTGCGTTACGGAACCGCCCAGTCACCGCGAGTCGTGTTGTCTCGACGGCACCGCGACCACACCGGTACGCGAGTTCGGCTCACGACTCTCGTGCCCGTTCGAACACTGTCAGTAATGATGCCTCGGCTCCGGCGGTCGGGTACCGACCGGCGGGTGGCGCCGGCACCGGCGGCACCCGGGAAACCCATCCCGCCCCGGCCAACACACGCTGTCCCGGCCGCGGCGGTCGCGCCGGGTGAGCCGGCTCACCTCATTCGCCGGCGCCGACGGTGTCCACCGTCACCGTGATCGCCGGCGGCTCGCTCAGCCGCCGTTCCGCGACCGCCACCAGCGGCGAGGTGGGCGCCCGGCGACGTCCCCGGCGTAGCGCGCGCCGCGCCTCCCGGCCGTCCCCGGCGATCGCCGCGGCGACCGCGGCCACCAGTTCCGCCTCGCCGGCGTCCCGGGCGTTCGTCGCCCAGCGAACCGACTGCTGGGCGAACTGGCGCGCCAGCTCGGCGTCCCGGTCGTACAGCGCGAACAGCGCCAGGACGAACGCCGCGCCGTCGCGTTGGATCGCGTACCCGAGCGCGGGGCACAGCTCGCGCGCCCGGGCGGCGGTGTCCGGATCCACCGGCTGACCGGCGAGCATGGCGAGCCCGGTGTACAGGCAGAAGCCGAACCGGGTGGCCAGGTCCTCGGGGCCGGCGACGTCGAGCAGGGCGGCCGCCCCGGCGCTGGCGGCGGCGTACTCGCCCCGGAGGTACTGGAGCCGGCCGCGCATCAGCGCGAGGTCCTGCTCGGACATGGTGCCCGCCAGTGCGTCCAGTTCGGCCTGCACCGTCGCCGTGTCCCCGCGGTGGTCGGCGAGGCTGATCCGCTGGGCACGGGCCAGGCCTGCCCGGGTCGCGACCGACTCCGGCGGCGCGTAGCGGCGCGGGCGCCAGAGGGCGACCCGGATCGGCAGCTGGGACGCCACGTTCAACTGGCCCCCGATCAGCACGAGCCAGGCGAAGGCGAACACGGCGACGGCGGTCGCCGGCCGCAGCCAGGACGGCGGGATCGGCCCGACCGGCCGGTCGAAGTTCAGCTCCTGCCAGACGATCCAGACCGCCGCGGCGGTGCTGGCGAGCGCCGGTACGACGGCGAGCAGCCAGCGGCGCGCCGTGGCCACCCCGCCCTTCGGCTGGAACAGGCCGAACCGGACGGGCAACGGGATCGTCCGCAGCAGCAGGACCCGGCGCCCGATCAGCCACCGGCCGCGGACCCGCCCGGTACCGACGTCCAGGACCGCCAGGTGCAGGCCGCCGAGGACGCCGCCGAGCAGCGTGCAGCACAAGAATCCCAGCTGCGCCACCGCCGCGCACACCACGCCGCGCCGCAGCATGGCCGGGTCGAGCCAGCTTTCGCCGAGCACCTCGTGCCAGTGGGCACCGGCGACGAAGATCATGAGGGCGAGATTGGCAGCAGGGGGATGCGGCGGGGCAACCGCAGGGGCGGGGGCACGGCGGTGATGATAGGGATGCGGCGATCGTCCGGGCTTCGGCTGAACGGCCGATTCCCCCCGGTGTGACCTGACCTGCGCCGCGCCGCTCCGAGCGGGCGCCGGCCGGCGGCGCGTGCCATGCTCGTCGGGTGAGTGCACCGACCCTGCCGAACCCGTCCCCGCAGCCCGCCGCCCCGACGGGGCTGCCCGGGCCGCTGCGGCTCGGGCGCTACGAGCTGCCCGCGCCGGTGGTGCTCGCGCCGATGGCCGGCATCACCAACGTCGCGTTCCGGGCGCTGTGCGCCGAGCACGGCGGCGGGCTGTACGTGTGCGAGATGGTCACCACCCGGGCGCTGGTCGAGCGGAACCCGAAGACGCTGCGCATGATCGAGTTCGGTGCGACCGAACGCCCGCGCAGCCTCCAGCTGTACGGGGTGGATCCGCGGGTGACCGCCGACGCGGTGCGGATGGTGGTGGGCGAGGGCCTCGCCGACCACATCGACCTCAACTTCGGCTGCCCGGTGCCCAAGGTGACCCGCAAGGGCGGCGGTTCGGCGCTGCCCTGGCGGCGCCGGCTGTTCGAGGCGATCGTGCGCGGCGCGGTCGAGGCTGCCGCGCCGGCCGGGGTGCCGGTGACGGTGAAGCTGCGTCGCGGCATCGACGACGAGCACCTCACCTTCCTCGACGCCGGACGGATCGCCCAGGACGCCGGTGTCGCCTGGGTGGCGCTGCACGGCCGGACCGCGGCACAGCGCTATTCCGGTACCGCCGACTGGCAGTCGATCGCCGAGCTGAAGGCGGCGCTGTCGGTGCCGGTGCTGGGCAACGGCGACATCTGGGAAGCCGACGACGCGCTGCGGATGGTCCGCGAGACCGGCTGCGACGGGGTGGTCGTCGGCCGGGGCTGCCTGGGCCGCCCGTGGCTGTTCGCCGACCTGGCCGCCGCGTTCGCCGGCGGCACCGGCCGGATCCTCCCGACCCTCGGCGAGGTGGCCGCGACGATGCGCCGGCACGCCGTGCTGCTGGGCGAGTGGCTGGGCTCGGAGCGGGACGGCTGCGTCGACTTCCGCAAGCACGTCGCCTGGTACCTCAAGGGTTTCCCGGTCGGCAGCGCCCTGCGGCGCAGCCTCGCGATGTCCTCGTCACTGTCCGAACTGGACGGTCTGCTGGCGCAGCTGGATCCCTCGGTGCCGTTTCCGGTGGCCGAGCTGGGCAAGCCGCGAGGCCGCACCTCGGCGCCGGCCCGGGTGGCGCTGCCGGCGGGCTGGCTGG
This sequence comes from Actinocatenispora thailandica, assembly GCF_016865425.1. Taxonomy (NCBI): domain Bacteria; kingdom Bacillati; phylum Actinomycetota; class Actinomycetes; order Micromonosporales; family Micromonosporaceae; genus Actinocatenispora; species Actinocatenispora thailandica. The sequence goes on along the minus strand of NZ_AP023355.1, from coordinate 4,460,091 downwards.
CCGACCGGGACGCGCTGACCGTGCCGTCCGCAGCCGAACTCGACGTCTCCGGCGGTTGAGCCGCCCGGCCGCCGCGCGGTCGGTTCGGCGTGGTCCGAGCACTGTCGTCGGTTCTTTTCGGAGGTCGTGATGCCCGTCCCGCGACGACGGCCGCGTACCGCGGGCAGCGGCGCCCCGGAGACCGGTGGGCTCGCCGCCCCGGCGACGGCGGGCGCGGCCGATCCGCCGGTGCTGGACGTCTCGTTCGGCGGCTCGTTCTCGGCCGGCGACGCCTACACCGCCGCCACCGGAGAGACGATGGGGGCCACCCTGACCCGGCGTACCGGGGCCGAGTCGCTCGACGCGGCTCGCGGTGCCGTGCTGCACGGCGGCGCCGACGGGCTCACCCTCGTGCCGGACCGGCCGGTCAGCGGCGGCGACACGCAGCGCCCGTTCGTGATCGAGGCGGCCTTCACCCCGACCGGCGACCAGCAGCCGCTCGCGACCGTGCTGGCGGTCGGCGGCGCGGTGTTCGCCCGGTACGCCGGAAACCGCTTGGAGTACGGGATCTCGGTGCTCGCCGGCGGCGCCCGGACCGACGTCACCCGTACCGTCGCCGAGCCGGCGGTGGGCAGCCAACACGTGCTGTCGCTCGGCTACCAGCCGGGCGCCGACGGTGCGACGCTGCACGCGTTCCTGGACGGCGACCAGCTACCGGACGCGGTGAGCGACGCCGGCCCGGCGGCCTGGCTGCCCGGCCCGGCCGGTGGCCGCGTCGGCATCGGCAACGACGTGCATCCCGCCCGGCCGTCCGGTGGCCTGACCGGTTCGGTACGCCGCGCCCGAGTGGCCGGCGCCGCCGGCCCGTTCACCACCGAATACCTTGCGCTGCAACGGATCCGGTCGAGCACTACCCCTGCCCGCGTCGGCTTCGAGGGCGCCCTGAAGGCCGACGGCCGCTGCCGGAGCGCGCCGGGTGAGTCGGGACTGGAGGTGCTCGGCGCGCTGCCGCGCGTCGCCGCCGAGCACCCACCGGCGCAGCGGCTGGCGATCGGCCCCGGCGAGTGCCTGACCTCGTTGCTGGCCAAGGCGTCGTCGCTGCGCCCGTCGCTGCGCCAGCTGGCCTGGCAGCGCCTCGGGCAGACCGCGTTCCTGCATTTCGGCATGAACACCTTCACCGGCCAGGAGTGGGGCACCGGTACCGAGGACCCGGGCCTGTTCGCGCCCACCGACCTGGACACCGACCAGTGGGCGAGGACGCTCCGGGACGCCGGGTTCGCGCTGGCGATCCTGGTGGTCAAGCACCACGACGGCTTCGTGCTCTACCCGTCGCGCTACACCCGGCACAGCGTTGCGGCCAGCGGCTGGCGCGACGGCGCCGGCGACGTGCTGCGCGACTTCACCGACTCGATGCACCGGTACGGCATCAGGGTCGGTGTCTACCTGTCCCCGGCGGACGAGAACCAGTTCCACCACGGGGTGTACGCCAACGGCAGCGCGCGCACCACCCGCACCATCCCGACCCTGGTCCCGGGCGACGACCGTGCCGCGCGGGTCGCCGACGGCAGCCTGCTCACCTTCCACCTCGCCGCCGACGACTACGGCGGCTACCTGCTCAACCAGCTGTACGAGGTGCTCACCGAGTACGGTCCGGTCGACCAGGTGTGGTTCGACGGCGCGCAGGGCCGGATCCCGCCGGACCGGGTCGAGCAGTACGACTTCGCGAGCTGGTACTCGCTGATCCGGTCACTGGCGCCGCAGGCGGTGATCTCGGTGACCGGGCCGGACGTGCGCTGGGTGGGCAACGAGCACGGGCTGGCCCGCGAGGACGAGTGGAGCGCGCTGCCGACCGTCACCCGTGCCGATGGCGCACCCGACTACGCGCTCGGCTTCGCGGCGCCGGACCAGGGTGGCGACGGCGCGCTGCTCGCCGGCCGGGACGCCGGCGGCACCGACCTGTCCTGGTGGCCGGCGGAGTGCGACGTGTCGCTGCACGCCGGCTGGTTCTGGCACCCGGACCAGGCGCCGAAGTCGGTGGCCGAGCTGGTCGACATCCACGCCCGGTCGGTCGGCCGCAACGCGGTGCTGCTGCTCAACGTGCCGCCGGACACGGCCGGCCGGATCGCCGACGCGGACGTCGACCGGCTCGCCGAGTGGCGTGCCGAACTACACCGGTTGATGCCCACCGACCTGGCCCGCGGCGCCCGGGTCGACGGCGACGGCAGCCGCCCCGGCGCGGTCGTGGACGGCAGGCAGGGCAGCGCCTGGATCGCCCCCGGCCCGGACGCCGGCAGCCTCACCGTCACCCTCCCGGCCGCGACCCGGATCGAGCGGATCGCGCTGAGCGAGGACATCCGGTACGGCCAGCAGCTGGCCAGGGCGGTACTGGAGGTGCCCGACGGCGCCGGCGGCTGGTCGACGCTCGCCACCGTCGGTACGGTCGGGTCGCAGCGCATCGTGGTGCTGGACCGGCCGGTGGTCACCGGCACGCTGCGGCTGCGCGTGGTCGCCTCGCGGGCCGCAGTGCGCCTGGACCGGCTCAGCCTGTACTGCGCGGCGACCTGAGGTCCGTCCACAGCGGACCTTCGCGATCACGACGGCTGGTCGACCTGCTCGCGGGCGGCGGCCCGGCGGACCCGGTAGTGCTCGACCGCGTTGAGGGCGGCGATCGCCACCGCGAGCAGGACCAGCGCGGCCAGCGCCGGCAGGAAGGGCGCGACCGGCAGCAGTACCAGTACCACCCCGGCGCCGGCCAGCCGGGTCGTCGACACCAGCCGGAACATCTTCCACCGGGTGTAGCCGAACGTCGCGAGATACAGCGCGGCGCCACCGTACAGCAGGCCGGTCACCGCCCAGTTCAGGTGCTCGCTCGGATGCGCGACCGCTTCTCGCATGCCGACCGCCGCCGCGATGATCGCGCCGACGAACGACAGGTGCGCGTACGACAGGACGTGCCGGGCGACGTCGGTCTGCACCTGTGCAGTGGCCATCGAGAACCGCATCGCGTCCTGCGCGTACTGGAAGTAGACCCACCACAGGCCACAACTGAGCGCGAACGCCGCGGCGACCGCGCCCAGCACCCCGGCCGACAGCCCGAGCCCGGCCGCGGCCGGTGCGCCGATCGCGACCACCGACTCGCCCAGCGCGATCAACACGAGCAGGCCGAACCGCTCGGTCAGGTGCGGTGCGTCGAACCGCAGCGCGCGCAGCCGGAACCGGAAGATCGTCGGTGACGCCAGGTCGATCACCGCGGCGGCGGCCCACAGCGCAAGCCGCGCCGGCCCGTCGAGCAGGCCGCCGGCCACCAGCAACGGGCCGGAGACCACCACCGCGACCACGAACGGCGGGTTGGGCCGACGATCGGCGCCGCCGAAGGCTATCCCGGCCAGCAGGAACCGGCCGACCCAGTACGACGCGGCGAACAGCAGGCCGCGCTCGCCGTACGCCTCCGGTACCGCCAGCGCCATGAACAGGCCGGTCAATCCCACCGCGAACAGCCCCAGCCGGAACCGGATGGGGCTCAGATCACGCAGGTTCGCCTGCATCGACGCGCCCACCCAGGTCCAGTAGACCGGCACGAACACGGTCAGCGCGCGCAGTACCCCGAGCCAGGAATGGTGTTCGGCCACCAGCTCCGAGACCTCGGTGATCGCGAACACGAACACCAGATCGAAGAACAGTTCCGCCCAACTGACCCGCTTCTCGGTTTCCTCATCGGCCACGCCCGACAACCTACCGAGCCGGCCCCGATCGCCACGACGTCGTCACTCTCAGCGCCGGCGATCCGGGATCCCCCGCGGCCTCACACTCCGTCCGCGGCGGGCCGGCCGCCGACGGAACCGTCCGGTGCCTGGCAGCTGCCGGCATCGTCCCCGGCGTCGGGTGCCTTGCTGCCGCCGGCATCGTCCCCGGCGTCGGGTGCCTTGCTGCCGCCGGCATCGTCCCCGGCGTCGGGTGCCAGGCCGGCGCCGGTGTCGGACGCGGCGGCCAGCAGCCGGGCGGCCAGGCCCCGGACCAAACCGCGCAGTTCGGCCGGGCCTTCGATGGTGAACGGCGCGTCGAGCCCGGCGAGTACGGCGGGGACCCAGTCCAGCCGTTCGGCACGCAGCTCGACTCGTACCCAGCCGTCGTCGTCGGGTTCGTGCAGCACCGCGACCGAGGCCGGCAGCCCGGTACGGATCTGCTCGGTCGGCGCTTGCACCCGCAGCGCGACCCGGTACCGCCACGGCGTGCGGGCCAGCGCGGACAGCACGTGGTCGGTCGGGTCGAACCCGGCCGGCACCTCGAACCGGCCCGGCCGCACCCGTGGCGCGTCGATCCGGTCCAGCCGGAAGGTGCGCAGCTCGCCGCTCGCCGAGTCCGGACCGGCCAGGTACCAGCGACCGCCGTGCGCGACGATCCCGTACGGCTGGACGGTGCGCCGGCCGGATCGGCCGTCCCGCGCGGTGTAGCCGATCTCGACCGGCCGCCGGTCCCGGGACGCCTGCGCCAGCAGCAGCAACACGTCCGCCTCCGGCGCCGTTGCGGTGGCGGCGGGCAGCTCGGCGGTGTCGCGCAGCGCCGCCAGGCGGTCGGCGAGCTGTGCCGGAAGGACCCGGTGCAGCTTGGCCGCGGCGCTCTCGGCCGCCGCCGGGCCGGCCGCCGGCCGGGCGGTGAGCAGACCGAGCAGGACGGCGAGCGCCTCGTCGTCGGTGAACATCAGCGGCGGCAGCCGGTAGCCGGGCGACAGCCGGTAGCCGCCGTACCGGCCCCGGACCGACCGGACCGGAACGTCCAGGTCGACCAGGTGCGCCGCGTAGCGCCGGACGGTGCGTTCGTCCACGCCGAGCCGCGTCGCCAGCTCCCCGACGGTGTGGGTGCCGCCGGCCTGCAGGATCTCCAGCAGCGCGAGGACGCGGGCCGTCGGTCGGGTCACACCTGCTCCAATACCGGGCGGAAGCTGTCCGGTATCAATCCTAGCCTTCCGGTCGGCGGGTTCTCCCGCCCGAAGGGACGGCCGTGGCCCCGAGCAGCCGGTCGCCGCCGGACGAGCCGGGCCCGGCAGCGCCGCGCGGTCCGGCGCCGAGCACCCGGCGTCGACCGGAGGAGCCGGACAGCCGGCGCCGACCGAAGGACGACCGGAGGAGCCGGACAGCCGGCGCCGACCGAAGGACGAAAGGAAGCATCATGAACCTGGTATCGATCCGGATCATCACCGCCGACCTGGCCCGACTGGTCGCGTTCTACGAGCTGGTCACCGGGGTGCCGGCCGACTGGGCCACCCCGGAGTTCGCCGAGGTACGCACTCCGGCGGGCACGGTGGCACTGGGCAGCACGCGTACCGTGCCGCTGTTCGCGCCGGGGTCGGCCGAGCCCGCCGCCAACCGGACGGCGATCGTCGAGTTCCTGGTCGACGACGTGGACGCCGAGTACCGCCGGCTTGCGCCCGCGCTGGCCGACGTCGTGACCGAACCGACCACGCTGCCTTGGGGCAACCGGTCGCTGCTGTTCCGCGACCCGGACGGCAACCTGGTCAACCTGTTCACCCCGGTCACCGAGCAGGCGGTCGCCCGGTTCTCCCGCTGACCGCCGGTGCCGCGGAGTTCGGCATACGTTTTCCGGAAGACCGGACGGTGGAAATAACGTTTGCCCAATTCTCCGCTCCGTTGTCGGCATACGTTTTCCCATTTATCGATCGCTTTCCCGGAGCGCCGGGACGTGCGCGTTCGTGCGCGGACAAACGACGTCCCGGACCGGGTGGATCAGTATCTGGCCAGCCGACGTGCAAAGTGTCACGATGGCATTCAGAAGTCGGGTGAGCATTCGTTAACCTGCGGCCATACACATCCACCGAGGCGCGGCGGCGGCTGCGACCTTGTGAAAGGGGTCGGCGTGACGAAGTACGTGTACGACTTCGCCGAGGGCAACAAGGACCTCAAGGACCTGCTGGGCGGCAAGGGTGCGAACCTGGCCGAGATGACCAACATCGGGCTGCCGGTGCCGCCCGGGTTCACCATCACGACCGAGGCCTGCCGGGCCTACCTGACCGACGGCCAGCAGCCGGACGGCCTGCGCGCCGAGATCGCCGACCACCTGACCCGGTTGGAGGCGGGCATCGGCCGCCGGCTCGGCGACCCGACCGACCCGCTGCTGGTCTCGGTCCGGTCCGGGGCCAAGTTCTCCATGCCGGGAATGATGGAGACGGTGCTCAATGTCGGGCTGAACGACGAGTCGGTGCACGGGCTCGCCACCCAGTCCGGCAGCGAGCGGTTCGCCTGGGATTCCTACCGGCGGCTGATCCAGATGTTCGGCAAGATCGTGCTGGGCATCGACCCGGAGCGTTTCGACGGCGCCCTGGAGGACAAGAAACGGGCCCGGGGTTCCGATTCCGACCTGGATCTGACCACCGACGATTTCCGTACCCTGGTGGCTGCGTACAAAAAGATCGTGCGGGACTCGACCGGCCGCGACTTTCCGCAGGAGCCGGCCGAACAAATGAGCCAGGCGATCCGTGCGGTGTTCGAGTCCTGGAACGCCGAACGCGCCATTCTGTACCGTCGCCAGGAGCGCATCCCGGCCGACCTCGGTACCGCGGTCAACATCGTCGCGATGGTGTTCGGCAACCTCGGCATGGACTCCGGTACCGGCGTCGCGTTCACCCGTGATCCGGCGTCCGGCGCGCAGGGCATCTACGGCGACTACCTGCAGAACGCGCAGGGCGAGGACGTGGTGGCCGGCATCCGCAACACCGTCCCGCTGGAGCGGCTCGCCGACATCGACCGCGGATCCTACGACCAGCTGCTCGACATCATGGCCACCCTGGAACGGCACTACCGCGACCTGTGCGACATCGAGTTCACCATCGAACGCGGCAAGCTGTGGATGCTGCAGACCCGGGTCGGCAAGCGCACCGCCGCCGCCGCGTACGTGATCGCGAACCAGCTGGTCGACGAGGGCATGATCGACCTGGACGAGGCGGTACGCCGGGTCAACGGCGCGCAGCTCGCCCAGCTGATGTTCCCCCGGTTCGACACCGAGGCGAAGCGGGAGCGTCTGGCCCGCGGCATGAACGCCTCGCCCGGCGCCGCGGTCGGCAAGGTCGTGTTCGACTCGTACACGGCGGTGAAGTGGTCCCGGTCGGGGGAGAAGGTCATCCTGGTCCGGCGCGAGACCAACCCGGACGACCTGAACGGCATGATCGCCGCCGAGGGCATCCTGACCAGTCGCGGCGGCAAGACCTCGCACGCCGCCGTGGTCGCCCGCGGGATGGGCAAGACCTGCGTGTGCGGCGCCGAGGAACTCGACGTCGACACCAAGGGCCGCCGGCTGACCACCCGGGACGGCCTGGTCGTCGAGGAGGGCGACGTGCTGTCCATCGACGGCTCCAACGGCATGGTCTACCGCGGCGAGGTGCCGGTGGTGTCCTCGCCGGTGGTGGAGTACTTCGAGGGGCGCCACGAGCCGACCGGGGTCGAGGCCGACGTGCTGGTCAAGGCGGTGCACCGGATCATGACCCGGGCCGACGAGGTGCGCTGCCTGGGTGTCCGGGCCAACGCCGACACGCCCGAGGACGCCGCCCGCGCCCGCCGGTTCGGTGCGCAGGGCGTCGGCCTGTGCCGCACCGAGCACATGTTCCTCGGTGACCGCCGGCAGCACGTCGAGCGGCTGATCCTGGCCGACACCGACACCGAGCGCGAATCCGCGCTGTCGGCGCTGCTGCCGCTGCAGCGCGACGACTTCGTCGGCATCTTCACCGCGATGAACGGGCTGCCGGTCACGGTGCGGCTGCTCGACCCGCCGCTGCACGAGTTCCTGCCCGACATCACCGAGCTGTCGGTCCGGGTCGCGCTGGCCGAGGCGCGCGGCGACGCCAACGAGAACGACCTGCGGCTGCTCCAGGCGGTACACAAGCTGCACGAGCAGAACCCGATGCTGGGGTTGCGCGGGGTGCGGCTCGGCCTGGTGATCCCGGGCCTGTTCACCATGCAGGTACGCGCCATCGCCGAGGCCGCCGCGAAGTGCCGGGCGGACGGCGGCAACCCGCACGCCGAGATCATGATCCCGCTGGTCGGTACGGTGCAGGAGCTGGAGATCATCCGGGCGGAGGCCGAGGCCGTGCTGGCCGAGGTGTCCCGGGAGTCCGGTGCGGACCTGCACTGCCTGATCGGCACGATGATCGAACTGCCGCGGGCCGCGTTGACCGCCGGGCAGATCGCCGGCGCCGCCGAGTTCTTCTCCTTCGGCACCAACGATCTGACCCAGACCGTGTGGGGTTTCTCCCGGGACGACGTGGAGGCCGCGTTCTTCTCCGCCTACCTGGAGAAGGGCATCTTCGGGGTGTCGCCGTTCGAGACGCTGGACGTGGACGGCGTCGGCCGGCTGGTCCGGCTGGCCACCGAGGAGGGCCGCGCCGCCCGGCCGGAGTTGAAGGTCGGTGTCTGCGGTGAGCACGGCGGCGACCCCGACTCGGTGCACTTCTTCCACCAGGTCGGTCTCGACTACGTGTCCTGCTCGCCGTTCCGGGTGCCGGTGGCGCGGCTGGAGGCCGGCCGCGCCGCGCTGCAGCGTTCGGACTCCGACACCCGCTGACCCGCTCCGGAGTCCGCCGACAGGGACACCGACACCTCGCGACGAACCGGGCGCCGATCGCGGCGCCCGGCCCGTCGCCTGTTCGACGCACCCGCAAAACGAGCGGGACTGCCGGTCAGGCGGCAGAATGAGGCGTTATGTCGAGCAGGTGGGAGCAGATCGTGGTCGACTCTGCCGACCCGGCGCGGCTCGCGCGGTGGTGGGCGGAGACCCTCGACTACACGATCGTGTACGAGGACCGCGACGAGATCGACATCGGTCCCGGCCCGGACGTGTACCCGTGCCTGACCTTCGTCCCGGTGCCCGACCCCAAGCTGGTGAAGAACCGGTTGCACCTCGACCTGCGCCCGGACGACCAGGCCGCAGAGGTGGAACGGCTGGTCGACCGCGGCGCGCGCCGGGTGGACGTCGGCCAACCGGCGCGCGCACCGTGGGTGACGCTCGCCGACCCGGAGGGCAACGAGTTCTGCGTGCTGTCGGCGGGATGAGGCGACGATGAGCATCGACATGGCCGACACGTACATCGCCGAGGGGCTCGCCGCCGACACCGCCGGCTGGGACTTCGACCGGTTCGCCAGCCGGATGAGCACCACCCCGCCGCCCTGGGAGTACGGCCGGCTGGTCGACGCGGCGGTCGGCAGCGGCACGAACACGCTGCTCGACCTCGGTACCGGCGGCGGCGAGTGGCTGTCCGGCTGGCTGTCCGGCCGGACGGCCGAGCACCGGCCGCGCCGGCTGCTCGCGATCGAGTGCTGGCCACCGAACGTGCCGGTCGCCGCCCGCCGGTTGGCCCGGCACGGTGTGCTGGTGGTGGCCGCGGACGGCGCGCAGGACAACGTCGAGCAGGGCCCGGCGGACCGGTCCGGCCGGCTGCCGCTCGCCGACCGCAGCGTCGACGTGATCATCAACCGGCACGAGGCGTACCGGGCGTCGGAGGTGGCGCGGGTGCTACGCCCCGGCGGCACGTTCCTCACCCAGCAGGTCGCGTACGGCGAGAGCGACCTGCACCGGCTGCTCGACCTGCCGGAGCCGGAGACCGGTGACTGGACCCTGCGGTACGCGGTGAACCAGGCCGCCGAGGACGGGCTCACCGTGCTCGACGGTGGGGTCGGTACCGATGTCACCGTCTACCAGGACGTCGCGCCGCTCGCCTGGTACCTGCGGCAGGTGCCGTGGGCGGTGCCGGGCTTCGACCCGGCCCGCAACGCCGACCGGCTGCGCGCGGTGCAGCACCGCATCGACAGCGAAGGCCCGGCGGAGGTCCGCCGCCAGCACTTCTGGCTCCGTGCCACCCGCCGCGCCACCTGATGCCGGCCGGTCGCGCCGGGCGTCGTCGGCGGTCCGACCGGCGGCGCCGCGCCGGAAAACGGTGAACGGTAATCGATCGTCGTTACCGTCGGGTTTCGCAGGTGATTTCCGGGTAACCCGAGGTAATGCTCAACTGGGGCTCAAAAGTGGCTCGTCCCGCTTTCGGTCCCGGCGGTACTGGGGTTAGATTCTGGGCACTGCGGCGGTCGGGGGAGTGCCGGGTGACTCTGATTCATCGAGTACGACGTTCTGTGGGGTCCGTCTGCTCGTAGTTGCCTACGGAGTGTTCATGTTCGTGAGCGGGTTCATCGTCCTGATCGGCACGGCGGCGGGCCGGACCGGCATCGACATCGGCCGCGTGGGGCGGCTGGCGTGCCGGCAGCGTCTCGCTTGGTGACCGCGCCGCACGGCACGACGCGCCACGGCCGGGACGTACCGGCTCCGGGCGGTCCCGCCGCGCGGTGAGCGGAAAAAGGGTCCGGGAATTGGCGCCGGACCGAAAATACGCCGGTGATCGGACCGAACAGGTGCCTGATCGTGCCGGCCATCGACCATTCTTCTCATTGTCTTCGGTCTCCTCTGCCGCGGCCATTGGCGCGGTGCCGGGTGGCGTACGCGCGCCGGGCCAGGGACCGGTCGAGCGTTGAAAGGAGTCCGCGTGCAGGGACTCACCGCCATTCTGTTCCCAGACCAGGGCGCGTACCGGCCCGGAGCCCTGGCCGCGCTGCGGCGGCGGTCCGCGGCGGCGGCGTGGGCGCTGGAGCGGATCTCCGTCGCCGCCGAGGGGCGGCTCGATCCGCTGCTCGCCGACGACCCCGGCCACTCCGCGGACGAGCTGGCCGCTGCCGACCCCGGCCTGCTCCAGCTCGCCATCTTCGCCGCGTCCGTCGCCACCTGGGCGGCCAACGAGGGAGAGGTACCGGCCGGATCGGTGCTGATGGGCCACGGCCTCGGCGAGATCGCCGCGCTGACCTGTGCCGGCGGGTTCTCGGTCAAGGACGGCACCCGCATCGTGGTGGCCCGCAGCGAGGCGCTGGCGCAGCTCGGAACCTGGCGCGGCGGGATGGTCGCGCTCGGTCTCGACGCCGCCCGTACGGCGGCGGCGATCCGGTTGGTCGACGATCCGACGCTGGCCGTCGCATCGATGAACACGCCGACCCAGACCGTCGTGTCCGGCTCGGATTTCGCCCTGTCCAAGCTGTCCGAGCTGGCCCGCGGCGTCGAGGTGGACTGCGCCCGGCTTCCCGCGCCGTACGCCTTCCACAGCCCGCTGATGGCCCGCGCGGTCGACCCGTTCCGGGCCGAGCTGGGCGGCATCCGGCCCGGGCCGCTGCAGCACCGGGTGTACTCGCCGCTGCTCGGCCGGTACGTGCTGGACAACGACGACCTCGGCGGCCTGCTGGTCGACCAGTTCCTGTGCCCGGTGAACCTGCTCGCCGCGGCCCAGGACCTGTCGATCCGCGGTGTCCGCAACTACGTCGAGTGCGGCGTCGGCCGCACCACGATCGGCCTGGTACGCCAGTGCGTCCCGGTGACGCGGGCGACCACCTGGGACGACGAGGCGCCGGCCGCGGCCGAGGAACGCCCGGCGGGTGGCGCCGGTGGCGGCAGCGTTCCGGTCGCCCCGCACAGCACGCTGTTCGACGGATCCACCGCGGCCGATGCGGAACGGATCGACGCCTCGGCGGCGGACATCGTCGCCTCGGTGGTGCACCGGGCCACCGCCGGCCCGCCGGTCTCCCCGGCCGTGCGCCCCGGACCGGGCCGGATGCCGGTGCCGGCCGCTGGCAGGTTCACCGCCGCACCGGTACCGACGACGGGCTTCCTGCCCGCCCGCTGACCACCCGTCCGGCCGGTTCAGTCCCCCCGTACGGCCGGCCGGACGGGTACCCACCGGGGTGACCGGAGCGCCCGGTCAGCCGATCCCGGCCACCCGCAGCAGTCCGGTCGCGGCCACCGCGACACCGACCACGACCAGGAACGGGGCCCGCAGGACCAGCGCGACGCCGGCCGCGGCGAGCCCGGCCAGCCGGGCGTCCACGGTGAGCTGGCCGCTGCCGGTGGTGAGGGTCTGCACCGCGGTCAGCGCGGCGAGCAGCGCCACCGGCAGCAGCGCCGCGACCCGTCGTACCCAGGGCCGTTCCAGCACCCCGGCCGGCACCGACAGGCCGAGGATCTTCCAGCCGAAGCAGCCGGCCGCCATGGCCAGGATCGCCACCCACACCAGCAGGTCGTGACTCATCGCCGCGCCTCCCCGGGCTCGTTCGCGCCGGCACCGGTGCCGCGGACCGGCCGGCGACCGGCGAGCAGCACCAGCGGTACCGCGAGGGTGGCGAGCAGGATCGGTACCCCGGAGGGCAGCACCGGGCTGGTCGCCAGCGCGACCGCCACCGCGATGCCGGCCACCCAGTACCGCTCGCGCGCACCGCGCAGCTGCGGTGCGAGCAACGCGAGGAAGCAGGCCGGACCTGCCACGTCCAGCCCGTACCGGGACGGGTCGCCGAGCGCGGTGGCGCCCACGGCACCGGCCAGCGTGGTGGCGTTCCACAGCACGAACAGGGTCGTCGCGGTGGCGCCGAAACCGAGCCGGGCCGACCGGCGGTCCGGCTGGGCCAGGGTCACCGCGGTCGTCTCGTCGATCACGAACTGGGCCGCGGCGAGTCGCTGCCGGACCGTGGTGAGGCCGAGCAGCGGGCCGACCCGCAGCCCGTACAGCGCGTTGCGGGAGCCGAGCAGCAGCGCACCGATCGCGCCCGGCAGCGGGTTGCCGCCCGCGGCCACCGCGGCCACCAGCGCGAACTGGGACGCGCCGGTGAACGCGAGCAGGCTCAGCACGCCGGCCTGCGCCACGCTCAGCCCGCCGGCGACCGCGGTACCGCCGAACGCCACCCCGGACACACCCACCGCGATGCCGACACCGAACGAGTCGCGCAGCACCGCGCGACGCGGCCGGGTGGCACTTTCACACACCGTCACGTGGCCACGCTACGAACCCGTCCCGCCCCGGGTCTTGTACGTTCCTGCACGGCGGGATCAGCGGGCGGCATGCTGGCGCGCGTACGCGCCGGGCGGCACCCCGACGATGCGCCGGAAGTGCCGGCTCAGATGCGCCTGGTCGACGAACCCGACGGCCGCGGCGACGTCGGCGGGCCGGCCGCCGGAGTCCAGCAGCCGGCGCGCGACCCCGACCCGGTGCTGGGTGAGGAACGCGTGCGGCGGCAGCCCGAAATGCGACCGGAAGCTGCGCGCCAGGGCGTACGGCCCGGTACCGACCTCGGCGGCCAGTTCGGCCAGGCTCGGCGGCGTCACCAGCCGGTCCAGCAGCAGGTCGCGGGCGCGCACCGCGAGCCGGACGTCCGGCCGGGGCGACTCGGGCGGCACCGGCCGGCGCCCGGCGTACCGGGTGAGCAGCCCGCCGAACAGGCGGTGGGTGAGGCTGGAGGCGGCGAGCGCGTCGCCCGTCTCGGCGGCCCGGTGCGCGGCCAGCAGCAGCGCCGCGAGCTGCGGGTCCGCCACCACCGGCTCGGGGAACCACGGCGTGCCGGGCGGCAGCCCCAGCTCGTCGGCGATGCCGCGCAGCACCGGTACCGACGGGTAGAGCACCCGGTACGCCCAACCTTCCGGTACGCCCGGTTCGCCGGTGTGCACGGTGTCCGGATTGACCAGCCCGATGCCGCCCGCTCCGGCGCGTACCACGTCGCCGCGGTACCACCACTGCTCGACGCCCTCGCGAACCAGCGCGATCGCGTAGGCGTCGTGGCTGTGCCGGGCGTACCGGTGGTGGACGAAGCGGGCCCGGAGCAGGTCGACGTCCGGCAGCGCCGGATGCCGCCAGAACCGCGCCGTCTCGCCCGACCGCATACCGGAACGGTACGGGCCGCGGCACCGCACCGGCCAGCCGGTGTGCCGCCCGGGACCTGCACCGCCTCGGCCGGCCCGCGCAACCAACCGGACTCGCCTCGCTCGGCCGGAGTCTCCACCACACGGCCTAGGCTGGCGGCATGACCGACGTCGATGGGTACGACGCGGCGGCGACGGCCCGGTATGCGGACGAGCCGCCGAAGGACACCGGCGCGGCCCGCAGCCCGTTCGCCCGCGACCGGGCCCGGATCCTGCACAGCGCGGCGTTTCGCCGGCTGGCCGCGAAGACCCAGGTGCACCAGGCCGGGCTGGCGCCGGCCGGGGTGGACGACTTCCCGCGCACCCGGCTGACCCACTCGCTGGAGGTCGCGCAGATCGCCCGGGAGATGGGGCAGCGGCTCGGCTGCGACGCCGACGTGGTCGACTCCGCCGGCCTCGCGCACGACCTGGGGCACCCCCCGTTCGGGCACAACGGCGAGGCGGCGCTGGACGAGCTGGCCCGCGGCTGCGGCGGGTTCGAGGGCAACGCGCAGACGTTGCGGGTGGTGACCCGGCTGGAGGCGAAGGTGGTCGACGGCGCCGGCGGCTCGGTGGGGCTGAACCTGACCCGGGCCACCCTGGACGCGGCCGGCAAGTACCCGTGGCCGCGCGGCGCGGCCCCGGACGGCGGCCCCAAGTTCGGGGTGTACGCCGACGACCGGCCGGTGTTCGACTGGCTGCGCGCCGGTGCGCCGGACGGTCGGCCGTGCCTGGAGGCGCAGGTGATGGACTGGGCCGACGACGTCGCGTACTCGGTGCACGACATCGAGGACGGCGTGCACGGCGGGTACCTGCGGCCGGAGCTGCTGGCCGACCCGCAGGAGCGGGCGGCGCTGTGCGAGCTGGTCGCGGCGGAGTACTCGACCGAGTCGGCCGTCGACCTGGCCGGGGTGCTGGCCGAGCTGCTCACCGATCCGGTGGTGGCACCGCTGTCGGGCTACGACGGCGGGCCGGCCGCGACGGTCGCGCTGAAGCGGGCCGCCTCGGCGTTGATCGGCCGGTTCGTCGACGCCGCCGTCGACCGGACGCAGTCCCGGTACGGCACCGCGCCGCTGTGCCGGTACGCGGCGGAGCTGGCCGTGCCGCGCCGCACCCGTGCGGAGTGCGCCCTGCTCAAGGGCATGGCCTGGCGGTACGTGCTGGCCCGGCCGGACGCGGCCCGCCGGTACCAGCGGCAGCGGGAGTTGCTGCACGACCTGGTCACCGAGTTGGTGGCGCGCGCCCCCGACGCGCTGGACGCGCTGTTCGCGCCGCGGTGGCGGGCCGCGCCGGACGACGCGTCCCGGCTGCGGGTGGTGATCGACCAGGTGGCGAGCCTCACCGACACCTCGGCGGTCGCCTGGTACCGCCGGCTCACCGGCAGCCCCATCGTCGCCCTCTGACGGGGGTACCGCGGCGTCGTCGCTCGGATTGTTCAGCCAAGCTGATCAAGTTTTCCGCATCACATCATGTGCCCGCCGAGAGTCGGCCTGAAAGTATTCAGCTAAGCTGAAGAAATGAGCGGAACGCAGGTGACGTCCGGCGTGGCCCGCGACGCGAACGAGCTGCGGCTGTCGGTGATGCGCCTGGTGCGCCGGCTGCGGGCCGAGCGGCCGGCGAGCGGGCTGAGCCTGACCCGGGTCAACGTGCTCGGCCGGCTCGACCGGGAGGGCCCGGCGACCATGTCCGACCTCGCCGCCGCCGAGGGGATCACCCCGCAGTCGATGGCCCGTACCGTCGGCGAACTGGTCGACGCGGGACTGCTGACCCGCCGGGCCGACCCGGACGACGGCCGGCGACAGCTGCTCGACGTGACCCCGGCGGCCCGCCGGCTGCTCGCCGAGGACCGGTCCCGCCGGGACAGCTGGCTCGCCGTCGCGCTGACCGAACGGCTGTCCGCCGAGGAACGGGCCATGCTGCGGATCGCCGGCCGGCTGCTCGACCGGCTGGCCGAGGGCTGACGAAGGGTGACATGAGCACCGGCACCACCACCGCACCGCCGGGCGCGCCGGCCCGATTACCGAGCCGGCTGGTCGGCTCGATCGCGTTCGGCACCCTGCTGCAGGCGCTGAACTCGTCGATGATCGCGGTCGCGCTGGTCGGCATCCGCACCGACTTCCACGCCGGCGCCGACGCCTCCTGGCTGGTCTCCGCGCTGTACCTGGCGACGGCGGTCGGCGCACCCACGATGGGGCGGCTGGCCGACCTGATCGGTCCGCGGCGGGTGTTCCTGGCCGGGCTGCTGCTGGTGGCGGTGGCGTCGGTGGCCGCACCGTTCGCGCCGACCCTGGGCGTCCTGATCGGCTGCCGGGTGCTGCTGGGCCTCGGCACCGCGGCGCAGTATCCGGCGGGCATCGCGATGGTACGGATGGCCGCCGCGCGCGGCGCGCCGCCCGGCGCCGGGGCCACCGGCCGGGCACCCCGGGGCGTTCGGGCGGCGAGCGCGCTGGGCATCCTGTCGGTCTGCTCGCAGACGGCGGTGGCGTTCGGTCCGACGCTGGGCGGTGCCCTGGTCGGCGGGTTCGGCTGGCAGTCCATCTTCCTGGTGAACCTGCCGTTCGTGGCGATCGGCGCGGTGTGCGTCGGACGCTGGGGCCCCGCTGGTACGCCCCGGGCCACGCACCGCCCGGCCGGGGCGGCGGCACTGCGCCGGCTCGATCCGGCCGGGCTCGCACTGTTCGCGGCGACGATGACGGCGCTGATGCTGTTCCTGCTGTCGCTCGCGTCCGCGCCGCGCTGGTGGCTGCTGCCGGTGGTGCTCGCGCTGGGCGCCGCCCTGGTCGGGCACGAGCTGCGCGCCGCCGAACCGTTCCTGGACGTCCGGCTGCTGGGCCGCAACCGGGCGCTGACCGGCACCTACCTGCGCACCGCGCTCACCTACGTCGCGTTCTACGCGATCTTCTACGGGGTGCCCTCCTGGCTGGAGCAGGGTCGCGGGTTGTCCGCCGCCGGGGCCGGCCTGGTGGTGCTGCCGATCGCCGGCCTCGGCGTGTTCATGACGCTGGTGGCCACCCGGCTGGTCCGCACTCGCGGTCCGCGGCTGCCGCTGCTGTTCGGCTCGCTCGGGCTGCTCGTCGGGGGCGTGGTCCTCGCGACCGTGGTGCACGCCGCGACGCCGGTGCTGGCGTTGCTCGCGGTCAGCGCGGTGCTCGGCCTGCCGAACGGCTTCAACAACATGGGCAACCAGACCTCCATGTACGCCGCCGCGCCCGCCGACGCCACCGGTGCCGCGTCCGGGCTGTACCGGACCTCGCAGTACGTGGGGGCCAACCTGGCCGCGGCGCTGATCGAGCTGCTGTCCGCCGGGGTGGCTCCGGACACCGGCCTGCACCGGCTGGGTGTGGCGGTCGCCGGCATCGCCGCGGTACTGCTGCTCGGCAGCCTGCGCCGCCGGCGCTGACCGGCCCCGTGCCGATCCGAAGCTGGTGCGTCGGAAGGTGGCCGATTCGCTGAGGGAGACCATGGCCTTGGCCCCGTCCCGTCGAGGCCTGCCCGGGCGGACCCGCCCGAGCCGCGCCGGCCGACCGGCTGGTACCCGGCGAGATCGGCGCGTTCGGGTTGTCCGGGTCGGCCGCTGGGGGCAGGCTGGGGCCATGACCGAACCGATCACCCCGGACGGCGAGACCGAACGCGACGAGGCCCGCGAGGTGGGTCGCCCGCCGGGCAGCAGCAGGCCGGAGACGTTCGTCGTGGTCGGCGGCGGGCTCACCGCCGGCCGGGCGGTCGAGACGCTGCGCACCGACGGGTACCAGGGCCGCATCGTGCTGCTCACCGACGAGGAGGAGATGCCGTACGAGCGGCCCCCGCTGTCGAAGGGTTACCTGCTCGGCAACGACCCGCGCACCGTCGTGTTCTGCCACGACGAGTCCTGGTACGCGCAGAACCGGGTGGAGGTGCGCCGTGGCGTGCGGGCCACCATGCTCGACACCACCGAGCACGTGCTCACCCTGGACGGCTACCACGAGCTGCGCTACGACCAGCTGCTGCTCGCCACCGGGTCCCGGGTGCGCACCCTCGACGTGCCCGGCGCGGACCTGCCCGGGGTGCGCTACCTGCGCACCCTCGATGACGCCGACGACCTGCTCGCGCTGCTGCGCGCCACCGGTGGTGGCCGCCGGATGGTGGTGGTCGGCGCCGGCTGGATCGGCCTGGAGGTGGCCGCGGCCGGCATCTCGCACGGAGTGTCGGTGACCGTGGTCGAACCCGAGCCGTGCCCGCTGCGCCGGGTGCTCGGCGACGAAGTCGGCGCCTTCTTCGCCAAGCTGCACGCCGACCACGGCGTCGACTTCCGCTTCGGAACCACCGTCGAGGAGATCCGCGGGGAGCGCGGTGCGGTCGCCGGGGTACGGCTGTCCGACGGCACCGAGCTGCCGGCCGGCGTGGTCGTCGCCGGGGTCGGGATCCGGCCGGCGGTGGAGCTCGCGGTGGCCGCCGGCATCGCGGTGGACGACGGGATCGTCACCGACGAGCGGCTGCGCACCTCGGCGCAGGACGTGTTCGCGGCCGGTGACGTGGCCAACTCGTACCGGCCCTGGCTGGGCCGGCGGATCCGGGTCGAGCACTGGTCGAACGCGCAGGACGGCGGGGT
Source organism: Actinocatenispora thailandica (assembly GCF_016865425.1). Taxonomy (NCBI): domain Bacteria; kingdom Bacillati; phylum Actinomycetota; class Actinomycetes; order Micromonosporales; family Micromonosporaceae; genus Actinocatenispora; species Actinocatenispora thailandica. The sequence continues at coordinate 4,441,769 of NZ_AP023355.1, read as the reverse complement.
CGCCGCGGCACACTCGATGCTCGGCCACGACCACGTGTACGACCAGGTGCCGTTCTTCTTCTCCGACCAGTACGACCTGGGGTTGGAGTACTCCGGCTACGTCGACGACGTGGCCGATCCGGACGTGCGGGTGGCGTACCGCGGCGACCCCGGCAGCCGCGAGTTCATCGCGTTCTGGCTGCGCGGCGACCGGTTGCTGGCCGGGATGAACGTCAACGTGTGGGACGTCAGCGGTCACATCGAGGCGATCGTGAAGGCCGGCCGGCCGGTCGACGAGTCCCGGTTGACCGACCCGTCGGTACCGCTGGAGTCGCTCGCCGACTGACCGGAAGCGGCGGCCGGCCGATCGCCGTGCCGGCGGCTCAGGGTGCCGGCGCGGCGAGGAAGACCTCGATGCCGTCGAGCAGCCGCTGCAGGCCGAACTCGAACATCGACGCCAGGTCCGCGTCGACCTCGTCGTGCATCGCCGACGACAGCTGCGGGAAGCGCTCCGGGTCGACGACGGCGAGCATCGACGGCTTCTGCTGCTCCATCCACTCCTCGTCGGTGAGCCCGGTGTCCTCCTGGGCCCGCAGCTCCGGCTCGATGTTGACCGCGAGCCCGCGCACGTACATCAGCACGATCAGGCCGGCCCGGAACCTGGTGTCGAGGTCCAGGCCGTACCCGTCGAAGGCGGCGAGCAGCCACTCGGTGTAGTCCATCCCGTTCGGGATCGACTGTGGCCGGGTCATCGACAGGGCCGGCGCGGCCCACGGATGCCGCTGGCAGAACGCCCACATCGTCCGGGCGGCGACGGTGCACCGGGCCCGCCAGCCGGCCGGCGGCTCGGCGGGCAGCGGCTGCTCGCCGATCGCCGCGTCGAGCATCCGGGTCACCAGCTCGTCCCGGCTGGCCACGTGGCGGTACAGCGACATGGTGGCGATGCCCAGCTCGGCGGCGACCCGGCGCATCGAGACCCCGGCCAGGCCGTCCGCGTCGGCGATCGCGATCGCGGTGCGCACCACCTCGTCCCGGCCGACCGGGCCCGCCGGCCGCGCGGCGTGCCCCGCGGTCCGCCGGGTCGTGGTCGGCGGGGCCTCGGTCGGCCGGGCCTCGGGCGGCCGGGCCTCGGGCGTGGTCGGGACCGGCGCGCTCGCCGGCTCGGCGACGACGGTGCCGACCCCGTGCACCGCCCGGACCAGGCCGGCCTGGCGCAGCGCGGTCAGCGCCTTGGTGGCGGTCGCCATCGCCACTCCGTAGTCGGCCACCAGCCGCCGGGTCGACGGTACGGCCGCGCCGGGGGCCAGCTCGCCGGACTCGATGCGGCCCCGGATGTCCGTCACGATCTGCCGGTACGTCGCCGCCATGGTGCACCTCCGCACTAGTGCACTGGATCCTACGCGACCTGGTGCACTAGTGCGTCACAGGTCATCTTCCCTGCTCATTCGCCCAGTCTGGGCAGTCGGTGGAAGTGTATGTACAGTGTACCGAGGAACGGCGGCGCGACGATCGTGCCGGCCGTACGGACGAGGGAGCGAACCATGACCCAGGTGCTGATCAGCGGGGCGAGCATCGCCGGCCCGGCACTCGCGTACTGGCTGCGCCGGTACGGGATGGACGTCACGGTGGTGGAGCGGGCACCGGCGCTGCGGCCCGGCGGCCAGGGCATCGACGTGCGCGGCGCGGCCCGCACGGTGATCGAACGGATGGGGCTGATCGACCAGGTGCGCGCCGCGCACACCGGCACCCGCGGCATCGCCAACGTGGACGAGCACAACCGGCGCACTGCGGAGATGTCCGCCGAGGCGTTCGGCGACTCCGGCGGCATCGTGGCGGATCTGGAGATCCTGCGCGCCGACCTCTCCCGGATCCTGGTCGAGGCCGCCGACGGGGTGGAGTACCTGTTCGACGACACGATCACCGCGCTCGACCAGCATGCCGGCGGGGTCGACGTGACGTTCGAGCGGGCCGGCGCGCGACGGTTCGACCTGGTGGTCGGCGCGGACGGGATCTTCTCGGCGACCCGCCGGATCGCCTTCGGAGCCGACGACTGGCGGATGGCCGACTCCGGCTACCACCGGGCGGTGTTCACCGCCCGCACCTCGCTGCGGCTGGACGGCTGGGAGCTGATGTACTCGATGCCGGCCGGCAACGGCACCACCGGCGGCCGCAACGTGCTGCTCTACCCGGCGCACGACGAGGCGCGGGCGATGTTCCACTTCGCCTGCGACCCGATCGACTACGACCGGCGCGACATCGCTGCGCAGAAGGCGATCGTGGCGCGGGTCTTCGCCGGGGAGCGCTGGCAGGTGCCGGAACTGCTCGCCTCGATGGCGGACGCGCCCGACTTCTACTTCGACCGGGTCGGGAAGATCGAGATGACCCGCTGGTACCGGGACCGGGTGATCCTGCTCGGTGACTCCTGCTTCGCCGGATCGGTCGGGATGGGTACCTCGATGGCGATCGTCGGCGCCTACGTGCTGGCTGGCGAGCTCGCCGCGGCCGGCGGCGACCACCGCACCGGGTACCCGGCGTACCAGGCGCGGATGGCCGGCTACGTGGCGGCGAACCGCAAGCCGCTGCCGGGCGGGGTGAAGGGCTTCCTGCCGGCGACCCGCCGCGGCATCCGGCTGCGCGACTGGTCGATGCGGATGATGACGAAGCTGCCCGGCGGCGGCATGATGATGGGCGGCATCGACAAGGCGGTGAACGCCATCGACCTGCCCGACTATCCGGTGCCGGCCGCCCGCTGACCGGCCAACGCCGGCGCTCGCGCCGGCGGCCGGCCCGACCGGCCGCCGGCGCCGTCAGCCCTTGATGCAGATGACCTGGCGCAGCTGCTGGACCACCTCGACCAGATCCGACTGCTGCGCCATCACCTGATCCAGATCCTTGTACGCGGCCGGGATCTCGTCGACCACACCCGCATCCTTGCGGCACTCGATACCCGCGGTCTGGGCGGCGAGGTCCGCCTCCCGGTAGATCTGCTTCGCCTTGGTGCGGCTCATTCGCCGCCCGGCGCCGTGCGACGCGGACACGAACGCGTCGGTGTTGCCCAGGCCGCGAACCAGGTACGAGCCGGTGCCCATCGAGCCGGGGATGATGCCGAGCTCACCGCGGCCGGCGCGGATCGCGCCCTTGCGGGTCACCAGCAGCTCCACCCCGTCGTACGTCTCCTCGGCCACGTAGTTGTGGTGACAGGAGATCGGCTCGTCGAACCGGATGCCGGGCAGCTCGGCCCGCAGCACGCCGGACACCAGCGCGAGCATCAGCTCCCGGTTGCGCCGGGCGTACTCCTGCGCCCAGTACAGGTCGCGGCGGTAGGCGGCCATCTCCGGCGTGCCGGCGACGAAGACCGCGAGGTCCCGGTCGGGCAGGTCGGCATTGTGCGGCAGCTTGCGGGCCACCGCCATGTGCCGCTCGGCCAGTTCCTTGCCGATGTTGCGGGATCCGGAGTGCAACAGCACCCACACCGAATCCGATGTATCGACGCAAACCTCGCAAAAGTGGTTGCCGCCGCCGAGCGTGCCGAGCTGCTTCATCGCCCGTACCTGGCGGTGCCGGACGCCCTGGTGCAGACCCCCGAACCGGTGCCAGAACTCGGCCCAGCCCGCGGTCTTGACGCCCCACAGGCGACGCGGGTCGACCGGGTCGTCGTGCGCGGCGAAGCCGACCGGCACGACCGCCTCGATCGCCGACCGCAGCGAACCGAGATCGTCCGGCAGCTGCGCGGCGGTCAGCGAGGTGCGGACCGCGGACATGCCGCAGCCGATGTCGACGCCGACCGCGGCCGGCGCGACCGCCTGCCGCATCGCGATCACCGAACCGACCGTCGCGCCCTTGCCCAGGTGCACGTCCGGCATCACCGCGATCCCGTGCACCCAGGGCAGCGAACCGATGTTGCGCAGCTGCCGCAGCGCATCGCCGTCCACAGTGGAGGGATCGGTCCACATCCGCACCGGCGCGGCGGTGCCGGGCAGCAACGAGTACGACATGACGGTCTCCAGGGATCGGTACGGCACCGCGCCGGTGCTGCGTGGCCGGGCGCGCGGCGGGTCGGTACGAGGATGCCGAGTCGGCGCCGGTGGGGGCAAAGTGTTTTGTCCGGCCGCGCGACGTGGTGACGTGTTCGGCCGCCGCAGCGTGGGACGGCGGTCACCGGCCGGCCGGCGGTACGAGCAGTGCGAGAGGATGGCGGGATGGTCGAGACGCAGGATCTGGTGGTGGCGCTGCGGCGGGCCGGGGTGCCCGAGGTGGACGCCTCCGCCCGCCGCCGTGCCGAGTACTCCACCGACGCCTCGCTGTACCGGGTGCCACCGACCGCGGTGGCCTTCCCGCGGCACGCGGACGAGGTCGCCGCGGCGCTGGCGGTCTGCCGCGAGCTGGGAGTGCCGCTGACCGCGCGCGGCGCCGGTACCTCGATCGCCGGCAACGCGGTCGGCACCGGCCTGGTGCTCGACTTCTCCCGGCACCTGAACCGGATCGAGGCGGTGGACCCGGACGCCCGGACCGCGGTGGTGCAGCCGGGGGTGGTGCTCGACCAGCTGCAGCGGGAGATCGCGCCGCACCGGCTGCGGTTCGGTCCGGAACCGTCCACGCACAGCCGCTGCACGTTCGGCGGCATGATCGGCAACAACTCGTGCGGCTCCCGGGCCCTCGCCTACGGGCGCACCGCGGACAGCGTGCTCGACCTGGACGTGCTGGCCGGCACCGGGGAGCGGCTCACCGCGGGCCGCGGCGCCGACCCGGCGTCCTCGCCGGTGCTGTCCGCGCTGCACCGGGCCACCCGCGAGCACCTGGCGACCATCCGTACCGAGCTGGGCCGGTTCGGCCGGCAGGTGTCCGGCTATTCGCTGGAGCACCTGCTGCCGGAGCACGACTTCGACGTGGCGCGGGCGCTGGTCGGTACCGAGGGCGGCTGTGCGGTGCTGCTGCGCGGCACCGTCTCGCTGGTGCCGGTGCCGCCGGCGACCACGCTGGTCGCGCTCGGCTACCCGAGCATGGCGGCGGCCGCCGACGCGGTACCGGCGTTGCTGCCGCACCGGCCGATCGCGCTGGAGGGGTTGGACATCCGGATCGTCGAGGTGGTGCGCAGCCGCCGCGGGGCAGCCGCGGTGCCACCGCTGCCGGCCGGCGAGGGCTGGCTGTTCGCCGAGCTGGCCGGCGAGTCACCGGCGGAGCTGGAAGCCGCCGCGGCGGCGCTGATCGCCGACTCGGGTGCGCTGGACGCCGCGGTGGTGCCGGATGCGGCGGCGGTGTGGCGGATCCGGGAGGCCGGCGCCGCGCTGTCCCAGCGGTCGGCGCACAACCAGCCCGCCTACGCGGGGTGGGAGGACTCGGCGGTGCCGCCGGAGAAGCTCGGTGCCTACCTGCGTGAGTTCGACGAGCTGCTGGCGGCGCAGGGCCTGTCCGGCATGCCGTACGGGCACTTCGGCGACGGTTGCCTGCACGTGCGGATCGACTTCCCGCTGTCCGGCGGCGAACCCGGAGTGCGGCGGTTCCGCGAGTTCCTGACCGAGGCGGCGAAGCTGGTCGCCTCGTACGGCGGGTCGATGTCCGGCGAGCACGGCGACGGGCGGGCCCGCGGCGAGCTGCTGCCACTGATGTACTCGTCGGCCGCGCTGTCCGCGTTCGCCGCGGTCAAGGACGCGTTCGACCCGGACGGGGTGCTCAACCCCGGGGTGATCGTGCGGCCCCGTCCGGTCGACGCCGATCTGCGGGTACCGGCGGCCCGCCCGGTCACCGACCGGCTGGCGCTGGCGTTCCGGCACGACCACGGCGATTTCGGCACGGCCGTGCACCGCTGTACCGGGGTGGGCGTGTGCCGCGCCGACAACACCGGCGGTGGCGGCGTGATGTGCCCGTCGTTCGTCGCCACCCGGGACGAGAAGGACTCCACCCGGGGCCGTTCCCGGGTGCTGCAGGAGATGCTGAACGGCACGCTGGTCCGCGACGGTTGGCGCTCCCCGGAGGTGCACGAGGCGCTGGACCTGTGCCTGTCCTGCAAGGGCTGCGCGAGCGACTGCCCGGCCGGCGTGGACATGGCGAGCTACAAGGCGGAGGTGCTGCACCAGGCGTACCGGCGGCGGCTGCGGCCGGTGTCGCACTACACGCTGGGGATGCTGCCGCGATGGTCCCGGCTGGCGTCGCGGGTGCCGGCGCTGGCCAACGCCGCGCTGGCCGCGCCCGGGGTGGCGGCGGTGGCGAAGCGGCTGGCCGGGGTGGACACCCGGCGCTCGGTGCCGCGGTTCGCGCCGCGCACGTTCCGGCACTGGTTCCACAACCGTCCATATCGGACGGACGGGGATCCGGTGCTGCTCTGGGTGGACACCTTCACCAACCACTTCACCCCGGAGACCGGTGCCGCGGCGGTGCGGGTACTGGAACGGGCCGGGTTCGCCGTGCAGCTGCCCGATCCGGGGCTGTGCTGCGGGCTGACCTGGATCTCCACCGGCCAGCTGGACGCGGCGAAGCGCATCCTGCGCCGGTCGGTGGCCACCCTCGCGCCGCACGCCCGCCGCGGCGTGCCGATCGTGGGCCTGGAGCCGTCCTGCACCGCGGTGCTGCGCGGCGACGCCGTGGAACTGCTCGACCACGAGGTCGCCAACCGGGTCGCGGGCGCCACCCGTACCCTCGCCGAGCTGCTCGGCGAGCGCCCCGGCTGGCAGCCGCCGGACCTGTCCGGGGTCGAGGTGCTCGCCCAGCCGCACTGCCACCAGCATGCGGTGATGGGGTGGGACGCGGACCGGGCACTGCTGGAGCGGGCCGGCGCGGCGGTCCGGTCGGTCGGCGGCTGTTGCGGCCTCGCCGGCAACTTCGGGATGGAACGCGGCCACTACGAGGTGTCCGTCGCGGTGGCCGAGTCGGCGCTGCTGCCCGCGGTCCGCGACGCGGACGCCGACACGGTGCTGCTCGCCGACGGCTTCTCCTGCCGTACCCAGCTGGCCGACCTCGGCGAGCGCCCCGGCCGGCACCTGGCCGAGCTGCTCGACGCCGCCGTCTCGGACCGCTGATCGCTCCACCGGGCCGCCCGCGCCGGCCGGACGGCGCGCGTCGCGGCGCCCGGCCAGTGCCGGGAACCACGGAACCGGCCGCCCCGCACGGTGCCGGGGCGGCCGGTAGCCGGTCGGTCAGCCGATCTTGCGCCGGTAGACGACCATCGCCACCGCGTACGCGGCGACCAGGATGCCGACGCACCAGGCGAGCGCGATCCAGATGTCGTGGCCGACCGGCTGCCGGGCCAGCAACGCCCGGATCGCGTTCACGATCGAGGTGACCGGCTGGTTCTCGGCGAAGGCGCGGACCGGCCCGGGCATCGTGTCGGTGGGTACGAACGCCGAGCTGACGAACGGCAGGAAGATGATCGGGTAGGAGAACGCGGTCGCCCCGTCCGGGGAGGACGCGGACAGCCCGGCGATCACCGCGATCCAGGTCAGTGCGAGCGTGAACAGCACCAGGATGCCGACCACGGCGAGCCAGGCCGCAACCCCGGCCGGGGAGCGGAAGCCGATCGCGAAGCCGACCCCGACGATGATCGCCACCGAGACCAGGTTGGACACCAGCGAGGTCAGTACGTGTCCCCACAGCACCGAGGACCGGGCGATCGGCATCGAGTGGAACCGTTCGAAGATGCCGCCCTTGAGGTCGTTGAACAGCCGGAACGCGGTGTAGGAGATGCCGCTCGCGATCGCGATGAGCAGGATGCCGGGCATCAGGTAGTCGACGTAGTGGTCGGTGCCGGCCTGGATCGCGCCGCCGAACACGAAGACGAACAGCAGCATGAACCCGATCGGCATGATCGTGACGGTGATGATGGTGTCCAGGCTGCGGGTGATGTGCCGCATGGAGCGCCCGAGCATCACGCCGGTGTCGCTGAGGGTGTGGGTGGTCACGAGCGTTCCTCCTTCGTCGAAACATCCATCCGGCCGGTTCCCGCGCCGCGGGTGCCGCGCCGGTTCACGACTGCTTCTGCTTCTGGCGGGTGTCGTCGCCGTCGACGATCGCCAGGAAGATGTCCTCCAGCGTCGGCTGCCGCTCCACGTACTCCACCTGCGCCGGCGGTAGCAGCTGCCGCAGCTCGGCGAGCGTGCCGGAGACGATGATCGTGCCCTCGTGCAGGATCGCGATGCGGTCGGCGAGCTTCTCCGCCTCGTCCAGGTACTGGGTGGTCAGCAGCACCGTGGTCCCGCTGTCGGCGAGGTCCTGGATCACCTGCCAGACCTCCAGCCGGGCCTGCGGGTCCAGCCCGGTACTCGGCTCGTCGAGGAAGATCACCGCCGGGTCGCCGATGAGACTCATCGCGATGTCCAGCCGGCGGCGCATGCCGCCGGAGTAGGTCGCGACCCGCCGCCCGCCCGCCTCGGTGAGCCGGAACCGGTCGAGCAGCTCGTCGGCCACCCGGCGGGGGTCGGCGACTCGCCGCAGCCGCGCGATCATGACCAGGTTCTCCCGGCCGGTGAGGATCTCGTCCACCGCCGCGAACTGCCCGGTCAGGCTGATCGAGTCACGCACCTTGCCCGGCTGGTCGGTCACGTCGAGCCCGTTGACGCGCAGGACACCGTCGTCCGGCTCGAGCAGGGTGGCGAGGATGCGCACCACGGTGGTCTTGCCGGCACCGTTGGAGCCGAGCAGCGCGAAGATGCTCCCGCGCGGTACGTCGAAGTCGACGCCCTTGAGCACCTGGAGTTTCTGGTAGGACTTGCGCAGTCCCTTGACCTGGATAGCCGGCGCAGCAGTCATCGCCCCGACTCCTTTCTGGGTGGTCAGGTTCGTGGGGTGGTGGTGGGTCAGGCCCGGCCGAGCGCGATCTCGCCGTACGAGGTGCGGCACCGGACGGTGACCACCTCGTCGGACGGCGCCGGGCCGTCGGAGCTGTCGAGCGTGTTGTCGATCCGCCCGAACTTGGTCTCCAGGTCGAGCTTGGCGGCGCTGCCGTGGGCGAGACCGATCCGCAGGTTGCCGAACCCGGTCTCGGCGTCGACCCTGCCGCGGATCGCCCGTTCGATCTGGACCGATCCGGCCGCGGTGCGCGCCTGCACGCTGCCGCCGGCGTCGCCGATGGTGATGTTGCCGTTGGACGAGCGGACCTGGGCGTCCCCGGTGATCGCGTCGATCTCGGTCATCCCGTTGGAGTTCTTGACCACGGCGTTGCCGCCGAGGGCGCCGATCCGGATGGTGCCGGAGCCGGTGGACACCTCGGCGGTGCCGTCGATGCGGCCGATGTCGATGTCGCCGACGGTGCGGGCCCGCAGCGCACCGGTGCGCTCCAGCCGCAGCCGCCCGGTGCCGGACTTGACCTGGCAGTCGCCGAGCGTGCCGGTGGTGACGACGTCGCCCATCGTGGCGGAGCTGCGCACCGCGGATCCGGTGGGCAACTGGATGGTCACGTCGATCGACCAGGTCTTGTTGCTCCAGGAGATCCAGTTGCGCAGTCGGGTGCTGCGGATCCGCAGCACGCCGTCGGCGTACTCGACCCTGGCCTGTTCGGCGGCGCGCACGTTCGACTCGTCGTTCGGGTCGGTCGGTACCACCTCGACCACGGTGCTGGTGCGGTCGGTGGCGTGCACGGTGAGGTTGCCGACGAACAGGTCCGCGGTCACCGAGATGGGTTCGGGTGTGTCGTAGCTGGGCATGGCGGTCTCCGTTGCGGTACGTGGTGGGCGGTGCGGATGTCAGCGCACCCAGCCGGTTTGCCGTCGGTGCGAGCCGCGGCCGGGGGCGGCGTGGGTGGTGGGCGGTTCGGTGTCCTCCGCGGCCAGGGCGGCCGTGGCGGCCCGGGCCAGCCAGGCGTTGGCGGACCGGCCCTGCCGTGCTGCGGCCCGCTCGATGCGGTTCTTGAGTGACTCGGAGAGTCGAAGGTTGAGCCGAACCATCGGGCCGTCGGTGTCGTCGTCGACGATCGGTGCCGCCGGTGGTTCGGTCCCGGCGCCGGGCTGCTCGGTGGCCGGCGTGCTGACCGCGAACTCCGGCTCGCCGGCCCGCAACCGGACCTCGACCGAACCGGGGGCCAGGTCCTGGGTGATCTCGGCCGCCGCGGCGGACAGCGCGTCCAGCAGCGCCAGTCGCGCGGCCGGCTCCAGCGCCACGATCAGCCGATCGAGGAACGCGCGTGCCGCCGGATCCCCGGTCTCGGCCACGGCCACGAGCTGGTCGTGAAGCTGTCGGACGTAGGTGTTCAGCTCCATGACGTCAGCATGGCACATCGTTGACGTCATCACAAGTGCCAAATTGGCACGCCGGTGGATCGGTGTTGCCGTGGCGAGGTGGATCGGCGCGTCCGGGCCGCCCTCCCGGTTGCCGGGGCCTGGACTGTTTCCGCAGTTCAGTGTGGGTATCCCGGGTGGCAGTGCGACCGGGTCGGGGTGCGGGAAGGAGGCGCTGCGCCATTGGCACTCGATGGCACCCTCGGTGCCACCGGGGGTGGTGTCACCGCGGTCGCGGTGGCGTCGCCCGGCTCCTTCCTGGAACCGGGTCGCCGTCGGGTCCGTTCGGGCGCCCGCCCGGGAAGGCCGTACCGTTGCGCCGTGCAGACGATCATTCGCCCGCGCCGCGACGACGACCTGCCCGGCTGCGTCGCCGCGCTGCGCATCGTGCAGCGGCAGGACGCGTACCCGCTGGTGTGGCCCGCGGACCCGGTCGGCTGGCTGTGCCCGAACGGGGTGCTCGACGCCTGGGTGTGCACCATCGGCGACGAGGTGGTCGGCCAGCTGCTGCTGCGTGACGGCAGCGACCTGGAACTGCGGGACGCGGTCGCGGGCGCGGCCCGGCTTCCCGCGGCGCGGCTGGCGAGCGTCAGCCGGCTGTTCGTGGCGCCGCGGGCTCGCGGTACCGGCGCCGGGGCCCGGCTGATCGACACCGCGGTCGCCGCGGCGGCCGACCGTGGTCGCCGCTGCGCACTGGACGTGCTCGACGCCCGCTGGGGCGGTCCGACCGCGCTGTACGAGCGGCTCGGCTGGCGCCGGGTCGCCACCACGTCGGCGTCCTGGTGGACCGGCCCGGACGCGGACCGCCCGGTCGTGCACAGCTACCTCGCCCCGGACCGCACCCGGGTCGCCCCCTAAAGAGCGTGTCTTCATGGCTCCGCCCCGGCGCAGCCGGGTGGCTGGCCATGAAGACACGTCCTAGCTCCTCACGCGGACATCGCGACGGCCGGCGGGTCCCGTGGTGCCCGGCGGATGGCCGGCCCGACCGGCTCGGCGCCGACGCGGCGTGCGGGGTGGCTCTGCCCGGCGCGCCGGGCCCACCGCGGTGATCAGCGCTTGCGCAGCTCCTTGAAGCGGCGCTCGACGTCGGCGACGAACCAGTCCGGTACCTCGCCGGTGGCCCGCAGCCGGGCGCGCTCGTCCTTGTTCAGCGTGCGGGCCGCGTCGTCCACCGCGAACGCGTAGTCACCCAGCTTGCCGGTCATGGCGTGGCGCTGGTCATCGGCGACCATCGCGCCCCGGCTGCGCCCGCCGCCACCCAGGAAAGCCAAGATCAGCGCCGCGGTGCCAAGCACCCCGAGCCGACGGGCCACCGCGGCGAAGTGGTCGCGGACGGCCAGCCAGGCCAGTCGCTCGTCGGTGAGTCGGTGCGTCGTCGGTTGCGACATCGGAGTCCTTTCTGGGTGAGAGCGACGCGACGGTACCGGTCGGACTCCGTGTCGGGTACCGGCCGATCGGTCGATGACGTCGAAGACCGGTCGGGTCCACCCGCGGCGTCCGCTACCCCTTCCCGGGTGTGCAGGCCGAAGCCGACGGCCCATTGATAAACACCTGCTGAAGGAATGGTCGGGAGCTTTCGCCCGATCGCGCTTCGTGAATCGATTTGACCCCGTCCCGTGCGCAGTAGATAGTCAACATATGCGTAGCAAATCTCGCGAGAGCGAACCGGGAGTGCCGGTACGGCGGATCGCCGCGCTGTTCGTCGGTTACCGGCGGCGGCTCACCGGCCTGGTCGCGCTCCTGGTGCTGCAGGCCGGGGTGAGCGTCAGCGCGCCGTTCCTGCTCCGGGAGATCCTGGACCGGGCGATACCGGAACGGGACGTACCGTTGCTGAGCCTGCTCGCGCTCGGCATGCTCGCCTCGGCCGCCGGTACCGCGATGCTGTCGGCCGTCACCAACCGGCTGTCGAACGTGATCGGCCAGGGCATCATGCACGACGTCCGGGTCGCGGTGTACGAGCACCTGCAACGGATGTCGCTCGGCTACTTCACCAGGACCCGCGCCGGCGCCACGCTGTCCCGCATCACCAGCGACATCGCCGGCGTCGACGCGGTGCTGACCAACACCGTCACCGCGATGGTCCAAAGTGGAGTGTCGGCGCTCGCGGTGGCGGTCGCGCTGGTGGTACTCGACTGGCAGCTGGCACTGGTCGCGCTCGTGGTGGTGCCCGGGATGCTGCTGCTCACGCCCCGGCTGGGACGCCGCCGGCGGGCCGTGGCCGGCCACCGGCAACGACGCATCAGCGGGCTGACCGCACTGACCAGCGAGTCCCTGTCGGTGTCCGGCATCCTGCTGGCGAAGACGATGGGCAACCGGGACGAGCTGCGCGACCGGTTCGTGGCCGAGTCGCGCGAGGTTTCTCGGCTGGAGATCGCCGCGTCGATGATGGGGCGCTGGTCGACGGCGTCCCGCCGGGCCAGCCTGGTCGCGGTCCCCGCCGTCGTGTACTGGCTGGCCGGCGTCCAGTTCGCGCACGGCATCCACCCGAGCACGCTGGGCACCGTGGTCGCCTTCACCAGCATGCTGAACCGGCTGGTCTCGCCGATCGGCACCATGCAGGGCATCGGCCAGGGTGTGTCCGCCTCGATGGCGCTGTTCACCCGCATCTTCGAGGTGCTCGACCTGCCCGTCGACATCGCCGAGGCACCCGGTGCGACTCCGCTCGCGGTCGCCGGCGCGGCCGAGGTGGCGCTGCGCGACGTCTGGTTCCGCTACGGCGACGACGACCGCGACGACTGGACGTTGCGGGGCATCGACCTGACCGTACCGGCGGGCCGCCGGCTGGCGATCGTCGGCGCCACCGGTTCCGGCAAGACCACCCTGGCGTACCTGATCGCCCGGCTCTACGACCCGCAGCGCGGTGCGGTGACCATCGGCGGTACCGACGTGCGGGCGGCCACGCTCGACTCGCTCGCCGCCGTGGTCGGGCTGGTGTCCCAGGAGACGTACCTGTTCCACGACACGGTCGCGGCCAACCTGCGGTTCGCCCGGCCGGATGCCAGCGACGCCGACCTGGTGGCCGCGTGCCGGGCGGCGCGGGTGCACGACGCGATCGCCGCGCTGCCCGACGGGTACGACACGGTCGTCGGTGAGCGCGGCTTCCGCTTCTCCGGCGGTGAGCGGCAGCGGCTCGCCATCGCCCGGGTGCTGCTGCGCGACCCGCCGGTACTGATCCTGGACGAGGCGACGAGCGCGCTGGACACCGGTACCGAACGCGAGGTGCAGCTGGCGCTCGACGCGGCGGCCGCCGGCCGTACCACCATCGCCATCGCACACCGGCTGTCCACCGTCCGGGACGCGGACGAGATCGTCGTCCTGCACGCCGGTTCGATCGTCGAACGCGGCCGGCATGCCGAGCTGGTCGCCGCCGGTGGCCGGTACGCGTCGCTGGTCGCGTCCGGGCACGCCGCGGCGCCCTGATCCGGCCCGCCGGCGTGTGCGGTGGGTGGCCGGCGCGGCGGCTAGGCTCGCGGACATGGCAAGGGTCGGGCCGGATCGGGCCAGCGTGGCGGCGGCGGACCGGGTGCTGGCCGGGGTGAGCCGGCTCGGCAGCCGGATGCGAGCCGAGCGGCCACGGACCGGGCTGTCACTGGCCGTGCTCGGGGTGTTGCTGCGGCTGTCGGTGCGCGGCACCATGACCACCGGCGGGCTGGCGGCCTCGCTGAGGGTGGCGCCGCAGTCGATGACCCGGATCGTGGCGGGGATGGCCGAGAACGGTCTCATCGAGCGCGGCCCCGACCCGAACGACCGGCGGCAGATCCTGGTCTCCCTGACCGAGACCGGCCGCCGCGTGTTCGACGAGGACACCCGGGCCCGGCGAGCCTGGCTCGCGGCGGCGATGGATGCCGAGCTGACCACCGCCGAGCGTGACCTGCTGCGCGTCGCCGGTGACCTGATGGTCCGGCTCGCCGACTGGGAGCCACCGACCCACTGACCGCTGCGGCCGGATGCACCGGCCGGTGTGCTCGGTGGCCGAATCGGTCGTTCGGTCCGGTCTCATCCCTGTCGACCAGGCGTTTCACCGCCGGTCGGTCGCCCCCGGGGCAGCTGGTCCGGGAGCCGGGGGTGGGCGCCGACGCGGGTGTCGCCGCGGCGCGGCAGGATGGAGGCGGCGCGTGTGGGAGGTGGCCAGGCTCAGATGGCGGGTCGGATCGTGGCGGCGGACATCGCCGCAGTACGGGAACGGGTGTCGATCGTCGAGGTCATCGGCGGTCAGGTGACGCTGCGTCCGGCCGGTGGCGGCAACCTCAAGGGCCTGTGCCCGTTCCACGAGGAGAAGTCGCCGAGCTTCAACGTCACCCCGCAGCGCGGGGTCTTCTACTGCTTCGGCTGCGGCAAGGGCGGCGACGCGATCAGTTTCCTGATGGAGACCGATCACCTCACCTTCTCCGAGTCGGTCGAGCGGCTCGCCGGCATGGTCGGCATCACCCTGCGGTACGAGGAGTCGGGTGACGGTGGGCCCCGGCGCCGGGAGGACACCGGCAGCCGTCGCACGCTGGTCGCCGCGCACGCCGACGCCGCCGCGTTCTACGCCGAGCAGCTCGGCTCGCCCGGCGCCCGGACCGCGCGGGAGTTTCTCGCGCAGCGCGGGTTCGACCGGGACGCGGCGCTGCGGTTCGGCTGCGGCTTCGCCCCGACTCGTGGGACGCGCTGGGCAAGCACCTGCGCGCCAAGGGGTACCAGGCGAAGGACCTGATCACCGCCGGGCTGATCCGGGAGGCCCGGTCCGGCAACCTGATCGACCGGTTTCGCGGCCGGCTGATCTGGCCGATCAAGGACCTGTCCGGCGACGTGGTCGGGTTCGGCGCGCGCAAGCTGTTCGACCACGACGACGGCCCGAAGTACCTGAACACGCCGGAGACGCCGATCTACAAGAAGTCGCACGTGCTGTACGGCATCGACCAGGCCAAGCGGGAGATCGCCAAGCAGAACAAGGCGGTGATCGTGGAGGGCTACACCGACGTGATGGCCTGCCACCTCGCCGGCGTACCGACCGCGGTCGCCACCTGCGGTACCGCGTTCGGCGACGGGCACATCTCGGTGCTGCGGCGGCTGCTGCTGGACTCCGACGCCGGCACCATCGTGTTCACCTTCGACGGCGACGCGGCGGGTCAGAAGGCGGCGCTGCGGGCGTTCTCGGACGACCACAAGTTCGCCGCCCGCAGCATGGTCGCGATCGGCGGGGACAACATGGACCCGTGCGAGCTGCGGCTGGCGAAGGGCGACGCGGCGGTCCGCGACCTGATCGCGGACAGCGAACGCCTGATCAACTTCGCGCTGCGCACCACCGTGCAGGGCTACGACCTGGACAGCGCCGAGGGTCAGGCCGGTGCGCTGCGGGCCGGGGCCCGGATGGTCGCCGACATCAAGCAGCGCGACCTGCGGGACCGGTACGTGGGGTTCCTCGCCCGGCACGTCGGGGTCGACACCGAGGAGGCCCGGGCCGCGGTCGCGGACGCGTTGCGGCACGGTGGCCGGCGGCCCGACGCCGGCGGCCGGCCGGGCCGCCCGGCGGCACCGAGCGCGGTGCCGAACTCGCGGCGGGCCCTGGTCGAGCGGGAGGCGCTGAAGCTCGCCGTGCAGCACCCGCAGCTCGCCGGGCCGCTGTTCGACGCCGTCGACGCCACCCCGTACGGGCACCCGGTGCACGCCGCGGTCCGGGAGGCCATCGCGGCGGCCGGGGGAGCGGCGAGCGCCGGCGGTGGACCGACCTGGATCGAGCAGGTCCGTTCGGGCTGCGTCGACCTGGCCGGCCAGGCGCTGGTCACCGAGCTGGCGGTCGAGCCGCTGCGCTACGACGGCGACCCCGACCCGCGGTACGTGTCGATCACGCTCGCCTCGCTGCAGCTGCCGGTCATCGAGGAGCGGATCAAGGCGGTCAAGTCGAAGCTGCAGCGCACCAATCCGGTGCAGCACAAGGACGAGTACCTGTCGCTGTTCGGTGAGGTGGCGTCGCTGGAGCAGCACGCGCAGGCGTTGCGCGAGCAGGCCACCGGGGGTTGTGATGGGACTTTTCGCGCGGATCCGGCGAAGCCGCCTGCCGGCCGAGGCGAAGCGGCCGTTCGAGGCCGCCGAACGCCTGGTCGCCTGGGCGCCGGTCGCCGGCGGGCATTCGGCCGGCGGAACTGCCGGCGACGGCTACCTGGTGGCCACCGACCGCGGGCTGTGGCTGCCGGGACACCACGACCGGCTCGGCTGGCACGAGATCCACAAGGCCACCTGGTCCGGCCGGCAGCTGACGGTGATCCCGGCGCGGCTGGTCCGGTCCGCGGGCGAGGCGCCGGACGCGCCGGCCGACGTGTTCGCCGACGACGAGCCGCTGGTCTACCGGATCGACGACCCGGGCGAGCTGCCGTACCAGATCCGGGTCCGGGTGACGAAGAGCGTCGCGTTCTCCACCCACCACGAGCTGCCGAACGGCGGCGTCCGGGTGGTGGCCCGGCGCATCCCCGGCCGCGACGGGCTGCACTGGGCGCTGCGGTACGACGAGGGCACCGCGGTGATCGGACCGGATCACGACGTGGTCGCCGGTTACCTGGCCCAGGCCCGCAACGCCGCCGAGACCGGCTGACCGGCGCGCCGACGACCCGCCCGGACTCCGCCCGCTCAGTCCCGGGGGCCGGGACTGAGCGGCTCAGTCCCGGGGGACCGGGACGACGGTCTCGGTGACCGGGCGCCGGGCGGTCCGGGCCCGCGGCGGCTGCTCCGGGCTGGCGACCCCAGCCGCAACACCAGATAGGGCGCGCCCAGCCCGGACAGCACCTCGCGGGCGATCAGCTGGCGGGTGGCCAGTACCTCGATCGGGTCGGAGTAGGGCGACACGGCGAGGTCGAGGCGTACGACGCTCAGCAGTACCGCGCCGAGCGCCTCGCCGCCGCGCAGCCAGTGCGCCGGATCGTCCCGGTCGCCGAACAGCACCGCATACCTCGCGTACCGGTCGGCGAGCTCCGGTTCGTCGGGCAGGCCGGTGTCCCGGTCCGGGTCGAACTCGCGGATCGGTACGCGCCGCGCGGCCGGTTCCGGCAGCACGCCGGCGGGCAGCCCCTCGCCGCTGTCGACCCCGCGGTGCGTCCAGTCGTGCAGTTCGCGCCGGTATGCCGGCTCCGACTGCTCGACCTCGGCGGCCTGGCTGACCGCCATCGTGACCGTGGTCACCTGATCGGGCCGCACCAGGTGCAGATGCGCGCCGCCGGCGTCGGCCGCCGCGGCCAGCTCCTGCAACGCCTCGTCGCTCGGCGCGCGGTCGGCGAACGGCCGCCGGTCCATGTGCCGGATCAGCATCGACTGGTAGTCCCGGGTGTCCTCGGCGCTCGCCCCCGTCGCACCGCCCAGCGTGATGCGGGCCAGCAGGTCCTCGTCGTCCGGGTCGGGCAGCCGCAGCACGTCCGGTAGGTACCCGGCGGCGCGCAGCGCGACCTGGGCGTGCTGCAACGCGACGCCGCAGGACAGCGTCAGCGACCGCCCGTCCGGGTCGGTGGCGGTCAGCTGCCGGGTGCGGTCGGCGTACAGCTCGGTGTCGCGCTCGTGCACCAGCCACTGCCACGGCTGCGTGTTGTGGATGGACGGGGCGAGCGAGGCGATCGCCGCCGCCTCACGCAGGATCGACTGCGGGTCGCGTGCCTGACCGGCCATGCGGCCAAGCTACCCAACCGCCCCGCCCCGCGTGGCGGTTCGCGCCAGCCGGTCGGCGCGGCTCGCGGTCCCCGCGGTCGCTGCGGCCGGCCGGGCGCCGGCCCCACGGCGCCCGGCTCGGGCACCCGCCTCCGGCACCCGCCTCGGGCACCCGCCTCCGGCGCCCGGCTCCGGCGCCCGGCTCCGGCGCCCGGCTCCGGCGCCCGCCTCCGGCACGGGGCCGACCGGTACCGGTCGGCGGCCGGCGGCGGCGAAAGGTGTCGGATTGTGTCGGGGGTGGGCGATAGGGTCCGGGCATGTCCACCCCTGACCTGATGATCTCGGCAACCGGTCTGGTGAAGCGGTTCGGCTCGTTCACCGCGGTGGCCGGCATCGACGTGGGCGTGCGGCGCGGCGAGGCGTTCGGTTTCCTCGGCCCGAACGGAGCGGGCAAGAGCTCCACCATGCGCATGATCGGGTGCGTGTCGCCGCCGTCCGCCGGCAGCCTGCGCATCCTCGGGCTGGACGCGGCCACGCACGGCCCCGCGATCCGGTCCCGGCTCGGCGTCGTCCCGCAGCAGGACTCGCTCGACGTCGAGCTGTCGCTGGCCGAGAACCTCACGGTGTACGCGCGCTACTTCGGCATCTCGCGCCAGGTGGCCCGCGACCGGGCGGCCGAGCTGCTGGAGTTCGTGCAGCTGGCCGACCGGGCCGACAGCAAGGTCGAGCCGCTGTCCGGTGGCATGAAGCGCCGGCTCACGATCGCCCGCGCCCTGGTCAACGAGCCCGACCTGGTGCTGCTGGACGAGCCGACCACCGGCCTCGACCCGCAGGCCCGCCACCTGGTCTGGGAGCGGCTCTACCGGTTGAAGCAGCGCGGCGTCACCCTGGTGCTGACCACGCACTACATGGACGAGGCCGAGCAGCTGTGCGATCGGCTGGTGGTGATGGACGCCGGCCGCATCGTCGCCGAGGGCTCCCCGTCCCAGCTGATCGCGCGCTACTCCAGCCGCGAGGTGGTGGAGCTGCGGTTCGGCCTGGACGACCTGGCCGGGCCGGCCGGCGCCGAGCTGGTCAAGGCGCTCGACGGGCTCGCCGACCGGATCGAGGCGCTGCCCGACCGGCTGCTGCTCTACACCGACGACGGCGACGCGACGACCGCCGCGGTGGCCGCCCGCAGCATCGAGCCGACCTCCGTGCTGGTCCGCCGCAGCACCCTGGAGGACGTCTTCCTGCACCTGACCGGCCGGACCCTGGTGGACTGATGACGACCGCCATCGTCGCGCCGGGCCGCGGTGCCCTGCACGTGTTCGCCTACCACCTGATCGGCTACCGCCGGACCTGGTGGGGCACCGCGTTCTCCAGCTTCCTGCTGCCGCTGATCTACCTGGCCGGCATCGGCCTCGGGGTGGGCGGCTACGTCGACCGGGGCCACCACCTCGGCGTCGACTACCTGAGTTTCCTCGCGCCCGGTGTGCTCGCCGCGACCGGTCTCAGCATCGCCATCGACGAGTCGATGTACCGGGTCTACTCCCAGTTCGCCTGGGACCGCACCTACGAGGGGATGCTGAACACGCCGCTGCGCATCGTCGACATCGTGCTCGGCCAGCTGGCCTTCGTGGTGTTCCGCGCGCTGGTCGCGGTGACGGTGTTCCTGCTGGTGATGACCGCCTTCGGGACGGTGCACTCGGGTTGGGCGGTGGGCGTGCTGCCGACCGCGATGCTGCTCGCGCTGGCCTGCGCGGCGCCGACGTTCGCGTTCACCGCGACGCAGCACACCGACTCCAGCTTCGCGGTGCTCACCCGGTTCGTCGTGATTCCGGTGCAGCTGTTCTCCGGCGTGTTCTTCCCGGTCGCCCAGCTGCCCGCCGGGGTCCGGATCCTCGCCTGGCTCTCGCCGCTGTGGCACGGTGTCGAGGTGTGCCGGTCGCTGACCCTCGGCACCGCACGGCCGTGGCCGGTGCTCGGGCATCTCGGCTACCTCGCGGTCTGGTCGGCGGTCGGCCTGGTGCTCGCGCACCGCGCGTTCCGCCGCAGGCTGGTGGTCTGATGCTGACCACGCTGCTGCTGCGGGTCTCGCCGCGTCGGGCCGGCGCCGTCGTCGAGCGCAACGTCTTGGTGCACCGGCGCGGCTGGGTGGTGCTCGCGTCCGGCTTCTTCGAACCGCTGCTCTACCTGCTGTCGCTGGGGATCGGGCTCGGTGCGCTGGTCGGCCGGGTGCCGTTCGCCGGCGGTACGGTCGCCTATCCCGTCTTCCTCGCCCCGGCGATGCTCGCCGTGCAGGCGATGAACGCGGCGCTGACCGAGACCACGTTCAACGTGTTCGGCAAGCTCAAGTACATGCGGCTGTACGACGCGGTGCTCGCCACCCCGGTCACGCCGCTGGAGCTGGCGCTCGGCGAGATCGGCTGGTGCCTGGCCCGCTCCGGGCTCTACTCCGGGGTGTTCCTCGGGCTGATGGCGTTGCTCGGGCTCACCCCGTCCGGGTGGGCGATCCTCGCCTGGCCGGCGGCGATCCTGATCGGGTTCGCCTTCGCCGCGTTGGGGATGGCGCTGACCACGTTCCTGCGCAGCTGGCAGGACTTCGACTACGTGATGATCATCATGATGGTGATGTTCATGTTCGCCGGCACCTTCACGCCGCTCGATGCGTACCCGGCGTGGGCCCGGCCGCTGGTCGAGCTGACCCCGCTGTACCACGGGGTCGCGATCACCCGCGGCCTGTCGCTCGGCCGGCTCGACCTGGCCATGCTCGGCCACGCCGGATACCTGGTCGGCTGCTGCGTCGTCGGGCTCTGGGTCGCCGCTCGTCGGCTGGGCCGCCTCCTGCAGCCCTGACGCGGGAGGTCACGTCCGGGCGGTGGGTGGCGTGCTGCGGCTCGTCATCTCCCGGAGTTCGTCGAACGCGGCGCCGGCCAGTTCGGCGAAGCTGCGCCGAGCAGCACCGTCGAGCCAGCGCACGAACGTCACCCGGAACACCGCCATGCCGATCTGGGCGGCGAGGCTCGCCGCCGGCACCGGGATGCCGTGCTCGTGCAGCGCATCGGTGAGGGCGGCACCGAGCCGGGCGAGCTTGACCAGCTCGCGTTCCTGCAGCTCCGGGTTCCGGTCGATGACCGCCTGCCGCTGCCGGGCCAGCTCGCGTCGCTCACCCGCGTCGAACAGCGCACCGAGTGCGGCGATGGCGGTACCCACCAGTTCGATCGGGGGCTGGCCGGGCGGTGCCCCGGCGACCGCATCGAGCAGCGTCTGCTGCAGGCGGTTCGATCCATCGAACAGCACCTCGCGCTTGTCGGCGTAGTGCCGGAAGAAGGTCCGCTCGGTCAGCCCGGCACGCGCGGCGATCTCGGCCACGGTGACCTTTTCGTACCCGCGCTCGCCGTAGAGCGCGAGCGCCGCCTGCTCCAGCCGGCCACGGGCGTTCGGCTCCCAACGACTCATGGTTCCGATCATAGTGATGGCAGCGGCTGTCATCAGCTGCTAACCTGATGACAGTGACTGACATGGCTGGCGGGCTCGTCGCTCACCGGCCTCCGACATGGAGGTACTTCTCATGCGCGTATTCGTCACCGGGGCTTCCGGTTGGATCGGTTCCGCTGTCGTCCCCGAACTCCTGGACGCCGGGCATCAGGTCGTCGGGCTGGCCCGTTCGGACGCCTCCGCCGCGGCCCTCGTCGCCGCCGGCGCAGAGGTACGGCGGGGCACCCTCGACGACCTCGACGTGCTGCGCGCCGCGGCGGCCGAATCGGACGGTGTGGTGCACCTGGCGTACAAGCACGACATCGCGTTCGCCGGCGACTTCGCCGGCGCGACCGCGGCCGACCGGCGCGCCGTCGAGATCTTCGGGGACGCCCTCGCCGGTACCGACCGGCCGTTCGTCCTCGCCTCCGGACTGGCCGGCCTGGCGCCCGGCCGGGTCGCCACCGAACGGGACGGCGTCGCCGCCGACCCGGCGGCCGACGCCGACGGGCCGGGCTCCCGGCTGGCCACCGCCCAGCTGGCGCTCTCGTTCGCCGACCGCGGCGTCCGGTCCTCGGTCCTGCGGCTGCCCCCGACCGTGCACGGCGACGGGGACCGGGGGTTCGTGGCGAACCTGGTCGGCACCGCCCGCGACAAGGGCGTCTCGGGCTACCTCGGCACCGGGGCGAACCGCTGGCCCGCCGTGCACCGGCTGGACGCCGCGCACCTGTTCCGGCTCGCCGTCGACCACGCGCCGGCCGGCTCGGTACTGCACGCGGTCGGCGACGAGGGCGTACCGATCCGCGAGATCGCCGAGGTCATCGGCCGGCACCTGAACCTCGCCGTGGCCGAGATCCCCGCCGCGGACGCCGCCGACCACTTCGGTTGGCTCGCCGGCATGGTCGGCCTGGACGCCCCGGCCACCGCCGAGCTGACCCGCGACCTGCTGGACTGGAAGCCCACCCGGCCCGACCTGCTCGCCGACCTCGACGAGGGGCACTACTTCCAGGCCCGCCCGGACCGCACCGCCGGCCGCTGAACCGGCGACACCTCCGGGCCGCACGTGTGGCGTACGGCCCGGAGGCGTCCGACGCAGTTGCGGTGCCGTCGCCACATCCCCGGCGTCAGCCGTGCCGTGCCGTGCCGTGCCGGCTCGGCCGTGGCTGGCGCCGTGCCGGCCGTGGCTGGCGGCGTGCCGGCTCAGCCGTGGCTGACGCCGTTGCGGCGCTGCCGGTGGTGCTCGGCCGGCCCGTGCTCCGGCGTGTACGGCACCGTGCCGAACAGCCGCTCCGCCACCCGGGTGTGCCCGATCCGGCTGTCCGCCAGCCGTTCGGAGATGACGTCCTTGCCGGTCGAGGCGAGCCGCCCGGCCTGCGCCTGCACCAGCCCGGCCGCCTCCTGCACCGTCGGGTTCTCCTTCACCCGCCGGGCCGCCGCGGTGATCTGCTCGTACCGCGCTCGGCCGGCTCGGCTGCCGAGCACGTACCCGACGCCCAGCCCGGCCAGGAAAGCCCACTTGGCACGCATCGTCGACTCCTCTCTGAGAGGCCTGGCAGCAAGGGCTCGTCGGCGCCCGCCGGGCCCGAGGCGAGGCTGCCGCGTCGTCGGTGCGAGCGCGCACCATCGCCCGGCGCTCGCACCTCCGCCTCGGCAGCCCCGCCCGGAGTCTCGACAGCCATCCGACGCCCTTCTGCCAACCCCTCTATGACCTCGTATCCGGCGCTTCGCGCTCCTGCGTACCATCCTGCCTCCCGTGCGTGACCGACGAGACGCGAACCGCCCGCGGGTACCACCCCCGGCCCATGTACTACCCCCGGATCCGCTCATGTACCCTTGTCCGCGTCGGTACGCCACACCACGGCGCACACGATCCCGCGTAGCTCAATTGGCAGAGCAGCCGGCTGTTAACCGGCAGGTTATTGGTTCGAGTCCAATCGCGGGAGCTTCTTTCCAGGTCAGAGGCTTGACGGCGGCACTGCCCAAGATCAAGACCATGCTTTACCCTCACTTTTCGATCTGGGTCGCGTACCCGTCTTCCAGGGCCGCCGCGATCCGCGGGTTGACGGTGTTGCGGGCGAGGTAGACGTCCTGGGTCATCGACGGCCGCTCGTGCCCGAGCTGATCGGCCATCATCCGCGGCGTGAATCCGGCGTCGTCCAGGAACGTCGCCATCGTCTTGCGGAATGTGTGGCTGGTCACCCACGACAGGTCCCCGGTCCCGCGAGCCGCCCGGAACGCGTTCAACACGTTCGATGGATCGCGGAACCCGGTTCCCCGGTTGTTCGGAAACAGCGGGTCGTCCGGTTCGTATCCGTCCTCGGCCCGTTCCTTCAACGTGGCCAACGCCCAGGAGGGAAGCAGCAGGCTGCGCTTACCGGCCCGCGATTTCGTGCCCGTTCGAGGTCACCGAGTTCGTCATGCGTGCCGACAGCAATGCGCTGACTACAACATACCGATCGAGGACTGACTGTGACGACGCCAGAATCGCCCAACCGCAACGGTTCCGCCAAGGTCCGTGTTCGGACCGCGGACGACATCCCAGCCTGCGTACAGGCGCTCAAAGACGTCTACGCAGTAGATGGGTACCCCGTCGAGGGAGTGAGCCAGGCGGAGAAGTGGCTGTTTCCAGACGGTCTGCTAGAGGCATGGGTTGCAGAGGTCAACGGCGAGGTCGTGGGCCACGCGGCCGCCTCCGAACCGAGAGACGAGGCAGCGGTACGGATGCCGGTCGAGAAGGACGGCACACCGCTTGACCACATCGCGGTCGCAGCCCGACTGTTCGTGGCCCTGAAGGGACGAGGGAACGCTCTTGGGCGGGACCTGGCGGTCGCGGTGTTCGGCTACGGGCAGCAGCACGGACGCAGGATCGTGTTCGACGTGATGACCAAGGATCAGACCGCGATCCGGCTCTACGAGCGCATGGGTTGCATCCGCCTCGGTACCACCGTCCACGAGTTCGGCGACAACCAACAGGTCCCCGCCTACTGCTATGTGGCCCCGTGAGTGGCGTCAATCGACGAGTGGGAACGCGATGAGCGCGAGGCGTTACGTGGCCAGAGGGGTACCGGGCGGGTACCGAATCTGGGACAACAAGCGACGCCGTTGGTGGGGCGACCTGTACGAGCTGTGCCCAGACGACTTGCTCGTAGAACTCAACCATGGTGCCAGTTACGAGAAGGTTACAGCCCTGCTCAAGCGCTACAGAGCCATGAAGCGCTGAGTGAGCGGCACCGAACCCCAGATCCGGTGAGAACTTTCTGTACGGGCTCAAGGCGGCCCTGACGGGCCGCGCGCGCCGCCGTTCGGGCCGCGTTCCGGCCGCTCTGCTGGCGCCCGCGGCCGGAACGCTTCAGGCCCGCGGCAGGCGCGCACACCAACAGGGCCGCCACCCTCGGCAAGTCCACACCGAGAGCGACGGCCTCATCGAACGAATCGTGGCTGCCGGCCGCGCCGGTCACTGCCGGCGCCGGATGGCAGGGCCCGCCGGGGTGGGTCGGCCGGGCGGCGGTTCACCGGACGGTTGCGGGTACTGCGCCTCCGGCGGGGGCGCTCAGGCTCCGGGATGGCCGGGACCGCCGCCCGGCCGCTGGGTTGCTGGGTGGTTACCGGCCGCCATCCCGTCACCGCCGCCCCAGGCACAGCCGAGCAGACCGCCGCCGGGCCGCCAGCGTGGGCGGGCACGTCCAGGCCGTCGGCAGGTGGCGGCCCCGGCGGCGGTCTGCTCCCCGGAGGGTGGGACGACGGCGACGGGATGGCGGCCTCAACGTGGTAGTCATATAACGGAAACTGGCCAGTCACGGCGGCAGCCACGGCACACGTCGGAGATACCTAGATCACTCTCTGCCACAACGAAGGACCCGAAAGGCTCTCGTGTCGATGCCGAAGACACATCCGGACGAGATCGATATCGACCGGGCGCTGGTCGCTGGATTGATCGAGAAACAATTTCCGCAATGGGCGCACCTGCCCATCGTCAAGGTCGCGTCTGATGGCACCGACAATGCGATGTACCGCCTTGGCGACGACATGGCGGTACGCCTGCCTCGTCTACCCAGAGCCGCCGAGATGGTGATAAAGGAGCAGCGGTGGTTGCCAGAGCTTGCTCCGCTTCTGCCACTGGCGATACCTGTGCCCTTGGCCGCAGGCATGCCTGACGACGAATATCCCTACCCATGGTCGGTCTATCGGTGGCTGGCCGGCATGGACCTTGCGCATGACTCCGGTTCCAACTTGGAAGAGGCGGCCGTCGGGCTCGGGCAGTTCCTTACCGCACTTCAGGCAATCGATACCACCGGCGGACCGTCGTCGGCTCGGGCAACGCCAGTCGATCCCCGAGACGACGGGTCGGTCCGATCCACCATTGGCTACCTCGCCGCTTCCGGCGTCATCGACGCAGAGCCGGCGATCGGTGTGTGGAAGGCCGCACTGGCGGCACCGGCATGGCGTCGCTCGCCACTGTGGATTCACGGTGACCTGTTCCCTTCGAACCTGCTCGCGACGAACGGCCTATTGACCGGTGTCATCGACTTTGGGCTACTGGGGTTGGGTGATCCGGCCTGCGACATGCTGCCGGCCTGGACCTTACTGACCACCGGAAGCCGTGACCTGTTCCGCGCGGAATCCGGCGCTGACGACGCGACCTGGGTGCGGGGGCGCGGTTGGGCATTGAGCGCCGGGCTCGGGGCCGTACGCGTCTACCGAGTCACCAATCCGGTGCTGGCGGCAGCCGGTCATCGTGCCATTGCCGAGACCATCGCCGACTACCAGCGCAAGTGCTGACGTGACCGACACCGACTGTCTCCGCTTCTCCGGAACATGCCTGGTTTCGTATCGCAGCCCCACGGCTTCTTGTGTCCGCCAGTCGGTGAGGCGTTATGGCCGGCGCCTACCGGCGGCGTCCACTCGCACGTCCCTCGTGTCAGAGCCAACCCATGCTTGTGGATGGGAAGTGAGAGGAACCGAGGGCAACCAGGAGGTTCGATGGCTGGCTAACCTCGTAGGCAAGGCCAGGCAGAGGGCAGCAACGAGCAACACCGAGATCGACCCGACGGAAGCGGGCAGGTTATTGGTTCGAGTCCAATCGCGGGAGCTTCCGTTCCGGAGTTTCTCCGCTCGGCGAGATCGCTTCGATCGTCCGCCACCTCCCGTTACCGCGCTCGGCGTTGGCGCTACGTCGGCTGGACTCTGCGTCGGCTGGACTCGGCGCTCTCGCCGTGATGGCCCGCGGGTTCTAGAAGAAGGCGGATAAGTCACTAAATCTCACCTTGCTTGCTTCGCTGTGTGACTCTCGGCCGTCACCCGATCGAGCAGGGGAGTTGCCGGATGCAACGACGAAGGCTCATCAGCGGCGTGGCGGCGGGCGCGGTCGCCGTGCCACTGACCGCGCTGGCCACCACGTCCACCGCGAACGCCCAGGATGTCGACAAGGTCAAGCACCGCCAGTCCACCAGTACCGAGGGGAGCGCCATCGTGGGCAACATCGACCCGACCGAGGACGCGTACGGCAAGTCCTACACCGCGACGGTGGACCTGTCGGGTCCGCCGGAGAACGACGAGTACGCCACCGTCACGGTGGACTTCCGGGTCGAGGTCACGAACGGCCAGGGCACCTTCCAGGCGTTCACCGCCGCCGACATGGAGAACCTGGTGACACAACTGCTCAGCTCGTACCGCAGCCAGTTCGCCGGGAGCGCGTCGGCGAACCCGGTGCGGTTCACCGAGCAGGTGACGCTCACCGCGACGACCAACCTCAGCTGACAGCCGCTGGCGGCACGCGACCGCACCCGCCCTGCTGGGTGCGGTCGCGTGCCGCCGCACGTTCACGACCGGAACGAAGCGAGGGCGGGATGCCGGAACGCATCGACTACCTGGACGATCCGGACGCGCCGACCGCCACCCGCGCCACGTCATCCGCTACACCAGCAACGGCGGTGCGGTACTTCCCGGTCGGCGAGGCGCCGCGGCTGTTCAGCCAGCAGCATCGGGACGCCCTCACCGATCTCGCCGCGGGCCGGTCCGCCGTCTTCCGCTGAACCAGCAGCCGGCTCGGATCGAACCGGCGAACCGGCGAACCGGCCCGCCGCCGGCCGTGGCGGGCTCGGCCGCCGCTACCGGGGGCGGCGGCGGAACTGGGGGAGCTGCTGCAGGTCGTACGGGTAGGGGTGGGGGCGCTCGCTGGCCTCGGTGAGCCGGTCGAGGTGCGACGGGTCGAGCGACCAGCCGGCGGCGCCGAGGTTGTCCCGCAGCTGC
Organism: Actinocatenispora thailandica; assembly: GCF_016865425.1. Classification (NCBI taxonomy): domain Bacteria; kingdom Bacillati; phylum Actinomycetota; class Actinomycetes; order Micromonosporales; family Micromonosporaceae; genus Actinocatenispora; species Actinocatenispora thailandica. Next base: position 4,414,269 of record NZ_AP023355.1, on the reverse strand, counting down.
TCGACCGTGCGTACTCCGACGATCGGTGCGGTGACCCCGGGGCGTTGCAGCAGCCAGCGCAGCGCGACCTGGGCCGGTGTGCGGTCGACCTCGGCGGCCACCGCTCGTACCGCGTCGATCACCTGCCAGGTGGTGTCGGTGTCGCGGCGCGGCCAGCTGCCGTCGGAGTCGGCGCGGGTACCGGCGGGCGGCTGGCGCATGCCCCGCTGGTACTTGCCGGACAGCCAGCCACCGGCCAGTGGGCTCCAGGCGACCAGGCCGGCGCCCTCCTGCTCGCAGACCGGGATCAGCTCCCACTCGGCCTCGCGGGTCAGCAGGTTGTAGGTGGGCTGCAGGCAGGTGAAGGGTTCCCAGCCGTGCTGCCGGGCGAGGCCGATCGACTTCTGGAACTGCCAGCCGGTGTAGTTGGATGCCCCGACGAACCGCACCTTGCCGTCCCGGACCAGCGTGTCGAGCGTCGACAGCGTCTCCTCGATCGGGGTGGCGTCGTCGTACACGTGGATCTGGTACAGGTCGAGGTAGTCGGTGCGCAGCCGGCGCAGGCTGTCCTCGACCGCGTGCAGCACGTGTTTGCGGCCGGCGCCCCGCACCGGCTCGCCGGGCGCTTTCTCGCCGTACACCTTGGTCGCGATGACCAGGTCGTCGCGGTCCCGGCCGGCGAGCCAGCGGCCCAGGATCTGTTCGGCGCGGCCCGAGGCGTACACGTCGGCGGTGTCGACGAAGGTGCCGCCGGCGGCGGTGTACTCGTCGAGGATGCGGTGGCTGGTCTGCTCGTCGGCGCGGTCGCCGAACATCATCGTGCCCAGGCACAGCTCACTGACCTGGAGCCCGGTGCGGCCGAGGAAGCGAAGGTCCATGTGCCGGACGCTACGGCCTGGACCGCGCTCCAGATCAACCCCGTTCGACGGGGTCCGGGTGCGGAGTCAGGGTGTTCAGGAGGGTGCGGCGCAGCCCGTCGGCGCCGATGCCGGGCCGGTGCTCGGCGGCGGCGTGGGCGAGCGCGATGACGGCACTGGCGAGCCAGCCGGCCGGCAGCCGATCGTCGAACTCGCCGGTGCGCTGGCCGCGGCGGATCACCCGTTCGATCCGGTCCGCGACCGGCGCGTGCCGTTGCCGGTCGGCCTCCGCGCCGACCGGCTCGGCGGCGATCTGCTGGAGCAGCGCCGGGTAGCGGCCGGTGGTCTGCTGGCCGGCGGCGAGCAGCCGCAGCAGCGCATCGCCGGCGGTACCGGAGTCGAGGTCGACGGCGTCCATCGCGGCGGCGGCCTGCTCGGTGAGCTGCTCGACGACGGCGGCGAGCAGCCGTTCCCGGGAGGCGAAGTGGGCGTAGATCGTCTGTCGGGTGACGCCGGCGGCGCGGGCGACCGCGGCCAGGCCGGCGTCCGGGGTGGCGTCGAGCACCTCTGCCGCGGCGGCGAGGATCGCGGCGCGGCTCTTGCGGGCGTCGGCGCGGCGCCGGGTCGTGTCGGCTCCGCGCACATCGGCCGGCGCGGGCGTGTCGCGCCGGCGTCCCGGTGGCACCGGGTCGGTGGCGGGGCGGGGCACAGGTGCGTTCATCTCTTACACCTTGTCAAAATTGAACCCGGGAATATATCTTACAACATGTAAGAGATAATACCGGATCGTGAGACTGGGCGGTACGCCATGCGTTCGTTGACCGACACCGAGCCGGCGCGGTTCATCGCCGACTTCTTCACCTCGTTCACCGCCGATCTGCTGCGCGACGACACCGACCCGGCACTGATCGTCGATCGGTACCACACCGCGGACGTCGTGCAGGTCGCCGACGGCAACGTGATCGACCGGGACAAGCTGATCGCGCACACCCGCCCGGTGCGTAAGAACCGGCCGAGCATCCGGATCGAGGTGCACGACGCGGTCGCCGACGGCGACCTGCTTGCCGCGCGGTACACGCTGCACGCCCGGCAGCGCGGCCGTGACCTGGCCATCGACGTGTGCTTCTTCGGCCGGTTCACCGCCGATGGCCGGATGCGCAGCGCGCACCTGCTCACCCGCGCGCTCGCCGACTGACGAGTCCGGCGCTGCCAGCGAGCCCGACGGGCCCCGCCGGAGACGACGATGGCGCCCGACCGGCCGGCCGGGCGCCACCCTCGCGTGTCGGGTGCGACCTATTCGAGGTAGTCGCGCAGCAGCTGCGAGCGGGACGGATGGCGCAGCTTGGACATCGTCTTGGACTCGATCTGGCGGATCCGTTCCCGGGTCACGCCGAACGCCTGGCCGATCTCGTCCAGGGTGCGCGGCTGGCCGTCGGTCAGTCCGAACCGCAGCCGGACCACGCCGGCCTCCCGCTCCGACAGGGTGCCGAGCACCTGCTGCAGCTCGTTCTGGAACAGCGAGAACGACACCGCCTCGACCGCCGACACCGCCTCGGAGTCCTCGATGAAGTCACCGAGCTGGCTGTCGCCCTCGTCGCCGATGGTCTGGTCGAGCGAGATCGGCTCCCGCGCGTACTGCTGGATCTCCATCACCTTTTCTGGGGTGATGTCCATTTCCTTGGCCAGCTCCTCCGGGGTGGGCTCGCGGCCCATCGACTGGAGCAGCTCGCGCTGCAGGCGACCCAGCTTGTTGATCACCTCGACCATGTGCACCGGGATGCGGATCGTGCGCGCCTGGTCGGCCATCGCCCGGGTGATCGCCTGCCGGATCCACCAGGTCGCGTAGGTCGAGAACTTGAAGCCCTTGGTGTAGTCGAACTTCTCCACCGCGCGCACCAGGCCGAGGTTGCCGTCCTGAATCAGGTCCAGGAAGGCCATCCCGCGGCCGGTGTAGCGCTTGGCGATCGACACCACCAGCCGCAGGTTCGCCTCCAACAGGTGGTCCTTGGCGCGGATGCCGTCCCGCTCGATCTGCTTCAGCTCGCGCCGCAGCTCGATCGTGACCTCCTCGCCGGACTCCTCCTTCTGCCGGAGCAGCTCCGCCGCGTACAGCCCGGCCTCGATCCGCTTGGCGAGGTCGACCTCCTGCTCGGCGTTGAGCAGCGGCACCCGACCGATCTGCTTCAGGTACGCCCGGACCGAGTCGGCGGAGGTGGTCAGCTCGGCGTCCTTGCGGGCCTGCCGCAGCGCCTCGGAGTCCTCGTCGTCCCAGTCGAAGTCGTCGGACTGCTCGCCGTCACCGTCGCCCTTCTTGCCGCGCGCGGTCTTCTTCGCGGCAGTCTTCTTGGCGGTCTTGGCCCGAGCGGTCTTCTTCGCCGGCGCCGGCGGCTCCTCGGCGGCGAGGTCGACCTCGTCCGGAGCCTCGTCGGTGGCCGGTTCGTCGGCGGGCTTCGCCGCCTTCGCGGCCGGCTTCTTCGCGGCGGCCTTCTTCGCCCGCTTCGCCGGGGCCTTCTTGGCCGCCTCCGGCGCGCCCGCGCCGGCCGGCTCGACGTCGCTCGCCTCCTCGGCGGAGGCGGCAGCGCCGACCGGCTCGGTCACCGTGGCCGGGGACGGCTGGGTGGCGGCCGGGGTCGACCGGGTCACTGCGGGGCGCGTCGAGGACGCGGCCTTGCCGGTGGTGGCCGGGCGGGTGGGCGTGGCACGGCGGCGCTTGGCGGTGCCGGCGGAGCCGTCCACCACCACGGTCACGCCGGCCTGGGCGAGTGCCTTGAGGATCTTGCGACCCTGGGCCGGGGTCACCTCGGCGGCGGCCAGCACCCGGGCCACGTCGGCGGAGGTGAGATGGCCGGACGAATCGGCCTGCGCGACGAGCGAGTCGGTGACGGCGCGAACGTCGGAACCGGCGGAGGAAGCGGCTTCGGACACAAACGACCTTCCAGAGAAGACGAGAACACCGCCCGGTCGGACTCGGCCGGTCGGGCTCTCCAGCAGGGCCACTGGCTTCGCGGCGAGCCACCGCGGGGACCGGCGTGAAGTATAACGAGGTAACAGCCGGGCGGCCCGTCGACGCATCGGTACCGGGTCCGATCGGTCTCGACGATCTCCCCGAACGGTGGGTGGAGCTGAGTCGGCCCCACGCAAGATCGCCGCCATCTTGCCGACACTCAGTGTGCACGTCACCGCCGCCCGCCGGCCCGCTCGCACCGGCTCGTAGGCTCATCCGGGTGAGCCGAGTACGAATCGAGTCACTCTCGCTGCCGAAGGCCGATATCGGGCCGATGAACCCGCTGCCGCCGGTCGCCGGGCCGCCGGCGGCGCCGTACCGACTGTCCACTGAGGAGTTGCCGGCCGCGGTGGTGCGCAACGCCGAGCACGGCGCGCCGCGCACCCTGCTGCCGTACCTGACCCAGGACGGTTACTCTCGGTTGCGGCAGCCGGGGAACTCTCCACCGTCGTACTCGACAACGACGTGCTGCGTGCCACGTTCGTCCCGGAGCTCGGCGGCCGGCTCTGGTCGCTGGTCGACCTGCGCGACGGTCGCGAGTTGCTCTACCGCAACCCGGTGTGGCAGCCGGCGAACCTTGCGCTGCGCAACGCCTGGTTCGCCGGCGGGGTGGAGTGGAACATCGGCACCCGTGGGCACAGCCCGACGACCTGCTCGCCGCTGCACGCGGCGCTGCTGACCGGGCCGGGCGGGGTGCCGATGCTGCGGATGTGGGAGTACGAGCGGCTGCGCGGCGCGGTGTTCCAGGTCGACGCGTGGCTGCCGGCCGGCGCCGACGCGTTGCGGGTGCATGTCCGGATTCGTGCCACTGCTCCCGAGCCGACCTTCATGTACTGGTGGTCCAACACCGCGGTACCCGAGGACGTGCGGGTGCTCGCTCCCGCCGACCGGGCGTTCTGCACCAGCTACGACGGGACGATCCGGGCGCGGCCGGTACCGGTCCAGGACGGGGTGGACACCTCGTACCCGCTGCGCAACGAGCACGCGGCCGACTACTTCTTCGACACCTCCGGCGTGTCGCGGCCGTGGATCATCGCGGTCGACGATCAGGGCGGCGGGCTGGCGCAGACCTCCACCGCCCGGCTGACCGGCCGCAAGTTGTTCGTCTGGGGCACCTCCACCGGCGGCCGGCACTGGGCCGACTGGCTGTCGCCCGGAAACGACGGGTATGCCGAGATTCAGGCCGGCCTCGCCGCCACCCAGTACGAGCACCTGCCGATGCCGGCCGGCGCGTCCTGGAGCTGGCTGGAGACCTACGGGCCGGTCACTGTCGACCGCGAGGTCGCACACGGTGACTGGACCGCTGCGGTGTCGCATGTGGACGGTCAGCTGGCCGCCGCGGTCCCGGCGGCGCAGCTGGACGCCGAGCTCGCCGAGGCGGTACGGCTGGCCGACGCGCCGCCGGCCGAGCGGGTCTGCGCCGGCTCCGGCTGGGGCGCGCTCGAGCGGCACCGCCGCGGGGCCGGCTGGTGCGACGAGACCGGTACCCCGTTCGACGAGGACACCCTCGGGCCGGAACAGCAGCCGTGGCTGGCCCTGCTGGCCGACGGCGCGCTGCCCCCGGCGGACCCGGCGACGCCGCCCGCCTCGTACGTCGGCGGCGCCGGCAGCGAGCCGGACTGGGCGGCCCGGCTCGGCGCGGACACCGGCTGGCTCGCCGCGTACCACCGGGGGGTGCTGGCGCACCAGCGCGGCGACGCCGACACCGCGGCGCGCGAGTACGCGGCGTCGCTGGCCGCCGCGGAGTCGGCGTGGGCGGTGCGCGGGCAGGGCCTGCTGGCGACCGCCGACGGCCGGGTCGAGGCGGCCGCCGACCTGCTGGAACGGGCGTACCGGTCGGCGCGATGGTGCCGGCAGCTCGCCGCCGAGGCCGGCGAGGCGCTGCTCGCCGCGGACCGGGCCACCGGATGCCTGGCGCTGCTCGACGGGGCGCCGGCCGAGGTGCGCGAGCACGGCCGGATCCGGCTGCTGACGGTCCGGGCCGCGCTCGCCGCCGGGCAGCCCGATCGGGCTCGCACGATCCTGTCCGACGGGCTCGAGGTCGCCGACCTGCGGGAGGGCGAGACGTCGCTCGACGCGCTGTGGACCGCCGCGTTCCCGGACCGCCCGATCCCGCCCGAGTACGACTTCCGGATGCACTGACCCGCCCCGGCCGGCGACGCACCGCCGCGGCCGACGCGATCGGAGACCTGGGCCCACCCTATGGCGGTACCGGCGGGGCGGGCCCGGGGTCAGGTACCGGCGGCGCCGTCGATGGTGATGGTCTGGCCGTGGATGTTGGTGTCGGCGAGCAGCAGCATCCGGACCACCGGGAGCACCTCGGCCGGCTCGGTGAGGTGGCCGGTCGGGGTGCGGCGGACGATCTGGTCGAGCTGGTCGGTGCCGAGCACCGAGGACATCTCGGAGGCGAAGAAGCCGGGTGCCACGCAGTTGATCAGCGCGCGGTCGCGCAGCTCGCGGGCGAGCGAGCGGGTCGCCGCCTCCATCCCGCCCTTGGTCGCCGAGTAAGCGACGAGGCCGGGGAAGCCGCGCCGGGCGCAGATCGAGGTGACGTTGACGACCCGGCCGCGCCGGCCACCGGCGAGCATCCGGCGCAGCACCAGCCGGGTCAGCAGCAGCGGCGCGGTGAGGTTGACCTCGATCAGGTGGGCGAGCCGGTCCGGCGAGGTGTGCACGTGCAGCGAATCCTGGCCGATCGCGGCGTTGTTGACCAGCGCGTCGATCGGGCCGAGCGAGGACTCCGCGGTACGGACGAACTCGGTCGTCGCGGCCCGGTCGGTGATGTCGACGGCACCGGCGAGCACCCGGTCGGGTTCGGCGTCGGCGAGCTTGGCCAGCTCCGGGGTGATGCTGCGGGCGAACGTGGCTACCCGCAGCCCGCTGCCGACCAGATCCTCCACAATGGACAGACCGAGGCCGCGCGAGCCGCCGGACACCAGGACCACCGACGCGGGCGGTACGAACGGTTCAGACATCGCTCTTCAACGTTTCCTTCACCGGGATCTCGGACAGGATGCGGATGTGCCGGGGTACCGCCGTCTCGGCCAGCCGTTCGCCGGCGAACCGTTGCAGCGCAACGGTGTCCACCGAACCATCGGTGACGATCTCGGCGCTGACCACCTGGCCGACCAGCGGGGCGCGGCGGCCGGTCACCCGGGCCCAGCGCACCGCGGGATGACCCAGCAGCACCTCGCGGACGGTGCCGGCGGACACCTTCGTACCGCCGACGTTGATCTCGTCGCGGCCCACCCGGCCGGGCAGCAGCACCCGGTCGCCGGACAGCTCGGCCCGGTCACCGGTGCGGACCAGCTCCGGCTGCCCCAGGCCGCGGTGCGGTGAGCCGACCAGCAGTTCCCCGTCCGCCACGGACAGCCTGGGCCGGTCGCCGGTGTCGCGATCCAGCCAGGAGGCGGGGAAGCCGGCCCGGCCGTCGTGCACCACGACCGCGGCGCCGACCTCGCTGGAGGCGTAGATCCAGCTGATCCGGGCGGCCGGGAAGGCGTGCCGCAGCGCGTCCAGGATCGGCTGGTCCACCGGTTCGCCGCCGAGCGTGAGCTGCGCCAGGGCGAGGCCGGCCAGCTCGTCGCCGTGCCGGTACAGTGCCTGCCGCCAGAACGTCGGCGTGCCGGACACCGCGGTCACCCGGTGCGTCACCGCGGCGGACACCCAGTCGTCCACAGTGGACGGAACCACCAGATCCTGACCCGGCACCGCCAGCGACAGGGTCACCAGCTGCCACCACGCGTAGGTGCCCGGCGAGTACGGGCAGAGCCACACCCGCGGTGGCTGTGGCGCGCGCACCGTGGTGAGCCCGGCGAGGGTGTGCGCGACCTGTTTGGGGCGACCGGTGCTGCCGCTGGTGAGCAGCCACAACCGGCCCGGATCGGCGGCCCGGTGCGCCGGCACGCCGTCCTCCGGCAGGGCGAAGCCGGCCTCGATCAGTTCGACCCGCAGCGCCTCGTCGACCCGCGACCGCGACGCGACCAGCAACTCGGTGTCGTGGTCGACGTGATGGCGCACCGCGGCGAATGCGGTCGTCGCATCGTCGGTGCACACCGCGACCGGGTCCGGCAGGCTCGCCGCATCGGCCAGATCCGCCCAGCTCGTGACGACGTCGCCGAGCACCAGCCGGTTGTCCGCCGCGATCATCCGAGGCCCCTCCCGGCGGTCGCGCCCGCGCCTCCGGCGGTCGCCGGGTCGGCGCCGGGACGCGCGGCCCGGGCCACCTCGCAAGCGGCGACGTCGAATGCGATCGGGTCGGCGCCGGGACGCGCGGCCCGGCCACTCCGGCCCCCGGCCCGCTCGGCGCCGCGGCGGGCGCCTCGCCCGGCCCTGGCGTCCGGGCTCATGCCGGGTCCTGCAGCTCGGTCAGGAAGTCGAGCACGTCGCCCACGGTACGGATGGTGCGCAGGCCAGGCGCGTCGAAGTTGAGCTCGCGACCGATCTCGTCCTCGACCCGCAGCGCCAGCTCGGAGAAGTCCAGCGACCGGAACCCGATCGCGGCCAGCTCCGCGGACTCGCCCGCCGGAAGATCCTTTCCCTGCGCGGCGAGTACCTGCGTGAGCAGTTCCCGGATCTGATCCCGGTTGAGCGCGGAAATCGGTGCGGCGGATCCGTCAGAATTCATTTCTGCACAACCTCGTGTTCATGTGGGGATAGGGTGCGTGGCGGCCTGGAATGTAGCGTACGAACCGCAACCGAAGGTGAATTCCAGGGAGCCGTGAATGTTGCGTGTCGCGCGTGAGGCGGAGCGCGAGACCATCCGACGCTGGCGCAATCACCCGCAGGTGCGGGCGGCCAGTTTCACCGACCACGAGATCGCCGCGGACGAACACCGGGTGTGGTGGCGGCGGGTCGCCACGGATCCCACCCGGGCGCTGCTGGTGTACTGCGAACCCGACGGTGCCGCGGCGCTGCCGACCGGCGTGGTGCTGTTCGAGGACCTGCGTACCGAGTCCGGGCAGCGCACCGGCTCGTGGGGTTTCTACCTCGACGTCGACGGCGTCGAGGCCCGGGGCACCGGGCTGTCCTCCTGGCTCGGCGTGCAGCGGGCCGCCCTGGACCACGCGTTCGACGTGCTGGGTCTCGACCTGCTCACCGGCGAGGTGCTGGAGCACAACACCGCGGTGCGCCGCGGCAACCGGCGGTTCGGGTTCGTCGAGGGGCCACCGGCGGTGCGCACCGTGGCCGGCCGCACCGTCCGGTACCGGCGGATCAGCCTGCGCCGGGACCAACGTCGCGGCACCTCCCGCCCCGCGCCGGCCGCCGGCACCGCTTCACCAGGGGCCGCTTCGCCCGGCGCCACCCGGACCGCTTCACCCGCCGAGACCGCTTCGCCCGGCGCCACCCCGACCGTTTCCCGCGAGGAGAACAGATGACCAGCTCGGACCCGACCAGCCGGCCGGACGTACAGATCGGCAAGACCAGCATCGGGCCGGCGCACCCGCCGATGATCATCGCCGAGATGTCCGGCAACCACGACGGCCGGCTGGACCGCGCGCTGGACATCGTCCGGATGGCCGCCGACGCCGGCGCGCACGCGGTGAAGCTGCAGACCTACACCGCCGACACCATCACCGTCGACGTGGACACGCCCCGCTTCCGGCTCGCCGCCGACCACAAGCTGTGGCCCGGCCGCCGGCTCTACGAGCTGTACCAGGAGGCGCACACGCCGTGGGAGTGGCACGAGCCGATCTTCGCGCTCGCCGCCGACCTGGGCCTCGCGGCGTTCTCCAGCGCGTTCGACCCGACCGCGATCGAGTTCCTGGAAGGGCTGGACGTGCCCGCCTACAAGGTGGCGTCGTCCGAGGTCACCGACCTGCCGCTGGTGCGCGGAATGGCGGCCACCGGCAAGCCGCTGATCATCAGTACCGGGATGGCCACCCTCGGTGAGATCGACGCCGCGGTGCGGGCGGCCCGCTCGGTCGGCAACGACCAGCTGGTCGTGCTGGGCTGCACCACGTCGTACCCGGCGCCCCCGGAGGACAGCAACCTGCGCTCGCTGCCGGTACTGGCGGGCGCGGTCGGCGCGCACGTCGGCCTGTCCGACCACACGCTGGGTATCGGCGCGGCGGTCGCCGCGGTGGCGCTCGGCGCGACCGTGATCGAGAAGCACGTCACGCTGTCTCGTTCGGACGGCGGCGTCGACTCGGCGTTCTCGCTGGAACCGGCGGAGCTGGCCGCGCTGCGGACCGAGACCGAGACCGCCTGGCGCGCGCTCGGCCGGGTCTCGTTCGGCCCGTCCTCGGCCGAGGCGGAGGGGCTGCGGTTCCGCCGGTCGCTGCACGTGGTCGAGGACGTTCGCGCCGGTGATGCGGTGACCGCGCAGAACGTCCGGTCGATCCGGCCCACCGGTGGGCTGGTGCCGGACGCGTTCGACACCGTCGCCGGCCGCACGTTCCGTACCGACGCCGCCAAGGGCACCCCGCTCACCTGGGACCTGCTCTGAGGGTGCCACCTGCCGCCGGGCCGGCGGTGCCACCCGCCGCCGGGCCCGCGGTGCCACCTGCCTCCCGGCCGGCGCGGCGGTGCCGGTCGGGTCAGCGGGTGCCGCCGTTCGACCCGGCGACCGCGTCGGCCGGGTCGAACGACGGCTCCGGTCATTCGGGGCTGGGCGGACCCGACCGAATCCCGGGTTCGATCTGCCTCGGACGACCTGCGGCGGCGGGGCGGAGCGCGGCGAGGGCGTCGGCCACCCGGCCGGCGCCCAGACCGTCGACCAGCTGCCAGGCGGTGGCGTGCAGCCGGGTGCGTTCGGCCCGGTCGGTCAGCAGCCACCGCAGCGTGCTGGTCGCCGGCGCCGGATCCTCCCGCAGCGCGGACAGCTCGCCCAGGCCGGCGACGGCGCCGGTCTCGACCGCCCGGCCGTACCCGATCCGCTGGTTGCCGACCACGCAGACCAGCGCGGCCGCCGCGCCGAGGCAGGCCAGTTCCCAGGCGGAGGTACCGGACGCCGCGACGACCAGGTCCGCCTCGGTGACCAGCCGGGCCAGCTCGTCGGTCGGCCCGATCACCCGGCGCCGCTGGCCCGCCGGTACCGGCACCGTGGCCACCGCCGCGGCCAGTTCGGCGGTGGCGGCGACGACCGTGACGTCGCACGGCACGCCGGTGGCGGCGAGCGCGGCGGCCAGTACCGGGGCCGCGCCGTGCGGGTCGGTGCCGCCGAAGAACGCCAGTACGCCGGGCCGGCCGGCCCGCGCCACCCGGGGCTGCGCCGGCCGGTGGGCGCGGATCTCCGCCCGCTGCAGCGCGTACCGCAACCCGGCCAGCCGTGGCGCCGGCCCCGGGTCGCGTTCGGCACCGAGGTTCTGGTCCAGGTACAGGTCGGCCGGCTGTACCGGGCTGTCCCCGTCGACCAGCGCGAGCACCGGCCGGCCGGCGGCGCGCAGCCGCTCGCCCACCCACGGCGGCATCAGGTACGAGTCGAGCACCACGGCGTCCGGCGCCACGGTGCGCGGCACTGCGGTGTGCGGTGCGGCGGTGTGCGGTGCGACGGCACCGCACACCGCCGCGGCCGGCTCCGCACCGCCGGGCCCCGGCGGTGCGGAGCCGAGCACGGTCGCCACCGGGTCCGGGCCCGGCGGTACCCAGTCGAAGCCGGCGGTGGCGAGCCGGCGGGCGGCGAACGGCAGCTCGCCCAGGTCGGCGACGAACCGTACCGTGGTGCCGCGTGCGGCCAGCTCCTCGGCCAGCGCGAGGCAGCGCATCAGGTGCCCGCTGCCCGCCGTGCGTCCGGCGTCGCAGCAGCACACGACGTGGTTCACCCGGCCTCCAGGACCTTCTGGCGGACGTGCGCGTTCATCCCGGTGACCTCCGGGTGGGCCCGCAGCCAGCCGATCAGCTCGGGCAGCGCGACCGGCCGGTCCCCGAAGCGGTCGACGACCGACTCGATCAGCCGCCAGTCGTCCGGCGTGTCCAGGGTGACCCGCAGGTCGGAGGCGTCCGGATGCAGGGTCAGGCCGAGCATCGACCAGCTGGCCGGGTCGGTGTAGAGCCCCGAGGTGACGTGCGTGCGATGGTGCCCGACCGCGGTGGCGGACAGCTCGCGCAGCGCGCCGGCCGCGATCACCTCGACGTCGGTACCGCGAGGCAGCCGGCGCGGCAACGCGGTACTGACGTAGTCCAGCCACGGCGCCGCCCGCCAGGCGTTCGCCGCGGCGGCGACCACACCCGGGTCGAGCAGCGGGCAGTCGGCGGTGAACCGCACCACCGCGTCGGCCGGCCGGTCGTCCAGCGCCGCGACGAACCGGGAGAGCACGTCGTGCACCGAGCCGCGGCTGGTCGCCACGCCCAGCGCGGTCGCCTCGGCGACGACCGCGTCGTCGGCCGGGTCAGTGGTGGTGGCGACCACCAGCTCGTCCAGGGCGCCCGAGGCGCGGGCCGCCCGGATCACCCAGCCCAGCACGCTGCGCCCGCCGAGCGGCCGCAGTACCTTGCCGGGCAGCCGCGTCGAGCCCATCCTGGCCTGCACAATGCCGATGATTCTCGTCATGTCGTTCCCATTCGGTGTTCACCTGGTAATAACCTCGTCGGTTTTCACTGACCGCAACACGGCGTTTTCTTGGAAGGAATCGTTGAAGGCAGTGTCCACACTCACGGGTTCAGACATTCTCATCACCGGGGGAACCGGTTCGTTCGGCAAGGCCTTCATTCGGCACCTGCTGGACCATCATGACCCGGCCCGGGTGGTGGTGTTCTCCCGGGACGAGCTCAAACAGTACGAGGTTCGTCAACTGTTCAACGACGATTCACGGTTGCGTTGGTTCATCGGCGACATCCGCGACGTGGACCGGCTGCGCCGGGCCATGCACGGCGTCCAGTACGTGGTGCACGCCGCCGCGCTCAAGCAGGTCGACACCGCCGAGTACAACCCGTTCGAGTACGTGCAGACCAACGTCGCCGGCTCGCAGAACGTGGTCGAGGCGGCCATCGACAGCGGCGTGCGCAAGGTGGTCGCGCTGTCCACCGACAAGGCGTCCAGCCCGATCAACCTGTACGGGGCGACCAAGCTCGTCGCGGACAAGCTGTTCGTGTCGGCGAACCACTACGCCGCGCACCACCCCACCCGGTTCGCGGTCGTGCGGTACGGCAACGTGATGGGCAGCCGCGGCTCGGTCATCCCGTTCTTCGCCAAGCTGGCCGCCGAGGGCAAGTCGCTGCCGATCACCGACAAGCGGATGACCCGGTTCTGGATCAGCCTGCCGGCCGCGGTGCAGTTCGTCGTCGACTCGTTCGACCTGATGGCCGGCGGCGAGCTGTACGTGCCGCGCATCCCCAGCATGCGGGTGCTGGATCTGGCCACCGCGGTGGCGCCGGACGCGCCGACCCACGAGATCGGCGTCCGCCCCGGGGAGAAGCTGCACGAGGAGATGATCTCGCCGGAGGAGGGGCGGCGCGCGCTGCGGCTGGCCGACCGGTACGTGCTGCAGCCGACGATCGCGACGTGGGGCTACCGGCCGCCGGCCGAGGCGGAGACGGTACCGGCCGACTTCAGCTTCCGCTCCGACACCAACGACCTGTGGCTGTCGGTCGAGCAGCTGCGCGAGATGCTCGTCGCCGCGAAGGCGAGCTGAGGTGCTCCCGTACGGTCGGCAGTCGATCGGCGACGAGGAGATCGAGGCGGTCGCGGCGGTGCTGCGCGGCGACTGGCTGACCACCGGCCCCGCGGTCCGCGCGTTCGAGGCCGAACTGTCCACCGTGGCCGGCGGCGCGCACGCGGTCAGCGTCACGTCCGGCACCGCCGCGCTGCACACCGCGTACGCGGCGGCCGGGATCGGGCCCGGCGACGAGGTCGTGACCAGCCCGATGACGTTCGTGGCGACCGCCTCGACGGCCGCGCTGCTCGGCGCCACCGTGGTGTTCGCCGACGTCGAGCCGGACACCGCGCTGCTGGACCCGGCCGCCGCGAAGGCCGCACTGACCGACCGCACCCGGGTGGTCGCCGCGGTCGACTACGCCGGCCACCCGGCGGACTACGACGCGCTGCGGTCGGTCGCCGACAGCGCCGGGGCGCTGCTGCTGGACGACGCCGCGCACTCGATCGGCGCATCGTATCGGGGGGCGCCGGTCGGCTCGATCGCCGACCTGACCACGTTCTCGTTCTTCCCGACGAAGAACCTGACCACCGCCGAGGGCGGCGCGGTCGTCACCGGGGACGCCGAACTGGCCCGGCGGGCCGCCCGGTTCCGTAACATCGGGCTGGTCCGGGAGGCGGACGAGTTCCGCATCACCGATCAGGGCGGCTGGCACCAGGAGGTGCACGAGTTCGGGCTCAACTACCGGCTGCCGGACGTGCTCTGCGCGATCGGCAGCGTGCAGCTGCGCCGGCTGTCGGCCTTCCTGTCCCGCCGCGCCGAGCTGGCCGACCGGTACCGCCGCCTGCTGTCCGACGTGGACGGCCTGGCGCTGCCGGCGCAGCGGGCGGACGTGACGCCGGCCTGGCACCTGTTCCCGGTGCGGGTGCTCGGCGGCCGGCGCCGGGAGATCTACGACGGGATGCGCGCCGGCGGGATCGGCGTGCAGGTCAACTACGTGCCGGTGTACTGGCACCCGGTGTTCGCCGACGCCGGCTACCGGCGCGGGCTGTGCCCGAACGCCGAGGCGTACTACGCCGAGCAGCTGTCGCTGCCGATGTATCCCGGGCTGACCGACACCGACCAGGACCGGGTCGTCGAGCGGCTGCGCGCCCTGCTCACCTGAGCGTCCACAACAGACACCAGCGCGGCACGGCAGATCGAGTGAGGACGGCGATGAACCACCAGAACCACTGGTACGGGCACGCGCACGCGCTGGCCCGCTACTGCGGGCTGGCCGCACCGCCACGGATCTGGGGGTACCTGCAGCACGGCTGGAACGTGCACGACGGGTACGGCGCCGACGACAGCCCGGCGCCCGGGGTGCCGCGGCTGGTCTGGTCGGACGGGCCGCGCCGGCGCGGCATGCTCGCCGGCCGGCACGGCTACCGGGTGATCGGCGCGCCCTTCGCCTACCTGCTCGCCACCCCGGGTGCGCCGGCCGGCGGCGCCGGCGGGGCGGTCGGGCCGCCCCCGGAGCGGCGCGGGACGATCTTCTACCCGTTCCACGGGTGGGAGGCGCAGTCGGTGTTCGGCGATCACCGGGCGCTCGCCGCGGAGATCGTCGAGCGGGCTGAACCGCCGGTCACGATCTGCCTGTACTGGCTGGAGTTCAGGCATCCGCAGCTGCGCGAGATGTACGAGTCGTTCGGCTTCCGGGTGATCACGCATGGACCGCGCGGCGGCCACTACCAGGGCACCGACCCGTGGTTTCTGAACAAGCAGCTGGCCGAGCTGCGGGCGCACCGCTGGGTGGCGGCGAACCGGCTGTGCACCGCCGTGCTGTACGGCGCCGCCGCCGGCTGCCGGGTGGGGGTCTACGGCGACCCGATGATGATCGAGAACGAGCACCCCGCGTACGGCGGGATCGCCCGGATCCGCCGGCTCTGGCCCGAACTGCACGTACCCGAGGTGGATCCGGAGCAGGCGGCCGAGGTGGCCCGGCAGGAGCTGGGTGTCCGGCACGTCGCGCCGCCGGCCGAACTCGCCGACCTGCTCGGCTGGCCACCCCTCGGGCAGCGGGCCGGGACGGAGTCGGTGGCGTGAACCGCATCGAACCGACCCGGCCGGCCGGCGCCGGGCGGCACGCGCCGACCTGCGGGCAGCGGCGTGCGAGTCGCGGCCGGAGTGCGTCCGGGCACCCCGCTGTCGTTTCGACGAGGGAGGAACGGCGATGAGCGCGTCGACGGTGACCGTGGACGCCGGCGCGGTTCCGCTGCTGGGCGGCGAGCTGCTCGGCGAGTCCGATCTGGACGGTACCGACCGGTACGGGGACTGGCTGCTGCCGCTACTGGCCGAGGCGTTGCCGGCGACGGGCCGCACGCTGGTCCTGGGCCGGTACCACGACTCGTTGCTCACCGCGCTGGCCGCCCGCGGCAGCCAGGTGGACCTGGTGCTGCGCAGCCTGCCGGATGCCGCCGCCGCGCGGGTACGGCTCGCCGCGGCCGGTGTCCGGGTCCGCTGCGGTGGGTTGGACCGCATCCCGGCCGGCTCCGGCTACGACGCGGTCCTCGCGGTGGACGACCCGGTGATCCTGTCCGGCCCGGACCACCTACCGGGATCCTGGCCGGCGACGCTCGCGACGATCGGTGCGCTGGCCCGCCCCGGCGCGCCGGTCGTCGTCCTGGTGCCCAACCCGTTCGGTCTGGACCGGCTGGTGCACGGGGACGCACCGACCACTGCCGGGCCCGGTGTCGACCCGGCCGGTTCGGCGGCCGGGATCGACGGCGTGCCGGGCGGGGTGGCCGCGGTACCCGGTGTGCTCGCGGCGGCCGGGTTGCCGGTCCGGACACTGCTCGCCGGCTATCCGGGGCTCGTCGCCACCGCGACTGCGCTGCCGCCGTACCCCGAGGGTGGCGACACCGCGGCCGAGGTGCCGGCCCGGCTGATCGCCGCCGGGTACGCCGCGGCCCACGCCGGCCCGGCGCTCACCGACCCGGGCCGGCTCGCGTACCAAGCGGTACGCCACGGCCTCGGGTTCCCGCTCGCACCACACTGGATCGCCATCACCACCCGTCGCGTCGGATCGGTGACCGGTACGGGCAGCCGCTCCGCGGCGGTCCACCCCGGGCCGGTCGGCACCGAACCGGTCGGCACCGAACCGGTCGGCACCGGCCCGGCTCACCCTGAGCCGGGCCGTACCGAGCCGGCGGCCGACGGCAGGCCGCCGGCTGATGTGACCGACGCCCTCGACACGGCGCCGGCGGCGATCGTGCTCGCCGACCGGGGGCAACCGGCGTACTGGGCGGTGCCCCGGGTGGTGCGCCGGGCCGGGGCCGGCTGGCGGGCCGAGCCGCTGCGGCCCGACCACTCCGTCCGGCTGCTGGACCACCTGCGCCGGGATCCGCGCCGGCTGACCGGAGCGGTACCGGCGGGGGAGAGCCTGGCGGACGCGCTGGCTGCGGCCTGCCGCCACGGTGACCTCGTCGCGGTACGCGGGCTGGTCACCGGGTATCTCGGCTTCCTCGGGACCGGTGCGCAAGCCGGCCGGTGGCGCGCGGTCTGGTCCGACGACGAGGCGGGGGAGGACCCGCTCTGCCGCGCCGACCGGGTGCTCGCCACCTGCGACGCCGTCCTGGTCGGCCCCGCCCCCGCCGACCCGGACGGTGCGATGCCGGAGGCCGGCGACACCGGCGACGTCGACCGGGACGGTGCCGGCCCGGACGGCGCCGCCGGCCCGACCGGCTCGCTGGTCCTGCGGTTGGCGGATCGCAGCTGGTCGTCGGGGGTAGCGGTACCGGTCCGGCTGGTGTTCCTGCGCGGCCTGCAGCGGTTCGCCTACCGGTTGCTGGCCAGCGGCGCGCCGCACCCGTGGCCGGCCGGCCTGTCCGCCGACCGGCTGGCCAGCACGCTGGCCGCCACCGCCGACGTCACCACCTCGGCGCGCGAGCTCGCCGACGCCGCCGCCCTGGCGGTGTACCTGACCGCTCCGCTCGGCACGGACGAGCCGCCGCCGGCGGCGGAGGAACCGGGCGCCGGCCAGCTGGCGCCGGGGCAGGCGGTGGCGGGCGGCGCCGAGCCGGGCGAGCACGCCGAGGCCGTCCGGTACGCGGCCGGGCAGCCCCGCTGGGCGGCCGACCCGGCGCTCGCCACACCACCGCCGCGCGGGTACGCCGAGGCGCTCGCGGTGATCGGTGCGCTGGGCGCCGAGCTCGCCGACGCGCGGGCACAGATCGGTTGGCTGGACGTCACCGTCGCGGAGCGCGACCGGCGGCTGTCCGAGCTAGGCACCCTGCGCCGGTCGGTGACCTACCGGGTCGGCTACCTCGCCACCCTCCCGTACCACCTGGGCATCCGGCTGCTGCGCCGGGAACTGCGCCGGCTGCGCCGGCCCTGACAAGGAGATACCCGAGTGCGTCTGAACGCGGCCACCGCGGAGTTCGACCGGTTCCTCGCCGTGGCCTCGGTCTACTGGTCCAACAACATCCGGCCGGTGGGGCCCGGTGCGGGCACCATCGTGGTCGAGGTGCTGCACCAGGACCTGCGGGTGGCGTTGCGCACCCTGACCGTGGCCAACGGGCTGCGCCGGATCTTCCCGGCCCGGCTGATCGTGCTGACCGGCAGCGACCCCGACTGGCACGACGCGCTGTGGACCCGGTTCGACACCGGCCTGGTGCGCAAGCTCGCCGACGCCTACCAGGCCGACGACGTGCTCGACGTGCACGAGCTGGTCGACGCCTACCTCGCCACCGGTGCCGCGGCCGGCCCCGGCAGACCGGCCGGAGGGGATGACGCGGTCGGCTGGGTGGGCGCCGCACCGGCGTTCCGCGTCGCCGGCCGCGGGGTGCCGACGCGCACCGGGCGCGAGCCGCTGGACGCCGCCGAACTCGCCGCCAACCGGTACGCCACCGCCTGCCGGCTGCTGAAGGTACCGCGGCTGACCGACGAGCACCGCGGCGGCGAGAAGTACCGGCGGATCGTGGCGCGCACCGACGCGTTCGCCGACGCCTACGACCGGCTGTTCGCCGCGTTCACCCCGGATGCGCTGGTCACCAGCCACGTCGACTACAACCAGTGGGGGCTCGCGGTGAGCGCGGCCCGGCGGTACGGGACGCCGATCCTGCACGTGCAGACCACCGGTTCGCTGAAGTCGTACGCGGTCTACCCGGAGGACTTCGACACGGCGCCGAGCCCGCGGGCCGCGCTGACCGGCCGGATCGGCGAGTACTTCGAGAAGACGCTCTGGCCGATGCGGGAGTCGCTGCGGCACGGGGCGGAGCTGGTGTCCTGGCGGGCCAAGGGGAACCTCGGCCGGCCGTCCTGGTGGCGGGGCGGCGCGACGGCGTCGGTGGACATCCGTACCGGCACCGAGCGGCGGCAGCTGCGGTCGCACGCGGCGCACCGGTTCGGGTTCGAGCCGGACCGGCCGACCGTGGCGGTGTTCAACCACGCGGTGTCCGACGCGCTGGGCACCAACGTGGAGCACTTCGCCGACCTGGCCGACTGGTTCGAGCGCACCGCCGACTACGCCGCCGAGCGGACCGACGTGAACTGGCTGTTCGTGGACCATCCCAGCCAGGGCCTGTACGATGCGACCGGGTTCTTCGACGCGGTCGCCGACCGGCACGCCGGGCGCGGCAACCTCGCCTTCGTGCCGAGCGCGAAGCTGGCGAAGAACCTGCTGCTGAGCCTGACCGACCTGGGGGTCACGGTGCGCGGCAGCGTCTCCAACGAGCTGCCGGCGTACGGGATCCCGGCGGTGATGGCCGGCTGGGCCGAGTGGTCGGCGTGCGGCTTCGCCCGGGTCGCCACCGGCGTCGACGACTACTGGTCGGTGCTGGACGACTCGATCGGCGGGCTGCGGTCCGGCGCCGAGCTGGTGTCGCCGGAGCAGCAGGAGCGCGCCCGGCTGTGGCACTGGTTCTACCGCACCGCCGCCGACGTGCCGACCTCGCTGGTACCGCACTGGGAGGCCGGCCAGTCCGACCAGCTGCTGCGCATCCTGCGGGTGGCGATGCAGCACGTGGAGTCGGACGGCGACCCGGCGTTCACCGCGGTACGGCGGATGTGGCGGCGCCGCGAGCCGTTCCTGACCCGTTTCGACCTGTCCGCCGCCGAGGACGAGCTGTGGGAGGGCTGATGTTCGACACCGTGCTGGACCGGCCGGTGCCGGCGCTGCGGCCGCCGGTGACGGTACGCACCGGCGGCGGCGCGTCGCTGCAGATCTGCGACGGCTTCGTGCGCGGTACCGGCATCGTCGGCCGGTTCTCCGCCAGCCCGGGTCTGCTCGGGCTGAAGGTCGCGGCCGGCGGGCCGGTGCGGGTCAGCGTGGTGCTGCGGGCCGACCGGGAGACGGCGACCTGGTGGGAACACCGCGTCCCGGATTCGGTACGGCCGCGCCGGCCGCATGCCGCCCGGCTGCTGCTGGTCCGGTCGCAGGGCGCCACCCGCGCCGCGGCGCTGCTGACCCGGCCGCGCGGCGCGTTCGCGCTGGACGCGACCGCCACCGTGCGTTTCGACCTGGCCGCCGACGAGCTCCCGGCCGACGGCCTGCTGGTGCTGGAGATCGCCGACGCGGCGGCCGGGACCGGCAGCCTGCCGTACGCCGCGGTCGGGGTCCGGATCGATTCCGTCGCCGTCGAACCACTTCCGGCGGTCGGCCCGGCGGTCTCGGCCGAGGGCCAGGTGGCGCCGGCCGGCGGTTCGTCGGTCGAGGACGGGCTGTTCCTGGTGGCACCGCCCAACCCGGACCCGGTGCGCTACCGGTGGGTGCTGCGCGCCGCGCCGCAGCCGCCGGCCGCGGTCGACCCGGTGACCCCGCAGTACGGGCCGCTCTGGCAGGAGCCGCCGACCGGCGCGCCGCCGCTGCGCTACCGGGACAAGGGCATCGCGCTGGCCAGGCGCCGGTACGAGGCGGCCCGGTTCGCGGCGCTGCGCCGGCTGCGCCGCACCACGCTGCGCACCGGCCGTACGGTGACCGCCCCGGTGCGGTACGCCACCGCGCCGGCGACGGTACGGGCCGCGCTGGCCGAGCCGCCGGTGGTCCGGCTCGTTCCACTGGACGGCGGCGCGCCGCGGCCGTGCCGGGTGCACCGGCGCGGCGGCGAGCTGGCCGTCGAGTACTCCGGTCGGCTGGCCGGCCCGGCGGTGGTGCGGATCGAGACGGCACGACCGCTGGACTGGCGGCTGCGCCGCACCGAGATCGATCCGGTACCGGCGGTGACGCCGGAGCTGTCCGGCGACGCCGAGGCCAACCGGGAGCTGCTGCAGCGGCTGCTGGCCGGGCCGGCGGCGATCCGGCTGCCGGCCGGCGAGTACCCGGTGGCGGGCGGGCTCACCGTGCCGGCCGACGCGACGCTGCGGGGCGACCCGGCGGGTACCACCCTGGTGCAGCCGGTCGCGGCGGAGGCGCCGCTGCTGCACGTGCTCGGCTCCCGGGTGCTGCTCGCCGACCTGACGCTGCGGCTGCCGGACGCGCGGCCCGGCCCGCACGACGGCGACCGGTGGACCGCGGTCACCGTGGGCCGCTACTTCTACCCGGAGCGGCCGGACTGGATCGACGAGGTCGAGCTGCGCGGCCTGGCGGTGCGGCGGGCCGGTCGCTGCCCGGCGAACTCGGTGGCGGTGCTCGGCGCGGTCCGCGACCTGACCGTCGACGGGCTCTCGGTGTCCGGCGGCGGTACCGGCCTGGCGGTGCACTGGGGTGCCGTCGGCACCGACGTCACCGAGCTGACCGGCCCGTCGTACCACCCGTACCGGCTGCGGCTGCGCGACGTGCGGGTGGCCGACGCGTTCGAGGGCTGCTACCTCAGTTCGGTGCACGACGTGTCGCTGCGCGGGCTGCGCTGTACCGGGGTGGAGATCGGCTTCCGGCTGCTGCCCGGCGACAACACCGACCGGTTCCACGCCACCCCGGGCAGTTCGCCGGTGTCGTCGAGGATCGAGGTCAGCGACGCCGAGGTCGGCTGGTGCGGCCGGTACGCGGTGCGGATCGCCGGGTGGGGCCGCAGCGAGGTGGACGGCCGTACCGGCGTGCTGGCCTACCGGGACGTCAGCGTCGCCGGCGTGCTGCTGCGCGCCGAGCCGCCGCTGGCGAACGACGCCGACCGGGTGTCCCTGGTACTGGAACGGGCCGAGGGCGTCGCGATCCACGGGGTGCGGCTCGCCGGTGCCGAGGTCGCCGAGGTGCGGCGGGACGACGTGCCGGTCACCCTCGACGCGCTCGCGCATGATCGACACGACGGGTAGTTGGTCCACTTCGGACAGTGCGGGAGCGTGACGTCCGACCGGCCGTGCTCGTTCAGTAGAGAGGTGCTGCCGGGTCCCGGCCGGCACCTCACGGACAGGTTGTCACCGGGCCGGCGGCACCAGCCGGCCCCACCACCCGGGCGAGATCGACGCGGTCATCGCGCATCCCGCCGGCGGCGGTGGAACAGCCGAACCGGTCCGGCCAGGTCAGTGCCGGGCCGGCCGCGACCCGGCCAGCGGTGACCAGACGAGTGCGGGGAGAGAAACCGGTGCGGCAGGACATCGACGACACACATGCGGGTCGGCTTCCCAAAGGTCCGACGCGTCCTTTACTGTTGCCGCCCATGAGCGATACGCCCGATCGCAACGACGAATCACCCCACACCGCCCCGATCGCGACCCGTGCGGTCGCCGGCCGTGGCCATCTGTTCGACACCACGCTCTACCAGGCCTGGGCGATCGACGCCGACGGCGGCTGGCGCTACCTGCCCGCCGACGCCAGCCCGGACGCCGCGGCCGACGGCGCCGGCGAATCCTGGCGCGCGCTGACCAAGGCCGGTGCGCTGCACTGCCCGTACCCGGGTTGTGCCGCCGCCTTCTCCGGCGTCCGCAAGGGCGCCGGTCGGGTCGCCTTCGTGCATCCCAAGACCGAAGCCACGCACACCGACAAGCAGGCCAAGCTGGAAATGTGGCGGCTCGCCGGTCGACAGGCCGTGGCCGGCTGGGCGCGGCAGGCGTACCCGGGCGGCACCGTCCGCACCGCCGACATCGACCTGACGCCGACCCCGGACGTGCTGATCGACACCGCCGACGGGACCCGGATCGCGGTGCACCTGCTGGCCGACAAGATCTCCGACGCCGACTGGCGGGCCCAGGCCGACGCGCATCGCGAGGCCGGCGTCACCGCCGTCTGGCTGCTCGCCAACACCGGCGCGTTCGCCAAGAAGGCGCCGGGGACCGACCTGTACCGGCCGGCCGCGCCGGTGCCGGCCGCGCTCGCCGGCCAGGCCACGGTCGCCTGGCTGAACCCGTTCCTCGGGTTGATCGGCCAGGCCGACGCGGACGCCGACGCGACCGCGCTGGCCCTCACCGAGCTGCCGATCGAGGCCTGGCGCCTCGACGCCGGCGCCAAGTCGGCCGCGGCCACCGAGCCGGCCGGCAGCACCGAGCCGGCCGGCAGCACCGAGCCGGCCGACAACACCGAGCCGGCCAGCACCGCCGAGCCGGTTGCCGAGGCCGACCCGGCCGGTTCGGTCGTCGCCGAGGCGGCAGCCGAGCCGGCCGACGCCGCCGAGCCGCCGGCCACCACCGCCGGCGATGCGGCAGCCGCGCCGGCCGCCGCAGACCCGGCGGACTCCGCGACGAAGCCGGCCGAGGCCGAGCCGGCGGCGGAGGTGGCCGCCGCGAAGGCCGGGGTGGAACAGTCCGCCACCGACGAGCCGCCCGCGCAGAAGGACGCGGACGTCACCGCGGGCACCGACCAGCCGGCCGCCGTCGCGACCGACGCGCCGACCAGCGTGGCGACCGCCGAACCGGCCGAGGGGAAGGACGCCGACCTCACCGCGGGCACCGACCAGCCGGCGACGGCGGGCGCCCCGGCCGCCGCGGAGCCGGCCGCCACCCGGCCGACCGGACGAGGCACCCAGGCCGGCCGGCCGCCGGCGGCGCCGCGGTCCGGCGGGTGGCTGCGTCGAATGCTCGACCGGCTGCGCCGCCCGGCCGCCTGACCCGCGGCGTGCGTTGTCCGATGCCCACCGATCCCGCCGGGATCGGTGGGCATCGCGCTGTCCGTACCGTTCGGCCCCGGCGGGTGCTATTCGGCACGCGTACAGGTGGTGCACAGGAAAGTCCCCACGGTGCCACAGCCGGCGTGGCCACGATGGGTACATGCGGCAGACAGGTATCGAGCCCGGCCGGGCCCACGGCGGCGCCGGCCCGGTGCGGCTGAGCCGGCCGGACGGCTCGGACGTCCGGGTGCTGGTCGTCGACGACGAGCAGACCCTCAGCGAGCTGCTTGCCATGGCCCTGCGGTACGAGGGCTGGGACGTGCGGTCGGCCACCGACGGTGCCGGCGCGGTCCGGCTGGCCCGCGAGTTCCGGCCGGACGCGGTGGTGCTCGACATCATGCTGCCCGACCTGGACGGGCTGGAGGTGCTGCGCCGGATGCGGTCCGAGGCGCCGGAGCTGCCGGTGCTGTTCCTGACCGCCCGGGACGCGGTGGAGGACCGGGTGGCCGGGCTCACCGCCGGCGGCGACGACTACGTGACGAAGCCGTTCAGCCTGGAGGAAGTGGTGGCGCGGCTGCGCGGGCTGATGCGCCGGGCACACCGGGTCGCCGCCCGGGAGGGCTCGCTGCTGGTCGTCGGCGACCTGAGCCTGGACGAGGACAGCCACGAGGTGCGCCGGGACGGGCAGGACATCCAGCTGACCGCGACCGAGTTCGAACTGCTGCGGTTCCTGATGCGCAACCCGCGCCGGGTGCTGAGCAAGGCGCAGATCCTGGACCGGGTGTGGAGCTACGACTTCGGCGGCCAGGCGAACATCGTCGAGCTGTACATCTCGTACCTGCGGAAGAAGATCGACGTCGGTCGCGACCCGATGATCCACACCCTGCGCGGTGCCGGCTACGTGCTCAAACCGGCGCTCTGAACCGGTGATGACCGGCAGCCCGCAACCGCACCCCGCCGGTACCGCGGCCGGTGGCCCGCCGCGACGGCGGGCCCGGTTCGCCGGCTGGTCGCTGCGGTCCCGGCTGACCGCGATGGTGGTGGTACTGATCGCGATCGTCTGCGTCGCGGCCGGGGTGGCCACCGAGGTGGCGCTGCGCTCGTACCTCTTCGCGCAGCTGGACGGCCAGGTCGACCAGGCCGCCCGGCACTCGGTGGTGATCCAGCGCGGGCCGGAACCGCCCGACGTGCAGCCGGGACACCGCCAGCCGCAGCGGTTCCTGGGGCTGCCGGCCGGTACCGTGCTGGCCACCGTCGAGGGGGGCGCGGTCACCGACGGGCAGCTGGTCGAGACGCACTCGGTCGGCGGCCTGCCCACCGAGGCCGGCCAGCAGCTGGCCCAGGTACCGGCCGACGGCCAACCCCGGTCCGTCGACCTCGGCGGTGACCTCGGCACGTACCGGCTGGTCGGGCTGCCGGTCGGGAACGGAGAGACCGTCGTCGCCGGTCTGCCGCAGGGGTCGGTGGACGCCACCCTGCTGCGGGTGGCGCTGATCGAACTGCTGATCGCCTCGGGCGCGGTGCTGATCGGCGGCACGGTCGGTGCCCTGGTGGTCCGGCACTCGTTGCGCCCGCTGCGCCGGGTCGCGGCGACCGCGAGCCAGGTCGCGGAGCTGCCGCTGGAGCGCGGCGAGGTGGCGCTGTCGGTCCGGGTGCCGGACGCCGACCTGCAGCCGACGACCGAGGTCGGTCAGGTCGCCGGTGCGCTCAACCGGATGCTGCAGCACGTGGCGAACGCGCTGTCCGTCCGGCACGCCTCCGAGCAGCGGGTGCGGCAGTTCGTCGCGGACGCCAGCCACGAGCTGCGCACCCCGCTCGCCGCGATCCGCGGGTACGCCGAGCTGACCCGCCGCGGCGGCCACCACCTGCCGCCGGACGTGCGGCACGCGATGGACCGGGTCGAGTCCGAGTCGGCGCGGATGAGCACGCTGGTCGACGACCTGCTGCTGCTGGCCCGGCTGGACTCCGGGCGGCCGCTGGCGCACGAGGAGGTCGACCTGTCCCGGCTGATCGCCGACGCGGTCAGCGACGCGCACGTGGCGGGACCGCAGCACCACTGGCAGCTGGATCTGCCGGCCGAACCGGTGCTGGTCACCGGTGATGCCGCCCGGCTGCATCAGGTGGTGGTCAACCTGCTCGGGAACGCCCGGACCCACACGCCGCCGGATACCACGGTGACCGCCCGGCTGCGCGGTGATCGCCGGGTCGCGGTGCTGTCGGTCCGCGACGACGGGCCGGGGATCGCCCCGGAGCTGCTGCCCCGGGTGTTCGAACGGTTCGCCCGCGGCGACTCGTCCCGCTCCCGGTCCGCCGGCAGCACCGGGCTGGGCCTGGCCATCGTGTCGGCGGTGGTCGCCGCGCACCACGGTACGGTCGGGGTCACCAGCCCGCCGACCACCTTCACCGTCCGCCTGCCCACCACACCGCCGCCGAGCGCGAGCTCCGACCCGCCGGTGCCGGCTGCCGCACCGGCACCGCGGGCGGCTCTGCCGGCACGGCCGGCAGACCGATCCGGCGGTACGCCGCAGCAGCAGTGACCGGCCGGGCGGGGTTGCCCCGCCCGGCCGGCCGGGTCTGCGGTCAAGGCCGCTGTCGCGGCTTGTCCACCACGGAGACGGTCATGGCGTCGAGGTCGCGGACGGTGCCGGCCGGCACGTCGCTGTCCGAGAGCGCGGTGATCCGCATCCCGATGTACTGACCGGTGTCCGGGTCGATGATGATCTCCTCCCGATCGCCGTACGCGTCGAGACCGAGCGCGGTGCCGCGCCTGCCGGCGAGGTTCGCGACCCGCTCGGTCACCTTCAGGTTCGGCAACATCGCCAGTGCGCGGTAGATCGTGCCCCGCAGCTTGGCCGGGATCACGCCGGAGCTGAGCAGCATCGCGCTGGTCTGCATCACCTGCTGCTCGACGTCGGCCGCGTGCACCGGCTTGCCGTTCGCCGCCCAGGCCAGGTACTTCTTCGGGTCCTGCGGCACCTGCTTGAGCAGTTCGGTGTTCGGCTGCTTGCGTACCTCGTTGCCCTGCACGCAGCGCGGGGTGCCGCCGGAGTACACGTGGTAGAAGTCGCCGCAGGCGGCCTCGGTCCAGGCCGGTGGATCACCGAAGCCCTTCCGCGCCTGTGCACCGTGCTTGGCGATCTGCTCCTTCGTACCCACCAGCCACTTGATCGAGCCGATCTGACCGAAGTGCTGCACCCAGGTCCCGGACTGGTCGTACGGCACCCACTTCTCGGTCTGCGTGGTGCGGCGCCAGGCGAGCGTGTAGTGGTCGGGCGCGTAGACGTAGACCTCGGAGCTGATGTCCTTGACGTACAGGTACTGGCCCGGGCCCAGCTTCGGGTCGCCGAACTGGACGGTCTTGGTCGCGGCGGCCCGCATCGTGCTGCCGCCGGGCACCGTGGCGACGGTCGTCTTGTCCGGTACCGCCGCCCGCTTGTGCTGCGATGGGTGGTGCTGGCCGAACGGGCCGGTGAAGGCGACCGCGGCGGCTGCGACGACGGCGACGCCGGCGGCGATCGCGGCGGACACCCAGCGTCGGGTGCGGATCGGCCGCGGCGGCGTGCCGTCGTGCTGGCGCGAGGGGGTGAGCATCGGTACGCCCTGGTGTGCGAGCGCGTCGTCCAGGGTGGCGCGGGCGGTGCCGAGTCGCTCGCCGGCGTCGTCGGCGTGCAGCGCGTCGAGCGCCCGGTCCAGGTCCGCGTCCGTCCACAATGGACGGATTGGTTCGGTTCGGTGATCAGTCATCGGTGCCGTCCTCGTGCAGGGTCGTGGTGGGGCACTGCCGGCGCAACCAGCGGCGTACCCGGTGCAGCCGGGAACGCACGGTGCCCGGCGGGATGTGCAGGACCTGGCCGATCTCGGTGGCGTCCAGCCCGGCCCAGCTGGTCAGCAGCAGTACGTCCCGGTCGCCGGGCGGCAGCTGGCTCAGCGCCGCGGCGAGCTGACCCACCCGGTACGCCGCGTCCACCCGGTCGCCGACCGCCTCCGCGTGGTCGGTGCCGGCGGTATCGCCGGCGGCCAGCCGCGAGGTCGCCCGCAGCCGGCGCATCTCGGTACGTTCGTGCTGCTTGAGCTGGTTGCCGGCGATGCCGTAGAGCCAGGCCCGGATGCCGGCCCGGTCCGGGTCGTAGCTGGCCCGGCGACGCAGCGCGGTGAGGAACGTCTCGGCCACGATGTCCTCGGCGGCGCTGGCGCCGACCCGGCGGGCCAGGTAGCGCTGCAGGCCGGGGGCGTGTTCGGTGAACAGCCGACCGAACCGTTCGGTCAGCGCGGTGTCGGTGAGTGCGGCGAGGTTGGGCCGGTCCAGCTCGCCGGCGTCGGAGTGTGCCGGCGATGCGCCGGCAGGGCTGGTCATCTGGGTGCCACGTCCTTACCTCCCGTGGGGCCTGATGTCGGTCACACTGCTTGTTCGCCGCATGCCCAGCAGGTGTTCACGAGCTGTGGACCGAATGCTCGCCGGCCGCTCGGCCGGGCCGGTGCTCCCGCGGTACGGCGAGCGGCCGGCCGTGGGCCCGGAGGGGCATCACGGCCGGCCGGAGGGGCTGCCTCAGCGCCGGTGCACGGCCAGCGCCCGGCCGAGGCAGAGCAGCGATGCGACCGAGGCCACGGTACGGATCGCGTTCCAGGCCAGCCACGGCGTCCGGATCCGGTCGATGACCGGCCCAGCGTGCGCGGTCCCGGCGGCGGCGAGCTGCTCGTTGAGCGGGATGTCGCCGACGATCGTGGCACCGAAACCGACCACGTACAGGGCGAGCGCGAGCAGCGCGAACAGCGCGGCGGTGCGGTTGCCCCGGCGCCGCTGCTGCACCGTGGCGATCGCGGTGACCGCGAGCGCCCCGAAGAACGCCGCGAAGAACACCGGGTTCTCGATCGACTCGTTGATCCGGTTCATGGCCTCCGCGTACGTCCTGTCCGATGCGCGCGACAGGCCAGGGATCACCGCCACCTGGAACGCGAAGTACACGCCGGCGACCAGCCCGACGGTCAGCAGCGACAGCATCAGCATGGTGGCGCCGGAGGTGGCGTACCGGCGGGTCCGCGGCGCCGCGTTCGGGACGGCGGGAGTGGGCGGAGGGGTCGAGATCGTCATGACCCGATTCCACCGTGAGGCGGGTCTCGGGGCCATGGTCACGGCGCTCGAGGAGCATGCGTACGCGTCTAGAGTGGCGGCGTGGATCCGCTGGACGCGCTGCTCACCGGGCCGCGGGCACACGGCGCCTTCCTGCTGCGCAGCTCGCTCGCGCCACCGTGGTCGATCCGGGTACGCGACGAGGCGCCGCTGACGCTCGTCGCGGTCGCCGGCGGGCACGCCTGGGTGCTGCCGGCCGCGAGCGACCCGGTGCGGCTGGCGCCGGGAGACGTCGCCGTCCTGCGCGGGCCCGACGAGTACACGGTGGCGGACGAACCGGGCACCGAGCCGCAGGCGGTGATCCACCCCGGACAGCGCTGCACGGCGCCCGACGGCACCACGCCGTACCCGATGACCGGCCCGCGGAGCTGGGGAAACAGCCCGGACGGGGGCTGCGTACTGATCACCGGGACCTACCAGGTGCTCAGCGAGGTGTGCGGGCCGCTGCTGGCCGCGCTGCCGCCGGTGGTGCACGTACCGGAGTGCACGTCGCCGTTGGTCGGGCTGCTGGCCACCGAGGTCGAGCGGGACGAGCCGGGCCAGGAGGCGGTCCTCGATCGGCTGCTGGACCTGCTGCTCGTGGCGGTGCTGCGCGACCACCTGTCGCGCCCCGGCCACGAGCCGCCGCCCTGGTACCGGGCGCAGTCCGACCCGGTGGTGGGGCCGGTGCTGCGGTTGCTGCACGACGACCCGGCGGCACCGTGGACCGTCAGCGCGCTCGCCGCCGAGGTGCACGTGTCGCGGGCCGCGCTGGCCCGCCGGTTCACCGAGCTGATGGGGCAGCCGCCGATGGGCTACCTGACCCAGTGGCGGCTGGGGCTCGCCGCCGACCTGCTCCGCGAGCCGGACGCGACGGTGGCCGGGGTCGCCGCCCGCGTCGGGTACTCCACCGCCTTCGCGCTGTCCACCGCCTTCAAGCGGGTGCGCGGGATCAGCCCGCGCGAACACCGCGAACGTGCCGCCGCGAGCCATCCGCCGGTCGCCGCCCCGGGCTGGCGCCGGCTGCCCGCCTGACGCTCTTCCCGCCGCGGGCGTGCCCCGGGCCCGCACCGGTCCCGGTGCCGTTGGGCGCCGGGGCGGCGCTTCGGATCAGAGCACGAAGCCGTGCGGGAACGGGTCGGTCGGGTCGAGCAGGTAGCTGGCGGTGCCGGTGATCCAGGCCCGGCCGGAGAACTCCGGTACCACCGCCGGCAGGCCGCCGACCTCGGTGTCACGCAGCAACCGTCCGGTGAACCGGGTGCCGATGAACGACTCGTTGACGAACTCGGTGTCCAGCGGCAGCTCGCCGCGGGCGTGCAGCTGCGCCATCCGCGCGCAGGTACCGGTACCGCACGGGGACCGGTCGAACCAGCCCGGATGGATCGCCATCGCGTTGCGGGAGTGCCGGGCGTCCGAGCCCGGTGCGAGGAACTGCACGTGCTTGCAACCGGACACGTCGCTGTCGACCGGATGCACCGGCCGGCGCTGCGCGTTGATGCTGTCCATGATGGACAGTCCGGCGGCCAGGATCTCGTCCTTGCGGCGCCGGTCGAACGGCAGCCCGACCCGCTCGATCGGCAGGATCGCATAGAAGTTCCCGCCGTACGACAGGTCGTAGCGCACCTCGCCGAACCCCGGCACCCGCACCACCGCGTCCCGTTCCAGGCAGAACGCGTCCACGTTGCGCAGCGTGACGCGCTGCACCGCGCCGTCCCGGACCGCGACCCGCGCGGTCACCAGCCCGGCGGGGGTGTCCAGCCGGACCAGCGTCTCCGGCTCGGTGACCGGCACCATGCCGGTCTCCACCAGCACCGTGGCGACCCCGATGGTGCCGTGCCCGCACATCGGCAGAAACCCGCTGACCTCGATGTACAGCACGCCCCAGTCGGCGTCGTCGCGAGTCGGCGGCTGCAGGATCGCGCCACTCATGGCGCCGTGCCCGCGCGGCTCGTCGACCAGGAACCGGCGCAGCTCGTCCAGGTGCTCCATCGCGTACCGGCGGCGCTGCGCCATGCTGGCACCCGGGATCGGTGCCACCCCACCGGTGACCACCCGGGTCGGCATGCCCTCGGTGTGCGAGTCGACCGCGGTGATCGCGCGTGCGGCCCGCATCAGGACTCCCGCAGCGCCGCGATCGCCCGGTCCAGGTCGGCGGTGAGCTGCTCGCGCTGGGCGGCGGTCAGCGGCCCGCGCGGCGGCCGGCACGGACCGCCGTACCGGCCGGTGCGGTCCAGGCCCAACTTGATCGCCTGGACGAACTCGGTGCGGGTGTCCCAGCGCAGCGTCGCGACGATCGGTTCGTACAGCGCCCGCGCCTCGTCCAGCTTGCCCGCCTCGGCGAGCGCGTACAGCCGGGTCGTCTCGGCCGGGAACACGTTGGGGAACCCGGCGAACCAGCCCGCCGCGCCCATCAGCACCGCCTCCAGCAGCACGTCGTCGGCCCCGGCGACGACCTGCAGGTCCGGCGCGTGCTCCTTGATCTCCAGCACCCGGCGCACGTCGCCGGAGAACTCCTTGACCGCGACCACGTTGTCGATCGCGGCGATCTCGCCGAGCAGCCGGGGGGTCAGGTCGACCTTCGTGTCGTACGGGTTGTTGTAGGCCATCACCGGCAGCCCGACCGCGGCGACCGCCTGGTAGTGCGCGACCACCTCGGACTCGTTGGCGCGGTACATGGTGGGTGGCAGGCACAGCACGCCGTCGGCGCCGTCCTCGGCCGCCGCCTCGGCCCACCGGACGGCCTGGTGACTGCCGACCCCGTGCACGCCGACGATGACCGTCGCGTCGGCGCCGACCGCGTCGATCGCGGTCCGGGCCACCCGCCGGCGCTCCTCGTCGGTCAGCGACGAGTACTCGCCGAGCGATCCGTTCGGGCCGACCCCGTGACAGCCGTTGTCGACCAGCCAGCGGCAGTGCTCGGCGTAGGCGTCGAAGTCCAGCGCGAGACCGGCCGGTGCGCTGGCCTGCTCGCGGTAGAAGACGGGCGTCGCCACCACGACACCGCCAAGTCCACGCGTCGAAGTACTCACGAAGGCTCCTCACTGTGTTCGGTGTCCGCGGCGGCGGCGAGTTCGCCGAGGCGGATGGGTTGGGCGATCGGGCGGTGGTGCGGGTTGCCGCCGCGGGCCGCCGTACCGGCCGCCGCCCGGCGGCGCGCGGCCTCGGCGGAGCGCAGCGCCGCGACCGTCGGACCGCAGATGCGGCCCTGGCACGGGCCCATCCCGGCCCGGGTGCCCAGCTTGGCGACCCGGGGGTCCTGGTCGGCCGCCAGCCGCAGCGCGCGGTACCGGACGTCCTCGCAGCGGCAGACCACGGTGTCGTCGCGCAGCCAGCCCGGCCAGCCGGCACCGATCGGATGCGCGGCGGCCAGCCGGTCGGCGAACCGGCGCCCCGCGGCCACCCGGCGCCGCAGCGCGCGTACCGCCGGGCGGTCCGGGCCGCCGGCCGCGAGCCAGCCGGCCAGCGCGCCCTCCGCTCGGGCGGCCGGCGCGCCGGCGATGCCGGTGAGCTCACCGACCGCGTACACCCCCGGCCGGCTGGTGCGCAGGTCGGCGTCGACGGCGACGAACCGGCGACCGTCCGGCTCGGCGCGCAGCGCGCACCCCGCGGCGACCGGCAGCTCCAGCTGCGGGCTGAACCCGTGCCCGACGCACACCGCGTCCACCGCCACGGTGCGCTCGGTGCCCGGTACCGCCGACCAGTCGTCGCGCAGCCGGGCGGTGACGACCTCCTCGACCCGGCCGTCACCGCGGGCGGCGACCACCGCGCGGCCGGCCAGCACGGGGACCCGGTGCCGGGCCAGCGTCGCCGCGTACCCGGCGAGTTCGGGCAGCTTGCCGGCCTGGGCGGCGAGCTGCCACGGGCGCGCGCCCCAACCGGCGGCGATCCGGCCCGGCCGGTTCGCCTCCAGCACCTGCCGGACGGTCGAGCCGGCGCCGAGCAGCGCGGCGGCCACCGGCAGCAGGAACGGACCGGTGCCGGCGACCACGACCTGCTCACCGATCGCCACCCGTTCGCCCTTCACCAGCGCCTGCGCCGCGCCCGCGGTGACCACCCCGGGCAGCTCCCAGCCGGGGAACGGCAGCATGGTGTCGTGCGCGCCGACCGCGAGGACCAACGCGTCCGCCTCGATCGTGCGGCGCCGCCGGCCGGCGCCGTCGGCCGGCCCGGTCAGCACGTGCACCACCGGTATCCCGTCGGCACCCTCCAGCGCCCACACGCTGGTCTCCGGCAGGAACGTGCAGCGCGAATGGCCCAGGACCTGGTCGCGCCGGGCGGCGAAGTCGCGCCAGCCGTGCTGCAGCCGGTCCGGTCGGGTAGCCCCGAACTCGGGCGCCGGCGCCCGGTGGTACTGGCCGCCCGGCTGCTCGGCCGCGTCGACCAGCGTGACGTGCGCGCCGGCGCCGAGCGCGGTGGCCGCCGCCGACAGCCCACCCGGCCCGGCCCCGATCACCGCCACGTGCCTCACCGGGCACCATCCACACTGGACGGTGTCGTGGCGGGAGCAGGCGGCTCCGGTTCGCCACCGGCCTCGTTGTCGTCCACCGTGGACGGGGCGGCGGCCCGGGACTGGGTGGCGATCACGTCACCGTCGCGGGCGCGGCGGCGGCAGGCCCGTACGTCCGGGATGCCGTTGACGGTCAGCAGGCAGTCGAAGCACACCCCGATGCCGCAGAACACGCCACGGGCGCCGCCGGTCGGCCCGTACCGCCAGGCGGTGCGGCCGGCGGCGAGCAGCACACCGGCGATGGACTGCCCGGCGATCCCGGTGACCGGCGTGCCGTCGACCAGGATCGTGACCGGCCGGTCGGCGCGGCCCAGCACGTCGGCGTCGGGCCGGATCGCTCGCGAACTCATGGCCGCTCCCCGCCGGTCTCCGGGCGGCGTCCCGACGCGGTGCCGCCGCCCGGCTGGCCGGTGCGTGCCCGCTCGCTCACGTGCCCTCCTCGATGGCGACGGTGGATCGGTTGGGGGAGAACGGGGCCGGATCGATCGGCGGGGTGCGCCCGCAGAGCAGGTCGGCGACGATCCGGCCGGTACCGACCGACAGCCCGATCCCGGCGCCCTCGTGCCCGGTGGCGTGCCACAGGCCCGGCAGCCGCTCGTCCGCCCCGATCACCGGCAGGTGATCCGGTACGAACGGCCGGAACCCGCCGTACGCCCGCATCACCGGCACCCCGGCCAGCCCCGGGAACAGCCGCAGCGCCTTCGCCGCGATCGCCGACCACACCGCCACCGGCATCGCCTCGGCGAAGCCGACCTGCCGCCGGGACGAGCCGAGCAGTACGGTGCCGCCCCGGGTCGACTCGACCACCGCCGAGGTCTGCACGGCGGTCTCGTCGCTGGCGACCGCGCCGACATAGTCCGCGTCGTACACCTTGTGGAACACCGTCGGCGGTTGCGGCGTGGTGACGAGCACCTCGCCGCGCCGCGGCCGGACGTCGATCGGGGCTCCGAGCGACGCGGACACCGCGCCGGCCCACGGGCCGGCAGCGTTCACGAAAGCGTCGCCGGCCACCGTGCCGTCGCTGGTGCGTACCGCGGTGAGCCGGCCGCCGGCGCGCACCGGACCGGTCACCGTGCAGCCGGTGCGCAGCACTGCGCCGGCCGCGAGCGCGTCGCCGAGCAGCAGCGTGGCCGCACCGGCCGGCTGCACCTGCGCATCGTCCGGGTAGTGCACCGCCGCGGTGTGCCCGCGGGTCAGGTGCGGCTCCGCGGCGTGCAGCTCCGCGTCGTCCAGCTCGGTCGCGGTGACCCCGGCCGAGCGCTGGGCGGCGGCGAACTCGCGCAGCGCCGCGGCGCCGGCCGCGGTGGTGGCGACCACGATGCCGCCCTTCGCGTCCCACTCGGCGACCCCGGCCTCGCCCGGGTGCCGGCGGCCGTCGGTGGTCGTCGCGGAGCGGGCCCGCGGTTCGGCGAGCACCCGCGGCCACAGCTCGCGGGACAGCTGGGCGAGGGCCAGCTCCGGTCCGGGTTCCTTGTCCGAGACGAGGATGTTGCCCTCGCCGTGTGCGGTGGTCGCTGCCGCGGCGCCACCCCGGTCGAGCAGCACCACCTCGCAGCCGGCGCGGGCCAGCTCGCGGGCGCACGCGGCGCCGACGATGCCGGCGCCGACCACCACCACCCGCATGGAGCCTCCCGTTCATTAAACCGAACGATTCCGAGGGTACAACCGGTCCACGGCCGATGTCACGGGGCGATCGGGGTTCCGCCCGCCGAACGGCGCCGGCCCGGCGCGGCCGGCCGGGCGATCAGTGCGGCGTGACGGGGCTGCCCGCGCGGTCCGGTCGGTACTGCAACAGCAGCACCGAGGTCACCTCGCCGTCCGGCGCCTGGTAGCTGTGCGGCGCCGTCGCGTCGAACCGGATGTAGTCACCCGGTTCGAGCCGGGTGGTCCGACCGGCCAGGTGCACCAGCAGCGTGCCGGCCTGCACCGTGGTGTGCTCGATCCCGACATGGCCGTCCGAGTCCTGCCGCTGACCGGCCCGAACCCGCTGGTCGTAGAGCTCGACGATGCTCTCCCCGGTCTCCAACCGGGACAGCGGCCGCAGGTCGACACCGGCCCCGCGCAGCACCTCGACGTCGGCGCCGCGCACTACCGTCGGCTCGGTCGTACTGGCGTCGAGCAGGTCCGAGATCGGCATCCGCAGCGCCCGGGACAGGCTGAACACCGTCTCGATGGTCGGGTTGCCGGAGCCGGACTCCAGCTGCGACAGGGTGGCCTTGCCGATGCCGGACAACCGGGACAGTTCGGAGATGGACAGGCCCAGGCCGGACCGCGCCCGCCGCAGGTTGGCGGCCAGCTGGCCCCGGATCGATCCTTCCGCCCCGCGCACCGTGGCCGCCTCCCCGTTCGCCTCGCCGTACCCGCGAGGGTCCGCTCGTCGTTCGTTCCACCGAACGATACCGCGAGGTGCCGGCCGGCCGGCGCGCGCCGACCCGGTGGGTGTCCGGCGGAACCGGGTCCCGGTCAGCAGGTACCGGCGGTTTGCTTCGTCGGGGCCTGCCCGCAGCTGGCCCCGGCCCGCCGGTCCGGTTCGTCGGGGCCGGCCCGGAGCCGGTCCGGAACGGCCGGGAGCAGACCGGTTCGTCGGGGCCGGCTAGAGCCGGTCCGGGGCGGGCAGGCCGAGCAGCGCCAACCCCTGCGCGAGGGTGCGACGGGTCAGCCGGCACAGCGCCAGCCGGTTGCCGCGCACCGGCGGCTCGGCCGCGAGTACCGGGCAGCTCTCGTAGAACGCGGTGAACGCGCGGGCCAGCTCGTACAGGTAGCCGCACAGCCGGTGCGGCTCCAGCAGCGCCGCGACGTCCGCCGCCACCTCACCGAACCCGTCGAGCGCCAGGATCAGCGCGCGCTCGGCCGGCGCCACCGGTACCGCCGGATCCGGCGCCGGGAAAGCGGCCGGCTCCCCGGCGCGATCCGACCCGCCGATCGCCCCGGCCGCGGCGGACTCGCCCGGCGCCCCGGCGCGGCGCAGGATCGCGGCGACGCGGGTGTGCGCGTACAGCAGGTAGACGCCGGTGTTGCCGGTGAACGACACCATCCGGTCCGGGTCGAACCGGTAGTCCTGCTGCCGCGAGGTGGCCAGATCGGCGTACTTGACCGCGGCGATCCCGCACAGCTCGGCGATCCGGTCCGCCTCGGCGCCCGAGATGGCCGGATTCTTCGCCAGCACCACCCGCCGGGCGCTCGCCACCGCCTCGTCGAGCAGGTCGGACAGCCGCGCTGTGTCGCCGTCCCGGGTCCGGAACGGCCGGCCGTCGGCGCCGAGCACCATCCCGAACGCGACGTGTTCGGCGTGCACGTCGTCGGGCAGCCAGCCGGCCCGGCGGGCCGCGGCGAACACCTGGCGGAAGTGCAGCCCCTGCCGGGCATCCACCACGTACAGCATCCGGGTCACCCGCCGCCGGTCGACCCGATCCCGGACGGTGGCCAGATCCGTTGCGGCGTAGCCGAAACCGCCATCGCTCTTGCGTACGATCAGCGGCACCGGTGCGCCGTCGTGGCCGGTGAACGCCGGGTCGAACACGCACAGCGCGCCATGCGAGGGCACCGCGATCTCCCGCCGTACCAGCTCGTCGACGACGCCGGGCAGCGCGTCGTTGTAGCGCGACTCGCCGGCCGCGTCGGCCTCGGTCAGCAGCACGCCGAGCCGGTCGTACACCTGCTGGAAGGCATGCTGCGACTCGGTGACGATCTGCCGCCACCGGTCCAGGGTGTCCGGATCGCCGGACTGCAGCGCGACCACCCGCCGGCGCGCCCGGTCCGCGAACGCCGGATCGGCGTCGAAGGCCGCCCGCGCGGACCGGTACAGCGCGTCCAGCGCGGAGACCGCGGTGACACCGGGGGCGAGCCGGTCGTGTTGCCACGGCGCCTCCGGATGCTCGACCAGGTACTGGATCAGCATCCCGAACTGGGTGCCCCAGTCGCCCAGATGGTTCTCCCGGATCACCTCGGCGCCGAGGAAGCCGAGCACCCGCACCAGCGCGTCACCGATCACGGTCGACCGCAGGTGCCCGACGTGCAGCTGTTTCGCCACGTTGACCGACGAGTAGTCGACGACCGCGCGTACGCCGGCCTGCGGCGTACCGACGCCGAGCCGGTCGTCGGCGAGCCGCGCGGCGACCTGGCCCCACAGCGCGGCGTCGTCGAACCTCACGTTGAGGAATCCCGGTCCCGTCACCGAGACGGCGCCGGGCAACCCGGTCGCCACCCCGCCCAGCCGATCGGCCAGCTGACCGGCGAGCTGGGCCGGGGACCGGTGCGCCGCCCCGGCGAGCGACAGCGCCGCGTTCGACTGGACGTCCACTCCGGGCCGGTCGGAGCGTCGGACCAGCGGGTCGGCGTCGCGTCGGTCCGGCAGCACCGCGCCGATCGCGGTACCGACGGCCTGTTCCACCCGTTGCGCGAGCGACGCCACGCTGCCCATTACCTGGCTCCTCCGGTTCGTCGGGAAGCCGCCAGCCTGCCACAGCACGTTGCGCGGCACCGCCGAGTTTCGCCGCGTGCCGGGTGCCCGGCCGGTGCGCTGGAAAGGCGGTGATCGGTGCGCTGGCCGGTACCGGTGGATCCGCGACCGGTACCGGAAGGGGCCCGTCGACAGGCGTGCCCGGCGGATCACCGTGATCCGCCGGGCACGCCCGATGTCACCGGAACGTCAGCAGACGATGGTGTGGTCGCTGGTGGCGTAGGCGAGCTTCTTGTTGCCCGCGCCGTCGTACCACTGGATCGTCAGCTTGCCGCCGTACGGCGAGACGATGGCCGTCGACTGCCCGGCCTTGACCGTGTGCGGCCAGCCGAACCAGGTCGTCTTGCCGTCGTAGGTGACGCCGGCGTGGAACGTCCGGTCCCGGCCGCCCGACACGTTGGTCACCTGCCACACGTTGTGCTTGTCGGTCGACGACACCCGGCACAGGTTCGACGGTTCGAGCACGCTGGGCTCGAACGCCGGCGGCGCCGCCTGCGAGGTGAAGTGGTCGGTGACGTCCTGGGCGTCGGTGACGATGTGCACGTCGTTGACCGACGCCTTCACCGCCTGCGGCGCCGGGAACGTACCGAGCTCGACACCGTAGTAGCCGACGGTGAAGCCCTTCAGGTCCGCGGACCCCCAGTCGGCCAGGGTGCGCCGGTCGGAGACCTTGTGCGCGGCGTCCGGGTTCTTCGTCCACCACCAGCCACCGGTGGTCTGCGTGGTGTCGAACCGGGTGCCGTCGACCCCGCTGCCGCCCTGCGCCGGGTCGTACACCAGGGTGCCGTCCCAGTGGCCGGCCGTGTCGTACACCCCGAGCTGCAGCGTCGGCAGCAGCGCCGCGTTGGCCGGCTGGGCGGCCAGCTGGACGGTCGTGTACCCGAACGAGGCCACGTTGGCCAGCGGCGTCTTGGCGGCCAGCGGCCGCAGATAGCCGGCCTGGTCACCCGGCGCCGAGACCGCCAGCGTGACCCCGCGGCGGCTCAACGTCGCGGTCGAGAAGTCGCCGTTCATCGTGTTGCCGGGGATGAACAGCTGCTTGTCGACGCTGCGGATCGTGTTGTCCTGCGGGGTCGGTGCGGCGTTCGCGGCGCCCGCGGCGAGCAGGCCGCCGGCGACGGTCGCGACCGCGGCCATCGCCAGTAACTTCCTGTGCATGTACCACATCCCTTGCTTGTCGAGCCGCGCGTGGCGACTCCGCCAGCGGCCCGGGGTAACGCCGGGTCGCTGACAGCACGTACCGAACGGACCCGCGCCGGGGGTCCTCGGACGACCGGAGCCATCGGCGGTCGCCGGAGCGCGGGCCGCTTGGTCTTCGCCGCGGTGCACCCGGTTCGCTACCGGGTGCAGCCGGAACGGCCGGTTCGGTCAGCGAGGACCGGCCGTTCGGTGGGTATCGCGCCGTACCGGTGGCGAACCGCGCCGAACCAACCCGTA
This sequence comes from Actinocatenispora thailandica, assembly GCF_016865425.1. NCBI lineage: Bacteria > Bacillati > Actinomycetota > Actinomycetes > Micromonosporales > Micromonosporaceae > Actinocatenispora > Actinocatenispora thailandica. Next base: position 4,375,433 of record NZ_AP023355.1, on the reverse strand, counting down.
CCACCCGTATCGCTGCGGCGGGGATGCGCCACGTCGGAGGACACCGGCAACGTCCGGCCACGAGGGCGACCTCGTCCGGTGGCGACGGACCGACCTTGCCCGCGCACCGCCGTGACCCGCCGGCGTGCCGCGGGATCAGCCGTCGCAGCAGAACGGGCCGTCGCAGGGCTGGCCGTGCTCGCTGCCGTACGCGGCGAACGGGCGCACCGGCGCCAGCACCGTGGCGGCGACCTCGTCCGGCAGCGCCGGCGCGGAGCGGTCCAGCGGGTGGTCCCAGCCGACCGGCGTGGTGTCCAGGTCGTAGCGAACCGCTCCGGCCACGAACAGCGTCCACAGTGGATGATCAGGGAACCCGTTGAGCCGCAGCACCCACCAGCGGCCGTCGACCCGGGCCGCCGCCGGGAACCGGCCGTCGCCGGTGCGGCGCCACCCTGGCCGTGCCGCCAGCTCGGGACGTGTCATGCCACCAGTGTGCGCCGCGGTGGCCGGCCGGTCTGCCCGCCGGGCGCGTCGGCCGGTCGCTCAGCGGTGCCGCCGGCCGTCCCGGTACCGGGCGAGCGCGGGGCCGTGCGGCGCGGCGTGCTGGCCGTGCAGTTCGGCGTGCTCGAAGAGGTCCTCGCCGGTGTGCTCGACCGCGGCGGCGCCGCCGGCCCCGGCCAGCAGCACCACCAGCAGCCCGGCGAGCAGCAGCGGGCGTCGGCGCGGCGGCGGAGCGAGCAGGGCGCGGACCCGCTGCGGTACCCGACCGCCGACCGCGGCCGCCACCGGCGAGGCGGGTCGGCGACGGCTGGCCAGTGCGGCGTGTGCCACCGCGCGGGCCACCAGCTGCCGGTCCCCGACGACCGCCGCGGCGTCCTCGTCGGCCCATCGCTCGATGGCCTGGGCGACGGTGTCGGCGGTGCGCCGCAACAGCGGATTGACGGCGGCGGCGAGGTCCGCGGCCAGCCGCCACCAGGCGTGCCGGTGGGCCATGTGGGACCGCTCGTGCGCGATCAGGGCCCGCTGCTGGTCGGGGTCGAGCGCGGTGAGCAGCGCGGTGGTCACCACGATCCGGCCGACCACCCCGGGGGTGGTGAAGGCGTCCGGCACCGCGGAGTCGACGATCGCCACCTGGCCGGGCCGGGCCAGTCGCCGGCAGGCGAGGTGCACCCGGACCAGCTGCCGGCAGCGGTCGACGACGGCGCGTACGCCGAGGAAGGCGAGCGGCAGCAGCACGGCGCCCGCCGCGAAGCCGACCGGTGCCGGCAGCGGCGAGTCGGCGTGCAGCGCGACCGGGGACCAGTGCCCCCACTCGGCGACCTCGCCGATCTGGCCGAGCCAGACGGCCGCCATCACGGCGAGCACGAAGCCGCCGCAGCCGGCCGCCAGCACCGAGCCACCGGCGAGCAGCCGGGTGGCCGCGGCCGGTGGCAGTCGCCGGCCGGCGAGGGGTGCGACGGCCGCGAAGGCCAGGCAGGCGCCGAGGCACACCACGACGGCGGCGATCACGACCCGTCCTCGTCGTCGCGTGGGCTGGCGAGCAGCTCCTCCAGCAGCTTCTCGTCCTGGTCGCTGAGCACGTCGATGAAGCGGGCCAGCACCGCGGCCCGATCGGTACCGGCGTCCAGCAGCCGGCTCATCCGGCGTGCGGTGAGTTCGGCCTCGTCGGCGACCGCGGTGTAGGCGAAGGCGCGGCCGACCCGGTGCCGGGTGGCGGCGCCCTGCGCGACGAGGCGGGTCAGCACGGTCATCACCGTGGTGTACGCCCAGCCGCCGCCGAGCACCGTACGCACCTGTGCGGTGGTCATCGGTTCGGTCGATGCGGACAGCACCTGCCAGACCCGGCGGGTCAGGCCCACCCGGTCGGCGCCGTCGTCGGTACCCATCGCCACCCCGCACAACTACGACATCGGATGTAGTAATAATAGCTGCGACGCTCAAGTGTAGTAGCCGGGTCGTGTCGCACCGCCGCTCGGTCGCCGGAGGAGCGGGATGAACCGACACCATGCACTGTCGATGCTCGTGGGGTATCTGGAGGCGCACCGGATGGGCTGGGACAGCTCACTGTTTCTCGATGTCAACCGGTTGTCCGCGGACACCGGATGGGCGCACGGGTTCATGGCCGGGTACGCGCTGTGGGGCGGTCTGGTGGCGCTCACCGTGGCCTGGGCCTGCTGCGGGCTGTCGGCCCGGCGCGGGGCGGACCGGCGACCGCTCGCCGGCGTACTCCTCACCGCGGTGGCCACGGTGGCCGCGTTGGCGCTCAACCAGATCATCAACCCGGTGGTCGACCGGCCGCGGCCGTTCGTGACGCTGCCGCACGTGCTGCAACTGCTGCCGCACGCCGCCGACGGGTCGTTCCCGTCCGACCACGCGATGATCGCCGGCGCGTTCGCCGGCGGGCTGCTGTTGGTGCACCGGCGGTGGGGAGCGCTCGCCGCCGTACTGGCCGTGTTCCTGGCGTTCGCCCGGGTCTATGTCGGCGTGCACTATCCGACCGATGTCGGTGCCGGGTTGCTGATCGGTGCCCTGGTCGCGGTGGTACTGGTGGTCTGCCTGACCGCGCCGCTGGCCCGGCTGCTCGACCGGCTCGCCGGTACCCGGCTGCGGCCGTTGATCACGGCCGACCGCCCGACCGCGACCTGACCCGGTTCAGTCGGTGGTCGGGCGTCGCCGGCTGGTCGCCGACCGGGGTGGCTGCGCCCGCATGTGGTCGCGGGCCCGGGTCATGATCTCGGTCAGGGCGTGCAGATCCTCGTTGGACAGCGAGTCGAACAGCAGGCTGCGGGTGACCTCGATGTGGCCGGGCATCAGTCGCCTGATCAGGGCGAGGCCGGTGTCGGTGATGGCGGCCACGGTGGCGCGCTGGTCGTCCGGGCAGCCGGTGCGGGTGATCAGGCCGGCTCGCTCCAGCAGTTTCGCCTGGTGGGTGAGGCCGCTGCGGCTGTACACCACGCCGTCGGCCAGTTCGGTCATGGTGAGCTGTTTCGTCTGGGCGAGCCGGGCGAGCAGCTGGAACTGCACGTAGCTGATGCCCCCGTCGGCGCGCAGCTGCTGTTCGACGGCGTGCTGCAGCAGGCTCACCGACTCCATCAGCGCGAAGTAGGCGCGCAGCTGCTCGGGTTCCAGGGCGTCCGCCATGCCGACAGTCTAGTTGCTTCGATTTCGAAGCAGAGTGACGACCCTCACCGGCCGGCGCTGTTGTTTCGAGCTCGAAGCAGTGGCACGGTGGGGGCACTTCGAAATCGAAGCAAATCGCGGGAGGGCAAATCATGAAGGCAGTACGTTTCCACCGGTACGGCGACAGCGACGTCCTGGCCTACGAGGACGCGCCGCGCCCGGTGCCCGCCGCCGGGCAGGTGCTGGTGCAGGTCGCCGCCACCACGTTCAACCCGGTCGACGCGTCGATCCGGGCGGGCCGGCTCGCCGAGGTGTTCCCGGTCGAGTTCCCGCACGTGCCCGGTGTCGAGGTCGCCGGCACGGTCGCCGAACTCGGTGCCGACGTCACGGGCCAGCAGGTCGGTGCCGCGGTGCTGGCCTACCTGCCGATGACCGCCGACGGCGCCGCCGCCGAGCACGTGCTCGCGCCGGCCGAGGCGCTCGCCGCGGCGCCGCGGACCGTACCGCTGGCCGACGCCGCCGCGCTGCCGGCCGCCGCGCTGACCGCCTGGCAGGCGCTGACCGAGGTCGCGGGGCTGACGACGGGGCAGCGGATCCTGGTCAACGGAGCCGGCGGTGCGGTCGGCGGGTACGCGGTGCAGCTGGCGAAACAGCTCGGTGCCGAGGTCACCGCGACCGGCAGCGACCGCAGCGCGGACCGGCTCCGCGAGTACGGTGCCGACCGGATCGTCGGCTACGTCGAAGGTTCCGCGCCGGTAACCGGTGCGCCGTTCGACGTGGTGCTCAACCTGGTGCCGACCTCGCCGGAGCAGTCCGCCGTGCTGGTCGGGCTCGTCGCCGACGGGGGAGTGCTGGTCAGCGCGACGGCGCCGGCCGACCCGGACCCGGCCCGACAGGTCCGGACCGCGCAGGTGTTCTCCCGCAGCGACGCCGCGCAGCTCGCGGAGCTCGTCGCCCGGGTGGACGCCGGTACCCTGCGCATCGACGTCGCCGACCGGCGACCGCTGGCCGACCTGCCGGCGGTGCACGCCGACTACGCCGCCGGCCGGCTCGCCGGTCGTACCATCCTGATCCCGGCCTGACCGACCGCGGGGCCCGCATCACCGCGCTCGTGCGATGTGGAGCCGTTGCGGCGCCACCGGATCCCGCCGGTGCGGGCCCGGTGGCGCCGCCGTCCGCCGGGCTCCCGGAGCGCGGCTGCCCCGGTCCGCGGGCCGCGGCGACCCGGCGCGACCGGGTACGCCCCGGGCCGGTCAGCGGAACGCGTCGGCGTTGCGGGCCGCCCAGCCGGCGAAGCTGCCCGGCGCCCGCCTCAGCAGCGCCTCGACGTCCGGGCTGACCTGCCGCTCCTCGGCGGACGGGTGACCGAGCACGTCGAGGGTGGTGTCCGCGATCGGGCCCGGCATGAACGCCAGCATCGCGGCCCGCGCGTCGGCGCGGCTCAGTTCGGAGAACCCGACCGGCTCGCCGAGCGCGGCACCGAGCGCCGCCGCCTGCTGGCGCGGCGAGATCGGGGCCGGCCCGGTCAGCACGTAGGTACGGCCGGCGTGGTCGTCGGAACGCAGCACCGTCGCGGCGACCGCGGCGATGTCGTCCGGGTCGACGACCGGCAGCGAAACGTCCCCGTACGGCGCGGCCACGGTGCGGTCGGCCCGCACCGACGCCGCCCACTGGTACGCGTTGGAGGCGAAACCGCCGGGGCGCAGCACGGTCACCGCCGCAGGCGTGTCGAGCACGGCCTTCTCGGCGGCGAGGAACCAGCCGTGCGACGGCGACTCCGATCGGGTACCGGCGCCCTGCGAGCTGAGCAGCACGATCCGGCGCACCCCGGCCCGTACCGCGGTGTCGGCGAGCAGCGCCGGGTCCAGTCGCGGGTCGGCGAGCAGCAGGAACAGTGCGTCGGCGCCGGCCAGTACCGGGGCCAGCGTCGTCGCGTCGGTCAGGTCCGCGGTGGCGTGCGTGACCCCGTCCGGTACCTCCGCGGCGGTCCGGGACACCGCGACGACCTGCTCGCCCGCGTCCGCGAGCGCCCGGACCAGCGGTCCGCCGATGTTGCCGGTCGCACCGGTCACAACGATCATGATGACTCCTGTTTTCCCAGCTCAGGCGCGGCGTTGTCGCCGCGACGTGGGAAAGCTAGCATCGTCGGGATAGTAGGTACCTAGAGGAAAGTGGCTAACCCGAGAGGATGCGGATGAGCGCAACGTGGGCGGAGGATCGGGCCGTCGACCCGGCCCTCGACGCCGAGCAGGCGTGCCCGATCAGCCCGGTGGTCGACATCGTGTTCAGCCGGTGGACGACGCCGATCCTGTGGAGCCTCAACGCCTTCGGCCGGCAGCGGTTCGTCGAGCTGTCCCGCCGGATCGGCACCATCACGCCGAAGGTGCTCACCCAGCGGCTGCGCCAGCTCGAACGCGACGGCCTGGTGGTGCGCACCTACCACCCCGAGGTGCCGCCCCGGGTCGAGTACGAGATCAGCGAGCTCGGCCGCAGCCTCGCCCCGCTGTTCGCGCACCTCGCGGAGTGGGCCGGCGAGCACCTGCCGGAGGTCGACACCGCCCGGCGCAGCTACGACGCGTCGGACCGCCCGCTGCCCTGACCGTCGCCGGCCTGCGGCCTCAGGGATTCGGGATGATCTTGAAGACGACCCGGGCGCCGGTCGTGGTGTCGATCCGCTCGTTGATGCCCCACAGCTCGCCGGTCTGCGGCCAGTACGACAGGTTCTGGGTCAGCGGCGGACCCTGGGTGAGCACGTGCGGCGACTGGTCCGGCAGCGCCTTGTGGATGCAGATCCAGTCGTTCGGATCGGTACCGGACGGTGGCGTGCCGGGGCAGTCTCCGGTGAGGTAGAACGCGGTGCCGTCCGTTGCCGCGCCCTGCAGGTGCCAGATCGGCGACGAGTACGCCTCGGTCGCGTGCACGATCCCGGTCTCCGGCAGGCCGGTCGACGAGTCGGCGAGCGGCCAGCGGATCACCCGGGCGCCGGCCGGTGAGCTGCCGTCGGTCGGCGCGTAGTACTCCGCGGTGATGAACGACGCCCGGTCCGGCGCCAGGCTGATCGAGTTGAGGCAGGGCTTGCTGCCGGTGGCGGAGTTGCACGACACCCAGCCGCCGTCGGCGCCCCACACCGTGCGGTACTCGGCGATCATCGGCAGCGCCCAGGCGTGCCACCGCGCGTGCGCGCCGTCGGCGTACAGGCCGACGTTGCCGGCGTTGCCGCCGCTGGTGATCGTCTGCCAGATGTGGTCGAGGCTGAACACCTGCAACCGGGTGCCGGTGGCGAGGAACAGCCGGTTCCCGTACCACATCAGCCCGTCGGCGTGCACGTTCTGCACCGAGCGGAAGTCCGCACCGCCGCTGGCGTTCCGGTACGGCTCGACGAGCAGCAGGTGGTGGTAGGGCACGCCGGCCGAAGGCTTGGTGTAGTCGGCGATGCTGACCCGCGCGAACGCGTCGGACGGTGCGTGCCAGCTGGCCGCGAGCAGTCGCTTGCCGTCCACGTACCCGGTTGCCGACGCGTCGCCGGAGCCGGTGATGCCCTGCGGCACCCACTGGTCGGTCGTGTCGTCGTCGTGGTCCCAGCAGAACCCGGACGGCGAGTACGTCGACGCCAGGTGGGTCGGGTGGCACAGCGGCCAGCTGCCGGTGCGTACCACCCCGGAGGACAGCACGTCGTCCAGCGACGTGCGGTGGATCCGCGGGTCACTTTCCAGTTGCGCCACCAGCCCCTGGTAGTTCGCCGCGGTACCGGCCGGGTCCAGGGTGAAGCCGGACGGGTCGAGGTGCGCGAACGCCGCCGCCTGCGGGTGCAGCACGCCGTCGGCGTGCGCTGCGGGGGTGACGGTCGGGCCCGCCGCGGCGGTGGTGGTCGCCGCGAGCAGGGCGGCAATGGCGACTCCGGTCCGGATCCAGCGCATGGCAACCCCTTCGTCCTGGTCTGTCTCGGACCGTACCGGCACACCCCGTTCGTTGCCATGCACGAAACTGTCGCATCCGGCGGCTCGGCGCCGGACGCGGATCGCCGACGGCGGATCGCAACAGACCCGGGCAAACCACGACGGCACCGCGTGACAATTGCCTCTGATTACGGGATCGCGCTCAGTACGGCCGATCCGCACAATGGTGCCCATGCCGATCCCACTTGCCGCCGTCGATGCGGCGTGCCCGCTCGACCGCGCCGCACCGACACCGTCGGCCGCCCGCCGGTGAACCCACCGCCACTGCCCGGCCCGCCCCGCAGCACCGGACCGGGCCGGTCCGGCTGGATCCTGCTCGGCGCGGTGGTTTCGCTGGCACTGCTCGCGGTCGCCGCATCGGCCACCTCGGTGCTGGCACCGTTGCGGCACGGCCGGCCGGACCGGCTCGCCATCCTCGTCACGGTCGGCATCGTGGTCGGCGCCGGACTGGTGGCGACGGTGCTGGTGATCCTGATCGTGCGGCTGGTGTTGCGGACCCGACCCGGCGACCGCGGACTGCGGCACACGCTGCGGATCGCGGTCCCGGCCGCGGTCGTCGCGCTGGCGCTGCTGGCGCTGGTGGGCATCTCCCGGACCGGACTGCCGCCAGCGACACCGGCGGCGTCGAGCCCGACCCCGACGCCGAGCCCGAGCGCGCAGGACGGCGGGGTCGGCGGCACCGCCGGCGCCGGCGGCAGCCTCGCCAGGCCGGTCGGCACCGCCCGGGTCGGCGACTTCGACCACGACGGCAAGCCCGACATCGGCGTCGACCTGGACGGCGACGGCACCATCGACGGCATCTTCGTCCGGCAGCAGGACGCCACCTCGCGGCTCGGCCCCAGCCGGCTGTACGTGGTGCGCCGCAACGGTCGCTGGGTCGGCGCGGTGGACACCGACGGCGACGGCACCATCGACGGCTACGTCGCGTTGGACGACAGCGGCGGCTCCGGCATGTCGCACACCGACGTCGACAGGTACCTGGAGAGCCTGCCGGATGCGCCGTCCGCGCCGCCGATCGACCCCACTCCGCAGCAGTCGGCCGGTACGCGGCACCCGGACGCGTCCGGCGGGCTGAACCTGGCCGCGCTGGGTTGGATCCTGATCGTGCTGGTGGGCGTGGTGGTACTGGCCGCGCTGGTGGCGGTCGCGATCGTGGTCGGCCGGGCCGCCCGCCGGCCGCGCACCGCCGCGCCGGCGCCGGCGCCCGACGAGTTCGCGCAGGCCCGGGAGGCGATGGCGGCGACGGTGCACGGCAGCATCGACGCGATGCTCGCCGACCCGGATCCACGCACCGCCATCATCGGGGCGTACGCCCGGCTGCTGGAGGGGCTCGCCGCCTGCGGGCTGGCCCGGTACGACCACGAGGCGCCGATGGAACACCTGCGCCGGGTGCTGCTGGGCCTGCGGGTACGGCCGGAGCCGCTGCGCGCGCTCACCGAACTGTTCGAGCGGGCCCGGTTCTCGCCGCACCCGCTCACCGTCGACGACCGGGATGCCGCACTCGCCGCGCTGCGCGAGGCCGCGGCGGACCTGACCGCGATGGCGCCCACCGGGGCGGCGTGATGGCCGGACCACCCGCGACCGAGAACCTGTTGCTGCGCCGCGGCGTCACCTTTGCGGTACTGGCGAGCATCGCCGCGGTGCTGCTCGCCCTGGCGTGGCCGGCCGGCGCCGAGACCGTCCTGCGGCTGCTGCTGGCACTGCTCGCCGCCGGTGCGGCGGCGTGGCAGCTGCGCCGGGTCCGCTGGCCGGCCCGCTCCGACCCGTCGACCTCGCCGTTCCGCGCGACCGGCGGCGACCGGTTCGACCGGAAGCTGCCGGTCGGGCTGCGTGACCTCACCGACGACCTGGCAGCGACGCTGCGCAGCGCGCCGGCCGGCGCGATCCCGTTCTCCACCCGTGGCACCCTGCGGGACGAGCTGCGCCGCCGGCTGGCCGACAGCCACGGCCTCGACGCGCGGGTACCCGAGCACGTGCCACGGATCCAGCGGCTGATCTCGCCGCCCGCCTGGGCGCTGATCCAGCCGCCGCCGCCCGGCCAGCACCGCGCGCTCGACCAGCCCGTCCATCTGCAGTACCTGAGCATGATCATCGACGATGTGGAGCGACTGTGAACGACCAACCTTCGATCGGCGTCGAGGCAGCCGGGCCGGGCGTCGCCGGTACCGCCGCCGCGGCCAAGCGGATCCTCGCCGAGGTCGAGCGCGCCGTCGTCGGCAAGCGGCACGTACTGGAACTGGTACTGGCGGGGCTGCTCGCCGACGGCCACGTGCTGCTCGACGACCTGCCCGGGGTGGCGAAGACGCTGCTGGCCCGTTCCTTCGCGACGGTCGCCGGGCTGGAGTTCCGCCGGCTGCAGCTGACTCCCGACGTGCTGCCCGCCGACATCACCGGCACGATGGTGCTCGACCTCGCCACCACCACGCCGGTCTTCCGGCCCGGCCCGGTGTTCGCCCAGCTGGTGCTGGCGGACGAGATCAACCGGGCGCCGGCCAAGACGCAGGCCGCGCTGCTGGAGGCGATGCAGGAGCGGCAGGTGACCATGGACGGCAACACCCACCTGCTGCCGCGGCCGTTCCTGACCATCGCCACCCAGAACCCGATCGAGTCGGAGGGCACCTATCCGCTGCCGGAGGCGCAGCTGGACCGCTTCCTGCTGCGCACCGGTGTCGGCTACCCCACCCCGGACGACGAGCTGGAACTGCTCACCCAGCGGATCACCCGCGGCCAGGACGACGTGCCGCTGACCCCGGTGGTCACCGCCGAGCAGTTCCGCACCATGCAGGCCAGCCTGGAACAGGTGCACGTGGACCGCAGCATCGCGCAGTACGCGGTCGCGCTGGTCACCGCGACCCGGTCGGACAAGCAACTGGAGGTCGGCTCCAGCCCGCGCGGGTCGCTCGCCCTGATCAAGCTGTCCCGCGCGATCGCGGTCCTCGCCGGCCGCGACTTCACCACCCCCGACGACATGCGCGCCATCGCGGTACCGGCGTTGGCGCACCGCGTGGTGCTGCGGTCCGAGGCGTGGGCGCGCCGGGTCTCCTCCGACGACGTGGTACGCCAGATCGTCGACCGCGTCCCGGCACCGAACTGGCGATGACCGCACCCACCGGGCAGCCCACGATGCTGCCACCGCGCCGCGACGGCCGGCTGGTGCCCTACCTGGCGGTCGCGATCGGCGCCCTGGTCGTCGCGGTCGTCGCCGGCGCCCCCGCGGTGGTGGCGCTGGCGGTGCCGTTCCTGCTCGCGCTCGGTTTCGGCCTGGCACGGACCGGCCCGCTGCCGGTCACCGCGGGCATCACGGTGGACACCGAGCAACTGCTGGAAGGCGACCTGCTGCGGGGCGAGATCACCCTCGACTGGTCCGGCCCGCTGGACCTGGAGGTGCTGATCCGCACGCCGAACGGGATGGCCGCGGTGCCGGGCCACCCGACGCGGTGGGCGATGCCCGCCGCCGCCGGGCCGGTCCGGCTGCCGGTGGTGCTGCGGGCCGCGCACTGGGGCCGGCACCCGGTCGGCGAGGTGTGGGTACGGGCCCGGGCGCCGCGCGGCCTGCTGGTGTGGCAGGGCCGCGTCGCGACCGGACCGTCGCTGCGGGTACTGCCGCAGGTGGAGCGGCTGAACCGGCTGCTGGATCCGGCCGAGTCGCGCACCGCCGCTGGGGTGCACCAGGCACGCCGGATCGGCGAGGGCTACGAGTTCGCCGAGCTGCGCCCGTACGAGCCGGGCGACCGGCTGCGCGACCTGAACTGGGGCGCCACCGCGCGGCACCGCCGCCCGTACGTCAACCGGCACCACCCGGAGCTGTCCGGCGAGGTCGTCGTCGTCCTCGACACCTACACCGACGGCACCACCGAGGTACTGGCCCGGGCCGCCCGCGCGGCCTGGGCGATCGCCTCGGTACACCTGCAGGCCGGCGACCGGGTCGGGTTGATCGGTCTCGGCGGCGGCTGGCGCACGCTGCATCCGGCCGGTGGCGAGCGCGCCAAGTACCAGCTGCTGGAGACGATGCTCGCGATGGGAGCCGACGCGGTGGACACCACCAGCCACAACTGGGTCTCGCACCGGCTGCCGGTGCCCGAGTCGGCGCTGGTGATCGCGCTGACCTCGCTGTACCAGCGCAGCGTGGTGCGGTTCTGCCAGGAGTGGCGGTCCAAGGGGCGCACGGTCGCGGTCGCGGTACTGGACGCCGGCGACGCGTTGCCGCCGCCCACGTCGAGCACCGAGGTGGTCGCGCGTCGGCTGTGGCGGTTGGAGATCGACCGTCGCCGCGCCGCGCTGACCGGTGTCGGCATCCCGGTCGTCACCGTCGGTCCTGGCGGCCTGGCCCGTTCCGTGGTCGGCGGCCTGCGCCGCGCCGGCCGCCGCTCGCTCCGGGCCGCCCGGTGACCGGCCCGCGGCTGCTCCTCGCCGCCGGCTCGTTGGGCTGCGTCATCGTCGTGAACGCGGTGGCGCTCGCGCTCGGACCGGCCAACGCCCGGCCGATCTTCGCCTGCTGCGCGGTGCTGGCACTGGCCGCCGCGGTCTTCGGCCTCCTCGCCCGCGACGACCGCTTCGGCCTGACGCTGCTGGCCAGCGCCCCGCCGGTACTCGGCCTGCTGGCCACGGACCGGACCTGGTTGCTCGGCCCGCTCGGGGTGCTGCTGTTCGTCGCCGCCGAGCTGGGTGCCTGGAGCTGGGAGCAGCGCGGTGCCGGCACCGACCCGGCGCCACCGGCCCGCCGGGTACTGCGCTCCGCCGCGCTGGGCGGGATCGGGCTCGTCGTCTCGCTGCTGTGTTACGCGGTCGGTGCGGTCCACCCGCTCGCGGGTACCGCCGCGGTGTTCGCCGCCGCGCTCGGCACCGCCGCGGTCGCCTGGGTGCTGGCCCGCGCCGCCACCCGCCGCTGACCGTACCCGGGGGCGGCAGTGCGGCGGCCTTGCCGCACGCTTGCCGGGGCCTTGTCGTGCACCGCGTACGCTCGGCGCGCTCACACGGTTCCGGCAGGCCAGCGGCGGTACGCCCCGGCTGGGGCCGCCGACCTGGGGACGCACCGGGGCCCGCAGCGGCGGCCCGGGCGAGGGGGACTGCCATGCCTGCCGGGTGCCACCACTGCGGCCACCCCGACGTCGACCACGACGACGTCTGCTACCACGACTCGCCCGAGGACCGCTGCGTGGAGCACCCGGACCTCGCCGGGCCCCAGTGCCCGTGCGAGCGCTATCTGCCTCCGGTGCCCGCCGTCCCGGCCGGGCCGGCCAGCGCCTGACCGTGGGCTGGCGGTGGCGGCGGGGGCGCGCCGGCTGCGGGTGGCCCCCCTCGCCGCCCGGGACCGCTGACCCGCGGCGGCCGACCGATGACCCGCCGCGACGGTGTGCCGGGTCGGCGGTTCGGGTGAGCTACGACGCTTGAGTGTCGTAGGCATTGTTACTACACTCCCTGTCGTAGTCGGGAGCGTGGCTGGCCACGCGATGGAACGACGCCTCCGACCGGTAGCCCGGGAACCGGGCACCGGTCGGCCGACGCGCGCCACGCGGCACCAGCTCGGCGGGCCCGCGGCTGCCGACCAACCCCTCGAACCAGCGCGTGCGACCGCGCAACCCCGGCCGCGCGGAAAGGCGTGCCCCCGATGAGCCACGTCGCGATCATCTCGGCCAGCATCGGTGCCGGGCACGACGGCGCCGCCGCCGAACTGGCCCGGCGGCTCGGCGCTGCCGGGTACAAGACCGACCGGTACGACCTGCTCGAACTGCTGCCACGCTCGCTCGCCCTGCTGCTCACCACCGGCTACTACCGTCAGCTGGCCGCCGCGCCGTGGAGCTATCAGGCGACCGTACGGGTCTTCGACCGCGCCGCGCCGACCGGTTTCGCGGCCTGGGCGGTGCACGGCGCCGACCGTCGGATCCTGCGGCTGGTACGCCCCGACACCGTCGCCGTGGTCTCGACCTATCCGCTGGCAAGCCAGGTGTTGGGACGGTTGCGCCGCACCGGATTCCTCCGGGTGCCGGTGATCAGTTACCTGACCGATCCGTCCGTGCACCGTACCTGGATCGCCGCCGGCGTGGACCGCTGCCTGGCCACCTACGACGTGACCGCGATCGAGGCACGGCGGCTCGGGGCGGCGGGCGTGCGGCGGGTCGCCCCGGCCGTGTCGCCGGACTTCCGGCCGGCCGGTACCGACGCCGAGGTCGCGGCGGCTCGCCGGGCGTTCCGGCTGCCGCCGACCGGGAAGCTCGCGCTGGTGGTTGCCGGCTCGCTCGGCCTCGGCCGGCCGGAACGCACCGCCTGCGAGGTCGCCGGCACCGGCCTCGCCACCCCGGTCGTCGTCTGCGGCCGTTACCGGACCCTGTACCAGCGGCTCACCGCGGTACCCGGCCTGGTGCCGCTCAGCTGGGTGGACGACATGCCGACGCTGCTGCGCGCGGTCGACCTGGTGGTGCACAACGGTGGCGGGTTGACCAGCCTGGAGGCGCTCGCGACCGGCCTGCCGGTGCTCACCTACCGGCCGCTGCCCGGGCACGGCCAAGCGAACGCGAGCGTTCTGGACCGGGCCGGCATCATCCCGTGGATCCGGTACCCGGAGCAGCTCTCCACCGTGTTGCGCCGGACCCTCGATCGGTCCGCCTCCGTCCCGGCCGACGTGGCGCCGGACCCTGCCGGGGCGATCATCGACTGCGCGCTGTCGCGCTGAGCCGGTCGGTCCGGGCCGGTCGGCCCGGCGCGGAGATGCGGGGCGCGCCGTCGAAGCCGGCTGGTGGGCACCCGGGCCGGTCGAGCGGCGGCGCCACGGGCTGCCGACCGGGAACCGAGGAAGGACAACCGGCCGGCAGCGACCGTGCGCGTCCCGGGGGACGGGACGCATTCCGTGCAACGCACGACACGCCGCGCCGTCACGCCTTCGGGCGCTGGTGTGACGCAGTACGCAGGGTGGGTGCGGTCAGCGGCGGCGGGCGACGAGCACCGCGTCCCGGGTGTGCGCGGTGCCGGGTGGCGCGGCGCGGACCCGCGGCCGGACCTCGTCGATCAGCACCGTCCAGCCATCGTCCAGGATCGCCGCGATCTCGTCGGGTCGGTAGAAGTCGGCGGGATCGGGGCCGCCGTGGGCGTGTGCCGGCAGCTCCGCGACATCGTGCCCGGCGACCAGCAGCGTGCCCCCGGGCCCGACCGCGGCCAGCAGCCGGCGCAGCGCGGCATGATCCGGCTGCCGGGGCAGCGGGAAGTACTGCGCGGACACCAGCTGGTAGCTGCCCCGCGGCGGTGCCGTGGTGGCGAGATCGAGCTGGGTGAACGTGACGGCAGCATCGTCGGTACTGGCGGCGGCCCGCTCCAGCGCGACCGCCGAGATGTCGATCGCGGTGACCTGCCAGCCGCGCCCGGCGAGCCATCGCGCGTCGGCGCCCTCGCCACAGCCGACGTCCAGCGCCCGGCCGGGCGGCAGCGCCGACGCCTCGTCGACGAGCACGCCGTTCGGCCGACCGCTCCACAGCTGCCCGCGCTCGCGGTACCGCTCGTCCCAGTAATCGCCGTCCATGGTCACTCCCGTTCGGTCCGGCTCGGTCCTGCCCGCAGCGTGCCGGCAGCCGGGCTCGCCGGCGACTTTCCTTGCCGGAATGGCAAACTCAGCTCGCGCCGCCGTGGTACTGCCGGTGCCAGCGGTCGATGAGGGCGGGCAGCTCGGTAGCCATGTAGCGGTAGAAGTCGTGCATCTCGTCGAGCCGCCGGCCGGTGACGCTGTCGGCCCCCGCGATGTCGATGCCGTCCCGGGCGGCGTGCTGCATGACGTGGAACATCGCGTTCTGGCCGCCCATCAGGGTGGCCCAGGCGCCGCTACGGACGCGGAAGTGGTCGCGGCGGCTGCCGGGTGCCGGTACCCGTTCGATCAGGCCGATCGGGGTCAGCTGCTTGATCGCGCCGGACACCGAGCCGGAGCTGAGCTGCAACTGCTCGCCCAGCTCGCCGGCGGTCATGGTCTCGTCGCTGCTGAACAGCAGCGCGGCCAGCACCCGCGCGGTGGCCTTCTGCATCCCGCTCTGCGCCATGGTCAGCGCGAACGACTCGGCCAGTTCGGCCAGTCGTCGGTCGGTCGGCTCGGTCATCGCCGTCTCCTCTTCGTCATCCGTGGTCAGCGTATCGAGAACTCTGTGTGCTTCAAAGTTTCAGAGATCTCTGAAACTTATGCTACGCTGTACCCACACCGGACCGCACGCCGCTCGGCCGAGCAGCAGGTCGGTCCGGTCGGACCCGGCCCGGGCGTACCGGGTGGGCGCAGACGAACGAGGCGGATCATGAGCAAGAAGGCAGTGATCATCGGTGCCGGCATCGCCGGCCTGGCCACCGCACTCCGGTTGCGGCAGGCCGGATGGAGCCCGCTGGTGGTGGAGCGGGCGCCGGTGCGGCGCACCGGCGGCTACACCGTCACGTTCTCCGGCATCGGGTACGACGCGGCCGAACGGATGGGCATCCTCGGCGAGCTGGCCGACCAGCACCTCACCCCGGACCGGATGAACTACCTCAAGCCGTCCGGCGAGCGCCGGTTCACCGTCCCCGGCCCGACGGTACGGGCGATGCTCGGCCGCCGCGCCCTCAACCTGATGCGCGGCGACATCGAGGACGTGCTCTACCGGGCGGTCGCCGCGGACGTGGAGATCCGGTTCGGTACCACCCTCACCGCGGTACAGCAGGACCGCTCGGCGGCGACCGTGCAGCTCAGCGACGGCACCTCGGTCCGGGCCGACCTGGTGGTCGGTGCGGACGGACTGCACTCGGCGACCCGCGCCGACACGTTCGGCCCGGAACGCGACTTCCGGCTCGACCTGGACCACATGGTCGGGGTGTTCACCCTGGACCGGCTCCCCGCCGGCGTCACGCCGGGTGCGACCGAGACGCTGACCGAGGCCGGCCGTACCCTGGCGATCATCGCGACCGGCGATCGCCGCCCCACCGCCTTCTTCGGGTACCGCACCAGCGACGCCGCCGCCGAGCTCGCCGCCGGTCCGCAGCTCGCACTACCGGCCGCGTACGACCGGATGGGCTGGGCGGCACCGGAGGTGCTGGAGCAGCTCGCCGGCACCGACGAGGTGTACTTCGACTCGATCAGCCAGATCGTGCTGCCGTCCTGGCGCCGTGGCCGGGTCGCGCTGATCGGCGACGCGGCCTGGTGCGTCACGCTGTTCGCCGGGTTCGGCGCCTCGCTCGCGGTGGCCGGCGCCGACGCGCTGGGTACCGCGCTGGAACGGCACGGCGCCGACGTCGACGCCGCGCTGGCCGAGTGGGAGACCGGCCTGCGCCCGTACGCCGAGCAGAAGCAGCGGCTCGGCCGGCAGGTCCGGGGCCTGTACGCGCCGGCCGACCGGACCCGGCTGTTCCTGCGCGACCTGCCCCTGCGGCTCGCCGCGCTGCCGCCGGTCGGCCGGCTGCTGCAGCGCCGGTTGCAGCTGACCGAGTAGCAGCGCCGCCGGCCGGTTCCCGCCGGCCGGCGGCGCGCTCGGCACGAGCCGCCAGTGGCTCGGCGGAGCCGGTGGTGCTCGGCCGGCGGGAGCCGGTGGTGGCTCGGCCGGCGCGCGTCGCGGCGGGGGCGCTGGTCGCGGTCGGCTGCGCCGGCCGCCGGCTGCTCAGGCGACAGCGCGCTTGATCAGGGCCACGATGCGCTTCTCGTCCGCGGGCGTCAGCGCGGTCAGCGCGAACGAGGTCGGCCACATCGCCCCGTCGTCCAGCATCGCCTTGTCGTTGAAGCCGAGCGTGGCGTAGCGGGCCTTGAACTTCTGCGCCGGCTGGAAGAAGCAGAGCACGCTGCCGTCCTGGGCGTAGGCGGGCATCCCGTACCAGGTCTTGGGTTCCAGCTCCGGGGCGGTGGCGGTGATCAGGGCGTGCAGCCGTTCGGCGATCTCCCGGTCCGAGCCGGTCATCTCGGCGATCTTGGCCAGCAGGTCGCTCTCCCCGTCCGCCCGGGACTTGCTCTTCTTCAACTCCCGGCTGCGTTCCCGCATCGCGGCGCGCTCCTCCGCGGTGAACTTGGGCGCCGACCTGGCGGCGGCCTTCCGGGCAGCGGGCTTCGCGGGCTTGTTGTCCGCCATGGTGACGTACCTCCGGATGTCGGCGCCTTTCCCGGGTACGCCGGGGCGGCGAGCGGTGCGCGTTCCGGGCTCCGGTGGTGACCACTGCCGGCGCCACCGGATACCCACGATCACGCTAACCAGGGCCCGCCGTCGCCGCTTCTCGATTCCTGATCGTGCCGGGGCCGATCCGTACCCGCCGGGAACCGACCTCGCCGGGCCCGGGCCGGGCCGCTCAGCCGTCCCAGGCGGCGCCGAGAGCGAGCAGCCGCTCGCGGTACTCGATGGCCGCAGTCCACTCGGCCGGCCAGCCGCCGGCACCGTGGTACGCACCGGCGAAGGCGCCGGCGAGCGCGGCGATGGAGTCGGAGTCGCCGGACGAGTACGCCGCCCGGCGAACCACTGCGGGTGGGTCGTCGGTGAACTGGAGAAAGCAGTACAGACCCGTCGCGAGCGCCTCCTCCGCGATCCAACCGGCACCGGTGGCCAGACAGGGGTCGGTGTCCGGATCGGCGACCGCGAGCGCGTCGTCGAGCCGGTCGAGGGCGTCCCGGCACTCGTCCCAGCCGCGGGCGATGAACGACACCGGATCCGGGTCGTGGCCGTGCTCGGCGAGATCACCGAGCCAGTCGGCGCGGTAGTTCGACCGGTGCTGCTCGGCATGACGGCGCAGCAGACCCACCAGTTCGGCGGGTTCGGCGCCATCCACCAGCAGCCGGATGGCGTGCGCGGTCAGGTCACTGGCGGCGAGCGCTGTCGGGTGCCCGTGGGTGAGCGCCGACTGCAACTGCGCCGCACCGGACCGCGTCGCCGGATCGAGCCCGGGTACCAGCGCGACCGGCGCCACCCGCATGTTGGCGCCGCATCCCTTCGACCCGAGCTGGCTCGCGGCCTGCCACCGGCCACCCTGGCCGAGTTCCTGGCAGGCCCGCAGGCACGTGGCACCCGGGGCGCGGTTGTTGTCGGGCGATGCCCACCAGTCCACGAAGTGCGCACGGGTCGGGGGCTCCATCCGCTGCGGTGTCAGCGGCCCGGTTCCGGTCACCTCGCGCAGCGCTTCGCCCAGCGCGAGCGTCAGCTGCGTGTCGTCGCTGACGTACGCGATACCGCCGGACACCGGCAGCGCCAGCTCGCGCCAGGGGCCGCACGTCGCCGCGATCCGCGCGACGTCCTGGAATTCGGTGGGGAAGCCCATCGCGTCGCCGATCGCCAGCCCGAGCAGTACCCCCGTCGCCACCTGCTTCACCATCGGCCCTCGCTCTCCATGCCCAGGGCGACCGGATGCTCCGCGCCCGGCGGGAGCCTAGCCGGTACCCGGGTGGGCCGGAGTGCCGTCACCACGTGGCGGTGAGCAGCGCGATGCCGAAGGTCGCGGTGATCCAGCTCCAGAGCAGGGCGAACCCGACGTGACCCGCGGTACGGACCGGCGAGCCGCGCCAGATCGACGGGCTGAAGGCGGCGAACTGGCAGGCCCAGCGGGCACCCCAGAAGACGCATTCACCCGCGAGGATCGCGGTCGCGAGCCGCCCGCCGGCCAGCAGGTCGCCGGTGAGCAGCAGCGGCGGCAGGCCGCCCAGTACGCAGGCCAGGCCGATGAACCCGGTGTGCAGGTGCATGATCCGGCGGGTCAGCGCGGTCAGCGCGGTGAACTCGCGCAACCAACCCATCCCGTACGGCAGAGCCAGGTGCGCGAGGCCCAGCAGCACGAGGACCGCGCCGACGGCGCGCAGTGCGGGCACCATCACCGCTGGAACGCCCAACCGCGCACGAACGGCGTCATCGACAGCTCGCCGACCAACCGCAGGCGGGCCGGCCCGGCGGGCCGCAGCCAGGCACGGCGCGGGTGGAAGTGCCAGGCGCCCGGGCCGAACGCGGCGATCGTCGCCGCGTTGCGCGGGTGCTCGACCACGACCAGCCGGCCGCCCGGCCGCAGCACCCGGGCCGCCTCGGCGTAGAGGGCGGCGCGTTGGGCCGGCCGGCGCAGCTCGTGTGCGGCCAGCGCGGTGACGACGGCGTCCAGGCTGCCGGTGCCGAGCGGCAGGGCGTCGGGCCGGCAGGGCCAACCGGCGTGGCCCGGCGCTTGACCGCGGTGAGCTCGGCGGATCGAACCGGACACGGTGTCGCGGTAGCAGTCCAGCAGCACGCCGCGCGCGGCCGGGTGCTGCCGGCGCAGCGCCCCGCTCACCTCGTCCAGCCCGGTGGTGACCACGGCGTGCCGGTGCAGCCGCGCGGGCAGCAGCGGTCGTATCCAGCCCCACTCGTACAGCGCGGAACGGTCGTAGACCCACCAGCTGGCGGCCAGGCTCGCCGCGGTACCGGCGGCGGTGAGCGCGGCGCCGGTACGCAGTGCGCGGCGGACCGGCGTGGGCAGCCGGCCGGGGAGCGCGGTGCCGCCCGCGGCGAGCAGGGCGGCGGCGGCGTACTTCGGCCAGTTGAACGCGACGACCCGGCGCACCCCGGTGGTGCTCATCGCGGGCTCCCGTCCGGTGCGTACGCCCGCCCGCGGTGCCAGCCGTAGTCGAGGTCGGCGACGTGAAAGGCGTTGGCCAGCACCGGTCTGGTGCCGGCGAACGGTCCGCGAACCAGAAATCCCGGTCGCGGCACGGTCACCGCCACCGGTCGCGGTCGCCAGGCGGACCGGAACGCCTTCACCACGACGATCGAGCCGGTGCTCGGCTCGTGATCGAAGGTGTACGGCAGCGGGCCGGCGAACCGGCGGGCGTCGCCCATCGTGGCGAACGGTGACCCTTCCGGCAGGCCCGACTCGGCCGAGATGTCGGCCCGCAGCGCCAGCTCCGCGCGGCCATCCACGGTGCTCACGTCGATCCGGACACAGGTGTCGGTGCTGGTGTCGCGGATCCGGGCCTGGTGATAGTGGTACCGGGTGAGGGCGTTGGCGCCGAGCCGCAGCAGCCGGCGGTCGGTGTCGCTGCGCAGCACGTACAAGCCACGCATGGTGCGCCCGGTCGGGGTGCCGAACGCCGTCATGATCCGGTAGCCGACCAGCACCGCATCCAGGCCGATCCGGGACGGCAGGTACGCGGGCCGCAGCCGCCGGGTCGACACCACGCCGATGGCGACGAAGCCGAACCCGCTGTAGGTGTCGAGGCGCAGCCCGGCCGGCAGTAACGGCGCCAGCACGGCGGCCGGCAACGCGTAGCTGAGGACGACGGAATGGCCGAACCGGGTGGCCATCGGCACCGGATGTCGCCGCAGTCGCTCGATCATCGCACCGCCCCCACCGACACGGTGCCCCACAACGGGCAGCGGTCCCGATCGGTCCGGTCCTGCCAGCCGAGGTCGGCGTCGAGCGGCGCCGTGCTGCCGAAACCGCGCAGCACGATCGGTCCACCGGGGCGAAGCCCGTGCCGCAGCACGGTGACGAGCGTCCGTCGGAAGTGGACGGTCGTGCCGTCGGTGACGTTGGACAGCGTGACCGCGTCGTAGCGGCCGGGGTGGCCGGTACCGAGGTGCTCCACCACGTCGGCCAGCACGAACCGCACACTGCCCCGGGCCGGCGTCGGCCCGGCGTCGCTCCGGGCCGGCCGCGGGCCGGCGGGATCCGCCCGGCCCGGACGGGCCGAACCGCCTGGCGCTGCGGTACGGCGGCAGCCGGGTGCGCCGGGACCGACCGATCCGGCGCCGAGCACCAGCCGGCGCAGGAACGGATTCGTCGCGTTCGGGTGCCGGGACAACCCGTCCCGCAACCGATCCCGGAGCACCCTGTCGAACCGGTTCGGCACCGCCGCGGCCAGCTCGGGCCGCACCGCTAGGCCGGCGTACCGCAGCGGGCGCAGCAGCGTCCGCAGCGCGCCCCGGTCCAGCCGTTCGTCCCACCAGGCCATCTGGTCGGCGGGGTCGGTCAGGCGCAGGAACGGTGCCAGCCGGCCCGGCCGCCAGTCCGGTGCCACCGCACGCAGCGCCGCTCGCCCGGCGGCGAGCATCCGCTCGGCCTGACCCGGCCGGATCGGTGCACCGGCGAGCCGGCTCGCCGCGTACCGGAGCTGCACCGGATTGAGATCGAGGGCAGTCACCCGGTGCCCGGCCGCGGCCAGCGCCGCCGCGGTGTCGCCGGCCGACGCGATCGCGAGCACCCGGCTCCCGGGCGGGAACTCCGCCAGCTCCACCTGCGGATCCTCGTACATCTGGCCGAACACCAGCCGGGCACCCCGGCCCGGGGTGAGCCGCCCCGCCCGCCATCCGGTGCCGCCGGTCACGGTCGCCGCCCGGATCGCCCGGCGGACAACGCCACCAGCCAGCAGAGGGCGAGGAACGTCACGTTGCGGGCGAGCATCGCCGCCGGCTGGGTCAGGTACCGGTGGCCGAACGCCAGGCCGCCGGCGTTGAACGCGACCAGCGCGGTGGTCTGCGCGAGGGCGGCGAGCCGGGGCCGCACGCCGGTCAGTACCCACAGGCCGAGCCCGATCTCGGCGATGCCGATCGCCAGGACCGCATCGGACACCAGGCTGGCCGGCAGCCACGGCACCGATGCCACGATCGCCCGCTGGTCGGCGCTGCCGGCCAGGATCTTCTCCCAGCTGCCCTCGTACCACCAGACCAGCGTCACCGTCACCGCGGCCACCCGGTGCACCGTGCCGTGCCACCGCCCGCCGGTCGCGTCGAGCCGCGAACGGGTGCGGCTCATGCCGGCGCACCGGCGCGACGCAGCCGGGAGCGCAGCGCGCGCCGGGCGACCGGGCCGAGATCGTCGACCACCTCGGCGAGCACCGCGAGCCGCTCCAGCGCGGCGAACGCGTCGCCGGCGGCCGGCGCGTCGACTCCCTCGTACAGCTCCAGGCCGATGAACGCGGCGGCGACCGCGCGCGCGATGCCGGTGCTGTCGGCGATGCCGGCGAGCGGGCTGTCGGCGAGCAGCCGGGCCAGCACCGAGTCGAGTTCGGCCACCCAGCGGTCGAGCGCCTCGGCCACCGCCGGCCGCAGCGCCGGGTCGCCCTGCGCGCCGGCGAGCGCCTGGCCGAGCACCGCGACGTTGCCGAGCTGCCGTTCCTGCTCGTGCAGCGACCTGCCGACGGCGAGCAGTTCGGGCAGCGAGCCGACCGTGGCGAACCGTTCCCGGTAGGCGGCCACGCGCGCCTCGCTGCCGTACCGGCAGGCCGCCGCGAGCAGGTCGGTGACGGTGCCGAAATGGTAGAAGACCAGCGCCTGGTTGACCCCGGCCTCGGTGCCGATGACCCGCGCCGAGGCGGCGGCGACACCCCGATCGCGCAGCACCCGCAGCGCCGCGTCCATCAGCTTGGTACGGGTATCCGCCATCGCGCCGCCTCCGCTTCCGCCGGTGGTCGACAGGCACCGTAGCAGGATTTGAGCGATCGCTCAAACCGCGCGCGGATGGCGTGCGGGCGAGCCGCCGGGGCGGGTCGGACGCCGCCGTCGGGGCGGCGGGCCGGCCGGCCCGCCGGCGGCCGGCCCGGTACGGTCAGATGCGCAGGTTGCCGGCGGTCTGGACGCGCTCGCCGTCGGCCGGGAGGTCGCGCTCGACGCCGGACTCGACGTTGCCGGTGTGCAGCAGGTACGAGTCGCCGCCGAACGCC
Organism: Actinocatenispora thailandica; assembly: GCF_016865425.1. Lineage (NCBI taxonomy): Bacteria > Bacillati > Actinomycetota > Actinomycetes > Micromonosporales > Micromonosporaceae > Actinocatenispora > Actinocatenispora thailandica. Next base: position 4,352,795 of record NZ_AP023355.1, on the reverse strand, counting down.
TTGCCCGCCAACGACAGCGTGCCGCCGGTGAACCGCGCGCCGGTCGCGTGGTACTGGTTGGTGCCCGACTTCAGCGCGAGGTGCGCGGTGCCGGCGTTCGCCGCGGTGCTGGAGTAGCTGCCGAGCTCCCACCGGACGGTCGCGGCACCGTCGCCGCGGGACAGCAACGCCTTGGCATGGTTGGTACCGGAGAGCACGGCGCCGCCGCCGATGCGCAGCAGCTGGCCCTTGGCCGCGGTGAGCTGCAGCCCGACGTCGGTCAGCGTACCGCCGTCGATGGTCACCGCCGCGGCGGCGAGCGTGACCGGCAGCGAGTCGTCCGCGCCGGTGAACACGCAGTCGGTGAAGTGCAGCTCGCCGGTGCCGTTGAACGCGTTTCCGTTGACGCCGCGGAACGTGCACCGGTCGAAGTACAGCGGGTTGGTGACGTTGGCCTGCACCACCTCGTTGCCCTGCTGACCCGGGTAGATGACCCCGGCGGTCGGCGTGGCCGGGATGTCGCAGCCGGAGATGATGTTCGCCCGGCCGGACCGGTTCGACGACTGGGAGACGATGAACGTGTCGCTGGCCTGGCAGCCGCGCAGCTGCACGCCGTCGGCGTTCACCCAGATCATCCCGGAGCCGTCCAGCCCCTTCTTGCCGATGACCCGGACGTCCTCCAGCGTCAGGTCGGTGACCTTCACCCGGGCCACGAACCAGGAACAGACGTGCCGGCGTACCGTGATCCGCTTGGCCGAGGAGCCCCACGGCGCGCCACTGTTGGCGAACGTCATCAGCCCGGAGCAGCCGGTGTAGACCAGGTCGTGCTCGTACTGCCCGTGCGTGACGAACGGCCCCTGGTCGTCCCCGTCACCGTGGCAGTTGGTCACGTAGCAGTACGCGGAGGCGGTCCAGTCGTTGAGGTGCCGGGCGTTGGAGGTGTGGCAGTCCTCGACGTGCCCGTACAGGCAGTAGATCTGCTGGGTCAGGTAGCCGGCGCCGCCGTAGTCCACGTCCGGCGGGTTGACCAGCGAGCACTGCGCGGTGTGGAAGAACGTGCACCAGCGCCGCATGATCACCGGCCAGAACGTCGCGGTACCGTGGATGCCGGAGACATCGCAGCGCACCGTGTACTCGTAGGCGAGCGGATGCGAGCCGGACAGCTCGTCGCCGCCCACCCCGACGAACACCATGTTGCGTACCGTCACGTTCACCACCGGCTCGACCCTGGTCCAGGTGAAGGTGCGGCCGGCGGCGAACGGCCAGCCGTTCTGGTAGTTCACCCGCACGTGCGTCTCGTCGACGATCTCGGTGACCTGCACGAGCTTCTGCAGCTCCCGCTCCCAGGTCGTGTTGAGCAGGTTGACCTGCAGCGCGTACCAGTCGCCGACGGTGAACTTCGCGGCGTCGGCGACCTGGAACACGTCGGACAGCTCCGCGATCGCCTCGGTGCTGGTGAACGTGATCGAGTCCTTCGCCACCGTGCCGCGGAAGTAGAGCACCGCGCCGAACGGGTTGTCGTGCGTGTTGGCCTCGATGCCCTTGCTGCCGACGGTGTGGCCGCCGAAGTCGAGCTCGATGTTGCTGCGCGCCAGGGTGTGCCGCCGGACGAAGTTGAGGTCGGTGTGCGCCTCGATCCGCCAGATGCTCGGGTCGCCGACCATCGCCTCCAGTGCCGCGTCCGCGTTGGTCTTCGGTCCGGTGATGCCGAAGCGCCGGAAGTCGAACACGCCGTCGTGCAGGGCGAGCCAGCGGCCCTTCTTCGCCTTGCCGCCGGAGGGATCCAGCACGGTCCCGCCGTCGTGCGCGCGGGCCGAGCCGGCGTCCCAACGGTACTCGCCGCCGCCACCGTCACCGGCGGTGTGGTAGCCGGCGACCAGCGCGACCGCACCGTCGTCGAGCTTCCCGGTGCTCAGGGCGAGCAGGTCGGCGATCCGGGTGAGGCCGTACACCGGGTCCTGGTGGGCGGGGGCGGCCTGCGCCGGGGAGGCGGCGGCGCCGGCGAGCAGCAGGCCGCCGGCCCCGGCGACGGTGGCCAGCAGCGCGCGGCGGCCGCGGGTGGGCGCGCCGGCAGATTCCGATTCCATGAGTTCTCCTGAAGAGTCAGGGAGGGTGACGGCGCTCGCGACGCCGCCGGGACGAGGGCTCAGACGCTCAGGTTGTTGCCGGTGTGCACCCGGTCGCCGGCCGGCGGGTACGCCGTCCGGTTCACGCCGGACTCGACGCAGCCGGTCTGCAGCAGGAAGGAGCCACGGCCGAACGCCTGCGGTGACAGCGACAGCGTCCCGCCGGTGAACCGGGCACCGACCGCGGTGTACCGGTTGGTGCCTGCGGCGAGCGCGACGTGCGCGGTGCCGTCGTCCGCGGAGCTGTCGTAGTCGGCCAGTTCCCAGCTGACGGTCTTGTCGCCGCTGCCCCGGGACAGCAACGCCTTCGCCGCGTTCGTACCGGCGAGGCGGGCGCCGCCGCCCAGATGCAGGCGCTGGTCGCGGGCGGCGGTCAGAACGAACCCGGTGTCGGTGTAGCGGCCGCCGGAGACGACCACGTCGGTGCCCGCGAACGAGATCGGCTTGCCGCCGGGTTTCCCGGTGACGGTGCAGTCGGTCAGGTACACCGGGCCGCTGCCGTGGCACTCGAAACCGCTGGCGTCGGTGAAGGTGCAGCGGTCGAAGTGCACCGGCACGTCGACCGGGGTCTGCACCAGCACGCCGGCGGACGCGACCTCGAACGTGCAGCCGCTGATCACGTTCGGCCGGGACGAGCGGGACGACACCTTCGCCACCGCGAACGTCTTCCCGGAGCAGCCGCGCATCTGCAGCCCGTCGGCGTTGACCAGGAACTTGCCGTCCGGGTCGAACGTGGCGCGCGGGACGACCTCGACGTCCTCCAACGTCAGGTCGCTGATCCTGGTACTGGCCACGAACCAGGACATCACGTGCCGGCGGATGGTGAACCGCTTCGCCGCGGTACCCCAGGCGGAGCCGCTGTTGGCGATGTCCATCAGCCCCGAGCAGCCGGTGAACACGATGTCGTGCTCGTACTGGCCGTGCGTGGTGAACGGGTTACCGCCAGCGTCGTCCCCGTCGCCGTGGCAGTTCGTCACGTAGCAGTACGCGGCGTTGACGAAGTCGGTGAGGTGCCGGGCGTTGCTGCTGTGGCAGTCCTCGACGTGCCCGTACAGGCAGTAGATGTTCTGCGTCAGGTAACCGGCGCCGCCGTAGAAGACGGTCGGCGGGTTGGCGATCGAACAGCGCTCGGTGCGGAAGAACGTGCCCCAGCGGCGCATCACCACCGGCCAGAAGGTGCCGACCGCGTGCACGTCGGCGACGTCGCAGCGCACCGCGTACTCGAACGCGAACGGGTGCGAGCCGTTCCACTCGTCCGGGTCCGGCTTCGGCCAGTCGGACTCCGCGTACGGGGTGCCGCCGGAGCCGACGAACCGCAGGTTGCCGATCCGTACGTCGGTGACCGGCTCGACCTTCGTCCAGCGAAACGTCCGCCCGGCCGCGAACGGCCAGCCGTTCTGGTAGTTCACCCGCACGTGCGTGCCGTCCACGATCTCGGTGACCTGCAGCAGCTTCTGCAGCTCCCGCTCGTACTTGCCGGACAGCGGGTTGACCTCGACCGCGTACCAGCTGCCCACGCCGAACTTCGCGGCGTCGGCGACCTGGAACACGTCGGACAGCTCGGCGATCGCCTCGGTCGTGGTGCACGAGATCGACGAGTCGGACGGCGTGCCGCGGAAGTAGAGCACCGCCTGGAACGGGCTGACGTCCGGGTCGTGGCTGGCCTGCTCGATGCCCTTCGTGGTCACCGTGTGCCCGCCGAAGTCGATCTCGATCCGGCTCCGGGAGAAGGTGTGCCGGCGGACGAAGTTCAGGTCGGTGTGCGCCTCGATCCGGGCGATCGCCGGGTCGGCGACCATCGCCGACAGCGCCGCGTCGGCGGGCGCCTGGGGGCCGGACACGCCGAACCGGCGGAAGTCGAACGTGCCGGCGTGCAGCGCCAGCCACCGGCCGCGCTTCGCCTTGCCGCGAGAGGGATCCAGCACGGTACCGCCGTTGCCGGCGCGGGTCGCCGCGGCATCCCACCGGTAGCCACCGCCACCGCCGTCGCCGGGGAGTGGTAGCCGGCCACGAGCGCCACCGCACCGTCGGCCGGGTGCTTCGCGGCGAGCAACTCGCCGACGGAGCCGAACCGGTACGCCGGCGGCGCCGGGTGCGGCGCTGCCTGCGCCGGGCTGCTGGCCGTGGCGGCGAGCAGCAGGCCGCCGGCGCCGGCGGCACCGGCCAGCAGCGCGCGTCTGCCGCGGCCGTGGGATTCGGGAGCTGGAGCTGCATCGTTCATCAGACGTCTCGCCCTTCGGAGGGGTCGGCAAGCGACCGATCCGTTCGGCAGGGCCGGGACAGTGCGCGACGAAGGCGGAGCGGGCCGAGGGGAGATCCGCGGTCGGGGCTGCGACGCGTGGATGTCGGCCAACCCCCGTGACGGCCTACCGCCGCGAGGTTGCGCCAGCTTAGGTCGGCCGGCCCCGGCCGTCAAGGCAGTCGCCCACCATCCGGCCGGCTGCCCGCGGCTGCCCGCGGCTGTCCGGTCGCCTGCTCGGCGACCCTGGCACTTTGGTCGCCTGCTCGGCGACGCTGGCACTCTGGTCGCCTGCCGGTGACTCTGGCTGTCAGCCGTCGTCGTCGCGGTGGCCGAGGTCGGTGGAGATGTGCCGGGCGGCGTCGCGCACCGCGTGGCCGAACTCCTGCAGCCGCCAGGCGGGGATGTCCAGCTTCATCCCGGTGACGCTGACCGCGCCGACGCACCGGCCCTCGTGGTCGTGCACGGCGCTGCCGATGCAGAAGATGCCCTCGGCGTCCTCCTCGTCGTCCACCGCGTAGCCGAGCTGCCGCACGTCGGCCAGGTGCGCGAGCAGCCGGTCCAGCTCGACGATCGTCTTGCCGGTCCGGCGGGGCATCCCGACCCGCCCGATCAGCTCGGCCACCTGCGCGTCGGTCATCTCGGCGAGCAGCGCCTTGCCCAGGCCGGTGCAGTGCGGCAGCTCGCGCACCCCCATCCGCAGGTCGAACTGGATGCGCTGACCGTTGCTGATCTGGTCGACGACGACCGCGTGGTCGCTCTCGCCGACGGCGAGCCGGGAGCTGAGCCCGGTGCGTTCGGTCAGCCCGGTCAGCACCGGCCGGGCCACGTCGCGCAGCGAGACCTGCGACTGCGCCCGCCAGCCGAGCCGGGCCAGGCTCATGCCCAGCCGGTACCGGCGGCTCATCCCGTCACCGTCGTCGGCGACCAGGCCGAACTGGCACAGCGTGTACAGCGTGCTGAAGGCGGCGCTCTTGGACAGCTGGCAGGCGGCGGCGAGTTCGGTGACGCTCATGCCGCGGCCGGGCTGGGCCGCCGCGAGCGTCTCCAGCACCTCGGCCGCCCGCGCCACGCTGTGCACCCAGTACCGGGATTCCTCGCCGGCCGGCCGCCTACTGTTCGCCATAGCCGAACAGCATACGGATTTTCTGCCCGATCGCCAACCGGACTCTTGACTCGCAGGTCACGGCGGTTCTAGGTTTGCCGCACAGCGTTCGGCATTACCGAACAGCGTGCGGTGGAACAGACGGAGCAGGATCACGCGAGCGCGGTCGGGCTGGACCGCGCCGCGGCGAGAACGAGGAGCACCGACGTGCAGGTCACCCAGGAGGCCCGGGCCGCCCGGGAAGCCCCGGCAACCCGGAAGTCCCAGGCAACCCGGAAGTCCCAGGTAGCCCAGGAAGGCCGGGCCACGCGGTGACGGCGGCACACCCCCACGACACCGAACTGGCCGACCGCGCCCGGCGCGTCATCCCGGGCGGGGTGAACTCCGGCCAGCGCAGCATTCCCGGCCTCGCCGACCTGGTGATCACCGCCGCCGACGGCGCCCGGTTCACCGACAGCACCGGCCGCGAGTACGTCGACTACCACGCGGCCTTCGGGCCGCCGCTGCTCGGCCACAACGACCCGGACGTGACCGCCGCGGTCGCCGCGGCCGGTCGCACCCTCGACCTGTGCGGCGTCGGCGTCACTCCCGGCGAGATCGACCTCGCCGAGCAGCTCTGCGAGCTGGTACCCAGCCTGGAACAGGTGCTGCTCACCTCCACCGGCAGCGAGGCGACGTTCCACGCGCTGCGGGTCGCACGCGCGGCCACCGGCCGCCGGCTGGTCGTCAAGTTCCAGGGCTGCTACCACGGCTGGCACGACTCGGTGAGCCTCAACGTGATCTCCGCGCCGGACCGGGTCGGCCGGCACGACCCGATCTCCACCGGCATCCTGCCCGAGGTGCTGGACGCCACGCTGGTGCTGCCGTTCAACGACATCGAGGCGGTCCGCGCCGCCTTCACCGAGCACGGCGCCGACATCGCCGCGGTCATCGTCGAACCGGTGCCGCACAACGTCGGCTGCCTGCTGCCCGACACCGGGTTCCTGCAGGCGCTGCGGGACGAGACCAGCCGGCACGGCAGCGTCCTGGTCTTCGACGAGGTGATCACCGGATTCCGGCACGCACTCGGCGGCTGGCAGCAGCTGTCCGGCATCACCCCCGACCTGACCACCCTCGGCAAGGCCATCGCCAACGGGTACCCGGTGGGCGCGCTCGGCGGCCGGGCCGACCTGATGCAGCTGTTCAGCACCACCCCCGGCGCCCCGGCGTTCTTCGCCGGTACCTACAACGGGCATCCGGCGGTCGTCGCGGCGGCGCTGGCCACGCTGCGCAAGCTGCGCACCGAACCGGTGCACGAGCACGTCTTCGCGCTCGGTGACCGGATCCGGGCCGGCCTCACCGACGTGTTCGCCGAGCTGAACCTGCCGGCCGTGGTCACCGGGTACGGCTCGGTGTTCGTCAGCTACCTGATGTCCGGCCCGGTTCCGCGCACCTACGCCGACCTGCTGCGCAACGATGTGGGCATGTTCATCGGCTACCGGCGGCGGCTCGCCGAGCACGGCGTGTTCGAGCTGCCGCTCAACCTCAAGCGCAGCCACGTCTCGTACGCGCACACCGCCGACGACGCCGACCGGCTCGTCGAGGCCACCCGCACCGCGGTGCGCGACACCCTGGCCGCCGGCGGCATCGACCAGCTCGCCGGTACCTCCACCATGGGTGGTGCCGATGCTCACCGTTGACACCGAGCGGCCGACCACTACGGCCGGCCGGATCAGCCGGGTCGAGACGCTGATGCTCGGCACCGCCTGGCGCGACTTCGGCTACGTCCGGATCCACACCGACGCCGGGCTGCACGGCGTCGGCGAGATCACCCACCCGTACCGGGGGAGCGAGACCTGCGCGCTGGCCGAGGCGATGGCGCACCGGCACCTGATCGGCGCCGACCCGTTCGACATCGAGGAGCTCTGGCTGCGGCTCTACCAGGGCGACTTCCTGCGCGGCGGCGACATCGGCGGGGTCGTGCTCAGCGGGGTCGACCAGGCGCTGCACGACATCATGGGCAAGGCGCTGGGCGTACCGGCCTACCGGCTGACCGGCGGCGCCTGCCGCGCGGCGGTCCCGGTGTACGCGAACGGCTGGTACACCGGCGAGCGCGAGCCCGGCGCGTTCGCCGCGAAGGCCGTCGAGACGGTGGCGAAGGGGTACGCGGCGCTCAAGTTCGACCCGTTCGGTGCCGGGCTGGGCGAGCTGTCCCGCGCCGAGCTGCGGCGTTCGGTCGAGATCGTCGCCGCGGTACGGGACGCGGTCGGCCCGGACGTGGAGCTGTTCGTCGAGGGGCACGCCCGGTTCGCGATGCCGACCGCGGCGCGACTGGTGGCCGAGCTGGCACCGTTCGACCTCGGCTGGTTCGAGGAACCGCTGCCGTGGACGCACATCGAGCGCTACGCCGAGCTGCGGGCCCGCGCCAGCATGCCGATCTCCGGCGGCGAGCACTTCCACAACCGGTACGAGTACAAGCAGCTGTTCGCCACCAACGCGGTGGACATCATCCAGCCGGACCTGTCGATGGCCGGTGGTTTCACCGAACTGCGCAAGCTGGCGGCGCTGGCCGACATGCACGCGATGCTGGTCGCGCCGCACAACTCGAACTCGCCGCTGTGCACCACGGCGTCGGTGCACGCCGCGCTCGGCATCACCAACCTGAAGATCCTGGAGACGTTCGACTCGCTGCTGGAGGACTACGTCTTCGACGCCGTCACCGGGACGCTGCCCATCGTGGACGGCCGGATCGGGCTGCCGGAGCGACCCGGACTGGGGGTCGAGCTGGTGGACGAGGTGTTCGCCGAACACCCGCCGACGCAACGGTTCTGGAACATGTTCGCCCCCGGCTGGGAGCGGCGGGAGCGCACGTGATCGTCGACGTGCACGCGCACCTGTTCGGCTGCGCGGACGACATCACCGACCCGTTCCGGTCCGAGGCCGCGCGGGCGCACGGCGGCGAGGTCGACCTCGCCGTCTGCTGGGCCGACTACGCGGCGAGCTGCCCGCCCGGTACCCGGACGATCGTGGTCGGCGGCAAGGCGCGGCGCAGCGGCCTGTGGGTCGACGACGCCGACGTCGCTCGCTACGTCGCGGCCCACCCGGAGGCGCTGATCGGCTACCTCGCGATCGACCCGACCCAGCCCGGCTGGGCCGACGAGCTGCGCCACGGGCACCAGCAACTCGGTCTGCGCGGCATCAAGCTGATGCCGATGTACGCCGGTTTCGACCCGGCGGACCCGGCATACGACGAGCTCTACACCTACGCCGAACGGCACGGGCTGCCGCTGCTGGTGCACACCGGTACCACCTTCGTCTCGGCCGCGCCGTTGAAGTACGCGCTGCCGGTGCACCTGGACGAGGTGGCGATCCGGCACCCGCAGCTGCGGATGGTGCTCGCGCACCTGGGCCACCCGTACGAGGGCGAGTGCATCGCGGTGATCCGCAAGCACCGGCACGTGTACGCCGACGTGTCCGCGCTGCACTACCGGCCGTTCCAGCTGTGGCACTCGCTGCGGCTGGTGCAGGACTACGGGGTCTGGGACAAGCTGCTGTTCGGCAGCGACTACCCGTTCACCACGGTGAACGACTCGATCGACGGGTTGCGCGCGGTCGGCGCGGTAGCCGGCATCCCCGGCCTGCCGCCACTGGACACCGACCAGATCGAGAAGCTGATCCACCGTCCCTCGCTGGACCTGCTGGGGCTGTCGTGACCGGCCGGCCCGAACCGCCTGACCGCTCCGGCCGGCCCGACGCGGCGGGCCGGTTCGACCTGACCGGCCGGCGGGCGGTCGTCACCGGCGCCGCGCAGGGGCTCGGTGAGACGCTGGCGCTGGGGCTGGCCGAGGCCGGTGCGGCGATCGTCGCGGTGGACCGGCCCGGCGCACCCGGCCTGGACGCGCTGACCGCCCGGATCGAAGCGGCCGGCGGCAGCTGCCGCCCGGTCGGGTACGACCTGGCCGACACCGAGGGGCTGGCCGGCCTCGCCGACACCATCCGGGCGCAGGCCGGACCGGTCGACGTCCTCGTCAACAACGCCGGTACCGCCCGGCTGGAACACTTCAACCAGATCACCGTGGCCGGCTGGCGCGAGCTGATGCGCATCAACGTCGACGCGGTCTTCTTCCTGTCCCAGCGGATCGCCGAGCACATGATCGCGGACCGCATCGCCGGCCGGATCATCACCATCTCGTCCAAGAACGGGCTGATGGCCGAGGCGGGCCTGGCGCACTACAACGCGTCCAAGGGCGCGGTCGAGCTGCTCACCCAGTCGCTCGCGGCCGAACTCGGCCCGCACTCGATCACCGCGAACACGATCGCGCCGGGGATGCTCGCCACGCCCATCGCGGACGACTTCCCGCTGGACCGGGAGGCGTTCGACGCCGCCTGGCGGGACCGGATCCCGCTCGCCGGCGGGCCCGGCTCGCCCGCGGACTGCGTCGGCGCGATGCTGCTGCTCGCCTCCGACGCCGGCCGCTACATCACCGGTACCCACCTGGTCGTGGATGGCGGGGTGCTCGCCGACCAGCTGCCGCGGTTGCGTTTCATGCCCCCGTACCGCAACACGATCCGGCCCTGACGACCGGCCGGCGCCGCCCCGGGGCCCGCCGGAACGGGATCTCGTCAGCCGTCCCGTAGCTGCAGGACGAGCGCGCCGGCGAGCAGCGCGGCCCCGGTCCAGCCCAGCATTACGTCCAGCCCGCAGCCCCGTGCCGGCGCCGGCCAGCACCACCACCGCGACCTGCCCGAGTTGCCCGCCGGCCAGGCTGGCGGGGCGTCGAGCGGTCCGAACCGGCCCCGCTGGCCGACGTCGCGGCGCGGGTGGCCGGGGACCGCGCCGGCGCAGGGATGCGGTCCGGCTGCGTGCTCCGGACGCCCGCCGTGCCCGGGTGCCGCGGGCGCGGGTGTTTCTCGATCCTGCCGCAGTCGGTCGTCGTGCTGCGGGCCTCCCCGGTCGATGCCGGCGACGGCGGGTGGCGCGGGAACCTCGGAATCGGTCGGGCTTCGTCGCCGCCGGAGGTAGTTTGGCCCCGTTGCCCGGACTACGGCGGGGTGGGGAACCGGCACCCGGTCGGACATGGTGCGCCCGGATCCGGGCGGCGGTCCACGGTGGCGGCGCCGCCCGGCGTACGGCGGCGACGCCGGTACGGGGGAGGGGTTTCCAGTGACGCTCGACGACAATGACATGACCACCACGGCAGGCGGCGGCGCCGAAGGCCCGGCGGATTCGGGTGCGGGCGGTAGGCCGGGGGTGCACGACGGTGGTGCGGACGGCGGTGCCGATTCGGGGGCCGAAGGCCCGGCGGACTCCGGTGCCGGCGGTACCCCGGGCATGCACGACGGTGGTGCGGACGGCGGTGCCGATTCGGGGGCCGAAGGCCCGGCGGACTCCGGTGCCGGCGGTACCCCGGGCATGCACGACGGTGGTGCCGATGGTGGGGCCGACTCCGGTGCCGGCTGATCCGGCCGCCTCGATCGGCAGTGTCGGGCGGCCCACCGTGGACCGTCCGACCGGGCCGGCCGGTCCGACCGACCCGGCCAGTCCGACCGGGCCGCCCGGTCCGACCCGGCCGGCCGGGCCGCTGGCCCGACTGGTCGGCGCCGACGTCGACGGGTTCGCCCGCTCGTACTGGTCGCGTCGGCCGCTGCTGGTCCGCGGCGCGGACCCGGACGCCTTCCGCGACCTGCTCGATCTCGACGGCGTCGACGAACTGCTGTCGTACCGCGGGCTGCGCACCCCGTTCCTGCGGCTGGCGCGGGACGGTGCGGTGCTCGACTCGGCGTCGTTCACCGGCCCCGGCGGGGTCGGCGCGGAGATCGCCGACCAGGTACGCGACGACCGGGTCGCCGCGCTGTTCGCCGACGGCTGCACCGTGGTGCTTCAGGCGCTGCACCGCAACTGGCCGCCGATCGTCGAGTTCGGCACCGCGCTCGCCGCCGAACTCGGACATCCGGTGCAGGTCAACGCCTACGTGACACCGCCGTCCGCGCAGGGGTTCGCCGCGCACTACGACGTGCACGACGTGTTCGTCCTGCAACTCGCCGGTGGCAAGCACTGGCGGGTGCACCCGCCGGTGCATCCCGACCCGCTGCGCGACCAGCCCTGGACCGACCATGCGGCGGCGGTGGCCGACCGGGCCGAGCGCGAGCCACCGGAACTCGACACCGTGCTCGGCCCCGGCGATGCGATGTACCTGCCCCGCGGCTGGCTGCACGCCGCGACCGCGCTCGGCGACGTGTCCGCGCACCTGACCGTCGGCGTGCCCGTACTCACCCGGTTCGCGGTGCTGGAGGCGCTGGTCGCAAGCCTCGCGGCGGAACCGGAGCTGCGCCGCTCGCTGCCGCTGGGCATCGACCCGACCGACCCGGCGCAGCTCGCCCCGCAGCTGGCCGCGGTCCGCGCCGCGCTGGCGAGGGCGGTACCGCAGGCGGCCGACGAGACGGTGGCCCGCCGGCTGCGGTCCCGGGTCTGGTCGGGTGGCCGGCCGGAGCCGGTGCGGCCGGTCGCCGCGGCCCGGTTCGCCGCGAACCTGTCACCCGGCGACACGGTACGCCGACGCGCCGGGCTGCCGCACCGGCTCGTCGAACGCGACGACCACGTCGTGCTGGAGCTGGCGGATCGGCGGATCCGGCTGCCGGCCACGACGACCGCGGCGCTGCGCTGCCTGCTCGCCGGCGGTACCGCACAGGTCGGTGAGCTGCCGGAGCTGCCTGTGGCCGACCAGCTGGTGCTGGTGCGGCGGCTGCTGCGGGAGGGCGTACTGGTCCCGTCGACCGGGCCGTGACGTGCGTGCCTGGCCGCGCTGCTCGTTCCTCGCCGAGGCGGCGGGCGACCCGCGGGAAGGTACCGCGCCACCGGCGGAGGGCTGGCTGCTGATCGAGCATCCCGGCCCGTGGGGCCGCGACGCGCTGGCAACGTCCGGCCTGGGCCCGACCACCGTCGCCGCGCTGTCGCAGTGGGCCGGCGCGCACGGCGCGCGGCTGGGGCTGATCCGCCGACCCGGCCGGCGGGGCCGGTCGGCGCGGGTCCGCCGCTGGTTCCGGGTGGACTCGCGGCAGGGCCACGAGGCGATCCGTACCGGTACGTTCGAGACCGGGCCGGGGCTGGTCGCGGCGCTGGGTGCCGCTGGCGACGGCGTCGCCGGGCCGCTCCAGCTGGTCTGCGCGCACGGCCGGCACGACCCGTGCTGCGCGGTACGCGGCCGGGCCCTGGCGGCGACGCTCGCCGCCGACGATCCCGCCGGTACCTGGGAGTGCAGCCACGTCGGCGGCTGCCGCTTCGCCCCGGTACTGGTGCTGCTGCCGCACGGCTTCACCCTCGGCGGCGTGCCCACCACCGAGGCGGTGCGGATCGTCCGGGCCTACCGGGCCGGCACGATCGATCCGCGCTGGCTGCGCGGCCGCAGCTCGCTGCCGCCCGCGGCGCAGGCCGCCCAGTACCACGCCCGGATCGCGACCGGCGCCACCGGTGTGGCCGCGCTGCGGGTGGTCGCGGTCCACCGGGTCGGTGCGGCGGGCTGGCGGGTGGCGCTCGCCGATCCGGACTGCACGGTGTCGCTGCGCGAGCGGCACCTCCCGGCCGGCCGGCCACTGACCTGCGCCGCGACGTCCGACGGTTGGCTGCGGCAGTTCGATCTGCTCGACCTGCGGTCCGGCTGAACCGCCCGGCCGGCGGCCCGGTGACGGCGTGCCGGGCAGCTCCGGGCCGACCGGTACCGGTCCGCCCGCCGGCTCGTCGGGCTGGATTGGTCCCTGGTACCGGAGTTGGACGTTCGGGGCCGAACGCGCACTAGGCTCGACGCAGACGGCGCCGCCGGCCGCGCCGCGGTGCCGCCGGCCGGCGCGGCGATCGAGCTGTGCGGGGAGAGCGATGAGTGACCAGTCCGAACCGATCGGCGACCGCGAACGCCAGGCCGTCCAGCGCGAGCTGGCCGACCTGCACACCCAGCGGGCGGAGCTGGCCGCCACCCTGCAGGATCCGGAGGGCGACGGCGATGCCGTCGACCACGCCGACCGGGAACGCCGGGCGATGAACCTCGGACCGATCGAGGAACGCATCGCGCTGCTCACCGACCGGCTGCGTACCGCGGACACCGGCGGGCCGTCGGTGGAGGTGATCGGGGTGGGGAGCACCGCCACCGTGCGGTTCGCCGACGGCTCGGTCGCCACGGTGGAGGTCGCCCTGATCGACGACCAGTCCGATCCCGGCCTCGTCACCGCGGACAGCCCGCTGGGCCGTGCCCTCGCCGGCCACCGCGCCGGTGACACGGTCCGCTACGACGCGCCGGCCGGGGCGCAGACCGCGGTGGTGCTGTCGGTGGGCGGCGACTCGGCGGCCGGTTGACCGCGGCGACGGCCGGCGATGCGGCGACAGGGAGGTGCCCGGATGGCCGCCGACGTGGCTACCACGCAGCGGGTGGCGCAGGCGATGCTCACCGCGCCCACCACACACGGCAGCACCACCAGCGTGGCGCAGCTTCGCCGGTACTTCACCGACGACCACGTGCACCTCGCCCTGATCGTCGGGGCGGATGGACGACTGGTCACCGCGATCGAACGCGCCGATCTGACCGCGGTGCCCGATGCCACGCCGGCCCGCGCGCTCGGTACGCTCGCCGGCCGCACCGTCGGCCCCGACGACACGGTGCAGCGGGCGGCCGCCGTTCTCGCGCGGCAACGGCGCCGCCGGCTCGCGGTCGTGGACGGCGCGGGCCGGCTGCTCGGGTTGCTGTGCCTCAAGCGCGATCGCAGCGGCTTCTGCTCGGACGACGACGTCCGAGCCCGCGCCGGGGCCGGCCGCACGCCGCCCGGTCGCGGCTGAGCGCCGCACCCGGATTCCTGGTACCGCTGCCCGGCGCGGGCAAGCCGGGCATGCCGCCCGATGTCCGGGAATCGCGGTCTGTTCGGAGTATTGACGGCCGGATCGGCCGATGCCAGGGTGAGCACGAACCGAACCGGGCCAGCGCAGATCCGGCCGGCAGCACGCCGCGGCCGCGGCCCGCTCCGAGTGATCCGGCACGACGCGAGGAGGACGGCATGGCGATCGGTGGCGGCTCGGGCGACACGGCGCCCGACCAGGGCGCGCTGCCCGGTAGCGACCGGCGGGGGAGCAGCGGCATCGGCAGCCGGGCGGTGAGCCGGCGCGGCGCGCTGGCCGGCGGCGCCGCCCTGGTCGCCGGCGCCGGGTTGCTCGGCGCGACCCGCGCATCCGCCGCCGACCAGGCCGGCGCCTCGCGCTCCGGCCCGCACCACCTGTCACCCCGGCAGCAGGCCGGCCAGCGGGTCATCTGGTCGTACCCGGGGCTGACCCCGCCGCAGGCGCTGTTCGACGCGATCCGGGCCGGGCTGGTCGGCGGCGTCATCTTCTTCGGCGAGAACATCGACCGCAACGACCGCAGCCAGATCCAGGGCGTGACCAGCGCGCTGGCCCAGGCGCAGGCGGACAGCGGCATCCGGTACCCGATGCTGATCATGACCGACCAGGAGGGCGGCATCGTGCAGCGGCTGCCCGGTGCGCCGGGGATCTCGGAGAAGCAGATCGGCGCCTCGGCGGATCCGGTGGCCACCGCGACGTCCGCGGGCACCGGCGCGGCGCAGAACCTGCTCGACGCCGGGATCAACTGCAACCTCGCCCCGGTGCTGGACGTCTACCGCGAGGCCGGGAACTTCGACGACCGGTTCGGCCGCTCGTACAGCATGGATCCGGCCGTCTGCGGTGCCTGCGGTGCCGCGTCGGTCGTCGCCCAGCAGCGGCTCGGCGTCGTCACCACCGCCAAGCACTTCCCCGGCCTCGGCGCCGCGACCCGGGACGAGAACACCGACCTCGGCCCGGTCACGCTCGACGTGTCCCGGTCGGACCTGCGCGGCATCGACGAGCTGCCCTTCCGGTACGCCATCGGTGCCCGGGTGGACATGGTCATGACCTCCTGGGCCACCTACCCGGCGCTGGATCCGCAGCTGCCTGCCGGCCTGTCCGCGCGGATCGTGCAGGGCGAGCTCCGGCACCGGCTGAAGTTCCGCGGCGTGACCATCACCGACGCGATCGAGGCGGGCGCGCTGGACGAGTTCGGCGGTACCGGGGAGCGCGCGGTGCGCGCCGCCGCGGCCGGCATGGACATCGTGCTCTGTTCCGCCCGGGACGTCAGCCAGGGCCAGGACGCGGTGGACGCGCTGCATGCCGCGATCGCCGACCGGCGGCTCGACCGCGGGCACGCCGACCAGGCGCTGCGGCGCGTCATCGGGCTACGCCGGCGCCTGCACTGATCTCAGGCCCCGAACCGGCGGGTGGCCGGGCCTAGTCCGAGCCCGGCCGCCACGGCGAGATCCTCGCTGGTGTCCACGTCGCAGCGCAGTGACGGCAGGCCGGCGCCGACGGGTACCGCGCCGGTGGCCGCGTGCGCCGCGGCCGAACCGACCCCGAACCGGGGTTCCAGCGGCTGCCCGGGCGCGGCCAGCAGCAGCGTGGTACCGGTGCCCGGCCGGTCGGCGCAGAACGCCCGGCGCCCGGCCGCCTCGGCGATCGCGGCGGCCAGCTCGGCGGGGCGCAGTGCCGGCAGGTCCGCCTGCAGCGCGCCGACCGTACCGTTCGGGGTGCGCAGCCGGTCGGCGCCGAACGCCAGCGCCGCGTTGAGCCCGGGCAGGCCGCGCTCGTCGACGCACTCCACCCCGGTACCGGAAAGCGCGTCGGGGACCCGCTTGTCCTCACAGACGACCAGGATCCGACCGACCCCGTCGGCCCGCGCGGCGGCGGTCACCGTGTCCAGCAGCAGCGCGAGTACCAGCCGGGCGTGGTCGTCATCGGCCACCACGCCACGCAGCCGGGTCTTCGCCGCGCCCAGCCGCTTGATCGGGACGACCAGATCCACGCCACGCCTGGTAGGGCTCATCGATCGACGACCTCGCGGGTTCGGTTGTGCAGGCTGCCTGGATCTCGCCGCGGCCGGGGCGCGCTACGGCGCGACGAGTGCGCGCGCCTCGTGCAGCCGGCGCAGGTGCTCGTGGTCGCCCGGGGCGTCGCAGTCGTCGTACGGATCGTAGTGGACCGCCCTGATGCCGGCCGCCTGCGCGCCCCGCACGTCGGCCGGCACCGTGTCCCCGACGTGTACGGCGTGGGCGGCGTCCACGCGGACCCGATCCAGCGCGGCACGAAACAGCCTCGGGTCCGGCTTGTCGAAGCCGACGATGGCGCTGTCGAGCACGGCGTCGACGGGCACCCCGGGGCCGTCGCCCTCCTGGCACATCCGCGCGTCGCGGAGCATCTGCGCGATCCGGCCGTCGGCCTGCGACACGACGGCGACGGGCACGCCGGCGCCGGTGATCTCGGCGAGGGCCTGCTTCGACGCCGGATCCGGGGCGTGCCACATGTTGCGGCTGCGGGAGATCTCCAGGTAGTCGGCGGCGCACGCGAGCCACCGGCCCTCCGGCACCCCGGCGTACCGGGGGAGCAGGTCGTAGTAGTCGCCGCGCGGCTGGCCACGGCTGGGGAACGCCGCGTTGTGCGCCGCGAAGTGCGCTCGGATGAACCCCTCGGGGGTGTCGACGCCGCCGTGGCGGGCGACGACCGGCGTCAACAGCGCGGCGTTCGGGAGCAGCAGCACCCCGCCGACGTCCACGAGCAGGGCCGTGCGGTGGCGGGCCGGCGCTGGGGGTGGTGGCGATTCATGGGTTGGGTTCCGATCTGATTGAAAAATGTGCCAGTAGACTAGCTCAGATTGAAACTATTGACGACGGTCGCCGGGCCATGCAACGATCAGCCGCATGACGCAGGATGGCTCGACGCCGGGAGCCGAGACACCGACCGTGCTGGAGCGGATCGCGGCGGCACGACCGACGTTCTCGGCCGGCCTCGTCCGGGTCGCCGACGCGATCTCGCGCAATCCTGAACTGACCGCGAACATCGGGATCGTCGAACTCGCGCAGACGGCGGGTACCTCGGTCGGTACCGTGACCCGGTTCTGCCGCGTGATCGGCCTCGACGGGTACACCTCGCTGCGGCTGGCGCTCGCCACCGAGCTGGGGCAAGCGGCGGCCGATCTGGACGCCGACCCGACCGGTGAGATCGAACCGTCCGCGAGCGCCCGGGACACCGTCAAGCTGATCGCCGCGTCCAGCGTCAACGCGATCCGACGCACCGCCACGCTGCTGGACACCGAGGCGTTGAGCAGGCTCGCCGTCGCCGTCGACGAGGCCCGCCAGGTGCAGATCTTCGCCTTCGGCGGCAGTGCGCAGATCGCCCGGTACCTGGCCGACCAGCTGGTCGGCATCGGCGTGGTGACTCTCACCTCGCCCGACGTGACGACCGCGACCGCCCACGCGGTGACGCTCGGCGCTGGCGACGTGGCCATCGCGATCAGCCACTCGGGAACCGCGCAGCATGCTCTCGACCTGCTGTCGGTGGCTCGCGAGCGTGGCGCGTTCACCGCCGGGATCACCAGCAGTGCGCAGGCGCCGTTGGTCGCCGAGGCCGACCTGACCCTGGTGACCACGGCACGGAGCGCGACCGCGCGATACCGCGGCACGGCGGGGCGGCACGCTCAGCTGTTCGTCACCGACGCTCTCTACGTGCGGGTGTCGCAGCGCCGCGCGAGTCAGGCGACCCGGCTGCTGGACCTCGCCGGTGCGGCTACCGCGCCGTACCAGACCAGGACGGCCGAGCACCGCGCGCCGCGACCCGGTGGGGCGCGTCGCGCCGTGACGGCGACCCCGGTGGTGGTCACCGAGCAGGCGAGCGGACGGATCCTGGTGCTGGACCCGGAGGCGGACTGGGCGGCGGACTCGGCCGTCCGGTGGTCGTGGCGGCCGGACGCGGATGCCGCCGCCGGCTCGTGGCGGTGGCCGACCGACGCCCGGCTGCGCCGCGACGCGTCGGGCCAGCGGTACCTGCTCGTCGCGGACTCGTACGGGCTGCTGGCCAAGGTGCGCTACCCGCAGGGTGGCGCCCCGCTCTGGTCGGTGCACGCTGGCGCGGCGGCGAACCCGCACGGGGTGGAGCTGCTGCCGGCCGGCAACGTGGCGGCTGCCGCGAGCACCGGCGGCTGGGTCCGGGTGTACACCACCCGGCCCGGCTCGGACGACCACGTCGAGGACCTGCTGCCCGGTGCACACGAGGTGTTGTGGCATCCCGGCGCCGGTGGGTTGTGGGCGCTGGGCGATGACCTGCTCGTGCGGTACGAGGTAAGCGGTTCGGCCGACGCTCCGGCGCTGCGCCGCCGGGACGGGTACGAGCTGCCGACCGAGGGTGGGCACGACCTGCAGCCGGTCGCCGACGATCCGCGGCGCATGTGGGTGACCACCATCCACGGGGTGTACCAGTTCGACGCCCTCGCGGGTGAGTTCGTCCCCGGGGCGCCCCGGGGACCGGTGCTGGACCGAACCGACGTCAAGAGCATCGGCACCGACCGGAGGTCGGGTGCCGTGCTGCAGACCACGCCGAAGCCCGACGACGAGTGCGACTGGTGTACCGACCAGGTCGACCTGTTCGTCGGCGGTGAGCGTCGGGTGTCGAAGACGCTGCCCGGCGCGCGGATCTACCGCGCTCGCTGGTTCGCCACCGACAGCAACTGACCGGTGGCGGGGCCGTTCGCTGAACGGCCGGACAACGCCGAGGGAAACATTGCACGCGATCATGCTCCACATTGAAATAATTTCGGACCAGCGGTAGGAAGGTGCCATGTCCGAGGAAGCAGTTCTCCCCGCCAGCCGGCGGATGGGACGGCGGGCCGCCGCACCGATGACGGTCTCGCAGCGGCGCGAAGGTAGCGCGGGCTACCTGCTCATCGCACCGACCACGGTCCTGCTCGTGCTGTTTTACCTGTACCCGCTCGCGCAGACCGTGTACTACAGCTTCACCAACTGGAACCCGGCCACCGGCCGCTCCGACGCGCTCGTCGGGCTGTCGAACTACACGCATCTCGTGCGCGACCCGGAGTTCCTGCGAGCCTCGGCCAACACCGCGATCTACGTCGCCGTGGTGGTGCCGTGCACCCTGGCCGTGGGGCTGTTCTTCGCCGCGCTGCTGGCCACCCCGTTCCGCGGCCGGGCGGTCTACCGGGCGCTGATCTTCGTCCCGCACATCGCACCCACGGTCGGCACCGCGCTGGTCTTCAGCTACCTGCTGTCACCGCTCGGCGGAGTCGTCAACTACGCGTTGAGCGCCGTCGGAGTGGCCCCGATCGGCTTTCTCACCACCCAGCCGTGGGCGCTGGTCTCGGTCATCGTCTTCTCCATCTGGCAGGGCGTCGGGTACTCGATGATCATCTACTCCGCGGCGCTGGCGAACATCCCGCCGAGCTACCACGAGGCGGCACGTCTCGACGGCGCCGGCCCGGTCCGGCGGTTCTTCTCGATCTCGTTCCCGCTCGTGGCCCCGACCACCGGCTTCCTCGCGATCACCGGGGTCATCTCCTCCCTGCAGGTGTTCACCCAGGTGTACGTGCTGACCGGCGGCGGCCCGCTGCACTCCACACAGACCCTGCTGTACTACGTGTACGAGCAGGGCTTCGTGTACTTCCGCGGCGGTTCGGCCAGCGCCGCCGCGGTCCTCCTGCTGCTGTGCGGGATCGTGGTCTCGGTCCTGCAACTGCGTGTCCTCGCCCGGCGCAACACCGCCGAGCTGGGCTGAGGCGGCGCAGATGAGTCGACCGCTGCGGCTCCGCCGCCTCGCGCCGCACGCGGCGCGGCACGCCATCCTGCTCGTCGGCGTCGTGATCTTCTTCGGGCCGTTCCTCTGGATGCTGCTGACCAGCTTCAAGTCGTCCAGCGAGGCGCTGTCCTTCCCGCCGACGTTCCTGCCGCACGCGTGGCGGTTCGACAGCTACCGGCGCATCTTCACGGTGGCGCCGTTCGGCCTCTACTACCTCAACAGCACGATCGTCACCGTGCTCGCGACGTTCGGTCAGATCGTGACCAGCCTGGCCGCCGGCTACGCGTTCGCCAGGATGCGGTTCCGCGGCCGTACGGTGATCTTCGTCGTGCTGCTCGCCGCCCTGATGGTGCCGTTCGAGGTGGTCTTCACGCCGCTGGTCACCCTGCTGTCCCAACTCGGCTGGTTGAACAGCTACCAGGGTCTGATCATCCCCAACGTTCCGTCGATCCTCGGCGCTTTCCTGTTCCGGCAGTTCTTCCTGTCGTTCCCGACCGAGATCGAGGACGCCAGCCGGATCGACGGTGCCGGTGTCTGGCGCCGGCTGTGGTCGGTGATGGCACCGATGGCCCGGCCGATGATCGGATCGTTCGCCATCCTGTCGTTCGTCTACAACTGGAACAACTTCTTCTTCCAGTTCCTCGTCACCACCAAGTCGAGGTACTACACCGTGCAGGTCGGTCTCGCTCAGTTGCAGGGCGAGAACAACACCACCGACTTCGGCCTGCTGATGGCCGGCTCCACCCTCGCGATCATCCCGGTCATGATCGTCTTCCTCGTCTTCCAACGGCAGCTCGTCTCCGCCATGTCCGGCGGACTCCGGTGACGCTGCCCTCCCGCGACAGATCCCCGTCGACCTTCCAGGAGCAGACATGACCCGACCCCTCCGTACCCGGCGCGCCCGCACCGGGATCGCCGGTGCCACCGCGATCGTCGCCATCCTCGCGATGACCGCCTGCGGCGGCTCGGTGACCGGCAACGACGGCGACTCCGCCGGCCGGACCACCATCACCGTGTGGGCCGGCAGTACCGGCAGCACCGAGCCGCTCAAGCGGCAGCTGATCGACCAGTTCAACTCCTCGCAGCACAAGTACAAGGTCGAGCTGGAGGTGCAGCCGGCCAGTACCGAGGCGCACGCGAAGCTGATCAACGCGGTCAAGAACAAGCAGGGCCCCAACCTGGTACTCGACGACGGCGCACCGCAGGAGCTCGGCCAGGTCATCGCCACCGGCTCGGTCGTGCCGCTCGACCGCTACCTGGACAGCGCAGCCGCCACGCTCAAGAAGAGCGACTTCACGAAGGGCATGGCAGACACCGGTACCTTCGACGGGAAGGTCTACTCGCTGCCGACGCAGGGCGGCGACTACGCCCTGATCTACAACAAGAAGATGTTCAAGGCTGCCGGGATCACCAAGCCGCCGGCCACCTGGGCCGAGCTGGAGCGCGACGCCGCCAAACTGACCCACGGCACCAGGCAGTACGGGATGTACCTGCCCATCGGCACCGGCGGGACCGCGCCGTTCTACTGGCAGTCCATGCTGTGGAGCGCCGGCGGCGAGTTCATGAACGCCGACAACACCAAGGTCGAGTTCAACAGCCCGGCCGGGGTACGGGCGCTGACCGCGTGGACCGAGATGGTCAAGAACGGCACCGCGTACCCGACGAGCCTGCAGACACCGAGCGACAACGGGAACACCGCCGCGATGACCTCGAAGCGGGTCGCGATGGCCATCAACGGCGCCTACAACCTCGGCGTACTCGACGAAGCGCTCGGCAAGGACAACGTCGGGGTCGCGCCGCTGCCGCCGCTGGACAAGCCGGCCATGAACCTGGGCACGAACAACTCGTACATCATGAAGGGCACGGCGGCGCAGGAGGCTGGCGCCTGGGCGTTCCTGGAGTACTGGCTGACGCCGAAGACGCAGGCGAAGTGGGGGAGCGCGAACGGCTTCCTGCCCACCAACACCAGGACAGCCGACGACCCGACCTGGAAGAAGTACCTCGACCGGAACCCGCGCATGAAGGTGTTCGCCGACGAGCTGAGCTACGCCAAGAGCCGGCCGTCGATCGAGGCGTACGCCGGGATCTCCGACGCGCTGTCCGTCGAACTGGAGAAGGCGTTGCTGCAGAAGGAGTCACCGGCCGAAGCGCTGCAGAGGGCCGAGGCGGGCGCCACCGCCGCGCTCAGGTAGCCACCGTCTCGCACCGAAGGGCTCAGCCGTGACCACCACGACCTCCGAGGCCGCCCGAGCGGCACTCCAGCGACTCCTCGGGCCGGACCACGCCAGCCGGTTCGAGCTGCTCGTCGACCCCGCACCCGGCAGCGAGTTCCGGATCGAGGACGCCGGTGGCGCGATCCGGGTCACCGCGTCCCGGGTGCCGGACCTGCTGGCCGGTGTCCGCTGGTACGTCTCGCATCACGCGCACGGGCACCTGAGCCGGCACGGTGACCGGCTACCGGTGGTGCTGCCCGCGCCGGGTGCGCCGGTGCACCGGCGCACCCGGCACACGCATCGCTTCGCGCACAACCACACCGTCTCCGGGTACTCCGCGTCGTACTGGGACTGGCCGGAGTGGGAACGCGAGATCGACTTCCTCGCCTGGTCGGGCACCACGCATCTGCTGGTGCTCACCGGGCAGGAGATCGTCTACCGGGACCTGCTGGTCGAACTCGGCCTGTCCGACGAGGCCGCCCGCGGGTGGTTGAGCATGCCCGCCCACCTGCCCTGGCAGTGGATGGGCAACATGTACGGCTACGCCGGCGGGCAACCCGCCGAGCTGCTCGATCGCCGTGCCGCGCTGGGCGGCCGCATCCTGGACCGGTTGCGGCAGCTCGGGATCACGCCGGTACTGCCAGGGTTCGCGGGTTTCGTGCCACAGCAGCTGGTGGACACCCGCGACGACGTGACCGCGGTACCGCAGGGGACCTGGCTCGGGTTCGACCGGCCCACCTGGATCGACCCGACGTCGCCCGGCTTCCGCGACATCGCGGCGCGGTGGTACCGGTTGCAGGCCGAGCGGTTCGGCGCCACGACCGCGTACTCGATGGACCTGCTGCACGAGGGCGGTACCGCGGGGGAGATGGACGTCTCCGCCGCCGCCGCGAACCTGCAGGGCGCGCTGCTCGACGCGCATCCGGATGCGACCTGGGTGGTGCAGGCCTGGGGGAGCAACCCCACCCGGGAACTGCTCGCCGGGGTCGAGCCGTCGCACCTTCTGGTGCTGGACATCAACGCGGACGACACCCCACGATGGCGATCCCGGCGGGCCTTCGACGGCGCTCCCTGGGTGTTCGGCACGATCTCGACCTGGGGCGGCCGCCAGTACATGTTCGGCAAGTTGCCGGAGATCTGCCAGCTGCCGGCCCTGCCGGGCACCGGGCGGTTGTGCGGCACCGTCCAGGCGGCGGAGAGCCTGGAGAGCAACCCGGTGGTCGACGACCTGCTCGCCGACGTGATCTGGCACGACGCCGAGATCGACCTGGACGAGTGGATCGCCGGCTACGTGCGACGTCGCTACGGCACCGACGGCGGTCCGGCGCTGGCCGCCTGGCACGCCTTCGCACGCACCGCGTACGGCCAGTACATCGGCGACGACATCGACGGTACCAACGCCGGCCCCGACTCGCTGTTCGTCGCCCGCCCCGCGCTCGAAGCGGAACGCGCGATCGAATGGCGTCCCCGGATCGTGCCGTACGACGTCGCGCAGTTCGAGGCTGGGTGGCGAGCACTGGTCCGGGCCGCGCCGCAGGCCGGCGGGGCCGACCCGTACCGACACGACCTCGTCGACGCGACCGTCCAGGTCCTGTCGAATCGCAGTCGCTGGCTGCTGCCGCAACTCCGCGTGGCCGTCGACGCCGGTGACGCCGCCGCCGTCGACCAGCTCTCGTCGTGGTTTCTCCGGATGATCGGGCAGTGCGAGGAGATCCTCGGCACCCGAGCCGAGTTCCTGCTCGGTAGCTGGCTGGCCCGGGCCCGCGCGATCGCCGGTCCTGCTGGCGTCGACGACATCATCACGCTCGTGACGACCTGGGGCGACACCCTGGTACGCGACGAGTTGCACGACTACGCCGCCCGGCACGCGGCCGGTCTGATGTCCGGCTACTACGCCAAACGCTGGCGCCGGTTCTTCGCCGACCTGCGTGCGGGCCACGAGACGACCGACTGGTTCGAGCAGGAACGCAGCTGGGCGCGGGAACTGGCGCAGGCGCCCGCCACTCCTCGCGGCGACACGATCGCGGTCGCGGAGTCGATCGAGCGTTCGCTGCCACCGGCGGACCCGCCGCCGGTCACCGTAGTCCTGACCGTCGAGTCCACGCCCGACGCTACGGTGATCCGTGCAGTGCTGACCAACGAGGGAAACGCCGCCGTCCGGCTGGACCGCGCCCGGTTGATCCGGCCGCGCGCCGACCCGCTGCTCGACCTCGGCCAAGTCCTCTCACCCGGCGACGAGCACGAGTTGACCTGGAACCTGCGCGGTGCGTCGATCGGAGCCGTCGAGGTTGCCGTGTACCTCGATCCGTCCGCCCGCACCACCGCGGTGGCCCGGGCCAGCGCCGTCCCGGCGCCGGTAGCTGGACGGAACGGGTGACGGTCGCAGGGACCTCACGGCACGCGCCGGTTCGGAACGCGGCCGTGGCGAGGTGGGTACCGGCCGATCGCCTGGCGCGGCCCTGCTCACCCGGCCGCGTGCCCATCCCGGCGGCACCGCCGCTCCGCGACCTGCGGGGCGCATTGCTGCCTGCCCGGCTCAGACCCTGCTGCGGGTCCGGGTGGCGGCGACGCGGGGCCAGCCGCAGGTGATGAGGATCGCGAGGGCCGGTACGACGGACAGGATGGCGAGTGGTTCGGCGCCGAAGACGACGAACCCGCCCCAGAAGACCGCCGGCCCCGGCCCGTCGTGCTGGGTGTCGGCCGCCAGCGAGCCGGTCGCGGTCGGGAGGTTCGCCAGACATGCCGGGGCGAGCAGCAGCAAGGTGGCCACGCACAGTGCCACGTAGCTGCGGCGCCGCGCGCGGCTGCACCGCCGGATCCGCGTCGCGGTGAACAGGCCGAACAGGGCGCCGAACAACGCGCCGACCACCCCACCGGCGATCGTGGCCGGGATCTGGCTGGCCGGTTCGTCCCAGCGGATCCCGACCCGCAACTGGGTGGGGTCGGCCTCGTCGCTGGCCCAGACCGACACCGCGGCGAGGTACCCGTCCCGGGTGCCGGACACCGTGGCCGTACCGGGCGGCGATGCGTTCGGTTCGGGCCGGTCGACCTGCACCCGCACGTTTCGCCAGCCGTGCGAGCGCATCCGCTGGGCGACGGCGTGGGCGAGAGCACGGTAGTCGGCGTGCGGGGGTACGGCGCCGGTGAAGTCGGCGCTGCCGACCCGTACGCCGGTGCCACCGTGCAGGGTGTGCTCGCTGTACGGGTTCCAGAAGGTGTGCCGCCCGAAATACCCGTCGTCGTGCGATGGAACCGGAAGCACGGTACGCGCCAGCCGGGTCGCGGTCGCCTTGTCCGGCGCCATCGGGTCGACCTGCTGCCAGGAGATCCAGGAACCCAGCGCGATGCCGCACAGCCCGCCGAGCACCGCGGCCACGGTGGCGACGACGGACCCCCGTATCCCGGCGTCGGCCATCCGCCGGCCGAGCCCGTACCGGAGCAGCCGCATCGCCTCCCGGCCGGACGGTCGGGTGCGACCGGGTTCGGCGGCGTCCAGCAGCGTGCCGAGGATCTCCGCGCCGCGCTCGCGCCGGTACACCCGGGGATAGGCGAGCAGCCAGCGGCGGTACCGGCGGGCGAGGGTGTCGGCGGGGTTCTCGTCGGTCATCGGGATCCCTTCGGCGATGGGTGGCCGGTGGCCGCGCGGCGCGGACGGTGGGTCCCGGCGTGCGGCCGGTGGACCCGGCGGCGCGGACGGTCGGTGCGGCGGCGTGCGTCAGGCCGGGTGGGCGATTCCGGCGGGACCGGCCTCGCGCAGCCGGCGGGTGGCCCGCGCGGCGTCCCGGCGCATCCGGGTCGCCTCGGCGGCGAGTGCTGCGGCGCCGTGTTCGGTGAGCCGGTAGTAGCGGCGGAGCCGGCCGTCGACCGTCTCCTCCCGGTCGACCTCGACCAGGCCCTCGCCGCCGAGCCGGTCCAGCGCCGCGTAGAGGGTGCCGGCGGCGAGGCGCACCCGGTCCTCGGACAGCCGGGACACCTCCTGGATCACCGCGTACCCGTGCAGCGGGCGTGGGGCGAGCGCGGACAGGATCAGAAAGCTCGGTCGGCGCATGCTTGCCATGCCGGCCAATATACAGTTGATCGTACTATGATCAAGCCGCCTGACCAGCCGCCCGGCGGGTTACGGCGGCGTTCAGGAACGCGCCGGGGCAGGCTGCCGGAGCCCGCCCGGCACCCGCGGTGACCGGCGCCGACGCAGCCGCCGGTGCGCCGTGGCGGCGAGCAGCAGCGCGCTGGCGACGGCGAGCACGGCGAAGCTGGGCGGCAGCACCGGCACCAGGTAGGCGACGGTCAACCCGGCCCACACCGACAGCACGGCGAGCGCACCGGACAGCGGCATCGCCCGGTACGGGTTGCCGACCAGCTGGGCCGCCGCCCCGGCCGGTGCGGCGACCAACCCCAGGATCAGCAGCGATCCGACGACCTGGGTGGCTTCGGCGGCGGCGACGCCGGTCAGCGCGAGGAAGCCGAACCCGAGGAGCCGTACCGGTACCCCGCGAACGGCGGCCACCGTCTCGTCCAGGCTGGCGAAGATCAGCGGTCGGGCGATGGCCGCCATGGCCAGGCAGACGCCGAGACCGATCGCGGCGGCCAGGAGCGCCCGGCTGTGGCTGAGACCGAACACCGAACCGAACAGTACGGTCACCGACGCCGCGCCGCCGGCCGCGCTGCGGCTGGTGGTGTAGAGCGAGAGCAGCAGCACGCCCAGCCCGAGCAGCCAGGCGAACGCGCCGCCGATCACCACGTCGTCCGGCTTCGCGCGCCGGCCCGCGGCGGCCATGCTCAGCGCGACCAGGATCGTCGTGGCGAACAGCCCGACCCGCAGATCCAGGCCGAGCACGAGGGCGGCGAACGCGCCGGTGAACGAGACGTGGCTGAGCGCGTCGGCGGTGAACACCTGCGCCCGCAGTACCAGCAGGTAGCCGACGAGGCCGGCGGCGAGAGCGACGAACGTACCGGCGAGGAACGCCTCCCGCAGGTAGCCGTGCGAGAACATGGTCACGATCGCGGTCACCAGGCGAACCGCCGAACGGCGCGGTGCCGGCGGTCGTGCCCGGCGCGGATGCCGCCGGCCGCGACGAAGCCGGCGAACGCGATGCTGGTCAGCCAGAAACCCAGCGGATATGGCGAGAAGTACGCGGCGGTCAGCGAGGTCCAGACCGCGACGAGCCCGAACAGCACCGACAGTGCGAGGCTGCGGGCGGGGCGGGCGGTGATGCGGTGTGCGGTGGCGGCCGGCAGTACCAGCAGCGCGAACACCAGCAGGGCGCCGGTGATGGAGCTGATCGCGGCGACGGTGGCACCCAACAGCAGCAGGAAGCCGAGATCGAGCGCGCGGACCGGGACGCCGGCGACCCGGGCGGTCTCGGCGTCGGTGGAGGCGAACAGCAACGGCCGGCCGGCCGCGGCGAGCGACGCCAGCACCGGTACCGCGAGCGCGGCGAGCACGGCGACCTGGCCGCCGGTGACACCCAGGAAGCTGCCGAACAGCAGCGCGTTGGTCCCGGTGAGGAATCCCCGGTAGAGCGCGACGAACACGAACCCGCACGCCAGCAGGAAGCCCTGGAGCGTACCGACCAGCGCCGACTCGTGGCCGTGCCGGCCGGCACCGCGGCCACCGAGCGCGGCGATGACCGCGGCGGCGACCAGGCAGAACGCGAAGTACCCGGTCAGCGCGCCGAGGCCGAGCCAGGTGGCGCCGGCGGCACCGGGGAACCCGACGGCGGACAGGGTGTGCCCGACGAACGTCTGCCGGCGCAGCACGACGAACCAGCCGATCAGTGCGCTGAGCACGGCCACGATCGTGCCGGCCCGGAACGCGTTGACCATGAACGGCTGGGACCACATCTGCAGCACGTCGGCGACCAGGTTGATCGAGAAGTGCACGTCGTCCATGTCAGCCTCCCACCAGCCGGTGCTGGTGCGCGGTGCGGGAGTCGGGCTGGCCGACCACCACCATCCGGCCGTCGGAGGTGCGCAGCACCTCGACCGGCGTGCCGTACAGCGCGGTGAGCGAGGCACTGCTCAGGACCTGCTCCGGTGCGCCGGTCACCGATCCGCCGGGACCCAGGTACACCACCCGGTCCAGGTGGCGCAGGATCGGGTTGACGTCGTGCGCCACCATCACCACCGCGACTCCCCGATCGCGGCAGATCCGGTCGAGCAGCGCCGCGACGGCCGCCTGGTTGGGCAGATCCAGGCTGTCCAGCGGCTCGTCGAGCAGTAGTACCGGCGGCCGGTGCGCCAGCGCCTGCGCGATGAGGATCCGCTGCTGCTCGCCGCCGGACAGCGAACCGAGCGGCCGGTGCGCGTACCGGCCGGCGCCGACCAGCTCGACCAGCTCGTCGACGCGCTGGCGTCGTTGCCGGCCGCGGCGGCCCGGCAGGGGCAGGCCCCAACGCGGCCCGTCGATACCGAGCCGGATCAGGTCCACGCCGCGGATCCGGGTACTCGCGTCGAAGCTGCGCCGCTGCGGCAGGTATCCGATCGAGCGGCGGGCTCGGGCCGGCGCCGCGCCCAGGACCGCTATCCGGCCGGCCGCCAGCGGTTGCAGGCCGAGTATCGCCTTCAACAGGGTGGACTTGCCGACCCCGTTCGGGCCCAGGACGGCGACGAACTCGCCGGCCGCCACCTCGACGTCGACGTCCTGCCAGACCCGGCGCCCGCCCACCTCGACGGCGCCGGCACGCACCTCGATCACCGTTCCGGACGGCGCGGCCAACTGCCCGGGCGCCTCGCCGGGGCCGGCCAGCGGGCCGGCGGTCACTTGCCGGTCCCCTGGTGCAGCGCCGAGAGCAGCGACCTGAGCTGCGCCACCTGCCACTGCTGGAACGAGGCGCCCGCCGGGGTGAGCGTCTCGGTCACGGTGGCGACCGGGATGCCGTTCGCCTTCGCCGCCCGCACCTGCGCCCGCACGTCCGGGGTGGCGTTCTGCGCGTTGTACACGTACACCTTGATCTGCCTGCCGCTGATCTGCCGGTCGATGGTCTGCTTGTCCGCGGCCGTCGGATCGCTGCCCTCGCTGATCGCGTTGAGGAACGACGCGGGTGTCCGGAGATCCAGCCCGGTCGCTTCGGCCAGCGGCGTGAAGATCGACTCCGACGCACCGACCGGCGTACCGCCGTAGGCCGCCTTGATCTGGCCCACCAGAGCGAAGTACTGCTTGAGGTTGGTGTCGACGACCTTGTCGTGCTGGCGGGTGTAGAAGCCCGCGTGCGTCGGGTCGATCTGCTGGTAGTCGGCGGTGATGCGGTCGACGACGGCTCGCACGTCGCCCGGCGAGTACCACCGGTGCGGGTTGCCGCCCGGCTGGACGCCCACCACGTCCCCGACGGTCAGGACGGTGCGGCGCTCGCTCGGGTTGGCGGACACCAGCTTGCCGGCCCACGCGTCGTACCCGATGCCGTTGACGATGGCCAGCTGGGCGCCGGCCATCGCCCGGGCGTCGGCCGCCGTGGGCTCGTAGTCGTGCGGGTCGGCGCTGGGGCTGTCGATGATGTTCCGGACCGTGACGCGGTCGCCGCCGAGCTGGCCGGCGAGGCTGCCCCAGAAGTTCTCCGCCGCGACGACCCGGACGCGGGTGCCGCTGGCCGCGGCCGACCCGGCGGGGGTGGCGCTGGTGGTGCAGCCGGCGGCGAGGGCCGCGGCGGCGACGCCGGCCAGCGCCAGCAGCAGCGTCCGGGCGCGGTTCGGTCGACGACTGCGGCGGGATCGTGACTGGTGGTTCACCGAAGCTCCTTCGTGACGAGGGGTGCTCCGGATGCTAATGACAATGATTTTCAATAACAAATGGACGCATGCCGATATGGCGATGACTGCATCGGCCCCGCCCTCCGGTACCGGCCGTGGCGAGCCCTGGCGGCCAGGCACCCACGGGGGATCCCTCGCCGTCGCGGTGACGCCGGCCTGGGCGTGACGACCGGGTCTAGTTCAGCAGGAACGTGAGCACGGCCGTGACGAACGCGAGGATCACGCCGGTGATCAGGGTCCCGCTGACGATGCTGCGAAGCTGACGCAGCAGCGGCTCGCGCGGCGATCGGGTACGGAACCGGGCGGCCGGAGCGAAGTGGAACTCCGGCAGCGCCGCCCCCGCGCACAGCGCCGCGATCAGCTCGACGAGGTAGGCGCTGACCGTGGGCCGGCGACGCGGGTCACGCGGGTTGTCTGCGAACCACAACAGCAATTCGCCGAGGCTGGAGCCGGCGCTCACCGGTTGCCCGGTCAGCTTCGCGGTGTCGCGCGTCAACGCCCAGGCGACGCCAGCGACCCGTCGGCGTCGGTATGCCGGGTCATCCAACCGGGCCAGGAACGACCGCGGGTAGTACGAGGTTGCCGGCTCCCGGTCGTCGAGCATGAGCAGCAGCCGTGCGCACCGAGCGGCCGCGACCAGCAACCGGATGCGTGGCGTGCCGCTCGGCCAGGCCAGCCAACCCGTCGTGATCGCGACAGCGACGGTCACCACGAAGGCGCCCGCCAACGACCCCCTGTTGGTCCCGACCGGTGGACCGACGGCGATCGCGACCGTGAGGTAGATGCAGAGGGCGGTGCCGGCCAGCATTCCCACCGCCAGCGCCTGGCGCCCGGCAGCGGACCAGATCCGGCGAAGGTGGGTGTCGGACACCCCGATGTCGCGCAGGTAGTCGGGTTCGGGCCACATGGGCAACGCGAACAGGAACATCAGCAGATAGGGCGGCCGGGTGAGGCCGTTCCGCTGCCACACGATGACGAAGAGCAGGGCCCGAAGCGGACCGGAGACCTCTCGGCGCGGCGTCGACTGGCGATCGGATCCCCGCTTCTCGGCGGAGGGCGCGTCCCGGTTGTCCACCACGCAGAAACGATACGAGCCGACCGGCCGCCGAGGCGACCCGCAACGTCCTACCGCCGCCGCTGCCCCGAGCAACAGCCCAGGACAGCGGCGACGTGGGTTGTCAGAAGTCGTCGTCGAAGCTGACCGACCCGGTGACGCCGACCTGGTAGGCCGACACCCGCCGCTCGAAGAAGTTCGACAGTTCCTGAACGTCCTGCAGTTCCATGAACGCGAACGGGTTGCCGCTGCCGTACATCGGCTCGATGCCGAGCATGGCCAGCCGCCGGTCCGCGACGTGCTGGAGGTACTCGCGCATCTGGGCCAGCGACATCCCCGACACGCCCTGGTCGAGCAGATCGGCGGCGAACTGGACCTCGCACTCCACGGCTTCCGCGAGCATGTCCTTGACCTGCTGTTCCATCTCCGCGTCGAACAGGTCGGGCTCCTCGGCCCGTACCGTGTCGACCACGTCGAAGGCGAACGCCATGTGCATCGACTCGTCGCGGAACACCCAGTTGGTGCCCGACGCCAGGCCGTGCAGCAGGCCGCGGGAGCGCAGGAAGTACACGTAGGCGAAGGCGCCGTAGAAGAACAGGCCCTCGATGCAGGCGGCGAAGCAGATCAGGTTGAGCAGGAACGCGCGCCGGTCGTCGCGGGTCCGCAGCTCCCGCAGCTCGAAGACCGAGTCGATCCACCGGAAGCAGAACTCGGCCTTGCGGGCGATCGACGGGATGTTCTCCACCGCGGCGAACGCCTCGAACCGCTCCTTCTCGTCGGGTACGTAGGTGTCCAGCAGGTTCAGGTAGAACTGGACGTGCACGGCCTCCTCGAACAGCTGCCGGGACAGGTACAGCCGTCCCTCCGGCGAGTTCACGTGCTGGTACAGGTTGAGCACCAGGTTGTTCGCCACGATCGTGTCGCCGGTGGCGAAGAACGCCACCAGCCGCGACACCAGGTGCTGCTCGGCCGGCGAGAGCTTGGCCAGGTCGGCGAGGTCGGAGTGCAGGTCGACCTCCTCGACGCTCCAGGTGTTCTTGATCGCGTCCTTGAACCGGTCGAAGAACCGCGGGTAGCGCATCGGCCGCAGGGTCAGGTCCATGCCGGGGTCGAGCAGCAGGTGCCGCTCACCGGCGCCGGTCCGGATGCCGGCGGGGGACTCGGGGCTGGTCGTCACTGGCACGCCTCGCAGCTCTCGGGGTTCTCCAGGGAACACGCCAACGCCTCGGCGTCGCGCGCCGCGGCGGGGGCGACGGGGACGGTCGCCTGCTGGATCCGCGTCGCGGGTCGGGAACGCAGGTAGTAGGTGGTCTTGAGCCCGGACTTCCAGGCGTGCAGGTACATCGAGGACAGCTTGCCGATGGTCGGGGCGCTCAGGAACAGGTTCAGCGACTGCGACTGGTCCACGTACGGGGCGCGGGCGGCCGCCAGGTCGATCAGCGCCCGCTGCGGCAGCTCCCACGCGGTACGAAACAGCGCGCGCAGCTCCGCCGGCAGCTCGGTGATCGACTGTACCGAGCCCTCGGCGCGCCTGATCCGCTCCCGGATCGGCGCCGTCCACAGCCCCAGCCTCTTCAGCTCGCGCACCAGGTAGGTGTTGATCTGCAGGAACTCCCCGGACATCGTCTCGCGCTTGAACAGGTTGGAGACCTGCGGTTCGATGCACTCGTAGCAGCCGGCGATGGAGGCGATCGTGGCGGTCGGCGCGATCGCCACGAGCAGCGAGTTGCGCAGGCCGTGCGCGGCGATCGCCGCCCGCACCGCGGACCACCGTTCGGCCTGCGCGGGTTCGCAGTCCCAGAGATCGGGGTGCAGGGTGCCGCCCGCCGCCCGGGTCTGCTCGTACGCGGGGTGCGGGCCGAAACGCTCGGCCAGCCCGGCCGACGTTTCCAGCGCCGTCAGCAGGATCTCCTCCTGTACCCGGGTCGACAGGGCCCGCGCCTCCGGCGAGTCGAACGGCAGCCGCAGGAGGAAGAACGCGTCCTGCAGGCCCATCAACCCGAGCCCGACCGGACGCCACCGGGGGTTCGACGCCCCGGCCTGCTCGGCGGGGTAGTAGTTGAGGTCGATGACCCGGTCCAGGAAGACCACCGCGGTCCGCACCGTCGCCCGCAACTTCTGCCAGTCCACGCCGTCGGCGCCGACGTGCGCACCCAGGTTGATCGAACCGAGGTTGCACACCGCGGTCTCGGAGTCGCTGTTGACCTCCAGGATCTCGGTGCACAGGTTGGACAGGTGGATCGTGTTGCCGGGCAGGCCCGTCTGGTTGCCCAGCCGGTTCGCGGTGTCCTTGAACGTCATCCACCCGTTGCCGGTCTGCGCCAGGGTGCGCATCATCCGGCCGTACAGGTCCCGGGCCCGCACCGTGCGGACCGCCTTCTTCTCCGCCGCCCGGTACGCCGCGTCGAACGCCTCGCCGTACAGGTCGGGGAGTTCGGGCGCGTCCGACGGGTCGACCAGCGACCAGTCGCCGTCCGCCTCGACCCGGCGCATGAACTCGTCGGGGATCCAGTTGGCGAGGTTCAGGTTGTGCGTGCGGCGGGAGTCCTCACCGGTGTTGTCCCGCAGTTCGAGGAACTCCTCGACGTCCGGGTGCCACGGCTCCAGGTAGACGCACGCCGCACCCTTGCGCCGGCCGCCCTGGTTCACCGCCGCGACGCCGGCGTCGAGTGTCTTCAGGAACGGCACGATCCCGTTCGACCTGCCGTTCGTACCGCGGATCAGCGCACCGCGGCCCCGCACCCGCGACCACGAGATGCCGATGCCGCCGGAGAACTTCGACAGCCGGGCCACCTGGTGGTACCGCTCGTAGATCGAGTCCAGCTCGTCGCGCGGCGAGTCCACCAGGAAACACGACGACAGCTGCGTGTGCCGGGTCCCGGAGTTGAACAGCGTCGGTGAACTCGGCAGGTACGCCAGGCTCGACATCAGCCGGTAGAAGTCCACCGCCTCGCCGGGGCTCTGCGACAGCCCGCACGCGACCCGAAGCAGCCAGTACTGCGGCGTCTCCACCACCAGCCGGGAGTCCGGATGCCGCAACAGGTACCGGTCCGCGACGGTGCGCAGGCCGAAGTACTCGAACCGCCGGTCGCCGTCCGGGTCCACCGCGTCGTCGAGCTTGCGCGCGTTGCGCGCCACGAACCCGGCCGTGCCGTCGCCGATCAGACCCAGCCCGTGCGCGTACCGGATGGACTGGCTGAAGCTCGCCACCCCCTGCCCGCGGACCTCCTTGTCCACGAAGGCCGCCAGCAGCCGTGCCGCGAGCCGCGAGTACTGCGGCTCCGCACCGATCAGTTCGGCCGCGGTCTGGATCGACAACCGGTCCAACTCGGCGGTGGTGGCCCCGTCGTACAGCCCGCTGATGGTCTTGGTCGCCACCCGCAGCGGATCGACCTCGTCGAGGTCGGACACCCAGCGTTCCACCGCCCGGACGATCTTGTTGACGTCCACCTGCTCGGTGACGCCGTCCCGCTTGCGCACCCGCATCACGGGTCGTCGCTGTTCCGACGCCGCGCGATCCGACGTCTGCTGCTCTTGCAGCACCGGCACATCCCCCTCGTCCCACGCCCGAAGGTCGTCGGTGCGCAGGTGAAGGACGCCGCCGGTCGGCCGCGGCGGAGCCGCCGTTCCGGCTGAGGGCGTCGGCCGTCCCGCGCGGCCTTCGACCGCCGCACGCGACGCGTGCGGCGCTGCTGGCAGGTCTTCGGACTCGTGGGCGTCGTGCTGTCCTACTGGCCGTCGCTTCCCAGACCGATCCGGTCCAGTGCCGTGTGACGGCGGTCGTTCCCACTCACCGCTGCGGGGCAGTCCCGGACTCACACCGGGTTCCCTCTTGCCTCGGCCGCCGCGGATGCGACAGCCGAACCAGCTGCACGACCCACTATATATGGCCGCCCTATCGACGTCATGCACCACATGCTGTGTCGGAGTGTCGCGGCCGGAACACCCGCACCTCCCCCCCTCGCCGACGACCGAGCCGGAGATGTTGCTCAGCCGATGCGCCCGCGCGCGGCGGCTCCAACGACGCCGAGCCGGCGGCTCCAACGACGCCGAGCCGGCGGCGCCGTTCGCCGCCCGAGGGGACGGCCGGATCGTGCCCGGGCGCCGTCCAGCAGCAGCCACGGCGGAGCCGCGGCGCCGCACGTGCGACACCCCGGTCCCGGCCGGCCAACCGGCCGGTATCCGGCTCGCCGCCCGCGTTCGTGGTCTTTCCGCGCGACGACCCTCAGGTGCCCAGCTGTTGGAAGGCACCGGGGAGCGGGAGTACTCGGCTGATGCGAGCAGCGCCCGCCAGGTGAGCGCCACGGCCCGAGGGACCCTGCACGGCGGCGGCCGTGATCGTGGCGCGACTGCCCAGGGAGTCGCCCATGTCCACGGCGATCTCCGTGCACCCCCGGTCGGCCAGGTGGACCGCGAGGCAGGCAGTGCTGTTGGCGTTGGCGATGTCCTCGGGAACACCGATCGACGGAGCGAACATGCGCGCCGCCACCCGACCTGAGGGCCCCGGAGCGGAGTACACGTAGCAGCCCAGCAAACCCAGCCTGTCGCAGGCCGCGTGGAGCCGGTTCAGGTCCGGGGTCAGAGCGGCCAGGGCAGACCGGGTCGTGACGGGGACCAGCAACCGTGGTCGTCCGACGGCGGCCACGCGGATGCCAGGCGCGAGCACGTCCGCCGTGATGCCGACGGCGGCGAGGACGAGATCGCGCTCGGCCCTCGTCGGCTCGCGCAGCTCGACCGGACCGGCATCGAACGACGCCGTGACCCATCCATCCGTCCGTACGGCCCGGCCGCTGAGGACGTGCCCCGGCGTACGGAGCGTCGTTCGATAGTCCCCGCTGGCAGCATGGTGGGCGAGGAAGGCCAGCGCCGCGATCGTGCCGTGACCGCACGCCGGCAGTTCCTCCTCCGCGGTGAAGAACCGCAAAGCGTGGGCCGCTGCGCCGGTCATCTCGTGCGGCGAGACGAAGACCGCGTGGGAGGAACCCATCAGCTGTGGTACCCGTCGGCGTTCGGCATCGGTCATCGGCGCGTCCAGCAACACCGCGGTGGGACTACCGCCGTGGCCGTCGCGCAGGCACGCGTCGACGATCGCCACCCGCCGGGCACTCCCCGTCATCGGCTGCACGGTGTGTGCCCTTGGTCGAGTCGAGCCGTCACTCCGGCCGGGCCCGGGGCTCGGCGGGGAACGTCGGGCGAGGTGCACGACTCGTACGGCATGCCTGGCGCCATCCGACGTCCGAGCGCCGGGCTGGTGGGGGAGCGATGCCGTCGCCGCGGCAACCCGCTACCTGGCATGTGAGCATCTTAGTTCGATTTTCGAACCACTCCATGCATCGGTGCAGGAGACATGGAGGTATTCGTCACGCGCTGTCGCCGCAGCCTCCGTGCGGCAACGTGGAGGGGATCGGGACCGCGGGCGTGAGGTGCTGACCTGCTGCCGTCAGCGGCGGCGTGGTTGCGGCCGACCGCAACACAAACACCTCGCGTCATCGCGAACGCCACCCGGGGACGCACGTCCAACGAGCAGATCGATTCGGCCCCGCTTCCATCATCGACGCTGGGTCAACCCGCCACGGGTCGGCACTGAGCACAGTTGCCCCGACGGGTCCAAGCATGAGGCGTGAGAGGCCCTGTAGCTGCCGGAGCAAGCTCGTCGTAGGTCGCAGCCGTCGACACTCGCTTCGGTGGCACGACCGACCCGCCCGACACCAGCGTGGCGTTGCCGTGCGCGAACCGGTGGGCCACGGTCATGGCGGCCCGTCACGATGACCGCTCACCCGGGGCGCGAGCAGGCCCAAGTGTTCGCCGAGTTGGTCACGGCGACGGCGGCCTGTGCCGCCCATCGCGAGCGCTGCGCGGTGCACGCTGGTGGCAGCCTGCCACTACCACGGGCATCACCGACTCGCCCGACGCCGGACGACAACGGCGGCCAGGGTGGTGAAGAAGCTGTTGATGCCGAGCAGGTGGCCGAGTCGTTGGCTGGTGGCCCAGGCAAGGCGTTGGTCGGTGCGGTGGCGTCGGTGGTCACGGTCGTCGATGTCGTGTTCGAGCAGGAACGCGTCACCGCTGTCGAGGACGTGGTGCCACGGATGAGAGCCGAGATCGCGGCGTGGGCGGAACCGCGCAAGGACCCGCATGCTGGTCAGCGCGCTCAGTCGGGTGCGGGCGGTGGTTTCGGAGCCGAAGCACAGGTGGGTGATCTGTCGGCTGGTCAGTACGCGGTGGGTGTCGACCATGGAGGCGATGAACCGGTCGCGATTGCCGACACGGTTGAGGATCTGTAGCAGACGGTCGTTGCCTCGTTCCGGAGCAGATCCGCTTGGCTGGGTCACCGCGACGGTTGCTCCGGAACAGTTCCGGAACCGACGGGCGGGCTCGGTCGAGCCAGCGATGTCCAGTGGGGCGGGATGGCGACTGTGGGCGGCGCGCCGGGTGAAGCGGGCCTGTGTCGAGGTGTTGGCCCGATGCTGTTGTAACTGCCCTACTTGCGACGGCCTGGATACCCGTCAAGGGCCCGCCAGGCGGTCCTCGAAGGGGATGAAAGAACTGTTGGCGCACGGCGGTACGCGCCACGCCATTCGGCGCGTACCGCCGTGCGCCACGGGATGCAAAGCGCACGGTCCGGAACCCGCATTGCGCGGTGTACAGGTCGATAGGCGCAGCTCGGCCGCTCTTGCCTGGGTGGCAAGAACGGCCGAGGCCAGCTCGGATTAGCGCGGATCTGGTGTGCCGCATTCCGCGTTCGGATCTTTAGGTACCTGCCGGCCACGGCGGCGCACCTGGTGGGTGCGGCACGGATGGTTCGCTATACGCCGTCCGGCCCTCCGGGCGATGGTCTGGTGACGCTCGGGTGTGCGGGCCGGTCAGTGGCACGATCCGGGCCAGTGCCGCGGTGCCGGTGACCAGCTGGGCACGCGTCCCAATGGGTGTGACGGTGTCTTGGTTCGCCTCCCGGACGTGCCGGGTCGGTTAGTCGGTGTTCGGGAAGTTGATCAGTTCGGTGTTGCCGGGTGGTCCGACGAGGTTGTTGCCGGGGCCTTCTCGGAGGCCCTTGTCGTGCCAGCGTTGCAGCGGTGTGGCGTGCCCGTTTGCGGGTGTCACGGCGTCGAGTTCGTGGTTGTGGTGGCTGCTGGTCACGACCAGCGCGACGTGGTGCCCGGACACGATGCCCGGCCCGACGACCCGGCCGTGCCGGAGGTGGGCCGGGATCGTGGCGATGGGTGTGCCGCCGGGGAAGGTGAAGGCGGCGTATCGGGTGATGCTCTTCCCTGATTGGCTGTTCGGCTTGTCGGTGTAGGTCTCCAGCAGCAGCTCGGAGCCGAGCAGCCAGCCGTCCCATTCGCTCAGCGGCCGGGCGGCGTTTCGGGGTGCGTCGCTGCCGAAGCTGTCCGCGGGGTCGGCTGGGGCGCTGGACCATTGGATGACGCCGGGAAGCGCGATCTGGTGGCGGATCGTGTTCGTGGCCGGGTCGACCACGAACACGTCGGCCGGGCCGGGTGTCAGGCCGTGTGCGCTCACGTGCGCCGGCTGGTCGCCGGCACGTACCAGGATCAGATCTCCGTGCGCGTCGATCCCGGCGACGGACGGGAAGTCGTTGACGAACGTGTGCCCGCCCTGGTGCGGCGCAGGAAGCCGGTCTGGGTCGAACGTGGCGACGGCACCGGTGTGGGTGTCGACCCGGGTGAAGTCGCCGGCGGTGTTGTCGATGCCGCGGCCGACCACCCAGCGGGAGTCGGCCGACCAGGCGAACACCAGGCCGACCGTGACGTTGCGCCGGTGCCCGGTGGTCAGGTCCCACAGGTACTGGCGGGTGATGTCGCCGCCGTCGTCCGGGGCGTCGCCGGTCAGCAGGTACCGGCCGTCGGGGGACAGGCTCGACTGTTCGTTGTAGTTGTATCCGGCCCAGTACCAGCGGGTGCCGACCAGCACGACGTAGCCGTCGTAACAGTCGTGCTTCGGGCGGCAGACTCTGGTCCCCGCCATTGTCGTGGCATGACCGCGAGCGCGTGCCGGTGACGGCGGCGTGGTGGTGAAACGCA
This sequence comes from Actinocatenispora thailandica, assembly GCF_016865425.1. Lineage (NCBI taxonomy): Bacteria > Bacillati > Actinomycetota > Actinomycetes > Micromonosporales > Micromonosporaceae > Actinocatenispora > Actinocatenispora thailandica. The sequence continues at coordinate 4,313,674 of NZ_AP023355.1, read as the reverse complement.
CGGCCGGCAGCCGGAAGCTGGGCACCGCTGCGGCCGCCGGGGGCGGGGTCGAACCTCCGCGCGGCCACACCAGCACCGCTACTCCCACCGCCGCGAGCACCGCGGCACCGGCTGCCGCGAGCGCGACCCATCGTTGTGCTGGGCGTATCGGCAAGCCCACTTCTGTCTCCGTTCGAAGAATCCGAGCACAACGTCGCAGCGCAGGCTGGTCAGGAGATTTGTTGGTACAGGGCGGTGATTTGGTAGGGGGTGAGCGCGTAGTTGAACGTTTCGGTGGTGCTGATGGCGCCGGGGAGGTAGTCGCTGGGGGCTGCGTTGTACTGGCCGCGGCCGAGGGTGAACGGGCCGGTGGCGTTGATGGTGGTCACCCCGGTGGCAGTGTCGGCAAGAGTGCCGTTGACGTAGAGGCTGGCGGTGTGGGCGGTGGCGTTGTAGACGCCGACGAGGTGGGTCCAGCCGGTGGTGGCGCCGTCGGTGTAGGCGGTGTGCCAGGTGGGGCTGGCGGTGTCGGTGTCGGGGATGTTGAAGGCCCAGCCGGGGTTGCCGGTGTGGGTGTGGTTGTACTGGAGGTAGAAGCCGGAGACGGTGGTGCCGTCTTGGGCGGCGATGGTGGCGTTGGCGGCCGGTGTGTTAGCCAGGTTGACCCAGGTGGAGATCGAGAAGCTGCCGGTGGTGTCGATGACGGGGCCGGTGGTGGCGGCATAGCCAGTGGCGCCGTCGAGGGTCAGCGCAGTGCCGCGGGTGGTGTCGCTGGTCCAGGTGGCGCTGCCGGCCAGGGTGGCGGGATTGGTACCGGCGGTGGGGTCGTTGGAGAGATAGGGGTTGGTGAAGCTGCTGGCGGTGTCGCTGGCGTTGGTGCCGGCGCCGTCGTTGAGTGGCCAGGTGTCGTGGGCGGCGAGGTAGGCGGTGGTGAGGGCGCCGTAGCCGGGGTTGGTGAGGTTGACGTGGTCGCTGTTGTCGGCGTGGGCGTCGAGCGACACGGCGCCGCTGGTGGGGTCGGTGACGCCGACGGCTGCGTCGGAGTCGATGTAGTAGAGGGCGGGGCTGGTCCAGGGGCTGAGGTTGAGCGGGTTGTTGGCCAGCCAGTTGTTGACCGCGATGCGGGCGGTGTCCACCGCCGTGGTGCAGGGGTCGTTGGTGCTGTTGCCGGTGGCGCCGTCACCGGCGTAGCCGGTGCACGGGGTCAGACCGACGGCGATGACGTTGATGTTGTTGGCTTGCAGATATTGCAGCAGTTGCATGTAGCTGTTTTTGGTGAGGTCATCGGCGCTGTGGCCGTTGAGGATGTCTTCGAGTCCTTCGTCGAGCACGACGGTGGTGAGGCCGGGTTGGTCGAGAACATCGCGGTCGATGCGGGCCAACGCCGAGGGGCCGCCGACATCCAGGCCGCTGGCGGAGGATTCGGGGTAGTCGGTGGCGATCTGGTTGGCTTCGATGCCCTCGGAGATGGTGCCGTAGCCGGCCGGTGTGGTGGGGGCTGCGGCGGCGAGGTCGTCGGCCAGGCCGGTGGAGCCGTCGACGACGCTGTTGGGTTGCCAGGCGTCGATGAGTCCGTCGCCGAGGACGGCTTGGGTTCCGGTGCCGGTCGTGGCGACGTCGACGTCGGTGAGCAGGTCGGTGAAGTCGCCGTTGAAGCTGCCGGTGGCGGTAAAGGCGGTGTCGGTGGTGTCGGTGGTGTGGTCGCCGGATCCGGTGGCGGTGACGAACTGGTGGGCGTCTTGGGTGATGGTCCAGGAGTGCTGCACCAGATACGGCACCGAGTTGGCCAGTTGGTAGGAGACCAGCAGGTATTTGGAGGGGTCGACGGTGAACGGCAGTGGATCGCTGTAGACCATTGCCCCTTCGGGGATGGTGACCGATGCGCTGCCGCCGAACGTCAACGCCGTAGGCGTGCCGTCGGGTACGGCCCAGCTGGGGCCGGGGGAGGTAGCGATGGTGGCGTGCCCAATGGACAGCTTGCTGGTGCCGAGGGCGTTGTCGAGCTTGATCCGCACCGTGTCGCCGCCGGTGGAGGGCCGCAGGTCGATGCGGAAGGTTTGGTTTGAGAAGTTGCCGCCCTGGTAGTTGTAGTTGCCTTCGGTGGGGCTTCCCCAGGTTCCGGTCCAGGACTTGCCGGCGGGGGCGGCGGTGGTGGTGCCGGTGGGGGTGACGGTGGCGGTGGTGGTGTTGCGGGGGCCATGCCGAAGATGTGCAGGGCCTGGGTGGAGTTGCCGGCGTTGTTGCCGACATCGGGCAGCGTCACCGAGGCGACGGTTTTCCCGGCGGTCAGGGGGATGGAGAATGGGTACATCTTGAGGCTGGTGTTGGTCTGCCCGGTCGGCTTGTTCTGGTGGGGGAGCACGACCGCGGCGAGGGAGGCGGGGCCGGTGGCCCAGTCCGGGACGGTCAGGTAGTAGGGCTGGGTGGTGCCGTCGGTGTAGGAGATGGTGCCGGCGGCGGGGCAGTAGGCGGACGGGTCGGTGGCGTCGAAGCAGTAGGTGCCCGACACGGCGATCCCGGCCGGCACGTAGGGAGCGGTGGTGTCGCCTTCGATGGCGCCGGGGTCGGCGACGGTGGCGTGGGTGGAGGAGGCGAGCATCACCAGCGCGGTAGGCCCGCCGGTGGGTACCGGGTAGTTGTAGGTGATGGTCTGGTTGGCCGCCAGCACGTTGTCGGCCTGCCCGGACCCGAAGCTGGGCAGGTGGAAGGGGGCGCCGTCGATGGTGACGGTGCTCCCGGAGGTCCAGCCCGCATTGGCCAGGTCCGTGGCCGAGTACGAGGAGGACCCGTCGGCGGCGGCCTTGGTGGGGTCGGAGTCGGGGCTGATCGCGGTGTTGTTGTAGCAGGAGGACAGGCTCGCGCAGCTGGCGGCCGGGTCGTGGTCGGCCAGGAGGCGGTAGGCGGTCATCCCGGACGCATCCCCGGCGGCGTCCAGGGCGCCGACCCACAGGGTGTGTGGCCCGGGCGCGTAGGGCTTGATGGTGAGGCTCGCGGCGTTGTTGTTGGCGGTCACCTTCTCGTACGACGGGGTGTTAACCGTGGCGGGTGGGGTGTCGAGGTGGTAGATGAACGCGGTGGCGGTGGTGCCCGCCTGCGTGTTCGCCACATCGAAGGTGGCTGGGGTGCCGGCCGCGGCGCCGGTGCCGCCGCCGTTGTCGGTGTCCGGGTACGGGACGGTGCCGTCGCTGCCGGTTTCTGCCGTGATGCTGGGTGCTCCGGGTGCGTCGGGTTCGACGGTGAAGTAGCAGCTGGGTGACCAGCTGGAGGTGGCTTGCCCGTCGGTGACCTGCACGTGCCAGCCGACGGTGTCGCCGTTGCTGAGGGTGTCGATGAAGCTGGACGGGATGCTGAACTTGGCCGTCGACCCGGAGGCGAGGTTGTCGCCGGAGGTGCCGGAGTGCACGGTGGTGCCGGATACCTTGAGCCAGTAGTGGAACGTGGCCTGCAGCGGGTCGCCGTCGGGGTCGGAGATCTTCGCCGACAGCACCGGGGTGTTCGTCGCGATCGTTTTACCGATGTACGGGAACGGTGCCGAGGAGTCGCAGGCGGCCTTGTCGGCGCCGACCGTGGCCAGCGACGTGCTGGCGGCCACGGTGTGTGGGGTGCGGTTGTAGAAGATCTGCAGGGTCGGATTGTCGGAGAAGCGTTTGAACCCGGTCGAGGAGCGCGAGGACTCGGCGGAGTCCTCGGCGAGGGCAGCGGTGAAGTGGGCCCAGTGCCCGGCGGCGGCCTTGACGATCGCGTCGTGCACGTTGAAGCCGTGTGAGACGGAGCCGTTGTTCGGGCAGTAGTTGGGGTTGTAGGTCGGGCCGAACGAGACGCCGGTCTTGAACTTCCAGTAGCCGGGGCGGTTGTTCCAGTCGGTTTTCGACCCGATCGCGCCGGTGGCGTGCAGGGTGACGGTGGCGGTGGCGTCGCAGTAGGCGGAGTAGATCTCGGTGGCCTCGACGGTGGCGGTGTTGATGTGCGCGCCCCAGATGACCTTGGGGATCGTCCACTGGTAGTAGGCGCGCATGATGCCCAGACAGCCGTCCCACGCATTGACCCCGACCCCGAGATGCCCGTAGTCGCCGGTGGCCGACGTGCTGTCGTACAGCGACACCCCGTTGCACGGTGAGCCCTGCTTCAACTCGTCGAACGCAGGCTTGTTGGCCGAGGTGGGATGCCAGTTGAAGGTGGGGTCGATGTAGACCGGCCAGACGGTGTGCTTGCCGCCCAACATGTTTGTCGACGGCGTCAAGGTGACCATCGAGGTGGTCACCGACGACCGGATCGCAGCGACGTGGGCAGCGGCTCCCGCGTGCGCGGCGTCGGAGGCATCCGGCCCGCCCTTGCCGTGATGCTTGACGGCATGGGTCGGGGCGGTGTTGGAGTCCCACATCAACGGCACGCTGGAGGCCAACGTCAACCCGCCGCGGGCGCTGCGGAGTTCAAGCGTGCCGCCGGATGCCTTGGCGTGCTGGCCGTGGCTGGTGGTGGCGTGCAGCCGCAGCCGACGCAGCGCCGGGTTGCGGGCGGCCTTCGCCGAGTGCACGACCAGCACCTCGGAGAATCCGCCACTGACCGTGGCGGACACGACCAGGTCCACCCCGGCAAACACCCCGCGGTAGGTGGCGCTGCCTGCCTTGATGCTGGGTGTCGGCAGCGTGTGCGGCCACGAGAGCGTGTAGCGGGTGCCGCCGGCGGTCGAGGTCGCCAACCATGTTGTCTTGCCGCCGGAGATCCGTACCGTGCCGTAGGCGGTCGCGGCCGGCGACAGGCTCCCGTCAGTATTGCGGTGCAGGGTGGTGTCGACCGGGATCCAGTGCCCGCGCCGCCTGGTACGCACCGGCTTGGTGTTCTGCGTCAGCCGCATCCCACCATCCGGCATCGCCACGACCTGCTGCGTCGGGGTCGTCATAGTCGACACCACGGCCGGCTGGCCGGTGGCGCTGGCCGTTGTGGCCGCCGACTGCTCGGCGGCAGCCTGCGCCTGGGTGTCGTCGTAGCCGTTGGACATCGGGTTCAGGCCATCCGGCTGGTCCGGAGTCGACGGCGCGTCCGCACTGTGAGATTCTTTGGCCTTCCTTAAGACTCTGGCCTGCTGCTAGCGTTCGCGCGGTTTGTGACCGCTCCTGCCCCCTCCGGGAGATCGCATGACGTTTCGGCTGCCCAAAAACGGTTCCCGCATCGTATGGCAACGCCTGTCCCGGCCCGTCTCGGCGCGGCTGGCCGCTGCCCGAGCAGGGATCGGCTCGCGGCCGATGGTGTGGCTGGCGGTGGTGGTGATGACCGCGGCCACCCTGGTCGCGCCCGCCGCCGACCACGCCCTGACCGCCCCGTCCGCGCCGCAGGCGCACGACGTCCCCTCGGTGCACACCAAGCCGGTCACCTTCCACCCGGTCAAGCAGAAACACCTCCCGGCCTGGCATGCCACCACGACGAAGTGGCCGTCGGGTACCGCCGTGGTCCCGGTCTCGCTGCACGCCGGCGCTGCCGCCCGCCGCGCCGGTCACCTGCCGGTATGGGTCGGCCCACCGGCCAGTCGCCGGGCGAAGACCGCTTCGCATCAGCAGGCGCCGTCGAAGGTGCGGGTGCACGTCGCGCCACGGCACACCGCGACCGCCGCCGGCGTAACCGGTGCGCTGGCCACCGTCTCCCGCGACGACGGGAAGTCGTCCGCGGGCCAGGTGCAGGTGTCGATCGGCTACGCCGGCTTCCAAGACGCCTACGGCGCCGACTGGGCATCACGCCTGCGGCTGGTGGCCCTGCCCGGATGTGCCGCCACAACCCCGAACACCGCGTCGTGCCAGCACCAGACCCCGGTTCCGTTCACCGTCGACACAAAGACCAAGCGGCTGACCGCGACCGTCACCCTGTCTACGGGCGGCGACTCCTCCCACACAGGGCCGGCGGGGTCTAGCTCGGTCGAGGGGGTTGCGGCGGCGCCGATGGCGGTGGTGGCGGCGACCTCGACGACCAGCGGTGGCGGAGGGGACTACAGCGCCACCTCGCTCAAACCGTCCGGATCGTGGCAGGCCGGCGGATCCACCGACGCGTTCTCCTGGTCGTATCCCATCGACGTACCCGACGTGCCGGGCGGGCTGTCGCCGAGCGTGAGCCTCACCTACGATTCGCAGTCGCAGGACGGGCTGACCTCCTCGACCAACAACCAGGCATCCTGGATCGGTGACGGCTGGACCTACAGCCCCGGTTTCGTCGAACGCTCCTACGCCTCCTGCCACGACAACCCAGCCGGTGCGACGAAGACGTTCGACAAGTGCTGGCCTGACGACAAGAGGATCACTCTGTCGTTGAACGGATCCAGCACGCAGCTGGTGCGGGATGACGCCACCGGCGACTGGCATGCGGCCTCGGATGGCAACGAGAAGATCGAGCACTTGACCGGCGCCACCAACGGCGCGCACGGCGGGGAGTACTGGCGGATCACCACCGACGACGGCACCCAGTACTACTTCGGCAAAAACCAGCTGCCCGGCTACGCCTCCGGCGACACCGCCACCGACTCGGTGTTCACCGAACCCGTCTACGCCACCAAGTCCGGGCAGCCGTGTTACAACGCGACGTTCTCCTCCTCGTGGTGCCAGCAGGCCTACCGGTGGAACCTCGACTACGTCGTGGACACCCACCACGACACGATCGCCTACTTCTACAACACGCACACCAACTACTACGCCCGCGACTTGGGCTCGACCGCCAACACCAGCTACATCCGCTCCGGGCAGCTGACGAAAATCTGGTACGGGCAGCGCGACGGCGCCGTCTACTCCACCTCGCCGGCCGCCGAGGTGCTGTTTTCGACCAACGGACGGTGCAACACCTCCGCCGACGGCTGCGACCCGTCAACCCTGACCAGCTCGACCGCGTCGGACTGGCCGGATGTTCCCTACGACCTGCACTGCACCAACGGCAGTTCCTGCTCGTCGCAGGCGCCGTCGTTCTGGTCCGAGCGGATGCTCACCGGCATCACAACCAAGGTGCTCGTCGGAAGTACGGAGACCACCGTCGACTCCTGGAGTCTCAAGCACAGTTTCCCGACTACCGGCGACAAGACCACACCATCGGTGTGGTTGGACTCGATCACCCACACCGGTCATGACACCTCGGCCGGCGGGTCGAGCTCGTCGATCAGCCTGCCGACGGTGACCTTCGCCGGTACGGCACTGTCCAACCGGGTCGACGTGACCGACGGGTACCCGCCCATCACCCGGCACCGGATGGCCTCGATCGTCACCGAAACCGGCGAGAAGATCTCGGTCAACTACTCCACCGCCCTGACCCCCGCCGACGAGCCCAGCGACCCGGCCCACAACACCACCCTGGCCTACCCCGACTACTGGACCCGGCCCGGACAGACCAGCCCGACCATCGACTGGTTCAACAAGTACATCGTCACCCACGTCACCGAACACGACCCCTACGGCGGATCAGCCAACGACGACATCGTCACCACCTACACCCCCGTGGGCGGCGGCGCCTGGCACTACAACGACAACCCGATCACCCCGTCGTCGCGGCGCACCTGGGACCAGTGGCGCGGATACGGCGGAATGACCGTGTCGACCGGCACCGCCCCCGACCCGATCACGAAAACCACCACCACCTACCTGCGCGGGATGGACGGCGACACCCTCCCCAACAGTGGCACCCGCTCCGTCACGGTGACGGACAGCCGCGGTGATACCTACACCGACCACAACCAGTACGCCGGGTCGAGCCTGGAAACCCGCGTGTTCAACGGTTCGGACCTGGTCACCGACACCATCACCAACCCCTGGACCTCGGCCGCGACCGCCACCCACGTGCTGTCCGGGCTGCCGGACCTGCACGCCTACCACGTCGGATCCGCAGGCAAGCGCGTCTACACGCCGCTGGCCTCCGGCTCCACCCGGGAGACCAAGACCGTCGACGGCCACGATTCCTACGGCCGTATCACCACCGTCGACGACCACGGCGACACCTCCACCACCGCCGACGACCTGTGCACCACCACCAGCTACGCCGACAACACCACCGCCTGGATTTTGGACGCGGCCAAGGAAGTCTCCACCGTCTCGGTCGCCTGCGGGACGACACCGACCCTGCCAGACGACGCCGTCTCCGACGTGCGCAGCTTCTACGACGGGGCCACCACTTACGGCACCGCCCCCACCATCGGTGATGTGACCCAGACCCAACAGGTCACTGGCTACGCCGACACCGCACCGACCTGGACCACCATCGCCAGCACCACCGTCGACGAGTACGGGCGAGCGCTGACCGCCAGCGACGCCGACAACCGCACCACCAAGAGCACCTACACGCCGGCCACCGGTGCGGCGCCAACATCGACGACCGTCACCGACCCGAAGGGGTTTGCCACCACCACCAGCTACGACCCGCTTCGTGGGCTGCCGCTGTCACGTACCGACCCCGCCGGCTATCTGACGAAGAAGCAATACGACGCTTTGGGTCGGCTGACCGGGGTGTGGCTGCCTGGCCGCACGACCACTCCAAACACCAAGTACAGCTACACGGTGACCAACACGGGCCCGTCGGCCGTGGACACCTACACCATCAACCAGGACGGCACCTACCGGCGGTCGGAAACCCTCTACGACAGCCTGTTGCGCGCCCGGGAGACCCAGACGCAGACCCCGGACAACGGCGCCGACATCACCGACACCATCTACAACACCGACGGGTGGGTGTCCGAGACCGCCGGGCCGTACTACAGCCCGGACGCCGTGAGCCCGACGATGGTGCAGGCCCAGCCCGGCGACATCGCCTCCGAAACCGGCTACACCTACGACGGCGCCGGTCGCACAACCGCCGCGATCGCCTACAGCCACGCCACCGAAACCTGGCGCACCACCTACACCTACGGCGGCAACTTCATCACCACCGTGCCGCCTCCCGGCGCGACCGCCACCACCACGGTCACTGACGCCCGCGGTAACACCACCAACCTGATCGAGTACCACGCCGGTGCCGCCGCCGACTACCTCAACGACACGCCGGCCGACTATGACGACACCCGCTACACCTACACCCCGGCCGGGCAGCTCGCCTCGCTGACCAACCCGGCCGGTAACAGCTGGACCTGGAAGTACAACCTGCTCGGGCAGCAGACCGACGCCACCGACCCGGACACCGGCCACAGCGTCCGTGCCTACGACACCGCCGGGCAGCTGCTGTCCACCACAGATGCCCGCGGCAAGCAGACCACCTTCACCTACGACCTGGACGGCCGCAAGACCGGCGAGTACGACACGACCAGCACCCAGACGCTGTCGACGTCCAACCAGCTGGCCGGCTGGACCTACGACACGGTCAAGAAGGGCCTGCCCACCTCGGTCACCTCCTACTCCGGCGGCGACACCCTGACCAGCACGGTGCGCACCTACAACCAGTTCGGAAAGATCGGCGCGCAAACCATCTCCGTTACCGGCGAGGGCACCAGCCTCATACCGTCGGGCGGGCTGACCTTTTCCTACGGCTACTCCACCACCGGGCTACCCACCGGCCACTACGACCCCGCCGGCGGCGGGCTCCCGGCTGAGAACATCACCATCGGCTACGACAATCTCGACCAGCCCGACGCGCTCACCGGCACCATCGGCAACATCGCCACCCACTACGTCATGGCCGTGGGCTATAACGAGCTCGGTCAGCCCCTGCAATACACCATGGACGGCGGCACCAACAGCACCGTGTGGGCCACCCTGGCCTACGACAACCAGACCCACGCCCTGACCGGAGTGCGCACCACCGACTCCACCTTCTCCGGCGACGTCGACAACCTCACCTACACGTACGGCAACAGCACCGTGTCGAAGGGCGCCGGGCTGGTCACCAAGATCGTCGACAAGCAGGACGCCGCCACCAGCGTCGACACCCAATGCTTCACCTACGACTACGCTCAGCGGCTCTCGGCGGCTTGGACCGCCACCGACGATTGTGCCGCAGCCCCCAGCGCAAGCGACTGGGACTGCCCCGAGTTTGTTTGACACTCGGGGTTGGCGGGTGTCAGGCCGCGTGTGTGGTGGTGTAGATGGTCTCAAACTCGATCGGGGTCAGTCGTCCGAGGCGGGTTTGACGGCGACGCCGGTGATAGGTGGCTTCGATCCAGGTGACGATCGCGAGCTTCAGCTGGTGGCGGGTGGTCCAGCGGCGGCGGTTGAGGACGTTCTTTTGCAGCAGGGCGAAGAACGATTCCATGGCGGCGTTGTCGCCGCAGGCACCGACCCGTCCCATCGATCCGGTCAGCCCGGCCTGGTGCAGTGTGGTGACGTATTTCCGGGACCGGAATTGGCTGCCCCGGTCGGAATGTACGATCGTGCCACCTGGTTCGCGCACCGCGACGGCGTGCTGCAGCGCGGCGACGGCCAGGTCAGAGGTCATCCGGGAGTCGATGGAGTAGCCGACGATCCGGTTGGACCACAGGTCCTTGATCGCGCACAGATACAGCTTGCCTTCGGCGGTGGGGTGTTCGGTGATGTCGGTCAACCACACCCTGTTCGGTGCCGAGGCGGTGAAGTTCCGGCCACCTCCAGGACGCTTGAGCAGATCGTCATGCACCGGTGGCCCCGGCCTACGGCCCAGCTCCCGCTTGCGGGAGTGAGTCGAGAAGATCCGCTGGTCGCGGCACAGCCGCCAGACCCGGTTGTCGGAGGCGTGGTGGCCGGCGGCACGTAGTTCGTCGGCAACCAGCCGGTATCCGAACTCCGGATCGTCGGCATGGGCATCGATCGCGGCGTTGGTCAGATACGCATCCTGCACGTCGCGCTGGGACACCGGCTCGGCCAGCCACTGGTAGTAGGCCTGCCGGGAGAAGCCCAGCACCCGACACGTCACCGCGACCGGCACCCGGACAGGGGCGTCGGCCGCGGCCAGGTCACGGACGAGCGGGTAGGTCATTTTGGGTTGATGTCCCGGGCCAGATAGGCAGCGGCCCGGCGCAGGACCTCGTTTTCCTGCTCCAACAGCCGGATCCGCTTCTTCGCCTCACGCAGCTGTTCGGACTCCTCGCGGGTCACTCCCGGACGTTGGCCGTCTTCCACGTCCGCGGCACGCAGCCAGTTGGACAAGCACGACTCGGAGATCCCGAAGTCTTTCGCGATCTGCGTCAACGGCGCGCCGCCGGCACGGGCGACGGCGACCACATTGTCCCGAAACTCACGGGGATAGGGCTTGGGCACAGCAAACATCCTTCCAGCAAGGCCAGCAGCCTCACAGATCAGGTGTCAACCAAACCCTGGGCAGTCCCACTCGACGATGGTGGGCGGTCCGGAGCCCTACTGGCAGTCCTGGAGTTTCAACGCCGCCGGGAACCGCGCTACACAGACCGACCACGACACCACCGGCCAGACGACCGGCGACACGACCACCAGTTACACCTACCCCACCCAGGGCTCGGCCGCCGATCAGCCCGACACACTGGCATCCACCTCGGCCACCGGCCCCGACGCGAGCACCCAGACCGGCTCCTACGCCTACGATGCGGCCGGCAACACCACCTCGGTCATCGGTGGCGCCCACGGCGACCAGACACTGACCTGGAACAGCCTTGACCAACTCGCCACCGACACCACCGGCGCCGGGCAAACCAGCTACGTCTACGACGCCGACGGCAACCTTGCCGTACGACGGGACCCCGGCACCACCACCCTGTTCATCGGGGACGAACAACTCACCCTCAACACCACCACCGGCGCTGTGACCGGCAGCCGCTACTACAGCATCAACGACACCACCGTCGCCGTCCGCACCTCGGCCAGCACCTGGTACGAACTGATCCCCGATCGGCAAGGCACCGACCAACTCGCCATCAACGACAACGGCCAAGCCGTCACCCGCCGCCAATACAAGCCGTTCGGCGAGGCTCGCGGTGTCACGCCCGGCGCCTGGCCCGGCGACAATGGCTACGTCGCCGGCACTCCCGACGCCACCACCGGCCTGGACAACCTCGGCGCCCGCCAATACGACCCCACCACCGGCCGATTCCTCTCCCCAGACCCGCTCCTAGAAGCCGGCGACCCCACCCAGCTCGGCGGCTACGACTACGCCGGCAACAACCCCACCACCCACAGCGACCCCAGCGGCCTCGAAATACTCAACGAAGGCGGCGGAGGTGGTGGCGACTACATCGACAAGAGCGGCGACGACTTCGGCAGAGACGACTCCGACGAACGCAGCCGCGACGACGCTGGTGAACGCGCCGGCGAAGATCCGCCCGAAAGCTGGGAAGCAGAACAAGGCCGTTACTACGACAGTGCGACCGAAGATTTCAAGGAACGACAACTCTGGGAAAACGATCCAAGCAACCAGACCAGCGAGCACGGCGGCGGCGACACCAGAAAACCCAGGTACCCCACTAGCGACGACGGCGCGCACGCCGACACCGGAAGCGAGTCCACCGACACGTACGACGCCAGGGCCGCCGAGCACGCCCAAGAAGTCCGAGAAGCCCAAGAACTAAATGAACACCTCAGTGATCTCGATGCAAACGACGCCAACGAGGCGAGCGCTGAGGACGGGCAGCAGCCCGGAACTGAAGCGGACAGCCCTCCAGCGAGCAATCCCAGACAAGCGCGGGATAGCAATGGCCGATTCAAGACCAATCCCGAAAAGGTCAATGGAGCTAATCGGTATGGGCGTGTTAAACTCAGGGCAGACACGAAGGGTAAAATTCAGGCGAAAGCTCCCAAAGATAGCTCCGGAAACTACATCGATCCCAACACTGGGCAATCTGTCCCTAAGACGGGTCCATTTCATTACGGACACAAGCCGGGATATGAGTTCTGGCGAAACAGGGAAATGGCCGAGAGTGACAATTGGACTCGGGATGAATTCATTGAGTATGAGAACGATCCCGAACATTATCAGATTGAGGATCCCGCGAATAATATGAGCCACAAATATGAGCAGCCATAGCGACAAGCTGGGCCGAGGGGCGCTGCATTACGCAAGTCTCGAGGGAGCGACCAGCGAACTGCGGTCCCTCCTCGCATCGCACGTCGACCCTGACAGCCCAGATCGAGACGGATTTACACCGCTGCATCTTGCCGCACAAGAGCATCAAGTGGAGGCGGCGCGACTGCTCCTCGATGCTGGCGCGGACGTAAATTTGACGAACAAGTACGGCAACGGCCCTCTATTTGTGGCAGTATTCAATTCGAAAGGCCGAGGTGAGCTTATTTCACTTCTTCGATCACGTGGTGCAGATCCATTCCTTGTTAACAGATCAGGTCAGACGCCCGTGGGGCTGGCCAGACTTATAGCCAACTATGATGTCGCGCGGTATTTTGAGGATCTCCCTTGAATTTTCTCGCGGGATCGTTCCGAGCCGTTCCGGAGTCTGTTGGTAATTGAACAAGATCGGCCTCGTGTGCGATTATGTAGATCGCCGAGGCGGCTCCAGGTTCTCCCGCTCCAGTTGCGCGTTCCGATCCGCATCAACGCTCGTGGTGCCCGCACGGTCTCCGGCGTCGATCTCCGCGCGTTTATATGACAGGCCCGGTGGCGGTCTCGAGGAGGGCGACGGCGGCGGCCCGGGCGGCCCGGGACGCGCCGGCGGCGTCGTGGTCCATCCGGGCCGACACGCTCGTACCGTCGTAGATGACGTGCAGCTGGTGCGCGACCGCCTCCGGGTCGGCCACACCGGCCTTCGCCGCCAGCTCGGCGAACACGCCGCGCAGCCACGCCCGGTACCGGTCGGTCTCCCGCTCGACCACGCCGCCGCGCGGCGACTCGGCGCTGGCCGCCACGAACGGGCAGCCGTTGAAGCCGGGTGCGGCGTAGGTCTCGGCCTGCGAGTCGAAGATCGCCAGGATCTGGTCGCGCGGTGTGTCGTGCCGGGCGACCGCGGCGCCGACGCGGTCGACGATGCGCGCGTGCCGGCCGGCCAGGTACGACCGGACCAGCTCGTCCTTGCTGCCGAACGTGCTGTACAGCGAGGCCTTGGCGACGCCGGCCCGCTCGATGATCCGGTCGATACCGACGGTGTGCACGCCCTCGGCGTAGAACAGCTCGTTCGCCGCGGCGAGCAGCCGCTCCCGCGGCGGCGTCGGTCGACGGCGGCGCTACGGGGAGTGTTGTCGGGGGCCATGCCTTCTATTGCCAGCGGCCCCTCGAGAAGGGGACTGCGATGTTGCTCAAGCCGCAGGAGGAACGCCCGGCGGCGGGAGACGTAGCAACGGTCCTGAAGCGCGCCAGGCGCGGAGCACACCGGAGCACGCGGCTGGCTGAGCGCCGGGTCCATGGGACGTCGGGGGCGGTGTTGCGGCCGGTCACGGCGACGGGGCCGGGCAGTCGACTTCATTGGCGGTTGGGCCGGCGTGGTGCTCCGTTGATGCTCCGACCGCGTGACTCCACCATGCATCAACCGCCGCCAAGTGACTCCAGCGATCGCTAGGGGCACCGAGCCGGCCGGCTGGAACCGGCGACCGGCACACACGGCGTCGGTGCTGGTCGGGGACGGTTTGGGGGCTCATCCCAATCGGGGGTGTAGTTGGGGTCTGAACCCGCCGGTCTCGAGTAGTGATCGTGCGATGTAGTTGGTCAGGTTGCGGAAGCCGAGGGCGGAGCCGCGGAGGTGTTCGAGTCTGCCGTTGAGCGCTTCGGTCGGTCCGTTGCTGGTTCGGGGATGGTTGAAGTAGGCCAGCACGTCGTCGGCGCGCTTCTTGAGGGTTCGGCCGAGCGTGATCAGCTCGGTCAGTGCCTTCGGGACGCCGGTGGACAGGTCGGTGATCAGCGTGGCCATCAGCTCGTGGCCACGGCGGCGGTCTTCGTGCCGGTAGGCGGCGATCATGCGCTGGTAGATGCCCCAGGTCGCCTCGACCTGGACATGGTGGTCGTCGGCGAACAGGTCGCTCAGCCTGGTGACCTGCTTGTCGGTGAGCAGTCCGGGGGACTGCCCAGGGTTTGGTTGACGCCTGACCTGTGAGGCTGTTGGCCTTGCTGGAAGGATGTTTGCTGTGCCCAAGCCCTATCCCCGCGAGTTTCGGGACAACGTGGTCGCGGTCGCCCGTGCCGGCGGCGCGCCGCTGACGCAGATCGCGAAGGACTTCGGGATCTCGGAGTCGTGTCTGTCCAACTGGCTGAAAGCGGCCGATGTTGCCGACGGCAACCGGCCCGGCGTGACCCGCGAGGAGTCGCAGGAGCTGCGGGAGCTCAAGCGCCGCAACCGGCTGCTGGAGCAGGAGAACGAGGTCCTGCGGCGTGCGGCTGCCTATCTGGCCCGGGACATCAACCCAAAATGATCTACCCGCTCGTCCGAGAGTTGGCCGCGGCCGGCGCCCCTGTTCGGGTGCCGGTCGCGGTGACGTGTCGGGTGCTGGGCTTCTCCCGGCAGGGCTACTACCAGTGGGTGCGTGAGCCGGTCTCGCAGCGTGACTACCAGGATGCGTGGCTGACCAACGCCGCACTCGATGCGCACGCCGATGACCCGGAGTTCGGCTACCGGCTGGTCGCCGACCAGCTCCGCGCCGCCGGCCACCACGCCAGCGACAACCGGGTATGGCGGCTGTGCCGCGACCAGCGGATCATCTGCGCCCACTCGGTCAAACGCGGTCTGGGCCGCAGGCCCGGTCCGCCGGTGCATGACGACCTGATCAAACGGCCAGGCGGCGGCAGGGACTTCACCGCTGCGGCACCCAACAGGGTGTGGCTGACCGATATCACCGAGCATCCCACCGCCGAGGGCAAGCTGTATCTGTGCGCGATCAAGGACCTGTGGTCCAACCGGATCGTGGCTACTCCATCGACTCTCGGATGACCTCTGAGCTGGCGGTCGCCGCGCTGCGGCACGCCATCGGGCTGCGTTGCCCGGACCACACGATTGTGCATTCCGATCGCGGCAGCCAGTTCCGGTCCCGGAAATACGTCACCACGCTGCACCAGGCCGGGCTGACCGGGTCGATGGGACGGGTCGGTGCCTGCGGCGACAACGCCGCGATGGAGTCGTTCTTCGCGCTGCTGCAGAAGAACGTGCTCAACCGCCGCCGCTGGGCCACCCGTCACCAGCTGAGGCTGGCGATCGTGACCTGGATCGAAGCCACCTACCACCGCCGGCGTCGTCAAGCCCGCCTCGGCCGGCTGACCCCGATCGAGTTTGAGACCATCTACACCACCGCACACGCGGCCTGACACCCATCAACCCCGAGTGTCAACCAAACTCGGGGCAGTCCCCTGCGCAGCTGTGCCCTTCGGTGAAGGGACAATCTGCGTGCCTGCCACGTTCAGTAATTCTGCCCGAGGGCGGCGAGAGTGGTTTCGGCTCGCGGCCGTGTGGTACTGGGCCGCAACAATGGCGGTCATGACGAGTCACTCATCCTGCACGGTGGTCGCCTACCACTGCCCCGCCCCGGAGTTGGCTGCGGTACACGTTGTCCTGGTGGCTGACCCGTCCACATCGTCCTTGGCTCTGCGCTACGGGCTGCCTGGTGGGGCTGTGACCACGGACGACGTGACGCCCGGCGACGCGGCCGGGCTTCTGTGCGATCAGACCGGGTTGCGGGTGGTGTCAGAGCGGCTACATGCGTGTCGTCTACGGCCCGGGGGGACGGGGCCAACTCATCTCTACGGGGTGGAGATGACCGATCAGGAGATGTTGTACCTGTTGCATCATGACGATGCCGCGGGACCAATGACCGCGGTCGCGGTCCGGCGGTTCGACATCCTGGCCGGCGGCGCTGACACCGACTTGCTGACCTTCGGGATCATCGCCGATGTCGTATTCTCACAGTTCGGCGCTGAGAGTCGCTCGGTACACGACCCGGAGGCGGGTCACCGCGACGCGGGCAACGACATGCGCCTGCTGCAGCGTCAGCAGGAGCTCACCCAGTTCGGCTGGCCGCGCCGGTTCGACATGATCATGATCCCACTGCTGGATGAGGATGAAGGAGACTCTCGCGTGGTGCTGGAGGCCACCTCCGTCCAGAACCGCTACGCGGTTGAACAGTTCGCCCACCAGTTCCGACGAGAAACCCGCTATGACTTTGCGCCCTTCAACGCCACCGATGAGGACGCGCATGGCGTGTTGCTCCTGGCTCGACGCTTCCGCGCTACCTTCCCTATCGCCGCCGGGGCGGCCGGGTTCACGGTGGATGACGACGGCGAGTGGTGCATGAACTGGATATGGGTGCATCCCTACGAACGCGGTGACGAGCTGATCGACCGAGCATGGGATGAACTGGAAGTACGCTACGGGCAGTTCCGGATCGAACCACCCTACTCGCCAGCCATGGAGTCGTTCCTGAGGCGCCGGGCCATCACCCCAGACCGCGCCCCGCACCTACCGGAGATGTCCCGCCAAGGCGGCCAGCAGACGACGCTGTAAGGGAGTGCCCGGAACTTTGTGGGTTGGGCGGGTGACGCCTTCTATTTCAATTATGCGGTCGCCGTAGTTGGTTGAGTGCGGTCTTCCAGCCGCTGGCTCTACCAGTCACGTTGACCCGGTCGGATTTCCAGTCGCGGATGAACCAGATACAGCACCCTCAACGCGGCCTGTTCGTGGCCGAAGCGCCGGCGCCGGCGGGGTGGCCTGCCGCAGGCAAGCCGATCGTCCGGCCACTTGCCTGGTAAGGATCAGATCACCGCTGTGCATGATGTCCGGCAGGTTGCGGGACGTGCAAGATGCACCTCAGGCGGCCCGAGCGTGCTGTGGCTTCGTCGCCGGGTCAGCTGCAGGCTTCGCCGGGTAATCCAAGGTCGCGAGCGTCGCGGTCTCTCCCTGGTGAGAGTTCAGAATGGCTGCGAGGACGGCCCGGCGCCCAGAGGTCAAGAAAAGGGCGCCGGAAACCTGCTGCTGCAAGCAAATTACGCTGCATGGAGTTGGTTGTCACTGGTGTCGTTTGCTGCCATCTTGATGACTTGCGCGATGTTCTCCATCAGCGATTCCGCCTCGTTTAAGGTGAGATGGAAACCTCTCATCTCGCCCTCGCCAAGATGCAACCGTGCATCACGCTCTCGCTCGTGCTGCATGAGATGGATCCTGATCTCGGTCGGATCGCTTTCTCTCATGTCTTCAGTCCGAAGTGTTACTGACAAGTTGTTGCTGTAGTGGTAACGATCTTCGGGGCGATCGCCGTCCTGGTGGATGGTCGTGCACCACGCACGACAGGGTCCGGCCTGCCAAAAGGCCCGGTCAGCTTCCCCTGTACGGCGTTCACGACTACCACGCTGGATCCCCGCCAACCATCCCTCTGTCCAACGGTCGGTCTGCTGATCGCTCATTCTGTCCCTCCTGAAGTGATCCGTACTTACAGAAAAGACAACGAGCAAGATGCTTGATCGTTGAAATGGGAGGATGTCGGAAATCTGACATCGCCACGACATTATGATAGGCGCGCGACTTCGAATGCAATCAATTGTGGAGCTCGGTGATCGACGAGATCTACTGTTTGATCGATTTTGCTGCACTGTGAGCAATTGGTTCATGTGCGGCAGAACGGGGTCGAGGCGCGGTTTCGCGGAGCACAGAAGCCAGTTCATCCTCGAGCGCGGTGGTCACAGTTGCCCAGGTGTGTTGGGCGCCGCCGGTGAGGGACCAGTAGCTGTGCCAGTGGCGGACGACCCGGCTGAGGCCGAGATCGGCGACGCCGCTTGGGACGGTGCGGAGGAGGCGGCGGATGGCGTTGCCGGGGCCGTGGGAGGCGGGGTGGATGCCGTTCGCGAGGGCGAGGGTGGCGGTGCGGAGGGCGTCGAGCGTGGCCGGGTCGTGGTGGTGGGCGAAGGGGCCGTGGAGCAGGTCGGTCCAGGGTTGTCGGGTGATGGTCCAGCGGAGGCGTTCAAGGCCGGAGCCCAGGTCGGTGGCGAGGTGGTCGGGGTTGGCGGTGTTCCAAAGCAGTACGGTGTCGCCGATCGGGATGGTGGCGTGGCTGATGTGCAGGGTGATGCCGCTGACGGGTCCGCGGGTCCAGGTGCTGGTGCGGCCGGTGATGTCGATGTGGCGGGCGTGGATGCCGAGACTGGACAGGATGCTGAGCCAGCCGTCGATGATCTCGGCGTGTTCGGTGACGTCGTGGATGGGTTGGACGCGGGAGACGTTGACGAACGAGGTGGCGAACCCGTCGAACAGCTGGCCCTGCTGGTCACGTTTGCCGGTGAAGCGGATGACCGGCTGCGGGAGGTAGCCCTGCCCGTAGGTGTAGGGCTTGGCGTGCTTGAGGTAGGGGTCGAGGGCCTGGACGGCGGAGATGGTGAAGTCGGTGTCGCGGCCCCAGCGCAGCGGCAACGGCGGAACCCGGGGTACACCTTGACGCGCGAACCCCGCTTCGAGGCGTTCCAGCAGCTCGGGCCAGTCCGGTGGGCGGCGGGGCGGCCGGTAGGGCGAGCCCGCATCCTGGTGGTGGATGTGGAAGCGATCGCCGTCGGTGTCGATGTTCCAGCGCGGCCCGAAGGTCTTGCGGAGGGCGGGTAGCAGCTCGCCGGCGAAGTCGGGGGTCATGGCCGCGAGGCGAGCGCCTGGAAGTGTCGGTCCGGGTCGAAGCGTGCCTGACCGGTGTCCTGGACGGTGCGAGGATCCAAGGGGATGGCGTCCTCGATCGCGTCGGCGAGGGCGTGTGCTGCTTCGGCGTCGGTGGTTTCCGGGGTGACGGTGGCGATGCGGCCGGTTTTGGGGCACAGGGCGGCGTCGGCGCAGGTACCGGGTCGCCAGGTCAGCGCGGCGACCGGGGTCCCGGCGCGCAGCGCTTCGCCGAAGACCGCGGCGCCGGCTTCGACGTAGTCGCGGGCACACGTGTACACGAACACGGAACCGTGCGCGAACGCGGCGGTCTTCGCTGCCCCGCCGAGTTCCCCGACCATCTCGACATGGTCGGCCGCGAACACGTCGCGATGCTCGTCGACGTACCCGGGGTCGAAGATCGGTCCGACGATGCGGATCCGGCGGCCCAACAGCCCGGCTGCCTGGGCGGCGAGGTGCGGCGCCTTCTGCCGGTCGATGCGGCCCAGCCACACCAGGTCGGTGCCGGTGACGGCGGCGGGTTCCTGCTCGCCGTGGCCCAGGTGCACCGCGAGCTCGGGCGCGGGGTGATGCGCGACGTAGCGGGCGGACATCTCCGGGCTGTAGCAGTACAGCCGCCGCTGGCGCCCGTTGAAGGCGTCGGCGGCGTGCTGGAATCGCGGGTCGTGTTGGAAGGTGGCCACGTCGCAGCCGAGCCGGTCGGCGACCTCGCGCCAGCGCGGCAGCGACGGGTACTCGTGTCCGACGATCAGTAGGTCGTAGCGGTCGGCGCGCAGCCCGGCCACTGTGGCGCCGTGCGGGTCGAGGTCTTCCAGCCGGTACGGGCGGACGGTCCAGCCGTGGAGGTCGGTGCGCCACTGGGGGCCGAGCAGGTGCACGTCGGCGCCGGAGCGTCGGGCTCCGATCGCGACCGCCCACAGCCATCGTTCGATGCCGCCGTATCCGGCGGGCGGGAAGTCGTAGGCGGAGGGGAAGTCGCAGACGCCGACGAGCATGAGCTACTCCTGGGGTGTCCCATCGGGTTGGATGACCCGGAAACCGGTGTGGTGGGCGAGTGTTTCGGGCAGCACGACCGAGCCGTCCTGGCGCTGGTGCTGTTCGAGTACGGCGGCCAGGGTGCGGCCGATCGGCAGGCCGGAGCCGTTGAGGGTGGCGACGAAGCGGCGCTTGCCGTCGGCGTCGCGGGTGCGGATGTTCGCGCGGCGGCCCTGGAAGGTGCCGCAGTCGGAGACCGAGGAGATCTCCCGGTAGCGGCTCTGGCCGGGCAGCCAGACCTCCAGGTCGTAGGTGAGCTGCGCGGAGAAGCCCATGTCCCCGGCCGGCAGCAGCACCACCCGGTAGGCGAGGTCGAGGGCGGCCAGGCAGGCTTCGGCGTGTTCGACCATCGCCGCCAGCTGCACCTGGGAGTCCTCGGGCTGGCACAGCCGCACCATCTCGACCTTGGCGAACTGGTGCAGCCGGATCAGGCCGCGGGTGTCGCGGCCGTACGAGCCGGCTTCGGAGCGGTAGCAGGGGGTCTGCGCGGTGAAGGCGAGCGGGAGCTTCGCGGGGTCGATGATCTCGCCGGCGTGCAGGTTGGTCAGCGGTACCTCGGCGGTGGGTACGAGGTAGAGGTCGCGGTCGCCGGTACGGGTCTTGAACAGGTCCTCTTCGAACTTCGGTAGCTGCCCGGTGCCGGTCATCGTCTCGCGGGTGACCAGGGTGGGCACCGAGTACTCGGTGTAGCCGTGCTGGCGGGTGTGCAGGTCGAGGAACAGGGTCGCCAGCGCGCGTTCCAACGCGGCGCCGGCGCCGCGGGCGACGCTGAACCGGGGGCCAGACAGCTTGGTGGCGCGGCCGAAGTCCAGGATGCCCATCGCCTCACCAAGCGAGACGTGGTCCTTGGGCTCGAACGGGAACGCCGGGGGAGTGCCGTGCCGGCGGACCTCGACGGCGAACTCGTCGGAGTCGCCGTCGGGCGCCTTGTCCAGCGGCAGGTTCGGTACCGACAGCAGCAGCTCGCGCAGCTCGGCGTTGAGGCGCTCCTGTTCCTCTTCCCGGTCGCGGATCTCTTCCTTCAGCTGCCGCGCCCGGTCCTTGAGCTCGGTGGCGTCGCCGCCGGCGCGGGCGACCTGGGGGACCTGTTTGGCGACCTGGTTGGATTCCGCGCGCATCTCGTCGACCGACTGGATGGTCTTGTTGCGCCGAGACAGCAGATCCTCCAGCGCGGACACGTCGAGGGTGTAGCCGCGGCGGGCGAGCCGGCGCACGGCGTCGGTCTCGGCGTCCAGCAGCGCGCGTGGATCATGCATGAGCGTCCTCTTCCTCCGGATGCGCGGATGTCGGGCCGAAGGTATCAAGCTGGCCCGGCTCTCTCACCGGCAGTAACGAGGAGTCGGCCGGGCAGGCTGCGAGTTCGCCGAGGAGGCGGTCGAGTACCTGGGTCAGGTCATGGTCGGAATAGAGGCGCGGGGTCGCATAGAGCGCTTCGGGGAAGCACACGTGGCCGTCCAGGCGCCTGGCGGCGAGCACGGACAACAGCAGGCCATGGGTAACCACCAGCCGGGGGCCGGGTAGCTGGAGGCAACGCCGTAGCCCCCGCAGCATCCGGGTGAGCGCTTCGTGTTGCGACTCTCCGGCGCCGGCCGGCCTGGCGTGTGGGCCATGGCTGGTCAGCCAGCGGGCGTAGGCGGTGAACGGTCCGCCTTCGAACTCGCCGTAGTCGATCTCGCCGAGGCTGGGGTCGACCTGGATGTCGGGCGGCCGGTCCGCAGTCAGCAGCCGTGCCGTTTGGATGGCGCGGGGGAAGGGGCTGCTTACGCACGAGGCGAGGGTCTGGGGCGGCAGCGTGTCGCGCGCCTCGCGGCACTGGACACGGCCCGTACGGTCGAGATAAACCGGGATCTGCGGATCGCCGTTGACGCGGTAGCTGGCGCTGTAGGCGGTGCGGCCGTGGCGCAGCACGTAGGTCACCATGACGCGCCCTGCCGGTCGTAGTCGGCCACCTCGTGCATGACCGCGGCCATCACCGGCGCGCGACGATCGCCGCTGTCGCGGTAGTAGAGCAGCCCGTCGACGCACAGCAGCAGACACCACGGAACGAGTTCGGCAAGCGGGAGCCGGCTTGCGTCCGCCGCCAGATGCAGTCGGGAGACGGTGTGCCGGCCCAGCCGGTAGTAGACGGTCCAGAACGCCCAGTCGAACGCCGGCGTGCCGACCATCGGCAGCGGATCGAGGAACACCGGCTGCCCGGATGCGGAGAACGGCACGTTGTCCTGGTACAGGTCGCCATGCAGCAGCACCGGCGACGAACCAGTGGAGGCGGTGCGATCAATCGTGGTCAGGTACTGCGGCGGGATGTCGGCGCCGAGGCTGCGGCGCCGATGGATGCGGGGCCGTACCGTGTCGTCGATGTATTGGCGCAGTCGCGGCAGATGCTCTGGGACCGGGCTATCGTGATGCAGGGCGGCCAGTGACGCGGCCACCGCCTGCTCCTCCTGTGCTGGGCGGAGTGCGCCGCCCGGCCGGCCACCAACCAGTGCCATCGCCGCTATGTGCAGGTCCGGCGCGGTAGCGAACAAGCGTGGCGCGGCCGGCGCCCAAGCGCGTAACGCGGCGAGCTCACGGACGTAGCGTTGCGGGCTGTACCACGCCTTGACGATCACGGGCTGGCCGCGCAGCGAACCGACCGCCAGCACCGACGCGCAGCCGGCATCGTGATAGCGAGACAACTGCACACCCCAGCGCCGCACCGCCTCGGCCAGCATGCCGGGCACGGCTCCCAGCCACGGCCGCACCGCCATGCCGTAGTGGTCCAGGAGCCGGCGGCGGCACCCGGCCGGCACCGACCCCAGGGTGGCGGCGTCCATCAGCTCAGCACCAGATCGGTGGTGAGGATGCGGCGGGTCAGCGCCGGGAAGTCGTCCAGCACGTCGAACACCTCGGCGTGCACCTTCTCCGCCAGCACCTCGGCGGCGGTCAGCCGTACCAGGATCCGCCACGGCCGGGCCAGCCGCAGCCCGGTCGCGCTGACCAGATGCACCTCGGCGTACCCGCCGGTGGCCTCGTGCAGTCGTTGCGCGATCTGCCGCGCGGCCAGGTTGTACAGTTTCCCGACGTGGTAGACGGGGTTCTTGCCGTTGGCGCCCTCCACGTTCATCGGCCGCAGCGGCGTGATCAAACCGTTGACCCGGTTACCGCGCCCAACCACACCCTCGTCGCCGGACTCGATCGAGCTGCCGGTATGCGTCAGATACAGCTCGTCTCGGTCCGGCACGTCGCGCACGTTGAGCCGGAACCGCGCCTCCAGCTGCGGCCACCGGGACGAGGCCCAGCGCCGGCACTCGGCCAGGATCCTCTGCTTGTTGGCCAGGTACTGGCCGAGATCAGCAACGTGCGCGGACAGCTGCGGCACGCACAGCACGATGTCGAGCACATCGCGCGCCGCGTACCCCATCAACTTGACGTCCGAGCCACACCACGGGTGGTCCTGCCGGAACCCGTTCGGCCCGGACAGGTGGTCGACCAGGTCACGGATGAACGTCTCGTACGGGCTCTCCGGCGCCCAGCCGGTGCCCAGCGACGTGTCGTTGGCCAGCAGCACCCGCCGCTCCCGCAGGTCCTCCAGGGATCGGGGCGCGAACCAGGACGAGCGCTCCGGCGCGACTCCGCCGTCGGTGACCACGGCGCCCGGGCTGGGATTGTTCGTGATGTTCAGTTCGATGCGCAGGTTGGCGTCCAGCATTGGCAGCCGCTCGTGGAAGAATGCCTTCGTCGCCGCGACGACCATCTCGTCCACCGGGATCAGCTCGCCGCCGCAGATTCCGGTGGCGCGGCCGTTCACCAGCACGCGGACCGGCTGGAGCATCCGCCCCGACCCGTACCGAACCTCGGAACGGCCGCCGAGCAGGGCAAGCTTGTCGAAGTTGTGGTGCAGCACCCCACCGAAGTGCTCCATCGTGTAGGTGCTGTACTCCCGCGACAGGCGCTCGGCCAGATGATCGGCCAGCGTGTCCGGATGTCCCCAGCCCTTACGTTCCACGATCGTGAGATCGGTCGGCTCCGGGATACCGGACTCGACGACCACACAACTGCCACCCACGTCGTCCTGCGAACGGATCATGGTCCCGCCTCATCTCGTCGGCTGAAACTGAAACCATTGACCCATCGGCAATGCCACCCACACCAGACGACCGATGCGGACGACCCGGTTGTCCGCATCCCGGCACGCATCAGATACGGCTTGGCCTGCAATGGAAGTCAGCAGCAGAGACAGTGGTTGGGCGGAGCAAGCCGGGCCACCATGACGGCCATATTTGACCCTGAGAGCCGGCTCGTCACTGCTTGACGATCACTGGGCGTAGGTTTCCCTCTTATCTGGCTCTTCCCAGATGGGGGTGTAGGGATCACGGCGTGGCGGTCCTCGGATAGGCGTCGAGGTCTCCCGAGGATGGAAGTTCTCACGCTCGCCATCTGGAAGACCTCGACGTGTCTGACGCTACTCGCGGGGTGGGCTTTGCCTGTCCCGACCTGACCACGTTCTGCCGACTCGACGAACTCGGCCTTGTCGTGACCGGGCAACGCCTGGAACCTGATCGTGCGGTGCTTGCGTGCCGAGTCGTGGCTGCCGATCAGGGGTGCCGCCGCTGTGGCGGTGAAGGGATTGGGCGTGACACCGTGATCCGCCGTCTCGCGCACGAACCGCTCGGCTGGCGCCCCACGGTCCTTGAGGTCGCCGTGCGCCGCTACCGCTGCGCCGGCTGCGGGCACGTGTGGCGACAAGACACCACCCGGGCCGCGAAGCCGCGGGCGAAGCTGTCACGGCGTGGGCTGCGGTGGGCGCTGGAGGGCATCGTGGTGCAGCACCTGACCGTCGCCCGCATCGCTGAAGCGTTGGACGTTGCCTGGGACACTGCCAACGACGCCGTCCTGGCCGAGGGCAAGCGCGTGCTGATCGACGACCCGGCCCGCTTCGAGGGCGTGAAGGTCATTGGCGTCGATGAACACGTGTGGCGACACCACACCAGGCGCGGCGACAAGTACGTGACCGTGATCATCGATCTCACCCCGATCCGTGACGGCACCGGCACGGCGAGGCTGCTGGACATGGTCGCCGGCCGCTCCAAACAGGTGTTCGCCTCCTGGCTCGCCGAGCGTGAACAGACCTGGCGCGACGCCGTGGAGGTTGTCGCGATGGACGGCTTCACCCGGCTTTTTTCAAGACCGCGACCACAGAACAGCTTCCCGACGCCGCTGCGGTCATGGACCCGTTCCACGTCGTGCGCCTGGCCGGAGACGCCATGGACCAGTGCCGCCGCCGCGTCCAGCAGAGCATCCACGGCCACCGCGGCCGCACAGGCGACCCGCATCGCGCCGGTCGAGGTCGCTGGATCCCGACGCGCCTTCACCGCCATCCGCGTCGCCCGCTCACGCAACTCGTCCGGATACTTCTTCGGTGCAGCCATGCTGATGAACCCTCCCAGGCTTCGATGTCTACAACTACACCCTCAAACCGGATGAGCCTCCTCTTATCTGTCGGGCAGCAGCTGGCAGCTGGCGAGCGCCGTCTGCGGCAGGAGGATAAGGAGGGTCGGCCCTGCGGCCGCCCTCGCCTCCGCTCGACGCGTCCTGACTATGTGCCGCGCTCGGGAGTGAAGCCGGCGGCGCGGTGGCACGACTACCTGGTGGCAAGTGAGTGGACACGTACGTAGCTCCGAAATCGGGGCCGGGCTCGGGGAGCGTGGGTGGTCGCACCGGTATGTCGGGAGCTCTCTCCTAGCGTAGCCTCGCAGGGAAGTGACGAAAGGTGGGGGCGTGGCAGCGGATGGCAATAAGTTCGGCTCCATCGGCATTTTCAATCCGCGTCTGAGCGATGTCTTTGGCCTCGTAATCAGGCAAGACGAAGTGGACTTCGTCGTCCCCCATCTTCGCGAGGACCTCCCGCTCTACCTAGACCCGTTCCTGCTCTGGAAGTCTGATGACCAGGAGTACCGACGGCTTCACGCCGCCCTGCTCAGCTTTGTAGACGAGGTCCGCAAGCACGCCGTCGAAGGACGGGGAACGCGAGCGAGCATGCTCTTGTCAGAGGTCAGTGAGCCGGTCGAGCTCGGGCTGGGCTATGCCTCCGGGACCAAGCGGGGTTCAGCGCTCGGCTCCGGCACTATCGAAGGCATTGTCCGTACGTTCCAGCAGGTTCCGCAGCTCCAAGCCGCTGGTCTAGATCACCTAGAGGTCCTCGCTCTGCTCGTGCCCGGCATCGCCGAGGACCGCATCAGCGACCTGACCGCCTCGGTCATCAAGCGCTGGCTCTCCAAGTTCACGGAGCGCCGCTGCGAGGACTGGGGCATCCCAATGGCCCGCCACACGCTTCTGACCTGGGACGCCGCAGTGCTCGACTGGCGACCGTTCGACGCGCGTCTTCCGTACAACCCCTCCGACGGTTCGCCGGTCCTGCTCGCGCCACTGAACCTGCTCCGCAGGCTGCCTTGGATCAACTACGGCGACTACTATCGCACCGCCTATGCGCCGCTCGTGCTTCCGCCGGCCCGCGCAGGCAAGATCATCGCCAAGCCAGACGTGCTCGCCTACAACCGCGCGCACTTCGACACGGTCCGCAGCTACGTCGCGGAGCGGGAGGCCGCAGCGGGTGTGTGCGGCCCCGACCCGCTCTTCACGCCGCTCAAACTCGCGACCGTCAAGAAGAAGGTTTCGGACATCAAGGCGCTGCCGACTGGCCGTGAGAACGGAGCCGACAAGAAGTTCGAGGAGCTCGCGTTCGATGTCCTGTCCTCTGTGCTCTACCCCGAGCTCGACCTCGCGGGCCAGCAGGAACGAACGATCAGTGGTGCTCACATTCGAGACATCATCTTCCATAATGACGGCAAGACACCGTTCTTGACTGATCTCCGGGACCAGTACGGCGCGCGCCAGCTCGTCTTTGAGCTCAAGAACGTTGCAGCGATCGATACGGAGCACGTCAACCAGCTCTACCGCTACCTAGATGATGAGGACATGGGCCGCCTCGGGGCCCTTGTCGCGCGCAACCCGCCGAAGACCAGCGTCCAGCGCAACATCGTCGATCTGCACTCGTCCAAGCGCTGCGCGGTCCTGTGCCTGGACGACTCTGACCTCGATCTCATGGTCGCTCTGCTCGAATCCGGACGGCGCCCCATCGAGGTTCTGCGCAAGAAGCACGTCGAGTTCACCCGCCGGCTCCCGAAGTAGGAGAAAACCATGCCCCGCCGCAACAAGGCGAATGACGGCTCCTCGCCGTCGCCAACTGACGAGCAGGCAGCGACCTATGACCGGCTTGTTCCGATGCTGGAGGCCGCTCACCGCGAGATGACCGAGCTGTCCAAAAAGAAGCAGGATGGCGTCGTCAACGCTCTCAAGATCAAGATGCTCAACCGTCTCCTCGGGGAACTCAGCAAGGTCATTGAGAAGGACCCCAGCTATGCCTTCGTCGATATCCTCGACGAGGAGACCCTTCCGCAGAACAGCGACGCCGTCCTCATCCTCAGTCAATGGCAGGCAGCGCTTAAGCAGTACAAGGACCGCCACTACGGCCACGACTCGTCAACGTACGGGAACCGGTGGTTCACGGTGGAGAACCCCAGACCCAACTAAGCTGAAGTCCGCCGCGCCCTCCAACTCTCGACTTCTTCCTTTCTGACAAGGTCCCTCCGAGATGGGGACCGCTATTGGCTGGATCTCTGCCTGCACCAGCCCGGCGACGCCCATGGTCCAGCTGGCTGCATCCCTACGCTCACATCTCGCGTCCGCCGGCCGTGCGGCAGGTCGACCGTCATCTGGGGCTGGGCTCCGGGATCAGCGCCGCCGGCCCTCGCCATCAATCTGAAACCCTGCTGGGTGTGCCTGGGCGCTGTGATGGCGATGGGCATCCCCACCGTCGGGCTGGAAGCACCCAGCGACGGTGGTACCGGAGTCGCCGCCGTCTGGCGGCCCGAACGGCTCGACATGCCCTTCTCGCAGGTACCGCGGTTGATCGGTGGCGTACGCCGTTGCGACTGTCGGACCCAGTTCGTCCACTGTGCCGCGACCGCAACAGGAGCCGGCCCTCGCCGCTGGGAGCAAGGACTGGCCGATCTTGCCGACTGATCCAGGTGCCGATCATTCAGCGCCGCTGCTCATCGCGTTGGTGTGGGGTGCAGACCCGTGCAAGTGCCCCGTTGTAGCGGCAGGTAACCGTTCTTCTGGAGGAGTTGTCCGGGCCGCGCTTGCGCACAAGCTACGGCCCGAGCATCTCCAGATGTGTCGAGAAGCTGTCGACGAGGTTGTCGAGTACGGCCCCGCCCTTCTCGACGGTTCCCAGTGATGGGCGTCCAATGACGCCGCTCGTGGTGTAGCTACGCATGCCGAGGGTTGTCAGGTATGGGCGATCGTTGGCGATGTGATCGACGTCGTCGGGGCCGCTGCGGATGAGCTCAGGGAAGGCGTGTAGCAGCAGCGGGGGTTCGATCTCGCGGGCGTGCATGTCTTCATGCATGCTGCTCTCCAGGTGGGCCGCCGCACGTGCCTGCTCCCAGTCATGCCGGGCGGGGAACAGCGACATCTTCGGGCTCTCGACGTTGTTTCAGCACGATGTTGTCGAGTACGTGGTTGCCGCCGTGCCCGTTGACGATCACGAGCTTCTGAATGGCCGATCGGGAGAGAGTCGAAGATGTCGTCGATGACCAGGCTCAGCGGTACGGGCCCGGATGCTGACCGTCCCGGGCCAGCCGACATGCTCATTGGAGCACGCGATGGTGACCGGCGGCAGGAGTAGGACGTCGTATGTCTCGGCCACCGCTTGGGCTGATGGCACAGGCCGCCACGGTGTCGGTGATCAGCGGCAGCCGCGACCCGTGCTGTTCGAAACTCCCCACCGGCAGTACACGGTCACGGTCGCCACCCGCGCGGCCTCATCGGTGGTGGCCGTGGTCATCAGATTCATCCAGCACTCCTCCTCGTGCTTGTGGGCCGCGTTCGCCGGGACTGCGTGCCATCCAGGGGCCACCGTGGACACTGACGGTGAGGATGTAGGTCAGCGCCTCGCGCGGAATGAACCGCCAGCTTGTCGGCTACGTCGTGTCAGCGCCTGGTTGGAAGGCGGTCCAAGGCGTGGGGTCGCCGGCGCGGATCGCGTCGAAACGCTGACGCAGCATGCGGCGATGGCGTTCACTGGTCGCCGCGCGGCGAAGCGGGCCGGTGAGCTGGACCAGGTCGCGCATGTGGAGCAGGGACGCGAACCCGGGCCAGTTCGACAGGTCGTAGCCGTACTCCGTAGCGAAGGCGGCGGACCAGGCGGCGCCTCGTCCGTAGCGGGTCGCGGCGTGCCAGGTGGGGATCAGGTCGATCTCTCGTGGGCCCCAGGCCAGCCAGTCCCAGTCGCCCAGCAGGTAGCCGTCGTGGCCGCGCAGCAGGTTGCCGGCCCAGGCGTCGCCGTGGATCAGCCCCTGATCGAGGGGATAGTCCAGGTTGTAGCAGTCGTCGCGGACGCGGTTGACCTCGTCGAGGAGCCAGCGTCGTTCGTCGGAGGTCAGCGGGGCATTGATGGTGCGGTCGTGAAGTGCGGTGTCCAGGGACGCGAGCGGTACCCAGGTATCCAGGGTCGCCGGCGGCGCCTGGTTGATGTGATGCAGCCGGCGCAGCAGCCCGGCGAGGTCTGCCGAGCTGGGATCCGGGGCCGGGCTGGGCTGCGGGTAGTACCGCCAGAAGGTGACCGTAGCGGCCTTGTCTTCAACGGGACCGATGTCTGCTGGCCTGGTGGCGGGGAAACCCTGCTCGGTCGCCAGCCAGCGGGTGATGCACTGCGTCGCGCGGAGCCGGTCGCCGACATCGTCGCCGGGGGTGAGCCGGGCGACGAGGTCGGCCGCCGGCAGGTGGAACACCGCGTTGCTGGAATGGTGGAGCAGCCGCGCGCCGTCGGCCGAGACACCACGGAGGGCGCAAGCGTTGCGGAGCGTCGTGTCGAGGTCGACGGCGGCTGGCGCTATGGCCTGGTCAGGATGCGGCACCGAGCACGCTCTCCATCTCGCTGTCGAGTTGCTCGACGGCGGGTCGGGAACGGTGGGCGCGAAGCTGAGCCCGGACCGCGTGCAGGATGTTGACCGTCCGCGGGCTCGCGAGCGTCGCAGCCACCGGAACGGCCGCGCGCAGGACCTCGCACGCTTGGTCGATGTCCGCGGTGTGGTTGCCGGCGCCGCCACCCGGCAGGTATGAGGAGGCGAGGGTGGCGGTCGCCAGGGCCAGGCGCCGTTGCATGCCCGCCGAGGACGCGAGGACGGCGGGCGCGAACCGCTGCACGTCAGCGTGTCGTCCCAACTCGCCCGCGGCGTACATGAACTCCGCGGCGAGTTGTTCGGAGGTGAAGAACGTGACCCAGGACGGTTCCTCGTCGGTGGCCGCGGTCAGGGCCCGTTCCGCGCGGGTCATGGCCTGGCCGCACGAGCCGCCGTCGCCGAGCAGCGCGTGTGCGCGGGCTTCCAGGGCGCAGCAGCGGGCCATCGACAGCGACGATCCGCAGTCGCGTGCGGTGCGTTGGCCGGCTCGGGCCAGCGCCAGCGCTTCGCGTCCGTCGCCCATGTACTGGGCCTGCATGGACATGTCGGCCAGGATGTGCGCGCCGATGCTGCGGTCGCCGCTGTCTCTCGCCAGCCGCAGCGCCTGGATGTAGTAGCGCTGCGCCAGTCCGGGTCGGCGGCAGTCGAAGGCCATGAACCCGCCGATGTCGCACAGCCGCGCGGTAGCCGCCAGAAGCTGGGTGCCGATGCGTTGGCTGTAGCTGCCCTTGAGCATCGGCAGTACCGCGGTGTTCAGGTAGTGCGCGAGCGTCGTGCGGGCATGGCCGCCGCCGAGCTGGTGATCGAGGTTGGCGAAGGTGCCGCACATCGACCAGACGACGTCCACCTCGGCCGCGCCCACCCGCCGGCCGTCGGCGCGCGTCGGGTTCGGTTCGGTCCAGGCGGCGAGCCAGTCGCGGGCGGGTGCGGCGAACGCGGCGGCCGACCAGGCCGCGCCGATCACCACTTTGCGCCGTTCCACGTCCGCCCTCCACAGTTGACCAGCGACCTCCACCGTATCGGCCAGATCGGATGACCACGCAAGGCCAACCTCGGACAGTACGACGGAGACTGCGTTGCGATCATGCTGGGCGTCGACGCTGGCCCGCGGGTCCAGGCGCTGCAGCGCACCGCCGGTCTGCAGGACGTCGTCGCATCGGCGGGCCAGGTCCGGCGGCGGTGTGCGTTCGGCCTTCTCGACCTTGCCGATCAGCGAGCCGCTGTGCAACGTCAAGCGGCCGAGCTGCTGCTGGGACAGCCCGCGCAGTTGTCGCCAGTGCCGAAGCTGCGCGCCGAAGTAGTCCGCCGCCGAACGCGACGGAACCAGGTGGCGGGGCGCTTGACCCATCGGCGCGCTCCTCAGCTCACCCGGGCACGACGCCGGGCGCGGTCTGACACGACTTCTGCTCCTCGGGCTCGGGACGGCTGGTTGAACCTGGACAGACAGCTTTCGAGCTTACCGGTTGCGTACATCTTTCCGAAGCGGACATAGGCCGGGCGATGCGGACAGCGCCGTTGTCCGTGCCGAGTCCCTCGACCGCAGCGTGCGTCTGGGCGATCGTCTAGACAGGAGCCGCCGAGAGCGTTGCCCGGCAACGCTTCCACGCTCCCCACGGTGCTGTCCGGTGAAGGTCAGCACCCCACGAACTGGCCCGGGGCGGGCGCGGCGAGCCCGGTAGCTCCCCGCGACGGGTGATCGAACAACCCGCCCGCCCCGGCGCCATCCACGACGACAACCCGCATTGCGGGTCCTCGATCGGAAGGAACTGTCAGTGGCTCCGAAACGCAGCTGGCCCGCCTGCGCGGCTCGCGAGCGTTCGAGCAACCCACGGGCGTGGTGCTGGAGCGCGGCCCCGGCGCTCGTTCGTGGTCCGGGCGAGTCAGACGGCGGAAAGCGGTGAGTGAGCTTGAGGAGGCGTACGAGCGGGAGCGGCGGCTGCTGGATGAGCTGGCGGCCAGCATCGCGTCGTACCGGAGTGGCTCGCGCCGGATCTACGGGCAGTGGGGTGTGGCCGGGGAGCTGCTGCGGATCTTGACCAACCCGTTCGATGGCCGGCACGAGGCGCGGTCGCAGACGTTGCGGAGGGCGCTGGTGGCGGGTGTCCTCGCCGAGCTGGTGCTGGCCGGCCGGGCGAGCTGTATGGACGCCAGCGTCGCCGATCTGGTTCGGTCTGGGCGCCGCCGGCAGCGGCGGGTGCCGGGCGCGGTGTTCGTGGACACGCGTCGCGACACCGACGGGGTGTTGGCGGTGACGCGTCGATCCGATGCCGCGCATCGCTGGGTGGCAGAAAGCGTGCTGCGCCAGCGCCAGCCGCGCACGGCCCGAGACTGGATCGTGGATCTCGCCGAACGCAAGAGCCCGCGCCGCGAATACAGCGAGCCGCGGCTGGGCTTCGAGATCGAGGACCTGGTTGCCGACCGCCTCGTCCGGGCCGGCGTGGCGCGCCGCTCACGCGGTCCCCGCGGCCAGATCCGACTGTTGCCGGCCGACGGGCACCTGACCGGAGCGCTCAACGCAACCGTCCGGATCCCGCGGATGATTTCGCGTGGCGCCAAGCTGTCGACCGAAGATGCCGTGATCGCCGCGCTGATGGACCGGGTCGGGCTCTCGCGCCGGATCCGCCGCGACACTACGTACAGGGACGTCAGCCTCGCATCGACGCTGCCGCTGCTGCCGGCAGATCTGCGGCGGCTCGTGCAGCACGCGTACGCGGCGTTTGCCCGCGACGCCGCTACCGCAATATAACCCTTTCATCCATTCTTATTATCGAATGTCTCTTTGTGAAGGAGCGGCAATGGCGCATCCGGCTGTACTGAGACCCAACCAGCTGTCCACCGTGCATACGACCGTGTTCATCATGAGCTCGCAGGCGCCGTTGACGGTGCTGTGCGGCGTGGTCACCACCATGTACGCCGCGACGCAGGTCACCGCGGTCCCGTGGGCGTTCGTCGTGGTGGCCGGCGTGATCGGCCTGTTCCTGCCCGGCTATCTGGCGATGAGCAAACGCACCGCCAACCCCGGCGCCTTCTACTCGATCATCGCCCATGGACTGTCCCGGTCGGTGGCGCTGGCCGCCGGCCCCATCGCCTACCTCGCCTACGTCGCATTGCAAGTCGGCCTGTACGGGCTGATCGGCCCGTTCGTGTCTGGCGTGCTGTCGGGCTGGACCGGTCTGCACATCACGACCCTGCAGGTGCAACTCGCCGCCTGGGCGCTGGTGCTGATCTCCGGGCTGTTCCGGATCAAGATCACCGGCTGGTTCGTCTCGACGCTGATGCTCTGCGAGGTTGCCCTCGTGGTCGTGCTGGACGCCTTCCTCGCCCCGCACCCGTACCAGGGCACCCCGCAGTGGGGCACGCTCAACCCGGCGCACCTGCTCGGCGGCACGGCCGGCGGGGTCGCGACCACGGTGTGCATCGCGTTCCTCGCGTTCGTCGGGGTCGAGCTGGGTGTGGTGATGCAGTCCGAGACCCGCAACCGCAAGCGGGCCATCGTGCGCGGCACCGTGACCGCGATGCTTCTCATCACCGCGCTCTATTCGCTGACGTCCTGGCTGATGGGCTGGGTCGCCGGCGACCACAACCTGGTGCACCGCGCGCAGGCCGAAGCGCAGAGCCTGCTGTTCGACCTGGCCCGCCCCTACGTCGGACCAGTGATCATCGACGTCGCGAACGCACTGTTCGGCACGTCGGTGCTGATCGCGCTGATCACGTTCGCGATGACCTGCAACCGGTACGCGTTCTCCCTGGCGCGAGAAGGGTTCTGGTTCCCCGCCGCGGTCGGCCGCCCCAGCATCCGGCAGGGCGTACCGGCCACCGCGGCCCTCCTGCAGGCAGGGATCGGGCTGGCGGCCATCGGCGTCTGGTACGTGGCCGGCTGGGACCCGCTGGTGACCCTGTTCTACTACGGCGGCACCCTCGGCGGGTTCATGGTCATGGTGCTGTTCGCGCTGGTGAGCCTGTCGGTGTTCGTCTACTTCCGCCGCCGCATTCGTGGCGGGGAGCGCGATGCCGAGTGGTCTGCGGTTCGTGCGGTGCTGCCGTTGACCGCGTTCGTGCTGCTGAGCGTGATGGTCGTGCTGTCGGTGATCAACTACGACGTCCTGCTCGGCGTGGCCCCCGGCAGTCTGTTGCGCTGGATCCTGCCCGCGATCCCCTTCGCCCTGCTCGTCGTGCTGGGAGCGCTGGGCTTGGTGCTGCGGCGAGTACGGCCGCAGCAGTGGCGGCGCATCGGACTCGGAACCGACGCAGACCTCGCCGACGACGCCCAGACCGAAGGAGCCCTGGCATGACGATCGTGCGCGTCGCCCGCGAACAGGACCGCGACCGGATCGTCGAGCTCATCGACACCAGCTTCTTCCACCTCGACGCCAACCGCTGGCTGGTCCCGGAAGTCGGGCAGCGTTCGGCGATCATGCGCGGCTACTTCGCCATCCACGTCGCCCACGCCCTGTCCCACGGCGCCTCCGCGCAGGTCGCCCTCGATGACACATCCAGCGCGATCGTCGGCGTCGCGCTCTGGTACGCCAGCGACGATCCCGGACCGGCCGACTACGACCGCCGCGTCGCCTCGGTCGTCGGCGAACCGAGGCTGCAGCGGTTCCTGGAATTCGACGAACTGCTGCACCACCACACACCCGCCACCGCCCACGACTACCTCGGATTCCTGGCCGTTGCCCCCGAATACCAAGCACGAGGAATCGGCGGCCGGCTCCTGCGCGAGCACCACCGCCGGCTCGACCACCAGGCACGGCCCGCCTACCTCGTCGCCTCCAATCAGCACAGCGCACGCCTCTACGCCCGACACGGCTACCAGCCGCTGCCCGGCGCGCGCTACGAGCTACGGCTGCCGGCGGGTGGGTCGATGTACCGCATGTGGCGCACCCCGCCATCCACCAACTGATCCCGTGCGCGGCGCCTCCGACCGGTTGCCACACGGCTGCGCCGCACCATCCCCTATGGAAGGGCTGGACTGTTCATGCACACGACGGCACCAGCATCCACCACCGGAGCGGCGTGCGGCCGGATCGGAGCACCCGTCGTCTGGTCACAGCCGTGGGAACGGCTGCGGCTCGATGACCGGAGCGGATACATCGGCATCGCCCGCGCCGCCGACACCGCCCAACCCGACCGGTTCTGGTGCGGCGACGCCGACCCCGCCGGATTCTGCACCGCCCTGCAGTCCTGGTGGCTCAACGAAACCACCAACCCCTCCTGCGTCGCCGTCTACCCGACGTCCACCGCGGTGACAGCTGCATGGCTCACCACCCAGCAGGACCGACTGGCCGCAGGCTTGCCGGCGCACCCGTACAGGATCGAACCGATGCCGCTGGGCGCGCTCCGCGACTGGACAGCCGTGCCGGACCGGGTCCTTCTGGCGTCCGCCCGATGAGCCAGTGACCTGCCGCCCTACCAGGCGCTCTGCCGAGCTGACGGAAGCTGAGGCAGGCGCTGCCGGTGGCAGTGATGCGGTTCAGGCTGCCCCAGCATGCCGGCCCCCTGCCGGCCATCGAGCAGCGGTTGTGTCCTCTACGCGACTTGGACGCAGACGCCAGCTCACGGTGGCCGGGGGATACGGCGATGGCCGGTGCCCTGCTCGTCAGTTGTCTGGTGGAGGTTCGTCGGCGCCCTCGGGGAGGTAGCCGCAGAGCTGTGGTCCGCAGTTGGTCTTGTGGGCTCGGCTCCAGAGGTATGTGTCGCGTACTGTGGCGCGAGCGCGGTGAGCGAGTCGCAGCTGTTCTCGTCGCGGCAGGGTCGAGCGCAACGCTGTGAAGGTTGCCGGGAGTACGGCGATCATGGCGCTGACTTGCTCACCGTCGTACATCCGTAACAGTGCGGTGCACTTGCCACCAGCGGATCGTGCCGCCTTTGCCGTCGGTGTTGCCTGGCCAGTAGTAGTTGGCGGGGTCCGTCACGAGGTAGTGGACCCCGTCGGGGTCCAGGTGGGCTCGCCATGGTCCGCCGTGACCGATGCCGAGTCGCAGCCGTCCGGCTTCTGCGTACAGGGCGCAGACCGCGTCGGTGTCGAGGGCTTTGAGGACGTGCGCTTCCGCGGGCAACGGCAGGCGCCCGGCCGGGGCCCGAACCGGCCAGCGCCCCAGCAGAACGGTGATCTGCTGCCGCAGCGTCATCGGTGACGGGCCTGTGTGGTGCGCCGGCAATGGCGGTGGTGGTGTCCAGCGGCGCCCGTCTTGCTCGATGTGGCGCAGCATCCAGGCGCGTCCTTCCGGGCCGGTGGTGTGCCAGGTCCAGCCCATCGGCCGCTCGGCCATCGCCTGCTCACGGCTGCCGCCGGGGGCTCCCCGGCGGGACGGCCGCCACGGGCGCGGCCGGGCGATCGGTGGCAGGTTGTGACACAGATCTGCCAGGAACCTGATGCGCTCCAGGTCTTCCTCGGCGGAAGTGTTCTGCGGGCTGCGTCGAGCGTCGCCGGCCAGGTACCGAATCTCGGTGAACGCCTTGGCCGCCAGCATCGCGGCGATGTCCCGATCGAGCCGGGTCTCGCGCCGGCTCATGCCACGAGGTAGGCGCGGCCGGCAGCGGTGCCGCGGGTGGGTGCCGGTGGGGTCACAGCAGGGCCTCCAGCGCTTGCCGGATTCTGGAAAGTGTTTTCGGGAACGATGCCGCGACCTGTAGCAGCGATGCTGGGGAGCTTCCGCGTCGCTGTAGCCAGCGGCGTAGGGCCGTGTAGGCGAGGTCTGGGCCTTCGTGGTGGGCGAGGCGGAAGCTGTCGATGATGGTGCGTTCGGCTGAATACGTGGCCAGATGCAGCCCGTCCGCTGCGTCGAAGGTCTCGCGGCCGATGGTGAATGTGGTGGGGTCGAAGCTGTGCCAGGTGACGTGTTCGAATCCGGCGGGGTGGCGCTGGCCGCGTGGCAGGGCGATGTCGGTGCCGAACGGGATCTGGTCGGTCAGGTCGTGGTGTATCAGTGCGCTGGTCAGGCAGAGGGTGGCGGTGTTGCGCAGTGCGGTAGCGGCGGCCAGCGGCGCAAGGGTGGGGTCGATTGTCCCGGTGCGCACGTACACGGAGCGCCCGAGCCGTGCGATCCGGCCGGCGGTGAGCAACGCGTAGACCTGGTCCTTGCGGAGACCTGCTGCACGTGCATCGTCGAGGGTGAATGCGGGCGTTAGGGTCGAAACAGGCACGTTTTCACCTCCTGACTGTCTACACGTCCACGGTGTCTGTATACGGCTGGGAGTCACGTTGTCTGGGCAGGTCGCCGCGGTGGTCGAGCTGTCTGGGTTGCGTCGCGCTGAACCTGTGTGCACGTGCCGAGGTTTCATTCGTCGGAGGGGCAGGTGAGTTCTGCTCGTTCCGCCGGTGGCTCTGCCGAGTCGGTGGGTGATGGTGGGTCGAGCTTCCCGGCGCGGCCGGCGGCGAGGATGGTGCGGGCTTGGCGGGCGGTGATGCCGTGTCGTTGGGCGAGTGTGCTGGCGGTGTCGCCGGTGGCGAGGTGGTCGTTCCAGATGGTGTTCCAGTCCTGTTGGGCGCGTGGGGTTCTGGGCAGTCGCAGTGTGCTCGCGGTGTTCTCCCGGGTGGTGGTGTCGGGTTCTGATGCTGGGTGGGCCGGGTCGAGCAGGGTTGTGAGCAGTTTGATGGCGGTGGCGAAGGCGGCGGCGGGCCAGGCGGCGATGGTGCGGGCGATGGGGTCGGGTGGCGCGGCGGCGATGTTGGCGCCGATGGAGGCGAGGGTGCTGACGATCAGCGCGGCCCAGGCGAGCCTGTTACCGGCTCGGTTGTGGTGTCGGGGGGCGAGCACGGCGAGTGTGGCGACGACTTCGATGCCGTCGACGGTGAGGGGGATGGCGATGGCGGTCCATCCTGTTTCGGCGTGGGTTTGGGCGAGGTGGCGGATGTGGTCGTAGGAGATGGCGGCGGCCAGGAGGCCGAGCACGGCGACGGTGGCTTGCGCGAGGCGTTGCCGATGTTTCATTGGCCGCCCCGGTTGTCTCCGCTGTCGCGGTTCTGGTTGTCGGGTCGAGGGATCCAGCGGTCGATGGGCCGGGGGTCGGTGGTGAGGCTGATGGGTGCGGTGGGCAGTGTTGGCCAGCTGGGCGCCAGGTGCAGGTCGCCTGGGGCGGTGGGGATGTGGTTGGCCGGCTGTTGGGGGTGGTCGGCGAGGCGGCCGAGGTCTGCGAGGGTGTGGCGGCGCGGTTGGTGGTCGGGGTGGGTCGGCAGGGGCAGCCAGCAGCAGCCGGCGGGGTCGGCAGCGGTCGGGTAGGCGGCGGTGGCGATCAGCGGCAGGTTCTTGCCGTGCGCGGCGTGGGTAAGGGCTTGGCGGGCGTGGGTTTCGCGGCCGGGGCTGCCGAACACGAATAGGGCGCAGGGTGTGGGGGGTCCCGGGGCTCCGGTAACGCCGTTGGCCAGGCGTTGGTATTGGGTGAGTTTCTTGGTCAGTTGGGCGAGGTGTTCGGTGCCGGTGTCGTACTCGAGGAAGAAGTCGACCAGCTGCTGGTCCTGAACCCAGGTCCCGAAGCCGTCCGGCGCGAGTTTGATCAGCGACAGCCACTTCTCACACCAGTGACCGGGGGCCCACGTCGGTAGACAGGCGTCGGGGTGGTGGCGGGCAGTGGCGGCCAGGGTGGTGAAGAAGCTACTGGTGCCGGTCAGGTGGGGAAGGCGTTGGCTGGTGGCCCAGGCGAGGCGTTTGTCGACGCGGTGGCGGCGGTGGTCACGGTCGGGGACGTCGTGTTCGAGCAGGAACGCGCCGCCGGCGTCCAGCACGTAGTGGCAGGGGTGGGAGCCGGTGTCTCGGCGCGGCCGGAACCGGGCCAGGACGCGCAGGGTGGTGAGGGTGTGGAGGCGGGTGCGGGCGGTGGCTTCGGACCCGAAGCACAGCTGGGCGATCTGCGGGGTGGTCAGGACGCGGTGGGTGTCGACGAGGCTGGCGATGAGGCGGTCGCGGGCGCCGGCGCGGGTGGTGATGTCGAGGAGCCGGTCGTGGGTGAGCGGCGGTGTTTTTCGTTGAGGGGAAGTCATAGTTGAGTCCGGGTCCTTTCTGGGTCGGTGGACACGGCGGCTGTGCTGGGCGTTTGCGGCTGGTGGACCCGAGCGGTCAAAGCGCTTGCGGGATCGCGGGATGGACTGCTCGCTGGACTGCTTGCTGTACCGGTCGTGAGGGTTGGCGCAGCTACCGGTGCGGGGCACTGTCTGGCGCTGTGGTGATGGGACATGGTGGTCTCCTGTCACAGGGTTCGGCCTCGACGGGCCGTGGGAAAGTCGGGTTCCGGGCGCAAGTCGGCGCTCTGCTGGGGTGGTGATGTCGCAGCAGCGGGCTGCGGTGGCGTGGCTCGCCGCCGCGTCCGGGTGGACGGGCGGGGTCTGTTCCGCGGAATGATCCGGAATGGTTCCGGGTACCGCACAGCGAGGGTGGATCGTTCCGGAGCCGGCCGGCATCTGTTCCAGAACGCCGCCGTTCCTGTCGGCCGGTGACGCGGCAGGACGCGACCGTCGGAGCAGTGTGGTGCCAGACTCGCTACCTTCTATTGCCAGCGGGAGACCCAGATCGGACAGGCGCCCGGCTGGATTCACCCGCACGCGCCGATCGATCCCTCCGAACGGGCGACGAGCTCCCGCGTCAGGCCGGCCCGGCATCACCGCCGTAAGGCGGTGTTGCCCCAGGCTTGAACGGCGCCGGCGTGCGCGCTGCAGTCGAGATCGGGGTATTGGGCGCCTACCGCGCGATCTGAGCTCGGCGCCGGCGGATGCGCTGGGGCAAGCGCGGTGGCACGATCGGGCAGGTGCTGCGAAAGATCGACTGCGTGATGCTGCGGGTCCCGGATCTCGACGGTGCCGTCGACTACTACGGGCGGGTGTTCGGGCATGGGCAGTTGTGGCGTGATGAGGTGTCGGTGGGTATGGGCATGCCGGAGACTGACGCGGAAATCGTGCTGCACACTCTGGACCTGCCGCCCGGCCAGGGTGCACTACCTGGTCGACGATGTGCAAGCCGCGGTCGAACAGTGCCGCAGCCACGGGTGTGTGGTGCGCCGCGAGCCGTTCGCGATCGCGATCGGCTGGTGCGCGGTGCTCGAGGACCGTTCGGAAACACCATCTCGATCCTGGACACCAGCACAGGGCTCCGCAGGTAGCGGTGGATCGTTCCGGACCAGTCCGGAGCGTTCCGCGCGTGTTCCACACGATCTGCCCGCGGCATGGCCCAGATCTCGCGATCCGCAGAGGCGCTGGGTGTCTCGTGGCTCCGGGGCGGGGCTGTCCGAGACGACGATCGCGTTCCCAAGACGGTGTCAAGACCGTGTCATCTCTGATGCTCCCACGCGGATGCTCATCCTGGGATGGCCGCGACTCGGCGCCGTACCACCGGACCGCGAGACGTGATCTGCGACAGCTTGGCGTGGCGCGCTGGGCGACCGGGCCTCGCCGACATCGTTGACTCGTTGTCCTTCTTGCGGCCGGTCATGACCGGCTACTGGAGTTGGCGCGGGGGATGGTGGCGGCGGTGGCGTTGGCGGCGTCTTTGGCGAGTTGGGGGAGGACGCTGCTGTAGGTGTCGGCGGTCAGGGTGATGGTGGAGTGGCGGAGCATGGCTTGGACGACTTTGAGGTCGACGCCGGCGGCGAGGGCGAGGGTCGCGGCCCCGTGGCGCAGGTCGTGCAGCCGGATCGGTGGTAGTCCGGCGCGGGTGATCAGTCGGTCGAAGTGTGCGGTGACCCAGCCGGGTTGGAGTGGTTGGCCGTCGGGGTCGGTGAACAGCAGCCCGTGGGTGGGCCAATGTTCCGCGGATGCCAGGCGGCGTTTGGCTTGTTCCGTGCGGTGACGGCGCAGCACGGCGATCGTGTCGTCGTCGAGGGCGATGGTGGCGTCGGAGGATTCGGTTTTGGTACGTGCCAGGGTGGGGGTCTTGTGCTCTCCCAGCAGCTGCCAGCGGATGGTGATCTGTCCGGCGGCCAGGTCGAGGTCGTCGTCGTGCAGGCCGCAGGCTTCGCCGCGGCGTAGCCCGCGGTAGGCGACCAGATGAAACAGCGGGTAGAGCGGATCGTCGAGGATCGCGTCAAGGAACTGGCCGGTCTGTTCGGCGGTCCACACCATCACCTTGCCGGCAACGGTGGCGTCTTGTTCCCAGCGGCGGACCCGTTCGGGGGTCCAGACGAGGGGCCGGGGCCGGCGTGGTGAGGGTAGTTCGATGTGGGTGGCGGGGTTGGCGGCGATCAGGTCTTCGCGGATCGCGGCGTTGAGCGCGGCGCGGAGGGTGGCGCGGATGCGGTGCAGGGTGGTGGCGCCGGTGACCTTCTCCCCGCGCAGGGCGAGACAGGCCGCCTTGTCACCGGAGTCGCGGATGGCCTGCACGTAGTCGGCGCGGTCGATGATCGCCTGGATCATCGACGTGATGTGTTGACGCCGCAGCCGGTCGAGCCGCAGATGCCCCAGGTGCGGGATCAGGTGCCGGCGGATGTGCTCGGCGTACTTGCTGCGGGTCGAGTCGGCGATGTTGCGTTTCCCCGCCAGCCACTGGTCGAGCCACTCGCCGACGGTGGGTTGCCCGATCAACCTTGTGCCGGTCTGGAGAGCGCGGCGGACGGTGTCGATGTCAGGCAGCCGGCCGTCGGTGGCGACGGTGTGCTCGATCAGGTCGCCCAACTCGATGAGGCTGACGGTGTCGCTGCGGTCCGGGATGGCCAGCAGCGTGTTGAGCTGCAGCAGGTCGGTGGTGGCGTCGTCCTGGCTCAGATAGCCGGGATGACGCAGGGTGCGGCGCCTGCCGTCGGCGCGGCGCGGCAGGTCGCATTGGATGTGCCAATCGCCGTGCCGCGGGTTCCAGGACCCGTTAGCCCGCTTGAGCTGCGGGCAGCCCCGGCCGAGAAGGCGGCCGCTGTGAGAGTCTCGGCAGTTGCAGCGTTTGTAGACCGAACCTTTCACCAGACGCTGTCCCTTCCTGGTCGGTGTGGAGCCGTCGCGGCCAGTCGGGAGCGTCGTGGTGCCGCTGGCGGCGGGACGGCGGGAGCCATGACCGCTCGACTCCGCGGTGGTGTCAAGTCGAGTAGCCGGCGCTGCGGGCGCGCGCGACGGGCCGTGACGGGGGGCTGGGAGATGCCGTGTGGGAGGCCCGGTGGACCGGGCGAGCGGCTTGCTGTGGGTGGTCATGCTTTCTATTGCCAGCGACCCCCGCGAAATGGGACGGCGATGTTGCCCAGCTCACGGCGCGATCACCCGGTCGCGGGAAGCATGTCGGAGCGCCGGGGAGGCGCCGGAGGGCGGACCACCGGGTCGGCCGTGACGTTGTCGTCCTCGCGCACATGAGCGTCGTGACGCAA
The DNA here is from genome assembly GCF_016865425.1 of Actinocatenispora thailandica. Taxonomy (NCBI): domain Bacteria; kingdom Bacillati; phylum Actinomycetota; class Actinomycetes; order Micromonosporales; family Micromonosporaceae; genus Actinocatenispora; species Actinocatenispora thailandica. Next base: position 4,270,936 of record NZ_AP023355.1, on the reverse strand, counting down.
GCTGGGCCGGCTGCCATGGGCGCTGCGGGTTGGTCGCATGGGATGCGCCAGGCGGGTGAGGGACGCGCGGCCGGAGACAACGATGCGCCAGCGGTGGGTGAACGGCTCGTCTGCCACGGGCGCGGGAGCGGCGCCATAGGCAGCCGGCATCGCGCCTGGGTCGCGGGGCTGGGGTGAGACGGTGCCGGTGCTGGCGAGGCGCTGTGTGCGGTCGGTGCCCAGCGCCGGCACCGCGGTGGTCAGGTCGGTAGTCAGGCGGACGCGGCCGATCCGGACTCGGGCAGGTGCCCAGACCGTCACTGACGCCGGACAGGATGGGCCCGTCGGATGGCGGCAGCACCGGCCGGTTGGCGGGATCGGCGACAGGCATGTAGGCGTGCTGGTGGTGTCCATGCTTTCAATCGCCACCGACCCCCGCAGAATCTGACAGCGGTGTTGCCTGGCTCACAGCCGGATCACCCGGGACACGTATCAGAAGGCCGTGGCACCGACCCGGGCATGGAGCACACCGGAGCACACGGCCCACTTCAAGGCCGGCCGACAGGCCGGCGGGCATGGCGTTGCGGCCGGTCACGGCGCCGGGATTGGACAGTCGACTGCGTCGGCGATCCGGGCCGCGTGGTGCTCCGTTGATGCTCCGACCGCGTGACTCCAACATGCATCAACCGGCGCCAGACGACGCCAGTGATCGCTCCGGCTCCGAGCCGGCGGGTCGGAACCGGCGACCGGCACACACGGCGTCGCTGCAGGTCGGGGGCGGTTTGGGGGCTACCGGGGGGTTCGGCTTGCGGGGCGTCGGATAGGGTGACCGTCGCCGGGGCGGTAGCTCAGCCGGTTAGAGCAGGGGACTCATAATCCTTTGGCCGCGGGTTCGAGTCCCGCCCGCCCCACCACCAGGCACTGCAAGCGATCGGCGTCAGCGGCCGGTCGGGGTGCAAATGCAGGAGCGGTTGCCGTCCGCATCTTCGACCACCCAGTACGCCGGGGCCGCGGCGTCGCTGACCAGGCGGCCACCGGCGTTCAGGACGGCGCTGAGCCGGCGCTCGCCTTCGTCGTGGCCGACCCAGACGTCGAAGTGCCAGCGCTGCTCGAACGGTTGCGCCGGCAGCGCCGGGCCATCGTTGTCCTCGCTCGGGTCCTGCCACCACACTGTCGGTACCTGCCCGCTGCGGTCGACCGGTTCACCGTCGGTGACCTCGCCGCCGAGCAGCGCCGCATAGTACGGGCCGAGCCGGGTGCCGGCCGCGGTGTCCAGGCCGAGTTCGAGCTGGGTCAGCCCGCCGGCGTCCGGCGTGGCGCCGAGTCGGGCGGCGAGCCGGCTGATCTCGCCGGCCAGATCGGCGTCGCGCCGGGTGATGCCGGGCCCGTCGGGGCTCGACACCGTCACCACCACGTCCGCGCCGGTGAGGGTGAGGTCCGGGTAGTGGTTCGCGGCCGCGGCAGCCTGCCCGATCGCGTTCGCCAGCGCGAATCCGGTGGCGGGGTCGCCGGTCCGGAACCGCGCCTTGAGCCGGCCGAGGATCTGTCGCCAGTCGTCGAGTCCCGCCTCGGCGAGTTGGGCCGCGCTCAGCTGCTGCTCGTCCATCGTTCGCTCCGTTCCCTGGTGCGCCGTGGTGGCCCACGCTAGGCGAGGTACCGGACGAATCGCGTCCGGTACGCCGCGGCCCTGGTGATGAAGCCCGGTCGGCAGCGGTATCTGACGAGCCTGGCCCGGTATGCCGTTGCGTCGCTGAGGCCGGCGACAGGCCCGGGCATGCCGTGGCCGGACCCGCCAGGGCCGGGCATGCCGAGGCCGGAAGCGCCAGGCCCGGGCATGCCGGGCCGCAAGCGTCGGGGCGGGAAGCGCCGGGCCCGAGCATGCCCGGGCCGCAAGCGTCGGGGCGGGAAGCGCCGGGGCCAGGGAAGCCGTGGCGGGATGTGCCGGGCCGGGGCACGCCGGCCCGGGTACGCCGAGCCGGATGGGTCGGCGCCGGGCGTGCCGGGGCCATGCGTGCCGGGGCCACGGGTGCCGGGGCCGGGGCAGGCTGGCGCCGAGCGGGCCGTGGCTGGGCGGGCCGGGACGGTGGGTGGCCGCCGAGGGCGCCGGACTGCGGTACCAGAGCGCGGGGCAGCTGGCGCCAGAGCACCGTCAGAGGGTGACCGGGGTACCGCCGACCCGGACCTCGGTGGCCCCGATGGGCAGTACGGCGGCGTCGTGCCCGGCGTCGTGCCAGCTGCCGCTGCCGGTGCGGTACGCGAGGGTCTTGCCCTTGGCGGCGACCACCCAGGCGTCCGGCAGCTTCCACTTGACCGGTAGTACCGCCTTCCGGGAGGCCACGCCGACGTAGTGCACGGTCGTGCCGTTGACCACGACGTACACGTGGCTCGGCTCGCTGTCGTACTGGACCTCGCCGAGCACGAACCGCTGCGTCGAGGTCTGTCCGTAGACGACCCACGGGGTCAGCGTCGACACCGCCGGCCACGGTTGCAGGGGATCGGCGTAGCGGCTGGCGTTGAACTCCTTCTGGAACAGCTTCGCCGCGCCGCCGCGCCGTGCCCAGTCGAGCTGCGCGGCGTTGGCGGTGGCCGGGATCGCGGTCGGTGCGGGCGCGTTGCCCAGCGGTTCCGGCCGGGCACCCCAGTCGAGGGTGTTGTCCCGGACCGTCGGTGGCGTCATCGGCGTCGGGGAGCCGACGATCTGGTTCGCGGTCGGATGGGTGCTGGCGGCCACCAGCATCGTGTCGCCGCGCGCCACCGGCAGTACCGCGGCGCCGCCGGAGAAGTGCACGCGGTGCCAGATTCGGCTGGTTGCCTTGGGGCCGAAGGAATGCCGGGTCGAGTAGTAGGCGGGGGCGCCGACGTCGATCGCGATCATCAGCCGGTTGCCGAACGCCGGTTCGGCGAGCCCCCGGGTGCCCGGGTCGAGTACCACGGCGTCCGCGGCCTTGAACGCGCCGGCACCGGTACGGGTGAGCAGGCTGACGGCGACCTGGCGCACCGTGGACTTGTCGCGCCCGGTGCCGGCCACCCGGTGCCCGACGATCGCGGCGTCGCCGTACCGGGTGCGGCCGATCCAGATGACGTGGCCCTGCGCCAGGCCGTGGGTTTCCCCGGAGTAGCCGCGCTGGGCGGCGGCGACCGCGGCTTCGTCGTGCGCGAGGTTTCCCCGGGCCGGGCGATCGAGCAACCCGCTGACGCTCTTGGCGGCGGCGTCCACCCGGTCCGGGTGGGTCGCGGCGCGGTACCCGGCGACCGTGGCGAGCAGCGCGAACACCAGCACGGCGGCGGTGATGCCGCCGGTGGTGGCGCGGCGGCGGCGCTGCCGTCGCTGGCCACCGTGGCGGGCCCGGGCGACGATGTCGTCGGCCGGTACGAGGTGTGCGGTGGCGTCCTGCAGCGCCCGGTGCAGCTGGTCGGTACTCATCGTTCGCTCCTTGTGCCGGTGTCGGACGAGGGGACGAACACGTCCGGCAGGGTGCTGCGAAGATGCGCGAGGGCACGCGAGGTGTGGCTCTTGACGGTGCCGACCGAGCAGCCCATGATTCGGGCGGTGTCGGCCTCGGACAGGTCGTCCAGGTAGCGCAGCACGACGGCGGCGCGTTGCCGCATCGGCAGGTCACGCAGCGCGTGCAGCACCGCGCCGCGGACGGCCAGCTGGTCGGCGTGGTCGTCGACCGCCTCGTCGGCGTGCTCGTACAGTGGCGCTTCCCGCACCCGCCGGGATCGCCGGCGCCAGCGGTTGATCGCCTGGTTGGTCAGGATCCGCCGCGCGTACGCCTCGGGTGCCCCGTCGATCCGCCGCCACTTGACGTAGAGCCGCTCCAGTACCTCCTGGAGCAGGTCCTCCGCCTCCTGCCGGTCGGTGGTCAACAGGTACGCCGAACGCAGCAGCGCCGCCGACCGGGCTCGGACGAACTCGTCGAACCCCGTCCGTGCATCGCCCATCGCACCTCCCGTCCTCACCAGGTACGACACCGGCGGCCGTACCGAGGTTTACCGAATCCCGGTACCGAGGGTGGTCGAACGCGGCAAATCGGGGCGGTGCGGGCGCTCCGGCGGTCAGGTCCAGCTGTACCGGCTGCGCAGCACGGTGGCGACGCCGGTGAAGCGGGAGCGGTCCAGGATGGCGCCCTCGCGGCGGATGCCGTCCTCGCGCATGGTCAGCACCCGGTCGAGCCGCAGCCAGCTGGGCCGGTGCTGCCGGTCCCAGTCGCCGGGCCCGAGCGGGTACCAGTTGTGCTGGCCGTCCCGGCGGGCGTTGCTGGACAGCATCAGCCCGTACAGGGTGCGCCGGCCGGAGCGGCCGACGACCAGTACCGGCCGGTCCTTGCCCTGGTGGGGGTCCTCCTCGTACGGCACCCAGGTCCAGACGATCTCGCCGGGGTCGGCGCGCCCGTCCAGCTCCGGGGCGTACGCGAGGGTGCGGCGCCGGAGCGAGGCGACCTGGCGGGGTCGGGCCGGCCGGGCCGGAGCGGGTGCGCCGGGGCGGCGTCGGCGCAGGCGGGCGGCCACGGAGGCGAGCAGGTTCGGCACCCGCGCACCCTACCCGGCCCGGTCCTTCGAGGTGGAACGCCCCGGTTCGTCCCACGCGGGAATTGAGTCGCCTCGACTCAAGTTGTACGGGGTGACGCCCGGCGCGGTGACCCCGATGCCGGGCCGGTGATGGACCTGCTGAAGGAGAAACCTGATGAACAGTGTGTCGTTGTGGTCCCGGACCAGCCCGTTCGCCGAGTTCGACGCGCTGATGCGCAGCGCCTTCGGTGACGTCGCGGGCCGGCCGGCGCAGCGGGCCGGGTTCACCCCGGCCGCCGACGTGGTGTCCGACGGCGAGGACGCGGTGATCCGTATCGAGCTGCCCGGCGTGCGCGTCGAGCAGGACGTGACCGTGGAGGTCGACGGCGACCGCCTGGTGGTCCGCGGCGAGCGCCGCGACGAGACCAGCGACGGCGAGCGCGGCCGGCGGGAGGTGCGCTACGGCGCGTTCCGGCGCACCTTCGGGCTGCCCCGGCACGTCGGCCCGGACGCGGTGACCGCCAGCTACGACGCGGGCGTGCTCACCGTGCGGGTGGCCGGCGCGTACGCGGCCCCGGCGACGCACCGCATCGCCGTCACGACGTCGCGGCCGGCGGCGGTGGCCCCGGCCGAGACCCCGGCCGAGCCGGCCGACGGTACGGCGACCCGGGAGTAACGGCCCCACCGGTGATGGCCTGGCCGATCGGCCAGGCCATCACCGTGCCGGCCTGCGCACCGTCCCGGGCGCCGCGTCAGCCGCCCCGCCCATCGCGTACCGGTCCGGCGCCGCGCCCGCGCCCGCACGCGGCCGGGCCGGGCCGCCGTCCGCACGGCGACGCACGGCGCGGCCGGGCGAGGACAGTGAGGCTCGGTGCGGCCGGGCGAGTGCGGCGATGCTCAGTGCGGCCGGGCGAGGAGAGGGAGGCTCAGCGCAGCCGGGCGAGGACGGTGACTTCCTTGCGGTTGTGGTAGAGCTGCCGGGCGAACAGCACCTGGTAGCGCTCCCGCAGCAGCCGCAGGCAGTCGCGGACGGTGTCCAGCGGCCGGCGGCTACCGGTCTTGAGGGTGAGCACGATGTGCGCGCCGGGCCGCAGCGTCGCGGCCGCGTCCAGCATCACCCGGGTGCTCAGGTGCGGCTCCATCCGTAGGTCGTTGACCGCCAGGTCGAACCGGGTTCGGTTGGACCGGAGGAACTCCCCGACGGTGGTCGCGACGTGATGCACCCGCGGGTCGGCGGCCAGCGATCCGGCGAGCGCGCCGGGGTCGACCGCCCACACGTCCATGCCGCGGTCGCGCAGGATGCGGGTCCAGCCGCCGGGTGCGGCGCCGAGGTCGACGGCCCGGCCGCGCTCCGGCAACGGCACCGGGTACGCCTGGAACAGCTCCTCCAGCTTGAACTCGGCGCGGGAGACCTGGTCGGGTCCGCGGGAGAGCCGCACCCGGCCGCCGGGCCAGTCGCTGAGGCTGTCCGCGCCCCGGTTGAGCCCGATCAGCACGCCGTCGTGGACCACCGCGCAGGAGAGCACGGCGGCCGCGCCGGCGCGGCGTACCGTCCGGCCGGACTCCCGCAGCGTCGCCGCGACGGCCTCGAACAGTTGCCGCGAGCCGTACTCGACGGTGTCCGGGTCGCTGATCCAGGCCTGCACGGCGACCTCGTCGGCGCCGGCCAGCTCGGCCAGCTCGGCCGGTAGCGGGCCGTCGAGCAGCGCCGGTATCCGGGCCGCGACGCGCTCGGGGTCGTCGGCGTCCGGCCGTGGGATCCGCGCCAGCTGCACGGTCAGGTGCCGAACGAACACCACCGGCCGGTCCCGGCAGGCCGCCGCCACCTCGGCGGCGGTGGGGCCGGCCGGCAGTACGCCCAGGTCCGGGCCGAGGCGCTCGACGGTGACGGAGGAGCGTGCCGCGCCGTGCCGCATCGGGGCGCCGTGCTGGTCCGGGGTGGCCTGCGGCTTCGGGGTGTTGCGCCGCGGCAGGGCGCTCTGCAGCTCGCGGACCGCGGCACCGAAGCTCTCCTCGGCGGCCGAGAACACGACCCGCCCGGTGTCGTCGTTCACGCCGTGCTCACACCTCTCCACGCTCGCTCGCCACTGCTGCATCCGGCCGTGCGTGGCGACGACGGGCGGTGCAGCGGGTCGCCGGGACGGAAACACCGGGGGGTCGCCGGGACGAAAACAGTGGCCCCGCGGTGGCGAAGATCGACTTCACCGTCCGGCGGGGCCACTGCGATGGCTCGAATCGGCCCGGACGCAGGAGGACCGGGCCGGCGCTGCCGCTATGCGCGGCGCAGCACCTTGCCCTTCTTCAGGCAGGAGGTGCACACCTTCAGCCGCTTCGGGGTGCCGTTCACCACGGTGCGCACCGGCTGGATGTTCGGGTTGAAGCGGCGGGACGTGCGTGACTTCACCCGGCGCACCAGCGCGTTGCGGCCGAGCCGTTGAACGCTCTTGCCGTAGCCGGGCTCTTTGCCGCAGACGTCGCAACGCATAGACACGGTCATTCTCCTGCGTATGGTGGGGTGCTCTCAGGCGCCACTAGGGCACAGAATCTTCAACAGTCTAGCCGAGGGCCATTCCGGACGACCAGGTGGGCCCAGCGGGCGCCACGGCAGCGCCGAGTAACCGACAAAACGTGACAGGCCAGGCCGAAAGTCCGCACTGGCTGGCGCCTGGTCACCAGCCTACCCGCAGCAGCCACCCGCCTCCCGGCGGTACCGGCAGCGACTCGCCCGGCTCGCAACTCCGCGCCGGCTGGAACCCGTCGATCGGGGCGGCGCGCACCGGGCCGGCCGGGAGTACCGCCGGGTCGAGCGACAGGGCGACCTCGACCGGCTCCGGTGCCCAGCTGGCCACCGCGACCAGCGCGGTGCCGGCCCCGGCACCCGGGCCGGCGCGCAGGTACGTGGTGGCGAGCACGTCGTCGCGTCCGGTGCGGGCCGGGTTCGCCGGCGACCAGTGCCCGAGCATCCGGGCCCGGTCGATGCCGAACGCGTCCCACTCGCTCCACAGTGGACGCGGATCGGCGCCGTGCCCGAGCCGGCCGGTCATGCCGAAGATCATGCCGCGCCACGGGTTGCCACCGTCCTGCAACATCTCCCCGGTCAACCCGTACGGCAGGCCGGACATCTCGACCAGCCAGCGGTCCGGCGGTGCGTCGTGGTCGAAGTACTCGCCGAACCACAGCCGGTCGGTGTACGGCAGGTGCTCCAGGTACAGGTTGGCGCTGGAGGCGAAGCCGTCCCGCTCGTTGTACTGGTTGGCCGAGTGCACGTCGATCAACGGCTCCGGACGTCCCCGGTCGAGGATCCGGCGCAGCCGCAGCATGATGCGCCGGTCGAAGGCGATGTCGTCCAGGTAGATCCCGTCGATGCCGGCGCTGCGCACCAGCTTGTCCAGCCCGGCCAGGTAGTAGTTGAGGAACCGGCCGCCGCCGTCGACGATCAGCGAGCTGTCCTCGGTGGGAGTGGCGTACCAGGCGGGCAGCCGGTCGTCGTCCACGTGCTCGCGCAGCCAGGAGCAGCCACCGCCGGGCCCGCGGGCGAACACCTCGTCGCCCAGCGACAGCAGGGCGAACAGCTCCGGCGCCCGGGTGCTCAGCTCCCGCACGGTGTAGTAGAGCTTGACCGCCAGCCCGGCCGCGTGCGCATCGTCCACGTAGGACTCCAGCGTCCCCGGTGTCAGGAACGGGTAGTTCAGGTACGGGTTGACCGGCGTGGCGTGATGGATGTTGACCACCGTCGCGCCGGTCGCCGCCGCCTCGCCGACCGGCCGGCAGTCGTGCAGGTACCGCTGGGCGAAGTGCCGGTCGGTGCGCAGCGGTTTGAACGGGGTGAGCAGCAGCCGCGCGTCGAACCGCAGCCGCTGCCCGGCGCCCAGTCGCCGCGGGCCGCCGTAGCAGCACAGCCGGAGCACCGGCCCGTCGGCGACGGTACGGATGCCGCCGCGACCGTCGTTGTGCCAGGACTCCGGCAGCACCAGTGGGCGCTGGTGATAGAAGTTCGTGTTCAGCGGTCGCACGTAGTGCTCGTCGGACAGTTGCACCTGCACGCCGGCGGCCACGTCGCCGAGCCACACCGCGTCCTGGTTGCGGGCCACGTCCCAGTGCCAGTCCACCGTGGACGGCCGGGTGCCGCCGGACACGCCGAGGCCCATCAGGTAGGGCACCGCGTCGGACCGCAGCGGCAGCTCCAGCGCGACGTCGGACAGCTCGACGTCGTCGGCCGCGACCAGCTCGATCCGCAGCGACAGTGCCCCGTCGAACTCCAGCCGGCCGCTCAGTTCCACCGTCACCCCGGCGGCGTTTCCGTGCGCCGACCAGTCCGCGTGGGCACCGGTGGCGGCGCCGGGGCGCCGGGCGGCGAGCGGTTCGTGCGGCACCCCGTCGGCGTCTCGTACGGTCAGCGTCACCGGCGCGGCGAGCAGCTCGGTCGGCGCCGTACCGAGCTGCCCGTCCGGGGTGTAGAAGCTGGTCAGTTGCGCCGGGAGTCCGCTGCCGGCCAGGGCGACCGACCGGCCCAGCACCCGCAGCGTCTCCCCGTCGACCCGGACCGGGTGGTACGGCCGCACCACGCTGTCGTCCGACCCGATCCGGGAGTTCAGCCACCGCAGCCGGCACAACGCCACCGGATCGTCCCGCTCGGGCCCGGCCGGTTCGCGGGTCGGCGCGCGGGTGGCGGGTGGCGGGGCCGCCGCGGGGTCGGCGATGGTGAGGGTGACCGCGACCGTGGCGCTGCGGCTCCCGGCGGTGACGGTGAACCTGCCCCGGTAGTCACCGGCGGGTGCATCGGGCGGGATCGTAGCGCCGCACCAGAGCGCGGCGACCGTGTGGTCCGGCACGTCCAGCCGGCGGCGGATCGGTGCCCCGGTCTCGTCGAAGCCGCCGAGCGTGAGGCACTCGAAGACGCCGGCGCCGAGTTCACCATCCGATGTGGACAGTGCGGCGAACTCGACGGCGACGTCGGTCAGCTCGGTGCCGTAGACGCCGAGCTGGAAGGCGTGGTACTCACCGGGTTCGGCGCAGAGGTGCAACCGTCCACAGTGGTCGTTCTGCAGCCAGCGGGCGGGCAGCTGTCGCATCCGGATCGGATGGTCGCGATCCTCGCCGAACACCAGCAAGCCCGGATCGGCCGGCGCGGTGACGGCCGGGCGCTCCATCTCGGTGTATCGGTGGTGCTCGTCGATCGCCTGGTAGTGCACCGATTCCGCGGTTGCGGCGGCCCGGTCGGCGGTGGGCGCCCAGGCCGGATCCGGTGCGGTCGGGGCGAGGTACTCGTGCTCCGGGTACGAGGCGCTGCCGGTCGCCGCGTACGGGAGGTAGTAGACCAGGTAGTCGCCGGGGCCTCGGTCGGGTTCGAAGACACACCGGCCGGCCGCGACGAAGGCGTTCGGGACGGGGTCGCCGTCGGGTGCGTGGACGATGACGCCGCCGCGGTGGCGGCTCGGCAGCCGCCACGGGAGGGGTACCGCCACCGCGGTGGCTTGACTGCGGACGGTGACGACGGCGCGGTGATTGCCGTACGTACTGGTGTCCCATGATTCGGGAGATATCGCTTCGGTGGCTGGCATGCTGCGCAATCTAGCTCGAAGAACCGGGAATTCGAGCGCTCTTGACATTCGTAACGTCTTTTCTCCAGGATGTGTCAAAACTCGAACCGAGGAGGCGAGGTGGCCGCACCGTGACGGCATCCGCTCGGGCCGACGAGGCCACCCCCGCCGCAGCGACCCGAACGGCCACCCGGCGCCGTCGCGGCGCGGCACGCGGCCGGCGGGTACCGCTGCGGGCCCGGCTGCGCAAGGACCGGACGCTGCTGTTCCTGTGCCTGCCCGGCCTGCTGTACTTCGTGCTCTTCTACTACCTGCCGCTCGCCGGCAACGTGATCGCGTTCCAGGACTACCAACCGTTCCTGGGCTTCGGCGGCAGCCAGTTCGTCGGGCTGGCCAACTTCACCGAACTGCTGTCGGACGCCGACTTCTGGTCCGCGGTACGCAACACGCTGGAGATCACCGTGTTGCAGCTGGTGCTGTACTTCCCGGCACCGATCGGGCTGGCGCTGCTGCTCAACTCGATGCTCGGCAGCCGGATCAAGCGGTTCGTGCAGACCGTGGTGTACCTGCCACACTTCCTGTCCTGGGTGGTGGTCGTCGCGATGTTCGGCCAGGTGCTCGGCGGCGCCGGCTCGATCACCACGCTGTTGCGCGACCACGGCGTCGACATCGGCAACGTGATGGCCAACCCGGACACCTTCAAGCTGCTGGTCACCTCGCAGGTGATCTGGAAGGACACCGGCTGGGCGACGATCATCTTCCTGGCCGCGATGACCGCCATCGACCTCGACCTGTACGAGTCGGCCGCCTGCGACGGGGCCGGCCGCTGGCGCCGGATGTGGCACATCACGCTGCCGGGCATTCGCGCGGTGACGCTGATGCTGCTGATCCTGCGGCTGGGCGACATCCTGTCGGTCGGCTTCGAACAGCTGATCCTGCAACGCGACGCGGTCGGTGCCGGGACTTCCGAGGTCATCGACACGTTCGTCTACTACCACGGCGTGATCGGTGGCGACTGGGGGATGAGTACCGCGGCCGGGTTGATGAAGGGCGTCATCGGGGTGGCGCTGATCGTCGCGGCGAACAAGCTCGCGCACCACCTCGGCGAGCAGGGGGTGTACCAGAAATGACCGGTACCGGGCTGGCCAGCCGCGCGCTCGCGCGCATCTTCCGGGCCGACGTACCGCCGTGGTTGGAGGAACCGACCAGGCTCGGCCGGATCCTCAAGGGCGTCGCGCTGATCGTGATCTGCGCGCTGGTGATCTATCCGTTCCTGATCGTGCTCGGCACCAGCCTGGCGCCGCGGCAGGAGATCATCGACGGCGGCGGGTTCGTGCTCGTCCCGCACCACCCGACGCTGGAGGCGTACCGGGTGGTGCTGTCCGGCGGGGTGGTGGCGCGTTCGGCCGCGGTCTCGATCGGCATCACCCTGGTCGGCACCGCGGCGAGCCTGGCCTGCACCGTGATGCTGGCCTACGGGCTGTCCCGGCCCAACACCACCGGCACCCGGCCGATCCTGCTGCTGATGCTCGGTACGTTCCTGTTCGCGCCCGGCATCATCCCGAACTACCTGGTGGTCAAGCAGCTCGGCCTGCTCGACTCGTACGCCGCGCTGGTCGTGCCGGTACTGCTCAACGCGTTCAACGTGGTCGTGGTCCGGGCGTTCTTCCAGGCGATCCCGGACGAGCTGATCGACGCGGCGCGCATCGACGGTGCCGGCGAGGTACGGATCCTGACCCGGATCGTGCTGCCGCTGTCGCGCGCGGTGCTCGCCGTCGTCGCGCTCTACTACGCGGTGTCCTACTGGAACACGTTCTTCAACGCGATCCTGTACCTGTCGGACTCGTCCCGGTGGCCGTTGCAGGTGATCCTGCGCAAGTACGTGATCCAGGGCGACTCGATGACGGCGACCGCGCTCGGCGTGCAGACGCTGCCGCCGTCCCAGTCGCTGCAGATGGCGGTGCTGGTGATCGCGATCGTGCCGATCGCCGCGGTCTACCCGTTCCTGCAGAAGTACTTCGTCCGCGGCGTGCTGACCGGCGCCGTCAAGGGCTGAGAACCCCTCCCGGTGTCCACGAAGGAGTGTCAACGATGACCAGTGACGGTGTTTCCCGGCGGACGCTGCTGGGTGCGGCCGGTGCCGCCGGCCTCGCCGCGCTCGCCGGCCCGGCGCTCGCGGGCTGCTCGACGAAGGCCGGCGGCGGCGGCGCGACCGCGTCGGCGAAGGTGAAGCTACCCACCTACCGGCCGTTCGCCGGCGGCGAACCGGACCTGCCCGGCTCGGCGCAGGGCCTCGACCCGGGGTACCTGAGCTTCCCGAAGGACGCGAAGCGGTCGGTGTCGACCGCGCCGGGCAAGGGCGGTACCGTCACCTCGCTGACCTACGGGGAGACCCAGCTGCCGCCGGCGGAGGGCAGCAACACCTACTGGCAGCAGTTGAACTCGCGGCTCGGGGTCGAGCACCTGAAGGTGCGCATCGGCAGCGACGACTACCCGACCGTGTTCAACAGCATGGTGGCCGGCGACAACCTGCCGGACCTGGTGTGGGTCGCCCCGAACCAGGGGCTGCAGCACATCGCCGAGCTGGCCCAGGCGAAGTTCGTCGACCTGACCCCGCACCTGTCCGGGGACAAGGTGTTGAAGTATCCCAACCTGGCCAACATCCAGCAGTACGCCTGGAAGACCGCGGTGATCAACGGGAAGATCTGGGGCGTCGCCGTGCCGTACGGCACGTTCGGCCAGGTGTACAAGGTGAACACGAAGCTGTGGGAGCCGGTCGGCGGTGCGGTGTTCCACGACGCCACCGAGTTCCTCGACAAGTGCAAGCAGATCACGCACGCCAAGTCGAACCGGTACGCGCTGGAGAACGGCCAGTACACGCTGCAGAACTGCCTGCACATGGTGGGGGAGTGGCACGGCGTACCGAACGGGTGGCGCGAGTCCGGCGGGAAGCTGACGTACTACATCGAGACCGACGAGTACGAGGCCGCGCTGGAGTTCGTCGTCAAGCTGTACAAGGCGGGGGTGTTCTTCCCGGACCCGAAGATGAGCAACGCGGACGACAAGATGGCGCAGGGTGCGGTCGCCGCCAGCGTCGCGTCGTTCCCCGGCTACCTCGGTTCACCTCGGACGGTCAAGTACCCGGTCGGCGCGATCGTGCCCTTCGGCTTCGACGGCAAGGCCACCCCCACCTTCGACCTCGGGTACGGGTCGGTCGGGTTCACCGCGATCCGCGCCAGCGGCAACGACAAGCGCGTCGAGCAACTGCTCGGCATCCTCGACTACCTGGCCGCGCCGTTCGGGTCGGCCGAGCGCAACTTCCTGCTGTACGGCACCGAGGGCACCCACTACCGGCTCGACGCGCACGGCAACCCGCAGCTGACCACCAAGGGGCAGACCGAGACGCTGCTGTCCGGCCCGCTGCAGTTCCTCGCCAACTGCCCGGAGTACCTGTACACGCCGAGCAACGCGCAGTTCACCAAGGACACCTACGCGCTGGAGCAGAAGCTGCTCAAGATCGCGCAGCCGAACCCGACCAGCGGGCACTACTCGGACACCAACACCTCCAAGGGGCCCACGCTGGCCCAGCTGTACAGCGATTTCGTCGCCGATGTGGTACAAGGTCGCAAGCCGATCTCGGCGCTCAAGCAGCTGCGCAGCGACTGGCGCTCCGGCGGCGGCGACAAGATCCGGCACGAGTTCGAGCAGTCCATCGCGAAGGACTCCTGAGGACAGCCGGCACCGGGCGGCCCGACCCGCCCGGTGCCGGGAACGGTTGCGGCAGAACGGAGCGGCGATGAGTGGCAGGCGCGGGCCGAACGTGGTGCTGATCGTCTCCGACGACCACGGGTACGCCGACCGCGGGCGGCTGGGGCGCAGCCCGGACGCGGTGACGCCGGCGCTGGACCGGCTCGCCGCCGAGGGCGTCGGCTGCACCGACGCGTACGTCACGGCCCCGATCTGCAGCCCGTCCCGAGCCGGTCTGATCGCCGGCCGCTACCAGCAGCGCTGGGGAGCCCGCTGGTTCGACTCGTCGGCGTTCGCGCCGGACGGTGCGAGCCTGGCCGAACGGTTCGCCGAGCTGGGCTACGCCACCGGCTACTTCGGCAAGGTCCACTACGGGCAGGAAGGCCCCGGCGACCGGGCCTGCCCGCCGCGCCACGGCTTCGCCGAGTCCTACTACGGGCTCGCCGGCCGGCAGATGGGTCGGCTCAACTACCTGCGCCACTCCCGCGCCGCGGTCGACGAGTACGGCCCGGAGGCGTCCTGGCGGATGGCGGTGCAGCCGATGTTCGACGGCGACGAGGAGGTGGAACTGGAGGGCTTCCTCACCGCCGAGCTCGGCGACCGGGCCCGCGACTTCGTGGCCCGGCACGCCGACGAGCCGTTCTTCTGCATGGTGGCGTTCAACGCGGTGCACAACTTCTGCTGGCAGCTGCCGCCGGCCGAACTCGCCCGCCGCGGGCTGCCGACCCGGCCCGACTGGGACGAGGCCGGCGAGCCCTACGCCGACTGGTACGACGGGGTGATCAGCCCCAACCTGCCGGACGGCCGCGCCTACTACGCCGCGCAGCTGGAGCTGATGGACGCCGAGATCGGCCGGCTGCTCGACGAGCTGGACGCGCGCGGCCTCGCCGACGACACGATCGTCGTCTACCTGACCGACAACGGCGGATCCACCTGCAACTACGGTGACAACGCGCCGCTGGCCGGCACCAAGTACACGCTGTGGGAGGGCGGCATCCGGGTACCGCTGCTGGTCCGGTGGCCGGGCGGCGGCATCACCGGCGGGCACGACCGGGCCGGCCTCGTCTCCTCGCTCGACCTGTACCCGACGCTGCTCGCCGCGGCCGGCGCCGACCCGGCCGGGTACGCGGACTCCGACGGCGTCGACCAGGCCGCGCTGCTGCGTGGCGAGCGTGCCGGCGGGCACGACGCGCTGCACTGGGACTGCGGCTGGCAGTGGGCGATCCGGCGCGGCGACTGGAAGCTGCGCTACGTCGAGCCGGGTGCGCCGCAGGTCGAGGGCATCCGTACCGTCGAGCACGCCGATCCCGGCGCCGGCCTGGGTCTCTACCACCTCGGTGACGACATCGGCGAGACGACCAACCTGGCCGATCGCCACCCGGGCCTGGTCGCCGAGCTCACCGCCGCGCACCAGGCCTGGCTCGACAGCCTGACTGCCTGATCGACACCGGCTGGCCGGGAGTCGGCCGGGGTGGTGCCTCAGTCGGCGCGGGGCAGCAGCCGGCCGCCCTGGAACAGGTCGTACCGGCCGTCGGGACGCGGCAGGAAGTGCCACCCCGACGGCGACTGCTCGGTGTCGACGAACATGGCGTCGCGCAGCGCAACGAGCGTCACGGTCTGCTCGCTCGGCGCCGACAGCTCGCTCGCGTACCGGCTGTGCACCCGCAGGCCGCCGGCCGCTTCGTCGACCCGGACGGTCCGCACCAGGTTCCGGTAGGTCCCGGTGTAGCGCGCCGCGTCGACCGGCCGCGGTGACGCCGGTGCGGCGAGCCGGGGCGGGGCCACGCCGGCCAGCTCACCGAGCAGCTCGCCGAACAGCGTCTGGTAGAGCGGGTTCGGCTCGCCGCCGTTGGTCAGCAGCACCGCCGCCACCCCGCGGTCCGGCACCACCCGCAGGTACGCGTACTGGCCGAGCGTCTCACCGTCGTGCCCGAACACCGTCCGGCCGGACCAGTCGTACAGCTGCCAGCCGAGCCCGCGGCGCTGCACCGCCCAGCCGGTCGGCACCTCGGCCTGCGGCTCGCGCATCGGCGCGAGCGCATCGTCGCGCAGGTGCTCCGCGACGAAGGCCAGCACGTCCGCGGCGGTCGCCAGTACGCCGCCGGCCGGGCCGGTGGAGCGCGGAAACCCCCACTGCGGCACCGGTTGCCCGTCCTCGTGCCCGATCGCGGTCGCGTACCGCAGGGCCTGCTCCGGCAGCGTGACGGTGTGCCGCAGCCCGAGCGGCGCCAGCACCACCGACGACAGCGCGGCGTCCCAGCTGGTACCGGTGAGCGCCTCGATCACCCGGCCGGCGATGCTGAACGCGGCGTTGGAGTACGAGCTGGTCGCGCCGACCGGGTGCACCAGCGGGAGGTCGGCGCAGGCCGCGACGTAGCGGGCCAGGCAGTCGTCGCCGCGGCCGGTGTCGTGGAAGTAGTCGCCGTCGATGCCGCTGGTGTGGGTGAGCAGGTGCCGGAGGGTCACCGCGTCGGTGGCCGCGGCGTCGGACAGCCGGAACTCGGGCAGGATCGCGCGAACCGGGGTGTCCAGCGTGACCCGGCCGGCGTCCACCAGCCGCTGGACGATCGTCGCGGTGTACACCTTGCTCAGCGAGCCGAGCTGGAACAGCGAGCCGGTCGAGACCGGCGCGCCGGTGCCGACGTGCAGCACCCCGGTCGCCACCTCGTGCACCGTACCGTCGACCAGCACACCCAGCACCGCACCGGGAACCCCGGCGGTGGAACTCAACCGGGCCAACCGATCCCGCCACCGCGCCGCGTCGAAGTCCATACCGGCGAACCTACCGAACCGGCCCGCCCGGGTTCGCTTCGGCTCGGCGGCGCCGCCTCCGCGGCCGGTCAGATCGTGCGCAGGCCGGACAGCGCGCGGGTCAGTATCGCCGGGGTCGGCGGCGGGCCGTCCGGGCCGGTCACCGCGACGAGCCGGCGACCGACCAGCTCGTCCAGCAGTACCCGTACCGCGACCACCGGCACGTTCATCAGCCCGGCGATCTCGGCGACGGCGCTGGGCCGGGCGTTGACGATGTCCAGCACCCGCAGGTGCGCCGGGTCCAGCCCGTAGACGGCGGCCGTGTCGCCGGGCCGCCCGTACACGGTCGCGGTCCGGTTGTACGGCGTCGCCGCGACCCGGCCGCGGGTGACCATGTACGCGGCGACGATCGGCAGCTCGTCCTCCTCCCGGTCGTTCGGGGTGCTCGTCGGCGTGGTTCCGGCAGGGTCGATGCGCCAGCCTCCCGCGCCGGCCGGTTCGCCACGCCAGCCGCCTCCGGCCGGTTCACCATGCCAGCGGCCTGCGGCCGGTTCGCCACGCCAGCCGCCTCCGGTACCCCAGGTGCCGGCGGGCGTCGCTGCCCCGTCCTGCCCGGTGGTCCAGTCCGCACGGTGCCGGTGGGTTGCCGGTTCCCCCGCGGCCATCACACGCCGCCCCGGGAGGGCAGCAGCGCCTCGGCATCCACGTCGTGCAGCAGGGCCGGCGGGATCAGCACGATCGCGGTCGTTCCGCCGTACGGGCTGGGGCGCAGCGTGACGGTGATCCCGCGAGCCGCGGCGAGCCGACCCACCACCGTCAGGCCCAGCCGTGCCGCGTGCAACACCGGCGGATCCGGGTCGCGGGCGATCGCGGTCAGCTCGGCCAGCGCCGCCGGCCCCGGCCCGTCGCCGCGGTCCTCGATCTCCACGCAGTACCCGTGCGAGCCGAGGCTGCCGGCCACCGTCACCGGCGTACCGGGCGGGGAGAACCGGGTCGCGTTCTCCACCAGCTCGGCCAGCACGTGGATGAGCTCGGCGACCGTGTCCGCGGCGACCTGGCACTCCTGTACCGGCAGGAACGACACCCGGACGTGGTCGGTGGTCTCCTGCACGGCGGCCTGCAGCACGTCGACCATCCGCTGCGGCCGCCGGTGCGGCGCGAGCGGCCGCTCACCCATCGCGATGACGATGTTGTCCACCGCCCGCTGGATGCGCTGGGCGTGCGCCTCCAGCGCGTACAGCCGGGTGGTGTCCTCCGGGGTCAGCTCGGTGCGCCGCAGCCACTCGACGATCGTGGTCCGCAGCGCCCTGGTCGGCTCGGCGAAACGGCGTGCCAGGCCGAGCGCGAGACTCAGGTCGTTCTCCCGCCGCGCCTCTTCCAGCGTGGCGGCCACCACGTCGGTCGCCAGCGACTGCTGCGCCCGGGCCACCGCACCGAACTCGTCGGTACCGATCTGGATCGGCCGCAGGACCGACTTCGGGTCGACGTGCTCGCCGTGCCGCAGCCGGCGGACGAACCGGCTCAGATCGTCGGACAGCTGGTGCGCGTTGTCGGCGAGCCGGCGCAGCTGGGTCAGGACGTGCGCGGGGGCCAGCCGGACCCAGACCACCGCGACGGCAGCGGCGAGCGCCGCACCGATCGCGGCGACCAGCCAGGTCGCGGTGTGCAGCGGCGCGTCGTGCAGGCGGGTCGCGGCGTACCAGGTGATCGCCGTCGCGTACGACACGAGCAGGGCGAGCACGACCAGTACGCCGACGATCGCCCACCTCAACCGGGTCTTCAACGGTGCCGATCGCAGAGTTGCCACGTCATGTCCGTTCGGGGGTGGGGACATTCTCGGCCGAGGTCGCCGCGCCGTGCAGCCACCCGGCGGGCGAGTTGCGCGATGCGGGTTCCCTCGATCGGTGCAACGACGGGCCGCGCACCAGGACACGCCGCCGGTTCGGGTCGCTACGGTGACGATGCACGCGGATTCCGCGTTTCGCCTGTCCGGCGCGCCGGTTCGGCCCGATCGCAATCGGGGGGCGGGGGCGACTGCTCAGTCCGCGGTGCCGAGGCCGATGTCGGCGGAGACCCAGTGCCGCGGGGTGAGCGTGATCGCGACGGACGCGCCGGGGTCGGCGACGATCTCCGCGACGTAGTCGTCCAGCGCGGCGCCGGTCAGGTAGCGGCCGGCGATCTCCCGCACCACGCTCGCGTCCGCCGAACTGAGACCGGCGGTGCCCTCGACACCGACGTACCGGTAGGTCGGTCGGTCCCGCTGCACCAGCAGCGAGCAGCGGCCGGCGAGCCGGATCGCGGCGGCCTTGCGGGACCCGGCACCGGTGAACATGACGAAGTCGCCGCCCGGCCGGTACGCGTACCAGATCGGCGCCACCAGCGGCCCGCGATGCGTACCGTCCTCCACGGCCAGCGTCGCCACCAGCGGTGTCGCCAGCAGCTCGGCGCGCTGCGCCTGGTCGAGTGCCATCGCACGGACCTCCCGTCGGCCGGCCGGGCCACCTCGCCGGGCCCGTTCCGGCACCACGGCAGGCGACGCGCCCACGGACCCTCCTCCGGCACGCTAACCCGCGGCCGAGCGCCACCGGCCCCGAAACCGCCGATTCCACGCCTGGCGAGCCGGCCGCATCGCCGCGCGCGAGCCGACCTGACCGGGCTGGCGCGGGTCGCGCCTGGGGTGCCAGGTCCGGGCCACGGGTCGGCGCGCCGGGCGTGCCCGGCGCGGTGGGCGGGCCCGGGGCCCGGAGCGGCGGCTCGGCGCGGCGCGCGCCGGGGGCCGCCGGCCGGTGCGGCAAGGGCAGCGGGTCGATGCGGCACGAGTGGTGGGTACCGCGCCGGGCCGGCACCGGTGGTCGGGGGCGGCGGGTCAGCGTGGCGCGGGCGTGGCGCGCGCCTCGCGGATCCGCTTGGCCGCCTCGATCACCCCGATGCCGAGAACGACCAGGGCGGTGACCGAGTAGAACGAGTCGGGCGTGGTCCAGCCGCCGTTGACGTCGGCCAGGAACCTCGGGTCGAAGATCGCGTGCCGCTGCACGGTCCACGCCAGCGGCAGGGTGCACAGCGCCTCGGCGAGCACGTACCCGGCGGCGAGGCGGACGCCCGAGCCGCGGCCGGTCGCCCGGACGACGTCCAGGCCGGTCAGCGCGACCAGCCCGAGCAGGATCGGCCAGGCCAGGCCGGACCACAGCGCCGGGTCGAGCACCGGCAGCCGCTCGCCGCCGCCGGCACGGTAGGGCAGCGCGACCTGCTGCCAGATCAGCAGCCCGGCGAGCGCGGCGTGCCAGGCCGCGGAGGCGATCGGCGCGGCGGTGGGTCGATCCGCGGCGCGCCGCCGCGGCAGCGCGTCCGGGGTCCAGGCCGCGGCCCGCGCCTTCGCCGCCCGCCCCGGGTACCGGGAGAGGAGGAAGAACCCCAGCGTCAACCAGGCGAAGACCTGCGCGCCGACGGTGACCAGGGTACCGACCGCGGCACCGACCGCCGAACCGAACTCGTCGTGCTCCAGCACGTCGGCGACGGTGCTGATCACCGTGACCAGTGGCACGACCGTGGCGAGCAGCAGCGTCAGCAGCCGCACGTACGTCGGGTAGAGGTCGGGGCCGATCAGCGCGAGCGGCCGGTCGGCGTACCGCGCGGCGAGGCGGATCGGATCGCCCATCTCGGTCAGCACGGCCCGCTCGGCGGCGTCGCGGTCGGGTTCGGCGCGCGCCTCCAGGGTGTCGGTGATCGTCGCGTGCAGCTCCCGGCCGACGTCGTCCCGGTTCGCGGCGGGGATCCGGCGGACCACCTCGTGCACGTACCGCTCGGTGAGCGTATCCATCAGGTCTCCTTGGTCAGGCGGTCGATCGTGTCGACCAGGTCGTGCCACTCACCGATCAGCCCGTCGCGGACCGCCGCGCCCTCGGCGCTGGTCCGGTAGAACTTGCGCGGCCGGGACTCGTCGGTGTTCCACTCGCTGGTCAGCAGCCCCTGCTTCTCCAGCCGGCGCAGCAGCGGGTAGAGCGTGTTGCCGTCGACCGCGACGCCGGCGGCGTCGAGCGTCTCCAGCAGCGCGTACCCGTACTGCGGGGTGGCGAGCAGCGCCAGGCAGGCCAGCACGACGGTGCCCCGGCGCAGCTCCTGCGCCTGGCTCGCGATCGACTCGGCGATATCCACGTGCCACACGATACTGTGTGCCACACACTAATGTCCATCGCGCATCCTCCGGGGCGACCGGCACCCGGGCAGCCGGTACCCGGGCCGGCCCGGTGTCCGCGCCGGCACCTCGGCCCGGTGTCCGCGCCGGCACCCCGGCCGGTACCGGGCAAGCGGGCGGTACCGGCCTCGACGGGCGAGTCAGCGGGCCAGGCCGGCGTCGGCCACCAAGTCGGCGGCGAGCGCGTCGACCTCGTCCGCCGGCAGCCCGCGCGCGACGAACCAGCTGCCCACGTTGCGCACGTCGCGGGACAGCAGCTCCCGCCCGCGCGGATGGCCGATCACCTCGACGATCTGCGGCACGTCGATGAACACCAGCCGACCCCGGTGCACCAGCAGGTTGTAGGCCGACAGGTCGCCGTGCGCGTACCCGTCGCGCGCCAGCACGGTGAGCCCCGCGCGCAGCTGCCGCCACAGGTCGTGCAGCTCGTCGGCGGCCGGCCGCAGCTGGGCCAGCCGAGGCGCGGCGGTACCGTCCGGTTCGCCGATGAACTCCATCAGCAGCTCGGTCTCGACGATCTGCACCGGGTAGGGCACCGCCATGCCGTCGCGCCACATCCGGCACAGCGCATCGAACTCGGCCGCCGCCCAGGTGCCGGCGATCGCCTCCATCCCGAACGAGGTGCGCTTCGCGATCGCCCGGTTCACCCGGGACTCGCGCACCTTGCGGCCCTCCAGGTACCCGGCGTCGCGGTGGAACATCCGGTGCTGGGAGTCGCGGTACCGCTTGGCCGCGAGCAGCACCGACCGGTCGGTGTCCGGGACCGCGCGCTCGATCAGGAAGACGTCCGCCTCCTTGCCGGTCTTGAGGATGCCGAGCTCGGTGTCGACCGCGCCGAGGTCGGTGATCACCCAGTCCGGGTGCGGTTTCGGGCCGCGTTGCAGCGGCTGCGACTGGTCCCAGGTGGTCCACCGGTCGCCGAACGGTGGCGCGTCCGGCGCCGGGCCGTCCTCGGCGGCACCGAACCTGGCCGCGAAGTCGGCGAACGCCGCGTCGAGGTCGTAGCTGGCGTCGTCCAGGCGTCGTTTGCCGCCGCGGCGGCGGATCGGGGTGAAACTGTCCTGCTCGTCCACTGTGGTGGGTCTCCTTGACGGCGCCCACCGCGGCGTGTGCTCAGCCGGTGGGCGAGGCGATGGGAAGGGCGTCGTGGGCGCCCCGCGGGGCGCACGGCAGCACAAAGACGGCCATCGGTCACCCCTCCCTTCGTTCGTCGTCGGGCCACTGCCCGACACCCCGGCGGCGCCGCCCGACGGGCAGGCGCTCGACCGAGCGGGACGTTAGCCGATGCCGCTCCCCACCCGCAACCGAATTTCTCTCCCGCTGCGAGACCGGTCACGGGTACGTCGACGAGGTGGCGATCCGCCCCGTCGTCGACCTCACCTGACCGGATCGGTCGCCGGACCCACCGTCCGCTGCGGACTGCTCGGCCCGGCGCTCCGGGTGCGCCAGCGGCGGCGGACCCGGCGCCGCGCGGCGGGCGGCGGCCCCGGGTGCGTACCGGCGAGCGAGTCGGTCGCCCGCTGCACCCGGCGGGTCAGCGCCGGCAGCCCGGACAGCTGGCCGGCGGCGACCCGCTGCAGCGCCGGTACCAGCCGGATCAGCGCGGCCGCCGAGCGGGCGGCGGGCGAGGTCGCGGCGGGCCGGCCGCGGGCCGCCGTGGCGCAGGCCGGGCCGCAGTACCGTGGCGCCCGACCCCGCGCGGGTGGCTGGATCCGTGCCGTGCAACCGGGCCCCTGGCAGTCGACGGCGGTGCGCCGCCGCGGGTGCGCGGCGCGGAACGCGGCGACCTGGTCGGCGAGGGCGGCCAGTTCGGCGGCCTGCTCGGCGGTCAGGGTGCCGTTCGCGGCGCGCCGGTGTTGCCGGGTCAGCCAGCCCTGCGCCGACTCGTCCGGGTGCCGGCCGGCGGCGAGCAGGCCGCGCAGCTGCTCGACCCGCTGGTACCAGCGTTGCTCCTGGCGGCCGCGGATGCGCCCGAACAGGGCCCGGTGCGGTTCCGGCATGGTGCCGGCACGCAGCGCCGCCCGCTGTCGGCTCATCCATTCCACGGTGGACTTTCCGGTGTCGCCGGCGGCGGCCAACCGGTAGCGACGCAGCCACGTGTCGGGTACCGCGGCTCGCCGGATGGCGGCCAGTTCGCCGGCGATACCGGCGTGCGAGCGGCGGGCCCAGCCGGCGAGTACCCGTTCCGCCGGGTCGGCGGCGTCGAGCTGGGGCAGGTGGTGGTGGGTGGTGACGAAGGTGCGCAGCGCGTCGAGCCGGTCGGTCCGGTCCTTTCGGCGGGCCGCGGAGATGTCCCAGCGCCAGCCCGGTAGGGCGAGCAACGCGTCGCGCTGCTCGGGCCTGAGCCGGTCCCGGTGCTGGCGGCAGTTGCGGGCGAACCGGCCGACCCGGTAGCCGTCCGCGTCGAGCGCGCCGACCGGCGGGATGGTGCCGCGGGCGCGGATCCACGCGACCAGCGCCGGATACCCGACCGACCAGCGGGACAGTCCGGTGTCCAGCCGCCGCCGGGGTCGCTTGCTGCGCCACACCCACCCCGGTACCGCGGCGAGTGCCGTGGCACGCTCGGCGGCGAGGGTGCCCCGGTGGTACGCGTAGCGCACGTTGCTGACCCAGGTGGCGAGGTTGCGGCCGTCCGGCATCAGCGTGTCGCGGGGCGGGTAGCAGTCCCCGTGCGCCGCCGCGTACGCCCGCAGCGCGGCCAGTGCCGTCGCGAAGCTCGCCGGCAGCGGCCGGGTCGCCCCGGCGGGTGCCGGCCGGGGTCCGGTCGCCGGCAGCGGTCTGTTCGGGGCTTGCCTGGTCCGGGCCGGTGCGGCCACTCTCGCCTCCCAAGTACGTGCCGTCGCGGTCGACGAGGCTGCGGGCGGGCGCGCCCGAGCGTGGGTGCTACCACGAACATCGACCCTGATGCGCCTCTCCGTGCATTAACGACCACGGAGGGTTTCGCGTAGCGCGGTGTCCGGTTCGTCACCGGGCGCCACCGCGGCCGGCCCGCTCGCCGCGGCCGACGACGTGGTCGTGGCGGCGCGGCAAGACGTCCAACGAGGTCGGCGGCGGGCGGTGGCGTCCCCTTCCGGGTGACCACGCCGGTTTCGTACCCGCCATCCCGGCCGCCGCGGCCCCGGTGCACTCGGACGGCGGGCCCGGCGGATCGCCATCGACGGCCGGCACCGGCTACCGCCGGGCCGACCGGTGCGCGACGGTGCCGCGCTGCCCTCGGCGCGGGCCCCGGGCCGGTTGCGGGCCGCTCGCGTGCTCCGGCAGCCGGCGCCGGGGGCGGGCGGCACGTAGGGTTCCGGGCATGGGGTGGCGGCATGCACACGGGTGACACGTACGAGGTGGCCGACCTGGCGTTGGCCGCGGCCGGGGGCCGGCGCATCGCGTGGGCCGAGCGGGCGATGCCGGCGCTGTCCTCGGTACGCGCCCGGTTCGTCGCCGAGCGCCCGCTCGACGGTCAGCGGGTCGCCGCCTGCCTGCAGGTCACCGCCGAGACCGCGGTCCTGTTGAGCACGCTCGTCGCCGGCGGCGCGCAGGTCCGGCTGGCCGCCTCCAACCCGCTGTCCACTCAGGACGACACCGCCGCGGCGCTGGTGGCCGATCACGGCGTCGGCGTGTACGCGCGCTCCGGCGTCGACACCGAGACCTACCGCCGGCACCTGTCCGGTGCGCTGGATCTCGCTCCCACGCTGGTCATCGACGAGGGCGGCGACCTGGTCAACACGCTGCACACCGACCGCGCCGACCTCGCCGCGGCGGTACGCGCCGGCTGCGAGTCGACCGCGTCCGGCGTGCTGCGGGCCCGGCAGATGCACCGGGAGGGCGTGCTGCGCTTCCCGATGGTCGCGGTCGACGCGACGCCGACCCGGCGGCTGGTGGACAACCGGTACGGCACCGGTCAGTCCACTGTGGACGGAATCGTCCGGGCCACCAACCTGCTGCTCGCCGGCCGCACCGTGGTCGTCGCCGGTTACGGCCAGTGCGGTACCGGCATCGCCGAACGCGCTCGCGGCCTGGGCGCCCGGGTGCTGGTCACCGAGGTCGACCCGCTTCGGGCGCTGGACGCCACGCTGCAGGGGTACCAGGTGCTGCCGATGGCGCAGGCGGCCCGGTGCGGCGAGGTGTTCGTGACCGCAACCGGCAACCGGGACGTGCTGCGCGCCGAACACTTCGAGGTGATGCCGGACGGCGCGGTGCTCGCCAACGCGGGCCACTTCGACGTCGAGATCGACATCCCGGCGCTGGCGGACCTCGCGGTCGAGCGGCGGATCGGCGAGCGCGCCTACGTCGACGAGTACGTGCTCGCCGACGGCCGGCGGCTGCAACTGCTCGCCGAGGGGCGGGTGGTCAACCTGACCGCCGCCGAGGGCAACCCGCCCTCGGTGATGGACCTCGCGTTCGCCGGCCAGGCGCTCACCGCCGCGTGGCTCGCCACCGGCGAACTGCTGCCGACCGGGGTCCATCCGGTACCGGCCGAGCTGGACCGGCAGGTCGCCGATCTGCGGCTGGCCGCGAGCGACATCCACCTCGACACCCTCACCGACAGCCAGCGCGCGTACCTGAGTTCCTGGCGCAGCGCCGATCCCGGCTGATCGCGGCCCGGCGAGGCATGCCGCGGCGAGCTGGTACGGCACCATCGGCATGGCCGAAGGCGTCGGTTCGGTGGTCGGCGCGTTGGGTGCCGCCGCGATCGCGGCGCGGCTCGGCAACGCGCGGGTGTTCTCGATCGGCCTGGTCCTGATCGGCCTCGGCACCATGGTGTACGCGCGGATGCCGGCGCTGCTGGCCGGGCTGGTGGTCATCGTCGTGCTGGCGGTGCCGCTGGGCGCGATCAACTCGGTGTTGAGCCCGATCCTGCTGGATGCCACCCCGTCCCGGCTGCTGGGCCGGGTCGTTTCGGTGCTCAACCCGATCCAGCAGGTCGCGTCGCTGGCCGGGGTCGCCGTCGCCGGTTGGCTGGCCAGTACCGTGCTGCTCGGCTTCGGCACCGACGTGGCCGGCGTGCACCTGGGCCGGCTCGACACGGTCCTGCTGGCCGCCGGGCTGCTCGTGCTGATCGGCGGTGTCTACGCGATGGTCGCGCTGCGCGGTGCGGACCGCGCCACGCAGCCCCGGGCGGCCACCGGCGACCCCGCGGGGCCGGCTCCGGCGGCCGACGCGGGGCCGGGCGGGCCGGCGCGAGAATCCGGCGCCGACCCGGAACCCGAGGCTGGCCCGGAGCCGCCGGTCACAGCGACAGGAAGTGGATGCTGAACTCGGCGACCGCGGTGGCGCAGACGAACGAGGCGATCACCACGGTCACCGCCACCAGTACCAGCTTCCAGCCGCTGGACAGCAGCGCCCGCGCGTCCCGGCCCAGCGACAGCCCGACCAGCGCCAGTACCGGTACGCCCAGCGCGACCAGGTCGATGTCCGCCACCAGGGCGAGGATCTGGTGCGCCAGCGGGAAGAACGGCGCCGAGATCAGCGTCGCCACCGCCATCGTGACGACGATGTAGGGCAGCCACCGCACGTACCGGCCGACGAGAACCGAACCGAACGCGATGGCGAGCAGCAGCACCATGCCGCCGATCATCGCGAGCGTCAGCTTGTGCACCGCGACCAGTTGCACGACGAGCATCACCAGACCGAACACGCCCAGCGCGGTCGCCGTCTCGCGCATACTCAGCGGGGTGGACTCCCCGGTCGCCTCGGCCGGCCGGCGCAGGCCGGCGGCGGGCAGCGGCTCGACCGCGGTACCGGAACGGCCCAGCCGGGCCGCCACCTTCGTCCACAGTGGATACAGCCGGCGGGTCAGCGGCAGGGCGAGGAACGCCGCCGCGTACGTCGCGGTCAGGCTGGTGACCGCGCTGGCCGCGGCCGAGTAGGCGAAGATCTGGTGCGCCTGGTCGGGGAACGTCGCCGACAGCGCGCCGACCGCGCCGAGCATCATGCTGGTGGAGCCGACCGCGGAGCCGATCGCGAGCGCGTGCGGGCTGAACACCCCGAGCGAGCCCAGGACGCTCGCCAGCAGTGCCGCGAGGATCGCGCCGAACACGGTGCCCACCACGTACGTGCCGAGGGCGCCGCGGTACTCCGGGGAATCGGCGCCGAACCGCTCGGCCACGATGCCGATCATCGGCTCCCGGTCGATCGAGTACGTGGCGCCCACGCTCGCGCGGCCCAGCCCCAGCAGCACCACCGCGACCGGCAGGCAGAAGATCACCGAGCCGAACACGTGCCCGACCTCCTGCAGCAGCAGCGCCGCGCTGGACTTCCCGAGCGTCTCGATCTCCGGCCCGATCAGCAGCCCGAGCCGGGCCATGAACACCGCGATCGTCGGCGCGACCAGGGCCGCGGAGGTGCGCTGCGCCGCGACCGGCAGCGGCCGGAACCGCTGGATGCTGAGCACCGCCGCGATGATCACCGCGTAGATGATGGGCAGCAGCCCGATCTGGCTGCGCCACACCTTCAACTGGAAGGGGCCGATCGCCTGGCTCACCACCGCCACCACCGTGGACAGCGCGACGACCAGCCAGAAGATCCGGGTACCGGCGTGCCGCGCCGGTGCGTCGGTGGCTACCGAGTTCATGACGACTCCGACCGGGTGGGGGTGTGGTGGTGTCAGTCGGGGAGCGCGCCGTGCATCAGGCGGCCCCGGCAGATGACCGCGACGACGTTGTCGGCGGACAGGTCCGTGATGCGGGTCCACGGCCGGCCGCGGACCAGCAGCAGGTCGGCGGCATGCCCGGTGGCGATGCGGCCGATGGTGTCGCCGAGCCCGACCGCCGCCGCGGCGTGCGAGGTCGCCGCGGTCAGCGCCGCCTCGGCGGTCAGCCCCAGTACCCGGGTCATCGCGTCGAGTTCGGCGAACAGCGAACCCCAGGGCAGCATCGACCCGTTGGTGTCGGTACCGAGGACGAACCGGACGCCGGCCTCGACCGCGGCGCGCAGCCGCGGATCCCGGTCGGCGATCAGCGCCGCCGCCTTGGCCCGGCTGTCCGGTGACGCCGGTACCGTGCCGTCGGCGATCCCGTCGTTGATCACCAGCGTGGGCGCCACCGTGAGCCCCCGCGCGGCGATCGTCGCGGCCTGCTCGGCGGTGAGCAGGGTGCCGTGCTCGATCGAGTCGACGCCGGCCGCGAGCGCCGCGTCGATCGCCGCCTCGGTGTGCGCGTGCGCCGCGACCGGCAGGCTCAGCGCGTGCGCCTCGTCGACGATGGCGTCGAGTTCCGCGGCGGTGTAGTTGCGCCAGCCGGCCCGGTCGCCGGTGGACAGCACACCGCCGCCGGTCATCACCTTGATGCCGTCGGCCCCGCCCGCGCGTACCGGCGGACCAGGGTGCGGCAGGCGTCCGGGCCGTCGGCCGTCGGCGGCCGGTGCGGCGCGTCCGGCGGGGTGAACAGGTCCTGGTGGCCGCCGGTCATGTTGACCACGCCGTACGCGAGGACCCGCGGGCCGTCGCGCAGTCCGGCGTCGAACGCCCGCCGCAGCGCGACCGGCCGCTCGTCGCTCGCCATGTCCCGTACCGTCGTCACGCCGCAGGCGAGCGCGCGCCGGGCGTGCGCCGCGGCGTGCAGCGCCTGCTCGGCGACGGTGGTGACCAGCGGCCAGGTGCCGTAGGTGTAGTCGCCGGGGCGGGCCGGCCCGGTCAGGTGCACGTGCGTGTCGATCAGGCCCGGGAGCAGCGACAGCTCCGGCCACCGCTCGGTACCGCCGGGCGCGACCTCGGTGATGGCGCCCTCCTGCCACTCGACGGTGGCCGGGCCGAGCTGCTCGGTGCCGTCCCAGACCCGGATTCCGGACAGGCGCATGGTGGACTGCACACTCCTCGCAGGATGGACGGCGGGGCGTTGTACGAACCGCCAGCCCGGTGCGCCGGGGTGCCCGCCGGAGCCAGTAAAACACGAGGTGAACGGCGTGCGTGAGGGCCCGCCGGGACAGACTTGCGGCCGCCCGCCGGGCACTGCGTTGTAGCATCCTCCAGCGAGGAGGAGGGGGTCGGCCACGATGCGCCTCGCCCAGCTGATCGATCTGGACGAACTCGCGCTGCGCGTGGTGGTCCCGGCCGGGCTGACCCGCCGGGTGCGCTGGGTGTACACCACCGACCTGCGCGACCCGGCCCGCTACATGGCGGGCGGCGAGCTGGTGCTCACCAGCCTCAGCTGGTACCGCGGCGCCGCCGACGCCGGTACGTTCGTCGCGTCGCTGTGCCGGGCCCGGGCGGCCGGCCTCGTCGCCGGGCTGGCCGAGCACGGTGAGATGCCCGCCGGGCTGGTCCAGGCGTGCCGGGCCGAGGGGCTCGCGCTGCTGACGGTGCCGGTGCAGACCTCGTTCAACTTCCTGACCGAGACGGTGATCCGGCTGCTGCTGCGCGAGCGCCGCCGGCACGCCGACCTGACCGCCGAACTGGTCGGTAGCGGCACCGAGCCCGACCCGGACCGGCTGGTGTCGCTCGTCGCCGCCGGCGCCGGTGGCTGCCTGCAGCTCACCCCGGCCGGCCTGGTACTGCGCAGCCAGCCCGGGCCGGCCGGACCGGCGCTGCGCGCGAGCGCCTGGCGGGCCGGCATCGATGCACCCGGACTGCCGGTGACCGTGTCGGTCGGCGACACCCCGCACACGGTGGTGCCGATCCTGGCGCAGGACGCCGGCCGGCTCACCGGCTACCTCGTCGTACCGGGGGAGTCCACGGACTGGCCCGACGACCTCGCCGCCACCGTGGAGGTCACCGTCGACGCGCTCGGCGCGGTGGCGCCGGCCGCGCCGGACCGTCGCGGCGACGCGCTGCACGAGCTCGCCAGCGCACCCGCCGCCGAGTTCGGCGCCGGCGACGAGCGTCCGCCCGCGCCGGGCGATGCGACCACCGGTGCGGTTCCGGCGGCACGGGTCGACGCGCCGGAACTGCCCGAGACCGTGGTGGTGCTGCGCGCCGGGCTGACCGGGCCCGCGACGCCCACGGCGGTGGCCCGGCGGATCCTGGCCGAGCTGCCGGGCGGCCCCGCGGCCACCGTCGCGCACCCGGACGGCACGGTGACCGGGTACCTGCCGGCCGGTACCGATCCGACGGCAGCGGTGCTCGACCGGCTCGACTGGTACCGCACCGCGCTCGCGGCCGGCGACCGGCTGCGGGTGGGCATCAGCGAACCGGCCCGGGTGGACACCGGGCTGCCGGCCGCACGCTCGGCCGCCGACTCCGCGTACGGCTGGACCGAACGGGGCACCGGCCGCCTGACCGTCGCCGCCCGGCAGGCCGTCGGCAGCCGGCAGCTGCTGCTCGGCCTGGTACCGGAGCCGGCCCGGTCGGCGCACCGGGACCGCTGGCTCGCCCCGCTGCTCGCGCACGACCGGGTGCACGGCAGCGACCTGGTACCGACCCTCGCGGCGTTCCTGGACCGCTCCGGTTCCTGGCGCGACACCGCCGCCGCGCTGCACGTGCACGTCAACACCGTCCGGTACCGGCTGCGCCAGGCCGAGCGGCTGATCGGCCGGCCGCTGCGCACCGAACGGGACCGGCTCGACCTGCACCTCGCGATGGACCTGTGGCGCGACGACCCACCGGCTCGCCCCTGACGCCCGCTCGTCGGGTCGCGGTCCGCCCGGCCGCTGCGGGGCGCTGGTCAGCCGGTGCCGTTGAGCCAGCGGAGGGCGCGCTGCTTCTCGAAGTCGAGGGCGCGGGTGGGCGGTGGGGCGAGCCGGCCGAGCCGCTGGCCGAGGTCGCGGACCCGGCGGGCGACCTCCGGGTCGGCGAGTACCCGGACCGCGAAGGCGAGCGCCGCCGGGGACACGTCGTACTGTCGTTCGATCGCCAGGGTGAGTGCCACGGTGGCGAGGTCGGCGTCGGTGTAGCGGCGGTGCGCGCCGCCGGCGCGGCCGTCGTGGGCGGGTGGCAGCAGGCCGAGCCGCTCGCGGTAGCGCAGCATCCGTGGGGTGAGTCCGAGCCGGGCGGCGGCCTGTGTGATGCGCATGCCGCCATCTTGACATTCTTGTGTCAGGAACTGCCGGCCTCGGATGCGGTGGGCCGGAGTACCCACCTAGACTCG
Organism: Actinocatenispora thailandica; assembly: GCF_016865425.1. Classification (NCBI taxonomy): domain Bacteria; kingdom Bacillati; phylum Actinomycetota; class Actinomycetes; order Micromonosporales; family Micromonosporaceae; genus Actinocatenispora; species Actinocatenispora thailandica. Next base: position 4,240,202 of record NZ_AP023355.1, on the reverse strand, counting down.
CCGGCAGGCTCCGAGGTCCGCGGGCAGCAGGTGTGCGGTCGCCTCGAATCGACAAGTAGGAGATGACGTGTCCGTTGACAAGCCGAACGACGACTTCAAGGTCGCCGATCTGAGCCTCGCCGAGTTCGGTCGCAAGGAGATCCAGCTCGCCGAGCACGAGATGCCCGGCCTGATGTCGCTGCGCGCCGAGTACGCGGAGACCCAGCCGCTGGCCGGTGCCCGCATCACCGGTTCGCTGCACATGACGGTGCAGACCGCCGTGCTGATCGAGACGCTGACCTCGCTGGGCGCCCAGGTCCGGTGGGCGTCCTGCAACATCTTCTCCACCCAGGACCATGCCGCCGCCGCGGTCGCGGTCGGCCCGAACGGCACCCCGGAGAAGCCGGCCGGCGTGCCGGTCTTCGCCTGGAAGGGCGAGTCGCTCGAGGAGTACTGGCAGTGCACCGAGCGCGCCCTGACCTGGCCGGACGGTGGTCCGAACCTCATCCTGGACGACGGCGGCGACGCGACGCTGCTGGTGCACAAGGGCCTGGAGTTCGAGAAGGCCGGCGCGGTGCCGGCGGTGGAGACCGCGGAGAGCGAGGAGGAGGCGGAGATCCTCAAGCTGCTCGCCGCCTCGGTCGCCGCCGACCCGCAGAAGTGGACGAACGTCGCCGCCGGCATCAAGGGCGTCACCGAGGAGACCACCACCGGCGTGCACCGGCTGTACCAGCTGGCCGAGCGCGGTGAGCTGCTGTTCCCGGCGATCAACGTGAACGACTCGGTGACCAAGTCGAAGTTCGACAACAAGTACGGCTGCCGGCACTCGCTGATCGACGGCATCAACCGCGCGACCGACGTCCTGATCGGTGGCAAGACCGCGGTGATCTGCGGCTACGGCGACGTCGGCAAGGGCTGCGCGGAGTCGCTGCGCGGCCAGGGCGCCCGGGTGATCGTCACCGAGATCGACCCGATCAACGCGCTGCAGGCGGCGATGGACGGCTACCAGGTCGCGCGGCTGGACGACGTGGTCGAGCAGGCCGACATCTTCGTCACCGCGACCGGAAACTTCCACGTGATCACCGCGGCGCACATGGCGCGGATGAAGCACCAGGCGATCGTCGGCAACATCGGCCACTTCGACAACGAGATCGACATGGCCGGCCTGATGAAGATCGACGGCATCAGCCGCACCAACATCAAGCCGCAGGTCGACGTCTGGGAGTTCCCGGACGGGCACACCATCATCGTGCTGAGCGAGGGGCGGTTGCTGAACCTGGGCAACGCGACCGGGCACCCGAGCTTCGTGATGTCCAACTCGTTCGCCAACCAGACCATCGCGCAGATCGAGCTGCACACCAAGCCCGCCGAGTACCCGATCGGCGTGTACCGGCTGCCGAAGGTGCTGGACGAGAAGGTGGCGCGGCTGCACCTGGATGCGCTGGGGGTCAGGCTCACCGAGCTGTCCGAGCAGCAGGCGTCGTACCTCGGCGTGCCGGTCGAGGGCCCGTACAAGGCGGACCACTACCGCTACTGAGGCAGCGGACCGCCGGGCATCCGGTGGTGCCAGCCACATCCGGCGCGGTGACCGTAACGGTCACCGCGCCGGATCGTTTCGTTCTCACCGGGTCGAGTGCGTCCACAGTGGACAGCTCGGGCGGGCAGGGTACCGGAGCGGGCCGGTCCGGTGCGGGCGCCGCGCCGGTCGAAACGACAAAACGTACGGAACACGCGAGCTTCCCAGATCAATAGATCGACCTCGATATCGCCGATTGTCCTGTTATCCCATCCGATGACGGTCACGCCGCCTAACCTGAAACCGACCCGGGGATCTCACTGTCCAGTGTGGACTGCGCCCGGCGGTGGCTACGGGGGTGGCAGCGATGGCGAACGCGATGCAGGTGCGCCCGGCCGAGTCCACGCCGCCCGGCCCACCGAGCCGGCGAACCGCCCGGTTGCCCGGAGTGGACGGGATTCGGGCTCTCGCGGTCACCGCGGTCCTGGTGTACCACCTGAGCGCGTCCTGGCTGCCCGGCGGCTACCTCGGCGTCGATGTCTTCTTCGTCATCAGCGGCTACCTGATCACCCGGCTGCTGGTCGCCGAGCGCGTCGGTACCGGCCGGATCAGCCTGCGGCACTTCTGGTTGCGGCGGGCCCGGCGGATCCTGCCGCCGCTGTTCCCGATGCTGCTCGCCACCGTCGTGGGTACCGCACTGGTGAACCGCTCCGCGCTGCACCAACTGCGTACCGAGGTGCTCGGCGCGCTGACCTACACCAGCAACTGGGTGCAGATCGGTGAACACCACTCGTACTTCGCGAAGTTCAGCGACCCGTCGGTGCTGCAACACCTGTGGTCGCTCGCCGTGGAGGAGCAGTTCTACCTGATCTGGCCGCTGATCGTGGTGCTGGTACTGCTGCGCGGCCGGCGCCGGCTGGCCCTGGTCGCCGGGCTCGGAGCGCTCGGCTCCGCCGCAGCGATGGCGGCCATCTACCAGCCCGGCGGCGACCCGTCCCGCGTCTACTTCGGCACCGACACGCACGCCTCCGGCCTGCTCGTCGGCGCGGTACTGGCCATCGCCTGGCCCGCCGCGAACGCCGCACCGGGCCCCTGGTCGCGTCGCCGCCTCGCCGTCGGGGCCACCCTCTCCGGCCTCGGCGTCGCCGGCATCGGACTCGGCTTCTGGCTGCTCGACCAGTACGGCGACGCCACCTACCGGGGCGGCATCCTCGCCGTGTCGGTGGCCACCGCGCTGCTGATCGCCGGCACCGGCCACGGGCGTACGCCGGTCGGCTGGCTGCTCGCGCGGCGGCCGGTGCGCTGGCTCGGCGCGCGATCCTACGGGCTGTACCTGTGGCACTGGCCGGTGCTGGTACTCGGCGACAAGATCTTCGGCCAACGGACCGTGATCGTCGGCGCGATCGAGGTGTCGGCCGCGGTCCTGCTCGCCGCCGGCTCCTACCGGTTCATCGAGCGGCCGGTGCTCACCCACGGGTACCGGGGCGCGCTGCGCGAGGCGTGGCGCTCGGTGCAGGGCCGCACCTCGGCCCGCCGCGGCGGGCTGCTCACCGCGGTCGGCGCGGTCGCCGCGCTGTGCGTGTTCGCCGTGGTCACGCTGCTGCACGCACCGGCGGCGCCGGTCAGCGGGCTGGACAAGCAGCTCGCCTCGGCGCAGCTGGCGGCCCAGCAGCCGCCCGCCGCCCAACCGACGCCGAGCGCCGCCGCGCCCAGCACGGCGCCGAGCGCCGCCGCGCCCAGCCCGTCGGCGTCGCCCAGCCCGGCCGGTCCGCCACCCGGCGACCAGATCAGCGCACTCGGCGACTCGGTGATGCTCGCCGCCTCGCCGGCGCTGCGGCACCGGCTGCCCGGCATCCAGATCGACGCCAAGGTCAGCCGGGCGATGCAGCGCGGGCCGGGGATCATCTCCGGTTGGGCGCACCGTGGGGAGCTGCGGCCCGTCGTCCTGCTCGGCCTCGGCACCAACGGGCCGTTCCCGGCCGACCTGCTGGAGGGCATCATCGGTCAGCTCGGCCCGGACCGCACGCTGTACCTGGTCAACGTCTACCTGCCGACCCGGCCCTGGGGCGGCGCGGTGAACCACACCCTGACCAGGGTGGCGTCCGCGCACACCAACGTGCACCTGATCGACTGGCGCGGCGCCGCCGGGGCGCACCAGAACCTGCTGTGGCCGGACCGGATCCATCCGCGGCCCGGTGCCGGCGCCGACCTGTACGCCCGGACCGTGGTGGAGGCGATGAGCACGCCGATGCGGGCGGCGCCCCCCGGCCGCGTGCAGTGACCGCCACCGCGGCCGGTACGGGGGCGCCCGGCCGTCGCCGGTGCCGGGTGCCCGGGGCCGCCCGGCGGGTACGGCCAGGCAGGCGTGCCGGGACCGGCCGAACCGGCGACCACGAACGAGAGATTCGCTCCGATTACCGGGATGCCGGCGCGACCGGCGGCGCATCATCGGCCGTATGGGTGCCACCCGTCACCGCCGGCCCCGGGCCCACCTCGGCCCGGTTCGCTGGCTGGGCTGCCGACTGCGTACCGGCAACCCGCTGCGACGCGGCTCGGACCGCGCCGAGGGGGTCTGCGCCCTGCTCGCGGTCCTGCTGATCCTCGTCGCGGTGCCGGTGACGGTGCTGATCGGGCTGAACATCGCCGGCAGCCGTGCGGAGGCGGCGGCGCGGGCCCGGGCCGAACGCCGGCCGGCCACGGCGGTACTGCTGGCCGAGGCTCCCGACGCGGTCGGGGTGGCCGCCGACGGCGCCGCCGGCTCGGTTCCGGTACGCGCCCGCTGGAGCTACCGCCACCACCCCCGTACCGGGACGGTCGAGGCGACGCCGGGGCTGCACCGCGGTGCCCGGGTACCGATCTGGCTCGATCGGCACGGCCGGCCGGTGGCGGCGCCGCCGTCCGGAACCCAGGTGACGATGTCGAGTGCCGGTACCGGATTGGGGCTGCTGTTCGCCATCGTGGCCAGCGTGGGGACGATGTGGCTGGTACTGCGATGGCTGCTGGACCGGGCTCGGTTCGCGGCCTGGGAGCGGGAGTGGCGGCGGGTCAACCCGCACGGCAACCACTGGGTACGGTGACTGCCCCGCGGCGGTGAGCCGGCGGGCGCGGTGCCGCGGCGCCGGCTCACCGCACGTGGGCGGCCAGGTAGGGGGCGGTGCGGCTGGCGGGCTGCGTGACGACCTGCTCGGGGGTGCCGGTGGCGACGACCTGGCCGCCGGCGTGGCCGCCGGCCGGGCCGAGGTCGATCACCCAGTCGGCACCGGCGATGGTGGCGAGGTCCTGCTCGACGACGACGACCGTGTTGCCGGCCTCGACCAGCCCGTGCAGTTGGGCGTCGAGCAGTTCGACGTCGGCCGGGTGCAGCCCCGTCGTCGGCTCGTCCAGCAGGTAGAGGGTGTGCCCGCGGGCCGGCCGCTGCAGCTCGCTGGCGAGCTTGATCCGTTGCGCCTCACCGCCGGACAGTTCGGTGGCGGGCTGACCGAGCCGCAGGTAGCCGAGGCCCACCTGGCGCAGCGCGCGCAGGCTGCGCTGCGCCGCCGGCAGGTCGGCGAAGAACTCGGCGGCGGCGTCGACCGACAGGTCCAGTACCTCGGCGATGGTGCGGCCCCGGTAGCCGATCTCCAGCGTTTCGGGGGTGTAGCGGGCGCCGTGGCAGGTGGGGCACGGCGCGTACGTGCCGGGCAGGAACAGCAGCTCGACCGCGACGTACCCGTCGCCCTGACAGGTCTCGCACCGGCCGCCGGGCACGTTGAACGAGAACCGGCCCGCCGGGTAGCCGCGCTCGCGCGCCTGCGGGGTGTCCGCGAACGCCTTGCGTACCACGTCGAACAGCCCGGTGTAGGTGGCGAGGTTGGAGCGCGGCGTGCGGCCGATCGGCTTCTGGTCGACCTGCACCAGCCGGCCGATCGGGTCGAGCCCGCCGGCCTCGGGCAGCTCGCCGGTCGGCTCGCCGACGAGCCGCGCCCGTACCACCTCGGCCAGCACCTGCAGCAGGGTGGACTTGCCGGCACCGGACAGCCCGGTGATCGCGGTGAACACGCCCAGCGGCAGCGACACCGTCAGGTCGGCCAGGTTGTGCCGGCGCACCCCGGTCAGCGACAGCCAGGACGACGCGTCGCGCCGCTGCGCGCGGGGCTCGCCCGCGCCGCCGAACAGGTACCGCCGGGTGACCGAGTCGGTGGCGTCGGCGAGGCCGGGAACCGGCCCCGAGTAGAGGATCCGCCCGCCGTACTCGCCGGGGCCGGGCCCGACGTCCACCACCCAGTCGGCGCGGCGTACCACGTCCAGGTCGTGCTCGACGACGAACAGCGAGTTGCCCGCGGCGCGCAGCTCGTCGAGCACCGCGAGCAGCGCCTCGGTGTCCGCCGGATGCAGCCCCGCGGACGGCTCGTCCAGCACGTACACCACGCCGAACAGCCCGGACCGCAGCTGGGTGGCCAGCCGCAACCGCTGCAGCTCACCGGCCGACAGCGTCGGGGTGGCCCGATCCATGCTCAGGTAACCGATCCCCATCTTCGACAGCACGTCGACGCGGGCCACCAGGTCGGCGGCGATCGGCTGCGCCGGATGGTCCGGTGAGCCGTGCTCCGCGGTGGGGCGCAACAGCTCCGCCAGCTCGGCCAGCGGCTCGCCGGTCAGCTGCGCGATGGTACGGCCGGCGAACGTGACGGCGAGCGCCTCCGGCCGGAGCCGGGCGCCGTGGCAGGTCGGGCACGGCCCGGACACCAGGAACCGCTCCATCCGGCGGCGCATCGTGGCCGACTTCGAGTCCGCGAACGTGTGCAGCACGTAGCGCTTCGCGCTCTGGTACTTGCCCTGGTAGGGCCGCTGGATCCGACCCGCCTCGCGTTCCGGGTGCACGGTGACGACCGGCTGGTCGTCGGTGAACAGGATCCAGTCCCGGTCGGCCTGCGGCAGCTCGCGCCACGGCCGGTCGATGTCGTACCCGAGGGTGGCGACGATGTCCCGCAGGTTCTTGCCCAGCCAGGCGCCGGGCCAGGCGGCGATCGCGTGGTCCCGGATCGACAGCGACGGATCCGGCACCAGCGACGCCTCGGTGACCTCGTGCACGGTACCGAGGCCGTGGCAGCGCGGGCAGGCGCCGGCCGCCGTGTTCGGCGAGAACGAGTCGGAGTCCATGAACCCGATGCCCGGCGGGTAGTCCCCGGCCCGGGAGAACAGCATCCGCAGCAGGTTGGACAGCGTGGTCAGGGTGCCCACCGACGACCGGGACGAGCCGGCCGCCCGGCGCTGCTCCAGCGCCACCGCCGGCGGCAACCCGGTGATCTCGCCGACGTGCGGCACGCCGGCCTGCTGGATCAGCCGCCGCGCGTACGGCGCGACCGATTCCAGGTAGCGTCGCTGCGCCTCGCCGTAGATGGTGCCGAACGCCAGCGACGACTTTCCCGAACCGGACACGCCGGTGAACACCGCCAGCACGTCCCGCGGCACCGCCACGTCCACGTGCGCCAGGTTGTGCTCGTGCGCGTCGGTCACCCGGACGAACCCGTCGCCCGGTCCGGGCACCTTCGGTCCGACCCGCACGTCCGGGTGCTCAGTCCTCGTCGGGCGCGGCGTGGTCCGGGACGCCCGGGTGCGGATCACGGCTGATGTCGATCCGCGGGTCGCGCGGCGCGCCGTCGGGTGCCGCGTGCCGGCCCGTCGACCGCTCGGTCGCGTTCTCGTCCTGGTCGGAAGTCATTGGAATCCTCCCCGTGTCCAGCTTCCTGCGCTGAACGTCCGAATCCTGCATCGGTACGCGTACCGGACAGCAAGGTACACGAGCCCGGGTGCGGGCCAGATCACCGACACGGATTCGGCGGTTCAGCTACCGGCGGCTGACCCGATCGTGCGATCCTGCCGGACATGACGCAGCCGCAGCCGGTCCTCGATCCGCTGTCGCCGGCCGCGCTGTTCCTGGTGCTGTCGGTACGGCCGGGGTCCGAGGCGGCGGTGCGCGACGTGCTCACCGACGTGTCCGGGCTGGTGCGGTCGGTCGGTTTCCGGTCCGCTCACGGCGAGCTGAGCTGCGTGGTGGGAGTCGGCTCGGCGATCTGGGACCGGCTGTTCGGCTCGCCGCGGCCGGCGAAGCTGCACCCGTTCCGGCCGCTGCGCGGTCCCCGGCACCACGCCCCGGCCACCCCCGGCGACCTGCTGCTGCACATCCGCGCCGGCCGCTACGACCTGTGCTACGAGCTGGGCGTGCTGATCCTCGACCGGCTGGCCGGCCTGGTCGTGGTCGAGGACGAGACGATGGGCTTCCGCTACTTCGAGCAGCGCGACCTGCTCGGTTTCGTCGACGGTACCGAGAACCCGACCGGCCGGGCCGCCTCCGGTGCCGTGCTGGTCGGCGACGAGGACCCGGACTTCGCCGGCGGCAGCTACCTGATCGTGCAGAAGTACCTGCACGACCTGGCCGCCTGGTCGGCACTGTCCACAGAGGATCAGGAGCGGGCGATCGGCCGGACCAAGCTCGCCGACGTGGAGATGCCCGACGACGTCAAACCGACCAACTCGCACGTCGCGCTCAACACCATCGTGGACGCGAACGGCACCCAGCGCCAGATCGTCCGGTCCAACATGCCGTTCGGATCGCCGTCCCGCGGTGAGGCCGGCACCTACTTCGTCGGCTACGCGGCGGACCCGGAGGTCACCGAGCTGATGCTGCAACGGATGTTCCTCGGTGACCCGCCCGGCAACTACGACCGGATCCTCGACTTCTCCACCGCGGTGACCGGCGGCCTGTTCTACATCCCGACCGTCGACTTCCTGGACGATCCGCCGGAACCGGCCGGCGGCACGCCGGACGGATCGCTGGCGATCGGCGACCTGCGAGGTGAATGAGCGAATGAACAACCTGCATCGCGAACTGGCCCCGATCTCGGATGCCGCCTGGGACGACCTGTCGCAGGAGGCCCGGCGTACCTTCACCCGGCACCTCGCCGGCCGTCGTGTCGTCGACGTGTCCGGCCCGGACGGCACCGAACTCGCCGCGATCGGCACCGGTCGCCGGGAGCGGATCGACGCACCCGACGGGGTCCGCGCGCACCGCCGGGTTGCGCAGCCGCTGGTGGAGCTGCGGGTGCCGTTCACCGTTTCGCGCGACGAGGTCGACGCGGTCGAGCGGGGCGCCAAGGACGCCGACTGGCAGCCGGTCAAGGACGCCGCCAAGCGGATGGCGTTCGCCGAGGACCGCGCCATCTTCGAGGGGTACCCCGCGGCCGGCATCGGCGGCATCCGGGCCGGTGCCTCGAACCCGGCGCTGACACTGCCCGGCGAGGTACGCGACTATCCCGACACGATCAGCCGCGCGGTCAGCGAGCTGCGCCTGGCCGGCGTCGCCGGGCCGTACTCGCTGCTGCTCAGCGCCGACGCGTACACCGAGGTCAACGAGACCTCCGACCACGGCTACCCGGTCCGGGAACACCTGGGCCGGCTCATCGACGGCGAGATCATCTGGGCGCCGGCGATCAACGGCGCGTTCCTGCTGTCCACCCGGGGTGGCGACTTCGAGCTGCACCTCGGGCAGGACCTCTCGATCGGCTACACCGCACACGATGCCGAGTCGGTCGAGCTCTACTTCATCCAGACGCTCACCTTCCTGCTCTACACCACCGAAGCCGCCGTCCCCATCGCCAGCTGAGATCGCCGATCCGTGCCCGTCCACCGTGGACGGGCACGGATCGGCGCTCGCGGACTCGCAACCGGTCGTCGGCGTATCAGCCCGCATCGGTCGGGTCGTCAGTATGGTGCGGGTCAGCCCAGAAGCCACGGACAAGTGCGATCGCAGCCCCGAGCCGCGGCTCGGTCCTGGTGAGGTCTGCGTGAGGTCTGCGGCGATCGTCGGGTATCTCCGTCCACCCTGGTGGGGGATCGGAAATCTCCACCGGCACTGCAGGGGTCGCGCGAACCGAGAACACGGGGTCGACTGCTCTGGCCAGGAAGGAATCGGGCGCGAGGCCCGGCTCGCTGAGCAGCACGAGATCGACAAGGCCCTTGACTCTGGTGCTCGGCCGGTCGCCGTACCGTCGCGGCGCTGGACCGGCTGCTCGACCCGGCCGGCCCGGACGGCATCCTGCGCCGCGCCGACCGCGTGGTACGCACCGACCGCGCGGTCTGGGCCGCCCGCCGCCCCTGACCCGGCCAGCGGCTACCAGGGGAGGGCGTGCTCGTCCTCGGTGAAGGTGCCGGTGGGCCCGTCGGTACCGATGGTGGCGAGCCGGACGATGACCTCGGCACTCTGCTGCACCGGGCGACCACCCTCGATCCCGGCGGTGAAGTCGGTGGCGGTGAAGCCGGGCTCGACCGCGTTGAACTTGACCTCCGGTACCGCCTTGGCGTACTGCACGGTGAGCATCGAGACCGCCGCCTTGGTCGCCCCGTACACGATGGACGGGTAGTGGAACTGGCGGCGCTGCGGGTTGGTGACCGCCCAGAACGAGCCGAGCGCGCTGGAGACGTTGACCACCACCGGGTTGGTGGAGGCGCGCAGCAGCGGCAGCGCGGCCGTGGTGACCCGCACCACGCCGACGGCGTTGGTGTCGAACTGGCGCAGCGCCGACTCACCGGTGACCGTGTCGGCCTCGGACCCGCCACGCATCTCGGCGATGCCGGCGTTGTTGACGAGGACGTCCAGCCCGCCGGCCTCGTCCGCGATGGTGCGCAGCGCGGCCGACACCGAGTCGTCGTCGGTGACGTCGAGCGCGACGAACCGGGCACCGAGCTCGGCCGCGGCCTTCGCGCCGCGCTCGGCGCTGCGCGCGCCCAGAAACACCGTGTGCCCCGCCTCGACCAGCTGGCGGGCGGTTTCGTACCCGAGTCCCCGGTTCGCGCCGGTGACGAGTGTGATGGTCATGTCTGCCGCTTCCTCTCGAACGGACCTGGATCGTCGTCGGTGACCGGCCCAGCGAGGCCCGACCGCCGTCGACTCCAGGGTTCGTCGGTCCCGCGGCGCGCGACAGCGCCCCGCTGATCCTGGGGGTGGCAGGACCAGCCAGGATGCCGCCGGGATGCCTACGCTGAGGTCATGACCGACGACACGAACCGGCTCGGCGAGTACCTGCGCGCCCGGCGCGAACTGGTCTCGCCGGATCGTCTCGGCCTGCCGCAGGTCGGGGTGCGCCGGGTGCCCGGGCTGCGGCGCGAGGAGGTCGCGATGCTCGCCGGCATCAGCGCCGACTACTACCTGCGGCTGGAGCAGGGCCGGGACCGCAACCCGTCGGTGCAGGTACTCGAGGCGCTCGCCCGGGTGTTGCAGCTCGACGACGCGGCGACCGGGTACCTGATCAGCCTGGCCGCCGAGAAGCCGCGCCGGGCGCGCCGGCGGCCCCGCCGGGAGGCCGTGCCCGCCGGGGTCCGTATGCTGCTCGACACCCTGGCGCTGCCGGCGTTCGTCGAGGGCCGCTACTTCGACGTCCTGGCCGCGAACCCGCTCGCCGCGACGATCTCGCCGCGGCTCGCGGTCGGCCACAACCGGCTGCTCGACGTGTTCCTCGACCCGGCCGAGCAGGCGATGTACCCGGACTGGGAGCGCGCCACCGCCGGCCTGGTCGCCGGTTTCCGGCAGGCGGTCGGTACCGACACCGACGATCCGCGGTTCATCGAGCTGGTCGGTGAGCTGTCGCTGGGCAGCGACCGGTTCCGGCGGCTGTGGGCCCGGCACGACGTGGGCCCCTGGCAGGGTTCCGCGGTGCTGCTGGAACACCCGCAGGTCGGGGAGCTGACGCTGTACCGGGAGAAGCTCGCGATCGGCGGCACCAACGGCCAGGTGCTCGCGATCTACCACGCCGAGCGGGGTTCGGCGGACGCGGACAAGCTGGCGCTGCTCACCGCCTACCAGACGGAGCCGGCCGCACCGGCGCCGGCCGACCGCGCCGCCCGCCGGCCGGGCTGACGGCCCGCCGGCCGGGCTGACGGCCCGCCGGCCGGGCTGACGGCCCGCCGGCCGGGCTGACGGCCCGCCGGCCGGGCTGACGGCCCGCCGGCCGGGCTGACGGCCCGCCGGCCGGGCTGACGGCCCGCCGGCCGGGTCGACGGCCCGCCGGCCGGCTTGACGGCCGCTGGCCGCCCGCCGCTCCGGCCGACGCGACGCCCCGCCCCGCCGCTCCGGCCGACGCGACGGCCGCCGGTGGGCCGGGCAGGCCGGGTCGACGTTCGCCGCCGCCGGTCGGCCGGTGCCGGGTCAGGACCGGTGGTAGACCTTGTTCGCGATCCGCCACGCACCGTGCTCGCGGACCAGGACGAACAGGTCGGTGAAGGTGTCGGCACCATGCCGCAGGATCATCGTGGCGTGCCCGACGGTGCCGGTGCGCCCCAGCTCGGTGACGGTACGCACCCGGTCCGCCTCGTCCGCCGCGGGCGTCCCGGTGAAGTTCGCCCGGTAGCGGTCCAGCCCCCAGGACACGAACTCGCCGCCCCGGATGCCTTCGATGTGTGCGGTCGGCCGGAACGCGGTGGCGAAGTGCGCCGGGTCACCGGTGGCGTGACCGCGCGCGTAGCTGATCAGCGGCGCCATCAGCTCGTCGTCGGCGGGTACGCCGGGTGCGGCGAACAGGTGCGCGGCCGGGTCGACGATGACGCGATCGGCGTCCGCCAGCCCGGCGACGATCGCGGCGACGTCCGCGTCGGCCGGTGCGCCGGCCAGCGCCAGCACCCGGGCCAGCGGGGCACTGTCCGGGTCGACGCGGGCGAGCAGTTCCGCGTCCTTGCCGAGCGCGCCGGCGGTGAAGTCCGCGCCCGCGGTGGTGTTGCCGGTCAGCCGGTCGCGTTTGCCGCTCACCAGGCCGCCCAGGGCCGTACCCGCCAGCACGTCGAGCGTGCGGTCGCGGTCCAGGCCGAGTCGTCGCGCGCGGGCGAGCGCCTGGCCGAGGGCGACCAGGCCGTCGCCGAGCACGCCGTTCGCGACCAGCTTGAGCGCGGCGGCGGTGGCCGCGTCGCCGCAGCAGATGACGGTGCCCAGCGCGGCGAGCGTCTCGGTCTCGGCGGGCGTCGGCCCGGCCGCGCCGTACAGCAGGCTCAGCGCGCCGGCCGCTGCCGCGGGCGCCGAGCCGAGCACCGGGCACTGCACGTACCGGACGGGCACGCTGCGGCGCAGCCCGGCGGCCTCGGCCGGCGCGATCGTCGCGAGGTTCAGCACCGTGGCGTCCGGGCGCAGGTGGTCGGCGCAGCGGGCGAGCACCTGGCGGCAGGCGGTCGCGTCGTAGAGGGCGAGCAGGACGAGGTCGGCGCCGGCGACCGCGCTGGCCGGCGAGCCGGCGGCGCGGACCCCGGCCAGCTCGACGCCGGACCGGGACCAGCCGGTGACCGGGCGGCCGAGATCGGCGAGCCTGCGGGAGATCGCGGTGCCCATCCGGCCGAGGCCGAGGACCGACACCGTCTGTGCGGAGTTCATGGGGCCCAGTCTGGCGCCGATCCAACCATGCGACCAGCGCAGGATTAGCATGCGATCTATGCGTATCGAGCATGCCAGGATGGCGTCGCTGACGCCCTGGGTCACGTTCTGCGAGGCGTGCCGGGCGGGTAGCCTGTCCGCGGCGGCCGAGACGCTCGGCTACACCCAGTCCGCCGTCTCCCGGCAGATCGCCGCGCTGGAACGTGACCTCGGCACCGCCCTGCTGGTACGGGAGCCGCGCGGGGTGCGGCCCACCCCCGCCGGTGCTGCGGTGTTGCCGCACGCCCGGCTGCTCGTCGCCGAGGCCGACCGCGCCGCCCGCGCGGCCGCCGCACCCGGGCCGGCGCCGCACGTCAGCGTCGGCGCCGTCCAGTCGGCGGCGATGGCGCTGGTACCGGACGCGCTGCGACGGGTGCCCGACCCGCCGTCCTGGACGATGCTGACCGACTCGACGGCCCGGCTGATCGACCGTGTCGCCGGCGGAGAGCTCGACCTCGCCGTGGTCACCGATGCGCCGCCAGGGCTGCCGAAGTCCCGGGACGTGCGGTTGCGGCACCTGTTCGCCGATCCGATGAGCGTCGTCGTTCCGGGCGACCATCGGCTGGCCCGGCGCCGGCGGGTGAGCATCGCCGACCTCGCCGACGAGTGCTGGATCGAGGACAACGCCGGCTCGGAGGCGCTGCTGCACCAGCTCGCCGCCCGGTACGACCTGACGCTGCAGGTGGACCGCGGCGTCGGTGCCCTGATGATCAAGGTCGCGCTGGTCGCGGCCGGACACGGCGTCGCGCTGGTGCCGCGCAGTCTCGGGGCGGCGCTGCGCCCCGACGTCCGGCTGCTCGCGCTGCGCGACGCGCCCCGCCGCGGCGTCTACGTGGCGACCCGCCCCGGCCGCGACGACCTGGACCGGCTGGTCGCCGCCCTGCGCACGCACCGCTGACGCCGCCGCCGGTTGCCGCGGCACCCTGCTCCGGCGGGCGCGTTGGCGGCCGTCGCAGCCGGCGTGCCAGGATCGGCGGTGCGCGGCCCGGCCGGTACGGGCTCGGCTCCCGGCCCCGGAGTGGGCCGTGCGCTCGGGCCGGCCGGGTCAGCAGCGTGCGGATTCGGTTGCGGCGCTGGGGATCCGGGCCCGGCGGCGGGACAGGGCGAGTACGCCGATCGCGCCGGCCACGCAGACCCCGGCGAGCACCACCCCGACCACGTGCAGCGCGCGGGTGTACCCGGCGCCGGCGAGCCGGTCCCCGGACAGCGCGGCGAGGATCGCACCGACCACCGCGATCCCGACCGTCTCGGACGCCAGCCGGGAGGTCTGGAACAGCCCCGAGGCAGCGCCGGCCGCCTCCGCCCGGACGGTGTCGATCGCGCGGCCGTCCAGCAGCCCCTGGGTCAGCCCGGTACCGGCGCCGACCAGGATCAGCGGCAGGGCGAGCCCGGCCGGCCCGGTGTGCGGCCCGATCCGGGTCACCAGCAGGGCACCGATCCCGCACAGCACGATCGCGCCGACCGCGATCGCCACCGTCGGCACCCACCGCGCGACCAGTCCGCTGACCGTCGGCAGCAGTACCGTCGGGCCGGTGAGCAGCAGCAGCCACAGCCCGGCGGTACCGGCGCCGACACCGGCCACCGAGATCAGGTAGGACGGCAGGTACACCAGCAGCGGCACCAGCACCACGACCAGGGTGGCGGCGGCGGTCGCGTACGAGGCGAAGCGCGGATTGGTGAGCAGCCGCAGCTCGACGACGGGATCGTCGGCGCGACGCTCCACCGCCACGAAGCCGACCGCGAGCGCGGCGGCGAGCACCCACCCGGCGATGATCACCGGATGGCCGAAGCCGGCGTCGGGCGCTTCGACCAGGACCGCGATGACGGTCAGCAGCGCACCGGTGAACAGTGCGCCACCGGCCCAGTCGATCCGGCGTGCCGGCGGCCGGTCGGCCGGCCGCGGGATGGCGAGCGCGAGCAGCAGCGCGCAGCTCGCGATGCCGGCCGGTACCGCGAAGACGGCGCGCCATCCCAGGTGCGACACGAGCAGGCCGCCGATGGACGGGCCGAACGCCAGCCCGGCGCCGAGCATCGTGCGGAGCAGCCCGAACGCGCGGGCCCGGGCCGGGCCGGGAAACGCCGCGGACAGCAGCGCCGCGCCGCCGGTGACCGCGGCGGCCGCGCCGACCCCGCCGAGCAGGCGTACCGCGTCGAGCAGCAGCACGTTGCCGGACAGTGCGCTGGCCACCCCGGTCGCCACGTACAGCGTGAGGCCGGTCAGATAGACCCGCCGGCGGCCGAGCAGGTCGGCCAGCGAGCCGGTCACCACCAGGAACGCGGCGAACGTCGCGTTGTACCCGTTGACGACCCACTGGGTGCCCGCCAGCCCGGCGCCCAGGTCGCTACGGATGTCCGGCAGCGCCACCGACGCCCCGGTGATGGTCAGCGGAAACGTCACCGTGGACAGCAACACGGCGACCAACACCAGCGCACGTCGGTCCACCCGGTCGACCGTATCGGCTGTCGCCGCACCGGTGCGGGTGAACCGCCTCACGATGGACCGGGTCGTGGGCGCCCGGGAGTGGGGCACGGCCGCCGTAAGGTCAGTGGAACCGCCGGCGCGTGCCCCAGCGCCGGGAGCGGTCGCCGGTCGGCGGGTGTGCGGGTGCCGGGAGCGGCAGCCGGCTTCTGCTCAGGGGCCGGCCGGGGCGGCGGCCGAGGGTGCGTGCGTCAGTGCTCGCGACCGGCCAGCAGCCGGCCGAGCAGCTCCAGCAGCCGCTGCCGGTCCGCCGCCGCCAGCGGTGCCAGCAGCCGTTCCTGCGCCTGCCGCAGCGCGGTGTCCAGCCGGCGCAGCTGCTGCCGGCCGGCGGCGCTGATGCTCACCACGTTGCGCCGGCGATCGCCCGGGTCGGGGGAGCGGGACACCAGGCCGCGCTCGCCGAGTTCGTTGAGCGCGCCGACCAGGTCGCTGCGGTAGACGCCGGTGCGGTCACTGAGCGCGGACTGGCTCGCCGGGCCGAACTCGGCGAGCGCGGCGAGCAGCGCGTAGTGGTGCTGCCGCAGGCCGAACGCGGCGAGCGCGTCGGCCGAGGTGCGCTGCGCGTACCCGCCGGCCTGGGCAAGCAGCCGGCTGGGCATGCTGCGCAGCCGTTCGGGCAGCAGCGCCGGGTCGTTGTCCATCCGCTCACCCTAGCCTCACCGTTAGGTGCGCTAACGACCGAGCCGGCGGCGGAGTCAGGGACGGTACGGGTCGTTCGGGTCCGGGTCGCGGTCGCGTTGCTGGTCCAGCTCGGTGTTGCGGACCGCCTCCGGCAGCGTCTCGTACTCGTCGGCGTCGTCGAACTCCGCGGCCCGGTCGGTGTCCTCGTCGACCCAGTGCACCGCGGCCTCCTCGGCGCTCGCCGCCCCGGCATCGACGCCGACGTCGACGCCGGTCATCTCCTCCCCGGTGTCGCGCAGCCGGCCGGAACGCGGATCGGGGCCGTCGGCCCAGCGGTCGTCGACCGCGTCCGGCGCCACGTCCGGTTCCTCCTCGGACAGCAGCTGCTCCAGCGACTCGCCGCGCCGCTCCTCGGCCGGCGTCATGCCGAACCGGTTGACCTCCGACCAGTGGTCGGGCGGCTCGATGCCGGTGTCGAGCGGGTCGTCGGACGGCTGGTCGGACAGCAGCGTCTCGTCGGTGTCCAGGACGCCGTCGTCGGAGACCTCGTCGCTCTGCCGCGCGTCCGGGTCGTCGTCCGCCTGCGTCATCGATCGCCTCTTTCGTCCGGTGATCGGCCGGCCGGGCACGCCGACGAAGCACCCGCCGCGGGCGCCTCACCGCCGATACTGGCACCCCGGCCGGGCCGGCGGGGCGAGATCGCGGCACCGCGTGGTCCGCAGACCCCGGCCGGGCGAGGCGGGGCGGTCTCCCGGGCGCCGGACGGCGGCGGGCCGGCCGGTGCGCGCTGGCGCCGGCCGGCCCGAGGAGCGCCCGCACGGTACGGGGGTGCAGCCGTGCGGGCCCTCCGGGGGGTTGGGGGATGGTCAGGACCGATCGAGCGGGCTCACCGTGCCGCGCCGAGCCGGAGCCGCACCGCGACGCTGCCCATCCGCGGTACCGGCAGCACGACCTCGCCGCCGTCCACCTCGGTGGCGCCGGTCGGGTCGCCGAGCAGGGTGGCCAGCGACGCCGCCACCACCGGCACCGCGCAGTGCAGCCGCACCGTGGTGGCGGCCGGCGCGTACGACTGGAGGCGTACCAGCAGGTCGGCGCCGGCACCGTCGTCGGCGGCGAGCGGGACCGCGTCGAGCACGGTCACCCGGGGGTCGTCGACCGACAGCAGGGACAGTTCGGCGCCGCGCTCGCCGGTGCCGTGCGCGACGACACCGACCAGCGGCCGGTCGATCTCGTACGCGGTGCGCAGCGCCAGCACGTCGGCCTCCACGTCCTCGCCGACCCGCGGCACGCCCACCGCGTACCGGAACACCGTGTCGAACGCCTGCTCGGACGGGAAGTTGGTGTCCCACAGGTTGTTGTGCACCCAGGAGTAGATCGTGCCGGGCTGTCGCGGCGCGGTCGAGTCCGGGAACGGCGCGTACGGCAGCGGGATCGTCTCCGGTTCCACCAGCGGCGCGTCCCGGGTCACCCAGGCCACCGGACCATCCACATCGGACACCGAGACGAACGACCGGACCGCGCGCATGTGCTGCGGCGCACCCGGCACGTGCTCGATGCCGTCACCGGTCAGCGCGCCGGTGATCTCGTAGTGCACGGTCGGGTCGGTGACCCGGAACGGGAAGGCGAGGTACGCGCTCTCCTTGGTCATCGTGGCCGGCTTGTCGAACCGGTTGTCGAACTCGACGTGCGAGGCGTGGCGGCCCAGCCGGATCGTGGTCCGGGCGGTGCGCACGCCGTCCGCCGCGTACTCGTAGGTCAGCCGCTGCCCGAGCGCGTCGTCGACCCGCTCGACCAGTACCGCCGGGCGGGCCAGCGACCGCGACCCGAGCAGCTCCAGCTCCGGGCTGACCGCCGTCTTGTTCGCCTGGTGGTTGTAGCCGCCGGCGGTGGTGTACGTGTCGTACACGTAGCCGTTGAAGCCGACCACCGCGTCCGGGTCGACCAGCTCGCGCCCGGTCGCCTTCGACACCAGACTCGACACGCACGCCCGGGTCAGGTCGACGGTGAGCCTGAGGTGCTCGTTCTCCAGCGTGACGTCACGTTCGGTGGGCAGCGCCACCGAGCCGTTCGTACCGCCGCCTGCCGCGCTGATGTGCAGCTCGCCGGCCTCGGCGGTGGCCGCCGGGTCGGGCGCGCCGGCGGTCACGTCCAGCCGGACCAGCCCGTACGGGGGGACGTCGGCGACCTCCACCGACACCCACCGGCCGGCGTCCCGGTGCACCGGGTTGACCTGCGGCTCGACCAGGGCGTCGAGCGCGGCGCCGGTACGGGCGTCGGTGACGGTCAGCGGGCGGTCCAGCGGGATGCGCGATTCGCGGACGAAGCAGCGCACCGCCGCGGTCCGGCTCGCCGGCGCGGTGTTCACCGCCCAGAACGTCAGGTCCGCCGCCGGGCCGGCCGGCAGCGTCGCGCCGAGCGCGGCAGCCGCGTGGTCCAGGTAGACCTCGGCGTCGTGCTCACCGTGCAGCGCATGGCCGTACTTCCAGTGCCACTGCTGCTCGCCGGACTGCATGCCCTCGTCGCCGTGCGTCCACGGGTCGGCGGCGCCCCAGGTGTGCTCGTTGAACAGCGACACCGAGGAGTACACCTGGCTGGCGCCGGTCTGCGCGGCCGTCGCCTGCTGCGCGGTGCGGGCCGCCGGGTCCAGCAGCGCGGCCAGCCCGTACAGGCTCTGCGCGGTGGTCACGCCGGCCTGCGCGCGCCGCACCATCGCCTGCGGCCGGGCGCCGGAGCCGACGCCCTCGACCCACCAGTCGCCCCAGTCGCCCTCGAAGACCGGGATCGACTCGCCGAGCCGCTGCTGCGCGTCGGCGAAGAAGTCGGCGTTGGTGGACAGCCGCAGCCGCGGGCTGTCCCACGTCTCGTTCCACCGCTTCACCGTCTCGGCCAGGATCAGCCGCGGCGGCGCGTTGTCGCCGAAGTGGCCCTGCACCCGCAGGTGCAGCACGTCGTGCGGGTACGGCTCCCGGTCGGTCACCGCCGGCCCGTGCCAGCCGAACATCCCCGGCGGGAACGGGTACGGGTTGGTCGCGAGCGAGGTCAGATAGGCCGGCAGCAGGTCGTCGACCATCTCGTACGAGGTGTCGAAGCCCAGCACCGGCCCCTCCATGTAGGCCAGGCCGTGCGGGCTGTCGGTCATCCACACCAGCAGCTCGTTGCCGGCCGGCGAGCGCCACCGGAACAGCCGCGGCAGCTTGTGCCCGCCGTTGACGTTCGGCACCGAGCGTCCGGCCCAGTTGTGCGCCACCGACAGGTACCGCACGTCCAGCTGCGCCAGCGCGTCCGGCAGCCCGGCGACGGTACCCGGCACGTCGGTCTGCATCGCCGAACGGAACTGGACACCGTACTTGTCCCGAACCGTCCGGGCCAGCCGGAGCAGCTCGTGCAGTTCCTCGGTCGAACAGGTGTCGGTGTGCAGGTTGTACGGCATCGCGGTCAGCTCGATCTGGCCGGCCCGGACCCGCTCCAGGAACTCCGCGATGCGCTCCGGTGGCCGCGCGGCCACCCACTGCTCGAACGACCACAGCGACTCGACCGCCCAGCGGAACCTGGCGTCGTCCGGCCAGCCGTCGGTGGTACGGGTCAGGTCCAGGCACGAGTCGAGGAACGCCACGTGCTCGTTGAGCACCGTGCCCTGCGGGTCGGTGTACCCGATGTCCAGGTGCGAGTGGTGCACCAGGTGGATGGTCCAGTCGCGGGCCGGTGGCAGCGGAAACTCCAGCGTCGCGGTATCCCCGGCGCGGCTCGCCGCGGTGTCACCGGCGCGGCTCGCCGCGGTGTCACCGGTGCGGGTCGCCTCGATCCGGACGTCCCGGGTGTCCGACTCGGCCGGCAGCAGCAGCCGGGCGCCACCGGTGGCCGGCAGCACCTCGACCGGCACCCGGCCGCGGCCGGCCACCTCGACCTCGAACCGCCACTGCGCCGGATCGGTCGCGGCACCGGCGAGCAGCACCCGCACCGCGCGCTGCGGGCCGTCCGGGCCGCGCCGCACCAGATGCTCCGGCATCGCCCGCAGCTCGGTACCGCCGACCGCGGTGCTGGCCGCGACGGCCAGCCCGACGGTCCCGGCCCGGGCCTTCTCGGTCGACCATGGTCGGTCGGCCACCAGGGCGCGCGTCGTCATGTGGAATTTCCCCCTCGAACTCGTACGGGTCGTGCTGGGTGCCGCGGCAGGTCAGGACGTCAGCCGCAGGCTGTTGACGAAGAAGCGCTGGAAGACGAAGAACAGCAGTACGGTCGGGATCGACGCGACCAGCGCACCGGCCAGGATGACCGGCGGGCCCGCCGTCCCGTAGCTGCCGGACAGGTCGGCGAGGGTGGCCGTCACCGGCCGCACGTTGGGGCTCAGCGACAGCGTGATGCCGAACAGCAGGTCGTTCCAGATCCAGGTGAACTGGAAGACGAACGTGGCGAGCAGCGCGCTGCGCGCCAGCGGCAGGTGCACCCGGACGAACATCCGCAGCCAGTTCGCCCCGTCCAACTGCGCCGCCTCGGCGATCTCGCGCGGCACCGTCATCAGGAAGTTGCGGTTGACGAAGAACGCGAACGGGATCGTCATCGCCACGTAGATGAGCAACATGCCGTACTGGGTGTCGTACAGGCCGGTCTTCGCGTAGCCGGTGAACAGCGGGGACAGGAAGGTCTGCAGCGGCAGGACCGTGCCGATGTAGATGCCCCAGAACCAGATCGCGGGCCGCTTGACCGGCATCACCGTCACCGCGAAGCCGGCGAGGGCCGAGATCAGTACCGCGATCGCCGCGCCGAGCGCCGCGTAGATCAGCGTGTTGACCATGCCCCGACCGACTCCGGCGGTGCTGAAGGCGGTCTGGATGTTGCCCAGGATGTCGCCCGAGGCGAACCACCAGCGCGGCGAGCCGGTGTACTGCTCGGCGGGGGTGAAGGCGTTGACCACCACCAGCCAGGTCGGTACCAGCCACAGCACCGAGACCAGCACGACCAACACGTTGCGCACGATGCGTGATGCCATCGGATTCCCCTTCACCGCTGCGTCGCCTGGCGACGCAGGTAGAGCCAGGAGGCGGCGAGTACGACGACGGTGAGCACCACGGACACGGCGGCACCGTACCCGTAGCGGCTGAGCGTGAACGTTTCCCGGTACATGGTCAGCGCGAGCGTCTCCGACGCGGTGCCCGGCCCGCCGCGGGTCAGCAGCCAGACGATGTCGAACGTCTTGAGGCTGTTGACGATCGACATGCCGACCACCACGATCGTCATCGGCCGCAGCTGCGGGACGATGATGCTCCAGAACAGCCGGACACCCTGCGCGCCGTCGAGCTTGGCGGCCTCCAGCGTCTCGGACGGGATCGTCTGCAAACCCACCAGGAACAGGATCATCGACGCGCCGGTGGCCTGCCAGGTGGTCGCGAGGATCATCACCACGGTGTTCAGCGGCCAGTGCAGCAGCCATTCCTGTTGCAGCCCGCCGAGGCCGACCGAGGCCAGCGTCTGGTTGATCGCACCGTCGGACTGCAGCAGGAACGTCCACAGCAGCGCGGTGGCCGAACCGGACAGCGCGTACGGGATGACCACGGCGGTGCGGGCGACCGAGCCCCACCTCACCGAGTTGGTCAGCACCGCGATCAGCAGCCCGAGCAGTACCGGCAGTACCAGCGTGCCCACCACCCAGAACACGGTGTTGAGCAGCGACCGGCCGAAGTCCGGGTCGGTGAACAGCGCGACGTAGTTGGCCAGCCCGATGAAGTGCGAGCTGACCCCGTTGTCGTCGAACAGGCTGCGGTACGCGGTGACCAGGAACGGCACCACCAGCAGCACGGCGATCAGCACCACCGCCGGCAGCAGGAACCCGCCGACCCACATCGCCCGGCGCCACTGGAACCGTCGCGGCCGGGTGCCCGCCGCCGGCGGCGCCGCGACCGGCAGCTTCTCCGTCGTCGTCAAGACCGCCACACCTTCCATTCCTTGTCGGCGCGACGCTGCATCGACGACAGCGTGCGGGTCGCGTTGGCCCGGGTCGGGTTGATCATGAACGCGCTCAGGTCCTGCACGTTGCCCTCGATGAGCACCGGCGGCGACGCCTCCCAGTACCGGATGGCCTGGGTCGGCTTCTGCTGCCGCACCGAGGCGGCGAGTTCGGTGATGGCGCCGACCTTCGGGACCACGCCCGGGTCGGCGGAGGTGTCCTTGAGGAAGTCGGTCCAGGCCCGCTGCACCGACGGGTTCAGCCAGGCGTCGGCGACCTTGCGGGCGGCGTCGAGCTTGTGCGCCTTCTTCGACACCGACAGCACCCCGGACTCGACGACGACCGAGTCGTTGCCGCCGGGCGGCGGCGGGAGCAGGAACAGCCCCAGGTTCGCGTCCTTGACCCCGTTGGAGAGGTAGGCGCCGGTGTCCCAGCTGCCGTACAGGTGCATCGCCATCCGGCCCTGGACGAACTGCGCGGGCACCGTGGCGGTGTTGAGGTCCGGCGCGGAGAACGCACCCGCCTGGAACAGCTCGATCCACAGCTTCATCGCCTGCCGGCACACCGGATCGGTGTACGACGCCTTGCCGGCCGTCAGGTCCAGGTAGAACTGGTGGTCCAGCCCGTTGACCAGCTGCTGGAACCAGGTCAGCGACTCGAAGGTGGTGGCACCGCCGGACGCGATCGGGGTGACGTGCTTGGCCTTGAGCGCCGCGACGACCCGCCGGAACTCGTCCCAGTCGGTCGGCACGTCGAGCTTCAGCTTGGCGAAGAGCGGCTTGTTGTAGAAGACCGCCCAGTACGACTTGTACAGCGGAACGCCGTACTGCTTGCCCTGGTAGCTGAACGAGTCGCGCAGCTCCTTGTCGTTGGACCAGCCGTTCTTCGCGGCGAGGTCCCAGGCCGACGACACGTCCTGCAGGATGCCGGACCGGGCGATGTCCTGCAGCCGGTAGCCGCTCCACCACTTGATCAGGTCGGTGGTCGAGTCGGTCTGCGCGGACATCCGCACGATCTGCTGGTAGCTGCTGGTGTCCGGCGAGGCCCGGGCCGACAGCCGGTAGCCGACCAGCCGGTGCAACGCCTTCCCGGCCGCGGCGTAGCCGGGCGCCCAGGTCGGGTTGTCGTTGAACAACGACACCACGTCGCCCGGGGACGGCCGGGTCTGGGTACCCCGGGCACAGCCGGCGGCGGCCAGTCCGACCGCGCCGGCCAGGGCCGAGGCCAGCACCGTCCGCCGGGTGACCGAGTGTCCTGTGTCGCTCGTTTGCACGCCGTGCCCTCCTCGTACCGGGAGCCCCGGGCTGCTAAGTTATCGATAACGTACGCGTGGACTGGTCATTTAACAAGAGGTAACGTTTGCGATAGCTGATCGCCCGTTACCGCGGTGAGGTTGGTGAGATGGACACGGAACAACGGCGCCCGCGAACCCGGCAGTACGAGCCCGCCCCGCACTACCCGGTGCACGGTGGCGCGGTCGCCGCCGGTTGGGCCGCCGCCGCGGCCACCGTGCCCGCCACCGCCCATGTTCTCGCGGTCGACGGGCCGGCGGCGCTGAACTGGCCGGCGGTGGCGGACGCGCTGCGTGCCGCGCTGGCCGGCGCCGGGCGTACGGTCGAGCTGGCCGACGCGCGCACCGCCGCCCGGCCCTGGGCCGAGGTGCTCGAAAGGACCGAAACCGCCCAGCTGCAGCACGACCCGGACTTCGCCCGGCTCGCCGGCGGGACCCTCGGTGAACTGCTCGACCCGGCCGCGCTGGCCCGGCTGGCCGATCCCGACGGCGACGAGCTGCGGGTGCTGTACGGGCCCGGGGCCGGGCTGGCCGCCGCCGACGTGCTGTGGTGGGCCGAGGTGCCGAAGCGCTACCAGGAGGCGGCCGTCGGCGCCGGCCGCGGCCGGCACCTGGCCGCCCCCGAGGACGAGCCGACCAGCACCCGCCGGCTGTTCTACATCGACTGGCCACTGCTCGACCGGCATCGCGACGCGCTCGCCGGCCGGATCGACCGATGGCTGGACGTTACCGATACCGAAGCGCCGACGTCGGTCGGCGGCGCCGCGCTGCGCGAGACCGCCCGGTGGCTCGCCGGCCGCCCGTTCCGGACCCGGCCGACCTTCAACAGCACCCCCTGGGGTGGCCACTGGGGCCAGCAGGAACTCGGCCACAACCCGGACCGGCGGAACACCGCGCTGGGCTACGAGCTGATCGCGCCGGAGAGCGGCGTACTGCTCGGCGACGACGCGCAGACCTGCGTGGAGCTTCCGTTCCAGCTCGTGGTCGGGCTCGCCCCGGCCGACGTGCTCGGTGCGGCCGCGCACGAGCTGTTCGGCACGTCGTTCCCGATCCGGTTCGACTACCTGGACACGGTCGGCGGCGGCAACCTGTCGGTGCACTGCCATCCGCAGCCGGAGACGATGCGCGAGCTGTTCGGCTGGCCGTACACCCAGCACGAGAGCTACTACCTGATGGTCGCCGGCGAGCAGAGCAAGGTGTTCCTCGGCCTGCGCGGCGACGCCGACCTGGACCGGTTCCAGCACGCCGCGCACGACGCCGACGCGCACGGCGTGGGCTTCGACATCGAGCAGTACGTGCAGACGTTCCCGGCGCGGGCCGGCCAGCTGTACCTGGTGCCCGCCGGTACCCCGCACGGCAGCGGCGAGGGCAACGTGGTGCTGGAGGTCAGCGCGACCCCGTACCTGTACTCGCTGCGGTTCTACGACTGGCTGCGCCGGGATGCGGCCGGCCGGCAGCGGGCGGTGCACGTCGAGCACGCGTTCCGCAACCTCGACCCGGCCCGCTCCGGCGACGCGGTCGCCGACCAGCTGGTGCAGCAGCCGCGGACGGTGGGCGGCGGTGCCGGCTGGTCCGAGGAACTGATCGGCGCTTTGCCCGAGATGTTCTTCCAGGTACACCGAATCGCGGTGGAACCGGGCGGGGCCGCCCCGCAGCGCACCGACGACCGCTTCCACGTGCTCACCGTCGTCGATGGTGATGCCGCCCTGATCAGCACCGCCGCCGGGGACAAGCACCGGTTGAACTACGCTGAAACGCTGGCGATTCCGGCCAGTGTCGGCAGCTACCAGGTGCACAACCTCGGTTCGGACCAGGTCCGGCTGGTGAAGGCGATGGTGTCATGAGGGCAATGAGCAGGCCATGAACGAGCGAACCATGGCTGGGTGCCTCGTGGGCGTTCCGACGCAGGAGGAACGGCCATGAGTGAGCGTCAGCGAGCGAATCATGGGCGCTGTGCGGTGGGGTGCCTCGTGGGCGTTCCGACGCAGGAGGAACGGCCATGAGTGAGCGTCAGCGAGCGAATCGTGGGCGCTGTGCGGTGGGGTGCCTCGTGGGCGTTCCGACGCAGGAGGAACGGCCATGAGCTCCTCGCGGTCGGGACCGGGGCCGGAGACCGGGCTGACGATGCGGGACGTCGCCGAGCGGCTCGGGGTGAGCCCGATGACGGTCTCCCGGGCGCTGCGCGGCCGGCCGGGGATCGGTGCGGCGACCCGGGAGCGGGTGCTCGCCGAGGTCGCGGCGCTCGGCTACCGGCCGAACAAGCTGGCCCGGGGGCTGCGGTCGGGCGGGCCGCACGAGCTGATCGGCCTGCTGGTGACCAATCTCGGCAACCCGTTCTACTCGCAGCTGGCGGTCGGCGTGGAGCAGGTCGCGGTGCGCTACGGCGCCCGGGTGATGCTCGGTTCCACCGGCGCCGATCCAGACTCCGAGCACGAGGTCGTCGACGACCTGCTGGAACGCGGCGTCGACGGGCTGGTGGTGGTACCGGCCGGGCACGACCACGCGCACCTGGGCGCGGTGCAGCTGCGCGGTACCCCGGTGGTGCTCGCGGCGAGCCCGCCGATGGGCGCCGACCTCGACTGCGTGCTGGTGGACGACTTCGGCGGCACCCGGGACGCCTGCCGGCGGCTGATCGAGCACGGCCACCGGCGGATCGGGTTCCTCGGCCTGCCGGCGGCGCTGTGGACCGGCTCGGAGCGGTTCCGCGGGTACGCGTTCGCGCTGGACGAGGCGGGCATCGAGGTGGACGAGCGGTACGTGCGCCGGCTGCGCGGCGATGTCGAGGCGATCGAGGCCGCGGCGCGCGAGTTGATCGACCAGCCGGAGCCGCCGACCGCGCTGCTGACCGCGAACAACCGCAACACCGTGGGCGCGCTGCGCGCGCTGCGGTTCCGCGACACCGATGCGCCGCGGGTGGAACTGGCCGGATTCGACGATGTGGAGCTCGCCGACGTGTTGCACCTGCCGCTGACCGTCGTCTCGTACGACCCGATCGAGATCGGCCGGTCGGCCGCGACCCTGCTGTTCGACCAGCTGGCCGGCACCGACCCGGTCGCGCAGCACCGGCCGCGCCGGCTGACCGTGCCGACCACGCTGGTCGACTACGCGGTGCAGCCGCGACCGCGGACCGCGGCGACGGCGGGACCGGCCCGATGACCGGCCGCACGACCGCGTCGAGCGAACCGCGAGCCGCCGGTACCGGTGCGGGTGCATCGGGCGCCGGGCGCGCACCGGCCGCTCCGCGGGCCACGCCGGCCGCCGGGCGCGGTCCGGTCGCGGCGGCTGCCGAGGGGCCCGCGGTGCCGGCGGGCGGGTACCAGCCGGCGGTCGAGGTCGGTGGATCGCACGTGACCGCTGCGGCCGTCGACCTGACCGCCGGTACCGTCGTCGCCGGCAGCCGGTGCCGGTCCGGGCTGGACCCGGCAGCGGACGCGGACACTCTGTTGGCGGCCATCGCCGCCACCGCACGAGAGCTGGTCGACCGGTGCCCGGGGCGGCTCGCCGACCGCTGGGGCCTCGCCGTACCGGGCCCGTTCGACTACGCGACCGGCATCGCCCGCTATCGCGGCGTCGGCAAGTTCACCTCGCTGCGCGACGTTCCGGTCGGTGACCGGCTCGCCGAGCGGCTCGGGGTGACGCCGGACCGGCTGCGGTTCCTCAACGACGCGTCCGCGTTCGCGCTCGGTGCCCGGCGGTTGCACGCGCCGCACGCGGGTCGGCTGGCCGCGTTCACCCTCGGTACCGGCGTCGGGTCGGCGTTCCTCGATGCCGACCGGGTCGTCGAGGACGGCCCCCTGGTGCCGCCGGAGGGCCGCGCGGACCGGCTCACCATCGCCGGCCGGCCGCTGGAGGACACCGCCTCCACCCGCGCGATGACCGCCCGGTACGCGCAGCGCACCGGGCGGCGCGTCGACGGCCTGCGCGAGCTGACCGCACTCGCCGCCGACGGCGACGAGATCGCCGTCGAGACGGTGCACACCGCGATGACCGCGCTGGGTGGCGCGCTGGCCCCGTGGCTGGTCGGGTTCCGGCCGGACGTGGTGGTGTTCGGCGGCTCGATCACCGCAGCCTGGGCGATCGTGGGCCCGCCGCTGCTCGCCGCGCTCGGTGTCGACACGGTCGTCGTGGTACCGGACGGGGAAGCGGCGGCGCTGCTCGGCGCGGCCACGCACGTCGCCGACATCGATCCGGGCCCGGCCAGCGGAGCGGGCGTCACCGGCGCCGCGCACGCCGCCGGTACCGGCAACTAGCCAACGACCTGCGCGCACGCTCGCGCTGCCTCGCCCCGGCGATACCGGGTGCCTCGACGGATGCCGACCCCGGTGCGAGCTAATACGTATTAAGTCTTGACTGTCGGCACATTGCCGGAGTCTCATGGGCCTGAGCCGATGGTCGACGACGACTCCGAGGGGTGTACCTTGTCCGATCCCGCGTCCCCGCTCCGGCCTCGGGTATCCCGACGCCACGTCCTGCTCGGTGCCGCGGCGGTGGCTCCCGCCTGTCTCGGAGCTGCCGTCGCCGGCGGACCGGGCCGCGCCTCCGCCTCCCCGGCCGACAGCGACTTCGACACGGTCCGGTCGCAGTGGCGCTCGACGCTGGTCAGCTCCGACACCGACGATCCGGTGGTCGCCAGGTACGTGCGGGATTCCGCGGCCGTGGCCGCGGACCTCTGGCACTCGATGGACACCGCACCGGATCGGACCTATCTGTGGGCCGACGAGGACAGCAGCACGATCCCCGCGGTCCAGCGCAACAACATGGGCAGGTTGCGACAGCTCGCGCTCGCGCTGAAGACCCCCGGATCCGCCCTGTCCGGTGACGCCGGCCTGACCGCGGACCTGGTCTCGGCGTTCGACTGGTTCCTCGCCAACAAGTACGGGGTGACCGCCATGTACGGCGGCTGGTGGGACTGGCAGATCGGCATCCCGCTGGCGCTCAACGACTTCTGCATCCTGATGTACGACGACCTGTCGGCGGACCGGATCGCCACCGCCATGGCGGCGATCGCCCGCTACGAGCCCGATCCGCGCACCATCGGATCGGGCCGGGCCACCAGCGCCAACCTGAACTGGACCTCGGCGATCACGTTGGTACGTGGGGCGTTGAGCCGGGACGCGGCGACCATGCGGCTCGCCAAGTCGGCCTGGGCGGCCATGTTCGACTACTCGACCACCGGCGACGGGTTCTACCCCGACGGAGGTTTCATCCAGCACGAGCACTACTCCTACAACGGCAGTTACGGCGTCTCGCTGCTGCAGTACCTGGTGTACGGCGTCGTCGCGGCGCGGGGCACGCCGTGGGAGTTCAGCGCCGAGGCGGTCGACCGGCTGGTGAGGTGGGTGCAGGAGAACTACCGCCCCTGGATCTACCACGGCGCGTTCATGGACCTGACCCGCGGCCGGGCGCTGTCACGTTTCTACGAGACCGATCACCGGATCGGCCGGTTGACCAGCGCGACACTGCTGCAGCTGGCCCAGGCGGTACCGGCAGCGCAGGCCGGTGCGATCAGGTCCGCGGTCAAGGGCTACCTGATGCGGGACTCGTTCCTGCCGTTCTTCAGCTACGATCCGATCCCGATCGAGCAGGTTCGGATACCGTCGATCGTCGAAGCTCGCGCGGTGCTGGCCGATCACTCGGTCGTTCCCGCCGAGGAGGTGGTGAGCACCCGGGTCGCGACGTCCATGGCGCGCGCCGTACACCGGCGAACCGGGTTCGCCTACGCCATCGCGATGGACCGGCACGCCATCTACTCCTTCGAGACGGCGAACCAGGAGAACGAGCAGGGTTGGTACACCGGCGAAGGGGCCGTCTACGTGTACCTGTCCGACCAGATCGGCCAGTGGGCCGACATGTACTGGCCGACCGCCGACAAGTACCGCATCCCTGGCATCACCCGGGATCTGCGCACCCTGCCGCCCGGTGTCAAGCGCTACACGTACAACGAGTGGGCCGGTGGCGCCGTGCTCGACGACCGGGCCGCGGTGGGGATGCGGCTCCACCCCAAGGGGCAGAGCCTGCGGGGCAACAAGTCCTGGTTCTGCATGGACGATGCGGTGGTCTGCCTCGGCGCCGGGATCCGCAGCAGCGACGGCTACGGCGTCGAGACCGTGGTGGACAACCGCAACATCGGCGAGAACGGGACGGCCGCGCTCAGCTTCGACGGCGGTCGCCGACTGTCCGGCGTCGGTGCCACCCCGACCCGGGTGCGAGCGAACTGGGCGCACCTCGACGGGGTCGGCGGATACGTGTTCCCGCAACGCACCCCACTCGCGGTGCTGCGCGAGGACCGGTCCGGCCGGTGGACGGCCATGGACCGGCGCGGCGTGTACGAAGACGACACCCTCTACACCCGGCGCTTCGCGACGATGTGGATCGACCACGGCACCGATCCGACCGACGCGCGGTACGCCTACGTGCAGCTACCAGCGGCGTCGCGGGCGGACGCGGAACGCTTCGCCCGGCGCGGTGTGGTGGAAGTGCTGGCGAACACCCCGGCGGTCCAGGCCGCGACGCGCCGCGACCTGGGGCTGACGATGGTGAACGTCTGGGCGTCCGGCGCGCCGCCGGTCGGTGGCATCTCCGTCGATCGCCCCGCGTCGGTGGTCGTCAGCGACGTGCGCGGCACGCTCGGCGTGGCCATCTGCGATCCGACACAGCTGTTGACGGGCACCGTCACCGTCGAGGTGTCCGTGCCGGCGCGACGGTACCTCGGCGGTGACGCGGAGGCCCACGCCGAGTGTCACGGGAACTCGGTGTCGCTGACGGTCGACATGACCGGCTCGGCCGGCCGATCGTACGTGGCTCGTTTCCGCCGCTGAACCGACTGGCCCGGCGCGGCGGAGCCGTTTCTCCGAGGGAGGCTGATCGTGTCCGGCGGGACGCCCACGAACGCGACCGACCCGAACGGCGCCTCACCGAGCCGTACTGTCGCGGGGGATCAGTTGCGATGCGACGATCTCGTGGCGCCCCGGCCCGGCGTAGCCGTGGATGCGCTCGGCGAGCAGGCGCACGGCGGTCCTTGCTATCTCGGCCTTGTGTGGTCCGATGGTGGTGAGGGGTGGCCACAGGTTCCGGGCGATGATCAGGTCGTCCCAGCCGGTCACGGCCACCTCGCCGGGCACCCGGACCCGCCTGCTGTGCAGCGCGTGGAGGGCTCCCGTGGCGAGCGAGTCGTCCCTGCACACGATGCCGTCGAAAGTGACGCCCTGGTCGAGCGCGTCGGCGACGGCGCGGTGTCCCTCGTCGGCGGAGTAGTGCTCGATCTGCAGCCGACGTCGAGGATCTGCCCGCTGACCTGCCATCTCGAGCGCCTGTTCGTATCCGGCGAAGCGCTGGCCGGTGGTGTGTGTCAGTCCATGACTTTCGACTCCGAGGAAGGCGATGTGCCGACATCCTCTCTCGATCAGGTGCGTGGTGGCCTCGCGAGCCGCAGCCTCGTTGTCGATCATGACGTGGTCGACGCCGGCGGGGGCAGGGCCTTCGCCCAGCAGCACCAGGGCGAAGCCCGGACTTCGGTCCACCAGGTCGTCGGGCGTCAGGGCCACCGGATGAAAGATCACCCCGTCGACCAGGCCGCGTTCCCGCTCGGCGAGGATCGCCAACTCGTTGTTGCGGTCGCCGTGCGTCTGCTCGATCACCGCTCGAAGCCCCGACCTGCGGGCCGCGCGATCGAGCAGGTTCGAGATCTCGGCGAAGTAGGGCACGGTGACCGACGAGACCGCGACCGAGATCGTGCCGGTCTGGCCGGTGGCGAGTCGTCGAGCGGTGACGTTGGGCCGGTAGCCCAACTCGTCGATCGCGGCCCGTACCCGTGCGCGCGTCGCCGGTGTGGCGGATCCCGTTCCGTTGACGACGTTCGACACCGTCTTCATCGAGACCCCCGCGAGGGCCGCGACGTCGGTCAACCGGGGCCTGCTCATCCAACCTCCCGCGCCTTGTCTGCGATCGATCGTATCGGCTGACTCGGGGCCCTGGACCGGGCCAGCCGTCCCGGATCCGAGCGATGCCTTGACAATGAGTACAGCGCTGTACCAACCTTGCAGCCGACCCGTTGTCACGCCCCTGTTTCCATTTCTGGGAAAGGAGACGGAGAATGCTGCCAGCCGCCCGCGGGGTTGCCCGGCGTCGCCTTCTTGCTGGTTCTGCCGCCGCCGTCGGAGCATCGCTCGCGGCCAGTGCGGCCGTGCCGGCACGCGCCGCCAATGCGGCCCCGCGCCGCAGTTCGCCGATGCAGCTGGACCTGTCCAGGTACGTCGAACTCGACGCCGATTTTCTGCACACCCAAAATGCCCACTACGCGCGCATCAAGCGGATGCGTGACGGGCGCTTCATCCTCTTCTACCAGGACAGCCCGCAGGCCTGGAACATCTACTGCACGACCGGTCGCGACCTGAAACACTGGGCCGCACCGAAGAAGCTCTTCTCGTCGCACAAGATCCTCGACGGTGCGGACGACCGGTGCTATTCCAGCGGCGACGCCCGTGTTCTGGACAACGGTGACATCCTCGCGGTGTGCTCTTTCCGGGCCAATCACCGGTTCAGTCTCGACATGAAGCTCGACGGGCTGATGCTGCGCCGCAGCACCGACAACGGCCGCACCTGGCAGGACGAACAGGTGATCTACGTCGGCGCCAACTGGGAGCCGTTCGTACACCAGACAGGAAGCGGTGAAGTCCAGGTTTACTTCACCCACAGCGCACCGAAGCGGGCGGTCGAGAACACGAAGGGCTCCACCGGGGTCGCGATCATCCGATCCTTTGACCGCGGTCGAACGTGGACGCCGCACGTCACGGATTACCCGTATGCTGCCTATCGCGTTGCGCAGCAGTACACCCGAACCAACGATGACGGCGTCAAGATGTTCACCGATCAGATGCCCAGCGCGCTGCAGATCAATTCCAACGGCGGAATCGCGCTCGCCATGGAGTCCCACCTGGCCAACGGTGACTACCTGATCTCGTTGGCCTACACCGCGCACGACTGGCCCGTCGAACTGGGCATGGACGAGCCTGGGCCGGCCGACCGCCAGAACAACGTCTTCCTCGGCGCGGCCCCGTACCTGGCCCGGTTCCCGTCCGGCGCGACGGTGCTGTCCTACAACCACGCCTCGCGCCAGTACCTTCGCCTCGGCGATTCCGATGCCCGCGAATTCGGCGACCCGACCGCGTATTTGCCGGGTGACGGGTACTGGGGCTCGACCGAGGTGATCGGCCCTCGACAGCTCGTCAGCACGATGGCCAACGTGCGATCCGATGGCAACAAGATCATGATCGGCGTGCTCGACCTGGTCGGGGCCTGATCACGCCGCTCAGCGCGCGCTGCCGACAGCCGCTCGGCGCTCGCCGCGGACGGCGGGGAGGTGGGGCCGAAACCGAGTCAGGTTCAACGTTGTATTTCCGTCCTGTGGCAGGTAGGTTCAACGACCATCGCAGGTCCGCCAGCGACGGCGGACGAGCGCGTTCACCGCGATGCGGATGGCTCCGGCACAGCCGGACGGCGCCTTCCGGTGCACGACGCAGCCACCACGAACGACGCGGGAGAGGTGCCCCAGTGGCTGGTTCCGGGACGTACGGACTGCGCGCCAGCGCGCAGCAGGGGAATCGCCTTCGTCCCCAGCTCCTCCGCGACTCGTACCGGGATCTCAGCGGTGCCTGGGGCTTCGCCCACGACGACGCCGGCGTGGGGGAGCGAGAGGGTTGGTGGGACGGTCGGCCGTTGCCCGCGACGATCGTCGTCCCGTACCCGCCGGACTCGGCCGCCTCCGGTGTCGGTGCCCCCGGATACCACCCCGCCGTCTGGTACCGGCGCGAGATCGCGGCCGACGATCTCGCCGCCGCGGGGTTCCAGGACGGTCGGCGGCTGCTGGTCCACTTCGGTGCGGTCGACTACCGCGCCCGGGTCTGGTTGAACGGGGTGTGCGTCGGCGAGCACGAAGGCGGGCACACGCCGTTCACGATCGACGTCACGGACGCGCTCGCCGCCCGGGACGTGCCCGGCAGGCACGTGCTCGTGGTGCGCGCCGAGGACGACCCGCAGGACGTGGCCCAACCGCGCGGGAAGCAGGACTGGCGCCCGGAGCCGCACGCCGTCTGGTACCACCGTACGACCGGCATCTGGCAGCCCGTCTGGCTGGAAGCGGTGGCGCCGATCCGCGTCGAGGACGTGTGGTGGACGTGCGATCTGACCCGCGGTACCGCGACGGCGCAGGTCTCCCTCAGCAGGCGGGTGGCGGCCCGCGTCCGGGTCACGATCGCGCACGACACGGCGGTGCTGGGCGACACCGAGACCGCGGTGGACGACGCGGTCGTGTCGGTGACGGTCCCCATCGACGGCCAGGGCAACGGCCAGCGGTACGAGGAACTGCTGTGGCGCCCGGGTTCCCCGGTCCTGCTGGACGCCTGGGTCAGCGTGCGGGTCGACGGCGTGGAGACCGATGTGGTGGCCAGCTACCTGGGGCTCCGATCGGTGCGTGCCGGGGACGGTCGATTCTGGCTCAACGACAGGCCGCTCGTGCTGCGCTCGGTGCTCAGCCAGGGGTACTGGCCGGAGTCGCACCTCGCGGCCCCGTCGGCCGACGCGCTCCGGCAGGAGGCGGAACTCGTGCTGGCGCTGGGATTCAACGCGGTCCGGGTGCACCAGAAGATCGAGGATCCGCGGTTCCTGTTCCACGCCGACCGGCTCGGTCTGCTGGTGTGGGGGGAGATGGCCGCCGCATACGCCTTCTCCGAGGTCGCCGTGCGCCGCACGGTCTCGGAGTGGACGGCGGCGGTGGTCCGCGACCGGAGTCACCCGTGCATCGTGACCTGGGTACCGCTGAACGAGAGCTGGGGCGTCCAGCACGTGGCGTCCCGGGCCGACCAGCGCGCGTTCGTCGAGTCGCTCTACCACCTGACGAAGGCGCTCGACCCGACCCGCCCGGTCATCTCGAACGACGGTTGGGAGCACGGCACCACGGACCTGTGGACCCTGCACGACTACGAGTCGCGGGGCGAGGTGCTGGCGGCGCGGTACGCCGCGGCCCCCGAGGCGTTGCGGGAACTGGTCGACGGCGTGGGGCCGGCCGGCCGGCGGGTTCGGCTCCCCGGCGCGCCGGAGCGTGGCCAGCCCGTCATGCTCACGGAGTTCGGTGGCGTCAAGTGGTCGGTGGACGCCGCGCCGGCCGACGCCTGGGGCTACTCGGAGGCCGCCGACGCCGACGATTTCGCCGCCAGGATCGGGACGATCCTCGCCCCGGTGCTCGGTGGCGTCACCGGTGCCGGTCGGCGCGCCGGGCTCGCCGGCTGGTGCTGGACCCAACTCACCGACACCCTGCAGGAACGCAACGGCCTGCTGACCGCGGAGCGGGCGCCGAAGCTGCCGATCGACACGCTCCGCGGACTCATCGATCCGGAACGCAGATCCGACCGGTAACCGCCGCTCGCCTCCGACGGGAGACGCGCGCTGCCAGTCCTGGGGAAACGTCCGCCCACCTTCCGAGGAGGAAGTCTTGATCAGGAAAAGGTTGGCCGCCGTCGTCGCCGCGGCGTCGGTCGCAGCGCTCGTACTCTCCGGGTGTTCCGGCGGCGGTGGAGACGTCAACGCCCAGGCGAAGCAGTTCACCAAGAACACGAAGGCGGAGATCTCGTTCGCCTGGTGGGGCAACAACGATCGCGCCGACAAGTTCAAGGAGGCGATCTCGCTCTTCAACAAGAAGTACCCGAACATCAAGGTCACTCGCAGCTTCGCGTCCTTCGGTGACTACTGGACGGCACGCAACACCGAAGCCGCCGGCCGCACCCTGCCGGACCTGATGATGATGGACGCCAACAATCTCTCCGAGTACTCCCGGAAGCACCTGCTGCAGGACCTCAGCCCGTTGCGGAAGAACGTCATGCCGCTCGACGGCCTCTCCGACTCCGCACTGTCGGTGGGAAAGGCCAACGGCGAGCTCGACTCGATCCCGCTGGGTACCAACGCGTGGTCGATGATGTACAACAAGGACCTGCTCGACAAGCTCAAGATCGCCTACCCGACCGACCACATGACCTGGAGCGAGCTGAAGAGCTACGTTCGCAAGGTCGATCAGGCGGGGGCGTCGGCGAAGCCGTCGGAGTACGGCTCCAGCGACTTCACCGGGAGCCTGCCCGGCTTCATCTACTGGCGCATGCAGCAGGGTAAGGGCGTCTTCACGAAGGACGGCAAGCCGGCGTTCACCCAGCAGGACGTCGTCGACTACGTGGACAGCGTCAAGGATCTGCGCGCCGACGGCAAGTTCTTCCCCATCAAGCGAAACGCCGCCCTCAGCCCGAAGGACGGGTTCCTCGCCGGCCAGTACGCGCTGTGGTTCAACTTCTCGACGACGCTGCTGCAGGCGATGACCGACTCGGGCACCAACCGTATCGGCATCGTGCCCGCGCCGGGGCCCGACGGGGTGGACCAGCACGTCCTCGCGACGCACCCGAGCCTGCTGCTGAGCGTGTCGGCCAACTCGCAGCAGAAGGCCGCCGCCGCCGCCCTGCTGAACTTCCTGGTGACGTCGCCGGGCGTGGCGAAGATCTTCGGCACCTCGCTGGGTGTTCCCGAGACCCGGCAGGCCCGTGCCGCCGCGGCGAAGGTGAACGCGACGCCGGCCGATGCGCCGATCCTCCAGTACGCCCGCTACACGCAGTCCCAGCAGACGCCGGCCTATCCGTCGCTGCCGGCGGGCTACGGCACCATCGAGACCAAGTGGGGTGACCTGCACCAGCAGCTGTCGTACGGAAAGATCGACAGCAGGCAGTTCGCGCAGCAGTTGTTCGACGAGATGTCCGTGTCCCTCGGGAACTGATCGCGTCCGGAGGTGACATGATGACAGTCCAGCTCGCGTCCGGCGCCCGGCACGGGGCGCCGCGGCGCCGTGCGACGTGGCGCCGCCGCCGTGACATCCGTGCGGGATACGTCTTTCTCAGCCCGTGGCTGATCGGGTTCTTCGTGCTCACCGCGGGGCCGATGGTCGCCTCGCTCGTCCTGTCCTTCACCGACTACGACCTGTTCTCGGCGCCGTCGCCGGTCGGGTTCGCCAACTACACGCGGCTGTTCACTGACGCGAACTACCTCCAGGCGGTGAAGGTCACCCTGCTGTACGTGGTGTTCGGGGCGCCGCTGAAGCTGGTCGTCGCCCTCGCGGTGGCCGTACTGCTCAACCACGCCCGCGGTGGATCGGGCTTCTACCGGTCGGCGTTCTACCTGCCGTCGTTGATCGGCGGGAGCGTGTCGATCGCGATCGTCTGGAAGGCGATGTTCACCGACAAGAGCATCGTCGCGAACATCGGATCGTTCTTCGGCGGGCCGCCCGCCGAGAGCGGTGGCTGGGTCGGGAACCCGTCGATGACGCTGCCCATGCTGATCCTGCTCACCGTCTGGCAGTTCGGCGCGCCGATGGTCATCTTCCTGGCCGGGCTCAAACAGGTACCGACGGAGCTGCTGGAATCGGCGTCGGTGGACGGCGCCGGCCCGGTCCGGCGGTTCACCCGGATCACCCTGCCGATGCTGTCCCCGGTGCTGTTCTTCAACCTCCTGCTGGAGCTGATCCACTCGTTCCAGATCTTCAACTCCGCCTTCATCATCTCGAACGGCACCGGTGGGCCGGTGCGCTCGACGCTGTTCTACACGCTGTACCTGTACCAGCGCGGCTTCAGCGACTTCCAGATGGGGTACGCCTCGGCGATGGCGTGGGTGTTGCTCGTCGTCATCGGGCTCGTCACGCTGATGCTCTTCCGTACCTCCAACGCATGGGTGCACTACGGGGGTGACGAGAAATGACCACGAACGCGGTGCGCGAGTCGGCCACGGCGGCGGTGACCGGTGGTGGTGCCGGCCCCGGCCGGTCCCGTGCCAGGGCCCGCAGGCGGACCCGGTCGGTGATCTTCCACGTCTTCTCGGTGGCCGTGCTGGTCGTGATCCTGTACCCGGCGCTCTGGATGCTGATGTCGTCGTTCAAGCCGAGCAACCAGATCGTCGGATCGGTGAACCTGATCCCGCGGCACGGCAGCTTCGAC
Organism: Actinocatenispora thailandica; assembly: GCF_016865425.1. Lineage (NCBI taxonomy): Bacteria > Bacillati > Actinomycetota > Actinomycetes > Micromonosporales > Micromonosporaceae > Actinocatenispora > Actinocatenispora thailandica. The sequence goes on along the minus strand of NZ_AP023355.1, from coordinate 4,202,932 downwards.
AACTACGCGCACGCGCTGCAGGGGATCGGAGGGGTGTCGTTCTGGACGTTCCTGGCGAACTCGCTCGGCCTCGCCGTGCTGTCGGTCGTCGGCGTGACGCTGTCGTGTTCGGTCACCGCGTACGCGTTCTCCCGGATCCGGTTTCCCGGGCGGGGCGTGTTCTTCGCGTGCATGATCGCCACGCTGCTGCTGCCGTTCCACATCGTGGTGATTCCGCAGTACATCATGTTCAACCAGCTGGGGATGATCAACACCTGGTGGCCGTTGCTGCTGGGCAAGTTCCTCGGTGCCGACGCGTTCTTCGTCTTCCTGATGGTCCAGTTCATGCGCGGCCTGCCGAGTGAGCTGGACGAGGCGGCGCGGATGGACGGCGCCGGTCACGCTCGCATCTTCTGGTCGGTGATCCTCCCGCTCATGCGGCCGGCCCTGGTGACCAGCGCGATCTTCGCGTTCATCTGGTCGTGGAACGACTTCTTCGGGCCGCTGCTGTACCTGAAGACGCCCACCTCCTACACCATGCCGCTGGCTCTCCGGCTGTATGTCGACCAGACCTCCAGCAGCGACTACGGTGCGCAGATGGCGATGGCGATCCTCGCGATCCTGCCGGTGGTCCTGTTCTTCCTCGCCTTCCAGCGGCACCTGGTGCGGGGCGTGGCGACGCAGGGGCTGAAGGGATGACGGCGGGCGCACGCGGTGCCGGCGCGCCGATCGCCGAACCGCAGGAGCAGCTCGGCAGGTTCGGCGAGGGCAAGGTCGCGCTGTTCGGTGAGATGGTGGTCGTCGGGCTGGTCGTGACGGCATGTGTGCTCACCGGCGTCCTTGCCGTCGCAGGGTTGGCGGCGGGCACCCGGCATCTCCGGCGGACCCTGGCAGCACAGCGGAACTCGGTCGGTGACCTGTTCAGCGGCGTGTGGCAGGCGCTCCACCACGGCTGGCTCCGCACCGTCGGGTACGTCGTCGCCGCGGCGTTGCTGGCGTTCAACGCGGCGGTGGGCGCGCAGGGGCTCGTTCCCGGCGGCCGGGGGTACGCGGCGGTCAGCGCCGGGTTGGCCGTGGCGGTGCTGGCGCTGAGCTGCCGGGCCGCCGGCCTGTGGTACCCCGGTGCCCGCTGGTCGGAGGTCCTGCGGCAGGCGCGCGACGTGACCGTCGGCGACCCGGTCGGTACGTGCTTCGTGCTCGCCGGCGTTCTCGTCGGCGCGGTGGTGGTCTGGATGCTGCCGCCGCTGGCGGTGCTCGTACCCGGCATGCTGGCGCTGAGCGTCACCGCCGCGGAGGCCCGTCGCGCGCAGCGCCCGGTGCGGGAGGTGGCGGACTGAGCGAGATCCCGCGCGTGTCGACAATGTGGGCGCGACCCACCGGGCCGGTGATCCGAGGAGCCTCTGCATGAGCCGTCCGAACATCGTCTACTTCCACACCCACGACACCGGGCGATACGTCGAGCCGTACGGTGCGCCCATCCGTACCCCGAGGATGCAGGGGTTCGCCGAGGAGGCGGTGATGTTCCGGAACGCGCACGCGGTCGCACCGACCTGCTCACCGAGCCGCGCCGGGCTGCTCACCGGCCAGTGGGCGCACACCGCCGGGATGCTGGGGCTGGCGCACCGCGGGCACCGCCTCGACGACTACGACCGGCACCTGGTGCACACGTTGCACCGGCACGGGTACACCTCGGCGCTGGTCGGCGTGCAGCACGTGGCCAGCGGTGCCGCAGCGGCAACGCGGACGATCGGCTACCACGAGGAACTGCCCGTTGCCGGGCGGCTGGCACCGGCCCGCCGCGACGCTGCCTGCCGATACCTGCGGCGGCACCACGACCGGCCGTTCTTCCTGTCCGTCGGGCTGATGGAGACCCACACCATGCCGGACACGGGCTTCCTGTTCGGGCACCCCGGCGGTGACGATCGGTGGACCGCCCCGGCACCGACGATGCCGAACGCGGCGGTCACCCGCCAGGACATGGCGTCGTTCCATGCCGCCGCGCGGCAGGTCGACGAGACGCTGGGCGCGGTGCTGGACACGCTGCGGGAGGAGGGCCTCGCCGACGACACCGTGGTACTGGTGACGACCGACCACGGCATCGCCATGCCGGGCATGAAGTGCACGCTCGGGGCCACCGGTACCGGGGTGCTGCTGATGCTGCGCGCCCCCGGCCTGCCGGCCGGTCTGGCCGTGGACACGCTGGTCAGTCAGGTGGACGTGTTCCCGACGCTCTGCGAGCTGCTCGGCATCGACCCGCCGCCGTGGTTGCAGGGCCGGTCGATGCTGCCGGCGCTCGGCGGCCGCCCGATCCGCGAGGAGACGTTCGCCGAGGTGACCTACCACGTCGCGTACCAGCCGCAGCGCGCGATCCGCACCGAACGGTGGCTCTACGTCAAGGACTTCGAGGGCCGGGACCGGCCGAGGTTGCGCAACGTGGACGACTCGGCAAGCAAGGCGTTGTGGGTCGATGCCGGGTGGGCGGAGCAGCACACGCCGCCGGTCCGGTTGCACGACCTGATGTTCGATCCGCACGAGCAGCGCGACCTGGCGGATCGTCCGGCCACCGCGACGATCCAGCAGGATCTGGACCGGCGACTCGACCGCTGGATGCGCGCGACCGGCGACCCGCTCGTGCACGGCCCGGTCCCGCCCCCACCGGCAGGTTCGCCCGGCCCGCACTGATCCTGCGACGCCGATCCACGGCCCGATCGGCGGCCTGCCGCACCCGCGCCGCGGGTCCCAGCGGCACCCGGCTCCTTCTGTACCCGGCATTCATCGGTTCTCTCGACACGGATGGGACTTGCCATGGATTCCCGTACGTTCCGATCATCATCGCGCCGGTCGCCCGCGATCGGGTTCCTCTCGATCCTCGTGCTGCTGGTAGCGGCATTGGCGCTGCCCGCGGCGGGCAACGCCGATCCGCACCGCGACCACCGACGCGAACCCTGCGACATCTACGCCGCCGGCGGCACCGCCTGCGTCGCCGCGTTCAGTACCACCCGGGCGCTGTTCGCCGGCTACGACGGGCCGTTGTACCAGGTGCAGCGGGCCGACAACGGTGCCACCCGGGACATCGGCCTGGGCCGACCCGGTGGGTACGTCGATGCCGCACCCCAGGACCAGTTCTGCGCCGGGACCACCTGCACGGTGAGCGAGCTGTACGACCAGACGTCGCGGCACAACGACCTCACCGTCGCCGGGCCGGGTACCGCCGGGCCGCAGAACTCCGGTGCGGTCGCCGACGCGCTGCCGGTCACGGTCGCCGGTCACCGGGCGTACGGGCTCTACCTCCCGCCGCACACCGGGTACCGGCGGTCGAGCACCATCACCACCGGCACGGCGCGCGGCGCGGCCCCCGAGTCCATGTACGAGATCGCCAGCGGTACCAACATCAGCGACGGCTGCTGCTCCGACTTCGGCAACGTGGAGACGGCCGCCGAGGACACCGGCGAGGGGCACATGGACGCCGTCAACATCTCGTACATGAACGGCGGCGGTGCGAGCGGCACCGGTCCGTGGGTACAGGCCGATCTGGAGAACGGGGTGTTCCAGGGCGGCACCAGCGTCGACCTCGGCAACCACGGAAACGCCAGCACGTTCGTCACCGCGGTGCTGAAGAACAACGGTACCGACAGCTACGCGCTGAAGGGCGGTGACGCGCAGCACGGCGCCCTGTCCACCTGGTACGAAGGCCCGCTGCCGTCGGCGAAGTACACGCCGATGCAGCTGGAGGGTTCGATCGTGCTCGGCACCGGCGGCGACGACAGCAACCGCGGGACCGGGTCCTTCTTCGAAGGCGTGCTGACGTCCGGGTACTCCAGCGACCGCGCCGACGCGCTGGTCCAGGCCAACATCACCGCGCAGCACTACCAGGCGGCCACCACCGGGCCCGGCACCGGCACGCCGATCATGACGCCGCAGGGCCGGTGCGTGGCCGCCGCCGGCGACGACGACGCCCGGGCGGGTACCCGGGTCCGGTTGACGACCTGCGATTCGATGTCGGCCAGCGGGCACTGGGTCGCCTCGGACTTCGGCGCCGCCACGTTCCTGGCGCTCGGATTCTGCCTGGCACCGGGGAAAGCCGGTGACGTCGTACTGGCCGAGTGCGATGGAACGGCCGCGCAGCAGTGGAAGCCGCAACCCGACGGCAGCGTACGCAACGTCGCATCCGAGCGGTGCCTGGCTCCGCCGGACAGCGGGCAGGGCGCCCTGTCGACGCGCCCCTGCACGGGGGACGGGTCGCAGCAGCTCGTCGTCACCGTACCGATCCATCACGGCGGCAAGTGCGTCGACGTCGCGGGCGCCGATGTCGGCGGCAATCACGCCGTGGTGGAGGTCGACGAGTGTCGCACGCTGCCGATCCCGGGTGCCGCGGAGCGTGACCAGAAGTGGACCCGCAACCCGGCCGACCGTTCGCTGCGCACCCTGGGCCGCTGCCTGACGCCGCGGGATTCGGGCAGTACCAGCGGCACCAGGATCGAGCTCGGTGACTGCGTTCAGGCGCCGGCCCAGCGCTGGCAGCCGCGGTCCGACGGCACGATCGAGAACACCGCCTCGGGCCGGTGCCTGTTCGACCCGGGAGCCAGCCCCACCAACGGAACCCAGCTCGAACTGGCGGACTGTGATGCCGGCGCGAGCGGGCAGCGGTTCACGTTGAACTGAGGCAGCCGCCCGGCCGATGGCCCGACCCGCCTGCCCGCGGGCCGGGCCACGGTCCGACCGCCCCCGCGATCGGGACCGGTCCTCCACCACCACGTCCAGTACGGAACGGAAGGTCATGACCACCAACCACGACACCAACACGTCCGCGTCGAGCAGGCGCACCGGGTACGTCACGGGGAGGCGCGGATGAGCGCGGCGGACGGATCCGGGTACGCGCCCGCGCCGGTACCGGCACCGGTCGTCGCGCCGGGCGAGTTCGTCGTCGGCGCGGTACGGCTGGACCACGGACACATCTACGGCATGTGCGAGGGCCTGGCGGGTGCCGGCGCGACCCTGCGCTGGGTGTACGACCCCGATCCGGCCAGGGTGGCGGCCTTCCGCGCGCGGTTCCCGCAGGTTCGGGTCGCCCGCAGCGAGGCGGAGGTGCTCGACGACCCCGAGGTGCGTATGGTCGCCGGGGCGGCGGTGCCGTCCGAACGTTGCGCGCTCGGCCTGCGGGTCATCGACGCGGGCAAGGACTACTTCACCGACAAGGCGCCGCTGACGACGCTGGCGCAGCTCGACGCGGCGCGGGGGGCCACCGCGCGGACCGGCCGCAAGTACGCCGTCTACTACTCCGAACGCATCCACGTCGAGGCCGCGGTGCTCGCGGGCCAGCTCGTCGGTCGGGGGGCGATCGGCCGGGTGCTCCAGGTCATCGGGATCGGGCCGCATCGGCTGGGATCCGGCCGCCCCGACTGGTTCTTCGTCAAGGAGCGGTACGGCGGGATCCTGTGCGACATCGGCAGCCACAACTTCGAGCAGATGCTGCACTACGCGGGGGCGCGGGACGCCTCGGTGGCGTACTCGGCGATAGCCAACCACCACCATCCCGAGCATCCCGAACTCGACGATTTCGGCGAGGCGTCGATCGTCATGGACAACGGCAGCAGCGGGTACTGCCGGGTCGACTGGTTCACCCCGGACGGGCTGAGCACCTGGGGCGACGGCCGCACACTGATCCTCGGTACCGACGGGTACATCGAACTGCGCAAGTACGTCAACGTGGCGACCGACGAGGGCGGCGGGCACGTCTTCCTGGTCGACCAGGCGGGGGAGCACCACCTGACGGCGCGCGGGAACGTCGGGTACCCGTTCTTCGGCCAGCTGATCCTCGACTGCCTGGAGCGGACCGAGAACGCCATGTCCCAGGAGCACGCGTTCAAGGCCGCGGAACTCGGCGTCCGGGCGCAGCTGGGCGCGCGGGTACTCGCACCGTAACGGTCGCGGCGGCCGGCATCCCCCGCGGTGGCGGGCGATCCCGGTGCGGCCGGTGCGGTCAGGACGGCTCGACCGGGGCGAGCCGGATGCAGTGCCAGGAGGCCGGCGGCAGGACGGCGCGCAGCACCCGGCCCCGCACCGACGACGATCCCGGCCGCGCCACGACGCGGTCCGGTTCCTGCTCGGTGTTGTGCGCACCCGGATCGTCGTCGTGCACCGTGACGTGCTCGGCCAGCCGGTACTGCGCGGGAGCGGCCTGGCCCGGGAGCGGCGGGGCGACGTCGAGCGTCAGCGCGAGCTCGGCCGTCCGCGACCGGTTGACCGCGAAGACGGCGATCTGCGCGGTCTCCGAATCCAGCGTGGCCGTCGCGACCAGCTGGTCGACCGGCCCGTACCGGGTGGTCTCGATCCGGTCGCTGCGTACGAGCGGTCGCAGTACCGTGCCCCGGGCGTACCTGCTGGTCAGCGCGAACGGGTGGAAGATGGACTGGCGCCAGGCCGGGCCGCCGGGCCGCGTCGAGATGGGGCCGAGCAGGTTGACCAGCTGGGCCTGGCAGGCGGCGGCCACCCGGTCGGCGTGCTGCAGCAGCGTGATGAGCAGGCTGCCGACGACGACGGCGTCGGTCACGTCGTAGACGCTGACCTGATCGTCGCCGCCGATCGCGCCGCCGTCGCTGGACCGCTGCTGGAACCAGACGTTCCACTCGTCGAACGAGACGGTGATCCGCTTGTCGGAGCGGCGCACCGCGGCGAGGTGGTCCGCGGTCGCGACGACCCCGTCGATGAACCGGTGCATGTCCTCGGAGCTGGCGAGGAACGAGTCGACGTCGCCGTCGACCGGTTCGTAGTAGGCGTGGGCCGAGATGTGGTCGACGAGCTCGAAGCACCGGTCGAGGACGGTACGTTCCCAGACCCCGAAGGTGGGCATCGCCCGGTTCGACGAGCCGCACGCGACCAGTTCGAGGGAGCCGTCCAGCCGGCGCATCGCCCGCGCGGTCTCCTCCGCGAGCCGGGCGTACTCCTCCGCGGTCTTGTGCCCGAGCTGCCAGGGGCCGTCCATCTCGTTGCCCAGACACCAGATCCGTACGTCGTGCGGTTCGCGGTGGCCGTTCGCGGCGCGCTGGTCGGCGAGCGCCGTGCCGGGCCGCCCGTTGCAGTACTCCAGCAGGTCGAGGGCCTCCGTGACGCCACGGGTACCGAGGTTGACGGCCAGCATCGGCTCGACGCCGACGCCGCGGGCCCAGTCGACGAAGTCGTCGGTACCGACCTGGTTGGTCTCGACGGTCTGCCAGGCCGCGTCGAACCGGACCGGCCGGCGCTCGCGCGGCCCGACCCCGTCCTCCCACCGGTACCCGGAGACGAAGTTGCCGCCCGGGTAGCGCACCGTCGTGGGGCCCAGCTCGCGGACCAGTTCGGCGACGTCGGTGCGGAAGCCGAGCGCGTCCGCGGCAGGGTGGTCCGGCTCGTAGATGCCCGTGTACACGCACCGGCCGAGGTGCTCGACGAAGGAGCCGAACAGCCGGCGTGGCAACGGGCCGACGACGTTCGCCGGGTCCAACCGGACGACCGCCTCGCCCATGAGGTTCTCCTTTGCCGTACTCGTCGGGGCCGCCCCGGTGACGAGCGGTTCGGGACGTTCGTCGGCGCGCGACCGGGCTGGGGACGGCCGTGCGGCTCGGCGGCGTGGGAGTGCCGTGGCACGATCCACCTCGCCGGTCGACGCGCCCGAGCCACCATGGAGTCCAACGTTGAAGCATGATGGACTGGTCGCGCTCCGGACGTCAAGAGTGCCGGGTGCAAACCTCGTAAGGTGGTGGCGTGGCCAGCCAGGAACCCCGAGCTCCGGGACTCAAGGACGTAGCGGCCGCAGCGAAGGTGTCCTGGAAGACGGTGTCCAACGTCGTCAACGGGACCGGCCGGGTCAGCGAGCAGACGCGCAGGCGGGTCGAGGAGGCGATCCGGCGGCTCGGGTACCGGCCGAGCGTGGTCGGAAGGCAGTTGCGGTCCGGGCGGACCGGCATCCTCGCGCTCGCCGTGCCGGAGATCGACCACCCGTACTTCTGCTGGCTCGCGCAGGCGACGATCAATGCCGCACGGGCCCGCGGGTACCGCGTGTTCATCGACCAGACCGGCGGCAAGCGGGCGGCCGAGGCGGTCGTCGCGCGCGGCTACGACGAGCGGTTGTTCGACGGGATCGTCTTCTCCCCGCTGGAGCTGAGCCTCTCCGAGGCGGTGGAGCTGGAGCGGGACACGCCCCTCGTGCTGCTCGGCGAGCGGTCCGTCGGCGCCTCCGGCGCGCACGTCGACCACGTCAGCATCGACAACCTCGGTGCCGCCCGGGACGCCGTTCATCACCTGGTCGCCACCGGCCGCCGCCGGCTGGTCTTCGTCGGCGCGGAGCCGGGCGGCCCGGATCGTACCGGCGCGTTGCGCCTGCAGGGGTTCCACGACGGGCTCCGGGCAAACGGCCTGTCGCCGGACCCCACGATGGAGCGGCCCGTCAACGCCTTCACCAGGTCCGAGGGGGCGCACGCGATCGAGGCGCTGCTGCCGCGCATCGACCAGGTCGACGGGATCCTGTGCGCCAACGACCAGCTCGCGCTCGGTGCGTTGCACGCGCTGCGGACGAACGGCATCCGGGTCCCGGACGACATCGGCGTCGTCGGTTGGGACAACATCGAGGACGGTCGGTACTCCAACCCGACGCTGACCACGATCGCGCCGGATGTCGAGGGGATCGCGGAGTCGGCGGTGGCTCGGGTGCTGGCCATGATCGACGGCGCCGCCGTCGAACCGGCGGACGTGGTGGCGCCGTACCGGCTGCTCGCCCGTGAGAGCACGGCTGTTCCGGGATCGTGAGCGTGGCCGGGCGTGCGGATCGACGAGAGAAGTGGTACAACGTTGCACTGACGGTGGCTGCGCCGACGATCGTTTCGCGACGATCCCGCGGGTACCCGCCGAACCACCTGCCGGAGGACGGAGCCGCCCAGTGACCACACCCGCCGGCAGCGGCCGACCGGACCCGGCTGCCCGCGACGCCGGCTCCCGGCCGCTCACGGCGGCGGTGGTCGGCCTCGGCTACGGCCGCAACCACGTGGCCGAGATCCTCCGGCTCGGCGGGCACGTCCGGCTGGCCGGCGTCGTGGATCCGATCGAGCCGAGCGCGGATCCGCGGCTCGCCGGTTCGCCGCTGCGCGACGAGATCCTGGCCGTGCCGCACCACGCGAGCCTGGACGAGCTGTTCGCCCACGAGGTGCCCGACATCGTGGCGATCGCGACACCGATCCACACCCATCACGCGCTCGTGCGTCGGGCGCTGGCGGCCGGCGCGCACGTGCTGCTGGAGAAGCCGCCGACCGCGACTCTCGCCGAGCATGCGGACCTCGTCGAGGCCGCCGCCGTGGCGCAACGGGCGGTCCAGGTGGGTTTCCAGGCCCGCGGTGGGCACGGCCTGCGCGCCGCCCGGGACGCGATCGTGTCCGGGCGGATCGGCGAGGTGACGCGCATCGGCGCCGTGGGCACCTGGACGCGCGACCGGGCCTACTACCGCCGGGCAGCCTGGGCCGGGCGGCGCACGCTGGACGGCCACGCCGTGATGGACGGCGTGCTCACCAACCCGCTGGCGCATGCCGTGGACGCCGCGCTCGCCCTGGCCGGCGCGCTGCGCGCCGCCGATGTCGGTGACGTGGTCGTGGATCCGTGGCACGCGCACGACATCGAGGCCGACGACACCAGTGCGGTGCGGGCATCGACGACCGCGGGTGTGGCCGTTGCGGCCGGGCTGACGCTGTGCGCGTCGCGCGAGGAGGCAGCGCCGGTGGTGATCGCCCACGGTACCCAGGGGTCGCTGCGGCTGCGCTACAGCACCGACCGGCTGGCGTTGATCCGCGACGGCGAGGTGGCGGAGTCGGCGCACCGGCGAGACTCGCTGCTGCGGAACCTCGTCGACCACATTCGGTACGCCACGCCGCTGATCGCGCCGCTCGCCGAGACGGGGGCCTTCGCCAGGGTCCTGGAAGCGGTGCGTACCGGTCCGGCCCCGGGCGCCATCCCGGCCCGGCACGTCGAGTGGACCGGCAGCGGTGCCCGCGCGCGCCCGGTCGTACCCGACGTCGAGCGCTGGTGCGCGGAGGTGGCGCGGACCGGGCGAACGTTCACCGAGCTCGGGGCGCCATGGACCCGGGGCCCGGCTCAGCCGACAGACAGATCGGGGTGACCACGGCATGACCAGCAAGATCACCGTAGCCCTCGTGGGAGCTGGGGTCATCTCGGCCACCCACGCGCGCGCACTGGCCCAGCAGGGCGAGTTCGTCGTGACCGCGATCGTCGACCCGAACCCCGACGCCCGGGCGACGCTCGCCGGGGTGGTCGCGGCCGACACCCCGTGGCCGCCTCCGCGGCAGTACGCCAGCCTGGCCGAGCTGATCGCCGTTGGAGTCACCGAGCTGGTTGTCGTCACGACCCCGAGCGGTACGCACGCCGAGCTGGCGCTGGCGGCCGTGGCCGCCGGGGCGCACGTGGTGATCGAGAAGCCGCTCGACACGACGGTACGAAAGTCGCTCCCGCTCGCCGCCGCGGCGCGTGCGGCCGCAGCGCGCGGGCAGGTCGTGAGCGTCATCAGCCAGCACCGGTTCGATCCGGCCTCGGTCGCCGTGGCGGCTGCCGCGCACGGCGGTGAGCTCGGCCGGCTCACCAGCGCGGTGGCGACCGTCGGCTGGTGGCGCAGCCAGGACTACTACGACTCCGGGGACTGGCGCGGTACCTGGTCGCTCGACGGCGGCGGTTCGACGATGAACCAGGGGGTGCACACCGTCGACCTGCTGGTGTGGTTCCTCGGTGAGCCGGTGTCGGTCTTCGCGTACGCGGCGCGGCTGGCGCACGAGCGGATCGAGGTCGAGGACACCCTCGTCGCCACCGTCCGGTTCGCCAGCGGCGCGCTGGCGACGCTGCACGCCACCACGGCCGCGTTCCCCGGCCTGTCGGTGCGGATCAACCTGCACGGGGCCAAGGGATCGGCGCTGCTCGAACGCGACCAGCTGGAGTACTTCTACGCCGAACCCGCGGAGGGTCTCGATCCCGCGGTCCTCGGCGACACGCACGTCGACCCGACGCGCCAGGGGCCGCGGAACCGCGCCGCGGAGCTGGTGCCCGGCGAGCACGTCAGCGGTGGCGCGATCCCGGACGACGCCTTCGTGCAGGGGCACCGCCGGCAGTACGCCGACATCGCCGCGGCCGTCCGGGAGGGTCGCGCACCCGCCGTCGGGGTCGAGGACGCCCTGCGCTCCCTCGCCGTCGTACGGGCCGTGTACGTCTCGGCCGCCCTCGGCCGCGAGATACCGGTGGCGCGCGTTCTCGCGGGGGAGTGGGACGGCGTCGTGCTCGGCGCCGACACCGTCGACGCCGGGGCGACCGATCCCCGTCCGTAGCGCCGCGGGCGGCGGCCGGCGACCGGGTGCCGGACCGCCGAGGGGCCGGCCAGCGGGAGGCGGCGGTGGGCGACACGACACGGCGTTCGCCCGCACCGGCGGCGGACCGTACTAGCGTCGCCGGCATGAGCGAACAGACCTGGCATGCCGTCGACGACTACCTCAGCGACCTACTGGTACCGACCGATCCGGCGCTCACCGCCGCGCTGGCCGACTCGCGCGCGGCCGGGCTGCCGGAGATCGCGGTGGCGCCCAACCAGGGCCGGCTGCTGGAGCTGCTGGCCCGGATGTGCGGTGCGCGCCGCATCCTGGAGATCGGCACGCTCGGCGGCTACAGCACCATCTGGCTGGCCCGCGCCCTGCCCGAGGGCGGCCGGCTGACCACCCTGGAGTACGAGCCGCGGCACGCCGAGGTGGCCCGCGCCAACATCGCCCGGGCCGGGCTGGCCGACCGGGTCGAGGTCGTGGTCGGTGCCGCGCTGGACACGCTGCCGGAGCTGGTCGCCGGCGGCGCCGGCCCGTTCGACCTGATCTTCATCGACGCGGACAAGGACAACTACCCGGGTTACCTGGACTGGTCGCTGCGGCTGTCGCGGCCGGGCACGGTACTGGTGGCGGACAACGTGATCCGGGACGGTGCGGTGATCGAGGCGGGGCACCCGGACCCCCGGGTACGGGGCGTGCGCGAGTTCCTCGCCCGGGTCGCGGCCGAGCCGCGGCTGTCGTCCACGGCGCTGCAGACCGTCGGTACCAAGGGGTACGACGGGTTCGCCCTCGCGCTGGTCGAGGCCTGAGCCGGGGCCGCGAGGCCGGCGGCGAACCGGGCGGAACACGCTACCCCCGCATTTCCGACTTGTGTCGTTTTGACGAAGAAAAAACAAAACCGACAGACTCCTTGCTCGCCACCGGTCTGCTACTTAAAGTCATCCGCGGCTACTGCGAGTGATCCTCGCGGTGGTGGTGACCCGAAGCTGAGACGACGGCGGATGGGTGGTGCGGGTGATGTCCGGGAACCGTTGCGCGACCATGAAGTCCACAGTGGACGGCCAGGCTGACGGTGCCGGCAACGTGTCGGCGGCCCGCGCCGCGGGGGCGGGCCGCCGATGATCTCCGGGCTGCTGGTGACCGCCGCGACGATGGCCGCGGTGGCCCTGGTGCTGGTCGTCATCGACCGGTGGGCCGGCGACCGGCGCACCCTCGACCACGACGTCGCCAGCACCATCTTCAACATGGTCGGCGTGCTGTACGCGGTGCTGCTCGCCTTCGTCGTGGTGCAGGTGTGGCAGACCAACGACGACGCGCAGAACTACAGCCAGGCCGAGGCGAACGACGTCTCGGAGATCTACTTCACCGCGCGGGCCCTGCCGCAACCGCAACGCGACCAGCTCAAGAACCTGGCCCGGTCGTACGCCGAGACCGTCGCCACCGTGGAGTGGCCGGCGATGGCGCACGGCGCAACGAGCCCGCGCGCGGTCGCCGACGTGGCGCGGATGCGCGTGGTCATCCTCAGCTACCACCCGCACGACTACCGCGGCCAGGTGCTGATGACGCAGATCCTCGACTCGGTCAACCAGACCGTCGACGCGCGCCGCAACCGCACCAGCCGAGCCACCTCACCGGTACCGACGGTGATGTGGATCGGCCTGCTCGCCGGCGGTGCGATCACGGTCGGCTTCACCCTGTCCTTCGGGTACGGGCGGCTGCGGCACCAGATCCTGATGTGCGCGGCGGTGGCCGGCCTGCTCGCCTTCACGCTGTGGCTGGTGCAGCAGATGGGCCACCCGTACGCCGGGTCGATCGGCGTCGGCCCGGACGCGTTCACCGAGGTGATCGGCAAGTTCCGGCAGTACCCCTGACGAATCGAGGTGGTTCGATGAGTACCAGACGAGTCGCGCTCGGACTCGCCGCCGCGGCGCCGCTGGTCGGCGCGTCACTCGCGGCGTCACGACCGGCGTTCGGCGCCCCGCCGTCGCCCGGATCGCCGGCACCGCCGGCGGCCCGGTCACCGGCGGCCGACCCGCTGACGCTGGTCGCGACCCGCACCCAGATCACCCTGCCGGCCGCACCGACGCTGGGCATCGGCTACATCGCCACCTTCGACCTGGTCGACGGGGACGGCAAGGCCGCCGGCAACGCCTGGTCGAGCTCGGCGGTGGTGGACCTGAAGAGCGCCGCGCAGCCGGTGGTGTTCGGCATGATCGTGCTCCGGTTGGCCGACGGTGACCTCCACTACCAGCGGGTGATCGACCGGTTCGGCGACTATCCACGCAAGTCCACCGGGGCGATCCTCGGCGGTACCGGCAGCTACGCGCAGGCCGCCGGCAGTGTCGACGTGGTGTGGCCGGACGAGAAGAAGATCCAGCTGACCGTCCATCTCGCCGGCTGACCGCCGGCAGATCTCAACAGCCGGCCAACCGGTCGGGCCCAGCCCGGTCGGCCACCCCGGTGTGCCCGGAACCCGGCGTGTCGCCCGGTGCGGGCCGGGCCCGGCGCCGGTGCACCGGGCGCTCGCAGTTACCCGAAACCCGCGGGCAGTTCACGAAACCCGTCCGAAGCTCCCGAAACCCGGCCCGAACTTACCGAAACCATTGTGGCCCAGTACATTCCGACCCCGATTGGCGGTGCTGATCGTGACCGAAACGGTCCAGCCAGAGCAGGCAGACGTCGACCCGGACCGCACCCGCAGCCTCAGTACGGTGGCGGCCCGCAACCTCGCCACCACCACCAAGTCCGAACCGCAGATGCAGGGCATCTCGTCGCGTTGGTTGCAACGGCGGCTGCCCTGGGTCGGCGTGACCAGCGGTACCTACCGGGTGAACCGCCGGCTGACCTACGTGGTCGGCGACAACCGGTTGACGTTCACCAACATCGGCACCCGGATCGAGGTGGTGCCGCGGGAACTGACCGAGCTGCCGGCGCTGCGCGGCTTCGACGACGACGAGGTGCTGCAGGCGCTGGCGCAGCGCTGCGAGCAGCACGAGTACGCCGCCGGCGAGGTCCTCGCCGACTTCGGCAACCCGGCCGAGGAGGTGTTCCTCATCGCGCACGGCAAGGTCACCAAGATCGGCACCGGCAAGTACGGCGACCAGGCGGTGCTGGGCGTGTTGGGTGACGGCGACTACTTCGGCGCCGAGGCGCTGACCCGGCCGGACACGATCTGGGAGTTCACCGCCCGGGCGGCGACCGCCTGCACGGTGCTCACCCTGCCGGTGACCGCGTTCGCGCAGCTGACCGACGCCTCACCGGCGCTGCGCGAGCACCTCGCCGCCGACTCGGCCGCGGCGCGGGATTCGTTGCCGCACAACAAGCACGGCGAGGCGGACATCGAGCTGGCGTCGGGTCACTCCGGCGAGGCGTCGCTGCCCGGCACGTTCGCCGACTACGAAACCCGGCCCCGGGAGTACGAGCTGTCGGTGGCGCAGACGGTGCTGCGAGTGCACAGCCGGGTCGCCGACCTGTACAACGATCCGATGAACCAGACGCAGCAGCAGCTGCGGCTGACCATCGAGGCGCTGCGCGAGCGCCAGGAGTACGAGCTGGTCAACAACGCCGAGTTCGGGCTGCTGCACCAGGCGGACCTCAAGCAGCGCATCCGGACCCGCACCGGCCCGCCCACCCCGGACGACCTGGACGAGCTGCTGTGCATGCGGCGCAGTACGAAGCTGTTCCTGGCCCACCCCAAGGCCATCGCCGCGTTCGGCCGGGAGTGCACCAAGCGCGGCATCTACCCGGACCCGGTGGAGGTGGACGGGCACCGGGTGCCGTCCTGGCGCGGCGTACCGATCTTCCCCTGCGGCAAGATCCCGGTCACCGAACACCACACCTCGTCGATCCTCGCCATGCGTACCGGCGAGGCGGACCAGGGCGTGGTCGGGCTGCGCCCGGCGAGCATCCCGGAGGAGTACGAGCCGGGGCTCAACGTGCGGTTCATGGGCATCGACGAGCGGGCCATCATCGGCTACCTGGTCAGCGCGTACTTCTCGGCCGCGGTACTGGTGCCGGACGCGCTCGGGGTGCTGGAGGACGCCGAGCTCGGCGCGCCCGCGGCCTGATCCGTGTCGCCCACGAGGAGGATCCCGTGACCCTGCTGACCCGTACCGCGGCGGCGCCGGCCGAGAGCGAGCTGAGCCGGCTCGTACTGGCCCTGATGTCCACGGTGGACAGGCCGGCGCCGCGGACGCTGCCGGCCACCGCCGCACCGCCGCCCGTGTCGTCGGCCGGCTGGATGCTGCCGGCCGGGCTGGGGACCGGTGCGCTGCGCATCCCGAACCCGCTACCGCCGGACATCGTCGCCCGGCCGGCGGCGGCATCGACCGGTGCGGCCGGCCCGCCCGGCGTACCCGAGCTGTACTGCCCGCCCGCCGTCCGGGACGACCGGGCGCTGGGAGCGGAGGTCAACGCGCGGCTGGTCGAGTGGGCCGGCGAGGTCGGCATCTATCCCGGCCAGCTCGACCGGGTCGCCGCCTGCGACTTCGGCCGGCTGATCATGCTCGCTCACCCGGAGTGCGACGACCCGGACCGGCTGCTGGCGGCGGCGAAGTGCGCGCTTGCCGAGTGGTCGGTCGACGACCACTACGTCGACGGCGAGGCCGAGCAGGCGGTACCGGAGAAGCTCGGCCAGCGGCTCGCGATCGCCTACACCGCCATCGATCCCGCCCACCTGCCGGAGCCGTACGCGACGCAGCTGGACGAGCAGCGGCACGACGACCCGGTGATGGTGGCGCTGCGCGACAGCCTGGACAACCTGTCCCGGTACGCGACCGCGGCGCAGGTGGCGCGGTTGCGGCACGAGCTGTCGGTGATGTTCGTGGCCTACAACCAGGAGGCCGTCTGGCGCACCACCGAGCAGATGCCGCCGGTGTGGGAGTACCTGCTGCACCGGCACGAGAACAGCTTCCTGCCCTGCATGGTGCTCATCGACCCGGTCGCCGGCTACGAGCTGCCCGCCGCCGAGTTCGCCGACCCCCGGGTACGACGCGTCTTCACCCTCGCCGGCACCGCGAGCGTGCTGGTCAACGACCTGTATTCGATGGCGAAGGAGGACCCGACCGACACCAACCTGCCCCGGGTACTGGCGGCCGAGGAGCGTTGCTCGATCACCGAAGCGGTCCAGCGCAGCGCCGCCATCCACGACGAGTTGATGCACATGTTCGAGTCGGAGGCGGCGGTGCTGAGCCTGGCCGGTTCGCCCGCGCTGCGCCGCTTCCTCGCCGGGCTGTGGGCCTGGCTGGGCGGCAGCCGGGAGTGGCACGCCAGTACCGCCCGATACCACGGCGCCGAGGCGGCGTCGACGAACCCGCGGTCTTCCCGCAGTGAGGAGCTGACACGATGACCACCACCAGCCAGGCCGGGACCGGCGTACTGCGCACCGAGTACCAACGGTCGGTCGCCAACTACTGGAACACCAACCGCAAGGACCCGGTGAACCTGCGGCTCGGTGAGATCGACGGGCTGTTCCACCACCACTACGGCATCGGCGACTACGACCCGTCGGTACTGCAGGGGCCGGCCGCCACCCGGGACGAGCGGATCATCGCCGAACTGCACCGGCTGGAGACCGCGCAGGCCGACCTGCTGCTCGACCACCTCGGCCCGATCGAGTCGACCGACCGGCTGCTGGACGCCGGCTCCGGCCGCGGCGGCACCAGCATCATGGCCAACCAGCGCTTCGGCTGCGCGGTCGACGGCGTCTCGATCTCCGAGTACCAGGTGCAGTTCGCGAACGAGCAGGCCGCCGCGCGCGGGGTGGACGACCAGGTCCGGTACCACTTCCGCAACATGCTCGACACCGGCTTCGACACCGGGTCGCGGCAGGCGATCTGGACCAACGAGACCACCATGTACGTCGACCTGTTCCCGCTGTTCGCCGAGTTCGCGCGGCTGCTGTCCTACGGCGGCCGGTACGTGTGCATCACCGGCTGCTACAACGACGTGACCGGTGGCCGGTCGAAGGCGGTCAGCCGGATCGACGAGAAGTACATCTGCAACATCCACCCGCGCAGCGACTACTTCAAGGCGCTGGCGGCGAACAACTTCGTGCCGATCACCGTCGTCGACCTGACCCCGCACACCATCCCGTACTGGGAGCTGCGCGAGCACGTGTCGGTGGCCACCGGCATCGAGGAGGCGTTCCTCACCGCGTACCGCGAGGGCAGCTTCCACTACCTGCTCATCGTCGCCGACCGGGTCTGACGCGGCCGGCCGCCGACCGCGGGCGGACCCCGGTGGTGGCGGCGGACCGTCGGCCGCCGCCACCACCGGCCCCGCCGCGTACCGGCCCCGGGCCGCCCGGCATCACATTCCGCGCCGGGCGGCCCGGCGCGGTGCGACCACCGGCACGTTGACAGCCCCGGACCGGCCGCCGTCTACTGGGTGCCGCACCGCGGTGGTGCGCTCGGCGTGCGGCCACCCGGCCCGCGTGATCTCGGGGGAGTCGTGGTGCGCACGCTGCTGGTCGACAACCACGACTCCTACACGTTCAACCTGTTCCAGCTGCTCGCCGAGGTCAACGGCGCCGAGCCGGTGGTCGTCACGAACGACGACGCCGCGCTCACCAGCCTCGACCTCGCCGCTTTCGACAACATCGTCGTCTCACCCGGCCCCGGGCATCCCGCCGTCGCCCGCGACCTCGGCCTGGTGCCGGCGCTGCTGGCCGGTACCGACCTGCCGGTGCTCGGCGTCTGCCTCGGCCATCAGGCGCTCGCCTGGCTGTCCGGCGGCACCGTGGGGCCGGCCCCGCGGCCCGAGCACGGCCGGCTCGCCCGCATCACCCACACCGGCGACGCCCTGTTCGCCGGCGTACCCGACGAGTTCGTCGCGGTCCGCTACCACTCGCTGCGGGTCGCCGAGCCGCTGCCGCCCGACTACGTCGCGACCGCCTGGGCCGACGACGGTGTCGTGATGGCGATCCGGCATCGCGACCGCCCGCGCTGGGGTGTCCAGTTCCACCCGGAGTCGGTCGCGTCCACCTTCGGCCGCGAGCTGCTGACCAACTTCCGCGACCTGTCGATCGCCGCCGCTGCCCGCCCCCGGCTGCCCGTCCAGCCCGGACCGACCCCGCCGCGCGCCGCCGCACCGGCCGGGTCGCCGGTACCGGCGACCGGTGCGTCGGGGCTGCGACTGTGCCGGGCCGAGCTGCCGGTCGCGGTCGACACCGAGGCGGCGTTCGAGGCGCTGTTCGCCGGCTCGCCGGACTGTTTCTGGCTGGACAGCAGCCGGGTCGAACCGGGACTGTCCCGGTTCTCGTTCCTGGGTGACGCGTCCGGGCCGCTCGCCGAGACGCTGACCTACCGGGTCGGCGACGCCGGCGTGACGGTACGGTCGGCGGCCGGCACCCGGGTCGAACCGGGCACCGCGTTCGACGTGCTCCGACAGCAGCTCGCCCGGCGCCGGATCGCCGGCACGGGACTGCCGTTCGACTTCACCGGTGGGTATGTCGGCTGGTTCGGCTACGAGCTGAAGGCCGACTGCGGTGCGGCCGCCGCGCACCGCTCGCCGACCCCGGACGCCTGCTGGATCTTCGCCGACCGGCTCGTCGCCGTCGACCACGAGCGCGGCGTCACCCACCTGCTCGCGCTGTACCGAGGCGACGAGCGCGCCGCGGTACAGCGCGGCGACGAGCGCGCCGCCCGCGACTGGCTCGCCGCGACCGGGACCCGCCTCGCCGCGCTCCCGCCGACGCCCGCCGCCGGTCCCGGCACCGGCAGCCACGCCGGCTCCGGTGCCGGTGGGTACGCCGGCTGCGGGGCCGAGGCGGACGGTGCGGTACCGGACCCGGTACCGCACCTGGCGCTGGACCGGGCGGCGTACCTGGACCGGATCGCCGAGTGCCAGCGCGAGCTGCGCCGCGGCCAGAGCTACGAGATCTGCCTGACCAACGCCGTGCGGGTGCCGTTCCACGGCGACGACCTCGCCCTGTACCGGCAGCTGCGGCGCCTCAACCCGGCCCCGCACGCGGCGCTGCTGCGGATCGGCGGTGTCTGCGTGTCCAGCTCCTCGCCGGAACGGTTCCTGCGGGTGACGCCGGCCGGCCGGGTCGAGACCCGGCCGATCAAGGGCACCGCGCCGCGGCACCCCGACCCGGCACGAGACGCGCAGCTCGCCGCCCGGCTGGCCGGCGACGCGAAGACCCGGGCGGAGAGCCTGATGATCGTCGACCTGCTGCGCAACGACGTCGGTCAGGTGTGCCGGGTCGGCTCGGTCGCGGTCGACCGGTACCTCGCCGTCGAGTCGTACCGGACGATGCACCAGCTGGTGTCGACGGTGTCCGGGCAGCTGCGCCCGGGCGTGGACGCGGTCGACTGCCTTCGGCACTGCTTCCCCGGTGGCTCGATGACCGGGGCACCGAAGCAGCGCACGATGGAGATCCTCGACCGGCTCGAACCGGCCGCCCGCGGCGTCTACTCCGGCACCCTCGGCTACTTCGGCCTGACCGGCGGCGCCGACCTGAGCATCGTCATCCGTACCGCGGTGCGATACGGCGACGAGCTGCACATCGGCGCCGGCGGCGCGATCGTGCTCGACTCCGACCCGGCGGACGAGTTCGACGAGGTGATCCTGAAGGCCACCGCCCCGCTCACCGCCTGGGCTCGCGCGCGCCGCCCGGTACCGGCCAGCCGGTGAGCGCGGCGACCGGTACCGGAGTGCGCGCCCACCGGCTGACCGGCGCCGCCGTTCGGATGTCGCCGGTGCCGGTGCCGGTGCCGGTGCCGGTGACGCCGGCGCCGCCGTTCAGATGTCGCCGGTAGCGGTGACGCCGGTGCGGCCGCCGTCGACGTCGAGCACCGCGCCGTGCACGAACGCGGCGTCGTCGGACGCGAGGTACACCGCCGCGGCGGCGATCGCGTCCGGGTGCCCGGCGGCGCCCGCGGGCGTGCCGCGCATCAGCGCCTCGCCGGCGAACTCGCTCGCCGGGTCGAGCCCGGGATCGCGGATGACGCCCGGCGAGATCGCGTTGACCCGGACGCCCCGGCCGCCGAACTCGGCGGACCAGGCGCGGGTGAGCGTCTCCATCGCGCCCTTGGTCGAGGCGTACAGCGCGCCGACCGGCAGCCCGCGCCGCGCGACCCAGGAGCCGAGGTTGACGATCACCCCGCCGCCTCCGGACGCCATCGCCGGCGCGACCGCCTGGGTGAGGAAGAACGGTGCCTTCACGTTCACCCCGTACACCCGGTCGAAGGTCGCCGGATCGGTCGTCGCGGTCGTCCCCGGCGGATAGATCCCGGCGTTGTTGACCAGGATGTCGAGCCGCCCGCCGAGCCGGCGGGTCGCCTCGGCCGCGAGCGCCTGGCTGGCCTCGGCCGTCCCGTCCAGCTCGGCGCGGACGAACTCGGCCCGGCCGCCGGCGCGCTCGATCTCGGCCACCACGGCATCGCCGCGGTTCCTGTCCCGGCCGGAGACCACCACGTGCGCGCCCTCCGTGGCGAAGGCGAGCGCGATGGCGCGGCCGATGTTGCTGGTGGATCCGGTGACCAGGGCCGTCCGGCCCCGCAGTCGTGTTGTCATGAGCTGGACGCTAGGCCGCCATTTTTGGACCCGCCAGTCCAGGAATTGCGATGCAATGCCGGTTTCCATGGAGCCTTTGATGCGTGGTTCCGAGACTGTGTCTGGACTGCTAGGTCCAGGAAAGTTACCCTCAACCGGTGGGGATCACCGCGAAGGGCCGCGCGACCCGGCAACGCATCATCGACGGCGCGGCGGCGCACCTGCACAGCGCCGAGCCGGGGGAGCTGACCCTCGACGACGTCCGGGCGATCACCGGCACCAGCAAGGGGCAGCTGTTCCACTACTTTCCCGGCGGCAAGGAGGAGCTGCTGCTCGCGGTCGCGCGGTACGAGGCCGACCGGGTGCTCGCCGACCAGCAGCCGCACCTCGGCGCGCTGACCTCCTGGCCGGCCTGGCAGCGCTGGCGCGACGCGGTGCTCGCCCGCTACCGCGCGCAGGGCGCCAACTGCCCGCTCGGCTCACTGATGAGCCAGCTGACCAGCACACCGGGTGCCGCCGAGGTGATCCGCACCCTGCTCGCCCAGTGGCAGCAGCACATCCGTGCCGGCATCGAGGCGATGCAGGCCGCCGGCCGGATTCGCCTGGATCTCGACGCCGACCGCACCGCGGCCGCGTTCGTCGCCGGCATCCAGGGCGGCGTCCAGGTGCTGCGCTCCACCGGCCGCACCGACCACCTCGACGCCGTCTTCGACGTCCTGCTCACCCACCTCCGCACCAGCCCGAGCAATGCGGCAACGGCGCCGGGATACGGGTCGTGATGCGGACCGCGTTCCCCCTGAGTGCAGAACACGACTCGCGCATCGCAGGTGTGAGTGATGGCTGTCAGCGGCGGAACCAGCTGAGGATCCGGTCCCACAGCCGGCTGCGGAACTCGCGCGACCGCTCCAACTGGTCGCGTTCCATCTCCGAGCGCATCTTCTGCTCGGCCTGAAACGCCTCGACACTCTCCTTGTCGTGGGTACGGACCCACTGGCCGTTGGTGCCCGGATACAACATGACGCTCCGTTCGTTGCCCGCGACTCGTCGTCTCGACGCTAGGGGGGCAACGTGACGAACGCAACCGAGCACGACACGACCCCGTGTCACACAGGCAGCGTGCGACAGGGTCGATGGCCCCGAATCCGACGGCACCCTGCCCTGTTTGCGCAGTGAGGCCAGGCTACTTGCTTGAACCACTCTTGTACAGTCTCACCCATGGGTATGTAGGGGTGTATATGCTGGCTCGCGAGCACCTTGCCGCCGTCAGGGTGAGGGGATGGAGGCCGTGCCGGACATCGAAGTGCCGAAGTGGGAGCAGATCGCCCTCGACGTCGAGAAGCAGATCCGCTCCGGGGCGTATCAGCCCGGCCAGCGGGTGATGTCGGAGAACATCATCGCCCAGGCGTACGGAGTCGCCCGCGGGACCGCGCGCCGGGCGATCGCCGGGCTCGTGGAGTGGGGCATGGTCCGGGTGCGGCCTCGGCAGGGCGTCTACGCGGCGCCCCGGGAGTCCTGGCGCAAGCCTGAGTAGCGCCGCGTCCTGCCTGCCGAGGGCCCACCCAGCCGATTCGCCAATCGCCCAGTACGCGACAGCGCCCGTCGCCGGTGGTCCGGTGACGGGCGCTGTTTCGGTTGCTGGGCGATCGGACGTCACATCGCCGTGGGCGATCGGACGTCACATCGCCGTGGGCGATCGGACGTCACATCGCCGTGGGCGATCGGACGTCACATCGCCGTGGGCGATCGGACGTCACATCGCCGTGGGCGATCAGACGTCGTAGTAGAGGGCGAACTCGTGCGGGGTGGGGCGCAGGCGGATCGGGTCGACCTCGTTGCTGCGCTTGTAGTCCACCCACGACTCGATCAGGTCGGAGGTGAACACGTCGCCGGCGAGCAGGTACTCGTTGTCGGCCTCCAGCGCGTCGAGCACCTCCGGCAGCGACCCCGGTACCTGCTTGACGTCGGCGAACTCCTCCGGCGGCAGCTCGTACAGGTCCTTGTCGACCGGCTCCGGCGGCTCGATCTTGTTGCGCACCCCGTCCAGGCCGGCCATCAGCATCGAGGAGAACGCCAGGTACGGGTTGGAGGACGCGTCCGGCACCCGGAACTCGACCCGCTTCGCCTTCGGGTTGGTGCCGGTCACCGGGATCCGGGTGCAGGCCGAGCGGTTGCGCTGCGAGTACACCAGGTTGACCGGCGCCTCGAAGCCCGGCACCAGCCGGCGGTACGAGTTGACCGTCGGGTTGGTGAACGCGAGCAGGCTCGGCGCGTGGTGCAGCAGCCCACCGATGTACCAGCGGGCGATGTCGGACAGGCCGGCGTACCCGGTCTCGTCGTAGAACAGCGGGTCGCCGCCGGACCACAGGCTCTGGTGCGTGTGCATGCCCGAACCGTTGTCGCCGAACAGCGGCTTCGGCATGAACGTCGCGGTCTTGCCGGCGGCGTGCGCGGTGTTCTTCACGATGTACTTGAACAGCTGCACCTGGTCGCCGGAGTGCAGCAGGGTGGAGAACCTGTAGTTGATCTCGGCCTGCCCGGCGGTGCCGACCTCGTGGTGGGCCCGCTCGACGGTCAGCCCGGCCTCGATCAGCCGGCGGGTGATCGCATCCCGCAGGTCGGCGGTCTGGTCGACCGGCGACACCGGGAAGTACCCGCCCTTGTGGCTGATCTTGTGACCGAGGTTGCGGCCGCCCTCCTCGGCGCCGGAGTTCCAGGCGCCCTCGATCGAGTCGATGTGGTAGAAGCCGTGCTGGGCGGCGGTGTCGTACCGGATCGAGTCGAACAGGTAGAACTCGGCCTCGGCGCCGAAGAAGGCGGTGTCGGCGATGCCGCTCGCGGCCAGGTAGGTCTCGGCCTTGCGGGCGATGTTGCGCGGGTCGCGGCTGTACGGCTCGCGGGTGAACGGGTCGTGCACGAAGAAGTTCAGGGCCAGCGTCTTCTCCGCCCGGAACGGGTCGATGAACGCGGTCGCCGGGTCCGGCAGCAGCAGCATGTCCGACTCGTGGATCTGCTGGAACCCGCGGATCGAGGACCCGTCGAAGGCCAGCCCGTCGGTGAACACGTCGGCATCGAACGACTCGACCGGCACCGTGAAGTGCTGCATCACCCCCGGCAGGTCGCAGAACCGGACGTCGACGAACCGTACGCCGTCGTCGGCCAGATACTTCAGCAGTGCCTCGGAGTTGTCGAACACGTGTCCTCCGTCGTCTCGCGTTCCGATGCGTACCCCCGGGTACCGGGTCAGGGTAGGAACCCGCCGTTGCCCGGCCGTATCTGCATTGTTTCGCCGCTGTTACGTGCCCGCCGGGTTTCCGCCAGAGCGGTGGTCGCTGTGATAAGGGCACGACCCGCGGAGGTCGCCGGCTCCCGCTCGCCGTAAGCTGGCCTGGTGAGCCAGCGCTCGTCCCAGCAGACCACCGACCGGCCCGCCGACCCGAACGCGCCGGCCGAGCCGGGCAGCCCCGCCACCTGGGGCAAGCGGTTCGTCGCGCTGGTGCTCGACTGGATCCTGTGCCTGCTGGTCGGCACCGTGCTGGCCCGACTGACCGGGGTGTTCTCCAACCAGACCATGGTGGGTTTCTGGGCCTACCCGGTGCTGATCGTCGAGTACGGGTTCTTCGTCGGCCTGTTCGGCCAGACGGTCGGCATGCGCATCGCCCGCATCGCCTGCGTCCGGGTGTCCGACCACGGCCGGATCGGCGTGTTGCGGGCGCTGCTGCGGGGCTTCCTGCTCTGCCTGGTCGTGCCGCCGGTCGTCGTCGGCCCCGGCGGCCGTGGCCTGCACGACGGCGCGGCCGGTTCGATCATGGTGCACAGCTGACCGATCGGCCGCGCCGAGCCGGCCCACCGCGCTGAGGCCGCCGAGCTCGCCGGCGGGGCTGACCCGATCGACCGTGCCGAGCTTGCCGGCCGTACCGAGTCAGCCGGTCGCGCTGCACCGGACCGAACCGGCCGGGTCAGCGGCGCGCCCGCCGGCCCGGCCGGCTCGGTTTCAGTAGCCGACGGTGAAACGGCACCGGCGGTGCGCCGGCCGTTCCAGCTCGTCCACCAGCGCCACCGCGAGATCCGCCACCGAGATCCGGGACTCGCCGGCCTCGTCGACCACCAACTCGTCGCGGCCGACCCGGTACCGGCCGGTCCGCGGACCGTCGTCCAGCTGAGCCGGCGGGCTCAAATAGGTCCAGTCGCCGTCGTGCTCACGGCAGCGGGCGAGCTGGTCGACGCAGGCCGCTGCGATCGCCCGCGCCGCCGCCGGCAGGTACCGCGGGTCGTCGATCAGCCGGCGCCCGGTGTCCGGCACCGTCAACGTCGCCGCGCCGCCGACCAGCAGCAACCGGCTTCCGCCGGCGCTGGTACCGGTGAGCAGCGCGCTCGCCATGCGACCCAGTCGCGACTCGTGGCCGTCCGGCGGCCGGGTCGCGCCGATCACCGCGTCCCGGTCCCGGGCGAGGGTGGCAACCTGCGCGGCGTCCGCCGCGTCGGCGACGGCCGGTTCCGCCCCGGCCGGCAGCTCGGCGGTACGGGCCGGGTTGCGCACGGCGGCGGTGACGCGGTGACCGCGCGCCAGCGCCTCGTCGAGCACGGCGCTACCAACGGTGCCAGTGGCGCCGAAAACGGTCAGGTACATGGGTCCTCCAACGGGTCGGGTCAGCGACGGGGCCGACGGGGAGCGAACTGTGCGGCGGCGATGGCGCCGAGCGCGAGGACGAAGCCGGCCGCCTGCACCGGCCCGAGCGACTGGCCCAGTACCAGCCAGCCGACGGTCGCGGCGACGACGGGGGACAGCAACGGCAGGAAGGACAGCGCGGTCACCGGCAGCCGGCCGATTCCGGTGAACCAGAGGCCGTAGGCGAGCAGCGTGCCGACACCGCCGAGCCACAGGTAGCCGCCGAGCGCGGGCAGGTCGATCGCCGGCAACGCGCCCTCGAACAGCACGGCCAGCGGCAGCAGCACCAGACCGCCGGCGGTCAGCTGCCAGCCGGTGTACGCGACGACTCCGACCGGCCGCCGCCAGCGCTTCGACAGGACCACCCCGGCGGCCATTCCGGCGGTACCGAGGCTGCCGGCGGCGATCCCGACGGGGTCCAGGGCCGCGCCGGAGCGCAGCACGATCACCGCGACGCCCGCGGCGCCGGCGAGCGCCCAACCCAGCCGCCAGAGCGTCGGCCGCTCCCGCAGCAGTCCGTACGCGAGGGCGGCGACGGCCAGCGGCTGCAGCGCGCCGAGGATGGCGGCGACCCCGCCGGGCAGCCGGTACGCGGCGACGAACAGCAGGGCGAAGAACGCGCCGATGTTGAGCGTGCCGAGTACGGCCGCGCGCCACCACCAGGCGCCACGGGGAAGTCGGCGACCGAGCGCGAGCGCGACCAGCCCGGCGGGCAGTGCCCGCAGCGTCGCCGACCACAGCGGGTGGTCGGGCGGCAGCCACTGGCTGGTGACCAGGTAGGTGGTGCCCCAGACGACCGGGGCGAGAGCGGTCAACGCCGTGCGGGCCGCGACCGATCCGGTGGGCGTCCCGGCCGCCCCGTGGCCGCCGCCGGGGTCCGCGGCGCGGACGTCGTCGCGCGGCCCGGCGGCACCGCCGGGCCCGGAGGGCCCGGTGTCGCCGGGCGCTGGGATGGCTTCGGCAGCCGCGCTGTCCATGACCAACTCCTTGATGTTGAAATGTTTAACGTCAAGGAATCTAGATCGTGAGTTATCTTGGCGTCAAACAGTTCAACGTCGAGGAGTGTGTGATGTCGGACGCGGTCGATCGGATCCTGGCGCAGTGGCGGGTCGAGCGTCCCGATCTGGACGCCAGTCCGATGGGCATCGTCGGCCGGATCAGGCGGGTCGGGCGGCTACTGGAGCACGGTCTGGCCGGCTACTTCGCCGAGCACGACCTGCAGTCGTGGGAGTTCGACATCCTCGCCACGCTGCGTCGCAGCGGCCCGCCGTACCAGTTGACCGCGGGCGCGCTGGTCGCCTCGTCGATGATCACCTCCGGCGCGATGACCAACCGGATCGACCGGCTCACCGCGCGTGGCCTGGTCACCCGCCGGGTCGACCCGGGCAACCGGCGCAGCGTGCTGATCGCGCTGACCGACGAGGGGCGGGCGCTGATCGATCGCGCGGTGACCGGGCACGTCGACAACGAGGCCCGACTGCTCGCCGGGCTGTCGGCGGAGCAGCGCGAACACCTCGCCGACCTGCTGCGCACGCTCGCTCTGCACCTCGGCGACGACGCCGGCTGACCGGCAGCCCGAGGTTCGCCGCATGCGGGGTGGGCGCCGGACGCGACGCTGCCCCGGACCGGTTCGGCCCGGGGCAGCGTCGGTGCGACCGACCCGCCGGTCGCGGATGGCTCGGCGCCGCATCAGCGGTCGCGGATGGCTCGGCGCCGCATCAGCGGTCGCGGATGGCTCGGCGCCGCATCAGCGGTCGCGGATGGCTCGGCGCCGGCTGAGCGGGCTGGCGCCGGCTCAGCGGCCGCGCATCGCTTTGTAGGCGCCCTTGGGTGGCCGGGCGTTTTTGGGCATCGGGCCCTTCGGCATCGGTGGCCGGGAGCCGATGGCGCCGAGCCGGGTGTCCAGCGCGCCGACCTGCTTGGCGGTGATGTTGCGGGGCAGCTTCAGCAGATGGCTGCGCAGCTTGCGCAGGCTGATCTGGCCCTCCTCGTCACCGACCTGGATGTCGTAGATCGGGGTGTCGCCGGCGACCCGGGAGGTCCGCTTCTTCTCCTGGCCGAGCAGGCTGCGCAGCCGGCCCGGGTTGCCCTCACCGATCAGCACCACGCCGGCCCGGCAGACCGCCCGGTGCACGAAGTCCTCCTGGGTGGTGGCCTGCACCGCCGGGGTCACCCGCCAGTCGCCGCGCATGGTCTGCAGGATGGCGGCGGCGGCGCCGGCCTTGCCCTCGGCCTCGTTGAGCATCGCGGTGTTGGCCCGCAGGTTCA
Organism: Actinocatenispora thailandica; assembly: GCF_016865425.1. Classification (NCBI taxonomy): domain Bacteria; kingdom Bacillati; phylum Actinomycetota; class Actinomycetes; order Micromonosporales; family Micromonosporaceae; genus Actinocatenispora; species Actinocatenispora thailandica. The sequence continues at coordinate 4,175,188 of NZ_AP023355.1, read as the reverse complement.
TCACGATCAGCACCGCGAGCAGCGCGAGCACCACGCCGACCGCGATCCAGACGGGTGAGCCGAGCAGCAGGAACGCGATCACGCCGGCCACGATCGGGACCACCACTGCGACGATCACCAGCGGCAGGAACAGGGTGTCGCGCTTGGCGGTGAACACGAACGCGGTGCGGATCTGCTTCAGGCGTTCGAGGAACGATGCCTTCTCCGGCTCAGCTTTGGCCATGCCGTGAAGTCTATCGGCGCCGGCCACGGCGTGACGTACCGGCGGAGTGTCGAGGACGACTGGCGGGCGCTGGCTACCGTCGGGCGACGATCGCGCAGCGGGCGCGGGGCGAAACGGAGGCGGCAGATGGCGTACGGACCGGTCAGCTACGCACCGACCAGGCGGCGCCCGCGCGCCCGCGGCAGCCTGGGCGTCACGCTGTTCGGTTTCGTCCTGATCGTCATCGGCGCGGCCGGCCTGCCCTGGTTCGGCGCCGACCAACTCGACCTGCACGACACGTCCACCTTCGGCGGCGTGACCACCTCGGCGAGCGCGGTCGGGGTCGGCGCGTTCGTGCTGGTCCAGTGTCTGATGCTGGTCCCGGCTCTGCTGGTGGCGCTGGCCGGCACGCTGGACTCCACCGTCTGCCGGGTGCTGTACTCGGTGCTCGGCGTGCTGTGGCTGATCGTGTTGGCGATCGTCGAGATCGCCGCCGGTGGGGTGGCCAGCGCCAACGGCTACCAACTGCCCACCGCCGGGATCGGCGTGTCGGTGATCGTCGGTGTGGTGCTGCTGTGTTGGTTCGTCGGATACGGGTTCCTGCGCCGGCTGGCGCTGCGGATCGTGTCCGGGTTGCTGCTGCTGTTCGCTGCCGGGATGTACGCGCTCACCGCCGCCGGCCTCGCGGGGTACTCCGGGGTGGTCGCCGCCGGTGTCGGGCTGGCCGGGTTCGGCTACCTGCTCTGCGCGATCGGATCGTTCGCCGGCCCGCGGTACGAGTACCACTGACAGGCCCGCGTCTCGACCCGGAACGCGGGGACGGCACCGACGTCTTCGATGCGAGCCGACGGGCCCCGCGCCGACGTCGTCCGTCGCTCCCGGCCGCGCGGACCGGCCCGGGGGCCGGCTCGACGCGATCAGACCGACTGGATGGCGAACTCCGGCGGCAGCGCCTCGCCGCGCGCCGACTTGGCCTGCCGGAACAACCGACCCGCCCGGTAGGACGAGCGCACCAGCGGACCGGCCAGCACCCCGGCGAAGCCGATCCGTTCGGCCTCCTCGCGCAGCGCCACGAACTCCTCCGGCTTGACCCACCGGTCGATCGGGTGGTGCCGCACCGACGGGCGCAGGTACTGGGTGATGGTCAGCAGCTCGCAGCCCGCGTCGAAGAGGTCCCGCATCGCCTGCACGACCTCGTCGAACTCCTCACCCATGCCGAGGATCAGGTTGGACTTGGTGACCAGGCCGTCCTCCCGGGCCTTGGTGATCACCTCCAGCGAGCGCTCGTACCGGAAGGCGGGGCGGATCCGCTTGAAGATGCGCGGCACCGTCTCGACGTTGTGCGCGAGCACCTCGGGCCGGGACGAGAACACCTCGGCCAGCTGGTCGGGCTTGGCGTTGAAGTCGGGGATCAGCAGCTCGACGCCGCAGCCGGGCACGTGCTTGTGGATCTGCCGGACGGTCTCGGCATAGAGCCAGGCGCCGCCGTCGGGCAGGTCGTCGCGGGCCACGCCGGTGATCGTGGCGTACTTCAGGCCCATGGTGGACACCGAGTCGGCCACCCGGCGCGGCTCGTCGGCGTCGAACTCGGCCGGCCGGCCGGTGTCGATCTGGCAGAAGTCGCACCGGCGGGTGCACTGGTCGCCGCCGATGAGGAAGGTGGCCTCGCGGTCCTCCCAACACTCGTAGATGTTGGGGCAGCCGGCCTCCTCGCACACGGTGTGCAGGCCCTCGCGTTTCACCAGGCCCTTCAGGTCCGTGTACTCGGGACCCATCTTGGCGCGGACCTTGATCCACGGCGGCTTGCGCTCGATGGGTGTCTCGGAGTTGCGGGCCTCGATGCGCAGAAGTCGTCGGCCCTCTGGCTGAACCACGGTCACATCGGCCAGCCTAACGCCGCGAACCGGCACGCACCGCGGTCCGTGACGTCACTCACCGCACGTTACGTGAGGTGCCTCACGTCTCCAGCTCGCTGCCCGGTTTGTGACCGGCTGGTACCCGGGTGGCCGGGGCCTTGCCCGCCGCTCACCGGGCGCGGCCGAGCGGTGGCACTCAGCTCACCTGGCGGTAACCGCAGAGGTAGCCGTGCGGCAGGTTGGCCCGGACGAACTGCCAGCGAGTGGTCTTGCCGGTCAGGTCGTCGGTCGACTCGTAGTAGTCGTGCGCGCCGACCGTCCAGAGCGTGGCCAGCCCCTTCGGCCGGTACACCACGGGCGACGAGGCGTCCCGGTCGGCGTACAGCGTGACGCCCTTGAGCTGGTGCATGTCGCCGTCGTTGAGCGCGCACTCACGCACCGCGCCCTTCTCCGGCGCGCTGCGCATCAGGAAGCCGTCCCGCTGCACCACCGAGTAGCTGTACGGGGTGCGGTCGTGGTCGGACTCCGCGCAGCTGCTGTCGAGCCGGCCGAGCCCGACGGTGATCCGGAACGCGTGGTCGCGATAGGCGACCGTACGCACCTCGGAGCCGCAGTGCTCGCCCACCACCAGCGGCTGGTCGTCCTGGACCGCGGTGTGGTGCGCAGCGTCCCAGCGCCACACGTAGTAGGCGGTGTAGTCGTTGACCCCGGCCGAACAGACCAGCCCGGCCGCGGCGACCTGGGCACCGCCGCCGATGTCGCCGTAGACCGGGGCGCCGGCGCCGCGGCAGCTGACCGGGCCGCCGTCGGCGGTGCTCCCGGTGCCCCGCCCGTCGTGCAGCGTCAGGGTCCGGTCGCCGTGCTGGGTGCGGGCCCGCAACATCGTGTTGAGCATCGGGTGGTGCCAGGCGGCCGAACCGAAGTCGAACCGCCGGATCGCGTCCGGTGCCGGACCGGAGGAGCCGGCCCGCGGAGACCCGGAGCCGCCGTGCGCCGCCCGCGGCGTACCGTTCGCGCCGCACCCGGTGACCGCGAGCGCGGCGACCGCCAGCCCCGCCGCCGCGATGCACATCCGCCGCCGCACCCGTATCCCCCCGGTCGTCGATCGTCGTCGATGTGTCCGGGAAAGGTAGCAGCCCGCCGGCAATCCGGTTGCCGGTACCGGGTGCGTCCGCGCTATGGTCTGCGGCAACGGCACAGACGGAGCCAAGTAGCACGTGGACCCCGGAGCCGAGAGAGCCGCCAGCCGCTGTGACGGCGGCCTCCGGACCACGCGTGAAGACCCTCCCGAGCCGCGGGGAACAACGGCGCGACGGGCCCGGTCCGGGTCCGCGGCCCCAAGCCCCGCCGGCCGGCCCCCGTGATCGGGCCAGCGATGCCGGCCCGCCGGCGCCGCGTAAGGCCGCCTCCGTGGCGGCGAAGGTGTGGTGGCACCGCGACCTTGCCCCGTCGCCCACACCAACAGGGCTGCGACAGGCGGCGTGTTGGTCGGCGAGGCGCTCCTCACCACCGTCCTCCTCTGCTCGCAGCCCCGCGGGGTCCGCGTATTCGTACGAGGAGGTGTTGTGGTGCAACGAATTCTGTCCACCGAGCTCGCCGGGCACGCCGGCGAGCAGGTCCGGCTGGCCGGCTGGGTACACCGGCGGCGGCTGCTGAAGTCCGTGGCGTTCCTGATCCTGCGCGACCGCGCCGGCCTGGCCCAGCTCGTGGTGTCCGACCCGGCCGCCCGCCAGCTGCTGGAACAGCTGCCGGAGGAGACCGTCGTCGAGGTCGTCGGCCGTGCGGTCGCGAACCCGGTCGCGCCGGGCGGCGTCGAGGTCGTCGAGCCGACCTGGGCACCGCTGTCCGAGCCGGCCGAGCCGCTGCCGTTCGAGTTGTACCGGCCGGAACTGCGGGCCAGCCTGCCGACGATGCTGGACGCGGCGCCGTTCGCGCTGCGCAACGCGCGGCAGCGGGCGCCGTTGGAGCTGGCCGCCGCCGGGGTGCGCGGCTTCCGCGACACGCTGGACGGCCTCGGGTTCACCGAGGTGCACACGCCGAAGCTGGTCGGTTACGCGACCGAGTCGGGTGCGAACGTCTTCGGGGTCGACTACTTCGGCCGGCGGGCCTACCTGGCGCAGAGCCCGCAGTTCTACAAGCAGGCGATGGTCGGCGTGTTCGAGCGGGTGTACGAGGTCGGCCCGGTGTTCCGCGCCGAGCCGCACGACACCGCGCGGCATCTGGCCGAGTACACCTCGCTGGACGCCGAGCTGGGGTTCGTCCGGGACCACCGGGACGTCATCCGGGTGATCCGCGAGGTGTTCGCCGGGATGGTCGCCACCATGTCCGAGTCGGCCGGCGCCGCCGTGGCCGCGGCCGGGATCACCCTGCCGGAGGTACCGGCTGAGCTGCCCACCGTGCACTTCGCCGAGGCGTTGGAGCTGATCGGCGCCGCGACGGGGGAGGACCTGTCCGGCGAGCAGGACCTGGCGCCGGCGCACGAGCGCTGGCTGTCGGCGTGGGCGGAGCGCGAGTACGGGTCGGAGTGGCTGATCGTGGAGGGCTACCCGACCGCGAAGCGGGCCTTCTACACCCACCCGGACCCGGCCCGGCCCGGCTACTCGCGCGGCTTCGACCTGCTGTTCCGGGGGCTGGAGCTGATCAGCGGCGCGCAGCGGCTGCACCGCTACTCCGACTACGTGGCGGCGATCACCGCGCGCGGCGAGAGCGTCGAGCCGTACGCCTCGTACCTGGAGTTCTTCCGGCACGGGATGCCGCCGCACGGGGGGTTCGCGATCGGGCTGGAGCGGTTCGTGGCGCGGCTCACCGGCGCCGCGAACGTGCGGGAGGTCACGCTGTTCCCGCGCGACCTGCACCGCCTCACCCCGTGACGCGGGGGCGGGCATCGTGGGGTGCCCGCCCCACCGGCGGGCACCGTGGGGTGCCCGCCCCACCGGCGCCGGCCCACCCGCGTCGATCCCCGGTCGGGCCGGTCACGGGAAGAGCAGGTGCACCCGGGACTCGACCATCGGCAGCACCTCGGCGACGGGCACGTCGCGACCCAGCTCGTAGGACAGCGAGGTCACCCCGGCGTCCCGGATGCCGCACGGCACGATCCGGTCGTACCCGGTGAGGTCGGAGTTGCAGTTGAGCGCGAAGCCGTGCTCGGTCACCCCGTGCGAGACGCGCATCCCGAGTGCGGCGATCTTGCGGGTCGGGCCGCGGTCGTCGGCGAGCACCCACACCCCGCCGCGCATGTCCTTGCGGGTGGTGATCCGGGTGGTCGGCACGCCGAACTCGGCGCACACCGAGATGACCAGGTCTTCCACCCGGTGCACGAAGGCGATCACGTCGACCGGGTCGGGCAGCTTGATGATCGGGTAGCCGACCAGCTGACCGGGTCCGTGCCAGGTGATCTTGCCGCCACGGTCGACGTCGATCACCGGGGTGCCGTCGGTCGGGCGGTCCAGCGGCTCGGTGCGCTTGCCGGCGGTGTAGACGCTCGGGTGCTCCAGGAGCAGCAGCGTGTCCGGCCCGGTGTCGTCGATGCGGGCCTGCTGGATGCGGCGCTGCTCGTCCCACGCGACGCGGTAGTCGACGAGGCCGGCGCGCACGATTTCCAGCCGTTCGGTGGGAGCCGCCTGCCCCCGCAGCGCGATGTCGGTCACCCTGCGAGCCTAGTCTCGCTTCCCGGTGCCGGCCGGGCAGTGTGCGCCAGCAGACGGGTTCCCGCCGGGATCACGGGGTACGTATCCGGACGGTGCGGGCGAATTCGGGTCGGTGGCCGGCTCGGCGGGGTGCCGGTTAGCCTTGCCCGGCCGGTGTTCGCGGCCGGGCAAGCCGGGTGTCGCGACCTGCCGGACCAGGACCGGCCGGCCGGCGGGTAAACGATCTTGTGCCTACGGTTGAATCATCGGCGGCGAACGGGTGGTGCTGGCTGACCGTCCGCCGAATGGGCGCTATACGATTCTGGAACATCTCGGGCTCCGCGGTGATAGTCTGCGCCGCCACCTCGGGCGCGTGATGCTCTGGGTCGATTCGATCCCCTCGCCGGCTACCCTTCGCCGGCCGACGGCCCACGGGCAGGCGAAATCGGAGGAAATCTTGACGGTGGAAGTCGGAACGCTCTGGCGACAACGCAGCGTCATGGGCATGCTTGTCCGCCGGGACCTGGCGGTCAAGTACCAGTCCTCGATGCTCGGTTACCTGTGGTCGCTGATCGATCCGCTCGTGCAGGCGCTGATCTACTGGTTCATCTTCGGGGTGCTCTACCACCGCAGCGGCGACGAGAACATGCTCGGCCATGCCGGGTACCCGCTGTTCATCGTTTCGGGCATCTTCGCCTGGATGTGGATGTCGGCCGGGATCACCGAGTCGGCGCACGCGCTGAGTTCGCAGTCCCGCCTGATCACCACGATGCGGGTGCACCGGCAGATCTTCCCGATCTCGAAGGTGTTCGCCCGCTCGGTCGAGTTCCTGGTCGGCATCCCGGTGGTGCTGGTCTTCGCGCTGATCTTCGATGGCTACTTCACCTGGCGGCTGATCGCGATCCCGCTGGGCATGCTGATCCAGGGTGTCCTGCTGATCGGGGTGTCGCTGATTCTCGCCCCGCTCAACGTGCTGTTCCGGGACGTGGAGCGGATGACGCGGCTGATCGTGCGCATCCTGATGTACTCGGCACCGGTCATCTACCCGCTCGCCCGGGTCATCGGTACCCCGGGGGACCCGTCCACGCTGCCCGGCTGGTTCCAGTTCCTCTACCAGTGCAACCCGCTGGTGGGGATCATGGAGTTGCAGCACGGCGCGTGGATCGCACCGATGTTCCCCAGCGCACAGTTGGTGATCATGTCGGCGACGGGGTCGCTGATCGTGTTCATCCTGGGTTGGTGGGTCTTCAACCGGGCCGAGTCGGCCGTGCTCAAGGAGCTGTAGGAAGACGATGAGCACCATCATCGAGGCGCACGACCTGGGCATCCGGTTCAGCAAGAACCGGAAGCGGCAGCGCAAGCTGCGGGAGATGTTCATCTTCCGCGGCAAGAGCCGCGGACCGCAGATCAGCCACGACTTCTGGGCCCTGCGGCACATCAACTTCAGCATCGAAGAGGGCGAGGCCGTCGGCCTGATCGGCTCGAACGGTACGGGCAAGTCGACCCTGCTGCGGATGATCGCCGGGGTGCTCACCCCGGACGAGGGCACGGTGGAGTGCCGGGGCAAGGTGGCGCCGCTGCTGGCGCTGTCGGCCGGCTTCTCCGGCGACCTGACCGGCCGGGAGAACGTGCAGATCGTCGCGGCGATGCACGGGTTGAGCCAGCAGCAGATCAAGCAGCGGTTCGACGCGATCGTCGAGTACGCGGACGTGGCGGAGTTCATCGACACGCCGATCCGGCACTACTCGTCCGGGATGAAGGTGCGGCTCGGGTTCGCGGTGATCACCCAGCTGGAGCACCCGGTGCTGCTGGTCGACGAGGCGCTCGCGGTCGGCGACCGCAAGTTCCGGGAGAAGTGCTACAAGACGATCGAGGGGATGCTGGCCGAGGGCCGCACCCTGGTGCTCGTGTCGCACTCCGACAACGATCTGCGCCGGTTCTGCAAGCGCGGCATCTACCTGCGCAAGGGCGAGCTGATCAAGGACGGCCCGATCGAGGACGTGCTGGACGAGTACCACGACTACGCCAAGGCCTGACCGTTCGCGGGGCCCGGCGGCCGGCACCGGCCGGCGCGGTCGGATCCCGGGGCCGGTCCGGCCCCACCCGGCCGGATCACCCGACCGGCCGGGTCAGCCGATCCGGTACAGCCCGTCGCGCGGGTACCGCGGGCTGTGCGCCACCGGCGTCAACCGCATCCCCGCCGCCCGGAGCCGAGCCGCCTGGCTGGGGTAGGCGACCAGCCAGCGCACCCGGTACCGGTGCAGCAGCGCGCTGCGCTGGGCCGGTGGGGTGGCCGGGTCCAGCATCGCCGTCTCGTCGGTGCGGCGTCGCTGGTCGCCGGGCAGCCAGGGCTCCGGATACACCGACGCCACCGGATAGATCCGGTACGCCGGTGCCATCCGCTGAGCGTGGTAGGTGCCGGCGAGGATGCGGGTACCGGGCCGCAGGTGGCGGGTGAGCCACCGGTAGTCGCCCCAGCTGTGCTTGATCTGCATCCGGGCGGCGATCGGGGCCGGGACGCGCGCCAGGTAGGCGAGCACGCCGGCCTGGGTCCAGCCGCCGACGACGAGCACCATCGCCGCCAGCGTCCCGGCGAACACCCGGACGGGTCGGCGGCCGGTGGTCAGCGCCGTGGCGAGCTCGATCCCGGCCGCGACCTGGCCCGCCAGCAGCAGCATCGGCCAGGCGCGGCCCCAGGCGTACGAGCCGGTCAGCAGCCCGTAGCAGACCGGCACGGCGGTGAGCGCCGCGAGCAGCACCAGCGGGTCGGTGCGTCGGCGCAGGAACCGCAGCGCCAGCGCCGGGACGCCGATGAGCAGGCCCAGGCCGTACACGTCGAAGATGTTGCGGTAGAGCGGCCGGTGGATGGCGTCCAGCGCGCCGGTACCGCCCAGCAGCGAGGTGACCGAGAAGTACGGCCAGGCGGCGACGAGTGCCGCGGCTCCGACCGCGGCGCCGGCCAGCGCCAGCCCGCGGCGCAGGGTGAGCTGTCGCAGGTGGGCGAGCAGCAGCGCGATCGCGCCGAAGCCGGCGCCGAGCGCGGTGAACTGGTGGTCGAGCAGTACGTCGGCGCCGAGCACCGCGGCCACCGGGTACGGCCACCAGCCCCGGCCGCCGCCGAGCGCGTACGCCAGGACGCCCCACAGGTGCAGGGTGATGCCGAGCGCGAACGTGCTCGGGTAGTACAGGGTCAGGCCGAGCGAGGCGAGCCCGTACACGCCGGACCAGGTCAGCAGCTGGGTGCCGTAGACCAGGACGACCGCGGCGAGCGCGCACAGCGGCGCCGCCGGTACCCGGCTGAGGCGCCGGACGAAGTGGTGCATGCCGCTTGCGACCAGCAGCGCGTCGGCCACCGCGCAGATCCGGAAGATCGTCCACGGGTCGAGCCCGCCGAACCGGAAGGCGAGCGCCTGCAGCAGCGTGAACGGCGAATAGTAGACGTTGCCGGGTTCGGCGACCCCGGTCATCGGATCGGGCGGATCGTGCAGGTTTCGACCGAACTGCTCGATCACCGCCAGGTGCACCCCGGTGTCCCCGCTCCAGGGTAGTTTCCGCGCCACCAGCAGGCCGAACAGTGCCGCGAGAAGGTACAGGCCGAGCACCGGCGCGAGGGCACCGAACCGGCGCCCGGGCGTCGCGCCGCGCTCGGCGTCCCGGCGACCGGACACCGCCGCGGACCGCGCGCCTGCCATGCCCCCTCCTCGCCGCGCCGCCGCCGTACTCGCCGGGAGGTGTCCGGGCGGGCACGTCGCCGTGTCCCCGCCACCTCTCGGGTCGTTTTCGAGAATGTCTCAGCGCGTGGTCGGGCAGCAGCGGAACGTGGGAATTGGCCGATGGCTGGGGGAGCTCTTGCTGACCGAACGGTCTGCTTGGGACTCCGTTGGCATCGCTCTTACCAGGGGAGGTGACTCCAAGTACTTAAATGAGTCGGTTATCGTAATCGGATCGCCGTGATGGGCGATCAGGTGCCGGTGGGGCGGCACCGGCCCGACGCGCGCCCGGTTCGCCGGCAGGTGCCGCGTCGTGGCGTGGTCGCGCGGGTAGTGGCCGCAACAGGCAGATGTCGCCGAGTGACCCTGCGCAGCGGGGGTGCGCCCGGCAGGTGGGGCGCGGGTGGGAGAGAGATGGCGCGATCGAGGTTCAGCGCGAAGTTTCGCCGGATCCGGCACCGCATCAAGATCATCAAGCAGTTCGAGTCGCACGCGCACTGGCGCGCCGCACCGATCCAACGCGACACCGTGCTGTACGAGTCGTTCTCCGGCAACGGGATGCTGTGCAATCCGGAAGCGATCTTCACCGAACTGCTCGCCGCGCCCGACCAGCAGCACCTGCAGCACGTGTGGGCGCTGTCGGACTTCCACCGTTACCGCGCGACCATCCAGCGCTTCGCCGGGTACCCGAACGTCAGCTTCGTCAGGACCAACTCGGCCGCCTACTACCGGGCGCTGGCGACCTCGAAGTACCTGATCAACAACGCCACCTTCCCGCCGCAGTTCGGCAAGCGGGAGGGGCAGATCTACCTCAACACCTGGCACGGCACGCCGCTGAAGAAGATGGGCTACGACATCGAGGGCGGCGGCCCGGACACCCGCAACATCGTGCGCAACTTCGTGATGGCCGACTACCTGCTGTCCGGCAGCGAGTTCATGACCCAGCAGATGTACCAGACCGCGTACAAGCTGCGCGGCATCTACCGCGGGTCGATCATCCAGGAGGGCTTCCCCCGCATCGACCGGCAGTTCGCCACCCCGCAGCAGGTGCGCGAGATCCGCGGCCAGCTGCGCGACCGGGGCGTCTCGATCGACCCCGGCCAGCAGATCGTGCTGTACGCGCCGACCTGGAAGGGCAGCTCGTTCCACCGCGCCGAGGACGACGCCGAGGAACTGCTCGCCCGGATCACCGAACTCAACGCACGGATCGACACCACCCGCTACCGGGTGCTGCTCAAGGTGCACCAGCAGGTCTACAAGTACGCGATGGACCGGCCGGAGCTGCGCGGACTGCTGGTACCCAACGACGTACCGGCCAACGTCGCGCTCGCCGTCACCGACGTGCTGGTCACCGACTACTCCAGCATCTTCTACGACTTCCTCGCGACCGGCCGGCCGATCCTGTTCCACGTACCGGATCTGGCCGACTACGGCGACCAGCGCGGCCTGTACGTGGGTACCCAGGACTGGCCGGGGCCGGTGACCGACCGGATCGACGAGCTCGCCGCGATGCTGGACGGGCTCGGCACCGACGACGACGCTGCGGTGGCCTGCCAGCCGCGGTACGCCAAGGCCGCCGCCGACTACGTGCCCCGAGACGACGGGGGAGCGGCCCGGCGGGTGGTCGACGTGGTGTTCCGCGGCCGCCGGCAGGGCTACGACGTGCGCAGCGACCTGACCGACGGGCGCGAGTCGATCCTGATCTACCTGGGTGGCATGCGCACCAACGGCATCACCACCTCGATGCTCAACCTGCTGGACAACATCGACTACGACCGGTTCGACGTGTCCGCGCTGTACAGCTACCGCCGGCGCAGCGAGGACCGGATGAAGAACGAGGCCAAGATCAACCCGAACGTGCGGCTGTTCCCGTACGTCGGCGGGATCAACGGCAGCAAGCGGTTCACGCTCGCGCGCCGGCGGCTGCTCGCCCAGGGTCTGACCGCCCCCCGGGTCGACCTGGCCGCGCAGAACAGGCTGTTCGCCGAGGAGTTCCGCCGGGTGTTCGGTGACGCCCGCTTCGACTACGTCGTCGACTTCAGCGGGTACGGGCCGTTCTGGGACTACGTGTTCCTGACCGCACCGGCGCGCTGCCGGTCGATCTGGATGCACAACGACATGGCCGCCGACCGGCTGCGCGAGGTGAACGGGCGGCGACCGCTGGAGGCCGGCCTCGGCGCCGTGGCCACCACGTACCGGCACTTCGACAAGCTGGTGTCGGTCTCGCCCGCGCTGGCCGAGATCAACCGGGCCAACCTCGGCGACATCGCCGGTGACGCCGAGTTCACCGCCGCGGTCAACACCATCAACCACCGCGCCATCCTGGCCGCCGCCGGCGCCGACCTGCTCGCCGAACTGCCGGCGCCGGAGGGCGGTGAGACCGGCGGCGAGGAGGGCGTCGTGCCGGACACCGGGGACGACCCGGTGGACGAGGCCAAGCGGCAGGAGTCGCTGCGGCAGGCGGCGGAACGGCGCGCGCTGATCGAGCGGATCATCCACCCGGCGCCGGGCGTCACCACCTTCGTCACCGTCGGACGCTGCTCGCCGGAGAAGAACCACGCCCGGCTGATCCGCGCGTTCGGTCAGGTGCACGCCGCCGACCCGGCGACCCGGTTGATCATCGTGGGCAGCGGCCCGCTGTACCACCAGCTGGAAGAGCTGGTCGAGCAGCTGGGGCTGACCGAGTCGGTGATCCTGACCGGCCAGCAGAACAACCCGCACGCGATCCTGCGGCACGGCGACTGCTTCGTGCTGTCCAGCGACTACGAGGGGCAGCCGATGGTGATCCTGGAGGCCCGGGTACTGGGCCTGCCGGTGGTGTCCACCGACTTCGCCTCGGTCCGCGGCTCGCTCCCGGACGGCGTGGGCCTGGTGGTACCGCGCACCGACGACGGGCTCGCCGACGGGATGCGGGCGCACCTGCGTGGCGCGGTGCCGAACCCGCGGTTCGACTACGAGGGCTACAACGCCGAGGCGGTGCAGCAGTTCTACCAGGCGATCGGGGCCGCTCGGAGCCGCCCGGCGCCGCCCCGCCCGACCGCGGCCGTCGCCGATGCGGACGGGTCGTCGGCGCCGCCGCCGCGGTTGCTCGGGGTACCCGGCGCGATCCGCGGCGACTGAGCCGGAACCCGTGCGGCGCGGTCGCCGGCCGTGCTTCGTCCTGCCGGACCGTCCGCGCTCCGGCCGGGTTCCGACCCGCCGCGGCTGCGGCGCGGCGGCCGGGTCCCGGCCGGCGTCGCGTGCCGCCCGGTCAGCGCCCCGGCTGGCCGGCGCTGTCGGGGCGCGCCGCGGCCGGCAGCTCCGGCTCCTCGCCCAGCATCAGCTTGCGCACCACCCGTTCCGCCGCACGGCCGTCGTCGAAGCCGCAGAACCGGTCCCGGAACTCGGCCCGGCGCTGCCGGGTCGCGGCGGTGTCCACCGCGCCGGTCCGAAACGCCTCCACCAGCTCGGCGTAGTCCCGGGCGAACAACCCGGGCGGCGCCGCGGCCAGGTTGAAGTAGACGCCGCGGGTGTCCCGGTAGACGTTCCAGTCCGGCGCGTAGATCACGATCGGCCGGTCCAGCACGGCGTAGTCGAACATCGCCGACGAGTAGTCCGTGATCAGCACGTCGGCCATCAGGTACAGCTCCTCGACGACCGGGTACGACGAGACGTCCAGCACCGCGCCACCCGGCTCGGCGCCGGTGCCCTCGGCGTAGAAGTAGTGCGCCCGGGTCAGCAGCCGGTGCCGCGGCCCGAGCGCGGCGACGAACTCGGCCGGGTCGAACAGCGGCCGGTAGTGCGGCTGGTACTCGCGGTGGGTGGGTGCGTACAGCACGACGGTCTCGTCCGGGCCGATGCCGAGCCGGGTGCGCAGCGCGCTGACCTGCGCCGCGGTCGCGTCGACCAGGACGTCGTTGCGCGGGTAACCGTATTCCAGGGTGCGGAAGTCGACCGGGTACGCCTGGTGCCAGATGGTGCTGCTGTAGCCGTTGGAACTCAGGTCGTAGTCCCAGGCCGCGCAGCGGGCGAGCAGGCTCTGCGTGGTGGCGTGCTTTCCGGCCGGCGCCAGCGGGTGCCGCCGCTCGTCCACGCCCATCGACTTCAGCGGCGTGCCGTGGTGGGTCTGCAGGAACACCGTGCCCGGCCGCTTCACCAGGTAGTTGCCGAAGTTGTTGTTGTTGACCAGGTACTTCGCGGTGGCCAGGGCACGGAAGAACGCCGGCGTGTCCTGCACCACGTACTCGACGCCTGGTGGCATCTCGCGGGCGGCCTCGGCGGTCACCGCCCAGACCCCGCGCACCGCCGGCGCGAGTTCGCGAGCCTTCTCGTAGATCGCCTTCGGGTTGCCGGCGTACCCGCGACCCCAGTACGCGCAGTACAGCGCCAGGTGCTCGTCGACCGGTCGGCGCAGCTGCGCGTGGTAGTAGCCGCGGAGCAGGCTCTTGCCGGCCAGGCTGCCGCCCCGGTGCGCGAGGCGGCGCGCCCTGCGGGCGACCCGCCTGCCGTCCCGGGCGCCGCGGTACGCGGTGCGCACCGCGGCCACCGCCGGCCACGAACCGGAGACCAGCAGCCGGTAACGCACCCCGTCGCCGCCGGCCGGCGGGACGAACCCGGCCGGCCGGAGCCGCCGGGCCAGGTCGGACGCCCGGCGGAAGTACGCCCGGCGGTCGGCGGCGCCGATCCGGCCGGACCCGAGCAGCACGAACAGGTGCTTGACCATCACCCGGTACAGCACCGGCACCAGCGGCGCGGCGGCCTCGCCGAGCGCGGCCAGCCGGGCGAAGGCCAGCTCGTACTGGCTGATCAGGTCGAGGTTGCGGGCGCCGCCGGTGGCGAGGATCGAGCCGCCGCGCTGCCGGTAGTGGTAACACACCGCGTCGGTGGCGGCGATCGAGCCGGCCGCCGCGAGCATCGGGTAGCTCACCGGCAGGTCCTCGTACCAGCCGGCGGGATAGTCGATGCCCAGGCCCAGCAGGAACTCGCGCCGGACCACCTTGTTCCAGGCGGACGGGAAGACCCGGAACACCTCCGGCCGTTCGGCGGCCGTGCAGGTGGCCGGCAGCCCGGTCAGCAGCGCGTCGCCCGGGTCGCGCTGGACCCGCAGGTCCGGATGGTTGATCTCGTGCCCGAGCAGCAGCACGTCCGGCTCGGTGGCGGCCAGCCGCGCCGCGATCCGCGCCAGCGACTGCTCGTCGACCCAGTCGTCGCTGTCGACGAACCACACGTACTCGCCGGTCGCCGCGGCAAGCCCGGCGTTGCGCGCCGGGCCCAGGCCCCGGTTGACGGGCAGGTGCAGCACCCGCAGCCGGGGGTCGCGGGCCGCGTACTCGTCCAGGACGCGGCCGGAGCCGTCCGGGGAGCAGTCGTCGACCCCGATCACCTCGACGTCGGTGAACCGCTGGGTGAGCAGCGAGTCCAGGCACTCGCCCAGGTAGTCCTGCACGTCGTAGGCCGGGACGACGACGCTGAGCAGGGGCACCGTGCGCACATCTCCTCCGGCGTCAGTCGGTCACGGTCTCCGGGACCGGGTCGGCGCGGCGCTCCTCCTCCGACATCGGCCGCTCGTCGACCGGCGCGTCGTCCGCACCGGCCTCCTCCTCGGCGTCGTCGATCGGCGCGCCGTTCGGCGGGCTCGCCTGGGTCGGGATCGCGTTCGGCGCGGTGACCTGCTCGCCGAGCAGCACCGACCGCACCACCCGCTCGGCGGCGTGCCCGTCGTCGATCGCGGCGAACCGGCGCCGGAACGCGGCCCGCAGTGCGGTCGTCTCGGCCGAGTCGTACGCGCCGCTGCGCAGCCCGTTGACCAGATCGTCGGCGGTGCTGGCGAACAACCCGGGCGGTTCGGCGGCGAGGTCGAAGTACACCCCGCGGGTGACCTGGTAGACCGGCCAGTCCGGAGCGTAGATCACGATCGGCCGGTCCAGCACGGCGTAGTCGAACATGGTCGAGGAGAAGTCCGTGATCAGCACGTCGGCCGCGAGGTAGAGCTCCTCCACGCTGGGGTAGGTGGAGACGTCCTGCATGTACGGCGAGGTGATCGGGCCGTGCCCCTTGAACACGCCGTTGTAGAAGTAGTGCGCGCGCACCAGCACCCGGTTGCCCGGGCCGAGCCGGTCGGCCAGGTCCGACGGGTCCAGGAACGGGTTGAACCGGCCCTGGTAGTCGCGGTGCGTCGGCGCGTAGAGGATGACCCGCTCGTCGGGCGCGATGCCCAGGCCGGCCCGGATCTGCGCGATCCGCTCCGGCGTCGCGGTGCTCAGCACGTCGTTGCGCGGGTAGCCGTACTCCAGGGTGGTGAACGAGCACGGGTAGGCGCGCCGCCACACGGCGGTGCTGTACAGGTTGGAGCTGATGTTCAGGTCCCAGTTGTCGCACCGGGACATCAGCAGCTTCAGCGCGTCGCGGTGCTCGGCGGCCGGTTGGCCCAGCGCCCGCTCGTCCACGCCCATCCGCTTCAGCGGGGTGCCGTGGTGGGTCTGCACGTACACCGAGCCGGAGCGCTTGACGTACTCGTTGCCGAAGTTGTTGTTGTTGACGATGTACTTGGCGCGGGCCAGCACCGAGTAGAACGCCGGGGTGTCGAGCACCACGTACGGCACGCCGGCCGGCATGTCGTCCACCGACTCGCGCCGCACCGCCCAGACCCCGCGGACCTCCGGGGCGAGCTCGCGGGCCTTCTCGTAGATGGCCTTCGGGTTGCAGGTGTAGCCGCGGCCCCAGTTCGCGCAGTAGAGCGCGAGCTTGTCGTCTAGCGGCCGGCGCCGTTGCACCGCGTAGTGGGCCATGACGGCACGGTTGCGCAGCCAGCCCTTGGTGCGGCCGCCGGCACGCCGGGTCGTGCGGTACGCCTTGCGAGCCTTCTGCTTGACCTTCTTGTACACCCGCCAGCCCCGGCGCAGGATCACCGCCGCCGGCCAGGAGCCGCTGAGCAGCAGCCGGTAGCGGATGCCGACCACGCCGTCCGGGGTCGCGAAGCCGGCCGGCCGGGTGTCGCGCACCAGCGCCCCTGCCCGGGTGAAGTACTCCTGCTGGTGGGCGCCGAGCCGGCCGGAGCCGATGATGTAGAACAGGTGCCGCACCATCCGCAGGTACAGCTCGGAGATCAG
Source organism: Actinocatenispora thailandica (assembly GCF_016865425.1). NCBI lineage: Bacteria > Bacillati > Actinomycetota > Actinomycetes > Micromonosporales > Micromonosporaceae > Actinocatenispora > Actinocatenispora thailandica. The sequence continues at coordinate 4,158,706 of NZ_AP023355.1, read as the reverse complement.
CGAGTCGGGCACGTCACCGAGGGCGAGCACCCGCTCCCAGACCAGCCGGTACTGGTCGACCAGCTCCATGTGCCGCTCGCCGCCGCTGCGCAGGATCGAGTCGCGCCGCTGCCGGTAGTAGACGCAGGTCATGTTGAGCACCGAGATCTTCTCGGCGGCCAGCAGCAGCGGGAAGGTGACGGGGATGTCCTCGTAGTAACCCTTGGGGAACGGGATGTCGAGGCGGGTCAGCAGGTCCCGGCGGATCACCTTGTTCCAGGCGGACGGGAAGACGTAGACGATCCGCGGGAAGTCCTCGGCCTTGAACGGCTCCTCGGGCATCCGGCGCAGCAGCCAGTTGTACCCGTCCCGGCCGGTCGAGCCGTCCCACCGGGACTTGACGTGGCCGAGCATCAGCACGTCGGGCTTCTCGGCGTCGAGCCGCTTGGCGATGGTGGCGAGGCAGTCGGTGGCGACCCAGTCGTCGCTGTCGACGAACCAGACGTACTCCCCGGTGGCTTCGGCCAGCCCCGCGTTGCGGGCGCCGCCGAGGCCGGCGTTCTCGGCCAGGTGCACGACGCGGACCCGGGGTCGCGCGCGGCGTACTCGTCGAGGATGGCGCCGCAGCGGTCCGGGGAGCGGTCGTCGACGCCGATCAGCTCGATGTCGGCGAAGGTCTGATCCAGCAAGGAGTCGAGGCACGGTCCCAGATAGGCCTCGACGTTGTACGCCGGCACGACGATGCTCAACAGTGCCAAGGGTGGGCACCTCCCAGACACGGGGTTTCGGTGATGGACGGACATCGAGCCCGCGGGTCGCGTTTGCCTAGGGTCAAGCGCGCGTTAACGCCGGGTCAACCGCCGAGATTAAGATACAGCGGACGTTCCGGCACCCCCGCATTCGGTCGCCCGCGACGATCGCGCTGCGTTACGTGATCGGACGGTTCCCCAACGTGGCGCGATCCGGGGGCGTTGCGCCGCCCGCGCGGCGTTCGATCCACGGGGTGCGATTCGCCCCATCCTCACGGTTAGATCTCCCACATCTCGTCGCGCTCGGGCCGCGGTCGGCGCGGAGCTGACTCGACCGTACCTTTTGTGGCGAAATTTCGTTCGCGCCGGCCGTCCGGCTCGACGGGCGTGTCGCCTTGTGGGCTAGATGAAAATGAATTCTAATTTCATCTACACCGTTCGAGTCCGAGAGGAAGCACGTGAAGATCGCCCTGGTCGGCAAGGGTGGCAGCGGCAAGACGACGCTGTCCGCCCTGCTCGCCCGCTACCTGGCCGAGGCCGGCGCCCCCGTCCTCGCCATCGACGCCGACATCAACCAGCACCTGGCGGAGGCCCTCGGGTTGCCCGCCGACGAGGCGGCCCGGCTGCCCACGCTCGCCGACCACCTCGCCGAACTCAAGGAGTACCTGCGCGGCGACAACCCGCGGATCGCCAGCGCCGCGGCGATGATCAAGACGACCCCACCCGGCCGCGGCTCTCGGTTGCTCACCGTCACCGGAGACAACCCGGTGTACCGGAGTGTCGTGCGCGCGGTCGGGCCGGTGCGACTCGCACTCGCCGGCCAGCTCGCCGCCTCCGACCTCGGCGTCGCCTGCTACCACAGCAAGGTCGGCGCCGTCGAGCTGCTGCTCAACCACCTCGTCGACGGACCGGGGGAGTACGCGGTGGTGGACATGACCGCCGGCGCCGACGCCTTCGCCTCCGGCCTGTTCACTCGGTTCGACCAGACCTTCGTGGTGTGCGAGCCGACCCTGCGCAGCGTCGGGGTGTACCGCCAGTACGCCGGGCACGCGGCCGGCCACGGGGTGCGCCTCGCCGCGGTGGGCAACAAGGTCTCCGACGCGCAGGACGCCGCGTTCCTGCGCGAGCAGCTCGGAGCCGCGCTGGTCGGCACCGTCGGCCGCTCCGACTACGTCCGGGCCGCCGAGCGCGGCCGGGTCGGCCCGCTGGCCGCGCTGGAACCGGCCAACCTCGCGTTGCTCGGCGAGCTGGTCGCGCGGGTCGGCTCGGCCGAACGCGATCCGGTCGAGTACGCCCGGCGGGCCGCCGAGTTCCACCTGCGCAACGCCCACGCCTGGGGCAACGACCGGGTCGGCGCCGACCTCGCCGGCCAGATCGACCCGGACTTCGCCCTGCCGTACCCCGAACCCGCGCACCGCTGAGCCGGCAGCCGCCGGACCGCGCACCGCTGGTCCGGCGGCCCGGGGCGATGCGCCGCACCGGCAGCACCCGAACCGTCCAAACCGGACTGTCTACAAAGGAGTATCCATGTCTCTCGACGTGTCACCGGAACTGCTCGCCGCCGCCGAGGCCGGCGAGGTCGACGACGCCGCCTTCCTCAGCTGCGTGCGCGACTCGCTGCCGTACGCGTGGCGTACCGTCGGCGCCGTCGCCGGCCGGGTCGGCGCGGACGGCTTCGCCGACGACGCCACCCCGCCGCCCACCGAGGCCGAGCGCGGTCAGCTGCTGCGCGCGCTCGCCTCCACCTCGATCCGGGGCGCGCTGGAGCGCCACTTCGGCGTCGTGCTCGCCTTCCAGAACTGTCACCGGGTCGCCGCGTTCACCCCGTCCGTCGTGGACAGCGACCGGTACCGGGCGTTCGTCTCGCCGCGCGGCCAGCTGCTCAACCAGTCGCCGGAACTGCGCGACTGCTGACCGCCCGGCCGGCACCGGCCGGGCCGGGCGGATCACCACCCGGACCACCCGGACCGGCCGGCACCAGCGGCGCCGGGCGGGCGGATCACCGCCCGGCGCCGCTGCGCCCTGCCGTGGGGAGCGGCGGTCGCCGTCGTCGTTCCGGCCGACAGGAACCCGGCTGTTCCCTCCGGCGGGGGAGCGGCGTCCCGGTCGGCGGGGAGGAGATCGCCGCGCCCGGCACCGATCCTCGGAGGATGCGAACCGAACCGGTACGACGCTGGGCCGAACTCGTGGCCCATCTGATCCCCCTGGTGGTACTGCCGTCCGGGCTGTGGCGGCTGGCGCTGGCGTTCGGGTTGCCGACCGGCGCCCTGGCGGCGGGCGCGGCGCCGCAGATCGGGGTCGGTACCCAGATCTACATCGTGTGCCTGACCCTGCTGTCGGAGTCCGTGGCGCTGCTGTCGTTCGGGCTGGTCCGGCCGTGGGGGGAGGTGTTCCCCCGGTGGCTGCCGCTGATCGGCGGCCGGCCGGTACGGCGGTGGTTCGCCACCACCGTGGCGAGCACCGGCGCGCTGGCTCTGGCCGGGCTGTGGGCCTTCGCGTTCGTCAACTACTTCGACGGCAACAACGGGATCGGCTTCACCACGCCGTTCTGGCACGCGGTGTTCCTCGCCTGCTACCTGCCGGTCACGCTGTGGGTACCGTTGCTCGTCGCGCTGATCGTCGCCTACCACCGGCGCCGCGGTCAGAACGGCACGTCGGCCGCGCGGGTCAGCGTCACCGCGTGATGCGCGTACCCGATCGCGCCGAGCACCCGGTTGTGGTGCGCCACGACCGCCTCCGGGGCCAGCGCGGTCGGATCGTCGTCGAGGGAGGTGAGGTGGCCGTCGGTCACCAGCGTCACGTCGAACCCGGCCGACAGCCCGCTGCGCACCGCGGTGTCCACGCAGAACTCGGTGCTGTAGCCGGTGACCACGATGCGCCGCACGCCACGGTCCCGCAGCAGCTCGGCCAGCCCGGTGTCCAGGAACACGTCCGCGCTGTGCTTGTCCAGCACCACATCGCCCGGGTGCGGCGCCACCGGCCCGAGCAGCTCCCGCGGGTCGGCGCCGGCCGGCACCTCGTCGGGCGGAACGACCTGGCGCAGGTACACCACCGGCGCGCCGGCGCCGCGGGCCCGGTCGGCGAGCGCGGCCACCCGGTCCAGCACCGGCCCCGGCCGGTACATCCCGGGCAGGTACACCGACTGCAGGTCGATGATCAACAGCGCGTTCTCCGGCACCGGGCCATCCTGGCACGCCGTCCCGCCGCCCACCACGCGGCATCGCCCCGCCGCGGTCAGGCCGGTGACGGGCCCGGCCGCTCTACACTGCTGCCGTGCCCGCCTCCCGCCGCAACAGCCTCCGCCGTGTCGCGATCGCCGCGCTGGTGGTCGTGGTGTGGCTGGGCTGGCCGGTCGGGTCGCTGATCTACCGCAGCGCCCGGCAGCCGCCGCGGCCCGAGCCGCACCCGGTGCCCTCGGTCCAGGCGCCCGCGGCGCCCACCACGCTGGGCTGGACGCTGGCCCAGGCGCGCGCCGCGGTCGCGGCCGACCGGGTGGCCCGGCTGCCCGGCGCCCCCGCCGTGCTGGACGAGAAACGGATTCGGGCCGCACTGGCACACCGCAAGGCGCGGGTGCTCGCGCTGCCGTTCGCCGGCCTCGACAGCTACAAGGCGTACGACAAGCAGGTCGGCAAGCTCGCCGCCACGCGACCGGAGCACGCGGGGAAGCTGGTCGTGGTGACCGGGCTGACCGTCCGGATCGAGCCGGACGGCGGGTCGGTCACCCCGTCGACCATGTCGGAGATCCGCCAGATCCTGACCACCCACGAGATGACCGAGATGGTGCTCACCGGCATCGACGGCAAGTCGCGCAACGGTGACGGTCCGTCGCGGCTGCCGGACGCGCCGTCGACACTGGTCGACACCGTCGCCGCCGGGCTGTCGGCGCACCGGGTCTACACCGCGCCGGGGCTGCCCACGGTGACCGCGACCGCACGCTGGGACGACATCGCCGACGGCCCGGCGGTGCGGCTCGCCACGCTGCCGCCCGGCGCACCCGACAACCTCGCCCGGCAGCTCGCCGCGCGGTTCCCCGGCGATCTGATCGTCGTCGTCCGGGGCCAGTGGACCGACCTCGCCGGGCCGGACCCGCGGCTGCAGAGCGCGGCCGTGTACGGCTACTACGGGCAGTACTTCGAGCAGACCGCCAAGTGGGGCCCACCCGCCGCCAACATCGGCCTGCTCGTGGCCGAGTACTACGGGAAGGCGCGGGCCAACGCCGCCGTGGTCGAACACCCCGACCGGGCCGCGGACCCGCTGCCGATCGTGCTGACCTGGCTGCCGTGGATCTTCGCCGCGGCCGTCGGGGTGCTGCTGGCCGGCACCCTGGCGGTGCGCTGGCGGCTGGTCGCCCGCCGCCGGGACCGCCGCCGCGCCGAGACCGCCCGCCGGGCCGGGCTGCAGGCCCGCGTCGCCGGCACGGGCGCCCGGCTCGTCCAGCTCTCCCGGTACGTCGACGGCGACGACCTGCTCGCCCGCGCCGCCGAGCGGTACCGGACAGCGCGGGATCTGGTGGCCGCCGGCGGCGACGCCGCGACCGCCACCGCTGCCCTGGACGACGCCGACGACCAGCTCGCCCGGGTGGCGGCAGCGGCGTCCGTGCCGGCGGTACCGGCCGACGACACGGAACCGTCATGAGCCGCCGCCGCGCCGACCAGCCGGGCGCCGTCCGGCAGGCCGCCTGGTCGACCCCGCGACCCACCCGCGCCGAGCGTCGCCTCCGCAAGATCCGGCGTCGCGCGGTGCAACGGTCGGCCGCCCAGCGCGCCCGCGAGTCCGCCGGTGCGTCCGGGCCACGCCGGCCCCGGTGGCCGATCGTGGTGGGGATCGGTCTGATCGTCAGCATCCTCGTCGCCACCTGGTCGGACCTGACGCTGCTCGTCTCGCCGTACCGGTCGGTGGTGGACACGCTGCGTCAGCACGTGGTGTACGTGCAGCCCGGCGCCGGGCACGTCGACACGGCCGCGATCCGCCGGGCGATCGGGGTCCGGCCGATCGCCGTCGAGGTGCTCGAGCCCGGTTCGGCGCAGGCGAAGGACCCGGGCAAGGCGTGCGCCGCCGCCGTGGACCGGATCGACGGGCTGATGGTGGCGGTGTTCGTCGGCGGGGAGTTCGAGTACGGCTGCGAGAGCGACGACCTGCCGCTCACCGTCGACTGGTTCGGCTGGGACTTCGTGCAGTGGTCGGTCGTCTCCACCGCCACCGGCTACCTGACCGGAGACGTGGCCGCGCAGGTCAACCAGGTGGTGTTGCGCTACGACGCGAACATCGCGGACGGCTCGCTGCTCGACCACCGGCGCCGGTTCAGCGTGCCGACCTACCGGTACCTGGTCGCGGGCGGGCTGGTCGTGCTGGTCGTCGCCGGGGTGTTCGGGGTGCGTGCCGGCCTCGGCCGCACGGTACGGGTGGCGGCCCGGGCGCTGGTGCGGCGGGCGCGGCGGCGGGCCCGGTACGCCGAACTCGACGGCGAGCTGGCCGAGGTCGCGCTGATCATGGTCGAGCTGTCGCCGGAGGCGGCCGGCGTCGCCGCCGACCGGCTCGGCCGGCTGTCCGCGGACTACCTGACCGCGCTGGCCGACAGCCAGCACGCCGACCGGCACACCGACCTGGACGAGCTGGCCGACCGGATCGGCCGGCTGCGCGAGCGCGCCCGTGCGCTGGACGCGGCATGACCGCGCTGCCCTGGGTGCTCGGCGCGGTCGTGCTCGCCGCCCTGGCCGCCGCGCCGGTCGCCGGCACCCTGGTACGCCGGCGCCGGGCGGTGGCGACCGGCCTGGACCGGGCCAGGTCGTTGTGCGCCCGGTTGGAGGCCGCGCTCGACGCGGCCCCGGACGGCGGGTCGGTGGTGCCGGGCCTGGCGCCGGACGGCGGGTCGGCGGTGCCGGGCCTGCCCCCGGACGGCGGGTCGGTGGTGCCGGGCCTGGCGCTGGACGCCGGGTCGGCGGTGCCGGGGCCGCCGCCGGACGCCGGGCCGGTCGCGCCTTCGGCTGGCGGCGCGGCCCGGCGCGAGGCAGAACGGTGCCTGTTGCTGGCCGGGGCAGCGCTGGGTGGGCGGCCCGGCCCGGCCGACGTCGCGCGCGCCGCCCGGCTGGCCCGCACCGGCCTCGCCGCTCTCGGCGAGCCTGCCTGACCGGGAACCGCCCGGCCCGGGACCGGGCCGGGGCCTCAAACAGGCCCGACCAGCAGCTGGCTCGGCCGGGAGCGGGCCCGGCCGGGCGTGCCGGAGAGCGAAAACCGTCCGGACCGGAAGCGGGCCCGTGCGGGAGCGGGGCAGCGCTCCCGGCCGGCGGGAGCGCGCCGAACCGGGAACCGGTCTCGCCGCGGCGCCGCCCGGTCGCCCGGGGCGCCCGGGTGAGGTGGACCATGGGCGGATGGAATTCGGGTACGTGGACGTGTTCGCGACGGCGCCGTTCACCGGCAATCCGGCCACCGTGGTGCTGGACGCGGACGATGCGGACGAGCCGACGATGCGCGCCATCGCCCGCGAGTTCAACCAGTCGGAGACCGCGTTCGTGCTGGCGGCGGCCGGGGGTGGGGCCGACTGGCGGCTGCGGGCGTTCACCCCGACCGGTGCCGAGGTGTACGGCGTCGGCCACTTCGCGCTCGGCGCCGCGGCGCTGCTCGCCGAGCGAGGACGGCTGCCCGCCGGGCGGACCGGCTTCGTCCAGCAGATCGGCACCGGGCGCTACCCGACCGAGGTGGCGGTGTCCGGCACCGGACCAGCCACGGTGACCATCGGCCAGGCGCCGCCCGAGTTCGGTCGCGCCGCCGCGGACCGGACCGCGCTTGCCGCCGCGCTCGGCCTCGATCCGGCCGACCTGGCGCCGAACGGCGTCGCCGAGGTGGTGTCCACCGGCGCCGGGCACCTGCTGGTCCAGGCGCGGGACCGGGCCGCCGTCGACCGGATCCGGCCGGCACCCGACCTGCTGCTGCCGGTGCTCGACGCGGTCGGCGGGGAGGGGTGCGCGGTGTTCAGCCTCGACCCCGCCGAGCCCGGCGCGCACGCGCACCTGCGCTTCGTCAACCCGCGGATGGGCATCGCCGAGGACCCGGCGACCGGTACCGCCGCCGGCCCGCTCGCGGTCGTCCTGGTCCGGGACGGGCTGGTCGACGGGGCGCGGCCGGTCGTCATCGTGCAGGGCCACGCGGTCGGCCGGCCCAGCCGCCTGGCGGTGCGGGTCGACGGCGACACGGTCCGGCTCAGCGGTACCGGCCTGGTCGTCGCGACCGGCTCGCTACGCCGCTGACGCCGTCGGGCCGGCGGTCGAGCGGGGTCGTCGGGAACGGCGGTCCGGAACGGCGGTCGGAACGGCGGTCGGAACGGCGGTCGGGAACGGCGGTCGGGAACGGCGTTCCGGGCTGGCGGTGGGGAACGGCCTGCCGGCGGCGCCGCTCGCGGTACGAGCCGACCGGTGTGCGGACCGCGGGGTGACGGTACGGACGACGTCGGGGGCGACCCGCGCGCAGCGGACCGCCCCCGACGGATCGATCGTCGTTACAGGCCGAGCGAGGACTCGAAGTCGCCCGCCTCCAGCCGCTCCTTGACCGTCGCCAGGTAGCGGGCCGCGTCGGCACCGTCGACCAGCCGGTGGTCGTACGACAGGGCGAGGTAGACCATCGAGCGCGGCACGATGATCTCGCCCAGGTTCTCGTCGTCGACGACCACCGCGCGCTTCACCACCGCGCCGGTGCCCAGCATGGCCACCTGCGGCTGGGGGAAGATCGGCGTGTCGAACAGGACGCCGACGCTGCCGGTGTTGGTCAGCGTGAAAGTACCGCCGGCGAGGTCGTCCGGGCTGACCTTGTTGTCGCGGGTGCGCTCGGCCAGGTCGGCGATGTGTCGGGCCAGCCCGGCGAGGTTGAGGTCACCGGCGTTGTGGATCACCGGCACGATCAGCCCACGGTCGGTGTCCACCGCGATCGCCAGGTTCTCGGTGTCGTGGTAGGTGACCGTCTTCTGCTCGGTGTCGATCGACGCGTTCAGCTTCGGGTGCTCCCGCAGCGCCTCGACCGCGGCCAGCGCGAAGAACGGCAGGAACGACAGCTTGACGCCGTGCCGCGCCGCGAACTCGTTCTTGGCCCGGGCGCGCAGCTGCGCGATCCGGGTCACATCGACCTCGATCACCGTGGTCAGCTGCGCGGCGGTCTGCAGCGACTCGACCATCCGCTTGGCGATGACCTGCCGCATCCGGGGCAGCTTCTCGGTACGGCCGCGCAGCGGGCTCGGCGCCGCGGTGGGCGCCGCCGCTGCCGGTGCCGGTGCCGGTGCGGCCGGCTTCGCGGCCGCCTGCTTCTTCGCCTCGGCCGCGTCCAGCACGTCCTGCTTGCGGATCCGCCCACCGACACCGGTGCCGGTCAGCGACCCGAGGTCGATGCCGTGCTCGGCGGCGAGCTTGCGCACCAGCGGTGTCACGTAGCCGGACGGCCCGTCGCCGCCGGCCTGCTGGGTGGGCGCGGGCCGCTCAACCTGCGGCGCGGCGGCCGGTGCGGTCTGCTGCACCGGCTGCGCGATCGGCGCCGCGGGCCGCTCCGGCGCGGGCGCCGGAGTCGGAGCCGGGGGAGTCGGTGCGGGCGTCGGGGCCGGTGCGGGCTGGCCGGGCCGGCTCGGCGCCGCGGCCGGCGCCCCGGATCCGACGATCGCCAGCACGGTGCCGACGTCGACGGTCTGGTCCTGTTGGACCTTGATGTCCAGGACGGTGCCGGCGGCCGGTGAGGGGATCTCGGTGTCGACCTTGTCGGTGGACACTTCCAGCAGTGGTTCGTCCACCTCGACGGACTCGCCGACCTGCTTGAGCCATCGGGTGACGGTGCCTTCGGTGACCGACTCGCCCAGCGCCGGCATCGCCACCTCGGTGCCCTCGGCGGCACCGCCGGACGGGGCCGGCGCCTCGGCCGCCGGCTCCGGCTGCGCCGGCGGGGCGGCGGGCTGCGCCGGTGCCTGCGGGGCCGGCTCGGACTGCGCAGGCTCGGACTGGGCAGGCTCGGGCTGGGCAGGCTCGGACTGCTGGGATGCCGGGGGCTGCGGCGGCTCGGCGGCCTGCTGGGTCGGGGCGGACTCGCCGTCGCCGGAGATCTGCGCCAGTTCGGCGCCCACGTCGACGGTCTCGTCCTCGGGTACGACGATGCGGGACAGCACCCCGGCGGCCGGCGACGGGATCTCGGTGTCGACCTTGTCGGTGGAGACTTCGAGCAGCGGCTCGTCGACCTCCACCCGGTCGCCCTCCTGCTTGAGCCACCGGGTGACGGTGCCCTCGGTGACGCTTTCTCCGAGCTGCGGCATGGTGACCGAGGTCGGCATGGGTAGGACTCCTCGCTTGCGATTCAGGCTGGCGCGTGCCCGGGTTGGTGCGTGGGCACCGACCCGGGCGGCGTCAGCTGTGGACGTGCAACGGCTTGCCGGCAAGAGCCATGTGTGCTTCGCCGAGCGCCTCGTTCTGGGTCGGGTGCATGTGGACGAACGGAGCGACGTCGGACGGGAACGCCTCCCAGTTGTAGATCAACTGTGCCTCACCGATCAGCTCACCGACCCGGGAACCCACCATGTGGATACCGACGACCGGACCGTCACCTTCCCGGACCAGCTTGACGAAACCCTGGGTCTTGAGGATCTGGCTCTTGCCGTTGCCGCCCAGGTTGTAGGTGAGAGTCTCCACCTTGTCCGCACCGTACCGCTCGCGGGCGGCGGATTCGGTCAGGCCGACCGAGGCGACCTCCGGCTCGCAGTAGGTGACCCGCGGGATGCCGGCCTCGTCGATCGGCCGTGGGTCGAGGCCGGCGATGTCCTCGGCGACGAAGATGCCCTGCGCGAAGCCTCGGTGCGCGAGCTGCAGGCCGGGCACGATGTCGCCCACCGCGTACACCCCGGGCAGGTTGGTGCGCAGCCGCTCGTCGGTGGTCACGTACCCGCGGTCCATCGCCAGGCCGAGCTGCTCGAAGCCGAGGTCGGCGGTGACCGGACCGCGGCCGACCGCGACCAGCAGCAGGTCGGCGTCGAACGTCTTGCCGCCCTCGACGGCGACCCGGACGCCCTCGGCGGTCTTCTCCACCCCGGTGAACGGGCTGCCGGTGACGTAGCCGATGCCGCGGCGGCGGAACGCGCGCTCGACCGCCTTGGACACCTCCTCGTCCTCGGCGGCGACCAGCCGGGGCAGCGCCTCGACGATCGTCACGTCCACGCCGAAGGAGCGCCAGGCGCTGGCGAACTCGACGCCGATCACGCCGCCGCCCAGGATCACCGCCCGTTCCGGCAGCCGGTCGAGCGAGAGCGCGTGCTCGGAGGTGATGACCCGCTCGCCGTCGACCGCGAGCCCGGGCAGCGACTTGGAGTACGACCCGGTCGCGAGGACCACGTGCCGGCCGGTGATGCGCCGGTCGCCGACCTGCACGGTGTCCGGGGCGACCAGTCGACCGGTGCCCTCGATCGTGCTGATGCCGCCGCGCGCGGCGAGCGTCGACTGCAACCCCTTGTACAGCCGGGTGACGACGCCGTCCTTGTACTTGTTGACGCCGGCCAGGTCGACACCGTCCAGGCTGGCACGCACGCCGAACTGGGCGGCGTCGCGGGCGGCGTCGGCGACCTCACCGGCATGCAGCAACGCCTTGGTCGGGATGCAACCCCGATGCAGGCAGGTGCCGCCGACCTTGTCCTTCTCGACGAGCGCGACGGTCAGCCCCAGGCTGCCGGCGCGCAACGCGGTGGCGTACCCACCGCTGCCGCCACCGAGGACGACCACGTCATAGCTGTCGGTTGCCTCGCTCACGTCATCTCCCGCCTCGCCGTGCCGCGCCGTTGCGTGCCCCGGCCATCTTGGCACCCGGACACGAACGCCCGTTCATGAGACCCGTCATACTCGGCGACCCCGGCCCCGATGGCGCTGTTCGTGCCGGTATGAGGAGTTGTCGACGTGCGGCGCGCGCCGCACGGTTCGCTGGCCGTACGCTGTGCGGCGACCATGATCGGCACCGGCGAGGAGGAAGAACGGTGGGACTGTTCGCGCGGCGCGTCCAGCGTGGTCGCGGAGCACGGGCGGAGCAGGCCGCGGACCCGGCGGACCTGGCGCACCTGGAGCGGTTCGTGGCCAGTCGCACCGGTGTCGAGGCGTACCTGGAGCCCGCGACACTGATGACCGGGCAGACGGTGATCCTGATCGGGCACGACGGTGAGTGGACCCGCCGGCGCCTCACTCATCCCGCCGCCCTCGCCTTCGGCCGCCGCGTCGGCATCCCGGTGTACGACGTGGGCAAGCTCGGCTACCCCCAACGCATGCGCGACTACAACGCCCGCCAGCGCGCCTCGCACTGAACCTGGCCTGTACCTCCATGCCCTCCTGTACCTCCGCGCTGAGGTACGCCGCCGTGGGCTGGCGGTGTAAAGGCCACCTCTGTTCGTACAGGGAAGCGGCCCGGCCACCCCTCACGGCAACGCTCGCGTCGCGTCGCGTTGCAGACGGGGAGGGGTGGGGGTGTGGGGAGGGGCGAAGTCTGCTCCCCACGTTCCCCCACAAGGGGTCGAGAAGACCAACAGAGGTGGCCTTTCGCGGGTGCCAACAAACGAACCCAGCGCCGACACGAGCGCTTCGGGCAGCACCTCAGCGCAAAGCGGTGCCCCCCGCTCAGCCGTTGTCGGCGACGTCGACGACCAGCTCGACCAACGTCCGCAACGGCACCGCGGTGGCGCCCTTCGGCAGGTAGCCGTACTCCTCGGACTCGTGGTAGGCGGGGCCGGCCACGTCCAGGTGCGCCCAGTCGACGCCGTCGGCGACGAACCGGGAGAGGAAGTAACCGCCCTGCAGCATGTGACCGGAGCGGTCCATCCCGGTCGCGACCTGCGACAGGTCCGCGACGTCGGAGGTCATCAGCTTGGCGATCTCCTCCGGCAGCGGCATCGGCCACATCGGCTCGCCGACCCGCTCGCCGGCCGCGCGCACCCGCTCGTGCAGCGACTCGGAGCCCATCACGCCGGCGATCCGGTGGCCCAGCGACGTGACCTGGCCGCCGGTGAGGGTGGACGTCTCGAACAGGTAGTCGGGGCCCTCCTCGCAGGCCCGGGCGATCGCGTCGGCCAGCACCATCCGGCCCTCGGCGTCGGTGTTGAGCACCTCGACCCTGGTCCCCGAGTACATGGTGACGACATCGCCCGGCCGGTACGCCGAGCCGGACGGCATGTTCTCCGCCATCGGCAGGTACGCGACGACCTCGACCTTCGGCTTGAGCGCGGCGATGGCGAGCATGGCGCCGGCGACCGCGGCGGCGCCGGCCATGTCGCTCTTCATCTCCCACATGCCCTTGGCCGGCTTGATCGACAGCCCGCCGGTGTCGAACGTGATGCCCTTGCCGACCAGCGCCACCTTCGCGGCGGCCTTGCCACGCGGCGAGTACGCCAGGCGGACCAGTCGCGGCGGCTGCGCGGAGCCGAGGCCGACCGCGAGGATGCCGCCGTACCCGCCCTTGCGCAGCGCCTTCTCGTCGAGTACCTCGACCGCGAGGCCGGCCTTGGTGGCCGCCTTCGACACCGCGTCGGCGAACGCCGGTGGCCGCAGCTCGTTGCCCGGGGAGTTGACCCAGTCTCGGGTGAAGCTCGCCGCGTCGGCCAGCGCCGCGGCCCGCTTCAGCTCCGCTTTCGCCGCCCGGTCCTTCGCATCCGGCACGACCAGCTGGATCTTCGCCACCGGCGCGCGGTCGGTGTCGGTCGCCGCGCGGTAGCGGGTGAACCGGTACCCGCCGAGCGCGGCGCCCTCCGCCGCCGGCCGCAGCGCCGGCAGCGCCAGCGCGACGGTCGCCGAACCGGCCAGCGCCCGGACCGCGGCACCGGCGGCCCGGCGTACCGCCTCGTCGTCGGCATCCTCGGCGGCGCCCAGGCCGACCGCGGCGACCAGCGGCGCCGGCACGGTACCCAGGCTGGCCAGCCGGGTCACCTCGCCGACGGCGCCGGTGGCGCCGAGCAGTACCAGCGTGTCGACGAGCCGGTGGTCGAAGGCGGCGTCGAGCTCCGCCGCGCCGGGCGCCAGGGTCGGCGCGCCGTCGGCCGACCGGTACAGCCCGACGACGACGGCGTCGGCGGGCAGGCTGGCAAGGTTGGTGTCGGCGAGAGCAAGCGAACTCACGCGAAGCCTCCGTAACGGTCACAGGGTGACCACGTCGTTGTGGCGGTGTCCGGTTCGCGCTGCGTCGTGACGCCGTCGCGGCCGGACCGGAGTCGATGCTAGAGGTCGACGGCCGGCGGGTAGGTTGCCACCCATGACCGACCTCAAGCATTCCCCGTTGCACGACCGGCACCGGGCGCTCGGTGCGAAGTTCGCTGCGTTCGGTGGCTGGGAGATGCCCCTGGAGTACGCCGGCGGCGGGGTGCTCGCCGAGCACAACGCGGTGCGTAACGCGGTCGGTGTGTTCGACGTGTCCCACCTGGGCAAGGCGACGGTGCGCGGCGCCGGCGCGGTCGACTTCGTCAACTCGTGCCTGGCCGGCGACCTGGACAAGATCGCCGCCGGTCAGGCCCAGTACACGCTGTGCTGCGACGACGCGACCGGCGGCGTGGTCGACGACCTGATCGCGTACCGGTTCGCCGACGACCACGTGTTCCTGATCCCGAACGCGGCGAACACCGCCGAGGTGGTGCGCCGGCTGGCCGCCGAGGCGCCGGCCGGCATCGAGGTCACCAACCGGCACGACGACTACGCGATCATCGCCGTGCAGGGGCCGATGTCGGCCGACCTGCTGGCCCGGCTCGGTGCGCCGACCCGGCACGGGTACATGAGCTTCGAGCAGGGCACGATCGGCGGCCGGCCGCTCGTCGTCTGCCGCACCGGCTACACCGGTGAGCACGGGTACGAGCTGGTCGTGGAGGCGCGCTACGCCGCGGCGGTGTGGGATGCGCTGCTGGAGGAGGGAGCCGACCTCGCGGTGAGGCCGGCCGGCCTCGCCGCGCGCGACACGCTGCGTACCGAGATGGGCTATCCGCTGCACGGCCAGGACCTGTCGATGCAGATCAGCCCGGTACAGGCGCGCGCCGGTTGGGCCGTCGGCTGGAAGAAGCCGGCGTTCTGGGGCCGGGACAAGCTGCTCGCCGAGAAGCAGGCCGGCCCGGCCCGGCGGTTGTGGGGGTTGTCGGCCGCCGGCAAGGGCATCCCGCGTCCCGGCATGGCGGTGTACGTGGGGGAGCAGCGGGTCGGCGAGGTCACCTCGGGCACGTTCTCCCCGACGCTGAAGCGTGGCATCGGCCTGGCGCTGCTGGACACCGCCGCGAACCTGGACGCCGGCGCCGAGGTCGAGGTGGACGTCCGCGGCCGGCGGGCGCCGATGAAGGTGGTCAAACCGCCGTTCGTCCCGTCCTCGGTGAAATGATGGCCGGTGCCACGTTCGAGCAGGTCCGCCGGATCGCGCTCGGGCTGCCCGGCGCCGAGGAGGTCGGTACCTGGGGCACCGAGACGGTGTTCCAGGTCGGCGGCAAGATGTTCGCGGTCGCCGCACCGGACGAGCCGCACGCCACCGTCAAGTCCACCCCGGACGAGCAGGCGTCGCTGGTGGCCCGCGACCCCGACACCTACGCGGTGGCACCCACGACCGGCCGGTTCGGCTGGGTCCGGGTGGAGCTGGCCCGCATCGAGCCGGCCGTGCTGCGGGCGCTCGTCGTCGCGGCCTGGCGGGCCGCCGCGCCGCGCCGCCTGACCACCGGCTACGACGCCGAACCGGACTGATCCGCCGCCACCCGGACGGCCCACCACCGGCCGTCGACACCCACCGGCCAGCGAGTGTCGACGGCTCGACCGCTCGGCAGTGCGGCGGCCCGGCGGCGTCGGTGGCTCGGTGCCTTCGGTGGTCTCGACCGCTCGGCAACTGCGGTCGATCGCTCAGCAGCTGAGGACGGTGAGGGTGAAGGTGCCGGCCAGCTCGACGCAGGCGCCGAGGACGTCGCCGGTGACGCCGCCGAGGCGGCGGGTGACGTGCCGGACCAGCAGCAGCGCGGCGGCCAGGCCCAGCAGCACCGCGACCGGTCCGAGCCACGGCCGGGCCGGGTCGGCGAACAGCCCGATCGCGGCCAGCGGGACCGCCGCGGCCACCACCAGCCATCCCGGTACGGTGCCGGCGACCAGCGCGCCGAGGCCGTCCGGCCGGGCGGCCGGGACGCCGCGACGGCAGGCGAGCGTCACCGCGAGCCGGCCGGTACCGGCCGCGACCACCAGCGTGGCCAGCAGCGCGAGCGCCGGCCGCGCGCCCACCGCGACCACCGCGGCGACCTGCGCGGCGAGCGCGAGTACCAGCGCCACGACGCCGAACGGGCCGATGTCGGAGCGTTTCATGATGGCAAGCGCCCGCTCCCGGTCGGTGTAGGAGCCGAGCGCATCGACGGTGTCGGCCAACCCGTCGAGATGCAGGGCGCGGGTCACCAGGACGGCGCCGAGCACCACCGCCACCGCGAGCACCCCGAGCGGCGCGCCGGCCGACCGCAACAGGACCGCGATCCCGGCCAGTACCGCACCGATCGCCGCGCCCACCGCCGGCGCGAGCACCATCGCGCCGCGGGCGGTCGCCCGGTCCACCCGGCCGACCGGTACCGGCAGCACCGTGAACGTGCTGACCGACAGCCGCGCCGCGGCGACCCAGCCGCGGACCGGGCCGGCCGGCTCCGGTGGCCGACCGGCCGCCGGGTCCGGGTCGTGCTGGATCGGGTCAGGCATGTACCGGTTCGCCGGCGTCCGAGCCGCGCAGGCTGGCGGCGAGCGCGAGCGCCGGCTGCAGCACCCCGACCGCGGTCAGCGCCGTGCAGCCGTCGCCCAGGCCCAGCCCGAGGTCCAGCACGGTGTCGAAGCCGAGCAGGTCGGCGACGGTACGCACCGCGGGCGCGCGGCCGTGGTCGGGGATCAGGCACCACCACGGCGAGCTCGGCGCGATGTCGCGCGCCAGCACCATCGCGGTCGCCGTCGCCGGGTTGTCGACCAACACCGGCAGGTGCCGGACCGCCGCGCCGATGATCAGCCCGGTCAGCGCCGCGAGGTCCGGCCCGCCGAGCATGGCCAGCAGCGACCGGCTGTCCCGGGACCGCAGCCGGACCCGGTGCAGTGCGTCCCGGGCCGCCACGCAGCGGTCGATCCAGGCGGCGTCGTCGACCCGGCCGGCCTCGCCCACCACCCGGCCGATCAGGCTCGCCGGCTCGTTGCCGGTGGCCGCGGCGAGCACCGCCGCCGACACCGCCTGCACGCCGGCGCCGCACGCCGCCGGTACGAGCAGTTGCACGCCCTCGTCCGCGGCCCGCTCGGCGAGCGAGCGGCCCAGCTCGAACGCGGCGTCGACCTGCTCGGCGGTGAGCACGTCGGCGGTCTCCATCGGCTCGACCGCCGCGGCGCCCCCGGCCTCGGCCAGGTCTGCGACGACGACCGTGGCGCCGAGGCGGTCGGCGAGGCGGGCGAGCGGCGCGGTACCGGCCTGCACCCGCTCGATCGCGCTGGCCGCCGGCGGGTCGCCGGCCCTGGCGCCGCCGTCGTGGTCGGCGCCCACCAGCAGCACCCGGATCGATTCCCACTCGCCGGCCAGATCGCCGGCGCCGAGCGCCCAGGCGACCGGCTCGGTCAGCGCGCCGAGGCCGGCTCCGCCGCTGGCCAGCGCGGTCAGCCGCGCCTCGGCGGCGTTGATCGCGATGCGGTCCGGTGGCCGGATACCGATGATGTCGTCGTCCGGTTCGGCCGGTCCGACGTCGACGGGCTCCGCGGCGTCCATCGGCGCCGGCACCGCCTCGGCCGGCGGCTGCCGGGTCACGGCGGGTGCCGCGGCAGCCGGCACGGTCGCCTCGCCGTCGGCGGGCAACCAGAGGGTGCGGCCGGCGACGACCAACGCGACCCGGTCGCTGCCGTCGGCCACCGCCCGGTTGATCGCGCCGAGCAGGTCGGCGAACCGCCGCCCGGACCGCGTCGCCGGCACCACCGACAGCCCGACCTCGGGGCTGACCAGTACGACGGTTCCGGCGGGGCTCGCCGCGACCGCCGCGGCCAGCCGCGCCGGCGCGGTCGCCAGCAGCTCGGCGCCGTCGGTCGCGCCGGCCGGAGCGCCGTCGGCGGGCTCGGCTGCGGGCGCGGCGCCCCGCTCACCCGCCGTGGCGGGCGAGCCGGACTCGCTCGCCGCGTCGTCGGACGGTGCGCCCGCGGCATCGGTACCCGTCGGCGCGCTGTCACCCGCCGCGGCCGCTTCGGCCGCACCGGTCGGCGGCTCGGTGGCGGCGCGCGCGCTGGTGGTGCGGGCGCTGGCGGCGCCGCGTTTGCGGGTGGCGGCGGAGGTGCGCTTGGTGGCGCGTTTCGGTTTCGCCGGCTCGTCGTCGACCACGCCGGCCGCCTCCAGCAGCAGGCCGGCCCACCCGCCCAGGTCGTCGACCAGCACCGCGGCACCCGCCGGTGCGGCGGCGAGCGCCTCGATCAGGGCGTCCGGCCCGGTCGAGCAGTCGACGGTCAGCCAGTCGTCGCCGCGGCGTTCACGGTGCGCGGCGATCCGGCGCTGCCAGTCCGGGTCGTCGGGATTGTCCCGGCCGGTGGCCAGGTAGCGCCGCTCACCCGGTGCTTCCGCCAGCATTCGCTCGGCCAGGCTCGACTTGCCGGAGCTGATCCCGCCCAGTACCAGTACCCGCTGCTCGGTCGTCACGGGAGACATCTTGGCCCATGAATGGCTGCCGGCGCGCGCCGGGCCGCCACCGACATCGCCGCGGGACCGTACTCTTACCGGAGATTCCGGCGGCAACCCGGCGGCAGTCCAGCGGCGAGGAGTGTGACCGATGGCATGGATGTGGCGATACCTGGACCAGGCCGGCGAGCCGGCCGAAGGCCCCGGTGAGGTCTTCGGCAGCCAGTCGGACGCCGAGTCGTGGCTCGGCCAGTGCTGGCGCGAGCTGTCCGAGCAGGGCGTCGTCACGGTCCGGCTTGTCGAGGACGACCGCCTGGAGTACGAGATGAGCCTGCGCCCGACCACCGCCAGCTGACGGTGCCGGGCGACGCCTCGTCGCCGGCTGCGCCGCCGGGTTCCCGGCCCGGCGGCGCAGTCAGCCGGTGGTAAGGCTGGTGATCAGGGCCGGGACGCCGGGCTCTGGGTCTTGGCCGGGTCGCGCTCGATGACCGGGTCGAGGATCTCGTCGATCTTGGCGAGCAGGCCCTTGTCCAGGGTGACGCCGGCCGCCTTGACGTTGTCCCGCACCTGCTCGGGCCGCGAGGCGCCGACGATCGCGCTGGCCACGTTGGGGTTCTGCAGCACCCAGGCGACCGCGAGCTGGGCCAGGCTGAGCCCGGCCTCGGCCGCGACCGGCTCCAGCTGCGCGACGCGGGACAGCACGTCGTCGCGCATCCAGCGGGAGATCATGTTCTTCCCGCCCTTGTCGTCGGTTGCCCGGGAGCCGGCCGGCGGCTGCTGCCCCACCTTGTACTTGCCGGTCAGCACGCCCTGCGCGATCGGGGAGAAGACGACCTGGCTGAGCCCGAGGTCCTCGCAGGTCGGCACCACCTCGGACTCGATCACCCGCCAGATCGCGTTGTACTGCGGCTGGTTGGACACCAGCGGGATGCGCAGCTCGGCGGCGAGCTTCGCGGCGGCACGGATCTCCTCGGCCCGCCACTCCGAGACGCCGATGTAGAGCGCCTTGCCGGACCGCACCACGTCGGCGAACGCGGTCATGGTCTCTTCCAGCGGCGTGTCGTAGTCGTACCGGTGCGCCTGGTACAGGTCGACGTGGTCGGTGCCGAGCCGGCGCAGCGAACCCTCGATCGACTCCAGGATGTGCTTGCGGGACAGCCCGCGGTCGTTCTTGCCGGGGCCGGTGGGCCAGTAGACCTTGGTGAAGATCTCCAGCCCCTCCCGGCGCTCACCGGCGAGCGCCTTGCCGAGCACCGTCTCGGCCCGGGTACCGGCGTAGACGTCGGCGGTGTCGAAGGTGGTGATGCCCTCGTCGAGCGCGGCCCGCACGCAGGCGAGGGCGGCGTCCTCCTCGACCTGGGAGCCGTGCGTGAGCCAGTTGCCGTACGAGATCTCGGAAACGATCAGGCCGGATCGGCCAAGGTGTCGGAACTCCATGAACCCGACCCTATCGCCGCGGTACCGCCGGCTCGGGCCGTCGTGACCGGTCCCATCCGCGGCGGCGCCGCACCCCGCTTGGTTCGATGCCCGTCGTATGATGCCGGGGCGCCAAGGCCCCGCCGCCGGTGGGCGCCGCTCAGATCTCCGCGTAGGCGGCACCGGCGAGGGCCTCGATCGCCGACCCGATCCGGTGGATCTCGACCGTCCGGTCGTCGGCCTTGGTCACGTCGTTCAGGTTGCACAGCAGCGAGCCGCCGCCGGGCCGGGTGTCGAGCCGAGCGAACCCGTCCGGGGTGTGGCCGTCGCGGCACCACACCACGAGCCTGTTCTTCGGCGCGCTGGTGCTGATGCCGATCCGTTCGATGCTGTGCCGCGGCACCGTGATGGTGACCACCGCACCGGAGATGTGTCGTCGTTCCAGCCGCAGCGCGTCGGGCCCGACCGTGAGCGCGCTGACCGGCCGGAAGAAGGACACCACCGCGGCCAGCACCGCCGCCGCGCACATGATGATCGCCGAGGCGAAGACGTTGTGCGTGAACTTCGCCCCGTGGTACTCGTCCAGCTGGTTGCTGATCAGCGGGAACAGCCACAGGAAGACGAGCACCACCACGGAGACGCTGCTGCCCTTGCTGCCGGCGTCGATCGCCTGCTTGTGCCGCTTCTTGGTGTACGTGACCGGGTCCGGGCGGGGCTTGTCCGCACTGCCCGCGGTCTCGCCCGGCTCGTTGGTCGGGGCCGGTTCGCCGGCGCCGGCCCGCGCCGCGGCGGGCGAGCCGGATCCGACGATCGCCAGCACGGTGCCGACGCCGGCGGTCTGGTCCTGTTGGACCTTGATGTCCAGGACGGTGCCGGCGGCCGGTGAGGGGATCTCGGTGTCGACCTTGTCGGTGGACACTTCCAGCAGTGGTTCGTCCACCTCGACGGACTCGCCGACCTGCTTGAGCCATCGGGTGACGGTGCCTTCGGTGACCGACTCGCCCAGCGCCGGCATCGCCACCTCGGTGCCCTCGGCGGCACCACCGTGGGCCGGTGCCGGTGCCGGTGCCGTGGCGAGCGTCGGAGTTGCCGGCGGGGCTGGCGTCGACGGCGCCGCCGGACTGGCCGGTGGTGGGTCGGGCAGCCGACCGGCCACCGGGACGGGAGCGGCCGTGGCGGCGGAGTCGGCGAGGAGGAGAGCGCCGAGGGCCACGGCGAGGTCGGGGCGGTCGGCGAGGGTCGGTGCGACCTTCAGGTGCCGGTGCAGCAGGGTGGCCACCAGCGGCATCCGGCTGGCCCCACCGACCAGCAGCACCGGGCTCGGCGGCGGGATCGGCACGCCGGCTGCGGTGAGGGCGCCGGTCGCGACCTCGATGGTCCGCAGCAGCAACGGCGTGGCGATTCGCTCCAGCTCGTCGCGACCCAGCGGTGCGTCGATGCCGAGCAGCGGGATGTGGACGAACGTCTGGGCGGTGCGGGACAGCATCTCCTTGGCGGTGCGGACATCCTCGGCAAGCTGCCGCCAGGTCCGGCGATCGGCGGCCGTGGCCGGCCGGCGCAGCCGGTCCCAGCCGGCCGGGTCGCGATCCCGGTAGGTGGCCTCCAGGTATCCGACGATCGCGGTGTCGACGTCGAGCCCACCGGCGTCCGGCAGCCCCTCCGCGGCCAGCACCGTGCCGTCGGCCACCACCGACACGTCGGCGGTACCGGCGCCCAGGTCGTAGACGACGGCGCGGCCGGGCGCGGCGGCGGTGCGGGTCAGGTGGTGTGCGGCGGCCACCGGTTCGGCGACGAGCCGGGCGTTGGGCAGGCCGGCCCGGTCGGCCGCGGCGACCAGCACCGCCTGCCGGCGCGGCCCCCAGCCGGCGGGATGTGTCAGCACCACCGGGCCGTGCCCGTGCCAGTGCGCCTCGTCGGCCACCCGGCGCAGGACGGCGGCGAACAGTCGCTCGACCGTCACCTCGGTGTCGCCGAGCAGCACCGTGCCGTCGTCGACCCGCAGTTTCGGGTTCGGCTCGAACCGCTCGGGCGCGAGCCGCATCGAGTGCATCGCGTCGCGGCCGGTGAGCAGCTCGCCGTCGGGCGCCGCGAAGACGGCCGACGGCAGCAGCGGCGAGCCGTCGAACAGCACCTCGGTGGCCCGGCCATCGGAGTCCCGGGTGACCGCAACCGTGTTCGACGTCCCGAAATCGACCGCCAGCGCCCGAACCGTCACGGTTGGAGGCTAGTCGATCACGGCAAGGGTCGAGCGCCGCGCGGGAGGTTCTTTTCCTACAGGAAAGGTATGGTATTGACTTCGCCACCTCGCGTGGGTAATCGTGTAACCAGCCATCGCGGACCGACGGGCCGAGGGGGTGCGATGCCGGAAAACGCGGGCCGTGCGCCCACCCAGCGCGACGTGGCCGCCGCGGCCGGTGTCTCCACCGCGACGGTCTCGTACATCCTCAGCGGCCGGCGGGACCGTGCCACGCCGGTGACCCCGGAGACCCGGGACCGGGTGCTGCGGGCGGTCGAGCAGCTCGGCTACCGGCTCAACCACTCGGGCCGGTCGCTGCGGCGGCGGCGCACCGAACTGGTCTGCGTGGTCTACCGGATGCCGGACAACCCGTGGGTCGAGCGGCTCGCCGAGCAGGTGCAGACGATCGGTGCGACCTCCGGCTACTCGATGATCGCGCTGCCGTTGCCGTCCAGCCCGCCGACCGAGCCGGCGGCGGCGTCCCGGCCGCAGCCGTCGGCGCTGCGGGTGCTGCGGGAGCGGTACGTGGACGGGGCGATCGTCGCGAACGGCACCCTGATCGAGCCGGACGAGCTGCGCCGGCTCGCCGCGAGCGGCCTGTCGCTGGTGGTCTTCCACGACGCGCTGGAGCCGGCCGGGTTCGACGTGGTCGACCTGGCCCAGCGGGCCGCGCTGACCGACCTGGTGCGGCACCTGCTCGGCCGGGGCCACACCCGGATCGGCTACCTCGCCCACGACGTGGAACTCGCCGCGCCGGACGACGAGGTGCAGTCGCTGAAGTACCGGATGGTCGCGGCGGCGCTCGCCGCGGCCGGGGTACCGCTGGACCCGCGCCTGGTGGTGCCGGGCGCGGACGTGCGGGAACGCGCGTACGTCGAGACGCAGCGGTTGCTGCGCGCCGACCGGCCGCCGACGGCGCTGATCTCCGCCTCCGACCGGGGCGCGATCGACGCCATCTGGGCCGCCCGCGACCTGGGCGCCTCGGTGCCGGGCGACCTCGCGATCGCCGGCATCGGCAACGGTACCGAGGGGTCGGCCATCCGGCCGGCGCTGACCACCGTCGGGCTGCCGAAGCTCGACTTCACCGTCCCGGTCACCCGGCTGTTCGAGCGCATCGCGGCGCCGAACGAACTGCCGGGCGACCGGATACCCCAACCGTGGCAGCTGATCGTGCGCGAATCGACCTGAGCGCCGTCGGGCGACGCCGGATCGGCCCACCAGAGGTCCTGACCGGAAGGGTGTTGGGCGCCGACAGCCCTTCCTGCCGGAACCTCCAGACAGACGAGGAGTCACCATGGTCGAGCGAGAGAACCGCACCGCGGACCCGGCAACACCGTGGCCCCGCACCACCGGTACCGGATGGACCCGTCGCGGCGTGTTCGGATCCGCGGCCGCGCTGGGTGTCGGCGCGCTGGCCGGGTGCGGCGGCAACGCGCCGAGCGCGGGCGGCGGCAGCGACGACAAGACGTTCACGCTGTACTGGAACGCCGGGCACGGCTACGCCGCGTACGAGAAGCTGATCAAGAAGTTCGAGTCCGACCACGGCATCACGGTGAACTGGCAGAAGTTCCAGTGGCCGGACCTGCAGACCAAGCTCGCCGCGGACATGCAGTCCGGGCAGGTGGCCGACCTGGTCGAGGACGACGGCAGCGGCTGGCCGCTGTCCTACGCGGCGACCGGCGACGCGCTGGCCCTGGACGACTACATCGCCAAGGACGGCGAGCAGGTCGGCTTCCCGAACGACTGGCAGGCCAACTCGCTGCGCAACGTGCGCTACCAGGGCAAGACCTACGGCGTACCGCTGCACCTGACCTGCAACCTGCTGTTCTACAACAAGGCCATGTTCGCCGCCGCCGGCATCGACAAGCCACCGGCGGACTGGGACGAGTTCCTCGCGGTGGCGCGCAAGCTGACCAAGGGCGACCGGTACGGCGTGGCGATCAACTCCGACCCGGGCTACCTGTCGCCGTGGATGCTGCAGAACGGCGTGCACTACTGGGACCCCGACACCAAGAAGGTCATGACACCGGTGCCGCAGGCGATCGAGGCGATGCGCTTCCAGCACGATCTGATCTACAAGTACAAGGTGTCGCCGGCGCCGTCGGCGACCGCCGACTACGAGGGGCCGGAGAAGCTGTTCGTGGCCAAGCGTGCCGCGATGATGCTCAGCGGGCCCTGGGACTTCGTCCCGATCAAGAAGACCGCGCCGGACCTGGACTACGGGCTGGCGCTGCCGCTCAAGCACCAGGTCCGGGCCACCAACTTCGCCGGCAGCGGGGTGTTCATCCCGGCCAAGGCCAAGCACAAGGACCTGGCCTGGGATCTGATCAAGCGGCTCACCGCGCTGAGCGTGGAGAACGCGGTCACCAAGGAGACCGGGGTGACGATGCCGCGCAAGAGCTGGGCGAAGCAGAGCTGGGTGCAGGACGACAAGCAGATCGGTGCGGTGGCGCGGGCCCTCGGGTACGGGCAGAGCTGGCCGAACGGCATCGACGCCACCGGCAAGGCGGCGCAGCTGGACGACACGCTGCGCTCGGCGTACCAGTCGACGATCGTCAAGAACGGCGACCCGGCCGAGGCGGTGCGCAACTTCCGGTCCCGCGCCACCACGCTGGTCGGGGGCTGAACCGTGGTCGCCACCGTCGAGCGCGCCGCCGCCGTGGCACCGGTCCGGCGGCGGGCGCCGATGCGCCGCCGGCAGGCCCGCACCGCGCTCGCCTTCCTCGCCCCGGCGCTGCTGTTCTTTGCGCTGCTGTTCTTCTACCCGCTGTTCCGGGAGCTGTACACCAGCGTGTTCACCGGGCCGCGGGCCGACGTGTACGCCGGGTTCGGCAACTACACCAAGGCGTTCGGTGATCCGGTGGCGCGGCACGCGTTCTGGGTGACCGTGCAGTACGGGCTGGGTGTGGTGGTCGGCGCGATCGTGCTCGGCCTGGTGCTCGCGGTCATCCTGAACCAGCGGATGCGTGGCCGGTCGGTGTTCCGCGGCATCCTGCTGGTGCCGTACCTGACCTCGATCGCGATCGTCGGTCTGCTGTGGCGCAACATCCTCGACCCGGACACCGGGGTGCTCAACCGGGCGCTGCACAGCGTCGGCCTGCCCACCCAGAACCTGCTGGCCGAGCATCCGCTGGCCACCCTGGTGGCGATCGCGATCTGGCAGCAGGTCGGCTACACCACGGTGCTGTTCCTGGCCGGTCTGCAGGGCATCCCGGGGCTGTACTACGAGGCGGCGGAGGTGGACGGCGCGTCGGTGTGGCGCCGGTTCCGGCACGTGACGCTGCCGCTGCTCGCGCCGACCACGCTGTTCGTGTCGGTGATCGGCGTCATCTCGGCGATGCAGGAGTTCGCGCTGCCCTACCTGGTCACCCAGGGCGGCCCGGACAACGCCAGCGACCTGTACGTGTACCAGGTGTGGAAGACCGCGTTCGGCTTCCGCGACTTCGGGTACGCCTCGGCGCTGTCCTACCTGCTGCTGATCGTGATCCTGGTGCTGTCGCTCATCCAGCTCAAGGTGGGTCAACGTGGCGAGTCCTGAGCGCAACCGCAACGACCGGCTGTTCCCCGGTGCCCGCGGCGTCGGCTACGCGCTGGTACTGGTGGTGTGCCTGCTGACGGTGATCCCGCTGGCGTACATGATCTCCCTGTCGTTGCAGTCCGACGGCGAGATCCTGGCCGGCAACCCGGTGCTGTGGCCGGCGCACCCGCACTTCGACAACTACCAGCGGCTGTTCGACCAGGTGCCCTACGCGCGGTTCTTCGTCAACAGCATCGTGATGGCCGGCACCATCACCGTCGCGCACCTGATCCTCGACCCGCTCGCCGGGTACGCGTTCGCGAAGTTCTCGTTCCCGTTCAAGCGGACGCTGTTCATCGCGGTGCTGGCCACCCTGATGGTGCCGTTCTTCGTCCGGATGATCCCGGTGTACGTGCTGTTCTCGCAGCTGGGCTGGCTCAACAGCTACCAGGGGTTGGTGGTGCCGTTCCTGTGCGACGCGTACGGCATCTTCCTGATGCGGCAGTTCCTCGCCGCGTTGCCGGACGAGCTGATCGACGCCGGCCGGGCCGACGGCGCCGGCGAGCTGCGCATCTTCTTCAGAATCATCCTGCCGCAGGCGAAGCCGGCCCTCGCGGTGCTGGCGCTGTTCACCTTCGTGTTCCAGTGGAACAACTTCCTCTGGCCGCTGCTTGCCACCTCCACCACGGACATGCGCACGATGCCGGTCGGGCTGACGATGTTCAACCAGGAGTTCTTCACCCAGTGGAACCTGACCGCGGCCGGCGCCGTGGTGCTGTTCGTACCGACCGCGGTGCTGTTCTTCTTCACCCAGCGATACCTGGTCCGCGGTGTCGCCCTGACCGGACTGAAGTGAGGCTCGATGACCAACGTCGTGGTGTTCCTGACCGACCAGCAGCGGTGGGACACGATGGGACTGCACGGCAACCCGCTGCAGCTGACCCCCAACCTCGACCGGTTCGCCGAGCGCGGCACCTTCTGCGAGTACGCGTTCACCAACCAGCCGGTGTGCGCGCCGACCCGGGCGTGCCTGCAGACCGGTCGGTGGCCGACCGACACCGGGGTGTACCGCAACGGGATCCCACTGCCCGCCGACGCCGACACGATCGCCCGCCGGTTCGCCGCCGGCGGGTACCAGACCGCGTACATCGGCAAGTGGCACCTGGCCGAGATGGACGACGAGCCGGTGCCGCCGGAACTGCGCGGCGGGTACCAGGACTGGTTCGCCGCGGACGCGGTCGAGCTGATGTCGGACGCCTACGACGCGAAGCTGTACGACGGTGACGGGGTCCTGCACGAGCTGCCCGGGTACCGGTCGGACGCCTTCGTGGATGCCGCGATCCGCTGGCTGTCCCGGCCGCACGACAGGCCGTTCCTGCTGTTCGTGTCGGTGATCGAGCCGCACCACCAGAACAGCCGGGACGCCTACCCGGCCCCGGACGGCTACCGGGAGCGGTACGAGAACCGGTGGGTGCCGCCGGATCTGGCCGCGCTCGGCGGCTCCACCCAGCAGCACCTGGGTGGCTACTGGGGGATGGTGAAGCGGGTCGACGAGGGGTTCGGCCGGCTGCTGGACGCGCTGCGCAGCCTCGGCCGGCTCGACGACACCGTGGTCTGCTACACCACCGACCACGGCTGCCACTTCAAGACCCGCAACGGCGAGTACAAGCGGTCCGCGCACGACGCGTCGATCCGGATCCCGCTGGCGTTCCACGGTCCCGGCTTCGCCGGTGGCGGTCGCCGGCCGGAGCTGGTCAGCCTGCTGGACGTGGCGCCGACCCTGCTGGACGCGGCCGGCCTGCCGCACGACGACCTGCCCGGCCGATCGGTGCGGGACGCGGTGCGCGGCGCCACCGACTGGCCCGAGGAGGTGTACGTGCAGATCTCCGAGTCGCAGGTGGGCCGGGCGATCCGGACCCGGGACTACACGTACGCGGTGACCGCGCCGGACGCGGACGGCTGGCAGGACCCGGCCGCCACCCGCTACGTCGAGGACGTCCTGTACGACAACGTCTCCGACCCGCACCAGCTGGCCAATCTGGCCGGCCTGGCGTCGCACCGCGAGGTCGCCGACCAGCTCCGCGACCGCCTGCTCGCCCGCCTCGCCGCCGCCGGTGAGGCCGCCGCGACGATCGAACCCGCGGCGCCGCGCTCCGCCGGCCAACGCCGCGCCACCCCCCTCTGACGCCGGCACGGCCGTTGATCATGGTGTCGTCTTGTTGGGTGGCGTTTACTGAACAGATAACGCCATGATCAACCGGGCGGGGCGGGCGGGGCCGGGGGAGGATGGGACGGGGTGGGTCGGGGGCGGGGGTCAGAGGACGGCGCGGGAGTCGCGTAGCCGGCTGTCGATGTCGCGCAGGATGCCCTCCCGGGTCTCGTGCCGCGGCTCGATCAGCAGGCTGCCGTCCCGCTTCAGCGCGCCCCAGCTACCCGGCTCGCCCGGCACCTTGTCGGCGTCCGAGGGGTGCGGGTAGACCGAGTCGTCCAGCTTGATCAGGAACCCGACCGGGTGGATGTGCACGTCGGCGTAGCAGGCCGGTACCACCAGCCGGCCGGCGGTGTCCAGCACGCCGCGGCGGCCGATCCGGTCGACCACGGCCAGCCGCTCGGCGGTGAAGCCCAGGATGTGCCGGCCGTCCGCGGTCGCCGTGCAGAACCGGTCGTAGTCGAACGGGACCGCGACCTCGCCGTACCGGTCGATCGCGCCGAACACCCCGTCGCCGCGGCGCAACACCGACAGCCCGAACCGGAACGGCCGCGGATCGAGGTACCCGTCGGCCGGCACCACGACCTCGCCGTCCACGGTGATGGCCTGCCAGCTGTCCGGCTCGTCGGTCGGCTGGACCCAGGACAGGCCCTCGCTGAACGGGGCCGCCTCGCGCAGCCGCCGCGGCCGGGACAGCGACTCGCCGCGCTGGTCGATGACCTCCCAGCCGAGCGCGCCGGCCCGCCGTACCCATGCCTTCCCGTCGTGGAACGGTTTCGCCTCGTCGAAGATCGGCCCGATGACCTGCTCGCCGGCCGGATCCCGGTAGCTCCACCGGCCGGTCGAGGCGTCCCGTACGCACACCGGGACCGGCTCCTGACCGAGCAGTTCCGGCCGGGTCCGCCGGTACGGCCCCCAGCCGCGGAGGGTGGCGTGCATCAGCACGGCCTCCAGCGCGGTCTCCACCGTCTGGACGAAGTCCGAGCCGGCGTCCGGCCGCAGCGCCAGCGCCTTCTCGAAATGCTCGCACGCCTCGATGTTGCGACCCTGCTCGAAGCAGCAGGTACCGGTCTGCAGGTGGATCGCCGCACGCAGCCGGTCCGGCAGGTCGTCGGAGGCGGCCAGCGCGTACTCCCGGTCGGCGGCGGCGTGCTGACCGGCCGCCTGGTACGCGTGCGCCAGCCGGGCCCGGGCGATCGCGGTGCGGCGCATGCTGCCGGTCAGATCCGCCGCCTCGACCGCCCGCTTGCCGTCGTCGAGCGCCGCGTCCAGTTCGCCGAGCAGCCGGTGCGCCACCGACCGCAGCCCGTACTGGCGGGACCGCGCGGCGTCGCTGCCGGGCAGCGCGAGCTGGCTGGTGAGCGCGGCGCGGGCAGCATCGACCGGCTCCCGGTCGTCGATCGACTCGCGGAGCGTCTCCGGGTCGAGGCGCCACGGGAGGGCCGAAAGCGCGGCCTCCGGGTCTGCCGTCACGGACACATCGTGCCGGATCGATGGGTGCGCCGCGCACCCGCACCACGCCGAGACCGCTGCCCAGCTCGTCTTTTGCCGGGCTTCGCACTCGGGGTAGCGGTTCGGATCACAGTGGGTGTCCTAAGCGGTGACGGTGGAGGGCGCCAGGCGGCGTCGGCAGCTGCCGGGACCTGCCGGCACGGCCGACAACGGCGGACCGCCGGCGGGCAAGCATGCGACCACCTCGCAACGCGTGGACGGTGTCGGCGGGGCGACCGGCACCGGTACTTGCCACTTTCTACCGCATTTGCCGGGGCTCTGTCTTCACGTCCCCGGCCGGGCGTGACCGATCCGGTTGGGCTGCTCGCAGCACGGACGCACCCGGAACGCCGGGTCCGCGGCCGGCCGGTGCGGGGCCGGTGGGCGGGCCCGGTCACCGACGGCGGCCCCGGCGATGGTGGGCGGGCCCGTCACAGATCGTCGGCCCCGGAGGCGGTGCGGACCTCGTCACGACCGTGGGCCCTGGAGGCGGCGCGGACCCGTCAGGTGCCCCGCCGGTACCGTCCGGCGCCGGTCACCGGGCCCGGCCGGGCGGGTCGGGCAGCCCGTGGTCGCCCAGCGGACCCACCTTCCACCCGGCGTCGCGGCACAGGTCGAGGATCGTCGGTACCGCGGCGAGGGTGGCCCGCCACGACTCGGGCGCGGCGGTGTCGCTCGCGGTGTCGTGCAGCAGGATGGTGCCGCCGCCCCGCAGGTCCCTGGCCACGGTCCGGTACACCGACGGGCCGGTGGCGCGCGCCGTCCAGTCCCGGCCCCAGGTGGTCCACAGCACGGTACGCATGCCGAGTCGGCGTGCCGCGGCCCACGCGGCACTGCTCAGCACCCCGTACGGCGGGCGGAAGAAGCGGGGCGGGGTGCCGGCCGCGGTCGCCACCAGGTCGTGCGCCCGGGCCAGGTGATCGGCGACCCGGCGCGGTGGGTACCGCAGCAGCAGCCGGTGGTGCAGCCCGTGCACCGCCAGCTCGTGGCCGGCCGCGGCGATCTCGGCGGCGAGCTGCGGGTGCCGTGCCACGTTGGCGCCGACCAGGAAGAACGTCGCCGTCACCCCGCGGTCGGCGAGCAGCCGCAGCATGCGGGGGGTCGACGTCGGGTCCGGCCCGTCGTCGAAGGTGAGCGCGACGTGGTCGGCGCGGCCGGTGCCGGCCAGGGTCGGGGCGAACACCCGCCGCGGCCCGGCCAGCGCCAGCGCCGCCGGCGCGGCGTGCACCGCGGCCGCCCCGGCGACCGCGACCGCCGCCGTACCGGCCAGTCGCCGCCGCGCCCGGCCGCCCGGCCCGCTTCGCCCGCTCATCGGTGCTCCTCCCTCGTTGCGGCGCCCCCGCCGCGGCGGCACCCGACGCCGACGGTGCGGTGGCACCCGACGCCGATGGTGCGGCGGCGTGCGGCGCCGGCGCTTCGCGCGCCCCGGCGGCTCACGCGATCCGCCGCAGGGCCGGTGCGGGTGCCGCCGCGGTCGCGACTTCCGCCACCACCAGCGCCGGGTCCGGCTTGACCGGCTCGGTCTCCGGACGGCGCGGTTCGTGCAGCGCCGCCGCCAACTCCTCGACGTCGCGGACCCAGTGTGCGAGGCCGGCGGCGTCGAACGCCTCCGCGTTCGTCCGGCCGTGGCCCGGCAGCGGCCGGTGGATCAGCACCGGCACGCCGAGTTCGGTGGCTTCCACCGACGTGATCCCGCCACCGTTGGTGACCACCGCATCGCACGCCCGCATCAGGGTGGCCATCTCGTCCACCCAGCCGAGGGTAATGCCCACGCCTTCGGCGTCGAGTTCGGACCGCAGCGTCTCGTTGGTCGCGCACACCACCACCGGTACCGCCGTGCCGGTCGCCGCGATCTCCCGCGCGGTGCGGGCGACGTCGCCCACCGCCCAGGCGCCGCCGGCGACGAGCGCCAGCCGGCCGGTGGCGGGCAGCCCGAGCCGCCGCCGGGCCTCGGCCTGGCCCGGCTGCCGGCCGGCCCGGAACTGGCTGCGCACCGCGGCGTCGACCCGGCGTACCCGCCGGGCGCCGAGCGCGGTGATCTGCTCGGCGGTGATCCGGTGTGCCGCGAGGTAGCAGTCGCAGCCCTGCTCCATCCACAGTGGATGGACCGACACGTCGGTCAGGTAGGTCAGTACCGGTGCGGCGAGCCGCTTGTGTCGGCGCAGCCGGCCCAGCACCAGGGTGGCGAGCGGGTAGGTGGACAGCACCGCCGCCGCGCCCGCGGTACGGCGGCGCAGCGCGCGGCCGGTCAGCAGCGTGCACAGCACGGCGACCAGCCAGCACACCGGGCGGGCCCGCAGCAGCGTGCACAGCACGCCCCAGCTTGCCGGCAGGACCGACAGCTGGCCGGCGTACAGCCGGCGCAGCAGCGCGCCGGACCGTCCCGGGAACTGGTCCATGAAGTCGTACGTGTCGACGGTGAATCCGCTGGCCCGCAGCCGGCGGCCGAGCTCGTCGGCGCACGCGTTGTGGCCGCCGCCGATGCCGGCCGACACGATGGCGATCCGGGCGCCGGAGTCGGCGCCGCTGCACGGGACCGGCGGGGTGGCGTGCCGGCGGCGCCGCGGCAGCCGGACGAGGCGCTCGCCGCCCCGGTTACCGGGACGGGACAGGGCAGGCAGCGTTGCCGCGCTGGGCATCTGGGGACTCCAAGGCGAGGTCGAAGCGTTGACGGGGACCGGACATCCGGCTCTCAACACGCTCTCAGTTTCGGCGGCCCGGCGACATGCTGGCTTCCCCTGATCTTGGCCTGGTGCTACCCCGAGCCTGCCCGCACCGGGTAGCCCTGAGTGATGTCCGGGTTGGCCGCCCTGACGTGCACCGATACCCGTACCGGTGGTCTCAGGGGCGGCCGGGGGAGTTGCCCGGATGTGGACCGGCTGTCCGATCGGTGAGGCTGCTGCCATGATCCACACCGCACCCCGCCGGCGGCAGCGTTGCCGGCCCGCCGAGCGCCGGCGGCGCGTCCGAACCCGCCCTCTCGGGACGCCGCCGTGCACCTGCTGACCCGGTGGGTGCTGAGCCTGCCGCCGTACCTGATGTGCGCGGTGCCGGCGCTGGTGGTACTGGCCGAGCCGGCGTTGCTGGTCGGCGTCGTGCTGCCCAGCGTCGGCTCGATGCTGCTGCTCGGCTTCCTCGCGCACGCCGG
Source organism: Actinocatenispora thailandica (assembly GCF_016865425.1). Taxonomy (NCBI): domain Bacteria; kingdom Bacillati; phylum Actinomycetota; class Actinomycetes; order Micromonosporales; family Micromonosporaceae; genus Actinocatenispora; species Actinocatenispora thailandica. The sequence continues at coordinate 4,126,363 of NZ_AP023355.1, read as the reverse complement.
TGCGGTACCGCTGGTGCCGGCGATGGCCTGCGGGGTGGCCGGCGCGACCGTCGGCGACTCGCTGGCCTACCTGGCCGGCCGCCGCTGGTCGCGCCGGCGGGACCGGCTGCGCCGGCTGGTCGGCGCCGGCCGCTGGGACCGGGCGGAGTCCTTCGTCCTGCGGTTCGGCGGGCTCGCGGTGGTGGCGGCGCGGTTCCTGACCGGGCTGCGCACCCTGGTACCGCGGCTCGGTGGGCTGTCCGGCATGCCGTACCGGAGGTTCCTGGCCTTCAGCGCGCCGGCTGGTGCGGTGTGGGGCGCCGGCTTCGTCGCCGCCGGCTACCTCGCCGGCGCGTCCTACCGGCGGGTCGCGAGCCTGCTCGGTACCGGCGGGGCGCTGGCGGTCGGCGCGCTCGCGTTCGCCGGGCTGACCGCGCTGGTGGCGCTGCGGCTGCGCCGGTGGCGCCGCGCGGCGGTGCCGGATGTCCCACCCCGGTGACCGGTTCCCCCGTTTTCCCTTGGTGCGTACCGACTGCGGGATACCGTCCAGCTGAGACGGGCGGTGCACGCGGGGCACCGCGCGGCACCCGCCCGTACCGACGGGAGGGGGCCGACGTGACGACGATGCAGCGTAGCCGGCAGCGCCGGGAGGCGGTCGGGCCGTGGTGGCTGTTCCTCGTCACCGGCATCGCGTGGGCGTTGCTGGCGCTGGCCGTGCTGCAGTTCAGCCTGGCCAGCGTGGCCGCGATCGCGGTGCTGTTCGGCGCGATCCTGCTCGCCGCCGGTCTGAACGAGTTCCTGATCGCCGCGTTGCACCGGCACTGGCGGTGGGTGCACGTCGCGCTCGGCGTGCTGTTCGTCGCCGGGGCGGTCGCCGCGTTCGCCTGGCCGGGACCGACGTTCGTCGCGCTGTCCCGGATCCTCGCCTGGTTCCTGCTGTTCAAGGGCGTCTTCGACGTGATCGACTCGCTCGCGGTACGGGTCGAGTTGTGGTGGCTGCGGCTGATCACCGGTGCGCTGGAGATCGCGCTGGCGTTCTGGGCGGTCGGCTACACCGGTCGCAGTGCGGTGCTGCTGGTCGCCTGGGTCGGGATCGGGGCGATGATGCGCGGCATCACCGAGATCGTGCTCGCCTTCGACGTCCGAGCCGCGCTGTCGGCCGGTACCCCGGCGCCGGAACCGGCGCAGCAGCAGGGGCCCTGGCCGGTGAACCAGCCGGCGGCGGGCACCCGGCCGACCAGTCACACCGCGGCCGACCAACCCCGGCCGGCGAGCGAGGTACCGCCGGAGCAGCGTCCCAGCCAGTGAACCGGTGCGTGGCGGCCGGCGCCGACCGCCACGCCGGTTCGGGCCGGCCACGCCGGTTCGGGCCGGCCACGCCGGTTCGGGCCGGCCACGCCGGTTCAGGCCGGCAACGGGTGCGCGAGCCGGTCCCGCTCGACCGTGCTCAGCGGCACCGACAGCCGCCGGCCGTGGTGTCGCCCGGCCAACCAGACCAGCCGGTTCGCGCCGCCGGCCAGCCCGACGATCGCCGCCGACCCCGGCACCAGGCTGCCGGCGGTGCGGCGGACCACCGCGTCGGTGAGCCCCAGCTGCGGCGGCCGGCGGATGGGGATCGGGTGCAGCGGCGACGAGACCGGCAGCACGAACAGCGCACCGACCACCATCGCCCAGTCGATGCCGTCCCGCTCGTCGCGTTCGATCCGGGCCCGCCGGTCGCCATCGACCCACACCAGGGCCGCATCCACCTGCCGGGGGCGTCGCCGCCACACCGCGCGCGCCTCCTCGTGCCGATCGAACCAGAGCACCGTCAGCTGCGCCATGGCCACCTCATCTCGCCGCGGCCGGCCGTCGCCCGAAGCGTACCCATCGATGGGTATCGATCGGATGGGAATCGTTGCGGGCCAACCGATCGGGTGCGCTCCACCGGTGACCGGACCGTCCCGGGTGCCTACCGTCGAGAGAGCGGTACCGGCGATCGGTGCCGGGCGTCCGGGAGGTGGCGATGGGTGGTGCGATCCTCGCGGTACTGCCGTTCGCGCCCGGCCTGCTGCTGTCGCCGCTGCCGCCGGTCGCGGCGAGCGTGCTGACCATGGCCGACGACGGTCGTCGCCGCGCACTGCTGTTCACGCTCTGTTGGTGGTGCACGGTGCTGGCCGGCTGCCTCGCCGCCGGGTTGGCGCTGCGGCTGGCCACCCCCGGCGTACGGCTGCCCGAGCACACCGACCGGCTGGTCTGCGCGCTGCTCGGCACCGCGCTGGTGGCGGTCGCGCTGGTGCGCGGGTACGGGTTCGTCGGGCACCGGTACCGCACCGCGTGGCGGGCACCGGCGTGGCTGCCGCGCGTCGCGGCGCTGCCGACCAACCGGGCCGGGCCGTTCGCGGTCCGGGTGCTGTGCACCGATCCGCTGCACCTGCTGATCCTCGCCGCCGCGGCGGTGGCGCTCGCCGCCACACCCGGCGGCTGGCCGACGCAGCTCGCCGCGGCGGCGCTGCTGGCCGTCGTCGGCACGCTCGGTGTCGCGATCCCGCTGATCGTCTCGTACGCCGCGGGCTGGTCCGGGTCGGTACGGCTGCACGCGCTGCGCCGCACGCCGATCCGGGCGTACCACCCGGTCGGCTTCTGGGTTTCCGTCGGCTATGCGGCGTTCCTGCTCACCTGACCGCGCCGACCACGCAGCGTGTTCGACGAATCGACGCGTTCGCCTGCGCGGGGACCAAACGCTCCAGGATGCTGAACAGGTGCCACCACGGACGCCAGCGGCGCATCCGCCGCGGCGTCTCTCACACCGGGGGTGATCGACGTGACCTGGTACGGATCGGCCAAGCCACAGCGGCCGGAGGACCCGACCACGCCGATGCCGGCGTCCGGTCCGGGCGGCGGCGCGCCCGGGGGCCGCGCCGGCAGCTCCGGGCACGACTACGGCCCGCCGATGCCGCAGGCGCCCGGCGACTACGCACCGGCATCGAGCCGGCGGTCGACCAAGCCCCGGGTGAACGCGGCCCGGCTGTGGACCGGTGGGCTGGTCAGCGCGCTGATCGCGGCCGGCCTGGCGATCGTGGCGTACCTGGTCGTGCACGGCATCTTCAACCTGCCGATGCTGGGCGTACGAACCGACGGCGGCGCCGTGTCGGCCAGCATGGCCGGGTACGCGGTCGGCGCCGGGGTCGCCGCCCTGCTCGCCACCGGGGTGATGCACCTGCTGATGCTCGGCACCCCGCGGCCGTTCTTCTACTTCGGCTGGATCGGTGGGCTGTGCACCGTGATCGCGGTGCTGATCCCGCTCGTCACCACCCAGCACTGGGACGTCAAGGGCGCCACCGCCGCGGCCAACCTGGTCCTCGGCATCGCCATCACCGTGCTGGTGCAGGGCACCGCGCACACCGCCATCCAGTACCCGAACCGGCAGCCGTACCCGCCGGCCGGCTGACCCTCCGCGATGACGGCGCCACCGGCCCGGCCGGTACCGCTGTGGCGCTACGCCGCGATCACCGCGATCGTCCTGGTCACCGTCGGGGTGGCGATGCTGGCGGTGCAGGCCCGCGCGATCCTGGTGCTGATCTTCCTGAGCTTCCTGCTCGCCGCCGGCCTGGATCCGCTGGTCCGGCGGCTGCAGCGGCTGGTGCGGCGCCGCGGCTTCGCGGTCGCGATCCTGGTGATCGGGCTGATCCTGGTGCTCACCGGGCTGTCGGCGGGGGCGTTCGTGCCGGCCGCGCGCCAGTTCGCCGCGTTCGTGCAGGCGGTACCGAACCTGGTGCAGGACATCGCGCACCAGGTCGGCAGCAGGGACACCCGGCTCGGCCGGTACCTGTCCGAACCGGCCGTGCAGCAGGCGATCCACGACGCGCTGGGCCGGCTGCCGGCGCTGCTGTCCTCCGGCGTCGGCGCGCTCTTCGGGCTGATCGGCAAGATCTTCGGCGCGGTGTTCAGCGTGCTGACCGTCGGCGCGCTGACCGTGTACTTCATGCTGGCGCTGCCGCGGATCGTGGCCACGCTGGGCGCGCTGCTCGGCAGCGCGGAGCGCAGCGCGGTGCTGGACGAGGCGCTGGCGAAGATCGGCGGGTACATCACCGGCCAGCTGGTCATCTGCGTCGCCGCCGGCGCCAGCGCGTACGTGTTCTTCCTGATCGTCGGCGTGCCTTACCCGGCGCTGATCGCGCTTGGCGTCGCGATCCTGGATCTGGTGCCGCAGATCGGCGCCAGCCTCGGCGCGGTACTGGGTGCCGCGATGGCGCTGACCGTCTCGATCGGCGTGGCGCTCGGCACGATCGCGTTCTTCATCGCCTACCAGCAGCTGGAGAACTACGTGCTGGCGCCGCGGATCCTGGCCCGGGCCACCGCGCTGTCGCCGCTGACCGCGTTCATCGCCGCGCTGATCGGCGGCTCGGCCGCCGGCATCGTCGGCGCGGTCGCCGCGCTGCCGGTCACCGCCGCGCTGCAGGTCGTCGTCCGGCACGCGCTGCGGGACCGGTTTCCGGGGCCGCCGGCACCGCAACCGGACGACACCCCACCCGAGCCGGACGAGTCCGCCGCGCCGGAGGACGCGTAGCGCGCACCTGCCGCGCGCGGTGTCCGGGCCGGCCCGCCACCGCGGCGGGCCGGCCCGGTCACCCGCTACGGCTGCGCGGCCGGACGGCGGGCGAGGCCCGGTGCGTCCGCGACGTGCCGCAGCGGTCGCAGCCGGTAGGAGTACGAGTAGTCCTGGTCGGCGAACAGCTTGTACTCGTCGTGGGTCTGCGCGCCCCAGCTGTTGTCGCCGCCGACGCCCATCTGCCGGTGGTTGAGCCGCAGCACCACGGCGTCCCGCGGATCCAGCTGGAAGCTGTGCCGGGCGCCCGCGGACAGGTCCTCCGGGGTGTAGCGCAGCGCGGAGAACTCCAGCAGTGGGTCGCCGACGGCGAGCAGCCCGGCGCCGTACCGGTTGGTCAACGCGACCCAGCGCACGTCGGTGCGGTTGCCGTTCTCCTGCGGCCGGATGTACTCGGTCCACATGTCGTCCACTGTGGACGAGTACCGGCCGACCTCGGAGCCGGACCTGCGGTCCCAGTAGTTCTCGCCGGGGCCCCGCCCGAGGTAGTCGACGTTCGACAGGCTCGCCGGCAGCGTGAGCATGGTCCCGACGACCGGAATGTAGGGCAGGCTCGCGGCACCCGGATGCAACGTGTTGTGCACCGCGACCTCGCCGCTGCCGAACACCGTGTAGGTGGTGGTGTAGTCGGAGCGGGTGCTGGTCGGCAGCGTGCCCGTCACCGCGATCCGGACCGCCTGCTCGGCCGGCCGGCTCACCGCCACCCCGGTCACCGTCCGCGCCGCGCCCGCGTGTCGCCAGGTGCCGTTGCGCGACGGCTGCCCGTTCCCGTTGTCGTTGTCGGTCGGGCCGCGCCAGAACTCCGGCGCCGGACCGCTGCTGACCAGCTCGATGCCGTTCGCCCGGTACGAGCTGAGCACCCCGGTCTTCTTCGCCACGGACAGCCGGAACCCGGCACCGGTCACCGTCACGGTGTCGTCGCCGTCGTCCACGGTGAGCGCCGGCAGGCTCGACACCGGTACCGGCGTCACCGCCGGGCTGCCGAAGTCGACCGGCAGCTGCTGCGCCGCCACCTCGAAGCCGGGCCCGGACCAGCTGGTGTGGCCCCGGGTGGTGAACCACACCCGCAGGAAGTACTCGCTGCCGGGCGCGGGATGCCGCGGGGCGCGCAGCGGCAGCCTGACCGTCTTGCTGGACAGCGGCGCCAGGTCGAGCTGGCCGGCGGACAGCCGGCCCTGCTGGACGACCCGGCCGTCCACCGCGAGGCTCCAGTGCCCGGCGTAGGCACTCAGGTTGGTGAACAGCATCTCGTTCGTCAGCCGGACCTCGCCCCGCGCCAGGTTGTCGGTCGCCGCCACGAGGACGTGCTGGTACACCTTCTTGACCTCGGTGGCCTTGCCGTTGGGCCGGCGGCTGGCGGGCAGGATGCCGTTCGCGCAGAAGTTGCCGTCGTTGGGGTTGTCGCCCCAGTCGCCGCCGTAGGCGAGGTAGGTCTTCTGGGCCGGCTGCTGCTCGCGGTAGCCGGCGGTGGCCGCGTCGAACCACAGCCGCACGTCCGGGTCGTCGGCACCGCGGCCGGTGTCGGCCAGCTCGTCGGTGCGCAACGCGCGGGCGTACACCCGGGCGACGCGGATCGTGCCGGCGAAGATCCGGTCGTCGTGGTCGGCGTCCGCGCCGATCGCGATCGGCGCGGCGATCACGTCCGGTACCGCGGTCGTGTCGCGGTGGGCGGCCCGCACCCCGTCCAGGTAGACGGTGAGGGTGCCGGCGGCGTGGTCGAAGACCCCGGCGACGTGGTGCTCGGTGCCGACCCAGCCGTCCGGCAGGTCGGCGGTCGCGGCGATCCAGCTGGAGCCGGAGTGGATGAAGAACTCGATCGTCTCGTCGGTCTGCTTCAACGAGTAGGCGGTGTCGCCCTTGGCCACGATCGGCTGGTGCCCGCCCGGACCGCTCGCGGTGAGCCACGCCTCGGCGGTCAGCGACCCGGTCAGGTCCAGCGCCGGATCGGTGTTGAACACCGCGCCGCCGGACAGCCCGTGGTCCCGGTCGAAGGCCGCCGCCGGGGCCAGTTCGGTGTGCAGCTTCTCCGGGCCGGTCTCGGTGACCTCGCGGCGTTTCGGCGTCGGCCAGGTCAGCGCCTGGTCGACGAAGTCCCAGATGAACCCGCCCTGCAGGACGTCGTGCGCCCGGATCACGTCCCAGTAGTCGGCGAGGTTCCCCGTCGAGTTGCCCATCGAGTGCGCGTACTCGCACATGATGTACGGCCGGGTGTCCTTGGTGTCCGCGGCCCGGTTGGCGATCGTCGACGGGCTCTCGTACATGTGCGAGCGCATGTCGGAGACCTCGGGCCGGTTGTCGCCCTCGTAGTGGATCAGCCGGGTGCTGTCGAACGAGCGGATCCAGTCGTGCATCGCGACGAAGTTGGAGCCGCCGCCGGCCTCGTTGCCCAGCGACCAGATCACCACGCAGGCGTGGTTCTTGTCCCGGTGCACCATCTGCTTCGCCCGGTCGACGACCGCGGCGGTCCACTCGGGGTTGGAGTCGGGGAACTGGCCCCGCACCCCGTGCGTCTCCAGGTTCGTCTCGTCCAGCACGTACAGGCCGTACTCGTCGGCGAGCTCGTACCACAGCGGGTTGTTCGGGTAGTGCGAGGTGCGGTGCGCGTTGATGTTCATCCGCTTCATCAGCGTGATGTCGCCGACCAGGTCGTCGCGGGTCAGCGCGGCGCCGCGGTCCGGCACGATCTCGTGCCGGTTGGTCCCCCGGATCGAGATCGGCTTGCCGTTGATGCACATCAGCCCGTCGAGCATGGCGAACTCGCGGAACCCGACCCGGCTGGACAGCGTCTCGATCACCCGGCCGTGCGGGTCGCGCAGCACCAGCACCGCGGTGTACAGGTTCGGCTGCTCGGCCGACCACAGCGCCGGCTTCGACACCGCCTTCGCGTCCCGGACCGTCACGTCGGCGCCGGCCGGTTTCGACGCGATGTCCACCGACTGGCGCAGCGGCGCCGCCCAGACCGGCCGGCGATGCGCGTCGTACAGCTGGGTCTCGACGGTGTACGTGCCGGTCGTGGCGGCACCGTAGTTGCGCACGCTCGCCGTCACGTCCAGCTGTCCGGCGGTGTAGCCGCCGGACAGTGGGGTGCGCAGCCAGAAGTCGCGCAGGTGCACCGTGGGCGTGGCGAACAGATAGACCGACCGGAAGATCCCGGAGACCCGGATCATGTCCTGGTCTTCCATCCAGTCGCCGTCGGAGAACCGGTACACCTCGACCGCGACCTGGTTGCGCCCCGCCACCAGGTAGGGCGTCACGTCGAACTCGCTGGGTACGAACGAGTCCTCCCGGTAGCCGACCTTGGTGCCGTTGATCCACAGGTAGAACGCCGACTTGACGCCCTCGAAGTGCAGGAAGATCCGCCGCCCGGACCAGTTGCCGGGCACCGTGAAGGTCCGGCGGTACTGGCCGACCGGGTTGAACTTCGTCGGTGCCGCCGGCGGCTGGGCGTTCTCGTTCTTGCCGTTGGCGCCCCACCACGGGTACGTGATGTTGGTGTAGATCGGGAAGTCGTAGCCGTGCAGCTGCCAGTCCGACGGCACCGGGATCGTCGGCCAGTCGTGGTCGTCGAAGTCGGTCCGGTGGAAGTCGGTGATCCGCCCGTCCGGGGTGTCGGAGTGGGCGAACTTCCAGTCGCCGTCGAGGTCCTGCCGCCACGGCGAGTTGCGCCGGTCGGCGGTCAGCGCCTGGCCGAGGCTCGCGTACGGCATCAGCGTGGCGTGCGGCGGCTCGGAGTTGACGTCGAAGATGCCGATGTTGTTGGTCCACTCCGGGAACCCGTTCGGCGGATCGGTCCACTCCGGAGTCGGGGTGTCGGCCGAGGTGGCGGGCGCGGCCTGGGCCGCGCCGGACGCCGCCACCGACGGCAGCGCGGCGGCGCCGAGAGCGACGGCGCCGCCGGCCAGCAGGGTCCGGCGGCGAATCGGTACGGGGGTCTGCTGGTGCTCGTGTGCGGGGGACATGCCTGGGGGACTCCGTTCCTCGAACGGCCGTCGGCGCCGGGGTCGGACGCCGACCGGGATCGGTGGAGCTGCTTGTACTGCACTCCGAGGTCCGGACAGGACGACGACCGGCACCGGCGACGTGCTGTCCGGCCGTCCGAGTGACGGTCCGGCATGGCCCTTATTCGTACTGGTCGAGCGAGTTCGATGTCAATATTTGTCGAAGCGCTTTTGGTTGTGTGTGTCTGTGTCGCGCCCGAACGCTGGCCGATAAGTACCGTTTCACCCCGACTTCCACCGCCGGGGTGGACGGTGTCGCTCGTGCGGGCGCACCGACGCCGCCAGCGGGTCGCACCGCGGGCGGGCTGCATCAGGTGTGTGGGCGTCGAGTGGCCCGGCCGGCGGCGAACGCACCCGGGAGCGCAGGTGGAGGTCGCCGCGGGTGGTTGCCGGTCGCACGGTTCATGACGATGGCCGGATACGGCCGGGCCGTTGTCTGGCGGGCGACGCTGCCCGGCAGGCAGGCCGCGAGGGTCGTCGCGCCGCAGGGATCGTGGGGCTGGTGGGCGGAGTGGCCCGGCAGGGAGCCTGTCGGGGCGGCCCCCGCCGTCACTCGGGCGCCCCGGTCGGAGTGGCGACGGTCGCCCGGCAATCGCATGGCGGGCCACCCTCGGCGGGCCGACGCCCCCGGACCGGCACCTGTTGCGGGGCCGTCCCGGGAGCGTCAGGGTCAGGTGGTCGGCCGGTTCATTGGGTCGGCGACGTCACGGGGTCGGCGGCGTCACGGGGTTGGCGGCGTTACGGAGTCGGCATCGTGGCGAGAACGCGGTCGACCATCCCGTACTCCCGGGCCTCCTCGGCGGTGAACCAGCGGTCCCGGTCGGCGTCCTCGGCGATGCGCTCCACCGGCTGCCCGGTGTGCCGGGAGATGACCTGCTGGTTCTCCCGCTTCATCGCCATCATGTTCTCCGCCTGGATGGCCACGTCGGCGGCGGTGCCGCCGACCCCGCCCGATATCTGGTGCATCATCACCCGGGCGTGCGGCAGCGCGAACCGCTTGCCCGCCGCGCCGGCGCACAGCAGGGTCTGCGCCATCGAGGCGGCGATGCCCATCGCGTAGGTCGCCACGTCGGCCCGGACCAGCTGCATCGTGTCGTACACCGCCATGCCGGCGGTCACCGAACCACCCGGTGAGTTGATGTAGAGGTGGATGTCGCGGTCGGAGTCCTCCGCGTCCAGCAGCAGCAGCTGGCCGCAGATCATGTTCGCGTTCTCCTGCTTGACCTCGTCGCCGAGGAAGATGATCCGGTTGCGCAACAGCCGCTGGAACAGCTCGCCGTCGATGCCGGTACCGGGTGTCTGCTCGGCGGAACGCCCGTGCATCGTGCCGAGGTCGACCATTCTGTACCACCTGTCCTTCTGCGCTGACCGGATCGCGTGACGCCTCGACCCTACGGGCCGCGGTGTGATGTCGTCCGTGGTGTTCGCTCAGGGCCGATTCTGCTGGGAGTCGACCGAGTGCTCACGGCAGCACCGGGGCCGTTCGGTGCCGCGCGGTCAGTGGGGGAGCGGTCGTTGATGTCGTGGCCTGCGGGGGCGGGCCCGGCCGGGCGTGGTGCTCGAACCCGTCGGGGCCCGAGTGGACGGCGCAGCCAGGCCCACATGCCGAGCCCCAGCAGCGAGCCGAGCAGGATCGAACCGGCCACCAGCGGCGGGCCGTCGGCGTAGTCGACGCCGTCCGGTGGTGCGACCAGGTCGATCAGCATGCTGGGCACCAGGGCCGTCATGACGAGTATCGGCCCGGCCGGCACTGCGGCGGCGAGCAGCCACCACCCGCGACGCTGGCGTCGGGGACTCGCCAGCAACGCCGTCAGCAGCCCCAACGTCGGCCCGAGCAGGCTGACCAGTTGCCCGGCCACATCACTGAGAGTGGCGGCGAGCACGCTCGACCCGGCGCCGACGAGCACCCCGGCCAGAAACAGCCAGAGGCCGCCCGTCGCCGTCACCATCAACCACGCGAAGATCCTGGACGACAACCGGTCGTGACCGGATGGCGTCGTCGGTGCCACGGCAGGGGAGCGGCCCGCCCGATCGTCCCGCGCCGCGACCGCGGCGTAGGGCAGGCCGAGGGCGGTCGCGGCGAGCAGCAGCAGCGGCAACGGATCGACCGCGCCGGCGAGCGAGACCAGCCAGTCCATCCGTGGGCCGAACAGGAACGGGTCGTCGGCGAAAAGCAGGGCCGGCAGCCAGGCCGGCAGCCACCGCGCCCCTGCTGGCAGTTGGGCCAGCAGGTCAGGCCGGCGGCGCTGACCGCGGCCGCGGTGACGAGGCAACCGCCGACCACGGCGACCAGCCGGCGCCGGGTGACCCGGTGGCGCACCCGGGACCGCCGGTGTCGGCCGCGGACAGCTCGGCGAGCTCGGCCCGCCACTCCGGGTACCGATCGGGGTGCCCGGCCGCGGCCAACCGACCCGCGGCGAATCGCAACGCGAGGTCGGCCCAGCGCGCCGCGATCGTGGCCGGTCGGTCGTCTCCGTCGGCGCTCATCAGGCCAGCCCCGTCGCCGGATCACCGGTGATGCCCAGGGACCGGCGAAGCGTGGCAAGGGCGGCCCGCCCGGCGGCGACGCCGTCGGGTGTGAGCTGGTAATAGCGGCGGGGCGGCCGGCCCATCTCGCTGGCGTCGGCGCGCTCCCACTCGCCCTCCACCCAACCGGCCTGTTGCAGGCGGGTCAGGATCGGGTAGAGGGTGCCGCTGGGCTGACCGGTGGCGTGCATCAGCTCCAGCCCGTAACGCGGGCTGTCCGGCTCGGTGAGGAACACGGTGAGCACGGCGGCCACCGAGGTGGTGATGCGCGGCTGGGCCATGCCGGAATCCTACATAGCCCCCGCGACCGGTACCCGGCCGAGTGTCGTCGACCGGTACGAGCCGGCACAATCTCTACCGGGCCCGACGCGCCGTGGCGATCCGGGCCGGCGACGAGGACCGGCGAAGGTGAGGGACCGATGACCGACGTGCGTACTGCGGGGACGCTGCCGACCACGATGCGGGTCAGCGTGCTGTACGGGGTGGGTGAGCTGGGCGTCGAGGACCGGCCGGTGCCGGCACCCGGCGCCGACGAGGTGCTGGTCGAGGTCGGCTCGGTCGGGGTCTGCGGCTCCGACGTGCACTACTACCGGCACGGCCGGATCGGCGACCACGTGGTCCGCGCGCCGCTGGTGCTGGGGCACGAGGCCGGCGGCCGGATCGTCGGGCTCGGCGCGGACGTGCCGGCGGAGCGGTTGGGCGAGCGGGTGTCGCTGGAGCCGGGCATCCCGTGCCGGCACTGCGAGCAGTGCCGGCACGGCCGCTACAACCTCTGCCCGGACGTGCGGTTCTTCGCCACGCCGCCGATCGACGGCGCGTTCTGCCAGTACGTCGCGGTGCCCGCGGACTTCGCCTACCCGGTACCGGAGGCGATCTCGGACGACGCGGCCGGCCTGCTGGAGCCGCTGTCGGTGGGCATCTGGTCCTGCCGGAAGGCCGGCGTCGGGCCGGGTAGCCGGGTGCTGATCGCCGGCGCCGGGCCGATCGGGCTGGTGACCGCCCAGGTGGCGGCCGCGTTCGGGGCGACGGAGGTGATCGCGACCGACGTGGCGGCGCCCCGGCTGGATGCGGCCCGGCGGCTCGGCGCCACCGGAACCGTGCCGGCCGGTACGGTGCTCGCCGCCACCGACGCGGTCGACGCGTTCATCGACTGTTCCGGTGCCGCACCCGCGGTGGACGCCGGGATCCGGTCGGTCCGCCCGGCCGGTTCGGTGGTGCTGGTCGGGATGGGCGCCGACGAGATCCCATTGCCGGTGCCGGTGATCCAGAACCGCGAACTGCGGCTGACCGGCACCTTCCGGTACGCGAACACCTGGCCGCTGGCGATCGCGCTGGCGGCGGGCGGCCGGGTCGACCTGGACGCGCTGGTCACCGGGCACTTCGGGCTCGCGCAGGTGGATGCCGCGCTGGCCGCCTCGGAGGACCCGAACGCGATCAAGGCCGTCGTCACCCCGCAACACTGACCCGACCGCCGACCGCCGACCGCCGACCGCCGACCGCCGACCGCCGACCGCCCGAACCCGCCGGTTTCCGGAACGGGCCCGGCCGACCTCGCCGCCGTACCTGGCCGGGCGAGGCCGGGGCAAGCGGTCGGGCCGGCGAGGCCCGCCGGTCGGGCGGTCGGGGCCGGCGAGGCCCGCCGGTCAGGCCAGACAGGCCAGGGCGGTGCGCAGTGCGGGCGGCAGCGGATGGTCGGCCGGCAGCCGGTCCACGGTGGCCTCGACGAACTCGGCCGGCGACAGTTGCGCGGTGATCGGGGCAGCGTCGCCGGTGCCGTCGGCCTCCACGTGCCAGCGGTTGTCGGCCTCCTGGACCAGGACCGGCCGGTCCTGCTCGGCCAGCGCGAACGCGCCGAACCTGGCCCGCCAGGCGGTCCGGTCGGGCTCCTCGGTCGGCGGCGTCCGGTAGCCGACGTCGTCGGCGTGGGTGGCGAGCTCGGAGGCGTAGTGCAGCGCCTGCAGGCCGACCGGGTACGGGCCGGCCTGGGTCGGCAGCAGCGCGTCGGCCCCGCGGGCCCGCAGCTCGGCGCGGGTCCGGCCGTTCGCGGCGCGCCACTCGGACAGCACCGTATCCACCGGTACGTCCCGACGTTCGTCCACCGACCACTGGTTGAACCCGTCCAGCCCGTCCACGCCGGCCTCGGTGAGCAGCCGGTTGAGGCCGGCCAGGTCGTCGTCCAGGCAGGCGTGGTTGTACAACTCCTCGCCGGCCAGGTGCGCCAGCACGTCCCGGACCGACCAGCCGGCGCAGCGCGACGGCCGGTCCCAGTCGGCACCGGCGAGCCCGGCGAAGTGCCCGTCCAGCCGCCGCGCCTCGGCGTCGTACAACGCGAACGGGTCGAGGTCGGCCAGCGCACCGGCCGTTTCGTGGTACACGAGTCAGTCCTCCCTGCTTCGGTTTCCCTGGTCCCGCTCCGGCCCCGGCGACGCCGCGGTGGCGTCCGGCGCGGGTTCGTCGTCGGGCAGCGGGGTGGTGGTGGGCGGGCGCAGCAGTGCGGCGATCCGGCGCAGCCGCAGGTCGTCGACCAGCTCGGGCACCGTGGCCGGCAACGGGATCCGCCAGTTCGGGTACTGGTCGGTGGTGCCCGGCAGGTTCGGCGCCCGCAGCTCGCCGAGTACGTCGGTGGGCGCGACCGCCTTGATCCGGCACGGCGTGCGGTGCAGCAGCGCGTGCATCGCCAGTACGGTGCCGTCCAGGTCGGCGTGCGGCGCCAGCAGCCCGCGGCGGGCCAGTTGGGCCAGCAGTTCGTGCCGCTCGGCCGCGGCGGCGTGCCGGGCCGCGGTCGGATCGGCGAGCAGCCCGAGCCGGTCGCGTACCCCGATCGCCTCGCCGGTGAGGAAACCGGCCGCGGTCGGCAGGTCGTGGGTGGAGATGCTCGCCATCGCGCGCTCCGGCCACGCCTCCGGCGGCAGCGGCCGACCGGCGGCGTCCCGGGCGAACCACAGCACCTCGCAGCCGAGCATCCCGCGCTGCGCCAGCGCGGCGGTCACCGCCGGCTCGACGGTACCGAGGTCCTCACCGACCACGACGGCGTTCGCCTGGTACGCGGCGAGGGTCAGGGCGCCGAGCATCGCCGGCGCGTCGTAGCGCACGTACGTGCCGTCCGCCGGGGAGCCGCCGCGCGGGATCCACCACAGCCGGAACAGCCCGGCGACGTGGTCGACGCGCAGCCCGCCGCCGTGCCCGAGCAGCGCGTCGAGCATCTGCCGGTACGGCAGGTAGCCGACCTCGGCGAGCCGGTCCGGCCGCCACGGCGGGAAGCCCCAGTCCTGCCCGGCGGTACTGAACGCGTCCGGCGGTGCGCCGACCGACGCGCCGCCGGCGAGCACGTCCTGAAATGCCCAGGCGTCCGCGCCGGCCGGGTCCACTCCGACCGGCAGGTCGTGCAGCACGCCGATCGCCATCGTCGAGCCGGCCGCGTCGACGCCGGCCAGCTGGTCCGCGCAGCGCCGCTGCACCCACGCGTGGAAACCGACCCGGTCGGCGAGGTCGGCCGCGGCGCGGCGCACCGCCGGGTCGTCCGGCCGGCGCAGCTGCGGTGGCCACCGGCGCCAGTCGGCGCCGTGCCGCTCGGCCAGCGCGCACCAGGTCGCGTACCGCGCCAGCGCCGGATCGGGCGGCGCGGTCGGCAGCCGGTACCGCCAGAGCAGCGCCAGCGCGGCCTGCTTGGCCGCCCACACCGCGTCGTGGTCGATCAGCGGTGCCGGCGCCGGCCGCAGCGCGTCCACCCGGCGCCGGGTCGCCTCGTCGGCGGCGGCGTACTCGGGCAGCTCGTCGATGCGCAGGTACAGCGGGTTGGCGAACCGGCGGCTGGCCGGCGAGTACGGCGACGGCTGCACCGGCGGTACCAGCCGCGGCGCGCACAGCGGCCCGGCCACCAGCACGTCCGCGCACAGCTGGGCGCGGCTCGCGGCGACCAGCTCGCGCAGGTCGGCGTACTCCCCGATGCCCCAGGAACGGGCCGAGTGCAGCGCGTAGGGCTGCACGGTCAGCCCCCAGCAGGCCGGCACCGGCGGTAGCGTGCGCGGCGTCACCAGCACCGTGGAGTCGCGGCCGGCGTGGTGCAGCGTGTACCAGCCGGGCGGCAGGCTGGCCGGCAGCGCATCGGTGATCCGCCGCCGGGTACCGTCCTGCGCGGTCAGGGCACCGTCCGGCACCGGGTAGGCGGTGCCGGCCGCGACGGTCAGCGTGGCCGGCACCGGCGCCGCCTGCCGGCCGGCCAGTTCGGTGCGTGCCGCCTGGATCGCGCGGGGTGTCGCGGCGTCGAGACCGAGTTCGGCGAGCACCGCGACGACCACCGCCGGGTCGACCGCAACCGGACGATCGGCATCGTCGCGGTATTCGGTGGCGACTCCGGCCGCGTGCGCCAGTTCGGCCAGTTCCGCATCCACTCCGACAAGTCTGGCAGCGCGGCGCCGGTCAGGCTGGGCGAATGGCCACGCCGTCCTCGGGTACCCCGCTAGCGTCGGAGCGAGGGCCTGTTGCGGAACCCCCGGGATTCCGGAGCGGGCCCCGGACGTCACGGGCCGGCGTACCGGCCGTGCCGGTGAGGCGTCGTGTGCGCGGGCCGCCCGACGCGGCCCAGCGGTGGCACGCCGGCGCCCGACCGGTGCGCAGGTGCCGGCCCCTGCGGAGGGGGAGACGTGTCGAACAGTTACCTGGGGCCGAACGACGTACCGGATCCGTTGAGCCAGCTGTTGTCCCAGTTCCTCGGCGGCGGTGAACTGCGCCGGCCGGTACGGCGGATCGACATCGGCCGGATGATGAGCGCGGAGACGCGGGAGATGGTCGCCGCGGCCGGCCGGGAGGCGCAGCGGCACGGTGACGCCGAGCTGGACACCGATCACCTGTTGTGGGCGGCGACCCAGCAGGACCGGACCCGGCAGCTGCTGTCCCGGGCCGGCGCCGATCCGGACGCGATCGCGCAGCGGATCGAGGCGCAGCCGTCCGGCTCCGGCGCGGCCGGCGGGCCGGACTCGCTGACCCCGGCGACCAAGCGGGCGCTGCTGGACTCGCACCAGATCGCCCGCAGCATGGGCGCCACCTACATCGGGCCGGAGCACGTCCTGCTGGCGCTGTCGGCGAACCCGGAGTCGGAGGCCGGCCGGCTGCTCGGCGGCATGCGGATCGGGCCGGCCGAGCTGGCGTCCGGCGCGGCCCCGCGGCCCGGGATGGAACGCGGCATGGAGCGCGGCATGGAGCCCGGCGCGCGCGGCGGCGGGTCGGCCACCCCGACCCTGGACCAGTTCGGCCGGGACCTGACCGAGGAGGCCCGGGACGGCCGGGTCGACCCGGTCGTCGGCCGCACCGAGGAGATCGAGCAGACCGTCGAGGTGCTGTCCCGCCGCACCAAGAACAACCCGGTACTGGTGGGCGAGGCCGGGGTCGGCAAGACCGCCATCGTGGAGGGGCTGGCGCAGCGCATCGCCGACGGCGACGTACCCAAGGTGCTGGCCGGCCGGCGGGTGGTGCAGCTGGACCTGTCGTCGATGGTCGCCGGTACCCGCTACCGCGGTGACTTCGAGGAGCGGATGAAGCAGGCGATCGAGGAGATCCGGGCGCACGCCGACGAGCTGATCGTGTTCATCGACGAGCTGCACACGATGGTCGGCGCCGGTGGCGGCGGCGAGGGCGGCGGCAGCATGGACGCCTCCAACATGCTCAAGCCGGCGCTGGCCCGCGGCGAGCTGCACGTGGTCGGTGCGACCACGCTGGACGAGTTCCGCCGCTACATCGAGAAGGACGCGGCGCTGGCCCGCCGGTTCCAGCCGGTGATGGTGCCCGAGCCGAGCGTCGACGACACGGTGGCGATCCTGCGCGGCCTGCGGGACCGGTACGAGGCGCACCACCAGGTGCGGTTCACCGACGAGGCGCTGGTGGCGGCCGCCGAGCTGTCCGACCGGTACCTGACCGAGCGGTTCCTGCCGGACAAGGCGATCGACCTGATGGACCAGGCCGGCGCCCGGGTCCGGCTGCGCGCGCTGGCCCCGGACACCGACGTACGGGAACTGACCGAGCAGGTGGACGCGCTGCGCCGGGACAAGGACCAGGCCGTCGCCGGCGAGGAGTACGAGCGCGCGACGCAGCTGCGCGACCGGATCGTCGAGCTGGAGAGGCAGATCGACGAGGTACGCGCCAGCGGCACCACCGGTGGCTCGGTGCCCGAGGTGACGACCGCCGACATCGCCGAGGTGGTGTCGCGCTCGACCGGCATCCCGGTGGCCGAGCTGACCGAGGAGGAACGCGACCGGCTGCTGAAGCTGGAGCAGCGGCTGCACTCCCGGGTGGTCGGCCAGGACGACGCGGTCGAGGCCGTCGCCGAGGCGGTGCGGCGGTCCCGGGCCGGCCTCGCCGACCCGAACCGGCCGATCGGCAGCTTCCTGTTCCTCGGCCCTACCGGCGTCGGCAAGACCGAGCTGGCCCGCGCCCTGGCCGAGGCGCTGTTCGGTTCCGAGGACCGGATGGTGCGGCTGGACATGAGCGAGTTCTCCGAGCGGCACACGGTGTCCCGGCTGGTCGGCGCGCCACCCGGGTACGTCGGGTACGAGGAGGCCGGGCAGCTGACCGAGGCCGTCCGCCGCCACCCGTACTCGGTGCTGCTGCTCGACGAGATCGAGAAGGCGCACCCGGACGTGTTCAACATGCTGCTGCAGGTGCTCGACGACGGCCGGCTCACCGACGGCCAGGGCCGTACCGTCGACTTCAAGAACACCGTGCTGATCATGACCAGCAACCTCGGCTCGGACCTGATCTCCGGGCAGGGCGCCGCGCTGGGTTTCGGCTCCGGGCAGTCCGGCGCCGCCGGCCACGACGAGCCGGTCGACGCCGGCCTGCGGGACCGGTTGATGCGCCGGCTGCGCGAGTCGTTCCGGCCCGAGTTCCTGAACCGGATCGACGAGATCATCATCTTCCGCCGCCTCGGTACCGACCAGCTGCGCCAGATCACCGAGCTGATGTTGGACCAGACGGCCCGTCGGGTACACGGTCAGGGCGTGACGATGGCTGTCACGCCGGCGGCGGTGGACTGGCTCGCCGAGCACGGCTACGAACCGGCGTTCGGTGCCCGGCCGATGCGCCGCACGATCCAGCGAGAAGTCGAGAACCGGCTGTCGGCGATGCTGCTGGCCGGCGAACTGTCCGCCGGCCAGCAGGCGACCGTCGACGCGACGGACGGGCATCTGAGCATCCGGGTGGACGAACCGGCGACGACCGGTTCCTGACGTACCGGGCGGCCGGCGGGCCGCCGCGGCCGGCGACCAGCGAGGAGTTGGCATGGAACTGGGCAACAGCAAGCACGCGGGCCATCGGGACACCGAGCTCGCCCGCGAGACCCGCGAGTACGTCGAGGCCGGCCACAGCTCGCGGGCCGAACCGTGGCGGGAGGTCGAACCGTCGGACGGCAGCGGGCCGGAGGCGGAGGTGATGCCGACCGCGGAGGGTGTCGGCGGCACCCCGCCTGGCATGGACGGCGACGACGTGGCCGGCCGCAGCGACCTGGCCCGGCTGCTGGATCCGGGTGAGTTCCCGGCGGACGCCGAGCGGCTGGCGGCCACCGCGATCCGGCACCAGGCCGACGACGCCACGGTGGCGGCGCTGCGGGCGCTGCCGCCGGGCCACCGGTACCGCACCGTGTCGGAGGTGTGGGCGGCCCTGGGCCACCGGACCGAGGACGACGCCCGCCGGTTCTGACCGGTGGGCTGCCGGCGGTGACCGGTCAGCGGCGGGCCAGCGTGGCGCGGGTCTCGGCGGCGATCTGCTGGATCTCGCCGGTCGGTACCACCAGGACCGGCACCCGCGCGCCGACCGGCGACACGATCGTCGGGTCGGCCGGCTCGCGCGGGCCGGTCAGGGTGCGGGGCAGGCCGAGCACCCGGAGCCCGGCGGACACCTCGGCGCGCACTTCCGGCTGGTCGGTACCTATCTCGCCGGTGAACACGACCGCGTCGAGCCGGTCCAGGCTGGCGGCCATCGCGGCGACGCCGGCCCGGACCCGGTGGGTGAACACCGCGAGCGCCAGTTCCGCCGCCCGGTCCCCGCGAGTACGGGCGCGAACCAGGTCCCGGGTGTCGTCGGAACTGCCGGACAGCCCGAGCAGGCCGGAGCGGTGCTGCAGCGCGTCGTCCAGCTCGGCGGCCGACAGGCCGTGCTCGGTCTGCAGCCACAGCAGCATTCCCGGGTCGACCGACCCGCTGCGCCGGCTCATCGCCAGCCCCTCCAGCGGAGTGAAACCCATCGTGGTGTCGACGCTGTGCCCGTCGCGCACCGCGCAGGCCGAGCAGCCGCCTCCCAGGTGTGCCAGCACGACCTGCAGATCGTCGGCGGGCCGCTGCAGCAGCGCCGCGGCGCGGCGCAGCGTCCACGCGTACGACAGGCCGTGGAACCCGTACCGGCGCAGCCCGTACCGGGTGGCCCAGCCGTGCGGCAACGGGTAGCTGCGGGCCGCCGCCGGCAGTTCGGCGTGGAACGCGGTGTCCAGGCACACGACGTGCGGTACGTCCGGCAGCGCGGTACGGGCCGCGTCCAGCGCGGCGAGCGCCGGCGGCATGTGCAGCGGCGCGAGCCGGGCCGCCGCGTCCAGCCCGGCCCGTACCGCATCGTCCACCCGGACCGGCGCGGTCAGCTCCGGGCCGCCGTGCACCAGCCGGTGCCCGACGGCGGTCACCGGCGGCAGCCGCGGTACCAGCTCGGTCAGCTCGTCCGGCGCCGACAGGTCGTGCGTGCGCACCGCGCTGCCGGCCCGGTCCACCACGGACACGTGCAGACTCGCCGAACCGGCGTCCACCACCAGCACCGCGCCGTCCGCGGTCACCGTCGGCCCGCTTCCGCACCGGCCGACCCCCGGCCGCCGTCGGTGGCCCGCCGGCCGGGGTCCGGCTCTCCGGTGGTCTGCCGGCCGGGCTCCGGCTCTCCGGTGGCCCGCGGGCCGGGGTCCGGCTCTCCAGTGGCGGTCTGGCCGGCCCGGTGGCGCGCCGGCGCGGTGCACAGGTCGAACAGGCCCGCGGTCGCGGCGTCCGGATCGCGCGAGTCCAGCTCGATGATCCGCCTCGCCAGGTCGAACAGCTCCGGCATCGTCCGGCGGTGCACCGCGACGGCCGGTGCCTCCGGCGCCGTGCGCAGGTAGTACGCCAGGTGCAGCGCGCTGCCGAGCGCTCCGGCGGTGCCGCGCACCGGCCCGTCGACGCGCAGCGGCAGCTCGTCCAGGTACGGGGTGCGCCGGAAGTGCCGGCTCGCCCCGGCGTACGGGTCGGCGCCGAGGAAACGCAGCCGCCCGAGCGCGGTCATGCCGGCCGCGCCGACGCACATCAGGCACGGCTCCAGGCTCACGTGCAGGGTGTGGTCCGGGCGCCGCCCCTCGGTGGGCAACCGCGCCAGCGCGTTGATCTCCGCGTGCGCGATCGCGCAGCCGGCGAGCCGCCCGGCCCCCGGCGCGGACCCGAACATCCGGCCACGTTCGGCGGCGACGACCGTACCGGTCGCGTCGGTGACGACCGCGCCGACCGGCAGGGTGCCCGCGCACCAGCCCTGCCACGCCAGCCGCAGGCACCGCGCCGCGATCGGGTCGGGCACCGTCAGGGCACCGTCTTCTCGATCGCGGCCGGGCCCTCCTCGTCGAGTTCCTCGGCGGCCCGGCGGACGTTCTCCGGCGTCGGGTCCTCGCCCTCGGCCTCGGCCAGGTCCTCCGGATCCCACGGCTGGTCGGCTCCGGTGCGTGCCACCGGCTCCGGCTTCTCCTCGCTCATCCTGCTCACCCCCAGCGGTTCGCTACCCGGCTGACGAGCCGTTAATCGCAGTGTTCACCGCCCGCAGGTCGGACACGAGCGCGGCGAGCGCCTCGTCGCGCGCGTCGTCGGGCGCCCGCAGGATCGCCGACGGGTGGGTACTGATCACCGCCTGCGCGTCGGCGCCCGCCTGCGGGCAGGGCAGCAGCCGGCCCCGATCGGCGGTCACCTTGTACCGGGTGCCGAGCACCGCCCGGACGGCGGTCGCGCCGAGCGCCACCACCACGGCCGGTCGCACCGCGGCGTACTCGGCGGTCAGCCACGGGCGGCACGCGTTGATCTGGCCCACCGACGGCTTCTTGTGCAGCCGCGGCTTGCCCGGCGCGCGGGTGAACCGGAAGTGCTTCACCGCGTTCGTCAGGTAGCACCGCTCCCGGTCGAGCCCGGCGTCGGCGAGCGCGCGGTCCAACAACCGGCCGGCGGGACCGACGAACGGTTCGCCGGCGCGGTCCTCCTTGTCGCCCGGCTGTTCGCCGACGAGCATCACCCGGGCCGCCGCGGCGCCGTCGCCGAAGACCGTCTGGGTGGCGTCCCGGTACAGCTCGCAACCGCGGCAGCCGGCGGCCGCGGTGCGCAGCGCGGCAAGGTCGGCGTCCTCGGGGACGAACTCGGCGGCGCTCTCCGGTTCGCGCATACCGCCATCGTCGCGCCGATCGCCGGGCGGCGCGACCGGAACCGGCCGCCCGGTAGGGGAGTGGAATCAGCCGGTGTGCGGGTCTTTCGCCCGGTGCGTGTTCGGGTGCACGATGGGCAAGATCCTCATTCGCGGCGACTGCGGGGGACGCCCGAGGGCCAGGGAGAAGCCCATGGACGCTCTTGCACAGTCCTTCCACCAACCGCTGACCCCGCTGGCCGGGGTCCTGGGAAGTACGTTGATCGCCCTGGTGCCGGTCGCGGTGCTGCTGGTGCTGCTCGCCGTGGTCCGGATGTCGGCCTGGCGCGCGGTACTGGTCGGTTCCGCGGTCACCGTGCTGCTCGCCATCTTCTGCTGGCACGCGCCGGTGGGTGACACGTTCGCCGCGTACGGCCTGGGCGCCGCGAGCGGTGTCTGGGCGGTCGACTGGATCGTGTTCTGGGGCGTGATCATCTACAACACGATGCGGGTCACCGGCGCGTTCGACGCGTTCAAGGACTGGCTGGTGCACCAGGCCACCGCCGACATCCGGGTGCAGACGATCCTGCTCGCCTGGGCGTTCGGCGCGCTGATGGAGGGGCTGGTCGGCTTCGGCTACCCGTGGGCGGTGGTGGCGCCGATCCTGATCGGGCTGGGCGTGGCCGACCTGGCCGCGATCCGGGTCGCCGCGATCGCGAACAACGCACCGGTCTCGTTCGGCGCCCTCGGCGCCCCGATCGTCGGCCTGGCCGCGGTCACCGGGCTGCCGCTGCTGGAGCTGTCCGCCTCGATCGGCAAGATCGTCGCGGTACTGGCGCTGCTGCCGCCGTGGATCCTGATCTATCTGGTGGCCGGCCGGCGCGGGTTCCGGGACGGCTGGCCGCTGGCGGTGGTCGGCTCGCTGGCCTACATTGCCGGCCAGTTCCCGGTGTCCCAGTGGGTCGGCCCGTACCTGCCGGACATCACCGGGTCGCTGGTCTGCTTCGTCGCGCTGCTGGTACTGCTGAGGTTCTGGCGGCCGAAGCGGACCCTCGGCTACGGTGGCGTGGAGCTGACACCCTCCACTGTGGACTCGCGCGGGCCCGGGCTGCGCAGCGCGGTGCGCGGGCTGATCCCGTTCGGAATCCTGATCGTGGTGGTGGTGGCGTGGACCGGGCCGTGGTCGCCGCTGCCCAAGTGGGTGCCGTTCAAGCCGTCCGTCACGGCGGTCGGTTCGCTGGACCACCAGCCGATCTCGGTGAACTGGTCGTTCGCGCCGGCGATCGCCGGCACCGCGATCCTGGTCGCGGCGCTGATCGTCGCGGCGGTGCTGCGGCCCCGGCCGGCGCAGATCCGTACCGTGTTCGTCGACACGTTCCACCAGATGTGGGGCGCGTTGCTGGTGGGGCCGTTGGTGTTCGGCCTGGCGTACGTGTTCAACTTCGCCGGGATGGCCAGCTCGATGGCGAACGGGTTCGCCAAGCTCGGCGTCGCGTTCATCATCGTCGCACCGCTGCTGGGCTGGATCGCGGTCGCCCTGTCCGGCTCGAACACCTCGTCCAACGCCGTCTTCGGCGCCTTCCAGCTGTCCGTGGCCCGCATCCTCGGCGCGCCGCCGCTGCTGTTCCCGTCGCTGAACTCGGTCGGTGCCGAGGTCGGCAAGCCGGTCGCGCCGCAGACCGCGAGCGTCGGCGTGTCCACCACCAGGTTCGTCCGCAACGAGGGGGAGGTCATCCGGTACAACCTGGGCTGGACGCTGGTGATCCTGGCCTGGCTGGTACTCGTCGGCCTGCTCTACTACTTCGTCTTCCCGGACACCATGCGGCTGTGACAGCACGTCGTCGATCTCGGGCTCGCCTCGCCCGGCCCGCCACGGCGGGGCGCCCGTGCGGTCGGTCGGTCGGTCGTGACGTCGTGGCCGACGATGCGATGCCGGGCGTGGACCCGGGTGCTCGATCGGCGCACCTGCCGGTCCCGGGTCCTCGACCGGTGCCCGTGGCGGCCCCCGGGCCTCGATCGGGTGGCCCGGGGGCCCGGTCCCTGAGCGGCGCCGGTTCGCGGGCCGGGTCGCCGAGCGGCGCGGGATGGCCAAGCGCCGGGCCGGGCTGTGCCGCGCCCGGAGGTCAGCGCCGGGGTGGCTGGGTCGCGATCCTGGGCTGGCGGCCGAGGAGCAGCAGGATCTCGTCGAGCGGGGCCACCGCGGTGGGTATCGGGCGGGCCGGGGCGAACGCGGCGCCGGGAGCGCGCCGTTCGGCCCCGTCGGGTACCGCTCGGGCGATGTGCAGGGCGGCGGCGAGCACCGCGCCGTCCAGTGGCGGGGCGTCGACGTCGAGCGCGGTGGCGACGTCCCAGCCGTGCACGACGTAGTCGACCAGGTGGAAGCCGACCGCCTGGGCGGCGGGGAAGTCCGGCGCCCGCGCGATCTCGGGCAGGGCGAACCTCCGGCCGTCGAGGTCGGGCGCGGCGAACGCGGCGAGCACCTGTTCGGCGGCGGCCAGGTGGGCGGCGACCGGATCGGTCGCGCGCACCGGTCGCCACGCTGCGAGGTCGTCGCCATCGCCGGCGGCGGCAGCGGCGAAGCCGCGGTGCTGCCCGGTCATGTGCGCCAGCAGCGCGGCCAGATCCCAGTCGCCGCACGGGGTGGGCCGGGGCAGGTCGGCGGGGGTCACTCGGCGGACGAGGTCGGAGCTGGCCCGCACCGCGCGGCTGTCCAGCTCCACGAGCAAATCGATATGCATGTGCCTATGATCTGCGAGTGCATATGATTTGTCAAGGCGTAGATTCCCGGTATGGCCGAGCCCGCGAACCGACCCGACCTGGCCGCGATGATCGTGCCGCTCGGCAGATCCCTGATGGCGGCCGAACAGCCGATCCTCGCCGCGCACGGGCTCACGATGTGGGCCTACGTGGTGCTCAGTCACCTG
Organism: Actinocatenispora thailandica; assembly: GCF_016865425.1. Lineage (NCBI taxonomy): Bacteria > Bacillati > Actinomycetota > Actinomycetes > Micromonosporales > Micromonosporaceae > Actinocatenispora > Actinocatenispora thailandica. The sequence goes on along the minus strand of NZ_AP023355.1, from coordinate 4,101,977 downwards.
AGCGCCACGCCGACCCGGACCCAGGCCGCACTCGCCGACGCGATCGGCGCCGACCGCACCCGGATCATCGGCGTGCTCGACGAGTTGCAGCAGCGCGGTCTCATCCGGCGCGAGCCCGACCCGGCCGACCGGAGGGTGCGGCTTCTGTCGCTGACCGCCGCCGGCCGTCACCTGCGCGAAACCGTCAGTGCCGCGATCCAGGCCAACGAGGAGCGTCTGCTCGCAGCGCTGGCGCCGGCCGACCGGCGGGCGCTGCTGCGCTCCCTGCGAACCCTCGCCGACCTCCCGCGAGAGCGGCTCGCCGGCACCGACTGACCAGCCGGCCGCGCCCCGACCCCAGCCCGCGTCGATCGTGGACGCGTGCCTCGTGTGCCTTCGATCGTGAACGCGTGCCTCGTGCGCGCTCGATCGCTGCCTCGTGCCTCGTGCCTCGTGCGCGCTCGATCGCGGACTCGTGCCTCGTGCCTCGTGCGCCCGCGATCGCGGACTCGTGCCCGCGTTGTCGTCGATCGAGGAACCGTGCCGGCGACTCGCGCGTGACGCGGCGACGGCGACTCCTGGATCGCGGTGGCAGCCCGGCGCGACGTCGCGGTCGCCGGGGCTGGCTCAGGACGCGGCTTGCCCGCGGACCTGCAGGTCGTCGAGCAGGTGCTGGGTGGCGTGCGCGATCTCGGCGACCGCCCGGTCGAACGCCTCCTGGTTGTGCGCGGCCGGGGCGCGGAAGCCGCTGATCTTCCGCACGTACTGCAGGGCTGCGGCCCGCACGTCGGCGTCGGTGACCTCGGTCGCGTACGGCGGGCGCAGGGTCTTGATGCTTCGGCACATGCCCCGACCGTAGCGCCGGGGTGTGACGCGCGAGGCGTCTCGCGGTGCGGGCTGCCGGGGCGCTGCACGCGGCGATGGGCACGAGCCCGCCGCGGGGTACCCCCGTACGGAGGCTTGACCGGCCTGGTTGCGGTCAGGTAAAACGATGAACCAATCAGGTAAAACGTTTGTTCACCCGGTGGGGATGGCGTCGTGCAGACAGTCACGCGGTACTTCGAGGACCATGCCGTCGACGATCGACGGCTCAGCACCGGCCGGACCATCACCGAATCGGACATCGTGCTGCACGCCGGGCAGACCGGCGACTGGTTCCCGCACCACGTCGACGCGCAGTGGTGCGCCGAGCAGGAGTTCGGCCAGCGCATCGCGCACGGCACGCTGATCCTGTCGGTGGCGGTCGGAATGACCGCCACCGACATCAACCCGGCCTCGGTCAGCTACGGGTACGACCGGATCCGGTTCGTCGCGCCGGTGTTCATCGGCGACACCATCCACGCCGAGGCCCGCGTCACCGGGCTGCGCGAGCACCGCAGCCGCACCGACGCCGGCTTCGTCGACGAGCTCGTCACCGTGACCAACCAGCACGGCGCGGTGGTGCTCGTCCTCACCCACATCTACCTGGTGCGGCGGCGACCGGCAGGAGACGCCGGATGACCGGGTGCGAGCGGGCGAGCCGGGAATGCTGCCCGTCCGGGCGTCTCAGCTGGCTTGCGACGAAGGAGGAAGGCCGATGAGGAACCGGCCGAGCCTGTCCGACGTGGCCAAGCGGGCCGAGGTGTCGGTGTCGCTGGTGTCGCGCATCCTGTCCGGCGACCCGACGGTGCGGGCCCGCCCGGAGACCCAGCAGCGGGTGCACGAGGTCGCCGCCGAGCTCGGGTACCAGCCGCACGGCGCGGCGCGGGCGCTGCGGCTGTCCCGGGCCGGTGCGCTGGGCCTGGTCGTGCACGAGGTGTCCAACCCGATCCACGCCGAGATCATCCGCGGCGCGCAGGCCGCCGCGACCGCCGCCGGCCAGGTACTGCTGCTGTCCGATGCCCCGGAACTCGCCGCCAACGCGGACGCGTTCGCCCAGCTGGTCGGTACCGGCCGGATCGACGGGCTGATGTGGCAGGGCAGCGGCGAGAGCTACGACGACGAGCTGGTCGCCCGCGCCGCCCGGCAGCTGCCCACCGTGCTGGTCAACAGCCGTCCCCGGGCCGGCGTACCGGCGCTGCGGCTCGACGACGAGGCCGCGGCCCGGCTCGCGGTCGAGCACCTGGTCGGCCTGGGGCACCGCGACATCGGGTACGTCGGCGGCCGGCCCGGCGCCGACCTCACCGAACGCCGGCACGCCGGGTACCTCGCGACGCTGCGCGCGCACGACCTGCCGATCCGGCCGGAGTGGACGGTCGAACGGGAGTGGGACGCGCCGGCCGGCCACGCGGCGATGGCCGAGCTGCTCGGCACCGACCCGCGGCCGAGCGCCGTGTTCGTGGCGAACGTGGTGGTCGCGGTCGGCGCGCTCGCCGCGGCCCGGGAAGCCGGCATCCGGGTACCCGAGCAACTGTCGATCATCGCCGTGCACGATGCCTGGTTCGTCGCGCACGGCGCGCCACCGCTGACCACGGTCCGGCTCCCGCTGGACCGGCTCGGTGCCGAGGCGGTGCGGCTGCTGCTCGCCGGCGACACCGGCCACGCCGGCCGCGGATCCGGCGGCGCCGGCCCGGCCGGCGTGGTGCTCGCCGAGCCGCCGCCGGAACTGCTCGTCCGAGGCTCCACCACCCGACCGGAAGGGATGCGCTGACCGTGTTGCGCGGCATGACCTGGAACCATCGACGCGGCCTCGCGCCGCTGCTCGCGGCGACCGAGCGGTTCGGCGTGCCGATCCGCTGGGAGGCGCGGTCGCTGCGCGAGTTCGAGGACGTGCCGGTCGCCGATCTCGCCGCGAAGTACGACCTGATCGCCGTCGACCACCCGTTCATGGGCCAGGCCGCCGCCACCGGGGCGTTCCTGCCGCTGGACGGTGTGCTGCCGGCCGAGGTGCTCGACGCGCAGCGGGCCGGCAGCGTCGGGCCAAGCTTCGCCAGCTACACCTGGCAGGGCCGGCAGTGGGCGCTGCCGATGGACGCCGCCGCGCAGGTCAGCGCGTACCGGCCGGATCTGCTGCCGGCGCCGCCGACCCGCTGGGACGAGGCGCTGGAGCTGCTGCGCGGCGGCGCGGTCGCCGGCCTGATGCCGGCCAACCCCACCCACCTGTGGTCCAGCTTCCTGTCGCTGTGCCACCAGCGCGCCTCGCTGGCCGGACCGGTCACCGCCACCGGCCCGGACTCGCGGCCGAGCTGGTGGCCGGCCGGCGGGATCGAACCGGACGTGGCCGCCGCCGCGCTCGGCCAGCTGCGCGCCGTGCTCGCCGTGGTCGACCCGGCGTCGCTGTCCAGCGACCCGATCCAGGTGCTGGACACGATGGCCACCGGTGACCGGATCGGGTACGCACCGCTGGCCTTCGGCTACGTCAGCTACGCCCGGCCGGCCGCCGACCGGCAGCTGGTCCGGTTCGCCGACGCGCCCAGCGCGACCGGAGCACCGGTCGGCACCATGCTCGGCGGCGTCGGGCTGGCCGTCTCGGCGCACTGCGCGGACCCGGACCCGGCGCTGCGGTTCGCCGCCGCGGTGGTCGATCCGGCTTTCCAGTCCGGCGGGTACGCCACCGCCGGCGGGCAGCCCGGCCACCGCGCCGCGTGGACCGACCCGGCGGTCAACGCGGCCAGCAGCGACTTCTTCGCCGCCACGCTGGCCACCCTGGACCGCTCGTTCCTGCGTGGCCGGGACGCCGGCTACCCGGCGTTCCAGCGGGCCGCCGGCGAGGCGCTGCATGCCGGGATCCGGCGTGGTGACGGCGATCGCGAGATCCTCGGCAGCATCGCCGAACGGTGGCAACGACGATGACCGACACCACCCTGGCGGTACTGACCCGGCGGGCGCACGAACGGTACCCGTCGGCGCCCGCGGTGCTCGGCGCGTCCGGCGGGCTCGACTTCGCCGCGCTCGGCGCCGCCGCCCGTCGCATCGCGTACCGGCTGGACCGGCGCGGGCTGCGCGCCGGCGACCGGGTGCTGCTCGCGCTCGCCAACTGCGCGGAGTTGATGCTCTGCGAGCATGCCCTGTTCGGTTCCGGGCTGGTCCGGGTGGCGGTGTCGGAGCGGCTGCATCCGCGCGAGATCGCCGGCATCGCCGCCGACTGCGCCGCCGCGCTGGTCGTCTGCGAGCCGGCCGCCGCTCCCGCGGTGCGTGACCTGCTGCACCGGGACGAGGCGACGGCTCGTACCGTCGTGCTCCCGGCGGCCGAGGCCGCCGCGCTGGCCGAGCCGGGCGTGCCGGACCGCTGGCCGGACCGGCCGCTGCCCGGCGCCGACGACCTGGCCGCGCTGATGTACACGTCCGGCTCCACCGGGCGGCCGAAGGGCGCGATGGTCAGCCAGCGTGGCTGGGTGGCGATGCTGCGCGGGTTCTGGGCCGCGCTGCCGCCGCTGGGACCCGGTGACGTGGCGGTGCACGCGGCGCCGATGAGCCACTTCGGCGGCTCGGTGGGCACCGCGGTCACGCTGCGCGGCGGCGCCGCGGTACCGGTGCGCCGGTTCGACCCCGGTGCGGTGCTGGACACCGTGGCACGCCACGGCGCGACGGTACTGCCGAGCGTGCCGACGATGCTCAAGTCGCTCACCGAGGCGGCCGCCGGGCGCGACGATCTCGGCTGCCTGCGCGCGATCCCGTACGGCGGGTCGGGCATCTCGGCGCCCGCCGCGGCCCGCGCCCAGCAGGTGTTCGGTACGGTGCTCTACCAGTGCTACGGCCTGAGCGAGGCGCTCGCCCCGGTCACCGTGCTGGACGCCCGCGACCACGCGGCGGGCGGGCCCCGGCTCGCCGCCGCCGGCCGCCCCACCCCCGAGGTGGAGATCCGCATCGTGCCCGCCGACGGGCAACCGCCCGAGGCGGCCGCAACCGGCTCCGTCGGCCAGGGCGGGGCCGGACCCGCCACCGCCACCGGTGGGTCCGATGTGGACGGTGCCGCCAGTTCGGAGCCGATCGGCGAGGTGTGGCTGCGGGGAGACTGCGTGCTGCCCGGCTACTGGGCCCGGCCGGAGGCGACCGCGGCGGCGCGCACGCCGGGCGGCTGGTTCCGCACCGGCGATGTCGGCCGCATCGACGCCGACGGCTACCTGTACCTGGTCGACCGGATCTCCGACGTGATCGTGTCCGGCGGCTTCACCGTCTACCCGTCCGAAGTGGAGCGTGCCATCGCCGAACTGCCCGAGGTCGCCGACGTCGTCGTCTTCGGGGTATCGCACGAGCGGTGGGGCGAGGCCGTGGCGGCGCTGGTGGTACCGGCCGCCGGCGCCGCACTGTCCACAGCGGACGTCGTCCAGGCCTGCCGGGACCGGCTGGCCAGCTACAAGAAACCGTTGCAGGTCGAGATCGCCGACTCGCTGCCCACCTCCAGTACCGGCAAGGTCGCCCGCCGCGCGCTGCGCGCCGCGGCCTGGGCCCGGCACGAGCGGCACGTCGGCCAGTGACCCCCTCCCCTCACCGAAAGGTGCCGTCATGAACGAGCGTCAGCGAGTCGAGCAGTGGTGTCCCGCGGGTACGTGCCTCCGGCGCGTTCCGGCGAAGGAGGAACGGCCATGAGCGCCGCGACTCCGGCAACCGCCGACGGCACCCGGTTCCGGTACCGCTGGGCGGTACTGAGCATGAACTTCCTGGTGCTGGGGCTCAACTACGCCGACCGGGCGGCGATCGGGGTCGCCGCACCGCTGATCATCGCCGAGTACGGCTTCAGCAAGGGCACCTGGGGCTGGATCGCCGCGGTGTTCTCGCTCGGCTACGCGCCGTTCTGCTTCATCGGCGGCGCCACCTCCGACAGGTTCGGCCCGCGCAAGGTGATGGCGCTCGCGGTCGGCTGGTGGTCGCTGTTCACCGCGCTGACCGCGGCCGGCTTCGGCTTCGTCAGTTTCATGGTGATCCGGTTCCTGTTCGGGTTCGGCGAGGGGCCGCAGGCATCGGTGACCGCGAAGACCATGTCGAACTGGTTCCCGCAGCGCAGGCTCGGCACCTCGCTGGGCCTGTCCCAGGCGTCCACCCCGCTCGGCGGCGCGGTCGGTACCCCGATCGTGGTGGCGCTGATCGAGGCGTTCGACGGCAACTGGCGCGCACCGTTCGTCATCCTCGGCGCGATCGGGGTGCTGTTCCTGGTCGGCTGGTGGGTCGTGGTCCGGGACCGCCCGGAGGCGCACCCGTGGGTACGGCCGGCCGAGGTCGAGGAGATGCGGACCGACGCCGCCGCCCACGAACAGGCGCTGACCGCCTCCGACGAGCCGGAGCGGAGCCTGCTCGGCTACCTGCGGATGCCGCTGGTACTCGCCACCGCGCTGACCTACTTCGGCTACTCCTGGGTGCTGTTCACGTTCCTCACCTGGTTCCCGGACTTCCTGCACGAGGCGCACCACCTCGACCTGTCGCAGATCGCGGTGACCGGCTCGATCCCGTGGCTGTGCGGTTTCGTCGGGCTGGCGCTCGGCGGCGTGTTCACCGACGCGCTGGGGCGCCGGATCGGACTGTTCAACTCCCGCAAGTGGACCACGGTGGTCGGCCTGCTGCTGGTGGCGTGCGCGTTCGGGCCGGTCGGCATCGTGCACTCCGCGTACGGCGCGGTCGCGCTGATGGCCGTCACCGTGTTCGTCCTGTACATCGTCGGGGCGCAGTTCTTCGCCATCATCGGGCCGGTGATCCCGTTCCGGCGGTTCGGCTCGGTCTCCGGGTTCGTGCACTTCATCGCGAACATCGCCGGCATCATCGCGCCGATCGTGCTGGGCTACGTGGTGGACGCCACCGGCTCCTGGGAGCTGTCGTTCGTGGTGTCCGCGATCGTGGTCGCGGTACCGGCCGTCCTGCTCGCCGTGCTCGGCCGGGACCGCCGCAAGCACGTGCCGAGCACCGAACCCGCCGCCGCGGCGGCATCGTAGGAAGGGGACGACCGATGCCCGCAGCCCTGGACGGCCTTCGCATCCTGGACTTCACCCAGATGATGCTCGGCCCGTACGCCACCCAGCTGCTCGCCGACCTCGGCGCCGACGTGATCAAGGTCGAGCGCCGGGACGGCGAGTGGGAGCGGCGACTGGAGATGATGGGTGAGCTGGTACGGCCGGCCGGCGACACCGGCGCCGCCGACTCCGCCGCGTTCCTCGCGATGAACCGCAACAAGCGGTCGGTCGCCGTCGACCTCAAGTCGCCGGCCGGCCGGGACGCGCTGCTGCGGCTGGCCGCGACCTGCGACGTGGTGGTGGAGAACTTCCGGCCCGGCGTGCTGGACCGGCTCGGCCTGGGCTACGACGACCTGCGCGCGGTGAAACCGGACATCATCTACTGCTCCGGCTCCGGGTGGGGTCAGGACACCGTTTTCGCCAGGGAGGGGCGGCCCGGCCAGGACCTGTTGATCCAGGCCATGTCCGGGCTCGCCGCGGCCGGCGGCCGGGCCGGCGACCCGCCGACCCCGGCCGGTACGTCCATCGTGGACGCCTCGACCGCGCTGACCCTGTCCAACGGCATCCTCGCCGCGCTGGTGGCGCGGGAACGGCACGGGATCGGGCAGCGGGTGGAGGTCGACCTGTACTCGACCGCGATCGCGTTGCAGTGCCAGGAGATCTCCGCGCTGGTCAACCAGCGGCAGCAGTGGCACCGCTCCGCCGCCGGCGTCGGCCAGGCGTGGCTGTCCGCCCCGTTCGGGGTGTACGCCGCCGCCGACGGCCACGTCGCGATCGCGATGGCGCCGGTACCGAAGGTGGCCGAGCTGCTCGGCGTGGCCGGCCTCGACGACGCCGACGCGTGGGCCGACCGGGACGCGGTCAAGACCGCGCTGGAGGCGGCCACCGCACGCCGGCCGGCCGACGAGCTGGTCGCCACGCTGCTCGGGGCGGGCATCTGGTGCGCCCGGGTGCGTACCACCGCCGAGGCGGTCGACGAGCTGCGCGAGCAGGAGCACGACCTGATCGTCACGGTCGACCACCCGAGCCACGGGCGGCTGGAGCTGATCGGCTGCCCGGTACGGCTGTCCGGCACGCCCTGGCAGCTGCGGATGCCGCCGCCGATCGCCGGCCAGCACACCGACGAGGTCCTCGCCGAGGTGCTCACCGACGACGAGCTGGCCACGCTGCGGGCGCAGGGAGCGGTCGGATGAGCAACCTGGTGATCGAACGCGACGGCGCGGTACTGACGATCCGGATCGACCGCGAGGAGGCGCTCGGCGCGCTGTCCGCGGCCATGGTCGCCGAGCTGGGGGAGCGGCTGCGCGCGGTCCGGGCCGACGGCACGGTGCGGGCGGTGGTCCTGACCGGCACCGGTCGCGGCTTCATCGCCGGCGCCGACATCGGCGAGTACGACGGGGCCAGCGCCGCCGAGTTCGACGCCTACCAGCGGCTGTCCCGGTCGGTGTTCGACGAGCTCGCCGCGCTGCCACAGCCCACCGTCGCCGCGGTCAACGGGTACGCCTTCGGTGGCGGCTTCGAGGTCGCGCTGTGCTGCGACTTCATCGTCGCCTCCGAGCGGGCCCGGTTCGCGCTGCCGGAGGTGAAGCTCGGCCTGATCCCGGGTGGTGGCGGTACCCAGCGGTTGGCCCGCGCGCTGGGTACCCGGCTGACCAAGGAGCTGGTGCTCACCGGCCGCACCCTGCATCCCGACGAGGCGGACCGGCGAGGCCTGCTGACCCGGCTGGTCCCGGCGGACCAGCTCGCCACCACCGCGGCGCAGTTCGCCGGCCAGCTCGCCGCCGGCGCACCGCTCGCGGTGCGGGAGGCGAAGCGGGTGATCGACGACGGTATCCGGCAGGACCTCGACGCCGCGCTCACCGCCGAGCAGGCGGCGCTGGCCCGGCTGTACGCCTCGGCCGACGGCCGCGAGGGCATCGCCGCCTTCGTCGCGAAACGCACCGCCACCTTCACCGGCCGCTGAGCCACGCCCGAACCGGCCGGCGCGCCGTTCTGCCTGCGCCGCAGCCGGATCGCGGGCGAACCGGCGGTGGGGTCACTCGCCGGTGTGCCCGTCGGCGAGCTCCCGGGTGATGTCGAGGTGGCCGAGGTGCCGGGCGTACTCCTGGATGAGGTGGCAGTAGATCCAGCCGAGCGTCGGGGTCGGTTCGTCGTCGGCGAACCGGCCGGTCTCGGCGCCGCGCTCGGTGATGTCGTGGCCGGCCACCGCCGCCCGGCACCGCTCGACCTCGGCCCGGTGCCCGGCCAGCAGGCTTGCCGCGGTCGCCCCGGCCGGCACCCGCCACGGCACGTCGGTGCTGTCCGGGTCGGCGTCGGCCCACACGTCGTCGAGCCGCTCGCCGGCGAAGCCCCAGCGCAGCCAGCGGCGTTCCACGTTGGTCAGGTGCCAGACCAACCCGAGCGGTGACCAGCCGGACGGCACCCGGCTGACCACGAGCTGCTCGTCGGACAGCCCGTCCAGCTTGCGCGCCAAGGCTTCCCGGTATCCGTCGAGGAACCCGGCAAGCAACTCGCCCGGGTCGTCGACCGCCGTGCTCGGCTCCCGCAACGCATCGCGCCGCGGCGCCGCCCTTCGCTCACCCATCCCGGCACCGTACCGCGCCCGCGCGCGGGCCGGTCTACGACGCCGGGTTGTGCACGCTGACCTGCATCGCGACCCGCCCGCCCGGGTTGGCCCGGAACCACTGCCCGAGCGTCGCGGTGTACGCGGTGCAGCCGGCGCCGGCCTGGTCGCCGTGCGCGGTCCGCGGCAGTACCACCGAGCAGTAGGCCAGGTAGTGCTGGCGATCGTCAAAGGGCAGTACATAGAAGGTGGCGGTCGCGGTACCGGCCGCGCCGCCGCGGTTCTGGAACACGGCCCGCATCGGGCAGCCGGGATCGCACCGGCCGCCCCAGTCCTCCGAGTACACCGTGAACAGCGGGGCGGCCTCGGCCGGGCTGGGGCTCGGCGTCGGGCTGTCCTCGGGTTCGTCCGGGCTCGGCGAGTCGGCCGGCTCGACCGGATCGGCGGGTGGCACGTACCCGGTGTCCCGGCTCGGGTGGTCGTCGACCGGGCTCCAGGTGGTGCTGGGCGTCGCCGACGGGCTGGCCCCGGCCAACACCGAGCGCAGCGGGTTCCACCCGGTGAGGGCGTTGATGCCGACCAGCACCGAGACCACGCCGCCGATGACGGTGACCAGGGCACCGAGGTGCTTCAGGTCGCCGCCATCCGAGCTGTCGGATGTCCCGGATGTGGTGTCTCCCATGGAGAGATATTACCGACCGGTGTCGAACGTGCACCAAGTGATGCGTCTGTCCTGTTCGGGAGTTGCCGCGGACAGGACCGTCAGGGCAGGTAGCCCCGACCGGTACCGGCAGGTTGCGTCACGGCGCCGGTGGACGTGGCGGCGCCGGTGGAGGTGGCGGGGCCGGTGGGCGTGGTGGTTTCGGTGGCGCCGGTGGGCGTGCCGGCCGGGGTGGCGCCGGCGGGTGCGGCGGCCGCGGTGCCGCGGGCGGGTGCGGGGGAGCGGGCGGCAGCGTGCCGAGGTCGGGCGGCTCGTCCGGCCAGACCAGCAGCACCCGGCAGGGTGCGTGGTCCAGGACGAACCGGGTCGGCGGCGCGATGCTGGGAGGGCCCAGGCGGGTGTGGTCGCCGTCCCGGGCCAGCACCAGCAGCCCGGCCCGGTCGCAGGCGGCGACCACGTCGCGTTCCGGATGCCCGGAACGGCGGGCCTGCCGGTCGGCGCGGCGGCCCAGCCGGGCCGCCGCCGCGTCGAGCAGCAGCTCCGCCGCGCGGTCCTGTTCGGCGCCGAACCGATCGAGCGGATCGGGGCCACCCCGGCCGAGCAGCGCCTCGTCCGCGCCGCCGGCGAGTTCCACCAGCCGGTCGTCGGACGTGGCGAGCAGGACCACGTCGTCGTCGCCGTTGGCGGCGGTGCCCGCCGCGTCGACCACCGACTCCCAGGTGCCGGGCAGCAGCCAGGCCACGATGCGCATCGAATCACCCGATTCCGGTCAGCCGCAGCCCGCACCATAGCGCGACGGTCGCGACGACGAGGCCCGCCGGCACGGTCGACACGCCGAGCCGGAGGAACTCGCCCGCGGCCGGCCGGGCATCGTGCGCGTGCACGATCCGGCGCCACAGCAGGGTCGCGAGCGACCCGACGTAGGTCAGGTTCGGGCCGATGTTGACGCCGAGCAGCACCGCGAGCACCAGGCCGGGTCGTGTCGCCACGACCGGCACCAGCACCAGGGTGGCCGGCAGGTTGTTGACCAGGTTGGCCAGCACCGCGGCGAGCACCGCGACGGCGAGCAGCGCGACCAGCCCGGTACCGCCGGGTACCAACGCATCGACCAGGGCGGCGAGACCGGCCCGGCGTACCGCGAGCACCACCACGCCGAGGCCGAACACGAACGCGAGGAAGCCCGGGTTCGCCGCCCGGACCAGGGGCAGCAGTGCCGCGGGCCGGCGTACCCGGCGGGCGGCGAGCACGGCCGCGCCGGCCGCGGCGACCCAGGCCGGCGCGATCCCGAACGGCTCCGCCACCGCGAACCCGGCCAGCGTCGCGGCCAGTACGGTCAGCGCGAACACCGGCGGCGCGCCGACCGGCAGCGGCGCCACCGGGTGCGTCGGGGTGCCCAGGTCGGCGGCGAAGAACCGGCGGAACACCAGGTACTCCACCGCGATCACGGCCAGCCACGGCACCGCCATCAGCCCGGTGAACGACACGAAACCCAGGCCCGACGCGGCGAACGCGAGCAGGTTGGTCAGGTTCGACACCGGCAGCAGCAGCGACGCGGAGTTGGCCAGGTGGGTGCACGCGTACACGTGCGGCCGGGCGCGCACCGACAGCAGCGCGGCGGTGCGGAACACCACCGGGGTCAGCAGCACCACGGTGGCGTCCAGGCTCAGCGCCGCGGTCACCACCGCGGCGACCGCGAACACCACCGTCAGCAGCCGCCGCGGCGAACCGCGGCTGGCCCGGGCGGCGAGCGTACCGGCGTAGTCGAAGACCCCGGCGTCCGCCGCGAGGTGCGCCAACACCAGTACCGCGGCGAGGAAACCGACGGTGGGGCCGAGCGAACCCAGCTCCTGCACCGCCACCCGGACCGGTACCAGACCGAGGGCGACGGCGAGCAGCGCCGCCGGTACCGCGGCGACCGCCTCCGGCAGCCGGCGCGGCCGCACGATCGCGAAGGCCAGCACGGCGAGCAGCAACGCCACCGCCCCCACCGTCCGCATGCCGGCAGGTTACGCGACGTACCGGCCGGCGGCCGGGAGATGCAGACGGTGCTCCCGACGGGTTTCGCTGGGCCGGAGACGGGCTTACGATGCGCCTGCCCGTCGCGTGACGGGCGTCATAGGGATCGGTTCGGCTCCCTGTGCGGGTGAACCCCTGCCGATCCGGTCCGGGAGGAGGAGGCGGTCTCTGATGACCGAACCTGAACCAGGTGGCGCGTCCGGCTCGGACGGTGCCGAGACGTCCGGCGACGTGCCCCGCCGGTCCGACCGCAGCGCCTGGAACTGGCTGCTGCTGCTGCCCATCGTCATCCCGCTGATCACACCGCTGTTCAACCGGGACTCCCCGCGGCTCGGCGGGATCCCGATGTTCTACTGGCTGCAGATCGCGTTCATCGTCCTCGGCGTCGGCGCCACCACGATCGTCTACCGGGTCGGGAAGCGGAGGCGGTCATGAGCACCGGTCACGTGATCGAACTGGTCATCTCCATCGTGCTGTTCGGTGCCGTTGCGGCGATGGGTTTCTGGGCCGCGCGGTGGCGCAAGCCCGGCGACATGATGCACCTGGACGAGTGGGGCCTCGGTGGCCGCAGCTTCGGTACCTGGATCACCTGGTTCCTGGTCGGCGGCGACCTCTACACCGCGTACACGTTCGTCGCGGTGCCGGCGCTGGTCTTCGGCGCCGGCGCGGCCGGGTTCTTCGCCGTGCCCTACACGGTGGTGGTGTACCCGCTGATGTTCCTGGTGCTGATCCGGCTCTGGTCGGTGTCGCACCGGCACGGCTTCGTCACCCCGGCCGACTTCGTCCGGGCCCGGTTCGGGTCGCCGACGCTGGCGCTGCTGGTGGCGATCACCGGGATCGTGGCGACGATGCCCTACATCGCGCTGCAACTGGTCGGCATCTCCGCGGTACTCAAGACGATGGGCCTCGGCTCGCACTGGCCGCTGGTCATCGCGTTCCTGGTGCTCGCGGCGTACACGTTCCAGTCCGGGCTGCGGGCGCCGGCGCTGATCGCGTTCGTCAAGGACCTGCTGATCTACGCGGTGATCATCGTCACCGTCATCTACATCCCCTACAAGCTCGGCGGGTTCGGGCACATCTTCGACGCGGCGAGCAAGCACTTCAGTGCCGCGACACCGCCGACCGGCTCGACGGTGCTGGGCTCCAACAACCAGCTCAACTACGCCACCCTGGCGTTCGGCTCGGCGCTCGCGCTGTTCCTCTACCCGCACAGCGTGACCGGGGTACTGGCGTCCAAGAGCCGCAACGTGATCAAGCGCAACATGTCGGCGCTGCCGGCGTACTCGTTCCTGCTCGGGCTGATTGCGCTGCTGGGCTTCATGGCGATCGCGGCCGGCACCACGCCGATCGGCAAGGACGGCAACACGATCGTGCCGCGGCTGTTCGACCAGATGTTCCCGAGCTGGTTCGCCGGCGTCGCGTTCGCGGCGGTCGGCATCGGTGCCCTGGTACCGGCGGCGATCATGTCGATCGCGGCGGCGAACCTGTTCACCCGCAACATCTGGCGCGAGTACATCAAGCGGGACGCCTCGCCGCGGCACGAGGCGTGGGTGAGCAAGATCGTGTCGTTGCTGGTGAAGTTCGGCGCGCTGCTGTTCATCGTGGTGCTCAACCCGCAGTTCTCCATCGACCTGCAGCTGATCGGCGGCGTCATCATCCTGCAGACGCTGCCGTCGGTGGCGCTGGGGCTGCTCACCCGCTGGTTCCACCGCTGGGCGCTGGTGATCGGCTGGGCGGCCGGGATGGCGATCGGGATGTGGATGCTCTACACGATTCCGAACCCGAAGACCGGGCACCTGCACTTCGGTGGGTCGGCGTTCTCGCTGTCGAAGCTCGGCCTCGACACCGACTGGACGATCTACACCGGCTTCGTCGCGGTCATCGTCAACCTGCTGGTCGCGGTGATCGCCACGCTGATCCTCAAGGCGGCCAAGGCTCCCGACGGTGCCGACGCCACCACGGCGGACGACTACACCGCCGACGAGGGCGACCCGAAGGTCTCGGAGGTGCCGGTCGCGGTCTGAGCCCGTCAGCACCATCCGCGGCGCCCGCTCCGATCCCGGAGCGGGCGCCGTCGTCTGCCGGTACCCCTCCGTACGACGCCGCCGGCCGGCCGAAAGGTTGCCTCCGGGCCGGTCAGCTTTTCGCCGTGATCGCCTCGTGTAAGGGGTATGAGACGGACGCTCCTGATCGTCGCCGGCATCGTCGTCGGCGTGCTGCTGACCGGTGTCGGCCTGTGGGTCGACCCGGCCCACACCGCCGACCCGACGCCGGCCGCCGCGGCGCAGACCGACCCCGCCGCGCACCCGAAGTCCACCGCTCCGGCGGCGGCGCCGTCCGGGACGCCGCCCGCACCGTCGGAGCCACCCGCGACCAGCCGCACCACCGTGCCGACCCCGGGGCCGGCACCGTTGGCCGACCGTGCCGTCCACGGCGCGCTCGGCGCCGTCGTCGGCGGCCGGGTCGGCCTCGCCGTGTACGACCTGCGCACCGACACGCTGCTCGCCGACAGCGGTGCGCAGCGGGTGTTCCCGACCGAATCGGTGGTCAAGCTGCTGATCGCGCTGGACGCGCTGGACCGGGGCGATTCCGCCGACCTGGTCGCCGAGATGCTGTCCCGGTCCGACGACCGGACCGCAACCCGGCTGTGGGACCTCGGCGGGGGACCGCGGATCGTGTCCCGGATGGCGCGGCGGCTCGGGCTGGCGCACACCACCCCGCCGCGGCTCGGGTACATGTGGGGCGACACCCGGACCACCGCGAGCGACCTGATCACGCTCTACCGGTACCTGCTGCACGCCGCCCCGGCCGGGGACGCCGACGTGATATTCACTGCGCTGAGCAACGCCACCCGGCTCGGCGCGGACGGGTTCTACCAGTACTTCGGGATACCCGACGCCGCCGGTGACCGCGCCTGGGCGGTCAAGCAGGGCTGGGCCTGCTGCCGGCCGGACCGCGCCCTGCACACCACCGGCATCGTCGACGGCCGCTACCTGATCGTGGTACTGACCACCCATCCGCCGCAGACCAGCTGGGCCACCGCCGAACGCCAGCTCACCACCCTCGTCACCCGGCTCCTCCGGCACCTCCCCCCGATCGGCGCGGGCGCGCGAAAGTGACTCCAAGCCGCGCGGACGGCGATCGGTCTGGCGGCAGGTCCACGATGCGCGGACGGCGGCCCGACTGGACGCGGGTGGCGACCGGCACGGGTCGGCGGGCCGGACCGATCAGGCGGTCCCCGGGACGTAGCTGCCGAAGTGCCAGTGGTGTCCTTCCGGGTCGCGAGCGGAGTACTCGCGGGAGCCGTACGGCATGTCGGTGGGCGGCATGGTGATCCCGGCGCCGGCCGCGCTCGCCGTGGCGCAGTGCTCGTCCACATCGGACACTCGCAGGTAGACCGAGCACGGGACGAACCGGAAGTCGGCGGTGTCGGTGGTGGCGAACCCGGCCGGCGCCGAGTTGATCGCGATCACCGCGTCGCCGTGGCGCAGTTCGGCATGCGCGATCGCGCCGTCCGGGCCGGGCAGCACCGTCACGCGCTCGAATCCGAACGCGTCGCACAGCCAATCGATCGCTGCCGGCGCGTCCACGTACCGGAAGGTGGGCATCAGATCCGTCATTCCCGCGACGCTAGCCGGCCGGCCCGCCGGTGGCTTGGAAGAATGGGAACTCGTCCTGCCAGCGTGCCGGGCTCACCCCGACCAGCGACCGGAAGTCCCGGGCCAGGTGCGCCTCGTCGAAGTATCCGCAGCGGGCGGCGACCTCGGCCAGCGGCGCCGGCCCGCCCGACAGCAGCCGCCGGGCCGCCCGGCACCGCACGATCCGGCCGTACGTCTTGGGCGACACCCCGGTCAGCTCGGCGAACCGGCTGGACAGGTACCGCCGGCTGCAGCCGAGTTCGGCGGCGAGCTGCGCCACCCCGATCCGTCCACCGGTACCGATCAGCAGCCGCCACGCCCGCTCGGCGACCGGCGCCGGTGGGGTCGCGGTGGCGAGCCCGGCCAGGTCGGTGTCGAGCAGATCGAAGCGGGTCGCCCAGTCCGGCGCGCAGGCGAGCCGGTCGAGCAGCCGGTCGGCCGCCGGCCCGAGCAGGTCGCCGAGACCGACGGTGGGCCGGCCCAGTTCGCTGAGCGGCAGGCCCAGCAGCCGCCGGGCTCCGGGCGGGGACAGCACGATCTCCAGCCCGTACTGCTCGCCGTGGTACTCGGTCGTCGAGTACCGGTCGCCGACGCCGGCGACGAAGCTGCCGGTGAGAGTCTGCCGGCGGGCGCCGTCCAGCACGTCGATCGGCGGCCCGAAGGTCAGGATCACCGCCACGTCGCCGGTCGGCGCCTCCCGCCGGCGCACCGGCCGCACCGAACTCTCCCGGTAACCGGCGCACCAGCCCGGCCAGCGCCGGCGCCGGTGGCCGGTAGGCCATCGTCCACCAGCCGCCCGGCGTCTCGCCCCGAAACAACCGAAACGCCATCCCCCGGACGTTACCCGCGCCGGCTGGTCGCCCGCCCGGCCTTGCCGGTCGCATCGGAAGCGTGGCGGCACGGCACGAATCGGGTGGCTGGCCGGGCGGACCTCGCTAACCGGTCGACGTGTCCGCCAGGGCCGGCTCGACCAGAAGGGTGGCGCTGCGGCGCACCCGCTGGGCGGTGACCGCGGTGGCGCCCAGCCCCAGCACCGCCGCGACCACCACCACCAGGTGCGGCGCGAGGTACTCCGCGGCAGCACCGGCGGCGGCCATCCCGACCGCCTGGCCGAGCATCAGCCCGCCGGAGTTGACCGCCATCGCCCGGCCGGCCAACCGTTCCGGTACCGCGGCGAGGAACCACTGGTCGAGCCCCACCAGGTAGGCCGAGCACAGCCCGGCGCCGAACAGGGCCAGCACCGCCACCGGCAGCCCGGGATGGACCACGAACGCCGTCAGCGGGGCCAGCGAACCGATCGCCAGCGGCAGCACCAGCCGCGACCGGAGCCGCTCGGAGAGCAGCCCGGCACCGAGCTCACCGAGTACCGTGCCGGCCGGTACCGCGGTCATCAGCAGCCCGAGGCCGACCGGGCCCTGCCCGATGCCGTGCGCGTACGGTGCGGCGAGCGCCTCCGGTGCCACCGCGAACACCGGCGGCACCCACCACAGCGCCAGCAGCGCCCGGATCCGCGGCGCGCCGAAGACCGCGCGCAGCCCGCGTACCGAGTCGCCCAGCATGCTGCCGGCACCGCCGCGCGCCGGCCGCCACCGGGTCCCGATCCGCAGCAGCAGCGCCGAGACCACGAAACCAGCCGCCTCGCCGACCAGCGCGAACCGCGGCGACACCAGGACGAGCAGCAGCCCGCCGACCGCGAACCCGGCCAGCTGCGCCGCCTGCGTCACCACCCGGATCAGCGAGCGCGCCAGTACCGCGGCCGGGCCCGGCACGATCTCCGGGATGCTCGCCGCGCGGGCGGCGCCGAAGATCGGCGTCACGGTGGCGCTGGCGAACCGCAACGCGAGCAGGGCGCCCACCGGCAGCCCGGGTACCGCCATCGCGGCGACCAGCACCGCGGACAGCAGGTTGCACCCGACCAGCACCGATCGGGTCGGGTAGCGGTCGGCGATCGAGGCGAGCACGGTGCCGCCCAGCGCGTACGGGACGAACCCGACGGCGAACGTCGCCGCGGTCAGGAACGCCGAGCCGGTCGTCCGGTACACCAGGACGGACAGCGCGACCTCGGCCACCATCGTGCCGAGCATCGAGATCACGTGCGCGAGAAACACCGGGCGGTACTCGCGGACCGCGAACACCGCCCGGTACCGGGTGACAGCCATACCCGGCAGCTTGGCGGCCGGTACCGTCGACAGCGAGAGATTCGGTGAGGAGCGAATGATGGCGGTCACCCTGCGGTTCAGCCAGGACGACGCGCTGCGCTGCCGGTTCGCGATCTCGCCGCTGTGGGAGGCGCACGCGGCGCTGTACGAGCTGCGCGACGCGACCGAGACGCACCACCTGCCCTGGGTACGCCGAGCCCGGACGGCGCTCGCCGACGTCGACCTGTCCCCGCTGTACGCGGTGCTGCCGGTCCGCGGGTACACGCCGGACTTCGTCGCCCCGCCACCGGTCGGCCCGGCCGGCACGTTCGACGCCGAACTCGCCCGGGTCCGCGAGACCGCCCCGGCCGTCGCCGCCCGCGAACTCGCGCTCAGCCTCGACCGCCCCGGCGACCCGGAGGCCCGGCACGCCGCGCCGGAACTGCTCGCCGATCCCGCCGCCACCGTCGGCCGCCTCGCCGACCTGCTCGAAGCGGTCTGGCACGCCGCGATCGAACCGGAGTGGCCGCGGCTGCGCGGGCTGCTGGAGGCCGACATCGCGTACCGGGCCCGGCTGCTCGCCGACCACGGGCTCGCCCGGATGCTCGACGACCTGCACGCGCGCCTGTCGTACGCCGACGGGGTGCTCACCTTCGCCGCACATTGGGGCCACGACCGGCACCTCGACGGCGCCGGGCTGCTGCTGATGCCCAGCGCCTTCCTCGGCAACCGGATCGCGACCGGTTTCCCGCCTCCCTGGCAGCCGACGCTGGTGTACCCGGTGCGCGGCGCCGCGACCCTGTGGCGCCCCGCGCCGGACCCCGACGGATCGCTCGCCCGGCTGCTCGGTCGCGGTCGCGGTCGGGTACTGCTCTCGCTGTCCGAACCGGCCGCCACCACCGCGCTGGCCCACCGGCTCGGGCTCGCCCCGGCCACCGTGTCCGCACACCTCGCCGTACTGCGCTCGGCCGGCCTGGTCACCGCCGACCGGCACCGCCACGAGGTGCTGTACCGGCAGACCGCGCTCGCCGACGCGCTCATCACCTCCTGCGCCGCCGGTACCGGGTGATCACCGGCGGTGGGCAGCGACGTACGATGGCCGCGGTGGACGAGCCGGCCAGACGGTCGCGTCGCCGGGAGCGATCCCGGCGCCGAGGAACGTCCGGGCTCCACAGGGCAGGGTGGTTGTCAACGGCAACCCGGGGCGACCCGCGGGACAGTGCCACAGAAAACAGACCGCCACGGCCGCTTCGGCGGCCGTGGTAAGGGTGAAACGGTGGTGTAAGAGACCACCAGCGCCCCGGGTGACCGGGGCGGCTCGGTAAACCCCACCCGGAGCAAGGTCACAAGGGCCGTGGCGACACGGCCTGCGCAGGCGTTCGAGGGTAGCCCGCCCGAGCCTGCGGGTAGACCGCTCGAGCCCGCCGGCGACGGCGGGCCTAGATGGATGGCCGTCACCCGGGGCAGTGCCGCAAGGCGCCCCGGGCACAGAACCCGGCGTACCGGCCGACTCGTCCACCCCACCCCAGCTCCCGGCCCCGTAGTGGGTCTCTGACCTGACAAACATCGGGCGTCGTTGGTCATCCTCGGTCGGCATCGGTCGTCGTTTGACGGCCCAGCCACGGCCCAGACGGCCCCCAGACGGCCCAGCGACGGCCCAGGATCGGGACCGCGCACCGCTCGATGCCTCGACGGATCTCCACCGTCGGGGCGTCACTGTCTGTCCATCCCGTCTGCCGTCGGCCCACCCTCTGGGGTAGCGGGGCTGTCCTGTCTGGTGAAGGTGGAGCGCCCGACCGGACGTACGACCTTCGCCAGACAGGACAGGTCTGCTACGGCATCGCCTGGGTCGTCGGCGGGCGGGATGGGCAGCCTCTCGGCAACTACCCACCGACCTGCACCCGCCCGGCTGTCCCCGTCCATCCCGGAGCCTGAGCGCCCCCGCCGGAGGCATGCCCTGGCTGTGTGGCTCGGGCCGTGCTGCTCGTGCCGTGCTGCTCAGGCACGGCCAGGCGGTGAAGGCCGGAACGCCGCGCTGCGGCTCGTCTCGTCCGGCGGACCGTGACCGGCGAATCCTCGAGGGCAAGATGGCCCCGGGGTTGGGCCATCGCGGCAGCGCTCGCCCGGAACCACTGCGACCGGTGGCCACGCAGAGGCGAGCGTAAGACGGTGCCCGACAGCCTCGCCCTGGTCCTGGTGCTGCTCGTCGACGGCGGCGCCGGGCGCGGGCCGGCCTTCCGCCCGCCGAGGCCGCCAGGCCGTAGGCGGGCGGGCCTTCCCGGACCGTGCTCGGCGCCTGCGCCGCGTCAGCGGCGCCTTGATCCAGTAGAGACCAATTCGGCAGTACAACCGCGGCTGACCATGTCCTCCGTCGATCTACCCGTGACACTCGTTCCCATCTGGCCCGCCGAATGGTCGACACCACTGTCTGGGTGGAAGCGTGTATCCGATGCACAGGTCGATCTGGGCTAGCACTTTGGGCGATCTCGTTGATACGATTGTCGCGTATTCGGATAAAGCTGAGGGGACGATATGACAAGGGATCTATTAAGGGGTTTCGAAGATTATCAGATCCCGACTGGAGACGAAATACGAGACGCGTTGAATGAGGGAATCATTGCGCTCGATACGAATGTGCTCTTGAATCTCTATCGCTATAATGCGGAGACCGTAGAGGACATCCTCAACGTTCTTGAGCGAGTGAGCAATCGGTTGTTCGTTCCGAGCCAGGTTGCTCGCGAGTTTTGGCGAAACCGGCAGACGGTATTGGATAATCTTGGCAATGCCGGTCGAGATGCGCGCAAGGCGCTTGAAAAGAACTGTAAGTCTACGCAAGATGCCATTAAGCGATGGGCATCGAGTACGGCATTGTCTGGAACTCAAGTGCGTCAGTTTGAGGAAAAGATTGACTCATTCTTCGGAGAATTATTGCAAGAGATCCAACCTCGGCCTGTTGATGCGCCCATGGCACATACGCCGACGAAAGAGGACACCCTTCTTGTCAAGCTGAACTCGCTTCTTACGGATTCTGTCGGCGACCCGCTTGATGCGGACTCCTGGGAGTCTGCGGTCGAGGAAGGTGCCCGGCGAGTTGCTAACGAAGAACCGCCCGGATATATGGATCGCGAGAAGCTGGAATCCGACTTACCTGAAGGTGCCTCCGGTGATTACTTGATCTGGGTAGAGCTTCTGGCGGAGGGCGGGCGTCAAGGACTAGATCTTGTATTGATCACGGCGGATACGAAAGAGGATTGGTGGAACAGGTCTAGTGGCGGCTGGATTATCGGTCCGCGTACGGAACTGGTTAGCGAGTACTTTGGAGTCTCTGGAAAAAGGCTATATCTGCTGGAACCCGCACATCTCCTAAAGCAGTCCAATGCTGTCGGCGTAGGAACGCGACCTGAGTCGGCGCAAGAGGTTGAAAGAATTCAGAACGAGGTCGCAGATCTGGTTCCGTGGACACGTCAGTCCGTCCTGGCTGTCCTCGATCAACTTGATCGGCAAGGCTACGCGCAAGGTAGCGTGATTCGTGAGGCTGCGCGATTGGGCGGACGCATCCCGCGGGATCGTGTGTATGAGCTAGATAACCGCGATGAGTCTCAGATGCTTAGGGGATTTACGAAGCCTGTAGCTCGAATTACTTCTGAACTGCAGCAAGAGTCCAATGTGCCCTACGGGGTGCCACTACTACTTGCTGCGAGATATGAAGATGGTGTGAAAACCTCTCACTTTGAGGTTCCGCTGGAGGTTGTTGGCATACTGAGCGAGTTGCCTGGCGACTCGGTCGCATCCGATACTGAAGCGGAATCGGCGACTCGCGAGGCTATGGATCGGGAGGCTGGACCTGCTCCTCTGCTCGATGAAGATTGAAGTGCCTACTACTGAGTCTCATGCGAGCTGATATCCCGTGCTCTCTATGGAATGCTGATAACGCAGGGCTCACGTGCTGGCGGCGACTCCGACCGACACCCAGATGGTAATTCGCTCAGGGGTGATGCCTAGCGCCGCTCCAAGCGCTTTCGATGTCCGTGAGATGGGTATTTTGTCGGCGGCTTTGAGGGCGATGATGGCGGCGTCGTAGGCCAGTTCTCCTGCGACGCCTCGGGGGTCGATGAGGTACAGGCGGTCGCCGGTGAGGATGTTCCATGGTGAGGTGTCGCCGTGGCAGAGGGCGGGTACGTGGTCGTGGGCGAGTTCGTCCAGGAGGGCGAGGGCCTGGAGGCGCTCAGACAGCGGTGCGACGCTGCGGCCTCGGGGTAGGTCGTTGAGGTGATCGTCGGTGAGGCGGTCACGGAGCCAGTCGAAGAGGCTGGGCAGGTCGGCGGCTGGTGTTGGCTGGCCGGCGAGGGGTCGAAGCATTCCGACGATGGCGTCAAGCGTTGGCGGCTCGGTGAGATCGCCGAGTGGGACGCCCGGGGTGATGCGATCCATGACGGTCCACACGCCGGTGTCGGTGGTGCGGACCTGGTGGAGGCGCGGAGACACGTCGAGTTCGGCGAGGGCTGGGCTAACCGCTGCTTGGTGTACTCCGTCGGGGTCCGGCGTGGATCGGAACACGAGGGTGCCGGTCGGGGTGTTGGCGCTGACGACCAGGCCGTAGCGGGCGGGCATGACCTGCGGGTGGGTCGCGTGGTGTTCGGTCAGTAGCTCGTGCAGCTCGTTGACGACTACGGCGGACCATGCGGGACCGGCGGTTGGCCAGCGGCGGTGAACCTGCTGTCGGACGTCTTCCGGTACGGCGAGATGGGCGAGTTCGGTCATGGCATCGTCCGATCCTCGGTGCCGGTGTCCGGGCAGAGTGCCTCGGCGAGTTCGCGCATGTCGGTGACCGTGGTGGTGGCGCCGGCATCGGTGAGGCGGGCAGCTTTGCCGTGTTTGTTGGCGTAGCCGATGCTGGCAGATCCTGCGGCTCGGGCTGCCTCGATGTCGGTGACGGAGTCGCCGATCAGGACGCAGGTCGTGGCTGAGACCTGGTGCCGTCGTGCGGCTTCTTGTAGCGGCCATGGGTTGGGTTTCATGCGTTCGGGTGCGGCGTGCGGCCGGCCGATGACCTCGGCAACGTAGCCGGTGAGCTGGTGTTTGCTGAGGTAGGCGCGGACGGCGGCGGCTGAGTTGTTGCTGACCATGACGACGGGGCGACCGGCGCGGT
Source organism: Actinocatenispora thailandica (assembly GCF_016865425.1). Classification (NCBI taxonomy): domain Bacteria; kingdom Bacillati; phylum Actinomycetota; class Actinomycetes; order Micromonosporales; family Micromonosporaceae; genus Actinocatenispora; species Actinocatenispora thailandica. Next base: position 4,078,973 of record NZ_AP023355.1, on the reverse strand, counting down.
GGGCGGCGGAGAGCATGTCTCGACATCCGGGGGTCGGCTCGGCAGTGCGGGCGGCTTCGACCTCGGCGGCGGTCACTAGGGCTTCGATGGTGTCGGCCTGGTCGCGGTGCTGACGGATGAGTTCGGCGCCGAGTTCGGGCGGTCCGTACTGGTCGACGTCGTCGGGTAGTGGGACACCGGCCGCGGCGAGTTGGGCGGCGAGTCGATCCGCGACGACCCGGGCCGGGGTGCCGGCGAACAGGTGGGCGGTCGGTCCGTCGAAGTCGAGCAGGATCAGGCGGGTGGCGGCGAAGATCTGGGCGGGGGTCATAGCGGGTATTCCTGGGCGATGGTGTCCCAGCGGGTGTCGAACCACTGTTGTGCCTGTTCGATGAATTCGCGGGAGATCGACGTGTCTCCGTCGGTGTCGGTGAAGTGGAACAGGGTCGAGTCCTTGCCCAGCACGTCGCGGATGACGGTGGGGGTGCCGTCGATGCTTACCCGGTTGTCGATCACCGAGTACAGGCCGAAGAACGCTTCGGCGTGGTTGATGACGTAGAGCTTGAACGACGGCGGCATGTCGTGGGTGCGTACCTCGACGCGGGCGCTGGGTACCAGGCCCATGGCGGCCAGCTCGCGGACTGGTTCGGCGATGCCTTCGACCGACCGGCGGATGATCCGCTCGGCTCGCGCTCGTACAGCGGGGTCGTCCTGGCCAGTCTCTGCGTTGGACGGCAGCATCGTGGGTCGGCTCGCGTCGGTGAGTAGTAGTCGGATCGCGATGGACTGCGGGGCGAGGCGTCCGGCGGGCAGGGTGCGGCCATCGCGGCAGTGCTCGCCGGGGCCACTGCGAACCATAGCCACGCAGAACCATGTGCAAGGCCGTACCCGACAGCACGCCGTGGTCCCGGTGCTTGCTTGTCGACGGCGATGCCGGGGCCGGCCTTCTGCACGGGGCCGGAGGCCGGAGGCGGGGCCCGGCTCAGTGCCGACCATCGCCTTGCGACCTGGGCGATCAGGGCTGCGACGTCCACACCGCCAGATCGCCGCCGGGTCGGCTCACGATAAGCATTCCGCTCGGCCCGGTTGCGGTCCAGGCCTCGTAGTCGGAGTCCGGGGCGACCGCGAGTCTGTGGCCGTCATCGAACACGATTCGCAGCCCGCCGGACTTGGACGCCACCGCGGACAAGACCGTGGCATTGAACAGGGCAAGGCCTGCCGCGACATCCTGACACTCGGGCTTCAATCGCGCCGTCTCCGACCTTGCTGCGGTGGCGGCCCAACCCAACGTCATCGTGCTACTGATGCGCACGGCGCCCTGGTCATCGAAGGTGAGGCCGAATGCCCAATCGGCTTCGACCTTGGTGACGGCAAATCCCCGGAATGGCAACACCCAGCGGTCGGCATGTTCGACCAAGGCAGGTCTCGCAGCGCACATCGTCCTTCGCCCTCCAGGCGAAACGCTCACGTCGGCGAAGTAACAACGGACAGTCTGGTGCGGTGCTCCACGCCGCTGTCTCGCGACCTGCCCTTCCGCCGGTGGCGGTGTTCATGGCTTCCGTTGCGGTGCGCGCCCGGCCGTCACCGTACCGCGATTCCGTCGACCGCGGGCGGCAGCGTTGATGGCGGTCCGGACGCCGATGGCCGCGAGCACACCTGCCATCGGCCACAGCCGTCCGCCGTCGACCCAGCGGTAGACGACCCAGCCAGTGCTCGCCACGGTCAGGCCGATGCCGGCCAGAACCAGCACGTCCCAGCCGTCACGGATCCGCCACCGGGGGAGCCGACGCCAGCGCATGAGCAAACGGTAGCGACCCGCCACGCGGTACGGCCTCGTCCGATCGTCCTCCGTGGACGGTCGTCACGACGGTCGACCGGTGGAGGCCACCCGCTCCGGCTCATGCCACCCAGGCGGATGGTGTCGGCTGCCGCGGCCCGCGGAGCCGAGGGGCAGCGTCGAGTCCGAACTGCTCGGTGATGTGTTCCGCGGGTCGCTGGTCTCGGCGTTCCTCGACCGATCCGCCGCCCCGGGCGACCCCGGCGGACGGTCGCTGGCCGACGGGTGGCTCGCTGCGACCGGATCGGCCCGGGGCGGGCGCGGGAGCCGGCGGACGGTTGAATGGACGGAATGACGACTCCTGAGCGCTGGGTACCACCAGCCAGCCGCGATCTGATCCAGCAGGGCAGCCGGCGGCTGCGGTACTGCGTGTACGGGCCGGAGGACGGGATACCGGTCGTGTCGTCGAACCCGACGCCGCACACCCGGTGGGAGCGCCCGGACGTGGTGGACGCGTACCAGCGGGCCGGGCTCCGGGCGCTGTCGTACGACCGTCCCGGCTACGGCGGGTCGTCCCGGCAGCCCGGCCGTACCGTGGCCGACGCGGCGGCGGATGTCGTGGCGCTGGCTGGCGCGATGGGCTGGGAGCGCTTCGCGGTGACCGGTTTCTCGGGCGGTGCGGCGCACGCGCTCGCCTGCGCCGCGCTGCTGCCGGACCGGGTGACCCGGTGCGCCGTGGTGGCGGGTACGGCGCCCTTCGGCGCTCCGGGGCTGGACTTCTTCGCCGGCATGTCCGACGACAACGCCGACGGGTTCCGGCTGGCCACCCGGGGCGCGGGGGAGTTCGGCCGGCGTACCCGCCGGGTCGCCACCCAGGTGCTCGCCGACCTGGACGCTGGCTCGCCGGACGCCGGCCGGCTGGCGCGAATGCGGGCCATGCTGCTGGATGGCCAGCAGGGCTGGGCCGACGACATGGTCGCCCTGGTGCGCCCGTGGGGCTTCGACGTGCGAGACGTCGCCCGGCCGGTCGGGGTCTGGTTCAGCCCCGACGACGTCAACAGCCCACCCGGCCACGGCGCGTGGCTGCTGACCCACCTCTCGAACGCCGAGGGGCACCGGTACGCCGGCGGTCACGAACCGGGATCCGACACCACCGAACGGCTGCTGCGCTGGCTGGCGGCCTGATCGACTGCCTCGACGTCGCCGGTGTCGCCGTGCGCCAGCGCGTCGACGAGGTACCCGAGCCTGCCGTCAGGGGCGGTCGACGGCGAACATGGTCTGCTCGGCGTCCCATGCGAAGTAGCGCTCGACGAGCCGCATGCCGAGCGATTCCAGCAGCCGCCGGGAGCGCCCGTTGGCCTCCTGGGTGAGGGCCACGATGCGCGGTGCCTCGGGGAACGTCGCGAAGCCCCAGTCGAGGACCGCGGCGACCGCCTCGCGGGCGTAGCCGCGGCCCCAGTGCGCCCGGGCGAACACGTACCCGATCTCGGGCGCGCCGCCGGCACTCTCCCGGTCGCAGGTCCGGAGGCTGATGAACCCGATCTGCGCGGTGCCGGCGCAGGCGATGAACACGTTGGGGGTGTCGAACGCTCTCTCGATTGAGCGGCGCCGCTCCTCGAGCGGCCGGACGCCGCCGAGGTAGCGCCAGGTCTCGGGGTCACCGCCCATTTCGACCAGGAACGGCACGTCGGAACCGGAGAAGGCGCGCAGCCGCAGCCGGTCGGTGGTCAGCGGCTCCGGCAGCCAGGCGGCATCGGTCATCCCGGGATTCTCGCACCGCCGCCGGGGTAGGGACCGACACGCGATTCGGCCCGCGTGCCGGGAGCGGGCCGTGACCGGCTGGCGTACGGTGCGGCGGTGAGCGTGCAACGGATGCCGGCCGCGGAGGTACCGGTCTCGGTCGAGCTGGTGCGGCGGCTGGTGGCCGAGCAGCGGCCGGACCTGGCCGGACTGGACGTCGCGGTGCTGGCGAACGGGTGGGACAACCTGGTCTGCCGGCTCGGTGACCGGTTGCTGGTGCGGCTGCCGCGCCGGGCGATGGCGGCCGAACTGGTCGCGCACGAGCAGCGTTGGCTGCCCGAACTGGCGCCCCGGTTGCCGCTGCCGGTGCCCGCCCCGGTGTTCGCCGGCCGGCCGGGACACGGCTACCCCTGGCCCTGGAGCATCGTGCCGTACCTGCCGGGCCGGGTCGCGGCGGACACCCCGCCGGTGAGTTCGGCCGCGGCGGTGGCGCTGGGCGGGTTCCTCGCCGCGCTGCACACGCCGGCGCCGCCGGACGCGCCACCGCACGCCTCCCGCGGCATCCCACTCGCCCGGCGCGCGGAGGGGGTCGCCGACCTGCTGGCACGGCTGGACGACCCGTCCCGGCGGGTGGCGGCCGCGGGGTTGTGGCAGGCGGTGCTGGAAGTGCCCGGCTGGCTGGGCCCGCCGCAGTGGCTGCACGGCGACCTGCATCCGGCGAACCTCCTGGTGGAGCGCGGTGCGCTGAGTGCGGTGCTCGACTTCGGTGATCTGACCTCGGGCGATCCGGCCGGAGACCTGTCCGTGGCGTGGATGCTGTTCGACGCCGACCACCGGTCGGTGTTCCGGGCCGCCTACGGGGCGGCCGACGACCACACCTGGCAGCGGGCGCGCGGCTGGGCGCTGGTACTCGGGCTGGTGTTCGTGACGTTCTCGGTGGACAACCCGACGATGGCCGGGATCGGCGAGCGCACCCTGGACGCGGTCCTCGGCTGAGCCACCGACCCGAGTCACCCGGCGGGTGGGTGGTCGGCGCTTCGTGCCTGTCCGGTCTGTGCCGTGCCGTACGATCACCGACAGTGCCGTAGGTCCGAGGTGGGGAGGCTTCGATGCGGGACAAGTCGCTCGGGCTCGCGTACGTTTTGTGGTTCTTCTTCGGTCTGCTGGGGATCCACCAGTTCTACCTCGGCAAGATCGGCCGCGGCCTCCTCTACCTGCTGACCGGGGGCGTGCTGGGGATCGGCTGGTTGATCGACCTGTTCACGCTGCCGTCCCAGACCCGGCGGGTGAACTCGGAGCGCCGGGTCGGGCTGTGAGCTGATCGCGGGCCGGCCGGGGTGACGCTCGGCGACGGCGCATGATGGCCGGCATGACCATCCGACCGTCTGCTCTGGCCGGTCTACCGGACCGGTACCTCCCGCTGTACGACGCGGCGATCGAGGTGTTCGCCGCCGACGAGGGGTTCGCGCTCAGCCGCTGAGCTGTCGGTGCGGCGGCCGGCCCGCGGTCGTGTCCACAGTGGATGGTATCAGCGCTTGCGCAGCCGGAGGCTGGTCCAGCTGGCGTCCGCGGTCCAGCCGCCGTCGACCGGCAGGGCGACCCCGTTGACGAACCCGGACCGCTCCGGGTCGGCCAGGAAGGCCACCGCGGTCGCGATGTCGCCGGGCGCGGCGAACCGCCCCATCGGCACCCGCTGCTGGATGTCGTCGTCGGTGTACCCACCGGAGGCCTGGTCGGCGGCGTCCATCTCGGTCTTCACCCAGCCCGGGCAGACCGCGTTGACCCGCACGCCGCGGCCGCCCCACTCCGCCGCGAGGGTACGGGTCAGGCCGATCAGGCCGTGCTTGGAGGTGTTGTAGGCCGCACGGTCGGACACCGCGTGCAGCCCGGCGATCGAGGCGATGTTGACGATCGCGCCGGAGCCGGCCGTGAGCATCCGCCGGCCGAACGTCTGGCAGGTCAGGAACGGGCCGGTCAGGTTGACCTCCAGCACCCGCCGCCACTGCGCCACGCTGGTCGTCTCGGCCGGTTCCAGCAGCGAGATGCCGGCGTTGTTGACCAGCACGTCGACCCGCCCGTACCGGTCGGCGACCGCGTCGGCCAGCCGGGTCACCGACCGCTCCTCGGCGATGTCGCCGGTCACCGCGATCGCCTCCACACCGTGCCGGAGCACCGCGGCGAGGGTCTCGTTCGGCTCGCGCAGGTCGGTCAGTGCGAGCGCGTAGCCCTCGCTGGCCAGCTGCTCGCCGATCTGCCGGCCGATCCCTTGCGCCGCACCGGTCACGACCGCTACCCGAGGTCCGCTCATGCGGCCGACCCTACCGCCACCGTCGCCCGGGCCGCGCCGAATGGGTACCGACCCGGACGAACCGTGCGGCGCCAGCGCTGAACTTGACCGGCGACGGTACGGCTGGCGAGGATGATCGCGCCGCCCCGTGCGGCATCGTTCCGGGTTCCGGACCTTACCCCGCTTCGGGCGCCGCCTGGGGAGCGCCTGTCAACTCCACAGCGAGAGGGCTGATGACTCGCAGAATCCGCTGGGTACCCCGCGCGGTACTCGCAGTGTCGGCGGCGGCGCTCGCCGCCGGTGCACCGGCCGCGGCGTTCGCCACCGCGCCGGGTGACAACGGCACGGTGAAGATCCATGCCGCCGGCACCCCCGTCGACGACCACCGCAACCAGCCGCACGTGTGCGTGTTCTACCTGGACGCGTTCGGGTTCGACACCGCGCAGTCGGTCAGCTGGCACATCGACCAGCACGCGCCGACCGGGCACGACGCGAACGTCGAGACCGGCACCATCACGCTCGCCGACGGCACCGGCCACACCGACGACCTCCGGCTGCCGGACGGTCACTACAAGCTGTACTGGAACTTCGCCGGTGAGCACGGCAAGGCGAAGCACAAGGTGTTCTGGGTCGACTGTGCCGGAGCGTCCCCGTCGCCCAGCACCCCGGGCGGCGGCTCGTCCCCGAGTACCGGTTCGTCGCCGAGCGTGGCGCCGAGCAGCAACGGCCCGGCCCCCAGCGGCTCGCCCAGCGCGAGCCAGCCGGCGGGCGGCGTCGGTGCCGGTTCGCCGTCGGTGTCACCGAGCCAGGCCGGCAGCTCGTTGCCGGTGACCGGCGCACCGCTCGGCGTGCTCGCTGGCGTGGCGGCGGCGATGATCGCGGCCGGCATCCTGCTGCGTACCCGGATCACCCGGCTGTTCCACCGGCACTGATCGGCGGCGGCCACGGCGCCGGCCCTGATCCGGAGCCGGGGCCGTGGGCGCCGATCCGGCCGTCCGGAGCGGTCCACGGGCCCCGTCCCACCGTCCCTGTCGGGGCGGCGGACGGGGCCCGTGGCGTCAGGGCATCCGCTCGTAGGCCGGCAGGGTCAGGAAGTCGACGAAGTCGTCGGCGAGCGCCACCTCGACGAACAGTTCGCGGGCGGCGTCGAAGGCGGCAGCGTCGTACGCCTCGCCGTAGCCGGACCGGATCCGTTCCAGCTGTTCGGTCACGATCTGCTCCACCAGCGCGCGGGTGACCTTCTCGCCGCCGGCCAGCGTCACGTCGTTGTGCAGCCACTGCCACACCTGGGACCGGGAGATCTCGGCGGTCGCGGCGTCCTCCATCAGGTTGTCGATGGCCACCGCGCCCGAGCCCCGCAGCCAGGCCGCGAGGTAGCGCAGCCCGACGCCGACGGCGTTGCGCAACCCGTCGAGCGTCTTGTCGCCGGGGGTGGCCGCCACGTTCAGCAACTGCGCCGGGATCACCGACACCTCGTCGCGGGTGCGGCCGAGCTGGTTGGGCGCCGCGCCCAGCACCCCGTCGAACACCTCCCGGCAGACCGGTACCAGGTCGGGGTGCGCGACCCAGGAACCGTCGAACCCGTCGCCGGCCTCCCAGGTCTTGTCGTCGCGCACCTTCGCCAGCGCCGTCTCGTTGACCGCCGGGTCCCGCCGGCTCGGGATGAACGCGGCCATCCCCCCGATCGCGTGCGCGCCGTGCCGGTGGCAGGTGCTCACCAGCAGCTCGGTGTAGGCGCGCATGAACGGCGCTGTCATCGTCACCGCGTTGCGGTCCGGCAACAGGAAGTCGGCACCCCGGCTGCGGAACTTCTTGATGATGCTGAACAGGTAGTCCCACCGGCCGGCGTTCAGACCAGCCGAGTGTTCGCGCAGCTCGTACAGGATTTCCGGCATGCAGAACGCGGCCGGGACGGTCTCGATCAGCACCGTGGCCCGGATCGTCCCGGTGTCGAGGCCGAGGGTGGCTTCGGCGTGCGTGAACACGTCGTTCCACAGCCGCGCCTCGAGGTGGCTCTCCATCTTCGGCAGGTAGTAGTAGGGCCCGAGGCCGCGATCGAGTTGCAGCCGGCCGCAGTTCACCAGGTAGAGCGCGAAGTCGAACAGGCTGCCCGAGACCCGCTCGCCGTCCACCGTGACGTGCTTCTCCGGCAGGTGCCAGCCGCGCGGCCGCACCACGATCGTCGGCTGCTGCTCGCCCAGCTCGTACCGCTTGCCGTTCGGCGCGGTGAAGCTCAACGTCCCGGTGAGCGCGTCGCGCAGGTTGAGCTGCCCGCCGACCATGTTCTCCCACAGCGGGGTGTTGGCGTCCTCGAAGTCGGCCAGCCACACCTTCGCGCCGGAGTTCAGCGCGTTGATGGTCATCTTGGCGTCGGTCGGGCCGGTGATCTCGACCCGCCGGTCGACCAGCCCCGGCGCGGGCGGCGCGACCTGCCAGTCGCCGCCGCGGACCTGCGCCGCCTCGGCGGGGAACTCCAGCGTGCCGCCGGCGTGCAACCGCTGCTGCTGCTCGAACCGGGCCGCGAGCAGCTCGTGCCGGCGCCGGTCGAACCGTCGGTGCAGGTCGGCCACCAGCGCCAGCGCGGCGGGGCTGAGCACCTGCTCGTACCGGTCGTGGACGGGGCCGGTGACCGCGACCCCGTCGGGCGTCGTCAGCGTCGTCATGTCGACCTCGCATTTCGTGATGTGGAATCTGCTTTCCTGATATGAAATACTCGCCTCAACGTACCGAACCGGCGACGGCCGGGCAACCGGAAGGGCGACGCCGATGACCTCGTACGACACCCAGCATCGGGGCTCCGGCGGTGCCACAGGGCGCTCCGGCGCCCAATCCGTCGACCGCACCCTGCAACTGCTCGACGCGATCGGCGCCGCGGACCGGCCGTGCACGCTGTCCGAGCTGGCCGCCGCCACCGGCCTCGCGGCACCCACCGCGCACCGACTCGTCGCCAGCCTGGTCCGCTTCGGCTACGTGCGGCAGGAACCCTCCCGGCGGTACACGCTGGGCCCCCGGCTGGTGGTCCTCGGCGAGCGCGCCACCCGGTTGCTCGGCGGCTGGGCCCAGCCGTGGCTGGTCGAGCTGCGCGACCTGACCGGTGAGACCACCAACCTCGCGATGCTCGACGGCGACGAAATGGTCTACCTGACGCAGGCGGCCGGGCGGCACCAGATGCGCATGTTCACCGAACCGGGGCGCCGGGTGCTGCCACACGCCACCGCGGTCGGCAAGGCGCTGCTGGCCCAGCTGCCCGAAGCGGCGGTGCGCGCGCTGCTCTCCCGTACCGGTATGCCGGCGTACACGCCGGCCACGCTCACCGACCCGGACCAACTGCTCGCCCAGCTGGCGTCGGTGCGGCGACGCGGATACGCCGTCGACGACGAGGAACAGGAGACCGGCGTGCGGTGTTTCGCCGTCGCGCTGCCAGGCGCCCTGGACCGGATGGCGATATCGGTGTCCGGACCGCTCGGACGCATCAGCGACGCCGCGATCGCCCGCTTCACTCCGCAACTGCGCCGGCTCGCCGCCGAACTCGGCCACGCATTGGGCTAGCCGCGTTCCGCGACCCGGTTTCGCAACCGGGGCGTTGCAGAATCGACCGCGGTGAATGCCGTTTCGCGGCAAGGAATCGCACCCGGCAGCGATCCGCCGTCGGATCGCGAATGTCGCGAACAGGTGGCGCGTGACGAAAACAAGGTGCACAGTGGACGCATGAGCGAGCGTCAGCGAGCGAATCGTGGGTATCGCGCGACGTGGTGCCGCATGAGCGTTCCGACGCAGGAGGAACGGTCATGAGCGACGAGGAGCCGCGCTTCTACTGGTGCCTGCGGCACCAGCGCGTCGAGGACGACGCGACGAAGTGCCCGGCGCGTTTCCTGCTCGGGCCGTTCGAGTCCCGGCAGGCGGCTGCCGATGCCCTGCAACAGGTGCACGAGCGCAACGAGGAATGGGACGCCGAAGACGCCCGCTGGCGCGGCGAGGCAGACTGATCGGCCGCGCCCCGGCGCATCGTGACAGCACGCATCTCAACGAGTCCCGATGCCCTGCCGCGCGGCGAACATAACCACAACTCAACACGGTCACCACGCCTGACAGGCAACTCGTCACGGACCTTCGCCCCGGCAATTCCGCCGACGCGTGCGGGGGTCCACAGGGGGAGACGGGAACATGGCGACAACGACCCGAAGCACCGCACGTACCGGTGCCCGAAAGTCCACCGGTGCCCGGACCGCGACGACCGGCCGCAAGACGGCGACGGCGCGCACCGGCACCGCCCGCAAGACGGCGACCAAGCGCGCCGCATCGACTCGTACCACGTCGGCGCGCAAGACCACCACGAAGCGTGCCACGCCCGCGAAGCGTGCGACGGCAACCAAGCGTGCGACGGCTACCAAGCGTCCGGCGGCGAAGCGGGCGACCGCAGCCAAGAGGACGGCAACGAAGCGTGCGACGGCTACCAAGCGTCCGGCGGCGAAGCGGGCGACCGCGACCAAGAGGACGGCAACGAAGCGTGCGACGGCAGCGAAACGTCCGGCTACCAAGCGTGCGACCGCGACCAAGCGTCCGGCGGCAACCAAGCGTGCGACGGCGGCGAAGCGTGTGACGGCTACCAAGCGTGCTGCGGCGACGAAGCGTGTGCCGGCTGCGAAGCGTCCGGCGGCGAAGCGGGCGACCGCAGCCAAGAGGACGGCGGCGACGCGGGCGACGGCAGCGAAACGTCCGGCTACCAAGCGTGCGCCGGCTACCAAGCGTGCTACGGCCACGAAGCGGGCCTCCGCAACGAAGCGGGCGACCGTGACCAAGCGCGCTCCGGAAAAGCGGACCACGGCCAAGCGCGCGGCGCCAGCGAGGGCGGCGACCGCCAAGCGCGCGGCGCCAGCGAAGAAGGCGACAGCCAAGCGCACCACGGCCAAGCGCGCGACGCCGGCCAAGGGGGCCACGGCGTCGCGGGCCAGCGCGGCGCGCAAATCGGCGACGCGGCCCAGCGCGGCGCGCAAATCGGCGACGCGGCCCAGCGCGGCGCGCAAGTCGACGCGGACGAGCCCGGCCCGCAAGGCCACCGCGAAGCGTGCCACGGCGACGAAGCGGGCGGCGCCAGCCCCGCGCGGTGCGGTCGCCAAGCGGGCGACCGCCGCCAAGCGCACGACCGTACGGAAGGCCAGCGCGAAACGTGCACCGGCGACGAAGGCGGCATCGCGGAGCACGACGGCGCGCAAGTCGACCCGTGCGACCGCCGCGAAGCGTGCGCCGGCCACCAAGGCGGCCCGTGGCACCGCCGCCCGCCGGACGGCGACCCGCAAGACGGCCGTGCCTCGCACCGCGACCGCACGCAAGGCGACCACCCGGCGCGCGGGCACCGCTCGGACGGCCGCGGCGAAGCGTGCTCCGGTCCGCAAGTCGGCTGCCCAGCGCGCGCCCGTGAGCAGGGCGACGGCGCGCAAGACGACCGCGCGCAAGACGACCGCGCGCAAGGCGCCTGCGCGCAAGGCGGCGGCACGGAGCACCGCGGCGCGCAAGGCGCCTGCGCGGAAGGCGACCGCTCGGAAGGCGACGGCGCGTACGGCGGCCAGCCGTCCCGCGGCGGCGCGACGGTCGACGGCGGCTCGTGGGGCGACCCGGAAGACAGCGGTCGCCACGTCAAGGGCACGGACCGGCACCGCCACGCGGGCGTCGGCCCGCAAGACCGCGGCGAAGCGCGCGCCTGCGGCTCGGTCGGGTGCGGCGCGCAGCTCGATGGCGAAGCGCGCGCCTGCGGCTCGGTCCGGTGCGGCGCGCAGCTCGACGGCGAAGCGGGCGCCGGCGCGCAAGTCCACCGCACGATCGGCCAGCACGCCGCGCCGGGCCGCGAAGCGGGCTCCGGCACGCCGTTCCGCGGTCGGACGGGCGCCGGCCGGCCGACGTACCAGCGTGCGCAAGGCGGTGGCCGCGAGGAAGCCGTCCGCGCGCGGTTCGGCAGCGCGGAAACCGGCGTCCGCGAGCCGTACGGCGTCGGCAACCGGCCGGGCGCGGGCGTCCCGGCGGCGGGTGGCGAAGCGGGCTCCGGCCCGCACCGTCGCGGCTCGTACCGCCCGGCCGGCGGCCAAGCGCTCCACGGTGCGGGGCGAGAGCACCCGCTCGGCAGCCGCCGGTACCGCGGGGACGCGATCGGGCCGTGCGCCGTCCGCCCGGGCCGGTAGTGGGGCTCGGGGCAGGTCGGGCTCCCGCACCGTGCGTCGTACCGGCCGCGCCACCGGCAGCACCCCGCCGCGACAGTCCGGCACCCGGCGGGCGCCGGCGGCCCGCTCGGTGAGCCGGCCGAGCGCCGGTACCGGCCGGCCGGCGACTCGGGTGAGGGCCCGCCCGGGCGGACGCAGTGGCGTCGCCGGCCGGCGGCCCAGGACCGCCGTCGCCCGGCGCGGCTGACCCGGCTGCTGCCGTGGGTCGGAGCACGAGGTCCGACCCACGGCAGGCCCAGCGTGCGCGTCGACCGGGGCCGCGGGGTTCCCGCCGCCGGTGAGCGCCGCCGGGCCCGTTCCTGCCGTGGCGGGTCGTGGCGGTGCGGGCGGCTCCAGCCGGCGGTCCCGTCGCGCGTCCGGCGCGGCGGTCGACGGTCGCGGGCGCGTCCGGGCCGGCGGTTCGATGGTCGGGTATGGGTCCAGGTCGGCGGTCGCGTCGCTGGTCCGGCACTCGGGATCGGCGGCTCCGCGCTGGGCCGCACAGCCCGAATGCCGGATGGCCGGCCGGTCGTGTGCCGAGCCCGGGGGCCGGTAGCCGCCGGCTACCCGGGGGCACCTCACGGACCTTGTCTCGCGCGTGGCCCGCGCCTGGTGTCCCGTGGCCTCTCGCCTTGCGCCCCGCGCTCCTTGCGCCCCGCGTTCCGCGCGCCCCGCGTTCCGCGCGCCCCGCGTTCCGCGCGCCCCGCGTTCCTTGCGCCCCGCGTTCCTTGCGCCCCGCGTTCCTTGCGCCCGCCGGCCGTGCCTGCACGGTGCCCGGCGCCCCGCAGCTACCTCGCGCCCCGCGCCCCGCGCCGCGGGGCCCCGCGCCTCGCGTTCCTCGCGCCCTGCGCCCCGCGCCGCGGGGCCCCGCGCCTCGCGTTCCTCGCGCCCGCGCCCCGCAGCTACCCGGCGCCCCGCAGCTACCTCGCGCCTCTCGCCCCGCACCTGCCTCGCTCCCAGCGGCCCGCGGGTCGTGGCCCGGCCCGGCCGCCGTGCGCCGTGGCCTGGCGGCGTCGCGGGTCGCTGGTGCGGTTGAATGGGTGGCATGGCGTTTGATGCGAGTGTGTTGCCTGACGTGTCCGGCCTGACGGTCGGCGTCCTCGGCGGAACCGGGCCGCAGGGTAGGGGCTTGGCGTACCGGCTGGCGCGGGCCGGGCAGCGAGTGGTGCTGGGGTCGCGGAGCGCCGAGCGTGGCGTGGCGGCGGCGGCGGAGCTGGCGGGGTTGCCGGGTGCGGATGCGGGAGAGGTGACCGGCGGCGACAACGCGGCGGCCGCGGACTGCGACGTGGTGATCGCCGCCCTGCCGTACGAGGGCCATGCCGAGACGCTGACCTCGCTGCGCGGCGTCCTGACCGGTCGGATCCTGGTCGACTGCGTCAACCCGCTCGGGTTCGACCAGCGCGGCCCGTACCCGGTGCCGGTGCCGGAGGGCAGTGCCGCCGAGCAGGCCGCCACGCTGCTGCCGGAGACCCGGGTCACCGCGGCCTTCCATCACGTCAGTGCGGTGCTGCTGACCGACCCGATGGTGGCCACGGTGGACACCGACGTGCTGGTGCTGGGGGACGACCGGGCGGCGGCGGAGACGGTGCAGGCGCTCGCCGGCCGGATCGCGGGGGTGCGGGGCGTGTTCGCCGGCCGGCTGCGCAACGCGGGCCAGATCGAGGCGCTGACCGCGAACCTGATCGCGATCAACCGGCGGTACAAGGCGCACGCCGGCATCCGGATCACCGACGTCTGAGCCGCGCGATGCCGTCCCGGGTGGTCTCGCTGGTGCCGTCGCTGACCGAGTCGGTCGCCGCGACCGCGCCGGAGCTGCTGGCCGGTGCGACCGACTGGTGCACCGAACCGGCTGGGCTGAACGTGCCGCGGGTCGGTGGCAGCAAGTATCCGCGGATCGACGACGTGCTCGCGCTGGCGCCGGATCTGGTGCTGGGCAACCGGGAGGAGAACCGGCGCGCGGACGTCGAGGCGTTGCGTGCCGCCGGGATCGAGGTCTGGGTCTGCTTCCCCCGCACCGTCGCCGCGGCACTGTCCACACTGGACGAGATGATGACGGTACTGGGGGTGCCGCGGCCCGGCTGGCTCGACGCCGCCGACGCTGCCTGGTCGGCGGCGCGTCCGGTGCATCCCGGCCGGGCGCGTGTCGCGGTGGTGCCGGTGTGGCGCCGGCCGTGGATCTGGTTGGGTGCCGACACCTTCGCCGCCGACGTGCTGCGCCGGCTGGGTGTCGAGGTGCCGCAGCTCGGCGCGGACCCGACGCAGCGGTACCCGCGGCTGGACGTGCCGGATGCGGTCGGGCCGGCCGCGCCCGACCTGGTGGTGCTGCCGGACGAGCCGTACCGGTTCACCGCGGTCGACGGCCCCGAGGCGTTCGGTGAGCTGCCGGCGGCGCTGGTTTCCGGCCGTCACCTGACCTGGTACGGTCCGTCCCTCGCCGAGGCACCCGGGGTCCTCGGCGAGGCACTGTCGCGCGCCTGACCCGTCGGGCCCGCCGCGGCCGGGCCGACGGGCGCCTGGCCGGACCCCCGGCGCTGCCGCCGGCCGGGAGGTCGGTGCCGCCGCGGCCCGACACGAGTGCTGCCGCCGGCCGGACGTGGTCGGCGGCAGCGGGGGAGCCGTCAGGCCAGCGCGGCGAAGAACCGCCGTACGTCGCCGACCAGCACGTCGGTGGCCTCGTGCGCGGCGTAGTGGCCGCGGGCGTCGCGGGGGCCGCCGGCCGGCACGCCGGGGTCGTAGGAGTTCCAGCTGACGATGTTGGCGTGGTCGCGTTCGGCGAACCGCCGAATGGACTGGAAGTCGCCGGCGAACATGGCCAGTCCGGTCGGCGTGCTGGTCGGCCCGCTCGGCGGCGTCGCCGCGGAGTGCGCCTCCTCGTAGTAGAACCGGATCGCCGAGGCGGCGGTACCGGTGAGCCAGTGGATCGCGACGTTGCCGACGACGAAGTCGGCGTCGAGGCTCTCCCCGAACAGCTGCGCGAGCCAGCCGAGCAGCCCGACCGGCGAGTCGGCCAGCGCGTACGCCAGGGTCTGCGGCTGCTGGCTGTGCAGCAGGTTGAACGACATCATCGTGTCGGAGAACCACTGCAGGTGGCCCAGGGCCGCCTGGTCGGCCGCGCTGAGGTCGGTGAACTCGGCCGGGTCGCCGGACGGGAACGAGAACAGCTGGGTGACGTGCACGCCGACCACCGAGTCCGGGTCGAGCCGACCGATCTCCGGCGAGATCATCGATCCGGCGTCGTTGCCGAGGGCGCCGTAGCGCTGGTAGCCGAGGCGGTGCATCAGCTCGACCCAGGCGGCGGCGGTGCGGTACCGGTCCCAGCCGGTGCCGCGTGTCGGTCCGCTGAAGCCGAACCCCGGCAGTGACGGGATGACCAGGTGGAACGCCGGGTCCTCGGGACTGGCCGGCGCGGTCAGCGGCTCGATCACGTCGAGGTATTCGAGGATGCTGCCGGGCCAGCCGTGCGTGAGGACCAGCGGTGTCGCGTCGGCCCGCGCGGACCGCACGTGCAGGAAGTGAATGTCCTCACCGTCGATCTCGGTGACGAACTGCGGGTACGAGTTGAGCCGCGCCTCCAGCGTCCGCCAGTCGAACGTGTCCCGCCAGTGCTCGGCGAGGGCGCGGACCCGGGAGCTTTCCACCCCGTACGCGGCGGTGGTGCCGGGCTGCTCGGCGGGCCAGACGGTGCGGTCGAGCCGGGCGGCCAGCTCGTCGAGCGCGGTCTGCGGGATCTCGACCCGGTACGGGCGGACGGCGGTGCTCGGCATGGCTGCTCCTCAGTGGAACGGAATGCTTCGTTCCCTCGACTGTAACAGAGCGGAATGATCCGTTCCAGTGATAGCGTCGAGATCATGACGACTGACACGACACCCGGCCCCGGCCGACGCGGGCAGGCCGCACGCAACGACGCCGTCATCCTCGACGCGGCGCGCGAGGTCTTCCTGGCCGACCCGAAGGCGCCGGTCTCCGCGGTGGCGAAGCGCGCCGAGGTCGGCATCTCCGCGCTGTACCGCCGCTATCCGAGCAAGGACGACCTGCTGCGGACGCTCTGCGAGAACGGGCTGCGCACCTACCTCGCCGAGGCCGAGGCGGCGCTCGCCGAACCGGATGCCTGGGCCGCCCTGACCGGTTTCCTGACCCGCGTCGTCGACGCCGACGTGCACTCCCTGACGGTGCGACTGGCGGGCCGGTTCACCCCGACCGAACAGCTCGGCGCCGACGCCCGGCGTGCCGGGGAACTGGCCGGCCGGCTCGTCGACCGGGCCCGCCGGGACGGCCGGCTGCGTCCGGACGTGGTGGCCCAGGACCTCGGGCTGGTATTGGAGGGCTGCGCGGCGATCCGGCTGCCCGACCCGGACCGTACCGGCCAGCTGCGCCGCCGCTACCTCGGCCTGCTGCTGGCCGGTCTGGCCGCGGACACGACCGACCGGCTGCCCGGCCCACCGCCGAACCCGGACGAGCTGAACTGGCGCTGGCGCCGCTGACCGCCGGCCGCCGGCCGGTGGGACGGCGGGCCGACGGTGCGACGGCGGGCCGATGGGACGATGGGCCGGCCGTGGGACGGCGGGCCGGCCGTGGGACGGCGGGCCGGTGGGGCGGCGGGCCGGCCGTGGGACGGCGGAACGATGGGGCGGCGGTGGCCCGGTCGCAGTCGCGACCCGACCACCGCCACCGCGGTCGAAGGGTCAGAAGGTGTGTTCCTCGGCCGGGAACGTGCCGGCGGTGACGTCCGCCGCGTACGCCCGCGCCGCGTCGGCCAGCACGTCGTGCAGGTTCGCGTACCGCTTGACGAAGCGCGGCGTGCGCCCCGCCCGCAGCCCGGCCATGTCCTGCCAGACCATGACCTGCGCGTCGCAGTCGGGTCCGGCGCCGATGCCGATCGTCGGGATCGCCAGCTCGTGCGTGATCCGCTTGGCGACCTGCCCCGGCACCATCTCCAACACCACCGCGAAGGCACCGGCCTCGCACACCGCACGGGCGTCCGCGACCACCGCGTCGGCCGCCTCGCCGCGCCCCTGCACCCGGTACCCGCCGAGCAGGTGCTCGGACTGCGGGGTGAAGCCGATGTGTGCCATCACCGGGATGCCGGCGTGGGTGAGCGCCTCGATCTGCGGCTTCATCCGGACGCCGCCCTCCAGCTTGACCGCCTGCGCGCCGCCCTCCTTCATCAGCCGTACCGCCGACTCCAGCGCCTGCGCCGGCGACGCCTCGTAGCTGCCGAACGGCAGGTCGGCCACCACCAGGGTGCGGCTGGTGGACCGGGTCACCGCTTGGACCAGCGGCAACAGCTCCGCCAGGCTCACCCGTACCGTCGTGTCGTAGCCGTAGACGTTGTTCGCGGCGGAGTCTCCGACCAGCAGCACCGGGATGCCGACCTCGTCGAAGATCCGCGCCGAGTACTGGTCGTACGCGGTGAGCATCGGCCACCGCTCGCCGCGCTCCTTGGCCTCGCGCAGGTGCGCGATGCGTACCCGCTTGATGCCGGGCCCGCCGTACAGGCTCGGTGTCCCGTCGGCACTCTTGTCCGTCATGACGTGCGTTCTCCCTTCCTCAAGGCCCATACGGGTCCCTGGGTGCGGAAGCCGCCCGTCGACGGTGTGCCCGCCGACGCTGGCGTGCTCCCGGAGGGATCTTCACATCCGAGTGTCGCATCGCGGCAGACCCCGGTTGACAAATTCACACCGGAATCCGCCCGGTCACGCCTCCCGGTAGCGGTTGGTGATGGGCAGCCGACGGTCCCGGCCGAACGCCTTGGGACTGATCTTCGGGCCGGGCGCGGACTGGCGCCGCTTGTACTCGGCGCGATCGACCAGGGTGATGACCCGGTCGACGACGGCGGCGTCGTGGCCGCCGGCGATCAGGTCGGCCCGGCTCGCGTCCCCGTCGACGTAGCGCGCGAGGATCGCGTCCAGCTCGTCGTACTCGGGCAGCGAGTCGGTGTCGAGCTGGCCGGGGCGCAGCTCCGCCGACGGCGGCTTGCTGATCGAGTTCGCCGGGATCGGCTCGGTCTCGCCGCGCCGCTTCGCGTCCGCGTTGCGCCACCGGGCGAGCTGCCACACCAGCGTCTTCGGGACGTCCTTGAGTGGGTTGAACCCGCCCACCGAGTCGCCGTACAGGGTGGAGTAGCCGACCGCGAGCTCGCTCTTGTTGCCGGTGGTCAGCACCAGGTGACCCTCCTGATTGGACAGTGCCATCAGGATCACCCCGCGCACCCGCGCCTGCAGGTTCTCCACCGCCATCCCGGACAGCTCCAGGTTCGCCAGGAACGTGTCGACCATCGGCGCGATCGGCTGCACCCGGTAGTGCAGCCCGGTGCGCTCGGCGAGGTCGGCGGCATCCGACTTGGAGTGCTCGGAGGAGAACTCGCTGGGCATCGAGACGCCGTGCACGTTCTCGGCGCCGATCGCGTCGCAGGCGATCGCGGCGACCACCGTCGAGTCGATGCCGCCGGACAGCGCGATCACCACCGAGGCGAACCGCTGCTTGACCACGTAGTCGCGCAGCCCGGTGACCAGCGCCGCCCACACCTCCTCCTCGTCGGCGATCCGATCGGCGATCCCGTACGTGGCGCGCGGCGCCGGTGCTGCCGGCAGTTCGGTGGACAGCACCGTGTGCTGGATGGCCATCCCGGCCCCCTCGGCCGGCGGGGTACCGGTGCCGGCCGGCAGGTCCAGGTCCAGCACCATCAGCTCCTCGGCGAACTGGGCGGCGCGGGCCAGCGGGGCGCCGTCCGGGCCGACCACGATCGAGTCGCCGTCGAACACCAGCTCGTCCTGGGCGCCGACCATGTTCACGTACGCCAGCGTCGCGCCGGCCTCCACCGCCCGCCGGGCGCACAGCTCGGCCCGCACGTCGTCCTTGTTCAGCTCGTACGGGGAACCGTTGACGGTGACGACCAACCCCGCGCCGGCGACCCGCGCCGCGGCGACCGGGCCACCCGCCTGCCACAGGTCCTCGCAGATCGTCAGTGCCACGTCGACGCCGCCGATCCGTACCACCTGGAGGGTGTCGCCGGGCACGAAGTAGCGGTCCTCGTCGAACACGCCGTAGTTGGGCAGGTGGTGCTTGAAGTAGCGGGTCACGACCCGGCCGCCGGACAGCAACGCGAGAGCGTTGCGCGGGCCGTGCTGCGGGTCGGCCTCGGCGCTCATCCGGGACGGGCCGTCGGCGTCCAGGTAGCCGACCAGGACGGCGAGGTCGCCGAGCCCGTCGGCGTCGAGGTCGGCGGCGAGCTGGTCCAGCGCGCCGCGGCTGGCCCGCACGAACGACTCCCGGAAGACGAGGTCCTCCACCGGGTAACCGGTGAGCATCATCTCGGGGAACGTGACGAGCTGGGCGCCCGCGTCGGCCGCCCGGCGGGTGGTGTCCCGCACGATCCGCGCGTTCCCGGTCAGGTCACCCACGGTCGGATCCACCTGGGCAAGAGCAAGGCGCAACGTCGGCATGGTCCCATCCTCGCGCACCCGGCCGCCGGCGCCGGCCGGCCCCCGGCCCGCCGCGCCGTGGAGTCCGTCACCCCACGGAGCCGATCCGGCAGCCGTGCCCGCAGCCGGTGCTGCCCGGCCGCGGATGCGGGTCAGAGGGTGTGGCTGGGAGACCAGGACAGCGCGGTCATGGTGGCGGACAGGTCGATCAGCGCGCCGGCGGCGTCCCCGGTCAGCGGGAGGGTACGGATGCCGTCCGGGGTTTCCAGCGCACCCAGCAGCGCGCCCGCCAGGTCCGAGCCGGCCAGCGCCGGCAGCGGCCGGCCGTCGGGGAACCGCAGCGGCGGGTGCGGGTTCTCCGCGGTCACCCGGTCGCGCCGCAGCTCGGTCTGGGTGTTGGTGTAGTCGGTCTGCGCCAGCCCGACCTCCCAGGCCGGCCACACGTCGTCCGGGGTCGGCCAGGCCAGCCGCAGGATCGTCAGGTCGGTACCGGTGGCGGTCGCGGCGGCCCGGACCGCCTGCTCACCGAGCCGCTTGGTCAGCCCGTACGGTTCGGTCGCGTCCGGCTCGTCGTCGATGCCGAGCCGGCGGCTGCCGAGCGCGGCGAACACCGACAGGCTGGACACGAACACCACGTGCCGCGCGTCCGCCTTCGCCGCCGCGAGCACCGTCAGGTACGCCGACTTGACGTGCACGTCGAACGCGGTCGCCGGATCGACCCGGTCGTCCGGCGTGGTCGGCGCCATCGCCATGTGGATCACCGCGTCCATGCCGGCGCAGGCGCGCGCCAGGTCGGTGGGGTCCGTGGCGTCGCCCTGCCGGTACTCGCAGTCGGCCGTCGTCCGGTGCAGGTCGAGAACCCGGACCTGATGACGCTCCGCCAGGCCGGGCAGGACCAGGCGGCCGACGTAGCCCGCCCCACCGATCACCAACAGCCGCATCGTTCCTCCCAAGATGCCCGGATCGGCGCCGGGCGAACGCCGTCACGTTCGGCCTGGCCGCACACCGTGCACCACCAGGACACTGGCACCGACAGCCTGTCACACCCGGTACCCGCCGCTCCGGTACCCCGCGCGCTCCGGCATCCCGCGCGCGCTCCGGGTTCGTGCCCACGCCGTTGCGGTGCAATGGCTCGGCCGGTGGCAAACCACGTGTGCCAGGACGATACGGGTATCGGTGATCATACGGTTACGCTCGGCGACCTCGCGGTCCCGACATGTTGTGAGGTTGCGTGCCGAGTGCCCACCGAGCGGCACGGCGAGGCACACTTCCCACATGGATCGTCAGCAGGAGTTCGTGTTGCGCACCCTGGAGGAGCGCGACATCCGGTTCCTCCGCCTGTGGTTCACCGACGTGCTCGGCACGCTCAAGAGCGTGTCGGTGGCGCCGGCCGAGCTGGAGGCCGCCTTCGAGGAGGGCATCGGGTTCGACGGCTCGGCGATCGAGGGTTTCGCCCGGGTGCACGAGTCGGACATGATCGCCATCCCGGACCCGGGAACCTTCCAGGTGTTCCCGTTCGAGGGTGGCGCGTCCGGCGAGTCGGCCCGGATGTTCTGCGACATCGCGATGCCCGACGGCTCGCCCGCGTGGGCCGACCCCCGGCACGTGCTGCGGCGCACCCTGGCCCGGGCCGCGGAACGCGGGTTCACCTTCTACACCCACCCGGAGATCGAGTTCTTCCTGCTGGAGGACCTGCCGGCGGACGGCAGCGAGCCGCGGCCGGTCGACTCCGGCGGCTACTTCGACAACACCACGCACCCGGTGGCCCGCGACTTCCGCCGGCAGACCGTGCTGGCGCTGGAGCGCATCGGCATCTCCGTGGAGTTCAGCCATCACGAGGTGGCGCCCGGCCAGCAGGAGATCGACCTGCGCTACGCCGACGCGCTGACCACGGCCGACAACGTGATGACGTTCCGGCACGTGGTCAAGGAGGTGGCCCTGTCGCAGGGGGTGCGCGCCACGTTCATGCCGAAGCCGTTCACCCACCAGCCGGGCAGCGGGATGCACACCCACCTGTCGCTGTTCGAGGGTGAGCGCAACGCCTTCCACGACCCGACCGACCCGATGAAGCTGTCGCCGGTGGCGCGCTCGTTCATCGCCGGGCTGCTGCGACACGCCCGGGAGTACACGGCGATCACCAACCAGTGGGTCAACTCGTACAAGCGGTTGTTCCCGGAGCCGATGCCGGACAACATCAACGAGGTCCCGGCGTTCGTGTCCTGGGGGCACCTGAACCGCTCGGCGCTGGTCCGGGTCCCCGCCTACGGGAAGCCGAACTCGGCGCGGGTGGAGATCCGCTCGATGGACACCGCCTGCAACCCCTACCTGGCGTACGCGGTGCTGCTCGCCGCCGGGATGAAGGGCATCGAGGAGAAGTACGACCTGCCGCCCGGCGCCGAGGACGACGTGTGGGGGCTGTCCGACGCGGAGCGCCGCGCGCTCGGCTTCGAACCGCTGCCGCAGGACCTGGCCGAGGCGCTGGACGTGATGGCCGGCAGTGACTTCGTCGCCGAGACGCTCGGCGAGAGCGTCTTCGACTTCTTCCTGAAGAACAAGCGCGCCGAGTGGGAGGCCTACGCCCGCCGGGTCACCCCGTACGAACGCCGCCGCTACCTGAACATCTTCTGACCGTTTGGTCCCCTGGGTGGCCGTGGTACCGGACCCGTTCCGGGCCGGCCCGGGGGAATGTCGGCGGGTGGGGTGCCGGAGGTAGCGGGCGTTCGCTACCGTTTCGGCATGTACCCCGACGGTTCCGCCGGCGACCCGGCGAACGCGCAGCCGCAGTACAACCCGACCGCGCCGATGCCGACACCCGCCCCACCGGCGCTGCCCGGCCACCCGCAGTCCGGTCAGCCTGCCTACCCGCAGTCCGCGCCGCCCGCGTACCCGCAGTCGGCGCCGCCCGCGTACCCGCAGACCCCGGCGTACCCGCAGTCGTCGCCGCCGGCCGTGATGCCGCAGTCCGCGCCGCCCGGCTACCAGCCGGCGGGGTCCCGCAGCCGACCAGCGACCTGGTGCCGGTCACCGACCCGGCCGCGTCGTACGGGAGCGACGGCACCGCGCCGTACGGGTCGGAGCAGACGCTGGTGCAGATCGGCCAGATCACCGTCACCGCGACGACCGTGCACACACCGAACGGGTCGTTCCCGTTGCGCGGCTCGCAGTGGGTGGTCAACGACCACGTGTACACCACCCAGAAGATCGCCACCTGGGCCATCGTGTGTGCCATCGTGGGGTTCTTCTGCCTGACCGTGTTCAGCCTGCTGTTCCTGCTGTTCAAGGAGACCAAGCACAGCGGCTTCATGGAGGTCGCGGTGTCCGGCGCCAACGGCAGCGGGTTCGTCACCCAGGTCCCGATCAACAGCCAGGCCGGCTCCGCGCAGGTGCACCAGCAGGTCAACTACGCCCGCTCGCTCGCGATGCGCTGAGCGCCCGGTAGCGTCCGACGGCCTATTGCGGTGTCGGCGCCTCCGGGGTGTGGGTATTCTGCGCACACACCTGATGAGGGAGTCGGCATGACCGGGACGGTGCGGACGGCGGCGCTGCGGCGCCCGCTGCCGGCTGTCCCGCGGCCGACCGACCGGCGACCTCGCCGGCCGGTCGGCGTGGCCTGAACTCCCACCCCTGGCATCCCGCCCGCGTTGCGGGCCGTGACCGACCGGCGACTCGTTCGTCCCTCGTGGATCCGCCGACGGCGGGCCCACTCCCGGTCACGTTGCCAAGGAGTACCCATCATGAAGATGTCCGGGCTGTTCGGCGCCACGTTGCACACCGCGCCGGGCAGCAGCGAGTCGGCGGGACACCAGCAGCTGTTGCGCGCCGGGATGGTGCGTCAGCTGGCGCAGGGGATCTTCTCCTACCTGCCGCTCGGGTGGCGCAGCATCCGCAAGATCGAACACATCCTGCGCGAGGAGATGGCCGCGGTCGCCGGCCAGGAACTGTCCATGCCGGTCGCCCAGCCGGACGAGCTGTGGCGCACCTCCGGCAGGTACCACAAGGTCGGTGCGGAGCTGGCCCGGTTCGCCGACCGGCGGGGCCGCGGCATGGTGCTCGCGATGACGCACGAGGAGGCCGTCACCGAGCTGGCCCGCTCCGAGATCGACTCGTACCGGGACCTGCCGCGGATGGTGTTCCAGCTGCAGACGAAGTTCCGCGACGACCCGCGGCCGCGGGCCGGGCTGATCCGGGTCCGCGAGTTCGTCATGAAGGACGCGTACAGCCTGGACCGGGACGCCGCGGGGCTGGCCCGCCAGTACGCCAACCAGTACCGCGCGTACTTCCGGGTGTTCGGACGGTGCGGGGTGCCGGTGCTCGCGGTGGCCTCCGACGTCGGCATGATGGGCGGCGAGCTGGCGCACGAGTTCATGTACCCGACGCCGATCGGCGAGGACACGTTGCTGCTCTGCGATTCCTGCGGTTACCGGGCCAACCGGCAGGTCGCCACGTTCGCCAAGCCGACCCCGCCGGACGAGGCGGCGCGGCCGATGCGACGGTTCGCGACCCCGCAGGCGGCGAGTGTCGCGCAGCTTGCCGCGGCTGCCGGGGTGCGCCCGGACCGGATCGCCAAGGCGGTGTTCGTGCAGGCCGATCTCGGTGAGGCGGAGGCGCCGGTGATCGCCGTGGTGCGCGGCGACATGGACCTCAACGAGTCCAAGCTCGCCGCCGCGCTCGGCGCCGCCGGGCTGCGGCCGATGACCGCCGACGAGATCGCCGCGATCGGCGCGGTCGCCGGCTACGGTTCGCCGGTCGGGGTGACCGCCGCCCGGGTGGTGGTCGACGACCTGGTGGCCGCGACGCCGAACCTGCTCGCCGGCGCCAACCTCGACGGGTACCACCTGCGCGACGTCAACGTGGGTCGTGACTTCACGCCGGAGCTGGTGTGCGACATCGTCGCCGCGCGAGCCGGTGACGGCTGCCCGGACTGCGGCGCGGCGCTGCGTACCACCCGCGGCGTGGAGGTCGGGAACATCTTCAAGCTGGGCGACCGGTACTCGGCGGTGTTCGGGGCGACGTTCACCGACGCCGACGGGGCGCGCCGGCCGGTCCAGATGGGCTGCTACGGGATCGGGGTGGGACGGTTGCTGGGCTGCGCCGCGCAGGCGCACCACGACGATCGCGGGCTGACGCTGCCGATCACCATCGCCCCGTACCAGGTGCACCTGTGCCAGCTCGGCGGCGCCGGTAGCGAGGCCGCCGCGGCCGCGCAGGCGCTCTACGAGCGGCTGGGTGCGGCCGGTGTCGAGGTGCTGCACGACGACCGCGGGCAGCGAGCCGGCAGCCAGTTCGCCGACGCGGACCTGATCGGTCTGCCGCTGCGCGCCACCGTCGGTGCCCGGTCGCTGGCCCGCGGCGAGATCGAGCTGCACGACCGGCGGACCGGGGAGTCGTGGCCGGTGCCGGTCGGGGCCGCGGCCGAGACGGTCACCGCCGCGGTGTCGGACCGGTTGTCCCGGGCCAACGCGGTACCGCCGGTGTCGCTGCCGCCGGAGCTGGCCGACCGACCGGTAACCGCCCGTACGGGTGGTGCGGCGGCCGGATCGGCGGCTGCGCGGTAACGCCGCGAAACCGCGGTCGGGTCACCGATCGCGGTTTCGGGCGTTGTATCCGGCAGGCGCGCCGTACCGAGCGCGTCGCCACGAACGGATGCCGGGGGGCTGTGCGCCGTGAACACCGCTGTCATGCAAGCACCGGGTCGGGTACGGCCGCAGTCGCCGTGCGCGCTGAAGGTGGTGGTGTTGGGCGGCGGTCGGGCGGCGGGCCTGGCCCGCGTCGAGGACCGCTTCGTCGACCTCGTGTCCGATGTGGACAGTTCCGGGTCGATGCTGCGGTACGGGCAGTGCGGGTTCTCCGACCGTCTCGCCGTGCACCTGTACGGGATGCCGCCGCAGCAGCGGTACTGGTTCATGTGGGACGCGCTGTCCGCCGGTGCGGTCGCCGCGCTGGTGCTGGCCGACGCGAGCCGGCTCGGCGACTGCTACCCGGCGCTGGACTACGTCGCGGCCCGCGGCCTGCCGCACCTGGTCGCGGTGACCGGCGCCCAGCGGTACCAGCTGGCCGAGGTGCGGCAGGCGCTCGCCGTCGGCGCCGAGGTGCCGGTGCTGCTCACCGAGTCCGACCGGCCCCGCCCGGCCCGCGAGGTGCTGCACGCGCTGGTGCGGTACGCGATCGCCCGCCGCAACTCCACCGCCGCCTGAGCGACCGTTCGGGGGCCTTCGACCGAGCGGGCCGGCGTCCATCCGCCGGTTCGCCCGCGGCGGGTGCGGGCGCACGTTTCCCGTCCCGGCCGGTGGGTACAGGGTGGGGACGTTCGCACCTACCCGAGTGAGGAGCTCGCCAGTGCTCGCGCTGACCGAGAACGCGGTGACCGTCATCCGTACGCTCACCGAGCAGTCCCAGGCGCCGGATTCCTCCGGCCTGCGCATCGCCACCGAGCCGACCGGGCCGGCCGACGCCGACCAGACGCTGCGGCTGCTGATGTCCGAGGCGCCGCAGGAAGGCGACCAGGTGCTCGACGCCGGTGGTGCCCGGCTGTTCCTGGACACCTCGGCCGTCGACTTCCTCGACGACAAGGCGCTGGACGCCTCGGTGGACAGCGACGGCAACGTCAACTTCGAGGTGGCCCTGCAACCCGAGCAGTGATCCGGGCCCGCGGCGCGAAGCGGTCCGCGGTGGGCCGGTTCCGGCGGTACCGGACGGAGCGGTCCTTGCCGACCTCGGCCGGCCGAAAATGTCACACCCAGGTCGTAACGTCGGGGCATGAACCGGACCGAACGTTTGCATGCCCTCGTCGACGCACTCCGCGCGGCGGCTCCCGAGCCGCGCTCCACACGATGGCTCGCCGAGCGTTTCTCGGTGAGCGTGCGCACCATCGAGCGCGACACCGCCGCGCTCGTCGAATCGGGCGTCCCGCTGTTCGTCGTGCCCGGCCCACAGGGCGGGTTCGCGATCGACGACACCGGTGGGCGCGAGCTGCCCCCGGTGGCGCTCACCCCGGACGAGGCGGTCGCCGTCGCGGTCGGCCTCGCCCAGCTGACCGGATCGGCGTTCCACGACACCGCCGATGCGGTGCTGGCCAAGCTGACCGCGCGTTACCCGGGGCTGATCGGAGCGGCGGCCGAGGCGGTTGCCACCGGTGACGGCCTCGACCCGCCGGCCGGCGGCGAGCAGTTCCCGGCCATCCCGGTGGTGCTGCAGCGTGCTCTGGCCACCGAGCGGGTGCTGGAGCTCGACTACACCGACCGCAACGGCCACGGCAGCCGCCGCCTGGTGGAGCCGATCGGGGTGGTCGCCGCGCCCGGCGACGACGGCCCGCGCTGGCTGCTGCTCGCCTGGTGCCGGATGCGGCACGGGGTGCGCGGTTTCCGGATCGACCGGATCCGCCGGGCTCGCCTCGGCACCGAGCGGGTGCCGGCCCGCCGCGCGCTGGCCGAGCTGCACGTTCCCGGCCTGATCCCCACCGAGCCGGACATTCCGGCCCAACGCCGGGCGACCGCGGTGACGTGAGAAGGCAGTCCGGCGGCCGGCGCGAGCGGCGCCGGTCGCCGGCCGCCGGATAGCCTTTCAGGCGTGAGTGATGCACGGACTCTTGTGGTGGAGAACGATCCGACCGACGATGTGCGGCTGCTCGGCGACTGGCTCACCGACGCCGGTCTGCACCTGGAGGTGGTGCGGCCACACGCCGGCGACCTGCTGCCGGACGATCTGTCCGACTATGCCGGCCTGGTGGTGCTCGGTGGCGGTCTGCCGGACACCTCGTGGTACGAACGGGAGCAGTCGCTGCTGCGCACCGCCGGACGGCAGCGGATCCCGACGCTCGCGCTCTGCCTCGGCGCGCAGCTGCTCGCGCTGGCCTTCGGCGGCTACGTCGAGCGGGCCGCGGCCGGCCCGGAGCTCGGGCCGAAGCTCGTCGCCAAGCGCGATGCGGCGGGTACCGACCCGCTGTTCGCCGATGTGCCGCTGATGCCCGACGTCATCGCGTTCCACCACGACGAGATCACCGAGCTGCCGGAGGGGGCCACGCTGCTCGCCGCCTCCCCGTCGTACCCGCACCAGGCCTTCCGGTACGGCGACCGGATGTGGGCACTGCAGTTCCACATCGAGTGCGACCGGGACATGCTGGCCGGCTGGATCGCCGACTCGACGGACGTGGCCGAGGCCGGGCTGGACCGCGAGGCGCTGCTGACGCAGTGTGTGCGGGCGCTACCGGATGTGGCGGAGACCTGGCGACCGTTCGCGCAGCGGTTCGCCGACCTGGTCACCGGGCGCAGCTCGGCGCGTACCTCGTTGCCGCTGCTGGAGGGCTGAGCCCGTGGTCCGCTCGATCGAAGGCAGCACGACGACCCGGGAGCAGCGGTGAGCGCAGACGCCGGCGAGCCGGTCCGGGCCGACGCCGGCGAGCCGGCCGGAGTCGACGCCGGTGAGTTGGCCGGAGCCGACGCCGGGGCGCGAGCGGAGCGATCGGTCGCCGAGCCGCGCCCGACAGATCGGGCGCGGGTCGATCGGCGCGGGGTGGCGGCGCTGAGCCGACTCGGGTTCGCCGAGGCGGATCGGGCGCTGCTGTTGCTCGGCCCGGCGGACGGCGGCCTCGGCTGGTGGCGGGCCGAGCCCGCCGGTCCGGCCGACGAGCGGGCCGCGGAGCTGGTCCGGGCGCTGGCCGGCAGCGCCGACCCGGATCTGGCGCTGCACCAGCTGCACCGGCTCGTCGCGGTCGCGCCGCAGCTGCCGGAGCAGCTGCGCGCCGATCACGCGCTGGCGCGGCGGCTGTTCGCCGTGCTGGGCGCCTCCGCGGCGCTCGGCGATCACCTGGTCGGTTGTCCCGACGACTGGTCGGTGCTGGCCAGCTCCGCCGATCCGGACGACCGGCGCGACGTCGGTGCGCTGCGCGCCGCGCTCGGCCGGGCCGCGGGATCCGGCGGGGCGGCGGCGGTGGAGCAGCTGCGGCTGGCCTACCGGCGGGTGCTGCTGCGGGTGGCGGCGGCCGACCTGACCGGGGTCCGCGGCGTCGACGACGTGATGGGCGAGCTGACCGACCTGGCCGACGCGACGCTGGCCGCCGCGCTGGGGATCGCCCAGGCCGAACGGGACGACGCCGATCAGACCCGGCTGGCGATCGTGGCGATGGGAAAGACCGGTGGCCGGGAGCTCAACTACGTCAGCGACGTGGACGTGCTCTTCGTCGCGGAGCCACCGGCGACCGACGGCCCGACCCCGACGCAGCCGGCCGACTCGGCGGTGGCGCTGCGGGTGGCCACCGCGCTCGCGGTGCGGGTCATCGACGTGTGCCGGCAGGTCGCCTGGCAGCTGGACGCCGGGCTGCGGCCGGAGGGCCGGGACGGTCCGCTGGTGCGCACGGTCGCCAGCTACGACGCGTACTACCGGCGCTGGGCGAAGGGGTGGGAGTTCCAGGCGCTGCTCAAGGCGCGGTACGCGGCGGGTGACGCGCAGCTCGCCGACGAGTGGCTGGCCCGGGTGCATCCGCTGCTGTGGCAGACGGCGGGGGGCACGGAACGGCCGTCCATGGTCACCGAGGTGCGCGCGATGCGCCGTCGGGTCGAGGACCAGCTGTCCACTGTGGATGCCGAGCGGGAGATCAAGCTGGGCCGCGGCGGGCTGCGCGACATCGAGTTCGCGGTGCAGCTGCTGCAACTGGTGCACGGCCGCTCCGACCCCGAGCTGCGGGGCACCAACACGCTGCGGGCGCTCGCCGCGCTGACCGCCGGCGGCTACGTCGGCCGGGCCGACGGCGAGGACCTCGCCGAGGGGTACCGGTTCCTGCGCGCCATCGAGCACCGGCTGCAGTTGCAGCACCTGCGCCGCACCCACCGCATCCCGGACGCCGAGCCCGGCCTGCGCTGGCTGGCCCAGTCGCTGGGATACCGCGGCGAGGCGAAGCGCAGCGCGGTCCAGGGTTTCCTGGCCGACTGGAGCAAGCTGGCGCACAACGTGCGCCGGCTGCACGAGAAGCTGCTGTACCGGCCGCTGCTGGAGGCGGTCGCCCGGGTGCCGACCGATTCGCTGCGGCTCACCTCGGGGGCGGCCGAGTCGCGGTTGGCCGCGCTGGGTTTCGACGATCCGGCCGGCGCGCTGCGGCACATCGGCGCGCTGACCGGGGGCGTGTCACGGTCGGCGGCGATCCAGCGCACCCTGCTGCCGGCGCTGCTGCCCGAGTTCGCCGATGCGCCGGAACCCGACCACGGCCTGCTCGCGTACCGGCAGGTGTCCGAGAAACTCGGCCGCACCCCGTGGTACCTGCGGCTGCTGCGCGACTCGGGCCCGGTGGCGATCCGGCTGGCCCGGTTGCTCGGCGAGAGCCGGTACGTCACCGACCTGCTCACCCGCGATCCGGAGGCGCTGCGGCTGCTCGCCGCCGACGCCGAGCTGGTGCCGCGCGATCCGGCGGTGTTGGCCGAGGCGATGGCGGCCGCGGCGGCCCGGCACGAGCGGCCGGCCGCGGCGGTGGCCGCGCTGCGCGCGCTGCGCCGCCGGGAGCTGTTCCGGATCGCCTGCGCCGACCTGCTCGGGCGGCTCGACGTGGTCGCCGTCGGCGCGGCCCTCACCCAGGTCACCGACGCGGTGCTGGCCGCGGCGCTCGCGGTGGCCCGGCGTGCCGCCGGGGTCCCGGACGAGCTGTCGTTCGCGGTGATCGGGATGGGCCGGTTCGGCGGTGCCGAACTCGGCTTCGGTTCGGACGCCGACGTGCTGTTCGTGTACGACGACGCGCCCGGTGCGGCCGAGCAGGCGCACCAGGTCGCGGAGACGTTGCGGGCGCTGCTCGCGGCCCCGGCGCCGGACCCGCCGCTGCTGATCGACGCGGGCCTGCGGCCGGAGGGCCGGCAGGGTCCGCTGGCGCGCAGCCTGGACGCGTACCGCAACTACTACCGCCGGTGGTCCCGGGTGTGGGAGGCGCAGGCGCTGCTGCGGGCCAGGTTCGTGGCCGGTGATGCCGACCTGGGCGCCCGGTTCACCGCGCTGGTCGATCCGGTCCGCTACCCGGCGCAGGGCCTGCGCCGCGAGCAGGTGGTGGAGATCCTCCGGATCAAGGCGCGGGTGGACGCCGAACGGCTGCCCCGCGGCGCCGACCCGGCCACCCACACCAAGCTGGGGCGGGGCGGGCTCGCCGACGTCGAGTGGACCGTCCAGCTGTTGCAGTTGCGGCACGCGGCGGCCACCCCGGCACTGCGCGTCACCGGTACGCTCGATGCGGTGGCGGCCGCGGTCGACGCCGGCCTGCTGAGCGCCGCCGAGGCGGACGCGCTGGCGCAGGCGTGGCGGCTGGCCGGTTCGGTGCGTAACGCGATGATGCTGGTGCGCGGGCGCGGCTCCGACCAGTTGCCCCGGCACGGGGTCGAGCTGGCCGGCGTGGTGCGCGCGCTCGGGTTCGAGACGGACGATCCGGGTGAGTTCGTCGACGAGTACCTGCGCACCGCCCGGCACGCCCGGCAGGTGGTCGAGGCGCGGATGACGGTCGACGGTACGGGAGGCGCAGCGGGCGGATGACCGACCAGCCGCACCATCCGCCGTCCGGCGCCGACACGGCGGCGACGACCCGCGGCCGCGACGCGGCGGCCCCGGGTGGTTGCGGCCCGTCCGCCGGTCCGGTGGGCGAGGCGCCGGCGGGGGAGCGTGACGAGGACGGGCTGACCGCCACCCAGCCGTTCGAGGCGGTGCCCGACGACGCGGACCGGGCCACCTCGCCGGAGCAGGGTCCCGCCGCGGACCCGCGCCGTCCCGGGGAGGACCCGGAACGCCCCGGGGAGGACCCGCGCCGTCCGGCCGCGGACCCGCACCGGGTGTACGTGGAGACGACCTCGCCGGCCCTGATCCCGCGCATCGGCCGCCGGCGGGACTGGGTCGACCTGGTGGACTTCTGGTTCCCGGAGCGATACCGGGTGCCGATGATCGCCACCACCGCGACGTCGCTCGCGCTGACCGTCGCGTTCCTGTTCCTGCCGCTGGCCGGTACCGACCTCGCCGCCCAGGTGGCGCGCGGCCACTTCTTCTCCGCGCACGGCTGGCACACCATCGATTTCCGCTGGTACGGGGGGATCTACCCGTTCGGTTACAGCGTGCTCGCCGGCCCGCTCAACGCGGCGATCGGGTCCCGCGGCGTCGGTGCCGTCTCCTGCGTACTGGCGTCCGCCGCGTTCGCGTACCTGCTGGCGCGGTTCGGCGTGCGGCGGCCCACCCTCGGCGGCGTACTGGCCGCGATGGTCGGGGTGTTCAACCTGGTCAGCGGCCGGACCACGTTCGCGCTGGGCATCGCGATCGGGATGGCGGCGCTGGTCGCGGTGTCCCTGCCCGGCCGGGTACCGCGCTCGCTGCGGCTGGTGTTGGGCGGCGTGCTCGCCGTGCTGTCGGTGGCCGGCAGCCCGCTTGCCGGCCTGTTCGTCGGGTTGGCCGGTGGTGCGCTGCTGCTGGCTGGCCTGCGGCAGCCGCCGGCGCCGTCGCCCCCGGCCGGCTGGCTCACGCGGGTGCGCCGGCACCTGGGCGGTGGCTGGCGGGAGGGGCTGGTGCTGTGCGTCGGGGCGCTGGTCGGGCTGGTGCCGAGCATGCTGTTCCCGGACGGCGGGGTGCAGCCGTTCAACGGCGACTCGATGAAGGTGTTCCTGGCCGGCGGGGTGGTCACGTTCTTCCTGATCCCGCCGCGCTACCGGGCGCTGCGGATCGGTGCGGTGCTGCTGGTGGCGATGGTGCTGTTCGCCTACCTGGTGCCGAGTCCGATCGGGTCGAACATCACCCGGCTGCCGATGCTGTACGCGACGCCGGTGATCGTCGCGGTCGGTACCGTCGACCGGCGGCTGCTGGCCGGCGCGGTGGTGGCGCTGACCTGGTGGCAGCCGCCGCTGGTGACCGGTGACCTCGGCAGCGCCGGCAACCGTGCCGCGCAGTCGGCGTTCTACCAGCCGCTGATCGCGGAGCTGGACCGGCGCAAGCCGATCGGCCGGGTGGAGGTCGTCCCGCTGTACGACCACTGGGAGTCGACGTACGTGGCGGAGGCGGTGCCGCTGGCCCGGGGCTGGGAGCGCCAGGTCGACGTGCACCGCAATCCGCTCTTCTACCGCGACACCGTCGCGCCGGGGGACTACCTGGACTGGCTGTACCGGAATGCGGTCGGCTACGTGGCCGTACCGCAGGCCACCAAGCTGGACAAGTACGGTCGCCAGGAGGCGGACCTGATCGCCGCCGGGCTGCCGTACCTGAAGCGGGTCTGGTCCAACTCCGACTGGAAGCTCTACCAGGTGCGCAACGCCCAGCAACTGGTGTCCGGCGTCGGTGTGCTGGTCGATTCCACCCCGACCGGGCTGGTGTTCGACACGACCGGGTCCGGCCGGCTGCTGGTGCGGGTGCGGTGGAGCCGCTGGCTGACGCTGTCCGGCCCGGATGCCTGTTTCGGCCCGACCCGGGACGGTTGGGTGGAGGTCACGGTGAACCGGCCCGGCCGGTACCGGATCTCCAGTGGCTTCGCGCTGCGGCAGGCCCACCGCTGCTGAAGATTAATGCCGTCGTAGGGTCAGGGAAGGTAATTTAGCTCCGTCGTGGCGCGGACCGGGAACAGGAGGCCCAGTGGACAGCACCGAACTGGCCCGGCGGCTCGCCGAGATCGTCGGCGAGCGGCACGTCCGGATCGCCGAGGGCGACCTGGAGGCGTACGCGCGGGATGCCACCCCGCTGTTCCGCCACCGGCCGGACGTGGTGGTCTTCCCCGGCGACGCCACCGAGGTCGCCGCGGTGCTCACGCTGGCCACCGAACTGTCGGTACCGGTCGTGCCCCGCGGCGCCGGCTCCAACCTGGCGGCCGCCACCGTGCCGCTGGCCGGCGGGATCGTCCTGGTGCTGACCCGGCTCACCCGGATCCTGGAGATCTCCGGCCCGGAGCTGCTGGCCCGGGTGCAACCCGGGGTGTCGACCAAGGCGCTCGCCGATGCCGCCGCGGCCGCGGGCCTGCTGTACGTGCCCGATCCCGGCTCCCAGGTGGTGTCCACCGTCGGCGGCAACGTCGCCACCTGCGCCGGCGGGTTGCGCGGCCTCAAGTACGGCGTGACCCGCAACTACGTGCTCGGGCTGGAGGTGGCGCTGGCCACCGGCGAGATCATCCGCACCGGCGGCCGGCTGTGGAAGGACGTCGCCGGCTACGACCTGACCCGGTTGCTCACCGGCTCGGAGGGCACCCTCGGGGTGATCACCGAGGTGACCGTCGCGCTGGTGCCGAAGCCGGCGGCGGCCCGCACCGGCGTCGCGTACTTCACCGACCTGGCCGCCGCCGGCCGCGCCGTCGCCGCCGTGATCGGTGCCGGCATCACGCCCGCGACCTGCGAGTTCCTCGACCGTACCTGCGTGGCGGCGGTCGAGGACTACGCCCATCTCGGCCTGGACACCGACGCCGGTGCGCTGCTGCTGTTCGGCGACGACGGCGACCCGGAGATGGTCGAGGCGAGCCTCGCCCGGATCGGTCAGGTGTGCACCGAGCAGGGCGCCACCGGGGTGACCCTGGCCGGAAGCATCGCGGCCAGCGAGGACCTGCTCGCGGCGCGGCGCTGCTCGCTGCCGGCGCTGTCCCGGCTCGGCTCGCTGACGATCCTGGAGGACGCCACGGTGCCGCGGCCACAGCTGGCCGAGATGGCCGACCGGATCGCCGCCATCGCCGCGAAACACCGGCTCACCATCGGCACCTTCGGGCACGCCGGCGACGGCAACCTGCACCCGACCTGCGTCCTGGACGCGCACGACACCGAGGCGATCGAACGCTCGCACGCCGCGTTCGGTGAGATCTTCGCCGCGGCGATGGAGCTGGGCGGCACCATCACCGGCGAGCACGGCGTCGGCGCGGCGAAGCTGCCGTACCTGGAACGCCGGCTCGGCGCCGACCAGCTGGCGCTGCTGCGCCGGATCAAGTCGGCGTTCGACCCGGCGGGCATCCTCAACCCCGGAAAGCTCGGCTCGTGACCGGGCGCCGCGGGTCGCGCGGAAGGCGGTACTGCTGATGGCCGGCGACAAGATCTTCGACGACGAGCTGCTGAGCCGGTGCATGTCCTGCGGGTTCTGCCTGCCGAGCTGCCCCACCTACCGGCTGACCGGTGAGGAGGCGTCCTCGCCGCGGGGCCGCATCACGCTGATGCGCGCGGTACAGGAGGACCGGCTCGACGTCACCGATCCGACCGTGCTGGCGCAGTCGGAGTTCTGCCTGGGCTGCCGGGCCTGTGAGCCCGTCTGCCCGGCCGGCGTCCAGTACGGGCAGCTGCTGGAGCAGTGGCGCGACACCGAGTGGCAGGGTCGGCGCCGGCCGCTGCTGGCCCGCGGGCTGCTCGCGATGATGTCCTTCGTCGGCATGGTCGGCATCACGCTGCTCGGGCTGGTCCGCCGCGCCGCGGTCACCCGACGCGGCACCGAGGCCGAGCCGCACCTGATGCTCGGCTGCGTCGAGCGGGTGCTGTACCCGAAGGTGTCCCGCTCGGCCCGCCGGCTGGTGCCCGCGCTGCGGGCGCCGGCGGTCCAGGGATGCTGCGGGGCGCTGCACGCGCACAACGGCGAGTCGGAGCGCGGGCGCCGGCTGGCGCGGCGGCTCGGCCGGCGGCTGCCCGGGACGATCGTCACCACCTCCGGCGGCTGCTCCGCGCACCTGACCGCCGAGCTCGGCGCCGACCGGGTGGTGGAGTTCTCCGCCTGGATCGCCGCCGGCAACGGCCCGGACCCGGCCCAGCTTCGCGCGATCATGCTCGACGAGAACGGCGAACCGCTGCCGCCCCACGCATCCGGTGGCCGGCCGGCGCGGATCGGCCTGCAGGACTCGTGCCACCTGCGCAACGCGGTCGGCGTCTGGCGCGAGCCGCGCGAGCTGATCGCGCGGCTCGGCGAGTACGTCGAGGTGCCGGACGCCGGTGGCTGCTGCGGAGCGGCCGGCTCGTACTCGGTGCTGCGGCCGGCGGATTCGCGCGCCGTGCTGGCGCCGAAGCTCGACGCGCTGGCCGGGCTCGACCTGGACTACCTGGCGGTGGTCAACCCAGGCTGCTACCGGCAGCTCGCCGGCGCGCTGAAGGGCAGCCGTACCCGGGTGGTGCACCTCGCGGAGCTGCTGGCCACCGCGGCGCCGAGCTGAGCGCCGGCGAAACCGCTCGACGGCTGACGCTGCGTGACCTGGCGCATTGCCGCTCGCGCCGGCGCCGGGCATGGCAGCCTGAGACGATGGCAGTACTGCAGGCCCGCCGGGTGCTGGGGTGCCTGGTCGCCGCCGCCGCATTGGTGCTGGTCGCGGCCGGTTGCGGTGGTTCCGGCGGCGATGCCGGTTCGTCGCCCCGGCCCTCGGCGCCGAAGTCCACGCCGGCCGGCCTGGCCAGCCCGGCGCCGCACCTGGAGTCCGCACCGCAGCCGAGCGGCTCGCCCGGGTTCCCTGCGCCGACCAGCGAGGCCGGCCGCCGGCAGCTGCTGACGGCGGTGTTCCACGACGCGCAGGACATGTGGGCGAAGATCTTCGCCAACAGCGGGATGCACTACCAGCAGGCGAAGCTGACGATCTTCACCGGTGACGTGCACACCGGCTGCGGCGAGGCGTCCAGCGACCTCGGACCGTTCTACTGTCCGGCCGACCACGGCGTCTACCTGGACACCTCGTTCTTCACCGCGCTGCAACAACAGTTCGGCGTGCAGGGCGGCCTGCCCCCGGCGTACGTGGTCGGGCACGAGATGGGCCACCACGTGCAGAACCTGGTCGGCACGCTGGCGCGGGTGCAGGCGGCGCAGCAGGCCGCGCCGGCGCAGCGCAACCAGCTGTCGATCCGGCAGGAGCTGCAGGCCGACTGCTACGCGGGCGTGTGGATCCACAGCAGCTACGCCCGGGACATGGTCAGCGACTCCGACCTGAACGACGCGCTGCACGCCGCCACCGTGATCGCCGACGACTTCCAGCAGCATCGCGCCACCGGCACGGTACGGCCGGACCAGTGGACGCACGGCTCGGCCGCGCAGCGCCGGCACTGGCTCAGCGCCGGGTTCACCAAGGGCGACCCGGACGGGTGCGACACGTTCTCCGCCCAGTGACACGTTCTCCGCCCAGTGACCCGGCGCAGCCGACGGCTCAGCGCGGGTACGGCAGGTTCCCGGTGTCGCGCGGCATGCTCGGCCGGATCTCGCCGGGCGCCAGCACCTCCTGCGGCGCCGCACCGCCGTGCGCGTACAGCACGTACACCGCGACGATGTTGACACCGATGATCATGATGGACCAGAACGGGTAGGACGGCATCACGACCATCTGGGTGAAGATGTCCAGCACGATGGTCAGCGCCGCGAGCCAGCGCACCGAGCTGATCCGGAACAGCAGCAGCACCCCGCACCCGGCCTGCACCACGGCGATCGCGAGCAGCGCCCAGCCCCAGGCGTTCAGCGGCCCGAACACCAGTACCGCCGAGGACACGAACACCCGGGATCCGGCGATCGCGGCGATACCGTCCAGGCCGTTCATCACCGCCAGCACGACCAGCAACAGGCCGGCCAGGGCGACGCTGTGCCGCACGTGCCGGCGTACTCGATAGCCCTCGCTGGGTGCCGCGGCACTCATCGCCACACCTCCGGTCCGCCACGGGTCGCGGTGTCGCGTTCCCGCGATTCGTGCCCAGTATCGGTCCGTGCCGCGGCCACCACCGGCGAAACCGCCGAAACCGCGCCGGATCCGTGGCGCCGTGCGCCGACCTCGTCGGTACCGGGTGGTTGTGGCAGCATCGGCTGGCGTGAGCGACGTCGGTCTGTATCTGCGGCGGATGGTGGGCCGCGACCCGGGCGAGGAGCACCGCGCCTCCACCCCGCTGGAACTGCTGTTCGACCTCTGTTTCGTGGTTGCCGTGGCGGCCGCCTCGACCCAGCTGCACCACGGCCTCGCCGAGGGGCACTGGGTCGCGATCCTGCAGTACGCGATGGTGTTCTTCGCGATCTGGTGGGCCTGGATGAACTTCACCTGGTTCGCCTCCGCCTACGACACCGACGACGTGCCGTACCGGCTGCTGACGCTGCTGCAGATCGCCGGCGGGCTGGTGCTCGCGGCCGGCGTGCCGAACGTGTTCCACCACTACGACTTCGCCGTCGTCACCGTCGGGTACGTGGTGATGCGGGTGGCGATGGTGGGGCAGTGGCTGCGCGCGGCCCGCGAGGATCCCGCCGGCCGCGGCGCCACCCTGCGGTACGCGGCGGGGGTCAGCGTGGTGCAGCTCGGTTGGGTGCTGCGGCTGCTGCTGCCGGGCACCGCCGGCCTGGTCGGCTTCCTGGTGCTGCTGGTCGCCGAGCTCACGGTGCCCGCGTTCGCGGAGGCGCGCGGCCGGGAGACGCCGTGGCATCCCGGCCACATCAACGAGCGGTACGGGCTGTTCACCCTGATCGTGCTCGGCGAGTGCGTGTCCGCCGCGGCGGTCGGGGTGCAGTCGGCGATCACCGACCGCGGCCTGTCCACCGGCCTGCTGGTCACCGCGGGCGGTGGTCTGGTGCTGCTGTTCGCGATGTGGTGGCTGTACTTCAAGCACGAGGCCACCGCCGCGCTCAAGATCAAGCAGAGCCAGAACCTGCTCTGGGGTTACTCGCACTACGTGGTGTTCGCCTCGGTCGCCGCGGTCGGCTCGGGTCTGACGCTGGCCGCCGACGGCGAGACCCCGGCGATGGTGGTGGCGTTCGCCATCGCGGTACCGACCTGCCTCTACCTCGTCACCAGCGGCTACCTGCACGGGCTGCTGCTGCCCGGTTCGGTACCGGTGGTGACGCTGGTGACGGTGCTCGTGCTGATCCTGGCGACCGCGGCGGTGGCCGGCGCGCTCGGCCTGCCGGCCAGCGTGGTGGTCATCGCCGCCCTGGTCACGATCCTGCTGGTGGTCTCGATCCGGACGGCGCAGCGGGCCGAGGCCGCCCCGGCGTCCTGACGGCGCGGCGCGCCGCGACCGCCCCGGCGGGCCGCGACCGGTCCGGCGTTCTGGCGGTGCGGCGGCCCGGGACCGCCCCGGCCTTCTGACGGCGCGGCGGTCAGCTCAGGGGGAGCGAGGCGATCGCACCGCTCGCCAGCGCGGTCGCGACGGCATCCGCCGAGGAACCCGACACCTTCACCGCGATCAGCACGTTGGCGCGCCGGGCCACGGCCGTGGTGGATCCGGCGCCGGAACGCACACACGCCGCGTCCCCGATGCCGTCGAGCCGGATTCCATTGCGGCACAGGGTCCGGAAGCCGACCCTCGTCGAGCGGGTCGGCGACGAGAGCAGGGTGCCGTCGCCGCGGGTCAGCGTTGCCTTGACCTGCTGAACCCGGCTGTCTCGATCCACCTTGGTCGGCTCCCAGACGCAGCGGGACCAGTCCGAGCGGCTGGTACGTTCGGCGCGGGTGCGCAGCCGCTTCGGGTACTGGCGGTCGAGTCCGGCGGAGTCGAGCAGCCGACACGCGTCCGGCGTCGCGGTCACGGTGGCCTCCCAGGGCCAGCCCATCCCGTGCGTGGCCACCCAGCCGACCGCGGGACCGCCGAGAATCACCAGCCCGAGCAGCGCCGGGAGCGCGGCCGGTACGGGTCGTAGCCGGGGCCGCACCGCGTTCGGCGGCGCGTACTGCTGGAGTTCGGCCAGCTCGCGCCGGAAGCGCCGGCTCGGCCACCACGGACCGCACAGCGGGGCTCGCAGCTCGACCGGTGGCCCGGACCATCGATCCACCCGGACCGACCAGCCCGAGTACCGCCGGCGGGCGGCGATGCCGCGGATGTCCGGCCGCGCGATCGTGACCGGGTCGGCAAAGCCGCCGTCGGCCCCGATCGAGTACGGGCCGAGCGTGGTGCGGGTCCGCCCCTGTGCCAGGCCGGCGAGCCCCGCCGACACGGCGGTCGCCCCCAGCACCAGTGCGCACAGCCACGCCAACAGTCGGACCTCCACCAGGCCGCCGAACCCGGTCAGGAAGCCGATTCCCACCGAGAGCAGCACGGCGAACAGGAGGAGCGGCGGGGCCAAAGCGGAGACTGTCCGGGCGATCCACC
Source organism: Actinocatenispora thailandica (assembly GCF_016865425.1). NCBI lineage: Bacteria > Bacillati > Actinomycetota > Actinomycetes > Micromonosporales > Micromonosporaceae > Actinocatenispora > Actinocatenispora thailandica. The sequence goes on along the minus strand of NZ_AP023355.1, from coordinate 4,039,599 downwards.
GACCGCGGCCGGTCCGGTACGTGCCCGTTGTTGGCTGCATGCCTGCATCATCACCGGTGTCGGCAACCTGCGAGGTCACTGCGCGGCGCCCTCGGCCGGGCCGCCACCGCGCGCCCGGGTACGGTGTGCGCGTCGGGAGGCCACCCGGCACCCCCATCGGTACCTTCGCGGGAGTCACCGTGCGCGACATCGCCGTGTTCACCGGTTCGGCCCATCCGGCGCTGGCCGCCGAGATCTGTGAGCACCTCGGAGTACCGCTGCATCCGGCCCGGGTGGACCGGTTCGCCAACGACTGCCTGGAAGTGCAGCTGCAGGCCAACTGCCGGGAGCGCGACGTCTACCTGGTGCAGCCGCTGGTGGCGCCGGTGCAGGAGCACCTGGTCGAGCTGTTGCTGATGGCCGATGCCGCCCGCGGCGCCTCGGCCGGCCGGATCACCGTGGTGATGCCGCACTTCGCCTACGCCCGGTCGGACAAGAAGGACGCGCCGCGCATCTCCATCGGTGGCCGGCTGGTGGCCGATCTGCTCGTCACGGCCGGCGCCAACCGGGTGCTCACGATGGCCCTGCACTCGCCGCAGGTGCACGGGTTCTTCGCGGTTCCGGTCGACCATCTGCACGCGCTGCGTGAGCTGGCCGAGCACTTCCGTGGCTACGACCTGTCGCACACCGTCGTCGTCTCGCCCGATCTGGGGTACGCGAAGCCCGCGTCGGCGTTCGCCAGGCTGCTGGACGTGCCGGTGGCGGCCGGCGCGAAGCAGCGCTTCTCCGACGACCGGGTGCGGATCACCTCGGTGATCGGTGAGGTCGCGGACCGGGACGTGATCGTGCTCGACGACGAGATCGCCAAGGGCAGCACGATCCTGGAGCTGCTGGCGCGGCTGCGCGAGCAGGGCGCCCGCAGCGTCCGGGTGGCGTGCACGCACGGCCTGTTCGCCGACGGCGCCCTGGACCGGCTCACCGCCCAGCCGGACATCGCCGAGATCGTCTGCACCAACACGGTGCCGGTACCGCACGAGTCGGTGACCGACAAGCTCACCGTGCTGTCGGTGGCGCCGGTACTGGCCGAGGCGGTGCGCCGCATCCACAACGGCGAGTCGGTCAGCGCCCTCTTCGACACCCCCTGACCCAACGCTCCGATCCCGCCCCGCGCCCCGCCGCACCTGCGGGTTGATCATGGCGTTGTCCGTGATTGACAACGATGTCGATCGAGACACCATGATCAACTTTGCTGGAGGGCCGGGGAGAGTGGGAATGACTGGCTGGTCTGAATTGTCTTCTTGGTGTTGACGTGTTGGCCTCGATCCTGTAAACAACCTTTACATTAAATGCGGGCTATGTGCCGCATGTCGGGATTCGAGGAGGGAGACACCATGGGGGACGGACGCTGGAAACGACGCCTGGTCACCGCCGCGGTGGCGGTCGGCACGGCCGGCGCCGGGGTGCTCGGCACCTCGACGCCGAGCCAGGCGGCCGTGGGCGTCGCCGCGCCGTACGTGGACATGTCCAACTCGCAGGTCGGCCTGCTCGACCAGGCCGCCGGGGCCGGGCTGACCCACTACACCGCGGCGTTCGTGATCGGCTCCGGCTGCAACCAGATCTGGGGCGACACGCTGCCGGTCGGCAACGACCCCAACGTCGACGGGGAGATCGACAAGGCCCGGTCGGAGGGCGCCGAGCCGATCATCTCGTCCGGCGGTGCGGCCGGCCTACCGCTCGCCTGGACCTGCACCGACCAGAACACGATCGTCGCCGGCTACCAGGCGCTGATCGACACCTACCAGGTCAGGTCGCTCGACTTCGACATCGAGGGCGCCGCGATCGCCGACACCGCGTCGATCCAGCGCCACTTCGCCGCGGTCAAGACGCTTCAGACGAACAACCCGGGGCTGACCGTCTCGGTCACGCTTCCGGTACTGCCGAGCGGGCTCACCGGAGACGGGGTCAACCTGGTGCGGGCCGCGCACGACGCCGGTGTCAAGATCGACGTCGTCAACCTGATGACGATGGACTACTACCAGGGCGATCAGGACATGGGTCAGGCCGCCGAGAACGCCACCGACGCCACGCTCGGCCAGTTGCAGGGCATCGACGGCAGCTACTCGTACGCGAACCTCGGCATCACGCCGATGATCGGCGTCAACGACGACGGCTCGGTGTTCACCCTGGACAACGCCCGGTCGGTGGCGAGTTGGGCCGCGGGCAAGGGGGTCGGCCGGCTGTCGTTCTGGTCGATCGACCGGGACCAGTCCTGCGGCTCGGTGGCCGCCGAGGCGCACCCCGACGCGTCGTCCACCTGCAGTGGCGTGGACCAGAACCCGCTCGACTTCACCACGGCGCTGAGCTGACCTGGCCCGCCCGGGGTGATCGCCCGGATCAGTACCGGCCGGTGGATCGCGCCGGGCCCGGGCCCGGCGAGGGTTCCCGATCCGACCCGCGGATCGGGAACCGACCCGGCCGGCCAACGGCCGTGATCCGGGCCACGGGAGGCGTTCCCGCCGGGTGGGTACGGGCCGCGAGCCGAACGGTTCGGCAGGCAGGCGTCTCGGCCGGGTGGGTACGGCCCCGCACTCGACCGGTTGGCTGCCCGGTGCACAACCGAACCGGCCGGCGGGCTCAGCCGGCCGGTTCGGCGTCACCGCGGTCGGGTCGGGCCCAGATCCCGCGCACGTCGTGGATGTGACTGCGCATCAACCGCTCGGTGCGCGGCCCGTCACCGGCGACGATCGCGTCGAGCAGTTCGATGTGGCCGCGCGACGACGCGGCCAGCTCGTCGCGCTCGGCCAGTACCGGCACTCCGTAGAGCCTCGACCGGTTCCGCAGGTCGCGGACCACCTCGACCAGGTGGGCGTTGCCGGCGAGGGCGAGCAGCGCCAGGTGGAACCGCCGATCCGCCTCGATGTAGGCGATCACGTCGCCACCGGCGGCCGCCGCGACGACCTGCTCGGCCAGCGGCCGGAGCCGTTCGATGGTCGCCGGGTCGACGGTCTCGGCGACCTTGCGCACCGCCGGTGCCTCGATCAGCGCGCGGATCTCGCTGTACTCGTCGAGCTGGGTGTCGGACAGCTCGGTGACCCGGAAACCCTTGTTGCGCACCGGCTCGACCATGCCCTCGCGAACCAGGTCCAGCATCGCCTCGCGCACCGGCGTGGCCGACACGCCGAACCGTTCGGCGAGTACCGGCGCGGAGTGGATCTCGCCCGGCCGCAGCTCACCGGTGATGACCGCGGCGCGCAGCGCGTCCGCGATGCGCTCCCGCACGCTGCGCGGCGGTTCGAACGAGGGCAGCGCCCCCAACCCGCCGCGACCCGACCGGCCGGTACTCACCGCTCGATCACCTCCCCGGCTCCGGCGCCCGGCCGAGGCGCGGGTAGGCCGCCGCGGCCACGGCGAGGTCCTCCCAGGCCATCCCGACGCTCTTGAACAGCCGCGGCGTGTCGGGCCGGACCGGCACGGTGCCCAGCTCGGCCAGGTTGACCAGAGCCCGGCCCTCGTCGACGCCGGCGAGCAGCAGGTCACCGGCCTCCCGCAGCGCCGCCGACCGGGCCTCCACGTACAGCTGGCAGCGGTGCACCGTGGCGTCGTCGACCTCCCGTGCGGTCGGCTGATGCGACCCCATCGCGACCACGGTCGCGTGCCCGGCCAGCGCCGCACCGTCGAACAGCGGGGTGGCCGCGCTGGTGCAGCACACGACCAGGTCGGCGGCACCGACCGCGGACGGCCCGGCCACCTCGGTGTCCACCCCGGCCGCGCCGCACCGGTCGACGAACGCGGCGGTACGGGCCGGGTCCCGGCCGGCGACCAGCAGCCGGCGGATCGGGCGTACCGCCCGCACCGCGTCGACGTGCCGGCGCGCCTGCGGGCCGGTCCCGTACAGCAGCACGTCCAGCGGTCGGTCGTCGGTGAGCGCGGCGATGGCGACGGCGGAGACCGCCGGGGTGCGCAGCGCGGTCAGTGCCGGACCGTCGAACGTCGCGAGCGGCTGCAACGACTCGCCGTCCAGCAGCAGGTAGATCCCGGTGATCCGGGGCTGGCCCCGGGTCGGGTTGCCGGGTGCGACACCGGCGACCTTCACCCCCGCGTACCGGGCCGTGGACGCCGGCATCAGCAGCAGCTGACCGGCGGGCACGTCGAGCACGGTACGGGCCGGGTCGGCTTCCGGATCGAGCCCGCCCGCCAGCGCCGCGTCGATCGCCGCGATCGCCGCGTCCATCGGCAGCAGCGAGCGCAACTCCGCGGCGCTCACGTGCCGGGGCACCGGTGCGACCGCGCTCATCGGTCTTCCGCCACGGCCGCGGTTCCGGCGAGGAGCCCGGCCCCGCGGCTGCCGGACTCCGCTCGCTGTCGCGGGCTCATCGCAGCACGAAACCGGGTAGCGGGTCGGCCGGATCCAGCGTGAAGGCGTGCTCGCCGGTCCGGTACGCGCAGCCGTCGATCTCGGTGTGCACCGCGGGATGCCCATCGGCCTCGGTGTCGCCGACCACCCGGCCGCGAAACGTGCTGCCGACGATCGAGTCGTGGGTCAGGCTGGCCTCGCCGGCCAGCTCGCCGGCGTCGGCGAGCAGCGCCAGCCGGGCCGAGGTGCCCGAACCGCACGGCGACCGGTCCACCTGCCCGTCGGCGAACACGGTGACGTTGCGCTGGTGTGGCCCGGACGCGGTCGCCGGCAGCTCGTCGTACAGGATCGTGCCGTAGACGCCGGAGAGCCGGTCGTCGCCGGGGTGCCGGGCCGGCTCGCTACCGCCCAGCGCGAGTTGCACCGCGCGGCCGGCCGCGACCAGCTCGCCGAGCCGGTCCGGCGTCACCGTCAGGCCGAACGCGGCGGCCGGCACGCTGGCGTAGATCGCCCCGCCGTACGACACGTCCACGGTCACCGCACCGAGATCGGTCTCCAGTCGCACCCCCCGCGCCAGCACGTAGGACGGGACGTTGCGAAACGTCACCGACTCGACCGCGCCGGCCCGGCAGCGCACCCGGGCGGTGACCCGGCCGGACGGAACGTCCACCCGTACCTCGGTGACCCCGTCCGGGTCGGCGGCCACCCGGCCGGACTCCACCGCCCAGGCACCGAGCGCGATGGTGCCGTGCCCGCAGGCGGTCGAGAACCCGTCCCGGTGCCAGAACAGCACGCCGAGATCGGCGCCGGCGTCGTCCGGCGGTACCAGGAAGCAGCCGTACATGTCGGCGTGCCCGCGCGGCTCGTGGCACAACAGCCGTCGCACCCGGTCGACCGGCTCGCTGGCCGCCGCGGTCACCCGGCGCTGCGCCACGCTGGTACCCGGGATCTCGGGCAGCCCGCCGGTGACGATCCGGAACGGCTCGCCGGCCGTGTGGTAGTCGACCGTCGTGTATCGCGGCATCCTTCTCGGTCCTCCTGCCCTGTTCCCGGCGCCGGCGTTCGGTTCACATCCCGCCGAGGTACGCCTCGACCACCCGCGAGTCGTCGGCCAGCTCGGCGGCCGGGGCGGCGAGCACGCAGCGACCGTTCTCGACCACGTAGCCGCGGGTGGCGATCCGCAGCGCGGCCTTCGCGTTCTGCTCCACCAGCAGCACCGAGGTACCGTCGGCGTTGATCTCGGCGATCAGCTCCATCACCGCGGCCACCACGAGCGGGGCGAGCCCCATCGACGGCTCGTCGAGCATCAGCAGCCGCGGACCGGCGACGATCGCGCGGCCGACCGCGAGCATCTGCTGCTCGCCGCCGGACAGCGTGCCGCCCTGCTGGTCGCACCGCTCACGCAGCCGCGGCAGCAGCTCGTACACCCGGTCGATGCGGCGCCTGATCTCGGCCTGGTCGCGGACCAGGTAGCCGCCCATCTGCAGGTTCTCCTGCACGGTGAGGGTGGAGAAGATCCGCCGGCCCTCCGGTACGTGCACCAGCCCCATCTCGACGATCTGCGCCGGGGTGGCCCGGGTGATGTCCCGGCCGTCGAAGACGACACGGCCACCGGACGGCCGGACCAGCCCGGACACCGCGGCCAGGGTACTGGTCTTGCCGGCCCCGTTGTTGCCGAGCAGCGCGACCACCTCGCCGTCGTCCACCGTCAGCGACATGCCGTGCAGCGCCTGCACCCCACCGTAGGAGACGTCGATCGCGTCGATCTCAAGCATCGGCGGTCCTCTCCTCCGTCTCCCCGGACGCCTGGTCGTCACCGGTCCGTTCTGCCGCCTTGCCGTCGCTGGCCTGCTTTGCCGGTCCGCCGTCGCCGGTCTTCCCGGCCGGCTGGCCGTCGCCGGTCTGCTCGGACGGTGCCTCGTCGCTGCCCAGGTACGCCTCGATGACCGCCGGGTCGCGCCGGACCTGGTCGGGTGAGCCGTCCGCGATCTCCTTGCCGAAGTTGAGCACCACGACCCGCTGGGACACCTCCATCACCAGACCCATGTCGTGCTCGATCAGCACGATCGCGATGCCGAGCTCCCGGATCCGCCGGATCAGGTCGAGCAGTTCGAGCTTCTCGCCGTGGTTGAGCCCCGCGGCGGGCTCGTCGAGCAGCAGCAGCCTCGGCCGCCGGGCCAGCGCCCGGGCGATCTCCACCCGGCGCTGCTCGCCGTACGGCAGGGCGCGCACCGGGCCGACCCGGTCGGCGCGCAGCCCCACGAAGTCCAGCCAGTGGTGCGCCTCGTCGGTCGCGATCTGTTCGGTGCGCCGGTACCGCGGGGTGTGCAGCAGCGCGTCGAACACGTGCTGGCGCAGCCACAGGTGGGTGCCCGCCCGCACGTTGTCGAGCACCGGCAGATCGCCGAACAGCCGCAGGTTCTGGAACGTGCGGGCGACACCCCGGGCGGCGACGGCGGACGGCCGCATCCGGGTCACGTCCGTACCGTCGATGGTGATCGCACCGCTGGTGGCCCGGTAGAAGCCGGTGATGCAGTTGAACGCGGACGTCTTGCCGGCGCCGTTCGGGCCGATCACCGACACGATCTCCGCCTCGTGCACCTGGAAGCTCAGGCCGTCGACCGCCCGCACCCCACCGAACGCGAGGTGCAGGTCCGCCACGTCCAGCAGGGCGCTGCCATGCTGCCGCTCGCTCATCGGCCGCTCACCTCGCTGTCCAGCGGGGTCGGCCTGGTGGAGCGACGGGCGGTGCGTTCCGGTTCCCGGGTACGGGCCGGCCACAGGCCCTGCGGCCGCAACACCATCACGATGATCAGCAGCGCGCCGAAGGCGAAGTACCGGTAGTCGGACAGCCCGCGCAGCGCCTCCGGCAGCATGGTGACGAACAGGGCGCCGATCACCACGCCGGGTGTGGAGCCCATCCCGCCGAGTACCACGGCCATCAGGACCAGCGCCGACTGCAGGAAGGTGAAGCTCGCCGGGGAGATCGCCGACAGCTGGGCGCCGAACAGCACGCCCGCCAGGCCGCCCCAGACGGCGCCGGCGATGTAGGCGGCCATCTTGACCCGGTAGGTGTGCACCCCCATCGCCTCGGCGGCGTCCTCGTCCTCCCGGATGAACCGCCAGGCGCGTCCCAGCCGGGAGCGGATCAGCCGGTTCGCGCCGAGCACGGCGCAGGCGACGATCGCGAGTACCACGTAGTAGAAGACGACCGAGTTGCCCAGATCGACGCCGCCGACCGACAGGCTCGGGATGCCGTAGATCCCTTCCGGCCCACCGGTGATGTCCAGGTTGTTCGCGGTGACCCGGATGATCTCGCCGAACCCGAGGGTCACGATGGCGAGGTAGTCGCTGCGCAACCGCAGGGTGGGGCCGCCGACCACGATGCCGGCCAGTACGGTCACCACGATCACCGCCGGGACGGTCGCGAACAGCGGCCAGTGCAGCCGGGTCGCGAGGATGCCGCTGGTGTAGGCGCCCACCGCGAAGAACGCGGCATAGCCCAGGTCGAGCAGGCCGCACTGGCCCACCACGATGTTGAGGCCGACCGCGAGCATCACGAAGATCAGCGCGCTGGTCATCACGTTCATCGCGTACGGGGTGGCGATCAGGATCGGCGCGACGGCGCCGGCGAACAGCCCGATCGGGCCGATCCAGCGGCTGCGCAGCACGCCCTTCACCGCGTCGCCGGCTCCGCCGCCGGCCGGTCGGTTCGGCGGCCGCACCGCCTTGGTCGTGGTCATCAGACACGCTCCGTGACGCGCTCGCCGAGCAGGCCGGTCGGCCGCACGGTCAGGAACAGGATCAGGAAGGCGAACGCGAACACGTCGCGCCACTGCCCACCGAGGTAGTGCGTGCCGAACGCTTCGAGCAGCCCGAGCACGACACCGCCGAGCATGGCGCCCTTGAAGCTGCCGATCCCGCCGATCACCGCGGCGGTGAACGCCTTGAGCCCGATGATGAAACCCATCAGGAAGTTGATGCTGCCGTAGTACGAGCCGGCCATCACGCCGGCCGCGCCGGCCAGCGCCGAGCCGATGAAGAACGCCCGCGCGATCACCCGGTTCACGTCGACGCCCATCAGCCGGCTGGCCACCGGGTCGAGCGCGATCGCGCGCATCGCCCGGCCCTGCCGGGAACGCATCACCATCGCGTTGAGCGCGACCATCAGGGCGATCGCGACGCCGATGAGCACCAGCTGCGCGACGCCGATCCGGGCGCCGAGCACGTGCACCGACGAGCCGCCCAACCGCACCGGGTACACCTGCGGGTTCGGGCCGGCGACGATGCGCATCCCGTACTCCAGCGCGAAGGACGCGCCGACCGCGGTGATCAGCAACGACAGCCGGGGTGCGTTGCGCAGCGGCCGGTAGGCGATGCGTTCGATCGCCACCCCGGCCAGGCCGGTACCCACCATCGACAGCAGCAGCACCACCAGCAGCGCCACCAGCGACAGCGTGGCGGTGAACCCGCTGAACGAGGTGAGCAGCGCGAAGCCGACGAACGCGCCGACCATGTACAGGTCGCCGTGCGCGAAGTTGAGCAGCTTCATGATCCCGTAGACCATGCTGTAGCCCAGTGCGACCAGCGCGTAGAACGAGCCGACGAACAGACCGTTCCAGATGATCTGTGTCATGTCTTCCGTCCCGATCGGGCCGGGGCGGGCCTGTCGTCCGGGCCCGCCCCGCGCGCTTCAGTTCTTGAGGTCGTCGGCGAGGGTGAACTTGGTACCGGACACCTGCAGGATCACGAAACCGCCCTGCGTCAGGGTGTGGTCGGCGGTGAACTTGAGCTTCCCGGAGAACAACGGGAACCCGTCGATCTTCATCAGGGCGGCCTCGATCTTCTTGCCGTCCGTGCTCTTCGCGTCCTTCATCGCCTTCGCCGCGACCCGCACCGCGTCGTACGACTGGGGCGAGTACGGGCCGGGTTCGGCGCCGAACTTCTTCTTGTACGAGGCGATCCAGTCGCCGGCACCCGGCATCGTGTCGGGCGTCTCGGTCATCGTGGCGTACACGCCCTGGGCGGGCTGCTGGCCGGCCACGCTGATCAGCTTGCCGTCCACGCTGCCGTCGGCGACCATGATCTTCCCGTGGTAACCGGCCTGGCGCAGCTGCCGGATGATCAGCCCGCCCTCCTGGTAGTAGCCGGTCCAGTAGACGAAGTCGGGGTGCGCCGACACGATGTCGTGCACGTTCGAGCTGTAGTCGCTCTCCCCGGCGTTCACCGACTCGTGCAGGACCGCCTTCATCGCGCCGCCGGTCTTGCCGATGTCGGTCTTGGCGCGCTTGGTGATGTCGGTGGAGTAGCTGGTGCTGTCGTCGACCAGCGCCACCCGGGTGGCCTTCTGCTTGGTCAGCCAGCTGACCGCGGCCTGCGCCTGCTGCACGCCGGTACCGTTGATCAGGAAGACGTTCGGCAGGTGCTGCGAGACGAGGTCGGCCGAGTTGGCGGCCGGGATGATCATCGGAGTGTTCGCCTTGTTGAACACCGAGAGGGTCGGCAGCGTCGCGGACGAGCAGTAGCCGCCGACCGACATCGTCACGCCCGCCGCGACCAGCTTGTTCGCCGCGGTACTCGCGGTCTTCGGGTCGCACGCGCTGTCCTGCACGTTCAGCTTCAGCTTGCGGCCGAGGACGCCGCCCTTGGCGTTGATCTCGTCGATCGCCAACTGGGCGCCGTTCTTCATGTACGGGCCGATCGCCGAGCTGCTGCCCGACATCGGGACGGCCATCCCGAGCACGATCGGACCGTCCGAGCTGCTCTTGTCGCTGCCACCGAACACGCCCTGGCAGCCGCTCAGGGCAAGCGTCGACACGGCGACGAGCGCGACGGCGAGCTTCGTCTTCCTCATCCGGTGAACCCCTCTGCTAGGTCCGGCGGAGTTGCCTCCGCCGCTTGGAGTCGTGCAGGATCCGCGGGCCGCGGGCGTGGCAGTCTCGGCCGGTACGCCCGCCCGGCTGGGCGCCTCGGCAGCCGTGTCGGCGCTTCCGGTCACCGGCCGGATTCGACGGTCAGGCGCGGCGGGACAGCTGGCGTCGGTAACGGTCGGATCGGGGTGCGGTGTGCGGTGCGGTCTGCGGCGTCCGCTTGCGCCGCGACCGCTCCGGGATGCCCATCAGCCCCCTTTGCCTCGGTAGCATGTGACATTGCACTGCTCCGGGGCGACAGGCAAGTTTGGGCGATCCGACCTATGTCAATTCGTTACCGGCTGCCGGCTTCGCTCACCCAGCGCAGCCCAGTGCGCATCGACGGTGGCGAAAAGCGCCGCGGTTCCGGCGGGACGAGAGCCGGCGACGACACCGGCGGGACCGGCGGGAACGGCGAGAACGGCGGGATCGGCGACGAGGCCGGCACGGTACGACGGTGCCGGTCCGTGGCGTGGCACGATCGCGCCAGGCCACGGACCGGCAGGCGGTCCTCGGTGTCGGTGGGCTACTCGTCGCCGCGGGCGCCGAGCCGACGGCTGAGCCGCCGGGACGTGGGCTGCTGGTGCGGGGTCGGCGACGGCAACGGGCGCGACGACGGCGTCGGCCGTACCGGAGCGGAGCGCAGCGTGCCGGCCGGGGCCGAGATCGACTCCGAGTGCGGCCGTGGCGCCTGCAGGCGCTGACGCTGCGCCTCCTCGCGCTCCTCCCGCTCGCGCGCGGTGCGTTGCATCCGGGCGGCGAACTCGGCGTCCTCGACCAGCTCCGCCGGCGAGGCGGAGAACGCCACGAAGATCAGCAGCACCACGGTCACCACGCTGACCACCAGCAGCATCGGTGGGAGCAGCCCGGTGAACGAGGTACCGCCGATGCCGCCGGTCGGGTCCGGCGTCAGCCGCATCGCGGCCATCCCGGTGTAGTGCATGCCGCACACCGCGACGCCCATCACCGCGGCGGCCGCGAGCGTCGCCGCCCGGCCGCGGATGACCAGCGTGAACCACAGCGCCACCGCCGCCGCGACGACCGCGATCAGGACCGACAGCGTGAACAGGATCGGCTCGTAGCTCATCTTGGCCGGCAGCACCATCGCGGCCATCCCGAGGTAGTGCATGCCGGCCACGCCCGCGCCGGTGAGCAGGCCGGCGAGCGCGATGCGGTGCAGCTTGCGGGCGTCGTTGCCGACGATCCAGAAACCGGCTCCGACCGCGACGATCGCCACCAGCGCGCTGACCACGGTCAGCGGCATGTTGTAGCGGATGGTCACGTTGTCGACGGTGAAGCCGAGCATCGCGATGAAGTGCATGACCCAGATGCCGGTACCGCCCAGCGACACGGCGGCGATCAGCAACCAGCCGCGGCGGCCGGCCCCGGTCAGTACCCGGGCCCGGGAGGCGCACATCAGGCCGAGCAGGCAGCCGACATAGGATGCCGAGTACGCGAGGATCGGCGTTAACAGCCCGTAGCTGAAGTGGTGCATCGACACGGCTGGTGCCGCCTTTCGCTGATCTGCCGCGCCGCCGCCGACACGGCCCGGTGACACTCACCGTGACACGTGAGGTTTCGACTTATCAGCACGCGGTGTTACGCGGATTTGTCAGGACTTTAGACGATGGGTCGCGACCGCACCATTGTGGGCTTTCGGTAGATCCAGCAACTTCGTACAGTCACTGTCCACGTGGCGTTAATAACTGGATTTGCGTGGTGGCACCGGATCTCGCTAGCGTCTGACCTCGTGCGCCTGCTACTGCTCGTGTCGGCCTTCAATGGCCTGACCCAACGAATCTGGGACGAACTCAAGGACCGTGGGCACGACGTGGCCGTCGAGTTCGCGCTCGACGAGCGCACGATCTGTGACGGCGTCTACCAGGCTCAGCCGGACCTGATCCTCTGCCCGTACCTGAAGGAGCGGGTGCCGACCGAGGTGTGGACCAAGTGGCGGACGGTGATCATCCACCCGGGTCCGATCGGCGACCGCGGGCCCTCCTCGCTGGACTGGGCGATCACCGAGGGGGCGCCCGCGTGGGGCGTCACCGCGCTGCAGGCGGTCGAGGAGATGGACGCCGGCCCGATCTGGGCGCACCGTGAGTTCCCGCTGCCGGCCGAACCGATGCGCAAGTCCTCCCTGTACACCGGGCCGGTCGCCGATGCCGCGGTCGCCTGCGCGCTGGAGGTCGTGGAGCACGCCGCCGACCCGGACTTCCAGCCGGTACCGCTGGAGGCAGCGCCCCGGCCGATCCCGGACGCGCGGCTGCGGCCGCTGATGAAGCAGGCCGAGCGCGCCTTCGACTGGGCCGACCCGGCCACCGACATCGTCCGCCGGATCCGTGCCGCGGACGGCTTTCCCGGAGTTCGTACCGAGCTGGCCGGCGAGTCGGTCAGTGCCTTCGACGCGCACCTCGGCGAGGGCGCCGGCGAACCCGGCGAGATCATCGGCCAGCAGGACGGCTACCTGCTCGTCGCCGCCGGGTCCGGCGCGGTGTGGCTGGGCCACCTGCGGCGGCGCGGCGGAGTGAAGCTGCCCGCGGCCACCGTGCTGGCCGACGCGCTCGACCGGGTGCCGCAGCGCACCGACGGTCCGGCCGAGATCAGCTATCGGCGGCGGGGCAACGTCGGCGAGCTGACGTTCCGCTTCTACAACGGGGCGGCCGGCGTCGACCAGTGCCGCCGGCTGCGCCGGGAGCTGCACCGGGCCGCCCGGCAGGACACCACGGTGCTGGTGCTGCGCGGCGGCGACGACGTGTTCTGCAACGGCATCCACCTCAACGAGATCTCCGCCGCGGCGGACCCGGCCGCGCAGGCATGGGAGAACATCAAGGCCATCAACCAGGTCTGCCGGGAACTGATCGAGGCGGCCGAGGAGCAGGTCACCATCGCCGCGTTCACCGGCAACGCCGGTGCGGGCGGGGTGATGCTGGGGCTGGGCGCGGACGTGGTGGCGGCGCGCGCCGGTGTGGTGCTCAACCCGTACTACGACATGGGGTTGTACGGCTCCGAACTGCACAGCTACGCGCTGCCCCGGCGGATCGGGGTGGAGCGTGCCGACCAGCTGCTCAACGACTGCCTGCCGATCGGCTCCGGTACCGCCGCGCGGCTCGGGCTGGTCGACCTGACCGGCCCCGGCAACCCGGCCGAGTTCGACGCCTGGCTCTCCGACCTCGCCCAGCAGTACGCCGAGCCCGGCACCTGGCGCGACATCCGCGCCGCCCGTAAGCCGGCACCGCGACCGCTGGACTACCACGAGACGCTCGAACTCGCGGAGATGGCGCAGGACATCTTCGACGATCGGTCGGGCTTCCACGCCGCCCGGGAGTCGTTCGTGCGCAAGGTCGCCCCGCCGGCCACCCCGCCACGGCTCGCCACCCACCGCCGCTGAGCACCCCGGCGCCGGGGGTCAGGGCACCGGGGCGATCCGGACCTCCCGGCTGCCGGACTCGGGGGACAGGAAGGCGAGCAGCCGGCGTCCCTCCGCGGTGACCGCGGTGGTGTCGCGCGCCGACAGCGCCTTGAACGGCGTCACCGTCAGCCGGGCGCCGTCCCGGCCGGTGTCGTCGGTCCAGCTGCCGCGCACCATCCCGGCGAGCAGCAGCACACCGGGTAGCAGCCCGTTGGGGCTCTGCAGGTGGTGCCGGTACGGGGCGGGTATCACCCGGCTGCGATCGGCGTGCGACAGCAGCAGGTTGTCCAGCGGCGGCAGGAACCGTACCGGCGCCGCGGTGTCCGCCGCCGGCCGCGGCGCGTCGGGCAGGTCGAACAGCTCGGCCCCGTCGGTGCTGCGGAAGGTGACGAGGCGCGGGCGCAGCCGGTCCAGCACCGCGCGCAGCCCGGTCAACCCCGACCAGGTCTGTACGTCGGCGGCGGTGGCCGGGCCGAACGCGGCGAGGTAGCGCAGTACCAGCGGTTCCGGCCCGGTGCCGGTGCCCAGTGGGGCGCCCAGCCAGTGCTCGGCGGTGGTGTGCGCGGCACGCCCGCCGCGGCCCCACAGCCCGCGCGGCGTGACCTGGACCAGCGCCAGCCGGCACCGCGCCACGTGCCCCAGCGCCGCCGGGTCGTACCCCGGCCAGCGGTCGGCGAGCGCCCGGCCGAGTTCGTGGTACGTGCGGGGTTGCTGCTCGACGAGCTCCCGCGCCGCCGCCGTCACCTGGTCCAGGTCCAACCCGTCGAGCCGGGCCCGCAGCGTGCGCAGGAACCGGTCGAGCACCGGCCGCAGCCGGGGACGCAGGTCGAGGCAGTCGGCGGCGGTGAGGGTGTGGATGGTGCCGCGCATGGCGGTGATCCGCAGCACGGTGCGGTCGGCCATCGGGCCGGCCAGCCGGTCGGCGGTGAAGCCGGCGACTCGCGACCACAGTCCCACATAGGGCGCGGACGGCAGCTGTGCCTGGAGACCGACGAGCCGGTGCAACGTCTCGGGCACCGGCGTTTCGGCGCGGCGCAGCAGTTGCTGGCGGGCGAGCAGGGCGCGGTTGAGGGCCGGCGGAGTGAGTACGGTGGTCACCACGCCAGTGTGTCAGCCGTTGCGGTCGGTTCCTGGCCGCGATCACGGCCGGGCACGGGGTGCCCGGTCAGGACCCGCCCGGCACCTTGGAGGCCAGCTCGGGGTGCGCCGCGAGCAGGTCGGAGATGGTGTCGTCGCGCATCGCCTGGAACAGCTTCGGGCCGAGCGGTTTCTGCAGCCCCTCACCCTGGTATCCGTTGCCCTGGCCGATCGCGTAGTGCGGGATCTGCAACGTCACGATCTTGTCGGCGGTGATGCCGCGCAGCGCCAGCGCCACGTCGACCAGCTGGTACCCGCCGAGGTCGAGGGTGATGGACTTGCCGGCCGCGCCGATCAGATCGTTGACCTTCGTCGGGTTGCTCACCACGCCCTTGCTGGTGGCCTGCTTGAGGATCTGCTTGATGAACTGCTGCTGCAGCTTCTGCCGGCCGTAGTCGCCGCCGGGCAGGTCGTCGCGCTGCCGCACCAGCTTGAGCGCCTTGTCCGCGTCGTAGTGGTGGCAGCCCTTCGGGAAGGTCAGTGGCGGCCCGTTGGTGAAGCCCGGCTGGTGACTGGTGAACCCCTGGTCCAGGCACATCGTCACGCCGCCGAGCGACTTGGTGATCTCCTTGAACCCGTCCCAGTTGACCAGGCCGGCCATGTCCCACTCGACGCCGGTCAGGTTCGACACGGTACGGCTGAGCAGGCTCATGCCGCCCGCCGTGTCGTTGACGTCCTTCATCCCGTCCGGGAACGAGGCGTTCAGCCGGTCCTGCCCGCCCAGGAAGCCGGTGTGCTTGTCGGCCGGGATCTGGACCCGCAGGTCGCGTGGGAGGGACAGCAGGTACGCGTAGTCCATCGAGGCCGGGATGTGCAGCCACATGATCGAGTCGGTCCGCGGCTTCTGCCCGTCCTTCTTCCATGAGTCGCGCAGATCGGAGCCGGCGAGCAGGATGTCCAGCGGTCCCTTCACGTCGGAGCCCGCCTTGTGCTTGCGGGCGCCGTCGCCGATCAGGTTGCTGCTCGGCAGTGCGTGGTTGACCCGGTTGAGCACGATCGACCCGGCAGCGAAGCTGCCGCCGCTGAACACGACCAGGATCACGCCGAACACCAGCGACAACCGCGCCCACCACGGGGCGTGCCGGCGCTTGGTCGGCGGACCCGGCGTGTCGGACGGGTGATGTCGGCCCACCGGAACCTCCCTGTGCGCTCATGGGCGTTTCGGCTGGTCGGCGAGATGCCGGGGACCGGCCAACGCGGCCGACCCACCACCCAAAACGGTACATCTCGCGCCGGTGTGGAGGCGCGCGACACGGGCTGGGGGGAACATACCCGCCGTAGCTGGGAACCCGCCGAGTGGGCGCGCGTTTACCGGGGATTCACTCGCCCGAGTAGCTGACCACCCGGACGGGGCAACCGGCCCGGCGCGCCAGCGCCCGAGCGGGGCAGTGGTGCAGCCCGCGCCGCCACCACGGTCGGGGGCGCGCGGCCAGATAGATCGACCGGACCGGCAGCTCGGCCGCCACCGCTCGCAGCTGCTGTGCCGGCTCGCCCTCCCGTACCACGAACTCCCAGGACAGCCCGGTGGCCTCCAGCAGCTGAACGCTGTCCAGCCAGGCGGACAGCTCGGCGTCGTCCCGGCAGTCCAGCCAGCACGCCCCGGCCAGCCCGGCGAAACCGGAACCCAGCGCCTCCACCGGGGTCAACCCGCGGCGCACGTGCACCGCCACCACGTGCAGGTCGAACGCGGCGGCCTCGGCCTGCGCCGCCAGCAGTGCCGCCTGGCCGGCGCTGCTGCCGTCGACGCCGACCATGATGCGTGCCGGGGCACCCGTCCAGGGCGCCGTGTCGTGCCGCCCCTCGCTGCCCACCGTCATGTCGACCACCCGTCTCGCCGAGTGCCTGGGGGTCCGGACAGAACGGTGTCGGCGCCGTTCTGCGAGGCCCCTTTACGTCGCGTCTGCGTGCCGTGTGCATAGGAGGCTATGCATCTGTGCCGGCGCCCGCAACCGGTGGTGGCCGGCGATGCGGGATCATCGACACCGTGCCTACGAAACGGGGTAGTGCGGCGCCGGCCGAGCCGGGGGTGGACGAGTTCGCGGCGGCGCTGATCGCGCTGATCCAGGCCGCCCGGCGCACCCGCGGCCGGGTGCAGAGCCAGCTGTCCGACCTGTCCGCCGCGCAGCTGGTCGCGCTGGACGCGATCGCGCAGACCGGGGTCAAGGGCGTCGGCGCGGTCGCGGCGGCGATCGGGGTGGCCCAGCCGACCGCCACCCGCACGGTACGCACGCTGGTCAGCCGCGGGCTGGTGGTCCGCGCGGTGGACCCGTGCGACGCGCGTGGTTCGGTGCTGCGTCTCACCGAGCGTGGCGAACGGACGCTGGAGCACGCCGGCGGCCTGTTTCGCGACCTGCTCGGGCAGGCCTGGAGCGACATGTCCGGTGCCGAGCGGGACAGCTGCATCCCGTTGCTGCGTCGGCTGACCGACCTGCTGGACCGGCTCAGCGCGACCCCCTGACCGTCCCTTGTGGACGCCGGTACGTGGCGGTGCGCAGCGTGACCGCCGCCCCGGCCGTGCCCGGCCGCCCGTCTCGACCGGGTACGGGATGTTCGATCCGCGCCACGGCAAGGCTTTCGGTGGATTACCGTCGGGAGTAGGCCGGCTCGCCGACGGCGTCGAGCACCGCCCGTACCGGCCGCAGGGATCGGTTCCGACGACACAGACCGAGCCGGAACCGGCCTCGTGAACCGGGGGGTGATGCTATGCGCGAGCCACCGCGAGCGAATCATGAGCATCGGGCGAGCCGGTGTCTCGTGGACCTTCCGACGAAGGAGGAACGTCCATGAGTCTCAGCTCGGCGGATTCCCGTGTCGAGGTGGCCGAGTCGGCCGTGATCGTGGGCGAGCTGTGGCTCGGCGTCGGGGTCCGGCTCGCGGCCGGCAGCGTGGTGCGCTCCCACGAGGGGGCGGTACGGCTGGGCCATCACGCCCGGATCGGTGCGCACGCGACGGTCTGGGGGGACCGCCGGCATCCGACCGCGGTCGGCCAGGGCAGCGTCCTGGGCGCCGGCGTCACCGTGCTCGGCGCCCGGATCGGCGACCTGTGCCGGATCGGTGCGGGCTGCGTGCTGCTGCCCGGCGCCTGGCTGGGCGACGGCTGCGTGCTCGCGGACGGCACGCTGGTGCCGGCCGGCACCGTGGTCCCCGCCGGTACCGTGGTGTCCGGCCGGTCGGCGCACGCGGTGCGCTCGGCCACCGGCGCCGACGGCGCCCGCCCGGACACCCCGCTCACCGACCACCCACTGCACCGGCGGGTCGGCCGACCGGTCCGGGTGCCCGTTGCGGTACCGCCGATCGACGGGCACGACGCGGTCCGGTCCGATGCGGACGCCACCCAGGTCGTCGGTGACGTCGAGCTCGGTACCGGCTGCCTGCTCGGCATCGCGGCCCGGCTCGTCGCCGGCGACGGCGGGCAGATCCGGCTCGGCGCCGGGGTGCAGGCGTTGGAGCATGCCGTGTTGCGCGCCGACGGCGACGAGGATCTGGTCGTCCAGGACGCCGCGGTGATCGGCCCCGGTGTCCGGATCGACGGTGCCCGGATCGGCGCGCGCAGCGTGCTGGAACCCGGCGTGGTGGTGGAGCCGGGGGCGCATCTCGGCCCCGGCACCCTGGTGCGGGCCGGCACCCGGGTACCGGCGGGCGCCGCCTTCGGCCCGCTGGCCATCGTGGACGGTCGGCCCGGTCGGCGGATCGGCACGCTGCACTCCGGGCCGTCCCGCCCGCCCTGGCTGTTGCCCGCCTCGCCCTGAGCACGTCCGGGCCACCCGGCCGTGGCCCGCCTGGTGCCGACCCCGGTCGCCGGCCGGCGACGATCGACCCGGCCGGCGGTGCCTCGCCGGCCGGTCAGCGCGCCGCCGTGGCCGGCGTGCCGAGTTCGGCACGGTCGGCGTCGGAGAGGGCCAGCCCGGCCGCGGCCACGTTCTCCGCCAGGTGGGCGGGCGAGGCGGTACCGGGGATCGCCAGCACGGTGGCGGACCGGTCCAGCAGCCAGGCCAACGCCACCGTGGCCACCGCGACCCCGTGCCGGCGCGCCACCTTCCGCAACGCGGGGTCGGCGAGCGGTCGCCGACCACCGCCGAGCGGGAAGAACGGCACGTAGCCGATCCCGGCCGCCGCGCACTCCGCGAGCAGCGCATCGTCGCCGGTGTCGCCCCAGCCGTACCGGTTCTGTACCGCCGCCACGGGCGCGATCCGGCGCGCCTCGGCCAGGTGGCCAGCGGAGACGTTGCTGAGCCCCAGGTGCCGGATCAGGCCCTCCTCGCGCAGCCGCGCGAGGATCGTGAACCGTTCCTCGATCGACTCGTCCGGTGGACCGTCGATGCCGCCGATGCGCAGGTACACCAGATCCAGCCGGTCCACCCCGAGGCTGCGCAGGTTGGCGGTGACCGAGGGGACCAGGTCGGCGGCGGTGCCCTGCCGTGGCGGTCCGGCGGGGGTGGCCACCGGCCCCACCTTCGTCGCGAGCACCAGGCCCGCCGGGTACGGTCGCAGCGCGGTCCGGATCAGCTGGTTCGCGGTGGCTGTCCGGTAGCGGTAGAAGTCGGCCGTGTCGAGGTGATCGATGCCGAGTTCCACCGCGCTGCGCAGGGTGGCGAGCGCGTCTTCGGTCGGCACCGCGGGTCCCTGGTGGCCGCGGGCGACCAGGCGCATCGCGCCGAGCCCGACGCGCCGGACCGGTGTGTCGCCGCCGAGCAGGAAGTCGTTGGTCATGCCGCCAGCCTGCCGTCGCCGCCGCGCGGCGGCACCCCGCTGGCAGCTTGCTGCCAACCGGCTGGCGCGGCCGGCCCGTCGGCGGTGAGGGGCCGCTGTCCGCGGGAACCTAGAATTCAGGGGTGAACGAGGTCCTGACGGTCCGCGGTGAGCACGAGCTGGTCGCCCGCGCCGGCCACCTGTTCGATAGCGCCTCGGCGGAGTTCCT
Source organism: Actinocatenispora thailandica (assembly GCF_016865425.1). Lineage (NCBI taxonomy): Bacteria > Bacillati > Actinomycetota > Actinomycetes > Micromonosporales > Micromonosporaceae > Actinocatenispora > Actinocatenispora thailandica. The sequence goes on along the minus strand of NZ_AP023355.1, from coordinate 4,019,890 downwards.
CTGCGCGGCAACCGATCTGCACACCTGGTCGAGAACCCGGCTGCGTTCGGGCGTGGGGCGGCGGGTGGGCGCCGCTCGCGAGCGCGGGCTGCTGGCGCGCAAGCTGTTCACCGCGGTCGCGCTGGCCGATCCGGCCGACGCCGACGAGCTGGCCCGGCTGGACGCGGCCGGCGTCGAGGTGCGAATCTGCCGGGCCGAGTTGCCGCACGAGACGATCATTCTGGACCGGCGGATCGCGATCCTCGCCGAACCGCCGGTCGATGGCGTGCGCACCTTCCGGGTGCTGCCCGACCCGGGGCTGGTCGCCGGCGTTCGGGCGCTGTTCGCCGCGGCCTGGGACCACGCGGTGCCACTCGGCGAATGGCGGCGAGATCCGGTGCCGGTGCTCGCGGAACCGGCTCGTGCGGTGCTGCGCGAGCTGGCCGCCGGCCGTACCGACGAGGCGGCGGCACGGTCGCTGGGCCTGAGCGTGCGCACCTACCGACGCCGGGTGGCGGAGCTGATGCGCCTGCTGGGTGCGGAATCCCGGTTCCAGGCCGGGGTGCTGGCGCGCACGCTGGTTCGCTGAGCGAACCGGTCGCCGGCACCGATCGCCAACGGTCGCAGCGGATCCGGGTGGCCGCGCGACACGGGCCGGCCGGATCGACGGTGCCGCCCACTTTCGGCCGCGACCCGGCCGACTCGGCGGGCCCCGGCCGGAGAATTTTCCGAGCCGGTCGGCGGCTTCCGAGGTGCTTAACGGTGCACCGGAATGTCGTTGGCGCCCAACCGATTCCACTGAATCATTGTCTGGATAGGACGGTCCAGCCGAATGCAAAAGCGCTGCTACACGGGAGGAATATCTCTAGTCCTGTTTGGTCAGTGGCCGTTTGGCGTGCATACTGTGAACGCGAGGCAGTCAGATGCCCAATAGCTGACGGGAGTTGTCGTGAACAAGGCAGAGCTGATCGAGGCGCTGACCGCGCGCATCGGCGACCGGAAACAGGCCGCCACGGCGCTGGATGCGGTGCTCGACGAGATCCAGCGCACGGTGTCCAAGGGCGGGAAAATTTCGCTGGCCGGTTTCGGTGTCTTCGAGAAGCGGGCCAGGGCGGCGCGCACCGCGCGCAATCCGCGCACCGGCGAGACGGTGAAGGTGCGCAAGACCTCGGTGCCGGCATTCCGCCCGGGGCAGGCCTTCAAGGACGTGGTGACCGGGAAGAAGAAGGTCGCCGCGGCGAAGAAGACGACCGCGAAGAAGGCCGCCGCGAGCAAGACCGCGGCGAAGAAGACCACCGCCAAGAAGGCGACGGCGGCGAAGAGGACCACGGCGGCGAAGAAGACCACGGCCGCGAGGAAGAGCACCGCGGCGGCGAGGAAGACCACCGCGGCGAAGAAGACCACCGCCAAGAAGGCGCCGGCGAAGACGACCGCGAGGAAGACCACCGCCAAGGCGGCGGCGAAGAAGACGACGGCCCGCAAGGCGGCGCCGGCGCGGAAGACCGCGGCGGCGAAGAAGACGACGGCCAAGCGCGCGGTGGCCAAGAAGGGTGCCGCCACTCGTAAGACCGCGGCCCGCAAGACGACCGGGGCGAAGAAGACGACGGCCCGGTCGCCGCGCAAGCGCTGAACGCGAGACATCCTCGGCACCAGCAGCGCGATTCGGGGCCATCGAGCGAGTAGCTCGATGGCCCCGAATCGTCGGTGGGGCGGTGTGGTCCGCTCAGAGCACGTCGTGGCCCGGGTGCGGCTCGGCCGGAATGGTGCCGAGTTTGCCCGCCTGGAAGTCCTCGAACGCCTCGACCAGTTCGCGCCGGGTGTTCATCACGAACGGCCCGTACGCCGCGATCGGCTCGCGGATCGGCTGACCGCCGAGCAGCAGTACCGAAAGCTCCGGACTGCGCGACTCCTGCGCCTGGTCGGCGGCGACGCCGAGTACGTCGCCGGGTCCGTACACGGCGAGCTGGCCGGCCCGTACCGGGCGCCGCTCGGCGCCGACCGTGCCGCGCCCGGCGAGCACGTACACCAGGGCGTTGAAGTCCTTGCGCCACGGCAGCCGGAGCTCGGCGCCGGCCGCGATGGTGGCGTGGACCAGCGAGATGGGCGTGTGGGTGACGCCGGGACCGGCGTGCCCGGCGAGTTCGCCGGCGATGACCCGGATCAGCGCGCCGCCGTCGGGCGACGACAGCAGCGCCACCTCGCCGCCGCGGATGTCCTGGTAGCGCGGCTCGGTCAGCTTCAGCCGTCGCGGCAGGTTGACCCACAGCTGGACGCCGTGGAACAGCCCGCCGGACACGACGAGTTCCTCCGGCGGCTTCTCGATGTGCAGGATGCCGCCGCCGGCGGTCATCCACTGGGTGTCGCCGTCGGTGATCAGGCCGCCGCCGCCGTTGCTGTCCCGGTGCTGGAAGGTGCCGTCGATCATGTACGTGACGGTCTCGAAGCCGCGGTGCGGGTGCCACGGCGTGCCCTTCGGCTCGCCCGGGGCGTACTCGACCTCGCCCATCTGGTCCATGTGGATGAAGGGGTCGAGGTCGCGCAGGTCGACGCCGGCGAACGCGCGGCGGACCGGGAACCCCTCGCCCTCGAAGCCCGACGGCGCGGTGGTCACCGACCGCACCGGGCGCGGCGCGGCGGTCGGATCGCTGTCCGGCACCCGGGGCAGCACCAGCGGGTTGGCCACGGTGACGGCTGGCATGGCGTACTCCTTGCGGTTGCCGCGCCGGTGGGTCCGGCGCCCTGTCTCCGCCAACCTTAGTTGCTGTCGCAATATTCCGCTAGACAAGTAGCTTCCGTGGGCACGAAGGAGGCCGGTGCGCACCGGGCGTACCCGTGCACACCGGCCCAATCCACCCTCAGGCGGTGGCCACCAGCGGGTCGTCGACGAGGGCGAGCCGTACGGCATCCGGGTCGTACCGCAACCGCGGCACCGCGAACACCGCCGTCTGGTCGCCCTCCGCGTGGTAGCAGACGATCCGCCACTCGCCTTCGTCCCAGTGCTCCAGCACGTCACTGCGCAGCCGGGCACCGACACCGCGGTAGCTCTCACTCGCCTCCAGCTGGCGCAGCGTCGACGCGAGCGGCAGGTCGTACGCCAGGCCGGCCAGCGGATGCGGCCGCACCCTGGCGTGCAGCCGGCGCAGCGGCAGCAGCCACGCGTGCTCCGCCTCCGGCGACAGCAGCAGCATCGCCAGGCCGCCGAGCGCCAGCGCGGCGACCACCGGGTACGGATGGCTCGCGAGTGCGGTCGGCCACGAGACCGGCGCGGCCACCGCCACCAGCGCCACCGCCAGCAGCGCCCCGGCGCGGACGAAGCTGCGCCAGGTCACCGGGGCCGACCGGGCACTGACGCAACCGCAGGAGGAGCCGGGAGCGGCGATCCGGGCGTACCCGAGGTAGCCCAGGAAGCCGGCCGCCGCCACCGCCGCGGCGCCGGCCGCGACCCGCGCCGGTACGGCCAGCGCTGGCCACCAGGTGGCGAGACCACCGGCGAGCAGCAGCGCGGCGATCGCGACCTCGGCGACGCCGACCCCGCCGTACACGGTGGCGGCCCGGTCCTTGCCGACCAGCGTGCCGAGCGCCGACCCGGCGGCCCGCGAGCGGGCGGTACGGCTGGCCACCTTGACCCGGCCGGACACCACGAACACGCCGGCGACGAGGACCGGTGCCGCCCCCGCGACGGCGGCCGGCAGCGCGGTACTCATCTCGCCTCCCCGGCGGTGCGGCTCCGGGCACCGCGTGCGTCGGCGGCACTCATGTCGGCTCCCCGGCCGTCCGGCGGGCGCCGTTCATGCCGCCACCGTGCCCGCGTAGATGGTGGCCAGGTCGACCTCGTTGGTGTCCGGCCGCCAGGCGCCGATGATGTGCACGTGCCGGCCGATCCGCAACTTGGACAGGTCGCCGGTGGTCGGCGCGTCCCGGTACACCGCGGCAGTGCGGCCGGGCACCACGTGCCCGATCACCTTGCTGCCGTTGTGGTTGAGGTGCAGCCAGGAGTTGCCGATCGCGGTGATCTCGACCGACATGCTGACGATGTTGACCCACAGCGAGTCGGCGCCGAGCGCGCCGCCCGGCAGCGGGACGCCCCGGGCGTAGAGCCCGTCACCGACGGCGACCGCCTCGAACGTCGTCGGGTGCAGCTTCCAGATGCTCGTCCCGCTGGTGACCTGGATGCGGTGCAGCACGTTGTCCGAGCCGGTGACGAGCAGGACGTGGTCCTTGATGCCGGTGACGCGGCCCTCGGCGAAGTTCGGGTCGACCTCGCCCGGGGTGAACGCGGCGGCCGGGGCGGCGTTCGCGGTTTCCGGTGCGAGCGAACCGAGGGCGGTGGCGCCGGCGATGCCGGCGCTGCCCAGTACGGCGGAGGTGAGCAGCCGGCGGCGGTCCATGGCGGTGGTCATCTGATGCCTCCTCAGCTGTCGATCCGGCACGGCAACAGGCCGCTGGACAGGCTGGCGATCGCGCTGAACGCCGACGGCGTCAGATCGATGAGCCGGTCGGTACCGCAGGTCGAGCCGCAGCAGTGCCGCTCGCCGCAGAACAGGTGGGTGTTCGGGCCGCAGTCGGCGACGCTGGCCGACACGCACCCGCCGGTGCACCGGTTGGTGATGTAGAAGACGTGCCCGCAGCCGCGCAGGGCGAGGTTGTGCCCGCAGTTGTACGGCTGGGTGATGGAGTAGCACGCGTCCGAGGCGTGCGGCCAGGCGCACTGGTGCGACCCGGAGTTGCAGTTGCCGCAGGCGCCGCCGCCGGCCGAGGAGCACGGTCCCCAGGAACCGCCGCAGCAGAACCAGGACATCTCCCCGTAGGCCGGTGCGCTGCTGTTGGAACAGCCCATGACGGACTCCCTTCGTGGACGGGCGATCCGCGCGGAAGGGCGGTACCGGGGCGCCGTCGACCGGCGCGGGCGGGTGCACTCGGGCGCGGAACCGCGAGGATGCCGGCCACCCGTGGGGGAGCGGGTGACCGGGGGCTGCACCGCCGTACGGCGGCGGTGCGGGCGAGTGCGGCGGAGGGGGTGCCGGCTCGCCGGTCGGTGTGGTCAGTCGACCTCGACTGCTGGGGGTGGGTGCTGCCGCATCTGACCTCCGCTGTGGTCATCGGTGGAGCGACAGTAAGTCGGGTAACGAGCAAATCCTGTCAACGAAGATGTCATCCGTCAATACGGTAATAGACGGAAATTTTCTACGGAGAGACTCCACAGGGTGCACGGGAGAGTACGTAACGGTGATGACAAACCATGCTACAAATGGACAGAACGGTCTGACGGCCGCGCGACCCCGACGACCTCGATGTCTCGGCCGCCGCCGCGCCCGCCGCCGACCGCGGCAGATCTGTCCATACTAGACAGTCTAATGTGGATGGTCCGAAGTGGACGGCTCTGGTGGGTACGAACGTGGCGGGCACCCGCCGGGTACCCGCCACGTTGGTGAGCTCGCCGCTACTCCTCGGCGCGGTGCGAACCGCCGGCGCGCCGGCCGGATCCGGGGTCCTCGGCGCCGGAGGTGTCGCGTTCACCGGCCAGTGCCCTCCGCTCCGCCGCGAGCGCGTCGTCGATCGTCGGCGTGGTGGTCGGCGGCTGGTCCATCAGCTCCGGGTACTTCAGGTCGAAGGCCGGGCGCTCGCTGCGGATGCGCACCATCCGGTCGAAGTTGCGCAGCGGCGGCGGGCAACTGGTCGCCCACTCCAGCCCGTTGCCGTAGCCCCACGGGTCGTCGACCTCGACGACCGGGCCCGTCTTGTACGACTTGTAGACGTTCCACAGGAACGGCAGCAGCGACACTCCGAGGATGAACGCGCCGATCGTGGAGATCGTGTTCAGCGTGGTGAAACCGTCGCTGGCCTGGTAGTCGGCGTACCGCCGGGGCATGCCCTCGGCGCCGAGCCAGTGCTGCACCAGGAAGGTGCTGTGGAAGCCGATGAACGTCAGCCAGAAGTGCAGCTTGCCGAGCCGCTCGTCCATCATCCGGCCGGTCATCTTCGGGAACCAGAAGTAGACCCCGGCGTAGACGGCGAACACGATCGTGCCGAACAGCACGTAGTGGAAGTGCGCCACCACGAAGTACGTGTCGGACACGTGGAAGTCGATCGCCGGCGACGCCAGCAGCACCCCGGACAACCCACCGAGCAGGAACGTGACCAGGAAGCCGATCGCGAACATCATCGGCGACTCGAAGGTGATCTGGCCGCGCCACATGGTGCCGATCCAGTTGAAGAACTTCATCCCGGTGGGGATGGCGATCAGGAACGACAGGAACGAGAAGAACGGCAGCAGCACCTGGCCGGTGGCGAACATGTGGTGCGCCCACACGGTCATCGACAGCGCGGCGATGCCGATCAGCGCACCGACCATGCCCTTGTAGCCGAACAGCGGCTTGCGGCTGAACACCGGGATCACCTCGGAGATGATCCCGAAGAACGGCAACGCGACGATGTACACCTCGGGATGGCCGAAGAACCAGAACAGGTGCTGCCACAGGATCGCACCGCCGGTGCCGGAGTCGAACACGTGCGCGCCGAGTTGCCGGTCGGCCATCACCGCGGACAGCGCCGCGGCCAGGATCGGGAACACCATCAGTACCAGCAGGCTGGTCACCAGGATCGACCAGGTGAACAGCGGCATCCGGAACATCGTCATGCCCGGCGCGCGCAGCGTCAGCGTGGTGGTGACCATGTTGACCGCGCCCAGAATGGTGCCCAGACCCGAGATGATCAGGCCGATGTACCAGAGGTCCGCGCCGGCGCCGGGCGAGTTGGTCACGCTGGCCAGCGGTTGGTAGGCGAACCAGCCGAAGTCCGCGGCGCCGCCGGGTGTCGCGAAGCCGGCCACCACCAGGGTCCCGCCGAACAGGTAGAGCCAGTAGGCGAACGCGTTGAGCCGCGGGAACGCCACGTCGGGCGCACCGATCTGCAGCGGCACGACGTAGTTGGCGAACGCGAACACGATCGGCGTCGCGAACAGCAGCAGCATGATCGTGCCGTGCATGGTGAACAGCTGGTTGTACTGCTCGGTGGACAGGAACTGCATGCCCGGCCGAGCCAGTTCGGCGCGCATCAGCAGCGCCAGGAAGCCACCGACGATGAAGAAGCCGAACGCGGTGACCATGTACATGATCCCGATCTGCTTCGCGTCGGTGGTGCGGATCGTGCGGGCCAGCCAGGAGCCGTGCGGCGCGATGTGTACCGGCCAGGGGCTGGTCACGATCGGTCGCGGGGTGATCTCGCCACCTGGCGGTCTCGGCGTGGTCAGGGTCATTACCCGGTCCTCCGCACATCGACATGGGTACTGAGCGCGTCACTGCGGTGACGCCCTGACTGGGACCGTAGTACCTCAATCCCGCACTGCGGGAGCCTTTGCCGGATCTCGTGGCGCGCCCGCCGGCCTTGGTTTGCACATATAGCAATGTGTTCATATATTGACCGGGTGGCAGCGGAACACGAACACACCCACGCGGTCTCCGCCGACGCCGATCGGCGGCTGCTGACCGCCGCGCTCGCCCTGATCGTGGCGTACATGGCGGGCGAGGTCGTGGTCGGCCTGATCGCGTCGTCGCTCGCGCTGCTGTCGGACGCCGCGCACATGCTCACCGACGCCGCCTCGATCGTGCTCGCGCTGATCGCGATGCGGCTGGCCGCCCGACCACCGCGCGGCAGCTTCACCTACGGCCTGCGCCGGGTGGAGATCCTTTCCGCCCAGGCGAACGGGCTCACCCTGCTGCTGCTCGCCGGCTGGCTCGGCTACGAGGCGGTTCGCCGGCTGATCGCGCCGCCGCCGGTCGCCGGCGGGCTGGTGCTCGGCACCGCGCTCGTCGGCATCGTCGTCAATCTCGCCGCCACCTGGCTGATCGGCCGTGCGAACCGGACCAGCCTGAACGTCCGCGGGGCGTACCAGCACATCCTGACCGACCTGTTCGCGTTCATCGCCACCGCCGCGGCCGGCGCCGTCATGCTGTTCACCGGATTCGACCGGGCGGACGGCATCGCGACGGTGATCGTCGTGGCGCTGATGGCCAAGGCCGGGATCGGTCTGCTGCGCGACTCCGCCCGGATCTTCCTGGAGGCCGCCCCGGCCGGTACCGACACCGGCGCGCTGGGCAAGCGGCTGGCCGGCTGCGACGGGGTGGCGGAGGTGCACGACCTGCACCTGTGGACGATCACCTCGGGTGAACCGGCGATGTCCGCGCACGTGCTCGTGCGCCCCGGCTACGACTGCCACCGGGTGCGGCGCGAGATGGAGCGGCTGCTGCGCGACGACTACCAGGTCGACCACAGCACCCTGCAGGTCGATCACCAGCCCGCCGACACGGCGCCGGTGGCCGAGCCGTACTGCGAGCGCAGCCATGGTCCGGTGCACCGGCCGGCGCGCTGACGGTCGCGTGCCGCGACGGCAAGGGCCCGCCTCTCGATGCACCCCCCAGAACATCGGGAGGCGGGCCAGGTCCGGTCGTCCCCCGGGTGGGCGGATCGCTCACGCCACCGCGGCCGCGCCGAGATCGGCTGTCGCCGCGATCAGCCAGGTTCGGACCCGGTAGCGGCTCGGCCCCGAACGCACACCCCCCAGAGGCGTTCGGGCTCCGTGGCCGCTGCAGACAGCGTATGCACGGCCAGCGCTCCGTAACCTGGCCCCTTCGGACCGGATCCGGTAGGACCAAAGACCCTGCGGTACCGCCCGAAGCGGCGGGAAGCGCGCGCCTGCCCCGAGAGCCGGCACCGTCGCGACAACGGTGTCAGAAGTCGAGCGATTCTTATACAGAGAGTGATTGTGAGTTGTCCTCGCGTTCATGTGGGGTAGCGCACCAGCTGATCAGAGCCTAGATGGCGGTCGATCGTGGTTACTCGGCGTACCGTTACTGTCGGTAGCCGATGCTGGTGCACGACCCCCTGGTGCACGAGCGCGGTGCGGTTGGTGCGGGACCCCCTGGCGCACCAGCCTGGTACGAGCGGTTGGTGCGGGACCCCCTGGCGCACCAGCCTGGTACGAGCGGTCGGTGCGGAACCCCCTGGCGCACCGGCGGACCCGGTGGCTGGTGTGCAACCCCCTGGTGCACCAGCCGGGTACGAGACGGACGGCCCGGCGCATCCCCCGCGCCGGGCCGTCCGTCGTTTCCGCGGCGCGTACCGCGGTCCCGAACTCAGCCGACCGCCGCGGCGGGCACCGGGGCCGGTACTCCGGCCGCGAAGTCCCAGAACCCGTCGTGATGCCGGTAGCAGACGCCGCAGCGGCGGCAGAACGCGGCGAAGTCGGTCCAGTCCAGCCTGCCCCGGCAGGCCGGGCACGCCATCCGCGCGGCGAGCCCCCGGGTGTGCGGCTGGGTCTGCTCCGGCACCGGTCGCAACCGCGGCCGGGCCGGCTCGCGGCGGCGGGCCAGCACGAACTGGCTCGGTCCCCACCAGCCACGGCCGACCCGCTGGGCGACCGCCTCGATGCCGGCCACCGGTGCCTGCAGCGCCGCGGTGGCCCGGCGTGGCAGCCACTGGTCCCAGCGTCGAAGGTTGTTCACGCTGGCCACCGGCGTGGTGTCCCAGCCCAGCGCGTTCAGCGAGCCGCGCACCGCGCCCAGGTGGTACAGCCGGAACGCGCCCGCGGTGGTACCGGTGAGCTGTGGCTCGGCGTCGTCCAACCGCACCCCCGAGCCGTACCGCAGGGCACGCAGCCGGGCCAGCAGATGGTGCTTGATCGGCACGTCCAGCAGCCAGCGCGCCCGGATGGTGCGGCTCATCTCCGCCAGGTACCGGTCGAGGTCGGGCAGGTGGTGCAGCACCCGGACGACCATCGCGGCGTCGAACGCGTCGTCGACGAACGGCAGCGCGCGCAGATCGGCGCGGACCAGGTGCAGTCGGCCCCGGTCGACCGCGGCGTAGTGCCGCGCCTCGGCGGTGCGCAGGTTGTTCGCCGAGTAGTCGACGAGCACCGCGTGCTCGGCGACGTCGGCGTAGTGCGCCAGGTTGCGGCCGAATCCGCCACCCAGGTCGGCGAACCACTCGACGTGGTCCAAGCGGGGTATCAGCCGGCCCAGGGCCCGCTGCTCGGCGTGCGACTCGTAGTCACGGCCCAGCCAGTAGCTGCGGTAGTCGTACCCGTTGCTGTCGTAGTCGGCCGGTTCTCGCCCATCCACACGGTGTGTCATGACCAATCCAGGCTCGGCGTTGATCGATCGGTACCGCGGTTCGTCGCGTCACCGATCGACGTCGGTCAATTGCGACTCGCGGTCGCGAGATTACCGTCCGATAACCCGGCGATCCGGTGGCCGCCGGTGCGTCACCTGCACGGCGGACCCGGCGCGCGGAGGGATCGGCGTTCCGATCCCGGGTGGGCGTGCGCCGGGTAGCGTGCCGTCGCACGCCCGTCCGGCAGGTACCGGTGACCGGCCCGTCACCGTCGGAACGCCAGCTCGCAGTCCGGCGCATTCCGACCCGCCGATTGTCTGAAAGCGCGCCGACAAATTGCGTCGCGCGGTCTTGTAGGCAGCCTTTGGCATAGTTTCAACTGGCCTGGTTGCCACATTGTTTTCCCAGGTCAGGATGATGTCAGCGAGCCCGGTTGGTTCGAGGAAAATCGTCGTTCGGGAGTTTTGGCGGAGCGAGTACGCGACATTCATCAAAGTCGACGCCGAGTGCAATAATCATATTCACGCACCATGGGGAACCGGTTGGCGCACCGGGCGCGAGTCGATGACGACAGGGGCGCTCCGGGCATTTCGCGAAGGAGGTTGCGGGATGCGCTTGCTTCTGGACAGGCGGGCGACGGTGGCCCGGGCGCCGACACCCGAGCCGCCGGCCGCGGGGGAGTTGCTGCCACCGGCGCCCCGGCGGGCGCTGGACGACGGCGGCACCAACCGGCGGTTCCGGCTGGCCGCCGGCTGTCTGGTGGTCGGCGCCATCGCGGTGCTCGGTGCGGTCCTGATCGGGATGCTCGGCGGCGCGGTCGGCGCCGCGCCGACGCTGGCCGGGGTGGCGGTGAGCGCCTTCGGCGCGGTCGTCAAGCTCTCCGCCCCGCGCCGCTGACCCGGCCCGCCGCCGGCCGGCGGCGAGGACGACGACGGCCCCGGTCCCGCAGGACCGAGGCCGCTCGTGTGGGGTGACTGATGGGACTTGAACCCACGACACCCGGGACCACAACCCGGTGCTCTACCAGCTGAGCTACAGCCACCATCGCACGCCGGGATCGGCGTGCCGGTTCATAGTAGCGGGTGCTGTGGTCGACCCGACTACGGGGTTTCGGGGTCCGTTTCCGGGCTCGCGGACAGCGACGCTGCGATCTGTTTCGCGGTGTCCACGTCCGGTCCCGGCGGTGGCACGAAGATCGCCTTCCGGTAGTACGCGAGTTCCCGGATGCTCTCCTCGATGTCGGCCAGCGCCCGGTGCGCCAGCCCCTTCTGCGGCTGGCCGAAGTAGGCCCGCGGGTACCACCGGCGGCACAGCTCCTTGACCGACGAGACGTCGACCATCCGGTAGTGCAGGAAATCGTCCAACCGCGGCATGTCCCGGGCGAGGAAGCCGCGGTCGGTGGCGATGGAGTTCCCACACAGCGGTGCGGTGCGCCGGTCCGGCACGTGGGTGCGGATGTAGTCGAGCACCGCATCCTCGGCCTCGGCCATCGACACGCTGGACGCGCGGACCTCCTCGGTCAGCCCGGACTTGGCGTGCATGTCCCGGACGACCTCGGTCATCGAGTCCAGCAGGGCGTCGTCGGCCTTGATCACGATGTCCACACCGTCGCCGAGCACGTTCAGCTCGGAGTCGGTGACGAGCACCGCGACCTCGATCAGCGCATCACGGCGCAGGTCGAGGCCGGTCATTTCACAGTCGATCCAGACGAGGTGTCCTGTCACATCGCACACCCTATGCCGTCCGCGATCGGCCGGCCCAGCTCCAGGTGCGTGTCGGCCGGTCGCGGACCGTCCGGCGGCCCGGTCAGACCCGCTCGGCGAGGACCTGCTGGAGCACCGCGGCCTGGCTGTGCTCCGGGTCCTTGGTGGCGGTGAGCAGGGTCAACGTGCCGTTACGGGCGATGCCGGAGAGCCGTTCCAGGGCCGCCGACCGCTCGGCGTCGGTCAGCTCACCCCGGTAGCGGCGGCTGAACTCCTCGAATCGTTCGGGTATGTGGGCGTACCACATCCGCAGCGCATCGGACGGAGCCACCACCTTCTCCCATTCGAAGTCGGCGTCCGCCTTCGCGACGCCACGCGGCCAGAGCCGGTCGACCAACACGCGGGTGCCGTCGGTGCTGGCCGATTCGTCGTACACGCGCTTGACCTCGATCATGTCTACAGATCTTTGCGTGCCAACCGGCCCGATGGGCCGAAATCGGCGGGATCGCCGCCGCGGCGCGGCCTTGCGCCGGTTTCGCGGTCTCGCCGGCCGCCCGGGTACGAGGCCGGGCCCGAGGGCGGGTCCGACGGCCGGGGCCGGCTGACGGCCGCGGGGATCCGGTCGTGTCCACGCATTGGTTGCTGAAAGCGATTTTCTTGACCTGTACCCATCGTGATTGTAATTTCCGAAACGGCGTCGGTATCGGGCCGGCCGGGTGGAATGTGGGTGAGGGTCGATGAGACGACGCGCGTTGCTGTCGGCGGCGGCCGGCACGGTGGCGGCCGGCGCCACCACGATGGGCGCCGGCGCCGCACCGGCCGCGGCACATCCGGGCGGGCACAAGCAGGTGCGTACCGGCCTGCAGAACCTGATCGACGACGGCTGGAAGGCACTCGCCGGCGGGAAGGTCGGCATGGTCTCCAACCCGACCGGTGTCGACTCGTCGTACCGGCATGCCGTCGACCTGATGGTGGCCGGTGGCACCGTCGACATCGTCGGGGTCTTCGGGCCCGAGCACGGCTTCCGCGGCTCGGCGCAGGCCGGCAGCTCCGAGGGCACCAGCACCGACCCGCGCACCGGCCTGACCGTCTACGACGCGTACGGGGCGAGCCAGGACGACTGGGCGTCGATGTTCCGCAAGGCCGGCATCGACACCGTCGTCTACGACATCCAGGACGTCGGGGCCCGCTTCTACACCTACATCTGGACGTTGTACGACTCGATGGTGGCGGCGGCCCGGCTCGGCCTGCGCTACGTGGTGCTGGATCGACCGAATCCCTGTGGCGGCAGGGCATTCGGCCCGATGATGACGGCCGGCTACGAGTCCGGGGTGGGCAAGAAGGAGATCGTCCAGCAGCACGGGATGACCACCGGCGAGCTGGCCCGGTTCTACAACGGCGAGTTCCTGCCGGCCGCCGCCGGCCGGCCGGTCGAGCTGTCCGTGGTGCGGGTGAGCAACTGGCGCACCGACCAGCTCGGCACCGACCTGACCTACCTGCCGTGGGTGCTGCCCAGCCCGAACATGCCGACCCAGACCTCCGCCCTGGTCTACCCGGGTACCTGCATGTTCGAGGGCACCAACGCCGCCGAGGGGCGCGGCACGACCCGGCCGTTCGAGCTGATCGGCGCGCCCTACCTCGACTATCACTGGACCGACCGGCTCAACGCCGCCGACCTGCCCGGCGTGCGCTTCCGCGAGGCCTACTTCACCCCGACCTTCAACAAGTACGCCAACACCCTGTGCAACGGCACCGAGGTGCAGATCGTCGACGCCGCCCGGTACGACCCCATCGCCACCGCGGTCACCATGCTGGTCGAGGCGAAGAAGTACGACGGGTTCGCCTGGCGCTACGACGACTACGACCCGGTCCGGCCGTACTGGGTGGACAAGCTGACCGGTTCGCCCCGGCTGCGGACGATGATCGACGACGGCGCGAGCGCGTCGGAGGTGGTAGATGCCTGGTCGAGCGAATTGTCGGCGTTCCGCGCCCGGCGTCGTCGCTACCTGCTGTACTCCGGTCCCGGACGATGAGTTTTACTGAGCGCCGGCCGAGGTGTACCAGCATCGGTGTCGGAGCGCAACCGTCGACTGCGACACTGGTCCCAGCACCGGCTGACCGAGCCGTCGGAGAGATCGAGGTGCCTCGCCAGTGTCCAGGACTGCCAACGATGCCGCGCCCGGCGGCCTGATCGTTCATGTCAGCGGGCTGCTGCCGGCGCTGTCGCCGGCCGAGCAGCGAGTCGCCCGCCTGGTGATCGCCGATCCGGCCGCCGCCGCGCGGCAGACCATCACCGAGCTGGCGTCGGCCGCCGGTACGTCCGAGGCGACGGTGATCCGGTTCTGCCGCTCGGTCGGCATGAGCGGCTACCCGCAGCTGCGGATCCGGCTGGCGGCCGAGGCGGCCCGCCGGGTCGAGCCGCCGGACGCCCGGGTGGTCGGCGGCGACATCCCGCCGGGCGCGGACATGGCGCAGATCATCGCGACCATCTCGTTCAACGACGCGCGGGCGGTCGAGGAGACCGCCGAGCAGCTCGACGTCGCCGCCTGCGAGCAGGCGGTGGCGGTGCTGTCCGCGGCCGGCCGAGTCGACGTGTTCGGCGTCGGCGCGAGCGGCTCGGTGGCCGCCGACTTCCAGCAGAAGCTGCACCGCATCGGCCGGACCGCGTTCTACTGGCCGGACACGCACACCGCGCTGACCAGCGCCGCGCTGCTGGGCAAGGGCGATGTCGCGCTCGGCATCTCGCACACCGGTACCACCACCGACTGCGTCGACGTGCTCGGCCAGGCCCGCCGGCAGGGCGCCACCACGATCGCGCTGACCAACTACCCCCGGTCGCCGATCGCCGAGGTGGCCGACGTGGTGCTGACCACCGCGGCGCGCGAGACCACCTACCGGTCGGGCGCGATGGCGAGCCGGCTGGCCCAGCTGACCGTGGTGGACTGCCTGTTCGTCGGCGTCGCGGCGAAGAACCGCACCCGCACCAAGCGCAATCTGGAGGCCACCGCCGAGGCGGTCGCGTCCCGCCGCGCCACCGCCAACCGCCGTCGCGGCTGACGGACCGGCGGCGAACCGACCGGCCCGCCGCGAGCGCCGTGCCCAACCCGGCCCAGTCCCGCGCGGCGGGGAAAGCCCCCGGGTAGGGTGCGCCGAACCCGGCCCAGCCCCGCGCGGCGGGGCCAGCGACTCCGTGCGGGGGTGCACCGAACGCGTTCAGCCCCGCACGGCGGGGGCCAGCGGCTCCGGGCGGGGTGTGCCGAACGCGCTCAGCCCCGCGGACCGCGGTCGATGCGGATCATCGTCTCCTCCAGCGTCGCCGGCACCGACCGGACCTCGGCTCGGATCCCGGCGCGCGCCAGGACCGCGCGCACGTCCGCCGGATCGGTGTCGGCCAGCCGGACCCGGCGACCGGCGAGGGTCACGGCGAGCCGCGCCGCCTCCAGCGCGGTGAAGGAGGCCGCCCAGTCGCCGCTCAGCACCTCGCACGCGGTGGTACCGGCGACGATCTCGTCCTCGGTTCCGGCGGCGACCAGGCGACCGGCCGACAGCAGCACCAGCCGGTCGCACTCCTGCGCCTCCTGCAGGTGGTGCGTGGTGACCAGCACCCCGGCGCCGGACTCGGCCTGCTCGTGCACCGTGTCCCAGAGCCGGGCCCGGGACAGCGGGTCCACCCCGGACGTCGGTTCGTCCAGTACCAGCAGGTCGAGACGGTGGTGCAGGGCGGCCGCGAACGCGAGCTGGCGCTGCAGCCCGAGGCCGAGGTCGGCGACCAGCCGGTCGGCGACCTCGGCGAGCGGGCCGGTCGGTACGGGTGCCGCGCCGGCCCGGAACGCCGCCGCGGCGAACGCCAGGTTCTCCCGCACCGTCAGCGTCGGCCACAGGCCGAGCCCCTGGGGTACGTAGCCGAGCCGGCCCCGGGTCGCCCGGGACGGCGTGCGGCCGAACACGCTCACCGTCCCGGAACTGGGCACCACGAGGCCGAGCAGCATCTTCAGCAGCGTCGTCTTCCCGGCACCGTTGGCGCCGAGCAAACCGACGATCTCGCCAGCCGACACCGACAGCGACAGCTCACGCACGGCGGCGAGCGGGCCGTAGTTCTTGCTCACCGCCCGGGCCGCGACCAGCACCGGGGCACTCATCCGGTACCGCCGATCCGCCGGGCCGGGCGAGCGTTCGGTACGGGTCGGGGGCGCGGACCGCTCCGGCGGCGCCGGGGCCGGTCTCGCTCCGGTCGGCCGCGCATCGAACCGGGCGGCCAGCGTCGCCGCGATGACCGCGTCCTCCAGGTCGGGGCGGACGCGCCGGTCGCCGGGTCGCGGCGGGCCGGGATGCCAGCCGCGCCGCTGGCGGCCACGTCGCCAGCCGACCGCCCGGTCGGCCGGCGGCCCGGACCCGAACGGCGCGGTGACGGTACCGGGTGCCGCCGCGACGACCTGGTCCGGCGTCCCGGCGGCGATCGGTCGGCCGGCGTCGAGCACCAGGACCGAGCCGGCGCGCTCGGCCTCGTCCAGGTAGCTGGTGGCCATCGCGACGGCGGTACCGTCCGCGGCGGTACGCGAGATCAGCCGCCACAGGTCGATCCGGCTGACCGGGTCGACGCCGGTGCTCGGTTCGTCGAGGACCAGCAGCCGCGGCCGGTGCAGCAGCGCGAGGCAGAACGCGAGCTTCGCCCGCATCCCGCCGGACAGCCGCGCCGCCGTCCGGTGGCGCGCGTCGGCCAGGCCCGCCGCGGCGAGCAACTCGTCGCGGCGCCGCGCCAGCTCGCCACCGTGCAGCCGGTACGCGGCGGCCACGAACGCGATGTTCTCGGCGACGGTCAGCTCGGCCCAGACCCCGGCCGCGCCGGTGGCCAGGAAGCCGCACTCGGCCGGCACCGGTGCGCGCACCTGGCCGGCCGCCGGGCGTACCGCCCCCACCAGCGCGCGCAGCAGCGTCGTCTTGCCCGCGCCGTCGCCGCCCACGACGGCGGTGACCGTTCCGCGCGGTACCGGGAAGGTCACCTCGGACAGCGCCGGCCGCCCGCGGTAGGCGACGGTGAGCCGGTAGGCGCCCCAGTCCGCACCCGCCGCCGCGGGAGCGCCCGAACCCGCCGCCCCGGCACCGCCTGCGCCGTCGGCGGCCGGACCGGCACCGCCCGCCGAGCGGCCGGCCGGGGTCATCGCGCCGCCACCTCGCCGGCCACGTCCTGCTCGCTCGGCGCGCCCGGCATCGCCGGCGCGAGGTCGCGGCGGAACCGGAGCACGGCGGCGCCGAAGACCAGCACGGCCATGCCGGTCAGGACCAGCAGCGGCAGGGCCAGCGAGGCGAGCGAGGCGTCCCGCAGCATCACGCCGTTGGCGATCTTGTTGAACCAGGTCAGCGGCAGCAGGTAGCCGATCCAGCGCACCCCGGCGGCCATCGACTCCAGCGGGAAGATCATCCCGGACAGCAGGATCTGCGGCAGCATCACCATCAGCGCGAGCTGCATCGCCTGCCCCTGGTTGCGCGACACGGTCGAGATCAGCACGCCGACGCCGAGCACCACGAACAGGAACAGCGCCGCGCCGAGGGCGAACACCGCGACGTTGCCGGCGAACGGGACCCCGAACAGCAGGCAGCCGAGCACGGTCACCAGCACCATGTCGAACGCGGCGAGCGCGAAGTACGGCACGATCTTGCCGGCGATCACGTCGGCCGGCCGGAACGGCATCACCGCGAGCTGCTCCAGCGTGCCGGCCTGCCGCTCGCGGACCAGCCCGATCGCGGTGACGATGGTGCCGACGAACGCGAGGATCATCCCGACCAGCGACGGCACCATCACCCAGGACGTCTCGAGCCGCGGGTTGAACAGCACCCGCGGGGTCAGCAGCCCCGCGGTGCGGCCGGCCGCGGCCACCGCGGCCTGCGCGGCGAACAGGTTCGAGCCGTCCACGTACGCGACGTTGCCGGCGGAGCCGGCCACCACCACGACATCCGCCCGGCGGTCGCGCAACCGGGCCCGTGCCCGGCTCGCATCGCCGCCGGGATCGACCGTGGCGACGTGGTACGGCGCGGGCAGCCGGCCGGCGACCTGCGCGGCGTTCGGCCCGTACACGTCGGTGTCGAGGCGGTCGACGTGGAAGCTCGCCGCGTACCCGAAGATCACCAGCAGCAACACCGGCAGCCCGATGATCATCGCCATCGTCCGCTTGTCCCGGCGGAGTTCCAGGAACTCCTTGAGCACCATCGCCCGCATCCGCGCAGTCCTTGTCCGGCCGGCGGCGACTGCGGTCGGCCTTGCTCGGCGCACCCGGGGCGACGCGCACCCCGGTCGGATCCCCTGTACAGCACGGTAATCGCGACCGGCGGGCAATTCAACAGCCGATGAGTTTTCGCTAGGCTCGGGGCATGACCGACCGCCCGACCGGCCGCCGGCGCCCGGTCGGGCGCCGGCCGGGGGAGCAGCGCACCCGGGAGCAGATCCTGGACGCGGCGCGCGAACAGTTCGCCGCGCACGGGTACACGGCCGCCACGATGCGCCGCGTCGCCGCCGCGGCCGACGTCGACCCGGCACTGCTGCACCACTACTTCGGCACCAAGTACGACCTGTTCGCGGCCGCGATGCAGCTGCCGGGCGAGGTACGGCAGGCGATCGGGTTGCTCGCCGCCGGCGACCGGGCCGACCTCGGCGCCCGGCTGGTCCGGCTCTACCTCGGGCTCTGGCAACACCCGGCGAGCAACCGTCAGTTACGGGCGTTGGTCGCCTCGGTGCTCTCCCACGACCAGGCGGCGCGCACCCTGCGCGAGGCGCTCAGTGCCGAGGTCCTCGGCCCGCTGGTGGCCGGCGCCGGCGGGGACCGGGCGGCGCTGCGGGCCACGCTGGCCGCCTCGCACCTGGTCGGCCTCGCCCTCGCCCGGCACGTACTGGCGATCGAACCGCTGGCCTCCGCCGACCTGGAGGACCTGGTGCGCTGGGTGGGTCCGGTCGTCCAGCACTACCTGACCGGCCCGCTCGACCCGCCCGGTGCCCCGCTGGGGTGACCGTCCCCGGCCGGCGGTCTGGTGGCGCCGGGCGGGGCATCCGCCCGGCGGCTGCGGACGCGACCGTGCCGCGTGCCGCGTGCCGAAGCATCCCGGGTCGGCGTCGATTCGGTCTTGCGGGCTGCGCGAAATCACCACAGAACCTACGATCAACGGGCACTTCCCATCGGTACGGGCACCGCCGAGGAGGCACCGATGAGTACTCGTCACTGGTGGTCGAACGGCCGCGCAGCCGCCGCCGGTGCCGCCGCGGTGGCGGCCCTGCTGCTGGCCGGGTGCGGCTCGTCGCACGACGACGCGTCCGGTTCCGGCAAGGGCTCCGCCGGCCACGCGTCGCACGCCGGCAGCCCCACCCCGAGCGGCGGCCTGCACGTCTCGGCCGGCTCCGGATCGTCCGGCAAGTCCGGATCGTCGGGGAAGACCGGCTCGGGCGGCCCGTCGTCCGGCGGTCAGGGTTCCGGGGCCGGCTCGACCGCGGCTTCCGGTGGCGGTGCGGTACCGGCGTCGAAGCGGTGCCGGCCCGGACAGGTGAAGGCGACCGTACGGCCGCTCGGTGCCGCCGCCGGCACCCACCATGCCTCGATCATCCTGACCAACACCGGTGCGAGCTGTCAGTCGTCCGGCTACGTCGGCCTGCAGCTGGTGTCCGCGACCGGTGGCAAGATCAGCACCTCGGTCACCCACGACACCGCCAAGCGGCCGAGCACCGTGACGCTCAAGGCGCACGCCAGCATGTACGCCGCGGCCAGCTGGGGCGCGGTGGCCGGCAGCGGCGAGTCGCAGACCGGCAACTGCGAGCCGCCCCCGCACGGGCTGCGGGTCGCGCTGCCCGGCGTTTCCGGGTCGGTGCGAGCCGGCTGGTCGTACGGCCCGGTCTGCGGCCACGGCGCGATCACCGTCGCCGCCCTGGCGGCCGGCTCCGGCCCCACCGCGGGCGGCTGACCCGCCCTCGCGCCGGCTCGTGTCAGCCGACCGCCGGGAGGGCCCGCAGGGTCGGCTGGTGCCGCACCCCGGCCCAGGAACGTCTCCCGGACCCGGCCCAGGCCCGGACCCGGCCCACGCTCGGCTCGGCCCGGACCCGGCCCAGGCCCGGCTCGGCCTGGACCCGGCCCAGGCCCGGCTCGGCCCGGTCCGGGTCCTCCGGCGCCGGAGTCGCGGTCACGGGCTGTCGGTGAGGTCCTCTTCCCAGTACTCGTTCGGCGAGCGCACCGCGGCGTCGACACCGGTGCCGTGCACCTGCTCCTCGCGCCGGCGCAGGTCGACCCGGCGGATCTTGCCCGAGATGGTCTTCGGCAGCTCGGCGAACTCCAGCCGCCGTACCCGCTTGTACGGCGCCAGGTGCTCCCGGGCGTAGCGCAGGATGTCGCGCGCGGTCGCCGCGTCGGGCGCCGCCCCGGCGGCGAGCACCACGTACGCCTTGGGGACGGCGAGGCGGACCGGGTCGGGGCCCGGCACCACCGCCGCCTCGGCCACCGCCGGGTGCTCCAGCAGCACGCTCTCCAGCTCGAACGGCGAGATCTTGTAGTCCGACGCCTTGAACACGTCGTCGGCCCGCCCCACGTAGGTCAGGTAGCCGTCGGCGTCCCGGCTCGCCACGTCGCCGGTGTGGTAGCGCGCCCCGCGCATCGCCTCCGCCCCGCGCTCCGGGTCGTCCCGGTACCCGGTCATCAGCGCCACCGGCCGATGGTCCAGGTCGATGCAGATCTCGCCCTCCACCCCGGGGTCGGTCACCACCGCGTCGGTCGCCGGGTCGACCAGCATGATCCGGTAGCCGGGCAGCGGCCGGCCCATCGAGCCCAGCTTGAGCGGCGCGCCCGGCGGGTTGCCGATCTGGCAGGTGGTCTCGGTCTGGCCGTACCCGTCCCGGATGGTGAGCCCCCACCCGCGCCGGACCTGCTCGATGACCTCCGGGTTGAGCGGCTCGCCGGCGCTCGCCACCTCGCGCAGGCTCAGCCGGGCGGCGGACAGGTCGGCCTGGATGAGCATCCGCCACACGGTGGGCGGGGCGCAGAAGGTGGTCACCGCCGCGTCGCGCAGCACGCCCATCAGCGCTGCCGGGTCGAACCGCTGGTAGTTGTAGACCAGCACGGTCGCGCCGGCGTTCCACGGCGCGAACAGGTTGCTCCAGGCGTGTTTCGCCCAGCCCGGCGAGGAGATGTTCAGGTGCACGTCGCCGGGCTGCAGCCCCAGCCAGTACATCGTCGACAGGTGCCCGACCGGGTAGCTCTGGTGGGTGTGCTCGACCAGTTTCGGCTGTGCGGTGGTACCGGAGGTGAAGTAGAGCAGCAGCGGGTCGGTCGCGGCGGTCTCCGGCTCCGGCGGGCTGCCGGGAAACCCGTACGCGTCGGCATAACGCAGCCAGCCCTCGACCGGTTCGCCGACCGCGATCCGGGTGTAGGAGCCAGGCACGTCGGCGAACTTCGCCGCGTCGGCGGCGCGGGCCACCACGTGCCGTGCCTCGCCGCGGTGTATCCGGTCGCGCAGGTCGGCGGGGCCGAGCAGGGTGGTCGCCGGGATGACGACCGCGCCGAGGCGCATCAGGGCCAGCAGCGTCTCCCACAGCTCGATCTGGTTGCCGAGCATCACGATGACCCGCTCGTTGCGGGCGACCCCTTCGGTGGCCAGCCAGGCGGCCAGTTGGGTGGACCGTTCGCTCAGGTCGGCAAAGGTGAGTTCGGTGTCGCTGCCGTCCTCCTCGACGACTCGCAGGGCGATCTGGTCGGGCCGTTCCGCCGCCAGTACCGCGTCGAACCAGTCGCGGGCCCAGTTGAAGCCGGTCAGCGCCGGCCAGTGGAAGTCGCGGTAGGCCTGCTCGTAGTCCTCGCGGTGGGCCAGCAGGAAGTCTCGGGCCGCGCGGAATAACGCCGTGCCGTCACCGGTTGGAGTGGTCGTCGTCTCACTGTGTGCCATGCGCGCCCCTCTCGGACGTCTAACCAGTGTTGCGGGTGGGCTCGATGCTCGGGGAGTCGGCGAGCCTGGCAACAGTCTGGTGCGCCGGAAGGCGTGGCGGGGCCGTCGGAGAGGTTTTCAGCTTTCTCCCAGTCTCTACCAGGCTTGGCCGCAGGCGAGGACGGTTACATGAAGGGACCGGGAGACTACCGGATCGGCCGCGGGGGCAGCCGGTTGCGGTGATGGGCCATACACCCTAGCTCGGAATCAGCCCGGTCGGTAGGACGTTGTACGCAGTGGCAGGGCGCACAGCGGGCAGCTCAGCACAACGGGAGGACGGCGAACGTGGCGAACGACACGGGTATCCGCACAGACGAAGTCGCCGAGGAGCGCGACCTCGTCGGTGTCTACCTGCACGAGATTTCCAAGACGCCGTTGCTGGACGCGGCCGGTGAGGTCGATCTGGCCAAGTCGGTCGAGGCGGGCCTCTATGCCGACAAGCTGCTCGAAGCAGGACAGACGGTGCGCGGCGCGTCCAAGCCGGAGCTGACCCGGCTGGTCGTCGAGGGGCAGCGGGCCAAGGAGCAGTTCGTCAAGGCGAACCTGCGGCTCGTCGTCTCCATCGCCCGGCGGTACGTGCGCAGCGGCATGCCGATGCTCGACCTGATCCAGGAGGGCAACACCGGTCTGGTCCGCGCGGTCGAGAAGTTCGACTACGAGCGCGGGTTCAAGTTCTCCACCTACGCGACGTGGTGGATCCGGCAGGCGATCAGCCGGGCCATCGCGCAGCAGGAGCGCACCGTGCGGCTGCCGGTGCACCTGGTCGAGGACGTCAACCGGATGCGCAACATGACCCGTCAGCTCACCCGTGAACTGGGCCAGGAGCCCGAGGCCGAGCAGCTGGCGAAGGCGCTCGGGGTCAGCGTCGAGCGGATCAACGAACTCAAGCGCTGGTCGCAGGACACCGTGTCGCTGGACACCCCGGTGGGCGACGACGGCGACACCAACCTCGGTGACCTGGTGGCCGACACCGACTCGCCCAGCCCGGAGGACCTGGTGCTGGCCGGGATGGAGCGCGACCGGGTGGACGGCCTGCTCGGCCACCTGGACGACCGCTCCGCCGGGATCGTCCGCGCCCGGTACGGGCTGGACGACGGCCGGGAGCACTCGCTCACCGAGGTGGCGCAGCGGTTCTCGCTGTCCCGGGAGCGGATCCGGCAGCTGGAGATCCAGGCGCTGCACCGGCTGCGCGAGCTGGCCGGTTCCGGTGGCCTGGACGCAGCCTGACCAGCCAACACGACCGTCACGACGGCCGACCCCGCAGCGGGTCGGCCGTCGTTTCGTGTCCGGCCGCCGTCTCGTCGCGGCCGGCCTCGTCCTCGGCGGCCTCGCAGAGCAACCGGATCGCCGCCGCGACGGTGCGCAGGCCGTCGGTGTCGAGTCGTTCCAGCAGCCGTCGGGTGGCGAACTCGCCGGCCTCGTTGAGCCGGTCCAGCAGCCGGCGGCCGGCGGCGGTCAGTTCCACCCGCCGCACCCGCCGGTCGTGCGGATCCTCCCGCCGGCTGACCAGCTGCTGGGCGGCGAGCCGGTCGACGATGCCGGTGACGGTGGCGAGCCGGACGCCGAGCACCTCGGTGAGCGCCTGGCCGGAGCTGGCGCCGCGGGCCAGCGCGATCAGCACCTTGAGCTGCTGCATGGTGAGGTTGAGGTCGAGCATCGGGCTGGGTCGCAACCGGGTCGCGGCCTGCTGCAGCCGCCGCCCGTCCGCCAGGATCCTGCCGATCAGCTCGTCGCCGGTGGCCACGTCCGTCTCCCCATCCGTCTGGTATCCGTCCGGCCACTTTCCGTGTCGGACCGGGGGTCGGTGCCGACCGGATACTTCGGGTCAGCCAAACTGTTTCTCTGAACCGTACTAGTGATCGAGGCCGCGCGCCGGACTGGCGGGTCCGTGTGGCGGCGCGATCACCGCGGTCAGATCGCAGATGGGCACCTCGCCCGCGGCCCCGGACAACGAGGGGAAAGCCAGTATGTGGCTGCTGTCCCGGCTCAGTCTCGCCAACCGTAGCCTCGTCGCCCTGATCACCGTCGTGATCATCGGCTTCGGGGCGTACTCCATTCCATCACTGCGGCAGCAACTGCTGCCGTCGCTGCAGTTCCCGATCGCGGCGGTGATGATCACCGATCAGGGTGCCTCGCCGCAGGTGGTCGAGGAGCAGGTCACCACCCCGATCGAGGACGCCATCCAGGCGGTACCGAACCTGGAGAGCGTCACGTCGACCTCGCAGTCCGGCTCCGCCACCGTACTGGCCCAGTTCGAGTACGGCACCAACCTGGACGATGCGACCAACAAGATCGAGCAGGCGGTCAACCGGATCGACTCGCGGCTGCCCGACGGTGCGCAGACCAACGTGTTCGCCGGCAGCACCGACTCGCTGCCGGTGGTCACGCTCGCCGCGTCCGGGTCGCTGTCCCAGCAGCAGCTCGGCCAGCGGCTGACCGACACGATCGCGCCGAAGCTGCGCAAGATCGACGGGGTCAAGGACGCCGCCGTGACCGGGGTGCGCGACCAGCAGGTCACGATCACGCCGGACACCGCGAAGCTGGCCAAGGCCGGCCTCGCACCGACCGCGGTGATCACCGCGTTGCAGGGGGCGGGTGCGCAGGCCTCGGCCGGCACCCTCACCGAGGGCGACAAGAGCCTGTCGGTGCAGGTCGGCGGCAAGTTCGACTCGGTCCAGCAGATCAAGGACCTCTACCTGTCACCGGCGGCCGCGTCGGCCGGCGCCGGGCAGCAGGGCGGCAGCGGACCGGGTGCGGGCCAGCCCGGCCAGCAGGGCTCCGGCCAGCAGGGCGGGCAGCACGCCGCGAAGCCGGTACGGCTGGGTGACGTGGCGAGCGTCAAGGTCACCGAGTCGGCGGCGACGTCGCTGACCCGTACCAACGGCAAGCCGAGCCTCGGCGTGTCGATCACCATGAAGCCGAACGGCAACGCGGTCGCGATCTCCAACAAGGTGCGCGACGAGCTGTCCGACCTCACGTCCGACCTGGGCCGCGGCGGCGAGTTGACCATCGTCTCCGACCAGGCTCCCTACGTGCAGAAGTCGATCAAGGACCTGTTCACCGAGGGCATGCTGGGCCTGCTCTTCGCCGTCGTGGTGATCCTGATCTTCCTGCTGTCGGTCCGGGCGACGCTGGTCACCGTGGTCAGCATCCCGGTGTCGGTGATGATCGCGCTGCTGGTGATGTGGCTGAAGGGCGACACCCTCAACCTGCTGACGCTGGGCGGGTTGACCATCGCGATCGGCCGGGTGGTGGACGACTCGATCGTGGTGCTGGAGAACGTCAAGCGACATCTCGGGTACGGCGAACCCAAGCGCGATGCGGTGCTGTCCGGGGTGCGCGAGGTGGCCGGCGCGATCACCTCGTCGACGCTGACCACGGTCGCGGTGTTCCTGCCGATCGGGCTGGTCGGCGGCATGGTCGGCGAGCTGTTCGCACCGTTCGCGATCACCGTGGTGGTGGCGCTGCTGGCCTCGCTGCTGGTCGCGCTGACCATCACCCCGGTGCTGGCGTACTGGTTCCTCAAGGCGCCGAAGCGGGTCTCGCCGGCCGAGGCCGACCTGGCCCGCCAGAAGGCGGTGGAGAAGGAGCGGCGCAGCCCGCTGCAACGGGCGTACGTGCCGGTCATCCGGTTCGCCACCCGGCACCGGTTCGTCACCGTACTGATCGCCGTCGTGGTGTTCGTCGGCACGCTCGCGCTCGCTCCGGGGCTCAAGACCAACCTGCTCGACTCGTCCGGCCAGGACACCCTGAGCCTGTCCGAGAAGATGCCGGTCGGCACCAGCCTGGCGGCGACCAGCGACGCGGCCAAGAAGATCGAGGGCGTGCTGCGCCGGCACGCGGACATCAAGTCGTACCAGGCGACCGTCGGATCCAGCGGCTTCGGCGCCGGCAGTGCCAACCAGGCGAGCTTCCAGGTCACCGTGACCGAGGGCACCGACACCGACAAGCTGTCGGACTCGCTGCGGCACGACATCGACCAGCTGTCCGGTGTCGGTGACGTGACGTTCGGGGACGTCACGGGCTTCGGTGCGAGCAGGGTGCAGGTGGTGGTGACCGCGCCGGACGACCAGACGCTGCGCACGGCGGCGAAGCAGGTCCAGGACGCTTTCCGGCACACCGGCCGGCTCAGTGACGTGGAGAGCGACCTGGCGCCCACCAACCCGCAGGTGCAGGTGACCGTCGACCACCGGGAGGCGGCCCGGTACGGGTTGACCGACACCGCGATCACCCAGCTGGTGCAGCAGGCGTTCCAGGGCGCGCCGGCGGCGAAGATCGAACTGAACGGGGCGGACCGCAACGTGGTGGTCCGGACCGGTGCGGCACCGGCCACGCTGGACAAGCTCAAGGCGCTGCCGGTACCGACGGCGACCGGTACCGTGCCGCTGTCCCGCGTGGCGACGGTCAAGCAGGTCAACGGTCCGGTGACGATCTCGCACACCGACCGGAACCGCAGCGCGACCATCTCCGCGACGGCGACCAGCAGCAACACCGGCCAGGTCACCTCCGACCTGACGAAGAAGCTGGATGCGCTCAAGCTGCCGACCGGCGCCGACTGGAGCATGGGTGGCGTCGGATCGGACCAGTCGGACGCGTTCAAGTCGCTGGGGATCGCACTGCTCGCCGCGATCGCGATCGTGTTCATCATCATGGTCGCGACGTTCCGCTCGCTGGTGCAGCCGCTGATCCTGCTGGTGTCGGTGCCGTTCGCGGCCACCGGTGCGATCGTGGCGCTGCTGGCCAGCAACACCGCGCTGGGCGTGGCGTCGCTGATCGGCCTGTTGATGCTGGTCGGCATCGTGGTCACGAACGCGATCGTGTTGATGGACCTGATCAACCAGTACCGGCGGCAGGGGATGTCGGTGGCCGACGCGGTGGTCGAGGGCGGCCGGCGCCGGTTGCGGCCCATCCTGATGACCGCCGCCGCGACCATCTGTGCGCTGATCCCGATGTCGCTCGGGCTCACCGGGGGTGGCGGGTTCATCTCGAAGCCGCTGGCGATCGTGGTGATCGGTGGGCTGGTGTCCTCGACGCTGCTGACGCTGCTGCTGGTGCCGGCGCTGTACACGATGGTGGAGGGCCGGCGGGAGAGGCGTCGGCTGCGCCGGGAGGCGGCCGAGGCGCCGCTGGACGAGGAGCGCGAACCGGCCGGCGCCGGGGCGCACTGACGCCAGGTCGAAGCGCGGCGGGGTCCGGCCACCGATGGCCGGCCCCCGCCGCGCGGCAATTGGGGGATAACGGTCGAACTGTACGTTCGGCCGCAGAGCGGGCGCCGGGCCGCGCGCGGTCGCGGTAGCCTGACAGGCCGTGGCGGCGGCACTACCCGGCACCCACCCGGGTGCGGGCAGCTCGTGTCGCGAGGACACCGGGTCCGCGCCCGCGGCGGAGGTGTGACGGATGACTGGCCCGATGTCCGAACTGCGGTTGATGGCGTGGAACCTGTGCCGTGGCGGCACCGGCACCCCGGCCGGTGACGTGCTCGACCAGATGACCGACCTGATCGGCCACCTCGCGCCGGACGTGCTGTGCTGCGTCGAGACCGAGGGCGCCACCGACCGGATCGTGGCCGGGCTGCACGCCGCCGGGCACCCGGACTACCGCGGCCACCGGCTGGCCGTCGACGGTACCGACGACAATCTCGCCATCGTCACCCGGCTGCCGGTGCTCGACCGGCTGCCGGCACCGGCCGGCCGCACCGTGGACAGCTACAACTTCGGTGGCCTGCGGCTGCAGCTGCCGGACGGGGGCGACGTCGCCGTCTTCGACACCTGGTTGCGCTTCGACGTGGCGATCGCCGACGCGCTGGAGGCCACCGTCGCCGAGATCGTCGACGGCGCCGAACGCACCCGCAACGACGAGCAGCTCGCCCTGCTGGAGCTGCCGCAGCTGGCGAACATCGAGGAGATCCTCACCGAACACCTGCCGGCCGCACTGGCCGACAGCCCGGCCGGGCAGGACACCCCGGTGCTGCTCGCCGGCGGCTTCAACACCGAGTCGCACCTGGACCTGGCCGCCGGCGACCCGGACTACCGGCGCCAGGTACGACCGCAGTGGCAGGTCACGGCGCGGCTGGCGAAGGCCGGCTTCGCCGACGCGTACCGGCTGGCGCACCCCGACCCGGCCGCCGATCCCGGCGGTACCTTCGACCGGCCGGCGGGCGACCAGCGGCTGCCGCACCGGATCGACTACGTGTTCGTCGACGAGCGCCGGGTCCGGGTGCGCGCCGCCGAGACCGTGCGGCGGCGGCTGCCGTGCCACGGCCCCGGCGGGTTCTACTCCGACCACGCCGCGCTCGTGGTCGACGCGAGCATCTCCGCGTCGGGCCCGGCCCGTAGCCTGACCGGGTGATCAGCAGCCTGTTCGCGGCCTTCGGCGCCGCGGTGTCGTTCGGCGTCGCCTCCGCCCTCCAGGCGTACGCGGCGCGCACCGAACCCGCCGGCTCCGGCCTGGCCGGCCTGCTCCGCGTCGTGCTGCGGTGGCCGTACCTGCTCGGGCTGGTCTTCGACCTCGCCGGGTTCGTGGCCGAGATCGTCGCGCTGCGCGGGCTGCCGCTGTTCGCGGTGCAGGCCGCGATCGCCGGTTCGCTCGCGGTGACCGCGGTGCTGGCCGTACCGCTGCTGTCGGTGCGGCTGTCCGGCAACGAGTGGATCGCGGTCGCCGGGGTCTGCGTCGGACTCGCCTCGATCGGCTTCTCCGCCGGCGCCGAGGGAGCGCCGACGGTCGGCGCCGCGTTTCGCTGGGGGCTGGTCGCCGCGACCGGCGTGCTCGTCCTCGCTGCGCTGGGCGCGAACCGGCTGCCCAACCCGGCCCGGTGCAGCGCGTTGGGGCTGGCCGGCGGGCTCGGCTTCGGCATCGTCGCGATCGCGGCCCGGATCCTGCCCGACCTCTCACCGGCGCACCTGGTCCGTGACCCCGCGGCGTACCTGGCGATCGTCGCCGGGGTGACCGCGTTCGCGTCGTTCACCACGGCGTTGCAGACCGGTGCGGTGGCGGCGGCGACCGCGGCGCTGGTACTCGGCGAGTCGGTCGTTCCGGCCGCGGTCGGGGTGCTGCTGCTCGGCGACACGACCCGGCCCGGGTACTGGCCGGTCGCGGCCGGCGGGTTCGCCCTCGCGGTGGTCTCGGCGGTGCTGCTGGCCCGCTTCGGCGAACCGGCCTGAGCCGACCCCGACCATCCCCGACGAGGCGGCTCAGTATCCGGATCCGGGGTCGGTGACGGCGCGGACGGCGGCGGCGACCGCGTCGGGGCGGTCGAGCATGGCAAGGTGCGCCGCGTCCGGCAGCGTCACGTGGTCGGCGGACAGCTCGGCGGCGAGCGCCGCAGTGGCCGCGGACCAGGCGGCCGCCCGCTCCGCGGTACGCCGGTAGGTCGCGGCGAGCACCCGTGCCGGTACCGCCGGGAACGGCGCGGCACGCATCGCCCGCAGCGCCACCGCCTGCCCCCGGTACCCGGTGAGCTCGGCGACGATCGCCGCCAGCGTGTCGCCCGACGAGTACACCGCCTCCAACGCCTGCGGTACCGGGTCCGGGCGGCGCGGCCAGCCCGGCCGGTCCGGCCCGGCGAGCCGCCGTGCGGTGCTCAGCCGGTAGCCCAGGCGCATTGCTGCGGGGCCGACCAGGCGGCCGACCGGGACGGCGGCCAGCAGGCCGGACAGCGGCGCGTCCGCCCGCCGGGCCGCCGTCTCGATCGCGCGCAGCGGCTGCTCGGTCGCGACGGCGTCGGGTTCGTAGCTGGGGTCCACGAGCACCAGCCCGGCGACCCGGTGCGGTGCGGTGCGCGCGTACGCCTCGGCGTGCAGTGCGGCGGCCGAGTGCGCCACCACGGTGACCGGCGCGGTGGGAGAGACGTGGTCCGCGGCCGCGGCGATCCGGGCCGCCTCGACCTCCAGCGTGGACGGCCTCGCGGAGCGCGGGGAAAGCCCGAGACCCGGGCGGTTGAGCCGGACCAGCCGGTGCCCGCGCAGCAGCGGGATCACCGCGTCCCAGTCGAACCAGCTCTGCCCGAGCCCGCAGCAGAACAGCACCGCCGGGCCGCTGCCGCCGTCGACCAGGTGCACCAGCTCGCCGTCCAGCCGGACCAGCCCGGAGCGGGAACGCAGCACGCCGGGCTGTCCGGCCGGCATCAGGACCGTCCCCCGGGGCGCACCATCGGGAACGCCAGCGTGTCCCTGATGGACAGCCCGGTCAGCAGCATGACCAGCCGGTCCACGCCGAGGCCGAGGCCGCCGGTGGGCGGCATGCCGTACTCCAGGGCGGTGAGGAAGTCCTCGTCGAGTTCCATCGCCTCCGGGTCGCCGCCGGCGGCGCGCAACGACTGCTCGGTGAGCCGGCGCCGCTGCTCGACCGGGTCGGTCAGTTCGGTGTAGCCGGTGCCGATCTCGGCCCCGAACGCGACCAGGTCCCAGCGTTCGGCGAGCCGCTCGTCGCGCCGGTGCGCGCGGGTCAGCGGCGACACGTCGGCCGGGAAGTCCAGGTAGAACGTCGGCTCGACGGTGTGGCGCTCGACCAGCTTGTCGTACAGGTCCAGCAGCAGCTCGCCGTGGCTCTCGTCCGGTTGGTACGGCACGTGCAGCCGGTCGGCGTGCGCGGCCAGCTCCGCGACCGGGGTGTCCACCGTCACCGGGGCGCCGACCGCCGCCGCCACCGCCTCGTGCACGGTGCGCCGCTGCCACCGGCCGCCGATGTCCACGTCGGACACCGACCCGTCCGGGGCGGTACGACGCAGCACCGGCGCGCCGAACGCCGCGGTCGCCGCCGACTGGATCAGCGTCTGCGCCAGCTCCGCGACGTCCTGGTAGTCGGTGTAGGGCTGGTAGGCCTCCAGCATGGTGAACTCGGGGTTGTGGGTGGCGTCGACCCCCTCGTTGCGGAAGTCGCGCCCCAGCTCGAACACCGCGCCGACGCCGCCCACGCACAGCCGCTTGAGGAACAGCTCCGGCGCGATCCGCAGGTACAGGTCGAGATCGTAGGCGTTGGAGCGGGTGCGGAACGGCCGAGCGTTCGCGCCGCCGTGCACCCGCTGCAGGATCGGCGTCTCGACCTCCAGGAAGCCGCGGCCGGTCAGGGTGGCGCGCAGCGAGCCGATCGCCGCCGCGCGCACCGCGAGCATCCGCCGGGCCGCCGGCCGCAGCGCGAGGTCGAGATGCCGCTGCCGTACCCGCGCCTCCGGGTCGGTCAGCCCGAGGTGCTTGTTGGGCAGCGGGTGCAGGCACTTCGCGGTGATGGTGAACGAGCGGACCAGCACCGACGGCTCGCCCCGGCGGCTGGTGACGATCTCCCCGTCGACCGCGATCTGGTCACCCAGGTCGACCTCGTCGTCCCACCGCCGCATCACGCCGGTGCCGGTGTGCCCGGCGGTCAGCATCGCCTGCAGGTCGCCGGTGGCGTCGCGGAGCAGCGCGAAACGTACCCCGCCGTGGTCGCGGTCGAACAGCACCCGGCCGGCCACCCGAACCGCCACCCCGGTGGCGTGGTCGGCCGGCAGTTCGGCGTACCGGCAAGCCAGCTCGCCGCAGCCGTCGGTGACCGGCGCGACCACCGGGTACGGGTCGGTCCCGGCGGCCCGCATCTTCTCCATCGTGGCCAGCCGGACCGCGACCTGCTCCGGCACCGGCGGCCGGGTCGGCGTGATCGGCTCGGCCGGCTCCTCCGGCGTACCGGCGGCCGGGCCGGTGGCCGGTGGCTGCGGCACCGGTGCGCTGATCGCCCGGTCCCGGCCGCGGTTGAGCAGCGCGGAGAGCCGGGGCACGGTGACGAACCCCTCGGCCATCGCCGAGGCGAGCCCGACCCGCGCCACGTCCCGCGTCTCGGCGAAGCACAGGTAGCGCGGCAGCCAGGTCGGCCGGTACTTCACGTTCGCCCGGTACAGCGACTCGATCTGCCACCACCGGGAGAAGAACAGCAGCAGCTTGCGCCACAGCCGCAGGATCGGCCCGGCGCCGATCCGGGCGCCCTCCTCGAACGCGGCGCGAAACACCGCGAAGTTGAGCGAGACGCGCGACACCGACAGCCCGCCGGCGGCGCCCATCACCGCGGCGACCATGAGTTCCATCAGCCCGTTGTCGGCGGTCGGATCGCGGCGCATCAGGTCCAGCGACAACCCGTGGCGGCCCCACGGCACGAACGACAGCAGGGCCGCCGGGGTGCCGTCCGGCGCCACCGCCTCGACGAGCACGCAGCGGCCGTCGGCCGGGTCGCCGAGCCGGCTGAGCGCCATCGAGAAGCCGCGCTCGGACCCGGTGTCGCGCCACGCCTCGGCACGCGCGACGATCTCGGCCATCTCCTCGGCCGGTACGTCGGTGTGCCGTCGGATCCGGGTGGTGTAGCCGGCCCGCTGCACCCGACGTACCGCCTGCCGCACGCCGCGCATGTCCCGGCCCTCCAGGGTGAAGTCGGCGACGTGCAGCACCGCCTCGTCACCCAGTTGCAGCGCCCGCAACCCGGCCCGGGAGTACGCGGTGGCACCCTGCTCGCTCGCCCCCATCACCGCGGGCGTCCACGCGTACCGGCGGGCGAAGGCGTGCCACGCGGCGATCGCCGGCGCCCACGCCTCCGGGTCGCCGATGGGGTCGCCGGAGGCGAGAATGACCCCGCCGACCACCCGGTAGGTGATCGCCGCCTTGCCCGACTCGGAGAAGATCGCCGATTTGTCCCGCCGGGTGGCGAAGTAGCCCAGCGAGTCGCGTTCGCCGTACCGGTCCAGCAGCACCCGGATGCGGGCCTCCTCGTCCGGTGGCAGCACCGCCGCGGTGCGCTGCGAGGCGAGCAGCACCAGCAGCGCGGCGAACAGTGTGGCGGCCACGCACAACCCGGTCACCAGCGCGATCCAGTGCGGCGCGCCGGCCGGCCCGTGCAGCGGATCGCTGGAGTCCAGCAGCCGGTGCCCGACCCAGGAGGCCCGCTTGCGCCGGCCGGCGAGCGTTCCCGGGTCGAGGGTGACGAGCAGGTAGCCGATACCGGCGGTGGCGAGCAGGCCGATCACCAGGGTGGCGATCGCCTTGCGGAAGCTGCCGCGCTGCACCCGGGCGTAGAACTCGTGCCGGGCGCGGACCAGCACGACCACCTCCACCGCCACGAACACGGTGCCGACCGCGGTGAACACGACGTCGGCGGCGTACACGCCGGGCACGTCGTGGTCGGTGGCGAGGCTGACCGCGATGTAGGCGTCGCCGATCAGGTCGACGAGCAGGGCGAGGCCGAGCAGGATCCCGAGCATGACCCCGGCGACGCGTTTCCGCCGGGCCACCGCGCCGGCGAGGATGACCAGGAACGCCACCCAGGCGAGGTTGACCGAGGCGGGCAGGCCGAGCGTCTCGATCAGCGCCGTCGGCCAGTACAGGTAGTCGCGCAGCGGCGGGATCGCGGCCCGAACCAGCCCGTACAGCGCGAGCAGCCCCAGGTAGGTGGCGAACACGGTGGGGATCCGGGGCCGCAGCCGGTCCCAGCTGCTGGTGGTCGCCTCGTTCGTCACGTCTGCTCCAGCCCTACGTGCTGCGGGTTCGGGCCGGTCCGGCCCGGCGCCGCCGTGCCTGTGGTCAGGGCTGGACGGCGGCGCCGACACGGCGTCCCGGATCCTCGGGGCGCGATCGTGTCTCAGCGTAATCGGGCTCAGGCAAACGCGTGGTAAGTGTGCATGTACGCCACGCCAGCGAGTTTGGGCGTTCGGGTTTCGCGCGCGCGCTTCGCCGGGTCACCGGTCGGTGCGCTCGGCCCCGTCCGGCTCGTCGGCGTCGGTTTCGGCGTCGGTGTCCGCCCCGGCCGCCGGCTCGGCGTCGGTGTCCGCGCCGGCCGCCGGCTCGGCGTCGCCGTCCCGCTCGGTACCGGGGTCGGGCTCGGCCGGGCGCTTCTTCTTCAGCCGGAGCGTGAACGGCTTGCCCGCGGCAATGACCTGACCGCTCTTGCCGCTCGGATTGATCATCATCGACATGCCCGCGCCCGCCTTCCGCCATCGGCCCGAGGCATCGCCTCGACGTCTCGCGGCGCCGCCGCGTCGCGGCCCGTCGTCGGGACGACACCGGAGCACAAAAGCTACCCGACTCGGTTGATACCACGCGCCCCTGTGCGTGACCAGGGCGGTCGCCCGCATCGTGGCCGAATGTCGCGTACCACGTGGTGGTCGGTGCGCCGGGCCAGGGCCGGGTGCCGCGCCCGGCGCTGGATAGCATGGTCGGGTGACTCCCGCCGAGCTTGCCGAGACAGTTCTTGCCGCCGCCCGAGACGCCTTCGCCGGGCACGGGCTGGATGCCGCCGTGCTGCCCACGACGACGAGCGTGGAGCGACCCCGCAATCCGGAGCACGGTGACTACGCGTCCAACCTGGCGCTGCAGGTGGCGAAGAAGGCCGGGGTGAACCCGCGGGAGCTGGCCGGCTGGATCGCCGAGCGGCTCGCCGGCGCGGTCGGGGTCGCGTCCGTCGACATCGCCGGCCCCGGCTTCCTGAACATCCGGTTGTCCGCCGCCGCGGCCGGTGAGCTGGCCCGGGTCGTGGTTGACGCCGGTGAGCGGTACGGGCACTCCGACACCCTGGCCGGCCAGCGGGTCAACCTGGAGTTCGTGTCGGCCAACCCGACCGGGCCGGTGCACATCGGCGCGGTGCGCTGGGCGGCGGTCGGCGACGCGCTGTCCCGGCTGCTGCGGGCCACCGGTGCGCAGGTCGGCACCGAGTACTACTTCAACGACGCCGGCTCGCAGATCGGCCGGTTCGCCCGCTCGCTGTACGCCTCGGCCACCGGTGCCGAGATCCCCGAGGACGGCTACCACGGGGAGTACATCGCGGAGATCGCCGCCGACGTGGTCACCCGCAACCCGGGCGTGCTGGACAAGTCGGCCGACGAGGCGCTGGAGATCTTCCGGGTCGACGGCGTCGCGCTGATGTTCGACGAGATCAAGACCTCGTTGGCCGAGTTCGGGGTGCAGTTCGATCTCTACTTCAACGAGAAGGACCTGCACGACCGGGGTGAGCTGACCGCGGCGCTGGACCGGCTGCGCGAGCAGGGCGCGGTGTACGAGTCGGACGGCGCGATCTGGCTGCGCACCAGCGAGCACGGCGACGACAAGGACCGGCCGCTGGTCAAGTCCGACGGCGACTGGACCTACTTCGCCGCCGACTGCGCCTACTACCTGGACAAGCGGCAGCGCGGCTTCGACAAGGTCGTGATCATGCTGGGCGCCGACCATCACGGCTACATCGGCCGGATGCGGGCGATGGCGGCCTGTTTCGGCGACGACCCGGACCAGACGCTGGAGATCCTGATCGGCCAGCTGGTCAACCTGGTCAAGGACGGCGCGCCGGTCCGGATGTCCAAGCGGGCCGGCACCGTGGTGCTGCTGTCCGACCTGGTGTCCGCGGTCGGCGTGGACGCGGCGCGGTTCTCGCTCGCCTGGTACTCGGTGGATTCGCCGATCGACCTCGATCTCGACGCCTGGGCCAAGCGCAGCCAGGACAACCCGGTCTTCTACGTGCAGTACGCGCACGCCCGGATCGCCTCGCTCGGCCGCAACGCCGCCGAGCTGGGGATCGGCCGGGGGGCCGACTTCGACGCGAGCCTGCTGGCCACCGCGCAGGAGGGCGACCTGCTCAAGGCGCTCGGCGAGTTCCCGGCGGTGGTGGCCGGCGCGGCCGAGCTGCGCGAACCGCACCGGGTGGCCCGCTACCTGCACGCACTGGCCGGCACGTACCACCGGTTCTACGACGCCTGCCGGATCCTGCCGCAGGGCGACGAGAAGCCGACCGACCTGACCGTCGCGCGGCTGTGGCTGGTCGAGGCGACCCGGGTGGTGCTGGCCAACGGCCTGCACCTGCTCGGTGTCTCGGCGCCGGAACGGATGTAGTCGTGCGTGCCCACGAGGCCGGTGCCCTGCACGCCGACATCGGCCAGCACGGCCCGGAATGGCTCCGCGAGCCCGCCGACGTCAACGACCTGCTGCCGCAGCTGTGGCCGCGCACCGTGACCCGCGGCTCCGACGGCGTGCTGCGCGTCGCAGGCATCCCGGTCACCGATCTCGCCGCCCAGTTCGGTACCCCGGTGTACCTGCTGGACGAGGCCGACCTGCGCTCCCGCGCCGCGGCCTACCGGGATGCCTTCGCCGCCGCGTTCGACCCGCTGGCCGGCGCCGACGTGTACTACGCGGGAAAGTCGTTCCTGTGCAAGGCGGTGGTGCGCTGGATCGCCGAGGAGGGCCTGCGGCTGGACGTGTGCACCGGCGGGGAGCTCGCGGTCGCGCTGGCTGCCGGAATGGATCCGGCCCGGATCGGCTTCCACGGCAACAACAAGTCACTGTCCGAACTGGACCGTGCGGTGTCGGCCGGGGTCGGCCGGGTGGTGCTCGACTCGTTCGACGAGATCGACCGGCTCGCGGTGCTCGCCGCGGAGCGCGGGGTGCGGGTGCCGGTGATGATCCGGGTGACGGTCGGGGTCGAGGCGCACACCCACGAGTACATCGCGACCGCGCACGAGGACCAGAAGTTCGGCTTCTCGCTGAACCGGGGCAACACCGGGGCGCCCGGCGGTGCCGCCGCGGAGGCGGTGCGCCGGGTGCTCGCCGCCCCGTCGCTGCGGCTGCTCGGGCTGCACTCGCACATCGGTTCGCAGATCTACGACGCGGCCGGGTTCGAGGTCTCCACCCGCCGGGTGCTGGAGCTCGCCGCGCAGCTCCGTGACGAGCACGGCGTCGAGCTGCCCGAGCTGGATCTCGGCGGCGGCTTCGGCATCGCGTACACCACCCAGGACGAGGTGTTCGAGCCGACCGAGATCGCCGCCGCGCTGGCGAAGATCGTCGAGCACGAGTGCGCCGCCTACGGGCTGACCGTGCCGCGGGTGTCGGTCGAACCGGGCCGGTCGATCAGCGGCCCGGCCGCGTGCACGCTGTACGAGGTGGGCACAGTCAAGCAGGTCGAGCTGGACGGCGGCGCGACCCGCAAGTACGTCTCGGTCGACGGCGGGATGAGCGACAACATCCGCACCGCGCTGTACGACGCGTCGTACTCCTGCACGCTCGCCTCCCGGGCGTCCACCGCGCCGCCGGCGCTGGCCCGGGTGGTCGGCAAGCACTGCGAGTCGGGCGACATCGTGGTGCGCGACGAGTTCCTGCCGGCCGACGTTGCCCCCGGCGACCTGATCGCGGTGCCGGGCACCGGGGCGTACGCGCGGTCGATGGCGAGCAACTACAACCACGTGCCCCGGCCCGCCGTGGTCGCCGCCGCCGACGGTACGGCCCGGGTGATCGTGCGCGCCGAGACCGAGGACGACCTGCTGCGGCTGGATGTGGGATGACGACGAACCCAGGCAACACAGCGGATCCGGTCAAACCCGCCGACACCCGCGCGGCCACCGACAGTGGCAGCGCGCCGGAGCCGGTGCGGCTCGCGCTGCTGGGCTGCGGCACGGTGGGCGCCGAGGTGGTCCGGCTGCTGCACGAGCAGGCCGACGATCTCGCCGCCCGGATCGGCGCCCCGCTGGAGATCGCCGGGATCGCGGTGCGTCGGCCGGACCGGGACCGTGGCCCGCTGCCGGTGCCCCGCGAGCTGTTCACCGCCGACGCCGCCGGTCTGATCAAGCGGGACGACGTGGACATCGTGGTCGAGGTGGTCGGCGGGCTGGAGCCGGCCCGCAGCTGGCTGGTGCAGGCGCTGTCCGCGGGCAAGAGCGTGGTCACCGCGAACAAGGCGCTGCTGGCCGAGGACACCGCGACCCTCGCGGCGGCGGCGGCCGACGGCGACGCCGACCTCTACTACGAGGCCGCGGTCGCCGGTGCGATCCCGCTGTTGCGGCCGCTACGCGAGTCGTTGCACGGCGACCGGATCACCCGGATCACCGGCATCGTCAACGGCACCACCAACTACATCCTGTCCAAGATGGACAGTTCCGGCGCCGGGTTCGGCGAGGCGCTGGACGAGGCGACCGAGCTCGGTTACGCGGAGGCGGATCCGACCGCCGACGTGGAGGGGTTCGACGCCGCGGCGAAGGCCGCCATCCTCGCCTCGCTGGGGTTCCACACCCGGGTCACCGCCGCCGACGTGTACCGGCTGGGCATCACCGAGGTGACCGCCGCCGACGTGGCCAGCGCGCAGGAGATGGGCTGCGTGGTGAAGCTGCTGTGCATCGCCGAGCTGCGCCGGGACGAGGACGGCTCGGAGTCGGTGTCGGCCCGGGTGCACCCGGCGATGATCCCGCGCAGCCACCCGCTGGCCAGCGTCGGCGACGCGTACAACGCGGTGTTCGTCGAGGCGCAGGCGGCCGGCCGGCTGATGTTCTACGGGGCGGGCGCGGGCGGTGCGCCGACCGCCTCCGCGGTGCTCGGCGACGTGGTCGCGGTGGCCCGCAACCGGCGGCTGGGCCGCTCCGCGGTCGCCGACTCGGCGTACGCCAACCTGCGGGTGCGGCCGATGGGCGAGGTCGCCACCCGGTACCACATCTCGCTGGACGTGGCCGACCGCGCCGGGGTGCTCGCCCAGGTGGCGGCGCTGTTCGCCGAGCACGGGGTGAGCATCCAGACCGTGCGGCAGGAGGGCCGCGGCGGTGAGGCCGGTAGCGGCGGCGAGGCGCTGCTGGTGATCGTCACGCACCGGGCGCCGGACGCAGCGTTGCGGTCCACTGTGGACGCCCTGGCGAAGCTGGACATCGTGCGGCAGGTCGCCAGCGTGATGCGGGTAGAGG
This sequence comes from Actinocatenispora thailandica, assembly GCF_016865425.1. NCBI lineage: Bacteria > Bacillati > Actinomycetota > Actinomycetes > Micromonosporales > Micromonosporaceae > Actinocatenispora > Actinocatenispora thailandica. Next base: position 3,981,499 of record NZ_AP023355.1, on the reverse strand, counting down.
GAGAGTAGACGTGCGCACCTGGCGCGGCGTGATCAACGAGTTCGCCGACCGGCTTCCGGTCACCGACACCACCCCGGTCGTCACGCTGTACGAGGGCGGCACCCCGCTGGTGCCCGCCGAGCAGCTGTCCACCCGCACCGGCTGCACGGTGTACCTCAAGGTCGAGGGGATGAACCCGACCGGGTCGTTCAAGGACCGCGGCATGACGGTGGCGATCTCCAAGGCCATCGAGGACGGCGCGAAGGCGGTCATCTGCGCCTCCACCGGGAACACCTCGGCCAGCGCCGCGGCGTACGCGGCGCGGGCCGGGGTGCTGTGCGCGGTGCTGATCCCGCAGGGCAAGGTGGCGCTCGGCAAGCTCGCCCAGGGCCTGGTGCACGGTGCGAAGCTGCTGCAGGTCGACGGCAACTTCGACGACTGCCTGGCGCTCGCCTCCAAGCTGTCGATCGACTACCCGGTCGCGCTGATGAACTCGGTCAACCCCTACCGCATCGAGGGGCAGAAGACCGCCGCGTTCGAGATCGTCGGGGCGCTCGGCGACGCGCCGGACATCCACTGCCTGCCGGTCGGCAACGCCGGCAACATCACCGCGTACTGGAAGGGCTACGTCGAGGACGAGCGGGCCGGCAACGCGACGCACACCCCGCGGATGTTCGGTTTCCAGGCGTCCGAGTCGGCACCGATCGTGCGCGGCGAGGTGGTCCGGCAGCCGCAGACGATCGCGACCGCGATCCGGATCGGCAACCCGGCCAGCTGGACGAAGGCGGTCGACGCGCGGGACGCGTCGAACGGGCGGATCGATGCGGTCACCGACCGGGAGATCCTCGCCGCGTACAAGCTGCTCGCCCGCACCGAGGGCGTGTTCGTCGAGCTGGCCAGCGCGGCGAGCGTGGCCGGCCTGCTCCGGTCGGTGGACGCCGGGCTGATCGAGCGCGGCCAGACGGTCGTCTGCACCGTGACCGGGCACGGCCTCAAGGACCCGGACTGGGCGGTGTCCACCGCGCCGGCGCCGACCACGATCCCGGTCGACGCGCACGCCGCGGCGGCCTCCCTCGGCCTCACCTGAACCGGCGCGCGCAGACCCGCGGCCCGGCTCCCGTGCTCCGCGTCGGGGAGGGGGTCAGGTGCGCCAGGCGGCGGCGAGCGCGGCGACGCCGGCGGTGATCGTGTCGGGGGTCAGGTGTGCGTAACCGAACACGAAGCCGGGCGTTCCGGTCGATCCGTGGTGCCGCAGCCCGCGCAGCTGGATCCCGGCGCGGTGCGCCGCTGCGGCCAGCGCCGCCTCGTCCCCGCCGGGCAGGTGCAGTACGGCGTGCAGGCCGGCGGCGATGCCGGTGATGCGTGCCGCCGGCAGGTACTCCCGGACCGCGGCGACGAGGCTGTCCCGCCGGGCCCGGTAGATCCGCTGGCAGCGGCGCAGATGCGCGTCGTACCGGCCGGTGGTGAGGAACGCGGCGAGCGTCCGCTGTTCGAGTACGGGCCCGCACAGGTCGTCGGCGCGCTTGCGCTCGACGACCGCCGACAGCCACCGATCCGGCACCACCAGCCAGCCGAGCCGCAGCCCGGACGCGAGCGACTTGGACACCGAACCGGTGTAGGCCACCCGGTCCGGCGCGAGACCCTGCAGGGCGCCGACGGGTGCCCGGTCGTAGCGGAAGTCGCCGTCGTAGTCGTCCTCGATCAGCAGACCATCCACTGTGGACGCCCAGGAGGCCAGCGCGGAACGCACCTCGGGCGGGTAGGCGACACCGGTCGGGAACTGGTGTGCCGGCGTGACGAGCGCGGCCCGGGTCGGCGCGGCGTCGAGGGCCGGGCCGGCGGTACCGACCGGAACCGGCAGCGGCGCCAGCCCGTTGGTACCGGCCAACATCGCATGCTCCGGCGCACCCGGGTCCTCGACCGCGATCGTGGTGTGCCCGGCCGCGGCCAGTACCCGGGTCAGCAGGCTGATCGCCTGGGCGACGCCGCCGCAGACCACGATCCGGTCCGGGCTGGCGACCACGCCGCGGCGGCGGATCAGCACCTCGGCGAGGGCGGTACGCACCTCGGGCACTCCGCGCGGGTCCCCGTAGCGCAGCGCCGCGTCCGGCGTGCCGGCCAGCACCTGCCGGTACAGCCGGCCCCAGGCGGCGCGCGGGAACAGCCGCGGATCGGCCTGCCCCGGCCGGAAGTCGAACCGGGTGGCCGGGCCGGGCGCCGCCTCGCCGCCGCCCGGCGCCCCGCCCCGGGCGACCGCACCGGGGTGCGGCGTCTCCCGGCGCCCGCCGGGCGGGACGCCCGGTGCGGTGGCTGCCGCCGTCGTACCGGGCGGGGTGCGGCCGCCGCCCGCGTAGGTGCCCGAGCCGGGCCGGCCGTCCAGGTAGCCCTCGGCGCGCAGCTGGTCGTACACGCTGGTGACCAGGCCGCGGGAGACGCCCAGGTCGGCGGCGAGCGCGCGGGACGCGGGCAGCCGGGTGCCCGGGGCGATCCGCCCGGAGCGGACCGCGTCCCGCAGGGCCGACTCGAGCAGCCGGCGGCGCTGGCGGCGCGGCGCCCGAACCGCCGGCAGCAGCAGCTCCCACGCCGGACTGGTCCACGAAACCTCCATCGGATTGGACCTTAATCGAGGACCGATCTGCTGGCTAGCGTGCCGTCATGACCTCCCGGATCGGTACCCGACCACCCGCTGCCGGCGCCCGCACCCCGCACCTGCTCGCCGCCGGTGCGATGGGGCTGATCGGTACCTCGGTGGTGGCGTCCAGCCTGCTGCCGCACTACCCGTACCCGGGTGGCCAGGCGCTGCGGTACGGGGTGGCGGCGGTAATCCTGCTGCTGCTGGCCCGGCGCGGCCCGCGGGTCCGGGTCAGCGGCGGCGAGATGCTCCGGCTCGCGCTGCTCGCGGCGACCGGCATGGTCGGGTTCAACCTCGCCATCCTCGCCGCCCTGCGCACCGCCGAGCCGGCCGTCCCGGGGGTGTTCATCGCGGCCAGTCCGATCGTGTTCGCGCTGGTCGCGGCCGTGCGTGCGGGTGCGGTGGGCCGCTGGCGACCGGTGCTCGCCGCCGCGCTGGTCGTCGCCGGTGCCGCGGTGGTGCAGGGTTTCGGCGACAGCGACCTCGCGGGGCTCGGCTGGTCGGTGCTGGCGCTGGTCGGTGAGGTGGCGTTCTCCGCCCAGGCGGCACCGCTGCTGCCGCGGCTCGGTGCGATCCGGGTCGCCGGCTACGGCTGCGCGCTGGCGGCGGTCGAGGCGCTGGCGGTGGGGTTCGTGACCGACGGGCCGGCTGCGGTGCGGCTGCCCACCGCGACCGAGGCGGCCGGGCTGCTCTGGCTCGCCCTGCCGGTGACGGTGCTGGCGTTCCTCGCCTGGTACACGGCGCTCGGCCGGCTCGGCGCCGCCCGGGCCACGCTCTATTCCGGTCTGACCCCGTTGGTTGCCACGGCGGTCGCGCCGCTGCTGGGTACCGGCCGGTTCGGGCCGGGGCAGTTGGCGGGTGCGGTCCTGGTCGCGGCGGGGCTGCTCGCCGGCCTGACCGGCCCGACCGGCCCGACCGGCTCAGCCGGCTCAACCGGCTCAGCCGGTTCGACCAGCCCGACCGGCCGGGCCGGTTCGACCAGCCCGACCGGTTCGACCAGCGCGACCAGCCCGAGCGGCTCGACCAGCGCGACCAGCCCGAGCGGCTCGACCAGCGCGACCGGTTCGACCAGCGCGACCAGCCCGAGCGGCTCGACCAGCGCGACCGGTTCGACCAGCGCGACCGGGTCCGACCGGGTTCGGGTGCGTCGACCGGTTATGCTGCCGGCCGCACGGCGTGACGCGGCGCCACCGGGGGAGAGGGCAGGCAGATGGCGATGAACGGGCCGGGAGCACCGCCGCCCGACGGCCGCAACGGCCCGCCGTACGGTCAGCCCGGCCCGCCGTACGGTCGGCCCGGCCCGCCGCCGTACGGGCAGCCGGCGCCGGGCCACGGCGCTGCGCCAGATGGGCCGGGTCCCGGGTTCGGCGGCCCGCCGGGCCCGATCGGGCCGAACGTCCCGTTGATCGCCGACCAGCCGGGCGCCGACTACCCGCCGGTCGCCGGCGGACCCGGTGGCGCGGCGGGCTGGCCGGCGCCGGCGCGGCCCCGTGGCCCCCGCAAGTCGCACAAGGGCCTGATCATCGGCCTGGTCGGCGGGTTCTGCGTGCTGGTGCTGATCGGCTGCGGCATCGCCGGCTTCAACGTGTGGCAGCACCATCGGCAGGAGCAGGCGACCCTCGCGATCTACCACCGGATCGGCCGTCCGGACGGGTTCGAGGAGCAGGGCGAGCCGCGCGCGCCGCACCACACCGAGTTGAGTGCGACCTGGACCGGCGGCACCGGGCAGGGCGCCGACCCGGTCGGCGCCACCGCCGGCTGGCTGGCCGAGCACAGCAAGAACCCGCCGGGCCAGCAGGACGTGCGGGACGCCTTCCGCAACGGCCGGACGTTCTACCTGGATGACCAGGCGCCGGCGAACGTGGAGCTGAAGCTGTCCGGCGGCGCCGGCTACCGGATCGACGTCTCGATCATCTCCTGACCGCGGGCGGCCCCGGCGGTACGTGGTGGTCGACCGGGTCCGCGCCGGCGGCGCGTGGCGGCGGCGCGACCCGCCCGGCGCGGCCGGCTGCTTCGTGCTGCCCGGTGCCTCGCTCGATGCGCCGTGCCGCAGGTGATTCCGGCTTTCCGGACGTCGGGTGCGGGCGCAGAGACATGCCCCATCCGCGGCACAGCCTCCGCACAGCGTGCCGCCGGACACTGTGCGCCGGCCGGTACCGGTGCGCACCATCGCGCCCCGGCCGCCACGTGCTGGAGGATTCGACATGTTTCTCACCTATCTGCGCCGCGAGCTGCGGCGCCGACGACGGCAGGCGATCGTCGTGGCGCTCGGCCTGGCGCTGGGGATCGGGCTGACCGTCACCGTCACCGCGCTGTCGGCCGGCGTGCAGGCCGCGCAGCAGTCCGTGCTGCACTCGCTGTACGGCGTCGGCACCGACATCAGCGTCACCCAGCAGGCAACCCGGGGCAGCGGCGGCCCGCAACGCTTCGACGTGCAGCGCCAGCGCGGCAGCGACCAGAGCCGGAAGAGCTTCAGTACCGACCGGGTGACGGCCGGCATCGGACTGCAGAGCTTCGATGCGGCGACGGTGGCGAAGGTCGCGCGGCAGCCACACGTGTCCGCCGCGGCCGGCGGGCTGAGCCTGACCGACGTGAAGGTCGACGGGAAGTTCGCGCAGCAGCAGAGCGGCGGCCAGGGCACCGGGCGGGGCGGCCCGGGTGGGTTCGCCCGCGGCGGCTCCGGCGGCGCGTCCGGCGCGGCGCCGAGCCAGCCGCCGATCAACGTGGACACGTACTCGATTGCCGGCGTCGACCTGTCCGCGCCGGGCGTGGGGCCGCTGTCCTCGGTCCGGGTGACCGCCGGCCGCAGCTTCGCCAGCAGCGACGCGAAGGGCAAGGTGGCGGTGCTCGCCAGCGGTTTCGCCAAGCAGCGCGGGCTGGCCAAGGGCAAGACCCTCACCGTCGCGGGTACCAAGTTCACCGTCGTCGGCGTGGTCTCCGGGGCCGACCAGGGCTCCGACGTGTACCTGCCGCTCGCCGCCGCGCAGGGGCTGGCGAACCTGCCCGGCAAGGTGACCACCATCTACGTCAAGGCGACCAGCGCGTCGGCGGTCGACGCGGCCGGCGGCGAGGTGCGGAAGGTGCTGCCGAAGGCGACGGTGACCAGCTCGTCCGACCTGGCCGGCGAGGTCTCGGGTTCGCTGTCGGGTGCCGCGTCGCTGGCCGGCAACCTGGGCCGCTGGCTGGCTGTGGTGGTGCTGATCGCGGCGTTCGTGACCGCGGCACTGTTCACGGTCAGCGCGGTGAGCCGGCGCATCCGCGAGTTCGGCACGCTCAAGGCGCTCGGCTGGCGTACCCGCCGGATCGTCGGCCAGGTGCTCGGCGAGGCGCTGGTGCAGGGTGTGCTCGGCGGTGTGCTCGGAGTCGCGCTCGGCTTCCTCGGTACGTACCTGGTGAACCGGCTGGCGCCCGCGTTGACCGCGACGATGCCCAGCGGCCCGGCCGGCGGCGCCGGTGCGGGGCCGGGCGGCGGCCGGTTCGGCGGCGGCTTCGCCCGCGCCGCGCAGCACACCGTCGAGGTGCACCTGGCGGCGTCGGTCACCATCGGCACCGTCGTCCTCGCGGTGGCGCTGGCCGTCGCCGGTGGCCTGATCGCCGGTGGCTTCGGCGGGTGGCGGGCGGCCCGGCTGCGCCCGGCGGACGCCCTGCGACGAGTCGACTAGAGGGGATGGCGATGTACGCACTCACCGAGGTGACGAAGCGCTTCACCAAGGGGCGCAAGGAGGTCCGGGCGCTCGACGGGGTCGACCTGACCGTCGCGGACGGCGACTGGCTCGCGATCCAGGGCCCGACCGGGCACGGCAAGACCACGCTGCTGCAGCTGCTCGGCGCGCTGGACCGGCCGAGTTCGGGCAGCGTGCTCTTCGACGGCGACGACCTGGCGCGGCTGTCCGAGCGTCGGCTCGCCGGCGTGCGGGCCCGGTCGTTCGGGTTCGTGTTCCAGTTCTTCAACCTGATCCCGACCCTGACCGCGCAGGAGAACGTGGAAACCGCGCTGGTGCCGCTGAAGGTGTCGGCCGCGAGCCGGCGGGAGCGCGCCGGCAGGGCGCTGGCCGACGTCGGGTTGGCCGACCGCAGCGGGCACCTGCCGGCGGAGCTGTCCGGCGGGCAGCAGCAGCGGGTCGCGATCGCCCGGGCACTGGTGACCGAGCCGGCGGTGCTGCTGGCCGACGAGCCGACCGGCAACCTGGACGAGGACACCCGGGACGAGATCATCGCGTTGCTGGAAGGGCTGTGGAAGGACCGCGGCCTGACCCTGATCACGGTCACCCACGACAGTACGGTGGCGCGCCGGGCGCCGCGGATCGCCTGGATCTCCAAGGGCAAGGTGTCGCTGCGCAAGGACGACCGCCGGGCCGCCCGGTCCCGCGCGGTGACCACGGAGCCGAAGGACGCCGACAGCGCCGCGGTGGGCGGTGCGGTCGCGACGGCGGAGCAGTCGGCCGCCCCCGTGACGACCACCGAGCCGCGGGACGCCGGCGGCACCGCGCCAGGTGGTCGCGTCGCCCTGCCGGAGGAGGCGACCGCGGCGGAGTGACCGGCGGCCGGCCCCGCACGGTGTGGCCGGGGCCGGCCGCTGCCGGGATCCGGCCCCGGCTCAGGCGATCCGGTAGCCGGCGCCGGGCAGGGTGGTGAGCACCGGCGGGTCGCCGAGCTTGCGGCGCAGCCGGCCGATGGTGACCGTGACGGTGTTGGTGAACGGGTCGGCGTGCTCGTCCCACACCCGGTCGAGCAGGTCCTCGGTGCTCAGGTAGCCGGGGCTCGCGCGCAGCAGCGCGGCGAGCACGGCGAACTCCTTGACCGACAGCTCGAGCCGCCGACCGGAGCGGAACACGCTGCGCCGCACCGGATCCAGCTCGATCCCGGCGACCCGCAGGGTACGCGGCCGGGCCACCGGCCGGCGCCGGGCGAGCGCGTGGATGCGCAGGATCAGCTCGGGGAAGTGGAACGGCTTGGCGAGGTAGTCGTCGGCGCCGGCGGACAGCCCGTCCACCCGGTCGTCCGGTGAGCCGGCCGCGGTGAGCATCAGCACCATCGGCCGGTCCTCGGCCTCGGCGATCATCCGGGAGAGCGTGTCGCCATGGATGCCGGGCAGGTCGCGGTCCAGCAGGACCACCTCGTACCGGTTGCGGTCGAGCCGGGCGGCGGCCTCGATCCCGTCGCCGGCGACGTCGACCGCCATCCCGGCGTCGCGCAGTCCCTCGGCGATCACCTCGGCGAGCGCCCGCGCGTCCTCCACCACCAGTACCCTCACGCCGCCCTCCGCGATCCCCGGCCGGCCCTCATACCGCGACCCGGGGCAGCCGTACCGTCGCGGTCAGGCCGCCGGTCGCCGGCGCGGTGAGGGCCAGGTTGCCGTGGTGCGCGGCGGCGATCGCGGCGACGATCGACAGGCCGAGCCCGGAGCCGGTGTCCGACCGGGTCCGGTCGGCGGCGAGCCGGCGGAACGGCCGGGTCAACTCGGTGAGCCGGGCCGGATCGAGGACCGGCCCACCGGTCGCGACGGTCAGCCACGCCTCGTCCTGGGTGACTCCGGTGGTGATCCGGATCCAGCCGCCCGGTGCGTTGTGCACCACGGCGTTGTCGACCAGGTTCGCCACCAGCCGGGCGAGCAGCGTGCGATCCCCGTACCCGACCGGGTCGCCGGCACCGTCGAGCGTCACCGCGAGCCGGCGTACCGCGATCTGGTCGGCACGGTCGGCCAGCGCGTCGGCCACCAGCCCGTCGAGCGGCACCGGGACGCGGTCGCGCAGCGCGCCGTGCTCGGCGCGGGCCAGCACCAGCAGCCCGGACAGCAGCCCGTCGACGCGGTCCAGCTCGGTGCGCAGCCGGCCGGCGAGCGCCACCGTCTGCGGCGCCGGCGCCGGTTTGGCCGCGGCCACGTCGAGTGCCGCGCGCATCGTGGTCAGCGGGGTCCGCAGCTCGTGCGAGGCGTCCGCGACGAACCGGCGCTGTGCCGCGAACGACGCTTCCAACCGGGCCAGCAGCCCGTCGATCGTGTCCGCCAGGTCCTTCACCTCGTCGTCCGGCCCCGGTACGGCCAGCCGCTGGTCCAGGTTCGCCGCGGAGATGCGCCGGGTGGCTGCGGTGATCTCGCGCAGCGGGCGCAGCACCCGCCGCGCCATCCCGGTACCCAGCAGTACCGACAGCGCCGCCATCACCGCGAGCGCCAGCAGGCAGCCGAGCAGCAGTTGCCGGGTCTGGCTGGCGTGCGCGTCGGCCAGCTCGGCCTGCAGCCGTCGCAGTTGCTCGGCGGTCCCGGTGCTGCCGCCGGTGCCGGGCACCTGGCGGGAGACCGACCGCTGGGTCCCGGCGGTGAACCCGTACGCGAGCGCCAGCAGCAGCGCGCCGGAGCCCAGGAACAGCCCGGAGTACAGGGCGGTGAACCGGACCCGGACGGTCCGGCGGAGCGCGCGAGGTGGCATCGCCCCAGCATGCCGCGCCGGACCTAACAGCGGGGTGACAACCACGGTGCGGCCGGTGTGACCGGATCGCGGCTAGAACCGCGGTATGTCCACCATGACCGAGGATCCACCCGCGCTGCGCCGGGCCTGGACCGCGTTTCGTACCCCGGCCCGCCTCGTGGCGCTGGCGGTCGCCGTCCTGACCGTCGTCGCCGTGGCGCTGGGCACCGCCTACCTGAACCGGTCGAGTTGCAGCGCGGGCAACATGCCGACCGCGTGCCCGACCGACCCGGTCGGGCCGGGCGGGCGCACCGTCGACGACCACTTCTACTTCGCGCACCGGACGCTGACCGGCGACGGCTCGCTGACGGTACGGCTGGCCGGCATGACCGGCGTGATCACCTACCCGCCGCCGCACCACGACACGATCGTCGCGGGGCTGGTGCCCTGGGCGAAGGTCGGCATCATCGTCAAGGACGGGCTGCGCCCCGGCTCCAGCTACGCGGCGCTGATGCGGACCGGCCGGCACGGCGTGCGGCTGCAGTACGACTACGTGCACGACATCGCCGGCAGCCCCCGCACCGCGGCGCCGCGCTGGCTGCGCCTGACCCGCACCGGCGGCACGGTGGTCGGCGAGGAGTCGGCCGACGGTAGGCGCTGGCGGCGGGTCGGCGTGGTCCGGCCGAAGCATCTGGGCGCCAGGGTGGACATCGGCCTGTTCGCGGCCTCACCCGGCGACCTGACCCTGCGGCGGGTCGGCCTGGGGGGCAGCCTGGAGCAGGTCCGCTTCACCCAGGTCACCGGCACCTTCGACCATGTGTCGCTGACCGGCGCGACCTCCGCGCACTGGGCCGCCGGGCCGATCGGTGAGATGGGCCAGACCGACTGGGAGCGGTACCACCGAGCTCCCGGGTTGGTGGCCCGCGGCGGCACGCTCGCCGTCACCGGTACCGGCGACATCGGCCCGATCGGTGAGCAGCACGCGGCGTCGGTCGGGGACACCCTCGGCGGTCTGCCGCTCGCGCTGCTTCTGGTGCTGATCGTCGCCGCCCGCTTCGGTGCCGGCCGCGGTGGGCGCCGTCGCCCGGCGGGCGACGGCGAGCCCGGTGCCGGTGGCCGGCGGTACCGGCTGGCCCGGCTCGGGGTGCTCGTCGTGGCCACCGGTGTCGCCGGCCTCGTCGCCGCCGCGATCGCGGTGCCGGCGGGGGTGGCGGCGCTCCGGGCGGCGGGCTCCGCGGTGATCGCGGTACCGCTGGGCACCGAGCTGCGCGTCGTGGTCGGCGCGGCCGCTCTGCTCGCCGCCGGCGCCGCCTTCGGGTACGGGCTGGGGACGTGGTGCCGGCGAGGATGGCTCGGCGCGCTGGTCGGCACGGTGACGCTGCTGCTGCCGTACGCGGTCGGTAGGGTGCCGCTGCTGCCGGACGCGGTGGCCGACTGGCTGCTGCGGCTCAGCCCGGCGGCGGGCTTCGCGGTGCTGTCCAGCAACACCCGCTTCGACCAGGTGACCGCACACTTCGCGCCGTCCGCCGGGTACCTGCCGCTGCCGTGGTGGGGTGGTCTGGCCGTGGTGTGCGGGTACGCGGCGATCGCCTGCTGGCTGGCGTTGCGCCCCCGCACCGCGGGCCGGCCGGCGGCGAACGATCCGGTGTCGCGGACCGGACCGGGCAGCGAGAGTGGCTCAGCTACCTAGGTCGCATGGCGCGCCGAGTCGGCGATCACCGTGGCCCGCCGTGCGGGGCACCGCACGGCAGCGGGGCGCGACCCGGTCGGGTCGCGCCCCGCGGTGGAGCCGGCAACGGGTCAGCTCGGTGAGCCGTGCACCAGCACCTCGGTGCTGTCCACGTAGAAGCAGCCGGACACCGGCCGGCTGGCGCAGCTGATGCCGTAGTCGCTCACCTGCGAACCGAGGATCGTGTAGCGCAGGTACTTGACCCCGGTCGCGCCGGCGGTCAGCGACACCGTGGTGTACGTGTGGAACGCGTCCGGGCCGAAGTGGCCCTTCGCCGCCACCGTCCAGGTCTTGCCGTCGGTCGACGTCTCCACCTGGTAGTCGCCGGCCGAGGCGGACTGGTCGTCGCCACAGGTCGCGGACGGGTCGATGCGCAGCTCCGCGATGTCCACCGCGGTCGGCAGCGCCACCGTCACGTGCCGCGGGTCGATCCCGACCCCGTCCTTGCCGCCGACCACGTCGGAGCCCCAGCCGTGCCCCTGCGTCGCGTCGTACAGCCCGTCCGGGCCACAGTCCGGGGTGTAGTCGGGGCCGTTGAAGTCGGCGATGCTGGCGCCGCCGGACACCGCCGCCCAGTCGCGCACCAGCGACCAGTCGGCCGTGGTCCCGTTCGACGACACCGAGATCGACCGCTGGTCGGACTGCTCGTAGCCGGGGCCGCTGGCGAACACCTTCGGGTAGGTGCCGGCCGGGATGCCGCCGATCGAGTAGTGCCCGTCGGCGTCGGTCACGCCGGCGAAGTCACCGAGGTAGCCGGAGGCGTGCCCGCCGAAGGCGACCGTCGCGCCGGAGACCCCGGCACCGGCGGAGTCGGTGACGGTGCCCGAGACCGTACCGGTCGGGGTGCCCTTGGCCGGCGGCATCGAGAAGTCCTCCACCGGCTGCGTGTCGTCACCGGACAGCGAACCGGCGAAGTAGCCCATCCCGCGGTGCGCGAACACCTGCCAGATCGCCTTGTGCGCCCGGCCGTGGTTGACCACGGTGTCGGCCATCAGGATCGCGTTGCGCTCGTCCAGGAACGACGGGTTGTTCGCGGACAGCTCCATCGCCCGGGTCACCAGCGACTCGGTCAGCCGGCTGCCCAGCCGGGTCCGCAGGTCCCACAGCGTCTCGGCCCAGATCTCCCCGTCGGCGTGCACCTCGGTACCGCGCGAGGAGATCTTGCCGAAGTCGCCGTAGGTGTAGCCGCCCGGCCCGGCGGCCTTGGTGCCGGGGCACACCGTCGCCGAGGCGCCGACCGCGCAGTCCAGCGGCTGGGTACGGATCGTCTGCCCGTGCCCGACGTAGATGCCGATGTTCAGGTCGCCGGACCGGTACCGGCTGTCGGTGAAGTAGTGCTGGTCGACCAGGAAGTCGTAGGCGTAGAAGTCGCTCCACGCCTCGCCCATCGAGCCGGCCTGCACGTTGCCCAGCGTGGACAGCCCGTTCGCGTCGACCACCAGCCGGTTGGACAGCCCGTGGGTGTACTCGTGGTACACCACGTCCGCCTCGTCGCCGCCGTTGGACGGGATGAAGCCGTCGGACTGGTCGGCCGGGTCGTTCCACAGGTACATCTGCATCCGCGGCGCCTGGCCGTCCGGCGGAGTGGCCATGTTCGCGTTGTCCACGTGCGCGGAGTCGGGCAGCCCGTCGGCGGTGTTCGCGCCGTCGTCCGGCTCGGCCTGGACCGCGTCACCGTCCCGGGCGTCGAAGTTGCCGGCCGCCCGGGTGAACCCGATCGGCCGCGCCGCCAGGTGGTCGTGGTACTTGCCGAGGAAGTAGAACACCTGCGCGGCGTTCTGCTTCCGGTTGGCCTGCCAGGAGTTCGGCGTGTTCGGATCCCACGAGCACGGGTACGCCGCCGAACAGCCCTTGCCCGGGTTCTGCGCGTCGAAGTTGGTGAAGCCGAACACGAACGACCCGTTCGCGTTGGCCGGCACCTCCTCGCCGGCGTCCGGCCGGTTGTTGTCGTTGAGGTCGGAGTAGACGTGCGCGTTGTTGCCGTCCAGTGTGCTCGCGCCGCGGGGCAGCCAGCCGTGCGCGGTCAGGCTGCGGCTGCGGGCCCGCCCGCCGCGGCGGGCACCCGGGTAGTTGTCCCAGACCGTCGCCCGCGCCGACTCGTTGTCGACCAGGTCCTGCCGGTACAGCACCCGGCCGGTGCGCGCGTCCAGCACGTGCAGGTACATCTCGCCCTTGGCCGGCGTGGTGATGGTCTGCCAGGCCAGCCGCGGCCCGTGCACCGTCTCGAACACCACCTGGCGCGCGGTGTCGCCACCGGCGAAGGTGGTCTCGCCGCCGGCCACCTTCGCCGGCTGCGCGGTCGCGGACTGCCCGGCGTTGCGTACCGCGGCCCGGCGGGCCTCGGCGGCCGACAGCGTGGCGGTGCCGACCCGGGCCGGCAACGAGGCGACCGGCGAGCCGAGCACGCTGATCAGCCGGCCGGTGCGGGACACGTTGGCCTGCAGGCCGTTGCCGAACACCGGCACCCCGGCCACGCTCTGGGTGTACGACAGGTGGTGCGTCCCGGCCACGTCCACGTAGTCGCGGCGCAGGGCCAGGTCGGCCACCGCCGCGTCGGACAGCCCGAACACGTCGCGGTGCGCGCGCACGTAGCGCAGCGCGACGTCGGCCGGCCTCGCCGACGAGGTACCGGTCAGGTAGCCGTCGGTGTTGGCCACCTGCCGCGCGGTACCGGTGAGCGGGTCGATGTCGACGATCCCCTCGGTACCGAGCCGGTGCCGGAGCGCGGCAACCCCGGCGGCCGGCTTCGCCGCGGCGCGGGCGTCGCGCGCGGCGAGGGTGCGGCGCGCGCCGGGATCGTCGGTGCGGGCGTCGTAGTTGGCCAGCGGCAGCGGGTCGGCCGACCGCGCCGCGCCGCCCGGTGCGGCGCGGCCGGCCGGCGCGGACTGGGCGGGAGCGGTGGCGGCCAGCAGCAGCGCGCCGCTGAGCCCGGCGAGGACGGGCAGCAGCCGGCGCCGCCGGCGCGCGGCTGATCGGGACGGTTGTGTCATCTGAACCCCTTGTTCTTCAGGGCGAGAGAACGACGGACACTGGGGATAAGTCAGTCCGCCCGAGGCAGAGTGCACCAGACGAGGCGTCGGTCACAAGGCGGGTCGGAGAAATGTCACTTCGAGTCCGGTTGGTGGCCGGGGTGTGTCGGCCGCCTCCTGCCGGCGTGGGACACGCCCGGGGCGTCGTCGCCACCTCGGCGCCGCGATGGTGAGATGACCCCATGCGCGACCAGCAACCGCCCGGCCCGGACCGCCCCGACCAGGGCCAGCGCGACGGCGACCTGCCCGCGGGCGACGGGTGGGTGCGCGTCCGGGTGCCGGCCACCAGCGCCAATCTCGGCCCCGGCTTCGACGCCCTCGGTCTCTCGCTCGCCCGCTACGACGAGGTCGCCGCCCGCGCGAGCGGTGACGGCGTCCGGGTCGTCGCCACCGGCGAGGGCGCCGGCGCGGTACCGACCGACGACAGCCACCTCGTCGCGGCGACGGCGCTCACCACCCTGGACCGCCTCGGCGGCCGGCCGCGGGGACTGGAGCTGCGCTGTACCAACCGGATCCCGCACGCCCGCGGTCTCGGCTCCTCGTCCGCGGCGATCGTCGCCGGCATCCTGCTCGGCGCCGCGCTCGCCGGTACCGCGCTGCCGACCGAGACCGCGCTGCGCTGGGCCGCGGCAGCCGAGGGGCACCCGGACAACGTCGCGCCGTGCCTTTACGGCGGGGCCACCATCGCCTGGATCGACGACGCCGGCACCGCCCACGCGGTACGGCTGGATCCGGTCGCCGACCTGCACCCGGTGGCGCTGATCCCGGCGGTGCAGGGGCGCACCGCGCAGGCTCGTGCGTTGCTGCCGGCGCAGGTCCCGCACGCCGACGCGGCGGCCACCGCCGGCCGGGCGGCGCTGCTGGTGCACGCGCTCACCGCGGCGCCGGAGCTGCTGCTGCCGGCCACCGAGGACCGGCTGCACCAGCGCTACCGCGAGCCGGCGATGCCGGCGAGCCTGGCCCTGGTCGGCGCCTTGCGTACGGCGGGTCTCCCGGCCGTGCTCTCCGGCGCCGGACCGACCGTTCTGGCCCTCCTCAGTGGAGATGTTTCCGCAGGTCAGGAGCGTCTCGGTGAGGCCGTTACGGAGTTCGGTCCGGGATTTGTGACACTGCCGCTCGCGGTCGATGCGACAGGCGCTAGAGTTTGCAACTGAGAGGTCCCGTGGTCGGGAGGCCGGCGTTCGGCGCCGTGCGTCGCGTCCACGTGATCGTCGGCGGTGTCCGCTGCGGTGGCGTCGTCGCGGCCAGCCAGGCGCGGCGGGCGACACACGGGAACACATCCCACCCGGATGTTGTTGCCCCAGGTAGGCACCGGCGACTACGCTCAACGGTGGTACAGCCGCCCGTCGCGATCTCCCCGGGCAAGTGCTCCCCAAGGACACGTTCTTTGTCGGCAGTGCATCTGTGCAGATCAATGCATCTGAACAGTCGACCGCCGCGAAGCCGATCCCACCGGGCGGGCTTCCCGAGAGACAGACTCCCGATGGTCCGGTTCCTCCCCAAAGCCAGCGGTCCCTGTGGATCGGAACGCAGCGCGATGCGGAATGCAGTGCGACTCGGAACGCGTGCGATCCGGCCGCGCGGGCCGGTGGTGGTGGCGGGACAGGTTCGGTCGGGGGGACGGTTTCGGCGCCAAGCGGTGCTTCCCCGGCGACCTTCCGCCGGTGGCACGTACCCGCAGGGCCGGTCGCGGGCCGGGGCTGCGAGCTGGGAGGTGTCGCACCCGCGGTTCATCATGGCGGCAGGTCCGGTCCCGCACGCGGAACCGGTTCGGCCACCAGGGCAGTACCAACCTTCGACGCGAGCGACGAAGGTGCACCCGAGGCTCGGTGTGAGACGACAGCACCACCGCCGAGGCCCGGTCAGAACGAGGGAAGGAATCCATTGAGCGACACCACCGACCTGAAGTCGGGTTCCGCCGAGGCGAGTGCGGACGCCGGTCGGGCTTCGACCGGTACCGGCACCGCTCGGCGTCGGCGCTCCGGCACCGGCCTGTCGGCCATGCTCCTGTCGGAACTGCAGACCCTGGCTTCGTCGCTCGGCATATCGGGTACTGGCCGGATGCGGAAGGGCGAGCTGATCGCCGCCATCCAGGAGAAGCAGGGCGGTGGCGCAGCCGCCGCCGAGAGCCGGGTGCCGCGCCAGGCGGAGCGGACGACCGGCGCGACCCAGCCGGAGGTGGCCATGGCCGACCAGCAGGCACTGCCGGGTACCGCGGACTCGGCGTCCACCGGCACCGGTGGCCGCACGCGTCAGCGGGCCAGCCGGTCCGCCGGTGCGCCCGACTCGCGCGGCGAGCGGGACACCAAGGCGACCGACTCGGCCGCCCAGCCCGAGCGCGCGGCCCAGGCCGACCGCGCCGACCAGCCTCGCGGCGACCGGGCCGAGCAGCCGGCCCGCGGCGAGCAGTCCGGTCGCGACGGCAACCGGGGCGAGAGCGCCCGGGGCGACGGCAACCGGGGCGACCAGTCCGGTCGCGACGGCAACCGGGGCGAGAGCGGCCGGGGCGACGGCAACCGCGGCGACCAGTCCGGTCGCGACGGCAACCGCGGCGACCAGTCCGGTCGCGATGGCGGCAACCGAGCCGACCGGGGCAACGACCGGCCGCGCAACGACCGGCACCAGAACGACCGCGGCGGCAACGACCGCGGCGGCCGACACGACGACGACGGTGACGGCAGCGGCCGCCGCCGGGGCCGCCGGTTCCGGGACCGCCGGCGCGGCGGCAGTGGCCGCGAGCGTGGCGGCGAGAACGAACCGCAGCTGTCCGAGGACGACGTGTTGCTGCCGGTCGCCGGCATCGTCGACGTGCTGGACAACTACGCGTTCATCCGCACCAGCGGCTACCTGGCCGGCCCGAACGACGTCTACGTCTCCAACTCGCAGATCCGCAAGTACGGCCTGCGGCGCGGCGATGCGGTGACCGGTGCGGTGCGCCAGCCCCGGGAGGGCGAGCAGCGCCGCGACAAGTACAACCCGCTGGTGCGGCTGGACACCATCAACGGGATGGACCCCGAGGAGTCGAAGCGGCGCCCGGAGTTCTACAAGCTCACCCCGCTGTACCCGCAGGAGCGGTTGCGGCTGGAGACCGAGCCGAACATCTTCACCACCCGCATCATCGACCTGATCACCCCGATCGGTAAGGGCCAGCGGGCGCTCATCATGAGCCCGCCGAAGGCCGGCAAGACGATGGTGCTGCAGGCGATCGCGAACGGCATCACCACCAACAACCCGGAAGCGCTGCTGATGGTGGTGCTGGTGGACGAGCGGCCGGAAGAGGTCACCGACATGCAGCGGTCGGTGAAGGGCGAGGTCATCGCGGCCACGTTCGACCGCCCGCCGTCGGACCACACCACGGTCGCCGAGCTGTCCATCGAGCGCGCCAAGCGGATGGTGGAGCTGGGTCACGACGTGGTCGTGCTGCTCGACTCGATCACCCGCCTCGGCCGGTCGTACAACCTGGCCGCGCCGGCGTCCGGGCGCATCATGTCCGGCGGTCTGGACTCGACCGCGCTGTACCCGCCGAAGCGGTTCCTGGGTGCGGCCCGCAACATCGAGAACGGCGGCTCGCTGACCATCCTCGCCACCGCGCTGGTGGAGACCGGCTCGGTGATGGACACGGTCATCTTCGAGGAGTTCAAGGGCACCGGTAACTCGGAGCTGAAGCTGGACCGCAAGATCGCCGACAAGCGGATCTTCCCCGCTGTCGACGTGAACGCCTCCAGCACCCGGCGCGAGGAGATCCTGCTGGCGCCGGACGAGCTGGCGATCGTGCACAAGCTGCGCCGGGTGCTGCACGCACTCGACCCGCAGCAGGCGATCGACCTGCTGCTCGACCAGATGAAGAAGACGAAGACCAACGTCGAGTTCCTGATGCAGATCCAGAAGTCGACGCCGGGGGAGTAGCAGCCCTCGGACAGCGTGCACCCGCGGCCCGCCACCGGTACCGGTGGCGGGCCGCGGCGCGTCCGGGCGTCCCAGCATGTGGCGGGCGAGCGTGGGGTCGGCCACGACCCGGCGTCCCGCCCCGCGCGCCGGCGTCGGATCCGGCAGGCTGGAGCACATGAGCGTGCGGGTCAGTACCGGGCTGCCGGGGGCGGGTGGTGCCGCCTCGCCGACCCGGCTGGCCCGCTCGGCGGTCGGCGCGGTGCCGCCGACGATGCTGATTCTGCTCGGCATCGTGTCCATCCAGCTGGGCGCGGCGCTGGCGAAGAACCTGTTCGGGGTGTTCCCGCCGAGCGCGGTGGTGGCGGTACGGCTGCTGGCCGCGGCCACCGTGCTGCTCTGCGTGGCGCGCCCCAGCCTGCGCGGCCACAGCCGCGCCGACCTGGCCATGGTGGCGGTGTTCGGGCTGACGATGGCGGTGATGAACTCCGCCATCTACCAGTCGATGGCGCGCATCCCGCTGGGCGTGGCGGTCACCGTCGAGTTCCTCGGCCCGCTGGTGGTGGCGGTGGTCGGGTCGCGGCGGGTACGGGATCTGGCCTGGGTGGCGCTCGCCGGCGCCGGCGTGCTGCTGCTCGCCGAGGGCGGCGGTGGTGTCGACGCGCTGGGCATCGGGTTCGCGCTGCTGGCCGCGGCAGCGTGGGCCGCCTACATCGTCTGTTCCGCGCAGACCGGCCGCCGCTTTCCCGGTACCGGCGGGCTCGCGGTGGCGATGGCGGTGGGCGCGGTGGCCGCCGCGCCGCTCGGGATCGCGCAGGGTGGTGCCGCGTTCCTGGACCCGAAGCTGCTGGCGCTCGGTGCCGGGGTGGGCGTGCTGTCCTCGGCCCTGCCGTACGCGCTGGAGCTGGAGGCGTTGCGGCGGATGCCGCCGCGGGTGTTCAGCATCCTGATGAGCCTGGAGCCGGCGGTCGCCGCGCTGGTCGGGCTGGTCGCGCTGGGCGAGCTGCTCCGGGTGCGGCAGTGGGTGGCGATCGGGTGCGTGATCGTGGCGAGCATCGGCGCGACGCGGGGCGGTGGCCGCCGTTCTGCCGGAGTCGGGGAGGACTGACCGACCCGGACGGGTGTCGACCGCGGGCGACGAGTGCCGGTTTTGACCCGGATCTTCGGTCACGGCCAGTAACGTGTGGGGGCGCGTACCCGCGCGTGGGGGCTGGGGTGACGTGGCGGTTCGAATGCCGCGTCCGGGGACGGGGAGCGGCCAGATGCAGGGATTCTCCCGGGAACCAGGCACCGAAGGGCCGATGAGCGAGGTACCGCGGGCCAGCCTGCGGCGGATCTGGCGCTGGGCGGTACTGGTCGCCGTCGGTGGCTTCCTGTTCGGTTACGACACCGGTGTCATCTCCGGTGCGCTGCTGTACATCACGCCGGACTTCCGGTTGACCGCGGCGCAGCAGGGCAGCGTGGTCAGCGTCCTGCTGCTGGGGGCGATGGCCGGTGCGCTGCTCGCCGGGCGGGTCGCGGACCGGATCGGCCGCCGGGCGACGTTCGGTCTGGAAGGCGCGGTGTTCATCGTCGGTACCGCGATCGCGGTGTTCGCCGCCGACTTCCCGATGCTGCTGGTGGCGCGGCTCGTGTTGGGCCTCGCGGTCGGCTCGGCGTCGTCGACGGTACCGGTGTACCTGTCCGAGCTGTCCCCGACCGAGATCCGCGGTCGGGTCCTGACCCTCAACCAGCTGCTGATCACGATCGGCATCCTCGTCGCGTACTTCGTCAACCTGGCGTTCTCGTCCGGCGGGCTGTGGCGCGGGATGTTCGCCGTCGGCGCGGTACCGGCGCTGCTGATGGTGCTGGCGGCTGCGTTCCTGCTGCCCGAGTCGCCGGAGTGGCAGGGCACCCACGGGCAGC
This sequence comes from Actinocatenispora thailandica, assembly GCF_016865425.1. Classification (NCBI taxonomy): domain Bacteria; kingdom Bacillati; phylum Actinomycetota; class Actinomycetes; order Micromonosporales; family Micromonosporaceae; genus Actinocatenispora; species Actinocatenispora thailandica. Next base: position 3,961,936 of record NZ_AP023355.1, on the reverse strand, counting down.
TGGACAAGGCGCGGGCGCTGGTCGTGTCGCTGACCAACGAGGCGACCGCGGACAAGCTGATCGACGAGCGCCGGCGCCGTCGGCAGCAGTGGGAGGCGGACCGGCCGGCGCAACGCGGTTGGCGGCTGTTGCGGTCCGCGCGGGTGCGGCCCGCGCTGGTGGTGGGGTTGACCCTGGCCGCGGCGCAGCAGTTCGGTGGGATCAACACGATCATCTACTACGCCCCGACGATCATGAAGGAGACCGGCCTGACCGCCGGCAACTCCATCCTGTACTCGGTGGCGATCGGCCTGATCAACCTGGTGATGACGCTGGTGGCGATCAAGCTGATCGACCGGGTGGGCCGCCGGGTGCTGCTGCTGTTCTCGCTGACCGGGATGACGGTGACGATGGCGTTGCTGGGGCTGGCGTTCGTCGCCGGCCTCAACTCGATCCTCACCCTGGTGTTCATGGTCGGCTACATCGCGCTGTTCGCCGGCGGGATGGGCCCGGTCTTCTGGGTACTGATCGGGGAGATCTTCCCGCCGTCGGCCCGGGCGGTGGGCTCCAGCGCCTCCACGACGGTCAACTGGGGCTCGAACTTCGTGGTCAGCCTGCTGTTCCTGCCGGTGGCGAACGCTCTCGGGCAGGGCCAGACGTTCTGGATCTTCGCGGCGATCTGCGCGGTGGCGCTGTGGTTCGTCGGCCGGTACGTGCCGGAGACCAGGGATCGGGACGCCGGGCAGATCGACGAGGCACTGCAGCGGCGTTTCGGGCGCCGTACCCGTCGTGCCGCCGGGGAGCAGCCCGCCTGAACCGGCCGCCGGCCGCCCGCACCGTCCCGAGTGGACGAACGGACCTGCGGTGGCGGCGGGCTCGCCGTACGGTGGAGCGGTCGGGGTCGAGACAGTCCGTCGGGAGGCAGAGGCGTGCTAGCGATGACCGTGGTGCCGGGACAGCCGGACAGTGCCGCCGCGACCGAGCGCGAGGAGCCGGCGCCGGCCGATGGCGACGTGCTCGTGCAGGGGCTCGCGGTGGGAATCTGCGGCACCGACCACGAGGTGGTCGCCGGTGCCCACGGCGCGCCGCCGGCGGACCGCTCCGACCTGGTGATCGGGCACGAGTCGCTGGGCCGGGTGCTGGCGGCGCCGGCCGACTCGGGGCTGCGCGAAGGTGACCTGGTGGTGGGCATCGTTCGCCGGCCGGACGACTGCGACTGCTGCCGGGCCGGGCTGTGGGACTACTGCCGCACCGGCGACTACGTGGAGCGCGGCATCAAGGGTGCGGACGGCTACGGTGCGCAGCGCTGGCGGGTGCCGGCGAGGTTCGCGGTGCGGCTCGCGGACAGTCTCGCCACCACCGGCGTGCTGCTGGAGCCCACCACCGTGGTGGCGAAGGCCTGGGAGCAGATCGACCTGATCCAGGCCCGGGTGCCCAGCCAGCCCGATCCGGTCGCGCTGATCACCGGCGCCGGCCCGATCGGGCTGCTGGCGGCGTTGCTCGCGGTGCAGCGCGGCTACGACACGCACGTGTACGACCGGGTCTCCGACGGGCCGAAACCGCAGCTGGTGGCCGACCTCGGGGCGACCTACCACTCGGGTGAGCTGGCGGATCTCAAGCTGGCCCCGGACGCGGTGGTGGAGGCGACGGGTGTCGGTGCGCTGGTGTTCGCGATCAGCGAGATGACCGCGCCGAACGCGGCGATCTGCCTGACCGGCATCTCGTCGGGTACCCGGGACATCGCGGTCGGCGCGGACGAGCTGAACGCGCGGATGGTGATGGGCAACGACGCGATCGTCGGTTCGGTGAACGCGAACCGGTCGCACTACGAGCAGGCGGCGACCGCGCTGGGGAACGCGGACGTCCGCTGGCTGGAGCGGCTGATCTCGCGCCGGGTCCCGGTCGCCTCCTGGCCGGACGCCCTGACCCGCCAGCCCGACGACGTCAAGGTGGTCGTCGACCTGTCCTGATCGCGCCGGGAGTGGTTGGAGTTTTCCTCCACGTCACGGTGTGGTCTTGTAGAAAGTCATCCGGGTGCGATTGACTGGGCACTTCGCCGGCACGACCCGGTGCCGGCAGTGACCTGTAGGAGTCATCGTGTCCGTCCCCGGGACACCCGTGGTCAGGCCATCGCGGCGGCGGCGCGGGATCGCCGCGCTCGCGGTGGCCTCGACCATCGCACTCGGGCTCACCGCGCCCGGCCTGACCCAGCCCGCCCGCTCGGCGCCACCGGTCCGCACCGTCGCGGCCACCGACACGCTGCCGAACTCGGTCGAGATCAACCGCACCACCCGCCCGGTCGCACCGGGCGTCACGCTCTCCTCGTTCGACCGGTACGAGTCGGAGGGCTGGCTGCGCGCGCAGTCGCTGTCGGTGGACCTGTCCGGCGGCAACGGCGTCGACTACCTGTCCGCGGACCCGGTCGCGAGCGACCAGACGATCCGCGAGCAGGTGAAGGCGCAGCCACGCGCGGTCGCCGCGATCAACGGCGACTTCTTCGACATCAACGACACCGGTGCCCCGAAGGCGTCGGCATCTCCGGCGGGGCACTGGTCAAGTCGCCCAACGACGACTGGCACAACGCGGTCGGCATCGACGCGAACGGCGCCGGCCGCATCCTTCAGGTGTACTTCGACGGCACCCTCACCCTGCCGTCCGGCACGGTGAAACTGGCGCAGTACAACGGAACCCGGATCGGCAAGGACGGGATCGGCGAGTACACCAGCGCCTGGGGTGCGATGTCGCGCACCCGGCCGGTGCAGGCTTCCTCGGACACCGCCGAGGTCACCGTGCACGACGGCCACGTCGCGGCGGCGGCCACCGCGCCCGGCGCCGGCACCATCGCCAAGGGCGACTACGTGCTGGTCGGCCGGGAGGCCGGGGCCGACTCGCTGCGGGCGCTGCAGGTCGGCGACCCGGTCGCGGTGTCGTACTCGCCGCGCACCAGCGACGGCTCGACGCTGCGCACCGCGATCGGCGGCAACCAGATCCTGATCAAGGACGGCGCGGTGCAGTCGCCGCCGGACGACCAGTACGCGGCGCGCGGCGCTGTCGGGTTCAACCGGGACGGCTCCAAGATGTACCTGCTGACCGTCGACGGCAAGCAGACCGACAGCGCCGGCATCTACGTCGCGGAACTCGCGAAGATGATGAAGGAGCTGGGCGCCTACAACGCGATCAACATCGACGGCGGCGGCTCCTCGACGCTGTTCGCCCGCAAGGTGGGCAGCACCGACCTCGCGCTGGAGAACAGCCCGTCGGACGGTTCGGAGCGGCCGGTGGCCAACGGCCTCGCGATCACCGCACCGGCCGGATCCGGCCGGCTGACCGGGTTCTGGGTCACCACGAAGGCCGATCCGGAGCACGCGCCGACCGTCGACCCGCAGCCCGGCGGCCACCCGGACCGGGTCTTCCCCGGCCTGACCCGCCGGCTGTCCGCCGCCGGCTACGACGAGACGTACGGCCCGGCCCGGGGCACCCCCGCCTGGCTCGCCGTGCCCGGTACGGTCGGCGGCGTCGACCGCGCCGGCGTCTTCCACGCCCGGCATCCCGGCACCGTGACGGTGACCGCACACCGCGGTACCGCCCGAGGAAAGGTGACACTGCACGTGCTCGGCCCGCTGGACCGGATCGGCTCGGACACCGCCCGGGTGGGCCTCGCGGACGGCTCGGCGACCGGTGACTTCGGCGTCGTCGGGTACGACGCGTCCGGCTACACCGCGCCGATCGAGCCGCCCGACGCCACCCTCGACTACGACCACTCGCTGCTGTCGATCGGCACCGATGCGGACGGCAACTTCACCGTCAAGGCCAAGCGGGACACCGGTTCCACCCTGGTGACCGTGCACGTCGGACGGTTCGCCACCCAGGTACCGGTGACCGTCGGGCTCACCGACGAGCCGGTCGCGAACTTCGACGACGCGGCACAGTGGAGCTTCAGCGCCGCCCGCGCGACCGGTTCGCTGTCGGCCGCCGCGGACGGGCACACCGGTACCGCGCTGTCGATGAGCTACGACTTCACGAAGTCGACCGGCACCCGGGCCGCGTACGCCAAGCCGCCGACCCCGATCACGGTGCCGGGCCAACCACAGGCGTTCGGGATGTGGTTGTACGGCAACGGGCACGGCGAGTGGCCGACGCTGGACTTCATCGACGCGCAGGGCACCCACCAGCTGCTGCGCGGCGACTACCTGACCTGGACCGGCTGGAAGTACGTGGAGATTCCGGTGCCGGCGGGCGTCGCGTACCCGTTGACGCTCAACCGGTTCTACGTCGCCGAGACCCGCGCGGACACCCAGTACCAGGGGTCGCTGATGCTCGACGACCTGGTGGCGAAGGTACCGCCGGCGGTGGACACCCCGGCGGCGCAGACCGTGCGCGACCCGGTGGTGATCCAGAACGGTACGCTCGCCGGCCGGCAGTGGCGCTTCGCGGTGATGTCCGACGCGCAGTTCGTCGCCCGCGACCCGGATTCCGAGATCGTCGCGTCGGCCCGCCGAACGCTGCGCGAGATCCGCGCCGCGAAGCCGGATTTCCTGATCATCGACGGTGACCTGGTCGACGAGGGATCGCCGGCGGACCTGAAGTTCGCCCACCAGCTGCTCACCGAGGAGCTCGGCGACGCCGTCCCCTGGTACTACGTACCGGGCAACCACGAGGTGATGGGCGGCAAGATCGGCAACTTCACCGCCGAGTTCGGCCCCGCCCAGCAGGTGTTCGACCACCGGGGTACCCGGTTCATCACGCTGGACACCTCCAGCCTGAGCATCCGCGGCGGCGGCTTCGACCAGGTCGAGCTGCTGCGCAGGCAACTGGACGCGGCGGCCGCCGACCGGTCGGTGTCCTCGGTGATGCTGGTCGAGCACGTACCGCCGCGGGATCCGCTGCCGCAGCAGGGCAGCCAGCTGTCCGACCGCAAGGAGGCGGCGCTGGTCGAGTCCTGGCTGGCCGACTTCGGCCGCCGTACCGGCAAGGGCGTCGGCCTGGTCAGCGGGCACGTCGGCGTGTTCCACGCCTCGCACGTGGACGGGGTGCCGTACGTGATCAACGGCAACTCGGGCAAGAACCCGGCGGCGCCGGCCGACCAGGGCGGTTTCGTCGGCTGGACCGAGTTCGGGGTGAACCCGGTCTCCGCGCACGAGCAGGCGTCGCGCCGGGCGAACCCGTACGGTGCCGGGCCGTCTGACTGGCTCGCCGCCCGGATCCGGCCGCAGACCGACACCGTGACGCTCACCGCGCCGTCGAGCCTCGCGGTCGGCGCGCAGGGGAAGGCGTCGGCGACGCTGACCCAGCAGGGCACCACGGTGCCGGTGGCGTACCCGGTGAGCGCCGACTGGACGGGTTCGCGTGGCGTCCGGTTGGGTCGACGGCACGGTCGGCACGACGTCGTCGCCTACGACCCGGTGTCCGGCACGCTGACCGGGCTGCGCCGCGGCACCGCCACGCTGACCGTCGACGTCAACGGGGTACGCGACACGGTGACCATCACGGTCGGCTGACCGACCGGGTTCGCGTTCGAAGGGCCGGGGCGTACGCCTCGGCCCTTCGTCGGGACCGATGAGTCTCCCACATTGCATATGACGTTTATCGGTATATAGTGCAGGGATGAACGAGGCGCCACTGCGCGAACCGACGTTTCTGATCCTGACCGCGCTCACCGACGAGCCCCGGCACGGCTACGCGATCATCGAGGAGGTCGCCCGCATCTCCGACGGGGCGGTCCGGCTGCGCGCCGGCACCCTGTACGCGGCGCTCGACCGGCTGCGCGCCGACGGCCTGATCGAGGTCGACCGCGAGGAGGTGGTGCAGACCCGGCTGCGCCGCTACTACCGCATCACGGCCGTCGGCGCCCGACGCCTGGCCGCCGACGCGGCCCGGATGCGCCGGCACGCCGATGCCGCCACCCGCCGCCTCGGCCACCTCGCGGGAGGGACCGCATGACCCCGCTGGAGTCGCGGTACCGCCGGCTGCTCGCGCTCTATCCGGCCGCGCACCGCCGGGAGTACGCGGACGAGATGGTCACCGTGCTGCTGGCCGACACCGAACCGGGCCGGGACCGCCCGCCGCTCGCGACCGTGCTCGACCTGCTGGCCGGCGCGCTCACCGCCCGCGCTCGGGGGACCGGCCGTTGGCTGTCCGGCGCCGCCTGGCGCCGCGCCGCCCCGCTCGCCGCTCATCTCGCGTGCCTGCTGCTCGCCGTTCGTGCCCTGCCCACGCTGGCGATCCTGGCCACCGCGACGGGCGGTGCGCCGCACTGGCGACTGGCGCTGGTGCTGATCGTGGCCAGCTGCGGCGTCTGGCTGGTACCGCTCGCCCTGTCCCTGGTCGGGCTGCGGTGGCCGGCGGCAGCGATCGCGGGGATGCTGACCGCCCTCGTCGCGGCCGACACCCTGCTCGGTGTGGAGCCGATGCTCGCACTGTCGAGTTGGTACGTCGCCCTGCTCGGGCTCGTCGCCACGCTCGGTTGCGCGGTCGGTAAGTCGGCGGCGCGGGCCCGGCCGCTGGGGATTCGGCGCGGGCTCGCCGTTGCGGTCCTGCTGCTGGTGGCAGCGGTCGTGCGCAGGCCGATACAGGTCGGCCTCTTCGTCCTGCCGTCGGGTTTCAGGGAGGACGGATACGTGGTGGCCGTGCTGGTGCTGCTGACGGTCCTCGTGGTGATCATGGTGACCCGACGGGCGGGGCTCACGGTGACCGCTCGGGTGGCGGTCCTGCTGGCACCGGCGTGGGCGGCCCGACTCGCGGTGGGTCCGGTCGGGTGGACGCCGCCGGCCACCAGCCTCGCCGAATCGGTACTACGGCTGGCCGCCGCGATGCTGGCGGCGGTCATGACGTTCGGAGTGGGAGTACTGGCGTTGGCGGCGCTCGACCGGCTCGCCGAACTGGTCCGGCTCGGCCGCGCCGCCGAGGCAGACCTGCACGGGCGGGCATAACCGGCGGGGTGCGGGCGTTACCCAGGCGGTGTGGTCGTGCAGGACGCATGCCACACTGGTACGACGGCCCGTTTGAGGTTCCGGTTCACGCCGCGGCGAGAAGCGCCCGGCGACCCGGCGACCTACCAGGAGAGGACCCCCATGAAGACCGGCATTCACCCGCAGTACCAGGCGACCGAGGTGACCTGTTCCTGCGGCAACTCGTTCACCACGCGCAGCACCGCGTCCGGCGGCTCGATTCACGTCGAGACGTGCAACGCCTGCCACCCGTTCTACACCGGCAAGCAGCGCATTCTGGACACCGGCGGCCGGGTCGCCAAGTTCCAGCAGAAGTACGCGAAGGTGCGCGAGGCGCAGGCCAAGAAGGCCGGCAAGTAGCGACCACGACGGCGCCCGCCGCCCGATCCGCCCGGATCGGCCGGTGGGCGCCGTTTCGTCTGCCCGTGGGGCCGTTCGACCCGGCCCCGGTCGATGAGGGGGAGCGATGGACACGCCCGGTGGTGACCGGCTCGGCGAGCTGCGCGGCGAGTACGAGCAGCTGGAGCAGCGGTTGGCCGACCCGGCGCTGCACGCCGATCCGGGCGAGGCGCGCCGGGTGGGCCGGCGCTACGCGGAACTCGGCCCGATCGTGCGCACCGCCGGTGAGCTGGACACCGCCCGCGCCGACCTCGCCGCCGCCACCGAACTGGCCGCCGAGGACGCGTCGTTCGCGCCGGAGGTCGACGCGCTGGCCACGATGGTGCCCAAGCTGGAGGAGCGGCTCGCCGAGCTGCTCGCGCCCCGCGACCCCAACGACGGCAAGGACGTGATCCTGGAGGTCAAGGCGGGGGAGGGCGGCGACGAGTCGGCGCTGTTCGCCGGTGACCTGCTCCGGATGTACCTGCGTTACGCCGAACGGCACGGCTGGGTCGCCGAGGTGATCGACGCCGAGGAGACCGACCTCGGCGGGTACAAGGACATCTCCGTCGCGATCAAGACCAAGGGCATCCCGAGGGCGGGATCGGCGTCTGGGCCCGGCTCAAGTTCGAGGGCGGCGTGCACCGGGTCCAGCGGGTGCCGGTGACCGAGTCGCAGGGCCGCATCCACACCTCGGCGGCCGGCGTTCTGGTGCTGCCCGAGGCGGAGGACGTCGACGTCACGATCGACCCGAACGACCTGCGCATCGACGTGTACCGCTCGTCCGGCCCGGGTGGCCAGTCGGTCAACACCACCGACTCCGCGGTGCGCATCACGCACCTGCCCACCGGCATCGTGGTGTCCTGCCAGAACGAGAAGTCGCAACTGCAGAACAAGGAGCAGGCGCTGCGGATCCTGCGGGCCCGGCTGCTCGCCGCCGCGCAGGAGGAGGCCGACGCCGCGGCGTCGGACGCCCGCCGCTCGCAGGTGCGCACGGTCGACCGCTCGGAGCGGATCCGCACCTACAACTTCCCGCAGAGCCGGATCACCGACCATCGGATCGGTTTCACCGCCTACAACCTCGACCAGGTGCTCGACGGTGACCTGGACGCGGTCCTGGACGCCCTCGCCGAAGCCGACCGCGCCGCCCGACTCACCGGCACCGAACTGCACCGGTAGGGACGCTGCGGCCGGCCCAGGCGTCGGCTGGCGGCGCCGATCCGCGGCTTGTGTGCGTTCGCACACGGCGCCGCGTCTCGGCTTGCCAGCCGACGCCTGGATCCGGCCTCGCTCACGTCCTCTCGCGGAGACGTCGAACCCCTTCTGGCGGAGTCTTCCGGCGTCGGCGCCGGGCCGGCCGCAGCGCCACCATCAGGAGGCGCGGGCGGCGTGCTTGGCGGCGTACATGGCTCGGTCGGCCAGCTCGAAGCCGTTCTGGACGCCGGAGCGCAGGTCGAGTTCGGCCCAGCCGATGCTGACGGTGATCGGGGTGCCGGGCACCAGCGCGTCCCAGTCCTCGTTGCGGAAAGCGCCGACCACCCGGTTGCCCACCTCGTACGCCTCGGGCAGCTGCGCGCCGGGCAGCACCACCACGAACTCGTCCCCGCCGTACCGGGCGACGAAGTCGCCGCGGCGCATCACCCGGGCGAGCAGCCCGGCGGCGCGCTGCAGTACCGCGTCGCCGGTGAGGTGGCCATGCACGGTGTTGACCGCCTTGAACGAGTCGAGGTCGAGCACGCCGATCACGCCGCGTTCGCTGCGGTCGGCCATCGCCGCGACGTGCTGCTCCAGGTGCCGCCGGTTCGGCAGGCCGGTGAGCGGGTCGGTGAGCGCCTCGTCGGCGTAGCGGGCCACCGTGGCGCGCAGGTCGTCGTGGTCCAGCCGCGCTTCGACCCCGTCGATGAACAGGTCGCGCAGCCGGTCGATGGCCTGCGCGGTGAGCCGGAACGCCTCCCGGTCGGCCCGGTTGGCCGCCGCGTGGTCGCCGGCCGCCGCGTACGCCAGGGCGCGCAGCCGCGGTGGCTCGGACGCGCCGAGGGTCCGGGCGTCCACGCTGATGCGTTCCAGCCGGACGACCGCCTGTTCCGGCCGACCGTCGGCGATGTCCAGGCAGACGGCGCCGAGCGCGCGCAGGTCACCGACCAGCGGGTCCTGGCTGCGCGGCTCGCCGAGCCACGGGTACGCCGGCATCGGCGCCGGTTCGCCGAACGCGCTGAGCCGGGCCAGCGCGTACCCGACGTAGGGCCGGTCCATCTCGGGTAGCTGCGCCTGCGCCTGCTGCGGCACGGCGGGCAGCTGGGCGAGCACGTCGCGCAGGATCCGGGTGCAGCCCTCGGCGTCCCCGCGATGGTCCAGCGACACCGCGAGACGCACCCGCACCTCTGGGATCACGTACTCGGCGCCGGGCAGCCCGGCCGCCGCCGCCATCCGGCGGCCCCGGTCGACCGCGCCGAGGGCGTGCCCGTGGAACCCGATCAGCGAGTACGTGGTGGCGAGGTCGATCCAGGCGTCCGCGGCCTCCGCCACCGGCCGGTTCACCATGCCCAGCGCCCGGGAGCTGCGCACCAGGTGGGTCACGCAGCGGTCCAGCGAACCGGCCAGGTAGGCAACGTACGCGGCGTGCGCGTGCAACTCGCCCAGATGGCTCGGTTCGGGGTAGTCCCGGACCAGCTCGAACGCCCGGTCGAGCGCCGCGGGACATTCGTTGTACCGACCGAGGTTGATCAGGCATCCGATCTTGGCGAGGATCGCGTACGCCAGCGTCGGGGTGTCACGCGACTCACCGAGGACCCGGTCGACGATCCGTTCGGCCTCGTCGGATCGGCCGGCTCGGATCAGCCGGCGCACCTCGTCTCGACTGTCGTCGGCCCGCGCCGCCAATCCGGCACTCGGCCATGCCACGCTGCGACCTCCCCCGGCTGTCCATCGCGCCGTGCCGCTCGGCCCCGTGCCGAGCGAGGTGGATGATGGATGCGTGCAACGAGAAGACCGGATCGGTAGCGCTCCGGATACGCCAGACCGTACGCCAGCAAGGGTCGTTCTGGCCAGCGCTGCCCGACTTCTCGGGGCGGCCGGCGTGGCCAGTCCGCGGGTCGACGCCGAGCTGCTCGCCGCGCACGTCCTAGGGGTCTCGCGGGGCCGGTTGGCACTGCTCGACGACCTCGGCCGGGCCGACCGCGACCAGTTGGACGCGCTGGTCGCCCGGCGGGCCGCGGGCATCCCGTTGCAGCACCTGACCGGGGTGGCCTGGTTCCGGCATCTGGAACTCGCGGTCGGGCCCGGCGTGTTCGTGCCGCGGCCGGAGACCGAGCTGCTGGTCGACGCCGGCCGGGCGCTGCTGGGCCGGCCCGACCCGCTGGTGGTCGACCTGTGCGCGGGCTCCGGCGCGCTCGGCCTGGCCGTGGCGAACGAACTGCCGGGCGCCCGGGTGGTCGCGGTCGAGCAGGATCCGGCGGCGCTGGGCTACCTGCGGCGCAACGCGCGGGCCCGGCACGCGGCCGGCGACCCGGCGGTACGGGTGGTCGACGCGGACGCCACCGACGACGCGCTGCTGCCGGAGCTGTCCGGCACCGTCGACCTGGTGCTGACCAACCCGCCGTACGTGCCGGCCGGCACCCCGCTGCCGGCCGACGTGGCCGGTGCCGACCCGGACCGCGCGCTGTACGGCGGGGCCGACGGTCTCGCGGTGGTCCGCCCGTTGATCCGCCAGGCGGCCCGGCTGCTGCGGCCCGGCGGTGCGCTGGTCGTCGAGCACGACGACACGCACGGCGCCGCGGTGCCGGCGCTGCTGGTCGCCGCCGGGTACGCCGAGGTCGCCGACCACCGCGACCTGGCCGGCCGGGACCGGTACTCCACCGCGCGGTACGCGCCGCCGGGATGGAAGACTGCACCCTCGTGACGCTGTACGACTGCCGCACCGACCAGGGCCGCGACGCCGGACTGGCCGCCGCTGCCGCCACGATCCGCGCCGGCGGGCTGGTGGTCCTGCCCACCGACACGGTGTACGGGATCTCGGCCGACGCGTTCGACCCCGCCGCGGTGCGGGCGCTGCTCGCCGCGAAGGGCCGCGGTCGTGCCATGCCGCCGCCGGTCCTGGTCGCCGAGCCGGAGCAGCTCGCGCGGCTGGCGCCTGCCGCGCCCCCGGTCGCGCACGCGCTGGCCGACCGGTACTGGCCGGGCGGGCTGACCATCGTGGTGCCGCACGCGCCGGAGCTGACCTGGGACATCGGCGACACCGGCGGTACCGTCGGGGTCCGGATGCCGGCCGACGAGATCGCGCTGCAGTTGCTCCGCCGGACCGGCCCGCTCGCCACCTCCAGCGCCAACCGCACCGGGGTGGCGCCGGCGGCGACCGCTGCCGAGGCCCGCGACCAGTTGGGCGACGCGGTGGCCACCTACCTGGAGGCCGGTGCCAGTACCGGCGGGGTGGCCTCGACGGTGCTCGATCTGGCGGCGTCGCCGCCGCGGCTGATTCGGGCCGGCGCGGTGTCACCGGCGGAGCTGCGTACCCTGCTGCCCGATCTGACCGACTCGGTGTCCGCCTCGTAGCGGCGATCCGTGGGCAGGATGGAGGGCCGGTGCGAGGACAGGAGGATGACGTGGCCGATTCCGAGGTGAGGCAGCCACCGTTCTCGGTGCTGCACGTGTGTATGGGCAACATCTGCCGCTCGCCGATGGCGGAGCGGCTGCTGACCGCCCGGCTGGCCGACCTGCTCGGCCCGGCCGACCCGCCGCCGGAAACCCTGCTGTACAGCCACAGTGCGGGCACCGGTGGCTGGCACGCCGGGGAGCAGATGAACCCGCCGGCCGCCCGGCAGGTCGCCGAGCGCGGCGGCGACGCGTCCGGCTTCACCGCCCGGCAACTGCACGGCGAGCACATCGACTCGTCCGAGCTGATCCTGACCGCGACCGGCGAGCAGGCCAGCTACGTGGCCGCGCTGCGGCCGGACGCCGCCGACCGCACGTTCACCATCGGCGAGTTCGGCCGGCTGCTGCACGAGGTCGACCAGGCGCAGCTGCCGCCGGCGGCGCCGACCCCGGAGCAGGTCATGGCCAGGGGAGTGGCGGTGGTGGCCGCCGCGAACAAGGCACGCGGCGGGGCCGGCCCGGGGCCGGAGGACGATCTCGACGACCCGTGGGGCCTGGGCGACCGGTTCTTCGACCGCATCGCCGACGACATCGAGCTGTCGCTGCGCAAGCTGGCCCGGATCCTCACCGGCCGGTGAGGATCCGGCGGCGTTCCGGTCGGCCGCGGCGGGCGGCCGGCGCGGCTGGTTCCGGTGGTGAGCTTCGTCCGCCCGGCAGCCCGGCGCAGCGGTGCCGCGGTGGCCGACGGGTACGCTGGGCCGCATTGTGCTGACCAGTGAGGTGGCGGGCCGCAACACCGCGCGTTTGTCCGGACCGGGCGGCAGTCGACTGCCCCGGCTGCGGCACCTTCCGGTGCCGCTGCTGGCGATGGCGGGGCTGTTGGTCGTCGGTGCCGCGATCGCGGCACCGCTGCGTGGCGCGATAGGGGTGGCCGGGGTCGCGGCCGGCGTCGGGCTGGTGGCGGTCAGCTACGTGCTGTCCAGCCTCGCCATCGCCTGGGCCGACCGGGTCAACCCACGGCTGGTGCTGCCGGTCGGCTTGACCGTTTATGTGGTCAAATTCCTGTTTCTCGGCGCGTTCATGATCGCGCTGAATGCAACGGGCTGGTTAGGGCTTGCGCCGATGGGCCTTGCGATCGTCGCCGCTGCGCTAACGTGGTCGGCGGCTCAGGCCGCCTGGACGTGGCACGCCAAGATCCCATACGTGGAGCCGGTCGCCGACCCCTCGGCCGCGCCGACCGCCAACCGCTGAGTAACCCCTGGTCCCATCACCGGGGGTCGATGCGGCGCGCCGCTGACCGGCTGATACCGTCATCCACATCATGACCAGCAAGCAGCCTGCCACCAAGCCCGGAGGCGCAGCCGCGGGCATGGAGTCCGGCTGGATGGCAACCGGTCACATGCTCAGCGGCGTCGCCGTCTGGGCCGTGATCGGTGGGCTTGTCGACTGGTGGCTAGGGATTCCCTCCCACATCGGCCTCGTGGTCGGCATGCTGGTCGGCGCAGCCGCGGCGATCTACCTGATCGTCAAACGACTTGGCAGCAGTTAGCGAAGGGTGGTTCGGTGGCTGGAGAGCCGGCGATCCTGGCCAGTGAATTTCCTCCTGGCGTCAAGGACTTCGACTTCGAGGGTCTCGTTCCAGGGCTCGGCCAAGCCGTCACGAAGGTGACGATCCTGGCTTGGTTGGCAGCGGCGCTCATCATCGTGTTCTTCCTGGTGGCATATCGCAAGCCCAAACTCGTGCCTACTAAGACACAGTGGATGGCCGAGTCGATGTACGGCTTCGTTCGCGACGGTGTCGCGTCCGAAGTGATCGGCGCGAAGAAGGGGCTGCGTTTCGCGCCCTATCTGACCACGCTGTTCCTGTTCATCATCGTGATGAACATCTTCGGCATCGTGCCGTTCCTGCAGATCGCGCCGACCTCACACATCGCGTTCCCGGTGTTTCTGACCCTGATCACCTACGTGATGTTCCTGTACCTGGGCATTCGCAAGCACGGCTTCTTCGGCTACATCAAGCACACGCTGATCCTGCCGGGTGTGCCGTGGCCGATGCACATTCTGCTCGTCCCGATCGAGTTCGTGCAGAACTTCCTGACCCGCCCGGTCACGCTGGCCGTCCGGCTGTTCGCCAACATGTTCGCCGGGCACCTGCTGCTGCTGGTGTTCACCCTGGGCGGGGTCGCTCTGCTGAACGCGCAGACCGCGCTGTTCCGGCCGCTGTCCGTCATCTCCTGGGCGATGGCGATCATCATGACGTTCTTCGAGTTGATCGTCGCCGCCCTGCAGGCATACGTGTTCGTGATCCTGACCGCGAGCTACGTCGAGAGCTCGCTCGCGGACGAGCACTGATTCGCATGTGAGCTCCGTAGCGCCGCCAGCGGCGCCCAGTTCCACCCTGTACCACCGACCGACCAAACCAAGCCTCCGCGTGAAGGTCACGCGGGTAGACCAGGAGGAATCCCCAGATGGACCTCGCAGCTGTCACCGGTAGCCTCAGCTCCATCGGCTACGGCCTCGCCGCGATCGGCCCGGGTATCGGTGTTGGCATCGTGTTCGCCGCCTACATCACCTCGACCGCTCGGCAGCCGGAGTCGGCGGGTCTGACCCGTACCTACATGTTCCTCGGCTTCGCGATCGTCGAGGCGCTCGCACTGTTCGGCCTGGTGCTCGGCTTCATCTGGTCGAAGTGACACCGGACCGTACGGCAACCCACCAGGAGTAGCCATGAAACTCCTTGCAGCTAGCGACGCGCAGATCCTGATGCCCGCCTGGTCCGAGGTGATCGTCGGGCTGATCGCGTTCGCCGCAGTCTGCTTCGTGCTGATGAAGTTCGTGTTCCCGCGGATGGAAGAGACCTTCCGGGCCCGCGTGGACGCGATCGAGGGTGGACTGAAGCGGGCCGAGCAGGCCCAGGCGGAGGCCAACCAGCTCCTTGAGCAGTACCGCGAGCAGCTCGCCGAGGCGCGCACCGAGGCCGCGGGGATCCGTGACGAGGCGCGTGCCGACGCCGCGGCGATCCGGGACGAGATGCTGGCCAAGGCGAACGAGGAACGCGACCGCGTGATCGCCGTGGGCAAGGAGCAGCTGGCCGCCGAGCGGCAGACGCTGATCCGTGAGCTCCGCTCCGACATCGGTTCGCTCGCCGTCGATCTGGCCAGCCGGATCGTCGGTGACTCGCTCGCCGACGAGGCGCAGCGGCGAGGCACCGTGGACCGGTTCCTGGCCGAGATCGAGGCGGACGGCCGGGCCAGCACCGGCGCCGCGGGGCGTCGCTGATGGAGGCGGCGAGCCGAGAGTCGTTCGGCGCGGCCGTCGACCGGCTGAACACGTACGCCAAGCGGGCCAAGGCCGAGACGCTGGCAACGGTCGCCGACGAGCTGCTCGCGATCGCGAAGCTGCTCTCCGGCGAGCCGCGGCTGCGTCGCGCGCTGTCCGACCCGGCTCGTTCCGGCGACGATCGCGCCGCGCTGGCGACCTCGCTGTTCGGCAAGCAGCTGGCGGAGGGCACCCGGACCCTGTTCGGCGTGCTGGTGTCCGGTCGCTGGTCGAGCGCGAGCGACCTGCTCGACGGTGCCGAGCTGCTCGGTGTCGAGGCGTTGCTCGCCTCGGCAGAGCGGGACGACGCGCTGGCCGAGGTGGAGGACGAGTTGTTCCGGTTCGGCCAGATCGTGGCCGGCCAGGAGCGTCTCGCCGCCGTCCTCGGTGACGTCACGGCCGACCCGGCGCAGCGCGCCGAGCTGGTCTCGTCGTTGTTGTCCGGCAAGGTCTCCGCGGTCACCCTGCGGCTGACCGAGCTGGCGTTGACCGGTTTCGGTGGCCGTGGCTTCGAGTCGGCGCTGACCCGGCTGGTCGAGCTGGCCGCGGCCCGGCGGGACCGCGAGATCGGCTACGTGACGGTCGCGGCGGAACTGTCCGACGGCGATCTCGATCGGCTGGCCGCCGCCCTGCGGCGGATATACGGTCGAGAGATCGCGCTGAAGGTGTCCGTCGACCCGAGGATTCTCGGTGGGATGAGCGTGCAGGTCGGCTCCGACCTGTACGACGGGACCATCCTTCGGCGGATCAACGAGACACGCACCGCGCTGTCCCGGCGCTGACCGGGCGCGCGGCGCACCACACCGGCGGCCAGCTCGCCGGTCGACGACAAATCCGGTGGCTCCGGCCACCGGCATCGGTGGCCCGCAGGGTCACCGCGTTTGGCGATGTATCACCCGCACAGGTGGCCGAGTCCGGAGCCGATCCCCCGGCGTCGCGCCCGGACCCACCGATAGGACCAAGGGACGAGGACTGGCAAAGATGGCCGAGCTGACCATCTCCTCGGAGGAGATCCGTGGCGCGCTCGAGCGCTACGTCTCCTCCTATACACCGGAGATCTCCCGCGAGGAAGTCGGTGTCGTCACCACTGCCGGTGATGGCATCGCCCAGGTCGAGGGGCTGCCCTCGACCATGGCCAACGAGCTGCTCGAATTCGAGGACGGCACGCTGGGTCTGGCGCTGAACCTGGAGACGCGCGAGATCGGCGTGGTGGTGCTCGGCGAGTACGCCGGGATCGAGGAGGGCCAGACGGTCCGCCGCACCGGCCGGGTGCTGTCGGTGCCGGTCGGCGACGCGTTCCTCGGTCGCGTGGTGGACCCGCTGGGCCGTCCGATGGACGGTCTCGGCGACATCGAGAGCGAGAGCTTCCGCGAGCTGGAGCTGCAGGCTCCGAACGTGATGTCGCGGCAGCCGGTCGAGGAGCCGCTGCAGACCGGCATCAAGGCGATCGACGGCATGATCCCGGTCGGCCGGGGCCAGCGTGAGCTGATCATCGGCGACCGGCAGACCGGTAAGACCACGGTCGCCATCGACACGATCATCAACCAGCGGTCCAACTGGAAGACCGGCGACCCGCAGCAGCAGGTGCGCTGCATCTACGTCGCGGTCGGCCAGAAGGCGTCCACGATCGCCACCGTGAAGGGCAAGCTGGAAGAGGCCGGCGCCCTGGAGTACACCACGATCGTGGCGGCTCCGGCGTCCGACCCGGCCGGCTTCAAGTACATCGCGCCCTACACCGGGTCGGCCATCGGCCAGCACTGGATGTACGCCGGCAAGCACGTGCTGATCGTCTTCGACGACCTGACCAAGCAGGCCGAGGCGTACCGCGCGGTCTCGCTGCTGCTGCGCCGCCCGCCGGGCCGCGAGGCGTACCCGGGTGACGTGTTCTACCTGCACTCCCGGCTGCTGGAGCGGTGCGCGAAGCTGTCCGACGAGCTGGGCGCGGGTTCGATGACCGGGCTGCCGATCATCGAGACCAAGGCCGGCGACGTCTCCGCGTACATCCCGACCAACGTCATCTCGATCACCGACGGCCAGATCTACCTGGAGGCCGACCTGTTCAACGCGGGCACCAAGCCGGCGATCAACGTCGGTACCTCGGTGTCCCGGGTCGGCACGGCCGCGCAGCGCAAGGCGATCAAGAAGGTGTCCGGCCGGCTCAAGCTCGACCTGGCCCAGTACCGCGACCTGGAGGCGTTCGCCGCCTTCGCGTCCGACCTGGACCGCACCTCGCGGGCGCAGCTGGACCGCGGTGCCCGGCTCACCGAGCTGCTCAAGCAGGACGAGTCGAACCCCTTCCCGTACGAGGAGGAGGTCGTCTCGATCTGGACCGGGACCACCGGCAAGCTGGACAGCGTGCCGGTCTCGGACGTGGGCCGGTTCGAGCGCGAGTTCCTGGGCTACCTGCGGCACAACCACAAGGTCGTGCTGGACGAGATCGCCACCACCGGTGCGATGTCGGACGACGCCGCCAACACGCTGGAGTCCGCGGTCGCGAAGTTCACCCAGAACTTCCTCGCCGGCAGCGACGAGCTGAAGGTGAACGAGGCGCCGGCCGAGGCGCTGGCCGAGGGTGCCGAGGGCCAGGAGACGGTGCAGAAGTACGTGCCGTCGGCGGAGAAGAAGTAACCCATGGCCGCTCAGCTACGGGTACTCCGCCGCCGGATCCGGTCGGTCAAGTCGACCGGCAAGATCACCAAGGCGCAGGAGCTCATCGCCACGAGCCGCATCGCGCGCGCCCAGGAGCGCGTCGCCGCGGCCCAGCCGTACGCGCACGCCATCACCGGTGTGCTCACGGCGCTGGCGTCCGGTGCCAACATCGAGCACCCGCTGCTGACCCCGCGTGAGCGGGTGCGGCGCGCCGGTGTCCTGGTCGTCACCAGCGACCGGGGCATGTGCGGTGGCTACAACGCCAACGTGATCCGCACCGCCGAGCAGTTGATCGCCCGGCTGCGGTCGGACGGCATCGAACCGGTGCTGTACGTGATCGGCCGGAAGGGCGTCGCGTACTACCGGTTCCGCAACCGGGACATCGCCGAGAGCTGGACGGGCTTCTCCGAGCAGCCGGCGTTCGACGATGCCCGGGAGGCCGGCCAGACGCTGATCGACGCGTTCAACGCCGGTGCCGACGACACCGACGGCGGTTTCGGCCCGGACGGCCTGCCCGGCATCGACGAGCTGTACGCGGTGTACACGCACCTGGCGTCGATGGTGTCGCAGGTGCCGACGGTGACTCGGGTCGCCCCGATGGAGATCGAGGAGACCGACAAGCCGTCCACCGGTATTCCGCCGGCGTACGAGTTCGAGCCGGATGCCGCCTCGCTGCTGGATTCGCTGCTGCCGAAGTACATCAACACCCGCATCTACGCGGCGCTGTTGGACTCGGCGGCGAGCGAGTCGGCGGCTCGGCGGGCGGCCATGAAGGCCGCCTCCGACAACGCGAACGACATCGCCCGGACCCTTACCCGTGAGATGAACGCGGCCCGGCAGGCCGCGATCACCCAGGAGATCAGCGAGATCGTCGGCGGCGTGGACGCGCTGGCCGCGTCAGGAAGTGAAGAGTAATGGCTATGACTACTCAGGCCGCGACTGCTGAAGATCACGCGACTGCCGTCGGCCGTGTCGCCCGGGTGATCGGCGCCGTGGTCGACGTCGAGTTCCCGCGCGAGGCGATGCCCGCGATCTACAACGCGCTGAAGGTCGACGTCGAGCTGTCGGCCGGCAAGCAGGAGATCACCCTGGAGGTCGCCCAGCACCTCGGCGACAACATGGTGCGGGCGATCTCGCTGAAGCCGACCGACGGCATGGTGCGGGGCGCCGAGGTGCGCGACACCGGCGGCCCGATCTCGGTGCCGGTCGGCGACGCGACCAAGGGCCACGTGTTCGACGTGACCGGTAACGTGCTGAACCTCAAGGACGGCGAGAAGTTCGAGCCGGCCGACCGGTGGGGCATCCACCGCGAGCCGCCGGCGTTCGCCGACCTGGAGCCGAAGACCGAGATGCTGGAGACCGGCATCAAGGTCATCGACCTGCTCACGCCGTACGTGCGGGGCGGGAAGATCGGCCTGTTCGGTGGCGCCGGCGTGGGCAAGACGGTGCTCATCCAGGAGATGATCTACCGTGTCGCCCAGAACTTCGGTGGTACCTCGGTGTTCGCCGGTGTCGGTGAGCGCACCCGTGAGGGCAACGACCTGATCGGTGAGATGACCGAGATGAACGTCTTCGACAAGACGGCGCTCGTGTTCGGCCAGATGGACGAGCCGCCGGGTACCCGGCTTCGGGTGGCGCTGTCCGCGCTGACCATGGCGGAGTACTTCCGGGACGTGCAGAACCAGGAAGTGCTGCTGTTCATCGACAACATCTTCCGGTTCACCCAGGCCGGTTCGGAGGTGTCCACCCTGCTGGGCCGGATGCCGTCCGCGGTGGGTTACCAGCCGACGCTGGCCGACGAGATGGGTGTGCTGCAGGAGCGCATCACCTCGGTCCGCGGCCACGCGATCACCTCGATGCAGGCGATCTACGTGCCGGCCGACGACTACACCGACCCGGCGCCGGCGACCACGTTCGCCCACTTGGACGCGACCACCAACCTGGAGCGGTCGATCTCCGACAAGGGCATCTACCCGGCGGTGGACCCGCTGGCGTCGACGTCCCGGCTGCTCGCCCCGTCGTTCGTCGGCGCCGAGCACTACCAGGTGGCGGAGACGGTCAAGCAGATCCTGCAGAAGTACAAGGACCTGCAGGACATCATCGCCATCCTCGGTATGGACGAGCTGTCCGAAGAGGACAAGGTGACGGTGCAGCGGGCTCGCCGGATCGAGCGGTTCCTGTCCCAGAACACCTTCATGGCGGAGAAGTTCACCGGCCTGGCCGGCTCGTTCGTCCCGATGAAGGAGACCATCGAGGCGTTCAAGAAGCTCGCCGACGGGGAGTACGACCACTTCCCGAGCAGGCGTTCTTCATGTGCGGTGGTCTGGAGGACCTGGAGCGCAACGCGCACGAGCTCGCCAAGAACGAGTAGCTCGCAGCGGTACCGCACGGTTCGGGCCGGTGTCCATTGTGGACGCCGGCCCGAACCTGTACCCGCCGGCGCGGCGCGCCCGAGGCCGGCGGGACCGCCACGCTGGTCGTCGGTCCGACCCTCCCGCCGGGCTGGTCGTCGGTCCGCCGGCAACGGGCTGGGCGGGCGGGTGACGAGCATCCGTTCCGAGGGGGCTGTCCGGGTGACCGGCGGCCGGCGTTCGGTGGTCCGGGACGCCCCGGCCCACTCGGCGGTGCGAACAGGGCGAATCCGACACTGCTGGTAGCCTGGGGGAGTGCGGTGCGTCACTGTTTCCGCGTCTGGGGTGCGCGTCGCGTGCCAGCCGTCACGCATTAGACTTCTTCATCAAATCCCCGTTGCGCCTAGGAGAAGCCGGTGGCCGACCCACTGCACGTCGAGCTCGTCGCGGTCGAGCAGAAAGTCTGGACCGGTGAGGCGAAGATGCTCATCGCCCGCACCACCGAGGGGGAGCTGGGCGTGCTGCCCGGCCATGCACCGCTGCTCGGTGAGCTGGCCGACCCGGGCACGGTCCGGATCCAGCGCGACGGCGAGCCGGAGCTGGTCTACACGGTCAATGGCGGGTTCCTCTCCGTCACCGGCCGCGGCGTGACGGTTCTCGCCGAGACGGTCGAGTTGGGCGAGCCGGCCGAGGCCGGCGCCCACTAGCGCGGGCCGGGCACCGATGCGAGTCTTCGAGGCGATCGGCGTCGGTGTCCTGGTCGTGCTCGTCGTGCTCGGCCTGCTGTTCCTGCGTCGGGCGGTGATCGCCCGGCGTGGCGGCACGATCGAGGTCAGCGTCCGGGTCACCGCCCGGATCCCGGGCCGCGGTTGGGCTCCGGGCTTCGGCCGGTTCGCCGGTGACCAGCTGCTGTGGTACAGGATGTTCAGCCTGGCGATGCGGCCCCGTGAGGTGCTCTCCCGGCGCACCCTGGCGATCCGGTCCCGACGGCCGCCGGGCGGCCCGGAGCTGCTCGTGCTGCCGCCCGACGCGCTCGTGCTGTGTTGCGCCAACGACCGGGACGTCGTCGAGGTCGCCATGACCGAGGGCGCGCTGACCGGTTTCCTGTCCTGGCTCGAGGCCGCCCCGCCGGGGGCGGCCTCGCGGCGTTTCCGCCTCCAGACGGACGACCAGGCCAGCTGACGGCGCCGGTGCACCGGCGGCGGTGCGCCGGCTCAGTCGGCGACCAGCTCGACCTCGTAGCCGTCCTCGTCGGCCAGGTAGCCGGCATAGCAGTCCGGACCACCGGCGTGCGGGTACCGCTCGGCGAACAGTGGCGACCAGCCGTGCCCCGGTGCCGCCGCCATCAGCGCGTCGACCTGGGCCGGGCTACCGGCGTGCAGGGCGAGGTGGTTCAACCCGGGCGCGGTGCGCTCGTGCCGGTCGCCGGTCAGCGCCGGCGACTGCTCCAGCACCAGGTAGGTCGGGCCGAGCCGCCAGGACCGTCCGGCGGGCCACTGCTGGTACGCCGTGTAGCCCAGCTCGCCGAGCAACCAGCCCCAGGACCGCGCGGCGCGGGCCAGATCCGGTACCCACAGCTCGACGTGGTGCAGCGTTCCCCGGCTCACCGTTCCCCGCCGGGCACCCATTTCACGTCGCCGTCCGGGTTGGCCAGCCGGGCCAGGATGAACAGCAGGTCGGACAGCCGGTTCAGGTACTTCGCGGCGAGCACGTTGGTGCGCTCGGGGTCGTGTTCGAGCAGTGCCCAGGCGGACCGCTCGGCCCGGCGGGCGACGGTACGGGCGTGGTGCAGCAGCGCAGCCCCCGGGGTGCCGCCGGGCAGGATGAACGAGTCGAGCTTGCGGCAGCGCGCGTTGAACTCGTCACACCAGCCCTCCAGCCGCGCCACGTAGTCCCCGGTGACCCGCAGCTCCGGGTTCTTCGGTTCCGGGACGATCGGGGTGGCGAGGTCGGCACCCACGTCGAACAGGTCGTTCTGGATCCGGGTGAGCACGCCGGTCAGCTCGTCGTCGAGCCGGCCGAGGGCGAGCGCGGTGCCGAGCACGGCGTTGGTCTCGTCACAGTCGGCGTACGCGGCGATGCGCGGGTCGGTCTTCGGCACCCGGCTGAAGTCGTTCAGCCCGGTGCTGCCGTCGTCGCCGGTGCGGGTGTAGATCCTGGTCAGATGTACCGCCATCAGGCCACCCTAATGCCGGGTCCGGCGGGAGGGGATCCCGGCCGGTGGCCGCTCCGGTGCACCGCCCCGGGGCGCGAACGGATCGGGTGCCGCGCCTACGATGACGCGCGTGGATGTCATCCGGGTCTACGGTGGTACGCGGCTGGCCGGCGAGGTGCCGGTGGCGGGCGCCAAGAACAGCGCACTCAAGCTGATGGCGGCAGCGCTGCTGGCGCCGGGCCGTACCACGATCACCAACGCGCCGGGCATCACCGACATCTCGATCATGGCCGAGGTGCTTCGCCGGCTCGGCTGCGCGGTCGAGGTGGACGGCGGCGACATCACCATCGACACTCCGGAGGAGCTGGAGCCGGAGGCCGACTACAACCTGGTCCGCCGGCTGCGCGCGTCGATCTGTGTGCTCGGTCCGTTGCTGGCCCGCTGCCGGCACGCCCGGGTGGCGCATCCCGGCGGCGACGCGATCGGTTCCCGCGGGCTGGACATGCACGTCGCCGGGCTGTCCCGGATGGGCGCCGAGATCGGCTCCGAGCACGGCTTCGTGGTGGCCAGGGCGGAGCAGCTGACCGGCGCGCAGATCTGGTTGGACTTCCCGAGCGTCGGCGCCACCGAGAACATCCTGATGGCCGCGGTGCTAGCGCGCGGCACCACGGTGATCGACAACGCGGCCCGGGAGCCGGAGATCGTCGATCTCGCGACCATGCTCAACTCGATGGGCGCGCAGGTCTCCGGCGCCGGTACGGCCACCCTGGAGGTGACCGGCGTCGACGCGATGCACCCGACCACGCACCGCACCGTCGGGGACCGGATCGTCGCCGGTACCTGGGCGTTCGGTGCGGTGATGACCCGCGGCGACGTGACGGTGCGGGGTGTGCGGGCGGCGAACCTGAGCGTCGCGCTGGACAAGCTGACCGACGCCGGGGCGGCGATCGAGCAGCTGCCCGAGGCCGACGGCGTACCGGCGTTCCGGGTCGCGATCGATCGTCGTCCGACCGCGGTGGACGTGGTCACGCTGCCGTTCCCGGGCTTCGCCACCGACCTGCTGCCGATGGCGATCGGGCTGGGCGCGGTGTCCGGCGGGGTCTCGCTGATCACCGAGAACATCTTCGACGGCCGATTCATGTTCGTGAACGAGATGTCCCGGCTGGGTGCGGACATCCGCACCGACGGCCATCACGCGGTGGTGCGTGGCCGGGAACGGCTGTCCGGTGCGCCGGTGCGCGCCTCCGACATTCGGGCCGGTGCCGGGCTCGCCATCGCCGGCCTGTGTGCGGAGGGCACCACCGAGGTCAGCCACGTGCACCACATCGACCGCGGCTACCCGCACTTCGTCGAGCAGCTGCGGTCGCTGGGGGCGAAGGCGGAGCGCTGCACCGCTCCCGACGACGACTTCGGCTACTGACCTCGACGTCGGAAACCGGGGCTGCGGCGGCGGTGCCGGGTCGCGATCGGTGCGGCGGCAGGACCGCCGCCCGCGGGGATCGTCAGGTCGGCCGGTGGGCCGCCCGCGGGGATCGTCAGGTCGGCCGGCGCGGCTAGCCGACCAGCCGGCGGGCCTTGTCGAGCTGGTCGACGAAGACCATGACCCGCGAGCTGGCGCCCTCGGCCGAGACGGTGGACCGGATGCCGGCATCGGCGAGCACCTCGCGCACCAGCGTCGCCTGCCGCTTGTTCTCGGTGACCAGCACGGTGCGCAGCAGGCCGTACCCCTCGTCGGCGGATTCGGGTGCGTCCACGACCTGGTCCTGGGCAGCCGGCTCGATCGCCTCGTGCGTACCGTCGGGCACGGGCGGAGTGGCGAGCGGCGGACCGTCGGGGGTCGGCACGGCCGGATCGTCGTCGTTCGGCGACACGTGGTAGCGACGTTCGGTCAGGTCGCTTCCGTAGGTCCAGCGGAGCACGATCGCCAACCCGGCGATGAGGCCGAACGCAATCAGGATGCTGACTGGGGCGGGCACGTCCGTCAGTCTGCCACTGCCGAGCCAGCTTCGACATCGGTGGCCCGGCCACCGAAACAGACCCGTGCCCGAACGGGTCCGGTCCGGCGGCGAGGCGGGGCTCGATCGGTGGCCGGCCGGGTGTCCGGCCGGCTGCTCCGGCGTGTTGTGCCGCGTTCACGTCACCGCGTTCACGTCACCGCGGTGGCGGACCGGCTCGGCGGTCACGCCTGCGCACCGTGGGCCGGCTCGGCGGCCACGCCTGTGCACCGTGGGCCGGCTCGGCGGCCACGCCTGTGCACCGTGGGCCGGCTCGGCGGTCAGACCACCCCGACCCGTCGGGCGAGGGCGCGAAGCTGTTGGCCACCGGCCTCCCGGCGGGCCCGGCGCAGGATGTCGCCGACCGTCTCGCGCACCGTCGTGGAGGCCCGGATGCGTTGCGGCGCCAGCCGTTCGGCGACGCAGAACGCCTCGACCGCGCGAGCGTCCGCGCCGCCCTGCGCGTACCCGCGGCCGAGGTCGGCGAAGAACGACGCGCGCCGGGACGCCGAGTCGACCGCCTCCGGCCGGATCTCCCGGGCGATCTCGTCGACCCGGCCGCCCTCACCCAGCTCGACGGCGATCGCCACCCGCCAGAACCCGATGTTGGTCGGGCCGAAGCACAGCCCGGCGAACTCACCCTCACCGGTACGGGCCGCGACCGCGTCGGCCTCGGCCAGGTGGGCGCGGGTGTCGTCGGCGCGTTCGGTCACGGCGGCGGCGAACGCCGCGGACAGGTGCAGCATCCCGTACACCTGGGCGGTGTCGGCGTTCGCCAGGTGCGGTTGCAGCCGGTCGGCGGCCTCGCCGGCGAGCCGGCCGGTGATCGTCTTGGTCTCCGGGGGCAGCGAGTGCAGCCGGGTGAACGCGGCGAGCCCGAGGTAGGCCGGCTCGGCCAGTTCGGTGGCGGCCCGCCCGCACGCCTGCGCGGCGGTCATCGCGAGGTCGCGGTGGCCCAGGTATTTGAGGGTGTAGGTCGCGCAGTAGGTGGCCCGCACCATCAGCCGCAGCGCCTCCCGGCGCTGCGCCGCGGTACCGGTGCGGCTGCGGGCGCCGAGGTCGCGCAGCAGGTCGGGCAGCAACGGGCCGATCTTGTCGTACCGGGCGGCGGCGCGCAGCGGCTGCAACGCGTCGGTGTCGCGGCGCAGCGTGGCCAGGTCGCGGCCGGCGGTGTGCTCGTCGTCGAGCGCGAGCAGCACCAGCGCCGAGCGTACGGCAGGGACGGTGGCCAGCGCGGCGGCGTGTTCCGGGAACAGCGGCGCGCCGGGTTGGTCGGTCAGGTCGGCGGTGGAGACCTGCAGCGCGGCGGCGACGGCGGTCAGCTGGGATCGCCGGTCGAGGATGCGCTTGCCGTTCTCCACCTCCGACAGCAGCCCGACGGAGATGCCGGCCAGACCGGCAAGCGTCTTGAGCGGCATGCCGCGGTAGCGCCGCCAGGTGCGAATGCGTTCCCCGACAATCGGCCGGTCATCGGGGAGGTACGACTCCCGAGCCATGATTTTTACGGTACGGGCGTTTTACTGGGGGCGATAGGCCTGGCGGAGGGTGATTTGTATCTGACACTCAGCGAGGTGATGTTCGGTCGAACCGGGGAAACGTATCGACCTGCGTGATCGTGCCGATCCCGATGATCTCGCGCGGGCCAGGCGAAGGCACGCAGGATAGCCGGCTTGGACAGAGTTCACTTCGCTGAACTTTTCCGGCTGCTCGGAAAGTAGCCTTGTGATTGCGTTCAGTTGTGTTCCCGTCGACGCCCGGCGGGCCGGACCGATCTCGGGTGACCGGCCCACCGGGCGGACGAGACGGGCAGCCGAACACGTGATGTCAACACCCTTCGAAGCAGAGACCACCAGTCCTGCCGGGAGACGGTCATGGACCCGCAATCAGCCAATCCACTTCTCTCCGACGTCGCAACCCGACTGCTCCGGTCGCATCGCCCCGACGAGGCGGACCCGGACCGGTGTGCGCACCCGCGCTGCCGCCGGCCGTACCCGTGCGAGACGGCGCGGGTGGCCACCGAGGCGACGAGACAGGCCGGTCCGGTACGGCGGCCCCGTCCGGTGTCGCCCGCCGTGGGCTCGACGGCGGCTGCGACGGCCCGATGACCATGGCGACCACCGGTGTGACCCCCGCATCGGCGATCTGGTCCGGCTGGACGCCGCCGCGAGTTCGCAGTTCGAGCGGCCGATCTGGTTCCGGGTGATCGGCGTCCGGCCGTCCCCGACGGTGCCGGGCTGGGTCTACCTGGACGGCTGGGAGCTGGCCGAGGGCCTGGAGATCACCGAGGTGACGGTGTTCGTCCGGGTCGCCGGGCTCACCGTCCGCCCGGACGGTTGACGGTCGGCGCCGCCATCCGGCGCCACCCGGTCCGGACCCCTGAGTAGAGTCCGCTACTGAACGGTAGCTTTGCTCCTGGAAGGGGACGGACATGGCGGGACGGCTCGCGGTGGTCGGCGCCGGGCTGATGGGCTCCGGCATCGCGCAGGTGGCAGCCCAGGCCGGTTGGCAGGTCGACATGCGCGACGTGGACGACGCGGCGCTGGCGCGCGGCCTGGCCGGCATCGAGAAGTCGCTGAACAAGTTCGTCGAGAAGCAGAAGATCAGCGCGCAGGACGCGTCGGACGCGCTCGGCCGGATCGCCACCACCACCGACCTCGGCGTGGTGGCCGAGGCCGACCTCGTCGTCGAGGCGGTGTTCGAGCAGGTCGAGATCAAGCAGCGGGTCTTCATGGAGCTGGACAAGCTCGCCGCGGACGGCGCGGTGCTGGCCACCAACACCTCGGCGATCCCGATCACCACGATCGCCTCGGTGACCCAGCGGCCCGAGTACGTGGTCGGCACCCACTTCTTCTCGCCGGTGCCGATGATGGCGCTGGTGGAACTGGTCCGCGGGTACCAGACGAGCGACGAGACGATGGCCACCGCGACCGCGTTCGCCGAGGGCATCGGCAAGACCGTGGTGACCGTCAACCGGGACATCGCCGGCTTCGTCACCACCCGGCTGATCTGCGCGCTGGCGATGGAGGCCGCCCGGCTGGTGGAGAACGGCGTGATCAGCGCCGCCGACCTGGACACGGCCTGCAAACTCGGCTTCGGGCACGTGATGGGCCCGCTGGCGACCACCGACCTGACCGGCGTGGACGTGTTGGTGCACGCCACCGAGAACATCTACGCCGACAGCAAGGACCCGAAGTTCGCCCCGCCGGAGTCGCTGCTGCGCATGGTCGCCGCCGGCCACCTGGGCCGCAAGTCGGGTCAGGGCTTCTACTCGTACGAGTAGCGGCCGGGTTTGCCACCGCCGGCCCCGGGTATGTCTGTGCCCAACGAGCCGGGGAGGCGTGATGGCCGGGGCACCGCACCAGCTGAGCGAGTACCGGCGCCGCCGGCACTTCGACCGCACCGGTGAGCCGTCCGGGCAGCCCGGCGGCTCACGGGAGCGGGACACGGACGACGGGCTGTTCGTCATCCAGCACCACGCCGCGTCGACCGACCACTACGACTTCCGGCTGGAGGTCGACGGGGTGTTGAAGTCCTGGGCGGTACCGAAGGGGCCGTCCACCGATCCGCGGGACCGGCGGCTGGCCGTACCGACCGAGGACCATCCGCTGGACTACGCGGACTTCGAGGGGACCATCCCGGCCGGCGAGTACGGCGGCGGCACCGTGCTGGTGTGGGACACCGGTGGCTACACCAACACGACGCGGCGGGGCCGGGACGCGGTGTCGATGGCCGACGGGCTGGCGCGCGGGCACGTCACGTTCCGGCTGGGCGGCACGAAGCTGACCGGTGGGTACGCGCTGACCCGGTTCCGCGGCGGCGACCACGAGGCGTGGCTGCTGGTCAAGCAGGACGACGAGGGCGCCGACGCGCGCCGCAACCCGGTGTCCACCCAGACCGAGTCGGTGCTGTCCGGCCGCGACCTGGATCAGATCGCGGCGGCGGACCGGTGACGGTGCAGGTCGGCAGTCGCCGGGTACCCCTGACGCACCCGGACAAGGTCCTGTTCGACGGTGCGCGTGACGGCGGGATCGACAAGGCCGGGCTGGCCGACTACTACCGGCTGGTGGCCGATCGGATGCTGCCGCACCTGCGCGAGCATCCGCTGGCGCTGCAACGCTTCCCGGACGGGGTCGGCGGCTCCGGATTCTTCGCCAAGAAGGTGCCCGACTCGGCGCCGGACTGGGTACACACCGTCAGGGTGGACCGGGTCACCGGCGGCAGCGTGACGATGCTGTGCGCCGACGATGTCGCGACCCTGGTCTACCTGGCCGGTCTGGCCGCGGTGGCGCTGCACCCGTGGCCCAGTCGGGCGTCGGCCCCGCGCCGTCCGGTCAAGCTGATCTTCGACCTGGACCCGCCGGGGCGGACGACTTCCCGGCCGTACGGCGGGCCGCCCTGGCCCTGCACGAGCTGCTGGACGAGCTGGACCTGCCGGGCTATCCGATGACCACCGGCTCGCGCGGCGTGCACGTGATCGTGCCGCTGGCCGGCCGGCAGGATGTCGACGAGGTACGCGAGGTCGCCGGGGCCATCGCCGACCGGCTCGCGGCGAGGCACCCGGACGAACTGACCACCCAGGTGCGCAAGGAGCAGCGGGCGGGTCGGTTGTTCGTGGACACGCTGCGCAACGCGTACGCACAGCACGCGATCGCGCCGTACTCGCCGCGCCCGCTGCCCGGTGCCCCGGTGGCCACCCCGCTGTGCTGGGACGAGCTGGCCGACGACGCGCTGACCAGCGCCCGGCAGTACCGGATCCCGGACCTGGCCGATCGCCTGTCCACTGTGGAGGATCCGTGGTCCGGGATGGCCCGGCACGCCCGGGAGCTCGGGCCGATCCGCCGCCGGCTGGAGGAGGCGGACTGAGTGGGGTACGACTCAGGGCGGAGGCGGATATCGCCGCGGCGGAGGAGGTTCTCGGGGTGGTACCCCTGGCATAGTTCAGGGTGTTCCCCGGTCCCGTCGTGGCCGATGGGGCCGTACCGTCGGTGGTACCGCTGGGGGAGCGGGGAGGCATCGGACCCGGCCGGGTTCGGTTTCGTCATGGGGGTGGCGAGCCGGCGCGGCCGGGTCCGGGGACCGTTGGGGGATCGTCGTGGCAGGTGAGCGCGCGTTGCAGTGCACCGCGAGCGAGCAGCACACCGGCAGCCGGCAGGTCGGCTCGACGGACCAGCCGACGGTGGTGCACGTCTCGGGCCGGTTCGACACCCACACTGCTGCCTCCGTTCGGGAACGGCTGCATGCGGCGGTGGCCCAGGGAGACGGCCTGCTGCTGATCGACATGTCCACTGTGGACACTTTCGACGCCACCGGGTTGGGCGTGCTGGTGGGCACCCATCGGCTCGCCGAGCAGGCCGGCCGACAGCTCGCGCTGCGCGGCACCCCGGCCCGGCTGACCCGGCTGCTGCACCTGACCCGGCTCGACCGGTTCCTGCCCACCGTCCCGGTGCCGCCGGCGAATCCCTCGTTCGGTTCCTGGCATCCGGGCGACGGGTCGCGTTTCACCGCCGCCTGAGCGGCTCCTTGAACGGCGCCCGCGACCGGCACAATTCTCGGCGCCCGGTCGAACGTTTGTCGGAATGCGCCAATCGGGATTCCCGAAAAGAATGACGGATAGTGTTCACCGACCGATTGCCACGCGGCCTCGCGGTGACCGTCAGTGAAATGGATCGTCAAACGGCGCCGGTGTGCGGGCGCAGTCGCTTGGCCGCGGCGTCGAACGCGACCCGCAGCCGGTCCGGGTCCTGCGCGCAGACCGCGTCGTGGAATCCGGCCTCGAGCTGATCGGCGATCGCGATCAGCGCGGGATGCAGGGCGACCGCATTCATCCGGCTGACCGCCTTCATCGCCGGAATCCATGCCTCGACCTCGGTGCCCGAGCTGGGCAGCTCGCACATGATCAGCTGCATGTAAGCCTCGCGAGCGGCCTCGGTCAGGCTCAGGCCCTGCATGTCGTCCATCGGCGTCCTCGTGCGTGTGTTCCGATGTGCGGGTCGCGACGTCTATCCGCGATGTGCGTATCGCCGCGCGTCAAAGCGGTGGGGCAAGTCAAGCACAATTACCCAGCCAGGGGAATACCGCCTGAATTCGCATGTTGCGATCGCCGGCATCGGCCGGGCTCGGTGAATGCCATCGTAGGACCCCCAAGATGGGAATTTCCTGACAGCGTCGCTCGGTCAATGCCCGAGCAGGACGAACAGCCCGATCGTCGCGATCGCGCCGGTACCGAATACCGCGCCGAACGCCCGCGCGGTCATCGGCTGGCCGTACCGGGACAGCCAGCTCAGCGCCCCGGGCACGCCGGCCACGACGCCGAGCGCGAACGCCACGTCGGCGATCACCCGGGCCGCGGCACGTTCCCCGACCGGCATCCCCGGCGCGGCGACCAGCAGGGCGGTACCGATGCCGGCGCAGACCAGCGCGCCGACCGCGCCGGCGAGCACCATCGCCGCCCAGATCGGTACCGGCGGGCGCAGCGGCAGTTCACCCAGCCGCGCGGCGGTGACGGTGCGCTCGGCGCGGTCCAGCAGTTCGGTGGCGGGGAGCGCCGGCTGCGCCGTCACCGCCCGCGGGATCGGCGTCGGCCCCAGGTCGCGGGGCCGGCCCGGCAGCGCGGCCAGCTCCCGCCAGATTCGCCGGGCCCGGCGGTCGACCGCCTCGACCTGGTCGGCCGCCGCGGCGACGTCGGACCGGGCGGCGTGCACCCGGCCGGCCGACTCGCCGAGCCGGTCGGCGATCTCCCGGCGCCCGGTCACCAGCGCCTGGTCGGTCCGGTCGTGCCCGGCGACCTGGTCGTGCAGCGGCGCCGCGAGCGCGGCCACCGCCCGGCGGTACCGCTCCCGCGGCGATCCGGTACCGGCGAGCGGTCGGGTGTCGGCCAGCTGGCTCATCGCGGCTCCTCCGGTCCGGGGCGGCCCGATGGCCGCGGGCTCATCGCGGCTCCTCGGTCCGGTACGGGATGACCACCCGCGGATGGCGGTCCACTGCGCGGTCGAAGAACAGCGCCCGGCGCTCCCGCGGGTACCAGTGCGGGCCGCCCGGCTCGGTGGACAGCGGCGCGAGCTCGCCGCCCTGGACGTCCAGCGCGAGCCAGGCGCCGAACGCGTCGAACCGGGCGCCGAGACCGCCGAGGTCGTCGCGCAGCCGCGGTACCGAACGCCACCAGCCGAGCAGGTGGGTGCGCAGTTCGGGGCCGCGGCCCAGGATGTCCTTCAGATCGTCCCGGGCGCTGCGCCGGGTGGCCGGATCCTTGCGTTCCAGCCGGGTGGCGGCCGCGTCCACCGCGTACGCCAGCAGCACGTGCGGCCGGGCCGGCTCGTCGCCACCGTCCCGCAGCGCCTGGGCGGTGCCGGCGAGCAGCCCGCACACCCCGTCCCGGTCGTACCAGTCGACGTGGTGGCCGCCAGCGCCCAGCTCGTCGTGCAGCCGCTTGGCCGCCTCGACCGCGTCGTCGTCCAGGCAGACCAGGCTGAACCGCACCGCGCCCGGCCGGTACTGCGCGGCGAGCGAGACCGCGGCGGTGGCGAGCACGTCGCACGCCTCCGCCGCGCGGGCGCCGAGTATCGCGAGGTTGCGGCCGGGGGAGCGGGACAGCCGCACCCCGGCGGACCGGCCGGTCACGTCGATGGTGTGGCCGACCAGCGCGACCGGGGTACGGCTCGGCTCCGGTCCCGGTGCCATCGCGGCCAGGTCCGCGGACTCGGACAGCAGCGGCACCCGGCCACCGTCGAACAGCACCGGTGGTGCGGAGTCCGGGTCGCGGCGCTGCCAGAGCCGCTGCTGCAGCACGTCCAGGGTGCCGCGGCGGCCGGCGTCCGGGATGTGCGCGACCCGGTTCGCCGGCTCGGCACCGGAGTCCGGGTTGATCACCGCGTGGTGCCGGGGCACCGTGTCCGCAGCGAGGTTGCCCTCGGCGAGGATCCGGCGTGCCTTCGGCAGCGCGATGCGCAGGGTGAACTGGGCGACCATCGAGGCGCGTCCCCACAGCGCGTCGATGCCGGACAGGTCCTGGCTGGCCAGGATCAGGTGGATGCCCTGGGACCGGCCGCGCCGGGCCAGGTCCTCCAGCAACCTGGCCGCCTCCAGCGCGACCGCGTCCCGGCCGTCCAGCAGCACCTGGAACTCGTCGACGACCGCGACGATGCGCGGCCAGTGCCCGGCCGGGTCCTCGGTGCGCAGTTCGGCGAGCTTGGTCGCCTCGTACGCCTTGGCCGCCTCGGCCCGCTCCCGCAGCTGCTGGTGCAGGAACGCGAGCAGGGCCAGGCCGTACTCCCGGTCGGTGTTGACGTTGACCCCGACCAGCCGGACGTGCGGCAGCCAGCTCGGGTCCCGGCGGCCCGGCGCGAACCGGGCGAACGACACGCCCTCCTTGAAGTCCAGCAGGTAGAGCGCCAGCTCGTCCGGTGAGTAGCGGGCCGCCAGCGACCCGATCAGCGCGTAGAGCAGGTTGGTCTTGCCGGTACCGGAGGGGCCGCCGACCAGTGCGTGCGGCGGCGAGTCGCCGAGTTCGACGTCGATGAGTCGGCCGTCCGGGCCGGCGCCGACCGGCGCGACCAACCGGTCCGCCGACGACTCGGTCCACTCCCGCGCGGGCAGCAGGTCGGCGAACACCGCCGGGTCCGGCCCGGCCAGTACCTTCGCGGCGATGGACCGGCTGGTGCCGGTGGCGAGTTCGATCGACGGCGGCGGGTCGAGCTGCACCAGGAACTGGTTACCGGTCAGCGAGGTCCAGGCCCGGTCGCCCCACAGCACCACCCGGTCGAGCTGCGGCTGCTGGCGCCACTCACCGGCCGGCCCGATCCCGGCGATCAGCAGCTGCACGCCGCAGGCCGGCCCGGTGCGGATCAGCCGGTCGAGCTGGGCCTGCTGGGCGCCGGTCAGCTCGGCGCCGTCGCCCTCGCCGAGCAGGACCGCGATCCGCCACGGCTCCGGCCGGCGGCCGGTCGCGGCGTGCAGCTCGCGCAGCGACGCGTAGTCGCCGGCGAGCACCGTCTCGTTGATCCGGCGGACCTGTTCGACCAGCCCGTCCAGCACGTCGCCGAGCCCGCCCGGCCCGACGAAGGTGAGCAGGCCGGCCTGCGCCAGCGGCGCGAACGCGGCGAGGCTGCCGCCGAGCCGCTCCGGGTCGTACACGGTCAGCTGGACCGACCCGGGCACGGTCGAGCCGAGCACCCGCAGCAGCAGCGAGCCGACGAAGCGGTGTACCCGTTCGGTCGGCCGGTGCGTGACCGCGGTCGTCGGGTCGGGTTCGGTCGCCGGGGTGGGCACCGCGAGTTCGGCCCGTTCGTGGCCGGGGTCCTCGATCAGCAGGTGCGCCTCGTCCAGCAGCGCGACCAGGGCCGGCAGCGGCGGCTCGGAGCCGGCGACCACGTCACGGGCCAGCAGCCGGCCGATCCGGTACAGCCCGGGTGGCTGGGACCGGGCCGGCAGTGTCGGCGCCCAGTGCGGCCAGTCGAGGCCGGCGGCGCCGGGCGCCTGCTCGACCGCGAGCGCGGTGAGCTGTTCGGCCGCGGCGCGCAGCCGGTGCAGCGACTGCCGGTCCACCTCACCACGGCGGGTAGCGTGCGCCGCCAGCAGGCGCTGGCCGCAACGTTGCGCCTCGCGCTCGGCGTTGGCATGCTCGGTGCGCGCCGCGTCGGCTGCCGCCTCGGCCGCGGCGAGGTCGGCACGGGCCGAGCCGCGGGCGTACGAGAGGGTCTGCCGGAGCTGTTCGACCAGCTCGCGGCGGCTACCGGCCATCGCGGCGCAGCGTCTCGTCGGGGCGCTGGCGCGCGGTGGCGGTCAGCTCCGGCAGCCGGTCCTCGGTGGCGCCGAGCGCCCGGAGCAGCTCGCCGACCAGGATCGGCCAGCCGACGACCGCGTCGACCGGGTGCCGCTGAGCCGCCGCGTGCCGGGCGCCGAACGGGTCGCACAGCTGCCCGACCAGTTCCGCCGGCAGTTCCGGCGGGAGTTCCGGCAGCAGCTCGGTGATCCGGCCGGCACCGCGGGCGGTGAGTCTCTTCGCGTCGTCCGGGCCGAGCGGGTGGCCGGCCAGTTCGGCCCCGAGCCGGCGGGCGGCCCGGTCGGCCGGCGCGGCGAGCGCCATCCCGGTCGCCGGGTGGGTGGCCAGCAGCGCGTCCCGGTAGGCGTCCCGGCCGCCGCGCGCGGCGGCGCTGAGCCGGCCCAACGCGTCCGCCGGCTCCTCCGGCGCGGCGCCCCCGCGGTCGCCGTCGGTGCGGACCGTCTGGGGGCGCTGCTCGTCGGCGGGCCGGCCGGTGAGCACGTCGACCCGCTCCTGCCACCAGGACCGCAGCGCCAGGACCGGCTCGACGTCGGGTTCGGTGTCGCCGGGGGTGCTGCGCGCCCGGGCGGCGGCCACCGGCGCGGGGCCGGGGGATGCGACCCCGGCGATGCCGATGCCGGTCAGGTAGCCGTCGAGTTCGGTCAGTACCGACCGGGTCGCCGCGATCGCGCTGTCCAGGTGGCTGCCGGCCAGCGTGAGCTGGCCGAGCCAGTCGGCGTGGCCGGACTCGCGCATCATGTACCCGCAGCGTTCGGTGGCGTCGCGCAGCTGGGTCGCGGCGCGGGTCAGTTCGGGCAGCGGCAACTGTTGCCCGATCTCGCGCAGCCGGGCACCGAGGGACTCGACGAGGGACGGCACGGCGCTACAGGCTGGCGAGGTAGGTCTGGGCCTGCTCGACCGCGCCGATCGTGGTGGCCAGGCAGTTGTCCAGGTCGTCGCGGGCGGCCACCAGCGCCGCCTGGGCGGTCTGCACCGCCTCGGCGCCGGACCCCTCGACCGCGAGGGCGAGGTTCTGCTGGGCGGCGTCCAGCTTCTCGTTGGCGAGCTGGACCGCCTGCTGGCCGTCCTGTACCTCGGCCACGGCGGCGTGGATCGCCGACTTGACCTCGGCCACGTTGATCGTCACGTAGGCCTCCTCACGAGCGCTGGCACGACAGGCAGGCCCTTCAGGGACGCCCGGTCGGGTAACGGGACTGCCGCGACTCCTCTGCACGCGCGGGCGCATCAATCATGTCAAGAACGACAAAAGGACACCAGGAAAACGTCAACATGTCGTGCCTGTGTCGTAACTGACAGTCGCATAGCCGGCGGACCGTGTCCACTTTTCGGGCCCTCTCACGTCACCTCGCCTCCTTTGCGACAAGTATGTGCCGACATCCCGCGACGACGGAAGGTGCGATACGCGACACCGCGCGTTGGGTGTGTCCGGTAAGGTGTTCGCCCCGCCGCCCCGCCGCCCCGCCGCCCCGCCGCCCCGCCGCCCCGCCGCCCCGCGCGCCCAAGCGCCCAGGCGCCCAGGCGTGCTGGGTGTGCCGGCCAAACATTCGTCCAAGACGCGCCGGTGCCGCCGCGACGATGCTCGACCCGTACCGACCAGGTGAGGGGTGGGCGATGACGGTGGTGGGCGAGGCGCCGACGGTGCGGGTGGCGGGTGGCCGAGTGGCCGGGCGGCTCGACGGGGGAGTCGCCGCGTTTCTCGGCATCCCGTACGCGGCAGCACCGTTCGGTCCGCGCCGGCTGCTGCCGCCCGCGCCGCCGGTGCCGTGGGAGGGGGTGCGCGACGCCGGGCGGTACGGGCCGACCTGTCCCAAGGGGCCGGGCACGCCGCTGTTCCCGGAGGTCGTGATCGACGGCGAGGACTGCCTCAACCTCAACGTCTGGACCCCCGATCCGCACACCACCGGGCTGCCGGTACTGGTGTGGATCCACGGCGGCGCGTTCACCACCGGCGCCGGCTCCCTGCCCGGCTACCGGGGCAGCTCGTTCGCCCGGGACGGCGTGGTGTGCGTGACGATCAACTACCGGCTCGGTGCGGAGGGCTTCCTGTACCTCGGCGACGGGGTCGCGAACCTGGGGCTGCTGGACCAGCTCGCCGCGCTGGCGTGGGTGCGGGACAACATCGCCGCGTTCGGCGGGGATCCGGACCGGGTCACCGTCGCCGGCCAGTCCGCCGGCGCGGTCAGCGTCGCCACCCTGCTGGCCGTGCCGCGCTCGGCCGGTCTGTTCGGCCGGGCGATCGCGCAGAGCGGGTCGGCCGCCCGCACCCTGACCCCGGACGCCGCCGTCGGGGTCGCCGCCCGGCTGGCCGCCGTGCTCCACGTCGCACCGACCCGGGCCGCCTTCCGCGAGGTGCCGGCCGGCGAGCTCGCCCGGGCGTCGGCCGCACTGGTGGCGGCGAGCCAGGTACCGCACGATCCGACCAGCTGGGACGTGCTGCCGTTCGCCCCGGTGATCGACGGTGACACGCTGCCCGCGCACCCGTTCGACGCGGTACGCGGCGGGGCCGGTCGCGGCGTGCGGCTGCTCACCGGCTGGAACCGGGACGACACCCGGATCGGGCTGGTACCCACCGGCCTGATCGACGCGGTCGACGAGACGATGCTGGCCGGCGTAGTGGCCGCGCTCGGCGGACCCGA
Source organism: Actinocatenispora thailandica (assembly GCF_016865425.1). Lineage (NCBI taxonomy): Bacteria > Bacillati > Actinomycetota > Actinomycetes > Micromonosporales > Micromonosporaceae > Actinocatenispora > Actinocatenispora thailandica. Next base: position 3,925,164 of record NZ_AP023355.1, on the reverse strand, counting down.
CGGTACGGTCCAGCGCTACCGGTCGGCCCGGCCCGGGGCGAGCAGCGGCGAGCTGCTGGCCGCGGTGACCACCGACCGGTCGCTGCGGCTGCCGATCACCCGGGGCGTCGAGGCCCGGCTGGCCGGCGGCGCCACCGGCAACTGGCTGTACCGCTTCGACCATGCGTCGTCGAGCTTCGGCGGCCGGCTCGGTGCCGCGCACGCGGTGGAGCTGCCGTACGTGTTCGACCTGCTGGACGACGAGTCGACCCGGCCGCTGATCGGCGCCGACCCGTCGCCCGCCGTGGCGCAGACGGTGCACGGCGCCTGGGTCCGGTTCGTCGCCGCCGGCGACCCGGGCTGGCCCCGCTACGACCAGGCCGGCCGCGACACCGCACTGATCGGCGCGGGCATCACGGTGGCCGCCGACCCCGACGGCGAGCTGCGGGACACGTGGTCGGGGTGATACTGACCGTGGCGGCCGGTTCCTGGCGGGCCGTTTCGGGCAGGGCCAGGCCGGTTCGGGTCGGACCGGTCGGTCCGGTCGGTCCGGTCCGGTCGGTCCGGGCGGGTCGGTCCGGGCGGGTCGGTCCGGTCCGGTCGGGTCGGTCCGGGCGGGTCGGGGAGATGCCGGTGCCGTGCCCCGGCCCCTGCCCCGGCGAGGAAGCACGGAGATGCGGATGGGTGGACACCTGCGACGCACGGCCCGGGCACCGCGGTGGCGCATCGCCACCTACGCCCGGCCCGGCGTCGCGATGGCCGGCTACGGCGACGAGGCGAACGAGTACGGCGACATCGCGCTGGTGCCGCACCCGGCGCTGACCCTACTGTTCGACCTCGGCGAGCGGCCGTTCGTGGTCGAGGACGCCGGTGGCGCCCGGCAGCGCGAGCGCGTCGTGGCCGGGCTCGCACCCGTCCGGGCCCGCGGCCGGGGCCTCGCCGGCCGCTCCGAGTGCCTCCAGCTGCGGCTCTCCCCGCTGCTGGGGTACCCGCTGCTCGGCGCCGCCGCCGACCTGCGTGGCGCGGTCGTCGCCCTGGACGACCTGTGGGGCCGCGAGGCGGTACGCATCCAGGAACGGTTGCGGGCCGCGGGCACGTGGCCGGACCGGTTCGCGATCGTCGCCGCCGCGCTGGAGCGCCGGCACCGCGACGCGGTGCGTACCGTCGAACCCGAGGTCGCGCACTGCTGGCGCCGGCTGACCGCCACCGGCGGCCGGGTACGGGTCGACCGGCTCGCCGCCGAGGTCGGCTGGAGCCGTACCCGGCTGTGGTCCCGGTTCGGTGCGCAGGTCGGCATCACCCCGAAGCGGGCCGGGCAGCTGATCCGGTTCGACCGCGCGGTGCACCGCCTCGCCGCGGGCCATCCCGCCGCGTCGGCCGCGATCGACTGCGGCTACGTCGACCAGTCGCACCTGCACCGGGACGTGGCCTCGTTCGCCGGCGCCACCCCGACCGAGGTCGCGGCGTCCCCGTTCCTCGCCCTCGACCACGTCGCCTGGCCCACCCGGTACCGCTGAGCCGTCGCATCGCCGACCGCTGGGCCGCACCGTCGACTGCGGAGCCGTCATGCCGCCGGATCGCCGTGGCCGGCGGCCGCTGTCGCTGGCGCCGGCCCCGATCCCTCGGCATCGTGGTCCCTCGGCTGTCGGTGTCGACCGGGGCCCTCGCGGAGCGCGGGACTTCCGGGCCGGGATCATGGGGGAGTGGGCGGCGGGTTCGGGCGGGTCTGGGCGGCGGCGACCGTCTCCGGCTTCGGCTCGTACGTCACCGGACTCGCGCTTTCGGTGCTGCTGGTCGTGACGCTGTCCGCGTCGGCCACCGAGCTGGGCGTGGTCGGCGCCGCACAGTGGCTGCCGTACCTGCTGTTCGGACTGCTCGCCGGGGTCTTCATCGACCGGCACCGGCGGCGCGGGCTGATCGCCGCCACCGAGATCGGCCGGGGCCTGCTGCTGCTCGCCATCCCGATCCTCGCCGCGCTCGGCCTGCTGCGGGTCTGGGTCGTGGTGGTGTTCCTGCTGCCGTTCGGCGCGCTGTCGTTGCTCGGCACCGCCGCCAACCAGGCGTACCTGCCGCGGCTGGTGCCGGCCGCCGACCTGACCCGCGCCAACGCGGCGCTGGAGCGCAGCGGGATCGCCGCGCAGACCGTCGGCCCGGCGCTCGCCGGCGGGCTGGTACGCATCATCGGCGCGCCGCTCGCGGTGCTGGTCGACGCCGCGTCCTACCTGGTGTCCGGGGCGCTGGTGGCGAGCGTACGGACGCCCGAACCGGCGCCGGACCGAGCCCGGCGCCGGCGGATCCGTACCGAACTCGCCGAGGGGCTGTCGTTCGTCTACCGGCACCGCACCCTCGCCCCGTACGCGCTCGGCACCCACGTCTGGTTCGTCGCGACCGCGATGGCGAGCACGCTGTGGGCGCCGTACGTGTTGCGGCAGGCCGGGCTCGGCTCCGTCGGGCTCGGCATCACCCTCGCCGCGGCCGGGGTCGGCGGCGTCGTCGGCAACACCCTCGGGGTACGGCTGGGCGGCCGGATCGGCGCCGGCGGCACCGTGGTCGTCGGCCGCTGGGTGTCCCCGGTCGCGTTCGGCCTGGTGGCGCTCGTCCCGCCGACCGGCGCGCTGGGTTGGGTCGTCGCGGTGGCCGGCCAGGCGCTGTTCGGGCTCGGCATGGGCATCGACGGGCCGATGGAGTCGGCCTACCGGCAGACCGTCACGCCGGATGCGTTGCAGGGCAGGATGAATGCCACGATCCGCTCGACGAACTGGGGGCTGCGCACCGTCGGCGCCCCGCTCGGCGGCGTCCTCGGCGACCACCTCGGCTACCGCCCCGCCTTCGCCGTGGCCGCCGCCGTCTACGTCGCCGCCGCCCTCGCCATGACCCTCTCCCCGTACCGCACCGCCCGCCTCCCGTCCTGATCCGAGCCCCCAAGATCGAGAGCTGGCACGGGCGAAACTGTGATTATTGCTATATGTAACGCTTGAAATTGGATCACTGAGTGTGGCTGCCGTCGCCGGTTGTGTCCGTTTTGCCGTGGGTTTGCTCTGCGATTTCTGTAAGGTGTCTTCCCTGTGGGTGTGGTTTTCCGGTAGCTTCCGGTGCCGCTGGCCGGGAGTTGCGTATCTCCTGGCGTCTGGCTGGGAGGTCCGGTGGCTGGTGTGTCGTGGCCGCGTGCCCTGTTCGCGGGGGTGGCGTTGGCGGTTGGTGTGTCGCTTGCGGCTGTGGCGCCGGGTGGGGTGCATGCGGCGCCGCCTGCTGCGCGGTCTGGTGCGGTTGCTGGTGATGCGGGGCCGCAGGCTCCGGCTGATCAGGTGAGCGCGATGCGCAAGGCGCATCTGTCCAAGCAGCGGGTCGAGATCGTGTCGCAGCGCACGGAGAGCTCGCAGACGTTCGCGGAGCCGGACGGCACGATCACAAAGGAGGCGACGCCGCGGCCGGCGCGGGTGCATGCCTCGGATGGGTCGTGGGCGGCTGTCGATACGTCGCTGACTCATGATGCCAACGGTGCGGTGGTTCCCGCGTCGACCTCGGCCGGGTTGCGGTTTTCGGCGGGCGGCGATGGGCCGATGGCCACGATCAGTTCGGCGGGCAAGTCGTTGTCGTTGCAGTGGCCGCACGGCAGTCTGCCGGCGCCGACGTTGGATGGTTCGTCGGCGATCTACGCCGACGTGCTGCCGGGGGTGGATCTGCGGTTGTCGGCGATGGTCGACGGATTCTCCGAGGTGCTGGTGGTCAAGACGCGGGAGGCGGCCGATAACCCGGATCTGGCGAGCCTGCAGATGGGTTTGGCTGTTGACGGGGTCAGCGTGTCGATGACCGAGTCGGGTGTGCTCACGGCGGTCGACGCAGCCGGCGCGACGGTGTTCGGTGCACCGTCGGCACTGATGTGGGACTCCTCGGATCCCTCGGCGCCGGTTGCGGACGTGGCCAAGCATGCTGCGGCGCCTGCCTCGGCGCGCACGGCACGCGTCGACACCGCCTTGAACGATGGGGGAGACGGGCTGACGCTGATCCCCGATCCGGGCATGTTGTCCGATCCCGACACCGTGTTCCCGGTGTTCGTCGATCCGGATGTGTCGACGTCGATCTCGGCGTGGACATATGTGGACAACCAGTTCGCCGACCAGGCATACATGTCCAGCAAGGGCCGCAGCGACGCGCCGGCTGGGCGGTACCTGGCCACCAACGGCGGCGAGTACATCCAACGCTCGTACATCATGTTCAAGTTCGGTGCGAGTCTGGCCAACACGAAGGTGGTGAAGGCGGAGTTCCGCGCCTATTCGCACTACCAGTGGAACAGCACACCGACCTATCACCAGGTGCAGTCGTGGACGACCGCGGCGCCGACGACCGCCACCACGTGGAACAACCAGCCGGGCCACGTCACCTATGTCGGGGCGCACAACGTCAAGGCCGGTACGTGGGTCGGGTTTGATGCCACCGCCGCGGTGCAGCACGCCGCGGACGGGGACTGGAAGCATCTGGCGTTCGAACTGCGCGCGGTCGACGAGAGCACTGTGCAGACCCGTGAAACCTATTCGATGAGCGACAGCACCCAGCCGAAGCTTGCGGTGACCATCGATCGCCAGCCCAACACCCCGACCGGGTTGAAGATGTCGCCGTGTTACAAGGCATGTTCGGCGCCGGCGATCGTGTCGTCGAAGTACCCGGCGATGTATGCGTCGGTGTCGGACCCCGACGGCGGCAACCTGAAGGTCGTCCAGATCGAGGTGTACACGGCTGACGGTGCGACGAAGGCGTCGTACACCTACAACACGTTGACCAACATCAAGTCCGGCAGCTCGATCAAGTGGACCTCACCCAGCCCCCGCAACCTGACCTCGGGCTACAAGTGGCATGCACGGGCCTGCGACGCTGACAGCTGGTGCAGCGGCTGGTCCTCCTGGTTCAACTTCTCCGTCGACACCGACAACCCGACTACACCGACGGTGAGTTCGACCGATTATCCGGCATTGGTGGCCGGTAGCGAGGTGTGGTCCGGCGGTGTCGGCCAGGCGGGGACGTTTGAGTTTGGTCCCCATGGCGCGACCGGGGTGGTGGAGTATCGGTGGTCGTTGGATCGTACGCCGCCGGGAACGGAGGTGGCGGCGACCAACAACGTGGCGTCTGTCAGTGTCACTCCCGCGACCGATGGGGTGCATCGGCTGTACGTGCAAAGCGTTGACAGCGCCGGGAACGTGTCGGAGATCTTCGAGTACGAGTTCGGTGTGCAGCCGGCGCCGGGCAACGCAGGGTATTGGACCTTCGACGAGGGTGCCGGAACCACGGCTGGGGACATGTCGTCGGCCGGGCACACAGCCACGTTGAACAACGGGGTCGGCTGGGTGCCGGGGCATGTCGACGGCGGCTCTGCGATCGCCTTGGATGGCACGGATCAGTATGCGAGCACCGACACCGCGGTGATCGACACTACTGGTGGTTCGGCGGGCGGCGGGTTCAGCGTCTCGGCGTGGGTTTATCTGGACGACAACTCTCGCTATCACACGGTGCTGGCACAAGATGGCGCCCAGTCGTCGGCGTTCTATCTGCAGTACCGGTCGGCTCCCGACGGCGACTGCTGGGCGTTCGGGATGCGCGATGCCGACACGGCCGATGGGGTGACGACGGTGGCGTTGTCACACGACAAGGCGTGGCTGCAGGAGTGGACGCATCTGGTGGGTGTCTACGACGCGGTCAACCACCAGCTTCGGTTGTATGTCAACGGAGTGCTGCAGCCTGACCATCCTGACTTCTCCAGCCCGATCGCGTCGACCAGCCCGCTCAACATCGGTCGGGGCCTGCACGGTGGCCAGATCGGCTGGTACTGGCAGGGGCAGCTGGACAACGTGCGGGTGTATCAACGGGTGCTGTCCGACAACGAGATCTACTACCAGGCGCACGAAGCGGACTTCGATGAGTCGGTGAGCAACTGAGCCGACGTCAGAGCATGACTGATCGAGTGTGGGGGCGCCGGTGGGCGCCGTGACCGGTGTGGGAGGACGCGGTGGCGTCGGTGATGGACAGCACGAGTGAACAAATGCGGGGTGGCCGCAGATGGAGGCAATTGCAGCGGCGGCGTGGCAGGCAGTCGTTGTTCGCCGGTGTCGGGTCGTTGGTGATGCTGGCTTCGACGTTGGTGGCAGGGCCGGCATTGGCGGCTCCCAACAACGCTCAGGCGCCAAAGCCGAAGCTGGCGCCGTCGTTGCCGGTGCACGACGTTCCGGCCTCGCGGGGACGTGTGTCCGGTGATTCTGCGAAGCACGAGGTCCATGGCGCGCCCGCCGTCTCGTGGCCGAAAGCGGCCCGCACGCGGCTGACGGTGTCGACCGCGGCGAAGAAGTCAGCCACGACGGTCCCGGTAACCGTCGGCCCGTCGAAGGCGACCGGTGCACGAGCGGCAAAGCAGAGCACGCCGTCGCAGGTGGACGTCCGGATACTGGGGCACAAGACTTCGCAGCAGTTGGCTGGTAGCGAGTCGGTGGCGTTCACCGTCGCGGGTGCTGATGGCGCGTCCGGGCAGGTGCGGGTGTCGATGGACTACTCGTCGTTTGCCCAGGGGGCCGGTGCCGGGTACGGGTCGCGGCTGCGGCTGGTGCGGCTGCCGGCGTGTGCGTTGACGACCCCGGACAAGCCGAAGTGCACAGTAGCCACGGTGCTGCCGACCGACAACGACACGGACCGTTCGATGTTGTCGGCGACGGTGACGCTTGACGGGTCGCCGACGGTGCTGGCCGCGACGGCGGGGACTGCCGGCGGCACCGGGGACGCGGCGGCAACACCATTGGCTCCGTCGGCGTCCTGGCAGGTCTCGGCGCAGACCGGTGCGTTCTCCTGGTCGTACCCGATCAGCGTGCCCTCTCCGGGCTTGGGTCCGGAGCCTGACTTGGCGCTGTCGTACAACTCGCAGACGGTTGACGGTCGGACCTCGGCGACCAACAACCAGCCGTCCTGGATCGGTGACGGTTGGGATCTGTGGTCGGGGTTCATTCAGCGCAACTACAAGGTGTGTGCTCAGGACCAGAACGACGGCGCGAACAACGGCGACAAGAAGACCTCGGATCAGTGCTGGGGCGGCGACTCGGTCACCATGTCGCTCAATGGCCAGGCGACTGTCCTGGTCAAGGACGGCGATTCGGGTGCGTGGCGGCCGCAGCAGGATGACGGGTCGCGGATCGAGCATCTGACCGGCGCCACCAACGGCGACAACGACGGCGAGTACTGGCGGGTGACCACCGTCGATGGCACCCAGTACTACTTCGGCCGCAACCGGCTGCCCGGCTGGTCGTCGGGTGATGCGGTGACCAACTCGACGTGGACGCTGCCGGTGTTCGGTAACGATCCCGGCGATCCGTGCCACGCGTCGGCGTTCGCTGACTCGTCGTGTGATCAGGCGTGGCGGTGGAACCTGGACTACGCGGTCGATGTCAACGGCAACGCGATCTCCTACAAGTACCACGCCGAGACCGGCTACTACGGCATGAACAGCGACGCCGCCAAAAAGACTGCCTACAACCCGGGCGGGTCGTTGGCCGAGGTTGACTACGGCTACCGCGACGGGCACGCCTACGACACCGATCCGGCCGCGAAGGTCGTGTTCACCACCGCGGACCGGTGCGCGCCGGGCACGACCTGCGACACCGATCATCCATCGTCGTGGCCGGACACCCCGTGGGACCAGTCGTGTCTGACCGACACCTGTACCGACAAGTACGCGCCGGTGTTTTTCACCCGCAAGCGGCTGACCACGATCACTACGAAGATCCGCTCGGGATCCGGCTACGCCAACGTCGACCAGTGGACGCTGGGTCAGTCGTTCCTGGACACCGGGGACAACGACGCGAAGCCGTTGTGGCTCAAGTCGATCACCCACACCGGCCTGCACGGCGGCACCGCGGCACTCCCGGCAGTCACCTTCGACGGCACCCAGATGGCCAACCGGGTCGACACCACCACCGACGGACTCTCCGCACTCAACCGGTACCGGCTGACCGGCATCGTCAACGAGACCGGTGCGGTCACCACGATCGGCTACTCGCAGCCGCAGTGCATCCAGGGCACCACGATGCCCTCGTCCGGGGACAGCAACACCTTGCGGTGTCAGCCGAGTTACTGGTATCCGCCGGGCGAGGACAAGCGGCTGGACTACTTCCACAAGTATGTGGTGACCGAGGTCCGCACCCACGACTCGACCGGCGGGTCGGACGATCTGGACACCACCTACGACTATCAGGGCGACGCCGCCTGGCATTACGACACCAACGGGCTGATGCCGAAGGCGATGCGCACCTGGTCACAGTGGCGCGGCTACTCCTCCGTGGTCGTCCGCAGCGGCAGCGCCTCCGGCGTGCGATCGCAGGTCAAGCACCTGTATCTGCGGGGTATGGACGGCGACCATCAGGCCGACGGGTCGACCCGGTCGGTGTCGGTCACCGACTCGCAGGGCGGCACGATCACCGACTCGCCGCAGTACCAGGGCTTCGAACGAGAACAGCTCACCTACGACAAGGCTGGCGGCTCGCCGATCACCGATGTGATCAGCAGCCCCTGGGCCCGCGGCCCGACCGCAACCCAAAGCCTGGGCGGGCTGACGACCAAGGCGTGGATGTCCAACACCGGCAGCGTGGTGACTCGCAGCCTGTTGTCCGACGGCAGCTGGGGCGAGAAACGCACCTCCAGCAGCTTCAACAACGACGGTCTGGTCGTGCAGGTCGACGACCGCGCCGACACCAGCACCGCCGCGGACAACAAATGCACCCGCACCACCTACACCGCCCGCAACACCAGCAAGTGGATCCTGAACCGGCCGGCGGAGGTGGAAACCGACGCCGTCGGTTGTGACTCGACCGCGACCCCCGATCAGGTCCTGTCTCATGTGCGGACCTACTACGACTCGGCGGCGTTGGGCGCGAAGGTGAGTGTCGGGAACCCGACCAAGGCCGAAGCGCTCAACAGCTGGAACGGCAGCACTGCGGTGTATGCGACGGCCACGACCACCAGCTATGACAGCTACGGTCGGCCGACCGCGGTCACCGATGCGCTGGGGCACACGACCACCACCAGCTACACGCCCGCCACCGGGGCCCCGGTCACCGGAACGACGGTCACCGACGCCCTCGGCAACGCGACCACCGACACGCTCGATCCGGCGACCGGGCAGACGTTGTCCAGTGTGGACGCCAACGGGCGGCGTACCGACCAGACCTACGACCCGCTGGGCCGGCTGACCGCGGTGTGGCTGCCGGGCCGGACCAAGGGCACCGACGATGCCAACGTCACCTATAGCTATCAGATCAACAAGGACGCCGTCAGTGTGGTGACGAGCAAGACGCTGGCCTACGAGACGATCAGCAACACGACCAATTACGTCACCAGCTACGCCCTGTACGACTCGCTGGACCGGCCACGGCAGACCCAGACCCCGGCACCCGGCGGCGGCCGGATGATCACCGACACGCTCTACGACTCCACCGGACAGACCGCGGTGGCCTCGCAGCCCTGGTACAACGACCAGAGCCCCTCAGCAACGCTCGTCGGCGTCGACGGGCGACCCGAAACGTATGCCGAGACCGCGTTCGTCTACGACGGCACGGGCCGCCAGACCGCCGCGATCTTCAAGCAGCAGGGCGACGAGAGGTGGCGCACCACCACCGCCTACCCGGGCGCCGACCGCACCGACGTGACCCCGCCGGCCGGCGGCACCGCCACCACCACCCTGGTCGACGCCCGCGGCCAGGCCACCGAACTGCGCCAGTACCACAACCCGACTCCGACCGGCGCCTACGACGCCACGACCTACACCTACACGCCCGGCGGCGACCTGGCGAGCGTGACCGATCCGGCCGGCAACGCCTGGCGCTACAGCTACGACACCCGCGGCTACCGGACCAAGAGCGTCGACCCGGACACCGGCACCACCACCAGCACCTACAACAACCTCGGGCAGCTCACCTCCACCACCGACGCCCGCGACATCACGATCGCGTACAGCTACGACGAGATCGGCCGGAAGACCGGCGAGTATCAGGACTCTGTCGACGGCACGCAACTCGTGTCCTGGACCTACGACACCCTGGCAGGCGGCAAGGGCCTGCCCACCGCGGCAACCCGCTACGTCAACGGAGACGCCTACACCACCGCCGTGACCGGCTACGACGCCGGCGGGCGCCCCACCGGCATGTCGGTAACGATCCCCTCGTCGCAGGGGGCGTTGGCCGGCACCTACACCGACACGTTGTCCTACAACCCGGATGGGTCGCTGAAGGCGACCACCCTGCCCGCGGTCGGCGGTTTGAAGAAGGAAGCCGTCGCCCCCATGTACGACAAGCTCGGCATGGCCACCGGGTTGGGCAGCGGGCTGGGCATCTACGTCTTCTCCGCCACCTACGACCACGACGGCAGCCTAGCCCAGCTGGTCAACGGCGACTACGACCATCGCATCAGCCGCGACTACACCCACGACCCGGCCACCGGACGGCTCACCAACGCCGACGCCATCCGCGTCGGATCCACCACCGTCACCAACACCAGCTACAGCTACGATCCGGCCGGCAACATCACCTCGACCGTCGACAACCCCGACGGTTCACCCACCACCCAATGCTTCGACTACGACTACCTGGACCGGCTCACCGATGCCTGGACGCCCAAACCGTCCGGTGTGGACGGTGACACCCCCGGCAGCTGCGGCACCCTGCCCGCCTCCACCGACCAACTCGGCGGCACCGGCGCCTACTGGCACACCTACACCTACGACCTGACCGGCAACCGCACCCAACTAACCGAACACATCGCCGGCGGAGACACCACCGTGGTCTCCGACTACCCGAACCCCGGCGCCGCTCAGCCGCACACGCTGCAGTCGACCACCACCACCTCCAGCGTCGGCAACGGATCCACCGCCGTCGAACAGAACACCTACGCCTACGACCCGGCGGGCAATACCACCGCCCGCAGCCGCGGCGGTAATACCCAAACCATCGACTGGAACCTCGACGGCAGTCTCGCTGCCCTCCACGACGGCGACCAACAGACCAGCTACCTCTACGACGCCGGCGGCAGCCAGCTGATCCGCCACGACCCCGACGGGACGGCGACCCTGTGGCTTCCCGACGGCACCGAGCTCCGGGCCGACACCGCGGGCACCGTGACCGGGACCCGCTACTACAGCTTCGGCGGCGCCACCATCGGGGTCCGCACCCCGGCCGGGGTCACCTGGTTGATCGCCGATCAGGTCGGCACCGACAGCGTTCAGGTCGACGCGACGACGCGGAACGCCACCTACCGCTACACCGACCCATTCGGCACCGCCCGCAGCACCCTGCCCGACTGGATCGGCGACCACGGCTTCGTCGGCGGCATCACCAACGCCGACACCGGCCTGACCACCCTCGGCGCCAGGCAGTACGACCCGGACACCGGCCGGTTCATCTCCGCCGACCCGATCGCGGATCCTTCTGATCCGCAGCAACTCAACGGCTACGCGTACGCCAACAACAGCCCCATCACCCACGCCGACCCCAGCGGACAGCTCCTCAACGCCGTTGGCAGCACCGCGTTCGCCACCGACGAACAGTACGAGCGGTTCATGGACGGCTACACCGGTGGCACAGCATGGCGCCGCGACTACTACCCGCTCAACCGCGCGTATGAAGCTGACCCGAAAGCGCATCACCGCAACGAGACCCGAGATCACAGCACCCTGGACTTTCTCGGATACATGCCGTACGTCGGGGTTATTGCCGACGGAGCGAACGCCGTTTGGTACCTGTCCGAAGGACAGTGGAAGAACGCCGCGATCTCCGGCGGATCCATGCTCATCGGCCTGATCCCCGGCGGGAAACTCCTCAAACTTGCCGGCAAAGCCGTCCTCAAGGGCGGCGAAAAGCTCATTGCGAAGGCTGTCGCAAAGACGGTCGAGAAAGAAGTAGGAAAAACCGTCGAAAAGGCGGCAACCAAGGATGCTGCAAAAACGGTGACCAAGGACGCTGAAAAAGCAGCAGACAAATCAGCGAAACCGCCATCGAAGCGCCCCTCCAAGGGTCCCGGGGATGGGCCGAAGAAAGACCCGGGATCTTCAGTCAATTCTGTTGGCGGTAGGAAGAACTGTGTTTCGTGTGCTATCGCTGGCGACTCTACCTTGGCAGGAAACCCTGCAAGTGCGATCAAGCTAAGCCCGGACGCGCCATTTCCCAACGGATTGCAGTCAATCGTGGACTATGCTGGTCAGAACATGTATCAGGTCAGCGGCAGAGCTGCGATCGAGGCTCAACTGCTGGCGGCAGGTGACGGAGCTAGGGGTATCGTGTACGGTACGCGCGGCACCTCCGCCCATGTATGGAATGCTATCGTTCAGCGTGGGCGAGTTAACTTCCCAGACTTTCAGACTGGGAAGGGAGCGAATTGGTCTGGATTTAAGTGGTTCGGATTTGTTAGGACAAACTAACATATGATCTTTCAAGACGCCTATGTTGCGGCGCAATGCTTGCTCGACTCGACTGTCCGCATGACTCATAATTTGGAGATCGTGATTGGCGAATGTATCGAATATCCAAATGCCTGGGTATTTGGCTACAATACTCGCAGATTCTTAGAGGATCACGATCTTATGTCGTCGATGGTAGGAAACGGGCCAGTGGTTGTTTTAAAAGACGGCAGCAGGCAGCCGTTTCTTGGTGATACAAGCTGTCCGATCGGGGAACAAATCGAAGGGCTGTAGGGTGGTTTCAAGCATTGGATGCATCACCGATCTGTGAAGTGCGGATTGATATTTCTTTGGGCGGTATGACTGATGGGAATAGATGTGGCGCTAAGGGCGTGTCTCACATGGCTGAGGTCTGATCTGGTGAGATGATCATCCATTGTGGATGATCGACTGCCGAAGCGGCTTGTTCCGGACGGGTTGTGGGAGATCGCGGCGCCGTTGCTGCCGGTGCCGAAGTGCCGCCCTCAGGGCGGTGGGATGCGTCTGTTCGATGACCGGGCGGTGTTCACCGCGATCGTGTACGTACTGACTTCCGGGTGTGCTTGGCGGCATCTGCCGGCCGAGTTCGCGGTCACCGCACCGACAACGCATCGGCGGTTTCAGACCGGAACCCGGGCCGGGGTGTGGCGGCGGCTGCCACTCCTTCACCGGCAACACACACCCGTCGAAATGGCCGACGGAACTACCAAGCCAATCAGCAAGGCCGAAATCGGCGACAAGATTCTCAATGCCGAACCCGATGAAAACCAGGATGATTATCGTCGCGTCGACGGCATCATCGTAACGACTGCTGGCCGAAACTTTATTGTACTCACAATAAAGACGTTTCATGGTCCCGTGAGGCTGACTACGACTGGTCACCATCGATTCTGGGAGGCCGGAAGCCATCATTGGGTGGAGGCGCTGCGCCTGGAGGTTGGGGACCGGCTCCGATCGGAATCTGGGCAGGTACGTCGGATTATTGGCATCCGTGCGTACATCTCGAGCGCCGTAACGACCAGCTGCACACCTATTACGTGAATGCGGGTAATGCGTCGGTACTGGTCCATAATTGCCCGCGGGCGGCGGAGCGCAGTCCGCGGCAGCTAACGAGGGCCGGAGCTTCCAATGTGAAGAGAGGACGACCGTTCGGTACCACCTTCTACAAGAGTAGATCGGATGGGACGTGGTGGACTAAGGATCGTAAAGGGAGACGGCGGTTCGGCATTGAAAGTTTATCGTGAGACGAAGAAGGTCTGGTGCGGGAGCACGACGCGGATCAGTATGGAAACTATATTGACGATAAGTGGAAGAGTTCGAAGGGGAAGTTCATCCCTTGGTCAAGTCTTCACGGCGGTGCGTAATGATCTCATCAGCGAGTGAATTCTTGAGCTTGCGTTATACCTCAGATCCGCGTTACTATGAGCGTGCAGCCCATGATACTGCCGACCTGCGCACTTGGTTAGACATCAACGGAAGATATCCCGAACCGAGGAAGCGGCTAGCAAATAACAAGAATGTTCCGTTGGAAGTCCTTTCTGTGCTGGCGGCAGATCCGGATCCAGGTGTCCGCCATATGGTTGCAACGAAGAGAAAGTTGTCGGCGGAAATAATTGAGCGGCTCGCGATGGACAAGGACGACTCGGTAAGACTGCAGATAGCCCGACATTCCAATGCATCAACGTCTGTGCTAGCAACTCTTGCTTCAGGCGATTGGGAGATGGTGGCTGACGCGGCGCGCGAACGTCTCGCTTCGTTCGAGGATGGCAATCAGTCATGATCAAGACTTTCTTGATGTGGTCGCGTTCGAATTGAGCGGCTGGTCCTGACAAGCGCTGAGTTGGCTGAAAACCACCGTTTCGGTGACGATATTGATGTGCTCTTCTCTAGTTATTCGCGGAGGAGGCATTGGTCGATGTGAAAGGGTGGGAGTGGGATGCGTCAGTTGGCGCTGGGGACTGCGGTGGCTGCGGTGGCTGCGGTGGCTATGAGTGGTTGTGGTTCTGACAAGCCGGCCAGGATTAGTTTGGCGGGGTTTGACAAGAAGCCTTGTGGGATTGCTTCGGTGGATGAGGTCAGCAAGGCGTTGGCTACGGAGTACAAGCGGTGGAGGTTGACGCCGGAGAAGAAGGCCGTCGCGCATCCTTCGGAATGTTCGTACCAGGCGACGGGATCGGGTCAGGTTGATGGCGGGGCGCTGGTGATCACTCATGGCTGGGGCCACAACTCGGATGTGATGTACAAGAGTTGCCTGCAGATGGGTGGGAAGCGGGTGAAGCTCGCCCAGGGCGCGTGCGAGGACAAGGGCTTCCCGACGGTCGACATTCGCGTCGGGCCGACCGACTACCTGCACATCGATGCTCAGTACTACCGCAAGGGGAGGAACTATCCCGACACCGCGTTCAACCCCATGGCCGACCAGGCGGCACGCTACTTCGTGACCCGGTTGGACCTGTCGAAGTAGTCCGGCCTGTTTGCTTCCCGCCTCGGGGTGTCGCTCGGGCGGGACGAGGGACCGGCACGAGGACTGCAGCGGCCCGCCCAACATCCCATGTCGGCGTCTGCTTGCGGTTGCAGCGGCGCCCAGGTGCTGAGGAGTTGCGCCGTGCCCTCCATCGGTGGTTCCGTGACCTGGAGCCTTGCGCCGAGTTCTGATCGCCGAGGCTCAGCGCGGCCTCGTGGCCGAGCGTCGCGTGCCTCGCCGAGTTGATGGTCGAGGATCTGTCCTGAGCGTCGACCACGGCCCCTGCAGCGTCCGCATCGACGCCAATGTCGAGCATGCCGATGCTGGTCGCGCTGGCGGTGTCGGGTCGACTACTCGGGCGATCAGCGGCGGTGCGAGTAGGTGGCGCCGAGCACGAACGCCAGTACCAGGGTGAACAGCCAGCCGAGGGCGATCGAGACGCTCACGACGGCCGCCGGACGAGCAGGGCGGCGGTGCGCGCGTAGAAGACCCTGATCGGCGCGTCGGTGTCGTCGGTCGGGACCACGCGCAGGTAGACGGCGCCCTCGACCAGCGCCGGCAGCGCCGAGACGACCAGCGCCCACCAGCAGCCGTGGCCGTGGATGCCGGCGGTCGGGCAGATGAAGACGTGGTCGCCGGGTTGCGGTTGGTCCGCGCCACGGCCCGTTTCGCGCGCGTTCGCGGTCACGGCCGGCACCGCCGTTCCACCCGCGCGCCGCCGTCGATGACGTACTCGCGGCGGATCTCGCGCGGCGACTCCGGATAGAAGCCCACCAGGTACGAGTGGCCCGGCGGCCAGGCGTCGTCCACCCGGATCACCTGGTACCAGCGCGATCGGTAGGTGAACTGGTCGCCGGCCCGAGCGGTACTGATACTCATCGGCTCAGGTCCCGCACCAGCAGGCCCGACAGCCGCACGTAGAAGGTACGCACGGTGGCATGACCGTCGACGTCCTCGGTGCGACAGACACGAACGTACGCGTGGCCGGGTACGAGTCCGTCGGTGCTGGACACCAGCAGCGCCCAGAAGGAGCCGTGCCCGTGCACGCCGGCCGCGGGTGAGATGAACACTTCGGAGCCTGCTGGGGGAGTCTTGGCGGTGCGGTGGGCCGTGGAGCGCGTCATTGGCCGGGGCCTCCGTTTCCGGTCAGGGCACCCATTGCTGCTCGCCAGCGACAGGTGTCTGTTCTGTGGGCTACCGGCTACCGTACGCGACCTATACCTACCTGTCCATGGTGCCCTACACCTGTCTCAGCGATGATGCAGGCCAGCACGCCTGTCTAGCGTTGGGTCATGACCCTGGATCCGGACATCAGTACGCCGCTCTGGCGGCAGTTGGTCGATGTGCTGGTTGCTCGGATCGAGGACGGGACGTACCACAAGGGCGGCCGGCTTCCGTCCGAAGTCAGTCTTCAGCAGGAGTTCGGGGTGGCCCGCGGCACGGTAAGGCATGCCCTGCAACATCTCGTCGCCGAAGGCATCGCAGAGACGACCAACGGCAAGGGAACCTACGTCAGATCGTAGACACATGGTCGGCGGGTGTGATGGCCGCTCAGTACTCGGCGGCCGCGGAGCAATTGCCACAGGAAAATTGGCTTGAGCGGGGCAGCGAGGTCGATCAAGCATCGCTTCGCTGGGACCGGCTGTCGGCGGAAGCGCTGAAGCCGGCCGACAGCATCAAGCTCCTCAGACAGCTAGCGAGGGAACTGCGCGATGGGTGAGATCCACTGGCGGAAGTCGAGCCGGTCCAGCGGCAGTGCTGGCTCCAACTGCGTCGAGGTGGGTAGCGGGGCGGGGCCGGTGTTGGTGCGGGACACCAAGGACCGGGACGGCGGGACGCTGAGCGTGTCGCCGCAGGCGTTCCGGGAGTTCGTCGACGCGGTCAAGTCGAAGTTCTAGGGACCGGCCTGCGCCGGGCCGACCCTCAGACCGCGCCGATCGTGAGGGTGGCGAGGACCTGGCGGCAGGCCGTACGGATCAGGGTCGGGTGTTGGTCCCATTGGCAGCCGACCTGTACCAGGAATCGGCCGGTGAACACGAAGGTCGCGTCGTAACGCAGGGTGTCGTCGCCGTCCGGCTGGTTGATGCGCTGTTGGTACGCCGGTAGGCCCGCGACCGTGGCCCGCGTCGGCTCGCTTGCCCGGGTCGCGTGCACCTTGCCCGCCCAGTCGTGGATCTGCCGCCGCTTGCGGGCGTCGGACCAGCGGTCGCTGTCGGCGGACAGCACGTAGGACTCGACGAAGATGACGTCGAGCCCCTCCGGCTCGCCGGACGGGACGCGCCACTGTGCGTCGCCGTGCGGGGTCAGCGGCACCAGGATGGTGTAGTCGTGGGCGCTGCGGAACCCGGTCGGCGTTCGGAACGTCACCGTCGTTGGCGGCGGCGCCGTCGAGGCTGCGGTGGGTGCCTGGCGGGGCGCGGTGCCGCAGCCGGTGAGCAGCAGCACGGCCGTCCCGAGCAGTGCCACCAAGGTCCGCATCACCAGACCAGTTTCCGCCACGTTGGCAACCGGACGCGGTGTGCACGGCCGCCCACCGACCGGGCGCGGCCGGCGGGAACCGGTGGCGGATAGGGTGGTGCGGTGCGTCTGCTCATTGCGGTTTGTCAGGTCGACTACATCGGGCGGTTGACCGCCCACCTGCCGATGGCGCCGCGGCTGATCCTGGTGAAGGCGGACGGCTCGGTGTCGGTGCACGCCGACGACCGGGCGTACAAGCCGCTCAACTGGATGAGCCCGCCGTGCCACCTGACCGAGGAGCCCGGCCTGTGGCGGGTGATCAACAAGTCGGGTGAGGAACTGCGCATCACCATCGACGAGGTGTTGCACGACTCCGAGCACGCCCTCGGCAAGGATCCCGGCCTGCAGAAGGACGGCGTCGAGGCGCACCTGCAGGAGCTTTTGGCCGAGCACCCGGACACCTTCGGCGCCGGCTTCACCCTGGTACGCCGGGAGTACCCGACGGCGATCGGCCCGGTCGACCTGATGTGCCGGGACGCGTCCGGCGCGTCGGTGGCGGTGGAGATCAAGCGGCGCGGCGAGATCGACGGCGTCGAGCAGCTCACCCGCTACCTGGAACTGCTCAACCGCGACCCGCTGCTCGCCCCGGTCGCCGGCATCTTCGCCGCGCAGGAGATCAAGCCGCAGGCCAAGGTGCTCGCCACCGACCGCGGCATCCGCTGCGTCACCGTCGACTACCACAAGCTGCGCGGCATCGGCTCGGACGAACTCACCCTCTTCTGACCGGGTTGCCGGGGTGGCGCATGCTCTGGCTGTGGTGACGACCTCGAACCGTGACCGGTCCACCCGCCGCGCCGCCGATCTCGTCGTCGTGCGGCACCGGGACCTGCTGCGGCTGTCCGGGACGCCCGGTCTCGTGTCCAGCCGAACGCCGCGCGGTCCGGCCGCCGGGGGAGTGCACGGTGCGGCCCGGGATCCGCGCTACCCGTCGCCCCGGGAGCTGCGCAAGGTGCTGTCGTTCGCGCTGGATCTGGTGCTGCACCTGGCGATCGGGGTCGGCGTCGCGGCGGCGCTGCTCCGGGCCGGGCAGCCGGTCGTGGTCGGCGCGGCGGCCGGGCTGGCCGGGTTCGTGGTCGCCTCCGCGGTGCACCGGATCGTCGTGCAGCGGTTGACCTCCGCGACGCTGGGCAAGGCGGTCACCGGGCTGCGGATCATCCGGGACGACACCGGCGGGCCGGCGACGACCGGGCTGCTGATCATGCAGTGGGTGTTCGGCGTGATCCTGATCGTGGCCGGCCTGTTCAGCTAGGGCGTGTTTCGGGGCCCCGGCCAGGCGAGGCCGGCCAGGCAACGCGGCGAACCGGGCCGGCCGCGCGACCGTTGGGCTCCCGCCCGCGATGGGCCAGCAGCGGCCGGGTGCCCTCGGTCCGAGGGGTACCCGCGCTTCGCCGCTCCCGGCCCCGCGGCGCACCCGCGCTGCGGGTCGGCCGCGGCGGATGCCGGCGGTCGGGAGGTCAGCCGCGGCCGTGCAGGAAGCGGACCAGCTTCGGGATCAGCGCGTCGGTGCGCGGGCCGCGACGAAACGACATGATCGGCATCGGGGTCCGGAACCGGCGGCGCGCGATCGACTTCGGCCGGGCGAACTCGCGCAGCCCGTCCGCGCCGTGGATGCGGCCGAAGCCGGAGTCGCCGACGCCGCCGAACGGCAGCGCTGGCAGTCCGACGAAGCTCATCCCGCCGTTGATCGAGGTCATCCCGGACCGCAGCCGGGTCGCGACGGCCATCCCGGAGCGGCGGGAGAACACCGCCGAACCCAGCCCGTAGCCGGTGGCGTTGGCGCGCCGGATCGCCTCGTCCAGGTCCGGCACCCGGCTGACGGTCAGCGTCGGGCCGAACGTCTCCTCGCGCACCGCGGCCGAATCCTCCGGCACGTCCAGCAGGATCGTGGGGTGCACGTACGGCGGGTCGACCGCGTCGTTGCCGCCGAGCACCGCGGTGCCGCCCCGTGCCAGGGCGTCGGCGATGTGCCGGCGGATCACGTCGACCTGGCCGGGCATCGTGATCGGGCCGATGTCGGCCTCGTCGTCACTCCCGACCCGCAACGCTCGCGCCTTCGCCACCAGCTTGTCCACGAACGCATCGGCGACCGAGTCGTGCACGTACACCCGCTCGATGCCGATGCAGGTCTGGCCGGCGTTGCTCATCCCGGCCCAGCAGGCGGCGTCCGCGGCGTCGTCGAGGTCGGCGTCGGCGGCGACGATCATCGCGTCCTTGCCGCCGCACTCGACCAGCACCGGGGTCAGCGTCTCGCTGCACGCGGCCATCACCTTCTTGCCGGTCCGGGTGGAGCCGGTGAACGCGAGCTTGTCGATGCCGGCCGCGCACAGCGCCGCCCCGGTCTCACCGAGGCCGTGCACCACCTGGAAGACCGGTTCGTCGCCGACCGCCTCGGCGAACGAGTCGACCAGCCACTGACCGACCGCCGGGGTGTACTCGCTGGGCTTGAACACGACCGCGTTGCCGGCGGCCAGCGCGTAGGCGATGGAGCCCATCGGGGTGAAGACCGGGTAGTTCCACGGGCCGATCACGCCGACCACGCCGAACGGCTGGTAGGTCACCAGCGCGCTCTGGTCGGGCAGCAGGATGCTGCCGCCGACGCGACGCGGGCCGAGCACCCGGCGGGCGTGCCGGGCCGCCCAGGCCACGTGGTCGATCGCCGCGGTGATCTCGATGACGGCGTCGCCGACCGGCTTGCCGCCCTCGTCGTGCACCACCCGGGCCAGCTCCGGCATCCGCCGGGCCAGCGCGGCGCGCCACCGGCCGAGCCGCTCCGCCCGGCCACCGAAACCGAGCCCGGCCCACCAGCGGGCCGCCTCGCGCGCGTTGCGCACCGCGGCCCGGACGTCGGTGTCGTCGGCCACCGGGAACTCGCCGACCAGCGCGCCGGTGCCCGGATGGGTGGATCGCAGCCGCCCGTCCACCACCACCGGAAGCCCCGGCGTCTCCGTCTGCGTTGGCTTGTGCACCTCGGCGGTCATGCGGCGAGTGTAGGCCGAAACCGTACCGGGCGGTAACCGTCGTTTCGACCGATCACCGGGCCGGTCAGGCGCCGAGCGCGAGCTGGAAGACCGCCAGCACGTCGTGGCACAGCAGCGGTGCCGGGGCGGCGCCGATGCGCCGGGTGTCGGCATGCGCGCTGCGGATCGAGCCGCCGCGCCGGACCAGCCGCAGGTAGCCGGCCGGGCTGCGGACCACCGAGTCAGCGCACCCCGCGGGCACCGGGCCCGACTCACCCGCCGCGGCCACCGCGACGTCGATGGCGGCACCGGCCCGGCCTTCGAGGGAGCTGGCCCCCGACCCGCCGACGTTGCCGGCGGCGAGCTGCACCAGCCCGCGCACGTACCGGCAGTCGTGCAGGGCGCCGCGGTAGGCGGCGAGCAGCGCGGTGTCGAAGTATTCGGGACCGAACCTGTCCCGCCAGTCCGGGTCGAGGTCGACGTCGACCATCCGGTCGTCGGCGCGCAGCGTGACGCGGATCGTGCCGGACGGATCCGCGCAGCGAAAGTACGACGGGGGCCGCTCACCGAACGCGCGCACCTCGGCGATCGCCCAGGCCCGCAGATCGCGCCGGGCGCCGTCGCGTCGTGGACGCGTCCCGACGTTGTTCACGGCCATCCTTCTCGTCCCCTCCCGCTGCGCTCGGCGCCGGTCCGCTGAACGGTACTCAGCGTCGGCAACCGGACGTACGGGACGAGGATGTGGTCTCGGCGCGAGCATGTGGTATCGGGACGGCGCGGGCCGGTCAGGCCCCGATGGCCAGCCGGTGCGCCCGGAGCCGCTCGTAGTACGGCCGGTGGTGGGCGGCGAACCCGGCGAGCAGCGGCGTGTTGTGCACCGTGTGCGGGTACCGCGAGGTGGTGCCGGACAGCCCGGTGGAGGCGGCCACGTCGGTGTGCCACTCGGCGGTGCGGCGCCACTCGCTGCGGTCACCGGCCTGCCAGTGCAGCGCCTCGGGCCGGAACGGCAGCCCGGTCGCGGCGCAGTACGCCGCCATCGTGGCGGCCGGGTGCGCGGCGAGGTCGGCCGCGTCGACCACCACCGGCGCGGCGCCGGCGTGGGCGACGGCCGCGTCGTACAGCTCGGCCAGGTGTTCGAGCCCGACGTCGGCGCGACACATGCCCGGGTCGATCGCGTAGAACGACGCGGCGACCTCGGCCGGGTCGCGGATCAGGAACGTGTGCCGCACCTCGGCCAGGAAGCGCCGGTCGGCGAGCACTGCCGGGTACCGGTTGTCGGTGGTGTCCTTGAAGAACACCCGGGCGCCGGCCGACGCCGCCCGCAGCGCGGCGATCAGTTCCGGGTGGCTGCGGACCGGGCCGGCCGGGCCGTCGGTCTCGCCGTGGTCGGTGACGTTGCAGAACGGTTCGTGCAGCGCCAGCAGGTCGCCGCGCTCCGCCATGGCCCGGAAGAACGCGGTGGACCGGGACCGCGGTGCGCTCCACAACGCGATGATCATGGCGTCTGTCTACCCAACCCGGCCGCGCCCCGCAACGGTTCGGCGGGGGAGCGGCGCCGGGCCCCGGTCAGCTGAGGTGGTCGGCGACGATGCGGCGGGCGACGCCGGCGGGGGAGGGCAGCTCGCCGCGCTCGGCCAGCCCCCGGTAGTGGGCCCGGTCCGGGAACCAGGCATCGTCGTCGGCCCGGATCAGCGCCTGCATCTCGGTGTCCATCACGCCGGGGCTGACGCTCGCCACCCGGACCCGGTCGTCGTCGGCGTACTGCTGGGCGAGCGCGGCGAAGAACATCTCGCCGCCGGCCTTGGTCGCGCAGTACGTCGCCCAGCCGTCGATCACCCGCCGCGCCGCGCCGGACGAGACGAACAGCACCGTGGTCGGCCGGTCGCCGGCGGCGGCCAGTACCGCACCGGTCAGCAGCATCGGCGCGAGCAGGTTGACGTGCACGCTCGCCGCGGTACGGGCCGGGTCGAGGGTGCCGATCGCGCCGATCGGCTCGACCGAGCCGGCGTTGTGGATCAGCACGACCGGTTCGTCGGCGGGTCCGGCGGTCAGGAAACCGGACAGTTCCGGTAGCTCGACGTCGGGCCGGGACAGGTCGGCCTCGCACAGCCGGACCCGGGCCGGGTCCGCGGCCCGCTGCTCCGCGGTGAAGCCGCGGCCGATGGCGAACAGCCGGTCACCCCGTCCGTACAGTTCGTCGAACAGTGCCCGGCCCAGCCCGCGGGACACCCCGGTCAGTACGGTGGCGGTCATGGTCGGTGCCTTCCTGCGGGCCGGTACGACCAGCCGATGCTACGAAACGGCGGCCGGCAGCGCGGCCGGTACGCCGCGAACACAGGAGGTCATGGGTGGCTGACGAGATCGGTACCGTCGGGGTGGTCGGGCTGGGCACGATGGGTGCCGGCATCGTCGAGGTGTTCGCCCGCAGCGGGCTGCCGGTGACGGCGCTGGAGATCGACGACGCGGCGCTGGCCCGCGGCCGCGACACCCTGCGCGCCTCCACCGACCGGGCGGTACGCAAGGGCAAGCTCACCGCCGAGCAGGCGGCCGGGATCCTCGACCGGATCACCTTCACCACCGACTACGCCGCGATGGCCGGCGCCGACCTGGTGGTCGAGGCCGCACCGGAGCGGATGGCGATCAAGCACGCCGTGTTCACCGAACTGGACCGGGTCTGCGGCCCGCACGCGATCCTCGCCACCAACACCAGCTCGCTGTCGGTCACCGAGATCGCGCACCACACCACCCGGCCGCACCGGGTCGTCGGCATGCACTTCTTCAACCCGGCGCCGGTGATGAAGCTGGTCGAGGTGATCGGCACGGTCGTCGCCGACCAGGACGCGGTGGACACCGTCGTCGCGTTGTGCCGGCGGCTCGGCAAGACCCCCGTCGAGGTCGGCGACCGGCCCGGCTTCGTCGCCAACTACCTGCTGCTCGGCTACCTCAACCAGGCCGCCTGGTTGGTGTCCGACGGCTACGTGTCGGCGGCCGACCTGGACGACGCGATGCGGCTCGGTGCCGGCCTGCCGATGGGCCCGCTGACGCTGATGGACCTGATCGGCATCGACACCATCGTGGAGATCCTCGACGTGATCCACACCTACGGCGGGGCCAGCCGCCGGCACGCCTGCGCGCCGCTGCTGCGCCAGCTCGCCGCCGCCGGCCGGTACGGGCGCAAGTCCGGGCACGGCTTCTACCGGTACGCCAAGGCCGGCTCCGGGGCTCCGGCGGCCCCCGCAGCGGGGAGCGCGTCGGCCGGCACCGAGCCGGCACCCGCCCAGCCCGCCACCGTTGCGGTACTGGACGACCCGGCCGCCGCCGCGGCGCTGACCGCGGCCGGCGTGCCGGCCCGCGAACTGTCCGATGTGGACAAGTCGGCGCTCGCCGGGGTCGACCTGGTCGTGGTCGGCGCCGGAGCCGACGCCGCGACGTACGCGGCGCTCGGTGCGGCGACCGACGCGGTGCTCGCCGTCGACTCGGCCACCGACCAGCTCGCCGCCGCCGGCGCCGCGAGCGGCCGGCCCGGCGCCGTCGTCGGCCTGCACCTGGTCGGCGAGTTCGCCGAGATCGCCCGTACCGTCGGCACCGACGACGCCGCCGTCGCGGCGGCGCGCGGGCTGGCCGAGGCGCTCGGCCGCCGCTCCGTCGTCGTCGACGAGCGGGCCGGCCTGGTCGTCGAGGCGCTGCTGGTGCCCTACCTCAACGACGCGATCGGCATGCTGGCCAGCGGCTACGCCGACGCCGACGGCATCGATCACGCGATGACGCTGGGCTGCGGGTACCCGGAGGGTCCGATCGCCGCGATCGACCGGCTCGGCCCGGCCGCGGTGCTCGCCGCCGCCCGGGCGCTGTACGCGGAGTCCGGCGAACCGAGCCGCGCGCCGTCCCCGCTGCTGGCCCAGCTGGTCGCCGCCGGCCGCGGCGCCCGCGGCTGACCGTCGTACCCCCGAGCCGCCGACGGCGGGCCGGTCACCACGCCGGTCCGCCGTCGGCGGCGCGGATCGGTGGCGCCAGGCCGGTCACCGTGCCGGCCCGCCGCGGCGGCCGTCGGCGGTGCCGGGGCCGGGCAGTGCTCGGCGGCCGGTTCCGCGGCGCGGGTACCGGTACCCGGTGGGCGCCGTCCTATGCTGGTGGGCATGCCGGAGGGTGCCGAGGCCGAAGGGCCTTCGATGGACGACGTGGCGGGCTCGATCGCGGCCCGCAAGGCGCTGGGGCCGGACGCCGAGGAGGCGGTCATCCGGGCGTTCCTGGAGCGCACCGGGCAGCAGATCGACCGCCGGGTGGACGAACGGCTCGGCCGCGTCCAGCCGGCGCCACCTCCGGCGGTGCCCCAGCCGCCGCAGCAGCCGCACGGCAGCACCGATCACACCGCGTTCGTGCTGGCGATCGTCTCGATCGGCGCCGGCATCCCGCTGACCGGCATCGCCACCCAGCTGCAGGGGTCCACCCTGATCGGCATCGTGCTCATCTGGGCCGGCCTGGTCCTGATCAACGTCGTGTACGGGATGCGCCGCCGCTGAGCGGTGTCCGCAAGGCCACCCACCCGGGCCGCACCGGCCCCGTCGCCGCACGGCGGCCGGTGGGTCAGCTGCGCAGCAGCCGCAGCGACGGCGGGAGCAGCGGCGCGGTGACCCAGCGGGCGTCGAACGTTCCGGCGGTGACGTCGGCGGTCACCGACAGCCGGTGCGGCGCCTCCAGGAACAGCACGTCGACCGCCAGGTGCGTCCCGTCGATCCAGCCGCCGCTGGCCGCGGCGGGTACCGGCTCGTCGGTGACCGTCCACCGGCCCGGCGCCAACCGTAGCCGCAGCTCGGTGCCCGGCTCGCACAGGACGAGCTCCCCGTCGCGCACCTGCACACCGGTCAACGGGGTGTCGCCGGGTGTGGCAGGGGCCAGCGACCAGTTGCCGGGGCGCTGGTCTCCGGCCGGCACCGGCGGCAGGGCGAGCCGGCCGAGCCGTTCGGCGAGCGCCGCGTCGTCCGCGGCCGAGCCAGCCGTGCCGAACGCCGGCAGCAGGTGCCGCCACGCCGCGTCGAGCACCGCCTGCATCTCGACCGTCGCCCCGGTGTACGCCACGACCGCGTCCTGCTCCGGCAACACCAGGCAGAACTGGCCGAACGCGCCGTCGCCCCGGTAGCCGTGCCGGGACATCCAGAACTGGAACCCGTAGCCCTGCGCCCAGTCCGGGTTCTCGTCGCCGGTCGGGACCTGCGGCCGGGTCGCCTCGGCCACCCAGCCCTCGGACAGGATCCGGTGGCCGCGCCACACCCCGCGGCGCAGGTACAGCTCGCCCAGCCGGGCGATCGCGTCGGTGGGGAGGAACAGGCCGACGAAACCGAGGTCGCGGCCCGACCCGTCCTGCTGCCAGCCCGGCGCGCCGATCCCGAGCGGCTCGAACAGCCGGGGCCGCAGGTACCCGGCGAGCGTCGTGCCGGTGAGCCGCTGCAGGATCACCCCCAGCGTGTACGTCGCCGGCTGGTTGTAGGCGAAGACGGTGCCGGGCTCGCGGTCGGGCGGCAGCCGCAGGAACCCGCGTACCGGATCGGCGGGATCGGACTCGAACACCTCGTCCCACGTGTCGCGGGTGTGCCCGCTGCTCATCGACGCCAGGTGCCGTACCCGCATCGCCCGGGTCCCCGGATCGGTGGCCAGCTCGCGGTACTCGGGGAAGAAGTCGACGACCCGGTCGTCGAGCCGCAGCAGCCCCTCATCGAGCGCCAGCCCCAGCGCGGTCGACGTGAAGCTCTTGCTCAGCGAGTACAGCATGTGTGGCCGCTCGGCGCGGTACGGCGACCACCAGCCGGCGGCCACCCGGTGCCCGTGCCGCAGTACCAGCAGGCTGTGCGGCTCGATCCCCGGCGCCGCCTCGACGGCGTCCAGGAAGGCGGCGACGCCGCGGGAGTCGACGCCCTGGTCGGCCGGCATGGCGGTGGGCAGTGAGTCGGTCATACGAGCGCCAACATCACGCCCGGACCGATCATTCCGCCGCCGCGCGCCCGAGGCGGTCGTCGCCGTGCGAGAACGGGCAGCGCGGGCCCGCCAACGGCGTCCCGAGCCATACCGGCAGCGGGCGTCCGGCGGTGGCCGGCACGGCGCGGCAGATACGCCTGGCGGTGGCCGGTACGGGTCGGCAAATACGCTTGACGGCGTGAGCCCGCGACGCAACCGACGCCAGCAGGCGGTGACCCCGGTCGATGACGACCGGTCCCGGCACGGTGTCGACACCCTGGAGAACTGGCCGGACGGGCAGTGGCGGGTGCGGGCGGTCACCGGCAGCAGCGGCAAGACCTACCGCTGTCCCGGCTGCGACCAGGAGGTCCGCGCCGGAACCGGCCACCTGGTCTGCTGGCCGGAGGGCCACATCGACGACCGGCGGCACTGGCACACCGCCTGCTGGCGGGCCCGGCTGCGGCGCGGCCCGGTGATCCAGCGCTCCCGCAACGCGCCCCGTTACGGCTGAGCGAGCGGGCCGGCGGAGGCGTGGTCGACCACGCCGATCGGTCGCCGGCGGTCGGCCGGTACGGCGCCCGCCACCGTCGCCCGGCCGAGCGGCTGGCCGGGCGACCGCACGTGACAGACTGGGTGATCGTGAGCGCTGCGATCCGGGCCAATTCGATCCTGCCGGCCACCCGGACCGACATCGAACTGAGCACCGCCGACGGGGTGACGCTGGTCGGCGAGCTCGCCACCCCGGTCGACCGGCCGCCGGTGGCCACGCTGGTCTGCTTGCACCCGCTGCCCACCCACGGCGGCATGATGGACTCCCACCTGTACCGCAAGGCGGCGTGGCGGCTGCCCGCGCTGGCCGGTCTCGCCGTGCTGCGGTTCAACACCCGCGGCACCGGCAGCCTGCGCGGCACCTCCGGCGGCACCTTCGACAACGGCGTGGCGGAGCGGTACGACGTGGCGGCGGCGATCGAGTACGCCGAGTTCCACGACCTGCCGGACGTGTGGCTGGTGGGCTGGTCGTTCGGAACCGACCTCGCCCTGATGTACGGCTGCGACCCGGCGGTGCGCGGCCTGATCCTGCTGTCCCCGCCGCTGCGGTATGCCAAGCCCGATCACCTGGCCGCCTGGGCCGCGTCCGGTCGGCCGGTCACCGCGCTGGTGCCGGAGTTCGACGACTACCTGCGGCCGGCGGAGGCCGCGCAGCGGTTCGCGGCGGTGCCGCAGGCCGAGGTGGTCGGTGTGCCCGGCGGCAAGCACCTGTGGGTGGGGCACTCGGAGCTGATCCTGGACGAGATCGTGCGCCGGGTCGCGCCCGAGTCGGCGCCGCTGCCCCGCAGCTGGGACGGCCCGATGGAGTTCGGCGACGCCTCCGCCTACGCCAACCGGACGGTCGCGGCGTTCGCCGACAAACCGCTCCCCGGGCCCGCCGCGGGCGACGGGACGGCGGCTCCCTCGCCGGGTGACACCGCAGGTGGCGCGGCACGGTAGTGCGCGGTGCGGGGCGTCGGCAAGCGGTGCGCGCGCCGGTGGACCGACCCGATGGGGCCAGCCACGCCGACCTGCGCTGCGCGGAACGGACGCCTACCGGCAGGATAGGACGATGCGGATCGGACATACCGAGGCCGGCCACGGCGTACCGCTCGTCCTGCTGCACGCGTTCCCCCTGAACGCGGCGATGTGGGCGGCGCAGCGCGACGGGCTGGCCGCCCACGCCCGAGTCATCACCCCCGACCAGCGCGGCTTCGGCGACAGCGCCCAGCTGGGCCGGGCGGAGCCGGACCTGGACGTCGCGGCCGACGATCTGTGCGAGCTGCTCGATGCCCTGTCGCTGCAGACGGTGGTGCTCGGCGGCATCTCGATGGGTGGCTACGTGGCGCTGGCGTTCCTGCGCCGGCACCCGGAGCGGCTGGCCGGCCTGCTGCTCGCCGACACCAGGGCGACCGCGGACACCGACGAGGCGGCGGCGAACCGCCGGCGCATCGCCGACACGGTCGAGCGGGCCGGCTCCAGCGAATCGCTGCGCCGCGAGGTGGTGCCCAACCTGATCGGCGCGAACACCCGCTGGCAGCGCCCCGACGTGTACGAGCGGGTCGCCGCCGCGGCGGTCGCGGCGCCACCGGCGGCGGTGGCCTGGGCACAGCGCGCGATGGCGGTACGCCGGGACGCCACCGAGCTGCTGGCCGGCGTCGAGGTGCCGACGCTGGTGGTGGTCGGGGAGGACGACGCGCTGACCGCGCCGGCCGAGGCGGCCCGGATGGCCGACGCGATCCCGGGTGCCCGGTTGCGCCGGATCCCCGGCGCCGGCCACCTCACCCCGGTGGAGGCGCCGGAACGGTTCAACACCGGCGTCCGCGCCCTCCTCGCCCGCATCGGCTGACCCCGGCCGGCCGACAGCCAGCCCGGCCGGTCGCCTACCGCGGGTGGTGGGCGGCGATCAGGTCGCGGTACCAGCGGTACGAGGATTTCGGGGTGCGGCGCTGGGTCGGGTAGTCCACGTGCACCAGCCCGAACCGCTGGCCGTACCCGGCGGCCCACTCGAAGTTGTCCAGCAGCGACCAGACGAAGTAGCCGCGCACGTCGACCCCGGCGTCCCGGGCCGCGGCCACCGCGGCGACGTGCCCGGACAGGTACTCGACCCGCGCCGGGTCGTCGACCGAACCGTCCGCGGCCGGCTCGTCGGGGTAGCTCGCACCGTTCTCGGTGACGTACAGCGGGGGCAGCCGGTTGCCGTAGCGCCGGGTCAGGTCGCCGAGCAGGTCGGTCAGGCCGTGTGGCACCGACGGCCAGCCGAACCCGGTGCGGGGCACCGCCGCGTCGAACGGCGCGAAGCCGAACGGCAGCGGCGGCAGCGAGCCGGCAAGATCCGGCGGCAGCTCCGCGGCGAGGGCGCCCGGCGCGCAGATCCGGGTCGGCTGGTAGTAGTTGACGCCGTAGAAGTCCAGCGGTGCGCCGATCGCGGCGAGCGCCTCGGCGTCGGCGGCCAGCTCGTCCAACGACTCGAAGCCGGCCGGCGCGGTCGGGTAGCGGCCGAGCAGCACCGGGTCGGCGAACAGCCGGTTGTGCAGCAGGTCGTACGCGTCGGCCGCGGCGAGATCGGCCGGCCCCGGCGCGGTGCCCGGCGTGGCGCCGGCCGGTACCACCGGGGTGTGGTTGTTCGCGATGCCGATCCGGCCGGCCACGCCCGCGGCGCGCAGCGCGGCGACCGCCAGCCCGTGCCCGTACAGCTGGTGGTGCGCGGTGGGCAGCGCGTCGAGCAGCAGCTGCCGGCCGGGTGCATGCACGCCCACGCCGTAGCCGAGCATCGTCATCATCGCCGGCTCGTTCAGCGTCACCCAGTACGCGACCCGGTCGCCGAGCCGGTCGGCCACCAGCGCGGCGTAGTCGGCGAACCGGTGCGCGGTGTCGCGTACCGTCCAGCCACCGGCGTCCTCGACCGGCTGCGGGGTGTCCCAGTGGTACAGGGTGAGCATCGGGGCGATGCCGTGCGCGGCCAGCTCGTCCACCAGCCGGTCGTAGAAGTCCAGCCCGGCGGCGTTGGCGGGGCCGCTGCCGGTCGGCTGCACCCGCGGCCACGCCACCGAGAACCGGTACCCGCCGACGCCGAGATCGGCCATCAGGGCCACGTCCTCGCGGTACCGGTGGTAGTGGTCGCAGGCGATCTCGCCGGTCTCGCCGTTCGCGATCCGGTTGGGTTCGGCGCAGAAGGTGTCCCAGATCGACCGGCCGCGGCCGTCGGCGTCGACCGCGCCCTCGATCTGGTAGGCCGAGGTGGACACACCCCAGACGAAGTCGGCCGGAAACTGCCCTGCCATGACCATCCTCCCCGGCTCGCCGATATGAGAATTCCTCACACTCTAGCTGGCCCGGCGGGCTCGCGCGGCAGCTCGACGGTCCGGGAGCCCGCCGGCATCCCGGCACCCGAGCCTCCCGACACCCCTATCCTCCCGACACCCCGAACCTCTGGTACCCCGGACCTCCTGGCACCCCGAACCTCCTGGCACCCCGAACCTCCCGGTACCCGAATCCCCGAACCACCGGCGCCCGGAGAAGCCACGCCCGACCATCGAGTGCCCGGTACGGCCGCCACCATGCCTCGGCCGGCGTACTACTCCGCCGAGCCGCCCGACCGCATGACACGATGATGGCGTCGTCGGAGCGAGGGATGTGGCGATGCGCGACAACGCGGACATGGCGGGCGGGACTCCGCCGGCGACCACTGCGCCGCCGCCGGCCGCCGTGCTGTGGGCTCCCGACCTGCTCCGGTACGACTTCGGCGACCATCCGATGAACCCGGTCCGGGTCGAGCTGACCATGGCGCTGGCGCGCGAACTCGGGGTGCTGGACCGCCCCGCCGTCGAGGTGGTGGCGCCCACCCCGCCGACGACGCCACCCTGCGGCTGGTGCACACCGCCGGCTACCTCGACGCGGTACGGGCGGCGTCGAGCGACCCGAACGTCACCGGGCACGGCCTCAACACCGCCGACGACCCGGTGTTCCCGCAGATGCACGAGGCGAGCGCGCTGATCGTCGGAGCCAGCGTGGCGGCCGCCCGGGCGGTCTGGACCGGCGCCGCGCGCCGCGCGGTCAACATCGCCGGCGGCCTGCACCACGCGATGCCCGATCGTGCCAGCGGCTTCTGCGTGTACAACGACCCGGCGATCGCCATCCGTACCCTGCTGGACGCCGGCGCCGAGTCGATCGCGTACGTGGACATCGACGTGCACCACGGCGACGGCGTGCAGCAGGTGTTCTACGACGACCCGCGGGTGCTCACCATCAGCCTGCACGAAACCCCGTACGCGCTGTTTCCCGGCACCGGGTTCCCCACCGAGACCGGCGGCGACGGCGCCCCCGGCAGCGCGGTCAACCTGGCCCTGCCACCGGGTACCGGCGACGCCGGCTGGCTGCGCGCCTTCCACGCCGTGATACCCGGGGCGGTCCGGGCGTTCAAGCCGCAGCTGCTCGTCACCCAGTGCGGGGCCGACGCGCACCGCGCCGACCCACTCGCCGACCTGCGGCTGTCGGTGGACTGCCAGCGCACCGCCTACCTGGCGCTGGAACGGCTGGCCGACACGGTGTGCGGCGGCCGCTGGCTGGCGTTCGGCGGCGGCGGGTACGCGCTGGTCGAGGCGGTGCCGCGGGCCTGGACGCACCTGCTCGCGATCCTCACCGGCGGGCCGATCGAACCGGACACGCCGACCCCGCCGCGGTGGCGGGCGCTGGCCCAGGCACGCTGCCCGCAGGCGTACCCGCCGGCCACCATGAGCGACTTCCCCGGCGCGGCGGCCGGGACCGTACCGCACCGCCCCTGGGATCCCGGGGAGCCGGCCGACGCCGTCGACCGGGCGATCATCGCCACCCGGCGCGCGGTGTTTCCGCTGCTCGGGCTCGACCCGTACGACCCGAGGGACTGAGCCCGTGCCGGCCGCCGACGACTACCCGGCCGACCGCGCCGCCGACGTGGCGCTCGCCGACGGCGGCACCGTGCACCTGCGCCCGATCCGCCCCGACGACGCGCCGCGCATCGTCGCGATGCACTCCCGGTTCTCCGAACGCACCCGCTACCTGCGCTACTTCTCCCCGTACCCGCGGATCCCGGAACGCGACCTGCGCCGCTTCACCACCGTCGACCACCACGACCGGGAGGCGTTCGTCGCCGAGCTCGGCGGCGAACTGATCGCGGTCGGCCGGTACGAGCGGATCGACGCCGACGAGGCCGAGGTGGCGTTCGTCGTCGAGGACGCGCACCAGGGCCGCGGCCTGGGTTCGGTACTGCTGGAGCACCTGACCGCCGCCGCCCGGCAGGAACACATCGCCCGGTTCGTCGCCGAGGTGCTGCCGGAGAACGGCACCATGCTGCGGGTGTTCTCCGACGCCGGGTACACGGTGGACCGCAGCTACGCCGACGGCGTCGTGCACCTGACGTTCGAGATCGCGCCGACCGACCGCTCCGTCGAGGTGGCCCGGGACCGGGAACGGCGCACCGAGGCCGCCGCGATCCGCCGGCTGCTGACCCCGCGCACGGTGGCGGTGGTCGGCGCGAGCACCCGGCCCGGCACCATCGGGCACACCCTGCTGCGCAACCTGACCGCCGGCGGCTACACCGGCACCATCGTGCCGATCCACCCCACCGCGAAGACCGTCCGCGGGTTGCGTGCCTACCCGTCGGTGGCGGCGGCGCCCGGACCGATCGACCTGGCGCTGGTCGCGGTACCCGCCGAGGCGGTCCCCGCGGTCGTCGCCGACTGCGCGAACGCCGGGGTGTACGCGCTGGTCATCGTCTCGGCCGGGTTCGGCGAACAGGGCGCCGCGGGCCTCGCCCGGCAGCGCGACCTGGTGACCGCGGCGCGCGCCAACGGGATGCGCATCGTCGGCCCCAACTGCCTCGGGATCGCCAACACCGACGCCGAGCTGCGGCTCAACGCGACACTCGCGCCGGCGCTGCCGGACCGCGGCCGGGCCGGCTTCTTCTGCCAGTCCGGTGCGCTCGGCGTGGCCCTGCTGGCCGAGGCGCACCGCCGCCGGCTCGGCCTGTCCAGCTTCGTGTCCGCCGGCAACCGGGCCGACGTGTCCGGCAACGACCTGCTGCAGTACTGGTTGGACGACCCGGCCACCGACCTCGTGCTGCTCTACCTGGAGACGTTCGGCAACCCGCGCAAGTTCGCCCGGCTGGCCCGCCGGTTGGCCCGGCGCAAACCGGTGGTGGCCGTCGCCGGCCGGGCCCGGCCGCCCGCACTGGCCGGAGTCGGCCCGGCACCGGACGAGCGTTCGGTCGAGGCGCTGTTCGCCCGCTCCGGCGTGATCCGGGTCGACACCGTGCCCGAGCTGTTCGACGTCGGGCTGCTGCTCGCGCACCAGCCGCTGCCCGGCGGCCGGCGGGTCGGCGTGGTCGGCAACTCCACCGCCCTGGGCGTCCTCGCCGTCGAGGCGCTCGCCGCCGCCGGCCTGACCGTACCGGCCGGCTACCCGGTCGACGTCGGCCCGTCGGCCACCGCGCACCAGTTCGCCACCGCGCTGCGCCGCGCCGTCGCCGACGGCGACATCGACGCGCTCGTCGCGGTGTTCGTCCCACCGCTCGCGGTGCCCTCCGCCGCCTACGCCGAGGTCCTGGTCGCCGAGACCGCCGGCGGCAGCAAGCCGGTCGTCGCCACGTTCGTCGCCGGCGACGTCGCGGCCACCGCCGGCCGCGCCACCGCCGGCGAACCGGCCCAGGCCAAGCTGGTACGCCCCGGCCCGGACGGCGGCCCCGGCCCCGGCACGGTCCCGGCGTACGACTCGGTCGAGGAGGCGGTGCGGGCGCTGGCCCGGGTCGCCCGGTACGCGCAGTGGCGGCGGCAACCGGCCGGCCGGGTTCCGGTACTGCCCGACACCGACCCGGCCGCGGCCCGCCGGCTGATCGCCGCGGCGCTGGCCGAGCAGCCGGCCGGGGTCGCGCTGCCGGACGAGGCGGCCGCGCCGATCCTCGCCCGGTACGGCATCGCGGTCGAGCCGTCGATCCGCGCCACCGACGCCGGCCGCGCCATCGCCGCGGCCGACCGGCTCGGCTACCCGGTCGCGTTGAAGATGGCGGAGGGGCCGCTGCGGCACCGGCTCGACCTCGGCGGGGTCCGGCTGGAGCTGTCCGACGCGGGCGACGTCCGTCGCGCCTACGCCGACATGGCCGCCCGGTTCGGCGCCGACATCGCGGTGGTGGTGCAGCGGATGCGGGCGCCGGGCGTGGCCTGCGTGGTGGACCTGGTGGAGGATCCGGCGTTCGGGCCGGTCGTCGGTTTCGGGCTGGCCGGCGTGGCCACCGACCTGTTCGGTGACCACGCCTGGCGGGCCGCGCCGCTGTCCACCTCGGACGCCGAGGCGCTGGTCCGGGCGCCGCTCGCGGCGCCGCTGCTGTTCGGTCGGCCGGTGTCGCCGGACGACCCGCTGCCCGCCCAGGGCACCGACGCCGACCTCGGCGCGCTCACCGACCTGCTGGTCCGGCTCGGGCTGCTGGCCGACGAACAGCCCGAGGTCCGCACCGTGCAGCTCAATCCGGTGCTCGCCGGCGCCGACGGGGTGGCCACCCTGCACGCCACCGTGCACGTCGGGCCGCCCGGCTCCCGACCCGACACCGGCCCGCGCCGGCTGCGCTGACGAGACCGGCGCCGGCGCCGGTCAGGACACGTACTCGCGGAGCAGCTCGGCGGTGCCCGGCTCGCGCAGCTTGATCAGGGTGTGCTTCTCGATCTGGCGGATCCGCTCCCGGGACAGCCCGAACTCGTGGCCCACCTCGTCGAGGGTGCGCTGGCGGCCGTCGTCCAGCCCGTACCGCAGCCGGATGACGGTGCGCTCGCGGTCGGTCAGCGTGCCGATCACCCGCTCCATGGTGTGCCGCAGCAGGCTGTAGGACACGGTGTCGTCGTCGGTGACGTCCTCGGTGCGGCAGAGGAAGTCACCGAGGGTGGACTCGCCGTCCTCGCCGACGGTCTGGTCGAGGCTGACCGGGTCCCGGTCGTACGACGCGAGCTCCAGCACCTGGAACGGGGTGATGTCCAGCTCGGCGGCGATCTCGTCGTGGCTGGGTTCGCGGCCGAGCGAGGCGGTCAGCTCGCGCCGGGCCCGGACCATCCGGTTGACCTGCTCGACCATGTGCACCGGGATGCGGATGGTGCGGGCCTGGTCGGCCATCGAGCGGGTGATCGCCTGCCGGATCCACCAGGTCGCGTAGGTCGAGAACTTGAAGCCCTTGGTGTAGTCGAACTTCTCCGCGGCCCGGATCAGGCCGAGGTTGCCCTCCTGGATCAGGTCGAGGAACGGCATCCCGCGGCCGGTGTAGCGCTTGGCGATCGACACCACCAGCCGCAGGTTCGCCGACAGCAGCCGCCTCTTCGCCGCGCGCCCCTCGGCCACGATGGTGACCAGGTCGGCGCGCAGGTCGGCGTCGTCGAGCGGGCCGTTGTGGAGCTTCTCCTCGGCGAACAGGCCGGCCTCGATCTGCTTGGCCAGCTCGACCTCCTCGGCCGCGGTGAGCAGCCGGGTGCGGCCGATGCCGTTCAGATAGGCCCGGACCAGATCGCCGGTGGTGCCGCGGTCCGCCGAGCGGTCCGGTGTGCTGTTGCTCCAGATGGTCTCGGACTCCTCGGCCAGCGGAAGGGCCACCGGTTTTCGCCTCCCCGTGTCGGTGTGCCTGGTTCTGCTCTTCCAGGGTCCCGGCGGTGGCGTGAAACCACGGTGAGGCGGACGTGAGATCCGTGTGAGGTCGCGGACGGAGTCGGCACGGCAATCGCACCATGCCCGCGCAACCCGCGTCACGCGGCCCGTGCCGCGGCGGGGCCGGCCCCGGCTGACGCACGATCTTTCTACGGTGCGTAGAATGATCCTCGTACCCGCCGGCGGAAAGGGGACCCGGAATGGCTCGGCTCGGTGAGCTGGAGCGGGCGGTGATGGAGGTGCTGTGGTCGGCGCCCGATTCGTGCACCGCGCGTGACATCGTGACGGCGCTGCCCGACCGGGATCTCGCCGCGACCACGGTGCTCACCGTCCTGTCCCGGCTGGAGCGCAAGGACCTCGTCTCGCGCGACCGCGACGGCCGGGCCCACCGGTACCGGCCGACCGCGACGCGCGAGCAGCACGCCGCCGCGCTGATGTACGAGGCGCTGGCCACCGCCGAGGACCGCACCGCGGCGCTCGCCTCGTTCGCCGAGCAGGTCAGCGCCGGTGAGGCGGAACAGTTGGCGGCATCTCTGGTCGAGGCCTTGCGACGTCGCTCCGCGGCGCGAGACGGTTGAGCCATGACGCTGACCGTGGTCGCGCTGACGCTGCTCGCCGTTGCCCTGCTCGGCCCGGTCTCGCACCTGTTGCCGCGGGCCCGCTGGTCGGCCGCCGAGCCGCGGGCCACGCTGGTGCTCTGGCAGGCGGTCGGGCTCTCGGCCGGGCTGGCCGTGCTGGGCGCCGCGACCGCGATGGCCGTCGCGCCGCTGTCCGACACGCTGCTCGGTGCGTTCCGGATCTTCGTCGGGCACCTCGTCGCGGGTGACCCGACCGGCGGGCTCGGTCCGTTCCACACCCTGGTGCTGGTCGTGGCGGTGGTGCTGACCGCGCGGCTGCTCGGGGTGCTGGCGCTGTCGACCTGGCGCACCGTTCGGGCCCGGGGCCGGCACCGGCGGATGGTCGACCTGGTCGGCCGGCCGCTGCGGCCGGGCCCCGCCACCGGTTCGGCCGCCGGCCACCCGGCGGAGCGGGACTCGCTGGTGCTCGACCACCCGGCCCCGGCCGCGTACTGCCTGCCCGGCGGGACGCCGCGGGTGGTGCTGACCTCCGGCGCGGTGGAACTGTTCGACGACGAGGAACTCGCCGCGGTGCTCGCCCACGAACGCGCCCACCTGGCCGAGCGGCACGATTTGGTGGTGCTGCCGTTCGCCGCCTGGTCGAAGGCGCTGCCCTGGTTGCCGACCGTGCGCCGCTCCCGCACCGCGGTCGACCGGTTGGTGGAGATGGTCGCCGACGACCGCGCCTGCACCGACTGCGACCGTACGGTGCTCGCCTGCGCGCTGGCCCGGTTCGGGGCGGCGTCGCACACCCCGGACGGCGCGCTCGCCGCCACCGGAGCCGGCGGTACCGTACTGGCCCGGGTCGACCGGCTGCTCGACCCGCCACGCCGCTCCGCCCGGCTGCGCTATTTGCTGATCGTGGCCGCGGCGACGCTGCTGGTGCTGCCGACCGCGGCGCTGCTGACCACCACCCTGTGACCAACGCGGGCTGACCGGTGCCGGCGCCGACCGGGCGCGGACGGCGCCGCCGGTCAGGCCGGGGCGTCCTCCTCCAGCAGGATCGTGCGCGGGCCGACGTTGGTCGAATCGACCAGCATGTGCGCCTGGAACCGGCCCGTGGCCACGGTCGCGCCGAGCTCCCGCAGCGCCGCGACGAACGCGTCCACCAGCGGCTGCGCCGCCTCGGCCGGTGCGGCGGCGTTCCAGGACGGCCGGCGCCCCTTCCGGGTGTCGGCGTAGAGCGTGAACTGGCTGACCACCAGCACCGGCGCGGCGAGGTCGGCGGCCGAGCGCTCGTCGTCCATGATCCGCATCCGGTACGCCTTCGCCGCGAGCTTCGCGGCCACCGGCGCGGTGTCCGAATGCGTGACGCCGAGCAGGATCAGCAGCCCGTCGGTGATCTTGCCGACGGACTCGCCGTCCACGGTCACCTCGGCCCGGCTCACCGTCTGCACCACGGCCCGCATGGATGTCTCCGTTCTCCGGTCGGCCCCCGCCGGTCAGCTCGCGGGGAGCAGGATGCCACGTTCCACCAGGCCGGCGACCACCGGCAGGGCGGTCGCGACCA
Source organism: Actinocatenispora thailandica (assembly GCF_016865425.1). Classification (NCBI taxonomy): domain Bacteria; kingdom Bacillati; phylum Actinomycetota; class Actinomycetes; order Micromonosporales; family Micromonosporaceae; genus Actinocatenispora; species Actinocatenispora thailandica. Next base: position 3,887,534 of record NZ_AP023355.1, on the reverse strand, counting down.
GCGGGTCACGCTCCAGCCCGTACCCGGCGGCGAGCAGATCGAGCACGTCGCCGAGCGGCAGCCCGCGGCAACCGGCCACCAGCGCCGCGACCAGTTCGTCGGTCTCCTCGACGTAGCGGGCTCCGGAGTCGAGCGCGAACCGGCGCACCCGAGCCGTCCAGCCGTCGTCGGTCAGCTGCGACTCGGTGTGCAGCGCGAGGCCGGCCGCCGGTCGCAGCCGGGCGGCCAGCAGCTCCGGACCCGGATGCGCGCGCAGCCAGTCGGCGCGGGCGAACCACTCCGGTACCAGGGTGCCGATCGGATCGGTCGGCTGCCGCAGGTCCTCGATCCGGATCGTCGGGTCGGCGTGGCCACCGGCCCGCAGCGACACGATGCCGAACCCGACCGCCTCGATGCCCTCCGCGGCGAACCAGTCCAGCCAGTCGTCGGCCGCCGCGAGGTCCGGGTCGCCGGCCTCGCCGGTGTCGGCGAGCCAGAGCCGCACGTACTCCTCCGGCGTGCTGACCTCGCGCTGGATCACCCAGGCGTCCAGCCCGGTCGGCGCGATCAGCCCGGCCAGCCGCTGCGCCCAGTCGTCGCCGGCCGGATGGATCCAGTTCGCCAGGAACTGCGCGTGGCCGCCATCGGTGAGCAGCGTCGGCATCGCCGCGATCAGCTCGGCGCAGACCGCGTCCCCGGCCCGCCCGGAGTCGCGGTAGGTGTAGTGCGCTCGTCGGGTCGGCCCGACGATGAACGGCGGGTTGCTCACCACCAGGTCGTACCGCCGTCCCGCGACCGGCGCGACCAGATCGCCGGCGAGCAGCTCGAACCGCTGGCCGGACAGCGCCGCGGTGGTCGCCGCGAACCGCAGCGCGCGGGTACTGATGTCGGTGCCGGTGACCGCGCCGGCGTGCCGGGACAGGTGCAGTGCCTGCACGCCGCAGCCGGTACCCAGGTCCAGCGCGCTGGCCACCGGGGTGCGCGGGGTGGCGAGCGCCAGCGTGGTCGAGGCGCCGCCGACGCCGAGGACGTGGTCGGCCGGCAGCGGTCCGTCCCGCAGCGCGGCCGGCAGGTCGGCCACGATCCACCACGGCTCGCCGGCGTCGACGTCCCCGTACGGCTGGATCTCCACCGCGGCGCGCACCGCGTCGCCGTCGGCGACGAGCAGCCCGGCGGTGACCGCGGCGGCGAGCGGCACCGACGGCAGCGCCGCCGCCGCGACCGGCGCCGGCACCCGCGCACCGGCGAGGAACAGCCGCACCAGCACCGCCAGCGGATCGTCCGCGTCGAGCAGTCGACGCCGGACCCGGGCGGCCTCGCCACGCCGTACCGCCGCGGCGGTACGGGCGTCCAGCCGCGCGCGCAACCCCGCGTCGGTGAAGTCCGCAGCGATCAGGTCGGCCCGCAGGCGGGCGGCGCCGTCGGCACCCAGCAACGGTTCGGTCACCCGTCCATCCTTGCCGGCGCCGTACCCGCTGCCGGGGTCGGGGTGCCGGCCGGTGCCGTTGGTGGGAGGATCGGGAAGGACGGACGCCGAGGTGAATCGAGGCACAGGTGAAGCGCTCCGCGACCCGGCCGGTGCTGATCACCGACGCGGAGAAGAGTCAGGACCAGCAGCTGCACGCGCGCGAGATCCGCTACGCGGTGATGATGGGGATGCGGGTGGTTTGCCTGGTCACCGGCGCACTGCTGGCCTACTGGCGGGTTCCGCTCTGGGGTGTCTGGTCCTCGTTGTGCGTGGTGGGCATGGTGCTGCTGCCGTGGATGGCGGTGATCATCGCCAACGACCGGCTGCCGCGCACCGAGCACACCCTGCGCGGCCGGCTGCGGCGGAACCGGAACGGCGACGAGCAGGCCGCCCCCGCCGCGCTGCCCACTGCCGAGCACCGCACGTTCGACCCCGACGAGCACCCGTCCGACGCCGAGCGCGCCGACCGGCGCTGACCTTGACCGGCGCCGGCCCCGCCTGGTGCCGATCCTGCCCGGTGCCGATCCTGCCCGGTGCCGATCCCGCCCGGTGCCGATCCCGCCCGGCGCGATCCCGCTCGGCCGTCGCTGCGGCGGGGGAGTGCCGGCCGTCAGGGGCGGGCGCCGAGCTGGGACACCGCGCGGGCGCCCAACGCGGCACCGGCCCGCAGCGCGGCGAGCGGATCCGCGCCGGCCAGCTCGGCGGCGAGCAGGCCGGCGGCGAACGCGTCCCCGGCGCCGGTCGGGTCCACCGCGTCGACCGGGACCGCCTCGGCGCGCAGCAGCCGGTCGCCGTCGGCCCGGATCGCGCCGGCAGCGCCGAGCTTGACCACCACCGACCGGGCCAGGCCGGTCAGCTCCCGAGCGGCGTCGGCCGGGTCGGCGGTCGGGTCGCCGACCAGCACCCGGGCCTCGTCCAGGTTGGCGAACAGCAGGTCGGCGCCGCGTAGCCAGTCGTGCGCGGCGCTACCCGCCGCGGCCAGCGGACCGGCCGACGCGGCGTCCACGCTGACGGTCAGCCCGGCCTGCCGCGCGGCGTCGAGCGCGGCCAGCGCCGCCGGTGCCGAGCCGGGATCGAACAGCGGGTACGCGGACAGGTGCAGGTGCACGGCGTCGCCGGCGTCGCGTACCGCCGCGGTGGCGTGTGCGACCGGCAGCAGCTGGTTCGCGCCCCGGTCGCACAGCATGGTGCGCTCCTGCGGGTCGCTGAGCACCACGATCGCGCCGGTCGCCGCGGCCACCCGGGCGACCGCCGGTCGTACCCCGGCGGCGGACAGCTCGGCCAGCCGCGCGGCGCCGGCCGCGTCGGCACCGACCGCGCCGATCAGCGTCACCGGGGTGCCGGTACCGGCCAGCCAGGTCGCCGTGTTCGCGGCGGAACCGCCGGGCGTCAGCCCGATCCGTACCGCGGTGTCGGTGCCGAGTGCCAGGCCGCCGGCGAGCGGCGCCGGCAGTACCGCGACGACGTCGGTGGCGATGTCACCCATCACCAGCACCCGCCCCGGCGAGGCCGCCCCGCCGCCCGGAGCGGCGGTGCCGCTGCCGCCGGTGGCGACGCGGCCCGGATCGCCCTCGTACCGGGTGCGGCCGGCGGGGCGTCCCGGCGCCGGGTCGTCAGTCGGCATCGGCGGCGGCCACCGCGATCGCCGCGGCCAGTTCGGCGTTGCGCAGGATGATCCGCACGTTGACCGCGAGGCTCTCCCCGCCGGTGTGCTCGTGCAGGTAGGACAGCAGGTACGGGGTGACGTCGTGCCCGGTCACGCCGGCCGCGGCGAGCCGGTCCAGCGCCTCGTGCAGCACCCGGTCGTGCAACTGCGGGTCGATCTGCTCGCTCTCCGGCAGCGGGTTGGTGACCAGCACCGCGCCGTCGTGCACGCCGTGCTCGTAGCGGGCGGCGAGCACGGCGGCGATCTGCTCGGCGGTGTCGACCCGCCAGTCGACCGAGTGGCCGGAGTCGGTGAGGTAGAAGCCGGGGAAGCGGGTGGTGCGGTAGCCGAGCACCGTCACGCCCAGCGTCTCCAGCCGCTCCAGCGTCGCCGGTACGTCCAGGATCGACTTGACGCCCGCGCTGACCACGCAGATCGAGGTACGCGACAGCGCGACGAGGTCGGCCGACTCGTCCCAGGTGTCGCGCGCCTCCCGGTGCACGCCGCCCAGCCCGCCGGTGGCGAACACGGCGATCCCGGCCGTCTCGGCGATCGCCGAGGTCGCCGCCACCGTGGTGGCGCCGTGCACGCCGGCCGCGGCGGCCGGGGCCAGGTCGCGCACCGACAGCTTCACCACGTCGTCGCGGTCGGCCAGCTGGGTGAGGCCCGCGTCGTCCAGGCCGACGACGATCCGCCCGCCGAGCATCCCGATCGTCGCCGGTACCGCACCACCGGCGCGCACCTGCTGCTCGATCTCGCGAGCCACTCGCAGGTTGTCCGGGCGGGGCAGCCCGTGCGAGATGATCGTGCTTTCCAGGGCCACCACCGGCCGGCCGGCCCGCAGCGCGTCGGCGACCTCGTCGCCGTAGCTGATCTCGTACGTCACGCGGCCACCGTACGGGGCATCGGGTGAGCCGGGCCGGGTGACCGGCCGGAGTGTGCGCCGGCTCGCGCCGGGCCGGCGCCGGGGCGTACCAGCGTTGGCGACGCCGCGGGTCCACCTGCGACACTGGACGAGACACCCGGACCGGACCGGATGGCCGGGCGGCGCCGCGCAGCGACCGGCGCCGGGACGACATGGAGGCTGATGTGAGCACGCTGACCGAGGTGCGGCCGCAGGAGAGCGACACCGACACCGGTCCAGACATGTTCCATTACGTGCAGAAGGACAAGATCGCCGAAAGTGCCGTGATGGGTACCTTCGTCCTCGCCCTGTGCGGGGAGAAGTTCCCGGTGACCAAGTCACCCAAGCCGGGTTCGCCGGTGTGCCCCCGGTGCAAGGAGATCTACGAGTCGATGACCGGCTGATCCGGCCGCCCGGCTCGCTCGGTTCCGCCGGTCGCCGCGCGGGCGAGGCGGGCGTGCCCGCCCGGTGTCCGGTCGTTCAGGACGCGGCCCGGCGACGGCCGCCCGCCCGACCCTTCGTCCTGGTCCGGGAACGCCCCGGTTCGTCCGGCTGCGCCGACAGGTTTACGGACCGGCCGCCGGCCGCCGGTCGGTCCGGGCGAGCCGCCCGAGTCCCCTCCGCGGCGCGATCCCCGGCCGGCTGTTCCTGCCCGGCGGGCGGGTCCTCCCCGGTCGAGTGGTGCTCGTTCGCCCCGGCCGGGTGACGATCCCCGGTCGGCGTGCGATCGTCGGCCGACCCGCGACGGCCGGTGCGCTCGGACTCTCGCAGCCCGTCGTCGGTGGAGTCAGGCTCGGCGGGCGCGGATTCTGCGGGCTGCCGGTCGGCGGTCGCACCGCCCGGCCGGCCGGAGTCCTCGTCGCCGTCCCGTTCGCCGTCGTCCTCGTCGCCGCCGCGGCGGTTGAGCACCTGCTCCCGGATCCACTGGCCGGGCCGCTGCCGGGTGCCGCGGGGCCAGCGTTCCTCCAGCGCCGCGTTGAACTCCGCGCCGAGCAGGATGGCGAACGCCAGCGCGTAGAAGTACATCAGGGTCAGGATCGGGGCCGCGAGCGTGGAGTAGACCCGCAGGTTGTTCGCGATCGTCGAGAAGTAGCCCTGCAGCCCGTAGGACAGGATCAGGAACAGCACCAGCGCGACCGCGGCGCCCGGGAAAGCCCGCCGCCAGCGCAGCCGGATCGGCGTGGCCAGGTGATAGAACGTGCTGATCCCGGCGAACACCACCACCCCGAGCACCGGCCAGTACAGCACGTGCACGACGGCGGAGATCACCGCGTGCCAGCTGCCGGAGAACAGCCGGTCCAGCGCGCCGGGGCCGAACACCACCGCCGGCAGCACGACCACCCCGGCGGCCACCGTGAACAGGTAGAGCCGCAGCGCCACCAGCCGGCTGCGGACCGCGCCGCGCAGATCCCGCTGCCCGTACGCGATCGTGATCGTGTTGACGAACGTCGCGGTCGCCGACGAACCGGACCACAGCGCGATGATCGTGCCGATCCCGATCACATCGGTACGGTTCTCTTCCAGGATCTGGCTCATCACCGGCGCCACGACCTGGTCGACGACCCGCTGGTTGAGCACCTTGCCGGCGGTGTCGAGCCCCCAGTCGCGGATCTGCTCGACGGTGTCCGGGCCGATCCAGCGGGCCGCGTAGCCGAGCGCTCCGAGCAGCGCGATCAGGATCGACGGGAGCGACAGCAACTGCCAGAACGCGGACTCCGCGGACATCCCGAGGATCCGGTCCTGCCAGGCCTTGCTGAGCGTTCGGCCGAGGACCGCGAAACCCGCGCGGATCCCGGCGAAAGCGCGACGTCTGAACGTACGCGGCATCCCCACCACCGGCGCAGACCCCCGACGGTGGCATCATCGGGTGCTGCACGCGATGCCATCGACAAGACGGTACGTTGTCTCCCTCCCCAGTGTGCGTCAGGTCCCCGGCTTCCGGGGTGTCGCGGACGCCTGTCGGCGACCCCGGCTAGGCTTGCCCGCGGCTTTCGTCGGGCCGCGGCGCGGATCGGTGCCGCGCAGCCGGGGCGCGTGCGGTGCGAGGTCTGGCCCGCCGCGACCGGCGCACAGTCGCGTGCAGGAGCGGTTCGCCCGTGGCGGTTCCGACCGCGGGCGAACCGATCTTCGAATGGGGGGAGTGCATCGTGCCGCCGGAAAGACCGTCCACCGAGGCCGGACCGGCGCTCCGGGAGTGGCAGCGCAAGGCGCTCGTGGCCTACCTGCGGCGCCCGCGGGAGGACTTCCTCGCGGTCGCGACCCCCGGTGCCGGAAAGACCACGTTCGCGCTGCGTATCGCCGCGGAACTGCTCGCCGACGGCACCGTCGAGGCGGTCACCGTGGTCACTCCGACCGAGCACCTGAAGACCCAGTGGGCGCAGTCCGCGGCCCGGGTCGGCATCCAGCTCGACGCCGCCTTCCGCAACTCCGACGTGCACACCGCGAGCGACTTCCACGGGGCCGCCGTGACCTACGCCCAGGTCGGCGTCGCGCCGGCGGTGCACCGGCGGCGCACCATGACCCGCCGCACGCTGGTGATCCTGGACGAGATCCACCACGCCGGCGACGCCCGCAGCTGGGGCGACGGGGTACGCAGCGCGTTCGAGCCGGCGGTGCGCCGGCTGTCGCTGACCGGAACGCCGTTTCGCTCCGACGACAACCCGATCCCGTTCGTGTCCTACGAGCCGGGCCCGGACGGGTTGCTGCGCTCGGCGGCCGACAGCGTGTACGGCTACTCCGACGCGCTCGCCGACGGTGTGGTGCGGCCGGTGATGTTCCTCGCGTACTCGGGGGAGGCCCGCTGGCGCACCAACGCCGGCGACGAGCTGGCGGTGCGGCTCGGCGAGCCGCTGACCAAGGACCTGACCGCGCAGGCCTGGCGCACCGCGCTGGACCCGCGGGGCGAGTGGATGCCGCAGGTGCTGCGGGCCGCCGACAACAGGCTGCGGGTGCTGCGCGCCGGTGGCATGGCCGACGCGGCCGGCCTGGTGATCGCCACCGACCAGAACGCCGCCCGGTCGTACGCGAAGCTGCTGCACACGATCACCGGGGAACCGGCGGTCGTGGTGCTCTCCGACGACGACGGCGCGAGCGGCCGGATCGCCCAGTTCGCCGACTCGGACGCCCGCTGGATGGTCGCGGTACGGATGGTGTCGGAGGGCGTGGACATCCCGCGGCTGGCCGTCGGGGTGTACGCGACGAGCGCGTCCACGCCGCTGTTCTTCGCCCAGGCGATCGGCCGGTTCGTCCGGGCCCGGCGGCCCGGCGAGACGGCGAACGTGTTCCTGCCCTCGGTGACGCCGCTGTTGGAGCTGGCCAGCGCGATGGAGGCCGAGCGCGACCACATCCTCGGCGCACCGAAGAAGGAGGGCTGGGACGACGACGCGCTGGCGGAGGCGCAGCGCACCGAGGAGGCGTCCGGCGAGCTGGAGCGCGGTGTCGAGCACCTGTCCGCCACCGCCGAGCTGGACCAGGTCATCTACGACGGGACCTCGTTCGGCACCCCGATCGCCGCGGGGACCCCCGAGGAGGAGGAGTTTCTCGGGCTGCCCGGGCTGCTCACCCCCGACCAGGTGCAGACGCTGCTGTCCAAGCGGCAGGCCGAGCAGCTGGCCCGGCAGCGCGGCCAGAAGGCCCCGTCGGCGCCACCGTCCGGGCCGTCCGCGCCGATGAGTACCGCGGAGCGCCGGGTGCACCTGCGCCGCCAGCTCAACGCCCTGGTCGCGGCCGAGCACAACCGTTCCGGGCGACCGCACGGTCAGGTGCACGCCGAGTTGCGCCGCCAGTGCGGCGGCCCGCCCAGCGCCCAGGCCACCGTCGAGCAGTTGGAGGAGCGCATCGCGGCGATCCGGTCCTGGTAGCCGTCGCCGCCGGTACATGCGAAACGCCCCGGACCATCGGCCCGGGGCGTTTCGTCGTCGTTATGGCCTCGTGGGGTTAGTTTTCGCTCATCAGTGGGGTGCCGCGCCAGTCGAGTTCCGGGTCGACCGAGACGTCGCTGGCGATCTTGACGAGCTGCTCGGCGTACTTGTTCGCGTGGTGGCCGCAGAACACCAGGTCACCGCCGCCAGCGACGGCCACCCGGAGCTTGCCTGCTGCGCCACACCGGTCGCACTGTTCGCCGGCGGCCGGCGGCACCGCCGTCTCGGACGGCGGGGTCAGGGTCGGGGTCATACGCCTCCTCCTCTGCTCGTCACCGGTCGGGGCTCCGAAACGGCCTGCGCCGCGCCGAAACCCCGATCTGCCTTCGATGCCCGACCGGCTGCCAGGCACTGTGCTTGCTTCACACATGCTGCAACACGGACGACGGCTCGGTCGTTCCCCGCATCGGGGCCGGGGAGCAATGTCACAGCCGACCGTGCCGCCAGACTGCCATGCCCGCACCGGTTCCGTCGACTCCGAACGGCCCTCGACGGGCCGTTGGCACGGAATTACGCTCTGAGTGAAAACGGACTGGCGCCCGACGGTCAGTCGAGATAGTCCCGAAGTACCTGAGACCGGGACGGATGGCGCAGCTTGGACATCGTCTTCGACTCGATCTGCCGGATCCGCTCCCGGGTCACGCCGTACACCTGGCCGATCTCGTCCAGGGTGCGCGGCTGGCCGTCGGTCAGTCCGAACCGCAGCCGGACCACGCCGGCCTCCCGCTCCGACAGCGTCTGCAGCACCTGCTGCAGCTGGTCCTGCAGCAGTGAGAACGACACCGCGTCCACCGCCACCACGGCCTCGGAGTCCTCGATGAAGTCACCGAGCTGGCTGTCGCCCTCGTCGCCGATGGTCTGGTCCAGCGAGATCGGCTCCCGCGCGTACTGCTGGATCTCCACGACCTTGTCCGGCGCGATGTCCATCTCCCGGGCCAGCTCCAGCGGCGTCGGCTCGCGGCCGAGGTCCTGCAGCAGCTCGCGCTGGATCCGGCCGAGCTTGTTGATCACCTCGACCATGTGCACCGGGATGCGGATCGTGCGCGCCTGGTCGGCCATCGCCCGGGTGATCGCCTGCCGGATCCACCAGGTCGCGTAGGTCGAGAACTTGTACCCCTTGGTGTAGTCGAACTTCTCCACCGCGCGGATCAGACCGAGGTTGCCCTCCTGGATCAGGTCCAGGAACGCCATGCCGCGGCCGGTGTACCGCTTCGCCAGGCTCACCACCAGCCGCAGGTTCGCCTCCAGCAGGTGGTCCTTGGCCCGCTCGCCGTCCCGGAGCACCCAGCGCAGGTCGCGCAGCGACTGGGTGTCCAGCTCGCCGTCGGTCGCGCAGCGCAGCCGCTCCGCCGCGTACAGCCCGGCCTCGATCCGCTTCGCCAGATCGACCTCCTGCGCCGCGTTGAGCAGCGGCACCTTGCCGATCTGCTTGAGGTACGCCCGGACCGAGTCGGCGGACGCGGTCAGCTCGGCGTCCTTGCGGGCCTGCCGCAGTGCGGTGGAGTCCTCGTCGTCCCAGTCGAAGTCGGAGTGGCCCGGCTCGGCCGGGCCCGACCCCGCGGCGGGCTCCGGCTTGCTGCCGGCCTTGGCGCCCTTCCGGGCTGCCGCCGGCGCCTTCGGCGCCCCGGCCGGGCCGCTCGCCGCCTCACCGGTCGCCGCCGTGCTGCGGGCCGCCCTGCTGGTGGCCGCCTTACCAGTCGCCTTACCGGTGGCGGCCTTGTCGACCGCGCGCCTGCCGTTCACCGGCTTGCGGGCGGGCGCCTTGGCCGCGGCCCGCGGAGCAGCGGCACCGCCGGCGCCGGCTCCGCCGGGCGGCTGGCTGGGCGGATCGGTGTCCGTGGTCAGGGCGGCGTTGCCGACGACCGCCCGGGCGGCGGGGGTGGCGGAGCGAGCGGCCCGCGCGGCCCCGCCTCGCCCGGCCTGGTTCGGGTCGCGACCGGTTGCGTGCTCTGCTTCTGTCACAGACGACCTTCCCGAGCGGCGACACATGCACGGTCGATCCGGCGAGGCACGGCCGGGCCGCCACGCGCAGCCGGCCCTATGTGGGACGTCACACGTGGGGCAGGCGTGAATTGTAACGCTCGTCTCGTCGCGCCATCCTCTTCGTCATTCCCGCGGCGCCCCGGCCCGATCCGCACCGTCCGTGCCGGTACCGCCGGGACGTGCCGGCGGCGCTGCCGATACGGTCGGACCAGCAGTGGCCGCGCAGCGGCCGCGGAGATCGCGGAGGTGTCCGGTGTCGGCGGATCTGCAACAACTGCTCGAATTGGCGATCGACCTGACCGGCCAGGCCGGCACCCTGGTCCGGGACACCCGGGAGCGGGCGATCACCGAGGTCGACACCAAGAGCAGCTCCACCGACGTGGTCACCGCCGCGGACAAGGCCGCCGAGCGGCTGGTCGTCGACGGGTTGCTGGCCGCCCGGCCCGGCGACGCGATCCTGGGCGAGGAGAGCGGCGACCACCCCGGCGCCGACGTCGACGCCGGCACGGTGCGCTGGATCCTCGACCCGATCGACGGCACCGTCAACTACCTGTACGGCATCCCGCAGTACGCGGTCTCGCTGGCCGCCGAGGTCAACGGCGAGGTGGTCGCCGGGGTGGTGCGCAACCCGGTCTCCGGCGAGGTGTACACCGCGATCCGCGGCGCCGGAGCCTACCGGGACGGCATCCGGCTCACCGGCCCGCGCCGCACCGAGCTGGCGCAGGCGCTGGTCGCCACCGGCTTCGCCTACGACCGGCAGCGCCGCGCCCGGCAGGCGCAGGTGGTCGCCGGGCTGCTGCCGCTGGCCCGCGACATCCGCCGGTTCGGTGCCGCCGCGTTGGACCTGTGCGCGGTGGCCGAGGGTCGGGTCGACGCGTACTACGAGCGCGGCATCCAGCCGTGGGACCACGCCGCCGGCGGGCTGATCGCCGCCGAGGCGGGGGTACGGGTCGCCGGGCTGCACGGTGCGCCCGCCGGCCGCGAACTGGTCCTGGCGGCCGCGCCGGAGCTGTTCGGCACCCTGCACGACACGCTGATCGAACTCGGCATCGAGCAGGTCTGACGACGGGCCACGGGCGGCCCGGACGCGGCCCGCTCAGCAGGTGCCGGGCGGCGGGGTCGGATCGCCGAGGGTGACCTCGGCCTCCTTCACGTCGCTCGGACCGCGAATCGCCTGGAACTTCTCGCCGAGCACCAGGTCGACGGTGTCGCTCTCCCGGCCGGGGTCGTACTGCATGGTGGCGCCCGGCACGTACGCCCGGACCAGCTGGGCGGCACCGACCGCCTTGCGGCCGAACCGGACCTGCGCGGAACCGTGCACGACGGTACCGGTGGGGTCCTGCTTGACCGAGACGACGTGGAATCCGACCGCCTTCAGCTTGGTCGAGGTGCCCTCGGCCAGCCCGGCGCGGTCGGTGGAGTTGTAGACGTTGAGTTTGACCGCCTGTTCCTTGGGCATCGCAGTGTTCGCCGGCTTCGCGCCGGGCGGGCAGCTACGCCCGCCGTCCGCCTGGCTGCTCTGCTTGTCCGAGAGCAGGGTCCAGGTGACCACGACCACGGCGATGAGCATCAACGCACCGAGAATCGCCAGCGACCGGACCCGCGACAGGCTCATCCCCGACCCCCCATTTGCCCGCCGAGCCGCGCCGCGTACGCGCCTCGCGCAGAGGTTAACGTGTGCCCGCCGAACGTGCGGTACAGACGTCCGGCGCGGCGTGTGTGACCTCGCCCCGGGACAGCTTAGTGTGTCGCCTCGGTCACATCGGGAACAACGAACGGAGGCAGGACGTACATCTCTCCGAGAGGGAAGGTAAGGTTCCCGGCCCGGCGGGGTCGTTTCCTTCCACTCGGCTTGTAGGGGAGGGCCGAACGACCGGTCACCGGTATCCGTGGGGGAAGCGGATGCGGTACGGGACTGCGACCGGTCCGCGCGGCGTTACACCGGGCGCACGGATGTGAAAACGGGAGAGTGAAATCGATGGCCACCGACTACGACGCTCCACGGCGCGACGAGGTCGAGCTGGGGGAGGACAGCCTTGAGGAACTCAAGGCACGTCGGCAGGACGCGCAGTCGGGCAGTGTCGACGTGGACGAGGCGGAGGTTGCCGAGAGCTTCGAGCTACCCGGCGCCGACCTCGCCGACGAGGAACTGACCGTCAAGGTCCTGCCGATGCAGCAGGACGAGTTCCGCTGCTCGCGGTGCTTCCTGGTGCATCACCGCAGCCAGCTCGCCGCCCAGAAGAACGGGGAGCTGATCTGCGTCGAATGCGCGGCATGATCGCTGGCGTCGGGTGACCCCGGCGCCGGCGGACCGTGCCCCGACCGTGCCCCGAGGTGGTGCCACTGGGTACCACGCCGGGGCACCATGGTGAAAGCGGCAGTTCCCCGGTGTCCGGTGCCGCCGGTCGCGACGGGCCCGCCCGCCCGCGGGCCGGCGGCGCCGGGGGCGCTGGGCTGCCGGTGCGGCGCCGAGACGAGGGCGGGTGGCACTGATGACCGGTGACGAGGACCGCGCCGAGCCTGCGCTGTCCGGCGACGTGCTCGCCGCCGACGGCAGCCCGGTCGCCTCGGTCGCCGACCTGCCCGCCGGCGGCCACCCGGCCGACGACGACCTGGCCGCCACCATCGCCGACCTGACCGCCGACGACCTGCCGCCGGCCGAGCGCCGGCGGCTGCTCGGCCGGCTCGCCGGGCAGGCCGGCCGGACCGGCTGGCGGCTGCTGGCCCGGCCCCGCGGCGCGCTGCGCTGGGTCGGCGAGACGGTCCTCGACATCGCTCCGCACGTACCGGTCCGGGACCTGGCCACGCTGCAGCGGCATCATCCCGGTCTGGACGGTGAGGCGCTCGCCGAACGGGTGGTGCGCAACGCCAGCCGGGTGACCGCCGGGATCGGCGCGGCCGGCGGCGGGCTGTCCGCGGTCGAGTGGACCGCGCCGCCGACGCTGCTGACCGCGCCGGTACTGCTGTCCGCCGAGACGGTGGCCGTGGTGGCGGTGGAACTCAAGCTGATCGGTGAGCTGCACGAGGTGTACCGGATCCCGGTACCTCGCGGCCCGAGCGGGGCGATCGCGCTGGTCGGTTCCTGGGCCGGCCGCCGTGGCATCACGCTGACCAGCGCCGGCCGCGGCCTCGGCGCCTCGCTGGGTCTCGCCGCCCGGCGCGAGCTGGCCGACCGGCTGCTGCGCCGCTTCGGCCGCAACCTGACCACTCTCGGACCGTTGCTGACCGGCGCGGCGGTGGGCGCCGAGCTGAACCGCCGGGCCACCCGTGCGGTCGGTGCCGCGGTCCGGCGTGACCTGGCCCGCCGCGCGGTCCGGGCGCCGACGCCGCCCGGCTGGGCGCCGCCGGGCGGCTATCCGCCCCCGAGCCGGCAGCCGCCGCCGGCTGCGGCTCCGTGGCGTCAGCCGCCGCCCGCTGCGGCTCCAGGATGGCGGCCGCCGGGCGGCCACCCACCGGCTCCGCCCGGCCCGTACCCCCGGCTCCGCCCGGCCCGTACCCCCCGGCCGGCCCCACTCCGCCGCCACCGGCTCCGCCGGGCGGCGAGGCCGGTCCGCGGCCACGCCGCTGACCGCCACGGCCTCGGCAACGCGAGGCGTCGATTGCGGCCCGGCATGGCGTTCGGCGCCCTGGCCGGGGCACGACCGGCGGGTGGTGGCCGGGGCGCGCCCGGCGTGCCGGGCGGTCAGACCCGCTGGTCGGCGGTGCGGCGCAGGGCGTCGGCCAGCCGGTGCGGGTGCCGGGAGCTGATGATCCAGTACGGCGTGGGGTCGTCCGGGTCGTCCAGCACGATGCGGACCGCGCCGGGGATCCACGGTCGCTGGATCACGAACGCGAGCGGGTGCGCGTCCACCGACAGCAGCCGCCGCTTGTCCTCCGGGGTGAGCGGCTCGACCGTGGCGATCACCGAGCGCGGCAACCGCGCGTCGTCGATGGTGAGTTCGGTGTCGGTCACCGCCACCCGGATCCGCCCGCACCACCACAGACCGGCGACGACCAGGCCGAGCACGACCACGTAGGCGGGCCAGCCGGGGTAGCGGCTCAGCGGTCCGTCGAACAGCGCGGCGAGCAACGCGCCGAGCAGCAGCCCGGCCGGCCAGAACCAGAGCGGTACCGCGTACCGTTCCCGGTACCGCGGTTCGGTAGGTTCGTCGGTCACGGATCGAGCCTACGGCGCGGTCGAGTTCGGGAGGACACCTGGTGGGCAGCGATCGCGTCGATTCCGGCGGCCCGGCCGGCGCCGCTGCTGGCGGTTCCGTCGTCTCGATCGGCTCCGGCGACGCGACCGGCCTGGTCGGGGCGGCCGAGCCGGCCGGCGCCGGCGAGGTGGACGTGCTGGTGCGCAGGCTCGACGCGGAGCTGCCGCTGCCGGCGTACGCGCGGCCCGGTGACGCCGGCGCGGACCTGGTCGCATCGTGCGACGTGACCCTGGCGCCGGGTGCCCGCGCGCTGGTCCCCACCGGGATCGCGATCGCCCTCCCGGACGGGTACGTCGGGTTGGTGCACCCCCGTTCGGGGTTGGCGACCCGGCTGGGTGTGACGGTGCTCAACGCACCGGGTACGGTCGATGCCGGCTACCGCGGTGAGATTCTGGTCAACCTGGTCAATCACGACCCGACCCGGACCGCCCGGCTGCATCGTGGCGACCGGATCGCGCAACTGGTCGTGCAGCGGGTGGAGCGGGCCCGGTTTCGTCCGGTCGGGCAGTTGCCGGAGTCCGTCCGCGGCGCCGGTGGGCACGGTTCGACCGGTGGGTTCACCCCAGCGACCGGTTCGCACCACCAACCGGTCCGGATCGACGAGACGACGCTGGAGAGTCAGTGACCATGCACGGGTGCGGCGAGGTGGCCCAGTGAGCCTGTTCAGACGGCGCAAGGCCAACGACCCGGCCGACGAGCCGGAGCCGACCGACGAGACCCGCGACGACGAGGCCACCGGCGACGCCGCGGCGGCCGATCCGGACGAGGCCACGACCGGTGACGACGCCCCGGCCGAGCCCGCCGACGAGGTTGGTGACGACGCCGAGAACGACGACGCCACCGAGGACGAGGACACCGCCGACGCGGACCGCGGGCCGTACGACATCGACGACGCTCCGGACGACGGGCTGGAGCGGCTCGACCTGGGCAGCCTGAAGATCCCGGCACTACCCGGCGTCGAGGTGCAGATCCAGGCGAACGAGGAGGGCGAGATCGCCGCCGTCGCGCTGATCGCCGGACCGAGCGCGGTGCAGGTCGGCGCCTTCGCCGCGCCACGCAGCGAGGGTATCTGGGACGAGGTGCGCGCCGAGCTGCGCGACGGCGTCGAGTCCGAGGGCGGCACGGTCACCGAGAAGCGCGGCACCTACGGGCCGGAGCTGATCGGCCGGATCAGCACCCCCGAGGGTCCGCAGCAGGTCAGGTTCGTCGGCATCGACCGGCCCCGCTGGTTCCTGCGGGCGGTCTTCCACGGCGAGGCGGCGGCGAACCCGGCCGCGGCGCCGGAGCTGATCGACTGCCTGGGCAAGATCGTGGTGGAGCGCGGCGGCGAGGCGATGCCGGTCCGCGACCCGCTGCCGCTGCGGCTGCCGCCGGAGGCGGTCGAGCAACAGCAGGCCGCCGCCGAGCAGGAAACCGACGACGGCCCCGACGGGGCGGGGCGGTAGACCGGCGGTGCCTCCGCATACCGGGCCCGGCGGTACGGCCGGGCCAGCCCTGACGATCACCGATGCCATCCCGGCGGCGGCGCTCCGGCGCGCCGCTGTCACCCTGGCGCCAGCGCGTACGCGCCCCGCTGTCACCCTGGCGGCCCGTAGGCGCCCCGCTGTCACCCAGGCGGCGGCGCGTAGCCGCCCCGCTGGGCACCTTCCCCGTACCGAAACCGGGCCGCTGGCCGCCGTCGTGGGCCGGTGGCCCGGCGGTACGCACAGCAGGCCGGATACCCGACTTTTCGGGTCGTCGTTTTGCCGTGCGAACGGCGTACGCTTGCTGCGCGGGCGCACGCCCAGGGAGGTGCAAGAACGGTCATGACGACCGGCGAACGCGAGTCGTCGATCAAACGGTTTCTGCGCCGCATCGCCGCGAGCGATGCGGAGCTGGAGGCGGAGAGCCTGCAGCGGGAGAGCGCCGAGTCGGGATGCACCCCGGCCCGCTCCTGCGGGCGGGGCCAGCTTGTCACCGTTACCGGCCGACTGCGTACTGTGGTCTACACGCCGCGCACCAATCTGCCCACGCTGGAAGCCGATCTGTTCGACGGCACCGACGTGGTCACGCTGGTGTGGCTGGGCCGCCGGCACATCGCCGGCATCGAACCGGGGCGCATGCTCACGGTTCGCGGCCGGGTCGCGGTGCGCGACGACCGGAAGGTCATCTACAACCCGTACTACGAGCTGGAGACGCCGAGGTGATCAGGTGAGCGCCGACGATCGGACCGAGTCGTCGGCCCCGACCCTCGCAGACGAGGCGGTCCCGACGTTCTCCGAGCAGATGTCCACGCAGCTCGGTGGGGTGCGCGGGATCATCGAGTCGTGCGTCCCGGTGCTCGTGTTCATCGCCGTCAACATCGCGGTGTCGCTGCGCCCGGCGCTGATCGCGGCGGTCGGCATCGCGGTGCTGATCGGCATCTACCGGCTGATCCGGCGCCAGCCGGTGCGGCACGCGGTCAACGGCCTGTTCGGCATCGCCATCGGCGGCATCATCGCCTGGAAGACCGGGCAGGCGAAGGACTTCTACGCGCCCGGCATCTTCATCGCGTTCGGCTACGCGCTGATCCTGCTCGGCTCGATGGCGCTCCGCCGGCCGCTCATCGGGTACGTCTGGGGCATCGTGATGGCCGGCGGCAAGCACGCCTGGCGCGACAGCGGCCGGCTGTTGCGCACCTTCCAGTGGCTGACCCTGCTGTGGGCCGCCTGCTTCGTGTTGCGCGGCGCCGTCCAGGGCCTTCTCTACTGGGCGGACCAGCCGACGATGCTCGGCCTCAGCCGGGTCGCCCTCTCCTGGCCGCTCTACGTCGCGCAGCTCGCCGTCACGCTGTGGGCGGTGCGCCGGGCCGCCAGGAACCAGGCGGAGACAGCTCCCAGCAGCCTGCCCGCCTGATCGCGAGCCCTCCGGCCGTCGCGGGGCGGCGCCCACCTGGGTCTGCCCGTACCGCCGGGCCTCCGCGACAGGGCCAGCGCGTCGGGGCGCCCCGACGAAGCCGGCCGGCGCTCGGCGTCAGTCGCCGCCGGGCGGCGTGGGTGCGCCGCCCAGGATGACCCGGCGGACCTCGGTCTCGACCTCCGGCACGCAGACGAACACCAGCTCGTCGCCAGCCTCGATCGGGTCGTCCAGGCTGGGCACCAGCACCCGGCGGCCCCGGACGATGCCGACCAGCGCGGTGTCGCGGGGCAGCGGCACCTCCCGTACCGGCTTGCCGACGTGCGGCCCGTCCGACGGCAGCGTGATCTCCACCAGGTTCGCCTGCCCCTGCCGGAAGGTCATCAGCCGGACCAGGTCGCCGACGCTGACCGCCTCCTCGACCAGCGCCGCCATCAGCCGCGGCTTGGACACCGAGACGTCCACGCCCCACTGCTCGTTGAACAGCCACTCGTTCTCGGCCCGGTTGACCCGGGCGACCACCCGGTTGACCGCGAACTCGGTCTTGGCCAGCAGCGACACGACCAGGTTCGCCTTGTCGTCGCCGGTCGCGGCGACGACCACGTCGCAGCTGTCCAGCTCGGCGTCGGTCAGGCTGGAGAGTTCGCACGCGTCGGCGAGCATCCACTCGGCGTCCGGGACGCGCTCCGGCCGGACGGCGGCCGGGGACCGTTCGATGAGCAGCACCTGGTGGCCCTTGTCCAGCAGCTCCTGGGCGATGGAACGGCCGACGTTGCCGGCACCGGCGATCGCGATCCGCATGGTCACTCCTAGTGCGCCGACTCGGCCGGTGCCGCCCCGGCGGTGGCGGTCACGGTGTCCTGCATGTCGTCGGTGACCAGGAAGAACACCTGGTCGCCGTCCTGCAGCACGGTGGACGCGGTGGGCAGGGTGCCGATCCCGAAGCGCATCAGGTAGGCCACCCGGGCGCCGGTCGCCTCCTCCAGCGCGCGGACCGGGTGCGCGACCCAGCCGGGATCCAGTGCCGCCTCGATGATCGCCACCGTGTTGGTCGGTTCCCGCCACATCTCGACGTGCCCCTCGGGAAGCATGTGTCGCAGGATCCGATCGGCGGTCCAGCGCACCGTGGCGACGGTGGGGATGCCGAGCCGCTCGTACACCTCGGCCCGGCGCGGGTCGTAGATGCGGGCGACCACGCTGCTGACACCGAACGTCTCGCGGGCGACCCGGGCGGCGATGATGTTCGAGTTGTCGCCGGACGAGACCGCCGCGAACGCGTCGGCGCGCTCGATCCCGGCCTCGACGAGCACGTCCTGATCGAAACCGGTGCCGTTGACCGTCACGCCGCCGAACTCGTCGCCGAGCCGGCGGAACGCGTCCGCGTTCTGGTCGATCACCGCGACCGAATGGCCGCGCGCCTCCAGGCTGTGCGCCAGGGTCGAACCGACCCGGCCGCATCCCATGATCACGACGTGCATCGGCCTCCCGCCTTCCACGGCTGCTCGCCGCCGCCCACGATCGAGTATCCGCCTGCCGCCGGCGCCCGTGCGGGTCCCGCGCCGCCGCCCGACGCACCGTACCTGGCGCGGTCGCGTACCCGGGGACCGACCCGCGTCAGACACGCGGGTCCTCGGGGAGCGTCCCGCGCGATCGGGCCGTACGCTAGGCACCCGTGACTCCTCCGACGTCGCTGATCAAACGGCTGCTGGTCGGGCGGCCGTTCCGGTCCGACCGTCTCCAGCACACGCTGCTGCCGAAACGCATCGCGCTGCCGGTGTTCGCGTCCGACCCGCTGTCGAGCGTCGCGTACGCACCGGGCGAGATCCTGCTGACGCTGTCGGCCGGCGGGGCGGCGGCGTACGTGTACGCGCCGTGGGTGGCGCTGGTGATCGTCGTCGTGCTGATGACCGTGGTGTTCAGCTACCGGCAGAACGTGCACGCCTACCCGTCCGGCGGCGGCGACTACGAGGTGGCCACGGTCAACCACGGCCGGCCGTTCGGGCTGGTCGTGGCGAGCGCGCTGCTGGTGGACTACGTGCTGACCGTGGCGGTGTCGGTCTCCTCGGGGGTGAACAACCTCGGCTCCGCGGTCGCGTTCGTCGGCGAGCACCGGGTGCTGTTCGCGCTCGGCGTGGTGGTGGTGCTGGTCGCGATGAACCTGCGCGGGCTGCGCGAGTCCGGCATGGCGTTCGCGATCCCGACGTACCTGTTCGTCGGCGCCATCCTGTTCATGGTGCTTTTCGGGCTGTTCCGGATCCTGGTGCTCGGGCAGGACCTGCACACACCGAGCAGCGGGTTCGGGTTGCGGCCAGAGCACGTCTTCATCGGCTTCCCGTTCGTGTTCCTGCTGGTCCGAGCGTTCTCCTCGGGCTCGGCCGCGCTGACCGGGGTGGAGGCGATCGCCAACGGCGTACCGGCGTTCAAGCCGCCGAAGAGCCGGAACGCCGCGACCACCCTGCTGATCCTGGGCTGCCTGGCGATCAGCATGTTCTTCGGGATCACCCTGCTGGCCCGGCTCACCGGCCTCAAGTACGTCGACGACCCGGCCCGGCAACTCGTCGGGGCACCCCACGGGTACGTGCAGAAGACGGTGACGGTGCAACTGGCCGAGGCGGCGTTCAGCAGCTTCGCGCCGGCGGTGTTCCTGGTGACCGCGCTGACCGCGCTGATCCTGTTCCTGGCCGCCAACACCGCGTTCAACGGCTTCCCGATGCTGGGCTCGATCCTGGCGCAGGACCGCTACCTGCCGCGGCAGCTGCACACCCGCGGCGACCGCCTGGCGTACTCGAACGGGATCCTGTTCCTGGCCGTGTTCGCCGGGGGCCTGATCGCCGCCTTCCGGGCCAGCGAGACCCGCCTCGTGCAGCTGTACATCGTCGGCGTGTTCGTCTCGTTCACGGTGTCGCAGAGCGGCATGCTCCGGCACTGGAACCGGCTGCTGCGCACCGAGCGCGACCCGATGGCCCGCCGCCGGATGTACCGGTCCCGGGCCATCAACGGGTTCGGCGCGTTCATGACCGGGTTCGTGCTGATCCTGGTGCTGGCCACCAAGTTCACCCACGGTGCGTGGATCTCGATCGCCGCGATGGCGGTCATCTACCTGCTGATGCTCGGCATCCGGCGGCACTACGACAAGGTGGCCCGGGAGCTCGCGCCGCCGGACGAGCGCGCCGTGCTGCCGGCCCGCAACCATGCGGTCGTGCTGGTCAGCCAGCTGCACCTACCGACCCTGCGGGCCGTCCAGTACGCCCGGGCGACCCGACCGGACACGCTGACCGCGGTGACCGTCAACGTCGACGACGCGGACACCCGCCGGCTGCAGACCGAGTGGGACGAGCGCGACCTGCCGGTGCCGCTGACCGTGATCGACTCGCCGTACCGGGAGATCACCCGCCCGATCATCTCCTACGTGCAGAACATGCGCCGCACCTCGCCGCGCGACGTGGTCACCGTGTTCATCCCGGAGTACGTCGTCGGCAAGTGGTGGGAGCACCTGCTGCACAACCAGAGCGCGCTGCGGATCAAGGCGCGGCTGCTGTTCGAGCCGGGGGTGATGGTCACCAGCGTGCCGTGGCAGCTGGTGTCCACCGAGAACCGGGAGGACGCCCGCCGGGTCCGGCGCGGCGTGGCCCGCCGCCCCGGCGGCGACGGCGACGACCCGGGCTCCGCCGACGACCTGGTGCTGCGCCGGTGACCGCGCCGCCGGCCGGCCCGTCGGTCGGTGACACGCTGCGGCTGACGGTCGGCAAGGTCGCGGCCGGCGGCCACTGCGTCGCCCGGTACGAGGGCCAGGTGGTGTTCGTCCGGCACGCCCTGCCGGGCGAGGTCGTCGACGCCACCGTCACCGAGGCGAGGCGCGGCTACCTGCGCGCGGACGCGGTACGGGTGCACACCGCCTCCGCCGACCGGGTCCCGCCGCCCTGCCGGTACGCGGGGCCGGGCAGGTGCGGCGGGTGCGACTGGCAGCACGCGACCCCGGCGGCGCAGCGCCGGCTGAAGGCCGACGTCGTCGCCGAGCTGCTGGTACGGCTGGGCACGCTCACCGAGGAGCAGGTGGCGGCGCTGGAGATCACGGTGGCCGAGCTGCCCGGCGGGCCGCTCGACTGGCGCACCCGGGTGCGGTACGCGGTGGACCGGGCCGGCCGCGCCGGCCTGCGGGTGCACCGCTCGCATCGCATCGTCGAGATCGACGGCTGCCCGATCGCCACCCCGGCGGTACGGGAGCTGCCGGTCACCGATCGCCGCTGGCCACCGGGCAGCGAGCTGAGCGTGGTGTCCTCCACCGCCGGCGACCCCGCCGTCCTGGAGCATCGCGAGCTGCCCGCCGGTGCCGGGCGCCGCGCCAACCGTCGCCGGCAGTCGCGCGGCCGGACGGTGACCCGGCTGGTGTACGGCGGGGCCACGGTGACCGAACGGGCCATCGGCACCGAGTTCGAGTTGCCCGCCGAGGCGTTCTGGCAGGTACACCCGGCAGCCGCGGACACCTTCGCGACCACCGCGCTGGACCTGCTCGCGCCGCGCGCCGGCGACCGTGCCTACGACCTGTACGGCGGGGCCGGACTGTTCGCCGTCGCGCTGGGCCGCGCGGTCGGTACCGACGGGTCGGTGACGCTGGTCGAGTCGCACGGGGGTGCGGCCGACGCCGCCCGCCACAACGTGCGCGAGCTGCCCCAGGTCGAGGTCCGCGCCGACCGGGTCGAACGGGTACTGCCGTCGCTCGGCGCCGCCGACCTGGTGCTGCTGGACCCGCCGCGCTCCGGCGCTGGCCGTACCGTGGTGGAGCAGATCGTCGCCACGTCGCCGCGCGCGGTCTGCTACGTCGCCTGCGATCCGGCGGCGCTGGCCCGTGACACCGCCACCTTCGCCGGGCTGGGCTGGCGGTTGAGCCAGCTGCGCGGCTTCGACGCGTTCCCGATGACCCAGCATCTGGAGTGCATCGCGCTGTTCGAACCGGGACAGGCGCGGTGACCGATCCGGCCACGCTGCTGCCGGCCCCGCTGGCGCCGGGGCTGACCGAGGCGGAGCTGGCCGCGGTCGAGGCGCGGTACGGCTTCCGGTTCGCTGCCGACCACCGCGCCCTGCTCGGCGCCGCGCTCCCGGTCGGCCGCGGCTTCCCGGACTGGCGCAACGGCGATCCGGAGGAACTGCGGGATCGCCTCGGCTGGCCGGTGGCCGGAGTCCTGTTCGACGTCGAACACGGCGGGTTCTGGTATCCGGGGTGGGGGCCGCGACCGGTGGGCACCGCGGACGCGTTGGCGGTGGCCCGTGGCGAGCTGCGCGCCGCGCCGCCGCTGGTGCCGATCTACTCGCACCGGTACCTGCCGGGGGTCGGTGGCCCGGCCGGCCACCCGGTGCTGTCGATGCACCAGACCGACATCGTCGTCTACGGCGCCGACCTGGCCCGCTACCTGCGGGCCGAGTTCGGCGGGGTGGACCCGGCCGAGGCATCCGCCGGAGCGCGTCCGACCGTACCGTTCTGGTCGGAGCTGGTCGGCTGAGCGCCGCGCCGGCGGCCGCCGCGCTCAGGCCGTCGCGCGAAACGGCAGGTGCAGCCGGATGCCCTCGCGGCCGAGCGAGCGGCGGAACCACAGCAGCGAGACGACGATCGCGACACCGATCATCGAGTACGAGGCGGCGGTGCCGATCAGCAGGTAGCTGCCGAGGCTGGTGCTGGCGAGCATCCACAGCGTCAACCCGCCACAACTGAGAAACACCGACGACCACAGCACCGAGACCTGGTGGAAGAACCGCCGCACCCGGGGTTGTCGGTCAGTTCGGCCGGGAAGACGCAGAAGTCGGCGGCGAGCCGGGCGATCAGCGACTTGCCGAATGGCAGCAGCGCAAGGAACGCGATGCCGATCACGAAGTCCTGCAGCGAGGGGGACAGGAAGTAGAGGAACACGCTGTTGGTGACGTATCCCACGGCGGTGCGCACCACCAGCAGGGCGGTCATGAACGCGAGCAGCGTCGGGATCGGCCGCCGGGTGGCCAGCCGCCAGGTCAGTGCCGCGAGCGACCAGCCGAGCGCGGTGAACAGCGCGCCGTGCAGCCCCACCAGCGCCATCACCAGGTAGAACAGCCCGAGCGGGATCAGCGTGGCTTCCAGCAGATGTTTCACGCCGTGCCGCAGGTGCACGCCCAGCGCGGGCAGTTGGATGGTCAGGGCATCGGACATGGGTCGGCTGGCCCTCTCGGTGGTGCCTGGCCCGCCCTCGGCGCGGCGCAGCGGTCAGGGGATGTTCCGCATGTCCGGCTGCCGCCGCTCACGCGGTGTTGCCGCAGCGTAGCCGATGTCGGCGGCCCCGACCAGACCGGCGACCCCGGTCCGGCGGCGTCGCCGGTCAGGCGGCGGTGAGCACGAACCGGTCGCTACCGGTCACCGACAGCTGACCGAGACCGGGCAGCACCAGGTCGGCCTTCAGCTCCTCCGGCCGGTGCGTACCGGTCACCGCGACGGTGGCCATGCCGGCGGCGCGGGCGGCGGTCAGGCCGGCCGGCGCGTCCTCGACCACCACGCAGCGTTGCGGTGCGATGCCCAGTGCCGCCGCGCCGGCCAGGTATGGCTCCGGGTCGGGCTTGCCGCGTCGCACGTCGTCGGCGCTGACCAGGACGCGCGGGGTGGGCAGCCCGGCGGCGGTCAGCCGGGCGGCGGCGAGCCGGCGGACCCCGGAGGTGACGACCGCCCAGCGGGCCGGGTCGAGTCGGGTCAGCAGCTCGGCGGCGCCGGGCAGCGCCGTCACCCCGGACAGGTCGGCGAGTTCCAGCTGCTGGATGCGGGCGTCGGCGGCGTCGACCTGGTCGGCGGGCACCAGGTCGGCCACGATCGAGCGCGAGGTGCGCCCGTGCGTCTCGATGGCGGCGAACTGCGTTTCGGTGATGCCGCGTTCGGCGGCCCAGGCGGTCCAGGACCGGATCACCGCCGGCGTCGAGTCGACCAGGGTGCCGTCGAGGTCGAACAGCAGCGCGTCGGCGATCAGCTCCACCGGGCCCACGTTACCGGCCGGTTACCGCTACTCGTTCGTCGCCGGGAGTGAGCTGCCGCACGGGTGCGCCGTAGGCGTCGGTTCGGATTCGCCTCTTGACGGATGTACGTGTCTCAGGCGCACCATAGCTTCAGTTCTTGTACTCGAAGCCGAAACTCCGTGCCGGTCCCTCGCGCTCCGGGGTACCGGCTGGACGCAGGGAGCACGCATGCCTGGCCGTGGCGCCGATGTCCATCCACCGGGGTCCCAGTCCTCGCTGCACCGGGCGAACGTGACCCGGGTGCTGCGGGCGGTGCGCGACGCCGGAGCGCTCAGCCAGGCCGAGATCTCCCGCCGGACCGGGCTGTCCGCCGCGACGGTCTCCAACATCGTGCACGAGCTGGCCGACGGTGGCGCGGTGGAGGTGCGGACCGGCTCGGCCGGCGGTCGGCGGGTGCGCCGGGTGGCGTTGAGCCGGTCCACCGGGCTGGTGGTCGGCGTCGACTTCGGCCACTCGCACCTGCGGGTCGCGGTCGGCGACCTGTCCCACCGGGTCCTCGCCTCCGACGCGGTGCCCGCCGATGTGGACACGTCCGCCGAGCAGGCGCTGGACCGGGCCCAGGAGCTGATCGACACGCTGCTGCGGCGGGCCGGTGCCGGCCGCGACCGGGTGCTCGCCGTCGGGCTGGGGGTGCCCGGCCCGATCGACGTGGACACCGGCGAGATCGGTTCCAGCGCGCTGCTGCCCGGCTGGATCGGGGTGCGGCCCAAGGAGGCCCTGCAGCGCCGGGTCGACCTGCCGGTGCACGCGGACAACGACGCCAACCTGGGCGCGCTGGGCGAGCTGGTGTTCGGGGCCGGCCGGGACCAGGGCGACCTGGTGTACCTGAAGGTCTCCACCGGCATCGGCGCCGGGCTGGTGCTCGGCGGCCGGATCTATCACGGTGCCGGCGGTACGGCCGGCGAGATCGGGCACATCACGCTCGACGAGTCCGGGCCGGTGTGCCGGTGCGGCAACCGCGGCTGCCTGGAGACCCAGGCGAACGCGAAGTACCTGCTGTCGCTGCTGCGCGACAGCCACGGCGAGGACGTGACGGTGGCCCGGGCGATCCGGCTCGCGCACGAGGGTGATCCGGGTTGCCGGCGGGTGCTCGCCGACATGGGTCGTCACCTTGGAGTGGGCGTGGCGGCATTGTGCAACCTGTTGAACCCCCGGTGCGCGATCATCGGTGGTGACCTGGCCGCGGCCGGTGAGTTGCTGATCGCGCCGTTGCAGGAGTCGGTGGCGCGGTACGCGATTCCGAGCGCCGCCCGGCAGCTCCGGGTGCTGCCGGGCACGCTGGGTGCCCGTGCGGAGGTGCTGGGTGCGTTGGCGTTGGCGATGGCCGAGACCGACCAGGCGGTCGGGGTGGCCGCCGGCGGTGGACCGCGTTCGGGCTGATGACCGGGCCACTGTTCGGGTAGATAACGAATGGGCGCGGTTTTGCGCCGATCCATCTTCACTTATTGACGGCGGCACCACATAGCGGTTGACTGTCGTGAACTTGGCCGCGTGAGGGCGGCCTGTGTCAGGGAGGTTTCGTGCACGTGAGGACTTACTTGCGTCGCGGGCTCGCCGTCGCCGCCGTAGCCGTGATCGCCATCGGCGTCGCGGGGTGCGGCAAGGCCAAGCAGGCCGGCGGCGGCAGCGGCGGCGAGAAACTCAGCGTCGACAAGGGCTTCAAGATCGGCATCTTGCTGCCGGAGTCCAAGACCGCCCGGTACGAGAAGTTCGACCACCCGTTCCTGGCGGCGGACATCAAGAAGCTCTGCCCGAAATGCACCATCGAGTACCGGAACGCCAACCAGGACGCCGACACCCAGCGCCAGCAGGTCGACGCGGTCCTGGCGGCCGGTGCCAAGGTGCTGATCCTGGACTCGGTCGACTACAAGTCGATCAAGAGTTCGGTGCAGAAGGCGCACGACCAGGGCGTCAAGGTCATCGCGTACGACCGGCTCGCGCAGGGGCCGATCGCCGGCTACTCGTCGTTCAACAACGTCGACATCGGCAAGCAGCAGGGTGAGGCGTTCCTGAAGGCCATCTCGGCCAAGGGCAGCCCGAAGCGCGGCAAGGTGATCCTGGTCAACGGCTCGCCGGACGATCCGAACGCGCCCGACTTCAAGAAGGGCATGCACAGCGTTCTGGACGGCAAGGTCAACGTGGGCGCCGAGTACGACACCCAGGACTGGAGCCCGGACCAGGCCCGGCAGGAGGTCGCTGGCGCGATCAGCAAGGTCGGCAAGAAGAACATCATCGGGGTCTACGCCGCGAACGACGGTATGGCCGGTGGCGCGATCGCGGCGCTGAAGGCCGCGAACGTCACCCCGCTGCCGCCGGTGACGGGGCAGGACGCCGAGCTCGCCGGGATCCAGCGGATCCTGACCGGTGAGCAGTACGCCACGATCTACAAGTCGATCAAGCCGCAGGCGCAGGCCGCCGCCGAGATGGCGGTCGACGTCGCCACCGGCAAGAAGTGGACCGGTGGCAGCGACACGGTCAACAACGGCACCGTCACGGTGCCGGCGAAGATCGTCCCGGCGACCACGGTGACGTTCGACAACATCGAGTCGACGGTGGTCAAGGACGGCTACTGGAAGCCGTCGGAGATCTGCACCGCCAAGTACAAGTCCGACTGTGCGAAGGCCGGCATCAAGTAGTTCGGTGCGTTGCGGCCCGGGAACCGAGTTCGGTTCCCGGGCCGGTTCTGCAGGCTCTGGCGAACGTACGGCAAGGGATGGTTGAGGTGACAAGCGCACCGGCGCAGACGGACACACCAGTGCTCGCACTGCGCGGCATCAGCAAGAGGTTCGGCGCGGTGCAGGCGCTGGCCGACGTGGACCTGGAGGTGCACGCCGGCGAGGTGGTGGCGCTGGTCGGCGACAACGGCGCCGGCAAGTCCACCCTGGTCAAGACGATCGCCGGGGTCGAGACGATCGACTCGGGCGTGATCGAGTGGCAGGGCCGGCCGGTCTCGATCGGCAAGCCGCACGACGCGACCAACCTGGGCATCGCCACCGTGTACCAGGATCTGGCCCTGGCCGACAACCTGGACGTGGTGGGCAACCTGTTCCTCGGTCGGGAGATCCGCCGGTTCGGGGTGCTGGACGAGGTGGAGATGGAGCGCCGTTCCCGGGAGCTGCTGGACACCCTGTCCATCAAGATCCCGAGCGTGCGCATCCCGGTGGCGTCGCTGTCCGGTGGGCAGCGGCAGACGGTGGCGATCTCCCGGTCGCTGCTCGGCGACCCGAAGGTCGTCATCCTGGACGAGCCGACCGCCGCACTCGGCGTCGAGCAGACCGCCCAGGTGCTCGACCTGGTCGAGCGGCTGCGCGACGAGCGCGGCCTCGGGGTGATCCTGATCAGTCACAACATGGCCGACGTGGGCGCGGTGGCGGACCGGGTCGCGGTGCTGCGACTGGGCCGCAACAACGGCACGTTCGGCATGCAGGACACCACCCAGGAGCAGATCATCTCCGCGATCACCGGAGCCAGCGACAACGCTGTCACCCGGCGCGCGGCACGGCAGAACGGTTCCGACCCGGCCGGCGAGGGGGAGAAGTGAGCGACACGGACCAGACCGCGGCGCCGGCCGCGGCGGCGCAGGTCGACCCTCGGCTGATCCTCGCCCAGGGCGGGGTGCGCGGCTACCTTCGGGAGTTCTGGCGCCGGGTGCGGGGCGGCGAACTCGGCTCGATCCCGGTCGTCGTCGGGCTGATCGTGATCTGGGCGATCTTCCAGTCGCTGAACTCCGGGTTCCTGTCGCCGAGCTACCTGACCGAGCTGTCGATCAACATCGTGGCGACCGGCATGCTCGCCCTCGGTATCGTGTTCGTGCTGCTGCTGGGCGAGATCGACCTGTCCATCGGGTCGGTGTCCAGCGCGTGCGCCGCCATCGTCGCGGTCGCGAACCAGACCTGGGGGCTCAGCGAGGGCCTGTCGATCGTGGTGGCGGTCGCCGCCGGCCTGGTGATGGGCCTGATCCACGGGTTCTTCTTCGCCAAGATCGGGGTCCCGGCGTTCATCGTCACGCTGGCCGGTCTGCTCGGCTGGCTGGGCGTCTCGCTGTGGGTACTGGGCAAGACCGGGTCCTACAACCTGACCAACGCCAACGGGCTGATCGACCGGCTCACCAACACCTACTTCGAGCAGCTGTTCTGGGGTTACCTGGTGGCGATCGTGGTCGCCGCGGTCTACTTCCTGGTCTCGCTGCGCGGCAGCCTCGCCCGCAGGCGGGCCGGGGTGCCGGCCCGCAGCGTCACCGAGGTGATCGTGCGCAGCGCGGTGCTCGCGGTGGTGCTGCTCGCGGTCGCGGTGGTGTTCAACCAGGCTCGCGGCCTGCCGCTGGCGCCGGTGATCTTCCTGGCGTTCATCCTGCTGGCCGGGTTCGTGCTCAATCACACCTCGTACGGCCGGAAGGTGTTCGCGGTCGGCGGCAGCGTCGAGGCGGCCCGCCGGGCCGGCATCAACGTCGCCGGCATCCGGATGAGCGTGTACGCGATCTCCGGCACGATGGCCGCGATCGGTGGCGTGTTCTACGCGTCGGTCAACCGTGGCGTCACCCAGTCCGGCACCGGGCAGCAGATCCTGATGTACGCGATCGCCGCGGCCGTCATCGGCGGTACCAGCCTGTTCGGTGGCCGCGGTTCGGCGTTCTCGGCGCTGCTCGGTGTGCTGGTGATCCAGTCCATCGCGGCCGGGATGAACCTGCTGGGCATCACCAACTACGCGCAGTACATGGTGACCGGCATCGTGCTGCTCGCCGCCGTGGTCATCGACTCGGTGTCGCGGCGCAGTCAGAAGGCGTCCGGTCGAGCCTGAGCGAGGCCACACCGAAACGGGCCGCCGTCCCCGGGGACGGCGGCCCGTTTCGGTTTCCGGACCCGGCGGGTCGTCTCGTTGCCACGGCCGATCGGCCCGGCCGGACGCCGGGGGACTGCCGGCCGCCCGGCGCGGCAGCGGTCAGACCAGGTGGCAGGCCACGACGCGGTTGCCGTCCGGCCGGGCCAGCAGCGGCGGCTCGGTGGTACCGCAACGGTCCTCGGCGATCGGGCAGCGCGGGTGGAACCGGCAGCCGGGCGGCGGTGCGGCCGGGTCGGGCACCTCGCCGGTCAGCGTGCGGGCGGAGCGGCCCGACTCGACGGCTGGGTCGGCGACCGGTACCGCGTCGTGCAGCGACCGGGTGTACGGGTGCAGCGGGTCGTCGGACACCTGCTGCCAGCCGCCCGCCTCCACCACCTTGCCCAGGTACATCACGGCGATCCGGTCGCACAGGTGCCGCACCATGCCCAGGTCGTGCGAGATGAACAGGTAGGTCAGGCCGAGCGAGGCGCGCAGCGACGCGAGCAGGTTCATCACCTCGGCCCGGACCGACACGTCGAGCGCGGACACCGGCTCGTCGAGCACCAGTACCCGCGGCTGGACCGCGAGGGCGCGGGCGATGCCGACCCGTTGCCGCTGGCCGCCGGAGAGCTGGTGCGGGTACCGGTCGCCGACCGACGCCGGCAGGCCCACCATCTCCAGCAGCTCGCCGACCCGCCGGGTCGCGGCGGAACCGCGGGCCAGGTCGTGCACCGTGAGTACCTCGGCGAGGGTGGCGGAGATCCGGCGGCGCGGGTTCAGCGACGCGTACGGGTCCTGGAACACCAGCTGGATGGTGCGGCGCAGCCGGCGCAGGTCGGCGCCGCGCGCCGTGGCCACGTCGATGCCGTCCACCAGGATCCGCCCGGCGGTCGGCCGCTCCAGCGCGACGAGCAGCTTCGCGGTGGTCGACTTGCCGCAGCCGGACTCCCCGACCAGGCCCAGGGTCTCGCCCTCGGCCACCGTGAAGCTGACTCCGTCGACCGCCCGTACCACCCCGTCGGAGGTGCGGTAGTGCCGGGCCGCCTCGGTCACCTCGATCATCGGACCTCCTCCGCGCCGCTGGTCCAGCGGTCCCGGGGTACGAAGCATGCGGTGTCGGCGCCGCCGCGCCGGACCGGTTCGGGCTCGGCCGCCGCGCAGCCGGGTTCGCGTTGCGCGCAGCGCGGCTCGAACGGGCAGCCCGGCGGCAGCGCGGTCAGGTCCGGCGGCGCGCCGCCGATCTGCGGCAGCGGCCCGCGTACCGGGTCGGTCGGCGACGGGATCGAGGCGAGCAGCGCGGCCGAGTAGGGGTGCTGCGGCGTGCCGAACAGGCCCCGGGTGGTGGCCGCCTCGGCGATGCGCCCCGCGTACATCACGGCCACCCGGTTCGCGATCCGCGCCACCACACCGAGGTCGTGCGTGATCCACAGCACGGCGAGGTCGTGCGCGGCGCGCAGCTCGTCCACCAGGGCGAGGATCTGCTGCTGGATGGTCACGTCCAGCGCGGTCGTCGGCTCGTCGGCGATGAGTACCTTGGGGCGCAACGCCAGCGCGCTCGCGATCACGACCCGCTGCCGCTGCCCGCCGGAGAGCCGGTGCGGGTAGCTGCGCGCGATGCGTTCCGGCCGCGGCAGCCCGACCTCCTCGATCGCGGCCAGGGTGCGCTGCTTTGCCGCGGCGCCGTCCACGCCGTGCGCCCGCAGCCCCTCGGCGATCTGCGCCCCGACGGTCATCAGCGGGTTGAGCGCGGTCATCGGATCCTGGTAGATCATCGCGACCGTACCGCCGCGCCGGGCCCGCCGCTCGGATGCGCGCAGCGACAGCAGGTCCTCACCGTTCACCAGGATCCGACCGGAGCGGACCCGGGCGCCGTCGGGCAGCAGGCCCATGACCGACAGCGCGGTGAAGCTCTTGCCGCTACCGGACTCGCCGACCAGCCCGACGATCTCACCGGCCTCGATGGACAGCGAGATGCCCCGTACCACCGGCAGCTCCCCGCCGTCGGCCGCGACGACGGTGTGCAGGTTCTCGATCTCCAGCACGCTCACCGGCGTTCTCCCTTCGTCCGAACGCCGACCGGGCGCTCGCCCGGACCCCGGCGGCGGCTCGCTCGCGGCCGGCCGCCGGAGGTCGTGCCCGGACGATCGCGGTCGGGGCGGCGGCCTCGCATCATCGGCGCACCGTCCTGGGGTCCAGCGCGTTGCGCAGCCCGTCACCGATCAGGTTGAGTCCGATCACGGCGACCACCACGGCCAGCGCGGGGAACAGCAACGTCCACCAGGCGTCCGGGAAGAAGTTCCGGCTGTCGGCGACCATCAGCCCCAGCGACGGGCTCGGCGGCTGGGTGCCGAGCCCGAGGAACGACAGCCCGGCCTCGGTCAGGATCGCCCACGACAGCGCGAGCGCCACCTGCACCGCGATCGGTGCGGCCACGTTCGGCACGACGTGCCGGAACAGCAGCCGGGAGCGGGAGAAGCCGAGCACCCGGCCGGCCCGGACGTACTCGGACTCGCGGACGGTCAGCACCGGCCCGCGCGCCACCCGGACGAAGATCGGGGTGTACACCACGGCGATCGCCACCGCGGTGTTGAACCAGCCGTGCCCGAGCGCGGCGACCAGCGCCAGCGCCAGCAGCGTCGCCGGGAAGGCGAACAGCACGTCGGTGAGCCGGCCGACGACCGCGTCCAGGATCCCGCCGGCGAAGCCGGACAGCACGCCGAGCAGCCCACCGATGACGGTGGCGATGGCGACCGAGGTGACCGCGACCCGCAGCGAGGCGAAGATGCCGGCCGCGACGCGGGCGGCGATGTCCCGGCCGAACTGGTCGGTACCGAGCCAGTGCGCGCCGGACGGTCCGGCGAGCTGGCCGGACTGGTGCTGCGCCAGCGGATCCTGCACCAGGTGCAGCAGCGAGGCGAGCGCGATCAGGACCAGCACGCCGATCAGGACGACCCCGATGCGCCCGTTGCGGTCGGCGACGATGCGGCGTGGCAGCGACGGCTGGCCGGCGGCACGGGGCGCGGCCGGTACGACCGGGGCGGCGGCCGGCGGCATCTCGGTCGTCATGCCCGCCTCCCCTCGGAGCGGGTACGCGGGTCGAGCAGCCGGTACACGATGTCCACGCCGAAGTTGACGATCACGAACGCGGCCGCCACCAGCAGCGTGACGCCCTGCACGATCGCGTAGTCCTGGTGCAGGATCCCGTTCAGCAGCAGCCGGCCCAGGCCGGGCAGCGCGAACACCTGCTCGACGACCAGGGTGCCGCCGAGCAGGTAGCCGAACTGGATGCCGACCATGGTCACGATCGGGATGCCGGCGTTGTGCAGGATGTGCCGGAACCGCACCCGCAGTTCGGTCAACCCCTTGCCCCGCGCGGTGCGCACGAAGTCGGACCCGGCCGCCTCCAGGTACGCCGAGCGGGTGGTGCGCATCACCGTCGCGGCCAACCCGATCGCGAGTACCAGGGCCGGATACAGCATCTGGCGCAGGTTGCCGGAGAACGAGTCGCCGAGCGAGACGTAGGTGCCGGCGCTCGGCGAGTAGGCGAACGCCGACGCCAGCCACGCCACCGTCACGGTCGCCACCACGAACTCCGGCAGCGCCAGCCCGAGCAGCCCGACACCCTGTACGGACAGGTCACGGGCGCCGCCCGGGCGGCTCGCGGCGAGCATCCCGAACAGCACGCCGATCGGCACCGCGATCAGCATCGCCAGTACCGCGAGCTCGACGGTGACCGGCAGCGCGTCGCCGATCAGCCGGGTGACCGGGACGCCGGTGTCCATCGAGACGCCGAGATCACCGCGCAGCAGCCCGCCGAACCAGCGGAAGAACTGGGTGACCGGCGAGGCGTCCAGCCCGTAGAAGTGCCGCAGCGCGGCACGCTGGTCGGCGGTCAGCGTCGCCGCCTGGGTACCGAGTTTCGCGGTGATGGTGTCGCCGGGCAGCGCCCGCAGCACGACGAACACCACCACCGCCACCCCGACCAGGGTGCCGAGCATGCCGGCCACCCGCCCGGCGAGATACCGCAGAGTCATCGCGTTCCCGTCACGACAGGCCGGCCGTGCGCAGGTTCTCCAGCGAGTCCGACGGCGTCGCGGTGAACCCGGTCAGGTTGTTGGCCTGCAGGTAGTAGGTCTGGTTGCGGAACAGCCAGACCCACGGCGAGTCGGTGTCGAGCTGCTCGGACAGCTCGCCGAACAGCTGCTTGCGGGTCGCCTCGTCGGTGGTCGCGTTGGCCCTGCGCAGCAGCGAGTCCAGCTTCTTGTCGGCCAGCCCGGCCGGCACCTTCAGGCTGCCGTCGGTGGTGAAGTACCGGTTGTACTGCAGGTACGGGTCGGTACTGCCGCCGTTGAGGGCCACCGCGGCGTCGAAGTTGGCCTTCGACCAGTTCGGCACGTACACGTTGGTCTGCTGACGGTCCAGGTCGAGCGTGATGTTGACCTTCTTCAGCTGCGCCTGCAGCACCTGCGCCAGGTTGGTCGACGTCGAGTACTGCCCGGTCATCACGATCGTCTTGAGGTGGAAGCCCTTGGCGTAGCCGGCCTTGGCCAGCATCCGCTTGGCCGCGGCGGTGTCGCCGTCGGTGCAGCCGAGCCCCTTCAGCGGATCGTACGAGTAGGCCGGGCTGACGATCGGGCCGGTCTGCTTCGCCTTCCCGAAGTAGACGGTGTCGATCGCGTCCTTGCGGTTCACCGCGCACCCGATGGCCTGCCGCACCGCCTGCTTCTTCAGCGGGCCGCGGCGCCCGTTGAGCTGCAGCACGTGGTAGTCCAGCGTCGGGTTGGCGACGAGCTTCATCCGGTCGCTGTTGGCCAGTTGCTTGGTCAGGGCCGGGTCGCTGACGATGCCCAGGCTGAAGCTGCCGGCCTTCATCCCGGACACGATCGACGCCTCGTCCGGGATGACCCGGAACTGCACGCCGGCGTTCTTCGGCGCGCCGCCCCAGTAGCCCTTGTTCGCGGCCAGGTCCAGCTGCTGGCCCTGCTTCCAGGTCTTCCACTCGTACGGCCCGGTACCGTCCGGCTTCTTGTCCACCGTGCCGGCCTTGATGTCGGCGGCGGACAGGATCGAGGTACCGGTGTAGGACAGCGCGGTCAGCAGCGAGGCGTCCGGCTGCTTGAGGGTCAGCTTCAGGGTGTGCGCGTCGGGTGCGTCGACCGCCGACACGTTCGCCAGGTAGGACCGGTCCACCGAGGCGGTCTTCGGGTCCAGGATGCGTTCCAGGCTGGCCTTGGCGTCGGCCGAGGTGAAGCTCTGCCCGTGGTGGAACTTCACCCCCTTGCGCAGGGCGAACGTGACGGACTTGCCGTCGGCGGCGACCGTCCACTTGGTGGCGAGGCCGGGCACCAGCTTCCCGCTGGCGTCGGTGTCCACCAGCTGGTCGTACACCAGCGCGAGGGTCTGGTTGGTCGCGAAGGCGGTGGCGCGGGCCGGGTCGAGCACGTCCACGTCGGCGGTACGGGCAACGACCAGCTCGGCCTTGCCCCCGGTCTTGGCGTCGGAGCTCGGGCTCGGGCTGCACGCGACCGCGCCGGCACCCAGGGCCAGGATCGCGGCGGCGACGCCCCATCGACGGGTGGGAATCCTTGTCACGGGTGGTCCTCCGTACTCGGAGTTGGGATCGACAGAGAGTAACCTCAGCGCGAAGTGCCTAGTCAAGGGGTACCGGGTGTGGGCTTGTCGTCGAAGGTTATTTACAGTCCGGGGATGGCCGAGAACCTCGACGAGATCGTCGCCGACCTGACCGCTGCCGGCGTTCCGGGCGTGCTGCTGCGCGTCGCGAGCCGGCACGGCACCGTCGCCGAGCGCACCGCGGGGCACCGCCAGACGTACCGGATGGCGCCCGGCCCGGGCTGGCTGCCCGCCGAGACGTCGTCACCGAGCGTGCCCGCGTCGACCTCGCCGCGCGACAGCGGAACGGCCGCCGCGCCTCCCCGGGACGCGGCGCACACCGGCGACGGTACGACGCCGGCCGGCGGTACCGCCCGACCCGGCCGGACCGGGACCGGTGACGACGGCGCGCCGCGGCGGGCCCTGGTCCGGCTCGACGCGCCGGAGCCGTTGACCAGCGACGCGGCCTTCGATCTCGCCTCGGTCAGCAAGCTCGCCGCGACCACGGCCGCGCTGATGTCGCTGGCCGAGTCGGGTGCCGTCGAACTCGACGGTCCGGCCCGGGACTGGCTTCCGGCGCTGCCGGCCGGCATCCGGGTCAGCGACCTGCTGCGGCACCGCGCCGGTCTCGCCGAGTGGTGGCCCATCTACGCCGCGTCACCACTCGGCGCGTCGAACCCCGACCCGGCCACGACCATCGCCGCGCTGCCCGCCCGGTAC
The DNA here is from genome assembly GCF_016865425.1 of Actinocatenispora thailandica. Taxonomy (NCBI): domain Bacteria; kingdom Bacillati; phylum Actinomycetota; class Actinomycetes; order Micromonosporales; family Micromonosporaceae; genus Actinocatenispora; species Actinocatenispora thailandica. The sequence goes on along the minus strand of NZ_AP023355.1, from coordinate 3,852,394 downwards.
CCGGTCGACGCCGAACGGCACTACTCCGATCTCGGGTTCATGCTGCTCGGGCTGATCGTGGCCCGGGCGGCCGGCGAGCCGCTGGACGACGCGGTGCGGCGGCTGGTGTTCGAGCCGGCCGGGATGGCCGGCGCGCACTACCGTCCGCGCGGTCACGGCCCCGCGGTGCCGCTGGTCGCGACCGGCCACGGCGACTGGTACGAGCGGCGGATGCTGGCGACCGACCAGCCGTACCCGACCGGCATCGCGCCGTCGGCGTTTCGCCGGTGGCGGGAGTACACGATCGTCGGCGAGGTGCACGACGGGAACGCCTGGCACGGGTTCGGCGGTGTCGCCGGCCACGCCGGCCTGTTCGGCACCGCCGACGATCTCGTCGCGTTCGGCCGCGCGCTGCTCGCGGCGGACGGTCCGTGGCGAGCCGACACCCTGCGCCGGTTCACCGCCGCCGGCCCGGACGCCGGCCAGGGGCTCGGGTTCTGGCGCTGGCCGGAGCACGGCGCGATCGGCCACGGCGGCTTCACCGGGATCCGGTTCGGGGTGCTGCCGGACCTGCACCGTGTCGTGGTGCTGATGACCAACCGGGTGCACGCGACGGGCACCCGGCTGCTGGACCTCGACCCGTACTGGGGCCGCATCCTCACCGCGGTCCGCGGGCGGTCATGACATCGCCGCGGAGCCGGATCTCGCCGCGGAGCCGGCGCGGCCGACGGCGCGGGCCGTGCCGCGGCGGACCGGGCCTGCCCGACCACACGTTCTTCGGTGAAGGAGCCGACATGACCGACAACGCGCACTTCGACCCGGTGGAGCGGACATGAACGGCGAGACGCCGGCCAGCGGCGGCACTACACGGGTGGTCGGCCTCATGTCGGGCACCTCGTACGACGCGATCGACGTGGCCGCGGCCGAGTTCGAGCGGGACGGCGACACGCTGCTGCTGCGGCCGCTCGGCGCGCTCAGCGTGCGGTACGAGGACGGGCTGCGGGCCGCGATCGGCGCGATCCTGCCACCGGCGCCGACCACCATCGAGGCGGTCTGCCGGTTGACCACCGAACTCGGCCAGGCGTACGCTGCGGCGGCGCGGCGCGCGGTGACCGAGCTGTGCGCCGGCACCGCCGACCTGGTCTGCTCGCACGGCCAGACGGTGTACCACTGGGTCGACCGGGGCCGTGCGCTCGGCACCCTGCAACTCGGCGAGCCGGCCTGGCTCGCCGCGGCGACCGGCCTGCCGGTGGTCTCCGACGTCCGGTCCGCCGACATCGCGGCGGGCGGCCAGGGCGCCCCGCTGGTACCGCTGTTCGACGCGCTGCTGCTCACCCCCGAACCCGGTGGGCCGCGCCGGGCCGCGCTCAACCTCGGCGGCATCGCCAACATCACCGTGCTCCCGGTGGCCACCGCGCCGTCCGATGCCGCCCGGGACGGCTCGGCACCGTCGGACGCCGCCGGAAGCGGTGCGGCACCGTGCGGCGCCGCCCCGGGCGGCGCCGAGCCGCCCGGCAGTGCCCCGGCCGGGGGCGCCGGGGCGGGCGTACTCGGATACGACACCGGCCCGGCCAACGCGCTGATCGACGTGGCGTGCGCGCGGTTCTTCGGCGAGCCGTACGACGCCGGCGGGCGGCGCGCCGCCGCCGGTACGGTGCTGCCGGAGCTGCTCGCCGCGCTGCTGGCCGAGCCGTACTACGCGGCGCCGGCGCCCAAGTCGACCGGCAAGGAGCTGTTCCACCCCGGCTACCTGGACGGCTTCCTGACCGGGGACGAGCGCGGCGAGGACGTCGTGGCCACGCTGACCGAGCTGACCGCCCGTACCGTCGCCGACCAGTTGCGCGGGCATCACATCGCCGAGGTGGTCGCCGCCGGCGGCGGCCTGCGCAACCCGGTCCTCACCGACCGGATCGCCGCGCTCGCCGGCTGCCGGCTGATCCCCATCGACACGTACGGCATCGACGCCGACGCGAAGGAGGCGTACGCGTTCGCCCTGCTCGGCTGGCTGACCTGGCACGGCCTGCCGGGCGCCCTGCCCAGCGTCACCGGTGCGCAGCGTGCCGCGGTCCTCGGCGCGATCACCCCCGGTAGGACGCCGCTGCGGCTGCCCCGGCCCGCCACGATGCCTGCCCGATTGCGGCTGAAATGACCGGGTCGCCGGCCGCCCGGGGTGGTTCCCGCGGCCGGTGAACCGGCGCGACCGCTGGGACGATGTGTCCGCGATCGACAGCGCTGGGTGTCCGGTCGCGGTTTGTGGCGGAGTTGTGAAGGAGTGGGGGAATGACTGCGCGAATGTCATCGCCTCCTCGTCTCGCTCGCGGGTGCGACCCGCCGTGCGGGTCTAGACTTCGTCCCCATGACATCGCCTGACGGCCTGCTCGGCTCCGTGCACTCGCCCGCCGACCTGCGCCGGGTGCCGGCCGACCGGTTGCCCGAGCTGGCGAGCCAGATCCGCGAGTTCCTGGTCACCAAGGTCGCGAAGACCGGCGGACACCTGGGCCCGAACCTGGGGGTGGTGGAGCTGACGCTCGCGCTGCACCGGGTGTTCGACTCGCCCGACGACCGGATCCTGTTCGACACCGGCCACCAGGCGTACGTGCACAAGATGCTCACCGGCCGACAGCCCGGGTTCGACTCGCTGCGGCAGCGCGACGGGCTGTCCGGTTACCCGTGCCGGGCCGAGAGCGAGCACGACACGATCGAGAACTCGCACGCCTCCACCGCCCTGTCCTACGCCGACGGCCTGGCCAAGGCGTACGCGTTGAAGGGGGAGCGGCGGCACGTGGTCGCGGTGGTCGGTGACGGCGCGCTGACCGGCGGCATGTGCTGGGAGGCGTTGAACAACATCGCCGCCTCGGACCGCCCGCTGGTCATCGTCGTCAACGACAACGGTCGGTCGTACTCGCCGACCATCGGCGGGCTGGCGAGCCACCTCGCCTCGCTGCGCCTGAGCCCCGGGTACGAGCGGGTGCTGGAGCGGGTGAAGGACTCGCTGAGCCGCACCCCGCTGGTCGGCCCGCCGGCCTACGAGGTGCTGCACGCGGTCAAGAAGGGGCTCAAGGACGCGCTGGCGCCGCAGCCGATGTTCGAGGACCTGGGCCTCAAGTACGTCGGTCCGGTGGACGGGCACGACATCCTCGCGCTGGAGAGCGCGCTGGTGAAGGCGAAGCGGTTCGGCGGGCCGGTCATCGTGCACGCGATGACCCAGAAGGGCCGCGGGTACCAGCCGGCCGAGACCGACGCCGCCGACCGCCTGCACGGGCCCGGCGCGTTCGACCCGGAGACCGGCCGGCCGCTCGCGAAGCCGAGCGCGAAGTGGACCAGCGCGTTCGCCGCCGAGCTGGTCAAGGTCGCCGGGGAACGCAGCGACATCGTCGGCATCACCGCCGCGATGGCCGGACCGACCGGCATCGAGAAGCTGCGCGAGGTGTACCCGGACCGGGTGTTCGACGTCGGCATCGCCGAGCAGCACGCGGTGACCTCCGCCGCCGGGCTCGCGCTGGGCGGCATGCACCCGGTCGTCGCGCTGTACTCGACGTTCCTCAACCGGGCGTTCGACCAGCTCCTGCTGGACGTCGCGCTGCACGAGCTGCCGGTGACGTTCGTGCTGGACCGGGCCGGCATCACCGGCCCCGACGGCCCCAGCCACTACGGCATCTGGGACACCTCGATCCTCGGCGTCGTGCCCGGCCTGCGGCTCGCCGCGCCGCGTGACGGGGCCCGGGTCGCGGAGGAGTTCCGGGAGGCGGTCGCCGTCGACGACGGCCCGACCGTGGTGCGTTTCCCGACCGGCTCGCTGCCGGCCGAGCTGCCGGCGGTCGAACGGCTCGGCGACGGCATCGGCGCGATCGACGTGCTGCGCCGCGACGCCCGCGCCGACGTGTTGCTGGTCGCCGTCGGCTCGTTCGCGCACCTGGCGATGGACGTGGCCGAGCGGCTCGCCGGACAGGGCTACGGGGTGACCGTGGTCGACCCGCGCTGGGTCCGGCCGGTGTCGCCGCGCATCGTCGACCTCGCCACCGAACACCGGCTGGTCGTCACCGTCGAGGACGGGGTACGCGCCGGCGGTTTCGGCACGGCCGTCGTGCAGGCGCTGTCCGACGCCGAGGTGCCGGTGCCGGTGCGCGACATCGCCGTACCGGTCGGTTTCCACCCGCAGGGCACCCGCGCCGAGATCCTGGCCGCGCTCGGCCTGACCGCGCAGGACGTGGCGCGCCAGGTCACCGGCTGGATCGCCGGCGTCGACTCCGACCACGCCGGTACCGTCGGTGCCGCCGCCGGCCAGTTGCGCCGTCCCGCCCGCTGACCCGCCGGCACTGGCCGGCCCGCCACCGGGGCCGGACGCGACCCACCGCGCCATCGGGGACCGACCTGACCCCCGTGTCGTCCTGGACACCGGCATCGGCTCCGACGCCGACGCAGCCGTGGCCGCGCTGCTCGATCGCCTCGTCGCCGCCGGTGGAGCCCACGGCGGCTGCCAGAGATCAGGGCTTGGGTGGGCGGCTGCCGACGCCCCATCCGGACGGCTTCGGGCCGAGCCGGAACCGCAGCTCGCCGCCGCGGATCAGCTCCGCGTGCGGCAGCCACGGCCCCGGCACCGGCTTGCCACCCAACTGCACGGACTGCACGTACCGGTGGGTGTCCGAGGCGCCCGGCGCGGTGATGGTGAGCGTCTTGCCGCCCGCCAACCGCAGCGCGGCGTGCTCGAACAGTGGGCTGGTCAGGTAGTACCAGTCCTGGCCGGGGTTGGGGTAGAGGCCGAGCGCGGTCCACACGTACCAGGCGGACATCGCGCCGGCGTCGTCGTTGCCGGGCAGCCCGTCCGGGCCGGCGTGGTAGCCGGTCGCGAGCAGCTTGCGGGTCAGGTCGGCGGTCCGGTCCGGCCGGCCGGCGTGCAGGTAGAGGTAGGGCGCGAGCAGGTCCGGCTCGTTCGACGCGTCGTACCGGTCGCGGCTGAACAGCCGGTCGAGGAAGGCGACGAACTTCTTGTCGCCGCCGAACCGGTCGATCAGGCCGGGCACGTCGTGCGGCACCATGGTGGTGTACTGGAAGGCGCTGCCCTCGTAGAAGTAGGGCGTGGTCGCGTCGTTCGGGTCGAACGGCGACAGGAAGCGGCCGTCGGAGTAGCGCGGGCGGATCACGCCGCTGCTGGCGTCCCACAGGTTCGCCCAGTTCTTCGCGCGTTCGTGGTACCTCGCCGCGACCGCGTCGTCGCCGACGTGCTCGGCCACCCGGCCGATGCAGAAGTCCTCGTACGCGTACTCCAGGGTGCGCGAGGCGACCCGGCTGCCGTGCGGGTCGTCGGGGCGCTGCGCGTCGATCGCGAGATAACCCAGCTGCAGGTAGTCGTCCAGCTCCCGGCCCTCGATCTGCGGCTTCGGCGAGTTCTCTTCACCGTCCTTGCGGATCGCCCGGTAGCCGGTCTCGACGTCGATGCCGGGCAGTTTCTTCAGCACCGCGTCGGCGATCACCACGTCGCCGGAGGTACCACCCTGGATGTAGGAGTTGACCCCGGCGATCCGCGCGTCCGGCAACCAGCCGGTGTACTGGTAGGTCTCGATCAGCGAGTTGACCATCTGGGCCTGCCGCTTCGGCTGGATCAGCGTCAGCAGCGGATGCACCGCCCGGTGGGTGTCCCAGAGCGTGTAGAAGTCCTCGTAGTGCGGCGTCTTGCCCTGCCACCAGACGTTCTCGCCGGTCACGTCGTGTGGCATCAGCTGGCAGTGGTAGAGCGCGGTGGCGAACACGGTGCGCTGCTCGGCGGTGCCGCCGGAGACCACCGCCCGACTCATCGCGTCCCGCCAGGCGGCCTTCGCATCGGTGCGCACCGCGTCGAACGAGCGCAGGCCGAGTTCCTTGTCCAAGGTGGACCGGGCCTGCGCGACGGAGACGAACGAGACGGCGAGGCGCAGCTGCACGGAGTGGCGCAGCGAGGGGCGAACGGTCAGGATCGCGCCGACCCGCTGCTTGGCCTTCCCGGTGACCTCCCGGAACCCGTGGTCGACGGCCCCGTCGACGAACGTGGCCACGTCGGTGAAGTGCTGGTCCAGCCGGGCCGCGAAGTGCAGCGTGTACTGCCCGCCGCGGTCGCCCCAGCCGCCGGTCACGGTGACCGAACCCTCGACCCCGTTGTTGCCCACCACCGCGAGCCGGGTGCGCTTCGGCTGCTGCGCGCCGCCGGTCATGATCACCGAACTGGCGTCGATGACCAGGTGGCCGCCCTTGTCGTCCGGGAACGTGTACCGGTGGATGGCACACCGGCGGGTCGCGGTCAGCTCGGCGAGCACCTTCGGGCGGGTCAGCAGCACCTTGTAGTAGCCCGGTTCGGCGTGCTCGCCGGAACGGCCCGAGCCGAGCCCGTCCAGCCGCACCCGGCCGGTGATCGGCGTGACCCGGAAGTTGCCGTACCGGCTGTCGCCGCCGGTGCCGGACACGTGCGTCTGGGAGAACCCGACGATCGGGTCGGTCGGGGTGTACCCGGCGCTGGACGGGTTGTCGGTGTCCGGGCTCGCGGCGACGAACCCGAACGGCAGGTGCGCCCCGGGATAGGTGTTGCCCGGCGTCGCGGTGCCGATCAACGGGTCGACGTCGTCGACCATCGACGGCGGCGGGTCGCCGCTGTTGCCGGTCGGATGGTCGTGGTCGCAACCGGTGAGCAGCCCGACCGAGGCGAGCCCGGCGGCGCCACCGGCGAGCAGGGTGCGCCGGCGCAGCGGCGCCGCGCCGGCCGCCGGTGGCTGGGCGGGCTGCTGGTCGTCCGGGTGCGTCATGTCCTGCCGCCCCGTCAGCGCTCGATCGGGCGCGCGACCCGGATCTTCTTGATGCCGGACCGGAACGCGTCCAGCGTGTCCTGGTTGACGGTGAACCGCCAGTCCTTGGTGCCGGTGGCCTCGTGGTCGTACTCGAACCAGACGAAGCCGACGATGTCGGTGCGGCTCTTCAACCAGTTGAACAGGCTGGTGGTCCAGGCCGACTGGTTCTTGCCGGGGCCGGCACCGGTCTCGGTGATCAGGATCCGCTTGTGGGTGAAGGTGCGGAACTGCTTGATGGTGTCCTGGAAGGTCTGCGTCGCGGTGGTCTGCTCGTCGGCGGCGTAGCCGACCATGCCGACCCAGTCGACGTACTTGTCGCCCGGGTACAGCGGTTCGAGCGCCACGCTGGGCACCGGGCGGGTGATGTTCGGGCTCCACACCCAGATCACGTTGGTCGCGCCGACCTTGTCGAAGATGTCGTGCACGTGCCGCCAGGCCGGCACGTACTCGCCGCGGTGGTTGCCGGACTTGCTCTCCGACCACGGGTACCAGTCGCCGTTCATCTCGTGCCCGAAGCGCAGCACGATCGGCCACTGCTGGTCGCGCACCGCGGTGGCGAACCGGGTGATGTAGCCGTCGTACTTGCCGTCGACGATCCGGGACAGCGCGTACGCGGGCTGGCTGGTGCCGTTCTGCAGGCCGGCCCACGGCTCCCAGGTGATCGCCGGGACGGCGCCCTGCCGGTACGCCTGGACGACCGCCTGGGGGCGGAAGTCCTCGGTCCAGTTGACGAAGTACTCCAGCAGGTCGGGACGCACGCCCGCCTTCCCGGAGATGTCGTCGATCTCGCTGTCCGACCACGGCGCCTGCGGGGTGGAGAGCCCGAAGTAGATGCCGTGCGGGTTCATCACCTGCTGCTTGGTGGGGATCTTCGCGGCGAGCTTCGCGCTCTCGGTCGGGTCCGGTGTCTGCATCGAGCGGGCTTCGGCCTGGGTGCTGCGAAAGCCGTTGCCGACGGTGAAGTAGAGCACGCCGCCGGAGAACAGCAACAGCAGGACGGCGTTGACGCCCATCCAGATCCGGTAGCTGCGGTGGGAGATGAGTCGATGCCTAGACACTGCTCACCACCGTAGCGGCCAGCAGCAAACCGCCCAGCAGATAGGGAATCAGCGCCTGCGGGTTGCGCCCGCGCTTGCCGGCGAAGCCGCCGGACCGGGTGCCCCAGGATGCGTTGTGCGCCAGCCGGAAGAACCCGACGACCCGCACCGGCATCAGGATGAACGTGTTGATCACCATGAAGACCGGCAGGTAGGCCATGTCGTTCGGCCGGTACGCGAAGTGCCGGCCGAACCGGATACCCAGCCCCATGATCGTCATCATGGCGCTGAACACCAGCAGCGAGAACAGTGCCAGCAGGCCGGACTCCGGCAGCGGCAGCCGCCCGTACAGCTCGGACCTGTTGCCGGCGAGCAGTGACACGATCCACGACACGTACGAGCCGATGAGGATGAAGGGCACCACGATGTCGGCGACGTAGAACAGGGCCAGCACCGGCGCGTTGCGCAGCATCCAGCCGAGCATCCGCAGCGTGTTGTACTGCGAGCCGCGGGCCCACCGGAACTGCTGCTTGACCAGCTTCGTCAGTTTCGTCGGGGCATCGGTGTAGACCAGCGAGGTGGACTGCACGACGGTCTTGTAGCCGTCCATCAGCGTGTAGTTGGTCAGCGTGCGGTCGTCGGAGACCTCGATGAACACACCGAGGAACGGCTCGGTGCGGAACCGCTCCATGTTGTCGCGCAGGATCTTGGTGCGGAACGCGATGGTGCGGCCGGGCAGGCACCCGACGGTGCCGAGCACGCTCATCGCCGGCATCGAGTACTCGTTGCGGATGTTCTCCAGCCAGTCGGCCCAGCGGGTGAGCATGCCGCGCTCGGGGTTGAGGATGCGCTGCCTGGTGCTGACCCCGCCGACCTCCGGGTCGCGGAACGGTTTCACCAACTCACGCAGCGTGTCTCGGGTCCACATGGTGTCCGAGTCGACGAGCACCACGATCTCCCCCGGGCCATGCTGACCCCGATATCGACCGCGTTGCGCTTTCCGGGGTTTTGGTCCATGTCCACACTACTCCGACGCGTTCGCACACCTTTTCCAGCGTCTCGTTGCGAGGACCGTTGATGACCACGATGACTTCGGTCGGGCGCTGCACCACGATGCGTTCCAGCACCGACACGAACAGCTCTTCCTCCTCGTCCACCACCGGGATGACCACCGAGGTGGTGGTGTGCCAGTCGGCCTGCCACGGCCGGTACTGCCGGGCCAGGATCGCCTTGGTCAGCCACAACAGCCAGATGACCGCCATGAACACGGCGAACGGGTAGATGTGGCCGGAGTGCAGCCACTCCGAGATCTGCAGCAGGAACGCGAGCACGATGCCTCCGGCGTCAGGACGGCTTGCGTGTCAGCAGGGCCAGCGTCAGGCCGGCCGGGTGCCACGTCTTGCTCGTCTGGAACGCGGTACGCAGCGCCTCCTCCTTGCTGCCGCCGAGATTGCGCAACGGGTCCGACACCGAGCCGAGCCGCACCACCCAGACCCGGGTCACCTTGTCCGGCAGGCACTTCGTCGCGTCCTTGCACTCGATCGCGAGCACCTTGCCGTGGGTGCGCTGCGGTTGGGTGACCATCAGGTCCTTCGGTCGAGAGCCGGGACTCAGGTAGTGCGCGACGGTGTCGCGGCCCACCCAGCCACCGCCCGGATCGTCGGTGCCGTAGACGATGCCGTCGCCGAGCTGCTCGTTGTTCGCGATGATGGTGGCCAGCTTGCGGGTGTCCTGCTCGTGCCCGGCCTCGCCGCGGATGGTGATCTGCGCCGGCAGGGACACCAGGCCGACCGCCGCCACCACGAGCAGTCCTCGTACCAGTGGGATGCGGTCCAGGGTGGTGGCCGCAAGCAGCACCCACGCCGGCACCGTGAACAGCACGTACCGCGGCAGCCACACGGAGGTGAAGTGCCCGGCCAGGAACAGCGTCACCGTCGGCAGCACCGCCCAGGCGCTGTACACCAGGGCGGGATGCCGGTAGGACACCGACAGCGCGGCGAGCACCAGCAGCGCGCCGCCGATGGCGGTCGCTCCGAACAGGTTGTACGGCAGGGTGGACAGGCCGGTGATCGTCGACGGCCCGATCCAGCTGACCTGGCCGCGCTGACCGGCCGACAGCGCGAGCACCACGATGGCCGGCACCGCGCCGACCACCGCCGCGGCGAACCAGCCGCCGAAGGCGCGCCGGCGCAGCGACAGCACCAGCACCCCGTGCGCGACCAGCAGCAGCATCGAGATCACGTTGAGCGCACCGAGCACCGCGACGACCAGCACGTACGGCAGGAAGCGGGAGAACCGGGGCCGGTCCAGCGCGCGGGCCAGCAACAGCGTCGACAACGCGGCGAACAGCACCACCAGCGCGTAGACCCGCGCCTCCTGCCCGTAGCGGGAAACCGATGGCACCACCGCGAACAGCATGCCGGCGAGCAGACCGCCGCGCGGACCGCCGAACCGGGAGCCGAGCGCCGCCACCAGTGCTGCGGTGAGTGTCATCGCGATCACGGATGGCAGTCTCAGGGCCAGATCCGAGCTGCCGAGCAGATGCGTCCAACCCCACATCAGCACGTAGTAGGCGCCGTTGACCATGTCGGTGGAGCGCAGCAGCGGCCACAACTCGTGGGCCGACACGGTGGTCATGCCCCAGGTCGCGAGCTCGTCGGCCCACAGCCCCGGCCGGTCCACCCGGAAGATCGTGATCACCGCGGTGAGCAGCGCCGAACCCAGCCAGGCCAGCTGGGTCAGCGCCCGGTTCGTGCCGCGGAACCCGTCCGCGACCACCGCGGTACCGACGACCGCTCCCGGCGACACCGGTGCCGCGCTGTCGTTCGACGGGGTGCCCCGGTCGTGGCGCGGGTCGGCGTCGGTGGTGCGAACGATGTCCATCGTGTCGTCCGGTTCGACCGGCCGCGGCTCCGCCGCCGGCACCCGGGCGGTGGCGATCCGCGGGACGCTGGCTCGGCCCGGGTGCGGGACCACCTCCTGCAGTCGCTCGCCGTCGTCGCGCGATAGCTTGGGGTAGCTGCGATGCGGCTCGTCGTCCTGGTGCGGCTCAGCGGCCGGAACGCCGTCGGCGAGCTCGCCACGCTGCGGCGGAGCGATCCGCCGCGGCTCCGTCCTCGCCGCGCCGGTGACGCTGGCCCGACCCGCGGGGCGGGCGTCGGCGCGATCGTCGGGCAGCCAGCCGGCGAACGACTCGGCCTCGGCATCCGCCTCGTCGGCATCGCCCCGGCGCCGGACGCGCCGGACCTGCGTGCGGTCGGTGGGGCCGCCGCCGTCGTGGCTGGGCGGCATTGCTGCATCGTCGAGTTCAGTCACGGTTCATCGCAAGCAGGGGCACCTGACGGGTCACGCGGGCGGTCGGGGGCAGCCGATACGGGGGTTGCGGGTGGAGTGCCCCAAGATACCGCCCTTGGGCAACACCCCGGAGGCGGCCGTTGCGGGCCGGGAGACGGCTCACCTCGGGGTGCCGGCGGCACCGCACGCCGGTACCCCGGTGATGAACCGGAGCTATACCATCCGTCGCAGAGCACGGCGGCGTGGAAGAGAGAGAGTCAGATGCAGACAATCGGCCCGTACGCGTTGCGGGACCTGCTCGGCGCCGGCCCGGCCGGGCGGGTCTGGCGCGGAGTCGACCAGCAGGGCAACCAGGTCACCATGGCCGTGCTCGAAGGCCAGGCGGCGGTCGACCCGCAGAGCCGTTGGCAGTTCAGCGCCACGGTCGAACAGGTGCGCCAGTCGGCGCCGGTGGGCGGCCCGGTGGCGGCCGACCTCGTGGGCCAGCAGCCGTGGGTGGCGTTCCCCGACGACGGCGGCGCCAGCGCCGCGAACGTGTTCGCCGCGATGGGCGCGCCGTGCCAGCCGGTCTCCGCACCCGCCGCCCAGCACCAGCCCGGCCAGCCGGTCTCTGGTCAGCCGATGCCGGGTCGGCCGGTTTCTGCTCAGCCGGTCTCTGGTCAGCCGGTGTCGGGTCAGTCCGTGCCGGGTCAGCCGATGTCGGGGCCGCCCGGGCCGACGCCACCGGTACCGGGACAGCCGACGCCGGTCTCCGGGATGCCCGCCTCCGGCGCGCCGATAGGCTCCGGGTTACCGCCCTCGACCGGTGCGGACGAGGAGCCGGCGACCGCGATGATCCGGCCGGACGCCAACGGTTCCGTGCCGCCGCAGGGCGCCCAGCAGCCGCCCGGTCCGGCCGATCAGCTCGGCACCGGGGCCGGCCAGTTCGGTGCCGACGAGCCGGCCGGGTTCGGCACGGCGAGCGCGCCGAACCCGTTCGAACCGGTCGACCCGTTCAACGCCGGCGGCCAGCAGGCCGCCCCGGCGCCCGACCCGTTCGCCCCGCAGGGCCAGCAGCAGTCCGGGTTCGCCGGCCAGCAGCCGGAGCCGTTCGCGGCCCAGCAGCCGGAGCCGTTCGCGCAGCAGGCCACGCCGTTCGCGGCCCAGCAGCAACCGCAGCAGCAGGACCAGTTCGGTGCGCAACCGCCGCAGCAGTACCCGCCGCTGTCCGCCGAGCCGGAGGAGAAGCCGCGCCGCACCGGGTTGCTCGTCGGGTTGGTGATCCTGATCGTCGTGGTGCTCGGCGGCGGCATCGGCGCCGCCGTCTACTTCACCCGCGGCAGCGGTACCCCGCAGACCAAGCAGTCGGCGAGCGCCAAGCCGACCGGCGGCAAGAGCACGGCGCCGCAGGGCCAGCCGACCCCGCGGACGCAGAAGTCGGCGCCGAGCACGCCCCAGCACCCGGGCAAGGAACCGCCGAAGGACGCGTCCTGGCCGTCCTCGTTCGCCAAGTTCGGCTCCGGCGACAAGACCAAGCCGATGTCCGGGCTGGCCGGGTTGGGGTTCGACTTCGTCGCGCCGGCCGACTGGACCTGCACCAAGAAGGACCAGTCGACCAGCTACGTCAACTACCACTGCGTCGGTTCGAAGAGCAAGGCCAGCGGTGACGTGATCGTGCGTACCTGCGGTGAACCGTGCGACGCGGCCAAGAAGATCCACATGCGCGAGCAGGAGGAGGCGTTCGGCCTGCGCTGGGAGCGGGACGGCGGCAACTCCTCGTGGGCCCAGGCGGAGAACTTCACCCCGCCCGAGACCAGCCACCGCGTCGGCTACGGCCTGGTCCTCGTGCGGTACTGGCACAGCAAGCCGGGCGGCCCGATGGACCGCCAGGTGGTACTGCGGTTCACCGCGCCGGCCGCCGCGAAGGGGGACGTGCAGAAGGTCGCGAACAGTGTTCGCGACGCCACCCAGTGAGTACCGCCACCCGGCCGTCGCGCTGACCCGGCGTCCCGGCCCCGGCGCCGCTGCCGGGCCGGGGCGTACCGCTCCGATTGCGCCGTTCGCCTGGCTTGCTCCGTGCCGGGACGACCGGGGATGATGCACCAGGCCGGCCCGACACGACAGGGCCGGTCACCCGACGTGGTCGAGGGGAGGCGCTGCCGGTGCGGGTCCTGGTGATCGAGGACGAGCGGGCGCTGGCCGACGCCGTCGCCCGCGGGCTGCGCCGCGAAGGCATGGCGGTGGACACCGCCTACGACGGCACCAACGGCCACGAGATGGCGCTCACCACCCGCTACGACGTGGTGGTGCTGGACCGCGACCTGCCCGGCGTGCACGGCGACGAGATCTGCATCGATCTGGTGCGGGCCGGGCTGCTCACCCGGGTGCTGATGCTCACCGCCTCCGGCAGCGTCGCGGAGCGGGTGGAGGGTCTCGACCTCGGCGCCGACGACTACCTGGCGAAGCCGTTCGCGTTCGACGAGCTGGTCGCCCGGGTCCGGGCACTGGGCCGGCGGGCGACGCCGGCGGCGCCCCGGTGCTGCGGGTCGCCGACGTCGAACTCGATCCGGCGAAGCGCGGTGCGCGGCGCGACGGCCGGATGCTGGACCTGACCCGCAAGGAGTTCGGCGTGCTGGAGGAACTGATCAAGGCGCGCGGCGGCGTGGTGTCCAGCGAGGAACTGCTGGAGCGGGTCTGGGACGCCAACGCCGACCCGTTCACCACCACGGTCCGGGTCACCGTGATGACGCTGCGTCGCAAGCTGGGCGATCCGCCGCTGATCGAGACAGTGGTGGGTGCCGGCTACCGCATCACCGCCGCATGACCGGCGCCCCCGGTACCGATCGCCCCGCCAACGGCGAGACCGTCGCGCCGCCTCCCGGACTGCGCGGCCGGCTGTACCGGCGGGTCCGGGCCAACTCGCCCCGCCCGACGCTGCGGCTGCGCCTCACCCTGCTCAACGGTGTGCTGCTGGTCGGCGCCGGTGCGCTGCTGCTCGGGCTGTCGCTGCTACTGGTCCGCCAGGCGCTGGTACCGGCCCAGCAGTTGCAGCCCGGATCCCAGGTGACGCTGGCCGACGGCCAGGTCGTCGACGCGAAGCGTTATCAGGCCCGGCTCGCGCACGACACCGAGCTGGAGGTGGTGTTCAAGGGACTGGCCGCGCTGGTGGTGATCAGCTCGGCGGGGGTGATCGGCGGCTACATCGTCACCGGGCGGGCGCTGCGACCGCTGACCCGGGTCACCCAGGCCGCGCGGCGGCTGTCCACCGAGACGATGGACCAGCGGATCCGCTACGCCGGCCCGGACGACGAGATCCGCGAGCTGGCGAACACGTTCGACGCGATGCTGGACCGGATCACCGACGCGTTCGCCTCCCAGCGCCGGTTCGTCGCCAACGCCAGCCACGAGCTGCGGACGCCGCTCGCGGTGATGCGTACCGAGGTCGACGTGGTGCTGGCCGATCCGGCATCGGACGCCGAGGAACTGCGCCGGATGGGCCGGGTGGTGCGGGAGGCTTCCGAGCGGGCCAACTCGCTGGTCGAGTCGCTGCTGCTGCTGGCGCGCACGGAGGCGCAGGCCGGCCGCCGGCTGGTGCGCAAGGTGCCGGCGGACCTCGCCGCCGGGGTCGCGGTGGCGCTCTCGGCGGTACGGCCGGACGTGGCGCGGATGGAGCTGTCGCTGTCGGTCGCCACCCCACCGGCACCGGTGGTCGGTGACCCGAGCCTGCTGGAGCGGCTGGCCGGCAACCTGATCGAGAACGCGGTGCGCTACAACCACTCCGGCGGCACGCTGTGGGTACGCACCTCGACCGACGCCGAGCACGCCTACCTGGTGGTGGGCAACTCGGGTGGCGAACTGGATCCGGGCGAGGTGCCGGCACTGTTCGAGCCGTTTCGCCGGGGCGGCCGGGAACGCACCGGCACCCGCGGGTCCGGCCTGGGGCTGTCGATCGTGCGGGCGGTCATCGACGCGCACGGCGGCTCGGTGAGCGCCCGCGCGCTGTCCGGCGGTGGCCTGGAGGTCACCTGCACGATGCCCGCCGCGGGAGTCACCCCGGTGGCCCGCGGCGCCGTCGCGGCGGTCCCGCCGCCGGCCACCACCGACCTGCCCTGAACGAACGGTCCCGCGGGACTCCGAAACGCACCTAGCCCTTGCGGCTGACCCGTTTGAGGTCGAAGACCTGCTGGTCGGCGCCCGCGGTGGCCGGGATCGCCGCGTCCAGGTATGCGGTGGTCGGGCGCAGCGCCAGCAGCACGATCACCAGCACCGCGACGCCGACCACGCCCATCCCGGTGCCGTACTGCAGGGGCGGGTAGTAGGCGGGCAGCAGGTTGTGCCAGTTG
Organism: Actinocatenispora thailandica; assembly: GCF_016865425.1. Classification (NCBI taxonomy): domain Bacteria; kingdom Bacillati; phylum Actinomycetota; class Actinomycetes; order Micromonosporales; family Micromonosporaceae; genus Actinocatenispora; species Actinocatenispora thailandica. Next base: position 3,836,950 of record NZ_AP023355.1, on the reverse strand, counting down.
TCGCCGGAGCCGCCGGCGATGCCGAGCAGCTGGCCGCAGGCGGCCACCACCCAACCGAGCACCAGCCAGGTCTTGGCGTTGCGTCGCGGCCGCAGCAGCAGCCACAGCGAGGCCGCCGCGACCAGCAGGGTGACCGCGCCGAACACGGCGGTGATGATCGCCGCGTCCCGCAGATCGAGCCGGGGATTGTGGGAGTTCGGGCCGACCACGATCGTGCCGATCGCGGACCGGGCGACCGGGTAGCTGGCCAGGACCGCGAGCCCGGCCGCCCCCGCGAGGACGGCGGCGACCAGGATAACGAGGACCGTACCGGGTCGACGGACGTCGGCCTGCGCGAAGCGTGACGCGGAGTTGGGCATCCGGCCACGATAGCGAAACCCCGCAGCCGGGTGTGGTCGGCCGTCGCAGCGCCGGCAGCGCGAGTGGGATCCGTGGTGTAGCAACGGATCCCACCAGATCATTCGGTGTGCACGGCGAGTGCGGCGGCGAACCACTGCCAGGCCGGTACCCGGGTCGGCGCCGACGGCCAGCCGTTGATGACCGCGAGCAGCTGCCAGTACCGCTCGGCGCGGGCGTCCGCACCGCCGCCGATCGAGGTGCGGATCCACTCCCGGTACTCCGGGGTGTCGGTCCGGTCGTCGTGCGCGGCGAACACGCCGACCAGCTCGGTCACCACCGGCGCCGCCGCGGCCGACGCCGGGTCGACACCGGCGTCGAGTGCGGCGCCCGCCAGCTCGGCGACCCGCTCGGCGACCTCCGCCGAGGACCGGGCGTCCCGCCGGCCCGCGACCAGCTGCTCGTCGGCCGCGTGCTGCTCGGCCATCTGCCGGATCCGGGCCCGGAAGTCGTTGTCGGACAGCAGGTCCGCCAGCTCGATCCAGGCGTCGAGCTGTTCCGGCGTCGGATCGTCCGGCAGCTCCGGTCGGGCCTGCCGCATCATCCGTTCGAACTGCGGGTTCACCCGCAGCCCGGCGAACACGTGGTCCAGGAACTCCTCCTGGATCCGGTGCCGCTCCGCGGCCGACGCGCGGGCGATGTCGTTCATTCGTTCCACCTCCGTGAGATCGGGTTCCCGGGCCGCGAGCGCGCGCAGCACCGAGCGGTGCAGCCGGAGGATCCGGATCTGCCGCTCGAGCGCGTCCGCGTGCGCCGCGGCGACGTCGGCGAGCGCGGCCTGCCGGTCCAGTACCCGGCGGATCGGCGCGAGGCCCAGCCCCAGCTCGCGCAGGGTCCGGATCAGCGCCAACCGGGCCGCCGCGGCCTCGTCGTACCGGCGGTACCCGGCGCTGCTGCGCCCGGCGACCGGCAGCAGGCCGAGGTCGGAGTAGTACCGGATGGTCTTGACCGGCAGCCCGGTGCGCCGGGACAGCGTCCCGATGGACAGCGTCGGCGCGCCGGCCCGCGACCGCTCGTGCTCGCTCACGAGATCGACCGTGCCCTCTCCCGTCGGTGGAGACTCAAGTGTGACCCGTTCGTCGCGGTGAATCCGCTGGTGGGGACGGGGTGCATCGGGTAGACAGTGGCGCAGGCCCGGCGCGGTTGCGCCCGGCCCCGACGAGAGGAGGTGTGGTGAGCGTGTCGAGTCTTCGAACCGCGCTTCCCGGCATCGAGGCAGGAAGCGCAGCCAAGCAAGGAGCTTGTGGATGCACCCCGTAGTACGTCACATCACCGTCGACGCGGCGGACCCGTACCAGCTGGCCAGGTTCTGGTCCCAGCTGCTGGGCCGGCCGATGAGCGTCGAGGACCTCCCCGGGGACCCGGAGGCGCTGGTCGAGGCGCCGGACGGCGGCCCGGCGATCCTGTTCGTCACGGTGCCGGAGAGCAAGACCATCAAGAACCGCGTGCACCTGGACCTGCAGCCCGGCGGTGGCCGCACCCGGGACCAGGAGGTGGACCGGGCGCTCGCGCTCGGCGCCACCCTGTTCGCCGACCACCGCAGGGAGGACGGCCGCGGTTTCGTGGTGCTGGCCGATCCGGAGGGCAACGAGTTCTGCGTGGAGCGTTCCGCGGCCGAGGTGGCCGCGACGCCCCGGGACTGAGCCACCGGCCCGTCGGTCGGGGCGCCGGCGATCAGTCGTCGGCGCGCCGGCCGGCGGGGTCCGGCGTCGCGGCGGTCGGCGGCTGCATCGGGGCCGCCCGCCGCTCGCCGCTCGGCGCGTCCGGCCCGGCGGCGTCGGCGGCGAGCGCCAGCAACAGCATCGCGTCGTGGTCCGGCGTGCCGGGCTCCGCCTGGTACGCGACGAGTCGCTGGCCGTCCGCGCGGGCGGGGGAGAGCACCTCGTAGTCGAGGCCGAAGCGGCCGACGTCGGGATGCTCGTACTCCTTGCGGCCGGTGGCCTTGACCCGCACGTCGTAGCGGCGCCACATGGTGGCGAACTCGTCCGACTTGACCACCAGCTCGCCGACCAGCGCGGTCAGGTCCGGCGCGTCCGGGTCGGTGCCGGCGACGGTGCGCAGGTGCGCGACGCTCTCCGCGGCGACCCGCTCCCACTGCGGGAACAGCGACCGCGCCGCCGGGTGCAGGAACAGGTACCGGACCGTGTTGCGCCGCTCGGCGGGCCACTCGTCCAGCCCGGCGAACAGGCGCAGCCCCGGCGGGTTCGCGGCGAGCACGTCGCTGGTGCGGCTCAGCACGTACGCGGGGGCGGGCAGCAGGCTGGTCAGCATCCGCCGCAGCACCGGCCGGACGGTACGCACCGGGGTCGGCCGCGGCGCCGACGAGTGCCGGGCGGCCCGGTCGGCGAGCGCGCGCAGGTGCGCCTGCGCGTCCGGGTCCAGCCGCAGCGCGCGCGCCAGCGCGTCCAGTACCGCGGCGCTGGGCCGGATCTCCTTGCCTTGCTCCAGCCGGATGTAGTAGTCGACGCTGACGCCGGCCACCGCGGCCAGTTCCTCCCGCCGGAGTCCGGGTGTGCGGCGCAGGCCGGGGCCGGGTGCGAGCCCGACGTCGGCCGGGGTCACCCGGGCCCGGCGGGCCCGCAGGAACTCGCCCAGCCCGACGCGGTCGGGCTCGCTACGACGGTTGTCTGCTGCCATGCCGACCAGTCTGGCAGTACCGCCGCGCCGGTGGGTGACCCTGCCACACCCAGGAACGCCGTTGCCCGCTACGGCCCGCCCTGCCACCCGGCCGGGTACCGGCGCAGAGTGGGACCAGGCCGCGGCACTCGCCGCGACAGCGAGGAAGGAAGCTCCGACGTGACTGCACAACCGACCCGTCAGCTCGGTACCGACGGCCCGCGGATCCCGGTGGTCGGGCTCGGCTGCATGGGGATGAGCGAGTTCTACGGGCAGGGCGACGACGCGGCGTCCGAGCAGGTGCTGCACGAGGCGCTGGACGCCGGCGTGCGGTTGCTGGACACCGCGGACATGTACGGCAACGGGCACAACGAGCGCCTGATCGGCCGGGTTCTCACCGAACGCCGCGAGGACGCGGTGCTCGCCACCAAGTTCGCGATCGTCCGGGAGGGGGACTCCCGCCGCATCGACTCGACCCCGGCGTACCTGCGGCGCGCCGTGGACGCCTCGTTGCAGCGGCTCGGCGTGGACCGGATCGACCTGTACTACATGCACCGGTGGGACGGGGTGACGCCGATCGAGGACACCGTCGGTGCGATGGCCGAGCTGGTCGCCGCGGGCAAGATCGGTCAGCTGGGCCTGTCCGAGATCAGCGCCGGCATGCTGCGCCGGGCGAACGCGGTGCATCCGATCGCGGCGGCCCAGATGGAGCTGTCGCTGTGGAGCCAGGACATCCGGCACAACGGGCTGCTGGACGCCGCCCGCGAGCTGGGTACCACGGTGGTGGCGTACTCGCCGCTCGGCCGCGGGTTCCTGACCGGCGCCATCGCCGGGCTGGACACCCTGGCACCGGACGACTTCCGGCGCAGCAACCCGCGGTTCGCCGACGGTGCACTGGATGCGAACCTGCCGCTGCTCGCCGAGGTACGCCGGGTCGCGCAGGCGCACGACGCCACCTCGGCGCAGGTGGCCCTGGCCTGGGTGCTGGCCCAGGGCGACAACGTCGTCGCGATCCCCGGTACGAAGCGGTCGAAGTACCTGCACGACAACATCGCCGCCGCGCAGCTGCGACTGACCGACGCCGAGCTGTCCGCGTTGACCGGAGCGTTCGACGGGAAGGCGACCGGCGACCGCTACCTGGCGTCGGGCATGCCGCACCAGGGCTGAGCCGGCGGCACCTTCCGGTGTGGCCGGATCTGGCCGCCGGGCGTCCGGCGGCCGCGAGCCGGTCAGCCGGCGGGCGTGGCCCGGGCGGCAGCGGTGAACTGGGCCGTCGTGGGGGCGGGCACCGGCAGCGGGTGCGCGCCGTCGGCCCGGAGCCCGTCGAAGATCAGGTGCAGGTAGCGCCGCCACAGGTCGGGCACGGTGTCTCCGAGCGGCGTGGCGGCCTGCGCGGCGGCGGTGAAGAGCAGCACGACGTCGTGCCCGGTGATGTCGGGCCGGACAGCGCCGCTGTCCCGGGCGCGGCCGGTCAGCTCCTCGGCGGTTCGGGCGAGCCGCTCGCTCGCCGCGCGTACCCGCGGGTCGGCGCGCGGGATCGCCCCGGCGGCCTGGCAGAACGACCGGTCCCGCGTGTGCAGCTCGATGCCGGCGGTCATGAACCGCAGCAGCGCCTCGACCGGGTCGGCCGCGTCGCGCAGCCGCTCGCCGGCCGCGACGAGGCCGGCGACCCGGTCCTCGAAGATCTCCGCAACCAGGTCCTCCTTGCTGGGGAAGTGGTTGAACACGGTGCCCTTGGCGACCCCGGCGCGGGCCGCGATGCGGGCGATCGAGGCGTCCAGGCCGTGCGCGGCGAGCTCCGCCGAGGCGGCGTCGAGCAGGGCTCGTCGGTTGCGGGAGGCGTCGGCGCGGGGCATGGGGCCACCCTAACCCAACTTGACCGTACGGTCATTTTCTGTGCTACCGTCGCCAGGTCAAAATGACCACCCGGTCAACTTTTCCCTGGGGGCATGTGATGCGAGCGGTGGTGGCCCGCGGCTACGGCGGACCGGAAGTGCTGGCGGTCGAGGAGGTGCCGGAGCCCCGGCCCGGGCCGGGGCAGCTGCAGGTACGCATCCGGGCGACCGCCCTCAACCCGGCCGATCTGCGCACCCTCAGCGGCGTGCTGCGCGACCTCACCCCGCTGACCTTCCCGCACGTGCCGGGCAGCGACTTCGCCGGTACGGTCACCGAACTCGGCGCCGGAGTCGGCGGCTACCACCCGGGCGACGAGGTGTTCGGCGTGGCGCTGCCACGTGCGACCGGCCGCATGGCCTCGATGCTGTCCGACCCGCCGTCGCTGACCACCGGCACGATGGCCGAGTACGCGGTGTTCGAGGCTGACACCCCGGCGATCACCCGGCGTCCGGTCGGCCTCGACCCGGCGCGCGCCGCCTCCCTCCCTATCGCCGGCCTGACCGCGCTCGCCCTGACCCGGGCGCTGCCACCCGCCGATGCGGACGGCGCGACGGTGCTGGTGCTCGGCGCGGCCGGGGGAGTGGGTGGTGCCGCGGTGCCGCTGCTGGCCGCGGCCGGTGCGCAGGTGATCGCCACCGGGATCCCCGCCGACGAGCGGTACCTCCGCGGGCTCGGTGCCGCGGAGGTCGTCGATCACCGTGCCGTCGATCCTGTCGCCGAGACGCTCCGCCGGTACCCCGACGGGATCGACACGCTGGTCAACCTCGCCCTACCGGGGCCGGCGCTGGTTGCGGCGAGCCGGGTGCTGCGACCCGGTGGCCGGCTGCTGAGTGCCGCGTTCCCGAGCCCCGACCCGGCCCTGTTCGCCGCCGGCCTCACCCTGGCCACGGTGTACGCCACGGCCGGGCCGGGCGACCTGGCGCTGCTCGCCCGGTCCGCACTGGACGGGTTGCTGCCCGACACGATCGGCCGTCGGTACCGGCTCGACCGGGCGCCGGTCGGCTACGCGGACCTGGTGGACCGGCACGTACGCGGCAAGTTCGTCGTCACGCCGTAGCCGGGCCGGGGGCGGCCGGTGCCGCGGGGCCGGCGATGCCGGCGAGCATCATGTCGACCAGCCGCTCGGCGAGCCGCTCCTTGGGCAGGTGCGGATGCCAGCGAAACGCGCTCTGCAGCGTCATCGGGCCGGTCAGCGCCGCCAGCGCCAGCTCGATGTCCAGGTCGGGGTCGAGCTCGCCGGTGCCGACGCCGCGGCGCAGCACGTCCCGGATGACCTCGCGGCGCTTCTCCATCCAGTCCATGTACCGCTGGTAGAGGGCCGGGTTGCGTTTGATCTCGGGCATCAGGCACGGCATGATCTGGCCGGCCCGGTTGTTCGCCCGGCCGACCAGGGTGAGCAGCGCGATCAGGTCGGCCCGGACCGATTCGCCCCGGGGTGTCGGGACATCGCCCTTGAGTGCCACGACGGCGTCGGAGACCAGCGCCTCCTTGTTCGCCCAGCGGCGGTAGACGGTGGCCTTCCCGACGCCGGCACGAGCCGCGACCGCATCCATCGACAGCGCCTCGACGGTGGTGCCCTCGGCGATGAGATCGAGCACCGCGTCGACGATCGCCTCGTCGACGCGGGCGCTGCGCGGCCGCCCCGGCGGCCGCGCAGCGGTGCTCTCGCGCGTGCTCACGACAACTATTCTCGCCGGCTACCCACCGTCTCGGCCACCCGGTCGGGTGCCGACCGCTGCGCCGGCACCTGCCGGTGCTGGGCGGTGTAGCGTCCGGGCAGCCAGCGCAGTACCACCGCGGCACCGAGTACCGCGACGATCGCCGAGCCGGCCGCGGCGGCGTGCATGGCGGACAGGAACGCCTGGTTGGCCGGTTCGATCAGCGACTGCCCGGCCGGGCCCATCGCGGCGGCGACACCGTCGGTGGCCGGCAGCGACTCGGCCGCGGTGGCCCGAGCGGCGTCCGGCAGCCCGGTCAGGTGCGGGGTGATCTGGCCGCGGTAGACCGATGCCAGGACCGATCCGAGAACGGCAACGCCGAGCGCGCCGCCGACCTGCCGGACGGTGTTGCCGATCGCCGAACCGACGCCGGCCCGTTCCCGCGGCAGTACCGACATGATCGCCTCGGTGGCCGGCGGGGTCACGTTCGCCATCCCGACGCCCTGGACGAAGAACAGCACCTCCAGTACCCACAGCGGGGTGTCCGCGCCGAGCTGGGTGAACCCGGCCAGCGAGAACGCCACCAGCACCATGCCGACGGTGCACACCAGCTTCGCCCCGCGCTGGGCGACCAGCCGGGAGCTCAGCGGGGCGAACACCACCTGGGCGGCGGCGAACGGCAGCATCAGCAGGCCGGCCTCCAACGGGCTGAAGCCTCGCACGTTCTGGATGTAGAACACCGAGAAGAAGAACGTGCCCATGGCGGCGAAGAACATCAGGCCGGTGGCGCCGACCGCGGCGGAGAACCGCGGGTCGCGGAACAGCGTGACGTCCAGCGCCGGGTGGCTGCTGCGCCGCTCGTAGGCGACGAACCCGGTGAGGATCAGCACGCCGGCGGCGAGCGGGCCCCAGACGGTGGGGCTGCCCCAGTCGCCGTGATCGCCGCCGTGCACGACCCCGTACACGAGTGCGACCAGGCCGGCGATGGACAGCAGGACGCCGACGATGTCGATCTTGCCCGGGTTCGGGTTACGCGACTCGGGCACCAGCGCCACGATCGCGATCAGGCCGATGGCCACGATCGGTACGTTGATCAGGAAGACCGAGCCCCACCAGAAGTGCTCCAGCAGGAAGCCGCCCAGGATCGGGCCGATGGCGATGGCGAGGCCGACCGAGCCGCCCCAGATGCCGATGGCGCGGGCCCGTTCCCGCGGGTCGAACACGTTGGAGATGATCGACAGCGTCGCCGGCATCACGGCGGCGCCACCGAGGCCCATCAGCGCTCGGGCGGCGATCAGCGCGCCCGGCGAGGTCGCGTACGCGGAGACCAGCGACGCGAGGCCGAACACCACCAGGCCGGCGATGAGGATCCGGCGCCGGCCGTGCCGGTCGCCGAGGATGCCGAAGCTGAACAGCAGCCCGGCGAAGACGAGGGTGTAAGCGTTGATGGCCCATTCCAGCTGGCTCTGGGAGGCGCCCAGGCCGGCCTTCGGATCGGCGATGACCTTCATCGCCACGTTCAGGACCGTGTTGTCGAGGACGACCACCAGCAGGCTGACGACCATGACCCCGAGGATCAGCCAGCGGCGGGGATGCCCACTGTTCTCGGCCGCGTCCATGTCACTCCGATTCAGATACGAGACTGTGTCGTAACGAAATTAGGCCGCCGGCCCGGATTTCGAAACTGGTTTGTCTCGTAACCCACACCATCGGCGTGCCGGGAATAGCCGATCGGCCGATGCCGGGCGACTATGTCGGCATTGACATACCAGGTTGCGCCGGACCATGCTGATCCGGTCGCGAGGTGCGACACCGGGTCGGCCAGCCACGAGGGGGAGCCCATGACCGCCGACAGACCGAGCCGATGGCGTCGCGGTACCGGACACGCCGCGGTGCTGGTGGCCGCCGCGCTGGTGGTGGCGGTGACACCGGCGAGCGCCGCGCCGCCGGCCCGCGCCGGCGCTCCGGGCGGGCCGACACCGGGCGCCGCCGGCATCGGCGACCCGCTGTTCCCGGACGAGGGCAACGGCGGCTTCGACGTCACCCACTACGAGCTCGCGATGCGCTACCGGCCGGACGACCGTACGGTGACCGCCCGGACCACCGTGTCCGCCCGCGCCACGCAGGCGCTGTCCCGGTTCGACCTGGACTTCGACGGCAACACGGTGACCGGCCTGACGGTCGACGGCCGTGCGGCCGACTACCGCCGGGACGGCGACGAGCTGGTCGTCACCCCGGCCCGCCCGGTGCCTCGCGGCGCGCGCTTCCGGGTCGCCGTCGACTACCGGGCCGACCCGGCCGGCACCCACCACTGCGCCCCGGCCAACAGCCCGATCACCTCGGGCTGGCTGCCCACCAGCGACGGGTTCGTCACCGCCGGCCAGCCCAGCTGCGCCCGGTCGGTGTTCCCCGGCAGCGACCACCCCAGCGACAAGGCGAGCTACACGTTCCGGGTGACCGTGCCGGACGGGCTGACCGCCGTCGCCAACGGCGCGTTCACCGGACGCGCCGAGCACGCCGGCGAGACCACCTGGACCTACCGGCAGCGGGTACCGATGGCCACCGAGCTGGTGCAGGTCGCCGTCGGCCACTACACCGTGCAGACCAGTGCCGGGCCGGACCACACCACGATCCGCAACGTGGTACCGACCTCGATGGCCGGCACGCTCGGCCCGGACCTGGCGGTGACCGGGCCGCAGCTGGCCTGGATGCGCCGGCAGGCCGGCAGCTACCCGTTCGCCACCTACGGCGTGCTCGCGGCGCCGGCGAACTTCCGGTTCGCGCTGGAGTGCCAGACGCTGACGCTGACCTCCGCCGGCATGTTCACCGCGCTGCCCCGGTCGTACTGGTCCCCGGTGCTCGCGCACGAACTCGCGCACCAGTGGTACGGCGACTTGGTGGCGCCGGCGCGCTGGTCGGACGTGTGGCTCAACGAGGGACACGCGAGCTACTACGAGGCCAGCTGGGCCGACCGGCAGGGGTACGCGAGCTTCGTGGACCGGATGCACACCGCGTACACCCACGGTGACACCTGGCGCGACCGGTACGGGCCCGTCGCCCGGCCGTCCGCCGACGACCTGTTCAACGAGGGCGTGTACGACGGCGGGGCGCTGGTGCTCTACGCGCTGCGGGAGAAGGTCGGCGCCGCGCGGTTCACCGCGATCGAGCGGGCCTGGGCCGCCAGGTTCGCCGGCGGCAGCGGCACCACCGGGCAGTTCGTCGCGCTGGCGAGTTCGGTCGCACACCGCGACCTGCACGGTTTCCTCACCGCCTGGTTGTACGGCACGCACACCCCGCCGATGCCCGGACACCCGGACTGGCGCACCGACCCGGTCGGCTGAGCCGACCGCATGATTCGCCGGCCGGGCCGACAGCACCAGGCGCTGACCCGGCCGGCAGCCCGAATCGCCGGCCGGGAGCGGTAGCTGGCACGGCCGGTCGAGCAAGCAGGCAGGATGTGGCGGGTGAACACGCTGGGATTCGCGATCCTCGGTCTGCTCGCCCGCCGCCCGCTCAGCGGCTACCGGGTGGCACAGCTGATGCGGGAGCCGATCGGCTTCTTCTGGAACGCCGGCCACGCGCAGATCCACGGCACGCTGCGCAAGCTGGTCGAAGCCGGCTGGGCCGAGTACCGCACCGAGCCGGGCCCCGGTCCGCACGACAAGAAGCTCTACTCGGCCACCGCGGCCGGCCGGGCCGCCCTCGCCGAGTGGGCGGCGAGCCCGCTACCGACCCCGCAGCCGCACGACGAGCTGCTGCTGCGGGTGTACAACGGCTGGCTCGCCGACCCGGACACGATGCGCGACATGCTCACCGCCGAGATCGAACGCCGGGAGGCGTCGCTCGCGCACTACCTCGCGGTCCAGGCCGAGTTCGAGGCGGACGGCACCCCGACGGATCCGCGCAGCACCCGGTTCGTGGACTACGCCACGGTGCTCAACGGCATCGGCTCGGAGCGCAACGTCCTGGACTGGCTGCGCTGGCTGGTCACCAAGCTGCGGGGCTGATCGGGCGACGGGGGCGCCGATCGGCCCCGCCATCCGTCCACACAGGACGATCGGGCGGCCGGTGGGCACGGCGGCTTTCCCCACCGGCCTACACTCCGGGCCATGCAAGATCCACCGGCCGGCGTCGCGCTGGGCATCGACTACGGGACCTCCAACACGGTCGCGGTGCTGCGCTGGCCGGACGGCAGGGTACGCCCGGTGCTGTTCGACGGCTCCCCGCTGCTGCCCTCCGCGGTGCACCGGGACGCCGACGGTGCGCTGCTCGCCGGCCGCGACGCGGTGCACAGCGCCCGGCTCGACCCGGCCAGCTACGAGCCATACCCGAAGAGCCGCGCCGGCGACGACGCGCTGCTGCTCGGCGGCGTCGAGGTGCCGGTGGCCGAGGCGGTCGCGGCGACGCTGCGGCTGGTGGCCGCCGAGGCGAGGCGCTCGGTCGGCGCGGCGCCCGACAGCGTGGTCCTCACCTACCCGGCGGCCTGGGCGGCACCGCGCCGCGGGGTGCTGCACGACGCGGCCTCCCTGGCCGGGCTGCCCGCGCCCCGGCTGGTGCCCGAGCCGGTGGCCGCCGCGGCGTACTTCACCTCGGTACTCGGGCACCGGCTCGGCCCCGGTCAGCAGCTCGTGGTGTACGACCTGGGTGCGGGCACGTTCGACGTCTCCGCGGTACGCCGTACCGCGGACGGTTACGAGGTGGTCGACGTGGACGGGCTCGGCTCGTTCGGCGGGCTGGACCTGGACGAGGTGGTGGTGCGGCAGGTCGGTGCCGCCGTCGCGGACGCCGATCCGGACGCCTGGCGGCGGCTGACCGCACCCGAGACCGCCGCCGACCGGCGCGCGTTCCGAACCCTGTGGGACGACGCCCGGGCGGCCAAGGAGATGCTGTCCCGGCGCAGCGCCGCCGGCCTGTTCGTGCCGCTGCTCGACCGTGACGTGCAGATCAGCCGGGAGGAGTTCGAGGCCGCCGCCGGCCCGAAGCTCGCCCGGGCCGCCGAGCTGACCGCCCAGTTGATCGAGCGGGTCGGCATCGGGACCGCCGAGCTGGCCGGTATCTTCCTGGTCGGCGGCTCGTCCCGGGTACCGCTCGCCGCCACCACCGTGCACCGCGCCACCCGGGTGGCGCCCGACGCCCTCGACCAGCCCGAGACCGTCGTCGCCGAAGGCGCCCTCCGCACCGCCGCCGCCCGGGCGAGCTCCGACCCGACCGCCGCCCGCGTGACATCCGGCCCACCCGCCGACTCCGGTACCGTTGCCGCCGGCCCGGCGACGAACAGGCAGCTGGTGCCGAGCGGGGCAGCTGGAACCGCCGGGTCGGCGGCGACTCCGGTGAGCGCTCTGCCCCCGCCGCCGGGCCATCGGTCGACGACGCCGGCCCGGCCGTCGTCGGATTGCTGGCTGCTGGCAACCCACACGTCCAAGAAAGGGTGCGCGAGCCTGCCAACGCCGGTGTTCACCCCTCCATGGCACCGTCGATCGCGCTGTTCGCCGGCGCACTCCTGGCGAGTCTCGCCGGCTGGGCACTGGCCATCCACCTCGCCGCGCTCCCGGGCATACTCGTCGGCTTCGTGACCACGCTCGCCCTGGTGACGACCGCGGGATGGCTGCTGGCGCAGCCGTGGCCGGCCCGGCCCGCCGACGGCGACGGCCACCGCCGTCGTGCCGTTGCGGCCACCAGCGTCGGGATGCTGTCGTTGTTCGGTACCACGACGGCCCTCGCGATGGGTCACGAGTTCTGGTGGCTGTACACCGGGTACGGCTACGGCGAAGACCTGGTAGTGGCGGCGCTGACGTTCTGCCTGCCGGCGCTGGTGCTCAGCGTCGTCTTCGCTCGGCTGGCCCGCCGGGCGCCGGTACTGGCCGAAACGCGGTCGCATGGTGTGCGGGCGATGTGGTGGTCCGCCGCCTGGTGGCTGGTCCTGCCGACCCTCACCTCGACGATCATGTGCATGGTCTCCCAGTACAGCAGCGGTCTGTACTGGCTGCGCTGGTTCGGTCTCGTGGTCCCGGTGGCGCTGATGGTGGTCGCGGCCGCCTTGCTGGTGCGTGACTGGCGCCGGCGCTGCGGTCCGCCGGCCAACCGGGTGCAGGTGGGCGTCGGTGTCGTCGCGTTGGTGCTCTTCGGTGGGGGACCGGTGCCACGCTGGGTAACGTGCTCGCCTTCGGCGCGCTCGGGTTGGTCCCGCACGACCTGTGGCAGCCGGCACTGCTCGCGCTGGCGTGCGGGGCGGCGAGCGTCGGCGCGCTCGCGCTGCTGCATCGCGGAATGGCCGGTCGCACCGCCGGGTGAGCAACCGAAGCGCCTGGTGCGCAACGGCGTTCGCGGACGCGGACGGGCAACGCCGCGTCGGCGGGATCGGAATGGGCAACCGCCGCGAGCGAAGGAGCGCACCTCCCGTCGGCGGGTGGGAACGCGGCGCGGCCCCGGTCGGCGTACCGACCGGGGCCGCGGCTGCTGCGGGTCTCAGGCGGGCAGGCTGGCCACGCCCTTGGGCAGGAACCGCTGGCCGGTGACCTTCTCGCTGTAGCCGGTGCGGTCCAGGTACGGCGTGATGCCGCCGAGGTGGAACGGCCAGCCGGCACCGAGGATCATGCACAGGTCGAGGTCGGCCGCCTCCGCGACGACACCCTCGTCCAGCATCAGCCGCGCCTCCTGGGCGAGCGCGGACAGGGCCCGGTCGCGTACCTGCTCGGCGGTCAGCACGGTGTCACCGACCTTGAGCAGGCCGGCGAGATCGGGGTCGACCGACTGCCGGCCCTTCTCGTCCCACACGTACACGCCGGGCTTGCCGGCCTCGATCAGCCGGGCCAGGTTGTCCGACACCTTGAACCGGTCCGGGTACGCCGCGTGCAGCGTCTCGGACACGTGGTGCGCCACCGGCATCCCGACGAACTGCAGCAGCACGAACGGGCTCATCGGCAGCCCGAGCGGCTCCAGCGCCTGGTCGGCCACCTCGACCGGGGTGCCCTCGTCGACGGTGGAGAACACCTCGCCGAGGAACCGGGTGAGCAGCCGGTTCACCACGAACGCCGGCGAGTCGGTGCACAGCACCGAGTTCTTCTTCAGCTGCTTGCTGACCGCGAACGCGGTCGCGAGCGTCGCATCGTCGGTCGCCTCGCCGCGGACGATCTCCAGCAGCGGCAGCACCGCGACCGGGTTGAAGAAGTGGAAGCCGACCACCCGTTCCGGGTGCTGCAGATCGGCCGCCATCTCGGTGATCGACAGCGACGAGGTGTTCGTGGCGAGGATCGCCTCGGCCGGCACGATCGGCTCGATCTCGGCGAACAGCGCCTTCTTCACCGCCATGTCCTCGAACACGGCCTCGATCAGGAAGTCCGCGTCGGCGAACACCGACTTGTCGATCGAGCCGGTCACCGACGCCTTCAGCCGGTTGGCCTTGTCGGCGCTGATCCGGCCCTTGCCGAGCAGCTTGTCGACCTCGGTGTGCACGTACGCCACGCCCTTGTCGACCCGGGACTGGTCGAGGTCGGTGAGCACCACCGGCACCTCCAGCCGGCGGGCGAACAGCAGCGCGAGCTGGCTCGCCATCAGTCCGGCGCCGAGCACGCCGACCTTGGTCACCGGGCGGGCGAGCGACTTGTCCGGCGCGCCGGCCGGCCGCTTCGCGCGGCGCTGCACCAGATCGAACGAGTACAGCCCGGCGCGGAACTCCTCGCTCATCAGCAGGTCGGCGTTGGTCTCGTCCTCGGCGGCGGTGCCCTCGGCGAACGGCGCCGTCTCCGCCTTCGCCATCAGCGAAAGCGCCCGGTACGGCGCGGGCGCGCCGCCGTGCAGCCGCGCATCCGCGATCGCCCGGCCCTTGGCCAGCGCCGCCGCCCACGCCTCGCCGCGCTCGACCTCCGGCCGCTGCACCTTCGTCTCACCGGCGACCACCGAGGTGGCCCAGGCGAGCGAGCGCTCGAGGAAGTCGGCCGGCTCCAGCAGCACGTCCGCGATGCCCAGCTGGTACGCCTGCTTGGCGCGCAGCATCTTGTTCTGGTTGAGCGGGTTCTCGATGATCACCTTGACCGCGTTGTCGGCGCCGATCAGGTTCGGCAGCAGCTGGGTGCCGCCCCAGGCCGGCACGATGCCGAGGAAGCACTCCGGGAAGGCGATCGCCGGTACCGAAGCCGACAGGGTGCGGTAGTCGCAGTGCAGCGCGAGCTCCAGCCCGCCGCCCATGGTGGCACCGTTGACGAACGCGAAGGTCGGGATCTGCGAGTCGCGGAACCGGGCGAACACCCGGTGCCCGTAGTTGGTGATCAGCTTCGCCTGCTCGCGGTCGCGCAGCAGGTGCATGCCGGTCACGTCGGCGCCGACGCAGAAGATGAACGGCTTGCCGGTCACCGCGATCAGCCGCACCGCAGGGGAGTGCGCCTCGATCTCGTCCATCGCGGCGTTCAGGTTCGCCAGGCCGGCCGGGCCGAGCGAGGTCGGCTTCTTGTGGTCGAACCCGTTGTCCAGGGTGATCAGCGCGGCCTCGCCGGACAGCGCCGGCACCGGGACGTAGCGCACGTGTGCCGAGGTCACGACCTCGTTGTCGAACACCGGAATGTCGCTCACTTGTTGCCCTCCCATGCCGGGTTCTCCCAGATGACCGAGCCGCCCATGCCGATCCCGATGCACATCGCGGTCAGGCCGTACCGCACCTCGGGGTGCTCGGCGAACTGGCGCGCGAGCTGGGTCATCAGCCGGACGCCGGAGGACGCGAGCGGATGGCCCATCGCGATCGCGCCGCCCCACTGGTTGACCCGCGGGTCGTCGTCGGCGATGCCGAAGTGGTCCAGGAACGCGAGCACCTGCACCGCGAACGCCTCGTTCAGCTCGAACAGGCCGATGTCGTCGATGGACAGCCCGGTCAGCCGCAGCGCCTTCTCGGTCGACGGGATCGGCCCGACGCCCATCACCTCCGGCTCGACGCCGGCGAAGCCGTAGCCGACCAGCCGCATGGCGGCCGGCAGGCCCAGCTCGGTGGCGACCTCCTCGGCCGCGATGATCGAGCAGGTCGCGCCGTCGTTGAGGCCGGCCGCGTTGCCCGCGGTGACCCGGCCGTGCGGCCGGAACGGGGTCTTGAGCCCGGCGAGCTTCTCCAGGCTGGTGTCGCGCGGCGCCTCGTCGATCGTCGCGACACCCCAGCCCTCCTCGACCGAGCGGGTCGCCATCGTGACCAGATCGGGCTGCAGCTTGCCCGCCGCGTACGCCTTGGCCACCTTCTGCTGGCTGGCCAGCGCGAACGCGTCGGAGCGCTGCTTGGTGACGCCGGGCATCCGGTCGTGCAGGTTCTCCGCGGTGGCGCCCATGATCAGCGCGGACGGGTCGACCAGCTTCTCGGCGATGATCCGCGGGTTCGGGTCGACCCCCTCGCCCATCGGGTGCCGGCCCATGTGCTCGACCCCGCCGGCCAGCGCCACGTCGTACGCGCCGAACGCGATGCCGGAGGCGACCGTGGTCACCGCGGTCATCGCGCCCGCGCACATCCGGTCGATCGCGTACCCGGGGACGGTCTTGGGCAGGCCGGCCAGCAACGCGGCGGTGCGGCCGATGGTCAGGCCCTGGTCTCCGATCTGGGTGGTCGCCGCGATGGCGACCTCGTCGATGCGCTCGGGCGGCAGTTCCGGGTGGCGGCGGATCAGTTCGCGGATGCACCGGATGACCAGGTCATCGGCGCGGGTCTCCGCGTACATGCCGCCCGCCTTGCCGAACGGGGTGCGCACGCCGTCGACGAAGACGACGTCGCGGACGCTACGGGGCACGCGAGCCTCCTTGCAGGTACGGGCTTCTCCTGCCGATGCTACTCGCCAGTAACGAGCGATTTGCACGACACCCCAACTGTGCATCCGGTCACAGTGGTACCCGTGGCGCCGGTGCAGGTGTCCGCGACGGCGCCGCCCGGCGCGAGGTGTGATCGGGAGCGGCCGGTGCCGGCGCACCGGGCCGGCGGGGTGCCCGGCCAGCGACGCGTCCCGGCGGCGCTGTCCCCGCGGCGCTGTCCCCGCCGCGCTGCCCCGGCGGCGCTGCCCCGGCGGCGCTGGCTCCGCGGCGCTGCCCCGGCGGCGCTGGCTCCGCGGCGCTGTCCCGGCCGGCACGCGGACCTGCGGCAGCGCCGGGCGTCACTCGTCGGTGAGGGCCCCGGTGAGCGCGTCCAGGGTCAGCCCGATCTGCCAGGACCGTGCGCCGTGCTCGGCCAGGAACACGCGCACGCTCGCCTGGTCCACCGGCTGCGGGGGAGACCAGGCCAGTCGCCGCAGCGTGTCCGGGGTCAGCAGGTTCTCCGGCGGCACCGTGTGGTCCGCGGCGATGGCGCCGACGGCAGCGCGGGCGCGGACCAGCCGGGCCGCTGCCGCTGGGTCCCGCTCGGCCCACCGGTGCGTCGGCGGCGGCCCGTCCGGCGGCACGCTCACCGCCGGCAGCTCAGCCGCCGACAGCGCCTTGGCCTGCAGCAACGCCTCAAGCCAGGTACCGCCGAGGCGCCGCGCACCGCGGCCGGCGAAACCGGGCACCGCGGTCAGCTCCCGCTCGTCGCCGGGGTCGGCCTGGGCGGCCGCGACGATGGCGGCGTCCGGCAACACCCGGCCCGGGCCGTGTCGCGGCGACGGGCCACCTCGTCCCGGGCCGTCCACAGCGCCCGCACCCGGGCCAGGCCACGGGCGCCGCGGACCCGGTGGATGCCGGACGTGCGCCGCCACGGCTCGGGCCGCGGCCGCGACGGCAGCCCGTGTACCAGCGCGGCGAACTCCTCGGTGGCCCACTGCGACTTGCCCTGACGGCGCAGCTCGGCGTCCAGCGCGTCGCGCAACTCGACCAGCAGCTCGACGTCCAGCGCGGCGTAGGCGAGCCAGCTCTCCGGCAGCGGCCGGGTGGACCAGTCGGCCGCCGAGTGCTGCTTCTCCAGCGCGAAACCGAGCAGCCGCTCGGTGATCGCCGCCAACCCGACCCGTTCGAAGCCGGCGAGCCGGGCCGCGAGTTCGGTGTCGAACAGCCGGTGCGGCCGCAGGTTCAACTCCGCCAGGCAGGCCAGGTCCTGACTGGCGGCGTGCAGTACCCACTCGGTGTCGGCCAGCGCGGCCGACAGCGCGGACAGGTCGGCGCCCGCGTCGGTGATCGGGATCGGGTCGACCAGCGCGGTGCCGGCGCCGGACCGGCGCAGCTGCACCAGGTAGGCGCGCTGGCTGTACCGGTAGCCGGAGGCGCGCTCGGCGTCCAACGCGACCGGGCCGGTGCCGGCGCCGAACCGGGCGGCGAGGCCCGGCACCGCGGCCGCGTCGGCGACCGGTTCGGGGATGCCCTCGCGAGGTTCACGCAACAGCACCGGAGCCGGGGCGTCACCGACCGCTGTGTCCTGCGTGCTGTCCGCAGGCGCGTGGGTGGTGGCGTCCTGCGGTACCGGCGTTGATGCGTCGACCACCCGCCCACCGTACGGGCAAACCGCCGCCGATTGCCGGCCGCCCCGGCCGTGGCGGGTGTTTTCTTCCGACCCGCCCCCGTTTCGGCCGGACCCGTTTCCGCCCGCTTCGCCGGCACGCGCCCACGGGTACCGGTCCCGGCCGGCGTCGGGTAGTCTCCGCCCGCCCGACCGGCTCTTCCCGGTACTGGCGGGCAGCGGCTACGGTGTGCCAGCGGGTGTGTCCGCGGCTCGGACGTGTGCCGCACGAGCCGGTGCCGGCCTCAGTCGGCACCACCCCACCCCGATCGCCAGGCGCCCGGGGCAGCGCACCGTGGAGGACCGCAATCAGATGACCGACCCGTACCCGCCGGACGGCCGGCCCGAGCCCGCTCAGGGCGGCCAGCCGGAAGCACCAGCCCCCACCTCGGCCGCAGCCGGCCCGCCGGCTCGGCCGGCGTCGGTGGCGTCGACCTCGCCGGCCGGTCCGGACCCGGGAGCGCCCGACCCGTCGATCCCGTCCGCGGCGACGAGCCCGGACACCGCACCGCTCCCCTCGACGCCGGTCGCCGGCGGCACGCCGTACCCCGGTGCACCCGCCCAGCACGCCGGGCCGTACCCGGGCGTGCCCGCCGCGGACTCGCAGCCGAACTCCGGTGCGCCGACCCAGGACGCCGGCCCGTATTCGGCTGCGCCGGCCCAGGACGCCGGCCCGTACCTCGCCGCGTCCGGCTCGGATGGCACTGGCTCGGTCGTTCCCCAGCAGCCCGATGCCGGGCAGTTCGCCGAACCGCCGGTCGCCGGGGATGCCGCACCGGAGGCGGCCGGCACGTCGCAGTCCGCCGGTCCGTACCCGCCGGCTCCCACCGGCCCGCCGTACCCGCCGACCGCTGGCGACGCGCCGTACCCGCCGGCGCCCGGCCAGTACCCGCCGGCGCCGGAGTCGGGCCTGCCCCCGGTGCCCGGCGCCGAACAGCCGGACGGCGGTGGGCGCTGGTCGGACGGCACCTCCGCCTGGTCCGCGCAGCCGCCGGTCGGGCAGCCCGGCCCGCAGCCGGGTGCGCAGCCGCCGCTGTCCGGGATGCCCGGCCAGCCGATGCTGGCCGGCCCCGGTTGGCAGCCGCCGGCCCCGCAGCGCGGCCGACTCGGCACCGTGGTCGCGGTGCTCGCGGTCGTGCTGGTGGTGGTCACCGTCGTGCAGACGGTGCTGCTGGTGGAGACCAACTCGGCGCTCGGCGATCAGAAGAAGGCGGCGGCCGCCGCCCGGGCGAAGAGCGATCGCCGGCTGGCCAAGCTGGAGAACGACGTCGGCGGCCTGCAACAGCGGGCGAAGCGGTCGCTGGACTCCGCCGGGGTCGCGGCGAAGGTGCTGCCCAGCGTGTTCCAGGTGGACGCCGGGGAGTACTCCGGTACCGCCTTCGTGGTCGGCTCGGCCCCGGGCGGCGGTACCTACCTGCTGACCAACCACCACGTCGTGGAGCACCTGCTCGCCTCCGGCAGCAAGTCGGTGAAGCTGGAGCGCTCCGGCGGTTCGTACCCGGCGAAGGTCGTCAAGTACGACTCGGGTCGGGACATCGCGCTGCTGCAGTGCGACGAGAGCTTCGGCGCGCTGGGCGTGGTCGACAAGCCGGTGCGTTCCGGTGAACCGGTCGTGGTGGTGGGCTCCCCGCTGGGGCTCGGCGACTCGGTCACCGCCGGCGTGATCAGCTCGCCGGAGCGCGAGGTGCCGGGCAGCGACGAGAAGTTCATCCAGTTCGACGCGGCGATCAACCCCGGCAACTCCGGTGGCCCGGTGCTGAACGCGAAGGGGCAGGTCGTCGGCATCGCCACCGAGAAGGCGCGGGACGCGGAGGGGATCGGCCTCGCGATTCCGATCTCGATCCCGTGCGACAAGTTCTCGGTGTGCGGGAAGTGAGGGCGGGCCGGTTGCCCGGACCAACGATGATCGTCACACGGCCACCGGCGGTAGGGGCTGCGGACAGTTCCTTCGCCGGGTCCGTTGAGGCAGGGGGCGACCGCCCCATGGAGGAGGAGTCACGATGAGCCAGCCGGGCTACCCCGGTGGTCCGTTCCCGCCCGACAACAACCCGCAGCAGCCGGGTTGGGGCGCCGGAGCGCCGAACAACCAGCCGCCGCCCGACCCGTACGGGCAGCCGCAGCCGATGGGCGGTTTCGGCGAGCAGCCGCCGCCGCAGCAGGGCGGCTACGGTGAGCCGCCACAGGGCGGCCAGCCGCCCAGGGTGGGTTCGGCGGCCCGCCCACCAGCGGGATGCCGGGCGTCCCGCCGACCAGCGGCTCCGGTGGCTACGGCGCGCAGCCGACCAGTGGCCCCGGGTTCGCCGGGCCGCCGCCCGGCCCGTACCCGCCGGAGCAGCCGCAGGCGGTCGGCGACGGCCCGCAGCACACCATGGCGTTGCCGGCGATGGGTCCGGGCGGGCCCGGCGGCATGCCGCCGGAGAACCGGTTCGCGTCCGCTCCGAGCGAGCGCAAGAAGGGCCCCTGGCTGCCGGTGCTGGCCGCGGTCGCCGCGGTCTTCCTGATCCTCTCGGCGACCATGACCGTGCTCTATGTCTCGAAGAACGGCGACTACAACCAGCAGAAGAAGCTCGCCGCTTCGCGACAGCAGACGATCGACTCGCTGAACGCCAAGTCCGACAAGCTCAACAAGGAACTGGCATCGGTCAAGAAGCAGCGCGACGACGCCAAGTCCGCCCTGTCCGACGCCAAGGACAAGAACGCGAGCGTGACCAAGGAGCGCGACACGATCGGCAAGTGCCTGACCCTGCTGGAGCAGGCGCTGGCCGCGGCGTCGAAGAACGACGACAAGAAGGTCAACAAGCTGCTCAAGGACCTGCAGGACCCGTGCAACAAGGCCGACGCCTACCTCGGGAACTGACCGCCGTCACCGCTGGCCGACGCGACGAGCCGGGGGAAGCCGGGCGCCCGCCCGCTTCCCCCGGCCCGGTCAGCGGCCCAGGTCGCTCACGCCGGGCGGTGGCAGGCCGGCGGTCGACGAGAGCAGGGCGCACCAGGCTTCCAGGTGGGCGCCGAGTTCGGTGGACAGCGGCGTCCAGGAGGCCCGGATCTCCAGGTCGGCGGTGGCCGGCGGCCCGGCCAGCTCGCCGAACCGGGTGGACGTCGTCTGCGTGACGGTGCCGCCGACCGCGGTGTAGTCGGCGCCGTGCGCCTCCAGCGCGTCGATCAACCAGCTCCACCCGACGGCGGGCAGCAACGGGTCGGCCGCGAGCTCGGGTTCGATCTCCGCGGTGAGGTAGCTGACCAGCCGCAGCGTGCCGTGCCAGGCCGGGTGACCCTGCGGGTCGTGCAGCAGGACCAGCCGGCCGGTGGACACCTCGTCCTCGTCGCGCAGCACCGTGGCGCCGATCGCGTGCGCGAACGGTGCGAGGCGTTTCGGCGCCGGCAGCGGGTCGAGCGCGATCTCCGCCCGCGGCCGGACCGAGGTCAGCCCCTGCACGGCGCGCGTGAACGTCTCGGGGGCAGCACGGTCGACGGCGCCATGCCACGAGACTAGGCGGCGTGGCGCCCGCGGTCCGGCAGGGCACGCCGGGGGACACGGACCGTTGGCCACGGACCGCCCGGATTGTGGGTGCCCGAGCCGGTTTCTCGCCACGACCCACCCGCAGCGGTACACCGCGGGCACCCGAGGGTGTACACCGCGGGCGCCCGAGGGTGTCGTACGCCGCGGGCACCCGACGGTGCGGTACGCCGCGGGCACCCGACGGTGCTGCCCGGACGCCGTGCGAGGATGACCGCGATGAGCACGCCGACGAGTACCGAGTCCCCGTTCCTTGCCGCCTGCCGGCGCCGTCAGGCCGGCCGCCGGCCGGTCTGGTTCATGCGGCAGGCGGGCCGCTCGCTGCCCGAGTACCGCGCGCTGCGCGAGGGCGTGCCGATGATGACCGCGTGCTCCACGCCCGAACTGATCACCGAGATCACCCTGCAGCCGGTGCGGCGGCTCGGCGTGGACGCGGCGATCCTGTTCTCCGACATCGTGGTACCGCTCGCCGCGATCGGCATCGACGTGGACATCCGTCCGGGTGTCGGCCCGATCGTGGCCGAGCCGGTGCGGGACGAGGCCGCGGTCGCGGCGATCCGGCCGCTGGCCGCCGACGACGTCGACTACGTGTCGGCGGCGGTGCGGATGCTGGTCGCCGAGCTCGGCGACACCCCGCTGATCGGGTTCGCCGGGGCGCCGTTCACGCTGGCCAGTTACCTGGTGGAGGGCGGGCCGTCCCGCAGCCACGCCCGTACCAAGGCGTTGATGCACGGCGCGCCGCAGGTGTGGCACGAGCTGTGCGCCCGGCTGGCCGGGATCGCGGGTGAGTTCCTGCGGGTGCAGGTGGCGGCCGGCGCGGCGGCGGTGCAGCTGTTCGACTCGTGGGCCGGTGCGCTGTCCGCCGCCGACTACGCCACGTTCGTCGCCCCGCACTCCGCCGCGGTGCTGCGCGCGGTCGCGGAGGCCGCGCCGGAGGTGCCGCGGATCCACTTCGGCGTCGGTACCGGGCACCTGCTGCCGGCGATGGCCGAGGCGGGTGCGGACGTGGTCGGTGTCGACTGGCGTACCCCGCTGTCGGACGCGGCGGCCGCGGTCGGCCCGAACCGGGCGGTGCAGGGCAACCTGGACCCGGCGCTGCTGCTCGCACCGTGGTCGGTACTGGCCGACGAGGTGCGGCGGATCTGCGCCGAGGGCGACGAGGCGGCCGGGCACGTGTTCAATCTCGGCCACGGGGTGCTGCCGGAAACCGATCCGGACATGCTGGCCAAGGTGGTCGATCTGGTGCACCGGCTGCCCCCCGCGTAGCCGGCGCGGGTGCGCGGGCAATGATGGAGCCGTGCACGTAGCGGTCGTGGGTGCCGGGATCAGTGGGCTGAGCGCGGCGTGGCGTCTGCGCCGCCGCCTCGGCCCAGGTGTGGACATCACGGTGCTGGATCAGTCCGGCCGCCTCGGTGGCAAGCTGGCCACCGGCGAGGTGGCGGGTGTCCGGGTCGAGCAGGGCGCCGAGTCGGTGCTGCTGCGGGATCCGGTGGTCGCCGAACTGGCTGCCGAGCTCGGGCTGGGCGCGCTGGCGCATCCGGCGCCGTTGCCGGCCGGCATCGTCGCTGCGGGAGCGACCCGGCCGGTGCCTCGCGGAACCCTGCTCGGCATCCCGGCCGATCCGTCCATATTGGATAGTTCCGGCCCGGCACGGGCCACGCCGGAGCCGCCGGGCGGGCCGGACCCGCTGCTCGCGCCCGGCGCCGACGTGTCGGTCGGTGCCCTGGTGCGCCCCCGGTACGGCGACGAGGTCGTCGACCGGCTGGTCGACCCGCTGCTCGGCGGGGTGTACGCGGGTCGCGCCGACGACCTGTCGCTCGCCGTCACGGTGCCCGCGCTGCACGCCGCCGCGCAGCGGGAAACCACCCTGTCCGCCGCGGTCCGGGCCGCGCAGGCGGCGACGCCGAAGGCGACCGGCCCGATGTTCGGCGTGCCCGCCGCCGGGATGTCCGCGCTGGCCACCGCGCTGGCCGCGGCGAGCGGCGCGACCACCCGGCTGGACGCGCCGGTTCGCGAGCTGGCGCCGACCCCGGCCGGCTGGCGGCTGACGATCGGGTCCACCCGCGATCCCGGGTACCTGACCGCCGACGCCGTGGTGCTGGCCGTACCGGCGCGGCCGGCCGCCCGGCTGCTGACCGGGTTCGCCCCGGCCGCCGCGGCCGAGGTCGGCGTGCTCGACTACGCGAGCATCGCGCTGGTCACCCTGGTGCTGCCCGGCGACGTACTGCCGGCCTCGTCCGGGTTCCTGGTGCCGGCCACCGAGGGGTACGCGGTCAAGGCGGCCACGTTCGTCGGGCACAAGTGGCCGCACCTCGCCGCGCCCGGCGTCTCGCTGGCCCGCCTGTCGCTCGGCCGGTACCGCGAGACCCGGGTGCTGCAGCGCGACGACGCCGACCTGGCCGAGCTGGCCCGCGCCGACCTGGCGGCGATCCTCGGCACCCGGCTGCCCGACCCCGTCGGGGTACGGGTGCAGCGCTGGGGCGGCGCCCTCCCGCAGTACGGGCCGGGGCACGTCGACCGGATCGCCCGGGCCCGGGCCGGGCTCGCCGGATACCCGACGCTCGCGCTGGCCGGCGCCGGCTACGACGGGGTGGGCATCCCGGTCTGCATCCGGTCCGGCTTCGCCGCCGCCGACCGTCTCGCCGCCGTCGCCCCGGACCCGGCCGCTCCGGCCGGCGTCGCGCACGCCGGTACCGCCGAACCCGCCGAGATCAGCACAGGAGAGTGACCATGGCCGAGGAGACCGCGAGCAACGCCGCCCGGATCCGGGAACTGAACGCGACCGCGCGGTACACGATGTGGTCGGTGTTCGCCGCCACCGCGCCGCTGCCGACCCTGCGCGACGAGCTGACCGGCGAGTTCACCGGGCTGTTGGCCGCGTTGCCGGACAAGGGCGTGGTGGTGCGCGGTACGTACGACGTGTCCGGGCTGCGGGCCGGCGCCGACCTGATGGTCTGGTGGCACTCGGCCGACCCGGACGCCCTGCAGGACGCGTTCGGCGCGGTCCGCCGCACCCAGCTCGGCCGGTACCTGACGCCGACCTGGTCGTCGATGGCGGTGCACCGGCCGGCCGAGTTCAACAAGAGCCACCTGCCCGCGTTCCTGTCCGACGAACGGCCGCGCAACTACGTCGCGGTCTACCCGTTCGACCGGTCGTACGAGTGGTACCTGCTGCCCGACGACGAGCGCCGGTTCATGCTCGCCGAGCACGGCAAGATGGCCCGCGAGTACCCGGACGTGCGGGCCAAC
This sequence comes from Actinocatenispora thailandica, assembly GCF_016865425.1. NCBI lineage: Bacteria > Bacillati > Actinomycetota > Actinomycetes > Micromonosporales > Micromonosporaceae > Actinocatenispora > Actinocatenispora thailandica. Next base: position 3,812,196 of record NZ_AP023355.1, on the reverse strand, counting down.
ACGGTGCCCGCGTTCGCGCTCGGCGACTACGAGTGGATCCTCGCGTTCGAGGCCGACGAGCTGCACCGCATCGTCGACCTGATGCGCGAGCTGCGGGCCGCGACCGCGCGCCGGCACACCCGGCTGGAGATCCCCTTCCACACCGGCCGGCGGCGCGACGTCGCCGAGATCATCGCCGCGCTGCCGTAACGGACCGGCCGAGCTGATGTCCGCGCCGGACCCCGCCCCGGCCGCGCCGGCCACCGCCGGCGGGTCGACCGCGGCCACCGAGAGCGGGTACCGGCAGTGGCGGGCCGCGGTCCCCGGCGCGACCCTGTGGACCCGCCGGGTCGGCCCGGCCGGTTCGACCGGGCGGATCCTGCCGGACGGCTGCCTGGACCTGATCGCGGTCGACGGCGAGCTGCTTGTCGCCGGCCCGGACACCCGGGCACAGTGGTCGACCAGCCCGCCCGGCGCCCGGTTCGCCGCGGTACGGTTCGATCCCGGCGTCGGGCCCGCCGTGCTCGGCGTCCCCGGGTACGAGCTGCGCGACGCCCGGGTGCCGCTGGCCGCACTGTGGCCCGCCCACCGGGTCCGGGCGCTGGCCGGTCGCATCGCCGGGAGTGCCGACCCGGCCGCGGCACTGGCCGCCGCGCTCGCCGAGCCGCTGCACGCCGCGAACGATCCGGCGCTGCGGGCGCTGGTCGCCGAACTGCGCCGCGGTACCCCGGTCGGTGCGGTCGCGGCCGAGTCGTACCTCAGCGAGCGGCAACTGCACCGGCGCTGCCGCGACGCCTTCGGGTACGGGCCGAAGACGCTGGCCCGGATCCTGCGGATGAACCGGGCGCTGGACGCGGCCCGTACCGGCCGGAGCCTGGTGCAGGTGGCGGCCGCCTTCGGCTACGCCGACCAGGCCCACCTGACCCGGGACGTGCGGGCGCTCACCGGCGTACCACCCAGCACCCTGCTCACCGGCTGATCCGGGGGCCCGGCGGGCGACCCGGCCGGTCAGCCGAGCGGGGCGTAGAGGTCCACGCCGTTGCCGTCGGGGTCGAGCAGGCTCGCATACCGCTGCCCCCAGGGGGCGTCGAACGGCGTCGTGGTGCCCCGGTGGCCGGCGGCGACCATCCGCTCGTGGACGGCGTCGACCTCCGCCGGGTCCGCGCAACGGAACGCCAGCGCGATCCGCGGGCTGCCGCTCGGCGCGGTCCAGTCCGGGTTCAGCGAGCGCACCACGTCGAGGGTGTCCCACATCAGCCGGAGGCCGCCGGGCAGCGGCGCCTCCACGTGCGGTTGGTTCTCGGCCCCGGCGGGGATGTCCAGCCCGAGCGACCGGTAGAAGGCGAGCGAGGCGGCCAGATCGGTGGTGACCAGGCCCAGGCAGTCGAGTTGTGCGGTCATGCCGGCCACGCTAGCCGCGGCACCCGGCGGGCCCCTTGACGAAATCGGACGCGTACCCGCACCGAACGAACCGGCCGGGCGCCCGTCGCGGGGGACGGGCGCCCGGCCGGTGGGCGAACGCGGTCAGCGGGCGAGGGCGCCCATCGGGTCCCAGGCCGGCAGCACGGTCGGCTCGCCGGCCAGCGCCTCCCGCAGCTCGGCCGGCAGCAGGTCGGCGCGGGCCGCGATCTCGAACACGTACTCGTCGAACCACGAGTCGGTCATCGTGAAGAAGCCCTCCTGGCCGAGGTCGGTGCCCCAGGAGTTCTCCACCCGCCAGCGGCGCGGCGCGCCGTCGTCGGCGATGTCCACGCCGGTGAACAGCATCGCGTGCGACATCGCCGACTCGTGGTACGCGAGCCGCTCGGCCTTGCTCAGCCCGAACGTCGTGGAGTAGACCGACGGGTAGTCGAGCAGCTTCGCGTCCCACACCCCGAGCTTCTTGTCGAACTGCTGCGCCACGTCGCAGCCGAACCACACCGGCTCGCCGCCGGTGATCGTCTTCGCCGCGACGTCCTTGAGCACCGCCATGTCCACGTTGAGGTAGACCACCGGCGCGCCGCCCAGCACGTTGCCCAGGTACTCGACGGTGTAGGTGCGGCCGGTCGGGTTGCGCGGGTCGTGCACCAGGCAGACGTAGTCGGCCAGCGGCAGCTCGACGTAGCGCTGCGCGAACTGCTGCGGGGTCAGCTCGCCGTCCCGGTGGTACTGCCGGTCGGCGTCGGTCCACTGCCACTCGAACCGCTCCGGCGGGTTGCCCAGGTGGATGGCGAGCACCCGGTACACCACGGCGAGGATCTCGCGCCGCTGCTCGTCGAGCTCGGCGTCGGTGGCGCCGGCGGCGGCCGCGGTGCGCAGCGCGTGCGCGCCCTCGCGCAGCACCTTCTGCAGGATCGAGTTCATCCGGGCGGTCTGCCCGGACGAGTCGGTCTCCGGCATCGCCGTCTTCGGCACCAGCCCGTGCTTGGCCACCAGCGCGACGAACATGTTCCACTGGCCGCCGTCCTCGGCCACGGTGCCGAGCAGGTGCGCGACGGTACGGTCGTCGACGTCGGCGCCGGCGGTCTCGATCATCGCGGTCAGGAAGTAGTTGGCGCGCTCCAGCTTGTCCCAGAACATCAGGTGGTTCTGGGAGAACTCGAAGTCCTTCAGGTTCAGCTTCCGCTTGGCGCCGACCCGCAGCAGGTTGAGCCCGGCGAACAGCCAGCACCGGCCGCTCTTGCGCTGGTCGGTGGCCTTCCAGTCGTCGAGCAGGTGGGACACGGCGTGGTCGATCCCGTTGCCCACCGAGCGGTCCAGCGCCACCTGGTCGACCGGGGTCGCCGCCACGGCGTTCTGCGCGAGCCGGTTCGCCGGGTTCGCGGCGAACTGCTTGCGCAGCAGCTCCAGATCGTCGGTACCGAGAGCGTTTCGGCTGCCAGCGTCCATGCCTGCTTCCTTTCCACCGGGCATCGCTGCGCCGGCTGTCGGGCGAGAGACCCCGACCGCAGGGGGTGTCGGGTCGCCGGGGCCTCGTACGGCGCCGCGACCAGCCGATCGACCGGCGCCGATGCCGACCCTACGTGGCCGGTGGGTGGTCGCGCGAACGCACCATCGGTGTGTGCGGGATGCCATCTTCCAGATAGCCCTCGCCATCCGGTCGAAAGCCGTACCGGGCATAGAATGCGGTCAGATGGCTCTGCGCGCTGAGCGCGACGGTGCGTGGCCCGATCGCGGCGAGCGCCTGGTCGAGCAGCTGACCGGCGAGGCCAGCGCCGCGCTCGTCGACCGCGGTGCACACCCGGCCGATCCGGGCGGTGCCGCCAGGCTCGGCAAGGATGCGCAGGTACGAGGCGATCCGGCCGCCCCGCTCGTACCACAGGTGTACGGTGTCCGGTTCGGTGTCCCGGCCGTCGAGTTCCGGGTACGGGCAGTCCTGCTCGACCACGAACACGTCCACCCGCAACCGCAGGATCTCGTACAGCTCGGGGCCGGAGAGCTGCGCGAACCGGGCCCGTCGCAAGGTCAGGTCACTCACACCACCGAGCCTATTGCGCCCGACCGCGACACCCGCCACGGGCACCGGCCGCAGTCACCGGGTGGGCGCGGACACCCGGTCGGACGGTCTGTGGCGCCCGGCCGGCGCCCGGCCACCCGCGGTTCTCGCCGGTGCCCTTCCACCGGATCAGGAGGCGGGCTCGCGCGGCTCCAGGGTCAGCGAGATCGAGTTGATGCAGTACCGCTGGTCGGTGGGGGTGTCGTAGCCCTCGCCCTCGAACACGTGGCCGAGGTGCGAGTCGCAGGTGGCGCAGCGCACCTCGGTGCGGGTCATGCCGAGGCTGGTGTCGGTGATCAACCGGACCGCCTCGCCGGCCAGCGGGGTGTAGAACGACGGCCAGCCGCAGTGCGACTCGAACTTGGTGTCGCTGCGGAACAGCTCCGCCCCGCAGGCCCGGCACCGGTAGACACCCTCGGTGGCGGTGTTCACGTACTCCCCGGTGAACGGGCGCTCGGTGGCCGCCTCCCGCAGCACCGCGAACTCCTCCGGGCTCAGCCGCTCGCGCCACTCGTCGTCGGTGGCCGGCAGCGGCCGGCTGGTGCTCTGCTCAGTCATGCTTCCACGGTACGTCGCCCGCCCAGCCGCCCCGGTGCTCTCGTGGTCGCCGGCGCGAAGGCGTCCTATCGTTCGAATCGGGTCCGATCGACGTGATGGAGAGGTTGACTGGCGGCATGGCTTTGCAGGGAGAGTACGTTCCGAGTCCGTCCCAGCACTCGCGGGACCAGGTCGAGCTGTACGAGAGCTCCGGTGGCACCGAGGGCACCACGATGCGCGGCATGCCGGTGGTGATCCTCACCAGCCGTGGCGCCCGTACCGGCAAGATCCGCAAGACGCCGGTGATGCGCGTCGAGCACGGCGGCGAGTACGCGGTGGTCGCCTCGCTGGGCGGCGCGCCGAAACACCCGGTCTGGTACTACAACCTCGTCGCCGACCCACACGTCGAACTGCAGGACGGGCCGGTCAAACAGGCGATGGTGGCGCACCAGGCGACCGGCGCCGAGCGCGACACCTGGTGGCAGCGTGCGGTCGAGGCCTACCCCGACTACGCCGACTACCAGACGAAGACCGACCGGATCATCCCGGTCTTCGTGCTCACCCCGGCCGGCTGACCGGCCACCCGGCCGGACGAGGGCGGCGGCGCCGCCCGGGCCGCGCCGTGGCGCGACACCGGGCGGCGCCGGTGGCTACGGCCGGATCCGGGCGATCTGCGGGTCGTGATCGCTGGTCTGGTTGGCGAACTCGCTGTTGATGTGCACCACCTGGTAGTCGTGCCGCGGCAGCAACGACGGCGAGATCAGCAGATGGTCCAGCACCTCCGAGTTGCCCTCGTAGTCGTAGGTGTAGCGCTCGGGCAGTGGCAGCGTGTCCGGCAGGTCGACGAGCGAGCGACCGGCGGTCAGGGTGTGCGCGGTGTCGGAGAACTCGTAGTCGTTCAGGTCACCGAGCACCACGATGTCCGCCGACCGGTCGATCGCCTGGATCTGCCCGACGAACTGGTGCACCAGCACGGCCTGCTGGTCGCGCTGCTGCTCCGAACCGCGCGCCGGCGGCTGGTAGCGGCCCATCAGCGGGTCGTCGCCGCCCTTGGACGCGAAGTGGTTCGCGATCACGAACAGCGGCTTGCCGTGGTACGAGAACTCGCCGGCGAGCGGCTTGCGCGAGTCCTGCCAGGCGTCGTCGGCCGGTGCCACCCGCCCCGGCGAGTGCGTCAGCTGCGGTACGCCGTGCACCGAGGTGACCGCCTCCGGGGTCGTCGCGTCGCCGGGCGAACGGTCCACGAAGGACAGCCCGCGGTCGGTACGGAACAGGAATCCGACCCGGATGTTGCCGCCGGGCTGGCCGCCGTCCTGGTCGTTCACCGGGTCGATGGAGCGCCACCGGTAGTGCGGCCCGCCGGCCGCGGTCACCGCGTCGATCAGCTTGTTCCAGGTCACGTCCGCGGCGACCACGCCGTCGTTGGTGGCCCCGTCGTTGTCCTGGATCTCCTCCACCGCGACGATGTCCGGCGACGCCAGGTTGTGCACGATGCCGGTGGCGAGCTTGGCGTACTTGCTCGCCGGGTCGGCCGGCGCGAGGTTCTCCACGTTGTAGGTGGCGATCGACAGCTCACCCGCCCGCTGCGGCCGGGTGGTGCCCGGCCGCAGCCCGCCGGAGACGACCGTCGGCGTCGCGGTCGGGTAGAGCATGTAGTTGCCGAACTGGTAGTCGAGCACCCCGGACACGGTGCCCGGCAGGCGATCGCCGGTGTTCGCGTCCGGTACCTTCGCCAGCGTCGAGGACAGGATCAGCCGGCCGGTGTTCGCGTTGTCGTAGCCGGTGTACTTCACACCGCCGTTGCGGGTGCGCACCCCCGGGTCGCCGGCCGGCATCACCGGCAGCTCACCGTACTTGTTGGTCGGGCCGACGGCGGTGGCGTGCCGCACCGCGACGAGCATCCCCTCGACCGACTCGTAGGCATCGAGTGCGTTGTGCCGCGGGTCGAACGTGGCGCTCTTCTCCACGTCGCCGGGCGCGTCGGTGCGCACCGCGCGCGGGATGCGCAGCCCGCCGGGGCCGAGCACCCGCGGCTTCGGCAGCCGCGCGTCGTGCCCGGTGACCGTGACGGTCGGCCGGGTCAGCTCGGTGGTGGAGAGGTTGGCGGCGCTGTTTCCCGGTCGGTACTCGCTGACGGTGCCGGCCACCGACACGCTGTCGCCGCGCGCCACCGTCGGCTTCGCCGAGGTGAACACGTACAGGCCCTCGCTGGTGGCCGGGTTCCGGTCCGGGTGCGGGTCCTGGAACCAGAAGCCACGCGGGCCGACCGCGGTGACCACGCCCGGTACCTCGGTGACCGCCTTGCCGGTCAGCGGGGAGCGGTGCGCGGCGCCCTGGATGTCGTGGATGCGGGCCGGCTCGCCGGTGGGCGGCGGGGTGCTGCCGGTACCGGCCGGGGCCGGGTCGCCGACGGTGAAGTCGGTGGCGTTGTCGTCGGAGTCGGCGGCGTCGCCGCGCAGCGCGGCGGTGGTGTTGGACAGCGCCGGTACCGGGCTGCCCTCGGCGTCGGTGACCTTCCCGTACCCCACGAAATCGCGCACGCTGCTGGTGCCGGCGCAGGACGCGCCGCAGGTCAGCGCGGTGCCGGCGGTGACCAGTGCGACCCGGCCGGAGGTGGCGCTCATCGCGATCGAGCCCGTCACGTTCGGGTCGGTCAGCGGCGTGCTGCCGCCGGCACCGGCCGCCTCGGCGACCAGGTAGCTCGCGCCGGCCGGGATGCTGCCGGTCAGCTTCGTGACCTGCCAGCTGGTGCCGCTGGCCGACGCGTACTGCACGCTCCAGCCGGACACGTCCACCGCGGTGCCACCGCGGTTGCTCAACTGCACGTAGTCGTTGGTGAGGGTGGCGCCGGAGTTGCCGCCGCCGCCGTACACCTGGGCGATCACCACGTCGCTGGATGCGGCCTGCGCGGGCGCGACCGCGGCGAGGGTCAGGCCACCGGCCGTGGCGAGGGCGAGCGCGCCGCCGAGTACGGCGCGTCGCCGCCGTCGGCGCACGGCGGCTGTGATGCGTGACAACACGCTGAGTCCTCCTGGATCGGTAGGGGAGGACGGCCGGCGCCCCGAGCCTCGTCGGCAGTCCCGTCGGTACCTCTGCGCCGCCCGGCGTGGGCAGCCCTTCTGCCTACCACCCGGAGCCGGACAAGTCAGTAACGCCGCGGTATCGACGCCCTGAAGTCCACCCGACCGGCGGGGGCGGGTCAGGCGGGCGTCGCCTCGTCGCGGTGCCGGTGCGCGAGCGCCACGTACAGCTGCCAGGAGGCGGCGATCGTCGCGGTCTCCGCCTCGGTGACCGGGCGGCGGACCCGGCCCGGGACACCGGCGACCAGCGAACCGGCCGGCACGTGGGTGCCGGGCGGTACCACCGCGCCGGCGGCGATCAGGCAGCCGGGCTCGATCCGGGCGCCGTTGAGCACGGTGGCGCGCATCCCGATCAGGCAGTCGTCGCCGACCGTCGCGCCGTGCACCACGGCACCGTGCCCGATGGTGACCCGTTCCCCGATGCTCGCCGGGAAGCCCGGGTCGGCGTGCAGCACCGCGGTGTCCTGGACGTTGCTGCCGGCGCCGATCGTCACCGGCGCGACGTCGCCGCGCAGCACCGCGCCGTACCAGACGCCGACGTCGGCGGCCAGGCCGACGTCGCCGACGACGGTCGCGCCGGGCAGGACCACGGCGCCGGATGCCAGCCGCGGCGCGGCGCCGGGCAGGGCGAGAATGCGGGACATGCGGACCGCCTCGAAGATCGCGTCGTGGTGACCGGCCGGCCACCACGACGCGATCATGGCAGCCGCCCCTCAGGTCGTGGGGAAGTGGTACTGCGGGGCCGCCGCGCCGCGCGGCCAGCGGGCGGTGACCGCCTTGGCGCGGGTGTAGAACGCCACGCCCTCGGTGCCGTACATGTGCGTGTCGCCGAACAGCGAGTCCTTCCAGCCGCCGAACGAGTGGTAGGCGGCCGGCACCGGGATCGGCACGTTGACGCCGACCATCCCGGCGGTCACCTCGCGGCCGAACCGGCGGGCGGCGGCGCCGCTGCCGGTGAAGATCGCCGCGCCGTTCCCGTACGGGTTCGCGTTGACCAGCGCGATCGCCTCGTCCAGGGTGGCCGCCCGCAACACCACCAGCACCGGCCCGAACACCTCGGTGCGGTAGATCTCCTGGTCGGCATCCACGTGGTCGAGCAGGCACGGCCCGACGAAGAAGCCGTCGCCGGGCTGCTCGCGCCGGTCGACCACCAGCGTCGCGCCGTCCGCGGCGGCCCGCTCGACGTGCGCGGCGATGCGTTCGGCGGCCTGCGCGGTGATCACCGGCCCCAGCTCGGTACCCGGGTCGCGGCCGGGGCCGACCCGGATCCCGCCGGCCAGCGTGGCCAGCGCGGCGACCAGGTCGTCGGCGCAGTCGCCCACCGCGACCACGGCCGAGATCGCCATGCACCGCTGGCCGGCCGACCCGTACGCGGCGCCGGTGATCTGCCGGGCGGCGTCCGCGAGGTCGGCGTCCGGCAGTACCACCGCGTGGTTCTTCGCGCCGCCCAGCGCCTGCACCCGCTTGCCCGCGGCAGTGCCCCGCTGGTACACGTGCCGGGCGATCGGGGTGGACCCGACGAACGACACCGCGGCCACGTCGGGATGGTCGACCAGTGCGTCGACCGCTACCGCGTCCCCGTGCAGCACGGTGAACACGCCGTCCGGCAGCCCGGCCCGCTGCCACAGCCGGGCCAGGATCAGCGACGCGGAGGGATCCCGCTCGCTGGGTTTGAGCACGAACGTGTTGCCCGCGGCGATCGCGATCGGATGCATCCACAGCGGCACCATCGCCGGGAAGTTGAACGGGGTGATCCCGGCGCACACGCCGAGCGGCGCCCGCAGCGACCAGGTGTCCACCCCGGTGGACACCTGGTCGGAGTACCCGCCCTGGAGCAGGTGACCGATCCCGCAGGCGAACTCGACGACCTCGCGGCCCCGGGCCACCTCGCCCCGGGCGTCGTCGAGCGTCTTGCCGTGCTCGTCGGTGATCGCCTCGGCCAGCTCGTCGGTGTGCGCGGCGAGCAGCTCCCGGAACCGGAACAGGACCTCGGTGCGCCGGGCGATCGACAGCTGGTGCCAGCCGTCGAACGCCGCCTTCGCCGACCCGACCGCGGCGTCCACATCGGACGCCTCGGCCAGCCGTACCCGCGCCCGCACCTGACCGGTCGCCGGGTCGTACACCGGGGCCGTGCGCGCGCCGCCGCCGGCGGTCGTCGCCCCGTCGATCCAGTGTTCGATCGTCTGCACTGCCCCCACCTTCCCTACCGGTAGCTGCGTTGCGCCCGCTTGGCCCGCTCGTACTCGCGGCGCGCGGCGGTGGTGGCGTCCAGGGTGGCGGTCTGGGCGACCGGGACGTCCCACCAGGCGGCCGAGTCCGGCGCCGGGACCAGCGGGTCGGTCCGGATCCGGATCACCGTGGTGCGCTCGGCGTCGCGCGCCGCGGCCAGCGCCGAGCGCAGTTCCGGCACGGTGGCCACGCTGGACACCGCGGCACCCAGGCTGGCGGCGTTGGCGGCGAGGTCGGTCGGCAACACGTCGCCGGTCAACCCACCGCCCGCGTCGCGGTAGCGGTACCAGGTACCGAAGCGGGGCGCGCCGACGGTTTCGGACAGCGCGCCGATGGACGCGAACCCGGAGTTGTCGACCAGTACCACGATCAGCTTGACGCCCTCGGCGACCGCGGTCACCAGCTCCTGCGCCATCATCAGGTACGACCCGTCGCCGACCAGGACGAACACCTCGCCCTCGGCGCCGATCGCGAGCTTCGCGCCGAGCCCGCCGGCGATCTCGTACCCCATGCACGAGTACCCGTACTCCACGTGGTACTGCCGGGGTGCGCCGGATCGCCACAGCTTGTGCAGGTCGCCGGGCATCGAACCGGCGGCGCACACCACCACGTCGGCGTCGGTGGCGGCCTCGTTCACCGCGCCGATCACCTCGCTCTGCGCCGGCAGCGGACGGTGTCCCAGCCGGTAGGCGCCGTCCACGGTGGACGACCAGGCCGCGGCGAGGTCGCGGGCCCGGGTGCGGTAGGAGTCGGGTACCGACCAGCCGGCCAGCGCGGCTCTCAGCTGCTCCAGCGCGCGGCGGGCGTCCGCGAGCACCGCGATACCACCGAGCCGGACCGCGTCGGCGGCGCACACGTTGACGTTGACGAACCGCACGTCCGGATCGGCGAACGCGGTGTGCGAGGCGGTGGTGAAGTCGGTGAACCGGGTACCGATGCCGAGCACCAGATCGGCCTCGGCGGCGAGCGCGTTCGCCGCGGTGGTACCGGTGGCCCCGATCGCGCCGACCGCGGCCGGGTGGTCGTGCCGCAGCGAGCCCTTGCCGGCCTGCGTCTCGGCGACCGGGATGCCCGTCGCGGCGGCGAACTCGGCGAGCGCCTCGGTGGCGGCCGAGTACCGCACGCCGCCGCCGGCGACGATCAGCGGCCGGCGCGCGGCCCGGATCGCGGCCACCGCCTCGGCGAGCGACTCCGGGTCGGCGAGGCCGCGGCGCACCGGCCAGACCCGGGGCGCGGCGAACGCCGCCGGCCAGTCGTACGCCTCGGCCTGCACGTCCTGCGGCAGCGCCAGGGTGACCGCACCGGTCGCGGCCGGGTCGGTCAGCGCCCGCATCGCCGCGGGCGCCGCATCGAGCAGCTGCTCGGGGCGCATGATGCGGTCGAAGTACACCGAGACCGGGCGCAGGCAGTCGTTGACCGACACGTCCCCGGCGTAGCCGGTCTGCAACTGCTGCAGGACCGGGTCGGCCGGCCGGGTCGCGAACACGTCGCCCGGCAGCAGCAGCACCGGCAGCCGGTTGATGGTGGCGCCGGCCGCGCCGGTGACCATGTTCGTCGCGCCCGGCCCGATCGAGGAGGTGCAGGCGAAGGTGGACAGCCGGTCGCTGACCCGCGCGTACGCGGCGGCGGTGTGCACCATCGCCTGCTCGTTGCGGGCCTGGTGGTAGCGCAGCTCGTCGCCGGCCTGCAGCAGCGCCTGGCCGATCCCGGCGATGTTGCCGTGCCCAAAGATGCCGAAGCAGCCGGCGAACAGCCGCCGCCGCACCCCGTCCCGCTCGGTGTACTGGTTCGCCAGGTAGCGCACCAGCGCCTGCGCCACCGTCGCCCGCGTCATGGCGTCCCCTCCGCGTCGCTCATCGGTAGCCGGTCGTCGACCGGCACACCGTCCCAGCTGGACCGTATCCAGGCGTGCGCCGGATCGTCGCGGATCCGCCAGGCTCGCTCGGATCGCGGCCCGGCCATCACGTTCAGGTAGTACATCGGGTAGCCGGGCGCCGCCATCGACGGGCCGTGCCAGCCGTGCGGCACCAGCACCACGTCACCGGTACGCACCTCGGCGAGCACGTCGATCGGTCGCTGCGCGGTGCCGTACACCCGGTGGTAACCGGCGCCGTCGCCACCGATCTCGAAGTAGTAGATCTCCTCCAGCTCCGACTCCACCGCGGAGTGCTCGTCGTGTTTGTGCGGCGGGTAGCTGGACCAGTTGCCGTCCGGGGTGAGCACCTCCACCACGATCAGCCGGTCGCACTCGAAACCGTCGGCCGCGGCGAGATTGTGGATCTGCCGGCTGCACCGCCCGGCGCCGCGCAGCTCGACCGGCACCTGCTCGGCCGGCCCGTACCGGAAGCCGAGGTCGCGTTCGCAGGGCCCGGCGGCGACGGCGAACCGGCCGCCGCCGGCCGAACCGATCGTCACCTCCGAGTGCCGCGGCAGGTAGGCGAAGTCACTGCGCCCGGCGAACACGTCGGCCCGGCCCCGCAGTTCGTACCGCTGGCCACCGCGATCGACGTGCGCGGCGCCGGCCAACGGCAGGACCAGCATCTCCTGCTCGCCGGTGTCGATCGTCGCGCTGCCGCCCGGCGGCAGCGCCAGCACCGACAGCCCGGCGTGGGTGAGTCCGGTGCGGACCGTCCACGGTGGGCTCGCGGTGTCGCCGAACGGCTGGTACCAGTCCATTCTCAGGTCCCCTCACAACAGGCCGGCGGCGGTGTCGACGGCCGCGGCGACGTCGTCGTCCGGCGGGTACAGCAGGGCCCGGCCGACGACCAGCCCGCGCACCGACTCGTCGGTCAGCGCCCGCCGCCACGCCTGGTAGCTCGCGTCCGGGTCGCCCTGCGGGTCACCGCCGAGCAGCACCACCGGCAGCGTGGTGGCGGCCAGCACCCGCGGCATGTCGTCGACCACCGGCAGCTTCAACCAGGTGTACGCCGAGCGGCTGCCCAGCGCCTGCGCCACCGCGACCGACCGGATCACCGCGTCGGTGGACAGGTCGTTGACCCGCGCGCCGGCGCCGTCCCGGCGTACCCAGAAGGGCTCCACGACCGAGACCAGTTCGCGCGCCGCGAGCGCGGACACCGCCTGCGCGCAGCGCTCCAGCGCGCTCGCGGTGGCCGGGTCGTCCGGGTCGATGCGCAGCAGCATCTTGCCGGCGTCGAAGCGCATCGCGGTGAGCGTGTCCGCGTCGTAGGCGGTGAACCGGTCGTCGATCTCGAAGACGGTCCCCGGCACCCCGCCCCGGTTCATCGAACCGACCACGATCTTGCCCGCCAGCGCGTCGAGCAGCAGCAGGTCCTCCAGGATGTCGGCGGTACCGAGCACCCCGGCGACCCCGGGCCGGGACAGCGCGACGAGCAGCCGGTCGAGCAGGTCGACCCGGTCGGCCATCGCGTTCGCCCGCCCCCGTACGGTCATCGACGCGCGGGCCGGGTGGTCGGCGGCGATCAGCAGGAACCGCCCCCGCTGCGCCAGTTCCGGCCCGCGGGGCCGGTTCGCCGCGGCCACCCGCACCGAGTCCGGCGCGGTGGCCCGGGTGCGTACCAGCCGGGCGCGGAGCGGCTCAGGCATCGGCGGCCGCCCGATCCAGCAGCGCCGCCACCTCCGCGGTGTACGGCATGTCGACCGAGCAGGCCAGCCGCCCGGCCGCGAGCGCGCCGGCCGCGTTGGCGAACCGCACCGTGTCGGCGAGCGGCCAGCCGGCCAGCAGCCCGTGGCACAGCGCGCCGCCGAACGCGTCGCCGGCACCGAGCCCGTTGACCACCTCCACCGGCAGCGGCGGCAGCTGCACCCGTTCGGTGGCGGTGCGGGCCAGCACGCCCGCCGGTCCCTGCTTCACCACCGCGAGCCGCACCCCGGCGGCGAGCAGCGCCTCGGCCGCCGCCTCCGGTTCGGCCTCACCGACCGCGATCTCGCACTCGGCCAGGTTGCCGACCGCGACGTCGACCTGCGTCACCGCCGCGCCGATCTCGCGCCGCGCGGTCGCCTCGTCCGGCCACAGCGTCGGCCGGTAGTCCAGGTCCAGCACCGTGTACGGCCGCCGGTCCCGGGCGGCGAGCATCGCGTGATGGCCGGCCCGGCTCGGCTGCGCGGACAGCCCGGTACCGGTCAGCCACAGCACCCGCGCCGCGGCCACCGCGTCCAGGTCGATCTCGTCCGGACCGAGCTGCAGGTCCGGTGCGGCCGGGTAGCGGTAGAACCAGATCGGGAACGTGTCGGGCGGGAAGATCTCGCAGAACGTGATCGGCGTCGGCAGCTCCGGCACCGGCGTCACCCACCGGTCGTCAACCCCGAACTCGCGCAGCGCGGTGTGCAGGAACTCGCCGAACGGGTCGGCGCCGGTGCGCGAGACCAGCGCCACCCGGCGGCCGTGCCGGGCCGCGGCGACCGCGACGTTCGCCGCGGTACCGCCGAGGTAGCGGCCGAACTGCTCGACCTGCGCCAGCGGGGTGCCGATGCGCTGCGGGTACAGATCGACGCCGAGCCGGCCGACGGCCAACACGTCGAAGCCCGCCCCGGTCACGACAGCACCGCCCGCAGCCGGGCCAGGCTGGCGGCGACGTCGACGGCCGGGCCGGCGCCGGGCGCCGGTTCACCCGACAGCACCACGTCCTGCTCCAGCACGTACCAGCCGGGGTAGTCGCCGAGGGCGGCGACGATCGCCGGCACGTCCACGTCACCGGCGCCGAGCGGCCGGTACAACCCGTCGCGTACCGCGGTGCTGTAGGGCACCGTGCCGGCGCGCACCGCGGCGGCGAGCGCCGCGTCGACGTCCTTGAGGTGCACGTGGCCGATCCGGTCGGCCGCCGATCGGCTCAACGCCACCGGGTCCACCCCGCCGACCAGCAGGTGACCGGTGTCCAGGCACAGTCCGACGCGGCTGCCGTCGAGCACCCGCTCGACCTCCGCGCCGTTCTCCACCAGGGTGCCGACGTGCGGATGCAGGGTCGCGACCAGTCCGGCGTCGGTGGCCCGCGCGGCGATCTCGTCCAGGTTGCTCAGCAGGGTGCGCCACTGCTCCGCGGACAGCTCGGGACGGTCGTCGTACCCGTCGGTGCCGCTCGCCGCGGCGAGCACCAGGGTGTCGGCAGCCGTCGCGCGAAACGCCGGGAAGTGTGACAGGACCCGGTCGACCGCGCCGTCGGTGTGCAGCGCCACCGGCACGAAACCGCCGACCGCGACCATGCCGTACCCGGCGAGCAGCGCCGCCCGCTCGGTCGGTGCCGCCGGCAGGAAACCGTCCGGTCCGAACTCGGTGGCGGACAGCCCGAGCGCCGCCATCTCGGCCAGTACCCGCTGCGGAGCGAGCTGGTGGCCCCAGCCCGGCACCTCGCAGACACCCCAGGAGATCGGCGCCGCGGCGATCCGTGCGGCGCTACTCACGCCGCCTCCGCGGGAAGGATCACGTCGGCGGTGCTCATGGCCGCCTCCGCGGGAAGGATCACGTCGGCGGTGCTCATGGCCGCCTCCGCGGGAAGGATCACGTCGGCGGTGCTCACGCCGCCTCCGCGGGAAGGATCAGCGGTGCTCACGCGACCTCCTCGACCCGGACCGGTCGGTGCTCGCGCCGGGACCGCTCGGCGGCCTCGGCGACCAGCAGCGCGGCGAGCGCGTCGGCGCCGGTGCACGGTGCGTCCCGCTCGCCGCGGACCACCTCGACGAACGCGGCCAGCTCGGCGGAGTACGCCGCGGCGAACCGGTCCGCGAACCCCTGGTACGGCGTGCCGGGTGCCGGCCAGCCCGGCTCGGCGGACGGCAGCGGCGCGCGGGCGTCCAGCCCGGCCACCAGCGTGCCGTCCCGCCCGCACGCCTCCAGCCGGACGTCGTAGCCGCCCCCGTTGTACCGGGTGGCGGTGCAGCTGGCGAGGCATCCGCCGGACAGGGTCAGCACCGCGACCGCGGTGTCCACGTCGCCGTGCTCGGCGAAGTGCGCGGCGCCGGTGGTCCCGCCGAGCGCGCTGACCTCCGTCACCTCCTGGCCGGTGATCCAGCGCACCGCGTCGAAGTCGTGCACCGCACAGTCGCGGAAGATGCCACCGGAGTGGGCGAGGTACTCGGGGCTCGGCGGTCGCGGGTCGCTGGTGCAGGCGCGGACGGTGTGCAGCACGCCCAGCTCACCGGCGCGCACCGCCTCGCGTACCGCGGCGAAGCCGGCGTCGAAGCGCCGCTGGAACCCGACGTGCAGCGCGACCCCGGCCGCGGCGACGTGCGCCAGGACGGCGCGGGTCTCGGCCACGTCGGCGGCGACCGGCTTCTCGCAGAAGATCGGTAGGCCGGCATCGGCGATCCGCCGGATCAGCTGCGCGTGGGTACCGGTCGGGGTCGCGACGACCACACCGTCGGCGCGGTCGAGCAGGTCGGCCATCCGGGCCGGGCGAGCGCTGGTGTCGGCGGCGACGAGCTCGACCCGGGCCGGATCGGGATCGGCGAGCAGCACCTCGTCGACGCCGGCCAGGCGGCTGAGGCTACCGGCGTGACAGGCGCCGATGCGGCCCGCCCCGACGAGTCCGATGCGCATGCGTTGCTGCCTTCCTGCGGTCTGTGGTGATCCCGTGGCCCGGCGGGTGAGGGAGCGACACCGTTGTATCCCGGCCGGAGCCGACCCGTCAAGCATTTGTTAGGACATACGGACGTATTGATAATCTGTGGCCCTGAGCAGGTGGGGTGGCGGCGGCGCGAACCGCCGCGGACAGCAAGGGAGCCCGACGTGACCCGCGTGACCGACCTGATCACGATCGACCGCAGCAGCCCGATCCCGCTCTACTTCCAGGTCGCCTCCCGGCTGGAGGAGCTGATCGAGAGCGGCGAACTGGCACCCGGCAGCCGGCTGGACAACGAGATCCAGCTCGCCGACGAGCTCGGCCTGTCCCGCCCGACCATGCGCCAGGCCATCGCGCACCTGGTGGACCGCGGCATGCTGACCCGCAAGCGCGGCGTCGGCACCCAGGTGGTGCACGACCGGGTCCGCCGCAGGCTGGAGCTGACCAGCCTGTACGAGGATCTGGCCAGCGCCCACCAGCAGCCCCGCACCGAGCTGCTCACGCTGGAGCGGCGCACCGCGGACGAGCAGGTCGCGGCGGCGCTGCGGATCGAACCCGGAGCCGAGGTGACCTACCTGGAACGGTTGCGCTTCGCCGCGGGGGAGCCGCTCGCGCTGATGCACAACCACCTGCCGGTCGCGGTGGCCGACCTGACCCGCACCCAGCTCGTCGCCGGTGGACTGTACGCGGCGCTGCGCGACGCCGGGATCCGGCTGCGGGTGGCCGACCAGACCATCGGCGCCCGGCGGGCCAGTTCCGCCGAGGCCCGGCTGCTGGACGAACCTCGCGGCGCCCCGCTGCTCGCCATGACCCGGGTCGCCTACAACGCCGGCGGGATACCCGTCGAGTACGGCTGCCACCTCTACCGCGCGTCCCGCTACACCTTCGAGCTGACCCTGATGGCACCGTGACGGCCGCCCGGCCGTCGCCGCGGCCGGCCCCGGCGTCGCCGACCCACACTCTGCCGCGCCGCTGACGGCGCCGTCAGCGGCGCCAGGGCCGGCGGCGGGCCGGTTTCAGGTCGACCACGACGACCGTCACGTTGTCCGGGCCGCCACCGGCCAGGGCCAGCTCGATCAGCCGGTCCGCGGCCCGTCGCGGCGACTCCTCGGCGCGCAGCACGTCGGCGATGTCGGCGGCGCCCGCCGCGTCCGGCAGCCCGTCGCTGCACAGCAGGTACCGGTCGCCCGGTGCGGCGGGCAGCCGGGCGTGCCAGGCCGGTACCGGCCGGCCGTCCAGGACCCTGGTCACCACCGAACGGTGCGGGTGGCGCGGGACGTCCGCCGCGGCCAGGTGGCCGCTCTCCACCAGCTGCTGGACGAACGTGTCGTCCCGGGTCAGCTGGCTCAGCGCGCCGTCGCGCAGCCGGTACGCGCGGGAGTCGCCGACGTGCGCCACCCGGATGGCGTCCCGCTCCGGCGCCAGTACGGTCAGGGTGGTCGCCATGCCGGCGTGCGCCGGCTCGGCGTCGACCGCGGCGGCGAGCCGGCGGCTGGCGTCGGCGACGAGCGCGTCCAGTCGGGGCGTGCGGGTGTCCGCGGCGCGCACCGCCTCGATCGCGAGCGCGCTGGCCACCTCGCCGGCGGCCTCGCCGCCCACCCCGTCGGCGATCGCGAACAGCCGGCGGCCGGCGTACGCACAGTCCTCGTTGTGGTCGTACACCAGGCCGATGTGGCTGGCGGTCGCGTGCCGCGTTGCTGGTCGCACCACCCCACCCTGCCGATTCCGGGCCCGCGCGTCTGTACGTACTTGTACGTAGTAGCGGCCTCGGGAACGGGCGGCAGGGCCTTCTAGAGTGGACGGGCGGAGGTGGGCGGGTGCTGCCGTTGGTGGGGCGTACGGACGAGCTGCGGGCGGTGTCGGCCGCCTGGCGTACGTTACGCGACGAACCGGCACGGTGTCGGATCGTGGTGATCACCGGGGAGATCGGCGCCGGCAAGAGCCGGCTCGCCGCCGAAGCGGTGGCCGCGCTGTCGCCGCCCCCGGGGCCGGTGCTCACCGGCCAGGCCCGGGCGCACCAGCCCGCGCCGTACGACCTGACGGCGTCGGCGTTGAGCGGTCGCGGCGCGGCCGAACTCGGCATCTCGGTCGATGCGCTCGCCTGGCTGACCCAGCGGCCGGAACCGGCCACCCGGCGGTTCGCGCCGGAGGCGCTGCTGCGGACCGCGGTGGACGCGATCCGGTCGCTGCACCGGGCCGGGCCCGGCGTGCTGGTCGTGGAGGACCTGCACGACCTGGACCCGGCCAGCCTGGAGGTGGTCGACGAGCTGGCCGCCGCCCCGACCTGCCGGTGCTGCTGCTGGTCACCAGCCGAACCGCCCGTGGCCTGGCCGGTCGGGTGCTGGCCCGGTTGTGCGGCACCGACCGCAGTACCCGGCTGCACCTCGCGCCGCTGTCGGTCGAGCAGGTCGCCGCGGCGCTGCCGGGCCGCTCGTCCGGCGACGCCGATCTCGCCGCCCGGGTGTGGCGCCGGACCGGCGGGAATCCGTCCTGGCTGACCGAACTGGTCGCCGCCGGCGAGCTGACCGGCCCGCCCGGTGACCAGCTGGTCGCGCTGGCGACCGATCGGGTACCGGCCGGGCTGGTCCGCCTCGCGCAGGCCGCCGCGCTGCTCGGCGAGCCGGTCGAGCCGGCGGCCCTGGCCCGGTTCGCGCCGCCCGCCGACGACGGCCGGCCGGCGCCGGACGCCGCCGTCGACCGGCTGGTGTCCAGCGGCGTCCTGCGGTTCGACGCCGGCGGCGGGCTGCGCTTCGAACAGCCGATCCTGGCCGAGTCGCTGGCCGCCGCGGCGCTGCCGTCGCTGCGCTCGGCGGTCGGCGCGGCCCGGTCGAATGCGGTATCGGGATCGGCCTGGCCGGCGGACAGCGACGCGACCCGGCGCTGGGCGTCGCTGACCGCGCGGGAACGCGACGTGGTGCGGCTGCTCGCCGACGGGATGACCAACCGGCAGCTGGCTCGGGCACTGGACATCTCGGTCCGGACCGCGACCGTGCACGTGTCGAACGTGCTGCGCAAGACCGGTGCCGCCTCCCGCACCGAGGCGGCCCTGTTCGCGCTGCGGCACGGTGTGCTGGACGCCCGCGGCTGAGCTCCGCAACCTGCGGTCCACGGTCCGGTCACCGGCGGGTTGCGGCGGCCGTTCAGGTGGATGTGGCATGGTTGGCGAAATGTCGACGGGTACCGACGAGACGCCGATGCACCGGGCCGCCCGGGTGTCGGACTCGATGCGTGCGCTCGCCGAGCGGCGCCTGCGGCAGCGGGGCTGGCGCACGATGATCGTCCCGTACGCGGGCTACGGCGCCCCGGACTGGGCCCGGGTGATCTGCCGGGTGCTGCTGCGACCGCCGGACCCGCGGCCGCCGCGACCCCGCACGAAACACCGCAAGGTACGCGGCTGGCGCAGCTTCACGTCGGTCCCGGCGCAGGGTGTGCCGGTGACGATCGTGGCGGGGGAGCGCAGGGTCGAGGCGCTCACCGACCGCGGCGGGTTCGTCGACCTGCGGGTGGACGCCGAGCTGACCCCCGGCTGGGACCAAGTGCTGTTGGAGAGCGAGGGCACCGCGGCCGTGCCGGCGCCCGTCCGGGTCGTCGACCCGGACGTCCGGTTCGGCATCGTCTCCGACGTGGACGACACCGTGATGGTCACCGCGCTGCCGCGACCGCTGCTCGCCGCCTGGAACACGTTCGTTCTGGACGAGCACGCCCGTGCCTCGGTGCCGGGCATGGCCGTGTTGTACGAGCGGCTCGCGACCGGGCACCCGGGATCGCCGGTGTTCTACCTGTCCACCGGCGCCTGGAACGTGGCGCCGACGCTGTCCCGGTTCCTGTCCCGGCACCTGTTCCCGGCCGGCCCGCTGCTGCTGACCGACTGGGGGCCGACCACCGACTCGTGGTTTCGCAGCGGGCGCGAGCACAAGCGGGACACGCTGCGCCGGCTGACCCGGGAGTTCCCGTCGATCCGGTGGTTGCTGATCGGTGACGACGGGCAGCACGACGAGCAGCTGTACGCGGAGTTCGCCGCCGAGTTCGGCGAGCACGTGGCCGCGGTGGCGATCCGCCGGCTGTCACCGGCCCAGTCGCTGCTGGCCCGGGGGCTGCCGGCACCGCACGGTGCGCCGAACACCCGCGATCTGACCTGGCTGTCCGCCCCGGACGGCGCCGGCCTGTCCACCCTGCTGCGCGAGGCCGGCCTGCTGCCCGACTGATCGCCGCCCGAGCGCCCCGCCGGTCACCCCCGGCCGGGGGTGACCGGCTGCGGGGCCGGTGCGGGCAGGAGTGCGACGAAGTCCAGACCGGTCGTGCGTTCCGCCAGGTCGAGGGCGGCTGCCGGGTCGTCCAGCCCGACGGGCAGCGGCTCGACCGCGGACAGGTCCAGCAGGCCGGAGCGGATCAGGTTCCACACCGTGGTCACCGTCTGCTCGTCGCTCATCCAGGAGCCGCGCACGGTGAGTCCGCGGCGCATCAGGTCACCGTACGGGATGGGCAGCTCCTGGCGCACCCCGCCGACCAGGACGAGGGTGCCGCGTTCCCGCAGGCTGTCGTAGCCGGCCATGGTCGCGTCCGGGGTCGGCGTGGCGCCGAGAGTGTCGAGCGCGACATGCACCGGGCCGATTCCCGCCGCGTCCGTCGGGCGATCGCCGGTCAACCGGTGGGTGCGCACCCGGGGGCCGAGCCCGGCCAGCCGGTCGAGCGCCCGCTGGTTGCGGCCCACCGCGGTCACCGTCGCCGCGCCCTGCGCCAGTGCCATCAACACCGCCGCGCCGCCCAGCTGGCCGGTCGCACCGATCACCGCCACATCTCGGCCGGCCAGCGGGCCCGCGGCGGACAGCCCCGAGGCGGCGATGCAGAGCCACGGCAGGAACGACAGCCGGGCCGGGTCCGGGTACCGCTCCGCGCCGGGCAGCCGGACCAGCGTCTCCTTGGCGCACAATGCCCGTTCGGCGAAGACGCCATCGCGCCACACCGCACGCATCCGGTCGGTGCGCTCGCTGCCGGCGCCGGAACCGCCGAGGCCGACCCAGCCCACCAGTATCGCGTCGCCGTCCCCCGCGTCGAGCAGCGCCGTGTCCAGCACGATGTCGCCCGGCGCGACACCGAACACGTCGGGCGCGACGTCGATCACCCGGCCGACGCAGGCGGGACCCAGGGTCAGCGGTACCGGCAGGCCGCCGCGGTTCCCGCGCACCACCGCCTTCGTGTACGCCGGGACGTGCGCGGCGAGCACGTCGATCAGGACGCCACCGCCCTGGAGGGTGGGTTCCGGTACCTCGCGGAGGCGTACGCCGTCGTCTGGTGAAGCAACAGTCCAAGCTCGCATGAACGCAGCCTGGCAGCAGATTAAGCTGGTATCCAGAATCGCGTTGTTCTGGTATCGGAGGTTCCAGGGTGAGCGTGGAGCTGGGCGCGTTCCTGCGCAGCCGCCGGGAGCGAATGGCCCCGGCCGACGCGGGCCTGCCGGTCACCGGCCGCCGCCGCACCCCCGGGCTGCGCCGCGAGGAGCTGGCGTTGCTGGCGGGCATCAGCGCCACCTGGCTCACCTACCTCGAACAGGGCCGTGACGTGCGCCCGTCCCGCCAGGTGCTCGACGCCCTGGCCCGCGCGCTGCGGCTCACCGACGCCGAGCAGGAGCACCTCCGCCGCCTCGCCGGCGGCACGGCCGCCCCCGAGGAGGACCTCGCCGAGCAGGTCACGCCCGAGGTCGCGGCGGTCCCGGCGTTGCTGGGCGACAACCCCGCCTACGTCACCGGCGTCTGCTACGACATCCTCGCGTGCAACGCCGCCGCCGCCGAGCTCCTGCCGGGTGTCGGTCCGGGCGGCAACCTCGTGCGCTGGATGCTCACCGAGCCCGCAGCCCGAGACGTGCTGGTCGACTGGGAGCCGGAGGCACGCCACATCCTGGCCCGGCTGCGCGCGATCGCGGGGCGGCACTCCGGCCACCCGCGGGTGGCCAGGCTGGTGGCCGAGCTGACGGCGGCCAGCCCCGAGGCGCGCGAATGGTGGCCGCAGTACGACATCCAGTTCAGCCACGCGGGCCACAAACGCCTCCGGCATCCCCGGCTGGGTGTGATCACCGTGCCGCACGCCGCGTTCCAGGTCGCCGAGCGGCCCGACCAGACCCTGGTGGTCTACCAGCTGCCGGCCGACGCGGGTTCGGGGCGCGGGCCGGCGCCCCACCGGCCCGGCGTTTCGGCCTGATCCGGGCCGGATCGGTCCTGACCACCCGGTCGAGGAGCGCAGCCGTCCGGCCCGGCGGCGCACCGCGGTCGTCGACTCGGACCATCCGGCGCCTGCCCGGCCCACCCGACACGGGTTTCCGACGTTTCAGCCGCCTCGTCCGAAGAGGGCGTGCGCGTTCTCGGTCGTCTGCCTGCGCCAGTCGTCGTGTTCGGCGGCCAGCACCGTGTCGAGCGCCCGCAGCAGGTCGATCGCGTGCTCGCGAGGCGTCCAGGCGTAGTCACTGCCGTAGAGCAGCCGGTCCGGACTGGCGATGGAGTTCAGCGCCGCGATCTGCGTTGTCGACGGTGTCCCGGCCAGCTCGTAGTAGAACCGCCCGAGCAGCTCGGCGACCGTGGTCCGGTCGGCGGGCGCTCCGCTGATCGCCCGGAACAGTTCGACCCGTTCGGCGAGCAGCGGCAGCACGCCACCGAGGTGCGGCACGATCAGGCGGATGTCGCGGAAGCGCTCCGCCGCACCACCGAGGATGAAGTCGACCACGGTGCGCGCCGTCTCGAACAGGAACTCGATCATCGGCTGCGGCCGACCCGAGGAGAGCTCCTCGTGGCCCCGGCAGGTGGTCGGATGCAGCAGCACGACCGCCGCGCGCCGATCCAGCTCGGCCAGGACGGGTGCGAACCGCGGGTCGCCCAGCCGTACGCCGCCGTGGTTGGACAGCAGCGCGACCCCGTCGGCGCCGAGCTCGTCGAAGCAGTAGGCGAGTTCGTCCAGTGCACCGTCGACGTCGGGCAGTGGCAGCGTGGCGAGCTGACCGAACCTGTGCGGGTGCGCCCGCACGACGCCCGCGCAGAACTCGTTGATCTCACGGGTGAGTACCCGGGCCGCGGCGTCGTCACCGAAGTGCACGCCCGGTGAGGACAGTGACAGCATGGCCCGCTCGATGCCTGCCGTGTCCATCAGGTCGAGATGGTCCTGCGCGCTCCAGCGCGGCCAGAACGCCTCCGGCATCCCGTCCGGCTCCACCCGTCCGGCCGCCTTCGCCGACTCGATGTAGTCGGGCGTGGTGAAGTGCGCGTGCACGTCGACCAGACCGTTCGCCATCACCGGTCGCCTCCGATCGTCATCTGCTGCTTCGAACATGGTCTTCGGACATCACCCGCACGCGCTCTCGGGGAGATCCCGTCGCCACGCGATGTCCGGTGGCCCCCGGCGGGCCGGAGCGAGACACCCGCGAGCGGGCGCTCGGTGGGCACCGTCAAGTCGGCCGCGTGCCTTCCTCCGGAACGGAACGCATGACGGCCGATCGATGCTCAGGTGCGTGTGTCCTCCCACCTGGCGGCCAGGTCGCGGAGGGGGGCCAGCCAGACGTCGCGGTGCGAGCCGACGTACTCGACGAACCGTTCCAGCGCCATGATGTGGTGGGCTCGGCCGATGCACTGCGGGTGAACCGTCAGACAGACCGATCCGTTCGGCTCGTTCGCGTAGGCGTAGTCGAACTGCTCCATCCACTGGGTCAGCAGCGGCTCGATCGGGGTGAATCCCGGGTTGGCTCCCGGCACGTACTCGGTGGCGGGGAAGTCGCCGAGGTACCAGGAGACCGGGAACTCCAGGAACGAGGCGGGGTCGCCGAAGGTGTTGCCCCGTTCCCGGTCGACGGTGGTGACGGGCCGCGGGCGGTACGGCTGGAAGTCTCGCCCCATCAGCGACGAGTCGTAGCCGAACCCGAACTCCTCCAGCAGCCGGTGGGTCTCGTCGGTGAAGTCGGATGCCGGTGACCGGTAGCCGATCGGGCGGCGACCGATGTACTTCTCGTGCAGCCCGATCGTCACCTCCATGAGGCGACGCTCCTCCGGCGCGTCGAGGGCCGGGACGAACTCGTGGTAACAGCCGTGTGCGGCGATCTCGTGGCCGGCGTCGACGACGGCCGCGACGCGGTCCGGGAAGGTCGCCATGGTGTGGGTCGGGGTGAAGAACGTCGCGCGCACGTCGTGCCGGTCGAACAGATCGAGGAGACGGGGAACGCCGACCTCGGCGCCGAACTCGCCGCGGGACAGGTACAGCGGGCTGGTTCGCTCGAACAGCCCCATCCAGACGGAGTGGGCGTCGAAGTCGACGCCGATGTTGACGGCGAGACGCTTCCCCTCGGGAAGGTGCAACGGCATGTGGTCCTCCTCGGCGGTGTACCGGCAGGGCGTGCGCGCGGGTCAGGTCGTCCGGTCGGCCTGCCGGTGGTCGTTGGCGTGCACGACGCTGTGCCGGGCGATGGCGCCGCGGATGCGTTCCGGGTCGCCGTCGGCCACGGCGGCGACGAGTTCGACGTGTGCCTCGTACCGGGTCTGCATGAGCTCGTCGGTGGTGTGTCCCTCGGCGGCGTGGACCGCGGTGGTGTGGTTGCGGACGACGTCGAGCAGCGCGGTGTACATCGCGCGCAGCATCGGGCTGGGGTTGACGCCGGCGAGCCGTTCGTGCAGCTGCCAGTTCGCGTGCAGGAAGGCCGTCGGGTCCGCGTCGTCCCTCGCCGCGGCCATGGCGTCGAGCTGGGCCCGGTAGGTGGCGATGTCGGCGGGGGAGGAGTGCCACGCCGCGTCGTTGATGATCAACGGTTCGAGCGCGTCGCGGATCCGGATGGCGTCGGCGACCGACGTCTCGTCGGTGTCCAGGGCCAGCACCGAGTTGCCCAGCCGGGCCAGCGGTGACTGTGCGGCGGCGAAGAGCCCGCCGCCGGGCCCGGGCCGCACCCTGACCAGTCCTCGGGACTGGGCGAGGCGGAGCGCCTCGTTGAACGTGCCGACCGATACGTCGCAGGTCCTGCGCACATCCTCCTTGGTGCCCAGCCAGGTGCCGGGGGATGCGGCGCGAGCGAGGTCGCCGATCTGCCGGGCCGCGCGCTCCGGGCGGCCCACGGCCGTCTCGTCGGTGGCCATCTGGACTCCTTGTCTGCGCAATCCAGCATGATGAATATGCCGGGTCGTCTTGACAGCAGCCTACCAAGCATCCACTCTGATGACCATATTCATCATGTTCATTGTCGGATACGATCGCCGTCCGGCACGACGTGAGGCCGCCGGAGGGGGTCGTCATGCGGATCGCGAATCTTGCTGGTCGGCTGGTGTTGCACACCGACGCTGGTGCCGTGGACGTGCAGCGCGCGAGCAGCGGTCGGTTCGGGGCGGACCCGCAGGCGGTGTACGAGCGCTGGGACGAGTTCCGGGACTGGGCGCGCACCGCGCCGACCGGGCCGGTCGCCGCGTTCGACGAGGCGCGGGTGCGCGCTCCGGTGCCGGCGCCGCGGCAGGTGTTCGGCATCGGCCTGAACTACCGGGATCATGCGGCGGAGGCCGGGCTGGAGCTGCCGGCCTCGCCGGCGGTGTTCACCAAGTTCGCCACCTCGTTGGCCGGTCCGCGCGGCGAGATCGCCCTCCCCGGGTCGACCGTCGACTGGGAGGTGGAACTCGTCGCCGTCGTCGGGCGCCGGGCCCGCGACGTGTCCGTGGCCCGGGGATGGGATCACGTCGCCGGCCTCACGGTCGGGCAGGACCTCTCGGAGCGCACCGTGCAGCTGGCCGGACCGGCACCGCAGTTCAGCCTGGGAAAGTCCTTTCCCGGCTTCGGGCCGACCGGGCCGTGCCTGGTCACCCCGGACGAGCTGGTGGACAGGGACGACCTCGCGCTGGGCTGCGCCCTCAACGGCCGGCCGGTGCAACAGGCACGGACCAGCCAGCTGATCTTCTCGATCCCGGAGCTGATCGCGCGGCTGTCGGCCGTGCTGCCCCTGCTGCCGGGGGATCTCGTCTTCACCGGAACCCCCGCGGGCGTCGGTGCCGCGCGGAACCCGAAGCGGTTCCTGCGTGCCGGCGACGAGCTGGTCAGCACCATCGACGGGATCGGCGACATGCGCCACCGGTTCGTCGGCCGCGAACGCGTCGTCGGCGCGGAGACGGAGGGCTGAGATGGGCGTGCACCGCCTGACCGGGATCACCGTGGGAGTGCCGAACGTGGCCGACACGGCCGCGTACTACACCGAGTTCGGGCTGTCGCCGGTTCCCGGTGCGGACGACCGGCAAAGGTTCGCGACCGTGGACGGCGGCGAGCAGCTGAGCCTGCGATACAGCAGGCGACGACGGCTGCTGTCGCTGGGGATCGGCGTCGAGAACCCGGACGACCTCGACCGGATCGCCGTGGCGCTGGGGCGCATCGAGGTGCCGAGCCGCCGCGCCGGCGACACCTTGTACACGGTGGATCCGACGACGGGACTGGAGGTCGGCGTGTCGGTGGCGCCGCGGCTGGCGCAGCCGCCGACACCGCCGCCGCGGTACAACGGCCCCGGTGCGCCACAGCGTCGCAACGCCCGTGCCCCGGGCGTCGACCGCGAGCAGCCGGTGCGGCCCCGGAAGCTGGGGCACGTGGTGTTCGGCTCCGTCGACCAGGCGGCCACCCAGCGCTTCTTCACCGCGGGCCTGGGATTCAAGGTCAGTGACGAGGCGCCGGGGCTGGCGTCGTTCCTGCGGTGCTCGACCGACCACCACAACGTCCTCGTGCAGCAGGCGCCGGTGGCCTTCCTGCACCACACCGCCTGGGAGGTCGACGATGTCGACGAGGTCGGGCGCGGCGCCACCGGCATGCTCGACGGACATCCCGAGCGGCACACCTGGGGCCTCGGGCGGCACTACGTCGGATCGAACTTCTTCTGGTACCTGCGGGATCCCGCCGGGAACTTCTCCGAGTACTACTCCGATCTCGACTGCATCGTCGAGGACCAGCTCTGGGAGCCGGGAGTCGTCGCAGCGGAGCGGAGCCTCTACGCCTGGGGGCCGCCACCGCCGCCGTCCTTCCTCGCCCCGGACGACCTCGCCGGTCTGATGACCGACACGCACGGGTGACCGGCGGCGGCCATCGCCGCCGCGTCTGCGCACACCAACCGAAGGAGCACGCGCATGAGCGACCCCACGATGGCCCCCGCGATGGCCTGGACCGAGGCGGTCGAGTACTCGGCCAACCAGGGCCTGCTGGCCAAGCAGCTGTACGTGGTGCTGTCCGAACCCACGAACGGCTTCGGTCCGGTCCTGGCCAACCTCGAACAGCACCTGCGTTACCAGGCGAAACTGGAGAAGGACGGGGTCATGTTCGGCGCCGGCCCGTTCGCCGGTGCGGACGAACGGAACTGGGAGGGCAGCGGCATGTTCATCTACCGCGCCGGTTCCCTGGCACAGGCCCGGGAGTTTGCCGCGGCCGATCCGATGCACGCCTGCGGCGCGCGCAGCTACACGGTGCGGACCTGGCTGCTCAACGAGGGCACCGTCTCCCTCCGGATGTCCTTCTCCGGAGGCAGGGCGAGGCTGGACTAGCCACGACCGACGGCCCGTCCAGTGCTCGTCGTCGGTGGCCGGCGACCACGCCGGCACCCGGCAGCCCCGGTGTACGCCGGCCGGGTGCGCCCTGACGGGGGCGAGTATCGCCCGCAGGGTTGCGGTCAGCGGCGGCGCGGGTTGGTGCGGCGGGTCGCCGGTGCGATGGTCGGGTCGGCCGGCCACGGGTGCCGGGGGTAGCGCCCGCGCAGCTCGGCCCGTACCGCCGGATAGCCGGTGCGCCAGAACGACGCCAGGTCGCTGGTCACCGCGGCCGGTCGCCCGGCGGGCGACAGCAGGTGCAGCGTCAGCGGTACCCGCCCGGCGCCGATGCGCGGGGTGTCGGTGGCGCCGAACATCTCCTGCACCTTCACCGCGAGCACCGGTGCCGCCGGATCGGTGTAGTCGACCCGGATCGACGAGCCGCTGGGTACCGTCACCCGTTCCGGCGCGAGCCGGTCGAGCTCGGCCGCCTGGCGCCAGTCGAGCAGCCGGCGCAGCGCGGCGCTGGCGTCGATGCGCGCCAGGTCGGCCCGCCGCCGGGCCCGGGCCAGCTCGGGGCCCAGCCACGCGTCCGGGTCGGCGACCAGGCCGGCATCCGACACGTCCGGCCAGGGCTCGCCGAACACGGTGCGGCAGAACGCGATCCGGGCCCGCAGCGCCACGCCGCCCGGCCCGAACCGCAGCAACCGCGGGCCCTCGCCGCGCAGCCCGGCCAGCAACGCGTCGTGCACGGCGGCCGGCGCCGGGTCGGGCACCGGGCGGGTGGCGAGCGTGATCGCGCCCAGCCGGTCGATCCGGTCCGCGCGGACATCACCGTCGTACCAACCGATCCGTTCCTCGGTGTGCCGCAGCGCCGCGCCGAGTTCGGCAGCGGTGGTCGGGTCGATCGGTGCGGCCAGCCGGATCCGGGCGGCGGCCCGGCCGACGGGGCGGTCCGCGACCGCGATCGCCAGCCACTGCGCGCCGTGCAACGCCGAGCCCGGTGACAGCTGCGCGGCGGTACCGCCGGCCATCAGGTAGGTGTCCTCGTCGCCCTCGCGCCGGCGGGCCAGCCGCTCCGGGAACGCCAGCCCGGCAACGACGCCGGCCGCTGCCTCGGCGCCCACGCCGGTGGCCGGGTGCTTCGGTGCGGCGCGTTCCAACCGGTGCATCTCCGCCCGCCAGCCGGCCGCACGCCGGTCCCGGTCGAGCGTCCGCCGGGCCGCGGCGAGGTCGTCGGTGCCGGCCCCGTCGGGTTCGGCGAGCAGGGCCACCAGCTCGGCGGTACGCCGGCTGCCCAGCCGCGGCGCCCCGTCGAGCAGCGCCCGGGCCAACCGCGGATGGGTGCCGACGGCGGCGAGCGCCCGGCCTCGCCGGGTCACCCGGCCCCGCGCGTCCACCGCACCGAGCGCGGTGAGCGCCTCGCCGGCCACCGCCATCGCGCCGGCCGGCGGCGGCTCCGGCAGTGCCAGCCCGGTCCCGTCCGGTCGCCCCCAGCAGGCCAGATCGAGCGCGAAGGAGGTCAGGTCGGCGACCGCGATCTCCGGTTCGGGCCGGGCGGGCAGCCGCTCGTGCTGCGCGGCCGACCAGCACCGGTAGACGGTACCGGGGCCTTCCCGGCCGGCCCGGCCGGCGCGCTGCTCGGCGGCGGCCCGGGAGACCGGCACGGTGGCCAGCGAGCCGAGGCCGCGGGCCAGGTCCATCCGCGGTACCCGGGCCAGGCCGGCGTCCACCACGATCCGTACGCCGGGGACGGTGAGGCTGCTCTCGGCGACCGAGGTGGCGAGCACCACCCGGCGCCGGGGCCCGCCGCGCAGCACCGCGTCCTGGGCCGCCGCCGGCTGCCGCCCGTGCAGCTCCAGCACCTCGGCGTCCACAGTGGACAGTGCGGTGTGGACGGTGCCGATCTCGCCGGTACCGGGCAGGAACACCAGCACGTCGCCGGCGGTCTCGGCGAGCGCCCGGCGCACCGTGGCGGCCACGTGGGCGAGCAGCGCCGGATCGACCCGCAGGCCGAGCGCCGGCCGTACCGCCGCCGGCGGCGGGCACCAGACCGGCGTCACCGGATGCAGCGCCGCCGAGGCGGTCACCACCGGAGCGGACAGCGCCGCGGTCAGTGCCGGTACGTCGGCGGTCGCCGAGGTGGCGAGCAGCCAGAGGTCCTCGCGCAGCACCGCCCGCACGTCGGCGCTGAACGCCAGCGCCAGATCCGAGTCGAGCGCCCGCTCGTGACACTCGTCGAGCACCACCGCGGCCACCCCCGGCAGCTCCTCGTCGCGCAGCAACCGCCGCACCAGCAGCCCGGTGGTGACCACCTCGACCCGGGTGGCGGGCGAGACCCGGCGCTCACCGCGCACCGCGAAACCGACCCGCTCGCCGACCGGCTCGCCCAGCAGCGCCGCCATCCGCCGGGCCGCCGCCCGGGTCGCCACCCGGCGCGGCTCGGCCACCAGCACCCGGCCCTCGACCGCGTCGGCCAGCGCCAGCGGGGCCAGCGTGGTCTTGCCGGTACCCGGCGGGGCCACCAGCACGGCGGTGCCGGCGCCGCGCAGCGTGTCGGTCAACTCGCCCAGCACCGCCCGGATCGGCAGGTCGGGCGCGGCGGGCAGCATCCGGCCAGTCTGCCGCACCGCCACGGTGCCGGGCCGACCAGGTGAACTCAACCCACCTGGTCGGCCCGGCCCTGGCGGGACCTGCCGGTCCGCCGGTCGCCCGAGCGGTGACTGGTCGGCCCGGGCCGGTCCGCTCGGCTGGCCGGCCCGGGCCGTCAGCCGGCCGGGTGACCCGAGCGCCTGGCCGGCGACGTGAGGTTTTCGCCCGCTCGGTGCGGGCACCCGCACGGTATGACGCGGCCACGGGGCGACCTGCCGTTCGGGCCGCCGGCGCACAGCGCGCTGAACCTGCGCCTCGCGTTGGCGCTGTTCGGGTTCGTCGTTGCCGGCGGGGCGGCGGTCGCCGGGTTCCTGCTGGGCCGGGTGCTGGGCGGGTTCGTCCTGGCCGCCATCGCGGTCGTCGCCCTCGGCAACGCCGCCTGGGTCCAGCACCGGCGCCGCCAGCGCAGCCGGGCCGAGGGCGGCCGGCACCATTCGCTGTTCGAGTAGCTGCTCCGCCGGTACCAGCAGCGGTCCGCTCCGTGCGGCGGCCGGGGACCGCTGCGGCCGGAAGCGGGCCGGGGGTGCCCCACCCGGAGCCGGCGGTCAGGCCAGCGGTACGCGGGCGCCGAGAGAGTTCACCGCGGCACCGATCCTGCGGTACTCGCGCTGGTAGACCGCCCGCCGCGCGGCGGACGGGTGGCCGGCGAGCGCCGCGGACAGGGTGACCAGCCGGATCTTCGGTGCGATGTCCACCCAGGTCGGTACCGCGTCCAGGTGGGTCACCCGCCAGCGGCCACCGGGCGACTCGGTGAACGTCAGCCGCGGCATCACGCCCTCCCGGCTCGCCGCGATCGGGTCCTCGTGCCGGGCGATCTCGTTGCCCATGCCGTACACCACCCACTTGCCGCCGATGCGCTGGAACGGTTGCACCACGTGGGCATGGCAGCCGAGGATCGCGTCCACGTCGGGCGAGGCGAGCAGGGTACGGGCCTGCGCGCGTTGCTCCTCGGTCGGTTGCTGCTGGTACTCCACACCCCAGTGCAGCGACAGCAACACGATGTCGGCGCCGGCCCGGCGGGCCGCGTGCGCGGCGGTCAGGATCCGGTGCACGTCGGTGATGTCGACCAGCCAGGACTGGCCGGCCGGTAGCGACAGCCCGGTGTTGAGCCCGAACGTGTACGACAGGTCGGCGATGCGCACCCCGTGCACGTCGATCAGGTCGGTCCGGCCCGCCTCCCGGGCGCTGCGCGCGGTGCCGGCGTGGTGCAGGTGCGCGGCATCGAGCGCGGCGAGGGTGTCGGCGACCCCGGCGGTGCCCTGGTCGTACGAGTGGTTGGAGGCGGTGGAACAGTCGTCGAATCCGGTGTCCCGGATCGCCGTGACCACCTGCGGCGGGGCGGCGAACCGGGGCCAGCCGCGCGGTGCGTCCCCCGGCCCCGCGAGCGGCGTCTCCAGGTGGCAGATCGCCAGATCGGCCGCCGACACGTCCGGGCGTACCCCGGCGAGGATGTCGCGGAAGTCCATCCGGCCGTGCCCGTCGGAGCGGGCCTGCTGCCAGACCGGTGGGTGGACGAGTACGTCACCGGCGCCGAGCACGGTGACCTGGCGCGGCCCGGACGCTGAGGGCTGCGCGGCGGAGCGGGCCGGTGCGGATGCGGCGGGGGAGACCGTCCGCGGCCCGTCCGCCGCGCAGCCGGCGGCGGCGACCAGCGTCGCCGCCGCGGCAGCGACGATCGTGCAGCTGCGCTGCCAGGTGCGGCGCGCCCGGGTGGCCCCGCGGGGGGCCGCACGCCGCAGGGGGGCGGTCTCGGCGCGTCGCGACATCGGCCAACCGTACCGACAGCTTCGACGCGCCGCGGCGATTCGGTGATTTTCACCGCGGCCGGATCCTGAGAAGCGCGACCGCGGCGCGTCGCGCGCTGGGTAGGGTCGCCGGCAGACATCGACGTCTGGAGCGTAACGAGTCAGGCCCGCGCGGGCCTGCCTCGACACCGACCGCGAGACCGTACGGACTCGGCGTCGACGGGGGGCGCGGCACCTCCGGGCACGCCGGCGAAAGGCGCGACGAGATGAGCGAGCAAGCCAACATCGGGGTGACCGGGCTGGCCGTCATGGGCCGTAACCTGGCCCGTAACCTGGCCCGGCACGGCTACACCGTGGCCCTGCACAACCGGCACCAGCAACGAACCGACGACCTGGTGGCGGGCTTCGGGGACGAGGGCAGGTTCGTCCCGACCGGGTCGGCCGCGGAGTTCGTCGCCGCGCTGGAGCGGCCGCGCAAGCTGATCGTGATGGTCAAGGCGGGGGCGCCGACGGATGCGGTGATCGAGGAGTTCGCCCCGCTGCTGGAGCCCGGCGACATGATCGTCGACGGTGGGAACGCGCACTTCCTCGACACCCGGCGCCGGGAGAAGGCGCTGCGCGAGCGGGGCCTGCACTTCGTGGGTACCGGTGTGTCCGGCGGCGAGGAGGGCGCGCTGCACGGGCCGAGCATCATGCCCGGTGGCTCGAAGGAGGCGTACGAGTCGCTCGGGCCGATCCTGACCGACATCGCCGCCGACGTGGCCGGCACCCCGTGCTGCACGCACATCGGCCCGGACGGCGCGGGTCACTTCGTCAAGATGGTGCACAACGGCATCGAGTACGCCGACATGCAGCTGATCGCCGAGGCGTACGACCTGCTTCGGCACGCGCTCGGGTTGGAACCGGCGCAGATCGCGGACATCTTCACCGACTGGAACACCGGGCGGCTCGACTCGTACCTGATCGAGATCACCGCGCAGGTGCTCGGGCACGTGGACGCGGCGACCGGCAAGCCGTTCGTCGATGTCGTGGTGGACCAGGCGGAGCAGAAGGGTACCGGTCGCTGGACGGTGCAGACCGCGCTGGAGCTGGGGGTGCCGACCACCGGCATCGCCGAGGCGGTGTTCGCCCGGTCGCTGTCCGGCGGGGCGGCGCTGCGCGAGGCGGCGCGCGGGTTGCTCGGCCCGGCGCGGGCCCCGATCACCGGCGCCGCGGCCGAGACGCTGGCCGCCGACATCGAGCAGGCGCTCTACGCCTCCAAGGTGGTCGCGTACGCGCAGGGCTTCAACGAGATCCAGGCGGGTGCGACGGAGTACGACTGGCCGATCGACCTCGGCGCGGTGGCGACGATCTGGCGCGGCGGCTGCATCATCCGGGCCGCCTTCCTGGACGACATCCGCGCGGCGTACGCGAACGACCCGGCGCTGCCGACGCTGCTGACCGACGGTGGCTTCGCCGAGGCGGTACGCGACGCGCAGGATTCGTGGCGGTCCGTGGTCGCCACCGCGGCCCGGCTGGGCATCCCGGCGCCCGGCTTCTCCTCGGCCCTGTCGTACTACGACGCGCTGCGGGCGCCGCGGCTGCCCGCCGCGCTGGTGCAGGGCCAGCGGGACTACTTTGGGGCGCATACCTACCAGCGGGTCGACCGCCCGGGCACCTTCCATACCGAGTGGGCCACCCGCGACGCAGCGGAACACGAGGTGTAGTAGTTGAGCTACGACGCTATTCAGGCCGAGACCGTCACGATCGGCGGGCACGACGGTGACCGCATCGAGGCGTACCAGGCGCGCCCGCTCGGCCCGGGCCCGTTC
Source organism: Actinocatenispora thailandica (assembly GCF_016865425.1). NCBI lineage: Bacteria > Bacillati > Actinomycetota > Actinomycetes > Micromonosporales > Micromonosporaceae > Actinocatenispora > Actinocatenispora thailandica. The sequence goes on along the minus strand of NZ_AP023355.1, from coordinate 3,778,654 downwards.
GGCGCGGTGGTGGTGATCCACCACCTGCCGGGGTACGACCGGGAGAGCAAGGAGACGGTGCGTCGGTTCGCGGCCGAGGGCTATCTCGCGGTCTGCCCGAACCTGTACTCGCGGCAGGGCGCCGGGATGAGCCACGAGGAGGCGGCCAAGCTGGTCCGGGCCCGCGACGGCGGCATCTCCGACGAGCAGTTGATCGGCGACGTCACCGGCGCGGCGGCGTACCTGCGCGAGCAGACCAGCTCCAACGGCAAGGTCGGCTGCATCGGCTTCTGTTCCGGTGGCCGGCAGGCGTTCCTGGCGGCGGCCAACGTCGATCTCGACGCGGCGGTCGACTGCTACGGCGCGTTCGTGGTCGGCAACCCGCCGGCGGACGCCCCGTTGCGGGCCCGGGGGATCCTCGACCAGGCGCCGAACCTGCGCTGCCCGTTGCTGGGGCTGTTCGGCAACGACGACCAGTTCCCGTCCCCGGACGAGGTGGCGACGCTGGAGAAGGAGCTTTCCCGGCTCGGCAAACCGCACGAGTTCCATTCGTACGACGGGGCCGGGCACGCCTTCTTCTCGGTCGACCGCCCGATGTACCGGCCGGAGGCGGCGCTGGACGGCTGGTCGAAGATCCTGGACTTCTACGGCCGCAACCTGAACTGACCGGCTCGGTGCGGCGGGGTCACCGACCGGTGGCCCCGCCGCAGCGTGTCCCGGCGCCGACGGCGCTCGATCAGAGACCGAACAGCGTGCGCACGATGTCGACGTAGAAGTTGCCCTCGATGTGCCGGAAGATCGCGAACGGCTCGCCCGGGCTGCCCACGAACGGCCGCAGCGTCCACGCCAGCTGGGTGCCGACGAACCCGAACACCACTATCCACACGTACAGCAGTGCCATGCTCGCCTGCCGCTCGGGTGCCGGCGGTGCCGGCCGCATCGGGGCGGTCCCGTTGGTGGGTGCCGGGTGGCCGGCCGCGGCGGCGCCGGGCAGTGCCGCCGGCTGCCCATCGGGCTCGGCGCCGACCATCGCCGCGACCGGCTGCGCGGCCGGTACCGGCGCGACCGGTACCGGGGGTGCCGATGTCGGCTGGTTCATCGACCGCATGCCGCCGACGAGGAACTTCAACCCGACGAACGCGGTGAGCGCCATGATCGCGACGTTGAGCAGCTTGTAGAACGAGTAGTGCGGCGCGGTCACCAGGAAGAACAGGCTGATCGGCGCGAACGCCAGGCACAGCGTGGACATCACCGTCACCGCGACCGACACCAGCGCCACCGCCTGCCGGATCGACAACCGGGCGCCGAACACCAGGTTGAACAGGTACAGCGTCGGTAGGCAGATGACGAGCGTGACGAGCAGCAGGATCGGCAGCTTGACCGCGGAGGCGACGGCCTGCAGCGCTCCGTTCGAGGCGCCGAGCACGGCGCCGTACAGGGCGAGCGAGATCGCCGCGGAGGCGAGCAGTTGTCCCGTCAGTGGGCTGAGGTCACGGTCCTCGCGGATCTGTTCCCAGACCCCGGACCGGTCTCGCAGGATGCGCTCGATCACGAGCAGGCTCTGTGCGGATGCCATGTCAGGCTCCTTGCCGCGACGACGTCGAAGTCGCTACACCCTAAAGGACGCAGCCAACGTCAATCGGTGCGCTCCCGTTCCGTACCGGTCAATCGACGCAGTTCGGTGACCGCGAGGCCGGCCCGGTCCAGCTCGTCGGACAGCGCGGCCAGCGACGGCCCGGTCCCGGACGGCGCGGGCCCGGTGGCGCCCCACCGTTCCAGCCGGCGTACCTCGTCGGCGAGGGCGGCGTGCCGGGCCGGGTCGGCGCCGCAGTCGCCGGCGGCGGTGGCGACTGCCCATTCGATCCGGCGCAGCGACGGCTCGTCGAGGATGTCCGAGCCCGCGCGGATCGCGTCGATCGCCTGCTGCGCGGCGGCCAGCAGTGTCGTGGCCGGCGGGTCGGCCGCCGCCAGCGCGGCGAGCCGGCGGCGACCGAGCAGGACGCCGGCGACCTCGGCGGCTCGCTCGCGGCGCTGGCTGACCGCACCGCGGACCGCCACCAGCCCGGCGGCCAGGGCGACGAGCAGCCCGCCGTCGCCGGCCACCACGCCGAACACCGGTGACGCGCCGCTCGGCCGGGCCCCGGACAGCAGGATCGCGAGCCCGCCGATGCCGAACAGCACCGCGACGATGGTCGTCAGCAGGACCGTGGCCGGGTCGGTACCGCCGGCGAGCAGCCGCCGTCGCACCGGCTCGGGCACCTCGGGTGCGCACACCGGCCGCGGTCGCCGGTCGCGCGCGGGGGAGTCACCCGACGGCGCCGGTGCCTCGACCCGCTGTCTCATGCGCCCTGTCGTACCACAGGGTTCGGCGCCTGGGCAGCCCGGTGAGCTGCCGGCTCGGTCACGGTCGCAGAATTTTGCCTAGCAAGAAAAGTTGCGCTGCCCGCAAAAATTGCTATCGTGAATACGTGGCAGTCGACCCGAGCGGCCTGCGGGCACGCAAGAAGGAGCAGACGCGCATCGCGCTGAGCTGGGCCACCATCCGGCTCGCCGTCGAGCGCGGCCTGGCCAACGTCCGGGTGGAGGACATCGCCGCCGAGGTCGGCGTGTCCCCGCGGACCTTCAACAACTACTTCGCCAGCAAGGGCGAGGCGATCGCCGACCGCGAACTGGAGCGGTTCCGGCAGTTCGCCGCCGCGCTGCGCGAGCGGCCCGCCGGCGAGCCGCTGTGGCCGGCGATCACCGCCGCGGTGCTCGACCGGTACGCGCTCGCCGACGAAACCGGCGACAGTGCCGGGGTCGACGAGACCGCCCGGCGACGCTGGGTCGAGGGGGTGCGGCTGATGATCGCCGAACCGAGCGTGCAGCGCGATCTGGCCGTCGCGTACGCCGCCGCAGAGCAGCAGCTCGCCGCGGCGGTCGCCGCCCGTACCGGCACCGACGTCGACCGCGACATGTTCCCGCGGCTGGTCGCGGGCGCCGTCGGGGTCGCGCTCGGCACCGCCAGGCAGCAGTGGCTGCGCGACCAGTCGGTGCCGATCGCCGACCTCCTCCGCGATGCGCTGGCGCAGGTGGCCGGCGGACTCGCCGTACCCTGACCGACCCTCGCGGCCCGCCCCGCCCCGACACCGGTGGCCCTGCCGGCCCCCCGGCCCGACCCGGCCCCCGACCCGACCCGGCCCCCGACCCGGCCAGCCCCGACCCGCCCCGACCCGACCCGACCCGGAACCGCCCCGGGCAGCGACATCGGCGCCGCCAGGTGCCGGCTGGGCCGGCGATCCGGCACGCGCATCGCGCGTGCCACCACACATCCATGCCGCTCGTGGCCCGGCGGGGCCGCGCGCTGCACCCTGCTCGGAGGTTGCCATGCCCGAAGACGTCGTCATCGCCGGAGCCGGACCCGCCGGCCTGCTGCTCGCGATCGAGCTGAGCCTGGCCGGCGTCCGGCCGCTGGTACTGGAGGCGCTGCCGGAACGCTTGCCGCACAACCGAGCCAACGGACTGGTCGGCCAGGTGGTCCGGATGCTGGACCGGCGCGGCCTGTACGAGCGGCTCGCCGGCACCGCGGGGCCGCCGGTGCCGACCCCGCGGTACATGTTCGGCGGGCTGCCGCTGGATCTCACCGACCTGCCCGACGAGGACAACCCGTTGTACCTGCTGCCGGTGCCGCAACGCCAGATCGAGGACGTGCTGGAGGCGCGCGCCCGCGAGCTCGGGGTCGAGATCCGGTTCGGCCATCGGCTCACCGGCCTGATCCGCACCGACGACGGTGTCCTGGTCCGGGTCGACGGCCCGGACGGCGGGTACGAGCTGGCCGCCGGCTACCTGGTGGGTGCCGACGGTGGGCACAGCGCCACCCGCAAGCTCGCCGGCATCGACTTCCCCGGGGTGTCCCGGGACGACACCGTCTCCCGCTCGGCGCACGTCCGGGTCCCGGACGAGCTGCGCGATCCGGCCACCGGCGGGCTGCGGGTACCCGGCCATGGCACGATCCCGCCGTTCCTCTACCACCGCACCGAGCGCGGCCTGTTCGTCTACGCACCGTTTCCCGGCCGGCCGACGGCGGTGACCACGATGGAGTGGAACGCCCTCGACACCACCGGGGAGTTCGACCTTGCCGAGCTGCGCGCGAGCGTGCGACGGGTGCTCGGCGTCGACGTGGCCCTCGCACCGCCCGCGGGCCCGGGCCCGCACCTGCTGCGCCGCCTGGTCGGCGGCAACACCCGGATCGCCGAGACGTACCGGTCGGGCCGGGTGCTGTTGGTCGGCGACGCCGCGCACGTGCACGCCGCGGTCGGCGGGCCGGGGCTCAACCTGGGCCTGCAGGACGCGGTCAACCTCGGCTGGAAGCTCGCCGCGGCGGTGCGCGGTCGGGACGACCTGCTGGACAGCTACCAGGCGGAGCGGCGACCGGTGGGTGCCCGGGTCGTGACGCACACCCAGGCGCAGTCCGCGCTGATCACGGCCGGGCCGCAGACCACCGCGCTGCGCTCGGTACTCACCGAACTGCTCGCCGACCGCCCGGCCCGCCACCGGCTGGCGGAACTGCTGGCCGGGGCGGACACGCGCTATCCGGCCGAGCCGGGCGCGCATCCGCTGGTCGGCCGGTGGGCACCGGATCTGGTGCTGCGCCGGGCGACCGGCCCGCTACCGGGCTCCTCGACCGGTCCGGCCTCGGGCGAGGCGGCCGGTTCCCGAGCCGGCGGGGTGCCGGGCGCGGCGGCCGCTCCGGGGCCGGATGCCGGGGCTGCGCCGGTGCGGTTGGCCGAGCTGACGGCCGCGGGGCGCCCGCTGCTGCTGGACCTGACCACCGGCCACGACCTCGGTCGGGAACTCGCCGATCTCGCGGGGCGGGTGGATGTCGTCACCGCGGCGCCGGTTGCCGGGGCGCCGACCGCCATGCTGTTGCGGCCGGACTGCTATCTGGCGTGGGCGTCGGACTCAGCGAACCCGGACCCGGCGGAGCGGGCCGCACTGTGTGCCGCGGCCGGGCGCTGGTTCGCTGCGCGGCGGCTGGTCGAGCCGGTCGCGTGACTCCTCCTGCCGGTCGGCCCACCGGGACAGCTGGTCGACCTGGTCGGACAGTGCGGCGCGGCGCCCGGCGTCGCCGCCGCAGTCCAGCGCGGCCCGGCTCACTGCCCACTCCGCGCGGCGCAGTGCCGAGTCGTCGTCGCGGACCGAAGCGGCCCGGATCCGGTCGATGTCGCGCTGCGCGAGCGCCAGCAGCGTCGCCGCCTGCGGATCGCGCACCGCGAGGTCGGCCAGCAGGTGCCGGCTGAGGAACACCCCGGTGCGCTGCGCCCAGCGGCGGCGCAGCGCGCAGAACACGCCGTGCACCACGGTCAGCCCGGCGGCACCGGCGACCAGCAGCCCGCCGCCGCCGACCAGCTCGTCGAAGGCGTGCGGCGCGCCCTCCGGGCGGCCGCTGGAGGCGAGCACGGCGACTGCGCCGGCGCCGAACAGGGCGGTCAGCACGGCGGCGAGCAACGCCATCGAGGAGTCGGCACCGTCGAGCAGCCGCCGACGCATCGGCTCGGAGACCTGGGGCGCGCACACCGGGCGCAGCTGATCGACCATGCGCCTGTCGTATCACAATCAGACGCCGACGGGCACTCCGGAGGGCCGTGACACGTCGATCATTTCGATACGCAAACCGGGCGGGCCGCGGACCGTGCCGGCCGGACGACGATCGCGCCGGTCCGGTTCGAGCGCGGTCGCGCCGGCCCGGCCGCGGGGTGCGGTGGCCCGGCCCGACGCTGGTCGCGCCCGCCGGTCCGATCGGGCGGTCCCGCCGGCGGTCGGCCGCGACCGCTGGACCGCGAATCAGCCCTCGCTGTCCACTGTGGACATCCAGGACTCGACCTCGGCGGCGGTGCGGGGCAGCGCATCCGACAGCAGCCGGTAGCCGTCCGCCGTGATCAGCACGTTCTCCTCGATCCGGTAGCCGAGTCCGCGGAACTCGGCGGGCACCAGCTCGTCGTCCGGCTGGAAGTACAGCCCGGGCTCGACGGTGAGTACGTGGCCGGGTGCGAGCGTGCCGTCCAGGTACTCGTCGGCCCGGGCGGCGGCGCAGTCGTGCACGTCGAGGCCGAGCATGTGGCCCGACCCGCACAGCGTCCAGCGCCGGTAGACCGTCGAGTCCGGATCCAGCGCCTCCTCGGCCGAGCAGGGCAGCAGGCCGAGGTCGGCGAGCCCGTACGCGCTGACCCGCATCGCGGCGCGGTGGAAGTTGCGGTACGACGCGCCCGGCTTCAACTCCGCCAGCGCGGCGTCGTTCGCGGCCCGGTTCAACTCGTACAGGTCGCGCTGGATCGGGCTGAAGTGCCCGGAGATCGGCAGCACCCGGGTGATGTCGGCGGTGTAGAGCGAACGGGTCTCCACGCCGGCGTCGAGCAGCAGCAGGTCGCCGTCGCGGACCGGGCCGTCGTTGTCGATCCAGTGCAACGTGGTGGCATGCGGGCCGGCGGCGACGATCGAGTGGTACCCGACGTCGTTGCCCTCGGTGCGGGCGCGTCGCCAGAACGTGCCCTCCAGGTACCGCTCGGAGGTGGCCTTCGCGCGGTCCAGCGCGCGCACCACGTCGGCGAAGCCGCGCGCGGTGATGTCGCAGGCCAGCTGCAACTGCTCGATCTCGTAGGCATCCTTGACCAGCCGCAGCTCGGCCAGTACCGCGGCCAGCTCGTCCGCCGCGTACCCGTCGTCGCGGGCCGGCAGCAGCGCGTCCACGCCCGTGTCCACCCCGCGCAGTACCCGGGTGGGCAGGCCGGCGCGCAGCGCGGTCTCCAGGTCGGCCACGTCGCGGGTGACCAGGCCGAGTTCGGCGGTGGACTCGGCGAGCGACGGCCGGCGGCCGACCCACAGCTCGCCGGCCCGGCTGCGGTAGAACTCGCCGTTGTCCCGGCGCGAGCGCGGCGGCGCGAACAGCGTGTCGCCGTCCGGCTCGACCACCAGCACCGAGTCGGCGTGCTGGTCGCCGGACAGCCACACGTAGTTGGAGTGCGCCCGGAACCGGTAGTCCTGGTCGGCCGAGCGGGTCTTGAGCCGGCCGGCCGGCACCACGATCCGCTCCCCGGGGAACGCCGCCCGCAGCCGGTCGCGGCGCTTCGCGGCGAACCCGGCGACCGGCAGCTGCGCCAGCTCCCGGCGCTCGGTGTCCGCCCAGCCGGTACTCATGAACGCGTCCAGCGCCTCGGTCGGCGGCCAGTCGTGGCTGCCGGTGGCGAACTGCTCGCGGGCCATCACACCTCCCAGCGTTCCGTATGTCGAACGATGCAACGCTAGGCACCGGACCCGGCGAGGTCAATGCGCCGACCCTGGCTCGGTGTGGACCCTGGGCATTTGTCCGGCCGTACGGAATGGTCCGGTGGCGGACCTCACCGCCAGCCGTTCGATGCACGGAACGGACGCCGGTCACGACCCGCCGAGGAACTGGTCGAGCTCGGTGTCGAGCAGGGTCCCGGCATCGATGCCGACCGCGGCGAGCAGCCCGTCCAACTCCATGCTCACGATCCCGTGCAGCCGCACCCAGAGCCGCACCGCGGTGGCGGCGACGGTCGGATCGACCGCGCTGTCCCGGCTGCGAGCCCAGTCGGCAACCTCGCCGCGCAGCCGTGGCGGAGCCGGCGGCAACGGCCCGGGCAGGGCGGCGACCAGCTCCAGCAGTACCCGCATGGCCTGGTGCGACGCGGTCACCACGGTCGGCGCGGCCAGGTGCCCGTCGCCGTCCGGGTCGGTCAGCATCACCCGGTAGACGGCCGGGTCGGCGAGCGCCCATTCCCGGTACGCGGTGGCGACGGCGCGCACCTGCCCGGCCGGCCGGCGCCGCCGCGCCGCCTCGGCGGCGGCGGTGACCGCCGCGGTCAGCTGCTGGTAGCCGACCGTCGCGAGCGCGGTCACCAGCGCTGCGCGGGAGTCGAAGTACCGGTAGACCGCCGGGCCGGACATGCCCATGGCGCGACCGATGCCGTTGAGCGACAGCCCCGGTACGCCCCGCTCGGCGAGCTGGTCGCGCGCCCGCCGGAGGATCTCCGCCCGGGTCGCCGCGCGCTGCCGTTCCCGCCGCCCCGGCACCGCTGGTGTACCCGGGTGCGTGGCCGCGCCGGTCGGCGCCGTGCCCGGCTGTGCCGCTCGGGTACCGGCCGACGCGTCCGCGCCGGCCGGCTCGGCGGCGTCGTCGGCCGGCCGCCTCATCCGCGGAACGCGTCGGCGTGGTCGCGGGCGAACTCGTCCACCCCGCGCGCCGGGTGCCCGGTCAGCTCCGGTACCGCGGTGGAGACGCCGGCCGCCTCGCCCCGGCGGTAGTGCGCGTAGTCCTCCAGCAGGCCCTCGATCTGCCAGTCGGGCAGGGCGCCGCGCAACTGCTCGGCGAAGCTCTCCGGTGGCACGTCCGCGAAGCGCACCTCCCGGCCGGTCGCGGCCGAGAGCGCCGCGGCCAGCCGGGTGTGCGTGATCGCCTCCGGGCCGGTGAGGTCGTAGCGGCGGCCCAGGTGGCCGTCGGTGGTCAGCACCGTGGCCGCCGCCTCGCCGATGTCGCGCACGTCGACCGCGCTGACCGCGGCGTCCCCGATCGGCGCGCCGAACCCGCCGGTCGCCCGGATCAGCCCGGCGAACGCGAGGGTGCCCTGCAGGAACAGGTTGGGCCGCAGGATGGTGTGCGCCGGGCCGTGCTCGGCCGCGTAGCGCTCGACCTGCGCGTGCCAGCGCAGGAACCGCACCGGTGAGTCGGTCGCGGCGGCGAGCTGGGAGAGGATCGCGACCTGGCCGACGCCGGCCGCTCGGGCCGCGTCCAGGAACCGTAGCTGCCGCTCGGCGGCCCGCGCCGAGGACGGCGTCACCAGGTACGCGGCGTCGACATCGGCCAGCGCCGCGTCCAGCGCGGCGGGATCGTCGAAGTCGGCCCGCACGGTCTCGTCCGCGCCGGGCACCGGCCCGCCCTCGGTGCGCAGCATCGCGCGCACCGTCACGTCGCGCCCGGCGAGAGCCTGCAGCACCGCACCTCCGGTGGCGCCGCTCGCCCCGGTCACCAGAATCCGTCGCATGACGCCCGCCTCCTCAGTTATAGCCTCTAACAAAGTTAGAGTATCTCACTGAAGGCGGTCGGGAAGGTGATCGTCAGCACCGCCCGGCCGGGCCGTCCAGCGCAGGGTCAACTCCGGCAGCTGCTCCATGTTGTCGGCGCCGCGGCCGATCTCGACGAACCCGTGCCGGGCGTAGAAGGCCCGCGCGTCGACGTTCGCCTCGAACACGTGCAGCGTCAGGCACTCCGGGCTGTACTCCCGCACCGCGGCGAGCAACAGCGAGCCGATGCCGTGCCGGCGCCGTTCCGGCCGCAGGTACAGGGCATCCAGCAGGGTGCCGTCCAGCGCCGCGTAGCCGACGACCGTGCCGTCCGCCTCGGCCACCAGCACCCGGCAGCCCGGCAGGACTACCTCCCGTACCCAGCGCACCACCTCGTCGTGGCCGCGCCGCTGGGGCGGCAGGTACGGCATCGTCGCTGCCCGGGACTGCCGGTGCACCTCGGCGATCGCCGCCGCGTCGTCGGCCGTCGCCGGCCGGATGGAGATGGGTGTCCGCATCCGACGACCGTACGGGTCGTCGCCGGCCGCCGCGCGCGGGTTTCGGCCCCGCCGGGCGGCTACCGGTCGCCGAGGGTCAGCGCGGGCCGGATCGCGGCGCCGCCGTCGACCACCAGGGTCTGCCCGGTCAGCCAGCCCGACGTGCTGCCGGCCAGGAAGACGGCGGCGGCCGCGATGTCGGCCGGCTCGCCGATCCGGCCCAGCGGGATCGCCGCGTTCAGTGCCGGTTCGTGGCCCTCCCACAGGGCGCGGGCCAGCCGGGTCCGGACGATGCCCGGCGCGATCGCGTTGACCCGCACCCGCGGCGCCAGCTCGGCGGCGAACTGCCTGGTCAGGTGGATCACCGCGGCCTTGGTGGCGTTGTAGTAGCCGATGCCCGGCTCGGTCAGCAGTCCGCCGACCGAGGCCAGGTTGACGATGCTGCCGCCGCGCTCACGCATCGAGGCGCGCCACACCGCCTGCGTCCACAGCACCACCGACAGCTGGTTGACCTGCACCGTCTTCTCCGCGCGGGCCACGTCCAGGTCCACCATCGGCCCGTAGTAGGGGTTGGTGCCGGCATTGTTGACCAGCACGTCGACCCCGCCGAACGCGTCGACCGCGGCGGCGACGCAGCCGGCTGCGGCGTCCGGGTCGCCCACGTGCGCGGCGTGCGCCCGGATCTCGACGCCCGGGTACGCCGTCCGCAGCCTGTCGGCGACCTCGTCCAGCGCGTCCTGCCGGCGGGAGGTCAGCAGCACGTGGCAGCCCTCGGCGGCGAGTGCGGTGGCGATCGCGGCGCCGATGCCTCGCGATGCCCCCGTGACGAGGGCGGCGCGGCCGGCCAGTCCGGTGTCCATGCGGTACCCCTTTCGCGGCCGACCCGGGTCGATGTCCCGGTATGGGGCCGGTGTCCGGTGCGTGGCGTTGACGTGGTTCGCCGATGGGCTTACCTTACCGACCAGTAGCGTGCCGTCCAGCCGACACGAAAAGAGGTCCACTGTGGACAGGTTCACCGGGCGGGTCGCCGTCGTCACCGGCGCGGCGCAGGGCATCGGCGCGGCCACCGCGTGCCGGCTGGCGGGTGAGGGCGCGACCGTGGCGGTACTGGACCTCGATCTCGACCGCACCGCCGAGACGGTCGCGGCGATCCGGGCCGCCGGCGGCACCGCCGACGGGTACGCCGTGGACGTGGCCGACGCCGGCTCGGTGAGCGCGGCGGTCGACGCCGTCGCCGGGGCGTACGGGCGGATCGACGTGCTGGTCAACGACGCCGGCGTGACCCGCGACAACCTGGTGCACAAGCTCTCCGAGGACGACTGGGACACCGTCCTTTCGGTCAACCTCAAGGGCGCCTACCTGGTCAGCCGGGCGGTGCAGCAGCAGATGGTCCCGGCCGGGTACGGGCGGATCGTGTCGCTGTCGTCCACCTCGGCGCTCGGCAATCGCGGCCAGGCCAACTACGCCGCGGCGAAGGCCGGCATCCAGGGGCTGACCGCCACCCTGGCGATCGAGCTCGGCCGGTACGGCATCACCGCGAACGCGGTCGCCCCCGGCTACGTGGCGACCGCGATGACCGCGGCGACCGCGCAACGGGTCGGCATGGACCCGGCCGAGCACCAGCGGCTCGCCGCCGAGCAGATCCCGGTACGCCGGGTCGGCCGGCCCGAGGATGTCGCTGCCGCGATCGCGTTCCTCGCCTCCGAGGAGGCCGGCTACGTCAGCGGCCAGACCCTGTACGTGAACGGGGGGCTGCGCTGATGGAGTTCGGACTGACCGACGAGCAGCGCGCGATTCGCGACACCGTGCGCGACTTCGTCCGCAAGGAACTGTCCCCCGCGAGCCCGAGGTGCTGGCCCGGGACCGCCGCGGCGAGCCCGGGCTGACCCGCGAGGAACTGACCGGGTTGCAGGCCAAGGCGCGCGGTTTCGGCTTCTGGGGCCTCTCCACACCCGAGGAGCACGGCGGGATGGGCCTCGACGCGGTCACCCAGGCACTGATCCACACCGAACTGGGCCGCAGCTACGTGCCGTTCACCTTCGGCGGCGAGGCCGACAACATCCTCTACGAGGCGAACGACGCGCAGCGCGCCGAGTACCTCGTGCCGACGATCGAGGGCGACCGGATCTCCTGCTTCGCCATCACCGAACCCGGCGCCGGGTCGGATGCGGCGAACATCCGGCTCACCGCCCGCCCGGACGGCGACGACTGGCTGCTGTCCGGCGAGAAGACGTTCATCACCAACGGCAACGACGCCGACTTCGCGATCGTCATCGCGCTCACCGACCCGGCGGCCGGCGCCCGCGGCGGCTCCACCGCCTTCCTGGTCGACCGCTCGATGGGCTGGACCTCGTCGCCGATCGTCACGATGGGGCCGGCCGAACCGGCGTCGCTGTTCTTCGACCAGGTGCGGGTGCCGTCCTCGCACATCCTCGGCGAGGTCGGGCAGGGCTGGCGGCTCGCGATGCGCTGGATCGGCCGCGGCCGGTACCTGATCCCGGCCCGGGCGGTCGGCATCGCCGAGCGGGCGCTCACGATGGCCATCGAGTACGCGAAGACCCGGGAGACGTTCGGCGCGCCGATCGCCGCCAACCAGGCGATCCAGTGGATGATCGCGGACAGCGAGCTGGAACTGGAGGCGGCCCGGCTGCTGGTGCTGCGCGCCGCCTGGCTGGTCGACACCGGCGCCGACCCGCGGCACGCCTCCTCGATGGCGAAGCTGTCCGGCGCCGCCATGGTCAACCGGGTCGTCGACCGGGTGCTGCAGATCCACGGCGGCATGGGCTACACCCGCGAGCTGCCCATCGAACGCTGGTACCGCGAGGTGCGGCTGTTTCGCATCTTCGAGGGCACCGACGAGATGCAGCGGCTCATCCTCGCCCGTGATCTGCTGCGCGGCCACACGAAGGTGGGGCTGGCGTGAGAACGTTCGACAGCGCCGCCGAACTGCTCGCCGCCGCCGGGGCCGACCTGGGCACCAGCGACGCCCGGCCGGTCAACCAGGCTCGCATCGACGCGTTCGCCGACGCCACCGGTGACCGGCAGTGGATCCACGTCGACGCCGAACGGGCCGCCGCGGGCCCGTTCGGCACCACCGTCGCGCACGGGTTCCTGACCCTGTCGCTGCTGCCGATGCTGCTGCGCGAGGTGGTCCAGGTGCGGGCCGCCCACGCGCTCAACTACGGCCTGGACCGGGTCCGGTTCCCCGCCCCGCTGCCGGCCGGCTCGCTGGTCCGGGCCAGCGCCAGGCTGCTGTCCGCCGAGCCGGTCGAGGCCGGCGTGCAGACCGTGCTGCGCGCCACCGTGCGGGCCGACGGCGCCGCCAAGCCGTGCTGCGTCGCCGACCTGGTGACCCGCTACCTCTTCTGACCGCTGCCGCGGTCAGCCCGCCGACCCCGCCGCCGACCGGCCGCCGGTGCGGTCTGCCCACCGTCGCGCCGCCGCCGACCGGCCGCCGGTGCGATCGACCCACCGCCGACCCCGCCGCCGACCTGTCGCCGGTCCGGTCGGCCCACCGTCGGGCCGCCGACCATCCGGCCGCCGGTGCGGTCAACCGACCGTCGGGCCGCCGTCGACCGGGAGCACGGCGCCGGTCAGGTACGGGTTGGCCACCAGGGCCAGGATCGCCTGCGCCACCTCCGCCGCGGTACCGACGCGGCCGATGCTCGCCGCCTTGCCGTACTGGGTGAACACCGCCTCGCGCGCCTCGGCCGGGAACCCGGACCACCACGCGGTGTCGACGACCCCGGGGGAGACCGCGTTGACCCGAACCGGGGTCAGCTCGGCGGCGAGGCTCGCCACGCCGGCCTCCACCGCGCCGTTGATCATCGCCAGGCCGACCGCGCCGGGGGCTGCCGAGCGGGCGCTGGCCGCGCCGACCAGGGTGATCGAGCCACCTGGCTGCAGCGCCGGCAGCGCGGCCTGGATCGCCCCGAGGAATCCGATCACCTTGGTGTCCAGCCCCGCGCGGACCGAGTCGAGGTCGAGCCCGGTGACCGGGCCGATGCCGGCCGAGTCGCCGGCCGCGAGCACCAGATGGTCCAGCCGGTCGGGTACCGCGGCCGCGATCGAGCCGCGGTCGTGCAGATCGGCGACGCGCCAGGCGATCCGGTCGCCCGCGGCGCGCAGCTTGGCCTCGTCCCGGCCGGTGACGGTGACCTCGGCGCCGGCGGCGCGTGCGGCCCGGGCGGTGGCCAGGCCGATGCCGGAGCTGCCGCCGACGACGAGGACGGTACTGCCTTCGAGAACATCATTGTGAGACGTCATGTCTCGAAATATATCCGAGTCATGGCGTCTCGTAAACTGGCCGGATGGACGAGGCATCCAGGCGCGGCCGGCCCGACCCGGCGAAGGCCCACCCGCCCCAGGACTCGGGGCCCCGCCGACCCCGTCAGACGCGCGGTCCCGGCACGGCTCCCGGCCCCGGACCGGGCAGGGCTCCCGACCCCGGCCAGATGCGCGACCCCGGACCGGCTCCCGACCCCGGACCGGCTCGCGACCCCGGACCGGCTCCCGACCCCGGACCGGCTCCCGACCCCGGACCGGTTCGCGACCCCGGACCGGTTCGCGACCCCGGACCGGCTCCCGACCCCGGACCGGTTCGCGACCCCGGACCGGCGGCCGACCACGGCGGGGCGCGCGGTACCGACGAGGTGAAGCGCGGCCGGCCCCGGGACGAGCGGGCCCGGCTGGCGATCCTGCAGGCCGCCCGGGACCTGCTACTGGAACACGGGTACGGCGCGCTGACCGTCGAGGGCATCGCGCGCCGGGCCGGCGTCGGGCGGCAGACCGTGTACCGGTGGTGGCCGACCAAGGCCGACGTCGCGCTGGAGGCGATGAACGCGCAGGCCGAGCTGGAGATCGCGGCCGGCGACCTGGCCGGCTTCCTGCGGGAGACCTTCACCGTCGCGCCGCGGTACGTGGCCGCCCTGTCCGGCTTGATGGCGCACGCGCAGCTCGACCCGGCGTTCGCGACCCGGTTCCGGGCAGAGTTCCTGGCCCGCCGGCGGGCGGCGCTGATCGACCTGGTCCGCGCGGAGCTGCCGGACGCCGATCCGGAATACGCCGCCGATCTGGTCTTCGGCACCCTCTGGTACCTGGTGTTGACCCGCCCGGAGCGCCTCGACGCCGCCCTCGCCGACCAGCTGTACGCCACCCTGCGCGGCCGGCGCCGCTGACCCCGCGGCTCGGGTGCGGGGTCAGCCGCCTCCGCAGGGCGGCATCGAGCTGGCGGCGCCGGTGCCGGGGTAGGCGAGGAAGTCGGCCAGCACCGTGCCGGCCACCAGCAGCCCGACCAGGGCCGGCGCGGTCAGCACGATGCCGAGGGCGCGGACGCCCAGTGGCCGGCCTCGCCCGGCCAGGGCGACCACGGCGAGGACGAGCGCGGCGCCGAACACCGCGACGGTGCCGACCGGCACGGCGAGCGGGAACCCGTGCTGCCAGTGCACCGCGCTGTTGTCCCCGTCGAACCGCACGCAGGCGGCCCGCACCCTGGCCTCGGCGCGTCCGGCCAGCACGCTCATCGCCACCAGGCCGAGGACACCCAGGGTCAGGGCCGCGCCGGCCGCTGCGGCCCACCGCCAGCCGGCCGTCCGTCGGCGGCGGATCCGCTCCGCGTCCGGCGTGCCGTCGGACGGTGCCCGGACCGTCGGTGGCGTTGGCGGGTCGGCGTCTGGGTGCACGGCTCCTCCGGCGGGTGGGACGGGCGGCCGAACGCTAGCCTCCCGGCGCAAGCCGGCGAAACGGCGGAGTGTGATGCACACTGCGTTAGGTTGACCGATGGCGAACCACGTCGTTAGGTTCGGTGCCGTGGATGGTCATCTGCGTCTCGGCTACGAGCTGGCGCTCCTCGCGAACCACCGGCACGCCGTCGCCGACGTGCACTGTCGCTGACCGCTCCGTCGGTCGGGCTTCCGGACCACCGACACCACCCCGCTCGGTGACCGTCCGTGTCGGACGGAGCCGTCGCTTCTTGCCCCTTTTCTTGCGCATTTCCGCTCGCTAGTGTCATTCGCGGTGATACCGCCGACCGGCAGCGGTGCGCTTCCGGCTGCCGGTACCCCGCCGGCTTCTCAAGGAGCCCTCGTGAACCGCAAACCCGTCCTGTCGATCGCCGCGGGCGCGCTGCTGGCTGGCACGCTCGCCGCCTGCGGCACCACCGGCGGTGGATCGTCCACCACCGCCTTCGATCCCAAGACCTGCCAGGGCGGCACGCTGGAGGTGCTGAACCAGCGCGACATCACGCACCTGGACCCGGCCCGGATCTACACCTCCGGCGGCGGCAACATCCCGTCGCTGCTGTTCCGGACGCTGACCACCCGCAACCGGGCGGCCGGTGCCGCCGGCGCCAAGGTGGTGCCGGATCTCGCCACCGACCTCGGCACCCCCAGCGACAACGCGAAGACGTGGACCTACCACCTGCGCTCCGGCCTGAAGTACGCCGACGGTAGCGCGATCACCAGCGAGGACATCAAGTACGGCATCGAGCGGTCGTTCTCGCCCGACCTGCCGGGCGGCGCCGCGTACCTGCGCGACTGGCTGGTCGGCGCGAAGAACTACGCCGGCCCCTACAAGGGCGACGCGAAGACGCGGGAGCTGGCCGCGATCGAGACGCCGGACACCAAGACGATCGTGTTCCACCTCAACAGCCCGCACGGCGACTTCCCGTACCTTGCGACCGCGACCCAGTTCGCGCCGGTGCCGAAGGCCAAGGACGACGGGGTCGACTACGAGAAGCACCCGGTCTCCAGCGGCCCGTACCAGATCGAGACGTACCAGAAGAACAAGAAGCTGGTGCTGACCCGCAACAAGTACTGGTCGCGCGGCGTCGATCCGCAGCGGCTGGCCTGCCCGGACACGATCGACATCACCTCCGGGCTCAACCCGGACGTGATCAACCAGCGGCTCGCGGCGGGCTCGGGCAACGACGCGAACGCGGTCACCACCGACACCGACCTGGGCCCCGCACAGCTCGCGCAGCTGCAGAGCAACCCGGAGCTGGCCAAGCGCGTCGCCAAGGGCAACTTCCCGTACACGTACTACCTGACGTACGACACGACGAAGGCGCCGTTCGACAAGCTGAAGGTGCGGGAGGCGTTCAGCTACGCGGTGAACCGCAACTCGGTGATCAACGCGATCGGCGGCAGCTCGCTCGGCTACCCGGCGACCACCTTCCTGCCGGCGCAGAAGTCCATGGGCTACCAGCCGTACGACTACTTCCCGGCCGGCAAGAGCGGTAACCCGGCGAAGGCGAAGCAGCTGCTCGCGCAGGCCGGTTACCCGCACGGGCTGACGGTCACCCTGGCGCACAACAACACCGCCGACGACCCGAGCGGTCCGGAGGTGGCGACCGCGGTGCAGGACGCGCTGAAGAAGGCCGGCATCACGGTCAAGCTGCAGACCATCGACTCCAACTCGTTCTACGACACGCTGAACAACCCGAAGACGCAGCCGCAGCTGGCGATCGCCGGCTGGGGTGCGGACTGGCCGAGCGGCGGACCGTTCCTGATCCCGCTGTTCGACGGCCGGCAGATCATCGCCTCCGGCGGCAACTTCAACACCGCGATGGTGGACGACCCGGCGGTGAACAAGCAGATCGACAAGATCAACGCGATCACCGACCCGGCGCAGGCGGCGAAGGCGTGGGGCGCGCTCGACGCCTCGATGGGCAAGCAGGCCTGGTACGTGCCGCTCTACCACGGCAAGGACCTGACGCTGTACGGCAAGAACGTCAAGAACGCGTTCGTGTCCGACTGGACCGGCGTCTACGACCTGTCGCAGCTCTCGGTCAAGTGAGTACCGACGCACTGGCCGACCAGGCCGGGGCGCCGGCGCCCGAGGGGGGCGCCGGCGCCCGGTCGGTGTGGCGCGCCCTGCGCCGCGAACCGGCCGCGATGGTCGGCCTGGTCGTGGTCCTGCTGCTGATCGTGGTGGCGCTCGCGGCGCCGCTGCTGACCGCGCTGGAGGGCCAGGACTACACCAGCTACCACGACGGGCTGCTCGACTCCGCCCGCGGCGGGGTGCCGGCCGGCGACCTCGGTGGTGTCTCCGCGCACCACTGGCTCGGCGTCGAGCCCAAGACCGGCCGGGACCTGTTCGCCCGGGTGGTGTACGGGGCGCGGGTGTCGCTCGCGGTGTCGCTCGCGGCGACCGTCCTGCAGCTGCTGATCGGGCTGTCGGTCGGGCTGGCCGCCGGGCTCGGCGGCCGGATTGCCGACGCGGTGCTGTCCCGGGTGACCGACCTGGTACTGGCGTTCCCGGCGCTGATCTTCTCGATCGCGCTGCTCGGCATCGTGCCGCAGTCGTTCCCCCGGCCGGTGCTGCTGGTGCTGGTACTCGCGCTGTTCGGCTGGGCCGGTACGGCGCGCATCGCCCGCGGGCAGGCGCTGACGCTCAAGACCCGGGACTACGTCTCGGCCGCCCGGCTGGCCGGGGGCCGCGGTGCCCGGCTGGCCCGCCGGGAGATCCTGCCCGGCCTCGCCGCCCCGGTCATCACCTACGCCGCACTGATGGTGCCGGGCAACATCGTCGCCGAGGCCGGCCTGTCGTTCCTCGGCGTGGGCATCAACCCGCCGACGCCGTCCTGGGGCCAGATGCTGTCGTCTGCCACCACCTGGTTCGGGGGCGACCCGATGTACGTGGCGGTCCCCGGCGTGCTGCTGTTCGCCACCGTGCTGTCGTTCACGCTGTTCGGCGACGGGCTGCGCAACGCGCTCGACCCGCGGAGCACGTCGCTGTCGAAGAGGGCGGAGTAGCCATGGCCGCATACCTGGTGAGGCGGGTCATCGGTGCGCTGGTGGTGCTGCTGGTGCTGTCCGCCGCCGTGTACGTCATCTTCTACGCGCTGCCCGGCAACCCGGCTCAGCTGGTCTGCGGGCCGAAGACCTGCCAGGCCGACCAGCTGCACCGGATCGAGACCGAACTCGGCCTCGACCAGCCGATCTACCTGCAGTACTGGCACTTCCTGGTCGGCATCGTCGCCGGCCGGACGTTCTCCGGCGGCCCCACGGCGATCCACTGCGCGGCGCCGTGCCTGGGCTACTCCTACCAGACCGGCGAGCCGGTGACCTCGCTGCTGCTGGATCGGCTGCCGGTGTCGGCCTCGCTGGTGGTCGGCGGCTTCGTGATCTGGGTACTGGTCGGGGTCGGGCTCGGGGTGGTCTCCGCGCTGCGCCGCGGCCGGGCGCTGGATCGCGTCGTGACCACCGCGACGCTCGCCGGCAACTCGGTACCGGTGTTCCTCGTCGGTCTGCTGCTGCTGATCGTGTTCTGCGTGTACCTGCGCTGGCTGCCGTTCCCGGGCTACCAGCCGCTGACGGCGAACCCGGCGCTGTGGGCGCAGAACCTGATCCTGCCGTGGGTGGCGTTGTCGGTGGTGTCGGCGGCGGTGTACACCCGGCTGACCCGCACCTCGATGCTGGAGACGCTGGCCGAGGACCACATCCGCACGTTCCGGGCGTACGGGCTGAGCGAGTCGCGGGTGATCCGCCGGCACGCCCTGCGCGGCGCGCTGACCCCGCTGATCACGATCGGCACCATCGACCTGGCCACCTCGCTGACCGGGGCGACGCTGACCGAGAGCCTGTTCGGGCTGCCCGGGTTGGGGCAGCTGCTGGTCACCTCGGTACGCAACATCGACCTGCCGGTGGTGGTCGGCGTGACGATCCTGGCCGGCGCGGTCATCGTGGTCGCCAACATGTTCGCCGACATCCTGTACTCGGTGGCCGACCGGAGGGTGGCGCTGGCATGACCGGACGGCTTGCGCGAGAACCGTTCGACGAGAACGGGACCCGGGTGCCGGCGCCGCGGCCCGGCGGCCATGCCGGGGACGAGCCGATCGTCGCGGTGGACGAGCTGACGGTCACCTTCCCCGGCGGCACCCGGGCGGTCGACGGGGTGTCGTTCGACCTGGCGCCGGGCGCGTCGCTGGGCATCGTGGGGGAGTCCGGGTCCGGCAAGAGCGCGACCGCGCTGGCGCTGCTCGGTCTGCACCACGGCACCGGCGCGCGGCTCACCGGCCGGATCGAGGTCGCCGGTACGGTGGTCGACGACGGCGATCCGGAGCGGCTGCGGCGGCTGCGCGGGGCGACCGCGGCGATGGTGTTCCAGGATCCGATGTCGGCGCTGGACCCGTATTTCAGCGTCGGCAGCCAGATCGCCGAGGTGTACCGGCTGCACACCGGCGCCTCCCGGCGGGAGGCGTGGTCCCGGGCGGTGGAGGTGCTCGACCACGTCGGGATACCGCACGCGGCGCGGCGTGCCGCCGAGCCGCCGCACCAGTTCTCCGGCGGGCAGCGGCAGCGCGCGCTGATCGCGATGGCGCTGGCGCTGCGTCCGAAGGTGCTGATCGCCGACGAGCCGACCACCGCGCTGGACGTGACGGTGCAGGCGCAGATCCTCGACCTGCTGCACGGCCTGCGCGAGGAGACCGGGATGGCGCTGCTGCTGGTCACCCACGATCTCGGGGTGATCGCCGGCACCGTCGACGAGGTACTGGTGATGCAGCGCGGCCGGATCGTCGAGCGCGGTGCGGTGCGGCAGGTGCTGTCCGCGCCCGGGCACGACTACACCCGGGACCTGCTGTCGGCGGTACCGCGGGTGGACGCGCCGCGGCAGCGCGCCCTGGCCGACGGTGCGGCCCCGACCGAGCCGTTGGTGCGGCTGGTGGAGGTGCGGCAGGACTTCCCGGTCGGTCGCGGCCTGGTACCGGGCCGGCACCGGACCGTCGCCGCGGTCGACGGGGTGAGCCTGGACGTGCGCCGCGGTGAGGTGCTCGGCGTCGTCGGCGAGTCCGGTTCGGGCAAGACGACGCTGGCCCGGATGATGGTGCGGCTGCTGCGGCCCACCGGCGGCCGGGTCGAGTTCGACGGTACCGAGATCGGCGGGCTGTCCGACCGGCGGCTCGCACCGTTCCGCCGCGACCTGCAGATGGTGTTCCAGGACCCGATCTCGGCGCTGAACCCGCGGCGCAGCGTGGGGGAGAGCATCGCCGATCCGCTGCGTACCGCGGGGATCCGGGACGACACCACGATCCGGTCGACGGTGCGCGAGTGGCTGGCGCGGGTCGGGCTGGACCCGGACCGCTACGACGCCTACCCGCACGAGTTCTCCGGCGGGCAGCGGCAGCGTGTCGGCATCGCCCGCGCGTTGGTGCGCTCGCCGAAGCTGGTGGTGTGCGACGAACCGGTGTCGGCGCTGGACGTGTCCACCCAGGCGCAGATCATCGACCTGCTGGCGCAGCTGCGTACCGAGCTGGACCTGACCGTGGTGTTCGTGGCGCACGACCTCGCCGTGGTGCGCCAGGTGTCCGACCGGGTCGCGGTGATGCACGGCGGCCGGCTGGTCGAGCTGGCCGACGCGGACACCGTCTACACCGACCCGCGGCACGACTACACCCGGTCGCTGCTCGCGGCGGTACCGGTGCTGGACCCGGATCTCGCGGCGGAGCGCCGGGCCGAACGCCTCGCGCTGGTCCGCTGATGGCCGACCCGGTGCCGGTTCCGCTCCCGGCCGACCCGGTGCCGGTCCCGCTCGGGCCCGGTGTGGTGACGCTGTCCGACCGTCGGACCGAGCGGCATTGGGCGGTGTCGCTGGGCCGGTACCTGGTCGATCCGGTAGCGGTCACCCAGCGGCGGTACGCGGCCGTCACCGGCGCGTGGCCGGGCGCGGTCACCGATCCGGACCGCCCGGTCGACGGCGTCTCCTGGTTCGACGCGGTCCGGTTCTGCAACGCGTACTCGGCCCGCGCCGGGCTCGCCCCGGTCTACCGGTTCGACGGCGACGAGGTGACGGCCGACCCCGGCGCGGACGGCTACCGGCTGCCGAGCGAGGCGGAGTGGGAGTACGCGTGCCGCGCCGGCAGCGCCGGCCCCCGGTACGGTGAACTCGACGAGATCGCCTGGTACCGCGGCAACTCCGGTGGGCGCAGCCACCAGGTCGGGCAGCGCGCGCCGAACGCGTGGGGCCTGTACGACCTGCTCGGCAACGTGTGGGAGTGGTGCGCCGACCACTACGACCCGCAGGTCTACGGCAGCTACCGGGTGCTGCGCGGCGGCGGGTGGGCCGACGAGCACTGGAGCTGCCGCGCCTCGGTGCGCCGGCGCAGCCACCCGACGTTCCGCATCGACGACGTCGGCTTCCGCCTGGCCCGCTCGGTCCGGTGACCGTGCCGGGTGCGGCTCAGTCGTCGGCGGGCCCGGCCAGGTAGCCCCAGTCCCGGGCGATCCGGCGTAGCCCGCGCGGGACCTCGGCCGGGTCGGGCAGCGGGCGGGCCGGTTGCGGCCGGCCGGACCGGATGTTGTCCGACCAGTCGCCGAGCCCGCGGCGGTACGAGCCGTGGCCGTGGCTGCCGTACTCGACCATGCCGGGTTCCCATTCCACGCCGAGGAACGCGCACAGCCGTCGCGTCTCGCCCGCCGGGTCGGCGACGAGCCGCTCGTACCGGACGTCCAGTCCGGGCAGCGTCGCCCGGCACCGCTGCACCTCGGTACAGAACCGGCGCAGGTACGCGACCGTCTCGCCGGCCGGCTCGTTCGGGCGGGCGGCGCGCCACGACTGGTGGATGGCCCCCGGATGGCGTAGCAGGAACACGAACCGGGCATCCGGCCAGATACCGGCCAACCGGTCGGCAAGGAACACGTGGTTCGGCGTCTTCTCGACCAGCACGCTCTTCCCGCTGCGCCGCAACACCTCGGCGAGCAGCCGGTCCCACATCATGGCGGTCAGCTCGCCCTCGTCGATGCCGAACTCGGCCAGCGCGGTCTGCGCGAACCAGCTCGTCGCCTGGGCGGCGAGATCGCCGAGGTGCATCTCGTGCGGCGCGTACAGCGCCGAGTGACTGCCGAGCATGCTGCGCAGCAGCGTCGATCCGCTACGCACCGACGAGAGGATGAACACCGGTGCCCGCAACTCCCGCCGGGCTGGGACCAGGTCGCGGACCGGCTTGGCGCGGGTGGCGGCGCCGGCGCGCACCAGCCGCAGGCCGGTGGTCCGCGACAGCGCACGGTTCAGCGACCGTTTCACGTCAGGCACGCCGCGACGCTAACCACCGAGGCTGTCCGTCCTGCCCGCACTTGCTGTGCCTCGGCTAAGAGGTCGCGCGCCGCCACGCCGCAGCCACGAGCGTGCTGCGGCAAGGGGGCCGTTGGTGGCGGTGCCGGCCGGGCGCGCCGGCAGAGGATGGTGCACCCGCGACCGTGCGGCGGCACCGAACGGATCGGTGCCGCCGCACGAGAGGTCGGTCAGCGGGTGGCGAGCGCGGTGTCGATGCTCGCGAGGACGGTCGGGTCGTCCGGCACGGTGGTCGGGCGGTGCCGGGCGACGACCGTACCGTCCGGGGCGAGGACGAACTTCTCGAAGTTCCACTGCACGTCGCCGGCCGCGCCGTCGGCGTCTGCGGTGCCGGTCAGCACCTGGTACACCGGGTGCCGGCCCGGGCCGTTCACCTCGACCTTCTCGGTCAGCGGGAAGCTCACCCCGTAGGAGGTGGAGCAGAACGTGCGGATCTCGGCCGGGCTGCCCGGCTCCTGCTCGCCGAACTGGTTGCACGGCACGCCGACGACCGTCAGCCCGCGCCCGGCGTAGTCGCCGGCGAGCTTCTCCAGCGCCGTGTACTGCGGGGTCAGCCCGCACTTCGACGCCACGTTGACGACCAGCAGTGCGTTGCCGTCGGCGAGCTCACCAAGCGAGCTCGGCGCGCCTTCCAGCGTGCCGATGGGCAGATCCAGTACCGACACCGTGTCCTCCCGGGATGCGGAGTTGCCTGTGGTGGTGGCGTTCTCGGTGGCCGACTCGGCCTCGCGTTCGGCCCGCTTGGCCACCCGGAACGCCTCGTCGTCCATGCCGCGGCGCCAGTAGCCGGAGATCGACACCTGGTCGCGGGCGAGGCCCAACTCGTCGAAAAGATACCCGCGCAGCGCCTTCACGTCGCCCGCCTCGCCGTGCACGAACGCGTGCCCGCGGCCGGCCGGGACCGGCAGTGCCCGGACCGCTTCGGGCAGGCTCGGGCCGGAGCCGCGGTGCAGCCAGCGCACCGTGGTCCGCGCGCCGGCCGCCAGCGCCACCTCCTCGGCCGGGCCGTCGACCTCGATGAACGCCCAGGCGGGGGTCGTGTCGGGGATGCGCTCGAGGGCGACGGCGATGGCCGGCAGCGCCGACTCGTCGCCGGCCAGCAGGTGCCAGTCGGCGCTCGGGTCCGGCGCGTAGGCGCCGCCCGGTCCGGCGAGCAGTACCTCGTCGCCCGGCTTGAGGCCGGCGGCCCACGGTCCGGCCAGCCCCTGCTCGCCGTGGTAGACGAAGTCGAGGACCAGCTCGTCCGCGCTGATCCCGCGCACCGTGTAGGTGCGCAGCACCGGCCACTGCTCGCGGGGCAGCTGCTCGCGGGCGGTGCCGAGGTCGAACGGCTCCGGGTACTCCACCCCGGGGCGCCGGAATACGACCTTCACGTACTGGTCGGTGAACTCGTTGGCCCGGAACTCCGCGAGGCCGGGGCCACCGGCCGCCACCCGCACCAGGTGCGGCGTGAGCCACTCGGTGCGGACGACGGTCAGGCTGGTCAACTGTCCGCGCCGGGATCGTTCGGGCATCGGCGGCTACCTCCACAAAGATCGAGTGAGGCAACCCTAACCGAGTTTGTCGCCGTCATCGACTCTGACCGATCGGCCGATCTTGCCAGTTGCGTCATGTGCCCTAGCCTCGACCCATGATCGATCTGGAGGCCGAGATCCAGCGATTTGTCCGGGTCCAGTACCAGGGGGTGTTCGACCGCGTGCACGACAGCCACGCGCGCCGGCCGGTTCCCGCGGTACGGCAGGCGATCCTGGACGAACTTCGCCAGGCCGGCACCACCCCCCGCAAGGATCTGGTCGACGGCGCCGCCGAGGCGATCTCCGCCGGCAACCCCTACACGCTGCCCTAGACCAGCCGAGCCGGGCCGTCCGGTCCGGTAGCCCCCACCCCCGCGTCAGCCGTCGGCACGGGGGCATCGGTGCGTGCCCGGCGCGGTGTGCCGGTCGGGCCGCTCGCCGGTGCGATGCTGGCGCGGTGGGGGAGCGCATCGAGGACGACGAACTGCTCGCGGTCGCGGACCGGCTGCTCGCGGTCGAGTCCACCGCCGCGCACCCGGACGCCCTGCATGCCGCCCTCGACCTGGTACTGGGCCTGCTCGGCCCCGGTGTCACGGTGGAACGGTTCGCCTCCGGCGGCCGGCCGAGTGCCCTGGTGTACCGGCCGGCGCCGCGCCGGCCGACGTTCCGGGTGCTGCTCAACGCGCACCTGGACGTGCTGCCGGGTTCTCCCGACCAGTTCGTCCCGCGCCGCGTCGGCGACCGGCTGTACGCCCGGGGCGCGCAGGACATGAAGGTCACCGCGCTGGCGCTCGCGCTGGCGTTTCGCGAGCTGGCCGACGTGCTGCCCTACCCGCTCGGCCTGCAACTGGTCACCGACGAGGAACTCGGCGGCTACCACGGCACCGCGCACCAGGTGGCGCAGGGCGTCCGGGCCGGCTTCGCGATCGTGGGGGAGTTCAGCGGGCTGGAGCTGGTGACCGAGTCCAAGGGCATCGCGGACGTGACGCTGACCGCGGTCGGCCGGGCCGCGCACGGCGCGTACCCGTGGCTCGGTGACAACGCGGTGCTGCGGCTGGTTCGGGCGGTCGAGCGGCTGCTCGCCGAGTACCCGCCGCCGGCCGAACCGGTGTGGCGCGCCACCGTGAACCTCGCCGCGATCGAGACGGCCGACACCGCGATCAACCAGGTACCGGCGCAGGCGCAGGCCCGGCTGGACATCCGTTACCCGCCGGAGGACACCCGGTTCGCCGGCCGCGCCCCGGACGAGGTGGTGGCGGCGCTGGTGGAGCTGGTCGGCCCGGACGTGGCGGTACGGCTGGACCGGTTCGATCCGCCGCATCGCGCCGACGAGGGGTCGATGGAGGTGCGGGCGCTGCGCGACGCGGTCCGGGCCGAGGGCTACCCGGGCGGCTTCCTGCGCAAGCACGGTGCCGCGGACTCCCGGCACCTGGCCGCGGTCGGCATCCCGGCCGTCGCGTTCGGCATCGATGGCGACGGTCAGCACGGCCCCGCCGAGTACGCGGACCTGGCCACGCTCGGGCCGTACCGCCGGGCGTTGCGCCGCTTCCTGCTCGCGGTGGCGCCGTGACGCGCGTCGCGCGTGCCGCGCGCCCCGGGCCTGGGTCGAAGCCCGCCCGCGGGCTTCGGGGCGGGCGCCAGGGCGTGTCTTCACGGCCAGCCACCCTGCTGCGTCGGGCCCGTTCGCCCGCTCGCGGCGTTGTCGGCACGGGCGCATCCGACACCGGTATGCACCCGCACCTGCGCCTTGCGAGCGAACAGACGGACTCCGGCTCGCCCGGGCGGAGCCATGAAGACACGCCCTAGTCCTCCGCCGGTGGCAGCGCTCGGTCGGCGTAGGCGAGCAGCGGCGTGCCGTCGGACGATGGCCGCCGGCCCTGGAAGTCGAGGCCGACCCGCTCGGCCACCCGGATAGAGGCCGCGTTCGTGTCGTCGATCCAGGCGATCACCGGTACCGACGGGTCGACCGCGCCGGCCGCCGCGATGCCGGCGCGGGCGACCTCCTGTGCGTACCCGTGGCCGCGCGCCGCGGTGGCGAACCGGTAGGCCAGGTTCCAGCTGCGGTCCGGCAGGCGACGGACGCCGCCGAGCCCGATCAGCGTCTCGTCGCCGGGTCGGCGCACCGCCCAGTAGCTCAGCCCGTCGGCCGCCCAGCCGCCGAGCACCAGGTCGAGGAAGGCGCGGGTGGTGGCGATGTCGGTGTGCCGGCCGGCGGGGAAGTGGTGCCAGCCGTCGGGATCGCCGTGCAGCGCGAACAGCGCGTCGAGGTCGGTGTCGGCGACCGCCCGCAGGTCGAGTCGGTCGGTGCGGTGGTGGGTGAAGGTGGTGGCCACGGGGCCAAGCTACCGGGCGCGCGGGTCCGGCGCCGATGCGATTCGACAAATAGTTGACACTGACTAGTCGATCAGTAATAGTTGATCCTGACCAACAGATCGGACGATGACCCATGGCGACGAAGCGCAAGGTCGGCAACCTGCTCGGCCTGGCCGTGCTGTGCTACCTGATCCAGCGCCCGATGCACCCGTACGAGCTGAGCCGCACCCTGCGCGACAACAACGACGTGCGCAGCATCAAGTTCAACCACGGCTCGCTGTACATGGTGGTCGGCCAGCTGGAGCGGGCCGGCTTCATCGCCGCGCAGCAGACCAGCCGACAGGGCGCCCGGCCGGAACGCACCGTGTACGCGCTGACCGACGCCGGCCGCGCCGAGGTGCGCGACTGGCTGCGCGACCTGGTCGGCGACCCGAAACACGAGTACCCGCAGTTCGTCGCCGCGCTCTCGCTGGTCGCCGCGCTGCCGCCGGACGAGGTGCTCGTGCTGCTCGCGCAGCGACTGGCCCGGCTCGCCGAGCAGCGCACCGAGATCCGCACCATCATCGACACGGCCACCGCTCAGGGAGTGCCCGGGCTGTTCCTCGTGGAGGAGGAGTACCGGCTCGCCCTGCTGGACGCCGAGGTGTCGTTCGTCGAGTCGTTCCGCGACCGCATCACCGATCCGCACAACGACTGGAGTGCGCTCTGGGCCGACTTCCACGCCGGCCCGCAGGCGCCAAGGGGAGAGCAACCATGACCGACACCAGAACCGCGATCGTCGTCGGCGGCGGTATCGCCGGGCCGGTGACCGCGCTGGCGCTGCAACGCGCCGGGATCACCGCCACCGTGTACGAGGCGTACGACGGCACCGCCGACGGGGTCGGTGCCATGCTGAGCATCGCGCCCAACGGCCGCGCCGCGCTGGACGTGCTGGACGCCGGGCACGTGCTCGACGAGATCGGTACCCCGATGACCGCGATGCTGCTGCGCAGCTGGACCGGCAAGGTGCTGGCCGAACTCGGCACCCCGCCGGGGCTGCCGGATCAGCTGCTGGTGCAGCGCGCCGACCTGTACCGCGCGCTGTACGACGAGGCGATCGGCCGGGGCATCGCCGTCGAGCACGGCAAGCGGTTGGTGTCGCTGGCGGACGACGGATCCGCGGTCACCGCCCGGTTCGCCGACGGTACCAGCGCGACCGCCGACATCCTGGTCGGCGCGGACGGCATCCGGTCGACCACCCGCGGCCTGATCGACCGGGGCGCACCGGCACCCCGCTATGGCGGGCTGCTGAACTTCGGTGCGCTGGTCCCGGATGCCGGCGAGTCGACCGGCGGCAAGATGCACATGGTGTTCGGCAAGCGCGCCTTCTGCGGCTACCTGGTGTACGAGGGCGGCCTCGGTGGCTGGTTCGTCAACCTGCCGCGAGACACGCCGCTGTCGCTGGCCGAGCAGCGCGCGGTGCCCAACCGGGTGTGGCTGGAGCGGCTGCGTGCCGCGTTCGCCGGCGACCGCACCCTCGCCCCGGACCTGATCGGCCGTACCGATCCGGACGACCTGCTCGTCGTCGGCCCGGTCGAGGACCTGCCGACGGTACCGACCTGGCACCGCGGCCGGGTGGTGCTCGTCGGCGACGCCGCGCACGCCACCTCGCCGTCCTCCGGCCAGGGTGCGTCGCTCGCGATGGAGTCCGCGGTGCAGCTGGGCCGCTGCCTGCGCGACCTGCCGCCGCAGCGTGCGTTCACCGCGTACGAGCGGCTGCGCCGGTCCCGGGTGGAACGCATCATCGCGGCCGGTGCCCGCACCAACAGCAACAAGGCGGCCGGCCCCGTCGCCCGGGTGCTGCGCGATCTGGTCCTGCCGGTGGCGATGCGCTCGTTCGCCAAGCCGGAGAAGATGGCCTGGCAGTACGGCTACCGCATCGACTGGGACGCCTCCGCCGCCTGACCATCCACAGTGGACTATCCGGCCGGCGGGGCGAGCAGGGTGTCGGACTGGTGCGAGTCGCGCAGCGCGGCGGCCACGGTGCCGTCCGCCTTGAGCGCCTCGACGCTGGCCCGCAGGAACTCGATCGATCCCGCCGCCCGGTCCCGGGTGGTACCGACGGCCTGCCGGATCTGCATGAACCGCTCGTCGATCAGCCGCAGGTCCGGGTCGGCCGCGACGATCCCGGTCAGCGGCTGCCGGATGCCGGCCACCGCCTCGACACCGCCGGCGCGGAACACCTCGATCGACTCCGCGCCGCGCACCAGGGTGGCGTGCCGCAGCGTGCGGGTCAGGTACAGGTCGTAGGCGGAGCCCTGCTTGACCGCGATGCGCACGCCCGGGGCATCGACGTCGGCGACGGTGCGCAGCGGCGAGCCCTGCGGTACCGCGAACACCCCCTCGATCACCACGTACGGCGCGGTGAACGCCACGTCCGCTTCGCGCGCGGGCTCGATCGCGAGGAAGCAGATGTCCGCGGCGCCGGAGATCATCGCCTGGTACGACTTGCGGGCGGCGTCGAAGCAGACGAACTCGACGGGCACCCCGAGCCGGTCCGCGACCGCCCGGGCGATCGCCACCGTCACCCCCGCCGGCGCGTCCGCCGAACCCTGTGCGAGCACCGGATTCCCCAGGTTGATCGCGGCTCGCAGCACCCCGCTCGGGGCAAGATCGCCGACCACGTCGGCAGCGGCATCCACCATCCCCCGACCCTATCCGTACCCCCGCCGACTTCGGCTCGGCGGGATCGCCTCGGCCATCGGGGTCAGCGGGCGCGGCGGAGGGCGGCGTCGAGGGCGTAGGGGCCGGGGCCGGTGACCGCGATCGCCAGGAAGGCCCAGCAGAACAGGGCGGCCGGCTCGCCGCCGTTCTCGATCGGTAGCAGGGCGTGCGGTTGGTGCACGGTGAAGTATGCGAACGCCATGCTGCCGGAGCAGATCAGCGCGCAGGCGCGGGTGCCGAGCCCGAGCATCACCAGGGTGCCGCCGACCAGTTCGATGACCGCCGCGTACCAGCCGGGCCAGCTGCCGACGGAGCCGGCGGCGTGCTGCGCGACGGCGGGCCAGTCGAACAGTGCGGAAGCGCCGTGGCAGGCGAACAGCAGGCCGACCACCACCCGGAACGCGCCCAGCGGTACGGCCCGCCTCGGGCGTTCCGGGCCGGCCGCGGGTCCCGGTGGTGCGGGCTCGACGGCGGCGGGTACCGGATCGGTGGGGCGGTCGGTGTTGGGGTGCGGCATCGGATCGACCTTCCGCCGGAGGCAAGGGGGTACGCGTCGCCGGCGGCGATGCGGGCCGTCCGCCGGCGACGCGTTGCCCAACTATAAAGGTTGTTTACGGTAAAAGTCCGACGTATTGCTGCCAGCTGGCGCGCACCTGCCATCCCGCCGGCGCCGCACGCCCCGGACGCCGCTGCCGGCACGAACCGGAGCCCCGACGGGCACACGGAAACGGCGGCCGTCCGGGGTGGACGGCCGCCGCTTGCGGTGTGGTGCCGGTCGATCAGTGGGTCAGCATCTTGCGCAGCACGTACTGCAGGATGCCGCCGTGCCGGTAGTAGTCGGCCTCGCCGGGGGTGTCGATGCGCACCACCGCGTCGAACTCGACCTCGCCCGCGGTCACGTGCACCGTGCGCGGCGTCGTACCGTCGTTGAGCGCGGTGACGCCGCTGATCGCGAACGTCTCCTCGCCGGTGAGCCCGAGCGACTCGGCGTTCTGGCCCGCCGGGAACTGCAGCGGCAGCACGCCCATCCCGATCAGGTTGGAGCGGTGGATGCGCTCGAACGACTCGGCGATGACCGCCCGCACGCCCAGCAGCACGGTGCCCTTCGCCGCCCAGTCCCGGGACGAACCCGAGCCGTACTCCTTGCCGGCCAGGATGACCAGCGGGGTACCGGCCGCCGCGTAGTTCTGCGCGGCGTCGTAGATGGCGGCCTGCTCACCGGTGGTGAAGTCCTTCGTGAAGCCGCCCTCGACGCCGGGCACCAGCTGGTTGCGCAGCCGGATGTTCGCGAACGTGCCGCGGATCATCACCTCGTGGTTGCCGCGCCGCGAGCCGTACGAGTTGAAGTCGCGCCGCTCGACCCCGTGCTCGGTCAGGTACTTCCCGGCGGGGGAGTCCGGCTTGATCGCACCGGCCGGCGAGATGTGGTCGGTGGTCACCGAGTCGCCCAGCTTCGCCAGCACCCGGGCGCCGGCGATGTCGGCCACCGGCTGCGGGTCGCGCGCCATGCCCTCGAAGTACGGGGGCTTGCGCACGTAGGTCGACTCGTCGGCCCAGGCGAACGTGTCGCCGGTCGGAGTCGGCAGCGACTGCCAGCGCTGGTCGCCGGCGAACACGTCGGAGTAGTCCGACGAGAACATCTCGGAGGCCAGCGCGCCGCCGATCACGTTCTCGATCTCCAGTCCGGACGGCCACAGCTCGCGCAGGAACACCGGCTTGCCCTCGGCGTCGGTACCGACCGGCTCGGTCTCGAAGTCGATGTCCATCGTGCCGGCCAGCGCGTACGCCACCACCAGCGGCGGCGAGGCCAGGTAGTTCATCTTGACGTCCGGGTTGATCCGGCCCTCGAAGTTGCGGTTGCCGGACAGCACCGAGATGGCGGTCAGGTCGTTGTCGTTGACCGCGGCGCTGATCGCCTCCGGCAGCGGACCGGAGTTGCCGATGCAGGTGGTGCAGCCGTACCCGACCAGGTTGAAGCCGAGCTTGTCCAGGTAGGGCGTCAGGCCGGCGCGCTCGTAGTAGTCCATGACCACCTTCGAGCCGGGCGCGAGCGTGGTCTTGACCCACGGCTTGCGGTTCAGCCCGCGCTCGACCGCGTTCTTGGCCAGCAGCGCGGCGCCCACCATCACCTGCGGGTTGGAGGTGTTGGTGCAGGAGGTGATCGCGGCGATCACGACGGCTCCGTGGTCCAGCTCGAACTCGGTACCGTTCTCGTCGGTCACCCGCACCGGCCGGCTCGGCCGGCCGTTCTTGGCCGCGGACGGTACCCGCGGCGCGCCGGCCGCGTCGTCACCGGAGAACGCGGGGGAGTCGCTGGCCGGGAACGACTCGGCGTCCGCCTCGTCCTGCCCGCCGAGCTTCTCGTCGGTCACGTAGTCCTTGAGCGTGTTGCGGAACATCGACTTCGCGCTCGCCAGCGGCACCCGGTCCTGCGGGCGCTTCGGGCCGGCCAGCGACGGCTCCACGGTGGACAGGTCCAGTTCCAGCCGCTCGGAGTAGTCCGGCTCGGCCGCCGGGTCGTGCCACAGGCCCTGTTCCTTGGCGTACGACTCGACCAGGGCGATCTGCTTCTCGTCTCGCCCGGTGAGCCGCAGGTAGCGCACCGTCTCCGCGTCGATCGGGAAAATCGCGCAGGTCGAGCCGTACTCCGGGCTCATGTTGCCGATGGTGGCGCGGTTCGCCAGCGGCACCGCGGACACGCCGGGACCGTAGAACTCGACGAACTTGCCGACCACGCCGTGCTTGCGCAGCATCTCGGTGATGGTCAGCACCAGGTCGGTGGCGGTCGCGCCGTCCGGCAGCTGGCCGGACAGCTTGAACCCGACCACCCGCGGGATCAGCATCGACACCGGCTGGCCGAGCATCGCGGCCTCCGCCTCGATGCCGCCGACGCCCCAGCCGAGCACGCCGAGGCCGTTGACCATGGTGGTGTGCGAGTCGGTGCCGACCAGGGTGTCCGGGTAGGCGACGCCGTCGCGGGCGAAGACGGTGCGGGCGAGGTACTCGATGTTGACCTGGTGCACGATGCCGGTGCCCGGTGGGACGACCTTGAAGTCGTCGAACGCGGTCTGGCCCCAGCGCAGGAACTGGTAGCGCTCCTTGTTCCGCCCGTACTCCAGCTCGACGTTGCGCTCGAACGCGTCCTCGCGGCCGAAGATGTCGGCGATCACCGAGTGGTCGATGACCAGCTCGGACGGGGCCAGCGGGTTGACCTTGCCGGTGTCGCCGCCGAGCTCGCGCACCGCCTCGCGCATGGTGGCGAGATCCACGATGCACGGCACGCCGGTGAAGTCCTGCATCAGCACCCGGGCCGGGGTGTACTGGATCTCCACGCTGGGCTGCGCGGTCGGGTCCCAGCCGGCCAGGGCCCGGATGTGGTCGGCGGTGATGTTCGCGCCGTCCTCGGTGCGGAGCAGGTTCTCCAGCAGGATCTTCAGGCTGTACGGCAGGCGGGCCTGCCCGTCGACCGCGTCCAACCGGTAGATCTCGTAGGTGTCGTCACCTACCTGCAGGCTGCTCTTCGCGCCGAAGGTGTCGAGGCTCGCCACGTCGTACTCCTTCGCTCAGGTATGTCTTGCAGTCTCGCGTACTGGCCGGTCACCGCCCTACTTAGGCAAGCCTCAGCGGGGTGGCTCCGGCGCCGACCGTCGAAGTAAACCGTACGTCCGTCTTGCTATTTCGCGCAACCCGGGTCATGCTGCTCTCGCGATGTCCGGACACCCGAGGAGCACGCGATGATCCACCACGTCCAACTCTCCTGCCCGGCCGGCACCGAGGACGCGCTGCGGGCCTTCTACGCCGGCGTTCTCGGGCTCACCGAGATCCCCAAGCCGCCGGTACTCGCCGCGCGCGGCGGCTGCTGGTTCCGCGGCCACGGCGTCGAACTGCACCTCGGCGTCGAGGCCGACTTCAGCCCGGCGCGCAAGGCGCATCCCGGCCTGATCTGGCCCGACCTGGACACCCTCGCCGAGCGGCTGACCGCCGCCGGCTACCCGGTCGACTGGGACGACGACTTCCCCGGCATGCGGCGCTTCCACTCCGCCGACTGCCACGGCAACCGCCTGGAGTTCCTGCACCCCGTCGACGCCGAGGCCCAGTAGCCTCCCGACAGCCTTCGTTGACATCCACGACGAGCGAGGAGGGTGGTGTCCGACCACGAGCAGTTCGGCGACACCGTCGAGCTGCCCGAACAGTTCGGGTTCACCATCGAGACGACCGAGTTTCCGCCCGCCGACCGGAT
The DNA here is from genome assembly GCF_016865425.1 of Actinocatenispora thailandica. Lineage (NCBI taxonomy): Bacteria > Bacillati > Actinomycetota > Actinomycetes > Micromonosporales > Micromonosporaceae > Actinocatenispora > Actinocatenispora thailandica. The sequence goes on along the minus strand of NZ_AP023355.1, from coordinate 3,745,283 downwards.
TGCGCCGGTCAGCGGGCTCCGGCGACTACAGCGGGAGGCGGGGGCCGGCGTTGCGCTGGGCGGCCACCCACGCCTCGACCTCGTCGGCCTTGCGCGGCAGCCCGGCCGACAGGTTCTTCGCCCCGGTCGCGGTGACCAGCACGTCGTCCTCGATACGGATGCCGACGCCGCGCAGCTCGGCCGGCACCTTCTCGTCGTCGGGCTGGAAGTAGAGGCCCGGCTCGACGGTCAGCACGAACCCCTCCTTCAGCTCGCCGTCCCGGTAGTGCTCCTTGCGCGCCTCGGCGCAGTCGTGCACGTCCAGGCCGAGCATGTGGCTCAGGCCGTGCAGGGTCCAGCGCCGGTAGTACATGTTCTGCTTGTCCAGCGCCTCCTCGGCCGAGGGCAGGATGCCGAGCGACTCCAGCCCCTCGGCGAGCACCCGCATCGCGGTCAGGTGCACGTCGGCGAACTTCACCCCGGGCCGGATGTAGTCCATGCCGGCCTGCTGGGCGGCGTAGACGATCGAGTACACCTCCCGCTGCAGCGGCGTGAACTGCCCGTTCACCGGCACGGTCCGGGTCACGTCGGCGGTGTAGAGCTGGTTGTTCTCGATGCCCATGTCCATCAGCAGCAACTCGCCCGGCGCGGTCCGGCCGTCGTTGCGCACCCAGTGCAGCGTGGTGGCGTGCGGGCCGGCGGCGACGATCGAGTCGTACCCCACCGCGTTGCCGGCGACCCGGGCGCGCAGCCCGAAGACGCCCTCCAGCAGCCGCTCCGGGACCGGCCGGTCGGCCGGCAGCGCCCGCACCACGTCCTCGAAACCCAGCACGGTCGCGTCGATCGCGTCCTGCAACTGCGCGATCTCCCACTCGTCCTTGACCAGCCGCAGCTCGGACAGCGTGTTGGCCAGCTCGCGGTCGCGGGCGCCCCGGTCGTCGCCGTCCCCGGTGACCGCGATGCGCCCGTCCACGCTCGCGTCGAACCCGCGCAGCACCCGGGTACGGGTCGGGTCGAGGTCGCCGAGCACCTTCTCCAGGTCCTTGACGTCGGCGGTCTCGACTCCCAGCAGGGTGGACTTCTCCGCCAGGCTGTGCCGGCGGCCGACCCACAGCTCGCCGTACTGCGCGTCGCGGAAGAACTCGTCGGTGTCGCGCGGGGAGCGGGGATGCCCGTAGAGCACGGCATCGTGGCCGCCGGGCCGCGGCCGCAGCACCAGCACCGAGTCCGGGTCGAACTCGCCGGTCAGGTACGCGAAGTCGCTGCCCGGCCGGAACGGGTAGAAGCAGTCGTTGTTGCGCACCTTCTCCCGGCCGGTCGGGATCACCAGTGTCTCGCCGGGGAACGCCCGGGAGAGCTGCTCGCGCCGGCGCGAGTGGCACGGGGCCTGATCGAGCGGGGCGAGGCCGGTCAGCTCCGAGTCGGCCCAGCCTTCCCGCATGAACTTGAGGTAATTCTCCGGGAATGCCGGGTCGTGGCTGCGTCCCTTGGCCTGCTCGTCGCTCATGCCCTGCCTCTCCTCACACCTGCACGCTCATCCGACCGTATCGCCCGGGGTCGGATCCCCCGACGGTATATCGCCCGCCGACGATGCGGGACGCAGCCTGCTCGTCACGATCGCGGACAGCCCGGCGAGCACGTCGTCGATGTCGCGCTCCGGCTGGAACACCAGCCAGTCGACCCCGACCACCAGCGCCACCCCGAACAGCGCCGACGCCGCCAGCCCGACGTCCAGGTCGGCGGCGAAGTCGCCGGCGGCCACCCCCGCCGCGATCACCTCGCCGATGGTGCCGATCACCTCGCCGCGCACCAGCGCGACCGTCTGGTGCCACTGGTTGTTCGTCCGCCACATCTCGCTGAGCAGCAGCTGCGCGAACGCCCGGTAGTCCCGCAGGTACGCCAGCTGGGCGGCGACCAGCGCGGTCACCGCCTCGGCGGGCGGCAGCCCGGCCGTCGCGGCGCGCAGCCGCTCGGTGAGCCGGGCCACCCCGTGCGTCAGCAGCTGCTCGAACAGCCCGGTCTTGGAGCCGAAGTTGTAGTAGACGGTGCCCTTCGCCACGCCCGCCCGGTCGGCGATCGCGTCCACCGTGGTCGCGGCGAAACCCTGCTCGGCGATCAGCTCGACCGCCGCCGCGTACAGCTTGTCCCGGGTGGCGTCGCGACGGTCGGCCTGCTTCATCTACAGCTCCAGATCCGGATGCAGCTTCGTCGGGGTCAGGCGGCGGGAGCGCCGGACCACCAGGCAGGTCGCCGCGAACGCGGCGACCCCGAACCCCACCAGGATGCCGGCCCCGCGCAGCACCATGCCGGTCGACCCGCCGCTGATCAGATGGCGCAGGCAGTCGACCACGTAGGACATCGGCAGGTACGGGTGGATCGCGCCGAGGATCGCCGGGGAGGTCTGCAGCGGGTAGGTGCCACCCGCGGTGACCAGCTGGGTGATCAGCAGTACCAGCGTGAGCACCCGGCCGGCGGATCCGAGCGCGGCGCCGAACAGCTGCTGCAGGCCGGTGTAGGCGACCACGGCGGCGGCGAGGAACGCCAGCATCGCGACCGGACGGACCGGATCGAGGCCGAGGGTGGCGGACAGCACCAGCTCCAGGATGCCGGCCTGCACCACCCCGATCGCCACCGCCGGCAGCCAGCCGGCCGCGGCGACCCGCCAGGCGGGCGCCCCGGACACCAGGTGCCGCCGGGTCACCGGCCGCAGCAGCATGTACCCGACCATCGCGCCGACCCACAGCGACAGGCCGAGGAAGTACGGCGCGAATCCCTCGCCGTAGCTTGCCGCCGCGTGCCGGGTGGCGCGGTGCAGGTCGACCGGGTCGGCCATCACGTCCGAGCGTTGGGCCCGCTGGGCGGCGTCGTAGTCGGGGATCTGCCTCGCCCCGTCGGCCAACCCGTCGGCCAGCGCGGTCGCGCCGTCCGACAGCTTCGACACCCCGCCGGCGAGCCGGCCGGCGCCGGCGGACAGGCTGCCCAGCCCGCCGTCGAGCTGCCGTGCGCCGGTGGACAGCTGGTACAGCCCGCTCTGTAGCTGCTTGCCGCCGCTGACCGCCTTCGCGGTGCCCTGGTGCAACTGGTGCGCGCCGGTGGCGAGATCGCCCACCCCGTCGGCCAACTTGTCGATCTTGTCCCGCGCCCCGGCGACGTCGTCGGCCAGCTGCGGCGCCTTCTTCGCCACCTCGCGGGCCGTCTTGGCGACCTGCGTCGCGTCCGCCTTGACCTGTTCGAGGCTGCCCGCGTCGGCGTCGAGCTGGTGCTGCGCCGCCTTCGCCGCCCGTACCGCGTCGGTGGCTGCCTGCCGGGCCTTGGTGAACGCCGGATCGTTCGCCGCCTCCGGGTGCTTCTTCGCGTACGCGTCGAGCGCGTCCCGCACCGCCTCGGTCTGGGTGACCGCCTTGTCGACGTAACCCGGCAGGTCGTCGATGTGCTTGGCGACCGCGTCCGCCCCGTCGGCGAGCAGCAGCGCGGAGTCGCGGATCGATCCGGCGTTGTCCCGCAGGAACGGCTCCACCCGGCCGGCCATCTTGTCCACGGTGGACGCGAGCTTCTTGGTACCGGCGGCCGCCTGCCCCGCGCCGGTGTCCAGCTTCGCGGCACCGGAGTTGAGCGCGATCAGGCCGGTGGTCAGGTCGGCGGCGCCACGGTGCGCCTGTGCGATGCCGTCGGCGAGGCTGTCCGCGCCCTTCTTCGCGCTGGCCGATCCGTCCCGGAGCGCGTCCGCGCCGTGCTCGGCGTCGCCCGCGCCGTCGGCGAGCTGGCCGGCGCCGTCCGCGGCCTGACCGGTCTTGTCGTGCAGCGCGCCGAACGCCAGGTACATCTGGTCGAAGTACCGGCTCGCCGCGCTGTTCGCCGCCGCGGTCCGGATCTCGGCGAACGCGCTCTTGCCGATCACCCCGGCCAGGTAGTTGGTGGCGTCGTCGGTGGTCAGCCGCAGCCGGCCGCGCCGCGGTGGCGCGTCGTGCGACGGCGAGACCAGCGCGGTGGAGAAGCCGGCGGGGATGGTGAACGTCATCAGGTAGTCGCCGTCCGCGAGGCCCTTGCGGGCCCGCGCCGCGCTGGTGGCGTGCCAGTCGAACACGTGCCGGTCCACCAGCTGGTCGACCAGGTCGTCGCCGGCCGTCAACGTCTTCCCGCCGGGCTGGTGCGCCGGCCGGTCCTGGTTCACCACCGCCACCGGGATGCGCTTGAGCTCGCCGTACGGGTTCCAGAACGCCCACAGGTAGAGGCCCGAGTACAGCAGCGGGATCAGCGCCAGCGCGCCGATCGCGGCCCGGGTCAGCGGCGCTCGGGTGAACCGGCGCAGCTCCAGCCCGGCCAGCCCGGCGGTCCGCATCACGCCGCCCCCTGCGCGTCGAGCTCGACGGTGGCCGGCTCGCCCCGGTCCGGCACGGCGGGCGCCGGCTGCCGGCCTGGCCCGTCCGGCGGTCCGTCCCCGCCCGGTCCGTCGCCGTCTCGTCCGTCGCCGTCTCGTGCGGCGTCGTGTCGGGTCCAAGAGTCGGGCTCGGCCGGCTCGGCGGTGCCGGCTCGGCCGCGCAGGTGCACCGTCTGGTCGACGGGCGCGTCGCCGGTCTCCCGGCAGGAGGCGAGCACCGTGACGCCGGCGTCGGCCCGCTCCCGTAGCACCCGCCACAGCGCCGCTCGCTCGATGCCGTCGGTACCGAGGTCCACGTCGTCCACGACGATCAGCCGGGGCCCGGTCAGCCCGGCGAGCAGCAGGCACAGCAACTGCCGCCGGTACGGGTCGAGGTCCCGGCCGAGCGCGTCCGGGTCGAGGTCGAAGCCGCTCCCGGTGACCAGCGCGCGGGCGTGCGCCCGGCGCCGGCGGGGTTGCCACGGGCCGAGACCCAGCAGTGCGAGGCGCTCCCGGACGTGTTCGGCGACGCTCAGCGCCGGCTCCGGCTCGTGCGCACCGGGTACCAGGCCGAGGGCGGCGACGCGCTGCACCGCCGGCGCGGTCCGCGGCAGCGGGTGCCCGGCGACCGACAGGGTGCCGCGGTTGATCGCGAACCGGCCGGTGACCGCGAGCAGCAGGCTGGTCCGGCCGCTGCCGGCGGCGCCGGTGACGGCGACCAGCTCACCCGCGGCGACGTCGAGATCGACGTCGTGGAACACCCAGCCACGCCGGGTGCGCAGGCCCAGCCCGGCAGACCGGATCGCGGCGCCCGCCGAATCCGCCGCGGCGTGCCGGTCGGCCGGCTCTGCGGCGGCGGGCCGGTCGGCCAGGTCTGCCCGGTCTGCGGCGGCGTGCCGGTCGGCCGGGTCTGCCCGGTCTGCGGCGGCGTGCCGGTCGGCCGAGGAGAGGTCCCGCTCGTCGTCGGGTCCGTCCGCGTGCTGTCGATGCTGCGCCACCGTCGCCTCCAAAAACTGACCGCTCCGTACAAAAACTTAGCGCGAGAGGGCCGGCGATGCGCGGTTTGGTGTCGTTACTCACCGGTCACTTGACGAACTTGAGTCGAGTCGTATCAAGTTTTGGCATCGGAACTCAAAGTTGAGTTGAGTGCACTCAATTTGATCGCGAGGATCTGTCGGGTGACCAAGGAAAGACGTGGCGGGCTGCTCGGCGAACACGACTTCCGCCACCTGTGGACCGCGGACCTGGCCAGCCAGCTCGGTAGCCGGCTGAGCATGATGGCGCTGCCCCTGCTGGCCGTGATCACGCTGCACGCCAGTACCTTCCAGGCCGCGGCGCTGTCGGCCGCGCAGACGGCCGCCTCACTGCTGCTGGGCCTGTTCGCCGGTGCGCTGGTGGACCGGATGCGCTGCCGCCCGGTGCTGATCGCCGCCGACCTCGCCCGGTTCGCGCTGCTCGGTTCGATCCCGGTGGCGGCCCTGTTCGGCGTGCTCGGCCTGCCCCAGCTGTACGCGGTGGCGTTCGCCGCCGGCGTCGGCACCGTCTTCTTCGACACCGCGCACACCACGTACCTGCCGCGGCTGATCGGACGCGGGCAGCTGGTCGAGGGCAACTCGCGGCTGGCGAGCAACTCCTCGATCGCCGCGGTGGCCGGCTCGGTCGGCGGCGGGTACCTGGTGCAGCTGTGCACCGCGCCGGTGGCGATCGCCGTCGACGCGGTCAGCTACCTGTGGTCGGCGGTGTGGCTGGGCACCATCCGTACCGGCGAGCCGCGTCCCGCGCGGCCGGCTCGTCCCCGGCTGCTGCACGAGATCGGCGAGGGGGTCCGGTTCGTGGCCGGTCAGCCGATCCTCGCCGCGATCGCCGGCAACACCGCCACGGTGCTGTTCTTCCAGGCCGCCAACCAGGCGATCATGGTGGTGTTCCTGGTCCGCGAGGTGCATCTGACGCCCGGGGCGATCGGGCTGCTGGGCACCGTCGGGTTGCTCGGCGCGCTCGCCTCGGCGGCGCTGACCGGCCGGATCGCCCGGCGGCTCGGCAGCGCCCGCGCGCTGTGCGCGTCCACCGTGCTCAACGGCGTGGGTTTCCTGCTCTATCCGCTGACCGGTCCGGGCCTCGGGCTCGTCTGGTACGTGCTGGCCGGCGGGCTCACCGCGTTCACCATCATCACCCGGCACGTGATGGCGGTGACCGCCCGCCAGCAACTGTGCCCGGACCGGCTGCTCGGCCGGGTCAACGCCACCATGGAACTGACGACGTACGGCGTGATGCCGCTCGGCGCGCTGGCCGGCGGGCTGCTCGGCACCCTGCTCGGCCTGCGCACCACGCTGGTGGTGTCCGGCTGCGCGATCCTCGCGGCGAGCCTGTTCCTAGTGCTGTCACCGGTCCGGCGGCTCCGCGACCTGCCCGCCGCCGACCACCCGGATTCCGCCCCGGCCGCTGCTGATCGGTCCGTCGCCGCCGGCACGGGGCCGGCGCAGGTGGGCGGCGAGCGCGTCGCCGAGTAGCCCCGCCGGCACCGTGCCCGGTGCCGGCAGCTCCTCCAGAGCAAGGCCGTTGGACAGGCCGACCGCCAACAGCACCAGCTCGCGCGCCACCGCGGCGTCGGTGATCCCGGCGGCGCCGAGCAGTTCGGCGACGGCGGTGGTCAGCGAGTCGAGCAGGTCCCGCCGGTATGCGACGAACCGGCGGCGGGTGGCCTCGTCCCGCATCGCCCGCAGCCAGTACTCCAGGAACAACAGTTGCCAGTCGCGGTTCCCGGCCATCGCCGCGGTCAGCCGGTCACCGGCGGTGCGGACCAGGTCACCCGGATCGATCGTCGGGTCGGTGGACAGCTCGGTGACCAGCGCGGTCCGGCTCGCGATCTGCTCGTCCAGCAATGCGAAGAACAGCTCGTCCTTGCTGCCGAAGTTGGAGTAGACCGCGCCCTTGGTGAAGCCGGCCCCGGCGGCGACTTCGTCGATGCTGGCGGCGGCGAAGCCGCGGTCGGCGAAGACCCGGGCGGCGGCGAGGAGGACTCGGCTGCGGACCTCGGGGCGCGGGGTGCGGCGCTGGCGGGGCTTGACGGTGGCCATGGCAAGAGGATACTGCTCGGTATTGGATACCAACCAGTATCGAGTTTTGAGGTGCCGGATGACACACCACGACCTGGTGATCCGCGGCGGACTCGTGTTCGACGGAGCCGGGTCCGACCCGGTCCGGGCGGACCTTGGCATCGCCGACGGCCGTGTCGCCGCGATCAGCCCGCTACCGCTGCCGCCTGCGCCTCGTGAACTGGACGCCACCGGCCGGTGGGTAGTGCCGGGGTTGTTCGACGTGCACACCCACTACGACGCGGAGGTGCTGGTCGATCCCGGTCTCGGCGAGTCCGTCCGGCACGGGGTCACCACCGTGCTGATCGGCAACTGCTCGCTGTCCACCGTGTACGCCGACGCGCAGGACTGCGCCGACCTGTTCGCCCGGGTGGAAGCGGTGCCCTGGGACGCGGTACACGACGCGGTGAAACGGCACCGCGACTGGACCGGCCCCGCCTCGTACCTGGCCGCGCTGGAGGCCAAGCCGCTCGGCGCCAACGTGGCCGCCCTGATCGGCCACTCCGACCTCCGGGTGGCGGCGATGGGTCTGGCCCGGGCGGTCGACGCCGGTGCGCGTGCGACCGGCGCCGAACTGACCGCCATGCGCACCATGCTTGCCACGGCGCTGGATGCCGGGTTCGCCGGGCTGTCCACCATCCGCAGCAGCTTCTCCAAACTCGACGGGGTGCGGTACCCCGCGCATCAACTGCCGTCCAGCTACGCGACGTGGCGGGAGTACGCATTGCTGAACGCCGTGCTGCGACCCCGGGGCCGGGTCCTGCAGTGCACCCCGAACCTCACCCGGCGAGCCGAGGTGGCGCGGTTCTTCCAGCAGAGCGCCGGGCTGCTGCACCGCACGCCGCTGCGCACCTCGTTGCTGTCGGCCGCGGACATCAAGGCCGATCCGGCATTGATTCGGCTGCTCATCGGCGTCACCCGGCTGGCGAACCGTCCGGTGCCGCGGCGCTGAACGTACGCGACGAGCTGGACCGCGGCCGGCTGCTCGCCGACGCGGACTACCGGCGCTGGTTCCGCAAGGACTGCCGGCGGCGGTTCGGCGCCCGGGTCTGGCATCGCGACCTGTCCGACGCCGAGATCGTCGCCTGCCCGGATGCCTCGGCGGTCGGCCTGTCGTTCGCCGAGATCGGTGCCCGACGCCGGATCGACGCCACCGACGCGTTCCTGGACCTGGTCGTCGCGCACGGACCAGCGCTGCGGTGGCGGACCACCATCGCCAACCACCGCCCCGAGATACTTGACCGGATCGCCCGCAGTCCGGCGGTGCAGCTGGGGTTCGCCGACTCCGGGGCGCATCTGCGCAACATGGCGTTCTACAACTACGGCCTGCGGCTGCTGAAACGGGTGTACCGGGCCGAGCAGGCCGGCACGCCGTTCCTGCCGCTACCAGCGGCGGTGCATCGGCTCACCGGCGAACTCGGTGACTGGTACGGGGTGGACGCCGGACACCTGCGGGTCGGTGGCCCGGCCGATGTCGCGGTACTCGATCCGGCCGGGGTGGCCGACCTGCCAGCCGACTACCACGAGGCGGTGATGCCGGCGTTCGGTGGACTGCGCCGGATGGTCAACCGCAACGACGACGCCGTCGCCGCCACCGTGGTCGGCGGTCACCTGGTGTACGAGAACGGTCGGTTCGCCGACGGTTTCGGTACCACCCTGCATGCCGGCCGCGTGCTGCGCGCCGGCCGGCCGTGACCGCAGCACTGCGTCGAGCGGGATCCGCCGGTGTCGGCCGGGGTATGCGTGACATACGCCCACCTCGCCGCGGGCGGTCGACCGGGCGGGTATCACGGGATGAGAAGCATGCCGCCGGGCCAGGATCGGCGCGCGGCCGCCGGCGTAGGTTGCCGGGCATGGTGATGGTGGACGCGCCGGTGCTGCGGATGTCGGGGGTGGACCTGGTCCGCAACGGCAACCTGCTGCTCGACTCGGTGTCGCTGACCGTACGGGAGGGCGAGCACTGGGCGCTGCTGGGCGCCAACGGTGCCGGCAAGTCCACCATGCTCGGCCTGCTCGGCGCGCAGGTGCACCCGACCCGGGGCAGCGTCGAGGTGCTCGGCCGGCTGCTGGGCCGCGTCGACCTGCGCTGGCTGCGTACCCGGTTGGGGCACGTCGATCCGCGGCACCCGCTCGGTGCCCCGCTGCGGTTGTTCGAGGTGGTACTGACCGGGCTGACGAACACGATCGAGCTGGTGCCGCGGTGGCGGCCCAGCGACGACGAGTCGGCGCGGGCACGTCGGTTGGTCGACGATCTCGGTCTCGGTCACCGGATCGACGCCCGCTGGCAGACCCTGTCGCAGGGCGAGCGTGGCCGGGCGCTGATCGCCCGCGCCCTGGTCGCCGAGCCGAAGCTGCTGCTGCTGGACGAGCCGGCGACCGGCCTCGACCTGGCCGCCCGCGAGCAGCTGCTGGAGAGCCTGGACCTGCTGCGGCACAACGATCCCCGGCTGGCCACCGTGCTGGTCACGCACCACCTGGAGGAGTTGCCGGCCAGCACCACCCATGCGGCACTGCTTCGGGCCGGGCGGCTGGTCGCGGCCGGGCCGGTGGCCGAGTCGCTCACCACCGAACACATCAGTGCCTGCTTCGACCATCCGGTCCGGATCGACCGGGTCGACGGCCGCTGGACCGCCCGGGCCGGCCGCCGCGCCGCGCCCGCGGCGTGCTGACCGCCGACGCCAGCCGCCCCGCGCCGCACGAGCCGCGCGGTTCCGGCCGGCCCGCTCACCGCGGCGAGACCGTGCGGCTGCCGGACGGTTGCGCCCGGCCGGCCGGGTGCGCGTGGGCTACCCGGAATCGGTACCGGTCGGCTGGGCGCTGCCGTCCAGCGCCCGGATGCCGTCCAGCGCCCGCCTGACCTCGAACCGGTCGCCGATGCGCTCGCACAACCGCAGCGCCCGGGTGTGGCGCGCCAGCGCCTCGTCCCGCCGGCCCACGCCGGCCAGCGCGAACCCGTACGTGTTCAGCGCGGTGATCAGGTCGAGGTAACCGGGCAGCGACTCGAACATCCGCACCGCGCGTTCGGCCCACCGCAGCGCTACGGCGAAGTTGCGCCGGCGCAGATGGACCACCGCGAGGTTCTCGTACACCGAGCATTCGTCCCGCAGGTCGTTGGTGCCGCGCGAGACGGTCAGCGCCTGGTGCAGCGCTGCCTCCGCCTGGTCCAGCTCGCCGAGCCGGGCGAGCGCGAAGCTCAGGTTCGCCCAGTGCCGCCCCAGCGGCGGGGTGAGCCCGTAGCAGCGGGTGTGCTCGTCGATCTGCTCCCGGTGCAGCTCGGCGGCCTCGTCGTATGCGCCGAGCTTGCCGGCGGCGATCCCCAGCGTGCTGGTCGCCGCCTCCGCCGCGCGGTCGGCCTCCGACAGCACCTCCCGGGCCTGCGTGAGCTGCTGGTACGCCTCGTCGTAGTGTCCGAGCTGGCACAGGGTGCGGCCGAGCCGGGCGCGGGCGCGGGCGGCGCCGATCCGGTCGCCGATCGCCTCGGCCCGGGCGTGCGCGAGGCGATGCACGTCGAGCGCCTCGGACCAGTGCCCCCGCTGGCTCAGGTACTGGTCGAGCAGGGTGGTGAGGGCCAGCACGTGCCCGGTCGCGCTGCCCGGCCGGTGCAGGGCGGCGCAGATGTTGGGCAGCTCCGCGTCGTACCAGGCGAGTGCCTCGGCGGCGGTGCCGATGCCGGGGGTCGGCGGTGCCGGCGACGGCGGCGGCACGTCGCGCCGGTCGTCCGGGAACGCCGCCCGCCGTGCCTCGGCCGCGGCGGCGACGTAGTAGTCGAGCAGCCGGTCCGGCGCGTCGTCCGCGCCGGCAGCGAGTTCCCCGGCGTACGCCCAGGTCAGGTCGTGCATGGTGTACCGGCCGTGGGCCGCCGGCTCGACCAGGTGGCTGCGCGCCAGCACGTTCAGCAGCTGGCGGGCCCGGGTCGGCGAACCGGCGGTCAGTGCCGCCATGGTGTGCACGTCCAGGTCGCGGCCCGGGTAGCTGCCCAGCAGCCGGAAGGCCTGGCCGGCGTCGGCGGGCAACCGGGCGCAGGATGCCGCGAAGACCGCCCGCAGCGAGGTGTCGGAATCGGCGGTCGCGTCCAGGTAGGCGAGCGCGCCGTGCGCTTCGAGGTCGCGGATCAGGTCCGCGACCCGGAAGCCGGGCTGGGCGGTGACCAGCTCGGCCGCGACCCGCATCGCCAGCGGCAACCGGCCGCAGCGGGCGGCGAGGTCGGTCAGCAGCGACCGCTGGTCGTCCGGCTGCGCACCGAGTACACCGGCGAGCAGCGTGGTGGCCTCGCCGGGGGCCAGCGGCTTGACCACGATCCGGGTCGCGCCGTCCCGGGCGACCAGCCCGGCCAGCGCGTTGCGGCTGGTGACCACCGTCATGCAGGCGGCGTCACCGGGCAGCAGGGCGCGCACGCAGTCGGCCGAGTGGGCGTTGTCCAGCACCAGCAGCATCCGCCGGCCGGCGAGCAGGCTGCGCGCCAGCGCGGCCCGTTCGGGTGTGCCGCCGGGGATCGGCGCGTCGGCCGGCAGCAGGCTGCGCAGCAGCTGGCCCGAGGCGGCTGCCGGGGTCACCGGATCGCCGCCGTCGAAGCCGTGCAGGTCGATCCAGAGCTGGCCGTCCGGGAACCGGTCGGCCACCCGATGCGCCCAGTGGCTGACCAGCCCGGTCTTGCCGACCCCGCCCATGCCGCAGACCAGCGCCAGCCGGGCGGTGTCCGGCGCGGTCGACACCGCGTCGAGGGTGGCCAGCGCGCGCTCGCGTCCGACGAAGCCGGGCACGTCGGCCGGCAACTGCCGCGGCACCGGCGGTTCGGCCGGCCGCGGCTCGTCGGGTTCCTCGGCGCTGCTGGCCCGCCGCCAGGCGGCCTCCCAGCAGGGCAGTTGCGCCGGGTCGACGTCGAGAGCCAGCAGCGTGTGCCGCAGTACCGACAGCGCCGGCGGATGCGCGCGTTGCGCGCTGAACGCGTCGGCGATCGTGGATCGCGGCAGGCCGCAGCGCTTGGCCAGCTGCGCGAAGGACGGGTTGCCGGCGGTCAACTTGGCGCGATGCAGCGCCCGGGCCAATCCGGCGACGCCGGCGACCGCGGCGAGTTCGTCCAAGGCGTCGCCGACGGCGGTGTCGGGCGCCGGCCGGTGTTGCGGGGCCGCGGCTGGGCTGGGCACGCGCCACCTCCGCCGTCGTACGGATCCGTCCGGGTTCATCCGAAGACCTAGCCCCGGACTCTAGGAGCCTGGTTGCCTGGGTGCCAGCCCCGTTCGGGCAGTTCTCTCGTTCGTAGGAGCTGGTGCACATGCCTGAATCCGCACATCCTCGCACCCTGACCGCCCGCGTCCTGGTCCTCGCGGTGCTCGGCACGCTGGCCGCGTCGTTCTTCGCGGTCGTGTCGCCGGTCGCCACCACCGCGGCGCACGCGTCCTCGATCGGCGGGAGCATCACCCGCTCCGAGGTGATCGCGCGGGCCCGTGACTGGCTGGACAAGAACGTCCAGTACAGCCAGACCTCTTACCACACCGATCCCAGTCACAGCAAGACGTACCGGCAGGACTGCTCCGGGTTCGTCTCGATGGCCTGGCACCTCAGCTCCAGCCGGACCACGTGGACCCTGCCGGACGTCAGTACGAAGATCTCCAAGAGCAACCTGATGGCGGGCGACATCCTCGACGACCCGAACAACCACACCGCGATCTTCGAGAAGTGGATCGACAAGAGCGCGGGCACCTTCTGGGTGATCGAGGAGGCCAACCCGACCAACGACATGCTGCACTACAAGTGGAGCCTGAGCGCGCACACCGGCTACGGTGCGTACCGCTACAACAAGATCGTCAACGACCACACCGCCGGCCATCCGAACACCTACGCGCCGACCACGGTGTGCGGCTCCGGCTACTACTACATCGGGATGCACAACCTCGGCTACGCGACGATCTACCTGTCGTGGAACGGCTCGACCAAGAAGAACTGCGTGGTGACGCTGGCGCACAACGCGTACGGGTCGAAGTCGATGGGTGCCCACCTCGCGGTGCAGAACGGCACCTCCGGATCCGACAACGGCAGCTACACCTCGTATGCCGGGCCGGTGCGCAAGTACGCGCCGTCGGCCTGCGTCAAGTGGGGCGGCAGCTACCAGAGCTCGTCCTGGACCAGCAGCTGGAGCCACTGCGGCTGACCGACCTGGGGTGGTACCGGGCCCGTCCGATGCTTCGGACGGGCCCGGACCGGGTTCCGGTCAGCTGGCGTACACCTCGAACTCGGATGCCTGCCCGGCCGGCCAGCCGGTGTTGGCGGTGAACGTCAACCGCAGGTAACGGACGTTCGCCGGGTCGAAGGCGATCGTGACCTGGTTGCCGGTCGCCGGGTCGAACCGGTACCCGGCGGAGCCGACCACGGTGTCGAACGACGAGCCGTCGGTCGAGCCGGTGACCGACAGGGTCTGGGTACGCGCCGCCCACGCGGTCGACGGCGGCAGCTTCAGCACGATCCGCGACACGCTGGTCGCGGCGCCCAGGTCGACCTGCAGCCACTGCGGGAACGCGTTGTCGATCGACTCCCAGTAGCTGCCGGCGTCACCGTCGACCGCGTTGCCCGGCGTGTACACGTCGGTGTGGCCGCTGGCGGTGACCGGGCGGCCGGCGGCGAGGTTGCCGTCGGGCGGCGGCGGGTTGCCGCCGTCGTCGCCGGGTTGCGGCCAGGTCGAGCAGTCGCCCCAGGTGGTGTCCCAGCCGGAGTTGCCGCCACCGTCGGTGATGGCGAACGACGACCCGCCGGTCGGGTACGGGCAGTTGTAGACGCCGTCCACGCCGACCCCGGTCGCCGTGACTCCGGTGAACGTACCGGAACCGCCGGTCTCGGCCTGCAGCACGACGGTGCCCACGTTGCGTACCGTGGTGTCCTGCACGGTCAGCCCGGTCACCTGCTTGCCGTCGCCGGCGCCGCCGACCACCTCGATCGCCGAGTACGGGCTGTCCACGATCCGGGTGTCGGTCAGCCGCACGTCCGCGTCGATGGGGTAGTCGTAGGCGTCGAAGCGGATGGCGCTCATCGGGTGCTGCCAGTTGGGGTTGAGCGCGCCGGTGCGCAGCAGGTAGTTGCCGGTCAGCGCGATGGTGCCGGCCAGCGGCGAGAATCCCTGCCCGGCGATGAACTGCTGGTTGGACACCGCGATGCCGGAGCCGAGCGCGTTGGTGTCGGCGACCAGGTTGTCCGACGCCGTCAGGTCGGTTCCGCCGTACAGCGCGATGCCGTTGGCCAGGTTGGGCTGGATCACCGTGTTGTGGCTGATGGTGTCGTTCGCGTCGGCGGCGTACAGCGACCACAGCGCGATCCCGTCGTCACCGGTGTTGCGGATGAAGTTGTCGGTGATCGTCGAGCCGGTGACGGTGCCGTTGAGGTTGATGCCGTCGGCGGTGTTGTCCAGGATCCGGTTGTGCTCGATGGTCAGGTTGGTGTTGCCCGACCCCATCAGCCAGATCCCGACCTCCTGGTGCTGGATCCACACGTCGTCGACGGTGGAGCCGGCGCCGAGGCTGCCGTTGACGAAGCTGTTGGCGGAGCTGCCGCTGCGGGTGGTGATCTCGCCGATCGCGGCGAAGTGCGACAGGGTGGTCGCGCCGGGCGAGCTCGACGCGTCGATCAGGTGCGAGCCGTGCAGCACCGAGTACCAGGGGCCGGCGCCGGTCAGGGTCAGCCCGTGGGCCTGCAGCGGGCCGCTGGTGCGGTAGGTGCCGGCCGGCAGGTACACCGACCTGCCCTGACTGCGGGCGTCGGCGAGCGCCTGGTTGATGGCGCTGGTGGCGTCCGCGGCGCCGGTCGGATCGGCGTGGTAGGGGGAGTCGGTGACCGACAGCGAGTTGGCGGGCGCGCCGATCGGCGCACCGACGTTCTCGAAGTCGGCGACGTCGACGGTGGTCGGCACGTCGCCGCTGTCGACCTGCAGCCGTACCGTGTCGCCGGCCGCGGCGGTGGTGCCCAGCAGCAGCCGGGCGTCGTCGAAGAAGTGGTGCGTCTTGCTGCCGGTGATGTTTCCGGTGTCCAGGTAGGTGTACTTCGCGTCGAGCGACAGCGTGCCGACCTTGCTGTCGCCCACGTACACCGAGAGGGTGCCGGCGGCGCCGCGGGCGAGGTGGTAGCTGACGTCGACCGCGTTCGCGGCGGCGGCGAGGGTGAACTGCACGTGCTGGCCGGCGGCGAGCTGCACCGCCTCGCGCCCGGACGCCTCCGACGCGACGGTGCCCTGGGTGTGGTCCGGCCCGATGACGGTGCCGGTGGTGTCCGCCGCCTCCGCCTCGTACTCGGTGAACGGGACGTCGGCGCCGACGCCGGCGGGTGCGTCCGCGGTGGGGCGCAGCGGATGCGGGTGCGGGTGTGGGTGCGCCGCGGCGGCACCGGCCGGTACGGCCAGCCCGAGCGCGGCGAGTCCGACCGCGGCGAGGCCGGTGCACAGCCGGCGCGGGACGACTCTGGTGTGACGGGGCGAGATTGCTGACATGACATGACCCTTCCGGTTGGTCCGTACGTCTCTCGCGAACTGGCGGTCGCCTCACCTCCGTCCACTGTGGATTCGTGCCGGCCCGGCAGGGCCGGGCGTGGTGCCGCGGCCGGCTGCGTCAGCGCAGTCGCAGCCAGGCCGCGGTGTCGGGGGGCAGCAACCCGCCGGCCAGCGGTGCGCTGGCGAGCAGGACCGCCACGTGGCTGGGCAGCGGGGCCGGGTGCGCGGCGAGGTTGACCACGCAGCCGAAGCCGTCACCGCGGCGGAACGCCAGCACCCCGGGCCGCGTGTCGAGCCAGTCGAACCGCTCGTCCCGCAGCTCCGGGCTGTCGCGGCGGATCGCCAACGCTCGCCGGTACAGGGTCAGCATCGAGGCGGGGTCGTCGCGCTGCGCCTGCGCGGTCAGCGGCGCCCAGCCGGCCGGCTGCGGCAGCCACGGCGTGGCGTCCGATCCGGCGGGGGAGAAGCCGTACGGTGGTCGCCGGCCGGCCCACGGCAGCGGTACCCGGCAGCCGTCCCGGCCCACGTCGGTACCGCCGGATCGGTGGAACATCGGGTCCTGGCGCACCTCGTCGGACAGCTCCTCGACCTCCGGCAGGCCCAGCTCGTCGCCCTGGTAGACGTAGGCGGCACCGGGCAGCGCCAGCGACAGCAGCGCGGCGGACCGGGCCCGGCGGGTACCGAGAGCGCGGTCGCTCGGGGCCCGGTGCTGCCGGTGGTCCAGGGCGAACGAGGTGTCGGCCCGGCCGTACCGGGTGACGTGCCGGACCACGTCGTGGTTGGACAGCACCCAGGTCGCCGGCGCGTCGACCGGCCGGTGCGCGGCGAGGGTGTCGTCGATGCAGCCGCGCAGCGCCGCCGCGTCCCAGTGGCAGCCGAGGAAGTCGAAGTTGAACGCCTGGTGCAGCTCGTCCGGCCGCAGGTACCGGGCGAAGCGTTCGGTGTCGGGCAGCCAGATCTCGCCGATCAGCGCCCGGTCGCGGTACCGGTCGGTGATCCGCCGCCAGGACCGGTAGATCTCGTGCAGCTCGTCCCGGTCGGTGTACGGGTCGGGGTCGCCGGCACCGAAGTCCGGCAGCGCCGGGTCCTTGCACAGCAGCGCCGCCGAGTCGATCCGGATCCCGTCCACCCCGCGGTCCAGCCAGAACCGCAGGATCGACTCGAACTCCTCCCGTACCTTCGGGTTGCCCCAGTTGAAGTCGGGCTGCTCGGGGGCGAACAGGTGCAGGTACCACTCGCCGCCGGTGCCGTCCGGGTTGGTCGTGCGGGTCCACGCCGGGCCGCCGAAGATGGACTGCCAGTCGTTGGGCGGCAGCTCGCCGTCCGCGCCCCGGCCGGGCCGGAACCAGAACAGCTCCCGCGCGGCCGAGCCCGGCCCGGCCTGCACCGCCTCGGCGAACCACGGGTGAGCGGTCGAGCAGTGGTTCGGCACCACGTCCACGATGCAGCGCAGGCCCGCCTGATGCGCCTCGCCGAGCAGCGCCTCGGCGTCGGCGAGGGTACCGAAGACCGGGTCGATGTCGCGATGGTCGGCGATGTCGTACCCGGCGTCGGCCATCGGCGACGGGTACCACGGGCTGAACCACAGGGCGTCGACACCGAGCTCGGCGAGGTAGGGCAGCCGGGTCCGGATCCCGGCGAGGTCACCGATCCCGTCGCCGGTGCCGTCGGCGAAGCTGCGCGGGTACACCTGGTAGATCACCGCGTGCCGCCACCACCGGTCGGACGTCTCGGGCATGTTGGTTCTCCTCGTTGTACGGCGGCGGGTGCCGCGTGCGATGCGGGGTCGGCGCGGGTCAGCCCTTGAGGCTGCCGGCGGCCAGGCCCGACATGATGTTGCGTTGGAAGATCAGGAAGATCACCACGGTCGGTGCGGCGGCGATGGCGAGCGCGGCGATCAGGATGTTCTGCGGCACGTTCTGGGACAGCGAGTAGATCCCGACGTTGAGCGGTTGCCTGGCCGGGTCCGCTTCGGCGAGCAGTGGCCAGAGGAAGTCCTTCCACACGTTGGTGACCGCGAAGATGCTGACCACGCCGAGGATCGGGCGCGAGATCGGCAGCACGATCGACCACAGCGTGCGGATCGGGCCGGCGCCGTCGATCGCACCCGCGGCGAGCAACTCCTCCGGTACCGCGTCGAAGAACCGCTTCAGCAGGAAGATGTTGAACGCGTTGGTCACCGACGGCAGCCAGATCGCCCACGGCGTGTTGAGCAGGTTCGCGTGCAGGATCGGCAGGTCCAGCACGGTCAGGTACTGCGGGACGATCAGCACGGTGGCCGGGATCATCAGGGTGCCGATCATCGCGGCGAGCACCACGTTGCCCAGCACCGGCCGCAGCTTGGACAGCGCGTACGCCGCGGCCACGTCGAACACCAGCTGGAACGCGAGCGCCCCGGCCGCGTACAGCACGGTGTTGGCGAGCAGCCGGCCGAGCGACAGCTGGCTCCACGCGGTGGCGTAGTTGCCCGGATCGGGGTGCGCCGGCCACCAGGTCGGCGGCGCCTGCGCGGTCTCCTGCGCGGTCTTGAGCCCGCCGGTCACCATCCAGTACAGCGGGCCGATGAACACCAGGGTGAACAGCACGATCACCGCGCCGAGCACGATCCAGTACGCCGCTTTGGCGCCGGGGCGGTGCAGCCGGGTCGGCGAGACGAGGGTACGGGTCTGCATCGGCTCTCCTATCCGCGTGGCCGGTCGAGCCGGACGTACACCGCGGCGAACGCGGCCAGCACGAGCAGCAGCAGCACGCCGAGGGCGCTCGCGCCGCCGAGATCGTTGAGGTTGAACGCGTGCTGGTAGATCAGGTACACCACGGTGGTGGTCGCGCCCTCCGGTCCCGACCCGTTGGCGAGCAGGAACGCCTCGATGAACATCTGCATCGTCGAGATCACCTGCAGCATCAGCATCAGCGACAGCACCAGCCGGCACTGGGGGACCGTCACGTGCCAGAACCGGCGGAACAGCCGGGCACCGTCGATCTCGGCCGCCTCGTACAGCTCGCCGGGGATGGACTGCAGCGCGGCGAGGTAGATCAGTACCGCGCTGCCCATGTTCATCCAGGTGGAGGCGAGTACCAGCGACGGCATCGCCATCGTCGTCGACTGCAGCCACTGCGAGGTGGGCAGGCCGAACGTGCTCAGGATGCTGTTGAACAGCCCGTCGCCGGGGTCGTAGGCGTACTTGAACAGCAGTAGCGCGCTCGCCGGTGGCAGCATCACCGGCAGGTAGACCAGTACCCGCAGGTAGCCCTGCGCGTG
The DNA here is from genome assembly GCF_016865425.1 of Actinocatenispora thailandica. Lineage (NCBI taxonomy): Bacteria > Bacillati > Actinomycetota > Actinomycetes > Micromonosporales > Micromonosporaceae > Actinocatenispora > Actinocatenispora thailandica. Next base: position 3,726,129 of record NZ_AP023355.1, on the reverse strand, counting down.
CCGGAACTCGTTGAGCACCACCGCGATCAGGAACGGCAGCGCGAACCCGAGCAGCAGTGCCAGCCCGGTGAACTCGGCGGTGTTGCGCCACGCCTGCCAGAACGCCGGGTCGTCGATCACCCGCTGGTAGTTCGCCAGCCCGACGAAGCTGGTCTCGCCGAACCTGGTCTGCTGCACGCTGAGCACGAACTCGCGGATCATCGGGTACCACGAGAACAGCAGAAAGCAGAGCACCCCGCCGGCGAGCAGCAGCCAGCCGGTGAGGTTGCGTCGCACCCCCCGGCCGTACCGCGGAACGCGGATCTGGCCGCTGCGGGTGCTGCGCTGCGAGCGCCGCGGCGCTGCGGTGACGGTCATCGCCGTTCCTCCACTGTGTCCGGTGCCGATGGCTGTGCGGCTATCGCGTTCGGCGGGCCTGGGTCCGGTTCCGGTGCCGGGATCCGTGCCACGGCACCGGAACCGGGGTCGTCAGCCGGTCGCCGCGAGTACCTGGTTGACCTGCTGCTCGGCGGTCGCGAGCAGCTTGCCCACGTCGGCGTTGCGGTTGGTCAGCACGGCCGACATCGCGGTGTCGAGGACCTTGTAGATGGCCTGCGCGTTCGGCGGTTCGACCTTGAACGGCACCGGGTGCTCCCGGAACGAGGCGTAGTTGTCGACCGGTACGGTGGCGTTGTCGGCCCGGAGTTTCTCGATCTTCGCCTCCGTGTCGCCGGTGAACAGCTGCGGCTCGGGCTGGCCGACGGTCTGCCCGATCCTCTTGCCCCGGGCGTAGTCGAACTGGCCCTTGCCCGGCGTCAGCTCCTCGTACGCCAGCCACGCGATGCCGGCCCGGATCTGCGCCGGGGTGTCGGTCTTCTTGAAAAAGTACTGGTCGCCACCGCCGAGGGTGGCCGGTGCCGGGCCGGTCTCACCGGGCATCGGGCCCATCCCGAAGTCGGCGTAGTCGCCCTTGAAGTTCTCGTGGATCGCCTTGATCGTGTCCGGCGCGCCGACGTACATTCCGACCTTGCCCGCCGAGGCGAGCTTCAGCAGGTCGGCCCAGGCGAGGTTCTGCTTGGCCCCCATGCTGTCGTCGGTGTAGCGCATCTCGTGCAGCCGGGTCAGGATCGCGCGGCCGTTGGCGTTGTTGAAGTCCGCCTTCTTGCCGTCGGCGGTGACGACCTGGCCGCCCTGGGCGTACATCTCGGCGGTGAAGTGCCAGCCGCCGTTGTTGCCGGCGCTGTAGTCGGCGTAGCCGGCGACGCCGTGCCCGACCTTCTCGGTGATCTGCTTGGCGTCCTTCGCGACCTCCGCCCAGGTGGTCGGCGGCTGGTCCGGGTCCAGCCCCGCCTGCTTGAACAGCTTCCGGTTGATCACCAGCCCCATGGCGTAGTTGGTGCGCGGCAGCGAGTAGAGCTTCCCGTTGCGGCGCCCCACGTTCAGCGTGGTCTTGTCCAGATCGGACAGTCCGGGCACGGTCTTGTCGGTGACGTACGGGGTGATGTCGGCGACCTGGCCCGAGTCGAGCACCTGCTCGGTGTCGGTGGCGTAGGCGTAGAACACGTCGGCCTCGGTGCCGCCGCGCAGTTGCGCGGTGAACGAGGCCGGTTCCTCGCACGGGAACTTGTCGACGCTCTTGATGGTGATGTTCGGGTGCAGCTTCTGGAACGCGGCGACGTCGGCGTTCCAGGCGTCCCGGTCGGTCTTGTTGCTCTTCGGCGGCTGGCAGTCGACGCTGATGGTGACCTTCCCGTTGCTGCTGCCGTTGTCGGAGGACCCGCAGCCGGCGAGGCCGGCGGCGCCCGCGCAGGCCGCCAGGGCCACGGCCAACGCCCTGCGGAACTGACTGTTCATCGAAAGACCCTTCGTCGGGCTTGGTCGCCCGCCGCCGTGTCGCGCGGGGTCGCGCGCGTCGGCGAGCGCACGGTCGGGTACGGGCGCGCCGTACCAGATCCGGGCGCCCGCGCCAGCCGCGGTGAACGATGCCGGTACTTAACCATGGCGAGCAGATCAACGCAATAGCAAGACGGAATCACGCAAGAAACAAACGAGATCGGCGCACATCTTCAAGTGTCGTCGCTCAGGGAGATGAGGTTCGCGCTCCGGTGACCCGCGTCGGCCGGACTCCCGGATCGGCACCAGTGGGCGCGGCGGGTCCTCGACCGGCGGCACGACGATGTGCCGCGGGTCCTCGGCAGGCGGCACGACGGTGCGCCGCAGATCCCCGACGACGGGCGGGGGCCGGGGCGGTGCCGGGGGTGGGTCAGGGGTGGCGGGTGGTGGAGGAACGGACCACCAGTTCCGGCTCGAAGAGCAGCTCGTCGGTGGCGACGTGCTTGCCGTCGATCTGGTTGACGAGCAGCTCGACGGCGGCGCGGCCGAGCGCCTCGATCGGTTGCCGCACCGTGGTCAGCGGCGGGTCGACGCAGGTCATCAACGCGGAGTCGTCGTACCCGATGACCGACACGTCGCCGGGCACGTCCTTGCCGGCGCGGCGGGCGGCCCGGACGGCGCCCAGGGCGAGCAGGTCGGAGGCGCAGACCAGGCCGGTGACGCCGTCGGCGAGCAGCCGGGCAGCCGCGGCCTGGCCGGACTCCAGGGAGAACATCCCGTGCGTGACCTGCACCGTCTTCGCCACCCCGAGCCGCTGTGCGAGCGCGGTGAACGCGGCCCGCTTGCGCTGCGAGGGCACGTGCTCGGGCGGGGCGAGCAGCAGCCCGATGCGTTCGTGGCCGAGCGAGACGAGGTGCCTGAGCGCCTGCTCGGCGGCGACCGCGTCGTCGGTGGACACCCGCGGGAACGGCAGGTCGTCGACCGCGGCGTTGAGCAGCACCGCGGGCAGGCTGCGGTCGATCAGCCGGGCGTAGTGGTCGTGCGGGCCGGCGGACATCGCGTACGACCCGCCGGCGAACAGCACGCCGGACACCTGCTGGCCGAGCAGCAGGTCGACGTACTCGGCCTCGGAGACCCCGCCGGAGGTGCGGGTGCACAGCACCGGGGTGAAACCGCGCTGGGCGAGCAGGTCGCCGACCACGTCGGCGAACGCGGGAAAGATCGGGTTCTGCAGCTCCGGCAGCACCAGGCCGACCAGCCGCAGCCGCTCGCCGCGCAGCTGGGTGGGCCGCTCGTACCCGAGGACGTCGAGGGCGGTGAGCACCGCGTCACGGGTCGCCTGCGAGACGCCGGGCTTGCCGTTGAGCACCCGGCTGACGGTCGCCTCGCTGACGCCGACCTTCTCCGCCACCACTGCCAACCGCCGCACCATGGCAAAAACCCTACCTCAACTTACGCAAGAACTTGCAGCCGCCGCCCACCGATCACCCTTTCCCGAGTCGGTCATGGTGTTGTCTGGTCGGGGAAACGGTTGCCGACGAGACGACACCATGATCAACAGGGCGGTGCGGTCATCGGCAGGGCGGGGGAGAGTCAGCAGGGCAGGGCGATGCGTTCGGCACTGAGGAAGGCGCGGGTGGCGGCGCTGGGCTCGCGGTCGGCGGTGGTGGCGACCGCGGTACGCCACACCGGGGCGGCACCGGCGACCGGGACGAACCGCGCGCTGGTCTGCTTGTGCCGGAACGACTCGGGTACCAGCGCCACGCCGAGCCCCTGGGCGACCAGATCGAGCAGCGTGTGCACGTCGTTGACCGTAAGCGCCACCCGCCGGGACAGCCCGGCGACCCGCAGCGCGTGGTCGGTCACGTCCCGGGTGACCCAGCCCGGCGCGAAGTCCACGTACGTCTCGGAGTCCAGCTCGGTCAGCGCCACCGCGCCCGCGGTGCCGAGCGGGTGGCCGGGCGCGCAGGCGAGCACCATCGGCTGCTGCTCCAGCGGGGTGAGCGTGACCGCGGCGGCGGAGCCGTCCGGCGGTTCGGAGACGAACGCAAGGTCCAGCGCGCCGGTGCGTACCTCGTCGATCAGCTCGGGTGAGCTGCCCTGACGCAGCGCGATCCGTACCCCCGGGTGGGCGGTGCGGAACCGGCCGAGGGCACGGGGCAGGTCGATGCCGCCGAGGCACTGGATGGTGCCGACGGCGAGGTTGCCGCGCAGCAGCCCCTGCACGGCCGCGACCGCCTCGCGTGCCGCGGTGACGGTGTGCAGGGTGCGGCGGGCCTCGGCGAGCAGCGCCCGGCCCGCCTCGGTCAGCTCCACCCGACGGGTCGAACGGACGAACAGCGCGGCGCCGAGGTCGCGCTCCAGCGCGCGGATCGACGCGGACAGCCCGGACTGGGCGACGTGCATCCGGGCGGCCGCACGGGTGAAGTGGCGCTCCTCGGCGACGGCCACGAAGTACTCGATCTGGCGCAGCTCCATCAGCACTCCCGCGCACCGCGCTTCAGCAGCGGTGGTGATCGATCGCATCGTTTTCTTCTGTTGGACAGCTCAAAGAGCCGGGTTCAAAGTACAACGGAGGGCGGCGGCCACCTGGGCCGCGGCGGAGCAGGAGGCGAAGCATGCAGTACCGGACGCTGGGCGGGACCGGCACCGTGGTGTCGACGATGTGTCTGGGCACGATGACCTTCGGTGCGGAGAGCAGCGAGGAGGTGTCGCACGCGCAGCTGGACTCCTACCTGGAGCAGGGCGGGAACTTCATCGACACCGCGAACGTCTACTCGCACGGCGTGTCCGAGGAGATCATCGGCCGCTGGTTCGCCAAGCGGTCCGGGGCGCGCGAGGCCGTGGTGCTCGCCACCAAGGGCCGGTTCCCGATGGGCGAGGGCAAGAACGACCTGGGCCTGAGCCGGGTCAACCTGACCCGGGCGCTGGACGCGAGCCTGAGCCGGCTGGGCACCGACGCGATCGACCTCTACCAGGCGCACGCGTTCGACCCGTTGACGCCGCTGGAGGAGACGCTGCGGTTCTACGACGACGCGGTGCGCGCCGGAAAGATCCGCTACGTCGGGGTCAGCAACTTCCTCGGCTGGCAACTGCAGAAAGCGGCGCTGCTGACCGAGTTCCTGCGCCTCGCGCCGATCGTGACCCTGCAGCCGCAGTACAACCTGCTCGTCCGGGACATCGAGTTCGAGCTGGTCGACGTGTGCCGCAACGAGAACATCGGCATCCTGCCCTGGTCGCCGCTGGCCGGCGGCTGGCTGACCGGCAAGTACCAGCGGGACACCACGCCGACCGGCGCGACCCGGCTGGGCGAGAACCCGGACCGGGGCCAAGAGGCGTACCAGCGGCGCAACGCGCAGGAACGCACCTGGCGGGTGGTGGACGCGGTCCGTTCGGTGGCGGAGGAGCGCGGGGTGTCGATGGCGCAGGTGGCGCTCGCCTGGCTGCGCGACCGTCCGGCGGTGACCTCGGTGATCCTCGGCGCTCGTACCGTCGAGCAGCTCGCCGACAACCTGGCCGCCGACGACCTGCGGTTGTCCGAGCGCGAGCAGCAGACCCTCAGCGAGGCGAGCGCCCCGGTGATGGCGGACTACCCGTACGGCGTGCCCGGAGTGCAGCAGCGCCACCGCGGTCTGTAACGGCCGGAGGTGGATCACCGGTCCCGCCCCGGGGCGCCTGACGGCCCGGGGCGGGACCGTGTGCCCGGCCACCGTCGGACCGCACCGGTAGGGTGGCGGCGATCGAGGGCCGTCGGCGGCCGGAGCGGCGCGGAGAGGGGCATCGTGGGCAGGGTGTTGGCACCGGGTCAGCGCGCCGAGCTGTGGGTGGCGGGTGTCGACACCGAGCCGCGACCGGTGTTCAGCTCGACCACGATGCTGTTCGAGGCGCCGAACTGGAGCGCCGACGGCCGGTTCCTGGTCGTCAACGCCGACGGTGGGCTCCACCGCATCCCGGTCGACGGCGGCGACGCCGAGCCGATCGAGCTGGGCGAGGTGCCGCCGATCAACAACGACCACGTGCTCGCACCGGACGGCACCGCGGTGTACGTCTCGGCGCAGGACGGGCACCTCTACCGGATCGCCGACGGCACCGCGACCCGGCTGACCGACGACCAGGCGCCGGCCCGCTCGTTCCGCTACTACCTGCACGGCATCAGCGCCGACGGCGAGACACTGGCCTTCGTGGGTACCGAGCGGGTGGGCGCCGACGCCAGCGCGCTGCGGCGGGTGTTCACCCGGCCGGCCGGGCCGGGCACCGACACGCTGCTCGGCAGCGGGTTCTCGCCCGCCGACGGCCCCGAGTTCGGACCCGACGGCAGCGTCTACTTCAACTCCGAGCTCGGCGCCGACGTGCCCGGCCACGCCCAGTTGTACCGGGTCGGTCCGGACGGGCGCCGGCCGGTCCGGCTCACCCACGACGAGCGGGTGAACTGGTTCCCGCACCCGTCGCCGGACGGCGCCCACCTCGCCTATGTGAGCTTCCCGCCCGGCACCCTCGGCCACCCGGAGAACGTCGACGTGCTGGTCCGGCTCTGCCGCCCGGACGGTACCGGCATCCGGGACGTCGCCGCGGTCTTCGGCGGCCAGGGCACCATGAACGTCAACAGCTGGTCGCCGGACTCCACCCGGTTCGCCTTCGTCGGCTACCCGAGCTGACAGACTGAGCGTCGTTGTCAGCGCGACGCCGGCCCGCCGCCGGCATCGCGCCGGGCGTCCGCCCGGCGCGGATCGCGACACGCGAGAGGATGAGCCCCATGCCCACCGGAGCACTGCCCGAACGGGTACGCGAGATGTTGGCCAAGCCGAACCCGGCGGTGATCACCACGGTGCGGCCGGACGGCCAGCCGGTGTCCGTCGCCACCTGGTACCGGCTGGACGGCGACCGGATCCTGGTCAACATGGACGAGCGGCGCGCCCGGCTGCGCTACCTGCGGGAGGACCCGCGCGTCTCGCTCACCGTGATCGACGAGGACAACTGGTACACCCACGTCAGCCTGCAGGGACGGGTCACCGAGCTGGTCGACGACCCCGACCTGTCCGGCATCGACAGCCTGTCCCGGCACTACGGCGGTAACCCGTACCCGGACCGGGAGCACGCCCGGGTGAACGCCTGGATCACCATCGACCGGTGGCACGGCTGGGGCTCCCTCGCCGAGTGAGCCCGACCAGGTGAGCGGCGAGTGCGGGCGGCGGCCGGTGTGCGCCGGCCGCCGCCCGCACCTGCCGGGTTGGACCCGGGCCGCTCACCTGCCGGGTGTGAACCCGGCGGCTGGGATCCCGTGTCGGACGGTGCCGAGGAAGGCGCCCCACTGCGCCGCGTCCACACGCAGCACGCCGCCGACGGGATCCTTGCTGTCCCGCACGTACCAACGGCCTTTGGCGCTCGCAACCTCGACGCACTGACCGCCCTGGGCGCCACTGCGGCTACTCTTCCACCACCGCAGCGGAGTCGCGTCGGTGCTCATAGAGTTCCTTCCTGAGCCTGTCCACGTAGTTGATCGACTCGGCGGTGGACAGCGCCTCACCTCGGCTGCCTTCAAAGGTCTTGGTCAATCTTTCCACGTCTGTCGGGTCGGGCAGAAGCTGTCCGCCGCCGGTGGCCTCGACGTACGCGATGTGCTCGCCGTGAACGGTTTCCAGGACGGTGAACGAACCGTCGAGTGGAGCGGTCGCGCTCTGTGCGTAGGTCAGGATGTGCAAGCGAACATGTGGCCGAGCGGCGACGAGGGTGAGATGGCGCAGTTGTCGGGCCATCACGGACGGGCCACCGACCGGCCGGCGTAGCGCGCTCTCGTCGAGGACCACCGACAACAAGGGCGGCGGATCGCGTTCGAGGACGGCTTGGCGGGCCAGTCGCGCGGTGAGCCGCCCGTCTGCGTCCGCGACCGATGGCGCCGGCGGCCATGCGGTCTCCAGGACGGCGCGAGCGTAATCCGCCGTTTGTAGCAGCCCGGGAATCAGCTGGACCTCGAATTCGTTGATCGAACGCGCTTCCTCTTCCAGATGCACGAATGACTGGAACCACTTGGGAAACGTGTCGCGCGCGAGCATGGGGAGCAGGGTGGACAGTGCTCCGCCGGTGTCGAGGGCGGCATCACAGGCGGCTGTGAAGTCCGCGGTCGGGGTGCGCTGCAACGTTTCCACCATGCTGATCAGCCCGGGGAGAAGTTGATCCGCTCGGCGAGCTGCGCCTGGCTCAGGCCGCGGCCGTGCCGGAACCGCCGGAGCTGGAGGACGAAGTATTCCTGCAACGTCTCCGGTGGGGTGTCGTCCGGGTCGGTCAATGCGCTCTCCGTCCACTGTGGAATCCGTACACAGATCACCTGTTGGGAGCGCGAGCCTACCCTCCGTGTCCATGACGCGCCAGGCTGGTTGCATGAACGCAGAGCGCAGCACCCAACCGGAGACCCAGCCCGGCACCGAGCCGGCCACCGAGCCGGTCAGCGAACCGGTCACCGAGCCGGTCAGCGGACCGGTCAGCGGACCGGTCAGCGAACCGGCGGCCGAGCCAGACAACGACCTGAACACCGGCTCGGACGGTGCGACCGGCAGCGAGCCGCTGCGGGAACCGAGCGACGCCGAACTGCTCGCGCAACTGATCGGGGCCGCCGGTGGCGCGCCGCGACGCTTCGTGCTCGCCGCCCGGGACGACGAGGACACGCCGACGGTCTTCCGGTGGGGCCTGGAGTTGCCGGACGGTGCGTACCTGGTCAGCCCGGACGGCGCGGCCATCGGGTGCTGCTCCAGCGCGCGATCGGCACTGGACCTGTTCGACCGGGTGTGCGTGCTCGACCTGCTCTGGCTCGACCCGCCCTGACCGGCTCGGCCCCGGGCGCCCACTCCCGGAAGCACCTCGGACGTCCGCAGCCCCGGTCGGGACCATCGGCGCGCCGCCCGGCCCGTGCGCCCCGGGCCCCGCGGACCGGCCACCGTCCACAACAGACTGTCCGAACGGGACGCTGCCCCACCTCCCCACGGCGCCCCGTTCGGACCCCGCGGGTCGCCGGCCGGCGCCACGCCCCGGCCGGCGACCCGCCCCGACTCAGCCGAGGGAGAGCACCAGCGAGGCGACCGCCAGGGCGAGGTAGGTGGCCGGAAACGCGAGGGTGGCGTAGCCGTGCGCGCGCAGGTGCGCGGCGACGGCGCCGACGAAGTACAGCACCAGGCCGGTCGCGGCGGCGACGCCGAGCGGCCGGATCGCGATGCCCACCAGTAGTCCGGCGGCGCCGGCCAGCTTCGCCGCCGCGAGCCACGGCAGCCAGGAGTCCGGCACGCCGACCGCGGTCAGGAACCCGCGGACGAAGCCGGCCCGCGCCGCCGCGGCGGCGCCGATGGCCCCGGTTGCCGCCGCGGTCGCCACGACGACCACCAGGTACCCGATGCTCATGCTGATCCCTCCCTCGCCGGAACGCCCGTGCCGGGATCGACGCCGCCGACCCGCCCGGTGCCGGAGTCGGCGCCGGGAACCCGTGCGGTGCCGGGCTCGGTGCCGAGGACGCGCCCGCCCGGCCGCTCGGTCCGTGTCCCGACATTGCGCCGCGGCTTCCCGGCGCGGGGTGCTGCCGGGCCGCGGCGGTAGCCTGAGGTGTTGGGTCTCATCTGCCGAACCGGTCCTTTCGGGCGCGGGCACTGGTCGATCACCTGTCTGACGTCTCCCGGGCCAGGAAGGTGACCTCGTGGCCGGCGCCGATCTCACCGACCGGTTCGCGGCGGCCCGCGATCGGCTGCGCCGGGTCGCGTACCACCTGCTGGGCTCGGCCGACGACGCCGAGGACGCGGTGCAGGCCGCCTGGTTGAAGGCACACGCGTCCGACGCCGAGGTCGACAACGTCGACGGCTGGCTGACCACGATCACCGTGCACGAGTGCCTCGACCAGCTGCGGGCCCGTACCCGCCGGGCCGAACTGCCGCTGGACGACGCCGCGCCGGTGCTCGCCAGTCGCGCCTCGTGGGTGTCGCCGGAGTCCGACGCGCTGCTCGCCGACGGTGTCGGTCGGGCGCTGCTGGTCGTGCTGGACCGGCTGTCCCCGGCCCAGCGGGTCGCGTTCGTGCTGCACGACGTGTTCGCGATGCCGTTCGACGACATCGCCCGGCTGCTGGACCGCTCACCGGTGGCCGCCAAGAAGCTCGCCAGCCGGGCCCGGGACCGGATTCGCGCTCCCCAGGCGGCTGCGCCGCGCCGGACCCGGGAACACCTCCGGGTCGTCGAGGCGTTCCTCGCCGCGGCGCGCGGCGGTGACCTGGCCGCGCTGCTGCGGCTGCTCGCCCCCGACGTGGTCCGCACCGTCGACGCGAACCTGGTCGGCCGCCAGGTGCCGGCCGAGGTACGCGGGGCCGACGCGGTCGCCGAGGAGAGCCGGCTGTTCACCCGGCGGGCCGCCACCGGCGTGGTGCTGCTGGTCGACGGTGCGCCCGGCGTCGTGCTCGCACCACACGGCCGGATCCGGGCGGTGTTGCGCATCGGGCTCGGCCCGGACGGCCTGATCCACGCGGTCGACATCGTCGGCGACCCCGCCCGGCTCGCGGCCCTCACCCTGACCCCGCCCCGCGGTGACGGTACGCCCGGCGGCGTCCCGGGCGGTCGGCGCCAGCCCGGTCGGTACCGGTCGCCGGTCGGCGGGTCCAGGCAGGACCGGCACTCGAAGACGCTCGTCGCATGCGGGGGGATCGGGCCGGACGGCGGCACCCTACTGCTCGGGTCCGGGACCGCCGGGAGCGGAGCGGTGTTCGACGCGGGCCGAACCACTGCCCGGTACCGGAGGGCGGGTGACAGACTCTGGTGGTGGGCGGGCCGAGTACCGAGATGCGGGAGCGGATCGAGCTGTTCCGGGCGCGCGGGCGGGACCGGGCCGGCCGGCCGCAGATGCCGCTCGACCAGGCGCGGGCGGCGTTCGCACCCGCGGGAGACATCCATCCGATCCCGGCCGACGTCCGCGTCACCCCGGTCGATGCCGCCGGGGTCCCGGCGTACTGGCTGGATCCGCCCGGAGTCAGGGCCGATCGGGTGCTGCTGTTCGTGCACGGCGGCGGGTTCAGCCGCGGTTCGCTGCGCAGTCATGGGGAGCTGGCCGCCCGGCTCGGTCGGGCCGCCGGCAGCCGGGTGCTGTTCTGCGAGTACCGGCTGGCCCCGGAACATCCGTTCCCGGCCGCGGCCGACGATGTGCGCGCCACCTGGCGCTGGCTGGTCGGTACCGCGGCAGCGGCGCCGGGATCGGTTGCGCTGTGCGGTGACTCGGCCGGTGCCGGGTTGATCGTCGGCCTGCTCGCCGCGCTGCGTGACGACCGTGCGGGCCGCCCGGCGGCGGCGGTGTTGCTGTCCCCGCACGTGGACCTGACCTCGTCCGGCGCCTCCCGCGACGAGCAGGTGGCCGACGATCCGCTGTTCACCCCGGCGATGCTCCGCGGCATCGCGGCCGACTACCTGCAGGGCGCCGATCCGACCGATCCGCTGGCCTCACCGCTGTTCGCCGACCTGCACGGGTTGCCGCCGCTGCTGATCCTGGTCGGTACCGCCGAGCTGCTGCTCGGCGACGCGCAGCGGCTGGCCGCGGCGGCCGGCGACGCCGGGGTGGACGTGACGCTGGCGGTCGGTGACGGGCTGCCGCACGCCTACCCGCTGCTGCTGGGCACTCCGGAAGCGGCCGCCGCCACCGATCGGATCGCCAGGTTCCTCCGCGCCCGGCTCGGCTGATCGTCCACCATGGACGGCCGGCGGCCGAGTGTCGCGGCAGGTCGGATCCGGGGTGCCTACGGTGCGGGTCGGGCCGCCAGCCGCTCGGGTGGATCCGGCGTCACTCCGGGTGATCCGGGTCCTCGGCGAGCTGGCCGAGCGGGATCGGCGTGTCGACCGGGCGCGCCGACAGCGCGAGCGGATCCGGCAACTCGGCCGGGCCGTCCACCCCGGACAGCGTGGCGGTGATCCCGGCGACCGCGGCGCCGCAGCTGCGCCCCTGGCAGCGGCCCCGGCCGCAGCCGGTCGCGGCGCACACCGTACCGAGGCCGGTGGCGCCGGCGGTGACCGCGTCCCGCACCGCGCCGTAGCGCACCCGCTCGCACCGGCACACCACGGTGTCCTCGGTCAGCCAGCTCTGCCACCCGTCCGGTACCGGATAGACCGCGGCGAGAGCGTCGGCGAACCTGCGGTAACGGGCGCGGGCGCCCTGCCAGGCCGAGGCGCGGGCGGCGTGCCCGCGTTCGCCGAGCGTACCGAGGTCCAGGGCGGTGGCGAGGCCGGCGAGAGCGCCCTCGGCGGCGGCGAGCACGGCACCGCCGACGCCGGTCAGCTCGCCCGCCGCGTACACGCCGGGACGGCTGGTGAGCTGCGCATCGTCGACCGCCACGACCGGCGATCCGTCCGGGCCCGGCTCGGTGTCGCAGCCCAGCGCGAGCGCCAGTTCCAGCTGCGGCACGAACCCGTACCCGACGACGACCGCGTCGGTCTCGACGGTCTTCTCGCTGCCCGGCACGATCGTCCAGTCCGGCTTGAGCTTCGCCACCGTCGCCGACTCCACCCGGCCGTTCCCGTGCACCGCGACGACGGCGCGGCCGGCCCGGACCCGGGTACGGTGCCGGGTCAGCGTCGCGGTGTAGCGCGCCGCCTCGGCCACCTTCTCCGGCGCGAGCGCCATCGCCCGCGGCCGGCGTACCCAGCCGCGGGTGTGGTTGGCCTCCAGCACCCCGGCCAGCCGGGCGCCGGCGTCGATCAGGCCGGCCGCCACCGGCAGCAGGAACGGCCCGGTCCCGGCGACGAGCACCCGGTGCCCCGGCACGATCCGGGCGCCCTGCAGCAGCGCCCGCGCGGCACCCGGCGTGTACACCCCGGGCAGGTCGGCGCCGGGGCACGGCAGGGTCCGGTCGTACGCGCCGGTCGCGAGCACCACCCGGGGCGCGGCGATGACACCGGCGTCCACGGCGCGCCCGGACGAGACGTCCGCGAGGTAGAGCAGCGCCCCGCCACCGACCCGGGGCTCGGCCGCCCAGACGGTGACCTGCTGGCGCTGGGTGACCCGGCGGTGCCGGGCCAGCCGGGCGATCAGGTCGGCGGCGGCCGGCTGCTCGTGGTGCGCGCGTTCCGGCCGCACCGCGCCGAACTCCACCGGCAGCTGCCGGTGGTACTGCCCGCCCGGCCGCACGTCCGCGTCCAGCAGCAGCACGCTCGCGCCGCCGTCGGCCGCCTGCACCGCGGCGTGCAGCCCGGCCGCGCCCGCGCCGACGACCACCACGTCCGCCGCCCTGGTCGGAATCACCGCGCGCCCCCGTCCCGTGCCGTCGTGACCGTGTCGCCGGGCCGCGCCACGTACCGGCAGGCCCGGATGTTCGGGGAGCCGTTGACGGTGACCAGGCAGCCGTAGCAGACGCCGATGCCGCAGAACACCGCGGCGCGCCCGTCGTCCCAGCCGACCCGGCCGGCGGCGAGCAGCGCCGCGCCGACCGTCTCGCCGGCCCGCAGCGGCACCGCGGTCCCGTCGACCACGATCTCCCCGATCGGTTCCGCGGTCGGCTCCACCGGATCGTCGACGACCCGGTACGGGCCGCGCGCGGTGTCGTCGTCGGTCATCCGCAACTCCCTCGCGCCGGCGGGCGGTCGTGTCGTTCGGTGGCCGCGGTGCCGGGTCGCCCGCCCGACCCGCCGGCCGCTGGCCGGTGGACCGGGTGCCCGGGGGCCGCGCTCACCGGTCGGCCTCCGGTTCGGGCCCGGCGAGACCGGGCCGGTCCGGTGCGTACGGTGCCGGGTTCACGCTCGGTGCGGCACCGGTGATCAGGTCGGCGAGCAGCGCACCGGTGGCCGGCGCCAGCCCGACGCCGGCGCTGCCGTGCCCGGTGGCGTACCACAGGCCGGGTTGCTGCGGGTCGGCGCCGATGATCGGCAGCTGGTCGGGCGTCTGCGCGAACAGCGCACCGGCGCCGCGCAGCGCGGCGACCTCGCGCAGCGCCGGCAGCAGCCGGACGGCGTCGGCGGCGAGCCGGCGCAGCGCCGCGACCGGCACCGCGGCCTCGAACCCGCCCCCGGTACCGGGGGCGCCGATCGCCAGCGCGCCGGTGCCGGTGGGCGCCAGTACCAGCCGGGCCGCCTGGTCGGGCCCCACCTCGTACACGGTCTGGTCCAGCGGCTGCGGCAGCGCCTCGGTGACCAGCAGGTGGCCCTGGCCGGGGCGGACCGGCAGCCGGACCGAGGCGAGTTCGGCCAGTGGTGCCGACCAGGCGCCGGCCGCGAGTACCAGGGTGTCGGTGCTGACCGGGCCGGCCGCGGTGTCGACCCGCAGGCCGGTGCCGGCCGGCTCGATGGCGGCGACCGTCGCCGTCGGGACCACCACGGCGCCGCGTTCCACGGCGGCCGACAGCACCGCGAGGGTGGCCGCGACCGGCGCGACACGGGCGTGGTCGGGGTAGCGCACCGCGAGCGAGACGTCGTCGGCCAGGGCCGGCGCCACCGCGGCCAGGTCGGCGTCGGACAGCGGTTCGGCGGCGAGGCCGGCGGCGCGCTGCTCGGCGGCGAGCGTTTTCAGGTGCTTCGCGGCCTCGGCACCGCGGGCGACCGAGATCGCACCCTCGGTGCTCAGTCGCAGGTCGGGTTGGTGGCCGAGGTCGGCGGCGAGCCGGTCGGCGAGGCCGCCCCACCGCTGCCGCGAGTACCGGGCGAGGTCGAGCAGCGGCCCCGGCCGGTGGTCGACCGCGACGCCGCCCAGCCCGGCGCCGGTACCACCGGCGGCGACCGCGCCGCGGTCGACGATCAGGACCGACCGGCCGCGTACGGCCAGCTCGTAGCCGCAGCAGGCGCCGACCAGGCCGGCGCCGACGACCACCGCGTCCACGGTGGCCGGCGCTGAGTGGCTGAACACGCGTCTCCTTCTGCGCCGCGGGCAGGTTGGTGCCGGCGTACCGACACCCCACAGTGCGCCAAACTCTAGAGGTCGGGGCTGTGCCGGCCGGCACCAACACCCTGCTTCCCGGCCGGCCGGCAGGGGCCCGGTGTGATCCGCGTCGCCGCCGGCGCCGCATCCGGGCGATGCAGTGCGGAATTATCACCCGTTTTGCCAGATATATGGCACTCCTGCGGCTCGGCGGGCCCGGCCCCCGCCGCCCGGGACGTTCGCCGCTCGCCGGTCCCGGCCGGGTCGTCCGGCGGTGAGTCGGCGCCGCCGGCCGGGCGCGTGAAAAGATGGCGTCCATGTGCGGACTGCTCACCTTCGTCAGCGCCCACGGCATCGCCGGCGTGCATCGCGACCACATTGCCGACGCGCTGGAGAACCTGCACCATCGCGGTCCGGACGACACCGGCGTGGAGACGTTCGGCGACTCGCCCGGCGGCGACGTGGTGTGCGGGTTCAAGCGGCTCGCGTTCATCGACGTGGCGCACAGCCACCAGCCGCTGCGCTACCTCGACCGCTACCTGCTCACCTTCAACGGTGAGATCTACAACTACCTCGAACTGCGCGAGCAGCTGCGCCAGGAGTGCGGCGCGAAGTTCGAGACCGACGGCGACGGCGAGGTGATCCTCGCCGCGTACCACCACTGGGGCCTGGAGACCGCGCTGCGCCGGCTGCGCGGCATGTTCGCGTTCGTGATCTGGGACAAGGTGGAGCGCCGCGCGGTCGGCGCCCGCGACCCGTTCGGCATCAAGCCGCTGCACTACCTGCTCACCGCGGACGGGCTCTACCTGTCCAGCGAGAAGAAGGCGCTGATGCCGTTCGCGGCGTCGGCCAACGCCGGCAACAACGGCATCGACCACGCCAACCTCTCGCACTACCTGACCCTGCAGTACGTGCCGGAGCCGAGCACGATGCACCTGGGCATCAGCCGGGTCGAGTGCGGGCAGGCGTTCACCTACCGGCCGGGGGAGCCGGTGCAGCTGTCCCGGTACTACCGGGCCGACTTCCGCCCGTCGCCGGTCTCCGACGAGCAGGCGCTGTACAAGAAGATCGAGGATGCCCTGCGCGAGTCGGTGCGGCTGCACATGCGCTCCGAGGTGCCGCTGGGCTGCCTGCTGTCGTCGGGCATCGACTCGACCGCGGTGGTGGCGCTGGCCCGCGAGTTCAACCCGAACGTGCTGACCTTCACCGTTGGCTACGACGTGCCCGGCTACTCCGAGATCGACGTGGCCGCCGACTCCGCCCAGCACCTCGGCGTGCAGCTGATCCCCACCAAGATCGGCCCGCAGGACATGATGGAGGCGCTGCCGCGGATCGTCTGGCACCTGGACGACCCGGTGGCCGACCCGGCGCTGGTCCCGCTGTACTTCGTCAACCGCACCGCCGCGCAGCACGTCACCGCGGTGCTGTCCGGCGAGGGTGCGGACGAGTTCTTCGGCGGCTACACGATCTACCGCGAGCCGCTGTCGCTGCACTCGATCGCCTCGATGCCCGACGGCATCAAGCGGGGACTCAAGTCGGTGGCCAACGTGATGCCGGAGGGGGTGAAGGGCAAGAGTTTCATCGACCGGGGCACGGTGCCGCTGGAGCAGCGCTACTACGGCAACGCCCGGATCTTCTCCGAGGCGGAGAAGCAGGTGCTGATGCGCCACTACGACCCGTCGGTGGCCTACACCGACGTCACCGCCCCGCTGTACGCGGAGTGCGCGCATCTCGACGAGGTCACCAGGATGCAGTACATCGACCTGTACACCTGGCTGCGGGGCGACATCCTGGTCAAGGCCGACCGGATGTCGATGGCGCACTCGCTGGAGGTGCGGGTGCCGTTCCTGGACCCGGCGGTGTTCGAGCTCGCGGCGACCATCCCGACCGAGCAGAAGGTCACGCTGCGCGGCAACCACACCAAGTTCGCCCTGCGCCAGGCGATGCGCAACATCGTGCCGCCGGCCATCGTCAACCGCCGCAAGTGGGGTTTCCCGACGCCCACCCGGGTCTGGCTCAAGCAGGACATGTACGAGTGGGCGGCGAACATCCTGGCCCGCTCCGGCGCCGGCGCGCTGATCGACCTCGGGTACGTGCGCAAGCTGCTCGACGCGCACCGCAAGGGCGAGGCCGACAACAGCCGCAAGGTGTGGACCGTCCTGGTGTTCTGCGTCTGGCACGCGATCTTCGTGGAGCGCTCCATCGACCCGCGGCCCAAGCCGGCCGAGTCCGCGCTGCTCACCAAGCCCGTCGTCCAGCGCGCCGCCTGGTGACCGCCGCGCCGGTTACCGCGCGGACGGCAGTCTGCCTACCATCCGAAACGGGACGACGCCGAACAAACGAGATGATCTAGCATTCGCCTGTCGATCTGCACCGAGCAGGGGAGTGGCGATGGCGGGATCCAGACGGTACCGAAGAATCGGCCGCGTGGCGGCGGCCGGCGCGCTGGCGGGCGGGCTGGTCCTTGCGGCACCGGGCGCCGGGACGGCGGGCCCGGCCCGCGCCGGCGCCACCCCGACGACGTACTACGTGGACGCGACCGGCGGTGCCGACAGCAACGCGGGCACCTCGCCGGACGCCGCCTGGCAGACCCTCGGGAAGGTGAACGGGCGCGGCTTCGCGCCGGGCGACACGATCGAGTTCAAGAAGAACCAGACGTGGACCGGCACCCTGACGCTGTCCTCCGACGGTGTGGACGGCGCCCCGATCACGGTCGGGTCGTACGGGGACGGTGCGCGGCCGGTGATCACCGGTGGTGACACCTGCGTCGCGGTCGAGGGCAACTGGTGGGTGGTGACCGAGATCGAGGCGACCGGCTGCGGCTGGGCCGGTTTCGAGCTGGGCAAGGCGAACTCGGCGGCCGGCACGCACGGCCAGCACGACCTCGTCGACTCGGTGCTGGCCAGCCACAACGTGGTTGGAGTGTCCATCATGGACACCGCTGCGTTCAACGCCGTGCAGTGGAGCCAGCTGATCGACAACGACAAGATGAGCGTGAACGACCCGGCACCGGACAACGACTCCGGCGCGTTCGGCGTGCTGCTCAACGGCGACGACAACCTGGTCACCCGCAACACCATCAGCGGCAGCTTCGCCGACAGCGACGACTACACGTACGACGGGGCGGCCGTCGAGGTGTACGGCGGGGACCGCAACACGGTGACCTACAACGTCAGCGTCGACAACGAGACGTTCACCGAACTCGGGCACCAACCGGGCGGCACCGCCAGCGACAACATGTTCGGCTACAACCGCGTGACCTCGACGAAGCCGCGCGCCGCGTTCCTGGTGACCCGGGGTGCCGGCGACACCAACCTGGGGCCGGTGCTCGGCACCCAGGCGTACGACAACTCGGTCTACCTGCCGCAGTCCGGGTACGACCCGGCGACCGGGCGTGGGCTCAGTGAGGGTTGGGTCTGCGACGCGGGATGCTCGGCGGACGTGCTGAAGCTGCGCAACAACGTCTTCTCGGTGTGGTGGAAGCCCGGATACGAGGACGGCGCGGGCGCCGACGAGGACAACGACGTGTACGACACCTCGTACCCGGAGACGGCGTGGCAGTTCACCGCCGGCCCCCACGACGTGCGCACCGACGACGTGGGCTGGGTCAGCAAGGCGACGCCCGACCTGCACCTGACCGCGGCGAGCCCGGCCATCGGCCTCGGCGTGGCGCCGGACAGCCAGTACGCCGACGCGTTGCAGTGGGACCTGGACGGTACCGAACTGTCCGGCCCCCGCGACGCCGGCGCCTACCAGTACCACTGATCCGGGCCGGTCGCCCGCACCGGCGTTCGTGCGGCCGGCCGGCCCGCCCCAGCCCTGACGACGCCGGCGCCCCAGCCCTTGACGGCGCCGGCGCCTCAGCCCTTGACGGCGCCGGTGAGCACCCCCTTGGTGAAGTGGCGCTGCAGGAACGGGTAGACGAGCAGGATCGGCACGATGGACACCACCAGGATGGCCATCTGGATCGCCGCCTGCGGCGGCAGCCGCTCGGTGCCCAGTTCGGCACTGCCCAGCTGGGTGTCGTTGATGACGTAGGTGCGCAGCACCAGCTGCAGCGGCCAGAGCCGGCTGTCGTCCAGGTACAGCAGGGCGGCGAAGAACGCGTTCCAGTAGCTCACCGCGTAGAACAGCCCGATCACCGACAGCACCGCCTTGGACAGCGGCAGCACGATCCTGGTGAAGGTACGCAGTTCGCCGGCACCGTCGATGCGGGCGCTCTCGATCAGCTCGCCCGGCAGGTTGGCGAAGAAGGCCCGCAGCACGATCACGTTGAACGCGTTGACCATCGTCGGCACGATCAGCGCCCAGATGCTGTTCAGCAGCCCGGCCTGCTTGACCACCAGGTACAGCGGGATCATCCCGGGCGTGAACAGCATGCTGAACAGCACGATCAGCAGCAGCGGCCGGCGGGCCACGAAGCCGGGCCGGGACAGCGCGTACGCGAGGAGCCCGGAGACGGTGAGGCTCAGCAGCGTACCCACGACCGTGACCAGCACGCTGATCAGCAGCGCCCGGGTGACCACGCCGCCGGCGAACAGTGACCGGTACGCGTCCAGGCTGATCGAGTGCGGGATGAGCACCAGCCCGCCGGCCTCGTTGATCTGCCGGTCCGGTGCGACGCTGGTGGCGACCACGCCGACGAACGGCACCACCACCGCCGCGCAGAACACCGCGAGCACCACGCCCTTCGCCACCCGCATCGGCCAGGACGGCGCCGGTACCCCGTTGACGATCCGGCGGCTCACCGGCTGTACACCCCGTCCTCGCCGAAGATGTGCGCCACCTTGTTCGCGACCAGTACCAGCACCACGCCGACCAGCCCCTTCACCAGACCCACGGCGGCCGCGACGCCCCAGGCGCCGCCGACCACACCGTTGTTGTAGACGTACGTGTCGAGTACCTCGCTGACGTCGCGGCCGACCGCCTGCTGCTGCAGGATGATCTGCTCGAAGCCCACCGTCAGCGAGTCGCCGAGCCGCAGGATGAACAGCAGGATGATGATGCCGCGCAGGCCGGGCAGCGTGACGTGCCACAGCTGCCGCCAGCGGCTCGCGCCGTCCACGCTGGCCGCTTCGTACAGCTGGGAGTCGATGGTGGACAGCGCGGCGAGGAACAGGATCGTCGCCCAGCCGGTGTCCTTCCAGATCACCTGCGAGGTCAGCAGCACCCGGAACAGCTCCGAGTTGCCGATGATGTCGATCGTGCCGAGGTCGTGCGCGCGCAGGTAGTTGTTGAGCAGGCCGCTGCCGCCGAGCATCTGCTGGAACAGCGCGACCACGATCACCCAGGACATGAAGTGCGGCAGGTACAGGATGCTCTGCGCGATCCGCTTTATCCGCTCCGAGAACAGCGAGTTCATCAGCAGCGCGAGCAGGATCGGCGCCGGGAACACGAAGACCGCCTGCAGCACGGTGAGGATCAGCGTGTTGGCCAGGGCGCGCAGGAACGCCGGGTCGCCGTCGACGATGACCGCGAAGTTGGTCAGGCCCGTCCAGGTACTGCCGCGGATGCCCAGGAACGGCTGGTAGTCCTGGAACGCGATGACGTTGCCCAGCAGCGGCAGGTAGTGGAAGCCGAGGATCAGCGCGATGCCCGGCAGCGCGAACAGCAGCAGTACCCGGTCGCGCAGCAGCCGGCGGCCCAGCCCGGGCCGGCGCCGAGCGCCGGTGGCGCGGTCGAGCGGCACGGTGTCCGGCCGCCGCGCGGCGAGCCGGCCCGGCGGTGCGGTCGGCAGCGCGGTCCGCCGGCTCACCGCTTCGCCATCTCGGCGTACGCCTTCGCCAGCTCGGACTTCATCGCGTCGCCGCCGGAGGACAGGAACGTCTTGACCGCCGACTTCCACGCCGACACCGGCTTCTTTCCCTGCACGATCTGGTTCTCCACGTCGGTCATGACCGCGTACAGCTGCGCCCACTTGCGCGACATGGTCTCGGAGTACAGGCCGTACGAGGCGTCGTAGACCAGCCGGTCCGCGATCTTCGCCTGGATCCGGTGCTGGCGCTGCGGCACCTCGGGCTTGCCGGCGTAGTACAGGGCCAGTTCCGAGTCGCAGATGTACTGCAGGCCGATGCCGGTCTCGACGACGCCGACCTTGGTCGGGATCGGATCGGAGCCGTGCAGCGTGTAGTGCCGGCCGGCCAGCCCGTACTTGCGGAACAGGTACTCCTCGGTGCCGAACGGTGCCGCCATCCAGTTGGCGAGCGCCAGCAGCGTCTCGGTGGAGTGCTTCGAGTCGGAGCTGAACGCGGTGACGTTGTTGAGCGCCGCGCCCATCCACGGCTTGCCCAGCCCGCCGTCGAAGCCGGGCACGTCGAGCATGTCGACCGAGAACGCGTCGCCGGCGGTGTTCTCCGCGTAGTACTGGTTCCAGGCGACGAAGCTGTCCAGGTCGAAGACGGCGATGCCGCCGTTGAACCACTGCTTGCGGGCGCTCGCCTTGTCGCCGAACGCATCGGGGTTGACCACGCCGGCGGCGACCAGCTTGCGCGTCGCCTCCAGCGCGTCGGCGTTCTGCTCCTGCTCGTACATGGCGGTGAACGTCCCGCCGGAACGGGTCCACACGTTCGCCATGCCGAGCATCTGCCGGACGTACGCCGTCGGCGCCTTGGTCCACGCCCAGCGGTGCCGCTTCGGGTCGGTCATCTCCTTGCACAGGTCCAGGAACTCGGCGAAGTTCTTCGGCGCCGGGTCCTTGATTCCCTTGGCCGCCAGCAGATCCGCCCGGTACAACGGGAGCGAGGTGCGAGACATCCCGCGCGGCACCGGCACCCCGTAGATGCCGCCGTTGAACACGCAGCCCTTCCAGTACTCGGTCGGGATGTTCGCCAGGAACGGGTACTTGTGCACCGCGTCGCCGGACAGCTGCTCGGTCAGGTTGCGGCACTTCGCCTTCAGCAGCGCCGGCAGTTCCGGGGTGGTGGCCGGCGGGATGTTGAGCACGTCCGGCAGGTCGCCGCCGGCGATCCGGGTGGCGAACTTCTTCGGGTACTCGTCGTTGGAGGCCATGCTGATCGACAGGTCGGAGCCGAGTCGGTCGTTCATCGCCCGCCAGAACGCGTTGCGGTTCGCCGCCGGCGGGATCGCGCCGGGGATGTTGGTCAAGAACGAGATCGGCTTGCCGTCGCCGGGCTTGTCGTGAATCGCCCGGACCGGATCCGCCGGGTACTTCAGGAAGCCGGCGAGCACCGTGTCGGTGCCGGGCAGGTCGGGTGTGACGCCGTGGTAGGGCTGGTGGTCGGGCAGTTTGACGGCGAGGTTCGCCGCGGCGGTGTCCGCACCGCCGGAGCTGCAGGCGGTCAGCAGGGGAGTGCCGGTGACCGCGACGGCGGTGGCGGCGAGGCCGCCACCGAGGAGAGTTCTTCTGCTGATCGGCTGCATGTGAGGTCGTCCTCCGAACCGGGAGCGCACGGGAGGTGATCGGCGTCCGCCGATTGATGTGCGCGGCCTCACCATGACATAGTACGTCCTATGTCTTCAAGACTCGGTACCGCGCGAATCGTGTTCGACCCGCGCGACAGCGGCTACCACACGTTCCGGATCCCCGCGATCGTCGCCCGCGGTGGCGTCCTGTTCGCGTTCTGCGAGGGCCGCCGGTACGGGTCGGGCGACGCCGGCGAGATCGACGTCGTGCTGCGCCGCTCGTACGACGGCGGCCACAGCTGGGGCGAGCTGGCCGTGCTGTCCTCGGTACCGGGCAGGACCTGCGGCAACCCCACCCCGGTCGTCGACCCCGGCTCCGGCGACCTGGTGCTGGTGACCGTGCAGAACGGCGCCGACACCGACGAGGCAGCCGCCACCCGCGGCACCGACCCCGACACCGGGCGCCGGGTGTACGTGCAGCGCAGCCGCGACGGCGTCGGCTTCTCCCCGCCCGAGGAGATCACCGCGCAGGTCAAACCGGTCGGCTGGGGCTGGTACGCCACCGGGCCGTGCCACGCGATCGCGCTCACGCACGGCCGCCACCCGGGCCGGATCGTGGTGCCCGCCAACCACTCCCGGCTCCCGCCGCCCGGGGTCGAGCCGGTGCGCTACAGCGGCGGGCACTGCATCCTCAGCGACGACGGCGGGCGCACCTGGCGGCTCGGATTCGTCGACGACAACGACGGCCCGGCGATCAACGCCAACGAGACCGCCGTCGCCGAACTGCCCGACGGACGGCTGTACTTCACCGCCCGCAACCACCGTGGTACCGGGCCGGCCCGGGTGCACGCCTGGTCGGCCGACGGCGGTGAGCACCTGACCGCGCCGTACGCGGGGATCGCTGGGATCACCGCACCCGGCGTCCAGGGCAGCGTGCTCGCCGTCGGCGACCGGCTGCTCGCGACCACCCCGGCCGATCCGCGGATCCGGCGCGAACTGACCGTGTTCGGCAGCGACGACGGCGGTGCGAGCTGGCGGCCGGAGCTGGTGCTGCACGCCGGGATGGCCGGCTACTCCGACCTGGTGGCACTGCCCGACGGCCGGGTCGGCGCGCTGTACGAGTCCGGCGAGACCTCCTCGTTCGCCGCGCTGCGGTTCGCCACCTTCGATCCCGCGAGGTGCTGACCGCCCGACCCGACGACCGCCGAGCGGCCCCCACCGTCCAGAAGCGACGACCGACGAGAGGCGATGGCCGTCGAGAAGCAGGACCGCCGAGAAGCGATGACCTTCGAGAAGCAGGGAGCACACTTGTCCAGCACGCGACACCCCCGCCTGGCGGGCGTGGTACCGCCGCTCGTCACGCCGCTGACCGCAGACCAGGAGATCGACACGGAGTCGTTGGCCCGCCTGATCGCCCACCAGCTGTCCGCCGGGGTGACCGGAGTCTTCGTCCTCGGCACCTCCGGCGAGGGCACCTTCCTCACCGACGACCAGCGCCGCACCGTACTGGCGGTGACCGTGGCGGAGGTGGCCGGCGCGGTGCCGGTGCTGGCCGGTGCGGTCGACGCGTCCACCGCCCGCGCCGCGGCACACGTGGCCGCCGCGGTGGCGGCCGGGGCGGACGGTGTCGTGGCCACCGCACCGTTCTACGCCGCGACGCACCCGGCGGAGATCGACCGACACTTCGTCCACCTCGCCGCCGCCGCCGGTGACCTGCCGCTGTACGCGTACGACATTCCGGCGCGGGTCGGCACCAAGCTGCCGGCCGAACTGCTGATCGATCTCGGCCGGCGCGGGGTGCTGGCCGGCGTCAAGGACTCCAGCGGCCAGGACGGCAGCCTGCGCCGGGTGGTACTGGACCGCCAGGACGCCGGGCTGACCGACTTCACCGTGATGACCGGCTCCGAGACCAGCGTCGACTCGGCGCTGGCGTACGGCGTGGACGGGGTGGTCCCCGGCCTGGGCAACGTGGACCCGGCGGGGTACGTCCGGATCGCCGCGGCGAGCCGGGCCGGTGACCACGACGCGGCGCGGGCCGAGCAGGACCGGCTGATCCGGCTGTTCGAGATCGTGGCCGTGCCCGACCGGGCCCGGATGGGCGCCAGCTCCGCCGCGCTCGGCGCGTTCAAGGCCGCGCTGTACCTGCTCGGCGTGCTCGACTGCCCGGTCACCGCGTTCCCGTCCGTCCCGCTGGACGCGGCAGAGATCGCCGGCGTCGCCGCACTGCTGGCACGCGCCGGCCTCGCCCCAGCCCGGCAGTAACATCGCGGTGACGCGTCGTCCGCCCGAGCCGCTCGGCCGTGTCGGTGCGCTCGCCCCGTCGTGAGGAGACCCACCAGTGAGTACCGCCGCGCCGACCGGCCGGCCCCGACGCAGCAGCGGGACGCAGGAGTTCATCCGGGAACAGATGACCTCGCTGATCCTCACCCGCGGGCTGACCGCCGGTGATCCGCTGCCGACCGAACCGGAGCTGATGGAGCTGTTCGGGGTCGGCCGGCATCCGTTGCGGGAGGCGCTCAAGGCGCTGCAGGCCGTCGGCATCGTGGAGATCCGGCACGGCTTCGGCACCTACGTCGGGTCGGTCGGGCTGCAGTCGCTGGAGGACGGGCTGACCTTCCGGATGCGCCAGTCGATGGCCGGCGACCTGCACGAGGTCCGCAACGTGCTGGAGGTGCGGGAGGCGCTGGAGGTCGGGCTGGCCGAGAAGGTGGTGACGCACTTCGGCCGGCACGGCACGGACGAGCTGGCCGGCATCGTGGAGGCGATGCGGGCCCGCGCCGACGCCGGCGAGTACTTCCCGGACGAGGACTGGGCGTTCCACCGCGCGCTGTACGAACCGCTCGGCAACGAGCTGGTGCTCGACCTGGTGAGCGTGTTCTGGCGGGCGTTCGCCGGAGTCGACGCCCGGCTGCCCGGGCCCCGCTACAGCCCGGCCGACGCGCTGCGCTGGCACCGGGATCTGCTCACCGCGCTGACCACCGGCCGGCCCGAGCGGTTCGCCGCCGCGATGGCCGACCACTTCGTCGGCATCCACGCTCGGCTGGCCGACTGATCGGTCAGCCGGTCAGGTGCTCCCGGCCGGCCGGCGCCTGGTAGGGCTCCGGCCAGTAGTCGAGGACGGTGGCGATCCGGCCGTCCGGCGCGAACCCGAAGAACGTGATCGCGTCCTGCGTCTCGCCGCCGACGGTGAACCGGGTGCGACTCACCGCCCGGTCACCGTCGGCCAGCACCTCGCGCACCACGAGATGCCAGTCGCCCGGGTATTCGCGGTTGAAGCGCAGGTAGCGTTCCCGGCCGGAGATGGTCTCCCCGGTCTGCGGCAGCTCGTAGCGGACGTCGTCGGCGAGCACGGCGGCGAAGCCGTCCCAGTCGCGGGTGTCGGCGCTCGCCCAGTAGCGCCGGACGGTGTCTCGGTGGTCGGTCATGGCCGCAGGCTACGGCCGACCACCGACAGGCCGGTCAGGCCGCGGTGACCGGGGCCGGGGTGGGGGTCGGCGCCGGGCGGCTCGGCTGGTACCAGGAGCGCAGCTCGGCGTTGCTGACCAGGTGCCGGGACAACGTGCCGCAGGCGCAGCGGACGTACACCACGACGCCCTCGGACGTGGTGTGCCGGGAGACGACCTGGCAGGTGCCCGGCTCGGGACGGCGGCAGTACTGGCATTCGATGCTCATGGATGTTCCTTGGAACCGAAGGGCAGGCTGTGGTTGTCCAGCCGGCTCCAACAATGGGACGACTATCGTTGAAAATCAATTAACGAGATTTGAAGAGACCGTGTAGGAGTACCTTCATGATCGACATTCGCCGGGTCGGTGTCCTCCGGATGATCGGCCAGCACGGTGGCGTGACCGCCGCGGCGCACGCCCTGCACCTCACCCCGTCGGCGGTGTCTCAGCAGGTCAGGCAGCTTTCTCGGGAGCTGGGAGTGCCCCTGCTGGAGCCCGCCGGGCGCGGTGTGGTGCTGACCGCGGCGGCCGGCGTGCTGGTCCGGCACGCCGACCAGTTGGCCGCCGACTGGGAGCGGGTGGTGACGGAGATCTCGCAGTACGCCGACGATCAGTCCGGTGAGCTGCGTCTCTGCGGGTTCCCCACCGCGATCGTCAGCCTGCTCGCGCCGGCCGCCGCGCTGCTGCGCGCCCGGTACCCCGAGATGGCGGTGCGGGTGGACGAGGCGGAACTCGCCGAGGGGTACGACCTGGTGCTCGCCGGCGACGCCGACCTCGCCGTGGTCGTACCGACACCGGACGCGCCGGCCGGCGTCGAGGACGCCAAGTTCGACCTGGCCCGGCTGCTCGACGAGATGCAGGACCTGCTGCTGCCCGCCGACCACCCGCTCGCCGGCCGGGACAACGTGGAACTCGCCGAGGCGGCCGACGAGCGCTGGATCGTCGGCAACCCGGCCCGCTCGCACCAGCAGCAACTGGTCCTGGTCGCCTGCGCCGCGGCCGGCTTCACCCCGGACATCGCGCACACCGTCACCGACTGGACCGCCGTCGCCGCGCTGGTCGGTCGCGGCCTCGGCGTGTCGCTGATCCCGCGGATGACGCACCTGCCGGCACAGGACGCGGTGGCCCGGATCCCGCTGCGCGGCACCCACGCGCCGCGCCGGCGGATCCTGACCTGCGTGCGCCGCGGGAGCGCGCGCCAGCCCGCGATCGAACGCGGCCTGGCCGCGCTGCGCGAGGTCGCCGGCGCCGGCGAACTGCACGGCCGCTCCGCCACCGTCGTTCCCAACTGACCCGGTCGGTCGCCAGCGCCGTGCCCAACCGTCCCGGCCGGTCGCCAGCGCCGTGCCCAACCGTCCCGGTCGGTCGCCAGCGCCGTGCCCAACCGTCCCGGTCGGTCGCCACCGCCGTGCGTCCCGGTCGGTCGCCACCGCCGGCAGATGCGCCGGCGGCCGTCGTACTCGGTGGCCGTCGGCGCTCCGGCTCTGCCGGGCCGGCCCGACGCACGGCGGTCAGTCCGTCGCCGGCACCTCGGTACGGTCGGTCCTCGGGACGGGGGAGTGGCGTGGGGTGCGGCGGGTGATCGCGACGCCGACCAGGCAGATCGCGCCGCCGACCAGCGCCAGCGCGGCCGGCGTCTCGGCCAGCAGCAGCCAGCCCAGCAGCACCGCGACCGGCGGTACCAGGTAGGTCGTCGCGCCCATCCGGGCCGCCCCGGTGCGAGCCAGCGCGTACGCCCAGGTGGTGAACGCCAGCGCGGTCGGCAGCGCGCCCAGGTAGACGGTCCACAGCACCGCCTCGACCGGCGCCGCGGCCAGCTCGTGCACCAGCCGCGGGGCGTACGGCAGGCAGGCGAGCGCGCCGACGGTGGCGGCGAGCCACGTGGTGCGCAACGCCGAGGTGGTGGCGAGCACCGGTTT
This sequence comes from Actinocatenispora thailandica, assembly GCF_016865425.1. Lineage (NCBI taxonomy): Bacteria > Bacillati > Actinomycetota > Actinomycetes > Micromonosporales > Micromonosporaceae > Actinocatenispora > Actinocatenispora thailandica. The sequence goes on along the minus strand of NZ_AP023355.1, from coordinate 3,698,742 downwards.
CTGGCTGAGCACGCCGACCGCGTAGCCGACCGCGGCGAGCAGGCACAACAGCACCCCGGACAGGTCGCCGGTACCCGGCTGGGCGGTCGCCACCCCCATCACCAGCACGCCCGCGAACGCCACCAGCACCCCGATCACCAGCATCCGCGGGAAGCCCTCGCGCAGGAACACCCCGGCCAGCACGGCCAGCAGGATCGGTCCGACGTTGACCAGCATCGCCGCGGTCCCGGCGTCCACCCGCCGCTCCGCCGCGTTCAGCGCCACGTTGTACATCCCGAACCAGGCCAGCCCGCACACGACCACGCCGAGCCATCCCCGCCCCGCGGCCAGCCGGCGCTCCGGCGCCGCCCCGCTGCCCCGGTGCCGGCGGCCGGTGCGGGTGCCCGCAGCTCGGCTGCCGGAGCCGACGCTCGCCGCGCCGCGGCGCGCTGCCGCAGCGACTGGCCGGCGACCAGTACCCCGAGCACGACGCTGCCCACCACCAGCCGGCCCAGCGCCAGCGGCCCGGCGCTCAGCTGGCTGCCCACGTGCCGGATCGCCACGAACGCCGACGCCCAGAGCACCACCGTCACGCCCGCCGCCAGCACCGGCGCCGTGCGCCCCGTTCCCTCGATCATGCGGCGAGCCTAGAACCGGGACGGTTCGTCGTCGGCCGAAGCGTCCGCGCCCCGCCGGCCCGGCGCCGGGATGTCCACCACGTCGGCCGAAGCGTCGCGCCCCGCCGGCCCGGCGCCGGGATTTCCACCACGACGCTGCGCGACCGACTCGCATCGGTCCGTCTCGCACCCGCTGCCGGGCAGCCAGGCGCAGCGACAGCTCCCAGGGCCGCCCGGCCCGGTCCGCATCGAGCACCCTCGGCAGGTAGCACCCGGCCGCGTGGACCTCGTCCTGGCGCCACGGTGCGACGCGGGTGCTCAGCGGCCCCCGGGTTGCCGTCAGCCGGCGAGTTCGGCGTAGCCGCGGGCGACCGCCTCCCGCCGGGTCGGCAGGTCGAACGGGCCGGCCGCGGCGACCCGCTCGGCCGGCGTACCCGCGGCGTACCCGGCGGCGATCCGGTCGGCCAGCTCGGCGAGCTCGTCGCGCTGTCGCCGCGCGTACCCGGTGTCGACGACCGCGCCGTGGCCGGGCACCACCGGGCCGGTCGCGTCGCGCAACAGCCGGGCGAGCGTCGCTGGCCAGCTGATCGGGTACGCGTCGCCGAACTGCGGCGGTGCGTCCACCTCCAGCAGGTCGCCCAGCACCAGCACGCCGGCGTCCGGTACGAGCACCGCGAGGTCGCCATCGGTGTGCCCGCGCCCGCCGTACCGCAGCTGCACCCGCCGGCCGCCGAGGTCGAGCACGGTGCGCTCGTGCACGGTGCGGTTGGGCGCCAGGGGCGTGACGGCGGCCAGGCCGGCCAACTCGGGGTCGTCGTCGGCGTGCCGTGCCGCGGCCTCGGCGACGACCTGCCCGGGCTGGTCGGCCAGCCGGCGCCGGGTCGCCTCGTGCGCCCAGATCTCGGTGTCCGGCCCGGCGAGCGTCGCGTTGCCGAAGCAGTGGTCGAAGTGTGCGTGCGTGTTGACCAGCACCAGCCGACCCGGAGCCAGCTCGGCCAGCGCGCGCCGCAGCCGGTCGGCCTGCGCCGGTGTCGACAGCGTGTCGACCACCAGCGTCGCATCGTGGCCGGACACCGCGGTCACGTTGACGTCGAGCACCGGGTAGCGCCAGACGTGCACGCCGTCGGCGACCTGCTGCCAGGCCGGGTTCATGCCGGCTTGGCGGCGGTGCTCTCGCCCAGCGCCGCGGCGACGAACCGGCGCCGGTCCACCAGCACCCGTTCGACCGTACCGGTGGCGACCTCGACCTCGCCGTCGCGCACCGACACGTCGAACCGCAGCCGCTTGCCATCCACTGTGGACAGTCGGGCCACCGCGACGACCTTACCGCCGATCGGGGTGGGTCGCAGGTGGGTGAGCTGGACGGAGGTGCCGACCGTGGTGGTGCCGGAGGGCAACCGGGAGGTGGTGGCGAGCACGGTGGCCGCCTCGGCGAGCGCGAGCACCCGCGGGGTGCCGAGCACCGGCACGTCGCCGGAGCCCAGCGTCTGCGCGGTGTCCGCGTCGGTGACGGTCAGCTCGACCCGGGCGGTGAGACCGGCTGGCAGCTCCATGAGCCCAGCCTACGCACCTTCGGGGCGCGCCGTCCGGTGCTGCCCGCCGATCAGTCCGCGCCACGAGAACTCGGTCAGCAGGTCGATCGCCGCCTCGTCGGACAGCTCCGGAACGCCGCCCAGGAAGCCGCCGACCAGCTGCCGGTAGGTGAACTGGAACCACATTCCGGTCAGCGCCACCGCCACCGCGGCCGGCTCGCCGGGCAGCGCGAATCCCTTGTCTGCCAGCAGCTCCAGGTGCCGGCGTATGGCACCCTGGTCCGGCGACATCAGGTCCGCCAGCCGGGCGCCGAAGTGCTCGTCGACCATCGCCGCCTGGGTGACGGCGACGAACACCGGCTTGTTGTCCCGGAACGCCTCCCAGAAGCCGGCGACGTGCCATCGCAGCACGTCCCGGTCGGACAGGTCGTGGTCGTACGGGTGTTCCCGGTCGACCCGCTCGTCGCTTGCCGTGAGCATGTCCGCGAGCAACGTCTCCAGCAGCGCTTCCTTGCCCGTGAAGTGGTTGTAGAACGAGCCGGCGGAGCGGCCGGCCGCGGCGGTGATGTCGGTGATCTTGGTGTTCAGGTAGCCGCGCTCGTCGAACACCCGCACCGCGGCCGCCTTGAGCGCCGCCGCGGTCGCGGCCGCCTGTTCCCGCCGCCCGCCGCCCGCCGCGCTGCCGGCCGCGGGTGCCGCACTGCGTCGAGCCATCGCCGCCCCTCCGGAGCCGAGCCGTCGCCGTCCCGGTGGGACCGCCCACCCGGGCTTGACAGGGAACCTAGCAGTGGAGATGCTGAATCTAAATTCACTGAATCAATATTCACCCAACTGGGAGTGCCCGATGACCGACCCGGACGTACTGATCGTGGGAGCCGGCCCGGCCGGTCTGACGCTGGCGATCGAGCTGGCCCGCCGCGGCGTGCCGTACCGGCTCGTCGACGCCGGACCCGGCCCGTTCCCCGGATCGCGCGGCAAGGGGCTGCAACCGCGCACCCTGGAGGTGTTCGAGGACCTCGGGGTGCTCGACGCGGTGTTCGCCGCCGGCTCGCCATACCCGCCGATCCGCGCCTACCGCGGCGACACGGTGCTGTACGAGGGCCGGATGGCGCCGGAGCGTGCGGTGACGCCGCACCTGCCCTACCCCAACGTCTGGATGCTGCCGCAGACCCGCACCGTGCGGATCCTCACCGACCGGCTGCGCGAGCTCGGTGGGACCGTCGAGTACGACACCGCGGTGGTCGGGTTCGACCAGGACGACGACGCGGTCCGCGCCGAACTGGGCAGCGGCGAGACGATCACCGCGCGGTACCTGGTCGGGACGGACGGCGGTCGCTCCACGGTACGGGCCGGGCTCGGCGTCGGGTTTCTCGGCGAGACGCGCGAGGCGGAGCGGTCCATCGTGGCCGACCTGCCCGTCGCCGGCCTCGACCGGGAGCACTGGCACTTCTGGGGCGACGGGCCGGCCACCGGCATCGGGCTGTGCCCGCTCGGCGGTACCGACCTGTTCCAGTTGCAGGCGCCGCTGCTGGGCGGCGAGACACCGACGCCGGACACCGCCGGCGTGCGCGCCCTGTTCGCCGAGCGGGCCGGGGTGGCACTCGACCTCGGCGAGGTGGTCTGGGCCTCGGTGTGGCGGGCGAACATCCGGATGGTCGACCGGTACCGGGTGGGGCGGGTGCTGCTGGCCGGCGACGCCGCGCACGTGCACTCGCCGGCCGGCGGGCAGGGCCTGAACACCAGCATCCAGGACGCCTACAACCTGGGCTGGAAGCTCGCCGGCGTGCTGGCCGGTGGGCCGGAGCCGCTGCTGGACAGCTACCAGCACGAGCGGCTGCCGGTGGCCGCGGGCGTGCTCGGCATCTCGACCGCACTGCACGACAAGGGGCTCGCCGGCGACCGTGACGCGCTGCGCCGGGACGACCCGGAACTGGCCCAGCTGACCCTCGGCTACCCGGACTCGCCACTGTCGGTCACCGACCTCGACCTGCCGGCGCGTTCGGCCGCCCCGCCGACGCGGCCGGCCTCGACCTGCCGCCCGGCGCGGTGGCACCCGCCGGCACCGGCCGGGAGGGCGACGGTGCCGCCCGGGCGGGTGACCGGGCGCCGGATGCGCCGTGCCGGGACGCCGAGGGCGCGCCGGTGCGGTTGTTCGACGTCTTCGCCGGGCCGCACGCGACGATCCTGGCGTTCGGCACCGGACCGGTCCCGGCGGCGCGCGAGGGCCTCGTGGTGCGGCGGGTGGTGCGTCCCGGCGTCGCGGCGCGAGACGCGCTGATCGACGTCGAGGGCCACGCGCACGCCGGGTACCGGGCGGCCGGCGACCGGACGACGCTGGTGCTGGTCCGGCCGGACGGCTACCTCGGCTATCTCGGGTACGACCCGGATGACCTGGCCGCCTACCTGGCGAGGTTCGGCTTCTGACCGCCGATCTCGGCCGGCCCCGGGCAGGTCCGCCCGAGCGCGGGCCCGGTGAGATCCGGCGCCCGAGGGCCGATGCCGATCGCGGGCCCGCAGCGGGGCCGGCGCCCGACGGCCGCTCACCGCCGGGCGCCGGTACCCGGGCCGCGGCCGGCGCGGGCGTGGTTGACTGGGTCGATGCGGCCGGATGTGGGTGGTACGGCGATCGACGAGGCGGCGGAGTGGCTCCGCGCCGCCGACCGGATCACCGTGCTCACCGGCGCCGGCATCTCCACCGAGTCCGGCATTCCGGACTTCCGCGGGCCGGACGGCGTCTGGACCCGCGACCCGGAGGCGGCCGGGCTGGTGTCGCTGCCCGACTACCTCGCCGACGAGGACGTCCGGCGCCGAGCCTGGCTGGCCCGCCGGGACAACCCGGCCTGGCACGCCACCCCGAACGCCGCGCATCTCGCCCTGGTGGAGCTGGAGCGCGCCGGCCGGCTGTGGGCGACGATCACCCAGAACATCGACGGCCTGCACCAGCGGGCCGGCGCCGATCCGAGCCGCGTCATCGAACTGCACGGCACGCTCTACCAGGTCGAATGCCTGCAGTGCGGTCGGCGGGTGCCGATGACCGAGGCGCTCGACCGGGTGGCGTCCGGCGACCCCGACCCGGCCTGTACCGCCTGCGGTGGCGTGCTGAAAGCGGCGACGATCGCCTTCGGCCAACCCCTGGACCCCTCGGTGCTGTCCACCGCCACCGCCGCCGCGGTCGCGGCCGACGTGTTCGTCGCCATCGGTACCTCGCTGACCGTGCACCCGGCCGCCGGCCTGGTCGACCTGGCCGCCGCGGCCGGCGCCCGGGTCGTGATCGTCAACGCCGAACCGACGCCGTACGACGCGATCGCCGCGCGCCGGCTCGCCGCACCGATCGGCGCCGTCGTACCGGCGCTGGTGCACAGGGTGCTGCAGGGCAACGGCTAGTCTGTTCCGACCACGGGACGTATCAGGGTGATGGGGGTCGCCGATGACGCAGCCGCCGATCTCGGCACGGGCCGACGCACCGCTTCCCGAGACGCCGAACTCGGGCGGCACCAGCCGTCGGCGCCGGATCATCGGCGTATCGGTCGTGGGTGCGCTGTTCGTGGCCTGGTGCGTCACGGTCGGCCTGCCGACCGACCCGATCCTCGCCAGCATCTGGCTGTGGGTGCTGACCATCGGCTGGAACAACGGCCGGCACTGGACGCACCACCTGCGGTTCCTGCGCGACTGGCTGCCGGTGCTGATCTTCCTGGTGCTCTACAGCTACAGCCGGGGCTGGGCGTACACCTCGACGACGGTGCCGCACGTCTACGAGATGCTCGCGATCGACCATGCCATCTTCGGCGTCACGCCGACGGTGTGGCTGCAGCAGCACCTGTACGACCCGAACCACATCCACCCGTGGGACGTCGCCGTCAGCTTCGTCTACTTCTCGCACTTCGTCACGGTCTACATCGTCGCCGCCGTGCTGTGGCTGCGGAACCGGTCCGCCTGGGCGGCGTTCATGCGCCGCTGGATGCTGCTGACCTTCGCCGGGGTGGCCACGTACATCCTGTGGCCGGCCGCGCCGCCCTGGTGGGCCGCGAAGTACGGGCTGATCGAGCCGGTGGCGCGGTTGTCGTCGCGCGGTTTCAACGCGCTCGGGCTGCACGGTGCCGGCAACATGCTCAACCACGCCCAGCTCGGCGCCAACCCGGTGGCGGCGATGCCGTCGTTGCACTTCGCGTTCTCGCTGTGCGTCGCCGGCTTCTTCATGACGCAGTTGCGCAAGCGGTGGATCCCGTTGCTCGCGCTCTACCCGCTCGCGATGGCGTTCACCCTCAGCTACTGCGGTGAGCACCACGTGACCGACATGATCGCCGGTGCCCTGTACGTGCTCGCCAGCTTCGTGCTGGTCTCGGTCGGCGAGCGGCTGTGGCGCCGCCGCCGCACCCGCCGGCTGCTCCGGACCGCGGAGACCATCCGCGCCGACGCGGGCGCCGACCGCACGGCCGCCCCGGTGGAGCTCGACCGTACGGCGCGTCCCGCGGATCTCGACCGCACGGCCGCCCCGGTGGAGCTCGATCGGGCGGCCGAGGTGGAGGCGGGTGCGGCACCGGGCCCCGCCGGTACCGACCCGGGCGCCGGTGCGAGCGGGTCGGCGGCGACCGCCGAGCGGGACCCGGCCGGAGCGCCGGTCAGCGGACCACCCGCCGGTCGCGGTTGACGCCGCCGCCGGCCGGTCAGTCGTCCGGGTCCATCGCGACGACCTCGCGCAGGAACCCGCGCGCGGACAGGAAGTCGCTCAGCGAGTCGCGGTGCTCGGCGCAGGCCAGCCACGTCTTGCGCCGGTCGCCGGCATGGATGCGCGGATTGCTCCAGCGCAGCTGCCACCGCGCCGCCTGCCGGCACCCCTTCGCCGAACACTGCACCGGTACCTGATCGCCGTCCACGCTCCCAACCTTCCCATCCGTCGGGAGCGCGCTCGGCCGCACCCCGGGGCGATCAGAACATCCCGTTGCCGTTGGCCGATTCCGCCGGGATCGGCTGCATGACGTCCCAGTGCTCGACGAGCTTGCCGTCGGCCAGCCGGAAGATGTCGATGATCGCCGTACCGGGCTGGCCGGGCACCCGCACCCCGTAGACGTGGCCGACGACCCGGTCGCCGTCCGCGAGCAGCGTCCGTACCTCGGCGCGCAGCTGCGGGAACGTCTCGCGCAGCTCGGTGACGAAGGCGCGCAGTCCGTCGACGCCGTCGGCGATGCGCGGGTTGTGCTGGACGTACCGGTCGCCGACGAGCCGGACCGCGGCGTCGGCGTCCTTGCGGTTGATGGCCGCCTCGTAGAAGGCGAGCACCGTCTGCTTGTTGCGCTCCTGCTGTGTGAGTTGCTGCTGGACCGAGGACATCGGCAGGCTCCCTTGACCGTACGGCTGTGGTGTCAGGACCATAACGCTACAGCTGTACAGTTACAAGTGTTCAGTTAAGATGCCGGGCATGGGCAGGCAGGCGACGGGGCGCGGCCGCAACCCGCGCGGTCAGGGTGACCGACTGCGGGCGGAGATCATCGAGGCCACGCTGCGGCTGCTCGACGAGCTGGGGGACGACGAGGCGCTGTCGATGCGGGCCGTGGCACGCGCGGTGGGCGTCGCGGCGACCTCGGTCTACCTGCACTTCACCGACCGCGATGCGCTGGTCCTGGCCACCCTGCGCCGCTGTCACGACGACCTGATGCGCGCCGCCGACCGGGCGGCGGCGGGTGCCGACGACCCGGCCGGCCAGCTGCGCGCCCGGGTCCTGGTGCTCGGTACCTGGTCGAGCCGGCACCCCGGGCTCTACCGGGTGCTGCACGAGAGCGCGGTCAACCGCCGCCCTGAGATGTCCTTCCGGCACGAGGTCGCCGACTCGACGACGGCCGCGGTCCGCCGGTGCATGGATGCCGGCCTCGCCCCGGCCGGCGACGCGGCGCTGGTCGCGCTGGACCTACGTGCGGCCGTGCACGGTGCGGTCGCCCTGCGCCTGAGCCAGCCCCAGCTCGACTGGCCGCCCCTGGCCGCCCAGCTGGATCGCTTCCTGACCCGCCTGGTGGGCCTACGATCCGCCGATCCGGCCCCCGCAACCGACCCGCACCGCGAACCGCAGACGCCCGCCCCGCCACCCGCCCGCTCCGGCGAACACTGACCCCGCCGCCCACCGTGCATGCCGGCTCTGCACCAGCCCGCGCCCGCCCCAACCCGGCACCCCAGCGAACAGCACCACCAACGGGTACCCGTGCCCCAGCGAACAGCACCCCCACGGAGCGGACCCCAGCGACCGGCGCCACCCACGGACCGGACCCCAGCGACCGGCAACCCCCAAGGCGCGTCCCCAGCGAACGGCAACCCCCAAGGGCCGAGCGAACGGCAACCACCGAGGGCCCAGCGAACGGCAACCACCGAGGGCCCAGCGAACGGCAACCACCGAGGGCCCAGCGACCGGCAACCACCAAGCGTCCCAACGAACGGTGCCCACCACGGGGGTGCCGGGGGGCGAAGCCCCTCCGGCGCGGGGCCTGGGGCTGCGCCCCCAGAAGACAAAGCGAAACCCCTCAGGCGAGCGCATCGCGAGCACACTTCGCCGAGGGGTGAAGCCGCCGGGCGACCACGGGGGAAGCCGCCCGGCGACGGTGCAATGGTACACACGAGGCAGAGGCGGTTGTCTACCCGACAGGACGGCCGTCCGTAGTGATTTCGCCGTGTTCTTCACCGTGATGGCGTACGGGTGCCGGCGCGGTGTCGCAGTGCGACGGTGCGGGTGGTGCGCGTGCACCCGCCCAGCGCGTACCCAGCCTGTCGTGGGAGGCTTGGACTCGCAAGGATGCGCGACGATGGGTGGCGGCCGGGCGTCGGGTGCGGCGGCGGCGAAGCGCAGTCGGTGACGTGCCGTGGAGGTCAGGTGGCCCAGCAGACCACACCAGCTCAGGATGCGACCCTGCTCGAGAAGGCGCTGTTCGAGGTCAAGCGGGTGATCGTCGGGCAGGACCGGATGATCGAGCGGATGTTCGTGTCGTTGCTCGCTCGCGGGCACTGCCTGATCGAGGGCGTGCCGGGGGTGGCGAAGACGCTCGCGGTGGAGACGTTGGCCAAGGTGGTCGGCGGTTCGTTCGCGCGCATCCAGTTCACCCCCGACCTGGTGCCGGCCGATGTGGTGGGCACCCGGATCTACCGGCAGGGCAGCGAGAAGTTCGACGTCGAGCTGGGGCCGGTGTTCGTCAACTTCCTGCTCGCCGACGAGATCAACCGGGCGCCGGCGAAGGTGCAGTCGGCGCTGCTGGAGGTGATGGCCGAGCAGCAGGTGTCGATCGGCGGTCAGACGCACGAGGTGCCGCGCCCGTTCCTGGTGATGGCCACCCAGAACCCGATCGAGCAGGAGGGTGTGTACCCGCTGCCCGAGGCGCAGCGGGACCGTTTCCTGCTGAAGATCCAGGTTGGCTATCCGACCGACGTGGAGGAGCGGGAGATCGTCTACCGGGTCGGGGTGTCCACTCCGGAGCCGACTGCGGTGTTCGCTACCAGCGACCTGATCGGGCTGCAGGCCAAGGCCGACGAGGTGTTCGTGCACAACGCGCTGGTCGACTACGCGGTGCGGCTGGTGCTGTCGACCCGCAACCCCGCCGAGTACGGCATGCCCGACGTCGCCGGCCTGGTGCAGTACGGCGCGAGTCCGCGTGCGTCGCTGGGCATCGTGCGGGCGGCGCGGGCGCTGGCGTTGCTGCGGGGCCGGGACTACGCGCTGCCGGCCGACATCCAGGACATCGCGCCGGACATTCTGCGGCATCGGCTGGTGTTGTCCTACGACGCGCTCGCCGACGGTATCCCGGCCGAGCAGATCGTCGACCGGGTGCTGGCCACCGTGCCGCTGCCGACGGTGGCGCCCCGGCAGAACGCGGACGCGCCGGCCAGTGCGGCGCCGGCGTCGGGCACGCCGCAGCCGGCTGGTTCCTGGCCGCAGCCGGGGCGTGGCCTGTGACGCGAGGTCCGGTGGCGGTGTCGCGCGCGCCGGTGGTGGGTGAGCGGGCGTGATCCGGTGGAGTCCGGCCCGTGCGGTGCGTCCCGGTGGGGCGGTGCCGGGTGCCGAGGCCGGTGAGCGGGCGTGAGCCGGGGGGGTCTGGCCGCGTTGGGTCGGCTGCGACGGCATGCGACCCGGGAGCGGTACGTCTCGCCGCAGCTGGACGTGGGCCGTTCCGAGGTGACCCTGTCCCGGCTGCAGCTGCTCGTCACCCGCAAGCTGGACGGCCTGCTGCAGGGCGACTACCTGGGGCTGCTGCCCGGCCCGGGTACCGAGCCGGGCGAGTCCCGGGAGTACCGGCCGGGCGACGACGTGCGGCGGATGGACTGGCCGGTGACCGCGCGCACCACGGTGCCGCACGTGCGGCAGACCATCGTCGACCGGGAGCTGGAGACCTGGCTCGCGGTCGACCTGTCGGCCAGCCTGGACTTCGGTACCGCCGACTGCCTGAAGCGTGATCTGGCGATCGCGGCGGTGGCTGCGATGTCGCACCTGACGGTGCGCGGTGGCAACCGGATCGGCGCGGTGATCGGTACCGGCGCCGACACCTACCGGGTGCCGGCTCGGGCCGGCCGCCGCGGCGCCCAGCTGCTGCTGCGTAGCGTGGCGCGGACGGAGCGGCCGGCGGCTGGCGGGCGCACCGACCTGGCCGCGCTGATCGACGCGCTGAACCGGCCGCCGCGGCGGCGCGGGATGGCGGTGGTGATCTCCGACTTCCTCGCCCCGACCGGGTGGGAGCGGCCGCTGCGCCGCCTCGCGGTCCGGCACGACGTGCTGGCCGTCGAGGTGCTCGACCCGCGCGAGCTGGAGTTGCCCGACGTCGGGGTGCTGGAGCTGGTCGATCCGGAGACCGGCCTGGTGCACGAGGTGCAGACCACGCCGACGGTCCGGGCGCGCTACGCGGCGGCGGCAAGCGAACAGCGGGCCGCGATCTCCACGGCGCTGCGCCGCGCCGGCGTCGGGCATCTGCGGCTGCGTACCGACTCCGACTGGCTGCTGGACATCGTCCGGTTCGTGGCCGCGCAGCGGCACGCCCGGACGAGGGGGACGACCCGATGACGTACCGATGGGCACCGCATGACGTTCCGCTTCGCTGCGCGCTCCCGCGGGGGCCGCGCATGACGCACCCCACGACACCGTTCGCCGCACACGACCGCGGGGGCCGCACATGATCCGCTTCCTGTCCCCGTGGTGGCTGCTCGCCGTCATCCCGGTGCTGGCTCTGGCCGGGGTCTACGTCTGGGTGCAGCTGCACCGCCGGTCGTTCGCGATGCGCTTCTCCAACCTGGAGCTGCTGCAGCGGTTGACCCCGCGCGGGATCGGCTGGCGCCGGCACGCGTCGGCCGGGGCGCTGGTGCTGTCGCTGCTGGCGCTGGCGCTGGGGATGGCCCGGCCGGCGGTGGATGTGCAGCAGCCGATGGAACGGGCCACCGTCATCCTCGCCATCGACGTGTCGCTGTCGATGGAGGCGACCGACGTGGCGCCGAACCGGTTGCGTGCCGCGCAGTCGGCGGCGAAGGACTTCGTCGAGCAGTTGCCGCGCAACTTCAACGTCGGCGTGGTGTCGTTCGCGAAGTCGGCGAACGTGGTGGCGTCCCCGACCAAGGACCGCAACCAGGTGTACTCGGCGATCAACGGGTTGCGGCTGGCCGAGTCGACGGCGACCGGTGAGGCGGTGTTCACCTCGTTGCAGGCGATCGCCGCGGTGCCGGCGGACGGCGCGTCGGGCGCGCCGCCGGCCCGGATCGTGCTGCTGTCGGACGGCTTCCGCACCTACGGCCGCACCATCGAGGACGCCGGCAAGGCCTCGTCGGCGGCGAACGTCCCGGTGTCCACGATCGCGTTCGGCACCGATCACGGGCACGTGTCGATCGGTGGCCAGACCACCCCGGTGCCGGTGGACAAGCAGTCGTTGCACAAGCTCGCCGACATGACCAAGGGGCACTACTACGCCGCGGCGAGCGCCAGCCAACTCAAGCAGGTCTACCAGGACATGGGGTCGTCGATCGGCCATCGCACGATGGCGAAGGAGATCGGCCAGTGGTACATCGGGTTCGGTCTGCTGTTCGGGTTGGCGGCCGCGGCGATGAGCCTGCTCTGGTCGTCCCGGATGCCGTGACGCCCGCCGACCTCGCCCGGCCGGCGGGCGCGGCCCGACGGTAGTCTCTGGTCCCGTGGCGGCCGCTCGCGGCCGGCGTGACGGCTGGCGCCGGCTGCTCGCGGCCGGCGAGGATCGCAACAGGGAGTGCAGATGGCTCGTACCGTCCTGGTGACCGGTGGCAATCGTGGGATCGGCCTGGCCATCGCGCAGCGGTTCGCGAAGCAGGGCGACCGGGTCGCGGTCACCCACCGCGGCAGTGACGTCGCGTCCGGGCTGTACGGGGTGCGGTGCGACATCACCGACCCGGCGCAGGTCGACGCCGCGTTCACCGAGATCGAGGCGGAGTTGGGCCCGGTCGAGGTGCTGGTGGCCAATGCCGGCATCACCGCGGACACGCTGCTGCTGCGGATGAGTGAGGATCAGTTCGGCTCGGTGCTGGAGACCAACCTGGCCGGCGCCTGGCGGTGCGCCAAGCGCGCGGCGACGAAGATGCTGCGGGCCCGTTGGGGCCGGATGATCTTCATCTCGTCGGTGGCCGGCCTGTCCGGCAACCCGGGGCAGACGAACTACGCGGCGAGCAAGGCCGGCCTGGTGGGGCTCGCCCGGTCGATCACCCGCGAGCTGGGCTCGCGCAACATCACCGCCAACGTGGTCGCGCCCGGCATGATCGAGACCGACATGACCGCCGAGCTGCCGGAGGCGCGTCGCAAGCAGATCCTCGACGGCATCCCCGGCGCCCGGTTCGCGCAGGCCGACGAGGTCGCCGCGGCGGTCGGGTTCCTCGCCTCCGACGAGGCCGGCTACATCACCGGCGCGGTACTGCCGGTCGACGGTGGCCTCGGCATGGGCCACTGAGCGGTCGACCGCTTCGCACCCGCGCCGCGACCGGCCGGGTAGCAGGCAGCATCCGGGGCGACGGCCCCGCCGAGCACACGAGCTAGGAGACGAGCAAGCGTGAGTGGACTTCTCGACGGCAAGCGGCTGCTGATCACCGGCGTGCTGACCGACCAGTCGATCGCGTTCTCGGCGGCGAGGCTGGCCCAGGAGCAGGGCGCCGAGGTGGTGCTCACCGGGTTCGGGCGGATGTCGCTGGTGGAGCGGATCGCCAAGCGGTTGCCGAAGCCGGTGGGCGAGATCATCGAGCTGGACGTGACCAACGCCGACCAGCTGGCCGGGCTTGCGGACAAGGTGCGCGAGCAGGTCGACGGGCTGGACGGGGTGGTGCACTCGATCGGGTTCGCACCGCAGTCGGTGCTGGGTGGCGAGTTCCTGAACGCCGAGTGGGACGACGTGGCCACCGCGGTGCAGATCTCCACCTATTCCTACAAGGCGCTCGCGATGGCCTGCCTGCCGCTGCTCGGCCGTGGCAGTTCGATCGTCGGGCTGACCTTCGACGCGACGCTGGCCTGGCCGGTGTACGACTGGATGGGTGTGGCGAAGGCCGGCCTGGAGTCGGCGAGCCGCTACCTGGCGCTGCACCTGGGCAAGCAGGGCATCCGGTCGAACCTGGTGTCGGCTGGGCCGCTGCGCACCATGGCGGCCAAGTCGATCCCGGGCTTCGAGCAGTTCGAGGACAAGTGGGTCGAGCGGGCACCGCTGGGGTGGGACCTGACCGACACCGACGCGGCCGGCCGGGCGATCTGCGCGCTGCTGTCCGACTGGTTCCCCGCCACCACCGGTACGGTCCTGCACGTCGACGGCGGCTTCCATGCGGTGGGTGCCTGACACCGCCATCTACCGGTGGTAGAAGATAGGGGCGTGTACGACGCGTTCCTGTTGCTGTCGTTCGGCGGCCCGGAGGGCCCGGACGACGTCATGCCGTTCCTGCGCAACGTGACCGCCGGCCGTGGCGTCCCGGACGCCCGGCTGGCCGAGGTCGCCGAGCACTACCAGCACTTCGGTGGCGTCTCGCCGATCAACCAGCAGTGCCGCGACCTGCTCGACGCGGTCCGGGTCGAGTTCGACGGGCACGGCATCGACCTGCCGGTCTACTGGGGCAACCGGAACTGGGATCCGTACCTGGCGGACACCCTGGCGCGGATGCGCGACGACGGCGTGCGGCACGCGCTGGCGCTCGCCACCAGCGCGTTCGGCTCGTACTCGTCCTGCCGGCAGTACCTGGAGGACATCGTCGCGGCCCGGGCCAAGGTCGGTCCGGGCGCGCCGGCGGTCGACAAGCTGCGGCAGTTCTACGACCATCCCGGGTTCGTCGAACCGCACGCCGACGCGTTGCGCTCGGCGCTCGCCACGCTGCCGGCGGGGGAGACCCGGGTGGTGTTCACCGCCCATTCGGTACCGGTGGCGATGAACCGCGCCGCCGGGCCGACCGGCGACCGCTACACCGACCAGCTCACCGAGCTGGCCGAGCTGGTGGCGGCCAGGGCCGGCGCGGCGGTGCCGCATCAGCTGGTCTGGCAGTCGCGGTCCGGCCCGCCGCAGGTGCCGTGGCTGGAGCCGGACATCAACGACCACCTGGAGTCGCTGGCGAAGCAGGGCGTGGCGAACGTCGCGGTCAGCCCGATCGGGTTCGTCTCCGACCACGTGGAGGTCCGTTGGGACCTGGACAACGAGGCGGCGGAGACCGCGAAGCGGCTCGGCCTGGGGTACGCGCGGGCCGCCACTCCCGGTACCGATCCGAGGTTCGTCGCGATGGTTCGTGAGCTGGTCACCGAGCGGCTCGACCCGGCGGCCCCGCGCCGGCGGCTCGGTACCCTGCCGGTCTGGGACACCTGCGCCGAGGGCTGCTGCGCGCTGCCGCCGCGCCGCTGACGCCGGCCGCCGCCCCGCCGGTCGGGTGTCCGCGCCGGCGGGGCTGCGGCCCGCCGTTCGACGCCTGCGCTCGGCGACCATCCGGCACAGCGTGTCGGCGAGGGCGTCCGGATCCGGGGTGTCCCTCGCGGACGGTGCGGGCGGCGAGCATCCGTTCCGGATCGCTGCCGGTGACCAGCGCCCCGACGGTGATGGGATGCGGTTCGACGCCGTCAACCCAGCGGCGAGTTGCAGGCCGCGACGAGCGCGCGGCGGCAGGCGGTGGCGAGCGGGCGCAGCGCCGCGGCTCGCTGGTTCGCCTCGTACGCGTTGATCGCGCCACCCGGCTCGTCGTGCTCGGCGAGCGCCAGCACCCGGTCGAGCATCCCGGCCCGGGCGTAGAGCCGGCGGCTGCGCGGGTCGTACCCGGCGGGCAGGTCGGCGCTGCCGCCGCCGCGGCGCAGCGCGGTCAGCGCCGGTGCGAGCGACGGCCGCCAGCGCGCGACGTCCAGCTCCGCGAGGGCCTGGGTGGACGCGGCCAGCGCCAACCCCAGGTCGGCCTCCGCCTCGGACGGGGTGACCAGCTCCGGGGGCAGCCCACCGGCGGCGATCTCGTACCCCCGCCAGGTGATCGCGAGCCACGTGTCGCCGGAGCCCGAGGTGTACTCCCGGGGTTCCGGCACCAGGCCGATCGCACCGGCCACGATGCCCTCGCCGGCGAGCAGCGCCGCGGAGGTGAACGGGCCGGGGCCGGGCAGCCCGCGCGGGTCGCCCGGCGCCGGCAGCACCAGCCGGATCTGTTCCGGGGGCAGCTTCGCCAGGCCGGTCAGCGCCTCCCGCAGGGTCTGCTCCCGGACGCTGCCCGGCATGTCGAGCACCGCGTGGTCGGTGCCGTCCTCGAGTGCCACGGCGGCGTCGTCGAACGGCACCAGCCCGGCCCGCCAGGAGCGGATCCACGGGGTGAGCCGCACGGTGGGCCGCACACTGGTCGCTACGGACTGGACCGGATCAGCGGACATACCCCCCAGAGTAGAGGCAGCATCCGAGGACTGCCGCCCACGTACCCGGCGCGCCGGCGTGACCGAATCGACTCCCGCCGGCTACGGTCGCCTCGTGCGCAGTCCGTTTCGCCGCCGGGACGACCGGCACGACGACCGTTACGGCACCGACGTGCTCGCCGATGACCGGAACCGGCGCCCGAAGGTTCCGGTCGTCGACGCCGAGCCGGGCCTGGTCGTCGAGGACGCCGGCGGTGGCTTCTGCGGCGCCGTGGTCGGGTTCGAGGCCGATGCCGTGGTGCTCGCCGACCGGCACCAGAAGCGACGGCTGTTCCCGCTGGTACCGGGCGGGTTCCTGATCGACGGTGCGGTGGTGACGCTGCGCCGGCCGGCCCGCCCGGCGACGCCCGCGGCGCGCCGGCGCACCGCCTCGGGTTCGATCGCGGTGCCGGACTCGCCGGCGAAGGTGGCCCGGGCCAGCCGGATCTGGGTGGAGGGCATCCACGACGCGGCGCTGGTGGAGCGGATCTGGGGCGACGACCTGCGGGTCGAGGGTGTCGTGGTGGAGCCGCTGTCCGGGGTGGACGACCTGGTCGGTGCGGTCGCGCAGTTCCAGCCCGGCCCGGACCGCCGGCTCGGGGTGCTGGTCGACCACCTGGTCGCCGGCAGCAAGGAGAGTCGCATCGTCGCGCAGGTGACCTCGCCGTACGTGCTGGTCACCGGACACCCCTACGTCGACATCTGGCAGGCGGTGAAGCCGGCGAAGGTCGGCATCCGGGCCTGGCCGGAGGTACCGAAGGGGCAGCCCTGGAAGGAGGGCGTGTGCGCCGCGCTCGGGGTGAGCGACCCGGGCGCGCTCTGGCGCCGCATCCTCGGCTCGGTCCGCGACTACCGCGATGTCGAGGCCCCGCTGCTCGGCGCCGTCGAACACCTCATCGACTTCGTCACCGCTCCGGCCGACTGATCCGCCGTCCGGCGCGGCCACCGGCCGGTGATTCGACCGGACAGTCAGGCGAGCCGGGTCGCGCCGATGTAGCCGAAGCTGAAGTAGGCGGGGACCACCTGCACCGGGATGCCGAAGTCGGCGGCCTGCACGATCTGCCCGTTGCCGATGTACATGGTGACGTGGTGGATCCCGGACACCCGACCGTTGTAGGAGTAGAACAGCAGGTCGCCGGGGCGCAGCGCGTTCGACGACACGTGTCGCCCCTGCAGGTACTGGTATTCCGCCGAGTGCGGTAGCTCGATCCCGATCTGCTGGTAGGCGTAGAGCGCGAGCCCGGAGCAGTCGAACCCGACCGACGGGTCGGCGGCGTCCCACACGTACGGCTTGCCCTGCTGGGCGAGCGCCGCGCGTACCGCCACCATGGCGCCGCCGCCGGTGGACGCGGAGACCTCGGTCGCGGTGTTGGCGGCGCGCCGCCGCGCGGCGGCCTGCCGCCGCTCGCGGGCTGCCGCGGCCGCCCGGACCGACTTGTTGTGCGCCTCGATGGCGTCGAGCTGGCCCTGCACCTTGTCGCGCTGCGCGGTCAGCGTCGAGACCCGCTTGTGCCGCCGGTCCACCGCCTGCTGCGCGGCGGCCTTGGCGCGAGCGGCCTTGCGGCGCGCCGCGTTCGCCGCCTTCAGCGCGGACCGGGCGGTGCCCTCGGCGAGCACCGCGAGCCCCTTGGACTGCCGGTACCGGTTGAGCGTGGCGGCCTGCTGGTTGCCGACGTAGCGCAGGTAGCCCAGGTTGGTGATCAGATCGGACGGGTCGCCCCGCAGCACGCTCGCGGTGGTGCCCAGCACGCCGCCGAGTTCGTAGTTGCGGCGCACCATCAGGCCGACCCGATCCTGCTGCTTGTCGACGGCGGCGCCGGCCGACCTGGTCTTGCGGCGAGCGGCGGCCAGCGCGTCGGCGGCCTTGCGCTGCCGCACCGCGGCCCGCTCGTACTTCTCGATCGCCACCGATGCGTCCACCGACGCCTGGCGCAGGTCGGCGTCCGCCTGGGCCAGCTGCGCGCTGAGCTGGCCGACCCGGGCGGCGACGCCGCTGGTCGACCGGATGCCGTTGGGCGCGGCGTGCGCCGAGGTGGCCGGCAGCAGGGCCAGCACCACGAGCGCGGCCGGGGCGACCAGCAGGGCGGAGCGGAGCAGCCGGGCTGCTTCCGGCCAGCGGCACCGGACACGCCGCGAAGCCGGCCGAAGGGGTGAAGCGGGCTGCACTGCGAACACCTCCCAGGCGAGCACGTGGCACCAGTCAAGGGTGATGTCGGCCGACGTACCCACGGACCGGGCGAGGTTAACTCGATCGGGTGTCGAGGCCGCGCCCGGCTACGACCCTTTCGTGCGAAAAGTTCGGTACCGGTTTGCCCGGCCTGGCCGGAGTTGGTGCGAGTTGCGCGCCGCGGTCACTCCGCCGGCAGCACGTCCCGCCGGAAGACGAACGTGGCGATGTCCAGGGCGCTGACCGCACCGTCCGGGCCGCGCCGCACGGTGAGGATCTCCCCGGTGTTCATCCCGGTGTGGCAGCGCCACACGTCCGGCGCCTCGGGGGTGAACCGCCACGGGGTACCGCCGGGCATCGTCACCGCACGCAGCACCAGCGCCCCGTCGGTCCAGCCCGCCTCGTACTCCCGGCCCATCCACCACCAGCGGCCGGTGAGCGGCGCGACCTCGGCCGGCGCCGGCTCGCCCGGCCGCCACGGCGAGACCGGCTCCGGCTCGTTGTCGAGCACCGTGGTCAGCAGGTCGATGCCGAACCCGCCGATGCCCGAGCCGAGCATCGTGTACGCGTTCGCGAACGCCACCACCCCGGTGCGGCTGCGCCGGTGCACCACCAGGACGGCGAGGTAGCCGGGCATCGAGCCGGTGTGCCCGAGGTAGACCCGCTCACCGCGGCGCCACAGCTCGACGCCGAGACCGTGGCCGGCGGTCCACGACTCCAGGTCGCTGATCGCGACCGGTACGGCCATCTCGTCGACGGTGGTCGCGGCCAGAACCGTCTCGCCGCCGGCGGTCGCCGGGTCGGCCAGGAACGCCGCCCACCGGGTCAGGTCGCCCACCGTGCTCCACAGCTGGCCGGCCGGTGCCATCGCACCGGCGTCGTGCCGCGGCTCCTCGCGCAGCGTGCCCAGCCACGGATGCACCACGTACCCGCGGGCGAACGGCTCGGTGGGCTGGTAGCTGGTGCGGGTCATGCCCAGCGGTGCGAGCAGCTGGTCGCGCACCAGCTGCCACCACGGCTGGCCGGCGGCGCGGGTCAGCAGGGCGCCGAGCAGCCCGTACGCGAGGTTGGAGTAGTGGTAGCCGGCGAACGGTGGGCCGGCCAGCTTGCCCGCGTCGAGCCCGGCGAGCAACGCCTCGACGTCGCCGCCGGCGGATCGTTCCCACCAGTCGCCGTCCGGCTCCCGTTGCAGTCCCGACACGTGCCCGAGCAACTGGCGCACGGTGACGGCGCCGACCGGCGTACCGGGCAGGTGCGCGGCGAGCGGGTCGTCCAGCGCGAGCGCCCCGGCGTCGCGCAGCCGCAGCACCAGCGCGGCGGTCAACGTCTTGGAGATCGACCCGATCCGGTACTGGAGGTCCGCGGTCGGCGTCGGCACCTCGCCGGCGCCCGCCACGTGCACCAGCGTGCCGGCCCGGACCACGCCGGCGATCAGCGACGGCACCCGGCCGGTCGCCTGCGCCGCGGCCACCGCGGCGTCCAGCCGCGCGACGGTATCCGGGAGCAACCCGGGGTGGCTGTTCGGGTCGACGGCCACGCATTCCTCCGGTATGGGGCAAGATGATCAATGGGCGGGCGGGACGTTATCACGGTCGACAACGGCACGATCGGCCAACGGTTACCGGTTCGCGCCGGGGTGGAGGTGTCATCGGGTGCATCGCCATGTCACGATCGACTTGTGGCGGCGATCATATGGTTGGCACTCGGCGTGGTCCTGGCCGTCGCCGAGGCCTTTTCCCTGAGCTTCGTGGCGATCATGGTGGCCGCGGGCGCCTTCGCGGCGGCCGGGGCCGCCGCACTCGGCGCGCCGGTGTGGCTGCAGGGCCTGGTGTTCGCCCTGGTCACCGCGGCGACGCTGGCGGCGGTGCGGCCGATGATCGTCCGTTACCAGCGCTCCTCGGCGGAGCGCGCCGATCACGAGCCGATGGGGTGGCGGCGCTGGAGGGCGCCGACGCGATGGTGCTCGAGAGCGTCGACGAGCACCACGGCCTGGTCCGGATCGAGGGCGAGGAGTGGACTGCCCGGTCGTTCGACGCGACGCAGACATTCGAACCCGGTGAGCGGGTGCAGATCATCAAGATCAAGGGCGCCACCGCCCTGGTGTGGAGGATGCCGTAATGGACGCGGTGCTCGGCGTCATCGTCGCCATCATCGTGCTGATTGTGCTGATCGTGCTGATCCGTTCGGTACGGATCGTGCCGCAGCAACAGGCATACATCGTGGAGCGGCTCGGTAAGTACCTGAAGACGCTGGGGCCGGGCCTGAACCTGCTCGCCCCGTTCGTCGACCGGGTCCGTACCAAGGTCGACCTGCGCGAACAGGTGGTCAGTTTCCCGCCGCAGCCGGTGATCACCTCGGACAACCTGGTCGTGTCGATCGACACGGTGCTCTACTTCCAGATCACCGATCCGGCCCGCGCCACCTACGAGATCGCGAACTTCCTGCAGGGCATCGAGCAGCTGACGGTCACCACGCTGCGCAACGTGATCGGCTCGATGGACCTGGAGAAGACGCTGACCAGCCGGGACGACATCAACCGGCAGCTGCGTGGGGTGCTGGACGAGGCCACCGGCAAGTGGGGGATCCGGGTCAACCGGGTCGAGATCAAGGCGATCGAGCCGCCGCCCAGCATCCGTGACTCGATGGAGAAGCAGATGCGCGCCGAGCGGGACCGCCGGGCGGCGATCCTGACGGCCGAGGGCCACAAGCAGTCGCAGATCCTGACCGCCGAGGGTGAGAAGCAGTCGGCGATCCTGCGGGCGCAGGGTGACCGGGAGTCGCGGGTCCTGCAGGCCGAGGGCCAGGCGAAGGCGATCCGCCAGGTCGCCGACGCGATCCACCGGGCCAACCCGGACCAGAAGCTGCTCGCCTACCAGTACCTGCAGACGCTGCCGCAGATCGCGGCGGGTCAGTCGAACAAGATCTGGGTGATCCCGGCCGAGCTGACCAAGGCGCTGGAGGGCTTCGGCGGCGCGTTCGGCAAGATGATGGGTGGCGGCAACGGCATCGAGTCCGGCGAGGAGTACGTGCCGGACGAGGAGGTCGCCGGCTTCGCACCCGAGGCCGAGGCGGAGGCGGAGAAGGCCGCGCAGGCCGCTGCGGACGCCGCGTCGGAGGCGTCGGCCGAGGTCAGCGGGCCCGACCAGGGCGTCAAGAGCGAGCAGCCGGCGCTGCCGGCCGCCCCGGTGCCCGCCTCCGAGCTGACCGAGCCGGCGCCGGCCGGCCAGCCCGCGCCGGCAACCCCGCCGATGCCGCCGACACCCTCGGCGCAGGCGGCGCAGCCGGTCACCGGGCAGACCCCGCCGCCCGCGGGCGGGGTGTACCGGTCGTCCGGGCAGCCCCCGACCGCCGGACGGTAACGCCCTTGTCGGTGCGCCGGACGCGGTGCGGTTGAATCGTCGCGTGGTAGACGCGCAGCCGCCCGCTCCGGCGCCCGCCGACAGTCTCGTCGACGATCCGACCGACACCCGACTCGACGACTACCGCGAACTGACCGACGTCGCGCTGCGCACCCGGTACGAGCCACCGCACGGGCTGTTCATCGCCGAGGGCGAGCTGGTGCTGCGCCGCGCGCTGCGGGCCGGCTACCGGCCCCGGTCCTTCCTGGTCGATGCCAAGCGGTACGGACAGGTAGCGGACCTCGCCGCCGGCGCCGGTGCCCCGGTGTACGCCGCGGGGCAGGACGTGCTCGAAGCGGTCACCGGCTTCCACGTGCACCGGGGCGTGCTCGCGTCGTTCCACCGCCGGCCGCTGCCGGCCGCCGAACAGGTGCTCGCCGAGGCGCGCCGGGTGTTGATCCTGGAGGACGTCAACAACCACACCAACGTCGGCGCGGTGTTCCGGGGTGCCGCCGGTCTGGGATTCGACGCGGTGCTGCTCTCACCGTCCTGCGCCGATCCGCTGTACCGGCGCAGCGTGCGGGTGAGCATGGGCGAGGTGTTCGCCATCCCGTATGCACGGCTCACACCGTGGCCGGCCGGCCTCGCGGTGGTGCGCTCGGCCGGCTTCACCGTGCTCGCGCTGACGCCCGCTGCGGGCGCGATCCGGCTCCAGGACCTGACCGAGGCGCAGCGACGGCGGCCCGCGCTGCTGTTCGGCGCGGAGGGGCCGGGGCTGTCCGGTGCCGCGCTGTCCGCCAGCGACGTGCGGGTGCGCATCCCGATGCGCGGTGGCGTCGACTCACTCAACGTGGCCGCTTCGGCCGCGGTCGCCTGCTGGGAACTGTCCCGGACCGACTGACCGGCGCCGGGACCTGCCCGCGTTGCCTCGTGTCGGTCCGCCCATGACGGCCGCCACATATGTACGTTCAGGCCGGATCGTGCACGCCGCGCGCAGTCCTTGCCAACGTCTGATCGAAAAGCGTTACGTTCGAGCACTTGACATCATGAGATCGTGGATAAGAATCGTCACAGTCCCGGCTCGGCGAACCGCTAGGCACCGTTCGCGGTTCGCTCACCCTCCGTCGGGCGTGAACCGATGACGGCTGTCGGTAGGAGGTGCTGGGTGACGGTCGAGGGCGCGGCCCCCGTGGCGATCCGGTCCGGTCCGGACGCGCTGATCGCCGCGCGGTACCAGGCTGCCCGGCGTGTCGCCGGTCCGGCCGCCGACGGCTCGCGAAAGGGCCCGCGGTCGGCCACGGGTGGCCGGCGAAACGGGATCCCACCGGTGGTGGATCGTCGGCGAAACGGTGCCCGCGCGTTGCGCGGTCACCGGGCGATGGCAATCACCTCTGCGCAGGACACCGTTCGGTCGGCGCCGCGGCAACCGAACGGTCAGCGTTTCCCCGATCCCACCGATCGCGTACCGGACAACGGGATGCTGACCCGAGTTCCCGTGTCGAAGCTGCCGGACGGCGGTGCGATCCCGCCGGTCACCGCGGCGTTGCTTACCCAGTTGATTGTTGCCGAAGTGGTACAACGACTGCTCGACGCCGGGGCGCGAACCCCGGTGTACCTTTCCGCCAATATCCCCGGTGGGGACGAGCACAACCGAATCCTTGAACAGCGGTACGCCGGCAGGATCCGGCGCACCGCCTGAGCCAGCGAAGGCGAGGACCATCATGAGTCCCGTTTCCGACGGAAGGTCGCCTCAGACCATGGACGAGAACACCAAGCCGGTCAGTCGCCGGCGGCTGCTGCAGGGTTCGCTGGCCGTGGCCGCTGCCGCGCCACTGGGTGCGACGCTCGCCGGCTGCGCCGGGGGCAGTGGCAGCAACGACAAGGCCAAGACCGGAAAGAAGTCGTCGACCAACCCGTTCGGCGTGGCCAAGGGTTCCGCGATCGACGCGGTCATCTTCAACGGCGGCTACGGATACGACTACGTGACCTTCGCGGCGAAGGAAGCCGACAAGAAGCAGGGCACCAAGTCGGCGGTGAAACCGTCCACGAAGATCGCCCAGCAGCTGCAGCCGCGGTTCGCCGGCGGTAACCCGCCGGACCTGATCGACAACTCGGGCGCCAACGCGATCGGCTTCTCCACCATTCTGAAGAGCCTGTCGGAGCTGGACGACGTCTTCGAAGCCAACAACTACGAGGGCACGAAGATCGCCGACACGGTCTACCCGCACGTGAAGGACCCGGGCACGTTCAGCGGCAAGTTCGTCGCGATGAACTACGCGATGACCGTGTACGGCATCTGGTACTCCGGTTCGCTGTTCTCGGCGAACGGCTGGACCCCGCCGAAGACCTGGGACGAGGCGATCGATCTCGGCGCCAAGGCGAAGAAGAAGGGCAAGTACCTCTTCGTCTGGGGCAAGGAGGCCGCAACCTACTACCAGACCCTGGCGGTCGACTCGGCGATCAAGGAAGGCGGCCCGGACGTCCGCCTCGCGCTGGAGAACCTGAAGCCGAAGTGCTGGTCGAACCCGAACATCCAGAAGGTGTTCCAGAAGATGGAGACCTGCGTCAAGCAGGGCTACTTCGTTCCCGGCGGCGCCGGCACCCAGTTCACCAAGGCGCAGGCCAAGTGGAGCAACGACCAGCAGGCGATCCTCTACCCGTCCGGTGGCTGGATCGAGAACGAGATGAAGAACGCGACGAAGTCCGGGTTCCAGATGAAGGGCATCCCGGAGTTCACCCTCACCAGCAACTCGCAGATGCCGTACGAGACGATCCGCAGCGCCGCGGGTGAGCCGTACATCGTGCCGAGCACCGGCAAGAACCCCGCCGGCGGCAAGGAGATCATGCGGGCGATGCTGTCGAAGGACGCGGCGACCAACTTCAGCAAGACCCGCCTGGCCCCGACCATCGTCAAGGGCCTGGTCCCGGCGGACGGCTTCGGCTCGACCGCGCTGCAGTCGCAGACCCAGATGCTGGACAAGGCCGGGACGAACGTCTTCAACTACCAGTTCGTCGACTTCTACGGCACCAACCCGGACATGCTCGTGCCGTGGAACTCGTTCCTGTCCGGCAAGATCGACGTCGCCGGGCTGACCAGCGCCCTGCAGAAGATCACCGACAAGGTGGCCAACGACAGCTCCGTCAAGAAGAACAAGGTCACTTCGTGAGTTCGAGCGTCTCGACCACCCCGGCCGGCCGGCCTGCTCGGCCGGCCGGCCGGGGGCGCCGGCGGCGGCTCACCTTCGACCGGGTGAGCTTCTTCGCGGTGTTCCTCGGCGTGCCGCTGATCATCTTCCTGGTCTTCGTGGTGTCCCCGTTCGTGCAGGCGATCTACTACTCGCTGACCGACTGGGGCGGCTTCAGCGCCACGATGAACTTCATCGGCTTCGACAACTACGTGAAGCTGTTCCAGGACGACACGTTCGTGCGATCGATGCGCAACAGCATCATCCTCGGCCTGGTCGTGCCGTTCGTCACGATCGTGCTGGCGCTCGCGCTGGCCACGGTGGTCACCATCGGCGGCAGCGGCACCGGCGCGGTGCGCGGGCTGACGAGGTCCAACCTCTACCGCGTCGTGTCGTTCTTCCCGTACGCGGTTCCGGCCATCGTGATCGGCATCATCTGGGCGCAGATCTACGATCCCGGTTCCGGCATCCTGAACGCGGTGCTGACCCACCTCGGGTTCGACGGGGCGAAGAACTACGCTTGGCTCGGCGACTCGCGGACCGCGATGGCGGCGTCGATCTTCGTGATCGTGTGGAGCTTCGTCGGTTTCTACATGGTGCTGTTCATCGCCGGGATCCGCGGCATCGACCCGGAGATCTTCGAGTCCGCGCGGCTCGACGGCGCGAGCCGGGTGCGCACGGCGGTGTCGATCGTGGTCCCGCTGATCCGGGACAACATCCAGACCGCCTACATCTACGTCGGCATCGCGGCGCTCGACTCGTTCGTGTACATGGCCGCGCTGAACCCGGACGGTGGTCCGCAGCTTTCCACCCTGGTGATGTCCCAGGACCTGTACACGACGGCGTTCACCAAGGGCCAGTTCGGCTACGCCACCGCGATGGGCGTCATGCTCGCCGTCGTGACGCTGGCGTTCGCGGCGGTGGTGTTCATCGTCAATGCCCTGACCGGGGGCCGCGAGAAGGGGGGTCGGCGATGACCCAGACCGCCGTCACCGAGCCCACCGACACGCCGAACTCGGCGCCCCGGCCGCGCCGCCGCAGCAACGATCGTTCGATCGGCTTCGACGTGGTCGCGCACATCATCCTGATCCTGTGGTCGCTGCTGGTCGTGCTGCCGCTGCTGTGGGTGTTCGTCTCCTCGTTCAAGACGACGAAGGAGGCGCTGGGCAACCCCCTCACCTGGCCGCACAGCCTGCACTGGCAGAACTACGCGACCGCGTGGAACGACTCGGGGGTCGGCCCGGCCTTCATCAACACCATCATCGTGGTGGGCTTCTCGCTGGTCATCGTGATGGTGCTGGGCGCGATGTGCTCGTACGTGCTGGCCCGGTTCAAGTTCTTCGGCAACCGGGCCATCTACTACCTGATGCTCGCCGGGCTGACCTTCCCGATCTTCCTCGCGATCGTGCCGCTGTTCTCGATCCTGAAGAACGTCGGCCTGCTGAACACGCTGACCGGCCTGATCATCACCTACGTGGCGTTCGCGCTGCCGTTCACCGTGTTCTTCCTGCACGCGTTCTTCAAGCGGTTGCCGTTCGACGTGTACGAGGCCGCGCAGGTCGACGGGGCCGGGGAGTGGCGGACGTTCTTCCAGGTGATGCTCCCGATGGCGCGGCCCGGGCTGGCTTCGGTGGCCATCTTCAACTTCCTGGGCCTGTGGAACCAGTTCCTGCTGCCGACCGTGCTCAAGCCGGACAACTCGGTCCTGACCCAGGCGATGGCGCAGTTCCAGTCGCAGGCCGGATACGCGGTCAACTTCGGCGCGCTGTTCGCCGCCGTGGTGATCACCGTGGCGCCGGTGCTGGTGGTGTACATCATCTTCCAGCGTCAGCTGCGCGGCTCGGTGGTCGCCGGGGCGGTGAAGTAGGTCCTGGTCGCAGTGCGGCGCCCCGGCCGTCAGGCCGGGGCGCCGCAACGAATTCCGTCGGTCAGTGCACGGCCGGCCCGGTGGCGGCCAGGTACTCGCTGATCCGGCCGAGGAGGCCCTCAGCCTCCGCGAGCAGGTCGCCGGTTGGCCGCCCGGCCCGGCTCACCCGCTCGCGCAGCGCGAACAGGTCCCGCCGCAGCTGGGCGGAGCAGGAGTGCTCGGCCCCGCAGGGAAGGTTCTCCACCGCGTCGGTCACCCGAGACAGGACGCTCCTCAGGTCTGGCGACGTCGTCATCATCGCTTACCCCTCGTGCTCGTCCGATACACGATCAGTATGCGTCGCGCCCAGTCGACACGCGCGGCTTCCCTGAATTCATCGGCATTCGCCGGACATCGGCCGCCAGGAACGTGACGGACAGCGCCAGCACGCAGACACGGTGCGTGACGATCGCTTGCTGGCACGGAACGGGGAGAGCGGCACTGGAGGCCGGGACTTATCGTGGTGCACGGCGCGGCGGAGAACCGGCCGCCAACATAGGTGATGCAACTGGCCTGGTGGGGTGCACGGCCCCGGTGGGGCCGAGTCTAGGGGGAAGCGGAATGAGCGACAGCGACGTCTGGATCGACGCGGACGGTGACGGCCACGCCGATGACGTGACCGCCCACTACGAGAGCGACGGCTCCGTCGAGTACACGGCGGACACCAACGGGGACGGCCAGGTCGACTTCGTCGCGTACGACGAGAACAACGACGGCATCGTCGAGTACGCCGACTACGACGAGAACCACGACGGCAGCTTCGACGAGCGGATGGTCGACGAGAACGGCGACGGCTACCTGGACGACACCGCCAGCGGTGTCGACTTCAGCCACGACGACTCGTACGTCGGGGGCGGCTCCGGTGGCGGCACCGGTCACGACGACAGCGGCGCCGGGCACGACGGTGGGGACGGCTCCGCCGCGGCGACGCCGGGCGGCCTGTCCGCGCAGCCGCCGGCGGGCGGCTCGGGCGACGGTAGCGACGCGTCCACCTCGGGTGGCTCGGGTGACGGTAGCGACTCGTCCACCTCGGGTGGCTCGGGTGACGGTAGCGACGCGTCCACGTCGGGTGGCTCGGGTGACGGCAGCGACTCGTCCACCTCGGGTGGCGATCACGGCGGCGGCGATGGCTCGGCGTCGATCCCCGACCTGACCACGGTGCCGGGCGCCGGTGGCTCGGACGGCGGCGACTCCTCGGGCGGCTCCGACTCGTCGGGTTCCACCGGCGACCAGTCCGGCTCGGACTCCACCAGCGGTTCCGGCGACGGTGCGGGCGACGGCTCGGATCACGGCGGGCAGGACTACTCGGAGAGCTTCGGCGCCGTCGACGACTCCCCGTCGTACGGCAACTGAGCCATCTCGTTCGGCGGCCCTCACCCCGGGGCCGTCGCACGGTTCCCGTGCCGGCGGCCGCTGCCCGGCGGCCCCACCGCGGCGCGCCGTGGCCAGCGCGGTCAGCCCCAGACCGCGCTGGCCACGGCGAAGCCGGCGAACGCGGCACCGAGCCCACCGGCCAGGCTGGCCACCACGTTGAGCACCGCCAGGCTGCGACCGCCGGTCCCCAGCAGCCGCAGCGTCTCGTAGCTGAACGTCGAGTACGTGGTGAGCGCACCGCACAGGCCGGTGCCCAGCAGCGCGGTCAGTGCCGGGGAGATCACGCCCGCGCCGCCGACGACGAACCCGAGCAGGAACGAGCCGAGCACGTTGACGGTGAACGTGCCCCACGGGAACACCGAATCGTGCCGGGACTGCACGGCCCGATCGACCAGATAGCGTGCCGGCGCGCCGATGGCGGCGCCGATCGCGATCAGCACCAGCGTCATGCCCGGCCTCCCCGCGCCGCCAGCGTACGGGCGAGCAGTGTCCCGGCCAGCGACGCGAGCACGGCACAGACCAGCGTGGCGAGCAGGTAGAGCAGGGCGGTGCGGGCGGTGCCCGCCACCACCAGCTGCCGGGTGTCCACGATGGACGTCGAGAAGGTGGTGTAGCCGCCGAGCACGCCGACCCCGAGAAACGGCCGAAGCAGCGGGTGCGCCGGCAGGACTTCGGCGATCAGCACCATCAGCACCCCGATCAGGAACGCCCCCGAGACGTTGGCCAGGAACGTCGACCAGGGAAAGCCGGACTGGCCGTGCGGCATCGCCACCGACAGCCCGTAGCGGCCGAACGCGCCGAGCACGCCGCCCGCGGCGATCGTGCCCAGCAGTACCACCGGGTGCCGGCGAAGCTCCTGCCGCTGCTGCGGCACGTGCAGGTCGACGTCCGGATCGGTCGCCACCGGCGGGCGCCCCGCATCGGTGGTCGCGCCCGGAGCCGGATCGTCGGCGCGGTGCTCGTGGCTGCCGGTGGGCTCCTGCGGCGACGCGTGCTCGTCCATCGCGGCGCCCTGGCCGTGTGTCATCTGCGGGCTCCCTCGCCTACCGGGTGTGTCGTGCACCTGGTAGGGACCGTTGGCGACCGGTTGGTGCGGTTTTCCGGCAGGTGCCGGACGGCGGGCCCCACCGCCGATGGCCCCAGGATATCGGGCCGATGATCACTGCCGCCGGTACTCGGGGGCGAGAAGACTCACTGTGGGACCGGCAAACGGACACCGGGCGGTGCCGATCGCCCGACGGGTGCCGGGTGGGGCGAACCGCCCCACCCGGGTCGGGTCAGTCGAGCGCACGCAGCCGGATCGTCTCCGGCATCGCGGACAGCCCGGCCAACACCTCGGCGCTGCCGCGGGAACCGATGTCGGTGATCACGTAGCCGATCTCGCCACGGGTACCGAGCAGCTGGCCGTCGACGTTGACCCGGTGCTCGCCGAGCAGGCCGTTGATCTTCGCCAGCACGCCGGGCACGTTGCGGTGCACGTGCACCAGTCGGCGCGCGCCGGGCCGCTCGCCCAGGTCCAGCTGCGGGAAGTTGACGCTCATCGCGGTCGCGCCGGCCTCGATGAAGTCGCGGAACTTGCCGGCCACGAACTGGCCGATGTCCTGCTGCGCCTCCTCGGTGGAGCCGCCGATGTGCGGGGTGAGGATGACGTTCGGCAGGCCCTGCAGCTCGGAGACGAACTCGTCGCCGCGGCCCTTCGGCTCGGCCGGGAACACGTCGATCGCGGCGCCGGCCAGGTGGCCCGAGGTGATGTTGTCGCGTAGCGCCAGGTGGTCGACCACGAAGCCGCGGGACAGGTTGAGGAACAGGCTGCCGGGCCGCATCCGGGCGAACTCGTCGGCGCCGAACATGCCGCTGTTGCCGGGCCGGCCGTCCACGTGCAGGGTCACCACGTCGACCTCGCTGAGCAGCTCGTCCAGCGAGCCGCAGCGGCGCGCGTTGCCCAGCGCCAGCTTGTCGGCGGTGTCGTAGAAGTACACCGACATGCCGAGGTTCTCGGCCAGCACCGACAGCTGGGTGCCGATGTTGCCGTAGCCGACGATGCCGAGCCGCCGGCCCCGCACCTCGTGCGCGCCGGTCGCCGACTTGTCCCAGACCCCGGCGTGCAGGCTCGCGTTCTTCTCGGTCAACCGCCGGGTCAGCGCGATGATCTCGGACAGCGCGATCTCCACCACGCTGCGGGTGTTGGAGAACGGCGCGTTGAACACCGCGACGCCGCGGGCGGCGGCGGCCGCCAGGTCGATCTGGTTGGTACCGATGCAGAACGCACCGACCGCGAGCAGGTTCGGCGCGGCGGCCAGCACCTGCTCGGTGACCTGCGTCTTGGAGCGGATGCCGAGCAGCTGCACGCCGTCCAGCCGGCTCGCCAGCTCGTCGGAGTCCAGCGCGCGACCCAGGGTCTCCACCTGGTACCCGGCCTTCTCCAGCCGGCTCTGCGCGTCGGGGTGAATGCCCTCCAACAGCAGGGCACGGACGGGTTGCTGGGTGGCGTTGTCGATGACCACGAGCATCCTTTCTCGCTCAGGCGGTGGCCGTGCGTCGCTGCTCGGCATCCGGGCCGGCGACGCGGCCGACGGCCCGGGCTGATGCACCCAGCCTAGAGTCCCCGCCGGGGTACCCGACCACGCCGGGTGGCGGGTACCACGATGCAGTCGCCGCCTATCGGCCACCGACCCGTCACCTGCCGGTCACCGGACGGTTCGTCCCGGTCGTCCGGTCAGCCCGCCGCGAGGCCCAGCGCGACCGCCCGGCGGTGGGCGACCCGGCGGGCCAGCAGCAGCGCGCCGGCGCCACACAGCACCCCGATCGCCAGGCAACCGAGCCAGGTCGCGGCCGGCCCCAGCGTGCCGTAGACGAACGTACCGGCGGTGGGGCCGGTGAGGCTCGCGGCGGACCAGCCCCAGCCGAACATCGCCTGGTAGCGGCCGCGCGCCTGGGCCGGGGCGAGGTCGGCGACCAGCGCCGCGGTGAACCCGGCGGTGCCCACCTCCCCGACCGTCCACACCACCACGACCAGGCAGTACTGCCAGGCGGTGTGGGCCAGGCCGGTGAGCGCCATGCCGCCGCCGACCAGCGCCCACGACGCGGCGAGCACCTTCATCCGGTCGAACCGCGCCAGCCAGGTGGTCAGGACCGGTTGCAGCACGACGATCACGATGCCGTTGACCGCCGCGGCGGTGCCGTACACGGTGGCCGGCAGGCCGTGGTCCCGGATCGCCAGCGGGATCGCCACCTGCGCCTGGTTGTACAGGGTGGCGTAGGCGAGGGTGAGCAGCACCAGCGCCACCAGCAGCGGGTCGCGCAGCGCGGTGCGGTAGCCGGCCCGGTCGCCGCCGGTGGCCGGCTGCGGCCGGCCCGCGGTCCCGCGCGGGATGCCCACCGCGATGATGACCGCGAACGCCAGCCCGGAGCCGGCGTCGACGGTGAACAGCAGCCAGTACCCGTGCTCGGCGAGGAACCCGGCGAGCAGGCTCGCCACCGCGAAGCCGAGGTTGACCGCCCAGAACAGCAGCCCGTACGCCTTGGCCCGGGCGGCCGGCGGCACCACGTCGGCGACCAGCGCCGAGGACGCCGGCCGGTACAGCTCGCTGACCGCGCCGAGCAGCGCCGCCGCGGCGATCATCGCCGGTAGCGGGTGCACCGCGCCGAGCAGCACCAGCGCGCCGCTGGTCGCGACGAGCCCGGTCAGCAGCGTGAAGCGGCGGCCGACCCGGTCGGCCAGCAGTCCGCCGAGCGGCTGGGAGACGAGCGAGCCGACCCCGCGTGCCGCCAGCACCGCGCCGATCTGGCCGGCGGACAGCCCCTGCGCACCGAGGTAGAGCACCAGGAACGCGGCGACCATGCCGCCGATCCGGTTCACCAGCTGGCCACCGAACAGGATCCAGAAGGTGCGCGGCAGCCCGCCGAGGTGCGTCTGCATCCCACCGGCGAGGCGGGACCGGCGCTGCGCCGGGATGCCGGTGCCGGTGTGTGGTCGGGGGCGTTCGTCGGTGCTGTGCGGAGTCACGCGGGTAACTGTCGCCGGCCGCATTCGCTCCTTTCCAGAGATTTAGACTGAGCTGAATCTCCGATCGGAGGCATCGTGCTGGAGCTCGCGTTTTCCACCGAGGACGTGCTGCGCATCCGGTTCGCGTTCTCGCCGCTGTGGGAAGCGGTGGTCAGCGTCCGTGCGCTGCGTCACCCGGCCGACCGGGCGCTGCACCTGCCGTGGATCCGGCGGGCTCGTGCGGCGCTGGCCGAGGCGGGTGTCGACCTCGGGCCGCTGCTGGAGCTGGTGCCCCAACCGCTGCGGTACATCCCGGACTTCCTCACCCCGCCGCCGACCACGCCGGTACCGGACTTCACCGCCGAGCTGGCCGCGGTCCGGGCGACCGCGCCGGAACAGGTGCGCGCCGAACTGCGCCGGATGGGTACCCCGGCCGGGCCGTTCGCCGCCCGGCTGGCCGACGACCCGGCCTCCGGGCTGGCCGAGCTGGCCGACACCCTGACCGAGTACTGGCGCGTCGCGCTCGCACCGGACTGGCCGCGGGTGCGCGGCCTGCTGGAGGGCGAGATCGCCTACCGGGCCCGCCGGCTCGCCGAGGGCGGCGCGTACCTGCTGTTCGGCGACCTGCACGAGCGGGTCAGCTTCGCCGACGACCGGCTGTACGTGCGGCACAAGCACTGGCACGACTCGCGCAGCCTGGACGGCGCCGGCCTGGTGCTGGTGCCGTCGGTGTTCGCCTGGCCCAGCGTGTACACGATCAGCCAGCGGCCCTGGCAGCCGACGCTGCTCTACCCGCCGCGCGGGATCGCCACGGTCTGGGAGTCCGGCAGCGCGGTCGGCCCGCAGGCGTTGGGCGCCGTGCTCGGCCGGGCCCGCGCCCGGCTGCTCGCCGAGCTGGTCGCACCGGCGTCCACCACCGAACTCGCCCGCCGCACCGGGCTGACCGCCGGCGCCGTCTCCCAGCAGCTGGCGCTGTTGCGTGCGGCCGGCCTGGTCGCCTCGCACCGGGCCGGCCGGGTGGTCCTCTACGCCCGCACCGAGACCGCCGACGCACTGCTCACGGTGTCCGCGGCGCGGTGACCGGCGCCCGCCTGGCCCGGCGCCGCCGCCGAAGCACCGGGTCACCCGCGGGCCCGGAGCCGCCGGGGCCGCCGCCGAAGGGCCGGGTCACCCGCGGGCCCGGAGCCGCCGGGGCCGCGGCACCGTGGCGGCCGGTGATCAGGCGGGGGTCAGCTCCGGGCTGTGCGCGGCGCCGACCACCCGGCCGACGGCGCGCCGGCCGATTGCCAGTACCAACCGGGTCGGCAGGAACCGGACGCCCTGCATCAGCCCGTTGATCGCGCCGGGCACCACGGTGTGCCGGCCGCGCTGGTACCCGTCGAGCGCGGCGACGGCCACCTGGGTCGCGGTGCGCAGCTGCCCGATCTCCGGCTGCGGGGTACCGAGCCCGGCGGCGAACCGGGTGCGGACCGGCCCCGGGCACACCGTGGTGACCCGGATGCCGGCGGTCCGGTACTCGGCCCACAGCGCCCGGCTGAACGACAGCACGAAGGACTTCGCCGCCGCGTAGACCGCCATGTACGGCGCGGGTTGGAAGGCCGCGGTGGAGGCGACGTTGAGTATCCCGCCCGAGCCGCGTCGGAGCATCTCGGGCAGGAACGCGTGGGTCAACTCGACCAGTGCGGACACGTCGAGCGCGAGTTCGGTCCGGGTGCGCGCCGCGGGGATCTCGGCGAAGCGGCCGGCGCTCCCGATCCCGGCGTTGTTCACCAGCAGATCGACGGTCACCCGGCGGCGGTCCAGCTCGGCCTGGATGGTGTGGACGGCCTGCGGGTCGGTCAGATCGGCGCCGAGCACCTCGGCCCGGACGCCGTGCTCGGCGTGCAGTCGGTCGGCGAGGGCGGTCAGGGTGTCGACCGAGCGGGCCACCAGGACCACGTCGGCGCCCCGCGCGGCGAGCTGCTCGGCCAGGGCCGCGCCGATGCCGCTGGAGGCGCCGGTGACGAGCGCGGTCGTTCCTCGATATTCCATCAGAACTCCAAATCGTCAGTGTCGCTGATGATCAGTCTAGCGGCACCAGGACGGCGAGCGGAATAAGCTGGGCCCATGTCGATCACCGCGCCGACCGATGCCGAGGCCGACCTGCTCGGGCGAACCGGGTTCCGGCTCGTGGAGCTGGGCAAGGTCGCCCTGACGCTGGCCGACGCGGCGCTGGCCGAGTACGGCCTGACCGGCCGGCACCTGCGCGTGCTGACCCTGGCGGCCGGCGGCGTGCCGTCGCAGCAGGGGATGTCCGAGCGGTCCGGCATCGACCGGACGACCCTGGTGGCGATGCTCGACGATCTGGAGCGGCACGGCTACGTGCGGCGTCGCCGCGATCCCGCCGACCGCCGCCGGCACCTGGTCGAACTCACCGACGCGGGCGCGGCGGTGCTGGGCACCGCGGCCGAGGTGCTGGACCGGGTGGAGGACGACCTGCTCGGCCCGCTGCCCGCGGCGGAGCGGCGCCGACTCGGTCGAACCGTGGCGAAGATCCTGGATGACCGCGGCGCCGGCGGCGAGCTGCCGGTGGTCGAGTGCTGACCCGGCCCGGCCCGGGACACCGGCGCTGGCGGGCCGACCCGGGTCAGCCCGTGACGCCGGCGATGGAGGGCAGTTCGGGCACCAGCCAGTAGCCGCCGATCAGCAGGCAGCCGGCGGCGACGAGGAAGAACACCACGACCCAGACGATGCCGGGTACCCCCGTGAGCCGGTGCAGCTGGTCGGCGTCGGAGCTGGGCGCCTGCCGGCGGGCGCGCTTGGTCTGCAGCTCGAAGATCGGCCGCAGCCCGCCGAGCAACAGAAACCAGGTGATCAGGTACGCGGCGGCGGCCTGCACGGTCGGCGAGGTGAACCAGGAGATCACGAACAGCGCGACGCCGGTGACCACCACGGTGAGTACCCCGTACGCGTTGCGGATCATGATCAGCATCGCGAGCAGCAGCAACAGGGTCAGCCACAGCAGCGCGGTGAGCCGGTTCGCGGTGACCATCGCCGCCGCGCCCAACCCCAGCAGCGACGGTGCGATGTACCCGGCGAGCCCGGTGAACACCATGCCGGGTCCGGTCGGCTTGCCGACCGACACGGTGACGCCGGAGGTGTCGGAGTGCAACCGGATGCCGGTCAGCCGGCGGCCGGACAGCAGCGCCACCAGGGCGTGGCCACCCTCGTGCGCGATCGTGATCGCGTTGCGGGCCACCCGCCAGACCGGCCCGTAGCCGACGACGAGCAGCGTGACGACGCCGGTGACCAGCACCAGTGTCAACGGCGCCGCCGGCTGGGTGCCGATGACCTGATGCCAGACCTCGCTGATCGTCGAGCCGTGCACGGGGCCGCCTCTCTGGCCGGTGGGTCGAGACCGTGATGGTGCCATGCGCGCCGCACGCCACCGGTCACGGCGCCGGCATCACGCCGTACCGTGCCGGCCTGGCCGCGCACGGTCGCCGTCGATGGCGTGAGTCGAGATCTGCCTTGCGAACTTCACGTCAAGCATTGCGAGATTGAGCCTGTTCTACCGTTGATTTCTGTTCCTGTCCCGGTCATGCTGTGCCTGCCGCGTATCGGATGCGGCAGGTGGAGGGAGGTCAGGCGTGGTCGAGACTCCTGGCGGACAGCGGCAGCTCAGCCGGCGTGCCGTGCTCGCCGCCGGCGGCATCGCCCTCGGCGCGGGCATCGGCTCGCTCGCCACCGGTACCGCGAGCGCCGCGGCGACGATCGCCGGTGCGCCGGCGTTGCCGCGCTCGCCGCGGTTCGCGCTGGACGCACCGGGGCACGTGCTGTGGCGGGACCGGCCGCTGTTCAACAACACCGTGCTGCAGGCGCTGGCGTTCGACGACACCCGCGACGAGCTGTACACCGTGCAGCTGATGCAGGGCGGCCAGCAGCTGCCCGGGGAGGGTGCCCCGGTCGCCGGCGCCACCCGCGACCTGCACGGCGACCTGTGCCTGAGCCGGCTGGACCGCACCGGCACGGTGCTCGGTCACATGTTCCTCACCGGGTTCGGCCACGGCGTGCAGATCGGCGTCGAACCGTCGCCGCGCGGCGCGTACCTGTGGACCGAGACGAAGGCGATCGCCGACGACGGCAAGCACGGCTGGGGCAGCGTGCTCGGCCGGTTCCCGTTCGCCGACGGCGCGGTCCTCACCCCCGATTCGCCGAGCCTGCGGCAGTACGCCCCGGTGCCCGGTGCCGACCGCACCACCGCCTCGACCGACCCGGTGCACCGCACGCTGACCATGCGGCACCGCGTCGACGGCCACTTCCGGTACGCGCTGTACCTGCTGCCGCAGCTGCGCGCCGGCGTCGTCGAGCCGATCGCGGAGGTCGCCCAGCCCGACGTGCTCGCCACCGACTTCCAGGGCTACGCCAGCTACGGCCGCTACCTGTACCTGATCGAGGGCAACGCCTTCGGCCACTCCGGGTCGGTACCACCGACCGGCAACACCGTGGTCACCCGGGTGCGGTGGACCGACGGCGCGGTCGAGGACCGGCAGCTGCTGAGCGTCGCGAACGACATGCGGTTCCGGGAGCCGGAGGGGATGGCGATCCAGCTCGGCCCCGGCGGCCGGCCGCGGCTGGCGTTCGGCTTCGCCGAGACGATCTCGACCACCGACTCGCACAAGATCGCCACCGTCTGCTACCTGGACCGGCTCGCTGTCTGAACGCACCGCTGCCCGCCGCTCCGTCGGTCGGCGGCGACGTTCGGTCGGCCGGCACGCCCGGCCGTGCGCCGAGAACGCGACGTCCAGCCGTGCGCCGAGAACGCGACGTCCAGCCGTGCGCCGAGAACGCGACGCCCAGCCGTGCGCCGAGAACGCGACGTCCAGCCGTGCGCCGAGAACGCGACGTCCAGCCGTGCGCCGAGAACGCGACGCCCAGCCGTGCGCCACGGCCCCGGGCCGGATCCGGTCGGCTCAGGCGGGCCAGATCCGGTCCAGCGTCGGCGCCAGCTCGGTGAGCGAGTCGATCCGGTACCCGGCCCGGGCCAGCACGTCGGGGGCCGGTGGGAAGTGCGGATTCGGCGCGGCGATCACCGTCATCCGGGCGTTGAGCGCGGCGCGCAGTCCGTTGCTGGAGTCCTCGATCGCCACGCAGTCACCGGCCGGTACGTCGATGCCGGCCGCGGCGGCCAGGTACACCGCCGGGTCCGGCTTGCCGGCGCCGGCCTGCTCGGAGGACACCGCGGCGCGCACCGTGCCGGCCAGCCCGGTACCGGACAGGAACGCCTCGATGATCCGCGGCGGGGACGAGGTGGCGATCGCGACCGGTACCCGCCGCGCCGCGTCCCGGACCGCCTGCACGGCGTGCGGCAGCAGCGGCGGACCCGCCGCGTACCGGTCGGCCATCCGGTCGATCACCGTGCCGGCGACCTGCTCCGGCGTGCCCCGCACGCCGAGCGTCTCGACCAGGTAGCGGGCCCACTCCGGGGTGGACATGCCCAGCATCGCGGTGGTCGCCTCGTCGGTCCAGCGACCACCGAACTCGGCGACCACGCCGCGCCGGATCTCGTCCCACCACTGCTCGGAATCGACCAGGACGCCGTCCAGGTCGAAGATCACGCCATGCCGTGTGTCCATCCGCCCACGATGCCATTGGCCGGTCCCGGCTCGCGCCCGACCTGCCGGCCCGACCGGGTCGGTACCCGGGCCGGACGCCGGCGTCGGCCGGTCCACGTCGGCGCCGACCGGGGAGTGCGGCAAGCTGGGGGCGGCGAAGGGAGAACTTTCATGGCGGAACAGCTGGCGATCACCGGCGGCCGGGTCGTGCCGGTCGGGGCGGAGCCGATCGACGACGGCGTCGTGCTCTGCGAGGGTGGGCGCATCACCGCGGTCGGGGCGGCCGGCGAGGTGACCGTACCGGCCGGGGCTCGCACCGTGGACGCGACGGGTCAGTGGGTGCTGCCCGGGTTCGTCGACGGGCACGTGCACGCCGGCATCGGTGAAGAGGGCATCGGCTGGGAGGGCCGCGACTACAACGAGATGACCGACCCGAACGGTGCCCGGCTGCGCGCCTCGGACGGCATCAACCCGGCCGACATCGGCCTGGCCGACGCGCTGGCCGGCGGCATCACCACGGTGGTGGTCAAGCCGGGCTCGGCGAATCCGATCGGCGGCCAGACCGCGGCGATCAAGACCTGGGGCCG
Organism: Actinocatenispora thailandica; assembly: GCF_016865425.1. Lineage (NCBI taxonomy): Bacteria > Bacillati > Actinomycetota > Actinomycetes > Micromonosporales > Micromonosporaceae > Actinocatenispora > Actinocatenispora thailandica. The sequence continues at coordinate 3,660,626 of NZ_AP023355.1, read as the reverse complement.
CACCGTCGACGAGATGATCGTGCGCGACCCGGCCAGCGTGAAGAGCGCGCTGGGGGAGAACCCGAAGCGGGTGTACGGCGAGCAGAAGAAGTTGCCGTCCACCCGGCTCGGCGTGGCCGCCGTCATCCGGGACGCGTTCCTGCGCACCCAGGACTACGTTGCGGCCCGCGCGCACGCCGCCGACGAGGGCAAGCCGTTCGACCGCGACGCGACCTACGAGACGCTCGCGCGGGTGCTGTCCGGTGAGATCCCGTGGTGCCAGCACACCCACCGTGCCGACGACATCGCGACCGCGGTGCGGCTGTCCGAGCAGTTCGGCTACCGGCTGGTGGTCAACCACGGAACCGAGGCGCACCTGCTGGCCGATCTGTTGGCGGACAAGCAGATCCCGGTGATGATCGGCCCGCTGTTCACCAACCGGTCGAAGGTCGAGGTGGCGCAGCGCTCGCTGCGCAACCCCGGCATCCTGGACCGGGCCGGCGTCGAGATCGCGATCATCACCGACCACCCGGTGGTACCGATCGACTTCCTGATCTACCAGGCCGCGCTCTCGGTCAAGGAGGGCCTGGACCGGGACACCGCGCTGCGCTCGATCACCGCCAACCCGGCGCGGATGCTCGGCCTCGACGACCGGGTCGGTACGCTCGCCGCCGGTCGCGACGCCGACGTGGTGCTGTGGTCCGGCGACCCGCTGGACGTCACCAGCCGCGCCCTGCGGGTGTTCGTCGGTGGTCGGGACGTGTACCACTGGGACGACCACCGCGGCGTCGGCGTCACCGCCAACCCGCACTACGACGAGCACGCCTGACGACACCTGGTCCGGGCGCCGCCGGTGCCCGGACCAGCGCCGCCTACTCGGCGGGGTCGGGGGTGGCGGTGGGTGCCTCGGAGTAGAGGGCGACGATCCACTGCTCGGTGCTGGCGCCTTCTTCCTCGTCCGGCACCGACTCGTTGTGCAGGGTGACGCCGAAGCCGAGGGTGGCGGCGGCGTTGACCGCCTCGATGGCCTCCTCGACGGTGCCGAACCACATCCGCTGGATCAGTTCGGCCTCGTTCGCTGCCGTCACGTGTGCCCTCCTCGGCGCCTGATGATCGTCGCGGTCATGGTCGCACACGAGGTACGGACCGGATCGGCCGGCCGATCTTCACCGGGTCGGCACCCGCGCCGGCGCCCGGATCGGACAGGATGGGGTATGACCACACGCAGGCCCACCGAGTGCTGGCTGACCGACATGGACGGGGTGCTGATCCACGAGGGGTCCCCGGTCCCCGGCGCGCAGGAGTTCATCAAGCGGCTCCGCGACTCGGGTAAGCGCTACCTGGTGCTGACCAACAACTCGATGCAGACGCCACGCGACCTGCAGGCCCGGCTGGACCGGATGGGTATCGCGGTGCCGGAGGAGGCGATCTTCACTTCGGCGCTGGCGACCGCGCAGTTCCTGAACGACCAGCGGCCGGGCGGCTCGGCGTACGTGATCGGGGAGGCCGGGCTGACCACCGCGCTGTACCAGATCGGGTACGTGTTGAGCGACCACGACCCGGACTACGTGATCCTGGGGGAGACGCGCACCTACAGCTTCGAGGCGATCACCCGGGCGATCCGGCTGGTCGGCGACGGGGCGCGGTTCCTCGCCACCAACCCCGATCCGACCGGCCCGTCGAGCGAGGGGGTGCTGCCGGCGACCGGGTCGGTGGCGGCGCTGATCTCGAAGGCGACCGGCGTCGAGCCGTACTTCGTGGGCAAGCCGAACCCGATGATGATGCGTTCGGCGCTGAACACCGTGCAGGCGCACTCGGAGTCCACGGTGATGATCGGCGACCGGATGGACACCGACGTGCTGTGCGGGATGGAGGCCGGGTTGGAGACCGTGCTGGTGCTGACCGGCATCACCCAGCGCGACGAGATCGAGCGCTTCCCGTACCGTCCGTCGCGGGTGGTGGAGTCGATCGCCGACCTCGTCGACGAGATCGGCTGATCGGGGCGGAGCGGGCGGTACCGGGTTCGGCGGGTCCGGTTACCACGAAGTAAAGAAATCCGGCATCAGGGACTTGTCTGTCCCCTGCCGCGGCGCGATCATCAAACACGAGAAAATCTCGCGACCTGCCGATGACCCGTGGAGGGGATCGCGCATGATTCGAATCCGCCCGTCAACCCGCAGAACGGTGTCCCTGGTCGGCGCGCTCGGCTGCCTGGCCGCGCTGCTGGTGGCCGGCCCGGCGAGCGCCCGCTCCGACTCGCCGGCCGACTCGGTCACCGACTACTGCCAGGGCCACTGCAACGACATCCTGCCGCCGGGAGAGAACGGCAACGCCACGCTGGCGCAGATCCTGCTCAACCGCACCCTGGGCACCCGGCCCAAGCACACCGCCGACCAGCTCGGCAAGTACGCCGACCTGGTCGACGGCTACCAGCAGCTGACCGACGACAAGCTCGGCAGCTACTTCGACGACTCGTCCCTGGGCGTGCCCGACGACCAGGTGGCGAGCAGCATCCAGCCGCGCGACGACGTGACGATCGTGCGGGACAAGGCCACCGGCGTGCCGCACGTCTACGGCAGCACCCGGGCCGGTACCGAGTACGGCGCCGGCTACGCCGCCGCGCAGGACCGGCTGTGGCTGATGGACCTGTTCCGGCACGTCGGCCGCGGCGAGCTGACCGGCTTCGCCGGCGGCGCCCCGGGCAACCGGGCGCTGGAGCAGCAGTTCTGGCGGCAGGCGCCGTACACCGAGCAGGACCTGCAGGACCAGGTCGACCGGGTGGCGAGCTCCGGCGCCCGCGGTGCGCAGGCGTTGCGGGACGTGACCAACTACGTCGACGGGGTCAACGCCTACATCGACAAGGCGTACTCGTCGCGCACCTTCCCCGGCGAGTACGACCTGACCGGGCACGTAGACCCGATCACCAATGCCGGCGGGATCGACCACTTCAAGCCGACCGACCTGGTCGCGATCGCCGCGGTGATCGGCGCGCTGTTCGGCTCCGGCGGCGGCAACGAGGTCACCAACGCGCTGGCCAAGCAGGCGTTCGACGCCAAGTACGGGATGGCCAGGGGCGACGCGATGTGGCAGGCGTTCCGGGAGCAGAACGACCCGGAGGCGGTGCTGACCGTGCACGACGGGCAGAAGTTCCCGTACGGCGGGGCCGGCGCCGACGCGCCGAGCGTGGCGATGCCCGACCCGGGTTCGGTGACCCCCGAGCAACTGGTGTACGACCCGACCGGCTCCGCCGGCTCCTCGGCGGTGTCGAAGGCCGCCGCGGCGCCGAAGAAGTACTCCTCGGTGGCCGGCATGTACAACCACGGGGTGCTGCCCGCGGACCTGCTGAACTCGCCGAAGCGCGGGATGTCCAACGCGCTGGTGGTGTCCGCCGCGCATGCCGAGGGCGGGCACCCGGTCGCGGTGTTCGGTCCGCAGACCGGCTACTACGCGCCGCAGCTGCTGATGCTGGAGGAGCTGGAGGGTCCCGGGATCAGCGCCCGCGGTGCCGCGTTCGCCGGGCTGAGCTTCTACGTGGAGCTCGGGCGCGGCCAGGACTACTCGTGGAGCGCCACCTCGGCCGGCCAGGACATCACCGACACCTACGCGGTACCGCTGTGCAACGCCGACGGGTCGCCCGCGACGAAGGCGTCGCAGTCGTACCTCTACCACGGCAAGTGCACCGCGATGCAGCGGCTGGAGCGCGACGACGCGTGGTCGCCGACGCTGGCCGACCAGACCGCGAAGGGCTCGTACAAGCTGGTGATGTACCGGACGAAGTACGGGCTGGTGCAGTCCCGGGCCACGGTGGACGGCAAGCCGGTGGTGTTCACCACGCTGCGCTCCAGCTACCGGCACGAGGTGGACTCGATCATCGGGTTCCAGGAGTTCAACGATCCGGGTGCGATCCACTCCGCGACCGACTTCCAGCACGCCGCGGCCGACGTGAACTACACGTTCAACTGGTTCTACGTCGACTCGACCGACACCGCGTACTTCAACTCCGGCGACAACCCGGTGCGCCCGTCCACGGTGGACTTCGACCTGCCGACCAGGGCGGAGCCGCAGTACGAGTGGGTCGACTTCGATCCGTCCGACAACACCGCGAAGTACACCCCGTTCGCCGCGCATCCGCAGTCGCGAAACCAGGACTACTACGTCAGCTGGAACAACAAGCAGGCCCTCGACTACTCCACCTCGGGCCCGGGAGACGGCCCGGTACACCGGGCGAACCTGCTCGACGACCGGGTCAGGGCGCTGGTCGACAGCGGTCAGAAGGTGACCCGGGCGGACCTGACCAAGGCGATGGAGGACGCGGCCAACGCCGACCTGCGTGGTGAGGACGTGCTGCCGCTGGCCCTGCAGGTCATCGACACCGCTCCGGTCACCGACCCGGACCTGGCCAAGGTGGTGGACGCGCTGAAGGCATGGCAGCAGGCGGGTTCGCACCGGGTGTCCGCCAGCGCCGGCGACAAGTCCTACGTGGACGCAGACACCATCCGGATCATGGACGCGTGGTGGCCGCTGCTGGTCTCGGCCGAGTTCCGCCCGGACATGGGCGACTCGCTGTACGCGGCGCAGGCCGCGGCGCTGCAGATCAACGAGTCGCCGTCCGGCGGGCAGAACGGCGACACCGGCGGCGGTAGCTCGGTCAACGAGTCCCAGGGCCACAAGGGCTCGTCCTTCCAGTACGGCTGGTGGGGCTACGTGCACAAGGACCTGCGGTCGGTACTCGGCAAGCCGGTGTCCGGTGGGCTCGGCGCCACCTTCTGCGGCGGCGGTGACCTGGCCCAGTGCCGTACCGCGCTGCTGACCAGCCTGCGGCAGGCCGCGGCCGAACCGGCCGATCAGGTGTACCCGGGTGACGACAGCTGCGACGCCGGCGACCAGTGGTGCGCCGACTCGATCATCCAGCACCCGCTGGGCGGCGTCACCGATCCGACGATCGGCTGGCAGAACCGGCCCACCTACCAGCAGGTCGTCCAGTACCAGTCGCACCGCTGACCGCAGCGCCGGCGCCGTCCGCACCCCTCGTGGCGGGCGGCGCCGGCCGCCGCTCCCTCGTGGCGGGCGCCCAGAGCGGCCATCCCTTCGCTGCACCCTTTGCTCTGGACACTCGTATGCACCACCCGGTGGTGCGCTCAGGTGTCCAGAGCAAAGGGCCGCCAAGGGCTGCCCCCACCGGACGGCGCCGTCACTTCCGGGCAGCGACGAGCGGTTGCGGCGCAGCGGTGTCGGCCCGGCGGATCTGCCGGTAGGCGAGCAGCAGCGGGACGATGCCGAACACGCCGAACGAGCAGTCGACGAAGCGCCAGTACAGCGGGATGTCCCGGATCGGTCCGGCGATGAGCGCCAGCGGGATCACCGCCACACAGGCGATCATCCCGAACTGCACCACCCAGACGTTGCGTACCGGGTCGCGCAGTGGCCCGACGAAGGCCAGCGCGATCACCAGATGCGCGAACGCCAGCCAGTCGGTGCCGTAGGCGAGGTACGGGTAGCGGACGCTCGCGTCGCGCAGCCCGTCGGCGACCGAGCCCAGAAACGCCGCCGGGCCGGGCAACAGCGAGTCCACCGACAGTGCGTGCATCACCTGCACGAGCAGGCGCGACTCGCTGACCAGCGGGAACGCCGTCAGCCCGCTGACCACCAGGCCCACCATGAACACGATCAGATAGCCACGCACCCGCCTGATCCGCATGCGAGAAGTATCGACAGCCGATGTGAAGATCCGATGGATGTCCTGCGGGCTTCTCGAACCGCTTTCCCGGTACCGTCGGACCATGGCGGCGAACCCGACCCCGTCCGGTGCCGACCGACCTGGCCCGGCGCGGAGCGCGGCCCGAGCCGGTGCGAACCGAGCTGGCTGCGCGCGGAGCACGGCATCGGACGGTACCCCGCGGGGGACCGCGGAGCGGATCGACGTCGAGGTGGCGGCCGCGGCGTGGGCGGCCGGCGACCTGGTGCTCGACGTCCGCACGCCGGAGGAGTACGCGACCGGGCACGTCGCCGGCGCCCGCAACGTTCCGCTGGACCGGTTGCCCGCCGCGGCCCGGGAACTGCCCGGCGGTCAACTGCTCACCGTGTGTACCAGCGGCGGGCGGTCCTGGCAGGCGGCACAGCGGCTCGCGGCCCTCGGCCGTACCGCGCTGTCGGTGCGCGGCGGCACCAAGGCGTGGCGGGCCGCCGGGCACCCCGTGATCGACGGGCCGCTGCCCGGTGCCGTCGCCCGCCGGGGGCTGCTGCGCCGGCTGCTGTCCCGCCGCCGTCGGTGAAGCACGCCGCGGGTGCCGGGCATGATGGCGGGATGGCACGTCTTGCACTGGTGACCATCGTGGTCGACGACTACGACACCGCGATCACCCACTACGTCGGCGACCTGGGCTTCCGGCTGGTCGAGGACACCGCTCTCGGCGACGGCAAGCGGTGGGTGGTGGTGTCGCCGGGCGACACCACCGGCACCGCGCTGCTGCTGGCCCGCGCGGCGGACGACCGGCAGCGGGCCAGGATCGGCGACCAGACCGGCGGCCGGGTCGGCTTCTTCCTCTACACCGACGACTTCGCCGCCGACCACGCGCGGCTGCTCGCCGCCGGAGTCCGGTTCGCCGAGGATCCCCGGCACGAGCCGTACGGCACCGTCGCCGTCTTCACCGACCGGTACGGCAACCGCTGGGACCTGCTGGAGCCCGCCCGTCCCCGGATCGCCGGTACCGCCGGGCAGCCGGCAGCGGGCCAGGACCGATGAGCGCGCCGCCGCCGGGCGCCGGGTCGCCGGCCGCGCGGCTGCGTCACGTGTACTGGCTGGGCGGCGGGTCGGGTGCCGGCAAGTCGACGATCGCCCGCCGCCTCGCCGACCGGTACGGGCTGCGCTACTACGGCACCGACGAGGTGATGTCCGACCACGCCGCCCGCAGCACCGCGGCAGACAGCCCGCGGCTGGCCGAGTTCGTCGCGATGGACATGGACGAGCGCTGGCTGCTGCGCAGCCCCGAGACGATGCTGGAGACGTTCCACTGGTTCCGCGGTGAGGGCTTCGGCCACATCGTCGACGACCTGCTCGCCCTGCCCGACACCTCGGGCGTGATCGTCGAGGGGTTCCGGCTGCTGCCGCGGCTGGTCGCGCCGCTGCTGGCCGACCCTTCCCGGGCCGCCTGGCTGTTGCCGACCCCGGAGTTCCGCCGACTCGCCCTGGATCGTCGTGGCGACACCTGGACCATCGCCGGGCGGACCAGCGCACCGCCGCGGGCGCTGGCCAACCTGCTGGAACGCGACCGGCTGTTCACCGACCGGCTGGCCGGTGAACTGCGCGAACTGGGCCTGGCCGCGGTCCCCGTCGATGGCACCGTGTCGGAGGAGGTGCTGGCTGACCGGGTGGCCGCCCTGTTCCGGCTCTGAGGCGAGCGACGGCGGACATCGTCGGGCGGGTTTGCCTGGCCGCCGGCGGTCCCCATCCGCCGGCAGCCAAGCCAACCGTGTTCAGGTTCGGCGGCGGGAGCGCAGGTAGTCGCTGACCACCGCGGCGCCGAGACCATCCGGGTCCGGGGTCACCACCCGGCCGCCGGTACGCCGCGCCACCAGGTCGACGAACGCCCGCAGGCTCGGGTCCTCGCCGAGCATGAACACCGTCACCGCGGCGCCCAGCCGTGCCAGGTGATCCAGCTCCGCGACGGTCACCCGGAGGGTCTCCGGGTCCGGCGGGTAGTCGAAGCGCCCGTCGCCGTCCGGGGTCAGCCGCGCGGTCGGCTCGCCGTCGGTGACCACCAACAGCACCGGCTGCGCGTCGGGGTGCTTGCGCAGGTGCCGGCCGGCCAGCAGCAGCGCGTGGTGCAGGTTGGTGCCCTGCTCGTACGCGCCGTCGAGGCCGACCAGTTCCTCGGCGGAGACGGTCCGGGCGAGCCGGCCGAACGTGATCAGCTCCAGCGCGTCGGTGCGGAACCGGGTGCGGACCAGCTGATGCAGCGCCAGCGCGGTGCGCTTCATCGGCACCCAGCGCCCCTCGGCCACCATCGACCAGGACGTGTCCACGCACAGCGCGACCGCGGCCCGGCTGCGCGCCTCGGTCTCCGCGATGGCCACGTCGGCCAGCGCGAACGGCGCGTCGTCGGCCGGGTCGGCGGCCCGCCGCAGCACCGCGTTGCCCAGCGTGCGCGGCACGTCCCAGGGCTCGGTGTCGCCGAAGCGCCACTCCCGGCTCGCGCCGGTCGGCTCTCCGGCGGCGCCGGCCAGCCGGGTGTCACGCTGACCGGAACGTGCCGACAGCTGCTGCGACACGTCCCGCAGTGCGGTCTCGCCGAGCCGGCGCAGCGCCCGCGGCGAGAGCCGCAACGAACCGTCCGCGGCCCGCTCGAACAGCCCGTCCGCGCGCAGCGCCTGCTCCAGCTCCGCCAGCCGGCGGGCGTCGGCCACCGACCGCGGCCCGAGGGTACGCTCCAGCGCCTCCAGGTCGATGTCGGCCAGCTGCGCACCCGGGTACGACTGGGCCAGCTGCTCGGCCAGCGCATCCAGGTCGGCCAGCTCGCCCATCGCCCGACTCGCCTGGCCCAGCCCGAGCGGCTGATCGCCGTCGAACTCGGCCCCGCCGGACCAGTCCAGGTCCGGCCGCAGTGCCTGCAACTGCGCGTCCAGCTCGGCGAGCGCGGCGCCGATCCGCGGATCGCCGAACGCCTGCGCGGACAGCTCGGCCAGTTCGGCGCGCTGCTCCTCGGTCAGCGAGTTGAGCAGCCGGGACGCCTGCGCCGAGCGCTGCGCCAGCGACTCGATCAGCTCGTCGATGCTGCCCGGCCGTTCCGGGAAGAACTCGCCGTGCTGGCGGATGAACTCGGCGAACCGGCGGTCGATGTCCGGCTCACCGCGGGCATGCGCGGCAAGCAGCGCGTTCAGATCGGCGAGCATGTCCGCGACCCGGGCCACGTCGGCGTCGGTGACCTGCCGCATCGCGTCCCGCATCCCGGCGAACCGCTGGTCCAGCAGCTCCCGGCCGAGCAGCCGCTGGATCTCGGCGTACGCCGCGGCGCCCTCGGCGCTGCGCCAGTCGTAGCCGGCGAGCTCGCGCACCGCGCCGGCGGTGTCGGCCGGCAACGCGTCCAGCTGCATCTCCCGGAACCGCGCGTCGTCGGAGCGTTCCGCGGCCAGCGCGTCGCGCTCGTCCGCCAGCGCCTGCCGCAGCAGCTGGTCGACCTGCCGCAGCGTGCCGTCCAGCCGGTACCGGGAGCGCAGCTCCCGGCGCCGCTCGTGCACCCGGCGAGACAGCTCGTCCAGCCCGGCCCGGTCGCCCAGACCGCGGCGCAGCAGCTCGCGCAGCGCCGCCGACGGGGACGCGCCGGCCAGCACGTCGTCGCCGATGGCGTCCAGCGCGGCAGCCGGATCGTACGGCGGGGCCAGCGGGTCCGGGCCGCCCAGGAACCGGGAGTAACGGAAGGACGGATCGGAACTCATCGACGTTCCTCCTTGGTCGGAACGCCGATGAGGCACGACACGCGATGCTTCTGGTTCGTTCGCTGGCGCTCGCTCACTGACGTTCCTCCTTGGTCGGAACGCCGATGAGGCACGACACGCGATGCTTCTGGTTCGTTCGCTGGCGCTCGCTCATCGGCGTTCCTTCCACCGCGGTCGCGGGGTCCACCGGTCCGGTCACGCTCCGTACACCACCGTGTCGGGGTCGGCATCGGTCGGTTGCTTGGCCAGCCGGCGGGTCAGGTAGAGGTGCTCCAGGGCCAGCTCGACCGCCGCCGCGCGGGCCCCGTCACCCGCGTCGGCCGGCAGCTGCAGCCGGTCCACCAACTCGTCGAGCACGCGCAGCTTCGGCAGCGCGGCGAGCACCTCGCCGGCCGGCACCCGTTCGCCGGTGAGTACCTGGTGGCCGTCGGAGACCGCGTCGGCGAGTTCGGTCAGGTCGAGCCCGGACAGCCGGGACCGGCCGGTCTCCGCGACCGCGCGACGCAGCAGGTAGTGCAGCAGCTCGTCCTCCCGGCCCTCCTCGCCGGGCTCGAACTCCAGCTTGCCGCGCAGCACCCCCGGCACCGTCGTCAGGTCGACCGGCCGAGCCACTGCCGGGTCCTCGCCGGTCAGCGCGGCACGGCGCAGCGCGGCGGCGGCCACGGTCTCCGCTGCGGCGATCGCGAACCGGGCCGACACGCCGGAACGCTGGTCGATCGAGGTCGACTCGCGCAGCAGCCGGGACAGCCGCGCCACCACCTCCAGCAGGGTGTCCGGCACCTCGGCGACCAGCTGCGCCTCCTGCCGGACCAGTGCGATCTCGGCGGTGACCGTCGGCGGATAGTGGGTGCGGATCTCGGCCCCGAACCGGTCCTTGAGCGGGGTGATGATCCGTCCACGGTTGGTGTAGTCGTCGGGGTTGGCCGACCCGACCAGCAGCACGTCCAGCGGCAGCCGCAGGTTGTACCCGCGGACCTGGATGTCGCGCTCCTCCATCACGTTGAGCAGCGCGACCTGGATCCGCTCGGCCAGGTCGGGCAGCTCGTTGACCGCGATGATGCCGCGGTGCGCCCGTGGCACGAGACCGTAGTGGATGGTCTCCGGGTCACCGAGGCTGCGCCCGGCGGCGACCTTCACCGGATCCACGTCGCCGACCAGGTCGGCCACGCTGGTGTCCGGCGTGGCCAGCTTCTCCGCGTAGCGTTCGGAGCGGTGCCGCCAGGCGACCGGCAGCTCGTCGCCGAGCTCGGCGGCCCGCCGCAGCGACGCCGGCGTGATCGGCTGGTACGGGTGTTCGCCCAGCTCGGCGCCGTCGATGACCGGGGACCACTCGTCGAGCAGACCGGCCAGGGCGCGCAGCAGACGGGTCTTGCCCTGGCCGCGCTCGCCGAGCAGCACCACGTCGTGCCCGGCGATCAGGGCCCGCTCCAACTGGGGCAGAACGGTCGTGTCGAAGCCGACGATGCCAGGCCAGGGATCCTGGCCCGCGCGCAGCCGGGCGAGCAGGTTGTCACGGATCTCGATGCGGATGCTGCGGTACCGGTGACCCGAGGCGCGCAGCGCGCCGGTCGTGCGGGGCAGGTGTTCGGGTGCGATGGGAGTCGTCACCCGCACCACGCTACGGCGGGATCGTCGCTCGCGGCCACGCCCGCGGCCGGGCGGCTACTCGTGATCGTCGCGGACCCGGATCGGGCCGCTTCGCGCGTGCGGGTGCCGGCCCGCCGGGCCGGTGCCCCCGGGCCGGCGCTGCACCGGCGTGTCGGACCGGACCGGCGGCCCGGCCGGCCGGCCGGTGGACCAGATCCGGGCCAGCGGGCCCGGGCGTCGCCCGGCGGACAGCTGGGCCCAGGACGCCGGCACGAGCGCGGGCAGCGTGCGCCGCGGCTCGTCGGACTCGATCCTGCTCGGCTGCTCGGACCGTCGTCGCCAGGGTGGCAGCGGCATCGTGTCGAACGGGATGCGGTAGAGCACCCGGCTCAGGAACAGCCCGAGCGGGATCGCCGCGACCACGTCGGTCAGCCAGTGGTAGTCGATGTACACCATGGTGGCCGCCACCGTCGCCGGCGCGCCGAACCGGACCAGCCAGTAGATCGCCCGGGGTAGGTACGGCCCGATGAGCAGCATCAGCGCCCCGTACCAGACGATCGCGTTGCCGGTGTGCCCGGACGGGTAGGCCATGCTGTACGGCCCGGAGGGGTGCGCGAACATCTCCACCGGACCGTGGTGCGGCACGGCGCGGTTGCTCCACACCTTGATCGGGCCGATCACCAGGTAGGTGAGCAGGAACGCGGCGGCCGGCACGAACACCGGCCGGATGGTGCGCCGGCGCCAGGCCAGGAACACCGCGATGGCGAGGGTGCCGTAGGTCAGCGGGCCGCCCTGGCCGAGGCAGCTCAGCGCGTATCCGGTCCACCAGCTCAGCGCGTTGCGGTGGTTGTCCGACCAGTGCAGCGCGGCGGTGTCGAGAGCCAGGATGTGCCGCTCGTTGAAGATCAGCGGGATGGTGATCGCCACGAAGATGGCGACCAGCACCACGTCGAACCACCAGCCGGTCGGCCGCACCCGCGGCGGCACCGCGCGGTGCGCGCCAACGGCACCTCGCGGTCGCGGAATCTGCGTCCCCGGACTCACCAGCCGGTTGCCTCCCGTGGTCATGGCCCCTCACACGCGCGTCGTGCTCCGGCCCCCGTAGCCGTCGCGGTGCCTACGGCCGCAGTCCCGGCCGTAGGCACCGTAGGACATCATCGCAAACCGGACCCGCGGGCGGCCAACCGCCGGGGCCGAGGTCACATCTGTGCTCAACGAGCGGTGGTGTTATCGGGACTCGCGGTCAGGACAATCGCCCATTGCCGCCCGAACTGCCACACCCACCCGGAGACACCCTGTGCCGTCGCCGCACCCCCCGGTGGCACCGCACGGACCCCATCCGGCGGGGCCGGGTGAAGTCGCCGTCGACAACCGTGCCGACGACGCCGTTGTCGTCGGACCGGCCGGGACGCTCCCCAGCATGCCCGACCGGCTGCCGATCGACCACATCGGACGGTGTCGTGGCGGAATGTCTCAGCAAACACACGGCATTTCCGATGCCGACACCGAGCCACCGAGCCGCCGTCCCAGCCGCTCGCACCGCACCGCGCGTGCCTCGCGCTGTCCACCCCGCGCTGTCCACCGTGGTGCGCCGGCCGGCGTCACCGCCTCGGGTGTGCGGCCGGCGGCATGACCTGCGGCGGGCTCCGGTCGCCCCGCCTCTCCGGTCAGTATGGACCGACCGGTCTCGGCTCGCGGCTGCGGAGGTCCGTCGCCCGTCCGGCGGGCGTTCGGCCGCGACTCCGGCTCGGGCGTAGCGTCGGAGATCATGGATGTCGAGATTTGCACCGACCCGGGCCGACTGGACCGGGAGCGGATCTTCCGGTGGCTCTCGAAGGAGTCGTACTGGGCCCGCGGCCGGTCCCGGGTGAAGGTGGACCGTGGCATCGAGCAGTCCCTCAACTTCGGCGCCTACCTGGACGGCGAGCAGGTCGGGTACGCCCGGCTGGTCACCGACGAGGTCGAGTTCGCCTGGCTCTGCGACGTGTTCGTGGACGCCGGCGCCCGCGGCCGGGGCGTCGGCAAGGCGCTGCTGGCCGCGGTCCGGGAGACGCTGGTACCGCTGGGTCTGCGGCGCGTCATGCTGGCGACCGCGGACGCGCACGGTCTCTACGGGCAGTTCGGCTTCCGACCGCTGGCCGATTCGGACCGTTTCATGGAGCTCCGCAGCGACGACGGTGCACCGGCGCCGGGCTCCAGCGGGGCCGACGCGGACACCGGCGTTGCGTCGACGGACGGCTGAGCCGCTCCCGACCCGCACGCCGGCCCGCTCCGGACCGCCCGGTGGTCACGGCAGCGGTACGGTCCCAGCCGCGGTCTTCGGCGCCCGGTGCTCCTCGTCGCCGTCGGTGCTGTGCACGGCGGGGCCGGTACGGCCCGGGGCGAGGTCGGCGCGCAGCACCAGGTCGGCGTCGTAGTCGCCGCCGCGCTCCGACCGGTACGGCAGCGGCGGGGTGTCGGCCAGGGTGTGCAACCGGTCGGTCAGCTCGGTGCGCATCGCCTCGTAGCGTTGCGCGCTCACCCGGTTCGCGCCGGTGAGCAGCAGCGGTGGCAGCACCTGCATCCCGGTGTAGTGGAAGGTGCCGTGCAGCAGGCCGAACAGCGTGTCGGTGAGGTCACCGTGGATGCCGCGCGGTCCCAGGCTCGGGCCGTGCGCGCCGACGGTGACCACGGCGAGGGCGCGGCGGCCGGCGAGCGTGCCGTCGCCGTACCGGCGGATCCGGCCGGTGTCGCGATCGGTCACGCCGTAGCCGAACCCCTTGACGAACACCCGGTCGAACCAGCCCTTGAGGATGGCCGGCAGGCCGTACCACCACAGCGGGAACTGCACCACGACGGTGTCCGCCCAGCGTAGTTTGTCCTGTTCGGTGCGGATCTCGGCGGGCAGGGTCCCACCCCGGTACGCGCGGTGCGACGCCGCAGCCACGTCCAGCCGAGCGCCGGGCGGCTCGGCCGGGTAGTCATCGCGTCGGACCACCGGGTCGAAGCCCATCGCGTACAGGTCCGACTCGCGGTACAGGTGGCCGAGCGCGGCGAGGGTGCGCAGCCCGTCGGCGCGCAGCGCGCCGGTCAGCGACCGCGGCTCCGGATGCGCCGACACCCACAGGATCTTCACCGCGAACCTCCTCCATCGGTTGCGTTCACGCCTCCACCGTGCCGGGCCCGGGCCCGGCACGCGATTGGCCCGAAGGCCAACATGTGCAAGGATCAGGCCATGCCTGCCACCCCACCGCCGCCCGGCCGCCGGCCGCACCGGGTGGCCGTGCTGGTCCGGGACGGTGTGGTGCCGTTGGAACTCGGTCTGGTGCATCAGGTGCTCGGGCGAGCCCGGTCGGCCACCGGCGACCCGCTCTACCGCGTGCTGACCTGCACGCCGGTGCCCGGCCCGGTGCGTACCGACGCCGACTTCCCGATCGTGGTCGAGCGGGGGCCGGACACCGTGGGTACCGCCGACACGGTGCTGGTCCCGGCCGCGCACGCGCCGGGTGCCACCGACGAGACCGGCCGGCTGGACGCGCGGCTCGCCGCGACGCTCGCGCAGCGGCGGGCGGGCAGCCGGATCGCGTCGATCTGTACCGGTGCGTTCGTGCTGGCCGCGGCCGGCCTGCTGGACGGGCGCCGGGCAACCACCCACTGGCGGTCCGCGCCGCTGTTCCGCACGCTGTTTCCCGCCGTGCGGCTGGACCCCGACGTGCTGTACGTGGACGAGGGCGAGGTGCTCACCTCGGCCGGCGAGGCGGCCGGCATCGACCTGTGCCTGCACCTGGTCCGGCGCGACCACGGTGCCGCGGTCGCCAACGAGATCGCTCGGGACACCGTGGTCGCGCCGCACCGCGAGGGAGGCCAGGCGCAGTACATCCGGCAGCCGGTGCCGGCGGCGACCGCCGCGACGACCGCGGCGGTCCGCGAGTGGGCGCTGGCCCACCTGGATCGCCCGCTGCCGCTCGCCGAGCTGGCGCGGCGCGGCTCGATGAGCGTGCGCACCTTCACCCGGCGGTTCCGTGCCGAGGTCGGTGTCGCGCCGGGGGAGTGGCTGCTGCAGCGCCGGCTGGAACGGGCCCGCGAGTTGCTGGAGGGCACCGACGTGCCGGTCGACCGGGTCGCCGCGCAGGCCGGCTTCGGTACCGCGGCGTCGCTGCGCGCCCACCTCGCGACCGCGTTGCACACCTCACCGTCGGCCTACCGCGCCGCCTTCCGTGGCCGCTGACAACAGCGGTCGCGCGCCGGCCGTGGCTGCCCGGCGCGGGTGGTCACCGGTACCGGCGGCCGGGCCCACCGGTAGCGACCCGATCAGGCCGCGGTGGTACCGAACGCGTGGCCGATGCCGAAGGTGACCAGCATTGCGATCGCGCCGCCGACGACGACCCGGACCGCGGCCCGGCCTGCGGGGGCGCTGCCGAGTTTCGCCGCGACGGTACCGGTGATGGCGAGCGCCACCAGCACCACGGCGAACGTGATCGGGGTGCGCAGCCCGTGCGGGGGCAGCAGGATCGCGGCGAGCGGCAGCAACGCGCCGACGGTGAACGAGATCGCCGAGGCGATCGCCGCGTGCCACGGGTTGGTCAGCGCCTCCGGGTCGATGCCCAGTTCCGCCTCGGCGTGCGCGGCGAACGCGTCGTGCTCGGTCAGCTCCTTCGCGACCTGCTGGGCGGTCTCCGGCCGCAGCCCCTTCGCCTGGTAGATCGCGGTCAGCTCGGCGAGCTCGGCGTCGGCGTCCTCGCGCAGCTCGCGGCGCTCCTGCCGGAGCAGGGCCCGTTCGGTGTCGCGCTGGCTGGACACCGACACGTACTCGCCGAGTGCCATCGAGACCGCGCCGGCGGCGAGGCCGGCCAGCCCGGCGGTGAGGATCGGGCCGCGGGCGGCGGTCGCCGAGGCGACACCGACCACCAGCCCGGCCGTCGAGACGATCCCGTCGTTGGCGCCGAGCACGCCGGCACGCAGCCAGTTCAACCGCTGTCCGAGCGAACCGGTGTCGTGCGGCTCCTGGTGCCCCGGCACCTCGACCATCGCATCCACCCCCGTGGGCAGGCTACGACAGGTGGGCCGACCGGGGTGCGCGGCGCACCGTCAGGGCCGCCGTGAGCTGGCCCGGGCGTGCAGGGTGGTGTGCAGGGTGGCGGTCTCCGGCGGCCGGTCCGGGTCGTCGATGCGCGCCTTGAGCAGGGTCGCGGCGGTGCGCCCGAGCTCGTACGTCGGCTGGGTGACGGTGGACAGCGGGGGCCGGATGAAGGTGGCCCACGGTACGTCGTCGAAGCCGACGACGCCGACCTGCTGCGGGATGCGGATGTCGTTGTCCGCCAGGCACTCCAGGGCACCGACGGTCATCAGGTTGTTGGTCACGAAGACCGCGTCCGGTGCCGGCCGGGTGGCGAGCAGGCTGGCCATCGCCGCGTACCCGCCGTGCTGGCGGAAGTCGGCGTGCCGCGAAAGCGAAGGGTCCGGTTCGATGCCGGCCGCCCGCAGCGCCGCCCGGTAGCCGCGCAACCGCCGGCTGGCGGTACTCAGCCGGGCCGGGCCGGTGATGCACGCGATGCGTCGGAAACCCTGCTCGACCAGGTGTGTGGTGGCTTGTCGGGCACCGTGTTCGTTGTCCACCAGGACGGTGTCGACGGCGAGGCCGCGGGGTCGCCGGTCGATCGCCACGACGGCGCGGCCCGCCGCGTGCAGCGCGGCGAGGTTCTCGGTGCGGCTGGTCGGCGAGACGATGAAGCCGGAGATCTGGTCGGCGAGCAGCGCGCGCAGGTAGTCGGCCTCCTTGTCCGGGTTCTCGTCGGAGTTGCACAGCACGACCGAGTAGCCGAGCCCCTGGCCGACATCCTCGACGCCGCGCACCAGCGCGGTGAAGAACGGGTTGTTGATGTCGGAGATGACCACCGCCCACAGGTTGGTGGTGGCGCGGCGCAGGTTGCGGGCCAGCGAGTTGGGCCGGTAGCCGAGCCGCTGCGCGGCCGCGTTGACCCGGTCCCGCAGCCCGGCGTCCACTGTGGATCTTCCGTTCAGCACCCGGGACACGGTCGCCGGCGAGACGCCGGCTTGGCGGGCCACGTCGTAGATGGTCGGCATGGCCACCATCGTCCTCCCATCGTGTGCCGGGGCGCCGCACGCCCCAGGACGGCGGCCCCGGCGTCGATGGGGCGGCGCCGGCCCTTGACTGCCGGGGGGCCTCGCCCTACCTTACGAGAAATCGGTTTCTTGCGACAGGACGGACCGCGCCAGCGGGACGCCGGGTAGATCAGCGGACCGCGCCAGCGGGACGCCGAGGACATCAGCGGACCGCCGTGGCGGGCGCGGAGGACATCATGAGCACTCGAGGCACGGCCGGGATCGCCCGACTCACCGCGGGCCGGACCCGATCGATCAGCCCGGAGAACCCCACCGGCGCGCCCGGTGCCGGCGGGCGGGCCACCGAGGGTACCGGCGCGCACGCCGCGCGTGATCTCGGTCGCGGCTGGAAGGTCTCACCCAGCATCGAGATCGCCGCCGGCGCGACCACGGCGCTGGGCGAGATCGAGGGGCCGGCGACGATCCGGCACCTGTGGCTGACCACCCACCCGGACAACTGGCGCTCGCTGGTCCTGCGCATCACCTGGGACGGCGCCGAGGTGCCCGCGGTCGAGACCCCGGTGGGCGACTTCTTCTGTTCCGGCTGGGGCCGGTTCGCCCAGGTGTCGTCGGTGCCGGTGGCGGTCAACCCGCACGGCGGCTTCAACAGCTACTGGGAGATGCCGTTTCGCCGTTCCGCCCGGCTGACGCTGGAGAACCTCGGCACCGAGCCGGCGATCGTCTACTACCAGATCGACTACGAACTCGACGCGGTCGACGCCGACGCCGGCTACCTGCACACCCAGTTCCACCGCAGCAACCCGCTGCCGTACCGGGAGGTGCACCCGATCGTGACCGGGGTGCGCGGCGCCGGCCACTACGTCGGTACCTACCTCGCCTGGGGGGTCAACTCGCGCGGCTGGTGGGGCGAGGGGGAGCTGAAGTTCCACCTGGACGGCGACGACGAGTTCCCGACCATCTGCGGTACCGGCACCGAGGACTACTTCGGCGGCGCCTGGAACTTCGACGTGCCGGGTGCCGGCTACACCAGCTTCACCACCCCGTACCTCGGGCTGCCGCAGGTGATCGCGCCGGACGGGTTGTACGACAGCCAGCAGCGGTTCGGCATGTACCGGTTCCACCTGCCCGACCCGATCCGGTTCGGTACCGACCTGCGGGTCACCGTGCAGGCGCTCGGCTGGCGCTCCGGCGGCCGGTACCTGCCGCTGACCGACGACATCGCCTCCACCGCCTGGTGGTACCAGGCCGAACCGGGCGGCACCCCGGGCGACGAGCTGACCGCGGACGCGCTGGAGGTGTGTTGACCATGGGCGTCAGCCGCCGGTCGCTGTTCGGCGCGGGCGCCGGTGCGCTCGCCGCGCCGGCTCTGCTGTCCGGCTGCGGGTCGTCCGCCTCCGGCCGCAAGGAACTGGTCTTCTGGCAGTTCTACGCACCCACCCCGGTCGGCGGCTCGCCGGACGTGGTGAAGCAGAGCCAGTGGTTCACCAGGATGGTGAATGACTGGAACGCGCAGCACGAGACGAAGATCCGGCTGGAGTACGTCACGGTGCTCGGCAACCCGAAGCTCGCCACCGCGTTCGCCGCGGGGGAGGGGCCGGACATCTTCCTGCTCTCGCCGGGCGACTTCGCCCGCTACTACAACGGCGGCGTGCTCGCCGAGCTGACCCCGTACATGGAGCCGGCGGCGGTCAAGGACTTCTTCGCGCCGAACATGGCCACCCGCACCGCCGACGGCAAGGTGTACGGGCTGCCGATGGAGATCGAGCCGCTCGCGATGTTCTACTCCGAGCCGGCGATGGAGTCCGCGCACCTGGCCGAGTCCGACCTGCCGCGCACCTGGGACCAGCTGCTGGACTTCGGCGACAAGCTCAAGACCCGCAAGGCGCCACCGATCATGCTGCCCAACCAGCAGGGCTACTACCAGAACTTCACCTGGTACCCGTTCCTGTGGCAGACCGGCGCGGACGCGGTCACTCACGGCCACTCCGGCTTCGACTCGTCCGGCGCCCGGGCCGCGCTGAAGCTGTGGCAGGACTGCATCCAGACCGGTATCGCCCGCGCACCTCCCCGGTACCCGACAGCGACGCGGTCGCCGGCCTCGGCGGCGGGTACGCCACGATGTCGCTCAGCGGCATCTGGACGGTGTCGGCGTTCAAGTACCGCAAGCCGAAGTACCGGTACGGCGTGATCCCGCTGCCGAGGCCGGCCGGCGGCACCGCCCGGACCGCGCTGGGTGGCTGGGCCTTCGTGGCGAACGCGCGCGGCAAGGATCCGGAGACGGCGGCGAAGTTCTGCGTCTGGGCGCTCGGTTCGATGGAGCGGGACTCGATCCAGCGGGTCGTCGACTGGTGCACGGTGGCCAAGAGCGACATCGCCCCGCGCGCCTCGGCGCTCGCGGCCGGGCGCAGGTCCGGCGGGTACGACCATCCGGTGATGAGGAAGTTCGCCGACGAGATCTTCCCGACCGGCCGGGGCGAACCGCGCTACCCGCCCGTGGTGTACAAGGCGATCTCGGACGCGATCCAGCAGTGCGAGTTCGCCGGCGCCGATCCGGCCACGCAGGCCAGGCTCGCCAGCGACACCATCGACGCCTACCTCACCAGCTACCGGGGGGTGCAGATCCTGTGACCGATCTCGCGGTGGGGAAACGCTCGGCGCGCGAGGCGCCGACGACCCGCACGACCCCCGGTTGTCGCGCCGCAGCCGGGAACGCCTCGCGGCCGGGCTGTTCCTCGCGCCGGACGTGCTGGGCCTCGCGCTGTTCGTCGGTGTGCCGATGGTCGTGTGCATCGTGCTCGGCTTCTTCCAGGTCGACGGGTTCGGCGGCTACACGTTCATCGGGCTGGACAACTACCGGCGGATGTTCGCCGACCCGCTGTTCCTCGGCAGCCTGCAGACCACGCTGCTCTACCTGGTGGTGCTCATCCCCGGGCTGTTCGTGGTCAGCCTGGCGCTGGCGCTGCTGATCCGGCAGAAGTTCCCGCTGGTCGGGCTGTTCCGCGGAGCGTTCTTCGCGCCGAACGTGATCAGCCTGGTGGTGATCGGGCTGATCTGGAAGTTCATGCTCACCGACCAGACCGGCTTCGCGGTCCGGGTGCTGGGCTTCTTTCGGATCAGCTCGCCGAGCTGGCTGGGCAGCCCGCACCTCGCGTTGTGGATGGTCGTCGCGGTCACCATCTGGTTCGCGATGGGCTACTACATGCTGATCTTCCTGGCCGGCCTGCAGGACATCCCACGCGAGTACTACGAGGTCGCCACGATCGACGGGGCGAGCCTGTGGCAGCAGTTCCGGCACATCACCTGGCCGCTGCTGAAGCCGACCAGCTTCTTCATCCTGCTCACCTCGACCGTCTCGATGCTCACCGGCGGCATCGACCTGATCTACGTGATGACCTCCGGTGGCCCGGCGAACTCCACCTCACTGATCATCTACTACATCTACGAGCAGGCGTTCGTCTACGGGGAGTACGGCTACGCCTCGGCGATCGGCGCGTTCATCGTGGCGATCCTGCTGGCGTGGTCGGTCGGCCTGTTCGCGCTGACCCGGGGAGGGCGGTTCAACGATGCCCGCGACTGACCCGGCGCCCGCCGCCGGGGCGGCACGCCGACCGGCCCGCGCCCGGACCGCCAGGAGCGGCTGGGTACGGTTCGCCGTCGCGCTGGTGCTCGCGGTGGCGGCGGTGTTCCCGCTGCTGTGGATGGTGTCCGGCGCGTTCCGCACCCCCGACGACGTGTTCTCGCCGTCGCTGCTGCCGGCGCACCCGACGCTGCACAACTTCTCGTACGTGCTGACCCAGGTGCCGTTCCCGCGCTACCTGCTCAACAGCCTGATCGTGGCCGTGGTGGTCACCGTGGTGGCGCTGTTCTTCCACTCGATGGCCGCGTACGCGCTGGCCCGGCTGCGGTTCCCCGGCCGCGACACCGTGTTCGTGCTGATCTTCTCCACCCTGCTGATCACGTTCCCGGTGATCCTGGTGCCGCTGTTCCTGATCGTGCACACGCTGGGGATCCTGGACAGCTACGCGGGGATCATCATCCCGTCGATCTTCAACGCGTTCGGCATCTTCCTGCTCCGGCAGTTCTACCTGTCGCTGCCCAAGGAGTTGGAGGAGGCGGCGATCGTCGACGGCTGCGGCTACTGGCGGGTGTACTGGAAGGTCATCCTGCCGCTGTCCCGGCCGGTGTTCGCCGCCCTCGCGGTGCTGTTCTTCCTGGCCAACTGGAACGCGTTCCTGTGGCCGATGGTGGTCACCACCAGCACCGACCTGTCCCTGGTGCAGGTGGGGATCGCCGCGTTCCAGCAGCAGCACGCCGCGGACTGGAACTTCAGCCTGGCCGCGTCGACGATCTCGGCGCTGCCGACGCTGGGGCTGTTCGTGATCTTCCAGCGCCGCATCGTCGAGTCGATCAAGACCTCCGGCTTCAAGTGACCCGGCACCTTCGCCGGCCGCGAGCACCAGATGCTCCAGCCGGTCGGGTACCGCGACGGGCGACAGGGTGCCGACGATCACCGACGGTCGGCGCACCGGGCCGATGCGGGCGGGCCGCCCCGCGGTCCCGGTGCTCAGGCCGCGGCCTGGTAGTCGGGCAGGCCGGCGTCGGTGGCGAGCGAGGAGGTGCCGGACAGCATCATCCGGCGCACCAACCGGTTGGCGAACATGCCGTTGCGCAGCGTCAGCCCGTACCCGGTGGCCGGGGCGAGGAACCGGCCCGGGTGGGCGCCGCGCTGCCAGCGACCGGCGAACCGCCGCATCCGCCGCTCGTACGCGGCGAGTGCCGGCTGGTGCGCGCCGCCCGTCGCCGCCAGCTCGCCGGCCAGCACGTACCCGCCGACCACGCCGGTGCCGACGCCCATCCCGCCGAGGGTGACGCCCCACGCGGCGTCGCCGAGCAGCGCCACCCGGCCGGCGGTCCAGCGCGCGGCGTGCACCCGCGCGATCTCGTCGAAGTACAGTTCGTCGGCGTCGGCGAGCCCGGCCAGCAGTCGCGGCACGTGCCAGCCCATCCCGGACAGTGCCGCGGTGACGAATTCCTTCTGCGCGTCCTGGTCGTGCCAGTCGACGTTCGCCGGCCTGGACCGGAACACCGCCATCGCACCGGCGGTACCGGCGACCCGCAGGTCGGCCGCGACGCTTGCCATCCGGCCCGGCTCGTTGTACTGCCGGGAGGTGCGGTCGGCGCCGATGTCGTTGGGCAGCTCCCAACCGGCGATGTGGTAGCCGAGGTGCCGCACGAACCGCGACTCCGGGCCGAACGCGAGCCGGCGCACCGCCGAGTGCAGCCCGTCCGCGCCGACGACCAGGTCGTAGCGCTGGGTGTCGCCACCGGCGAAGCTGACCCGCACCCCGCTGTCCGTGTCGGTCAGCTCGACGATCTCGTCGCCGAACAGGTAGCGGCAGCTGCCGCGGCTGTGCTCGTAGAACACCCGGGACAGGTCCCGCCGGTACACCTCGATCTCGCCGCCGGTGAACTCGGCCGGCAGCGTGAAGATCTCCCGGCCGTCCCCGTCCACGCTGCACATGGCGTTGCCGCCGGTCTGCAGCGCCCGTAGCTCGTCGAGCACGCCCATCTTCGCCAGCACGCCGAGGTGGGTCGGGCCGCGGAAGTCGACCGCGAAGCCGCTCTCGCGCAGCGCTGCCGCCTTCTCCACCACGGTGACCTCGGCGCCGTAGTGCGCGAGCCACCAGGCGAGCGCGGGGCCGGCGACGCCGCCGCCGGAGACGAGGACCCGGTAGCCGTTCAGTGCCGCTGTCATGACCGCTCCTTAATTGTTTCCATCGGATACAGATTACTATAGACACAGATCTGATCCGGCGGCAAGGAGGAATCCGATGGCGGTACGCAAGGACGCGCTCGCGTTGCTGTGGGAGCGGCCACCGGCCGGCCGACGCGGCCCGAAGCCGACGCTCACGCACGACCGGATCGCCGCCGCGGGCGTCGCGCTCGCCGACGCCGAAGGGCTGACCGCCGTCACCATGCAGCGGGTCGCCGAGGCCCTGGAAGTGACCAAGATGGCGCTGTACCGGTACGTCCCCGGTAAGGCGGAGCTGATCGCACTGATGACCGAGGCCGCGCTCGGCGGCCCGCCGGAGCTGCCCGCCGGGCCGTGGCGGCCGGCGATGGACGCCTGGGCCCGGCACATCTTCGCCGGCTACCTGCGGCATCCGTGGGCGCTGTCCACCACCGTCGGCCCGCGGCCCGTCGGGCCGAACGAACTGGCCTGGATGGAGGTCGCCTGCGCCCGGCTGGCCGGTACCGGGCTGACCGGAGGTGAGATGCTCGACGTGGCCGCGACGCTGATCGGGCACGTGCGCTCGATCGCGCAGCAGGACGCGGCGGCGGGTTCGGCCAGCCCGGAGCGGAACCTGCAGGAGGGGATGGTGGCGGTGCTGCGCGCGCACCGGGACCGCTACCCGGCGCTCACCGCCGCGCTCGATGCGACCGTCGAGCACGGCGGCAGCGACCAGGCGCTCGACTTCGGCCTGGACCGCATCCTGGACGGCGTCGAGCTGCTCGTCGCCCGCCGCGACGGTTCCTGACCGGCCGCCGGACACGCGGTGGTCGGCGGTGTCAGCGGGTTTGCAGGAGTCGTTGGACGGCCTGGGCCAGGATCAGCACCGCCGGATCCTGGGCGTCCGCCGCCCAGGCCAGGCGGAACCGCAGCGGCGGTGGCGGCTCGGCCAGCGGTACGAACCGGACGTCGGGGCGGCGGACGGTGTCGGCGACCAGGCTCGGCAGGGGTAGCAGGGCGATCCGGGCGGCGACCAGATCCAGCGCCGCCGACGGGTCCTCCAGGTCGTCGGCGGCCGGGTACGGCGAGCGCGGCGGTAGCGCCGCGACCAGCGCCGGCCACGGTCCGCCGGCTGGGCGGTGGGCCGGTACCAGCACCCGGCGGCCGGTCAGTGCCGCCGGGCCGAGCGAGCGGCGCTGCGCCAGCGGGTCGCCGGTCGGTACCGCCAGCCGGTCGATCATCACGGTGAACAGCGGGATCGCGGTCAGGTGCAGCGGAACCGGTGCGGCCAGGATCGCGGCGGTGACGGTACCGGTGGCGGCCAGCTCGGCGGCCTCCCGCTGGCCGGCGGAGCGCAGCAACACCTCGGCGCCGGGCTGCCGGCGGGTCAGCCGCCGGGCGATCCGGGCCGCAAAGGTCCCCAGCATCGGCGGATAAGCAAGCGTGATCGTTGGTCCCGGCGCCGCCGACCAGCGGTCCGCGGCGGCGAGCAGCGCGCCGGCCTCGGTCAACAGCGACCGGGCCGGTGCGAGCAGCGCCTCACCCGCGGCCGACAGCCGCACCGACCGGCTGCTGCGCTCCAGCAGCCGGCAGCCGAGTGCCCGCTCGAACCGGCCGACCGCCTGGCTGATCGCGGGTTGGGAGAGCCCGAGCGAGCGGGCCGCGGCGGAGAAGCTCCGCAACTCGGACACGGTGACGAAGCAGCGCACGTCGCGCAGCGAGGGCAACCGCTCCAGCATCCCCGTCATGTCGTCACCAGCGATAAGTCTGTCAAATTGATCGACCGGGGCGGTTGCCGGGCTGGCTAGCCTGCCCGGACCCGTACGTCGCGAGGCCCGAGGAGAGCGCCATGCCGCAGCCAGCCACCCCGCACCGCCCGGTACCCGAGTCCGCCGGCCGGCGCCGCGTCGCCGCGCCGGAGTTCCCGGCGGCGACGATCCTCGGGTACCCGCGGATCGGCCCGCGGCGGGAGCTGAAGCGAGCGATGGAGGCGTACTGGGCCGGCAAGGCCGACCTCGCGCAGCTGCGCGAGACCGGTCGCCGGCTGCGCGCCGGGACCTGGACCGATCTCGCCGGGCGTGGCCTGGCCGGCCAGGTCTCCAACACCTTCTCCGACTACGACCAGGTACTCGACGCGGCGCTGCTGCTCGGTGCGGTACCCGACCGGTACCGGCGGAGCACGCCGGAGGACACCGTGTTCGCCGCTGCCCGCGGTGCGGACGGGCTCGCGCCGCTGCGGATGACCAAGTGGTTCGACACCAACTACCACTACCTGGTGCCGGAGATCGGGCCGGAGACCCGGTTCCGGGCCGACCCGGCCAAGCCGCTGGCCGAGTACGCCGAGGCGCGGGAGCTCGGGGTCGAGACCCGGCCGGTACTGCTCGGTCCGGTCACCTTCCTGCTGCTGTCCGAGCCGACCGCCGGCGCGCCGGCCGGGTTCACGCCGCTGTCCCGGCTCGACGCCGTGCTCGACGCGTACGAGCAGATCCTCGGTGCGTTGGCCGACGCCGGTGCCGGCTGGGTGCAGCTGGACGAGCCGGCGCTGGTCGCCGACCGCACCCCGGACGAGCTGGCCGCGACGGCCACCGCGTACCGGCGGCTCGGCGGGTTGGCGCACCGGCCGGCGCTGTTCGTCGCCTCGTACTTCGGCGCGTTGCGGGAGGCGCTGCCGGTGCTCGCCGCCTCGCCGGTGGAGGCGATCGGCCTGGACCTGGTCCGCGGCGAGCTGCCGGACGAGCTGGACGTGGTGCGGGGCAAGGTGATCGTCGCCGGTGTGGTGTCCGGCCGGGACGTCTGGCGAACCGACGCGACGCGGGCCAACGAGCAGCTGGACCGGCTGCGCGCCGCGGGCGTGCCCGTCTCCGTGAGCACCTCGTGCTCGCTGCTGCACGTGCCGTACGACCTGGCCGCGGAGACCGACCTGCCGGCGGACCTGACCGGGCAGTTGGCGTTCGCGGCGCAGAAGGTGGACGAGGTGGTGGCGCTCGCCGCCGGCGACACCGGTACCGGGACCGTCCCGGCCCCGGTACCGGCCGCCGCCCCGGCCGCGCTTCCCCCGGTCACCGACCGCTCGCCGTACCCGGTGCGGGCCGCGGCGCAGGCCGCGCGGCTGGCGTTGCCGGACCTGCCGACCACCACGATCGGCTCGTTCCCGCAGACCGGCGAGCTGCGCGCCGCCCGCGCCGAGCTGGCCGCCGGCCGGCTCGACCCCGCCCGGTACGACGCGATCATCGAGGCCGAGATCGACCGGGTGCTGGCGCTGCAGGAGCAGCTCGGCCTCGACGTGCTGGTGCACGGCGAGCCGGAACGCAACGACATGGTGCAGTACTTCGCCGAGCACCTGGACGGGTTCGCGGTCACCGGCAACGGCTGGGTCCAGTCGTACGGGTCGCGCTGCACCCGGCCGCCGATCCTGCACGGCGAGGTGCGCCGGACCGGGCCGATCACGGTGCGCTGGGCCCGCTACGCGCAGTCCCGGACCGACCGGCCGGTCAAGGGGATGCTGACCGGACCGGTGACGATCGTGGCGTGGTCGTTCGTGCGCGGCGACCTGCCGCTGCGCACGGTGGTGCACCAGGTCGCGGAGGCCGTCCGGGGTGAGGTGGCGGATCTGGAGGCGGAGGGTATCGGCATCGTGCAGGTCGACGAGCCGGCGCTGCGCGAGCTGCTGCCGCTGCGCGCCGCCGAGCGGGACGACTACCTGGACTGGGCGGTCGCCGCGTACCGTCGGGCGACCTCGGGTGCCGGTGACGACACCCAGATCCACACCCACCTCTGCTACTCCGATGCCGACGAGGTACTCGCGGCGATCGATGCGCTGGACGCCGACGTGACGAGCATCGAGTCGGCGCGCTCGCACGGCCGGATCCTGGTCGAGCCGGCGCTGCGGTCCTTCGCGCGCGGCCTGGGCCCCGGCGTGTACGACATCCACTCGCAGCGGGTGCCGTCGGTCGTCGAGATCGCCGACGAGCTGCGTGCCGCGCGGGTGGCGCTGCCCGCCGGCCGGGTGTGGGCGAACCCGGACTGCGGGCTGAAGACCCGGGGCTACGCCGAGGTGACCGAGGCCCTGCGCAACCTGGTCGCGGCGGCGCGGGAGGTGCGCCACGCGGCAACTGTGCCCGTTCGGCGCGATTGAACCCTTTAGGGTATATAGACGTATTCATCATGATGTGCTTCGATGGTTCTGAAACTTCTTCGTGTTTCGTCGCCAGCGAGGAGGCCCCCATGAAGCCCGTCCGTACCCTCGTCGGCCTGACGGTCGCGGCCAGCGCGGCGCTGCTGCTCGGCAGCAACGCCGCCTACGCCGCGGGCGGCCAGGTCGACGGCTCGATCACCGTCGCCGGCTCGACCTGCACCTGGACCAACGCCAGCACCAGCGACGTACCGCCGAACACGCTGACCATCGACCACACCACGGTGTCCGCGAGCTGCGGCGGCAGCATCAGCGCCAGCCTCGGCAACGACCCCAGCGTCACGTTCGACGACTCCACCGGTACCGCGACCTCGCCCGAGATCGACGTCTCGGCAACGGTCGCCGGCATCTCCTGCGGGTACCAGGTGACCGACCTGACGGTCAGCCGGCAGAGCGGCACCCGCACCTACACCGGCGGGCCGTACACGGCGGCCAAGACGTCCGGCAGCTTCCTGTGCCCGGGCAGCGAGACCGTCGACTCGGTCTCCCTCACCTTCCACTGAGCACTCCACACCTTCCACTGAGCGCTCCACGCGCCGCCCGGCCGGGCAGTACGGCCGGCCGGGCGGTGCGGCCGGCCCGCGGGCCGGCCCGATCGGAGCCCGCCGCGGCGACGACCACGATGGTCGTCGCCGCGCTTCGGGTACCGGGCCACCGTGCCGGCCGAAGATGACGCACGGTAGTCCGCCTGCGTACGGTTTCGGGTGCCCGGCAGGGTGCGCCGCCCGGCACCCGCGAAAACCCCCGCCCGAACTGTCGGGTACCGCCGTAACCTGCGTGTTCTCCCCGCGAAATCGACCGTTGACGTGCTCGGAGGCGTGCGGTAGCTTGCCGCTGTAGTCGTTTACAAGAACGTTTTCAGCTGGTCATCCGGGAGAGGAGCGGTGGGTTGACGCTGTCCGCACGCCCTACGCTCAGTCAGGTCGCCGACCTGGCCGGGGTGTCCGTCGCCTCGGTGTCCCGGGTCCTCAACGGCCTGCCGGCGAGCCCCGAGATGACCACCCGGGTGCGCGCCGCCGTCGACTCGCTCGGGTACACCCCGGACGCCCGGGCCCGGTCGCTCAAGGTCGGGCGCACCGAGCAGCTCGTCCTGGTGGTGCCGGACGTCGGCAACCCGGTCTACACCGGGTTGATGCGCGCGGTCGCCGCCGTGGTCAAGGACGCCGGCTACCGGCTGCTGCTGTCCACCGGCAACTCCGAGGTGGCCGAGGAGATCGCCATCCTGGACGGGCTGTCCAGCGGCTACGCCGACGGCGTGATCATCAGCCCGCTGCGGATGACCGAACCGATCCTGCAGGCGCTGCAACGGCTGCGGCACCCCGCCGTGGTCATCGGTACCCCGCCCGCGGCGGTACCGGTGGACGCGGTGCAGGCCGACTCGGCCGCCGGCGTGCAGCTGGCGATGCAGCACCTGGTGGACACCGACCGGCGCCGGATCGCGTTCGTCAACGGTCCCGTCGACACCGTGCCGGGCAGCGCGCGACAGCGCGGTTTCGACCGGGCCGACGAGCGGCTGCTGGCCGGCGCCGGGCGGCGCTACGCGGCCGGCGCGTTCACCGTCGACGCCGGTCGGCAGATCGCCGAACGGGTGCTCGACGACCGACCCGACGCCGTGCTGTGCGCCAACGACCTGCTCGCCTTCGGCGTGATGCGGGTGGCGCACTCGCGCGGCATCCGGGTGCCGGACGAGCTCGCCGTGGTCGGCATCGACGACACCGACCTGGCCGCGGTCGTCTCACCCGGCCTGACCAGCGTCAACCTCGGTTCCGGCGAGCGCGGTGCGGCCGCCGCCCGGCTGCTGCTGGACCGGATCGCCGACCCGGACCGGCCCGCCGAGCGGGTCGTCGTCGACCCGTGGCTGACCGTCCGCGAGTCGTCCACCCCGGCACCGCAGGAAGGGGTCCGATGAGCCAGCACGCGACACTCGACCCGCCGGTACCGGCGCCCGCCGCGCCGGCGGCCCGCCGGCGCCGGCGCGACGCGGGCGGCACCATCCTGGTCCTGCCGGCGTTGATCCCGGTGGCGCTGCTGTCGGTCTGGCCGCTGCTGCAGGGCATCTACCTCGCCTTCACCGACACCACGGCCGGCCGGCCGGGCGCGTTCGTCGGGCTGCGCAACTTCGCCGACCTCGGCTCGTACGGGCTGTTCTGGGACTCGTTCCGGATCGGCCTGGTCTGGGCGGTCTCGGTGACCGTGCTGCAGTTCCTGCTCGCGCTCGGGCTGGCGCTGCTGCTCAACATGAGGCTGCGCGGAGCCGCGTTCGCCCGGGTGCTCGCGCTGATCCCGTGGGCGATGCCGCCGGTGATCATCGCGATCATGTGGAAGCTGATGTACGACCCGCGATCGGGTCCGGTGAACGGGATCCTGTCCACGCTGGGCATCATCGACCACAACGTCAACTGGCTGGGCGACTTCTCGACCGCGCTGCCGGCGGTGATCTTCGTCGGCGTCTGGGTGGGGATGCCGGCCACCACCGTGGTGCTGCTGGCCGGGTTGCAGTCGGTCGACCCGGCCGTGCTGGAGGCCGGCGCGGTCGACGGTGCCAGCAGCTGGCGCCGGTTCTGGCACATCGTCCTGCCCTCGCTGCGCCCGGTGATCGTGGCCATCACCACGCTCGACTTCATCTGGTCGTTCAACGAGTTCGGCCTGGTGTACGTGCTCACCGCCGGTGGGCCCGGCGGCAAGACGATGCTGCCGATGCTGTTCGCGTACAACGAGGCGTTCAAGTACGGCAACTTCGGGCTGGCCGCCGCGATGGGAGTGGTGATCGTCGCGGTGATCGTGCTGCTGATGTTCGTGTACCTGCGTGCGCAAAGGCGGGCCGCCCAGTGACTCCACGTCGCCTCACCGTCGGCCGGGCGCTGTCCTACCTCGCACTCGCCGGCTACGTCGTGCTGCTCGGCTTCCCGCTCGTCTGGCTGCTGTCCACGTCGTTCAAGACACCCCGCGAGCTGGCGTCGCTGTCGCCGAGCCTGCTGCCGGAGTCGTTCTCGCTGACCAACTTCCGGTCCGCGATCGAGCAGCAGGACCTGCTGCGGGCCGGGGCGAACAGCCTGATCGTGGCGGGCTGCACGACCGCACTGGTGATCCTCGTGTCGGTACCCGCCTCGTACGCCCTGGCGCGGTTCCGCAGCCGGCTGCGGGGCGTGGCGATGGGGTGGATCCTCGTCTCCCAGGTGTTCCCGATCATCCTGATCGTGGTGCCGCTGTTCCTGATCCTGAAGCAGTTCGGGCTGATCGACTCGCTGGTCGGCCTGGTCCTGGTCGACCTGGTCTGGTCGCTGCCGTTCGCCCTGTGGATGCTGCAGGGCTACGTGGCGAAGATCCCCGCCGAGCTGGAGGAGGCGGCGGCGACCGACGGTGCGAGCCGGCTGCGCACCCTGACCTCCATCGTGTTCCCGCTGCTGCTGCCGGGCATCGCAGCCACCTCGATGTTCGCGTTCGTCCTGTCCTGGAACGAGTTCTTCTTCGCGCTCGTGCTCATCCAGGATCCCACGCTCAACACCCTGCCGTTGGCGCTTGCCCGCTTCGTCGGCCAGGAGGGCCAGGTACAGCTCGGCCCGCTCGCCGCGGGATCGCTGCTGTCGATGATCCCCAGCCTGGTCTTCTTCGCGCTGATGCAGCGCCGACTGACCTCCGGCCTGCTGGCCGGCGCGGTCAAGGGCTGACCCCGCCACAGGTGAAGGAAGGAACCCCTCCGATGCACAGAAGGACGGCCCTGACCGCGATGCTCGCGGCCTCGGCAGCGACCCTGACCGGCTGCGCCACCAACGGCGGCGGCAGCAGCTCCGACAACACCGACGCCAACGGCACGGTGCACCTGAAGTTCCAGTCGCTGGCGTTCGCCGACACGACCGTCGCGCAGACCAAGAAGGCCGTCAAGGCCTGGAACGCGAAGCACCCCAAGGTGCAGGTCGAACTGATCCAGGGCAGCTGGGACAACGTGCACGACCAGCTCGTCACCCAGCTTGCCGGCGGCACCGCGCCGGACATCATCCACGACGAGAACGCCGACATCATCGGGTTCGGCCAGCAGGGCTACTTCGCCGACCTCAAGCCGTACCTGTCGAGCTCACTGCGTGACAACGTCTCCGACGGGGTGTGGAGCTCGCTGACCGTCGACGGCAAGGTGATCGCGGTACCCACCCTGCAGCAGACCTACGTGGTGTTCGCCAACACCACCGCGCTCGGCAAGGCCGGTGTCTCGGTACCGACCGGGAAGTCGCTGTCCTGGGACGACTTCCGGGCGATGGCGAAGAAGCTGACCGGCAAGGGCAGTCACGGGGTCGGGTGGGGGCTGAAGCAACCGGCCGCCACCGTGCTCAACCTGTCCGCGAACTTCGGTGGGAAGTGGTTCCGGAACACCGGGGACAGCGCGAGCATCACCGTCGGTACTGCGGAGCTGCAGGTGCCGCAGCGCATCCACGCGATGGCCTACGACGACAAGTCGATCGACCTGACCAGCCTGACGCAGTCCGGCGGTGACGTGCTGCCCGGCTTCTACGCCGGGAAGTACGCCATGATGGTGGCCGGATCGTACGTGGCGCAGCAGATCCAGGAGCAGGCGCCGAAGGGCTTCGGCTGGGCGGTGCTGCCGCCGCTGGCCGGTACCACCAGCGCCCAGCCGGCGAGTTCGCAGACGCTGTCGGTGTCCAAGGCGACCAAGCACGTCAAGGAGGCGGCGCAGTTCATCGACTACTTCGTCGCCGACGCCAACCTGGCGAAGCTGGCGCAGAGCGACTGGCTGATCCCGGCCACCGCGAGCGCCCGCAAGGCGGTCCGGGCGCAGACCGGCGGCAAGGACGGCTGGGACCAGATCCTGGTCTCCGGCGAGCACAGCGTGGACGCGCCGTACCTGCACGCCAAGGACTACCCGCAGTGGAAGGACCAGATCGCCACCCCGGCGCTGCAGCGCTACCTGGCGAACGACATCAGCACCAGCAAGCTCACCGACCAGCTCACCAAGGGTTGGAAGCAGGTCGCCGGGGGCGGACACTGAACCGCGAGCACGACGTCCACGGGCCGGCCGGGCATCCCACACCCGGCCGGGCCGGACCCGACCCCGGCGCGGCCCGCGACCGGGCTCGTGGCACCCTGCTGGGCCTCGCGATCGGGGACGCGATGGGCGCGCCGGCGGAGAACATGACCGCCGCGGCCATCGCGCAACGGTGGGGCACGGTGACCGGGTTCCTGCGCGACGAGCCGGCCGGTACCGACGACACCGAGTACGCGGCGTTCAGCGCGCTGCTGCTGATCGAGCACGGCACCGCGCTGACCAGCGAGCAGGTCGCCGACGCGTGGGTACGCCACCTCGCCGGCCGGTCCGGCGGGTTTCCGGGCGCCGGGTTCAGCGAACTGGGCACCATCGAGAACCTGCGCGCCGGGCTGCGGCCGCCCGCGTCCGGTCAGCACCTGCACTCGTGGAGCGACGGGCTCGCGATGCGCGCCGCGGTGCACGGGGTGTACGCGGCGGGCGACGTCGCCACGGCCGCCCGGCTGGCCGCGGTGGACGG
Source organism: Actinocatenispora thailandica (assembly GCF_016865425.1). NCBI lineage: Bacteria > Bacillati > Actinomycetota > Actinomycetes > Micromonosporales > Micromonosporaceae > Actinocatenispora > Actinocatenispora thailandica. The sequence continues at coordinate 3,628,129 of NZ_AP023355.1, read as the reverse complement.
CGCGGTCAGCCACGACGGCGAGGGCGTGTACGCCGGCCAGGCGGTCGCCGCCGCGGTCGCCGCCGCCCTGGACGGCGCCCGCCCCGGTGCCGTCCTCACCGCGGCCCGCGGCTGCGTACCGGGCGACTCGTGGACGGCGGCGGCGCTGGCCACCGCCGGTACCGCCGCCGGGCCGGACGCGCTGCTCGACGCGCTGGTGGTGCGCAGCTACCCGTGGACCGACCTCGCGCCGGAGGCGGTCGGGCTGGCGTTCGGCGCCTTCCTCGCCGCGGACGGTGAGCTGCGCCGGGCCGTACCGGCCGCGGTGGCGATGGGCCGGGACGCGGACACCACCGCCGCGATCGCCGGCGCGCTGTGCGGTGCGAGTCGCGGGATGGCTGGCATCCCCGCCGACTGGGCCGCCGCGATCGGCCCGGTGACCGGCCGCTGCCTGGGTGAGGTCGTCGCCGGGCTGACCATGACCGACCTCGCCGACCGCCTCGTCGAGGCACGACTTGCCAGGGCGGCAGCCCCGCAGCCGCCGTCGACGGCCGGCCCCGAGGCAAGGACCGCACCGCGATGAGCGAACCGATCGACCGCACCGACACGCACCAGCGGGACCGCCGTCGCGGCGCGGTACTGGGCCTCGCGGTCGGCGATGCCGCCGGCTGGCCGGCCCGGGTGCACCGCTCCCGGCTGCTTCCCGGCTGGACCCGCCGGCTGCGCCGCGAACTGGACGCGTTCGCCGAGGCGGAGTCGGTGACCACGCTGCCGGTTCCGTTCGCGCTCAACCAGGACCCGACGCCGTTACGGCTCGGTCCCGGCGACGACGCCGAATGGGTCGCCTGGACGCTGCTGCGCTCCGGCGCGACCCGGCCGACCGACCGCGCCACGGTGCACGCGCACTGGACGGCGGCGGTGACCGACGGTACGGTCCCGGCCGGCCGGATCGCGGTGGCCGCCGCCGTGGACAACCTGCGCCGCGGTGTGTCGCCGCCGGACTCCGGCCGCCGCAACCCGCACCACTTCGACGACGCCGCGGCGATCCGGGCGGTCGGCTTCGGCGTGCTGGGCGCGACCCCGGCGCACGCGGCGACGCTCGCCGAATGGGACGCCGAGGTGACGCACGCCGGGGACGGGATCGCCGCCGCGCGCGCCGTCGCCGCCGCGATCGCCGCCGCCGTCACCGCCGCGCCGCCCCCCGCCCCGGCACCGTCCGCGGATGCGGCACCGGCCGGGGACGCGGCACCAGCACCGTCCGCGGATGCGGCGCCGGTGGTGCGGTCCGGTCCGCCGGTCGCCGCCGATGCCGCGCCGACCGGAGACGCCGCCGCGAGCACGCTGCTGGCCGCGCTGGCCGACGAGCTGCCGGCGGACCGGCTGCCCGGCCGCACGCTGCGGCGGGCGCTCGCGCTCGTCGACCCGGCCGGTACGCCGGCGGACGCCGTGCCGTTGCTGGACGAGCTGGTGGACCGGGTGTACAGCTACGGCTGCGCCGCCGCCCAGACCGTACCGGTCGCCGCCGCGCTGACCGCGGTGGCGCTGCGCAGCGGTACCCCGGCGATCGACACCATCCTCGCCGCGACCGCCCTGCCGTCGCTCGCCGACAGCGCGCCGGCCCTCACCGGCGCCCTGCTCGGTGCGGTACGCGGCGCCGCCGACCTGCCGCCGTCCTGGACCGACCGGTGTCGGATCCTGGCCGGCTGCTGCGACCCCACGCTCGCCGGGGTCGACCTGCTCGACATCGTGGAAAGGACCACCCGTGGCCAGTGAGAGCCTCGAATCGCGCGCGGTCGGCTGCCTCGTCGGCGCCGCAGTCGGTGACGCCCTGGGCGGCGCGACGGAGGGCTGGAGCCCGGCGCAGATCGCGCAGCGCTGGGGCGGCTGGGTGGACGGCATCGTCGGCCCGTACTTCGCCGACTGGCGCAACGCGCGCCCGATCGCCCCGTACCACAAGGGCGACGGCCACGTCACCGACGACACCCTGATGACGCACCTGCTCGTCGAGGTGTACGAGCAGGCCGGCACCCACCTGACCGCCTACGACGTGGCGGCCCGGCTGGTACCGCTGATGCTCGGTGAGCGCCGCTGGGTGCCGGAGCTGGAGGCGGCGGCGCTGCCGCTGCAACGGGTGTTCCTCGCCGAGAAGTACCTGGCGCTGCGGCTGCACTGGGCGCACGCCGACCCGCGCGAGGCGGGCGTCGGCAACGCGGTCAACTGCGGCGCGGCGATGTACATGGCGCCGGTGGGCATCGTCAACGCCGCCGACCCGGACGCCGCGTACGCGGAGGCGATCGACGTCGCCGGCGCGCACCAGGCCTCCTACGGCCGGGAGGCGGCCGGGGTGCTCGCCGCGAGCGTGGCCGCCGCCGCGGCGCCCGGCGCCACCGTCGACGACGTGGTGGCCGCCGCGCTGCGGCTGGCCAAGGACGGCACCCGGGCGGCCGTGGAGGCGGTGGTGACCGCCGCCGGCACGCTCGCGCACTGGACCGAGGCGATCGAGTCCGGCGCGCTGCGCGCCGCGATCCGCCCGTACGACACGGTCGGCGACGACTACCGCGACCAGGGGCTCGGCGCCCGCCGGCCCAGCCGGGTGCACAGCATCGAGGAACTGCCGCTGGCGCTCGGCATGCTGGTACTGGCCAAGGGCGACTGGCGGGAGGCCGTGCTGGGCAGCGTCAACTACGGCCGGGACGCCGACTCGATCGCGTCGATGGCCGGTGCCATCGCCGGCGCCCTGCACGGCCGCGACGCCGTGGACGCCGACCTTGCCGCGGCGGTCGCGACGGCCAGCCGGACCGACCTGGTCGCACCGGGGGAGCGGCTCGCCGCGGTGACCCGCCGGATCCGTACCGCAGACCGGGCCGCGCGGGCCGCCGTCGACGCCGGGTACGACGGGCTGCTGTCGTGATGCGGTTGACCTGGGTCCAGCCCGAGGACCTGGTCGGCCACGGGCTCGCCCAGGCGGTGCTCGACGGCGTCGAGGTCACCGACCTGCGCGAGTCCTGGGTGGCCGCCGGCGGGGACCCCGAGCCGTTGCACTCCGGCGCGTCCGAGCGGCCGGCCACGCCCGCGCTGCGGGCGCTCGCCGGCGAGATCCTGGACGAGCTGGACCGCCGCCCCGCCGCCCTCGACGCCGCCGAGCCGACCGACCTCGCCGCGATCCGCCGGCTGCGTACCGGTGCGGCACCGGACGGCGTGCGGACGCCGGAGCCCGGCGCGGTGGGCGACGGGCGGGCGGTGGCCGGCGCGGCCGGGTACCGCGACCGGCTGCACGGTGCGTGGCTGGGCCGCGCGGTGGGATGCCTGCTCGGCAAGCCGGTGGAGAAGATCCCGCGGGCCGGCATCCGGCAGATCCTGACCGCGACCGGCCGGTGGCCGCTGACCGACTGGTTCACCGCCGAAGGCCTGCCGCCGGAGGTGGCCCGGCGGTGGCCGTGGAACCGCCGCAGCGCACCGACCAGCCTGGCCGAGAACATCGCCGGGATGCCCGAGGACGACGACCTGAACTTCGCGCTGCTGGCGCTGGAACTGCTGGAACGGCACGGTTCCGCACTGTCCACCGAGGACGTCGCGCAGGCCTGGCTGACCGAGCTGCCGGCCGGCCGGCTGTTCACCGCCGAGCGGGTGGCCTACCGCAACCTGCTGCTCGGTCAGGTACCGCCGGACACCGCGACGGTGCGCAACCCGTTCCGGGACTGGATCGGTGCGCAGATCCGCGCCGACGTCTACGGCTGGGTGCACCCCGGCGTGCCGCTCGTCGCCGCGGATCTGGCCTGGCGGGACGCGGTGCTCAGCCACACCCGCAACGGGGTGTACGGGGCGATGTTCGTCGCCGCGGCCAGCTCGGCCGCGGTCGCCGGTACCCGCGTCGACGAGGTACTCGACGCCGGGCTCGCCGCGATACCACCGGACTCCCGGTACGCCGGGGCGGTCCGGTTCGCCCGGGCGCTGCCGGCCCGGCACACCGACTTCGAGGACGCGGTGGACGCGATCGCCGCCCGGTACGGCGAACTGCACTGGGTGCACGTGCTCAACAACGCGGCGCTGCTGACCGCGGCCCTGGTCTACGGTGCCGGCGACTTCACCACGACCATCACCTGCGCGGTGCGCGGCGGCTGGGACACCGACTCCAACGGCGCCACCGCCGGGGCCATCGCCGGCGCGCTGAGCGGAGCCGGTGCGCTGCCGGACCGCTGGGTCGCGCCGCTGCGCAACCGTCTCGCCTCCAGCCTGCCCGGCTTCGACGGCATCGGCTTCGACGAGCTCGCCGACCGGACCCTGTCGGTCGCGGACAACCTTGCCAACGAACGGGAGTGCAACTGATGGCCGACGTCGTGGTGCTCGGCAGCGCCAACATGGACCTGGTCGCGACCACCGACCGGCTGCCCGGCCGGGGCGAGACGATCGCCGGCCACACCTTCCGGCAGGTGCCCGGGGGCAAGGGCGCCAACCAGGCGATCGCCGCCGCCCGCTCCGGCGGCACCGTCCGGTTCGCCGGCGCGGTCGGCGACGACGATCTCGGCCGGCAGATCCTCGCCGCGCTCGGCGCCGCCGGGGTCGACACCACCGCGGTGGTACGCGCCGACGCGCCCACCGGCACCGCGCACATCACCGTGGCGGCCGGCGGCGACAACACGATCGTGGTGGTGCCCGGCGCCAACGGCACGCTGACCGAGCTGCTGCCGGCGCACGCCGCGGTCATCGCCGGCGCCGACACCCTGCTGCTGCAACTGGAGTTGCCGCTGTCGGTGGTCCGGGCCGCGGCGGCGCACGCCCGGGCGTGCGGCGTGCGGACCGTCCTCACCCCGGCGCCGGCCCGCCCGCTGCCCGACGAACTCCTCGCCGCGGTGGATCTGCTGGTACCCAACGAGCACGAGGCGACGATCATCGCCGGCGTCGACGACCCGCACCAGGCGGCCGCCGTGCTCGCGCGGCGGTGCGACGTGCTGATGACCCTCGGCGAGCGCGGTGCCGTGTACGCGACCGCCGGCGCCGAGCCGGTGACGGTACCGGCGTTCCCGGTCACCGCCGTCGACACCACGGCGGCCGGTGACACGTTCGTCGGCGTACTGGCGAGCGCGCTCGCGGCCGGCACGGCGATGCCGGACGCGATGCGGCGGGCGTCGGCCGCGGCGGCACTGTCGGTCCAGCGACCCGGCGCGTCCGACTCGGCGCCCACCGCGGCGCAGGTCGACGCCTTCCTCGGCGGTGCGGCATGACCGAGCACGACGAGCGCAGTCCGGCCGGAGGCGCGCCGGCGCCCGGGGGAACGGGCCATCCCGAGGCCGGCCGCGGGCCGCTGCACGGGCTGCGGGTGGTGGACGCCTCGACCCTGTTCGCCGGCCCGCTGACCGCGATGCACCTCGGTGACCTGGGCGCCGACGTGGTGAAGGTGGAGCACCCGCGCCGGCCGGACCCCGCCCGCGGTCACGGCCCCGCCCGCGACGGCCACAACCTCTGGTACAAGACACTCGGCCGCAACAAGCGGACGATGACGCTCGACCTGTCCACCGACGGCGGCCGGGACGTGTTCCGCCGGCTGGCCGGCACCGCCGACGTGGTGGTGGAGAACTTCCGGCCGGACACGCTGGAGCGCTGGGGTCTCGGCTACGACGTGCTGGCGGCCGACAACCCGGGCCTGGTCCTCGCCCGCATCACCGGCTTCGGCCAGCTCGGCCCGTACCGCCGCCGGCCCGGCTTCGGCACGCTCGCCGAGGCGATGAGCGGGTTCGCCGCGATGACCGGTGCGCCGGACGGGCCGCCCACGCTGCCGCCGTTCGGGCTCGCCGACGGCATCACCTCGTTCGCCGCCGCGTACGCGGTGCTCGCCGCGCTGCATTCCCGGCACCACACGGGATCCGGCCAGGTCGTCGACCTGTCCATCGTGGAGCCGATGCTCGCCATGCTCGGCCCGCAGATCACCCAGTGGGACCAGCTGGGCACCGTTCAGCCACGCACCGGCAACCGGTCGGCGAACAACGCGCCGCGCAACACCTACCGGTGCGCCGACGGTCGCTGGGTCGCGGTCTCGACCAGCGCGCAGAACATCGCCGAGCGGGTGATGCGGTTGGTCGGCCGGCCCGACGTGGTGGGCGAACCGTGGTTCGCCACCGGCGCCGGCCGCGTCGCGCACGCCGACGAACTCGACGGTGCCGTCGCCGCCTGGATCGCCGACCGGACCCGGGACGAGGTGCTCGCCGCGTTCGAGCAGGCGCAGGCGGCCGTGGCACCCATCTACGACGCCGCCGACATCGCCGCCGACCCGCAGTACGCGGCGCTGCACACCATCGTCCGGGTCGACGACGCGGACCTCGGCCCGATCGCCATGCAGAACGTACCGTTCCGGCTGTCCGCCACCCCGGGTCGGTCCGGTTCACCGGCCGTTCCCAGGGCGCCGACACCGACGAGATCCTCGCCGAACTCGGCTACCCGGACGGCGAGGTCGCCGCGCTGCGCGCCGCCGGGGTGATCTAGTGCACCGCGTCGAGGCCCCGGAACGCGGCGACCGGCTCCCGAACCGGGGCGCCGGATGCTGACCGCGCTGTACGTGCCGGCGGACCGGCCGGACCGGGTCGGCAAGGCGCTGGCCGGTGACGCCGACGTGGTCCTGGTCGACCTGGAGGACGCGGTCGCCCCGGACCGCAAGCGCCACGCCCGCGAGCAGGCCGCCCGGCTGCTCGCCACCATCACCGACCGGAACGTGCAGGTACGGGTGAACGACGTGCGCACCGCCGCCGGCGACGCCGACCTCGCGATGCTCGCCGGCCTGCCGCGGGGGATCGGGGTACGGCTGCCGAAGATCGAGGACGCGGACACCGTCCGGGTGGTCGCCGCGCGGCTACCCGGACGCGCGCTGCATCCGTTGCTGGAGTCGGCGTTGGGCGTGGAACGCGCGTACCGGATCGCGACCGCCGACGCGGCGGTCGCCTCGATCGGGCTGGGCGAGGCAGACCTGCGCGCCGACCTCGGGCTGCCCGCCGACGCCGACGACGGACTGGCCTACCCGCGCTCCCGGGTACTGGTCGCCGCGCGGGCGGCGGGCCTCCCGGCGCCCGCCCAGTCGGTGTACCCGAACGTGCGGGACCTGACCGGGCTCGCCGCCTCCTGCCGGGCCGGGCGTCGGGTCGGCTTCCGGGGCCGCGCCGCGATCCATCCCGCGCAACTGCCGGTCATCGCCGCCGAGTACGCCCCGACCGAGGCGGAGCTGGCCGCCGCCCGCGCGGTACTCGCGGTCGAGGACACCGGGGCGGCGGCGCTGCCGGACGGCCGTTTCGTCGACGAGGCCATCCTCCGCACCGCCCGCAACACCCTCCGCGACGCCCGCCGTTGACCGCAGGCACCGGCCAGAGCGCCGACCTCGGATAGCCGATCGGGCCCGCAGCTGGCTCTGTGCGGGCGGTGCCAGCTGGCCTGATGGCGCCGACGACAGCCCACCCGGTAGCCGAAGGTCCACGGTTCGTCGTGGGCGGTCGACCGGCCGACCGATACCTTCCGTGCTCAGTGAGAACACACTGAGTAGCGAGTTGTTCGCGCCGCGTGTGACGTACCGGGCGGGCAACCCAGGCAGGCGCGTGTCCTCCATCGCCGGCATGTTCGCTGCGATCCTCGTTCGACGGCGGTGGGAACAGAGGGTCACCCATGGCCACCGCCAACTATCCGACGCAGACCGTGAACTACCAACCCACCGGCGACTACCGGCCCACGTCCTCGCTCGCCGTCGTGTCGCTGGTGACGGCGCTGTTCGGGTTGATCACCTTTGGCGTCGGATCGATCGTCGGAATCGTCACCGGGCACATCGCCCTGCGTGACACCCGCGGTGAACACAAGAAGGGCCGCAGCGCCGCCATCGCCGGCCTGCTCGTCGGTTACATCGGCATCGTCCCGGCCGCGCTGCTGTGCATCACCATCGTGATGCTCGTCGCCGGCGCCGCCAGCACCGGCTCCACGTCCACCTACTGACCGGCCCACGCCGGCCCGCCGCCAGCCGGCGCCGGATGCTGCGGCGACCCGCCGTTCGGGCGGAGCTCGCTGCGCTGCCGGCCATGTCGGGACGCTGCTGCGGCGTGCGGCCTACGCTGGCGCGCCCCCGGCCACTGACTGTCCACTGTAGAGGGTAGTGGTCCGACATCGGGTCCTGTTCACGACCTACCGGGGAGGAAGAAATGACACAGCAACCACCACCGACACCGCCGGCCGGCCGCCCTTCCCCGCCGTGCTCGGGGAGGCGCAGGGGCAGGCACCTGGCGCTGTCGATACTCGGCACGGCGGTCGGGTCCCTGGCGCTGCTCGTCGCGCTGACCGCGATGACGGGCTGCGGAGGAAGCAAGCCAGCCACGAAGGCCGAATCCCCGACCCCGACCCGGACGAAGCACGAACGGTCGCCGCAGCCCACAAAGCGGAAACCGATCGCCAAGAAGACGGCTACCACCCACCCGCCGGCACCGCCGCCGAGCTCGACGGAGCCGGCCACGGTCACGTTCAAGGTGGACGGAACCGCCTCGGGCGTGGACATCACGTACGGGTCCGACTCGGATAGCCGGCAGGGCCCGAACGCGGTGCCGTGGCAGGCGTCCCTGCCCCGCGACGACTCCGGAAAAACCCTGTACTACGCCGTCACCGCGCAGCTCAACAGCGGTGGCGACATCACGTGCGAGGTGCTGGTCGGTACCAAGGTCGTCGCCGCTGGGCACGCGTCCGGCGGCTACAACATCTGCTCCGCCCAGATCGGACAGGACTTCCTCGGCACCTGGCAGAAGGAGTGACGGGGACAGGGCACGCGATCGTGACGATCGGCGCCGCACCACCGGCGACCGCCGTCTCGGACCCGCGTGCAACGCAACGAACGAACCGCGCGACCCAATGAACGGAGCCTCAATCCTCGATGTCCGGGATTGAGGCTCTGACCTGCAAAAATAGTGGTGCGCGATACTGGGATCGAACCAGTGACCTCTTCGGTGTGAACGAAGCGCTCTCCCGCTGAGCTAATCGCGCCCGGGACGTGGAGAACTGTACCCGACGGTGCCGATGGGGGTGCAGGGCAGGGTCAGGTGTTCAGATACCCCCAGCTGACGGCGGCGAGGTCGATGCCGAAGCTGACCCGTACGGACGCCCAGATCACGGCCGCGACCAGGACGAATCCGGCGGTGCCGACGAGGAGGCGGATCGGCCAGCCGCGACGCAGCAGCCAGTCGGTCCAGCGCCGCAGTTGGCGCCGGGTGAAGCGCAGCAGGTGCCGGGCCCAGGCGTACTCGACGGCGAGGACGGCGAGGCCGGCGATCACGATGAGCCAGCCCGGCCCCGGCAGCGGCACCAGGATCAGCCCGAGCACGACGAGCGCGCCGCCGAAGGCCCCGGCGCCGATCTTGAGCGCCAGGCGTCCCCCGGGCGCGGCCCGGATCCGGTCGAGCGGACGCGGCCGGTGCCGCTCCCGGTGCGGGTGGCCCGCGGCCGTCGCCGGGTGCTGCTCGTGCTGTCGTGTCTCCGCCGGCACCGCTCACCTCGCCTCGCCGGTCACCCGGCCTGGGTCGCCGGTACTGCCTCGACGGTACCGGGCTGGCGGCGGTGCACTGCCGCTTTTGTCCCGACCGCGGATGGGCTGTCCGGCGAACTTCTGCCAGGTTGTGGCCAACGGCGTATGCGCCGGCTGAAGACGGGGTATCACCTGAACAGAGCGACGATCGGGACCGGTCGGTGGGTTGTCACGACCCGCGGTCGGCCCCGGTCTTACCGTCAGCGCGGGACCGTGCCGTTCCCGCCGAGCAGGCCAGGAGACGCCGATGCACCCGACGACCGTCGAAGTCGAAGCCTCACTCCAGCTTGTTGCCCCTGACTCGGTGATGCTCCCGGTCCGGTCGAGCCTGCGCTACGACCCGACCGACCCGTACGCGGTGCACGTGCTGTTCCACCCGGACGGCGTCACCGGTGGCCCGGTGAGCTGGTCGTTCGCCCGGGATCTGTTGGTGTCCGGGCTGACCGAGGCGACCGGCATCGGCGACGTGCGGGTCTGGCCGTGGTCCTCGTCGCGCGGCGACGTGGTCGCCCTCGCGCTGTCCTCGCCCGACGGTAACGCGCTGTTCGAGGTGCCGCGGGAGATCCTGGTCCGGTTCCTGCGGCGTACCTTCGCCGCGGTGCCGACCGGCGAGGAGAGCCGCTACCTCGACGTGGACTCCGCGGTCGGCCGCCTGCTGCGCCAGTCCCCGCGCCCGGAGTAGCCCGGGGCGCGGGCCCGGCGTGTTGCTGGCCCACGCCCGTGGTGGCCGCTCGTCGGGATCGGTCCAGCCGGCGTGTCGGTGGCCGCCCGGACGGTCCTGCGGCGTCAGCTCGGATCCCCCGGGTACTGGGTCTCGGTGATGCCGAACGTGTCCGCGAGCATCCGCCGGCCGCCGTCGGTGACCCGCAGGCCGCGGTGCCCGGAAGCGCGGAGTACCAGCAGGCCGTGGGACAGGAAGTGGGCGCAGAGCGCGGCGCCGAGCGCGCCGGCCAGGTGGCTGCGCCGCTCGGTGAAGTCCAGGCAGGGCCGGGCGAACGCGCGGCGCGCCGAGCGCGCCGCCGCCACGTCCACACCGAGGCCGGTGAGCAGCTGCCCGCCGGCCGGGGTCAGCTGGTACCCGTTCGGGACGGTGCGCAGCGCTTCCCGGGAGACGAGCGCGTCGTGCACCGCGACCCCGACCTGCCCGGCGAGATGGTCGTAGCAGGTACGGGCGACGAGCAGCGCGGCGTTCGCCCGGGACTGCCGCAGGGTGCGCACCGGCTTGGGCTGGCCGACCAGCGCCAGCGCCTCCAGTACCTGACCGACTTCGGGGGACGCGAGCCGGTGGTAGCGGTGCCGGCCGGCGGCCACCACCTCGACCAGCCCGCCGTCGCGCAGCCGGGCCAGGTGCTCGCTGGCCGTGCCGGGGGAGACGCCGGCGATGCGGGCCAGCTCGCCGGCCGCGAGCGCCCGGCCGGCGAGCAGCGCGTCCAGCATCGCCGCCCGCGCCGGCTCGCCGATCAGCCGAGCCACCGCGGCCACGTCCACGTCGCCGGCGCCGACCGGCCGCGCCGGTGCGTCGCCGGTGGCGGTCGCCGACCCGACCGGTTCGGTACTCATGCCTGCACGCTAGCGCGGGCACGTTTCGGCCGGCGGCGAAGCGTGCGGGCCGTAGCGTCTGGCGGCGTGACCCGCTATCTGAGCATCGAGGACGACGACGGATCGGTACCCGAGACCGACGAACGCGACGTGACCACCCTGATCCCGGACGCGGTGGACGCGGTGCTGGCGATCGCCGAGACGTGGCTCGCCTTCGACGGGAGCCCCGTCGTACGGGACGGGAACGCCTGGACGCCGCACAAGGCACTGCGCCGGGTGGCCGACCACCTCATCGACCATCTCGCCGAGATCGAGTGCCGGCTCGCCGGCGTACCCACCGAGCCGGATCGCTGGCACGGCCGCCGGCTCACCCTCGACGCCGATTTCGCCCGGTTCACCGAGGCGGACCTGGACGAGGCGACGAGCCGGCTGCGGCGGCTGGCACTCTGCTACCGGTCCCGGCTGGCCGGGTTGCCGGCGGCGACGCTCGACGCACCATCGGCCCCGGCCTCCGGCGCCTGGACGATCCGCCAGATCGTCCACCACGTCGCCGGCATCACCGCCTACGCGGAGCTACTCGGCCCCCTCGCCTGACAGTGAGGATTCCCCTCGCGCCCGAGGACCACGGCGTGGCCGATGGCCTCCATGGTCGGATCGGGCGCGGCGGAAGTCTCGGTCACGAGATTGCTTCGGTCCTTGCCATCCTGGGTGGGCGAACGGGGTCGTCGAGCACTCGTTCAGGGCGCCGCGGGCGGCGTGCGTCCACGATCGGCGGTGCCCAGCCCGGCACGGCGCCTCGGGTGGCGGGGTGCAGCTGCGTAGCCTGAGCCGATGCGAGCTGTCCTGCGGTACCTGGCCGCCGCGGTCGCGGTGGTCACCCTGGCGGCGTGTTCGTCGAGCGGCGACCGGTCGACGGCCGGTGCGCGCCCCTCACGTACCCACGCCACCGCGAGCCCGAGTCCGACCGGGCCGCCGACGATCACCATCGATTTCGCCGGCGACGTGCACTTCACCGGCCGTACCGCCGGGTTGCTCGACCACCCGGACACCGCGTTCGGCCCGGTCGCGAAGCAGCTGTCGGCGGCGGACGTGACGATCGTGAACCTGGAGACCGCGGTGACCACCGGCGGCACGCCGCAGCCGAAGGAGTTCCACTTCCGCGCGCCGCCGGCGGCGTTCGACGCGGTCAAGGCGGCCGGGGTGGACGTGGTCACGATGGCGAACAACCACGCGATGGACTACGGCCGTACCGGCCTCGCCGACTCCCTGCGCTACGCCAAGGCGGCGGGGATGCCGGTGATCGGGGCGGGCGCGAACGAGGCGGCCGCGTACCGGCCGTGGATCACCACGGTGCGCGGGGTGCGGATCGCGTTCCTGGCGTTCAGCCAGATCACCGAACTCGCACAGCAGTGGCGGGCGACGCCGGACCGGTCCGGGATCGCCGAGACGTTCGACACCGCGAAGGCGGTCGCCGCGGTACGGGCGGCGAAGAAGCGGGCCGACGCGGTGATCGTCTACCCGCACTGGGGGCAGGAGGGCAACCACTGCCCGATCGCCGACCAGCGCAGCTTCGCCGCGGCGATGGCGAAGGCCGGCGCCACCGCGGTGGTCGGCACCCACGCACACCTGCTGCTCGGCGCCGGCTGGGAGGGTCGCACCTACGTCGACTACGGGTTGGGCAACTTCCTGTGGTGGCGAGACGACGCGTACAGCAACGACACCGGGGTGCTGCGACTGACGCTGACCGGTGGCACGCTGACCGGCACCCGGTTCCTGCCGGCCGAGATCTCCCGCCGTACCGGTCAACCGATCCCGGTGACCGGCGCCACGGCGCGCCGCGTCACCAGCAAGGTCGACGATCTTCGTGGCTGTGCTGGATTGTCCGATACGCCGGGATGAACGACCGCATCGGTGCTGTTCGATGCCGGGGGAGTCGGTACGACCCCGGGTTTGGCCGGTACCGAGCGATCGGCTACAGTTTCACTCGCCGCCGGGGCAGCAAGCACCGGCGACGTGCGGACGTAGCGCAGCTGGTAGCGCATCACCTTGCCAAGGTGAGGGTCGCGGGTTCGAATCCCGTCGTCCGCTCGGATGCGGCGCCCGCGTGGCGTTCGTCCCTCGCCCGGCGGTGCCGGGACACCCGGTGGGGTGGCCGAGTGGCTTAGGCAAGGGCCTGCAAAGCCCTGTACGCGGGTTCGATTCCCGCTCCCACCTCGCGCGGTTAGCTCAGCGGGAGAGCGCTTCCCTGACACGGAAGAGGTCACAGGTTCAATCCCTGTACCGCGCACCAGGCACAACGCCCCGGTCCGATCTCGGATCGGGGCGTTGCCAGCTACGAAGTACAGCAGTAGGTCACTCACCCAGGCTCTCCCCAGTCGCTTGAGCGCGTCCCGGGTCTTCGCCGAGGTGGCCTGCGCGTAGACCTTCATCGTCATTGCGACCTGTGCCATCAGCCGGCAAACGATCCAAGATTGGATCCGGCGAGGCAAGAGCGAGCCGAGCCACGCGCCGGCACAGCTCGCCCGCCGTGTCCATGTCGACAAGTAGCCGATCGACTCTGGACGTACTCTGATGGCCATGTTCGCCGTAGAGGCTCCGGCCCACAACCCGACGCGTGCCGCCATGGCCGCTGGTGCTCTGTTCGTGGACGACGCCGGCCGGGTCATGCTGGTCGAACCCACGTACAAGAACTACTGGGACATCCCCGGCGGCTACGTCGAACCAGGCGAGAGCCCGGCCGATGCTTGCGCCCGCGAAGTGCGGGAGGAACTGGGGATTGAGCCGAGGATCGGGCGGCTGCTGGTCGCGGACTGGGCGCCCACGAAGAAGGACGGCGACAAGATGCTGTTCATCTTCGAGGGCGGCCGACTCACCCCGGAACAGCACGACGCGATCCGATTTCCGGACGGCGAAATCAGCCGCTACGAGTACATCGCGCCGAATGACCTTGCCAAGTACACGATCGATCGCCTCGTCCAGCGCATCACGGCAGCCGAGGAAGCGCGTCGCGCTGGCCTGTCGCTCTACCTGGAAAACGGTGCGGTGGAACGCCAGCAGTCGTAGCAGTTGCGCACTCACCAGCTACAGCGATTCGGCTTGCTCGGTGAGGGTGAGCCGGTCGTCGGTGAGCGTGGCGGTGACTGGAATGGTGCTCCCGTCCTGGAATCGCAGCATGAACAGCGGATCCAGGCCGTACAGGAAGGCGAAGGTCTTCCGGTCGTCAGGGTTGACCAGGTAAGCATGTGCATCCCAGCCATCCGAGGTTGAGGCGATCACCGCAGAGACAGCGATGCCGGCAAGGTTGGTGGCGGAGTTGGCCCACCAGTCCAGCCAACACTCGCCTGCGAAGCAGTCCATGCTGGTCATCATGCCCCGCCGCCGTGCGGCCCCATCGCTCGAATCGTGGCTACTTGCCGCGCCGGTCACCGCCGGCGCCGGGCGGCGGGGGCACGCCGGGCGGTCCCGCCGGACAGCGGTCGTCAGGCGGTGCCGGTTACGGCGCCTCCGGCGGGGCGCTCAGGCTCCAAGGTGGCCGGGGACCGCTGGCCGGCCGGCGGGTTGCGGGGTGGTCACTGGCCGCCATCCCGTCACCGTCGCCCCAGGCACAGCCGAGCAGACCGCCGCCGGGGCCGCCAGCGTGGGCGGGCACGTCCAGGCCGTCGGCAGGTGGCGGCCCCGAAACCGGCCCGCTCCCCAGACGGTGGGACGACGGCGACGGGATGGCTTGAGTGGCTTGCAGTGAGACGAGTCAGCTATCTGGAAGCCTGACCACAGGTAGTTCCTTAATTTGTATCATGGCGCTTTTACGCTTCTGAAGCCATTCGCGGCGGCGGTCTTCGGCAACCTCGCGGCTCATGAGAGTTGCTATGGGGCCCGGGCTGAATCGGCCTGATCCTTTAACCCGTTGCTCAATTTCTCGGATTTTTTCTGCTGTCTTCTTTTGGAGATACATCAATTGAAGATCAACGGAATATGGATCGACCCTTTGGTCATCGAAGAGCAATAGTCCACCTTCGGGGTAAAAGATGCGTAACCCCACCGCGGTTTGGTGGCCGTTCTGCGGCGTCATCATGACGGTACCGTCTGATATGTACCAATCGCTGACGCACTCGGCTCCTGAATCGATCCTCTGATCGAGTCTTTCGTCGAAATGTTCAAATGCGTTTCGAACTTCGGCAACTTGCAGAAGAGGTGAGTCATCTCCCATGTCTAGAAGATCTTTAATGCGATCCGATCGGTTGGTCGACACTGCCCGCGCATGGTGTCGGTCCCCATTTGTTGGCTGCCAAAGGATCCGATCTGATGAGTAGATCAATCTAACTACACAAATGCATGCAAACAATGAAGTCTGAATAGATGCCCAAACCTCTGGATCGCGGGAGTCGTGATTCAGTCCGAGACGCAGAGCTTTCACGATGGCCTCGCTGCCGATAGTCGCTTGCCTGGCGACCTCTTGGAGATAGAGGATTTCCATCGCAGCGTCACTTGCGTCTTGGGTCGGGAACTTCATGGTTTGCATTGGGATGCGACGCTCCACGGCACCTCCTGGTATTGTGCTCGATTAGACTTAGAGCGTGTCTCACTTGGTTGGCGCCTGATCAGGTGTGATGATCATCCACTGTGGATGATCGGCTTGCGAAGCGGCTTGTTCCGGACGGGTTGTGGGAGATCGTGGCGCCGTTGCTGCCGGCGCCGAAGCGTAGGCGGCAGGGTGGTGGGCTGCGTCCAGTTGACGATCGGGCGGTGTTCACGGCGATCGTGTACGTGCTGACCTCGGGTTGTGCGTGGCGGCATCTGCCGGCAGAGTTCGGGGTGAGCACGCCGACGGCGCATCGCCGGTTCCAGGCGTGGACGCGGGCCGGGGTGTGGCGGCGGCTGCATGTGGCTGTCCTCGACCAGCTCGGCGCCGCGGGTGAGGTGGACTGGTCGAGGGTGGTCGCCGACGGCGCGGTGGTACGGGCGAAAAGGGGGGCGCGCTGACCGGGCGAAACCCTGTAGATCGGGGCAAGAAGGGCTCCAAGATTCACGTGCTGGCCGACCGGACCGGCCTGCCCCTGGCCGTCGCGATCTCGGCGGCCAACACCCACGACAGCCTTGCTCTGGAGCCGCTGGTGCAGGCCATCCCCGCGATCCGGTCCCGTCGCGGCCGGCGGCGCCGCAGACCCGACAAACTGCATGCTGACAAGGGCTACGACTTCCCACACCTGCGCGCCATGCTCCGCCAGCGCCGGATCACGCCGCGGATCGCCCGCCGTGGAATCGAACCATCCGACAAACTCGGCCGACACCGCTGGATCATCGAAAGCTGCATCGCCTGGCTGTTCGGCCGACGGCGCCTGACCATCCGCTACGAGCGCTACCCCCACCTGTTCCTCGGCCTCGCCGCCGCCCTGATCTGCTACAACCGCCTCACCAAGTGAGACACGCTCTTATACGCTCGTCCGTAGACATTCTCATCCACTTTTTGGGCAGATCAGCGAGGCGGGCGGCGGTGGGTCGGGCGAAGGGTGCTTGGCTCAAGCGACCTCCTGGCGCGCCATAGGTAACCCATGTCGTTGGATGGGAAGTGATGGGAACTGAGGGCAACCAGAAGGCTCGATGGTTGGCTAACGTCGCAGGTGGGGAGGGGTAGAGGGAAGCAGTGGGCAACGCTGAGAGTGAGGGCCCGGAACCGGCAGGTTCTTGGTCGACGCGGTAAGCCGTTTGGAGAAGATGCACGGTTTGTGTCGCGTTGACGACACTGGGTGCACTCGGTGTCCCGTTTAGTAGATAGAGTCCGGTCCATGAAGGGGATCGGGAAGTACTGGGGCTACCTTGTGTTGCTTCTGCTGATCACGGCGTGGTGGACGTCGGCGGTCGGTCCATTGGCCTTGGTCGTGCTGTCGGTGCTGGTCATGGTGTTCTTTCTGTTCCGGGCGCCGGTGTTCTGCTGCGCGGTGAACCGCGATGGTTCGCTGTGCCGGAACAACTCTCGCGGGCTGCTGCTGGGTTGCAGCTATCGGCAGCACAAGTTGCAGAAGTTGAAGATGACGATCGTTCCGCACCAGTGGCGGGCGTTGAATCGGGGTCTGTGGGTGTCGCCCAAGGAGGGGCTCGCCACGCTGGTATCGGTCGGCGGGCTCGTGTCGACCGTAACGAGCTTGGTCATGTTGGCGGTCAAGAGTTGACGATGTCTGTCCCGCGCGGTGCCGAGCGAGGCTCTGTGCGAAGGCCGGGCGGGTCGATGTACAGCAGAGAAGTACCGCAACGAGCCCAGCCAGACGCGACCTGATCATGACGCGCCAGGCCGCTGACCTGCGGTGAAGGCTGCATCGGACCTCGCTGCTGGTAACTGACGCGGAACAGGTTCGATCCCTGTACCGCGCACCAGGTACAACGCCCCGGTCCGATCTCGGATCGGGGCGTTGCCCGTTACCGAACGGCCCTGTCCGTCATCGCGGTTCGCACGTTGTGCTGGGTAGGTGGGCGTTCGGTAGCTGTTGGGCAGGGCGCTGGCGTGGGCCGGACATGATGTGGCCATGACGCACACTGCTCGGCGCATGTTCGAGCTTCTGGAGCCGATCTGCCTGGTCACGTTCTTCGCCGACGAGTGCAACGAGGCGTTGGCGGCGCTGGGGCACCGCGCCTACTGGGACGGCTACTTCGCCAGCCGCGCGGCGCCGCTGGGGCGGGTGCCGGCGCAGGTCGTCCACGCGGCGTTCTACAACTTCGCCGACGGGGAGGCGGCGCGGCACATCCCGAGTGCGTGGGAGACGATCCCGCCCGAGGCGTCGGTGGCGGCCCGGGAGCGGGGCAGCGCGGCCTCGCTGCGGCGCATCCTCGGTGCCGAACTGGCCGCCTCCCCGGGGCTGGTGCGCGCCGCCGATCTGACCACCAAGGCCGCGACCAGTGCACCCACCGAGGGGCGGGTCATGTACGCGGGGATGCGTACCCTGCCGGTGCCGGCCGACCCGGTGGCCCGGCTGTGGCACTCGGCGACGATGCTGCGCGAGCACCGCGGCGACGGGCACATCGCCGCGCTCGTCGGCGCGCGCATCGGCGGTACCGAGGCGCACGTGCTGTCCGCGCTGCAGATGGGCGTCCATCCGCCGGAGTCGTTCGGGCGCATCCACCACCTGCCGAAGCAGCGGCTGGCCGCGGTCATGAACGGGCTGCGCGAGCGGGGGCTCGTCGACGCGGACGGTCGGTTCACCGACGCCGGACGCGCGACCAAACAACGCATCGAGGACCTGACCGACGAGCTCGCCGCCGCGCCGTACGAGACCCTGGCGCCCGCCGAACTCGACGAGCTGGTCGCCGCGCTGGAACCGATCACCGCGACGCTGGTGGCCGCGGGGTCGCGGTGACGATTCGGCCGGGCACGAGGTCACCTCGCGTCCCGGGTCGGTCGGTGACGCCGGACCGGATCGGGTGATCCGGCCGGTCCGGACCTGGCTGTGCCGTGGGCGACCCGGCGTCGTCGCCGAACCGCGCACCAGAGGATGACCCGGTCGAGCGGGTATCCGGGCGACTTCGCGCTCGTACCGGGGCAGGCCTTGCGCAAGGCAATAGACTCCGGGCACCCGTATATTTCCAACATGTTGAGGGTGTGCGTTGAAAACCAGCTACCCCCGCGCCGAGTTGGCCCGGCCGGCCCGAGGCCGGCACCTGCGGCGACTCGCCGCGACGGCGGCTGCGGTCGCCGCCGCCCTCCCGATGGCCGCCGCCGGGCCGGCCCACGCGTCCGACCAGGCAGCGCCCGCCACCCCGCCGGCCCATGCGTCCGACCCGGCGGCGCCCGCCACCCCGCCGGCCCATGCGTCCGACCCGGCGGCGCCCGCCACCCCGCCGGCCCATGCGTCCGACCCGGCGGCGCCCGCCACCCCGCCGGGCACGATCGCCGCGGCGCCGTACTACTACGTCGACTCGTACAACCGGCCGGACCCGGTGGACATCATGCGGCGGACCGGCGTGCGCTGGTTCACGCTGGCGTTCGTCGTCGCGCCGGACGCGACCACCTGCTCCCCGCAGTGGGACGGGGGCGCCTCGCTCGACCCGGAATCGGCTCCGAGCAAGGCGATCGGTGCCATTCGCAGGGCGGGCGGGGACGTGATTCCCTCGCTCGGCGGCGGTGGCGAGGACAAGCTGGGGCAGGCGTGCGGCACCGCGCAGGCGCTGGCCGACGCCTACCAGCGGGTGATCGACGCGTACCGGTTGACGGCGGTGGACCTCGACATCGAGGGTGCCGAGTTCGCCGACCCGGCGGCGCGGCAGCGCAACGTCGCCGCGCTCCGGCTCCTGCAGGACCGCAACCCGGGCCTGAGGGTGTACCTGACGGTGCCGGTGTTCGACACCGGGTTCAGCGGCAACGGCGTCGCGCTGGTGCACGAGGCCCGGGCGGCGAGGCTGGACGTGACCGCCTGGGCGGGGATGGCGTTCTGGTTCGGCAAGGGAGCCATCGACATGGGCGACGCGTCGATCCGGGCGATGAACGGCATGCAGGCCGTCGTTCGGGACGTGTACGGGATGAGCGACCGCGAGGCCTACCGGCGCATCGGGTTGTCCAGCCTGGCCGGCGTCAACGAGGACCCGGGCGAGGTGATCACGCTGCAGGATTTCCGCCAGGTGCTCGGCTACGCGTACCGGCACCGGATCGGGCGCCTCACGTTCTGGAACGTCAACCGCGACCGGCAGTGCCGCGCGGACGGGTCCGACCTGCCGGACACGTGCAGCGGCGTGCGACAGGCACCGTACGAGTACACCAGGATGGTCGCCCGGTACCGCCAGCCACCGGCGTGAACCCAGGCACGGCAACGGTGCCGCCGTGGCGCCCCGGCCGGAAGCCGGGGTGTCGCCGGCGTACGGGCACCCGATCGGGCGGGACCGATCGGCCCGCCTCGCCGCCCGCTCGGCCGGTGTTCGTGACCCGCGTGCCTGCGGGATCATGGGCACCATCGGTAAGGCGGTGATGGCGATGCGTACCGTGATGCGCTTCGAGATCGACACCGGGGCCGGCAACGACCTGCTCAAGGACGGCGCGTTGCAGAAGGGCCTCGATCGGATGCTGGAGATGCTGAAGCCGGAGGCGGCCTACTTCTTCCCGATGAACGGCTGCCGCGGCGGGATCCTGGTCTTCGACCTGGCCGACCCGTCCCAGCTGGTGTCGCTGACCGAGCCGATGTGGACGTCGATGCGGGCCCGCATCGACGTGAGCCCGGCGATGAGCCTGGACGACCTGCGGGCCGGGTTGGGCTCGCTGGCCTCGTCGTAGCCGGCCCGGGCCGGTGCCCGGGTCAGGTGAGAATCTTGTTGGCCAGGTTGGTGGCCTGGTCGGCGTCGAAACCACCGGATATCTCCAGCTCGCCGCCGGCGATCGGGTCCTGAACCACCGGGGCGGACACCACCTCGTCGCGCACCACGATGGCGAGCTGGTTTCCGGGTGGCGAGGCTGCCGAGATCTTTTTCGTCAGGTCGGCGAACCGCTTCGCGTCCGCGGGCCGCAGCGAGATCTGGATCAGCACGCCGCCCCCGTACGGGCTCGGCTCGACCCTGAGATCCTGCACCGCGCTGAGGCTCATCCCGGAGTCGAGCCGGAAACAGAGCGCCTGCCCGGTCGTGTCCTTGCCCGGCAGGTCGTCGCCCTTGCAGGGCGCGGGATGCGACGCGCCGACCGGGCGCAGCCCGACGAAGTGGTCGAGCGTGCGCGGCCCGCTGTGGTCGCCGACGCCGATCGGCCCGTCGCTGGACGAGCGCCGGACCAGCACCACGGCCGTGATCGCACCGCCGACCACCACGACGACCCCGAGCACGAGCACCAAGATCAACCACGCCGGCACGCGGCGCCGGGCGGTCGGGTCCGGTGGCGTGAACGCCGGTACGCCGTCCGATTGCTGGGGCTGCATGCGGTGAGCGTACCGATCGCCGCCAACCTCGCCGCCCGGACAGCGGGTCGGGGTGCCGGTGCAGCAGTCCGGAGGGCCGGCCGACCCCGATCAGGTGGCCGCCCGGATCCCGGTGTCCGGGTCCGGGTCACGTTCCTTCCCGGTCGTCGCCGAGGGCGAGCAGGTCGGTCAGGGCGTACGTCGCGCCCGCGGCCGGCAGGTTCGGCTGCCAGCCGGGTTCCAGGCTCAGGTAGCTCGCCGGATCGGCGCGCAGCAGCCCGATCAGCACCTCCGCCACGATCGTGCCGCCCACCGGGCCGAGCCGGTCACCGCCGCCCCGGTGCTGCGCCTCCCGGAGCACGTAGTACCAGAGCGGGGTGCCGTGCGGATGGTCGTGACCGAGCTCGTCGGCGGTCAGCGGGGCGGCGCCGAGCAGCCGGGCGACCGCCTCGCCGCTGGGCAGTCCGGTCGACGCGCCGCGGAGCAGGTCGCGGGCCGCGAGTGACCGCCGGTGGCCGGCCTCGACGTCGCCGGTGACCGTCTCGGGCAGGCCGACCAGGCTCGTCGCGAGCCGCCCGTCGAGCCGCTTCGCCCGCTGCGCCGCCGGGCGGCCGGGCAGGTCGAAGAGCTGCGCGAAGTCGAGCCGCCGGTCCGCGCGCAGCGGCCCGAAGCCGACCAGGTCGGGAAACAGCGGTACCGCCGTGCCGCCCGCGACGAGCCGGTAGCTGTGCCGGATCTGGCCGTGCCCGTACCGGTAGGCGGCGTCGGCGAACTCCAGCGGGACGTACCCGTGTCCGGGCTCCGGCGCGAACCACCGGCCGCCTTCGACGAGTACCCGCTCGACCAGCTCGGTGCCCACCAGCCGGGGCAGGAAGTCGTGCACCACGATCCACTGGTAGTGCCAGGTGAGTGTGACGCGCGCGGCGTCGACCAGGTCGGCCTCGGCCACCCCGGCGGTACGCAGCCGGTCGACGATCCGGTTGTGCGCCCGCAACAGCGCGACGTGCAGGCTCAGCGCGAACAGGTGTACGTCGTTGCGCGGGTCGCCGATCAGCGCGACGCCCTGCCGGTTGCGCGGTACGTCCCGGCCGTCCGGCCCGAGCAGGAACTTCGCCGGATCGTCGAGGTCGAACAGGAACGGTGAGCCGATCGGGCCGTCGGCGTACAGCAGCTGCAGGTCGAGCTTCGGGGCGCGCGCGTCGTGCGGTTGGCCGGGTTCGGTCGCGCCGTCGGCGGGGGAGCGGCCGGCGGTGATGTCGTGCCCGACGAGCTGCCCGAAGAACGGCCAGCCGGCGGCCTCGGCGGCGTCGTCGCCGGCGCCGTCCGGTCGGTCCAGGGCGGCGCCGGCGTCGTGGGCGTCGCCGGCCCGCAGTACCGACGTCGGGTCGCCGGCGAGCGGTTCGAGCTGCGGGAACATCCGGCCGTACCGGGCCGCGGCGCTCGGCCGGCCGGCGGCCCGCGCCGGGTTCAGGCAGTGGTCGTGGGCGGGCACCCGGCTGCCGTGCCGGTACGGCACCGCGGCCATCCGCCGCGCCGCGCCCAGGGTGTCGGACGTCGACGCGGTCGGGCGGGACGCGTGGCCGGCGCCCGGCATCACCTCGTGTACCGAGTCCTCGGCGGCCTCGACCGCGCCGAGCAGGTTCCGCAGGCCGATCTCGTACCGCTGGGCGTCCGGGTCGAGCCACTCGTCCACCGGCCGGGGATCCGGTCGCCCGTCGGGCCCGTCCTCCGCCAGGTCGAGCTCGGCCTCGACACCGTGCTCCAGCTCGTGCAGAAAGCCGTCGTGCGGTAGGCGCCGTCGCCGGATGTCTCGCCTGGCGTCCTCGTCCCCGGTAGGGCTGCTCATCGTGTCCCCTTTTCGTCGATCCCGCTCGTCAGCTACGACAGCGTGGTCCGGCCGGACGTGACGGGTCGGCTGTCACAACCCGGGTGCGTGCCCTGTCAGACGAGATGGAGGGCGATCGCCCTTCCCGGCGGCTGCGGGGGCGCGGTCGCCGAAGCGGACGACGGCGGGGCACACATCCCGCACGGCGAAGGAGACAACAGATGCCGGACAGCG
Source organism: Actinocatenispora thailandica (assembly GCF_016865425.1). NCBI lineage: Bacteria > Bacillati > Actinomycetota > Actinomycetes > Micromonosporales > Micromonosporaceae > Actinocatenispora > Actinocatenispora thailandica. Next base: position 3,605,160 of record NZ_AP023355.1, on the reverse strand, counting down.
AAACCAGCACGGTGGGTGACGAGCGGCGCGCGGGTACGTGGCAGACCGCGCTGACGATGATCCAGGAGGTCGAGCCGCCGACGATCCCGGCCGGCGCCCACGCCATGACGGTCATCGTCGAGTTCCCGGCCGGCGACCCGGGTACCCCGCCGCACCGGCACAACGGCCCGTGCTTCGGGTACGTGGTGTCCGGCGAGATGCTGTTCGAGCTGGAGGGCGAGGCGCCGCGGGTGGTCCGGGCCGGTGAGGCCTTCTGGGAGCCGGGCGGCGACGTCATCCACTACCAGAACGGCAACAACCGGGACGACATGCCGGTACGCTACACGGTCACGATGCTGTGCCCGCCCGGCTCACCGATGCTCACCCTGGTCGACGAGGACGAGCTGGCCGCGCGGGCGGACCGCCGGGTCCCGGCGACCGCCTGAGGCACACCGGCCCCGGGCACGCCATCGCGCGGTGCCCGGGCCCGGTGTGACGCGGTTCCGGACGGCCCGACCAGGAGGATGCGGTGACCACCAACCGGTTGGAGGCGTTCAGCGACGGGGTGATGGCCATCATCATCACCGTCATGGTGCTGGAGCTGGCCGTGCCGTCCGGTCACCAGCTCGCCGACCTGGTGCACAGCACCGGGATCGGGTTGCTGACCTACCTGCTCAGCTTCGTGTACGTCGGCATCTACTGGAACAACCACCATCACATGTTCCAGCTGGCGAAGCAGATCACCGGCGGTGCGCTCTGGGCGAACCTGGCGATGCTGTTCTTCCTGTCGCTGTTCCCGTTCACCACCGCGTGGATGGACGAGTCGCGGTTCGCCCCCACCCCGGTCGTGCTGTACGGCGTGGACCTGCTCTGCGCCGCCGCCGCGTACCTGGTGCTGCAGCGGGTGATCATCCACCTGGAGGGGCCCGGATCGCCGCTGCGCCGGGCGATCGGTGCCGACGTCAAGGGCAAGGTCTCGGCGGTGCTCTACCTCACCGGGGTACTGGCCGCGCTGACCGTCGACCGTGCCGGCCACCTCGGCGTCTGGATCGCGCTGGCCTGCTACGTCGCCGTCGCGGTGCTGTGGATCGTGCCGGACCGCCGGATGGACCGTGCGGTCCGCCAGGCGGTCGCGGACCGGTCGGGCGAGCGGGGGTGAGAAGTCTGTCGCGGTTCCCGCCCCTCGCCCCTTCCTGACCCGCCAGCGGGCCGACGACCTCGGTACCGAAGTGGCGAACACCTCGTGCGCGACCGCCGGTGACGGCAGATGATGGAGATCGCGTACGCAGGGAAGGGGACGTCGCCGGATGCCCGAGATCGAGACGCCCGAGGAGGACCTGTCGGATGCCACGGCGGTGTTCCTCGCCGTGCGACCACGCCTGTTCGGCATCGCCTACCGGATGCTCGGCAGCGCCGCCGACGCCGAGGACCTGGTGCAGGAGGTGTGGCTGCGCTGGCAGCGCACCGACCGGGCCGCGGTGCAGAACCCCGCGGCGTACCTGGCGACCGCGGTGACCCGGCTGGCGATCAACGCCAGCCGCAGCGCGCGGGCCCGGCACGAGACGTACCCCGGGCAGTGGTTGCCGGAGCCGGTGGACACCGCCGCCGACCCGCAGCTGGGTGCCGAGCGTGGCGCCGCGTTGGAACTGGCGGTACTGCTGCTGCTGGAGAAGCTGTCGCCGACCGAGCGCGCCGCGTACGTCTTGCGCGAGGCGTTCGACTACCCGTACCGGCAGATCGCCGACATCGTGCAGACCACCGAGGTCGCCGCCCGGCAACTGGTCAGCCGGGCCCGGCGCCGGCTCGCCGCGGACCGGCGCCGGCCGGTCGACCGGGAACAGCACGAGCGGATGCTGACCGCGTTCGTCGGCGCGGCCCGGTCGGGGGACCTGGCGGAGTTGGAGCGGCTGCTCAGCGCGGACGTGGTGAGCACCTCGGACGGCGGCGGGCTGGCCCGGGCCACCAAGATGCCGGTGGTGGGCGTCGAGCGGGTCGCGAAGTTCGTGCGGGCGATCGGCCCGCGGTTCTGGCCCGGTACCGAGGTGGTCGTGGTCGAGGCGAACGGTCAGCCGGTGCTGTTGGTTCGCCGGGACGGCGAGCCGGTCGGCCTGGTCGCGCTCGATGTCGCCGCGGACGGGATCCAGCGGGTGATGTGGCAGATCAACCCGGAGAAGCTGGCCACCTTCCGGCTGTGACCCGGTAGACGCCGGACACCGGTCACGAACGGGCCCGCCGCGTTGTCGAACAGGGTGAACCCACAGATCGGGGGTACACCGTGAAGCGGATCCTCATCGTCGGCGGCGGGTACGCGGGCTTCTACGCGGCGTGGAAGCTGGAGAAGCGGCTGCGGCCGCGGGAGGCCACCCTCACCATCGTCGACCCGCGCCCGTACCTGACCTACCAGCCGTTCCTGCCGGAGGTCGCGGCCGGCTCGATCGAGCCGCGGCACGCGGCGGTGTCGCTGCGCCGTCACCTGCGCCGGACCCGAGTGGTGCCCGGCTGGGTGACGAAGGTCGACCACGCGCACCGCCGGGTGACGGTACGGCCGGATCCGGGCCCGGAGTTCGACCTGGCCTACGACGTCATCGTGCTGACCGCGGGCGCGGTCACCCGCAAGTTCCCGGTGCCCGGAGTGACCAGCCAGGCGATCGGGATGAAGCACGTCGAGGAGGCGGTCGCGATCCGGGACCGGCTGCTCACCTCGTTCGACCGCGGGTCGGTGCTGCCCGCCGGGCCGCTGCGGCAGCGGCTGCTGACCGTCACGTTCGTCGGCGGCGGCTTCTCCGGTGTGGAGGGTTTCGGCGAGACGCTGTCGCTCGCCCACTCGCTGCTTCGCCGGTACCCGCAACTGCACCGCGACGAGCTGCGGTTCCACCTGGTCGAGGCCACCCGGCGGATCCTGCCCGAGGTCGGCGAGCCGGCCAGCCGCTGGGTGGCGCAGTCGTTCGCCGAGCGCGGCGGGCGGGTGCACCTGGACACCAAGGTCGCCTCCACTCTCGACGGGCACGTGGTGCTCTCCACCGGCGAGGAGTACGACTCGGGGCTGATCGTGTGGACCACCGGCAACGACGCGAACCCGGTCGTGCGCAAGGACACCGACCTACCGATCGGTGACCGCGGCCAGCTGGTGGTGCGCGCGGACCTGCGGGTGGGTACCGAGGCCGAGCCGGTCGCCGACGCCTGGGCCGCCGGTGACGATGCCGCGGTGCCGGACCTCACCGCCGGCACCCCCGGCCGGTACGTGGTGCAGAACGCGCAGAACGCGCTCCGGCAGGGCAAGCTGCTGGCCCGCAACATCGCCGCGAGTCTGCGTGGCCGCCCGACCAGGCCGTACCTGCACCACAGCCTCGGCGCGGTCGCCACCCTCGGCATCGGCAGCGGGATCTTCCAGTACAAGCGGATCGTGGTGAAGGGGCTTCCGGCGTGGCTGATGCACCGCGGGTACCACGTGCTCGCGGTGCCGACCTGGGAGCGCAAGATCCGGGTACTCGCCGGGTGGCTCACCCAGGCGATGTTCGGCCGCGACATCGTCTCGCTCGAATCGGTGGAACACCCGCGGCGGGCGTTCGTCGCGGGCGGCGAACCGAAGTGAACCGGCCGGATCCGGAGCGCCGCCCCGGGACCGCCCGGCTGGCGTCCCCGGCCGGGCCGGGGGTCAGCGACCGGCCGGCGAACCGAGCGTGACGGTGCGCGGCAGGGCCCGGGCCGTTCCGGCCGGTCGGTCCGGGCGCCGGAGCGCGCGCAGCGCCAGCACCGTCAGTACCAGGCCGGCGAGCATCGCGACCAGGCACACCGCCACGTATCCGGGTTGCGGCGAGTGGTCGCTGCTCAACGCGACGCCGGTCGGGCCGGACAGCGCGATGACCGCGGTACCGGCCCAGCCGGCGACGTAGCGCACCCGGCTCGGGCGGCGTGCCGCCGCCACGGCGAGCACTCCGACGACGACCAGCACCGCACCGGCGGCCAGGTACGTGCGCTGCGCGAGGGTCTCGAACCCGGCCGGCCCGGCGAACCGGCTGCCGGTCGCCGCCCACAGCGTCAGCGCCCCGGCGTACCCGACGGCGACCGCACCGGCCACCCGGACCGCCCAGCGCGGGCCGGGGACCACGCTGGCCGCGCGGTCGCGCAGCAGGCCCGGCCAGCGACCCCGGACGTACCCGGGAAACAGCGCGAACAGCCCCACCGCCTGCACCAGGAAGCCGCCGTAGACACACCCGTACACCCAGCCGTGCAGCCCGTTGCCGGCCGGCGCGGGAGAACCACCGGCGACCGCCTGAACGGCCAGTCCCAGCGGCACGCCGGCCGCGATCGGGGCGAGCAGTCCGGTGCCCACCCACATCGGGAACAGCACCAGCACCGCCGGCACCCGGCGTCCCCAACCGCAGGTCAGCGCGAGCGCCAGCGCGATGGCCGCCACCTCGAGCCCCGCGGTCACCACATCACCGACCAGATGCACGGTGTCCAGCAGAACCGCGCCGCCCGCGGCGTCGGCCGCCCCGGTGCCGTGCCCGGTCAGCCACAGCGCCTTCAACGTCAGGTAGGGCAGGGTCGCGGCGATCGTCATCGCGCAGACCGCCCGTCGCGTCACCAACTTCTCCGTCATGCCGCACAGCTTCGCGGTGATCGCGGCCGGTCGGCTCCCTCCGGCGGGGGACGGCGTTCCGACCCGGGCGTGAACCGGCCGCCGCGTCGGATCGACGCGGCGGCCGGTGGGTGTCCCGGTGCACCGGGACGGTGCCAGGTGTCCCGGCGCCGGGACGGTGCCAGGTGTCCCCGTGCCGGGACGGTGGCTCAGACCAGGTCGTACCGGTCGGCGTTCATGACCTTGTGCCAGGCGGCGACGAAGTCACGGACGAACTTCTCCTGCGCGTCGTCGCTGGCGTACACCTCGGCGACGGCGCGCAGCTCGGAGTTCGAGCCGAAGATCAGATCGGCGCGACTGCCGGTCCACTTCAGCTCCCCGGTGCCGCGGTCCCGGCCCTCGAACGTCTGCGCGTCCTCCGCGGTCGGCTTCCACTCGGTACCCATGTCGAGCAGGTTGGCGAAGAAGTCGTTGGTCAGCGTGCCGGGCCTGTCGGTGAGCACGCCCAGCGACGACTGCTGGTAGTTCGCGCCGAGCACCCGCAACCCGCCGACCAGTACGGTCAGCTCCGGCGCGGAGAGGTTGAGCAGGTTGGCCCGGTCGACCAGCAGGTACTCCGCCGGCAGCTGGCTGTCCTTGCCGAGGTAGTTGCGGAACCCGTCGGCCTTCGGCTCCAGCGGCGCGAACGACTCCACGTCGGTCTGCTCCTGGCTGGCGTCGGTGCGGCCCGGGGTGAACGGCACCTCGACCTCGACACCGGCCTGCTTCGCCGCCTGCTCCACGGCGGCGACGCCGCCGAGCACGACCAGGTCGGCCAGCGAGACCTTCTTGCCGCCGGTCGCCCCGGCGTCGAACGACTGCTTGACGCCCTCCAGGGTGCGCAGCACCTGGGCCAGCCGGTCCGGCTCGTTGACCTCCCAGCCGCGCTGCGGCTCCAGCCGGATCCGGCCGCCGTTCGCGCCGCCGCGCTTGTCGCTGTTGCGGTACGTCGACGCCGCCGCCCACGCGGTCGACACCAGCTGCGCCACGGTCAGGCCCGAGTCGAGGATCTGCCGCTTCAGCGCGGCCACGTCCTCGGCCGACACCAGCTCGTGATCGACCGCCGGTACCGGGTCCTGCCAGATCAGCCGCTCGGTCGGCACCAGCGGGCCCAGGTAGCGCTGGATCGGGCCCATGTCGCGGTGCGTCAGCTTGAACCAGGCCCGCGCGAACGCGTCGGCGAACTCGTCGGGGTGCTCGTGGAAGCGGCGCGAGATCCGCTCGTAGACCGGGTCGAAGCGCAGCGACAGGTCGGTGGTGAGCATCGTCGGCGGCCGGGACAGCGAGCCGTCCTGCGGGTCCGGGACCGTGTTGGCGCCGGCACCGTCCTTCGCCACCCACTGCTTGGCCCCGGCGGGGCTGTCGACCAGCTCCCACTCGTAGCCGAAGAGGGTCTCGAAGAACGTGTTGTCCCACGCGGTCGGCGTCGGGGTCCAGGTGACCTCCAGGCCGCTGCCGATCGCGTCCCGGCCCTTGCCGGAGCCGTAGCTGCCCTTCCAGCCCAGCCCCATCTCCTCCAGCGGGGCGGCCTCCGGCTCGGGGCCGACGTACTGGTCGGCGTCGGCGGCACCGTGCGTCTTGCCGAAGGTGTGGCCGCCGGCGATCAGCGCGACGGTCTCCTCGTCGTTCATCGCCATCCGGCGGAACGTCTCGCGGATGTCGCGGGCCGCGGCCACCGGGTCCGGGGTGCCGTTGGGGCCCTCCGGGTTGACGTAGATCAGGCCCATCTGCACCGCGGCCAGCGGCTTGTCCAGCTCGCGGTCACCGGTGTAGCGCTCGTCGCCGAGCCAGGTGCGCTCGGGGCCCCAGTACACGTCCTCGTCGGGTTCCCACACGTCGGGGCGGCCACCGGCGAAGCCGAAGGTGCGGAAGCCCATCGTCTCCAGCGCGCGGTTGCCGGCGAAGATGTACAGGTCGGCCCACGAGATCTTCTTGCCGTACTTCTTCTTGATCGGCCAGAGCAGTCGCCGGGCCCGGTCCAGCAGGACGTTGTCCGGCCAGCTGTTCAGCGGCGCGAACCGCTGCTGGCCGCCCCCGGCCCCACCGCGCCCGTCCTCGATCCGGTAGGTCCCGGCGCTGTGCCAGGCCATCCGGATGAACAGCGGGCCGTAGTTGCCGAAGTCCGCCGGCCACCAGTCCTGCGAGCTGGTGATCAGCGCGTCGACGTCGGCGGCCAGCGCGTCGAGGTCGAGCGAGGAGAACTCCTTCCGGTAGTCGAAGTCGGCGTCCATCGGGTTGGCCGCCGCGGTGTGCTTGCGCAAAATCGCCAGGTTGAGCTGGTTCGGCCACCAGTCGCGGTTGCCGCCGACCACGGTCGGCCGGCCGGCCCGACCGTGCACGACCGGGCAGCCGGCGGCACTTGGCTCGTTGACCTCGCCCAGCGCGGCGTCAGAACTGTCAGACACGGGATTCCCTTCGCTCTCACGTGTTCAGTTACTTGCTGAGATGGAGCAGTCGGGGCACAGCCCCCGGTAGACCACCTCGGCCTCGTCGATGACGAAACCGTGGTCGTCCGACGGGGTCAGGCAGGGTGCGTCACCGACGGCGCAGTCGACGTCGGTGATCACGCCGCAGGAGCGGCACACGACGTGGTGGTGGTTGTCCCCGACCCGCGCCTCGTAGCGCGCCACCGAGCCCGGCGGTTCGATCCGGCGCACCAGGCCGGCCGCGGTCAGCGCCCGCAGCACGTCGTACACGGCCTGGTGGGACACGCCGCCGAGGCGGGTCCGGACGGCGCCGATGATCGAGTCCGTGTCGGCGTGCGGGTGCTCGTACACCGCGGACAGCACCGCCATCCGCGGGCGTGTCACGCGCAACGCGGCGGCACGCAGCATCCGCTCGAACTCCGATGTCGTGGGCACCCTCCGAAGTCTGCCGCAATTTCTGGAATCAATCAAGAACAGCCGCGCCCGGAGTTGCCGGATCTTCCCGGGGCACCGGGTCGTCCGGCGGATCTTGACGGAATCACCGGGTCTGCATACGTTCGTTCGCGGACGCCGCCATCGTCGCCGGCGACGCCGTTTCTCCGGGTCCGGGCGCCTCCGGGGCCGGCCGGGATCAGCGAGCTGACCGCAGGAGAGTGCCGTGCGACCGAGAACCATTCTGCCCGCGATGGGTGCCCTACCAGCCAGGATCGGTCGACGCGCGAGGATCGCGAGCGCCGTCCTGGCGGCCGGGCTGGCCGCCCTGGTCGCCCTGTCCGGGGCCCCGGCCGGCGCGTCACCGGCCTCGGCCGCGGCCCGCGCCGCGGCGAGCTACCGGGCGTTGCAGACCTACTTCGCCGCATCCGACGGCTCCGGGCTGTACCACGAGCAGTACCCGGTGCAGGCGGGTGACAACGTTTACTCGTACGAGTGGCCGTACTCCCAGGTGCGCGGCGCGACGCTGGACCTGACCGGGATGCCCGGCGCGCTCGGCGCCCGGTACCGCGCCGACCTGGCCGCCCGGGACGCCGGCCAGCAGCGGTACTGGCTCGGCTCGGGCGGCACCACCGGCGTGCCGGGCTACGCCTCGTACCCGGTGGCGCCGTACGGCGGCGGTGGCGACTTCTTCTACGACGACAACGAGTGGGTCGGCCTGTTCGACGTCCAGCGCTACCTGGACAGCGGCGACCGGCAGGCGCTGGGCCGGGCCCGGCAGATCTTCGACCTGGTCGTCTCCGGCTGGGACACCGACGCCAGCCACGCCGATCCCGGCGGGGTGTTCTGGACCCAGGCGAGCTGGAGCACCGACCGCAACACCGTGTCGAACATGCCCGGTGCCGAACTCGGGCTGCGGCTGTACCAGATCACCGGCCAGCGCAGCTACCTCGACTGGTCGCGCCGGATGTACGACTGGACCAACGCGCACCTGCTCGGCCCGGACGGGCTGTACTACGACCACCTGGACCTGGCCGGCACCGTCGAGCAGACCTACTGGTCGTACAACCAGGGCGTGCCGGTCGGTGTGGACGTGCTGTTCTACCAGGTGACGCACGACCGCAGCTACCTGGCGCGAGCCCGCCGCACCGCCGCCGCGGCGTACGACTACTACGTCGGGCAGGGGCATCTCGCGACGCAGCCGCCGTACTTCAACGCGATCTTCTTCAAGAACCTGCTGTTGCTGGAGTCGGTGACCGGCGGGCACGCCTACCGGGACGCGTTGCGTGCCTACGCCGACCGGGTGTGGGTCACCGACCGGGACGCCGCGACCGGCCTGTTCCACTTCGACGAAAACGGTGCGACGCAGGCGATCCAGCAGGCCGCGATGGTCCAGATCTACGCGGTCCTGGCCTGGAGCCCGCAGCGCTACCGGCTGCTGTACTGACGGTCCACCGAACCGCTGGCGGCGCCCGCCTACGATCGGCCGCATGATGATGTCGCGGGCGCTGCCGCGCCGAATCGTCCTGCTCGCCGCGGTGCTGGCGGTGGCGCTGGCCGGCACCGTCGTCGGCGCTGCCGGCCGGGCGGCTGCCGCGGCGCAGCACCCGTGGCCCGGCCGGCAACTGCTGTTCTTCAACCACGCCTACGGGGTGTTCGACCGGGTCACCGCCGACGCGATCGAGCACTCCGACTACCTGCGCGGCTTCGCGAACTTCCAGGTGCGGACCACCACCGGGGCCGGCGGCGAGACCTGGACCGGGCGCTACCTGCTCGGCCACCAGACCTACCTGGAACTGTTCGGTACCGGTGACGTGCCCGGAAAGGACGGCGAGCTGGGCGCGGCCGGGATGGGCGTGTCGAGCGAACACGCCGGTGACCTGGCGACCGTCACCGGCCGGCTGCCGGCGGAGGGCGTGCCCGACCCGGTCACGTTCCAACAGACCCGCGACTTCGGCGACGGCGTGCCGGTGCCGTGGTTCGACGCGGTGTACACCAGCGAGCAGTACGACACCTTCGGCGCCTGGGCGATGGAGTACCGGCCGGAGTACTTCGCCGATCCGCGCAGCGGCACCGAACCGGCCCGCTTTCCGGGCGACGTCGGCCGCGACCGGTACCTGTCGAACGACTACCGCCAGCACCTGATGCGCGACGTCAGCGGCATCGAACTCGCGGTCACCCGGCGCGACCTGGACAGCACGCTGCCGCTGCTGCGGGCCGGCGGATTCGTGGTGCGCGCCGACGGCACCGGGGCGGTCGCGTTGCGCGGCGGCACCACCATCCAGTTCGACGCGGTCCCGGTCGCCCACGTCGGCCTGCGCCGCATCACCATGTCCCTCAACCACCCCACCGGCCGCCGGGACACCGAGACCATCGGCCACTCCAGCCTGGCCGTGGGGCCCGGCCCGCGCGCCGTCTGGACCTTCGCCACCAACTGAGCCGCCCGACCGGTGCCGCACGATCCGGCCGGCGAGCCGGTCACGGCCGACGGTGCCCCGGCGCGGCCGACGACCGGTCAGCCTGGCTGCCGTTCGGCCACCGGTGCCGGTGCACCGAGCGGAGCGGTGAGCCGCCGGATCCGGGGCACGAGCAGGATCGCCCCGGTGCTGCCGACCGCGACCGCCGCCGCGCCGAGAACCAACGGCGTCGCGTGATGGGAGAACCGCGCGGTGAGCGCGAGAACCGAGACCGCTCCGGGGCCGAGCAACCGTAGCCCGGCGGTCCGGCCGATCACCGCGGCCGAGACGTGCAGCTCCAACACCGTCTCGGACAGCAGATCCAGCACGCTGTGGCTGATCGAGGCCACCCCGAGCGCGGCGAGCAGCAGCCAACCCGGCGCGGCGGTGGCGCCGACCAGCAGGACAGGTACGGCGCCGAGCCCGACCAGCAACGCGAGCCGGGCCGGCCGGCGTACCGGAGCGAGCACCAGGATCACCGCGACCGCGGCCACCCCGGTCGCGGCCACCACCGAGCGGATCGGCCCGACCGTCCCGACGCCGTACCCGGCCGGTGGACCGGTGGCCGCCGCCACCGTCGCCACCGCGGCGAGGATGCCCAACTGGCCGGTCAGCAGCCACCTCCACCGGCGCGGCAGTGCCGGCCCGTGCGGGACCGAAGGGCCGCGTCGGGGGCCGGCGCGGCCCGGAGCGAGGTTGCCGGTCGCAGGGTCCCGATGCAGCAGCAGGCTGCCGGCGCCGGCGAGCGCCGCCAGCACCGCGGCGGCCGCGAGGGCCGCCGCCCAGCCGACCAGCGCGATCAGCACCCCGCCGAGCAGCGCGGCGAGGAACGCGGTCAGGGAGCTGGCCAGCAGCAGGACGGCGTTGCGGCGCAGTAGCCGCGGCGCCGGCACCAGCTGCTGCATCAGCGCGGTGGCCGCCGGCAGGAACAGCGCACCGGCGGCACCGGCGATCGCGGCGCTGGCGCAGGCGACCGCACTCGAGGCACCCCAGCCGGCGGCCACCGCCCACGCCCCGGCGGTGAGCGCCGCCCCGGCTACCAGCGGTAGCGGCCTGCCCAGCCGGTCGGTGACCGCGCCGCCGGCGCCCCCCAGCACCCCTTGCACCGCAGCCACCCCGAGCGGGATCGCCGCCGCGCCGGCCACGCCCCGCGGCAGCAGCGCGAACGGCAGCGCCAGGGTGCCCATCGACACCGAGCCGAGCTGCAGCGAGCGGGACACGATCAGCAGCACCACGGTGCGGCGCGTCCCGAACCCGACCATCGTCTGATTGTGCCGCGATCCGCCCGGCCCCGCCGAGCGGCGCACAGCCCGGCCGGCCGTGCCGAGCAGTCCACGACCCGCCCCGCCGTGCCGAGTGACGCGACCCGCCGGGGGATGCCGAGCCGGGTGCGAGGTGCCGGCGGCGGTAATGCGCTTCCCGGTGCGGGGCGGCGCGGCTAGCGTGCCGGCTGAGCGAGGAGGCGCGGATGCGGCGACGCGAGGCGGGCGGCGGCGCCGACCTGCGGGCGATGCAGGCGGCGGTGCAGCGCAGCTGGAGCCCGCGGCAGCGCTGGCACGCGGGCGATCTGGCCTGGCAGTGCCATGCCGGCTTCGCGGGCCCGGCGGCGATCTGGACCGAGGGGGCCACGCCGATCGCCTGGGCCATGGTCGAACCATCCGGCGAGGCCGGCCTGCACGTGGATCCGGACCGGCCGGGCGCCGCCGACCCGGTACTCGCATGGCTGCGCGCGCACGCGCCCGGCGGGCGGCCCGCGGTGACGGTGCTCGACACCGAGACGCACCTGACGGATGCCCTGCACCGCAACGGCTTCGGCCCCGTCGACGATGCACCGTACTTCCTGCACTGCGAGCGGGCCCTGGATTCGCTGCCGGATCGGCCGCGGCTGCCGGCGGGCTTCACCACCAGGGCGGTACGGCCCGGTGAGATCCCGGCGCGGGCCGCGGCGCATCGCGCTGCGTGGCGGCCGGCACGGGTCGGTGCGCTGCTGGTACCGCCGGTCGCACTCGCCGGCGAGTCCGAGATGTCGGCGCAGCGGTACCGCTCGGTGACGACGACCTGGCCGTACCGGCCGGAGCTGGATCAGGTGGTGGTCGCGCCGGGCGGCGGGTTCGCCGCGTTCGCGCTGGGCTGGCTGGACGGCGCGAACGCGGCCGGTGAACTGGAGCCGGTCGGTACCGATCCGCGGTACGCGCGGCGTGGCCTGGCCGCCGCGGCGAGCATCGCCTGCCTGCACGCGCTGCGTGCGGCCGGCGCGACCCGAGCCGTCGTCTACCCGCGCGGCGATGCCGCCTACCCGGTGCCCCGCCGGCTCTACACGGCGCTCGGCTTCCGCCCGGTGGCCCGCACCGTCACCTATCGCCCGCGGCCCTGAACCGCTTCGTGACCGGCGCCGGTCGCGGCCCTGAACCGCGCCGTGGCCGGTGCCGGTCACCGGTCCGGGTGCCACCACTCGGGATGGCTGCGGTACCAGTCGACGGTGTCGGCCAGGCCGTCGGCGAACTCCACTCGGGGCCGGAAGCCGAGGCGTGTGATCCGCGCCGAGTCGAGCGAGTAGCGCAGGTCGTGGCCCTTGCGGTCGGTGACGTGCCGGACCAGCCCGGGATCGGCGGCGCAGAGCCGGACCAGCCGGGCGGTCAGCTCGGCGTTGGTCAGCTCCACCCCGCTGCCGACGTTGTACACGCCGCCCGGCGCTCCCGCGGTCAGCACCAGCTGGATCGCCGCGCAGTGGTCCGCGACGTGCAGCCACTCGCGCCGGTTCCGGCCGTCCCCGTACAGCGGGACCGGCGCACCGGACAGCAGGTTGGTGACGAACCGGGGGATGAGCTTCTCGACGTTCTGGTGCGGGCCGTAGGTGTTGCAGCCGCGGGTGATCCGCACGTCCATGCCGTGCGTGCGGTGGTACGCGCGGGCGAGCAGCTCGGCGCCCGCCTTGGCCGCCGCGTACGGCGAGTTCGGCGCCAGCGGGGCCTCCTCCGACCAGGAGCCGACGTCGATCGACCCGTACACCTCGTCGGTGGACACGCACAGCACGGTGCCGATCCCGGCGCGACGGCAGGCGTCGAGCAGCCGTTGGGTGCCGAGCACGTTGGTGGACACGAAGTCGTCCGCGTCGGAGACCGATCTGTCCACATGCGACTCCGCCGCGAAATGCAGCACCGCGTCGTGGCCCGGCACCACCTCGGCCAGGGTGGCGGCATCCCGCACGTCGCCGTGCACGAACCGCAGCCGCTCGTGCCGGGCCGGCAGGTTGTCCCGGCGACCGGCGTAGGTGAGCAGGTCCAGCACGGTGACCTCGGAGGGGCCGGTCGGCCCGTACTCGCCGGCCAGCGCCGCCCGCACGTACGCGGAGCCGATGAACCCGGCGCCGCCGGTCACCAACACCCTCATGCCGCAACCGGCGGCACGGCCCGCCGCAGGTTCGCGCCGCTGGCGCACCGGTAGCCGATCACGGCGCCAATCTAGCCGATGCCGGCGGCCGGCCCGCCGGCCGTGACCGGTCCGCCGCAAGGCTGCCACGCCGCAGCGGGCGGACCGGACGGATCGCTAGGATCCACCCGGCGGCGATGACCGACACGCAAGCACGGCCAACCGGTACGGAGGCGGGACAGATGGACAGCGGGCGGCACGGCGAGGCGGGCTCGGGCGGCTTACGCCGCGCGCTGCGCACCCGGCAGATCCGGATGATCTCGGTGGGCGGGGCGCTCGGTACCGCACTGTTCCTCGGCTCGGCGCAGGCCATCTCGATGGCGGGCCCGTCGGTGGTGGTGCTGTTCGCGATCGGCGCGGCGTTCGCCGCGGCGCTCGCGTTCGCGCTGGCCGAGATGGTGTCGGTGCATCCGGACGCCGGTGGGTTCGGCGCGCTCGCCGACCGGTACCTCGGCCCGCTCGCCGGCTACCTGCAACGCTGGGCGTACTGGGTGAGCATGGTGGTGGTGATCGGCGCCGAGATCGTCGCCGCCGCCATCTACGTCCGGTACTGGCTGCCCGGGTTGCCGGCGTGGCTGCCGGTGCTGGTGTTCGCGGCCCTGGTGATCGTCGTCAACTGCGCCTCGGTCGGCGTGTTCGGCGAGCTCGAGTACTGGCTGGCGATGGTGAAGGTCGCCGCGGTGCTGGCGTTCATCGTGGTCGGCGCGGTGTTCGTGGTGGTCGGCGGGCCCGGCCGGGACCCCGTCGGGTTGCACAACTGGACCGCGCACGGCGGCTTCGTGCCGAACGGTCCGGTGCCCGCGCTGATGGCGCTGGCGGTCGTGACGCTCGCGTACGCGGGGACGGAGACGGTGGCGATGACCGCGGCCGAGTCGACCGACCCGGCGCGGGAGATGCCGCGCGCGGCCCGCGGCACCGTGCTGCGGCTGCTGCTGTTCTACGTGCTGGCGATGGCGGTCGTGGTGTCGCTGGTGCCGTGGCAGCAGGCCGGGGACGTCCAGCACATCGGGCAGAGCCCGTTCGTCCGGCTGTTCACGCAGGTCGGGTTGCCCGCCGCGGCCGGGGTGATGAACGCGGTGATCCTCACCGCCGCGCTGTCGACCGCGAACACCAACCTCTACGTGGCGACCCGGATGCTGCACTCGTTGGCGCTGGACGGGTACGCGCCGCGGCGGCTGCGCGGGCTCGGCCGCCGCCGGACCCCGGTCGCCGCGGTCCTGGCGTCGGCGGTCGGCCTGCTGGTCGCGCTGGTCGCCTCGGTCGTGTCGCCGAACCTGGCGTTCCCGCTGTTGCTCGGTGCGGCGCTGTTCACCGGCCTGGTGGTCTGGATGATCATCTTCGGTACCCACCTGGCGTTCCGCCGCCGGCGCGCCGCGACCGGCGCGCCGCCCGCCCCGGTACGGCTGCCCGGCGGTCCGGTGATCCCGGTCGTGGCGCTGGCGTACGCGGTGTTCGTCGTGGTGTTGACCGCGTTCGTGCCGGGCTACTCGATCGCCTGGCAGGTGGGCATCCCGGCGATGCTGCTGATCCTGGTGTCCTACCTGGTCGTCCGGCGCCGCCGCGCGGTGCGCACCGTCCGGGAACCAGAGCCGGCCGCCGAACCGGCCCTGCCCGACCGCACCTGACCCGCCGAACCATCTACAGTGGGTGGCGCCGCGGCGGTCGGCGCTGCCCGCCGGCGCGTCGCCGGCCGGGGGAGCGAGGTGAATCGGTGATGTGGTGCATACTGGCGTTCGACAGCGGAACTGATCGCGTTGCCTGGAGCCGTGATCTGCCCGAACTCCGCTGGAATACGGTGTGGCGGATCCTTGGCCTGTCGGATTGCCGGGCCCAGAATGGAGACTCGTTCGAGCTGAGCCCAGACCTCGCGACGACGTTCGCGCGGGCCGGCGGGATCCGTTGCCTGCCGGCCGAACTCTCCTCGTATGCCCTGTTCCTGGACGAGTACGAGGCCGGGCGTTGACCGTGGTCGCACCGGCGATCCGGCCACGCCGCCGCGCCTTCGGGAGGATGTCGATGGCAGGTTCTTTCCTGGCATGCGGTGCCGAGATCGCGCCGATCGACGGGGTGGCCGGCGCGGTGGTTCGTTGAGTACCAGCGGGGCACAGGCGGCGGCGTTCTTTCGGGAGATCGTGCGGCATCCCGTCGTGTGGTCGGTTCGTGACGACGAGGGTGGGCCGACGTGGCCGTCGGCTTCCGGCGGGCAGGTCGTTCCGTACTGGTCGTCGGAGGTGCGGGTGAAACGCGCCGTCGCGATCTGGGGGGCACGGTTTCGCGCCGTGTCGATGCCGTTGCGGCACTGGCAGCAGGTGGAACTGCCGGACCTGGCGGCGGGACGGCTGCGGGTCGGGATCAACTGGAGCGGGCCACGGCTGACCGGTTGGGACTTCACGGTCGCGGAGGTCCTCAACCGTCTCGCGCACGCGCTTGGCGAGCCGCCGTACGACAGATAGGTCCGGCCCGCGGCGGTTGCGACCCGCGTCGGCTCGGGCCGTCGTGGCGTGCCGGCAACGGTGGCCGCTCGCGCCCTGCTGGCCGGGCCGAGCCGACGCGGGTCGCCGGAGGACGTCCGACCCGGCCCGGTCAGGACCGGTGGGCGTCGGTGGCGAGGGCGAGGGCACCGTGCAGGGCGCCGTCGGTGCGGAAGCGGGCCGGAACCAGCTCGGGCGGGAACGGGACGGCCGCGTCGAGGCGGGCGCGCAGCGCGTCGAACAGCGGGGCGCCGATGCCGGTGAGGCCGCCGCCGACCGCCACCCGGCGCGGGTCGATCGCGATGCACAGGTTCGCCACGTGCATTGCGAGTTCGGCCAGCACCTCAGCGGCGAGCTGACGTGCCGCCGCGTCGGTACGGGCGAACAGCTGTCCGGCGGTGACCGGTTCACCCAGCACGGCTGCCGCTCGCTCGGCGACACCGCGCCCGCCGACCGCGCGTTCCAGCGGGCTGTACCCGTCGGCGGCGGCCCGCGGCTCGTCCGGGGTGCGCAGGTCGTAGCCGAACTCGCCGGCCGCGCCGTGCGCCCCGACGAGTACCCGGCCGCCGACGGTGATCGCCGCCGCCACACCGGTACCGAGGCTGACGAACAGGCCCGGGTCGGTGCCGCGCAGCGCGCCGTGCCGCAGCTCGGCGAGACCGGCCGCCTTGACGTCGTTGTCGACGGCGACCCGCGCGGTGCCGAACCGGGTCGCGATCTCGTCGGCCAGCCGTACCCGGTGCCAGCCGGAGATGTTGGGGGACAGGGCGACCCCGTCCGGGCGGACGATCCCGGGACCGACCGCGCCCACGGCCACGACCGAGCCACCGCTACCGGCCAGCAGCCGGTGGCCGGCGGCGGCGAGCCGGGTCAGGATCGCCTCCGCACCCTCGTCGGCGCCGGTGGGCAGCACGTCGGTGGCCAGCACCATACCGTCCATGGTGGACACCGCCAGCGCGATCTTGGTGCCACCGATGTCGATACCGAGCAGCCGGCCCGCGCTGCTGTCCTGCGGCGCGCCGTCCCCGCTGCCGTGCGGCGGGCGGTCGCCGCCGTCGTGCGGCGGGTCGCCGCCACCGCGACGCGGTCGGGCGCCGGTGCCGGGCTGCCGTACCTCGGTCACGCGCGCACCGCCTCGGTGCGGTACGCCTCGCGGATCTGCTTGGGGCCGAACGGCCACGTCCGCTCCACCCGGGCCCAGATCAGGAACGCCACGCAGCCGGCGGCCACCCAGGCCAGCGACAGCTCGATCGGGTGCCGCCCGGGCGAGGCGGCGTCCGAGTACACGTAGATGACGATCCAGCCGACCGCCGCCACCACCGCGGGCAGCGGGTAGAGCCACATCCGGTACGGGCGGGGCAGGTCGGGTTGCCGGCGGCGCAGCACGACCACGGCGACGATCTGCGCGAGCGCCTGGACCAGCACCATCACCGTGGTCAGCAGCTGGATCAGGGTGGCCAGGTCGGTGAACCGGCCGAGCAGGAAGCCGGCCGCGGTGATCACGCCCATCGCGGCGAGCCCGACGGTGGGGAAGCGGTGTTTCGGGTGCACCCGGGCGAAGGCACGGAAGAACACCCGGTCGCGGGCCGCGTCGTAGGGCACCCGGGAGCCGCCGAGCAGCCCGGCGAACACCGAGGTGCAGGCGGTGATCAGGATCAGCACGGTGACCACGACCGCCGCGGCGTGCCCCCAGGTACGTTCCAGCAGCGCCGAGGCGACCGACCGGGCGGCGGCCGAGTGCGGGTCGAGCAGTTCGTGCCAGTCGATGACGCCGAGCACGCCGACCTGCATCAGCAGGTAGATGCTCATGATGCCGACGATCGCGACGACGATCGAGCGGGGGATCACCTTGCCGGGCCGGCGGATCTCCGCCGCCAGGTACGAGGTGGTGTTGTAGCCGAGGTAGTCGTAGATGCCGATGGTCAGCCCGCCGGCGAAGCCGACCCAGAACCCGCCCCGGGTGATGTCGAACGCGTGCGCCGGGTAGGTGAACGCCAGCGACGGGTGGAAGTGGGTGTACGCGGCGAGGATGACCGCGAGCACGCTGACGATCATGACGACCCACAGCACCACGGTCAGCTTGCCGATCGACTCGATCCGGCGCCACAGCGCGCCGATGATCAGCGCGATCAGCAGCAGCCCGACCAGGTCGCCCTGCCAGCCGGTCATCGACGGCCACAGGTAGGTCAGGTACTGCACGAAGCCGATCACGCCGGTGGACATGATCAGCGGGATGAACAGCATCGCCGTCCACACGAACAGGAACGGCATCAGCCGCCCGGTCCGGTACTGGAACGCCTCGCGCAGGTAGATGTAGGTGCCGCCGGAGCCGGGCATCGCGGACCCGAGTTCGGCCCAGACGAGGCCGTCGGCCAGCGCGAGCACCGCGCCGGCGATCCAGCCGACGATCGCCTGCGGCCCGCCGAACGCGACGACCATCGCGGGGATGGTGATGAACGGTCCGACCCCGCACATCTGGCTCATGTTCAGGGTGGTGGCCTGGAAGCCGCCGATCCGCCGGCGCAGCGCGCCGTCGGGTCGTGCGGTGGCCGGCGCGGCGTCGGATGTGCGGCTGTCTGCCATGGCTCCTCCCGGGGGACGGACTCGCTTCAAGTTAAATACCTTTACTTGATCGGGTCAATCCCCACCGGCGCATACGGGGGCGGTACAGTCGCGCTGCCGGCCGGGGAAGCGGAGGACGATGGGCGAGCGCGACGAGTCCACCTTCACCCGGGCGCGGCTGCGCGGCATCAACGAACGGCTGCTGCTGGACCGGCTGCGCGCCCTCGGCCCGACCTCGCGCGCCGAACTCGCCCGCCGTACCGGACTGTCCAAGCCGACCGTCTCGGCCGCGCTGGCCAGCCTGGAGTCCGCCGGACTGGTTCGGGCCGCCGGCAGCCGCCCACCGGCCGGTCGCGGCCGGATCGCGCTGCTGTACGAGGCGGACCCGACCGCCGGCTACGTGGCCGGCGTCGACATCGGCCGCGGCCTGGTCCGGGCCGCGCTCGCCGACCTGTCCGGCGAGATCATCGCGCGGGCCGAAGCGCCCAACCGGGCCCGTTCCGGCGCCGCGCTCGCCGAGCTGGTCGTGGCCACCGCACGGGACGCGGTGAGTGCCGCCCGCATCGGGTGGTCCCGGGTCGACCGGGTCGTGATCGGCACGCCCGGGGTGTACGAGCCGGACGCCGACCGGATCCGGTACGCGGTGAACCTGCCCGGCTGGGGGCGCCCCGGCGTGCGGGAGCGGCTGCACGCCGCTCTGGGCACCGACGTCGAGCTGCACAACGACGCCAACCTCGCCGCCCTCGCCGAGTACCGGTACGGGGTCGGCGCCGGCAGCCGGCTCTTCGTGTACCTGTGGATCGGCACCGGCCTGGGCCTCGGCGTGGTGGCCGGCGGGGCGCCGTTCGTCGGCGCGCACGGCGCCGCCGGCGAGATCGGCTTCCTGCCGATGGCGCCGGACGCGCCGGTCGGTACCGGGGCGCCGCGCGGGGTGCTGGAGACGGCCGTGTCGGCCGACTCGGTGGTGCAGACCGCGCAAGAGCTCGGCATGCCCGGCCGGCTCAGCGCCCGGCAGGTGTTCGACGCCGCGCGCGCCGGCGACGAGCGGGCGGTGGCCACGGTACGGCGGGAAGGGGAACGGCTCGCCTACGTCGCCGCCGCGGTGTCCGCGGTGCTCGACCCGGACCTGATCGCGCTCGGCGGAACCGTCGGCGGCAACGCGGACCTGCTGCTCGCCCCGGTGCGGCACACCCTGCCCCGGCTCACCCCGCTGCGCCCGCACGTCACCGTCGGTACGCTGGCCGATCCGGTACTGCGCGGTGCGTGCGCCCGCGCCCTGGACACCGCCCGCGACGACGCCTTCGTCCGCCGCGCCGGTACCGGCTGACCGCCGCACCCGTCACACCGGGCCGCACCCGCCGCACCGCCGCGCCCCGCCGGCCGCGCCCGACCGCCGCACCGCGCGGGCCGGCGGTCCATCCCGGCCGGCCTCGCCGCCCGCGGTGGCGGGCGCCGACGGCGACGCTACTGGTAGGAGATCATGTCCGGGCGGGGTTGCTTGGCCAGGGTCTGTCCCGGGCTCAGCATCGGATGGTCCTTGGTGCAGAAGTTCTTCCAGCCCAGCGCCACGCCGTCGGGCCGGGCACCGACGACTCCGGACCAGGTCTCGTCCTTGAGATCCGGACTGCCCTGCCCGTCCATGTGGATCAGCAGCGACAGGTTGTCGTGTCCGGTGTCCAGCCGGTCCTCGTGTCCGATCATGGACAGCTGGAACTGGTGCAGCACCAGCAGCTTCTGCGGCAGCCGGTGCGTCGCGGTCAGCCCGGACAGCCAACCGCTCACCCGGTTGATCTCGCTCGCGTCCACGGTGCCGATCTGCTCCAGCGGCCGCTGCCCGGCCGCGAGCTTCCACTCCGGGTCCAGCGCCAGCCCGACGTAGGGCAGGGCCAGCAGCGACCGGTAGCGCTTGGCCTGGTCGAGCAGGTCGGCGCGGCCCGGCTGCAGGTCGAGCACCACGTACATGCCGGCGGCGCCGGCCGCGCGCACCCACGGCCGCAGCGACGCGACGCTGGACACCGCCGAGTACCGGCCGTCCGGACCGGGGGAGGCCTGCGCGGTGGTGGCGATGATCTCGAAGGTCGGCACCACCGGCACCCCGCCCGTCCGGTACGGCTGGGCGACGCGCTTGGCGCGGGCGATGCTCGCGGCCAGGTCCTGCGCGCCGAGCGCGCCGAGGACCGGGGTGCCGGGATGGCCGTACAGGGCGACGAGCCGGCGGCCGGGGAACATCACCTGGCCGCCGCCGGGCAACTGCCGGCCGGCGACGGCCACCGCGAGCCGCTCGGTGAGCCGGTCGGCCGGGCCGAAGCCGGTACCGGCCGCCAGCACCGCCGCCGGGTCGCGGTGCGCGAGGGCGTCGATCGCTGCCGGGTCCGCGCGCGGGTCGTCGCCGTGTACCGGCACCACGCGGGCACCGGCCGCCCGAGCGGTGGCGGTGGCCGCCGCGGCACCGGCCCGGGTGGCCTGGTCGCCGCCGGCGTGCACCAGCACGGTCACCCCGGGCAACCCGCGCGCCGGCCGGGTGGTGGGCACGGCCGCCGGATCGGTCCGCACCGCGGTGGCCCCCGACGCCGAGCCGAGTGCCGAGCGCACCGCCCGCTGCGCCGCCGGGTCGACGGTGAGCACGTTCTGCGGGTGCAGCCGGCGCAGTTCCGCGCCGAGCGCGGCGGTACTCGCGTGCGTCGCCGCGCCGCCGGTGGCCGGTGGGGAGTCGGCGGCGGACGGGGAGCCGCTGGGCGCGCCACCGGCGCGACCGGTGCCGGCCGCGGTGCCGGCGACGAGCATCGGCACGTGGCGCTGCGCGGCCAGGGTGGCGGCCTGGTGCAACCCGCGCGGGTCGGTCGCCGCGGCGACGATCACCGCGGGCGTCGCGGCGAACAGGTGCCGGCTGACCGCGACCGACAGCTCCGTCGGGCTCGGGTCGTCGAGCACGGTGACCGACCGTACCGGCGTGGCGACCTCGGCCGGTGTCGGATCGTTGCCGGCGGCCGGCCCGGTACAGCCGGCCAGCGTCCCGGTGAGCAACGCGGCGGCGCCGACCAGCACCGCGTACCGCCGGCCGTGAGCACCATCCGTTCGCACGACTCGCCCCATATTCCCGCCTCATACCGAATGTCGGCGTCGACCATACTGGCCCCGCGATCGCGTGTCGCGCCGCCACACCGACGGACCGCGACGGGATGGCGGCCGACGGTCCACTATGGACAACGCTGCGGTGATGACGAGGTGACGCCCGGTACGGAAACGGTGTGACCGCCGAGCCAGAGGCCCGGCGGTCACGGGGTGGTACGACGGCTCAGTCGTGGTTGGTGGCGAGCGCCCGGAGCCGGGTCATGCTGCCGTTGAACTTGTCCTGGTCGCCGGGGAACGTGCCGGAGTCGGCGTTCTGCCACATGGTCCAGGTGGCGGTGCCGGCCGGGATCGACGTCGGCGGGGTGGAGCGGTAGATGGCGATCCAGAACGGGTTCGTCGAGGCGAACGCGCTGGAGTTGCCGGTGCAGGTCTTCCACCAGTCGAACGTCGTGTAGATCATCGGGTACTTGTTGTACCGGGCGTGGATCTCGTTGGAGAACGCCTTGATCCAGCTGACCATGCCCGAGTGCGTCTTGCCGTAGCAGGTGCCGCCCGAGTACGGGTTGTACTCGATGTCCAGCGCCGGGGGCAGCGTCTTGCCGTCGGCCGACCAGCCGCCACCGTGGTTGGCGAAGTAGTCGGCCTGCGCCTTGCCGCCGGACACGTTGGGCCGGGCGAAGTGGTACGCGCCGCGGATGAACCCGGCCTTGTACGAGTTGGTGTAGTTGGTGTTGAAGTTCGGGTCGCGGTAGCTGCTGCCCTCGGTCGCCTTCATGTAGGCGAACCGCGCGCCCTTGCTGTACTGGCTGGCCCAGTTGATCGTGCCCTGGTAGTGCGACACGTCGAAGCCCTTGACGTACGTGGCGGCCTGCGCGGGCGCGGCCATCCCGACGCACGCGACGCCGGTGGCGAGTACTGCCGCCGCGGACACGAGGACGCGTCCCACGGCGCGGGGAATGCGGACGATCATGCAGAACCTCCCGTAGGCGGCAGGCCGGACATGGCCGGCTCGGTCGGCAAACATTCTCATTGCCGGCGGAAGGTCTCAAGACCGTTTGAAGGATTCTTCCAGAATAGTTTCCGTTAGGTCGCTTTTGTGCCATGCTGCGGTTGCGGGCTGCGCGCCGGCCGGAGCCGGCGCGCAGCCGTTTCACCAGCGCCAGGACGTCACCGGCGAACTGCGCACGATCGGGTTGCTCGCCTCCGGCGGCTCGGTCACCGAGGACACCGCGACCCGGCCCGGTCCGATCAACCGCAGCCACACGTTGCGGTAGCTGTAACTGCGGGTGAAGAACCCACCGTTGCTGCGCGGGTACTCCAGGTGCAGGTGCATCTGCACCGACCGGTCCCGGTAGAGCAGCGCGGACGGCTGGATCAGCAGCGGCTGGTTCGGCGCCAGGTCGCGGACGAACGTGTTGCCCGGCGAGTGCAGCAGCAACAGCCCGGGTGCGTCGCGGGCGGTGAACACGTCACCGAACATGCCGATCGGGTAGTGCGTCTCGGTCTCGTCGCCGTTGCGGGTGCGAAACCAGATGCCGGTGTTCTGCCAGTCGTAGGTCACGTTGCCGGTCGCGGCGAGAAACCGGTGCTCGCGCGTCCAGATCGACTGGCCGTGCTCCAGCGGCAGACAGACGAGATCGCCGGCATGGTTGTCGGACAGCGCGATGTGCCCCGGCCCGCGTCCGGTGATCATGAACAGCGGCAGCCCCGACATCACCCGCTTCCAGCCACCGGACAGCCCCATCGAGGCCAACCGGGCCTGCGGGTCGGTCCACAGCAGCGAGTGGTGCGAGAAGTAGATGGACTCGTCCCCGGCCAGGGTGAAGTCGGCGACCGGCACCTGGGTCCCCTCGACCTGCAGGTACGACTGGCCGAACTGGATGCGCGCCATGTCGGTGATCGGCTCCTGGCGCTGCCAGCCGGACCGGGTGACCGCCGCGGTGACGTCCACCGGCGCCCCGCAACGCGGGCACGACACCCCGGTCGGGTCGCTGGAGTGCCGGCAGTACCGGCAGGTGTAGTGGTGCGTGGGTGCGGTCATCGGCGGCTCACCCGGTCTTGTGGTGCACGTACATCGACTGGATGCCGACCCGGCCCGGCCCCGTCATCTCCGCCAGGTACATCTTGCGCATCAGGCCGACCTTCAGCTCCTGCTGCACCGCCTGCATCTGCACGCTGGCGTCCTTGTACAGGAAGCCGCCCGGCTCGACCAGGATCTTCTCGCCCGGCCGCAGCATCCGCTCCATCACGTTGCCGTTGCCGTGCAGCATCAGGATCCCCGGCGCCGGCCCGGTGACGAACCGGTCCAGGTACATGCCGTTGCCGCCGTGCAGGATGTTCGCGAGGCCCTTGATCCGGATGAACGAGTAGCCCACCGAGCCCGCGGCGAGCAGGAACGCGTGCTCCCGCACGTCCAGCTCGATGCCGGCCGGCATCGGCAGCACCACCAGCTCACCCGGCGCGTCCCGGGAGAAGGCCACCCGGCCGGGGCCGCTCGCCACCGACAGCACGAACGGCATCCCGCCCAGCATCCGGCGAAACCCGCCGCCGGTCTGCATCGCCGACAGCGGCACCCCCTCGTCCTTCCACAGCATCACCTGATGCTCGAAGTACACCCAGTCGTTCGGGGCGAGCGCGAGTTCGGCCACCGGCACCAGCTCGCCCTCGACCTGGCACACGCTGCCGGAGAAGCGGAACTCGGTCATGTCGCGCAGCCGCGGCGCCTCACGCCACCCCGAGTCGCTGACCTTGTTGCGTACGTCCAGCGGCGCGCCGCAGGTCTGACACGTCGTGGTGCCCGGCGGGTTCTGCACCCGGCACCACTCGCATGCGATGCGATCCACCCTGGCTGCCTCCGTCCCGCCCCCCTCGGGGCCGGGTCGAAGGTAACAACCGGTGGCGAGGCACCGCGCCGCGGCCGCGCCCGCGCCGGCCCGCGGGTACGGCCGGTGACGGCCGGGTGGCAGCTCAGCCCTGCGGTCCCGCGGACCCGGGCGGTCGCCCGATCCCCCGAGTGGGCTGCGCGGCGCCGGCCGGGTACCCCTTCGGGTACAGCGTCAGCACCTGCACGATGCCGACGAGCGCGTCCGTGGACAGCGTGGGCTTGGTGCGCTGCGCGTGCGGATCGGTGGCCTTGCTCGGCGGCTGGTCGTGTTCGGAGTAGTTCTCCTCCATCAGGTCGATCGCGGTGCCATCCGCCCGCTGCGCGTTCACCGCGTACCGCAGGACGCCGTTGCCCAGCTCGTCGACCTGCACGGTCAGCGCCGTCCCGTCGGCCAGCTGGCGCCGGGTGCAGGAGCCGGGCGCGTCCGTGCAGGTGTACGGGTAGACGCCGGCGCCCGGGTTGACGTCGATGAACAGGTACGACTTGCCGGCCCGGTCGTTGAGGATGCCGGCCGCCTTGTATCCACCCTGGCTGCCGTAGTAGGTGAACGGGGCGTCGTGCCGTCCTTGGTACAGCGCGACCCAGCTCGACGTGGCCTGCGGCGCGGCGCGCTGTAGCGCGTCCACGGTGACCGCCCGCAGGCGCGCGGTGGCGTGCCGGGGAGGCTCGGTGACCGAGCCACCCGGCGATCTGCTCGGGGCCGATCCCGGCGTCCGGCTCGGGTGGGCGCGCGCGGACGACGCGTGACCACCGGTCGGCCCGGCCGGCTCGGCCCGCTGCCGGTCCCCGGACGGTACCGCGAGCGCACCGACCACGACCGCGACGGCCGCGGCGGTGCCGCCGCCGGCCGCCAGCCGCCGGCGGTGCCGCCGCCGGTCCTCGGTGCGGACGATCCTCGTCACGTCGAAGCCCGGTGGCGGCGGCGCGGCGCTGGCCCGTTCCAGCAGTTCGGACAGCTGTTTCATGTCAGTACTCCCTTGCGAAGGCGATCCCGCTACCCAGCCGGCCGCGCAGCGTCTCCAGGGCCCGAGCCGTCTGGCTCTTCACCGTGCCCGTGCTGCAGCCCATCGCCACCGCGGTCTGCTCCACCGACAGGTCGTTGAAGTAGCGCAGCACCAGCACCGCCCGGCGGCGTGGCGGCAGCTCGGCCAGCAGCGCGACCACCGCCATCCGGTCGTGTGTACCCTCCGGGCCAGACCCGGCGTCGGCCGGCCGTTCCGGCGGTGTCGCGGTGGCGTGCTCGCGCCGCCACGGTCGCCGCCGCTCGTCCAGCCAGGCGCGCAGCAGCATCCGCCGGGCGTACGCGTCGAGGTCGGCGAGGTGCTCGACCCGGCGCCAGCGCCGGTACAGCTTGGCGAGCACGATCGCGGTCAGGTCGTCGGCCGTGTGCCAGCTGCCGCAGAGCAGGAAGGCCGTGCGACGGAACCGGTCCAGCCTGCTGCGGGCGAACTCCGTGAACGATGTGGCCGCGTCCGGCCCCGTGCTCGTCACCTGCCACCTCCTCGGTGCACCTGGAAGCTAAACGGAGCCCGGAGGCGTCCCGGTTGCCCGTGCGCACGAGGAATCCGCGAGACCGTGCGCCGCACCGCCGGGCCGCTCGAGGTCGGCTCCTGCCGGCCGACCGGCGCACTCGGCAACGGACGCGGTGCCGGGCTGCGGGCGCCACCGGGGGTGCCCGGCCGCTCAGTGCCGGATCGCGAGGACGCAGTCGCCGCAGAGGTTGCCGGGCCGGGCGCGCCCGGCCGTCCGGTAGATCAGGCAGCAGCTGCGGCGGCGCAGTCGGCCGGCCCGGTCCACGGTGGCCGTACCGCGCAACGGCTGGGTGCGCAGCAACGCCGAGAGCAGCGCCAGAGTCCGATCGCGGCGCTCGGGCGCGCCGGCGGACAGCATGCCGGCCGCCCCACCGAGCGCGGATGCCACGTTGCCCCAGCGGATCCGTACCGACAGCGGCCACCGGCCGGCGGCACCGACCAGGTCGCCGGCCACCGTGTCGAGCACTGCGCGCCGGAAGTCGCCGGCCACCGCGTCGGTGTGCCATGGCCGGCCGGGCGCCGGGTTCGGTACCGCGAACGGGAACGGACCGCCGAGCGCCGGCTGCCAGTACAGGTTCCGGAGCGACCACGGCAGTACGGTGCCGGTTTCGACGGCGACCGCCAGTGCCGGGGACAGCACCCGGGCCATCAGCCCCAGCTGGGTGACCGACGCCGCGACCCGTTCCTCGACGGCGGTCGGCGCCACACCGGCCGCCATGGCGAGCCCGGCTCGTACCCGCTCGACCCGGTCCGTGAGCACCGCCGGATCGTCGGTCAGTTCCCGCATCGGCCGCCACGGTGGGCCGGGCGGCGTCGCCGGGTCGAAGGCCTGGACCGCGAAGAACGGGCCCAATCCGGCCAGCATCGCGACCGGATCCGCCGGACCACCCGGCTCGGCCGCGGCCGAGCCGACCCCGCCGTCAGCCATCCGCCGGCTCAGCCGCCTGCGGTGACGACGACGCCGGCGAGGGCGGCGCCATCGATCACGGTGCCGCCGGAGCCCGCCGCGGTCGGGATGTTCGCGGCGGTCAGCCCGTCGAGATAGAGCCCGGCCTGGTCGCCGGCGCCGGCGACGGTCGCCGCGCGGTGGCCGACCTCGATCCGCCGCACGGTCACCTCGCGCGGGCCGTCCGGCAGCTGGATGACCGCCTGCGCTCCGACCTGGACGGTGCCCTCGACGACCGAGCCGACGGCGACGACACCACGCAGCGGCACCACGAAGGCGTTGTCCAGCACGAACCGGAACGAGCCGGCGGGCGGGGTGGTGCGGTGGCCGCGCAGCCTCACCGGCGTCCGAACAGGCGGGCGAAGAAGCGCCCGATCGGCCCGGACGGCCCCGGCTCGCGGCGGGTCACCGGCGGCGGGGCGGGGCCGTCGGCGGGCGGCTCCGGCTCGGTGCCGGGCTGCCCGGAGGCCACGTAGACCAGCCGGAACTTGCCGATCTGCACCTCGTCCCCGCTGGCCAGCGTCGCGGTGTCGATGCGCTCCTTGTTCAGGTAGGTGCCGTTGAGGCTGCCGAGGTCACGGGCGACGATGCGACCGCCGTGCCGGGCGAACTCGACGTGCTTGCGCGACACGGTCGCGTCGTCGAGCAGGATGTCGCTGTCGGCGTGCCGGCCGGCCACCGTGCTCGGTGCGTCGAGCAGGAACTGGGCCGGCGCGTTCGGGCCGTTCTTGACCACGAGCATCTTCGCGCCGGGCGGCAGGTTGCGGGCCAGGTCGGTGGCGGCCACCTCGGTGCGCGGATCGTCCAGGACGTCAGCGAGGTCACCGAGATGCAGCACCGAGGTTGCGTCCGGCGCGGCGGGCGGCACCTCATCGTCACGTCGCATCGGCCCACCCTAGCAGCGTGTCGGACGCGGACGGCGCACCGGCCGCACACCGGTACGAACCGTCCGCCGGCCGTCGCCGACCGCAGCGGGCGCCGAGGTCGCAGAACAGGATGAATCTGTTCGTACCGCGACGATCCCGGCGCCGCGCTCAGCGCTCGCTGACCGCCGCGTCGTCGAAGGTGGCCACCTCGTGCAGCGTGCGTGCCGCCGCCTGCACCAGCGGTACCGCGAGCAGTGCGCCGGTGCCCTCGCCCAGGCGCAGATCGAGGTCGATCAGCGGCCGGAGCCCGAGCTGGCGCAGCGCCGCCTGGTGTCCCGGCTCGGCCGACCGGTGGCCGGCGATCATCACGTCGACGGCCCGCGGCGCCAGTGCGGTGGCGACCAGCGCGGCGGCGCCCGCGATCACCCCGTCCAGGACCACCGGGACCCGGGCCGCCGCCGCGCCCAACAGGTAGCCGGCGAGCCCGGCGTGCTCCAGCCCGCCGACCGCGGCGAGCACCCCGACCGGGTCGGCCGGATCCGGCCGGTGCCGTTCCAGCGCTCGGCGCACCACGTCGACCTTGTGCGCCAGCATCGCGTCGTCCACCCCGGTACCGCGGCCGGTGACGGACTCGGCGCCGGCGCCGGTGTACGCGGCGATCAGCGCCGCCGACGCGGTCGTGTTGGCGATGCCCATGTCACCGGTGACGAGCAGTCGATAGCCCTCGTCGGCCAGCCGGCCGGCGACTCCGGCGCCGGCCACCAGCGCCGCCTCGGCCTGCTCCCGCGTCATCGCCGGCTGCCTGGTCAGGTCGGCGGTACCGGGGCGGATCTTGGCGGCGATCAGGTCCGGCCCGGCCGGCAGATCGCTCGCCACGCCGATGTCGACGGTGCGCATCGCGGCGCCGACCTGGCGGGCGAACGCGTTCACCACCGCGCCGCCGGCCCGCATGTTCGCCACCATCTGTGCGGTGACCTCCTGCGGCCACGCGGTGACGCCCTGGGCGTGCACCCCGTGGTCGGCCGCGAAGACCGCCACCGCCACCGGCTCCGGCAGCGGCGGCGGGCAGGCGCCGGCGACCCCGGCCAGCCGTACCGACACCTCCTCCAGTACGCCCAGCGAACCGGGAGGCTTGGTCAGCCGGTCCTGCCGGGACCGGGCGGCCGCCATCGCGGGCTCGTCGGCCGGGCCGATGCGGGAGAGAACGGTGGTCAGGCTCGACATCGGCACATCCTCCGGTTCGCGGGACACCGCACCCTACCCAGCGCCCGGCCGGGTGGCGTGCTGGGCGACGTGGCCGGTTGCCCGGCTCACGGCGACCTTCCGGTGCTGGATGCCTCGAACGGGGCACATCCGACCAACCGCGCATGGCCGCCCGCCCGGTGTGCAAGCATTCGGGCCATGGGGAGCAACGGGGCGGCGTCGGGCGCATCGTCGCGGGTGGGCACCTTCGAGGTCGTGCTGTGGGGATACGACCGCAAGCAGGTCGACGCGTGCATGGCACAGCTGGAGGAGCAGCTCACCGCGCTCTACGACGAACAGCGCCAGGCCATGGCACTCACCGACGAACTGCATCGGCTGCGGTCCGAGAACGCCGACCTGCGGGCCCGGCTGTCCGGGGTGCCGGTGGTCCACCCGGTCGGCGCCCGGGTGCAGCAGATCCTCGCGATGGCGGAGGAGGAGGCGACCGAGCTGCACAGCACGGCCGACCGGCACCTCGCCGCGGCCCGCGAGGACGCCGCCGCCATCGTCGCCGCCGCCCGGCAGGAGGCGACCCGGGCCCGCCGGGACTGTGAACTCGCCATGCAGCAGCTGCGGCGCAGCCAGCAGGACGAGGCCGAGCAGCTGATCGCCCGGGCGCGGGCGGATGCGGACCGGATCCACGCCGAGGCGCGCAACGCGACGGGCACCCGGCGCCGCCGCCCGGCGCGCGCCGACCGGGGCCGCGCCGAGCACCCACCGGCCGACCACGCGCCGGCCGGGCCGGCCCGCCCGAATGCCGACGGAGGTACCGAGCCGCGGCGCAGCCGGGCCGCGAGCCACGACCGGTCCCGCCCGGTACCGGCGCTGCGCGACGATCCGGCCTGAGCACCGTTTCGGCGCACCGTGCGGGCCGCAGGGCCCGCGCCGGTGCGCGTTTCATCCTGCGGGAAGGCCGCCGCACCGGCCGGTGAGTTCGACCACTGGCGCTTCGGACATAGCCGGCGCGACTGACAGGCTGACGGTGTGAGTACGACTGTCGACGCCGGGCCCCACCGGCTGCTGCGCCGGGCCGCCTACGCCACCGGTGGGGTGTTCGCGCTGTCCGGCGCGGTGCAGGCGACCTG
Organism: Actinocatenispora thailandica; assembly: GCF_016865425.1. NCBI lineage: Bacteria > Bacillati > Actinomycetota > Actinomycetes > Micromonosporales > Micromonosporaceae > Actinocatenispora > Actinocatenispora thailandica. Next base: position 3,575,157 of record NZ_AP023355.1, on the reverse strand, counting down.
GGTGTCCCGGCTGCCGGAGGTGCGCAGCACACTGCACGCCGACCCGCGGTCGCTGGGGCTCGCCCTGCTGGGTACCGCGATCGGATCGGTGGCGTCGACCCCGGTCACGGGCCGCCTCGCCGCCCGGTACGGCAGTCGCGCCGTCGTCGCGGGTGCGATGGTGGTGAGCCTGGTCGGGCTGGTCGGGCTGTCGCTGGTGCACTCGGTGCCGGCGCTCGGGCTGGTCCTGGTGCTGTTCGGGTTCGGGTACGGCGGCTGGGACGTGGCGATGAACATCCACGGCCACCACGTCGAGTCGGCGGCGGGCCGGGCCTGGATGCCGCGGTACCACGCGGTGTGGAGCGTCGGTGGATTCGTCGCCGCCGGGCTGGGCGCGGCGGTGGCCGGCGCGCGGGTGCCGGTGCCGGTGCACTTCGCGGTGGCCGCGGTGCTGATGGCCGGTGGCGTGCTCGGGTTGCTGACGCTGTTCCGGCGAGACGGCCGCAACGCGCGGGACCCGGCGTTTCCCCCACCGGCGGTGCCGGTGGGCGACGCGGAGCCGACGCCGACGGTGTCGGTGGGGCGGATCGTGACGCTCCCGTTCATCCTGCTGGGGGTGGTGATGGCGTGCTCGACGGTGGTCGAGGGCGCCGCCTCGGACTGGCTCGGCATCTACTTCAACACGGTGCGGGACGCATCCCCGGCCGCGAGCTCGGCGGCGTACACGGTGTTCGCGATCGCGATGGCGGCCAGCCGCGGCGCCGGTACCTGGACGATCGCCTGGCTCGGCCGGGGCCGGGCGGTACGGGCGTCCGCCCTGCTCGCCCTCGCCGGGGTGGCGGTGCTGCTGCTGGCGCCGGTCACCGGGCTGGCCTACGCCGGCGCCGCGCTGTGGGGCCTGGGCACCGCGATCGTGTTCCCGGCGGTGATCAGCGCGGCCGGCGACACCGCGCCGGGCCGCGCCGCGCAGGCGATCTCGATGGTCACCCCGATCGGCTACACCGGGTTCCTGGTCGGGCCGCCGCTGGTCGGGCTGCTCGCCCAGCACACCGGGCTGGAGCACGCGCTGTGGCTGATCGGCGGTCTCGCCGCGGTGATGGCGCTCCTCGCCGGCGTCACCCGGGACCGCCGCGCCCCGGCCACCGCCCGTACCTGACCGCCGCGGCCGGCGCGCGGTCAGGTCTCGGCACGGCTCAGCGATCGTGCAGCCGGTGCCGGGCGGTGCGGTAGCGGGCCCGCAGCTCGGCCGGCCAGTCCGCGCCGGCCGGCTGGTACCGGGTGCCCTCGGGTCGCGGCCATGCCGGCGGCTCGGCGGCACCGGACAGCGCCCAGGCGGCCTGCCGGGCGGCGCCGAGCGCCACGTACTCGGCCGGCTCGGGCACCAGCACCGGCACCCCGAACACCTCCGGGGCCGCGGTGCGCACCGCAGCCGACCGGGAGCCGCCGCCGATCAGCAGCACCGTGTCGATCGTGGCGCCGTGCGCCCGCAGCTCGTCGAGCGCGTCGGCGAGCCCGCAGAGCACGCCGAGCACGCTGGCCCGGGCCAGGTTCTCCGGGGTCATCGCGGCGCGGGTGAGCCCGAGCAGGGTGCCGGTGGCGTCCGGCAGGTTCGGGGTGCGCTCCCCGTCCAGGTACGGCAGCAGGGTCAGGCCACCGGCGTCCGGCGCGGCCGCGGCGGCCAGCGTGTCCAGGCCGGCGAGGTCGGTACCGAGCATCCGGGCCGTGGCGCCGAGCACCCGGCTGGCGTTGAGCGTGCAGGACAGCGGCAGGAACCGGCCGGTCGCGTCCGCGAAGCTCGCCACCGCGCCGGTCGGGTCCACGACCGGCGCGCCGGCCAGGGCGAACACCGCCCCGCTGGTACCGATCGAGACGACCGCCTCGCCCGGTGTGAGGCCGAGGCCGAGCGCGGCAGCGGCGTTGTCGCCGGCACCGGCCGCGAGCAGGGCCCCGTCGGCGGTCTCGCCGGCGACCGCGTCGGGCGCGAGCACCTCGGGCAGCGCGGTGTCGTGGCCGAGCGCGGCGGTGACCAGGTCGTGCCGGTAGCGGCCGGTCGCGGCCGAGAAGTACCCGGTGCCGGAGGCGTCGCTGCGGTCGGTGGTCGGCTCGCCGCGCTCGCCGCGCAGCCGCCAGGTCAGCCAGTCGTGCGGCAGCAGCACCCGGGACACCCGAGCGGCGTGGGCCGGCTCGTGTTCGGCAAGCCAGGCCAGCTTGGTGACGGTGTACGACGCGACGGGCACCAGGCCGACCGACGCCGCCCAGCCGTCCGCCCCGTACTTCGCGGTCAGCGCGGCGGCCTGCGGCGCCGAGCGCACGTCGTTCCACAGCAGGGCCGGCCGGACCGGGCGGCCGGCATCGTCGAGCGCCACCATGCCGTGCTGCTGGGCGCCGACACCGACGGCCGCCGCACCCCCGGCCGTACCGCCGGCGTCGGTCAGCGCCTGCCACCACGCCTCGGGGTCGACCTCGGTACCGTCCGGGTGCGGCGCCTGGCCGGCCCGCAGCACCCGGCCGGTCTGCTCGTCGACGGTCAGCACCTTGCAGGACTGGGTCGACGAGTCGATCCCCACCACGGCCATCCCGGTTCCTCCCACCCGATCGGCTCCGGCCCGCGGCGTACGGACCGGTTCCGATCATGCCTCGCCGCGCCGGACCGCGGCCCGGCGCGGTGCCGTCGCGGGTCGGCAGCCGCCGGCGGGGCCCACGGTGCCGCCGCGGGACCGGCCGGCGAACAGGTCGGTGCCGGCTCGCGATCAGCCGGCGAGGCGGGCCCGGTACAGGTCGCGCAGCAGGGCGATCTCGGCGCCGTGGTGGATCGCCTCGCGGTGGATGTGCAGCACCAGCGCCGCCATCGGCAGCTCGCCGTACGGCCCCTCGGCCGGCCCGCACGGCTCGGCGAGCTGCGCCGGCGTCAGCGCGCGCACCCCGGCCATCCAACGGGCGTACTGCTCGTCGAGCTGGGCGAGCGCGGTCGCGGCGTCGCCGGCGTACCCGAAGCTGTCGTAGTCGGTGGCGGGGGCGCCGAAGTGGCTCGCGTTGCGCATCGCGAACACCCCGACGATCACGTGCGCCAGGCGCCACGCGATCGTCGTGACCGGCGCCGGGTCCGGCGCGGGATGCGCGAACTCGACGACGTACCCGCCGGCGCCACCGGCGTGCGAGGTACCGCTGGCGCCGGCCGGCCGCACGCTCCAGCAACCCGCAACCGGTTCCCAGAAGTACTCGTCGTCGGTGAGGCCGGCGAGCCGCGGTCGCAACTGATGGTTCCAGTGCCAGTCGAGCTGGTCGGCGAGGTTGCCGGTCCAGTCGATCTCGGTGCTCATCCGTGTTCCTCCCGGGTCGGCGGCGCCCACGAGACGCCGCGTCGGGCGGTGCCCCCTGGTTCGTTCGGTCCTGCCGGGGACGCTAGCGCCGGTTGCGGTCAGCTCCGGTCCGCATCGCGCCAGCGTTGCTCCAGGCCGGTGAAGAACCGCTCGGCGGCGGCATCGAGCGCCGCGTCGTCGCCGGTGGCGAGCCAGTCCAGGGCGAGGCCGCGGGCCACCGCGAGGCAGAGCCGGGCGTCCGCGGCGGCCTCGGCCGGCGGTACCCCGGCGGCGGTGACGAACTCGACGAGCGGGGTGAGCCACGATTCGACCACCCCGGCGAGCATCGGCCGGGTCGCCTCGTCCGCGCCCAGCGCCCGCCCGTACAGCTCGAAGAACAGCCGCATGTACGGGGCGAGCGCCGGATCGTGCAGCTGCCGGTACATGCCGCGCATCACCTGGCCGGGCTCGGCGCCGGGCGCCTCGCGCAGCGCGGCGAGGGCGGCGAGCTGGCGGCGTTCCATCTCCCGGGCGACCGCGACGAGCAGGCCGTCCTTGCTGCCGAAGTGGTAGATGAGCATCCGGTGGCTGGTGCCGATGCCGGCGGCCAGACCGCGCAGGGTCACGTCGGTGGTGCCGTGCTCGGCGAGGTGGTCGATCGCCCGCTCCACCAGCGCCGAGCGGGGGTCGTGAGCGGCTGCCATGTACCAGATGGTACATGTACCATCTGGTACATCAGCCCAGGAGGCAGTCATGCACGTGGAGAAATCAGTACGGATCGCCGCGCCCGCCGACGAGATCTGGCGGGTGCTGGTCGACGTCGAGCGCTGGCCGGAGTGGACCGCGTCGATGCGGCGGGTGGAGCGGCTCGACGACGGCGAGTTCACCGTCGGCAGCCGGGCCCGGGTGCAGCAGCCGAAGCTGCGCCCCACGGTCTTCGAGGTCACCGAGTCGACGCCGGGCGAGTCGTTCGTGTGGCGAGCCCGGGTCAGCGGCACCGAGATGCTCGCCGGCCACTACCTGCGACCCGACGGGGACGCGACGCTGACCAGGTTGACGTTCGACCACACCGGCGGCCTCGCCGGGGTGATCGACCTGTTCTACGGCAAGCTGATCCGTGAGTACGTCGGAATGGAGACCGCCGGCCTGCGCCGGGTCTGCGAGGCCGCCTGACGCTCACCCGGCGTGCGGACACAGCGCGGCGACCACCGCCTTCGCCGCGGCCGCGACGAGCGAGTCGTCCGGTGTCGCGCCCTTCGCCTGCCTGGTGCCGAACACCGCCAGGACGATCGGCGCCCGGTGCGGCGGCCACACCACGGCGACGTCGTTGCGGGTGCCGTAGGCACCGGTGCCGCTCTTGTCGCCCACCGTCCAGCCGTCCGGGACACCGGCACGGACCAGCCCGGTACCGGTGGTGCTGCCGCGCAGCCAGCCGTCGAGCAGGCGGCGCCGGTCGGGCGGCAGCAACCCACCGACCGCCAGGCCGGCGAGGTCGGTGGCCAGCGTGCGGGGCGTGCTGGTGTCCCGGGCGTCACCCGGTACGGCGGTGTTGAGTGAGGTTTCGGTGCGCACCGGCCGGGTCACCCGGTCGCCGAGACCGGGCAACCGGCCGGCGAACGCCCGGACGCCGCCGAGCTGGTCGGTGAGCAGGTTCGCCGCGGTGTTGTCGCTGTCCCGGATCGCCGCCACGCACAGCGCCCGCACGCTCATCCCGTCGGCGACGTGCTTGCCGGTGTCGGGGGAGTAGTCGACCAGCTGGCTCCGGTCGTAGTGCACGACGCGGTCGAGCCGCACCGACGGTGTCCGCAGGACCAACCCCACCAGCACCGCCTTGTACGTCGAGGCGTACGGGAACCGTTCGCCGCCGCGCCAGGACACCGTGCGGTGGCTGCCGGTGTCGATCGCGTACACGCCGAGCCGGGCCCGGTGGGCCGACTCCAGCCGCCGGAAGCGGGCATCGGTACCGGCCACCGGGGAGCCCGACCCGGCAGCCGCGGTCGGCAGCGCGGTCGACGGTGCCCGGCCCGGCGCCGCCTGCCGGGTCGTCGAGCAGCCGGCGAGCGCCAGCGGGACCAGTGCCGCGAGCGCGGCGGCGCGGAGCGGGCGGATGGTCGAACGGGTCATCCGGCGGGTCCTGTCCTGTGCGGAGATCGGCGGTGACGCCGGCGGGTCACCGACCAGAGTGCCATCTGCGGTCCGCGCGACCGGCCGGTCCGGGCCGGGGTGAGCGTCGGGTACCGGAGCGGCCGGAGCGCGGCGGGCTACCGCGGGCTCCCGGCGCGCAACGCGGCGGCGAGCGCGCGGCCGGTCGCGGTGTCGGCTGCCGCCAGGTCGGCCGGTGGGCCGGTGAACACCACCCGACCGCCCTGCCGCCCCGCGCCCGGGCCGAGGTCGATCACGTGGTCGGCGTGCGCGACGACGTCGAGGTCGTGTTCGACCACCACGACGGTGTGCCCGCGCGCGACCAGGCGGTCGAAGATGGCGAGCAGGCCGTCGGTGTCCGCCGGATGCAACCCGGTCGTCGGTTCGTCGAACAGGTACACCCGGCCCGGATGGCGCAGCTCGGCGGCCAGCTTGAGCCGCTGCCGCTCGCCACCGGACAGCGTGGTCGACGGCTGGCCCAGTGGCAGGTAGCCCAGCCCGACCTCGACCAGCCGCTCCAGCACCGGCCGTATTCTCGGCTGGCCGAACACCTCGACCGCCTGCACAGCGGACATCCGCAGCAGGGCGCCGATCGTGTGGCCGGCCAGCCGGTACCGCAGGGCCTCCGGGCCGAACCGTTCGCCGCCGCAGTGCTCGCACACGGTCACCATCGGGTCGAGAAACGCGAGGTCGGTGTAGATCAGACCGAGCCCACCGCAGTGCCGGCAGCCGCCTTCGGCGTTCGGGCTGAACAGCGCCGGGGAAACGCCGTTCGCGGCGGCGAACAGCGCCCGGATCGGGTCCAACAGGCCGAGGTAGGTGGCCGGGCAGGACCGGCGGGACACGTGCACGGCGGCCTGATCGACCAGCACCGCCGCCGGACACGCCGCGACCAGACCGGTGCACACCAGGCTGCTCTTGCCGGAGCCGGCGACACCGGTTACCGCGGTCAGCACGCCGGTGGGTACCGCGACGTCGACGTCCCGCAGGTTGTGCTGGTGCGCGCCCCGAATCGAGATCGCGCCGGTCGCGGGCCGGGGGCAGGTCCGCACTACCGGTGGCCGGCGCAGCCGCCGACCGGTGTCGGTGTCGAGCCCGGCCAGCGGCCCGGCGTGGGTGAGCCGACCGCCGGCCGCCCCGGCACCGGGGCCCAACTCCAGCACGTGATCGGCGGCGGCCACCAGCGCCGGATCGTGCTCGACCACGATGACGGTGTTTCCCTTGTCCCGCAGCGAGGTCAGCAGGTCGATGACCTGGTGCAGGTCCCGCGGGTGCAGGCCCGCGCTGGGTTCGTCGAACACGTAGGTCAGGTCGGTCAGGCTGCTGCCCAGGTGCTTGACCATCTTGACCCGCTGCGACTCGCCGCCGGACAACGTGCCGGTGGGCCGGTCCAGGGTCAGGTAGCCGAGGCCGATGGACACCAACCGGTCCAGCTGGGCCCGCAACGCCGCGACGACCGGTGCGACGGTCGGGTCGGTGACCGCGGTGACGACCGGTACCAGCTCGGCGATCTCCATCGCGGTGCACTCCGGCAGGGTGTGCCCGTTCAGCCGGGCGCCGCGGGCCGCGGCGGACAGCCGGGCGCCGTCGCAGGCGGGACAGCGACGCTGGGTGACGACCCGTTCGAACGCGGCCCGGGTACCGCCGGTGAGCGACGCGACGTCCTTGCCCAGCCAGATCCGCTCGAAGCGGGTCAGCAGCCCCTCGTACCGACCGTGCGGCCGGCCGGCGGTACCGGTGTCGCCGCGCAGCAACAGCTGCCACTCGGCCTCGGTGTAGTCGCGCAGCGGTTTGCCGGTGTCGAAGTGGCCGGATTCGGCCAGGCTGCGCCACATCCAGCCGCCGGCCTGGAAGGTCGGGAAGCGGATCGCCCCGTCGTCGAGGGACCGCCCGGTGTCCAGCAGCGCACCGATGTCGACGGAGCGCACCGTACCCAGGCCGGTACATTCCGGGCACCAGCCGGCGGGTTCGTTGAACGAGAACGCCGAGGAGTCGCCGATCCCGGGCCGGGCGGCACGCGAGTACAGCAACCGCAGCAGGGACGCCGCCTCGGTGACGGTGCCGACCGTGGAGCGGGCGTTGCCGCCGAGCCGGCGCTGGTCCACCACGATCGTGGCTCCGAGCCGGTGCATCGCGTCCACGTCCGGTGCGCCGTAGCGGGGCAGCCGGTTGCGCACGAAGCTGGTGTAGGTCTCGTTGAGCTGTCGCTGCGCCTCCGCGGCGAGCGTGTCGAAAACCAGCGACGACTTGCCCGAGCCGGACACCCCGGTCACCGCGGTCAGCCGTCGTTTCGGGATGTCCACGTCGATGCCGGTCAGGTTGTGCTCGCGGGCGCCGACGATCCGGATCCGTTCGGTGTGCATGCGGCCGACGGTGGGAACCGATGTGGACACCTGGTGGCCACTACTCGCGGCATGCTGGGTGATGTGAGCGGACCGAGCACGCGGATCCTGCGGCTGCTGTCGCTGCTGCAGTCCGGTCGGGGTGTCGCCGGAGCCGAACTCGCCCGCCGGCTCGGCGTGTCGACCCGAACGCTGCGCCGCGACCTCGACCGGCTGCGCGAGCTGGGCTACCCGGTCGTCGCCGACCGCGGCCCGGGTGGCCGGTACCGGCTGGTCGCCGGCGCCGCGCTGCCGCCGCTGATGCTCGGCGACGACGAGGCGGTGGTCACGGTCCTCGGACTGCGGCTCGCCTCCGCCGCCGAACTGGGCGCCACCACCGGCGCGGCCCAGGCGGCGCTGCGCACCATCGAACGGGTACTGCCAGACCGGCTCCGGCAGCGCGTCGCCGCGGTGTCGGCGACCATCGACGCGGTCGGCCGGCCGCCCGGCTCGGTGTCGCTGGACGCCGTCGCGGCGCTCGCCTCGGCCGCGTACCACCACCTGGACGTGCGGTTCCGGTACACCACCCGGGCCGGTACGGACCAACTGCGCCGCGCCGAGCCGTACCGGCTGGTGCTCTTCGGCCGCCGGTGGTATCTGCTGGGCCACGATCGGGACCGGGACGGCTGGCGCACGTTCCGGCTGGACCGGATGGTCGGGCTGACCGTACCCGGTACGACGTTCCGGCCGCGTCCGGTGCCGGCGGCAGGCGCCGTGCCGTTCGTCGCGGCGGCGGGTACTCCGCCCGGCCGGCAGCGCGGCGTGGTGCGGTTCGCGGCGCCGGTGGCGACCGTCGCCGACCGGTTGCCCGCCGAGGCGGGCGAGCTGGTGGCCGTGGACGAGTCGTCCTGCCGCTACACCACGCCGGCCGACAGTTGGGAGTGGCTCGCGTCGATGCTGGCCCTGGTGGGAGTGCCGTACACGGTGGAGTCGCCGCCGGAGCTGATCGAGCACACCCGCCGGCTGGCGGCCCGGCTCGCCGCCGCGGCCGGCGACGCGCCGGCGTCGTAGCGCGCCGCGGCGGCACCGACCGGCTGCGGTCGGCGGCTCGGGCGGCCGACGCTCAGCCGAGGCCGTCCCGGAGGGCGGTGACGCGGTCGCCCGCGGCGGTGAAGTCGGACCGATCCAGCGAGCCGTCCTGGTAGCCGGCGGCCAGCGCGGTGACCGCATCGGCGCCCTGCGCGGGGTCGCGACCGGAGCAGAGCAGCAGGTCCATCCCGGCCGCGGCGGCGGCGAGAGCGCGGTGCCCGGTGTCGCCGTACGACTTGAGCGCGCCGGCCTCCAGCGCGTCGGTCACCGTCACGCCGTGGAAGCCGAGCCGGCCGCGCAGCTCGTTGGCGATCACGGTGTGCGACATGCCGGCCGGGTGCTGCGGATCCAGCGCCGGGTAGGTCGCCCAGGACGCCATCACCAGCGGCACGCCGGCCGCGATGGCCCGCTGGTAGGGCTTCTCGTCGATCGACCGCAGCTGCGCCGCGGTGGTGTTCAGGGTGACCGGCACCTCGTCGGTGTTCTGATCGGCGCCGGCCGAGCCGAGGCCGGGGAAGTGCTTGGCGGTGGCGAGCACGCCGCCGGCGGCCTGCGCGGTGACGAACGTCGAGCCGAGCTTCGCCACCCGGTCCGGATCCGAGCTGTAGGACCGGCCGTACTGGTCCATCAGGTCGCCGGGGCTGCGGTACACGTCGAGCACCGGTGCCAGGTTGACGTTGAGCCCGGCCTTGCTGAGGGTGGCGGCGGCGCCGGTCCCGGCCGCCTTCGCCGCCGCGGTCGGGTCGCTCGCCTGCCCGATCTGCTTCGCCGACTGGTTCGGTTCGCCGGGCAGCCGGCGGATCTCGCCGCCCTCCTGGTCGGTGAGCAGCAGCAGCGGCTTGGCCAGCGGGCTCTTCCTCGCGGCCGCCTGCAACCGGTCGGCGACCCGGCGCACCTGGGCGATGCTGGAGACGTTGTCGGAGAAGAAGATCACCCCGGCGACCTCACCCTTGCCGATCGCGGTCAGTAGGCTGTCCGGCGGGGTCAACCCGGAGTACGACCAGATGACCCGCTCGCCGGCGAGCTGCCGCGGCGTGAGGGTGGCCCGGGTCGCGGACGGCGAGGGCGTGCCGCTCGGTGCGGGTCCGCCGGCCGCGGGCAGGAACGACGCGTGGCCGCTCCCGTCGCGGCCGAGGAACAGGCCGACCGGCACCGCGACCGCGATCACCAGGACGGCGGCGAGCAGCCAACCGCGTCGCCGGCTTCGCGCCGTACCGCCTCCGCGCTGCCGCGCCGTACCGCCTCCGCGCTGCCGCGCCGTACCGCCTCCGCGCTGCCGCGCCGTACCGCCTCCGCGCTGCCGCGCCGTACCGCCTCCGCGCTGCCGCGCCGTACCGCCTCCGCGCTGCCGCGCCGTACCGCCTCCGCGCTGCCGCGCCGTACCGCCTCCGCGCTGCCGCGCCATGTCGATCCGTCCTCACCTGCCGGTTTGCTGGCGATTTCCCGCGCTTTCGCCACCCTACCGGCGACCCGGGCGGCGCGCCCGCCCACGACATCCAACGACGGGGGAGAAGTATGCGTCATGTGCTCACCGGTGGCCCCGGCGCCGGCAAGACCACGCTGGTCGAGGCGCTGGCCGCGACCGGCCTGCCGGTCGTACCGGAGTCCGGCCGGGCCATCATCCGTGATCAGGTCGCGGCCGGTGGGGACGCCCTGCCGTGGCGTGACGCGGCCCGCTTCGCCGATGCGATGATCGAGGCAGACATCACCGCGTACCGGACGGCGCCGGCCGGCCCGGTGATCTTCGACCGGGGCATCCCGGACACCATCGGCTACCTGCGGCTGTGCGGGCTGCCGGTGCCGCGACGGTTGACCACGGCGGCCCGGCAGGCCGAGTACCGGCGGATCTTCGTGGCGCCGCCGTGGCCGGCGATCTACCGCACCGACGGGGAGCGCCGGCAGGACCTGGCCGAGGCGCGCGCCACCCACGACGCGATCGTGGCCGTCTACCGCGAGCTGGGGTACCGGCCGCAGCGGTTGCCGCGCGCCGGGGTCGCGGCCCGGGTCCGCTACGTCCTGGACCGACTCGGTTGAGCCGGATCAGTACTCGTCGCGGCGCGCGCCGCGCTGGTACGGGTTCTGCTGCGGCCAGCCGTCCGGCGAGTCCTCCCAGGTCTCCTGCCGGCCGTAGGCGACGCGGTCGAGGTAGCCGGGAAAGCTCATCAACGGCTCCACGCCGCGGCCGGTGGTGGTGTAGGTCAGGTACACCTCCTCGCCGACCCGCAGGTAGCAGCTGACGCCCGGGATCTCCGCGTCGTCGACGGTCCAGCCCCAGTCGGTGTTGAAGTCGTTGTGGTACGACGACACCCAGGGCTCCGGCCAGCCCATCCGCCGCCGGTACGCCTGCAGCTTGTCGATCGGCGCCCGGGACACCCGCGCGAAGCCGACGTCGTACGGTCCGAAGTGGACGGTCGGTGGCACGTTGTCGGCGAACATCGAGCAGCTCGGGCAGCCGGCGTCGGCGTCCGGGTGGAACATGAAGTGCTGCACGACCAGCTGCGACGCGTCGCCGAACAGCTGTCGCAGGCGCACCGGCCCGGCCTCGCCGGCGAACACGTAGTCGCCCACCGGTGTCATCGGCAGCCGCCGTCGCCGCGCGGCCAGCCGGTCGCCGGCCCTGGTGTGCTCCTTCTCCGCGGCCAGCAGCTCGTCGCGGGCCCGTTGCCAGCCGGCCCGGTCCACGATCGGCGGATGCGCGCGTGTCATCGGGATGTCCCTTCGTCGCTGATGCGCTGCGGTCGTGGTGTGGACGACGCCGGTCGCCGCGATTCATCGGTACCGGCGCCCCCGCGGCCCCGGCCCGCGGTGCCGCGTTACCGTGGGGGCAGCCGAGGCGGAAGGCGGCGCCGATGGACAGCTCGCAGTACGAGTCGCTGATCGACCAGCAGATCCGCGAGGCCACCGAGCGCGGTGAGTTCGCCGATCTGCCGGGCGCCGGCAAGCCGCTGCGCAACCTCGACGCGACCAAGGACGAACTGTGGTGGCTGCGCGAGTACATCGCGCGTGAGGGGCTGTCCAGCGACGCGCTGCTGCCGCCGGCGCTGCAACTGCGCCGGGAGATCGAGCGGCTGCCGGAGACCGTGCGCGGGGCGCTCAGTGAGCAGAACGTCCGGGAGACCGTGTCCGGCCTCAACCGCCGCATCGCCGACTACCTCAAAGCCCCGACCGGGCCGGCGATGCCGGTCGCCCCGGTGGACGCCGACACCGTCGTGGCCCGCTGGCGCGCCGACCGCGCCGCCCGCTCCCGCCGGCCGGCCGCCGCGCCGGCCGCGCCCGCGGGGGACGCGCCGGCCGCTGCGCCGCGGTCCGGGCGGTCCTGGTGGCGCCGGCTGGTTCGCCGCCGTTGACCGGGGCGGTGCCGTTCGGCGCCGCTCCGGATCGTCGACATCGCCCGACCAAGTCGGATCTGTCCCCTTGATCTGGGCGTCTCGGACAGGGAAGCTGACAGCGTTGTCAGTGCCCGCCTGGAGGACGCCCATGGAATCCGCATCGCAGCACAACAGCCGACCCGACGCCGGCCCCGCCCGTACCGGCCTGCCCCGCCGACGGGTGCTCGGCGCCGGCGCCGCCGGACTCGCCGCGGCGGGCCTCGCCGGTGTCGCCGGCCCCGCGACCGCCGCGCCGCAGCGGGCCCCGGAAGGCACCGCGGTGCCCGGTCCGGCCGCGGCGGACGATCGACCGGCCATCGAGTTCGCCGCGGCGGTCGACCGGTCGCTCGGCGCGGCGTACCGGGCCGCGCTGCACAACCTGCTCGACATCAACACGGTGCCGTACGACCCGGCCGTCTACGACCGGACCGGGCTGCTGAGCGACCCGCCCGGCACCTTCCTGCGGGCCGGCGGCGGCTACGACCAACCCTGGACCCGGGACGCAGCCACCAACTCCGCCAACGCGGGCAGCCTGCTGTGCCCCGCGGTGGCGCGCAACACGCTGTGGGCGGTGTGCGACCGGGACACCGACGGCGGCCTGATCGTGCAGCAGGACAACCAGTGGTGGGACCAGATCGGGTGGGCGGTCGCCGCCTGGCACCACCACCTCGTCACCGGGGACGACCGGTTCCTCGCCGACGCGTACCAGGCGGCGCGGAACACCCTGCGGGCCAACCGGTCCGCGCACCACAACGCCGACTACGGGCTGTTCGAGGGGCCGGCGTTCATGCAGGACGGGATCGCCGGTTACCCGGCCCCGCCGTACGCGGACGGCAACGGTTCCTCGTTCGTGCTGGACTATCCGGGCGCGGAGACGATGATGTGCCTGTCCACGAACTGCGTCTACCACGCGGCGTTCCTCGCCCTGGCGCAGATGGCCGAGGCGCTCGGCGACCGTGGCGCGGCGGGCGGCTTCCGCGGTGCCGCCGCCCGGCTGCGTGCCGCCATCAACCGACACCTGTGGCATGCCGGCACCGTCAGCTACGGCTACTTCGTGCACGGCAGCGGCGCCAAGGCCGGGGTCCTGGAGCCGTACCAGGAGGCCGCCGGCCTGGCCTTCGCGGTACTGGCCGGCGTCGCGTCCGGCGCGCAGGTGCGCCGGCTGTTCGCCACCGCCCACCGCGAGCCGCGCGGCGTGGTCAACGTCTGGCCGCACTTCGCCCGGTTCGACGACACGCATCCGGGCCGGCACAACGTGATCGTGTGGCCGATGGTGGTCGGCATGTACGGCCACGCCGCGGCGGTCGGCGGCCGGGGCGACCTGTTCGCGCGGGCGGTCACCGACATCGCCGCACTGGCCGGCGGCGACGGGCACTTCTGGGAGCTGTACAACGCGCGCAGCGGCGCCCCGGACGGCGGCTGGCAGGTCGGGCACCAGTGGGACTCCGAGCCGGACCAGACCTGGTCGGCGACCGGGTACCTGCGGCTGATCCACCGCGGGCTGTTCGGTCTCCGGTTCACCCGGCGCGGGCTGCGGCTGGCGCCGACGCTGCCCGCCGGGTGGGGCCCGGTCCGGCTGCGCGGGCTGCGGTACCGGAACGCGACGATCGACCTCACCCTCACCGGGGCCGGCAGCCGGGTGGTCGCCGCCACCGTGGACGGCCGGGCCCGGCCGCCGGTGCTGCCGGCCGACACGGTCGGCCACCACACGATCGCCGTCGAGCTGGCCTGACCTGCCGCCGGGCCGCAGGTGCGAGCGGGCCCGGCGCCGCTGGCGGGCCGGCTCCGTGGGCGCTGCCGGCGGGCCGGCTCCGTGGGCGCTGCCGGCGGGCCGGCTCCGTGGGCGCTGCCGGCGGGCCGGCTCCGTGGGCGCTGCCGGCGGGCCGGCTCCGTGGGCGCCGCCGGCCGGTGTCACCCGGATCCCGCTCACGGTCGGAGAACTGGCGGCAAGCTAACCGAATGCTTGCCGCGGGCCACATAGCGTTGGCTCATGAGTCGACGTGCACGAGCCGGTGTCGGAGGCGCTGCGGTGCGCCGCTGCGGGGTACCGGCGAAGGAGGAACGCCCATGAGCGGGCGGCCGCGAGCCAGTCGCGGGTGTCGTGCCTGGCGGTGGCCCGGGCGGGTGCCGGCGGGGGAGGGACGCCCGTGAGTCTCACCGGGGTGCCGCTGCTCGTCCTGGTCGCCGTGCTGGCGGTCGCTCTACCGGTCGCGGCGGTGCTGTGCTGGCGCTGGCGGCGGCTGCGGCTGACCAGGACGGCCGCGCTGGTGCTGTGCGGCCAGGTGCTGATCACCTCGACGTTGCTGCTCGCGGTCAACCGGCAGCAGCAGTTCTTCACCAGCTGGTCCGACCTGTTCGGCGACCAGGACATACCCAGCCTGCCCAGCCCTTCGCACGGCGCCCGAGCGCTGGGCAACGGGCACGAACGGCGCGCCGCCGACCCGGCCGGACAGGTGTACGCGATGCGCATCAGGGGGCCGCGCAGCCACCTGAACCTGCCGGCCGACGTGTACCTGCCGCCGCAGTACGACCAGCCCGGATGGGCGCACCACCGGTTCCCGGTGGTGGAGTTCCTGGACGGCTTCCCGGGCAACCCGCAGCGCTGGCTCGGCGCGCTGCGGTTGCGCGACACCCTGGACAGCCAGATCGGTACCGGACGGATGCCGCCGGTCGTCGGGGTGCTGCCCACGCAGTCCACCAACGCCCTGCACGACAGCGAGTGCATCAACCAGGTACACGGCCACCAGTACGCGACGTACCTCATCGACGACGTGCGCAGCGTGATCGGGAAGCGGCTGCGGGTCGCCACCGGCCGCCGGTCCTGGGGCCTGATCGGCTACTCGACCGGCGGCTTCTGCGCGAACAACCTGGCCCTGCAGCCCGGGTACCGGTTCGCCGCCGCGGCGAGCCTGTCCGGCTACTTCCAGCCCTACCTGGACCGCTCGACCGGTGACCTGTTCGCCGGCAGCCGGGCCGCCCGCCAAGCCAACGACCCGCTGTACCAGGTCACGCACGCCTCGCGGCTACCCGCGCTGTCGTTCTTCGCCATGTGCGCCACGCCGGACCCCCAGCCGTGCGCCGAGGGCAGGTCGTTCGCCGCCGCCGTGCACGCCCCGGTCCGGCTCCGCCGGCTGGTGCTGCCCACCGGCGGGCACAACATGGTGACCTGGCGGGCGGTCACCCCGACCGCGCTGGACTGGCTCGGCGGCAAGCTGCGCGCCGGTACCGGACCGGCCGCGCCGGCGCCGTCGCGCACCGCGCTCCCAGCCCCGTCGCGTAGTGCGGCACCGGTACCGGCCCGGCTGCCGGCCACCCCGACCGGCGGGCCGCCGGCCACCCCCGACCGGCGGGCCGCCGGCCGGCGCTGACCGGGGCATCCGGCTGCGCGGCCGGAGCCGATCTCGTAGGTTCGGCGGGGACGGCCGGCATTCCGCCGCGTCGCGTCGGGCGGGGGAGACGGACATGATCGCGGTGACCGGGGCGAGCGGTCAGCTGGGCGGGCTGATCGCCCGGCTGCTGGCGGTGGCCGGCGAGCGGACCCGGCTGATCGGCCGCAGCGCGGCGCGGCTACCGGTGCTGCCGGGCGGGACGCCGGCGCCGGTCCAGGACTACGCCGACGGCGCGTCCATGGGCCGGGCGCTGGCCGGTACCGACACGCTGTTGCTGGTGTCGGCGACCGAGGCGCCGGACCGGGTCGAGCAGCACGCCGCCGCCATCGACGCCGCGGGGCGGGCCGGAGTGCGGCGCATCGTCTACGTCTCGTTCGTCGGCGCCGCGCCGGACGCCACCTTCACGTTCGCCCGCGACCACTGGCACACCGAGCAGTACCTGACCGCGAGCGGGCTCGCGCACACCGTGCTGCGCGACAACCTGTACCTCGCCGGGCTGCCCGCCATGGTCGGCGACGACGGTGTGCTGCGCGGCCCGGGCGGCACCGGCCGGGTGGCCGCGGTGGCGCACGAGGACGTCGCGGCCGTCGCGGCCACGGTACTGACCGGGGACGGCTTCGACGGGGTGACACTCGACGTGACCGGTCCGGAGGCGCTCACCCTGTCCGAGGCGGCCGAGGTGATCGGCCGTTTCGCCGGCCGGCCGGTTCACTACGAGGCCGAGACCGAGCAGCAGGCGTACGCCTCGCGCGCCCGGTACGGCGCGCCGGACTGGGCGGTCGCCGGTTGGGTCAGCTCGTACCTGGCGATCGCCGCCGGTGAGCTGGCCGCCGTGCGGCCGACGGTGCCCGACCTGACCGGGTATCCGGCCCGCACGCTGGCCGACTTCCTGGCCGAGCATCCGGACAGCTACCGGCACCTGGTGCGGTGACCGGCGCCGCCGGCCCCGGCCGGTCCCGCGAGTCCGGTCGTGTACAGTTAGCGCTCGCATGCGCCCTTCCCCGAAGGCAGGCCGAGACCGGCCGGAAGGTAGGGTCGATGCAGCAGGTCCGAGTGGCGGAATGGCAGACGCGCTAGCTTGAGGTGCTAGTGCCCGGTTTAGGGCGTGGGGGTTCAAGTCCCCCCTCGGACACCCTTCAGCGATCGATGTTCTGGCTGGTCAGCCCCGTTTGCGAACGGGGCTTCTTCGTTGCCGGCGCGGGCTGGGCGCCGGGGCGACCGCCGCACGTGCTGGGCCAGGTCCGGTGCCCGGGGTTTGCCCGGTGGGCCGGTCGGCTTCCCGCCTCTCCCTGCTCACCCGCAGCGCGCCACCGATCGCGACCAGGTCCAGGACGGCCCGGTCGACCAGCAGCCCGTACGCGGTGTCGACGGCGCGGCGTGGTCGAACGCGCCGGTCAGCTCTCGTCGAGGCGGCGACCGCCCGCCGCCGTCAGGCGGTGACGCGGCGAAGGAAGCCGGTCAGGTTGGTGACGAGCCGGTCGACCTTCTCCGGTACGCCCAGCGACTCCTGGAGCCGGCTCGCGGCCCAGATCTCCTTCTTGCCACGCAGGTACAGCGAGCAGGCGAGGTCGCTGCAGGCGTACAGCCCGACCGAGTTGCCCTGCTGGCCGGCCTTGCCGGCGCGGCGCGCGGTCAGCAGGGACACCCCGCCGGCGGTGTGCGTGGTCAGGCACAGCGAGCACATGGTGCGCCGCATCCGCCCGGCCCCACCGGCGGCACGCCGCAAAGCCACCCCGACCGGTGCGGCGCCGAACTCGGCGACCAGGTACGCGCGGTCCGGTGCGGCGCCGTCCTGCCAGCCGAGGAAGTCCAGGTCGTCCCACGAGACGGTGGTGAGGTCGCGGGGTAGCGCCAACCGCTTCGCCTCGCCCTTGCTGCAGTTGACGAACGAGGCGCGGATGTCACCCTCGGCGATCGGTCTCATGCCGGCGAAGCTAACCGCCACCCGTTCCGGGTCGCAAACGGTTAAGAACCGCTGACGGGCCGGGGGTCGGCCGCTCCCCGGGCCCCGGTCGGGGCGGCTGGGGCCCGGGACCGGGGTCGGGACGGCCGCGTCCCGGGCGAGCCGCCACGCCGCTGTAAATGCGGGTGAATCCCGGCACTCCGGATGTACAGGCGGGGCACAGGTCGGCCTCATGGACGGCACAATGGCCCCCGGCACCGTCGGCGGCATGGTCACATCGACGTACGCGACGCCCGCAGGGGAGCCGTCGCCGGACACGGCGGCACGGCACGCCGACCGACCCGTACTGGACGTGGTGGTGCCGGTCCACAACGAGCAGGACGACCTGGCGCCCTGCGTGCGCCGGCTCACCGACTACCTGGCCGAGACGTTCCCGTACCGGTACCGGATCACCGTCGCGGACAACGCCAGCACCGACGACACGCTGGCGATCGCGCACCGGCTCGCCGCCGAGCGCCCGCAGGTGCGGGTCGTGCACCTGGACCAGAAGGGCCGCGGCCGGGCCCTGCACGCGGTGTGGTCGGCCTCCGACGCGACCGTGCTGTGCTACATGGACGTCGACCTGTCCACCGACCTCGCCGCGTTGCTGCCGCTGGTGGCGCCGCTGATCTCGGGCCACTCGGAGCTCGCCATCGGTACCCGGCTCTCCCGCGGCTCCCGGGTGCTGCGGGGCACCAAGCGGGAGGTGATCTCGCGCTGCTACAACCTGCTGCTGCGCGGTACGCTCGCCGCCGGCTTCACCGACGCCCAGTGCGGCTTCAAGGCGATCCGGGCCGACGTCGCCGCGCAGCTGCTGCCGCTGGTCGAGGACACCGGTTGGTTCTTCGACACCGAACTGCTGGTGCTGGCCCAGCGCGCCGGGCTGCGGGTGCACGAGGTACCGGTCGACTGGGTGGACGACCCGGACAGCCGGGTGGACATCGTCGCGACCGCGATCGCCGACCTGAAGGGCATCGTCCGGGTCGGCCGGGCGCTCGCGACCGGCCGGCTGCCGCTCGCCGAGGTACGCCGGCAGCTGAGCCGGGCGCCGATCGAGCCGGCGACGCCGGGGGTACCGGCCGGGCTGTTCCACCAGCTGGTCCGGTTCGCCGCGGTCGGGGTCGGCAGCACCGTGGCCTACCTGCTGCTGTTCGTCGCGTTGCGCGGCCCGGTCGGGCCGCAGTGGGCCAACGGTGTCGCGCTGGCGCTCACCGCGATCGCGAACACCGCGGTCAACCGGCGCCTGACCTTTGGGGTGACCGGGCTCCGGTACGCCGGCCGGCACCAGTTGCAGGGGCTGCTGGTGTTCGGGCTCGGGCTGGCGCTGACCAGCGGCTCGCTCGCGGTACTGCACGCGGTGACCGCACCCGGCCGGCCGACCGAACTCGCGGTACTGGTCGCCGCCAACCTGGTGGCGACGGCGCTGCGGTTCGTGCTGCTGCGCGGCTGGGTGTTCGGCCGCGGCTGGCCCGCGCCCGCCCGCCCCAGGGACCGTGACGGGTGGCCCGGCGCCGGTACCGGTGTGCGGCCGGCCGGTGCGGGTGCGCCGCCGCCGGAGCTGAGCGTGCGGCCGGCGCTCGCCGACGGCACCGAGCTTGCGCCGGTCACCGAACTTCCGCTGGGTACCGCGCCTGCGCCGGGCAGCGAGTTCCCGCCGGTCACCGAACCTCCGCTGGGTACCGCGCCTGCGCCGGGCAGCGGACACCCGCTGGGTACCGACGACGCAGAGGAGCAGGCATGAGCAGGCGGCAGCGAGCCGGCCACGGGGCCGGCGCGGCCCGATGCGTTGCGATCCGGAGGGACTGCCGATGAGCGCGACGACGCTGACCACCCCGATCCGGGCGGCGTTCGCCCGCACCACGAACCGGCCGGCCTGGGTGCGCCCGGCGCTGGCAGTGCTGCTGCTGGGTACGGCCGCGCTCTACCTGGTGAACCTGTCCGCGAACGGCTACGCCAACTCGTTCTATGCCGGCGCCGTGCAGGCCGGCACGATCAGCTGGAAGGCGCTGCTGTTCGGTGCCGTCGACGCCGGCTCCGGCATCACCGTGGACAAGCCGCCGGCGTCGATCTGGCTGATGGCGCTGTCCGGCCGGGTCTTCGGCTTCTCCTCCTGGAGCATGCTGGTACCGCAGGCGCTGCTGGGTGTCGCCTCGGTGGCGTTGCTGTACGGCGCGGTGCGCCGGGTCGCCGGGTACGCGGCCGGCATCGCTGCCGGCGCGATCCTCGCGCTGACCCCGGTGGCGGTGCTGATGTTCCGGTTCAACAACCCGGATGCGCTGCTGGTGCTACTGATGGTGGCCGGCGCCTACGCGGTGACCCGGGCCATCGAGCGCGGCTCGATGTGGTGGCTGGTGCTCGCCGGCTCCGCGCTCGGGTTCGGCTTCCTGACCAAGATGCTGCAGGCGTTCCTGGTGCTGCCGGCGTTCGCCGTGGTGTACCTGGTCGCCGCCCCGATCTCGCTGCGCCGCCGGATCGGCCACCTGCTCGCCGCCGGTGCGGCGCTGGTGGTCTCCGCCGGCTGGTACGTCGCGCTGGTCGAGCTGTGGCCGGCCGGGTCCCGCCCGTACATCGGCGGTTCGACC
The DNA here is from genome assembly GCF_016865425.1 of Actinocatenispora thailandica. NCBI lineage: Bacteria > Bacillati > Actinomycetota > Actinomycetes > Micromonosporales > Micromonosporaceae > Actinocatenispora > Actinocatenispora thailandica. Next base: position 3,555,046 of record NZ_AP023355.1, on the reverse strand, counting down.
GACAACAGCCTGCTGCAACTGGCCATCGGGTACAACGGGCTGAGCCGCATCACCGGCGGCTCGGGCGGCGGCCCGGGTGCCGGTGGGATGCCGGGCGGTGGGCCATCGAGCGCCGGCAGTGGGCTGCCCGGCGGTGCCCGCGAGGTCTTCACCGGTGCCGGCCTGCCCGGCGGTGGCGGGCCCGGTGGCGGCGGCAACTCGATGTTCGGCGGGGCGACCGGGCCGCTGCGGATGTTCTCCGACACGTTCGGCACCCAGATCTCCTGGCTGCTGCCGGCGGCGCTGCTCGCGCTGGTGGCCGGGGTGTGGCTGACCCGCCGGGCGGCGCGCACCGACCGCACCCGGGCCGCGCTGGTGCTGTGGGGCGGCTGGCTGCTGGTCACCATGGCGGTGTTCAGCTTCATGTCCGGGATCATCCACCCCTACTACTCGGTCGCGCTGGCGCCGGCGATCGCCGCGGTGCTCGCGATCGGCGTACACGCCGGGTGGGAACGGCGGGAACGCACCGGCGCCCGGGTGGTGCTGGCGGCCCTCGTCGCGGTGACCGGGATCTGGTCGTACCAGCTGCTCGGCCGGGCGCCGTCGTGGCAGCCGTGGCTGCGCTACGCGGTGCTGGTCGCCGCCGCGGCCGGCGTCTGCTGGCTGGTGATACCCGGCCGGTGGGTGCGTCGGGTGGCGCTGGTCGCGGTACCGGTGCTGGCGCTGGCCAGTATCGGCGCACCCGCCGCCTACGCGGCCCAGACCGCGGCGACGGCGCACACCGGCAGCATCCCCACCGCGGGCCCGAGCGGCCGCGGCACGGGTGGCTTCCCCGGCGGCGGGCGTGGCTTGGGCGTCCGGAACCGGTACGGCTTCGCCGGCGCCGGCCCCGGAACCGGCGGCGTGCCGGGGAACGGGAGCACCCGCGGCGGCAACGGAACCGGGGTCAGCGGTGGTACCGGCAACGGTGCGCCGGGCGGGATGCCCGGGCAGGGGAGCCGCGGTGCCGGCGGCAATGGGCAACCGCCGGGGGGCGCTACCGGTACCGGCCCGAGCCAGGGCGCCGGCACGCAGGGCGACTCCGGCCAGGGCAGCGCTGGCCAGGGCGACTCCGGCCAGGGCAGCGGTGCCGGGCAGCCGGATACCGGCGGGCAGGCCGGTACCCGCGGCCCCGGCGGTGCCGCGTCGGTCGCAGGCGCGGTGGCGACGCTGCTGAAGAACGCGCACGGGTATCGGTGGGCGGCGGCGACCAACGGCACCCAGCAGGCCGCCGAACTGGAGCTCGCCTCCGGTGGCGCGCCGGTGCTGGGCATCGGTGGCTTCTCCGGCAGCGACGCCTACCCGACCCTGGCCCAGTTCGAGAAGTACGTGGCGGCCGGCGACATCCGGTACTACCTCCCCGGCGGGATGGGTGGTGGCCGCGGCGGGCCCGGTGGCGCCGGTGCCAGCAGCTCGATCGAGAGCTGGGTGGCCGCGCACTTCACCAAGAAGACGGTCGGCGGCAGCACGGTCTACGACCTCTCCAAGCCGACCACGTGACCGGCCGGTGCCGGGCCTGGTGCCCGGCACCGGCCACCGGACGGCCGTGCTTCGGCGCCCCGGATCGCGGTGCCCCGGAGCGCGGCTCGTCGGAGCGCGGCACTCCGGGGCGCGGCGGATCGCGCGGGCCCCGCCCTCCGGTTCGTCCCGGCCGTCACGCGATGTGCGCACCGTCCCGGATCGGCGGGCACGTCGCGCCGCCGCGGGCCGCGCCGCCGGCCCCCGAGTGTGCCACCCCCGGTACCTGCCGGGGTGGCCACACCGCCTGCCGGTCGGCCGCGGGCCACACCCGACCGTCCCGGGCGCGGAACCGCAGGTACCGCCTTGGCGGCGGACCGGACCTGGACCCGAAGTACCCTTATCGCAGTAACTGACAGTAACAGGGTTCGGAAGGTTCGGTCTCGGCATGTCCCACGGCGAGCTACGCGTCTACCTCGGCGCCGCGCCGGGCGTCGGCAAGACCTACCGGATGCTGGAGGAGGGCCGGCGCCGAATGGACCGGGGCACCGACGTGGTGGTCGGCCTGGTCGAGACGCACGGTCGGCCCCAGACCGCGGCGATGATCGGCGACCTGCCCGTCGTGCCACGGGCCACCGTGGACTACCGCGGCGCGCGCTTCGCCGAGCTGGATCTGGACGCGCTGCTGGCCCGCCGGCCCGACGTGGTGCTGGTGGACGAGCTGGCGCACACCAACGTGCCCGGCTCCCGCAACGTCAAACGGTGGCAGGACATCCAGGAGTTGCTCGCCGCCGGCAGCACGGTGATCACCACGCTCAACATCCAGCACCTCGAATCGATCAACGACGTCGTCACCGAGATCACCGGGGTGCCGCAGCGTGAGACGGTGCCGGACGCGATCGTGCGCCGGGCCGACCAGATCGAGCTGGTCGACCAGACACCGGAGGCGTTGCGGCGCCGGATGGCGCACGGCAACATCTACGGGCCCGACATGGTCGACGCGGCGCTCGCCAACTACTTCCGGGTCGGCAACCTCACCGCGCTGCGGGAGCTGGCGCTGCTCTGGCTCGCCGACAAGGTCGACGACCAGCTCGACCGGTACCGGGCCGAGCACCGCATCTCGCAGCCGTGGGAGACCCGGGAGCGGGTGGTCGTCGCGCTGACCGGCGGGTCGGAAGGGGCCACGCTGATCCGGCGCGCCGCCCGCATCGCGGCGCGTACCAAGGGCGCCGACCTGCTCGCCGTGCACGTCAGCCGCAACGACGGGCTGGCCGGTGGCGCTGCCGACCCGGCCAACCTGGTCCGGCAGCGCACCCTGATCGAGGACCTCGGCGGGACCTACCACCAGGTGGTCGGCAACGACGTCCCGACCGCGCTGCTGGACTTCGCCCGCGGCGTCAACGCCACCCAACTCGTGCTCGGCGCGAGCCGCCGCAGCCGGTTCGCGCAGATCCTGTCCCGGGGGGTCGGCGTCACCACGACGGCGGCCTCCGGGGCGATCGACGTACACCTGGTCACCCACGAGCGGGTGCACGGGGGTCAGGGCGGCACCACCTCGACGGGAGCGCTGAGCGGGCGCCGCCGGCTGTTCGGGTTCGCCCTCGCCGTGGTCGGCCTGCCCCTGCTGACCGTGGGGCTGACCCAGTTCCGCGCCGAGCTGACCCTCACCAGCGACATCCTGCTGTACCTGGCGGGGGTCGTCGTGGTGGCGCTGGTCGGCGGGCTGTACCCGGCGCTGACCGCCGCCGTCCTCGGCTCGCTGCTGGTCAACTTCTTCTTCACCCCGCCGTTCCACACCCTGACCATCAGCCAGCGGCAGAACATGCTTGCCCTCGCCGTGTTCCTGGCGATGGCGGTGGCGGTCAGCGTCACCGTGGACACGGCGGCCCGGCGGACCAGGGAGGCGGCGGCGGCGCGGGCCGAAGCCGAGACGCTGTTCACCCTGTCCGGCAGCGTGCTGCGCGGCTCGCACGCCGTGCGTGAGCTGCTCGACCAACTGCGGGAGACCTACCGGCTGCGTTCGGTCAGCCTGCTCGAACGCCGGCCGGACGTACCGGACAGCCCGGACGTGCAGCACGACCGGCAGGCCTGGTCGGTTGCCGCGACGGTCGGCGGCCAGCCGTGCCTGACCCCCGGCGAGGCCGACGCCGACATCGTGGTCGACGACGACATCAGCCTGGTGCTGCGCGGGCAGCCGCTCGCCGCCGCCGACCGCCGGGTGGTGCAGGCGTTCGCCGCCCAGACCGCGCTCGCGCTGCGCGAACAGCGGCTCGCCGAGCAGGCCGCCGCGGCCGGGTCGATGGCCGAGGTGGACCGGTTGCGGACCGCGCTGCTGTCGGCCGTCAGCCACGACCTGCGTACCCCGCTGGCGTCCGCGATGGCCGCCGTCGACGGGTTGCGCAGCCCCGGGTTCGCCCTGTCCGCCGAAGACCGGGCCGAACTGGTCGACACCATCGCCGAGTCGCTCGACCGGCTGCACCGGTTGGTGGACAACCTGCTGGACATGAGCCGGCTGCAGGCCGGCGCGCTCGCCATGCGGCCGCAGCCGATGAGCATCGCCGAGGCGACCGCCGCGGCCCTGGACGAGCTCGGTGCGCCGGGCCGGCCGGTACCGGTGCGCATCCCGGACGACATCCCGGAGGTACGGGCCGATCCCGTCCTGGTGGAGCGGATCCTGGCGAACCTGCTGCGCAACGCGCTGCGGTACAGCCCGGCCGACCGGCCACCGCAGCTGGCCGTCAGCGAGCACGCCGGCTACGTGGAGGCACGGGTGATCGATCATGGACCGGGCATTCCGGCGAGCAAGTGGGACACGGTCTTCCTGCCGTTCCAGCGGCTCGGTGACCGGGACAACGACACCGGCGTCGGGCTCGGTCTGGCGCTGTCGCGCGGGCTGGCCGAGGCGATGCACGGCACGCTGGACCCGGACCACACTCCGGGCGGTGGGCTGACGATGATCCTGCGGCTGCCGGTGGTCGAACTCCCGGTCGGCGGTGCGGAGCAGCAGCCGGCCGACGCGGCGCTGCGGCGGGTCGACGACTGGCGGCGGGTGCACCGAGATGACGTGGAGGCGGCCGGTCGGCCGCACGGGGAGGCGTCGTGACCCGGGTACTCATCGTCGACGACGAGCCGCAGATCGTGCGGGCGTTGCGGATCAACCTGACCGCCCGCGGCTACACGGTGGTCACCGCGGCCGACGGCGCGCAGACCCAGCGGGCCGCCGCCGGCGAGCATCCCGACCTGGTCATCCTCGACCTGGGGCTGCCGGACATCGACGGCGCCCAGCTGATCCGCGACCTGCGCAGCTGGACGCCGGTGCCGATCGTCGTGCTGTCCGGCCGCACCGACGCGATCGACAAGGTGGAGGCGCTGGACGCCGGCGCCGACGACTACGTGACGAAGCCGTTCAGCATGGAGGAACTGGTCGCCCGGCTTCGTGCGGTGACCCGCCGGCGCAGCCCGGCCGAGGCGGCGCCGGCGGTGCCGATCGGTGCGCACACCGTCGACCTCGCCGGCCGCCGGGTGTACCGGACCGACGAGCCGGCCGAGGCGGTGCACCTGACCAGGACCGAGTGGCAGCTGCTGGAGGCGCTGCTGCGCTTCCCCGGCAAGCTGGTCGGCCAGCGGCAGCTGCTGCAGCAGGTGTGGGGGCCCACCTACCGGGACGAGACCCAGTACCTGCGGCAGTACATGGCGCAGCTGCGCCGCAAGCTGGAGGCCGACCCGAGCCGGCCGGTGCACCTGATCACCGAACCGGGCATGGGCTACCGCTTCCAGCCGTGACCGGCGCACCCGGATTTCCCCGTATCGATCTGTCGGCGGGTCCGCCGCCCTAGGATCGACGCGTCGGTCACGACGTATCCGGGGGGACGAATGAGTGATCTGGCGGCAATCGCCTACCGTGACGTGGGCACCGCGGAACAGGCTCGGGACAAGCTGTTCGAGCTGCAGAAACAGGGGCTGATCTCGATCCGGGACGCGGCCATCGTGGAGGCGCAACCCGACGGCAAGGTCAAGCTGCACCAGGGGCGCAACCTGACCGGTGCCGGCGCGGCCGGCGGCGCGCTGTGGGGCGGCCTGATCGGGCTGCTGTTCTTCGCGCCGTTTTTGGGCATGGCACTGGGCGCGGCCGGCGGCGCGGTGGCCGGCAAGTTCACCGACGTCGGGGTCGACGACAGCTTCATGAAGAACGTCGGCTCGGAGCTGCGCCCCGGGACCGCGGCGCTGTTCGTGCTGGTCGACCAGGTGACGATCGACAAGGTCGCCGGCGAACTCGCCCAGTACCAGTTCGGCGGCAAGATCCTGCACACCTCGCTGAGCACCGAGGCCGAGCAGCACCTGCGCGACGTTGCGCAGCGCGCCCAGGCCGCGGCGCGGGCGCAGAGCGCACCGGCGGCCGGCTGACCACCCGCGTCGGCGTCGAGCCGGCGCGGTCCTGTCCCGGCGCCGGGCCGGCGCGCAGCGCGGCTCGGCGCCGGGTAGGTGCATCCACGCCGCTCCGGGTGGTGCGTCCGGGCCGCGCCGGCTGACGTGCGTCCGGGCCGTGCCGGGGTGGGTGCGTCAGGCTGGGCCTGGCCCGGGCGGCCCGGATCGTGGCCGTGGGCGAATCCGCACCGGCCCGGCGCCCCGGCGGCCAGACTGGGTGAATGGTCACGGTCGCGGTGCTCGTCGCCGTCACGATCCTCTGGTACCTGCTGCGCGCGGTGGCGCGCGTCGCTGCGCCGGCCGAGCGAATGGTGCGACGGCTCGGCCGGTGGACCGGCCGGTTGCACGCCTGGGTGCTGACCGCACCCGCCACGTTCGGCTACTGCGCGATCTTCACCGCATCCACGCTCGTCCAGCGGGCCGCGCCGCCGCGACTGATCACCGTGCTGACCACGATCCAGTCCACCAACCTGGTACGCCTGCATGCCAAGCCGATCAGCGTGCTGGTGGCGAGCGGGCTGTGGGTCGCCGACCGGGGCGCCGGGCTGGTCGGCTACCTCGCGGTGTTCGCCGTCGTCGTCGCGTACGCCGAGCGCCGGTACGGCACGCCCCGGCTGGTGCTCGTCGGCCTCGCCGGGCACGTACTCGGGTCGCTGCTGACCGCGGTGGTGGAGCTGCACGCGATCCGTACCGGCGCGGCGCCGCGCTCGCTGGCGGTGTCCACCGACGTCGGGGTCAGCTACGTGATGGTCGGGTGCTGCGCCGCGGCGCTGGTGGTGCTGCGCGGCTGGCTGCGGATCGCCGGCGCGGTGGTCATGCTGCTCGCGGTGCTGACGCCGGTGCTGGTGCACCGCACGATCTGGGACCTGGGCCATCTGCTCGCCACCCTGTGCGGGCTGGGCATGGCGTTGCTGCTGCTCGCGATCCGGCCCAGCCGGACACCGGTGCCGATCGACGACCTCGCCGCCCGGCTCGCGGTGCGGCACGACCGGCGGCGTTGAGCGGCGCTCAGTGCAGCCGGACCGGGAGCGCGCGCAGGCCGTTGAACAGCAGCGCCGGATGCCGCTCCGGTTCGCTGCCGGGGTCGGCCAACCGCAGCCGCGGGAACCGGTCGAGCAGGGTGCGCAGCGCGATACGGGCCTCCAGCCGGGCCAGCGGCGCGCCGAGGCAGTGGTGGATACCGTGGCCGAACGCGAGATGCCGGGCCGGTGCGCGGTGCAGGTCGAGCCGGTCGGGCTCGGCGTAGCGGCGGGGGTCGCGGTTGGCCGCGAGCACCGCGGCGAGCACCACCTGACCGGCCGGGATCGTCGTGTCGCCCAGCCGTACCTCGGTGGTGGTCCACGCCGGGATAGTCGACTGCACCGGCCCGTCGAGGCGCAGCAGCTCCTCGATCGCGTCGGGCAGCCGGTCCGGCTCCGCCCGCAGCAGCGCGAGCTGGTCCGGTGCGGTGAGCAGTTGGTACACCGCGGTACCGATCAGGTGGGCGGTCGTCTCGTGCCCGGCGGCGAGCAGCAGGAACACCATCGAGGTCAGCTCGTCGACCGACAGCCGGTCGCCGTCGTCGGCGCGGACCGCGAGCAGCGCGGAGAGCAGGTCGTCGGCCGGCGCGGCCTGCTTCGCGGCGATCAGGCCGCGCAGGTAGTCGACCATCTCCCGGGTCGCGCCGATCCACACGTCGGCCGGGTACACGGCCCCGTAGCTGACGATCGACGACCAGTGCCGGAACGCGTCCCGGTCGACTGCCGGCACCCCGACCAGCTCGGCGATCACCGCGACCGGCAGCGGAGAGGCGTATTCGGTCACCAGCTCGACCGACCCGGCGGGGTCGGCGGCGGCCATCGCGTCGGCGAGATCGGCCGCGAGGCCGGCGATGCGCGGCGCCAGCTCGGCGACCCGGCCGCGGGTGAAGCCGGCCGACACCAGGGCGCGCAGCCGAGTGTGCTCCGGCGGGTTGGCCGACAGCAGGTGGGTGTTCATCGCGGCGGCCAACTCGGCCGGCAGCGCGTCGCGGTGCGGCACCTCGTCGGTGGAACGCACCACCCCGGGGTGGGTCAGCAGCGCGCGGGCCTCGTCGTACCCGGCGACCACCCAGACCCGGACGCCGGTGAACAGCGTGACCTGGCGTACCGGCCCGTCGGCCGTCAGCGCGCGGTACGCGGCGAACCGCGCGCTACCGGTGGTCTCGGTGAACGGCGAAGGATCATCCATCACCACCGATCCTACGGCCCGCCGCCGGGCACCGCGGGTGGCCGGTCACCGGGACCGACCACCCACCCGTTCAGTGCCGTGCGGTGACGGCGAGGCCGGCGAAGAACAGCGGCCCCTGCGGGGTACCGACACCGGTCTCGGCGTCGTAGCCGCGGGTGCTGTGGATCGTGCTGGTCTGCACGTCGATCGTCTGCAACTGGTAGCTCTTGCCCGCCGTGGTGTCGACGCCGTCGACCAGGTTGGTGCGCACCTCGGCGAGCGGGGCGCGCGGCGCGGTCACGTCGTACAGCGCGGGGGTGTGCAGCAGCCGGTAGTAGGCCGGGTTGACGAACCCCAGCGGGTGCCGGGTGAGCTGGTCGGCCATCGCCACCACGCCGGCCAGCAGCGGCGAGGACAGGCTGGTGCCACCGATGCGGTACTGGTCGAAGTAGGTGCCGTCCGGGAACACCTGCGTCTCGCCGACCACCATGCCGGTGTTCGGGTCGCCGACCATCGAGATGTCCGGCACCGCGCGCATCGGCGCGCCCCCGTTCGTCTCCGAGATCGCCGCCGGTACCCGGTCCCGCTGGTAGAACGGCTGGTCGAACAGCACGCTGGTGCCGCCGCCACCGCCGGAGGAGTACGGCCCGGGCAGCGCGCCCCAGGAGCCGCCGGACAGGTTGGCGTACGAGGTCTGCCAGCCGTGCTCGAAGATCCGCCGGCCGTGCGCGTCGATGCCGATGCTGGTGCCGCCGACGCCGGTCACGTACGGCTCGTCGGCCGGGAACTCCACCGTCTTCGCGCCCGGTTCGGTACCGCCGGCGGTGTGGTCCCCGGCGTCACCGGAGGAGAAGTTGACCGTGATCCCGGTCAGCGCCGCCTCCAGCGAGAACTGGTCGTAGAAGTCGACGTAGTCCTGGCCGAGCAGCGACACGTCGTCGGTGCCGTCGGTCCACGAGTTGGTGACGACGTCGGCGACATGGTCGTCGATCGTCTTCGCCCAGGCGTCGTCCAGACCGGACGCGCAGTCCCTGGCCCCGACGTACACGACGTTCGCGCCCGGCGCCATCGCGTGCACCGCCTCGACGTCGAGGGTCTCCTCGCCGTACCAGCCGTTGCCGCCGCACTCGGCGATCATGTCGTAGCCGTCCGGTCCCGGGGTGATCTGCCGGAACTGGCCGGGCCGGAACCGCGGCTGGTGGTGCACCCTGTTGTACTGCTGGGCGTCGGCGTAGATGGTCGGCGCCGCGTAGGCGTCGGTGATCGCCACGGTGACGCCGCGGCCGGTGATGCCGGCGCGCAGCAACGCGCTCTCCCCGTACGCGGACTGCAACTGCTGGGGCCCGTACCCGCAGGACGTGTACGGCTGGTGCTTCCCGTACGCGGCGGGCTGGTCGGTGGCGGTGCGCTGCCCGAAGTAGTCCGAGCAGGGCTGGACGTGCACGCCGTAGCGGGCGCCGTCCGGCGGGCCGGGCGCCGCGTCGGCCGGCTTGTGCAGCTGGGAACCCTGGTCGACGCCCAGCACGCCGGCCACCGCGCGGGTGACCTGCGCCGGGGTGCCCGCCGGGAACGACAGCGCGCCGTCGTTGGAGCGCACCCGCACGCCGCGGTACGAGTACGTCTTCAGGGTCGTCGCGAACGCCCGCTCGACCTGCTTCGCGGTACCGCTGGCCTCCACGTACATGCCGCCGCCGAGCGAGTCGCCGACCCGGAAACCCTGGCCGGCGAGCCAGGACCGCACCGCGGACACGTCGGAGGCCGCCGGCGCGTACCGGGACCGGAACTGCGCCGAGGTCAGCCAGTCGCCGTAGTGCGCGCTGGCCGGGTCCGACACGTCGCGCAGCGTGTCGACGGCGCCGGCCCGGTTCCGCATGGTCAGCAGCACGCCGAAATCGACCCGGCTGGTCTGCGGGGTGGCACCGACGGCACGCGCGTGCGGCAACCAGCGCGGGGTGCTGTCGGCGATCTGGTGCCGGCCGCCGGCCCAGGCCGGGGCGGACAGGACGGTGAGCCCGAGTGTGGTGGTGGCGACGAGCGTGCCGACGAACAGCCGCCCCGGTCGCACGGTTCTTCCCATACGGGTGCCTCCTTGAGGGCACGGGAACCGGACAGACGACCGCCAGCCAACTCCCGGCCGGGAACCGGGTCAAGCGCCGCGCCGGCGCTCGTGGCCGAGTCGAGTCACGCTTTACCGTCGTCGAACCTTCGAGGCGACATTTGCCCCAGAACGGCACACTGGGCGGCACGACACGTCGGGCGCCCCACCCGGCGGCGACGGTACGGGAGGTCGCGATGAACGTGCGTCGGATGTGGTGCCGGGCCCTGGCGGTGGTCGCCTGCGGCGCCACGCTGGCCGTGGCACCGGCCGCCGGGCCGGCGGTGGCCGCGAACCAGACGGTGTGCAACAAGTACTGCGACGGGCGCGACCCGGCACTGGCACCGAGGGAGCGGGTCCCGGTCGCCGCGACCCTGTCCGGCCGGACCATCCGGCTGCACGTCGACGACACCGACGCGATGGGCTGGGCATCGATCGACGGCGGCACCGGCGGCGACGAGGTGTGGCTGGACCGTTCGTACGACGGCGGGCGGAGCTGGTCGACCGGCAGCAAGCTCGGTGCCACGGTCACGCCGAGCGGCCGCAGCGGCTGGCGCACCCTGATGTACAACGTGGACGACTGGAACGACGCCGGGGTCGGCGCGCTGCGCGCCTGCGGCCAGGCCGCAGGCGCTTCGGCGATCGCCTGCACCCCGTGGGCCCGATCGGACTGGAACGCGTGGAGCCGCAGCACCGCGGCGGCGACCGGGCTGATGATGATGTACGACCGGGACACCGGGCTGTTCGGCGGCAACGGCTGGTGGACCTCCGCGAACGCGCTCACCGCGATCATCGACAACGCCCGGGTCAGCGGCATGCCCAGCTACGAGTACGCGATCGCCACCACCTACGACAAGAACGTCGGGGCCCAGGGCGGCGACTTCACCAACGAGTACGTGGACGACACCGGCTGGTGGGGGCTGACCTGGCTGGACGCGTACGACCTGACCGGCGACGCCCGCTACCTGACCACCGCGCGCGCCGACGCCGACTACATGGCGCGGTACTGGACCGACCTGTGCGGCGGCGGTGTCCTCTGGAAGACCAGCGACACCGGGTACAAGAACGCCATCGCGAACGAGCTGTACCTGGAGCTCAACGCCGCACTGCACAACCGGATCAGCGGCGACACCACCTATCTCGACCGGGCGCGAAAGGAGTGGAGCTGGTTCACCGGCACCGGCATGATCAACTCCTCGCACCTGATCAACGACGGGCTCGACGCCGGCTGCCACAACGACGGGCACCCGACCTACACCTACAACCAGGGCGTGATCCTCGGTGGCCTGGCCGAGCTGTACCGCGCCACCGACGACACCGCGGTGCTGGACACGGCACGTACCCTTGCCGACGCCTCGACCGGCTCGACGGACCTGAATCCGGGCGGGACGCTGCGCGACCCGAACGAGGCGGACAGCTGCGCGGGCGACGGGCCGTCGTTCAAGGGCGCGTACGTGCGCGGCCTGGGCGCCCTCGACGGCGTGCTGGCCGACCACCCGTATGCCGACTACCTGCACCGGCAGGCGGACACCGCCTACGCGAACGACCGGGACCCGCTGGACCTGTACGGCCCGCACTGGGCCGGGGACGGCCGCGGCCCGACCGGCCACGGCTGCCAGCACAGCGCCCTCGACCTGCTCGACGCCGCCGCCTGACCGGCCCCCTCCCGATCGCCGCCCCGGCCACCGTGCTGCGCGGCCCCGGACCTCCGGCGGCTACCGCGGTGGGGCCGCTGCCGGGGCGGCCGGCGTCGGGTACACCCGGGTGCCGCCGAGCCAAGTGCCGAGCACCTCGATGGCACCGATCCGGTCCGGCGGCACGGCGCGCGGGTCCTCGGCGAGCGCGACGAAATCGGCGAGCTGGCCGGCCGCGATGCGTCCCTTGGTGGCCTCCTCCCCGGACGCGTACGCGGAGCCGGTGGTGTACACGGCCAGCGCCTGCTCGGCGGTGATCGCCTGGCTGCCGCCGAACGGCGCCCCGGTCCGGTCCCGGCGGGTCACCAGGCTCTGCAGGGCGTAGAGCGGCTCGTAGGGCCCGCACGGGTGGTCGGAGGAGCCGGCCACCGGGATACCCGCGGCCAGCAGCGTGCGGTGCGCGAACATCCGCTCGATCCGGTCGGGGTCGTAGAACCGCCGCAGCTTGTCCCCGTGTGCCGCCGGGTACTGGCCGAACGGCACCGCCACCACCCGCAGCGCGCGCATCGCGGCGACGATCTGGTCGTCCACGATCGCGACGTGCTCGACGCGGTGTCGTACCTCGGGCCGCGGCCGGTGCCGCTGTGCGGCCTCGATCGCGGCCAGCACCTCGGCGATGGCCCGGTCGCCGTTGGCGTGCACCGCGATGGTGCCGCCGTGCTCGTGCACGTCGGCGACCACCTGGCGCAGCTGCGCCGGCGACATCCGCGGCCTGCCGGGCGCGGTCGCCGCCGGAACCGGCTGCTTGGTCCAGCACACGCCGCCGTTGACCGCGCCGTCCGCGAACGCCTTCACCCCGCCGATGCGCAACCGGTCGGTCGGTGCCGGCGCCGGCAGGTCCATCGCCCGGAACGACTCCCAGTGCTCGTATCCGACCAGTGCGTTGACCCGCAGCGGCAGCTCCCCGGTCGCCGCCAGCCCGGCCAGCGTCGCCCACGACTCGGGGCCGACCATCGCGTCGCCCACCGAGGTGATGCCGGCGGCGTGCAACCGCCCGGCGAACCGGACGAACGCCCGCTGCGCCGCCGCCCGGTCCGGCCGCGGCACGACCGTCGCACGCCGGGTGAACGCCGGGAACGCGACGTCGTAGAGCGCCTGGTCGACCAGCACCCCGGTCAGCCGGCCGGCCGCGTCGTGGCCCAGCTCGCCGCCGGCCGGCGCGTCGTCGGCCCGTTCGTACCCGGCGAGGGCCAGGCCGGCCGTGTTGAGCACCCCGGCGTGCAGCGTCACGTCGACCACCAGCACCGGCTGCCGCGGGCAGGCGGCGTCCAGCTCGTCCCGGGACAGCGGGACGCCGCCGAGGCTGCGCGCCGGGTCCACCCCGAATCCGAGGATCCACTCGCCGGCCGGGGTGCCGGCGGCCCGCTCCGCGAGCGCGGCGAGCATGGCCGCCCGGTCGGGCACCCGCTGCGGCGAGAGGTCGAGCTGCAGCAGCTGTTCGGCGCACACGGTGGGATGGCTGTGCGCGTCGTTGAAGCCGGGAACCACGGTGACGTCGCCGAGATCGATCAGCGTCGCGTCCGGCCGGGCCGCGCGCAGCGCGGCGACCGGTCCGGTCTGCGTGATCCACTCGCCGGCCACCACGAACGCCTCCGGCTCGGTCCCGTCGCCGGTCGCGATGCGCCGCGCGGTGATGATCCGCGCGGCCCCCGCCTCGGTGTCCGACATCGGCGCCCCTCTCACGTTGACTGCATCCCAGTGAAGCACCGGGCCGGACCGGTGACACCGGCCCGGCCCGATTCGCCGCGGCGGCGGTCAGGGCCCGTAGGTCGCCTGGGTGACCGCGAAGACGTTGCGGTGACCGGTGGGTTCCTGCAGCGACCACAGCAGGTCCGGCCCGGACGCGTCCTCCCAGTAGCTGAGGCTCTCGCCACCGCCGACCCAGTTGTAGGTGTGCGAGCCGGTCGACGGGGTCCAGTAGTAGAGCTTCTTCGCGCCCGAGGAGTTGAACCACCAGCGCCCGTTGTGCGAGCCGACTCCGTTCAGGTTGTACCAGGGCAGGTGCAGCGCCTGGGTCGCGGTGGTGGTCGCGGCGAACGTGGTGGCACCCGACGCGAACGGGAACCGTACCGCACGCGGGGATCGCTGCGGGTAGTTCGTGCAGCTGGCGCAGGTGTACTCGGTCATCACGATCGACCTGCTCACCCGGTCCAGCGAGATCGTCGACCAGACCAGCGAGGTGCCCGAGGTGGTGTGCGAGGTGATCGTGCCGACCTGCGGTAGCACGTAGGCGTAGTTGTGCGCGTGGTAGGTGCCGTCGGACTGGCGACCGATCTCGCTGGAGCTGCCGCTGGTGTCGGTCTTGAGGATCTTCTTCATGTTGAACACCCGCATGCCGTGCCCGGTGTCGGCGACGTAGAGGTAGTCGCCGTACCAGGAGACGCCGCCGGCATGGATCGGGATGTCGGTGAAGTTCGGCGTGCTGGCGGTGCCGGCCGGCTCCACCAGCAGGATCTTGCGGTACTTGTTCGGCCAGGTGGCGTCCCAGTCGACCAGCGTGATGCGGCTGCGGGCCTGGGATCCGCCGCAGCCGGCCTTGGTGTACCAGCTGACCAGGATCAGCTGGTGGCCGTCGTAGTTGCCGCTGTTCGCGGTGCCGATCGCGTCCCGGCTGGAGGTGATGCCCTGCGGGTAGTTGGTGCAGTCGGAGTTGTCGCCGGAGTCGAACCGGAACCCGGTCTGGTAGCCGGCGATGCCGAGGGAGTCGGTGATGCCGGTGCGGGTGTGGTTGGCGTTCTTCATCACCGTGTCGACCGAGGCGGTGCCGAGCTTGCTCACCAGCGCGGAGTCGAGCGTGTCGTACTTGTGGTAGTCGGAGGTCAGGGTGTACTGACTGGCCGGCAACGTGGTCGGACCGCCGGCCGCGGAGGCCATGGTCGAGGTGGTGGCGGTGAGGGCCGCGCCGGCCAACAGCACCGCGCCGGTGGCGGCGAGCGCCACGAGTCTCTTCCGGACTGCCATGACGGAACCCCTTGTCACTGAGCCGAAATGGGGCTCTCACGGTATCCCGCGAGAGATGTAGCCCGCTGCCCTTGTTGACCGAAAGATTGTAATTTTCTGCCGGCTGGCCTTCGCTGCGCGCCCGTGGTGCGCCCGCCGCGCGCCCGCCGCCCGGGGTCGTGGTGCGCTCGTCGGTGTCGGTGTCGGTGTCGGTGTCGGTGTCGGTGTCGGTCGTGGTGCGCGGGCCGCGCTCGCTGCCGCAGCCGCGCGGTGCTCGTCGCGGACCCGCGTATAGCACTCGCCGCGCGGATCGGCAAGGTTGTCCACAGGGGGTCGGTCGTCCACAGATTCGTTGCGGCCCAGCCGATCCGGCTCGGAGCCGGCCGACGATGGATGCCGTCCCACCCGCCGTGCGGGTTCCGCACGAACGAAACGGAGCAGTCATGTCGCTGCAACACTCCCGCCGGGCCCGACGCCTGTCGATCGCCGGCCTGGCCGTCGGCGCGATGTGCGCGGTCGCGCCGGCCCTGCCGGCGCACGCGGGCGCCACCGCGTCTGGTGTCCGTGACTGGTCGACCCCGGTCGTGTCGCCCGCCGCCGCGTCCCGCCGGGCACCGGTGCTCGACGGGTTCCGGCTCACGCACCTGCCCACCGGCCTCGGTACTCCGTCGGACTTCGAATACGAGTGGAACGACGTGACCTTCCACTCCCGTGACTGGGAGAGCCGGCACGGCGCCGGTTGGCGGGTCGACCTGACGATCGAAACGCTGCGCGGTGACCGGCTGTCCAGCCTGGCCGCGTTGCGCGGCTACCTGACCGACTATCTGGAGCAGGATCCGGGCAGCTGGCGGTTGAGGCCGGTGCCGGTCGGCAGCCACCCCGGCCTGCGCACCGACGACCGGGTGTTCTGGCTGGTCCGACCCGGCCTCGCGGTCTCGGTCGACATGGATCCCGAGCGGTACGGCCCCTCGGAGTTGCTGCGCACCGCCCGCGGCGTGCACGAGCAGCGCTGACCCGGCGCCCCCGGCCGGCGCCCGACGCCGTCGTGCCCCCGGGCCGGCGCTCGGCGCCGTCGTGCCCTCGGCCGGCGTCCGGCGCGGTCGTGCGCGCTGGGCGCCGGCCGGGTGACCATCTGCGGTGCCGCGGCCCGACCGGTGCCGGGCCTGCCACCCGCGGTCGCGCTCAGCCCGTTGGGCGGCTGGCGGCCAGTGGCGCGGTGAAGAACGCCACTTCGTGCTGGCAGGAGACCCGGAAGGCATGCCACATCCGGTCCCGAGTCGGCTCGTCGGCCGTCGCCGCCGCGGTCGTGACGAGGTCGATGGCCCGTTCGTTCTGGGCCGCGAACTCGTCGTCACCGTAGGCGTCCAACCAGGCCCGGTACGGGTGGTCCGGCCCGCCTCGCCGGGCCAACCGGCTGCCGAGGTCCTGGTAGATCCAGAAGCACGGCAACAGCGCCGCGACGAGCACCCGGTAGTCGCCGCGCGCCGCGGCGGCCAGTAGGTGGTCGACGTAGCGGGCGGTGCTCGGCGCGACCGGTGGCTGCCCCAGCCCGCCGAGCACGGCGCGGTGCAGCCGTTCTCGCTCGGCCAGCGCGCCTCGTGCACACTCCGCCCAGAACCGTTGCTCTGTCGGACCGGTAGCGAGCATGCTCGCCGAGGCCAGCGCGCGCGAGTAGTCCCGCAGGTAGCACGCGTCCTGAGCGAGGTACCAGTCGAACGCGGCGCGGTCCAGACTGCCGTCGGCGAGTCCACGGACGAAAGGCAGCGACTCGATGTCACGTCGCACGTCGGCAACCTGGTGCCACCACCGTCCTGCCAGCTGGGCCGGCACTGGCCGGGTGTGCAGGCCGCCCCGTGACCAGAGCCCGGCGAAGTGGTGCACCGGGCCGTTCCCGCCGCCGACACGCAGATCGGCGCCGGCCGCGATCGACTCGGCCAGCCACTCCCGTGCCGACCCGACAGCGGGCACCCAGTCGCCGTGCCGCACCCGCAGTGTCGCCACCGCGGAGGACAGCGAGCAACCGGTGCCGTGCGTGTTGCGGGTGTCCACCCGCTCGCCGCGGAACTCCACGATGGTGCGGCCACCGGCCAGCCGTCCCGCGGCGTCGACCAGCGCGTCGCGCACGGTGCCCCCGGGTAGGTGCCCACCCTTGGCGAGCACCAGCACCCCGAACCGCCGGGACACGTCCAGCGCCTGTGTGGTGGCTCCGCCCCAGTCGGTGGCCGGCGCCGAGCCGGCGAGCACCGCCAGCTCGGGGATGTTCGGCGTGACCAGATCCGCCTGGCCGATCAGCCCCCGCAGCGCCCGCTCGGCACCCGCATCCAGCAACCGGTCACCGCTGGTCGCCACCATGACCGGGTCGAGGACCACCACCGGTGGCCGGCAGCTGCGCAGCCAGTGCGAGACGGCCTCGATGGCGGCGCCGTCGGCCAGCATCCCGATCTTCACCGCATCGATCTCGACGTCGTCACTGACCGCGGCCAGTTGCTCGGCCAGAAACCCCCGCGGTGGCACGTGCACGCCGCGAACACCACGGGTGTTCTGCGCGACCAGCGCGGTCACCACCGCCATGCCGTACCCACCGGTCGCCGCGATGCTCTTCAGGTCGGCCTGGATGCCGGCGCCGCCGGTGGGGTCGGTGCCGGCGATCGACAACACCCGGGGGATCACGCCGCCTCCCGCCAGGCGGCGGCCAGCCGCGTCGCTGCCCGGTACGGGTCGGGCGCCCGGCACACCGCGGCGGCCACGGCCGCCCCCGCGGCGCCGGCGGTGCGCAGGCCGGGCAGATCGTCGGCCGAGATGCCGCCGATCGCCACCACCGGCCGACGGCACAACCCGGCGAGCCGGCGAAACCCGTCGGTACCCAGCGGCGGCGGCGCATCCTGCTTCGTGTCGGTGGCATGCAGCGCGCCGATTCCGACGTAGTCGACCGGTGCCCGGTTCGCCGCAGCGAGCTGGTCGGCGGTGGCGGCGCTGAGCCCCAGTAGCGCGTCCGGGCCGATCATCGTCCGGGTCACCGGCACCGGCAGGTCGGACTGCCCGATGTGGACTCCGGCAACCCGGATACCGGCCAGCCGGGCGGCGAGATAGACATCGACCCGATCGTTGACGATCAGCGGGATCCGCGGCGGCAGCACCTCGGCGACCCGACGCACGGTGTCGAGCAGTTCGCCGCCGCGAGCGCGCTTGTCCCGCAGCTGGACGGCGGTGACGCCGCCCCGCGCGGCGGCCGCCGCGGTCTTCACCACCGACCGGCCGGCGGTGCGGCAGCTGGTCACGTCGGCGATCAGGTAGAGGGACAGGTCGGGTCGTGCCCCGGCGCCGGTCATGCCAGGCTCGCCCGGGCATCGAGCACGGCACCATCCACGACGGACAGGGCGTCCAGGAAAGCGGGGGCGAAGCTGCCCGGCCCCGCCGCGCGCTCGGCAGCGAGTTCGGCGGCCACCGTGTAGGTCAGTACCGCGGCGACGGTGCTCGCCAGCCGGTCCGGGCCGGTCGCGGCGAAGGCGGCGATGACCGCGCCAAGGGCGCAGCCGCCGCCGGTCATCCGGGTCAGGTGCACGTGCCCGTTGCGTACCCGAACGGTGTCCCGGCCGTCGGTGATCACGTCGACCGGGCCGGACACGGCGACCACCGCGCCGGTCCGGACGGCCAGCTCCGCCGCGACGTCGGCCGCCGCCTCCGCGTCGTCGGTGGCGTCGACGCCGCGTCCACCGGCGCCGGCTCCGGCCACCGCGAGAACCTCCGATGCGTTGCCGCGCACCACGTCCGGGCCGGCGTCGGACAGCACGGCGGCGAGCTCGGTGCGTACCGGCAGGGAACCGACCGCGACCGGATCCAGTACCCACGGGGTGCCGGCGGCCGTGGCCCCGGCCACCGCGGCGCGCATCGCGGCCCGGTGCTCGGCCCCGGGCGTGCCGAGGTTGACCAGCAGGCCCGAGGCGGCGGCGGCGAACCCGCCGGCCTCCTCGGGGAGGTCGACCATCGCCGGTGCGGCGCCGAGGGCGAGCAGCGCGTTCGCGGTGGTGTTGACGGCGACGGAGTTGGTGATGCACTGCACCAACGGGGTCGAGGAACGGACGGCCGCCAGCGCAGCGCGACCGGCGGCGAGCAGGGAGACAGGCGTGCGCGACATGCGCGACATCCCTTCGCTAGTACAAACTAGATCAGGTTCGACGGGTGTGATCTCAGCCCCGATGCGGGGCACCCCGTGTCACGAGTGCGGGTGACGGCCACCTCGGCGGCCGTCACCCGCACCATACATCGCCGCACCGGTCGCACCGGTCGCACCGGCCGCACCGGCCGCACTGGCCGCACTGGCCGCACTGGCCGCACCGGCCGTGCCGCCCGGGCCGCCCGGGCCGCCCGGGCCGGCCCGGTGACGATCGCGACCTCGGCGGTCCGAACACGTAGGCGTTCGGCAGGCCGGCACCCGCTGACCCGAGCCGTCAGGTGCTCGGACGAGCGCCGATCCTCGGCTGCGCCGAGCACCGCGCCGCGTTCACCACCCATGAACCGCCCGCGGCCTGCGCTGGTCCTGCACTCGAACCCGCCGAACCCCCGGGCCGACAGCGCACGACCGGGTCGAGCGATGCGGCACGCGACCGTTCCGGGCGAGCTGCACTCACGTCGGTCCCACCGATTGCCGGCGCCGCGGGTGGCCGTCGGCACCGTCCGCAGGGGGAGCGCCGTGACAGCTGTCGCCTTCTTCGGTGCCACCGGGTATGCCGGTGGCCACCTGACCAAGGAACTGCTCGCTCCTGGGCACCACGTCGTCGCGGTGGCCCGGGACGTCTCCGGGATCGAGCTGCGGCCGGCCCTGGCCGGCCCTGGCCGCCGAGGCCGGCTCGCTGTACGACGAGGCGTTCCTGGGCCGGATCGCCGGAGACGCCGACGTGCTGGCGATCGCCGTGCACGGCAACAGTGAACCAAAGCTCGCCGGCCAGATCCCGATGATCCCGCGGGTCGCCGTGGCCCATCACGTCCGTGTCGGCTTGGTCGGCGCGGCGTCGAGGGTCCCGCCGCGCGACGTCGAGACCGCACGGTGCCGCACCGACCTGCGCGGCAGGCGGCTCGTCGGACGCCGTAGCCACGGGCGCCTCGCGCGAGGTCCCGATCCAGCGGAGGCGGCGGCGGATCCTCACCGAGCAGGGTTGCGAGCGGTCACATCGCACCGGCGGACGGCGCGTGACCTGCACAGCGGGAACAGCGGCGCGAAGCGTCCGCCGGTCAGACGGGATCGGTGAACGAGACCGGCTTGCCGGTGGCGCGGGCATAGGCGATCTCCCTGCTCGTCGACTCACCGACGTACCCGCCGGGGTTGACGACCAGCACCCGGTCAGCCAGGTCGATCTTGCGCAGGTGGAGGGCGCCCAGCACGGTCCTTTGCTCGTTGGTGAGCAACTCGTCTGCTTCGTGGTCCCCGGTGCGCGGGAAGACGCCCGGTGCGACGACGATGACTCCTGCGAAGGTCAGGTCACGGTTCGCTGCACGCATCTCGTCCACGAACCGGGTGGAGCCGCAGATGCAGACGATCTCGGGTCGGCCGGGCACCCTCAGTCCTTCGGGTCGAACGGAAACCGTCAGTGTGTACCGGCAGCGCAAACAGGCACCCGAGCAACGTGGCCTAGCCGGTCGGTGCGGACAGCGGGAGGATGATCTGGAACCGGGTGTCGCCGGGATGTGAGGTGACGCGCAGGTCGCCGCCGTGCCGCTTGACCACGATCCGCCAGCTGACGTCCAGCCCGAGCCCGGTGCCCTGGCCGATCGGCTTGGTGGTGAAGAACGGTTCGAAGATCTGCTGCTGCAGCGCCGCCGGGATGCCCGGCCCGGTGTCGCCGATCTCGACGACGGCGCGGTCACCTTCCCGGCGAGTACGGATGGTCAGGGTGCCGGTGCCGTCCATCGCGTCGACCGCGTTGTCGATGATGTTGGTCCACACCTGGTTGAGTTCCGCCGCGTAGGCCGGCACCGGCGGCAGCGCCGGGTCGTACTCCTTGACGACCTTGACGTTCTCGCCGAGCTTGACCGCCATCATCACCAGCGTCGAGTCGAGCCCCTCGGTCAGGTCGACCACCCGGTGCGGCGCCCGGTCGAGCTGGGAGTACTGCTTCGCGGAGCCGACCAGCGCCGAGATGCGTCCCACCGCCTGCTGGATCTCGTTCATCAGGGTCTCGGTCTCCACCGAGTAGCCCAGCCACTTCAGCGCCGGCTCCAGGAACTCCGGCTCGGTGCTGGCCGCCAGCAGGTCCAGGTCGTCCACGGTGATCCCGGCCGCGGTCAGCACCGGTGCCATCTCCCAGCCGCGGGCGACGTCGTGGTCGTCCAGCCAGTCGGTGATGGCGTCCTCGCGGTCGCTGGTCTCCAGGGCGGTCAGCGCCGGCGCCTTCGCGACCCGGGCGACGAACTCCTCCTGCACCCCGGTGAGGTGCTTGAGCTGCTGGACGTGCAGGTCGCCGGCCGCCAGCAGGGACAGCTTGTGCCGCATCCCGGCGACCCGCTCGCGCAGCGCGTCGGTGGCCCGTACCGCGGCGGCGGCCGGGTTGTTCAGCTCGTGCGTGAGCCCGGCGGTCAGCTTGCCCAGCGCCAGCAGCCGTTCCCGCTGGGTCACCAGCGTCTCGGTGCTGCGCTTGCCGGCGAACATGCCCTGCAGCAGGTGCACCGCCATCGGGAACCACCGGCCGAACGCCGCGTTGAACTCGTCCGCCGGCAGCGCGTAGAACACGCAGTCGGTCACCGCGCGCACGCTGGAGTCGTAGGACTGCTCGATCTGGTCGCCGAAGTAGAACCGCACCGCCCCGCAGTACGCCCCGACGTGGTCGGTGCGGTTGAGCTCCACCTCGTCGCCGCGCACGGTGCGAAACAGCGACAGGGTCCCGGAGCGCAGCACGTAGAAGCAGCGGGCCGGCTCGCCCTCCCGCAGCAGCATCTCGCCGGCGGCCACCGACACCTCGTCGGCGTGTTCGGCGATCCACTCCGCCTGCTCGTCGGTGAGGTGCTCGAACAGTGCCATTCCGTCCAGCTGCGACCGTTCGACACTCATCGGCCAGCCTCCTTCGTCGCAACGTTCCCGCGGCGGGCGGTGCGCCGCCGCGCGCCCGTCGGTGTTCGGCCTCCGCCGGCAGCCATCACTGGTCTTCCAGGTACCGGTGCACCAGGGTGACGGCCATCGCGCCCTCGCCGACGGCGGCGGCGACCCGCTTCACCGACGCGGACCGGACGTCGCCGGCGACGAACACCCCCGGCTGGCTCGACTCCAGGTAGTAGGGGTCGCGGTCGAGCGTCCAGCCCGCCGGGCGCTGCCCGCTGACCAGCAGGTCCGGCCCGGTACGCACGAACCCGAGCGGGTCGCGTTCGACGACGCCGTCGAGCCAGTCGGTGTGCGGCCGGGCGCCGATGAACACGAACAGGTGGCTGGACGCGACCTCGTCGACGGCGTCGGTGAGCCGGTCGCGCAGCCGCAGCCCGACCAGGTGATCGTCGCCGAGCACCTCCTCGACCACGGTGTGCGGACGCACCGTGATGGAGTCGATCGCCTCGATCTGCTCGATCAGGTAGTGCGACATGGACCGCTTCAGCGATTCGCCGCGCACCAGGATCGTCACCGACCGGGCGTGCCGGGAGAAGAACACGGCGGCCTGGCCGGCGGAGTTGGCGCCGCCCACCACGTACACCGACTGCCCGCTGCAGGACGGCGCCTCGGTGTTCGCCGAGCCGTAGTAGACGCCGCGACCGGTCAGCCGGTCCGATCCGACGGCATCGAGCGTCCGGTACGCCACGCCGGTGGCGAGGATCACCGCATGCGCGGCGACCTCGGTACCGTCGCCGAACCGCACCACCCGGGCCGAGCCGCGGGCCTCCAGCGCCACCACGTCCCGGGCGGCCAGCACCTCGGTACCGAACTTGACCGCCTGCCGGCGGGCCCGGTCGGTCAGCTGCGAGCCGGAGACGCCGTCCGGGAAGCCGAGATAGTTCTCGATCCGGGAGCTCTGCCCGGCCTGGCCGCCGGTCGCCTCCCGCTCGACCAGGACGGTGCGCAGCCCCTCGGAGGCGCCGTAGACCGCCGCGCCGAGCCCGGCGGGACCGGCGCCGATGACGACCAGGTCGTAGAAGTCGGCGGACGGTGCGGTGGACAGCCCGACCGCGCCGGCGAGTTGGACCTCGTCGGGGGAGCGCAGCACACCGCCGTCCGGGGTGATCACCACCGGGATGTCGTCGGCGGTGGCCCCGGCCGCGGACAGCAGTCGCTGCCCCTCCGGCTCGTCGACGCTGAACCACCGGTACGGCACGGTGTTGCGGGCGAGGAACTCGCGGGCCGCGAACGACGGCGCCGACCATCGGTGCCCGACGACCTTCACCTCGTCGACCGGGGCCTCGCCGGTGGCGCGCCACATCTCGATCAGCGCGTCGACCACCGGGTACAGCTTCTCCTCCGGTGGATCCCACGGCTTGAGCAGGTAGTGGTCGACGTCGACCACGTTGATCGCCTGGATCGCCGCGTCGGTGTCCGCGTACGCGGTGAGCAGCGCCCGGCGCGCGCGGGGGAACAGGTCCATGGCCTGCTCCAGGAAGTCGATGCCGGTCATTTCCGGCATCCGGTAGTCGGCGAGCATCGCGGCGACCGGCTCGCCGCGCAGTTTGAGCTCCTTGAGGGCGTCGAGGGCGTCCCGACCGGAATCGGCCCGGACGATCCGGAAGTCCTCGCCGTACCGCCGCCGCAGGTCGCGCGCGACAGCCCGGGACACGCCCGGGTCGTCGTCCACGGTGAGCAGCACCGGTTTCGCCTGGCGCCGGTCGATCATCGCTTGGCCCTCCCCGCCACCGGCGCACCCCCGTACCGGTACGCCACCGGCAACGATACGGCCGTCGCGGGCCCGCCGGGCCGGCGCCGGCCGGCCGGCCGACATGACCCGCGCCACGAGCCTGGCTGGCGGGCCGGGCCGCGGCAGGCGAGACTCGTGCCACGAGCCCGGCGGGCGGCCGGTTCGCTGCCGCCGCAATGCGGCTCCGCGTCCTGAGCAGCGCTCCCGCGCCGCGGGTACTAGGGTGGGTCGCGGTGCGCCGGGAAGTCTGGTCGGCAGTGACTCGACCGACCCCACCCGACGAAGGGCGCCCGATGCACGCCAGTGAACTCGCCGCACCGTTCCCCACCGTCCGGATGGACACCCCGGCGCTGGACGCCGCCCGGCTGCTGGCCGGTCGTGACCTGCCCGGCCTGCTGGTGCTCGACGACGATGGCCGGCCGGCGGTGATCCTGCCCGGCACCGAGGTGCTCTCGCTCGCGATCCCGGCGTACTGCCAGGACGACCCGGCGCTGGCCCGCGCCGTCGACGAGGCGGCGGCGGACGTGTTCCTGCGCGGCGTCGCCGACCGCACCGTCGCCGAATGCCTGCCCGAGAAGCACCGCCCGGTGCCAACCGTGCCGCCGGACGCCACGGTGTTGGAGGTGGCGTCGGTGATGGCCGGTACCCGCATCCCGCTGGTCGCCGTCTCCGACCACGGCCGGCCGTACCAGGGTGTCGTCACCCTCGACGCGCTGCTCGACCGCCTGCTGGGGACCTGACCGTGCTGGCGTGGGCCGCGGTGGCGGTGTTCGTCGGCGCGTACGCGCTGATCGCGACGGAGAAGATCAACCGGGTGGCGGCGGCGCTCGGCGGCGCCTGCGTGATGTTGCTGATCGGCGCGGCCACGCCGGCCACGGCGTTCTTCGCCGAGGACACCGGCATCGACTGGAACGTCCTGGTCCTGCTGGTCGGCATGATGCTCGTGGTCGCGGTGCTCAAGCGCACCGGCGCCTTCGAGTACCTGGCGATCTGGGCGGCGAAACGCGCCAGGGGCCGCCCCTTCCGCGTCATGGTGATCCTGGTGCTGGTCACCGCGGTGGCCTCGGCAGTGCTCGACAACGTCACGACGGTGCTGCTGGTCGCGCCCGTCACGCTGCTGGTGTGCGAGCGGCTCGGGGTGCCGTTCCCGCCGTTCCTGATCGCCGAGGCGATGGCGTCCAACATCGGCGGTACCGCCACGCTGGTCGGTGACCCGCCGAACATCATCGTCGCCAGCCGCGCCGGCCTGAGCTACAACGACTTCCTGGTCAACCTCGGCCCGCTGGTGCTGATCCTGCTGGTGGTGTTCGTGTTGCTGTGCCGGGTGCTGTTCCGCGGCGCCTTCCGGTACGACGCGGCGCGGGCGGCCCGCATCGCGACGCTGCGGGAGCGGGAGGCGATCCGGGACCGCCGGCTGCTGGTCATCGGGCTCGTGGTGCTGGTCGCGATCACGGCGGCGTTCGTGTTGCACCCGGTGCTGCATCTGCAGCCCTCCGTGGTGGCGATCGTCGGCGGGCTGCTGCTCGTCGCGGTGTCCCGGCTGGACGTCGGCGAAGTGGTGGCCGACGTGGAGTGGTCGACGCTGGCGTTCTTCGTCGGGCTGTTCGTGATGGTCGGTTCGCTGGTGCACACCGGTGTGATGGACACCGTGTCGCACGCCGCGATCCAGGCGACCGGCGACCGGCTCGCGGTGTCCACGTTCGTGCTCGCCGGCGGCTCGGCGGTGCTGTCCGCCGTGGTCGACAACATCCCGTACGTGGCGACGATGTCGCCGGTGGTGTCCGACCTGGTGGCGGCCGAACACGCCGGCTCGGGCAGCCACGTGCTCTGGTGGGCGCTGACCATCGGCGCCGATCTGGGCGGCAACGCCACCGCGGTCGGCGCGTCGGCCAACGTGGTCGTGCTCGGCCTGGCCGAGCGGTCCGGCCAGCGGATCAGCTTCTGGCAGTTCACTCGGTACGGGCTGATCGTGGCCGGCGTCACGGTGCTGATCTCCATCGGGTACCTGTGGCTGCGGTACTTCGCGTTCGGCTGACCGGCCCGGCGGGCCGACCGACCGGCCGGGCGGGCCGACCGGGCGGGTGGGCCGATCGGTCGGCCGCGAGCCCGACCGATCACGCCGGCCGGGGCGCCGTACCGGCAGCCGGGCCGTGTCCCCGGGCGCCCCGCCGGTGCTGGTATGAAGGGCCCATGAACGAGCGAAGCACCGACCGGGCGGGCGCATGACCACGACCGATCCCCAGCCGAACCCGCCCGCCGCCACCGACGAGGTGGTGCGGATCTGCCAGGAGTTGCTGCGCATCGACAGCACCAACACCGGCGACAACGACACCAGCGTCGGTGAGCGGGCCGCGGCCGAGTACGTCGCGGCGCAGCTGGCCGAGGTGGGCATCGACTCGTTCCTGACCGAGAGCGCCCCCGGCCGCGCGTCGCTGATGGCGCGCATCCCCGGCGCCGACCCGTCCCGCTCGCCGCTGCTGGTGCACGGCCACCTGGACGTGGTGCCGGCCGACCCGGCGGAGTGGCGGGTACACCCGTTCTCCGGTGAGGTGCGCGACGGGTACGTGTGGGGTCGCGGTGCGGTGGACATGAAGGACTTCGACGCGATGGTGCTGGCGCTGGTCCGGCAGTGGCGGCGGACCGGTTGGGTGCCGCCGCGCGACATCGTGCTGGCGTTCTTCGCCGACGAGGAGGCCGGCTCCACCTACGGCGCGCACCACGTCATCGAGCATCACGCCGAGCTGTTCGAGGGCGTCACCGAGGCGATCGGCGAGGTCGGCGGCTACTCCGTGTCGGTCTCCGACGACCTGCGGCTCTACCTGATCCAGACGGCCGAGAAGGGGCTGAACTGGATGCGGCTGACCGCCCGTGGCGCCCCCGGGCACGGCTCGATGGTGCACCACGACAACGCGGTCGCGGCACTGTGCCGGGCGGTGGCCCGGATCAGCGCGCACGAGTTCCCGGTGGAGCTGACCCCGACGGTGCGCCGGTTCCTCGACGAGGTCTCCGAGGCGTACGGGGTGGAGCTGGATCCGGCGAAGCCGGAGCAGGTGATCGCCAGCCTGGGGCCGATGGCGCGCGCGATCGGCGCCACCGTGCGCAACACGGCCAACCCGACGATGCTGTCCGCCGGGTACAAGACGAACGTGGTTCCCGGTGAGGCGCGCGCCACCGTCGACGGCCGGGCGCTGCCCGGTCACGAGGACGGCTTCCTCGCCGAGATCCAGCGGCTGGCCGGCGCCGACGTCGACATCAGCTACGAGCAGCACCAGCCGGCGCTGGAGACCGAGTTCAACGGGCCGCTGGTGGACGCGATGGCCGAGTCGCTGCGGCACTTCGACGCCGGCGCCCGGCCGGTGCCGTACATGATGTTCGGCGGTACCGACGGCAAGGCGTTGAGCCGGCTGGGCATCCGGCACTTCGGGTTCGCGCCGCTGCGGCTGCCGGCCGACCTGGACTTCACCGGCCTGTTCCACGGCGTGGACGAGCGGGTCCCGGTCGACGCCCTGCAGTTCGGCGTCCGGGTCCTGGACCGCTTCTTCGCCCACTGCTGAGCGGCGGCCACCGGGCCGTCGCCGACCGTACCCATCGGAGGAGCCGATGACCGACCGCGATCTCGAAGCCGCGCTGGACCAGGTGGTCGAGGCCGCGCGGGCCCATCTCGCGGCGGTGCGCGCCGCCGGTGGGCGCTCGGACGACGAGGCGGTGTGGCGCAGCTACGTGGCGCTCAACAACGCCTCGTTCGGCTACGACGAGCTGCTGCTGGACACCTTCGGCGAGGTCACGCCGTGGGATCTGGAGCCGATCGATCCGACCGAGGCCGACCGGCAGTGGGCGCCGGCGGCGGACGCGGAGTCCGACGAGCAGGTCACCATCTCGGTCCGGCAGCGACGCGACTTCACCGTACCCAGCGTCGCCGGCCTGCTGCGTGCCGCGGAGACGATCCGCCGGGCGGTGCCGCACGCGGAGGCGGCGGCGGAGCCGATCACCACAGTCGGTGCGGCGGTCGCGGAGCTGATGCAGGCCGGTGACGGGGCGCTCGGTTCGCTGGACGTTCCGGAGCTGGAGCCGCTGCGCGGCGTGGTCACGGTCAGCCAGCTGCCACCGGGGGTGGCGGAGTCCGACGAGGAGGACGAGGACGATCCGTTCGTCGCCGACCCGGCCGAACTGCCGCTGTTCCGGTTCGACGAGTATGTCGAGGAATCTCCGGAATCACGATGAGTCGGCGGCGGCCCGGTGGCGGGTCGTCGCTGGACGGTGGCCGCTTCAGTAGGAGAGGCCGGGCAACGGGGGCTCGGCCTGTCTGCGCCGGCGGCGCAGCATCACCTGGCGACTGCCGTCGCGGAACAGCCGAACGGTGGCCAGCTCCCAGCCGCCGAACTCGGCCTGGATGGCGAGCCGGACGGCGGCGGTCAAGCGGTCCACGTCCGGCGGGATCCGGAGCGGGACGTACTCGTAGTCGGATGGCACCCCCCGATCCTGCCCAATGCCGCCACCGGATCGCCAGTCCAGGGTCATCTGCCGGTCACCCCGGTCCGATGCCGCCCAGGGCGGGGGAGGAGACGTCGTCCAGCGCGTACTGGATCTCCGGCGGCAGGGTGAGCGCCTCGGCCTGCAACGAGCCCAGCAACTGCCCGACGGTACGGGCGCCGACGATCGGCGCGACCACCCCGGGCTGGTCCCGCACCCAGGCGAGGGACACCGCCAGCGGCGACACGCCGAGGCCGTCGGCGGCGGTGGCGACCGCCTCCACGATGCCGGCCGAGGTGTCGTCCAGGTAGCGCTCCACGAACCGGTCGAACTGCGGCGACGCGGCCCGCGAGTCAGCTGGCGTGCCGTGCCGGTACTTGCCGGTCAGCACGCCACGGCCGAGCGGTGACCAGGGCAGGACGCCGATGCCGAGATCCTGGCAGGCCGGCACCACCTCGCGTTCCGCGCTGCGCTCCACCAGCGAGTACTCCACCTGTGCGGACACCAGCGGGGTGCGGCCCGGCCAGGCCCGCTGCCAGGTGGCCGCCTTCGCGGTCTGCCAGCCGGAGAAGTTGGAGATGCCCACGTAGCGCACCCGGCCGGAGGAGACGGCATGGTCGAGCGTCGCGAGCGTCTCCTCCAGCGGGGTGAGCGGATCGTAGCCGTGCAACTGCCACAGGTCGACGTAGTCGGTGCCGAGCCGGGCCAGCGACGCGTCCAGGGTGCGCAGCAGGTGCAGCCGGCTGGAGTCGCGGCGCCGGCTGGTGCTCGGCCGCAGCCCGGCCTTGGTGGCGATGACCAGCTCGGAGCGCGGCACCAGCGAGTCCAGCAGGCCGCCGACGATCTGCTCGGCGTCGCCGTCCGCGTACACGTCGGCGGTGTCGAGCAGCGTGCCGCCGGCGTCCACGAACGACTTCAGCTGCGCGGCGGCGTCGTCCGGATCGGTGTCGCGTCCCCAGGTCATGGTGCCCAGACCGACCCGGGACACCCGCAGGCCGGTGCGGCCGAGCGCGCGCTGCTCCATATCAGCGGACGGTACCGGCGCGGATCCACCCACCGGCGGCGACCCGCCGCTGCGCCCCGCGGTGCCGTCACCCCCTTCGGCGGCGGCCCGCCGTAGAGCACCTCTCGGCGGCGGCGCCCGCGGTACCTCTCGGCGGCGCCCGCGCGGTACCTCTCGGCGGCGCCCGCGCGGTACCTCTCGGCGGCGCCTGCGGCAGGCCTCGGCGGCGGCGCCGCCAGCGGTACGGCTCGGCGGCGCCCGCGGTACCCCTCGGCGGCGGCTCGCCGTGCTGCCGCCGCTACCCTGCACGCTCAGGACCCGCCGGCCGGCGCGCTCTCCCGGCCCTGTCGGTAATGTCGGGCATCTCGGTGATCGGAGGCACGGATGGGGATGCGGCTCGGACTCAACCTCGGCTACTGGGGTGCGGGCAACGACCCGCGCGCCCACCTGGCCCTCGCGCAGGAGGCCGACCGGCTGGGTTACTCGGTCGCGTGGGCCGCCGAAGCGTACGGGTCGGACTCGCCGACGATGCTCGCCTGGCTCGCCGGCCAGACCGAACGCATCGACCTGGGCAGCGCGATCATGCAGATCCCGGCCCGCAGCCCGGCGATGACGGCGATGACCGCGGCCACCATCGACGGCATCTCGGGCGGCCGGTTCCGGCTCGGTCTCGGCGTCTCCGGGCCGCAGGTGTCGGAGGGCTGGCACGGGGTCCGGTTCGCCAAGCCGCTGGCCCGCACCCGGGAGTACGTCGACATCGTCCGGCTGGCGTTGCACCGCAAGCCGGTGACCTACGACGGGCAGTTCTACCAGCTGCCGCTGCCGGACGGCCCGGGCAAGGCGCTGCGGCTCACCGTGCACCCCACCCGCGAGATCCCGATGTACCTGGCCGCGGTCGGTCCGCGCAACCTGGAACTCGCGGGTGAGCTGGTCGACGGCTGGCTCGCGGTGTTCCTCGCGCCGGAGTTCGCCGCCGAACAGCTCAAGCACGTCGAGGCCGGCCGTGCCAAGGTCGGCAAGACGCTCGCCGGATTCGACGTGGTGCCGACCGTGCCGGTGGTGGTCGGCGACGACGCGCAGGTGTGCGCCGAGCCGATCCGCGGGTACGCCGCCCTGTACGTGGGCGGGATGGGCTCCCGGGAGCAGAACTTCTACAACCGCCTCGCGGTACGGATGGGCTACGAGCAGGCCGCCGCCCAGGTGCAGGACCTGTTCCTGGCGAAGAAGCACCGGGAGGCGATGGCCGCGGTGCCGTTCGAGTTCATCGACCGCACCTCGCTGCTCGGTTCGCCGGAGCGCATCGCCGACCGGCTCGTCGGCTACGCGGAGGCCGGCGTCACCACGCTGACCGTCGCGCCGTACCCGCCGCCCGGGATCAGCGAGCCGGCGCAGATCCTGGAGCACGCGATCCGCACCCTTCGGGTGCTGGCGGAGGCGCTGGACCGGGCCGGCGTCGGCGCCTGAGCGGGGCGTGCCCGCCGGCACCGCGGGCCGGGGCGGCGGGGCACGTCGCCGCCGGCGGTTAGGGTTGCGCCATGGCGATCCTGGTACTGCTGCGGCACGGTCGCACCACCGCCAACACCGAGGGGGTGCTGGCCGGCTGGACCCCGGGCGTCGGTCTGGACGACACCGGCCGCGCCCAGGCCACCGCGGCGGCCACCCGGCTCGGCGCCCTGCCCTGGCGGGCGGTGCTCAGCAGCCCGCTGCAGCGATGCCGGGAGACGCTGCAGGTGGTGCTCGGCGACCGCGCGGACGTGACCCCGGTCACCGACGAGCGCATCGGCGAGTGCCGGTACGGCGACTGGGAGGGCCGGCCGCTCAAGCAGCTGGCGAAGGAGCCGATGTGGAAGGTCGTGCAGTCGCATCCGTCCGCAGCGGTGTTCCCGGGCGGCGAACCGCTCGCCGCGACCTCGGCCCGCGCGGTCGCCGCGGTGCGCGAGTGGGACGGCCGGATCACCGCCGAGTACGGCCCGGACGCGCTCTGGCTGGCCTGTAGCCACGGTGATGTGATCAAGGCCATCGTGGCCGACGCGCTCGGCCTGCACCTCGACCAGTTCCAGCGCATCACCGCCGCACCCTGCTCGGTGACGGTGATCCGGTACACCCCGCTGCGGCCCTTCGTGGTCCACCTCAACGATCTCGGCAGCGACCTGTCCGGCCTGGTGCCGAAGAAGCGGCGGCGGCGCAGGCCGAGTTCGGACGCCGCGGTGGGCGGCGGCGCGGGCTGACGGGCCGGCCCGGGCGTGCCCCGTGGGTCGCGGCGGTGCTGGTCGGGTGCGGCACGCCGGTGCCCGCGCGCGGGCGGCGGCGGCACCGGGCGGATAGGGTCGAAGGATGTCACGCCAGGTCTATGACTTCGAGCCACCGGAGCGGTTCGTCGCCGGCACGGTCGGCGAGCCCGGTGACCGGACGTTCTTCCTGCAGGCCCGCGGGGGCGGCCGGGTGATCAGCGTCGCCCTGGAGAAGATCCAGGTCACGCTGCTCGCGGACAAGCTGGAGGAGCTGCTGGCCGAGGCGGCCCGCCGGTTCGACGCCGACATTCCCGACTCGCCGGACCCGCTGCCCACCGACAACGAGCCGCTGGACACCCCGCTCGACGAGGAGTTCCGGGTCGGCACCCTCGGCCTCGCCTGGGACTCCGACGACAACACGGTGCTGATCGAGGCGGTCGCCGCCGGCGCGGAGGGTGAGCTGCCCGCCGAGGAGGACGAGGAGCCGGCCGGCTCCGACCTCGACGACGAGACCCGCGACCTGCTGCGGGTACGGCTCGGGCCCCGCCAGGTTCGGGCGTTCATCGAGCGTGCCCGCCGGGTGGTGTCCGCCGGTCGGCCGCCGTGCCCGCTGTGCGGCCTGCCGCTCGACCCGGACGGTCACCTCTGCCCGCGGCAGAACGGCTACCACCGGATGGTCCCGAGCGGCGAGTGACCGGCTCGTGCACGTGGTTCGCCCGGCCCGTCGCGCGGCACAATGGCAGCACGCGGGCGATCTGACTGGGGAGGTCGGGATGGCGCGGTGTGCTCTCGCACCCGGACGGTGCCCGTACGGCCCGACACCGGGACGGTGCCGGTGAGCGATCCGGTGGCCGATCCGGTCCGTACCCCGCGGCTGGCGGCCGAGGCGGCGGAACGGCTGCTGCGGCACGGGTCGATCGAGCCGGAGGGGTTGCTGCCCGGCTCCTCCAACGCCAGCCTGCGGGCGGTGATCACGCTCGACGACGTGCGCGCCCGCTGCGTGTACAAGCCGGTGCGGGGCGAGCGCCCGCTCTGGGACTTCCCGGACGGCACGCTCGCCGGCCGGGAGGTCGGTGCCTACCTGGTGTCCGCCGCGACCGGGTGGGGCGTGGTGCCGCCGACGGTGCTGCGGGACGGTCCGTTCGGTCCGGGTGCCTGCCAGCTGTGGATCGACACCGACGACGAGGCCGACCCGGTCGGGTTCGTGCCCGCCGACGAGGTGCCGGCCGGGTGGCGGCCGATCGCGGCGGCCCGGGGCGAGGCCGGCGAGCGGTACGTGCTGGCGCACGCGCCGGACGAGCGGCTGGCGAAGATGGCGGTGTTCGACGTGGTCGTCAACAACGCCGACCGCAAGGGCGGGCACGTGCTGCCCGGCACCGACGGCCGGCTGTACGGGGTGGACCACGGCGTGTGCTTCCACGCCGAGGACAAGCTGCGCACCGTCCTGTGGGGCTGGGCCGGCGAGCCGCTGCCGGCCGGTGTCACGGACACCCTCCGCGAGCTGCGCGACGCGCTGGCCGGCCCGCTCGGCGACCAGCTGGCCGAACACCTGACCCGGCCCGAGGTGCGGGCCACCCGGCTGCGCGCCGACCGGCTGCTGGCCGGCGGCCGGTTCCCGATGCCCGGCGACGACTGGCCGGCCCTGCCCTGGCCCCCGGTCTGACCTGCCCCCGGCCCTGCCCGGCCCCCGGCCTGACCTGGCCCCCGGTCTGACTCAGTCCGCGGCCAGATGCAGGTAGCCGGTCCGGACCCGCCAGTGCCGGCCCGCCCGCAGGTGGTCGACGACCGCGCGTTGCAGCGTGGTGTCCCGGGGCAGCGCGTCGAGGTCCGGGTCGACCCGGCGGAACACGAACTCCAGCACGTTCGCATCGCCGTCCAGGCTGGCCGCGAACGGCTCGTCGACCAGCCGGAACCGCCGCTGGAAGCGCAGGATGTTCGACCCGGCCGGCAGGTACTCGGCGAGCTGATCGTCCAGCAGCCAGGAGGTGCAGGTGGCGATCCGGTACCGGGTGCCGAAGTGCGCGGCGAAGAATTCCGGCGCGGCGGCGAACGACGCGTCGCAGTCGGCCGGTGTCATCGGGCCGGTCTCCGGGATGTGGGTGCCGAGGCACGGCGTGCCGGGCGCGAGGTCGGCGGCCTCGTCACGGATCCGGGACACGTTGAACTGCAGCCGGCCCAGCGCGTACAGCAGGCCCCGGTGGTGCAGCGTGAACCAGTCCTGCTTGTCCAGCCCGGGGGCGCCCCGGGTGCGGCGACGCAGCACCGCCTTCGAACCCAGGTCGGCCAGCGTCGCGGCGCTGACCGCGGCGTCGACACCGTGCCGTTGGTGGTAGGCCAGCAGCTGCGGGGTGGCGGCGAGGAACGTCCACAGGTAGAACCAGCGGCCGGCGGCGCCGAGCCGGTCCGGCAGCTCCGGCCAGCGGGCGAGCGGTGCCTGGTCGCCGAGTCGCTCGGCGAGCAGCCGCCGGCCGTGCTGCAGCAACCACCACAGTTGCGGGTCCCGGTCGGGATCCGGCGCGGCGGCGAGCGCCTCGGCGTGGTCGCCGGCGGGGATCTGCATCAGCGTGAGGAGCCGGCGGGCCTCGGTCTCGTCCGGCAGCGCCACGTCGGGGCCGGTCGCGGCGGCCAGCTCGGCCAGCCAGCCGGTCTGCTCCGGTGCCAGCGCCGTGAAGCGCGTCAGCTCGGCGATCTCGCCCATCGGTGTACCACCCTCCCTGTGCTCGGCAAGATTGTTTCCCATCGCCGCCGGCGAACCGGGGGAGTGTGCCGACGCTCACCCCCACCCGGTACCGGGTGGGTATCGGTGGCTGTCGTTACGCTGGCGGTATGGATACCTGGTCGGCGCCCGAGCTGCCCCGTCTTCCCGGCACCGGAACGCAGCTGCGGCTGTACGACACGGCGAGCCGGTCGGTGCGCCCGGCCGCACCTGCCGACGTGGCCCGGCTCTACGTGTGCGGCATCACGCCGTACGACGCGACCCACCTCGGTCATGCCGCCACGATGATCGCGTTCGACCTGATCAACCGTGCCTGGCGGGACGACGGTCACCCGGTGCGGTATGTGCAGAACGTCACCGACGTGGACGACCCGCTGCTGGAGCGCGCGGAGCGCGACGGCATCGACTGGGTGGCGCTGGCCCAGCGGGAGACCGAGCTGTTCCGCAGCGACATGGCGGCGTTGCGGGTGCTGCCGCCGGATCACTACGTCGGCGCGGTGGAATCCATTCCGCGCATCGCCGAGTTGGTCGGCCGACTGCTCACCGACGACGCCGCGTACCGGATCGACGACGGTACCGGCGACGTCTACTTCGACGTGGCCGCCGCGAAGCGCTTCGGGTACGAGTCGAACTACGACCGGGAGACGATGCTCGCGCTGTCCGCCGAGCGCGGCGGCGACCCGGAACGTGCGGGCAAGCGGGATCCGCTCGACCCGCTGCTGTGGCGCACCGCCCGCGAGGGCGAGCCGAGCTGGGATTCCCCGTTGGGCGCCGGCCGGCCCGGCTGGCACATCGAGTGCGCAGTGATCGCGCTGCAGCGGTTGGGCAACCGGATCGACGTCCAGGGCGGCGGCAACGACCTGATCTTCCCGCACCACGAGATGTCCGCCGCGCACGCCGAGACGCTGACCGAGGCGTGGCCGTTCGCCGAGCACTACGTGCACGCCGGGATGATCGGCTGGCAGGGCGAGAAGATGTCGAAGTCCAAGGGCAACCTGGTGCTGGTCTCGACGTTGCTGGCCCGCGGCGAGGAGCCGGCGGCGATCCGGCTCAGCCTGCTCGACGGCCACTACCGCACCGACCGGGAGTGGACCGAACGGCAGCTCGACGCCGCGCGGGAGCGGCTCGCGGCCTGGCGGGCCGGGGTGGCGCGGCCGGCCGGGCCGGACGGCGCCGCGCTGCTGTCCCGGCTGCGCGAGCGGGTCGCCGACGACCTGGACACCCCGGGCGCGCTCGCCGTCGTCGACGACTGGTGTGTCGCCGAGGGGACCGACACGGCCGCGCCCGCGCTGGTCGCCGACGCGGTCGACGCGCTGCTCGGCGTGCGCCTCTGAGCGCTGCCGTGGGCACCGGCCGGGAGCAGTGCCGGCGCCCACGACGACGTCGGCGCCGAACCGTGCGCCGGCCGTTGCGCTCGCGCTGACCTGGTGCCGTCCGGAAGCGTCGCGGGCCCGGGGACCGGCCGGGAGTCTCACGGGCCCGGGTCGGCCGGGAGTGTCGCGTCGGGCCCGGGTCGGCCGGGGGTGTCGCGCCGGGCCCGGGTCGGCCGGGAGTGCCGCGTCGGGCCCGGGCCGGCCGGGGGTGTCGCGCCGGGCCTGGGGCGGCCGTGGCGTCAGCCGGCCGCCCGGACCGCGCCGAGCGAGGCGGCGATGCCGTCCGCCGTCGGGGTCGGCGTCATCGAGAACGCCGTCTCGAACGCGGTCGAGTCGAACAGGTACGGCGCGGTGTACTGGTACCCCATCTCCAGCGTCTCCCGGGCGCCACCGTCGAACAGCGCGCCGAGCCGGATCGTCCCGGCGGTCATGGTCCGGCCCGGCCCACCGGCGAGTTCCAGGTACTGGCGGCCGGTGAGCGCCGGCGCGGTGGGCAGGTGCCAGACGTGACCGCGCGCCGCCGGGTCGGTACCGAGGATCGCGAGCGCGGCGCCCATGTCCGGGGTGTAGGACATCGAGTGCGGTTGGTCGCTGTCGAACAGCCAGATACCGGCCTTGCCGGCGGTGATCCGGTCCAGCGCGTAGGTGTTGAACACGCTGGTGGTCGCGCCGGGGCCGTAGAAGTCGGCACTGCGCCCGACGGTGCGGACCAGCCCGCGTTCGGCGACGGCCCGGTCGAGCAGGTCGAGCGCGGCGGCCCGCACCCGCCCCTTCCGGCTGCTGGGGTCGACCGGCGTCCGCTCGGTCATCGGCCCGTCGACCCGTCCGTATGCGTACACGTTGTCGAAGTACACCAGGTGGGTGCCGTGCGCGATCGCCGCGTCGATCGCGTTCCGCACGATGACCGGCCACTGGTTGGCCCACACCCGGGCGGAGTACGGCAGCCCGGCGGTGAGGTAGGCGACCTCCGCCCCGGCGACGGCCCGCTCGACGGCGG
This sequence comes from Actinocatenispora thailandica, assembly GCF_016865425.1. NCBI lineage: Bacteria > Bacillati > Actinomycetota > Actinomycetes > Micromonosporales > Micromonosporaceae > Actinocatenispora > Actinocatenispora thailandica. Next base: position 3,518,617 of record NZ_AP023355.1, on the reverse strand, counting down.
CGGGGTCGAGCAGGTCGGCGGTGATCGACCGGACCTGGTCGACGCCGGCCGGCCGGCGGCCGACCGACGCGGCCGGCACACCGAGACCGATCAGCGCGCGCAGGGTTTCGCGGCCGATGACGCCGTTGCCGCCGAGAACGACGTGGGTACTGGCAGTGGTCATGCCCGGACTCGTTTCTGCTCGGGGGAGAGGTCGTGGGTGGCGCCGCGCCGCCGGCGGCGGATCGTCACCCGCCCCGCCGATTCGGACATCCGCACCGTCGGATGGTAGAACCGTCCACCACTCGGGCCGGCCGACGCCGCCGTGGTGTCGTCGTCTCCCCGGGCCCGCCGTCTCCCAGGCCGTCTTCTGCACGACACTGTGCTCCGGCCGCCGCTCGTCAGCGCAACTCGACGCCCGGCCGGCGCAGCGCACCGCGCTCCGGCCGGGCACCATCAGGCTGGCAACGGCATCCTCACGGTCAGGCCAGGACGATGTCGAAGCCGCCGTCGTCCTCGCGCGGATCGGGGCGGTCCGGGCCCTGCGGCACCGGGTACTCGTCGACCAGCATGGTGCCCGGCCCCGGCCAGGTGGCCTGGCTGACCTCCAGCACCGCGCCCTGCTCGTCGCGGGCCACGTGCAGCAGCGCCAGTACCGGGGTGTCCGGCCGGATGTGCAGCAGCTCCGCCTCGGTTCGACTCGGCTGGCGCGCCGTGATGTGGTCGCTCGCCTTCGTGTAGCGCCGCCCGGTGGCCTCCTCGACGGCCAGGTAGAGCGGACCGCGCGGCGCGTCGAGCGTGTCCAGCCCGCTGCCGGCGACATCGGCCGGAAGCAACCAGCTCGCGCCGACCTCCGCCGGCTGGTCACCCAGGTAGAGCACGTGCCGGCGTAGCACCAGCCGGGTGCCGACCTCGACCCCGAACGCGCGGGCCACGTCGTCGGGACAGGCCTCGGTGCCGGCCGAGATGAGGTGCTGGCGGTAGCGCACCGGCATGTCGCGGTGGTAACCCCGGGCGCGCCCGTACCGGGAGCGGGACAGCCGGTGCATCTGCCGCCGGCTGCCACGCACGAACGTGCCGGAGCCGGGCTTGGTCAGCACCAGCCCCTCGACCCGCAACTGGTCGAACGCGCGCTGCACGGTCTGCCGGGCCACCCCGTAGCTCGCCGACAGTGAGGGGATCGAGGGCAGCCGGTCGCCGGGTTGCAGCGAACCGGAGCGGATCGCCGCCCGCAGGTGCTCGGCGATCTGCCTGCTGGGTGCCTCCGCCGTACCGGGGTTGATCGTCACGGCTCGCCTCCTTCGGGTCGCTGCGGCGAGCATAAGCCCTAGCTTCCTAGGATGGCGTGCCCGCCGCGCCGGCAGCCGGGCGGCGGGCCACGGACGCGTGCAGCGAGCGGTGGGCCGCGCTCCGGGTCACCGGCCGACGTGGCGGGCGCGACGGCGCTCAGCGGCCGACGGGCCGCGGCAACCTGGCTCGCGGCCTACCGGCCGCGGCGACGGGGCTCAGCGGGCGGCGGGGCCGCCGCCGCGGCGCCGCAGGTACTTCTCGAACTCCTTGGCGATCTCGTCGCCGGACAGCGGCTCCAGGCCGGGCTCGTCGTCGCGCTGCTCCAGCGACTGCACGTACTCGGCGATCTCGGAGTCGGACGCGACGAGTTCGCGCACCTGCTCCTCCCAGTCGGCCGCGTCGGCCTCCAGGTTGCCGGTCGGCACCGGCAGGTCGAGCACCTCCTCGACCCGGTGCAGCAGCGCGAGCGTGGCCTTCGGGCAGGGCGGCTGGCTGACGTAGTGCGGCACGTGCGCCCAGAACGAGATCACGTCCAGCTCGGCGTGCTCGGCGGCCTCGTGCAGCACCCCGACCACGCCGGTCGGCCCCTCGTACTTGGTGGGGGCGAGGGAGAGCCGACGCATCAGCTCCGGGTCCCGGGCGCTACCGGTGATCGGCAGCGGCTGGCTGAACGGAACGTCGGCGAGCAGCGCGCCCAGCAGGACCACCTGGTCGATCTCCAGCCGGTGGCACACGTCGAGGATGTCGTCGCAGAAGCTCTTCCAGCGCATGTTCGGCTCGATGCCCCGCAGCAGGACCACGTCGTGCTCGGCCTCGGGCAGCCGGCAGAGGTAGAACCGGCTGGTCGGCCACTCGATCACGTCCGGGCCGGATTCGGACATCGTCACCGTCGGCCGGGTGACCTGGAAGTCGTAGTAGCTCTCCGGGTCGATCTGGTCGATCAGGTGCGCTTGCCACGCCGTGCGCAGGTGGTCCACCACCGCCGTCGCGGCGTCGGCGGCGTCGTTCCACCCCTCGAACGAGGCGATCAACACGGGGGAGCGCAGCACGGGAAGTCCGTCGAACTCGGTCACGCGGCCAGCCTACGTCGAGCCACCGACACCGCCTGCGGCGCTCCAGCGACACGCCGATATCGGTACAAAAGTGATCATTCGATCAGGCGGTCGCCGGGGGTGTCCGGGCGGTGTCGCGCCGGTGTCCGGCCGGCGTCCACCTCATGGCCGCCGAGGAGTGCCGGTCGAGCGAGGCGGTCGACGCGCGGCTAGCCTTGGCGGGTGGCAAACGCGAAGCTCTTGGACATCGTCCGTGACCGGGTGCTGCTCGCCGACGGCGGGATGGGCACCATGCTGCAGGCCGCCGACCCCACCCTGGACGACTTCCAGGGGCACGAGGGCTGCAACGAGATCCTCAACGTGACCAGGCCCGAGGTGGTGCGCGGCATCCACGACGCATACTTCGCGGCCGGCTCCGACTGCGTCGAGACGAACACGTTCGGTGCGAACTTCGGCAACCTCGGTGAGTACGGCATCGTCGAGCGCACCGCGGAGCTCGCCGAGGCGGGCGCCCGGCTGGCCCGCGAGGTGGCCGACGGCTGGGCCAGCCCGGATCGGCCGAGGTTCGTGCTCGGCTCGATGGGCCCCGGCACCAAGCTGCCCACCCTCGGCCACGCGCCCTTCGCGACGCTGCGCGACTCGTACCAGCAGGCCGCCGCCGGCCTGATCGCCGGCGGCGCGGACGCGCTGATCGTGGAGACCTGCCAGGACCTGCTGCAGGCCAAGTCCGCGGTGATCGGGGCCAAGCGCGCGATGGCGGCCGCCGGCCTGACGGTACCGCTGATCTGCCACGTCACGGTCGAGACGACCGGCACCATGCTGGTCGGCAGCGAGATCGGCGCCGCGCTCACCGCGCTGGAGCCGCTCGGCGTCGACTTCATCGGCCTCAACTGCGCGACCGGGCCGGCCGAGATGGCCGAGCACCTGCGCTACCTGTCCCAGCACGCCCGGGCGCGGCTGTCGGTGATGCCCAACGCCGGGCTGCCGGAGCTGACCCCGGACGGCGCGCGCTACCCGCTGACCCCGGACGAGCTCGCCGAGGCGCTGCACGAGTTCGTGTCCGACTACGGCGCGTCGCTGGTCGGCGGGTGCTGCGGCACCACGCCCGAGCACCTCGCCCGGGTCGCCGAGCGGGTCGCCGGCCTCACCCCGGCGCCGCGGACGCCGGGCAGTGAGCCCGGCGTCTCCTCGATGTACCACCACGTGCCGTTCCGGCAGGACGCCGGCGTGCTGATGATCGCCGAGCGGACCAACGCCAACGGCTCGAAGGTGTTCCGGGAGAAGATGCTCGCCGGTGACTTCACCGGCTGCGTGGAGATCGCCCGGGACCAGGCCCGCTCCGGTTCGCACCTGCTCGACCTGTGCATCGACTACGTCGGCCGGGACGGCAGCGTGGACATGCGCGAGATCGCCGGCCGGTTCGCCACCGCGAGCACGCTGCCGATCATGCTCGACTCGACCGAGCCGGCGGTGATCGAGGCCGGCCTGGAGGCGCTGGGCGGCCGGTGCGTGGTCAACTCGGTCAACTACGAGGACGGCGACGGGCCGGAGTCCCGGTTCGCCCGGGCCATGCCGATCATCCGCGAGCACGGTGCGGCGGTGGTCGCCCTGACCATCGACGAGGACGGGCAGGCCCGCACCGCGGAGTGGAAGGAACGCGTCGCGGTCCGGTTGATCGAGGACCTGACCACCAACTGGGGCCTGTCGACGGCGGACATTCTGGTCGACTGCCTGACCTTCCCGGTGTCCACCGGCCAGGAGGAGACTCGGCGCGACGCGCTGGAGACGATCGAGGCGATCCGCCGCATCCATGCCCGGTACCCGGAGGTCAACTTCACCCTGGGCGTGTCGAACGTGTCGTTCGGGCTCAACCCGGCGGCCCGGCAGGTGCTCAACTCGGTGTTCCTGCACGAGTGCGTGCAGGTCGGGCTGTCCTCGGCGATCGTGCACGCGAGCAAGATCCTGCCGATGTCGAAGATCCCGGACGAGCAGCGCGAGGTCGCGCTCGACCTGGTGTACGACCGGCGGCGGGAGGGCTACGACCCGCTGCAGAAACTCATCGAGATGTTCGAGGGCGTCGACGCGGCGTCGGCCCGGGCCAGCCGGGCCGAGGAGCTCGCCGCGCTGCCGCTGACCGAGCGGCTCAAACGCCGCATCATCGACGGCGAGCGCAACGGCCTGGACGACGACCTCGCCACCGCGCTGGCCGAGGGGTACAAGGCGCTGGACATCGTCAACGACATCCTGCTGGACGGGATGAAGGTGGTCGGTGACCTGTTCGGCTCCGGGCAGATGCAGCTGCCGTTCGTGTTGCAGTCGGCCGAGGTGATGAAGGCCGCAGTGGCCTACCTGGAGCCGCACATGGAGGCCACCGACGACTCCGGCAAGGGCACGATCGTGCTGGCCACCGTCAAGGGCGACGTGCACGACATCGGCAAGAACCTGGTCGACATCATCCTGTCCAACAACGGGTACACGGTCGTCAACATCGGCATCAAGCAGCCGATCGCGGCGATCCTGGAGGCGGCCGAGCAGCACCAGGCCGACGTGATCGGGATGTCCGGCCTGCTGGTCAAGTCGACCGTGGTGATGAAGGACAACCTGGCCGAGATGATGGCGCGCGGGCTGCACTCGCGGTGGCCGGTGATGCTCGGCGGCGCCGCGCTGACCCGGGCGTACGTGGAGGACGACCTGCGCGGCCAGTTCGACGGCGACGTGCACTACGCCAAGGACGCGTTCGAGGGTCTGTCGCTGATGGACAAGGTGATGACCGCCCGGCGTGGCGGTGCGCCGGTCGTCGACCCGGAACGCGAGGCGCAGCTGGCGAAGCGCCGTGAGCGGCGCGCCCGGCAGCAGGCGATGGTCACCGACACCGCCCCCGACCTGTACGACGCGTCGGTGCGCTCGGACGTCGCGACCGACGTGGCGGTGCCGCGACCGCCGTTCTTCGGTACCCGGGTGGCGAAGGGCATCCCGCTGGGCGACTACGCGGCGATGCTGGACGAGCGCGCCACCTTCCTCGGGCAGTGGGGCCTCAAGCCGACCCGCGGCGGTGACGGCCCGTCGTACGAGGAGCTCGCCGACTCCGAGGGCCGCCCCCGGCTGCGCTACTGGCTGGACCGGCTGGCCGCCGACAAGGTCATCGAGGCGGCCGTGGTGTACGGCTACTTCCCGTGCTACTCGGAGGGCAACGACCTGGTCGTGCTGGACGAGAACGGGCACTCCGAGCGGGCCCGGTTCACCCTGCCGCGGCAGCGCCGCGAGCGGCGGCTGTGCATCGCCGACTACTTCCGCCCGAAGGAGTCCGGCGAGCTGGACGTGGTGGCGTTCCAGCTGGTCACGGTCGGCGAGGCGATCAGCGACTACACCGCGAAGCTGTTCGCCGACAACGCCTACCGCGACTACCTGGAGGTGCACGGGCTGTCGGTGCAGCTCGCCGAGGCGCTCGCCGAGTACTGGCACCGCCGGATCCGGACCGAGCTGGTGCTGCCCGGCGGGGAGAGCGTCGCGGCGTCCGACCCGGGTGATCTGGCCGGCATGTTGAAGACCGACTACCGCGGCTGCCGGTACGCGTTCGGTTACTCGGCCTGCCCCGACCTGGAGGAGCGGGCGAAGGTCGTCTCGCTGCTCGACCCGGAGCGGATCAACGTCTCGCTGTCCGAGGAGTACCAGCTGACCCCGGAGCAGTCGACCGACGCGCTCGTCGTGCACCACCCGGAGGCCAGCTACTTCAACGCCCGCTGACCGGCTGCGACCGCCGCGTCTGTGCTGCGGACGCGGCGGTGTGCCGCAGCACGGCGAGGTACTCGTGCGCCTGGTGCAGCAGCGGCGCGTGCCCGACGTGATCGCCGTCGAGGTCCAGCTCGATGCCGTCGACGAACAGCCTGGCGACGGCCAGATCGGTGCCTTCCAGTAGCAGCATCAGGTCGGCCGGTGTGTAGCACCGGCCGACCTGGGTGATCGCGTCGTCCGGTCGGTCGGTCTCCCACCAGGTGTCGGTGTAGCGGCTGTGCACCGGGTCGAAGTCGGTGCGCTCGTCCACGGTGTAGGCGTAGCCGCGCGCTGGGTCGGCGTCCCGGTGTTCCCGGTCACCGGCCCAGCGCGCCCAGACGAACGGGTTCATCACGTCGATCAGTGCGTGCCCGCCCGGTCGCAGCCACTCCGCGCTGATCCGGCGCAGCAGCCTGCGCTGGTCGGCGTCGGTGCCGATCCCGAAGCCATTGAAGTAGCACACCACGTCGTGATCGCCGGGCAGCTGGACGGCGTAGAAGTCGTCGTGGACCACCCGCAGCCGCGGCCCGGCGTGCCGCTCCGCGTGCTCGGCCCGGTCGCTGATCTCCACCGCGGTCACCTGGTGCCCGCGTTCGGCGAGCGCCGCGGCCGTGTTGCCGTACCCGGCGCCGAGTTCGAGGATGCGGTACGGCCCGGGGCCACAGATCCGGCCGACGAGCTCGGCGCGCGCACGCTCCTGCTCGCCGACGGCGGCGAGGGCGGGCGCCCACCAGCGCCCCGTCGTCGAGTAGAACTCCGGTACCCAGTCCATCCCGGCAGCAGAGCATAGGCACCGGCGCCGTACCAACCGGGTTTCGCTCGGACCGCCGGCTCTGCGGCAGCGGCGCCAGGTGCGGTTCGGCGGATCCGGCGGCGTCGGGCGCCCCGCGGGCCCGGCGGGCGTGCGGCAGCATGCCGCGGACGCCGGTGTCGGGCACCATGGGCGGATGGATGGACGCGTCGAGGGCAGTGGCCCGCGGGAGAGCCGGCACGACTACTGGGGCGTGGTGCTGGACGCGCCGGACGGCCCGGCGCTGGCCCGCTTCTACGCCGAACTGCTCGGCTGGCAGGTCTCCTCGGCGGGGCCGGAGTTCGCGACGGTCGGTCCGCCGGACGGTGTCGCCTACCTGGCCTGCCAGACCTCGCCGGAGTACCGCCCTCCGGTGTGGCCGGCGGTCGGCGACGCCCAGCAGATGATGCTGCACCTCGATTTCGAGGTATCGGATCTGCCCGTCGCGGTGGCGGCGGCGCAGCGGCTGGGTGCCCGGTTGGCCGAGTTCCAGCCGCAGGAGTCGGTGCGGGTGCTGTTCGACCCGGCCGGCCACCCGTTCTGCCTGTACCTCGGCGACTGAGCGTCCCGGGCGGCACCTCCGGCCGTACCGAGCCGTCGGCGCGAGCCCTGGCTATCGGTTCAGTTACCTAGGAAGCAGTGCCTACGGTGATCCGCGCCACCCGAACGCGGCGGGCTGCCACGGCGACCCGCACTGACCGGCAGGATCGTGACATGCAGACGACGACCGACCTCGCCGCCGTCCTGTTCGACATGGACGGCACGCTCGTGGACAGCGAGAAGGTGTGGACCATCGCGCTCTACGAGCTGGCGGACAGGCTCGGCGGGCGGCTCTCCGACCGGGCCCGCGCCGACATGGTCGGTACCAACATGAGCCGGTCGATGGTGATCCTGCACGAGGACCTCGGCCTGCCGCTGGACGACACGACCGCGAGCGTCGCCTGGCTGGAGAACCGGATGGGGGAGCTGTTCGCCGAGGGCCTGGTCTGGAAGCCGGGCGCCCGCGGCCTGCTCGCCGCCGTCCGGGACGCCCGGGTACCGGCGGCGCTGGTCACCGCGACCCGGCGCCGCCTGGTGGACAAGGCGCTGAACACGATCGGCCGCGAGTTCTTCGCCGCGGTCGTCTGTGGCGACGACATTCCCGAGACCAAGCCGGATCCGGCCCCGTACCGGCGCGCCGCGGAGTTGCTCGGCGCGGACCCGCGGCGCTGCGTGGCGATCGAGGACTCGCCGACCGGGCTGGCCAGCGCCCGCGGCGCCGGTTGCGTCGTGCTCGGCGTGCCGAGCGAGGTCGACCTGTCCGGCATCGCCGGCGTGACCCTCGTCGGCAGCCTGGTCGACGTCGACGTCGACTACCTGCGCCGCCTCGCCACCACGGGCTGAGCGGCGCCACGCAGGGGCTGAGCGCCGCGACACGGGCTGAGCGCCGCGACACGGGCTGAGCGGCGCGACATGGGCCGAGCGGCGCGACACGCGGTGAGCGGCGGCACCACGGGCTGGGCGGTGCCACCACGGGGTGAGCGGCGCCGCCACCTGCCGGCCGGCAGGTGGCGCCCGGCGTACCTGAGGGGCCGTGGCGCGGGCCAGCGGCACGTCAGGCGTGGCCGGCCAGCGGGACCCGCGGATCGGCGCCGGCCCGGTCGGCGAGCCGGACCTGCCAGAGCACGAACGGCAACAGCAGCACGCCGAGCACCCCACCGGCCGCGATCACCGTCGGTACCGGCAGTACGTCGGCGGCGGCACCGGCTGCGGTCATCGCGAGGCCCTGGGCGGTCATCTGGCCCGCGGTCAACAAGGTCAGTGCGCTGCCGCGCAACGACTCCGGCACGGCGGCGAGGAACCGCTGATCCAACCCGAGGCTGTAGGTGATGGCGAGCCCGGTCGCCAGCTGGCAGCCGAGGCAGACCCACAGCGGCGGACCGAACGCGTACGCCAGCGACGGTACCGCTGCCCACAGCGCGGCCGGCGCCATCAGACGGGCCCGGCCGCGCGGGCCGAGCAGCGCGCCCGCGAGCGTCTCACCGAGGACAGCGCCGATCGGCATCCCGCACATCAGCAGGCCCAGCCAAGCCGGCGAGCCGTGCGCGCCGGCGACGAGCGGCGTCAGCAACGCCTCGCCGACGACCACGAACATCGGCGGTACCCAGGCGAAGATCAGCAGCGAACGGATCCGCCGGTCGGCGAGCAACCGCCGGGTCGCGGCCAGCGAGTCACCGAGCAGCCGGCCCGCGGCGGCGCGCGCCGGCCGGGTACGGGTACCGAGGCGCAGCACCGTCGCCGAGGCGAGGAACGTCACCGTGGTGACCGCGAGCACGCCGTGCGGGGAGACCGCGAGCAGCAGCAGCCCACCGATCCCGAACCCGGCCAGCTGCGCCGACTGGGACACCAACCGGATCACCGACCGGCCCAACACGTACCGGTCGCCGGTGCCGAGGATGTCGGTGAGCGTCGCTGCCCGGGTACCGGTGAACACCGGTGCCACGGCGGCGAGCACGCAGCGCAGCGCGAGCAGCGCGCCGACCGGCATTCCCGGTACGACCAGGCCGGCCGCGGCGGTGGCGCACACCAGGTCGCAGCCGACGAGTACCCGTCGGGTGGGGAACCGGTCGGCGACGCCGGACAGCAGGATGCCGCCCAGCGCGTACGGGAGCAGGCCGAGGGCGAGGCTCAGCGCGCTGAGCAGCGGGGAACCGGTCAGCCGGTACACCAGGACGGACAGGGCGATCTCGCCGAGCACCTCGCCGAGCATGGACAGCACGTGCGCGGCGAACACGGCGCGGAACTCGGGTACCGCGAAGACCGAGCGATAGCCGGCGCTGCGAGGGGACGACATGGCGGCACCCTGCCGGGCCGTGCACGCCACGTCCTATTGTTTCGGCTGGAGCCGAAAGATCGGGGAGTGTCGGTGGCGCTGCGGATCCGGTTCGGGGTGGACGACCTCGCGCGCTGCCGGTTCGCGCTGTCCCCGCTGTGCGAGACGCACGAGGCGGTGCGCACGCTGCGCCGCTCGGCGCGACACGCCTACCACCTGCCGTGGCTGCGGCGCACCAGGGACGCGGCGCGCGGCCTCGACCTGGCGGAGCTGTCGCTGGTGATGCCCGATCCCGGCTACACGCCGGACTTCCTGGGCCCGCCGCCGGCGACGCCGTACACGACGCTGGTGTCGTTCGAGACCGAACTGGCCCGGCTGGCGGGCACCGATCCGCAGCTGGCGGGACGCGAACTGCGGCGCTCGCTGGAGACCACGCCGGGGGCCGCCGACTCGCCCGCGGGCCGGCGGCTGCTCGCCGACCCGGCGGGCGCGGTACGGCGGTTCGCCGCGGCCACCGAGCGGGCCTGGCACGCGCTGGTCGCGCCGGACTGGCCGCGGATCCGTACCGTGCTGGAGGCCGACATCGCCCATCGGGCACGGCAGCTGGCCGTCGGAGGGCTGCGGGCGCTGTTCGCAGACCTGCACCCGCGGCTGCGGTTCGCCGACGACACCCTGACCGTGCTGACCGCGGACGGCACGCCCCGCCGCCAGGAGCTGGCCGGCCGCGGACTGGTCCTGATGCCGAGCGTGTTCTGCTGGCCGGAACCGATCAGCGGGTTCGCGCCGCCGTGGCAACCGACCGTGATCTACCCGGCCCGCGGCATCGACGGGCTCTGGCAGCCCGGTCCGACCGCCACCGCCGCGCTCGTCCGGCTGCTCGGCGCGAACCGGGCGGCGATTCTCGCCGCGCTGACCGAACCGACCACCACCACGGTGCTCGCCGACCGGCTCCGGCTGGCGCTGTCGTCGGTCTCGGCGCACCTGGCCGTGCTGCGCGATGCTGGCCTCGTCACCGCGCACCGCAGCGGCCGGCACGTCTGGTACCAGCGCACCGCGGTGGGCGCCGTCCTCACCGCCGAGTAGAGGTGTCTCCAGGTCGGGTCGGCCGGGCCGGGCGGATTCGACCCGCCCGGCACGGATCGAGACGGTGCCACCGGTACCGGTAGGCTTCCCGCATGTCGTCCGCGAGGAGCCGGGTGATCGTCGCCGCCACTGTGGTGTGGTGTTGCGTCTTCGCGGCGGTCCACGCCTTCTGGGCGTTGGGCGGCGGCGTCGGCCTGGCCTCCTCGGCCGGCGCCCAGCTGGCGACCCGGCGTCCGCTGTGGTTCGTGCTTCTCGGCCTCTGGGGGACGGCGGTGTTGCTGCTGGCCGGCGCCGGGCTCGCCGGCTGGTCGGCGGTCGTGGCGTCGTCACCTCGCTGGCGACGTGCGGGCACCGGAACGATCGCCCTCGTCGGCGTCGTGCTGCTGGTCCGGGCGGTGGCGGTCGAGTCCGCTCTGCTGGCCAACGTCGGCGGGGTTCGCACCGCCGCCGGACCGGTCGAGACCCGCTGGAGCCTGGCGCTGTGGAACCCGTGGTTCGCCTTGGGAGCCGCGCTGTTCCTCGCGCTGGCCGTCCAGCTCTCCCGCCGGTACCGCGGCGAACCGCGGACCGAGTCCTGACCGGGTTCCGCTACGCCCGGCGCCGGAGAAACGCCGGGCGAGGACGCTCGTCGCCGGCGTCAGTAGAGGTTGATCTCGACCGGGCCCATCCGTTCCCGGGCGAGCGCCGCGGCGTTGGCCGCCGCCGAGCGGATCGCCTGGGCGATGGCGTTCTCCAGGGCCGCGGTGTCCGCGGTGGCGAAGACCCCGGGATCGACCTGGACGGACCGGAGCCGGCCGAGGCCGCTCGCGCGCACCGTGACCGTACCGTCGTCGGACCGGCCACGGACCTCGGCCGCGGTCAGGTACGCCTCCGCCGACCGCATCCGCTGCTCCAGCGCGCGGCCGGCGGCCAGCATCTCGTCTCTCGTCGGCGGATCGGCCACGGCGTTCCTTCCGTCGTTCCGGTCAGCCCACCGTGGCGAAGCCGCCGGAGGCCGTGGGCGAGGCGCCGTTGGAGGCGCTGACCAGTCCGTTGACGTCGGCCAGTGCCAGAGTTCGCGATCGCGCGGCGCGGCTCAGCCGCCAGGACAGCTGATGCGCGGCCCGGGCCGTGGGCGCCGGCAGCCGGGCCGCGAGCCCGACCAGCGCCGACCGCACCTCGTCGGGCACCTCGTGGCCGCGTTGCACCAGGTGCCGGGCCGTGATCTCGGCCAGCTCGGCCGCCTCGTACTCCGGGATGGTCCAGGTCTGGCCGAACACCTCGGTCAGGGCGGGTACCGCGGCCCGCAACCGTTCCGCGACTCCGGGCTCGGCGAGCAGCAGCACGACCGGATCGCCGAGACTGCCGCGGACCTGGCGGACCAGCGACTCGATGACCTCGATGCCGTTCGACTCGCCGTCCTCGGTGTGGTCGACGACGAGGACACCGCCCTTCGCGTCGTGCAGCGCGTCGGCGACCAGGCTGTGCTCCTGGCCGGGCCAGCCCGCGGCCAGTCGCTGCCGGGTCGAGGCGGTCACCAGCTGCCCGACCGGAACCACGTCCAGCTCGGACAGCCCCGCCGCGTAGTGCCGGGCGAGTTCGCTGCGGCCGCTGCCCCGGGCGCCGACCAGCAGCGCGTTGCCGTGCCGGCCGATGCCGCGGTACCGGTTGCGCATCTCCCGCAGCTGAACCAGTGTCGCGCCCATCGCCTCCCGCACCTCCGTCGCCCCGACGAGCCCGCCCAGCCGCTGCCAGCTCTGCGAGGCGCTGACCGCCCCGTTCGGATCGGTGGTCGCGTCGACGCGGGTCTGCTCGGCCGGCAGCTCCTCCAGCTGTGCCAGCTCGACAGCGAGGTCCGCGGCGGTCAGCCGGCTCAGGTCGGTGTTCTTGGTGGGCGGCTCGCCGGCGAGCCGGGACGCCTGGTTGTTGATCATCGACTCGAACAGCTTGCGAGCCACCCGGCCGTTGCCGAACGTCGAGTTGCGGGGTACCCGCTCGAAGTACGTGCGCAGCGCGTCGATCCCGTCGTCGTCCAGCTCGTAGTAGTGCTGCCGGCAGAGGTTGGAGGTGATGGTGATCAGCTCGTCGACCGAGTAGTTCGGGAACTCGATGGTCCGGGTGAAACGCGACGCGAGCCCCGGGTTGGAGGCGAGGAAACCCTGCATCAGCTCGGAGTAGCCGGCGACGATCACCACCAGTTCGTCCCGGTGGTCCTCCATGATCTTCATCAACGCGTCGATCGCTTCCTGGCCGAAGTCCGGGCCCGAGCCACCGGTGTCGGCCGCCAGCGTGTACGCCTCGTCGATGAACAGCACCCCGCCGATCGCCTTGCTGACCAGCTCGGTGGTCTTGATCGCGGTCGACCCGATGTACTGCCCGACCAGGTCGGCTCGCGCCGCCTCGATCATGTGTCCCTTGCGCAGCACCCCGAGCTCGGCCAGGATCGATCCGTAGAGTCGCGCCACGGTGGTCTTCCCGGTCCCGGGCGGGCCCGCGAAGACCAGGTGGCGACTGATCGGCGGCATCGGCAGCCCCATCCGCTGCCGGGTCTGCGCCATCTTGATCAGGTTGATCAGCGCGTTGACTTCCTGCTTGACCCCCTGCAGGCCGATCAGGTCGTCGAGGTCGCGCAGCGGCCCGGTCAGCTCCTCGGCGTCCGGTCGCTCGGCGACCGCATCCGGAGCGGGTTCGGTGGGCCGGCCGCGGTCGGCCGGAGCCGGCGCCTCCGCCGGCGTCCCGGTACCGGCGGAACCCTTGGTGCCGTTGGTGGTCAGCGACTCGACGGTCAGCGCGGCGTCGGCGCACTGCTGGATGTCCTGGGCACCGTTGCCGGACACCACGCAGCGCGTGATCGAGACCGGTTCGCCGGTGTCGACGTCGAACCCGTGCGTCCGGCTCTGCAGGATCTCGCACTCCACGAAGCTGCCGCGGGCACCGGGCTCCAGGCGTACCCCGGCCCGGCCCGCCCGGCGGATCCGCACCTGGTGGGCGGTCGCCGTGCTGCCGGCGCCGACCCGCAACCCGTCCGCGGGCGCCTCGACCACCTCGACGTCGCGCAGCCGCAGGTCCGCCCGCTCACCCAGGTCGAGTCCGGCGCCGCGGAGGCCGGCCGATTCGAGCAGCAGTGACGAGCCGGCGCCGACCGTGACGCAGCTGTCGGCGGAGCCGGTGAACCGGGCACCGCGTACGGTGCCGCGGGCGTCGTCCTGCAGTTGCAGCGCGACCGCGCCGCCCGACTCGAACGTGAGGTCGGCGCCGGTCACCGTGGAGCCGTCCGTGGCCAGTACGCCGGCGCCGGCGGTGATGGTCGCCTGCAGCCGGCGCAGCTCGATCGAGGAGTTCTCGCCGACCAGCGCCACGTGCTCGGTGGTGCCCGAGACCGTCATGCCGTCGAACGTCGGCGCGCTGCGGCCGTCCACGGTGACCGCGAAGCGGGAGTTGGTGAAGACGCAGTCGACGAACCCCGGCCTGCCGCCGTCGGCGACGTGCACCGCGCTGTACCCGGCCGAGTCGAAGGTGCAGCGGCGAAACCGGGGCCGGGCCCCGTCCATCACGTACACCGCCTGCTGGCCGGCGCCGGACAGGTCTGCCTCGGACACGGTCAGATCCACCTCGCCGCGGCAGAACACGTCGGCGAGCGCACTCTGCCGTACCGTCAAGCCGTCCACCCGGGCCCGGCCCCGCTCGTCGACGACGAACGCCGGCTTGCCGGAGCCCACGATCGTGCACTGCTCGGCGACCAGGTTGCCGTCGCCGTTGACGCAGATGCCGTTCGCGGTCGGGTTGGCCACCCGGCAGCGCCGCAGCGTCAGGGCGCCCTGCTCGCCGACCACGACACCGCTGGTGCCGACGTCGTGGATGGTGGTGTCCTCGACCGTACTCATCGACGGCGACGTCAGCACGATCCCCACCCCGGTGGGCGCGCCGATCTCGCAGTTGCGCAGCGCGATGGAGCCCTGCAGTCGGCTGAGCAGGGCGGTCCACGCCGCGCCCTCGACCCGGCAGCCGTCCAGCGCCGCCTCACCCGAGTACACGTCGACGGCGGCGAGCTTCGCGTCGTCGCTGGACAGCGAGATCCCGTGCAGCTGGGCGCCCTCACCGCCGACCGTCAGCACGCTTCCCGCCGGTACGTGCACGTGCACCGTGCCGGGTTCGGCGGCACTGATGGTGACCCGGGTGGCCAGCACGAGCTTCTCCTCGTACCGGCCGGGGTGGACGGTGATCGTGGCGCCCGGCTCGGCGCGGGCGAGGGCGGCACCGATGGTCGGCAGCGCGCCCGGCATGCCACCGCCCACCGTCAGCAGTTGCGCACTCATCGGCGTTCCTCCTCCGTCGGAACACCGATGAGGCACCAAGGCAGGCAACGCCCACGGTTCGCTCGCTCACGCTCACTCATGGCAAGGCCACCTCCATCTCCCGCACCGGGCCGGCCAGGCCGGGAAGCACCCCGAACCGGGCCGCCGTCGCCGTGCCGGTACGTTGCCGACGCTCGCCGTCGGTCCACCGCTCCACGCTGCGCCGCAACGACTTGATCGCGAGCTCGTCCAGCGACAACCGGTTGCGGTCCACGTTGCCCTCCTCGTCGATCTCGCTGCTGCCGATCTCCCGGAGCAGGACCGCGCCGCGCCGCTCGGGCGTGCCCGCCTCGACCGCGAGCACCTTGAAGTTGGTACCGGGCAAGAAGACCACCCGGTCGTCGACGTGCTCGTCGCCGTCGGGTTCCAGCAGCGCGGTGCGCCGGGCGGTCATCGACCAGACCAGCACGTCGGTGTCGCCGCGCTGGTTCGCGCACGGCGCCGACAACATGTTGACGAAGCTCCAGTCGGTCACCAGCCGCCGGTCCCGGTAGAAGGCCCACTCGCTGTCGGTCAGGTCCGCCCGCAGCACGGCGGTGCCCCGGAACGACGGCAGCCGGCTCAGGCCGGCCGCGGTGCACCGGGCGAACGGTACGTGCGGGCCGCCGCGGCCGGACCGCAGTCCGGCGTCGATGCCGATGCCGCGGGAGCTGAGGTAGAGCCGGACCGCGACCGAGTCGACCAGCACGTCGTCGTTGTTCGTACCGGCGCCGCCGGTCATGCCGGGATGCTCGGACATGATCCGGGCGACCGAGCTGGCCAGCGTGTCGAAGTCGCGGCTCAGCGACCGGCGCAGCCAGCTCCGTTCGTTGTCGAGTCCGCGCCGCGGGATCAACGCCGACGCCTTGGCCGCCGGTACCGGCTGGGGCCGGGCCACGGTGCCGGTGGGCACGGTGGCCGCGGGCCCGCCGGCGGCCACGTCGCCCAGTACGGCCGGCGGGTCATCCGGCCGGATCTGCTGTGCGCCCGGCGGGGTTGGCGCAGTCCCGTCCTCGGTGGACGCCGCGCCGGGCGCGGTGGGCTCGGTACCGGCCCGGAGGTGGGCGCCGTCGCCGGGCGGCGCGGCACCGGTGTCGGGGGCGCCGTCACCGGCCGGCGGCGGGAACGGTGCGTCCGGCGGCAGGCTCGGGCTCGGCGGCCGGCCCAGGCTCGGCATCGGGTTCTGCTCCCGCGCCGGGTGGGCGGTCGTCGAGCCGGCCGCGTCCGCTTCGGCCGGGCGTCCGGCGTCCGGGGGCGGGTCGTCCCGGCTCCCGGTCGGTTCGGTGACCGCCGGGTCGGGGGCGCCCGGCCCGCCGGCCGCCGGGGCAGCGGCGGCACCGCCGGCGTGCCCCGCATCGCCCGGCTCCCGATTGTCGTCCTCGGGTGCCGAGCCGTCGGGCTGTCCGGCGGGAAGCCACTCCGGCGGCGCCCAGCCCAGGGCGGCGTCGCTCAGCACCGCCGGGTGCGGCTGTTCGGGCGCGGCGGGCGCGACCTGCGCTGGCCCGGCCGGCGTGTCCCGGCCGGCCGGGGCGTCGTCCGCACCGCGGGGGGACAGGGTGCCGTCGGCGGGGGCGGCCGGAGCGCGCGGCCCGAGGGTCGCCGGGGCCTGGTCGGCCGCCTCCAAGCGGGCCACCGCCGGCGCGGGCGCCAACGTCGCGAGGGCGGCGGCAACCGATGGCGGCAGCTCCCGCCTGGTCGCCAGGGCGGACGCGGCGCACAGCACGCTCGCCGCCCCGACGGAGCGGTCCAGCTGCCCGGCCAGGTCCTCGGCCAGCACCCGCATCCGCTGCGCGCGCGCCGGTACCGCGTCGTCGAAGATCAGCGCGGCGACATCGGGATCGAGCGGCACCGACCGGACCTGCGCCGCGTTGGTCGGTTCCGCGGGCGGCCGGACCCACAGCCCGGACTGGACGATCTCGATGACGGCATCCGGTGCGTACCAGTAGATCCGGGGGCTGACCTCCTCCGCTCGGGGCAGCGGGATGCGGTGACTCAACAGGGCCGGCCCGAGGCCCGCGGCGGGCGAGCCGTTGCGCGGTTGATAGCCCAGCTCCAGGACGAACGGGCGCCAGCCCGGCCGGGCGTTGGAGGCGATCGTCCGGATCTCGAACACTGCCGGCCGGCCGATCGGCATGCCGGTGTAGCAGACGATCCCGGTACCGAGGAAGTCGGCGAGTGCCTGCCCGAACGCCTCGCCACCGGGCACCCGCACGTCGCCGTACCGCACGAAGCGCACCCGCGCCCGGACCGACTCGTCCAGGCCGTGCCAGAAGCGGGCGGCGTCGTCGAGCGACACCGGCGCGGTACCGGGGCAGCCCAGCAGTACGGTCAGCACCTCCGGCTGGCACGGCACGTTGGCGCTCAACAGCCCGCGGTGCGCCGCGATCACCTCCGGCGCGCGGACATCGTGGATCCAGACGCCGCTCGGCATCGGTTCGATCCCGGTGGTGGAACTCGACGTCCAGTACTCCGAGGCGGCCGAGTCCCACCGCGGTGTCGGGTAACGCTTGGAGTCCCAGACCGGCACCCGCCCGGGGCGCAGCCGCATCCACCCGCTGTCCGGCTTGGAGTAGACGAACAGGACGCCGCCCGGGCCGCGCACCAGGTCGCCGTTGGGCGCGAGCACGGTGCGGTTCAGGCGCTGCGCCAGCCACTGACCGATCATGATCGACGCGCCGCGCTGGCCGCCGTGCGCCAGCAGCCGGATGCCGCGCCGCCGGCTGCGTGGCACCGCACTCGCCACCGACTCCCACGCCACGACTGGCAGCTCGTCCTGCAGGTCGAGCAGCACGATGTCGTTGTCCGGATCGGCGGCGAGGGGCAATGCGAGCGCCTGCAGCGCGCTGCTCGGCTCGCTGCGGGACAGCACATGGGCGTGCCCGACGGAGTGCTCGACGATCGGCTCGCCCGGCTCGTACTCGCCGTTGCGCAACAGTCCGCGGATGGACGGCATGCGCTAACTCCCTCCGAGCTGGGTGACGGCCGAGCGGCTCAGCGCCGGACCCTGCTGCAACGACGACAGCAACGCGGTCGGCAACGGGATCGTGGCCGAGGTGTCGAGCCGCAGCGCCTGGATGGTGTCGTTGCCGCGCAACGGGTACGCGACCCCGTTGTCCGAGATCAGGTAGGGGTGCTGCGCGCTGGTCCGGGTCACCGGTGCCGGCACCGCGAGCAGCCCGGTACCGGGCGCGACCAGCACCGAGGTACGGCCGCTGGCGGACACCCCGGCGTTCGCCCGGGTCGTGAACACCACCTGGCTGTGCACCGAGGTGCCGGCCGGGCGCTGCCGCACGCACAGCACGCCGCCGTCCGGGTGCTGCCAGTGCAGGCCGCTGAGGTCCGGTAGCCGGCCGACCAGCGAGCGGTCGCTGGAGCGCTGCGCGGCGACCGCGTCCACCGCGTTCAGCGGTACCGGTCGGGTGTGCGTCACGGCGGTCGCGAGCAGGAAGTCCATCCGGTCGATCGGGGCGAGCCCGTCGTCGCGCAGCACGAACAGCTGCTCCGTACCGCCCGTGGCGCGCTGCCGGAAGAGCGTGCCCACCGGGTACTGCCGGCCCGCCACCTTCGGCCCGGCCGCGCCGGCGTTCGGGATCTTCGGCGGGCTCAGCGTGGCGCCGGTGGGCAGCCACTTCAGCCAGGCGTCCGGCGCCACCGCCGGTCGCGCGCCGCCGGCGCCCAGCGCGGCCAACACCGCGTCGCCGGTCACCGGGTACTTGTGGCCCCGGGCGACGACGTAGGCGGTGCCGTCGCCGGACTGGGCCAGGGAGAACGAGTCACCGTGCAGCGCGGTGGCCGGTGCCGACGGGTTCAGGTTCAGGCCCATCCCGTCGCCCGGCCGCGCCACGACGGACCCGGGCAGGCAGGCCAGCCACGGGCCGCGCACCAGGTCCGCCGGCTGCGGGACCGTCTGCGGTGCGCCGGCGATGCCGATCGCCGGCCCGCGCGGTACGTGCTTGAGCGACTCCCGCGAGATGAGTTTGACGGTCGCCGACGGGCCCTGCACCAGCAGCGCCGAGGTCAGGTTCGGGACCGGATGCAGCTGCCCGTTCAGGTAGACGTAGCGGGTGCCGCTCTCCTTCTCCACCAGGATGGCGCCCTGCTGCTGGTACGCCTTGCTGCCGCCGGGTTTGATCCAGCCGTAGACGCCGAACCCGGCGACGATCAGCACCGCCAGGATCACCCCGAGCAGCAGGCCGGTCAGCGGCCGGCGGCCCGGGATCTGCGGGTTGGTCGAGTTACCCTCGACCAGCGCCGAGGAGATGCGGCCCATGTTGAACGAGTACGCGTGTACGTGGTCGCGCTGAGTCTGCATGGCGGCTACCCGAACAGCCCGCGGGCCCAGCCGTACAGGCCGAGCACCTGCGCGAGCACGGGCAGCACCGCGACCGCGGTGGCGACGTCGAGGAACCGGGCGGTGTACTCCCAGATCGGCAGCATCCGGCGCGGCCAGGGCCGCAGCGCCGACAGGATCAACGGCAGCACCAGAACGAACAGCAGGCTCAGCAGCAGCCAGCGGCCGGTCGACCCGGACGTCGCGGCGAGCCGCACGATCACCATCAGGCTGCCCACCACGCCGAAGAACACCAGCGCGCCGCGCTGCCAGACCCCCAGGAAGGTGCGCGCCCGCAGCAGCACCGAGACCGACAGCAGCAGCACGAACATCCAGCCGGACCAGCCGCCCACCCGCATGACGACGTGGCACAGCACCGGCGCCACCAGCGCGCCGCCGAGCAGCCCCACGGTCAGGTACGCATCGGCATCGCCGGTGCGCTGGTCGATGTGGGCCGCCGCATCGGGTTCGATGTCGTACGACATGTCCTCGCTGGTCTTCGGCAGCTGGGGGGCGCGCAACCCGGACAGCTTCACCGCCATCCGGGGTGCGAGTACGACCACGGCGAACAGCGCCAGGGTGACCAGCGCCGCGGCGTGCGGGGCGGTCAGGCCCGGGCCGAGCCACAACAACACCGTCACGGCGGTGACCACGCCGACGAAGCCGGGGATCACCAGCCCGGCCAGCGGGATGTGCGGGCCGAAGGTGCGCTCGGCGGTCAGCAACAGGACCGTCACCCCGATCACCGCCGCGGCGGCGGCCAGCAGCGGAGTACCACCGGCCGTGACCCGGCTGGCGTCACCGGCGATCCCGGCGGCGACGGCGATCGCCGCGAAACCGGCCGCGCCGTAGCCGAACAGCAACGCGAACGCACCGTCCCGCAGCGCGCGACCGCACACCAGCGCGGCCGCCAGATAGATCACCCCGACCACGATGCCGACGCCGACCTGCTGCCCGGTCGTTCCGTAGCCCACCAGCACCGCGGCGAGCGCGCCCGTGGCCACCAGCGACAGCAGCAGGAACAGGATCCGCCGGTACGCGGGGCGCCACCGGTCGGAGCGACGGTTGATGGCGTCGGCCACCCCGTCCGCGAGGTCGTCGTAGTCCAGGCTCGGCAGCGGATCCTCGGCGCGCCGCAGGTGCAGTTCCTCGCCCTCCAGCCAGTCCAGGCTGTCCGGGGTGCCGGTCGGCGGGAACGGCGACTGGCCCAGCCGCTGCAGCACCCAACCCGCGTCCGGCCTGCCATGCGCCGCCCGAAGCTGCGCGGGATCCACGGTGTGCTGCACCAGCAACGGCAGCAGCGCGGCCACCGTCGTGGTGACCGGTACGGCCAGGTCGATCCGACGATCGGGACCGGTCACGGTGATGCGGCACAGTTCTTCGCTCAACGTCGTACTCATCGGCGGCCTCCTCTCATACCACGAGTCCCGTCTGGATCAACCGGACGCCTCGCCGGGTCACCAGCTGGGCCCGGCCGGGCGGCAGCCGCCGTGGCGCCGCTTCGCCCAGGAACTTACCTTCCTCCCGGGGGTACGACAGCAGCGTGGCCGGCGTCCCCAGCTCCCACATCCGGCGGATCGCGGGCTCCATCACGCCGCGCATCGCACCCGAGGTACTGCGCGCGACGATCACGTGCAGGCCGATGTAGGTGGCCTGTGCCAGCAGCGGCAGGACCGGGTCCAGCACCGAGCCGGGCCGGCCGTGGCTCATCAGGTCGTAGTCGTCGACGATGACGAACAGTTCCGGACCGGTCCACCAGTCGCGTCGGCGCATCCGTTCCGACGAGATGTCCTCGCCGGGGATGCGCGGGTTCATCGAGACCGCGGTCTGCCCGGCCAGCTCGTACAGCTTGTCGCCGGTGAAACCGGAACCGACCTGGTAGTCCGCGGTGATGGCGGTGTCCAGGTCGCGCCGGGAGTCGCCGAGCACCACCTTCGCCTGCGCCGGGGTGTACCGGCGCTGGATGGCGCGCAGTACCAGCCGCAGGATGTTCGACTTGCCGGTCTCCGAATCGCCGAACACCAGCAGGTGCGGCGTGGTCGAGAAGTCGTGCCACACCGGCGCGAGCCGCCGTTCGTCCAGCCCGATGCAGACCTTGAACTCGGGCGTCGGCTCGGGCAGCTGTTCGACGGGCAGCTGGGTCGGCAGCATCCGCACCCCGGGCGCCGGGCGCCCGGGCCAGAAGGTACCGATCTCCTCCACGGTCGACTTGGTGGCCTCGGACAGGTCCTCGTTGGAGGAGCTGCCGTCCATCCGCGGCAGCGCGGTCAGGAAGTGCAGCCCGGCGGCGGTGAGGCCGCGGCCCGGCTGGTTGGGCACGGTGGCCGCCTGCCGGGAGGTCACCTCGGACTCCATCGGATCGGCCAACCGAAGTTCCAGCCTGGTACCGAGCATGTCCCGCAGCCAGGTGCGCATCTCCGACCAGCGGGTGGCCGACACCATCACGTGCACGCCGAAGGACAGCCCGCGCGAGACCAGCTCCTGGAACTTGCCGTCCAGATCCTCGAAGTCCTGCTTCATCGTGTACCAGCCGTCCACGACCAGGAACACGTGTCCGTGCGGATCCTCGATCTCACCGCGCGCTCGGGCCGCCAGGTACGCCGACATCGAGTCCAGGCCGTGCGCGGCGAAGATCTGCTCCCGGCGCTCCAGGACCTGCATGACCTCCTCGATGGTGCGCACCACCCGGTCGCGTTCCAGGCGGGTGGCGATCGAACCGACGTGTGGCAGCCCACCGATCGACGACAGCCCACCGCCGCCGAAGTCGAGGCCGTAGAACTGCACCTCGTCCGGCGTGTTGGTCAACGCCAGCGCCAGGATGATGGTGCGCAGCAGCGACGACTTGCCGCTCTGCGGTGCGCCGACGATACCGACATGGCCCTCGGCGCCGTCGAAGTTGAGCGTCAACAGTTCGCGCAGCTGGTCGGCGGGACGGTCCACCATGCCGACCGGCACCCGCAGCCGCCCCTGCGCCAGCGGGTCGCCGACGGTCATGCCCCGGGACGGATCCGGTACCACGCTGGGCAGCAGCGCATCCAGGCTCGGTGCCTCGGACAGCGGCGGCAACCACACCTGCCGGGCCGGCGGGCCGGAGTCGCGGAGCCGCTCCAGCAGCACGTCGACCAGGGTCGGTCCGGTCGCGCTGTCCGGGTCCGGCTCGGCCGGCGCCTCGGCCACCTCGACGGCGCGCTCCCGGGCCGGATCGTGCCGGACGTCGACCTGGCTGGTGACGAACGGGGACAGCCGGGCCGCGGTGTGCTCGACCTCCTCGGCGTTGCGCCCCGTCCCGGTGTACGGACCGGACACGTACGCGGACTTGAACCGCACCAGGTTGGTGGTGTCGATCTTCAGGTAGCCGTTGCCCGGCTCGGGCGGCAGCTCGTACGCGCTGCCGACCCCGATCACCGACCGCGACTCCATCGAGGAGAACGTCCGCAACGCCAGCCGGTACGACAGGTGGCCCTCCACCCGGTTGATCCGCCCCTCGTCCAGGCGCTGCGAGGCGAGCAGCAGGTGGACACCCAGCGAGCGACCGAGGCGCCCGATCGACACGAACAGGTCCATGAACTCCGGCTTGCTGGACAGCAGCTCGCTGAACTCGTCCACGATGATCAGCAGTACCGGGAACGGCACCAGCTGGGTACCGGCGGCACGCGCCTTCTCGTAGTCGTACAGCGAGGCGTAACCGCTGGCCCGCAACAGTTCCTGGCGCCGGGTCAGCTCACCGTTGAGCGCGTCCTGCATCCGGTCCACCAGCGGCAACTCGTCGGCGAGGTTGGTGATCACCGCCGAGGTGTGCGGCAGGTGATCCATGCCGAGGAACGTCGCGCCGCCCTTGAAGTCGACCAGTACCAGGTTGAGGATCTCGGACGAGTGGGTGGCGGTCAGCGCGCACACCAGGGTGCGCAGCAGCTCGCTCTTACCCGACCCCGTCGCACCGATGAGCAGGCCGTGCGGGCCCATGCCGCCCTGCGCGGACTCCTTCAGATCCAGCTCGATGACCTCGCCGCCGTCGGTGACCCCGATCGGTACCGCCAGGCGGTTGCGCTGCGGGCCGCGCTGATGCCACAGCGCGTCGACGTCGAAGGTGGCGGCGTCCCGGATCCCCAGCAACGTGGTCAGGTCGAAGTTCGCGTCCAGCGGCTCGTCCACCACGTCCAGCACGCCGCTGGTGCGCTTGGGGGAGATGATCCGCGCCAGCGTCTCGCACTCACCGACGCCGAGCGTGTCGATCTGCGCCGAGCCCACCCCCTCGCCGGCCGGGTACCGGACCTGGTCGGCGTCCACGGTCAGCCGCAGCACCTTCGGGCCGCCGGGCATCTGCCCGGTCAGGTCCAGCAGGACGACGTTGCGGATCCCGACCGTCAACAGCGGGGACTCGGCGGGCAGCGGGCTCCGGGCGACGACGACCACGAAGGGCTCGCTGGTGGTGGGCCGCGCCGACCTGTCGTGCTCGCCGCGCTCGGTGACCTCCGGCCCGAGCAGGTCCAGCAGCTCGTCGTGGCTGCTCGCGAACAGCCGTACCGGGCCGGCGGCGTCGAAGGCGGTCGGGTGCGCGTTGTGCGGCAGCCACTTGACCCAGTCGAACGCGTCGCGCTGGGCGACGTCTGCGAGTACCGCGACCCGCAGCTCGTCCGGCGCGTGGAACGTGACCAGGCCGGCCAGCATCGCCCGTACCAGGCCGACCGCCGGTTCGGCCTCGCCCTCGAACTCGATGCTGGTGAAGCTGCGCAGCCCCACCGAGGTGGGCACGTGCGAGACGGTCTTGTACGCCTCGGAGAACCGCCGCAGCGAGATCGTGGACAGCGGCTCCAGGTGGTCGATCGGTTTGGTTTCCGGCGGCAGGAATCGCAGCATGGCGTCCTGCCGGCCGAGCCCGATCCGGACCCGGCCGAAATCGTCCTGGCTGGGCCGTCGTTCCCACAGCCGGTCGCTCATCGCCAACGACCACAGCCGGTCCGGCTGCGGGTTGTTCCACAGCACCGCCTGGCGCTGCTGGTTCGCCGCCTCGCGTGCCTGCTGGCGGATCTGGGAGATGTAGCGCAGGAAGTCGCGCCGCTCGCCGTGCATCTTCCGCTTGCGGTCCGACGCGCTGCGGCCGATCTGCATCAGGCCCATGAACAGCATGCCGAACGCCATCCCGCCGCCGATGACGTACATCAACGGCGACCGCATGCTCATGCCGAACATCACCATCAGGCCACCGGTACTGAGGCCCATCGGTACGATCATCGCGAAGGAACGGAAGTCGAGCTGGGCCTCCTCGGCCATCAGCGGCGGCTCCTGCAGCTCGATCTGCCCCTCGGGCGCCTCCGGCCCGGCCGCGCGCGGCGGTCTCTTGACGGTGACGGTTCTCATCCGAGCTGGCCCGATCCCGCGCCCGCCCCGCTATCCCAGGCAGCGCTGTTGTTGCGCAGCAAACCGACCGAGTAGCGGTCGTCCCTGCGCGGCTTGGCCGGTGCCTCGTCGTCGGCCTCGTCGTCGTCACCGCCGAACGACGCCCCGCGGCGCTTGGCGTCGGCACGCTCGGACCGTTCCTGTTCCTCCCGGGCGAGCTGCTCGTCCATCTCGCGCTGCCGCTGGCGCATCAGCTCGAACCGCTCCGACAGCGTGTACTCCGGGCCACCGCAACGCAACGACGACATGAAGTCGGCGTCCAGGGGTACCGGCGTACCGGCCGCCGCGGCGGGCCGCCCGGGCTGCGCCCGCTTCCACCTGTTCAATTGCGGCGCCTCGGCCTCGTCAGTCATCCGCCCGTTCCTCCTGTCGCGTCCCGGTGCCGGTCAGCCACCAGGCGCCCTCGGCGTCGTCCCAGTCCGATCCGTCGTCGTCCTCGTCGGGCCGGACGACCGGGACGCGGTCCTGTGCCGCCGGCTGCTCACCGTCGCCGCCGGTCCAGCTCGATTCCGGCTCCCGCAGGGCGTCGCCGGACTCGGACTCGACCGGATCCTGCTCGCCCTCGTCTTCGTCGGCGGGTCGTACCGCCGGCACCGGCGCCACCGGGACTCCCGGCGCCGGCGCCACGGTCTCCGCCGCCGGCGTTACCGTCTCCGCCGGCGGCGGGCCGGGCATCGCCACCGACAACGTGACGCCGCCGGCCTCGGCCGCCGACGGCGCCGCCGGCGCCGGCGGCGCGGCACGGGCGCGCGGCGCAGTGGGCCGCGTCTCGGCCGCGCCGCCGGCAGCCACCGGTACGACGGGTACGGGCACGATCGCGGGAGCCCCGGTCGGTGCGCCCGCGACCTCGAGATCCGATCCGGGTTCCGGGCTGCTGTTGCCGGTTGCCGGCTGCCCCGCGTCAGGTCGGCCGGTGCCCCGCTCGCTGCCCGACCGGTCGCGTGGATCCGCCGTACCGGTCGGCTCCGGCGTCGCGGTCGGCGGCAGGCCAGCAGCCGTGTGCGTCGCGGCGCGATCGGCAGCGACCGGGTCGGTCGCAGGGCCAGCTGGCGCGGCCACATCGGCGGCGGGCGCCGTCGCCCCGTGCTCGGCGGCCGGCGGCTCGTCGAGCCCGGCGCCGCCCGGCGCGACTCCGGCCGGCGCGTCCGGCACGCCCGGAGCGACGTTCGTGCCGGACCAGACGTCCGGGTCACCGCCGATCAAGCCGGACGCGTCGGACGCGCCGGCCGCCCGGTCGGCCCTGCCGCCGCCACCGGTGGTGCCGCCGGCGGCCCCGGGCACCCCGGGAACGCCGTGCACCATCGGCACGCCGAGCGGCAGCCCGCCGCCGGTCGGTGCCTGCTCGGTGTTCTCGTCGGCGCGCAGGCCGGTGCCGCCGGCGTCGGCGCCGCCGGAGGTGTCGGGGAGGCCGACTGCGTCGATGTTGGGGGACCAGTCGTTGCCGTCGCCCTTGAGTAGGCCGGAGGAGTCGGGTGGTTCGACGGGCTTGCTGCCGCCGGGGCCGCCGCGGGCGCCGGGTGCCCCCGGGGCGCCGGGTGTCAGGGGTGTTTCGGTGGCGGCCGTGCCCGGTGGTTGCTGGGCGTGCAGTCCGGTGCCGCCGGCGTCGGCGCCGCCGGAGGTGTCGGGCAGGCCGATCCCGTCGATGTTGGGGGACCAGTCGTTGCCGTCGCCCTTGAGTAGGCCGGAGGAGTCGGGTGGTTCGACGGCTTTGCTGCCGCTGCCGGCGCCGGGGCCGCGGGAGCCGGGCATGCCGGGCATCATCGGCATGCCGGTGCCGTTGTTCTGCAGTCCGGTGCCGCCGGCGTCGGCGCCGCCGGAGGTGTCGGGGAGGCCGATCCCGTCGATGTTGGGGGACCAGTCGTTGCCGTCGCCCTTGAGTAGGCCGGAGGAGTCGGGTGGTTCGACGGCTTTGCTGCCGCTGCCGGCGCCGGGGCCGCGGGAGCCGGGCATGCCGGGCATCATCGGCATGTTGGTACCGGTCCCGCCGCCGGTTCCGCCGCCGGGCGCGGATGGCAGCACCGGCGCCGTGAACTTCGGCTGCCCGCCACTCCCGTACGGGCTGCTGCCACCGGGGGGCGAACCGACCGGCGGGATCTTTCCCGATCCGCCGCCCGAGCCACCGGAACTCGACGGCGGCGTCGGCACCTTCGGCGGCGCGTACGGCTGCACGTTCGGAACCGGCCCGACCGGCGGCACCTGGTACGGCTCGACCGGCGGGGTGGGAGTCGCGACCGGAGGGTTGCCACCCGAGGAACTCGGCGGCGCCCCCACCGGCGGCGGCTGGAAGTTGGGTCCGAACCGGTTTCCCGGGTTCGACGGGTCACCGTTGCCGGGCGGCCCCGACACCTGCGGCGGGGTGACGCTCGGCGTCCGCAGGTTCATGTTGCCGAGGGGCGGTGCCGGCGTCGTGACCGAGGGCGGGGCGTACTTGCCGCCCGGGGCGGGGTCGTCAGGTTGAACGGGGGCGGAGTCGTCACCTTGGGCGGTGGTGGTGCGGTGGTGATGTTCGGTGGTGGTGCGGTGGTGATCTTCGGTGGCGGCGGGGTCGTGACCTTGGGCGGTGGCTTCGGGGTCGTCAACGTCGGCGCCGGCGGGGTCGAGAGGGTCGGCGTCGGTTTCGTCACCCCCGGCGGGTCGTCCATGCCGCCGGAGTCGACCTTCGGCACCGTCGCGGTGTACTGGTCCGCCAGGGTCTCCGCGACCTGGAGCATCTGCTTGATCATCGGCTTGGCGTACTTGGACGAGCTGATCGTCACCAGGTCGTCGGAGTTGCTGTCGGTGCCGTGGTTGCTGGCGATCGTCGCCCAGGCGCGGTCCAGGTACTGGATCGTCTGCTGCGCCCAGGCCAGGTAGTTGGCGTCGGTGGTGAGCTGGTTGGGCAGCGACGCGCTCGAACCCATGCCAGCGCCGCCGGACAGTCGCTCCGCTTGGCGCCCGGCCCACTTGGACAGCGTCTTCATCTTGGCTCGGAAGGCGTCCGCGGCGTCGCCCTGCCAGGACTTCCCGTCCCCGGCGATGGCATCGGTCTGCTGGTCGATGAAGGTTTCCAGCCAGGTCAACGCGTCCATCGCGGTCTGGAACGCGCCGGCGGTGTCCATGATGCTCTGCGGGGACACCAGACTTGCCGCGTAGGCGGCGTCGTCGGAGGTGACCATCGCGGCGCCGCCCACGATCGCCGCTTCGATCTTCCGCCAGCTGTACCCGTCACCGGACGCCCACTGTTCGAGGTCGTTGGTGTTGCTGACGTCGATGTCGGTCGGCGGGTAGGTCCCCTTGTGCCCGAACGGGTCACCACGAAAATCCGAGCCGCTCGTCGAGTCGCTGTTGTTGCTGTCGCCAGACATGTGCAGAGACCCTTACCGTCGCAACGGTTCCGTCGTCGGGCACGAGCCCCCGGGACACCGGGTCACTTGTCGCCGCCCTTGCCGTCGCCGCTCCCACCGCTGCCGCTGCCGCTACCGCTGCCACCGCTCTCGGTACCGCCGTAGTCCTGGATGCCGTCGATGTCGGCGAACGGATCGGACATGAACTGGTTCAGCTCGTCTTCGGTCATGTCCTTGAACTTCTCGCCCTTCTTGCGGACGTTGGTCTCGTTGTCCTCGTATTCCTTGGCCATCGTGAGCAGCGCGTCGTGCAGCGTGAACAGGGTCATGTGGATCTGCCGCATCAGGCCCTGGGTGTCGCCGATCAGGCCGCCGTCATTGGGGCCGCTGCCGGCCAGTTTCTGGCGCAGGATCTCCGCCTTGGCGAACCGGCCCGGTTTGGGTTCGAGCTCGCCGAACTTGTTGTAGATGTCGTAGAATACGCCCTTGCCGTCGCCGGCGACGGTCCGCAACTGCTTGGCGAAGTACTTGATCGCGTCGGTGCTGACCACCATTTCGCCCTTGGCATTGTCACTGCCGCCCGTGTACGCCTTCGTGTCGGGCTTGTCGAAATCGCCGTCGTCCGGCGGCAGGTACTGCTTGTTCGGGTCGTACTTCGGGACGTCGACGTTGCTCGGGTCGGTCTGGTCGAACTGCTTGACGTAGTCGTTCCACTTGTCTGGCAGCTCGTCCTGATACCAATTCCAGAGTTCTTTGTAGTCTTTCAGCTCGCTGTCGCTGACATTGAGCTTGTCCCAGTGCACCTCCTGGTATGTCGACCGGTCCTTGCCGTTGGAGCCCTCGGTGGTCTCGGTGGCCTCGATCTGCTCGATGGCGGTCTCGGCCCAGCCGTTCGGATGCTTCTTGGTGTGCCCACCGATCTCGCCATTGTCGTAGTGGTCGTAGAGATGGAGAGCATCGATGGCATCATCGTTCTCGTAGCTGAAGTCGGTGTCGGAAGCCATGCGATTAGAGCCCTTCGAGCCGGCGGGATTCGGGGTACCGGAGCGCGGTCGCGGCGGGCCCGACCGGGCCCGCCGCGACCGGTTCGGTCAAGGTCAGCCCCGCGGACGTCGTTCCACAGCTTCGTGTGCCGCTGCTCCGTGGTGCCGTAGTTGTCCGAGATGTCCATCAGCACGAGCCGGGCCTGCTCGAAGTACGCGTTCATGTCGCCGGCGGACTTGTTCCACTGCGCCTTGGCGTCCCAGTAGGTTTCCTGCGCCGCGCCGGTCCAGTCCGCGAGGCTCTTCTCGACGCTGCTTTCCATGCTCTGCAGCGCGTCGCCGATCCTCTTGTTGATGGTCTGCATGTCATAGATCGTGGCGTCGGCCTGCGTGAAGTCGAAACGATAATCTGACATCGTTGTCACCTTTCTTGGGTTCCACCTGGATACCGCGATGTTGCTCAGACTCCGGGCAGCGGAGGAAGCGCGTCCATGAAGTTCTTCGCGGTGTTGCTCGCGGTGTCCTCGGCCTGGTGGTAACCCTTCGTGGTGGCGCCCATGACCTCCAGCATGCGAAGCAACTGGTTGATCACGTTCTTGAACGAGTTCTCCCAGTTGTCCATCGCCTGGTTGAACTGACCCGAGGCCTGGCCGGTCCAGCTCGCCTGCAACGTCGCCATCTGGTTGTTGACGCTTTGCAGGTGGCTATTGAATTCGTCGGCCGTTTGCGCGAACGTGTTGGCAGCCGATCGCATGCCCTCTTCAACGGTATTGACCGTTGGCATCGTCATGACGAACGTTCCTCTCGTGTGGCTGGGGCGCGTGGTGCTTCAGGCGCGGCTGGCTGGAACGGCGGGCCGAAGCCCCGAGCGGCGACAGCGGTCGCGCGCGCGAAACGCGCCCACCGGTCACGGTGCATGACAGCACAAGGTCTGGGGTGGAAGCAACCTTCTCGCATATAATGCCCTGATCCACGTTGCCTGTGTAACTTTCCAACATGCGGCCGTGTTGCGCGGTGGATCCGGTCGGGTACTCTTGCGAACGCTGTCGTTAGGTGACGTCGTGACCGGGCGTTTTGTGGACTGCGGGTTACGCGGAGGTTACTCCGAGAGGAGTGGGCACGTGCAGCTCGACGATCATGTGGCGAAACTGTTCGCCGAATACGAGCACGAGCGCAGCAGCCTCGGTGAACTCCAGGAGCGCATGCGTGCCCTCAGCGCCTCGGCGACGTCCCCGCGGCGCGAGGTGACGGTCACCGTCGGCCAAAGCGGCGTGTTGACCGATCTGCAGTTTCCCACCGGCGCCTACAAGCGAATGCCGCCCGCGGAGCTGAGCGCCGTCATCCTGCGTACCTTCCTCGAAGCCAAGGACAGCGTGCTGGCCAAGGCGGCGGAGATTCTGGCGCCGATCGTGCCGGCCGGCATCGACCCGGCCAAGCTGGCGCGCGGCGAAGCCGGCGTCGACATGTTCCTTCCCGAAGAGGGCCCGAGGATGACCAGCGAGGTGCGTTCGATGCTCGGCCTCACGCCGGATCAACCATGAGCGGGCGAATCCCGCGCGGCGCCCACCCCGGGGCTGCCGGGTGGCCGGAAAGGCGACGTCCATGAGTGAGAATCCATCCGGCTCGCTGTGGGTGAATCCCGAAGGCGTGACCAAGGTCGGCAATGCCTACCAACAACAGATCGCGCTGTACGAGACCCATCTTCACCGGTTGGAGAGCCTGCGCGAACGGTACCGGTCGGCATGGGGCGACGACTCGATGGGAAAGCAGTTCCAGGAGCAGTTCGACCCTCTGATCGACACGCTCAAAGGCATGATCACCGGCGTCATCGGCACCCTGGAGTTCACCGCGAAGGGACTGCGCACCGCCGGGGAGTCGTACCGTCGGGCCGACGAGGACGCCGCCACTGGAAGCAGGAAGCTGAACGCGGAGTTCAGCCGGGCACTGGTCCCGAGCGACCCGCCGGCATCGATCGAGGGCAGCGAGGCGGAGAAGGTGCGGCTCGCCGACCGGGTCGAGCTGACGCCGCTGCGGAAGACCGAGAGCGTGCCCGCCTCGTGGCGTGCCGCCGAGCCGCCGCACGCGCTGGAGGCCCGGCGGGCGGAGCTGCGATCCCGCGAGCACGTGGTGCGTAGGGAGCAGGGCGAGACGATCGAGGGCACCGTCCACCCTCTCGAACCGACGGTGTCGTTCCGGCGTGACCGGGAGTCCCTCCTGCCGCTCCGGGCAACGAGGTCGACCGTCTTCGTGCGGAACACCCGCGCCCCGGAAGGGGAGAGCGTGCTCGGCCGTGAACCCAGCCGGCTGCGATACGGCGTGCGCATTCCGGAGCGCCCGGTCCTGGCGCTCCGCCCCGGCGTCCTGCTCTCCCGGGAGGCACCGCACTCCGAACTGCCCGAGCGGGTCGCGTTCCGGCCCGCCGAACTCGACGTCGTCAGGTCCCGCAGCATCGAGGGCGAGCCGACGCAGGCGGAGACGTTCCGCCGGCTCGTCGAGCCGATCCCGGGCGAGCCGCGAGACTGACCGCGGGTCATGTTCGACTTCCACATCCCCGACGATCCGAACTGGCAATGGGCGTACGACGCCATCCTGGTGACGGTGGGCGAGCAGTACCCCAAGGGTGACCCGTCCGAACTGCAGGCGCTGAGCCAGGAGTTGCAACAGTTCGCCGCCGACCTGGAAAGCACGGCGGCCAGCACGCAGACGGTCGGCAGCCAGCTCGACGGGGTGCTGCGCGGACCCGCCGCCATCGCCTTCGGCCAGTTCTACCCGATGATCATCCAGCAGATCCCGCAGGCCGCGGCGAAGGCACGGGCCGCGGCCGACGTCGCCAACCAGGCCAACCAGCAGATCGACTACGGGCAGACGCAGATCATCGTCGCCGCCTTCACCATCGTGCTGGAGATCGCGTCCGCGCTCGCCAGCGGGTTCGGCGCCTCCCTGGTACCGGGCCTGATCAAGGTCGGCCAGGAGATCGTCGAGGCGCTGCTCTCCCAGTTGCAGAGCCGCCTCGCCCAACTCGTCGCCCGGCTGGCGATGGAGGCCGCCGAGGAAGCCGTGCAGGAGGGCGCCGAGGCCGTGGCCGCCCAGGCCATCCAGATGATGAAGGACAACCGGCACGGCTTCGACTTCAACGACATCCTGCAGAACATGGGTGCCGGCGCGATGATCGGCGGCGTCGCCGGCGGCGTGCACCACGTCGGCGGCCACTACTTCCCGCACTTCTCGCACTCGACCCATGGCGGCGGCGCGCTCGGCGCGATCGGCGAGACGCTCGGCGAGTTCCTGTACTCGGCCGCGACCGGCAACCTCAACCAGTTCAACCCGTGGGCGACCGCGAGTTCGTCGATGTTCGAGCACTACGCCAGCCATGGCGCGAACAACGTCGGCCGGGGCATCTCCGGCGGGCCGACCCCGACTGCCGGCCCCACCGGCAACGACGCACCGGACCCGACCGGCCCCAGGGACCTCGGGCCCGATTCCCAGGTCGGCCCAGGGGGTACCGGTGGGCACGGCTCGGGCGGCGGCCCCGACAGCGCCGGCGGCGAGCCGATCCCCGGTGCCGGTTCCACCAGCGGCCCCGGTTCCGCCGGGGGTTCTGGTTCCACCAGCGCGTCCGGCGGCGGGCCGGTCTCCCATGGACCCGGGGCGAGCAGCGGTCCTGGTTCCGGTGGTGGTTCGGCCCCGAACGGCGGGCCCGGGACGAGTAGCGGGCCCGGTTCCGGCGGTGCGCCTGGGGAGAGCAGTGGGCCCGGTTCCGGCGGTGGTTCGGGCCCGAACAGTGGGCCTGGGGCCAGCAGCGGTCCCGGTTCCACTGGTGGGCCGGTCCCGAACAGTGGGCCTGGAGCGAGCAGCGGGCCCGGGGCTAGTAGCGGGCCTGGGGCCAGCAGCGGGCCCGGGGCCAGCAGCGGGCCCGGGGCCAACAGCGGACCCGGAGCCGACAGCGGGCCTGGTGCCAGGGGTGGGCCACCCCCCAGTGGGCCTGGGGGGAGCAGCGGGCCCGGTTCCGGCGGTGGGCCCGGGGGGAGCAGCGGACCCGGGGCGAGCAGCGGGCCGGGTGCCGGACCAGGCGCAAGCGGCGGCCCGAACTCGGCTGGGGGATCGGCTCCGGCGCCCGGATCGGGCAACGACCCGAGCATCACCGGTCCGGGGCCGGCCAGCGGGCCGAATGCTGCGGGGCCCGGGCCCGCCACGGGCCCGGGCGTACCCGGACCTACCACCGGGCCGGGCCCGAGCGGGGGTCCCGGGCAGCCCGCCGGCGGCCCTGCGCCCCAGCCGATCGCGGCCGGACCGGGCCCGGCGCCGGCGCCACCCGCACCGGTACCACCGGTGCAGCCGCCGGCTGCCACGGGAGGGTTGCCCGGCTTCGGTCCGGGCGATCCGGTCGCACCGGTGTCGACGCCACCACAGGCCGACCCGGCGGATTCGCAACCCGCACCGAACCCGGTGGTGGCGCCCCCAGTGGCGAGCGCCCCCACGCCGGTCGCTCCCGCCGCGCCGGGCGGCACACCGATCGTGGCACCACCTCCGGTCGGCAACGGGGAGCCCGCCGTTCCACCGGTAGGCGCGCCCACCAGCCCGCTGCCCGGTTCCAGCGATCCGGCCGGAACGCAGCCCGGCGACGTCGACGGGCCGTCCACCGGCGTGCCCGCGGGCGGCGGGCCGTCGACCAGGTCCGGCCCGAGCTCGGCCACGCCACTCGCCAACCCGGTGCAGAGCGGTCAGTCCGTCGGTTCGGGTCCGCCGCCGTCCGCGACCCGGGAGAGCTTCGGCGGCCCGAGCGATGCCGCACCACCGGCCGTCCACCAGGTGAGCCCCGGACCGGGTCCGCAGAGCATGCCGGTGCACGGTTCCCCGACACCGAACCAGTCGAGCCAACCGGCATCCGGTCAGCCGGCCGCGAGTTCGCCGACACCGCGTTCGCCCGCACCGGGTTCGGGCACGACCGCCCGCACGCCGACTCCGGCGGGAGCGACCCCCACCGGGTTGCCGGGGAACCAGTCGCCGGTACCCGCCGAGCCACCGAACACCGCCACGCCCAACAACCAGCCGAGTCTCCCGCCGGATACCACCGTGGACTCGCTCACCGAGGGCATGGCGAACCTGAGCCTGGATTCGCCGACTCCACCGACTCCGTCCATTCCGCCGACTCCGCCGACTTCTGATGCGGTGGATGCCGTCACCGACGGGATCGCCAACCTCGACCTGAACGCTCCGACGCCACCGACCTCCCAGGACCTCGATGCCGTCACTCAGGGCATGGCGAGCCTGAGCCTGGATTCGCCGACTCCGCCGGCTCCTGATGCGGTGGACGTCGTCACCGACGGGATCGCCAACCTCGACCTGAACGCTGCTACACCGCCAGGTACCAGCCAGGCGCCGCCCGGTGGCAACCACCGCCCGCCCGGCGGAAGCCAGAGCCCGGCCCGGCCCGGCCCCGGTGCGAGCAACACCCCGAGCTCGCCGCCCGCAACGGATGAGTCCAGCACCACGCTCGCGCCGCATACCGACGACGACATCGAGATGTCGGAGGCGCCACCGAGCGACGAGACATCGCCCGGGCCGTCGGCGCAGCGACCGGCCCCGACCGCCGCGCAGGGCCCGACGTCTCCGGCGCAGCAGACTCCACCGGTACCGCAGGCGCGGCCGGCGCCGCCCGCACCGGAACAGGCCGCTGCCCCGCAGCAGGGCCCGCCGCAGCAGGGCCCCGGACAGCAGGGCCCGCCGCAGCAGGGCCCCGTACCGCAGGGCCCCGGACCGCAGGGCCCCGTACCGCAGGGCCCCGCACCGCAGGGGCCATCGCAACAGCCGCAACCAACGCCGGCCACGCAGGACTCGACGCCGACGGCGATGCCGCCGCCGGCACCGACCGCGCCACCGAGCGCGCTCGGAACCCGGTTCGTCGACCTGTCCCATCAGGCGAGCCCGTCGCCCGGTGTCGACGCGAGCGCGCAGCAGCAGCGTGACGGGGCCCTCGTCCAACTGCTCGACCACGTTTCCGCCTCGCCGGGGCCGAACCTGCCGATGGTGGTGACGAACAATCCGGTCGGCACCGTCGACCACAGCGGTGACCTGGCCATCATCCGCGACACGCTGTTCCCGGACCTGGCCCGGATCAACCCGGTCAAGCTCGGTCAGCAGGACAACAACTGTCACCTGGCCGTGCAGCACACCGATCGGTTGCTGGACGGCCAGCCCGCCCAACCCACTCCGAAGGCGACGCCGCAGCCGCTGTCCGGACTGGAGCAGGCGATGGGCAAGACGTTCGGCCCACCGATCGACAACCTCACCGACACGATCGCCACGCTGAGCACGCTGCCGCCCGGCTCTCGCGGCATTCTCGGCTGGTCCTTCCCTCCCGGCACCAACGGTCAGTCGCGCGTCGGTCACCTCGTCAACGTGGTTCGCCTGCCCAGCGGTCATCTGGTGTTCGTGGACGGGCAGGCCGGCGATCTGGCTACGCTGCCCGGTCCGTCCGACAACCCGCGCTTCCACTTCATGCCCACGCACGTCCCGACCGCGGCCACGCCCCCGGTGGCTCGACCACGACGCCCGGCCCGGGCACGGCGTCGAACTCCACGCCGAACCCCGGTACCGGGTCGGCGCACTCCCCGACGGGCGGCTCGAACTCGACGCCCCACCCCGACGCCAACGCGGGACCGGCGACACCGACGCCGAACCCGAACCCGAACCCGGCCCCACAGCCAGCGTCACCGCTCCCGAACGACGGCAGTACCGCCGGCCCCGGCGGTCCGAGCACGACACCTCGAACCCCACCGCCTCGGAGGGCAACACGTCGCCGGCACCGACCTTCGGCGCGCCGTCCAGTTCCGTGGCCCCACCGACCTCGCAGCACTCCGACAGTTCCGAGGACGAGCAGGGCCCTGAGGAGCAGGGCCCTGAGGAGCAGGGCACCGAGGAGCAGGGCCCCGAGGAGCAGAGCCC
The DNA here is from genome assembly GCF_016865425.1 of Actinocatenispora thailandica. Taxonomy (NCBI): domain Bacteria; kingdom Bacillati; phylum Actinomycetota; class Actinomycetes; order Micromonosporales; family Micromonosporaceae; genus Actinocatenispora; species Actinocatenispora thailandica. The sequence continues at coordinate 3,482,549 of NZ_AP023355.1, read as the reverse complement.
GGACGAGCGGACCGATGGCGTCGAGAACCAGCAGGACGATCCGAACCAGGAGCACGAGGACGAGTCGGAGGACGACGGCAGCCCACCGGCGGACCTCCTGCAGCAGAACCCGCCGGACCCCGAGCAGGAGTACATCGAGAACAACGTTCCGGCGCTGGCCGACTGGGCGAGCGACGACAACGAGGCCGCCGCGTACCTGTGGATGACCGACCACGGCATGCTCTGGGGTGGGCCGGGGCAGTCGGGGTTGCCGCAGGGGCGAGCGTTCGTCGCCGCCTACTCCCAGTTGAACATCGACAACATGCGCGACCAGCTCGGCCCGCCGCAGCCCTGGCACGACGAGGTGCGGCAGCGGGTCGAGGCCGCGCTCAACGACCGGGAGCTGCACCACTACACCACCCAGGACCGGGCCGACACGATCCTGGGCCCGCACGGTGCCGGCGAGATGAAATCCAAGATCAAGCTTCAGCACGACGATCCGAGCGCGCCCCACAACACCGGTGGATTCGACACCGACGACCTGGCCAACGACGGATTCGTCTTCTTCTTCGTCGAGGGTAAGAACACCCCGTTTCGCAACACGCGCTTCGCCACCGGCGACAACAGCGGTCCGGCGCGCATCGCCGTGCCGATGGACCAGCTGACCGACAGCGGCTGGATCATGCTCAACGACTTCCTGGACCAGGAGTTCCCGACGATCCGGTCCGACCAGGACGGGAACCTGCTCTCGTACCGGAGGGACGACTGGACGGAGTTCTTCGGTCCGGACAACCGGCCGAACGCGCCGGAGGCCAAGATGGTCGACGCGCAGGACCAGATCCGGCAGCTGTGGCAGGATCACACCGACTTGGACGGCCGGGCGCAGGATCTCGCGGACGAGCTGTCGGCCACGGTGGGCGCCGGCAACGGGCCGCTGACTCCCGACGACGCCCAGCGCATCATCGACATGATCGAGCTGCGCAACGACATCCGGCAAACGTTCCAGGACGATGGAATCGCCGACCAGTACCAGCGGCTCGTGGACACCGTGACGCGCGAGTCGGCCCGGTCGAACACGTTCGACCAGCAGGTACGCCGGTTCCGGCGACACCCGGACGGGCCGTACGGGACCGGGCAGATGCAGCACATCGACGGCGCCGCGCAGACCCGGGACGAGGCCGAGTACACCGGCCGGACCTCCGACCACGACGAGCACCTGGGCAACAACATCCTGGCCGGGCCGCACATCGTTCCCGGCCTGGCCACCCGCGTCGCGTTGGACATCGCCCGGATCGAGGCGCAGGGCGGCAACGACGCCCTGGTCGACCGGTTGAAGAACATGTCCGGCGACGAGTTGGTGGACCGGCTGCTCAAGGACTTCATCCGCCCCCAGGCGATGATTCCGTGGTCGGTGCCGGTGACCACCGACAACGTCCAGCACCCGCCAGCGCCCCCGGCCCCGCCGACCACCAACGACGGGCAGCACCCGCCGGCCCCGGCCGCGCCCCAGGCCCCGCCGAGCAGCCCGCCACCCTCGACCCCACCGGGCCAGCCGTCGACCGGCGGGATGGCGCCGCCCGACGCGCCGGGCGACGGCGGCCCGATGGACACGTCGCCGGGCGGCACGCCACCGGTTGCGGCGTCCGAGCAGAACGCGGCCCCCGACGAAACGCAGCCTGACGGCTCGACGTCGAGCGGCCCGGCCGGGCAGCAGGCACCGTCGGAGGCGGCCACGACCCAGAACGCCGGGGTCACCGAGGAGACCCCGGAGCCGGTCTTCGGTGCTCAGCCCTCCGCCGGGGCTACCAAACAGGACCCGTTCGGACCGCCGCCCGGCTCGAGCGGGTTCACCGGCTCGCCGTCCATCGAGCGCCCGCCGGCACCGAACCCGCAGGTGCAGCATCCAGACCAGCAGCCATCCGGGCAGCAGGATCGATCTGCGAAGGCGTCCGAGCACTCCACACCCACGCCGCGGACCCCGACGGAAGGCCCTCGGCCCGCAGCGACCCAGCAGCACCAGGACGCCCAGCACGAGCAGCACGAGCAGCACCAGGACGCCCAGCACGAGCAGCACGAGCAGCACGAGCACGCCCAGCACGAGCAGCACGAGCACGCCCAGCACGAGCACGCGGAGCAGCAGCCCGAACAGTACGAGCAGCGCCAGGACGAGCAGCCCGGCCCTGTGCGGCATGACGAGCGGTACGACGAGAAGCGCGACGTCGAGGGACACGACGAGCTCCAGCACGATGGCCGGCAGCAGCGTGCCGGCCAGGACGATACCCATCAGCAGGCCGGCGAGCAGCAGAACGAGCAACAGGCGGGCGAGCAGCAGGACGAGGTCGAGCAGCAGCACGGCGAGCGGCAGGACGCTGCCGAGCGGCAGGACGCTGCCGAGCAGCAGGCCGCCGGCGATCGGCACGGCAGCGAGCAGGCTTCGCCCGGAGATCGACACGAGCCGCCGCGGCAGCCGCAGGAGGCCCCCACCGTCACCGCCGCCTCCAACATCGAGCAGCACCAGCACGAGCAGGGTGACGACGAGCAGACGGTCACGCCGGCGGAATCGATGGACCGGGTGGTCAGCGACGGCATTCCGGTGTACCTCGGCGGTGCCCGGGTCGCCGCCGAAGCGAGGAGCAACGGCCTGCCCGATGACGTCGCCGCGCGGGTCGAACGGCTGATCCGGGACCGGCCGCAGTACCTTGCCGGCTCCGGCTACACGGTGAGCATGCTCGGCAAGGACGGCAAGCAGTACGACCTCACCGTGGCGGTCCGGCCGCCGACCACCTGGACCGAGCACCCGGACCCGAAGCCCGACGGTGCGACGCCGCCGGCCGGCACCGTGCCGAATCCGGTGGCCGCGACGCCGAGCCGGCCCACGCAACGCCGACCGGCCCCGCCGGCCACGCCCGGCACCGAGTCGAAGAATCAGGGCACCCTGGCAAACACCTCGTGGTCGGTCGGCGCCACCAACGGCACCACCGGCTCCACCGCGACCACCGACCGTACCGAGGTGGCGGCCATCCTGCCGGTGGACGGTGCGCACGGCGTCTTCGCCCGCATCCGGTTGCGGCTGGGACGCAGCCGCGGTTTCACGTCGAGCCAGGGTTTCCAGACGACCAGCGGCTCCGCGGTGTCGCAGAGCAAGCTCGACCGTACGGTGGTGGGCGACGCGCACTTCCAGGTCAGTGCCACCGTTGCCGGCAGCACCACCCGGTTCGACACCACCGTCCCCGGCGGGGCGACGCTGCGCCTGCCGCCGAAGGAGACCTCGGACCGTCGGGTGCCGTCCCGGCTGCGGCTGCGCCTCCGCTCCTGGTCGGATGTCACCACGTTGGGTACCGACTGGACGGCGACCGACCCCAGCAGCCCGACCACCGTGCCGGCCAGCCCGGCGGAGCCCGCGACCAGGCCGGTCGACAACGCCCTGCAGCGAGCGATCGACGAGGTGCCGGACCCGGCCGCACGGCAGGCGCTGCGCGAGTTCGCCACCCCGGACCGGGTGGCCGCTCTCGGCCCCGACCTGCTGGCCGGCCCCGTGCAGGTGCCGGGAACCAGCTTCACGCTGTCGTTGCGGGCCACCGGCCGGGCCGGTTACGTGCGGCACGACCGGTCGACCGGTACCACGTCGACCCGATCGGTCGACGCCAAGAACACGTCCACCAACAAGGTGTCCAGTACCCGGGTGATCGGCGTCGCCGTCTCTCTCGGACCGAGCCTGACGGCGGGCCTGGCCAGGGTGCGGGCGGCCGTCGTCGGCGGGTTCACCCGCTCGTCGGAGCACGCGGTGACGGTCGGGGGCGACGCGACCAGCAGCGCGGCGCGGACCAACACCGCCACGGCCGTCTACCGGGCGCCGATCACCCTGACGTTGCACGACACCGCCGCGGGCACCAAGGTGGACGTTCCCGGACGGGGCTGGTTCCGGCTGCCCCAGTCGACCGCGCGCGAGCTGGCCGGGTGGCACAGCGACCGGGCCGGCGCCAACCGGCAGCTGGACCCCGCCCCGGGCGCGATCGCGCTGTCTCCCGGGATGCAGGTGACCGGGGTCCAGGGGCGTCGACGACCGGGCCGCAGCCGTTGCGGCGGTTCGCCGACCAGGTGGTCGGATCGGTGGCTAGCGAGTATCGGGGCCTGCTGGCCGACCCGGCGACCGGCGAGGGATCGCAACTGGCGCAACGAAACCTGGACACCCTGCGGACGGCGTTGAGCGAGGCGTCGTTGCTGGCCCAGATGGACCGGATCACCGGCAACGGGTTGCCCGTCCGGCTGGTGCGGCCGGGATTCTTCCGCCAGTCGACGGTGACGGTGATGGTTCGCGGTGACCTCACCGGGCCGACGTTCCTCGGCACCGACGCGCACCTCCAGGCCAAGAACGGCACCGCCGGCTCGGTGAAGCTCGATGGTGCCAGTTCGCGAACCAACCAGGGCGAACTCGGCCCCGAACTGGTGGCGAGCACCTCGTCGCCGGTCGGGCCGGTACGGCTGGCCGGCAGCGCGTCGGCGAAGATCTCGAAGGCCCGGACCGCGGCGTCCTCGTACGGGTCGAAGGCCGCCTCCGGACACACCAGCAGCAGCAACCGCCCCGCCCAGCAGTGGTCCGCCGACGTCGTACTGCGCGCCGACGCGCGCGCGAAACACCAGACCGCCCAGTGGTTGTTGGGCAGCCTGCCGGTGCTGGGTGCGGCGGCGGCGCGCGGCGACCGGGTGGCGGTACGGGGCGCGCGGCGCGAGCTCGGCAGCGTCCGCGGGACCGCGCGGATGACCGCGCCACCGGATGCGCCGAACCCGGTCTCGAAGAGCGCCGTCGCCGCGGACCCGCCGGTGTCGATCGATCCGGCCGACCCCACCCGGCACCGGTTGATCGACGGCAGGCTTCCGTTGCCGCGTCCCGGTAACGAGGGCAACCGGCGCTGGCTGTCCGAACCGTACGCGGTGGAGCAGGTGCTCGGCGCCGACCAGCTGGCCAGCAGCGCCGCGCGGGTCCTCGCGCAGGCGACCGGGCTGACCACCGACGAGCATCCGGCCAGCGCGATGGCGGAGGAGTTCACCCCGTCCCAGCTCGCCGGGAACCTGGGTCGGCAGCTCACCGGCGGCCGGGACGTGTCCGGGCTGCAGGGCAAGGGGGTGTTCACCGACCGGTTGGCGCGGGTGGTGGTCGAGAGCGAGATCGACCCGGCCAGCCTGCGACCGGTGGGACCGATCTCGACCACGCACGCGTTGGAGTCCGCCACCGAGCAGGAGACCAGCTTCGGTGATCCGGTGACCACGGTGACCGACCTGTCGGCCAGTACCGGACTGAGCGTCTTCGGACCCGCGCAGGGCAGCCCGGTGGTGGAGCGGGGGGCCGTCCAGGCCACGGCGGGCCGCAGCTGGTCCAACACCGTCGGTAGCTCGGCCGCGGTCACCGCGAAGAGCACCCGCTCGGTCACCGAGCCGACGATCGTGGTGCAGGGCGCGGTCACGCACCACCTGCACGCGGTGTCCGGCCGAACGGGGTGGCTGCCGCGGGTGCAGCACTGGGCGCGGCGGCTCGTCGGGGCCGGCCGTACCTCGGCTCGCTACGCGGGCGAGTCGGTCACCGTGCCCGACGGGGTACGGGTGCGGATCCCGGTGCGGGTCGCCCGCGAGCTCGGTCTGTTCGACCCGCCCGGCGCGGCCACCACCGCACCGGGGCAGTCGTCGCCCTCGGACCGGCCGGTAGCGCAGGAACCTTCGACGCCGGCCCCATCCACGGCACCGCAGGGGCCGGCCCCGCAGGAACGCTCCGGCTCGCCGCGATCGGCCCCGCAGCAACGCTCCGACTCGCAGCGATCGGCCCCGCAGGAACGCTCCGACTCGCCGCGATCGGCCCCGCAGCAACGCTCCGACTCGCAGCGATCGGCTCCGCAGGAACGCCCTGGCCCGCAGGGGACGGCCCCTCAGCAAGGCTCCGACTCGCAGCGGCAACCCGTTGTCCGGGACCAGCCGGCGCAGCCGGTTCCGGGCGACCCGACGGGTCCGGAGCCGAACCGGACGTCGCCGTGGCGCACGGACCCGAGCGACGGCCCGTTCTCGGGCGGGTTCGTCACCGGTCAGGTGCAGGGCGAGGAGCTGCTCGACTCGCTGCTGCGCGACGCCGCGACGAACGGCGTGCCCGGCCTGGACGATGCCGACGTCCGCGCGGACGTGAAAGCGAACCTGAGCCGCATCTCCGCTGCGCTGTCGGACACCGGCGTCGGTGGCTTCGCCGCCACCATGGCACGGCACGGACTGTCGCTGCGGATGGACCGCTCCGGCTTCTGGCGGCTCGGCGCGGGTCGCGTCACGCTGTCCGTGGAGTCGGTGGGAGCCGACGCGGAACTGGTCGAGCTGCTGCCCGCGGTGAAGCTGTCCGAGAAGCTGACGGTGAGCAGCAAGGACGAGTCGTCCCGGCAGCAGACGACCAGCGCCGGAGTCGGCTCCGACGCGATCACCACGGCGATCACCGGTGACGGCAGGCCGTGGGTGTCCGGCGGCACCAGCGGGACCAGCGGAACCGCTGCCGCCGGCCACGGCGGGTCGGAGACCACGACGAGGCAACAGGAGCTGAGCCTCGGCACGGACGAGCCGGTGGCGCGGTTCCGGCACCGGATCAGGGCGCGGGCGACCGTGCGGATGGCAGACGGCACCTCCTTCAGTACCACCGGCCCGACCACCGAGGTGCACGAGGACGTTCCGCTGAGCCTGACCCGGCTCGACCAGCCGGAGGACGCGGCGGCGGCCACCCACGTCGGCCAGCCCGGCGATGACCGCTCTGGGACGACCGGCACTGCGGGGACGACCGGCACTGCGGGGACGACCGGCACTGCGGGGACGACCGGCACTGCGGGGACGACCGGCACTGCGGGGACGACCAGCCCGGCCGATGCCGCATCGGTGGAGTTGAATCCGAGTTCGCGGCTGCCGCAGGGGACCGGGCTCAGCGGCCACACGTTCCCGCAACGGGTGCACGGCGTACCCGAGATCCGGTCCGGTGCGGAGCAGGCGGTACGCGCGCTCGGCCCGGACACCGGTACGAAGGTCGACCCGAAGTCCCGGGCCGATCTGCTCGGCCCCGGCAGTCCGGGCGCAGCGATGCTGGACAACGCGTTGAGCGAGAACGTCCTGCGCGGCAACACGCCAGGGCTGTCGAGCAACGCCTCGGCGCTCAGTGTGACGCTGCGCGGTCGGCATCCGGTACAGCTGCGGACGCAGCTGTACCTGCACACCGACGGGGCGCGGCTGTTGCGGGTCGGCGGTGGGCGCACCCTGGGCAATCCGAGCCGGGGCCGGCCCCGGACTCGAACCGGCCGGAGACCATCGCGTCCGACCGGAACGCCAACACCCGGTCCGACGCCTCGCAGGGTGCCGGTGAGACGACCTCGCAACGCCTCGAACCGACGCCCGACGGCGCGGTGCCGATGACCTTCTCCCCCCACCTGTCGATTCCACTGGGTACGAACGGCCGTACCGACGGCGCGCAGACCGCGCACGACACCAGCGCCGGGATCGACCTGACCGAGGACAACGGCCGCGCGCTGCTGATCCGGATCCCGGCGACGTGGAGACACACCGCGACGCGGCTCGGCGCGAAGCCCGGCGCTCCGTCGTCGGTGGCCGACGTGCATTCCACCGTGGACGTGTGGATGTCCGAAGCGGAGGCGCTGTCGGCGGGGCTGATCACCGCGGACAGTTTCACCCCCTCCGTGTCGAGGGCCTGGGACCAGGTCGATCAAGCGGTCGAGCACTGGACCAAGGCCGCAACGCGACAGCAGGAACTGCGCGGCCGGGCCGACTCGCTCGCCCACGAGCGGCAGCACGCGGCACCGGACGAGCTGGCCGGCGTCGATGCCCGCATCGCGCAGCACGCCAGCGAACTCGATCGCGCGCAGGCCCGGGTCACCGCCCTGGCCGCGCAGCTGGTCTCGGCGCGGCGGGCCGCCGAGGCGCAGACCAGCTGGGACGCGACGCCGGCGGCCGACCGGGCCGGTGACCCACCGGCCGAGTTCACCGCCACCGACCACGACCCCGAGCCCACCGCGCCGCGCTACTCGACGGTGGCCGAGGCCCTCGTCGATCCGGCCGGCCGGCCGGTCCGGCAGTTCGGTGACTGGCCGGCACGCGACTCCCAGCTCGCGGCGCTCGGTTACGCGCTGCACGACCACACCGGGCTCGATCCGGCCGCGCTGCGGGAGCGCCTCGCGGTGCGGCTCGGCTCCGATCCGCGCCTGCGGGACTTCACCGCACCGGACCCGAGCGAGCGCTTCGACCGCGCCGAGTTGCACCGCGCCGGGGTCGAGTGGGACGAGCTGCGGTGGGACGAGTACAACGACACCCGGTTGCTGCCCGACCTTCCGGACGATCCGGCCCTCGCCCCCGACGTCCGGTCCGCGCTCGCCGCCTCGTCGCTGCGCCGGGGCGCCGTCGATCCCGGCGCCGGTACCGGTGGCGACCTGGTGATCGCGGCGGCGGTCGACGAGTTCGGCGTCCCGATCCGGGTGGTGCGAGTGGACGGTGGCTACCAGGACTTCACACCCGGCGGTACCGGGCCGGTCGGCGAGACGCCGCCGGTGGTGCTGCATCTCGACGGCGACGGCAGGTACACGGTGCTCCGCCCGGACGAGCCGGGCGCCGAGCCGCCGACACCCCGCACTCGCCCGGCCGAGCAGCCCACCACCACGACCACGGGCGGCACCGAGCCGGCGACCGGCGTCCAACAGAAGACCGAGACCTCCGGCGCGGAGACCACGAGCGCGGAGATCAGCAACGCGGAGATCAGCAGCGCGGGGGCCAGCAGCGCGGAGGTCGCCGGCGCCGAGGAGGCGAGTGCCGAGGAGGCGAGTGCCGAGGGCACCAGTACCGAGACCACTGCCCCGGATCCCGCCCGCCCGGCCACGGCCGGAACCAGCGACACCCGGGCGGCGGCCGGGTCGCCATCCCGGCGCTCCGGGGCAGAAGCGGCGAGCGGTCCGGTTGCGTCCGCGCCGAGACCGCGGCCGGTACCGCCGGGCGCCGGCGCACCCATCACCGCCGGCCAGCAGCGGTATCTGTCCGAGCACGACCTGTCGGTTCGTGACGTGCCGGCCGACGGCGACTGCTGGTACAACTCGGTGATCGTCGCCGCGCAGAATGCGGTGCGGGCGGGTGCGGCCGATCCGAGGCTGACCCGGATCGCGTCGTCGAGTGCGACCGAACTGCGGAACCGGATCGCGGACGCGCTCGACGCCGATCACGGCTGGTTCGAGGGGCATGCACCGGTCCTGCGGGCGCTCGATCCGGACCTGACACCGGCGACGCTGACCGCGGCGATCCGCACCCCGGGGCGGTGGAACGACGATGCGTCGGACGTGGCCTTCGAGCAGGCCGTCGGGCTGCTCGGAATACGGGTCACCACGGTGTTCGCGAACGGGGGCAGTACCTCCTTCGGCGACCCGGCCGGGCCCGCGCTCGTGCTGGTGCAGAACGGCAACCACTACCAGGCTGCGCTGCCGAACGGTTCCGAGCCCGTCGCACGGCCGGCGACCACGCCCGGGGCCGGGTTGTTCGGCGCCGCCGAGGGCGGTCGGGCCGAGTCGCTGTTCCCCGGGCGGAACCAGCGCACCGAGCCCGCACCACCGCGGGCCACCGCGCCCCGGCCGGTACACCACACGCCGCAGGCGACCCCGGCTCCGCAGCCGCACCAGGCACGGCAGGCGCCCCCGGCTCCGCAGGCGCATCGGGCAACTCAGGCGCCCCCGCCGCCGGCGAGCCTGGCGCACGATCCGAACACCGACACCAACGAGGCCTTCCGCACGCTGGTCGACGACGCCACGGATGCCTCGTTGTCTCCTCGGGCCTATGAGGACTTCGTCGCCGACAGCGTGCGGGACAACCGGCCGCTCGGGTACGTGGTGAACCTGATCGCACCGATCGACGCGCACCCGCGGCTCGGCGCCACCATCGAGGCGATCACCGCGGGGATGCGGGCCCATCAGGGGCGGGTGGCGTTCGTGGTCGGCTTCAACCGGCCGACGCACCGCGGCCCGGACGCCGGGAAGCAGCAGGAGATCCGGCAGCAGCTTGCCCAGCTGCCGGTGCCGGTCGCGGTGGTGTGGGACGCCTGGACACCGAGCAAGGGCGAGTTCGGTGCGCCGGGCACGATGCGCAACAACGTGCTGCACAGTCAACCGACCCGGCGGGCGTTGCATGCGCTGATGGCCCGCGGTCACCACCCCTACCTGTCCGTTCAGGACTTCGACACCGGCTCGCGCACGGTGCCGTCCGGCGCGCACGTGTTCGAGCACTTCGAGAACCTGTTGCGATACCAGGACTCCGACGACGTCGAGCGTCCGCTGATGTTCGCGGGCGGCTACCGGGCGCCGGACCGGCCCGCGGAGATCGACGCCTTGATGGCCGAGTACGCGCGGCTGCACGGGTCGAGGCTGAACGCGGCCGGTCTGGCCGAGGTACGCGCAGAGGTGGCCCGCGACATGCGGGAACGTGACGCACAGGCCCGGCTGCACCCCCTGCTGCCGTACGCGCCGGAGCCGAACCTGTTCCTCGACGGCCCGGCGGCGCTGCTGACCGACCCGGTGGACCCGGACCGGTGGTGGCTGGAGTTCGGCCCGGGCCAGTCCGAGTTCAGCGCATTGGGTGAGCGGCTCAACGAACTGCATGCCTGGGAGCTGGAACAGCATCACCAGGCGGTGCTGCCGGACGGCGCCGAGCAGGCCGGGCCGGAGTGGGACGAGGTCGTGACCCGGTTGCAGATCGACGCGGAGAACGGTCGGCTGCCGCAGCGGCAGAGCCGGGCGTTCGTGCTGGACTTCGAGGCCGGCGCCGTCGTGACCGACCTGGCCCGGCTGATCGGGAAGGTACCCGGCTCCTCGCCCGAACGGCATCAGAGCTGGTTGAAGCAGAACCACATCAACCTGACGATCCTGCGCAGCCGGTACTTCCAGCGCCTGAGATCCTCGGGTACGTCTCTCGCCGAGGTCCGGAACGACGCCCTGACCAGCGGCGTCATCGACGATCCCCGGATGCCGAGGTACCCGCACGAGCCCGGGCCGCCGGGCGACCCGCAGCAGCTGGCCGACGACCGGCGGCGACGGGAGCGGCGCGAGCAGCGCCTGGGCAGCTCGTCCGAGGTGGAGCTCAACCCGGCGATCAGTACGCCGATTCGCGGCCGCTTCGCCGGTGCCGGCATCCGCGCCGGCGTCAGCTCCAGGCACAAGGTGGACGTCGCGTACGAGCTGGCGTTGGCGGTGAGCACCCTGCGGCAGGCGCGGCGTGCGGCGCTGGTCTCGGCCGACCGGCAGCGTCGCGGCCGGGTACCCCTGGCCACCGCGCACGGTGCGGTCGGGATGGCGTTTCCCCGGCTGGCGACGCCGCCCGACGAGCAGCCGACGGAGGCGCCGGGGCCGATCGGCGCGGGCGGCGTACCGGCCGGCGACGGGGTGGATCGCACCGGACCGGGCCTGCCGAACCCGGGTCTGCCACGACGTACGCTGCTCAAGCGCGGCCGGCCGGTCGGCGCGGGGTTCGACCGCGACGCCGTGCACAAGCGCCGGCGCTCGGGGGAGGCGCGACATGAGCGAGGTGACCCTGCTCGGTCCTGGCGACGAACCGGTGGCGATGCCCGTCGACCTGGTGGCCGCCGCGACGCCGGACAAGCCGCTGCGGCTGGTCGACCCGTACTGGGACGGCTCGGGCCCGGTGCCCGAGTGGGCGGTCGTCGGGCAGTGGCCGTGCGCCACCGCGGGTCGGCCGGGTGCGTTCGAGGCCAATCCCGGTCACCGACCATCGCCGTGGTCGCTGGGTTGGCCGGAGCCGACCGACCCGGTGGACGCCGCGGCCTACCGGCTCGCCACCGAGTACGGCGACCTGGACGCCCTGCTCGGGGCGCTGGCCGCGGCGCAGGTGGCGGTCCTGGTCGACGCGTGGGGTGAGCCGGTACGGGCGATCGATCCGGAGGGCGGCCCGGTCGTGCCGGTCTTCACCGCCGAGGACCAGGCGGCGGCCGTCTCCGGCCTGGGCACGGTGGTGTGCGCGGTGCGCGAGCTGGTGCCCCGGCTGCCCGACGGGCACGATCTGCTCCTCAACCCGGCCGGCGCGGCGACCACCAGGGTCCCGGCCGACGCCCTGGTGGGGGTGCTGGGACGGTGAGCGCGGAGGGCGCGGAGGGCGCGGTGAGCGCGGAGGGCGCGGAAGGCGTGGAAGGCGCGGAGTGCGTGTTGCTGGTCGACCCCGACCGGGCGGCGGGGCCGGCGGACGCCGTCCCGGCGACCGAGGCCGTGCTCGGCGCCTGGCCGGTCGGCCCGGACGGCGAACTGGCGGGGTGGCGCCCCAATCCCGGCTTTCGGCCGCTGTCGGCCGAGCCGACCACCGATCCGCTGGACGCACTGTTCCGGCTGGCGGTGGCCGAGGCGGCGACCGCCGAACAGATTCAGGTGGTGTTGCGCGACACCGCCCTGGAACTGGCCCTGGACGCGGCCGGCCGACCGTTGATCGCCCGCTCGCCCGACGAACTGGACTGTGTGGTCGTTGCGACGAGCGCCGCGCACCGGCAGCAGGCCGGGGCGGTGAGCTGGCGACGGGTCGACCCGATGGAACTGGTCACGTTGTTGCCCGACCGCATCGACGTGCTGTTCAACCCGGCATCCCCGGTGGCGTTCCGGTTGGCCGGCGACTTCGTGCGCGACACGGTGCTGATGAGCGACGAGGAGATCGCCGCCGGCCATCGGGCGATCCGGGCGGCGTTCCCGGTCGGTAGGCTCGCGGCGGCGTGGCCGGCGGGGGCCCGGTGACGGGCCCGGATTCGAGCACGGAAGGCGGAGTGATGGACGCCGAGCAGGCCCGGGCCTGTGCCCAGGCGCGACTCGACCAGTTGCAGGACCCGGCGGCGCCGCTGCGGCTGTCCGAGGCGCCGCCGACCGGCTACCGGTGGTGCTGGGCCTTCACCTACAACACGGTGGCGTGGTACGAGACGGGCGTGTTCCGCGACGCGGTCGTGGTCGGCCCGCTGGTGGTCGACCAGGATGGTGAGGTCTGGCAGGCACCGTCCGCGCCGCCGCTGGAGCGCTGGCTCAACGAGCATGCCCGCCAGCGCGGGTTCCCGGAGATCCCGACGCCGCCGCCGGCGAGCCTGTGGTGAGCATCTTCGTGTCCGTCGCGTCCTATCGCGACCCCGAGCTGGTGCCGACCGTCCTGGACTGCCTGGCCAAGGCGGCCGCCCCGGACGAGCTGCGCATCGTGGTCAACTGGCAGCACCGGGGCGACGAGGACGTGTCGGCCCTGCGCGGCGACGAGCGGGTCACGATCCTCGACTTCGACGCCCGCGAGAGCCGGGGGGCCTGCTGGGCGCGCGCCAGGATCCAGCAGCACTACGTCGACTCCGACTGGTACCTGCAGGTCGACAGCCACACCCGCTTCGCCCCGGGCTGGGACGAACGGCTGGTCGCGATCGCGGCACAGACCGGCGCCGCGAAGCCGATCGTCACCGCCTACCCCGCCGCCTACGACCCGGCGCGGGAACTCGACGGCGCGACCCAGCCCACCGCGATCGTGCTGGCCGGCTGGACCGAGGACGGCCTGCCCGAGGTCGGCCAGGTCTTCCTGGCGGCCGACCCGCAGTCACCCAAGCCCGTACGGGCCCGGTTCCTTGCTGCCGGCTTCCTGTTCGCGCCGGGCTCGTTCGTCCGCGAGGTCCGCTACGACGAGAAGATCTACTTCATGGGTGAGGAGATCAACCTCGCCACCCGCGCGTTCACCCACGGATACGACCTGTTCCACCCGGGCGAGATCCTCGCGTGGCACTACTACATCCGTGCGGACCAGCCACACCACTGGGACGACCACGCCGGCGCCGACGAACCCTGGTACGAGCTGGACCGGGCCGGCCGGCGGCGGGTGCGCACCTTGCTGACCTGGCCGATGTTCGGCGAGCTGGCCGCGGGGGAGGAGCGGACGATGGCCGACTACCAGGCGTACGCGGGCATCGACTTCCAGCGGCGCACCGCTGCGGAGGCGGCCAGGCTCGGCACCGAGCCACCCGCTCCCGCGCTGCGCTGACGCAATCGGCCCGGCGGCGCACCGATCGGGTACCGACCGGGCGGGCGGTGTGCCTGACGCGTCGTCGGCGCCGCGCCGAGCCTGCGCCGACGACGCTGCCGCGGCGTCGGCAGAGTACCGCGGAGCCAGGTGAGGCGCCGCAGCAGTCGGCAAGCCGCCGCAACCGCAGCCGCCGCAACCGCAGCCGCAGGGTGCCGGGGCGCGCGGCGGGCTGTCGACGCCGCGGTCAGCGGGTTGGCTCGGCGGGGAGCGCGGCGAGGGCGAGATCGGCGATGGCGTGCAGTTCGGCGGTGCTGGCGCGATCCCGGGCCCGTTGCGACATGCCCTCGACCACGGCGGCGAAGAACCCGGCGAGCGCGGCCGGATCGGTGTCGGCAGGCAGCTCGCCGCGGCGCATGGCGGCGGCGAACCGTCCGGTGAACACGTCCAGGTTGGCGGACCGCCGGCGGCGCAGGCTCTCGGCTACCTCCGGGTTGTCCGGCCCGCACGAGTTCGCGGCGGTGATGACGAGGCAGCCGCGGGGTTGGCCGGGGGCCGTGTAGGCATCGGCCAGAGCGTGCAGCATCGACCGGAACGCCGGGCGCACCTGCTCAGCCGAATCCAGCGCGCGCTGCAGCACCGCGCCCTCGTTCGCCCCGTAGGTCTCGACGACCTCCTCGAACAGCCCGCGCTTGTCGCCGAAGGCCGCGTACAGGCTGGGCGGCCTGATGCCCATCGCCGTGGTCAGCGCGGCGATCGAGGTCGCCTCGTACCCGTGCTCCCAGAACAGTCGCTGGGCGGCGGCGAGTGCCGCGCTGCGATCGAAGCTGCGCGGACGCCCCTTCGTGGTGGCCATGCCGGCAGTCTATAGCGATCGCTAAATAATCTGCTACGGTGCAGTCGCCATAGTGATCGCTACAGAATTGGAACGGATGCGACATGAGCATGCTGACGGGCAAGACCGCGCTGGTTACCGGGGCGAGCCGGGGCATCGGGCGGGCCATCGCGGAGCGCCTCGCGGCCGACGGCGCGATCGTGGCCGTGCACTATCACCGCAGCGCGGGTGCCGCCGACGAGGTGGTGGCCGGGATCCGGGAGCGCGGCGGCGCCGCGTTCGGCGTCCGCGCCGAACTGGGCGTACCTGGTGACGTCGACACGCTGCTCGCGGCCTTCGACACCGGGATCACCGAGTACGACCGGCGTGGTGGCCTGGACATCCTCGTCAACAACGCGGCCATCGGCACCAGCGACGATCTCGCCGGACTGACCCCGGCGGGCTTCGACGCGCTGTTCGCGGTCAACGTGAAGGCGCCGATGTTCCTGGTCCAGCAGGCGTTGCCGCGGCTGCGGGACGGCGGCCGGATCGTCAACATCTCGTCGGGTGTCACCCGGATCGCGCTGCCCGACATCATCGGGTACGCGGCGACGAAGGGTGCGGTGGAAGCGTTCAGCCGTAACCTGGCCAAGCAGCTCGGCCCGCGCGCGATCACCGTGAACGCGGTGTCGCCCGGCATCGTCGAGACCGACGTCAACCCCTGGTTGGCCGACCCCGAGCGCGCCCGGTGGGCGGCGGACTTCTCCGCGTTCGGCCGGGTCGGTCAGCCCGGCGACATCGCCGACGTGGTCGCGTTCGTGGTCGGCGACGACGCGCGCTGGGTGACCGGGCAGGTCCTCGATGCCACCGGCGGATCGGCCCTCTGAGCCGGCGTGCAGAACCGTCCCGCGCGCCGGCCCGACGTACGGCCTGGGCAGGTGGCGCGGGTGTGCGCGGCGGGGGAGGTGGTCGCCTCGGCGACCCGGCACGGGCGGGTGGAGCGTGCGGCTCGGCGGCCAGCGGTAAGAGGCGGTCACGCTCGACCAGGTGCTCTCGATGGGGCCGCGAGCGGGGTCGCCGACCGAGCGGCGCCAGCAGCGTCAGCGGCCGAGGGCGGCGAGCAGGGCGCGTACCTCGGCGATCGGATCGGCGGTGAACGGCCGGACCGCGACGGTCCCGGCGCCGGCATCCCAGAGCTGCCGGACCCGGTCGGCGGCCGTGGCCGGGTCGCCGGCCGCCGAGTGCATCGCGTCGGGCGCTACGCCGAGCCACCGCGCCTGGTCGGTCACCATCTCGGTGAAGGCGGGCGCGTCGGTGTCCAGCGACAGGTAGGTGAAGACGGTCAGCTCGTGCGGTGCCGTCGCATCGATCCGCGCCAGCGCGGCGGTGACCCCGGCCGGGCCGATGCCCTCCGGCAGGATCGTGCCGTCGGCGACCCGGCCGGCGAGCGCCAGCGAGCGTGGCCCGACGACGCCGGCGACGACCGGCGGCACGACGGACGGCGGGTGCACCAGCGTCACCCCGTCGACATGGATCACCTCGCCGCGCAGGGTGAGCGTCTCGCCGCGCAGCAGCGTCTGCACCGCGGTGATGGTCTCGCCCAGCAGCGCCAGCTTGTGCGGGGTGCCGGCGCCGACCTGGTCCATCCAGCCCGGTACGCCGTGGCCGATGCCGGCGATCAGCCGCCCTGGGTGGACGCGGGCGAGGGTGGCCAGCTCCATCGCGAGCAACACCGGGTTGCGCAGCGGTGCCGGTGCGATGCCCAGGCCCACCCGCAGCCGCTCGCTGGCGCCCAACGCGATCGCCGCCGAGGTCACGCCACCGGCCCAGCTCAGGTCCTCGACCACCCACAGGTCGTCGACGGGCAGCTCGTCCAGCGCGCGGGCGAAGGCGGGCAGGCCCTCCGGGGCACGGTCCCGGTCGTACATGACGCCCAGCCGGCGCCGGCTGCTTTCGCTCACCGTGCGACCGTAGCAACCGGCTCCGACATCCGGTGCTGCCGTGCCGGTGCCGTGGCCGGCCGACCGGGCCGTTTCGGCCGGTTCGGGGTATCGGCGTCGCGGAGCGAGGTCGACGGCGGGCCGGCCATCCTGGCCCGCCCGCCGCCACCAGCGCCTACTCGTACGCGATCGCGTTGAGCACGTTGAGCCGGGCGGCGCGAATCGACGGCAGGATCGCCGCCAGCACACCGATCACGGCCGCGAGGATCAGGTACGCGACCATCAGCCCCAGGAGAAGCTGAGCTGGGTGATCCCCTGGTCGTGCAGCGCCCGGACCACCGCCGCGCCCAACCCGGCGCCGACGACGAGGCCGAGCACCGCGCCGAACACCGAGATCGTCACCGACTCGACGGTGATCATGCTCATCACCTGCCGGCGCTTCATCCCGATCGCCCGCAGCAGCCCCAGCTCCCGGGTCCGTTCGATCACCGACAGCGCCAGCGTGTTGACCACGCCCAGCGCGGCGATGATGATCGCCAGGGTCAGCAGGATCTGGATCATGGTCTGCACCGTGTCGAACGTCGACGTCTGCTGGTGCACGTAGTCGCTGCGGTCCGCCACCGTGATCAGCGGGTTGTCCGCGAGCAGCGCGTCGACCTGCTTCTTCACCGCCGCGGTCGAGCCGGAGCCGGCCACCGTGAGGTAGGCCGAGGTCGGGCTGGTGAGACCGAACCCGCGCACTGCGGCGTGCGGCAGCAGCCAGCCGGACATCCCGCCCTGACCGGACTTGTAGATCCCGGACACCGTGTAGGTGCCGCCACCGCGCGGCAGCCGCACCCGTACCGTGTCGCCGACCTTCAGGTGGTCGGACTTGGCGGTCTTGCTGTCCACCATCGCCTGGTGGTCGCGCAGCCCGGAGATCGAGCCGGACGAGCGGCGGATGCTCAGCGACTTCTCCAGCGCCGGCACGTCGTCGGTCGCGGCCAGCCCGGTCGTCTTGCCGTCGACCTGCCCGCTGGTGCGGTAGATGCCGGCCACCGAGGAGACCCCGGAGATGCCACGCATCTTGCCCAGCAGCGCGGAGTCGAAGCTCGGCGGTACCTCGGAGGTCTGCTGGCCGGACACGATCAGATCGGCCTTGATCTGCTCGTTGGCCAGCCTGTCGATGCTGCTCTGCACCGAGGACAGCACCGTGGACACGCCGGTGATCAGCGCGATGCCGACCATCAGCGCCGCGGCGGTGACCGCGGTACGCCGCGGGTTGCGCGCCGAATTGCGCCGGCCGAGCTTGCCCGCCGTGGTGAACGACATGAGCCGGCCGATGCCGCCGACCACGGGCCGGGCGACCAGCGGCGTCAGCAGCGCCACCCCGATGAACGCGATCAGCACACCGGCGAGGATCGCCCACAGCGTGGCGGTCCCGGACAGCGAGCCGAACAGGCCGAGGCCCAGCACCGCCGCGCCCCCGAGGAACACCACGCCACCGATCACGCTGATCCGGGTCAGCGGCCGGTCCGGCGTCGCTGCGTCCCGCATCGCCGCCACCGGCGGGATCCGGGAGGCGCGCAGCGACGGGAACAGCGCCGCCACCACGGTGATCACGATGCCCACCGCGAACGACGCGATGACCGCGCTGGCCGGTACCCCGATCGACAGCTGCAGGTTGCCGCCGCCGACGTGGGTGAACACGTAGCCGAGCGCGGCGCCGACGCCGATGCCGGCGAGCAGCCCCAGCGCGCCGGCCAGCACACCGATGACCACCGCCTCCAGCAGCACCGAGCCGATCATCTGCCGCCGGCTGGCGCCGAGCGCCCGCATCAGGGCCAGCTCCCGGGTGCGCTGCGCGACGATGATGGAGAACGTGTTGAGGATCAGGAACGCGCCGACGAACAGCGCCACCCCGGCGAAGCCGAGCAGGATGTAGTTGAGGAACTTCAACCCCTGCTTCAACGAGTCCGTGGTCTTCTTCGTCAGCTCCTTGCCGGTCTGCACCTGGTAGCCGTCGCCGAGCCGGCTGCCGATCCGGTCGGCCAGCGCCTGCTGCGACACGCCGGAGGCCGCGGTCACCGTCACGTCGCTGTACACCCCGGTCCGGCCGAGCAGCAGCCGCTGCGCGGTGGCGGTGGTGAACTGCATGCTCGTCTCGCCGCCGAGCGAGTCCCGGTTGCCGGAGTAGCCGTAGATGCCGACCACTCGGAAGGTGTGCGTCTTGCCGCTGATGATCGCCTTGATCGGGTCGCCGACCCGGAAGCTGCCGGTCTTGGCCAGCCCGGCGTTGATCACGACCTCGTCGGGTGCCCGCGGGCCGTGCCCGGAGCGTAGCTGCACCACGCTGTTGGTGCCGGTCCAGTTCCCGCCGTACTGCTGGCCGGTGGTCGACGGGATCGCCTTGCCGTCCGAGCCCAGCGGCACGGTGCCGTTGGTCATCACCTGACCGTGCGCGGCCCGTACCCCGTCGACGCCCCGCACGGTGCGCACCACCGACTCGGGTACCGTCGCGCCACGTGCCGCGGACGGTCCGGAGTTCGCGTTCTGCCCCGGCGCCGGCTTCGGCGCCACCTGCACGTCGGTGTTCTGGTACGCGGTGGCGAACAGGTTGCTGAACGAGTCTCCCAGCGAGGTGGTCAGCACCAGCGAGCCGGCCACGAACATCACGCCCAGCACGACCGCGAGGCCCGACAGCACGAGTCGGATCTTGCGGGCGAGCAGGCTCTTCAACACGGCCCGGAACATCAGGCGTCACCCCGCGGGTGCTCGCCGACCTTGTCCAGGTTCTTCATCTTCTCCAGCACCGCGTCCGCGGTCGGGTCGTGCAGCTCGTCGACGATGGCGCCGTCGGCCAGGAACACCACCCGGTCGGCGTACGACGCGGCGTTCGGGTCGTGCGTGACCATCACGATGGTCTGCCCGAACTGGCGTACCGAGTCGCGCAGGAACCCCAGCACCTCCTGGCCGGACCGGGAGTCGAGGTTGCCGGTCGGCTCGTCGGCGAACACCACCTCGGGCCGGGACACCAGGGCCCGGGCACACGCCACCCGCTGCTGCTGGCCGCCGGACATCTGCGTCGGCCGGTGCCCCAGCCGGTCGCGCAGCCCGACGGTGTCCACGATGGTGTCGAACCACGCCTGGTCCGGCTTGCGGCCGGCGATCGACAGTGGCAGCAGGATGTTCTCCTGCGCCGTCAGTGTCGGCAACAGGTTGAACTGCTGGAAGATGAAGCCGACCTTGTCGCGCCGCAGCTCGGTCAGCCCCTTGTCGCCGAGCCGCGTCACCTCGGTCTCGCCGATGTACACCGAGCCCCGGCTGGTCGAGTCCAGCCCGGCCAGGCAGTGCATCAGCGTCGACTTGCCGGAGCCGGACGGCCCCATGATCGCGGTGTAGCGCCCCCGCTCGAACTCGACGTTGATGTTGCGCAGCGCCGCGATCTGGGCCTCGCCGGTGCCGTACAGCTTCCACACGTCCACTGCTCGGGCCGCGACGCCCGTCGCCGTGGTGACCGTTGTCGCCACGATCCTCCCCCATCACCGATTCGGCGGGCCGACCCCGCCGACCTGTACCTGACGCTACGGGCAGTGAGGGCTGGATGCGTCGTACGTGGGAACTGTCGTCGGCTCCGTCCACCGGGGGAAGCGGGCCCCGGTATCTCGTCCGGCCCGACCCGTAGCCCGCATCGGGGGACGACCCCGACTCCTCCTCAGGCAGGAGACGCGTCTCGCCCTGGCGGTGCGCGGCGCTCGCGGCTCGCCGGTGGCCGGGCGGGCCGCGCGTCAGCTACCGGGCCGGACCAGGCCCGTCTCGTACGCCAGGACCACGGCCTGCACCCGGTCGCGAAGGTCCAGTTTCGTCAGCAGATGCCCGACGTGCGTCTTGACCGTCGTCTCCGACACCGACAGCTGGCGGGCGATCTCGGCGTTGGACAGCCCGCGCGCCACCCACACCAGCACCTCGCGCTCCCGCTCGGTGAGCACGTCGACCCGCGCCGGGGGAGCCGCGTCCGGATCCGGCAGGAAGGTACCGAACTGGTCCAGCAGGCGGCGCAGGATCCGCGGCGCCACCACCGCCTCGCCGGCGGCCACCGTGTGGATCGCGGTGACCAGATCCTCCGCCGGTACGTCCTTGGCCAGGAAGCCGCTGGCCCCGGCGCGCAGCGCGCCGACCACGTACTCGTCCAGGTCGAAGGTGGTCAGGATGAGCACCCGTACCGGCAGCTTGGCCTGCACGATCGCCCGGGTCGCCGCGACCCCGTCCATCCGCGGCATCCGGATGTCCATCAGCACCACGTCGGGCTGCAGCCGGCGGGACAGCTCGACCCCCTCGACGCCGTCGCTGGCCTCGCCGACCACGTCCACGTCGTCCTCGGCGCCGAGCACCATCCGGAACCCGGTCCGCAGCAGCGGCTGGTCGTCCACGAGCAGCACCCGCACCGGACGCGTCGCCTGCTCCACCTGCTCCACCCACCGATCCCGCCGGTTCACGCCCGCCCCTGCGGCGAGGTGTCTGTCACCGGCGGCCGCCCGCCGGCTCCGGGCAGCCGCGACAGCCCTTCCAGAGTGTCCATGGGAATCCTCGCGTACACCCGGAAACCGCCGCCCGGCCGGGGCCGGTGACAAGCTCCCCGCCGTAGAGCGCGACGCGCTCGCGCATCCCGACCAGGCCGTGCCCACCGCGGCGGGTGGCGTCCGCGGCGGGCCCGCGGCCGGTGTCGAACACCTCCACGCTCAGCGCGCTCGGTCCGAACCCCAGCCGTACCTGCGCGCTGGCCGGCCCGGCATGCTTCACCGCGTTCGTCAGCGCCTCCTGGATCAGCCGGTACACGGCGAGACCGATCCCGGCGTCGACCGGGTACGGCTCGCCGTCGAGCTGCACGTCGACCGGGAGCCCGGCCCGCCGTACCGACTCGACCAGGTTCGCGATCGCCGGCAGCCCCGGCGCCGGGGCCAGCGCGTCGGACTCGGCGGCGGGTTCCTCGTCGTTGCGCAGCACGTCGAGCAGGCGGCGCAGTTCGCGCAGCGTGGTCCGCCCGGTCTGCTCGATGCTGCCCAACGCCTCGGTGGCCGCGGCGGGGTCCCGGGTCAGGCTGCGCCGTGCCCCGGTGGCGAGCACCCCCATCACGCTGACGTGGTGTGCCACCACGTCGTGCAGCTCGCGGGCGATGCGCCGGCGCTCCTCGGCGACGGCCTGCCCGGCGAGCACCCGCTGGTTGCGCTCCGCCTCGACCGCCCGCGCCTCCAGGGCCTGCAGGTAGGCGCGCCGGGTGCGCTGGTACTGCCCCAGCACGAAGCAGATCATCGCGATCAGCACGTCGACCAGCAGGCCGAACAGCACCGCGCTCGCCGACGACCGGTGCACCGCGCCGACCAGCATCGACGCCGGCCACAGCGCGAGGAACGTCGGTGCGGCCCGGCGCCACGGAAGCCGCGCCGCAGCCCGGTAGGTCAACACGATCACCGCGAGGCCCTGCGTCTGCATCGCCACCGGCCAGGCCAGGCCGGGCAGCATCAGCAGCAGTGTCGCGAGCACCGACGGACCGGGCCAGCGGCGCCGGGCGGCGATCGGCAGCACGCCCAGCACCGACCAGACCGCGACGGCGGGCGTCAGGCGGGTTCCGGCCGACTCCGGCGCGAGCGCCAGGACCAGCAGGTAGACCAGCAGCACGACCGCGGCCAGGATCGCGTCGACCGGCAGCGCACCAGGCGCCAGCCGCCGCCTCACCGAACCCAACGCCGCCACGTACCGACCGTATCGGGGCCTGCCGGCGACGGGTCGTCACGCAGGCCGATCTGCGTCTCCTCCGCGCGAAGGAGACGCGCTCGCCGGCTCGCCGACGAACCCCACCGTGCCGGCAGCCGTCGCCCCGTCGGCCAGGACGCCGGACCCGGCGGAACCGGCGGCCGGAGCGCCGGCCGGATCGGTCGCGGGCATCCCGGTCGCACCGGCACCCGGCTCGGCCGCCGGCTCCGGAAACGGCGGCGGCGTGCCGCCGAACTCCGGGCACCTGGCCTGGTGCGAGCACCAGTCGCAGAGCCGGCTGCGCTTGGCCGGGAACTCCCGGGCCGCGGTCGCCCGCTCGATCGCCGCCCACAGGGCGCCCAGATTGCGTTCGAACCGGGCCAGCTCGTCGGCGTCCGGGCTGTAGTCGCAGGCTTCCCGGTCCTTGAGGTAGAGCAGCCGCAGCGACCGCGGCACCACACCTCGGGTGCGCCACAACACCAGCGCGTAGAACTTGAGCTGGAACAGCGCGCGCGCCTCGAACGCCTCCCGCGGTGAGCCGCCGGTCTTGTAGTCGACCACCCGGATGTCACCGGCCGGGGAGACGTCGAGCCGGTCCACGAAGCCGCGCAGTCGCAGCCCGGTGTCGAGCACCACCTCGATCAGGCTCTCCCGCTCGGCCGGCTCCAGCCGTTGCGGATCCTCCACCGTGAAGTAGCCGTCGAGCAGCTCGCCCGCCGAGGCCAGCCAGGCCTCCAGCCCGGACGCGGCGTCCCCGGCGAACAGCTCGGCCGTCGCCGGCTCGGCCTCGGCCAGCCGCTGCCACTCCGGCTGCAGCAGCGCCAGCGCCGCCGCCGGGGTGCGCTGCTCGGCGGGCAGCTCGTACAGCTTCTCCAGCACCGCGTGCACCAGGGTGCCGCGCACCTGGTCGGTGGTCGGCACCTCCGGCAGCCGGTCGATCGTGCGGTAGCGGTAGAGCAGCGGGCAGGTCTTGAAGTCGGCGGCCCGAGACGGCGACAGCGAACCCCGCACGTCGGCCAGCTCCGTCGCGGACAGCGTGCTGGTGCGGTGCCGGCGCAGCGGATGCTCCGACCCCCGCCCCCCGTCACCGGCGCCCGCACCGTCCGACCGGTCGGCGCCGGACTGCGGGCCGGTGTCACGGGGAGCGGGGACGCCGGTGGGGGAGGTCTCGACCGTCATGGCCGCAGCCTAGGCGAGGGGTACGACGCGCACCCGGTGGCGCGGCCGGTCGGCGTGCCGCGTCGGCACGAGCACTCGGTGTGCCGGGTCGGCACGAGCCCTCGGCGTGCCGGGCCGGCACGAGCACTCGGCATGCTGCCGGGCAGCCGGGATCGTCGCGTCCGGCGGCACCGGCGGCACCGGCGGGTACCGGTCGGCGGTCCGGTCGCCGGTCCGCCCACCGGCCCGGGAGCGCCGCCCGACGGGCCTCGGGGCCGGCACGCGCGACACGCCGGTGGTACCGGCCGATGCGTAGCATGGTGGCGATGGATGACACCTCGCGCGCCTCGGCACCCGCCCCGCCGGGCGTCCGGCTCGGCCGGGTGTTGGGCATCCCGGTGCACGTGTCGGTGTCCTGGCTGATCCTGGCCGTGCTGATCACCCTGTTCTACAGCAGGGTCGTCCAGTCGAACCTGCCCGGTCTGCCCGTCGCCGGTGCCTATGCGGTCGGCTTCGGGTTCGTCCTCTGTTTGATGATCTCGGTGTTCCTGCACGAGCTCGGGCATGCGGTGGTGTCTCGCCGCGCCGGCATCGGGGTGCGTGCCATCAGCCTGGAGATGCTCGGCGGGTTCACCGAGATGGAGCGCGAGTCGCCGACCCCGCGCATCGAGCTGGCGGTCTCCCTGGTCGGCCCGGCGGTCTCGGCCGTCCTGGGGCTGCTGAGCTGGGCGTTGCTGCTGGTGCTGCCGCCGGGCACGGTGGCGCACGAGCTGGTGTTCCAGCTGACCGCGAGCAACCTGATCGTCGCGGTGTTCAACGTGCTGCCGGGGCTGCCGCTGGACGGCGGCCGGGCGTTGCGCGCGGTGATCTGGGCGGCGAGTTCGGACCGCTACCTCGGTACCCGGGTGGCCGGTTACGTCGGCCGCGGCGTGGCGGTCGCGACGATCCTCGCGGCGGTCTACAGCTACGCCCACTGGTACGTCGGGGTCAGCGGGTTCTACATCGTCGTGGTCGGCGCGATGATCGGGATGTTCCTGTGGTTCGGCGCCGGCCAGGCGATCCGCGGCGGGCGGCTCGCGGCCCGGTTCGAGCTGGTGCACGCCGGGCGACTGGCCCGGCCGGCCCTGCAGGTGCCGGCCGGCATGCCGCTGGCGGAGGTGACCCGCCGGGTGGTGGAGACCGGCGCCGGCGCCGCCGTCGTGCTGGACGGCGGCGGCAACCCGGTGGGTCTGGTCAACGAGCACGCCGCCGCGGCGGTGCCGGCGGAGCGGGCGCCCTGGGTGGCGGTGGACACCGTGGCCGCGACGTTGCGCCCGGAGCTGGTGCTACCGGCCGGCCTGGCCCGCGAGGACGTGATCCGGGCCGTCCAGGCCAGCCCGGCCAGCGAGTACCTGGTCGTGGACGGCCCGCCCGGGCAGCGGCCGGCGGCGGCACATATCGTCGGTGTGCTCACGGCCGACGACCTGGCCAACCTGCTGGACCCGAAGAGGACGATCCGTTGACCCTGCCCGCCACCCCGACCGATCCGACCGAAGCACCCTCCGGCGCCCGCCGCGGGCCGTTCGGCGTCGGTGACCGGGTCCAGCTCACCGACCCGAAGGGTCGGATGCACACCGTCGAGCTGGTCGCCGGCAAGGTGTTCCACACCCACCGCGGCGGCGTCGAGCACGACGACCTGATCGGCCGCCCGGACGGCTCGGTGGTCACCTCGTCCGGCGGCACGCCCTACCTCGCGCTGCGGCCGCTGCTGAGCGACTACGTGCTGTCCATGCCGCGCGGCGCGCAGGTGATCTACCCGAAGGATTCGGCGCAGATCGTCGCGCAGGGCGACATCTTCCCCGGCGCGCGGGTGGTCGAGGCCGGCGCCGGCTCCGGCGCGCTGACCTGCTCGCTGCTGCGCGCGGTCGGCCCGACCGGCCGGGTCCATTCGTACGAGCAGCGGCCCGAGTTCGCCGAGATCGCCCGGCGCAACGTGGAGCGCTTCTTCGGCGGAGCGCACCCGGCCTGGGAGCTGACGGTGGGCGATGTCGCCGACGCCGCCGACACCGAGGTCGACCGGATCGTGCTGGACATGCTCACGCCGTGGGAGATGCTGCCCATGGTCAAGCGGTCGTTGCTGCCCGGCGGGGTGCTCGTCGGCTACGTGGCGACCACCCCGCAGCTGTCCGAGCTGGTCGAGGCGCTGCGCGAGGACGGCGGGTTCACCGAACCGCACGCCTGGGAGTCGATGGTGCGCGACTGGCACGCCGAGGGGCTCGCGGTGCGGCCGGAACACCGGATGATCGCGCACACCGCGTTTCTGGTGACGACCCGCCGGCTGGCGGACGGCGTCGTGGCGCCGGCCCGGCGCCGCAAGCCCAGCAAGGGCGCCGAGGCGTACGCGGCGCGCCGCCGCGCGGCCGAGCCGACCAGCTGAAAGACCGGTACGGTGGGTCGCCCCGGTCGGTACCGGTGCGGCCCTCCACCGCCGGTACGTGGCGGTCCGGTGACCGCCGCCCGGTTCCACCGCGGGTGCCGGGCGGCGCTGTGGTCATGATCTCCACATCGACCCGACGGCGTTGAGACGAGCCCTAACCGGGCATCACCGGTTAGGGTTTAGGAGGAAACCTCGAGCCAGGGGAGGTGGAGACGTGGCACGCAGCGAAGATGCGGAGAGCCGCGCCGCGCGCTGGGAAAAGGAGGCCCACGACCTCTCCACGCAGGTCGCGTTCCTGCAGGAGGAGCTGGCACTGGTCCGCCGCCGGCTGACCGAGAGCCCACGACAGGTCCGTTTGTTGGAGGAGCGCCTGGCCGCCGCGCAGGCCCAGGTGCAACGACTCGGTGACCAGAACGAACGACTGGTCTCGACGCTCAAGGATGCCCGCGAGCAGATCGTCACGCTCAAGGAAGAGATCGACCGGCTCGCCCAGCCACCCAGTGGCTACGGCGTCCTGCTCGGTCGCTACGACGACGGCACCGTCGACGTGTTCACCGGCGGGCGCAAGCTGCGTGTCGCGGTGTCCCCGGCGGTCCCGCTCGACGATCTCCAGCGCGGTCAGGAGGTGCTGCTCAACGACGCGCTCAACGTGGTGCAGAGCCTCGGCTTCGAGCGCGCCGGTGACATCGTCATGATCAAGGACCTGTTGGAGGGGCCGGAGGGCCGTTCCGACCGCGCCCTGGTCGTCTCGCATGCCGACGAGGAGCGCGTGGTGCACCTCGCCGACACGCTCATCGGTGCGCCGCTGCGGGCCGGTGACGCGCTGATGATCGACTCCCGCAGCTCGTACGCCTTCGAGCGGATTCCCCGCAGCGAGGTCGAAGAGCTGGTGCTGGAGGAAGTTCCCGACATCAACTACACCGACATCGGTGGGCTGGACTCGCAGATCGAGCAGATCCGGGACGCGGTGGAGCTGCCGTTCCTGCACGCCGACCTGTTCCTCGAACACCAGCTGCGGCCACCGAAGGGCGTGCTGCTGTACGGCCCGCCCGGCTGCGGCAAGACCCTGATCGCCAAGGCGGTCGCCAACTCGCTGGCCAAGCAGGTCCAGGAGCATCGCGAGGGGGAGCGGGCGCGCAGCTTCTTCCTCAACATCAAGGGCCCGGAGCTGCTCAACAAGTACGTGGGCGAGACCGAGCGGCACATCCGGCTGATCTTCCAGCGGGCCCGGGAGAAGGCCGGCGAGGGCGTCCCGGTGATCGTGTTCTTCGACGAGATGGACTCGATCTTCCGCACCCGTGGCTCGGGGGTGTCCTCCGACGTGGAGAACACGATCGTGCCGCAGCTGCTCTCCGAGATCGACGGCGTCGAGGGCCTGGAGAACGTCATCGTCATCGGCGCCTCCAACCGCGAGGACATGATCGACCCGGCGATCCTGCGGCCGGGTCGGCTCGACGTCAAGATCAAGATCGAGCGTCCGGACGCCGAATCGGCCAAGGACATCTTCGCCAAGTACCTGACCGCCGAGCTGCCGCTGCACCCCGACGACCTGGCCGAGCACGGCGACTCGCGGCAGGCGTGCATCGCCGCGATGGTGCAGGCGGCGGTCGAGCGGATGTACACCGAAAGCGAGGAGAACCGGTTCCTGGAGGTCACCTACGCCAACGGTGACAAGGAGGTCCTCTACTTCAAGGACTTCAACTCCGGCGCCATGATCGAGAACATCGTGGGCCGGGCCAAGAAGATGGCGATCAAGGACTTCCTCAGCACCGGTACCAAGGGGCTGCGGCTGGCCCACCTGCTCGACGCCACCGTCGACGAGTTCCAGGAGAACGAGGACCTGCCCAACACCACCAACCCGGACGACTGGGCACGCATCTCCGGCAAGAAGGGCGAGCGGATCGTCTACATCCGCACCCTGGTGTCCGGAAAGAGCGCCGAATCCGGCCGATCCATCGACACGGTCAGCAACACCGGTCAGTACCTCTGACCGCAGCGAGGTCCGGTCCGCGCACCGGGGCGACCCAGCAGTTCGGTCGCCCCGGTGCGATTTTTTTGTCGACGTTGGCCAACTTCGTACCGGAGGCCTGCCATCATCGTCGGGGAAACCCAGAGCACCCTGTCTGACCCCCTCCATCAGGGTTGACCCGAGGAGGGGTGCAGTGCGCGGTCAGATCGTCGGCTCCCCGGCCGTGAGCCCGACCGCGGCGCCCGGCTCCGGCATCCGGCTGCTCCGCCGACCCGGGTTCTGGCTCGTCGTGGTCGCCGCCGGCTACACCGCCGCGATGCTCGTCCTGGTCGCGCCACACCTGCCGCTCGGCGCCGACGAGTCGCTGTACGCCACCCAGGTCAGCCCGCGGGTACCGGCGCTGAACTGGACCGCCGCCCGGGCGCGCGGCATCACCTACCTGATCGCGCCGATCCTGCAGGTCACCGGTTCGGTCACCGCGCTACGCAGCTATCTCGCCGTGCTGTCGGGCCTGGCGCTGACCGCCGGGTACTGGCCGTGGTTGCGCGCGGTGCGCCGGCCCGGCACCGTACCGGTCGCCGCACTGCTGTTCGCCGGGCTGTGGTCCGGCCTGCTGTACGGCGCCGCGGACCTGCCGAACATCTGGGTCGGCTTCGCCGCCGTCGCCGCCGCCGGCTGGTTCGTCCGGTACGGCCAGCACCCCACCTGGCCGGCCGCGCTCGGCGTCGCCGTCCCGCTCGCGGTGATCGCACTGATGCGACCCTCCGACGCCGCCTGGGTGGCGTTTCCGCTGGTCGCCGCGATGGTCCTGGTGCGCCGCTGGCGGCGTCCGGGCCTGCTGCTCGCGGTGGTCGGCGGCTGCCTGGTCGGCGCCGCCGAGTGGATGATCGAGGCGCAGCTGCGGTACGGCGGCGTCGCCGCGCGGCTGCACGAGGCCAGCCGCCAGCAGGGCGGGCTCGGCTGGCACCCGATCGGCGTGGCCTACCAGCTGCGCGCGCTCAACGGCCCGCTGCTGTGCCGTCCCTGCAGCCTGCATCACCTGGCCAGCCCGCAGGCCTGGCTGATCCGCGGCTGGTGGCTGGCCATCCCGGTACTGGTCGTCGCCGCGCTGGTCGTCGCCTACCGGCAGCGGCAGCTCGCCGCGATCGCGCTACCCAGCGCGGTCGGCGCGAGCATCGCACTGGCGTACCTGGTCACCATCGACTACGCGGCGCCCCGGTTCCTGCTGCCCGCCTACATGCTGTTGGCGCTGCCGGTGGCGAGCCTGTTCGCGGCGCTGCCGGCGATGGTGCCGCGACGTGCCCGGCCGGTGCTCGTCGTCGGGTTCGTCCTGCTGTTCCTGGCACACGAGACGGCGCAGGTCGGCACGCTGTGGCGGATCGTGCACCGCGCCGACCCGTCCGCGGCCGGCGCCGCCGAGCTGCATCGCCTCGGTGTCCGGCGTCCCTGCGTACTGGTCGGGGTGCGCCGTACCCAGATGGCCTACCGGCTCGGCTGCACCACGTCCATCCCGGCGGAGATGTACGGCTACCTCGGCCGCGAACAGGTGGTCTTTCTCACCTGGCACCGGAACGACCCGCGCGGCCGGGACTGGCAGCGCCACCCGATGCCGCGCCCCACCGGCGTCGCCCCGTGGTACGCCTTCGTCGCCCCGCCGCCGTGACCACCGCGAGCGGTGCCGATGCCGGCCACCGGGCGTGACGGCCCCGCATTGGGGCTAGGCTCGATGCGAGCACCGCCGATCCGGACACCGGGGACCGGACGCGAGCCGAGACGGCGAACGGGATCGCCGGCCGGCACGCCGGGTCCCGGTCGGCCACCCGGGCCGGCAGACGCGAGCCGATTGCGCCGGAACCGAGTCACGCGAGCAGGGAGCGGGCATGAGCAGCCGACGGGTCATGGGCACCGAGGTCGAGTACGGCATCTCCGTGCCCGGCCGGCCCGGCGCCAACCCGATGGTCACCTCCTCGGCCATCGTCAACGCCTACGGCGCCCGCCCCGAGCTCGACCGCGGTGGCCGCGCCCGCTGGGACTACGAGGAGGAGTCGCCGCTGCGTGACGCCCGCGGCTTCAGCTACTCCGGGGCGCTGTACGACCCGGCCGAGGCGCTCGCCGACGAGGACCTGGGCCTGGCCAACGTGATCCTCACCAACGGCGCCCGGCTCTACGTCGACCACGCGCACCCCGAATACTCGGCGCCGGAGTGCACCAACGCGCGCGACGTGGCGCTGTGGGACAAGGCGGGAGAGCTGGTCATGGCCGAGGCCGCCCGCCGCGCCTCCGCGATCCCGGGCGCCCAGCCGATCAACCTGTACAAGAACAACACCGACAACAAGGGCGCGAGCTACGGCACCCACGAGAACTACCTGATGCGGCGGGACACCCCGTTCGCCGACATCGTCGCGCACCTGACCCCGTTCTTCGTCACCCGGCAGGTCTTCTGCGGTGCCGGCCGGGTCGGCCTCGGGCAGGACGGCTCCGGTGTCGGCTTCCAGCTGTCCCAGCGCGCCGACTTCTTCGAGGTCGAGGTCGGGCTGGAGACGACGCTGAAGCGGCCCATCATCAACACCCGGGACGAGCCGCACGCCGACGCCGACAAGTACCGCCGGCTGCACGTGATCATCGGTGACGCCAACCTGTCCGAGATCGCCACCTACCTCAAGGTCGGCACCACCGCGCTGGTGCTCGCGATGATCGAGGCGAAGGCGCTGCCGGGCGATCTGGGCATCGCCGACCCGGTCACCGAACTCAAGAACGTCAGCCACGACCCGTCGCTGACCCACCGGCTGCGGATGCGCGACGGGCGGGAGCTGACCGCTCTCGACATCCAGCGCGCCTACCTGGAGCACGCCCGCACCTTCTGCGCCGAGCGGTACGGCGACGACCTGGACGAGATCACCGCGGACGTGCTGGACCGCTGGGACGAGGTGCTGCGCAAGCTCGCCGACGACCCCAACACCCTGGCCGACCAGCTCGACTGGGTGGCCAAGCTGCGGCTGCTCAACGGCTACCGGCAGCGCGAGCAGCTGGACTGGTCCTCGCCGAAGCTCGCCCTGGTCGACCTGCAGTACTCCGACGTGCGGCCGGGCAAGGGGCTGTACCACCGGCTGGTGGCGCGCGGCGCGATGCGGCGGCTGTTCACCGACGACGAGGTGGTGCGGGCGGTCGGTGAGCCGCCGACCGACACCCGGGCGTTCTTCCGTGGCCGGTGCCTGAAGAACTACCCGGCCGAGGTCGTCGCGGCCAGCTGGGACTCGGTGATCTTCGACGTGGGCCGCGAGTCGCTGGTGCGGGTGCCGATGATGGAGCCGTTGCGCGGCACGAAGCGGCACGTCGGCGAGCTGTTCGACCGGTGCGTCAGCGCCAAGGACCTGCTCGCCGAGCTGACCGCCGACTGAGCCGGGCTCGACCGTTCGCTGTTCCGGCCGGGTGCGTTCGAGGCACCGGCCGCATCACTCTGGCGTGAAGTCCGTTTTGCCACCGGGTTTCGGCTGCCCGGCGAGGTAGATTTTGATCGACGGCACCGGTCCGGTCGGCTCGACCGGACCGGGGTGCGTGTACGGGTTCGTCGGCGAGGGGAGCATCCGATGGCGACGCGAGACAGCGGTGGGCAGTCCCAGTCCCACCGCAGCCACACCGAGGAAGACGCAGTCGACGAGGCCCCCGCGGTCGACCCCGAGGTCGCCGAGCGGCAGGAGAAGCTCACCGAGGACGTCGACGACCTCCTCGACGAGATCGACGGCGTCCTGGAAGAGAACGCCGAAGAATTTGTCAAGGGCTATGTGCAAAAAGGGGGAGAATGAGGCATTTTCAGCGATATGTCCGATTCTGATTGGAGATTTCGCCGATGCCTCTGCCGAATGACGACCGTGATGGTCGGCGCAGATGCCGGGATTGTGGCGAGTGGAAGCCGCTCGATGAGTTTCACGTCAACTCCAGGCGTCCGACTGGTCGCGGTTCCTACTGCAAGCCCTGCTTCGACAAGCGGTCCAACGCTAGTTACGAACGACGGGGCATCGCGGCGGGCCGGACCGTGCGGCCGCGTGAGGAGCTTCGCGAGGGGACACGTCGGTGTCCGGACCGTCGCGCTCTCAAGCCGTTGGACGACTTTCCGAAGAGTCGATCCGGTCGCAACGGCTACGGGCGCTATTGCAAGCACGTGGACCACGATCATGTGACCGGCGGGGTCCGTGGCATTCTGTGCTTCAACTGCAACGGCGGGCTCGGGCACTTCCGGGACAACGTCGAGCACCTGGCCAAGGCGATCAGCTACCTGAGAGGAACCACTCCGTGGGTCGAGATCTCCCCGGGCGTCTACCGGTCGAGTTCGCTTACACCGGCGGCTCGTCGTTCACCGACTATCTGAGGGTCGCGGCGCCCGAGATGTTGCCGGGTCGCCGCCCGCTGCCGCCGTCCGACGCGCTCGGCGACCTCGCCCCGCACGGTACGACGATCGTTGCGATGACGTACTCGGGCGGTGTGCTGCTCGCCGGTGACCGGCGGGCGACGATGGGCAACCTGATCGCCCAGCGCGACATCCGCAAGGTGTTCCCGGCCGACACGTACTCGGCGATCGCGTTCGCCGGCACCGCCGGCATCGGGCTGGAGCTGATGCGGCTGTTCCGGGTCGAGCTGGAGCATTACGAGAAGATCGAGGGCACCTCGCTGTCGCTGCCGGCGAAGGCGAACCGGCTGGCCGCGATGGTGCGCGACAACCTGGGTGCGGCGATCCAGGGTCTCGCGGTGGTGCCGCTGTTCACCGGGTACGACCCGGCCGCGGCGGATCCGGCGACCGGCGGCCGGATCTACTCCTACGACGTGACCGGCGGGCCGTACGAGGAGCGTGACTTCCACGCGGTCGGTTCCGGCTCGCTGTTCGCCAAGTCGGCGCTGAAGAAGCGCTACTCGCGGGACGTGGACGCCGACGGCGCGGTGCGGCTCGCGGTCGAGGCGCTGTACGACGCGGCCGAGGACGACACCGCCACCGGCGGACCCGACCTGGCCCGCAGCATCTTCCCGATCGTGGCGCTGGTGGACGC
The DNA here is from genome assembly GCF_016865425.1 of Actinocatenispora thailandica. Classification (NCBI taxonomy): domain Bacteria; kingdom Bacillati; phylum Actinomycetota; class Actinomycetes; order Micromonosporales; family Micromonosporaceae; genus Actinocatenispora; species Actinocatenispora thailandica. The sequence goes on along the minus strand of NZ_AP023355.1, from coordinate 3,449,479 downwards.
GGACGGCTTCCGCGAGCTGCCCGAGGAGGATGTGGCGGCCGTGGTGCGTTCGGTGGTGGAGGAGCGGATGCAGCAGCCGGGCGGCTGAACGCCGCGCCCGACAGCCGGTACGAGCAGTGTTGAAGTCTCAAGTCGCGCACCGATCGTCGGTGCGCGCACCGACGGGAACCGGAGAGTCTCAGCCGTGACGATGCCGTTCTACGCCTCGCCCGAGCAGCTGATGCGCGACAAGTCCGAGTACGCGCGGAAGGGCATTGCGCGGGGCCGCAGTGTGGTGGTGCTGACGTACGCGGACGGCGTGCTGTTCGTGGCGGAGAACGTCTCCACCGCGCTGCACAAGGTGGCGGAGATCTACGACCGGATCGGGTTCGCCGCGGTCGGTCGGTACAACGAGTTCGAGAACCTGCGCAAGGCGGGCGTGCGCTATGCCGATGTGCAGGGGTACGCCAACAACCGCACCGACGTGCGTGGCCTGGGCCTGGCCAACGTGTACGCGCAGGCGCTCGGGACGCTGTTCACCGAGCAGCCGAAGCCGTTCGAGGTGGAGGTCTGTGTCGCCGAGGTGGGCGACAGCCCGCAGCGCGACCAGCTGTACCGGCTGACCTACGACGGCTCGGTGGGTGACGAGCCGGGCTACGTGGCGATGGGCGGCCAGGCGGACGCGATCTCGGCGGTGTTGCGGGACCGGCATCGGGCGGACATGACGCTGGCGGCTGCGCTGCACCTGGCGGTGGACGCGTTGAGCGGCACCGGCGCCGACCGGCGCGAGCTGACCGCCGCGCAGCTGGAGGTGGCGGTGCTGGACCGGCGCCGGTCGGGTCGCACCTTCCGCCGCATCACCGGCACCGCGCTGGACGAGCTGGTGGCGCAGGGCGCCGCGGAGTCGACGGCCGACGAGCCGCCCGCCGACGAGGCGACCGGGGCGGACGAGCCGGCCGACGCGGGTACGCCCGAGGCGGAGTCGGCCGCCGGCAAGGGCGAGGAGCCCTCGAAGGGTGCGGACGATTCCACCGGTGACGCCGACGACAAGTGACGTCCGGCGCCCGGGTTACCACGACCGGCGCCCCCGGGGCACCACCCGATGCGATGTGCGGTGGGCTGCCCCGGGCTGCGGGCTGCGGGCTGCGGGCGGCGCCGGCCCGGCCGGCCGGGCCGATCGACGCGCCGGGCGTCTTTCGGCACTGCCGGGTAGGAAACTCGTCCGCGATCGTGACCGTCCGACGGCAGCGCGGAGGCGGTCGGTGAGGCTAATGTCGGTACATGGATCGGCGCATCTTCGGGATTGAGACCGAATACGGGGTGACGTGCACCTTCCGCGGGCAGCGGCGGCTGTCCCCGGACGAGGTCGCCCGCTATCTGTTCCGCCGCGTGGTGTCGTGGGGGCGCTCGTCCAACGTGTTCCTGCGCAACGGTGCCCGGTTGTACCTCGACGTCGGCTCGCACCCGGAGTACGCGACGCCGGAGTGTGACTCGGTGCAGGATCTGGTCACCCACGACCGGGCCGGTGAGCGGACCCTGGAGGGGTTGCTGATCGACGCGGAGCGGCGGCTGCACGACGAGGGCATCGCCGGGGAGATCTACCTGTTCAAGAACAACACCGACTCGGCCGGCAATTCGTACGGATGCCACGAGAACTACCTGGTGTCCCGGCACGGCGAGTTCGGCCGGTTGGCCGACATTCTGATCCCGTTCCTGGTCACCCGGCAGCTGATCTGCGGCGCCGGCAAGGTGCTGCAGACCCCGCGGGGCGCGGTGTTCTGCCTGTCCCAGCGGGCCGAGCACATCTGGGAGGGCGTCTCCAGCGCCACCACCAGGTCGCGGCCGATCATCAACACCCGGGACGAGCCGCACGCCGACGCCGAGCGGTACCGCCGGCTGCACGTCATCGTCGGTGACTCGAACATGAACGAGGTCACCACGCTGCTCAAGATCGGTACCGCCGATCTGGTGTTGCGGATGATCGAGGCGGGCGTGGTGATGCGCGACCTGACGCTGGAGAACCCGATCCGGGCGATCCGCGAGGTCAGCCACGATGTCACCGGTCGCCGCACGGTGCGGCTCGCGTCCGGCCGGGAGGCCAGCGCGCTGGACATCCAGCAGGAGTACTACACCAAGGCGGTCGACTTCGTCGCGCAGCGCGGCGGTGACGAGGTGACCAAGCGGATCCTGGAGCTGTGGGGCCGGGTGCTCGGCGCGGTCGAGTCGGGCGACCTGACCAGCGTGCGGCGCGAGATCGACTGGGTCAGCAAGTTCGACCTGATCGAGCGGTACCGGGCGAAGCACGACCTGCCGCTGGCGCACCCACGGGTGGCTCAGCTGGACCTCGCCTACCACGACCTGCGCCGGGGCCGGGGGCTCTACCAGCTGATGGAGCGGCGCGGCGAGGTCGACCGGGTCGCGAGCGACGTGGAGATCTTCGAAGCGAAGGAGACGCCACCGCAGACCACCCGGGCCCGGTTGCGCGGCGAGTTCATCCGGCGGGCGCAGGAGAAGCGGCGCGACTTCACCGTCGACTGGGTGCACCTGAAGCTGAACGACCAGGCCCAGCGCACGGTGCTGTGCAAGGATCCGTTCCGGTCGGTCGACGAGCGGGTCGACAAGCTGATCGCGAGCATGTGACGGGCCCTGGGTGGCGGACGAGGCGACTGTGCAGACGATGGACGAGGGCAAGCAGCCGGCCGAGCGGGACGAGCCGGCGAAGGCGTCGGGCGAGGACACCGAACAGGAGGTGCCCTCGCTGCGCGACGAGCTGCGCACGGCCGCGCAGTACGGCGTGGCCGGGCGCTGGGCGACGCGGCGGCGGGCGAAGATCCGGGCCGAGATCGAGCGCAACCGGCGCGGCGACTACAAGGTGCCGACCTGGGTGCTGGGGCTGATCCTGGCCGTCGTGGTGATCGGCTGGGTGTTGCTGATCGTGCTCTCCTGAGTCCGGCCGCCCGGCCGCCCGGCCGCCCGGCGGCCCGGCGGCCCGGGTAACGGCCTCGTGGGGGTGACGAAGCTTACCGGAAAATCGCCGGCCCTCCCGGCTGCGCGACCCGCAGACTCGAAGTCATGTCCGCTTCTGTCGCCGAGTACCGCCGTGCGCTGGGAACGCCGGGAGCCCGCGGCCCGGTTGTGGCCTCGCTGTTCGCCCGGTTGCCGATCGCGATGATCGGCCTGGCCGCGCTGCTGTACGTGCAGCGCGAGTACGGCTCGTACGGGCCGGCCGGGCTGGTGTCGGCGGGCACCCTGGTCGGCGTGGCCGCTGGCTCGGTGGTGCAGGGCCGGCTGATGGACGCGTTCGGCGTCACCCGGCCGATGCTGGTGGTCGTCGCCGTGTACGCGGGTTTCGTGACCGCGGGCTGCCTGACGATCCAGGCACACGGGCCGGTGCCGCTGCTGGTGCTGCTGGCGCTGGGGATCGGCGCCTTCGAGCCGCAGGTGGGTTCGGCCTCCCGGGCGATGTGGCCGCGGCTGCTGCCGGCCGGGCCCACCCGGGACGCCGCCCTGGCGTACGAGGCGATCAGCATGGAGGTCTTCTTCATCCTCGGTCCGGGCATCGCCGGCCTGCTCGCGGCGGCGCCGTGGGCGGGCACGGGGCTGGTCGCCGGCGCCGGGCTGATGATCGCCGGCTCGCTGGCGTTCGTGCTGAACCCGACGATCCGCGGCCACCGCCCGGTCCGCGGTACCGGTGCCCGCAGCGTGCTGGGCGCCCTGGCCAGCCCCGGCCTGCGGACCGTGGCGCTCGCGGCGTTCGGCTTCGGGGTGGTGGTCGGGTTCGTCGAGGTGGCGGTGCCGGCGTCGGCGACCGCGGCCGGCAACGAGGCGGCCGGCGGCCTGCTGCTCAGCCTGTTCTCGGTCACCTCGGTGGCGTTCGGCCTGGTGTACGGGGTGCGTCCGTGGCCGCGCCCGATGCGGTTGCGGCTGCCGGCGCTGCTGGCCGGGTTCGCCGCGCTGGTGGCGCTGCTGGCGGTACCGACCGGGCTGGTCGGCCTCGCGCTGGCGCTGCTGGTGGCGGGGTGCCTGATCACGCCGCAGTCGACGGCGCACTCGGCGGCGGTGGAGCTGGTGGCCCCGGCCGGTACCGCGACCGAGGCGTTCGGCTGGATCGTGACGGCGGTGACGCTGGGCCTCGCCGGCGGCCAGTCGGTCAGCGGGCAGCTGACGGCGGGGGCCGGGCCGCGCCCGGCGTTCCTGCTCGCGGCGGGCGCCGGGCTGGTGCTGGCCGGGCTGCTCTGGTTGCTGCGCGGCACGGTCGGCGGCGACCGCCGGGCGCCGAGGCCCGACGCCCCGGCCGAGCCGCGGATCCCTGCCGGGGTGTGATCGCGGCACCGCAGTGGTGCGCTGGGCGTGCTGCGTGACCGCGCCGCGCTGCTGGCCGTGTCGCGCTGCCGGCTGGTCGGCGCCGTTTCACCGGTCCCCGCGGCGCCTGGCGGGGCCCCGCGGTGTGCCTGGCCGGTCGGTGCGGTGTCCGGCCGGTCGGCGGGCGGTTCAGCCGAGCAGGTCGGCGGCGTGCCGGCCGGCGGCGGCCGCGGCAAGGAAGTACCCGGTGTCCTGGTCCAGCCCGCGTCCCATGGTGGACAGCCGGACCGGGCTGGCCCGCAGCGCGTCCAGCAGCCCAGCGCCGTCCACCTCGACGATGCGGTGCCGGGCCGGCAGTTCGCGCAGGTCGGCGGCGACGCGGTCGGCGAGCGCCGGCGCCAGCCCGGTCGGTACCACCAGGTCGGCGCCGGCGAGCGCGACCCGCCCGTACGCGGTGCGGCTGTGGTGGCTCAGGCCCTGGTGCCGGGGACGCGGGTCGGCGTCCGAGATGCGCAGCGAGCCGACCGGCCGGCCTCCCAGCACCGCGACGGCGTTGACCGCCTCGCCGACCGTGACGCCGGAGTAGCCCCAGCGGGTGCCGGTACCGAGGTTGCCGGGGCCCTGGCTGACGATGGTGATGGCGGCGCCCAGGGCGTACCGGCAGGCGAGCAGCCCGGCATGGACGGTGGCCGCCTCCAGGTCGCCGCCGAACGCCTGGCCGGCGGTGACGGTGCCGCACAGCCGGTCGGACAGCCCGTCCAGGGTGCGGCTGAACCAGGCGGGCAGCGCCCCGCCGTCGGTCATCAGGTACGCGACCGGGATCCGCGCCGGGATCGCCGCGAGCACGGCGGGCAGCGCGGAGTGCAGGTCGGCCAGCACCACCGGCATGCCGGCCAGGTCGTCGGCGCCGGCGACCGCGGCACGGTGCGGCGCGCCGTCCTCGTCGACGGCCTGGACCACCGCCTGCAGCGGCGTGTACCGCGCCTTGACCACGTGGCCGGGCCCGGTCGGGTCGGCGGGCAGCCGGTCGGGTACGGCGACGACCAGCGCGTACCCGCCGGTGCCGAGCGACAGCGCGAGTGCGTTGGTGTTCAGCAGCACCCGGTCGCCAGCCTGCGGCGTACCGACCAGCTCGGGGTAGGCGAGCGCGCGGACCGTGTCCGGGTCGTCCGGACTGCGCGGATCAAGCCGCACCTGGTACTCGATCGCGCCGCGCCAGCGGCACCGCTCGCTGATCACCCGTCCGCTGCGCCACCGCACCACGCGCTCACCGTAGCCATCGCCGCCGATGCTGTCCCGACCGGGGCGCCCTCGGGTGTTTTGCGCTGCTTGCGACACTTCGCGGCGCCATGCCGGCTGCCCGTGCCGGCCGAACCGGCCGCCACGCCCGTCGTGCGGTGAGCGGCCGGCGGCGATGGGATAGCCTGGCCAGAGTGTCGCGCTCCCGCACCGAACGCCTGGTCAACCTGGTCATCTGCCTGCTGTCCACGCGCCGCTTCCTGACCGCCGCGCAGATCGCGGCGACCGTGCCCGGTTACCGGCACGACCCGGCCGACGCCCGCGAACACGAGGCGTTCCAGCGCAAGTTCGAACGCGACAAGGCCGACCTTCGCGAGCTGGGCGTGCCGCTGGAGACCGGCACCGACTCGGTGTTCGACGCCGAGCCCGGCTACCGGATCGCCCGCCGCGACTACGCGCTGCCGGAGGTGCGGCTGGCGCCGGACGAGGCGGCGGCGGTCGGTCTGGCCGCGCGGCTGTGGCGGCACGCCGGCCTGGCCCAGGCCGCGTCCTCCGGGCTGCGCAAGCTGCGCGCCGCCGGTGTCGAGGTCGATCCCCAGACGACCCTGGGGGTGGAGCCGGTGGTGAGCGCGGAACCGGCGTTCGAGCCGCTGACCCGCGCGGTCCGGGAGCGGCGGGCGGTCCGGTTCGACTACCGCACGCCGGCCGCGGACTCGCCCGCCACCCGGCGGCTGCAACCGTGGGGCGTGGTGTCGCTGCGTGGCCGGTGGTACGTGGTGGGTCACGACGAGGACCGCCGGGCGACCCGGTGCTTCCGGCTGTCCCGGTTCGCCGGCCCGGTGCGGCTGGTCGGCGAGCCTGACGCGTTCCGGCCACCCGAGCAGGTCGACCTGATCGACTACGTGGCGCACTCGTTCGCCGAACCGGCGCCGACCCGGACCGCGACGGTGCGGCTGCGGCCCGGCCGCGGCAACGGCATTCGCCGGCAGGCGCACGCGGTCGACGGTGACGTGGTTCGGCTGCGCTACTCCGACGTCGAGTCGCTCGCCTCCCGGCTGGTCGGCTACGGCGCGGACGTGGTGGTGCTGGAGCCGCCGGAGCTGCGCACGGCGGTCATCGACCGGCTGCGCCCGATCGCGTCCCGGGCCGGTACGGCCAGGCCGTCGGAGGTGAACTCGTGAGCGTGCGGGTGCGGCTGAGCCGGCGGCGTCGCGCACCGCGGTGCCGGAACGGCGTGACTTCGGGGGGACGGCGATGAGCGCGGCGACCGACCGGCTGGGGCGGGTGCTGAACCTGATGCCCTACCTGCTCGCGCGGCCGGGAATCCGGATCGCGGACGCGGCCGAGGATCTCGGCGTCACCGCCGCCGAGCTGCGCGACGACCTGCAACTGCTGTGGGTGTGCGGGCTGCCCGGGTACGGACCGGGAGACCTGATCGACATGTCGCTGGACGGCGACACCGTCACGATCACCTACGACGCCGGCATCGACCGGCCGCTGCGGCTGACCCCGGACGAGGGGCTGGCGCTGATGGTGGCGCTGCGCACGCTGGCCGAGACGCCCGGGCTGGCGCACCGCGACGCGGTGGAGCGGGCTCTGGCGAAGATCGAGTCGGCGGCCGGCGAGGCGGCGGACACCGCCGGCCGGGTCGCGGTGCGCGGTCCCGCCGACAGCGACCGCATCGCCGAGGTGCGTGGCGCCCTGGACCGGGGACGGGCGCTGCGGATCCGCTACTACACGGCCGGTCGCGACGTGTCGACCGAGCGGGTGGTCGACCCGATGCGGCTGCTGACCGTCGGCGCCTGGTCCTACCTGGAGGCCTGGTGCCGGCGGGCCGACGCGGTGCGGCTGTTCCGGCTGGATCGCATCGACCAGCTCACCGAGCTGGCCGAGCGGTCTGCCCCGCCACCGCAGGCGCAACCGTCCGACCTGCGCGGGGGCACGTTCCGGGCCACCGCCGACCAGCCACAGGTCACCGTGCTGGTCGACCGCGGCGCGCGGTGGATCACCGAGTACTACCCGTGCGAGCAGGTCGAGCCGCAGCCGGACGGACGCTGGCGGGTGCGGCTGCGCGCCTCCGATCTGTCCTGGGCGCGGCGACTGGTGCTGGGGCTCGGCGCCGATGCGGAGGTGGTGGGGCCGCCGGAGCTGGCCGCCGCCGTCGCCGACGAGGCCCGGGCCGCGCTCGCCGCGTACGGGATCGACTGAGATCCGGGGCGAACGGGCGACCGGTGCGCCGTCCTGGTCGGGCGCGGCGGGCAGCGATGTCGTTGTCGGGCGAATCGGGCGGCTGGCGTGCCGTTCCGGTCGGCCGGCGAGGCGATGACCTAGGGTGAGCGACGTGCATGCCATCTGGTTCGTCGTTCTTGCGATCCTGCTGGTCGGCGTGGTGCTGCTGGCGGTCGGCCTGGTGGAGCTTCGGCGCCGGCTGCCGGCGCTGCGGGCGGCCGGCACCGCGCTGCGCCAGCGGCGCGGTCAGCTGATGCTGGTGGCCGAGCGCACCGGCACGCTCGACCTGGAACTGGCCGCCGCCCGGTCCCGACTCGCGGAGGTACGGGACGAGCTGCCGCTGGCGGGTCGACACCGGTCATAGCCGTAAGATGGCGTCTGGTGTCGGGTTTCGGCCGCGCCTGGTTGACGGGGACGCATCCGGCCGGCGAGACTTGGCGCGCCGGGCCGTGCAGCAAACTGCTGGGCCGAAGACGTTCCCTACGGCGGAACGTAGGATGGGAAGGTCTTCGCACCGGGAGGTGGAGTTAGATGGGTGCCCTCAGGCCGTGGCACATCGCGATTCTCGTGGTGGTGCTGATCTTGCTGTTCGGCGCGAAGAAGCTGCCGGACGCCGCGCGTGGCCTGGGCCGCTCGTTGCGGATCATCAAGGCCGAGACCAAGACGCTGCGCGACGACGAGGACCGCGACGTGGCCGAGAAGGCCGACGCGCAGACCAGTCGTAAGCCGCTGGAGACCGACGACGTGGTGTCTCCGGTGCAGGAGTCCAGGTCGGCCAAGAAGTCCACCACGGACCTGTGACCTCGACCGAGTCGTGACTCCGGTTCTCCGCCGCCGTCGGGCGGAACAATTTCAACGAGCGGCCGACGGCTCCATGCCGCTCATGGAGCACCTGCGGGAGCTGCGCAGCCGGCTGTTCAAGTCCGCCCTGGCGATCCTGGTCGGCTTCATCATCGGCTACGCGGTGCACAAGCAGGTCATCCAGTTCCTGACCGAGCCCTACTGCGGTCTCGCGCTCGCCCATCGAAGTGGCAAGGCTTGTGACCTGATCACCTATCAGGTCACCTCGTACTTCGTGGTCGGGCTGAAGGTCGCGCTGTACATCGGACTCGCGCTGGCCTGCCCGGTGTGGTTCTACCAGCTGTGGGCGTTCATCGCCCCCGGGCTGCACAGCAACGAGCGCCGGTGGGCGTTCGGGTTCGTCGGCGTCGCCGTGCCGCTGTTCGCCGGCGGTGTGGTGCTCGCGTACTTCGTCGTCTCCCGCGGCCTGGCCTTCCTGCTACCCGGGATGGACAACCAGGTCAGAGCGATGCTCGACGTCAGCGGCTACCTCGACTTCCTGACGAAGCTGATGGTGGTGTTCGGCCTGGCGCTGGAGTTCCCGCTGATCCTGGCGCTGCTCAACGCGGCCGGCATCCTCAGCGCGAAGCGGCTGCTCGGCTGGTGGCGGATCGCGATCTTCCTGATGTTCGTCATCTCGGCGTTCGTGACCCCGACACCCGACCCGTTCGGGATGACCGCCCTGGCCATCCCGATGGTCACGCTGTACTTCGGTGCCGTCGCCTTCGCGTTCCTCAACGACCGGCGCAAGGCGCGCAAGCTCGCCGCCGAGTACGGCGCGGTCGACGACGACGAGGCTTCGGAGCTGAGCTACACGGCCGAACCGGTCGACGACCTGGAGCCGGTCGGCGCACCCGAGCCGCTGGACGAGGACGAGACACCGCGCTCGCGCCGCCGGTCGAACTTCGACGACACCATCTGATCGAGCGGCCGGGCCGGCGTCCACCGGTCTGGCCGCCCGTTGCCGGCTACCGGTACGGTCATGCCGTGAACGATGGCGCTGAGGTGGCCGTGCTGGTGAACCCGACCGCCGGTCGCGGCCGGCGGGCCGGGGTGCTCGCCGACGTGGTGGGCCGGTTGCGGGCCGCGCGGCTGGTGCCGCGGGTGCTGGCCGCGCCCGACCGGGAGCGGGCGCAGCAAGCCTGCCGGGAGGCGGTCGACCGGTCCCCGGCGGCGCTGGTCGCGGTCGGCGGCGACGGAACGGTCCATCTCGCGGTGCAGGCGGTCGCCGGCACCGAGGTGCCGCTGGGCGTGGTCCCGATCGGCACCGGCAACGACTTCGCCGGCGCGCTGGGCCTGCCGATCGACCCGGAGCCGGCGATCAAGCGGCTGGTGGCGGCGCTGACCCAGGGCCAGCGCACCATCATCGACCTGGGCCGGGCGACCGCCCCGGGTGCGGAGCCGCTGTGGTTCGGCACCGTGCTGTCGGCCGGACTGGACGCCTCGATCAACGAGCGGGCCAACCAGATGCGCTGGCCGAAGGGCCCCCGGCGGTACGACCTGTCGATCCTGGCGGAGATCGCCCGGCTGGCGCCGCACGACTACAAGCTGGTGCTGGACGGGGAGACCCAGGAGCTGACCGCGATGATCGTCGCGGTCGGCAACACCGCGCGTTACGGCGGTGGCCTGCCGGTGTGCCCGGCGGCCGACCCGGCCGACGGGATGCTCGACCTGACGGTCATCGGGCCGATCGGGCGGGCCACCGCGGTGCAGATGAAGTCGTTGATGCGCAAGGGAAAGCACATCGACCATCCGGCGGTGACCACGCGCCGGGTGCGCACCCTGGAGATCCACGGCGAGCCGCGCCGGACGTACGCGGACGGCGAGCGCGGCCTGCCGCTGCCGGTGACGGTGGAGTGCGTGCCGAACGCCCTGCAACTGCTTGCCTGAAGCGGCTGGTGAGCCCGCCCGGTGGCGGCCTGCCGGCCGGAAAGGCCTGCCGGCCGGAAGGACTGCCGGCCCGGTGCAGCGCGGTGGCCTCAGCCGGTGATGCCGAGCAGGTGCAGGATGGCGGCGAGGCCGTGCACCTGGTCCGGTTCGGTGGCCGGCAGCACGAGGGTGGGGCAGCCGATGGCGGCGGCGGCCGCATCGGCCTGGGTGTCGCCGACCATCAGGGTCTGCTCGGGTTCGTGCCGCACCGCGGCGCAGCCCCGCAGGAAGATCGCCGGGTCCGGCTTGCAGGTACCGAGCTGGTAGGACAGCAGCCAGTGGTCGATCAGGTCGGCCAGGCCGAGCGCGGCGGCGATCGGCAGCACGTCGAACCCGATGTTGCTGACCACCGCGACCGGTACGCCGGCGGCGCGCAGCGCGCGCAGCATCGGCACGGTGTCCGGGTAGAGCCGCCAGCCGTCCGGATCCAGCAACCGCTCGTACAGCGCGTCCGGCAGGCCGTCGATGCCGGTGTCGACGGTGGCGGCCAGCCCGGTGTAGGCGGTGCGGTGGGCCGGCTCGGACAGGTCCCGGTCGGCGTACGCCTCGGCCAGCTCGGGCGGGATCCGGCCGGGGCGGGGGCCGCCGGCGCGGCCCGCGGTGACCAGCGCGTCGGCCAGCCCGGCGCAGCGGTCCGCGGGAAGGTCGGTGCCGCATGCCGCCGCGGCCAGCCGTACCCACCGTTCGGCCGGCTCGACCTGCACGATGGTGCCGTGGAAGTCGAGCAGGACGGCGCGCGGACGGCGCGCTCCGTCGAGCAGGGAAGCGGCGGTGGGCGGGCCGCCTGATGCGGCGGAGGGGTCACGAGGCGTGGCATCCGGCACGTCAGCACGATACCGAGTGGGCCTGACGCCTCGACAACGGTGCGGGTATGGGCGGCAACGTGCCGGTACCGGATGGCGCGCCCGGATTGCGGTTTGTGTACCTCTCCCGGGATATGCGCGGGCGCCGGGGCCACCCGGGCGCCTAGCCTTGCGGGTATGAGCACCTCACCCGGCCGGCCCGCGTTCGCCGACTTCGCCGCCGACCTCGGTTTCGAACCCGACGACTTCCAGGTGGAGGCCTGTGCCGCGGTCGAGGACGGCAGCGGCGTGCTGGTCTGCGCGCCGACCGGTGCCGGCAAGACCGTGGTGGGGGAGTTCGCGGTGTTCCTCGCGCTGCGGCTGGGCCGCAAGGCCTTCTACACCACGCCGATCAAGGCGCTGTCGAACCAGAAGTACAACGACCTGGCCGCCCGCCACGGGTCGGCCAACGTGGGGCTGCTGACCGGCGACAACGCGATCAACCCGGACGCTCCGGTGATCGTGATGACCACCGAGGTGCTGCGCAACATGCTGTACGCCGGATCGTCCACTCTGGACGGTCTGGGGTACGTGGTGATGGACGAGGTGCACTACCTCGCCGACCGGTTCCGCGGCGCGGTGTGGGAGGAGGTGATCATTCACCTGCCGGCGTCGGTGATGCTGGTGTCGCTGTCGGCGACGGTGTCCAACGCCGAGGAGTTCGCCGACTGGCTGGTGACCGTACGGGGCCGCACCGAGGTGGTCGTCTCCGAGCACCGGCCGGTGCCGCTGTGGCAGCACATGCTCGTCGGCCGCCGGATGTTCGACCTGTTCCACGACCAGGCCGCCGCGCGCAAGCACGAGGTGCACCCCGAACTGCTGCGCAACACCCGCGAGCAGCTGCGCCGGCTGGAGTGGGGCGGCGGGCGGCGGGGCCGGCCGCGCCGCTGGCAGCCACCGGCGCGACCGGACGTGATCGACCGGCTCGACGGTGCCGGGCTGCTGCCGGCGATCCTGTTCGTGTTCAGCCGGGCCGGCTGCGACGCCGCGGTGACCCAGTGCCTGCGTGCCGGGCTGCGGCTGACCACGCCGGCCGAGCGCGCCGAGATCCGGACGCTGGTCGAGAAGCGGACCGCGGCGCTGGCCGGCGAGGACCTCACCGTGCTGGGCTACTGGGAGTTCCTCGAGGGGCTGGAGCGCGGCCTGGCCGCACACCATGCCGGGATGCTGCCCACCTTCAAGGAGATCGTCGAGGAGCTGTTCGTCCGTGGCCTGGTCAAGGCGGTGTTCGCGACCGAGACGCTGGCGCTGGGCATCAACATGCCGGCCCGCTGCGTGGTGCTGGAGCGCCTGGTCAAGTACAACGGCGAGGCGCACGTGGACATCACGCCGGGGGAGTACACCCAGCTGACCGGGCGGGCCGGCCGGCGCGGCATCGACATCGAGGGCCACGCGGTCGTGCTGTGGTCGCCGGACACCGACCCGCGGCACGTCGCCGGCCTCGCCTCGACCCGAACCTATCCGCTGCGCTCCAGCTTCCGGCCGTCCTACAACATGGCGGTCAACAGCATCGAGATGCTCGGCTTCGAGCGTTCCCGGGAGGTGCTGTCCCGCAGCTTCGCGCAGTTCCAGGCGGATCGCTCGGTGGTCGGCCTGGCGCACCAGGTGCAGCGCAACGAGGAGAACGCGCGGCGGCTGGCCGAGCGGATGCACTGCGAGCTGGGCGACTTCGCCGGGTACTTCGCGCTGCGTACCGCGATCACCGAGCGGGAACGCTCGCTCGGCCGGCGCAGCTCGGCCAACCGGCGGGCGCAGGCCGCGCAGGCGCTCGCGATGCTGCGGGTCGGTGACATCGTCCGGATCCCGCGCGGCCGCCGGGCCGGGCTCGCCGTGGTGCTCGATCCGGGCGACAGCGCCCGGGACGACCCGCGCCCGCTGGTGCTCACCGAGGACCGGTGGGCGGGCCGGCTGCCCGGTGCCGAACTCGGGGACGCCACGGCACTGGGCCGCATCCGGGTACCGCGGCACTTCAACCACCGTTCGCCGCAGGCCCGGCGGGACCTCGCGGTCGCGCTGTCCAGGGCCGAGGTCGCCGCCGGTGACGACACCCGGCGCGCCCGCCGCGGCCGGTCGGCCGCGGCCGACGACGAGCGGCTCGTCGAGCTGCGCCGGGAACTGCGCGCACACCCCTGCCACCGCTGCCCGGACCGGGAGGACCACGCCCGCTGGGCGCAGCGGTACGCGCGGCTGGAGCAGGAGACGGCGGCGCTGCAGGACAAGGTGACCGGTCGTACCGGGTCGCTGGTGCGCACCTTCGACGACGTGTGCGCGATGCTCGCCGAGCGCGGCTACCTGGCCGGCTCCGCGGGCGGGTACTCGGTGACCGACGCCGGCCGTACCCTGGCGCGGATCTGGTCGGAGACCGACCTGCTGGTCGCCGAGTGCCTGCGCCGGGAGGTGTGGGCCGGGCTGTCCGCACCGGAACTCGCCGCCGCCGCCTCGATCCTGGTGTACGAGGCACGCCGGGAGTCCGAGGACCGGGTGGCGGTGCCGCACGGCAACGCCGAGGCGGCGGTCGAGGCGAGCCTCGCGCTGTTCGGCGAGCTGTTCGCCGCCGAGCAGCGGTACGGGCTGCGGCTGACCCGCGAACCCGACCTCGGCTTCGCCTGGCCGATGTATCGCTGGGCCCGCGGCGAGCCCCTGGCCAAGGTGCTCGCGAGCGCGTCCGGGGTGGACGGCGAGATGCCGGCCGGCGACTTCGTCCGGTGGTGCCGGCAGGTCATCGACCTGCTCGAACAGATCGCGGTACCGGCCGACGACCCGCTGCGCCGAACCTGCCGGCAGGCGGTCGACGCGCTGCGCCGCGGTGTCGTCGCCTACACCTCGATCGGCTGATCCGGCGGTCCGGGCCGGACCGCCGCCGGCCGCCCGGCGCCACGCCGGACGGCGACCCCACGGCGGCGTGGTTTTGCGGCATCATGACCGGATGTCGTGGATCGCACCGGAGATCAAGCGCGTCGACGAGCCGTTCGTCGGTGACGAGCGCGCCGTCCTCGAAGGACTGCTGGAGTGGCATCGGGCCACCCTGCTGCATCAGTGCGCCGGTCTGACCGGCGAGCAGCTCGCGCGCTGGGCGGTGCCGCCGTCCAACCTGTCGCTGCTGGGCCTGGTGCGGCACATGGCCGACGTGGAGCGGCAGTGGTTCCGCCGTCGGTTCGGCGGCGCCGAGCTGCCCGAGCTGTACCCGGGTTCCGACGCCGACTTCGAGCAGGCCGACCCGGCCGGCGCGGCCGAGGACTACGCCACCTTGGTGGCCGAGCAGGAGGGCGCCCGCGCCGCGGTCGCCGCGTTGTCGCTGGACGCCACCTTCGAGCACCCGAAGCTCGGCACCATGTCGCTGCGCTGGTGCTACGCGCACATGCTGGAGGAGTACGCGCGGCACAACGGCCACGCCGACTTCCTGCGGGAGCGCATCGACGGCCGTACCGGCGGCTGACCCGCCGGCCGGTAGCCACCGGCACCGCGCCGATGCGGCCGCCCGGTCGGTCGCCCGCCGGCCGGGGCGGGGCCCGCCGGCCGGTTCGGCTGCCCGGTGGGTCGCGCCGGATGGGCCGGCTGGCCGGTCGGCCGTAGACTGGCCGACCGTGGAGCACATCGAGCCGCTGATCGCACCGAGCATGCTGGCCGCCGACTTCGCCCGGCTGGCCGACGAGGCTGCCGTCGTCGCCGACGAGGTCGACTGGTTGCACGTGGACGTGATGGACAACCATTTCGTGCCCAACCTGACCATCGGGTTGCCGGTGGTGGAGAGCCTGCGCCGGGCCACCGACGTGCCGCTGGACTGCCACCTGATGATCGACGACCCGGACCGGTGGGCGCTCGGCTACGCCGAGGCCGGGGCGTACAACGTGACCTTCCACGCCGAGGCGACCGACGACCCGGTGGCGCTGGCCCGGCGGCTGCGCGCCGCCGGCAGCAAGGCCGGGCTGGCCATCGACCGGGACACCCTGATCGAGCCCTACCTCGACCTGTTGCCCGAGTTCGACACACTGCTGGTCATGACGATCAAGGCCGGTTTCGGCGGCCAGCGGTTCCTGCCCGAGCTGCTGGACAAGGTGCGCGCGGTGCGGGCCGCCCGGGGTGAGCTGTCGATCCGGATCGAGGTCGACGGCGGCATCAACGCCGACACCATCGAGCAGGCGGCGCAGGCCGGCGCGGACGCGTTCGTCGCCGGTACCGCGATCTACGGCGCCAAGGACCCGGCCGCGGCGGCGCGCGCGTTGCGGGAACGGGCTCGGGCCGCGGCGTCGTGACCGAGCACCGGTCGGCCGGGCCCGGTCGGGTGCTGGTCGTCGACGACGACCCGGACATCGTCCGCTTCGTCGAGATGAACCTGCGGTTCGAGGGGTTCGAGGTGGCGGTCGCCGCGGACGGTGTGCAGGCGCTGGCCGAGATCGCCCGGCACCGGCCGGACCTGGTGCTGCTGGATGTGATGATGCCCGAGCTGGACGGCGTCGAGGTGACCCGCCGGATCCGGGCCGATCCGCTCACCGCCGGCCTGCCGGTGATCATGCTGACCGCCAAGGGGCTGGGCGCGGACCGGGTGGCCGGGCTGACCGCCGGGGCCGACGACTACATCATCAAGCCGTTCGACACCCTGGAGCTGGTCGCCCGGGTGCGCTCGACGCTGCGCCGCAACCGGGAGGTACGGGAGGCGTCGCCGCTGACCGGGCTGCCGGGGAACACCCGGATCCTGCGCGAGATCGCCGCCCGGGTCCGGCGGGACGACCGGTTCGCCCTGTGTTACGTGGACATCGACCGGTTCAAGAGCGTCAACGACGCGTACGGATTCGTCCGTGGCGACGAGTTCATCAGCTTGCTGGCGCACGTGCTGTACGAGGCGGTCACCGCGGCGGGCACCCCGGTGCCGTTCCTGGGCCACGTGGGTGGCGACGACTTCCTCGTGCTGTGCCTGCCCGGGCAGGTCGAGGCGATCACCGAGCACGCGATCGCGGCGTTCGAGGCCGGCGTGGTCGAGCTGTACGACCCGGCCGACGCCGCCGCCGGGCACCTCCGGCTCCCCGACCGGCGGCGCGAGATCCACACGTTTCCGCTGGTCACGCTGTCGATCGGGGTGGCGAGCTCGCAGCACCGCAGGTTCGGCGATCCACGCGAGGTGGTCGCCGTGGCCACCGAGATGAAGCAGGTGGCGAAGTCCCGGCCCGGCTCGTACGTGGCCGTCGACCGCCGGCGCAACCGCGTCGAGGCGGCCGGTGCCGAGCCGCCGCCTTCCGGGCCGCAGTGACCAACCAGACGCGGGTACTGCTCGGAGCCGCCGCCGCGACGTGCCAGACTGGAGGGTGCGAAACCAGCACGCGCGCTGGCGGGGTTCGGTGAAATTCCGAACCGGCGGTGACACGGCAAGCCCGTGAAGCCCGCGACCCGGCACTGTGGACGGCGACGACCACGGTGCCGGTGGATCCGGTGAGAGTCCGGAGCCGACGGTCAAAGTCCGGAAGGGAGCAAGCGCGCGGGCAGCGTCGGTGCGGCGTGCCGTGCCGACGTGTCGGCGATGCGTGTGCTTCGCCGTGTGCCCGCATGATGCCCTGCCCGCCTCGCGCATCGAGGAAGGAGCGCGGGGCACATGTTCACCGGGATCGTCGAGGAATTGGGCGAGCTGACCGCCGTCGAGCGGTTGGCCGATGCCGCTCTGTTCACGGTGCGGGGACCGCTGGTGGCAAGCGACGCGGGCCACGGCGACTCGATCGCCGTCAACGGCGTGTGCCTGACCGTGGTGTCGGTCGACACCGACGCCGGCACCTTCGTCGCCGACGTGATGCGCGAGACGCTGGAGCGTTCCACCCTGGACGGCCTCGTCGCCGGCGACGGGGTCAACCTGGAGCGGGCCGCGAAGCTCGGCGGCCGGATCGGCGGTCACCTGGTGCAGGGCCACGTCGACGGCGTCGGTACGGTGCTCGACCGCCGGCCGGCACAGCACTGGGAGGACGTGCGCATCGCCCTGCCGCCGGATCTCAACCGGTACGTGGTGGTCAAGGGGTCGATCGCGGTGGACGGCGTGTCGCTGACCGTCACCGACGTCGACGACGTGTCGTTCGCGGTGAGCCTGATCCCGACCACCCGGCGGGCCACCACGCTGGGCTGCCGGCCGGTCGGTGGGCTGGTCAATATCGAGGTGGACGTGATCGGCAAGCATCTGGAGAAGCTCGTCGGGTCGCCGGAGCGTGCGCGATGACCGGCGTGCAGTCGCCGGTGACCGGGTTCGGCACGGTCGAGCAGGCGATCGAGGACATCGCCGCGGGGCGGCCGGTCGTGGTGATCGACGACCCGGACCGGGAGAACGAGGGCGACCTGATCTTCGCCGCGGCGAAGGCGACGCCCGAACTGCTGTCGTTCATGGTGCGCTACACGTCCGGCTACATCTGCGTGCCGCTGCCCGGCGCCGACTGCGACCGGCTCGCGCTGCCCCCGATGTACCACGTCAACCAGGACCGGCGCGGGACCGCCTACACCGTGACGGTGGACGCCTCGGAAGGCGTCACCACCGGCATCTCGGCCACCGATCGGGCTCGTACGATCAGGCTGCTGGCCGATCCGGGGTCGACCGCGACCGACTTCCGCCGGCCGGGTCACGTGGTGCCGCTGCGGGCCCGGGAGGGTGGCGTGTTGCGCCGGCCCGGGCACACCGAGGCCGCCGTGGACCTGGCCCGGCTGGCCGGCCTGCCGCCGGTCGGCGTGCTGTGCGAGGTGGTCAGCCAGAAGGACGTCGGGATGGCCCGGGTGGACGAGCTGAGCGTGTTCTGCGCCGAGCACGAGCTGACCCTGATCACCATCGCCGACCTGATCGCGTACCGGCGCCGGCACGAGAAGCAGGTCGAACGGGTGGTCGGCACCCGGTTGCCCACCCCGTACGGGCAGTTCCGGGCGGTCGGCTACCGCAGCCTGCTCGACGACACCGAACAGATCGCGCTGGTCGCCGGCGACGTCGGTGACGGCGAGGACGTGCTGGTCCGGGTGCACTCGGAATGCCTGACCGGGGACGTGTTCGGCTCGCTGCGCTGCGACTGCGGCCCGCAGTTGGACGCGGCGCTGCGCACGGTGGCCGCCGAGGGCCGCGGCGTGGTGGTGTACCTGCGCGGGCACGAGGGCCGCGGCATCGGCCTGCTGTCCAAGCTCCGCGCGTACCACCTGCAGGACGGCGGTGCCGACACGGTGGACGCGAACCTGGCGCTGGGGCTGCCGGCCGACGCCCGGGACTACGGCATCGGCGCGCAGATCCTCGCCGATCTCGGCGTGCGCAGCATCCGGCTGCTCACCAACAACCCGGACAAGTGGACCGCGCTGGCCGGGTACGGGCTGCGCATCGCCGAGCGGGTGGCGCTGCCGGTGCCGGCCGGGCCGGACAACATCAACTACCTCAAGACCAAACGGGACCGGCTCGGGCACCTGCTCACCGATCTACCCGACTTCGACGAACTGCGGGAAGGACACGCCTGATGGCCGGGCACGCCGCACCTGACCTGTCCGATGCGCTACCGGCCGCGGCCGGGCTGCGGCTCGGCCTGGTCGCCGCCCGCTGGCACGAGAAGCTGACCGACCGGATGGTGGCCCGCGCCGAGGCGGCCGCCGCCGCGTGCGGCGTCACCGACGTGCGGTCGGTACGGGTCGCCGGGTCGGTCGAGCTGCCGGTGGTCGCGGCGGCGCTCGCCGAGCGCTGCGACGCGGTCGTCGCGCTGGGCGTGGTGATCAAGGGAGAGACCGAGCACTTCGAGATGGTGTGCCGGTCGGTCACCGACGGGCTGACCCGCGTCGCACTGGACACCGGGGTGCCGGTGGGGCAGGGGGTGCTGACGGTGCACACCGAGCAGCAGGCGCGCGATCGGGCCGGGCTGCCGGGTTCGCCGGAGGACAAGGGCTTCGACGCCACCATCGCCGCGCTGGATGCGGCGCTGACGATCCGCGCCCTGCGCGGCTGAACCGGGTGACGCCCCCGTCCTGGTCCGGGGCGGCGGGTTGCGGTGCCCACCTACCCTCCGGTCGCGATGTCTTCTGGGGGATTGGAATGTTCCGTGCGTATTCGTCGAATAGTCGGCATTGTGGTGTTCGCTGCGGTGGGGGTGGCCGCGCTCAGTGGTTGCAAGGACGGCAAGGACACCGCGAAGGCGCAGCCTCGGCCGAGCGCGTCCGCCTCGTCGGCCTGCGCCTCCGCGACCGCGTCACCGTCGGCAGGTAGCGACGGCGGCAACGGGAACGGTGGCCTCGGTGCACCGAGCCCGTCCGCCAGCGGCCGGTCCACCGGCGGCCTCGACGGCGGCCAGCGCGGGACGGGTGACAACGGCGGGTTGAACGGCGGCGACAACGGTGGCGGCTTGAACGGCGGGAAGAACCCGACCGGCGGCGGGCTCGGTGCCAGTCCCAGCGCCGGCGGCGGGCAACCGTCGACCACCGCCTCGCCGAGCCCGGACGGCCCACGGCCGTGCGGGCAGTCGGCAGCGGCCAGCCCGTCGAGCACTGCGCAGCCCGGCAGCGGCCCGTCGTCGAGTCCCGGCACCGGCGGCCGGCCCGGCCAGACCACGATGCCGGGCAACGGTACGACCACCGAGCCGGGCAACGGGATGCCGACCCTGCCGGGCGGGCACTGAGCGTCCGGCTGGTCGGGTACCGAGTGTCCGGCTGGCCGGGCACCGGGCGCCTGGCGGGCCGGCACCGGGCGCCTGGCTGGTCGGGCAGCGAGGGCCCGGGCCGGGAGCGTTCGGTGCCGGCTCGGGCGGTACCGCGGACCGGCCGTCGTCCCGCAGGGCGGAACTGCCAGAATGGGACACCGTGAAGACCTTCGATCAGCTGTTCGCGGAACTGTCGGCCAAGGCCGCCGCCGCCGATCCGGACTCCGGGACGGTCGCGGCACTGCAGGCCGGCGTGCATGCGATCGGCAAGAAGGTCGTCGAGGAGGCGGCCGAGTCGTGGATGGCGGCCGAGCACGAGGGTGCCGACCGGGCCGCCGAGGAGATCTCCCAGCTGCTCTACCACGCGCAGGTGCTGATGATCGCGAAGGGGCTCACGCTCGACGACGTGTACCGACATCTGTAGTCGGCCGCACCCGTCGTCGTTCACCCACCCGCCATCGTCCGGGAGTCGCTGCATGCTGCGCATCGCCGTACCGAACAAGGGGTCGCTGTCCGCGCCCGCCATCGACATGCTGCGCGAGGCCGGTTACCGGCAGCGCCGTACCGAGAAGGACCTGACCTGCACCGACGAGGCGAACTCGGTGCAGTTCTTCTACCTGCGTCCGCGCGACATCGCCACCTACGTCGGCTCCGGTGACCTGGATCTGGGCATCACCGGCCGCGATCTGCTGATCGACTCCGGTGCCCCGGCCGAGGAGATCCTCGAACTGGGCTTCGGTGGCTCGGTCTTCCGGTACGCGGCGCGTCCCGGCACCGTGGCAGAGCTGTCCGAGCTGGCCGACCGGCGCATCGCCACCTCGTACCCGGGGGTGGTGCACCGCCAGCTCGCCGAGGCCGGCGTGTCGGCGCACGTGATCCGGCTCGACGGCGCGGTGGAGAACGCGGTGGCGCTGGGCGTCGCCGACGTGGTGGCCGACGTGGTGTCCACCGGCGCGACGCTGCGCCAGGCCGGGCTGGAGCCGTTCGGCGCGCCGCTGCTGCGCTCCGAGGCGGTACTGGTGCGCCGGTCCGGGATGTCCGGCAACGGCGCGGTGACCCAGCTGACCCGGCGGCTGTCCGGGGTGCTGGTGGCCCGGCGGTACGTGATGCTCGCCTACGACGTGCGGGTCGAGCACCTGGACCGGGCGTCCGAGTTGACCCCGGGCATCGAGGCGCCGACCGTCTCGCCGCTGCACCGCGAGGGGTGGGTGGCGGTACAGGCGATGATCGCTCGCACCGACGCGCAGCGGGTGATGGACGAGCTGTACGAGGTGGGCGCCCGAGCCATCCTCGCGACGGACATCAGTGCCTGCCGGTTGTGACCGCGCCGCCCGACCGGGAACCGTCCGGGGACCCGCCTGCCGGGGCCACGGTCGAACCGGCGGGGCCGGCGTCCGGGGTCTCGCGCGTCGGGGGCACGGCCGAATCGGCGGGGTCGGCGTCCGGGGATCGGCGCGTCGGGGCCACGGCCGGAGCGGCGGCGACCGCATCCGGCGCCCCGCGCACCCGGGCCGCGGCCGAGCGGGCCGGGCCGGACACCGGTGATCGGTCCGGCAGCGCCAGCCGGGCGCGGCGGACCGGGACCGCCGGCGGATCCGCGGCGAGCCGGTCCGGCCGGCTGGCCGCCGGGTTGCTGCCGGCCCCGGCGGCGGTGGCGATCGCACTGACCGGTGGCGCCGGTTCGGCCGCGCAGGGAATGGTCAACGGCGCGCTCGCGCAGCGTATCGGCACCCCGGTACTGGCGGCGCTGATCTCCAACGGGGTCGCCACGGGGCTGTTGCTGGTGGCCGCGTGCGCGTTCCCGCCGGTACGGGCGGGGCTGCGCCGGTTGCGCCGGGGCCGGCTGAGACCGTGGCAGTACCTGGGCGGCGCGTGCGGCGCGCTGTTCGTCGCCGGCTCCGCGCTGAGCGTCCCGGTACTGGGCGTCGCGATGGTCACCGTGGTCCAGGTGTGCGGTACCTCGATCGGCGGCATCGTCACCGACCGGATCGGGTTGGGGCCGACGGGGCGCCTGCCGGTCAGCCCGGTCCGGCTGGGCAGTGCGGCACTCGCGGTCGCCGCGGTGGCGGTGGCGCAGTCGGGCCGGCCGGTCGGCCAGCTCGCGGTGGGCCTGGTCGGGTTCGTGTTGCTGCTCGGGCTGGGGTTGGCGGTGCAGTCCGCGCTCAACGGCCGGGTCAACCTGGTGGCGCGCAACGTCGGCTCGGCCTCGCTGGTCAACGCGCTGGTCGGGACCTCGGTGCTGTCGCTGGCCAGCGGCGTGTTCGCGGCGTTCGGCGGGCTGGCGCCGCACCCGCCCGGCGCCGGCTGGTGGCTGTATCTGGGCGGCGTGCTCGCCCTGGTGGTGACGGGCGCCAACCTGCTGGCGATCCGCACCCTGGGGGTGCTGCGTACCGGGCTCGCGGTGGTGGCCGGCCAGCTGGTCGGTGGCCTGCTGCTGGATCGGTTCGTGCCGGGCGCCACGCACCCGACCCCGACCGTACTGGCCGGCGCGGCGCTCACGGTGGTGGCGGTGCTGCTGTCCGGGGTCGCGGCCCGGCCCCGCCGGTGACCCGGCGGGCGCGGCGAGGCAGACTCGACGTGTGAGTGCTGACGCGAGTCATCCGATCTCGCCGGCCGCCGGCACGTCGGCCACCCCGGCCGTGGACGTGCGGCCGCGCAAGGTGCGCTGGATCTGCACGATCGCGGCGATCGCGATCTTCGTCGTCTTCGCCTCGACCGCGACGGCGCTGACCGGCAAGACCGAGGGCGGCGGCGTGTTCCATCGCGGCGACCAGGTGGCGATGGTGATCCTGGGTGCCCTGATCGGGCTCGGGATCATGACCATCGCGCGTCCGCGGGTCCGCGCCGATGCGAACGGCGTGACCGTGCGCAACATCATCGGTGGCTACCAGCTGCCCTGGGACGTGGTCCGCGCGGTGAAGTTCAACCGCAGCTCGCCGTGGGCGAGCCTGGAGCTGGCCGACGACGACGAGGTGGCGCTGATGGCGATCCAGGCGAGCGACAAGGAGTACGCGCTGGACGCGGTGCGCGCGCTGCGCCGGCTGCTGGCCGCGCACGGCGGTGCGACCGGACAGCCCGGAGCCGGACAGCCCGGAGCCGGGCCGCACCGGTCCTGACCGGTACCACGGCCGGTGGGGGTCGCTGCCGGGTTTCCGCGGCAGGCGGCTACACTGGGCCGGCGTGCCTTCGGGCCGACCAGGTGTCGGTTCACGAAGTCACAGGTAGTGTTGACAGGACACCAAGTGGAGCCCCGCTCCCACCCGAGTCGCCGCGTGGCGTCCGGGTCCGGTCCATCGTCCGGCCACTGGGTGGTTGGGCGGTCTTCGGCGGCCTTGCCGTCGGTGTGACCGGTTCGAGCGGGCCTCGGCATGACTGCCGGGGCCCTTTCGTGTGGTCGGGTGCCGCTTGGTGGGTCCGCCGCGCCGCGGCGGGCCGCGACCGCCGACCAACGGCGGTTGGCAGGCACCGAGTTGAGGAGGCCACATCAGCGCCGAGCCACGCATCAACGACCAGATCCGCGCACGCGAGGTCCGGTTGGTCGGCCCGGAGGGAGAGCAGGTCGGTATCGTCCCGCTCGACCAGGCGATCAAACTGGCTCAGGACGTGGACATGGACCTGGTCGAGGTCGCGCCGATGGCGCGCCCTCCGGTGTGCAAGCTCATGGACTACGGCAAGTTCAAGTATGAGAGCGCACTGAAGGCGCGCGAGGCGCGGCGCAACCAGCAGCAGACCGTCATCAAGGAGATGAAGCTCCGACCGAAGATCGACTCGCACGACTACGAGACCAAGAAGGGTCACGTCGTGCGGTTCCTCAAGGCCGGAGACAAGGTCAAGATCACGATCATGTTCCGGGGTCGCGAACAGAGCCGGCCCGAGCTGGGATTCCGACTGCTGCGCAAGCTCGCCGAGGAGATCGACGAGCTGGGCTACGTGGAGTCGGCCCCCAAGCAGGACGGCCGAAACATGATCATGGTCGTCGCGCCGCATCGCGCCACCAAGGAGGCCGCGCGTCAGGGCGGCCAGGCGTCACCGGACGAACCGGACGCAGACGCCCGCTAGTAACCCGTCCCCGCCGCTCCCGGCGGGGACGACGTCAAGGAGACAAACCTCGATGCCGAAGAACAAGAGCCACTCGGGCATGACCAAGCGGGTCAAGGTGACCGGGACAGGCAAGCTGCGCCACGAGCGCGCGAACCGGCGCCACTACGCAGAGTGGAAGCCGTCGTCGATGATGCGTCGGCTCGCTGGCACCAAGGAGTTTGCCAAGAACGACGTGAATCGGATCAAGCGGCTGCTGGGTCGCTGACCAGTCACCCCAGATCCGCCTCCCCGCGTCACCACCGCCGCCGCTGCGGCCGGTGGCTGACGTCTGAGCAGTGAGCAGGAGAGAAGACCCGTGGCACGCGTCAAGCGGGCAGTGAATGCCCAGAAGAAGCGCAGGACCATGCTGGAGACGGCCAGCGGCTACCGCGGCCAGCGCTCCCGGCTGTACCGCAAGGCCAAGGAGCAGGTCCTCCACTCGATGACCTACGCGTACCGGGATCGCCGGGCGCGCAAGGGTGACTTCCGCCGGCTGTGGATCACCCGGATCAACGCGGCGGCCCGCGCGAACGGGATGACCTACAACCGGTTCATCCAGGGCCTGAAGGCGGCCGGTGTCGAGGTGGACCGCAAGGTGCTCGCCGAGCTCGCGGTCAGCGACGCCAAGGCGTTCACCGCACTGGTCGCGGTGGCGCACCAGGCGGTGCCGGAAAGCGACGCCGCCTGAGCGGCGAGAACGGCATGACCGGGCGACCCGGGGACGTCGGCACGGTGTACACCGAGCGGACACCCCGGGTCGTTCGTGCCCGCACCCTGCTGCGCCGGTCCCGCCGCGACGAGCAGCGGCGGTTCCTGGCCGAGGGGCCGCAGGCCGTGTCCGAGGCCCTCGCTGTCGAGGATGCGGCCGGCGCTGTCGAGCCCCTGACCGGAGCGGGCGAGCGCCCGGCCGGCGCTGTCGAGGCGGTCGATGCCGAGGAGTTGTTCGGCACCGTCGAGGCGGTCGGTGCCGAGGAGTTGTTCGGCACCGTCGAGGCGGTCGGTGCCGAGGAGTTGTTCGGCACCGTCGAGGCGCTGTCCCGGTACGCCTCGCTGGTGGAGTCCGCGCGGGCGGCCGGGGTCCGGGTGTCCGCGGTGACCGACCGGGCGCTGGCCTCGTTGGCGGACACCAGGAACCCGCAGGGCCTGGTCGCCGTCTGCCGGTACCGTGACGTGCCGCTCGCCGACGTCCTGGCCCGGCGACCGCGGCTGGTCGTGGTGCTGGCGGGCATCGCCGACCCGGGTAACGCCGGTACGGTGCTGCGCACCGCGGACGCCGCCGGCGCCGATGCGGTCGTGTTCACCGACGACAGTGTCGACGTCTACAACGGCAAGTGCGTGCGGTCCTCGGCCGGGAGCGTCTTCCACCTCGACGTGGTGCGTGGTGGTGCGCCGCTGGCGGTGGTCGCGGCGTTGCGGTCGGCCGGGCTGTGGGTGGCCGCCACCGATCTGCGCGGGGCGTACGACCTGGACGACTTGGTCGATGCCGGCGCGTTCGCGGTGCCGACCGGGTGGCTGTTCGGTACCGAGGCGCACGGCCTGTCCGCCGAGCTGTCCGCGGCGGCCGACGCCCGGGTCCGGGTACCGATCCACGGCCGGGCCGAGAGCCTGAACCTGGCTGCCGCCGCCGCGGTCTGCCTGTACACTTCGGCCCGTGCGCAGCGCCCGCGGGGCGCCGCCGAGCCGAGCCGCACCGATGCCGAGGGGCGATGACGATGGCCGAGTCGTGGGCCGCGCGTCCGTCCCGGTCGGCGTGCCCGTCGACCAGCGTCGACCGCTGCCGGGCCGGTGCCGGATGCGGGCCGCGCCGCCGCGGCCCACGTCGCCGGCCGCTCTCGTTTAGCCGGCCCGCCTAGCGGCGGGCCGAGGAACCTCCTCGCCCGGTGCGCTGGGCGGGCTGCGGCATAGCCGCATGGCCCGCATCCGTAGACTCTGGCGCTGGCGTACCCATCGAACACGGGCGGTCGCCGGGCGACAGCAACCCCGCATCGGGGCCTTACCGGGAGAGTCATGTCCTATCGCAATGATCCGTACGACCCGAAGGAGGCCACGCTGCTCGACCCGGCCTCCCTCGACGCGGCGGTGACCGCCGCGGAGAAGGCGTTCGCGGCGGCCGAACGCGCCGACGAGCTGGCCGCCGCCCGGGTGGCGCACCTGGGCGACCGGGCGCCGGTACTGCTGGCCCGCCGCGAGATCGGCAGCCTGCCGCCGGCCGCGAAGTCCGACGCGGGCAAGCGGGTCAACGCGGCCCGCACCGCGATCCAGGCCGCGTACGACGCCCGGCATGCGGCGATCGAGGCGGCCGAACGCCAGCGGGTGCTCGACGAGGAGACCGTCGACGTCACGCTGCCGGTCGATCGCAGCCCGCTCGGCGCCCGCCATCCGCTGCCGGTGCTGATCGAACGCATCTGCGACCTGTTCGTCGGGATGGGTTACGAGGTGGTCGACGGGCCGGAGGCCGAGTCGAGCTGGTTCAACTTCGACGCGCTCAACATCGGGCCGGACAACCCGGTGCGCGGCGAGATGGACACCTTCTACACCGACACGCCGGGTCTGGTGCTGCGCACCCACACCTCGCCGGGCCAGGTGCGCACGATGCTCGACCGGCAGCCGCCGATCGCGATCATCTGCCCCGGCCGGGTGTACCGCACCGACGAACTGGACGCCACCCACACTCCGGTCTTCCACCAGGTGGAGGGGCTGGTGGTGGCCGAGGGCATCACCATGGCGCACCTGCGCGGCACGCTGGACCACTTCGCCCGCGCGGTGTTCGGGCCGGACGCGAAGACCCGGTTCCGGCCGCACTACTTCCCGTTCACCGAGCCGTCGGCCGAGTACGACATCTGGTTCCCGGAGCACCGGGACGGGCCGCAGTGGGTCGAGTGGGGCGGCTGCGGCATGGTCAACCCGCGGGTGCTGACCGCCTGCGGCATCGACCCGCAGCGCTACTCCGGGTTCGCGTTCGGGATGGGCATCGACCGCTCGTTGATGTTCCGGTACGGGGTGAGCGACATGCACGACATCGTCGAGGGCGACGTGCGGTTCAGCCGCGCGTACGGGATGGAGGTCTGAGCCGTGCTGGTACCGCTGTCATGGCTTCGGGAGGCCGTGGACGTTCCCGTCACCCGCACCGCCGCCGAGATCGGCGAGGCGTTCACCGCACTCGGCGTCGAGGTGGAGGAGATCAGTGACCTCGCGGCGAGCGTGCGGGGTCCGCTGGTGGTCGGCAAGGTGCTCGACATCGAGGAGCTGACCGGGTTCAAGAAGCCGATCCGGTACTGCCAGGTCGATGTCGGCGCCGCGAACGGCACCGGTGCGCCACAGAGCATCGTCTGCGGCGCGCGCAACTTCGCGGTCGGTGACCTGGTCGTGGTGATCCTGCCCGGCGGCGTTTTGCCGGGCGAGTTCACCATCGGCGCCCGCAAGACCTACGGGAGGCTGTCGGCCGGGATGATCTGCTCGGCCCGCGAGCTGGGCCTGGGCGACGACCACGACGGCATCATCGTGCTGCCGGCCGACACCGTGGCCGCGCCAGGTACCGACGCCCGGCCGGTGGTCGGGCTGGACGAGGTCGTGTTCGACCTGTCGATCACCCCGGACCGCGGCTACCAGCTGTCGATCCGCGGCCTGGCCCGGGAACTGGCCCGCGCGCTGGACGCGCCGTACCGGGACCCGGCGGACCGGCCGGCGACCGGGGGCTCGGCGCAGGCGTCGGCGGGTCGGCGGATCCTGGTCGAGGACGCGACCGGCTGCGACCGGTTCAGCGCCCGGTTGGTGACCGGCGTCGACCCGGCCGCACCCAGTCCACAGTGGATGGTGCGACGGCTGGCGCACGCCGGGATCCGGTCGATCTCGCTGCCGGTGGACGTCACCAACTACGTGATGGTGGAGCTGGGTCAGCCGATGCACGCGTTCGACGCCGGCACGCTGACCGGTGACCTGGTGGTCCGCCGCGCCCGGGAAGGCGAACGGCTGACCACGATCGACCACGTCGACCGGGCACTGTCCACCGAGGACCTGGTGATCTGCGACGACACCGGGGTGATCTCGCTGGCTGCGGTGATGGGCGGCGCGACCACCGAGGTCGGCGGGGCCACCACCGACGTGCTGTTCGAGGCGGCGCACTGGGATCCGGCCTCGATCAGCCGCACCGCTCGCCGGCACCGGCTGCTGTCCGAGGCGTCGAAGCGGTTCGAACGAGCCGTCGACCCGGCCGTCACCCTGGTCGCGTTGCAGCGCGCGGTGGACCTGCTGGTCGAGTACGGCGGTGGCACCGCGGGCGCCGAGGTCGTCGACGTGAATCAGGTGGTACCGCCGGAGACGGTGCTGCTGCCCGCGTCGCTGCCCGGCCGGGTCGTCGGCGTCGACTACCCGCTGTCGCGGGTGGTGGAGCTGGTCGAGGCGGTCGGCGCGCAGGTCGCCGTGGCAGACGACACGATGGCGGTCACCCCGCCGAGCTGGCGGCCGGACCTGGTCGACCCCGTCGACCTGGTCGAGGAGGTGGTTCGCCTCGACGGGTACGGCAAGGTGCCGTCGGTGTTGCCGCCGGTGGTGGCCGGCAACGGGCTGACCGACGCGCAGCGGCTTCGCCGGTCGGTGGCGCGGGCGCTGGCCGAGGCCGGCTACGTGGAGGTGCTGAGCTACCCGTTCGTCAGCCCGGAGTCGTTCGACGCGCTGGGGTTGCCCGACGACGACGCGCGCCGGACCGCGGTGCGGTTGGCGAACCCGCTGTCGGAGCGGGAACCGTTGCTGCGCACCACCTTGCTGCCGACGCTGCTCGCGACGTTGCGGCGCAACCTGGCCCGGGGGCAGCGCGACGTCGCGCTGTTCGAGTCCGGACTGGTGTTCCGGCCGGCGGCCGACACCCTGGCCGAGGTGCCGGCGCTGCCGGTGGACCGGCGGCCCACCGACACCGAACTGGCCGCCGCGCTCGCCGTGGTGCCGCGCCAGCCGTACCGGGTGGCGGCCGTCGTCACCGGTGAGGTGCAGCGGGCCGGCTGGTGGGGTGATGGTCGGGTGGCGGACTGGACCGACGCGCTCGCGGCGGCCCGGCTGGTGGCGCGCACCGCCGGCGTCTCGCTGGCCGTACGGGCCGACCGGCACGCGCCGTGGCATCCGGGTCGGTGCGCCGAGCTGACCGTCGGCGGGGTGCTGGTGGGGCACGCCGGCGAGCTGCATCCGGAGGTGTGCCAGGCGCTGGAGCTGCCCCGCGGTACCGCGGCGATGGAGCTGGAGCTGTCCGCACTGCCGGCCCGCGAACCGGTGCCGGCGCCGTCGATCTCGACCTATCCGCCGGCGTTGATCGACGTCGCGCTGCTGGTCGACGACGCGGTACCGGCCGCCGACGTGCAGGCGGCGCTGTCCGCCGGCGCGGGGGAGTTGCTGGAGTCGATCCGGCTGTTCGACGTGTTCCGCGGCGACCAGCTCGGGGCGGGGCGCAAGTCGCTCGCGTACAAGCTGACCTTCCGGGCCGCTGACCGGACGCTGACCGCCGAGGAGGCGGTGACCGCCCGGGACGCGGCGGTGGCCGAGGCGACCCACCGGGTCGGCGCCGCCCTTCGCGGCGCCTGAGCGCCCGGGCCACGGTTCCGGGCGCCCGGAACCGTGGCCCGACCCGGCGCCGGAACCGCGACCGGTCGCCGCGGCCGGGCACCGGGATGCGGAGTTGGCCACGGTCTGCTCGTGGCGGGCACCGTGCCGGTGTGTCGACGACCCGGCGGGGTCCCTGCCGGGCGAGAACCCGCCGGGAGTACCGCTCACCCGGTCGGGCGGACGTCCCAGTACCAGACACCGCTGGCGTAGCGGGCGTGTACCGACAGCAACCGGTCCAGGGTGTGCCGGACGGCGGTACCGTGCGGGGCGGTCGGATCCAACACCACGCAGTCGGTACGGCCGGCCGCGAGGTCGCTGCGGGCCCGGGCCCGCTCGGCGTCGTCGACCCGCGGTACCCGGCCGGTCCGGGAGACGCGCGCCGCGGTGCTGGCGAGCCGGCTGCGCGGGGTGCCCCACTGCGCCTTGCCGTCCGGGCCGGGGATCATCACCGCCCCGTCGGGTACCGCCATCGCCGCGTTCGTGCCGGACGACCAGCGCATCGACAGCCGGTCGGTGGCGAAGCTGGTCGGTACCGCGAGCACCGTGTGGCCGGCGCGCACGTGCTCACGCCAGCTGCCGGCGGTGAAGAACTGGGGGATCGGCGGCCGGTGCGTGACCGGCAGCGCCGTCGGCAGGATCGGCACCAGCGCCGCGGCGTACGCGGCGAGCCAGGGCGGCCGGGGCAGCCCGGTGCGCACCGCGCGGTCGGCGCCGAACGTGAGGATCGCGCCGAACGCGGCGATGGTGACCAGCGCGAGCCGGTCGGGGATCGCCTGTTCGATCAGCGGCAGCCGGGCCACCAGCGCCCACGGACCTGCCACCCCGGTGTGCGCCCGCATCAGCACGATCTCGGTGCCGAAGCTGCACACCGCGAACAGCAGCCCGGTCGCGGCCAGCGCGAGCACGGTGCGGCGCCGCCGCAGCCACCAGACCAGGACCGCCACCAGGACCAGCAAGCCCGGCCCGAGGAACGCGGTCTGCTCGGTGGCGTTGCCGGAGTAGACCCGCGCCGCCTGCGCAGCCCCGCCGAGCAGCGAGAACGCGTTGAACCAGGGCCAGGAGGCCACGTCGGTGCCGTAGATCCCGATGTCCCACGGGGTGCCGTGGTAGCTGTTCGGCCCGGCCAGCAGCACCCACAGCGGGTAGCCGGCGAGCACCGCGAACACGATCACGGCCACGCCGAGCCGGATCGCGAGGCCGCGCACCTGCCGCCGCGCCGCCGACGGCACGAACGCCGCCCACAGCAGGACGAACGCGCCGGCCCCGAGCACGGTGAACAGCAGCACCTCGGTACCGGTGAGCAGCTGCGCGGTGAGCAGCACGCCGAGCAGCGCGCCCCGGCGCACCGGGCGCGGTGCGCCGGGGGAGGGCAGCACGCACCCGACGATGAACGGCACCAGGAACTGCGCGGTGATGTGCACGTGCGCGTTGGACAGCGAGATCATGCCCGGCGCGAAGCCGATCAGCCCGGCGCCGAGCCCGGCGGCGAGCGCCGAGTCGGTCAGCCGGCGCCGGAACAGCGCGTACCACGCCGCCGCGGTGCCGGCCAGGCACAGCCCGGTGAACAGGACGAACGTGGTCGCCGCACCGAACGCCAGGGTGATCGGGGCGAGGATGAGCGCGGGCAGCACGATCGACGAGTTCGCCATCAGGTTGGCGCCGTGCGGCACCTGCACCGAGTCGGTCAGCAGCGGGTTGCTCAGGTGCGTCAGTGCGTACCCGCCGTGCGCGAACATCCACTCCATCAGCGGCTGGTCGTTGCGGTTGTCGGCGAGTAGCCGGGTGTCCGGTGCGACCCACAGCCGGCTGGTGACCCAGTAGCCCAGCGCCGCATAGCAGAGCAGGACGGCGAGGTGGCCGGGCCAGCGCCGTGCCGGCGCGGCGGGCGCGTCCTCGGTGGACGCGTCCGGAGCGTGCTCGTCGGCCAGCCGGTGACTCACCGCGTGCGGGGCACCGGCGTCAGTCGCTGCCGGGCCAGGATGCCCAGCGCCTTCACGCCGTCCAGCCAGGTGATCTTCTTGCCGTCGGCGCGGCTTCGCGCCGAGTAGCTGATCGGCACCTCGTACGGCCGGATGTGGCGGCGCAGCAGCTTGCCGGTCACTTCCGCCTCCATTCCGAAGCCGTGCGAGGAGATGTCCAGCTCCCGGTACAGCCGGGTGGGCATCAGTTTGAAGCAGGTCTCCAGGTCCGACAGGTAACAGTTGTACAGAATGTTCGCCGCCGTGGTGATGGCCTTGTTGCCCATCACGTACCAGAACGAGAAGGCGGCATGCCCGCCGAAGCTGCGGTTGCCGTAGATCACCGTGCCCTGCCCGTCGCGTACCGGCTTGAGCAGCTTCGGGATGTCCCGCGGGTCGTACTCCAGGTCGGCGTCGAGCACCACCATGTAGTCGCCGGTGGCCTCCCGCACCCCGGTGTGGATGGCGGCACCCTTGCCCTGGTTGGTGGTGTGGTGCACGACGCGGACCCGCGGATCGGCGAAGTGGTCGAGCAGCTCACTGGTGCGGTCGGTGCTGCCGTCGTCGACGACGAGCAGTTCCACCTCGCACGGGTAGCTGACCTCCAGGGTCTGCTTGATGGCGGTGATGACCCGTTGGTCCTCGTTGTACACGGGCATCAGGATCGACAGGCGCACTGGAAACACCCCAACCGATTGGCTCGCCGGGCCTGCGTCCCAGGCTGCCTGAGGCAGCGTCCCGGCCGGACACGAACGGCCTCCCCCGCACCCCGTGAGGTGAACCCACGGGCACTCCGTGTGCTTAGCCGCAGGACCTGATCGTAACCACGCCGGGGCCTCCGGCAGGCCGGAGCGACGGACATCTCGGTACCTCTTTACGGGCCGCTTGCCGGCTCGGACGTGGCGTGGGTAACCGGGCGGGAGGTTCGCATCGTGATACAGTGCGGTGCATAGACATGCGGGAGGTTGTCGTGGGCGTACGGGTGGCCGTGGCCGGTGCGAGCGGGTACGCGGGGGGTGAGCTGCTGCGCCTGATCGCCGGGCATCCGAGCCTGGATCTCGTCGCGGCCACCGGCGACAGCAGCGCCGGCCGGGCGGTCACCGACCTGCACCCGCAGCTGGCGACGCTCGCCGGGGTGCCGCTGCGGCCCACCGAGCCGGCCGAGTTCGCCGACGCCGAGCTGGTGTTCCTGGCCCTGCCGCACGGACACTCGGCCGCGCTCGCCGCGGCGCTGCCGGCCGGCGTCAAGGTGGTCGACCTCGGCGCCGACCACCGGCTCGTCGACCCCGCCGACTGGCACCGCTACTACCCGGGCGAGCACGCCGGCACCTGGACCTACGGGCTGCCCGAGCTGCCCGGCCAGCGGGCCGCGATCGGCGCCGCCGACCGGGTCGCCGCCACCGGCTGCTACGTGGTCGCCAGCACCCTGCCGCTGGCCCCGTTGATCGCCGCCGGCGTCGCCGATCCGGACGACGTGGTGGTCGTCGCGGCCTCCGGCACCTCGGGCGCCGGCCGGTCCGCGAAGCCGCACCTGCTCGGCAGCGAGGTGCTGAACGACGTCTCGGCCTACAAGGTCGGCACCCATCAGCACACGCCGGAGATCAAGCAGGCCACCGGCGCCCGCGGCCTGTCGTTCACCCCACTGCTGGCCCCGATGCCGCGCGGCATCCTGGCCACCGTCACGGCCCGCCCGACCGGCGCCGGCAGCGCCACGGCGGTGCGGCAGGTGCTCGCCGACGCGTACGCGGACGAGCCGTTCGTGACCCTGCTGCCCGACGGCGCCTGGCCGCACACCGCCGCGACGTTCGGTTCGAACGGCTGCCAGCTGCAGGTCACCGTCGACGGCGACGCCGGCCGGATCGTGGCGGTCAGCGCCATCGACAACCTGGGCAAGGGTGCCGCCGGCCAGGCCGTGCAGTGCGCCAACCTGATGCTGGGGCTGCCGGAGACGGCCGGGCTGACCGCGAACGGGGTGGCGCCGTGACACACCCGACCGGGTTCGGCTGCGCTGCAGGCGATGCGACGAAGGAGCGACGTTCATGAGCGGGCACGACGAGGGGCTGGAGATCGGCGTGACCGCGCCGGCGGGTTTCCGCGCCGCCGGCGCCACCGCCGGGATCAAGCCGTCCGGCGCGCCGGACGTGGCGCTGGTGGTCAACGACGGGCCGGACGCGACCGCGGCCGGCGTGTTCACCCGCAACCGGGTCAAGGCCGCGCCGGTGCTGTGGAGCGAGCGGGTGCTCGCCGCCGGCATCGTCAAGGCGGTGGTGCTCAACTCCGGCAACGCCAACGCGTGTACCGGCAAGGCGGGGTTCGGCGACACCCACGCCACCGCCGAGCACGTCGCCGCCCGGCTGGGCATCGGGCCGGCGGACGTGGCGGTCTGCTCCACCGGGCTGATCGGCGAGCGGCTACCGGTCGACAAGCTGCTGGCCGGGGTGAACACCGCGGCGAAGGGGTTGTCCCGCACCGGGGGCGCCGACGCCGCCGAGGCCATCCGTACCACCGACACCCGGGCCAAGCAGGTCCGCCTGGACGGCGACGGTTACGTGCTGGGCGGCATGGCGAAGGGTGCCGGGATGCTCGCGCCGGCCCTCGCCACCATGCTGTGCGTACTGACCACCGACGCGGTCGCCGACACCGACGTGCTGAACGACGCGCTGCGCGAGGCGTGCCGGGTCACCTTCGAGCGGGTCGACTCCGACGGCTGCCTGTCCACCAACGACACCGTGTTGCTGCTCGCCTCCGGCGCGTCCGGGGTGAGCGCCGACCCGGCCGAGCTGACCGACCTGGTCACCGCGGCGTGCGCCGATCTCGCCGGGCAGCTGCTGTCCGACGCCGAGGGCGCCAGCAAAGACGTGACGATCGAGGTGGTGGACGCGGCCACCGAGGACGACGCGGTCGAGGTGGGCCGGGCCATCGCCCGCAACAACCTGGTCAAGACCGCCCTGTTCGGCAACGATCCGAACTGGGGCCGCATCCTCGCCGCCATCGGTACCACCGGCGCCGCGTTCCGGCCGGACGAGCTGGACGTGGCGATCAACGGGGTGTGGATCTGCCGGGGTGGCGCGGCGGCGGCCGACCGGTCCGGTGTCGACCTCTCCGACCGGGCGGTGACCATCACCGCCCGGCTGGCCGCCGGTACCGCCTCGGCGACGGTGTGGACCAACGACCTGACGCACGGCTACGTGCACGAGAACTCGGCGTACTCGACATGACCGACGTGGTGGCCCCCGAGCTGGGGGACAAGCTCGCGGTCGCGATGGCCAAGGCGGAGGTGCTCACCGAGGCGCTGCCGTGGCTCGCGGAGTTCCAGGGCGCGACGGTGGTCGTCAAGTACGGCGGGCACGCGATGGTCGACCCGGCGCTGCGCCGCTCGTTCGCCGCGGACATGGTGTTCCTGCGCCGGGTCGGGCTGCGGCCGGTGGTGGTGCACGGCGGCGGGCCGCAGATCTCGGCGATGCTGTCGCGGCTGGACATCCGGAGCGAGTTCCGGGGCGGCCTGCGGGTCACCACGCCGGAGTCGCTGGACGTCGTGCGGATGGTGCTGGTCGGTCAGGTCGGCCGGGAGCTGGTCGGGCTGATCAACGAGCACGGCCCGCTCGCGGTCGGCATCTCCGGTGAGGACGCGCAGCTGTTCACCGCGGTCCGGCGGACCGCGCTGGTCGACGGCGACGAGGTCGACCTGGGCCTGGTCGGCGACGTGGCGACGGTCGACACCGGGATCGTCGACGACCTGCTGGACGGCGGCCGGATCCCGGTCGTCTCGACCGTCGCGCCGGACGCCGACGGCGTCGTACACAACCTGAACGCCGACACCGCCGCCTCGGCGCTCGCGGTGGCGCTGGACGCGCAGAAGTTCGTGGTGCTCACCGACGTACCGGGGCTGTATGCGAACTGGCCGGACACCGACAGCCTGATCTCCCGGCTGCCGGCGCACGAGCTCGCCACGCTGCTGCCCGGCCTGGCGGCCGGGATGGTGCCGAAGATGGAGGCATGCCTGCGCGCGGTGCGCGGCGGCGTGCCGCAGGCGCACGTGATCGACGGCCGGGTGGCGCACTCGATCCTGCTGGAAGTGTTCACCTCCGCCGGCTTCGGCACCATGGTCGTGCCCGGCGACGACAACGCGACAGGGGAGAAATCGTGACCGACGACCTGGTGGCCCCCAACCCCGGCGGCGATCCGGCGGCGTCGAACGGCGGCGATCTGGTGGCGCGGTGGGACGCCGCGGTGCTGCACAACTACGGCACGCCGGCGGTGGCGCTGGTGCGCGGCGACGGCGCGGTGGTCACCGACGAGCACGGCCGCGACTACCTCGACCTGTTCGCCGGGATCGCGGTGAACGCGCTGGGCCACGCGCATCCGGCGATCGTGTCGGCGGTCAGCGAGCAGATCGCCACCCTCGGCCACGTCGGCAACTTCTTCGCCAACCCGCCGCAGGTGGCGCTCGCCGAGCGGCTGCTCGCGCTGTTCGGCCGCCCGGCCAGGTGTACTTCGCCAACTCCGGGACCGAGGCCAACGAGGCGGCGTTCAAGCTGTCCCGGCGCACCGGTCGCCGCCACATCGTGTCCACCGTGGACGCCTTCCACGGCCGTACCATGGGTGCGCTCGCGCTGACCGGCCAGCCGAGCAAGGCGGCTGCGTTCGCCCCGCTGCCCGGCGAGGTCACCCACGTGCCGTACGGGGACGCCGAGGCGCTCGCCGCCGCCGTCACCGACGCCACCGCGATGGTGATCCTGGAGCCGATCCAGGGCGAGGCCGGGGTGGTCCCGGCGCCTCCCGGTTACCTCGCCGCGGCCCGCGAGATCACCGAGCGGCACGGTGCGCTGCTCTGCCTGGACGAGATCCAGACCGGCGTCGGCCGCACCGGCCACTGGTTCGCCCACCAGGCCGAAGGGGTACGCCCGGATGTCGTGACGCTCGCCAAGGGCCTCGGTGGCGGCCTGCCGCTCGGGGCCTGCGTCGCGTTCACCGACACCGCGTACGGCGACGTCGCGGCGCTGCTGCCACCCGGCTCGCACGGCTCGACGTTCGGCGGCAACCCGGTGTGCTGCGCCGCCGGCCTCGCGGTACTGACCACGATCGCCGACGAGCAGCTGCTCGACCACGTCAAGGCGCTCGGCGAACGCATCCGGGCCGGGGTCGCCGCGCTCGGCCATCCGGCGATCGCCGAGGTCCGCGGTACCGGCCTGCTGCTCGGCATCGTGCTGACCGCTCCGGTCGCGCCGGCGGCCGCGGCGGCGCTGCGCGACGCCGGATTCCTGATCAACCCGTGCCAGCCGGACGTGCTGCGGCTCGCGCCGCCGCTGACGCTGACCGCCGCGCAGGCGGACGGTTTTCTCGCCGCACTCCCGGCCGCGCTGACCGCGGCCACCACCACGACCGGCGGCACTGCCACCGGCACGGCCGCGGCGGGCGGCACTGCCACCGGCACGGCCGCGGCCGGCGGCACCGTCGGCAGCACCGCCGAGACCGCCATCGACACCGCCGGAGGCAACCAGTGACCCGCCACTTCCTGCGCGACGACGCGCTCAGCCCGGCCGAGCAGGCGCAGGTCCTGGACCTGGCCGACGCGTACAAGGCGGACCGGTACGGGTTCACTCCGCTCGCGCGCCGCGCGGTGGCGGTGATCTTCGAGAAGCCGTCGCTGCGCACCCGCAACTCGTTCGAGGTGGGCATCGCGCAACTCGGTGGCCAGCCGCTGATCATCGACGCGCGCAGCACCCACTTCGGCCGCGGCGAGACGGTCGCGGACGCGGCCCGGGTACTGTCCCGCTACGTGGACGCGATCGTGATCCGCACGTTCGGCGACGACCGGCTGGCCGAGCTCGCCGCCGCCTCGTCGGTGCCGGTGGTCAACGCGCTGACCGACGGCTTCCACCCCTGCCAGCTGCTCGCCGACCTGCAGACCATCCGGGAGCGCCGCGGTGTCCTCGCCGGGACGACGGTGACCTACCTCGGCGACGGCGCGAACAACATGGCGCATTCGTTCCTGCTGGCCGGTGCCACCGCCGGGATGCACGTGCGGATCGCCGGCCCGGACGGCTACCAGCCCGACCCGCAGGTGCTCGCCGAGGCGACCCGGATCGCGGGCGGCACCGGCGGCTCGACCGCGGTACTGACCGATCCGAAGCAGGCGGTCGACGGCGCCGACGTGCTCGTCACCGATACCTGGACCTCGATGGGCCAGGAGGACGACGGCAAGGACCGCACCACCCCGTTCCTGCCGTACCAGGTCAACACGGACCTGCTCGCCGCCGCCGCGGACGGGGCGTTCGCGCTGCACTGCCTGCCGGCGCACCGCGGCGAGGAGATCACCGACGAGGTCCTCGACGACCCGGCCGGCGCGATCTTCGACGAGGCGGAGAACCGGCTGCACGCGCAGAAGGCGCTGCTGGGCTGGTTGCTCGACGACGCCCGGCAGACCGGCGCGGGTCGGCCCGGCGCCGGTGCGCAGGCCGGGGGCAGCCCAGCGCAGGGGGGTACGACATGACGACCGGCATCCAGGACGGCGACCCGGGTACCGCGCCGCGGCCGGTGACGAAGGCGGCCCGGCACGCCCGCATCGCCGAGCTGATCCGCACCCGTACCGTGCGGTCGCAGACCGAACTCGTGCAGTTGCTCGCCGACGGCGGCATCACCGTCACCCAGGCCACGCTGTCCCGGGACCTGGAGGAACTCGGCGCGGTCAAGGTCCGCGGCACCGACGGCGGTGCGTCCAGCTACCTGCTGCCGGAGGAGGGCGGCCCACCGATGCGGCCGGCCGAGCAGGCGCCGGCCCGGCTGCAGCGGCTGCTGCGTGAACTGCTCACCGGTGCCGACGCGAGCGGCAACCTCGCGGTGCTGCGTACCCCGCCCGGCGCGGCGCAGTTCCTCGCGAGCGCGCTGGACCGGTCGGGCCTGCCGGAGGTGGTCGGCACCATCGCCGGCGACGACACCATCGCGGTGATCGCCCGGGAGCCACTGTCCGGCGCCGACCTCGCCGCCCAGCTGCTGCGCTGGGGCGGCACCGACGAACCCGAGAGCTGACCCGCCGCGGTGCCATCCGGGCGCCGCGAGGGCAGCTCGTACCCATCCATCGCACCCAGGAAGAATGGCGGCGTGAGCGAACAGCAGCAGAACGCGACCGAACCGACCCGACTGTGGGGCGGCCGGTTCGCCGGCGGCCCGGCCGAGGCGCTGGCCCGGCTGAGCCTGTCGGTGCACTTCGACTGGCGCCTCGCGCCGTACGACATCGCCGGTTCCCGCGCGCACGCCCGGGTGCTGGCCCGCGCCGGCCTGCTCGACGCCGACGAACTGGGCCGGATGCTCGCCGCGCTGGACGACCTCGCCGCAGCCTGCGCGGCCGGCGAGTTCACCCCCACCGTCGAGGACGAGGACGTGCACACCGCGCTGGAACGCGGCCTGCTGGAGCGGCTCGGTACGCTCGGCGGCAAACTGCGGGCCGGCCGCAGCCGCAACGACCAGGTCGCCACCGACCTCCGGCTGTACCTGCGCGACCACGTGCGCGGGCTCGCCGGCCGGCTGGTCGACCTGGTCGAGGCGTTGACCGAGCAGGCCCGCAACAACGTCGACACCCCGGCGCCGGGCATGACCCACCTGCAGCACGCGCAGCCGATCTCGTTCGGTCACCAGCTGCTCGCGCACGTCCAGTCGTTCGGCCGTGACCTGGACCGGCTCGCCGACTGGGACACCCGCGCCGCGTACAGCCCGCTCGGTGCCGGCGCCCTGGCC
Organism: Actinocatenispora thailandica; assembly: GCF_016865425.1. Taxonomy (NCBI): domain Bacteria; kingdom Bacillati; phylum Actinomycetota; class Actinomycetes; order Micromonosporales; family Micromonosporaceae; genus Actinocatenispora; species Actinocatenispora thailandica. The sequence continues at coordinate 3,410,137 of NZ_AP023355.1, read as the reverse complement.
GGCTCCTCGCTGCCGCTGGACCCGGCGGCGGTCGCCACCGAACTCGGCTTCGACGCGCCCTGCGCGAACTCCATCGACGCGGTGTCCGACCGGGACTTCGCCGCCGAGTTCCTGTTCGACGCCGCCCTGATCGGGGTGCACCTGTCCCGGCTCGGCGAGGAGATCGTGCTGTGGACCTCGCAGGAGTTCGGCTGGGTGGAGCTGGACGACGCGTTCGCCACCGGCTCGTCGATCATGCCGCAGAAGAAGAACCCGGACGTCGGTGAGCTGGCCCGCGGCAAGGCGGGCCGGCTGCTCGGCAACCTGACCGGCCTGCTGGCCACGCTCAAGTCGCTGCCGCTCGCGTACGACCGGGACCTGCAGGAGGACAAGGAACCCGTCTTCGACGCGATCGACACCCTGGAGGTTCTGCTGCCGGCGCTGACCGGGCTGGTCACGACCATGACCGTGCGGGCCGACGTGCTCGCCGCCGCCGCGCCGCAGGGCTACACGCTCGCGACCGAGGTCGCCGACTGGCTGGTTCGCCGCGGCGTACCGTTCCGCGACGCGCACGAGATCTCCGGCGCCCTGGTCGCCCTGTGCCTGTCCCGCGGCTGCGCCCTCGACGAGGTGTCCGACGCCGACCTCGCGGCGGTCAGCGATCGGCTGACCCCGCAGGTCCGTGAGGTGCTGTCGGTGCCGGGTGCGCTCGCGGCGCGCACCACGCCGGGCTCGACCGGCCCCGGCCCGGTCACCGACCAGCTGGCCGCGCTGGACGCGAAGGTCACCGGCTGGCGCGGCTGGGCGGACACCCAGGTGGTGCCGCGCTGAGCTACCGGTTCCTGTCGGCCCCGGCCGAGCAGGTCGACGCCACCGCGCGCGCCCTGCTCGGCTGGGAGCTGACCGCACACGGGGTGCGGCTGCGCCTCACCGAGGTCGAGGCGTACGCGGGCACCGGCGGCGACCCCGCCTCGCACGCGCACCGCGGCCGTACCCCGCGCAACGCGGTGATGTTCGGCCCGGCCGGGTACGCCTACGCGTACTTCGTGTTCGGCGTGCACTGGTGCTTCAACATCGTCTGCGGCCGCTCCGGCGAGGCGGCCGCGGTGCTGCTGCGCGCCGGCGAGGTGATCGACGGCATCGAGCTGGCCCGCGAACGCCGTCCCGGCGCCGCCGACCGGGACCTGGCCCGCGGCCCGGCCCGGCTGGGGCGCGCCCTCGCGGTCGGCGCCGAGGTCAACGGAACCTCGGTGATCGACGGGACTGGCCCGCTGCACCTGACGCCGCCGACCGCTCCGGTACTGCCGGAGGCGGTCTCTGCCGGCCCCGGGTCGGGGTGGCGGCGGCACACGACGTGCCGTGGCGCTTCTGGATCACCGGCGACCGGACCGTCAGCCCGTACCGCCGGCACGTGCCCCGGCGCCGCTGACCCCCGGGGCGCGGTCAGGCACCGGCACCGGCCGCATCGAGTTCGGCCAGGGACGTGGCGAACGGCCGATCCCGGTCGGCGATCAGGCTGTCGAGAAGGTCCCGCGCCGCGACCAGCCGGCGCACCGAGGCGGTGATGCGGTCCCGCTCGGCGCCGAGGCCGTCGAGCAGCTCCGGGCAGACCGGTACCCGTACGACGGCCGGGTCGGCGAGGCACGGCAGGATCTCCGCGATCACCGCGGTACCCAGTCCCGCGGCCAGCAGGACCTGGATCTGGCGCACGGTGCGCTCCGCGGCCTCGGGATAGTCGCGGTATCCGTTCGGTCGTCGCGCCGGGGTGAGCAGCCCCTGCTGTTCGTAGTACCGCAGGGCGCGCCGGCTCACGCCGGTGCGCGCGGCGAGGTCTCCGATCTCCATGTGAGCCAGTCGACCAACTCTTGACCTTCACGTCAACGTCAACCCTTAGCGTCGCGCCATGACAGAAACCACCACCTCGCAGGTCACCGTGCTCGGACTCGGCCCGATGGGTACCGCGCTCGCCGCGGCGTTCCTCGCCGCCGGGCACCGCACCACGATCTGGAATCGCACCCCCGGCCGTACCGCCGCTCTGGCCGAGCGGGGCGCCACTCCGGCGGACACCGCCGCTGCCGCGGTCGCCGCGTCCCCGCTGGTCGTCGCCTGCGTACGCGACTACGCCGCGCTCCGCACGGTGCTCACCGGCACCGGCGCCGACTGGACCGGCCGTACGCTCGCCAATCTCGGCTCGGGACGCCCGGACGAGGCGCGCGCCCTCGCCGCCTGGGCCGGTGCGCAGCGCCTCGGCTACCTGGACGGCGCGATCCTCACCCCGACCCCGACGATCGGCACCGCCGCCGGCACCGTGCTCTACAGCGGACCCGAGGAGAGCTTCGCGGTACACCGACCGACCCTGGCCGCGCTGGGTGGCCGCCCGGCGTACCTGGATGCCGACCCGGGCCGGGCCGCGGCGTACGAGATGGCGCTGCTGGACCTGTTCGCGACCGCGGTGCACGGCGTCGCGCACTCGTTCGCGCTGGCCCGCGCGGAGCGGATCGCGCCGACCGACCTCGCCCCGTACGCGCGTGGCATCGGCGGCCTGCTGCCCGAGATGATCGACCGGGCGGCCCGGCAACTGCAGGCGGGGGAGTTCCCCGGCGAGGTGTCCACCATCGGCTCCGCCGCGGCGACGATCCGGCACGTCGCCGAGACGGCCCGGGCGCACGAGCTGGACACCGGTGCGCTCGACGCGGTGCGCGCGCTGGTCGACCGGGCCGTCGCGGCCGGCCACGGCGGCGCCGGGCTCGGCCGCCTGGCCCTGTCCGTACCGCGCTGACCGAGCGGGCGAACTAGCTGGCCGGCCCCGCGCGGGATGCGGAACAATCACCACCGTGACCGACATCGTTGCCGACCTCCAGTGGAGAGGTCTCATCAAGGACAGCACCGACCCGGACGAGCTGGCCAAGCATCTGGCCAACGGGCCGGTGACGTTCTATGTCGGGTTCGACCCCACCGGACCGAGCCTGCACATCGGCCACCTGGTGCAGATCCTGACCGCGCGGCGCCTGCAGCAGGCCGGCCACCGGCCGCTGGTGCTCGTCGGCGGCGCGACCGGACTGATCGGCGACCCGAAGGACGCGGGCGAGCGCACCCTCAACGCGCCGGAGGTGGTTGCCGGCTGGGTGCGCCGGTTGCAGGACCAGCTTGCCCCGTTCGTCACGTTCTCCGGGGATCTCGCCGCCCGCGCCGTCAACAACCTCGACTGGACCGCCGAGATGTCGGTGGTGGAGTTCCTGCGCGACGTGGGCAAGCACTTCCCGGTCAACCAGATGCTCTCCCGGGAGATCGTCCGGGCCCGGCTGGCGGCCGGTGGCATCAGCTTCACCGAGTTCAGCTACCAGCTGCTGCAGTCCAACGACTTCTTCCAGCTGCACCGCCGGTACGGCTGCACGGTGCAGTTCGGCGGTTCCGACCAGTGGGGCAACATCACCGCCGGGGTGGACTACTGCCGTCGCCAGGGCGCGGCGGTCCAGGCCTTCACCACTCCGCTGATCACCCGCGCCGACGGCACCAAGTTCGGCAAGACCGCGGACGGCCAGTCGGTCTGGCTGGATCCGGCGATGACCAGCCCGTACGCGTTCTACCAGTTCTGGTTCAACACCGCCGACGCCGACGTCGGCCGGTACCTGCGGTGTTTCAGCTTCCGCTCGCACGACGAGATCGAGGAGCTGATCGCCGCCGGCACGGCGCGCCCGGCGGCTCGGGCCGGCCAGCGCGCCCTGGCGGAGGAGCTGACCACGCTGGTGCACGGTGCGCACGAGACCGCCCAGGTCGTCGCCGCGAGCCAGGCGCTGTTCGGCCGCGGCCAGCTCGACGGGCTGGACGAGTCCACTGTGGACGCCGCGTTGCGCGAGGCCGGACTGCTGGAGGTCGCGGAGTTGCCGAGCGTGGCCACCTTGTTCAAGCAGTCCGGGCTGTGCGCGAGCCTGTCCGAGGCGCGCCGCGCGGTGGCCGAGGGCGGCGCCTACGTCAACAACGAGCGGGTCGCGGACGCAGAAGCTGTTCCGGGGCCGGATCGGTTGCTGTACAACCGTTTCCTGGTACTGCGTCGGGGCAAGCGAACGGTCGCCGGGGTGCAGTTGACCAGCTGAGGTGTGCCGGCCGGGGTGGCGCCGTCCGTCTGGTGTGGACGGACGGCGCCTCGTGTGAGCGGGGACACCGCCCCCCGGTTTGACGCGGCGATCATGGGTCGCGTAACTTACTTCTTGCCCGCGGGGAACACGGACAGGGCCGGACGCGAAAGCGGCCGGTGGCCGGCCCGGGGCGACGATCAGGTCGAAAGACAAGATCGTCGGGCGGTGCAGGAGCATCACCGGGAAGCCGGGTTTGCATCTGCGAGACCGACCATGTACTCTGGAACACCGCAGGAAGCCGGACGAGCCGGTCGACGTGCGAGATCTTGATCTTGCGCGAGACCCGGAAGGCCGGTCTGCGACCCCCGGATGAGAGCCCAGAAATGGGAGCGCTAGTCTGGGGAGGCCCAAGAGACAACGAGGCCGCCTCGAGCGGTGGGTTTCTTGCGGGCACATGGGAACAAGCCCCTGTGGTTGCCACTTAGTGGTCGTCGTAGGTGTGCGTTTGTTTCTTGAGAACTCAACAGGGTGTTGAAAAGCCAGTGCATTATGTTTTGCCCCGTTGCCATGGCTGACCGTTGGTTGGTTGTGGTGGGGTTCCTTTGATGCAGTTCGCCTGGCTCCTTCGTTGGTGGAGGGGTTGGGTGTGTTGCTGGGATTTTCTTCAAGTTTTTGGTGGAGAGTTTGATCCTGGCTCAGGACGAACGCTGGCGGCGTGCTTAACACATGCAAGTCGAGCGGAAAGGCCCTTTCGGGGGTACTCGAGCGGCGAACGGGTGAGTAACACGTGAGTAACCTGCCTTCAGCTTCGGGATAACCCCGGGAAACCGGGGCTAATACCGGGTATTCATGTCGTCTCGCATGGGATGATGTGGAAAGGGTTTACCGGCTGGGGATGGACTCGCGGCCTATCAGCTTGTTGGTGGGGTAGTGGCCTACCAAGGCGACGACGGGTAGCCGGCCTGAGAGGGCGACCGGCCACACTGGGACTGAGACACGGCCCAGACTCCTACGGGAGGCAGCAGTGGGGAATATTGCGCAATGGGCGGAAGCCTGACGCAGCGACGCCGCGTGGGGGATGACGGCCTTCGGGTTGTAAACCTCTTTCAGCAGGGACGAAGCGAAAGTGACGGTACCTGCAGAAGAAGCTCCGGCTAACTACGTGCCAGCAGCCGCGGTAAGACGTAGGGGGCGAGCGTTGTCCGGATTTATTGGGCGTAAAGAGCTCGTAGGTGGCTTGTCGCGTCGGTTGTGAAAACCTGCAGCTTAACTGTGGGCGTGCAGCCGATACGGGCGGGCTAGAGGCAGGTAGGGGAGAGTGGAACTCCTGGTGTAGCGGTGAAATGCGCAGATATCAGGAAGAACACCGGTGGCGAAGGCGGCTCTCTGGACCTGTTCTGACGCTGAGGAGCGAAAGCATGGGGAGCGAACAGGATTAGATACCCTGGTAGTCCATGCCGTAAACGTTGGGCGCTAGGTGTGGGGACCACTCCACGGTTTCCGTGCCGTAGCTAACGCATTAAGCGCCCCGCCTGGGGAGTACGGCCGCAAGGCTAAAACTCAAAGGAATTGACGGGGGCCCGCACAAGCGGCGGAGCATGCGGATTAATTCGATGCGACGCGAAGAACCTTACCTGGGTTTGACATCGCCGGAAATCCTGCAGAGATGTGGGGTCCTTCGGGGCCGGTGACAGGTGGTGCATGGCTGTCGTCAGCTCGTGTCGTGAGATGTTGGGTTAAGTCCCGCAACGAGCGCAACCCTTGTCCGATGTTACCAGCGGGTTATGCCGGGGACTCATCGGAGACTGCCGGGGTCAACTCGGAGGAAGGTGGGGATGACGTCAAGTCATCATGCCCCTTAAGTCCAGGGCTTCACGCATGCTACAATGGCCGGTACAGAGGGCTGCGATACCGCGAGGTGGAGCGAATCCCTTAAAGCCGGTCTCAGTTCGGATTGCAGTCTGCAACTCGACTGCATGAAGTCGGAGTCGCTAGTAATCGCAGATCAGCAACGCTGCGGTGAATACGTTCCCGGGCCTTGTACACACCGCCCGTCACGTCACGAAAGTCGGTAACACCCGAAGCCGGTGGCCTAACCCCTTGTGGGAGGGAGCTGTCGAAGGTGGGACTGGCGATTGGGACGAAGTCGTAACAAGGTAGCCGTACCGGAAGGTGCGGCTGGATCACCTCCTTTCTAAGGAGCGTCTGGCAGCTGAAAGGTTGTCCAGGGCCAGGCAGGAGCGGATGTCTTCTGTTGGTTGCTCAGTGGTGGAGTGCTGGCTAGTTCTGTTCTGGCGACGGTTCGCGTGGTTAGTACTGTCATCTGCCTGTGGGTGGGTGGTTCAGGAAGGGGCGTGGATGCGGCTGGGATGGTCGACACCCTGTTGGGTCCTGAAGGAACAAACTGTTGTTTGTTTTTTCGGGTTGGTTGCAGGTCCTGCATGGCCAATATACCGCTTCTGATGGTGCCGGGTTGTCTGGTGTTGTTGGGGGGTTTGGTGTTGGTGTGGTGTGTGGGGTTTCTGCCCGTTGTTTGAGAACTACACAGTGGACGCGAGCATCTTTGTGGTCAAGTGTTTAAGGGCGCATGGTGGATGCCTTGGCACCAGGAGCCGATGAAGGACGTGGGAGGCTGCGATATGCCTGGGGGAGTTGTCAACCGAGCTGTGATCCCAGGATTTCCGAATGGGGGAACCCAGCACCAGTCATGTGGTGTTACCCGCGCTTGAATATATAGGGCGTGTGGAGGTAACGCGGGGAAGTGAAACATCTCAGTACCCGTAGGAAGAGAAAACAATAGTGATTCCGTGAGTAGTGGCGAGCGAAAGCGGATGAGCCTAAACCGAGCGCATGTGATAGCCGGCGGGCGTTGTGTGTTCGGGGTTGTGGGGCTTGCTGTGATCCTCCCGCTGGGGGGTCGGGCAGTGAGAAAGTCGTGTGCTAGCTGAAGGGTCTGGAAAGGCCTGCCGTAGAGGGTGAGAGTCCTGTAGGCGAAAGTGCGCGGCCTGTCTATGTGAGTTCCCGAGTAGCGGCGGACCCCGGAAATCTGCCGTGAATCTGCCAGGACCACCTGGTAAGGCTAAATACTCCCTGGTGACCGATAGCGGACTAGTACCGTGAGGGAAAGGTGAAAAGTACCCCGGGAGGGGAGTGAAAGAGTACCTGAAACCATGTGCCTACAATCCGTCAGGGCTGCACCGTTGGGTGTGGTGATGGCGTGCCTTTTGAAGAATGAGCCTGCGAGTTAGTGGTGCGTGGCGAGGTTAACCTGTGTGGGGGAGCCGTAGCGAAAGCGAGTCCGATAAGGGCGTTGAGTCGCGTGTCCTAGACCCGAAGCGGGGTGATCTACCCATGGGCAGGCTGAAGCGCGGGTAAGACCGTGTGGAGGGCCGAACCCACCAGGGTTGAAAACCTGGGGGATGACCTGTGGGTAGGGGTGAAAGGCCAATCAAACTCCGTGATAGCTGGTTCTCCCCGAAATGCATATAGGTGCAGCGTCGCGTGTTTCTTGCCGGAGGTAGAGCACTGGATGGCCTAGGGGGCTTACCAGCTTACTGAAGTCAGCCAAACTCCGAATGCCGGTAAGTGAGAGCGCGGCAGTGAGACGGCGGGGGATAAGCTTCGTCGTCGAGAGGGAAACAGCCCAGATCACCAGCTAAGGCCCCTAAGCGTGTGCTAAGTGGAAAAGGATGTGGGGTTGCCGAGACAACCAGGAGGTTGGCTTAGAAGCAGCCATCCTTGAAAGAGTGCGTAATAGCTCACTGGTCAAGTGATTCCGCGCCGACAATGTAGCGGGGCTCAAGCACACCGCCGAAGCTGTGGCATTCACATGTGTATCTGGCTCGACTCTTTGTGGGTTGGGTCTAGGTGTGTGGATGGGTAGGGGAGCGTCGTGCCACGGGTGAAGCAGCCGGGTGACCGAGTTGTGGACGTGGTGCGAGTGAGAATGCAGGCATGAGTAGCGATAGCAGGGTGAGAAACCCTGCCGCCGGATGTCCAAGGGTTCCAGGGTCAAGCTTTTCTGCCCTGGGTAAGTCGGGGCCTAAGGCGAGGCCGTGAGGCGTAGTCGATGGATAACGGGTTGATATTCCCGTACCCGCGTAGAAGCGTCCCTGATGAAACTTTCTGTGCTAACCCGTGATGTTGGTTGAGGTCTTCGGATCGAGGCTGGTGGATCGGGGATCCTGGTTGGGAGTAGTCAAGCGATGGGGTGACGTAGGAGGGTAGCTGAGCCCGGCCGGTGGTTGTGCCGGGGTAAGCGTGTAGGGCGTGGTGTAGGTAAATCCGCATCGCATGTGCCTGAGACGTGAAGCCGAGCCGATTTTGGTGAAGTCAGTGATCCCATGCTACCGAGAAAAGCCTCTAGCGAGCTTCGAGCGGCCCGTACCCTAAACCGACACAGGTGGACAGGTAGAGAATACCGAGGCGTTCGGGTGAACTGTGGTTAAGGAACTCGGCAAATTGCCCCCGTAACTTTGGGAGAAGGGGGCCGGACGCGTGAACACCCTTGCGGTGGGAGCGTGGTATGGCCGCAGAGACCAGGGGAAAGCGACTGTTTACTAAAAACACAGGTCCGTGCGAAGTTGTAAGACGATGTATACGGACTGACGCCTGCCCGGTGCTGGAACGTTAAGGGGACCGGTTAGTTGCGTTTCGGCGTGGCGAAGCTGAGAACTTAAGCGCCAGTAAACGGCGGTGGTAACTATAACCATCCTAAGGTAGCGAAATTCCTTGTCGGGTAAGTTCCGACCTGCACGAATGGCGTAACGACTTTCCCGCTGTCTCAACCACAGGCCCGGCGAAATTGCATTACGAGTAAAGATGCTCGTTACGCGCGGCAGGACGGAAAGACCCCGGGACCTTTACTATAGCTTGGTATTGGTGTTCGGTTCGGCTTGTGTAGGATAGGTGGGAGCCGTTGAGTCCTCGACGCTAGTTGGGGCGGAGGCAATCTTGAAATACCACTCTGGTCGTACTGGATGTCTAACCTCGGGCCATGATCTGGTTCAGGGACAGTGCCTGGTGGGTAGTTTAACTGGGGCGGTTGCCTCCTAAAGGGTAACGGAGGCGCCCAAAGGTCCGCTCAGCCTGGTTGGCAATCAGGTGGTGAGTGTAAGTGTAGAAGCGGGCTTGACTGTGAGACTGACGGGTCGAGCAGGGACGAAAGTCGGGACTAGTGATCCGGCACTTGCGAGTGGAAGCGGTGTCGCTCATCGGATAAAAGGTACCCCGGGGATAACAGGCTGATCTTCCCCAAGAGTCCATATCGACGGGATGGTTTGGCACCTCGATGTCGGCTCGTCGCATCCTGGGGCTGGAGTAGGTCCCAAGGGTTGGGCTGTTCGCCCATTAAAGCGGTACGCGAGCTGGGTTTAGAACGTCGTGAGACAGTTCGGTCCCTATCCGCCGCGCGCGTTGCAGATTTGAGAAGGGCTGTCCCTAGTACGAGAGGACCGGGACGGACGAACCTCTGGTGTGCCAGTTGTCCTGCCAGGGGCACGGCTGGTTGGCTACGTTCGGAAGGGATAACCGCTGAAAGCATCTAAGCGGGAAGCCTGCTTCAAGATGAGGTCTGCTGCCCCGGAGACGGGGGTAAGGCCCCCAGGAGATGACTGGGTTGATAGGCCGGAGGTGTAAGCGCGGTAACGTGTTGAGCTGACCGGTACTAATAGGCCGAGGGCTTGACTACAAGGTTGTGTGCGTCCACTGTGTAGTTCTGGAACCACGGTCAGAGTGCCCCGTTTTGGTGTGGGGTGTGTGTGGCTGGCTGGTTTGAGAGATGTTTCGGTGGTTGTAGCGTGAGGGAAACGCCCGGTCCCATTCCGAACCCGGTAGCTAAGCCTTACAGCGCCGATGGTACTGCACTCGGGAGGGTGTGGGAGAGTAGGTCGCCGCCGAAGCTCACGTGAGGGCGGGTGGAACAGCGGGAAGCTGTTCCACCCGCCCCTTTTTCTGTGTCCTGATTCCGGTGCATAACAGCCCAGCGGCCTGGCGCCGGCGCGTAGAGGAAGATGTTGCCGTGCCATCGAATTCAGACGACCAGCGTCGTCAGCCGGGCCGAGACGCCGACCGTGATCAGCGCGACCGCAACGCCGGTAGGAGCCCGCGACGAGGAGACGGCCCGGCCCGTGGCCAGGGCCGTGGCAACGGGGCGGACCGTGGCCAGCAGGGCCAGTACCGGTCCGGGGGTCATCGTGGCGTCGGGCAGGGCGCGTCCGGCGACCGTCGCTGGAACGACGACCGCGGTGCTGCGGCGCGAGGCGGTGGGCGTCGCGACGATCGGTCCGGCCGCGCTGGTGAGGACCGGGGCCAGCGTCGCGAGTGGCGACCGTCCGGCGGGTCCGATCGGGACCAGCCGCGTCGTCATCAGGCGCCACGGGACCAAGGCCGGCGAAGTGACTTCGGCGGCCGGTCGAGCGAGCGTCGGACGGGTGACCAGCGACGGAGCGATCAGCCGCGGCGCGGCAGCTGGGGCGGCGGGGACGATCGGCGACGCGACGGCGGCCGTTCGGACGGGGGCTACCGTCCGCGCGGCGAGGGCGACCGTGCCGGTGGCCGCGGGGGCGGCTATCAAGGGCGTGGCGGTGCCGGGCAGTTCGGTGGTCGCTCGCAGGCCGGCCCACCACGCGAGTCCAGGGACGGTGTGCGCGGTCAGTACCGCGGTGATCGTCCGCAGTCCAGCGGTAGTGACCGCCGCGGTGGGTACGACGGTCGGGCACGGGGTCGCGACGACCGTCGGGACGACCGGTACGAGCGTCGCGGCGGTGGATACCCTCGGGACGACCGGCAGGGCGACCGGGACGGTCGGGCAGCTAGCAGTGCGCGGGAGAGCCAGCGGTCCGGCTCCGGCTACCGGGACGACCGCCGGGTTGCCGGGTCGGGCGACTCTCGTCGCGGTTCCGGGTCGGGCGACTCTCGCCGCTCGGCCGGTCCACGGGAGGATCGCCGCGGCACCGGAGTCCGGCACGATCAGCGGTCCGGCTACCGGGACGACCGGCGCGCCGGTGGTGGCCGGCAGGACGACCGCCGCGGCGGCGCCCCGTTCGGGCGTGACCACCGGGAGACTCGTGACTCCGGCCACCGCGGCGATCGGGGTTTCCGGGGCAGCCCGCGCGACCAGCAACGCTCCGGCGGGTACCGGGAGGCTCGTGGTGCCACGGGAGACCGCCGCGGAGTGACCGGTCACCAGGACCGGGAGCGCCGTGACGGCGATCGGCGCGGTGATGCGGCCGGCCGCCGGGGCACGGACACCCGGCCTGGCGACCGTCGGTATGACCGGCAGGGCTCCGACCGGTCGGGCGGGTATGGGCACGACCGGCGACGGTCCGACAAGCCGCGGTCGGATCGGACCGACCGGCCCGCCGGTGGCCGGCAACAGTGGCCGGAGCGGGTGGTGGAGCCGCGCGCCCCACGCCGCAGCGAGCTGGCCGGGCCGGACCCGGCGTTGCCCGACGCGGTCGGGGCGCACGAGCTGTCCCGTGACGTTCGCGCCGAGTTGCGTGCGCTGTCCCGGATGAGCGCGGACACCGTGGCACGCCGGTTGGTGGCCTCGGGCGAACTGCTGGACGTCGATCCCGAGCTGGCACTGCGGCACGCGATGGCGGCGCGGAAGGTCGCCTCGCGCATCGCGGCGGTGCGGGAGGCGGTCGGTCTCGCGGCGTACCGGTGCGGTCAGTGGCAGCTGGCGATGTCCGAGTTGCGGGCGTTCCAGCGGATCACCGGTCGCAACACGCATCTGGCGGTGCTGGCGGACTGCGAGCGGGGCCTGGGTCGGCCCGAGCGGGCGGTCGACCTGTTCCGGCATACGGACCGGAAGACCGTCGGTGCGGCCGAGTGGATCGAGCTGCTGATCGTCGCGGCCGGTGCGCGGCGTGACATGGGGCAGATCGCGGCCAGCGTGACGATGCTGCAGGTGCCGGGCCTGGAGGTGAACGGCACCGAGGAGTGGCGAGCGCGGCTGCGGTACGCGTACGCGGACGCCCTGGAGGCGGCGGGACGGATCGAGGAGGCGTACCGCTGGTTCGCCGGAGCGATCGAGCTGGACCCGCAGGGGTTGACCGATGCGGTGGACCGGTTGCTGGCGCTGGAGGGGGTCGCGATCGACGGCGACGACCTTCCGGACGACTCCGATGACGCAGACAACGACGCCGATGACGCAGACAATGCGGACGGTGCGGGCAACGCAGCCAGCGCGGACGACGAGGACGAGTACTCGGATGGCGGCGAGGCCAGCGGGTCCGTCGCCGCGGGTGGCGAGGACTCCGCAGAAAGGGCTGGCGGTCAGCGTGACCGATCCGCCGTCGAAGACCGTGCCGACCAGGGCCGGGACCAGGACCAGGGCCAGGAGCGGGACCAGGGCCAGGAGCGGGACCAGGGCCACGAGCGGGACGCCGGCCGCGAGGGCGGAAACGGCAAGGGCCAGGACGGCGGGTCGCTCGATGCCGGCGCCGCCGTCGTCGGGGAGGCCCGCGACGTCGAGGAGGGCGATGCCCCCGCCGCCAGGGCCGAGGATGACCGGTTCCGCGGGGCCCACGGCGGTCGCGAGGTCGCGGACGCTGGCAGTGCCGGCGTTCCGGCCGGTACGGCCGGGGACCGTCAGGGCGGCGAGGTAGCTGTCGCCGGTGCGACCGGGGCGCAGCAGGTGGGCGTCATCGGCCCGGACGAGAAGCCCGGCCGGCGCTCGGACGAGCACCCGGGCGTTCCGGCAGGCGCTGACGCGGACCCACGAGCAGGCGCGGACCCGCGAGCAGGAGACGAGGAGGCGCGGCCGGCCCGTACGGTGCCACCGGCGCAGTTCTCCGACCTTGCCTCGGCAACCGACACCCCGATCTCGCCGCCGTCGGGCGATCGCCACACCGGGGACGAGACGACCGTGTCGGACGCGTACCGCCCGGGCGCGATGGGCTCGAGCACGGCGGGATCGAACGCCCCGTCTTCGGACGCCGCGACGACTTCGGATGGCGCGGCCTCGGGTGCCCCGACTTCGGATGGCACGAGTTCGGCCGGGACCGGCTCGCCCGCCGCGGACCGGAACGATTCGGGCCCGGGGGACGCGAGCGCATCGGGTGCGCCGCGCACCGGTACCCCGGCCGGCGGTGGGGAAGCGCAGTGAGCGCCGGCACCCCGCAGCCCGCCGATCGGCGGCCCCTGGTGGCGGCGTTCGACGTACTCCTGCTGGATCTGGACGGCGTGGTCTACCTCGGCGACGAGCCGGTGCCGGCCGCGGTCGAGTCGCTCCGGCAGGTCCGCGAGCACGGTGTCGGGGTGCAGTTCGTGACCAACAACGCGCGGCGTACCGCGGGCGAGGTCGCGGAGCGGCTGTGCGCGCTCGGTGTCGACGCCGCTGGCGAAGAGGTCGTGACGTCGGCGCAGGGTGCCGCCGGGCTGCTCGCCGAGCGGTACCCGGCTGGGTCCGCCGTGTTGGTGGTGGGGTCGTCGGCGCTGGTCGGCGAGGTACGCGCGGCGGGCATGGTGCCGACCGACACGGCAGCCGAGCGGCCGGTCGCGGTGGTCCAGGGCTACGCGCCGGAGATCGGTTGGCGGCAGCTGGCCGAGGCGACCGTGGCGGTGCGGGACGGCGCCGACTGGGTCGCCACCAACCTGGACACCACCCTGCCCTCCGAACGGGGCCCGTTGCCCGGTAACGGCTCACTGATAGCCGCGGTCGCCGCGGCGCTCGATCGGCGGCCGGATCTGGTCGTGGGCAAGCCCGAGCCTGCCCTGTTCGAGCTGGCGGTACGCCGGTGTGCGGCGCGGCGACCGCTGGTGGTGGGGGACCGGTTGGACACCGACATCGAGGGGGCGAACCGGGCCGGGCTGCCCAGCCTGGCGGTCCTGACCGGGGTGACGACCCCCGCCGACCTGATCGCGGCGCCGCCGGCGGTGCGGCCCACCTTCGTCGCTGCCGACCTGGCCGGTCTGCTCGCTCCGCGACCCGAACCGGCGGTGGACGAGGACGGCGTCGCCGTGGGTGGCTGGCAGGTGCGCTACCCCGGTGGGGCGGCGGAGCTGACCGGGACCGGCTCCGGTTCTGGTACGGCGACCGAGGCGCTGACGGCACTGTGCACCGCGGCGTGGCGCACCGGGCTGCCGGTCCGGGCCGGCGACGCGCCCGCCGCCGCGATGCTCTCGGAGTTGGGGCTCGGCGGCTGACCGGTGCGAGCCGGGCTCGGCCGGATCGAGCGGCGTGCCTGCCGACGGGTGGCGCACCGGCCGGTGGCGAGCCGGCCATCGCGGACACCAACCTGGTGCGACCGGCCGGTCAGAGCAGTTTGCGAAGTTTCAGCAGATCCAGCACGTTCGCCTTCACCGAGACCCGGCCGGCCGCCCAGGAACGGGCGAAGTCGAGCCGCCCGTCCACCATCGCCACCAGATCGTCGCTGGTCAGCTCGATCTGAATGCGCGCGTTCGGGTCGTCGCCCGGCTCGATCTCGGTGATCGCACCCTCGTTCATCCGGCCCTGGAACGACACCCCGAGGTCGCGCAGCCGCAGCACCATTCGCCGGTCGAGATTGACCTTGGAGGTCAGCTCCGCGGCGTGCGCTGTCATCCGTTCCGACAGCGTGTCGAGCGCCTGCCGGCACTCTTCGACCGTGGCCATGGCACCTCCGATGGGGATCCGCCGCTCGAACGGCACGGTACCGCACGGCGCCGGGTGATCGCCCGGTAGCGTTCAGGGCGTACGTGCGGGATCCGTTGCCTGTACTCAAGGGGGCACACATGCAGCAGGACGCCTGGCGCACCTACCTGGAACTGGCTCTGGGGTTGACCGAGAAACCGCGGAAGCGGGCGAAGCAGGCCATCGACACGCTCGCCGCGCAGAGCGGCGCGAGCGTCGACCAGCTGCGTTCGATGACCGAGGAACTGGTCGAGACCAGCGTGGCGAACCGGGAGGCGGTCGCGAAGCTGGTGCGTAGCGAGCTGGACAAGGCGCTGCGCGCGGTCGGCCTGGTCAACGCCGACCGGCTCACCGAGATGCAGTCTCGGATCGACGAGTTGGAGC
Organism: Actinocatenispora thailandica; assembly: GCF_016865425.1. Classification (NCBI taxonomy): domain Bacteria; kingdom Bacillati; phylum Actinomycetota; class Actinomycetes; order Micromonosporales; family Micromonosporaceae; genus Actinocatenispora; species Actinocatenispora thailandica. The sequence goes on along the minus strand of NZ_AP023355.1, from coordinate 3,395,080 downwards.
GCCGCCTGGCCGAGACCGAGTCGGCCGGGACATCGTCCGCCGCCGGCTCGGGTGCGGCGACGAAGGCGGCCGGGACCAAGTCGGCCGGGAAGAAGGCGGCTGCGAAGAAGGCGGCCGCCAAGAAGGCTCCGGCGAAGAAGGCCGCCGCGAAGAAGACCGCGGCGAAGAAGACCGCGGCCAACAAGGAGACGGCCAAGAAGGCGACGGCGACGAAGTCGGCCGCGAAGAAGGCCGGGACGAAGACAGCGACGGCGCGGGCGGCCGGGTCCGCGGCCGGAACCGGTGAGTGAGCGCGAATGACAGAGGAAGCACAGCCGGCGGCGCCGCGGCCCGGGCCGCACCTGTTCGGCGCCGGTCCGACCGCGAGCCGGCCGGCGAGCGGTACGCCGGGCTCGGCGACCGACCACGGATCACCAGCCGAGAACGGGCCAGAGCAGGCGCCGGTGTCCGCGACCGGTTCGCCGGCGCAGGAGGAGACGCACCCGGAACCGGCGGACCCCGGTGCGCCGCTGCGGGCGGCGGTCGGGGGCCTGGAACCGACCGGGGAACCGCGGGTCGACGAGGCGCTGGCCGTACTGGAGGAGCTGGCGGGGCGGCCGACCGGCGACCAGGTGGCCGGGTACGAGCAGGTGCACCGGTCGCTGCAGGACGTGCTGGCCGCGGTGGACGACGCATGATCGGCGTCGCGGGAGCGGCCCGGCATGGCGCGTAGGGTACGGCTGGACGCCGAGCTGGTCCGCCGTGGCCTGGCCCGGTCCCGGGAGCAGGCGGGCGAGCTGGTCGGCGCGGGGTTGGTGGAGGTCGCCGGGGTGGTGGCGCGCAAGGCGGCCACGGCGGTCGATCCGGCGATCGCGATCCGGGTGACCGATGCGGGACCACACTACGTGTCGCGCGGCGCGACCAAGCTGCTCGGCGCGCTGGCCGCGTTCGCCCCCGAGGGGCTGACCGTCGAGGACCGGCGCTGTCTGGACGCGGGGGCGTCCACCGGCGGGTTCACCGACGTGCTGTTGCGCAACGGGGCCCGCGAGGTGGTCGCGGTCGACGTCGGGTACGGGCAACTGGCCTGGTCGCTGCGCACCGACGAGCGGGTCGCCGTGCACGAGCGCACGAACGTGCGCACCCTGACGCCGGAGACGATCGGTGGCGCGGCGCAGCTGTGCGTCGCGGACCTGTCGTTCATCTCGTTGCGGCTGGTGCTGCCCGCGCTGGTGGCCTGCCTGGAGCCGGATGGCGACCTGGTGCCGATGGTGAAGCCGCAGTTCGAGGTCGGCAAGGACCGGGTCGGCGCGGGTGGCGTGGTGCGGGACGAGGCGCAGCGCGCCGAGGCGGTGCTCGCGGTTGCCTCGGCGGCGGGTGAGCTGGGGCTGGGGGTGGCCGGGGTGACGCCGAGCCCGTTGCCGGGGCCGTCCGGGAACGTGGAGTTCTTCCTGTGGCTGCGGCGCGGTGCGGCGCGCGTCGATCCCGCCCAGGTGTACGCCGCGGCTGGCGCGAGGCCGCCGCAGGCCGAGGGGGAGCGCCGGTGAGCCGAGAAGCGTTGCTGATCACCCACACCGGTCGGCGGGCGAGTACCGGGCATGCCCAGACGGTCGCGCAGGACCTGCTGCGCGCCGGGTTCCGGGTCCGGGTGCTCGCCGACGAGGCCGGCGACCTGGGCGTGCCCGGGCTGGTACCGGTAGGGGCCGAGGAGGCCGCGGACGGGGTGGAGATCGTGTTCGCGCTGGGCGGTGACGGCACCCTGCTGCGCGCCGCGGAGCTGGCCCGTCCGGTGCGGGCGCCGCTGCTGGGCATCAACCTGGGCCGGGTCGGGTTCCTCGCCGAGGCGGAGTTCGACGACCTGGACGCCGCGGTCCGCGACGTGTGCCGTGGCTCGTACCAGGTGGAGGAGCGGCTGACGCTGGACGTGGAGGTGATCCGGGACGGCGAGGTGGTGGCGCGTTCCTGGGCGCTGAACGAGGCCAGCGTGGAGAAGGGCAGCCGGGAACGGATGCTCGAGGTGCTGGTGGAGGTCGACGGCCGCCCGCTGTCCCGGTACGGCTGCGACGGTGTGGTGTGTGCGACCCCGACCGGCTCGACGGCGTACGCGTTCTCCGCCGGTGGCCCGGTCGTCTGGCCGGGGGTGGAGGCGCTGCTGCTGGTACCGGTGAGCGCGCACGCGCTGTTCAGCAAGCCACTGGTGGCGGCGCCGACCTCGACGCTGTCGGTCACGGTCGAGCCGTACACCACGTTCGCGCTGCTCAACTGCGACGGTCGGCGGATGTTCGAGCTGGATCCGGGCAGCCAGGTGGTGGTCCGGCGCGGCGCCGAGCCGGTTCGGGTGGTGCGGTTGCAGCCGCAGCCGTTCACCGATCGGTTGGTGAAGAAGTTCGCCCTGCCGGTGGATGGCTGGCGGGGTGCGCCGCAGCGCTGACCGCCCGGCTAGCCACGGCGAGGTGCTCACCGACCGACCGGACTGTCGCCGGGTGCGGCTATGGTCGTCGTGTGCTGGAGGAGCTGCGCATCACCGGGTTGGGCGTCATCGACGACGCGACGCTGCCGCTGGACTCCGGTCTCACCGTGATCACCGGCGAGACCGGTGCCGGCAAGACGATGGTGGTGGCCGGCCTCGGTCTGCTGTTCGGTGGCCGGGCCGACGCCGGCCGGGTCCGAGCCGATCCGGGGCGGGCGGTGATCGAGGGGCGGCTGCGCTGTTCCGGCCGGGTGGCGAAGGCGGTCGCGGCGCGGGTCAGCGAGGCCGGCGCGGAGCCGGACGAGGACGGATCGGTGCTGCTCGCCCGGTCGGTGAGCGCCGAGGGCGGTCCCGGGCGCACGTCGGCGGGCGGTCCGTGCCGGTCGGTGTGCTGGCCGACATCGGCGCCCGGGTGCTCGCGGTGCATGGCCAGTCCGACCAGATGCGGCTGTTGCAGCCGGCCGAACAGCTGGCCACCCTGGACCGCTATGCCGGCGCCGACCACGAGAAGCTGCTCGCGCGCTACCGCGAGGTGTTCGCCGCCTGGCGGCAGCACGACACGGAGCTGGCCGAGCGCCGGGCGAACGCCCGGGAACGCAACCAGCGCGCCGACCTGCTTCGGTTGGGCCTGGCCGAGATCGGCCAGGTCGATCCGCAGCCGGGCGAGGATGTCGAGTTGCGCGCTCTGGCGCAGCGGTTGGAGCACACCGAGGGCTTGCGGGCCGCGGTCGCGGCGGCGCAGCAGGCGCTGGCCGGTGACGCCGACGACCCTACCGCCGGCACCGATGCGTCCACGTTGCTCGGCGCGGCCCGGCACGAGCTGGCCGCGCAGGCGGAGGTGGACGAGGCACTGGGTGAGCTGTCCGGCCGGATCGAGCAGGCGGCCAGGCTGGTGTCCGATGTGGCCGGCGAGCTGGCGAGCTACGCGGCGGATCTGGACGCGGATCCGGCGCGGCTGGCGCAGGTGCACGAGCGGCGGGCCGCGTTGCGCGCGCTGACCCGCAAGTACGCCGAGGACGTGGACGGGGTGCTCGGCTGGGCCGACGACGCGCAGCGCCAGCTCGCCGAGCTGGACTCGTCCGACGAGACGCTCGCCGCGCTGGAGTCCGAGCGGGACCGGTTGGCCGACGAGGTTGCAGAGCTCGCGGGCCGGCTGGCGGCGTCCCGCCGGGAGGCGGCGCAGCGCTTCGGGGTGGCGGTGAGCGGCGAGCTGACCGGCCTCGCGATGCCGCACGCGCAGGTGGTGGCGCGGGTGCTGGCCCGGCCGGTGGCGACGGGTCAGCCGACCGCCACGGTGGACGGCGCCCCGGCCGGTGCCGGCCCGGACGGTGCGGACGAGATGGAGCTGCAGCTGGTTCCGCACCCCGGTGCGCCCGCGCTGCCGGTGCAGCGGGGTGCCTCGGGCGGCGAGCTGTCCCGGGTGATGCTCGCCGTCGAGGTGGTGTTCGCCGGCGCGGGTGGCCCACCGACGCTGGTGTTCGACGAGGTCGACGCGGGCGTCGGCGGCGAGGCGGCGGTGGAGATCGGTCGCCGGCTGGCGATGCTCGCCCGGCGGCACCAGGTGCTGGTGGTCACCCACCTCCCGCAGGTCGCCGCGTTCGCCGACCGTCACCTGGTGGTGCAGAAGGGCTCCAGCGGTTCGGTCACCACCTCCGGGGTTCGGGTGGTGGAGGACAGCGAGCGGGCCCGGGAGCTGGCCCGGATGCTCGCCGGGCTGCCGAACTCGGATCTCGGGGTCGCGCACGCCGAGGAGCTGCTGGCGATGGCCCGGTCCGGCCGGGGTCGGCGCCGGTGAGGCCGGCGGTTCGTTACCTCCGGGCGGTTTCGAGGTGACTGGCCGGATCGGACGGGCCGACGCTGATAGATTTGCATGCATGTCGCGGTCGGGGTTGTCGAGCCCTGAGTGTCAAGATTGGTAGCGATGCGGCTACCTACCCTCCGTCGGGCTCGGACGGCAGAAGCAGGCGCGGTCAGCGGACCGGCGCGACTCGATCGGCGCACGAAACGGCTGACGGGTCGGCTGCGACCCGGTGACGTCGCCGTGATCGATCACCTCGACCTGGATCGGGTCGCGGCGGACTCGTTGGTGAGCTGCGGCGTGTCCGCGGTGGTCAACGCGAAGCCGTCGATTTCCGGTCGTTACCCCAATCTCGGCCCGGAGGTGCTGGTCAAGGCCGGCATTCCGGTCATCGACGATGTCGGCGAGGATGTCTTCCAGAAGGTGCGGGAAGGCGCCACCGTCCGCATCGACGGCGGCACGGTGTTCCTCGGCGAGCAGAAGGTCGCCACCGGCGCCCGGCTGGATGCCGAGACGGTGGCCGCGGCGATGGCCGACGCGCGGCAGGGGTTGTCGGCGCAGCTCGAGGCGTTCGCCGGCAACACGATGGAGTACCTCAAGCGCGAGCGTGATCTGTTGCTCGACGGGGTCGGGGTGCCCGATGTGGCGACCGACCTGGCAGGCCGGCACTGCCTGATCGTGGTGCGTGGCTACGACTACAAGGCCGACCTGGAAGTGCTGCGGCCGTACATCCGCGAGTTCAAACCGGTGCTCATCGGGGTGGATGGTGGCGCGGACGCGTTGGTGGAGGCGGGATACACGCCGGACATGATCGTCGGGGACATGGATTCGGTGTCCGACGACGTGCTGCGGTGCGGTGCCGAGGTCGTCGTCCACGCGTACGCGGACGGGCGGGCGCCGGGCCTGGCCCGGGTCGAGGCGCTGGACGTCCCGGCGGTGGTGTTCCCGGCCGCCGCGACCAGCGAGGACCTCGCGATGCTGCTGGCCGACGAGAAGGGATCCACGCTGATCGTCGCGGTCGGCACGCACGCGACGCTGGTGGAGTTTCTGGACAAGGGCCGCGGCGGGATGGCCTCCACGTTCCTGACCCGGCTCAAGGTGGGCGGCAAGCTGGTCGACGCGAAGGGCGTGTCCCGGCTGTACCGCCAGGGCGTGTCCACGTCGTCGCTGCTGTTGCTGGTGCTCGCCGCGATCGCGGCGCTGGCCGCCGCGGTCGCGGTGTCCACCATCAGTCGCTCCTATCTTCAGGTCCTCGCCGAGTGGTGGGACAACTTGCTGTTCCATGTGCAGAGGCTGTTCTCGTGATCAACTTTCGCTATCACGTCGTCACGTTGACGGCGGTCTTCCTCGCTCTCGCCGTCGGCCTGGTGCTCGGCACCGCGGCGCTCAACGGCACGCTCACCGACAACCTGAACGACCAGGTCGGTGAGCTGCGCAAGTCCAACGAGCAGTACCGCGGCCAGGTGCAGCACCTGACCAGCGAGGCGAACAAGAAGGAGGACTTCGACCGGCAGCTGGCGCCGCGGATCCTCGCCGGCACGCTGACCAAGCGGTCGGTGCTGGTGCTCGCGCTGCCCGGGGCCGACGACAAGGCGGTCAGCGGGACCGAGCAGATGCTCGGCTACGCCGGGGCGTCGCTGGCCGGCGAGGTGCGGCTGACCAACACGTTCACCGATCCGAAGAACAACGACGCCTTGAACGACCTGGCCTCGGCGAAGCTGCCGGTGGACATCCACACCACGCTGCCGAACAACGCCGACGGTGTCGAGTCGTCCTCGGCGTTGCTCGCGGCGGTGCTGATGAAGCGGCACGACACGGTGTCGAAGGACTCCCGCACCACGGTGCTCACCGCGTACGCGACAGGGCAGAACCTGATCGTCGGCAAGGCGGTGAAGACGCCGGCGGAGGCGGTCGTGGTGGTGGCCGGGCCGCCCGCCACCGATCCGGACGCCGCGAAGCGCAACGCGTCCGCGGTGACCGTGGTGCGCCAGTTCGCCAAGGCGGGGCAGGCGGTCCTGGCCGGCCCGGGTACCTCCGGGCAGGGCAACGTGATCGGCGCGGTGCGCGGCGACAGCGAGCTGACCGCAACGGTGTCCACAGTGGACACGCTGAACCTGGTACAGGGGCAGATCACCACGGTGTTGGCGTTGTCCGCCCAGCTGTCCGGCACGGTCGGGCAGTACGGGCTGGGCGACGGCGCAAGCCAGCTGCTGCCGGCGAGTGGCTGATGGCGGCGGATGCGGTGCGTCGAGCGGGCTCGGCCGGTGCAGCGCGCGGTTCGTCGGCCGGACGGGCGCTGGCCGGGGTGCTGAGCCGGGTGGCCGTGGCCGGGGCTGGTGCGGTGGCGGCCCGGGCGGTGCTCGGCGCGGTGCGCTCGGCGCCGGTCGCGGGTGCGCTGGAGCGGGTCAACCATCGCGGTACGACGGTGAGCCTCGCGGCCGGCCCGGCGCTGGCGGTGGCCGCCGCCGGCGCCGCGGCTCTCGGCGCGGGCGACGGCGGCACCCGGGCGGCCGCGCTGACGGTCGGGCTGTCGGCCGGTGCGGTCGGGCTGTACGACGACGTGGTGGGGCAGCGCCCGGATCAGCGGCAGGCCAAGGGGTTCCGCGGTCATCTGGCCGCCCTGCGGGCCGGCCGGGTGACCAGCGGACTGGTCAAGATCGGCGGGATCGGCGCGGCGTCGCTCGCCGCTGCGGCCCTGGCCGACCGGGGGCGCGGCGTGCATCCGGTCGACACGTTGGTGTCGGCCGGCGTGCTGGCCGGCGCGGCGAACCTGGCGAACCTGTTCGATCTGCGTCCGGGCCGGGCGGTCAAGGTCGGCCTGCTGGCAGGCGGTCCGCTGGTCGCGGGCCGGGCCGGCGGGCTCGCCGCCGGCGCGCTCGGCGCCGCGGGCGCGCTGCTGCCCGACGACCTGCGCGAGCGGGTGATGCTCGGCGACGGCGGCGCGAACGCGCTGGGCGCCCTGCTCGGGCTGGCCGCCACCCGCACGCTGGGGCGATCCGGCCGGATCGCCCTGTTGGCCGGGATCGCCGGGCTGACCCTGGCCAGCGAGAGGGTCAGTTTCACCGCCGTGATCGAGGCCCATCCGGTGCTGGCAGCGGTGGACCGCTGGGGCCGCATTCCGGCGGTACCGGTCGATCGCTCGCAGTTCACCGCATCGGCCGAGCCGCGCCCGTAACCCGGCGTTCGCCGGGTCGCAGCGACCTGTCAGGCTAGGAACGACCGGCGGGACACGGTGTCCCGCAGCGGAGGCGACAGCGACGGGGACGCGCGACGCCCCGTGCGGCCAGGGGCCCCAGGGTGCGGGTCGGCCGCCGGACCGCGCGGTGGGGAGAAGCGTGGCAGACGTACGGGATCGGGTCGCGCTGGTGCTGCCCACCAGCACCGGCGGCATCGGCCGGCATGTCGGTTCGCTGGCCGCCGCGCTGGTCCGGGACGGGCATCCGGTTCGGGTGCTGGGGCCGCGTGAGGTGGCCGAGCGGTTCGACTTCGGTGCCGCGGCCTTCCGCCCGGTGCCGATCTCCGCGGGCCTGAATCCGGCCCGGGATCTTCCGGCGCTCGCGGCGCTCGCCGCCGGGCTGCGCGGTGCGGACGTGGTGCACGCGCACGGCATGCGGGCCGGGCTGCTCGCCGCGCTGGCCCGACCGCGGTCCGCGCCGCTGGTGGTGACCTGGCACAACCTGTTGCCGAACAACGGATCCGGCCCGCGCCAGCGGCTGCTCGCCGCACTGGAGCGGCGGCTGGCGCGGTCCGCCACCGTGCACCTGTGCGCCTCCGACGATCTGGTCGACCGGGTGCTGCGACTGGGGGGCCGGGACGTCCGGCCGGCGCCGGTGGCCGCGCCGTCGCTCCCGCCGCCACGGCGCGACGCGGCCCAGGTACGTGCCGAGCTCGGTGCGGTGGGCCGCCCGCTGGTGCTGTCGGTCGGTCGGCTGCACCAGCAGAAGGGGTACGACCTGCTCGTCGACGCCGCGGCCCGGTGGCGCGGCGTCGAGCCGCGGCCGCTGCTGGTGATCGCCGGTGACGGGCCGGAACGGGCCGCGCTGACCGACCGGATCGCCGCGACCGGGTCACCGGTCACGCTGCTGGGCCACCGGGACGACGTGGCCGACCTGCTCGCCGCCTGTGATCTGGCGGTGGTGTCGAGCCGCTGGGAGGCCCGGCAGCTGTTCGCCCAGGAGGCGCTGGCAGCCGGTCGGCCGCTGGTGTGCACGGCGGTCGGCGGGGTGCCGGGCTTGGTCTGCGACGCCGCCGTGCTGGTACCGGCCGGCGACGGTGATGCGCTGGCCGGTGCGGTCGAGGCGCTGCTGGCCGACCCGGCTCGCCGGTCCGAGCTGGCCGCACGGGCACGAGATCAGGCCGCGCGCTGGCCGACCGAGGCGGACACCGTGGCCCAGGTCGAAGCCGTCTACGCCGAGCTGCTCGAATGAGCCGTCGGCGCTGCACCGGGTTCGCCGGGCTGCTGATCGCGCTCGGCGTACTGCTCGGGCTGGCGGCGCCGGCGTCGGCGGCACCCACCCACACCGCCCGCTCCAGCGGCCAGGTGGTCGTCATCGGGGTACCGGGGCTGCGCTGGGACGACGTGTCCTCGACCGGCACGCCGGCGCTGTGGCGGCTCGCCCGGCAGGGCTCGATCGGTACCCTCTCGGCGCGGTCCACTCGCGCGTTGACCTGCCCGGACGACGGCTGGGTGACGCTGGGTGCCGGTGCCCGGGCGCAGCGCGGCCCGCATCGGGCGACGCCGAGGACCTGCCCGGATCCGCCGGCCCGGCTGGTGGTGCACCCGGACGGTTCGGCGGTGCTGGACGACCAGCCGGACGTGGTGTCGCGCAACGCTGCGGTGCAGGCGCGACCCGGCGCCCTGGCGGAGTCGCTGCGCTGCGCGACCGCGATCGGCCCGGGCGCGGCGATGGCGGCGTCCCGGCCGGTCGGCCGGGTCACCCAGTACCTGCCGACGCTGCCGCGACGTCCGCGGGCGGTGCTGGCGCGCTGCCCGCTCACCGTCGTGGACGCCGGCCGGGTCACCGGTACCGGCGCGTCCCGGCGGGCCGCGGTCCGCGCCGTGGATCGGCTGGTCGCGCGGGTGCTGGCGGCCCGGGCGACTGATTCCACGGTGCTCGTGGCCGGGGTGTCGGACACCGGGGCTCCGGCGCGGCTGCACGTGGCGATCGCCGAGGGGCCGGACTTCCGCGGCGGGTGGCTGACCTCCGGCAGCACCAAGCGCACCGGGTACGTGCAGCTGGCCGACGTGGCGCCGACGGTGACCGACACGCTGGGGTTGCGGCGTCCCGCCGTGTTCAGCGGCCAGCCCTGGCAGCACGGCTCGGCGCGGAGCGCGACGATGACGGCGAGTCGAAAGCGGCTGATCGACGCGGACCGCTCGTCGGTGGCCACCGCCGGTGTCGCCGGCTGGTTCGTGGTGGTGCTGGTGGCCAGCCAGCTGCTGCTGTACCTGCTGGTCGGGCTCGCGCTCAGCCGGCTCGTCGACGCGCCGGAGCGCACCCGCGCCCTCGTCTCCACGGCGGCGACCGCGGCCGCCCTGGTGGTACCGGCGATGCTGCTGGCCAACGTGGTGCCCTGGTGGCGTACCGGCGCGCCCGGGTGGACGTTTCTGGCCGTCGCGGCGGGCTGGCTCGCGGTCGCGACCGCGGTGGTGCGGACCGGGCCGTGGCGGCGCTGGCGGCTCGGCCAGCCGGCCGCGACCGCGGCCGTGGTGGTGGCGGTGATCGGCGTCGACGTGGTCAGCGGCGCGCACCTGGAGCTGGACAACGTGGTCGGCTACGCCGCGGTGACCGGCGACCGGTACACCGGGCTGGGCATGGTCGGGCTCGGCGCGTTCGCCGCCGCGGTACTGGCGCTCGCCGGCTGCCTCGCCGTCCGGGTGCCCCGCCGGTACCGGCCGCTGCTGATGGCGCTGGTCGGTGGGGCCGGCGTGGTGGCCGTCGGCGGGCCGTTCTTCGGCGCCGACCCGGGTGCGGCGATCGGGATGACCGCCGGGGCCGCGGTGGCGGCGGTGCTGTCCCGGGGCGGGTTTCTCACCCTCACCCGGCTCGGTTGGGCGATCGTCGCCGGGGTGGGGGTCACCGGTGCGTTCGCGCTGCTGGATCTGACCCGGCCGGCGGAGCAGCGTGGCCACCTGGCCCGGTTCGTCGGCAACCTGTTCGGTGGGACCGCCGGTCCGGCGCTGCACCGGGTGATGCAGGCGAACACGATGGCCACGATCGGCAGCCTGCTCAGCCTGCTGGTCGTGGTGGCCGCGGTGTTCGTCGGGCTGGTGCTGCTGGGGCCGACCGCCGGGCTGCGCCGGGTGTACGGCCTGTTCCCGTCGCTGCGCGGCGCGCTCGCCGGTGCCGCGGTCGCCGCGGTACTGGCTGGGCTGTTCGACGGGGCCGGGCTGATCGTGACCGGCGCGGCGGCGTCGGTGGCGGTGCCGCTCGCGGTGCAGTACTGCCTGCAGGTGACGCGGCCGGTGCGGAACGAGTAGGTACCTGCCGGTTCGGCCCGTCCCTGCTCACACGTCCCGACGGCGCGCCCGGTGGTTCTCTTCGGTCCGGCCGGGCCTGCTGTTACTCTGGAGTCCCGTGGATCGCGTGGCATTCTCCTCGGACGGCCTGCTTGTCTTGGCCGGCGAACGGCCCGACCACCTGCGGCAACGGCACAGTGCCAGGAACGGGCACGATGCCAGCAACGGGACGACGCCGCAGTCATCTGTCGCATTCGCCGCACTCACCACGGGAGTCCGTTTTGGCCGGCTCGGCGCGCACGACCAAACACATCTTCGTCACCGGGGGCGTCGCCTCGTCGCTCGGTAAGGGCCTGACCGCCTCCAGCCTCGGTAACCTGCTCACCGCACGCGGGCTGCGGGTGGTGATGCAGAAGCTCGATCCGTACCTCAACGTCGACCCGGGCACCATGAACCCGTTCCAGCACGGCGAGGTGTTCGTCACCGAGGACGGCGCGGAGACCGACCTGGACGTCGGCCACTACGAGCGGTTCCTCGACTCGCCGCTCGGCGCGTACGCCAACGTCACCACCGGGCAGGTCTACTCGACGGTGATCGCCAAGGAACGCCGCGGCGAGTACCTGGGTGACACCGTCCAGGTGATCCCGCACATCACCAACGAGATCAAGGAACGGATCCGGGCGATGGCGGTGCCCGGCCCCGACGGCGCGACGCCGGACGTGGTGATCACCGAGGTGGGTGGCACCGTCGGCGACATCGAGTCGCTGCCGTTCCTGGAGGCGATCCGGCAACTGCGGCACGAGATCGGCCGGGACAACTGCTTCTACCTGCACGTCTCGCTGGTGCCCTACCTGGCGCCGTCGGGTGAGCTGAAGACCAAGCCGACCCAGCACTCGGTGGCGGCGCTGCGCAACATCGGTATCCAGCCGGACGCGATCGTCTGCCGCTCCGACCGGGACATCCCGGCGGGCGTCAAGGCCAAGATCGGGCTGTACTGCGACGTCGAGGCCGAGGCGGTCATCGGCTGCCCGGACGCGCCGAGCATCTACGACATCCCGAAGGTGCTGCACCGGGAGGGCCTGGACGCCTATCTGGTGCGCCGGATGGACCTGCCGTTCCGGGACGTCGACTGGACCCGCTGGGACGACCTGCTGCACCGGGTGCACCGGTCCCGCGGCAGCGTCACGATCGCGCTGGTGGGCAAGTACATCGACCTGCCCGACGCGTACCTGTCGGTGACCGAGGCGCTGCGCGCCGGCGGCTTCGCGCACCGGGTGCACGTGGACATCCGGTGGGTGCGCAGCGACGACTGCGAGACCCCGGCGGGTGCCGCCGCGGCGCTGCGCGGCGTGGACGGGGTGCTGATCCCCGGCGGGTTCGGGGTGCGGGGCATCGAGGGGAAGATCGGCGCGGTGCGGTACGCGCGGGAGAACGCGATTCCGACCCTCGGGCTGTGCCTGGGCCTGCAGTGCATGGTCATCGAGACGCTGCGCAACGTGGCCGGCCTGGCCGGCGCCGACTCGGCCGAGTTCGACGAGCGCGCCGCGCACCCGGTGATCGCCACCATGGCCGACCAGCGTGACGTGGTCGCCGGGGAGCGGGACATGGGCGGCACCATGCGGCTCGGCGCGTACCCGGCGACGCTCGCGGCCGGCTCGCAGGTGGCCCAGGCGTACGAGACGACCGAGGTCAGCGAGCGCCACCGGCACCGGTACGAGGTGAACAACGCCTACCGGGACAAGCTCGCCGCGGCCGGCGTGGAGATCAGCGGTACCTCGCCGGACGGCCGGCTGGTGGAGTTCATCGAGATGCGCCGCGAGGTGCACCCGTTCTTCGTCGCCACCCAGGCGCACCCGGAGTTCAAGTCCCGGCCGACTCGGCCGCATCCGCTGTTCCGCGCGTTCGTCGCCGCCGCGGTGGACTACGAGCAGGCCGAGCGGCTGCCGGTGACGCTGCCCGACACCGATGACGACGTCCCGACGATCGCTCCGGCGAGCAGTGCGTCGGCCGGTTCCACGGCGGCCTCCGCGGCGGGGAGTGCGTCGGCCGGTTCCCCGGCGGCCTCCGCGGCGGGGAGTGCGTCGGCCGGTTCCACGACGACCTCCGCGGCGGGGAGTGCGTCGGCCGGTTCCGCGGCGGTCGCGCCGCGGGCGGCGGTGTCCGGGGCGAGCTCGTGAGCGCCGGCCGGTCCGACTACCCGGTCGTCGAGCACGTCGAGCGGCCGGTCAACCCGGTGTTCTCGCTGGTCAGTGACAAGGTACGGATGCCCGACGGGGAGGTCGCGCGGCGCGACTTCATGCATCACGTCGGGGCCGTGGCGGCGGTCGCGGTGGACGCCGACGAGTCGGTGCTGCTGATCCGGCAGTACCGGCATCCGGTCGGCGAGACGATGTGGGAGCTGCCCGCCGGACTGACCGACGTGCCGGGGGAGGCGCCGGTGGACACCGCCCGGCGCGAGCTGGCCGAGGAGGCGGACCTGACGGCTCGCGACTGGCGGATGCTGCTCGAACTGCACACCACGCCCGGCTGCTCGGACGAGCGGATCCGGGTGTACCTGGCTCGCGAGGTGGCACCGGTGCCGGCGCACGAGCGGTTCGAACGCACCGCCGAGGAGGCCGGGCTGACCACCCGCTGGGTGCCGCTGGCCGACGCGGTGGCGATGGTGACGACGGGCGAGCTCACCAATGCCACGGCGGTCGCCGGGGTGCTGGCCGCGGCCCGCAGCCGGGACAACGGCTGGACGGGCCTGCGCCCGGCCTGACCCGTACCGTGGGGGCCCGGCTCGTGCGGAGCGCCCGGCTCGTGCGGGGCGCGCGGTTCGTGCGGGGCGCGCGGTTCGTGCGGGGCGCCCCGCCCGGGGCAGGCTGCCGGGTGCGGGTGCTCGGCAGCCTGCGGGCGCCCCGCCCCGGCCCGGCCGGGCCGAGCGCCCGGGGGCCCGGTCAGTTGTCGCGCAGCTTGCGGCCCTCGGAGTCGGGGATCGAGTTGTTGGCGAGGATGATGATGCCCTCGATCAGGCCCCAGATCGCGCCGATGCCGGCGGTGCAGACCGTGGCCACGATCTGCAGTACGCCGAGCCCGACGTAGCCCATGTAGAAGCGGCCCACGCCGAACCCGCCGAGCAGGATGCTGAGCAGGCCCGCGATCAGCTTCGTCTTGTCCGACAGCGGCTGCCCGGTGACCGGGTCGTACGCCGGCTGCCCGTAACCGGCCGGGGCCGGCTGCTGGTAGCCCTGCTGGTATCCCGGCGGCTGCCCGTAGCCCTGCTGATAGGGATCCTGCTGGTACGGATCCTGGTACGCCTGCTGGTAGCCCTGTTGCTGATACGGGTCACCGGCCGGCGGGTAGCCGCCCTGCCCCGCCCCCTGGTACCCGGCGCCGCTGTTCGGGTAGCCGGGTCCGCTGCCCGGCGCCGGCAGGTTGCCGCCCTGGTACGGACTGCCGGACGCGGGCGGGTACGGACCGCCGCTGGTCGGATAGCCGGGCCCGCTGGCAGGTTGGTTGTTTCCCCCGCCGGGCCCCTGGTTGGGCGGAGGATACGGACCGCCTGGGTCGTACGTCATGGCGGCGACGGTATCCAATCCGCAGGTCGCTGCCAACGGAGGGGCCGGAAACCGACCGTAACGGTGGCGGGTTCCGGACCCACGTCCATACCACGGACCGTCTCGCGACCGATGATCACGCACGGTGGCCCGAAGCCCGACCGGTACCTCCTAGGATGGGGTGCGGCCAGTGGAGGTGGCGTGTCCAGCGACGTGTCGGGCGAGATGTCGACCTCCCGGGCTGCCCGGCGGGAACCCGCACCCGACGGGCCGGAGCAGACCACCCCCGAGCTTCGGGCGGCGGTGCGGGCCTATCTCGACCACCTGCTCGTGGAGCGGGCGCTGGCCGGCAACACGCTCAGCTCGTACCGGCGGGACCTGGGTCGCTACCAGCAGTGGCTGGTCGCGGCGGGTGTCACCGCGCTGGCCCAGGTCGGCACCGGCCACGTCGCGGAGTTCCTGGCCACGCTGCGGCTCGGCGACGAGCAGCACCCGCCGCTGTCGGTCTCCTCGGCCGCCCGGACGGTCAGCGCGGTGCGCGGGCTGCACCGGTTCGCCGCCGCGGAGGGGCTCACCGACGGCGACCCGGCGCACGACGTCCACCCGCCGACGCCGGGCCGGCGGCTGCCGAAGGCGCTGTCGGTGTACGAGGTGGAGCAGCTGCTCGCCGCGGCCGGCGCCGAGACCGACGCCGACCCACTGGCGCTGCGCGACCGCGCGCTGCTGGAGTTCCTGTACGGCACCGGCGCGCGCATCTCCGAGGCGGTCGGCGCCGCCGTCGACGACCTGGACCTCGCCGACGGGCGTACCGGTGACGCGGCGGGCAGCACCGTGCGGCTGTCCGGCAAGGGCGGCAAGACCCGGCTGGTACCGGTCGGCGGCTACGCCTGCCGGGCGGTCTCGGCGTACCTGATCCGGGCCCGGCCGGCGCTGGCCCGCGCCGGCGGCGGGCACGGCGCGCTGTTCCTCAACGCCCGGGGCGGCGCGCTGTCCCGGCAGAGCGCGTGGTCGATCCTGCGCCGGGCGGCCCAGCGGGCCCGGCTGGCCGGGTCGGTGTCGCCGCACACGCTGCGCCACTCGTTCGCCACCCACCTGCTCGACGGCGGCGCCGACGTGCGGGTGGTGCAGGAGCTGCTCGGGCACGCCTCGGTGACGACCACACAGGTCTATACGCTGGTGACGGTCGACAAACTGCGTGAGGTGTACACCACGACCCATCCACGCGCGCGGGCTTGAGCCGACCCGTACCGTTTGACTCGACGCGCCGGTGCCCGATCAGACGGTGTCCGGTGCAGGACAGGAGCGTGCCGCCGTTGCGACACGCCGGGGATGATGGCGGGCGAGAAGATCCCACCGTGGCGTACAGTCGGGCCACGGCCGCCCCTCTTCCCCGGTGGTCCGGGGCGGCGCCGGGATTTCCGGGCAGCCGGTGGGAAGGGTGTTGAGGATGACGAGTCTCAGCGGGGACGCGTGGGACAAGCTCCGGCAGGAGCCGCCTCCCATGGAGCTCGGCGCTGAGGCGGAGCTGGGGCCGGCCGACCCGTCGGCGTACACGATCAAGCGTCCGATCCTGCAGCCGCCGCCGGTCGAGCGGCACGGGCCGGCCCGCATCATCGCGATGGCGAACCAGAAGGGTGGCGTCGGCAAGACCACCACCACGATCAACCTGGGCGCCGCGCTCGCGGAGTACGGGCGGCGGGTGCTGATGGTCGACTTCGACCCGCAGGGCGCGCTGTCGGTGGGCTTCGGGGTCAACCCGCACAACCTCGACCTGACCATCTACAACCTGCTGATGCAGCGCGACGTCGGCCTGGACGAGGTGCTGTTCAAGACCAACGTGGACGGGCTGCACCTGCTGCCGGCCAACATCGACCTGTCGGCGGCCGAGATCCAGCTGGTCAACGAGGTCGCGCGGGAGCAGACGCTGACCCGGGTGCTGCGCCCGGCGCTCAAGGAGTACGACTACATCCTGATCGACTGCCAGCCGTCGCTCGGACTGCTGACGGTCAACGCGCTGACCGCCGCGCACGGTGTGGTGATCCCGCTGGAGTGCGAGTTCTTCAGCCTGCGCGGGGTGGCGCTGCTGCTCGACACCATCGACAAGGTGCGCGAGCGGCTCAACTTCGACCTGGAGCTGGAAGGCATCCTCGCCACCATGTACGACTCGCGTACCACGCACTGCCGGCAGGTGCTGCAGCGCGTCGTCGAGGCGTTCGGCGAGCGGGTCTACCAGACCGTCATCACCCGTACGGTCCGGTTCCCGGAGACCACGGTCGCCGGCGAGCCGATCACCACCTGGGCGCCCTCGTCGTCCGGCGCCCGGGCGTACCGCCAGCTCGCCCGCGAGGTCATCGGCCAGCAGTCGCTGCGCCAGGGGATGTAGGTACGGTCGTTCGGTGGCTGGGGTGACGGTGGGCCGGCTGCCCGAACACGCGCCGGTGCCGGGGTGGTGACCGGTGCGGCGGACCAGCCCGGCGTGGGTAACGTTGCGCAGGTGAGCACGCCCGCACCGTCCGAACCCGAGCGGTCACCGACCGCCGCTTCCGCTCTCGATCCCACGACCGGGTCCGGGACGGCCGACGGCCTGGGCGGCGATCCCGGTGGTACGACCGGGGAGGTCGATGGTGCCACCGAGCCGGCCGACGACACCCTCGACGCCGACGCCGACGCCGACGCCGACGCCGGGGCCGGGGCCGACGGCGGTGAGCGCCGCGGCGGGTTCAGCGTCCGGTTGGACAACTTCGAGGGTCCGTTCGACCTGCTGTTGCAGCTGATCAGCAAGCACAAGCTGGACGTGACCGAGGTTGCGCTGTCCAGGGTGACCGACGAGTTCATCGCGCACATCCGGGCGATGGGCAGCGAGTGGGACCTGGACGAGGCGAGCGAGTTCCTGATCATCGCGGCCACCCTGCTGGACCTCAAGGCGGCCCGGCTGCTGCCCTCCGCGCAGGTGGAGGACGAGGAGGACCTGGCCCTGCTGGAGGCGCGCGACCTGCTGTTCGCCCGGCTGCTGCAGTACAAGGCGTTCAAACAGGCGGCGGCGCACCTCGACGAGCTGGAGAAGTCGGCCGCCCGGCGCTACCCGCGCACCGTCGGGCTGGAGCCGCGGTACGCCGAGGTGCTGCCGGAGATCGTGCTGTCCATCGGGCTGGACCGGTTCGCACAGCTCGCGGTGCGCGGCATGACACCCAAGGCACCACCGACCGTGACGATCGACCACGTGCACATGGTGCGGGTCAGCGTCCGGGAGCACGCCGCGATCCTGGCCGAACGTCTGCAGCGCATCGGTACCGGTACGTTCCGGGCGCTGTGCTCGGACTGCGCGAACACGCTGGAGATGGTGGCGCGGTTCCTCGCCCTGCTGGAGATGTACCGGGAGAACATGGTCGGGTTCGAGCAGCTGGAGGCGCTCGGCGAGCTGACCGTACGGTGGCAGGGCGGCGACGGCGCGGCCACGCTCGACGTGGACGAGTACGCGGGCACCCCGCCGGCCGCGGACCCAGCGTCCGGGGATGCCGGCGGCCCGGCCGGCGACACCGACGAGGCGCAGCCGCAGCAGCAACGGGGGAGAGCAGCACGTGACCGGCAGCGAAGACGACCAGGCGCGCGGCGACGCGTCGTCGCTGGCCGACCGGGTGGCCGCGTGGACCCCGCCGTGGGCCCGCCCGGCACCCGCCGCCGACGACGCGGCCGCTGATGCCGTACCGCCGGATCCGGCCGCGGCCGACGACCGTGAACCGGCCGAGCGCAGTGACCCGGCCGACGACCGTGAACGGGCCGACGGCAGTGACCCGGCCGACGGCAGTGACCCGGCCGACTGCCGGGGGCCTGCCGACGGGGCGACGCCGGATCATGCCGAACCGCCGACGCTCGAGGCCGAGTCGACCTCAGGGGACCGGGAGCCGGTCGCCGACACGTCCTCCACGACCCCGTCGCTCGCACCGGGCGCGGAGGTGTCCACGGACGACGACGAACGGCCGGCCGAGGCATCGGAGCCGGCGTGCGCCAGCGCGCCGGCCGACGGTGCGGCCGACGGTGCGGCAGACGGTGCGGCCGACGGTGCGGCCGACGGTGCGGCCGACGATGCCGGGCCGGGCCCGGACGCCGAGCCGAACAACGGCGCCGGGACGCTCGACGGTGTCGGGCCTGCGGCCGGTGTCGGGCCTGCGGCCGGCGCTTCGCCGGTCGATGGTGTCGGGCCTGCGGGCGGTGCCGGGTCGGGCGTGGCAGCACAACCGGCGCCGGAACCGACCGCCGCCGCGGCCGAGCCGCGGGCACTGCCGGAGCTGGACGATCCGGAGACGCTGCGCGCGGCGCTGGAGGCCATCCTGATCGTGGTGGACGAGCCGGTCAGCGAGGTGGTGTTGGCGCAGGTGCTGGAGCGCCCGACGGCCACCGTGGCGGCGGCGGTGCGCGAGCTGGCCGAGTCGTACAGCGCGCAGCGGCGCGGTTTCGAGCTGCGCCAGGCGGCGGGCGGCTGGCGGATCTACACCCGGGACGACTTCGCGCCGTACGTGGAGCGGTTCGTACTCGACGGTCAACAGGTGCGGCTGACCCAGGCGGCGCTGGAGACGCTCGCGGTGGTCGCGTACAAGCAGCCGGTGAGCCGGTCCCGGGTGTCCGCGATCCGCGGTGTCAACTGCGACGGCGTGATGCGCACCCTGGTGACCCGCGGGCTGATCGAGGAGTGCGGCTCCGAGCCGGAGTCCGGCGCGTACCTGTACCGCACCACCACTCTGTTCCTGGAGCGGATGGGCATCAACTCGACCGACGACCTGCCCGACCTGGCACCGTTCCTGCCCGACGACCTCCCCGAGGAGACACCGTGAGCCACGCCGACTCCGCCGCTGCGCCCGACGGCCTGCAGCGGTTGCAGAAGGTGTTGGCGGCCGCCGGGCTCGGGTCGCGGCGGGCCTGCGAGGAGCTGATCGCGGCCGGCCGGGTGACCGTGGACGGTCGCGAGGCGCAGCTCGGCGACCGGGCCGACCCGCGGGTCTCGGTGGTGCACGTCGACGGGCTACGGGTGGTCACCGACGACCGGATGGTGCACCTCGCGCTGAACAAGCCGCGCGGGGTGCTGTCGGCGATGTCCGACGACCGCGGCCGGCGCACTCTCGCCCAGTACGTGCCGGGGGACGTGACGCGACTGTTCCACGTCGGTCGGCTGGACGCCGACAGCGAGGGTCTGCTGCTGCTGACCAATGACGGCGATCTGGCGCACCGGCTGATGCACCCGTCGTACGAGGTGGCGAAGACCTACCTGGCGCAGGTGCCGGGCCCGGTGCCGCCGGCGGTCGGTCGTCGGCTGCGCGACGGGGTGCAGCTGGAGGACGGGCCGGCCGCGGTCGACCGGTTCCGAGTGGTGTCCACCGATCGGGGCCGGGCGCTGGTCGAGGTCGTGTTGCACGAGGGGCGCAACCGGATCGTGCGCCGGATGCTCGCCGAGGTCGGGCATCCGGTGGAGCGGCTGATCCGCACCCGGATCGGTTCGGTGGCACTGGGTGACCTGCGGCCGGGGGTGACCCGGCCGCTGAGCCGGGAGGAGCTGGGCGGGCTCTACGGCGCGGTGGAGGCCGGCGCCCGCTGACCGACCGCGAGCAGCAGCAGCGCGGCGCCGAGCAGCGCCTCGCCGACCCAGCCGGCGACCGCGAGCCGCTCGTGCAGCACCAGCACACCCAGTACGGTGGCGACGGCCGGCTCGGCGAGCGCGAGCGTGGTGGCGACGGCCGCGGTGACCGTGCGCAGCCCGCGACCGTAGAGCACGTAGGCGAGGAACGTGGTGACCAGCGCCAGGTGGGCCACCACCAGCGGCCCGTGGCCGTGCAGCATCCAGGCCGGCCCGGCGGCGAGCTGCAACGGCAGGACGAGCAGCGCGCCGCCGCCGAACATCGCGCCGGTCACCGGCGCCGAGCCGCGACCGCGGGAGATCAGCAGCCCGGCGATCGCGGTGTACGCGGCGTAGCTCGCGCCGGCGGCCACGGCGAGCAGGATGCCGACCGGGTCCAGGTGCGCGGTCGCGTCGCCGCCCACGGCCAGCAGCACGGCGCCGGCCAGGCAGCCGGCGGTCGCCAGCACCCACCGGCGTCGCGGGCGGTGCCGGCGCAGCAGCCAGTCGAGCAGCCCGGCGCTGACCGGCGCGCAACACAGCATGATCACCGTGCCCGGTGCGACGCCGGCCCGGGCGACGGCCGGGAAGAACGTCAGCGGGTAGCCGGCGACGGTGGCGGCGCCGAGCACGACCAGCGCGTACTCGCGCCGGCCGCGGGCGGCCGGCCCGGCGCCGGCGAGCCGGCCGGTGAGGTACAGCAGGAGGCCGCCGATCGCCAGGCCGGACGAGCCGACGACGACGGCGGGCACCCCCGCCGGTGCGAAGGTACTGACGGTGCCGGTGCTGCCCCACAGGGCCGCGGCGGCGAGGACGCACAGCGCTCCGGCGCTGCTGGAGGACGGTACCGCGGGCTGTGCGGTGGAGGTGGACACGGCGCTGCTCCCACGACGAGATCGGTGTGGACCGGTGGTGGGCGCGGGCGGCGTCGGATCGATGCCGGCAGCGCACGGGACCACCGCCGCGCCGGTGCGGAACCGGTGGCGGTGGGGTGCTGCCGCGGCGCCCTCAGCGCGCGGGCGGCGGGGTGACGGGGGGCCAGAAGCGCATCCCCGAACTCTAACGGTCGGTGCCGGGGGCCGGTGCGGGGGCGATCAGCCGGCGTCGTGCAGCCGCGGTACGTCGGCGAGCAGCTTGCGGGTGTAGTCGTGCCGCGGATCGAAGATGACGCGTTCGGCCGGCCCGGCCTCGACCAGCCGGCCCTGGCTGAGCACCAGTACCTGGTCGGAGACGTAGCAGGCCTGTCCGATGTCGTGGGTGATGAACAGGATGGTCAGCCCGGCGCGGTCACGCAGGTCGGTCAGCACGTTGAGGATGGTGGCGCGCAGCGAGGCGTCCAGCATCGAGGTCGCCTCGTCGGCGATCAGCAGGCTCGGCCGCATCAGCAGCGCGCGGGCGATCATCACCCGCTGCCGCTGCCCGCCGGACAGCTGGTGCGGGTACCGGCCGAGCACGTCGCCGGCCGGCAGCCCGACCTGTTCCAGCGCGTCGAGCATGCGCTGTTCGGTGAGTTCGGCGCCGAGCAGCCGGCGGGACCGGGCGAGCAGCCGCCGTACCGTGAAGAACTGGTTGAACGCGCTGAACGGGTCCTGGAACACCGCCTGCACCTGCCGCCAGTACGCGGTGGTGTCGGTACGGCCGGTCACGTCGGCACCGTCGAACACCAGCCGCCCGGAACTGACCGGCAGCAGCTTGAGCAGCATCCGGGCCAGCGTGGACTTGCCGCTGCCGCTCTCGCCCACCACGGTGGTGATCTCCCCGCGGCGCAGTTCGAACGACACGTCGTCGACCGCCCGTACCGCCGTGCTGCCCCGGCCGAACACCCGGGTCAGGTGCTCGGCGACGACCAGCGGCGCACCCGTGGCCGCGGGGGTCTCGGTGCCGTCGGCGGCCGGTGTCGCGGCGCCGGCCGGTGGGTCCGCCTCGATGCTCACAGCCTCGCCTCCAGCGGCTCGTCGGGATGCTCGGCACGCCACCAGCAGGTCGCGTAGCCGCCGCCGATGGTGCCGAGCAGCGGCGGTTCCCGTTCGGCGCAGACGTCGCTGGCCAGGCTGCACCGCGGATGGAACCGGCAGCCGGCGGGCGGTGCGGACAGGTCCGGCGGCGCCCCGGCGATCCCGCCGACCCGGCGGGTACGGATCTGCGGCTCCGGCACCAGCACCGAGGCCAGCAGCGCCGCGGTGTACGGGTGGCGCGGGTCGTCGATCAGCCCGGCCGCGTCGCCGACCTCGACCAGCCGGCCGGCGTACATCACCGCGATGCGGTCGGCGACCGCGCGCAGCACCGGCAGGTCGTGCGTGACGAACACGATCCCGCCGACCAGCCCGCGGTGCAGCAGCTCGCGGAGCAGCTCGGTGAGTGCCCGCTGGGTGGACACGTCCAGCGCAGAGGTCGGCTCGTCGGCGATCAGCAGCTTCGGATCCAGCAGCGTGGACAGCACGGTGACCACCCGCTGGCGCATCCCGCCGGACAGCTGGTGCGGGTAGCTGTGCACCACCCGGCGCGGCAGATCCAGCGCGTCCAACCGGTCGGTGAGCAGGTCGAGCGCCTCGGCCCGGCGGATCCGGCCGCGGTGCGCCCGGACCACGTCGACGGCGAGGTCGCCCACCCGGGTGGTGGCCGACAGCGAGTTCATCGCGCCCTGGGGCAGCAGCGACACGACGCTGCCCCGCCAGGTTCGCGGTGGGCGCCGGCCGCCGGACAGGTCGAGCTGCTCGCCGTCGATGGTCAGCTCGCCGCCGAGCACCGACAGCGGCGGCCGCGCGGTCAGCGACAGCACCGCGGCCAGGGTCGACTTGCCGCAGCCGGATTCGCCGGCGATGCCGAGGACCTGGCCGCGGGGCAGCTCCAGGCTCACGTCGTCGACCGCCACGACGTCGGTGCCGCGCTGCCCGCGGTACGCGGCGCGCAGCCCCCGCGCGTGCACCAGTGGCGCCGGTGCGGTGGTGTCGCTCATTCCGCCGCTCCTTCCGGTACCGGCCGCCGCGCCGGCGGCGCCGGCGGGGTCACCGGGGCGCGCCGTCCGGGCCGGCGGCGGCGTGCGGTACCGGCGTGCCGGCGCAGCCGCGGGTTGAACACCTCGTCCAGGCTGGACTGCAACATCAGCAGCGCGAACGCGAGCAACGTCAGCATCAGCGTCGGCGGGACGAACGCCCACCAGGCGCCGGTGCGTACCGACTCCCAGGCGAGCGCCCAGTGCAGCATGATGCCCAGCGACACCCCGCCGGACGGGCCGAGGCCGAGCATCGACAGCGCCGCCTCGTTGAGCACCGCGCCGGAGACCTGCAACACGAACGCCATGCAGATGTAGGACAGCATGTACGGCACCACGTCGTAGCAGATCAGCGAGAACGTGCCGGCGCCGGACAGCCGGGCCACGTCCAGGTGCTCGCGGGTACGGACGCTGGACGCCTGGGCGCGCACCGCGCGGGCGGTCCACGGCCAGCTGGTGACCGCCAGCACGATCGCGAGGGTCACCGTGGATCGGGTGCCCAGCGCGATGGAGATCAGTACCAGCACCACGATCGACGGGATCGCCAGGATCACGTTGGTGAAACCCATCAACCCCTCCTCGACGGCGCCGCCGCGATAGCCGGCGAGGGTACCGATCGCCACCCCGAGCAGGGTGGCGATCGCGCCCGCCACCAGACCGATCACCAGCGAGGTGCGGGTGCCGTACATCAGGTTGGTGAACACGTCGTGACCGAGGTTGTCGGTACCCAGCCAAGCGTGCCCGCTGGGGTGGTCGTACAGGCCGCCGACCACGTCGCCGACCTGGTGGGTGCGGAACACCAGCGGCGCGACCAGTCCGAACAGCAGGACCGCGGCGACGATGCCGGCCGCCACGTAGAACCGGGTGGAGAAGCGTGCGGTGGACATCAGCGGTCACCTCGGCTGCTGGCCCGGATGCGCGGATCGATGATGCCGTACGCGACCTCGACGCAGAAGTTCGCGACCAGCACCGCCACCGCGATCAGCAGCGTCAGACCGGTCACCACCGGGTAGTCGTTCTGGCTGATCGCGGTGAACAACAGGGTGCCCACACCCGGGTAGGAGAACACGATCTCGGTGATCAGGGCGCCGCCGACCAGCGTCCCGATCGACAGCGCGAGCCCGGTGACCTGCGGCAGCATCGCGTTACGGAAGATGTACCGGACGATCGTCCGGTCCCGCAGCCCCAGCCCCCGGTCGTAGTTGACGTAGTCGCTGCCCAGCTCGTACACCGCCATCGACCGCATGCCGACCGCCTGGCCGCCGACGAACACGATCACCAGGGACAGGAACGGCAACCAGTAGTGCGTCAGCGCATCGGAGACGAACGCGGCGGACAGCTCCGGCGAGTTGCCGAACGAGTAGCCGCCCGAGGGCGGCAGCACCGGGATCACCACCGCGAGCAGGTAGAGCAGGAGGATCGCCACGCAGTAGTACGGCATCGACGAGGTGAACAGCGAGCCGAGGAACGCGCCGCGGTCGAACCAGCCGCCGCGGTACGCGGCGAGCGCGCCGAGCACGTTGCCCACCAGCCAGCCGATCAGGATCGCCGGCAGCTGCAGCGCGATGCTCCACGGCAGCGCCTGCCCGATCAGCCCCTGTACGGTCGCCGGCGACTGGGCGAACGAGACGCCCAGGTCGCCGTGCGCCAGGTGGCCCAGGTAGACCACGAACTGCTGCCACAGCGGCTTGTCCAGGCCGAACTCGTGCACGTAGTGGGCGTGGATGGCGTGCAGCTGGCTGCCCTCCACACCACCGCGCGACAGCGACGACACGATCGTGTCGACCGGGTTGCCCGGGATGAGTCGCGGCAGCAGGAAGTTGAGCAGGATCGCCACCAGCAGCGCACCGAGATACCACGCCGCCTTGCGCCCCAGGTACCGCGGCAGGCTCATGAACACCCCCTCACCACCTCCGCCGGGCGCTCATGACTTCGTGGTGGGCTTGAGGTCGTAGAGCCAGTCGATGCCGGCACCGCGGAACTGCGGTGGCCCGGTGGGATGTTTCGCGGTGGGGAAGCCGCTCCAGGTCTTGGTGTTGAACTCGTAGAAGTCCAGCGGCCGGTACACCAGCGGGATCATCGGTGCGTTGGCCATGAAGATGCGGTCCAGCTCGCCGTAGGTCTGCTTGGCCGCGTCGCCGGTCTGGGTGGCGGCCTTGTCCAGCAGCGGCGCCACTCGCGAGTCGTGGAACCGGCCGTAGTTGTAGAACGCCGACGTGCCCGGCTTCGACACGCCGCGCGAGTCGAGCACGTCCCGGAACCGCTGCCACGGGCTCGCCGCGCTCACCCCGGCCACGTACCAGCAGGCCAGGTCGAAGTTGCCGTTCTGCACCGCGGTGGTGGTCTGCGCCTGCTGCGGGAACTTCGTCGAGATGTCGAAGCCGGCCGCCTTGGTGCTCTCCGCCACCACCTGCAGCGCGGTCTGCCAGTCCGACCAGCCGGTCGGGGTCTGCGCGGACCACGGGCCGAGCCGGGTGCCGTCGGGCAGCCGATACACCCCGTCGGAGCCCTTCTTCGCGCCGAGCTCGTTCTCCAGGATCGACCGAGCCTGCGCCGGGTCGTACTTCCAGCCGTGCTGCGCGACGTTCTGCGCGTCGAAGTACTGCTCCTCCACACCGCGGGGGAGGATCACGCTGGACTGGGCCGGATCGGAGTACTGCGACATCGCGGTCTTCGCGATCCGGGCGTAGTCGATCGCGAACGCGAGCGCCCGGCGCACCTTCGGATTGTCCAACCCCTTCTTGGTGGTGTTCACCACCAGCATCGGGATCGACCCGGGCACCTGGTACGGCGCCTTGTCGTACCAGGTGCCGACCGGCTCGTGCTTGTCCTGCCACATCTTCCAGATCTCCGGCGTGAACTGTTGCATCACGTCCACCTCGCCGCGTTCGAACGCGAGGTTGCCGGCACTGTTGTCCTTGAAGATCGGGTGCACCAGGTACTGCGGTACGGGCAGCTTGCCGCGCACCGCCTTGCCCCAGTACTTGTCGTTGCGGGTGTACGCCAGCTGCGAGGCGGAGTACTTGTCCAGCTGGTACGGGCCGGAGCCGACCGGTTTGGTCACCGGGTACTCGGACAGCTGCTTGGTCTTCTGCTCGATCGGCGCCCAGATGTGCTTGGGCATGATGTACACCGTCGCGAGCGACGACTTGACCATGCCGGGGTTGGGTTGCTTCGCGTCGAGCTCGATCGTCACGGTGTGCGGGTCGGTCGCGGTGACCGACTTCGCGTACTCGAAGAACGCCCCGAACGGCACCTCGGGGTGGCTCTTGGCCAGCTCCAGCGTGTAGACCACGTCGTCCGCGGTGACCGGTTTGCCGTCCTGCCAGGTCGCCTTCGGTTGCAGCGCGACCTGCAGGGTGTGGTCGTCCGGCGCGGTGAGCTTGCTGCCCAGCTGCGGCTCCAGCTTGCCGTTGAGCAGGTTGAACCCGAACAGCGTCTCGAAGACCAGCTGCATGTTGTCCTGCGCGGTGGGCCAGCCGGCGTTGGGGTTGAGCGGGTTGAACGTGGTGGGCGGGGACCACTGGAAGCCGGCCACGAACAGGGTCTTGCCGCGCTTGCCGCCGGCGCTGCCGCCGCTGCCGCAACCGGTGAGCAGGGTGCCGCCGAACGCGGCGCCGGCTCCGGCCAACGACACCCCGGCGAGAAACTGTCGGCGGGTGGTCTGTGGTGCGGATTTCTCGGTCATCGTGCTGCCTCCTCCACGGAGCCGCTACGTTTTGTGGTTGACCGGTTCAGCAATGAGCTGGAATGAGAGCACCATGAATGCGGGCTACGGGCGCACGAACACCGGTTCCGCCGCGTCATCGTGGCTTCAAGAAATGACGACACGCCACCGAGTCCGCGCCGGGCACGGTAAAAGACGTGCTCGGATACGATCCGACCTGAGCTGGTAGAAGGAGATTAGAGCGGTCCGGAGTGCTGCGCAATCCCTGTGCAAGTCAATTTTCGTAGCGGTTTCGTCAACTCTCGGCCGACCGGCCTTCGAGCTTTGAAAACGGCGACGACCCGGGGTAGGTCCGGCATTGAGGTGAACCGGTTCGCCACCTCGCCGCCGGGACCTGGCCGATCGGGCCGCGCGCCACCCGGCGGCGCGGTGCTCGGTGCATCCGGGGCGCTCCGTAGACTCGCTGGTGGTGTCCGGCGCCGGCAGCGACCGGTCGGCGTGCCGCCGGCCGGCCCGACGGGGCGGTGCGGCTGCGGCCAGGCGCCAGCAGATTGACGGCATGTCCAGGGAGGACAGCGGTGCAGACCGACAGCAATCGGACGCCGTTTCACGGCGTGGTCGCGATCGACGGGCCGTCCGGCTCCGGAAAGTCGACCGTGGCCAAGCGGCTGGCCGTCGCGCTTCGCGCCGGCTACCTGGACACCGGGGCGATGTACCGGGCGGCCACCTGGGCGGTGCTGGCCGCCGGCGTGCCGCTCAGCGACGCCGACGAGGTCGCGGCCTGCGTCCGGTCGGCCGCCCTGTCCATCACCACCGATCCGACCGCGGTGTCGGTCCGGGTCGGTGACGTCCCGGTGGACGCCGCCATCCGGGGCCCCGAGGTCACCGGGGCGGTGTCCGCGGTGTCCGGCGTGCCGGCGGTGCGCGCGCACCTGATCGCCGAGCAGCGCCGGCTGATCGACGCCGCCCGCGACGTCGGCGGCATCGTGGTGGAGGGTCGCGACATCGGTGCCGTGGTGGCGCCCGATGCGGAGCTGAAGGTGTTCCTGACCGCCGATCCGGCCGAGCGGGCCCGTCGACGCAGCGCCGAGACCGCGGCGGACGTCGCGGCCACCGCGGCCGACCTGCAGCGCCGCGACACCGCCGATTCGAAGGTGACCACACCGCTCGCCGCCGCGGACGGCGCGATCGCCCTGGACACCACGTACGAGTCGATCGACCAGGTCGTCGACCGGCTGCTCGGGCTGCTGTCCGCGCACGCCCCGGCCGGGGTCGAGGCGCCATGACCGGCGCGGTACCGCCGGACTCCCGGGACGCCGGCCACGCGCCGGACCCGGCGGCGTACGACGGGGAGTTCGACCTGCTGTCCGACGACGGTTTCGGCGCGCCCGGCCTCGCGCTGCCGGACCAGCCGACCGGGCCGGTGCCGGTGGTGGCGGTCGTCGGCCGGCCCAACGTCGGCAAGTCGACCCTGGTCAACCGGATCATCGGGCGCCGGCAGGCGGTCGTCCAGGACACCCCGGGGGTCACCCGGGACCGGGTGGCCTACGACGCGTCCTGGAACGGCCGGCCGTTCACCGTGGTGGACACCGGCGGCTGGGAGCCCGACGCGAAAGGCCGCGCGGCGGCCATCGCGGCGCAGGCCGAGTCCGCGATGCAGGCCGCCGATGTGGTGGTACTGGTCGTCGACGGCGTCGTCGGCAGCACCGACACCGACGAGGCGGCGGCCCGGGTGCTGCAGCGCGGCGGCAAGCCGGTGCTGCTGGTCGCCAACAAGATCGACAACACCCGGCTGGAGTCGGACGCGGCGGCGCTGTGGTCGCTCGGGCTGGGCGAACCGCTGCCGGTTTCGGCACTGCACGGTCGCGGCTCCGGTGACCTGCTCGACCTGGTGGTGGCGAAGCTGCCGGAGCAGCCCGCCGCGGCGGAGCCTGGTGCCGGCGGACCGCGCCGGGTCGCGCTGGTCGGCCGGCCGAACGTGGGCAAGTCGAGCCTGCTCAACAAGCTGACCAAACAGGACCGCGCGGTCGTCGACAACGTCGCCGGGACCACCGTCGACCCGGTCGACTCACTCGCCGAGATCGGCGGGCAGACCTGGCAGCTGGTGGACACCGCCGGGCTGCGCAAGCGGGTCGGCACCGCGAGCGGCACCGAGTACTACGCCAGCCTGCGCACCAACGCCGCGATCGACGCGGCCGAGGTGGTCGTGGTGCTGCTGGATGCGAGCGAGCCGATCTCCGAGCAGGACCAGCGGATCCTGACCAAGGTGGAGGAAGCCGGCCGGGCGCTGGTCATCGCCTTCAACAAGTGGGACCTGGTCGACGAGGACCGCCGCTACTTCCTGGCCCGCGAGATCGAGCGCGACCTGCGCCGCATCACCTGGGCGCCGCGGCTCAACATCTCGGCGCGTACCGGCCGGGCGGTGGACAAGCTCGCGCCGGCGATGCGCACGGCGCTGGCCGGCTGGCAGACCCGGGTACCGACCGGGCGGCTCAACCAGTGGGTGACCGAGCTGGTGCAGGCGCACCCGCACCCGGTACGGGGAGGTCGGCAGCCACGGATCCTGTTCGCCACCCAGGCGGGGATCTGCCCGCCGCGGTTCGTGCTGTTCACCACCGGCGCGCTGGACGCGGCGTACGTGCGGTACGTGGAGCGGCGGCTGCGCGAGGACTTCGGCTTCGTCGGCAGCCCGATCCAGCTGTCGGTGCGGCCGCGCAAACGCCGGGGCGACAAGTCCGGCAAGCACTGACCCGGCGCCCGCCCGCCGACCGGGTGCCGAACCGGTGGCGGGCGCCGGCACTGCGGCGCCACACCGGCGCCGCCACGGCACCGGGTCAGCGGGCGATCACCAGCACCGGTGTACCGGTCGGGGTCCAGGTGCAGCCGGCCGTCGTCGACGGTGCCGGTGGCCCGTCGGCTCGTACCGGTCGCCGATCCTCGCCGGTTCCTCCGGCGCGGGGGTTGCAGCACGGGGCGGCCCGAACCCCGGCGGCGAGCAGCAGCACCCGCCCTCAGGTCAGGACAGCCGGCCGAGCACGTACTTGACGATCGCGCGGGCCTGCTTGTCGGCGGTCGAGTAGCCGAGGTTGGTGCCCGAGTAGGACTTGCCGTCCGAGCTGGCGCCGTCGTAGCTGGCGCCGCCCCACTTGACCGAGACGACCACGTTCCCGGCGCGTGCCTCGACCCAGGCGCCGCCCAGGTGGTAGCTCTTCGCGTCGGCTTCGGTGTTGCCGTACACGACGACGTTGGTGTACTTCGCGGTGAACGCCTCGTCACCGAGCCCGGAGATGTCCTTCGGGTCCTTCTCGTACTTGTTGTTGGCCTCGCCGGCGTACGACTTGTCGTCGGCGAAGCTGCTCTTGGCGTCCTCGATCGGGCCCCGGGAGCTGACCGACCTGGTCACCTGAACCTGCAGGTAGGCGCACTTGTCGCTGCGGAAGATCTCCCAGGAGCACGCCCACTGGTCCTTGTCGGTGGTCTTGTCCGTCTTGGCGCCGTCGACCAGCTTCGGCTTGCTGCTGCCGATCGAGCACTCCTTCGGCAGCGCGCTGTACGTCTTCGCCGAGGCCGAGGCCGAGGCAGAGGCCGACGGGGTGGCGGTGCGCGACGGGGTCCGGCCGCCGGCGCCGGGCTGGCCGCTGGTGCCGCCGCCAACGGCGAGGACCACGCTGACCACGACAATGCCGACCAGCGCCGCGGCGCCGACCGCGAGCACGGCGGGGAACCAGGCGGGGCGCCGGGGCCGCGGCGGAGTCGGGGAGCCCCAGCCGCCGGTCGGCGCGGTCGCGCCCGGGTTCTGGTCGGGCCGCCAGCCGGTGTAGTCGCTCATGCTGCGATTGTTCGTGATCGCCGCCACCCCGGTCACCCGGCCCCCGTCAGCGCGGGCGTCAGGCGACCGGGCGGGTACCGCGGGGGAGGGTGCCGGCGCGCGCCGCCTGGTCGAGGTAGCCGAGCAACACGTCGCGCAGCGCGCGGGCGGCCCGCGGCGGCTGGACGTCCTTGCGGTGTGCCAGCCCGATGGTGCGAGACAGTCCCGGCCGGGCGAACGGGGTGATCCGGAAGCTGTCCGCGACCACCATGCTGGGTACCACGGCGAGGCCGAGGCCGGCCGAGACGAAGCCGAGTACCGCGTCCATCTCGCCACCCTCGATGGCGAAGCGCGGCTCGAACCCGGCGTCGTGGCAGGCGGTCACGGTGAACTCGCGCAGGTCGTACCCGCGGCGGAACATCACCAGCGGCTGGTCCTCCAGGTCGGTGATGCGCATCGCGTTGTCGTCGGTGGGTGGCGGCGCGTCGATCGCGGAGGCGACGACGAGTTCCTCCCGCAGCAGCGGGGTGGTGGCGAGGGCCGGGCCGGAGGCGGCCACCGGCAGGATGATCAGCGCCACGTCCAGCTCGCCCTCGGCCAGGTCGCGGACCAGATCGCGGGAGCCGGACTCCTCGATGGTCAACCGGATGCCCGGATACTGCCGGCGGTACTCCCGCAGGACGGCCGGCAGCAGGCCGGTGAGCAGGCTCGGGGTGGCGCCGAGCCGGACCCGGCCGGAGCGCAGCTGGACCAGCTCCTGTACCTCCAGCCGGGCCGTGTCGACGTCCGCCAGGATCCTCCTGGCCAGCGGCAACAGCGTCTCGCCGGCGGGGGTGAGGGAGATGTTGCCCCTCGCCCGGCTGAACAGCGGAGCGCCCATTTCGTGTTCCAGCGCCCGGATCTGCTTGGACAGCGACGGTTGGGCGACGTGCACCATCTCGGCGGCGCGGGTGAAGTGCCGGGTCTCCGCGACGGCGAGGAAGTAGGCGAGCTGCTGAAGTTGCACCGCTCCACGATAGCTGGAGGCTATCGAGTCCAGCGCGATCATGTCTTGGACCTCATGGCACAACCGGTCCTACCGTTGTCGGACGTGGCAATAGCGACCCGGGCAGCCCGCCCCTCACCCCTCCGCACGCTGTGGCACTCGACCGTCGGCAAGAAGGCGGTCATGGCCACCACCGGCGTGATCATGCTGCTGTTCCTGATCGTGCACATGGCCGGGAACCTCAAGATCTTCTTCGGCCCGACCGACTTCAACGGCTACGCGCACTGGCTGCGCACGATCGGCGAGCCGGCCCTGCACTACAGCTGGTACCTGTGGATCCAGCGGGTGGTGCTGCTGGCCTGCCTGGTGGCGCACGTGGTCTCGGCGATCCAGCTGACGCACCGTGACATGCACGCCCGGCCGCAGCGCTACCGGTCGAAGCGGCCGTGGCGGGCCACCTTCGCCACCAACACGATGCGCTACGGCGGCGCCATCCTCGCGCTGTTCGTGGTCTGGCACATCCTGGACCTGACCGTCGGTGCGGTGAACCCGCGTGGCGAGGCGGGCCACCCGTACCAGAACGTCGTGGCCGACTTCCAGGTGTGGTGGATCGGGCTGATCTACGTCGTCGCGATGCTCGCCCTGTGCCTGCACATCTACCACGGCTTCTGGTCGGCGGCGCAGACGCTCGGCGCCAACAACGCGGCCCGCAACGTGGCCTTCAAGACGATCGCCACCGCCCTGGCGCTCGTGATCACCGTGGGCTTCCTATCCGTACCGGTCGCGGTGATGACCGGGCTGGTGAGTTGATCATGTCGAAAAAGGTTGGTTCCTACACGGTCGGCGACGACATCGTCGACACCAAGGCACCGTCCGGCCCGGTCCAGGAGCGTTGGGACGCCCGGCGGTTCGGCGCCAAGCTGGTCAACCCGGCGAACCGGCGCAAGCACCGGGTCATCGTGGTCGGCACCGGCCTCGCCGGCGGCTCGGCGGGTGCCACCCTCGCCGAGCAGGGCTACCACGTCATCCAGTTCTGCTACCAGGACTCGCCGCGGCGGGCGCACTCGGTGGCGGCGCAGGGCGGCATCAACGCGGCGAAGAACTACCGCAACGACGGCGACTCGGTCTACCGGCTGTTCTACGACACCGTCAAGGGCGGCGACTTCCGCTCCCGCGAGTCGAACGTCTACCGGCTGGCGCAGGTGTCGGTGGAGATCATCGACCAGTGCGTCGCGCAGGGCGTCCCGTTCGCCCGGGAGTACGGCGGGCTGCTGGACAACCGGTCGTTCGGCGGCGTGCAGGTCTCCCGCACCTTCTACGCCCGCGGGCAGACGGGCCAGCAGCTGCTGCTCGGCGCGTACCAGGCGCTGAGCCGGCAGATCGATGCCGGCAACGTCGAGATGCACCCGCGTACCGAGATGCTCGACCTGATCGTGATCGACGGCCGGGCCCGCGGCATCGTGGCCCGCGACCTGGTCACCGGGGAGATCTCCACCTACCTCGCGGACGCGGTGGTGCTCGCCAGCGGTGGGTACGGCAACACGTTCTACCTGTCCACCAACGCCAAGGGTTCCAACGCCACGGCGATCTGGCGGGCGCACAAGCGCGGCGCGCACTTCGCCAACCCGTGCTACACGCAGATCCACCCGACGTGCATCCCGCGCTCCGGCGACCACCAGTCGAAGCTGACCCTGATGAGCGAGTCGCTGCGCAACGACGGCCGGATCTGGGTGCCGAAGAAGAAGGGTGACACCCGCTCGCCGGAGCAGATCCCCGAGGACGAGCGCGACTACTACCTGGAGCGCATCTACCCGTCGTTCGGCAACCTGGTACCGCGGGACGTCGCCTCCCGGGCGGCGAAGAACGTGTGCGACGAGGGGCGCGGCGTCGGCCCCGGTGGCCTCGGCGTGTACCTCGACTTCGCCGACGCGATCGCCCGGATGGGCCGGGACAAGGTCGCCGAGAAGTACGGCAACCTGTTCGAGATGTACGAGCGGATCACCGCCGAGGACCCGTACCGGGTGCCGATGCGCATCTACCCGGCGATCCACTACACGATGGGCGGGCTGTGGGTCGACTACGACCTGCAGTCGACGATCCCGGGCATGTTCGTGATCGGCGAGGCGAACTTCTCCGACCACGGGGCGAACCGGCTCGGTGCCTCGGCGCTGATGCAGGGCCTGGCGGACGGCTACTTCGTGCTGCCCGCCACGATCAACGACTACCTGGCCCGCGGCGGCTTCGAGGCGGTCGAGCCGGACGACCCGGCGATCACCACCACGGTGGCCGAGGTGCAGGACCGCATCAAGCGGCTGCTGGCGGTCGACGGTGACCGCACCGTCGACTCGTTCCACCGTGAGCTGGGCACCCTGATGTGGGACGAGTGCGGCATGGCCCGCAGCGCCGAGGGGCTGAAGAAGGCGCTGCGGCGGATCCCCGAGCTGCGCGAGGAGTTCTGGCAGCGGGTGAAGGTGCCCGGTACCGGGTACGAGCTGAACCAGTCGCTGGAGAAGGCGAACCGGGTGGCCGACTTCCTGGAGCTGGCCGAGCTGATGTGCCTGGACGCGCTGCACCGCGAGGAGTCCTGCGGCGGGCACTTCCGGCTGGAGTCGCAGACCGAGGACGGCGAGGCCGAGCGCGACGACGAGAACTTCAGCTACGTCGCCGCCTGGGAGTACACCGGCGTCGGTGAGCCACCGGTGCTGCACAAGGAAAACCTGGACTTCGAGTACGTCCACCCGACCCTGCGGAGCTACGCGTGAACCTGACCCTGCGGATCTGGCGGCAGCCCAGCGCGGACGCCGACGGCCAGATGGTGACCTACCAGGTCACCGACGTCAGTGGCGACATGTCCTTCCTGGAGATGCTCGACATCCTCAACGAGGACCTGATCCTGCGCGGCGAGGAGCCGGTGGCGTTCGACCACGACTGCCGCGAGGGCATCTGCGGCTCGTGCGGCATGGTCATCAACGGCCAGGCGCACGGCCCGGAGCGCACCACCACCTGCCAGCTGCACATGCGGCAGTTCGCCGACGGCGACGTGATCGACATCGAGCCGTGGCGGGCCGGTGCGTTCCCGGTGGTCAAGGATCTGGTGGTGGACCGGTCGGCGTTCGACCGGATCATCCAGGCCGGCGGCTACATCACCGCGCCGACCGGTACCGCGCCGGACGCGCACGCGGTGCCGGTGCCGAAGCCCGATGCCGACTCGGCGTTCAACAACGCCACCTGCATCGGTTGCGGCGCCTGCGTGGCGGCGTGCCCGAACGGTTCGGCGATGCTGTTCACCTCCGCCAAGATCAACCACCTGAACGTGCTGCCGCAGGGGCAGCCGGAGCGCGAGTCCCGGGTGCTCAACATGATCACCACGATGGACGAGGCCGGCTTCGGCGGCTGCACCAACACCGGCGAGTGTGCGTCGGCCTGCCCGAAGGGCATCCCGCTGGCGAGCATCGCCAGGATGAACCGGGAGTTCCTGCGCGCCACCCGCAAGGTCGGTCGCTGACCGCCCTGGAGGGTCGATTCGGCGACCGCTCCGGCGTCCATGATGGACACCGGGGCGGTCGTCTCAGCGCCGGCTGACCTGCTCGACGTACCGGTCGACCTGCGCGGTGTCGTAGCCCCGCAGCACGACCCGGAAGCGGGCCGGTGCGGTGCCGCCGGCGCGCAGCTGGTCGATCCAGTCGTCCACGGCCCGCACGTCGTAGCCGCGCAGCACGACCGTGAACTGTGGCTCGAAGTCGGTCATCGCCACCTCCCGGCCGTGCATGGTAGCCAGTCGGGTCATCCGTTCCCGGCGGTCAGGAGTGCCGGTCCGGACGGCGACGCAGCATCCGGGACAGCAGCCGGGCCGCGGCGGCCTCGTCCGGGCCGAAGAACTCCGCGTCGACCGCCTCGACCGCACCGACCGCGTGCCGGGCGACCTCGGTACCAGTGGCGGTGAGCCGGAGCCGGCGGGCCCGGCTGTCGGCCGGATCGACCTCGCGGACCAGCAGCCCCTTCGCCTCCAGCTTCCGCACCACCTGCGAGGTCATCTTGACGTCGGTACCGGCCTGCCGGGCCAGTCGCAGCTGGTTCGGCGCCTCGCCGTGCTCGTCCAGCCACCACGCGCACGCCAGCAGCACGAACTGCACGTGGGTCAGCTGGTACTCGGCGAGTGCCGCGGTCACGGCCCGCTGCCAGTCGAGGGTCAACCGCCACAGCAGGAACCCGGGGCTGTCGGCGGCACCGCCCGGGAAGCGGCTCGCCGGCGGCTCGGCGGTGGTCACTTCTC
Organism: Actinocatenispora thailandica; assembly: GCF_016865425.1. Classification (NCBI taxonomy): domain Bacteria; kingdom Bacillati; phylum Actinomycetota; class Actinomycetes; order Micromonosporales; family Micromonosporaceae; genus Actinocatenispora; species Actinocatenispora thailandica. Next base: position 3,359,507 of record NZ_AP023355.1, on the reverse strand, counting down.
GGCCAGCGCGAGCAGCCCGGCCATCGCCGCCGGGAAGTCCTCGGTGATCTGCGGGCCGAGCTGTGGCCCGAGCGTGTCGGACGCCGCGCCGGTGATCTCCAGCCGGTGCCGCACCCGGGTACCGCCGGACTCCAGCGGCTCCAGCGAGTGCCGGAACCGCAAAGTGACCCCGCCGAACTCGGTGACGTCCGCGTAGGCCACGCCGTCGGTGATCTCGGCGATGGTCGATGTGATGGGGTCCTGGCCGACCGGGTTCATCACCACCCGGGAGCCGACCCGGAACTCGCCGTCCAGCCGAACCGACTCCATCGAGGTGTCCCAGTCGGCCCAGTGGTCGAGATCGCGCAGCACCCGCCAGACCTGCTCCGGAGCCGCCACCGTCGTACCCACGTACTCGTGCTGCCACATCGTCGTCTCCTGATCTCCGCGTAGATGATCTGCGCAGAGACTAACTGGCCGGGTGCTGGCCGGTCAAGCGGTCGGGTCGGTCACATCGGGGAACGGAACAACCGGCGGCATGAAAGGGTTGGTCGCAGACAGAGCATGCGCTCCGGGGCTCGGTGAAAGTCCGAACCGGCGGTGACAGTCCGCGACTCGCCGATCAGTGTCGGCGATTGAACCGGTGAAACTCCGGTACCGACGGTGACAGTCCGGATGGGAGGACGCGCACGCGGCTGGCGGTGCACCGAGCCGTCCGCCGTGCGTCCAGGATGCCCCGGCGCAGGAAGGGGCTCCGATGGGGCACGGCCTGATGCAGTACGGCGTCACCATCCTCGGCCAACGCATCTCGTACGCGGAGATCCTGGGCCAGCTCGCCGCCCTCGCGGTGGTGTTCCTGGCGCAGCGGCGCACCCTGTGGACCTGGCCGGTCCAGGTGCTCGCCACGGTGCTGCTGTTCGTCGTGTACACCTCGGCCGACCTGGGCGGGCTCGCCGCCCGGCAGGTCGTCATCCTGGCGATCTCCGCCTACGGCTGGTGGGCCTGGTCCCGCCGCCGCGACCCGGTACACGGGGTGCTGGTGCGCACCGCGACCTGGCGCGAACGGGCCGTCCTCGCCGCCGTCCTCGCGGCCGGAACGGTCGGCGTCGCGGTGCTGCTCGACGTGCTGAACGCGTCCTGGGCGCCGTGGCCGGACGCCTGGATCTTCGTCGGAACCGTGGTCGCCTTCGCCGGGCAGGGCCTCGGGCTGGTGGAGTTCTGGCTGGTGTGGCTCGCGGTCGACGCGGTCGGCGTGCCGCTGCAGATCCACTCCCACCTGTACTTCTCCGCCGCCGTCTACGTCGTCTTCGCGGTGCTGGTGCTGATCGGCGTGCGCGACTGGCTGCGGACCGCCAAGCGCGAGGCGGTCGACCGGGTCGCCGACCACGCCAGCGCCTGACCCGACGAAACCGGGGCGGTCCTCGGTCGGGACCGCCCCGTGCGACGTGCCGGGTCAGCGTTTCGCCGCGCCGGTGTCCGGATCGAGCAGCAGCGGGCGCGGGTCGGGCCGGTGCCGGAAGTCGAGCATGCCGGTCAGCGGTGCGGCCAGCGCGTCGTACGAGTGGTCACCGATCCGCCCGGTGTGCCAGTTGTCCTCGATGAACCGCAGGATCGAGGTCTGGTCCAGCCGGGTGTGGTCGACGTAGTTGCGCTTCGCGTACGGCGAGAGCACCAGCATCGGCAGCCGCGCACCGTAGCCGCACCGGTCCGAGTAGCCGCCCGCCGCCGGCTTGGCCAGGCACATCGGCTGGTCCTGGCCGGCGTCGGCGGAGCCGTTGACGATCGGCGGCGACACGTGGTCGTACCAGCCGTCCGAGTCGTCGTAGGCGATGACCACGGCGGTGGAGGACCACTGCTTCGCCGACTGGATGTCGTTCAGCGTCGAGGCGAGGAAGCGCTGCTCGTCCAGCGGATCGGAGTTGCCGGCGTGCCCGTTCTGGGACGCCGGCGCCTTCAGGAAGCTGACCGCCGGCAGGTTGCCCGCGCCCAGCGCCGCGTGGAAGTCGCTCAGGTCGTACTGGTGGTTCGCCTGGTCGGTGTGCCCGATCGCGGTGACCGAGGACGGCGGCAGGTGCTTCGGGTTCGACGTCGACTCGTAGTACTGGAACGGCTCGTGGTGCGGCGTGTAGTCGACCACCTGGTTGCCGCCCACGTTGGCGTGCGTGGCACCGCAGACCGCGTACCCGTTGGCCGTGCCGGTCGGTCGGAAGCCGCCCTGGAACCAGCCCCAGGTGACTCCCTTGGCGTTGAGCCGGTCACCGATGTTGTCCCCGGTCATCACCGCGAGGTTCTCGTCCGCGGTGTGGTTGCGGTCCGAGCAGTCGTCGAACGCCGGGTCCGGGTCGCTGATCATGGTGCCGACCCCGTTGGCGTCGGGGGAGTGCACGAACGGGTCGCCGACCTTCTGGTGCGTCACCGGGTCCACCGCGTACACGCCGTGCGTCTGGCCGGACACCAGGTCGATCGCACCCGGCGTGGACGGGCCGAAGATCGCGTCGAACGAGTGGTCGGCCATCGAGTACCGCTGGGCGTAGTTCCACATCGCGGTGACCGTGTTGCCGTCGTAGTAGTCCATCACCAGGCCCGGCTCGCCGAACAGGATCGGCTGCCCGGTGCAGGTGTCCTTCTCGGTGTACTCGACGAACCTGTCGGCCCTGCCGCCGTCGTACGCCTGCTGCTCCGGTCCGTACGAGTGGTTCTGGTCGCAGGTGAGCGCGTGGTCGGGGGACAGCCGCTTCGGGTTGTACTGGTTCGGGTTGTGCTTGCGCAGCTTTGGCGACAGGCCGTCCACCTTCGGGGTGTGCTTCTTCGGGTGGAACGGGGTGCCGTCGGCGTTGGTCGCGTACGGGTAGGTGCCGAAGTAGTGGTCGAACGAGATGTTCTCGTCGAAGATGACCACCACGTGCTTGATCGGCGTCGCGGTGTGTGCGGGGGAGTGCGACCAGGACGGATGCGCGGTCTCGCCGGAGGCGGCGGCGGACGTGAGCGCCGCGCCGGTCAGTACCGCGACGGCGGCCGCGGCGATCGCGGTGCGTCGCCGGTGCCGGCGCCAGCCCGCCGGTCGACCGGATGTTGGTGCGCTGTCCATCTGTCGCCCTCCTGTCGGTTACCTGCCGTTCACCGATCCGCGGGCGATTATGGCACTGATTTTCACGAAACAATAGGCATCCGGAGCTTTCCGGGCAGCGCTGCGGCTCACCCGTCGCCGTGCGGCGGCACCAGCCCGGACTCCAGGTAGGCGAACGCGTCGTCGATCAACCGGGCCGGGTCGGTCCCGTCCGGCGCGTCGGTCCAGGCCTGGATTGCGGTACGGATCGCCGCCACCGACGCCGCGGCGGTCAGCTCCACGTACAGGTGGTCGGAGGCCAGGCCGGTACGGCGCGCCACGCCGGCCGCGAGCGCCCGCTGCACCGACCCCATCACCGCGACGAACCGGCCGATCAACCCCGGCTGTTCCCGGATCAGTTCGAGCCGGTCCTGCCACAGGTCCATGCCCATCGCGTCGGCCACGGCCGAGCCGAGCACCGCCCGGATCGCCCCTACCGGGGACTCGGACGCCGGGCGCTTGGCCACCGCGCTGGTGACGAACGCGTCGATCTCGGCGTCCCAGTCGATCAGCGCTTCTTCCTTGCTGGTGAAGTAGTTGAAGAAGGTTCGGGGCGACACGCCCGCCCGGGCGCAGATCTCCTCGACCGTGACCGAGTCCGGGTCGCGGCCACGGACCAGTTCCAGCGCGGCGCGCTGCAACGCGTCCCGGGTCGCCATCTTCCGGTGTGCCCGCCGGCCCCGAATGATGCTCATCCGCGCCTCACCTCCACCGAGCGCCGGGCCGCCACCGAGCCGGGCGGCGCCCGTACCGTGGTCGTCGCGCCGGGGGCCGGATCCGTTCCCGGGCGGCGCCCGGTGGCGACGCTGTGACCAGTGCCATCTTGGCCAATATCTTTGCAGCGGCTGCAAGGTTTCGATAGTTTGCAGTCAGTGCAAGACTGCCGCGCCGTGGCCCGCCACGCGCGGTCGTGACACCGAGCGGGCGGCGCCGCCCACCTGTGGTGCGGCGTCGTGGGGCGCTAGTCGCCGACCTGACGCGTGGGGTGCCACCGCGCGCGTGGCCGACGGGGATTCGGTGGGGGACGTGACGGTAAGCGAGACCGAGCAGTGTGCCGGTGATGCCGACGGCGACGGGCCCACTGCCCGGGTGCAGGCGCTGGCGCAGGCCGCCGGCGGTGACCGCGCCGCGGCTCGTGCCGCGGTCATCGAGTCGTTGCTGCCGCTGGCCGACCGGCTGGCCCGGCGCTACCGCGGGCTCGGCGTGCCGCTGGAGGACCTGCGGCAGGTCGCCGCGACCGGCCTGATCAAGTCGGTCGACGGTTACCGCCCGCAGCTGGGCAGGTTCGTCGCCTACGCGGTGCCGACCATCACCGGCGAACTGCGCCGCTACCTGCGGGACCGGGCCTGGGCGGTGCGCCCGCCGCGCCGGTTGCAGGAACTCGCGCTGCGCACCCACCATGCCGCCGAGGCGCTGTGCGCCCGGCTCGGACGTTCGCCGAGCGTCGGCGAACTCGCCGACAGCGTCGGCGAGCCGGTCGAGCAGGTCGGGCACGCGATGGCGGCGTTTCGCGCGTACATGGCCGTGTCGCTGGACGGCGCGACGGGTGCGGCGGAGGCGCCGCTGGTCGAGCAGCTGCCCGGTGCCGACCCCGGGATCGACGCGGTCGTCGATCGGCTGGCCCTCGCCGAGGCGCTGACCACGCTGCCCGGCCGGGAGCAGGCCATCATCCGGATGCGGTTCCTGGACGAGCTCACCCAGCAGGAGATCGCCGAGAAGCTCGGCATCTCGCAGGCGCACGTGTCCGGCATCCTGTCCCGTACCCTGCGCGAGCTGCGCGGCCTGCTGTCCGCCGAGGGCGCCGCGCCGGCCGTGGCGCCCGCGCAACGCCGCCCGTCGGGGCAGCCGGTCAAGCCCGCCGGTCGGGCCTGCGGCGCGCCCGGCAGTCGGCGCGCACCGCGCTCGGCGCAGCCCTCGTACGGCCGGGGCCCGTGCCGGCGCGGCAGTACCGGCCGCCTCCGCTGACCCGCGCGCCGCTGGGCGCTTGATCGTTCCTCCCGCATACTGGGTGACCTGGGGATGCGGGGGGAGTGACGATGGCCGTCCCGGTCTGGGTGTGGTTGGCCACCGTGCTGGGCATCGCGGTGCTGATCGGCGTCGACGTGTGGCATGCCCGCAGCCCGCACCCGGTCGGCTTCCGCGAGGCGGTGACCTGGTCGGCGATCTACCTGACCGGCGCGCTGGTCTTCGGGCTGGGTGTGCTGCTGTTCGCTGGTAGGGAACCCGGCGCCGAGTTCTTCACCGGCTTCCTGGTGGAGAAGAGCCTGTCGGTCGACAACCTGTTCATCTTCGCGCTCATCCTCGGCCGGTTCGCGGTGCCGCCCGAGCACCAGCAGCGCGCGCTGCTGATCGGGGTGGTCGGGGCGCTGGTGCTGCGCGGTGCGTTCATCGCCGTCGGCGCCGCGGTGATCAGCCAGTTCGCCGTCACGTTCGTGGTGTTCGGCGCCTTCCTGCTCTACACCGGGATCCGGCTGCTGCGGCCCCAGCAGAACGAACCGGACGTGCTCAACTCGCGGGCGGTGCGGCTGCTGCGCCGCATCATGCCGGTCACCGAGGAGTACGCGGGGTCCCGGCTGCTGGTGCGCCGCAACGGGCGGCGGGTCGCGACGCCGCTGTTCCTCGTCGCGGTGACGATCCTGTCGGTCGACCTGGTGTTCGCGCTCGACTCGATCCCGGCCATCTTCGGCATCACCGAGAGCGCCTACCTGGTGTTCACCGCGAACGCGTTCGCCCTGCTGGGGTTGCGCGCGCTCTACTTCCTGCTGATCGGGCTGCTGGACCGGTTGGTGCACCTGCACTACGGTCTTGCGGTGATCCTGGTGTTCATCGGCGTCAAGCTGATCCTGCACTACGTGCACACGCTCGTGCCGGCGGTGCCGGGGATCCCGACCTGGCTGTCGCTGGTGGTCATCGTCGCCGTCCTCGCGGTGGTCACCGCCACCAGCCTGCGCGCCACCCGGCGCTGAGCCCACACCGGACGGTCACTCCCGCCTGTACGGCCGGGCCAGCGCGAGGCCGGGGTCGAGCGTCACGCCGAACCCGGGCGCGTCGAGTTGGCCGATGCGCAGCCTGCCGTGCTCGGGTACCGGCTCACCGAGCAGCTGCGGGTGGAACATCGGGATCACCTCGTCGGCCGCCGGCGCCATCATCAGGAACTCCGAGAACGGACTGTTGTGCTGCCCGAACGCGAAATGGTACGAGTACACGCTCGACCCGTGCGGCACCACGAGCAGGCCGTGCGCGTCGGCGAGCGCGCTGATCCGCAGCAGCTCGGTCAGCCCGCCACACCAGCCGACGTCGGGTTGCAGGATGTCCGCGCAGCCCATCTCGGCCAGCAGCCGGAAACCCCACCGGGTCGCCTCGTGCTCGCCGGTGGTCAGCAGCATGCCGGGCGGCAGCGCCTTGCGGACGGCCGCGTAACCCCAGTAGTCGTCCGGTGGCAGCGGCTCCTCCAGCCAGCGCAGCCCGTGCTCGGCGGCGGCGTGCGCCAGCCGGATCGCGTAGTCGGCGTCCAGCGACATCCAGCAGTCGTAGGCGAGCCAGGCATCCGGGCCCGTCGCGGCGCGCATCTCGGCCAGCAACCGCAGGTTCGCCGCGAAGCCGTCGGCGCCCTCGGCCGGGCCGTGGTGCAGTGGCAGCTTGCCGCCCAGGAACCCGAACTCCACCGCGAGATCGGGCCGGGCGCCGGTGGCGTAGCACGGCTGCTCGTCGCGGACCGCACCGCCGATCATCGCGTACACCGGTTCGGCGCGGACGTGCCCGAGCAGGTCCCACAGCGCCAGGTCGACGCCGCTGATCGCGTTGAGCACCAGTCCCTTGCGGCCATAGAACAGGGTGGACGAGTACATCTGGTCCCAGATCCGGGACAGGTCGGTGACCGTGGCGCCGAGCACGAACCGGGACAGGTGCTTCTCGACGATCCAGGCGGCGGGCTCGCCGCCGGTGGTGACCGCGAACCCGGAGCTGCCGTCGCTCGCCTCGACCACCACGACCAGGGTGCCGAGCACGTTGAGCCCGAAGCTCTGCCGCGACTCGCGGTAGCCGGGGTAGCGGGCCATCGGGGTGGCGATGTGGTCGTCGATCCAGTGTGGACCGTCCTGGTCGTGGTAGTCCGCGCCGCCGCCGCGCAGCACGTACGCCCGGATGTCGGTGATCGTGGGGGCGGCCATCTCAGCCCTCCTCGTCGAAGCGGACCAGGATCTTGCTCGCCGCACTGCCGTCCCGGGCCAGCCGGGTGAACGCGTCCGCCGCCTCGGCCAGCGGCACCTGCGCGGAGATCAGCGGCGCGAGCAACTCCGGTACGGTGCCGGCCCACGCCGCGGTGGCCGCGAACTCCTCGGCGGTGTAGCAGAAGCTGCCGATCAGGCTGCGTTCCGCGGTGCTGATCGGGTACGCGGCGAGGTCGAGCCGCGGCGCGCCCATGCCGACCAGGACGACCCGGGCGCCGGGCTCGGTCGCCGCGAGCGCCTCCGCGACGGTGGCGTCGACCCCGACCGCGTCGATCGCGACGCTCGCCGGCGCGTCCAACGTGTCGAGCGCGCCGTCCGGCTCCACCGTGGCCACGCCGAGCGCGTCGACCAGGGTGCGGCGGCCAGGATCCGGCTCGGTCACGACGATCCAGGCCGCGCCGAGCCGCTTCGCGGCGAGCGCGACCGCCTGCCCGATCGGGCCGCCGCCGAGGACGAGCACCCGGTCGCCGGCGCCGACCGAGCCTCGGCAGGCCGCGTGGTAGCCGACCGCGAGCGGTTCGACCAGCGCGCCGTGCGGCAGCGGCATCCCGGCCGGCAGCGGTACCACGTTGGCGGCCGGCAGCAGCAGCCGGTCGGCGAACGCCGCGCTGCGGTGCGGGTCGACGCCGATGACGGTGCGCCGGGCGCAGATCTGCGACCGGCCGCCGCGGCAGGCGGCACACTCGCCGCAGGCGAGCACCGGATAGGCGGTGGCCGGGGTGCCCACCGCCAGGTCGACGCCGGCGCCGACGGACTCCACCGTACCGGCGGTCTCGTGGCCCATCACCTGGCCCGGTTGGCGCCGGCCGTTGTCACCGGTGAACCCGTGCAGGTCCGAACCGCAGATGCCGGTCGCGGCGATGCGCAGCACCACCTCGCCGGGCCCCGGCACCGGGTCGGGGCGCTGCTCGACCGTCAGGTTCCAGAAGTCGTCCAACACCAGTGCGCGCAAGCCTGGCCTCCGTTTCGCGCCGACCCGAACGGCATCGGGTCGGTACCGTCATTGCAGGTTGACGAACATGCCGCCGTCGACGAGCAGCTCGGCGCCGTTGACGTAGCCGGCCTCCGGCCGGGTCAGCAGCCAGATCGCGCCGGCGATGTCGTCGGGTACGCCGGTGTGGCCGACCGGGATGCGCTGGGCGAACATCTCCCGCTTGCCGGGGCGGGCCAGGTCCTCGCGGTTGATGTCGGTCTCCACCGTGCCGGGCAGGACCGCGTTGCAGGTGATGCCGTGCGGCGCCAACACGATCGCGAGGCTCTTCATCAGCGAGCTGATGCCGGCCTTGGTGGCGCAGTAGTGCACCTGGTGCGAACCGCCCACCCAGGCCGAGATCGAGGACACCGACACGACGCGCCCGCCGCGGCCGGCGGCGACCATCTGCCGGGTGAACGCCTGGGTCACCAGGAACACGCCGCGCAGGTTCACCTGGTGGGTGCGGTCCCACAGCTCGACGTCGATGTCGAAGAAGTCGGCGAACGGGCAGATTCCGGCGTTGTTGACCAGCACGTCCAGCGGCCCGAACTCGGCGTGCACCGCCTCGGCCATGGCGGCCACCTGGGTCGGGTCGGCGACGTCGGCGGCCACCGGGTACGGGTCTCCGCCGGCCGCGGTGACCAGCTCGGCGGTGTGCTCGGCGTGCTCGCGCTCGCCGGGCGGGTAGTTGATCGCCACCCGGGCGCCGTCGCGGCCGAACCGTACCGCGGTGGCGCGGCCGATGCCGCGGGCCGCCCCGGTGACCAGTACCCGCTGCGCTTCGTCGGTCATGGCCGGCGCCTCCTGTCGATGCACGGGGGTGGCTTCATCCGACCCGCCCGCCGGGGTACCGGTCGAAGTTCGCCGGGTCGTACAGCGGCAGGATGTGCGCCGCGCTGCGACGGACCCGCTGGTAGCTGGACCGGCATTCGTCGATGTTCTCGCTGATCCCGATCGGGTGGTCGGCGAGCACGTTGTCCAGCAGGAAGTAGGTGTCGGAGATGGCCGCGGTGCCGGTGGCGGTGTCCGCCTCGACGACCATCGACGCCCGGTGGTGCCCGCCGCTGAACCAGGTGCGCAGCCCCGGCGCGACCTCGTCCTCGTCGGCGAGCAGCCGCACCCGCGGCCAGGCCTCGGTGACCAGGTGCACCAGGATGTCGTCCGGGATCGAGGTGGCGCGGTCGTCGTGCGGGTGCTGGTGGGTGGTGTGGAAGTGGCACCATCCCCGCTCGGTGAGGCAGATCTGCGCCTCGGTGAACAGCGGCACGTTGCTCACCGTGTACAGCTGGAGCGGGGTGAGCAGCACGTGCGTGACCTCGTCCGGGGTGACGCCGCGCGCGGCGAGGGCGTCCACGATGTACTCGCCGGGTTCGCGGCGCAGCACCGCGCGGGGGCCGAGAACCTGCGTCCACTTCTCGTTCATCGGGCCCAGATCGGCCGCCGGGCCGGTGTTGACCAGCGCGGTGACCCCGCCGCCGCGGATCAGCGCGGCCTGGAACCGGAGCGGGATCCACTCGTCCCACCGGCTCATCCAGTAGGCCTCCGGGCCCGGTACGTCGCCACGGCCCATCGACAGCAGGTCCACCTGGTAGCGGCTCACGTGGTCGTCCTCCTCGGTTGGTCGGCGTCGAAGCCGAGCTCGGCCGAGAGCCCGGATCCGGCCTCGCGCAACAGTTCCAGGCCGCGGGTGCGCAGCTCGCGGCGGAACCGGATGGTGGGCACCGAGACGCTCATCCCGGCGACCACCCGGCCGGTGGCGTCCCGGATCGGGACGGCGAGGCAGCGGACCCCGACCGTGTACTCCTCGGTGTCGGTGCCGTAGCCGCGCCGGCGCACCTGGCGCAGCTGCTCGCCGAGCGCCGCCAGCGAGGTGATGGTGTGCTCGGTGAACGCCGTGAGGGGCACGCCGGTGAACCGGTGGGTCAGCTCGGTGTCGGCCAGCCCGGCCAGCAGTACCTTGCCCAGCGCGGTGGTGTGCGCCGGCAGCCGGCGGCCGACCGCGGAGGCCAGCGCGAGCGCCTGGTTGCCGTCGACCTTCGCCACGTACACGTTGTGCACTCCGTCGAGCACGGCCAGCTGCACCGTCTCGTTGAGCTCCGCGCAGATCCGGCGCATGTGCGGCAGGGCGCGGTCGGCCAGCGGCAGCGACCGGCCGTACGCGTTGCCGGCGGACAGCGTGCGGATGCCGAGCGAGTACCGCCGGGTCTGCTCGTCGAAGCCGGCCCAGCCGGAGTCGACCAGGGTGCGCAGCAGGCCGTGCAGGCTGGACTTGGGATAGCCGAGCCGTTCGGCGAGCGCGGTGAACCCCATCGGCTGCTCGTGCTCGGTCAGCACCTCCAGGATGGCCAGCGCGCGCCGCGCGGACTTCACCGGATCCGGGAGCGAGTTCATCTACATGAACTTTCTTTCCGTCTCTTGAACTGTTGGCGGCGACGCTACTACGTTTCCTGGCGAAACAGAACCGTGACATCTCACCGCCATCCCGGGTAAACCTGCGAGGTACCGGCATGACGCACTCGGCTGTACGGCACTGGGAACGCGCGCTGACCGACCCCGACCTGGGTTACGGGCCGGTGCCGATCTGGTGGTGGTCGGGGGACCGGCTGGAACTCGACCGGCTGCGCTGGCAGCTGCACCGGCTCTACGACGGCGGGGTGCGCGCCGCGGTGGTGCTGAACCTGGCGCCGTCCGGGCCGCTGCACGGTTGCCTCGCCGACGATCCGCCGTTCGCCTCGCCGGCCTGGTGGCAGATCTTCACCGGGGTGTGCGCCGAGGCGCGGCGGATCGGCTTCCGGCTCTGGTGCTACGACCAGATCGGGTTCTCCGGCGCGAACCTGCAGGCCGACCTGGTCAGCGCGGAGCCGGCGTTCGCCGGCTGGGACCTGCGCCGCACCAGCGTGACCGGTACCGGGGCGCTGCGGGTGGCCGCCCCGCCGGGTGCGGTGCCGGTGGCCGCCTCGTTGTCCACCGTGGACGGTACGGCCGAGGTCGCGGTGGACCCGGCCGGCGCGGGTGCCGAGGTGGCGGGCGCCCCGCCGGGTGCGGGCACCGAGGCGACGCTGACCCTGTACCACGCGGTGCGGCGCGGTTTCGACTACTGCGAGCCGGCTGCCTGCGCCGCGCTGCTGGACCGGGTGCACGGCGAGTTCGAGCGACACGCCGGGGCGTACTTCGGCGACGTGATCGTCGGCACCTTCCAGGACGAGCTGCCCGCGATGCCGACCTGGTCGGCGCGGTTCGCCGCCGAGTTCGCCCGGCGCCGCGGCTACCGGCTGACCGGGGTCCGGCTCGCCGCCCTGTTCGGCGGGGCCGGCGACGAGCACGCCCGGATCCGGTACGACTACCAGCGCACCCGCGCGGAGCTGGCCGACCAGGCGTTCTTCGTCCCGCTCCGGGACTGGCACCGGCGGCACGGGCTGACCTGCGGGTACGACCAGCAGCACCCGGCGCGGGCCGGCGAGCCGATCGGCTCGACCGAGCTGTACGCGGACTACCCGCGGCTGGGCGGCCGGTACGGTGCGCCGGGCAGCGACCACTGGGGCGACCCGAAGATCCACAGTGGACTGTCGCACCTGCACGGCGGGAGCCAAACCTGGCTGGAGGGGTTCCACTCCAGCGGCTGGGGCGGCACGCTGGAGGAGACCTTCGACTGGCTGCTGCCGTGGCTGCGGGCCGGCGTCACCCTCTACGACCCGCACGCGGTCTACTACGCGACCAGGGCCGGCTGGTGGGAGTGGGCGCCGCCGTCCACCTGCTGGCGGCAGCCGTACTGGCCGCAGTACCCGGCGTTCGCCCGGCTGGTGTCCCGGCTGTGCGAGCTGCTGTCCACCGGTACCCACGAGTGCGACGTCGCGGTGCTGCATCCCACCGCCACCGTGCAGGCGGCGCTGACCGTCGACGGCCGGGCGCTGCCGGCGGCGCGCGCCGCGCAGGACGCGTACCTGCAGTTGAACGGATCGGCGTCCTGGCTGCGCGAGGTACCGGGTGCGCTGGCCGCCGCCGGGGTGGACCACGAGGTCGTCGACGATGCGGCCGTCGCCGGCGGGACGGTCGCCGGCGGCGTGCTGCGGCTCGCGACCGAGACGTACCGGACGGTGCTGCTGCCCGGCTGCGGGTGGCTGACCGACGACACCGCCGGCCGGCTCGCCGAGCTGGCCGCCGGCGGCGGCCGGGTCGCGTGCGTCGGTACCGTGCCGCGCGGCGCGCTGCCGGCGAACGGCCCGGGCTGGGCCCGGTTCGCCGCCGCCCTCGCCGCCGGAACGATCGAGACACCCAGGACGCCGGTCGAGGCGCCGGCCGGCGAACCCGCCGGTGCCCCCGCTTGTCCGGCCCCTGCCGATCCGGCCGGCGAACCCGCCGGTGGGTCGGCTGGCCCGGCCGCCGCGGACGCCGCCGGCGAGAACGCCGCCGCCCGGTCCGGGCAGCGGCCCACGGGATCGGCCACCCGGCCGGTGGCCGCACTGGCCCGTCGGCTCGCCGCGGAGGCGGCGGTGCGCTGCGACGTGCCGACGCTGGTGCGGCGCGCCGGGGACACCCGGCTGGTGCTGCTGACCGCGCACGACGCGAGGACCGGTACCGCGCAGCCGATGCACGGCGACTGGGTGTTCTTCGACGTGCACCGCTTCTTCGACTTCGACCGGTACACCCGCACCATGCGCGACCGCGGCTACACCTTCCGGCCGTGCGGGGCCGACCGCGTCGCCACCCTCTCGGTACCGGCCTGCTGGGGGCGCGCCCAGCTGTGGGACGTGACGGCCGGCACCCGCAGCACCCTGGACCGGCTCGTCGCCGGGGACCGCGCCACCGTACGGGTGCCGTTCGGGTCCGGGCCCGCCGCGGTGGTGGTGTTCGGCGCGAGCACGCCCGCGCCGGCGGCCGGCCCGCAGCCCGGGCGGGTGCTCGCCACGTTGCCGAATCGCTGGACCGCCACGGTCGAGCCCATGCTGGACAACCGGTGGGGTGACCTGGCCGCGGGCCGGACCGACCCGCCGGTGCAGACCTGGCGGCTGGCACACCGGGAGACCGGGCCGGAGGTGACCGCGGAACGGTTGCCGCCGGACGGCTGGGACCAGGTCGTCGCCACGTTCGGCCGGTACGGGTCGGTCGCCGGGCCGTGCGACACCGCCGAGCAGCTCGCCGCAGCCGGCTGGCGGGCCGCGGTGTACTCGCTGTCCCGGGGCATCCCGGACGATCCGCGCCACCACGCGACGCTCGGCCCGAAGGGATACGTGCCCGAGGAGTTCGTGCACGTCGATAACGTGCGTGCCGGGCAGTGGGTGGCGCTGCGCACCGGTTTTCGCCTCGACACCGGCCAGCGCACCGGGCTGCACCTCGCGGTCGGCGCACCGGGTGCCCGCCGCCTGGTGCTCGACGGCGTCGTGCTGCCCGCCGCCGGAGACGGGTACCTCACCATCCAGCCGATCCCGGCTCGCGCCGGCCACCACGAACTGACCGTGCAGGTGCGGTCCGATGTGGACGGTGCGGTGCGGCTGTGGTGGGCGCTGACCCGCGAACCGGACCAGTTGCGCCGGCCGGAGTGGCTGGTGCCGACGCGGTCGCCGGCGGCGGTGGGGCACCGCTTCACGCTGCCCGGCCGGATCCGCCGCGCGGTGCTGCAGATCGGTACCGAGGGCGCCGCGGTGATCCGGCTCAACGGTGCGCGGATCGGCCGGCACGGCGGCTTCGACCCGTACGCGCAGAACCGTGCGGTGCGGGTGCGCCCATACGAGGTCGCCGACCGGCTGGTCGCCGGCGAGAACGAGCTGGTGGTCGAGTTCACCGACCCGGCCGGTGCGGCGGTGTGGGTGGACGGGACGATCGACACCGACGCCGGCCGGGCGGACCTGGTGTCTGCGCCGCACTGGACGATCGGCGCGCCGCGGGTGCGTCGGGAGCAGTGGCTGGATCCGCGCACCGGCTGCCTGTGGCCGCGGCCGCACCCGCTGCCCGGGGCCGGTTGGTTGGACGGACGGCCGCCCGGCGCGGTCCTGCCGGTGGTCCCCGTCGAGTCGGTGCCGGCCGCGCCGCGCACCCAGTGGTTCCGGTGCCGGTTGCCGCCCGGCGCCCGGCGGATGACCGTACCGGTGCGCGGTGCCGCCCGGGTCTGGCTGGACGGCACCGAGCGGCCGGTGCTCGACGGCGAGGTCGAGATCACGCCGGGAGCGAGCCGGGCGCTGCTCGCGGTGTCCACCGTGGACACGGCCGGTGGGGCGACGCTGACCGGGCCGGTGGAGTACCGGACCGGGCCCGGTGAGATCGACCTCGGTGACTGGGCCGACGCCGGCCTCGGTTCGTACTCCGGGGCGGTGCGCTACGCCCGGACCCTGACCGGGCTCGACCCGGACCAACCGACCTGGCTGGATCTCGGCGAGGTGCGCGGCACCGTGGAGGTCCGGCTGAACGGCGTGGCCGTCGGGCAGCTGCTGCTTTCCCCGTACCGGGTGCGGATCGACCGGTGGCTGCACGCCGGCGCGAACCGGCTGGAGCTGGTCGTGCGCAACACCCTCGCGCCGTATCTGGGCGACACCACACCGACCGCCGGGGTGTTCGCCGGGCAACGCCGTTCCGGTCTGTTCGGGCCGGTCCGGCTGCTCGGCGCCGCGCGGCCGGCCACCCGCACAACCGGACGGGGAACGGACCGACCCTGCGATGGGAGCGGCAAGTGAGTGAGCGTGAGCGAGTGAATCGGTGGCATCGGGTGTGGTGCCTCGTCGGTGTTCCGACGAAGGAGGAACGCCCATGAGTGAGCGTGAGCGAGTGAATCGGTGGCGTTGCGTGTGGTGCCTCGTCGGTGTTCCGACGAAGGAGGAACGCCCATGAGTGAGCGTGAGCGAGTGAATCGGTGGCGTTGCGTGTGGTGCCTCGTCGGTGTTCCGACGAAGGAGGAACGCCGATGAGTACGGCAGCGGACGCGGTGCTGGACGACGGCGCCGAGCGTCGGCGGTACTGGAAGTGGACGGCGGTGGCCGGGATGGCCAGCTACATCGACGCCGGGTCCATCGTGGCCGGCTCGGTCGGGCTGAGCCTGTGGTCGCACAAGTTCGGGCTGACCAGCAGCACGGTCGGGCTGCTCGGCGCGTTCAGCTCCAACGCGATCTCGGCCGGGATCGGCGCGCTGATCGGTGGCTGGATCTGCGACCGGTTCGGGCGCAAGAAGATCTACACCTGGGATCTGCTGCTGTACGCGTTCGGCATCCTCTGGATCATCTGCGCGGTCAACACCTGGATGCTGTTCGTCGGCTACATTCTCGCCGGTCTCGCGGTCGGCGCCGACGTCCCGGCGTCCTGGACGCTGATCACCGAACTCGCGCCGGCCCGAACCCGCGGCCGGCTCGGTGGGCTCGCCCAGGTGCTGTGGAACCTGGGCCCGGTGGTGACCCTGCTGCTGTCGCTCGCGCTCTCGTCGCTGGGCATGCTCGGGGTGCGGCTGGTGTTCATCCACCTGTTACTCGTGGCGATCGTCACCTGGGTGCTGCGGCACGGCGTCGCGGAGTCGGTGCGCTGGCGACGTGCCACCAGCAGGTCCGCCGCGGCGGGTGGCAGAGCCAGGATCGCCGCGCTGTTCACCCGGCGGGGCACGACCGCGCTGCTGTTCTGCATCGGCATGTACGGGGTGTGGAACCTGTTCGCCGGCACCAACGGCTTCTACTTCCCGTACCTGCTGAGCACCTTCGGCGCGCAGAGCCAGGCGGCGAGCGTCGGCCTGCAGTGCGTGAGCTTCGGGCTGACGGTGATCGGCACCCTGGTGGTGTACATGCCGTTCAACGACCGGGTGAACCGCCGGGTGCTGCTCGGCGTCAGCGTGGTGCTGCAGTTCCTCGGAATGGGGCTGTTCGTGGTGCTGCCGCTGAACCTGCCGGTGGCGCTGGCGTACGTGCTGCTGATCGGGTTCGGTTCCGGCTTCGGGCAGCAGCACTTCTTCCAGCTGTGGTCCGGCGAGCTGTTCCCCACGGTGCTGCGCTCCACCGCGCAGGGCTTCACCTTCGCCGTGGTGCGCATCGGGTTGGGGATCTGGAGCTTCTTCGTTCCGCTGATCACCGCGAACGCCGGCTTCCGCTACCTCGCCCTGATCCTGGTGATCCTGCAGGCGGTCAGCGGGCTGATCGGGGTGGTGTTCGGCCCGCGCACCGCGGGCCAGACCCTGGAGCAGATCGAGGCGAGCCGCGGCTGGCGGGACGAACCGGCGTCGGCCACCGACCCGGTGGCGGAGCGAGGGACGGCATGAAGCGACGCACCGCACTGGCGGCCCTTGCCGCGGGCTCCGGTTCGGCCGCGCTCGGTGTGGTACCGCCGGGCCCGGCGACCGCGGGGCCGGCCGGAGCACCGCTGCGACCGTACCGGCTGCGGGTCGACGGCCTCGCCGATCCGCTCGGCATCGACGACACCGCGCCGCGGTTGTCCTGGTGGCTGGCCGGCGACGGTACCGACCGGCGCCAGACCGGCTACCAGGTCCGCGCGGCGTCGACGGAGGCCGGACTGTCCGCACCGGACCTGTGGGACTCCGGGCGCGTCGAGTCCGCCGACAGCACCCAGGTCGGCTACCGCGGCAGCACACTGCACTCCCGGGACCGGGTCTGCTGGCAGGTGCGGGTGTGGGACGAGGCGGGCCGGGTCGGTGACTGGAGCGACGCCGCGTGCTTCGAGCTGGGGCTGCTGTCGGCCGAGGACTGGACCGCACGCTGGATCACTCACCCGGACTGGCTGCCGGTTCCCACCGACACGCCGCTTCCGCTGCTGGCCAGGCAGTTCCGGGCCGGCACGGTGCGCCGGGCCCGGCTGTACCTCACCGGCGTGGGGATCTACCACGCCACCCTGAACGGTCAGCCGGTCACCGACGCGGTGCTGGAACCGCCGAACACCGACTATGCCGCCCGCGTCGTCTACGCCTGCCACGACGTCACCGGGATGATCCGGGACGGCGCCAACACCCTCGCGGTACGGCTGGGCAACGGCACGTTCAACGTGCCGGACACGCCCGACCGGTACCGCAAGTACGTCGGGGTGCAGGGGCCGCCGAAGCTGCTCGCCCAGCTGGAGATCGACGGCGAGACGATCGGCACCGACACCCGCTGGCGGACCACGCTCGGCCCGACCACGTTCGCCACCTGGTACGGCGGGGAGGACCACGACGCGCGGCGCGAGCCGGCCGGCTGGCAGCGTCCGGGCGCCGACCTGTCCGGCTGGCGTGCGGCGGTGATCACCGGTCCGCAGGCCGCGGACACCGCGCTCACCGCGCGCCGGTGCCCGCCGATCCGGGCGGTCGACACCGTGGCGGCGGTGGCGATCACCCAGCCGAAGCCGGGGACCCACGTGTTCGACCTGGGCGTGAACATCGCCGGCTGGGAGGAGCTGCGGGTCGCCGGCCCGGCCGGTACCGAGGTGACGATCCTGCCGGGGGAGCGGCTCGGACCCGACGGGTTGGTCGACCAGGGCACGATGATCGCCGGTGGGGCCACGTCACCGCCGATCGTGGACCACTACACGCTGGCCGGGCACGGCACCGAGGTGTGGCATCCGCAGTTCTGCTACCACGGGATGCGCTACCTCCAGGTGACCGGGCTGCCGGCGGAACCGGACCGCTCGATGCTGCGCGGGATCGTGTTGCGGACCGACAACGAGCCGGCCGGCGAGTTCGGCAGCTCCAGCGACCTGTACGACGGGGTGCACCGGATCATCGACCGTTCGGTGCAGGGCAACATGTTCAGCGTGCCGACCGACTGCCCGGACCGGGAGAAGCTCGGCTGGCTGGAGGAGACGCACCTCAACTTCGCCACGCTGAACCGCAACTACGACATCGCCGCCTGGTTCGCCGAGTTCCTGCGCACCGTGCGGGAGGCGCAGGAGGACACCGGGCTGGTCCCGGACATCGCCCCGCAGTACGCGCACTTCTCCGGCGGCAGCCACGACGAGCCGAACTGGGGCAGCGCGATCATCCTGGCCGCGCTCGCCACCTGGCGCAGCTACGGCGACGATCGGGTGCTGTCGGACAACTACCCGGCGATGCGGCGCTACCTGGACTACCTGTCCGGCCGGGCATCGGGCGACCTGCTCGACTACGGGCTGGGCGACTGGGGCGAGCTGGGTCAGAACACGCCGACCGGCGTCGCGGCCAGCTACGGGTACCTGCGTGCCGCGCGTGGCCTCGCCGAGGTGGCGACGGCGCTCGGCGAGAAGGACGACGCGGCCCGCTACGGCCGGCTGGCGGACCGGATCGCCGCCGCGTTCGACACCAGGTATCGCGACGGGCACCGCTACGCCAACGGCACCCAGGCGGCGGATGCCTTCGCGCTGGACGCCGGGGTGGTCCCGGCCGCCGAGCGCGCCGCGGTGCTCGACCACCTGATCGGCCAGATCCGGGCCTTCGGCAACCACCTGACGGTCGGCGAGATCGCGTTGCCGGCGGTGTTCCGGGCGCTGGCGGCCGGTGGCCGGGACGACGTGGTGGCCGACGTTCTCGCCACCACCGGCGATCCGAGCTACGGCTACCAGCTGGTGTGCGGCGCCACCTCGCTCACCGAGTACTGGGACGGGCCCACCGCGTACGGCTCGCAGAACCACTGGATGCTCGGCGCGATCGAGGAGTGGTTGCACACCCGGGTCGGTGGCCTCGCCGCGGCAGGCGGCAGCGTGGGCTACCACGACCTGCTGATCGCGCCGGTACCGGTCGGCGACCTCACCTCGGCGCACGTGCGGTACCACACCCCGTACGGCCCGGCGGGCGCCGAGTGGTCCCGGCGCGGCCACGAGTTCCGGCTCACCGCGACGGTGCCGGTGGGCACCACGGCGCTGCTGGTGGCACCGCCGGGGGTCACCGCGGTACGCCCGCCCCGGGGTGCCCGCCGGGACGGCGACGGCTGGCGGGTCGGTTCGGGCGAGTGGACGCTGACGGCCACCAGCAGGAGCACGGCGCCGCGCCCCGGCCCGGTGCAGCTGGCGATCAACGGCCCGCGCACCGAGGTCCCGGTGCTCGGCGACGAGCCGATCACCGCCGACTTCCGGCTGCACAATCTCGGCACGCATGCGGCCACCGTCGTACCCCGGGTCAGCGTCACCGACGGGTTCACCGCCCGGGTCACCCGGCGGCGGGTCCGCATCGCCGGTCGGGAGACGGTCACGGTGCGGGTGACGGCGACCCGTACCGATCCGGGCGCGAAGGCCGGAACGCTGCGGCTGTCGGCCGGCGGTACCACGACCGCGGTGCCGCTGGCCCAGACCGACGACTGGGTGCGCCTGGCGACGATGGAGTCGTCCAGCGACCACAACGGGTCGGCCGCCTCCTACACCAACGACGGCGTCACCGACTCGGCGTACTGGCACAACGGCGTCGGCGGTTGGAACGACGGGACGAGCAGGCAGTTCCCGGACACGCTGACCGCGCGCTGGTCGCATCCGGTGGCGTTGCACCGGGTCGTGGTGTACACACTGGACAGTGCACGGTATCCGGCCAGCCGGTTCGGGCTGCGCGACTACGACGTGCAGGTCGCCGACGGTGCGCGCTGGCGCACCGTGGCCAGCGTGCGGGGCAACACCGCCGGCCACGTCGAGTCGACGTTCGCGACCGTGCGCACCACCGCGCTGCGGCTGTCGATCACCGACACCAACGATCACGGCTACAGCCGGGTCCTGGAACTGGCCGCCTACTCCACCTGACGACCTGCGGGCGGGCCGGCACCCGGGGCCGGCCCGACCGCAGCTCTGGCCCCGTGCCGGGGCCACGACCTGCGCGGCGAGCGGTCGCGGGCCTGGACCCGTTTCGGGTCACGACCTCCGGGGCGAGCTGTCGCGAAACAGGACGGCCACGCCGATCGCCACGGCGAGCAGCGCGGCGCCGAGCGCGAGACCGGCCCGCACCCCGCCCGGGCCGTCGGACAGCACCCCGGACAGCACCGGACCGACGCACTGTCCGGCGGCGAACGCGGTGGTCAGCGCGGCGATGGCAGCGGTCCAGTGCCGGGGCGCCAGGTGCTGCCGGGCCGCCGCGGTCACCGCCGTCACCACGGTCAGGAACGCGCCGCCGAACGGCACCGCCGACACGATCGCCACCGGCAGCCCGCCGGGCAGCAGCGGCAACCCCGCGCCGAGCACCAGCACCGCGAGCACCAGCGCGACGCCCCGGCCGGCGCGCAACCGGGCCAGCAGCGGTGCCCAGAGGAAACCGGCCACCGTCGCCGCCGCGCCGAGCAACGCCCAGAACGCGGTGACGGTACCGCTGCCGGCGCCCTCGGCCCGCAGGTACGCGACGATGAACGTCATGTAGGCGATGTAGCCCGCACCGAACAGGCCATAGCACACCAGCAGCGGGAGCAACGGCCGCAGCGGCAGCCGGCCACCGGCCGACCGGTGCGCCGTCTCGTCCTCGGCCGGTACCGCGCGGGCCGCCGGCACCGCGACCGCGAGCGCCGCGAACGCCAGCACCCCGAGCACCACCCAGGCGCCCCGCCAGCCGAGCACGGCCAGTACCGGCGGGACCGTCAGGCCGGACAGCAGGATGCCGGCACCGCCGCCGCAGAAGTACACGGCGAGCAGTCGGGTGGCCTGGCCGGCGCTCGCGTCGCGGCCGGCGCGGGCGGCGAGGCCACCGCCGACGACCAGCGCGACGGCGCCGGCCGCGCCGGCGACCAGGCGAAGCACGGCCAGTACGGGCACCGACCCGGTGCCGGCCGACGCGAGCACCGCCGCCGCGGTCACGACCAGGCCCACCAGGTACCCGGTGCGTAGCCCCAGCCGTGTCGCGAGCGGCGCCGCGACGAGCGCACCCAGCAGGTAGCCGGCGGCGTTGGCGGTGTTCAACGCGCCCGCCGTGGCGAAGCTGAGCGACAGGTCGGTGCGCATCGCCGGCAGTACCAGCGCGTAGGCGAATCGGGCCAGGCCGAGTGCGACCGCCGGCCCGGCGGCGAGCCCGGCGGCGACGAGCAGCGGGCGGGCCTGCGCCGCCGTGACCGTCACCGCGGCAGCCCGGCGGCGAGAACGAGTGCCGCGAGCTGCCGGCCGGTGTCGAACGCGGCCGCGTCGCCCTCGACGAGCACCCGCGCGTTCGCCCCGTCGAGCACCAGCAGCAGTTGCTCGCCGATCCGGGCCGGGTCGCGGGCGCCCGCCTCGCCGGCCAGCTCGGCGAACGTGTCCGCCCACCAGCGCTTGTGTTCCCGGATCACCTGCCGGGCCGCGGCGTCGTCGGACTCGACCAGTTCGGCGGCCGCGTTGAGGAACGCGCAGCCGCGCGCCCCGGCGTCCCGGTGCCAGTCGCGCAGCCAGTCGAACACCGCGAGGATCCGCTCGGCCGGCGGCCGGTCGGCGATCCCGGCGAGGTAGCCGGTGAGCCCGTCGCGCCGGGTCTCGGCCTGCCGTGCCAGCGCCGCGGTGACCAGCTCCGACTTGGACCGGAAGTGCGCGTACAGGGTGGGCTTGGAGACGGTGGCGGCCGCGGTGATGGTGTCCACTCCGGTCGCGGTGACGCCGCGGCGGTAGATCACCGCGGCGGTGGTCTCGACGAGTCGGTCGCGCGCGGTGCCGCGCGGGGTCCGTTCGGCCATGCGTAACAGACTAACAGGTCAGTAAGGTTGGCCAGGTCGGCCGACACCACGGCCCACCGGGACCGGCCGATGCAGTGCGTCGCCTCGCGCCGTCGCGGGGACAGGGACCGATGCCCCGGCGGCGGCGTGGTCGTCCGGCACCGCCCCGGCGCGTGGATCGTCGCCCGGCGGATTCGCCGCCGGGCCGCCGACCTGGACGCTCGCGGCCGGATGCGCCGCTCAGCCGGCGAACTCGTAGGTTCCGGAGCCGACCCACACCACCGTGCCGCCGGCCGCATCCGGCGTCACCGACCGCACGCCCGGCTGGTCGGTGCCCGGCGGCTCCACCCCGGCAGGCAGGTGCACGTCCGCGGTGGTGTTCGGCGGTACCTCCACCGCCAACCGGTACGGTTCGGCCTGCCACCGCACCGCCGCCGGACCGTAGCCGGTGACCAGTCGGGTGTCCGCCGAGTCGATCCCGCCGCCGGGCCGCGGCCGTACCGTGATCCGCCGGTACCCGGGTTCGGCCGGCGCCAGGCCGCCCACCACCCGGTGCAGGAAGTCGCCGACCGCGCCGTACGCATAGTGGTTGAACGAGGTCATGCCGGCGTCGGCGAACCCGCGCGCCTGACTCCACGAGTCCCACCGTTCCCAGATCGTGGTGGCGTCCCCGTGCACCACCGGGAACAGCCAGGACGGGTACGTGTCGCGCAGCAGCAGCGCGTAGGCGACGTCCAGCCGGCCGCCGTCGGCGAGCGCATCCAGCAGCCACGGGGTACCGAGGAAACCGGTGCTCAGGTGCGTGTTGCGGGCCGCGACCTCGGCGGCGAGCCGGCGCACCACGGCGGGCCGCTCCGCCTCGGTCACCAGCCCCGCGCGCAACGCCAGCACGTACCCGGTCTGGGTGCCGCCGGCGACCCGCCCGTCCCCGCCCACGTACCGGGCACGGAACGCCGCGGCGGCCCGGTCGGCGATGTCCGTGCAGTGCGCGGCGGCGTCCGGCTGGCCCACCAGCCGCGCCAGCCGAGCCGCGACCCGAGCCGAGTGCGCCAGGTACCCGGCGTTCACCACGTCCTTGTCGGTCGGCGTCACCGCGAGCCAGTCGGCGAACCCGCCGCCGGGATGGCGCGGCGCGTCCGGGCGGTCCAGGTAGTCCAGCCAGCGCAGCATCGCCGGCAGGCACTCGCGCACCACCCGGGTGTCGCCGTACGCGGCGTGCAGCGCGGCGGGCACCAGCACGATCGCGTCGCCCCAGCCCGGGCTGCCGTACTGCGGGGTGTCCAACTGGCCGCCGAGCACGTCCGGCGCGACGTGCGTGATCGCACCGTCCGGGCGCTGCGCGTCGCGCACGTCGATCAGCCACTTGCGCAGGAACGCGGCCACGTCGTAGCCGAAGGCCGCGGTCGGCGCGAACACCTGCGCGTCGCCGGTCCAGCCGAGCCGTTCGTCGCGCTGCGGGCAGTCGGTCGGTACCGCGAGGAAGTTGCCCCGCTGGCTCCACAGGATGTTGTCGTGCAACCGGTCGAGCCGCGGGTCGGAGCACCCGAACTCGCCGGCGGCGGCCATGTCCGCGTACGCGACCAGGGCGGTGATCTCGGCGCCGGCCGGGCAGCCGGTCAGCTCGGCGTAGCGGAAGCCGTGGCTGGTGAACTCCGGCTCGAACACCTCGCCGTCGGTGCCGCCCGCCAGCACGTACTCGTCGGTGGCGCGGGCGGTGCGCAGCGCCTCCAGGTACGGCTCGCCGTCGTGGTCGAGCACCTCGGCATGCCGCACGATGATGCGGCGGCCGGCGTCGCCGCGTACCCGCAGCCGCAGCCAGCCGACCAGGTTCTGACCGAAGTCGACGATCAGCCGACC
The DNA here is from genome assembly GCF_016865425.1 of Actinocatenispora thailandica. NCBI lineage: Bacteria > Bacillati > Actinomycetota > Actinomycetes > Micromonosporales > Micromonosporaceae > Actinocatenispora > Actinocatenispora thailandica. The sequence continues at coordinate 3,335,855 of NZ_AP023355.1, read as the reverse complement.
GTCCGGGGTTGCGGTCACCGACCGCGGCGCGAGTTCGTGCCGGACCCGGATCGGCGGCGCGATCGCCGCGGTGACCCGCCCGGCCGGGCCGTCGGCCGGCACCGCGGCCGGCCAGTCGTCGCCGAACCCGGGAGCGTCCCAGCCGGCCGGTTCGGCCCGGGCGTCGACCACGGTGCCATGCTGCAGGTCGGCGTGGCGCACCGCGCCGGTGCCGGTGCGCCATCCGGTGTCGGTACCGATCACCTGGTGTGCCCCGTCGGCGGTCCAGACGTGCAGCTCGGCGCGCAGCGCCCGGATGTGTCCATAGTGGAACGATCGGCAGAACCCGACGCTGCCGGCGTACCAGCCGTCCGCGAGCACCGCCCCGAGCACGTTGTCGCCGTCTCGCAGCAGCGCGGTCACGTCGTGACTCTGGTACGGCACCCGGGTGGCGTAGTCCGTCCAGCCGGGCGCGAGGTGTTCGCTGCCGACCCGGGTTCCGTTGAGCCGCATCGAGTACAGCCCGGCGGCGGTGACGTACAGTCGGGCCCGCCGCACCGGCGCGTCGAGCCGGAACGCCCGCCGCAGGTACGGGCTGGGCCGATGGGTCACCGCCGCGCGACCCCACGGCGGAGCGCCGTGCGGCCCGAGCGACACCGCCAGCTCTCCGTCGCCGGTACGCCAGGTGTCGTCGGTACCGACGGTGCGCGGCGGCAGCCCGTCCAGCGTGACGTCCAGCCGGCCGACCGCGTGCCCGTCCGGCGCGTGCACCGCGATCTCGTTGGTACCGGTCCGCAGCGCCCGGGCCGCGTCACCCACGGCGGGCACTTCGGTACCGTTGAGGCGGACCGTCACGTCGTCGGCGAACGCCGTCCTGGCGGCGAGCACCCGGCGCCCGCCCGGCAGCTCGAACGAGGTGCGCAACGTCGCGGCGGCACCGCCGGGCGCGCCGATGCGGTGCAACGAGTGCAGCGGCTCGGTGGTGTCCAGATCCGGCGGCAGCGGGGCGTCCCGCTCGCTCGCCGCGGTGATCCAGCTCGCCGTCCACCGTGCCTCGTCGAGCTGCCCGGTCTCCCAGCTGCCCGGTGGCGACCAGTCGCTCTCGGTGCCCCGGTCATCGGTGACCCGCACCCGGAACACGTACCGGGTGTGCGGCGCCAGCGCCGGCCCGCGATAGGCGATCCCGACGCTGTCGCTGGACGCGACCCAACCGCTGTCCCACGACACGTTCCCTTCGAGCGGGTCCGCGTCCGCCGCGACGACGACCCGGTAGGCCCGCTGTTCGATGCCGCGTCGGGTGCCGTGCAGCCGCCAGGACAGCTGCGGCGCCGGTTCGTCGACCCCGATCGGATCGACCAGCCGTTCCGCCCGCAGATCGTCGACCCGCACCGGTTCCGTCACTCGCGCCACCCCCAGATGCCTGCTGCGGCAACGCTTTCAGGCCGCCGGCGGCGGTGTCAAGAGCGCAGCGGGCGACCCACCTCGTGCAGCGCCTGGAACGCCCTGGCGTACGAGCGGGGCAGCGACTCCTGCTCGTAGTCGACACCCAGCTCGGCGCAGTAGGCGGCGACGATCGGTTGCGCCCGGCGCAACGCGGGTCGCGGCATCGACGGGAACAGGTGATGCTCGATCTGGTAGTTGAGGCCGCCGAGCAGCCAGTCGGTGACCGGCCCGCCCCGAACGTTGCGGGAGGTGAGCACCTGGCGGCGCAGGAAGTCGAGCTTGACGTCCGGGCCGAGCACCGGCATGCCCTTGTGGTTGGGCGCGAACGACAGTCCCATGTAGACACCGAACAGTGCCTGGTGCAGCGCCAGGAACGCGATGGCCTTGCCCGGTGACAGCACGGTGAACGCGACACCGACGTAACCCACCACGTGCAGTCCGAGCAGCACGCCCTCCAGCACCGGCCGGCGAACCTTGCCGCCGAACGCCGAACGGAACCCGGCCACGTGCAGGTTGAGGCCTTCCAGCGTCAGCATCGGCAGGAACAACACCCCCTGCCAGCGGGTCACGAACCGCTGCACGCCGGAGGTGTCCTCGGCCTGCTTCTCGGTCCACCGCACCGCGCCGGCGGCCACGTCCGGGTCGGCCCCGACCTGGTTGGGATGCGCGTGGTGCCGGGTGTGCTTGTCCGCCCACCATCCGTGCCCGAGTCCGATCAGCAGGTTGCCCGCGATCAGCCCGATCCGATCGGCGCTGCGCCGCGACGAGACCACCTGCCGGTGCGCCACCTCGTGCCCGACGAACCCCACCTGGGTGAACGCCACCGCGAGCAGCACCGCCGTACCCAGCTGCCACCACGAGTCGCCGACCAGCGCGAACACCAGCCAGGCCCCGACGTACAGGGCGGCGGTGGAACCGAGGGCGAGCACCTGGTACCCGGGCCGGCGGGCCAGCAGCCCGGCCGCGGCGATGCGCCGGGACAGCTCCGCGTAGTCGCTGCCGGTGCCGGTGCCGTGTCGGACGGTGGTCGGTACGGACATCGCAGCTCCTGACTGGTGGGGGAGAACCCCTCCAGGCTGCGGGAGCCACGATGCCCACACACTGCCGTATGCACCCGAATCCGTACTGGGGCCAGCCCCAGTACGGCCGTCACCCGTCGTCGAGCTCCCGTAACGCCAGCAGCACCGCGGCGTTCGCGTCGGTGTCGTACTCGCTGCTGGTGAGCGTCACGTCCGGGTGGAGAAGGGTGCCGTCGTCCGCATCGCCCGGTAGCGCGACCGACCACTTGAACGACACCATGCCGCGCAGTCCGGAACGTTCCAGCTGGAACGGCAGGATGTCGATGAAGCAGTTCGCCGCCTGAGCCGGTGCGGTCCCGACCACGGTCGCGCCATGCCGGCGCAGTGCGAGCAGCACGTCGAACCCGGCCGAGAACGTGAACGCGTCCACCACCACCGCCACCCGCGGCGACGGCAGGGTGTCCGCGGCGGCGAGCTGCCGGTCGAGGGCGGGCAGCTCGCCGCGCAGCTCGGCCAGCGCGTCCCGGCGCAGCTCGCGGCGGCGGCGCGGGTCGGTTCGGGTCGCGCGCCAGGCGCGCTCGTCGCCGAAGTCGTAACCCGGTGCGGCGTCGCTGCCGCGGTAGTGCTCGAAGTACTGCGGGGAGTGCCGCGGCACCTGGTAGCCCTCGTCGCCGTCGAGCACCGCCTGCACTCCGTACAGCAGGGCGGCGAGGATTTCGCCGATGATCGAGTTGCCGCCCGGGCAGTGCCGCAGGTCGACCACCAGCCGGTCGCCGCCCGCGGCGCGCAGCCGCTCGAGCAGCCCCGCGACCGCGTCGCTCGCTGATGGCACGAGCGCGATCCGCTCGTCCACCGTCGCCGGCGCACGGGTCACGCCCAGCCGCTCCAGCGCCGCGTCCAGGCGCTCGCCGAGCACCCAGCCGACGCCGCTCGCCCGGGCGGTCTCGAAGGCCTCCCGGTAGCCCAGCAGCTCGCCGAGTCGTAGGTAGCCGACGGTGCCCAGCAGCGCCGTCGCGATCCCGGTCGGCCCCAGCTCCGGCAGCCGCAGCCGCGACGCCGGTGCCAGCCGATCGGCTGGCACCGGCCGCCACGGCGTCAGTGCCGCCTCGGCCGGTCCGCCCGCGGCGGTCAGCTCGACCCGGCGCCGGTCCGCGGCGCCGGTCAACAGCGTGGCCCCGACCGGTCGTCCAGCGCCTGAGCGGGATGCACCAGGTTGCCGTGCTCGTTGTCGTACCCGCGCAGCCGCCGCATCCGCTCGACCAGCTCGCCGAACGCGACGCCGTCGACGGCGCGCAGCCGGGCGCCGAGCAGCGGCCGGTGACCAGCGGTGTGCACGGCGCCGACGACGAGCGCGCCGTCCACCACGTCCCAGTCGATCCCGTACCGGGGTGCCGAGGTGTCGGTGAACGACCGGCGCCCGGGCGGGAACACGGCGGTGTGCGCGTCCCGCACGCCGGCGGCGAGCCGGGCCAGGTGCCCGTACAGGTCGGTGACGGTCAGGCCGGACGCCGGGATGGCCGCCCGCGTCTCGTCGACCGCCCGCCAGAACGCGACGGCGCCGCCGAACCCGCGGTACGCGTCCGGGTGGGTGTCGGTCAGCGTCTCGACGAGCTGGTCGAGATCGGCGCCCGCCGCGCTGGCGGACAGGGTCTGGTTGGCCGCCGGTGAGTCCATGGCGGCAGGCTAGCTGTGTCGCGCACCCCGCTGCGGGATCCGCGGCCGGGCCACGTGCCGACCCGCACGGAGGCCGTTCGGGGGCCGCCGGATCAGCTCGTGCGCCGGGTGGCGCGGTCGCCGTAGCGGCGGCGGAACTTCTCCACCTGGCCGGCGGTGTCGAGCACCCGGCGCTGTCCGGTCCAGAACGGATGGGATGCCGCGCTGATGTCGACCACGACCAGCGGGTAGGTGTTCCCGTCGGACCACTCGACGGTCTGCTCGGAGGTCTCGGTGGAGCGGGTCAGGAAGCTTTCACCGGTGCTGCGGTCCTGGTACACCACCGGGTGATAATCAGGGTGGATGCCGGGTTTCATGGCGTTTCGCCCTCCGTGCGGGACATCTTTCGGTACTCCGCTCCGGGTGCCCGCTGGCCGCCTCGCCATGCTCGCCGGGGCCGGGATCCCGCCGTACGGCTGACCCGGCGGTGCCGCGCCGGGCCAGCCACCGGCTCACCCGTTGTTCGGTCCCACCAGCTTGAATCGGGCGCCGTTCGGGTCGTCCAGCACCGCGAGCCGCCCGTACGGGGTGTCCTCGGCCGGCCGCACCAGGCGTGCCCCGAGCTCGACCGCGCGGGCCCCGGTGGCGTCCACGTCGTCGGCGGCGAAGTAGACCGACCAGCCCTTGTCCGCATCCGGCATGCCGCTGCCGTCCATCACGCCGGCGAGCTGTTCCTCGCCGTTGCGCATCGTCGTGTACCGGAACTGCGGGGTGTCCGACTCGGTCGCGGTGTCCCAGCCGAACACCGTGCGGTAGAAGTCGAGCACGTCCTGGTACCGGTCGGTGTGCAACTCGAACCAACCCGGCGCGCCGTCCACGGCGTACTCGACGAAACCCTGGTGCTGCTCCGGCTGCCAGACCCCGATCAGGGCCCCGTCCGGGTCGGTGACCAGACCCATCGTGCCGAGCTCGGCGACCCGCATCGCCGGCGAGGCGACCGTACCGCCGTTGCTCGCCGCAGCGTCCAGGGTCGCTGCCGCGTCCTCGGCGGCGAGGTAGATGCCCCAGCCGTCGTGGCCGGCGTTGTCCCCCTGCGCCGGCATCAGGCCGGCGACCGGTGCGCCGTTGCGGTCGAAGGTGCTGTAGCCGCCGAACTCGGCGACCGGTTCGTTCGCGTGCCAGCCGAACAGTCCGGTGTAGAAGCGTCGGCTCGCCGCCTCGTCGGTGGTGGACAGGTCGAGCCAGCACGGTGCGCCGTTCGGCGGCGTCGTACGGGTGGTCATCAGCGTGCCTTCCCTTCGTGCCACGGTGCCGGCGCCTCCGACGTCCGGTGCGTCGGGTGCCGCGGGCGACGTCTGCCGGTGTTGACGAGTGCATCATCGAGAACTCATCGGGCCCGCGCGGCCGATCGCGCCGATCGGTGCCCGCGGTCCACACATCGGGGTGGCCGATCAGCGCGAACCGGTCGATACCCGGCCGCCGGGTCGCCGCCGTGGATCGCCCCGGTCCGCCGCTAGTCTGGGGTCACGACGAAGGGGGAGGCGTGACGACGGTCGGGTTCCGGACCGTCGCGGCCGATGTCGAGCACGACATCGAGGTGAAGCGATCACTGTTTCGGTGCACGCTGCGCCGGGTCGCCGACGAGGACGCCGCGCGGACGGTCATCGCGCAGGTCCGCCGGGCGCACTGGGACGCCCGGCACCACTGCAGCGCATACGTGCTCGGACCGGCCGGCGCGCTGCAGCGCTCCCACGACGACGGCGAACCGGCCGGTACCGCCGGGGCGCCGATGCTCGCCGCGCTGCACGGCGCGGAGCTGACCGACGTCGTCGCCGTGGTGACCCGCTGGTTCGGCGGAGTGCTGCTCGGCACCGGCGGCCTCGCGCGGGCGTACCGTGCCGCCGTGACCGGCGCGATCGAGTCCGCGGGCGTGCTGGTACGCCGGCCGGTCACGCTGCTCGCGGTCGCCGCCGACCACGCGCACGCCGGCGGGCTGGAGCACGCGGTCCGGGCCGCCGACCCGGCGGCGGTGCGCGCCGTCGACTACACCGCCGACGGCGTGCGGCTGGCCCTCGCGGTACCGCCGGAGCGGGTCGACGCGCTGCGCACCCTCGTCGCCGAGCAGACCGCCGGTACCGGCTCGCTCGCCGAAACCGGCAGCGACTTCGCGGACGCCTGAACCGGCGGCCGGTTCGCCCGGCCCGGCGAACCGGTAGGGGCGGGCCGGCGGGATCGGACGGTGGCCGGCGCACGGGCGGGGCGGACCGGCCGCGGTAACGGGCTGGCGGGATCGGCGGCGGGCCGGCGGGGTGGTGGGGCGTGGGCCGGTGGTGCGGTCGAGGTGGGGTACGAGCGATCGAGGGGGCGGAGTGGACGAGCGGCTGTGGTCCGCGGCGGCGGCGGTACTGGCCGGCAACGACGCGGGCGGCTGGACCCGGGCGGCGCCCCGGCTGTACCCGCACCAGTGGAGCTGGGACTCGGCGTTCGTCGCGGTCGGCTGGGCGCACCTGTCGGTGCCGCGGGCGCTGACCGAGCTGCGCAGCCTGTTCGCCGGCCAGTGGGCGAACGGGATGGTGCCGCACATCGTGTTCGACCCGGCGGCCGCCGCCGAGGCGTACTTTCCCGATCCGGCCCGCTGGGGCACCCGGGTGGCCGCCGCCGCGCCGGACCGACCCACCTCCGGGATCTGCCAGCCGCCGGTGCACGCGCTCGCCCTGGCGCGGATCGCCGCCGTCGCCGACGCGGCCGGCGGCGCCGACGTCGAGCGGGTCGAGGCGGCGCTGGCCGAGCTGTACCCGAAGGTGCTGGCCTGGCACCGCTACCTGGCCACCGAGCGCGACCCGCAGGACAGCGGGCTGGTCAGCATCTACCACCCCTGGGAGTCCGGCACCGACAACTCGCCGCGGTTCGACGCGGCGCTGGCCCGGGTGGCGGTCGGCGACCTGCCCCCGTACCGGCGGCGCGACACCGGACACGTCGCGGACCGGGCGCAACGCCCGAGCGACGCGGAGTACGACCGCTACCTGTGGCTGGTGGAGCTGCTCCGGCGGGCCGGCTACGACGACGGCAGGATCGCGGCGACGCATCCGTTCGTCGTCAAGGACGTGCTGTTCAGCGCGATCCTGGTCGCCGCCAACGACGCGCTGGGCCGCCTCGCCGCGCGGATCGGCGCTCCGGCGGCCGACCGGGCGCTCATCGCCGGCTGGCGCGACCGGGGCCGGGCCGCCGTCGACGCCCGCTACGACCCCGGCCTGCGGTTGTGCCTGGACCTCGATGTGCGCGCCGGCAGCCCGGTGGCGGTGCGCTCGGTCGCCGGTTTCGCCGGGTTGGTCGCCGGTGGCGACCGGCTGCCGGAGCTGGTCGCCGAACTCGCCTCGCCGCGGTTCCTCGGGGACGACCGGCTGCGCTGGCCGGTACCGCCGTCCACCAGCCCGGCCGACCCCGCGTTCGCGCCCCGCACGTACTGGCGGGGCCCGAGCTGGCCGGTGATCAGCTGGCTGCTGTGGCGCTCGCTCGTCGCGGCCGGCCGCGACGGCGCGGCCACCGCGCTGCGGGCGGCATCGCTCGACCAGGTCGGTACCGCCGGGTTCGCCGAGTACGTCGAGCCGTTCACCGGCGAGCCGCTCGGCTCACCGAACCAGTCCTGGACCGCCGCGGTCACCCTGGACTGGCTCGCCGACGGTTGACCGGCGGCGAGCCAGTCCACCCGGCGCATCCAGCCGTCCCGGTGCCCCGATGGCCCCGTGCCCCGATGCCCCGGTGCCCTGGTGCTCCGCCGTCCTGGTGCTCCGATGGCCCGCCGTCCCGCCGGCCCGGTGCCCCCGCCGGCCCGGTGCCCCGATGGCGCCCCTCGATGGCCGGGCACCTCGCCGGCGCGGTGCCACGAGGTGCCGCCGCGGGTCAGCCCGGGTGGGCACCGACCGTGTCGCGGATCGATTCGGCCGCGTCGCCGCCGTCGGCGCGGGCGCAGTGCGCGCAGCAGTACAGGTGGCTGCCGACCTCGACGCCGTGCCCGATCACCCGGCACGAGCAGTGCTCGCAGATCGGCGCCAGCCGCTGGATCGCGCACTCGAACGAGTCGAACACGTGCGTCTGGCCCCCGAGCGTGCGGATCTCGAACGCCATCCAGTAGTCGTTGCCACAAACCTCGCAGATTGCCATCGTCGCCCCCGTTCCGGCCGGCCCTCCCGCATCAGTCTGGCCGGCCGCGCCGCCGCTGTCCGCCGTTTGCGGCAACCTTGTCGCCGGCGGGCGCGCCCGCGGCGTCCCGGGCGCCGGTCCCGCCGCCCGGGACCGGGTAGTGGACGGCGAGAATGCCGTGTGCGGTGCCACCGGCGGAGCGGTACCGGTGCGGTACGTCGGCGGCGAACCGGAGGTGCCCGCCGGCGGGCACCGGCACCGGAGCGTCCACCGGCCCCACCAGAACCGTCCCGGACAGCACGATCAGCTGCTCGTACGTGCCGGGTGCGTGCGCCGCGGAACGCTGGTCGGCGCCGGCCCGGATGTCGACCCGGTACGCCTCGGTGACCAGGCTCCGGTCCGCCCGCCGCTCGATCAGTCGGGCGTCCACCGCGGCGCCCGACACCGGCGGTGCGTCGCCGTCCGGACCCGGCAGTACCGCCGACAGCGGCGCGTCGAGCGCGGTGGTGAGCGCGTAGAGGGTGGCGAGGGTCGGGTTGCGCTGGCCGGATTCCAGCCGGGACAGCGTCGCCTTGCCGATGCCGGAGCGGCGGGCCAGCGCGGACAGGCTCAACCTCCGCGCCTCGCGTAGGGCGCGCAGTCGGTGTCCGACCCGTTCGGCCAGCTCCATGCCCGCCTCCGCATCGTCCTCGCGCTCCGCCGTTACCGGCTTGACCGTATCGGAGCCACCTCGCTAGCGTTCCATATACGAAACACTAGCGAGGTGGAGATGACTCGACTCGAACCGACCGCCCTGCCCGAACGAAGCCGCCTGGTTGCCGACGCGCTCGCCGCCGCCGGGGTGGCCGCCACGATCCGGCAGCTCGCCGACTCGACCCGCACCGCCGCTGCGGCCGCGGCGGCGCTGGACTGCGAGGTCGGCGCGATCGCCAACAGCCTCGTGTTCGTCAGCGACGACGAACCGGTACTGGTGATGACCAGCGGCGCGCACCGGGTCGACACCGAGGCGCTGGCCCGCCGCTGGGGCCGTGGGTCGCTGCGCCGGGCCACGCCCGAGCAGGTACGGGCGGCCACCGGCCAGGCGATCGGCGGAGTCGCGCCGGTCGGGCACCCGCATCCGCTGCCCGCCGTGGTGGACGAGGCGCTCGCCGGCTATCCGGTGGTGTGGGCCGCCGCCGGTACCCCGCACACCGTGTTCGCCACCACCGCCACCGACCTGGTCCGGCTCACCGGCGGCCGGCTGCTGCCGGTGACCGCCTGAGCCCGCCGCGGGTCGGGTCGGCTGCCGACGTGACCCGACCCGCGACGGCGCCGGGAATGAGCCGCGGTGCCGGTCGCGGCCCCTCGGCTGGAGCGGTGCCGGCCGCGGCCCTTCAGCTTGAGTGGAACGGCTCGGCATAGCGAGCCGGACCGGACGGCACCGCGCCGCCGGGGCCCAACGGCAGCGCGAGGAACGCCTCGTCCGGCCAGCCGTCCGGCCGCGACACGCCGAACTCCGAAGCCCGCCGGAAGCCGAACCGCGGGTAGTAGGCGGGATGGCCGAGCACCATCGCGGCGGTCTCGCCGCGCTCGGCCGCGGCGGCCAGCACGGCGCGGATCACCGTACCGCCGGCGCCGCGGTGCTGGCGCGCCGGCAGGACCGCCACCGGGGCGAGCCCGACGACCGGGCTGGTGCCGATGTGGCCCCGGGTGAGCAGCGCGTACGCGACCGGGACGCCCGCGGCGTTGGTAGCGAGGTACGACAGTCCGGGCAGCCAACCCGGATCGCCGCGCAGCACCTCGACCAGGTCCGCCTCGTCCGGCCGGCCGAACGCGGCCCGCACGATCGCGGACACCGCGTCGCGGTCCGCCGCCCCCTCCGGCCGGGTAGCCCAGGGCTCGTCGATCGGCCGCCGCCGATCGACCGGGTGGGCCTCATCGATCGGGTCGGACAAGATCGCTCCTCGACGGGCTGCGGGTGGACGGCGTACCGATGCTGGCCGGATCACCCAGTGCCCGTACCCGTCGTGCCAGCGCCCACTGTTGCACGCCGAGCGTGACGGCGAGGCCGAGCCAGAGCGAGCCACCCAGTACCGGTTCGCCCAGCAGCAGCTCGCCGCCGGCGGCGAACGCGATCCGGACCGCGATGGAGACCAGCCACCAGCCCAGGGTGCGCCGGTCACCGCGCCGCCAGGCGGTGCCCCGATCGTCCAGCCAGACCCGCATCGACCGGCCGCGCGGCACCGCGAGAACCGCCGAGGCCAGCAGCGAGACGACCAGCAGGCCGATCCCGGCGGCAGTCGGCCTGGCCGGGCCGGGTGGCGCCAGCCCGGCGGCGAGCAGTACGGCGACCCAGATCAGCTGGCTCGCCCGCACCGGCCGCGGCACGAACTGCAGCACCAGCACGATCGCCAGTACCAGCACCGTCGAGGCCCCGCTGAGCGCCGTCATCGCCGTCCCTTCCACGTCGAACCCACGCGGCAGACGCTAGGTTCCGCAGCTGCCGCGGCGCATCGGAGCAGGCTCCGATGCGCCGCTACGACCGCGGGCCGAGCCGTCCGGGTCAGGGGCGCGCGTGCCCGTGCCGGTACGCGTAGCGCACCAGCTGCGCGCGGTCCCGGCTGTCGGTCTTGGCGAGCAGGTGGGTGATGTGCGTCTTGACCGTCGCGGCGGACACCGTCAGCGCGACCGCGATCTCGGCGTTGGACTCGCCGGCGGCGATGTGCGCGAGCACCTCGGTTTCCCGGGCGGTGAGCGGGACCGCGTCGTCCGACGTGCCCCGGGCCGGCGCCCCGCGGGCGTACGCGTCGAGCAGCCGCCGCTGCACGCTCGGGTCCAGCAGCGCCTCGCCGTGCGCCACCGTGGTGATCGCGTGCTCGATCTCGGCGGCGCTGGCGTCCTTGGTGACGAACCCGCGGGCGCCGGCGTCCAGCGCGGCGAACACCCACTCGTCGTCGGAGTAGGTGGTGAGTACGACGATCCGGATTTCCGGATGGTCGGCCAGGATGCGTCGGATGGCGGTCGGTCCGTCGCAGCGCGGCATCGACAGGTCCATCAGCACCACGTCCGGGTGCAGCCGGCCGGCGCTCGCCACCGCGTCCAGCCCGTCCACCGCGGTACCCACGACGTCGATGCCGTCCAGCAGCCCGAGCAGCATCGTCAGCCCGTCCCGGACCACCCGCTGATCGTCGACCACCAGCACCCGTACCGGACTCATCGCAGATCACCTGGTAGCCCGGGGCGCAGCGGCAACCGCAGCAGCACCGAGTACCCCTCGTCGGTCGGTCCGGCGACGAGTTCGCCGCCGAGCAGCTCGGCGCGCTCGGCCATCCCCGCGAGCCCGTACCCGCCGGGCGGCACGGCCGACCCGTGGCCGGCCGCTTCGCGGGTGGTACTCGGCTCGGTCGTGGTGGCTGCGCGGGCCCGCTCGGCGACGGCTGCCGGGTCGGCGGTCACCGCTGCTCCTCGACCCGGTCCGGTCACCGCTTTCTCCGCGCCGTGCACTGCTCCTCTCGGGCCGGTCGGCGCTCGCTCCGGCCCGGTCGCCGGCGCCGCGCCGGTCACCGCCCCGCCGGGGTCGGCCAGCACCCCGCCGGAGTCGGTCACGCGCACCGTGACCTCGTCCTCGGCCCACCGCACCGACACCCGGGCGCGCGCGCCGGCACCGGCGTGCCGCATCGTGTTGGTGAGCGCCTCCTGCACCATCCGGTAGACCGCGAGGCCGACCTCCGGACCGATCGGTCGCGGCGTGCCGGCCACGCTGTACTCCACCGGCAGCCCCTGCTCCCGGCGGGCCCGGTCGACGAGGGCGGCGACCAACGCCGGCCCGGGCAGCGCGGCACCGCGCAGCGCCGCGACCACCTGGCGGGTGTCCGCGATCCCGGACCGGGTCAGCTGGTGCGCCCGGGCCAGGGCGGCGGCCAGGCGCGGGTCGGCGCCGGTGCGGTCGGCGAGCACCTTGGCCGCCTCCAGCTGCAGAGCCAGGCCGGCGAACGTGTGCGACACGATGTCGTGTACCTCCCGGGCCAGCGCGCCGCGTTCCCGCAGCACCGCGGCCTGCTCGACGGCGGCGCGGGTCGCCTCCCGCTGCTCCAGCAGCCGCTCGGCGCGGTCCCGGGCCGCGGCACCGAGCGCGGCCAGGTCACCGACCAGGTACATGAAGCCGGCGCCGAGCGCGAACACCGCGGTGACGGCGACCGGCACCCCGGCCCGCAGCAGCACGGCACCCAGCAGCAGCACCAGCGTCGCCGCGATCGGCGCGGACACCCGTACCGGCAGCCGCATCGCCAGCCGGATCAGGGCGACGTAGCTGATCAGGTAGCCGAGCGCGTCCGGCGCGAGCGCGGTCGACGCGATGCCCAGCAGGCCGAACGCGGTGCCGAGAACCGCCTGGCCGGCGCGGCCGGTGTGGTGCCCGACGACCAGTACCACCCAGATCGCGGCGGCGACCAGCGCGAGCGCGGCGACCGCGACCCGGGTACCGGTCGCGAGGTCGGCGAGGGCGCCGGCGAACAGTGCCACCGCGACGGCGAGCGTGCCCAGTGCGGCGGCCCAGCGACGCTCCCGTGGCCAGCTCATCCACCCTCCCCGAGCAGCCCGGTCCGGCCGGGGCGATCCGGCCGTGCCGCCGGAACCGGCCGGCCGGTCGACGCTAACCCGCGGCCCGGTCGGTGGCATCGGAGTGCGGTCGGACCCGGCTACGACCGGAGTCCGAGTCGGGGCCGGAACTGGTGGGTACCAGGAACGGGGTGAGCAGACCAGGCAGTGCCGTGTCGGCCAGCGCGGTCGCGTCGGCGAGCGGCACGTCCGGTACCGGATATGCCTGCTCGCCGCCCGCGGTGGTGGCGGTGAGCGTGGCCAGGCCGGCCCGGCGCTGGAAGAACGACCGGCGCAGGTTCCAGCCGATGATGCCGTCGGTGGGCAGTGCGCTGCGTCGGCGGACCAGGCTGCCACGCCCGGCGACCAGGGTGCCGCCGACCAGTGCGTGCCCCAGACCGCGGTACCGGTCGGCGGCCACCAGCACCGCGAGCACCAGCAGGGTCAGGGTCGCGACCGGTGCCCAGTCGGGCACCGGCAGCAGCGCGTGCAGGATCACCGCGGCGATCACCAGCAGCGCGCACGGCACCAGCGCCCGGGTGTACCGGCGGCGCCGCGCCGCCGGCCCGTGCCCGATCAGCGGCACCGTGAACGGCTCCCGTCGCCCCAGTACGGCGATGGCCACCCGCTGTGCCTCGGCCCGGGGCGCGGACGGCAGCAGCAGCGAACCGCCGCGCTCGGCGCCCCGGCCGACCCGCAGCCCGGTGGCGATCGCGATGCACCGGGCGCCGCCGACCGCCCGCAGCAGCAGCGGCTCGGACACCTCCACGCCGCGCAGCCGGCGCTCCTCCAGGGTGATCGCCCGGGTGGTGATCAGACCGCGGCTGACGTGCAGCGTGCCGCCGGGCAGCCGGGTCAGCCGGAACCCCCAGAACGCCAGCACGTAGCCGCAGGTCGACGCGATCGCGGCGAGTACCACCAGGCCGAGCACGAGTTCGCCGAGCAGCAGCGGCAGCGAGGTGTGCAGCACCCGGGCGGCGAGCTCGCGGGTCGCCCCGTACCGGGTGGGGTCGAGGTGGAACTCGTTGACCAGCCGGGACAGGAAGGCCCCCACCACGCCGACGGTGACCAGCCCGGACAGGGTGAACGGGCCGTAGCCGATCCAGCGCGGCGACAGCCGGGCGAGTTCGGTACCGGCCGGTGGCGACGGCGCGCTCCACGGGAGACCGCCGGGATGTGCGCGCGCTCCGGCGTCCGCGTCGGCGGCCGGCTCGGCGGCGTCCGGGGCTGCCGGCGCGTCCACCGGGCGCCGGTGCAGCAGCTCCTCGCGCAGTTCGGCGGCGGTGGCCGCGTGCAGCGCGTCGAGGCGCAGCCCGTCGCTGCGGCTGCGGTCCGACAGCCCGGTACCGACGGTGACCCGGGCCAGGCCGAGCACCCGGTGCAGCAGCGGCGCGCTGACGTCGACGGTGCGGATCCGGTCGCGCCGCACCGACAGCACCCGCCGGTTGAGCACCCCGCGCCGTACCTGCACCTGCTCGGAGGAGATCCGGTAGCTCGTGGTCAGCCAGCGCAGCACGCCGAAGGCGATCGCCGCGGCGGCGCCGATCAGGCTGTAGATCGGGCCGTTGCCGGAGGTGGTGCCGGCGATCAGCAGGCCCAGCAGAGCGGGCAGGAACTGCAGCAGCGACTGCACCGGGTGGATCAGCAGCATCCGGTTGGACAACCGGCGCCACTGCGGCACCTGGTCGGCGCGCGGGCCGCGCACCTCGGTCGGCGAGCTGGTCACGTCGCGTCGCCCCGCTCGGCCTGGGTGTCGGCGGTGAGCTGGTCGACCACCCGCAGCGCGTCGTCCCGGTCGAGCCCGTGGATACGCAGCGGCCCGGCCGCCGAGGCGGTGGTGACGGTGACGTTGGTCAGCCGGAAGATCTGCTCGAACGGGCCGCGGTCGGTGTCGACGGTCTGGATCCGGGACACCGGCGCGATCCGGCGTTCCTGGTTGAACCAGCCGGACTGGGTGTACACCGCCTCCGGGGTCACCTCCCAGCGGTGCACCCGGTAGCGCCACTGCGGCATGACCACCAGGTGCGCCGCGGCCAGCACCACGGTGACCGGCAGGGTCACCACCCACCAGTGCCGCAGCCAGCCCCATCCCAGCGCCAGCGCGACGATCTGGGCGGCGAGCAGCGTCAGCCACAGCGGCGCGGCGCTCGCGGTCCAGTACCAGATGGCGCGGCGGTGCACCCGGTGCCGGGGCGGCCGCAGCTGCAGGGTCTGCTCACTCACGCCGCAACGATGACACATCCCGGCGCGTCGCCCGAGCGCGCCGGGAGCTCAGCCGCCGGTACGCTCCTTCGCCCGGGTCGGCTCGTCGCCGGTCAGCGCCCCGGCGAGCAGTTCGCGCAGATCCTGCAGCCGGTCGTTGGCCTCCACGAGGACCGACGCGGGGCCGGGACGGTGGGTGTCGCGCAGCACGACCGGGGTGTCCGGACCGCTCCTGCGGTTGTTCATCTGCCACTCCCGAAAAGGCGGTGTCTCAGCCTGTTTGACGAGATATGTACGGCTGTTGCCGGCGTCAGCGTAGTGCCCCCGCCGGAGTTGCGGCAGCGGTCTTGCAGACTCGTGCAAACGCCGCTGGCCCGGCTTGCGCCATGATCATCAAAGACGCACCGTCTTTATGTGTTCACCCTTTGTGGCGACACGCCGGCTTCGTTGCGCCGACACGCTTGCCACGCACAGTTGCGGGTGGCAGTGTCGGAACGGTCACGGAAAGCCCGTTGCCGGTGGCGATGGGCGGCAGTGGCTCCGGCCGTGTCCAGCGGCCGGATCACGTTCTCCGTGCCCTCCCGGGGGTTGTGTCTTGCCGTCGCTGGTCCGCATTCCGGCGCCGGCCCACCGATACGGCGCGTACCGGTGCGGCCGGTCGGCAACACGCCCGATGGTGCCGGAGGGTGAGGATGCGGCGAAGCGGCGCGGTGCCGTCATTCGGCGTGGCACCCTGAGCCCAGGCTCGGCGCGCGTGCCGGGCGTCTGGCCCCGGGTGGAGGAGTCCGCCGATGAGTGCCGCGTCCTGGCGAATCCACGAGTTGGCCGTCCTGGTCTACCGGCGGCACCCGCCGGTACGGCCGAGCCGGTGCCGCTGCGGTCGTGCCGGTTGTCGGGCGCGACAACGGGCGGCGGTCGTCCTGGTCGCGCTCGGCGACGACCCGGGGCGGTACGACGCGGCTCCGGTGTCCCGGCCGGCACCCGCCCCGGCGGTGACGCGGTAGCGTCCCCGCCGCCGACCGGTAGTCGAGCTTGGCTCGGGGTGGCCACGCCGGCCGCCGGCACCCGGTCCGAATCCGCGCGGAGCCGTATCTCCCCGCCGGGTGTTGCGTTGTGCAGGTTGCAGGCACAAAGTTGCGCGCCAGCCGGCCGGCACCGCCGCCGCCCGGCGCCGCCCGCGCAGCAGCGCCACCACCGCACAGGTACCGGAGTGCTCGAAGGTACCGGAGTGCTCGGAGCCACCGAAGTGCTGAGAGTCACCGGAGTGCAGAGGTACCGAATGCCCGGCATCGGACCACGAGATGCGCCGACGCGCGGCGCCGCGCCGCGCGCTACCGCGGTGCCCGGTGCGGCACAGACCCGACCCGGGCCGTCGACCCACGCGCGGCGCGGACGGCCCGCGCACCGGGTCGACACACCCGCACCCGCCAGCGACGCGGTTGCCCTGCCGCGCCCGTCCAGATCCGTCCGTCACCGCCGTCCATCCGTGCCGCGCCGCCGTTGGGGCGACACCGGCCGATTCGACGTGTCTCCGGAAGGGACTCGCAATGAGCGTTGCCACGCTCCCGGCCAGACCTGACTCCCCGCCGGGTCCGACCCGCACCGTACTTGCCTGCGTACCGGCCGGCGCGGCTGCCCGCCTGCTCGCCGAACGCCTCGTCGCCACCGGCAACGGCCACCTGGTAAGGCTGGCCACCACGCCGCGCCAGGCCCTGACCTGCTACACCCGACAGCACACCGACGTGGTGCTCGTCGACTACCGGTTCGCCCGGGATCCCATCACGGTGCTCGGCCCGCGTCGCTCGCCGCACACCGCGGTGATCGTGGTGGACGTCGGCGCCGACGGCGACCTGCTGCTCGCCGCGGTCGCCGGCGCGGTGACCGGCGCGCTGCGGGTGGCGCCGCGGCGCCCGCAGCGGCCACCGATCCGGCTGACCGGGCGGGAACAACAGGTGCTGCACGCGCTGTGTGACGGCGCCACCAACGAGGAGATCGCCGAACAGCTGTGCATCGGCGCCGACACGGTCAAGACGCACGTGCGGCGGCTCTACGACAAGCTCGGTGCCCGCCGCCGGACCCAGGCCGTCGCGCTGGCGCTGCGGGCCGGGCTGGTCGAGTGAGGCTGGCCGGCGCCGACCGCACCGCGGCCGACCGGTACGCCGCCGCGCTGCAGCAGCTCGCGCTCGCGGCGGCGGCCGGCGCCGAACGCGTCCGGTCGCCCACCGGCGACCCGATCGGCCTGGCCGGGGAGGTCGGCGCCGCGCTGGCCGGCGCGTACCGCGGCGCCACGGCGGCGCGGGACCGCTTCCTGCACCCGGACGGTGCCGGCCAGCCCGGCGCCGGCCACGGCCCGGCACCGGCGGTGGCCGGTACCGGTCAGCGGCTGCCGCCGGTGGCCGACGACGAGTTGCCGCGGCTGTTCGCGCTGTGGCGGCACCGCGACCCGACCGGCCAGTCCGGCACCGGCATCGTGCTGTTCGGGGTGGCGTTCCCCGGCGGCCCGGTGCTGACCCGCTGGCGTGGCCTGACCACCGGCATCTACCAGCTGGGCCTGTGGAACAACGTCGAGGAGGTGCTCGCCGTACACGGGCACCACGGCGCCACCGAGCTGGTCTGGCTGACCGACCCGGCGGATCGCCGGGACCCGCTGTCGGGAAGTTGACCCGGCCCGCCGCGCGGGCCGGCGGAGTCGGCCGGCGCCGCCGTGCCGACACCTAGACTTGGCCGAATGAGAAGCGCTGAACTGCTGATCGACTCGCTCGACCGGGTCCGCGGGGTGGTGCACGGGGCCGTCGAGGGGCTGTCCGACGAGCAGCTCGCCTGGCGGGCCGACCCGCAGGCGAACTCGATCGCCTGGCTGGTCTGGCACCTGACCCGGATCCAGGACGACCACGTCGCGGACGTCGCCGGTACCGGGCAGGTGTGGGCGGCCGGCTGGGCCGACCGGTTCGGGCTGGGCCTGCCGGTGGCCGACACCGGGTACGGGCACCGCAGCGACCAGGTCGCCCGGGTACGGGCCGGTGCGGCCCTGCTCGCCGGCTACCACGACGCGGTGTTCGAGCAGACCCGCCGCTACCTCGACGGGCTGACCGACGCCGACCTGGACCGGATCGTGGACGAGCGCTGGGATCCGCCGGTCAGCCTGGGCGTCCGGCTGGTCAGCGTGGTCACCGAGGACAACCAGCACGCCGGGCAGGCCGCCTTCCTGCGCGGTCTGGTCGAGCGCCGCTGACCGGTCCCGGCCGGCGCCGCCGGCACCCCACCCCGCGGCGGTGACCCGCCGGTGCGGGCAGCTCAGTAGCCGCGGGTGCGCCGGGCGGCCGGCCGTCGCCGCGGGCTGGTGCCGACCACGCCGCCCCGGCTGCGGGCCCGCACCACCTCGCCGCCCAGCGCGATCCCGGCGGCCAGCGCGAACGCGGTCGCCAGTGCGGTGAACAGGCTGATCAGCCCGGTGTTCAGCGAGTTGTGGCTGATCTGCAGCAGCCCCCGGTACAGCGGGGTTCCCGGCAGCAGCGGCGCGATCAGCGGCACCGTGTACGCCATCGCCGGCGCCCGGTGTCGCACCGCCATCAGGTGTGCGGCGAACCCGATCAGTGCGGCGGCGATGCCGGCGGCGAGGATCGGCATCACGTCGACGGTGCGCAGGGCCGAGTAGACGAGCCAGATCGCGCCGCCGCCGATCGCCGCCGTGGGCAGTGCCTTGAGCGGTGCGGCCAGCGAGATCGCGAACGCCACCGAGATCGCCACCGCGGCGAGCACCTGGACCGGGCCGAACGAGGCGAACGAGGTCGGCAGGTCCTCCACCCGCAGCGGCAGGCCGAGGTGGACCGCGCCGTACACGGTCAGACCGACGCCGCTGACCAGCGCCGCGACGATGAAGAACACCTCCAGCAGCCGCGCCGCGGACGACACGTACGCGCCGGAGATGCCGTCCTGGACGGCGGCCACCAGGGGTCGTCCGGGCAGCAGCGCCATGATCGAACCGGTCACCACCGCGCTGGCCACCACCGGCAGCCCGGCCGCGATCACCAGCACCGCGAGCAGCGACCCGATCGCCGCGCCCACGGCGAGCTGGAAGAACTCGGCGATGCCGCGGCGGGCCAGGTAGGCGCCGGTACGGTCGGCGAGCAGGGTGGCGAGGAACGCCACCACGGCGACCACGACGCCACCGCCGGCGAGGATCGACGCGGACGCGGAGATCAGCGGCAGCGACAGCGTGATCAGCAGCGCCGGGTACGGCGGGCGGGCCCGCTTGATCTCGCGCAGCCGGTCGAACGCGGCATCCAGGTCGACCAGGCCGATCGCCGCGTCCTGCACCAGCCGGTGGGTGGCGGCCAGCCGGTCGTAGTCGGGCAGCCGGCGGCGCACGGTGCGCTCGCCGGTGACCGGCGGCGCGCCGTCGGTCGGCACGCAGGACAGCGAGATCGCGGTGAAGGTGACGGCGGCCTCGCTGCGGGGCAGCCCGTACGCGACGGACAGGCTGCGCATCGCCTCGCTGACGTTCTCGGTCGCCTCGCCGGAGGCGAGCAGCAGCTCGCCGACCCGCAGCGCCAGGTCCATCGCGCGGTAGGTCTCCGCGTTCGCCGCCTCGTCCGGCTCGTCCGGCGTGGCCGGGGTACCGGCGATGGCGCGCTCCCGCACCCGCTCCCACACGGTGCGGGCGCGACGCAGCTGCCGGACGTCGAAGCGCTCAAGGGTCTGTGGCATGGCGAACCTTTGCGGGGGTGGTGGGGGTGGTGGGCAGCACCTCTCGCCGGTCGCGAAACGACCGTGCGGAAAGGCGGGATGGGGGTGTGCGACACGGCTCGTCGGAGCGTGTACGCCCAAGTCTAGGTACGCATCCGGCGGCGCGGATATTCCAACCGCCGTGATCTGGATCGCCCCGCCGCACCGCGGCGCCCGGCGGGCCGGTGCTGGCGGCGGGATCCGTTGCCCGGCAGCACGACCCGGGATCGGTTGCGGTGCCGGTCGGTCCCGGCGGGTGGCGCCGGACACGGTACCGGCGGGCCGGATCGGACGGCCGCGCCGAGCGGCGATGTTCTGGACCAATGGCCGCCAACCGGGCATGCTGGCGGCGACACGATCGCTCGCCGGCCGCCGGGCCGGCGAGAAGCCCTCGTGGAGGAGGCCGCATGCTGCACGCGAGGCGCCACTGGGCCGGCGCACTGCTGCTCGCCCTGGTGCTGGCCGCGGTGGCGGGCTGTTCGAACCGGGTGGACAGCGGCGCGACCGCGGCTCCGACCGCGACACCCCAGTCCCGGGGCGGCAACCACGCCCTGCGGGTGGCGGTGGTCACCCACGGCGCGGCGGGCGACCCGTTCTGGGCGGTGGTCAAGAACGGTGCCGTGCAGGCGGGCAAGGACCTGCACGTGCGGGTCAGCTACCAGGGGTCGGGCGTGCCGCAGACCCAGGCGCAGTTCATCGACGCGGCGGTCAACCAGCACGTGGACGGGCTGGTGGTGTCGATGGCCAACCCGGACGCGCTGAAGGCGTCGATCCGGCGTGCGGTCGGCCAGGGCATCCCGGTCGTCACGATCAACTCGGGCGAGGCGCAGTCCGCGGCGTTCGGCGCGATCACCCACGTCGGGCAGGACGAGTCGGTGGCGGGGGAGGCGGCCGGCGCTCGGCTGGCGAAGAGCGGCGCGCACCACGTGCTGTGCGTCATCCACGAGGCCGGCAACATCGGCCTGACCCAGCGCTGCCAGGGTGCGGCGAAGGGGCTCTCCGGCAAGCTCGACACGCTGCAGGTCAACATCAACAACCTGGCCCAGGTGCAGGCGACGATCAGGGCGAAGCTGACCGCCGACCACTCGATCGACGGCGTGCTCGCGCTCAACCCGGCGGTGGCGATGGCGGCGGTGTCCGCCGAGTCCGGCACCGGATCGACGGCGAAGATCGCCACGTTCGACCTGTCCGGCGACGTCACCTCGGCCATCGAGCAGGGCCGGGTGCTGTTCGCCGTCGACCAGCAGCCGTACCTGCAGGGCTACCTGCCGGTGCAGCTGATCAAGCTCTACCACGACAACGACAACACGCTCGGCGGCGGCAAGCCGGTCCTGACCGGGCCGGGCTTCGTCACCAAGGACAACGCCGCGAAGGTCGCACAGCTGGCCAAGGAGGGCACCCGATGAACTCCGTCGAGGCAGGCGGCACGAGTACCGCCGACACGGCGACCGCCGCGGAGACGGCGTGAGTACCGCGCAGGGGGCCGTGGACGAGCGGCTGGCCACCACCTCGCCACTGCGGCGGCTGCTGGTGCGGCCGGAGCTGGGTGCGCTGATCGGCGCGGTGGTCGTGTTCGTGTTCTTCGCCATCCTGTCGCCCACCTTCCGCTCGCCGGCCGGCATCGCGAACTGGCTGGACCCGGCGTCGACGTTGGGCATCATGGCGGTCGCGGTGGCGTTGCTGATGATCGGCGGCGAGTTCGACCTGTCCGCCGGGGTACTGACGGGCAGCACCGGTCTGGCGGTGACGATCATCGCCACCCGGTTCGGCCTCGACGTGTGGCTCGCGGTGGCGATCTCGCTGGTACTGGCGCTGATCGTGGGGCTGTTCAACGGCCTGCTGGTGGTGCGTACCGGGCTGCCGAGCTTCATCGTGACGCTGGGCAGCTACCTGGTGCTGCAGGGCCTCAACCTCGGTGTGACGAAGGTACTGACCGGCAACGTGCTGGTCGGCGGGCTGGTCGGCCGGCCCGGCTTCTCCTCGGCGCACCTGGTGTTCTCGTCGTCGGTGGTGCTGGGCGGCACCTACTTCAAGGTGTCGATCGTGTGGTGGCTGGTGCTCACGGCGCTCGCCACCGTGGTGCTGCTGCGGACCCGGTTCGGCAACTGGGTGTTCGCGGTCGGCGGCGACCAGGTGGCGGCGCGCAACGTCGGCGTACCGGCGGCCCGCACCAAGGTGCTGCTGTTCCTGACCACCGCGACCGCCGCCTGGCTGGTCGGTACGATCACCGCGCTGCGCAACACCTCGGCGCAGGCCGACGCCGGCGTCGGTGACGAGCTGACGTTCATCGTCGCGGCGGTGATCGGCGGTTGCCTGCTGACCGGTGGGTACGGTTCGGCGATCGGCGCCACCTTCGGCGCGCTGATCTTCGGGATGACCTCGGTGGGCATCGTCTACGCCGGCTGGGACGCCGACTGGTACAAGCTGTTCCTCGGCGCGATGCTGCTGCTCGCGGTGTTCGCCAACCGGCTGGTCCGGCGGTACGCGGAACGGCGGCGAGGCTGACATGGGCGCCGCGGACGGACCGAAGCCAGACCCGGAGGCGACCGGAGCACCGGAGGTGCCAGTGAACGCGACCTCGAAGGTACCCGGCGGCGACGCGCCGCTGCTCGCGGTGGAGTCGGTGAGCAAGTTCTTCGGCAGCGTGATCGCGCTGTCGGAGGTGTCCACCAGCGCCCGGGCCGGCGAGGTCACCTGCGTGCTCGGGGACAACGGCGCCGGCAAGTCCACCTTCATCAAGATGCTCGCCGGGGTGCACCAGCCGGACCGCGGCGGGATCTGGCTGGACGGTACCCGGGTTGCGTTCGCGAGCCCGCGGGAGGCGCTCGACGCCGGCATCGCCACCGTCTACCAGGACCTCGCCGTCGTCCCGCTGATGTCGGTGTGGCGCAACTTCTTCCTCGGCGCCGAGCCGCGCCGCCGGTTCGGCCCGGTACGGCTGTTCGACGTGGCGGCCGCCCGGCGGATCACCCGGGAGCAGCTGGGCGCGATGGGCATCGACGTGCGCGACACCGACCAGCCGGTCGGCACGCTGTCTGGCGGCGAGCGGCAGGCGGTGGCGATCGCCCGCGCGGTGTACTTCGGCGCCCGGGTGTTGATCCTCGACGAGCCGACCTCGGCGCTGGGAGTCAAGCAGGCGGGGGTGGTGCTGCGCTACATCGCCGCGGCCCGCGATCGCGGTCTCGCCGTCGTGTTCATCACCCACAACCCGCATCACGCGTACCCGATCGGGGACCGGTTCCTGCTGCTCAACCGGGGTCGCAGCATGGGCGACTTCGGCAAGGACGAGATCGACCAGGCGGAGCTGACCCGGCTGATGGCCGGCGGCGCGGAGCTCGACGAGCTGGCCCACGAGCTCGCCCGGGCCGACCCCGCGGAGCCACCCGGGTCGGCCGCCGAGGCGTCCCGGCTGCTCGCCGAGGAGGCCGACGAGCTGCGGCGCGAGTAGCCCGGGGGCGCGCCGGTCGCCAGGTCGGCCGGCGCCGGCCGCCGGGCGGCGGCGCGCAGCCTAGCTGGGGTCGGAGAGGATGCTGATGCCGGCGGCGCGGGCGGAGACGGTGCGGTGCAGCACCCGCTGGCCGCGCGGGTCGAGTTCCCATCCGGTCAGCAGCAACCAGCGCGCCTCGGTCGCGGCGCGGTGCTCGGCGGCGTCGATCGTCGACGGCTGCGGTGGTGAGGTGATCAGCAGCTGGATCGGTCTGGCTCGGAACTGGGGCGAGGCCTCGGCGCCGAGGTAGACGGTCTGACCGACGCGCGGATTGGCTCCGATCGTCACTCCTTCATGATCCGCCCGGGCCGATCAGGTGAACAGGCCGGCAGCGCAGGAAGCAATGACCGTCACACTCGGCAACGGAACGCGGCGGCTCCGACGTCGGCGGGGAACGTACCACGCAGCGGGTGGGAAAGGCCGTGGACCAGGCGACTTTCCTGTTCGGGCCGACCGGGGCACGGACCGGACCGGGCCCACCTCGGCGGCCCGCCGCGTGCTGCGGTGGGGGAGCGGCGGCCTCACAGCGGCCGGTGCAACCGGTCACCGGCGGCGAGGATCGCGGCGGACAGTGCGGCGACCGGGCTGTCCGGAGCCGCGTCCTCGGCGCCGAGCAGGACGAACTCGACCTCGCCCAGGTCCGGCAGCCGGTGTCGGCCGCGGATCTCCGACAGCCCGGGCGGGATCAGGCTGTGCGCGTGCGCGGTGACCCCGAGACCGGCCATCGCCGCGGCGCGCAGGCCGGACAGGCTGCCGCTGGTACACACGATGCGCCAGGGTCGGTCGTGCCGCTCCAGCGCCTCGATGGCGCGGTCCCGGGTGATCGACGGCGGCGGGTACACGATCAGCGGTACCGGCGTGGCCGGCTCCGGCCGGCTCGACTCGCCGCCGATCCAGGCGAGCCGTTCGCGCCAGACGGGCTGGCCGCGGTGCTGCCCGCGGCGCCGCTTGGCGAACACCAGGTCCAGCTCGCGGCGGTCGAACGCGTCGTACAGGATCGCCGAGAGCCCCACGGTCAGTTCCAGGTCGACCAGCGGGTGGCTGGCGCGGAAGTTGCGCAGGATCTCCGGTAGCCGGGACAGTACGAAGTCCTCGGAGGCGCCGAACCGGACCCGGCCGCGTACCTGCGCGCCGGCGAAGTAGCTGTCGGCCCGGGCGTGCGCGGCGAGGATCGAGTCGGCCAGCGGTACCAGCGCCTCGCCGTCGGCAGTGAGCGCCACGGTGTGCGTGTCCCGGCTGAACAGCTGCCGCCCGGTGGTCGCCTCCAGCCGGCGGATCTGCTGGCTGACGGTGGACTGGCGCAGCCCGAGCCGGCGTGCCGCCTGGGTGAAGTTGCGGGTCTGTACGACGGCGAGGAACGTGCGCAGCAACGTCGGATCGAACACGCCCATCACGCTAGCCGATCACAGTAATAGCGGTGAACGTGGTTCACAATGACCCGGCGGAGTCGGAGAATCGAGGGCGGATCCACCGACGAAAGGCGGCCATGGCCCGCATCCCCGTGCTGTCTCGACTGCGCATCGACCCGTACATCCTGGCCATCCTGGCGATGGTCGGGCTGGCCGCGCTGCTGCCGGCGCGCGGGGTGGGCGCCACCGGGTTCGGCTACGCCACCGACCTCGCCATCGGGCTGCTCTTCTTCCTGTACGGGGCGCGCCTGTCCCCGCAGACCGCGCTGGCCGGCGCCCGGCACTGGCGGCTGCACCTGGTCGTGTTCTGCGCCACCTACGTGCTGTTCCCGCTGCTCGGGATCGCCGCCCGGGTGCTGGTGCCGACCGTCCTGTCACCCGACCTGTACGTCGGGGTGCTGTTCCTGTGCTGCCTGCCCTCGACGGTGCAGTCGTCGATCGCGTTCACCTCGATCGCCAGGGGCAACGTCGCGGCCGCGATCTGCTCCGCGTCGTTCTCCAACCTGATCGGGATCGTGCTCACCCCGCTGCTGGTGGCGGTGCTGCTGTCCGGGCACGGCACCGGCCTGTCGTTGCACTCGATCAGCGCGATCGTGCTGGAGCTGCTGGTGCCGTTCGCCGCCGGCCAGCTGCTGCGCCGCTGGATCGGCGGCTTCGTGGAAAAGCACGGCGTGGCACTCAAACTGGTCGACCGCGGCTCGATCCTGCTGGTGGTCTACACCGCGTTCTCCGAGGGGGTGGTCGCCGGCATCTGGCACCGGCTGTCGCTGCCGCGGCTCGGCGAGTTGCTGGTGGTCGACTGCGTGCTGCTCGCGCTCGCCCTGGTGATCACCGCGGTCGCATCCCGGCGGCTCGGGTTCAGCTGGCCGGACCGGGTCACCATCATCTTCTGCGGCTCGAAGAAGAGCCTCGCCTCCGGGTTGCCGATGGCCGGCGTGCTGTTCCCGGCGAGCGCGGTCGGGCTGGCCGTGCTGCCGCTGATGCTGTTCCACCAGATCCAGCTGATGGTCTGCGCCTGGCTGGCGCAGCGCTGGAGCACCCGGGCCGACGCCGTCGAACAGGTCGAGGAACCCGCCGCGGCGTGACCGCCGGGCCGGGTCTCCCGACCTGTTCGGTTGCGGTCAGGACGCCTTGCAGAGGCAGAACGGGTGGCCGGCGGGGTCCAGCAGTACCTGCCAGGTGCTGCCCGGCTGGAACTCCGGCACGGTGGCGCCGAGCCGCACGCAGGCCTTCTCGGCGGCGGACACGTCCGGTACCGACAGGTCCAGGTGGAAGCGCTTGGTGCCGGTGGCGTCCGGCCACGCCGGCGGCTGGTAGTCCGGTACCCGGCCGAAGCCGATCGAGCTGTGCCCGTCCGAGATCATCGCGTAGTCACCCTCGTTGAACGTGATCTCCCAGCCGAGCACGCCGTGGTAGAACTCGGCGAGTCGGCCCGGGTCCGCGCAGTCCAGGTTGACCATGATCAGGTTGGCCACGGCGGCGGATGAAGTGTCGTTGAGCTGGGAATTCGTCGTCATGCCGACCATGATGCCGGCCGTACCCGTCAGTTCGTGTCGGGTACGTGAGAAAATTGGCCGTGCGCGCGTCCCGG
Source organism: Actinocatenispora thailandica (assembly GCF_016865425.1). Lineage (NCBI taxonomy): Bacteria > Bacillati > Actinomycetota > Actinomycetes > Micromonosporales > Micromonosporaceae > Actinocatenispora > Actinocatenispora thailandica. The sequence goes on along the minus strand of NZ_AP023355.1, from coordinate 3,309,632 downwards.
CTGCTGTCGTTGCTGCTCCACCTCCAGGTCCGCGGTCAACTCACCGGGCCGGAGCTGGCGGCGCGCCTGTCGGTGAGCGAGCGCACCGTGCAGCGCGACGTGGAGGCGCTCGTCGCCGCCGGCATCCCGGTTCGCTCGGTGCGCGGCCCGGCCGGCGGCTACGCACTGCCGGGCGGGTACCGCACCCGGCTGACCGGCCTGGGCGCGGCCGAGGCGCAGGCACTCGCGTTCCTGGGGCTGTCCGGCGCGGCCGAGGCGCTGGGGCTGTCCGAGCAACTGGACACCGCCCAGCACAAGCTGTGGGCGGCGCTGTCCGGCGACGCCCGCGAGCACGCCGACCGCTCCGCGCAGCGGTTCCACCTCGACCCGGTCCGCTGGTACGGCAGCGCCGAGCCGACGCCGGCGCTCGCCGCGGTGGCCGAGGCGGTGTGGCTGGACCGCCGGCTGCGGCTGCGCTACGCGGCCCGGGGCGGGAAGGCCGGTGAGCGCACCGTCGACCCGCTCGGCCTGGTGCTCGCCGCCGGCGACTGGTACCTGGTGGCCCGGCGGGACGGGGCGCGCCGCACGTACCGCATCTCCCGGGTGCTCGCCGCGCAGGCGCTGGACGAGCCGGTCGCGCGCCCGGCCGGCTACGACCTCGCCGCCGACTGGGCGGAGGCCCGCAGCCAACTGGAGTCCCGGCACGAGCTGGTCACCGTCACGCTGCTCGCCGACCCGGCGGTACTGCCGGGGCTGCGCCGGGTGGTCGCCGTGTCGGGCCAGCATCTGATCGACGTGGCCGCCGTCGAGCCGGTGCGCCTGGAGGTCCCGTTCGAGGGTCTGACCTGGGCGGCCAGTGCGTTGCTCGGCCTCGGTGCCGGTGTCGAGGTGCTCGCGCCGGCCGCGTTGCGCGACCGGGTCGCCGCGGAGTCACGCGCCATCGCCGAGCGGTACCGCTAGGGTTCTGGGAGGTCCGTGCGCAGGGACCGCCGGCCGGTGGGCGGCCTCGCCCGAGGCCCGGCCGTCGTCCGGCACGGACCGCCGACAAGGCTGCGATCGTCGACGGAAGGAGCGTCATGCGGTATACGACCCTGGGCCGTACCGGGCTGGAGGTGTCCCGGATCGCGTTCGGCACCTGGCAACTCGGCGGGGAGTGGGGCAGCTTCGATGCCGACGACGCGGTAGCGGCGATCCGGCGCGCCCGGGAACTCGGTGTGACCTTCTTCGACACCGCGCAGGGCTACGGCTTCGGGGCGTCGGAGGAACTACTGGCCCGTGGCCTGCGGCCGGAGCTGACCGGCGACCGCGACAGCGTTGTCATCGCCACCAAGGGCGGCATCGACCCGGGCGGGCCGCGACCGCGCAACGCCGGCCGCGACTACCTGCGCGCCGGCGTCGAGTCGAGCCTGCGCGCGCTCGGCGTCGAGTACATCGACCTGTACCAGGTGCACTGGCCCGACGATGCGACCCCGGCGGAGGAGACCGCCACCGCCCTGCAGGAGATGGTCGACGAGGGCAAGATCCGGCACGTCGGGGTGTCCAACTACGACGTCGAGCAGCTGGCCGCGTTCGACGCGGTGCGGCCGGCGGAGACCCTGCAACCGCCGTACCACCTGTTCCAGCGCGGCATCGAGGAGCAGCTGCTGCCGTACTGCCAGGCGCACGACACCGGCGTGCTGGTGTACAGCCCGCTCGCGTCCGGGCTGCTGACCGGAACCTGGACGGCGGACGTGCGCTTCGACGACACCGACTGGCGGTCCCAGGCGACCGCGTTCCACGGCGATGCGCTGCGCCGCAACCTCGCGATCGTCGACGAGCTGAGCAAGTTCGCCGCGACCAAGGGTGTCTCGGTGGCGCAGCTGTCGATCGCCTGGACGCTCGCCCGGCCCGGCGTGGACGTGGCGATCGTCGGCGCCCGCCGGCCCCGCAACATCGCCGACAGCCTGGCTGCCGCCGACCTCACCCTGACCGCGGACGATCTCGCTCGCATCGACGAGATCACCGCCGGCGCCGTCCAGTTCGTCGGCGCCAGCCCGGAAGGCGTCGCCTGACGGCCCCGATCGCCAGCCCGGAAGGCGTCGCCTGACGGTCCCGATCGCCCGCCCGCGCCGCGAGCCGCAGCACCCGTTCCGCCGGATCCCGCGGTACGGGTGGTGCGGCCTGGCTAGGGTGCGAGCCATGACGCGGTCGGGTGGTGGTTCGGCGGCGGCGCGGGTGCTGCTCGCGGCGTACGCGGTGGGTGCGCTGGTCGAGCTGACCGCGGTGGCACAGCAGTGGACCCTCGTCGACCGGGCGACCAAGCCGCTGCTGATGCCGCTGCTCGCGGCGTACCTGCTGGTCCGGGTCGGCGCCCGGTGGCGGGTGCTGCCGGTGGTGGTCGGGCTCGCGTTCGCCTGCGGCGGCGACATCGCGCTGCTGGCGTCCGGGATGGTGTTCTTCGCGCTGGGCATGGGGCTGTTCGCGGTGACCCACCTGTGCTACCTGGTGACGTTCGCGCGGTCCGGCGCGCTGGCCGGGCTGCGCCGGCGCGCCTGGGTCCCGGTGCTGTACGCGCTGGGCTGGCTGACGCTGCTGCTGGTGATGCGCGACCGGGTGTCGGTGCCGCTGCTGGTCGCGCTCGCTGCCTACGGTGTCCTGCTGTACGCGATGGCGTCGAGCGCGGCCTGCCTCGACGTGCTGCTCGGCGTCGGCGGGCTGCTGTTCGCGGTGTCCGACAGCATGATCGCGCTGGGCACCGGCGGGTTGCGGCTGCCGGCGCACGACCTCGCCGTGATGGTCACCTACCTGCTCGCCCAGGGCGTGCTGGTGGTGCGGTTCGCCGGGCTGGTCACTTCGGCGCGTGTGCCCGCAGGTAGCCGATGACCAGCAGCACCAGCACCGAGATGCCGATCAGCTTCCACAGCTGACGGCGGATCTTCGCCTGCTTCTCGCCGCGGAACAGGATCAGCCCGACCGCGCCGACGAGGATCAGCACGCCGACGATCGCGCCCCCGGTGGAGATGATGTCCACACCCGCCCCTTAGCTCTCACCGCAGTTGCACCGATCGTGCCGTGGGCGGCGCGGACGGTGCAAGCCGGGGTCCGCAGTTGACTTCAACCGCACTTCAACTCCTACCGTCGTCGACGTACCCGCAGCGAGGAGGACGACGATGGAAACGATCCTGGTCACCGGCGCCACCGGCCACGTCGGCCGGCAGGTGGTCGAGCAACTCACGGCCGCCGGGCATCCGGTCCGGGCCATGACCCGCAGCCCGGCGAGCGCCCGGCTGGCGCCCACCGTCGAGACGGTGGCCGGCGACCTGGCCGACCCGGCGAGCCTGACCGCGGCGCTGGACGGCGTCGGCGCGGTGTTCCTGATCTGGCCGTTCGGGCACCCGCGCGGTGCCGAGGCCGCCGTCGACGCGATCGCCGAACGGGCGGAGCGGATCGTGTACCTGTCCACGCTCGGTGCGGCAACCGGCGCCGGCGGCATCGTCGGCATGCACGGCCGGCTGGAGCAACTCGTCGAGTCGGCGGCACCGGCCTGGACGCTGCTGCGCCCGTCCGGATTCGCGGCGAACACGCTCGGCTGGGCCGCCCAGCTCCGGCGCGGTGACGAGGTCCGGGCGCCATACCCGGGGCTGACCCGGCCGCTGATCGACGAGCGTGACATCGCCGCGGTCGCGGTCGAGGCGTTGACCACCGGCGGTCACGACGGTGCGCGCCACCCGCTGACCGGGCCCGCGGCGCTGAGCCAGGTCGAGCAGGTCGCCACGATCGGCGAGGTACTCGGCCGGCCGCTGCGGTTCGTCGAGGTCGACCGGGCGCAGGCGCGGCGCGACCTGGTGGCCGCGGGCCTGCCTTCGCCGTTCGCCGACAGCGTCCTCGCCGGGCAGGCGGCGCAGCTGGACAACCCCGAACCGGTGCTCGGCACGGTCGCCGACCTGACCGGTCGCCCCGCCCACACCTACCGGGACTGGGTGGTGGCCCACACGGCCGACTTCACCGGCTGACCTCCACCCCGACGGCGGGTGCCGGCGGCGGTGCCCGCGGCGCTATCGTCACGCTCGACTGGGTCGTACGGCCGTGCGTGGAGGTGGCGATGACGGCGGTGCGTCGCGGTTCCCCCGTGCCGCAGCGGCTGCTGGCTGCAGCGGTCGAGCTGATCGCCGAGGTCGGTTGGGACGCGGTGAGCACCCGGTTGCTCGCCGACCGGGCCGGCGTGGCGCCGGGCCTGGTGCACTACCACTTCAGCTCGGTGCGGGCACTGCTGCGCGGCGCCGCGCTGGCCGCCATCGACGCCGCCCTGGCCGACGCCGTCGGCGCGGTCCGGACCGGCTCGGATCGTGCTGCCGGACTCGACGCGCTGGCCGTACTGCTCGACCACCTGGCACCGGACCGGCTCGCGGTGTTGTTCGCCGAGACGCTGTGCGCGGCGCACCGGGATCCGGTGCTGCGGGCCGCGTTGACCGCGCGGCTGCGCGCGTTCCGGGCCGCGCTCGCGGCCTGGTTGGGAGACTGCGGTGACCCGGCGCCGCAGCGTACCGCCGCGGTGCTGGCCACCGCGATCGACGGGATGCTGGTACGCCGGGCGGTGTTCGGCGACCGGTTCACCGCCGGGGCCCGTACCGAGTTGCGCCGGCTGGTCGGCCGGGACGGTTGCAGCCCGGGCGATGCACCTTGCGGGCCCGGCGACGCACCCGGACAATCGTGTACCACGTGATGTGTCAAGCCGGGTGGGTGGGCAGTGGGCGGTGCGGGGCCGGCACGGTACCTGGGCGTCGACATCGGGACGTCGGTGGCGAAGCTGGCGCTGTTCGACGGCGCCGGCACCGTGCTGGGTACCGCCGGGCGCACCGTGCCGCTGCGACATCCGGCACCGGGCCGGGTCGAGCAGGACGCCGAGGCGGTCTTCGCGGCGGTCGGTGAGCTGGCTCGGGAGGTCTGCCCGGGGCCGGCCGACGCGCCGCGGCTGGTCGCGGTGACCGGTCAGGGCGACGGCTGCTGGCTGGTGGACGACGACGGGCGTCCGGTCGGACCGGCGCTGTCCTGGCTGGACGCGCGCGCCGCCGACGTGCTGGCCGACTGGGACCGGGCCGGCGTGACCGAGGCGATCTACCGCCGCACCGGCAACTCGCTGTTCCCCGGCGCGCAGGCGCCGCTGCTGGCCTGGCTGGACAAGCACCAGCCGGACCGGCTGGCCCGCGCCGCGACCGCCGGGTACTGCAAGGACATGGTGTTCGGCCGGCTGAACGGAGTGCGCGCCACGGATGCCTCGGATTCCTCGATGCCGTTCGGCGACGGGACCGGCGCCGGGTACGACAGCGGGCTGCTCGACGCCTGCGGCCTGGCGCACCGGTCCGGACTGCTCGCGCCGGTCGTGGCGCCGCTGCCCACCGGCGCGCTGACCGCTCGAGCGGCTGCCGGGACCGGGCTGCCGGCCGGCGTCGCGGTCACCGGCGGGCCGTACGACCTGCCCGCGTGCGCGGCCGGCGGCGGCGTCACCGAGGTCGGTTCCGGGCTGCTGACCCTGGGTACCACGCTGGCCTGCCAGGTGCTCGTGTCCGGCGTGGACAAATCCGGTACCCGGGCCGGCATGCACCTGGCCACCGGTACGCCCGGACGCTGGCTGCGGGCGATGCCCGCGATGGTCGGTACCGCCTCGCTGGACTGGCTGCTCGCCCTGCTCGGCCGGCAGCACGACCAGCTCGACGGCCTGCTGCGGGAGACCGCACCGGGCGCCGGCGGCGTCGAGGTGCTGCCCTACCTGGCGCCGTCGGGGGAGCGGGCACCGTTCGTCGACCCGGCCGCCCGCGGGCAGTTCACCGGAATCGGGCTGACCACCACCGGCGCGCAGCTGGTGCGCGCGCTGTGCGAGGGCCTGGCGTACGCGGCGCGGCAGTGCCTGGAGGCGGCGGGGTTGTCCGGCCGGCTGGTGGCGTGCGGCGGCGGTACCCGGTCGCTGCGCTGGCTGCAGATCTTCGCCTCGGTGCTCGGCCGGCCGCTGGAACTGGCCCGCAGCCCCGAGGTCGGCGCCCGCGGGGCGGTGCTGGCCGGCCTCGCCGCGCTCGGCGAGCCGGTCGATCGGGCGGCCTGGACCCGGCCGGACCGGATCATCGACCCGGACCCGGCCGCCTCGTCGTACTACCAGGCGGGCTACCGCCGCTACCTGGCCAACCAGGAGGCGGCCCGGGACCGCTGGCGCCGCTGACCCCCCGTGACCCGGTGCCGCGGTGCGGGGCGCCCTCGACGCCCCGCACCGCCGCCCCCGCACCGACGGGTTACTTGACCGCGCCCAGCGACAGCCCCTGGACCAGCTTGTTCTGCGCGGCGAAGCCGGCGACCAGCACCGGAATCGAGATGGCGGTGGCGGCCGCGCACACCTTGGCGAGGAACAGCCCCTGGGTGGTGACGAAGCTGGTCAGGAACACCGGCGCGGTACCGGCGACCACCCCGGTGAGCACCCGGGCGAACAGCATCTCGTTCCAGGCGAAGATGAAGCAGATCAGCGCGGTCGCCGCGATACCGGGCGAGGCGATCGGCAGGATCACCCGGCGCATCACCGTCGGCAGCCTGGCACCGTCGAGCGCGGCGGCCTCCAGGATCGCCACCGGTACCTCGGCCAGGAACGAGTGCATCATCCACACCGCGATCGGCAGGTTCATCGCGGTGTACAGGATGACCATCAGCCAGATGTTGTCCAGCAGCCCGATGTGCTGCGCGATCAGGTACACCGGCAGCAGCCCGGCGACGGCCGGCAGCATCTTCGTGGTCAGGAAGAAGAACAGCACGTCGGACCACTTGCGGACCGGCCGGATCGCGAGCGCGTAGCCGGCGAACATGGCGAGTACCACGACCAGCGCGGTGGACACGATGCTCGCGGTGGCCGAGTTGATCAGGTACGGCCACGGGTTGGTGGCGAAGAACTCGCGGTACCCGTCGACCGTCAGCGGGGCGGTGACGTCCGGCGGGTTGGTCGCCGCCGCCTGCTCGGAGTGCAGCGAGGTGAACACCATCCAGGCCACCGGGAAGAAGAACGCGATCCCGACGATCCAGGCCACCACCCCCAGTACCGCACCGCCGGGGCCCCGCCGTGTCTTGCGCGGCCGGGCCGGCGGTGGCGCCGCGGTGCCGGCCGGGGCCGAAAGCGTCTGCGTCATCGGTCCGCCTCCTGCTTCAACAGCGACGACACGACCCGCAGCGCGAAGGTGGCGACGATCATCGAGCCGATCACCACGATCACCCCGGCCGCCGACGCTCGCCCGTAGTCGTGTGCCTGGTAGAAGGTCTGGTAGATGGTGTACGGCAGGTTCGCGGTGCCGAGACCACCGGCGGTGATGGTGAACACCGCGTCGAAGTTCTGCACGATGTAGATGCAGCCCAACAGCGCGCCGAGCTCCAGGTACTGCCGCAGGTGCGGCAGCGTGATGTGACGGAACACGGCGAACGCGCTGGCACCGTCGACCCGGGCGGCCTCCAGTACCTCCGGCGAGCGGGACTGCAGGCCGGCGAGCAGGATCAGCATCATGAACGGGGTCCACTGCCAGACCAGGCTCGCGACCACCGAGAACATCGGCGCGTCGGAGATCCAGTCCGGCTGCGCGGCGCCCTGGCCGAAGATGCCGGTCAGGATCCCGTTGAACAGCCCGTACTCCGGGTTGTAGAGCGCGTGCTTCCACAGCAGCGCCGCCGCCACCGGTACCACCAGGAACGGTGCGATCAGCATGGTGCGCACGATCGCCCGGCCGTGGAACCTGCGATCCAGCAGCAGCGCGATGGCCAGCCCCAGTACGAGGCTGACCAGCACCACCGAGACGGTGAGGATCACGGTGGTCAGGATCGACGAGCGCAGCTGCGGGTCGCTCAGCACCGCCGTGTAGTTGCCGAACGCGGCGAACCCGCGCCGGTCCGGGTACAGCGCGTTCCAGTCGGTGAACGAGATGACCAGCGTGGCCAGGAACGGCAGCTGGGTGACCACGATCGTGAACAGCAGCGCCGGTAGCAGCGGCCCGCGGCGGGCCCACCGGCCCGCCGCCCGGCGCGGTCGTACGCCGGCGGGCGCCGGCATCGACACGGTCGTCATGAGGATCCTCCTCGATGCGGTGCCGCCCGGAGGAGGCCGGGCGGCACCGGGCGGCTACTGGTACTTCTTGGCCACCGCGGCGGCCAGTTGCTGACTGCGATCCAGCGCCGCCGAGACGGAGGTCTTACCGGCGATCGCCGACGAGACCTGCTGCGACACCTGGGTACCCAGGTCGGTGAACTCCGGGATGTCGACGAACTGGATGCCCACCGTCGGCCGCGGCTGCACGCCCGGGTCGGTCGGCTTCGCGGTGTCGATCGCGGTCTGCATCGCCGGGTAGAACGCCTTCGCCGCCTTCTGGTACTCCGGGTTGGCGAACGTGGAGGTCCGGGTGCCCGGCGGCACCTGCGCCCAGCCGAGCTTGTTGCCGACGAGCTTCAGGTAGCCCTTGCCGGAGGCCCAGGAGATGAACTTCCACGCGTCGTCGGTGTGCTTGGACGCCTTCTGGATCGCGAACGCCCACGAGTACAGCCAGCCGGACGAGCTGGTCTTGTCCACCGGTGCCGGCACGTAGCCGACCTTGCCGGCGACCTTGGAGTCGCTGCCTTCCAGGCTGCCCGCCGCCGAGGTCGCGTCGTACCACATGGCGACCTTGCCCTGCTCGAAGTCGTTCAGGCACTCGGTGAAGCCGGCCTGCGCGGCGCCCGCCTCACCGTGCTTGCGGACCAGGTCGACGTAGAACTGGGTGGCCTTCTTGAAGCCGCCGGTGTTGACCTGCGCCTTCCAGTCCTTGGTGAACCAGGTGCCGCCCATCGTGTTGACCACCGTGGTCAGCGGCGCGATGACCTCGCCCCAGCCGGGCTGGCCGCGCAGGCAGATGCCCTTGAGACCGGGCTTGGCGCCGTCCGCCTTCGCCGCGAGGTCGGCCACCTGCTGCCAGGTCGGGTGCGCCGGCATGGTCAGGTGCTTGGCCGCGAACACGTCCTTGCGGTACATCAGGAACGACGACTCGCCGTAGAACGGCTCCGCGTAGATCTTGCCGCCGGACGACAGCGACGACTGGATCGGCTTGAGGATGTCCGACTGGTCGAACGCGGTGTCCTTCGCCGCGTACGAGTCCAGCGGTGCGATCCAGTTGTTCTTCGCGTAGAACGGCACCTCGTAGTTGCTGATCGTCGCAACGTCGTACCGGCCCGCCTGGCTGGAGAAGTCCTGGGTGAACTTGTCCCGGGCGTCGTTCTCCGGCAGCACCGTGAAGTTGACCTTGATGCCGGTCTGCTTGGTGAAGTTCGCGGCGGTCAGCTTCTGCAGATCGACCATCTGCGGGTTGTTGACCATCAGCACGTTGATGCTGTGGCCGGAGGCGGAGGTGCCGCCGCCGGCACCACCACACGCGGTCAGCGCGGCCGCGGCGACCCCCAACGCCAGCGCGGCACCCAGCAACCGGGTGCGGCGCGGCAGAAACCTGGACATGGTGTTACTCCTCCACCTCGTCTGCGGGCAGCCTCGCCCGCGCCTCCGGGGCGTACCCCGGATGCTCTGTCGGACATCCGGAGGTCGTCCCGGATGCTCTGTCGGACAACGAAACCGTGTTACCCGTTCACACCCGCATCACCTGCGGACCGAGCATGGACAGCCGGCGCGCCTCGGTTGCCGGCAGTCCGGTGTCGGTGATCAGCGCCTCGAACTGGCCGATGTCGGCGAACCGGCAGAAGCTGGAGACGCCGAACTTGCTGTGGATGCCGACGAACACCCGCCGCCGGGCCGCCCGGACCGCGCACGACTTGACCGCCGCCACCGCAGGGTCCGGCGTGGTCAGCCCGTGCTGCCGGGAGATCCCGTTCGCGCCGATGAACGCCAGGTCGATGACGAACCCGGAGAGCATGTTCGTCACCCAGTGATCGACGGTGGCCAGGGTGCGGCCGCGTACCCGACCGCCGAGCATCAGCACGTTCGCCGCGCCGGTTTCGGCGACCGCGGCGGCGGTGGACAGCGATGCCGTCAGTACGGTCAGCTCCCGGTCGGTGGGCAGCGCCTCGGCGACCAGCTGCGGGGTGAACCCCTCGTCAACGAACACGGTGGCCGCGTCGCCGAGCAGGTCGACCGCCGCGGCGGCGATGCGGCGCTTCTCGGGCACCCGGCGGGTGGTGCGCATCGCCAGCGTGGTCTCGAACGTCGCCGTCTCCACCGGGTACGCACCGCCGTGCGTGCGGCGGATCAGCCCGTGCTGCTCCAGCAGCTTCAGGTCGCGGCGGACCGTCTCCGGCGCGACCGCGAGCTCCTCGGCCAGCCTGGTGACCTCGACCCCGCCGTTGCTGCGCGCCAGCGACAGGATCCGGTGCTGTCGCTCGTCGGCCTGCATCGTTCCCGCCTCCCTTGACATGTCCGCAACGGCGTTGTGACGTATGTCTAACATCGCCGGCATCCGCCGAACACCGCTCGGACTCCACGATCTGTGCCCGATTGTGCCCGCTTGATCGGCCCGATCGGGCGCGACGTACTGCGGTAATCGGGCGTAATTGGGCCGCAACCGCCGCCCGTTCGGGCACCGAATCCGCCCGTTTGTTGCCCGACGGTGCCGGAACGCCGCCCGGCTCGGGCGCGATGCGGACAACGTGCTACTGGGTGCTGCGGGCCCGACCGGGCCGCCCCGGTGGCGTGCCGGAACCGTCCGAACGCCCCGGCCCGGCCGCACGCCCGCCTAGCATCGTTAGCCAGGAGCGTGCCGACGGGGGAGCAGCGTTCATGAGCAACCTGGACACCAGGCCGGAAGTCGTGGTCTGCGGCGGTCGTCGCGAGGTACCCGCCGAGCCGGTGCACGAGGTGCTGCCCGGCAGGACGGTGCCGCTGGGCGAGAGCACGGTGGTGCGCCGGCTGCTGCCGACGCTCGGGCGGCGGCTGGTCGGCGCCTGGTGCTTCCTGGACCACTACGGCCCGGACGACATCACCGACCGGCCGGGCATGCAGGTCGCACCGCACCCGCACACCGGCCTGCAGACGGTCAGCTGGCTACTGTCCGGCACGGTCGCGCACCGGGACAGTCTCGGCCACGTGCAGCTGCTCGAACCGTCCCAGCTGGGACTGATGACCGCCGGCCGCGGCATCGCCCACTCCGAGCAGTCGCCGGTGCCGCACCCGGCGCTGCTGCACGGTGCGCAGCTGTGGGTGGCGCTGCCCGGACGGTACCGGGAGGTGCCGCCGGCGTTCGACCACCACCCGGACCTGCCGGTGGTCACCGACCGCGGTCTGACCGCGACCGTGCTGCTGGGCACGCTGGCCGGGGCCACCTCGCCGGGCACCACGTACTCGCCGCTGGTCGGCGCGGACCTCACCCTCGACCCCGGCGCCGACGTGCGGCTGCCGCTGGAGCGCGACTTCGAGTACGCGGTGCTGTCGGCGTCCGGCGCCGCCGCCGTCGACGCCACCGAGCTGGCGCCCGGCGCCCTGATGTACCTGGGTACCGACCGCGCCGAGGTTCGGCTGCGCACCGAGGGCGGCGCTCGGCTGCTGCTGCTCGGCGGTGAACCGTTCGACGAGCAGATCGTGATGTGGTGGAACTTCGTCGGCCGCAGCGGCGACGAGATCGCCGGCTACCGCGAGCGGTGGAACACCGGCAACGGGTTCGGCGTCGTGCAGGGCTACCAGGGCGATCGGCTGATCGCACCGGCGCTGCCCGCGGCGCCGCTGAAACCACGGGGGAGGACCCGATGACCACCAGCGTGGTGGAGCGACCCGACGTCGACCGGTACGAACTGCACGTCGACGGCGACGGGGTCGCGGGATTCGTCACCTACCGGCGGGCGCCCGGCGAGATCGCGTTCCTGCACACCGAGATCGACCCTGCGTACGAGGGGCAGGGGCTGGGCAGCGTGCTGGCCCGCCGGGTTCTCGACGCCGCCCGCAGGCAGGGTCTCGCGGTGCTGCCGTACTGCCCGTTCATCCGCGGCTGGCTGGCCCGCCACCCCGACTACGTCGACCTGGTGCCGGCCGACCGGCGCGCGGCGTTCCAGCTTTGAACCGGGCCCGACCGGGTACCCGGACGGTGGGACGCCGGGAAGGGAGGCCGCCATGGCCGTATCAACCGGAAAGTACCGATTCGGCAACGACACGGGCTGGCTCCGGCTGCACACCGAACGCACCGGGCTGGGCCGTCGCGCCGGACACGACCTGCTGCTGGAGGCGACCCGCTGGTCGGGCACCGCGGCGATCGGTGCCGACGGCCAGGTCCCGTCCGGTGCGGTGCGCGTCGAGGTCGAGGTCGCCTCGCTCACGGTGCGGGAGGGCAGCGGCGGGCTCAAGCCGCTGACCGATCACGACCGGGAGGAGATCGTGCACCAGCTGTGCAGCGGCAAGCTGCTCGACGCGCACCGGCATCCGACCGTCACCTTCGTCTCGACCGGGTTCACCGGCGGTGCCGAAGGGTTCGAGCTGACCGGCGATCTGACCGTCGCCGGCAGCACCGAGAACGTCACGGTGTCCGGCGCGGTCGGCACCGACGACCGGATCCGCGGCTCTGCGACGGTGCGCCAGACCCGCTGGGGAATCAAGCCCTACTCGGCGTTCCTCGGCGCGCTGAAGCTCGCCGACGACGTCGCGGTCAGCTTCGACACCGCGCTGATCCCGGCCGGCTGACCGGGCTCGGTGGCGGTCGCCTCACGGGGTGCCGACGAGACCGCCGTCGACCCGGACGTCGAGCCCGTTGAGGTAGCCGGCGAGGGGACTGGCGAGGAACGTGACCGTTGCCGCGACGTCGTCGGGGGTGCCGAGCCGGCCGGCCGGGTTCGGTGCGTACCGCTGGGCCAGCTCGGGTTCCAGGCTGGCCCAGTCCCGGCCCTGCGGGTCGTCGGCGAGGAACATCGCGCGCATCGCCTCGGTGACGATCACCCCGGGACTGACCGAGTTCGCGGTCACGCCGGTGCCGGCGAGATCCTTGGCCAGCGCCGTGGTCAGGTTGACCACCGCGGCCTTGGCGGCGCCGTAGTCGACGAGGTTCGGCACCGGGCTGGTGGCGGTGCGGCTGCCCAGGTTGATCACCCGGCCCCAGCCAGCCGAGCGCATCGCCGGCACCAGCGCGCGGATCAACGTCACCGCCGACAGCACGTTGCCCGCCCAGCTGTCCAACCACGCTTGCTCGCCGGCGGTGCGCCAGTCGTGCTGGGCGACCGGGCCGGCGTTGTTGACCAGGATCGACACCCCGAACGCGGTCGCGGCGGCGGCGATGCGCTCCAGGTCGGCGGGGTCGGTCACGTCACCGAGCACGGTGCGTGCCACGCCGCCGGCGGCCCGCAGCTGTTCGGCGGCCGCCTCGGCCCGGTCCCGGTCGCGGCCGTGCACCAGCACCGGGCAGCCCTCGGCCGCGAGCCGCCGGGCGATCGCCGCGCCGAGCCCGCTGCTGGATGCCGTCACCAGCGCCGGTCGCCCGGCCAGTCGAAGATCCATGCCCGCACGGTAGGCGCCGGCTGTGACAGAACGCGTCAGGTTCGCCCGGCGCCGGCGGTTCTACCGGTGCGGTCAGCGCGGATCGTTGCGGCGGCCGGTGGCGAGCGCACCGAGCAGCGCGACGGCGGCCATGATCAGATCCAGCGGAACCAGCGCGGCGCTCGGCTGCGCCGCCGAGGCGAGCGTCGTGATCAGCGCACCGCCGACGCCGATCATCACCACCTGGCCGAGCAGGTCGCTGATCTGCATCGCGGCGGAGTTGAAGCCGCGGTCGGCGGCGGTGGAAGCGGCGAGCGTCAGGATGCCCGCCGCGGAGACGCCGAGCCCCATGCCGGCCCCGGCGACCACCAGCGTGCCGAACACCAGCCAGGGCGGGCCCCAGCTCGGTGCCGTCAGCGCGGTACCGGCGAGGCCCGCGGCGACCAGCACGAAGCCGGCGCGCAGCAGGGTACGGCGTGGCAGCGCACGGCGGCGGCCCTGCCACGCCGCGGACGCGCACCAGCCGAGCGCGCCGACCGTCAGCGGCAGCCCGGCCGCGGCTGGCGAGTACCCGTGCACCGCGGTGAGCGTGAGCGGCACGTACGCGCAGACCGCGAGGTAGCCGCCGGACAGCAGGCCGCGGGACAGCACCACGGTGGGCAGGCCGGCGCGGGCGGTGAGCGTACCGGAGGGCAGCAGCGCGCGTACCGACGGGACGAGGACGGCGAGCGCGGCGGCCGCGGCGACGATCGCCACCGGCGACGGATGCTGCGCGGCGAACTCCAGCGCGGCCAGGCCGGCGGCGGCACCGAGGGCGGCCAGCGGCAACCAGCGACGGACCGCGACCGTCCGGTCGGGCGAATGTGGCGGCAGCCGCCGCAGTGCCGGCACCAGCACCGCGATCCCGGCCAGTACCAGCGGGACCAGCCCGAGGAAGACGTACCGCCAGCCGGCGTGCTGGACCACCAGCCCGGCCGCCGTCGGCCCGAGCAACGCGGGCAACACCCAGGCGGTGGACAGCGCGGCGTACGCGGCGGGGCGGTCGGCGGCCGGGTACACCGCGCCGATCAGCACCGTGACCGCGACGACCTGGGTACCGGCGCCGAGCCCCTGCAGGGTGCGCCCGGCCAGCAACGCCGGCATCGACTTCGCGGTGCCGGACACCAGCAGCCCGACGACGAACACCGCCGGGCCGGCGAGCATCGCCGGCACCGACCCGTACCGGTCGCTCAGCCGGCCGGCGAACACGCAGGCCACCACGCTGGCGGCGAGGAACGCCAGGAACGGCCAGGAGTACTCGGCGCCGCCGTGCAGGTCGGCCACGATCCGCGGCATCGCGGTGTTGACGCCCATGTCCTCGAAGGCGGCGAAGGTGACCAGCGCCACGATGCCGATGGTCGGGCCGCGCCGGTCGGGTGCGAACAGGGCGCCGCGGCGCGCCGGTGCTGTCGTCGTCACCGCGTGATCGTCGAACTTCAACCAGCGTCGAAGTCAAGGCGCTGGGCGGCGAGCCGCGCGCCGACCTCCGGCGCCGGCTACTGCGCGGTCGGCTGCGGCGGTTCCTCGGGGGCGGCGCGGCGCAGCGAGTAGGTCACCGAGTGCAGCCGGCGCGGCGTGCCGACATAGACCGGATCCCGGTCGTACGCCTGCCAGCCGGCGTTGCCGGCCCGGTTGAGGTGGCGCAGGTCGTCGAACCGCTCGTCGGTGCCCCACCGGGACACGCCACCGAAGTAGTAGAAGCTCGCCGACCAGTCCATGAACCGGTCGTTGCCGAACGTGCCGGTCGAGGAGTATTCGAGCCGCGCGTATTCCCATCGGGTCACGCGGTAATGATGCCGGAGCGCGCCGGTTGGCCGCCACTCGTGCGGTCCGGGCGAGTCGACCGGCTGCGTTGCTGAAAAGTTCTGCCGGCGGATCTGTCGTCTTCGCAACAATCATGGCATCGTGTGCCTGTCGCGATCACCACGCCGGACGTGGCGGGCGATCTGTCGTCAGTCTGTGGAAGGGGCGACACAGCATGCGTTCTCGACCCATCGCAGCGCGATCGGCGGCGGCGCTGGCCGTACTGGTCACCGTCGGCCTGACCGCGGCCGGCTGCGTCAGCGCCAAGCACAACAGCGGCAGCGGCGACCCGCAGCGCAACGCCCACGCCAAGCACGCCACGCTGACGATCTCCACCAACGCCATCGTGGGCGGCAAGAACGCGCAGGAAGCCACCTGGATCTCCAAGACGCTGATCCCCGCGTTCGAGAAGGCGGAGAGGGCCAAGGGCCGCGACGTCACCGTGAAGTACCAGCAGAACGGCATCGACGACGCCAAGTACGGCGAGAAGCTGGAGCTGTCGCTCAAGGCCGACGGCGGCCCGGACATCTACATCATCGGCGGCGACTCGATCAGCCGGTACGCCAAGGCCGGGTACGTCGAGCCGCTGGAGAAGGTGGTCGGCAGCAAGGTCGACAGCTGGCCGGGCTGGCAGCAGGTCGACAAGTCGGTGCAGCAGAACGTGTCGATGAACGGCAAGTACTACGGCGTGCCCAACGGCGTGGACGGCCGGGTGCTGTTCTACAACAAGAAGCTGTTCGCCAAGGCCGGCCTGCCGGCGAACTGGCAGCCGACCAGCTGGGCCGACATCATCGCCGCCGGCCGCAAGCTTGCGAAGCTGTCCGGGGTGACGCCGATCCAGATCGACGCCGGCACCCCGATGGGCGAGGCGACCACGATGCAGGGGTTCCTGCCGCTGCTGGCCGGTGCCGGGCAGCAGATCTACGACACCAAGACCGGCAAGTACCAGGGCGACACCAAGGCGATCCGGGACGTGCTGAGCTTCTACCGCAGCCTGTACGTCACCGACAAGCTCGGCGACCCGAAGCTGCAGCAGGACCCGAACGGCCGGGACGAGTCGTTCAGCGAGTTCTCGAAGGGCAAGCTCGGCATCATCGGGGAGAGCGACTACCTGTGGCGCTCGATCGTGTGCCCGGACAAGTCGATCTGCAACGCCACCGCGATGGCCGACCGCAACTCCACCGTCGGGTACGCGCTGATCCCGGCCGAGAAGCCGGGCGCCGGGGTGGGCGGCCAGGACTTCGTGTCGATGTCGGGCGGCGGTGGCTACACCATCAACCCGAACACCAAGTACCCGCAGCAGGCATGGGATCTGCTCACCTTCATGCGCTCGCCGACCCAGATCAAGGCGCAGCTCGGCGACACCGTGCAGATCACGGCGAACAAGCAGGTCAACAGCGAGATCCTGCAGAAGGACCCGGCACTGTCGTTCATCGCCGACAAGGTGCTGCCGATCACCCGGTTCCGGCCGTCGGAGGAGCACTACGCCTCGGTCGGCGCGTTGCTGGAGGAGGCGAGCGGGCAGGCCGCCGCGGGCAAACCGATCGACCAGATCGCCAGTCGGTACCAACAGGGTGTGGTGAAGCTTGTCGGCGCAGACCACGTCAGCTCCGACTGACGACACCGGCGCGGCCGACGCCTCCCGGCCGCGCCGGACCGGCCGCACCGGGCCGGGCGACGTGGCGGGGCTCGGCGTCGGCCGGGCGGTGCTGTTCGTCGTACCGGCGCTGGCGCTGATCGCCGCGTTCCTGGTGTTCCCCGCGCTGTGGACGCTGTATCTCGGGGTGCTCAAGTACGACCTTGCGGGCAGCAACGCGGCGGCACCGCAGTTCGTCGGGCTGGGCAACTACACCGACGCGCTGACCGACCCGCGGTTCGCCAACTCGGTGCTGCTGACCCTGGCGTTCGTCGGCCTGTCCGCGGTGCTCGGGCAGAACGGGCTGGGCTTCCTGCTCGCCGCGACCCTGCGTCGCGCCGTCGGCTGGGTACGGATGCTGGTCAACGGGCTGGTGCTGCTGTCCTGGATCCTGCCCGGCACGGTGGTGGTGTTCCTCTGGCAGGCGCTGCTGGACCGCAACGGCGGCACCCTCAACGCGCTGCTGGACACCCCCGGCGCGGCCTGGACGCTGGACCACCCGCTCGCCACGATCGTGGTGTTCAACGTCTGGCGCGGCACCGCCTTCTCGATGCTGCTCTATTCCGCGGCGCTGGACGCGGTGCCGGCCTCGCACCTGGAGACCGCCCGGCTGTACGGGTCGGGGCCGCTGCGCACCTTCCGCGACGTGGTGCTGCCGCGCATCCGCGGCCACATCCTGACCAACACGCTGCTGATCACACTGTGGACGTTCAACGACTTCACCCCGTACATGCTCACCGGTGGCGGGCCGGACCACCGGTCCGAGACGCTGCCGGTCTACGTGTACCGGATGTCCATCGAGGGCGGCCAGCTCGGTTTCGGCTCGGCGATCTCGCTGATCATGCTGGTGATCAACCTGGTCATCGCGCTGTTCTACCTGCGCCTGCTGCGCCGCCGGGGGCAGTGACATGAGCGAGCCAACGACGCCCACCGCGCCGCTCGGTACCTCGTGAACGCCCCGACGAAGGAGGCACGCTGATGAGGCGCATCCTCGCCGACGCGCTGGTGCGGCACGCGCTGTCGCGCATCGGGCTGTACCTGTTCGCCGGGCTGATGCTGGTGTTCTTCGCGCTGCCGCTGCTGTGGTTGGTGCTCACGCCGTTCTCCCGTACCCCGGCGTACCAGATCACCGCGCCGAGCTTCACCCTGCACAACTTCCGGGTGCTGTTCGACAACCCGTTCGCGCTGCGCTCCATCGGCAACTCGCTGGTCCTCGCCGGCGGTACCGCGGTGCTCGCGGTGGTGTTCGCCGGCACCGCCGCGTACGCGCTGAGCCGGGTGCGGCTGCCCGGCCGCGACGCCCTGCTGTACGCGATCCTGCTGCTGTCCTCGATCGTGACGGGCACCGCGGCGATGGTGCCGATCTTCCTGATGCTGTTCCAGCTCAACATGATCGACAACCGGCTGGCGCTGATCCTGGTGCTGACCGGCGGGCTGCTGCCCTCGGCGATGTTCATCCTCAAGGACTTCATGGACTCGGTACCGAAGAGCTACGAGGAGTCGGCACGGGTGTTCGGCGCGAGCCCGCTGCAGATCCTGCGGCACGTGGTCGCGCCGGTGGTACGGCCCGGCCTGGCCACCATCGCGGTGTGGGCGGTCGTGCAGGTGTGGGGCAACTTCCTGCTGCCCTACATCCTGCTGCACGACCAGGCCAAGCAGCCGGCGGCGGTGATCATGTACACCTTCTACGACGAGGGCGGTCAGCCGAACTTCGCGCTGATCTCCACGTTCTCGCTGCTGTACTCGGTGCCGGTGGTGGTGGCGTACCTGATCGTCAACCGGCGGTACGGGTTCCGGTTCCAGGGAGGGATCAAGGGCTGATGGCGGCGATCGAGCTGGCGGCGCTGGAGAAGACCTACCCGGGCGGGGTACGCGCGGTCGACGGGCTGTCGCTGACCATCGGCGACGGCGAGTTCTTCGCCCTGCTGGGCCCGTCCGGTTGCGGGAAGACGACGCTGTTGCGCACCATCGCCGGGCTGGAGGAGGCGACCGGCGGCTCGCTGTCGATCGGCGACCGCGAGGTCACCCGGCTCGCCCCGGGTCAGCGCGACGTGGCGATGGTGTTCCAGGACTACGCGTTGTTCCCGCACATGACGGTGCTGGACAACATCGCCTACCCGCTGCGGATCAAGCGGGTGGCGCGGGCCGCCCGGCACGAGAGGGCCCGGCAGACCGGGGCGGGACTGGAACTGGCCGAGCTGATGGCACGCCGGCCGGCCGAGCTGTCCGGCGGCCAGCAGCAGCGGGTGGCGCTGGCCCGCGCGGTGGTCGCGCACCCGTCCGCGTTCCTGTTCGACGAGCCGCTGTCCAATCTGGACGCCCGGCTCCGGTTGTCGGCCCGGACCTTCCTCAAGCGGTTGCAGCGCGAGCTGGGGGCCACCACCATCTTCGTCACCCACGACCAGGCCGAGGCGCTCGCCATGGCCGACCGGATCGCGGTGATGGAGGCCGGCCGGATCCGTCAGGTCGGTACTCCGCGGGAGGTGTTCGGCCGGCCCGCCAACACGTTCGTGGCGAACTTCATCGGGTCCACCCCGATGAACCTGTTGCCGGCGACCGTGACCGACCACCGGCTGGTCCTCGCCGCCGGTTCGCTGCCGGCGCCCGCCGACCTGCCCGCCGACCGTGGCATCACCGTCGGGATCCGCCCGGAGTACCTGGACTTCTCCGCCACCGCGGTGCCCGATGCGCTGTCCGGCACGGTGGGCATCGTCGAGCACCTCGGTACCTCGTCGCTGGTCACCCTGGAGACCGCGGGCGGCCCGATCGGCGTGGTGGTGCCGGAGGAGTCCGAACCGGCCGCCGGCACACCGGGCTGGGCGGTGCCCCGCGCCGGCCGCGTCCTGCTGTACGACAGCGAGACCGGCGACCTGCTCGGGACCTGACCACCGAGCGTGCGGGGGAGCCGGCCGGTGGTCACGAGCGTGGCATCCGGGCCCGCTTGACCTCCGGTGCGCTGCGCCGCGCCACGTACCGGAAGTCGGTGGTGTTGACCGGTTTCCCGGTGTCGCGGTCGACCAGGACCGGGTCGGCCGGGGCGCCGGTCTCGGCGTCCACCAGCCGCACCCCGCCGCGTCCGGCGGTGACGTGCCGGCGGCCCCAGCCGGCCAGCGCCTCGATCACCGGCTGCAGGTCGCGTCCGCGCGCGGTCAGCCGGTACTCGTCGCGCGGTGGTCGCTGCTGGTAGCGGTGCCGGGCCAGCAGGCCGGCGTCGCAGAGTTCGGTGAGCCGCCGAGACAGCGAGTTCGACGAGATGCCGAGGCTGCGCTGGAACTCGTCGAACCGGGTCAGGCCGTGCAGCGCGTCCCGCACGATCAGCAGGCTCCACCATTCCCCGACCGCGTCCAGCGTCTGGGCGATGGGGCAGTCCATGCCCTCGAAGCTCTTGTGTCGCACGACTCACCCCTACCACTTCCACCATGGAAGCGACCACGCTAGTCTCACTTCCACGATGGAAGCAACCGGTAGGGAGTAGGGGCGATGACGAGGATCGGCGTGCTCGGACCGGGCGGCGTCGGAGGCGTGCTGGCCGCGCGGCTCGGTGCCGCGGGCCACCAGGTGAGCGTGCTCGCCACCGAACGCACCGCCGCCGAGATCACCCTGCGCGGGCTGCACCTGACCGCACCGGACGGCGAGACGGTGACCGCGCCGGTGGCCCGGCCGTGGCTGACGGCGCCGGTCGACCTGCTGATCGTCGCGGTCAAGGCCACCGACCTGCTGCCGGCGCTCGCCCGGGTGCCGGCCCCGGCGCTCGGTGCCGCGACGATCGTTCCGCTGCTCAACGGGATCGACCACCCCGCGCTGCTGCGCGCCGCGTACCCGGAGGCCTCGGTGGTGCCGGCGAGCATCGCGATCGAGGCGACCCGGCACCGCGCGGGCGTGGTCGAGCAGCTGACGACGATGGCCGACCTCGTCGTCGCGGACGACACCCCGGCCGGTGTCGCGGCGGCCGAGCTGTTCGGCGCGGCCGGCCTCGCCGTCAGCACCCAGCCCGACGAGGCGACGGTGCTGTGGCGCAAGATGGCCTTCCTCGCCCCGCTCGCGCTGCTGACCACCGCCACCGACGCGCCGATCGGCCCGGCGCGCGACCAGTACCCCGACCGGCTCCGGGCGCTGGTCGACGAGACCGCCGCCGCGGCCGGCCTCGCCGGGGTGCGCATCGAGCCGGACCGGATCGTGGCGCGGCTGGCCGCGCTGCCGCCGACGATGCAGTCGTCGATGCTGAAGGACCGTCGCTCCGGCCGGACGCTGGAACTGGACGCGATCGCCGGCCCGATCGTCCGGGCGCTCGGTGCCGAGCGCGCCGCGGCCACGGTCGAGGTCGGCCGGCAGATCCTCGCTGCCGGCTGAGACGCTGCCGGCTGAGACGCTGCCGGCTGAGACGCTGCCGGCTGAGACGCTGCCGGCTGAGACGCTGCCGGCTGAGACGCTGCCGGCTGAGACGCTGCCGGCTGAGACGCTGCCGGCTGAGACGCTGCCGGCTGAGACGCTGCCGGCTGAGACGCTGCCGGCTGAGACGCTGCCGGCTGAGACGTCCCTACGCCCAGTATGCCGGTCGGCCCGATCGGCGCGGCGTGCTGGGTGTCCGTGGTCGGCCGGGCGCCGGTTGGTAGGAAGGTCGGATGGACAGGCCGACGCTCGTCGTGGTCAGCGGACATCCGGGCAGCGGAAAGACCACGCTCGCGCACCGGCTCGCCGCACGGCTCGGCTGCCCGGCGATCTGCCGGGACGAGATCAAGGAGGGCATGGTCCTCGGCCTGCCGGACTACACCGCGGCGGAGGGCGACGCGTACACCCGGCGCACCTTCGAGGTGTTCTTCGCGACCCTGGACCTGTTGAGCCGCAACGGGGTCAGCCTGGTGGCCGAGGCCGCGTTCCAGGACCGGCTGTGGCGCCCGAACCTCGCCCCGCTCGCCGGCCAGGCCCGGTTGCGCATCGTCCGCTGCGCCGTCGACGGGGTCGTCGCGGGCGAACGGATCCGGCGCCGCGCGGCGACCGACGCGACCCGCCGCGCGCACACCGTGCCGGGGGCGCTGCAGCGACTGTCCGGACCGGACCCGTTCGACTGGTTCGTCCCGGTCTCGATGCCGGTGCCGACGCTGGACGTGGACACCACCGACGGGTACCGGCCGGGCCTGGACGAGATCGCCGCGTTCGCCGCCGATCCGGCCACCGGGTAGCCGCGTCGCGACCCGGGCGGCCGCCGTCCGGGTGGCGCGGCGCACCGCCATCGCGTGCGCCAGGGATCTGCGTCCCGCGGGCTGAGGTCGACCGGCGGAACGTCGGGCAGACCAACAGCCGGCGCACAGGTTCGGCTTCCTCCCGGCACAGCGGTCCCGGCCACGATCGACCGATGACCGCGATCGCCACCGAGGCCGCCGCCCTGCCCGCGCACCGCCGGTACCGGTGGCTCGCCCCCGGCCGGGCCGGCCTCGCCGTGCTGCTGGCCGGTACCGCGGCGCTCTACCTGGTCGGGCTCGGCGCCTCCGGCTGGGCCAACGCGTTCTACGCGGCGAGCGCGCAGGCCGGCGCGAGCAGCTGGGAGGCGTTCTTCTACGGCTCCTCGGACGCCGCGAACGCGATCACGGTGGACAAGACGCCCGCGTTCCTGTGGGTCATGGGCCTGTCGGTGCGGCTGTTCGGGCTCAACACCTGGAGCCTGCTCGTGCCGCAGGCGCTGGAGGGCATCGCCTCGGTCGCGCTGCTGTACGCGGCGGTGCGCCGGTGGTTCGGGGTACCGGCCGGCCTGCTGGCCGGGGCGGCACTCGCGCTGACCCCGGTCGCGACGCTGATGTTCCGGTTCGACAACCCGGACGCGCTGCTGGTGTTGCTGCTCACCGGCGCCGGCTACGCCACCATCCGGGCGCTGGAGGGCCACGGCGGTCGCTGGCTCGCGCTGGCCGGCGCGCTGCTCGGGTTCGGGTTCCTGACCAAGATGCTGCAGGCGCTGATCCTGGTACCGGTGATCGCCGCGGTGCACCTGATCGCCGGGCCGGGCCGGCCGTGGCGGCGGATCCGGGAACTGCTGCTCGGCGGGCTCGCACTGGTGCTGGCCGGCGGCTGGTGGGTCGCGATCGTCGAGCTGGTGCCGGCCTCGCACCGGCCGTACATCGGCGGTACCCAGCACAACAGCATCCTGGAGCTGACCTTCGGCTACAACGGCTTCGGCCGGTTGACCGGCAACGAGACCGGCGGGCTGGGCAACACCAACACCGATGTCGGGACGTGGCGGCTGTTCGACAGCGAGATGGGCGGCCAGATCAGCTGGCTGCTGCCGGCTGCGCTGATCCTGCTCGTCGCGGTGCTGTGGCTGGCCGGCCGGGCGCCGCGCACCGACCGTACCCGCGCGGCGGCACTGCTGTGGGGCGGTTGGCTGGTGCTGACCGGTGCGGTGTTCAGCCTGTCGGCCGGCATCATCCACCCGTACTACACGGTCGCGCTGGCGCCGGCGATTGCCGCGCTGGTCGGCATCGGTACCGCGGTCTGCGCCCGCCGGTCGCGGGCGGTCGTGGCCGCGACGGTCGCGGTGACCGCGGTCTGGGCGTACGTGCTGCTCGACCGGGTGCCCGGCTGGCAACCGTGGCTGCGCTGGACGATCGTCGGCGCCGGCCTGGTCATGGCGGTGCTGCTGGCGGCGGCGCACCGGCTGGCGCGGCGGCCGGTGGCCGTGGTCGCGGCGGTGGCGCTGGCCGGCGCCCTTGCGGGGCCGTTCGCGTTCTCCCTGTCCACCGCGGCGAGCGCACACCGCGGCGCGCTCCCGTCCGCCGGCCCGAGTGGCGGCAGGGGAATGCCTGGCGGTGGCCGGCCGGGCGGCGCCGGCAAGGGTGCCGGCCCGGGCGGCGGCGGTGGCCTGACCGGCCAGAACACCAACCAGACCGGCCCCGGTGGTACCGGGTGGCCCGGCCTGGGCGGCAACTCGGGTCCGGGCGGTAACTCGGGTCCGGGCGGTAACTCCGGTCCGGGCGGCAACTCGGGTCCGGGCGGCACCGGCCGAACCGGCGGCCCGGGCGGTACCGGGGGCGGGCCGGGAGCCGGTGGCCGGGGCCTGGGTGGGCTGCTCGACGCCGGTACCCCGGCGGCCCGGGTGGTGGCGCTGCTGCGCGCCGGGCATGCCCGGTACACCTGGGCGGCGGCGACGATCGGTTCCAACAACGCGGCGAGCTACCAGCTCGCGTCGGGGTGCCCGGTGATGGCGATCGGCGGCTTCAACGGCACCGACGCCTACCCGACCCTGGCGGCGTTCGAGAAGCTGGTGGCGGCCGGCCGCATCCACTGGTTCATCGCCGGTTCGCTGGCCGGATCCGGCAGCGGGAGCCAGGCGCCGCAACAGATCCAGACCTGGGTGACGAAGCACTACCAGGCCCGTACGGTCGCCGGGGTCACCCTCTACGACCTGTCGTAGCCACCCGGCGGGTCGGCCACCGCGGGCGACCCGCACCGGGTCGCCCGCCGGGTCTCGCCGGGTCAGGCCAGCCGGCTCCGCAGGGCGCGGTGCCGATCGGCCGCGGTGGCCATCGCGGCGACGTCGGTGTCGCTCGCGGTGACCTCCTCGGTCGCCGGTCGCAGGTCGATGCCGAGCGCACCGGCAGCCGCGCCGAGCGCGCCGACCTCCGGGTCGGTGACCCGCTGCCCGCGACCGCCGAGCGCCGCGGTGAGCCGTCCGGTCAGCCAGCTCGACGCGGCGACCGCACCGCCGCCGAGCATCGGCACCGCGGTACCTGCCGGGTCGACCGCACGGGCCCCGTCGGTGATCTCGTGGCACAGCCCTTCCAGGGTCGCGGCGAGCACGTCGGTGCCGGTGGTCGTCAGCCGCAGGCCGTACAGGGTGCCGCCGGCCCCCGCCGGATCGGTGGCCGGTGGCCGGTGCCCGGCGTGGAACGGCAGGCAGACCAGCCCGTGCTCGCCCGGCGTGAGTCCGGCGAGCGCCGGGCCCTGCGCGGCGGGATCGATGTCGAGCAACCCGAGGACCCACTCGTCCAGCACGCCGCCGCCGGAGTACGCGACGCCGTGGACCGCGCGCCGGTGGTCGACCCGGTACCGCCACACCGTCGGTGCCGGATCGGCGCCGCCGGTGCTGACCAGCCGTACCGCGGCGGAGGTGCCGACGGTCACGGACAGGTGGTCGGCGTCGAAGCAGCCGGAGCCCAGCGCACTCGCCGCGCCGTCGCCCAGCGGCGGTGCGATCACCGCGTCGGCGAGGTCCGGCCAGCGTTTCCGGTACTCCCGGGTGAACCGGCCGCGCCAGTCGTCGTCGGCGAGCTGCGGCACCTGCCCGGCCGTCACGCCGGCGAGCGCCAGCGCCTCGTCGTCCCATCGACAGGTGCGGGTGTCCAGCGCGCCGGTGCCCGACGCCGAGGACACCGAGGCGGTCGGCTCGCCCCACAGCACCAGGCCGAGATACTCCGGCAGCCCGACGTAGCGGCGCGCCGGTCCGGTCCGGGCCCGCAGCCAGCCGATCCGTACCGGCCAGTAGAACGGGTGCCACCACGCGCCGGTACGGGCGTGGTAGGCGTCCGGGTCGACCGGCGCCAGGTGCGCCGGCAGGCTCGGGCGCAGGTCCATCCAGGACAGGCACGGCCCGACCGGTTCGTCGTGTTCGTCCAGCCCGAGCAGCGAGTGCCACTGGGTGGAGATGCCGACCGTGTGCACGCCGCGCAGGTGCCCGGCGGCGGACAATTCGTCCAGGCAGGACACGGTGGCGCCGAGGTATGCGGTCAGGTCGAGTTCGGCCGCGCCGTCCGCGCCCTGATGGATGCGCGCCTGCTCCCGGACCGCCGCACCGGGCAGCGGGGTCAGCCGGTCGCCGTCGGCGGCGAGCACGACCGCACGCACCGAACTGGACCCGAGATCCAGGGCGAGGATCCGGCCGGCCGGCTGGGACATCGGGCACCTCCAGGGGGTGGGCAGCTGGGCTCCACCCTATGAGGCCAACCCGGGGGCGGCGCCGGCAACCGCAGCTGCGTCGTGATGTGGACGAACAGGTCGCAGTTGCCAGCCGGATGACCGGCTTGCGTTCGTGCGTGCGGCCCGTAGGGTGGATCCGTGGCGAACTATCGGATGGGTCGAGCCGCGCAACTGCTCGGGGTCAGCACCGACACGCTGCGCCGGTGGATCGATGCGGGCCGGCTGCCGGCCGGGCGAGACCAGCAGGGGCACCGGGTGGTCGAGGGCGTGGAGCTGGCCCGCTTCGCCCGCGCGCTGGCCACCGACGAGCCCGGCGGCACCTGGTCGTCGGCGCGGAACCGGTTCACCGGCATCGTCACCGCGGTCCGGGTCGACCAGGTGATGGCCCAGGTGGAGATCCAGGCCGGGCCGCACCGGGTGGTGTCGCTGATGACCCGGGACTCGGTCGACGAGCTGGGCCTGGTCGTCGGCGCGGTCGCCACCGCGTCGGTCAAGTCCACCCAGGTCGTGGTCGAACTGCCGGTGCCGGCCCGGGCCACGGCATGACGGGTGACGGGAGGACAGGGATGGCACGTCGGGTGCGCACTCGGGTCACGCTGGCGGCGTCGGTGCTGGCCCTCGTCGCGCTGCTGGCCGGCTGTGGCTCGGCCGGTTCCGGTGCCGGGGCGGGTGGCTCGTCGGGAACGAGCGACGCCCCGGGCTCCGGCGCCACGGTCACCGTGCTGTACGCGGGGTCGCTGGTCAACCTGATGGAACACGACGTCAAGCCGGGGTTCGAGGCCGCCGGCGCGGACACCTTCCAGGGTCAGGGCAAGGGGTCCGACGCGCTGGTCAACGAGATCAAGGGCAAGGTGACCAGGGGCGACGTGTTCGTGTCCGCGAGCACCGCCACCAACGACAAGCTGCGCGGCGGCGCGAACGGCGACTGGGAGTCGTGGTACGCCACGTTCGCCACCGCCCCGCTGGTGCTCGGCTACAACCCGAAGAGCAGGTTCGCCGCGCAGCTGAAGAGCAAGCCGTGGCAGCAGGTGATCGACCAGCCCGGGTTCCGGCTGGGCCGCACCGACCCGAAGCTCGACCCGAAGGGCCGGCTGACCGCGCAGGCGCTGGCCAAGGTCGGGCTGAGCAAGCTCGCCGGCAGCGACTCGGGCGTGTACCCGGAGGAGACGCTGCTGGGGCGGTTGCAGGCCGGCCAGCTCGACGCGGGCTTCTTCTACAGCTCCGAGGCGACCGAGGCGAAGGTGCCGACGGTGTCGCTCGCGCCGGTGGCGCTGGCCGCGACGTACACCGTGACCGTGCTCAACCGGGCGCCGCAGCCGGCCGCCGCGGCGGCGTTCGTCAAGTACCTGCTGGGTGCCCGGGGCGTCGCGCTGCTGCGCAAGCACGGCCTGCGGCCGACCGACCGGGTGCGGCTGACCGGCGACAGGTCCGCGGTGCCGGCGACGCTGCGCTCGACGGTGGGAGGTTCCTAGCGGCCCCGCGCCGCGGGACGGTGACGCATGAACCGGATACCCGTACTGCCGGTGCTGGCCGGCCTGCTGCTGGCGTACCTGCTGGTACCGATCGTGGCGTTCGCGGTGCGGCTGGCCGGCTCGGGCGGTGCGGCCGCGGCGCCGGGCGTCGGCGCCGCGCTCGTCACCTCGCTGGTCACCGCCACGATCGCCACCGTGGTGATCGGCGTCCTGGGCGTCCCGCTCGGCTACCTGCTCGCCCGGCGCCGGGGCCGGGTGGCCGCCGCCCTGGGCGTACTGGTGCAGCTACCGCTGGCGTTGCCGCCGCTGATCTCCGGGGTGCTGCTGGTCTACCTGGTCGGGCCGTACGCACCGCTCGGTGCGCTGACCGGTGGCCGGCTCACCGACACCCGGATCGGCATCGTGCTCGCGCAGGTGTTCGTCGCCGCGCCGTTCCTGGTGGTGGCGGCGCGCTCGGCGTTCGCCGCGGTCGATCCGGCGCTGACCGACGTGGCTGCCACCCTCGGGCACGGCCGGCTGTCCCGGTTCGTCCGGGTGGCGCTGCCGGTGGCCGGTGGCGGGATCCGGGCCGGGCTGCTGCTGGCCTGGCTGCGCGCGTTCGGCGAGTTCGGCGCCACGGTCATCCTTGCCTACCACCCGTACACCCTGCCGGTGTTCACCTACGTGCAGTTCGGCTCGACCGGGCTGCCGGCGACGGTCCTGCCGGTCGCGGTGGCGCTGCTCGCCGCGTTGACGGTGCTCGTCGCCGCCGACCACCTGCGGCTGCCCCGGCGCCGCCGGCAGGCCGTGCTGCCCGCACCGGTACGGCCCAACGGCCGGCCCGGGCCGCTGATCGGCTTCGACCTCACCGCGACCGTGGGTGGTTTCGGGCTGGCGGTCGCGCACCCGCCCGGCGCCCGCACCCTGGCGATCCTCGGTCCGTCCGGCGCCGGCAAGTCGATGACGCTGCGGGCGTTGGCCGGGCTGCTCCCGGCGGCCGGCCGGGTCACCCTGACCGGCGACGGTGGCCCGGAACGGCTCGCCGGTCTGGACCCGGAACACCGCGAGATCGGGTACCTGCCGCAGGATCCGGCGCTGCTGCCGCAGCTGACGGTGTGGCGCCAGGTGCTGTTCGGGGTCGGTGCCGATCCGGCGGTCGCCGCGTACTGGCTGGATCGGCTCGGCCTGGCCGATCTCGCCGACCGGCGGCCGGACCAGCTGTCCGGTGGCCAGCGCCGCCGGGTGGCGCTGGCCCGCGCGCTGACCCGCCGGCCCCGGTTGCTGCTGCTCGACGAGCCGTTCGCCGGCCTGGACACCCCGGTACGCGACGAGCTGCGGCACGAGCTGCGCGCCCTGCAGCGCGACACCGGGATGGCCACCGTGCTGGTCACCCACGACCCGGACGAGGCGGCGCTGCTGGCCGACGAGGTGCTGCTGCTGTCCGCCGGAACGGTGCGCCAGCAGGGCCGCCAGGAAGAGGTCTACGCGCATCCGTGCGACCCGCGGGCGGCCCGGCTGCTGGGCATCCGCAACCTGACCGCCGGTACCGTCGGGCCCGGCGGGGTGCTGCGTTGCGGCGCGGCGGCGGTGTGCGACACCGATCTGCCCGCCGGTACCGACGTCACCTGGTGCGTCCGGCCGGACCAGATCACGCTGTCCACCATGGACGGTGCTGGCGCGGCGGGCGGCCTGGCCGGCCGGGTGGTCGACGTGGTGCGGCTCGCCGCGTTCACCGAAACGGTGATCGAGCTGCCCACCGGGGACCGGTTGACCGCGACCCGCACCGGGCCGGCGCCGGAGCCGGCCACGCCGGTACGCCTGGCGATCCCGCCCGACGCGGTCACCCTGTGGCCGAGCCGGTGAGCCGAAGCCGGCAGGGCGGCGTGCGCGTGCACCCCACCCTGCCGGGGCCTCGCCGGGGGTCAGTAGTGGTACGGGTTGCCGCCGCCGCTGCTCGGTGACGGGCTGGCGGGGGTGCCGGACAGCCGGATCACGTGCCAGGTCAGCTTCGCGCCACCGAAGCTGTCCTGGGCGCCGTCGCCGGTCACCGAACCGGCGCCGTGGTCGGCCGCGAACCGGTACAGCGGATGCCCGTCGTAGGTCAGCTGGGTGCTGCCGTCGGACCGGTGCACGGTGCCCAGGGTGCCGCTCGCGCCGGGCACCGAACTCGGTACCGAGCCGGCGGCGGTGGCCACCGGCCACACCGCGGTGCAGGCCGCCGAGGCGCACTGCAGATGCTTCGTGGTCTCGCCGGCCGGGCTGTACAGCGCGCGCCCGGACGAGTCGACCAGTACCGTGCCGTGCCCAGTGCTGCGCGCGCTGACCGGCGCGGACGAGCCCGCCGAGGGGGTCGAGGAGGTACCGCTGGGCGAGGACCCGGTGCCGCAGCCGGCGGCGATCAGCGGCGCCGCGGCGGCCGGTGCCAGCCACCAGAGTCGGCGGGATCGGTGCTGGGACAACGAAAGCCAGGACATCGTGCTACCCCCTGTCGGTCTTGGATACTCGCTGTCGGACACGGCCGGGGGCCGCGGATCGTTCAGGGGGTGAGCGACAGTACCGGGGTGCCGTCGCTGGCGCGGACCTGGATCGCGCGGATCCGGTCCGGCCGGGTGGCGGTGGTCCCGGTCAGCACCATCGTCTTGTCCGGCACCGCCGACCAGCTGGAGATCCGCTCGCTGTGCCCGCCGGTGTCGACCACCACCAGCGTGTAGCCGACCGGGTAGCTCGCCGCGCCGTGGTAGCGGCAGCGCACGGTCACGTCGGTACCCCAGGGCCGGGTGGCCAGCGCCGCGGTCGCGGTGACCGGGGCCGGTGCCACCGCGGTCATCGCCCGGGCCGGCGGCGCCTGACCACCGGTGGGCCCGCGGCCGGGGCCGAAGGCCAGCAGCAGCGCGAGCACCAGGCAGACCGCGGCGGCGACCGCGCCACCGGCGACCACCATGACCCGGCGCCGCCAGCGGGCCCGGCGGGCGGCGGTGAACAGGTCGCCGGACAACTCCGGCGGCGGTGCCGCCGGTTCGGCGCCGACCTGCTCCACCGGTACCCGGGACAGCAGGCCGGGCAGGCCGGCGAACGCCTGCACCGACTCCCGGCACCGGGCACAGCCGGCAAGGTGCTGCTCGTACCGGTGCCGATCGGCGGGGGAGAGCGCCCCGAGCACGTAGGCGGCATCGTCGTGGTGGATGTCGGCGTCCGCGTCGTCGCCGCGGAGGCCACCGTCGAACGGCCCGCTGTCGAACGGACCCGTCATCTCAGACCACCCCCATCTCCTGCAGCGCGAGCCGCAGCGCCCGCAGCGCGTAGTGCAGCCGGGACTTGACCGTGCCGGCCGGCACCCCGATGCGCTGCGCCGCGTCCGGCACCGACCGCCCCTGGTAGTAGCACTCCACCAGCACCTCCCGGTGCGCCGGGGACAACCGCTGCAGCGCCTCCGCGACCAGCCAGGACTGCATCGCCTCGTCGGTACCGTCGGCCACGCCGCGCTCCGGCGGCTCGGCGAACGACACCTCGGGACGCACCTTCCGGGCCCGCCACTGGTCGATCACCAGGTGCCGGGCGACGGTGTACAGCCAGCCCCGCACTGGGCGGCCGTCCGCGGCGGGCGGGTGCTGCCAGGCCCGCAACAGGACCTCCTGGACGATGTCCTGCGCCCAGCCCCGGTCGCCGGTCAGGCTCAGCACGTACCCGTACAGCGGGCCGGCGTGCTCGTCGTACAGCGACCGCAGCAACTCGTCATCGGCCGAGGCGGGCACCGTTCCTCCAGCCGTGCCCGGTCCATCCGCGGTGCCTGGCCGGCGGGCTCGTCGAGCCGGACCGACCGCCGTCGGCCTCGGTCCGGGTGGCCCGGGCCGGCAGCGCGGCCAGTGCCAGCCCGCCGACGACCGCGACCGCCTCGGCGGCCACCGACAACCGCTGCGGCACGCCGGCCAGGCTCTCCTGTACGCCGAACAGCCCGACCGTCGCCGAGACGGTGAACGCGGCCAGGGTCGCCGCGCCGAACCCGGCGGCGGCGAGGGCGACCAGCCGATACCGGCCGACCAGCAACGCGATGCCCAGCACCAGTCCGCCGGCCGCGTTGAGCAGGAACAGCGGGCCGATCACCGGAACGTTGCGGAAGCCGGTGGCCCACATCTGCAGGTGGATGTCCGCCGACAGCAGCACCGCCGCCGCTGTCACCGCGCGCAGCGCCGCCGCGGCGACGGTGCGCGTCGTGGCCTGCCTGCCGGTCCGGTCGGCCATCGTGACCACCTCCCGCCCGACGGCACGGATGCGCGGCGGTCGATGGTTCAATCCTGCCCCGTACCGGCGCCGGAAAGTGCCGCACGGCACCGGTACGGGTGGGACCGGTCTGCCGGGGCGGTGCTCAGTGCCCCGCGATCAACTGGTTCGCCACCGCGTGGGCGGTACTGGCCGGGATCGCGAAGCCCACCCCGATGCTGCCGGACGAGCCGGCGTTGGCGGTGTTGATCCCGACGACGCGGCCGGTCGTGTCGACCAGCGGGCCCCCCGAGTTGCCGGAGTTGAGGGCCGCGTCGGTCTGGATCATGTTCGTGTACCTGGTGGTCTGGCTGCCGTTGCCCTCGCCGGCCGAGATGGACCGGTGCAGCGCGCTGACGATGCCCTCGGTCACGGTGCCGGCGAGCCCCAGCGGGCTGCCCAGCGCATACACGGTGTCGCCGACCTGCACCGACGACGAGTTGGCGAACGTGGCCACCGGTAGCGCGGAGCCGGTGGAGACCTGCACGACCGCGAGGTCGTGGGTGGTGTCGGTGCCGATCACGGTCGCGCTGTGCCGACTGCCGTCGGCGAACGTGACCGTCACCGTGCCGCCGCTGGTGCCGAGGACGTGCGCGTTGGTGAGGATCATCCCGTCCGAGCGGATCACCACCCCGGAGCCCTCGCTGCTGCCGCCGCCCGCGCCGCTGACCTGGATGTCGACCACGGTGCGCTGCACGTTCGAGACCAGGTCGGCGACCGAGGTCTGGCTGGACGCGGTACTCGCCGCGACGCTGCTCGACGCCGGCTCGGGACCGGTGAGCGCCCGCACCGCGTACGCGCCGCCCGCGCCGCCGCCCACCACCAACACCAGCGCCGCGACGCCGGCCGCCGCGCCGCGCCGCCACCGCCGGGGCGGCCGAGGCGGCGGCGCCGTCGGCCCCCAACCGCCGAGCGGTGGCATCGCGCCCGGCGGTGGTACCGAGCCGGGCGGTGGCACCGAGCCGGGGGCGCCGTACCGGGCCGGCCACAGCGGGGTGCCGGTCAGTACCGGCCGGTGGTCGGGGGCGAGCGGCTCGGCCGGCGCCGGATGCTGGCCGCTGGCCGGACCCGCCGCCCCAGCGGCCGACGCCGGCGCCGCGACCGGGCCCGCCGCCGGGGCCGGAGCCGTGGGCGGCGCGGCCGGCTTGCGGTCGGCCGCCGCGGAGGCGACGTGCTGGGTGCCGGTCGGCCGCGGCTCGTCCGGCTCGGGGTCGAGGTGGGTTCGCGGATCGGTACTCATGGGTCGATCGTGCGTCGGCGCACTGCGGCCCGGCTGACGAGTGACTGGGAGCTTGCGGGGAGTACCGGCCGATGCTGTGCTGAGCCTGTGTCGCCCGCCACGCTGCGGCCGGCGGGGTCCGCCTCACCGCCGTCCGGCCGGTCGGCGACGTGCGCGAGGCGGCGCCGGGCCGTGGCGGATCGGTACGCGCTCGTGCGCCGCCCGGCGGTCAGCCGTTCGACGGGGCGGTCCACGGTGCGCTCACCGCGTCTGCCCGGAGGTCGGGTCGGCCCGGCGCGGCTCGTCGGGTACCAGCACCGCCGCGCCCTCGACCCGGTCGGCGGCCAGGTCCGCGAGCGCGCGGTCGGCCTGCGCCAGCGGGTACGGCGTGGTGGTCACGTGCAGGTGGTGCCGGCCGGCGAGGTCGAGGAACCGGCGGCCGTCCTGCCTGGTGTTGGCGGTGACGCTGCGCAGGGTGCGCTCCCGGAACAGGTGCCGCTGGTAGTTCAGCGGCGGGACGTCGGTGAGGTGGATGCCGGCCACCGACAGCGTGCCGCCGGCGTCCAGGGCCTCCAGCGCCACCGGCACCAGCGTGCCGACCGGCGCGAACAGGATCGCCGCGTCCAGCGGCTCGGGCGGCGCCGCGTCGGCCGGCCCGGCGGACGCGGCACCGAGTTCCAGCGCCAGCTGGCGGGCCGCGGCCGCTCGGGTCAGTACGTGCACCCGGGCGCCCTGCGCGATCGCGAGCTGCGCGGTCAGGTGCGCCGAGGCGCCGAACCCGTAGATGCCGAGCCGGCCGCCGGTCGGCAGCTGGGCGCGCAGCAGCGCCCGGTACCCGATGATCCCGGCGCACAGCAGCGGCGCCAGTTCGACGTCGGAGTACCCGTCCGGCAGCCGGTAGGCGTAGTCGGCCGGCACGGTGGCGTACTGCGCGTACCCGCCGTCGGCGTCCCACCCGGTGTACCGCGACGCCAGGCAGAGGTTCTCGGCGCCGGCGAGGCAGTACCGGCAGTGGCCGCAGGTGTGCCGCAGCCACGCGATGCCGGCCCGGTCGCCGACCGCCCACCCGGTCACGTCGGTGCCGAGCGCGACGACGCGCCCGACCACCTCGTGCCCGGGCACCACGCCCTGCCGGTGCACCGGCAGGGCGCCCTCCGCCACGTGCAGGTCGGTCCGGCACACCCCGCACGCCGACACCTCGACGAGCAGCTCACCGGGGGCCGGTGTCGGCACGGCCAGGGCGGCCCGTCGCAGCGGCCGGTCGGCCATCGGCCCGGGTGTCTCGACGCGCCATCCGTCCATGGTCCGGCTCATGCCTGCCGATCGTAGAAGCCGTCGCCGGGACGTGGCGCCGTTCGCGGCCGAACCGGCATCACACTGAAGCCCAGCTACCTAGAAAGCAGCGCGGGCGGTGACGTGTCCGGCACGCGACGGTGATGGCGGTCGCGCCGGCGGGATCGCCGGATCGCGGGCGCCGGGCCGGGGGCTGCCCAGCGTGGCTAATTGCACATGTCTTGCAGGAACCAATACTGTGGCTTTAGGGTCTGGACGTGCCGACACTTCATCGCGACGCACCGGCTACCGGCCGGAGGGCGTCATGACCGGTTTGTCTTCCGCAGCGCCGACCCGTGCCCGCCGCCGGCTGTCCGCCGGCGAGCGGCGCCGGCTGCTCGGCATGGGACTGTTCGTGCTGGCCCTGCACGTGGTGGGGTGGGGGCTGCTCGTTGCCCTGGTCGCCCCGGCGCAGTACCGCGTCGGCGGCCAGGTCTTCGGCATCGGCCTCGGCGTCACCGCCTACACGCTGGGCATGCGGCACGCGTTCGACGCCGACCACATCGCCGCCATCGACAACACCACCCGCAAGCTGATGGGCGACGGGCAGCGGCCGGTGTCCGTCGGGTTCTGGTTCTCGCTCGGCCACTCCTCGGTGGTCTTCGGGCTGTGCGCGCTGCTCGGCTTCGGTGTGCGCACCCTCGCCGGCCAGGTCGAGAACGACTCGTCCACGCTGCAGACCGTCACCGGCCTGATCGGCACCCTGGTCTCCGGCGTGTTCCTGGTGATCATCGCGGTCCTCAACCTCGCCGTCCTGCGCCGCATCGCGAGGGTGTTCCGCCGGAT
This sequence comes from Actinocatenispora thailandica, assembly GCF_016865425.1. Classification (NCBI taxonomy): domain Bacteria; kingdom Bacillati; phylum Actinomycetota; class Actinomycetes; order Micromonosporales; family Micromonosporaceae; genus Actinocatenispora; species Actinocatenispora thailandica. Next base: position 3,274,806 of record NZ_AP023355.1, on the reverse strand, counting down.
GCGCTCCGGCCACTTCGACGAGGCGGAGCTGGAGGAGCAGCTCGACAAGCGCGGTTTCGTCAACCGGATCCTCGGCGGCGCCACCCGGGCGGTCCGCAAGCCGTGGCACATGTACCCGATCGGCCTGCTGTTCGGGCTGGGCTTCGACACCGCCACCGAGGTGTCGCTGCTGGTGCTCGCCGGCGGCGCGGCGGCGTTCGCGCTGCCCTGGTACGCGATCCTGACGCTGCCGATCCTGTTCGCGGCCGGCATGTCGCTGCTGGACTCGATCGACGGCTCGTTCATGAACTTCGCCTACGGCTGGGCGTTCGCCAAGCCGGTACGCAAGGTCTACTACAACCTGACGATCACCGCGCTGTCGGTGGCGGTCGCGCTGATCATCGGTGTCATCGAACTGCTGTCGGTGCTGGCCGAGAAGCTGTCGATCTCGTCCGGTCCGCTGGCCTGGATCGCCGGCCTGGATCTCAACTACGTCGGGTTCGTGATCGTCGGGCTGTTCGTCGTCGTCTGGGGGGTCGCGCTGCTGACCTGGCGGTTCGGCCGCATCGAACAGCGCTGGAACACCCGGCTGCGCACCGAGCCCGCGGACGACTGACCGGGCGGCGCCGCGCCCGGGTCCCGGGTGGCGCCACCCCGGTTCCACCCACCGTCCGGGCGGCACCGCGCTCGGTTCCACCCACCGTCCGGGCTGCACGGCGCTCGGTTCCGCCCACCGGCCAGGCGGCACCGACTCGCCCGGACGGACCGCCCGGCGGCCGACGGGACACCCACCCATAGCCTGTACGGCGGGATCGGTGACCGAGGGGGAGTGGATGTCCGACAGCACGTCGCGGACCGGTTGGCTGGGCACGAGGGGCCGCTGCGGTCGCTCGGCCTGGTCCGGGCGCTGGACGGCGGTCGCAACATGCAGCTGATGGTGCTCGCCGGGATCGTCACCGTGCTGGTGACCCGTGCCTACCTGGCGGCGACCGGCTACCCGCAGGTCGGCGGCGGCAGCCTGCACATCGCACACGCCCTGTGGGGCGGGCTGCTGATGCTGATCGGGCTGGTGGTGGCGCTGCTGTTCGCCGACCGGGCCGCCCGGTTGGTCACCGCGATCGCGGGCGGTGTCGGGCTCGGCCTGTTCGTCGACGAGGTCGGCAAGTTCATCACCCGCACCAACGACTACTTCTTCGCCCCGGCTGCCGGCGTGATGTACCTGCTGTTCGCCGCGCTGGTGCTGCTGGTGATGCAGGTACGCATCCGGCGTCGGGGCGGGCCTGCCGCCGACGCCGCGGCCGCCGCGGTGCTCGCCGCCGGCGGGCTGACCGGCGGGCTGACCGGCCGGCAGCGCAGCGAAGCGATGCAGCTGGTGGCCGGCCGGGAGGATGCGGCGGCGGTCGGGGTGCGGTACCTGATCGCGGCCGCGCCGTCCCGGTCCGAGCTGCGCCCCGGCGCGGGCCGCTTCGGCGCGCTGCGGCGGCGGGTGCGCCGGATCGCGGACTGGCGGTTCCTGCCGCCGATCCTGATCGGGGTGCTGAGCGTGACCCGGCTGATCGTGGCCGTGGTGTTCGTGGTCCAGACGATCGTGGCGCTGGCCGCCGACGAGCGGTCGCTGCTGGGCCAGGAGTACGGAGCCGTGTTCGCGAGCGCGCTGACCCGCACCGCGGAGGCGGTCCTGAGCGTGCTCGGTGCGCTGCGCTGGCGCCGGAACCGGACCGCCGCCTACCGCCTGCTGCTCGCCGCGCTGTACCTGAACCTGTTCGTCACCCAGCTGTTCAACTTCACCGACAGCCAGTTCGGTGCGCTCGCCGATCTACCCAGCGTGCTGGTGATGCTCGGATTGTTGACCTACTGGCGGCGCCGCGACGCGGCTGCCTGACCGATCAGCTCACCGAGCCCGTCGAGCACCCGGGCCAGCCCGAACTCGTACGCCTGCGCCGGGTCGTAGGCGCTGCCCCGTTCGGCGCCGGCCGCCGCGCCGACCCGTACCGCGCGCGGGTAGGCGGTCGGGTCGAAGATGCGGGCCAGCAGCGGACCGGCCTGCTCCCACCACTGCTGGTCGGTACCGGTCGCCGCGGTGGCGGCGCGCTCGTCGCGGGCGTTGGCGTACACGAAGCCGAGCAGGTAGGTCAGCGCGTCGTCGCGGGTCACGTCGGGCAGGTCGAGCCCGTCGAAGGCGGCCAGTTCGTGCTCGTACTTGGCCATCAGGCCCGGGCCCAGCGTCGGTCGCGCGGTGTACAGCTCCGCCATCCACGGGTGGTCGCGGCACAGCTGCCGGTTCTCCGTGGCGACCGCGGTGAGCCGTTCCCGCCAGTCGAGCCCGGCGGTGTCGGCGCGTTCCATCGCCTGGTAGGCGGCGTCGGCCATCAGGTCGAGCAGCTCGGCCTTGCCGGGCACGTAGGTGTAGACGGTCATCGCGGAGACGCCGAGGCGTTCAGCGACCCGCCGGATGGTGAGTGCGGCGAGACCGTCGGAGTCGGCGACCGCGGTGGCGGCGGCGACCACGTCGGCGACGGCGAGGCCGGGGCGCGGCCCGCGGCGTGGCGGTGCCACCTCGCCCCACAGCAGTCGCAGGGTCTTCGCCGTGTCGCCGCCGCCGGTGAGTTCCGCCACCGCCCGATCTTCGCAGAGTGCCGCCCGGGCGGTTACACTGTACAACGTAAATAGTTTTCCGAGAGGAGTGTTCATGCAGGTGACCGCATCGGCGGTGTCGTTGACGGTGGACGACGTCGCCGCTTCCAGTGCGTTTCTGTGCCGTCACTTCGGGTTCGCCGAGCAGCAAGCCGCCGACGGGTTCGCCTCGCTGGCCCGGTCCGACGTCGGAATGAACGTGATCTTCCTGCGCCGCGGGCTGCCGACGCTGCCCGCCGATCAGCGCGACGAGCACGCGGGCGGTCTGATCCTCGCCCTCACCGTCGACGACCTGGACGGCGAACTCGCCCGGCTGCGCGCCGAAGGCGTGCCGATCACCATGCCGCTGACGGTGGAGGAGTGGGGCGAGCGAGCCTTCCAGGTGCGCGACCCCAACGGCGTCATCGTCCAGCTGGTCGACTGGAACGGCTGACCGCGGTCCACCGTCGCACCGGCAGGTGCCCGGCCGCGCCGGTCGGCCCGGCGGGTGGGCAGCCGCCCCGGCGGGCACCCGGCAGGCGGCGGTGGTCGGCAGCACGCCGGCACCGGTCGGCGGCAGTCCCGGCACCCGACGGGCCACCGGGCGGCGGGCCGGCACCCGGCGTGGACTTCAGCGACGGCTCCCGGCGCCGGGCAACCGCACCGCGCGGCGGGCCGGCACCCGTTGACGGCGACCCGGTGCCGGGCCGGCGAACGCGGTGGTGATCTCGATCGATCCGGCGAGCAGCTGGTAGAGCAACGGGTCCGGGTCGGCGATGCAGGCGGCGGCCACGCCGTCCACCGCGCCGGTCACCGTCGCCGGCGCGGCGTACCGGCGGAACGCCTTCGTCGACGGGGAGAAACCGGGGCTGAACTTTCGCGCCCACCGCCACGCGTGCGGCACCCCGGCCAGTACCGCCCGGCTCGCCTCGTCGAGCTGGTTCTCGGGGCGGTCGTCGAGCACGTTGCCGAGCCGGTTGGCGGACAGGACGGCGACGGCCAGGCCACGCTGTCGCTCGGCGGCCACCACCGGCAGCGCCGTGATCGCGCAGTGCAGCGCGATGCCCAGGTCGATGCGGATGTCCTCACCGGTCAGCCCGATCACCGAGGGGATCAACGAAGCGAGCCGGGCCCGGCCGGCATCGCTGATCCGGTCGTTGACCTGGCGGGCGGTGGCCGCGAGCAGCGGGTGGGTGCAGGCCGGGTGATCGCTCCAGCGCTCGCCGGCCAGGTAGGACGCCATCTCCATGAAGCACGCGCCGCGCCGCGGGTTGCGGTGCTTGCCGCGGGACAGCACGGGGACCAGGTCGGGTGTACGGGTCATGGACATCGTTGCCCCCTCGGGCGGATCAGTACCCGTTCGGTCCCAGTCTGCGCCACCGCGTGGGCCACGTCGAGGCGATCCGACCGCCGGAACCGGGGTGGGTGACCCGCGGTGCGGCCCGACACCGGGTCGTTTCGGCGCCGAGGACACCGGGTAGGGACAAAACACCCACCGCTCCGGTGGCTGCGGGGCCATCCCGGGGTACGGGCGGCGCCGCGCCAGCCGCAGCGGATGGCCGACGACATCCGGGGGTGGATGGCTGGTGCCGTACCAGAACGACCGGTCGTTCCGGCAGGCCGACGCGCAGCTGCGGGCGATGCTGTCGCGGCCGGCGGGTGACCCGGGACGGGTCGCGGCCCGCTCCGCGGCGATCCTCGGCTACCTGCCCGTCGCCGACCGGATCGCCCGGCGCTACGCCGGCCGCGGCGAGCGGCTCGACGACCTGACCCAGGTGGCCCGGCTCGGACTGATCAAGGCGGTGGACGGGTTCGACCCGGCGCTCGGGCCGTTCCTCGGCTACGCGGTGCCCACCGTCTCCGGCGAGCTCAAGCGGTACTTCCGGGACCAGTGCCGGGACGTGCGGGTGCCACGCCGGTTGCAGGAGCTGCGGCGCTCGGCGGTCACGCTCGCCGAGCGGCTGGCGCAACGTACCGGCCGGGAGCCGGGCACCGCCGCGCTGGCCGCCGAGCTGGGCGTACCGGTCCGGGAGCTGTCCGGCGCGCTGGCCGCGGCGAGCGCGTACGCCCCGGTGTCGTTGAGCGCACCCCGCCGGGGCGACGGTGTCGAGCTCGCCGAACTGCTCGGCGGCCCGGACGAACGCGTCGAGCTGGTACCCGACCGGGTGTCGCTGCGGCCGGCGCTGCGGCGCCTGCCGGAACGGGAACGCCGGGTGCTTGCGATGCGGTTCGTCGAGCAGCGCACCCAGGCCGAGATCGGCGCCGCGATCGGGCTGTCCCAGATGCACGTCTCCCGGCTGCTCGCGCGGACCCTGGTCGGCCTGCGCGACTGGATCAACGGCGATGCCTCGCGGGTCGAGGTGTGCCGGGCCCGGATCCACCCGCCCGGGCCGGCGCCGAGAACGCCGTCGCGGGCGGCGGCGGGGCGGTCGACGGCCGCGACGAACCGCCGGCCGGAACCGGCGCGGAGGTCGCCGTCGCGGGCGGCATGACCACCCGAACGGCGACGGCTCGCCGGCCCGGCCCCGCTCGGCCCGGCGCGGGGCGATGATGGGCTCGGGAAGCGGCTAGGGAGGGGACCGATGGCGACGTTCGTCCTGATCGCCGGTGCCTGCCACGGCGGCTGGTGGTACACCCCGCTGGCCCGCCGGCTGCGCGAGTACGGTCATCAGGTGTTCGCGCCGACCCTGACCGGGTTGGGGGAGCGGGCGCACCTGCTGGCCGGCGGCGTCAACCTCGACACCCACGTCGAGGACGTGCTGGCGGTGCTGTCGGCCGAGCAGTTGCGCGAGACGATCCTCGTCGGGCACGGCTACGGCGGCATGGTCGTCGGCGGCGTCGCGGACCGGGCGCCGGAGTGCGTGGACGCGCTGGTCTACCTGGACGCGTTCGTCCCCGACGACGGCGACTCGTGCTGGCGGCTGACCAACGACGAGCAGCGCGCCTGGTACCTCGACGCCGGCGACACCGGCTACGCGGTCCCGCCGTTGCCGTTCTTCGACCGGCGGGCCACCCCGCACCCGCTCGCCTCGCTGCTGCAACGCATCCGGCTCACCCGCGACCTGTCCGCGTTTCGCCGTCGCGACTACGCGTACGCGCGACGCTGGCCCACCTCGTCGCCGTTCGAGCCGACCTGGCGGCGGCTGCGTACCGATCCGGACTGGACGGTGCACGAGCTGGACAGCGAACACGACCTGCTGCGCGACGCGCCGGACCAGGTACTCAAGATCCTGCTGGACGCCGCCGCCTGACGGCGTCAGTGCAGGTCGGACTGGCGGGCGATGGTGGCGGCGGCGCGGCGTACCGCGCCGGGCGGAGCCGAGGGAACCACACCGTCCAAGAACGCGTACCGCCGGCGCAACGACGCGTGGTAGGCGTCCGTGCTGCCGCAGTCGCGGACCGCGTGCCACCAGTCCGCGAGGTCGCCCCAGCCCGGCGCGGCGAGCGACCCGCCGAACTGCTGCACCGACAGCGCCGAGCAGGCACCCGCGAACGCCAGCCGGTCGGCCAGCGGCCAGCCCGCCAGCGTACCGAGGACCATGCCGGCGCCGAACACGTCGCCGGCACCGGTCGCGTCCAGCGCGTCCACCCGGGGCGCCGGTACCCGCGCCTCCTCGCCGGTGGTGGAGTCGATGCCGAGCGCCCCGTTCGCACCGTCGGTGACCACCGCGAGCGGTACCAGGTCGGCCAGCGCCCACAGCGCGTCCTGGGCGCTGTCGGTGCGGGTGTAGGCCATCGCCTCGGTCGCGTTGGGCACGAACGCGTGGCAGCGCGCCAGCCGGTCGAGCACCTGCCGGTCCCAGCTGCCGCTCGCGTCCCAGCCGACGTCGGCGAACACCAGCGCACCGGCGTCCGCCATCTGATCCGCCCAGCCGGTCGCACCGGCGTCGCCGAAGCCGTCCTCGTTGGACAGGTCGACGAAGATCGCCGCGCACCGCGGCGGCGTGCCGACGATCTCGGCCGCCGGGACGGGCGCGTCGTGGCCGTGGGTGACCATGGACCGGTCGCCGTGGCAGGCCATCGACACCGTCACCGGGGAGTGCCAGCCCTCGAACCGGCGGGACCGTGACAGGTCGACACCCTCCTGCTCGGCCAGGGTGCGCCAGCAGAAGTCGCCGTAGTCGTCGGAGCTGAACGCGGCGGCGAGGGAGGTGCGCAGCCCGAGCCGGGACGCCGCGATGGCGAGGTTCGCGATGCCGCCGGGACAGGAACCCATGCCCTCGGCCCACACCTCGGTACCGCTGCCCGGCGGCTGCGCCAGCCCGGTGAACACGATGTCCAGGAACACCGTGCCGTAGACGAACAGATCGAACCGCGCGCCGTGCTCGGTGCGCATCGTCGCCAGTGGATCGAACGCCACGATCGGTCCTCGCTTCCCCCGTACCGCCCGCCCGCGCCGTCGGGCCGGCGCCTGGCAGCCCGTTGCGCCAGGCTAGACCGCCAGGTCGCGGTGCCGCCCGGATTCGCGCCTCAGCCCCGGCGGCCGAGCACCACGGTCATCTCGTACCTGCCGGTCAGCCCGTCCGGGCCGGCCTGCGCGGCGAGCGGACCGGCCAGGTCCGCCCACAGCGCCGAGCGTGCCGCCGGTGGCAGCCGGTCCAGCGCGGCCCGCCAGCCCATCGTGTGGATCCAGCGCCACCAGGTGTCCGGGTCACCGAACCGGATACTCGCCGCGACCACCGTCGCGGTGGTCTCGACGAAGCCGGCGCCGGACAGTACCGCCGCCGCGTCGAACCGGCCGGTCGGCCACGGCGTGCCGGGCAGCCCGGCCGCCTGCCAGTGCCGCAGGAACGCCGGCCGCAGGAACGGCCAGCCGCCGTCGGTCTCCCGCGGCACCGACACCGCGACCCGCCCGCCGGGCCGCAGCACCCGGTGCAGTTCGCCGGCCGCCGCGGCCGGATCCGGCAGCAGGAACAGCGCCGAACCGCACAGCGCCAGGTCGAACCCGCCGGCCGGTGCCGGCAGCGCGGCCGCATCGGCGGTGGCCACCGCCACGTTCGCCACCTGCCGTACGGCGAGGTCGCGGCGCAGCGCGGCCACCATCGGTGCCGCCCGGTCCACGCCCAGCACCCGACCGGACGGCCCCACCCGCCGCGCCGCCGGCAGTACGGTCGCGCCGCGCCCGCAGGCCACGTCGAGGACCCGCGCACCGGCCGCCGGGGCGGCCAGCTCGACGGTGCGGCGACCGAACTCGGCGAAGTACGGCACGATCTGGTCGTACTGCTCGGCCACCGCGGCGAACAGCGCGGCGCGGTCCGGCATCCGCCTCAGGCCTCCCGGCGGCGCGGAGCCCGGCCCGGCGGCTGCAGCGGCGTCGGCCAGTTCGGCGCGGGCGGGATCGACCGGGTCACCGGCTCGCCAGGGGCGAGCATCAACATCTCACCGTGGTGGCTGATCGGGATCGCCGGCCCGTCGGCGAGGGAGTAGGTCGCGGTCTCGGCGGTCATCTCCACCCGCAGGTGATGACCGCGGATCAGCATCCGGAACGCGATCCGGGACAGCCCCCGGGGCAGCCGCGGCGCGAACGCCAGCCCCTCGTCGGAGTCGCGCAACCCGCCGAACCCGGCCACCAGCGCCAGGCACGCCCCACCCAGCGAGGCCATGTGCAGCCCGTCCTTGGTGTTGGCGTGCAGGTCGTCCAGGTCGGTCAGGACCGCCTCGGCCAGGTAGTCCAGGGCGAGATCCAGATGTCCGCACTCGGCGGCGACCACCGCCTGGGTGCACGCCGACAGGGACGAGTCGCGCACCGTGATCGGCTCGTAGTAGGCGAAGTTGCGGGCCTTCTGCTCCGGTGTGAACGCCTCCCCGCAGGTCTGCATCGCCAGCACCAGGTCGGCCTGCTTGACCACCTGCTTGCGGTAGATGTCGAAGTACGGGAAGTGCAGCAGCAGCGGGTACCGGCTGCCGGTCGCGGCGAAGTCCCAGTGCTCGTGGCTGGTGAACCCCTCCGACTGCGGGTGCACCCCGAGCGTCTCGTCGTACGGGATGGTCATCGCCTTCGCCGCGTCCCGCCAGGACGCCATCTCCTCGACGCTGACGTCCAGCGCGCCGGCCTCACCCGGGTACTTCTCGGCCACGTCGGCCGCCGCGATCAGGTTCCGCCGCGCCATCAGGTTGGTGTAGACGTTGTTGTCGGCGATCGCCGAGTACTCGTCCGGACCGGTCACCCCGTCGATGCGGAACTGGCCGTGCGTGTCGTGGTGGCCCAGCGAGCGCCACATCCGGGCCGTCTCGACCAGCAGCTCCAGGCCCACCTCGCGCTCGAAGTCGCGATCGTCGGTGGCCTGCACGTAGCGCACCACCGCGTGCGCGATGCCGGCGCCGAGGTGGAACGCGGCGGTACCGGCCGGCCAGTAGCCGGAACACTCCTCGCCGCGGATGGTGCGCCAGGGGAACACGGCGCCGGCCAACCCGAGCTGTTGAGCCCGGTCCCGCGCCATCGGCAACGTGTTGTACCGCCAGCGCAACGCCTGTTCGACCGCCTGCGGCACGCTGTAGGTCAACACCGGCAGCACGAAGATCTCGGTGTCCCAGAACGAGTGCCCGTCGTAGCCGGGCCCGGTCAACCCCTTCGCCGGGATCGCCCGCTGCTCGGCCCGGGCACTTGCCTGCAACACGTGGAACAGCGCGAACCGGATCGCCTGTTCGATCTCGGTGTCGCCGTCGACCTCCACCGACGCGCCCTGCCAGAACTCGTCGAGGTAGCGGCGCTGCTCGGCGAGCAGCCCGTTCCAGCCGGTGAACCGGGCCGCGGACAGCGCCGCGGCGACCTGGTCGCGCACCGCCGGCACGGACCGGTACGACGACCAACCGTAGGCGAGGAACTTGACCAGGCGCAGCTTCTGCCCGGGTCGCAGCACGGTGGCGACGGTGGTCCGGGCCAGATCGTCGAACGACTCGGTGGCCACGTGCAGGTTGACCTCTTCGGGCACCGTGATCCGGTGGTCCATGCCAGCCGCCACCCGCAGCCCGGAGCGCGCCGTCTGGTGGATCAGGATCGCACCCCGCTCGCCGGACACGCCGTTGTGTTCGGCGCGCAGCGGCGCCTCCAGTACCGCGGCGGCGCGTGGGTCACCGGACTGCTCCGGCAACTGCTCGTTGGCCACCAGCTCGGACTGCAGCACCACCCGGGCCGGGCCGTCGACCGGCTCCACCTCGTAGCAGATCGCCGCGACCGCCCGCTGGGTGAACGACACCAGCCGGGTCGAGGTGACCTGCACGGTCCGGCCGGCCGGCGAGGTCCAGGTGACGTCGCGGCGCAACACGCCGTCCCGGAAGTCCAGGTTGCGCTCGTGCGCGCGCAGGGTGCCGTACCGCAGGTCGAACGGTTCGTCGTCGACCATCAGCCGGATCAGCTTGCCGTTGGTGACGTTGATGACCGTCTGCCCGGACTCCGGGTAGCCGTACCCGGCCTCCGCGTACGGCAGCGGGCGAAGCTCGAACACGCCGTTGAGGTAGGTGCCCGGCAACCCGTGCGGCTCTCCCTCGTCCAGGTTGGCCCGCAGTCCGATGTGCCCGTTGGACAGCGCGAACACCGACTCCGACTGCGCTATCCGGTCCAGGTCGAGGCTGAGTTCGCGCAGGCACCAGGGCTCCACGGTGAACGCCCGGCCAGTAGTCATGGTTCCCCGATCTTCATTGCTTGTGCTGTACGCCGGCACCGGCGCCATTCGACTGACGCCGTTGGGGCAAGCATGGGTGATGGTGTGGTTGTCCGGTGGCCGAGCCGGCCCGGTGTCACCGGTTCGCCGACGGCGCCCGGCTGCTGCGGTCCGGGTCAGTGCCGCGCGGTATGCGGCTCTGCCTCGGGAATGTCGGCATCGATCAGCTCGGCGAGATCGTCGACGACCACGTCGGCGCCGTGCTCGCGCAACGCGTCCGCCTGGCCGACCCGGTCGACCCCGACCACCAGCCCGAAGTGGCCGGCGTGGCCGGCCGCGACACCGGACAGCGCGTCCTCGAACACGGCCGCCTCGCCGGGCGTGACACCCAGCGTGCGGGCCGCGGCGAGGAAGGTGTCCGGGGCCGGCTTGCCGGCCAGGCCGTCGCGCGCGGCGACGACCCCGTCCACGATCTCCTCGAACAGGTCCTGGATGCCGGCCGCCGCCAGCACCTGCCGGCAGTTCGCGCTGGAGGACACCACGGCGCGGCGCAGGCCGGCCCGGCGCGCGGCGTGCACGTACCGCACCGAGCCCGGGTAGGCGTCCACGCCCTCGTCGTGGATCAGCCGCAGCACCAGTTCGTTCTTGCGGTTTCCCAGGCCGCGCACGGTCTCGGCGGTGGGCGGGTCGTCCGGCGACCCTTCCGGCAGCGTGATGCCGCGAGAAGCCAGGAACGAACGGGTCCCGTCCTGCCGTGGCTTCCCGTCGACGTACCGGTCGTAGTCGCTCTGAGTGAAGGGCTGCGCGGTGGCGTGCTCCCGGCGGGCACGCTCCGCGAGGTACCCGTCGAACATCCGCCGCCACGCCTCGGCGTGCACGACAGCGGTACGGGTGAGCACACCGTCAAGATCGAACAGACAGGCGCGCACGCCGTTCGGAAGCCCCAACACGGCACCGATAGTAATGGCGAACAGGGGGATTGGAACGCTGTGGCGCGGCGTGCCGTGCGCCGTGGCCTCACCGTGATCTAGCCGGCGGTTCGGCCGGGCGTCGGCGCCGACCGCGCCGGGGCGGTGCGCGGTCGCTCGACCTGCACCGGGGACGATCTTGCGCGCCGTGACGATCTCGGCCCAGTTACCTAGGAAACATGGCGGAGCGTGGCGCAGGTCACTGATGAGGGACGAAGCAACCCCAATAACGCATTCCCGGCGACGAATGCCCACCGTCACGAACTCGCGACGGCTAGCGCCCCGCTACGTCCGGCGGTGCCCGCCGGTGGCGAACGACGCGAGCAGCCGCCGTAACAGGAGGTCCAGGGTGTCCTGCTCGGACCGGGAGAGCGGCGCGAGCAGGCGGGACTCGTTGGCGGTGTGTTCGGTGACCGCCGCGTCGATCGTGTCGCGGCCGGCCCCGGTCAGGGCGACCCGGAAGCTGCGCCGGTCGGCCGGATCCGGCTCGCGCCGGACCAGCCCGGCGGCCGCCAGCCGGTCGATGCGGTTGGTCATTCCGGCCCGGGAGAGCATCAGCGTGTCCGACAGCGCGGACGGCGACAGCGCGCAGGGTCCGCCGGACCGGCGCAGCGCCGCGAGCACGTCGAACTCGCCCTGGCGCAGGCCGTACCGGGCGAGCACGTCCTCGACCGCTCGGCTGCCGAGCAGCCACAGCCGGGCGAACCGGCTCAGCGTCCCCATCGCGCGCACGTCCAGATCCGGCCGCTCGCGGCGCCACTGGTCGACGATGCGATCCACCTCGTCCGCGCCGTCACCCTCGTTCCTGGCAGGCCCGGTTCCGGCAGGCCCGGTTCCGGCACCCTCGTTCCTGCCGGGCCGGGGCATGTCGGGGGTGGCGTTCACGTGGCCGAGTCTATTCGACGCAAGATAGTTTGAGGCCGTACTATCCGGTGGCGAACATTCTTGGGAGGTCGCCATGTCGTTGTTGCCACCGGGGGAGAACGGTGCCGTGCTGGTGCGGGCCGCGGAGGCCGAGGCGGTCGGCGCACCACCGACCATGGTCCGGCTCCTCGTCGACGCGCACGCCGCGGACGGGGCGCTGAGCACCCAGCGGGTCACGCTGGGCCGTGGCGCGGACGGGGCCGCCCCGCACCACCACCGCGGCTCGGTCGAACTGTTCTACGTGCTGTCCGGCACCGCCCAACTGCTCGCCGGCGACCAGGTGCTGACCGCAAGCGAGGGCGACGTCGCGCTCGTACCGGCCGGCCAGCTGCACGCGTTCGCCGCCGCCCCGGGCGAGCCGGCCGACCTGCTGATCGTGATCGCGCCCGGCGTCGAACGCTTCGAGTACTTCCGGCTGCTGGCGCGGGTCGCGACCGGGCAGGCCGACCGGCAGGAACTGCTCGACGCGCAGGAGCGGTTCGACACCTGGTTCGCCGACAGCGCAGCCTGGCGGGCCGCCCGCGGGCACTGACCGCCGGCAGCGCCTCGCACCGACCTGCCGGCAGCGCCCCGGCGGCAGCCGGTCAGCGGAACGCGGGCACGCCGGTGAGCGCCTGGCCGAGCACCAGCGTGTGCACCTCGCTGGTGCCCTCGTAGGTCAGCACCGACTCCAGGTTGTTGGCGTGTCGCAGCGGTGCGAAGTCCAGCGTGATGCCGGCCGCGGCGAGGATCGTGCGGCACTCCCGGGCGATCCCGATCGCCTCCCGCACGTTGTTCAGCTTGCCCAGGCTGATCTGCTCGCTGCGCAGCGTGCCGGCGTCCTTGCGCCGGCCCAGGTGCAGTGCCAGCAGCGTCGCCTTGCCGAGCTCCAGCGTCATGTCCACCAGCTTCTGCTGGGTGAGCTGGAAACCAGCGACCGGCCGGTCGAAGGCCTGCCGGTCGATCGCCCACTCGATGGTGGTCTCCAGGCAGTCGCGGGCGGCGCCGGTGGCGCCGAAGACGATGCCGAACCGCGCCTCGTCCAGGCAGCTGAGCGGGGCGCGCAGGCCGCGCGCGTCCGGCAGCATCGCCTCGGCCGGCAGCCGTACCTCGTCGAAGGCCAGCTCGGCGGTCACCGAGGCGCGCAGCGACAGCTTGCGGGTGATCTCGGTACTGGTGAACCCGGGCGTGCCGGCCTCGACGAGGAACCCGCGCACCCCGTCGTCGGTGCGGGCCCAGACCACCGCGACGTCGGCGACCGTACCGTTGGTGATCCACATCTTGCTGCCGGACAGCACCCAGTCGGTGCCGTCCCGGCGGGCGCGGGTACGCATCCCGGCGGGGTTGGAGCCGAAGTCGGGCTCGGTGAGCCCGAAGCAGCCGAGCGCCCGGCCGGCCGCCAGCTCCGGCAGCCAGCGCTGCTTCTGCGCCTCCGAACCGAACGCGTGGATCGCGTACATGGCGAGCGACCCCTGCACCGACACCAGGCTGCGCAGGCCCGAGTCGGCCGCCTCCAGCTCGGCGCACGCCAGGCCGTAGCTGACGGCGCCGGTGCCGGCACAGCCGTACCCGGTCAGATGCATGCCAAGCACCCCGAGCCTGCCCAGTTCGGCGGCGAGCTCACGGGCCGGCACGTGACCCGCCTCGTACCAGTCGGCGAGGTGCGGCCGGATCCGGTCGGCGACGAACGCGCGGACGGTGTCCCGGATGCGTCGTTCCTCGTCGGTGATCAGCTCCTCCACGCCGAACAGCGCCAATGGATGTTGCCGGTCGGCCGTGGGATCCGACATGGGTCACTCCTCGGGTGCGCTGGCAGCGCCATCATGGCGCCGGGACGCCACGTACCGTACGACCGCGGCAACTGGGCATTACCGCCGGGCACGCTGCGGACCCGACCGGCCAGGTGGCCGACGGTCCGGATCTTGTCGATGTTTCCGACGAAGCCCCTGCGTCGACCACCAACGCCGCGTAACGTGACGGCCGACATGCGCAGGGACCAGCTGCGGGGGCAGTGGTCATGGCATCGATCGACGCCGCGCCCATCGACCTGAACCACCTCGGCCACTACGTGCACTGGGGTGTCATCCAGATCTCCTGGGCGAACCTCATCGTGATTCTGCTGATGGTGGCGCTGTTCGTCGCGGCGTTGCTACTTCCGTTCCCGAAGGGCCGGGACGATGAGCGAGGCGAGTGACCGGGGCCCGGCGGCGCCGGTTGGCTCCCGGCCGGGCTGGACCGGCACGCTACGCCGCGGGTTGACGCGGCTGCTGCCACCCGACCGGCTGCTGCCGGACAAGCAGCCGGCGTACGTGACCTCGTGGATCTACGTGTTCGGCGTGTTGACGCTGTCTGCGCTGATCGTGGCTCTGCTGTCCGGTGGCGTGCTGGCGCTCAAGGGACCGGCATGGTGGCACTACTCGGCGACCGGGCACTTCGTCAACAGCACGCATCTGTGGAGCGTGGAGCTGTTCTTCGCGTTCATGGTGATCCACCTGTGGGGCAAGTTCTTCATGGCCGCTTGGCGGGGCCGGCGCGCCCTGACCTGGATCACCGGTGTGTTGGCGTTCGTCGGCTCGATCGGGACCGCGTTCACCGGTTACCTGACCCAGCAGAACTTCGACTCGCAATGGATATCCACCCAGGCCAAGGACGGGTTGAACTCGGTCGGGGTCGGAGCCTTCTTCAACGTCACGGACTTCGGCCAGATGCTGATGTGGCACATCGTGCTGCTGCCCGCGATCCTCGCGGTACTGGCGGCCCTGCACATCCTGCTGGTGCGGATCCGTGGCGTCGTCGAGCCGCTGCCCGACGCGCGCGGTCGCCGGCCGAGCACGCCTCGTCCCGCCGACGCCGATCGCTCCCCGAACGGGAGCGACGATGACTGAGCCCACCCGATACCGACGCTACGATCTGGTCAAGGAGTTCGTGGTCGCGTTCGCCGTGGTCGTGGTGCTCACGCTGGCGCTGTCGGCGGTGCTCTCCTCACCCGACGAGAAACCGATCACGTTGTCGGGCTGGGCACGGGCCGACCCCGCCGACTTCGTCGCGACCGCGGTCGCCGAACTGGACGGCACCAGCGCGACCGCCACCTACGGCCCGCCCTACACGGATTCCCCCGGAGCGGGGCAGACCATCGGGCCACTCGCGCTGCAACGCTGGGCCGGGGTGCGGCATCCGATCGACACCGCCACCGACTTCGTACTCACCCCGCTGCAGTCCGCGACCTCTGGTGACCCAGGCCTGCGGGTGGCACTTGCCCGGTACCGGGCCGCGCCGCTGAGCCAACGGCAGGCATGGGCCACCCGGTATGCGGCGGCGCTGGCGAAGGCTCCCGGCGGCGCACCCCGCCGAGTCGCACCCGGGCCGTACGGCCCGGTCCCGGTGTTGTTGTCCCGGCTGCTGATGCTGGCCCGCAACGGCGGGCTGGACGGCGCGCTGCTCAGCGAGGGCGGTGCCCGCTTCTACCAGACCGATTACACGAAACCGTTGCTGTTCCTGTCCGACGGCTCCTACCTGGCCGACCGTGCCGACCGCGAACACCTGTCGGGCGACCAGTGGGGGATGATGAACGAGACCGGCGACTATCCCGGCCAGGCCTGGCTGTGGCTGTACACGTTCTGGTACCAGATTCCGCCGTTCTCCAGCTCGGACAACGCCGACGCGTGGGTCTGGGCGCTGATGGCGGTGCTGACCCTGGCGCTGCTGCTGGTGCCGTTCATCCCCGGGCTCCGCTCGATCCCGCGCTGGATTCCGGTGTACCGGCTGATCTGGCGGGAGCACTACCGGCGAGCGGGGCACCGGTCGAGTCCGTGACCGGTGCCGACCCCTGTTCACGCCGGTCCCGTCACCGCCCGGACCGGGACGCGACAGCAACCGCCGCGTGGCGGCCCGTGCCGCGCCGGACCTTCTTCCCGAAGCGTACGTGCGGCACACCGCCGAGCGCATCGCCGGCGCGGCCGATCTTTGCGCCCGCCGGCCCCGCCACACTGGCCGTACCGATGCGCGAGGGGGATGCGATGGCGGACGTGGTGTGGCTGGGCGGCGGCTGCGGGGCGGGCAAGAGCACCCTGGCAAGGCGCCTGGCGTACCGGTACGACCTGCGGTTGTGGCCGGTCGACGCGTACAGCTACGCGCACCAGCGGCGAGCCACGACCGAGCCTGGTTGGCCGGTGATGCGCGCCGCCGCCGGCCTGGACTTCGCCGCGCGCTGGCTGTCCGGCTCGGTCGACGACCAGCTGGTGCGCTTCCTCGGCTACGCCGCCGAGCAGTTCACGATGGTCGCCGACGACCTCGCCGCGTTGCCGGACCGGACGCTGACCCTGGTCGAGGGGCCGCAGTTGCTGCCGGCGCAGGTCGCCGCGTCCGGCGGCGCCGCGATGTGGCTGCTCCCGACGCCCCGGCAGGTGCACCGGTCCCGGCGGCAGCGTCGCTTCGCCGGCCTGGCCGACCAGGCGACGCTGGACCGGGTACTCGGCACGCTGATCGACCGGGACGTGCTGCTCGCCGAACACCTGCGCCGGCAGGTCGGGGCGATCGGCGGGTACCTCGTCGACGTGGACGTCGACACCGACTGGGACCGGCTCGCCGACGTGGTCGCCGGGCGACTCGGCCTGCGCGCCACCCCGCCCCCACCGGATCGGAACGCCGACGGTGTGCCTCGGGCCGGTGCTGCCGGCGGTGTGTCTCGGGTCGGCGCGCCCGACGGTGTGTCTCGGGCCGGCGCGGCCGACGGTGCCGCCCGGCAGCGGTTGCGGCGGGCCGAGAACGCCGCGGTGCTGGCGAACCTCACCGCACACCGCGCCTGGACCGGCACGACGACGCCGCTGCGCGGCCCGTTCGCGTGCGAGTGCACCCGGCTCGGCTGTGCCGCCCAGACCAGCCTCGACATCGACGACTACCGGGCCCGCACCGGTCCGCTGGTGCTGTGCGCCGACCGAGGCGGTGTCTAGCCGGCGGTCTCGGCCAGCGCGTCGGTGAGCCGGGTCAGCGGGCTCGCCAGGTTCCACCGCTCGGCCAGCGCCAGCAGCTGCTGCTCGTCGACCGGGGCGGCCGGCAGCGCCGTGTCGACGGCCGGCACCGGTGCCTCGGCGCCGGCGGTGACCACCCGGGGTGCCACCGCGAGGTAGTCGCGGGCGGCGGCGAGCTTGCGGCCCTGCGCCGGCCGGACCGCCGGGTCGGCGGCGTCGACCGCGGCGAGCAGCGCGTCGAGCGTCTGGTACCGGCCGAGCAGGCCGGCGGCGGTCTTGTCGCCGATGCCGGCGACGCCGGGCAACCCGTCGGACGGGTCGCCGCGCAGCACCGCGAAGTCGACGTACTGCCGGGCGTGCACGCCGTAGCGGGCGTGCAGCGTGGTGTCGTCGTAGACCTCCAGCTTGGCCACCCCGCGACCGCAGTAGAGCACCCGCACCTGCCGGTCGTCGTCGATGACCTGGAACAGGTCGCGGTCGCCGGTGGCGACCTCCACCGGGCCCGGCTCGCGGGCGGCCAGGGCGCCGATGATGTCGTCGGCCTCGCAGCCCGGCGCGCCGAGGGTGCCGATGCCGACGGCGCGCAGCGCGTCCAGGATGATCGGCACCTGCGGGCTCAGCGCCTCCGGCACCGCCTCGCCACCGTCGGCGGCGACCCGGTGCGCCTTGTACGACCCGATCAGCGCCACCCGCCAGTCCGGCCGCCAGTCGGCGTCCAGGCAGCAGACCATCCGGTCCGGCCGGCGGGCGCGGATCAGCTGGGCGAGCATGTCGAGAAAGCCGCGGACCGCGTTGACGGGGGTGCCGTCGGGGGCGGTGATCGAGGCGGGGATGCCGTGGAAGGCGCGGAAGTACAGGCTCGCGGCGTCGACGAGCAGCAGCGGTCGGCTCACCCGTGCCAGCCTGCCATGCCGGTACGACAACCGCGGCGCCTCGGCGGCTGTCGTGGCCGCGAGCGAGCCGACGCTCGGCGCCGGTGCCCGCCGGTGCCCGCCGGTGCTCAGGGCACGATGACCAGCTTGCCGTGCGTGTGGCCGCCGCGGCTGGCGTCGAACGCCGCCCCGACCTCGGTCAGCGGGTAGCTCGCCTGCACCGGTACGGTGAGCCGGCCCTCGTCGGCCAGCCGGGCGAGTTCGGCCAGCCCGGCGCCGTCCGGGCGGACCCAGATCCAGGCCCCGCCGTGTTGCTCGACGCCGGGGTCGGCGATCGACACGTGCCGCCCGCCGGGGGAGAGCACCGCGCTGGTGGTCGGCTGCTGTCCACCGACGAGGTCCAGGGCCGCGTCGACTCCGTCCGGGGCCAGCTCGCGGATGCGTTCGGCGAGCCCGTCGCCGTACTCGACCGG
The DNA here is from genome assembly GCF_016865425.1 of Actinocatenispora thailandica. Lineage (NCBI taxonomy): Bacteria > Bacillati > Actinomycetota > Actinomycetes > Micromonosporales > Micromonosporaceae > Actinocatenispora > Actinocatenispora thailandica. The sequence goes on along the minus strand of NZ_AP023355.1, from coordinate 3,256,430 downwards.
GGTGGCGCCGAGGGCGCGGACGGCGTCGTGGCTGGCCGCCGAGGCGGTCCCGAGCACCCGGGCGCCGCGGTCGACGGCGAGCTGGACGGCGAGGGTGCCGACGCCGCCGGCCGCCCCGTACACCAGGACGACGTCACCGGCGCCGATCTCGGTCCGTTCCACGCAGCGTTTCGCGGTCAGCCCGGCGAGCGGCAGGCCACCGGCCTGGGCCCAGTCGAGCGCGGCCGGCTTGCCCGCCACCACGGCCGCGGAGACCGCGACGTACTGGGCGAACGTGCCGGCGCCGACGACGTCCTTGCGGGCGTAGGCCAGCACCTCGTCGCCGGGTGCGAACTCGGGGGTGTCCGGGCCGCGACCGCGCACCACCCCGGCCACGTCCCAGCCCGGGACGACCGGGAAGACGGTGTCCAGCATCGGGTCCAGGCCGCCGGCCATGACCTTCCAGTCGACCGGGTTGACGCCCGCGGCCCGGACCTCGATCAGCACCTGGCCGGGGCCGACCTTCGGGTCGGGCAGCTCGCCCGTCCGCAGCGTCGAGTTGTCGGCGGCGAAGGACTCGTAGTAGGCGGCACGCACCAGCGTCTCCTCGTGATCGTACGGTCGGGCCAGCTGCGACCGTACGCGTCCGGCCGGGGTGGCTGTTCCGGAACGCCGGGGCCGGTCCGGCTCAGCGGCGTAGCCGGTAGCTGGCGACGGTGACCGCCGCGGTGGTCTCGGTCGCCGTGGGCAGGTCGGCGATGCGCTCGGCGAGCCGACCGGCCGGCAGGTGGCGGGCGCTGGGGCCCATCCCGACGACGGCGGCGACCTGATCGTGGTCCAGCCGCAGACCGAAGCGCACGGTGTCGGAACCGACCGGGTCGAAGTCGGCCAGGGTGGCGGCGAGCCGGTCCGGCTTGGCCGCGTCGACGCCGACCAGCCCGAGCGCGGCGACCAGTTCGCCGAGGTGGTCGGCGGCGGGGGTGACGACCAGCAACGACCCGTCGGCGGTCAGCACCCGGGCGATCTCGGCGGCGTTGCGCGGCGCGAAGACGTTGAGGACCAGCCCGATGCGTCCGGAACGGATCGGCAGCGGCTGCCAGACGTCGGCGCCGATGGCGGCGATGTGCGGGTGGGCGCGGGCGGCCCGGCGCAGCGCGTACCCGGACAGGTCGACGGCGAGGCCGAGCCGGTGGGGTTGGGCGCCGAGCAGCCGCGCCAGGTAGTGCCCGGTGCCGGCACCCAGGTCGAGCACCGGGTCGGTGCCGTCCGGCGCGGCGGCGCGGATGGCGTCGCTGATGGGGGAGTAGTGCCCGGCGTCGAGGAAGCGCTGCCGGGCCGCCACCATCTCGGCGGTGTCCCCGGTACCGGGGCCGGCGGCGCCGGCCCGCAGCGTCAGGTACCCGTGCCGGGAGATGTCGAAGCTGTGCCCGCGAGGGCAGCGCACCCGGGTGGCGTCGATGGTGAGTGGTCCGGCGCAGTTCGGGCAGCGCAGGTGGTCGATGGCATCGCTGAGCACCCTCCGATCATCCCCGATCCCCATAATTCCAGCTTCCTAGGAAGGCTCAAGCGACGTAACCGTCGCCACCCGAAACAAGTCGGAGCTCCGCCAACTCCCCGCCGGACCCAAACGAGCGTTAAGCTGCCGCTTGCAGTGGCGGCATGATGTGGGAGGAAATCATGGGCGAGTCCGGCGCCGGCCCGGTCCCTACGGTGCAGCGGTTGCTGCCCACCGACGAGGCCGAGGCGCTGCTGGAGTTGACAGCCGACATCGCCGACCGGGAGCTGGCTCCGCGGGCGGCCGACTTCGAGGCGCGGGGCGAGTTCCCGCGCGCGGCGTTCGTCACGCTGGGGCGGGCCGGGCTGCTGAGCCTGCCGTACCCGGAGGAGTACGGCGGTGGAGCCCAGCCGTACGAGGTGTACCTGCAGGTGGTGGAGGAGCTGGCGCGGCGCTGGCTGTCGGTGGCGCTCGGGGTCAGCGTGCACACCCTGGCCTGCTTCCCGATGGCGGAGTTCGGCAGCGAGCAGCAGCGCAAGCGGTTCCTGCCGGACATGCTCGGCGGTGACCAGCTCGGCGCGTACTGCCTGTCGGAGCCGGCGGGCGGTTCGGACGCGGCGGCGTTGACCACCCGCGCGCAGCGCGACGGCGAGTCGTACCGGGTGACCGGGACGAAGGCGTGGGTGTCGCACGGCGGGGTGGCCGACTTCTACAACGTGTTCGCCCGTACCGGCGGGCCGGGGCCGAAGGGTGTCTCGTGCCTGCTGGTCGACCCGGGTACCGAGGGGATGGTGCCGCAGCGGCCGGAGCACAAGATGGGGCTGAGTGCCGGCCCGACCGCGCAGATCGTGTTCGACGACGCCGTGGTGCCCGCCGAGCGGCTGATAGGCGGCGAGGGCGTCGGGTTTCGCATCGCGATGCAGGCGTTGGACTCCGGCCGGCTGGGGATCGCGGCGTGCGCGATCGGGTTGGCGCAGTCGGCGCTGGACTACGCGTGCTCCTACGCCGTCGAACGGGAGCAGTTCGGTCGTCCGATCGCGCAGTTCCAGGGTGTCGGGTTCATGCTGGCGGACGCGGCGACGCAGGTGGCGGCGGCGCGGGCGTTGCTGTTGACCGCGGCCCGGCTGAAGGACGCCGGCCGGCCGTTCTCGGTGGCGGCCGCGGAGGCGAAACTGTTCGCGACCGACACCGCGATGCGGGTGACCACCGACATGGTGCAGGTGCTCGGCGGGTACGGGTACGTGGCCGATCACCCGGTGGAGCGGTACTTCCGGGAGGCGAAGGTGCTGCAGATCGTGGAGGGCACCAACCAGATCCAGCGGTTGGTGATCTCTCGTGCGCTGACGTCGTGAGCGGGCCGCGACCGGCGGTGTAGCGTTTCCGCGTGGAACAGATCGATCGGGCCATCGTGGCCGCGTTGTCGGCCGACGGCCGGTTGTCGTTCACCGATCTCGCCGAGCGGGTGGGGTTGTCGGTGTCGGCGGTGCACCAGCGGGTGCGGCGGTTGGAGCAGCGCGGCGTGATCCGCGGGTACGCGGCGGTGGTCGACTACGAGGCGCTGGGTCTGCCGTTGACGGCGTTCGTGGCGATCCGGCCGACCGACCCGGCGGCGCCGGACGACGCTCCCGAGCGGTTGGCGCACCTGCCGGAGATCGAGTCGTGCTACTCGGTGGCCGGCGAGGATTTCTACCTGTTGAAGGTGCGGGTGGCCTCGCCGGTGGACCTGGAGGGTCTGTTGCAGCGGATCCGGTCGATCGCCGGGGTCACCCATCGCACCACGATCGTGCTGTCCACGCCGTACGAGGGACGGCCGGCGCGGGCGCCGTCGCCGCCCAGCGGCGATTGAGACGGTCCCGGGCCCCGCGGGGCCCCGGACCGTGGTTTCAGTGCACGCTGACGGTGTCGAAGGTGGCGATGCCGGTGGCGCCGGAGCCGCCGTTGGCGGCGGTCATGAAGATCCCGACCTCCGGGGTGGCGGCGAGTCCGCTGGGGCGCGCGGTGCCGAGGGATGTCCAGTCGGTGCCGTCGGTGCGGTAGGCGGCGGTGACGGTGGCGCCGGTTCGGGTCAGCCGCAGGGTGACCGGTGCGACGGGGCCGGCGGTGGCGGTGACCTTGTTGAGCCGGCCGTCGCCGTTGTCGTCGACCGACAGCGCGCAGCCGTGTGCCGGTGTGACCGCGAGGTTGGCGTAGCCCAGGGCCCCGTTCTTGGCCAGCGAGTTGCGCACGACCAGGCCGGCGCGTGCCCAGGGACCGGTCGGATCCTGGAGTACGACGCGGACGGTGGCGGTGGCGCCGTCGGGGAGCCCGCCGGGCAGCACGATGGCGGCGAACTGGTTGGTGCCTCCCCACATGTCCCGGCCGCCGCCGAAGATGCCGAAGCCGGTACCGGCGGCGGCGAAGGTGGCGTCGTTGAAGTCGACGGTTCGGTAGGGGTCGGTGATCGGGGCGCCGGCGAGTACCCGGGTAGCGCCGGTGGCGTGGCCGCTGGCTCGGCCCACGCGGTAGTTCGCTCGCACGGTGAGGGTGGTGGCGGGTTGGTCGGTGTGCCAGCCGGTGGGTGCGGTGAGCTGCCAGCGGACGGCGGCGCCGGTTCCGCCGCGGAGGGTGTCGATGCCGGTGGGGTCGAGTGGGGTGGCGGTGGCGCCGTCGGGTACGGCTGGGGTGAGGGTCGCGGCGTGCACGTCGGACAGGCCGCTGGCGTTGGTGATGTGGGCGGTCAGGGTGGTGGTGGAGCCGGCGACGAGGATGGCGGGCTCGGCGGTGACGGTGACCGGTACCTGGTGGGTGTCGGCGGCGAGCGTTCGGTGTATCGCGGTGGCCAGGGCGTGTTCGTCGCCGGTGGGGTGACTGCGGTAGCTGTTGGTGCGGCGGGCCCAGGCGTCGGTCAGTGCGTACCAGTCGATCGGGGCGGGCGCCCGGCCGCTGGTCAGGGCGGTGCGCAGGCTGTCGAAGTAGCGGCGCCAGCGGTCGTGGTAGACGTCGCCGATCAGGCCGTGCCATTCGCGGTTGGCGTAGTCGTGCAGGCCGCCGACCTGGCTGGCGTGGCGGTCGCCCCAGACGGTGAGGATGGTGCGTTGGTCGAACTCGCCGGGGGCGCCGGCGGCGCGGCGGGCGGCGGCGAGTGCGGGGCCGAGCAGGAATTCGCCTCGGCTGGCGACGAGACGTTCCAGCAGCTGCATCCAGCTCAGCCATACCGCGGTGAGTTCGTCGAAGGCGGCGGTGTCGCCGGTGTGGTAGGCGGCGGCGATCTGGGGCAGCAGGATGCGGCTGCGGTTGGTGAGGGTCTGCCGGGCGATGTCGACCAGGTCGTACCGGTAGGCGTCGGTGTGGCGCAGGGTGGGGTGGGCGGCGAGCAGCAGGGGCAGCGCCCGGTCGAAGGTCGCCCCGTCGTACTGCATGGTGTCGGGTGACCAGCCGGCGCCGGAGGTGGCGGAGAGGCTGGGCTGGGCGGCGAACAGGCTGTCTTGTGGTTCGCCCTTGACGGTGCCGTCGAGGGCGTAGGCGGTGGCGCGCAGGGTCTGCCAGGCGGCGGTGGCGTGCCGGTCGGGGTGGCCGTAGCGGCGGGCGGCGTAGTCGGCGTACCAGTCGCGTGCGTCGATGGCGTGGTCGGTCCAGGCGAGCGAGGCGAACAGGTCGAGGGCGGCTGCGTTGTTGTCGCCGGCTTCGGGCATCAGGGCGATGCCGGTCAGGGCGCTGTCTTGCTTGTCGCGCCACTGCCGGTATTTGTCGATCCAGACCGGGGTGCAGGCGCCGAGGGTGGACTTGCCGCCATAGTTGAAGATGGTGCCGAACGCGTACGGGGTGCCAGACCAGTCGGTGTCGCGGTCGGTCTTGTCGGCGTGTTCGGACAGCCCGTCGACGATGAGCATCCGGCTGGTGTCGACGGCGGCGATGGTGTCTTTCTTGGGGTTGTCCTGCCAGCCGAGGATGACCCAGGTGGCGTCGGGGTGCGCGGTGCGCAGCGCGGTTTCGACCGCTCGGGAGGCGTCTCCGACGGGGACGTCGCCGGCGGTGCCACCTTCGTGCAGCAGGTCCATTTTGTACATGGTGGTGTCGCCGTAGCGGGCGGCCGAGTGGCGGTAGAAGGCGGCGGCGACGCGGGTGAAGTGGTCGTCGCGGGGGTCGAGCCAGCCGGGGCGGGTGAAGCCGCACCAGCTGCCCTGGGGTACGACGTGGGCGCCGGTGTTGCGGTCGGCGAAGTCGGGTGGCACGGTGCCGAAGTAGCCGGGCAGTACGGGGGTCATGCCGAGGGCGCGGATGTGGTCGATCAGGGCGGCGGCGGTGTCGGCGCGGTGCTCGATCTCCGCGGCGGCGACCGGCCCGCCGAAGCCGGACATGTTCTGCAGCAGCCACCAGGGTTGGTGGGCGGGTGCCGGGATCCAGGCGCGGACCTCGTCGTCGGTGTAGCCGAACTCGCGCAGGGTGTCGCGGTAGACGGCGTCGGCGCCGAGGTAGACGAGGATCTCGTTGAAGCCGTGTAGGGCGAGGATGTCGACCTCGTGGCGCCACCGGTCGAGGTCCCGGTAGGGGCCGGTGTAGCCGTCGTTGGTGTCGTTGAGCGCGAACCGGTGCGGTACGTCGGCGCGGCCGGTGATCGGGGTGGCGGGTGCGGGGAGCCGGGCGGGCAGGTGGTCGAGGTTGGTGCCGGCCCACCAGATCCCGGCGTGCAGCGTTTCGCCGAGGTAGCGGTGGAAGCCGGTGAGGATCGTCGCCGGGGTGGTGGCCTCGATGTGTGGCCGTCCGTGATGGTCGGACACCCGGTAGGTGTCGGTGTCGGTGCGGGCGGTGAGGCTGAGGGTGAGTTGGTCGGCTCGGCGGCCGATGAGGCGGCGTAGCGCGGCGCGGGCGGGTTCGACGGCGTCGTGGGCGGCGGCTGGGTGGGCGATTCCGGTGGCGGCCAGTCCGGCGGCGCTGGCGGCCAGGACTGTTCTGCGTCGCGTCATGGGGACCTCCGGCCGGGGCGATCGGGTCGCAGGCAGCCTATGGTGCGCGAAGTTGGTCGACAAGTGCAGTTGGGCGACAAGTTTGCGCATGCCGGTCGGCGGGTCGGTACCTGGTCGCGGCTGTCGGTGGTGGTCCGCAGTGGCGGTGGCGCCGACGTGCGGGACGCCGGTCGAGCGGTGCGCGGACCTGCCGGTGACCGAGCGGGTGGCGGTGTCGTCGCCGCCCGGGTGTGCGGTACGCGGCTCGCGCGCACCCGGGCGGGGCGGGTACGGCTCCGGCGGTCAGGAGCTGGTGACGGCGGCGTTCCAGCTGGTGACGACGGGGCGGCCGTGTTCGAAGCCGAGGGTGGACAGGGTGCCGGTGTCGAGCTTGAGCAGCCCGCCGCAGGCGGCGGCCAGGCCGATCCAGCGGGCGCCGGCGACCCGTAGCGCGTGGCCGTGCGCGACGAGCGCGACGTCGCCGTCGCAGAGCTGTTCGCGGGCGCGTTGCAGGACCCGGTCGAGGCGGGCGCCGACCGCGGCGGGTTTCTCCCCGCCGGGTGCGCCGTCGGTCCACAGGTCCCAGTCAGGCACCTCGGTGTGGATGTCGGCGGTGGTGCGGCCCTCGTAGTCGCCGTAGTTCCATTCGGCCAGGTCGTCGTCGACCGCGGTGACGGTCAGGCCGGCGAGCTGCGCGGTGCGTCGGGCGCGGGTTCGCGGCGAGCTGTACACGGCGGTGAACTGGCGCCGGGCGAGGGCGGGTGCCAGGTCGGCCGCTTGCCGTTCACCGCGCTCGGTGAGCGGCAGGTCGGTGACGGAGGTGTGCTGGCCGCTTGCCGACCAGGCGGTTTCGCCGTGCCGGATCAGGACGATCTCTGCCATGCGCCCAGTGTTCCCGATGGTCTCGGCGAGCACCGGGCGTTCCCGGCGTGGTGTCGAACGCGCCACCCGCCGCCGGCCGGTGAGGGTGCCGCCGCACCCGACGCCGTTGTCGGGTGCGGCGGGGCCGCGGCGTCCGGAGCGGGGACGGTCCGGGGCGGGGACGGCTGGTCAGGCGTGCACGGCGTCGCGTTCGGCGGCCTGCCGGGACGCCGCGGCGGCGTCGGCGGCGGCCGCGGTGTCCGGCGGGAAGTTGTCCCGCCACCACTGCTGGCCGGACTCGGGGAGGGTGTAGATCGGGTCGTAGAACGGGTACCGGCGCTGGAGCGCGTCGGGGTCGTCGAGTTCGATGCCGGTGCGGTAGTTCTTCGTCCAGTACGAGATGCCGCGTTCGCGGTCGTAGTCGGCGAGCATGTGCACCCACCGTTTGCCGACGAACGGCACGTCGCACACGATCCGCGGGGTGGCGTAGCCGGGCAGGTAGCCCATGATGGCGTGTTGCAGGTGCTGGGCTTCGGCGACCGAGACGCGCCAGTGTTCGGCGTTGGGGATCATGTCGCACATGTAGAAGTAGTACGGCAGGATGTTCGCCTCGCCCTGCAGCCCGAAGCACAGGTCGAGCAGGTCGGTGTCGGTGGCGTTGACGCCGCGCATCAGCACGCCCTGGTTGCGCACGTCGCGTACGCCGACGTCCAATGCGGTGCGGGCGGCCTCGGCGACCAGCGGGGTCAGCGAGTTGACGTGGTTGACGTGGGTGTGGATGGCGAGGTTGACGCCGCGGCGGTGGGCGGTGCGGGCGACTCGTTCGAGCCCTTCGACCACGTCGGGGGCCAGCCAGTGCTGCGGCATGCCCATCAGTGCCTTGGTGGCCAGCCGGATGTCGCGGATGGTGTCGATGGCCAGCAGCCGCATCAGGAACGCTTCGAGGTTCTTCCACGGCACGTTGGCCACGTCGCCGCCGGAGACGACCACGTCGCGCACCTCGGGGTGCTGCTGCAGGTAGTTGATGATCGCGTCGTACCGGTCGACCGGCTTGCCGGTCAGCCGCAGCTTGTCGATGGTCGGGGTGGAGTTGCCGACCAGGTCCATCCGGGTGCAGTGCCCGCAGTACTGCGGGCAGGTCGACAGCAGCTCGGCCAGCACCTTCGTCGGGTACCGGTGGGTGAGGCCCTCGGCGACCCACATGTCGTGCTCGTGCAGCGAGTCGCGGGTGGCGTGCGGGTGGCTGGGCCAGTCGGCGCGGCGGTCGGAGGCGACCGGCAGCATGTACCGGCGGACCGGGTCGGTGTAGAACGCGTCGGTGTCGGGCACCTCGTGCGGCACCATGGTGTTGAGCATCTGCGGCGGCAGCAGCATCGACATCGTCGCGTGCTGTTCCTGGTCGGCGGCGAGGTCGTCGTAGAACTTCTCGTCGAGCAGGTCGCCCATCAGCTGCCGCAGTTGCTTGATGTTCTTGACGCAGTGCGCGCGCTGCCACTGCGCGGAACGCCACTGGGCGGCGGTGACGTCGGCGAAACCGGGCAGCCGGGTCCAGTCGGGTTCGACCAGCTCGACCCGGCGGTATTCGTACGGCTGGCCGCCGGCGTCGTCGCCCTGACCCACGGTGCTCTCGACCTGTTCCGCCACGGTGCTGCCTCCTCGCTTGCCGGTGCCGCGTGCTCCGGTACCTTAGCGCAAGGATAGTGGAATTCTTGCGGGTGAGTAATTATCCTGCCGAAGGATTTCCGGTGGTGGCGCGGAGCGGAGGGCGCATGAGCGGGGTTGCGGAACGTACCGGGGTGACGGCGACCGAGTCGCCGGTCGGCCTGCATCGGGTGCTGGCGCCTGCCGGGGTGCTGCCGCAGGCCGCGCAGCGCCTGGACACCAACCCCGACATCCGGCCCGGTGAGGTACGCATCAGCCTGGAACGTCTCAACCTGGACGCGGCGAGCTACCGGCAGCTGTCGGGCAAGCATCACGGCGACGGCGACGCGATCCGCGCCGAGGTGCTCGACATCATCACCAGCCGCGGCAAGATGCACAATCCGGTCACCGGCTCCGGCGGCATGCTGATCGGCACGGTCGACGCGGTCGGCGACCAGTCGCCGCTGGGCCTGCAGGTCGGCCAGCGCGTCGCCACGCTCGTGTCGCTGACGCTGACCCCGCTGGCGATCACCGACGCGCTCGCCGGCTGGGACGGCCGCGGCGAGCAGGTGCCCGCCGCCGGCCACGCCATCCTGTTTGCACGCTCGATCGCCGCGGTGCTGCCCGACGACGAGGACCCCGAACTGTCTCTTGCGGTACTCGACGTGTGCGGTGCGCCGGCGCTGACCGCCCGGGTGGTCGAGGCCGCCGCGGCCCGGCTCGGTGCCGCGCCGCGGGTCGCGGTGCTCGGCGGTGCCGGCAAGTCGGGCAGCCTGTCGCTCGCCGCCGCCCGCCGGGCCGGCGCCGGCACCGTCGGCGTGGTACCCACCGAGGCCGAGGCCGACCGGCTGCGCGCCGCCGGTCTCGCCGACCAGGTCGTGATCGCCGACGCCACCGACCCGGTCGCCCTGTCGGCCGCGGTCGGCCGGGGCGCCGACGTGACCGTCGTGTGCGTCGACGTACCCGGCTGCGAGCACGGCGCGATCCTCGCCACCGCCGAGGGCGGCACGGTGATCTTCTTCTCGATGGCCACCTCGTTCGCCGCCGCCGCGCTCGGCGCCGAAGGCCTGGCCGCCGACGTCACGATGCTGGTCGGCAACGGCTACGTGCCGGGCCACGCCGAACGCGCGCTGGAGCTGCTGCGCACCGAACCCGGGGTGCGGGAGCTGTTCGGCGCCCGGCTCGCGGGCTGACCGGCGCGCCGGCGGGCAGGCGGGGAAGACTGGAGGGCATGGTGCGAACCCTGTATCGCGGGGGTCGGGTGTACAGCCCGGCCGACCCGCACGCCACAGCCCTTGCCGTCGACGACGACCGGATCAGCTGGGTCGGCGCCGACGACGACGCCCCCACCGCCGACACCATCATCGAGTTGGACGGGGCGCTGCTGGCGCCCGCGTTCGTCGACGCGCACGCCCACCTGACCAACACCGGCCTGACCATGACGCTGCTGGACGTCTCGCCGGTACGGTCGGCCGCGCAGCTGCTCGACGCGGTCGCCGCGCACGCCGCCACGCTGCCCGCCGGGTCGCTGGTCTACGCCCGCGGCTACGACGAGTCGACCTGGCCGGATCCGAGCCTGCCGCACCGCACCGAGCTGGAGAACGCGGTCGACGGGCGACCCTGCTACGTCTCGCACATCAGCGGGCACGCCGCGCTGACCACCGGTGCGCTGGTCGCTGCGGTCCCCGGGGTGACCGGTATGCCCGGCTACGGTGCCGACGGGCGACACACCCTGGAAGCGGTCGACGCGCTGTACGCGGCGGCGATCACCCAGCTCGACGCACCCACCCGGCACCGGGCGCAGCAGGTGGCGCTGGGCGCCGCCGCCGCGCTGGGCATCGGCTGCGTGCACGAGTGCGGTGGACCCACCACCAGCTCCGAAACCGACTTCACCGAACTGCTCGCCGCCTCGTCGGACCAGCCGGTACCGCAGGTCGTCGGGTACTGGGGGGAGCTCGGTGCGGCCAGCAAGGCGCGGGAGCTGGGCGCCGCCGGTGCCGCCGGCGACCTTTACGCCGACGGCGCGCTCGGCTCGGTCGACGCCCACCTGAGCGTCCCGTACGCCGACGGCAGCGGCTGCGGGCACGCGCTGCTGTCGGCCGAGGAGGTCGCCGCGCACATCGTCGACTGCACCGGGCACGGCATGCAGGGCGGCATGCACGCCATCGGCGACGCCGCGGTCGCCACCGTGCTGGCCGGGTTCGCCGCCGCGGCCGAGGTGGTGGGCATCGAGCGGCTGCGGGCCGCCCGGCACCGCGTCGAGCATGCCGAGATCCTGGACAAGACGCTGATCGCCGGGCTGGTCGAGTTCGGGTTGACGGCGAGTGTGCAGCCGGCGTTCGACCGGCTGTGGGGCGGCGCCGGCCAGATGTACCAGCAGCGGCTCGGGCTGGATCGGTCGCTGGCGTCCAACCCGTTCGGGTCGCTGTCGGGTGTCGGGGTGCCGTTGGCGTTCGGGTCCGACTCGCCGGTCACCCCGCTCGACCCGTGGGGCGGGGTGCGTGCCGCCGCGCAGCACCACAACCCGGCGCAGCGGATCAGCGTGCGCACCGCGTTCGCCGCGCACACCCGCGGCGGCTGGCGGGCGGCCCGCTACGACGAGACCGGGTTCCTCGCCCCGGGCGCCCCGGCCACCCTCGCGGTGTGGGACTGCCCGGCCGGGCTGGACGAGCACGGCCTGCCGCTGCTCGACGAACCCGACCAGACGCCGCGCTGCCTGCGCACGGTACGCGACGGGGTCACCATCTTCACCGCCTGACCGCACGGCGCGGCCCGGCACCACCGCCCGGACGGGCGGCACGCAGCACCACCGCCCGCCGGGCGGGAGACCAGCACCACCGCCCGGCGGGCGGCAGGCAACGAGCAGGAGGTCATCGAGGTGGCAGCAACGGCGCGGCCCCGACGCGGTCGCAAGCTGGACCTGGATCCGGCGCTGGTACGCCGCGCCAGGTCGCTGGCCAGGAGGGCCGGCCGGCCGGTGGTGAAACTGGCCCGCGAGCACACGACGGTGTCGGTGGAGCGCGCCGTGCTGCGCCTGGCCGGCATGCACGGCGCCGACCCGGACGGCATCCCGTGGGTCAACCGGCTGGTCGACGCGGTGGCCGCCGACGTCGGGCTGACCGCCGGCGCCGCGCTGCCGGTGTTCCACGCCCTCGCCGAGCAGGGGCTGGCCGGCCGGGACGTACCGGTCGCCGACGCGCTGGTGGCGCTGGCGCAGAAGGCCGGCGCCGGTTCGGTGCGTTTCGAGGTACCCGAGGGCAAGCACGCCACCGCCGCCCGGCGGGCGGCGCGCCGCGCCGCCGCGGCCGGGGTGCGGCGGATGGACGCCGCCCGCACCGCCCGCGACCGGCTGGTGCGCCGGCTCGGTGACCCGCCGCAGCGGCCGTGGGTGTACCTGATCGTGGCCACCGGCGACATCTACGAGGACATCCCGCAGGCGCAGGCCGCGGCCCGGGAGGGCGCCGACATCATCGCGGTGATCCGCTCCACCGGCCAGTCGCTGCTGGACTACGTGCCCGAGGGCGCCACCCGGGAGGGGTTCGCCGGTACCTACGCCACGCAGGAGAACTTCCGGCTGATGCGGGCCGCCCTCGACGAGACGTCGAAGGAAGTGGGCCGCTACATCCGGCTGACCAACTACGCGTCCGGGCTGTGCATGCCGGAGATCGCGGCGCTGGCCGGGATGGAACGGCTGGACATGATGCTCAACGACTCGATGTACGGCATCCTGTTCCGCGACATCAACCCGATCCGCACGTTCGTCGACCAGCGGTTCTCCCGGCAGGTGCACGCCCGCGCCGGGATCATCATCAACACCGGCGAGGACAACTACCTCACCACCGCCGACGCGGTCGACGAGGCGCACACCGTCACCGTCTCCCAGCTGCTCAACGAGTACTTCGGCAAGGAGGCCGGCCTGTCCGACGCGCAGCTGGGCCTCGGGCACGCGTTCGAGATCAACCCGGACCTGCCCGACTCGTTCCGGCTGGAACTCGCGCACGCGCTGCTGGCCCGCGAGCTGTTCCCGAACGCGCCGCTGAAGTGGATGCCGCCGACCAAGCACATGACCGGCGACGTGTTCCGCGGCAACCTGCTCGACGGGTTCTTCAACCTCGCCGGCACCATGACCGGCCAGTCGATCCTGCTCGTGGGGATGATGACCGAGGCGGTCGTCACGCCGTGGCTGTCGGACCGCGACATCGCCCTGCAGAACGTGCGGTACGTGCTCGGCGCCGCCGGCAACCTGCACGAGGACTTCGTCCCCGCACCCGGCGGGTTCATCCAGCAGCGCGCCAACCAGGTCCTGTCCGAAGCGCTGGAGCTGCTGGAACGCATCGGCGAGCAGGGGCTGCTGGATGCGATCGGCGCCGGCACCTTCGGCATCATGAAGCGCCCGCCGGACGGCGGGAAGGGCCTGGCCGGGGTGGCCCGCAAGGACGCCGCCTACTACAACCCGGCCACCGACATCCTGGAGGCGGACGCATGAGCGCCAGCACCGACGCCGGCCCGGACGCCGCCGGGCAGCACCAGATCGTCCGGCCCTACGGCGACACCACCGGCGACGGGATGGTGCAGCTGTCGTTCACGCTGCCGATCCCGCACGACAAGCGCGCCGAGGGCGCCGCGCTGCAACTCGCCGGCAAGATGGGGATGGACCCGGCGATGCTGGTGCACGCCAAGGCGATGGGCCCCGACTTCACCTTCTTCGTCGTGTACGGCCAGGTCAACCACCTGGTCGACGTGTCGACGGTGCGGGTGGTCGAACGTGACTTCCCGGAGCTGAGCGCGGCGGCGGTCAACCAGACCATCCGCAAGAAGCTGCGCCGCAAGCTGGTGGTCGTGGGTGCCTGCATCGGTACCGACGCGCACACCGTCGGCATCGACGCCATCCTCAACATCAAGGGCACCGCCGGACACAAGGGCCTGGAGTACTACCGGGAGATGCGGGTGGTCAACCTCGGCGCCCAGGTGGCCGTGCCCGACCTGGTCGAGGCGGCCCGCGCCGAGCGCGCCGACGCGGTACTGATCTCCCAGGTCGTCACCCAACGCGACGCGCACCTGCACAACACCCGGGAGGCGTCCGCGGCGTTCCGGGAGGCGTTCGGTGCCGGCAAACGGCCGCTGCTGGTCGCCGGCGGCCCGCGGTTCGACGAGCTGATGTCCGACGAACTCGGCGTCGACCGCATCTTCGGCCGCAGCACCACCCCCGGCGAGGTCGCGTCCTACCTCGTCGACGCCCTGATCACCCGGCGCGAACGCGCGAAGGAGGCCGTCCGTGCCTGAGCCGCTGGCACCCGCCGACCAGGTCACCGTCACCCACCGCCGGTACGTGCCGGCCAGCCACGCCCACTACGCCGGCAACCTGGTCGACGGCGCGTACTCGCTGGGCCTGTTCGGCGACGCCGCCACCGAGCTGTGCATCCGCACCGACGGCGACGAGGGGCTGTTCGCCTCCTACGACGACGTGCAGTTCCGCGCCCCGGTACGGGCCGGTGACGTGCTGGAGGTCACCGCGACCCTGGTGGCCCGCGGGCGGCGCTCGCGGCGCATCCGGTTCGAGTCGCGGGTGGTGTGCCGGGGCCGCCCCGACCGGGGCGCCTCCGCCGCCGAGGCGCTGGCCGAACCGGTCGTGGCGGTCACCGCCACCGGCACCGTCGTCGTCCCGTGAGCCCGGCCGCCCGCCCCGACCCGCCCGCGGCCGGCGTCACCGGCCGGGCCGTCGCGGTGTGCGGTGATGTCGGCTCCACCTACACCAAGCTGCTGGCGGTGGAGCTCGGCACCGGCGCGCTGGCCGCGACCGCCGAGCACCGCACCACCGTCGACACCGACGTGCTGGTCGGCTACGACGCCTGCCTGGCCGCGCTGGCCGACCAGCTGCCCGGCGCCGACCTGTCCGCCCAGTACGTGTGCTCCTCGGCCGGCGGCGGGCTGCGGCTGGCCGTGGTCGGCTACGAGCCCCTGGTCACCGCCGATGCCGGGCACCGGGTCGGCCTGTCGGCCGGTGCCCGCGTCGTGCACGTGGCCGCCGGGCCGCTCGACGGCGCCGGCGTACGTGCCCTGCGGGCCGCGAAACCCGACGTGGTGCTGCTGGTCGGCGGCACCGACGGCGGCGACGCGGAGGTCCTGACCCACAACGCGGCCCGGCTGGCCGGCACCCGGCTGCGGGTACCGGTGGTGGTCGCCGGCAACGCCGACGCCGCCGACGCGGTGCGGCAGCGCCTCGCCGACGCCGGGGTACCGGTGAGCGTCACCGACAACGTGCTGCCGCGCATCGGGCAGCTCAACCCGGCGCCGGCCCGCGCCGCGATCCGGCGGGTGTTCCTGTCGCACGTCATCGGCGGTAAGAAGCTGTCCGCCGGCGCCCGGTTCCCGCGGCTGGTGCGGGCCGCCACCCCCGACGCGGTACTGGCCGGGGTCGAACTGCTCGCCGACGGCGCCGGGGAGGTCCCCGGCGCCGGGGAGATCCTCGCCGTCGACGTCGGCGGCGCCACCACCGACGTCTACTCGGTGCTGGTGCCCGACGCCGAACGCGACGGGCCGCACCGCGAGGTCGCCGGCACCCTGTGGCGGTCGCGCACCGTCGAGGGTGATCTCGGG
The DNA here is from genome assembly GCF_016865425.1 of Actinocatenispora thailandica. Classification (NCBI taxonomy): domain Bacteria; kingdom Bacillati; phylum Actinomycetota; class Actinomycetes; order Micromonosporales; family Micromonosporaceae; genus Actinocatenispora; species Actinocatenispora thailandica. The sequence goes on along the minus strand of NZ_AP023355.1, from coordinate 3,240,935 downwards.
ATGCGCTGGAACGCGCCCGGCATCCTCGCCGCCGCCCGCGACGAACGGCTGCTGTCGGACGCCGACGCGGCGGCGCTCGCGCCCGCCGCCGACCGGCGTGCCGGCGACCCCGGCCTGCTGCCGGGCAGCGACACCGACCGCGACGTCGAGCGGCGACTCGCGGGCCTCGCGCTGCGCGTCGCGCTGCGCCGGCACGCGCGCGGGCAGCGCCGGGCCGACGGCAGCCGCGGACCCGGCCGCGACCTGCGGCGGGTGCGGCTGGTGGTGGGTTCCGGTGGGGTGCTGCGGCACGACGGCTCCGCGCCGGTGGTGCTGTCCGGGGCGTTGGGCGACCACGCCGGCGGCTACCCGCTGCCCACCCGGGCGGCGACCGTCGTCGACCACCGCTACGTGCTCGCCGCGGTCGGGCTGCTCGCCGGTGAGCACCCGGGTACCGCCGCCCGGCTCGCCGCGCAGCACCTCACCGACCTCGCCGCCGCCGGCTGAGCGCGCCGGCCGCTACCCTCGGGCCTGCTGCTCGACCTGCCGATGCTGCCCCAGCGCGTACGTGACGGTCAGGCTCGCCGCCGCCACCACGCCGAACACCACCCCCGGCGCGAGCCATCCGGTGCCCACCAGCGCCGCGGTCGCACCACCGAACAAGCCGACCTCGCACACCAGCCGCCCCGGCGCGGTCAGGAACCGGCCCCTGGGTGAGGCAAACAGCCCCCAGCACGTCGCCGCAGCCAGCGGCAGCAGGATTCCGGCGAGCAGCCGTACCGGCCAGCCCGCGTCCAGCCGCAGCCCCCACGCCACCAGGGCCGCGAGGCTCGCCAGCTCCAGCAGGAACCGAACGCCGAGGTTCAGCCCACCCACACCACGTCGCACCGTCACGACAGCAGTCTGGCAGGGCCGGTTCCGGCGGTCCCATCCGCCGAACGGCCCGACACACCCGGGCGGCGACACGCCGAGGCAAGGTGGACTTCCGGGTCGGGTCCGGGCGGATTCACCGGTACCGGTTGACAGCGTCGGGGGGCGGGTGCGTACCGTGCTTGACGTCCTACCTCGGGGGGCGGCTCGGCTTCACTTCGTCCCCCCACCCACGGGCAAGTTGGCGGCAGGTCGCGCCGCCACGCGGCCAGGTTACGTGGGCGGGGGTCGGCGGGGCGGGCGAACCGGTCGCCGCACCGACACGGGCCAGGGGGAAACAGCCGGCCAGTAGACAACGGCAACGGGTGGGCATCCAGTCCGCACCGGGTCGGTCCGAAGGTCTGTTGGAACGTCTGAGCACGTGCCGGCCGGGAAGGGCCTGGGAGCGCGGGGCGCGGCAGATGCCGCGCCCCTCTTCCGTCCCCGGCCCACCCTGCACCCGTGTGGGCCTCGGGCCCACCCTGCACCCGCGGCTCCCCGAGCCCACCCTGCACCCGCGTGCTCCCCGAGCCCACCCTGCACCCCGTGCGCCCCGGGGCCCCGCGCCCCGGCCGCCACGGCTCGCCGCACCGCCATCGTCCGCCGCACCCGTCCGGGCAGCACAAACGGTACGAAGCCGGCGGCCGGTGCCGTGCCGTCGGCCGCGCAGGGGGCCCGGCCGGGCTGGTGCGGCACAATCGAGCCCGTGACCGCCTCCGAGCAGCTGACCGGCGAGACGACCAACCCTGCCGACGCCCCGCCGGCCGCCGCCGCGCCCCGCCGGCTGCCGCTGCCGGTCGCGCTCGCCGCCGCCGCGGTCGCCGGGTTCGCGCTGCTCGCCGCCTTCCCGCCGTACGGGCAGTGGTGGGCCGCGCCGATCGGGGTGGCGCTGCTCGCGGTCGCCTGCCACCGCCGCCGCGCCCGCGGCGGGGCGCTGGCCGGCCTGGTCGCCGGCGCCGCGCTGTTCATCCCGCTGCTGAGCTGGACCAGCATCGTCATCGGGCACTGGCCGTGGCCGATCGTGTTGGCCCTGGTCGAGGCGCTGTACCTGGCGCTGATGGGCGCCGCCGCGGCTGCCGCGAGCCGGCTGGTCGACCGGTACCGGTGGAGCTGGCCGCTGCTGACCGGCGCGCTGTGGGTCGCGCAGGAGGCGCTGCGCGGCCGGGTGCCCTGGGGCGGTTTCCCGTGGGGCAGGGTCGCGTTCAGCCAGCAGGGCGGTCCGTTCGCCGGGCTGGCCGCGCTCGGCGGCGCACCTCTGATCACCTTCGCCGTGGCCGCCTGCGGGGGCCTGCTCGCCGCCGCCGCCTGGCGGCGCTGGCGGGCCCCGCGGCCCGGCGCCCTCGCCCGCGCCGCGGCCCTGGTCGCCGCGGCCGCCGTGGTCGCGCTGGCCGGCCTCGCCGTACCGGCGACGGTGCCGCACGGCCGGAAGGTGCGCATCGCGGTCGTGCAGGGCAACGTGCCGCGGCTCGGGTTGGAGTTCAACGCCCAGCGCCGCGCGGTGCTCGACAACCACGTCGATGCCACCCTCGCCCTGGCCAGACAGGTCGACGCCGGGACCAAGCCGCGGCCCGACCTGGTGGTGTGGCCGGAGAACTCCTCCGACATCGACCCGCTGCAGAACCCGGATGCCTACCAGCGCATCGACCAGGCCGCCGCCGCGATCGGCGCCCCGATCCTGGTCGGCGCGGTACTGGAGGGGCCGGGCGACCACGCGCGCAACGCCGGCATCGTGTGGACCCCCGGCGGCGGCCCGCAGCAGCCGATCTACGTCAAGCAGCATCCGGTGCCGTTCGCCGAGTACATCCCGCTGCGGTCGCTCGCGCGCAAGGTGACCAAGAAGGTCGACCTGGTCCGCTCCGACTTCGTGCCCGGCCACCGCACCGGCGCGCTGAAGCTCGGGCCGGCCACCGTCGGTGACGTGATCTGTTTCGAGGTCGGCTACGACGGCCTCGTCCGGGACACGATCACGCACGGCGCGGACCTGATCACGGTGCAGACCAACAACGCCGACTTCAACACCGCCGAGTCCCGGCAACAGCTCGCCATGGTGCAGGAGCGGGCCGTCGAGCACGGGCGGCCGGCGCTGATGGCCTCCACGGTCGGGGTCTCGGCGTTCGTCGGCGCCGACGGCAGCGTGCACGACGCCACCACGTTCAACACCCGCCGGGTCATCGAGACCACCACCCGGCTGGGGGAGGGCACCACCCTTGCCACCCGGTTGGGCGCCATACCCGAAATGGTGCTGGTGGCCGCGGCGCTGGCCGGCCTTCTCGCCGCCGCCGGGCTACGGTGGAGTGGCCGAACCCGAACCCGGAGGTGACCCGTGCGCCTCGCCGCCATCGCCCTCGTGACGCCGGTGCTGCTCGCGCTCGCCGAGCTGGCCGTGCTGCTGGCCGTCGCCCACTTCATCGGGCTCGGCTGGGCGCTGCTGATCCTGCTCGCCACCTCCGTCGCCGGTGCCGTGCTCATCGGCCGGGTCGGGCCCCGCGCCTGGCGCCGGTTCCGTGGCGCGTTGAACGAGGGCCGGCCGCCCGGCGCGGAGGCCACCAACGGGCTGCTGGCGCTCGCGGCCGCCGCGCTGATCGCGTTCCCCGGCTACCTGAGCGACGTGGTCGGCGCGCTGTTGCTGATCCCGGCGCTGCGTCGGCTCGCTGCCCGGGGCGTGCAGGCCGCGGCGGTGCGGCGGTTGTCGCCCGACCTCGCCGGGCAGGTGTTCGGCCCGCGCACCGTCCGGGTCCGCCAGCACCGGCACGAGGCCGCCGACGCCGAGGCGCCGCTGGAAGGCGACATCGTCGAACCGCGCTGACCGCCGGTCAGGCGGCGGCCCGCACCGCGGGGATCACCGTGCGGGCGAACAGCTCGCGCTGCGTCTCGGGGTCGGGGCCGGGCAGCGCGACGCTGAACGCGGTGAAGCCGCGCTCGGCGAAGCCCAGGAACCGCTCGACCAGGGCATCCGGCGGGCCGGTGACTGGTTCCGCCGCCGGGTCGGCGCTCCGCACCGTGTCCTGCACGCGGACCGCCAGGTGGTAGGCGCAGGTGATCTCGCCCGGGTCGCGGCCGGCCGCGGCCGCCGCGTCGAGCATCCGCAGGCGCATCCGTGCCGCCACGTCCGGCGGCGCGAACCCGAGCGACGGGATCCACCCGTCGGCCAGTTGCCCGGTCACCGCCAGCGCCCGCGGCCCGAACGTACCGAGCCAGATCGGGATCGGCCGGTCCGGTTTGGGGGACAGCTGCGCGGCGTCGGTGTGATGGACCCGGCCGGTGTGGCTGAACGCCTGCTGCGACCACAGCCCGCGGGCGATGCGGATCGCGTCGGCCAGCCCGTCGACCTTGTCACGCGCCGATGGAACCGGCAGCCCGAAGGCCCGGAACTCGTCGTCGGAGTAGCCGCCGCCGAGCCCGAGGATCAGCCGCCCGCCGGACAGGCGCTGCAGCGTCTCGGCCATCTTCGCCACCATCGCCGGATTGCGGTAGGGCACGCCGAGCACCCGGCTGGCCACCCTGATCCGGCTGGTGGCCGCGGCCATCCAGGTCAGCATCGTCCAGGTCTCGAACGTCGGGGAGTCTCCGCAGGGGTGGTCGGAGGTGGCCACGAAGTCGTAGCCCAGTTGCTCGGCGGCGACCGCGGTGGCCACCGGGTCGGCGCCGGGCCCGGCGGCGGCCGGGACGTTCAGGCCGAACAGGATCCTTGTTGTGGACATGTCAACGAAAGTACTCGGCAGAACGATGTCATGTCAACAAGATGGCCGGTCCTCGAAACCTGCAGCCGACCTCGCGGCGGCCCGGCACCCACCTCCGGCACCGCCGGCACCCGGCGGGCCCGCGAGCCGGCGGGTCGAGCGCGAGCAGCCGGCGACGCGCGTACCGAGCCGAAGCAAGCAACGGTACGTGCACCGCTAGGCTCGCGGAGGTGAGCGAACCGTCATCCGTACCCGCCGCGGAGCTGGTCCGGGTCGAGGCGCAGGTCGCCGCGCCCCGCCGGGAACCGAGCCCGGCACAGCGGCTCGCCGCGGCGTTCCTGCTGTCGCATCACGGCAACACCCGGGCGGCCTACGCCCGCGACCTCGCGCACTTCTTCGACTGGTGCGGCAGCGAGGGCGTCGACGTGCTGACCGCCCGCCGGGTGCACCTGGACGCCTACCGCGCGCACCTGGACGAGCTCGGCGTCGCACCGGCCACCCTGGTCCGCCGGCTGTCGGCGCTGTCCGGCTTCTACGCGTACGGGCAGGACGAGGAGCTGATCGCCCGCAACCCGGTGCAGCGGGTCCGGCGGCCCAAGGTCGGCGACAACGTGCAGTCCACCGGGTTGTCCGCGGCCGAGGCGGGGCTGCTGCTGGGCGCCGCGCACCGGCACTCGCCGCGCGCCGAGGTGGTCGTCACGCTGCTGCTGCTGTGCGGGCTGCGGGTCTCCGAACTGGTCGGCGCCACCGTCGCCGACCTCGGGTACGAACGGGGGCACCGGGTGCTGACGGTGACCCGCAAGGGCGGCCGCAGCCAGCGCATGGTGGTGCCGCCGCGGGCCGCGGCGATCCTCGACGACTACCTGGCCGGCCGTACCGGCGGGCCGCTGGTGGTGACCGCCACCGGCCGGGCCCTGGACCGGTACGCGATCTGGCGGCTGCTGCGCACCCTGGCCGCGGACGCGCTGCCACACCTGGCGGACTCGCTGCACCCGCACGACCTGCGGCACGCCTGCGCGACGCTGGCACTGGACGCCGGCGCCAGCCTGCACGACGTGCAGGACCTGCTCGGGCATGCCGACCCGCGGACCACCCGGCGCTACGACCGGGCCCGGCACAACCTGGACCGCTCGCCGTCGCACCGCCTGGCCATGCTGCTCGCCGACGCCGAGCCGCACTGACGGCCGGTCGGCCCGAGGAGGATGACGATCGTGGCAGTCGATCCGGAACGGCGCAGCGAGCAGCGGCGGGAGGCCAAGGAGCAGGCCCGGCGGACCAGCGAGCGCGCCCAGCGGCAGGCCGAACGCCTCCGGCAGGCCAGCCGCGCCCCCGACCAGCAGCAGGAGTGGGTCCGGCAGAACAACCTGATCTACGGCGGGCTGATCGCGGTCGGCCTGGTGCTGGTGCAGCCGTTCCTGACCGCGAGCAGCCTGAACCGGTCGGCGACCGTCTGCGTGCTCGCGTTCTCGGTCGCGATCCCGCTGCTGGCCGCGCTGGTACTGGTCAGCCGGCAGGAGGACTTCCGGCGGCGGACCAGCGACTCGCGGCTGGTCCGGCTCAGCCGCGCGGTCGCGCAGCTGCTCGGATTCGTCGGCGTGGTCGCCGGTTTCTGGCACATCCGCTGGTACGCCGGGGTCGCGGTGCTGGCCAGCGGGGTCGTTGCGATGATGGTCCACTCGGCCGGGCACTTCCGCCTGGAGGTCGCCGCCGCCGAGGAGTCGCCGCCGAGCCCGGACGGTACCGACGGCACCGACGGCACCGACGGCTGAACGTGCCGCGGCCGGCGGCGGGCCGCGGCACCCGGGGCATCAGCTCAGCGGCGTCCCGTCCACCAGCGACTCGAACGACGCGTCCGCCTCCGCCGCGACGTCGGCGCCGGTGAGCCGGTCGGCGCACCACAGCGCCGCGACCGCGGAAGCCCGCTGGTCGCCGCGCTCCGCCTCGTACAGCGCCTGCTCGACCAGCAACGCCGCCGCGTAGGCGTCCGCCAGCCGCAGCGCGAGGGTACGGGCGCCCACGGTGACCCGGCGGGCGGTCGGGTCGGTCGCGACCGCGTCGGTGGCGGCGGTCAACCGCGCGTGCGCGTCGCCCAGCGCGGTACCCGCCGGGCCCAGCCACCGCCCGCCCGCCGCGCCGGCGTCCCGCGCCGCCGCGGCGATGCGGGCCAGCAGCGGCCGGTGCGCGCCGCGCCCGGCGATCGCCCGCGGCAGATCCAGTGCCAGCACGTTGGTGGTGCCCTCCCAGATCGGCAGCACCTGCGCGTCCCGGATCAGCCGCGGGATGCCGGTGTCCTCCACGTAACCGGCGCCGCCGAAGCACTCCACGTACTCCGAGGCGGACGAGACGGCGAGCCGGCCGGTGGCGAGCTTCGCCAGCGTCGCGGCGAGCCGCAGCTCGGCCGCGGCGTCCTCGTCGCCGGCCACCTCGACCCGGCCCAGCAGCGCGAACCCGTGCGCGGCCAGGGCGTGCGCCGCCTCCGCGTGCACGGCGAGCCGGCCCAGGGTGGCCCGGTGCAGCGGCGCCTCGACCAGCGGGGCGCCGAACACCCGCCGCTCGCCGGCGTACGCCCGGGCCAGCCACAGCCCGCGGCGCATCCCGGCCGACGACGCGGCGGCGTTGTGCAGCCGGGCGATGCGCAGCAGTGTCATCATCCGGGCCACGCCATGCTCGTCGGGTTCCCCGACGGGCAGCGCGTACGCGTCGGTCAGGCCGATCTCCGCGGTCGGCAGCGCTCGGGTACCGAGCTTGTCCTTGAGCCGGTGCACCCGCACCCCGGGTGCCGGCGCGTCGGCGGCGAGGCCGGCGCCCAGCGGCGAGTCCGCGGCGTAGCGCGGCACCAGGAACGGGCTCAGCCCGGTGCCGCCGTCCGGGGTGGCGAGCGCGATCGCCATCGCCGAGTCGGCCGCCGAGCAGAACCACTTCTCGCCGGTCAGCCGCCAGCCGTCGCCGTCGCGGCGGGCCATGGTGGTGCTGCCGGACACGTCCGAGCCGCCCTGCGCCTCGGTCATCCACTGCCCGGAGGTGATCGCGACGTCCGGGTCGGTGGCGGTCAGCCGCGGCAGCCAGGTGTCCCGCAGCGCCGGGTCGACCTCCGGGCGGGACAGCAGCGCGCTGGCCCCGTCGGCCATCGCCAGCGGGCAGTTGAACGTCGCGGACTCCGGCCCGTACAGGTAGAGCAGCGCGTACTGCACGACCCGGGCGCCGGCGCCCCACACCGCCCGGGCCTGCGACTGGTACGGCAGCGCCACCAGCGCGTGCCGGGCCGCCGCGGCGCGCAGCGCCTGCCAGCCCGGCGCGGTCTCGATCCGGTCGATGCGCTCGCCGAACGGCCCGTACCGGTGCAGCACCGGCGGGTGCGTCTCGGCGTCGGTGTGCGCGGCGCGCAGGCTGTCGCGTACGTCGTCGGACAGTGCGGTGAGGCGGCCGCGGGCGGCGGCGTGCCCGTCCGCGCCGAGCAGCCGGTCCAGCCAGCTGCGCAGCACCGGGTCGGCGGCGTACACGTCGGGCAGGGCGGGCATGGTCTGCACGTACCGGTTCATGAGTGCAGTCTGCCAGGCTTGGTTACCGACGAGTAGACCGGATGGTCTGGTGACCGGTTTGTCGTGCTGGCGGCTAGGCTCGAACGGGTAGGACCGCAACGCCGGAAGGGCCACCGCCATGGACAACTCGCGCTACGCCGACCTGGTGCTGGAGGGCGGCGGGGTCAAGGGGATCGGGCTGCTCGGCGCGATCGAGGAGCTGGCCGAGCGGGGCCTGAGCTTCCCCCGCATCGCCGGCGCCTCCGCCGGCGCGATCGTCGGCGCGCTGTGCGCCGCCTGCCAGCAGGCCGGCCGGCCGGTGCGCGAACTGGTCGAGCTGATGGAGACGCTCGACTACCGCTCGTTCGCCGACCCGACCGTGCTCGACCGGTTCGGGCTGCTCGGCAAGGGCATCGAGCTGCTGCTGCACGACGGCGTCTACAAGGGCGACGTCGCGCTGCACTGGATCGAACGGCAACTCGCCGAGCGCGGCGTGCACACCTGGGGCGACCTGCGCATCGACGACGACCCCGGCACCTCGCTGCCGCCCGATCGGCGCTACCGACTGGTCGTCGTCGCCTCCGACCTGTCCCGCGGCCAGCTGGTCCGGCTGCCCTGGGACTACCAGCACTACGGCCTGGACGCCGACGAGCAGCCGGTGGCGCTCGCGGTGCGCGCGTCGATGTCGTACCCGTTCTTCTTCCGGCCGGTGACGCTGACCGCCGGGCACGGGCTGGGGGAGTGCACCCTGGTCGACGGCGGCATGCTGTCGAACTTCCCGATCGACGTGTTCGACCGCACCGACGGCAAGCCGAACCGGTGGCCGACCTACGGGGTGAAGCTGTCCGGCCGGCCGGCGGCCCGGCAGATCAGCCACGCCATCGACGGGCCGATCGACCTCGCTTTCGCCGCGCTGCACACCCTGCTGGACGCGCACGACGCCTACCACCTGGACGACGAGAACACCACCGCGCGGACCCTGTTCGTGGACACCCACGGGGTGTCCACCCTCGACTTCGGCATCGACCGGGAAACCCAGCGCACCCTCTACGCGGCCGGTCACGCCGCGGCGCGCAAGTTTCTGTCCCGGCGCGCTGCCGCGATCCCGGCCTCCCGCGCCACCCCGGCCTCCCGCGCCACCCCGGCCGAGCACACCGGTCCGGCTCCCGGCACCGACGACCCGGCCAGCGGGACGACCGCTGCGCCCAGCGCCAGCTGACCGGACGGCCCAACCCGGACCAGCGAGCCGGGCGCCTCGAACCCGGCACCGGCGAGCCGGGCGGCTCAGCCCAGCGGCAGTTGGCCGGCCGCCGGCGCCGCCGGCCCCAGATCGCCGGACCGGTAGTGCGCCCGGCACAGCACCTGGTAGTGCACCGGGTCGTCGCGGCCGGTGTCGCCGGTCAACACCTGCTCACCCTCGCGTACCACCCGGTTGCCCACCACGCGGGCGTTGAGCCGGCCGCGCCGGCCGCACCAGCACAGCACCTCCACCTGCAGCTGGTACACCCCGTCGGCCAGCTCCAGCAGCCGCTTGGTGGCCGGGAACAGCTCGCTGCGGAAGTCGGTGGCCAGCCCGAACGCGTACACGTCGATGTCGGCGTGGTCGACCAGATCGGCCAGCTGCTCGACCTGGTCGACGGCGAAGAACTGCACCTCGTCGCAGATCAGGTAGTCGATGCGGGCGCCCAGCGCCCACTTGCCGCGCACCAGCTCCCGCAGGTCCAACTCGTCGGTGACCTCGATGGCCCGGCGATCCAGCCCGATCCGGGTGGAGATGCGCGCCGCGCCGGACCGGTCCAGCCGGGTCAGCAGCAGGCCGCGGCGGCCCTGCCGGGCGTGGTTGTGATCCATCTGCAGCGCCAGCGTCGACTTGCCGCAGTCCATCGGACCGTGGAAGAACTTCAACCGGGCGGGCTGGTAGGTGTCACCCCGCGGTACCGGCCGGGCCAGCGCGCTGAGGTCGTCGAGGTCGGCTGTCACGAGCCGCAACCTTAGCGGGACCGCTCCCGCGCGCCGGAGCGACCGTCGGTCAGAGCAGCCGGGGCGGGGTGTTACCGGCCGCGGTGATGGCCCGGCGCATCGGCACCAGCGCCAGCGCGATCAGCCCGGCCACGAAGAACACCAGCAGCGACACCACGCCCAGCCGGTAGCTGCCGGTCAGCTGGAACACCAGTCCGAACAGCAGCGGCCCCAGCCAGCTGGTGCCCTTGTCGCCGATCTCGTAGAGCCCGAAGTACTCCGCCTCCCGCCCGGCGGGCACCAGCTGCGAGTACAGCGAGCGAGACAGCGCCTGGCTGCCGCCCATCACCAGCCCGATTCCCGAACCCAGTGCCACGAACAGCAGCACGTTGTGCGCCGGGACGAAGTAGGCGCAGCCGACCACCACCACCCACAGCACCAGCGACAGCAGCACCGACTTCCAGGCGCCGATCAGCTTGGCCAGCCACCCCAGCAGCAGCGCTCCGCCGAACGCGAGGAACTGGATGACCAGGATCGTCGCGGTCAGCGTGTCGGTACCGAGCTTCAGCTCCTCGGTGGCGAACACACTCGCCTGGCTCAGCACCGTCTGGATGCCGTCGTTGTAGATCAGGTACGCCACCCAGAAGAACAACGTCAACGGGTACGCCCGCAGCCCGGCCAGGGTGTGCCCCAGCTGCCGGAACCCGTCGAGCAGCCCGCCGGAGCGTGCGGTGTGCGCGGTACCGGGTCGCTCCCGCAGCAGCAGCACCGGCACCGTGGTGAACGCCGCCCACCACAGCCCGGCCGACACGATGCACCAGCGGGCCACGGTCAGGTTGGTACCGAAGGCGAACACCGCCACCAGGTTGCCGGCCAGCAGCAGCCCGCCACCCAGGTAGCCGATCGCCCACCCGATCGACGAGATCGAGTCCCGCTTGTCGGCGCCGGCCAGTTGCGGCAGGAACGAGTTGTACACCACCACGCTGGCGCCCAGGCTGATGTTCGCGACCAGGAACAGCGCCCCGCCCAGCAGGTACCGGCCGCCGCCGACCGCCACCATCCCGACGGTCGCCGCCGCACCGAGGTAGGCGAACACGGCGAGCAGTCGCTTCTTGCGTGCCGACCGGTCGGCGACCGCACCGACGATCGGCAGCACCACCACGGTCAGGATCACCGACAGCGACACCAGGTAGGCGTAGAAAGCGCCGGGCGCGACCGGGATGCCCAACGGGTGCAGCCGGACGCCGGTGCAACTGCCCGAACCGCAGCCGGCCGCCTGCTTCGCGACCTGGGTCAGGAACGGGCCGAGGAACACGGTGATCACCGTGGTGGCGAACGCCGAGTTGGCCCAGTCGTAGAAGTACCAGCCGACGCGCTCGCGGCGGCTGCTGGTCAGCTCGTCCGCCGGTGCGGTGGTGCTCATGCTCGCCGTCTCCTGCCGTCGGCCTGCTCCGGTCGCTCGCGGACCCGAGCGGCTGTGCGGGATCACATCATCGGTCGTGCCGGGCCCCGACAGCCTCCGAGACGATCATGCGGGTGCCGTCAAGCCGTCAGGCGTCCCATTGGCCACGAGCGAGTAACACTTCCCGCAGCACGTCGATCCGATCGGTCATGATCCCGTCCACACCGAGGTCCAGCAGCCGGTGCATCTCGGCCGGCTCGTCGATGGTCCACACGTGCACCTGCACGCCCAGCCGGTGCGCGTAGGCCACGAAGCGCCGGTCGACCACCCGCAGCGGTCCCAGCCGTACCGGCACCTGCGCGGCCGGCACCCCCGGGGTGAGCCCCAGCATGCTGTGCCCGGCGACCGACACCGCGCGCAGCCGGGCGAGGGCGGCCGGGCCGAGCGAGGTCGCCAGCCGTGGGCCCAGCTCGCGGCGCACCGCGGCGAGCCGCCGGTCGGAGAACGACGCGACCAGCACCCGCTCCACCGCACCGGTCGCCCGGATCGCCTCGACCAGCGGCCGCACCGCCGGCCACGACTTCACGTCCAGGTTGAACCGCAGCTTCGGCCACGCGTCGAGCACGTCCACCAGCTTCGGTACGGCCTGCTCGCCGCCGACCCGGATCGTCGCCAGGTCGGCGAACCGCAGCGTCTCCAGCGCCACGTTGCGCCCGGCCAGGCGGGTCAGGTCGGCGTCGTGGAAGATCACCGGTACGCCGTCGGCGGTGGCCCGCACGTCGGTCTCGACGTACCGGTAGCCGAGGTCGGCGGAGCGCTGGAACGCCGCGACGGTGTTCTCGTCACCGTCCGCCGCGCCGCCGCGGTGCGCGAACGCCAACGGCAACGGTGCGTCCAGGTACGGATACCGGCCGCTGTGGGTGGTGGGCTCCTGCTGGCTGTTCACCCGCCGAGTATCCCTGCCCGACACCCTCGTTTGTCGACCCGCCCCGCCGGCACACCGGGCACGGGCACCCGGGCAGTATCGTGTCCGGCGAGGAGGGAGATCTTGTATGCGCGTGCTCGGAATCGACTTCGGCACGTCGAACACAGTGGCCATGCTCCGAATGCCCGATGGGCGGGTTCGGCCACTGTTGTTCGACGGGTCACCGCTGCTGCCTTCCTCGGTCTATCTGGCCCCCGATGGCCGGATGCTGGTGGGGCGGGACGCGGAGCGTAACGCCCGGGTCGACCCCACCCGGTTCGAACCGAACCCGAAGCGCCGCATCGACGACGGCACCGTGTTCCTGGGCGACCAGGAGATCCCGGTGCCGCGGGTGATCGCGTACGTGCTGGAGCAGGTGATCACCGAGGCCCGCCGGCAGATCGGTGGGATGCCCGAGCAGTTGCGCATGACCCACCCGGCCCGGTGGGGTGAGCGGCGGCGCAGCCTGCTGGTGGAGGGTGCCCGGCTGGCCGGGCTGCCCCGGCCGCAGCTGATCGCCGAGCCGGTCGGCGCCGCGTCCTACTTCACCGCCGTGCTGGGCACCGCGGTGCCGGTGGGCCGATCGCTGGCCATCTACGACCTGGGTGGCGGAACCTTCGACGCCACCGTGGTGCGCCGCACCCAGTCGGGTTTCGAGGTGCTCGCCGAGGAAGGCCTGCCCGACGTCGGCGGTCTCGACTTCGACCACGCCATCATCGAGCACCTCGGCAAGACGTACTCGCAGTCGCACCCGGAGCTGTGGGCGCGGTTGATCAACCCCCGTGAGTCCGGTGACCGCCGCTACCGCCGCATGCTGTACGAGGACGTGCGCGGCGCGAAGGAGATGCTGTCGCGTACCTCCAGCTCGGACATCCACCTGCCGGCGCTGGAGGTGGACGCGCACGTCACCCGCGAGGAGCTGGAGTCGCTGATCCGCCCGCACCTGGAGCGGACGGTGGAGTGCCTGCAGCGCACCATCTCCGAGGCCCGGCTGACGCCCCGCGACCTGGTCGGCATCTTCCTGGTCGGCGGGTCCAGCCGGATCCCGCTGGCCGGGCACCTCGTGCACACCACCCTCGGGGTGGCGCCGACCGCGCTGGAGCAGCCGGAGACCGTCGTGGTGGAGGGTTCGCTCGCGGTGGGCGGGCCGCCCAACCAGCGTCCGGCGATCCCGCCGCGGCCGGTACAGCCGCAGCACCGGCCGCCGGTCCGGCCGGCCCCGGCCGGCAACCGGCCCCCGGCCCGGCCGGTGATCCCGAGCCCGCCGCGTCCGGCGCCGACCCCGGCGCCGCGCCCGCCGGTACAGCAGGCCGGCCCGCGCCCGCCGGTGCAGCAGGCGCCGATGCGGCCCACCGCCGCCCCGATGGCGGCGCCGCAGCGGCCGATGGCCGCGGCGCCGCCCGCCGCCACCGCAGCCGCCGAGGACGGCTCGGGGCGCAACTGGTACCAGGAGCCGGCAGTGGTCGGCACCCTGGTGGTGGCGGTCGTGCTGGTGCTGGCGTTCGTGGGCCTGCTGGTCTACGCGGTGGCTCGCTGACCCGCCGGGTCGGCACACCGGCGCGGTCCACGCCAGTCGACCGCGCCCAGGCGGAGTAGTGACAGCCGCAGGTCGTTCGCGACGGGTCGTGAACGACCTGGGCTGAACGACCATGCCGGCACCGGCAACCGACCGTGCCTGGCAGCAGCGATCGTCGCTGGTGCCAGCCACGGTGGCTCGGTGCCGGGCCAGGGATGGGATGGTCCGGCACCGGAAACAGGGGCCCGGCGCGGGGCGGACTCGGTGGCCCGGCGCCGCGGGTCAGCCGCCCGGGGCCCAGAAGCGGGCGAGCGAGCTGGTGGCGGGGTCGTCCGAGCCTGCCAGTGCCTGCCACGGGTCGACACCGTCGGGCACCGACCGACCGTCGTAGTCGAACAGGTCGGCGGCCGAGCCGGCCGGCTGCGCCCCCGGATCGGACGGGCTCTGCACCGACAGGTCGTGCTGCTCGCCGAGCACGGCGGGATCGCTCCACGGGAAGCCGTCCACCGGCTCCGGCGGCTCACCGATCTCCAGCTGCGGCGGGAACACGTCCTCGGCCGCCCAGGCCGGATCGTCGCCCACCAGGTCGAGGTCCGGGTCGGTACCGGGCACCGGGTCGGGGTCGAGGTCCGGCGCCTGCTGGTCGTCCTCGTCCACGTCGCTGAACGGGTCGGTGCCGGGCACGTCCGTCGGCTCGCCGCGGCCGTCGTCGTCGGACAGCTCGCCGTACTCCAGCCCGAGACCGTCGCCGGCCCCGTCGTGCGACCCGGTGTCGGGATCGAGATCCTGGTCGTGCTGGTCGACGTCGAGGTGCTCGTCGCCGTACCCGTGGTCGCCCAGCCCGTGCTCAGCCAGCTCGTCGCCGTCCAACCCGCCGGTGACCGGGTCACCGGAGTCGGTGTGGTCGGTCCCGTACCCGTCGTCGGCGCCGCTGTCGTGGTCGCCGAAGATCGGCCCGCCGTGCTCGTCCATGGCCGACTATCCCCCCTGCGTGTCCGACGGGGCCGCCGGCGCGATGCCGCGCGCCTTGATCAGCACCTCGTCGAGTTGTTTGATCCGGGCCCGCAGCTGCTCGCGCTCCTTCTGCAGGTCGGCACGCTTCTTCTGCCGGCTGTTCTTGTCCTCGACCATCGTCTTGTCGATCTCGGCGATCTGCCCGTCGAGCTGCTTGAGCCGCCGCTCGATCGCCTCGTCCAACGCCAGTGTCAGGGCGTACTGCAAGTCGGTGAATCGGGTCGCGATCTCGTCGGACAGTGCCGCCCGGGACTCGCCGAGCACCTCCCGCAGCCACACCTTGGCCTGCGACCGGTTGGCCTGCACCTTGCGCCGCCACATCATGAACGCGCCGGCGGCGAGGCCGATCCCGACCCCGACGACCGGCACCACGATGCCGCCGGCCAGGGCGGACGCGCCGAGAGTCGCGCCGCCGGCGCTGGCCAGCGAGTACAGCCCGCGGCCGGTGCTGAAGGCCGACATCACCACGAGCGACTGGTCGCCGGAGCCCTCCTTCTGTGGCTTGGCGGTCATCGCGGTGCGCAGCTTGGCGTTGAGCCGGCGCAGCACGTAGTTGAGCTCCTGCGGGCTGAACACGCTGGCCAGGATGCGCTGCCCGATGACCCGGAACCGGTGCTCCAGGTCGGCCGACAGTCGGATCGACACCGCGTACAGCGCGCGGTCCACCTCGTACGGCAGCTTCTTGATGTCGCCGCCGGAGCCCTTCTCGATGGTCTTGCCGAAGTCGTCCTGCAGCTGGGTGATGTACTTGCGCAGCCGGGACTGGGCGTCGACCCGGGCCCGCTGGGTCTCGGTGTTGAGCGCCAGCGACCACTGCTTGGTCTCCGACCGCTTGCGCGAGTTGACCTTGCCGCGTTCCTCCTTGAGCCGCTCCAGCAGCGCCGGGTCCGGGTCGGCCGACTTCATCCGGTCACCGACACTCAGGTCCAGCCGGACGAACTCGGTACGCACCGCGCGCAGCGTGTTGGCCGTCTTGAGCGCGGTGCCCTTGGCGGCCAGCCCGATCAGCCCGTGCTGCAGTTCGGCGACCCGCGACTCCTTGACGATCTCGGCGGCGGCGTCGGCGGGCATCTGCAGCGCCAGTTCGGCCAGCCGGGACGAGACCGGGAAGAACGGCGCGGAGGCGAACCGCGGCGCGTGCGCGCGCAGCAGCGACCGGTCGTCGTCCAGGATGGTCCGCCACCCCGGGTACGCGTCGACCTTGGTCAGCGCGAACAGCACCATGTTGACCCGCTTGCTGGCCTCGATCAGGAAGTTCAGTTCCGGCTGGGAGAACGGCGCGGACGCGTCGACCACGAACAGCAGCGCGGTGGCCCGCTCCACCGCGTCGAGGGCGACCTCGGCGTGCAGCGAGTCGAGCCCACCGACACCGGGGGTGTCCAGCAGCGAGGCGTACTGCAGCATCGGCGCCGGGTGGAAGATCTCCAGCCGGCGTGGCGGCCGGACCCCCTCGGGCAGCCGGCCGAGCACGGTGCCGTAGTCGCGGATGTCCTCGATGCGCACCGGGATCGGGTCCTCCCGCCCCGGGATGTACGCCTGCGCGGCCGGCTGCGGCCCGTGCACGAACTCCAGGTACGAGCTGGTGGCGACGGCGGCGTCGACCGGGGACAGGTTCGGTACCCCGATCAGTGCGTTGGTCAGCGAACTCTTGCCCCGCTTGGTCTCGCCGACCACCACGATGCTCGGCACGGTCTGCTCGCGACGGCGGAGCACGTCGAGGTCGGACGCGGCGTCCGGGTCGATACGGCGCAGGTGTGCGAGGCCCGCGTCGACCGCGCCGCGCAGCAGCTTCTCCAGAGCGGCGGTGTTCGAGGCCTGGTTGGTCTTGGCCGGTGCGCTCACTGCCGTCCCTCTTCCTTGTACACGGTGACCACGGGGGCGCGTAGCACGACACCGCGGTCGACGTAGCCGGGTACCTCGACCGCGGCGATGGTGCCGGCGAGGGCCGAATCGGTGGTGGGGGTGGCCCCGCCGGCCTCATGGTGCGCCGGGTCGAACCGGGCGCCGACCGGCGCCACGGTCGTCACACCCACCTCCTGCAGCGACCGGCCCAGCACGTCGGCGATCGCCTTGCTGGTGGCGCGATCCCGCACGTACACGCAGGTCTGGATCAGGCTGCCGCGCTCGGTCTCGGCCTGCTCGGCGCGCTGGGCGAGGCCGGGGTCGGCGCCGGCGGCGGGCGGCGCCGAGGTGACCGTCGACTCTTTGTCGTTGTCGCGGCGGGCGGCGAACAGCAGCGCGACGGCGACGCCGCCGGCCAGCCCGGCGCCGACGAATCCGACCGCGGCGGTCTGCACCGAGAAGCTCGACTCGCAGCCGGCGCTGCGGCTGATCACGCCGCGGCCGTCGGAGCTACCCGGTGCGGCACCGTCGGCCGGGGTGGTCTGCACCTGCAGGGTGCAGGTCCCGGTCTTGGCGCCGACCCAGCCGCCGACGATGCCGGTGAGTACGGCGACTATCGCGGCGACACCGGCGGCGACGACGCGGAGGTTGCTCGAGGACATGGGGGGCTCCTTTATCCGAAGCGCATCGCGCGACTCAGGCGGGCTGACTCTTTCGAACCTGCTGGGAGAGCAGGAAGAAGCCGCGGTGGACGACATGGGCGATCCGCGCCTGGGCGGGGCTGGCACCGGCGACCGCGAACGCCCGCCACCGCGTCGCCGCCTCCAGCGCCGCCTTGGCGAGCTGCTCGACGGTGGCGCCGGACATGCCGAGAATCCAGTGCGGATCGTCGGACAGTGCCAGCCGGGTCAGCTCGTTCTCCATGTCTTCGGGCAGCGCCACCGAGCCGGTGGTGACCTGCTGCGCGACGTCCAGCATCCGCAGCCGGTGGTACTCGGGCTGCTGCAGCACCCGCTCGACGGCGTCGCGCAGCAGCTCACGGTCGGCGGGGCGCTCGGCGTGCCCGGCGATCTTCTCCAGGCTGGTCAGCGCCCAGCCGGCCTTGATCGCGTCGGTGCGCCAGCGAAACGCCCGCTCCAGGGTGGAGCGGGCCCGCGGGAAGCCCGATGCCAGGAACAGCTGCTTGACCAGCTCGCCGGTGGCAAGTCTCGGGTTCGCGACGAACTGGGCCACCGCGAACGACACGCCGTAGATGTCCAGCAGCCGCAGCAGCCGCTCCCGCTGCGCCTTGGACACCGCGCAGTCGCGGGCGATGAACAGGTCGACGGAGGCGAGCAGCACCTGTCGCTCGGTGTCGGACATCGACGCGATGGTGCGCAGCGCCTCGCAGTCCGCGGCGGTCAGCCGGCCGGCCTCGGTGGTCTCGGCGAGCAGCCCGATCACCGGTACCACGTCGGACACCACCCGGCGCAGCACCTGGCCCTGCTGGTTGGCCAGCGGCTCGGCCACCGGCCACGGGTCGCCGGTACCGGAGAGCTTGTCGACCTTGTTGAACAGGCCGAGCGAGTTGATCGGGTTGCTCGACAGCTTCGAGGACATCGACTGGAACGACTTCAGCGCCTGCAGGTCGTCCTCGCGCACCGACTGGGTGAACACGTACACGATCGCCTCGGCGCCGGACAGCGCGCCGGCGGAGTCGTCGTCGATGTCGTCGTCGATCGGCGCCTCGTTGAACAGGAACCGGCGGGCCTCGTCGGAGATCGACGAGTTGGTCGACGACAGGCCGGGCGTGTCGACCACGGTGAGGTCTTCGAGCCGGTCGGAGGTGAGCGTGACATCGACGTAGGCGACCTCGTCGCGGGGCACCCCGAGCTTCTGCGGGATCATGCCCGACTCGTCCAGCGGCAGGCTGGCCCGGGAGCCGTCCCGGCGCACCACGTCGATCCGGTCTGTCGTGCCGTACCGGAACTGGGTGACCAGCCGGGTGCACTCGCCGACCTCGGTGGGCGCCACCCGCCGTCCGATCAGCGAGTTGACCAGGGTCGACTTGCCCGACTTGAGCCGGCCGGCGATCGCGACCCGCAACGGCTCGCCCAGCCGGCGGGAGATGTCGACCACGGCCGCCTGGGTGCTGCCGGCCAGTCGCGGCCCGCACTCGCCGCACAGCGCCTGGACCCGGGAACTGAGGGGACCCGAACTCATCGCAACACCCCGGAATCGCCGTGTGTGACGACTCGACCACGGTGTGCCGCGAAGCTCTCGGCGCCGTCCATGTCGGTCATGGCCGGTGGTACCTCCTACTACTCTGGTGGCAGGCCTGGTGTGCGTGGCCGACGCCTGCCGGCACACACACTAGGCATATCCTCACCGACCTAGGATCCCGGATTCGTGCCAGCCCGCGGGGGAGGCCCACGTGCGTGACGCGACTGCTGGTCAGACCGGCGCCGACGCGCCGAGACTCGACCAGCGGCCGACCGCGCCCGCGCCCGATCCGATCGCGGTGGCGACCGGCCGGCTGGCCCGGCCCGGCCTGGTGGTGGTCACCGGCGCGCCCGGCGCCGGCCGCAGCGATGCGCTGCGGGCGGTGGCCGACCGGTTCGGCGGCACCGTGTTCGCCGGGGGCGGCCTCGCCATCCTGCGGGCGGTGCCCGGCCTCGCCCTGTCCCGGGCGGTGCGGGCCCGGCTCCCGATCGAGGACGGCGCGCTGACCGCCGAGGCGGTCCGGTCCCGGGTGCGCGGCGGGCTGCTGGTGCTCGACGACCTGCAGTGGGCCGACCCGCTCACGCTCGGCACGCTGCCGGCGCTGGCGGCGCACTGCCGGGTCCTGGTGTCGCTGCGTACCCCGCATCGGCTGCCCGCGGCTGCCCTGGCGGCGCTGCGCGAGGCCTGCGACACCTGGCTCGCACTGCCGCCGCTGACCCCGCAGCAGGCCACCGAGCTGGCCCGGCGGACCGCCCCCGGGCTGGGCGCCGCCTCCCTCGCCGAGGTGGTGGCCCGCGCCGGCGGCGTACCGCTCGCGGTGGAGACGCTCGCCCGGCACGCGGTGGCGCACCCGGAATCGGTGTCGCGGCAGCCGGAGCCGGACGATGCGGGCAGCGCCGGAGCGGTGGCGCACGCGGTTGCCGACGCGCTGGCCGACCTGACCCGGCCGGCCCGGACCGCGATGGCGGCGTTGGGCATGCTGCGCCGGCCGGCGGCGCGTGGCCTGCTGGGCGCCGGCGTGGCCGAGCTGGTCGACGCCGGGCTGGTGGTCGCGCAGCCCGACGACGGCGGGGGCACCCTGATCGCCGCCGTCTCGCCGTACGTGGCGGAGGTCGCGGCCGGGCTGCTCGGCAGCGACGAGCGGGCCGGGGTGCACCGGCGGCTCGCCGAGCTGGTCCCTGACGCCGAGGCCGCCCGGCACCTGGCCGCGGCCGGTGACGACCAACCGGCGTACCAGCGGGCCGTCGCCGCGGCGGCCACCGCACCCACCGCGGGGGAGCGGGCCGACCTGCTGTTGCTGGCCTGCGGGCTGGACGGCGCCGAACCGCGTCCCGCGGTACGCCGGGACGCCGCCGCGGCGGCGCTCGCGGTCGGTCGGCCACGAGCGGCGCTGCGTGCGCTGGGCGACGCCGTCGACGCCGACAGTGCGGTGCTGCGCGGCGAGGCGCTGTTGCAGCTGGGCGAGGCCGCCGAGGCGGTCGCGGCGGTGACCGTGGTGCCCGACGCCGCCGAGCAGCAGGTGGTCGCCGCCCGCGACCGGGTGCTGCTGCTCGGCACCCTGGGCCGCGACCCGGCCCGGGCGGCCGAGCTGGCCGAGGCCGCCGCCCGCCGGCACGGCCGCCCGCCGGAGCACACCGGGCTGCGCGCCGCGCTGGCCGCGGTGGACGCCGCCGGCCGCCGCACCGGATGGGAGCGCGAACTGGCCACCGCCACCGCGGCGGCCGGCGCCGCCGGGGACGCACTCGCCGCGCGGTGGAGCGCATGGCTGCTGGTGGAGACGCTCGCCGCGGACGGCCGGCTGGCGGAGGCCGCGGAGAACGCCCGGCTGGCCGCCGACGCGTGCGGGAGCGACCTGGCGTACTCGTGGCAGACCCGGTTTCTCGCCGCCGAACTGTGGTGCACCGCGCTGCGCGGCGAACAGCTCGACGACGTGGTGCGCCGCGCGGTCGCGCTGGTCGACCGCACCCTGCCGGCGGTTGCACACGGGTACGCGACGGCGGCGGCGGCGCTTGCCGAGGCCGACGGCGGGCTGCTCGCCTCGGCCCGGGCCCGGTTGGGCGCCCGACCGGCCCGGCCGGCGGCGAGCGTTGCCGGTCTGCTGGACTGGGTGGCCGCCGAGGCGGCCTGGCTGGATGGCCAGCCGGAGGCGGTGACACCGCTGCGGCCGGCCGGGCGCGCCCCGCTGCTGGCCGGGCTGTCGCAGATCACCGGGCGCTGGGTGGCCTACGACGCGGCGGGCGGTGACCGGGCGCCCGAACTCGACGGTGCCGAGCTGGCGGCGCCCGCGCAGGCGACCCTGGCCGCCTGGCAGGCGGTGGCGGCGGACCCGTCGAAGGTCACCGAGTTCGACCCGGCGGCGACCGCCTGGCACGACGTGGCGCGCCGCGAGGAGGTGCGCTGCCTGCTCGCGCACGGCCTGTACGAAGCGGACGCGTCCCGCGCGGTGCCGCCGCTGCTGCGCGCCGAGCAGGTGGCCGAACAGGCCGGCCTGGTGGTGCTGCTGGGCCGCACCCGCCGCGCGCTGCGCCGGCACGCGGTGCGGCGGGAGACCCGGGGCCCGCGGGCCGGGATGGAGCTGACCGACCGGGAGCGCGAGGTGCTGCGACTGGTGGCGCAGGGCGAGCCGACCCGCCGCATCGCCGGGCTGCTGGGCATCTCCCGGGAGACGGTCGAGACGCACATCCGGGCGGGGATGCGCAAGCTGGGGGCGAAGACCCGGACCGAAGCAGCCGGGCTGGCGTTGGAGTTGCTGCAATGAGCGCGCGACAGGCGATCCCGGCGGGAGGGCCGCGCTGATGGGCGGGCCGGCACCGCGCTATCTGGTGGCTTCGGCGGCGGAGGCGACGATCGTGCTGCGCCGGATGGCGCGTTCTGGCTGGCGCACCCGGGAGGGGTTCGCGCTGCCGGAGGCGGCCTGGGACGTGGCCGAGCAGCGGCTGATGCTGTTCGGCCGGGTACCGGACATCGACACCGCGGCACTCGCGGTGCTGGCGGCGGCCCGCGGCGCCGGGGTGGTGGTCATCGCCGACGATCGCTCCGAGCCGGGTCGGGCGGTACTGGCCGACCTGTCCCGGATCGGGGCGGTGCTGCGCGACCCCAACGTCGACCCAGTCGACGATGCGGCGGGACACGGCGACGACGGGCTGCCGCTGACCGACGAGCAGCGGCAGCTGCTGGACCGGCTGGGTGCGGGGGAGACGATCGCGGCGGCGGCCGAGGCGGAGTTCCTGTCGCTGCGCACCGCGAACCGGCGCATTGCCGAGGCGCGCAAGGCGCTGGGGGTGCGTACCACCCGGGAGGCGGTGCTGACCTACCTGCGCAGCGCCCGCGGTGAGACGGCCTGAGCCGGCCCTGCCGCGCGGTCAGGGCCTGGCGGAGCAGATCGAGCGAGGTGGGTGCACCGCTCAGAGGGAGGCAGGGTGTGATGAGTGGATCTTGAGAGGGTGGGCTTGGTGTTGACACACCGGCGACCGGAGTACGCCAGGAAGGTGCCGTAGAGCCGTGACTGTCATGGCAGGGAGGCCGCGGCCTCTCTGCCATGTTCGATTCGCACACCACATCGTCCGGTGCCAGATCGTGAAACGGATCCACTGCTCATGAGCATCCTGGCTCTTCGTGAAGACCAGTACGACCAGGTGGCCTGGCTGACGATCGTCCGCTTCGGCCGTCATGCGGAATTCTGGGCTTCGCGGCCCGGGCCCGGCGAGAGCCTGACCGAGGTCGCCGAACTGCTGCGGCCGATGACCAACCGGCCCGGGGATGTTGGCGACCCGGTCTTGGCGGGGCGGTTGGCCCACGAGGCGTTGCGGATGATGAACGGGTTCGGCGAGGAGCCGACCGGCGCGTCGTACTATCCGTTCAAGACCGCCGAGCTGCTGGCCATGTCGGCGGAATTTCTGCTGGGCAGCCCACGCAACACCAAGGCTTTCGCCCTTCTCGTCGAGTGGCTCGACCGGTTTGCCCGACACCTCGACTGGCAGATGAAGACATCCCGGATCTGGCCGGACCGGCCGGGGCAGTTCACCTCGGACGAGGAGGACCTGCGGCGTGCCTTCGCCCGGTTGACGGGTTCGGACGGCAAGGCGTACGCCGAGTCCTGGCGGGACATGTCGGAGTTGGCGGACTTGCAACTCTGGGCCCTACGATGCAGCCTGTCCCGGGAGAGCCGCTGCGATTTCGTCGTCATCGCAGACATAACGGCCGAACACCTGCCCCGCGCCGATCTGAGTGGAGTCCGGATCACGGCGACGAAGCGTCCGGTCATCTACTTCCACACCAATGCCGACCACTTTGACCGCCAGGACCGCCCCAGCTTGTTCATCCATGTCTGGGACCGCGACCCAGACGTCGTCTGCAGGATCGTCGAGGTGCTCGGCAGTAGGGCGCGCTGGGTGGACGTCCGCGATCCGTCTGGCGCACTGATCGAGGCGGCTCGCTACCGGGAGGTCAGGACGCCCTCGTTCGATCGCTGGCGGTAGCCTCCCGATCCGGCTGAAGACCCTGAGGGGTGCAGCCGAGGCAGAGGCAAAGGTGCCATGAGTCGATCTTGAACGTCGTACCACAGCGGGCGTGCAAGCCACGGGCGACCCAAGATCAGCCGCGGTAGGTGCGGTCGGGGATGGGGTTTCCGGCTGAGCTTCGTCCCCTCCGCTGGCGTGGTTGCAGCCACCGTACGGATCTGCATCGTCGCGGTTGAGCTGGCGCGTCCGCCCGGCCGCGGGTCATCGGTATGACATCGACGTGCGTGGCGGCGGTCGATCTGGGCCGGCTCCGCCGAGACGGGCATCTCTGCAACCAAGATCGGCGATCCGCCGGCGCCGTGTCTCTACGTCGTGTAGAATCTTCTACGGCCTGTAGAAGATCTTGTCCGGGGGTACTCGTGGGCACACTGGAACTGGCGCGCTGGCAGTTCGGCGTCACCACCGTCTACCACTTCCTGTTCGTCCCGCTGACCATCGGCCTGTCCTTCCTGGTCGCCGGGATGCAGACCGCCTGGGTGCGCACCGGCCACGAACGCTGGTACCGGCTGACCCGCTTCTACGGCAAGCTGTTCCTGATCAACTTCGCGATGGGTGTGGCCACCGGCATCGTGCAGGAGTTCCAGTTCGGAATGAACTGGAGCGACTACTCCCGCTTCGTCGGCGACGTGTTCGGTGCGCCGCTGGCCATCGAGGGGCTGCTCGCGTTCTTCCTGGAGTCCACCTTCCTCGGGCTGTGGATCTTCGGCTGGGGCCGGCTACCCAAACGCATCCACCTCGCCTGCATCTGGCTCGCCGCGGTCGGCACCGCGCTGAGCGCCTACTTCATCCTCGCCGCGAACTCGTTCATGCAGCACCCGGTCGGCTACCGGATCAACCCGGCCACCCACCGCGCCGAACTGACCGACTTCTGGGCGGTGATGACCAACTCCACCAACCTGGTCACCTTCCCGCACACGATCGCCGCGTCGTTCCTGACCGGCGGCGGGCTGCTCGCCGCCATCGCGTTCTGGCACCTGCGCCGGCGCCGCGACGACGACACCGACCCGGCGGCGGCCGACGGTCGGCGGGTCGCGTTCCGGTCCGCGGCCCGGGTCGGCACCGTCACCGTGCTGATCGCCGCGATCGCGCTCGCGGTCACCGGCGACATCCAGGGCAAGATCATGACCGAGCAGCAGCCGATGAAGATGGCCTCCGCCGAGGCGTTGTACCACACCGAACAGCCGGCGGCGTTCTCCATCGTCACGATCGGCAGCCTCGACGGCAAGCACGAGGTGTACGCGATCAAGGTGCCGCGGCTGCTGTCGTTCCTCGCCACCGGCAGCTTCGACGGCAAGGTCGAGGGCATCGACAACATCCAGGCCGAGTACCAGAAGCTCTACGGGCCGGGTTCCTACACCCCGATCATCCCCGTCACGTACTGGAGCTTCCGGCTGATGATCGGGCTCGGCCTGCTCGCCGCCGCGGTCGCGCTGGTGACGCTGTGGGCGCTGCGCCGGGGCCGCACGCCGCGCTCCCGCATCCTGTACCTGCTGATCATCGCCCTGCCGCTGCTGCCACTCGCGGCCAACTCGTTCGGCTGGATCTTCACCGAGATGGGCCGCCAACCGTGGCTGGTGTTCAGCCAGCTGCGTACCGGTGACGGCGTCTCGCCCGGCGTGTCCGGCGGCGAGGTGCTGACCTCGCTGATCGCCTTCACCGCCCTGTACGGGGCGCTCGCCGTGGTGGAGGTCGGGCTGATGCTGCGCGGCATCCGCGGCGGCCTCGGCGACGAGCGACCACCCGAAGCCGACGACACC
Source organism: Actinocatenispora thailandica (assembly GCF_016865425.1). NCBI lineage: Bacteria > Bacillati > Actinomycetota > Actinomycetes > Micromonosporales > Micromonosporaceae > Actinocatenispora > Actinocatenispora thailandica. Next base: position 3,215,673 of record NZ_AP023355.1, on the reverse strand, counting down.
GACAACGGCGTCGCGTTCGCCTACTAGAGCCGCATCCGGAGACTGCTGTGACCCTCACTCAACTCTGGTTCCTGATCATCGCCTTCCTCTGGCTGGGCTACTTCGTCCTGGAAGGCTTCGATTTCGGCGTCGGCATGCTGCTGCCGGTCGTCGGCCGCGACGAGACCGACCGGCGGGTGGCGATCAACACCATCGGGCCGGTCTGGGACGGCAACGAGGTGTGGCTGATCGTCGCCGGCGCGTCCATCTTCGCCGCGTTCCCGGAGTGGTACGCGACCCTGTTCTCCGGCTTCTACCTGCCGCTGCTGATCATCCTGCTGGCGCTGATCGCGCGCGGGGTGGCGTTCGAGTTCCGTGGCAAGCGCGACGACCCGCGCTGGCGGGCCCGGTGGGACTTCGCGATCATCGCCGGGTCGGCGTTGCCCGCGCTGCTGTGGGGCGTCGCGTTCGGCAACATCGTGCGCGGCATCCCGATGGACGCCCGGCACGAGTTCGTCGGCAACCTCGGCACCCTGCTCAACCCGTACGCGCTGCTGTTCGGGCTGACCACGCTGACCCTGTTCGGCACGCACGGGGCGATGTTCCTCGCGCTCAAGACGCACGGCCCGGTCCGGGACCGGGCCCGCCGGGTGGCGCTGCCGGTCGGGCTGGTCGCCGCCGTCGCCGCGGTCGCGTTCCTGGCCTGGACCCAGGTACGCACCGGCACCGTGCTGTCGGGGGTGGTCGCCGCCGGTGCCGCCGTCGCGCTGCTGGTCGGTCTCGCGGCGACCCGCCGCGGACGCGACGGCGTCGCGTTCGCCGGTACCGCGGCCGCGATCGGGCTCGCGGTGGTCAGCCTGTTCGCCGCGATCTACCCCGACGTGCTGCCGGCCACCGACCCGGCGCACAGCCTGACCATCCACAACGCGTCGAGCACCCCGTACACGCTGCGGGTGATGTCCTGGGTGGCGCTGGCGTTCACCCCGTTCGTGCTCGCCTACCAGACGTGGAGCTACTGGGTGTTCCGCCGCCGGCTCGGCCGCCACGACATCGCCCAGGCGGCGGAATGAGCGGGGTCGGGCCGCTGGATCCGCGGCTGATCCGGCACGCCCGCGCCACCGCCGCGCACCTGGCGGCCCTCGTGGCGCTGGGCGTGGCGACCGCGGCGACGGTCATCGCCGGCGCGCAACTGATCGCCGACACCCTCGCCGCGGTCGTGCACGGCGCCGCGCCGGGCAGCCTGACCCGCCCGCTGGCACTGCTGGCCGCGATCATCGCCGCCCGCGCCGCGATCGCCTGGGCGACCGAGGCCGAAGGCCACCACGCCGCCGCCCGGGTCAAGTCGGCGCTGCGCCGCAAGCTGCTCGCGCACACCGTGGCGCTGCCGCCCGCCGAGCGGCCCACCGCGACCGTCACCACCCTGGCCACCACCGGCATCGACGCGCTCGACGGGTACTTCGCCAAGTACCTGCCGCAGCTGGTGCTGGCCGTACTGGTACCCGGCGCGATCCTGCTCCGGCTGGCGTTCACCGACCCGGTCACCGCGGTGATCATCGTGGCGACGCTGCCGCTGATCCCGATCTTCATGATCCTCATCGGGCTGGCCACCAAGGCCGCCACCCGCCGCCGCTACACCGCGCTGACCCGCCTGTCACACCACTTCCTCGACGTCGTCGCCGGGCTGCCCACCCTCAAGGCGTTCGGCCGGGCCGGTCACCAGGCCCGCACCATCGCCGCCGTCACCGACTCGTACCGCCGCGCCACCATGCGCACGCTGCGCATCGCGTTCCTGTCCGCGCTGGTGCTGGAGCTGCTCGCCACCCTGTCGGTGGCGCTGGTGGCGGTCGGCATCGGCCTGCGACTGGTCGACGGGAACGTCGACCTGGCCGCCGCGCTGCTGGTACTGATCCTCGCCCCCGAGGCGTACCTGCCGCTGCGCGCGGTCGGCACCCACTTCCACGCCAGCGCCGACGGGCTGGCCGCAGCAGAGGAGGTCTTCCGGGTGCTCGACACCACCCCCCGCAGCACCGGCGGCGCCGCCCCGCCCGACCCCGTCACCGACATCCACCTCGCCGGGGTCACCGTCACCCACCCGGGCCGGCCCGTCGCCACCCCACCACCGGTCGACACCCACCTGCGGCCCGGCGAGCTGCTCGCACTGACCGGCCCGTCCGGTACCGGCAAGTCGACGCTGCTCGCCGTGCTGCTCGGGTTCACCGCGCCCACCGCCGGGCGGGTGCTGGTCAACGGGTACGACCTGGCCGGCTTCGACACCGACCAGTGGCGGCGGCGCATCGGCTGGGCCGCCCAGCAGCCCTACCTGCACCCGGGCACCCTCGCCGACAACATCCGGCTCGGCCGGCCCGACGCGCCCGACGTGTTCGTCGCCGCGGCCGCCCGCGACGCCTGCCTGGACCTGCCGCTGTCCACCCCGGTCGGCGAGCACGGCGCCGGGCTGTCGGCCGGGCAGCGCCGCCGCGTCGGCCTGGCCCGGGCGCTGCTGCGCGACACCCCGATCCTGCTGCTGGACGAGCCGACGGCCGGCCTGGACCCGGAGACCGAGGCGGCCGTCCTGGCGCGGCTACGAGCGCGCGCCGCCGCCGGACGCACCGTGCTGATCGCCAGCCATCGGCCCGGCGCGATCGCCGCCGCGGACCGGACGATCGCCCTCGCCGCCGCGCCGGTCGGCTCATGAGCGGGCCGCCCGGCCGACCTGGCGGTCGCCCCACGACCGGGGGGCTGCGCCGGGTGCTGCGCGCCGGCGGAACCGGCCGCGGCCGATTGCTGCTCGCCGGGGCCGCCGGCGTGGGGGCCAGCGGCGCCGCGGTCGGCCTGGGCGCCACCGCCGCCTGGCTGATCGCCCGCGCCGCCCAACACCCACCCGTGCTGTACCTGCTGGTCGCGATCGTGGCGGTCCGCGCGTTCGGGCTGTCTCGCGGGGTGCTGCGCTACGCCGAACGGCTCGCCTCGCACGACGCCGCACTGCGGGTACTCGCCCGGCTCCGGGTCGGCGTGTACCGGCGGCTCGCCGCGCTGTCGCCGGCCGGGCTGACCACCGACCGGTCCGGTGACCTGACCGCCCGGCTGGTCGGCGACATCGACGGCCTCGCCGACGTGTGGCTGCGGCTGCTGCTGCCCTACACCGTCGCCGGGCTGGTCGGGGCCGGCAGCGTCGCGCTGGTCGCAACCCTGCTGCCCGGCGCCGGTGCCGCCCTCGCCGCTACCCTGCTGATCGTCGCGGTCGCCGCGCCCGTCGTCGCCACCGGGCACAGCCGCCGCGCGCAGGCCCGCATCGCGCCACTGCGCGGCGCGCTGTCGGCCGGCGTGGTGGAGACCATCGAGGCGGCCGACGAGCTGACCGCGCACGGCGCCGCCGGCACCGCACTGACCCGCCTGGACGAACTGGACGCGGCGCTGACCCGGGCCGAGGCGCGCTCGGCGGCCGGCCACGGCATCGGCGCCGCGATCGCCACCGCCGCCGGCGGCGCCGCGGTCTGGGCCGGCCTCGCCCTCGGCGCACCCGCCGTCGCCGGCGGCACCCTCACCGGGGTCCTCGCCGTGGTCGTGGTGCTCACCCCGCTCGCCGTGCACGAGGCGTACGCGGCGCTGCCGGTCGCCGCCGCGCAGCTGCCGCGGCTGCGCGGCGCCGCCCGCCGGGTGTACGCGGTCGTCGACCGCGCCGACCCGGTCGCCGAACCCGAACACCCCGCCGCCGACCCCACCGGCCCGTACGACCTGCTGCTGCGCGACGTGCACGCGGGCTGGCCGGGCGGCCCCGACGTGCTGCGCGGGCTGGACCTGCGGGTACCCGCCGGGGCGCACATCGCGATCACCGGCGCCTCCGGCAGCGGCAAGTCCACCCTCGCCGCGGTGCTGCTGCGGTTCCTCGACGCGCGCGGCGAGCTGCGGCTGGCCGGTACCGCCCTGGCTGACCTGCCCGGCGACACGGTGCGCCGGCACATCGGCCTGTGCGCCCAGGACGTGCACCTGTTCGACACCAGCATCGCCGAGAACCTGCGCATCGCCCGCCCCGACGCTTCGCCCGACACGCTGCACGGCGCGCTGGCCGCGGCCCGGCTCGACCGGTTCGTCGACAGCCTGCCCGACGGGCTCGACACGTTCACCGGCGAGCACGGCCGGCAGCTGTCCGGCGGCCAACAGCAGCGCCTGGCGCTGGCCCGGGCGCTGCTGGCCGACGTCGACATCCTGATCTGCGACGAGGCCACCGAGCACCTCGACGAGGCCGCCGCCGGCGCGCTGACCCGGCACCTCCTGGCCGCCGCGGCCGGCCGTACCGTCGTGCTGCTCACCCACCGGCGCGCCGACCTGCACCTGTTCGACGCCGTCTACGAGCTGGTCGACGGCAGGCTGCGGCCGGACGGCGTGTCGGCCTCGCGGCAACCGCAGCCGGACCGTACTTTCGTCGTGTGACGCAAGCACTGCGCTGTGGCTGGTGCGGGGGAGAGCTACCCGCTGCCGGCAAACTCGGCCGCCCCCGCCGCTACTGCGGCCAACCCTGCCGGCAGCGCGCCTACGAACACCGCCACATCACCGCCCGCGCCGGGCTCGACGACGACGCCGTCGTGGTCAGCGCCCGCGAACTGCAGGACCTGCAGGACCGGCTGTTCGCGCTGCGCTGCGCCGTGGAAGACGTGCAGACCGCGCTCGCCGAGGACGCCACCCGGCCCGAACTGGCCGCCACCGTGCGCAACCTCACCGACTCGGTCGGCACTCTGGACCGCATCTGGGTGGCGCCTCGCAGCGGGTGAGCCCGAGCCCCCCACGCCGACCTCCGCCTCGAACCGGGCGAAAATCCTCCCCGCCGCCCCGCGCCAGCCGGTACGGGCCGTCAACTTCGGTGGCGGTGAACACCGCCCAGCGGCACCAGCGTGTGCGACGATGCCCGCGTGACCAGCAGATCCACCGACGACCCGACCCGCACGCGGCGGCTGGGGGACCTGGCCCGGCTGCGCCGGGTGCGAGACCGCATCGACCGGGACTACGCCCAGCCGCTGGACGTCGAGGCGCTGGCGCGCGGGGCGAACATGTCCGCCGGGCACCTCAGCCGCGAGTTTCGCGCCGCCTACGGTGAATCGCCCTACTCCTACCTGATGACCCGGCGGATCGAACGGGCCATGGCGCTGCTGCGGCGCGGCGACCTGAGCGTCACCGACGTCTGCTTCACCGTCGGCTGCTCGTCGCTGGGCACCTTCAGCACCCGATTCACCGAGCTGGTCGGTGTCTCACCCAGCATCTACCGGCGCCGCTACGCCGCCGCGACCGAAGGGATGCCCTCCTGCGTGGCCAGCCAGGTCACCCGCCCGGTCAGGAATCGAGAAGTACCGGCGTCGCCCCGCCGCTAGCGTGACCGGCATGGACATCACCATCTCCGAGGCGTTCCTGCCGCACGACGACCCGGACGCGGCGCTCGCGTTCTACCGCGACACGCTCGGCTTCGAGGTCCGCAACGACGTCGGCTACCAGGGCATGCACTGGATCACCGTCGGCCCCGCCGGGCAGCCCGGCACCTCCATCGTGCTGTACCCGCCGGCCGCCACCCCCGGCCTCACCGACGACGAGCGCCGCACCGTGGCGGAGATGATGGCCAAGGGCACCTTCATGATGATCAACCTGGCCACCCCCGACCTCGACAGCCTGTTCGAACGGCTCGCCGCCGCCGACGTCGAGATCGTGCAGGAACCCATCGAGCAGCCGTACGGGCGGCGCGACTGCGCGGTCCGCGACCCCGCGGGAAACCTGATCCGCATCAACGAACTGCGCTGACCCGGCCACCGCCGCGGCGCCCGGTCACGGCGCCGCCGGCACGACACCCAGCTCGCAGAGCTGCGCGGCACCCCGCGCCGCATCCTCGCCACCGGCAAGCAGCAGGCTGCGCGCCGCCTGGTACCGGCAGCCCGCCGCCGCCAACCGCGCCGAGGTGGCCCGCACCCGCGGTACATCGCCGCGCAGCAGTGCCCCGGCCCGCGCCACGATCGCCTCCGCCGCCGGATTGCCCGCCACCACCCGCCCCGCCGCCGCCACCCGGTCGCCGGCGTCGGCACAGCCGGCCAGCACGGCCGCCTCGGCACGCAACCCCACGTACCAGTGCAGCCACAGCCAGGTCACCCAGCGCCACACCCGATCGGGTTCGGGCGCCAGCCGGTCCACCGCCGCCCCGGCCCGCCCCCGATGCAGCAGCAGCATCGCGTCGAACACCGCCCCGTACCCGAAACGCCGGGCCGGCGTGCCACCCAGCCGATCCAGTACCGCCCGCCAGTCCCGCTCGGCGTCCCGATCGCCGCGCAGGCCGTGCACCATCGCCACACCCGCCACCGCCGCACCGAGCCCGGCCTGCGGCGGGCTACCAGCCCGCCGCCACCCGTCGCGGAACCGGACGCTGGCCGCCACGACCTCGTCGACCTCCACGGCCAACGACTCGACCAGCAACAGCCGATGCGTGGCCCGATGCCCGTCCTCGGCCAGCAGCGGATGCGCCGCGAGCCGCCGGGCGTACCCCCGCGCGGCCGGCAGATCACCCACCCCCAGGCTCGCCTCCGCGGCCTCACCCAGCGCGTCGATCAGCTCGTGCTCGGCGGCCGGGCTACCGGACGCGCCGGTGAACAGGGCGATCCGGCGGCGGGCCGTACCGGCTGCCGCGAACGGCGCGCCGTCCCAGCTCTGCGCGCTCAGCAGCGCCTCCAGCGCGGCGGAGGTGGCGACCGGATCGCCGGTACCGGCGGCCAACTCGACCGCCCGCTCCGCGCCGGCCAACGCCTCCGGCACCGCGATGGTCGCCGGACCGTCCGCGCCGCCGAACGCATCGGCCAACACGCCCGCCTCGGCCAACGCCACCGCCGCGCGGGCGGCCGGGTCGGAGCCGGCAGCCGCCCGCGCGGCGTCGATCAGGGCGACCACCTGCGCCCGTGCCGGGACGCGGACGAACGTGCCGGTGAACCGGTACGCGTCCGCCGCCGCGCTCGCCGCATCGACCGCCGCAGCGGCGGCGTCGCCGGCCGACCGGGCGGCCTCGGCCGCGGCCAACCGCAGCCGGTACCCGTCATCGCCGCGCATCCGGCAGCCGGCCACCGCCGCCGCGCACCGCAACGCCGCAGCACGATCCGCCGCCGCATCGGCCAGGCCGGCCGCCTGCTCGAACAACTGCTGCGACTCGCCGACCAGGTTGCGCGCGAAACTGAGCCCCGCCAGCTGCCGCGCCAGCCGGTACGCCGGCCCCCGCCGCCCCGGCCGCCGCCCGGCCCAGACCAGCGCGGCGCGCAGCTCGTCGACCACCGCATCGAACCGGGCCCGCCAGCCCGGCCCGACCACCCGCAGCTCATCGGCGCAGTCCAGGCACCAGTCGAGATGCCGGTCCCGCGCCTCGGCCAGCCCACCGACCTCGGCCAGCCGGTGCACCCCGTACTGGCGGATGCTCGCCAACGCCTGATACCCGGTGCCGCCCGCCACGCTCGTCACCTGCAGCAGGCTCTGCTCGGCCAACCGGCCCAACCCATCCGCGACCAGCCCGACCGGATCACCGGTCACCCGCGCCGCCGCCGCGGCAGTGAACGGCGCCACGAACACCGACACCCGGTGCAGCAGCCGCCGATCGTCGGGCGTCAACAGCGCATGGCTCCAGTCCAGCGCGGCGCGCACCGAAACGTGCCGGGACACCGCACGATCCCCACCGGCCAGCAACCGCAGCTGGTCCGACAACCCCGCCGTCAAACCATCCAACCCGAGCGTCGGCCACCGCGCGGCCGCCAACTCGATCGCCAACGCCACCCCATCCAGCCGGGCACACAGCGACGCGATCGGCTCGGCCAGCTCCGGCCCCGGCCGCCGACCCGCCGCCGCGGCCCGCGCCACGAACAACGCCACCGCCTCCGAGCCGGCCCCACCGGCCAACGACAGCGGCGGCACCACGTACACCTGCTCGAACGGTACCGTCAGCCGAGCCCGGCTGGTCGCCAGCACCGTCACCCGCGGGCAGGCACCCAGCAGCCGCTCCACGAACGACGCGACCCCGCCCCGCACCTGCTCACAGTTGTCCAACACCAGCAGCAGCCGCCGATCGGCCAGATCCGCCAACACCGACTCGACCATCCCCGCACCCGGCCGCTCACCGATCCCCACCGCATCGGCCACCGCCGCCGCCACCATGCCCGGCTCGGTCACCGGCACCAGATCGACGAACCGGACCCCGTCGCCGTACTCACCCGCCAGCTGCCCGGCAACCGCCAACGCCAACCGGGTCTTACCCACCCCACCCGGGCCGACCGCCGTCACCTGCCGATGCCCGGTGACCAACGCGGCGAGCTGCGCCCGCTCCCGGCCACGACCCACCAACGAGGTCAACGGCGCCGGCAACGGCGCACCGGACCGGCCGGCCGCACCCGCACCCGGCGCCACCCGCGCCAGCGCCCGCCGGTCCGCCACGCCCAGCTTGCGCAACAGCGACGAGACGTGACTTTCCACCGTCCGTACCGAAATGACCAGCCGGGCGGCGATCTCGGCATTGCTCAGATGCTCCCCGAGCAGCCGCAGAACCTCCGCCTCCCGCGCCGACACCGCCGTACCCACCGGCCCATTCTCCCGTACCGCCCACCACGATCCGTACCCGAATCCGTGGTCAGCACGGAGGCGCAGCACCCCACCCGGCGGCGATCCTGGCAGCACCCGACCACCAGGAGACACCGATGACCCTGCCCCGACCGCGCCGCGTCGTCCCCGCCGCGTACCGGCCGGTGCTGGCCACCCCACCAGTACGGCGGCTACTCACCGGCTTCGCCGTCTCCTACCTCGGGGACGGGATGAGCTTCGTCGCCGTCGCCTGGCTCGCCCTCACCCTCGCCCCACCGGCCAGCGCCGGACTGTGGGTCGGCGGCGCCGTCGCCGCCTACACCCTGCCCGGCGTCGCCGGCGCACTGCTCGGCAGGCGCCTGCGCCGGCTACCCGCCCGCCGCCTGCTACTCGCCGACACCACCCTGCGCGCCGGGTTCCTCGGCCTGATCCCGCTCACCTGGCTGACCGGGCAACTCACCCTGCCGCTGTACGCGACCCTGCTCGCCGCCTCCGCACTGCTGCACGCCTGGGGCAGCGCCGGCACCTACACCCTGCTCGCCGAACTGCTCCCCGCCGACCAACGGCTCGCCGCCAACACCCTGGTCAGCTCACTCAACTTCGCCGCCACCATCGCCGGCCCCGCCCTCGCCGGGCTGCTCGTCACCCACCTGCACCCCGCACTGGTCCTCGGCCTCGACGCCGCCAGCTACCTGGCGCTCGCCGCCACCGTGCTGCGCACCCACCCGGCCGGCGCCGCCGCACCCGAACCCGCCGCCACCGCAAACCGGACACGACTGCTGCGCAGCCACCCCCAACTGCTCGGGCTGCTCGCCCTCACCTGGCTGTTCAACCTGCTCTACGGCCCCGTCGAAGTCGCCCTGCCGCTACACGTCACCGCCGACCTGCACGCCTCCGGCGCACTGCTCGGCAGCTACTGGATGCTGTTCGGCATCGGCGCGCTGCTCGGCGGCCTCACCGTCGGCACCCTGCGCCGGCTGCCACTGTGGCCCACCACCCTGGCCATCATGCTCGGCTGGGGACTGACCCTGCTGCCGTTCGCCCTCGACCTGCCCGCCGCCGCCACCCTCGCCTGCTTCACCCTCGGCGGCGCCATCTACGGCCCGTTCGTACCGCTGTCGGTCACCCTCATACAGCAGACCGCACCACCACAGCACCTGGCCACCATGCTCGCCGCCCGCAGCGCCGTCCTGCTCACCGCCGCACCCCTCGGCACCGCCCTCGGCGGCCCGCTGACCACCGCCCTCGGCCCCGCCGACACCCTCGCCGCGTCCGGCCTCGCCACCATCACCCTCGCCACCACCGCAGGTGCGATCCTGCTCACCCGACGACACCGGCAGCCGATCAGGAATCGAGAAGCCCTCCCCGCCACCCACACGTAGCGTCACCAACAGGCAGCCAACCGGCCGCCGACCAGCAACGACAACCGGAGGAAACCACCATGAGCGACACCAGCACCGACGGCATCAAGACCGTCCTGCACCCGGTGACCGACCTCGCCGCCGCCACCAAGGTCTACGCCGCGCTGCTCGGCACCACACCCACCGCCGAAGCGCCCTACTACGTCGGCTTCGACACCAACGGCCAGCACATCGGGCTGGTCCCCAACGGCGCCCAGCAGGGCATGACCGGCCCCGTCGCCTACTGGCACGTACCCGACATCGAAGCCAAGATCGCCGAAGTCACCGCCGCCGGCGCCACCCTCGCCGAAGCCGCCCACGACGTCGGCGGCGGCCGGCTGGTCGCCACCGTCACCGACCCCGACGGCAACGTCCTCGGCCTGCTCCAGGACCGCTGACCGGGGCAAGATGGTACGGCCGCCGGCGGCACACCGCCGCCGGCGCACCGGCCGGGCACCACCGACCGCACAGCCACAGGGGGAGACGATGCACACCGCCACCAGGACCGACCCGCCGCCGCCCGCGCAGCACACAGCCGACAGCCACGACCGGATCCGGGTACACGGAGCGCGCGTCAACAACCTGCGCAACGTCGACATCGAGCTCCCGAAACGACGCCTCACCGCCTTCACCGGCATCTCCGGCTCCGGCAAGAGCTCCCTGGTGTTCGGCACCATCGCCGCCGAATCCCAACGGATGATCAACGAAACCTACAGCGCGTTCATCCAGGGCTTCATGCCCACCCTGGCCCGCCCCGACGTCGACGTCCTCGACGGGCTGACCACCGCCATCATCGTCGACCAGGAACGCATGGGCGCCGACCCGCGCTCCACCGTCGGTACCGCCACCGACGCCAACGCCATGCTGCGCATCCTGTTCAGCCGCTTCGCCACCCCGCACATCGGCTCACCCCAGGCGTTCTCCTTCAACGTCGCCTCCATCTCCGGCGCCGGCGCCGTCACCGTCGAACGCTCCGGCCAGAAGATCAAGGAACGCCGCAGCTTCAGCATCACCGGCGGCATGTGCCCGCGCTGCGAGGGTCGCGGCTCGGTCACCGACATCGACCTCACCCAGCTGTACGACGAGAACAAGTCGCTCGCCGACGGCGCCCTGACCATCCCCGGCTACAAGGCCGGCGGCTGGAACCACCGCCTCTACGCCGCCTCCGGCCTCGTCGACCCGGACAAACCGATCCGCAGGTACACCAAGAAACAACTGCACGACCTGCTCTACCGGGAACCCACCCGGATGAAGATCGAAGGCATCAACATGACCTACGAAGGACTCGTCCTTCGGGTCCAGAAATCGATGCTCGCCAAGGACCCCGAGGCGATGCAACCGCACATCCGGGCCTTCGTCGACCGCGCCGTCACGTTCGCCACCTGCCCCGACTGCCACGGTACCCGGCTGTCCGAACTCGCCCGATCCGCCACCATCGACGGCATCAGCATCGCCGACGCCTGCGCCATGCAGATCTCCGACCTCGCCGGCTGGGTACGCCAACTCCACGAACCGACCGCCGCGCCCCTGCTCACCGCGCTGGGGGAGACCCTCGACTCGTTCGTCGAGATCGGCCTCGGCTACCTGTCGCTGGACCGGCCCGCCGGCACCCTGTCCGGCGGCGAAGCCCAACGCACCAAGATGATCCGACACCTCGGCTCGTCACTCACCGACGTCACCTACGTCTTCGACGAACCCACCATCGGACTGCACCCGCACGACATCCAACGGATGAACACCCTGCTGCTCCGACTGCGCGACAAGGGAAACACCGTCCTGGTCGTCGAACACAAGCCGGAAACGATCGCCATCGCCGACCACGTCGTCGACCTCGGCCCCGGCGCCGGCACCGACGGCGGCACCATCTGCTTCACCGGTACCGTCGCCGAGCTGCGGGCCAGCGACACCGTCACCGGCCGCCACCTCGACGACCGCGCCAGCCTCAAACCGTCCGTACGCACCGCCACCGGCGCCCTGGCCATCCGCGACGCGCGCGCCCACAACCTGCAGGGCGTCGACGTCGACATCCCGCTCGGTGTCCTCGTCGCGGTCACCGGCGTCGCCGGCTCCGGCAAGAGCTCACTGATCGACGGTTCGGTCTCCGGCCGCGACGGCGTCGTCACCATCGACCAGGGCGCCATCAAGGGCTCCCGGCGCAGCAACCCCGCCACCTACACCGGCCTGCTCGACCCGATCCGCAAGGCATTCGCCGCTGCCAACGGTGTCAAACCCGCCCTGTTCAGCGCCAACTCCGAGGGCGCCTGCCCCACCTGCAACGGCGCCGGCGTCGTCTACACCGACCTGGCCATGATGGCCGGGGTGGCCACCACCTGCGAGGAGTGCGACGGGAAACGGTTCCAGGCCGCCGTACTCGACTACCACCTCGGCGACCGGGACATCAGCGAGGTGCTCGCCATGTCGGTCACCGAGGCCGAGCGATTCTTCGCCACCGGCGACTCCCGGGTACCCGCGGCGCACCGGATCCTCGGCCACCTGGTCGACGTCGGTCTCGGTTACCTGCGCATCGGCCAACCGCTGCCCACGCTGTCCGGTGGGGAGCGGCAGCGGCTCAAGCTCGCCACCCACCTCGGCGAGCAGGGTGGCATCTTCGTCCTGGACGAACCCACCACCGGGCTGCACCTCGCCGACGTCGAACAGCTGCTCGGGCTGCTCGACCGGCTGGTCGACTCGGGCAAGTCGGTGATCGTCATCGAGCACCACCAGGCGGTCATGGCGCACGCGGACTGGATCATCGACCTGGGGCCCGGCGCCGGCCACGACGGTGGCCGCGTCGTGTTCGAGGGCACGCCGGCCGATCTCGTCGCCGACGGCAGCACCCTGACCGGCCAGCACCTGGCGAGCTACGTCGGCGCCTGACCGCGTTCGGGTGATACGTCCTGTTTGATGAGGGGGAGTGGCCCGGGACCCAGGGGAGCGCCACCACGCAGCCGCGGGCCACTCCTGATCCATTCATGCCGCGCGGACGATACGTGATCGCACCCTTGGTGGCCTGGCGCGCGGCCGATGGTCGAGAGCGACGTGGCGACGGATGGCCGGCGCGACAGAGCCGCCCGAAGCCGACGCTGCAAGCCGGACTCGAACTGCACCTGACGGATTCGAGGAGACGCTCCGCCGTCCCTGTCGCTTCCCCGCTCGATCAAGTAAGCCGATAATCGACATTATGTCAACCTGAGAAGGGACCGGCCCAGAAGGGGCTTCCCCAGCGCGGGTATTTCAGGAACACACCGCGGCGCGAATCAGGTCGTCGGCTGACGTAGCTCGCGGCGGGGTCCGGTCCATGCGGCCGGAGGCTAGCGAAGCGTTCCAGTCGTAGCGACCGGATTGTCGCGGCGCATGCACAGCCGCGGCCAGCGGTCCAGCCCGTGCTCGGCCTCGGCGCGACGGACCCGGCGCAGCCCCGGCGTCTCCTCCGCAGCGGGCAGGTCGCGGAAGCCGAGGCGCCGGTAGTACGGCGCGTTGAACGGCACGTCGCGGAAGGTCGTCAGGGTCAGCGCCGGGAAGTCGACGGCGCCGGCGGTGTCGATCAGTTGCCGGCCGATGCCCTGGCCGGCATGGTCCGGCCGCACCGAGACCTGCTCGATGTGCAGATTGCCGTCGATGGGTTCGGCGACCAGGTAGGCCACCGGCTCCGGGTCGGTTGCCACCCAGGCGTACCCGCTGGCGCGGTACCGCTCCAGTTCCTCGATGGTGAACGGTTCGTCGGCGGCGACCTCCGGCATCCCGATCGCGGCGAACAGCTCACCGGCGGCGCGTTCGATGTCACCCAGCAGCGGCAGGTCGGCGGCGCGCACGGGTCGGATCAGCATCCTCTGCTCCCCTGGGATGTTCGGGACCGGTGTCCGTGCCGGCCCGCCCGGAGGGTAGCGACGTCCTGCCCGGTGCGGCGACCGGATTCGACGATGTCGTTTTCTTGCTGGCATCTCTCTGTGGGATACCTGTTTTGTGCGCATAATAACGCTTATGTGCGAAATGGCGCAGGCGTGGCTGAACCCCCCATCGTTGCCGCGTTCGGACACGCTCGGTGGGTCTGGTCGCCGGTCGGGTCCCGGACGAGGTCGCTCTCTCGTTCGAGGCGGGCGTCGGTTCGGTGAGCGCACTGGGCGGGCGCTCCCCTACCCCTCCGCTGCGGCGTCGTCCGCGGTCGGCGGCGCGGTGCAGGCGACCGGTCCCCCGCCGGCCGCCCCGGCGCGGTGCGGGTTCCACAGCGTGTCGGCGGTACCCGCGGTGAGGTGCCGCTCGTACGCGCCGATCTTGTATCGGGTCAGCTCCAGCGCGCGGGTCAGCTCGGCGAGCTGACCGAGCACCCGGGCCTCGTGCTCGCGGAGCAGTTCGAGGCGTTGCGCCTCGTTGCCGTCGCCGTCGCGGACCAGCTCGGTGTAGCGGCGGATCTGGTCGACCGGCATGCCGGAGGAACGCAGGCTGACACAGATGGTCAGCCACTCCAGGTCGGCCTCGGTGTAGACGCGCCGCCCGCCCTGCCGGTGTACCGGGGTGGGCAGCAGTTCCTGCCGCTCGTAGAAGCGCAGTGCGTGCACGCTGAGTCCGGTGCGCTCGGCGACCTGGCCGATGCTGAGTCCGGCGGTGTGCTGTCCGGTCATGCCGTCGATGCTAAGGCGTCGCGGGTGGTACCTCCGGTCGGCCATTCGCCGGCCGGTCCCCCGGTGCCTCGGGCGGGCCGCCGGGGTTTGTGTCGTAGCCTCCGGCGACGATGATCATGTGACGGTGACGAGCGTGGCGGCGGCGGTGGAGACGTTCTTCGTGGCGCGGGCGCCGCGCAAGGACTCGCCGCACACGACGGCCGCGTACCGGCGGGATCTGGCGGCGGTGTCGGCGATCGTGGCGGAGCAGCTGGGTCGGGCGCCGGTGGTGTCGGATCTGTCGGCGCCGGTGTTGCGGGCGGCGTTCGCGGTGTTCGCGGCGGATCGGGCGGCGTCGTCGGTGGGGCGGGCGTGGTCGGTGTGGCGCACCTTCTGCGAGTTCCTGGTGGCCGAGGAGTTGCTGCCGGGCAACCCGATGTCGGGGGTGGCGCGTCCGCGGCGGCCGGAGCGGGTGCCGAAGCCGTTGCAGGGCGACGGTACGCCGGAGGAGTTGTTGTCGGCGGTGGCGGCCGGGGCGCGGCGCGCCAGGGACCCGTGGCCGGAGCGGGATCTGGCGGTGTTGGCGGTGTTGTTGCTGACCGGGGTGCGGTCGGCGGAGTTGTTGGCGTTGCGGGTGTCGTCGTTGTCGGGTCGTTCGGGTGAGCGGCGGTTGGCGGTGGCGGGCAAGGGCGGCCGGTTCCGGTACGTGCCGGTCGAGGAGCCGCTGGATGTGTTGTTGTCGGCGTATCTGGCGTCGCGTCGTTCGCGGTTGGGTGCCCGGTCGGTGGTTTCGGCGGCGCCGTTGTTCGTGGCGGGTTCGGGTGCCGGGTTGACCCGCAGTCAGCTGCGGTATCTGGTGGAGCAGTGTTACCGGTACGCCGGGGTGCGGGATCGGGTGCAGCGGGGTGCGCTGGTGCACGCGTTGCGGCACACGTTCGCGACGCGGCTGGCCGAGGATGGTGCCTCGATCACGGAGATCGCCCGGTTGTTGGGGCACGCGTCGGTGGTGACCAGTGAGTGGTACATCGCGTCGACGGCGGTGGCGCAGCGGGAGGCGGCGCGGGCGAACCGGACGTATCGTGCGGTGGAGCGGTTGTCGGCGGATGTGGGTGGTGCGCGGGGCTGATCGGTCGTCCGGGTGGCGGTGTCCCGGGCCGCGGCGTCGCCGGTGGTGCTGGTCACGTACTGTGGGCGCGGCTTGGGGTCGGTCGGGCTGGTCGTCCGGTTCGGCGGGGCTCGGGTGGCCGGTGGTGTGCGGGTGGGTACCGCCGGTGGCGGTGTGGTTGGTGGGAAGCGACACCGTTGTGGCCGCTGGCCGGTCATAGTGTCACTCTGGAAGGGTTACTCGTGCGTGGTGGGCCCCGGCTGGGTGGGGGTGCCGGCGGGCGGGAATCATTCGACGTCCCCGGTCGTTTCGATCGGTGGATTGCAACTACCTCGGAGGGAAGAGCCGACCATGGGCGAGCGGATGTTGCGCGGCAGCCGCCTGGGAGCCGTCAGCTACGAGTCTGACCGCAACACCGAGCTGGCGCCGAGGCAGAACCGTGACTACGTCTGCGCCAGGAACCATCGGTTCACGGTGCCGTTCGCGGTGGATGCCGAGATCCCGATGACGTGGGAGTGCAAGTTCGACGGCACGGTGGCGAAGCTGGTCGACGGCGAGGAGCCGGAGCAGAAGAAGCAGAAGCCGCCGCGTACGCACTGGGACATGCTGTTGGAGCGGCGCAGTGTGGGCGAGCTGGAGGACATTCTGGCGGAGCGGTTGCAGGAGCTGCGGGCCCGGCGGGGTCGTACGGCCTGAGGGTTTGATCTGACGCGGTGTCGAGGCGGCGTATCCGGTCGGTCCGGGTGCGCCGCTTCGTCGTGTCCGGTGGTTGTGGCCGCCCGGTGCGGGCGATAACGGGTCGCTGCTGGTGGTGCGGGCGGCTAGCGTCGGCGGGTCGGGGACGCTACGACGGGTGGGGTGAGATGGATGGCTGTCGGGGTCGTTGCGGTGCCGGTGGTGCCGCAGTTGGTGGCCTGTTTCGTTTCATCTGAGGTGAGGAATCCTCGACGTGGATCTGTCCCGTAGGTTTCATATTCGCGAGAGCAGTCACCGCATTCACAACCCGTTGACCGAGGAGCAGCTGGCCACGTTGGGTCGGGTGTTGCGGTTGGCGCCGGGCAGTCGGCTGGTGGATCTGGCGAGTGGTTCGGGTGAGCTGTTGTGTACCTGGGCGCGTGATCATGGGATCACCGGTACCGGGGTGGACATCAGTACGGTGTTCACCGCGGCGGCGCGTGGGCGTGCGGTGGAGTTGGGCGTGGCCGATCGGGTGCGGTTCGTGCACGGTGACGCCGCGGGGTACGTGGCGGCCGAGCCGGTGCAGGTGGCGTGTTGTCTGGGGGCCACCTGGATCGGTGGCGGCTTCGACGGCACCGTCGGGCTGTTGCGTCGCAGTCTGGCGGCGGACGGCGTGATCGTGGTGGGTGAGCCGTACTGGCGGCGCGCGCCGGATGCGGAGTCGGTGGCCGGTTGTGGGGTGGGTTCCGACGACGAGTTCGGGAGCCTGCCTGAGCTGCTGCGGCGTGTCGGTGGGCTCGGGTACGACGTGGTCGAGTTGGTCGTGGCCGATCAGGAGGGCTGGGACCGGTACGAGGCGGCGCAGTGGCGCAACGTGCGTGACTGGTTGGTCGGGCATCCGAACGACGAGTTGGCGCCGGAGATGCGCGCGGAGTTGTCCGCGGCCCCGGAGCGTTATGCCCGCTACCGGCGGGAGTATCTGGGCTGGGCGGTGCTGGCGATGATGCCGCGCTGAGGTGGTTCCGGGCGGCACCGTGGTCTGCGGCGGTGCCGGCCGGCCGCGCGGCGTGCGGTGTGGATGGGTCCGTCGCGGCACTGACCGGTTCTGTCAGTGCCGCGTGGTGTGGTGTGGGGGCCGCGGCTCGTCCGGGTCGGGTTGACTTGAAGTTCACATCAGGTTTTAGTGTTGCGCGGTCCGGTCGGAATGCCCGGCCGCGAGCAGTGCGAGGCAAGGAGCCCCCACGGTGAGCATGGAATCGACCGCCTGGAGCCAGCTGTACCACGTGCGGCACCAGCAGCAGGCCCGCCCGTTCTCGGCGGCGACGCTGCGCCGGGTGCTCGCGTTCGCCCGGCCGCACCGGCGGCGGGTGTTCGCGTACCTGGTGCTCAGCGTGGTCACCGCGATCACCGCGGTGTTGACGCCGATCCTGGCCGGCCGGGTGGTGGACGCGATCGTGGGGCACGCGTCGAGCCGGCTGGTGGTGGGGTTGGCGCTGGCGATCGCGGCGATCGCGATCGCCGAGGCCGGTGTCGGCATCGTGTCCCGGCTGCTGTCGGCGCGCATCGGTGAGGGGCTGATCCTGGACCTGCGCACCACGGTGTACGACCACGTGCAGCGGATGCCGATCGCGTTCTTCACCCGCACCCGGACCGGTGCGCTGGTGAGCCGGCTCAACAACGACGTGCTCGGCGCGCAGCGGGCGTTCTCCGACACGCTGTCCGGGGTGGTCAGCAACATCGTCACGCTGATCCTGACCCTGGTGGTGATGCTCACGCTGTCCTGGCAGGTCACCGTGCTGGCGCTGGTGTTGCTGCCGATCTTCGTGCTGCCGGCGCGGCGGATGGGTCGGCGGATCGCGCAGTTGGGGCGGGAGGCGGCCGACCACAACGCGGTGATGAGCAACCAGATGACGGAGCGTTTCTCCGCGCCGGGCGCCACTCTGGTGAAGCTGTTCGGCCGGCCGGACCGGGAGTCGGCCGAGTTCGCCAGCCGGGCCCGCCGGGTCCGTGACATCGGGGTGCGTACCGCGATGGTGCAGTGGGTGTTCGTGGCGGCGTTGACGCTGGTGTCGGCGCTGGCGCTGGCCCTGGTGTACGGGGTGGGTGGGGTGCTGGCGCTGGCCGGGACGCTGCCGGCCGGTGCGGTGGTCTCGCTGGCGCTGCTGCTGACCCGGCTGTACGCGCCGCTGACTTCGCTGGCGTCCGCCCGGATCGAGGTGATGAGCGCGCTGGTCAGCTTCGAGCGGGTGTTCGAGGTGCTGGACCTCGAGCCGTTGATCGCCGAGCCGGCGGCGCCGAGCGAGTTGCCGGACGGGCCGGTGTCGGTGGAGTACGACCATGTGGAGTTCGGCTACCCGGCGGCCGACAAGGTGTCGCTGGCCTCGTTGGAGGAGGTCGCCCGGCTCGACGAGCGCGGTGGTGAGACGGTGCTGCACGACGTGTCGTTCACCGCCGAGCCGGGGCAGCTGGTCGCGCTGGTCGGCTCGTCGGGCGCCGGCAAGTCGACGCTCGCCTCGCTGCTCCCCCGGCTGTACGACACCGACGGCGGGGCGATCCGGCTGTCCGGCGTGGACGTGCGGGAGTTGTCGTTTCGCACCATCCGCGGTGCGGTCGGCATGGTCACCCAGGACGGCCACCTGTTCCACGAGTCGGTACGGGAGAACCTGCTGCTGGCGGCGCCGGAGGCGACCGAGGCCGAGCTGTGGGACGCGCTGCGCCGGGCCCGGCTCGACGAGCTGATCGTCTCGCTGCCGGATGGGCTCGACACCGTGGTCGGGGAACGCGGCTACCGGCTGTCGGGTGGGGAACGGCAGCGGTTGACGATCGCCCGGCTGCTGCTGGCCAAGCCGCGGGTGGTGATCCTGGACGAGGCGACCGCGCACCTGGACTCCACTTCGGAGGCGGCCGTGCAGGAGGCGCTGGGTGAGGCGCTGGCCGGCCGTACCGCGATCGTGATCGCGCACCGGCTGTCCACCATCCGTGCCGCCGACGTGATCCTGGTGGTCGAGGACGGCCGGATCGTCGAGCGCGGCAACCACGCCGAGCTGCTGGCCGCCGACGGCCGGTACGCGCAGCTGCACGCCACCCAGTTCGCCGACGCCGCCGAACCGGCCGCCTGAGCCGACCGCCGGTGCCCCGGCTCAGCGCCGGGGCACCGGTCACCTCACGCCGGCGTGCCCAGGTGACGGGGCAGGAACCGGTCGTCGACTCCGACCCATCGGACCCTGCGGTGGTCGCCCGGCTTGGCGTGCAGTGTCTTGTCGGTCGAGGCGAACGCGTCGAACAGTTCGATGCAGGACTGCCGGTCGACGTACTCGTCGTCCCACGGCAGCAGGAACTGCACCGGCACGGTGATCCGGCGCGCCGCGTCGAGCTGCTGCTGGTACACGAAGAAGCCGCCGCCGAGGATCGCGGCGCGGATGCGTGGTTCGGCGGCGGTCAGTGGGATCCCGATCGCGGTACCCAGTGAGATGCCGCCGCCGTACCCGACGGGTGCGTCGGCGCCGATCTCGGGCAGCTGCTGCAGGGCGTCCAGGGTCGCCTGCCACTCCGGTACCGCCTGCTGTGCCAGGCGGCGGGCGTAGCGGACGCTGACCGATTCGAAGCCGGCGGCGTCGCCGGCCGTCACGGCCTCCCGCATCTGGGTGCGGGCCTGCTCGTCGTCCGCGCTGCGCGGGCGCTCGCCGTGGCCGGGTGCGTCGATCGCGGCCACCGTGTAGCCGTGCGCGGTGACCAGGCCGCGGGCCCGGGCCGCCTGTGCCGGGGTCTTGCGGTGCAGGCCGCCGCCGTGCCCCATCAGTACCAGCGGCGCGTGCGCCGGGCCGGCCACCGGCGACCACAGGACGCCGGGGATCTCACCGATCAGGAAGTCGCGCTCGATCACACCGTCCGCGACGGTTTCGGTGGTGAAGCGAACAGAATGCATGGTTTGGTGCCTTTCGCCGGGTGCCGTGATGTCGAGGCTCCCCGGGCGAGTTCCACCTCAGCCGCGCGACCGTGACGACGAGGGGAGCACCCACTTCGATCGAACGTTCACGGGTCTCACCTCCTCGCGCGATGCCACAGTCCTGCGGGAGCTTACCGGGCGGGCGGGTGGCGGCCAACCCCTTTCGGCCGGACGCCACCCGCGCACCGGCTACCGGCGGCCGGCTCCCCCGGCGCGGCGGCCCGTCGGGCGGGCGCGCGCCGTCGTCGACTCGGTGCGGGCCAGCGCGACGATCGACCCGGCCAGCACGACCATGCCGAGCACGGTCGCCGCGCCGAGTCGCTCACCGAGCACCGCCACCGCCAGGACCGCCGCGCACAGCGGCTCGGTGAGCGTGACCACCGCCGCGGTCGCCGCCCGGACCGTGCCGGTGCCGGCGAAGTACAGCGGGTAGGCCACCGCCGTGGTCACCACCGCCACGTAGGCCAGCAGCAGCGCCGACTCACCCGGGTGGGTCGTGTGCGGCAGCGGGCCGGTCAGCCACGCCAGCGGCGCGAGCAGCACCGCCGCCACCGCGAACGACACCAGCGTCAGCGTGTACGCATCCGCCTGTCCCCGCCGCCCCAGGTCGCGGCCGATCAGGGTGGTCGCCGCGTAGCCGGCCGCCGAGACCAGCGCGAAGCCGATGCCGGGCACCGTCGCAGAGCCCGTGCCGTCCCCGACGACCAGCACGCTCAGGCCGGCCACGGCGCCGGCGACGGCCGCGGTCCCGGCGGCGCCGAGCCGCTCGGCCAGCAGCAGCCGGCCGCCGATCGCGGCCAGTACCGGTGCGGCGCCGAGGGTGACCACGGTGGCGACCGCGACGCCGGTGTGCGCCACCGCGGTGAAGTAGCCGGCCTGGAACACTGCCATCCCGGCGCCGGCCGCGACGAGCAGGCCGCTGCGCCGCCGGTGTCGGGTCGCGGCGGCACGCCAGGAACGGGGCGCCGGGCACGGTGGGCGGCCCGTACCGGCGAGCCGCCGGCGCCGTCGCGCGCTGCGCAGCGCCACCACCGGCGCGAGCGCCACGATCGCACCGACCAGCCGCCAGAACGACACGGCGACCGGCCCGGCGTCACCGAGCTGGAAGATCAGCGCCACCGCCACGCCGGTGGTACCCCAGCAGGTACCGGCGGCGGCGAGCGCTGCGATGCCACGGCCGGCGTGGGGCGCGGCGGAGGGTGAGGTGGGCAGCGTCGAGCGCCGCCCGGAGGTCAGGGACACGATGCGTTCTCCCGCACGTGAGAAGGGAAGTCTCAGCCAGGTGCGGGCAGCGACAGGCGGCGCAACCGACCGGGTCGGATGCGCGTCGGGACGGCCCGCGTCAGCGGGCGGGTGGCGACAGGATGCCGGAACGCATGCCGCCACCCTAACCGCCGTCGGTACCGACCACGGGAAAGGGCTGGACCGGTCCGCGGGTGCCGCCTAACGTCCGGCAGGCGGCACCGGCCATACCGGCCGGTGCCCGCAGCTCGCTTCCCCGGCACAGACAGGACACTTCGTCGAACGACCTGGGTCCCGTGCCAGGGAGAGGAAAGAAGGATGCCGATGACCGGGCGGATGCACGACGACCAGGTGGACCTGAGCGAGGCCACGGTGGCGGCGCTCGTTGCCGAGCAGTTCCCGCAGTGGGGTGCGCTGCCGGTGCGGCGGGTCGGCTCGCACGGCACGGTCAACGCCCTGTACCGGCTGGGTGAGGAGCTGGTGCTGCGGTTCCCGCTGCGGCCCGACGACGGCGCGGAACTGCGGGCCGAGCGCGACCACGCCCGGCTGCTCGGACCGCACCTGCCGCTGCCGGTACCCGAGACCGTCGCGATCGGTGGCCCCGGCGCCGGGTACCCGGGGCACTGGTCGGTGTGCCGGTGGCTGTCGGGTGCGACGGCCGACCGGCGGCCGGTCGCCGACCAGGAACGGCTCGCCGCCGACCTGGCTGGCTTCGTCGCCGCGTTGCGGGCGGTCGACACCGGTGGCCGGACCGGCACCAGCACCGGCCGCGGCTCGCCGCTGTCGAGCATGGACGGCGCCGTTCGGGGCGCGCTGCGCGAGTCGGCCGGGCTGGTCGACACCGATCGGCTCGCCCGGATCTGGGACGAGTGTCTCGCCGCCGGCCCGTACCGCGGGGCCGGTGTCTGGCTGCACGCCGACCTGATGCCGGGAAACCTGCTGCTGCGCGAGGGCATCCTGGTCGCGGTGCTGGATCTGGGCACGGTGCGGGTGGGTGACCCGGCCGTCGACCTGATGCCGGCATGGAACCTGTTCGACGCCGCGGCCCGCGACCGCTACCGGCGCGCGCTGGGCGTCGACGAGGGCACCTGGCGCCGCGGTCGCGGCTGGGCGCTGGTGCAGGCGATCGTCGCGCTGCCCTACTACGTGCACACCAACCCGACGATGGCCGACACCGCCCGCCGCACCCTGGCCGCGATGCTCGCCGAGTGACAGCGGGCGACTGTCCGGTTGCCGGCGCAGTCCGGCTGCCCGACGACAGTCCTGGGCGCAGGGCTGCCGGTGCCGGCGCGGCTGCGCACCGTGCCGGTCGGGGCCGAGCCGTCCCGGCGGCCCGGCCGGACGGTGGCGCCGGCCGGGCCGCCGGGACGGCGTGGGAAACTACCCGTGTCGATGGATGCCGCGCGCCAGCGCGGCCGAACCGGGGAGGTGAGACCCGTCAACGCTCGGTCCGACAGGGTGCCTCCGCGAGGCGCGGCAACGGCCCGGTGACCCCGGGCGGGCACCCGACCCGCCAGCCACCGGAAGGTCCGCATGCCCGTCTCACCACCATCCGATCTGATCGCCACCCTGCGCGCCGCCGGCTGCGTGTTCGCCGAGGAGGAGGCGCGGCTGCTGGGCGCCGCCGCCGGCAGCCGCAGCGAACTGGACGCCCTCGTCGCCCGGCGCGTCACCGGCGTACCGCTGGAGCAGGTGGTCGGCTTCGTCGAGTTCGCCGGCCGGCGGCTCGCGATCGAACCCGGCGTGTTCGTCCCGCGCCGCCGCACCGAACTGCTCGCCCGGCTCGCGGCCGAGGCCGCCCCGCCCGGTGGGACCCTGGTCGAGCTGTGCTGCGGGGCCGGCGCCGTGGCGGCCGTGGCCGCCGACGACCCGACCCTGTCGGTGCACGCCGCCGACATCGACCCGGCCGCCGTGGCCTGCGCCCGGCGCAACCTGCCGACCGGGCAGGTGTACCGCGGTGACCTGGACGCGGCGCTGCCGGCGGCGCTGCGCGGCCGGGTCGACGTGCTCGTGGCGAACGCGCCGTACGTGCCGTCGGACGAGATCGGACTGCTACCGGCGGAGGCGCGCGAGTACGAGCCGCTGGTCGCGCTGGACGGCGGGCCGGACGGGCTGTCGGTCCAGCGGCGCATCGCCGCCGCGGCGCCGCGCTGGCTGGTGCCGGGTGGGCGGCTGCTGATCGAGACCGGCGCGCACCAGGCGACCGGTACGGCCGCCGCCATGTCCGCCGTGGGCCTGGCCATCTCGGTGGTCACCGACCCGGAGCTGGCGGCGACCGTCGTCGTCGGCGTCCAGCCGCAGCCCGCGGGCGCGGCCTGATCTCGGCGCGGCGGCCACGTGGCCGCCGCGCCGGCGCAGAATGGGCGGGTGCCCGAGGGAGACACGGTGTGGCTGCACGCCCGGCAGCTGGACGCGGCGTTGCGCGGCCAGGTGCTGGACCGCACCGACTTCCGGTTGCCGGCGCTGGCCACCGCCGATCTCGCCGGCTGGCGGGTGCCGGAGGTACGCAGCCGCGGCAAGCATCTGCTGGTGCGGGCGGTCGCCCCGGACGGGCGGCGGGTGACGCTGCACTCGCACTTGCGGATGGACGGCACCTGGCGCATCTACCGGCCCGGGCAACGGTTCCACGGCGAGCCGGCACACACCATCCGAGTCGTGCTGGCCACGGCACGTTCGGTGGCGGTCGGCTACCGGCTGCACGACGTGGCGCTGGTACCCACGCGGGACGAGTCCCGGCTCGTCGGGCATCTCGGACCGGACCTGCTCGGCCCCGACTGGGACGCCGCGGCGGCGGCGCGCCGGCTCGCCGCGCGGCCCGACCGGCCGATCGGGGCGGCCCTGCTGGACCAGCGCAACCTGGCCGGGGTCGGCAACCTGTACCAGTGCGAGCTGCTGTTCCTGCGGGGCCTCTCGCCGTGGGCGCCGGTGTCGTCGGTGTCCGACCTGCCCGGGCTGGTCGAGCTGGCGCACCGGACGCTGACGGCCAACCGGGACCGCTGGGCGCAGAGCACCACCGGTTCGCTGCGCCGCGGCGAGACCACCTACGTGTACGGGCGGCGCGCCCTGCCGTGCCGCCGCTGTGGCACGCCGATCCGGCGCGACGGCACCGGCGACCGGGTCACCTACTGGTGCCCCCGCTGCCAGCCCGGCACGGCCCCCGGCTGACCCGGGCCGCTGGCGCGCCAGCACCGCGGGCGCCCGGCCCGGCACGGGCCCCGGAGTCCGGTGCGCCCGGGCCCGGCGGATCGGTCACGCCGGGGTGCGCCCGGCGGCGCGCAGGCCGACCAGCAGCACGAGGCCGACCAGCAGGTGCAGGCCGACCAGCGCGGCGACCGCGCCGCCGTCGGCGGCGCTGCCCACCGGCCCCGACAGGGACAGCAGCAGGACGATCCCGGCGAGCACCGTCCACACCGTGCGGGCCCGGGCGGTCAGCCGGTCCAGCAGCGCCCGCAGCCCCCACCCGGCGAGCCCGACGACCAGCGTGGCCACGACCACGGCGCCGGCCCCGACCCGCTGCCTGCCGGCCCCGACCGTGACGGTCAGATCGATCCCGGCGACCGGGCCGCACAGCGCCCAGCCGAGGACGGCCGCGACGACGGCCGCCGCCACGGTGAGCGCCCGCGCCCGGGTCGGGCGTGCGGTACTGGCCATGAGTTCCTCCTGGATGTTCGGCGCCGGGGGTGCCCGGCCGCGACCATCACCTTCCCGGCCGGTACCGGACCGCCGCATCGGCCGGCCGGCGCTGGCAGCGCCGTCTCCGGTCGGCGGGTACCGCGACTTTGGTCGGTGTCGGCCGACGCGCCGCCGGCGCTACGGTCACCGCGTGTACGACACGACCTGGCCGGACGAGTTGCCGGCGGCGCGGTGCGGCGTACCCGCCCTGATCGGTGCGGTGATCGTCACCGCGGCGATGGCGGGCCTCACCGCGGTGACGGTCTGGTCCCGGTTCGCCGCCGACTCGCCCGGCCTGCGCTTTTTCGACGTGACCGTCGGGGTGGTCGCGGTCGCCGCGGCGCCGCTGCTGCTGTGGCGACCGGTCGCGGCAGCCGTGCTGTTGACCGCGCTGGCCGCACTGTCTCCGGCGGCGACACCGGCCGCCTCGGCCGCGGTGCTGCTGGTGGCGCAGCGCCGCCGGACGCCGGTCGCCCTGGCGATCGCGCTCGGCGGTGTCGCGGCGCACGCGGTGCAGGGCGCGTGGCGGCCGCCCGGCGGCCTCACGTACGGGTGGTGGCTGGTGCTGATCGTCGCCGCCTACGCCGCTCTGTTCGGCTGGGGTGCGCTCGCCCGGGCCCGCCGGGCGCTGATCGGTTCGCTGCGGGAGCGGGCCCGCCGGGCCGAGGCCGAGCAGGGGCGCCGGGTCGCCGAGGCGCGTACCGCCGAACGTGCCCGGATCGCCGGCGAGATGCACGACGTGCTCGCCCACCGGCTGTCGCTGATCGCCACCTATGCCGGTGCGCTGGAGTACCGGCCGGATGCACCCGCCGAGCAGCGCGCGCACGCCGCCGGGGTGATCCGTACCGGGGTGCACCAGGCGCTGGACGAGCTGCGCGAGGTGATCTCGGTGCTGCGCGACGACGACCACCCGGACGCGCCGCCGCAACCCACCCTCGCCGACCTGGCCCGGCTGGTGCAGGAGTCGCGGACGGCGGGCATGCGGGTACGGCTGGCCGACCAGGTCAGCGACGCCGACGCGCTGCCGGCCGCGGCCGGGCGCACCGCGTACCGGGTGGTGCAGGAGGCGCTGACCAACGCCCGCAAGCACGCCGCCGGTACGCCCGTGGACGTCGCACTGAGCGGGGCACCGGGCGGGCGGCTGGTCATCGAGGTGACCAACCCGCTGCCGGCCACCCCGGCCCCGCCGGTACTGCCGGGCACCGGCACCGGGCTGATCGGCCTCACCGAGCGGGTCCGGCTCGCGGGCGGGGAACTGGACCACGGCGCGTCCGCCGGCCGGTTCCGGCTGCGGGCCTGGCTAGCATGGCCGGCGTGAACCCACCGGTACGGGTGTTGCTGGTCGACGACGACGCACTGGTCCGCGCCGGCCTGTCGATGATGCTCGACGGCGCGCGCGGTATCCGGGTGGTCGGCGAGGCCGCCGACGGCGACGAGGCGCCGGCGGCGGCCGACGCGCACTCCCCTGACGTGGTGCTGATGGACCTGCGGATGCCGCGGGTGGACGGCATCACCGCCACCCGCCGGCTGCGCGCCCGGTCGTCGCCGCCGCAGGTGATCGTGCTGACCACCTTCGACGCCGACGAGAACATCCTGCTGGCGCTGCGGGCCGGCGCCAGCGGTTTCCTGCTCAAGGACACCCCGCCGGAGCGCATCGTCGACGCGGTCTG
Source organism: Actinocatenispora thailandica (assembly GCF_016865425.1). Taxonomy (NCBI): domain Bacteria; kingdom Bacillati; phylum Actinomycetota; class Actinomycetes; order Micromonosporales; family Micromonosporaceae; genus Actinocatenispora; species Actinocatenispora thailandica. The sequence continues at coordinate 3,188,803 of NZ_AP023355.1, read as the reverse complement.
CCGGGTCGCCGCCGGCGAGCCGATGCTGTCGCCGGGGGTGTTGCGCCGGCTGATGGACCGCGCCGCGCACCAGGCGTCCCGCTACGAGCGGGCGCGGGCGGCGGTGGCCGGGCTCAGCCAGCGCGAACGCGACGTCACGGTGGCGGTGACCCGGGGCCGCAGCAACGCGGAGATCGCCGCGGAGCTGTCGATGAGCGTCGCCACCGTCAAGGCGCACGTCTCGCACATCCTGACCAAGCTCGACCTGGACAACCGCACCCAGATCGCGCTGCTCGGCCACGACGCCGGGTTATGACCGCAGCTGGGTGTTGAGCCGGGCGGCCTGCCGGGTCAGGTGGTCGCGTTCGGGCACGGTGGACGCGGCGCGTGCCGCCTCGGCGTAGCAGCGGGCGGCGGCGGCCGGCTCACCGGCCCGCTCGTGCAGGTAGGCGGCGGCCGCCGAGTACCGGGGCAGGGCCTCGTCGAGTTCGGCCAGGGCGGCCAGCCCGGCCTGCGGGCCGTCTGCCTCGCCCACCGCGACGGCCCGGTTGAGCCGCACGATCGGGCTGCCGGTGAGCGCGACGAGCTCGTCGTACCACTCGACGATCTGCACCCAGTCGGTGTCGGCCGCGGTCGGCGCGTCGGCGTGCAGCGCCGCGATCGCCGCCTGGGCCTGGTACTCGCCGAGCCGGTCGCGGGCGAGCGCGGCCTGCAGCACGTCGATGCCCTCGGCGATCAGCCGGGTGTCCCACCGGCCGCGGTCCTGCTCGGCGAGCGGGATGAGCTGGCCGTCCGCGCCGGTACGGGCCGGGCGCCGCGCGTGGTGCAGCAGCATCAACGCGAGCAGCCCGGCCACCTCCTCGTGCGTGGTGCGCGCGGCCAACTGGCGGGTGAGCCGGATCGCCTCGGCGGCGAGGTCGACGTCGCCCGAGTACCCCTCGTTGAACACCAGGTACAGCACTCGCAGCACGGTGCCCAGGTCGCCGGGCTGATCGAACCGGACGCGCGACACGGTCCGCTTGGCCCGGCTGATGCGCTGCGCCATGGTCGCCTCCGGCACCAGGTATGCCTGGGCGATCTGCCGGGTGGTGAGCCCACCGACGGCGCGCAGGGTCAGCGCCACGGCCGACGCCGGGCTCAGCGACGGGTGGGCGCACAGGAAGTACAGCTGGAGCGTGTCGTCGCCCGCCGCGCCCGGCTCGGGCGCCGGTTCGTCGTCGACGCGTTCCTCGCGCCGGCGCCGGGCGGCGTCGGCGCGGGCCGCGTCGAGGAACTTGCGCCATGCCACGGTGACCAGCCACGCCTTCGGCTCCCGCGGTGGATGCCGCGGCCAGGCCCGTACCGCCTCGATCAGGGCCTCCTGCACCGCGTCCTCGGCCGTCGCGAAGTCTGCTCCGCGCCGGACGAGGACGGCGATGACCGCGGGGACCAGCTCCCGCAGCAGCGAGTCGTTCACTCGGTGGTGTCCGCGTGGTTGGCCAGGAACGGGCGCAGCTCCAGCCACTCGTGGATCGGCCTGCCGCCGGCGCCCGGCGCGGCGGACAGCTCACCGGCCAGTTGCACCGCCCGCTCGTAGCTGTCCACGTCGATCACCATCCAGCCGGCGACGAGGTCCTTGGTCTCGGCGAACGGGCCGTCGGTGACCGGCGGGCGGCCCTCGCCGTCGTAGCGCACGAACGTACCCTCCGGTGACAGCGCCACCCCTCCGACGTACTCGCCGTCGCGCTCCAGCCGCTTGGCGAAGTCGTCCATGTACTTGAGGTGCGCGGTGACCTCCTCGGGCGTCCACTGGTCCATCGGTACGTCGTTGACCGCCGCCGGCGCGCCCCGGTAGTGCTTGAGCAACAGGTACTTGGCCATCGTGTTCTCCTCGATCCGGTACGGCCTGCGTCGGCCGCGTTCACCCCAGGGACGAAGCCGGGTCCGCGTTCTCGACATCCACCGCAGACATTTTTCCGCCGGATGTTTCGCGCCGGTACCCGGGACGCGATAGACAGTGTCTACCGCCATCTGGTAGACACTGTCTATGGACACGACGGGCTCACTGCGAGACCGGTTGATCGACGCCGGCGTCGAGCTGGTGTGCACCGGCGGCGCGGAGTCGGTCGGGCTACGGGAGATCGCCCGCCGGGCCGGGGTCTCGCACGGCGCGCCCCGCCGCTACTTCCCGACCCACCGCTCGCTGCTCGCCGCGATCGCCCGCCGCGGCTTCACCGATCTGGCCGGCCGGATCGCCGCCGGCACCGACCGCGCCGCGCCCGCCCGGCAGCAGCTGGCCGCGGCGGCACACGCCTACGTCCGCTACGCCCGGGAGCGACCCGGCATGTTCGAGCTGATGTTCCGGCACGACCTGCTGCGCGGCGAGGCGAGTGCCACCGGCGCACCAGCGCTGCGGGAAACGAGCATGCCGCTGTTTCGCGGCCTGGTCGAGCTGATCGAGGCCTCCCGGCCGGCCCCCGCGACGCCCGCGCAGCTGGTCGCGATCGCGCTGTGGACCAACCTGCACGGCGTCGCCCAGCTCGGCCGCTGGGGCGCGGTCGGGCTGGCGCTGGGCGACGACGATCCCGACCACGCCGCCGCCCAGACCGACCGGCTGGTCGATGCGGTACTGGCCGCCCACCTGGGCCCCGAAGACCGGTGAACGGCAAGAAACCGGCCGGCCCGGGCGCCGGATCCCGCGCGCCGGTGCGCGGCACGAAGGCGGCCAACCGCGTCCCGGGATCCCGAGCACCGGTACGCGGGCAGGAACCCGCCGGGCCGAACACAGCGGACCGTGCCGCGGAACCAGCCGGCCGTGTCGCCGGGCCAGGGGCCGCGGCGCGCGGGGCGCTCGCGCGCTCGGCGGCGTTGGCGGCGAGCGTCGCGGGCGCGATGCTGGTCGCGCTGGACGGCACGCTGTTGCTGCTGGCGCAGCCGAGCCTGCAACGCGAGCTGCACGCCACGATGGCGCAGGTGCAGTGGACCGGCACCGGCTACCTGGTCGCGGTGGCGGCGTTGCTGGTGGTCGCCGGCCGGATCGGCGACCGGTACGGGCACCGGCGGCTGCTGGTGGTGGGGGTGCTGGGCTTCGGCGCGGCCTCCGCCGGCATCGCGCTGGCACCGGACATCGGTTGGGTGATCGGGCTGCGTGCCGCGCAGGGGGTGTTCGGCGCGCTGCTGCAGCCGGCCACGCTCGCGCTGCTGCGACTGCGGTACCCGCCGGAGCGGCTCGCCGGGCCGGTCGCGGTGCGCACCGCCGGCATCGGCCTCGCCGGCGCCGCCGGCCCCGTCCTGGGCGGCGTGCTGGTCGCGCAGCTCGGCTGGCGCAGCGTGTTCGTGCTGAACGTGCCGGTGGCGATCGCCATCGCCGCGGTCGCGCTGGCGATCCGGGTACCGGCGGCTCGTCGCGCGAGGTCGCGTACCGACCTGGGTGGCGCCGCGTTGCTCGCCGCGGTGCTGGCGCTCGGGGTGTACACGCTGGTCGGTGTGCCGCTGCACGGCTGGACCGGGGCGTCCACGGTGGCCGGCGCCGCCGGTACGGCCGCGGGGCTGGTGGCGCTGCTCGCGCACGAGCGTCGGGCCGCCGCACCGATCGTGCCCCGCAGTGTCGCTGCCGCCCGGCCGGTGACCGCGGCGATCGGTCTGCTGCTGGTCACCGCGGGCGGGTTGTTCGGGGCGCTGTTCGTCGCCACGTTCTGCCTGCAGGACGTGCTCGGCCTCGACCCGCTGCGGGCCGGCCTGCGGGTACTGCCGCTGACCGTACTGATGGTGCTCGGCGCGCCGCTGTCCAGCGCGGCGCTGCGCCGGTACGGGCCGCGGCGGGTGGCGGCGACCGGATCGGCGCTGGTGGTGCTGGCGCTGGCCGGGCTGGCCCGGTTCGTGCCGGCCGGCGCGGGCGTCGCGGTCGGCGGCACGCTGGCGGTGCTCGGCGCCGGGTTCGCCGCGGTGATGGTGACCGCCACCGGCACCGTGGTCGGCGACGCCCCGGCCGGGTATGCGGGGGTCGTCGGGGGGTTGAAGCAGACCGCGATGAACGTCGGACCCACCGTCGGCATCGCCGTCGCGGCGAGCATCATGCAGGCCGGCCGACCCACCGGGGCCGCACTGTCGGCCGCCGCCGCGGCCCCGGCGTTGCTTGCACTCGCCGCGCTCGCCGCGGTCGGTCTGCTGCCGGCCCTGCGGCTGCCGGGACGGCCCACCGGGGCATCATTGCGCTGACATCCGAACGGGAGGAACCGTGGCGCCGTACGACATCAAGCGTGACCACCGGCGGCTCTACGCGCCGCGCAACACCGGGTGGGAGATCGTGGACGTGCCCGCGCAGCGGTTCCTCGCCGTCGACGGCACCGGCGATCCGAACACCGCACCCGCCTACGCCAGGGCGGTCGAGGCGCTGTACGCGGTGGCGTACACGCTGAAGTTCGCCGCCAAGCGCACCGGGGACGACTTCGTCGTCGGCCCGCTGGAGGGGCTGTGGTGGGCCGACGATCCGCGGGTGTTCACCGCCCGCGACAAGGATTCCTGGAACTGGACGATGCTGATCAGCCTCCCCGCGCCGGTGACCGCCGAGCAGGTCGCGGGCGCGCGGGCCGCCGCGCTGGCGAAGAAGGGGAACCCGGCGATCGCCAGCGTGCGCGAGCTGGGCCTGCACGAGGGGCCCAGCGCGCAGGTGCTGCACGTCGGCTCGTACGACGACGAGACGCCGGTGCTGGCCGAGCTGCACGAGCACTACCTGCCCGCCCACGGACTGGTGCCGACCGGCCGGCACCACGAGATCTACCTCGGCGATCCGCGCCGTACCGCGCCGGAGAAGCTCCGGACCGTGCTGCGCCAGCCGGTCGGGGCCCGCGGCTGACCGACGCTACTCGGCCGCCGGAAACAGGATCGGGCTCAGCAGGTACCGGGTGCGGCCCGGTTCCGGCCGGTTGGCCAGCAGCGGCGCGATCGCCTGCTGCAGCTGGCCGATCAGCGCGGTCAGCTCGTCCGGGCCGAGCCACAGCGCGTGCTGCCGGTAGCCGACCAGGTCGGCCACCGGGTCGGCGGCCGGCCCGTCCAGGTAGCGGTCGAACTCGGCGATCAGCGCGGCCAGCGCGGCGGTGAAGGCCGCCCGGTGCTCGTCGGCCGACATCGACCGCAGGGTCTCGGCGTCGATCGCGGCCCGCTCCGGGCTCAGCCGGTACCGGCGTTCCACCGCGCCGCGGACCCGCCGCTCGTCGGCGACCTCCAGTACCCCGGCGGCGGCCATGACCTCGAGGTGCCGGTAGACGGTGGCCCTGGAGACGTCCGGGAGCTGCGCGGCCAGCTGTGCGGTGGTCAGGATCCGCGCGCCACGCAGCGCGTGCACCACGCGCAGTCGTACCGGGTGGGCCAGCAGTTCGAGGGTGTCCATGCCATCGATCTTATCCATGCTACCGTTCGCAAGTATGAGAAAGGATGGCCGATGACAGCTCCCGGCACGGTCGCCACCGCGGTGGTGACATGGGCCCGCGACGACGACTTCGCGCGCATCGCCGCCCGGTTCGCGGCACCACTGCGGGCCGCCGTCACCGCGGACGCGCTGCGGCTGGCCTGGCTCGCCCAGGTCGGCGCCCACGGCGCGGTTCGCAACCTCGGCGACCCGGTGGCAGAGCAGCCGGCCGCCGGGCTGGTGCGCGTTCGGGTGCCGGTGCACTGCGCGCGGGACTCGTTCGCCGTGGTGATGTCGGTCGACGACACCGGGTACCTGCACGGGCTGCGGCTGGCGCCCGCCGACGAGACGCCGTGGTCGCCACCGGAGTACGCCCGGCCGGAGCGGTTCGCCGAACGGCCGGTCACCCTGGCCGCCGGCCACGACGAACTGCCCGGCACCCTCAGCCTGCCGCGCGACGCCGCACCGACCCCGGCCGTGGTCCTGCTCCCCGGCGGCGGCCCGTTCGACCGGGACGCCACCAGCGGGCCGAACAAGCCGCTGAAGGACCTGGCCTGGGGGCTCGCCGACCGCGGCGTGGCGGTACTGCGCTTCGACAAGCTCACCCACCTCGATCCGGGCACCTGGCAGCGCCCCGGGTTCACCCTGGCCGACGAGTACCTGCCGGGCGCACTGGCCGCCGTCGACCTGCTGCGCCGCGAACCGTCCGTCGACCCGGACCGGGTCTTCCTGGTCGGGCACAGCATGGGCGCCACCGTCGCCCCGCGCATCGCGGCGGCCGGCGCGAGCGTGGCCGGGCTGGTGCTGCTCGCCGCCGAGGCGCAGCCGATGCAGCACTCCGCGGTCCGCGTCGCCCGCCACCTCGCCGCACTCGAACCGGGCCCCGCGGCCGATGCGACGGTCGCGACGATCGTCCAGCAGGCCGCGACGGTGGACAGCGCCGCGCTGACCGCCGACACCCCGGCCAGCGAGCTGCCGTTCGGCTTTCCCGGCTCGTACTGGCTGGACCGGCGCGGCTACGACCCGGTCGGCACCGCGGCCGGGCTCACGGTACCGATGCTCATCGCCCAGGGCGGTCGCGACTACCAGGTCACCGTCGCCGACGACCTGGCCCGCTGGCGTGAAGCCCTCGGTGCCCGCCCCCACGTGACGATCCGGGTGTACCCGGCGGACAACCACCTGTTCTTCCCCGGCACCGGACCGTCCGGCCCGGCCGACTACCTGGCCCCGCAGCACGTCGACCGGGCGCTGGTCGACGACCTCGCCGGATGGCTCACCGCCGACCGCTGAGGATCACAGGGCGAGCGCCGCGTCGATCGTGGCGTCCAGGTAGGCGAGGGTGTCCCGGCGCCGCGACAGCGGGTTGCGGTAGCCGCGGCGCCCCTCGGCGCCGCCGGTGCGCAGCGCCAGACTCTCGTCCAGGATCCGGTGCCAGCGCGGGTCGAACGACTCCCGCGCGTACCGGCCGGCACCGCACTTGGAGGTCATCTCGCCGGTCGCCAGCGTGTAGTGCAGCCGGCTGACCCCCAGCACCGTCCACACCGGATACCAACCGGTGAGCCCGACGGCGAACCGCACCGGGCCCGGACGACGGCCCTTGCGCCACGCGGGCCGCCAGTACGAGCGCAGGTTGTCGGCGGTGAACGCGCGCAACGCCGCCGGGTCGTGCCACACGTCCAGCTCGGCCGGTTGCCGACCGCGCACCGCGACACCGTGCCGGGCCAGCTCGCAGAACGTCACCGGATTGATCGCGAACCGGCCGGCCGGCGCGAACCGGCCGGACTGCCAGCACGGTACGCCGGGGCAGCCGTCCGGCCCGGCCGCGAGTTCGGCCTCGGTCAGGCAGCACCCGTCGAAGGACGGGCGTGACCGCTCGGCAACGACCCGCGCCTGCGCGCCGGCCAGCGCCGCGGTGTCCGCGTCGGTGCGCCGGGACAGCACGGCGACGAAGTCGATGTCGCTGGCGGTACTGAACGGGCCCCGACCGGCGCCGGTCGGGTGGAAGTCACCCAGCGCCACCGACCCGACCAGATAGAACCCGGTCACCAGGCCCGGCGCCGCGGCATCGACGGCGGCCAGGAACACCGACACCGCCTGCTGCACCTCGCCCGGCAGCCGCTCGTTCACCATGCGCGGCACGCTACCCGTCGCCCCGACGCGGCGACGGGGACGCTACTGGCCGGTGCGGCCGTCGATGCGTTCCCGGATCAGGTCGGCATGACCGGCGTGCCGGGCGTACTCCTCGACCATGTGCACCAGCACGTCGCGGATGCTCACCGTGTCGTCGTCGCCGAGCGGGACCTCGCGGCCCAGGTCTGCCTCGGCCAGCTCGTCGAGCCACGCGTCGGCGCGGGCGATCTGCTGCCGCCAGCTGGCGAACGCCTCGTCGACCACCGCCTGCTCGCCGATCGCACCGTTGAAGTCGGCGTCCCGGTCGTCGGCGGTGCGGTAGAGCCGCGGCTGCTCCGGATGGCCCTGCAGCACCCGCTGGAACCAGTGATGCTCCACGCTCGCCATGTGCCGGATCAACCCGAGCAGGCTCATCGTGCTCGGCTGCACCGAACGGCGGGCGAGCTGCTCGGCGTCCAGCCCGTCGCACTTCATCCCCAGCGTCAGCCGGTAGTTCGACAGATACCCCCGCAGCGTCGCCTTCTCCCCCACCGGGTTGCCGTAGTCGCGCGGATCCTCGGCACCCTCGGCCCACATGTCGCTCATGGCCAGAGCCTGCCCGGTGACGGTGCGTGGCCGCAAGCGGGTCGGGTCAGCGGGCCGCCGAGTCGCGCGGCCGGAACAGATAGTTGTTGGCGTGCACGCACACCGCCTCCACCGGCTGCCAACCGCGACGCCACGCGTACATCTGGTAGCCGCGCCCGGTCAGCCAGGCCGCGACCTCGTCCGCCGCGTAGTCGTACCGGGCCGTGTGCCGCGCCTCGATCTCGATCAGCATCGTCGGCCGGTACCGTTCGATCGCCTGCCGCCCACCGTGCAGCACGTGCAGCTCACCGCCCTCCACGTCGATCTTGAGGAAGTCCAGCCGGGTCAGGTGGCCGTCCGCGCACAGCCCGTCCAGCGTCTCCACCGGCACCGGCACGTCGACGTGGTACGGGTACTCGGCGTTGGAGCCGACCCCGTGGGTGTGCCAGTCCAGGAACGAGCGGCTGGTCGCCGGCCCCCGCTCGTCGAACGGCACCCGCATCGCCAGCCGCCCCGGCTCGGCGCCGATCGCCACCGCGTGGTGGCAGACGTTGCCACGCCGGCGCGCACCCAGTACCCGCGACCACACCGGATGCGAGAACGTCACCGGCTCGACGCTGTGCACCTGCCCGGTCGGCCCGGCCAGCTGCGACAACGCCTGGCTGTACAGCCCGGCCGCGGAACCGACGTCCACGCAGACGTCCCCGGGCCGGACCAGGCCGGGCAGCGTGTACAGCTCGGTGTCCAGGTACGGCGTCCAGCGGGCGAGCAGGTTGGCCACCGTGGCGGTCACGGTGGGCCGGTCGAGGCGGTACATTGGTCTCCTGACATCGGGATGATCGGGCCGGGTGTCGGCGGGCGTCCGGGCCGGGCGGAGCGCAGGTCACCGCGGCGGGTGCGGCACCGGTGCCGGTACCGGCCGGTTCGGCGAACGTGGCCGACGCTAGGCGCCGAGCCGGGGGCGCGTCATCGGTTCCGCGGCGTACGCCTCGCGGGCAGTCACCGCGGTGCCGGAGGTAGCCGCCGGGCCGATGCCCCGCCGCCGGCGCGCGCCGCACACTCGGCGCCGTGCGTACCTCGACGCTCCTCGCCCCGCACCGGACCCCACCGCGCGCCCAGACCAACCTGGTCCGAGCCATCGCCGCGGCCGGGCGGCACCCCGGGCAGCCGAGCCCGGCGGCGCCCGTCGACGTGTCGCCGCAGGCGGTACACGACTACCTCACCGGGTTGACCGAGCCGGTGCGGCGGCGACTCACCGCCCGCTTCCCCGCCGCGGTCGGCACCCTCGACGGCGCACCACCGGCCATGCGGTACGCGGCGAACCGGCGGCGGATGCGGCCCACCCGGTTCGGCGCCTGGAGCGGCCAGTACCTGCTGTTCGATCCGGCGCCGCCGGGCCGGGTCGCCCTGGTGTACGGCGACCTGCGCACCGCCGACCGGGTCGCCGTGCTGGTACCGGGCGCCGACACCCGGCTCGCCGACTTCGCCCGCGGGCTGGGCGGGCGCCGGCACCGGGCCCCCGCGGTCCAGGCGGTGAACCTCTACCGGGCCGCCGACGCGCTGCGCCCGAACCGGGTCTCGGTCGTCGCGTGGCTCGGCTACCGCACCCCACGCGGACCCGGGATCGACGTGGCTCGGCAGCAGCTCGCCGCCGCCGGCGCCACCGCCCTGACCCGGTTCGTCCGCGGCCTGACGGTGGTGGCGCCGCACGCGGCGCTCATGCTGCTGGGACACAGCTACGGCTCGGTGGTCATCGGGCTGGCCGCCGCCCGGCTGCCCGCGCAGGTCCGCGACGTCGCGGTGTTCGGATCCCCGGGAGTGGGCGTCGACACCGCCGCCGAACTGTTCGCCACGGCGCGGATCTGGGCCGCCTGCGCCCCCGGCGACTGGACCCGTTTCGTACCCGGGGTCCGCCGCTGGGGCTTCGGGCACGGCCGCCGCCCCACCGACCCGGCGTTCGGCGCCCGACCGTTCTGCACCGCCGGCGTCACCGACCACGACCACTACCTCGCCGCCGGTACCGGATCGCTCGCCGCCCTCGCCGCCATCCTGACCGCGTGAGCTGCCCGCACGACCGATCAGCCGGACCGGCAGATCCCGTCGAGGTCGGCCCGCGACAACACCATCGCGGCGATCTCCCGCCGGCCCTCGAAGGTGGCCCTGGCCAGGCGGTGGTAGCCGTCCAGGACCACCAGCCGGTCATGGTGCGCCACGGCGTGGATCGGGAAGTCGAGCTCGGCGGCGAGCACCCGGCGCAGGTGGTCGCCGAACCGGTCCGGCGCCGCGAGCACCTGCCGCGGCGTGACCTGGAAGCGGCGACCGTCGCGCTGCCACAGCGGCAGATCCAGCAGCCAGTCGAACTGCGCGACGGCCAGGCGCTGCACGGGCAGGCGCAGCTGCCACAGCAGGTCCAGCCGCCACCGCAGCATCGGCAACGCCGCCCGAACCATGGCGGGAGTATCCGCCACCAGCTCCTCCCAGGACACCCCTGGCGCGGCCCGATCGCTACTCACGACCCTCCCGTTCGACGCGGCTTGCCGGCCACACCGTAGTCCCGTGCGCTGGTTGCGGCTGGGGCTGGTCGGTCCAGGTCGGTCAGGTAGGCGTCGAGTCGGGCCGCACCGGTGAGCAGGTGGCGGCTGCGAGCGGTGATGCGCTCCTGCCAGGAGTCCAGGAAGGCGCGCAGCGGCGCCGCCCCACCGGCCTCCCGTAGCGACGCGAGGAAGCGGGCGACCTGGGGCAGCGGGTACCCGCCGCGGCGTAGCTGCCGCGCCACCTCGGCATCGCGCACGTCGTCCGGCCCGTACCGGCGGTAGCCGGTGGATCGGTCCCGGTCGGGCTGCAGGATGCCACCGGCCTCCCAGGTGCGCAGGGTCGCGGCATGTACACCGAGGCGCCGGGCCAGCTCACCGACCGTCAACGGCCGGCCGTGCAGCGAGACCGGTACGCCGTCGGACAGGGCAGTCAACGCGGTCGCCACCTCGGCGCGGGTGCCGCGTTCGGCGGCGAGTTCGGCGTGCGCGGCGTCGATCATCCGGTACGCGCAGTTGGCGTCGCCTCGGTTGACCGCACGCATGATCTCGACCGCGATCCGATGCCCGTGCCCGCGGCGGATCGCGAGGAACGCCCGCAGCGCCTGCGCGTGCAGCGGCGAGTATCGCCGGTATCCGGTCGCGGTGCGCTCGGTCGGCGGGAAGACGCCGGCGTCGTCGTAGTTGCGGACCGCCTGCGCGGACAGCCCGTGCTCGCGCGCCAGGTCAACCGGTCGCACCCCACACCCCCGTTTGAGGCTTGATGCGGATAATCCCTGCTCAGCTTCGAGAAAGTCTCACTCGAATCTTCAACGATACCGTCGAGGGTCGAGCCATCTGGAGGGGAGACTCATGGCCACCACCACCCTGGACGACCTCGCCCGGCCACTCGACGACCCGGCGAGCCTGGGCCTCGGCATCGACGCACTGCTCGCCGCGCGCAGCGCACCGCCGGGCATCTTCGCGCTCGGCGAACCCACCCACGGGATCGAGGCGTTCCCGCTGCTGCGCAACGAGCTGCTCGAACATCTCGCGGACCGCGGGTACCGGTCGATCGCGCTGGAGATCGACATGTTCGCCGCCTCGATCGTCGACGACTACGTCGACGGGGGCGCCGGGGATCTCGACACGGTGCTCGCGACCGGGTTCAGCCACGGTTTCGGCGCCGTACCCGGCAACCGCGAACTCGTCGAGTGGCTGCGCGCCCACAACAGCGGCCGGCCACCGCAGGACCGGATCCGCTTCCACGGCTTCGACGCGCCGACCGAGACCGCCGCCGCGCCGAGCCCGCGGCGCTGGCTGACCGTCGCCCGCGATCGGCTCCCGGCGGCGCTGCACCCCGAATCGGTAGGCGAGCTCGACGCGCTGCTCGGCGCCGACGAACAGTGGACCAACGAGGCGGTGATGTACGACCCGGCGGCGTCGATCGGCGACTCCGAGCGGGCCCGCGCGCTGCGCATCGTCGCCGACGACCTGATCAGCGCGCTGCAGCGGGCGGCTCCCGAGCTGGACCCCGCCGGGTACGACGAGGCCGTCGCGCACGCCCGCACCGCGCTGGGCCTGTTGCGGTACCACGCGGCGATGGCCCGCTCGGCGCCCGACCGGATCGGGATGCTGCTGAGCCTGCGGGCCGCGATGATGGCCGACAACCTGCTCGCGATCGTCGAGCAGGAGCAGCAGCGCGGCCCCACCCTGGTCTTCGCGCACAACACCCACCTGCAGCGCTCGACGTCCCGGCTGTCGTTCGGCGCCGAGGAGGCGCACTGGGCGAGCGCCGGCGCGCTCGTCGCCCGCACGCTGGGCGAGCGGTACCTGTTCGTCGCCGCCGACGCCGGCCCCGCCAGCGAGCCGGGAACGCTGCAGCGTGCGCTGGCCGACGCGACCACCCGCCGGGCACTGTTCCCGGCCGCGCGGTTGCGTGCCGCGCTGCCCGGCTCGACCGGTACCAGCGCCCCGATGGTGCCCGGTCACATCCCGCTGACCCCGGCCGACCTGCCCGGCGCCGACGCGGTCGTGTTCATCGCCGACACCGACGGCCGGCAGCACCGGTACTGGTAGCCGGCTCACCGCGCGCCGCCGTTCCCCCACCCGGCAGCCCCGGCACACCCGCGCCGGGTCGGGTACCGCAGCTGTACGGCCGCAGGGCGCAACGAGCCCAGCGCGCCGTGCCGTCCGGTGCCGGCGGGGAGCGATCATCCGGTTCCGGGCGGCATGGCCGGCTGTGTTCCCGCGCGAGGCAGCCGGCGACGACCACCCCGATGTCGTCGGCGAACCGGGGGCCGGAACTCCCGGCCCCCGGTTCGCCGAGACGAGGGTCAGCCGTCGAAGTCGGGTGACGGCAGGTAGCGGCCGGGCACCTGGGCCGGGCTCAGGATCGTGTGCTCACCCGGGTACGGCACCCGGTAGCCGTGCGCTTCGTACCAGGTGAAGTGGTCCATCTGCTCGGGGTTGGCGTAGTCGGGGATCGCCTTCGGGCCGGTCAGATGCTGCCGCTTCTGCCACGCCCGCCACTGCGCGGCCACCCGCTGCTCGCCCGCGGCCACCGACGGCTTCGCCGCCTGCGCCGGCGCCAGCGACGCGTACTTCGCCGCCACCGTGTCCGCGCCGCACGACGGCTGGGTGGACAGCCCGTAGGTCAGCGGGATCCGGTTGGGCACCGCGTGGAACGGGGTGTAGTCGGCGTGCCGGGTGAAGGCCCGACGCATCGGCGTGGCCGCGCTGTCCTTCTGGTTCATCGGCTGGATACCGAGGATCTGCTCGATCGTGCGGATCACGGTGATCTGCGTGTAGTAGTGGCTGTCGACCGTGCCGTGCTGCGCCCACGGGCTGATGACCTGTACCGGGCCGCGGGCCCCGTCGACGTGGTCGACACCGTTCTGGGTGTCGTCCTCCAGGACGAAGATCGCCGAGTCCTTCCAGTACCGGCTGTGCGAGATGTGGTCGACCATCTTCCCGACGGCCAGGTCGTTGTCGGCGACCTGCGCGATCGGGTTCGGCGGGCCGCCGGTGTGGTCGCTGGACAGCCAGAACATGTTCAGGTTGGCCGGCCCGTAGGTGTCGAAGTTGCGCTTCCAGATCTCGTAGCGGTACTGGTCCGGGATCGCCGTGTCGAACTTCGGGTAGGAGTGCACCGTCACGTCGTTCAGCGACGGGATCGGCGACGAGGTGTAGGTGGAGATACCGGTGTCCTGGCCGGTGGCGTCCATGTTCTTGGCGTCGCAGTAGAACTGCTGCCAGCTCGCGCCGGACGGGTTGGACTCGAACTGGTTGAACTCGCCGAAGTCGCGCACCGTGTTGCCGGCCGCCTGGGCACCCGTCCACAGGAACCCCGAGCGCTGGTGACCGAGGGCGTCGTCCTCGGTGTCGTAGCTGCGCTGGTACTCCCCGGCGCCGGACTCGGTGTACTCCGGGTTGTCGGCCTGCATCAGCCAGTTGTGCCCCTCGGCCGAGTTGGTGCCCACGTCGTAGGTGTTGTCGTAGAGCCCGAACTGGCGGGCCATGGCGTGCTGGTTGGGCGTCACGTCCTCGCCGAACTGCGCCAGCGCCGGATCACCGTTGCCGCGCGCGTCGTCGCCGAACACCTGATCGTAGGAGCGGTTCTCCTTGACGATCAGGAACACGTGCTTGATGGTCGAGGGGTCCCCCAGCCGCACCGGTACCGGCACCGGCCGGGCCTGCCGCCCGGTGCTGGTGCGCACCGAACTGCGGTCCCACCCGTTCTGGGCGAACACCTGCCGGGTGTAGCGGTACATCCGGGCGTCGTCGGGCAGCGAGAAGCGCAGCAGGCTGCCGGTCGAGTCGTGGGTGTTGTGGCCGGTCGCCGGCTGGGTGCCGGGGCCCTTGTCGATGGTGCGCTGCGGCCCCCGCTCGCCGATGCCGCGCAGGTTGGTGACCAGCACCTGCCCGCCGACCGTCGTCACGTTCTCCGGGAAGTAGTCGGTCGGCAGCAGGCCGAGGTAGCTGACCGGCTGCTTCGTGCCGGTGTACCGGTAGACCGCGAGAGCGTTCGCGCGGCCCAGCGTCACCAGCAGATGGCCGTCGGAGGTCAGGGTGACCCCGTCCGGTTCGTAGCCGACCTGCGCGGCCGGCCACGGCTGGGTGGTGATGGTCTGCACCACCTTGCCGATCGAGGTGTCGACCACCGACACTTCGTCGCTGCCGGTGTCGGTGACGAACAGCGCCCCGCGCGCGGCGTACAGGGCGGTGGGGTGCAGGCCGACCTCGATCGAGGAGACGCCGGCCGTCGGGTCCGACACGTCGATGAGGCTGAGTGTTCCGGTGGTGGCCGCCCCGGTGACCGGGTTGGCCGGCACCTGCGTGCCGTAGGAGTTGAGTGTGGTGTCGCCGTCTCGTGCCGGCCGTCCGCCCTCGTTGCTGACGTACAGCTGGTGCCCGACCAGGACCATGTCGCGCGGGGCGTTGCCCACCGCCCAGGTGTGTTCGATCGCCCCCGTCGCCGGGTCCATGGCCACCACGCGGTTCTGGCCGTTGACCGCGGCGTAGACGGTGCCGCCGTCGGCGGAGAACACCGCCTGTGCCGGTAGCGGGTGCTTGGACCCCTCGTTGGGGATCGTGACGAACGTCGGTGCCGCGAGGGTGCCGTCGGCCTGCACCGGGAACCGCTCGTAGCCGTTGATCTGCGGCATCCACAGCGTCGACCCGTCGGGAGAGTAGGTCGGCCCCTCCTGCCCGACGTTGTTGCTGCCGATGTGCAGGTCGGCCTCCGACGAGGTGCCCACCTGCTGGATGATCGTGTAGGTCTTGAGATCGACGATGGTCAGCGCGATCGACCGGTCGGTGGTCAGCGCCGCAAGGTAGCGTCCGTTCGGGCTGACCGTCGAGGACAACAGTTTGCCGTCG
Organism: Actinocatenispora thailandica; assembly: GCF_016865425.1. NCBI lineage: Bacteria > Bacillati > Actinomycetota > Actinomycetes > Micromonosporales > Micromonosporaceae > Actinocatenispora > Actinocatenispora thailandica. Next base: position 3,173,353 of record NZ_AP023355.1, on the reverse strand, counting down.
TCGACGAGCAGGCGCTTCCCGATCGGTTTGAGCGTCTGGTCGCTGGGCAGCACCGCACCGCGGTCGGTGGTGTCACCGACCCGGTGGGTTCCGAACGCGCGGGTGGAGGCGTACGCGCCGCCACCGGCAAGGACGAGGGAGAAGGCCAGGGCGCTGGCCGCGAGGATCCGGATGCGGCGACCGGGGAGTCGGCTGGCGAGCCCGAGGCGGGCTCTACCGGCAGGTCGCCGCCTGCGTGTGACGTGCATGAATCATCCCTTCGGGGGGCTGGGGAGAAGATCGACGGTGCCGTCGAACTGCCAGAGGGGGTTGGGTGCGTCGCCGGTCGGGGTCGGCACCGGGAAGTAGCCGTTCACGCTCTTCGGCCCGTCGCCGTCGGCGACGTAGCGCCCGTCGGCGGTGACGTCGAGCTGGTAGGTGGCCGTGCCCACCGCCTTGACGCCGGGCAGGTGCCAGGTCACCACGCATCTCCAGTCGTTGCCGGGCCCTTCGTCGACCACCCGGCTGCCGCCCTTGTCACAGGATGCGGTGGCTCGAATCTGCGCCTCGGTGACCGCCGGCCGACCGAGTTCCCGGAACTGCACCACGTACAGGTGCGCGTAGGTGGTGGCCAGCGAGCCCTGCAGCTTGGCCCGGTCGATCCCGGAACCGGTCGCCCCGGTTCCGGCCGCGATCGTGCCGACGCTCAACCCGAGCAGCGCCATCAGCGGCAACAGCCCGGCCAGCAGCACCCGCCGCCCCGACCCGTCGTAGGCCAGGTCGGTGAAGTCCCGACGCAGGAACAGGCGGTAGGCCAGCGCCGCGGCGGCAAGCGCCCACGCCAGGCTGGCCACGATTCCGATCACGAGCGGCGCGACCGGCGCCGGCTGGACGAACAGCCCCCGCCAGGCCAGGAACGTGTAGCTGGGCAGCGCGAACCGCACCGCGACCGGCAGCGGCAGCAGCTGCACCAGCTGCAGCGCCAGCGCCAGCAACGCCGGCATCAGCAGCCCCATCGGGGAGCGGCCCAGCGCGATGGAGCCGAGCAGGCCGACCGCGGCGAACGCCAGCGTCGGCGCCAGCACGCACAGCCATGCCAGCAGTACCGTGGTGGCGGCATCGGCCCGGCCCAGCTGATGGCCGTCCAGTCCCAGCAACGGCCGGTCACCGGCCGCAAGCAGACCCCCGGCGATACCCGACGCGGCCAGGCCGACGACCATCATCAGCAGCACGACGAGGCTGGCGAGGCTTTTGGCTGCGAAGATGCGCCGTGGCGAACGAACCGTCACGAGCAGGTGCCGCCAGGTGCCCAGTCGGTCCTCGACGGCGAAGACGTCGCCGGCCACCAGCGCCGTCAACAGCGGCAGCGCCCACGTCCCGGAGAACCCCAACACGACCAGCGAACCCGCCCAGCCGGTGGCATGCATCGAACGACCGAACAGCGTGTCCGAGGGCAGTGCGCTCTGCTGGCCGACCGCGGCGACGAACACCGCCGGCACGATCCAGCAGGCCAGCACCAGCAGCCGGATCCGCCACTGGGACAGCAGCTTGACCAGCTCGAACCGGAAGCCACGCAGCAGCGGCGCCGGTCGCGCCGCGGCCCGCGCCGGCACGGCGGTCGTGGCCATCACCGGCTCCCCGCGTCGCTGGGCTCGGCTGTGCTGCCGGTCAGCGCTAGGAACGCGGCTTCCAGCGGCGCCACCACCGGCGCCAACTCGCGGACGGCCACGTCCGCCCGGACCAGCCGCGCCACCAGCTGGTCCAAGGCGGTAACCGGCCCGCGAACCACCAGTGCCTCGGAGTCGTACCGCGCACCGAAGTCGCGGCCGGGCAGCAGGCGAAGATCGGGGATCTGGGACACGACGGTGGGGGCGGCCGCCGGATCGGAGACCACGACCCGGTAGTCGAGTTCGCCGCTCTCGGCGGCGAGCTTTCGCACCGGCCCGCTGAACACGACCCGGCCGGCAGCGAGGATCGAGACCTGGGCGCACAGCGCCGCGAGGTCGTCCATCCGATGGCTGGACAACACCACCGCGGTACCCTCGGCGGCCACGTCGGTGATCACGCGGTGCACTTGCCGGGTGCCGGCCGGGTCCAAGCCGTTGGCCGGCTCGTCGAGCACCAGCAGTCGCGGGCGGGTCAGCAGCGCCGCGGCGACACCGAGCCGCTGGCGCATCCCCAGCGAGAACCCCTGTACCCGGTCGTCGGCGACATCGGTGAGCCCGACCTGCTCCAGCGCCTCGCCGACGTGGGCGTCGGCGCGGTCCAGGCCGCGCAGGGCGGCCAGCGCCGCGAGGTTCCTCCTGGCCGTGAGGCCCGGGTACAGTCCTGGGCCGTCGACGAAACCGGCGACGCCGTCGGGTACGGACAGGCTGCGGCCCACCGGGGCGCCCAGGATCTGCAGAGCGCCGCTGTCGGGGGCCGCCAGGCCCAGCAGCAGGCCGAGAAGCGTCGTCTTGCCGGCGCCGTTCGGCCCGACCAGTCCGTGCACCTGCCCTGCCGGTACGTCCAGGTCCACACCGTCGAGCGCGATCACCTCGTCGAAGAACTTCGTGATCCCGCGGGCCCGGACTGCGGGACTGCTACGCATATCGGTCCCTTCTCCACTTGTCGCACAGCAACCTAGGGATCGCGGTTTGCAGGCACGAGGCGGACAGCCGAACGTCGAGCAAACGCCGCGCGGCGAGGCACCGCGCCTGGATGCGCGCTGGCGGCCCCGTCAGCTGGGTGCTGCCGACGGGCGCCCCACCGGGGCCAGGCAGCCGAACGGCCCTGGTACCAGCCCGAGCCCGGGCGGCCACCTCGCCGCGCCCTGGCGCGACCTCGGCCCCGGCGCGACCTCGGCTCCGGCGTTCCGTGCGCGGAAGCCGCCGAGCTGCGGCTATCCGGGGCTGCTCGGGACTCCCGTCTACCGAGGCAACATAACGGGAATTATGTGGTGTCACCCGCTCAAGCACGATGCGCGTATTATTGGTTTATCAATATTGATAATCCATTAATTACCCGAGGAAGGTGACCGGAAGTCCCGGCGAGATTCGTCAACGACGTAATCGGAAGGGTGTTCCGGTGCGGGGCCTTGACCGCTCCGCGGGCGGCGCCGACGGGCTGCGAGCGCGGTGCCGGGCGCCACCTGTCGCCGGGATCGGTCGCGAGCCGGCCGCACACTGTACCTACTGGTATGTACAGTGCTGGAGTGAGCACCCAGGAACGGCTGGTCGAGAGCGCCCGCGCGCTGTTGTGGGAGCGCGGCTACGTCGGTACCAGCCCGAAGGCCATCCAGCAGCACGCCGGCGCCGGCCAGGGCAGCATGTACCACCACTTCGCCGGCAAGCGGGAGCTGGCGCTCGCGGCGATCCGCCGTACCGCCGAGCAGTTGCGCGCAACGGCGGACGCGCAGCTGTCTGCGCCGGGAACCGCGGCGCAGCGGATCACCCGGTACCTGCGGCGGGAGCGCGACGTGCAACGGGGCTGCCCGATCGGGCGGCTCACCCAGGACCCGGACGTGATGGCCGACCCGGTGCTGCGCGAGCCGGTCGAGCAGACCTTCGACTGGCTGCACACCCGGCTTGCCGAGGTGCTGGCGACGGGCCGGGACGAGGGCGAACTCGATCCCGGCCTCGATCCGCGGGCCACCGCCGCGATGATCGTCGCGGTGTTGCAGGGCGGGTACGTGCTGGCCCGCGCCGCAGGCGAGGACGACCCGTTCGACCAGGCCGTCACCGGCGTACTCGCGCTGTTGACCCGACCGGCACCGACCCGGTGACGGTCATCGACCATCGAGAGGACCAGATGGACCACGACGAGCGTCACTCCCCCGCGCCGATCACCCGTACGGTGCTGCTCGACCAGTCGCTGCCGGCACCGTTGCCGGTGCAGCGCGTCGAGGCCCGGCGCATCGTGATCGCGCCCGACACGGCCGGCGGCCTGCACGTACACAACGGCCCGGTCTTCGGCTGCGTCGAGGCCGGTTCGGTGGTGTACCAGATCGACGGCGAACCGGAGACCGTCCTGACCGCCGGCGACACCTTCTACGAACCGGCCGGGGTGCGCATCGCCCGGTTCGACGCGCTCGGTTCCGGCGTGACGTTCCTGGCGTACTTCCTGCTCGCCGCCGGGCAGCAGGCCGAGCTGGAGTTCCCCGAGCGCTGAGCGACCGCCGGGCACGGTCCTGGCCCGGCGGGACTGGACGCGCCGACCTGCCAGGTTGTAGCTTGCGGTGGATCGTGACGCCGGCCAAGGAGGTGAGACCCATGGACGCAACACCGACGTGGGTGCTCCACCCCGCCCGTCACGGTCGGCGATCGAGGTAGCTGTCGCCGGGAGCGCCACCACCCGAGGCACTCCGAGAGGCAACAGCCATGGACTCTTCGCCGCGCGGCACCGAGCGAACGTCGAACGACAGCCCCGGGCCTGACCCGGCGCCGGCCGGTCAGCGCCCCTTCCAGTACGACGTGATCATCGCCGGGTGCGGGCCGTCCGGCGCGATGCTGGCCGCCGAGCTACGCCTGCACGACGTGCGGGTGCTCGTCCTGGACAAGGACACCGACCCCGGATCGCCTGTCCGCATCGTCAGCCTGCACGTCCGCAGCATCGAGCTGATGGCGATGCGCGGACTGCTGGAACGGCTCCGCGAGCACACCCGGCAGCGCCCGGCCGCCGGGTTGTTCGCGGCCATCGACAAGCCCGCACCGCGGCACCTGGACTCCGCGCACGCCTACCTGCTGGGCATCTCGCAACCGGTCCTCGTCCGCCTGCTCGAAGAGCACGCGATCGAGTCGGGTGCGCGAGTACGGCGCGGGTGCCCGGTGGTCGGTGTCGAACAGGACGGCGAGGGTGTCACCGTCGAGCTGGCCGGCGGCGAACGGCTGCGCTCGCGCTACCTGGTCGGCTGCGACGGCGCGCACAGTACGGTGCGCGCGCGGCTCGGTGTCGGTTTCCCCGGCGAACCCTCGCGCACCGAGACGCTGATGGGTGAGATGCGGGTGGGCGTGCCGCAGGAGGAGATCGCCGCCAAGCTGGCCGACCTGCGCGGTACCCATCGGCGGCTCATGGTCCGGCCCGTCGGCGGGGGCTTCCACAGCGTGGCGGTCCCGGCCGCCGAGGTCACCGACCGCGCGACCCCACCCCTGCTGGAGGACTTCAGCCGACGGCTGCACGCCGTCGCCGGGACCGATTTCGGTGTGCACTCCCCGCGCTGGCTGTCCCGCTTCGGCGACGCCACCCGGCTGGCCGAACGGTACCGGGTCGGGCGGGTGCTGCTGGCCGGTGACGCGGCGCACGTCCATCCGCCCACCGGCGGTCAGGGCGTCAACCTGGGCATCCAGGACGCCGTCAATCTCGGCTGGAAGCTGGCCGCGCAGGTTCGCGGCTGGGCGCCGGACACGCTGCTGGACACCTACCACGCCGAACGCCATCCGGTCGCCGAGCAGGTGCTGGACAACACGCGTGCCCAGCTGGAACTGCACGCCACCGAGCCGGGCCCGCAGGCGGTACGCAGGCTGCTCGCCGAGCTGCTGGACTTCGACGAGGTGAACCGCCACCTCGTCGAGAAGGTCACCGCGATCGACATCCGCTACGACTTCGGCGAGGCTTGCGAGCCGAACGGCGGGCACCGTGGCGAGGCTTGCGAGCCGAACGGCGGGCACCGTGGCGAGGCTTGCGAGCCGAACGGCGGGCACCGTGGCGAGGCTTGCGAGCCGAACGGCCGGTACCACGGTGCGGGTCCGGACCTGCTCGGCCGTCGCCTGCGCGACCTCGACCTGCGCCAGGGCAACCTCTACGATCTTCTGCATCGCGGTCGTGGCCTGCTGCTGGATCGCACCGCGGGCCTGACCGCCGATCGTTGGTCGCAGCGGGTCGATCGGCTCGTCGATCCGACCGTGGCGTTGGATGTTCCGGGCCTGCTGCTGCGGCCCGACGGCCACGTGGCCTGGATCGGTGCCGACCAGCGGGACCTGGACGACCAGCTGCGTCGCTGGTTCGGACGGCCGGCCTGACGGGCGGCCGAGCGCTCGCGGCGACCGTTGGGGGACGCTGGTGGCGACATCCATCGTGGCGCCGCCGCGCGAGCGGTGTCAGCATCGACGCGACGCGCCGGCGCACGCGGGAGGGAGGCGCGAGGTGCCCACCGAGTACCCGGACCGTTCCCGGCTCGCGGGGGTGTTCGCCGAGGCCGACGTGGCCGAGGCCTACCGGCATCGGCCGCCCTATCCGGCCGAGGTGTTCACGATCCTCGACGGGCTGATCCGCGGCCGGCCCCGCGTCGTGTTGGATCTCGGCGCTGGGGAGGGAGCGCTGGCCCGGCCGCTGGCCGGCCGGGTGGACCGGGTCGATGCGGTCGATCCGTCGGCGGCGATGGTGGCGGCGGGCCGCCGCCGCCCCGGCGGCGGCGCGAGCACCCTGCGCTGGCTCGTCGCCGCCGCCGAAACCTGCCCCCTCGACGGGCCGTACGCGCTGGTCACGGCCGGGGCAAGCCTGCACTGGATGCGATGGCGTCCGGTGTGCCAGCGGATCGCACCGGCGTTGACCGCGGGCGCGTACCTGGCGATCGTCGAGCACGGGCCGCGGCGCCTGCCGTGGCAGGCGGAGCTGACCGCACTGATCCGCCGGCACTCCCGCAGCCCGCGCTACGATCCGCATTTCTCGCTGGTCGGTGCGCTGGACGCGGCCGGATTGGTGGAGCCGGTCGGGACCGCGAGCACCGCACCGGTGTGCTTCCGCCAGCCGGTCGCCGACTACGTGGAACAGTTCCACTCGACGGCGAGCCTGGCCCGGGTGCACATGTCGGCCGCCGAGGCGGCCGAGTTCGACGCCGCGGTCACCCGGCTGGTGCTGCCCTGGGTCGTCGACGGCCGGCTGGCGCTGGCCGTCGATGCGACCGTGTCGTGGGGTCGGCTGCGCTCACGCTGAGCCCGACCGGCGCGACCGTCGAGGGCCACCGTCCTCGACGGTCGCGCCGGTGCTGCGGGTCGGCGGCTGCGCGGCTGCGCGACGCTGGGCATCGCGCCGGCATGCCGAAACTGATCGAACGGGCGCGCCGGCGAACCGGTCAGGGCAGCCAGCGGCTCGCGGCGTCGCGGTAGCCGGCGTCCATCGCGGCGGCCAGCCGCAGCTCGCCCGTGGCGTCGTCGGCCTGGCCCTGCCGCTGCAGGGTGCGGCCGAGCAGCAGCCGCCCGTACGCATCGTCCGGGCGCGCGGCGACCAGCTCGCGCAGCACGGTCTCGGCCCGGCCCAGCTGCGCGGAGGCGAAGTACGCCCGGCCGGCGAGCTCCAGCACGGCCGGTTCGCGATGCTCGGCGAGCACCGGCGCGAGCAGCCGCGACGCACCCAGCGCGTCGCCGGCGGCGAGCAGCGACTCGGCCCACCGGTACCGCTCGACGGGGCCGTCCTCGTCTTCGGGCCGCTGTCGGTGGCGCCGCGCAGCAGGTCGAGGATCGCCTCCGGCGGCTGCGCTCCGCGCAGCGCGGACCGGCCGACCACGATCGTCGGCGACGCGACGATGCCGCGGGCCTTGCCGACCAGCAACGCGTCGGCCACCTCGTCGGTGCCGTCGTCACCGGCGAGCACGTCGGCGGGCAGCCCGGCATCGGCGGCGATGCGCGCCAGCACCGCCGGGTCGCTGATCGGCTCGCCGGCGACGAAGTGCGCGTGCAGCAGCGATTCGACGACCCGATCCTGCAGCGCGGCGCCACCCTGCCGGTAGGCGAGGGCGGCCAACCGGTGCGCGCCGGTGGGGTCGACGCGCCAGGCGGCACCGAACCGTGGCCCGATGCCCTCGTCGGCGGCGGCGGCCGCGGCGCGCATCCGGGCGGCGGCCGGCACCTCGTCGCCGCCCGCACCGCAGCTGCTGAGCGCGGCGTCGACCTGCGGGTCCTGCAGCGCCTCCGCCAGCCGCACCGGCCGCGACGGCGCGGTCGGGTCGATCCGGTACGGGCGCCAGTGCAACTCGGGGGGCGGGCCGGGCCAGTCGGCAAGGGCGCGTTCGATGCGCCGCTTCGCCACGTACGCCCAGCCGCAGACCAGGTCGGCCCAGATCTCGATGCGCATCCCACCACGGTAGCCGACAACTGTCGTTTAGCCAACAGGTGTCGTATAGTGGCGGGGTGAACCCCGACGACCCACGGGCCCGCCGCACCCGGGCCGCGCTGCGCGACGCGGCCCTGACGCTCGCCGCCGAGCAGCCACCCGCCACGGTCACCGTCGCCGCGATCGCCGCCGCCGCCGGCGTCAACCGGGCCACCGTCTACCAGCACTACCCCGACCGGGACGCGCTGCTCGCCGACGCGATGGGCGACGCGGTCACCGCGGTGGTCGACCAGGCCGCGCTGTGCCCGCTGCGCGCCACCGGCACGGTGCCGCCCGAACCACTGGTGCGACTGTTCGAGCACATCGCCGCCCGGCGCGGGCACTACGCCCGGCTGCTGTCCGCCGACGGGTCCGCCCGGTTCACCGCGGCGCTGCGCGACCGGCTCACCGCGGCGCTGGCCGACCGGTTCGCGGCCGGCCAGCGGCCACCCGTCGGCCCCCAGGTGCCGGCCACGGTGCACGCCGCCTGGCTGGCCGGCGCGCTGGTCGGGGTGATCGCCGAGGCGTCGGCCGCGACCTCGCCGATGCCGCCGACCCGACTCGCCACCGCCTGCTGGGCACTGATCACGACCTGACCGGCCCGGCCGCCCGGGCGTACCGGTCGGCCAGCGCCGCCACCGCGCGCACCAGTTCCGGCGGGTCCAGTACCTCGAAGTCGGCGCCGAACAGGCCGAGGTAGGCGGCGAGCGCGTCGAGGCTGTCGGCGCCGGTACGCAGCAGGCAGCTGTGTTCGTCGACCGGTTCGATCTGCCCCGCCGGCCCCGGTATCCGCGCGGCGAGCTGCTCGGCGCCGATCAGGACCCGCACCGTCGCCGGGTGGCGCCACGGCGCGGTGGACACCCGCCGCGCCACGTAGTCGGCGAGGTCGTCGGCGGGCAGCGGCCGCGGCGTGAACCGCGGCCCGGTCGGGATCCGCGGCGTGATCCGATCCACCCGGAACGTCCGCCAGTCGTCCCGGTCCAGGTCGTAGGCCACCAGATACCAGCGTCGACCCCAGGCGACCAGCCGGTAGGGCTCCACGCTGCGAACCGTGTCGTCGCCCTCGTGGCTGCGGTAGTCGAACCGGATCCGCTCGGTGTCCCGGCACACCGCGGCCAGGGTGGTCAGCACCTGCGGATCGACCGTCGGCCCGGCCGCGGTCGGCACCCGCAGCACCGAGACGTTCAGCGCCCGGACCCGGTGCCGCAGCCGAGGTGGCAGCACCTGCTCCAGTTTGGTCATCGCCGACAGCGCGGTCTCCTCGATCCCGGTGACGGCGCCGCCGGCCGCGGTACGCAACGCGACCCCCACCGCCACCGCCTCCTCGTCGTCGAGCAACAGCGGCGGCAGCGCCGCACCGGCACCCAGCCGGTATCCGCCGAGGGTGCCGGTCGCCGCGGCCACCGGGTAGCCCAGCTCGCGCAGCTTGTCCACGTCGCGGCGCACCGTACGCACGCTGACACCGAGCCGCTCGGCCAGCTCCGGGCCGCCCCAGTCCCGACGCGACTCCAGCAGGGACAGCAGGCGCAGCAGCCGCGCCGAGGTTTGCAGCATGACCGCAGTGTGGCACCCGCTGCGGCCAGGATCCGACCGCAGGGCGACCGACCGCGGTACCTAGACTCGACCGACATGGCCGATCCCGCCACCGAATCCACCGCCGACCAGCGTCGGGCCGACGCCGACCGGGACAGCCCCGACACGCCGAGCCGGCCCTGCGCGTACTGCGGCAAGCCGGTGCCGCAGCGCATCGGCGCCGGCCGCCCGTTCCGGTACTGCCGGGACAACGACGGCGCCTGCCAGCGGGCGGCCCGCAACTCGCGGATCCGGGAACGCAACGCACCCGGCCTCACCGGCCAGATCGCCCGCTCCTGGGAACTGGTCGACCGGCTCGAACAGCTCACCGACACCCTCGCCGAGTCGCTGCACGCCGAGCTGTCCCCCGCCGGCGTGGAACGCCAGGTCGCGCAGATACGGGCGGAAACCTCGGCGCAGCTGGCCGCGGCGCACGCCGAGCGCGACGAGGCGCGTACCGAGGCGCAGACCGCACGTCAGGCACAGCGGGACGCCGAAACCCGGGCCGCCCAAGCCGCCGAACACGCCGAGGCCGCCGCCACCGAAGCCGGCTCCGCCCGCGCCGACGCCGACGCGGCCCGCGCCGAGGCGAGCGCCGCGCACGCCGAGCTGGGTACCGCGCTGGGCGAACGAGACAGCGCCCGCTCCGCGGCGACGACCGCGAAGGCGCTGCACGCCGACACGGTGCAGCAGCGCGACGCGGCCCGCGCCGAGGCACGAAGCGCCGCCACCGAACGCGACCGGCTCGCCGAGCAGCTCGCCGCGGTACAGCGGGTCGAGCAGCAACAGCGAGACCGGGCCGAGGCCGCCGAAGCCGCCCGCGACGAACTGGCCGACCGGCTGCGCGCCGAACGCGACGCCCATGCCGCCGCCCGGACCGCGGCCGCCGACGCCGACCGCACCGCCCAACAGCAGGCGCAGCGGGCACAGGAGGCGATCGCCGCGGCAACGGACTCCCGGAGCGAGGCGGACCAGGCGCGCCGGGCCGCCGCCGACGCCACCGCCGCCCGGCACGCGGCCGACGAGCGTGCCCGGGCCGCCGAGGCCGCCGCCGCGGCCGCGGAGTCGCGGCGCGCCGAGATCGCCGACGAACTCGCCGCAGCCCGCGCCGAACTGGCGGGGCTGCGGGCCCAGTCGGTCCAGCTCACCGAGCAGGTCAGCAACCTCACCACGATCCTCGCGCGGTTTTCCGCGCCGCCGGCGGACGGCACCTCAGATCGGTCCAACCCGCACTGAAAACCCATCAACCCTTCCGAAGGGTGTAGAAAGATCACCAAGGCGGCCGGTCCACGGCCGCCGCACCATGCTCGTCGATTCGGTTGTCTCGTCGACTCGGATGGGGTGGTCACGGATGTGGACCACGCACGACACGCTGCTGATGGTGTACGCGCTGATCTCGATCACGCTGGTGATCCTGTTGATCACCACCAGGATCAAGATGCACGCGTTCCTGGCGCTGATGATCGGGTCGCTGTTCATGGGCCTGGTCGCCGGTCAGGCCCCGAACAAGGTCGCGCTCTCGTTCGAGGCGGGCGTCGGTTCGGTGCTGGGCAGCGTCGGTGTGGTGATCGCACTGGGCACGATGCTCGGCAAGCTGCTGTCGGAGTCCGGCGGCGCCCAACAGATCGCCGACACCCTGCTGCGGCACGCGAAACCTCGTACGGTGCCCTGGATCATGGCGCTGGTGGCCGGCATCATCGGCATCCCGATGTTCTTCGAGATCGGCCTGGTGCTGCTGCTGCCGCTGATCCTGACCATGGCCCGGGAAGTGCAGCAGCAGGCCGAGGGCACCGCCCAGGAGGCCGCGGTCCGGCGCAGCAACGTGTACATCATGGTCGGCATCCCGGCGCTGGCCGGCCTGTCGGTGCTGCACGGCCTGGTACCGCCGCACCCCGGGCCGCTCGTGGCGATCAGCGCGATCCACGCCGACCTGGGGCAGACGCTGCTGATCGGGCTGATCATCGCGATCCCGACAGTGATCATCGCCGGGCCACTGTTCGCCCGGGTCGCGGCCCGCTTCGCGCACCCGCACCCGACGCAGAAGCTGCTGGAGCAGGTCGCGCAGACCCGCCGGGTCGACAACCCGCCGAGCTTCGCCGTCACCCTGTTCACGATCCTGCTGCCGGTCGCGCTGATGCTGCTGCGCACCCTGGCGGAGATCACCCTGCCGAAGGGCTCCGGGCTGCTGCAGTGGGCCGACTTCATCGGTGAGCCGATCGTGGCGTTGCTGATCGCGCTGCTCGTCGCGATGTTCACCTTCGGCGTGTTCCGCGGCTTCGGCGGCAAGAAGATCACCGAGTACGTCGGGGACGCGCTGCTGCCGGCCGCCGGCATCCTGATGATCATCGGCGCCGGCGGCGGGTTCAAACAGATCCTGATCGACTCCGGTATCGCCGACGCGATCAAGAAGGCCGCCGAGACCAGCCACCTGTCTCCGCTGCTGCTGGCGTGGGGTGTCGCGGTGCTGATCCGGCTGGCCACCGGTTCGGCCACGGTGGCCACCGTCACCGCCGCGGGCATCATGGCGCCGCTCGTCGCCTCCCCGGACATCACCGTCAACAAGCCGCTGGTGGCGCTCGCGATCGGCGCCGGGTCGCTGTTCTTTTCGCACGTCAACGACGCCGGGTTCTGGCTGGTCAAGGAGTTCTTCGGGATGAGCGTCGGGGACACGTTCAAGAGCTGGTCGGTGATGGAGACGATCATCTCGGTGGTCGGGCTGGGCCTGATCATGGTGGCCAGCCTGATCCTGTGACGCCGGGCGCCGACCGGTACGGACCGGACTGATCGTCACGATGTCGCAGGGTGCTGGTATCAATCAGCACGACCCGCGAAACAGATCACGATCAGGAGGTTGGGTGCCATGGCCGCCCCCGAGGACTGTCGGTCGACGACATCGAGACGCTGCGCAGCGCGGTGTCATCCGGGCGGCGGCCCAAGGTGGTGTTCACCGCCGCCGCCGGGCAGATCGCCGGACAGACCGGCCAGGTGACCGCGGTCGGCGACCCGACCGCCGCCGACGAGTACATCAGCGTTCGGTTCGGTCGCGACAAGCTGGAGTTCGCGCCCGGTGACCTGCAACTGCCCGGCAAGGCGCCGCGCCGGCCGGCGAAACCGTCGACCCCGAAGCCGGCGTCCCCGAAGCCTGCCGCGGCGCAACCGGACGTGGCCCGGCCGGCGGCGGCGACCGCGAAACCGGCCGCGACCGCCGCCGTGCCCAGCGCGAAACCCGCCGCGCCGGTCGACGCCGCGCCGGCCGCGGACACGAAGCCGGCCGGTTCACCGCGCGCCGCCGGCCGACGCACCAAGGCGAAGGGCCCGGCGGAGCTGTCGGTGACCCTGACCTGGCAGGACGGCGACTGGTCGGTGCAGGCCCACCGCGGATCCCGAGCGCTGGCCAAACCTGCACCGGTGCGGGCCGTTGACGCCCTCAAGATGGTGGAGCTGCTCGACACACCGGCCGTCACCGATGCTGTCGGTGAGATCGTCGCTGCCGCCCGTGACGCTGCCGCGGAGCGGGCCGAGCAACTGCGCCGTGAGCTGGCCGAAGTGGAGGCCCGGCTGGCGGAGTTGCCGCAGATCGACTGAACGGCGGCTGTGCGAGCCGTTTCACCACCGGTACCCGCGCGACCGCGCCGGCCGCCTCGGCACGCCCTACACTGTGCCAGATTCGGCGGCCGCTGCCGTCGGCGTTCCCACACCCCCAGGGAGGCGACGTGCCGCGTGGCAACCACGCCAAGGGCGGCCTGCGCTCCCACCGGCGCAGGATCGGCAAGCACCTGGTCATCGCGCCGTGGATCATCATCACCGCGATCTGCGTGCTGGTCCTGGCCGGCCTGACGACCACCTGGGTGGTGCTGGTGACCCGCGGCTGCGGCGGCAGCGCCGTCACCGCCACCGTCTACGCCGACCCGGCCGTGTCCAGCATCATCGACAAGCAGGCGCAGACCTGGATGCAGGGCAGCCCCGCCGTCGACGGGCACTGCGCGAAGATCAGCGTGGTCCCGCGCGACTCCGCGTCGGTGGCGGCGGCGCTGGCACCCAGCTGGGATCCCCGCACCGACGGCACCCGGCCCGACGCCTGGGTGCCCGAGTCCAGCCTGTGGATGCAGCTGGCGGCGTCGCGGCCGGACGCGGCACGGATGCTGCCCGAGCGCCGCCCCAGCCTGGCGCGCAGCCCCGCGGTGATCGCCATGCCCAAGCCGATGGCCGCGGTGATGAAGAAGGTCGCCCCGAAGCTGACCTGGAACCAGCTCGCCACCGAGTACGCCGGCAAGGTGTGGGCGAAGTACGGCCACGCCAGCTGGGGCGGCATCCGGGTCGACATGACCGACGCGACCACCTCCACAGCCGGTCTGCACGCGGTCACGGCCATGGCCGACGCCAACGACGACGGCGACATCTCCACCGCCGAGCGGCTGAGCCTCAACCAGATCTGGCAGGTCGGCGCCGCCCACCCCACCGACACCCAGCAGGTCATCCAGAAGCTGGAGTCGGCCGACTCGACCAGCACCACCGCGGTGCTCAAGACGGTGTCCGCGTTCCCCGCCCTGGAACAGGACGTGATCAGCTACAACCAGGACGGGCCGAAGGTGCCGCTGACCGCGGTGTACCCGTCGGACGGCAGCGCCGACGCCGACTTCCCCTACCTGACGCTGAGCTGGTCGCAGCAGACCACTCCGGGCATCAACGACGACGCGCAGCGGGTCCGCACCGACATCGCCCAGAAGTTCCTCACCGACCTGCGCTCGGGTACCGCGAAGAAGGCGTTCCGCGACGCCGGCTACCGCGACGCGTCCCGCCGCCCGGGGCCGCTGATGACCGCCGCCAACGGGGTGGAACGCAAGGTGCCCACCCTCCCGCGCAAGGTGATGAGCCCCGACTCGGTGTCGCAGACCGTGTCGATGTGGACGTCGATCTCCCGCGACAGCAACGTGCTGCTGATCATGGATGTGTCCGCCGGGATGGGAGAGAAGGTTCCCGGCACCGACAAGACCAAGCTGCAGCTGGCCAGCGACGCCGTCGCCGAGGCGATCACCCTGTTCGGGCCGGGCGCCAGACTGGGCCTGTGGGACTACGCGAGCCACGTCAAGGGCGACTCGGCCGACTACGAGGAGATCGTCCCGGTCGACAAGCTCAACGGCACCTACCACGGCGCCACCCGCCGGGTGGCGATCAACGACGCGCTGGACGCGCTGCAGCCGGTCGGTGAACCCACCCTCTACGACACGGTCGCCGCCGCGTACCAGATGATGCGCAAGCACTACCAGAACGACGCCAGCAACCGGATCGTGGTGGTCACCGGCTCCGGCAACGACTCCGCCAGCAAGACCGGCCTGGGCGAGCTGACCAGCACCCTCAACGCCGGCGCGGACAAGAACCATCCGCTGCCGGTGGTCACCGTCGGGTACGGCAGCGGTGTCGACCTGTCGTCGTTGCAGACCATCTCGCAGGCCTCCGGCGGCCGCACCTACGCCGCGAGCAGCCCCACCGAGGTCTCCAAGGTGCTGCTGACGGCGCTGTTCAGCGGCGCCCCACCCACCTCCGACTGACCCGCAACGGCTAGCACCACGGCGCTGGCCGGGGGCGGTGAACCGCCGGCACGGCACCCGATCGGGCGGATCCGCGCCGTCACCGCGGCCACGTCACGTCGTTCGGTTGAGGGGACACGCCACCATGAGGCGTGCACGGCCCCGATCCGCGGCGCGCCGCCATCACCACTGGAGACCACACCATGTGCCAGCACCAGCCGCCCTGCCCAGCCGCCGACGACCCGGCGCGCGAGGCGGCGCGAATCCTGTTCACCCACCCCGAACAGGGCTGGAGCCTGCTGTGCAACGGCGTCGTGCTGTTCGACGACACCGGCCAGCTGCTGCCCGACGGCAGCCCCATCACCCCGCACCGTGGCCCCGCGCCACACCGCAGCTCGGCGCACGCCGCCTGACCCGCCGAACGCTCCGGCGGGCCAGACGGCGGCCCGCACGGCTCAGTCCGCGAACGCCTCCGGCGACGGACACGAACACACCAGGTTACGGTCACCGAACGCACCGTCGATCCGGCGCACCGGCGACCAGTACTTCTGCCGGGCCCCGTTGCCGTTCGGGTAGCCGGCCTCCTGCCGCGAATACTTGTGCGGCCACTCGTCGGCGGTCAGCATCCGCGCCGTGTGCGGCGCATTGACCAGCGGGTTGTCCTCCGCCGACCACTCGCCCGACTCGACCTTGGCGATCTCGCCGCGAATCGCGATCATCGCCTCGGCGAACCGGTCCAGCTCCGCCAGATCCTCGCTCTCGGTCGGCTCCACCATCAGCGTGCCGGCCACCGGGAACGACATCGTCGGCGCGTGGAACCCGTAGTCGATCAACCGCTTCGCCACGTCGTCGACGCTGATCCCGGACGCCTTCGTCAACGGCCGCAGATCCACGATGCACTCGTGTGCCACCAGCCCGTTCGCCCCCGCGTACAGCACCGGGAAGTGCGGCCGCAGCCGGGCCGCCAGGTAGTTCGCCGCCAGCACCGCCGCACCCGTCGCCGCGGCCAGCCCGTCCGGACCCATCAGCCGCAGGTACGCCCAGGAGATCGGCAGGATCCCCGCCGACCCGTACGGCGCCGCCGACACCGTCGGCCGCTGCGTGTCGGCCCCGTCCAGCATCGGATGCCCCGGCAGGTACGGCGCCAGATGCGCCCGCGCCGCCACCGGACCCACCCCGGCCCGCCACCACCATGCGGGATGCAGAACGTCTTGTGCAGGTTCAGATGCGACACGTCCGCACCGAACTGGCCCGGCTTGGCAAACCCGAGCAACGCGTTGAGGTTCGCCCCGTCCACGTACACCTGGCCGCCCGCATCGTGCACCTTGCCGCACAGCTGCGCGATCTGCTGCTCGTACACCCCGTGCGTCGACGGGTAGGTCACCATGATCGCGGCGAGGGTGTCGGCGTGCGCGGCGATCTTCGCGTCCAGATCGGCCAGATCCACGTTGCCCTGGTCGTCACAGCCGACGACGACCACCCGCATCCCGGCCATCACCGCCGATGCCGCGTTCGTGCCGTGCGCCGACGACGGGATCAGGCACACGTCTCGCTGCTGCTGCCCGCGCGCCTGGTGGTAGCCGTGGATCGCAAGCAGCCCCGCCAGCTCACCCTGGCTGCCGGCGTTGGGCTGCAGGCTCACCGCGTCGTAACCGGTCACCTCCGCCAACCACCGGCACAGGTCGTCGATCAGCGACCGGTACCCCTCCGCCTGGTCGGCCGGCGCGAACGGGTGGATCGCCGCGAACTCCGGCCAGGTGATCGGCTCCATCTCGGTGGTGGCGTTCAACTTCATCGTGCACGAACCCAGCGGGATCATCCCGCGATCCAGCGCGTAGTCCTTGTCCGCCAGATCCCGCAGGTAGCGCAGCATCGCCGTCTCCGACCGGTGCGCCGAGAACACCGGATGCGCCAGGTAGTCCACGTCCCGCAGCAGCGAACTCGGCAGCGGCTCCACGCACGCCGCATCCACCTCGCTGATCGACGGCACGGCGATCCCGAACGCCCGCCACACCGCCAGCAGATCCCCGTCACCCGTCGTCTCGTCACAGGCGATCCCGACCGTGTCGGCATCCACCAGCCGCAGGTTGATCCCCGCATCCCGGGCCGCCGCCACCACCTGCGCCGCGCCGCCCGGCACCCGCGCCGACACCGTGTCGAAGAACGCCTCGTGCACCACCTCGACCCCACCGGTACGCAACCCGGCCGCGAGGATCGTCGCCAGCCGGTGCGTGCGCGCCGCGATGCGCCGCAACCCGTCCGGCCCGTGGTACACCGCGTACATGCTGGCCATCACCGCCAGCAGCACTTGCGCGGTGCAGATGTTGCTCGTCGCCTTCTCCCGGCGGATGTGCTGCTCCCGGGTCTGCAGCGCCAACCGGTACGCCACCGCCCCGTCGGCGTCCTTGCTGACACCCACCAGCCGGCCCGGCAGCATCCGCTCCAGACCCTTGCGTACCGACATGAACCCGGCATGCGGACCACCGAACCCCATCGGCACCCCGAACCGCTGCGCCGACCCGACCACCACGTCCGCGCCGACCGAACCCGGCGGGCGCAGCAGGCACAACCCCAGCAGATCCGCCGCCACCGTCACCAGCGCGCCGCGCTCGTGCGCCGCGGCGAACAGCGACTCCTGGTCGACCACCCGGCCCGACGCACCCGGGTACTGCGTGAGCAGGCCGAAGAACTCCCCGTCCGGCAGCCCCGCCGACAGGTCCGCCACCCGCACCTCGATCCCCAGCGGCAACGCCCGGGTCCGCAACACCGCGAGGGTCTGCGGGAACACGTCGGCATCCACCAGGAACACCGGCGAGGAGGACTTCTTGTTCGCCCGGCGGGCCAGCGTCATCGCCTCCGCCGCCGCCGTACCCTCGTCCAGCAGCGACGCGCCCGCCACCGCCAACCCGGTCAGGTCCTCGACGACCGTCTGGAAGTTCAGCAGCGCCTCCAGCCGGCCCTGACTGATCTCCGGCTGGTACGGCGTGTACGCCGTGTACCACGCAGGGTTCTCCAGCACGTTGCGCAACACCACCGCCGGCGTGTGCGTGCCGTAGTAGCCCAGACCGATCATCTGCACCATGGTGCGGTTCGCATCCGCCAACCGGCGCAGCTCGCCGGTCACCTCCGCCTCACCAGCCGCCGGCGGCAGCTTCAACGCCTGCCGGGTCAGGATCGTCTCCGGCATCGCCGCAGCCAGCAGCTCCGCCACCGAGGAGTACCCCACCTCGGCCAACATCCGCTGCTGCTCGGCCAGGCCCGGACCGATGTGCCGGGCCGCGAACGGCACCGCCGCCACCCCGCCCAAACCAGCGGTCTCGTCGATCTGCGGGCCGCGTTGCGCCGGTGCCCGATCGGTCATCACGATCTCCAGGAGGTCGCCACCATGCGGGCACACGCCCGCGCCAGCGTCCTCCCCCTCTGTCCACGAAACCTGAGAGCTTCACCCGCATCGCGGACTTACCCCGTCGGTGAGGCGGCCAACAGCCACCTACTCTCCAGAGACGCCTACCCGAGCGGTCCTTTTGCCTGAGAGGTTCCGGGGAGGAATTGCCCCTTCGGCGCCCCCGACCAACCGGCCGGGCGGTCTCTCCCACACGGGTCAACAGCTTCCTTGAACCGTACCAGCGGTGTCAGCCGACCGGCCCGCCACACCCGCCGCAGCTCAGCCCGCGTGCCGCCGAGCCGCACGCCGCGCGGCCAACTCGTCACCCGCCGCCGACACCGGCACGTCCACCCCGGCCGCCGGCTCCGCCGGCAACGCCGCAAGCGACCCGCGAATCTCCGAGAACGCACCACCGATCGCGATCCCGAACACACCCTGGCCGCCCTGCAACAGATCGACCACCTCCTCCGGCGAACGGCACTCATACACCGTCGTACCATCGGAAATCAGCGTGATCTGCGCCAGATCGCCCACCCCACGCGAGCGCAACTGATCGATCGCCTTCCGGATGTTCTGCAACGACACACCCGCATCCAGCAGCCGCTTGACGACCTTCAACACCACGATGTCGCGAAACGAGTACAGCCGCTGACTGCCCGAACCCGCCGCCGGCCGCACACTCGGCACCACCAGGCCCGTCCGCGCCCAGTAATCCAACTGCCGGTAACTGATCCCCGCCGCATGGCAGGCGGTCACGCCCCGATAGCCGACATCATCACCGTCCAGCGAGCCGTCCACGGACCCGAACAACACACCCTGGGCCACGCCACCATCGGCCGCATGCTCCCCGGATCGCCGCTCGTCCATGTGACAACCTCCCCGCACCACACTGCCGGGCGCACCGGCCCGACCACGAAGCGTCGCGCCACCCTCGACGGTAGAAACACCGCGGCGCGGGGTCAACCAGCTACCAGAACCCGCGACAACCCGAACCCTATACCGCTGGTTGAGGCCAGCCGGCCGCCCGACGACGCGACACGCCGACAACACCCACCGACCAGCCGGCGGCGCGGCATCGTAACAACCACCGCCGCCTCAGCCGGCGAAATCCTCCGGGCTCACCTGATCGAGAAACTCGCGGAACCGCTCGACCTCGTCCTCCTGCTCGTCCGGAATCACGATGCCCACCGCATCCAGCACCTGCTCCGAACACTGGATCGTCGCGCCCACCCGCAACGCCAACGCGATCGCATCCGACGGCCGAGCCGACACCCGCACCCCGTCACCGATCACCAACTCGGCATAGAACACCGTGTCCTTCAACTCGGTGATCTCCACCAACTGCAACGGAGAACCCAGCGCCGTCAACACATCCCGCAGCAGATCGTGCGTCAGCGGCCGAGCCGGCTTCACCCCCTGCTGCTCGAAAGCGATCGCCGTCGCCTCCACAGCACCGATCCAGATCGGCAGATACCGATCCCCCGAAGCCTCTTTCAGTAGCACGATCGGTTGGTTACCCGGCAACTCCACCCGGACACCCACCACGCTGAGCTCCTGCACCGCCGCCTCCGTCGTTCCCGGACGTCCCCACCCGCACGGCCAACCGGGACCGACACCAACGCCACCGCGCGCATCCGTCAACGCCACGCTCTCGGACCGGGCAGCCAACGAACAGGGAAATCCCGCGTCTCCCTAGCACGGTACACGCCGAACCCGGTCACCGTCCGGCCCCGCCCCAACGGCCCCAACCCGCCACGAACAGGCCCCAACAGGCTGATCGGTCACCCACCCACCGAGCCGCGCAACCCCGCCTGCACCAACGCCGCATGCAGCCGCAACGACAACGCCGCCAACTCCCGCACCGTCTCCGCCGCAGCCGCCCTCGCCTGCGGATTCCGTTGCCGCGCAAGCGGAGCAACCACCTGCTCGAACAACCCGATCTCCCGATCGGCAGCCGACCGGTACGCCCGCAGATGCCGCGCCTGCACACCGAACCGCGCCAGCAGCCCGACGACCTTCGCGATCTCCAACGCGTCGGCGTCGTAGTAACCCGACCGCGCCGACACCAACCCGAACTGCTCCAACTCCCGCAGCTGCGCGTCGTCGATCCCCGCCTGGTCGGCCACCTCCGCCCGAGACAGCCGCACCTCCACCGACGCCGGCCGAAAGTCCCGCGCCGTCGGCAACTGCTCCACCGCCACCAACGGCGGCCGCGACACCACCGCGCCACCCGGCGGCAGCCGCCCCTCGTCCATCGCCGCCAACTGCTCCCGGATCACCCGCAACGGCAGATAGTGATCACGCTGCGCAGTCAGGATGTAGGTCAACCGGGACACGTCGTCCCACGAATACTTCCGGTAACCCGACGGCGTCCGCTCCGGCTCCACCAGCCCCTCGGACTCCAGGAACCGCAACTTCGAAATCGTCGTGTCCGGGAACTCACCCCGAAGATGAGCAAGCACCTCACCGATGCTCATCGCCGCACGCGCCCCATCGGACACCCGCGCCGACGAGCCCTCGGACCCGGCCACTGCGCCCCCTACGCGTCGTCCGCCCTCGGACCGGCGATCAGAACCAACCGGAACTTACCGATCTGTACCTCATCGCCATTGCTCAGGGTAGCCGTCTCGACCCGCTCCCGGTTGACATACGTCCCGTTCAAACTGCCCACATCGCGCACCGCGAACACACCGGCCTCCCGGTGGAACTCCGCATGCCGACGAGACACCGTCACATCGTCGAGGAAGATGTCGCTGTCCGGATGACGACCACTGGTCGTCACATCATGATCCAGCAGGAACCGCGCACCCGCGTTCGGCCCCCGCCGCACCACCAGCAGCGCCGTCCCCGGCGGCAACGACCGCGCCAACCGAGTCGGCACCACCTCGGCCTCGACCGCGCTGTCGAGCATGTCCTCCAGCGCGCCGATGTTCAACGTCGAGGTGACGTCGAGCGGGGGAAACTCGTCGTCGGGCCGGGTCATCGGACCACCTCAAGACCATCGCGATCCTCGGTGGCCCCGCAACCAGCCACCGCCTGCACCGGACGGACCCGACCCACGCCGGAACCAACCAGCAGCCCCAACACTACGCGCGGCCCGGCACCCGCGGCACCTCAGCCTTCGCCGGTGACCTTCCGGTACGCCGCCGCATCCAGCAGCCCGTCCAGCTCCGCCGAATCCGACACCTCGATCTCCAGCATCCAACCCTCGCCGTACGGCTCACGGTTGATCAGGTCCGGCGAATCCCCCAACGCCTCGTTGCGCGCCGTCACCGTCCCCGACACCGGCGAGTACACATCCGAGACGCTCTTGGTCGACTCGATCTCACCCACCGCCTGCCCGGCCGACACCGCCGTGCCCGCCTCCGGCAACTCCACGAACACCACATCACCCAGCGAGTCCTGCGCGAAGTGCGTGATACCCACCCGCACCGAGTCGCCCGAAGCCCGCACCCACTCGTGCTCCGCCGTGTACCGCAGATCGTCGGGAATCACCGCTGTGTCCTCTCAATGCACCAAAGCCGCAGCCGCGGCAACCGGGCCACCCCACCGCCAGCATCCACCGGCGAACCCCGCCAATGTACGACAACCAGCGGCTACGACACCGGGCGGGCATACCGCGGCGCAGCCGCCGACCGGGTCACCGACACTCGCACCACCGACGGCTGCCGCACGCTCACCCGACCACCCGCCTGCCGCACCGTGTCCACCACCCCGCCAGGGATGTTCAACGCCGCCTGCATCGTCGAACCGTCCCCGATCACCGACAACGTCAACGGCGCCGACAACCGGTTCCCGTCCACCGCCACCGCACCACCCGAGGCATCCACGAACGACGTCGACGCCACGATCCGCACCCCGGCACCGGACGACCCCGCCACCTGCATCGCCTCCGCGCCGGCCCCCCGCAACTCCTCCACCGCATCCAGCAGCACGCTCGCCCCCACGCCGTCCTTGCCGGCGGCGAACACCACCGACAACCCCGGCCCCTCCGCCGGCAACGTACCGGCTAGAATGCCCAGATCATCCGCGCGCTGCCGGGCCTCCTTCAACGCCTCCGCCCGGCCCTGCTCGGTGGACGAGATCTGCTGCCGCTGCGAGTTCAACGACGCGATCTCCTGCTGCAACCGCTCCTTGCGCGAATCCAGCGTGTCCAAGATCCGTACCAGATCCTCCTGCCGCGCCCCCGCCAGCGCCTGATCGGAATCGTTGCTGTTGACCTGCACCGCCAGCGCGAACCCCAGCAACGCCACCAGCACCCCGATCAACGCCGCCGACCGGCGCGGCAACCGGTGCGTCCACCACCGCACCGACGGCAACTCCTCCGCACCACCCGCCCGCACCGCGGCACCGCCGGCCGGCCCGTCGTCCCCGGCCTCGGCCCGCATGGGCCCCTCGGCCCCGGACTCCGCCGCGTCCCCAGCGTTGCCTTCCGGGGTCGCGCCCGCCTCCGGGTCCGCCGGGTCCTCCGGACGGTCGGAGGACCCGGCAGACGGCGACGGGCGCCCCGCCTCCGGCCGGCGCCCGACCTCCGCGGGCTCCGCGTCGGGATCGATCGGTTCCTCGTGCTTGGCCATCATCACGCCTTGAACAACGTCTGCCGGATCGCCGCCACGTTCGCGAAGATGCGCATCCCCAACACCACCACCACACCCGTCGACAACTGCGCGCCCACGCCCAACTTGTCACCCAGGTACACCATCAGCGCCGCCACCAGCACGTTCGACACGAACGAGATGACGAACTGCTTGTCGTTGAACTCCTTGCGCAGCCACGCCCGCACCCCGCCGGTGACCGCGTCCAGCGCCGCCACCACCGCGATCGGCAGGTACGCTTGCAGCCCGGTCGGCACCGTCGGCTCCAGCGCGAACCCGACGACCACCCCGATCACCAGCGCGACCAACGCGATCATCGGCCACCCCCGGAACCCGACGCCGACGTCGACGGCGACACCGAAGCACCCGGGCGCACCGGATGCGCGTACCGCAACTGCTGGTCGGCCGCCGCCGGCAGGGTCAACCGCGCCGAGCGCTGCACCGAGAACCCCATCTGATACCGCTTCACGAACCCCTCGTACCGCGCATCCGTCGCCGACGACCCGAACCGGTCACCCATCGACCCCGGCCCGATCACCGTGATCTTGTACGGGCTGCTCACCGGTCGGAAGTCCACCAGAATCGCCTCCCCCGCGGTGCGGATCGTCGAGGTGGCACCCAACCGCTGCCCGTCGATGGCCACCGCCTCCGCCCCATCGCGCCACAGCTCGTTCACCACCTCCTGGATGTCCACATCCAGCACCCGACCCAGGTTCTCCGAACTCTCCTTGCCGGTCACCGGATCCTTCGGCGGCGGCGCATCGGTCAACGTCACCGTCAGCCCCGGCCCCCGCACCCGGTCCAGGCCGTTCGCCGCCTCCAAGGCGTGCAACCGGGCGGCCTCGTCGCCACCGGCCAGCGACAGCGCCTGGTCGCGCTGGTTCGACACCTGCTCCCGCAGCCGATCCGCCCGCCGCTGCAACGCATCCGTCTCCGCGCGCTGGCTCTTCACCGCACCAACGAGCTGGTCGTGGGTGCGATGCGACTCCGGCTCCGCGGCCACCGCATGCCGGTAGGTCACCGCCACCAGCACCCCGAACAGCAGCGCCATCGCCGCCGTACCGGCCTTGCCCAGCCGTCGCGCCGACGGACGCTGCGGCCCCTCCCGGCGCCGCTTCTCCGCCGCCGCCGCATAACCCGGCTCCAGCGAGGTCTCGTACAGCCGGGCGAGCAGGTCGGCACCGAACGCCTTGCCCCACGTCTTGCCGGTCGGGCCCGGCCCGGACGGTTCGCCCTTCGGCGGCTCCACCGCGTCGCTCACCGCAGGCTCCGCCTCGCCGCGCGCACCACCTGCGCCGCCTGGATCAGGTACAGCACCCCGGCGTACCAGTACAGCGCCGCGCCCCACAGCGCCAGCGCCCAACCCACCGGCAACGCGACCGCCTGCACGACCCCGCCGACCGTGGCGAGCAGCAGTACCGGGAACGAGAACATCAACACGAACGTCGCCGTCTTGCCCAGGTAGTGCACCTGCAGCGACTGGTACCCGTGGTACCAGAGCACCGGGATGGACAGTGCCACCACCGCCTCCCGGGCGACCAGCACCGCGGTCAGCTGCCACGGCACCGCGCCGGAGACCGTCAGGGCGAGCACCGTGACGACGATGTACGCCCGGTCGGTGATCGGATCCAGCAGCTGGCCGAGGCGGGTGACCTGGTTGAGCCGGCGCGCCAGCTGGCCGTCGACCCAGTCGGTCGAGGCGCCGACCGCCAGGACCACCAGCGCGGCGATCGTCTCGTGCGCGACCAGCAGGAGGTAGACGAACAGCGGCACACCCGCGAGCCGGATCAGGCTGACCAGGTTCGGCAGCGTGAAGACCCGGTGCGACACGACCTGACCCGTACCGGCCGCGACCGATGAGGTCGACACCGACCGGCGCGCCATCTGGCCTCCCCTCCGCGGCCGTCCCGGCCCTGCTCGTGGCCAAGACCCGGGGCGCGCCCGGCTGGACGCCCCGCTCCCCCAGTTAGCGACGCCATCGTAGCCGTGCCGGGCGGCCGGTCACGCGTGCGGTGCTGTCGGCGCGACACCGGTAGGTGTGGTGCGGGGCACTACGCCTCAAAGCTTCCTAGGTAGCTGGACGGATACGGAAAGGGGATGATGGCAGTGAGATGGGCTCGTGATCGCCGGCCAGCCGGAGGCCACCGGCACCGCAACCGGACCAAGCGCATCGACGGGTGTCCCCGGCGGACTATCGGGACGCGGCTACGCTACGCTGTGATGGCCGCGGCAGCGCGGCCTCGGGACGTGGCGCAGCTTGGTAGCGCACTTGACTGGGGGTCAAGGGGTCGTGGGTTCGAATCCCGCCGTCCCGACAGTTCCTCGATGCCCCTCCACCAGCGGAAACGCTGATGGAGGGGCATCTGTCGCTGAGCGCGGCTGCGCCGGTCCCGGTCAGTCCGCAGCGACGTCGAAGATCACGTCGTAGCGGTCACCGCGATAGCGCGAGCGCCCCCATTCGATCACCCGCCCCGCCTCGTCGTACGCGGTGCGTTCGATCAGGAACGACGGCAGCCCGGTCGGTGCGTCCAGCAGCGCCGCATCGGTCTCCGCCAGACCGACGACCGACACCCGGTGAGCCGCGCGATGCACCCGCACCCCCCACCGTTCGGCGAGCACGCCGTAGAGCGAGACGTCGTCGGAGATCAGGTCGGCCAGACCGGGAAACCGGGTCGCCGGCAGCCTGGTCTGTTCCACCGCCATCGGAACCCCGTCGGCCGAACGGAGCCGATCGAGGGTCACGACCGGATCCCCCGCGCCGATGCGCAGCCGTTCGGCCACCAGCATGCTCGCCGAGTGCTCCCGTACCGAGACGACCCGGGCGCCGGGCACCATCCCACGGCGCCGCATGTCGTCGCTGAACGAGCCCGCCGTCGTCCCGTGAGACAGCCTCGGCTCGGCGACGAACGTGCCGGTGCCCCTGGCGCGGCGGACCAGTCCGCGGACGGCAAGGTCGTCGATCGCCTGCCGGACCGTCATCCGGGCCAGGCGGAACCGCTCGGCGAGCGAACGTTCCGACGGCAGCAGGGTGCCCGGCGGCTGGTGCGCCACCATCGCTTCGAGGATCTCGCGCAGCTGCTCGCCCTTGGCCCGGCCAGCATCCAGCGACTCGGGCAGCTCGATCGCCGGGAACCTGTCGTGCCGGGTGCGGGCCATCGTCGGTGCTCCTCCGGTACTCAGGCGTCGCCGAGCCGGACCCGGCCGGCATAGCGGGCGAGCAGCGCGGCGTTGCGCTCCTCGTTTCCCGGCGCGTTGAGCGACCGGTACACCGGGGGCGGCGACCCGGCCGCCAGGTACCGGCCGGCCACCTCCGCGACCAGCAGGTTGACCGCCAGCACGCCGGTGAGGCTGGACAGCGGGCCGACCCGGTCGCCACCGGGCAGCTCGACGGCCGCATCGCCGTACGGAGCGCAGTTGTCGACGACCACGTCGGCGAGATCGGCCAACCGCTGCCCGCTCGGGTGCCGCGGGGTGATGGCCCGGGTGTGCGCCATCGAGGTGATCGCCACCAGCCGGTGGCCGCGCCCCTTCGCCAGCTGGGCCATCTCCACGATGGCGGCGTTGCCACCGGAGTGGGACGCGACGACGAACACGTCCGCCGGTTCGATCCGGGCCAGCTTCCAGATCCGCTCCGCCAGCCCGGTCTCCCGCTCCACCAGCGGATCGAGGATGTCGTCCGGCTGCGCGTCGCCGTAGTAGACGACGTCTCGGATGCCCAACTGGTTCGCCGGTACCAGGCCACCGGCCCGGCCGGCCAGCTCCAGCGCGATCGCCCGGGAGTGGCCGGTACCGAAGGCCTGCAGCACTCCCCCGTCCAGCAGCGCCGACGCGACCACCGCAGCGGCCCGGGTGATCGCGTCGCGCTGGGTGCCGAGGAACCGGTCGATCGTGGCCCGGGCCACCTCGGCGTAGGCGTCCTGATCGATCACTGGTGCGCTCCGTCCAGGTCGGTGAGCAGGTCGGCGGCGATCCCGGCGAGCCGTTCGCCGGAGCCGGGGGCCGCCGCGGCGGCAAGCACCTCGTACCGCGCTCGGCGGTACGCGTCGCGAGTGGGCAGGTAGCCCGGGTAGCCGTTCGCGTAGCCGAGCACCGCGGTCGGTCCCGGCCGGGACCGGCGGATCGTCTCCCCCAACGCGAGGAAGGGTTCACCGGGCAGCGCGGCCACCGCCAGCGCGCCGATGCGTGCCACCGCCACCTCGGCCTCGATCTCGTGCTCGGGCCCGTCGATCGTGCTGGCGAGCCGGGCGCCGGTCAGGTCGCCCTCCGCGATGCGCACCGTGGCCGGGTCGCCGCCGTGCCGGGCCGCCGCCACCGCCTCGGTGGCCGCGGCGATCATCGCCTGCCGGTCGGCCGCCGACGACGGTTTGGGGGTCAGCAGCGTGCGCCGGGCCCGCCCGTCCCACCGATCGGCAGCGCCCCAGGCGGGCACCGCTGGTCGGGCGAGCTCGGCAAGGCAGTGGTCGGCCACCGCGGCGGCCAGCCGCTTCAGTTCGGCGCCGCCGTGGCCGCGGCGGGTGTGCCGGGTGCTGATGTCACCGGCGGTACCGGTGGCCACGGCCACCCAGATGTCCGGGCCGAGCCGCTCGGCCAGCGCGGCCCGGACCGCGCCGACCAGGTCGGCGCTGACCAGCAGATTGTCGGCGGACAGCACGGTCGGGTGGACGGGAAGCACGACCAGCAGCCCGGCGCGGTCGCCAGCTGTGTCGAGCACCTCGACGAGATCCAGCGGTACCCGCGCGTCGGTGGCCGCCTCGCTGCGCACCGAGCCCACATCGGTCAGGATCCCGGTGCGCCAGCGGCCGACGCTGTCGGCCTCCGCCCGTACCGCCCGGTCGACGACACCCGCCACGGCCGCCGGGATCGACCTCGACCAGGGCGGCGGGGTCGCGGTACCGCCCGGCACGCAGCCGGTCTCCGGCCCGGAGTGGGTGTGGCTGGCCGCCAGCCACAACGCGTCGACCCCGGTGACCGCCGCTCGTGCCGCGGCGACCACGTCGGCGTTGACGCAGATCAGGTCGGCCAGGACGAGGGCGAGCCGGTGATGCCCGTCCGACCAGGTCAGGGCGCTGAGCTGGAGCGGATCCCGGGTGCCGGCCGAGACGCCGACGCGGCCGGCGTAGCCGCCCATCGGGGTGGGTTCGGTGACCGGGAGCGGCACCGCGGCGAAGCCGGTCCTCATCGCGTCACCACCCGCAGCAACCCGACGTACGGGCCGAGGTCGGTACTGGCGGCGAGCGCGGCGGCGCCGTCCAGACCGTCGCCCGCCGGCGGGTGCAGGCGCGCCGACGGGCGCCGGGCGTGCAACGCGGCGGCGAACCGCTCCCGCAGCCCGTCGTGCTGCAGCAGCCGGCCGGTCCAGGAGACGTCGTCGCCGCCGGCCGCGGCGGTGGTCGCGGCCAACTCGGCGGCGGCGGTGTCGACGATCGCCGCGGCCACCGGGTCGGAGTCGGACAGTTCCAGCACGTGCCGGGCGAAGCCGGCCACCTGGGCCACCCGGTCGTCGGCCGGGTAGAGCCGCTCGGGGAGCCGGCCGAGGTCGCCGAAGACCTCGGTGGCCCTGCGGGTCAGCGGGCCAGGCTCGGTGCGCCCGTCGTACCCGCGCAGGGCGGCGTCCAGGCCACGGCGACCGACCCAGAAGCCGCCACCGGCGTCGCCGTACAGGTAGCCGCCGCCGTCGACGGTGTGGCAACGCCCGTCGGCGCTCAGCCCCAGGGCGATGGCGCCGGTACCGGCGGCGAGGACCACGCCAGGGCACATGCCGAGCGCTCCGGCGTGCGCGGTCACCACGTCGCCGCCGAGCAGTACGCGATGCGCGGCGAGCCGGTCCAGCAGTCCGTCGGCCAGCGCGCGGTAGCCGGCGTCGCCGCCGAGCACGCTGGTCAACCCCACGCACACCGAGCCGACCGTGGCGTCCGGCGCGACCGCCCGCCACGGTCCGGTCAGCCCGTCGAGAGCGGCAGCGGAGCCGGACTCCGCGCCGTAGGTCAGCCCCGGGCCATCCCGCCGGGCGACCAGCCGGCCGCGCCGCACCACGCCGACCCGCACGCCGGTCTGACCGGCGTCGATCGCGACATCCACCGTCTCGGACACCACGACATGCTATTACTGGTCTAGACCAAAAACCAGCGGTGGACGGCTGCCACCTGGCCGGTCGCCGGCTCTGACGGAATCCCGTGCGGTGCACGGTCGATGCGGACCAGTCCGGCGATCGGCTCCAGGCCGGGAGCGCTCAGCGGTCGAGCAGCCGGTGCAGCGCGTCCAACTGGGCCCGGACCAGCGCGTCGAGTTCGGCCGGCGGCAGCGCGTCGACGTGCTGCAGGGACCACTCGTCCATCGCCTGCAGGACGGCGAGAGCCAGCGCGGACTGCAGCGACGCCGGCAGGTCGGTACGCACCACGCCGGCGGCGCGGCCGGCCGCCAGCGCCGCGGCCAGCCAGCCGTCGATGGCGGCGCGCAACCTCGACAGCGCACTGCCCGGCCCGTTCGGTGCGTCGGCCAGGTAGAACAGGGCCCACAACATCCGGCCCTCCGGCTCGTCGATCTCCGCCAGCGCCGCGACCAGCTCGTCGATCCTGGTCCAGAAGTCCGGCCCGGCCAGCCGGTCGGGTGCGGGTACCGGCAGCGCCGCGAGCAGCCGGTGTGCCGCGTCCAGCACGGTGGCGTCGAACAGCGCTTCCTTCGAGTCGAAGTAGTGGTAGAAGGAGCTCTTGCTCATCCGGCAGGACCGGATGATGCGGTTCAGCGAGGCGCCCTGGTAGCCGGCGCCGGCGAACTCCCGGGCCGCCGTGGCCAGAAGCGCCTGCCGCCGCTTCGGCGGCAGGACTCCGGTCTCGGCACCCCGCATGGCTCCCCCTCGACGACCCGACCGGTCAGGCGGTACGCGACAGCGCCCGGCGGGCCGCCGCGTCCGGGTCCGGCCGGCCGTCCAGCAACTGCCGGATCGGCTTCAGCACCGTACGGATGCTCAGCAGCCGGGCCGCCACGTCGCGACCCACGGCGAACGCCGTACCGCTGCGGAACATCATCTTCGCCAACGACCGCGAGTTGTCCTGTGCCGCCTCCACCCGCGGCCGCTGGACACCCTCGTACGCCTCCAGCAGGGTGGCCAGGTTCGCCCGGTCGGCATGGCGCAGCAGCCGGGACAGCACCCACGCCGACTCCATCGCCATCCCGGCGCCGATCCCGGCCGTGGGCAGGAAGCCGGCGGCGGCGTCACCGAGCAGCACGGTGTGGCGGGTCACCCAGCGGCTGGCGCGCACGTCCCGCATCGGCCAGTAGTACGGGTCGTCGGCGTCGAGTACGGCGCGCAGCGCCCGCCGGGTCCGGGCGGTCGGGGCATGCAGCCGCCGCTGCACTTCGGCCACGAAACGCTCCGGGCCGTCGGCGGTCACCGCGTCGGGCCCGCCGAGGAACACCCCGATCCGGTCCAGCACCGGGTAGCTGCCGAGGAAGAACCCGGCGCCCCACAGCTCCTCGCCGAGGTCCTGCTCGTCGTCGGCCGGTGCCCACGCCACCCAGCCGCCCCAGCCGGTGTTCAGCCCGCCGACCGGACCGGCGCCGACCAGCTCGCGCGTTGCGGAGCCGATCCCGTCGGCCACCACGACCAGGTCGAACTCGTACTCGACCGCGTCCTCGCCCGGGTCGAACCGCACCGTGACCGCGTCGCCGGCCTCGGTGAGCGCGGCGACCGTGGTGCCGGGCGAGACCGGGCAGTCCGCGCCGGACAGCACGTCGAGCAGGCCGCCGCGGCTGATGCCGCGGTAGTCGCCGTAGTCGGCGAGCAGCTCGCCCATCGAGTCGGTGCGCACCGCGCGGCCGGTGTGCGCGCACAGCCGGTACCGCCCGAACGGGATGCCGTTCTTCCGGTACTCCGGCCACAGGTCCAGCTCCTCGAACACCGGGGTGACCATCGGCATCAGCGCCAGCATGTAGCCCTCGGCCCCGCCGGTGGCGGACCGTTCGATCAGCACCGGGTGCAGACCGTGGTGCCGCAACAGCCGTGCGGTCGTCACACCGGCGACACCGGCGCCGACCACCAGGACGCGCAGCGGGTCGCGCCGGGTCTCCTGGTACTGGGTCGCCGGGTCGATCGAGCGCAGCATGGCGGCTCCCTCTCCTGAAACACTGCTTGTGGACCAACTGGTCCACAGAGAGCCTAGCATTCTGTGGACCAGCTGGTCCACAGAATGATCGAGGCGCCGTCGAACCGCGCGAGCCAGCCGGAACCGGGCCGGCTGCCCGGGTCGGGGAGGGCCAGGCCGCCGCCGACCCGCTCCACGGCCCGCGGACCAGGGACGGCGACCGGCGCCGACCGCGCAGCGTCGTTGGGCCGGACACTCCCCCGCATAGCGACTACGATCCGTACTCATGGAGGTACTCATCGTCGGGGCCGGCAGCATGGCCCGAGGCATCGCCACCCGCCTGCTCGCCGGTGGGCACCAGGTCCGCATCGCGGCCCGCAACCACGACGCGGCCCGTACCCTCGCCGCCGAGCTCGACGGCGACGCCACCGGCGAACCGATCGGCTCGTTCGGCGCCGCCTCGGTCGTCGTGCTCGCCCTGCCGTACCCGGCGACCCGGATGGTCGCCGAGCGGCTGGCCGGCGAGCTGGTCGGCCGGGTGGTCGTCGACATCGCGAACCCGGTCAACATCGGCACCTTCGACGACCTCGTCACGCCACCCGGAATCTCGGCCGCCGAACAGGTCGCGAAGGCGGCACCGGGCGCCAAGGTGGTCAAGGCGTTCAACACCACGTTCGCGGTGAACCTGACCGGCGGCGGTCCGCTGGACGTGTTCATCGCCGGCGACGACGAGACCGCCTGCACCCAGGTAGCCGCGCTCACCGCCGACGGCGGGATGCGGCCGATCCTGGTCGGCGGCAGCAAGCACGCGTACACCCTGGAGTCGTTCCAGCTGCTGCACATGAAGGTGCAGGACCAGATCGGCGGGAACTACGCCACCTCGCTGGAACTCGACCGCCGGCAGTGACGGCCCGCAGTGGCCAGGCTCAGCCGGTGACGCGCAGATCGGCCAGGGCCGCCCGGTGGTCGCTGCCGCCGGTGTCGGCCACCGACGCGTCGGTGGCCGACAGTCCCCGGTAGAGCACCTGGTCCGGACGCGTCATCGGGAACCGGGACGGCCAGGTGAAGCCGAACCCGCTGCCCGCGGCGCGCTGCGCGTCGGTCAGTGGCGGGCTGAGCTGGCGCAGCGCCCGATCGGTCGTCGCGGTGTTCAGGTCGCCGAGCAGCAGCAGGTGCGACGACCGGTCGGCCCGTACCGAGTCGGCGAGCCGGCTCAGGGTGTGGTCCCGGCTGCCGTCCTCCCCCGGCCGGATCGAGCCAAGATGCGCCACGTACACCCGGACCTGCCCGTGATCGGTGCGCACGTCGGCGCGCAGCGCGCGGTTCCAGCCGAGGCCGAGGTCGACCGGCGCCCCGTCCCTCACCGGGTACCGGCTCCACAGCCCGACCGTGCCCACCCGCAGCTGATGCGGGTACGTGTCGTCGAGCAGCCGCGCGGCATCGTCGTTCGCGAGTTCCTGCACCGCGACCAGGTCGGGATGCAGCGCCACCAGCCGTCGTACGGTCGAGGCCGGGTCCGGGTTCGCCGCGTCCAGGTTCTGGGTCGCCGCTCGCAGCTGCCCGTCGCCACCACCCCGGGGCAGCAGCACCGGCCCGAACATCACCGCCCACCCGACCACCGGCACCAGCAGCGCGACCGCACCGAGCCGGGAACGGGTCGCGAGCGCCAGCAGCCCGGCCGGGATCACCAGCAGCCCGAGCCAGGGCAGGAAGCTGTCCACCACGGTACCGAGGCCGTCCCCGTCGGGTACCAGCCGGTGGCCGACCAGCAGCGCGGCAACCAGCAGGGCGGCCAGGACGGCCGGGACGTCACGCAGCCCGGCCCGGCGCCGCCCCGGTGCCGGGCGGCGCAGCGCGGCTCGACCGCTCACCGGCGTCCCGCATCCGGGTCAGCACTCATCGCACCATCATGACCGGTACCGGGGGTGATCCGTGCGCGGACCCGGGTAGCCGGGAACGGGCCGGACGATCCACGTCCGGCCCGCCGCCACGGTCGTTCAGCCGGTGACCGGGCTGAGCTTGTCCGCCGCCGGGTCGATGATCAGGACCGGCCGGCCGGCGTGCTGCGAGACCTCGGCGACCACGCTGCCGCCCAGCAGCCCGTGCAGGCCGGTGTGCGACGAGGACCCGATCACCACCGCCGGGGCGGCCAGCTTCACCGCCCGGTCCAAAATCAGCCGGGCCACCTCCGGATGCGTACCGGTGCTGGCGGCGATCTCGCCGTCGGCGCTCACCCCGGCAGCGCGCAGCTCGGCGAGTCGTTCGGCGAGCAGTCGCTGCGCGTCCGCGTCGCCCTCCAGCGCCACCGCGGCGTCGCCGACCACCTCGGTCTCCCGCACGTGCAGCAGGTGCACCGACAGGCCACGCCGCGCGGCCACCTCGGCGGCGTGCCGCACCACCGCGGTACCGGCCGGGCCGGCGTCCACCGCGACGAGCAGCCGACCGGCGTCGGCCGGGCTCGGTGCCGGCTCCTCCGGCTCGTCCACCCTGGCGAGCACCTTGCGCCCGCTGGCGAGGACCAGGATCCCGATGACCACGCAACCGGCACCGACGTAGAACGGCAGGTTCGGACTGATGTTCTCGCCGAGCTTGCCGGCCAGGAACGGCGCGATCGCGCCGCCGATGAACCGCACGAAGCTGTACGCCGCGGAGGCCACCGGCCGCTCCACCGGAGCCGCCTTCATCACGGCCTGGGTGATCAGCGTGTTGTTGATGCCCAGGAACAGACCTGCGATGATCACCGCGAGGATCAACGTCAGCTTCGACTGGGTGCCGACACCCATCACGACCAGTGTCAACGCGATCAGGCCCTGCACGACGTACAGCGTCTTGACCGTGCCGAACCGCACCTGCAGCCGCGGCGCCACGAACACCGAGGTGACCGCGAGGCACAGCCCCCAGCCGAAGAACACCAGTCCCAGCTGGTGCGCCGACAGCCCCATCGGGAACGGCGTCCACGCCAGCAGCGTGAAGAACCCGTAGTTGTAGAACAGCGCGGTCAGGGCGGTGGTCAGCAGTCCCCGGTGCCGCAGCGCCTTGAACGGGTCCGCGAGCGACGAGCGGTGGGCGGGTTTGGGCGAGGTCGGCAGCAGCGTGACGACGGCGATGAACGCGATCGCCATCAGTACCGCGACGCCGATGAACGGGCCACGCCAGCTGATGCCCCCGAGCAGCCCGCCGAGCAGCGGTCCGACCGCGATGCCCACGCCCAGCGCCGCCTCGTACAGGATGATCGCGCCGCCGACGCCGCCGGACGCGGCGCCCACGATCACCGCGAGGGCGGTGGCGATGAACAGCGCGTTGCCCAGTCCCCAACCGGCGCGGAAGCCGATGATCCCGTCGACGCCGTTGGCCGATCCGGCCAGCGCGCTGAACACCACGATCAGCACGAGGCCGGCGAGCAGGGTGCGCTTGGGGCCGATCCGGCTCGACACCCAGCCGGTGATGATCATCGCTACGCCGGTGACCAGCATGTAGCTGGTGAACAGCAGCTCGACCTGGCTGGGGTTGGCGTGCAGGTCCTTGGAGATCGCCGGCAGGATCGGGTCGACGAGCCCGATGCCCATGAAGGCGATCACACACGCGAACGCGACCGCCCACACGGACTTCGGTTGGCGGAGGATGCTGCCGCCCTCGCCATGACTCATTTGTGATCTACCTTTCGCCAGGTTAGGAGGAGTTTGTCGAGCGCCGGGATCGCCTGGGCGAGCGCGGCCCGGTCGCTCCCGTCGAGCTGGTCCAGCCGGCTCGCCAGCGCGGCGGTGCGCTGCTGCCGGACGCTGCGGAGCGTGTCGCGACCGGCCTCGGTGAGCTCGATGGTCACGACCCGCTGGTCGTGCGGGTCCGCACCGCGCACCACGGTGCCGTCCTCGACCAGGCGGCGCAGCAGGGCGGTCATCGTGGGCTGCGCCACCCGGGCGACCTCGGCGAGCTCGCTGACCCGTTTCGCGCCGTCCCGGTCCAGGGTGGCGAGCACCGCGGTCACGGTCGGGCTGGCGGCGTGGTCCACGGTGCGGCGCAGCGCGTGCGTCAGGTCACCCAGCCGGCCGGCCAGCTCGGCCGCCAGCTCCTCGGTCGCCACGGAATTCATATCCATAGCCTAACTATGTTTCTGGCCGGATGACCGCCGCTGTGAGCGGAGTAACGCCGTCGAACGGGTCGCCGAGTGATCCGCCGGCACCCGGGCGAGGTGCCACCGGATGCCCGCTGCCTGCCGCGCGCGGTGCGGCAGGCAGCGACGCGGTGCGGTCCGGGTGCGGCGCGGCGCGGTCCGGGTGCGGCGCGGCGCGGTCCGGGTGCGGCGCGGCGGGCAGCAACGCAGCGCGGTGCCGGTCCGGGGTGCGGCGCGCGGTCAGGCCGTGCGACGCAGCAGCGCGAGGAACATCGCGTCGGTGCCGTGCCGGTGCGGCCACAGCTGCACCGTCGGCCCGGCACCCAGCTGCGGCATATCGGCGCCGAGCGCCGGCCGGGCGTCGACCGCGACCAGCGGTACCGGCGGGTCGGCGAGCAGCGCGGCCACCTGCTCGCGGGTCTCGGCCGGGTGCGGCGAGCAGGTCACGTAACCCACCAGGCCACCCGGGCGTACCGCCCGGCAGGCCGCGGCGAGCAGCGCACGCTGCAGCTCGACCAGATCGGCCAGATCGGCCTCGGAGCGCCGCCAGCGCGCCTCCGGACGCCGGCGCAACGCTCCCAGCCCGGTGCACGGCGCGTCCAGCAGCACCCGGTCGAACCCGCCGACCGGCAGCTCTGGCCGCTCCCCCACCGTTCGGCCATCGGCATGCAGCACGGTCACCGGCAGCCCGGCCACCGCAGCCCGCACCAGCTCGGCCCGGTGCTCCGCCGCCTCGACCGCCGTCAGCCGGCCGCCGCGGGCCGCGACCAGCGCGCCCAGCAGGGCCGCCTTGCCCCCCGGGCCGGCGCACAGATCCAGCCAGGCCGCGTCCGGGCCGTCCAGCGCCGCACCGGCCAGTGCGGCAGCCACCAGCTGGCTGCCCTCGTCCTGGACCCGCGCCAGCCCGTCGCGCAGTTCCGGCAGCTCACCGGGAGCGCCGCCGGGCAGGTACACCGCGTACGGCGAGTAGCGACCCGGCTCGCCCCCGACCCGGCGGGCCAGCCGGGCCGCGTCGATCGCGCCCGGGCGGGCGGCCAGGTGCACCACCGGCCGGTCGTTGTCGGCGGCCAGCGCCGCCCGCAGCTCGGCGCCCGCGGCGCCCACCCCGGGATCGGCCCCCGCCGACCCGACCTCCGCGTCGGGGGCGCATCGGCACCGCCGGGCGCGGCACCCGGCCCACCGTCGCTGCCGGGCGCGGCACCCGGCCCGCCGTCGCCCGCGGCGTCCGACGTCGCGGCGGCGGGAGCATCCAGCGCGGCGGCGAAAGCCCGGACGATCCACTTCGGGTGCGCGTACCGCACGGCGAGCGCGCCGATCGGGTCGGTGCCGGCGTCCGGAGCGATCCGGTCCAGCCAGCCGTCCAGGTCGGCGCCGGCGACCCGGCGCAGTACCGCGTTGGCGAAGCTGGCCGAGCCGGCCCCGGCGGTGGACCGGACCAGGCCGACCGTGGTCGACACGGCGGCATGCGCCGGCACCCGGGTGTACAGCAGCTGGTAGGCGCCGAGCCGCAACGCGTCCCGAACCGTGTCGTCCATCTTGGCCAGCGGGCGGTTGGACCCGGCCGCGAGCACCGCGTCCAGGGTGCCGGTCGCACGCAGGGCCCCGTAGCACAGCTCGGTCGCGAACGCGGCGTCCCGGCCGGTCAGCGACCAGTCCGCGAGCAGCTTCGGCAGCACCAGGTTCGCGTACGCGTCGTGCTCGTGCACCTGGCGCAGCACCTCGTACGCCGCCCGCCGGGCCCGGTCGACCGGCTTCGCCCCGGCCACCGGCCGCACCGGCGCGGGCCGGGGTGCGCCGCGCCGGCGAGGACGCGGCGGCTTACCGCCGCGGCGCCGATGCGGGCCGCTCACGATCGCTCCCCGGTGCGCGCGGCCCGGATCTCGTGGCGCGCCGGGACTCGCCCCGTCGGGTACCGCCGGCTCACGCGAACCGGTCCCCGGGTGACACCCGGGCGCCACGCGCCCAGTCGGTGGCGGCCATCGGCTTCCTGCCGGCCGGCTGCACCCGATCCAGGCGCACCGCGGAGGACGCCGTACCCACCCGCACCTCGGTGCGCCGCACGGCGAGTTCGCCGGGCGCCAGCGCCGCGTCGGCGCCGCCCAGGCCCACCGGCAACACCTTGATCCGCTCGCCCCGGAAGGTGGTCCACGCGCCGGGCGCCGGGGTACACGCGCGCACCCGGCGATCCACCGCGAACGCCGGGTCGTCCCAGCGCACCCGGGCGTCCTCGACCGTCACCTTCGGCGCCATGCTGATCCCGTCGGCCGGCTGCGGCACCGCCCGCGCGGTGCCGTCCTCGATCGCGTCCAGCACCGCCACCAGCAGCCCGGCACCCGCGATCGACAGCCGAGACAGCACGTCGCCGGAGGTGTCGGTGGGCCGCACCTGTTCGGTGAGCGAGCCGTACACCGGGCCGGTGTCCATCCCCTTCTCCAGCTCGAACACGCTCGCCCCGGTCACCTCGTCGCCGTGCAGCAGCGCGTGCTGCACCGGCGCCGCGCCGCGCCAGGCCGGCAGCAGCGAGAAGTGCAGGTTGACCCAGCCGTGCGCGGGGATGGCCAGCGCGGTCTGCGGCACCAGCGCGCCGTAGGCCACCACCGGCACGCAGTCCGGCGCGGTGTCGCGCAGCCAGTCGAGGAACTCCTCGTCCGAGGGCCGGCGGGGCGTCCGGACCTCGACGCCGTGCTCGTCCGCCCAACTCGCCGCCGGCGAGCGCAGGACCCGGCGGCCGCGGCCGGCGCGCGCGTCCGGCCGGGTCACCACCCCGACCAGCTCGTGCCGCGAGGCGGCGATCGCGGACAGGCTCGGCACCGCCACCTCGGGCGTACCGGCGAAGACGAGGCGCACGTCGGGTTCCTCTCAGCCGAGCCGGCCGTGGATGTGGTGCGGGCTGACCTTGACCGCCGGGGCGGCCCCGGCGGCCCAGTCGGCGTCGCGGATCGCGCGCATCGCCTCCCGCCGGGTCGCCGGGTCGAGGCGGTCGACGAACAGCACCCCGTCCAGGTGGTCGGTCTCGTGCTGGAGGCAGCGCGCCATCAGCCCGCTGCCCACCACCTGCACCGGGTCCCCGTACGCGTTGAAGCCCTGGGCGATCACGTTCTGCCGGCGCCGGGTGTCGAAGTACAGGCCGGGTATCGACAGGCAGCCCTCCGGGCCGTCCTGCTCGTCGTCGTCCGGGAAGTCCAGGCCCGGGTTCACCAGGTGCCCGCTGACCCGGCCGTCCGGTCCGGGCACGTCGAACACGAACACCCGGGCCGACACCCCGATCTGCGGCGCCGCGAGGCCCGCGCCGCGCTCCTCGGCCAGCGTGCGGGACAGGTCCCGCACCAGCGCCCGCACTTCCGCGTCGAAGCTCACCACCGGCTCGCACTCGGTGCGCAGGACCGGGTCGCCGAACAGCCGCAGCGCCCGCACCCGCGCGTCGGCCAGGTCCGTCGCCGCCAGCTGCATCGAGCCGGTGACCACCGCAGTCGACGGGCGCGGCTCGACCCGCTCGACCGGGGCCGCCTCGGTGTGGGTAGCCGGATCGGTGGCCGGAGCCGGCGCCGACGGCTCAGCAGGTGCGCTCACGACGCGGTCCCCTCCCACCGACGACGATCATCGGCACCAGTCTACGGACCGCCACCGGCATCCCGTGACCAGCCGCCGGCACGCGCCGGCTAGAGCAGGTCCAGCGGGTCGACCTGAACCCGGACCGGGTCGGCGCCCTTGCGGGCGCTGCGTACCGCCGTGGCGGCGCGCAGCGCCAGCGCGAGCGCCGGCGCCTGCGGGCGCGGCACCCGCAGCAGCAGCCTTTCCCGCTCCGGCGCGTCGGGGGCCGCCCGGGGGGTCGCGACCGGCACCGGGCCCAGCTCGTCGGTACCGTCCGGCAGCGTCGCCGCGGCCAGCAGCTCGGCGATCGCGGGGGCGGTACCGGTCAGGCTCGCCATCCGTACCGCCGGTGGGAACCCCAGCGCCCGCCGGTCGGCCAGCTCGCGCTCGGCGAAGCCGGCCGCGTCGAACCGCACCAGCGCCTGCACCACCGGCACCGAGGCGTCGGCGACGACCACCACCCGGCCGCCGGCGTCGGCCGGCCGGGCCAGCACCGCCGCGGCGAGCCAGCGACGCAGCGTCTCCTCCGCGGCACGCAGGTCGGCGCGGGTCAGCAGCGCCCAGGAATCCAGCAGCAGCACCGCGCCGTACCCGTCGGCGGCGACCGGCTCGGCGCCCGGGGTGCTGACCACCACGGCAGGTTCGGCGTCGACGGCGGCGAGCACCCCGTCGCGACCGGAGGTGCGCACCACCGCGCCGGGAAACGCCCGACCCAGCTCCTCGGCGGTACGCCGGGCGCCGATCACGGCGGCCCGCAGCTCGCGGCCACCGCACTCAGGGCACCGGTACCCGCCGGCGGTGTGGCCGCACCACCGGCACACCGGGAACCCGCCCGCCGCCGGTACGGCCAGCGGGCCGGCGCACTGCGGGCACCGGGTCCGGGCCCGGCACCGCTGGCACACCACCACCGGCAGGTAGCCACGACGCGGCACCTGCACCAGTACCGGCGCGCCGGCGGCCAGCGCCTCCCGAGCGGCGCGGACCGCCACGCCGGGCAACCGGGCCGCCGCGGCGGACGGGTCGCGGGAGAGCTGGAACTCGTCGCCGGTGGCGATCACCCGCGGCGCGGCGGCGCGCAGGGCGGCCCGGTCGGCGGTGATCGGTTTGGCCCAGCCGGTGGCGAGCAGCAGCTGCGCCTCGGCGCTGCGCGCGTACCCGGCGAGCAGCGCCGCGGCACCGGTCTGCTGCGCGCGGGTGAGCAGCACCTCGCGGGCGTGCGGGTACGGCGCATGGTCGTCGGCGTGCAGGTCGTCGCCATCGTCGAAGATCGCCACCAGGCCCAGCGCGGGCACCGGCGCGAACATCGCAGCCCGGGTGCCGATCACCACCGGCACCTCGCCGCGCACCGCGCGCAGGAACCGCCGGTACCGCTGTTCCGGGCCGAGCGAGGCGGCGATCGCGACGTGCCGGCCGGCGCCGAGCCGGTCGGTCAGCGCGGCGTCGAGCCGGTCCAGGTCACGCGCGTCGGGCACCACCGCGAGGCCACCCCGGCCGCCGGCCGCGACGGCGGCCAGCGCGTCGGCGAGCCGGGCCGCCCAGTCGTCACCGGGTAGTGCGGTGAGCACCGCCCGGGGGGCCCGCCCGTCGGCGAGCGCGCGCAGGAACGCCGGCCCCGCCGGGTACCCGCGCCAGCCGGCACCGTCCGGTTCCGGCAGCGGGCCGGTCGGGGCGGGTTCGGGCGCGGCCCGCTCCGCCCGGGCGTGCCGCGGTGGTACCGCGAGCCGCAGCACGTCGGCGAGGGTCCCGCCGTACCGGTCCGCGACGGCCCGCGCCAGCTCCACCACCTCCGGCGCCAGCACCGGCACGGCCGACACGACGCGCTCCAGGAAGCCGAGCCGGCCGGTGAAGTCGGTGTCGGCGACCCGGGCGAGGACGAACCCGTCGGCGAGCTGCCCACCGAACCGGACCCGGACCCGGCAGCCCGGTACCGCCGTGTCGGCGAGTTCGGCCGGCACCAGGTAGTCGAACGGCCGGTCCAGGTGAGCGAGCCCCACGTCGACGGCCACCTGCGCCACCGGCAGCTCGTCGGCCGCGGTCGGGGTCCGGGCGGGCCGGCGAACCGGTGCGCGGCGGGCCGGCGCGCGGGCGGTCGGGCGTTCCGGCGGGGTGGGCGCGCCGGGCAGCGGCAACGTCGGGTCCTGGCTCACCCTGCAGTCCTACCTCGCCGACGTCGGTGCGCCGGCACGCACCGGGGCGTGTCCCGGCGGACAGCCGTGGACACGCCCCGAATCGCGGGTGGCGCGGAGGAACTCGTGCGGGGTCGAGCCCGCACGGTCGTTACTTGGTGGCCGCGGACTTCAGCTCGTCGACCCGGTCGGTGTGCTCCCAGGTGAACTCGTCCAGCTCCCGACCGAAGTGGCCGTACGCGGCGGTCTGCGAGTAGATCGGCCGAGCCAGGTCGAGGTCGCGGATGATCGCGGCCGGGCGCAGGTCGAACACCTCCGACACGGCCCGCTCGATCCGGTCCACCGGCACCGTGTTGGTACCGAAGGTCTCGATGAACAGGCTGACCGGCTGCGCCTTGCCGATCGCGTACGCCACCTGCGCCTCGCACCGGTCGGCGAGACCGGCGGCGACCACGTTCTTCGCCACCCAACGCATCGCGTACGCCGCGGACCGGTCGACCTTGGACGGGTCCTTGCCGGAGAACGCGCCGCCGCCGTGCCGGGCGTAGCCGCCGTACGTGTCGACGATGATCTTGCGGCCGGTGAGGCCGGCGTCGCCCATCGGGCCGCCGATCTCGAACCGCCCGGTCGGGTTGACCAGCAGCCGGTAGTCCTCGGACTCCAGGTCGAGCTCGGCCAGCACCGGGGTGATCACGTGCTCGCGGACGTCCGGGGTCAGCAGCGACTCCAGGGAGATGTCCGGCGCGTGCTGGCTGGAGACCACCACGGTGTCCAGCCGGACCGGGCGGAACCCGTCGTACTCGATGGTGACCTGGGTCTTGCCGTCCGGCCGCAGGTAGGGAATCGTGCCCTCGTGCCGCGCCACCGACAGCCGGCGTGACAGCCGGTGCGCGAGCGCGATCGGCAGCGGCATCAGCTCGGGCGTCTCGGTGCAGGCGAAACCGAACATCATGCCCTGGTCGCCAGCGCCCTGCTGGTCCAGCGAGTCCTCGCTCGCGCCGGCCCGCGTCTCGTACGCGGTGTCGACGCCGACCGCGATGTCCGGCGACTGGGCGCCGA
The DNA here is from genome assembly GCF_016865425.1 of Actinocatenispora thailandica. NCBI lineage: Bacteria > Bacillati > Actinomycetota > Actinomycetes > Micromonosporales > Micromonosporaceae > Actinocatenispora > Actinocatenispora thailandica. The sequence continues at coordinate 3,131,262 of NZ_AP023355.1, read as the reverse complement.
TCGACACGCTCACCCCACACGAGGCCCCGTCGAAGCCCTTCTTCGACGAGTCGTACCCGATCCGCAGGATCGTGTCGCGCACGATGCGCGGAATGTCGGCGTAGGCCTCCGTGGTGACCTCACCGGCCACGTGCACCTGACCGGTGGTGATCAGCGTCTCGACCGCGACCCGGCTGCGCGGGTCCTGCGCGATCAGGGCATCGAGAACCCCGTCGCTGATCTGGTCAGCGATCTTGTCCGGATGGCCTTCGGTGACCGACTCCGATGTGAACAAGCGGCGTGCCATCGTACTCCTCGGAGTGTGCGATTTGATGAACGGCGAGTCTAGCCGGACGACGCCGAGATGAACTCACGGGTGGCCAGGCCGCACGATCTGACCTTGAGACTACTCACGCCCGGCGGCCAGGCCCAGCTTTCCCGAGCCGGGAAACGACCAGGTCCAGCACCCGGTCGGCCAGTTCGACCTTGTCCATCTCGGTCAGCTCGGTCCGCCCACCGTCGGCGTCGAGCACCGTGGCGGCGTTGGTGTCGGTACCGAAACCGCGATCCGGGCCGACCTCGTTGGCCACGATCAGGTCGACGCGCTTGCGGGCCAGCTTCCCGGCCGCGTTGTCGAGCAGGTCGTCGGTCTCCGCGGCGAACCCGACGAGCACCTGTCCGGGTCGCTTCGCGGCCCCCAGCTCGGCCGCGATGTCGGGGTTGACCGCCAGTTCCAGCGGCGGCACGGTGCCACCCGGGGACTTCTTGATCTTGCTGGTGGACGGGTGTGCGGGGCGGAAGTCCGCCGGCGCCGCGGCGAACACCATCGCGTCGGCGTCACCGACCGCCAGCAGCGCCTGGCGCAGCTGCTCGGTGGTCTCGACCCGCACCAGCTCGACCCCGGCCGGCGTCGGCAACGCGACGTTCGCCGCCACCAGGGTCACCCGGGCGCCGCGGGCCAGCGCCGCCCGGGCGAACGCGTACCCCTGCTTGCCGCTGGAACGGTTGCCGATGAACCGGACCGGATCCAGGTACTCCCGGGTACCGCCGGCGCTGACCACCACGTGCCGGTCGGTCAGGTCGCCGCGCCGCTGGTCCCGGCCGGCCAGCACCGCCTCGACCACCTCGTACAGCGCGGCCGGGTCCGGCAGCCGCCCCTTGCCGGTGTCCGGGCCGGTCAGCCGGCCGACGTCGGGTTCGACCACGATCGCGCCCCGGGACCGCAGCGTCGCCACGTTCGCCACGGTCGCCGGATGCTGCCACATCTCCGTGTGCATCGCCGGCGCGAACACCACCGGCCCGCGGGCGGCGAGCAGGGTCGCGGTGAGCAGGTCGTCGGCCCGGCCCGCGGCGGCCCGGGCCAGCAGGTCCGCGGTGGCCGGGGCGACGATCACCAGGTCGGCCCGCTGCCCCAGCTCCACGTGTTCGACCCCCGGTACGTCGTCGAACACGCCGGTGTGCACCGGTTGGCCGGACAGCGCCTCCCAGGTCGGCGCGCCGACGAACCGCAACGCCGCCGGCGTCGGTACCACCCGGACCCGGTGACCGGCCTCGGTGCAGCGCCGCAGCAGCTCACACGCCTTGTACGCGGCGATACCGCCGGCGACACCCAGCACGATGTTTCGGCTCATACCGCACACTCAACCGCACCGACCGGCCCGGCGTCACCTCGGCCAGGTGGCCGGCGTGTCCGAGCACCGCGAACCGGACACGCCAACGGCGCCGCATCCGCCCCGGACCAGCGGGAGGGATGCGACGCCGTGAAGGTGGCGACTCGCCGTCAGGCCTCGTTGGTGGGCTCGGCGGTGAGCAGGCCGGCGTTGATCTCCCGAAGTGAGATCGACAGCGCCTTCTCCTGCGGGGTGGTCTCGACCAGCGGCCCGACGTACTCCAACAGGCCCTCGCCGAGCTGCGAGTAGTACGCGTTGATCTGGCGGGCGCGCTTGGCGCCGAAGATGACCAGGGCGTACTTCGACGGCGTCTTCTCGAGCAGCTCGTCGATCGGGGGGTTGGTGATTCCTTCGGGACTGGCCACGGTTCCGGACACGCGGATCGACCTCAATGCCTGCGATCGTTGGGTGGGCGGCGACAGTGTCACATGTCGACCGATGCCGACTGGGCGGCGACTGACACCATTGTGAACGACCGATGGTAGCAACAGGTTGTGACCAACGGCGAGGCAACTGCGGGTCGGCGTTCGCTTTCTGTGACCGAGGACACGAAGTGGCCGGTCAGCCGCGGTGCGTCGCGGACGCGGTCGGATCCAGCAGCGCGACCAGCTCGTCGGCCGCCTGGTCGATCGAGTGGTTGACGATCGTCACGTCGAACTCCGGCTCGGCGGCCAGCTCCTCGCGGGCCAGCCGCAGCCGGCGCTGGATGGTCTGCTCGTCCTCGGTGCCCCGGCCGACCAGCCGGCGGACCAGCTCGTCCCAGCTCGGTGGGGCCAGGAACACCAGCCTGGCCTGCGGCATCGCGGCCCGCACCTGGCGGGCGCCCTGCAGGTCGATCTCCAGCAGCGCCGGCAGCCCGGCCGCCAGCCGTTGCTCCACCGGGCCACGCGGGGTGCCGTAGCAGTTGCCGGCATACTCCGCCCACTCGAGCAGTTCGCCGGCGGCCACCATCCGGTCGAACTCGGCCCGGTCGGCGAAGTGGTAGTGCCGGCCGTCGACCTCACCGGGTCGCGGCGGGCGGGTGGTCACCGACACCGACAGCCACACGTCCGGATATCGCTGCCGGACGCGCGCGTACACACTGCCCTTGCCGACCCCGGATGGACCGGACAGGACGGTGAGGAACGCGGGATGCGGCGCGGCGGCGCGGTCAACGGTCACTGCTTGTTTCTACCGAACGTGCTCCAGGCACGTGCAGGGAACTCCGGCGCCAGTGGCATCCGGCGCCCCGCGTGCCGGTGTCGGGATGCTGCGAGGGTCGAACTGCTCTGAGGGTGTGTCGGTCAACCGCACCGACACACCCTCAACTTACCTACTCGGCAGCGCTGAACTCGGCGAGCAGCGAAGAACGCTGGTGCTCGCCGAGGCCACGAAGCCGACGGCTGTCCGCGATGTGCAGCCGCTCCATGATCTGAGCGGCGCGCACCTTGCCGATACCGGGCAGCGCCTCGAGCACCGCCGACACCTTCAGCTTGCCGACGACCTCATCGGTGTCGGCCTGCTTGAGAACGTCGGCGAGGCTCGTGTCCCCCCGCTTGAGCTTGTCCTTCAGCTCAGCGCGGGCCTTGCGCGCGGCAGCCGCTTTCTCCAGCGCGGCAGCACGCTGCTCAGGGGTGAGCGACGGGAGCGGCACGAAGGTCTCCTTGGGTTGCGTGTGTGATGAAACGAAACGGATGAACTACCAGCGCGGGAAACCTAGCGGGCAATCGCACCAGGAAGCAACGCCGGCACGCGCGAGCGGTACCCGCTAAATGGTGTCATCGATGTCACAATCTTGCGGAACAACTCACGCGCTTCGACCCAGCACGCTAGCGCATGATCGCCAGACCGTGTTGGCGGAGATACGCAACGCGTCGATTGACGGTCCGTTTTGTAGTATTTCGCGGGAGTATGCGGGCAGGACCAGCGGCAACGCCGGGCCGAACAGGTCGGCCAGGTCCTCCGGCCGGCCACCCTGCGCACCCAGGCCAGGTGCCAGCAACGGCCCGTTCACCTTCGCCAGATCGTGACCGATTCCGCCCGCCGCGGTCGCCCCGACCACCGCCCCGAGCGACCCGAACGGGGTGGCACCGATGTTGCGGGCGGCCAGCTCGTCCAGGATCGTGCCGGCCACGGTACGGCCGTCCGCGGCCACTGCCCGCTGCACCGCGGCGCCCTCCGGGTTCGAGGTCAGCGCCAGCACGAACACGCCCTTACCGTGCGCCGCAGCCTGGTCGAACATCGGCGCGAGCGACCCGAACCCGAGGTACGGGCTGGCGGTCACCGCGTCGCCGGCGAGCGGGCTGGCAGGGTTCAGGTAGGCGTCGGCGTAGGCGGCGACGGTCGAGCCGATGTCGCCGCGCTTGGCGTCCACCAGCACCAGCGCGCCGGCCGCCCGCGCCTCCGCGATCACCGTCTCCAGCACCGCGACGCCGCGGGAACCGTGCCGTTCGAAGAACGCCGACTGCGGTTTGAGCACCGCGACCCGGTCGGCGAGCGCCTCCACGACGGTACGGGCGAACCGGTCCAGACCGGCCGGGTCGTCGCCCAGGCCCCAGGCGGACAGCAGCCCGGGATGCGGGTCGATGCCGACGCACAGCGCCGGCCGGGCGGCACCGGCGGCGGCCAGCCGGGCGGCGAACGAGCTGTCTACATCGGTCATCGCGGCTCCTGACTGCTGGTTGCGGGCACCCGCGGCCGGTACACCGTCTGGCCGACCGCGCGGTTGATCTGGCGGACCAGCTCCGGCCCGCGGTAGATGAAGCCGGTGTAGAGCTGGACCAGGCTGGCACCGGCGTCCAGCATCCGCAGCGCGCCGTGCGCATCGAGGATGCCGCCCACGCCGATCACCGGCAACCGGCCGCCGGTCTCACCGTGCACGAACCGGACCAGCCGCACCGCACGTTCGTGCAACGGCCGGCCCGACAACCCGCCCGGCTCGGCACCGGTGGCCGAATCGGTGCCGGCCAGGCCGTCGCGTGCGAGCGTCGTGTTCGTGGCGATGACGCCGGCGACCCCGGCGTCCGTGCAGACCTGCAGCAGTTCGGCCAGTGCCGGCTCCGTCAGGTCCGGCGACACCTTCACCAGCAGCGGGCGGGGTGGCCCGCCCGCGGCCAGCAGGCGGGACTCGGCGGACAGCGCCGTCAGCAGCTCGGTGAGCGCCCCGGCGTCCTGCAACGTCCGCAGCCCCGGGGTGTTCGGCGAGGACACGTTGATCGCGAAGTAGTCGCCGTGCGCGTACAGGGTGCGCAGCGAGACCAGGTAGTCCTCGACCGCCGCGGACAGCGGCGTCACCTTCGACTTGCCGATGCTGACGCCCAGCGGCACCGGCAGCCGCCCCAGCGTGGCCAGCCTGGACGCCAGCGCCGCGGCACCGGCGTTGTTGAAACCCATCCGGTTGATCAGCGCCTCCGAGGCCGGCAGCCGGAACAGCCGCGGCCGTGGGTTGCCCGGTTGCGGGTACCGGGTGACCGTGCCGACCTCGACGAACCCGAAGCCGAGCGCCGGCCACGCCGGCAGCGCGATGCCGTCCTTGTCCAACCCGGCGGCGAGCCCCACCGGGTTGGGGAACCGCAGGCCGAACAGTTCCACCGGGGTCGCCCGGGCGTGTTTGCGGTAGCGGGCGGTCGCGGCCCACAGCGCGGTGAGCCGGGCCGACCCGCCGCCGAGCCCGGCCAGCGCCCGCAGCGTCGCGGTGTGCGCCACCTCCGCGTCCCCGCCGCCCAGCCGGAACAGCGCCGGGCGCAGCAGCTGCCGGTACATCAGGCGCCGCGCCCGGTGGCGTGCAGCGCCTGCAACGGCCGCACCGTCATCTCGCCGCGGATCAGCGCCTCGATGCCCATGATCGCCGCCGACGCGCCCTGCACCGTGGTGATGCACGGGGTGTCGGTGGTGACCGCCGCGCTGCGGATCTCGTACCCGTCGACGCGCGGCCCGGACCCGTGCGGCGTGTTGATCACCAGTGCCACCCCGCCGGACTCGATCAGCTCGACCGCGTTCGGACCGGCGTCACCGGCCGGGTCCTCGAAGTGCTTGCGCACCACCCGGGTGGCGATCCCGTGCCGGCGCAGCACCTGCGCGGTGCCGGCGGTGGCGACGATCTCGAAGCCCAGGTCGGCGAGCCGCTTCACCGGGAAGATCAGCGCCCGCTTGTCCCGGTTCGCGGCGGAGACGAACACGGTGCCCGAGGTCGGCAGCGACCCGTAGACGGCGGCCTGGGACTTGGCGAACGCGTGGCCGAAGCTGGTGTCGATGCCCATCACCTCGCCGGTGGACTTCATCTCCGGCCCGAGCAGCGAGTCGACGCCGCGGCCCTCCAGGGTGCGGAACCGCTTGAACGGCAGCACCGCCTCCTTCACCGCGACCGGCGCGTCGGCGGGCAGCACGGCGTTGTCCCCGGTCGCCGGCAGCATGCCCTCGCCGCGCAACTGCTCGATGGTGGCGCCCAGCATGATCCGGGCCGCCGCCTTCGCCAGCGACACCCCGGTCGCCTTCGACACGAACGGCACCGTCCGGCTGGCCCGCGGGTTGGCCTCCAGCACGTACAGCTGGTCGTCCTTCAGCGCGTACTGCACGTTGAGCAGCCCGCGCACCCCGACGCCGTGCGCGATCGCCTCGGTGTAGCGGCGGACCTGCTCGATGTCCGAGGCGCCGAGGGTGATCGGCGGCAGCGCGCAGGACGAGTCACCGGAGTGCACCCCGGCCTCCTCGATGTGCTCCATCACGCCGCCCAGGAACACCTGCCCGCCGTCGCACAGCGCGTCGACGTCGATCTCGATCGCGTCGTCCAGGAACCGGTCCACCAGTACCGGGTGCTCCGGCGAGGCCTCCGTGGCGCGCTCGATGTAGCCGCGCAGGGTGGCCTCGTCGTAGACGATCTCCATGCCCCGCCCGCCCAACACGTAGGACGGGCGCACCAGCACCGGATAGCCGATCTCGTCGGCGATCTGCTTCGCCTCCTCGAACGAGGTGGCGGTGCCGTACTGCGGGGCGGTCAGGCCGGCGTCGGTCAGCAGCTTGCCGAACAGTCCGCGGTCCTCCGCCGCGTCGATGCTCGCCGGGCTGGTGCCGACCACCGGTACCCCGGCGTCGGCGAGCCGCCGCGCCAGCCCCAGCGGCGTCTGGCCGCCCAGCTGCACGACCACCCCGACCACCCCCGGGCCGCCGGCCGCCTTGCCGGACGAGTCCTCGGCGTGCACGACCTCCAGCACGTCCTCGAAGGTCAGCGGCTCGAAGTAGAGCCGGTCGGCGGTGTCGTAGTCGGTCGACACCGTCTCCGGGTTGCAGTTGACCATGACCGTCTCGTAGCCGCCGTCGCCGGCGGCCGGGTCGCGCAGCGCCATCACCGCGTGCACGCACGAGTAGTCGAACTCGATGCCCTGCCCGATCCGGTTCGGCCCGGACCCGAGGATCAGCACCTTCGGCCGCGCCGACGGCGCCACCTCGGTCTCCGCGGCCGGATCGGTCTCGTACGCCGAGTAGTGGTAGGGCGTCGTCGCGGCGAACTCGGCCGCGCAGGTGTCCACCGTCTTGTACACCGGGCGCACCCCGAGGCGGTGTCGCAACCGGCGCACGCCGTCCTCGCCGGCCAGCTCCGGGCGCAGCGCGGCGAGCTGCCGGTCGGACAGCCCGGCCCGCTTGGCCCGGCGCAGCAGCGCCGCGTCCAGCACCGCCGCCTCGGTGATCTCGGCGCGCAACTCGACCAGCGCCGCGACCTGGTCGACGAACCACGGGTCCATCCCGGACGCCTCGCACACCTGCGGCACGCTGGCGCCGGCGCGCAGCGCGCGCTCCACCGTGTACAGCCGGCCGTCGTGCGGGGTGCGCAGCGCGGTGAGCAGCTCCTCGGCGCTCGCCGGTGCGCCGTCGTGGGTCCAGAAACCGACGGCTTTGGTCTCCATCGACCGCATCGCCTTGTTCAGCGCCTCGCCGAAGCTGCGGCCCAGCGACATCGCCTCGCCGACCGACTTCATCGTCGTGGTCAGCTCCGGATCGGCGCCGGGGAACTTCTCGAAGGTGAACCGCGGGATCTTGACCACCACGTAGTCCAGCGCCGGCTCGAACGCCGCCGGCGTCGCCTTCGTGATGTCGTTCGGGATCTCGTCCAGGGTGTAGCCGACGGCCAGCTTCGCGGCGATCTTCGCGATCGGGAAGCCGGTGGCCTTCGACGCCAGCGCCGAGGAGCGCGACACCCGCGGGTTCATCTCGATCACGATCATCCGACCGTCGACCGGGTTGACCGCGAACTGGATGTTGCAGCCGCCGGTGTCCACCCCGACCTTGCGCAGTACCGCGATCGCGAGGTCGCGCATCTGCTGGTACTCCCGGTCGGTCAGCGTCATCGCCGGCGCCACGGTGACCGAGTCGCCGGTGTGCACGCCCATCGGGTCGACGTTCTCGATGGAGCAGACGATCACGACGTTGTCGTTGCGGTCGCGCATCAGCTCCAGCTCGTACTCCTTCCAGCCGAGCACGCTTTCCTCGATGAGCACCTCGGTGGTGGGGCTCGCGGCCAGCCCCGCGCCGGCGATGCGCTCCAGCTGCTCGGGATCGTGCGCCATGCCGGACCCCAGGCCGCCCATCGTGAAGCTGGGCCGGATCACCACCGGCAGGCCGAGTTCGGCGACGGTGGCCCGGACCTCGTCCATCGAGTGGCACACCGCGCTGCGCGGCACGTCCCCGCCGACCTCCCGGACCACCTGCTTGAACTTCTCCCGGTCCTCGCCCCGGCCGATCGCCTCGATGTCGGCGCCGATCAGCTCGACCCCGTGCTTGGCCAGGATGCCCTGCTCGTCCAGGGCGACCGCGGTGTTGAGCGCGGTCTGGCCGCCGAGCGTGGCGAGCAGCGCGTCGATCGGATGCCCGTTCGCCGCCTCGGCGGTGATCACCTGCTCGATGAAGTCCGTGGTGATCGGCTCGACGTAGGTGGCGTCGGCGAACTCCGGGTCGGTCATGATGGTCGCCGGGTTCGAGTTGACCAGCGTGACCCGCAGCCCCTCGGCCCGCAGCACCCGGCACGCCTGGGTGCCGGAGTAGTCGAACTCGCACGCCTGGCCGATCACGATCGGCCCGGAGCCGATCACCAGCACGTGTCGGATGTCGGTGCGCCTAGGCATTCGCCGGCCCCCCTTGCGTTGCGGTGGCCGGTCGCGCCTGCCCCTCGATCAATGTGGTGAACCTGTCGAACAGGTAGTCGGCGTCGTGTGGTCCAGCCGCCGCCTCCGGGTGGTACTGCACCGAGAACGCCGCGGTGCGCTCGCCGTCGGTGACCCGCAGCCCCTCGACCACGTCGTCGTTGAGGCACACGTGACTGACCTCGACCCGGCCGTACTCGGTGTCGGTCGCGCTCTCCCGCGGTGCGTCGACGGCGAAGCCGTGGTTGTGCGCGGTGACCTCGACCTTGCCGGTCGTCCGGTCCTGCACCGGCTGGTTGATGCCGTGGTGGCCGTAGGCCAGCTTGTAGGTGCCGAAGCCGAGCGCGCGGCCGAGGATCTGGTTGCCGAAGCAGATGCCGAAGATCGGCACCTTGCGGGCCAGCAGCGCCCGGGTCAGCTCGACCTGCTCGTCGGCGGTGGCCGGGTCGCCCGGGCCGTTGGACAAGAAGACCGCGTCCGCGCCGGTGGCCAGCACGTCGTCGAGCGTGGCGGTGGCTGGCAACACGTGCGTGGTCACGCCGCGGGCGGCCAGCCGGCGCGGCGTGTTGCGCTTGATGCCGAGATCCAGCGCCGCCACCGTGAACCGGTGCGGGCCCTCGGCGGCCACCGAGTACGGCTGCGCCGTGGTGACCTCGCCGACCAGGTTGGCGCCGACCATCTGCGGCGCCGCCCGTACCTTCGCCAGCAGCGCCGCCGGGTCGGTGTCCAGGCTGGACACGCCGACCCGCATCGCGCCGCGTTCGCGCAGGTGGCGGGTGAGTGCCCGGGTGTCGATGCCGGCGATGCCCACGACCCCCTGCTCGACCAGCCGGTCGGCGAGCGAGCCGGTGGCCCGCCAGTTCGAGGCGATCCGGGCCGGGTCGCGCGCCACGTAGCCGGCCAGCCACATCCGGTCGGACTCGGCGTCCTCGCCGTTCACTCCGGTGTTGCCGATGTGCGGCGCGGTCATCGCGACGATCTGGCCGCGGTACGACGGATCGGTCAGCGTCTCCTGGTAGCCGGTCATGCCGGTGTTGAACACCGCCTCGCCGAACGTCTCCCCCCGGGCGCCGAACGCCTCGCCGGTGAAGGTACGGCCGTCCTCCAGGACCAGGATCGCGGTCTTGTCTGTACTCATCGACGTTCCTCCCTCGTCGGCACGTCGGCGGGGCACCACGCACGATGCCGATGATTCGCTCGCTGACGCTCGCTCACTGTTGTGCCTTCCCGTCCAACACGGTCGGCGTGCCGGCGAGGAACGTCGCCACCACGCGGCCCGGCAGGGTGCGCCCCGAGTACGGGGTGTTGCGGCTGCCCGAGGCGAGTTCGCCCGGCTCCACCGTCACCCGGGCCGCCGGATCGACCAGCGTCAGGTTCGCCGGGGCCCCCGGGGCGGGGTCGCGGCCGTGCTCGGCCAGTCCGGCGATGCGCGCCGGCCGTCGGCTCATCCGTTCCGCGAGGCCGTCCCAGTCGAGCCGACCGGGCGCGAGGTCGACCGCGCCGGCGGAACCCGGCTCGAACATGGTGTCCAGGACCACCGGCAGGGCGGTCTGCAGGCCGAGCATGCCGGGCCGCGCGTACGGCCACTCGCACTCCTTGTCCTCGACGGTGTGCGGGGCATGATCGGTGGCCACCACGTCGACCACGCCCTCGGCCAGCGCGGCGCGCAGCGCGGCAACGTCGGCGTCGGTACGCAGCGGCGGGTTGACCTTGAACACCGGGTCGTAGCTCTCCGCCAGCGCGTCGGTCAGCAGCAGGTGGTGCGGGGTGACCTCGGCGGTGACCCGGATCCCGCGGGCCTTGGCCCAGCGCAGGATCTCCACGCTGCCCGCGGTGGACACGTGGCAGATGTGCAGCCGGGCGCCGACGTGCTCGGCGAGCAGCACGTCGCGGGCGATGATCGCCTCCTCGGCGACCGCCGGCCAGCCGGTCAACCCCAGCCGCGCCGACCACTCGCCCTCGTGCAGCTGGGCGCCGGCGGTCAGCCGCGGCTCCTCGGCGTGCTGCGCGATCACCCCGTCGAACGCCTTGACGTACTCCAGGGCGCGGCGCATCAGCCGCGGGTCGGACACACAGTTGCCGTCGTCGGAGAAGATCCGGACCGCGGCGGCCGAGTCGGCCATCGCGCCCAGCTCGGCCAGCCGTTCACCGGCGAGGCCGACGGTGACCGCGCCGATCGGCTGGACGTGCACCAGCCCGGCGTCCCGGCCCAGCCGGTACACCTGCTCGACCACGCCGGCGGTGTCGGCCACCGGGTCGGTGTTGGCCATCGCGCACACCGCGGTGTACCCGCCGAGCGCCGCCGCCCGGGAGCCGGACTCGACGGTCTCGGCGTCCTCCCGGCCCGGCTCGCGCAGGTGGGTGTGCAGGTCGACCAGGCCCGGCAGGGCCACCAGACCGTCCGCGTCGATGCGGGTCGCACCCGGCGCGTCGGCGCCGGGGGCGACCTCGGTGACCACTCCGTCGGTGATCACGATGTCGGTCTTCTCGGTGCCCAGGATCCGGGCACCGGTCAGCACGAAGCTGCTCACGACTTTCCCCCCAGCAGCAGGTAGAGCACGGCCATCCGGACGCTGACCCCGTTGGCCACCTGTTCGACGATCGTCGCCCGGGCGGAGTCGGCGACCTCCGGGGCGATCTCCATTCCGCGGTTCATCGGGCCCGGGTGCATCACGATCGCGTGCTCGGGCAGCCGCCCCGCCCGCGCGACGTCCAGGCCGTAGCGCCGGGCGTACTCCCGGGCCGACGGGAAGTACGAGTCGTTCATCCGCTCGCGCTGCACCCGCAGCATCATCACCACGTCGACGTCGGCGAGTACCGCGTCCAGGTCGTAGCCGACCGCGCACGGCCAGCAGCCGACCCCGACCGGCAGCAGCGTCGGCGGGCTGACCAGGGTGACCTTCGCACCCAGGGTGGCCAGCAGCAGCACGTTGGACCGGGCGACCCGGCTGTGCAGCACGTCACCGACGATCGCCACCCGCAACCCTTCGAGGGTGCCCAACCGGGACCGCATCGTGTACGCGTCGAGCAGCGCCTGGGTGGGGTGCTCGTGGGTGCCGTCGCCGGCGTTGACGACGCTGCCGTCGACCCACCGGGCCAACCGGTGCGGGGCGCCGGAGGCCGAGTGCCGGATCACCACCGCGTCGGCACCCATCGCCTGCAGGGTCAGCGCGGTGTCCTTGAGCGACTCGCCCTTCGAGACGCTGGAGCCCTTGGCGGAGAAGTTGATCACGTCCGCGGACAGCCGTTTCGCCGCCACCTCGAACGAGGTGCGGGTGCGCGTCGAGTCCTCGTAGAACAGGTTCACCACGGTGCGGCCGCGCAGCGTCGGCAGCTTCTTCACCTCGCGGCCGGCGACGGTGGCCATCTCGGTGGCGGTATCGAGTACCAGGGTGGCGGTGGCGCGGTCCAGATCGGCCGCGCTGAGCAGGTGGGTGATCATCGGCGCTCCCCTCCGGCGGCCGGTACGGTGTCCTCGCTCGGGCCGGCGAGCAGCACCGCGTCGGCGCCGTCGACCTCGCGCAACAGCACCCGGACGCTCTCGGCCAGCGAGGTGGGCAGGTTCTTGCCGACGTAGTCGGCGCGGATCGGCAGCTGCCGGTGGCCCCGGTCGACCAGCACCGCGAGCTGCACCTGGCTGGGTCGGCCGAGGTCGTTCAGCGCGTCCAGCGCAGCCCGGACGGTGCGGCCGGAGAACAGCACGTCGTCGGCGAGGATGACCCGCTTGCCGTCGATACCGCCGGGCGGCAGGTCGGTCGGGCCGACCGCGCGGGTGCGCTGTAGCCGCAGGTCGTCGCGGTAGAGCGTGACATCGAGGGTGCCGACCGGCACCTGCACGCCTTCGAAGGCGGCGATCCGGTCGGCCAGCCGGGCGGCGAGCGGGACACCCCGGGTCGGGATGCCGAGCAGTACCGTGTCGGTGGCGCCGCGGGTCTTCTCCAGGATCTGGTGGGCGATCCGGGCGGTGATGCGGGACAGATCCGATCCGGTCAGGATCGGTCGATGATTTCCGGGATCGGCCGCTTCGGCGGAATCCAACCGGTTCGCGGCATCATGATCCGGCCGGCCTTCGGGCAGGCCGGCGGGTGGTGCGGTCATACTCCAGACTCCTTCCCCGCCTCACCGGACGGGCCTTAAAGGACGCCATACGCGCGCTCAACAGTACCAACACTCAAATTGACGCAAGTTTTCGGGTGACCAGCACTTGACCGACCGTCGCCCTTCCGAATACCGTCACGCTCCGTAGCGATTGCTGGGGAGAGACCTCGGCCATGTGAGTGGGAGTCAGCGCATGCCGTCTGAGTACGCGAAGTCCCTCGGCGCCCGACTGCGCGCCATCCGCCAACAGCAGGGGCTGTCCCTGCAGGGGGTGGAGGAGAAGTCGGGCGGCCGCTGGAAGGCAGTGGTGGTCGGTTCGTACGAGCGTGGGGACCGCGCCGTCACTGTGGCTCGGCTGGCCGAGCTGGCCGACTTCTACCGGGTTCCGGTAGCGGAGCTGCTGCCCGACGGCGGCGGCACCCGGCAGGAGTCGGCCGGCAAGATCGTCCTGGACCTGGAGCAGCTGTACGAGCACACCGCCGACGAGCTGGCGCCCGTCGCCCGGTACGCGCGGGCCATCCAGCAGCAGCGCGGCGACTACAACGGCCGGGTGCTGTCGATTCGGGCCGACGACCTGCGGGCGCTGGCCATCGTGTACGACACCTCGCCGTCCGGCCTGGTGGAGCGCTTCACCGAGCTGGGGGTGCTGGTCGCCGACCCGCGCGCCCTGTTCGGCGGCTGAGCCTGCCGGGGACGCCGCGCCGGCCTGGTCTGTCCACTGGACCGCGCCGAGGGCCCGGCCCGTGTGCGGAAGCACGCGATGCCGGGCCCCGGCCCCACCAGGGATCGAATCAGGCTCGGCTCGCTCGTGTCCCTCGAGCGCATGGTGCACACAGCGCATGATGAAGGCGCCCGCGATCGCGGGCGCCTTCATCATGCGCTCAGCTCCGGGTGTGCAGGACCTCGGCGATGCGGGCCAGCAGGCCGTTGACGAACTTGGGCGACTCGTCCGTGGACAGCGCGGTGGCCAGCTCGATCGCCTCGCTGATGGCCACCGCGTCGTCGATGTCGTCGCGGTGCGCCAGCTCCACGATCGCCACCCGGGCGATATTGCGGTCCACCGCGGGCATCCGGGACAGCGACCAGCCCTGCGCGTACGTCGCGATCAGGTGGTCGATCTCCTCGGCGTGCTGCTGGTACCCCTCGACCAGGGTCACGGTGTAGGCGCGGACCGGCGGCTCGGCCCATTCGACCCGGCGGCGCAGCACCGCGAGCGGATCCTCACCGCGCAGGTCGGCCTCGTACAGCACGTCGAGGGCGCGCTTGCGGGCCTTGGTGCGGGTGGACATGCCCGCCGAGGTCGCCGGGTCGGATTCGGTCACCGTCGTCACGCTCAGACCCGGCCGAGGTAACGGCCGTCGCGGGTGTCGACCTTGATCTTGTCGCCGATGTTGACGAACAACGGCACCGGCACGCTGGCCCCGGTCGCCACCTCGGCCGGCTTGGTACCGCCGGTGGAGCGGTCACCCTGCATGCCCGGCTCGGTGTAGGTGACCTCGACCTCGATCGAGGTGGGCAGCTCGATGTAGAGCGCGGTGCCCTCGTGGAAGCCGATCGTGACCTCGGCGTTGTCCAGCAGGTACTTCGCGGCGTCACCGACGGTGTTGCCGGGCACGTTGATCTGGTCGTAGTTCTCCGAGTCCATGAACACGAAGTCCTCACCGTCCGCGTACAGGTACTGCATGGTGCGCTTGTCGACGGTGGCGGTTTCGACCTTGGTGCCGGCGTTGAACGTCTTGTCCACGACCTTGCCGTTGAGCACGTTCTTCAGCGTGGTACGCACGAACGCACCGCCCTTGCCGGGCTTGACGTGCTGGAACTCCACGACGGTCCACAGCTGCCCGTCCAGGTTGAGAACCAGGCCGTTCTTCAGGTCATTCGTGGTGGCCATACGCTTGAAAGTCTCTTTCGTCTCGAATGCCGGGAACTCCGGCGGGATGGGTTGCGGCGGGCTTGGTACAGCAAACCCTGGGAAGTCTACCGAGCGGCTGGTGGCCCGCCGCGGCCCCCGACTCGACCGTAAGGGTCGATCGGGGCATGATCGCGACGATGGATCGTAAGGAGGACCGATGACACAGCCGCAGGCGGCGTCCGACGAGCCCGGTAGCGCGGCCGGTGAGGCAGGTCCCGTGCCGCCGGCCCGCACCCGACGGACCGTGACCGCACCGGCCGAACTCGTCTGGCGTGCCTTCACCGACCCGAACGCGCTGGCCGGCTGGTTCTGGCCGCGCCGGCTCGCGCCCCGGGTCACCGCCGACGCGCGCAAGGGCGGCCGGTACCGCATCGTCGGCGCCGCGTCCCGCAGCATGACCACCGCCGTCAGCGGCGAGTACCTGCGGGTCGACGAGCCGACCCTGCTGGAGTTCACCTGGTGCTGGGAAGGCGCCGACGAGACGGCCACCGTCACGGTACGGCTGGCGCCGGCCGACGACGGCACCGAGCTGGACGTGGAGCACGCCGGCTGCGTCGACGAGGAGGACCGGGCGGCCCAGGAACGCGGCTGGCGCGACTGCCTGGACCGGCTGCCGGACTGGCTCGCCGCCGCGCAGCGCGCCGGCTGAGCACGCCACCCCCGGCCGGCGGCCGGCCCGGCGTGCCGGCCGCTCGCGGTCACGCCCGGCGCGGCGTGCCCGGCCTGCCCGGCCGCGACGCGACGCGGGCAGCGGGCAGCCTGGGCCACGCCGGCAGGCCGGCGTTCAGCGCGGCCGGGCGGCCAGGTGGCGCAGCGCCAGCCGGTAGCCGTCCAGGCCCAGGCCGCAGATCACCCCGGTCGCGATCGGCGAGATCAGCGAGGTGTGCCGGAACGCCTCCCGGGCGTGCACGTTCGACAGGTGCACCTCGATCAGCGGGCCGGTCAGCATCGCGCAGGCGTCCCGGACCGCCACCGAGTAGTGCGTCCAGGCGGCCGGGTTGAGCACCACCGCGGCGCCGGCATCGGCCGCCTCGTGCAGGAAGCCGAGCATCTCGTGTTCGGCGTCGGTCTGCCGCACCGTCACCGCCAACCCCAGCTCGCTGCCGGTGGCCTCGCACGCGGCGACCAGCGCCGGGTAGCTCTCGGTGCCGTACACGTCCGGTTCGCGATGGCCGAGCCGGCCCAGGTTCGGCCCGTTCAACACGTCCACCCGCCGCGTCGCCGCGTTCACCGGCCCCACCTCTCCGGCGCCGCGCCGCCGCGACACCAGCACCCCGGGCGCGCTCGCCGCTCGGTCACCGATCCTCCTCCGGTACGCAGACGTCCAGATAGGTGGCGCGCAGCTCGGGCTCGGTCAGGTCGGCCACCACGACCGGCTCGGCCAGCCCGGCCAGCAGCACGAACCGCAGCGTGCCGCCCTGCGCCTTCTTGTCCAACCGCATCGCCGGGAGCAGCGCGTCGAACGCGTCCGCCCGGTACCGGGTGGGCAGGCCGACCGAGGACAGCACCGCGGCGTGCCGGTCGGCGGTGGCGGCATCGAGCATGCCGCGACGGCGGGCCAGCTGCGCCGCGTACACCAGGCCGACCGAGACCGCGTGGCCGTGCCGCCAGCGGTACCCCTCGTGCCGCTCGATCGCGTGGCCGAGAGTGTGCCCGTAGTTGAGAATGATGCGCCGACCGGACTCGCGCAGGTCCTCGCCGACCACGTCCGCCTTGACCCGCACCGACCGTTCGACCAGCTCGCGCAGTACCGGGCCGGCCGGGTCGGTGGCCGCGGCCGGATCGGCCTCGACCAGTTCCAGGATCCGCGGGTCGGCGATGAACCCGCACTTGATCACCTCGGCCATGCCGCCGGTCAGTTCCTCGGCGTCGAGGGTGGCCAGGGTGGCGAGATCGCACAGCACGGCGGCGGGCGGGTGGAACGCCCCGACGAGGTTCTTGCCGGCGGCCGTGTTCACCCCGGTCTTGCCGCCGATCGCCGCGTCGACCATGCCGAGCAGGCTGGTCGGTACCTGGACCAGCCGCACCCCGCGCAGCCAGCAGGCCGCGACGAACCCGGCCAGGTCGGTCACCGCTCCCCCGCCGACACCCACCACCGCGTCGGTTCGGGTGAACCCGGCGCGGCCCAGCTGCGCCCAGCACTGCTCGGCCACCGCGACGCTCTTGCCGTGTTCGGCGTCGGGCACCTCGATGCGCAGCGGCTTGAGCCCGGAGGCGGCCAGCACCTCGGCGAGCCGGTCCACCAGAGCGGCCAGCGGCGGCGCGAACACCAGCGCGACCTGTTCGGCACCGGGCAGGGCGTCCGGCAGCGTGTCGAGCAGCTCGCTGCCGACGAGCACCTCGTACGGCGCCGGGCCGGCCACCTTGATCCGGGTGGTCGGCGCGGTCATGGCTGGGCCCGCAGGTCGCTCAGGGCGGCCAGCACCGTCTCGGTGACCTGCTCGGCGTCGATCCGGTCGGTGGGCACCACCACGTCGGCGACCTCCTCGTAGAGCGGGCGACGCTCGGCGAGCAGCTGCCGCATCGTCGCGCGGGGGTTGATGGCAAGCAGTGGCCGGGCCGCCGACAGCCCGGTGCGTTTCGCGGCGTCGGGCAGCTCGACCGACAGGTACACCACCAGGTGGGCCAGCAGCAGCTCACGGGTGGCCCCGGCCAGCACCGCGCCGCCGCCGAGCGCGAGCACGCCGCGCCGGGTGGCCAGCGCCTCGGCGACCGCGGCCCGCTCCAGCGAACGGAAGTGCTCCTCGCCGTCGTCGACGAAGATGTCCGAGATCGGTTTGCCCGCGGCACGTTCGATCTGCTCGTCGGTGTCGGCGAACTCGACGCCGAGCCGGGCGGCGAGCAGCCTGCCCACCGTGGTCTTGCCCGCGCCGGGGGCGCCGACCAGCACGCACACCGGCCGGTCGACACCCGGTACGCCGGCCGGTTCGGGTGCGGTCGACGCCCCGCCGGCGAGGTCCGCGGCTGGGGTCACGAGATCACCAGTTCCTTCCGGTAGGCGGCGACGTTGCGGCGCAGCTCGGTCACCGAGTCGCCGCCGAACTTCTCCACCGCGGCGTCCGCCAGCACCAGCGCCACCATCGCCTCGGCGACCACCGCGCCGGCCGGAACGGCGCACACGTCGGAGCGCTGGTTGATCGCGGTGGCCGGCTCGCCGGTGGCCACGTCGACGGTGGACAGCGCCCGGTTGAGCGACGAGATCGGCTTGAGCGCGGCGCGCACCCGCAGCGGCTCGCCGATCGACATGCCACCCTCGACTCCGCCGGCCCGGTTGGTGCGGCGCCGCACGCCCTCCTCGGTCGGGTCCATCTCGTCGTGCGCCACCGAACCCCGGCTGCGGGCCTGGGCGAACCCGTCGCCGACCTCCACCCCCTTGACCGCCTGGATCGACATCAGGGCGGCGGCGAGCCGGGCATCGAGGCGCCGGTCCCACTGCACGTGGGTGCCGAGACCGGGCGGCAGCCCGTACGCGACGACCTCGACGATCCCGCCGAGCGTGTCGGCGTCCTTGCGGGCGGCGTCCACCTCGGCCACCATCGCCGCCGACGCCGCCGCGTCCAGGCAGCGCATCGGATCGGCGTCGATGCCGGCGGCATCGTCCGGGGTGGGCAGCCGGTCGGTGGGCGCGGCGACCGCGCCGATCTCCACCACGTGCGAGACCAGCCGCACCCCGAGCGCCTGGTCCAGCAGCGCCTTCGCGACGGTACCCAGCGCCACCCGGGCGGCGGTCTCCCGGGCGCTGGCGCGTTCCAGGATCGGCCGGGCGTCGGTGTGCCCGTACTTCTGCATGCCGGCAAGGTCGGCGTGGCCGGGGCGAGGCCGGCTCAGCGGCGCGTTGCGCGCCTGGCCGGCGAGCTCCGCCTCGTTCACCGGGTCGGCGCTCATCACCTGCTGCCACTTGGGCCACTCGGTGTTCCCGACCCGCACGGCGAACGGGCTGCCCAGGGTACGCCCGTGCCGCAGCCCGCCGATCACCTCCACGGCGTCCTGTTCGAACTTCATCCGCGCGCCCCGGCCGTACCCCAGGCGGCGGCGGGCCAGCTCGGACGCGATTTCGGCACTGGTCAGCTCGACCCCGGCCGGCACACCCTCCAGGATGCCGACCAGAGCGGGCCCGTGCGATTCCCCGGCAGTCAACCAACGCAACACAACCAGAGAGTCTGTCACGGACCGCGTTCGTGGCGGTGACCAGAGGCGTACCGGTCCCGCAGGGCGGGCCGCCGGCGGCCCCGGCAGCGCCTCCGGGACGGCCGAGCCGGGCCGGGGCGGCCAGGAACGCGGGTCAGAACGCCAGATATCCGGCGGCGAGCCAGTCCCCGGCCAGTACCGCGGTCAGCGCACCGGCGAGCATGGCCGGGCCGAACGGGATGCGGGTGCGCAACCCGGCCCGCCGCGAGGCGAGCAGCAGCAGCGCGTACCCGCCGCCGTAGCCGAAACCGAGGACCACGCCGACCGCGAGCGTCGACCAGGACAGCCAGCCCAGCGCGAGGCCGAGCAGGCCGGCCAGCTTCACGTCGCCGAACCCCAGTTGCGAACCGGGTGCGAGACACAGCAGCAGATAGAGCCCGGCCGCGGCGACCGCGCCGATGCCCGCCCGGAGCAGCTCCGCGGCGCCCGGGCCGCCGTCGATCGCGCTGGCCACCGCGAGCAGCGCCGCGACCACCGGGTAGGCCGGCAGGGTGATCGCATCGGGCAGCCGGCGCAGGTCCGCGTCGATGACGCACAGCAGCACCCCGGCCGCCGCGAGCACCAGGAACGCGGGCAGCCCGTACCGCCGGACCGGGTCGGGGACCAGCCCGACCGCGACGCCGCCGAACGCCACCGCGGTCAGCAGGCACATCACGGCGGTGCGCCGGCCGCCGGCGTTGACCCCCGGCAACCGGGCCGCGGTCGCGGCCAGCGCCGGACCGACCGCGGCACCGGCGGCGGCACACCCCAACGCCGCCAGCGAGACGGTCAGCACCCGATCGCCTCAGCCGGCAGCGGACGACAGCGCGGCGCGCATCGCCCCGGTCGGCGCAGCCACCCCGGTGAACTGTTCGAACTGGCGAACCGCCTGGGCGAGCAGCAGTTCCAGACCACCGACCACCCGGGCGCCGGCCACGCCGGCGGCGGCGGCCAGCACGGTAGGCCACGGTGAGTACAGCACGTCGAAGACGGTAGCGTCGCTCCGCCACCGCACCGTGGCCGCGAACGCGTCGGCGGCGCCGGCCGGCAGCGTGGACAGCACCAGGTCGGCGCGAGCGGCCGGTTCGGGATCGGCGAACCCCGCGTGCCGCAACTCCAGCCCCAGCTGCTCGGCGGCGGCGCGCAGCTCGGCCACCGCGGCGGACCGGCGGGCGTACACCGTGACACCGGTGGCGCCGAGCTTCGCCGCGGCGTACAGCCCGGCCCGGGCGGTGCCACCGGCGCCGAGGATCGCGACCCGCTCGGCCGCGGCGGTACCGGCCCGCGCGAGCGCGTCGACCAGGCCCGGCGCGTCGGTGTTGTCGGCGCGCCAGGTACCACCGGACAGCACCAGCGTGTTCGCCGCACCGAGCAGCCGTGCGGTGTCGCTCACCTCGTCGGCCACCCGCAGCGCGACCTGCTTGAGCGGCATCGTCAGCGACAGGCCGGCCCACTCCGGGCCCAGGCCGGCGACGAACGTGGCCAGCTGGTCGGCCTCGACGCGGTGCGCCTCGTAGCGCCAGTCGGCCAGCCCGGCCGCCGCATAGCCCGCGTTGTGGATCAGCGGCGACAGCGAGTGCTGCACCGGACTGCCCAGCACCGCGGCCCGGTGCCGTACCACGCGTCGAGCGGGTGCCGCGGCGGACGGCGCCGGGTGCGACGGCGAAGCGCTCACCCGGCCCCGTTCTCCTTCGCCTTCTGCTCGTTGGCCCGCTGCTCGTCGTAGGTCACCGCGAATGCCGACTTGCCCGACTTGTCGATCCGGACGAAGTACTCCCACTTGCCGTCCGCGGGATGCGCGGCGGCCTTCATCGCCGTCGCACCCGGGCTGTCGATCGGCCCCGGCGGCAGCCCGGCATGGACGTGGGTGGAGTACGGGTTGCTCGTATCGTTGAGCTCGGCCCTGGTCAGCTGGCTGGAGTCCTTCGCGCCCTTGCCCTTCAGGTCCAACCAGTAGTTGGTCGTCGAGTCGAACTGCAGCTTCTGCAGCCACGGCTGGGCGGTGTCGCCCAGCCGGTTGTAGACCACCCGGGTCACCTTCGGCATGTCGGAGTTGATGGCCTCCGCCTGCGCGAGCGAAGCCACGATCAACGCCTCGTACGGGGAGATGCCCTTCGGCCGGTCCAGCCCGCTGTCCGCAGCCGCCTTCTTGAAGTGGGAGACCATCTCGGTCAGCGCGTCCTTGGCGGTCGTGCCCGGGTCGAACAGGTACGTGTCCGGGTACAGGAAACCCTCGACCGTCTTCGCCGCGGACTTGTGGTCGTCGCGGTCGAACCAGCCCTTGTCGATGCCCAGCGCCGCCGGATCCTTCGCCGCCTTCTGCAGATCCGACAGTGGCAGCTTCAAGCCCTTGGAGAGCCGGCTCAGCGTCGCGTTCATGGTCAGGCCCTCGGGAATGGTCACCTTGGTGGCGATCCGGTTCTTCAGGTCCAGCAGTGCGGTGACCGCGAGCGACGCCTTCATCTGCTTGTGCAGCTTGTAGAACCCGGGCTGGATGCCGGTGGCGTTCGGGTTCTTGTTGGAGGCGTCCACGAACGCCTTCGCGCTCTTCACGACGTCCTTCTTGTACAGCGCGTTGGCCATGTCGCTCAGCCCGTCGCCGGTCTTGATCTGGACCTGGACCGAGCCGTGCCCGGCGCCGGAGTAGTCGGGCGCGACCAGGAACCCGCGCAGCGCGTGGTATCCGAGGTAACCGCCGCCGCCCAGCACCCCGAGCAGCACGACCACCAGGATCAGCGCGAACATCGACTTGCCGCGGCCCGACTTTCGTCGCCGGTGCCGGCCGGGGCGCATCGCGGCGTCGCCGTCGTCGTCGTACCCCAGGTCCAGCCCATCAAGCATCCGTCCGCCTCCGGTGCGCATCGAGCCACGACTGCAGGATCTCCACGGCGGCGGCCTGGTCGACCACCGCGCGGCGGCGCTTGCCGCGCACGCCACGATCGGACAGCCTACGGGTTGCCACCGCGGTGGACATCCGCTCGTCGGCGAACACGATCGGTACCGGCGCGACGCGGTCGGCCAACCGCGCCGCGTAGGCCCGCACGTCCCGCGCGGCGTAGCTTTCCTGACCACTCAGCGTGACCGGTAGGCCGACGACCACCTCCACAGGGTGATACTCGGCGACCAGATCGGCAAGCTCCGCCAGGTCTCCCGCGGCGGGTGTGTCGGCGTTCGGGCCGCGATCGCGCGGCACCGTGACCACCGGTGAGGCGAGCAGGCCGTCCGGGTCACAGCGGGCGACACCGATCCGGACGGTACCGACATCGACCGCCAACCGGACACCGCGCCAGAATTCAGAACGGTTCTGGTTCATGCCGGCACCGCCCCCGAACCGGCCGGCAGGGCACGGCTCGGGCCAGGGGCGGCCCGGTGTCTGCGCTCGGCGCCGGCCGGCATCTCAGGCGGGAACCGCCGCGGCGACCAGGTCCCGGATCGACGCCAGCAGCGCCGGCGCCTGCTCGGCCGGCACCCCACCGCCCTGCGCCAGGTCGTCGTTGCCGCCACCGCGGCCGGACAGCGCCGACTTCACCAGATCCTTCGCCGACAGGCCCTGCTCGCGGGCCGCCTTGTTGACCGCCACCACCAGCGACGCCTTCCCACCATTGGCCGCGGACACCGCGACCACGCCGGCGCGGCCCGCCGACAACCGGCCGCGGATCTCCTGGACCAGGGTGCGCACGTCACCGCTTGAGGCACCGCCCGGCGCCTCGGTGGCGACCAGCGCCACCCCGCGCACGTCCTCGGCGCCGGCGGCCAGGCCGCCGGCGTTGGCCAGCACCATCTGCGCCCGCAGCTTCTCCAGCTCCTTCTCCGCGTCGCGCAGCTGCGAGATCGTCTGCGCGACCCGGTCACCGACCTCCTCGGGCCGGGCCCGGAACGTGTCGGCCAGCTGCGAGACCAGCAGGTGCTCGCGGGCGAGGAAGTTGAACGCGTCGATGCCCACCAGCGCCTCGACCCGCCGCACCCCGGCACCGACCGACGCCTCGTGCAGGATCTTCACCACGCCCAGCTGACCGGACCGGGCCGCGTGGGTACCACCGCACAGTTCCCTCGCGTAGTCACCGACCTCGACGACCCGGACCTCGTCGCCGTACTTCTCGCCGAACAGCGCCATCGCACCGAGCTTGCGCGCCTCGGCCATCGAGGTCACGAACGCGTGCACTTCGAGGTCTGCCATCAGCACCTCGTTGACCTGCTGCTCGACATCGGTGAGCACGCTGGCCGGCACCGCGCCCGGGGTGTTGAAGTCGAACCGCAGCCGACCCGGCGCGTTCAGCGACCCGGCCTGGGTGGCCGACTCGCCGAGGAAGTTGCGGATCGTCTGGTGCACCAGGTGGGTGGCGGTGTGCGAACGCGAGATCGCCCGACGACGCCGGATGTCGATCTCGGCGAAACCCGTCTCACCGGTACGCACCTCGCCGCGCAGCACCTTCGCCCGG
Source organism: Actinocatenispora thailandica (assembly GCF_016865425.1). NCBI lineage: Bacteria > Bacillati > Actinomycetota > Actinomycetes > Micromonosporales > Micromonosporaceae > Actinocatenispora > Actinocatenispora thailandica. Next base: position 3,107,885 of record NZ_AP023355.1, on the reverse strand, counting down.
TGCACGACCAGCCCGGGCACCGGCTGCTGCACGTCGTAGACCTCGACCTCACCGCCGCCGAGCTGGATGCGCCCCCAGTCGGCCTGCTGGCCGCCACCCTCGGCGTAGAACGGGGTGGTGTCGAGCACCAGCTCGACCTCGTCGCCCTCGCCGGCACCGGCCAGCGGCGCACCGCCGGACAGCACCGCACGCACCGTCGACTCGCGCGAGACCTCCGCGTACCCGGTGAACTCGACGGCGCCACCGGCATCCAGCACGGCACGGTAGGCGGAAGTGTCGGCATGCCCGGTCTTGCGCGCCTGCGCATCGGCCTTCGCCCGGGTGCGCTGCTCGCTCATCAGCCGGCGGAAGCCGTCCTCGTCGACCGACAACCCCTGCTCGGCGGCGATCTCCAGGGTCAGGTCGATCGGGAACCCGTACGTGTCGTGCAGCTGGAACGCCTGCGCACCCGACAGCGTGCTGCCGCCGGCGGACTTCGTGTCGGTGATCGCGGTGTCCAGGATCGTGGTACCGGACTTCAGGGTGGCGAGGAACGCCTCCTCCTCGCCGTAGGCGTACTGCGAGATCCGGTCGAAGTCGGCCGCCAGCTCCGGGTACGACGGCGACATGCAGTCCCGCGCCACCGGCAGCAGCTCCGGCATCGCCGGCTGCTCGAAGCCCAGCAGCCGGATCGCGCGCACCGCCCGGCGCAGGATGCGGCGCAGCACGTACCCGCGGCCCTCGTTGGACGGAGTCACCCCGTCGCCGATGAGCATCAACCCGGTACGCACGTGGTCGGCGACCACCCGCAGCCGCACGTCGTCGGGGTGCGACTGGGCCGCGATGTGGCTGGTGGACACGCCGTATCGCTTGCCGGTCAGCTCCGCGGCGCGGTCCAGGATCGGCCACACCTCGTCGATCTCGAACAGGTTGTCGACGCCCTGCAGGTAGGCCGCCACCCGCTCCAGGCCCATCCCGGTGTCGATGTTCTTCGCCGGCAGGTCACCGAGGATCTCGAAGTTCTCCTTGCCGACCCCCGGACCCCGCTCGTACTGCATGAACACCAGGTTCCACAGCTCGACGTAGCGGTCCTCGTCGACGCTCGGGCCGCCCTCCGCGCCGTACTCCGGGCCGCGGTCGACGAAGATCTCCGAGCAGGGGCCGCACGGGCCGGGCACGCCCATCGACCAGAAGTTGTCGGCCTTGCCGCGCCGCTGGATCCGTTCGGCCGGCACCCCGGCCACCCGGCGCCAGATCTCGTACGCCTCGTCGTCGTCGACGTAGACGGTCGGCCACAGCTTGTCGCCGTCCAGACCGAGCCCGCCGTCCTCGACCGAGCCGGTCAGCAGCTCCCAGGCCAGCTTGACGGCGCCTTCCTTGAAGTAGTCGCCGAACGAGAAGTTGCCGTTCATCTGGAAGAACGTGCCGTGCCGGGAGGTCTTGCCGACCTCGTCGATGTCCGGGGTACGCACGCACTTCTGCACGCTGACCGCGCGCGGGAACGGCGGCGTCACCTGCCCCAGCAGGTACGGCTTGAACTGCACCATGCCGGCGTTGACGAACAGCAGGTTCGGGTCCTCGAACGGCAGCGGCGCGGACGGCACCACCGTGTGGTCGTTCTTCTCGAAATGCGCCAGGAACCGACGCTTGATCTCCGCGGTACGCATGGTGTTTCGCCTGCTCGCTTTCGTGTGCGGTGCTGCTGGGTGTCGGTCAGGTCAGCCGTGCGGCCGAGCGCTGCGATCCTGGCCCGCCGCGACGGCGTCGAGGATCTGCTCTTCGCGCTCGGCCATGGAAGCTCGCACGTCGGACACGAACGACCGAACCTCGTCCAGCGCGCCCACCGCCGAGGACTGCAACGACGCGGCGACGCCCTGCGGCGAGTACGCCTGCGCGGTCTGACTGATCTTGCGCACGGCGACGGCACCGACCGCGACGCCCAACCCCAGCCAGAACAGTCGCCGCATCACACGTCCCTTTCCCCGACTCCCGCCCCGACGGCCGGCCGCTTGGCCAGCACCCGCCGGAACAACGCGCGGCCGGCCGACGCCGGGATCGACCCCCGGCCCGTCGGCGCCGCGCTGGCCCTACGCTGCCTCACCAGCCTGCCACGCCCGCCCTGCCGGCCCGCACCGGACCGGGTCCCGCCGGTGCGACGGGCCGCGGTGGTCTTGCGCACGCCGTACCCGAACGCGGCGGCCTTGACCAGCGGGCTGCGGGTGGCGCCGGTGACGATCGTGGAGACCTCGGCGACGTTGCCGGACACCTGCGCCAGATGACCGCTGATCACATCCAACCGGGCCAACTGCGCGTTCACCCCGTCCAGCGAGGTGTGCACCTGCTCGACCGCGGTGCTCATCCCGTCCAGGGTGCGCTGCGCGTCGGACAGGATCGGACCGCTGCGATCGGCCAGCTCGGTCAACGCCCGGGTAGCCGCGTCCACGGTGTGCCGCAGTTTCAGGATCGGCACCAGCAACGCACCCACCAGCAGCACAAACGCCAGCGCCGCGATCAGCGCCGCGAGTTCGGTCCCGGACACCTGTTCCCCCTCGTTGCGATTCTCGCCGGACCGGATCGACCGGCGGCGTCGCCCCGGCGCCTGCGACGGAACAGACCCTACCGCCCGGCGCCGCCGGTATCGGGACTGGCGTCCGGCTTGGGCGAGTCGGCACCGGCCGCCTTCGCGTCGGGCTCGCGCACCTCGCTCAACGACCCGGCGCCGGGCGGCGTCGCGGCACCTCGGACGATCTGCCGGATCTTCGGCAGCCGGTCGGCCACCGCCCGCTCGGCGCCGTGCCGGGTCGGCGTGTAGTAGTCCCGACCCGCCGCCTCGTCCGGCGGGTACTGCTGGGTGACCACGCCGCGCGGATCGTCGTGCGGATAGCGGTAGCCGGTGCCGTGCCCCAGGCCCCGGGCTCCGGAGTAGTGCGCGTCGCGCAGCGCCCGCGGCACCAGCCCGGTGCGACCGGACTGGACGTCGGCGATCGCGGCGCCCACCGCCGCGGTCACCGAGTTCGACTTCGGCGCGGTCGCCAGGTGGACCACCGCCTGGCCGAGGTTGAGCTTCGCCTCCGGCAACCCCACCCGGTCCAGCGCCTCGGCCGCGGCGACCGCCACCGGCAGCGCCTGCGGATCGGCCATCCCGACGTCCTCGCTGGCGAAGATGATCAACCGGCGGGCGATGAACCGCGGATCCTCCCCGGCCACGATCATCCGGGCGAACCAGTGCAGTGCCGCGTCCACGTCCGACCCGCGCAGGCTCTTGATCAGCGCGGACGAGATGTCGTAGTGCCCGTCGCCGTCCCGGTCGTAGCGCACCGCGGCGGTGTCCACCGCCGCCTCGGCGGTGTCCAGATCGATCTCCACCGGCTCGACCGGCTCGGTCCCCGCCGGATCCGTCGTGGCCGGCCCGGACCCGCCCGCCGACGTCGCCAGCGCCGAACCGGCGGCCGCCTCCAACGCGGTCAGCGCCTTGCGCGCGTCGCCGCCGGACAGCCGGACCAGATGGTCCTCCGCCTCCCGCGCGAGCCGGACCCGGCCGGCCAGACCACGCTCGTCGACGACCGCGCGGCGAACCAGCTCGCGCACCGACTCCGAGCCCAGCTGTTGCAGGGTGAGCAGCACGCACCGGGACAGCAGCGGCGAGACGACCGAAAAGTACGGGTTCTCCGTCGTCGCGGCGAGCAGCGTGACCGTACGGTCCTCCACCGCGGCGAGCAGCGAGTCCTGCTGCGTCTTGGTGAAGCGGTGCACCTCGTCGATGAACAGCACCGTCGGATCGCCGCCCCGGCGGCGCGCGGCCCGGGCGGTCGCGATGACCTCCCGCACCTCCTTGACCCCGGACGAGAGCGCCGACAGCGCCACGAACCGCCGGTTGGTCGCCGCCGCCACCAGGTGCGCGATCGTGGTCTTGCCGCTGCCCGGCGGACCCCACAGGATCACCGACAGCGGCGCGTCGCCCTCCACCAGCCGGCGCAACGGCGCCCCCGCCGCGCGCAGGTGATCCTGACCCACCAGCTCGTCGATGTCGCGCGGGCGCATCCGCACCGCCAGCGGCGCGTCCGCCGACGGCTGGGCCGGTTCGGGCTGCGCCGAACCCGGCACCGCGTCAAGATCGAAGAGGCCGGCCGATTCCACACCGCGACCCTACCCGGGCCCACCGACAGTCCCGAAGCAGCGCGAACCGGCACCCGTCAGTCGGCCAGGGCGGCGCGGACGCCGGCCAGCAGCGGCGCGGCCATGCTCAGCTCGGCGACACCGGCGGTGCGCAACAGCGCCGCACACTCCGGGTCGCCGGCCAGATCACCGCACACCGCGACCGGCACCCCGGCCGGACCGGCCGCCGCGACGAGACCGGCCACCAGACCGGGCACCAGCCGCTCGCCCGACCGGTACACCCCCGCCACCTCCGGGACCGTGCGGTCCGCCGCGGTCAGGTACTGCACCAGGTCGTTGCTGCCGACCGAGACGAAGTCGACGTCCGGCAGGAACGGCTCCGGCCGCAGCGCCGCGGTCGGGATCTCCACCATGATCCCCACCCCGGCCGGCTCGGCGAACGGCGTCGCGTCGGCGCGCAGGCTCTCCGCGGCCGACGCCAGTGCCGACCGGGCCGCGGCCAGCTCGGCCGGCTCGGTCACGAACGGGAACATCAGCTCGATCGGGCGCGACACCGCCGCCCGCAGTACCGCACGCAGGTGGGTACGAAACAGCGCCGGCCGGGCCAGACACAGCCGCAGCCCGCGCTCGCCCAGAAACCCGTGCCGGACCTGGTCCAGCCGCAGCCCCGGTACCGGCTTGTCGCCGCCCAGGTCGACCGTGCGCACCACCACCGGCCCGTCCGGGCACGCCGCGAGCACCGCCGACAACCACTCGACCTGCTCGTCCTCACCCGGCAGCGCGGAGCGGCCGGTGAACGCCAACTCGGTACGCACCAGCCCGACGCCGGCCGCTCCGGCCGCCACCGCCGCCCGCGCGTCCGCCACCGACCCCACGTTCGCCGACAGCCGCAGGTCCCCGCCGTCGGCCCGCCGCACCCGGGCGGTACGCGGCACGGTCCGGGCCGGCGCCACCGGAGCCGACGCCGCCTCGTCGGGCGACACCAACACCTCGCCGGTACCGCCGTCGACCAGCACCGGGGTACCGTCCGGCACCGCATCCAGCGCGTCGCCGGCCGCCACCACCATCGGCACCCCGGCCGCCCGGGCCAGCACCGCGGCGTGCCCGCGCACCCCGCCGGCGCGCAGCACGAAACCGACCACACCCGCCTCGACCAGCTCCGGCACCAGCGACGGCGCCAGGTCGTCGGCGAGCAGTACCGCACCGGCCGGTACCTCCGGACGCACCGGCCGGCCGAGCAACGCGCCCAACACCCGCTGGCCGACGTCGACCACGTCCACCGCCCGGCCGGCGATCACCGCATCACCGCTCGCCGCCAGCTCCTCGGCGGTCCGGCGCACCACCCGCCACCACGCCGTCGCCGCCGGCACACCGGTACCGATCAGCTCGTCGGCGGCGCCGGTCAGTTCCGGATCGGCCAGCAGGACCCGGTGCGCCTCGGTGATGTCGCCACCGCCGACCAGCTGCTCGCCGGCCTGCCGCAGGGCGGCCGCCAGCCGCCCCCGCTCGGCCGCCGCACCGGCGAACGGCTCCGCCGGCGGCTCGATCCCGGCCGCGCCGGGGCGCCGCAGCGGCCCGGACCGGCGCCCGGGCGCCGCACCGACGCCACCCGAACGGTTCGCCGCCACCACCGGTACGGCGTCCTCGGCACCCGCCGCCGACAGCGCCGCCACCACCCGCGGTACCGCGAGCGCCGCATCCGGGCCGGACCCGGCAACCCGCACCTCGGTACCGGCCGAGGCGCCGAGCCGCAGCAACGCCGACAGGCTGGCCGCCGACGCCTCGACCGCACCGGCCGCCACGGTGACCGTCGCGTCCAGGCCGGCGAGCGCGCGGACCACCGCGGCCGCCGGCCGGGCATGCAGGCCGGCCGGGTCGGTCAACACCACCCGCGCCGTCACCGCGTCCGCCGCCGGCACCAACCCGTCCGAACCGGCCGCCGGCTGCTCCGGCGGGCCGCCCGAACCCGCGCCCACCGACCCGGCGCCCGGTCCGGCCGCACCGATCGGCCCGGCGCCCGCACCCAGCTGAGCGGCGTCACCCGGTTCGGCACCCGCGGCCGGCTCGGCGGCGCCGCTCTGCCGGGCCGCCGCGGCCACCTCGCCCAGCGACTGGCCGCCCGCCGCGGCGGCGCCGGCCGCGACCGCACCCTCCACGAACGACGCGTCCACCAGCCTGGTTCGCTCGCCCAGCTCCGGTTCGACGAACTCCAGCGCCAACTCGGCCGCCATCCGGGCGCTGCCCAGGTCGTACAGGACGACCACCCCGGCGCCACGGTCGGCCGCGGCGAGCGCGTCGGCGACCCGGTCCGCGCTGGTACCGAGGCCGCCCTCGACATCACCGCCGGCCGGCACCACCGGCACCTCCGGCGCCATCTGGGCGACCAGCTCGGCCAGGCCGGCGGCGAGCGCCGCGCTGTGCGAGACCAGGACCAGACCGATCACGCGTCCGCCCACGCCGCGAAGCACCCGAACAGCAGGCGGCTGGAGACCGCGCCCGGGTCCCGATGGTCCTTGCTGCGCTCCCCCAGGTAGCTGGCCCGGCCTCGCCGGGCCTGCCACGGCACCATCTCCTGCTCGGCGGCGCCGGCTGCGGTCGATGCCGCGGCCAGCAGGGCCGGCAGCCCGTCGCCCGCCGCGGCCGCCGCGGCGGTGCTGGCCGCCATCCAGACGTCGTACATCGTCTTGTCGCCGGTGGCGCACTTGCCGCGCTCGGCGATGCCGGTCGTCGCGTCCCGCAGTACGGCGGTGCACGTTGCCGCATCCAGCGCCTCGGCCGCGCCGGCGGCCCGCGCGGCCCGCAGGAACGCCGTCCCGTACAACGCGCCGGACGCGCCACCCACCGTGCTGACCAGCCGCCGGCCGACCAGGTTGAACACGCCGCCCGGGGTGTCCTGCGGGATGGCGGCCAGCGCCTCGACGGCGGCGCGCATGCCGCGGTCCAGGTTCGTCCCGTGGTCGCCGTCGCCGACCGCCGTGTCCAGCTCGGTCAGCAGGTCGCGGTCGCGCTCCACCGCCCGCTGGAAGTCAGCGAACACCGCCGTCAGGTCCGTCGCGGAAAGCCGGTCGGCCATCGTCACCGCCCCCATCGCAGCGCCGCGGTCCGCACCGGGGCGTCCCACAACTCGGCGAGCTGTTCGTCGAGCACCAGTACCGTCAGCGACACGCCGAGCATGTCCAGGGAGGTCATGTACGACCCGACCAGGTTGCGGGCCACCCGCAGCCCCCGCCGGTCGAGGTCCTGCACCGCCCGGCGGGCCACGATGGAACACTCCAGCGGCGTCGCCGAGCCCAGTCCGGTGACGAACAGCAGCACGTCGCCGGCCAGCTCGTCGGCGCCGAAGTCGGCACAGATCGCCGCCATCGCCCGGTCGACGAGCGCGTCGACCGGCTGCATCGGCCGGCGCTCCCGCCCCGGCTCGCCGTGGATGCCGACACCGAACTCGATCTCGTCGTCCGGCAGCTCGAAGCTGCGCCGGCCGGTCGCCGGCACGGTACCCGCCGACAGGGCGAACCCGAGCGACCGGCTGCGCGCGCAGACCCGCCGGCCCAGTTCGGCCACCTGCGCCAGCGAGTCGCCGCGCTCGGCCGCCGCTCCGCACACCTTCTCCACCAGCACCGTCGCGCCGACGCCGCGCCGCCCGCTGGTGTAGGTGGAGTCCTCGACCGCGACGTCGTCGGCGACCAGCACGGTTTCGGTGGCGACCCCGTCGGCGGCGAGCAGCTCGGCGGCCATCTCGAAGTTCATCACGTCGCCGGAGTAGTTCTTCACCACCAGCACCGTGCCGGCGCCGGCGTCGACCGCGCGTACCGCCGCCTCGACCTGGTCGGCGGTGGGCGAGGTGAACAGCTCGCCCGGGCAGGCGGCGGACAGCATGCCGGGGCCGACGAACCCGACGTGCATCGGCTCGTGGCCGGAGCCGCCGCCGGAGACCACCGCGACCCGGCCGGCGACCGGCGCGTCGACCCGGGCCAGGTACGTCGGATCGTGGGCCACCCGCAGCAGTTCGGGATGGGTCAGCGCGATGCCCTCCAGCGCTTCGGACACCACCGTGTCGGGCGAGTTGTACAGCCTCTTCATCGGCCCACCTGCCTGTCGCCAGCTCCGTGGCTGTCCATCATTCCAGCCCCGGGCGTCCCGATCGGCGCGCGGTGTGCCGGCGGGCACTGCTCGCAATGCTTCCTAGGTAGCTGGACTGAAAGAAGGGCGCCGACCTCAGCCCGCAGCGGGTGGGCCGGAGCGGATCGCCAGCCGCAGCGCGGCGTTGCGCAGCCAGACCAGCCGGCGCACCTGCCCGAGCCGGCCCGCCAGCCGGGACATCCGCACGATCCGCTGCGTGCGGCGGCGGCGGAGCCGCTCGTAGCCGGCCAGCCCGGCCGCGATGTCGTCGCCGGTGCCGAGGCAGTCCGCGAGCGTCACCGCGTCCACGATCGCCTGACAGCCACCCTGCCCGAGGTCCGGCGTCATGGCGTGCGCCGCGTCGCCGAGCAGCACCACCGAGCCCGCCACGTACGACGGGAGCGGCGGTCGCAGGTCGACGATCTCGTGCCGCAGCAGGCCCGCCGGGTCGATCCCGGCGACGATCGTGGGCACCGGCTCGGCCCAGGAGCCGAACAGCCGCGTCAGTTCGGCGAGGTCGTCGGCGGGGCGCCACCCGGCCGGCGCCCGGGTCACCGCGTAGAAGTTCGTCCGGCCGTCCTGCTGCGGGGTGTAACCGAACTTCGTCCCGCTCCCCCACACCTCGGCACCGGACGGCAGCCGCAGCGGCACCGACCCGCGCCAGGCGACGCTGCCGACCGGACGCGCCCGGTACCGCGGGCCGAACGCCGCCGCACGCACCGCACTGTGCACCCCGTCGGCGCCCACCACCAGGTCGTACTCGGCGCGCAGCGCCCCGAGGTCGGTGACCGGACGATCCAGCCGGACGGTGCCGGCCGGCAGCGCGGCGAACAGCAACCGCAGCAGCGTCGGGCGGTTGATCAGCCGGACCGGCTCGCCGACCCGGGCGGTCAGCGCGTCCATGTCGATCTCGGCGAGCGGCCGCCCGTCCGGCCGCAGCAGCGCGCCGGACGGTTGTGGCCGGCCCACCGACCGGGCGTCCACGCCGATCCGCTCCAGCGCACGCAGCGCGGCCGGCCAGATGCCCAGCGCGGTGCCGGTGGCGGGCAGCGCCGCGGCCCGCTCGAACCCGGCGACCCGCCAGCCGGCCCGATGCAACGCGATCGCCGCGGTCAACCCTCCGATGCCGCCTCCGACGACGGCCGCCGTTCTCGCCATGCCCCGACCGTACTACAGATGTAGTGCTCATGACTACTGCTGTAGTGTCGGCCCGTGGCGACCGACCGACGACAGCGCATCTGCGACGCGGCGATCGACGTGCTCGGCGCCGGCGGCTCCCGTCGGCTCACCCACCGTGCCGTGGACGCCGCCGCCGGCCTGCCGCTGGGCTCGACCTCCAACGTGTTCCGCAGCAGGGACGCGCTGCTGGCCGGCGTGCTGGACCGGCTGCTGGAGCGCGAGACCGAGGGCTGGCGGCAGCTCGCCACGGCGGACCCGCCGCACGACGTGGACACCTTCGCGGCACAGCTCGCCGGGCTGATCGAGCAACTCACCGGGCCGCAGCGGATGCTGGCACTGGCCCGGCAGGCGATCTTCCACGAAGCGGCGTTCCGGCCCGAGCTGCAGCGCCGGATCGACGTCGCCCAGCAGGAGCTGCTCGGCTGGGGCGGCGGCTGGCTGGCCGCGCTCGGTTCGAACCGGCCGGAACGGGACCTTCGGGCACTGCTCGCACTCATCGACGGCGTCCTGCTGCTGCGGCTGGCCAACCCGCACGACACGCCGCCGACGGCACCGGTGTTCGCCGCGCTGCTGCGCGGGCTGCGCACCGAGACCACCTGAAGGGGGACACCAAACGGGCGACCGATACTACCGAGTTGCCTGTTGTGAGGTAAATCATGGCTGTATCTTGGTTACAGCTCAGCAAATTCTTAAACTCTCTCCTTACCGTGCGGCTCGATGAAGGTGAAGCAGAAGATCAACACGGCATTGGGTCGCACCACCGGTTTCGAACTGGTCCGGGTCCGCGGCCCACGTCGACGACGCCCGGTGATCCGCGGCGAACGGCTGCTGAAGCAGCCGGTGTTCCTGCTGTCCTCGGTGCGCTCCGGCTCCACCCTGTTACGCGTCATCCTGGACAGCCACTCCCAGCTGTTCGCGCCGCACGAGCTGCACCTCGGCGACATCGAGGCGAAGGCCAAGGGCTGGTTCGCCGAGCACGCGATGAGCGACCTGGGGTTCGACAACAACGAGCTCACCGCGCTGCTGTGGGACCGGCTGCTGGACGAGGCGCTGCGCCGCAGCGGCAAGAAAGTCCTGGTCGAGAAGACGCCCAACCAGGTGTTCCGGACCAAGCGGCTGCTCGACATCTGGCCGGACGCCCGGTTCGTCTTCCTGCTCCGTCACCCGGCCTCGATCCTCGCATCGTGGCGGGAGGCCCGGCCCCAACTGTCCCGGGACGAGGCCATCACCGACATCCTGCGGTACCTGACCTCGCTGCAGGAGGCGCGCGAGCAGCTGACCGGCGTCGACGTGCGGTACGAGGACCTCACCGAACGCCCGGAGGAGGAGACCCGCCGGCTGTGCGAGTTCCTCGGCGTCGAGTGGGAAGCCTCGATGCTGGAGTACGGCGACAACGGGCACACCAAGTTCCGCCGCGGCCTCGGCGACTGGAGCGAGAAGATCAACTCCGGCCGGTTGCAACCGGCCCGGCCGGTGCCCGACGACGTGCCGGACGAGTTCACCTCGTTCTGCACCGCCTGGGGCTACGACCGGTCGGACTGACCGTCGGATGCGGGCACGCCCGGGATGACCGATGATGGACGAGACATCCGGTCCTTCCGCGGAGGTGGCACGTGACCTGGTACGGCTCGGCAACCCCTGAACCGCCCCGGCCACCGACCGACGAGGCGGTCGGCCCCCGCGGGTACGGCGAGCCCGAGCCGGCCCGCCCACGGAGCGCGGCGACGTTCTCCGCGACCCGGTTGTGGACCGGCGGCGTCGTCACCGCGGTGATCGCCGCACTGCTCGCCGTGGTCGGGTTCCTGATCGTCGGCAACGTGCTCGGACAGAGCGTGCTCGGCGTCAAGCCCGGCGGTGATCCGTTCGCGCCGTCGATGCTCGCGTACGCGTTCTCCGGCGCGGTCGCCGCGCTGCTGGCCACCGCGGTGATGCACCTGCTGCTCGTCGGCACCCCGCGGCCGCTGTTCTACTTCGGCTGGATCGGCGCGCTGTGTACGGCGATCCTGGTGTTGATCCCGCTCGGCGTGCACAACCGGGAGGGCGGGTACCTCACGGTGCTGCCGACAGTGATCATCAACCTGATCGGCGGCATCGCCATCACCGCGATCGTGCGCGGCACCGCCGCGGCCAGCCTGACCAACCGCCGCGGTCTGCCCCCGGTCCGCTGACCGACCGCCGCGCCCGTCCACGGCCGCCGGCCCGCGAACCGGCCGGCTCGATCCGCGCACGGGGCCCGGACACCGGTCCCCGTCGGGCCAGCCCGGTCAGGCGAGAAACTCGCGCACGCCGCGCAGCCTGATCGTCAGCAGGCCGGTGGCAAGGCTCGTGTCGAGACGGGTGTCTCGTGGGATCACGACATCGAGTTCACCCGCTCGGGCGCTCGGGACCAGCGCCGGGTCGAGGCCCTGCCGGCGCGCGATCAACATGCCGAGCTGATGAAAGCTGATGGTCTCCGGCCCTGCCACGTTCAGCACGCCGGCATGCTCGCCGGCGGCGGCACCCGCGGTGGCGAGCTCGAGCAGCGCCTCGCTCAGGTCGTCGACGTGGATCGGCGAGCGGTACGAGTCGGTGAACAGCGCACCCGGCTCCCCCGCGATCAGCGCCGGCGTCATCCGCTCGTACTTGCTGTCGCCGTCGGTCCCGACGATCAGCGGTGCCCGGACGATCGCCGCGCCGGGCGCCACCGCCTTCACGACGGTCTCGGCCGCGGCCTTCCCCGCGCCGTACCGGTTGACCGGGTCCGGTAGCGCCGACTCGTCGTACGGCGGTTGCCGCCCGGACAGGACGGCGTCGCTGGAGACGTGCACCAGCCTGGCGCCCACCGCGGCCGCGGCGACCGCGACGGTACCGGTGGCGTCGGCGACCGCGGCCCAGTCACCGCGATCCCGGCCGGTCGCGGCGTGGATCACCGCGTCGGGCCGGATCCGGTCCAGCAGCGCGGCGGTGGCCGAACGATCGACCAGATCGATCCGTTCGACCTGGACCGCAGCGACCGAGCACCGTCCAGCATGAACCGTGCCGACGACCGACCAGCCCCGGCGAACGGCCCGCGCGGCCAGCCGGCCACCCAGATATCCCGACACGCCGGTGACGATCATCGTTCCCACCATGGCGGGAAGCGTACAAGCGGGCCGGCACCGCCTCGGCCCACCGGCAAGCCGGCGTGGTCAGCCGGCGAGGCCGTGCCGGTAGGCGTAGGCGACGGCCTGGGCGCGGTCGCGCACCCCGGTCTTGGCGAAGACGTGGTTGACGTGGGTCTTGACCGTCGCCTCGCTGACCACCAGGGCCTGCGCGATCTCGGTGTTGGACAGGCCCGCCGCGATCAGCGACAGCACCTGCGCCTCCCGGTCGGTCAGGCCGTCCGGCGCCGGCCCGGTCGGTACCGGCCGGGCCGGCTGGTGAGCCGGCAGCAGCTCCAGCAGCCGGCGCTGCACGTCCGGATCCAGGTCGGCCTGGCCGGCGGCGACCCGGTGCACCGCCCGGGCCACCTCGTCGGCGCCGGCGTCCTTGGTCAGGTAGCCGCGCGCGCCGGCACGCAGCGCGGCCAGTACCGACTCGTCGTCGGCGAACGTGGTCAGCACCACGACCTGGGAGCGCGGATGGTCCCGACGCACCCGCCGGGTCGCCTCGACCCCGTCGCAACGCGGCATCCGCAGATCCATCAGCACCACGTCCGGGTCGTGCCGGGCGACCGCGGCCACCGCCTGCTCGCCGTCGGCGGCGGTGGCGACCACCTCGACCCCGTCGGTCAGCGACAGCATCAGCTCGATGCCCTCGCGCACCACGCGCTGGTCGTCGGCCACCACGACCCGGATCGGCCGCTGCTCCACCGCACCCCCTCGTTCAGGTCGGAATGCGCAGCCGGACCCGGAATCCGCCATCCGCGAGCGGCCCCGCGGTCAGCGCTCCGCCGAGCAGTTCGGCGCGCTCCCGCATCCCGGCAAGACCGTACCCGCCGCCGGTGCCGGCGAGTTCGTCGGCGGCCGGCACGCCTCCCCCACCGTCGACGACCTCGACGGTGGTCGCGTCCGGGGCGTACCGCAGCCGTACCGTCGTGGCGGCGCCGCGCGCGTGCTTGCGTACGTTGGTCAAGGCTTCCTGTACGGTCCGCACGATCGCGAGCGACGCCTCCGGTCCCAGGTCCCGCGCGTCGCCCTCGCTGGTGTAGCCGGCGCCGGCGTCCGCGGCGAGCGCCGGCAGCGTCTCGGTCAACGGCCGGGACCGGCCGCGCAGCGAGTCCAGCGCGCGGCGGGTCTCGTCCAGGCCGTCCCGGGCCAGCCGTTGCGCCTGCTCGACCCGGGCCAGTACCGCGTCGGTGTCGGCCCCGTGGCGCAGCAGCATCCGGGTCCCCTCCAACTGCACCACCTGCGCCGAGAGCGTGTGCGCCAGGATGTCGTGGATCTCCCGGGCCAGCCGCTGCCGCTCGGCGAGTACGCCGGCCCGCTCGGTCGCCTCGCGCGCCGCGCGTTCGGAGGCGAGCAGCCGCTCGGCGTCCGTGGCGCGCTGCCGGGCGGTACGCATCGAGTACGCCAGCACCGCGACGCCCATGCAGGTACCGAGCTGCCCGACCACCGCGGCCGGCCCCAGGGCGAACCAGCCGACGACGATCATGCCGGCGGTCAGCGTCGCCGAGGCGAAGACCGCGAAACGAGCCGGCAGCCGGATGATCGACCAGAACAGCGCGAAGACCACCGGCGCCCAGCCGACCCAGCTGGGCCCGATCGCCGTCAGCACCAGCCCCATCGCCGCGAACAGCTGCACGCCGAGCGCCGACAGCCACCAGTGCCGGCGGCGCAGTACGGTCGCGCTCACGATCACCACCGCACCGGCGACGGCGACCAGCACGGTGGTCAGCGGGCGGTGCGCGACCGGCACGCCGAGCACCGACAGCAGGATCCAGGAGGCCAGCGCGGTGATCCGAAACGCGAGCCGGGCCGGGCTCCCCGGGCTCCCGGGCAGCAGCACGCCGCCGTCCCGCAACCCGCTCACGTCCGGGTCGGCGCCGCGGGCCCGCCCGCCGCCCTGCAGCGGCCCGCCGCCCTCGGACGAGCCGCCCACGTCGCGCAGGCCGTCGTCCTCCCCGGACTGCTGTCGGTCACCGCCGGGCCCCGCTCAGACCCGCTGCGGCACCGCGCCGAGCAACCCGCCGCGGCGGGCGACGACCAGGTTCTGCGCGCCGATCGTGACGGCGGCGAACAGCATCGCCTCGGCCATACCCTCGGGCGCGCCGAGCGAGGACGCGCCGAACGCGAGCCCCACCCGTACCGCGATCGAGACCAGCCACAGGCCAATCGTCCACCCGTTGCCGCGGGTGACCACCGAATTGTCCGAACCAGGCCGGACGGCCATCGTGGCGGACCGGGCCAGCCCGAGCAGGACGGCGAGCACCAGACCGGCCACGAACAGACCGACCGCCAGCCCGGTGGACAGATCGTGCCCGAGCGTCTTGCCGTTCACCACCGCGGCGACCACGAAGATCAACGGCATGATCGCCAGCCGGCGCGGCGTCCAGGTGCGCTCGCCGACCTGGCGGGAGATGATCCAGATCAGCAGGACGAGCCCGAGCAACCCGTAGAGCAGGTAGGACGTGGTCTGGGAGGACATGCGCCGCCAACTTCCGTGGAGAGCCGATCGTCAACGAACTCGACGCTACGGAAACCGGCCGTGGCGGCGCATCGGCGCCCGGATGGGTTCGGCGCCTCCACCCCGGGGTGGAGGCGCCGCCCGGTCACTGCGCGGTCGCCGGCTTCTCCGCTGCCTCGGCGGCCTTCGGCTTGGGTTTCGCGTCCACCCCGGCCTCGCGCCGCTGCTGCGGCGTGATCGGGGTCGGCGCACCGGTCAGCGGGTCGAACCCGCCGCCCGACTTCGGGAACGCGATCACCTCACGGATGCTGTCCAGCCCGCCGAGCAGCATGCACACCCGGTCCCAGCCGAACGCGATGCCGCCGTGCGGGGGCGGCCCGTACTGGAAGGCGTCGAGCAGGAAGCCGAACTTGTCGGCCGCGTCGTCCGGGGTGATGCCGAGCAGGTCGAAAACGCGCTTCTGCACGTCCGCCTGGTGGATACGGATCGAGCCGCCGCCGATCTCGTTGCCGTTGCAGACGATGTCGTACGCGTGGGCGGTGGCGCGCTCCGGGTCCTGCTCGAAGGTCTCCAGCCACTCCCCGGCCGGCGAGGTGAACGGGTGGTGCACGGCGGTCCAGGCGCCGGAGCCGACCGCCACGTCGTCACTGGACTCCACCGGCAGGAACATCGGCGCGTCGGTCACCCAGCAGAACGCCCAGGCGTTCTCGTCGATCAGGCCGCAGCGGCGGGCGATCTCGTTGCGGGCCGCGCCGAGCAGTTCCTGCGCGCCGATCCGGTCGCCGGCGGCGAAGAACACCGCGTCGCCCGGCTTGGCGCCCACCGCGTCCGGCAGCGCGGCCAGGTGTTCGGCGGACAGGTTCTTCGCCACCGGGCCCTTCGGCGCGCCGGTCTCCGCGTCGAACAGCACGTACGCGAGGCCCTTGGCGCCGCGCGCCTTCGCCCAGTCCTGCCAGCCGTCCAGCTCCTTGCGGGTCTGGCCGGCGCCGCCCGGCATCACCACCGCGCCCACGTAACCGCCGGCGGCGATCGCACCGGCGAACACCCGGAACTCGGTGCCACGCAGCACCTCGGTCAGCTCGGTCAGCTCCACCTCGTAGCGCAGGTCGGGCTTGTCCGAGCCGTACCGGTCCATCGCCTCGTGCCAGGTGATCCGCGGGATCGGCCGCGGAATCTCGTAGCCGGCCAGCTGCGACCACAGCGCCGCGGTGATCGCCTCGCCGACCTCGATCACGTCGTCCTGGGTGACGAACGACATCTCGATGTCGAGCTGGGTGAACTCCGGCTGCCGGTCGGCGCGGAAGTCCTCGTCCCGGTAGCAGCGCGCGATCTGGTAGTAGCGCTCCATCCCGGCCACCATCAGCAGCTGCTTGAACAGCTGCGGCGACTGCGGCAGCGCGTACCAGGAGCCGGGCTGCAACCGCACCGGGACCAGGAAGTCGCGGGCGCCCTCCGGGGTGGAGCGGGTCAGCGTCGGCGTCTCGATCTCGACGAAGTCGCGCTCGGCCAGCACGGTACGGGCGATCCGGTTCGCGTCGCTGCGCAGCCGCAGCGCGTGCGCCGGGCCGGACCGGCGCAGGTCCAGGTAGCGGTACTTGAGCCGGGCCTCCTCACCGACCGACAGGTGTTCGTCGATCGGGAACGGCAGCGGCGCCGAGGCGCTGAGCACCGTCAGCGCGGTGACGGTCAGCTCGACGTCGCCGGTGGGCAGCTCCGGGTTCTCGTTGCCGGCCGGCCGGGCCTCGACGGTGCCCTCGATGCGCACGCAGTACTCGCTGCGCAGCACGTGCGCGGCGGCCTCCGCGGCGTCCGCCTCGGCGGTACCGCCCCGGAACACCACCTGGACGACGCCGGAGGCGTCCCGCAGGTCGACGAAGATCACCCCGCCGTGGTCGCGGCGGCGGGCCACCCAACCGGCCAGCGTGACATGGTGCCCGACATGCTCGGCGCGCAGCGTGCCTGCCCCGTGGGTGCGGATCACGAGCGTTCTCCTTCGACAGATCGCGGTTCCGGGCCGGGTGTTTCCGAGGGCCCGAGACGATTGTTTCAGCCGCCGGCCGGTGCACGACCGGCGGCCGGGGTCGGACTATTCGGTACCGATCCGGGCGTGCAGGTCGGCGGCCGGCGGCTGCCAGCTCTCCAGCACGGCCGGCGCCTGCTCGCCGGAGCGGATGTCGCGGATCTCGACAGCACCGTCGGCGTCCGGGAACAGCACGTACGGGATGCCGCGGCGCTGCGCGAACCGGATCTGCTTGCCGTACTTCTGCGCCGCCGGAGCCACCTCGGTGGCGATGCCGCGCCGGCGCAGCCCGGCCGCGATCCGGTCGCACGCCGGCCGGGAGGCGTCGTCGGGCAGCGCCACCAGTACGCAGGTCGGGACGGTCCGGGTGGCGGTCAGTTCGTGGCGACCCAGCAGCCGGCCGAGGATCCGGGAGATCCCGATCGACAGCCCGACACCCGGATAGCTCTCGGTGCCGGCGGTGGCGAGGTTGTCGTAGCGGCCACCCGAGCAGATCGACCCGAGCGCCTCGGCTCCGTCCAGGAACGTCTCGTACACGGTGCCGGTGTAGTAGTCCAGCCCGCGGGCGATCCGCAGGTCCGCCACGACCAGCCCGGGCGCGTGTTCGGCGGCCGCCTCGACCACCCGGGTCAGCTCCTCGATGCCCTCGTCGAGCAGCGGGTCGGCCACCCCGAGCGCGGCCAGCCGGTCGGCGAACGAACCGTCCGTGGTGCGGATCTCGGCCATCGCCAGGCACGCCTTGATCTGCGCGTCGGACGCGCCGAGCTCGTCGGCCAGCGTTGCGCCGACCCCGCCCGGGCCGATCTTGTCGATCTTGTCGACGATCCGGATCGCCGCCATCGGGTCCGACAACCCGAGGCCGGTGTAGAAGCCCTGGGACAGCTTCCGGTTGTTGACGTGCATGGTCGCCTTCGGCAGCGGCAGCGCGCCCAGCGCGTCCGCGATCACCAGCGGCAGTTCGACCTCGTAGTGCGGCGACAGGGTGTCCCGGTCGACCACGTCGATGTCGGCCTGCCAGAACTCGCGGTAGCGGCCCTCCTGCGGCCGCTCGCCGCGCCAGCACGGCTGGATCTGGTACCGCCGGAACGGGAACTGCAGCTTGCCGGCGTTCTCCAGCACGTACCGGGCGAACGGCACGGTCAGGTCGAAGTGCAACCCGAGCCCGGAGTCCGAGGCGTCGTCGGCGTCGGCCTGCAGCCGGCGCAGCACGTACACCTCCTTGGAGGTCTCGCCCTTGCGCAACAGCTGGTCCAGCGGTTCCACCGCGCGGGTGGACAGCGGCGCGAACCCGTGCAGCTCGAAGACACGGCTCAGCGTGTCGATCACCTGCCGCTGCACGATCTGCCCGGCCGGCAGCCACTCGGGGAAGCCGCTGAGCGGGGTCGGTTTGCCCTGGCTCATGGTGTGTTCAACGCTCCTCGGCGTACGACGCGACCCGGCCCGGCTGATCGCCGGTGGCGCGCGAAACGGATCTTCGACGACGTGTCAGGTGGCCGCGAGCACGCCCGGATCCAGCAGGTACGGATTGGTGCGCCGCTCGCGGCCGATCGTGGTGTGCGGCCCGTGCCCGGGCAGGACGGCGACGGTGTCGGCCAGCGGCAGCACCCGGCGCCGCAGGCTGTCGGCCATCGCCGCGGCGGACCCGCCGGGCATGTCCACGCGTCCTACCGAGCCGGCGAAGAGCACGTCCCCGGTCAGGCAGACCTCGCTGGCCTCAGCCAGCTCGGCCTGCTCGGGAGGCAGCTGCGCACCGACGCGCCGCACCCCACCGGGCAGACGGAACATCACCGACCCCTCGGTATGGCCGGGCGCATGGTCGACGGCCAGGGTCAGCCCGGCCAGCGACAGCGTCGCACCGTCGGTGAGCTCCGCGACATCGGCGGGCTCGGTGTCGACCATGCCGTCCGGCAACTGGTGCAGCGCGGCGACCAGCTCCGGGGACAGCCCCACGGTCGGATCGGCGAGCATCGCCCGGTCGGCCGGGTGCACGTAGGCGGTGACGTCGTTCGCCTTGCAGACCGGCACCACCGAGAACGTGTGATCGAGGTGGCCGTGCGTCAACAGCACCGCGACCGGACGCAACCGGAACTCGGCGACCACCTCGGCCAGTTCGTCGGCCACCTGGTAACCGGGGTCGACGATCACGCACTGCTCGCCGACGGCCGGGGCGAGCACGTAGCAGTTCGTGCCGAACGCGGCGGACGGGAACCCGGCGACGAACATGACGTCCTTCCTGTACCCGCGGCGCGGCGCCGCGTGGGCGACCACGCCCGGGGCCCGCGGCGCGGCACCGGCCGGATGCGCGCGGACGCGGGATGGGCGATGCGATACCCGACCAGCCTACCCAGCGACGACGCCGTACCGAGCAGCGGTCCGGCGGGCCGCCCAGCCGTCTTCGGGTGATCCGTTACGTATTTGTTCCGCCCGGTCCGCGCGCGCTCCGATCACAGTTGGTTAACCTTTGACGCTGGGTCCCACCGCCGTGCGCGGCGACACCCACGGGTACACCCGGCACAACCTCCTCGTTCGGCCCTTCCGCCGGCGGCAGACGCGCCGTTTCGTACCATCCGAGTCCCGTATTGTCCTTGCAGTCCGACCGGGGAGGGGAGCTGACGTTGGCTTCCAGTAGGAACCGCCAGCGCGCGTTGGCCCGCGCCAAGCTCGAACGCCAGATGGCCCGTCGCGCCGCGGCGGCGCGCAAGCGCCGGCAGGTCCTGGCGATCGTCGGGATCGCGGCGGCCGTGATCGTCGTCGGCGGGCTGACCGGCGTCGTCGTCTGGGCCAAGAGTGGCAAGGACAACGGCAGCGCGAAGGCGAAGGCGAAGCCCAGCGCCACCGCCGCCGCGGCCGGCAGCTGCTACACCAAGGCGACGGCGAAGTCCGGGCAGAAGCTCAAGGACGTCGGCATGCCGAGCAACAGCGACGTGCCGAAGACCGGCACCCAGACGATGACGATCAAGACCAACCGGGGCGAGATCGACGTCAAGCTGGACACCGCCAAGGCGCCCTGCAACGTCAACAGCTTCGCCTACCTGGCGAGCAAGAAGTTCTTCGACAACACCACCTGCCACCGGCTGACCACCAAGGCGTCCGGGCTGGAGGTGCTGCAGTGCGGCGACCCGTCCGGCACCGGCTCCGGCGGCCCGACCTACACGGTCAAGGACGAGAACCTGCCGACCGGCAAGAAGCCGACCTACCCGGCCGGGACCGTCGCCGTGGCGAACACCGGCCAGGCGGGCAGCGGCTCCAGCCAGTTCTTCATCGTGTACGGCGACAGTGACCTGCCCGCCTCGTACTCGGTGATCGGCACCGTCAGCAAGGGCCTCGACAAGGTCCAGGCGATCGCGAACAAGGGCGTCACCGGCGCCAACGCCAGCAAGGGCGACGGCGCGCCGAAGGAGAAGGTGAAGATCTCCTCCCTGCGGGTCTCCGCGCCGGCGACCTCCTCGCCGACCCCGTCGACCTCGGCCAGCAACAAGAGCTGACCACCCGCGACGAAGAACGGGCCGGTGCCGCTGCTGCGGCGCCGGCCCGTTCGCTGTCCGCGGCTGGGCGGGTGGCGGGGTGCCGGCCCGGACCGGGTGGACCGCCGGGTCAGAGTTCGGTGTGCAGGTGGCGCAGGATCGCGGCGAGCTCACCCTCGTCCGGGCCGTCCAGGTCCGGCGCGCGATGGTTGCCGGTCCGGGTCGGGGACCGCCGCGGCAGGGCCGGGCGGGCCGTCGGGTCGGCAGGACCGGGAGTGGACTGCTCACGGTCCTCACTCATGCTCGCCTCCGAAGTCCACCGATGGTCACGGATCGTCCATGGTAGGTGGTCGGCGCAGGTCAAGCGAGCGCACACGCTGTGACGGACGGACCGATCAGGCGCCGGAGGTGACCCGATAGGCGTCGTACACCCCGTCGACCTTGCGCACCGTCTTGAGCAGGTGACCGAGGTGTTTCGGGTCGGCCATCTCGAAGGTGAAGCGGCTGACCGCGACCCGGTCGCGGGTGGTGGTGACCGTTGCGGACAGGATGTTGACCTTCTCCTCGCTCAACACCTTGGTCACGTCGGCGAGCAGCCGGTGCCGGTCCAGCGCCTCGACCTGGATCGCCACCAGGAACGTCGACGCGGCGCTCGGCTTCCAGGCCACCTCGACCAGCCGGTGCGGCTGGCGACGCAGCTCGGCGGCGTTGGTGCAGTCGGTGCGGTGCACGCTGATGCCGCCCGAGTGCGTGACGAACCCGAGGATGTCGTCCCCCGGCACCGGGGTGCAGCAGCGGGCGAGCTTCACCCACACGTCGCTGATGCCCGACACCATCACACCCGGGTCGTACGACCGGCCCCGGTTGCGGGGCGGCCGGGTCGGCACCGCGGTCTCGGCGATGTCCTCGACCGCGCCTTCCTCCCCGCCGTACGCCGCGACCAGCCGCTGCACCACGGCCTGCGCCGAGACCTGGTTCTCCCCCACCGCCGCATACAAGCTGGACACGTCGGTGTGGTGCAGGTCGCGGGCGATCGCGGTGAGCGCGTCGGCGGTGAGCATCCGCTGCAGCGGCAGCCCCTGCTTGCGCATGGCGCGGACGATCTCGTCCTTGCCGGTCTCGATCGCCTCTTCCCGGCGCTCCTTGTTGAAGTACTGCCGGATCTTGGTGCGGGCCCGCGGGCTCGCCACGAATCCGAGCCAGTCGTGCGACGGGCCGGCCGTCTCCGACTTGGAGGTGAAGATCTCCACCACGTCGCCGTTGGACAGCTGCGACTCCAGCGGCACCAGCTTGCCGTTGACCCGGGCGCCGATGCACTTGTGCCCGACCTCGGTGTGCACCGCGTAGGCGAAGTCGACCGGAGTCGAGCCCTTCGGCAACGCGATCACGTCGCCCTTCGGCGTGAAGACGTACACCTCCTGGCTGGACAGGTCGTAGCGCAGCGAGTCGAGGAACTCGCTCGGGTCGCTCGCCTCCCGCTGCCAGTCGAGCAGCTGGCGCAGCCACGCCATCTCGTCGATGTGCGCCGGCGGACCGACGATGGTGGCGTCCTTGTTCTCCTTGTACTTCCAGTGCGCGGCGATGCCGTACTCCGCGGTGCGGTGCATCGCGAAGGTGCGGATCTGCAGCTCCACCGGCTTGCCGGTCGGACCGATCACGGTGGTGTGCAGCGACTGGTACATGTTGAACTTCGGCATCGCGATGTAGTCCTTGAACCGGCCCGGGACGGGCTGCCAGTTCGCGTGAACCACACCGAGTGCCGCATAGCAATCACGCACCGTGTCGACCAGCACCCGAACCCCGACCAGGTCGTAGATATCGGTGAAGTCGCGGCCGCGCACGATCATCTTCTGGTAGACGGAGTAGAGGTGCTTGGGCCGGCCGACCACCTGCGCCTTGAGCTTCGCGCCGCGCAGATCGGTCTTGACCTTCTCGGTGACCTCGTTGAGCAGTCCGTCGCGCTGCGGGGTGTGGTCGGCGACCAGGCGCGCGATCTCCTCGTACCGCTTCGGGTAGAGGGTCGCGAAGGCCAGATCCTCCAGCTCCCACTTGATCGTGTTCATCCCCAGCCGGTGCGCCAGCGGAGCCAGGATCTCCAGCGTCTCCCGGGCCTTCTGCTCCTGCTTCGGGCGCGGCAGGAACGTCAGCGTGCGCATGTTGTGCAACCGGTCGGCCAGCTTGATCACCAGCACCCGGGGATCCTTGGCCATCGCGATGACCATCTTGCGGATCGTCTCCGCCTTCGCCGCATCGCCCAGCTTGACCTTGTCGAGCTTGGTGACGCCGTCGACCAGCAGCGCCACCTCGCCGCCGAAGTCGCGCTGCATGTCGGCGAGCGTGTAGCTGGTGTCCTCGATGGTGTCGTGCAACAACGCCGCCACCAGCGTGGTCGTGTCCATGCCCAGCTCGGACAGGATCTGCGCGACCGCCAGCGGATGCGTGATGTACGGATCGCCGGACTTGCGGAACTGACCGCTGTGGTAGCGCGCGGCCACGTCGTAGGCGTGCTGCAGCTCCCGCACGTCGGCCTTCGGGTGGCTCGCCCGATGCGTGGCGACCAGCGGCTCCAGCACCTCGGAAACCTGCGGAGTCTGCCAGGGCGCGTTGAACCGGGCCAGCCGCGCCCGCACCCGCCGGCCGGTCGGCGCGCTGGACAGCGCCGACGACGAAACGGCCGGCTCGTCGGCTGGCGCCCCGCCCGGAGTGGCCGGCGGCGAGGCGGCGGGGCCGGCCGCTTCGGTGCTGCGGTCCGGCCGCACGCTGCGCTCAGACACCTGGCTCTCCTGAGCTCTGCTCGGTCAACACACACCCCTGGGAAGGCGACGCGGCGCGGCCCACGGTCTGTTCCGCGGATCCGAGTGCCCATCGTATCCCGCGGCTCGGTCGACACCACGAGGTCGGCGACAAGCGGGCCGGGACGGCACTCGGGCGGGCGTCACCGGCATGCCGGGCAAGCCCGACGAGCCCGCTCAGAGGGTCAGCAGGGCGTGCACCGGACGCGGCGCGAGCCGTTGTCGGCCCTGCAGGAAACCCAGCTCCAGCAGCACGCTGAAGCCCGCGACGCTGCCACCGGCCCGTTCCACCAGGTGCAGCGTCGCCTCGGCGGTACCGCCGGTGGCGAGCACGTCGTCGACCACCAGGACCCGCTCGCCGCGGTGGAACGCGTCCTCGTGCACCTCCAGCGTGGCCGTGCCGTACTCCAGCGAGTACGAGGCGGAGATGGTGCGGCGGGGCAGCTTGCCGGCCTTGCGCACCGGCACCACACCGGTCCCGGTCGCGTAGGCGACCGCGGCGGCGATGACGAACCCGCGCGCCTCGATCCCGGCCACAACGTCGAACGAGTCCGGTCCGTGATGTTCGACGACCGCGTCGATCACGTGCCGGAACCCGTCCGGGTCGGCGAACAGCGGGGTGAGGTCCTTGAACGTCACCCCGGTTTCGGGAAAGTCCGGTACGTCCAGAACGTGCTTGGCCACCGCCGCGGCCACCGCCGCGCCGCTGTCCCCGTGTGGCGCGGCGGCGTCGGTCGGCGTACCGACACCAGCGTCCGGCCCGTCGCCGGGCTCGATGCCTGGGTCAACCCGGGTCACCTGGCGTACCTACCCTCGTGCCGTCGTCGTCAGGACTTGCGCTTGGTACCGGGACGGTTGCCACCGGAGGAGCCGCCTCGGCCGCTGCGCCGACGCGCCGCCGGCCGGTTGGTCGGCCGGGCACCCGGACGCGGCGCCGAGCCGGCGAGCACCCGATCGGCGCCGGGCTTGTCCTCCGACTTCTCGTCCGTGTCCGCCGCCTCGTCGCTCGCCGACTCCCCGTCCGCCTTGGTCTTGTCGGCGCGCCGGCGGCGGCCGCCGGTGTCGCCGGCAGCCCGCCGGGCGAGCACCCGCGCCGCGTGGGCCCGATAACGCGAGTCGCGCATCTTCAGGTCCACCAGGACCGGCGCGGCCAGGAAGATCGACGAGTAGGTGCCGGAGAGCATGCCGACGAACAGCACCAGGCCCAGGTCCTTGAGCGTCCCGGCGCCGAGCAACCCGGCACCGATGAACAGCAGGCCCGCGACCGGCAGCAGCGAGATCACCGTGGTGTTGATCGAGCGCATCAGGGTCTGGTTGATCGCCAGGTTGGTGGCCTCGCCGTAGGTCATCCGGCTGCTCGCGGTGATGCCCCGGGTGTTCTCGTGCACCTTGTCGAACACCACGACCAGGTCGTACAGCGAGAACCCGAGGATGGTCAGCAGCCCGATGACGGTGTTCGGGGTGACCTCCCAGCCCACGATCGAGTAGACGGTCGCCGCCACGAACAGGTCGTGGATGAGCGAGGCGAACGCCGCGACGGCCATTCGCCACTCGAATCTGAAGATCAGATAGACGACCACCAGGGCCAGGAACACGATCAGCGCGATGCCGGCCTTCTGGGTGATCTGCGCACCCCAGGCGCCGGACACCGAGTTCTCGCTGATCTGGTTCGCCGGGATGTTCAGGTCCTGGCTGATGGTCGTCTTGACCTTCTCCGCCGCGCCGACGCTCAGGCTCTCGGTCTTGATCAGGTACGTCGGGTGCGTCCCGCCGACCGACTGGCCGGTGATGACCACCGCGCCGCCGTCGGTGACCGCCTTCTTCGCGTCCTCCAGGCTCACCGACGACGTCTTCGGGATCTGGAACTGCTCACCACCGCGGAAGTCGATGCCCAGGTGGAAGCCGCGAACGAAGAAGCTCGTCAGCCCGACGATCAGGATCACCAGCGTGACCAGGTAGAACCACTTGCGATGGCCGATGATGTTGAGGCCGGCCTGCCCCATGTACAACCGGTGCGCGAGGCCGTGGCGTTTCTTGCTCATCTCAGGCCTCCTTCGTCTCGGTGCGACCGGAGCGGCGGCGGGTCGGCTTCTCCTCGGACCGTTGCTGGTCGAGCACCCGACCCAGGCCCGACACCCGCGGCGACAGGAACGCCTTGCTGCGGGCGAACAGGGTCATGATCGGGTGCCGGAACAGGAACACCACGATCAGGTCCAGGATGGTGGCGAGCCCCAGCGCGAACGCGAAACCCTTCACCGACCCGGCGGACAGGAAGTAGAGCACCGCGGCACACAGAATGGTGATCGCGTTGGCCGAGATGATCGTCCGGCGGGCGCGCGCCCAGGCTCGAGGCACCGCGCTGCGCGGACTTCGGCCGTCCCGGATCTCGTCCTTGAGCCGTTCGAAGTAGATGACGAACGAGTCGGCAGCCACACCCAACGACACCACGAATCCCGCGAAGCCGGCAAGGGTCAGGGTCAACCCGGGGTTGCGGCCGAGCAGGATCAACGCCGCGAACACCAGCAACCCGGACAGCACCAGGCTCAGGAAGATCACGATGCCGAGCAGCCGGTAGTAGAACAGCGAGTAGATGATCACGATCAGCAGGCCGATCGCGGCCGCGATCAGCCCGGCCTCCAGTTGGCTGGTCCCCAGCGAGGCCGAGACCTGGTTCGCCTCGCCCTGGTGGAACGTCAGCGGCAGCGCACCGAACTTCAACTGGTTGGCCAGCAGCGTCGCCTGCGACTGGCTGAACCCACCGGTGATCTCCGCGTCACCCGCGATCACCGAGGTGATCTGCGGGGACGACACGACCTTGGTGTCCAGCACGATGGCGACCCGGCAGTGCCCCTCCGCACCCAGCGCGGCCTGCTCGCACTTGGTCTTGCCGGAGTTGTCGTAGGCCTCCTTGGTCAGGTTCGTCCACTTGGACTGACCCTTGCCCTTGAACGACAGGGTGACCTTCCAGCCGCCGGCCTGGTTGTCGTAGGTGTAGTCGGCGCTCTTGACGTCGGTCCCGAGGACCTTCGCCTTGTCCAGCAACAGCTTCTGCCCGGAGTCGCAGGAGACGACCTGCGCGTTCTCGTTGTCGATCGAGCCGGCCGGGCGGTTGTTCAGCTGCTTGCAGCTGATCTGCGGGATGTTGAACTGCATCGTCGTCGGCAGCACCGAGACCTCGGCCGGGCTGAGCTTGCGGAACCCCTTGAGCGCCTGTTCCGCCTGCGCGCCGCCCTGGGCCACCTGGTCCGGGCTGGTCACCTGCTGCGCCAGCTGGTAGGTCGCCCCCAGCTTCTTCTGCACCTTCGCCAGCAGCTTCTTCTGGGCCGCCTTGTTCGTACCGACGTTGGTGTTGTCGGTGCTCGGGCTGGCCGCCGCGGACGGCGTGCTGCTCGCCGACGGGCTCTTGCTGGACTGGGCGCTCTTGCTCGCCGACGGGGTCGCCGACGGCGTCTTGCTCGCCGACGGCTTCACGCTGCCGGACGGGGTCGCGCTGCCGGACGCCTTCGGCTTGCCGCTGGAACTGGCGCTCGGCTTCGGGGTGGGCGAAGCGGTCGGGCCCTGGTCCTGCGTCGCGTTGATGACCTTACGGAACCGCAGCTGGGCCGGCTGCCCGACCTGCTTGATCGCGTCGCTGTTCTGGCCCGCCACCGAGACGACGATGTTCTGGTTTCCCTCGGTGACCACCTCCGGCTCGGCGATACCGAGGCCGTTGACCCGCTGCTCGATGATGTTGCGAGCCTCTTCGAGACTGGTCTTCGGCGGCGGCTTGCCGTCGGTGGTCTGCGCGATCAGCGTCAACGTCGTGCCACCGACCAGGTCCAGCCCGAGCCGAGGCTTCAGCTTCTGATGCACGTCGCCGATGGAGCCCGGCCCGGTGAAGAACACCAGCGCGTACAGAACGACAAAGATGCCGCCAAGCACGGCCAGATAGCGGGACGGATGCATCCGACCCTTCGGAGGTGGTGCCACGACGTGATGTCTCCTACCTAGGTCCCCAGATGGTCATCCGGCCCCCGTCCACCCCGAGCGGGGACCGGCCGGGCACGCGCCGAAAGTTGCCCGGCGCGACGTTCAGAGCTGATTGTGCAGTATCGCGAACAGCGCCCGCGCACCGACCGGGCTCGCCGCGCAGCACCCGAGCGCCGACGTCGGCGCTGGACGCGGCGGGCCGGATCGGCGGGTCAGTTGGCGGTCGGGTCGCGCGGCAACCCCTGGTTGCTGGCGGCGACCTCCTCCTTCTTCTTGGTCTTCTGCACCGACGCGTCGTCGTCGGCCGGCTCCTCGACGGTCTCGGCCAGCTCGGGCTCCACCGCCTCGTCCGACTCCTCGACGTACTCCTCGTCGATCTCGTCGTCCTCGTCCGCCTCGTCGGCGACCTGGTCGGCCGGCGTGACCACGCGGGCGATCGCACCCTTGGCGTACCGGTTGGTGACGCCGGGGGCAACCTCGATGGTGATCGACTCGTCGTCGGTGTCGACGATCGTGCCGTAGAGCCCGCCGAGCGTCATGATCTCGGCGCCGATTCCGGCGTTGGACTGCATCTGCTGCTGTTCGCGCTTGCGCTTCTGCTGCGGGCGAATGAGCAGGAAATACATGGCAACGATCATCAAGACGAACAGCAGGATCATCGTCCAGCTGCTGCCACCGCCGCTGCTAGATGCCGCCAAGGGCTGTGCGAAATGCACTGGTGACCTTCCCCATAATTCTTTGGTGTAGACCGGCCGGAGTCTAGCCGGTCAGACTTCGGGAACCCTGAGCGGCGTAGGTCACGGTCCGATCACGGCTCACGTATCGAACAGATCTGGTTGTTCGTCCGGCGCGTCCTGATCCGGCGCGGTACCGAACGTGCCCGGCGGCGGTGTGCGGCCCAGATGAGTCCAGGCCGCCGGAGTCGCCACCCGGCCTCGCGGTGTCCGGGCCAGCAGGCCCGCACGGACCAGGTACGGCTCACACACCTCCTCGACAGTATCCGGTTGCTCGCCGACCGCCACCGCCAAGGTGGTCAGTCCCACCGGACCGCCGCCGAACGAGCCGACCAGCGCGGTCAGGACCGCCCGATCGAGCCGGTCGAGGCCCCGTTCGTCCACGTCGTAGACCCGGAGCGCGGCAAACGCCACCTCGCGGGTGATCACCCCGTCCGCCCGGACCTCGGCGAAGTCCCGGACCCGGCGCAGCAGCCGGTTGGCGATGCGCGGGGTACCCCGGGAACGGCCGGCGATCTCCACCGCGCCCTCCGGGGTGAGCGCGACACCCAGGATCCGGGCCGAACGGACGAGCAGCGCGTCCAGCTGCGCCGGAGTGTAGAAGTCGAGATGTGCGACGAACCCGAACCGGTCGCGCATCGGGCTGGTCAGCAGGCCCGACCGGGTGGTGGCCCCGACCAGCGTGAACGGTTCCACGTCCAGCGGGATCGCGGTGGCACCCGGCCCCTTGCCCACGACCACGTCGACCCGGAAGTCCTCCATCGCGCTGTACAGCAGCTCCTCGGCTGGACGGGCGATGCGGTGGATCTCGTCGATGAACAGCACGTCGCCCGGGCCGAGGCTGGTCAGCAGCGCGGCAAGATCACCGGAGCGTTCGATGGCCGGACCGCTGGTCACCCGAAGCGCCGCGCCGAGCTCGGCCGCGACGATGTTCGCCAGGGTGGTCTTACCGAGCCCCGGAGGACCGGCGAGCAGGATGTGGTCCGGCGGGTCGCCGCGGCGGGCCGCGCCGGCCAGCAGCAACTGGAGCTGCTCCCGGACCCGGTCCTGGGCGATGAACTCGGCCAGCCGCCGGGGCCGCACGTTGACCTCGGCGTCGTGCTCCTCGTCCGCCGCATACGCCGAGACCGGGCTCGACTCGCCGTCGGCGCTCATCGGCGGCACCCGCCGCGACGGGCCACGGCGGCCGTCACTTGGTCCGCCCCAACTGGCGGATCGCCTGGCGAAGCAGGACCGGCATCGCCGGAACCGGCTCGCCCTCGGGCAGCGACTCGGCCACCGCCGCGATCGCGGCGGCGGCGTCCCGGCCGGACCAGCCGAGGCCGACCAGCCCCTGCGTGACCTGGTCCTGCCAGGCGGCGGCCGGGGCGGCGGTCGCCACGGCCGCCGGTTCGGCGGACGGGACCGGCCCGATCCGCTCGCGCAGCTCCAGGATCATCCGCTCGGCCGACTTCTTCCCCACCCCCGGCACCCGGGTCAGGGTGGCGACGTCACCGCTGGCCAGGGCGCGCCGGACGGTCAGCGGGTCGAGCACCGCGATGATCGCCTGGGCGAGCTTCGGCCCCACCCCGGACGCGGTCTGCAACAGCTCGAACAGGCCGCGCTCGGCGGGCGCGGCGAACCCGTACAGGGTGAGCGAGTCCTCCCGGACCACCAGGCTGGTGTG
Source organism: Actinocatenispora thailandica (assembly GCF_016865425.1). Lineage (NCBI taxonomy): Bacteria > Bacillati > Actinomycetota > Actinomycetes > Micromonosporales > Micromonosporaceae > Actinocatenispora > Actinocatenispora thailandica. The sequence continues at coordinate 3,078,264 of NZ_AP023355.1, read as the reverse complement.
CAGCGTGGTCTCGGTGCCGACCTGCAGGGTGGCCAGGGTCGCCGGGGCGCACTGCACGGCGAACCCGAGGCCGCCGGCGGCGCCGCCGATGTCGACCACCGCCTCGTTCGGCCCCACCGCGGTGACCCGCCCGCGAACACTGGAGATCATCTCCGCCCTCCCCATCCCCGACTCGGCCGTACCCCGCCACCGGCCGCCGCGGCCAGCCGGGCCTTCGCGCTGCCCCGCCAGATGTGACAGATGGCCAACGCCAGCGCGTCCGCCGCATCCGCCGGCCGGGGCGGATCGGCGAGCCGCAGCAGCCGGGTCACCATCGCGGTGACCTGCGCCTTGTCTGCGGTACCCGAGCCGGTGATCGCCGCCTTCGCCTCGCTCGGCGTGTACGTGGTGACCGGCAGGCCGGCGCGCGCCCCGGCCAGCACCGCGACCGCGCTGGCCTGCGCGGTACCGATCACGGTCTGGGTGTTGTGCTGGCTGAACACCCGCTCGACCGCCACCGCGTCGGGCGCGTGCTCGGCGACCAGCTCGCCGAGTCGACGATCCAGCGTGAGCAGCCGGTGGGGTAGCTCGGCGTCGGACGGGGTGCGGACCACCTCGACCGCCACCAGCGAGCAGGACCCGCCGGGTCGCCCGGTCACGACACCGACGCCACACCGGGTCAGGCCGGGGTCGATCCCGAGCACCAACACGACCAGTCCTCCTCGAACGAACGTTCGAGGAGGACTGTACCGGTTGCGGCGGGGACGGCCGCCGCTGCGACACGCGGTCGCTCGGCGCAGGTCAGTCGATCGCCGCCAGCACCTCGTCCGGCACGTCCGCATTGGTGTAGACGTTCTGCACGTCGTCGCAGTCTTCCAGCGCGTCGACCAGCTTGAACACCTTGCGCGCGCCGTCCGCCTCCAGCGGCACGTTGACACTGGCGAGGAAGCTCGCGTCGGCCGACTCGTAGTCGATGCCGGCCTCCTGCAACGCGGTGCGCACCGCGACCAGATCGGTCGCCTCGCTGACCACCTCGAACTCCTCGCCGAGGTCGTTGACCTCCTCGGCGCCGGCGTCCAGCACCGCGACGAGCACGTCGTCCTCGGTCAGCTCGCCCTTGCCGACGATCACCACACCCTTGCGGTTGAACAGGTACGACACGCTGCCGGCGTCGGCGAGGTTGCCACCGTTGCGGGTCAGCGCCGTGCGCACCTCACCGGCGGCCCGGTTGCGGTTGTCGGTCAGGCACTCGATCAGCAGCGCGACGCCGTTCGGGCCGTACCCCTCGTACATGATCGTCTGCCAGTCGGCGCCGCCGCCCTCCTGGCCGGAGCCGCGCTTGACCGCACGGTCGATGTTGTCGTTCGGGACCGAGTTCTTCTTGGCCTTCTGGATTGCGTCGTACAGCGTGGGATTGCCGGCCGGATCACCGCCACCGGTGCGCGCCGCGACCTCGACGTTCTTGATCAGCTTGGCGAACATCTTGCCGCGCTTGGCGTCGATGACCGCCTTCTTGTGCTTCGTCGTGGCCCACTTGGAGTGCCCGGACATTCACCTCTCCGTCCCCGACGGCGCCCACCGTCTTCGCGCGCAACAGCATGCCATATGCCGCTCGCACGGCGTTTCCGCCCTCGTGATCATGCACGCCACCGCGCGCCTCGGCCACGTCGGAGGCCGGGCCGCGGGTCAGTGCGTGCGTGCCGCCCGCGCCAACTGCACGAAGTGCCGGTGCACCCGCAGGTCGCCGGTCAGCTCCGGATGGAATGCGGTGGCGAGCAGATTGCCCTGTCGTACCGCAACGATCCTACCGTCCGCGGCACCGCCGGCCACCCGGGCGAGCACCTCGACCTCGGGCCCGACCGATTCGACCCACGGCGCCCGGATGAACACCGCATGGAACGGTGCACCGCCGATGTCGGCGAACTCCACCGAGCTCTCGAACGAGTCGACCTGCCGGCCGAACGCGTTACGCCGCACCACCATGTCGATGCCACCGAAGGTCTGCTGGTCCGCCCGGCCGTCCAGCACGGTGTCGGCGAGCATGATCATGCCGGCGCACGAGCCGTAGGTGGGCATCCCCGCGGCGATCCGTTGCCGCAACGGGTCGAGCAGGTCGAACGCGATCGCGAGGTTCGACATCGTGGTCGACTCGCCGCCGGGGATCACCAGCGCGTCCACCGCGGCCAGCTCGGCCGGCCGGCGCACCGGCAGCGCGGTGACCCCGTCACCCGCGATCGCCCGAAGGTGCTCGCGGACGTCGCCCTGCAGCGCGAGCACGCCGACGACCAGCGGTGCGTCGATGTCACCGGCACCGAGATCGGCGTGCAGGCTGGTGCTGGTCACCGGCTGGGTCACCAGCCGCGCTCGGCGAGCCGGTGCGGCTCGGGGATGTCGTCGACGTTGATGCCGACCATCGCCTCACCGAGCCCCCGGGACACCTTCGCGATCACGTCCGGGTCGTCGTGGAAGGTGGTGGCCTTGACGATCGCCGCGGCACGCTTGGCCGGGTCACCGGACTTGAAGATGCCGGAGCCGACGAACACGCCCTCGGCGCCGAGCTGCATCATCATCGCCGCGTCGGCCGGGGTGGCGATGCCGCCGGCGGTGAACAGCACGACCGGCAGCTTGCCGGTCCGGGCGACCTCGGCGACCAGCTCGTACGGCGCCTGCAGCTCCTTGGCCGCGACGAACAGCTCGTCGGCGCTCATCGAGGTCAGCCGGGCGATCTCGGCCCGGATCCGGCGCATGTGGGTGGTCGCGTTGGACACGTCGCCGGTGCCGGCCTCGCCCTTGGAGCGGATCATCGCCGCACCCTCGGTGAGCCGCCGCAGCGCCTCGCCCAGGTTCGTCGCGCCACACACGAACGGCACGGTGAACTGCCACTTGTCGATGTGGTTGGCGTAGTCGGCCGGGGTCAGCACCTCGGACTCGTCGATGTAGTCGACGCCGAGCGACTGCAAGACCTGCGCCTCGACGAAGTGCCCGATCCGGGCCTTGGCCATCACCGGAATCGACACCGCGCCGACGATGCCGTCGATCAGATCGGGGTCGCTCATCCGGGCCACGCCGCCCTGCGCGCGGATGTCGGCCGGCACCCGCTCCAGCGCCATCACCGCCACCGCGCCGGCGTCCTCGGCGATCTTGGCCTGCTCGGCGGTCACGACGTCCATGATCACGCCGCCCTTGAGCATCTCCGCCATCCCGCGCTTGACGCGGGCGGTACCGGTGCCGGGCGCGCTCGTCGCGCCGCTTTCGGAAGTGGGCTCGGTGGTCACGACCGACGCGCTCCTTTTCCTGATCGTCCATGTCTGCCGGGGTCCGACCTGCGCCGGACGGCTGCCCTTCCGCCGCCACCCGGGCACCGGGGCCGCGCGAGGCGATGCCGGGGCCTGGTCGGCCGCGCCGACAGCACCTTCATCCTACCCATCGGGGACGGTTGCCCCAGCGGTGAGAGGCGCGCCTCACAAGCTGCCCGACCGGGCGCTGAACAGGACGAACCCCGCCGGCCAGGTCACGGCGTCGGCAGCGGGGTGGCCGGAGCGACCGGTCCGGGGTCGTCGATGTCGAAGTAGCTGGGCCGCGGATGGCGGCGGGCCAACCGCAGCAGCCGGACGATCCGCCGGGTGCGCACCGCGAGCGCGTCCCGGACCAGATCGGTGTGTACCTGGCGGGCCAGCGCCACCCGTCGCGACGCGGCGTCCAGCGCCGTCACGTCGGGTTCGTCCGGCGCCAGCGGCAGCTCGCGCAGCAGCCGGGTCAGATCGTTCTCGGCGGCCTCCCGGTCTGGCGGCGCGCTGTCCACCGCGACCCGGGCGGCACCCCGCACCGTGGCCGCCTGGCCCGCCCACGCGTCACCCCGCTCGCGCAGGGCCGCCTCGGCGAGACCGGCGGCGAGCACGGCCCGACGGCGCAGCTGCGCGTCCAGCGCCGAGCTGGCACCGGCGGCGCGGGCATGCAACCTGTCGACCCGGGCCGCCAGCCAGGTCAGGTAGGTGGCGACCAGGACCACCAGGACGACGACTCCGACCAGCCACCACACGTCGGGAATGGTAACCGGCCGGCAGGTACGGGCACCGCTCGCGGCCCGCCCAGCCACCCGTCGGGGCGGCGATCTCGACTCAGCGCTGCCGGCTGGTCGCCCCGCGCAGCCTGCGGCGGGGACCGCGCCGGCTGCCTTCCGGCCACGGCTCGGCGACCGGCGGACCGTCCGGCGGCGACCCGCCGGCCTCGTTGCCGGTGTCTCGCAGTACCGCGGCGAGCCGCTGCGCCAGCGTCGGGTCGTCGCCGCGCACCGTCGGCGCGTTGCTGGTGGCCTCGATGGCCGAGTTGTACACCTCCAGCACCCGCTGGGCCACGACCGGCCAGTCGTAGCTGGCGACGATCTCGGTACCGCGAGCGGCGAGCGCGGCCCGCCGGGGCGCGTCGTCGAGCAGCGGTCCGAGCTCGGCGGCCAGCGAGCCGGAGTCGCCGGTTCGGAACAGCGCGCCGGCGGTGCCGTTGTCCAGTACCCGCCGGAACGCGTCCAGATCGCTCGCGAGCACCGTGGTGCCGGCCGCCATCGCCTCGGTGAGGATCATCCCGAACGACTCGCCGCCGGTGTTGGGCGCGCAGTACACGTCGACCGAGCGCAGCATTCGGGCCTTGTCGTCCTCGCTGACCCGGCCGAGGAAGGTCACCCGGTCGCGCAGCACCTCGGGCAGCCGCTGGTACAGCTCGTCCTCGTCACCCGGGCCGGCCACCAGCAGCCGCAGCCTGGGCCGCTCGGCAACGAGGCCGGCCAGTGCCGCGACGAGGATGTCGAACCCCTTGCGTGGCTCGGTGAACCGGCCGAGGAAGCCGACGGTCGTCCCGTCGTGGTCCCAGCCGGGCAGCGGCCTGGCGTGCGCGTACCGCTCGATCAGCACCCCGTTGGGGATCTCGACCGCGCCACCGCCGAGGTGTTCCACCTGGGCGCGGCGGGCCAGCGCGCTGACCGCGATCCGGGCGGTGATCTTCTCCAGGACCAGTTGCAGCGCGCCCTGCGCGGCGGCCAGCGCCTTGGACCGGCCGCCGGTGGCGAAGTGGAACGTGGCGACCACCGGGCCGCGCGCCGCCAGGCAGGCCAGCAGCGACAGGCTCGGCGACATCGGCTCGTGCACGTGCAGCACGTCGAACCGGCCGGCCGACAGCCACCGCCGGACCCGGGTGGCCGAGATCGGCCCGAACGACACCCGAGCCACGGATCCGTTGTAACGCAACGGAACCGCCCGACCGGCCGGTACGACGTAGTCGGGCAGCCGGGTCTCGTCCTCGGCCGGCGCGAGCACGCTGACCCGGTGACCGAGCGCGATCAGCGTCTCGGCGAGGTCGCGCACGTGCCACTGGACTCCCCCGGGTACGTCGAAGGAGAACGGGCAGACGATGCCGACGCGCATCCTCACCGCACCCCGGTCGAGGTGTCCCGGCCGGACTCGCGGGCCACCGGCCCCGCCGGCTCGGCCGTGGTGGCGTCGGCGGCCGGGTCCGCACCGACGGGAGCGCTGGCGGCCGGGTCGGTGTCGACGGGAGCACCGTCGGTGGGCGGCGAGGTGGTGCGGTGGCGGTCGTCGAGCCACAGCCGGGAGAGCATGTGCCAGTCGGCCGGGTGCGCGGCGATGCCGGCGGCCAGCTCGTCCGCGACACGCTGGGTCAGCATGGCGACCCGCTCCGGCAGGGTGCCCTCGGCCGGCACCGGGAGCGGGCCGGTGAGCTTCGCGTACGTCCCGTCGTCGCCGAACCACAGCGACACCACGATCAGCGGTCGGCCGGTCTGGATCGCGAGCAGGGCCGGGCCGGGTGGCATCCGGGTGGGGTGGCCGAAGAAGGTCACCGGGACGCCCCGGCTGGACATGTCGCGGTCGGCGAGCAGGGCCACGACCCCGCCGTCGCGCAGCCGGTCGGCGAGCGTGTCGATGGTGGCGCGATCCGGCCCCCGGGTCGGCAGGATCTCCATCCCGAGGCGCTGCCGGTAGGCGACGAACCGCTGGTAGAGGCCCTCGGGCTGGAGCCGTTCGGCGACCGCCGTGAGCCGGATGCCCTGCGAGGTCGCCCAGACGCCGGCGTGCTCCCAGTTCGCCGCGTGCGGCAGGGCGAGTACGCAGCCGCCGGTGACGGTGTCCAGCAGCTCCGGCGTGGTCAGGTGGAAGGTCCGCGTCATCGTCTCCGGGGACACCGCGGGCAGCCGGAACGCCTCCAGCCAGTACCGCGCGTAGGAGCGCATGCCGTCGCGGACCAGGCCGGAGAGTTCCTCCTCGCTGGGACCGGGGCCGACGACCCGGCGCAGGTTGCGGGTCAGCTGCCAGACGCCACGGCCGCCGCGGCGGGTCAACTGGTCGGCGACGGCCCGGAAGACCCACCTGGCCAGGCCCGCCGGCATCAGCCGGACCAGCTTCCACCCGGCCGCGTACGCCAGCTCGACGCCGCGGCCGCTCACGTGCCTGCCCCGCGCCCCGGCGAGGGCACCGGATCGCTGGAGTCGCCGTCCCCCTCGCCGGTCCTCGGGGCGTCGCCGTCCCCGGCGGTCGCCGAGTCAGCCGCGGCCGGCCCGGGGCCGTCGGCGTTGCCCAGCGGGGTGCGCATCCCGGCCGCCTGCCGGCGCACGTACAGGATGCGCTGACCGACGGTGATCAGCGACAGCACGGCGAGCACCCAGATCGCGATCCAGAAGACCAGGTCGAGGCCGAAGATGTAGAACAGGCCGCCGACGCCGACGATGATCAGCCGCTCGGCCCGTTCGGCGATGCCCACGTTGCACTCGAAGCCGACGCTCTGCGCCCGGGCCTTCGCGTACGAGATGACCTGGCCCGCGCCGAGGCAGATCAGCGCGCCGATGGCCGGCAGCGGATGGCCGGTGTTGCCGAGCCAGAACGCCAGCGAACCGAACACCGCGGCGTCGGCGATGCGGTCCATCGTCGAGTCGAGGAACGCGCCGAACGGGGTGGAGTACCCGCGGGCGCGCGCCATCGCGCCGTCGAGCATGTCGGTACTCACGCTGAGGGTGATGATGATCAGGCCGGTGAGGATGTGCCCGCGGGCCACGAACCCGAGCGCGCCGGCGAGCACCGCACCGGTGCCGATCAGGGTCACGACGTCGGGGGTGACCCCGGCCCGCAACAGGGCCCTGGCGACGGGGCTGACCACCCGAGCGGCACCGGCCCTGCCCACCACGCTGAAGATCTTCGCCATGCTCCCGCCAGGATGTTGGGATATCCGCCCCGGCGCACCCGCTCCGGCCGGACGCCCGCACCCGCCGGCGGGCGCGACATCCCACCTTAACGGGTTGTCGACCATGGCGTGCAGCGCACCGTACCCGGCACTCAGCGTGTTGCCAGCCGGGCCGGCGGCATCCGGTGCGATGGTCCACCCGTACCGTTACGGCGCCGGTGTCCGCCAGGCGCGTCGGGGTTGTGTCGGTAGTGGTGTGGGTGTGTGATCGGCGGCAGGCGGTGCGTGAGCATCCGCCACGGCGACGGTGACGGCCCGGCACGGGAGGTAGCAGGATGGCACAGCGAGGCACGGGCCCGCAGAAAGGGTCCGAGAAGGGAGCCGCCGGCCCTGGGCCGGTGGTCGATGATCCGCGCAACCTGCGCAACGTGGTGCTGGTCGGGCATTCCGGAGTCGGGAAGACGACGCTGGTGGAGGCGCTGCTGCAGGCCACCGGCACGATCGAGCGGGCCGGCACGGTCACCGACGGGAGTACGGCCTGCGACGCCGACCCGGCGGCCGTGCGCCAGCAGCGTTCGGTCAACCTCGCGGTGGCACCGGTCGTGGTCGGCGACACCAAGATCAACTTTCTGGACACGCCCGGCTACTCCGACTTCGTCGGTGAGCTGCGGGCCGGGTTGCGGGCGGCGGACGCGGCACTGTTCGTGGTCTCCGCGGTCGACGGGATGGATGCGGCGACGATCGCACTGTGGGACGAGTGCGCCGCGGTCGGCCTGCCTCGCGGCGTGGTGGTGACCCGGTTGGACGCGCCGCGCGCCGACTTCGACGAGACCGTCGCGCTGTGCCAGCGGGTGTTCGGCGAGGGCGTACTCCCGCTGTACCTGCCGGTGCACGGTGAGCGAGCCGCCGATGCCCCGGAGGACGCCGGCGAACCGGTCGTTGGGCTCATCGGCCTGCTCACCCAGACGGTGTTCGACTACAGCAACGGGTACCCGCCGGCCGAGCAGCCGGCGCAGGCCGCGCACGTCGAGGCGATCGAGGAGGCGCGCAACGCGCTGATCGAGGGGATCATCGCCGAGAGCGAGGACGAGACCCTGATGGACCGGTACCTCGACGGCGAGGCGATCGACGAGGCCACCCTGATCACCGACCTGGAGAAGGCGGTGGCGCGCGGATCGTTCTACCCGGTGATTCCGGTGGACGCGCCGAGTTCGGTCGGGCTGGACTCGGTGCTGTCCGGCATCGTGCGCGGTTTCCCCGGCCCGACCGAGCACAACCTGCCCGCGGTCACCGACCTGGACGGCTCGCCGCGCGACCCGCTGACCGCGGATCCGGCCGGTCCGCTGGTCGCCGAGGTGGTCAAGACGACGATCGACCCGTACGTCGGCCGGGTCTCGCTGGTGCGGGTGTTCTCCGGCACGCTGACCCCGGAGGTGGCGGTACACGTCGCCGGGCACGGGTTGGCCGAGCGCGGCCACCCCGACCACGACGCGGACGAGCGGATCGCGCACCTCTACTCCCCCCTCGGTACCGCGCTGCGCGAGGTGCCGCGCTGCGTCGCCGGCGACCTGTGCGCGGTGACCAAGTCCGGCACCGCGGAGACCGGCGACACGATCTCGGCGAAGTCCGATCCGCTGCTGATCGAGCAGTGGCAGATGCCCGAGCCGCTGCTGCCGGTGGCGATCGTCGCGCACACCCGCTCGGACGAGGACGCGCTGGCCCGCAACATGGCGCGACTGGTGGCCGGCGATCCGACGCTGCGGCTGGAGCGCAACGCCGAGACCCGGCAACTGGTGCTGTGGTGCATGGGCGAGGCGCACGCCGACGTGGTGCTCGACCGGTTGCGGGCCGGCGGCGCCGAGATCGACACCGAGCCGGTCCGGGTGGCGCTGCGCGAGACGTTCGCCGCCACCGGCGTCGGGCACGGCCGGCACGTCAAACAGTCCGGCGGGCACGGACAGTACGCGGTGTGCGACATCGAGGTGGCGCCGCTGCCGTCCGGCAGCGGCTTCGAGTACCTGGACAAGGTGGTCGGCGGCGCGGTGCCGCACCAGTACATCCCGAGCGTGGAGAAGGGCGTGGTCAACCAGCTCGCCGCGGGTTTGTCGGCCGGGTTCCCGGTGGTGGACGTGCGGGTCACTCTCACCGACGGCAAGGCGCACTCGGTCGACTCGTCGGACGCGGCGTTCCAGACCGCGGGCGCGCTGGCGCTCAAGGACGCGGCGGCCAAGGCCGGGGTGACGCTGCTGGAGCCGCTCGACGAGGTGGCGGTGCTGGTACCGGACAACCACGTCGGTACGGTGCTGTCCGATCTGTCCGGCCGGCGCGGCCGGGTGCTCGGGACCGAGCAGGAGCCGGGCGAGCGCACCCTGGTGCGGGCCGAGGTGCCGGCGACCGAGCTGTTGCGCTACGCCATCGAACTGCGCTCGATGACCAGCGGCACCGGCAGCTTCACCCGCCACTTCGTCCGGTACGAGCCGATGCCGGCGCAGCTCGCGGAGAACATCCGCGCCGAGCACGCGGCGCGCTGACAGCCCCCGGGCGCTGGAACACGGGCCCGGCGCATCGGTCGCCCGGGCCGGGGACCGCGGGGTGCCGCGCCGTCAGTCGTCGCCGGACAGCGCCTGCAACGCCGGCAGCGCGGCACGCAGCGCCGCCCGCTGCTCGTCGGACAGGGCGGCGATGCGTTCCTGCAGCACCCGGGAGCGCGCCGAGCGGTTGCCCTGGACCAGCGCGGCGCCCTCGGCGGTGGCGCGCACCAGGCTGGCCCGGCCGTCGGCCGGATCGGGTTCCCGCACCGCGTAGCCGCCGGCCTCCAGACCGGACAGCACCCGGGTCATGGTCGGCGCGCTGACGCCCTCCCGCGCCGCGAGGTCGCTGGGTCGCAGCGGACCGGACCACACGACCGTGGCGAGCACCGCCACGGCGGAGTGCCCGAGCTGTGCCGGGGCCTTGCGGCGCACCAGCCGGTTGAGCCGCGCCATCGCGACGAACAGCCCGGCGGCGTCCGCCGCGTACGGCGCGGTGGGGTCGGCGGCGGGCACCGGGTCGGCAGCGGCGGCCGCCGCAGGCTTCTCGGACACTGCCATTCCCCTCGTCCTCAGCGCGGATGCCCCACCCTATCCACCGGCACGTTACGCATCGGCCCTGGTCGGGTCGCTTTCGGTGCGCCGGTTCCGGCGGCCGTCGAAGGTCGACGCGACCGCGCCGACGAGCATCATGATCGCCGCGGCGGTGAACACCACGACCAGTCCCTGATGTACCGGGCCGGAGATCAGGTGCGGGAAGAACTCCTTGCCGAGCAGGGTGTCCTGCTGGTGCTGGGTCAGCTGGTGCAGCACGCTCGGCGGCACCAGGCTGCGGATCGGGTTGTACCCGAGGAACGCGGCGAACAGGCTGCCCACCGGCGGCAAATCGCCCACCTGCTGCGCGGTGGCGGCCGGTACGCCCTGCTGCTCCAGCCCGTGGGTGAGCGCGGTCGGCAGCGTGGCGGCCAGCCCGACGATCATCAGCGAGAAGAAGATGCCGATCGAGAGTGCCTGGCCGGAGTTCTGGAACGTGCCGCGCATGCCGGCGGCGGCACCGCGCTGGTGGGCGGGCACGCTGCTCATCACCCGCGAGGTGTTCGGCGAGGAGAAGATGCCCGAACCGACTCCGTTGACGAACAGCAGCAGGGCGAAGATCCAGTACGGGAAGTCGACCGGCAGCAGCATCATCCCGAGGAACGTGCAGGCCACGATGACCAGCCCACCGGAGGCGAAGACGCGCTGCCCGAACCGGTCGGACAGGTACCCCGACACCGGGCCGGCGAGCAGGAAGCCGATGGTCAGCGGCAGCATGTAGATGCCGGCCCACAGCGGCGTGTCGACGAAGTCGTAGCCGTGCAGCGGCAGCCAGATGCCCTGCAGCCAGATGATCAGCATGAACTGCAGGCCGCCGCGGCCGATCGCGGACAGCAGCACCGCGAGGCTGCCGGCGGAGAACCGCGGGATCCTGAACAGGCTGAGCCGGAACATCGGCTCGCGCACCTTGCTCTCGATGATGCAGAACGCGACGAGCAGGGCGACGCCCAGGGCCAGGCCGGCATCGACCTTCGGGTTGGTCCAGCCGGTGGCGTGCGACCGGTACGGCTGGATGCCGTAGGTGATGGCGGCGAGCAGCACGGACAGCCCGGCGGCGAAGGTGATGTTGCCCGGCCAGTCCAGCGACTCGCGTTTGCGCTGCCCCAGCTCCCGCAGCGAGGTGTACGACCAGATCGTGCCGATCACCCCGATCGGGACGCTGACCAGGAACACCAGCCGCCAGTGGTACTCCGACAGCACGCCGCCGATGACCAGCCCGACGAACGAGCCGGCGATCGCGGCGACCTGGTTGACGCCCAGCGCCATGCCGCGCTGCTTCTCGTGGAACGCGTCGGTCAGGATCGCGGTGGAGTTGGCGAACAGCATCGCGCCGCCGACACCCTGCACCACCCGCCAGGCGATCAGCCACAGCGCACCGGAACTGGCGTGGAACGGATCCAGCGACAGTGCGATGGACGCGACGGTGAACACGACGAAGCCGCCGTTGTAGATCTTGACCCGGCCGAACATGTCGCCGAGCCGCCCGACCGACACCACCAGCACGGCCGAGACCAGCAGGAACCCCATGATCATCCACAGCAGGTAGCTGACGTTGCCGGGTTCGAGCGGGTTGAGACCGATGCCGCGGAAGATCGCCGGCAGCGAGATGATCACGATGGACGCGTTGATGGTGGCGAGCAGCATGCCCACCGTGGTGTTGGACAGCGCCACCCACTTGTAGCGCGGGTGGTCCCGATCGAACCGGTTCCGACGACCTGATGCGGCCTGCGACACGGCAGCCTCTGACATGCGTGCACAACCTCCCGCACGCCATGCTAGTTGCTTGCTGCTAACTAATATAGTCGCGGTGATCGATCCCGCTCGATCGGGACGCACCTCACGCCAGCGCCGGCGAGCCTGCGCCGAACGCGAGATCCGTACCGGTCGCGCTGGGATGCTGGAGCCATGTCGGACACGCCGCAGCCCGTCGTACCGGCCGGTCGGCTGCGCCGGCTCTGGCGGCGAACCCAGCAGCCGGACGCCTACGGGGTCGTCCTGCTCGCGGTGCTGCTGTCCCTGATCGGCACCGGATTCGGCGGGGTTGGCGGTGCCGGCGCCGTCGTCCTGTTGACGCTCGCCCTGCTGTTCGCGATCCACACCGCGGGCTACCCGACCCGGCTGGTCCGCGCGGCCGCGCCGGTCGGCGCCGCGGCGGTGGCGGCGCTACTGGCCGCGGCCGTCACCGGATCCCAGCCGCTGGCGATCATCGGCGACATCCTGACGCTGTTGCTGGTCGCCGCCACCATCGCGCTGGTACTGGCCCGGGTCGGGCGGTCGCCACGCATCACGCTGGCCACCATCACCGCCGCGCTGAGCGTGTACCTGCTCGTCGCCGTCGGCTACGCGGACGCGTTCGGGCTGATCGGCGCGGCCCGGCCACCGTTCTTCGCCGGAACCGGCGGCGAGCGCGCCGTGGACTACCTGTACTTCAGCCTCGTCACGATCACCACGACCGGCTACGGCGACCTGGTGGCACGCGGCGACCTGGGCCGGATGGTCGCCGCCTCCGAAGCGGTCCTCGGCCAGCTGTACCTGGTGACCGTGGTGGCGATGGCGGTCGCCAACCTCGGCCACGCCCGCCGCCACGACCTGCGCCGTCCCCCGCCGCCCGAGCGGTGAACGGACCGATCAGCCGGTGATCGCGGCCCAGGCGTCGGCGAGCAGGGTCCGGGTGTCGGCGAGCAACTGCGGCAGCACCTTGGTGTGCCCGATCACCGGCATGAAGTTCGTGTCGCCACCCCACCGTGGCACCACGTGCTGGTGCAGGTGGCCGGCGATGCCGGCACCACCGACCGGGCCCTGGTTCATCCCGACGTTGAAGCCCTCCGCGCCGCTGGCCCGGCGCACCGCCCGCATCGCGGTCTGCGTGAAAGTACCGAACTCGGCCAGCTCCGCGCCGGTCAGATCGGTGTAGTCGGGCACGTGCCGGTACGGGCAGACCATCAGGTGCCCGGTGTTGTACGGGTAGAGGTTGAGCAGCGCGTAGACGCTGGAGCCACGCGCGATCACCAGGCCCTCGGCGTCCGGCAGCGTGGGCACCCGGCAGAACGGACAGCCGGCCGGGTCGTCGGCCGGGCCGGTCGGCTTGTTCTCGCCCTGGATGTAGGCCATCCGGAACGGCGTCCAGAGCCGTTCCAGCTCGTCCGGATCGCCCGCCCCGTCCTGCCGGATCACCTGCTCATCGCTCACGGCCACCGATCCTACGGCCGCCGTCCACCGCCGCCAGCACGGCGTCGGAGACCTCGGCGAGGTAGCGGGCACCCTCGTGCCCGGCGGTGAACACGTTCCCCAGGTGCACGAACACCAGGTCACGGGTCGGGTCGGCCCAGGCCAGACAGCAGTTGGAGCCGTTGTGGCCGAACGCGTCCCGGTGGCTGGCCTGCCCCAGCGGGTTCGCCGCCGGCGAGCCCGGCGTCGCCGAGCCGAGCTGGAACCCGTGCGCCCAGCGCACCGGCACGTGCAGCAGCCGGTCCAGTTCGGTGTCGGAGGTCGACGGTTCCCGGGCGGCGGCGATGCTGTCCGGTGCGAGTACCCGCGACCCGGCCAGGTCGCCGCCGCGCAGCAGCATCCGGTAGAACAGCGCCACGTCGTGCGCGGTCGCCGAGACACCCGCCGCCGGGATCGGCGCCGCCCGCAGCGCGTCCCGGTTGAGCCAGTACCGGGCGGGCAGGGTACGGCCGCGGGTGTGCACCGGCACCGCCCGGTGTCGCTGCGGCTCCGGCAGGCCGAGGTGAATGTCGCCCAACCGCAACGGATCCAGCAGCTCGTCCCGCAGCACCGCACCGACCGGCCGGCCCGTCACCCGGCGGACCAGCTCGCCGAGCAGGTAGCCGTAGCTGATGATGTGGTACGCCGGGACCGCGCCGGCCGCCCACCGCGGCCGGGACCGTTGCAGGGCGCGGACGAAGCGGGGACCGTCCACCATCGCGAGCGAATCCGCGGCGATGCTGCCGTGCGCGAGCGGCACGCCGGACCGGTGCGCCAGTACGTGCCGCACGGTGACGTGCTGCTTGCCGCGCGCCGCGAACTCCGGCCAGTACCGCGCGACCGGCTCGTCCAGGCCCAGCAGCCCCTGCTCGGCCAGCCGGTGCACCAGCAACGCCACGAACGGTTTGCTGGTCGAGAACAGCCAGAACAGCGAGTCGGGCCGGCAGCCGAAGCACCGGTCCACCAGCACCCGGTCACCGTGCAGCACGCACAGCTGGGCCCGGCCACCGCGCCCGGCCACCAGCCGCACCGCCCGGGCCAGCGGAGCCGGATCCACCCCGGCCCGCCGCGTCAGGTTCTCCGTCCAGTCCATCCGCGCACCTCACCGTCGCCGCTCTCGATGATGCGCCGGCTTCCCACGGTACGAAGCCAGATCGGCGAGGTGCGCGGTGCGGCCCGGCGTCAGTCCTGGCGCAGGGCGGGCATCGGGACCGGCACCGAGTACGCGGTGGCGCCGGCTCCGACGCCACCCTCGCAGGTGTTCGGCGGGTCGGTGGTCACACCGCGGGTGGACGGGCGTTCGGCGGCCCAGAACATGTACCCGAGCATGCCGGTACTGGCGCCGGCGCCCTGCGGCGCGGCGTTCCGGACGAAGTCGCCGGTCGAGCTCTGCAGCGAGTCGGCGAAGTCGGTGCACTCCGGGCGCACCTTGGAGCCTTCGGCGATGTAGAGACTGCCGGTGAACTTGGCCGGCGCGAGCGGCGGGATCGGCGGACTGTAGGTGGCCTTGCCGACCAGATGCTCGGTCCAGTTCGATTCGGCGGTACCGGTGGACGGCTGCCGGCTGGGCACCATCGCGTTCGCGTAGTCCAGTACCGGCGTGTCGGTGCGCAGCCAGTCGGCCGTCGCCTTCCGCGTCAGGCCGATCAGCCAGCGGTCACCGGCGGCAAGGTCGATGGTCAGCCGGGCCGCCGGATCGGCGCCGGACGCGTCGTACGGCACGGCCGCCCGGTAGGCGTCGACGAACGCCTGCAGGCCGGTCAGGTTCGGGTTGCTGCTCTCCTCGTAGTCGATCTCGATGCCGACACCCAGCCGGCGCGCCACCGCGGCGGCGTTGCGCCCGAGTTGGGCGCCGTTCGTGGCCAGTGCCGTGTTCCAGTCGTCGACGTAGGTGATGCCACCGATCGACAGCATCACCCGCACCCCGTGGCTGGTGAAGTAGTCGACGACGGCCTGGTCCATACCGACCGGAACCCCGCCGGCGGTCTGCGCGTCGGTGGTCTGGTTCAGCAGCCGCAACGGATTGACGAAGCTGAGTACGACCAGGTTGACCGACGGCCGACCGTCCCCGCGGTCGATCAACCAGTGGTTGTTCGCGTCGAACTGGGTCATGTCCCGCACGGTGCCCCACAGGCAGGCGTCGTCGGAACAGTGCCAGGCCCCGTACACCGACACCGACCCGGCCGCGTCCGGCTGTACGGCGCCTTGGCCGGACGTCGCGGTGGCGGGGGCGCCCGGCCGCGCCGTACCGGCAGCGCCGGAGGTCGACCTCGCCGCGGCGGCAGCGGCGACCGGGGTCGGCCGGTCCGCGGCGGGAGTGGCGGCCGGGGTCGGCCGGTCCGCGGCGGGAGTGGCGGCCGGGGTCGACTGGGCCGCGGCGGGAGTGGCGGCGAGCAGCGGAAGCAGGGCGACGAGGACGGCGGCGAGCATCGACCGCCGGAGGGCAGGAACGGCCATCACGGCCTCCGAGGACAGAAGGGGAAACAGTAAAGAATCCGGGCTGTCGGATCCAAGATCCCGCCGGTCGCCCGGATTGTCAACGCAGGATCCGGCCCCGCCGCCCTCGCGGCTCCGTCGGCAGCTCGGCTGCAGGCGCCGACGCCGGATCGGGCGCGATCTCGAGGCGGATGCCGACATCGGCGGGCTCCCACGGGGGTCGGCGCGGCGGCGCGTACCCGAAACAGCCGAGCCATCCGGCTGACCGAGCGGTAGCCTCATCGCCGCACCAGACCGTTCCACCGCGCTGGAGGAGGGATGACCCGAACCGCTGCGATGGCTGCCTGATCAGGGGAAGACGCCGATGCCGGTGCGGGTGCGCTGACACCTACCGGTGGCGCGCGGGAGTCCCTTCGCGACAGTGGCCGGTACAGCGGCGCCGCCCGACGGGCGCCGGAAAGCCGGTCGTGGTCCGGATCCGCGGAGACGCGGTGAAGCCGGAACCGGAAGTAATCGCCGCAGCAGACGGCGGTGAATCGCGTCCCTCGCGCACCCCAGCCCGGAACCCGCACGCCCAAAGCACCCGGGCGCGGGAAGAACGAACGTAACCCTGCCCCGTCGAGTCCTCGACCACGTCGACTCGCCGGAGGCGGCACCATCGCCACGCACCGCACCAACGCCAAGAAGAAGGCCGCGCGCAACACCGCATTCCGGTGTGTGCACTGCCATGCCCAGGTACCGCTGCACACCGGCGGCGGTTTCCGCAACCACTGCCCGTTCTGCCTGCACTCCGTGCACGTCGACGTGCTCCCGGGAGACCGGGGCGCCGACTGCGGCGGACTACTCGTACCGATCGCCGTCGACTACCACAGCAAGAAGGGCTACCAACTGGTCCATCGGTGCACCCGCTGCGGCGCCACCCGCCGCAACCGCACCGCCACCAACACCCGCTCCCCGACAACCTGGACCGCATCATCGACCTCATGCACCGCTGAGAGCGCCGCGCCGCCCGGCCGACACTGTTCGGCCAGGTGGTACCGGCTCCACCGAACCGAGTCGTTGACGGCCCACGCAGCCGCGCACGGACAACCTGGTTATCGCGACCAGATTCGCCGACGAATTCGGGCGTTGATGCGTCCCCGGGCCGTCGTCGAGTCCAATCTGTCAAGAATCGTAGAAGCCATCCCACTTCTCGAGATGGGTGAGATCGGCCGTCGCAACGCCATACAATGGTTTCGGGCTCGGAATAGTCAACGAGTCACGAGCTTGCCGTGCCTGCGATAAAACGCGGTCAAGAAGCTTGTTGATCATACCGTTCTCTTCTTTCATCACAGAGATCAACTTCTCGATCGCATTCTTCATGTTCGAGACTATTTGAGGGACGCTTGACCCATTAAGATCTATGCTCGCGAATGTTCCTGCCAGTCCGGCGGTGGCCGACCCAATTGCGGCACCAGCTCCCAGCAACTCCGGCGTTGCGGCGCCCAATGTTGCAATCTCGGACACTACGGCCGCCAACACCCCAACAATACTCAGTGACACAACCGCCGATGTCCCCTTATCCCAGGTCCCCCACGACTTCAACACATCCCGCGTCTTGGTTCCGATGTTCCAGATATCCGCGTAAGCGGCGGAGAGCAACCTCTGCGTACATGCCAGAGCAGCGGCTATCGAGATAGCTACACCGCTTTGCAGCCTAGCCGCGGCTGGGAGCGCGGCCATGTATCCAGCAAACGCCCCAGCGGCCGTACCATCCCAGCCCTCTAATAGATGGTTGATCTTGCCAATTCTCGTCGCGATCGGCTCATCTGGCATCTGGAAATTACCAGGGACCGCGTAGCTATCCCCGCTGCTTGCGCGATCCGGCCCCAGATCCATGTGGACACAGTAGGCCGCCTCCGACAGGTTGTTGATCGCCGGCTCAAAATCATGAGGGTTTGCTCCTGCGAACTGAACGAAGAGGCCCGGAACATCCTTCCACATCTGGAACGCTATGTCGGAAAAACCGCTGAGCGTGTCTGCACCTCGGTTTCTTTCTTCAAGGATATCAATACCGGTCTCGGCGTAGATTCCTCTAGCAGATGCCAGCCGGTCGGCCGACGTCAGATGAGCGCTGTAGTGATTGTACGAGCGAATTTGCGCACTCATCGCCGCCTTTTGAACGTCAAATCCGAGAGAATACAGAGAGTCCCTATCATGGTAGGTTAGGTCTGACATCAGGATTCCCCATGATCGCTCATAACAACACCCGGGACGTTGAAATCGACGACATTCTCGTGCACCAGGCCGTACGTAGGGTCATTTTTTACATAACTACGCATGGCTGCTTTGGCTTCGTCATCGGTAGCTGCGTAAGTATTGGCCACATGCACGATGACGCGGCCGGAGTGTTCCAAAGCGTCCGCCGTCTTGCCCATGGCATCCTGTACGAGATCTCGCAACTCACCGAACAGTCGATGACTCTCGCTCATCGAATGCTCCAGACCATCGGGCACCATCCCCGTATTGAACATTTCCTGGTCATGATGCGCCGTCCGTGCGACTGCCCTGTTCGCAACAGCAAAAGATGATGCGAGACGAGGTAGCTGAATCTGCCCAACGGACATCAGCTCACCAAGATCCGTCCAGAACTCCCAGCCTTTTGTTTTCATACTCAACTCTCACTCGTTTTTTCAAGACAGGCCAGAGGCTTTTTGATTTACGTAGATCTGCGTCTTGCTTGGGTCGGTCGCGGCCGGGGTCCAGATCCCGGTTTGCTCGTGCTCATACACGTCGGCGTCCAGCTGGATACGGGTCCCAGAGATGATCTTTCCTTCATGATCTCGGAGTACAACAACACCAAACGGGTCGTTGAGCACCGTTGTCCGGCCAGTATCCGCCCGAAGATCGAAGTCGAGCCCGACGTATCCTTTCTCGTCGCGGGCACTAAGATGCACGTTCACGGCATGCACACGCGGCCAGTGCGGGTACAACCTCGTGAATTCACTTTCAGTCATCCAAGCAGGCTCATCAGCCCACTCCTCTCCGCCGGTCGTTATTTTCAGCGACTTCACGTCGTCAGCCGTAAAGGGATCGTCTTTCTCCACGTCGATCGTGCCTGCGACGGCTAGCTTCTGCTTCGACAGAAGAGTCGGCAGATCCTCACCGCCGCCAACGAACACACCGTGAGCTTCAATCTCTTTTCCGCGGCCGTCGAGTGCCGAGGCGCCAACACGGACTCCGTACGCAACCCGATCGCAGGGGTTCTCAACCACGGCCGCCCACTCGATCACCCCGGAGCCAGCAATCGTGTGCGCCGAGAACCCGCTGGCAACAGCCTTCAACCGACACGGTGGCGCACTCCTAGGCGAAGCCACAGACGACTTGCCTACCCCGGGATGATCTTCCGGACTTTGAGTACATCCGGCAGCAAAAATGGCGATCGTTGATCCAAGAATCAACGCCAACGGGCAATGGCGGAACCGCGAATAGTTCATTCTTCCATACCCACTGCTTCGTAAGTTCCGAACATGAGGCGGGCACCGGGTGATCTCGCCTCGATGCCCGAGCCGGCCGCGCGTTGCGCAATGTCCACGTTGCTCCCCTGTTCGATGGCAAACACTGATTCGGAGCAGATGCTGGCAGATGGTCGCAACCGGCCAGGGCGCCGCACCCGGCACAGCAGGGCGGTCGGCAACGGACCGGCGCTCACCACGTGTTGTGTCGTGGCGGCGACATGAGGGGTGGTGGGGGTTCGGTAGGGTCGCGGCGGTCGGTTTTCGGGAGTTGCGGGGTGTTTGCCGGATGGCGTTGGACGGGGCGGCGGGGCCGAGCGACGGGCCGCAGCACGCAATCGATGGCGAGGGCACGGCGACGACGCCGGACCTGGCCGTGGGAGACAGCGGGCGGCACCTGCAGGCGGACGCCAAGCATCTGGCGGACGTCGCGCGCGAGCTGAGCAACCTGGCCGACTACCTGGACCGGGACCTGGGCAAGGCGGCGAAGCAGATCGTCGAGCTGTCCGGCCGGCATGCCCAGCACCACTACGGCGGTGCGATGAAGGACTGGAACAACCCGTCCGGCCGGTTCTCCGACGCCGACTACCTGTGGGGTCGCTACGGCGCGGCCGCCGCGTCGACGCGCGACTTCGGTACGAGCCTCGCTTCGGCGGTCCAGCAGCTCGCGGACGGCACCGAGCTGATCGCCAAGCGGTACAGGTCGACCGAGGCACGGAACCGACTGCTGGCCAAGCAGGTCGAGTCGCTGCTCGCCTCCAGCGGCGCCTCCGGCGGCAGCGCCACGGCGGCCGGCGCGTACGGCACGGCGGGCGCCGACCCGGCCGGCGACGCGCAGGGCGGAGCCAGCGGTACCGGCGGGACCGGCGCCGACGGATCGGGCGGGACCGGGGCCGGCGACTCAAGCGGCGCGGACGGCGGGTCAGGGACGAACGGCGGGTCGGATACGAGCGGGGCGGGCGATGGGGGCGCTGGGTCGACCGGTGGATACGGCGGAGGCGGTGGGGCGTGAGCGACGATGCGGACGGGTTCACGTGGGAAGGCATCATCCGCGCCGTGACGATGGCTGGTCGGCCGGACCGGGTCTTCGAACTGCAGCTCGCCTACAACAAGTACTTCCAGATCCTCGACGCGGCGTCTCGTACGCTGCGCGACATCCGCGGCAGGCTCAGCGAGAAGGACTGGTCGGGTACCGGCGCCGACGCGTACCGCAAGCACTACGACAGCCTGGTCATGGCCATCGACACGTTCTACGAGAAGACATCGAAGGTGGTCGAGCTGTCCGGTGACACCGGCGGCGCGCTGGCCCGCGCGATCGCCGACATCCCGCTACCCGACATGGGCGACGGCGAACACCCCGCCACGCACACCATCCAGTACTCCGACGCCGAGTCCGGCAATCAGGTGCAGTACCACTTCTTCCGCACCCACCGCGACCGCTACGACGACGGCGGCTTCCTCAAGTACATGTACGACCACAACGGGATCACCGCCGACACCCACGGCCGCCCGGCCGGCAAGGTCCCCAACGATCCCTACGGCCACAAGAAGAAGGCGATCGACGACTGGTACGTGCGCGGTACCCGCCAGGCCCGCGCCGCCTTCGGCACCCTGCTCGCCGCCTACAGCGAACAGACCTACGCCATCCCGACCGGGACCTTTGGCGTGGCCGGTGCTGAGGATCCCTTTGCGACGGGCGATGGAAGCGGCGCGGGCGCCCACGGCGGTGGAGATTTCGGGGGTGCTGGCTACAGCGGCTATGGCGGCTCGACCGGGCCGAGTATCGGGTCACCTCCGCCAGCAGCGCCGGACTGGCACGCTACTTCCTGGCGCTCCGATTTAGACCAGGCGAACGACGCCCGAGCATCTGGTGGATCGGCCGGTTATTCGCACCGGGCCGAGGCTCCCGGATCGGCGCTGGCCGGTGGTGCTGCTTCGGCCGCGCCTGGCGGCGGTCCCGGCAGTGGGCTCGGAGCTAGCGGAGGCGCGGGAGCCGGCAGCTTCGGTGGCGTCAGCGGTGGCTACGGTGCAGGCATCGGCGGTTCGGATCCGGCAACCGGATCCGGAGCGGCCGTCATGCCCCCGCTGGTCCCGCAGCGGACCGGCCGAGAGGCATCGCTGCTGGTAGAGGCGGGGCGGCCACGGCGGGCCGATCGAACATGTACGGCGCCATGCCGCACAACGGCGGTACCGGCGGTAACAAGGAGCGCGACGAGCGGCGCAGCTGGCTGACCGAGGACGATGACGAGATTTGGCGTCCAAAGAACCCGGCGCCGAAGACCAACAGCGCAGGGGCGATCGAGTGATCGACACAGGCAGCGCGGGGACAGCGCACCGCTCAGGCTGGCGGCGGCGCGCGGCGATCGTGGCGCTCGGCGTGATCGGACTCTTGGCGATTCCCACGGCGGCCCACGCCGACACTGTGCGCCATGGCCAGTGGTATCTCGACTATCTGCACGTGCCGCAGGCACAACGCGTCAGCACCGGCGCCGGGGTCACCGTCGCGGTGATCGACACCGGAGTCGACGCGAACCACCCAGATCTCTCTGGGCATGTACTGCCCGGTCGGTCGTTCGGCGTAGCGGCGGGGTCGTCCGCCCGGCAAGACACGAACGGCCACGGCACCGCGATGGCTGGAATTATTGCCGCGCAAGGGGGTAACGCGCAGCACGCGCTTGGCGTGGCGCCCGGCGTCGAGATCCTTCCCGCCCGTGTTGCTGCGGATGACGGCGCCGACCTCGACTACAACGCAGTCGCGGACGCCATTCGTTGGGCAGTCGACCGGCACGCCACCGTCATCAGCATTTCGTTGAGTAGCAATTCATCCACGCCACGGCTCGTCTCCGCGATCCACTATGCCGAGGTCCACGACGTGCTCGTCGTGGGCAGCGCCGGCAACGTCGATATGGGCATCACTTCGGTCGGGGCTCCGGGCCGTTTGAAGGGTGTCCTCAACGTCACGGGCGTTAACCAAGGAGGTGATTTCTGGACAGGATCGGCACAAGGCGAGTATGCGACGCTCGCGGCGCCTGCGGTGAAGATCGTTGGCCCGTCACCAGCAAGCGACAGTGGTTACGCACAGGGCACGGGCACGAGTGACGCAGCGGCGATCGTGTCGGGGGTGGCGGCGTTGGTGCGGGCCAAGTTTCCGCACCTGGACGCGGCGAACGTGATCAACCGGATCATCAGGACCGCCACGGATCGCGGGCCGAAGGGGTGGGATCAGCAGTACGGGTTCGGGATCGTCAACCCGGTCGCCGCGCTCACGGCGAACGTACCGACGGTCGACAAGAACCCACTGGGCGGCATCGTCGCCGATCCCCTCGCCTCGTCGGCGCCGGCCAAGGCGTACTCGCCGACGACCGCGGGGCGCCCCGGCACCAGCGGGCCGCTGGTCGTCGCGATCGTGATCGCCATCCTCGCTCTTCTCGCCATCATCGTGATCACCATCGTCGTGGTGGTACGGCGGGGCCGCGGCCCGGGTACGGGCGACAGGGCCGGAGGCAGGCAACCGGCGCCCTGGGCTGTTCCTCCGACGAACCGGGCTCCGGGCGGATCGGTTGGCGAGCCGAGTCTTGGCGCTCCCCCGCCGCCTGACAAGAATCGGTGACCAGCAGCCTTCCCGAGCCGCCGAAGAGCGCCAGTGACACGCAGGATCGGCGATGGCTCCGTGCCGCGCCCGCCGCCGGCACTCCAGCGGTGACGTCCAACTGCTAGGCGTCGCGTTTCACGAAAGTGCCGCGCTGCGGGATGGTGACGACCAGGCCCCGCTCGCGGAGATCTTCCATGGCTCGCCGCACCGTGTTGCGGGCCAGGCCGAACTCCTGGCTGAACGAGGACTCGGACGGCAGCCGCCGGGTGTACTTCCCGGAGGCGATCCGGTCCTCGATCACCGCCGCGAGCTGCTGCCAGGCGTACTCCGGCGCGTCAGGATCGATCGACATGAGCCGATCATGACAACCCGGCATGCTGCATGTCTGGCCGGTACACTGCTAACCATCCCTAACCTGCACTAGACTAGTACCTATCTGTTCAGCTAACGTAGCCGGCAACCCATCGACAGGGCCGGGTGGCGTCCAGTCCACGCCGCCCGGCCCCTGACCGCTCGCGAAGGGAGCGGCTATGACGAACCTTATCCGGCGGCCCGATCGACTCCCCCGCGCCGGACAGCTCGTGCACATCAGCCCGGCCGCCGGCGTGTACGGGGCGGGCGCCGCCTGGTGGCACGTGATCACCGCGGAAAAGGCACTCACCGAGGGAATGTGTTACCTGACCGCGGGGCCGCTCGACCCGAACGACAAGGAGGGACGGGCCCGAGTCTTCTTCTGCCGCCTCGACGGGCTGCTGGTCCAGGACGTGCGGTGAGGCTGGCCTACCTGGGCTGGTGCGTGGTCGTGCTGCTGATCTGCCTGGCGATCCTGCTCTTCGGCCAACGCCGCTGACCGCCCGCCTGGCACCGGGCGGCAGGATGTGCCGAGCCGGGTTTCCTTGGTACACAAGGAAATCCGGCGTCAGGCAAGGAAACCCGGCGGGACTACTCCGCCTCGGCCGCCTCGGCCGCCTCGGCGGAGGGGCCGACGTTGGTACGGGAGCGGACCACCTCGACGACGTGCGCGACGGCATCGTCGAGCGGGACGCCGTTGCGCTGCGAGCCGTCCCGGTAGCGGAACGACACCGTACCGGCGGTCACGTCGTCGTCGCCGGCGATCGCCATGAACGGGATCTTCTGCTTCTGGGCGTTGCGGATCTTCTTCTGCATCCGGTCGTCGGCGGTGTCCACCTCGGCCCGGATGCCCTGCGCCCGCAGCAGGTCCACGAAGGACTGCAGGTAGTCGGCGTGGTCGTCGCGGATCGGGATGCCGACCACCTGTACCGGCGCCAGCCACGCCGGGAACGCACCGGCGTAGTGCTCGGTCAGCACCCCGAAGAACCGTTCGATCGAGCCGAACAGGGCCCGGTGGATCATCACCGGCTGCTGCCGCGAACCGTCCGCCGCCTGGTACTCCAGGCCGAACCTCTTGGGCTGGTTGAAGTCGACCTGGATGGTGGACATCTGCCAGCTGCGGCCGATCGCGTCCCGCACCTGGACCGAGATCTTCGGACCGTAGAACGCCGCGCCGCCCGGATCCGGCACCAGCTCCAGCTTCGACTCCTCGGCGGCCAGTCGCAGCGCCTCGGTGGCCCGCTCCCAGTCCTCCGGCGAGCCGATGAACTTGTCCGAGTCGTCGCGGGTGGACAGTTCCAGGTAGAAGTCGTCCAGACCGTAGTCGCGCAGCAGATCCAGCACGAACGCCAGCAGCGTGCGCAGCTCGCCGTCCATCTGCTCGGCGGTGCAGTAGATGTGCGAGTCGTCCTGCGTCATGCCGCGCACCCGCGTGAGCCCGTGCACCACGCCGGACTTCTCGTACCGGTAGACGGTGCCGAACTCGAACAGCCGGAGCGGCAGCTCCCGGTACGACCGGCCCCGGGACCGGAAGATCAGGTTGTGCATCGGGCAGTTCATCGCCTTCAGGTAGTACTCCGCGCCCTCCAGCTGCATCGGCGGGTACATGGTGTCGGCGTAGTACGGCAGGTGGCCCGAGGTTTCGAACAGGTTGCTCTTGGTGATGTGCGGCGTGTTGACGAACTCGTACCCGGCCTGCTCGTGCCGGGTGCGCGAGTAGCCCTCCATCTCGCGCCGGATGATGCCGCCCTTGGGATGGAACACCGCCAGGCCGGAGCCGATCTCGTCCGGGAAGCTGAACAGGTCGAGCTCGGCGCCGAGCTTGCGGTGGTCGCGCTTGGCGGCCTCCTCCAGCAGCTTCAGGTACGCCTTGAGCTCGTCCCGGGTCGGCCACGCGGTGCCGTAGATGCGCTGCAGCTGCGGGTTGGCCTCGCTGCCGCGCCAGTAGGCGGCGGCGCTGCGCATCAGCTTGACCGCCGGGATCAGCCGGGTGGTCGGCAGGTGCGGCCCGCGGCACAGGTCGGTCCAGGCCAGGTCGCCGGTCTTCGCGTCGAGGTTGTCGTACATGGTCAGCCCGCCGGCGCCGACCTCGACGCTGGCTCCCTCGGCCGCCTCGCCCGCCGAACCCTTCAGGTCGATCAGTTCCAGCTTGAACTTCTCGTGCGCGAGTTCCGCGTGCGCGTGCTCGTCGGAGATCGGCCGCCGGTGGAACCGCTGCCCCGACTTGATGATCGCGCCCATCTTCTTCTCGATGGCGGCGAGGTCGTCCGGGGTGAACGGCTTCTCCGGCAGGAAGTCGTAGTAGAAGCCGTTCTCGATCGGCGGGCCGATGCCGAGCAGGGTGCCGGGGAAGATCTCCTGCACCGCCTGCGCCATCACGTGCGCGGCCGAGTGGCGCAGCACGTTCAAACCGTCCGGCGAGTCCATCGGCACCGGCTCGACCACCGTGTCGGTCGCCGGCACCCACTCCAGGTCCTTCAACGCGCCGTCGGCGCGCACCACCACGATCGCGGTCGGGCCGGACGTCGGCAGCCCGGCCGCGCCGATCGCCTCGGCCGCCGTCGTACCGGCCGGCACGAGGACGGAGGCGGTCGCACTCCCCTGGGCGGCGGTCGCTGCGGGCACGATGACTCCTCGTCAAGAAGGCTGCGGGACGCCGGACCGACGACTCGGCCGGACCCGTTCGATGCTATCGGTCGCTCTGCCGGCGACGTGCGCGGCCACCTGGCCATACCACCCATCGGCGACGCGTCGGCCCGGCCCGGGCCGAACCGGCCGGGGACGCCCGGGCCGGTCCGGGCCGCCACCCGAAGCCACCGCACCGGCACGGAACAGCCGCCCCGGCCGGGTCGGCGCCAGCAGCCCGGAGCGGCCCGGTCGACGTTGGCCGTGGCCGCGAGCACCCTGCACACCGCGCCGGTAGCCCGGAGCGGCCGGGTCCGCCCGAGGGGTCAGCGCCAGAAGGAGTCGCGGCGGTCGGAACCGTCTCCGCGGCGCTGGCGCCGGCCGGACCGGCGCGGCGCGGGCCGCTCCCCGACGAACGCGGCGAGCAGGTCGACCGCCCGCTGCCACAGCTCGTCCAGGTCGGTGCCGCGCGGCGGTTCGTCGCCGTCGCAGGCCCGCAGGTCGGCCGCCAGCGCGGCCAGCTCGGCGCGGCCGGTGGTGCGGTCCGGCAGGCCGTCGACCAGCGCGGCGAGCCTGGTACCCAGGTCGGCCAGTGCGGTCCGCCGGTCGTCGGCCGGGCCGAGCGCGCGCAACCGGCGCAGCTCGATCGCCGCCTGCTGGTGCGCACCCTCCATCGGATCGGCCGAGGGCTGATGAGCGGGCGCGAACCCGGGGCGACCGAACACCGCCGGCCGGGAGCGCCGGGCGGACACCCCGGGGCCGCCCGACGGGGCGGCACCGCCGGGTGCCGCCGGGGCGCCGGGGGCCGGCGCGCCACCGGACGCGGCCAGCTTCATCGCCATCGGCCGCATGCCGCCACCACCACCGGCCGGCATCGACGGCGGCTCCCAGCCGGACGGCAGCTCCACCGGCTGGGTCACCCGGCGCCGGGCACCACCTTCGGTGACCACCCGGCTGTCGACCGCCACGTACGCGGTGAACCGGCACAGCACGCCGAACCGCAGCGAGGTGGCCACGATGTTCGCCTCCACGGCGGCGCGGTCGGCGGCGCCGATCGCGTACCTGTCCTCCAGGTCGCGCAGCCGGCCGCGGGCCCACACCGCCGCCGCGGCCGGGTCCTCGGCCGCCGCCAGCTCGGTGGTCGTCGACCACGCGGTACCGTCCGGGCGCCGCGCGTGCACCCGGACCCGACCGGCACCGGTGGTGCGCAGCCGGGCGGTCAGGACCACCGGCGCGCCGGGGAACAGATCAGGCATCCGGGCCGGGGTGAGGGTGCCGTCGACCGGCTGCGGGCCGTCGAACTCCAGCCGCAGGTCGCGCAGCACCGGGGTGGAGATGCGCCGGTGGATGGCGGTCATCGCCTCGTCCAGCCGGTCCATCGACTCCACCAGCTCGCACCGGCCGCCGCCGAGCGTGGCGAGCCGGCCGAGGAACCCGGCGTTGACGGCACGGTCGATGCCCACGGTGTGCACCCGGACGTCGGCGAGCCGGTCGGCGCTGGCCGCGACGATCTGGTCCTCGTTGCCGACCTGGCCGTCGGTGACGAGCACCAGGACCCGGTCCCGGCCCGGCTCGGACAGCAGCGACAGCGCCTCGGTCAGCGGGGCGAGCAGCTCGGTACCGCCGCGGGCATCGGTGCGGGCCAGTTGCTCGACCGCCGCGTACCGGTGCCGGTCGGTCGCGGCGACCAGCCCTTCCGGCAGCCCGGCGGCGTGCTCGACTAGGTGGTCGAACAGCAGCACGGTGAACCGGTCGGCGTCGGTGAGCGTGTCCACGATCCGGGCCGCGGCCCGCCGCGCGGCGACCATCTTCCAGCCGTTCATGCTGCCCGAGCGGTCCAGCAGCAGGACCACGTCGCGCGGGCGCGGCGGCACCGCGTCGGTCGGCGGCAGCAGGGTGAGCCGCACCGTACCCGCGCCGTACTCGGAGTCGGTACCGGAGCCGGTCGGGTCCGGGCCGGTGCCGGCCGGTCCGGGGTCGGCTGGTTCGGGGTCGGCTGGTCCGGGGTCGGCTGGTCCGGGGTCGGCTGGTTCGGCGTCGGCTGGTCCGGCGTCGGCTGGTCCGGCGTCGGCTGGTCCGGCGTCGGCTGGTCCGGGGTCGGCCGGTTCGGCGTCGGCTGGTCCGGTGCCGGCCGGCTCGGGGGCCGGCCGATCCGGAGCGACGCTCGCCGCGGTGGCGACGGCCTTCGCTCCGTAGCCGAGCCGCAACACGAAATCGCGGTCGGCGCGCTCCCCCGGCTCGACGGACAGCCGGACGCCGTCGTCGGTCTGCTCGGTCTCGACCGCGTGCAGGCTGGAGCGGACCTGGCCCAGCGGCAGCCCGGCGGCGTCGATGCGCACCGTGACCGACAGGTCGATCGGGTTCGGGAACCCCGGCAGCAGCACCGGCGGGGTGATCCGGGACGCGTCGGGCACCGCGTCGGTGTCCGGGACCGTACCGTCGCCGACGGAGCCACCGGGCAGCGGCGTGCCGGGGATGTAGCGGGGCGCGACCACCAGCGGGAAGCGGAACGTCGCGGCATCGTCCACGTACGGCAGCAGCCCCTCGGTGGTCAGCTCCACCTCGACCCGCTCGCCCGGCAGGATGTTGCCGACCCGCATGGTGAACACGTCCGGCCGCTCCTGCTCGGCGATCGACGCCCGGTGACCGCTCTCGACGGCCTCGTCGTACCGCTTGCGGGCGGCCGCGCGCTCCTGCAGTTCGGCGACCACCACCCGGTCGGCGGCGGTCATCCGCATGCCGGTCACCGCGGCCCGCGGCGGCAGCGGGAAGACGTACGTGGCCTCCAACGGTTCGTCGTACGGATTGCGGAACGTCTGCCGCAGCACCGTGTGCGCGGTCAACCCGACGATGCGCGCGTCGACGGCGAGCGCGGCCAGCGGCAGGTTGCCGCGCGGGGTGGTCAGCGCGCCGGCGCCCGGTTCCTCGTCGGTGGCCGCCGCGCCGGTACGGCGAGCGCCCACCCGGTCGAACTCGGTGTCGCCGAGCGGCGTCAGCTGCACTGTCATCGCGGTTCCTCCTGCGGGTCGCTGCGGTCAGTGTCGTCCTTCGCGGCGTCAGCCGCCGGACCATCGCCGCGCTGCGCGGCGAGCGCGGCGAGCAACGGTGCCGCGGCGGCGCGCAACGCGGCGGACTGCGCCGCGGTCGGCGCCGCATCCCCCGGCGGCAGCAGCAACACCGCCCCGCCGCCCAACGGCAACCCGTGCACGAGGCCGGCCGGCTCGTCAGCCGGCCACCCGCGCGGGGCGGCCACCGCCGGACGATGCCACCCCGAGCCGCCGTCCCGGGCCGAGCCGCCATCCTGGGCCGCATCACCGTGCCGGATCGATCCGTCGTCCTGAGCCGGGCCGCACTCGCGGGCCGAACCCTCGTCCAGTACGGCGCCGCCGTGGGCCGGGTCGCCGCCGTGGGCCGGGTCGCCGCCGTGGGCCGCGCCGCTGGCGTGGGCCAAGTCGCCGCCGTGGGCCAGGTCGCCGCCGTGGGCCGGGTCGCCACCCTGCGGCGGCGCAGCGGTGCGGGTGCCGGCGCGAGGCGGCGGCACCGCGGCGGGCACGTCGAGCCAGAACCGTGGCCGCACCGGGACCTGCTCCGACGGCGCGGCGGCGGTTTCGCCGGCCAGCAGGTCGGGCGGCACCGCGGCGATCGCGGCCAGCTCGGCGTCGCCGGCGCCGGCCAGTTCGGCCTGGATGTCGGCGAGTCGGGCACCCTGCGCCTGCCGGCGCTTGACCGCGACCAGCTGCAGCAGTTGCCGGCGACCGTAGAGCGCGACCCGGCCGCGCATCACGCCGGGCCGGTCGACCAGTCCGGTGCTCGCGTACCACCGGACGGCGCGGCGGTCCGGCAGCTGCCGGACCCGCCCGTTCGCGGCCGAGGTGCCGGACAGGGCGCGGCCGGCCCGCTCGACGAGTTCGTCGAGCGTCCAGAGCGGTTCCGTCCGCCACGGCTGCGGTTCCATACCTGAACCATGACACTGACATCGTGACAGTGTCAACCACCACAGCAACACCCTTGCCAGAAGAGCGTTAGCGATATATCTTCGAAGACACGTGATAGAGCTGAGAAGGTAAAGGAGAAGGATCATGGATTACGCCATGGACCCACGAATGGCACACCTGCGCGGCGCCCTCGGACGCGGGTTCGCCCGCTACGCCGAGTCCGGCCACCACCACGACGGCGGGCGCAGCCGCGATCGCGGCGGCCGCGGGCACGGCGGCGCCGAGCGACGCGCGTACCACCGGGGCTGGCGCGGCGGAGGGCCGGGCTTCGGCCCCGGCTTCGGCGGCTTCGGACCGGGCTTCCCGTTCGGACCCGGCGGCCACCGCGGCGGCCGGCGCGGCTCGCGGGCGGCCCGCGGCGACATCCGGCTCGCCGCGCTGGGGCTGCTCGCCGAGCAGCCGATGCACGGCTACCAGCTGATGCGCGAGATCGCCACTCGCAGCGAGGGCGCCTGGCGGGCCAGCCCCGGCGCGGTCTACCCGGCCCTGCAGCAACTGGAGGACGAGGGCCTGATCGAGCCGCAGCCCGGCGCGGGCAAGCGGGTGTTCACCGTGACCGACCAGGGCCGGGAGTACGTCGAGGAGCACCGCGACGAGATCGACGGGGTGTGGCGGTCGGCAGCCGAGGGCGTCGACGAGAGCTGGCTCGCCCTGGCCGACACCGGCCGGCAGGTGATGCAGGCGTTCGGCCAGGTGGTCAGCGCCGGCAACCGGCAGCAGGTCGCCGCGGCCACCAAGCTGATGGCCGACACCCGCCGCCAGCTGTACCGGATCCTCGCGGAGGACGAGTCGGACGAGCCGACCGACGGCGCACCGGCCGACGACGCGTAGCGGTCCGCGCCGCACGGCGGTGGCTGCCTGCCGGAGCCGCTGCGCGAGTACACCGGGGGCCGGGGGCGCGGGTGCAGCTCCGGAACGACTGACGGATCACTTCCGCGGTCAAAAACGGGACGCTGGCCACTGCGTCGGGCGATCATGGCAGCAGCCGGGCCCGGCCGGGCCCGGCTGCTGTGGTGAGGAGAGCGCAAGATGACACAGATCCCGGACGGCCCGGTCGTGGTGGGCGTCGACGGGTCGCAGGCCGGCGGGGCGGCGATCGACTGGGCGGCACGGTTCGCGGCCGAACGCAACCTTCCACTGCGGCTGATCTACGTCTTCCCGTTCCCGTCGCTGGCCGCCTCGGTCGCGCCGGAGAGCCTGCCGAGCGAGTCCGAGCTGCGTCCCGGGTTCGAGCGCATGATCGGCGAGGCGGCGGACCGGGCCCGCAAGGCGGCCGGCGCCGAACTCGCGGTCAGCGGCACCGTGATCGAGGGCGTACCGGCCGAGGCGCTGGTCGACGAGTCCCAGCGGGCCCGGCTGGTGGTGCTCGGCAGTCGCGGTTACGGCGGTTTCCGGGGCTGCTGGTCGGGTCGGTGAGCGTGCAGGTCGCGGCGCACGCGGCGAGCCCCGTCGTGGTGGTTCCGCCGCGCGGCGAGGGCGACGGCCACGGGCCGGTCGTGGTCGGCGTGGACGGCTCGGAGCTGTCCGAGTCGGCGGTGGCGTTCGCCTTCGAAGCCGCGTCGTTCCGCGACGCGGAGCTGGTGGCGGTCAGCGCCTGGCAGGTGCCGGCCGGGCTGGACCTGGTGCCGATGCAGGTCAACGTGGACCAGTTCGGCGACGACCAGGACCGGGCACTGGCCGAGAGCCTCGCCGGCTACCAGGAGCGGTATCCGGACGTGCGGGTGCGCCGCCAGGTGTCGATGGGCAGCGCGGCGCAGGTGCTGCTGGAGGCGGCGGCGGACGCCCAGCTGGTCGTGGTCGGTTCCCGCGGCCGCGGCGGTTTCAAGGGGCTGCTGCTCGGCTCGGTCAGCCAGTCGGTGCTGCACAACGCGAGTTGCCCGGTCGCGATCATCAAGGACCGCGCGACGCAGGAGTGAGCCCGGCCGCCGGGCGGTGGCGGGCGCGTCGCTCCGGCGCGCCGCGCGCCGCCGTCAGCGACCGGCGAGCAGCTGGACGTACTGGACCTGCCGGTGGATCGCGTGCGCCTGCGCGGCGCCGGTCACCGGCAGGTCCACCACGTGCTGCCGGCCGCCGTCGGTGCCGCAGACCTGCACCACCCCGGTGGTCTGGTCCTGCCGGACCAGGAGGAACAGCAGCGAGACGAACGGCACCACGAAGAAGCCGAGCACCGCGGCCACGATCGCCGCGGTCGGGATCACCCGGCGGGTCTGCCAGTAGTCGTAGCTGCGCCACACCGAACCGGACAGCGGGAAGCTGCCGCCCGGGGTACGCACCGTGTCGGCGGTGATGGCCAGCGGCCCGAACCGCACCAGCACCGCACCGGCGTCGCCGGTCCAGCGCGGCGGCCGCGGCGGGGCCGGCACCAGGTCGGCGGTGAGTGCCGCGAACTGGGACCGGCTGGACGCGGCGTAGGCCGCGGCGGCCCGCCGGTCGAACTCGGCCAGATCCAACCGGCCGGCGCCGACCGCCTCGCGCAGCCGTCCCACCAGCGCGTCCCGCTCGTCGTCGGTCGGCTCGATGCCCCGCGCGCCCCGCCCGACGCGGGGTCGGCGTCGGCGGGCCGCGGCGCCGCCGGAGTCTGCAGTGCCATGCCCACCATGCTTCCGGGCGAGACGGGCCGCGGGCATCGGGTGCGGTACCGAGCTGTCCCCCATCCAGCCCTCAGGGATGACCCCGAGCCGCGGGAGCGGACGCAGAACCGGTCGCCGCCGGCCCCGACGGCGCCTCAGACCCCCTCGGAGGTGGCGAGCCGGCCGGTGACCACCGCCGGTCCGGCCGCGGACCGTTCGTGTACGCCCAGCGCGGTGACCGCCGCGACCACCAGCGCCACGCCGAGCCACTGGGTCGGCGCGAACCTGTCGCCGAGCGCGAACACCCCGACCAGCGCGGCCGTCGCCGGGAACGCCAGTTCGGCCAGGGTGGCACGCGACGCCGGGGTCCGGCGCAGCCCACGGTAGTACAGCAGGAGCGCGAGCAGGCCCGGGATCAGCGCCAGCGCCACCACCGCGGGCCAGTCCCCCGGCGCCACCCGCCACGAGGTACCGGTCGCCAGCGCGATCAACACCGCGGTGGGCAGCCCGATCGCGAACCGCAGCACGGTGAGCGTGGTCGGATCGAGTTCGGCGGACACCAGCCGGCCCAGCACCGTACCGCCGGCCCACAGCGCGGCGGCACCGACCGCGAGCAGCGCCGCCTCGGCGCTTGCCAGGCCGACGTGCAGCGGGTCCGGGAAGGTCAACAGCCAGGCGCCGGCCAGCGCCGGCACCACGAACAGCAGGTACCGCCGGTGCAGCCGCTCGCCCAGCAGCAGCCCGGCCAGCCCGATGGCGAACAGCGGCTGCAGCTTCTGCAGTACCAGCGGGGTGATCGCGTCGCCCTTGGTGAACGCCAGGGTGAACAGCGTGGTGGCCAGCGCCGAGGCGCCGGCACCGACGCCGATCATGGCGAGCCGCTGCCGACCGGTCAGCCGCCGCCAGCCGCGCCAGGCCCGCGGCAGCAGCGGGGACAGGATCGCCACGCACACGGCGTGCTCCAGCACCACGATCAGCGGGGTGGGTAGCTGGGTGGTGAGCGGCTTGCGCAGCAGCGCGTCGGTGCCCCACAGCGCCGACGACAGTGCCACCAGCCAGGTCAGGTCGCGGGTACGGGCAGGTCCGGTCATGGCTCGATCATGTCCTGCCGACCGTGCCCGGCGCGAGCCGCACCCCGCATCGTTCGCTGACCGGCCGGGGCGAGCCCGACCGCCTCGCCCCGGGCCCCCGTCGCGCCCGGGGTCAGACTCCTGCGGCGTGTACCACGTGCGAGAGCAGCGTGGCGGTGGTGACCGGGCCGACCCCGCCCGGTACCGGGGTGACGGCGGCGGCGACGTCGACCACCTCGTCGGTGCGGACGTCGCCGGTCAGCCCACCGTCCGGGGTCGGGTTGGTCCCGACGTCGACGACCACCGCGCCGGGCGCGACGTGCTCGGCACCGAGCAGCCCGGCCCGGCCGACCGCCGCGACCAGCACGTCGGCCCGGCGGGTGTGTTCGGCGAGATCCCGGGTGCGAGAGTGACACACGGTGACGGTGGCCTGCTCGGCGAGCAGCAGCGTCGCCGCCGGCTTCCCGACCACGGTGGACCGGCCGACCACGACGGCGTTCCGGCCGGCCAGCTCGACCCCCTCGGCGCGCAGCAGGTGCAGCACCGCGGCGGCGGTGGCCGGCGGGTAGGCGCTGGCCCCGGCGGCGAGCAGCCCGGCCGAGCGCGGGTTGGCGCCGTCGACGTCCTTCGCCACGTCGATCGCGCTGCCCGCCTGCACCGGCGTGACGCCGGCTGGCAGTGGTGTCTGGCACAGCACGCCGTGCACGGTGTCGTCGGCGGACAGCTCGGCCAGCCGGTCGACCAGCTCGTCGGCGCCGACCGGCGGCCCGACCACCCGGCACTCGATGCCGAGCCGCTCGGCGGTGCGGGACAGCTGCCGCACGTACCAGGCGGCGCCCTCGTCCGCTGTCGGCACCACGATCGCGAGGCACGGCCGGACCGGCGCGGCGGCGACCCGGTCGGCGAGTTCGGCGCGCAGCGCCGCGGCGATCGCCCGGCCGTCGATGAGCCGGCCGGTCACGACGACAGCTCCGCGCGCAGCCGGCCGGCCAGCTCGCGGGCCGGGGCAAGGCGGTCGGTGGCCGCGGCGAGCCGCGCCGCGAGCGGCGCCCGGTCCGGCTCGGGCAGCGCGGCCAGGTTGATCTCGACGTTGATCGCGGCGGACTCGATCGCCGCGGCGGCCGTGCTGGCCGCGACCGCGACGTCGGAGAGCACCGTCCGGTTGGAGCGGCCGGGCAGTTCGGCGGCCAGGTCGGCGATCTCGGCGGCCACGGCCGCGATCGCCAGCGGCGGCTCGGCGGCGGCCACCGTCGCGGCGCGGATCGCCGCGGCCCGGCCCGGATCGGAGCGGTCCGTCCGGTAGGTCGCCATCAGCTCGCGAAACGCCGCCGCGTCCCGGCCGACGAGTGCGACCGCCTCGGTCCGCAGCTGCCCGGCGCGGGCCAGGATCCGGGTGGTCGCCGGCTCGTATGCCGCGTACTTGGTGCGGCCGGTGGTCAGGTTGGCCACCATCTCGACCAGTCCGGCGGCGATCGCGGCGGTCATCGCCGCGGCGGCGCCGCCGCCCGGCGCGGGCGCCGCGGACCCCAGTTCGGCGAGCCAGTCGTCGACACTCTGCATGCGGCGAGCCTACGTGCGCCGGATTGCCGGGTGCTCCGGTACCCGGCAACTGCCGGCCGGGCTCGCAAGGTGTCGCGGCACTGCGGGGCCGGCCCTCACGGCACCGGCTGGCCGGCACGGATGCCGGAGGGTCCGCCGGCGGCTCAGCGGCGGCGGGGGCGAAGCGGGTCGCCCCCACCGCGATCAGTCCGGTCAGCACCGCCACCACCACGAACGACACGGACAGTGAGGAGGCGCCGGCGATACCGCCGATCACCGCCGGCGCGGCGAACCCGGCGCCGTACGAGATGGTCGCGACGCCGGCGATCGCGTGCCCCGGATGGCTGGTGGCCGAGCCGGCCGCGGTGAAGGTCAGCGGTACCACCACCGACACCCCGACGCCGAGCAGCGCGAACCCGAGAATGCCCGGTGCCGCCTGGCGGGACACCGCGACGAGCACCGCGCCGGCGGCGGCGAGGATGCCGCCCATCCGTACCGTGCCGACCACCCCGATCCGGTTGACCACGCCGTCACCGACCAGCCGGCCGGCAGCCATCGCGAACGCGAACCCGGTGTACGCGCCGGCCGCGACGCCC
This sequence comes from Actinocatenispora thailandica, assembly GCF_016865425.1. Classification (NCBI taxonomy): domain Bacteria; kingdom Bacillati; phylum Actinomycetota; class Actinomycetes; order Micromonosporales; family Micromonosporaceae; genus Actinocatenispora; species Actinocatenispora thailandica. The sequence goes on along the minus strand of NZ_AP023355.1, from coordinate 3,042,506 downwards.
TGCGGCGCGTGGGCGACGTCGGTCAGGTACTTGGCCGCCCAGTCCGAGCCGGCGCCCTCACCGAACACCGCGCAGAACCCGAGCAGCCCGAGCAGCAGCACCGGGCGGGGCGGCAGTGCGAACGCGGGCGGCTCGACCGCGTCCGGCCGGGGCCGTACCGGCGGCAGCAGCCGGGCCGCGAACTGGCCGAGCACCAGCAGCACGGCCGCCAGTACCGCGAAGTGCAGCCGGCCGTCCACGTTCAGGGCCGCGGCCAGCACGCCGACCCCGGAGGCGGCGAGCCCGCCGACGCTCCACAGCCCGTGCAGTCCGGACATGATCGACCGGCCGACTGCCTGCTCGACGGCGACCGCCTCGGCGTTCATCGCCACGTCGGCCATCCCGGAGGCCGCACCGTAGATCAGCAGCGCCGCGCACAGTGCCGGCAGGTTCGGGGCCAGTGCGGGCAGCAGCAGCGCGGCGCACCAGCAGCCCAGCAGGACCCGGGTGACCCGCCGGCCGTCGTAGCGGTGCAGCAGCCGGCCGGTGAACGACATCGCACCGATCGCACCGATCGCCGGGAACAGCAGTGCCAGGCCGAGCTGGCCGGTACCGACGCCGACGTGGTCGGCGAGCCACGGCACCCGGGTGGCGAACGTGCCGGTGACCGCGCCGTGCACCACGAACACGCCGGACGCGCCCAGCCGATCCCGCCGCATACCTGCCCCACATTCCGTCGCCGGACCGTACGGCGTCCACGGCCGAACCGGTGCCTGCCGATCATCTCCGCCGCCCGGCCGGCTGCCGCACCACGGCACGCCCGGATCGTGACGGGAGCCACACCATCGTGCACTCCGCGACGGCGCTCGGGCACGCGGCTGGCGTCCCGCGCCCGAGTCGGTGAGAACGGCCATCGCCAGCAGCCCCGGCCGAGATACCGGAGTCGACGCCGCAACGGAATCGGGGGACGGGGCAGGCGTGCGGATCGACGCGGCGACGACCGTACCGGAGGGCGTTGGGCGCCGCAGGCGGCCCGTCGGGGACCCTGGTGCTGGAGTACGCGGCGCCGGACGAGGTGGATCGAAGCGGCCGGCTCGCCGCGGTGCTCGCGGCCGGCGGCCGGCCGGCCGGCGCCGTCGACGGCATCCGCATCCGGCGCGCCGGGACCTGACCCGGCCGCCCGGGAGGTACCGGCCGGCACCTCCCGGGCACCTCGGTCAGCCGCGGCGCAGCCGCAGGGTGCGGATCTGGAACGGCCGGAACGTCAGCCGCACCGTGCCGTCGGCGTCGAGCAGGTCCGCGGCGCCGTCGTCCAGCGGGCGTTCCAGCAGATCCACCTCGGTGACCGCAGTCGCGGCGAAGCCAGGACGCAGCGAGACGTCGGCCCGGCCGCCCCGCGACTCGTACGCCCGGACGACCACGTCGCCGGAGCCGTCGTCGGCCAGCTTGACCGCCTCCACCGCCACCGCCGGGTTGTCCAGCCGTACCAACGGATCCGGCGTGGCGCCGGCCGCCGCGACCCGCAGCGGCAGGTTCAGCGCGTACCCCTCGGCCACCGCGTCGCCGATCTCGGCACCCGGCACCAGCGCGTAGCTGAAGGTGTGGGTGTCGATGTCGGTGTGCGGATCGGGGCTGTGCGGCGCGCGCAGCAGCGACAGCCGTACCGTGGTGGTCGTGCCGCCGGCGTCCCGGGTGGCGCGGTGCACGTCGTGGCCGTAGGTCGAGTCGGTCACCAGCGCGACGCCGTAGCCGGGCTCGCCGACGTGGATCCAGCGGTGCGCGTACACCTCGAACCGGGCCGCGTCCCACGACGTGTTGGTGTGCGTGGGCCGGTGCACGTGACCGAACTGGATCTCGGCCGACTCCCGCTCCGCGTGCACGTCGATCGGGAACGCCGCCTTGAGTACCTTCTCCGACTCGCGCCAGTCGATCTCGGTCCGCACGTCCAGCCGGCGGCTGCCCGCGGCGAGCACCAGCGTCTGCGTCGCGGTGGACTCGCCGAACCGGCGCACCACCCGGATCGCGGACAGCAGCGGGCCCCGCTCGACCACCTCGACCGACTCCGCCTCGGTCAGGTCGGTGTGCCGGCGCAGGTAGTGCTTGTCCAGGTCCCAGGCGTCCCACTTGTTCGGGTGGTCGGGGTGCAGCTGCAGCAGGTTGCCGTAGCTGCCGGGGGCCAGCACCTCGCGGCCGTGCGCGTGGTCGTACACCGAGGTGATCAGGCCGCGCTCGTCGACGGTGACCCGCAGCAGCCCGTTGTCCAGCACCAGCCCGTCCACAGTGGACGGGGTCACGGCGCCGCCGGCCGGCAGGTCCGGCGCCACGGTGCCGACGCCCAGCGCCGGTACGGTGGCGAACGCGGCGACGCTGCCGTCGGACAGCTTCTGCGCCGCGTCGGCGGCCAGCCCCGCCGTCGCGGCCAGATCGGCCGGTACGGCGGTGACCTCGGCGCGGTCGGTCGGAGCGGCGTTGAACACCCGCAGCCCGCCGTCGCCGTCGCCCAGCGCCCGCGTCGACGCGTCGATCAACCCGGTCAGCTGCTCCCGGAGCCGGCCGTAGGTCTCCCGCGCCTCGCGGTGCACCCAGGCGATCGAGGAACCCGGCAGGATGTCGTGGAACTGGTGCAGCAGCACCGTCTGCCACAGCTCGTCCAGCGCCTCGTACGGGTAGTCCGCCCCGGCGTGCACGGCCGCGGTCGCCGCCCACAGCTCCGCGGTGCGCAGCAGGTGCTCGGAGAACCGGTTGCCCTGCTTGGTCTTCGCCTGCGAGGTGAACGTGCCGCGGTGCAGCTCCAGGTACATCTCGCCGGACCACACCGGCGCGTCCGGGTACTCCGCGCGGGCGGCGGCGAAGAACTCGTCCGGGTGCTCGATGGTGACCTTCGGCGAGCCCTCCAGGTCGCGCAGCCGGCGGGCCCGCTCCAGCATCTCGCGGGTGGGGCCGCCGCCGCCGTCGCCGTGCCCGAACGGCAGCAGCGAGATCGTGCCGGCGCCCTTCTCCGCGTAGTTGCGCACCGCGCGGGCCAGCTCGTCGCCGGCGAACGTCCCGTTGTACGTGTCGGCCGGCGGGAAGTGGGTGAAGATCCGGGTGCCGTCGATGCCCTCCCACCAGAACGTGTGGTGCGGCATCCGGTTGACCTGGTTCCAGGAGATCTTCTGGGTCAGGAACCAGTCCAGCCCGGCCAGCCGGGCGATCTGCGGGAACGCGGCGGTGTAGCCGAACGAGTCGGGCAGCCAGATGCCGCGGGTGTCCACGCCCAGCTCCTGTGCGAAGAACCGCTTGCCCTGGGTGATCTGGCGGACCAGCGCCTCACCGCCGGGCAGGTTCGCATCCGACTCGACCCACATCGATCCGACCGGCGCCCAGTTGCCGGCCGCGACCGCCTGCTTGATCCGCTCCCAGACCGCCGGCTGCGCCTTCTTCACCCAGGCGTACTGCTGCGCCTGGGAGGCGGCGAACACCAGCTCCGGGTACTCCGCGGCGAGCGCGGTGACGTTCGCGAACGTCCGGGACGACTTGCGTACCGTCTCGCGCAGCGGCCACAGCCACGCCGAGTCGATGTGCGCGTGACCGGCCGCGGAGATCCGGTGCGCCGACGCGTTCGCCGGGCGGGACAGCACCTCGGCCAGCTCGGCGCGGCCGGCGGCCGCGGTACCCGGCACGTCGTGCAGGTCGATCGTGTCGAGCATCCGCTCCAGCGCGCGCAGGATCTCGTGCCGGCGCGGGTCCTCGACGCTGAGCTCGTGCATCAGCTCGGACAGCACGTCCACGTCCGCGACCAGCGCGAACACCGTCTCGTCCAGCACCGCCACGTCGGCGGCCCGCAGCTGGTAGAGCGGCGCGTCGCCCGCGGTGTACTTGTCGCCCAGCTGGGTGGGTTCGATCCCCATCGAGATCTGCGGGTTCGCCGCCGCCTCCAGCAGCAGGTCGACCCGCTCGCCGCCGGCGGCCGGCCGGGCCACCGGCAGGTACCGGTTCAGCGGGTGCAGCGCCTTGATCGGCACCCCCGCCTGGTCGTAGGCCATCGCCTCGGCGGAGAAGCCCGGGCCGCCGCTGAAGCCCAGGTCGAACACCGCCTCCACCCGCTCGCCCGCGAACGACGCCGGCACCTCGCCGCGCACCCGCAGCCAGCTGGTCGACCACGGCCGGCCCCAGGCGGTACCGATCGGCATCGGCTGGTAGTCCGCGGCGAGCGCCTCGGCCACCTGCACCGGGTCCGCGGCGATCGGCGCGCCGCCCGGACCGGGCTCGTCCGGTACGTGCCAGACCTCGACGGTGAGCGGCGCGGTCGCGGTGTAGATCGCCGGCCGGATCCACTGGTTCATCGCCCGGTCGAGGCGCGCCTCGACCAGGACACGATCGTCATGCACTGCTCAGATCCCCCACGCTCTCAGAGGTTCCCGGTCATCGTTGTCATCGGGCATTGCGCGCCACGCTATGTCACCCACCGCCGGTGGCGCCAGGGTCAGATCTTCTCGTCACGCCGGAACCGCAACCTGCGTCGTTCATGCCAGAATGTGCCCGTGCCCAGCCCTCCCCCGCCGGCGCGACCACGGTCCGTGACGCTCGTCGCGGTACTCGTCGTTCTCGTCGCGCTGGGTGGTCTGGTGGCCGGATCGCTGAGCGCCTTCCTGGGCCAGCGCCACCAACCGGTGCGGGTACCGGCCGAGCACACCCACGCCGCGGCCGCGCGCCCGGACGTACCGGCGCCGCCGGTCTCGACGATCGCGGTGCCCGCGGACCGATCGGTGCGACTCGCGGCGACCTCGCTGGCCGACGCGTACGCGGGTCGTGGGCTGGCCCGGCCGGCGGTCGGGTCGCACCCGTCGGCGGCGGCCGCGGTCGTCGCCCGGATCGACGCCGGGTCCGGGCTCACGGGCGAGCAGTTCCGGCTCCGCCGGGCCGGCACCAGGATCGGCGTCACCGCGGGAACCGCGGCCGGCGCGCGGGCCGGGCTGTACACCCTGGCCGACCGGGTCCGGTCGGCCAGCACGCTGGTACCCGCCGCCGAGCAGGGCGCCGTGCAGCGTCCGCGGCTCGGGCTGCGGTTGACCGACGCGGGCGCGGTCGGTCTGGACGACGACCCGGCCCGGTTCGCCCGCGGCGACGACTACTCCCTCGGTACCGGGCGGGCCGCGGCGGCGATGCTGCCGGCCGCGCCGTGGGTGGACCGGAAGGCCGTGGCACGCATCGCCCGCGAGTTCCGGGCGTTCGTGGACCGGTCGCTCGCCCAGGGGTACAACGCCGTGGTCGTCGACGGCTTCCTGGAGTACGTGACGTTCGGCGAGCTGGGTGTCTACCCCGCCGGCGACCCGCACCCGGCGCGGGCCCGGGCGATGCGGCGCAGCTTCGGGCCGGTCTGGAAGTACGCGCACGACATGGGCATGAAGGTCTACCTGTCCACCGACATGCTCGCCACCGACCCACCGCTGGTGCGCTACCTGGACCGGCACGCCGGCGGGCTGGACGTCGACTCGCCGGCGCTGTGGTCGGTCTACCGGGCCGGCGTCGCCGAGCTGTTCCACGAGCTGCCCTACCTTGCCGGGATGATGATCCGGGTCGGCGAGGGCGGCGCCGACTACGACGTGCCCGGCTCGGACTACTCGTCGGCGCTGGCGGTCACCACGGCCGCCGCGGTGCGCCGGATGCTGCGCGCGGTCCTCGCGCCCGCCGCCGCGGCCGGCAAGGACGTCATCTTCCGGTCCTGGACGGTCGGCGTCGGGCCGGTCGGCGACCTGCACACCAACCCCGACTCGTACCGGCGGGTACTCGGGTCCATCCACGACCGGCACCTGATCGTGTCGACGAAGTACAGCGCCGGCGACTTCTACAGTCACCTGGCACTGAACCCGACGCTCGCGGTCGGCGACCAGCGGCGCATCGTGGAGATCCAGTCCCGGCGCGAGTTCGAGGGACTCGGCGCGCTGCCCGACGATCTCGGCGCCCTCGACCAGACCGCGCTGCGTCGGCTGCTCGCCGACAACCCGCACATCGAGGGGGTCTGGGACTGGGCGCAGGAGGGCGGCCCGCTCTACGCCGGCCCGCGGGCGATGTACCTGCGGCACGGGTTCTGGCAGCTGTGGGACCTCAACGTCTACCTCGCCGCCCGGCTGGCGTGGCACCCCGACCTCGACCTCGCCCGGGCCCGGGCGGACTGGGTGCGGCAGACGCTCGCCACCGACCCGGCCGCGGTACGGGCGATCTCCGCGGCGTTCGCGCTGTCGCGCACCGCGATCACCGACGGCCTGTACATCGGCCCGTACGCCGACCGTTCCGTCACCGCGCTCGGCCTGCACCCGCCGCCGATGATGTGGATCTTCGAGTGGGACATCGTGTCCGGCGACTCCGCGACCTTCGACACGATCTACCAGATCTGCCGCGGCCACCTCGACGAGGCGATCGAACAGGGCCGCACCGCGGTACGAGTGGTGCGGCGGATGCGTGCGCTGATCGCCGGTACCGATCCCGGCGACTGGACCGAACCCGCGCTGCGCGGGCGCTTCCTCGCCGCGCTGGACTACCAGCAGAGCCTGTTTCGCACCCTGGCCGCCTACCGCACCCTGGTGCTGCGGCACGCCGAGTGGCTGGACACCGGTTCGCACCGCGCGTACGACGCCTGGCACGCGGCGCAGCGTGAGTTCGTGGCCCGGCGCGCCCAGCACCGGGCCCGGTACGGTGACTCGCTCGCGCTGCCGGCCTACAACTTCACCGCCGCCGAGCTCGGCCTGGCCCGCGCCGACCGGGACGTCGCGATGGCGTGGCTGTCCCGGGCGCTGCTGGCGATCACGCTGCTCGCGCTCGCCGCCGGCGCCTGGGCGCACCGCGGACGCCCCGGTGCGGTGCGCTCGGCTCCCGGTGCTACCGCGGTGCGGGGGCTGTGGCTCGGGGCGACCCGGCCGTGGCGGCTCGCCGAGCTGGACCCGCCGCGGTCGCGGACCGATCGGCTCCTGGTCTGGGCGCTGCCGGCCGGCGTGCTGGTCCTCAGCCGCGCCGCGTACGGCTGGTTCGCCTCGCCGGTGCACCTGGTCGGCACCCTCGGCGCCTGGCTGCTGTACGCCGTCGTCTTGCGGGCACTGCTCGGCCGTCGCGCCGGCTTCCGGCTGTGGGCGGCGCTGGGCGGGGTGGCGCTGCTGCGCTCGGCCCTGCTGCTGGCGGTGCTGTCGGTGCGCGGCCCCGGCCGGTACTGGTTCGACTTCTGGAACCTGCCGGGCCGGCGCGCCGGCTACGTCGTCCTGGCGGTCGCCGCCTTCGGTTGGCTGTTCGTGGCGAGCTTCGGGGCGCTACGGGCCGGCTACCGGCTCCGCCGCCGGCGGGCGGCCGGTGCGGTGCTGGTCGCCGCCGGCACGCCTCTGGCGGTGCTCGGCGCGCTGGTCGCCGCCATCGGCCTGGAGACGGTGCTGACCTGGTGGAACGACCAGCTGAACCTGCTGCCGTGGGGACTGTCCAGGATCCTCGGCCTCACCGTCTACCTGGGCATCCCCACCGCGCTGCCGAGCGCGGTGGGCGCCGCCGGCGTGGCGCTGGGGCTCGCCGGCGGCCTGCTACTGGTGCGCCGCCGGCACCGCCCAGCCGCCTGACCCCGTGGCGCCCGACCCCGTGGCGCCCGACCCTGTAGCGCCCGACGCCGGGGCGCCGGTCACTGAGTGGGGCAGCCGGACGGACGGCCGTTGTACTCCTTGGTGTACACCCGCACCAGCATCCGGGTGTTCGCGTACTCGGTGAGCGTCCACAGGTGGGCGTTGCCGGCCGAGTCGTGCCAGTACGCCATCGACTCGGTGTCGTCGACGAACGTGCCCGGCGTCGGGCACACGCCGTCGCTGTCCTGCTCGTACCACAGCTCGCTGCCGTGGCTGCCGGGCAGCGTCCGGGCGATGAAGTACTCCTGGTGGCCGGTGCTGGTGTTGGGCCGCGACACGACCCCCTGGATGCCCTCGAAGTTCGTGGTGGCCAGCGACGCCGCGGTCACCGGGGTCGAGCTGCCGTGCTGGACCCGGTCGACCAGGTCGCTCATCCGCCAGTTGACGATGCGCACCGGGACGCCGGAGGCGGTCATGTCGGCGGTGCCCCGGTACTCGGTGCTGACCAGCTGGTTGCCCGACCACTGCAGCGCGATCGACGAGAAGCACAGGCCGGCGTCGAGGTCGTCGGGCGTGGTGCTGCAGCCCGACGGGCTGGTGCGGAAGGTGCCGATCTGGAACATCACGTACCGGTAGCCGGCGGCACACAGCTGCGCGCCGCCCGACGAATCGGTGACCTGCCCGACGTCGTTCGGCGTGGGCCTGGCGCCGTCCGGGCCGCAGGTCGTGTCGTTCGGGATCAGGTAGGTGCGCCGGGTGTCGAACACCATCACGCCCGCGCCGTGCCGGGCCACGAACAGGTACGGGCCGAACCAGGTCGCGCCGCCGCCGTGCACGTCGCAGACCGGGCTGAAGGTCAACCCGGCGGCGTTGGGTGCACCCGGCACCACCAGCAGCACGTGCCGGAACGCGGTGTGCGTCCCGTTGGTGTACGGCCGCTGGGCGAAGCTGGCCCGCAGCCCGGCCGAGCGCCCGGTGTCGTTCGGCAGCCCGGGGCAGCGGGCCCGGTCGTCGGACAGCGCCTCCTGCCGCCACACCGCGACCACCTCGTCGCCGCCGGCGTCGTACCCGCTGGAGCGTTCGGCGTCCTGCGAGGTGGTCACCGCCTGCGGCAGCCACCGGTTCGAGGTCTCCTCCGACCCGTCGAAGCACCAGGCGGCCAGCGTGTACTCGGCGTCCGCGGCGTCGATCGCCGAGCGGGCGCCGGCGCACTTGGCGTTGCTCTTGTAGTACAGCTGGTGGTTGGTGTGCGCGTACACCTGGGCGAGGCCCGGCGCGCCGTCGGCGGACAGCTGCCCGGCCGTGTAGGCGGGGTCGATGCCGCTGGTGTCGGTCGGGGTGAAGACGAGTTTCTGCAGGCCGGCGGTGGACTGACCGCCGTCGACGTACGGCTTGACGCCGTCCCAGCCGACCGCCTGCGCCGCCGTCGGGAGCCCGACGGCGGCCAGCAACGCGATGATTCCGACAATGCTCCCGATGCCTCGCCGAACGCCCACCGGTTGCCCCCTTCGGTGCAACGGACACGATCCAGGCGATCATGGCAGATTACCGGCGTCCGCGACAGCCCCGGCGCCGCGACCAGCCGGGGCGGGCGCCAGCCGCCGGCCGCGGGCGCCCTCGCGGACCGCACGATCGCCGGCCGCGGACCGAACGCTCGCCGGCCCCGGCCCGCCGCGGGGTCAGCCGCGGTCGCGTTCGTCGGCGAAGAACAGCCGACGCCGGTAGCTGGCCCGGCGCGGATCCCGGGCGAACAGCCGGATCTCCTCCCGGGCCAGGTCCGCGGCACCGATCAGGCCCGCCTCGTTGCCCAGGGTGGCCCGGACGATCCGCGCCTCCGGGCGGAAACCGCGCCCGGACAGGGTCCGCCGGTACGCCTCCCGGGCGGGGTTGAGCAGCAGGTCGCCGGCGTCCGAGACGCCACCGCCGATCACGAAGCAGCCCGGGTCCAGCGCGCAGGCGAGGCCCGCCATGCCCACACCGAGCCAGTGCCCGATCTCGTCGAACAGCTCGATCGCGGTCGGGTCGCCGGCCATCGCCGCCTCGGTGACGAGCGGGCCGGTGATCGCCGCGACGTCCCGGCCGGCCCGGTCCAGCAGCGCCTGCGCCACCGGCGACTCCGCGGTGGCCAGCTCGCGCGCCTCCCGGACCAGCGCGTTGCCCGACGCGTACTGCTCCCAGCAGCCCCGGTTGCCGCACTCGCAGCGGTGCCCACCGGGCACCACCTGCATGTGCCCGAACTCGCCGGCCACCCCGTACCGACCGCGCTGCACCAGCCCGTCGACCACGATGCCGCCGCCGATGCCGGTACCCAGGGTGATGCAGATCAGGTGGTCCTCGCCCTGGCCGGCGCCGAACCGCCACTCCGCCCAGGCGGCGGCGTTCGCGTCGTTCTCCACCACGACCGGCAGCCGCAGCCGGGACGACAGCGCCTCCCGCAGCGGCTCGTGCCGCCAGGACAGGTGCGGCGCGAACAGCACGGACGACCCGGTCGCGTCGACGAAACCGGCCGCGCCGATACCGACCGCGGCGACGTCGTGCCGGCCGGTCAGCTCGTCCACCACGTCGGCGATGGTCTCCTCGACCTCGCGCGGGCTCTTGGACAACCCCGGGGTGTCCCGGCGGGTACGGTCCAGCACCCGGCCGGCGGAGTCGACCACGCCGCCGGCCACCTTGGTACCGCCGATGTCGATGCCGACGGTGAGCCGGCGCAGGAACCTCGACGGCGGCCGGTTGCGGTACCGGCGGGCCGTCGGCTGACGCGATGCCATTCCTGCATTGAATCCCATGATCGGCCGCGCCCGGCCGCTGGGCCACGGATCGGCCCGCCCGGCCATGTCCGTCATGTCCCTCATCGAGTACCACCAGATGAAACAGATGACGAAGGAATCTTGCTTCTGTCCGTAGTCGGTTGAAAGATGAATCCGTCCTGCCCCGTGTCGCTGGGCCGCGCCCCGGTCGTGTCCCGGACCCGGTCGTGCCCTGGAGGAGTCGCCGTGCGCACACCGCCACTTCGCCGCCTGCTGTCCGTGCTCGCCGTCGCGCCGACGCTCGCCGCGCTCGCCCTCGCCGGACCGTCCGCCGCCGCCCCGGCACCGGTCGACCGCACACCACGGGCCGCCACCGCCGGCTCGCACGCGACCGCGACGGTCGGGTACGTCGACGTCGCCGCGGCCACGCTCTGGGTCGACCCGAACAAGGACCGCAAGGTCGACGCGGACGCCACCGGCAACCCGGTCGACCTGCGCGCCTGGACCGACGGGCTCACCATCGACCAGCGGCTGTGGCTCGTCGGCGAGCTGGAGACGCAGGCGCTGTACGGCACCAAGGTGACCATCCTCGACCACAAGAACGGCTGGTCGTACGTGGCGGTCGACGGCCAGCCGACGCCACGCAACCCGCTCGGGTACCCGGGCTGGGTCCCGGACGTGCAGATCAGCACCGACCCGGCGTTCGGGCAGTACACCGGGCAGCCGTTCGCCCTGGTCACCGCGACCACCACCGGGCTGTACGACGACGCCGCCCGGACCCACCGCAGCATGGACGTCGCGCTCGACACCCGGCTGCCCGTCCTGGGCCACGACGGCTCCTCGATCGAGGTCGCCACCCCCGACCGGGGCCCGGCGTACCTCGACGAGTCCGCCGCCGCGGTGTACGACACGGCGGCCGACATCCCGGCACCCACCGGCGCCGACCTGGTCGCCACCGCCAAGCGGTACGTCGGCCTGCCGTACGTGTGGGCCGGCACCTCGTCCTGGGGCTTCGACTGCTCCGGCTTCACCCACACCGTGTACGACGTGCACGGCGTCACGATCCCCCGGGACGCCGACGCCCAGTACGCGGCCGGTACCCCCGTCGCCGACTCCGACCTGCAGCCCGGCGACCTGCTGTTCTACGCGCACGACAACGGGTACGTGCACCACGTCGGGATGTACCTCGGCGACGGGTACGAGATCGACGCACCCAACAACACCAGTACCGAGATCAGCACCGTCGAGATCGTCAAGGTGGCCGAGCACCGGTACGCCGACGAGTACGTGGGAGCCCGCCGGTTCCTGTGACCTCCGCACCGCCGGACCGGATCCGACCGCGGCGCCGGGTCCGGCCGGCCCCGTCCAGCTGGCGTGGGCCGGGTGAGCCGACGTGCAGGCCTCGCTCCCCCGCGGCGAACCCGTGCGGGTCCTGCCGCGGTGCCGGCACACTGGGCGGATGAGCGATCCGCTGCTCCGGCTGCGCCAGGCGTGCCTGGACCTGCCGGAAGTCACCGAACGGGTCAGCCACGGTGAGCCGTGCTGGTTCGTTCGCGACCGCCGGCTGTTCGTCATGTACGCCGACCACCATCACGACGACCGGCTCGGGTTCTGGTGCGCGGCACCGCAGGGCGAGCAGCAGGCGCTGATCGGCGCCGAACCGGACCGGTTCTACCGGCCGCCCTACGTCGGCCACCGCGGCTGGCTCGGCGTGTACCTCGACGTCGACACCGACTGGGAGCAGGTTCGCGAACTCGTCACCGAGGCGTACCGGACGGTCGCACCGAAGACCCTCGCGGCACTCCTCGACCGCTGAGAACCGGGCAGCGCCATCGTCGGCCCCCGCCGCGGCCCCGAGGTCGCGGTGCCGCCGTGCGGCGGCCCGGCGGGTGCTCAGGGCGTGGCGACGGATCGGCGTCGCGCAGGAGCTCGCGGGCCGCCGCGCCGGCGGCGAAGGCGGTGACGGCGTCGACCGCGCCGTCCGCCGCACCGCCGATCACCCGGTACGGCACGGCCAGCCCGGCGAGCATCGGCCGCAGCGCATCGGCCGGTACCTGCCCGGCGGCGAGCACCACGGTGTCGGCGCCGACCAGCTCCGGCCCGTCGCCGCCGGCCAGTACGACGCCCTCCGGCGTGATCCGCTCGTAGCGCACACCGGTGCGCAGCAGCACGCCGCGGCGACGCAGCGCGGCCAGCAGCGTCCAGCGGGTCGTTCGCCCGATCCCGGCACCGATCCGGGGGCCGCGGCGAAGCAGCGTCACCTGGCGGCCGCCGGTCACCGGGACCGGCCGCTCGGCCAGGCCGTGCTCGGCGCGGAACCGATCCCGCTCGTCGCCGTCGGTCGCCCCGTGGCTGAGCAGGTGCGCCAGGTCGACCGCGATGCCGCCGCCGCCGACCACGACGACCCGGTCGCCGAGCCGGTCGGCGGCGGCGAACGCCTCCGGATAGGTCAGGACGTTCGGGCCGTCGGCGCCGGGCAGCTCGACCGGCCGGGGCACGACACCGGTCGCCAGCACGATGCCGGCGCAGCCGGCCAGCTCGGCTCGGTCGCCCGGGCCGACCGGGTGGCCGAGTCGCAGCTCGACGCCGAGCGCGGCGAGTTCGGCGGCGTAGTACTCGATCGTGGCGCCGTAGTCCGCCTTGCCGGGCACCAGCCTGGCCAGCCGGAACTGCCCGCCCGGCGCCGCCCCCGCCTCGTACAGCACGACGCGCGCACCGGCGCTCGCCAGGGCGCGTGCCGCGGCGAGCCCTGCCGGCCCGGCGCCGATCACCGCGTACCGGCGGCGGCCCGTGGCGCCGGGCCCTCCGGAGCCGGCAGCGCCGGAGGGCCCGGGGGCGCCAGGGGCGGAGCCGGGGGCGGCAGGGGCGGGGCCGCCGGCACTCGCGCCGGCGCTGCCGGGGGCGCCCGAGCCGGCGACGAACAGGTCTTGTTCGTGGCCGGCGGACGGGTTGACCATGCAGGAGACCGCCTCGTCGGTGAGCGAACGGTCGATGCAGGCCTGGTTGCAGCCGATGCAGACGTTGACCGGCCGGCCGGCGCGCGAGCGCGCGATCAGTTCCGGGTCGGCGAGGAACGGCCGGGCCAGGCTGACCAGGTCCGCGGCGCCGTCGGCGAGCAGCTGTTCGGCCTGGGCGAGCCGGTTGATCCGGTTCGAGGCGATCACCGGCACCACGCCGTCGACCGCGGCCCGGATCCGCGCCGCGTACGGCGCCCAGGTGCCGGGCGGCACGAGCGCCTGCACGGTCGGTACCCGGGACTCGTGCCAGCCGATGCCGACGTTGAGCGCCGCGGCGCCGGCCCCGGCGAGCGCCGTCGCCAGCGCCAGCACCTCGTCCTCGTCCGGTGCGCCGTCCATCAGGTCGGCGCCGGAGAGCCGGTAGATCACCGGAAAGTCGGTACCGGCGGCGGCCCGGACGGCGGCCAGTACGGCCAGCGGGAAGGCGCGGCGCCGCGCCGGGTCGCCGCCCCACTCGTCGTCGCGGTGGTTGGTCACCGGCGAGGTGAACTCGTTGAGCAGGTAGCCTTCCGAACCCATCAACTCCACCGCGTCGAATCCGAGCCGCCGCGCGGTCGCCGCCGCACGGCCGAAGTCGTCGATCGTCGCCGCCACCTCGGCGCCGGTCAGCGCCCGCGGCTCATCGGGCGAGAACCGGCTCGGTACCGCCGACGGCGCCACCGGCTGCAGCCCGAACGAGGCGGCGAAGGCGTAGCGGCCGGCGTGGAACAGCTGCAGCGCGATCAACCCACCGGCCGTGTGTACCGCCGCCGCGACCCGGGCCAGCCGGGGCGCGTCGGCGGGCTCGTTGACGAAGCTGTAGTGCACCCCGCCGGCGCCGACCCGGCTGACCGCCGACCCGCCGGTGACGATCAGCCCGGCACCGCCGGCCGCCCGCGCGGCGTAGAACGCGGCGAGCGCGGCACCACCGTCGTCGCGGTCCTCGATGCCCAGGTGCATCGAGCCCATCACCACCCGGTGCGGCAGCGCCAGGCCGCCGAGCGCCACCGGGCTGAGCACCCGGCGCAGCCCGGCCGGTCGGTCAACCATCGTGCTGCCGGCGGGACGGCGCGGCCGGCGGCACCTCCGGCAGCCGCAGCGGCGGCGTGGTGTCGGCGTGAAACGGCGGCGCGATGGTGGACAGCCCGCCGTCCACCACGATCGACTGGCCGGTGATGTAGCCGGACGCCTCCGACAGCAGGAACAGCACCACGTCGGAGACCTCCCGGACCGAACCCATCCGCCGCTTGGGCACCAGCCGCAGCACGTCGTCGAGCGGCGGCATCCCGGGTACGTCGTAGAAGTACGCCGAGGAGTCGGACTCGATGATGCCGCCGTTGACCGCGTTGACGTTGATCCCGTACGGCGCGAACTCGACCGCCATGTAGCGCACCCACGCCTCGATGGCGGCCTTCGCCGAACCGAGGTTGGCGTAGCTGGGGTAGGCCCGGATCGAGCCGTAGCTGGAGAGGGTGACGATCCGACCGCCGCCGGTCATCAGCGGCACCGCCCGCTGCGCGCCGAGCACCAGTGCCCGGACGTTCATCGCGTACGACCGGTCCAGGTGGTGCGCCTTCAGCTCCATGATCGGCTTGAACGAGCTGGCCGCCGCGTTCGACACGAAGTGGTGGATCGTGCCGTAGGTGCTCTGCACCACGTCGAACAGCCGGTCGATGTCGTCCGGCTCCTCCACGTCGGCGGCGACGGTGATCCCGCGGCCGCCCAACCCCTCCACCTCGGCGAGCGTCTTCTCCGCCGCCTCGGTGTTGCGCTTGTAGTTGATCACCACGGTACCGCCGGCCGCGGCCAGCGACAGCGCGAGCGACCGGCCGATGCCCCGCGAGGCTCCGGTGATGACGGTGACGGTGTCGGCGAACTCGCTGGGCCGCGAGTACGCCCCCGGACGCTGGTTCATCGGCGCTCCTCTCGCACCACGAGGCCGGCGAGACACCACCCGTGGCCTTCCCGGTTCACTCGCGCAGACGCGCTCATTCCGCGCTCCCCTCCGCGAACTCGCGCAGCACCTCGCGCGCGATGACGGTCTTCTGGATCTCGTTGGTGCCCTCCTCGAACCGCTGCGCCCGGGCATCCCGGTACACGCGTTCGATCGGGCTGGTCGACCAGTAACCGATGCCGCCGTGGATCTGCAACGCCCGGTCGGTGACCCGGGTGAGCATGTCGACCGCGGTCAGCTTCGACGCCGAGGACAGTACGGCCGACTGCGGGCTGCCGGCCTCCCACTCCCGCGCGGCGTGCAGGGTCAGCGCGCGGGCCGCCTCGATGTCGGCGGCGTTCTCGGCGATCGCGAAGCTGATCGCCTGCCGTTGCGCGAGCTTCTTGCCGAAGGTCTCCCGCCGCAGCGCGTGCGCCATGGCCAGCTCGTGCGCCCGCCGGGCCAGCCCCACGCAGCTCATCGCCACCGAGATCCGGCTCGGCTGCAGGAACCCGCCGAGCGCGACCTCCAGCCCGCGACCCTCCTCGCCGAGCCGGTTGCCCACCGGCACCGGGGTACGGTCGAACGTCAGGTGCGCGTGGTCGGTGCCCCGCACCCCCATCGTCTCGGCCATCTCCTCGACCGTGACACCCGCGGCGTCGCGGTCGACCATCAGCGCGACCGTGCCGTCCTTGCCGGTGGTCCCGGCCAGTCGGGCGAACAGCAGCCACCAGTCGCAGTTCACCCCGAACGTGATCAGGTGCTTCTCCCCGGACAGGAAGTACGTGTCGCCCTCCCGCGTCACGCTGCACCGCAGGTCGGCGCCGGTACCGGCGGTCGGCTCGGTCAGCGTGAACGCGGCCCGCTTCTCCCCGGCGATCACCGGCAACACGAACCGCTTGCGCTGCTCGTCGGTGGCGAACTGGTCGATCGCCCGCCAGATGCCGTTCACCACGTGCACGATCATCCGGATCGAGGCGTGCGACATGGAGAACAGCTCCATCAGCTCCAGGTACCGGGAGAACGGCACCCCGCGCCCGCCGTACTCGACCGGCGCCGCAAGCGACAGGTAGCCGCGGTCCCGCAGTTCGGCGAACACCGCGTCCGGCACCTCGGCGTCGCGTTCGATGCGCTGCGCCCACCGCTCGGCCGGCCCGGCCACGTAGTCGGCCACCTCGGCCTTGAGCGCGGCGAACTCGGTCTCGTCCACGACACCGGTGGTGGTCGGGAGTTCGTTCTGGGTCACGGTCGTACTCCTCGTCGCAGGGGGCTGGCTGGTGGGCGGCGTCACCGGGCACCGTCCCGGTCCGGGCGCAGCGCGCGGGCCCGCTCGCGCAGCAGGAACTTCTGGATCTTGCCGGTCGGGTTGCGGGGCAGCTCGTCGACCAGCTCCAGCCGCTCCGGCCAGTACGTCTTCGCCACCTGGTGGGTGTTGAGGTACTTCTGCATCGCGCCGAAGTCGAGGTCGGCGTGCGGCGCCAGGACGACGAACGCGCAGGCCCGCTCGCCCAGCCGGGGGTCGGGCATCGCGACGATGGCGGCCTCCGCCACGGACGGATGCTGGTAGAGCAACTGCTCGATCTCCGACACCGGCACCTTCTCCCCGCCCCGGTTGATCACGTCCTTGACCCGGCCGGTGATGCGGATGTACCCGGACTCGTCGATGATGCCCAGATCCCCGGTGCGGAAGAAACCGTCGCCGGTGAACGCGTCCGCGGTCCACTCCGGATGGTCCAGGTATCCCTCGAAGAACGTCGGGCTCTTCAGCTCGAAGTTGCCCTCGACACCGGCCGGCAGCTGCCGCCCCTCGTCGTCGACGATGCGGATGGTGATGCCGTCGAGCGCCCGACCGTCGGTACCCCAGGTCTTCGCCGGCTCGTCGCCTGGCGCGGCGAGCGTACCCAGGCACGTCTCGGTGGTGCCCCAGGCGCCGCACACCGTGGTACCGAGGATCCGGGTGGCGCGCTCGGCCAGGCCGCGCGGTACCGCGGCGCCGGTGGCCACGAAGACGCGCAGCGACTCCGGTGCCCGGTCGCCGTCCTCGACGCCCTTCACCAGATCGGCGAGGAACGGTGTGGCCGCCTGGACGAAGCTGACCCGGTGGTCACGCATCGCCCGCAGCGCCCGGGACGAGGACCACTGGCCCTGGATCACCTGCGGGGCGCCGAGCACGAACGCCAGCCACATCCCGTACAGGAAGCCGGTCTGGTGCGCGAGCGGCGACGGGATGTAGACGCAGTCGTCCGGGCCCAGCCCCAGGTGCCGCACCTCCATCAGCGCGGCGGTGGTCAGCGAACGGCCCCGCATCAGCGCCGCCTTCGGCTCCCCGGAGGTACCGGAGGTGAACAGCAGCTGCGCCGTCGCGTCCGCGCCGGGCCGCTGTGCACCGAGCCGGGTCACGTCGATCGTCACGTCCCGCAACAGCTCGGGGTAGCTGTGCCAGGCGGCGCTGCCGCCCTCGGGCAGCCGCAGCCGGTCCGCATTCGCGTCGCTGGCCGGTACCACGATCACGTCGGTCAGCGCGTCGAGACCGGTACCGGCGCCCGGCGCGGCGTCGTCCACGCTGCCGGACATCCCGGCGCCGAGCAGCGCCGCCACCTCCTGGCGGTGGTCCCGGCCGCGGAAGGTGTCCGGCACGAACAGCACCTTGGCCCGCGACCGGCGCAGCGCGAAGGCCATCTCACGTTCCCGGAAGATCGGCATCAGCGGGCAGCAGACCGCACCGATGCGCAGCGTCGCGAGCGCGATCACCACGAACTCGAACCAGTTCGGCAGTTGGAAGGCGACCCGGTCACCGCGCTCGACGCCGAGATCGAGCAGCAGCGTGGCAACGCGGTCGGCCTGCTCCATCAGCTCCTGCCAGCTGTGCGTGTGCATCGCACCGGGCCGCACGTCGACCACCGCCGTGGCGTGCGGCCGTTCGGTGGCCCACCGCTGCACCCATTCGCTGATCGGTACCTCCGCGGAGGCGGGCGCCTTGCGGCTGCGGGAGCGGCGGGGCCGGCCGGTACCGCTGCCGTCGGCGACCGACATCTCGATCCCGATGCCGTTCATCGCGGTGAGGAACTGCGGGTAGGAGATCCGGTACGCGTTGGGGTAGGTGAGGCTGGACCGGCCCGCCGCGCGGGAGGCGGCGACCGCGAGCGACATCAGTACCCGATGGTCGTTGAACGACGACATGCTCGCGCCGGTCAGCCCCGGTACCCCGTGCACCCGCAGGGTCGCCTCGGCCAGTTCCAGCCGGCCGCCCATCCGGTTGAGCTGCAGCATCGCCGACGCCCGGTCGGACTCCTTGAGCCGCGCGTGCCCGACGTTGCGCAGCACGGTGGTCCCGCGGGCGAAGGTGGCCATCGTGGACAGCACCGGCAGCATGTCGGGCAGGTCCCGGCAGTCGACCTCGGTGGCGTTCAGCGGTGCGCCGTCGTGCCGGACCCGGACCGCACCGGCGGCGGCGTCGTAGTCCAGCGTCAGGCCCATCCGGTCCACGATGGACAGCAGGTCGGCCTCGGGGTGGTCGGTGTCCGCCGCGGCGGTGCTGGTCATCCCGTGGAACAGCACGTCGGAGGGGTGGATCGCGGCGGCGGCCAGGCCGAACGCGGCCGAGCCGATGTCCGGCGGCAACGTCACGGTGGCCGGTACCGCCTGCTGGTTCGGCTCGATCGTGAAGGTGCGCCAGTCGTCGGCGACGTCGACGGCCAGCCCGAACCGGCGCATCATGTCGACGGTGAGCCTCAGGTAGGTGCGTTCGTTGAGTTCGCCCTCCACCTCGATGACGGTCCGGCCGGTGGCGAACGGCGCGAGCAGCACCAGCCCGGAGATCCACTGGGACAGCGTGCCGGGGATCCGCACCCGGCCACCGGTCGGCCGCTTCGGCTGTACCTGGATCGGCGGGCAGCCGTCGGCGGACGACAGGCTCACTCCCATCTGGGTCAGCGCCCGCAGCAGCGGCGCGACGGGGCGGCGCTGGAAGTACTTCTGGCCGGTGACGGTGACCGGCGCGTCGGCGAGCGAGGCGAGCCCGATCATGAAGTACAGCGTGGTACCGGAGCTGCCGGCGGTCACCGTCTCGCGCACCGGGTGGTATCCGCCGCCGTGCACCACGAAGGTGTCCCCGCCGATCTCGACGCGGACCCCGAGCGCGCGCAGCAGCTCCACGGTGTAGTGCACGTGGTGCGCGTCGGACAGACCGCGCACGGTGCTGGTACCGGGTGCGAGCGAGGCCAGGATCAGCGCCCGGTGCGCGTGGTACTTGGAGTTCGGAACGACGACCTCACCGGTCAGTGGCTCGCTCGTCCCGGCGACTGACAGATGCACGTGACCTCCCAACGAACCGCCTGCAAGCGGAAGTCGCAGGTTGGCGCGGTGTCTGCGGTCGTATCGACTTGTGCCGCACTCGAACACAGCCGAGCGGTCGGGAACCCTCGCGCCACCCGAATCGGTGCTGCGGACATCCCCTACGGGCCCGTAACCTACGGCCCCGTAGATCCGGTTCGGAACTTACACCCGCCCGGGTCGGTTACCAGGCAGTACGGGCATGTGTCTGCTCAGTAACAAGAGTCACACCAATTGTAGTGATAATCCACGCTCGGCCGAATCGTTGAACTTCGTCCTTTTCCCCGTACGGCGGGCCGTCTACTCCGCGTGCCGGTCCAGGAAGGTGTACACGTCGGTCTCGTCGACGCCGGGGAACGTGCCGGGCGGCAGCGCGGCGAGGATGTGCGAGTGCGCCCGGGCCGACGGCCAGGCGAGCTGGTCCCAGCGCCGGGACAGCTCCGCCGGTGGCCGCCGGCAGCACTCCCCGTCCGGGCAGGCCGACCTCGCCGTGTTCGTCGTCTCCCGCCCGCGGAACCAGCGCGAGTCGGCGTACCGGACGCCGAGCGTGATGGCGAAGTTGCGGTCCCGGCTCGGATCGACGTACGCCGCGCACCAGTGCGTGCCGTTCGGTTTGTCGGTGTACTGGTAGTGGATCGAGAACCGGTCCGGCGCCGCGAACACCTGCCGGCCCGACCAGTACCGGCACATCCGCTGGCCCTCGATCGCGCCGGTGGCGTCGGTCGGGAACACCAGCCCGTCGTTGGCGTACGCCTTGTAGATGATCCCGGACTCGTCGTTCTTGGTGAAGTGGCAGCGCAGGTCCAGGTGCCGGGTGGCGAGGTTGGTGAAGCGGTGCGCGGCCATCTCGTACGAGGTGGCGAACACGTCCCGCAGGTCCTCCACCGACAGGTCGCGCGCCTTCTTCGCCTGCCGCAGGTAGGGCACCGCGGCCGACTCCGGGACCAGCACCGCGGCGGCGAAGTAGTTCGCCTCCACCCGCTGTCGCAGGAAGTCGGCGAAGTCGCGCGGCTGGTCGTGACCGAGCAGGAAGTGACCGAGGGTCTGCAGCAGCACGGTGCGCGGGGTGTGCATCCCGAAGCTCGCCCTGGCCAGGTAGATGCGCCGATGCCGCAGATCGGTCACCGACCGCACCGAGTGCGGCAGGTCCGCGACGTAACGCAGGGTGAAACCGGCGTGCGACACCAGCGCCAGCAGCAGGCCCTCGGAGACCGCGCCGCCGCCGTACCCGGCAGCCTCCAGGGACTGGGCGGCGAGCCGCTCGATGCCGGCGAAGTAGTTGTCCCGCTCGCGCATCTCGGTGCGCAGCGCGGCGTTCGCGATCCGCGCCTCCTCCGGGGTACCGGTCGGGCGGGCGTCCCGCCGCTTCAACTCCCCGTACAGCCCGACGAGGTGCTCCAGGACATCGGTGGGCACCCGGCGGGAGACCTGCAGCCGGGGCAGCCCGAGCGCCGCGTACAGCGGGTCGCGCTGGGCGGCGTCGAGGGCGAGTTCGAGTTGGGCGCGCCGGGTGGGCGGCTCGCTGGACAGCAGGTCGTCCAGGGCGCAGCCGAGTTCCCCGGCGAGCGCGGTGAGCAGTGACAGCTTCGGCTCGACCCGACCGTTCTCCAGCATCGACAGCGCGGACGGGGACCGGCCGACCCGCTGGCCGAGCTCGGCGAGGGTCAGCCCGGCCCGGCCGCGCAGGTGCCTCAAGCGCTGCCCGAAGGTCGCCAGATCGAGCTCCGCGGTGAAACTCTGATCTTCTTTCGACTGCAACTTCGGCATCACTTCACTCTAGCTGAAATTCTGCAGATCTTCAGCTCACATTCGGCTGGGGTCGCCACCCCCGCGGCCACAGACTCGTCGGTATCGCGAGGCACCGTCCTCGGTTCGCCCGCGACCGGCAGCCACGCGGCGGGCCCAGCGATGTGCAACAACGCGTCGGCGATCACCAGCGCACCTGTGGCAGGAGGCAGCGACATGTCGACCACGAACACGCACACCCCGGAGTCCGGACAGACCCGTACCGCCGCGACGGCGCAGAGCAAGGCGGCCCAACTGGAGCGGCTCTGGCGGACCGACCCGCGGTGGTACGGGGTGACCCGTGACTACACCGCCACCGACGTGGTGCGGCTGTGCGGATCGGTGCAGGAGGAGCACACCCTGGCCCGCCTCGGCGCCCGCCGGCTGTGGCGGCTGCTGCGCTCGGAACGGTTCGTGCCCGCCCTGGGCGCGCTGACCGGCGGCCAGGCGGTGCAGATGGTCCGAGCCGGGCTGCAGGCGATCTACCTGTCCGGCTGGCAGGTCGCCGCGGACGCCAACCAGGCCGGCCAGACCTACCCGGACCAGAGCCTGTACCCGGTCAACTCGGTGCCGACCGCGGTGCGCCGGATCAACAACGCGCTGCTGCGCGCCGACCAGATCGCCTGGGCCGAGCAGCAGACCGAGGGCACCGAGGACGCCGACACGCAGGTGCACTGGCTCGCGCCGATCGTCGCCGACGCCGAGGCCGGCTTCGGCGGGCCGCTCAACGCCTACGAGCTGATGAAGGCGATGATCGCGGCCGGTGCCGCCGGGGTGCACTTCGAGGACCAGTTGGCCAGCGAGAAGAAGTGCGGGCACCTGGGCGGCAAGGTGCTGGTGCCGACCGGGCAGCACATCCGTACCCTCAACGCGGCGCGGCTGGCCGCCGACGTGGCCGGGGTGCCGAGCGTGGTGATCGCCCGGACCGACGCGCAGGCGGCGACGCTGCTCACCTCCGACGTGGACGAGCGCGACCAGCGCTTCGTCACCGGCGAACGGACCGCGGAGGGGTTCTTCAAGGTCGACAACGGACTGGACGCCTGCGTGGCTCGGGGTCTCGCGTACGCGCCGTACGCGGACCTGCTGTGGATGGAGACCGGGACGCCGGATCTCGGCGTGGCGCGCAAGTTCGCCGAGGCGATCAAGCGGCAGTACCCGGACCAGATGCTCGCCTACAACTGCTCGCCGTCGTTCAACTGGAAGCGGCACCTCGACGACGAGACGATCGCGAAGTTTCAGCGTGAACTCGCCGCGATGGGGTACTCGTTCCAGTTCATCACGCTGGCCGGGTTCCACGCACTCAACCACTCGATGTTCGACCTGGCCCGCGGGTACGCGCAGACCGGGATGAGCGCGTACGTGACGCTGCAGGAGGCGGAGTTCGCGGCCGAGGCGGAGGGCTACACCGCCACCCGGCACCAGCGCGAGGTCGGCACCGGCTACTTCGACCTGGTGTCGACGGCGATCACGCCGAACTCGTCCACCACCGCGCTGTCCGGATCGACCGAGGCCGAGCAGTTCGGTAGCACCGAGAAGGCGCCGGCCGCCTGAACCACCGAGCCCGTCTGAACCGAACCTGCCCGGCCCGCCGGATCCGTTGGGGCCGCGGATCCGCTGGGGCCACGGACCCGCTGGGCCGCCGGCGCCACGCCGGCGGCCCGACGGCGCGGACACCCGGCGCCCGCCCGGCCACGGGACGACCCCGTTGCCGCCGGACACGCCGACGCGAGCGCCGCCGGGATGCTGTACTGGGCGCACCGACCCCGGGAGGCGAGCGTGCACGTACTGGGCATCGACATCGGCGGCAGTGGCATCAAGGGGGCGCCGGTCGACGTCGGCAGCGGCGAACTGGTCGGTGAGCGGTTCCGGATCGAGACACCGCACCCGCCGACCCCGGACAACGTCGCCGACGTGGTCGCGCAGTTGGTCCGGCACTTCGACTGGAACGGTCGGGTGGGCGTCACGTTCCCCGGCGTGGTCAGCCACGGCGTCATCGGTACCGCGGCCAACCTCGCGCCCTCCTTCGTCGGGGTCGACGCGCACGCGCTGTTCACCAAGGCGACGGGCCGGCCGGCGACGGTACTCAACGACGCGGACGCGGCGGGCGTGGCCGAGATGCGGTTCGGCGCCGGGCGCGGCCGGCCCGGCACGGTGCTGCTGCTCACCTTCGGTACCGGTATCGGCAGCGCCCTGTTCGTCGACGGCCTGCTCGTGCCCAACACCGAGTTCGGCCACCTGGAGATCGACGGCCACGACGCGGAGAAGCACGCGTCGGCGGCCGCCCGGGAACGCGCCGACCAGAGCTGGTCGCACTGGGCGCACCACCACGTCCGCCGGTACCTGACTCATGTCGTGGCGCTGCTGTCGCCGGAGCTGGTGATCATCGGCGGCGGGGTGAGCAAGAAGGCCGACAAGTTCCTCCCCGAGCTGGCCGAGGTACCCACCGAGTTGCGGCCGGCCGAACTGCTCAACGAGGCCGGCATCGTCGGCGCGGCGGTCGACGCCACCACCCGCTGACCCGTCCGGGGTACCCGGGACGCGTCGGACATACGACACCCGAACGGGTCGTTCATGACACTTCGTATCCGACGATCACCCCGCCGCCAGCGTGGTGTGGCGCGGCGCCGGATCCACCACGACGCTGAGTGATCGAGACGACGGTCAAGGTGTCCTGCGCAGGACACCGGAGCGCGGCACGAGCAAGCACGATTGCGCCAGGCGGCACGGTTGCCGCCGACGACATCCCAGCGGGTCACCGGGGACCTGCGGAAGGAGCGCACGCGCCATGCCGACCGTCGAGACCGCAGCCGTTGCGGCTGCCACGTACGTGGCGCTGTTCGCCGGCCACCATCTCGGTGACCACCCCTTGCAGAGCCCCGCCGCCGCGGCCGGCAAGGGCGCGCCGAGCCTGCCCGAGCTGGCCCGCGGCGCGCCGCCGTGGCGGGGTTGGAGCTGGTGCCTGCGGCACGTGCTGGTCTACACCGCGGTCCAGGCCGCCTGCCTCGCGTTGGTCGCGATGGTCGCGCCGGTCGGCCTGCTCGGGGTGCTGGCCGCGCTGGCCGTCTCGGCGAGCAGCCACGCGGTGATCGATCGGCGCTGGGTGGTGCAGTGGTTCCTCGCCGCGAAACGCGCCGACGACTGGTCGGAGGGGCCCTACCTGGTCGACCAGTCGCTGCACCTGGGCCTGCTGCTGGTCGCGGCGGTGGCCGCGGCGGGTGTGCGGACCCTGGCGGGTCTGGTCGCGGTGGCCGGCGCCGGCGCCGTCCTGGTGGCCGCCGGGCTGGTGGTCGAGCGGCGCCGGGCCGCCCACGCCATCGCGCCCGCCGCGGTGTCGGCACCGCGATGACACGTCCGGCGCCGGCCCCGCGACGAGCCGCGGGTCGGCGCCGGACGCTCCGTACTCAGTGCCGGGTGACCGCGCCGGTCCTCGGGTCGAGGATCAGCGGCCGGGTGTCCGGCCGGCGCCGGAAGTCCAGCATCCCGGCCAGGCTGCCGGCCCGGCTGTCGAACGAGTGGTCACCGATCCGCCCGGTGTGCCAGTTGTCCTCGATGAACCGCAGTACCGAGGTCTGGTCGGTGCGGGTGTGGTCGACGTGGTTGCGCTTCGCGTACGGCGAGAGCACCAGCAGCGGCAGCCGCGGCCCGTACCCGCACCGGTCGGCGTACCCGCCGGCCGACGACCTCGCCGTGCAGGCCGCCTGGTCCTGCGCCGAGTCGCTCGACCCGTTGATCACGGTCGGCGCGACGTGGTCGTACCAGCCGTCCGAGTCGTCGTAGGCCAGCACCACCGCGGTGGACTTCCAGTCCTTGGAACGCTGCAGTTCGTTCAGCGTCTTCACCACGAACTGCTGCTCGTCCAGCGGGTCGGAGTAGCCGGCGTGCCCGTCCTGGTAGGCCGGCGCCTTCAGGAAGCTGACCGCGGGAACGTTGTTCGCGGCCACGGCGGCGTCGAAGTCGCTCATGTCGTACTGGTGGTTGGCCTGGTCGGTGTGGCCGATGGCCCGCACCGACGACGGCGGCAGGTGCTTCGGGTTCGAGGTCGACTCGTAGTACTGGAACGGCTCGTGGTGTGGGCTGTAGTCCACCACCTGGTTGCCGCCCACGTTGGCGTGCGTGGCGCCGCAGACCGCGTACCCGTTGGCGGTGCCGGTCGGCCGGAAGCCGCCCTGGAACCAGCCCCAGGTGACTCCCTTGGCGTTCAGCTTGTCGCCGATGTTGTCCCCGGTCATCACCGCGAGGTTCTCGTCGGCGGTGTGGTTCTTGTCCGAGCAGTCGTCGAACGCCGGGTCCGGGTCGTTGATGACCGTCCCGACTCCGTCGGCGTCCGGCGAGGCCACCACGTACGAGTCGGAGGTCTTCTCGTGCGTCACCGGGTCGACCGCGTAGCCGCCGTGCGTCTGGCCGGAGACCAGGTTCAGCGCGCCCGGCGTGGACGGCCCGTACGTGGTGTTGAACGAGTTGTCGCTCATCGAGTACCGCTGGGCGTAGTTCCACATCGCGGTGACCGTGTTGCCGTCGTAGTAGTCCATCACCAGGCCCGGCTCACCGAACAGGATCGGCTGCCCGGTGCAGGTGTCGGTCTCGGTGTACTCGACGAACTTGTCGGCCTTGCCACCGTCGTAGGCCTTCTGCTCGGCCCCGTAACCGTGGTTCTGGTCGCAGGTCATCGCCTGCGACGGGGTGAGCCGCTTCGGGTCGTACTGGTTGGGGTTGTCGGTCAGCAGGTCGTGCGACAGGCCGTCGACCGACGGGGTGTGCCGGGCGGCGTGGAACGGGGTGCCGTCGGTGTTCGCCGCGTGCGGGTAGGTGCCGAAGTAGTGATCGAACGAGATGTTCTCACCGAAGATGACCACCACGTGCTTGATCGGCGTCGCGGTGTGCACCGGCTTGTGGCCGTGGCCGTGGCCGTGCCCGGCCCAGCTGACCGAGGTACCGGCGACCACGGTCACCGCGGCGATGGCCGCCGCGGTGACGACCGCCAGCTTGGCGGTACGGGTTCGGATGCGGGCTTTCACGCCCACTCGCCTCCTTGCGCGGAGCGGAAGGCCGGCCGGGTCGGCCGGCGGAACCCGGTGGTCCGGGCACCGCCCGCACTCTGACGGGCGCCGATGGCCGCCGCACCAACGCCGGTTGGCCGGCGGGTGAAGACGCGGTCAGTCCACAGTGGACGTCACGCGAGCAGCGCGCTGCCGTAGCGGTCGCGCCGGTCGCGCACGCCGGGCAGCACGAAGAAGTACCCGCCGCCGAACGGCGTGATGTAGTCGACCAGCGGTTCGTCGATCAGCCGGGTCTGCACGGCTTCGAACTGCGCCGCGAGGTCACGCTGGTAGCAGAGGAACAGCTGACCCATGTCCAGGTCGCCGACCGCGTCGACGCCACGATCGTAGTTGTACGGCCGGCGCAGCAGCACCGATCCCGCGGTCTTCGCGGTCCGCGGGTTCGCCCGGCGGATGTGCGAGGTCAGCGGGATCGCCGCACCGATCGGATCCTTCGCGTACTGCGGGACGTCGCGTTCGTGGGTGCCGTCCAGCGGGGCGCCGTTGTCCCGGCGGCGGCCGAACAGCAGCTCCTGCTCGGAGGTGGAGACCCGGTCCCAGAACTCCAGCCGCATCCGGATCAACCGCACCACCTGGTAGCTGCCACCCCGCGTCCAGCCCGGTTCGCCGGACTCCCGACCCAGCCAGACGACCCGGTTCATCCGGTGCGCGTCGGAGGTGTCCGGGTTCGCGGTACCGTCCTTGAAGCCCATCAGGTTGCGCGGCGCACCGGACGGGCGGGGCGGCGGGATGAAGCCGTCCATCTTCCACCGGATCTGCATCCCGCCGCGGGTGGCGCGGGTGACGTCGCGCAGCGCGTGGATCACGGTGTCCCGGTTGGGCGCACAGAACTGCACGCTCAGGTCACCGTGGCACCAGGCCGGATCCAGATCGTCGTTCGGGAACGTGCGCATCGGCCGCAGCTGGCTGGGGCGCCGGTCAGCCAGCCCGTACCGGTGGTCGAACAGCGAGGCGCCGACCCCGACGGTGACGGTGAGCCGGTCCGGCGGTACCTGCGGGCCGAGGATGCCGGAGTCGTCCGGCGGTGCCGTGATGCCCGGGTTGGCCGGGGTACCGCCGGCGGTCAGGAACCTCGCCCGTTCGGTCATCGTGGCGAGCAGCTCAGCCAGCTGCGCGCGGTCGGCCGCCAGCACGTCGAACGAGACGAACGTGCTGTGCGCGGGGGCGGCGTCCACGACGCCGGCCTGGTGCGCCCCGTGGAAGGCGATGTGGTCGGGTGCCGCCGGTTCGTCGGCGTGCGCGTACTGCTGGGTGCCGAGAGTGGCGCCGACCCCGGCCACCGCCCCGGCACCGACGCCGATCGCGCCGGTCAGCAGCTGCCGGCGGGGCCACCGCGGCTCGCTCATCGATGTTCCTCCTTCAGCACGACGCCGGCCGGACGCCCGCTCATCCGGCCCGCCGTACCTGGGCCAGCGCGGCGATCGGGGCGAGCCGCTCCAGCGCCGCACCGGTGGCGCCGTCGATCGCCCGGCGCTGCGCGGCGGACAGCTCGTCGACCGGCGTCCAGTCGCCGTGCCGCTGCTGCGCGTCCAAGAGCGTCCGCAGCCGGCGCAGCGCGGCGTCCGCGCCGGAAAGACCGCGGTAGCGCGACTTCAGCACCGGACGCAGCGCGTCGAGCACCGCGTCGGTCCCGTCGACGTTGGCCCGGGCGGTGGCCAGTGTGGTGCCCGAACCCTGGTCGGCTTCGCCGGTCAGCTCGAACTGCAAGGTCATCTCCAGGATCTCGTGCGCGCGCAGCGGCAGGTCGTTCGGATCGACCCGTTCGGTACCGAACTTCTCGACCAGCTTCGCCACGTCCGAGTCCAGCGCGCCGGCCGGCGCACGCAGGGTGCGCAGCGACTCGCCGTGCCACAGGCCGTACTCGACGCGGTGGAAGCCGGTGAAGCCCGGATCGTGCACGCCCTTCGGCAGGCCCGCGGGCAGCCGGTCGATCGCGTCGGCCAGGTCACCGAACGTCCCGTACGCCGCGCCGAGCCGCTCGTAGTCCAGGTGGGCCGGCAGCCACGCCCGCCGCGCCGCGGCCCGGTCGCCGGAGCGGACCGCGCTGTCCAGCCGGGCCACGTCGCGGCGCAGCGCCGGGAACGCGTGCTGCACGTACGACCGGTAGGTGGTCACCGAACCGCGCAGCACCTGCTCGTCGACCGGGACCACGGCCGGCGCCCCGCGCTTCGGGCCGTCGGTGACCGTGACGGTCGGGCCGGTGATCGCGTCAGTGTCCTCCGGCAGGCAGCGGAACGCGTACCGGCCGCGACCGAGGGTGACCTGCATCGGGCGGGTCGAGCCGGGGCCGAGGTTCTCCAGTTCGGCGTAGACGGCGCCGTTGGCCGGATCGACCAGCTCCACCTCGGTGGTGTTGATGCCGACGTTGTGCACCTGGAACGTGCGTTCACCGCCGTGCGGATCGTGCCATTCGGTGCCGCAGCCGGACCGGGACACCGTCAGCGCCACCTCGCCGCTGTCGTGCCGGGTGCACCCCGCCATGGCGAGCAGCGCCATCGCGGCGACCACCGCCGTCCGTCGCCCGCGCCGCACCGCCACCGTCCTTCGTCCCCGTTCGCCGTCGGTGCCACAGCCTAGGGTCCAGGGTCGTGCCGCGGCACCCCCACGACCGTGATGTTCACGGCCCGGCCATCCGCCGATCACCCGGCCACGGTGAAGCCGTCGAACACGCCCAGCCCGACCGTCGCCGCCTGCGCGGTCACGACCCCCGCCGCATCACGCACATCGGCGTCGGAACCGGATCGGTCAGGCTGGCGGGCCCAGCTCGGGCGAGTCGACGTCGGTGGGATCGGGTTCGGGTTCGTCGACCGACTCGTCGGTGTGGCAGCGGCGGACGATCTCGGCCAGCTGTTCCTGCCCGCTCGGTGGCGCCAACCCGAGGTGGTACAGGTGCAGCTCGGTGGCGCCGGCCCCGAGCAGGGCGCCAGCGTGGTCGACGATCCGGTCCGCGTCGGCCGGTGGCAGCACCGTCAGGTACGCGCCGAGGTTCACCTCGTCCGGCAGCACCGACCGGGTGTGTGCCAGCGTCTCGACACTGGCCGGGGTGGTCGGCCAGCAGGAGGTGAGCACCGCATCGACCGCCGGCACCACCCGTCCGCCGTCGTCGGGTTGGCCGGCGCCGGGCGGATCCACGGGGCGCACGGTGTCGGCGTCGACCGCGACGTCCGGGCTGGTCGCCCAGGGCTCGGCCCGGCCGTGCAGGGTGATCCGGGCGGACGGCGCATGCCCGTGCACCGCGGCCAGCACGTCGGCGCGCAGCGCCGCGGCGAAATCGCGCCGGGTGGCGAGCACGATCTCCGCGATCCGGTCGCCGACCAGCTCCGACATCGGCGCATCGGCACCGTGGCTGCCGGCGAGTACGCCGCCGATCCCGGCGGACAGCCGCTCCGCGACCTGGTCCGGATCCTGGCCGCGCCGGATCCAGTCGGCGGTGCAGTATCCGCAGCAGCACACCGACAGCGCGCGCCGGGCGGCCGGCGGGAACACCCCGGTGGTCTTCTCGTGCCGGCCGTTGTGGTCGATGCCGAGCTGGCCGCAGGCCTCCAGCGAGACGCCGTCGACCGGCACACCACGCACCGCCTCGGCGGCGAGCGTCGCCGCGTACTGGCGTACCTCCGGGTTGGCCGGGCACAGCGCGTACGGGTAGGAGTCGCCGCGGCAGTTGCGGACCGCGACGTCGGGATGCGCGGTGCCGAGGTGGGTGGCGTGCGCGAGCACGACCCAGGCGGTGACCGAGATGCCGGCGGCCCGCAGCCGGACGGTCGCGGCGCCGAACGGGTCGTCGCCCGGCACCCAGTCGGCGGCGAGCGGCACGAGTCGGCGGCCGGACCAGGCGTGCTGCCGCACCGGCCGGTACAGCGCGGCCTCGCGCGCCTCGACGACCAGGTGGTCGGGGTGCAGCGGGGTGGCGGCGCGGGTGGCGTGGTAGCTCGCGGCGAGCGCGACCTCGGTGACGCCGAGAGCGCGGACCCGGGAGACGAAGGCGGGATCGCCGAGCACGTCCCACGGGTACGCGTACCCCACCACCCGCGCGGTCACCATGCGGCGACCCGTTTGCGAAACTCCGGTTGCACGGTGCGCAGGTAGCCGGCGTCGTCGCGGCTGGTGATGCCGCAGTCGAGGTACTGCCGGTGCAGCCGGTCCAGCGCCGTCTCGTCGAGGGTGACCCCCAACCCCGGCGCGTCCGGCACCGAGACCGAACCGTCCACTATGGACAGTGGCGCGGTCACCACGTCGTCTGTCGCCCACGGCGCGTGCGTGTCGCACGGGTACGACAGCGCCGGGGCGGCGGCCGCCAGATGCACCATGGCGGCCAGACTAATGCCCAGATGCGAATTGGAGTGCATGGACAGGCCGATGCCGAACACGTCACACATCGCCGCCAGCCGCATCGAGGCGCGCAACCCGCCCCAGTAGTGGTGGTCGGCCAGCACCACCTGGACCGAACCCAGCCGTACCGCCTCGGGCAGATGCTCGAAGGCGACCACGCACATGTTCGTCGCGAGCGGCATCGGCGCGCGCGCCGCGACGGCGGCCATCCCGTACCGGCCGGGGGTCGGGTCCTCCAGGTACTGCAGGTCACCGGCGAGCTCGCGGGCCACCCGGTGCGAGGTGGCGAGCGTCCACGCCGCGTTCGGGTCCAGCCGTACCGGCAGCTCCGGCAGCGCCGCCCGCAGCGCCCGCACCGCGGCGATCTCGGCGTCCGGCTCGAACACGCCGCCCTTGAGCTTGAGCGAGCGGAAGCCGTACCGGTCGACCATCGCGCGGGCCTGCGCCACGATGCCGTCCGCGTCCAGCGCCGCGCCCCAGCCGTCCGGCTCCCCGCCGGGGTGCCGGTCCCACTTGTAGAACAGGTACGCGGCGAACGGGATCGCGTCCCGCACCCGGCCGCCGAGCAGGGCGTGGACCGGCCGGTCGGTGCGCTGGCCGGCGAGATCGAGCATCGCCACCTCGAACGGCGACACCACCCGGGCGAGCGACTTGCTCGGGCTGGACGCGCCGGTCAGGCCGTGCGCGTCCGGCGCCTCGGCGCCGTGCAACTCGGCGGCGACGCGGCCGGCCATCCCGTTGGTGTCGAAGATGTCCAGTCCGCGCAGCGCCGGCGCGGCCCGGCGCAGCAGCTCCAGGTGCGCCGCATCACCGTAGGTCTCCCCCAGCCCGGTCAGCCCGGACACCGTGCGCACCTGCACGATCGAGCGCAGCGCGTACGGCTGGTGCACGCCGGCGGCGTTGAGCAGCGGCGGGTCGGCGAACGCGACCGGCGTGACGACCACCTCGTCGATCGGATCGCCGCGGCCGAAGCGACCGGCTCCGACGGCGGCTCCACGGTCAGCCACGACGCACCTCCGCGAGCGCGGCGCGGCCGGCCTCGACGATCGCGGCGAGCTGCCGCTCGTGCTCCGGCGGCGGGTCGGTCAGCGGCGGCCGGACCCCGCCGACGTCCTGGCCGGACAGCCGGGCGCCCGCCTTGACCAGCGCCACCGCGTACCCCGGCGCCTGCGCGCGCAGCGCCGCGAACGGCAGGTAGAAGGCGGCGAGCAGGGCACCGGCGGTCGCCTCGTCGCCAGCGGTGACCGCGGCATGGAACGCGGTCGCGATGTCCGGCACGAACGTCAACACCGCCGAGGAGTAGGCGGCGACCCCGATCGCGGCGTACGCGGCGGCGGACAGTTCGGCGGTCGGCAGCCCGTTGAGGAACTGGAAGCCGCCGGCCCGGCGGTGGCCGCTGTGCCGAATCGCGGTGACGATGCGCAGCATCGCGTCGACGTCGCCGCGGCCGTCCTTGATGCCGGCCACCTCGTCGATGTCCAGCAGCGCGACCGCTGCCGCCGGGTCCAGCACCGCGTTGGCCCGCTGGTAGACCACCACCGGCAACCCGCCGCCACCGGCGACCCAGCGCACGTGCTCGA
Source organism: Actinocatenispora thailandica (assembly GCF_016865425.1). NCBI lineage: Bacteria > Bacillati > Actinomycetota > Actinomycetes > Micromonosporales > Micromonosporaceae > Actinocatenispora > Actinocatenispora thailandica. Next base: position 3,010,191 of record NZ_AP023355.1, on the reverse strand, counting down.
CCAGCCCGGCCGGTGTCGACTCCACCAGGTACGGCGGGAGCAGCAGCGCGCCGTCGGCGCCGGCCCGGCGGGCGGCGGCGAGGTTCTCCCGGGCCACCTGCGGCCCACCGCCCACCCCGGCGAACACCGGCACCCGGCCGGCCGTCACCGCGACCGCGGTGGCCACCACCCGCTCGTACTCGGCGGCCGACAGCGCCGTCAGCTCGCCGGTACCGCAGGCGACGAACAGCGCGGTCGGACCGGCGGCCAGCTGTCGTTCCAGGTGGTCCGACAGGACCGGCCAGGCCACGTCGGCACGGTCGGCGGTGAACGGGGTCAGCGGGAACGAGAGCAGCCCGTCGAGTCGCATCGAACCTCCTGCGTCCACATATGTGGACGGCATCCAGTATTCAGATCATCGTTCGTGATGACGTTAGGGCCGGCAAAGGAGCAGGGTCAAGGCGACAGCGGCCGGCGTGACGAACCTCCGCACCGCACCGCACACCCGCCGCGGGCCGCCTGCCCGGGCTCGTACCGGGGCGGCCTACTCGTCGTTCGCCCACTCGGCCCGGCGGGCCGGCAGCAGCAGGGTGAACACCGGTGGCGCGGGCCGAGTCAGCCGTAGCCGGCCGCCCTCCGCCTCGGCCAGGCTGCGCGCCAGCGGCAGCCCGATCCCGTGCCCGGCCGCCGCACCGCTGCGCCGGGCGAACAGCGCCTGCTCGGACGCGGCCGTACCCGCGCCCTCGTCGGCGACGTCGATCGCGAGCGCGCCGCCGGCGTTGCGGGCCGTCACGGTGATCTGCCCGGCACCGTGCACGGTGGCGTTGTCCAGCAGTACGGACAGGATCTGGCGCACCGCGCTGACCGAGGCGGCGCAGCGCGGGATGTCACCCTCCACCGCCACCAGCAGCGACCGCCGCGCCGCGGTCAGCGTGGGCAGCCGGTCCGCACGCAGGTCGGCGAGCAGGCCGGCGACGTCCAGCGGCTCGTTCGGTGGCGGGACGTCCCGGGCCAGGTCGAGCAGGTCGTCGACGATGCGCTCCAGCCGATCGGCGTGCTCGATCGCGGCGAGCACGTCCGGGCGCAGGTCCCCGTTCGGCTTCTCCAGCGCCATCTCCAGCCCGAGCCGCAGCCCGGTCAGCGGGGTGCGCAGCTGGTGCGAGGCGTGCGCGGAGAACGCCCGCTCCCGGGCGACCAGCCCGCCCAGCCGGTCCGCGGTGGAGTTGAGCGAGTTCGCCACCGAGTCGATCTCGGTGATGCCGATGGTGCGGGCCCGGACGCTGAAGTCGCCGTCGCCGAGGCGGCGGGCCGCCCCGGCCAACCGCTGCAACGGCTCGGCCAGCCGGCCGGCCTGCCACCGGGCGAACACGGTGGCCGCCACGATGCCGACCAGGGCCAGACCGGCCATGGTCAACCAGGTCGGCACGGTCCGCCAGTACACCTGGCTGCGCGAGGTGGACGCGCGCACCGCACCGGCCACCCGCTCGCCCTTCTCCACCGGCACCGCCACGACCAGCTCACCGGTGTCCTCGCCGGTGGTGACCTGGCCCCCGGACATCGCCGCGCGCACCGCCGAGTCGGCCCGGGCCGGCCCGGCGCCGTCGGTGAGCCGGCCGTTCCCGTCGTACAGGCCGAGCACGATGCCGTGCGACGTGTGCGGGATCGACTCCGGGGCGCGGCGAGTCGCGTAGTCCGCGGTGATGTCCACCGCCGTCCGGTCGGCGACCCGTTCCATCTCCGCCCGCGCGTCGGCGACCTGCAACTGGCCGAGCACCACCGCGAACGGGATGCCGAACAGGCCCGCGGCGAGGATCGCGGCGAGCAGGCCGACCGACAGGATGCGCTGGCGCACGCCGCTACCTCCCGGATCCGGCCGGCCGCCCGGCGGCCGGCCGCCCGCCGATCAGTCCGCCTCCATCCGGTAGCCGCGGCCGCGCAGGGTGGTGATCCGCGGTGCCACCACACCGTTGCCGAGTTGGCTCTCCGCGTCGGCGAGGCGCCGCCGTACCGCGGCCATGTGCACGTCGAGCGTCTTCGTCGAGCCGAACCAGTTCTCGTCCCAGACGTCGGACATCAGCCGCTCCCGGCTGATCGCGACGCCGGGCTCGGCCGCCAGCCGGGCCAGCAGGTCGAACTCCTTGGCCCGCAGCGACACCTCCACCCCGCCGAGGGTGCAGCGCCGAGCCGAGCCGTCGACCACCAGCTCGCCGATGCGCAGCGACTGCTGGTGCGGCGGCGCCGGCGCGCCCCGGCGCAGGTGCGCCCGGATCCGGGCGAGCAGCTCGGCGAACCGGAACGGCTTCGTCAGGTAGTCGTCGGCGCCGGCCTCCAGGCCGACCACCACGTCCATCTCCTCGCGCCGCGCGGTGAGGATCACCAGCACGCAGCCGGGTTGCGCGGCGCGCAGCCGACGGCACACCTCGACCCCGTCCAGGTCGGGCAGCCCGAGATCGAGCAGCACCAGGTCGAACTCGGTGCTCGCCGCGGCGCCCAGCGCGTCCCGGCCGGAGCGCACCCAGCGCACGTCGTGGCCGTGCGCCCGCAGCCCCGGCTCCAACAACCCGCCGATCGTGGCGTCGTCCTCCACCACGAGCAACCGCGCCATGCTGGACACCCTACCGGCCGGCCCCGCCTCGCTGGTCGCGGTCGTACCAGACGGCGACCCCTCGCCGCCCCCCACCGGTCCGGTCACCGGCCCAGCACCCCCTGGCGTCGTTCGCGTGTGCCTTCAAAGCTAGGTGCCCGAAGGCAAGGGAATGGTTAGCCGGCCGCAAGAGGCGCGCCGGATCCGAATCCGGTCATCCGTCCCGCAAACGCCGCCATCGATCCTGCTGGCACGCAATCCACTCGCGGTCCGGGCCACCACGGCCGTACCGTCCGGCGGGTGAGCACCCTGACCCGGCTGCCCAAGGCCGAACTGCACGTCCATCTGGAGAGCACCATCCGCCGCGACACGCTGCGGGAACTCGCCGCGCGCAACGGGCGGCCGCTGCCCGACGACACCAGCGGCCGGCGGTTCGACGGGTTTCGCGCCTTCGGCGACCACGGCGCCGCGGTACGGGCCTGCCTGGTCACCGCGACCGACTTCCGCCGCGTCGCGGTGGAGTTCTGCGCCGACGCCGTCGGGCAGGGCCTGCGGTACGCCGAGATCACGTTCACCGCCGCCGCACACGAGGAGCGACTGGACGCACCGGGCATGCCGCTCGCCGCGGTACTCGACGGGCTCGCCGAGGGCCACGACCGGTACGGCCTGGTCACCCGGGTGATCCTGGACCACTCGCGGCGGCGCGGGGTGGAACGGCTGCGCCGTACCGTCGCGCTGGCCCGCAGCCACGCGCCCGCGGTCGTCGCGATCGGGCTGGCCGGCGACGAGGCGTACCCGCTGGCTCCGTTCGCCACGGTGCTCGACGAGGCGGCCGACGCCGGCGTGGCCCTGGTGCATCACGCCGGCGAGACCGCCGGGGTGGCGAGCGTCGCCGAGGCGGTCCGGCGCGGCCACGCCGCCCGGCTCGGCCACGGCATCCGGATCCTGGACGACGATCCCGAGCACGCGGACCTGCTCGCCGAGGTACGCGAGCGGGGCGTCGCGCTGGAGGTCTGCCCGTCGTCGAACGTCGCGCTCGGAGTGGTCGAGTCGTTCGCCGCCCACCCGCTCCCGGCGTTGTGCGCGGCCGGGCTCGCGGTGACCGTCAACACCGACATCCCGGCGGTGGTCGGTACCACGCTGAGCACCGAGTACCGGCGGATCGCCGACGCGTTCGACTTCGGACCGGCGCGGCTCGCCGAGCTGGCCCGCGCCGGTGTCGAGGCCTCCTTCGCGCCGGAGCCGGTCCGCGCGGCGCTGTGCCGCGACATCGACGCCTGGGCGGCCGCCCAGCCCGGCACCGCCTGAACCAGCCCGGCACCGCCTGAAGCGGTCGACCCGGTCAGCCGGAAAGGAACGGGGATCTCGGCGGTCGCGGGCTGGCGGTGGTGGTGGCGTCGGTGACCGGCCGGGCGCCGGCCACGAAGCGGTCGAGCTGCTCGCCGGCCATCACCCGGGCGGGGAACGCCGCGCCGGCGCCGCGGCGGGTCAGCTCGGCGACCGGCAACGGCCGGTCCGCCGCCGCCAGCACCAGGTTGCCGAACCGGCGACCGCGCAGCACCGCGGCGTCCGAGACCAGCAGCGTCTCGGCGAACACGGCGCGCTGCGTCGCGACCTGGCTGCGGGTGAACGCGCAGCCGGCACCGTCGGCCACGTTCTGCAGGTAGCAGCCGCCGGGTCGCAGCAGCCGGGCGACCGCGGTCAGGAACTCCACGCTGGTCAGCTCGACCGGGATGGCGGCACCGGCGAACACGTCGCCGATCACCACGTCCACGCTGGCCGGACGCATCGCCTGCACCACCTCGCGGGCGTCCCCGACGCGGATCCGCGGCCGGCACTCCCGAGGCAGCGGCAGCTCCCGGCGCACCATCTCCACCAGCGCGCCGTCGCGCTCCACCACCCGCTGCGGCGAGCCGGGCCGGGTCGCGGCGACGTAGCGCGGCAGCGTCAGCCCGCCACCACCCAGATGCAGCACGCCGATCGGCGCCGCCGGCGCGGCGATCAGGTCGAGCAGGTCGCCGAGCCACCGCACGTACTCGAACTCCAGCCGGGTCGGGTCGGCCAGGTCCACGTGCGACTGCAGCGCGGCGTCCAGCAACAACGTGTACGCGTCGGGCCTGTCCGGGTCCGCCACCAGCTCCGCGGTACCGGTGTCCACCTCGGCGCGCACCACCGCACCGCCCCGTCGTCTGCCCGCCACCCGGCCAGTATCGTCACCGCTCGCCGCCGGGCACCGGCGGGGCGGCCCGGCCGGAGCCGGTAGGTTGCAGGACGCGATCCAGACTCGTACGGCGAAGGAGCGGTATGGCCCACCGCGCGGTCACCAGCCGCGACGCCCGCTTCCAGCAGTGGCAGGCACTGCTCGGCAACCGCACCAAACGCACCCGGTCCGGGCTGTTCGTGGTGCAGGGGGTCCGGCCGATCACGCTCGCGGTCCGGCACGGCTGGCGGTTCGCCGCGCTGCTGCGGCCGTACGGTCGGCGGCTGTCCGGGTGGGCGGCCGATCTGGTCGCCCGCTGCCCCGCCACCGAGCTGGTGGAGGTCGCCCCCGAGCTGCTGGCCGAACTGGGCGGCAAGGACGAACCACCGGAACTGGTCGCGATCGCCCACCAGCAACCCGACCGGCTGGACCGGCTGCCCGCAGGACCGGACCTGCTCGCGGTGGTGTTCGACCGGGCCGCGAGCCCCGGCAACATCGGCACCCTGACCCGCTCGGCCGACGGGTTCGGCGCCACCGGCGTGATCGTCACCGGTCACGCCGCCGACCCGTACGAGCCGCGCGCGGTGCGGGCGTCGACCGGTTCGCTGTTCGCGCTGCCGGTGGTCCGGGCGGAGCGCCGGGACGTACTCGCCTGGGTGGCGCGGCTGCGTGCCGGCGGCCTGCCGGTGCGGTTGGTCGGCACCGACGAGACCGGCGCCGTCGAACTTCCCGCCGCCGACCTGACCGGGCCGACCGTCCTGGTGGTGGGCAACGAGACGTCCGGCCTGTCCAGCGCCTGGCGGGAGGCGTGCGACGCGATGGTGCGGATCCCGATGGGCGGCTCGGCCAGCTCGCTGAACGCGGCGGTCGCCGGCAGCCTGGTGCTGTATCACGCCGCCGGGCAACGCGCCCCGCGCTGAGCGGCGGTCGCGCCGGCCCGGTGGTGTCGTCCGACCGTGATCATCACGGCGGGCACGGTACAACCGAGGCGCATTATGATCGATCAGGCAGTTGGGACAACACGCGGCGCCGCCGACCCGGTGGACGCCGGCAGCCGGGGGGCAGAGGCGTGACAGGGCCGGGCGCAGCACCGGGCCGGCAGGCGGTCGGGTGCGTCGTGAGCGCACCAGTCGAGCCGTTCGGGCGGATCGGACCCGCACGTTGAGCGGGCACGCCGGCCGCCGCACCGCGGCCGGAACTCGGGACGGCACCCGCGGTCGGGTCGACCGCGCCGCCGCGCACTGGGCGGCCGCGATCTGGCAGACCAGCGTGGTGCCGGTGGCCCGGGGCGCGCTCGCGGGCCGGCTGCGGCCGCTGGTCGAGGAGCTGTTCGCGGCCGGCACCGACCCGGACGGCGGGTACGACACCGCCGTCGCGGTCGGTGGCCGGCTGGTCGCCGAGCACTTCACCGACACCGAGGCGCTGGCCCGCACGCTGATCGCGCTGGACCCGGCGCTGCCCACCGAGCAGCACGGCACGCTGACCGCCGGCCTCGCCGCCGGTTACACCGCGGCGCTGCGTGGCCGGACCCTGGCCGAGCAGGAGATGATCCGGCTGGCCGCGATGCAGGCACAGGCCCGCGCGGAGCGCGCGCTGACCGCGGCGGAGGCGCGGTTCCACGCGGTGTACGCGGACTCCGCCATGGGGATCGCGCTGACCGACCTGGGCGGCCGGGTGGTGGCGGCCAACGACGCGCTGAACACCATGCTGCGCAGCGCACCCGGCGGGCTCACCGACCGCGACCTGTTCGGCCTGGTCCATCCGGACGACCGGGACAGCCTGCGCGACATGGTCTCGGACCGGTTGGCCACCGGTACCGTCGGCCGGATCCGCACCGAGCGCCGGCTGGTCGCCGACGACGGCGAGCTGCTGTGGGCGCTGCTCGCGGTGTCGGTGGTGCGCGACTCGGCCGGCCGGCCCTCGTACCTGGTGGTGATGGGCGAGGACAACACCCGCCGGCACCACCTGGCCGACACGCTGTCCTGGCAGGCCACCCACGACACCCTGACCGGCCTGGCGAACCGCACCCTGTTCACCGAACGGCTGCACCGGCTGTTCGGCCGGGGGGCCGGTCGGATCGGGCTGTGCTTCCTCGACCTGGACGGCTTCAAGATCATCAACGACAGCCTCGGCCACCACGTCGGGGACGAGCTGCTGCGACACGTCGCCGACCGGATCGCCGCGGCGGCCGGGTCGGACAGCCTGGTCGCGCGGCTCGGCGGGGACGAGTTCATGGTGCTGCGGGCCGACTCGGCCGGCGAGGCGGAGCTGGTGGCCCTGGCCGACCGGATCCTCGCCGCGCTCGACGAACCGATCACCGTGGGCGGCCACGAGCTGTCGGTCTCGGCGAGCATCGGGGTGATCGAACGCGCCACCCTCGGTACCGACGCCGCCGAACTGATGCGCGCCGCCGACATCACGCTGTACTGGGCGAAGGCTGCCGGCAAGGGCTGCTGGGCCACGTTCGATCCGGAACGCGACGCGCAGCAGGCCGCCCGGCAGCTGCTCGCCGAGGCGCTGCCCGGAGCGCTGCGCACCGAGCAGTTCACCCTGGCGTACCAGCCGGTGGTCGATCTCGCCGACCGGCGGGTGACCGAGCTGGAGGCGCTGGTGCGCTGGCGGCACCCACGGCTCGGCGAGCTCGGTCCGGAGGCGTTCCTGGGCATCGCCGAGGAGACCGGGGTGGTCGTGCCGCTGGGCCGCTGGGTGCTGCGGGCGGCCTGCGCGCAGGCCCGCCGCTGGCTCGACCGGTACGGCTGGGCGCCGGTGGTCTCGGTGAACCTCACCGTGCGCCAGGTGTGCGCCGCCGACCTGGTCGACGACGTCCGGCAGGCGCTGGCCGCCGCCGACCTGCCGGCCGAGGCGCTGCAGCTGGAGGTGACCGAACGCGCGCTGATCGGTGCCGAGCCGGTCGCCGCGCTGAACACCCTGTACGACGCGGGAGTTCGGATCGTGATCGACGACTTCGGCACCGGATACTCCAACCTGGTGCACCTGCGGCAGGCGCCGGTGCACGGCATCAAGCTCGCCCGCTCGTTCACCGAGAGCTTCAACGCACCCAGCCACCCGGACCGGGCCGACGTGGCGATCGTGCGGGCCCTGGTGTCCCTCGCGCACACCCTGCGGCTGACGGTGACCGCCGGCGGGGTCGAGACCGCCCGGCAGGAGTCCCGGCTGCGCGAGCTGGGTTGCGAGTGGGGTCAGGGCTTCCGGTACGGGCGGCCCGCCGCGGCGGCGCACCTCGACGAGCTGCTCGCCGCCGGCCGCACCGTGGTGCCGCCCGACCAGGGGGCGTCCTCGAAGCGCCGCCCGTAGGCGACCTTCTAGGATCGGCAGGCATGGCTGAGCACGTACTGGTCCCGTGGCAGCTCACCGACGGCGGCGATGGCTGGCCGGCCACGCTGCGCGTCGACGTGTGGGACGGGCAGGGCGCGCCGCCGGACGTCTCCGACGTCTCGTTCTACGTCCTGCCGTACGGGGTGTCGAGCGCTCGGGGCCTGGTCACCGCGATGCCCCGGCTGCGGGTGCTGCAGGCGCTGACCGCCGGGTACGAACAGCTCCTCCCGCTGCTCCGTCCGGGCCTGACGCTGTGCAACGGGCGGGGGCTGCACGATGCCAGTACCGCCGAGCACGCCCTGGGGCTGGTCCTCGCCGCCCAGCGCGACCTGCCGACCTGGGTGGACGACCAGCGCGAGCGCCGCTGGGAGCCGCACTACACCCGGTCGTTGGCGGACAGCCGGGTGCTGATCGTCGGGTACGGCTCGATCGGTACCGCGCTGGAGCGCCGGCTGCTGGCCTGCGAGGCGAGCGTGGTCCGGGTGGCGCGGTCGGCCCGGCCCGAGACGCGGGTGCACGGGGTGGCCGAGCTGCCCGCGCTGCTGCCGAAAGCCGACATCGTGGTACTGATCCTGCCCGACAACGAGTCGACCGAGCGGCTGTTCGACGCCACCGCGATGGCGGCGCTGCCGGACGGCGCGCTGGTGGTCAACGTCGGTCGCGGCCGCACCCTGGACACCGAGGCGCTCGCGGCGGAGACCGGGCGGGGCCGGCTGCGGGCCGCGCTGGACGTGACGGATCCGGAGCCGCTGCCGGCCGGCCACCCGCTGTGGTCGCATCCGGGCGTGCTGATCACGCCGCACGTGGCGGGCGGCTCGGCGACCTTCTATCCCCGGGCACGCCGGCTCATCGGCGACCAGCTGCACCGGTTCGTCACCGGTGCGCCGTTGCGCAACGTGGTCCGGGAGGGCTGAGTTCGGCCTGCGCGCTACGGTGGACCGACGGGCGCCCGCGCCGGGAATGCGCGGGGGCCGGCCACCGTTGTTACCCCCGAGGGGTATCGATCCGGAAGGGGACACCGTGCCGACCGTCGAGTTGACCAAGGACAACTTCAACAGCACGCTGGAGAGCAACGACACCGTGCTGATCGACTTCTGGGCCAGCTGGTGCGGCCCGTGCAAGATGTTCGCACCGGTGTACGAGAAGGCCGCGGAGACCAATCCGGACCTGGTGTTCGGCAAGGTCGACACCGAGGCGCAGCAGGAGCTGGCGGCCGCGTTCGACATCCGGTCGATCCCGACCCTGATGATCGTCCGGGACAAGATCGTGGTGTTCTCGCAGCCCGGCGCGCTGCCCGAGTCGGCGCTGACCGACGTCATCGACCAGGCCCGCAAGCTCGACATGGACGAGGTCCGGGCCAGCGTCGCCGACCAGCAGGCCGGCGGCACCGAGGCCTGACACCCGACCGGGCCCACACCGGCCCGACCACCGCGGTCGTCTCGACGGCGCGGGCCCGACCACGGTCGGACCCGCGCCGTCGTCGTCTGCCCACGCGTTCGGTCCGGCGGCACGAACGAACACCCCGAGACCGACCCGAACCGGCCACTCGGCACCATCACGGCGCGCCCGACATGTTCTGCACCGTCCTTGTTCGCTGACGGTGAAACTTCCTGGGGAATGAGTCGGGTCGGCTCAAGGTTGTCCGGGGCGAGTACGAGGAATGGAGCCCCAACACATGGCTGACCAGATGGCTGACCACAAGGCCGATTACGAGCTGCCCGTACTGCCGCTGTCCGACACCGTGGTCCTGCCCGGCATGGTCGTCCCGGTCACCCTGGACTCGGAACGGCAGGCCGCGGTGGACGCCGCCCGGACCGCGACCACGTCGCGCGACACCCCCGGACTGCTGCTCGTCCCGCGCATCGACGGGCACTACGCCGCGATCGGCGTCGTGGCCGAGATCGTCAAGGTGGGCCGGCTGCCCGGCGGCGAGCCCGCCGTGGTCGTGCGCGCGACGAACCGGGCCCGCATCGGTACCGGCGTGAACGGCCCCGGAGCCGCGCTCTGGGTGCAGGCCGACAAGATCACCGATCCGGCGCCGAGCGCCCGGACCGCCGAACTCGCCACCGAGTACAAGTCGGTCCTGACCTCGATCCTGCAGCAGCGTGACGCGTGGGAGGTGATCGACCGGATCGGCGCGATCAGCGACGCCGGCGAGCTCGCCGACACCGCCGGCTACACCAGTTGGCTGGACACCGAACAGAAGCTCGACCTGCTGTCCACCGAGGACCCGGCCGACCGGCTGGAGAAGCTGCTCGCCTGGGCGAAGACCCACCTGGCCGAGTCCGAGGTGGCGGAGAAGATCCGCGACGACGTGCAGCAGAACATGGACAAGTCGCAGCGGGAGTTCCTGCTGCGCCAGCAGCTCGCCGCGATCCGCAAGGAGCTGGGCGAGAACGAGCCGGACGGCGCCGACGACTACCGGTCCCGGGTCGAGGCGGCGGAGCTGCCGGAGAAGGTGAAGACCGCCGCGCTGCGCGAGGTGGGCAAGCTGGAGCGCGCCTCCGACCAGTCCCCCGAGGCCGGCTGGATCCGTACCTGGCTGGACACGGTGCTGGAGTTGCCGTGGACCACCCGCACCACCGACTCGACCGACGTACCGGCGGCACGGGAGGTGCTGGACACCGACCATGCCGGGCTGGACGACGTCAAGGACCGCATCGTGGAGTACCTCGCGGTCCGGTCCCGGCGGGCCGAGCGCGGCCTGTCGGTGGTCGGCGGCCGCGGCTCCGGTGCGGTACTGGCACTGGTCGGGCCGCCCGGCGTGGGCAAGACGTCGCTGGGTGAGTCGGTGGCACGTGCGCTCGGGCGCAAGTTCGTCCGGGTGGCGCTCGGCGGCGTGCGGGACGAGGCGGAGATCCGCGGCCACCGGCGTACCTACGTCGGCGCGCTGCCGGGCCGCATCGTCCGGGCGATCTCCGAGGCCGGTTCGATGAACCCGGTGGTGCTGCTGGACGAGGTGGACAAGGTCGGCGCGGACTACCGCGGCGACCCGGCCGCGGCGCTGCTGGAGGTGCTGGACCCGGCGCAGAACCACACGTTCACCGACCACTACCTGGAGGTCGAGCTGGACCTGTCGGACGTGCTGTTCCTCGCCACCGCCAACGTCGCCGACACGATCCCGCCGGCGTTGCTGGACCGGATGGAGCTGATCCGGCTGGACGGCTACACCGAGGACGAGAAGGTCACGATCGCGCGCGACCACCTGCTGCCCCGGCAGCTGGAGCGGGCCGCACTGGACACCGACGAGGTCACGCTGACCGACGACGCGCTGCGCCGCATCGCCGGCGAGTACACCCGGGAGCCCGGGGTGCGCCAGCTCGACCAGCTGCTCGCCCGCGCGCTGCGCAAGGTGGCGACCAGGCTCGCCACCGGCGCCGCCGAGCCGCCGCTGACCATCGACGTCGACGACCTGCGCGAGTTCCTCGGCCGGCCGCGGTTCACCCCGGAGGTCGCCGACCGGACCGCCACGCCCGGCGTGGCCACCGGACTCGCCGTCACCGGCGCCGGCGGCGAGGTGCTGTTCGTCGAGGCGGCGCTGCTGGCCGGCGAGCCGGGCCTGACCCTGACCGGTCAGCTCGGCGACGTGATGAAGGAGTCGACCCAGATCGCGCTGTCGTACCTGCGGGCCAACGCCGACGCCCTGCGGGTGCCGACCGAGCCGCTGGCCGACCACCGGGTCCACGTGCACGTACCAGCCGGTGCGGTGCCGAAGGACGGGCCGTCCGCCGGCGTCACGATGACCACCGCGCTGGCATCGCTGCTGTCCGGACGGCCGGTACGGGCCGAGGTCGGGATGACCGGCGAGGTGTCGCTGACCGGACGGGTGCTGCCGATCGGCGGGGCCAAGCAGAAGCTGCTGGCGGCGCACCGGGCGGGGCTGACCGAGGTGATCCTGCCCCGGCGCAACGAGCCCGACCTGGACGAGGTACCGGCGGCGGTGCGTGACGCGCTGCAGATTCACCTGGTCGACACGGTCGACGAGGTGCTGCGGCTCGCCCTGTCCGAGCCGGCCGCGGCACGGGCGGCGGCCTGAGCCTCGGCGCACGTCCTGCCCGGCGGGCGCCGACCCTGGTCGGGTCGGTGCCCGCCGGCACGTCCAGGGCGGCGACCATCGCGCGCCACGGCACCGTGGTACGGCGCGGCGTCAGCGGTTGCGGCGGCGCTCGGCGACGGCTTCGATCAGGAACCCGAGCGCCATGCCGAGCAGCCAGAAGTCCTTCGCCAGCGGCACGCCCTGCTCGGTGGGCAGCGGGCTGCCCGGCTTGTGCACCCCGGGCGTGCGCAGGTACATCCCGACCAGGCCGGTGGAGAACCCGGCGAGCCCGAGCCCGGCCACCGCGGTCGGCACCACCGGGTTGAGCAGCGCGACGCCCAGGGCGATCTCCGCCTTCGACAGCAGCCCGACGAACCGCTGCGGATCGACCCGCTTCAGGAACGGGTAGGCGCCGGCCGCCATGCCGTGCAGCGACGCGGCGGCCTGCTCGTCGGCGCCGCGCTTGCTCAGCCCGGAGTTGAGCAGGAAGCCACCGGCGGCCATCCGAGCCGGCAGGTGCGCGAGCTTGACCGGAAGTCCCATCCACCTTTCGTATCACCGAGACGCGGCCGGAGGCGGCCGAACGCCAGATCACCCCATCGCGCCATCGGGTGCGGTGTCGTCGATCAAGGACCGGTCGCCGGACGGCGGGCAAGGGTGTGCAGCAGGGCGACCGCGGCGAGCGCGAGAGCGACGATCACCACCGCCATCGGTACCGGGGTGCCGGTGCCGGCGAGGCCCACCAGCGGCGCCACCGCCCCACCGACCACGAACTGCAGCACGCCGAGCACGGCCGAGGCGCTGCCGGCGATGTGCCCGTGCTCGGCCAGCGCCAGCGAGGTGGCGTTCGGGCTGACCAGCCCGACGCTCGCCACCACCGCGAACAGCGCGGGCAACACGAGCGGCAGCCCGGCACCGCTGCTCACCGCGACCACGAGGAGCAGACCGCCGCCGGCACAGAGGTACGCACCGGTGCGCAGCAGCGCCGCGGGGCCGAGCCGGCCCACCAGCCGCGCCGACAGCTGGCCGGCAGCCACGATGCCCACCGCGTTGGCGCCGAACACCAGGGCGAACAGCTGCGCCGACATCCCGTACACGTCCTGCAGGACGAACGAGGATCCGGAGATGTAGGCGAACATGGCCCCGGACACGCAGCCGGCGGCGAGCGCGAGGCCGAGGAACCCGCGGTCGGCGAGCAGCACCCGAAACGCCCGCCCGGTGGCGGCGAGGCCACCGGCTCGGCGCCGGTCGGCGGGGTGCGTCTCGGGCAGGCCGGCGAGCACCGCGCACAGCAGCCCGGCGCCGATGACGGTCAGCACCGCGAACACGCCGCGCCACGAGGTGAAGCGGAGCAGCTGGCCGCCGATGGTGGGTGCCAGTACCGGTGCGATGCCGTTCACCAGCATCAGGGTGGCGAACAGCTTCGCCGCGCCGGTACCGGAGCGCAGGTCGCGCACCACGGCACGGGACAGCACCACGCCGGCGGCGCCGGACAGCCCCTGCACCAGCCGCAGCGCCACCAGCGCCCAGACGTTCGGGGCGAACGCGCACAGCACCGAGGCGACGGTGTAACAGACCAGACCGACCAGCAACGGCCGGCGCCGGCCCAGCACGTCCGACAGCGGCCCGGCGAGCAGCTGCCCGGCGGCGAGCCCGACCAGGCAGGCCGTCAGGCTCAGCTGGGCGGCGGCGGCGCTGGTGGACAGCTGGCTGGTCAGCCGGGGCAGCGCCGGCAGGTACATGTCGATCGACAGCGGGGCGAACGCCGACAGCCCGCCGAGGATGAGGATCATCCGGATCGGTATCCGCGGCTCGCCGCGCAACGCGTGCTGGGTGTCGTGCGCGGTCGCGGGGGTGCTCATGGTCTGCTGCTCCGGGTTCTGCGGGGGTGCCCGCTCCACCCTGCCAACGATTGCGGCCGGTCGCGCTGTGATCCTGCCCGCAGCGCCCGGCACGGCGCCGTACCAGGGCCGTGCCGGGTCGGCCGACGCCCGCGGCCACGAGGTCCCGGGCGGCCGGCGGCCCGGAGCCGCTCGGCCTGGTCCGGGACCCCGGCGATCGGGCCGTCGACACGGCCCTGGCGCGACGCCGGCACTGCCGGAGGATCAGATCGCGCGCAGCCGCACCTCGAAGGTGACCGGCTCGGCGCGCAGCTCGTAGCGTGGCAGCACCGCCGGGCCGCAGGAGCCGGAGCCCAGCCCGTGCTGGGCGTGGTCCAGGTTGAGCTGGATCGCGTCGCCGGCGACCAGGTCGGTGGTGTGCCGGGCGGCGGCGAGCTGCTCGCTGGTCCAGCGGCGTGCGGTCAGCTCGATGCTCGGCGCACCCTCGACCCGGAGCCCGTGCCCGGACCCGTCCAGCAGCGTCGCCCAGCGCACCGCGGTGCGGTTGCCGTTCTCCTGCGGGAACACGTACGGGGTCTGCAACTCGTCCACCGTCGCGCTGAACCGGTCGATCCGCGCCGCCTGCCGACTGTCGGCGTACGCCTCGCCGGGGCCGCCGCCGAACCAGGTGACGTGCTCCAGCGCGGCCGGCAGCGCGAGCCGCAGACCCAACCGGGGCAACGGAACCAGCCACTCGCCCTGCGGTACCACCGACACCACCAGCCGGAGCAGGTCGCCGTGCGCACTCCAGCGGTACTCCACCGCCAGGCCGGCGTCGCGGCTCGCCGCGGCCACCCGGGTACGCACCAGCAGGCCGGCCGCGGTCGGCCGCACCTCGTCGGTACGGTGGTGCATCCGGTGCAGCCCGGCGGCGCGCCAGCCGGCCCGGTACGGCTTGTCGTTGTCGATCGGCGCCCGCCACACGTCCAGCCGCGGGCCGGTCAGGGTGAGCTCGCCGAGCCCGCGCAGCACGCCGTCGGCCGGGTCGAACCGGCCCGCGCCGAGCTCGATCAGCTCACCGGTGCGGGGCGGCAGCGGCGCCGGCAGGGCGGCCCGGCATGCCGCGGCGAGCCGCACCTGGCCGTCCCCGAGCAGGTGCCCGGCCGCCGCCCACGCGGTGTCCACCGTGGACTCGACGGTGACGGTCAGCCAGCACTCACCCTCACCGGTGGGCGCCGGCAGGTCCTTGAGGTCCAGGTCGACGGTGCCGCCGGCCGGGATCGGCGGCACCGTGGTCTCGCCGGCGCCGAGCTGTTCGCCGTCCACCGCGACCCGCCAGCGCAGCATCGCGTCGGCGATCGCGGCGTGGTCGTACGTGCTGCGCAGCCGCACGGTGCGCCGGCCCGGCGACGGCGCCGCGGCCGAACCGGGTGCCGGACCGGCGAACTCGACCCGTACCGGCTCGATGAGCTTGGCGAACTCGACGAGGCCGGGCGACGGGGTGCGGTCCGGGAACACCAGACCGTCGACGATGAAGTTGCCGTCGTGCAACTCCTCGCCGAAGTCGCCGCCGTAGCGGAAGTACTCCCGGCCGTCGGCGGTGTGGCTGCGGATGCCGTGGTCCAGCCACTCCCAGATGAACCCGCCCTGGCAGCGCGGGTACTTCTCGAACAGCTCCCGGTACTCCAGCAGGCCGCCGGGCCCGTTGCCCATCGCGTGCCCGTACTCGCAGAGGATGAACGGCATGCCGCGGCGCTTCGCGTCGAGGGCGTCGTCGGCGTCCGGGTGCCGGTCCTCGGCGTGCCGGCCGATCGCGTCCACCTCGGCGTGCGAGGAGTACATCCGGGAGTACACGTCGACGTAGCGGCAGGCGTAGTCGCCCTCGTAGTGGATCGGCCGGGAGCCGTCACGGCGGCGGGTCCAGTCGGCCATCGCGCCGTGGTTGACCCCGATGCCCGACTCGTTGCCCAGCGACCACAGGATGATGCACGGGTGGTTCTTGTCCCGCTCGACCATCCGGCGCATCCGGTCCAGGTACGCGTCCGTCCACTGTGGATCGTCACTGGGGTTCCGGCGCCAGCCGTTGTAGCCGAACCCGTGGGTTTCCAGGTCGCACTCGTCGACCACCCAGAAGCCGAGTTCGTCGGCGAGGGCGAGCATCCGCGGGTCCGGCGGGTAGTGGCTGGTGCGGATCGCGTTGATGTGGTGCCGCTTCATCAGCAGCAGCTCGGCACGCAGGGTCTCCTCCGGTATCACCCGCCCCAGGTCGGGGTGGAACTCGTGCCGGTTGACCCCGCGCAGCAGCACGCGCCGGCCGTTGACCAGCAGCACGCCGTCCACGATGGACACCGTGCGGAAGCCGATCCGGATCGCGACCTGCTCACCCTCGGTGGCGAGCGTCCCGTCGTACAGCCGCGGCTGCTCGGCGCTCCAGCCGGTGACGCAGCCGATGTCGACCGGCTGGTCGGCCGGGTGGTCGGTGATGCCGAGCTCCGGCACCGACAGCCGGGCCGGTACGTCGGTGTCCACCCGCAGCAGGCCGGTGCCGACGGTGTGATCGGACTCGCTCGGCTCGAAGTCGGCGTGCACGAAGAAGTCGGTCAGGCCGCCGGCCGGGCGGTGGATGAGCGTGACGTCCCGGAAGATGCCCGGCAACCACCACATGTCCTGGTCTTCCAGGTAGCTCGCCGCCGACCACTGGTGCACCCGCACCGCGAGCGTGTTGCACCCGGCGGCGAGCAGGTGCCCGACCTCGTACTCGACCGGCAGCCGGCTGCCGGTGGACCAACCCAGTTCGGTGCCGTTGAGCCAGACCCGGGCGAACGAGTCCACCCCGTCGAACCGCAGCACCGTGCGGCCGCCGGCCAGTCGGCCGGCAGCTCGAAGCGCAGCCGGTGGTCGCCCGTCGGGTTCTCGTTCGGCACGTGCGGCGGGTCGACCGGGAAGGGGTAGTTGACGTTGGTGTAGCTGGGTTTGCCGTGGCCGTGCATCGGCCAGCTGGACGGCACCGGCAGGCTCGCCCAGGCGGAGTCGTCCAGGTCGGGTGCGCCGGGCTCGGGCGCGTCGATCCGCGGTGAGAGCCGGAACCTCCAGTCGCCGTTGAGCGACAGCGACCGGGCGGTCGAGGCGAAGGCTGCTCGCGGCGGCAGGCTGCCCACCCGGGGCGCCAGATCCTCGACGTACGACATCGCGCATCCTCCGACACGATCGATCATGTTCCGACGTGGGCCACCGTATCCGATGACCCCCGGCCGGCACAGTGCGACGACCCGCACGTCCCGCGCACCGGTACCGGCGCGGCATGGTCTGCCAGACCGGCGCGATGATCGTGCGCTTCCCACCCCCGCTGCGGCCCGGCCACTACCAGCTGACCGGGCCCTGGCCGGCCCGGAGCCGGCCGTACGGGCGTCGGCGGTGACCAGCGGCCCGCGACGCCGGGCGGCGTCAGTCGCCGGTGAGTCTGGCCGGTGGGGTCGGCAGGTCGGTCCCGGTCGTCCCTCGCAGGGCGGTGCGCATGGTCTGCGCCACCGCCCGGTCGACGGCGGCCGACACACCGGAGCCGACGTAGTCGGACGGGTCGGACGGGTTCGCGGCGATGCCGGCGGCGGCGATCTGCGGGGTGAACCCGACGAACGTCTCGGTGGCGTTGTTCTCCGACGAGCCGGTCTTGCCGCCGACCGACCGGCCGGACAGGATGCTGCCCACCTCGGTGGCGGTACCGCCGTCGCAGTGCCCGCCGGCCGACTGCTGGCCCACCGGGCAGCGCGCCGCGTCGGCGGCGGCCGCCGCGACCCCCTTGCCGATCGCCTGGTGGCAGTCCGGCCCGCCGGCCGAGACCCGGGCACCGTGCGCGTCGGTGATCGAGGTGATCGGCGTCGGGGCACAGTACTTCCCCTGTGCCGCGACCGTCGCGTACGCGTTGGCCAGGTCCAGCGGGGTGGTGTCCGCGACGCCGAGGGTGAACGAGCCCCAGCTGCCGGCGTCGTGCGCGGCCCGCCGCGCGTCGGAGTCGGCGCGGAACCTGATGCCGAGCCTCTTCGCCATCGCGACGGCCTTCTGCGGCCCGATCTGCTCCTCCAGCCAGACGAAGTAGGTGTTGACCGAGCGGCCGAAGCCGGTCCACATCGTCCGGTAGCCGTCCATCCAGGACGGGTTGTCGTTGCCTGGGCAGTAGTAGCCGCCGCAGCTCGCGGCGCCCGCGTCGGGCCACCTGGTCTGCAACCGGCCGGGCGCGTCGAACCCGGTGGACAGCGGCTTGCCCTCGCTCAGGGCGGCCAGCATGGTGAACATCTTGAACGTCGACCCGGCCTGGTACCCGTCGACGCCGTTGCCGCCGGCGATCAGCTGCGCGGTGGTGTTCGGGTACCCCTGCTGACCGGCCGGGTTCCTCGCCAGGCTGAAGTGGCGGTTGACCGCGAGCGCGGTCACCTTGCCGGTGCCGGGCTGCACCACCGCCATCGGCAGCGCGCGGGCGCTGTCGTAGCCGTACACCGACAGCGACTGGGCCAGCGCCTGGCGCTGGGTGTCCGGGTCCAGCGAGGTGACGATCCTGTACCCGCCCTGGCGCAGCGCCTGCTCACGCTGCGCGACGGTCTTGCCGAACGCCGGCTGGGCGTCCCACCACTGCTTGACGTAGTCGCAGAAGAAGCCCCAGTCGTTGTGGTTCGCCGGTACCGAGACGCAGTCGTTCGGGGTGGTGCTGGGGTTCAGGGCTAGCGGTGTCGCCTTGGCGCGGGCCGCCTGGCCGCGGCTGATGTCGCCGGCCTTGGCCATCGCGTCCAGCACGTAGCTGCGCCGGGCCAGCGCCGCCTTGCGGTCCCCGGTGACGGGGTTGTCGGCGTCGGGCGACTGGACCAGCCCGGCGAGCAGCGCCGCCTGCGGCAGCGTCAGCCGGTCCGGCGGTACCGAGAAGTAGGTCCGGCTGGCCGCGTAGATGCCGTACGCGCCGTGGCCGAAGTAGGCGATGTTGAGGTAGCGGCGCAGGATCTCGTTCTTGGACAGCTTCTGTTCCAGCGCCGTCGCGTACCGCATCTCCTGGATCTTGCGGCCGACGGTGTCCTTGGTCGCGTCGGCGCGCTGCTGCGGGGTGAGGCTCGGGTCGGTCTTGAGCACGTTGCGCACGTACTGCATGGTCAGCGTCGAGGCGCCCTGGCTGACGCCGCCGGCCGAGCCGTTCGCCACCAGGGCCCGGATCACGCCCCGCGGGTCGACGCCGCCGTGCTGGTAGAACCGGGTGTCCTCGGCGGCCACGATCGCCTTGCGCATCACCGGCGCGATCGCCGAGAACGAGACGGCCTTGCGGTTCTCGTCGTAGAAGGTGGTGATCAGCGTCTTGCCGTCGTTGGCGTAGAGGTAGGAGGCCTCCTGGGTGGGCGGCGACTTGAGCGCCGCGGGCAGGGCGTCGGCGGAGCCGCCGACAGCGCGCAGCGCGAGGCCGGAGAGCGCGCTGGCGGGGAAGGCCACCGCGGCGACGACGAGCCCGGCCACCACACCGGCCAGCAGCAGGGTCGCCACGCCGGCCAGGCCGGACCGTCGTGCCGTGGTCGGCATCGCCACCTCCGTCGCATCCCGGGTACTTCCCGCAACCCTCTGCCGGTGGCGCCGACCGCGACCAGCACATCACCGGATCGGGAGCTGATTCACTGCCCGGTACCGGCCGATCCCCAGCAACCGACCCACCATGGCGGGTTTAGCCGACTTGCCTGTTTCGCCCCATGCACCCGGGAAGATGGTCCTGGCACCGTTATGCCGCCGGATCCGTTCGCGGTTGGCCCGTGCGGATCGTTGCGTTCCGCGCCCCGGCGCGTGAAACTTCCTTACCAACGTCACCTCCAGGCTTGAAGGGAACTTCAGATGCCCCCGTCAGGTCCCGACCTGCCCGAGCGGTTGCTCGGCACCCCGCTGACCCGGCGCCGGCTCGGCACGCTCGCCGCCGGTACCGCCCTCGCCGCCGGCGTCGCCGCCATCCCCGGCATGCTGCTACCCACCGCCGCCCACGCCGAGGGCCCGGCCGCGCCCGGCGCGGACCCGAACGCACCGCTCCGGCAGCTGCGCGCGATGTGGATCGCCAGCGTCGTCAACATCGACTGGCCGTCCGCGACCGGGCTGCCGGCCGAGGAGCAGCGCGCCCAACTCACCGCCTGGTTCGACCTCGCCGTGTCGCTGCGGTTCAACGCGGTGATGCTGCAGGTACGGCCGACCGCCGACGCGTTCTGGCCGTCCCGCTACGAGCCGTGGTCGCAGTACCTGACCGGCACCCAGGGGGTCGACCCCGGCTACGACCCGCTGGCGTTCGCGGTCGAGGAGGCGCACAAGCGCAACCTGCAGCTGCACGCCTGGTTCAACCCGTACCGGGTGAGCATGCAGACCGACCCGAGCAAGCTGGTGGAGTGGCACCCGGCGCGCCGGCACCCGGACTGGGTCTTCCCGTACGGCCCGAAGCTCTACTACAACCCCGGCATCCCCGAGGTACGCCGGTTCGTCGAGGACGCCATCCTGGACGCGCTGCGCTACGACATCGACGGCGTGCACTTCGACGACTACTTCTACCCGTACCCGGTGTCCGGTAAGGACCTGCCGGACACCGACACGTTCGCCACCTACGGCGACGGGTTCGACGACATCGGCGACTGGCGGCGGCACAACATCGACCTGCTGATCAGCGAGATGTACCAGCGCATCCACGCGCGCAAGCCGCACGTGCAGTTCGGCGTCAGCCCGTTCGGCATCTGGCGCAACGCGTCCAGCGACCCGGCCGGTTCGGACACCGGCGGCACCGAGTCCTACAACGCCAACTACGCCGACACCCGGAAGTGGGTGAAGGAGGGCTGGCTGGACTACATCAATCCGCAGATCTACTGGAACATCGGCCTGCCGGTCGCCGACTACGCGAAGCTGACACCGTGGTGGGCCGAGCAGGTGCGCGACACCCCGGTCAAGCTCTACATCGGTGAGGCGACCTACAAGGTCGGCGCCGCCGGGCAGCCCGCCGCCTGGCAGGACCAGGCCGAGCTGTCCCGCCACCTGGACCTGGACGCGAAGTACCCGGAGGTGGCCGGCAACGTCTACTTCTCCGCGACCGAGGTGCGGGCCGACACACTCGGCGCGACCAGCCGGCTGGTCGCCGACCACTACCAGCACCCGGCACTGCCACCGGCGATGCCGCGGCTGGATCCGCGGGCGCCGCACCGCCCGCAGCTGACCCACGCCGTCCGCACCGACGACGGGGTGAGCCTGCGGTTCCACCCGACCGGGTCGCTGCGGCCGAGCAGCTATGCGATCTTCCGCTTCGACGGCCACGGTGCGCAGCCGGTCGTCGACGCGACCAACCTGATCGCGACCGTGCGCGCGACCGGACACACCCAGCGCTACACCGACACCACCGCGGGCTCCGGTACGTACAGCTACGCGGTGCTGGCGCTCAGCCCGACCGAGGTGGCGAGCCCGCTGTCGGCCGCCCGTACCGTGCACTGACCCGGTCCGCGCCACGGGCCGGGGCGGCCACCGAGCCGCCCCGGCCCCGTCTGCCCGGCCGCGCCGGCACGTCCGCGCGGCGCCTTCGGCGCCGGCAGGTCCGGCGCCGGCAGATCCGGGGCCGGCAGGCTTCCAGGCCGGCAGGCCTCCGGGCCGGCAGGGTTCCGGGCCGGCAGGGTTCCGGGCCGGCAGGTTCGGCGCCGGCGATGACAACCCGCGCGACGGCCCGGCCCGTGTCTAACGCACACGGGTACGGAGGGAGCACCGCCGGATGGGCCGACGCGAGGACGGGTTCACCGCGTACTACCGGGCGCGCGCGGCATCGATGCGGCGCACCGCGTACCTGTTGTGCGGCGACTGGCATGCCGCCGAGGACCTGGTCCAGACCGCGTACACCAAGCTCTACCTCGCGTGGCACCGGGTGTCCCGGCACGACCGGCTGGACCAGTACGTGCGGCGCATCGTGCTGCGATCCTTTCTCGACCAGCAGCGGCGCGCCTCGCGCCGGGAGTACCCGACCGACGCGGTACCCGACGTGGCTGTCGACGCGTCCGCGCCGGAGGAACGGATGGTCCTGCTGGCGGCGCTCGCCCAGGTCGCGAGCCGGCAGCGGGCCGTGCTGGTACTGCGGTTCTGGGAGGACCTGTCGGTCGCGGAGACGGCGGAGGTCCTCGGCATCACCGAGGGCACGGTGAAAAGCCACACCGCGCGCGGGCTGGAGACGCTGCGCCGGGCGCTACCCGAACGGCACTCGATCACCGCGGGAGACCCGGCATGACCGACCAGGAGATCAAGGACCTGTTCGCACGGGTACTCGACGAGGCGGAGCCGCCGCTGCCGGAGGCGGGCGAGGTGGTGGCCGCCGGGCGGACCGCCCGCCGGCGCCGGGCGCTGGGCGTCTCCGCCACCGCGCTCGCGATGGTCCTGCTGGCCGGTGCCGGTACCGCCGGCGCGGCCGGCCTGCTGTCCGGGGAGCGGTCCGTACCGCCGCAACGCGGTATCGCCCACGAACACACCCCGCATCCGACTCCGAACGTGACGCACTTCCTGCCGTCCGGCCGCCCCCGGACCGCGGGCCCGGACCTGTCCGCCCGCGCGTCCGAACTGCTCGACGCGCTGACCCGTTCGGTACCGCCGGGCTACGCCGTGCCGAAGGCGGACCTCGTGCGGCACGGAAACCTCACCTACCAGGTCCGCGGGTACACGGGTCCGGCCGGGCCGGCGACCGGCGACTGGGTCATCGAGGCGCACACCGACGTCTACCGCGACGGACGGGCCGGGTCGCTGTGGGTGGTCTGGACGAACAGCCAGCGGTACCCGCCGGGCGGCTCGCCGTGTGCCGCGTCGATCCCGCTGCGGCACCACGAGACGCCGGCCCGGTGCTCGGTGACGGCGGTGGGTGGGATCCAGGTGCGGCTGGACGAGCAACGCCTGCCCGACGGCACCACGGCGCGGTACGCAACGGTGTTCGGCAGCGGTCACGCCGTCACGCTCAGCGCCGACCAGCGGGGTGCCTACCCCGGCAGGGCGCCGCTGCCCGCCCCGGCGCTGTCCGACGCCGACCTCGCCCGGTTGGTGACCGGGCCGGGCTTCGCCGGTGGCGACTGACGGCCCGCGGCGCAGCACGCCCGTACCGAGTGAGGAGACCAGGATGACCGACCGAGACGCCCTTACCGGACCACCGCACCGGCACCGCACCCCGGGGCCCGACCGATGACCGTCGGTCACCCCAGTGCCGCGCCATCGGAACGCTGCGCAACCATTGACGCGCCATGCGCGTGGTGTGCCGGGCCGCCCCGCGCGAATCCCGATCCGTACGGCAAGGTAGGAGACGAACAAAGCGGCAGGTCGATCGGGAGAAGTCGACTATGCCGCGTCGCGTGACAACGTGGTCGGCCACGAAACCGCCGACCACGACTCCCCCCACCGCGATGAACAAGGAGTGACCCGATGAGCCGTCGCCGGAACCGCAGGCGCAGTCCCTGGTGGACGAAGTTGTGCCTGATCGCCGGACTGGTCCTGGTGATCACCAGTACCGGCGTGTACGCGGGCACCGTCGCCGTGGCCGACAAGGTCAACAACTCGGTCGCCCAGGACGACCTGCTCGGCGACGGCAACGGCCGCAACACCGAGCACGACAGCCGGGTCACCGGGCCGATCGACATGCTGCTGGCCGGCTCGGACATGCGCAAGAGCTGGAAATCCTCCGGCGAGCTGCCGCGGACCGACTCGATCATGTGGCTGCACATCCCGGCCTCGCTCGACCACGCCTACCTGCTGTCGATCCCGCGGGACCTGGAGGTGACGATCCCGGTCGACAAGCACACCGGTAAGGGTGGCGAGACTACCAAGATCAACGCCTCGTTCCCGGACGGGATGAAGGACGTCAACGACATCAAGGGCGGCATGCAGAGCCTGCACGCCACCGTGCAGCAGCTCACCGGTGCCGACTTCACCATGGCGGCGCTGGTCAACTGGGACGGGTTCAAGGCGATCACCGCCGAACTCGGCGGCGTCACCCTGTGCGTGGACAAGACGTTCACCTCGACCCAGCCGTCGCTCGGCCACCACACGTTCCAGAAGGGCTGCCACCACTACGACGCCGACATGGCGCTCGCCCTGGTCCGGGAACGCTACGCGTACAACGACTCCGACTACGGTCGGCAGCGGATGCAGCAGCAGTTCATCAAGCAGATCCTCAAGCGCGCCACCAGCGCCGGCGTCCTCACCAACCCCAGCAAGATCGACAAGGTGATCGGCGCCGCCGGCAAGGCACTGACCATGGACCTCAACGGCTACCAGGTCGTCGATTTGGTCCTGGCACTGCGCAAGATCAGCCCGGACAGCATCACCACCCTGCAGATCGCGCACACCACGCTGCAGGACGGCAACGAAGGCGTCGTGCAGCCGGTGGACGACCAGCTGTTCAAGGCGTTGCGTACCGACAAGGTGGACGACCTCCTGCTGTCCCACCCGGAGCTGGTCAGCAAGGGCGAAGGCACCGGCAAGTCCGCCGGCTGACCCCGCCGGTTGCGGACGCACGGCGGCGGCCGGCCCGGACGTACCGGGCCGGCCGCCGCCGATCCGATCACTTGGCCTTGTCGACGAACCGCGTGGTGTAGGTCTTCGACAGGTCGACGGTGTCCTGCTTGCCCTTGACGTTCGGTGAGAACGAGCCGAGCACCTTCAGCGAGTTGTGCGGCGCGCTCGGGGCCATCCGGCCGTCGCTGTTGAACATGCCGATCGTGTCCTTGATCGACTTGACGTACAGCTGCTTGCCACCGTTGGCGTAGTCGGCCGGCATCTTCGCCGCGATCTGCTCGGCGGAGTGCGCGTGGATCCACTTGAGCGTCCGGACCAGTGCGTTGGCCAGCTTCTGCACGGTCTGCGGGTGCGCCTTGACGTACCCGCAGTCCATGTACAGCGAGGTGGACGGGTACAGGCCGCCGAGCGCCGCCTTGGTGCCCTCCTCGGTACGCATGTCCAGCAGCACCTTGCCCTTGCCGGACGAGACCAGCTGCGCCACCGTCGGGTCGGTGGTCATCCCGGCGTCGATGCCGCCGTTCTCCAGCGCCGCGATGAAGGTCTGCCCGGCACCGGCCTTCACGGTCGTGTAGTCGGCCGAGGTCAGGCCCTGCTTGCTCGCCAGGTACTGGGTGAGGAAGTCGGTGGACGATCCGGGGCTGGTGACGCCGAGCTTGCGGCCCTTGAAGTCCTTCGGCGACCGGATCTGGCCCGCCTTGTCGCTCGCGACCATCTCGACCTCGCCCGGCACGTCGGCCATCTGCACCACCGACTCGATGCACTTGTGTTTGGTCTGCAGGTCGATGGTGTGGTCGTAGAACCCGACCACACCCTGCACGTCGCCGGAGATCAGCACGTTCTCCGCCTGCGCACCGGCCGGTTCGGTGAGCAGCTTGACGTCCAGGCCCTCCTGCTTGAAGTAGCCGAGCTGGTCGGTCAGCTTCGCGGGCAGGTAGATCACCTTGTCGATGCCGCCGACCATGATCGAGACGTGGTTGTCGGCACCCGCGGCGCCCGCCTTGTCGCCGGTACGCGAGTCGCGGCAGCCGGTCGCCGCGGTGAGGGTGAGCGCCGCCGCCAGCACGGCGCAGACGATGGACCGGGTTCTCATGGAAACTCCCTGGGGGTAAGGAAACGACTGTCGGGGCGCGGAACCGCTCAGGTCTGTGCCGCGGTACCCGCGCTGGGTGGCCGCCAGCGCAGCAGCCGCTTCTCGGCGGTCGAGATCAGCCACTCGGCGACCAGCGCGAGCACGGTCACCACGATCATTCCGGCGTAGATGCCGGCCGAGTCGAACGTGCCCTGGGCGTTGTTGATCAGCAGGCCGAGCCCCTTGTCGGCGCCGGTGAACTCGCCGACCACCGCGCCGATCAGGGCGAACCCGAAGGCCGAGTGCAGCGAGGCGAAGATCCACGAGGTGGCGGACGGGACCACGATGCTGCGCAGCACCGCGATCCGGCTGGCACCGAGGATCCGGGCGTTGTCGACCAGGTTGCGGTCCACCTCGCGGGCGCCCTGGAAGGCGTTGAAGAACACCGCGAAGAACACCAGCACCATCGCGGTGGCGACCTTCGACGACATGCCCAGGCCGAACCAGATGATGAACAGCGACGCCAGCACGATGCGCGGTACCGCGTTGGCCGCCTTGATGAACGGTGCCGCCACGTCGGCGAGGAACCGGGCCCGGCCCAGGACGATGCCGAGCACGACGCCGGCCAGCGCGCCGATCGCGAACCCGAGCACCGCCTCCTCCAGCGTCACCGCGATCTGGGTCCAGATCGAGCCGAACGCGGTGCCCCTGCTGAACCAGCCGACCAGTCGGTCCAGGATCGCGGTGGGCTTGGAGTAGTAGAACGGGTCGATCCAGTAGGTGGCGGTCAGCTGCCAGCCGACCAGCCACACCACGACCGCGGCGAGCCGGACCGCCCAGACCGCGCCGCGCCGGCGCCGCCGGCGGGCGACCAGCTCCGGTACTCCGGTGGGTCGCTGTTCGGCGGCCATCGCCGCCGCACCGTTGTCCACTATGGACAGATGGTCACCCGACACGGCTGGCCTCCCCGCGCGCCCGCGCCACCTCGACCCGCAGGCTCTCCCACACCTCGCGGTAGATCTCCAGAAACTCGGCGGTCAGCCGTACCTCCTCGACGTTGCGCGGGCGCGACAGCGGCACCTCGAACACGTCCTTGACGGTCGCCGGACTCGCGGTCATCACGACCACCCGGTCGGCGAGCGCGATGGCCTCCTCCAGGTCGTGCGTGACGAACACGACGGCGGCGCCGGTACCGGCCCACAGCCGCAGCAGCTCGTCCTGCATCAGCGCCCGAGTCTGCACGTCCAGCGCGCTGAACGGCTCGTCCATCAGCATGATCTCGGGCTCGTTGACGAGCGTCTGCGCCAGCGCCACCCGCTTGCGCATCCCGCCGGACAGCTGGTGCGGGTAGTACTTCGCGAAGCCGGCGAGGCCGACCCGTTCCACCCATCCCGCCGCCTGGGCACGGGCCGCCGCACGGCTCGCGCCGCGGTAGCGCGGTCCGGCGGCGACGTTGTCCAGCACCGAGCGCCACGGCAGGATCGCGTCGTTCTGGAACATGTACCCGACGCCGTGCGGGATGGACCGCACCCGCTCGCCGCGGACGAGTACCTCGCCCTCGCTCGCCGGCTCCAGCCCGGACACCAGCGACAACGTGGTGGACTTGCCGCAGCCGGTCGGCCCGACCACGGCGACGAACTCACCGGCAGCCACCCGCATCGTCAGATCGCGCACCGCGGTGTGCGCCTGGCCGGAACCGCTCGGGAACCGCTTGGTGGCACCCCGAAGTTCGATCACGGGGTCGTTCATGGATTTCCTCCCTGGCAGGCTCGGTCGCCGCCCGACCTCGGCGGCTTCGGCCGTCGCACGACCCGACGGACGGATGCGCGCGACCTCTTGCCTCGGCGCGGAACGTTAGGTGAACTGGCTCACGTGCGGAACCTTCTCGAAATTGTTCGTTCAATCCGCGTTAACACCGTTTCGCGCATTACGAACGCCACCGCGGTGCGCCGGCTGGCGCACATCCGTTTTGCCCGCCAGATTCTGCTGTTTCAGATTTGCGTGGTGTTACTGGTCGTCGGGGTCGGGTTCACGCTCGTCGGCTGGCTGATGGACCGCCAGCTCACCGACCAGTACGAGCGGCGCGCGCTCGCCGTCGCGCACGCGGTCGCCGCCGACCCGGACATCGCCGAGGCGGTCGCGGCCGGTGACGTGCCGGTCGTCAGTACCGACGCCGAGCGGGTACGGCGGGCCACCGGCGCCCTGTTCGTCGTGGTCACCGACGCGCGCGGGATCCGGCTCGCGCACCCCAACCCCGCCGAGATCGGCCGGCACGTGTCGACCGACCCGTCCGAGGCGCTCGCCGGACACGACGTGGTCGACGTGCAGCGCGGCACGCTGGGCTGGTCGGCCCGCGGCAAGGTGCCGGTGTTCGACGCGAAGCACCGGGTCGTCGGCGAGGTCAGCGTCGGGTTCGCGGCCGACGACGTGCGGGCCAACTGGCTGCGGGTGCTCGCCGACGCGGCGCTGTTCGCCGGCGGCGCGCTGCTGCTCGGCGTCGCCGGCTCCGCGCTGCTGTCCCGGCGGCTGAAGAGCCAGACGCTCGGCCTGGAACCGCGCGAGCTGGCCGAGCTGGTGCAGGAACGCGAGGCGGTGCTGCACGGGGTCGGCGAGGGCGTGGTCGCCGCCGACGCCGCCGGCCGGATCACCGTGTGCAACGACGAGGCGGCCCGGCTGCTCGGCAGCAGGCCACCGATCGGTGCCCGCGCCGCCGGGCTGGACCTGCCGATCCGGGTCCGCGCCGCGCTGTCCCGGCGTACCGACCAGGAACGGATGATGGCGATCGCCGGCGACCGGGTGCTCGTCGCCACCAGCCGGCAGGTACGCCGGGACGGTCACGACCTGGGCACGGTGCTGACCCTGCGGGACCGTACCGACATCGAGACGCTGACCCGGGAGCTGGACACGGTCCGGTCGCTGTCCGGCGCGGTCCGGGCGCAGCGGCACGAGTTCGCGAACCGGCTGCACACCCTCGCCGGGCTGCTGCAGACCGGCCACCACGCCGAGGCGGTCGAGTACCTGCACGCCCTGCAGGACGCGCCCACCGAGCTGGGACCGGCACCGGACGGGGTCCGCGACCCGTACCTGCACGCGTTCCTGTCCGCGAAGGCCGCCGAAGCCGCCGAGGCCGGCGTGCGGCTGCGGGTCGCCGACGTCAGCTGGGTACCGGGGCGGGTCACCGCGCCCGTCGCCGTGACCACGGTGGTCGGCAACCTGGTCGACAACGCCATCCGGGCCGCCCGGCTGGGCACCCGGCAGCCGGCGTACGTCGAGATCACCCTGCTCGCCGACGGGGACGCGCTGCACGTGTCGGTGGCCGACTCCGGTGACGGGGTGCCGGCCACGCTGCGGACCCAGGTCTTCGCCGAGGGGTTCACCACCCGGATCAGCGCCGGGCACGGGCTCGGGCTGTGCCTCGCCCGGCAGGCCGCCCGTACCCTCGGCGGCGACGTCCGGCTCGCCGACGCCGGCACCGTGGCGTCCGGAGTCGGGGCAGACGGGCCAGCCGGGACGGACGAGGCTGGCTCGGCCGAGCTCGGCGCGGGTGCCGGGCACGGCGCGGTCTTCGTCGCACAGCTACCGGCCAGCCTCGACGCAGCCGTGCCGCCGGCCGGCCGGGCTGGTGTACTGGTCGACGAGCGGTAGCCGGCGCGGAGGGGGCGGGGTGCTGAAGGTACTGGTGGTGGAGGACGACTTCCGGGTCGCCGAGGTGCACGTCGCCTTCACCGAGCAGGTCGACGGGTTCACCGTGGTCGGCACCGCACGCACCGTCGCGGACGGGCGCCGGCTGGCCGCCGAGACCCGGCCCGACCTGCTGCTGCTCGACCGGTACCTGCCGGACGACTCCGGGCTGACCCTGCTGCGCGAGGTGTCGGTGGACGCGATCCTGCTCACCGCGGCCGCCGACACCGAGACGGTACGCGCCGCGTACGCCCACGGCGCGCTCAACTACCTGGTCAAACCGTTCACCGCGGAGCAGCTGGCGGACCGGTTGCGCGGCTACGCACGGTACCGGGCCGCGCTGGCGGCTCCGGGCACGCTGACCCAGCCGGACATCGACCGGGCGATCCGGCTGCTGCACGAGGGCGACCGTACCGCCGCGCCGAAGGGCCACTCCCCGGTCACCGCGCGGCTGGTGGCCGACGCGCTGCAGGCCGCGGCCGAGCCCCGGTCGGCCGCCACGGTCGCCGCCGAGCTCGGCATCGCCCGGGCGACCGCCCAGCGCTACCTGGCCTCGCTGGCCGAATCCGGCCGCGCCACCATGACGCTGCGCTACGGCACCACCGGCCGGCCGGAACACCTGTACAGCTGGCTGCCCCGCTGACCGGCTGCCGGGCGGCCGAGCCGGTCCGGGCGGCCGGGGGCCGCCGCCGGGCCGGGGCGAGGTGGGCGCGTAGTCGGCCGGCACAACATGTCGTACCCCCGACCTAGCCTCTCCCCCATCGGTACCGCCGTCGGCGGCTGGCCGATCCACCGGTGTGCCAGATCGGGGGCAACGATGAAGCGATTCGTGGCGACCGTCGAGCAGCGGGACGACGGGTGGGCGGCGACCGTGCCGGACGGCGAGCAGGTGCTGGCGCACGACCCGCGGTCGATCACCTGGGAGCTGCGCGAGCAGCTCGGCGCCCGCCTCGGGCTGTCCAGATCGGCCGCGCAGCAGGAGATCCGGGTCGAGCTGGCGGACCGGTCCGGGCGGCCGGTGCACGGTTTCGTGCTGCTGTTCGTGCCGCTGGGACCGCCGGCCGACTACGGCGCGGTGCGCTCGGCACCGCCGGCCGGCTGTCGCTGGTTCGGCGCCGAGCTGCCCGGGCTGCGCTGCGTGCGGCCGGGGCCGACCCGGCTCGCGGCGATCGCGGACACCGTCGCGGCGCTGCAGGCCGGCTACGGACTCGCCGCCGAGGCGAGCGATCTCGGCTTCGAGAAGCCGTGGGAGTGGTCCGCGGACCCCGAGCACGGCACCGACCTCGTCGCCCAGTTGCTGCTGATGGCAGCGCAGCGGGCCGGTCAGCTCGGCATCGACCCCGGCGAGCTGGCCCGTTTCCTGCAGACCGCGCACGCCGGCAGTGCACCCGCCCCGCCGCACCCGGCAGCCCAGGGGCACCTGTAGCCGGCGACCGGGGTGCTCGCTCGGCGCCGAACCCGGTTGGCGTCGCGGCTCGGCCGGTGTCATGATCGCCGTCCACGAGGAGAGGTGGCGGCATGCGGCGCACGGTGGACCCGACCGCACTCGCCCCGGTGGTGCGGGCCGCGACCGGTCGCCGCCCGGTGACCGTCGACCGCCTGACCGGCGGTTCGAAGAAGGGCGTCTACCGGGTCCGGCTCGACGACGGTTCCACGGTCGTGGTCTACCTGTGGCGGCCCGACGAGGACCTCTGGCCGGCGGCGACGCGGCCGGTCGAGGGTTCGGCCGAGCCCTTCGCGCACGCCAGCGGGTACCAGCTGTTCGTGTCGGCGCACCGGCGGCTGGCCGAGCTCGGCGTGGGCGTTCCGGAGATTCTGCTCGGTGACGCGCAGCGGCGCTGGCTCGATGCCGACGTGATGGTCGTCGAGGATGTCGCCGGGCCGTCGCTGGAGGCGCGGTTGCGGCAGGGGCCGCAACCGTCCACGATGGACGCCCTGGCGGCCGCGCTGGAGCGGATGCACCGCTGCCCCGCCCCCGCCATCGGTAAGGTCGGCCCGGTCGAGTCGGGCGCCCGGATCGGCGAAACCCGGTGCGAGCGGATCGTGTCCGACCGCGCACTGGCCGACCTGGCCGAGGCCGCGCGTCGCGAGCCGCGGCTCGCCGCCGCCGAGGACCGGCTGGCCACGATGCTGCGCGCGCTGTGTGACCGGGTGTCGCCGCGCCGGCCGGTCGGGCTGATCCACGGCGAGCTGGGCGGTGACCACGTGCTGGTACGGCCGGACGGCGCCCCGGTGCTCATCGACATCGAGGGCGCGATGTACTTCGACCCCGAATGGGAGCACGCCTTCGCCCGGATCCGCTTCGGTGCGGACCATCCGTTGCTGGTTCGCGGCGCACTCGACCCGGACCGGCTGCGGTTCTACACGCTGGCAGAGCACCTCTCGCTGGTCGCCGGGCCGCTGCGGTTGCTCGACGGCGACGTCCCGGACCGGGCGGGGTTCGCCGCGATCGCCGAGTACAACCTGCGCGCCGCGCTCCGCTTCGATCCGGACCGCGACGGCTGCCCGGTCGAGCGCTGACGCCGGCCGAGAGCCGGCTGGCGCGTCCGGTCGGAGCGGGGCCGCCGGCCGCCTCAGCGCAGGCCGATCTGGGCGGCCATGGTGCGGGCCTGGTAGTCGAACCACTCGGTGCGGCGGTCGATCATGTTGTTGAGCTGACCGAACAGTTCGAAGCTGATCGCCCCGTAGAGCTGCGACCAGGCCAGCAGGGTGCTGGCCAGGATCGGCTCGTCGAGATCGACCTCGACGGTGCGCGCCAGTGCGGCCAGCTCGGCGCGCAGCCGGGCCGGTAGCGGCGCCGCGGTCGCCGGCGCCAGCTGCCCGGCGGCATGTGCCTCGCGGACGATGCCCACCAGCACGAACGGGGTGCGGCTGGCCGGGCCGGTGGTGTCCAGCGGCGCCCGGTAGCCGGGCACCGGGCTACCGAGCACCAGCGCGTACTCGCTCGGCGCGGCCAGTGCCCACTCCCGCAGCGCGCGGGCCACCGCGACCCACCGGCCGGCGAAGTCGGTGCGCCGCCGGTGCTGCGCGTCGGCGGCTTCGGCCGCCGCGCCGAGCGCGTTGTACGCGTCGATGATCAGCGCGGTCAGCAACTCGTCGCGGCTGGCGAAGTACCGGTACACCGCGGACGAGGCCATGCCCAGCTCGCGGGCGACCGCGCGCAACGACAGGTTCGCGCCTTCGGCGGCGAGCTGCCCGCGCGCCGCCTTCTTGATCTCCTCGGTCAGCTCGGCCCGGACCCGGGCCCGAATCGACGTGCCACGCTCCACCATGTCGCGAGTATCGCACACAATCGAGAGCAGTGCTCTTGACAACGAGCAGGCCAGCGCGAATAGTGGTCTCAAACGAGAGCACTGATCTCCATTGTGAACGGAGGAACCATCATGGGCCTGCACGTGATCGTCGGGGGTGGCCCGGTCGGCACCGCCACCGCCCGGGTCCTGGTCGAGCGCGGCGAGAAGGTCCGGGTCGTGACCCGCAGCGGCAGCGGCCCGATCGACGTCGAGCGGGTCGCCGCCGACGCGACCGACGCCGACCGGCTCACCGAACTGGCCACCGACGCCGAGGTGATCTACAACTGCGCGAACCCGCAGTACCACCGGTGGCTGACCGACTGGCCACCGCTCGCCCGCGCGCTCCGGCTCGCCGCGGCCAACACCGGCGCGGTGCTCGCCACGGCGAGCTGCCTGTACGGGTACGGCCCGGTCGACGCGCCGATCACGCCGGCCACCCCGCTCGCCGCCACCCACCCGAAGCTGCGGATCCGGGCGGACATGTGGCGCGCGGCGCTCGCCGACCACGAGGCAGGCCGGATCCGTGCCACCGAGGTCCGGGCCAGCGACTACCTCGAGGCGAACTCGGTGTTCAGCGCCATGCTGGAGACCCCGATCCGAGCCGGGAAGCGGTGCTACTCGGTGCTGCCGGTCGACGTGCCGCACACCTTCACCGCCATCGCGGACATGGCGCGCACCCTGGTCACCGCCGCCACCACCGAGGCCGCCTGGGGTCGGGCCTGGCTGGTGCCGAGCACCGCGCCGCTGACCGTCCGGGAACTCGCCGGGCGGTACGCGACGGTCATCGGGGCGTCGGCGCCCCGCCTCACCGCGCTGCCGTACCCGGTGCTGTGGGGCGCCGGGCTGGGCAACGCGTTCCTGCGGGAGATGCGCACCACCTACTACCAGTGGGCACGGCCGTTCACGATGGATGCCGGCGCCACCGAGGCCGCACTCGGCCTGACCGCCACCCCGCTGGACACGGTGCTGGCCTCGATGCGGGGCTGACGGCTGGTAGCCGGGGCGACGCGGCGGGCCTGGCTGGCGTGGTCGGAACCGGCGGTTGGTAGCGTCTGCGGCACTCGCGCGCGAAGCCGTCACCGTCGACGAGGAGGACCATGGCAACCACGATTCGCCGGGCCGTCATTCCGGCCGCGGGCCTGGGGTCGCGGCTGCTGCCGCTGACCAAGGCGACGCCGAAGGAGATGCTGCCGGTCGGCGACAAGCCGGTGATCGAGCACACCGTCCGGGAACTGATCGCGTCAGGCATCACCGACATCACCATCGTGGTGTCCGAGGGCAAGTCGCTGATCCTGGACCACTTCCGGCCCAACCCGGCCCTGGTGGCGCGGCTGCGCGCGGACGGCAAGACCGCCTACGCCGACGCGGTGGAGGAGGTCGGCGAGCTGTCCTGGCAGGGCCACATCACCTACCTGGACCAGCACGGCCCGTACGGCAACGGGACCCCGGTGCTGAACGCGGCCCGCAACTTCGGCGACGAGCCGGTGCTGGTGCTGTGGCCCGACGACGTGTTCGTCGCCAGCGTGCCGCGGGCCCAGCAGCTGATCGCCGGGTACGAGAAGACCGGCTGCCCGGTGCTCGCCCTGATGCCGATGGAACCGGCCGACTCGGTCCGGTACGGGGTGCCCACGGTCAACGAGGATCTGGGCGCCGGGCTGCTGCGCATCGGCGGCCTGGTGGAGAAGCCGAACCCGGCCGACGCCCCGTCGAACTACGCCGCGATCGGCGGCTACGTGATCACCCCGGGCATCGTGGACGAGCTCGCCGAGCAGACCAGGCGCTGGTACGAGCACCGCACCGGCGAGATCTACCTGACCGACGCGATCAACGCGTACGCCGCGCACCACGCGGTCTACGGCAAGGTCATCCAGGGCCAGTGGTACGACACCGGCAACCCGCTGGCCTACCTGACCGCGCAGTTCGCCGCCGCGCTGGCCGATCCCGAGTACGGTCCGCACCTGCGCCGCCTCGCCGCCGACCAGGCCGGCCGGGCCGACCGGTCCTGAGCTTCCCCGGCCGGCCCGGCCGACCGGTCCTGACCCTCCCGGCCGACCGGCCCCGACCTTCCCCAGCCGGCCGAGACCGGGGCGGCCGGCCGGATCCGGGCACGGGCGGGATGTGGACCGGGCGCGAACGTGGGCCTGGCCGGTCGGCCCCGGCCGTCCCACCGGGTGGGCGGACCTGAGCCGGACGGGCCGGTCCCGGGCGGCCGGCCCGGGCAGCCCGGAGCGACCGAAACTCAGGCGCGGCAGCGGATCTCGCCGTGCAGCAGGCTCAGCCAGCCGTCCTCGTCGTCGGCCCAGGCACGCCACGCGGCGGCAACCCGGTCCAGGTCGGCACGGGTCGCGGCGCCCGACTCGACCAACTGCCGGGCCAGGTCGGAGGCGACGATGCGCTCGGCCCACATGCCGCCCCAGTACTCCCGGTCCGCCCGGGTGGCGTGGCACCAGACGCTGGCGCTCGGAGTGATGTCGGTGAATCCGGCCTGCCGGGCCCAGGCCAGCAGCCGCCGCCCGGCATCCGGCTCACCGCCGTTGGCCCGGGCCGCCGATCGGTACAGTGCAAGCCATTCGTCCAGCTCGGGCAGCTGCGGGTACCAGGTGAAGGCGGCGTAGTCGCCGTCGCGAGCGGCCACGGTGCCGCCGGGCCGGCACACCCGACGCATCTCGCACAGCGCCAGCACCGGATCGGCGACGTGTTGCAGCACCTGGTGCGCGTGGACCACGTCGAAACTGTCGTCGCCGAAGCGCAGGTGGTGCACGTCGTCCACGACGAAGTCGACGTTGTCCAGGCCGCGCCGGCCGACCTCGGCCCGGGCCAGGTCGAGCGCCGGGCCGGTCCGCTCCAGCGCGGTGACCCGGCCCGGCGCGACCAGCTCGGCGAGGTCGGCGGTGATCGTGCCGGGCCCGCACCCGACGTCCAGCACCGACATGCCCGCGGACAGGTCCGGCAGCAGGTAGCCGGCCGAGTTCGCCGCCGTCCGCCACCGGTGTGACCGCAGCACCGACTCGTGGTGCCCATGGGTGTACACGTTGCTCGTCATGCCTCGACCGTAACCAGGTGTCTCGTTATTCGGAACGACAATCTCATATTTCAAGAATCAGTGACCGTGCCCGTGGTGGTACCGGTGAGCGACGGCGTGGCCACGTCCCCGCGAGATCAGCCACCGGTTGACCGGCGTCGCCGCCACGAGCGCGAGCGCCAGCGCGATCAGCAGCGACGACCAGAACAGCACCGAGCCGAGCCCGGCGACCATCGCGCCGGGGATCGCCAGCACGGTGAGGTTGTCGATGATCTCCATCACCACGATCGACACGGTGTCGGCGGCGAGCGCGATGCGCAGCGCGGCGCCGAGCCCCAGGCCGGCGCGCACCATGCCGCGCACGGTCAGCGCGTACCTTCGCGAACGCAGCAGCGACCCGCCGGACGTACGCGAACGCCGGTATCGGCCCGGCCGACCGTGGCACCACGCGCCTGGACAGACCCGTACGGTCGTGCGATTCTGTGCAGATGACCAAGGGCGCGCAGACCCGGGAGGCGATCGTCGACACGGCGGTGGCACTCGCCTTCCGCGTCGGCCTGGGCGGGCTGACCATCGGCGAGCTCGCCCGGGCCCAGCAGATGTCCAAGAGCGGGCTGTTCGCGCACTTCCGGTCGAAGGAGTCGCTGCAGCTCGCCGCGCTGGCCCGGGCCCGCGAGACGTTCATCGACCTGGTCGTGCGGCCGGCACTGACCGCGCCGCGCGGCCTGCCCCGGATCCGCGAACTGTTCGAGCGCTGGCTCGCCTGCGGCCGGGACGGCGTCCCCGGCGGATGCCTGTTCGTCAAGGCGGCCACCGAGTTCGACGGCCAGCCCGGTGCGCTGCGCGACCAGCTCGCGCAGGACCACCAGGACCTGTTCGACACGATCGGCCAGGTCTGTCGCAGCGGGATCTCGGTCCAGCAGGTGCGCCCCGACGTCGATGCCGACCAGTTCGCCCACGACCTGTACGGCGTGCTGCTGGTCTTCTACCTGACGCACCGGCTGCTCGCCGATCCGGCGGCCGAAACCCATGCCCGGGCCTCGTTCGAGGCGCTACTCGCCGACATCGCCACCTGACGGCTCGACCGCGGACGACGACCGAGCCACAGCCATGAAGGAGCACCCGTGACCACGACCACTGGCTCGCCAGAAAAAAGCACGATCGTTCGTATGAAGATCGGCCCGCGCATGCGCGCGATCCGGCTCGCGTTCGGCGCCGCGGAGCGGCTCGTCCCGGCACTCGGCGGCCGGCGGGCGGCGCTGCTGTGGTGCACCCCGCCGGCCGGCCGGGGGCGCCGGCGGGACGACCGGCCGGCCCTACCGAGCCGGCACGACGTCCTGCGCACCGGCCGCGGGCAGCGCATCGCGGTCGAGTCGTGGGGGCCGGAACGGGCGGCACCGGTCTATCTCGTACACGGGTGGGGCGGCTGGCGCGGCCAGCTCGGTGCGTACGTCGAGCCGCTGGTCACCGCCGGCCACCGGGTCGTGGCATTCGACAGCCCGGGCCACGGCGATTCCGGACCGGGGGCGCTCGGCCCGCGTCGCGTCACCGCAGCAGAGATGGTCGACGCGCTGGCCGCCGTGGTGGCCGAGCTGGGCCCACCGGCCGGCGTCCTGGCCCATTCTCTCGGCTGCGCCACGTCGCTGGTGGCCCTGTCGGACGGCATGGCACCGGCGCCACTGGCGTTCGTCGCGC
The DNA here is from genome assembly GCF_016865425.1 of Actinocatenispora thailandica. Lineage (NCBI taxonomy): Bacteria > Bacillati > Actinomycetota > Actinomycetes > Micromonosporales > Micromonosporaceae > Actinocatenispora > Actinocatenispora thailandica. The sequence goes on along the minus strand of NZ_AP023355.1, from coordinate 2,972,958 downwards.
CGGCCGCCGATCCGCTCGGCCGGCTCGGCGAGTTCACCGCAGCCATCGGCGCCGGCAGCCGGGTCGAGGCGGCGCTGCGCCGCCGCCTGACGACGCTGGCCGGGCGGCCGCTGGCCGACTTCGACGTCGCGGCGGCGTCCGCACCGCCGCACTGCCCACCGATGCTCGTGGTGCATGACCGGCAGGACCGAGAGGTGCCCTTCGAGCAGGGTCGGCGACTCGCCGACCGGTGGCCCGCCGGCGCGCTGATGGTCACCGACGGTCTCGGCCATCAGCGGATCCTGCGGGACACCGCGGTGATCGCCCGAGTCACCGCGTTCCTCTCCGGCCGGTGACGCGAAGGCCGACGGGTCAGGCCATCCCGCCGTTGGCGTAGAGCACCTGTCCGTTGATCCAGCGCCCCGGGCCGGCGAGGAACGCGACGAGCTCGGCGATGTCCTCCGGCGTGCCCAGCCGGCCGAACGGGTTGGCGCCGGCGATCTGGTCGATCAGTTGCTGCGGCTTGCCCTCGAAGAACAGCGGCGTGGCGGTCGGCCCGGGCGCGACCGCGTTGACCGTCACGTCCCGACCGGCGAGCTCCCGGGCAAGGATGAGCGTCAGCGCTTCCACGGCGCCCTTGGACGCGGCGTACGCGGCGTAGCCGGGGGTCTGCAACCTGGTGATCGAGGTGGAGAAGTTGACGATCGCCCCACCGGACCGGAGCCGCCGCGCCGCGAGCTGGTCGACGACCATCGTGCCGCGCACGTTGGTGCGCTGGACCCGGTCGAAGACGTCGAGATCGAGCTGCTCGACCGGAGCGAGCGGCATGATGCCGGCCGTGTGCACCAGCACGTCGAGCCCGCCGAACCGCTGCTGCGCGCGGTCGAACAGGGCGGTCATGGCCGCCTCGTCGGCGATGTCGCCGCCGTCTGCGACCGCGGTGCCGCCGGCCTCGGTGATCGCCTGAACCACCTGTTCGGCCGGCGCCCGGTGGTGGGCGTAGTGCACCACCACCGCCATCCCGTCGGCGGCCAGCCGGGCCGCGGTCGCCCGGCCGATGCCGCCGGACCCACCGGTCACGATCGCCACCCGCTGCGCTGTCTGCATGATCGCCTCCACTGTTGTGGACTGTTCGTCCATTAATTTGAATGTAGACGCGCCGTCCATATACTGCAAGCACAGTGAGGGAGACGACATGAGCGACCAGGCAGCACTGCGACCGGGCCGGGGTCGCCGGCCCGCCGCCGCGGTACGACGAGCGGTCCTCGCCGCCGCCGGTGAACTGCTGTTCGAGCACGGGCTCGGCGCGGTGACGTTCGAGAAGGTCGCCGCGCGGGCCGGCGCCAGCAAGATGACCCTGTACAAATGGTGGCCGTCGCCCGGCGCGCTCGCCCTCGACGGGTACTTCGCGGCCGTCGAGGACACGTTGGCGTTCCCCAACACCGGCGAGATCGAGCGCGACCTCACCAGCCAGCTGCACGCGTTCGTGCGGCTGCTCACCGAGCGACCCGCCGGCCGGGTCATCGCCGAGCTGGTCGGCGCCGCGCAGGCCGACCCGGAGCTCGCCGGCGCGATCGCCAGCCGGCACACCCGGCCCCGCCGGGCGCTCGCGGTCGACCGGATCGGCCGCGCGCAACGGGCCGGCCAGGTCCGCGCCGAGGTCGACCCGGAGGTACTCGTGGACCAGCTCTGGGGCGCCTGCTATCACCGGCTGCTGCTGCCGGACCAGCCGATCGACACCGCCTTCGCCGATGCCCTGGTGCGCAACCTGTTGGCCGGCATCCGCCCCTGAGCGACCGGCTCAGGCCGGTTCCTGGTAGAGACCGATCAGGTTGCCGGCCGGGTCGGTACAGCGGGCGGTGATCTCGGGCGCGTCCGCGCCGATCGGCTGCACCAGCCGGCCGCCGTGCGCGACGACCGCCTCGATCGTGTCCGCGACGCTGTCGACCATCACGTACACGAGCAGGCCGGCCCGCGTCGACGGCGGGCGCCCGGTCACCCAGGTCCCGCTGACCTCGCCGGTCGCGTCGTCGAACGCGGTCGCGCCGTCCTGCCGGGTGCGCAGCCGCCAGCCGAACACGGCACGGTAGAACTCGGCCGACTCGGCCACCCGGACCGCCGGTATCTCCAGGTAGCAGATCTTCCCGTTGCCCAACGTCGGCATCGACACCACCTCCACGTCGCTGCCAGTATCGGCGCACCGGGCCGCCGGTACCCGCGGAACGCACCCGCAGTGGCACGCCGGGCCCGCATCGAGGATCGGTAACGCCCGGCGCGACACCGGCGTTCGTGTCGAATAATGTCCGGTGGTCGCCACCGTTCCGCCGTGGAGCGGTGGACACAGCGGAGGGGTGACCGATGCGGAAGCCGAACGGATTGTCAAGGCGCGGCGTGCTGGCCGGTGCGGCGGGGCTGGCGGCCACCGGCGCGCTCGCCGCGTGCGGCTCCAACACCGGTCGTGGCTCCTCGGGCGGCGGCTCCGGCCCGGCCATCTCGCAGTGGTACCACCAGTACGGCGAGGCCGGCGTCGAGCAGGCGGTCAAGCGGTACGCCAAGGCGTACTCGAAGGCCGACGTGCAGGTGCAGTGGACCGCCGGCGACTACGACACGAAACTGGCGACCGCGCTGGTGGGCAGCGGCGGGCCGGACGTGTTCGAGCAGTCGGTGGCCAAGGTCGACCAGGTCCGGGCGCACCAGCTGGCCGATCTGACCGAGCTGTTCGGCGCCGCGAAGGACGACTTCACCCCGGCGGTGCTGGACGCGCAGACCGTCGACGGGAAGATCTACGGCATCCCGCAGGCGATCGACATGCAGATGCTGTTCTACCGCAAGAGCTGGCTGGACAAGGCCGGCGTCTCGGTGCCGACCACGCTGGCGGAGCTGGCCGGTGCGGCGAAGAAGCTGACGAACAAGAAGGTCAAGGGTCTGTTCCTGGGCAACGACGGCGGCGCCGGCGTGCTCGGTGCGGTACCGCTGTGGTCGATCGGGCAGAGCTACCTGTCCGACGACCAGCGCAAGGTCGGGTTCGACGCGGCCACCGCGGCGCCGGTGTTCGCCGCGCTGCGGAAGATGTACAGCTCGGGCAGCCTGCTCCTCGGTGCGCCGGCCGACTGGTCCGACCCGTCGGCGTTCACCCAGGGACTGACCGCGATGCAGTGGTCCGGGCTGTGGGCGGTACCGGTGGTGGCCAAGGCGCTGGGCGACGACTTCGGGGTGGTGGCGTGGCCCAAGGGCGACGCCAGCGGGAAGCTCTCGGTGCCGATCGGGGCGTACGCCTCGACGGTCAACGCCAAGAGCAAGCAGGTCGACGCCGCGAAGGCGTTCGCGAAGTGGCTCTGGATCGACAAGACCGACTACCAGCGCGACTTCGACCTGTCCTACGGGTTCCACATCCCGGCCCGCAAGTCCATCGCGGCGAAGGCCGACAAGCTGTCCACCGGTGCCGGCAAGGCCGCCGTCGACCTGGTGCAGCAGTACGGCAAGGTGCAGGCGACGCCCGGCTGGACCGCACCGATGAACACCGCCTACACCGACGCGCTGAACAACATCATCCGCAAGGGCTCGCACCCGGAGAGCGAGCTGAAGACCGCGATCGGCAAGATCGATCACCAGCTGAACACGCTGTACAAGTGACCAGTCGCGACGTGGTCGACCGGCCGGCGCCGGTGGCCGACCGGCGCCGGTCGAAGCGGCACGGCAGGCAGCGCACCTGGCCGGCGTTCTGGGTCTTCGTCGGGCCGTTCCTGGCCGGCCTGATCCTGTTCACGTTCGTCCCGATCGTGTGGAGTGCCGTTCTCAGCTTCTTCGACGCGCACAACACGGTCACCCCGACGACGTTCGTCGGGCTGGCCAACTACGTCGACATGCTGACCAACTCCGACTTCCTGGCGAGCCTGGGTACCTTCAGCGTGTTCGCGGTGTTCATCGTGCCCACCACGGTGGCGATCTCGCTCGGCCTGGCGCTGCTGGTGCACCGGCTGCGGTTCGCCCGGGCGTTCTTCCGCTCGGTGTTCTTCCTGCCGGCCGCCTGCTCGTACGTGGTGGCCGCGCTGATCTGGAAACTGTCGATCTTCAACGGGGTCCGGTTCGGGTTGGCCAACACGCTGCTCGGGCTGTTCGGCATCGACCAGGTGCCGTGGCTGTCGTCGGCCAGCCCACCCTGGTACTGGGTGGCGCTGGTGACGCTGCGGCTGTGGCTGCAGGTCGGCTTCTACATGGTGCTGTTCCTCGCCGGCCTGCAACGCATCCCCGGCGAGCTGTACGAGGCGGCGTACGTGGACGGCGCGAGACCGGGCTGGCAGGTGTTCCGGTACATCACGCTGCCGCAGCTGCGGGCCACCACGGTGGCGGTGGTGCTGCTCAACCTGATCGCCGCGTACCAGGCGTTCGACGAGTTCTACAACCTGATGAGCTCGGCCCGCGGGTACCCGCCGTTCGCCCGGCCGCCCCTGGTCTACCTGTACTTCACCGCGCTCGGTCAGGGGCAGGACTTCGGCCACGGCAGTGCGGGTGCGGTGATCCTCGCGCTGCTGATCGGGATCGTGACGGTGCTGCAGGCCAGGCTGTTCGGCTTCGGCCGGCGCGACTGACACCCGCGTCGCGGGAAACCGGACCCGCGGTCGACGCAACGGGCAGGGAGGGAACGATGGACGGTCCACACGCGGTCGGGTACGCGCGCAGCGCCCGTGGTCGCATCGGCGCGGTCGCCCGGTACTCGGCGCTGGTGGTCGCGGCGCTGCTGTTCCTGCTGCCGTTCTACCTGTTGGTGCGCAACGGGCTCGCCACCGACGCCGAGATCACCGCACCGAACTGGACGTTCTTCCCGACCACCCTGCACTGGGGCAACATCGGCGAGCTGTTCGCCGACCCGTCGGTACCGATGGCGCACGCGCTGCTCAACTCGGTGCTGGTCAGCGTGCTGCAGACGATCGGCCAGGTCGTGCTGTCCTCGATGGCCGGGTACGGCCTCGCCCGCATCCCGTTCCGCTACTCGAACTGGGTGCTCGCGGCGATCGTCGCCACGCTGATGATCCCGGCCGCGGTCACCTTCGTCCCCACCTTCGTGGTGGTCTCGTCGCTGGGCTGGGTCTCGACGCTGCGCGGGCTGATCGTGCCGGGCCTGTTCAGCGGGTTCACCGCGTTCCTGTTCCGGCAGTACTTCCTGAGCTTCCCGAAGGAGCTGGAGGAGGCGGCGCGGGTGGACGGGCTGGGACACTGGGGCGCCTACTGGCGCATCGTGGTGCCCAACTCGACCGGCTTCATCGCCGCGATCGGCGTCATCACGTTCCTCGGCTCGTGGAACGCGTTCCTGTGGCCGCTGGTGATCGGGCAGGACTCGTCGTCGTGGACCGTCCAGGTGGCGCTGTCGTCGTTCCTGACCGCCCAGACGATCAACCTGCACGAGCTGTTCGTCGCGGCCGCCGTGTCGATCCTGCCGCTGCTGCTGGTGTTCGTGTTCCTGCAGCGGTACCTGGTACAGGGCGTCGCCGAGTCCGGCATCAAGGGATGAACCGGCCGATCGACCGCATCTCGATCAGCCGATCGGTGGGGTGTCCCCGCCGATCGGCGGGGCCGGCGGATCCGCCGCGGCACCGGCTTTCCGGGCGGCTTCGGCCGATGTGACCGGGCGGTCGCGCTGCGAGCCTGGTGGTGTCCGAGATCGAGGCGCCAACAGGGAGAAGGATTCACCATGGACACCCCACGAGTGGGCACCGACCGGGCCAGCGCCAGCACCGCGCTCCGGACCGCCCGCACGTTCGTCGGCACGTACCTGACGGTCAGCGCGCTCGCGGTCGCCGCCCTCGTGTCGCTGCACGGCCACCCCACGCTGGTCACCGACGCGTCGTGGGTCCGGGCCAGCATCGTCCTGGTCACCGCCGTACTGATGTTCCTGTTCGCCCGCGGCGCGGTCCGCGGATCGCGCCGGGCCTGGCTGCGGCTGCGGATCGTCTCCGCGGTGATGCTCGTCGCGATCGCGGTGATCGTGTCGCTGCCCGGCTTCCTGCCGCTCTGGCTGCGCCTGGAACAGGGCCTGTGCGGGCTGCTGCTGCTGGCCGTGGTCGTACTCGTCAACGGCCGCGGAGTGCGCAGCGCGTTCGCGGCGGACTGACCATGGCCGCGCCACGCGCCACCAGCGCCCTCGACGTCACCGGCAAGGCCGGCGGTCCGGTTAGATTGGCCACCGGGGACGTCGAGGGGGCACCGTGGTCGCTACCTGGGCACGATCCCGGCTGGCCGGCCGGGCGGGCGGGTCGCCGGTGCTCACCCTGCTGCCCTACCTGCTGCTGGCGGTCCTGGCCGCCATCACCGTCCCGATCGCGCACTCCAACGGGCGCTCACCGCTCGTCGAGCTGGTTCTCGCCGCGGTGCTGGCCGGCTGGATGCTGGGCCTGTTCACCCTGCACCCCGGCTGGCGGGACCGGCCGGTGGTGATGGCCGTCTTCGTCGCCGGGGTGGCGGCGCTGACCATGGTGCTGGTGCTGCGCGCCCCCTGGTTCGGCTTCTTCGCGCCGGCCGGCTACGTGTACGCCTACCGCCTGGTGCGCTGGCCCGGCCAGCTCGCCGCGGTGGCCGCGATCGCGGTGGTCGCCGGTACGGCCCAGGCCTACGCGGTGCCGCGCGACGACGCCGCCGGGATCGCCACCTACGCCGCGATCCTCGTGGCCAACGCACTGCCGATGTGCGGCTACGCCTGGCTGCGGCAGAACCTCGACCGCCAGGACCGGCAGCGCCGGCAGGCGCTGGCCGAGGTCAGCGCGGCCAACGAGCGGCTCGCGGCGAGCCTCGCGGACAACGCGGCGCTGCACCGCCAGCTGCTCGACCAGGCCCACCAGGCCGGCGTCGCCGCCGAACGGCAGCGGCTGGCCCGGGAGATCCACGACACCATGGCGCAGGGCCTGACCGGCATCGTCACCCAACTCCAGGCCGCCGAGCAGGCGGCCGACGACCCGGGCCGGTGGCGCCGGCACTTCGCCGCGGCGACCGCACTCGCCCGGGAGAGCCTGACCGAGGCCCGCCGCTCGGTGCACGAGCTGCGACCCGAGCCGCTGGAGACCGGCCGGCTGTCCGAGGCGCTGGCCGAGGTCGCGCGGCGCTGGTCGGCGCGCAGCGGGATCGACGCCCAGGCCACCACCACCGGTACGGTCCGGCCGATGGCCACCGACGCCGAGGTGGCGCTGCTGCGGGTGGCGCAGGAGGCGCTCGCCAACGTCGCCAAGCACGCCGGCGCCGGGCGGGTCGGGGTCACCCTGTCCTACCTCGCACACGAGGTGGCGCTGGACGTCCGCGACGACGGGCGCGGGTTCGACCCCGCCGCACCGGCGGCACGGCGTAGCGACGGCGGTTTCGGCCTGATCGCGATGCGGCAGCGGATCGAGGCGCTGGCCGGTGGCCTCACCGTGGAGTCCGAACCCGGCCTCGGTACCACCGTCAGCGCACGGATCCCGACCCCGGAGGCGGACGCATGACAGATCCGGTACGGCTGCTGATCGCCGACGATCATCCCGTCGTCCGGGACGGGCTGAGTGGCATGTTCGCCGCCGACCCCGGGTTCGAGGTGGTCGGCGAGGCGTCCGACGGCGCCGAGGCGGTGCGCCGGGCGGAGGCGCTGCGGCCCGACGTGATCCTGCTCGACCTGCGGATGCCCGGGATGGACGGGGTCACCGCGATCGCCGAACTGGCCCGGCGCCACGTCGAGTCCCGGGTGCTGGTGCTCACCACCTACGACACCGACGGCTACGTGCTGCCGGCGATCGAGGCCGGCGCCACCGGCTACCTGCTCAAGGACGCGCCGCGGGACGAACTGCTGCACGCGGTCCGGGCGGCCGCGGCCGGCCGGTCGGTGCTCGCCCCGTCGGTCGCCTCCCGGCTGATGCACCGGGTGCGGACACCGGCGGCCGAGCCGCTGAGCCGGCGCGAGATCGAGGTACTGGAACTCGTCGCCGGCGGCACCACCAACCGGGAACTTGCGGCCCGGCTGTTCATCAGCGAGGCGACGGTCAAGAGCCACCTGCTGAACATCTACACCAAGCTCGGCGTCAACGACCGGGCCGCCGCGGTGGCCGAGGCGTTCCGCCGTGGCCTGCTGTCGGTGCACACCGACGACGATTCCTGATCGTGGCCGCTCGGCCCCGGTCGGGGTCGAGCGGCCACGCCGGTCAGACCGGGTCCGGATCGGTGACCGCCTCGGCGAACTGCGCGGCGTACAGCCGGGCGTACGCGCCGTCGGCGGCGACCAGCTGGTCGTGGGTGCCCTGCTCGACGATGTCGCCGTGCTCCATCACCAGGATCAGGTCCGCGTCCCGGATCGTCGACAGCCGGTGCGCGATGACGAAGCTGGTGCGACCCGAACGCAGCGCGGTCATGCCGCGCTGGATCAGCACCTCGGTACGGGTGTCCACCGAGCTGGTCGCCTCGTCCAGGACCAGGATCGTCGGCTCGGTGAGGAACGCCCGGGCGATCGTGAGCAGCTGCTTCTCGCCCGCGCTGACGTTGGAGCTCTCCTCGTCCAGCACCGTGTCGTACCCGTCCGGCAGGGTGCGCACGAACCGGTCGACGTGGGTGGCCTGAGCCGCCTCGACGATACGGTCCCGGGACACCCCGTCCACGCCGTAGCCGATGTTCTCGGCGATGGTGCCGCCGAACAACCAGGTGTCCTGCAGCACCATCCCGATCCGGCGGCGCAGCTCGTCCCGGGACATCGTCCGGGTGTCGACCCCGTCGAGGGTGATCCGGCCGGAGTTCACCTCGTAGAACCGCATCAGCAGGTTGACCAGGGTGGTCTTGCCCGCCCCGGTCGGGCCGACGATGGCCACCGTCTGCCCCGGCCGCACCGACAGCGACAGGTCGGAGATCAGCGGCTTGTCCTTGTCGTACGAGAAGGACACCTGCTCGAACGCGACCCGCCCGGTGATCTGCGCCGGGCGCTGCGGCTGCGCCGGGTCGGCGACCTGCTCGTCGGCGTCCAGCAGTTCGAAGACCCGCTCGGCGGAGGCCACCCCGGACTGCAGCAGGTTGGCCATCGCCGCCACCTGGGTGATCGGTTGGGTGAACTGCCGCGAGTACTGGATGAACGCCTGCACGTCGCCCAGCGACAGGTTGCCGGACGCGACCCGCAGGCCACCGATGACGGCGACCAGCACGTAGTTCAGGTTGCCGATGAACATCATCGCCGGCTGCATGATGCCGGAGATGAACTGCGCCTTGAACGCCGAGCCGTACAGCGCGTCGTTGTGCTCGGCGAAGGTGTCCGCCGCCTCCTTCTGCCGGCCGAACACCTTCACCAGCGCGTGCCCGGTGTACATCTCCTCGATGTGCGCGTTCAGCTTGCCGGTGCTCGCCCACTGCTTGAGGAACTGCGGCTGCGCCCGCTTGCCGATCACCATCGCGACCACCAGCGACACCGGCACGGTCACCAGCGCGACGACCGCGAGCAGCGGGGAGATGTACAGCATCATGACCAGCACGCCGACGATGGTCAGCAGCGAGGTGACCAGCTGGCTCAGCGCCTGCTGCAGGGTCTGCGAGATGTTGTCGATGTCGTTGGTGGTCCTCGACAGCACCTCACCGCGCGGCTGCGAGTCGAAGTAGCTCAACGGCAGCCGGGCCAGCTTCTCCTCGGTCATCTGCCGCATCCGGAACGCCAGCCGCTGCACCACCGTGGCGGTCAGCCGCCCCTGGCAGACCCCGAGCCCGGCGGCCACCGCGAACGCCACCGCGGCGAACAGCAGCACCCGGCCGACCGCGCCGAAGTCGATGCCCTGCCCCGGTACGAAGTGCATCGCCGCCAGCATGTCGGCGATCTTGCTGTCGCCCTTCGCCCGCAGACCGGCGATGACCTGCTGCTTGGTCACGGTGCTCGGGAACCGGCCGCCGACCACGCCGCTGAAGATCACGTCGGTGGCATGACCGAGGATCTTCGGCCCGATCACCTGCAGTGCCACGCTGACCAGCCCGAGCGCCAGGATGCCGAAGGCGCGAGCGCGGTCCGGCCGCATCATCCGGATCAGCCGCTTGCTGGAGGCGCCGAAGTGCATCGACTTCTCGACCGGCATCATGCCGCCGCCCATGGGCCCGTGCCCACCGCCAGCCGGCCGCCGGCGCGGAACCGCTCCCTCCCGCTCGCTCATGCTGCCTCCTGCTCGGTCAGCTGGGACAGCACGATCTCGCGGTACGTCTCGTTGCCGGCCATCAGCTCCTCGTGCGTGCCGGTACCGACGACACGGCCCTCGTCGAGCACGACGATGCGGTCGGCGTGCCGGATCGTCGCGACCCGCTGCGCCACGATCACCACCGTCGCCTCCCGGGTCTCGCCCGTCAGCGCGCCACGAAGAGCGGCGTCGGTGGCATAGTCCAGCGCCGAGAACGAGTCGTCGAACAGGTAGATCTCCGGCCGCTGGACGAGCATCCGGGCGATCGCGAGCCGCTGCCGCTGACCGCCGGAGACGTTCGAGCCGCCCTGCCCGATCGGCGCGTCCAAGCCCTCCTCCATCGCCGCCACGAAGTCGCGGGCCTGGGCCACCTCCAAGGCGTGCCAGAGCTCGTCGTCGGTCGCGGTCGGGTTGCCGTAACGCAGGTTGCTGCCCACCGTGCCGGCGAACAGGTGCGGCTTCTGCGGCACCAGGCCGACGGTGCGGGCGAGCAGTGCCGGGTCGAGCTGCCGGACGTCGACGCCGTCGATGAGCACCTGCCCCGGGTCGCGTCGAACAGCCGGGGTACCAGGTTGAGCAGGGTGGTCTTGCCGCTGCCGGTCGACCCGATGATCGCGGTGGTCTGGCCGGCGTGGGCGGTCAGGTCGATGCCGGACAGCACCGGCTGCTCGGCGCCCGGGTAGCCGAACTCGACGTTGCGCAGCTCCAACTCGCCGTGCACGGTCAGGTCGGTGACCGGGTCGGGCACCACGGTGACGCTGGTGTCGGTGTCGAGCACCTCCTCGATGCGCTCGGCGCACACCTCGGCGCGCGGCACCATGATGAACATGAACGTCGCCATCATCACCGACATCAGGATCTGCATCAGGTAGCTCAGGAACGCGGTGAGCGCACCGATCTCCATCCCGTGGCCGATGCGGTGCCCGCCGAACCACAGCACCGCGACGCTGGACAGGTTCATCACCAGCATCACCGCGGGGAACATGATCGCCATCAGCCGGCCGACCGCGAGCGAGACGTCCATCAGCTGGCCGTTGGCCTCGGCGAAGCGGCGCTGCTCGTACCCGTCCCGGACGAACGCGCGGATCACCCGGATGCCGGTGATCTGCTCGCGCATCACCCGGTTGACGGTGTCGATGCGCTTCTGCACGGTGCGAAACAGCGGGCGCAGCTGCCGGATCACCAGGGTCACCACGACCACCAGGACCGGAATGATCACCAGCAGCAGCGCCGACAGCGGCACGTCCTGGTTGAGGGCCATCAGGATGCCGCCCACACACATGATCGGTGCGGACACCATCAGGGTCAGGGAGATCACCACGAGCAGCTGCACCTGCTGCACGTCGTTGGTGGTACGGGTGATCAGCGACGGCGCGCCGAACTGGCCGACCTCGCGGACCGAGAAGGTCTGCACCCGATCGAAGATGCCGGCCCGGATGTCGCGGCCGACGCCCATCGCGGTCTTCGCGCCGAAGTAGACGGCGACCGCGGCGCACACGATCTGGACCAGCGCGACCCCCAGCATGATCCCGCCGTACCGCAGGATGTAGCCGGTGTCCCCCTTGATCACGCCGTTGTCGATGATGTCCGCGTTCAGCGTCGGCAGGTAGAGCGTCGCCAGTGTCTGGACGAACTGGAACAGCACCACCAGGACGATGGCCTTGGTGTGCGGGCGCAAGTAGACCCGCAGCAGTCTGAGAAGCACACCGACCTTCCCCGTAGTAGCCCTATCACGTTAGTCGGACGATATATCGTTAACTGGCCGGCCGGCAAGTCGACGGACCGAGAATAGCCGCCCGGAATGGCTGCCGCCCCGCCGGCGCAGCGGTCGAGCCTACGTGGACCCGAGCCGCACCGGCGACAGCTTTCTCCGCCACGGCCCGGTCACCGTAGCGTCCGCCGACGACACCGACCGGTACCTCGGCCGGACGGCTCAGATCGGCTGTGCCGGACCGGAACCGGCCGGCGCGTGCGCGGCCACCGCGGCGCCCATCCGGCGCACGATCTCGCGCAGGATCGGTTTCGAGGTCGCGAAGTTGAGCCGGACGAACCCGCGGCCGTCCGCGCCGAACGCGGCGCCGTCGTTGACCAGCACCCGCGCCTCTTCGGCGAAGAACGCGGCCGGGTCGGTGACACCCAGCCCGCGGCAGTCCAGCCAGGCGAGATAGGTGGCCTCCGGCGCCCGCCACCGCACCGCCGGCAGGTGCTCGGCCAGCAGTTCGGCCAGCAGCCGGCGGTTCCCGTCCAGGTAGGACACCGTGTCGGCCAGCCAGCCGGCGCCCGCCGAGTACGCGGCGAGGTTGGCGACGATGCCGTGGGTGCTCGCGCCGAGCGTCTGCACCAGCGCCAGCGAGTCCCAGCGCCGCGCGTCGGCCTCGCTGGTCAGCGCCACCTGGGCGCACTTGAGACCGGGCAGGTTCCAACCCTTCGAGGCCGACACCAGCGTCACCGAGTGGCCGGCAGCGGCCGGCGACACGCTCGCGTACGGCACGTGCCGGCCGCCCGGGTACACCAGCGGCGCGTGTACCTCGTCGGCGATCACCCGGGCGCCCGGGTGCGCCTGGACCACCTCCGCCAGGCCGCGCAGCTCGGCCGCGTCGAACGCACGCCCCAGCGGGTTGTGCGGGTTGCACACGATCAGGGTGCCCGCCCCGGCGGCGAAGCCCGCGTCGATCGCCGCCAGGTCGTAGCCGTGTCCCGCCGCCGTCTGGATCATCGGCACCGGCACGACCGTCCGCCCGCAGACCCGCGTCACCTCGAAGAACGGCGGGTACGCCGGCGTCGGTACCAGCACCGGGCGCTCCGGCGCGGAGTAGAGGCCGATGGCGAGCTCGATGCCGCGCAGCACGTCCGGCAGCAGACGGATCCGCTCCGCCGGTACGGCCAGTCCCCGCTCGGCGAGGACCGCGGCGGTAGCGGCCGGCAGACCGGTCGTCGCGTCCTCCGGCGGGTAGCCGGTGTAGCCACGGTCGACCGCGTCGCGCAACGCCGAGACGACCGCCGCCGCCGGCGGGTAGTCCATCTCGGCCACCCAGGCGGCCAGCACGTCGGGTTCCGGCCGGGTCCACTTGATGGACCCACGCCGGCGAAGCTCGTCGACCCGCAACGTGTCGTAGCTGTGCACGGTGCCCCTCCCCGCCGCCGATCGCGGCACGATCCGCCGGGCCGCCGCGGCGGCCACCACCACTGCCCCGCCGACGGTATCCGGCGACGGCGGGCCGGCGCGATGCGACGTGACGTACTCCCACCGGGCCCGATGCCGCCGAGGCATCCGCGATCTGCGAGCCGGTGCGCGGCCGGACCCGTTCGCGATCGCCGCCCAGCGCACCGCCTGGCGCCGACCCCGCCACGGGCGGGCGGCACCGGGCCGTCCCCGCCGGCGGCGGCGCACCTATGCTGGCGGTACGCGACTGGCGCGGCAAGGTGGGGCACCACCGGGGAGCGACGTCGGCCGCACCGCGCGCCTGGGTGTGGCAACCACGATCGTCCTGCCCTCCTGGAGGTGGCAATGTCCGCGTTGCACGACACCGATCCGCAGCTGGCCGGCCTGGTCGACGCCGAGCGGCGACGCCAGTTCGACGTGCTGCGGCTGATCCCGTCGGAGAACTACGTCTCCCCGCGGTGCTCGCCGCGACCGGCACGGTGCTGACCAACAAGTACTCCGAGGGGTACTCGCATCGTCGCTACTACGAGGGGCAGCAGGTCATCGACCAGGTCGAGGACCTGGCCGTCGAGCGGGCCCGGGAACTGTTCGGGGTCGAGCACGCCAACGTGCAGCCCTACTCCGGCTCGCCCGCGAACCTCGCCGTCTACCTGGCCTTCCTGAAGCCCGGCGATCCGGTGCTGGCGATGGGGCTGCCGGCCGGCGGGCACCTCACCCACGGCGCGCCACCGTCGGCGACCGGCCGGTGGTTCGACGCGGTGCACTACGGGGTCCGCCGGGACACCGGCCGCATCGATCTCGACGAGGTCCGTGACCTGGCCCGGCGGCACCGGCCGAAGCTGATCATCTGCGGCGGTACGGCGATCCCGCGCACCATCGACTTCGCCGCCTTCGGGGAGATCGCCCGGGAAGTGGGCGCGATCCTGCTCGCGGACATCGCGCACATCGCCGGGCTGGTCGTCGGCGGCGCCCACCCGAGTCCGGTGGGGCACGCCGACGTCATCTCCACCACCACGCACAAGACGCTGCGCGGCCCGCGCGGAGCGATGCTGCTGTCCACCGCCGAGCACGCGAAAGCGCTGGACAAGGCGGTCTTCCCGGGGCTGCAGGGCGGGCCGCACAACCACACCACCGCGGCGATCGCGGTGGCGCTGCGGGAGGCCGCGCAGCCCGACTTCGGGCAGTACGCGCACCGGATCGTGGCGAACGCGCAGGCACTGGCCACGGCGCTGACCGACCGCGGCTACCAGCTGGTGTCCGGCGGTACCGACAACCATTTGCTGCTGGTCGACCTGACCAACAAGGGCGTCACCGGCAAGGTGGCGGCGAGGGCGCTGGACGCCGCCGGGGTCGAGCTGAACTTCAACACCGTCCCGTTCGACCCGCGGCGGCCGTTCGACCCGTCCGGGATCCGGCTCGGCACCCCGGCGATCACCACCCGCGGCCTCGCCCCGCAGCACATGCCGCAGGTCGCCGAGTGGATCGACCGTACGGTACGGGCCGCGGCCGACGGCGACGAGTCCGGCCATGCCGACACCGCCGCCCAGGTCCGGGAGTTCCTCGCCGACTTCCCGATCTTCGGCGAGACCGCCTGAGCGGCCCGGCGCCTCGGCCGGCGATCAGCGCGGCAGAGTGCCGCGCGTGTTGATCCGCCGGCCGGTGCGGTCGAACACGTGCAGCTGCGACAGGTCGGCGCGCATCGGGACGATCTCGCCGACCTTGGGCGCCGCGTACGGCGGCAGCCGCAGCGCGAACTCCGCGACCTGCTGCTCGTGCCGGCCGGGGTCGGTCTCGGCGACCGGACCGGGATCGGGCGACGGCTCCGCCGAACCGCCGCGGCGCTGCCGCCACCACCGGCGCAGTGAACTCTCCACCGGCAGGACCGCCTCGTGCCCGGCGCCGGTCAGCTCGTCCAGGCCGGCGGCGGCACCGCCGACGTCCAGGTACGCGATCGTCTCGTGACCGAGGTGTTCGGCGTAGCGCACGATGCCGCGCAGCGTCCCCGCGCCGCCCGCGCCGACCGGCGTGACCGCCTCGGCCCGCAGCCCGACGATGACCTGTTCGCCGTGGTATCGCACCAGGTCGCGGACCCGCGGATCCGACCAGGGCAGCGCGATGTGCTGGTGACCGAGATCCAGCAGCAGCCGGTCGTCGAGGTAGGCGTACACCGTGGCCCACAGCAGGTTCATCCGCGGGGTGCCGAGGAACGCGGCGACGAACAGCGATTCGGGCGCCCGGTAGGCGCCGTTCGGGGTACTGAGCTGTTCGATCCGGCCGTCGCGCAGGATGGCGACCCGGTCGGCCATGGTCAGCGCCTCGGTCTGGTCGTGGGTGACGTAGATGGTGGTCACGCCGATGCCGCGGACCAGGCCGGAGATCTCCGCCCGCAGACCCTGGCGCAGCGCGCTGTCCAGGTTGGACAGCGGTTCGTCGAGCAGGAAGACCCGCGGCTCGCGGATGATCGCCCGGCCCATCGCCACCCGCTGCTTCTGGCCGCCGGACAGCTGCCCGGGCCGGCGGTCGAGGGTGTCGCCGACGCCGAGGGCGGCGGCGAGATCGGCGACCCGTTCGGTCACGGTCTCGGGAGCCTGCCGGGCCAGCTTGAGGGGAAGCCGAGGTTGCCGCGCACCGACATGTGCGGGTACAGGGCGAAGTCCTGGAACGCCATCGCGACCCGGCGCTCCCGCGGCGACCAGCGGTTGGCGATCTCCCCGTCGAACCGGATCACTCCGTCGGTCGGGTCCTCCAGCCCGGCCACCATCCGCAGGATGGTGGACTTGCCGCAGCCCGAGGGCCCGAGCAGCACCATCACCTCGCCGTCGGACACCGACAGGTCCAGTGCGTCGACCGCCACCGTTCCGCTCGGGAACGTCTTGGACACTGACTCAAGAGCCAGCGCTGTCATCGGGCCTCCAATACCGCATGGGTACGGCAAAAGCCGCCGAACATACTGTGGCCGCTCTCACAGCACATACAATCAGCCGAACGTGCAGAAGCGAAGTCGCCACTTGCGGTACGCAAGGTGCACGAATTGGGCGATGGCTCGGACACCCATCGTCGCCGGTAACGTCCAGTCCCGTGTTCGTGTTGTTGCCGCCCTCCGAGACCAAGGCGCCAGGCGGTCAGGGTGCCCCGTTACAGCTGACCCGGCTGTCGTTCCCGTCGCTGGGTCCGATCCGGTCCCGGGTCATCGCCGCGGTCCAGGCCGCCTCGACCGACGTCGACCTCGCCCGTACCGTCCTGCGGCTCTCCGCGCGGCAGGACGCCGAACTCGCCGCCAACCGGGCGCTGTGGCACTCCGCGACGACGCCGGCGCTGCTGCGCTACACCGGGGTGCTCTACGAGGCGCTCGACTACCCGTCGCTGCCGGCCGCCGACCGGCAGCGGGCACAGGAGCGGCTGGTCGTCGCGTCGGCCCTGTTCGGCGCGGTACGGGCCGGCGACGAGATCCCGGCGTACCGGCTCTCGGCGGGCATCCGGCTGCCCGGCCTCGGCTCGCTGCGATCGGTGTGGCGACCGGCGCTGACCGCCGCGCTCGCCGGCGGCCCCGTGCTGGACCTGCGCTCCTCGATGTACCAGGCGCTCGGCCCGCTGCCCGACGCGATCACCGTTCGGGTCGTCTCCCCCGACCGGACGGCCGGCTGGCGACCGTCAGCCACCACAACAAGGCGTACAAGGGGCGGCTCGCCCGGGCGGTGTGCGCCGCCGAGCGGCTGGACGGCATCGAGGACGTCATCCTCGCCGCGAAGACCGCCGACCTGGACGTGACCCGCACCGACGACAGCGAGCTGCAACTGCGTACCGAGATCGGCTGACCGGCCGAGCCGGCTGTCCGTTCGGTCCGGAAAAGTTCCCGACAACATCGGTGTCCAGCCCGCCCGGCTGGGTACGGTGGCCGTGTGATGCCACAACCCCCGAGCGTCCCCGCCATCGACGTCGACGCGGTCG
Organism: Actinocatenispora thailandica; assembly: GCF_016865425.1. Lineage (NCBI taxonomy): Bacteria > Bacillati > Actinomycetota > Actinomycetes > Micromonosporales > Micromonosporaceae > Actinocatenispora > Actinocatenispora thailandica. Next base: position 2,955,720 of record NZ_AP023355.1, on the reverse strand, counting down.
CCGAGGACACGCTGATCCTCGATGTCCGCGAGCCGGACGAGTATGCCGCGGGACACATCGCCAACGCACTGCACATGCCGATGGGGTCCGTGCCGGAGCGGATCCCCGAGTTACCGGACGGCCAGCGCATCGTCGTGGTCTGCCGGTCCGGCGGCCGGTCCGCCCGGGTGACCAGCTACCTCCGGCAGGAGGGGTTGTCCGCGGTGAACCTGGACGGCGGGATGCGCGCCTGGATCGCCGCCGGGCGGCCGATGACCACCGACACCGGTGCCGAGCCGACCCTGATCTGACCACGTCGACGGACGCGACGCGAGCGGCGCACGCCGTGAACCGGCGTGCGCCGCTGGTGTCCTCGCCGAGGGCGGCGTGCGCCGCTGGTGTCCCGGCCGGACGATGGTCCCGGTGAACGGCCCGTGCCGCCGCGGCCCGGCTGGGTGACTCCGCCGCCACCGGCCTGCGCGGTGGCCGGCCGGAATGCGTTACTACCGGCATGATCTGTCTGGCCTGCCGCGAGCGCCGGCACCAGGACTGCAAGGGCCGCGCCTGGTGCGACTGCCAGCACCAGACCACGCCCCCACCGCGGGAACCGGCCACCGGCGCGCCCGGCGAGTGAGCCGGTGCGTACCGTCGCCGCAGCCCACGCCGTAGGATGGCCACGATGATCCGTGGCAGCCAGCGCAAACCGCGCCGGACCCGCGCCCAGGGGAGCTGAGCCAGCCCCCGCACGGCGGTCCGGCGTCCGGTGCTGCCACCAGCCACACCGACACGCCCGTTCGCGGGTTCGGAGCGCACCGCCGGCCCTGCCCGTTCCGGCATCCCGCGAGGTCATCGTGTCCAGTCCCGCAACACCGTCTCGTCCGTCCAGCGCCCCGCCGACCACGCCGCACGACGCGGCCACCGTCGCCAGCCGCTCCCCCGCCGTCCCGGCGCCCCCGACCGACCCCGCCGCTGCTCGCCCGGACCCGGCCGGGCGCCGCGGACGGTCGGCGCCCGCCGGGTCCGACTGGGTGACCCGCGCGGCCGACGACGCGCTGGCCGAACACCGGCGCCGCGGCGGCGACGGTGCGCTCGTCTGCGCCTCCGGGATCAGCCCGTCCGGCCCGATCCACCTGGGCAACCTGCGTGAGCTGCTCACCCCGCACCTGGTCGCGGCCGAGCTCGCCAGCCGGGGCGTACCGGTGGAGCACGTGCTGTTCCTCGACGACCACGACCGGCTGCGCCGGCTCCCGGCCGGGGTGCCGGCATCGTTCGGTGCGCAGGTCGGTCGGCCGCTGGCCGAGGTGCCCGACCCGTACGGGGAGCTGCCGAGCTGGGCGGCGCGGTTCGCCGCACCGTTGCGCGTCGCGCTGGCCGAGCTGGGCATCCGGGTCCGCGTGGTCAGCCAGTCCGCCCGGTACGCCGCCGGGCACCACACCGATGCGGTGCTGGCCGCGATGGCCGCACGGCACCGGATCGCCGCGATCCTCGCCGCCGCCCGCAGCGGCGGCGGCGAGCCGGCGTCGGCGTGGCCGTACCGGGTGTACTGCCGGCGCTGCGGTCACGACGACACCCGGATCACCGGCTACCGGGAGGAGAGCACGGCGCTGCGGTACGTCTGCGTGCAGTGCGGTCCGGACGGGTTCCGGCTCGCCGAGACCAATCACGGCAAGCTCGCCTGGAAGGTCGACTGGCCGATGCGCTGGGCCGGGGAGCCGGTCGCGTTCGAGTCGGCCGGCGCCGACCACGCGGCACCGTCCTCGTCGTTCGGGGTCGGCCGGCGCATCTGCGCCGAGGTGTTCGGGGCCCGGCCGCCGGTGCTGCTCGGGTACGGCTTCGTCGGCACCAGGGGCGTGGCGAAGCTGTCCTCGTCCGGCGCCGCTGCCCCCACCCCGGCGGACGCGCTCGCGATCCTGGAACCGGCGATGCTGCGCTGGTTGTACGCGCGCCGCCGGCCGCAGCAGGCCATCACCATCGACTTCGGCACCGAGGTGACCCGGCTCTACGACGAATGGGACCGGCTCGCCGCCCAGGTCGCCGACGGCACCGCCGCACCCGCTCGCGGCGTCGCGTACCGCCGGGCCGTCGCACCGAACCTGCCCGCATGCCGGCCGGCGGCGCCGGAGTCGACCGCACCCGACCGACTGGTCACGGGACCGGGGCTGGTCGCGCCGCAGCGGGCGGTGCCCTGGCGACTGCTCACCTCGGTACTGGATGTCACCGCGGGTGATCCGGCCTCCACCGAGCGGATCCTCGGGCAGGTCGAAGGTGTCGCGCTCCGGCTCGCCGACGTCGAGCCGCGGCGCACCCTGGCGGCGGCCTGGTTGGCCCGGCACGTACCGCCGGAGCGACGCACCCGGGTACGCGCGGAGCCGGACGACGCGTTGCTGGCCACGCTCACCGGCACGCAGCGGGACGGGCTCGCGCTGCTCGTCGAGGAGCTGCCCGGCTGCCCCGACCTCGCCGCGGTGACCGCCCTGGTGTACGGGATCCCGAAGCGGCTCGACGGCGCGCCGGCCGACGCACCCGCCGACGAGGCGGTCCGCGCGGCGCAGCGGTCGTACTTCACCCTGCTGTACCGGCTGCTCGTCGGGGCCGACACCGGCCCGCGGCTGCCGACGCTGCTGGTCGCCCTCGGCCCGGACCGGGTCCGTCACCTGCTGACCGGCTGAGCGGTACCGGCCGAGCAGCCTCGTCGTCGGCCCGGCCGCTGCACGGTGGCCGTAGCACTCGGTGCGGGGGTCAGCCGGCGCGGTGGCCGGCGCGGTAGGAACTCGGCGTACGGCCGAGCTCGCGGGCGAAATGCGCCCGCAGCGAATCGGCGGTGCCGAGGCCGGCGCGCCGGGCCACCGCGTCCACCGACAGGTCGGTGGTCTCCAGGAGCCGCCGGGCCTCGTCGAGCCGCCGAGCCAGCAACCACCGCAGCGGGCTGGATCCCGTCTCGGCGCGAAACCGCCGGGTCAGCGTCCGCACGCTGGTGTTGGCATGCCGCGCCAGCTCGGCCAGCGCGACCGGCTCGCCCAGCCGGGCCAGCATCCACTCCCGGGTCGAGGCCAGCGACACCGCCGGCGGCGGCGCGACCGGCTCGGCCGGCGGTGCCGCCTCGGCCGGCCGGGGCGGCGACACCGCCAGCGCCCGGGCGATGGCACCGGCCACCGCCGCACCGTGGTCGGCGCCGACCAGGTGCAGGCACAGGTCGATCGAGGCGGCGTGGCCGGCGCAGGTGTACACCCCGGCATCGGCGACGTACAGCGTCTCCGACACGGTGACGTCCGGATGACGGCGGCGGAACCGCTCGGCGAGCTGCGGCCCGACCGCCGCCCTGTGGCCGGCCAGCAGACCGCACCCGGCCAGCAGGAACGCGCCGGCGCAGGACGGCGCGACCAGCCGCGCTCCGGCGGCGCGCGCGGCGCGCAACGCGGCGACGACCGGAGCCGCGGGGGGCGCGAGGTCGGCGCCGCCGATCACCAGCACCGTCGCCGCGCCCGCCAGCGCGTCGAGTCCCCGATCGACGGTCAGCCCGACACCACCGATCCCGGGCACCGGTCCCGGATCGGCGGTGCAGCAGACCACCTCGTACGCCGGCTCGGCGCCGGCGCGGGCCTGACCGAACACGATGTCGGGGATCGACAGCTCGAAGCTCGTCACCGGCGGCACGGCGACCACGGCGAGGCGATGCATGGCCCGATCCTCCGGAGTTCTGGCCGGCCGACCCGTGGCTGCTGCCGGGCCCGGGCCGGAGTCTGGAACTGCGTTCATGCCCACCGAACCACGATCGCCCGACATTCATTCCGGAGGAACCATGTCCCTGCACGTCATCGTCGGCGGCGGTGCCACCGCGCTCACCACCGCCCGGCTGCTCGCCGCCGACGGGGAGAAGGTGCGCGTCGTACACCGGCGCGGCGGCGCCGACGAGCCCGGGATCGAGCGGGTCGCGCTCGACGCCACCGACTCCGCCGCACTGACCCGGCTGGCCGACGGCGCCGACACCGTGTTCAACTGCGCCGCCACCTCGTACCACACCTGGCCGCAGACGATCCCACCGCTGTTCGGCGCGATCCGGACGGCCGCCGAACGCACCGGCGCCGGCTACGTCATGCTCGGCAACCTCTACGGTTACGGACCGGTGGAAGGCCCGGTCACGGCGGACACCCCGCAACGCGCGACCGGCCCAAAGGGTGCCACCCGGGCGGCGATGTGGCGGGAGGCGAAGCAGGCACACGATGCCGGGCGGGTGCGCGCGGCCGAGGTCCGCGCCGGCCAGTTCCTCGGTGCCGGCGCCGTATCGCTGTTCTCGCTGCTCGTCGCCGCCCCGGTGCGCGCCGGCCGACCGGCGCTGGTACCGGCCGAACTCGACCACCTGCACTCGTTCAGCGCGATCGGCGACGTGGCGCGCACCCTCGTCGCGGTCGCCCGCGACGACCGGTCCTGGGGCCGGCCGTGGCTGGCGCCCACCATCCCGGCGACCATGCGCGAGTTGGCCATCCGCTTCGCGGCGCTGGCCGGCGCGCCGGTTCCGACGCTGGCCACCATGACCGACCGGGAGGTGTCCCTGCTCGGGTTGACCGACCCGTTCTGGCCGGAGCTGTTCGAGACCCGGTTCATGGACACCGGCCGGTTCCTGGTCGACGCCGGCGAGACCGAGCGCGCGTTCGGGCTGACCGCGAGCGGGGTCGAGGAGGTGCTGCGAGAGATGCTCTGACGTGCCGGTCCGCCCGCCAGCCCTCGCGCTTCTCCGCGGCGAGTCCACGTCGCTGACCGCGACCGGGACGGTCCGGCGGCCGGCCGCAAGCGGTTCCCGGCGGCGAGTCCACGTCGCTGACCGCGACCAGGACGGTCCGGCGGCCGGCCGCAAGCGGTTCCCGGCGGCGAGTCGACGGCGCTGGCCGTGGCCGGACCGGTCGAGCCGGACCGGTCGAGCCGGATCGGTCGAACCGGTGCCGCCGTGCACCGGCGATCTGTCGGTCCGCACCGCTACGGTGCCGTACATGGTGATCGAACTGGCGGCGTTCCGGGTCGTGCCGGGCGCCGAGGAGCGGCTGCTCGCGGAGCGCCCGGCGATGCTCGCCGCGCTGCGGGCCCGGTTCCCGGCCTGCCTCGCCGGGTACCTCGCCCGGGAGGACGACGGCGGCTTCCTCGACGTGCTGTTCTGGCGCGACCGGGCAGCCGCCGAGGATGCGGCCCGGTTGGTCGACACGGTGCCGGAGTGCGCCGCCTGGTTCGCCCACATCGCGTCGTCCGGCGGGTTGCGGCACGTCGAGGTGCTCGACGCCTGGCCCGGTGCGCCGGGTGGCGCCGCCGATGCGCGATCATGACCGGCATGTACCGACTGTGGCCGGAGCCGGACACCACGCCGCTGACCGACGAGCAGTTGCTCGACTGCTACCTGCCCCCGACCGGGACCACCCGCGCGTCCGGGTCAACTTCGTCACCAGCGCGGACGGCGCGGTGAGCGTCGGCGGCTACTCGGCCGGGCTGTCCGGCGCGGCGGACAAGCGGGTGTTCGGACTGGTGCGGATGGTGTGCGACGCGGTGATGGTCGGGGCCGGCACGCTGCGGCACGAGGGGTACGGCGCGCTGCGGCTGGACGAACGCCGCCGGTCCTGGCGCCGCGCCGCCGGCCTGCCCGAGTACCCGCCGCTGGTGCTGGTGTCCAGCCGCCTCGAACTCGACCCGGGCAGTGCGATGTTCACCGACGCACCGACCCGGCCCGTGGTGCTCACCCACGGTGGCTCCCCGGCCGATCGACGCCGGGTCTTGTCGCAGGTCGCGGACGTGCTGGTGCACGGCGACGCGGAGCTGGACCTGCCCGCAGCGCTGGCCGAGCTGGCCGGTCGCGGCCTGCGGCAGGTGCTCTGCGAGGGCGGCCCGCACCTGCTGGGCAGCCTGACCGCCGCCGACGCGGTCGACGAACTGTGCCTGACCGTCGCCCCGCAGCTGACCGGGCCCGGGCCGGGGCGCATCACCGCCGGCCCACCCGCCGCGGTCCGCTCGTTGCGTCTCGGGCACGTGCTCGCCGCCGACGACAACCTGCTGCTGCGCTACGTCCGGGGGTGACCGGGACGTCGCCGCCGACACCGGCCGGGCGGTTCTGCGCGGCGTGGCCGCGGCCGTGCGGCACCATGGGGCGGTACCACCGGACGAGCAGGGAGTGTCGAGCGTCATGACCCAGGTCCAGCCGAGAACCGAGGCGGACGACGCGGTGGTGTGGGAGGAGCTGTCCGCCGACGAACCGGAGATCGAACCCGGCGCGGTCGTGGGCCGCGTCCTGGGCACGGCCGACGCGACGCCGCTGAGTTTCTGGGTCGCCGTCCGGCCGGGCGCCTACCTCCAGCTCGACGACGTGGTGGTCACCGACCGGCAGGTGCCGGGGCGGGACCCGGTGACGATCGCCGGCGTGGTCACCCAGGTGCGGGCCCGGCACGAGGGTGCCCAGTTCGACTCCGACGTGTTCCTGATCTCGGAGGGCACCCTGCCGGCGCAGGTGCAGGAGGCGGCCGAGATCACCACCACCCGGCTGGAGCCGGAGATGTACGTGCCGCCGATGCCCGGCGCCGAGGTGCGCCGCGCGGCGGCGGACGAGCGGGCGACGGCGCTGTACTTCGACCGGATGGAGCGCCGGATCGCGCTGGGCACCGGCCGGGACGGCGAGCCGATCTACCTCAACGCCGACTTTTTGGACGGCACCCGCGGCGCGCACGTGTCGATCTCCGGCATCTCCGGCGTCGCCACCAAGACCTCGTTCGCGACCTGGTTGCTCTACTCGGTGTTCGGCTCCGACGTGCTCGGCGCCGAGGCGACCAACACCAAGGCGTTGATCTTCAACGTCAAGGGCGAGGACCTGCTGCTGCTCGACCACACCAACAGCCGGCTGGACGACGACCAGCGCGCCGCGTACGCCCGGCTCGGCCTGCCGGCCGGCGCGTTCGCCTCGGTGTCGGTGTTCGCCCCGGCGCGGGCCGGCGACCCGGAGGGCACCCCGGACGTGGTGGCCCGCACCACCGGGGTGGACGCCTTCTACTGGAGCATCTACGAGTTCTGCCACGACCGGCTGCTGCCGTACGTGTTCGCCGACGCGGACGACGACCGGCAGCAGTACACGATGGTGGTGCACCAGGTGGCGGCCCGGCTGGCGCGGGACGCGATCGAGGCCGAGGACGGCGCCGCGGTCATCTCCGGCACCGTGGTCCGCAGCTACGACGCGCTGGTGGACCTGCTCGTCGACCAGCTCACCGACGACGACACCCGGGCCGAGTGGGCCGGTTCGGCGATCGGGCTGGGCACCGTGAACGCGTTCATCCGGCGGATGGTGGCGAGCAAGCGCGACCTCGGCCGGCTGGTGCGCGGTGATCTGCCGGCCCGGCGGCCGCACCAGATCTCGACCGCCGACGCCGGCCAGCTCACCGTCGTCGACCTGCACAACCTGCCGGACCGGGCGCAGCGGTTCGTGGTCGGGGTGACGCTGCGCACCGAGTTCGAGCGCAAGGAGAAGGCCGGGACGGCCCGGCCGCTGCTGTTCGTGGTGCTCGACGAGCTGAACAAGTACGCGCCGCGGGACGGCACCAGCCCGATCAAGGACGTGCTGCTGGACATCGCCGAGCGGGGCCGGTCACTCGGTGTGATCCTGATCGGCGCGCAGCAGACCGCGAGCGAGATCGAACGGCGCATCGTGGCGAACTCGGCGATCCGGGTCGTCGGCCGGCTCGACGCCGCCGAGGCGGGCCGCCCCGAGTACGGCTACCTGCCCACCGCGCAGCGGCAGCGCGCGGTGCTGGCCAAGCCCGGCACGATGTTCGTGGCGCAGCCGGACATCCCGGTCCCGCTGGTGGTGGAGTTCCCGTTCCCGGCGTGGGCGACCCGACCCTCGGAGGCGGGTGAGGCCCCGGCCACCGCCACCCGCTCGGTGGTGCAGCGGGCCGACCCGTTCGCGGTGGTCGGTGCCGCCGCGGACGAGGACGACATCCCGTTCTGACCGGCGATGCCGGCCGGCGTCAGTCGACCAGGTCGGTGAACGGGCTGTGCAGGTCGCGGTCGGGCGCCAGCCGCTGCACCGCGTCGGCCATGTGCGCGTCGATCAACCCGAGCACCAGCGCCTCGGTACCGTCGCGCAGCGCCGCCGCGATCGTGGTGTGCTCGGTGATCCGGTCGGCCGGGCTGGCGTAGGTGCGAGACAGCTCCCGGATGCACATCCGGGTCTCGATCAGCAGCGTGCGCGCCATCCGGCTCAGCCGGGCGCTGCCGGACGCGGCGACCAGCGCCTCGTGGAAAGCGGCGTCGGCCCGCCCGACCGCGGGCTGGTCGTCGGCGTTGATCGCATCGCGCAGCTGGTCGCAGATCCCGTCCAGCGCGTCGGCGACCGCGGCCCGGTCGCCGCGGCGCAGGATCAGCCGGGCCGCCGCCTGCTCGATCGCGTTGCGGGTGACGTACACGTCCTGCACGTCGTCCGGCGACAGCTCGCAGACGAACAGGCCGCGGTACCGCTCGGAGCGCAGCAGCCCCTCCTCGACCAGCCGCTGCATCGCCTCGCGCAGCGTCCCCCGGCTCACCTCGAAGCGGCCGGCCAGGTCCGCCTCGCCGAGCTGGTCGCCGGGCGCGAGGTCGCCGTCCATGATCGCCAGGCGCAGCCGGTCGGCGATGATCGCCGACGTCGACTCGTGGTTGACCGGTTCGACCCGGGTCAGGCCCACCGTTCTTCCCCTCCCCCGACCCCGGTGTCGCCGGGGCCTGTCTCGAACAGCCGGCCGAGCCGGGCGGCATGCGGCGCCGCGCCGATCAGCCGCAGCCCGGCCCAGATCGTCACCTGGTTCGCGGTCAGTACCGGCTTGCCGAGGTGTCGCTCCAGTTCGGGCACCAGCGACACGGTACGCATCGCGGTGTCCGGTACCAGGATCGCCTCCGCGTCCGGCCGGTCGTGCGCGACGACCAGCTCGCGTACCGCATCGTCGGTGAGCCGGCCGACCTCGGCGGCGGTGGTGATGCCGTGGCTGTCCAGTCCGACCACCTGCAGCCCGGCGCCGGTGAGGAACTCGCCGAACAGCCGGGCCACCGGCTCCGGGTAGCTCGCCGCCACGGCGACCCGGTGTACCCCCAGCGCTCGGGCGGCGTCCACGAAGGCGAACGAGGTACTGGTCGCCGGTACGCCGGCGGCAGCGGCCAGCTCGTCCACCTGCCGGGCGGCGCCGTCGGCGCCGAACACGAAGCTGCCGCTGGTGCAGGCCCACAGCACCGCGGCCGGCCGGTGCCGGGCCAGCCGGGCGGCGCCCGCCGCGAGCCGGTGCGCTCCACCGAGGTCCAGCAGCGCCTCGACGGTGTGCAGGTCCTCGCCATCGGTGTGTTCCACCGCGAGCAGCCACCGGTCACCGAGCAGCGCCTGGGCGCGCGGGTAGTCGTCCTCCGCGGCGTGGCCCGGGTACAGGAACCCGACGGTGTCGCTCATGGTCGTTCCCTCCTCGTCGGACCTCGTCGAACCGTCCATGACCCGCTCGCCCGGCACGCTCATGGTCGTTCCTCCTCCGTCGCCCGGCCCGCGCGGCACCAGCTCCTCGCTCGGCAGCCGCATGGCCTCTTCTCGGCGCCGAACCCGCCCCGGCGCAACATTGTCGACAATCTCAGACGTCGGTGAGCCACCGGCCCGGGCCGACGACCGGCAGTCCCATCCGGCGCAGGCACGCCCACATGGTCAACTGGTTGGCGGTCAGGATCGGCTTGCCCAGCTCGGCTTCCAGCGGTTCGATCAGGTCGTAGGTGGGCAGGTTGGTGCAGGCGACGAAGATCGCCTCGGCGTCCGGCCGGTCCACCCGCAGCATGTGCTCGGCGATGGTGCGGTAGCTGACCTTCCAGATCCCGCTGCCCAGGCCGAGGTTCTCCCCGGCCACGGTGCTCACCCCGATCTCGGCGAGGAACTCGTGCAGCCGCGCGGTCAGGTCCGCGTCGTACGGGGTGACCACCGAGATCCGGCGCAGCCCGAGCGCGCTGAGCACCTCGGCCAGCGCACCCGAGGTCGTCACCGCATCCGGCGCGCCGGCGTCGATGATCACCTTGCGCAGCGCCTGCTCCGCGGCGAGCCCGTTGACGAAGCTGCCCGAGGTGCACAGGTAGGCCACCACCTCCGGCTCGACGTGCAGCACGTCGTGGGTCGCGGCGACCACGTGCCGCGACGTGCTCACCAGCTCGGCCATCCGCAGGCTGACCGGAACCGGCTCGTACGGCGTGCGGGCCAGGTGCAACGACACCTCCGCGGGCACCCACCTCCACAGCTCCCGCTCCAGCGCGAGATCGAACGGGGCGATCACCCCGATCCCGCGCTGGGCCAGCGGACCATCGAACAAGAGCATGTCCAAGGCCGACCCCCGAACGCGCGTCAGCACAGTCCTCCGGGGCTGATCCGCGGATTGTTGACAATCATACGATCCGTTTCTACCGTGTCAATATGGTTCGACCAGCCGATTCGTCGCTCGCTCGGGTGCACCCTCGGGTGGTCGTGCTGTGCGGCACCGATCGCCCGCCCGGCCTCGAGCCCGTCGAGCGCGCCGCCGACGTGCGGTACGTGCCGGCCGACCGGCTGGCCGCCGAGCTGCCCGGCGCCGACGTGCTCTTCGTCTGGGACTTCACGTCCCGCGCGGTGCCGGCCGCCTGGCCGGCCGCCGATGCCGCACCCGGCTGGGTGCACATCGCCAGCGCAGGCGTCGACACCCTCGCCTTCGACGCGCTGCGGGACGGCGACACCGTGCTGACCAACTCCCGCGGCGTGTTCGACGCGGCCATCGCCGAGTACGTGCTGGGTCTGGTGCTGGCCTTCGCCAAGGACCTGCCCGGCACCCTGGACGCGCAGCGGCACCACGACTGGCGGCACCGGGAGACCGAGACGATCGCCGGCCGCCCGGCGCTGGTCGTCGGTACCGGCCCGATCGGTCGCGCGATCGCCCGGTTGCTGTCCGCCGCCGGCCTGCGGGTGTCCGGCGTCGGCCGCACCGCCCGCCGCGACGACCCCGACTTCGGTGAGGTGCACGCCGCCGGCGAGCTGCGCAGGGTGCTGCCCGACACCGACTTCGTGGTCCTGGCCGCACCGCTGACCGCGCAGACGACCGGCATGATCGACGCGGCCGCGCTGGCCGCGATGCGGCCGGGTGCCCGGCTGATCAACGTCGGCCGCAGCCCCCTGGTGCGCACCGACGACCTGGTGGCGGCGCTGCGCTCCGGCTCCATCGCCGGCGCCGCGCTCGACGTCTTCGACGCCGAACCGCTGCCCGCCGACTCGCCGCTGTGGACGCTGCCGGGCCTGCTCGTCTCGCCGCACATGTCCGGCGACTTCGCCGGATCGTTGACCACACTGGCGCAGCTGTTCGTGGCGAACTTCGATCGGTGGCGGCAGGGCCGGCCGCTGCACAACGTCGTCGACAAGCACCTCGGCTACGTGCCCGGCGGCGCCGCCGGGCCGGCCACCGCCGGCCACCCGGTGGACGAGGTGCCCGTCGCCGGCACCGGACAGGAAGGGCTCCCCGCATGGACCCGGACATGACCGACGCGTACCGCACCGCCCCGCACCCGGTCGGGCCGGACACCGACGCCGTCCCGGCCGGCCTGGCCACCGAGGACGTGCTCGCCCGTACCGCGTCCGAGCTCGTCGCCGGCTTCTCCACCGGGGAGCTGTCGCCGGTCGCGGTGACCACCGCGACGCTGCGGCGCATCGACAAGCGCGACGGCGAACTGAACGCGTACTGCCTGCTGGACCGGGCGGGTGCGCTGGAGCAGGCAGAGCAGTCGGAGCAGCGGTGGGCGCAGGGCAACCCGATCGGCCTGCTGGACGGCGTGCCGGTGGCGGTGAAGGACCTGTTGCTGCTGGCCGGGGCGCCGACCCGGCGGGGTTCGCGGACGATCGAGGCGGCCGGACCGTGGTCGGACGACTCCCCGGCCACGGCCCGGCTGCGCGAGCACGGCGCGGTGCTGGTCGGCAAGACCACCACGCCGGAGTTCGGTTGGAAGGCGGTCACCGACAGCCCGCTGACCGGGCTGACCCGCAACCCGTGGGCGCCGGACCGTACCCCGGGCGGATCCAGCGGCGGCAGCGCCGCGGCGGTCGCGGCCGGGCTGAGCACCCTCGCGATCGGTACCGACGGCGGCGGCTCCATCCGGATCCCCGCCGCGTTCTGCGGCATCGTGGGGTTCAAACCGACGTACGGGCGGGTGCCGGCCTGGCCGCCGAGCCCGTTCGGGCTGCTGTCCCACGTCGGGCCGATGGCCAGGTCGGTCGACGACGTGGCGCTCGCGCTGGACGTGCTGTCGTTGCGTGACCCGCGGGACCCGGCAGCGCTCGCCCCGCCGGTCGGCTCGTACCGGGAGGCGGTGCGCCGGCCGGTGCGCGGGCTGGTCGCGGCGTACAGCGCGACGCTCGGGCACGCGGAGGTCGACGCCGAGGTCGCCGAGCTCGTCGACGAGGCGGTGAACGCGCTGTCGGTCGAGGTCGGGCTGCGAGTCGAGCTGGCCGACCCCGAATTCGCCGACCCGCTGGACACCTTCGAGACGCTCTGGTCGGCCGGCGCCAGCCATGCCGTCGCGGCGGTGCCGCCGGATCGCCGGGAGCAGCTCGATCCCGGCCTGCGGCGGCTCGCCGAGGCAGGCGACCGGTTGACGCTCGCCGACTACCAGGCGGCGCTGGACGCGCGAACCGGCGTCGGGGTGGCGCTCGGCGAGTTCCACGAGCGTTACGACGTGCTGCTCACCCCGACGGTGCCGATCCCGGCGTTCGCGGCCGGCCACGACGTGCCGCCCGGCACCGAGTGGACCCGGTGGCCGCAGTGGACACCGTTCAGCTATCCGTTCAACCTCACCGGCCAACCGGCGGCGACCGTACCGGTCGGGCAGACCGCCGACGGCCGGCCGGTCGGACTGCAGGTGGTCGGGCCGCGGCACTCCGACGACCTGGTTCTCGCGGTGTGCCGCGCGCTGGAAGCGGTCCGCCCGTGGCCGCTGACGGCACCCGACGCCGGCTGACCGGCGCCGAAAGTATCCAACGGCTCGACGAGAGGTGGCGCTGATGGCGCGGTTCGTGGAGATCAGCCTGGCCAAGCGGGGCGCGGTGTGCGTGGCCCGGTTGCTGGACGCCGAGGCGCCGGCGACCTGCGCCGCGGTATGGGACGCGCTGCCGGTCGACGGCCCGGCCTACCACGCCAAGTACGCCCGGAACGAGATCTACGCGCTGCTGCCGGCGCTGTCGACCAGCCCGCCGATGGAGCACCCGACGGTGACGCCGCTGCCCGGTGACGTGTGCTTCTTCGCGTTCGAGGGCACCGAGATCGGATCCCCGGCGTACGGCTACGACACCGGCAGTCCCGCGCACGGCGGGCCCCAGGTGGTCGACCTGGCGCTGTTCTACGGCCGCAACAACCTGCTGATCAACGGCGATCGCGGTTTCGTACCGGGGTCGGTGTTCGCCACCATCGAGCAGGGACTGCCGGCGATGGCCGAGGCCGCCCAGGACATGTGGCTGCGCGGCGTCGAGGGCGAGCGCCTCCAGTTCCGTCGCCTAGACGAGGACTGACGACACGGCAGGCAGCTCCGGCGGCGCCCGTCTGGCGCCGCCGGAGTTGTCTGTCGTCCGTGGCCGGTGGGAACCGGCCACGGACGACGAGCGGTCAGGCGGTCGCGTCGGCCACCGCGGCCGACCACAGCTCCAGCGCCTCGTCCACCTCGTCGCCGGTGACCACCAGCGGCGGGATCATCCGGACCACGTTGGAGTACGCCCCGCAGGTCAGCAGCAGCAGGCCGTGCGCCGCGGCGGCGGCCTGGGCGCGCTGCGCGGTCGCGGTGTCCGGTGCGCCGTCGGCGCCGGTGAACTCGCTGCCGACCATCAGCCCCAGCCCCCGCACGTCGCCGATCACCGGGTTCGCCGCGGCGACCTTGCGGGCGCCGTCGATCAGCCGGCGGCCCTGTTCGGCGGCATTGTCGACCAGCCGCTCGTCCTCGATCACCGACAGGGTGGCGAGCGCGGCGGCGCAGGCGACCGCGTTGCCACCGTAGGTGCCGCCCTGCGAGCCCGGCCAGGCCTTGGCCATCAGCTGCTCCGACGCCGCGATACCGGACAGCGGGAAGCCGCTGGCCAGCCCCTTCGCGATGACCTGCACGTCGGGCCGGATGCCGAAGTGCTCGTGGCCCCAGTAGCGTCCGGTGCGGCCGAACCCGGTCTGCACCTCGTCGAGCACCAGCACGATCCCGTACCGGTCGGCGCGTTCCCGCACGCCGGCGAGGAACCGTTCGGTGGCCGGCACGTACCCGCCCTCGCCCAGCACCGGCTCGACGAAGATCGCCGCGGTGTCGTCCGGGGCGGTGCCGGTGGCGAACAGGTAGTCCAGCTCGCGCAGCGCGAAGTCGGTGGCCGTCTCCTCGTCCCAGCCGTAGTGGTACGCGTACGGGAACGGGGCGGTGTGCACGCCGGCCATCAGTGGCGCGAACCCGGCGGAGAAGCGGGTACCGGACCGGGTCAGCGACGCCGCCCCGATCGTCCGGCCGTGGAACGAGCCGTCGAACACGACGATGTTGGGCCGGCCGGTCGCCTGCCGGGCCAGCCGTAGCGCCGCCTCGACCGCCTCGGACCCGGAGTTGGCGTAGAACAGCGTGTCCAGGCCGGCCGGGAGCACCGTGCCGAGCCGCTCGGTGAGCTCCAGCAGCGGCCGGTGCATGACGGTCGTGTACTGCCCGTGGATGAGCCGGCCGGCCTGCTCCCGCACCGCCGCCACCACCCGCGGATGGCAGTGACCGGTGCTGGTGACGCCGATGCCGGCGGTGAAGTCGAGGAAACCGCGGCCGTCCGGGTCGAACACCCGAACTCCCTCGGCCCGGTCGACGAGCACCGGGGTGGCCTGCTTGAGCAGCGGTGACAGGTGCGTCATGAGTTCCTCCCGAACCAGCCGACGAGCGTATCGTTGGATTGTCGACAATCTCTCTGCCACCTAGCATGGTCCCCGGACGCGCCATCGGCAACCGGTCGGGCAGATCCGGCAGTGGTCGACGCGCACACCGCGACGACGAAGGGCGGCAGCGATGACAGGCAGCACCACCACCGCGACACCGGGAACCGCGACACCGGGAACCGCGACGCCGGGAGTTCTGTCGGAGCGCGAACGCGAGGTGCTCGCCGCGGTGCCGGGTGAGCTGTTCATCGCCGGTCGCTGGCTGCCCGCCGCCGCCGGCGCCCGGTTCCCGGTGCTCGATCCGGCCACCGGCGAGACGCTGTGCGAGGTCGCCGACGGCGGCCGGGAGGACGCGCTCGACGCGCTCACCGCCGCGCACGAGGCACAGCCGGCCTGGCAGGCCACCGCGCCGCGGGAGCGCGGCGAGATCCTGCGCCGGGCGTACCAGCTGCTGGTCGACCGGACCGACGAGCTGGCCCTGCTGATGACGCTGGAGATGGGCAAGCCGCTCGCCGAGGCGGCCGGCGAGATCGCCTACGCGGCCGAGTTCTTCCGCTGGTTCGCCGAGGAGGCGGTGCGCATCGACGGCGGGTACGCGACCGCGCCGGACGGAGCGAGCCGGTTCCTGGTGCTGCGCCAGCCGGTGGGCCCGTGCGTGCTCGTCACCCCGTGGAACTTCCCGATGGCCATGGGTACCCGCAAGATCGGGCCGGCCATCGCGGCCGGCTGCACCATGGTGCTCAAGCCGGCCGAGCAGACCCCGCTGTGCGCGCTGGCGCTCGCCGACATCCTGGCCGAGGCCGGGCTGCCGGACGGGGTGCTCAACGTGGTCACCACCAGCCGGCCCGGCGAGGTGGTCGAGCCGATGCTGCGCGACGGCCGGGCCCGCAAGCTGTCGTTCACCGGGTCGACGCAGGTCGGCCGGCTGCTGCTGGCGCAGGCCGCGGAGAAGGTGCTGCGCACCTCGATGGAGCTCGGCGGCAACGCGCCGTTCCTGGTGTTCGACGACGCCGACCTGGACGCCGCGGTCGACGGCGCGATGGCGGCCAAGATGCGCAACATCGGTGAGGCGTGCACCGCCGCCAACCGGTTCCTGGTGCAGCGCGGCGTGGCGGACGAGTTCGCCCGCCGGCTGGCCGAGCGGATGGCGGCGCTGACGATGGGCCGCGGCACCGAGCCGGGTGTCACCGTCGGGCCGCTGATCGACGCGGACGGCCGGGACAAGGTCACCGAGCTGGTGGCCGAGGCGGTCGCGGGCGGGGCGCGGGTGCTCACCGGCGGCGCCCCGGTCGACGGCCCGGGGACGTTCTACCCGGCGACGGTGCTCACCGGGGTGCCGGCCGGTGCCCGGATCGGCCGCGAGGAGATCTTCGGCCCGGTCGCGGCGATCTCCGCGTTCGACACCGAGGACGAGGCGGTCGCCGCGGCCAACGACACCGAGTACGGCCTGGTGTCGTACGTGTACACCCGGGACCTGGCCCGGTCGCTGCGGGTCGCCGAGCGGCTGGAGGCCGGGATGATCGGGTTGAACAAGGGCGTGGTGTCCAACCCGGCCGCCCCGTTCGGCGGGGTGAAGCAGTCCGGCCTCGGCCGCGAGGGCGGCCGGGTCGGCATCGACGAGTTCCTGGAGACCAAGTACGTCGCGATCCCGACGCCGTGACGGGTCAGCCGGCGCGGTCCAACCGGTCGGCCGGCTCCCCGGTGCCGGCTGCCGGGCCGGCACCCGCGGGCACCGGCGCGTCGACGGCGGCCAGTACCGCGGCTGCGGCGCGGGCCAGCTGGTCGAGCCGGTCGATCTCGGTGCGGTGGAATGCCGGGCCGGCGGCACGGGCCACCATCAGGACGGTGTCGGCGGTCAGCGGAGCGAGCGCGGCGTGGGTGCCGTCGGCCAGCGGGTGACCGCGGGGCCGGCTGGGGGTGATCGCGCCGAGCGCGAGCGAGGCCGGTGCCCGCACGCTGGTCAGTACCGGTGTCGGGGCCGGGCCGGTGCCCGCCAGCGCGGCCCAGTCGCCGCCGAACAGGTCGGGAGCGGCGTCCACCAGCGTCGCGGCGGCCCGCGGCGGGTCGGCGGCGAGCTGGCCCAGGACCGCGACCTCCGCGGTCGGCGCCATCGCCCGGGGGCGCCAGGCCGCGAGCACGCGTACCCCGGGGATCGTCTCGACCCGCTCGGTGAGCTGGTCGATGGTGAGCGACCCGAGGCGCAGCGACAGCTCGTCGATGGCCCGGCCCGATCCCGTCTCCAGCACGCTGACCTGCAGAATGTCGGCACCGATCACGCCGAGTGTCCAGGACAGCCGGCCCAGCGACCCCGGCGAGTCGGGTAGCGCGACCCGTACCCGTACCAGCATCTCGGTCCCCTTTCTGCTCCGGTGCAGTCGTCGACTCCGGTACGGAGTCTGGCCGCCGGCTGTTGCCGGCGTGTTGCCGCCCGATGTCTCGTACCGGCGACCGCCGGTGACCGGTGGCACACGCTTCGGCGCGCGCACCGGCATGCCTGCCGGAGGGCGTCGGTGGGTGGGCCTACAGTGCTGGTGCTGAGGCCGGCGCCGGGAGCCGCGAGGGGAGCTGTGGCCGTGAAGATCCTGCACACCTCCGACTGGCACGTCGGAAAGGTGCTCAAGGGACGTCCCCGCATCGACGAGCACATCCGGGTGCTGGCCGAGCTGGTGCGCATCGCCGAGGCCGAGCGCCCCGATCTGGTGATCGTCGCCGGCGACCTGTACGAGACGGCCGCGCCGAGCCCGGAGGCGACCCGAGTGGTGGTGCGTGCGCTGACCGCGCTGCGCCGCACCGGAGCACAGGTGGTGGCGGTCGCCGGCAACCACGACAACGGGGCCGCGCTGGACGCGCTGCGCGGCTGGGCGGACGCGGCCGGCATCGCGCTGCGCGGCACGATCCGGTCCGCCGAGGACCCGGTGGTGACCGGTGCCACCGCCAGCGGCGAGGCGTTCACGCTGGTGGCGCTGCCGTTCGTGTCCCAGCGGTACGCGGTGCGGGCGAGCGAGATGTTCCAGCTCACCGGCGCCGAGGCGAACCAGACGTACGCCGATCACCTGGGCCGGCTGCTGGACTCGTTGACCGGCTCGTTCCGCGGCGACTCGGTCAACCTGATCACCGGGCACCTGACGGTGGTCGGGGCGACGACCGGCGGCGGCGAGCGGGAGGCGCACACCATCCAGGCGTACGCGGTGCCCGCGACGCTGTTTCCCACCTCGGCGCACTACGTGGCGCTCGGGCACCTGCACCGGCAGCAGGCGGTGCCGGGCCCGTGCCCGGTGCACTACTCGGGCAGCCCGCTCGCGATCGACTTCGGCGAGCAGGACAACACCCCCGGCGTGCTGATCGTCGAGGCCGCGCCGGGCACCCCGGCCACCGTCCGGCCGGTGCCGATCACCTCGGCGCGGCGGCTGCGCACGGTGTCCGGCACCCTGGACGAGCTGGCTGCGCTCAGCGTCGACGACGACACCTGGCTGCGGGTGTACGTGCGGGAGAAGCCGCGGGCGGGGCTGCGCGAGCGGGTGCAGGAACTGCTGCCCGGCGCGCTGGAGGTGCGCATCGACCCGGAGCTGCTGGCACAGGTGGGTGGCACCGCGCAGCGGGTCGGCCGCGCCGGGCAGAGCCCGCGGCGACTGTTCGCCGACTACCTCACCGAGGTCGGCCACGACGACGGGGCGGTGCGCGACCTGTTCGACCGGCTGCACGAGGAGGTGGGCTGATGCGCCCGGTGCGGCTGGATGTCGCCGGTTTCACGGTGTTCCGGGACGAGACCACGATCGACTTCACCGACGCGGAGTTCTTCGTGCTGCTCGGGCCGACCGGCTCGGGCAAGTCGACGGTGCTGGACGCGATCTGCTTCGCGCTGTACGGCACGGTGCCGCGCTGGGATCACCTGCGGTCGGTGGAGAACGCGCTGTCCCCCTCGGCGTCGGAGGCGCGGGTTCGGCTGGTGTTCGAGTCGGGCGGGGTGCGCTACGTGGCGACCCGGGTGCTGCGCCGCAGCGCCCGGGGCAAGGTGAACACGGTGCGCGCCGGCCTGGAGCGGCTGCCGGCCGGCTTCGAGCTGGCCACCCTGGACGACGAGCAGCGCGCCGGGGACGAGCTCGGCGAGGTGCTCGCCGGTACGCCGTCGGAGATGGTCGAGGCGGTCGCCTCCGCGGTCGGCATGCCGTACGAGCAGTTCACCACCTGCGTGGTGCTACCGCAGGGCGAGTTCGCGGAGTTCCTGCACGCCAAGCCGGCCAAGCGGCAGGAGATCCTGGTCAACCTGCTCGGCTTGCGCGTCTACCAGCGGGTCGCGGAGCGCGCGCGGCTCACCGCGAAGGAGGCGGACAGCGACGTGCGGGCGGCCGAGGCGCTGCTCGCCGACCTGACCGACGCGACCGAGCAGGCGGTCACCGAGGCCGCCGAGCGGGTCACCCAGCTGCGCGAACTGGACACCCGGATCGCCGCGACGGTGCCCGAGCTGACCGACGCCGAACGCCAGGCCGCCGAGGCCCGCGAGGCGCTCGCCGCGCTCGACGCCGAGGGCCGGCTGCTGGCCGGCGTCAGCATCCCGGCCGGCGTCGCCGAACTCGCCTCGGGCGCCGAGCGGGCTGCCGCCGAGGCCCGCGACGCGCTCGCCGCGGTCACCGCCGCCGAGAGCGCCGAGGAGCAGGCGGCGCACCGGCTGGACGAGGCCGGCGACGCCGCCGCGCTGCGTGCCCTGCTGGACCGGCACCGCGAGCACGACCGGCTCGCCGCCGAGCTGACCGACGCGGGCCGGCAGATCGAGACGCTGACCGCGGACCGGGACGCCGCGGCCGAGCGGCTCGCCGCCGCGGAGTCCGCGCTCAGCGCGGCCGACGCGGCCGTCGGCGCCGCCCAGACCGCGCAGACCGCCGCCGCGCTGCGCCCCGAGCTGCAGGTCGGCGAACCGTGCCCGGTGTGTGCGCAGCAGGTCGACACCCTGCCGCCGCCGATCGACGCGCCGGCGCTCGCCGCGGCCCGGAACACGGCGAGCAGGGCCCGCGCCGCGCGGGACGCCGCGGACCGGGCGGTGCGGGACCGGTCCGGCGCGTGTACCGCGGCGGCCCATCACCGCACCCAACTCGCCGCCCGGCTCGACGCGCTCGCCGCCGAGCTGGCTGACCAGCCCGCGCCGGACGAGCTCGCCGCCCGGCTGGCCGGGCTGGACGAGCTGCGCGCCGCGCACGCCGCGGCGCGCAACGCCGTGGTGCAGGCCCGGCGGGCGCTGCAGCGGGCCAGCTCGGCCACCGACGATGCCGATCGGCGGCTGCGCAGCGGCTGGCGGCGGTACGACGAGGCCCGGGACGCGGTGTCCCGGTTCGGCCCACCGGCCGCCGACCGGGACGATCTGGCCGGCTCCTGGGCCGCGCTGGTCGACTGGTGTGCCGCGGCGGCCGACGAGCGGCGCGCCGCCCGGGCCGACCGGCTCGGCGTGGCAAAGCGTGCCGCGGCGGCGGCCGAGGCGGTCCGGGGCAAGGTCGGTGCCCTGCTGGCCGAGTGCGGGGTCGCCGGCCCGGCCGAGCAGGGCGCGGACGCCGCCGCGTACCAGCTGGCCACGGCGCTCGCGGTGCAGAACGCCGAGGCGGAGCACCGGCGCGCGGCCGAGCGCTGCGAGCAGTCAACCGCGCTGCGAGCGCGGCGGGCCGAACACGTGCGGGCCGCCGAGGTGGCCCGGGCGCTGGCCGGGCACCTCGCCGCGGACCGGTTCCAGCGCTGGCTGCTCACCGAGGCGATGGACCTGCTGGTCGACGGCGCCTCCACGATCCTGCGCGAGCTGTCCGCCGGACAGTACTCGCTGGCCTACGACGGCGGGGAGTTCTTCGTCGTCGACCACCACGACGCGGAGCTGCGCCGGGCGGTGCGCACACTGTCCGGCGGCGAGACGTTCCAGGCGTCGCTGGCGCTGGCGCTGGCGCTGTCCGAGCAGCTCGCCGGGCTGTCCACGACGGCGACCAGCCTGGAGTCGATCATGCTCGACGAGGGGTTCGGCACCCTCGACCCGGGCACCCTGGACACCGTCGCCGCGACCCTGGAGAACCTGGCCGCGCACGGCGACCGGATGGTCGGCCTGGTCACCCACGTGGCGGCGCTCGCCGAACGGATTCCGGTGCGCTTCGTGGTCCGCAAGGACGCCCGCGGCGCACACGTGACGCGGGAGAGCACATGATCACGCGGCGGCGCGCCGGTCGTGGTCGTCGCGGGTTGCCGGTGCACGGTCCCGCCGACGCAACGGCCGCGACCAGGGCCGGGCGGTGCACGAGTCACGGGCGCGCGGCGCGATGCCCCATGAGCACTGGAGGGCTGCGGTGAGGGTGCACGTCGACGCCTGGGACCCGTCGTACGGGCGTTCCTTCGAGGCGGATGCCGGCGGCGGGACCGGCCCGGCGGCCACCAGCAGCGCGCCGGTCGATGCCGGCGTGGAGCGCCCGACCGGCGCCTGGGCACCGCTGACCCCGTCCGGTGGCGTCCGCTCGCCGCGCACCGTGTTGCTGGTCGACGGGGTCCGCCGAATCGACGCGCGGGTCTGGGTGGAGGACGACGAGGGCGTCGCCCGCCCCGGCGTCTGCGCGTCGTACGCGGCGGGTGCGGTGCGCTGCGATCTCGCCGGCGGCGCGGCCGAGCTGGCGCTGTCGGCGGTGACGCACGGGCTGTTCGCCCCCGGCCCGTCGGTGGCACCGCTGCGCGCGCACGACCGCGCGGTGTACGCACCGCACCGGGTGGTCGGAGACGACCCGAGCCAGGTCGACGCCGAGCTCCAGCGCCGGCTGTACGAGTTGGAGGTGCAGGTCTCGCAGCGGGTGCGGGCCGAGGCCGGCAGCACCGACGACCTGCTCGTGGTGGACGGGCCGCTGCGCGGACGCACCGGCATGCCGCGCACCCTCGGGTACGCCAAGACGCACCACAAGCAGTACCTCGATCCGGAGCTGACCCGGGTGGTGACCGCGCTCGCGCCGGGCCAGCGCACCCCCCTGTTCCTGCTCGGCGGCCAGTGGCACCGCTACTCCTGGTACCTGCGGCTACCGGCCGGCGCCACCGCGACGACCGCACCGACCCGGCCGGCCGCGATCGGGTCGCCATGGTCGGGCATCGTCCGGCTGGAGTGCCCGGCCGACTGGTCGCTGCCGGACGCGGTCGGCTGGGCGGACCTGTCCGCGGTGACGCTCCCCCGGTTCGCCTCCACGCCGTACAAGGATCCGCGGGCGCCGCAGAACCTGGTCCCGATCGCCGGGTTGGAACGCCGGTTGCGCGGACTGCTCGGCGATCCCCGGCTGCTGCTGCGCGGGTTGCGCACCGCCGCCGCCCGGACCGTGGCATGACCGGCACGGGAGCCGCTCCGCCGGGCGAGGCGCCGGCGAGCCGGGTGCTGCCGGTCCCCGACCGGTACGACTTCGGTCGCACGGTCGGGGTGCTGCGCACCGGCCGGCACGACCCGACGACGCGGCTCGGTGCCGGCGAGCTGTGGAAGGCGAGCCGCACGCCGGACGGCCCGGGCACCGTGCACCTGAGGTACCAGCAGGCGGCGGTGACGGCGACGGCGTTCGGGCCGGGAGCCGGGTGGCTGCTGGCCCGCGCCGACGCGCTGGCCGGGCTGCGCGACGACGCGGCGGGGTTCCTGCCGTTGGCCCGGCAACACCCGGTGGTGGCGGTGCTCGCGGACGCCATGCCGGGCATCCGGCTGGCCCGGACCGAGCGGGTGTTCGACGAGCTGACCCGGGCGGTGCTGGCACAGAAGGTGACCACCGTCGAGGCGACCCGGTCGTACGCGGCGCTGGTCCGGCGGTTCGCCGAGCCCGCGCCGGGGCCGGTGCGGCTGTTGCTGCCACCGCCCGCCGAGAGCGTGGCGACCGCACCGTACTGGGCGTTCCACCCGCTCGGCATCGAGCAACGCCGCGCCGACACGCTGCGCCGCCTCGCCCTGGTCGCCGACCGGCTGGAGCGCACCGTCGCCGAGCCGCCGGCGCAGGCCCGCCGGCTGCTGATGACCCGGCCCGGGATCGGGCCGTGGACCGCGGCGGAGGTGTCGGCGGTGGCGTACGGCGACCCGGACGCGGTCAGCGTCGGCGACTACCACGTGCCGCACCAGGTCGCGTACGCGCTTGCCGGCGAGCCGCGCGGCACCGACCAGCGGATGCTGGAGCTGCTGGCGCCGTTCGACGGGCACCGGGCGCGGGTGGTCCGGCTGGTCGTGCACGCCGGGGTGCAGGAGCCGCGCCGCGCACCGCGCGCGCCGCTGCGCTCCTTCGCCCGGTTCTGAGCCGGTGCGGCACGGTCCGGCGCACCGGCACGACCGCAACCGGGGGCGGCCCGGCGGTCCGGCGCGGCCCGCCCAGAGGCCCGGCCGTTCGGCGCCCGGCCCGGACCGGCCCGCCCGGCCGCGGTCGGCTCAGAGGTGTTCCTCGTGCAGGTCGGCCACCTCGTCGCGCGGCACCCAGGACTGGTAGACCCCGCGGTCGAACCGGTCCAGGCCAAGCAGTTCGGCCCGCGGCGACCGGCCGCCGGTGTACTCGATGCGCAGCCACTGCTCGTGCTCGGCGAGCACCTTCACCGGCTCGTTGCGGTAGCTGCCGGTGGTGATGACGTAGCCGAACTCGTCGAGGTCGGAGAACGGCACGACCCGCCGGTACCGGCCGGCGGTGACCGCCTCGAAGCCGACCCGGTCGGCGCGCTCGGAGTACAGGTGGGCGCCGGCGCTGCTCGGTGCGGCGTCGAACTCGTCGCCCTGCCAGCGGGCGTAGTACCCGTCCCGGATCACTGCTCCCCCACCAGTTCTCGGTTGACCAGCCAGCGCCGCTCGTCGGCGTCGTACACCGCGACGAAGGTGTGCTCGCCGGCCGCGTCGATGCGCCACATCTCCGCCTGGTGCGGCAGCCGCATGCTGTGGATCTTGAACTCGGGGATGGCCAGCCGGGACCCGGCGACCTGCCCGTTTCCGGCGAACGGCGGGTGTTCCACCACCCAGCCGCCCGGCACCTCGGCGAGCCGGTCGTCGTCGGTGGCGCCGAGCGGGGTGCGGTACAGCTCGGCGCGGTAGGCCGTCCAGCGCAGCAGGAACAGCGAGCTGTCGGTCACCGCGAACGGCGAGCCCGGGTACCCCAGGCCCAGGTTGCGCACGATGTCCGGGACGGTCTCCAGCTCCGCGGCGTCCTGCCAGCGGTGCACGTAGCCGGCCACCCAGTCGTACCCCTTGTCCAGGTAGAACCGGACCTGGTTGGGCGGCACCGCCTTCTGCATCACGGTCGGTACCGCCGCCTCGTCGAGCTCGGCGAGCGCCGGTTCGGCGTTCGGCGGCCAGCCGGTGGCCTGCTCCGGGGCCCACGGGTCGTGCGGCGGCACCTCGACGGGCGGCTCGGGCTCGGTGACCGCGAACTCGCCGCCGGCGATCTGCCGGATCAGGCTCGCCGGCAGGTGCGCGGCGAGCACCAACCCCGGGTCGACCACCAGCGACCAGCCCGGATCGGGCCAGTCGTCGACCAGGTCGCGGAACCGCACCGGCCGCCCCTGCTCGTACTGGCCGACGGTGGAGACGACCATCGCCGCCGTCGAGGTGTACGCCGCGACGAAGGTGCGGCCGTCGGCAACCATCGTCGGCCACACCGTGCGGTCGTCCTCGCCGACCGGCAGCACCAGCTCGGCGCCGGACAGCATGCGCAGGTACTCCTCCTGGTCCCCGGCGGCCAGCGCCTCCCGCATCTGCCGTTCCAGGTCGTTCACCGGCTCGAACTCCGCCACCCGCGGCCCCTCCCCGCCTTGCGCTGCACCGGCCCCTGCGGCCGCGGTGTGCGCGGCGGTGGGCCCCCGGCAGAGACAACGACCCGCCGCGCGACGAGGTTGCGACCAACCGGCCACGGCCCGGCCGCGCGGGGTGGGTGCCCGCCGCGCTAGGCGCTGCCGGGCCGGCCGGTGATTCGGCGAAGCGACCGGTCGGCGAGGGTGACGAGCAGGAACAGCGCGGCGACGCAGACCAGGAACGCGGCGAGGTGGTGCAGCCCGGCGGTGTCGGCGCCGTGCGCGAGGAATCCGGCGTTCGCCGCGGACGCCACGATCGCACCGAGGTAGCTGAAGGTGCGCAGCAGCCCGGCGGACGCGCCGATCTGGGCCGGGTCGGCCTGGTGGTAGACCGCGTTCTGGTTGGCGAGGTTGTTGAGTCCCTGCGGGACCCCGGCCACCACGGCGATGGCCAGCAGCAACCAGATCGGGCTGCCGGCGGTGGCCGCGAACAGCAGCAGCAGACCGGCCGCGAGCTGGGTGAGCGCGCCGACGACGAGCTTGCCGCGGATCTCGGCTCGCCGGCCGGTGACGGCCGAGACCGCGAGCGAGGAGAGCGACAGGAAAAGCAGGACCAGCCCGGCGCCGGTCGCGGTCAGACCGCGGCCGTCCTCCAGCCACTGGGTGAACCCGTACAGCACGGCGTAGCCGACGGTCATCGCCAGCAGCGCCCGCGCGTAGCTCGCGAGCAGCGGGGCGTTGCCGCCCAGCACCCGCAGGTCGATGAACGGGGTACGGGCACGCAGCTCGCGCACCGCGAAGCCGGCCGCGGCGGCGACGGCGATCGCCGCCAGGTACAGGTGCCGCACCGCGGGGCTCATCAGGAACAGCAGCAGCGCGACCAGCGCCGCGGCGAACAGCGCCATCCCGGCGAGATCGACGAGCCGGGTCAGCCGCTGGTCGGCGCTGCGGGCCCGCGGCGGTGTGCGCGGCAGCCGCAGCGCGCCGAGCAGCAGGCTGGCGCCGGCGAGCGGGATGTTGAGCGCGAACGTGGCGCGCCAGCCGCCGACGCCGATGAGCAGGCCGCCGAGGGTGGGCCCGATGACCGCGATGGTCTGGCTGGCCACGGCGAGCGCGGTGAGCACGGCGGCCGGGCTGTCCCGGCCGGTCCGGGTGGCCTCGCTGCGGATCAGGTACATCGCGGCCGGGTAGCCGGCGCAGGTGCCGAACCCGAGCAGTACCCGGGCTGCGACCAGCACGCCGAGGTCGGGCGCGGCGGTACCGAGGGCTCCGGCGACTCCGACCAGGGTGGCACCGGCGAGGTAGAGCCGGCGCGGCCCGTACAGGTCGATCAGCCGGCCGACGACCGGTTGTCCGATCGAGGTCGCCAGGTACAGCGCGGAGACCAGCCAGGCGGTCTGCGCCGGTGGTGCACCGAACGCGACACCGATCGGCACCAGCGAGACGGCGATGATCGACGAGTTGACCGGGTTGAGGATCGAGCCGAGCAGCATCGGTGCGATCAGCCGCCGGTCGAACCGGTCGGCGTCCCGGCCACCGCCGTCCCGGCGCCGGATCCGAGCCAGGATCGTCGTCATTCGCCAGCGCCCCCGGGTGGTCGTGGCCGGCACGGATCGGCCGGCCCTGGGCTCCACGATAATTTAGACAGTTGAAACTGTACAGTTGGGCTGACTATTTTTCTCGTCTCGCCGGTCACACCGCGGCACGCCGGATCCGCCTCGATCACACCGCCCGGCGCCCTGCCCGGGGAACAATGGGCGCCATGCGACTGCCTGTGATGCCCCCGGTGGCGCCGATGCTGGCCAAGCCGGTGAAGCAGATCCCGGAGGGCGAGCTGTGCTACGAGCCGAAGTGGGACGGCTTCCGGTCGATCTTCTTCCGGGACGGCGCCGAGGTGGAGATCGGCAGCCGCAACGAACGCCCGATGACCCGCTACTTTCCCGAGCTGGTCGCCGCGGCGCTGGCGCAGCTGCCCGAGCGGTGCGTGATCGACGGTGAGATCATCCTGGTCGCGGCGAGCGGCGACCGACTCGACTTCGACGCGCTGCAGCAGCGGATCCACCCGGCGAAGAGCCGGGTCACGCTGCTGTCCGAGACCACCCCGGCCCGGTTCGTCGCCTTCGACCTGCTCGCGCTCGACGACACCGACTACACCGACCGCCCGTTCGCGCAGCGCCGCGCGACGCTGCGGGAGGCGCTCGCAGGCGCCCGCGCGCCGATCCACGTCACCGCCGCGACCACCGAGCCGGCGGTGGCGAAACGCTGGTTCGAGCAGTTCGAGGGCGCCGGGCTGGACGGCGTGGTGGCGAAGCGGCTGGACGGCCGGTACGAGCCGGACAAGCGGACCATGTTCAAGATCAAGCACGAGCGGACCGCGGACTGCGTGGTCGCCGGGTACCGGCTGCACAAGTCGGGCCCGGACCGGATCGGCTCGCTGCTGCTCGGCTTGTACGACGACGCGGGCGAGCTGGTGAGCGTCGGGGTGATCGGGGCGTTCCCGATGGCCCGCCGGGCGGAGCTGTTCACCGAGTTGCAGCCGCTGGTGACCGACTTCGACGACCATCCGTGGGCCTGGGCGAAGCAGCAGGAGGGGACCCGTACCCCGCGCAACGCCGAGGGCAGCCGGTGGTCCGGCGGCAAGGACCTGACGTTCGTCCCGCTGCGGCCCGAACGGGTGGTCGAGGTGCGCTACGAGCACATGGAGGGCGTCCGGTTCCGGCACACCGCCCAGTTCGTCCGGTGGCGGCCGGACCGCGACCCGCGCTCCTGCACGTACGAGCAGCTGGACGAGCCGGCGCGCTACGACCTCAACGACGTGCTGGCCGAGCCGCTCTAGGGAGCTGCCCCGAAGCCCGCGTGCCGGCCGCGCGGCCCGCCGCCGGTCACACCATGACCGCGCCGCCGGCGACGTCGAGGACGGTACCGGTGATCCAGTCCGCGCCGTCCGCGACCAGGAAGGCGACCGCCCGCGCCACGTCGTCCGGGGTGCCGAGCCGGCGCAGCGGGTGCATCTCGGTCAGCGTCTCCTGCTGCCCGGCCGGGATCATCCGGGCGTTGCGCTCGGTCATGATCGTCTCCGGGGCGACGCAGTTGGCTCGGATCCCGTACGGCCCGGCCTGCGCGGCGACCTGCTGGGTGAGCAGGTCGATGCCCGCCTTGGCCGCGGCGTACGCCATCGGCGAGCGCGGGTGGGCCCGCCGGCCGGCGGCCGACGAGATCGTGACGATGCTGCCGGCCCGGCGCTGCTTCATGCCGGGCAGGAAGCACTTGAGCGTCAGGAACGTGGCGAGCAGGTTGGTGTCCACACCGGCCCGCCAGTCCTGCTCGCTGATGTCCTCCAGCACCGCGGGCGGCGTGGGACTGCCGCCGGCGTTGGCCACCAGGATGCGCACCGGCCCCAGCTCGGCCTCGAGCCGGGCCCGGATGGCCTCGATGTCGTCGAGTCGGGTGACGTCGCCGGTGACCCCGAGTGCGCTGCCGCCCGCGTCCCGCAGCCGCGCCACCACGTCGGCGACGGCCGCGGCGTCCCTGCCGTGCACGGCGACGGCGGCGCCCTGTCGGGCGAGTTCGGCGGCGATGCCGGCGCCGATGCCGCGCGAGCTGCCGGTGACCAGTGCGATCTGTCCGTCCAGAGTTCCCATGGGCAATAACGTTAGATGTCTAATGATGAGACGTCAAGTGATTCTTCCCGGGCCGGCGCGATCCGCTCGGTGACCGGTCGGACGGCCGCCGCACACGCCGGCTCGGCCGGGTTACCGGGCGAGTAGCATCCGCGCTGGACACGGACTTGACATCCGAACGGAGTGAGCACACATGGCGCAGGCGCCTGTCAACGTGACCGTCACCGGAGCGGCCGGTGCGATCGGTTACGCCCTGCTGTTCCGCATCGCCTCCGGCCAGCTGCTCGGCGCGGACACGCCGGTACGGCTGCGGCTGCTGGAGATCCCACAGGCGGTCAAGGCGGCCGAGGGCACCGCGATGGAACTCGACGACTGCGCCTTCCCGCTGCTCGCCGGCGTCGACATCACCGACAACGCCAAGCAGGCGTTCGACGGGGTGAACGTCGCGCTGCTGGTCGGCGCCCGGCCGCGCAGCAAGGGCATGGAGCGCGGCGACCTGCTGGAGGCCAACGGCGGCATCTTCAAGCCGCAGGGCGAGGCGATCAACGCCGGCGCCGCCGACGACGTGAAGGTGCTCGTGGTCGGCAACCCGGCCAACACCAACGCGCTGATCGCGCAGCGGCACGCGCCGGACGTGCCGGCCGAGCGGTTCACCGCGATGACCCGGCTGGACCACAACCGGGCGCTGTCGCAGCTCGCCACCAAGCTCGGGGTCGCGGTCACCGACATCACCACGATGTCGATCTGGGGCAACCACTCCGCCACCCAGTACCCCGACCTGTTCCACGCCCAGGTCGGCGGGCGCAGCGCCGCCGAGCAGGTCGACCACGCGTGGCTGGAGGAGACGTTCATCCCCACCGTGGCCAAGCGCGGTGCGGCGATCATCGAGGCGCGCGGCGCGTCGTCCGCCGCCTCCGCCGCGAACGCCGCCATCGACCACGTGTACGACTGGGTGCACGGCACCGACGACTGGACCTCCGCCGGTGTCGTCTCCGACGGGTCCTACGGGGTGCCCGAGGGGCTGATCTCCTCGTTCCCGGTCGTCGCCCGTGGCGGCAAGTACGAGATCGTTCCGGGGCTCGACATCGACGAGTTCTCCCGGGCCCGCATCGACGCCTCGGTGCGCGAGCTGACCGAGGAGCGCGACGCGGTCGCCAAGCTCGGCCTGATCTGAGCACACCCACCACGGCGCCGGTACCCGTCGGGTACCGGCGCCGTGGCGCGTCACGGATGCACCGAGCTCTCCCGCAGGATCAGGTCGGTGCCCAGCACCACCCGCCGCGGTGGGCCCTCCGCGGTGCCGCCGATCCGGTCCACCAGCAGCGTGGCCGCCTGGGTACCGATCCGGTACGCGGGCTGCGCGACCACCGAGATGGGCGGGTCGATGAACGGCGCCCACGGCGCGTCGTCGAAGCAGATCAGCCCCACGTCGCGACCCGGCCGCAGCCCCCGGGCGTGCAACTCCTGCAGGACGCCCAGCGCCAGCGCCGCGTTCGCGACGAAGAACGAGTCCGGTGGGCGGTCCCGGTCGAGCAGGCTCGCCGCCCCGGCCCGGCCGCCATCGAGGTGGAAGCTGCGGTGGGTCACCCGCCGGGTCCGGATGCCCGCCGCCCGCAACGCGTCCTCGTAGCCGAGCCGGCGCAGCATCGCGGTCTCGGCCGAGCGCGGGCCGGTCACGCAGGCCGGCCGCTGCCAGCCCTGCCGGATCAGGTGCTCGGTGGCGGCGAGCGCGCCGCCCCGCGAGTCGACCATCACCCAGTCCACCGGCGCGGCCAGGCTGCGGTCGATGACCACCACCGGGATCGAGTCCGCGGCCAGCCGGTCGATCTGGGTCTGGGTACTGTGCGGCGAGATGATCACGCCGGCCGCGTGCTCGGCCGCCGCGAGCTGGATGTACTTCGACTCCTTCGTCTCGTCCTCGTCGGCGTTGCACAGCACCACCGAGTAGCCGTTCGCGACCGCGACGTCCTCCACCCCGCGCGCCACCGAGGTGAAGAACGCGACCTCGATGTCGGAGATGATCAGCAGCCACAGGTTGGAACGCTGCCGGCGCAGGCTGCGGGCCAGGTGGTTGGGGCGGTACCCGAGCTTCTCCGCCGCGGCCCGCACCCGCGCGGCCAGCCGCGGGTCGACCCGGTCGTTGTCGTTCAGGGCGCGCGAGACCGTGGCCACCGACGTGCCCGCCTCGCGGGCCACGTCGACGATCTTCACCATCGGCCGCTCATCCCCTCGCCTGCCCCACCCCGGTCAGCGTCAGCGTGCTGCCGGCGGCCAGCCGCACCGCGGCCGGGAACGCGACGCGCACCTCGTCCGGCCCGCCCTGCCCGATCGCCTCGACCGGTACGCCGTCGACCGCGACCAGGCACCGGGCACCGGCCGGTCCGACCGTCGCCCCGGCACCGCCCGCCGGCCCGGCTTCCCGGGTCATGCGCAGCTCGCGCAGGTGCAGGGTGCCGCCGGTGCATTCGATCGACACCGACGAGTCCGGACCCGCGGACAGCAGGCCGTACCCGTCGGTGGTGAGGAACGGCAGCGTCGGCGCGGCCGGATCGGGGATGCGGAAGGTCCACGCCCCGGCGAGGCTATCGTGTCGCAGCCCGCTCATCGCCTGCAGGGCGGACCAGCCCGACAGCGACCGGACGTAGTGGTCACCGCACTCGACCTCGTTGTACGGGTTGCGCCGCCGACCGTCGTAGCGGCCCCACAGCCCGGCGAGGATCGCCTGCCCCTGCTCGACCAGCCCCTCGGCCAGGCAGTGCGCGGCCACCTGGTACTCGGTGCCGGTCCAGACCTCGTCGGCGTACCGGGTGGGCACCTCCGGCCGGCCGCCGCGCGGCCAGCTGCACACCAGCAGACCGGTGTCGTCGCCGTCGGCGAACACCCGGTACGGGTGGTCGAAGCCGGCGAAGCCGTGCCGCAGGTTGTGCCGGACCACCGCGGCGAGCGCGCTGCGTACGTGTGCGGCCGGCAGCAGGTGGCCCAGGTCGAGCTGGTGCGCCCACCACTGCCCGATCAGCTGGTCGGACAGGCAGCCGCTGCCCCACTGGAACTCCGGCCGGTCACCGGGCAGCAACCGCTGCTCGTAGTACTCGCCGTTGAACAGCGCCGCGTCGTAGGCGGCGCTGCCGGTCTCGAACAGCGCGCGGTAGTGCCGCTTCGCCGCGTCGTCGCCGACCAGCCCGGCCATCGTCTCGGCGGCGCGCAGCGCGGCGAGCCAGAGGGTGCCCATGAAGGTGTTGTGCCCGCACAGGTCGATGTCGTGGGTACTGGGCTGGATCCCGGTCAGCATCCCGGAGCCGTCGGTGTGCCACGTCCGCTCGACGTGATCCAGCAGCCGGGTCAGGTTCGGCCAGTACCCGCGCAGCCAGTCGAGGCCGGCGCCGGACCCGGCCGCCGCGCCGGACCCACTCGCCGCGCCGGGCGAGGTCGCCGCACCGGCGGGGAAGGCGCGGTACTCCCGGTAGGTCTTGAGGACCGCGCCGAGCATGCCGTCCAGCGCCGGGGTGTCCGGGCCGCCGATCGGTTCGTCCCAGAGCTGCCGCAGGTAGGTGGGCGCGATCAGGCGGTGCGGCAGGTACCCGGCGGGCGCCTGCATCACCTCGAACTCGGTACGCCGCATGTCGCGTTCCAGCCCGGGGAAGAACGCGGCGAGGGCCTGGGCGTAGTTCCACACGTGGTTGCAGTTGAGCGGGCAGGACCCGCCGTACGCGCCGGACCACATGGTGGTGGAGGCGCCGAGGACGCCCTCGAAGCCGTAGAAGCGGCCGTCCGCGCCGCGGAAGCAGGTGGGGCTGCGCACAGTGGCCAGCTGCGCGGCGAACTGGGTGACCGCATCGTCGGACAGGCTGGAGCGGTCCAGCGTGCGCGGCCAGGACAGCGACGCGGCGCGCAGCCCCGCCCAGTCCCGGCGCACGTGGTCGAGCGCCGCCATCGCGTCGGGGTACACGGTGGCGTAGTGGTTGCCCAGCCAGAACCGGGACAGCCCCCACTGCGGCCGGGGCGGCCCGAACTGCTCGAAGTTGACGTAGCGGTTGGGAAAGCGCCAGGTCAGCGCGATCCGGATGGTGCGCCGCTCCCCCGGCTCCAGCAGGAACCCGACGCCCAGGCCGGCGTTCCAGGTAGCTCCTGGCGGGCTCGCGCCGAGCGCCGCGGCGGGCGCGTGCCGCTGCGGGTCCGGGTTCGCCGCGCCGGTGTTGGCGAGCCGGCCGGTACCGTCGGCGAGCGCCCGGGAGCCCAGGAAGGTCAGGAACTCCTCCGGTTGCCGCCACTGCACCAGCGCGCTCGCGGCCGGGTCGTCGGCGGCGAGCACCAGCTGGCCGGCGCCCGGTGCGTCGGGCGCCAGGGTGTGGTTCTCCAGCGCCACCCCGGTCCACTCCGCGTCGCGGAACAGCCGGTTGGTGTTGCCACCGTAACCGGCCCCGTCGACGCCGTGGATCGGGCTGACACCGTCCCAGCCGACGCAGTTCTGCACCGCGGCGCCCAGCGTGCCGTGCACCGGGTAGGGCTGGGTGTTGGTCAGGGTGAACGTGAACAGCGCCGCCGGGATCGAACTCGCCGCCACGTCACCCGGTACCAGCGGGGTGAACGCCTCCAGCGACACCGACAGCGGCAGGTCGGGGTCGCGGTAGGCCAGCCGGGCGAACGGGTAGGTGCCGCCGAACTCGACGGTGGCCACACCCGGATGCCGGGCCAGCAGCTCGGCCTGCCAGTCGGCCACCTCGTCGTCGGTGACCAGCGGCGTGCCGGTCGACTCGCGCGCCGGCGCCTGCAGAACCCGTACCGTATCGGTCGGCGGTTCCCAGCTGGTGGCGCGGATCGCGAAGAACGACCCGGGCAGCGCGCCGGCGTGGTTGCCGATGTTGTGCAGCTGCCACTGCCGTAGCGAGCCGTCGGCGCAGATCGCCACGTTGCCGGTACCGATGCCGCCCAGCGGGAGGGCCACGTGCGGACGCTGCGTCGAGTCGTGCGGCGTGCACCGGTAGCCGGGACCCGGCACCGGCGCGGCGCCCCGGCCGGCCCGCCGCGGCGCGTCCGGCGTGCCGGCCACCGCCGGTGGCGTCGCGTCCGGCGCCACGTCGCCGGCGCTCATCGGGCCGCCATCGGCTCGGCGGCGGCGAGAGCGACGTCGCCGCACAGGTGAACGGTGACGCCCAGCTCGGCGAACAGCGCCGCCTTGACGGTCAGTGCGCGATCGGCGGTGGTCGCGTCCGGCGCGTACGCCACCTGCACGTGGTTGGCCTTGTGCTTGGCCATGAACTGGTTGCGGGACACCCCGTGCAGCACCGCGTGCATGATCGGCCACTCCGGGTTGGTCAGGGCAAGCCGGCGGTTGGTCTCGGCCGCCGGCAGGTCGGCGACGTGTCCCCGGCCGAGGTCGGCGTGCAGCACGCCCCCGGCCACGTACACCCGGGACCAGACGATCTCGCCCGGCTTGCTGCACCCGGACAGGGTGCCGCCGCCGAGCGGGAAGAACATCGGCGGCTGCCGCCTGCTGTACGACCTGTCGTAGCCGCCGTGGTGCGAGGCCGGCACCGAACCGGAGATCATGAACGTCCAGACGAACTCGCCGTCGTACTCCTCGCCCCACCGCACGTCGTGCAGCGTGGTCGCCGGGTCCAGCCGCATCGCGGTCCAGATCCGGTTGGTGACCAGCGCGTCCACCGCGACACCCTCGTCCACCTCGTTGAAGTGCGGCAACGCAACACCCGGGTACAGCTCGCGGGAGCCGTCCCGGCTGCGCACCGGCGGCCGGGCCACGTTGTTGAGCAGCCCCTCGGCCAG
The DNA here is from genome assembly GCF_016865425.1 of Actinocatenispora thailandica. Classification (NCBI taxonomy): domain Bacteria; kingdom Bacillati; phylum Actinomycetota; class Actinomycetes; order Micromonosporales; family Micromonosporaceae; genus Actinocatenispora; species Actinocatenispora thailandica. The sequence continues at coordinate 2,921,705 of NZ_AP023355.1, read as the reverse complement.
GTCGCTGGCCGGCACGGTGTCCTTCAACCCCTGCTGGTACTGGATGCCGACCGCGTCCAGCCCGAAGTCGTCGGCGATCCGCAGCGCCGCCACGTACATCTTCAGCTGGCTGTGCACCTGCGCGTCGGTCAGTTCGGTCGCCTCGTCGGTACCGGTGTGGAAGCGCAGACCGGCGGCGTCGAGCCAGGCGCGGACCGCGTCCGCCTCCGCGTCGTCGACCCGGGCCATCTCGGCCACCAGCGTGGACTGCGACAGCCGCTCCTTGTAGATGCCGAGCGGGTTGAGCAGCTCGTCGTCGATGATCGCGTTGTACATGCCCATGCAGCCCTCGTCGAACACCCCGACGATCGCCTTGCGCCGCACCAGTTCCGCGGCGAGGGCACGACCGAGCCGGACCTCCTCGGCGGTCTCGTCGAGCGCCGGCAGGTCTCGGACGTGGTCGGTCGGGTGCTCCAGGATCCCGGTGGCGAGCCAGGTCCGGAGGCCGGACACGGCCCAGTCGTCGGTGAAGTCCACGCTCCACAACGACGAGTGCGCCACCCCGGCCTTGGTCAGGCTCGCGGTCAGGTTGAGCAGCCCGACCAGGCCGGGGAAGCCGCCGTCCCAGTTGGCGACCACCAGGACCGGGCCGCGGTGCGAGCGCAACCCGGCGAGCAGGTGGTGGCTGTACTGCCACACCGCCTCGGCGACGATCAGCGGCGCGTCCGGCGGTACGTCGCGGAACACCTCGATGCCGCGTCGCTGGCTGTCGATGAAGCCGTGCCCGGCCGCCTCGTCGACCCGGTGCGCGCGCCGGATCGTCCAGCCCAGCGCGGACACCGCGCGGGACAGATCCGCCTCCAGCTTCTGTTGCACCGGCCAGCAGGTGACGTTCGCCGCGGGCCGCAGATCACCGTTGGCGACCAGGTACACGGTCTGCGGCGCCGCGGTGGGTACGGGGGTGGGCTCCGGGAACCGATAGCGGGTCATGATCGGACCTTCCTGTGAGGGGTGCGGGGCGGCGGCTCTGCCGCCTCACCCCGGCGGCCGGTGCGCGCGGTCGACCCGGTCGGCGAGGGCGTGCGCGATGGGCGCGGTGCCGGCGGCCAGCTCGCGGTAGAGCCGGTACAGCTCGGCGTAGTCGTCGCGCAGCTCGGCGCGCGGCGTCACGGTGCGGGCGAGCGGGTTCCACGCCTCGATCGAAGCGTCGCCGACCGCACGCGCGGCGAGGTACGCGCTGCCGTAGCTGGCGCCGATGGTGTGTGTGCGCACCTGCTGGGCGAGACCGGTGACGTCGGAGACCAACTGGCTCCACAGCCCGCCCCGGGTGCCGCCACCGACCGCCACCACCCGGTCGATCGGGGCGCCGGCCGCGGTGAACGCCTCGATGTTGTGCCGCACCCCGAACGCCGTCGCCTCCAGCGCCGCGCGGTACAGGTCGCCGGCGGTGTGCGAGAGGGTCAACCCGATCACGGTGCCGCGCGCGCGGGGGTCGTCGACCGGGGTGCGTTCGCCGGCGAAGTACGGCAGCATCACCAGCCCGTTCGCGCCCGGCCCGGACGCCTCGGCCGCCGCGGTGAGCGTGCCGAAGTCACCGCCGACCAGGTCCCGCAGCCAGCCGGTGACCGCGCCGGAGGTCGCCATCCCGCCGGCCAGGTTCCGGGTACCGCGGAACACGCCGACGGTGCCCCACAGCGGCGGCGCGGTCAGCGGTTCCGGGTCGGTCCCGTCGAGCGTGTCGATCAGGAACATCGTGCTGCCGTACATCAGCAGCAGATCGCCCGGATGGTGCGCGTCGACGCTGATCGCCTCGGCCCAGGCGTCGATGGTGCCGGTGATCACCGGGATACCCGCCGGCAGGCCGGTGATGCGGGCCGCCTCGGCGGTGATCGCACCGGCCACCTCGTCGGACCAGCGCAGCCGGGGCGGTTGGATCCCGGCGGCGAGGTCGGACCAGGCCGGCGCCCACCAGCGGTGCGCGCGGGTGTCGTAGAGCGGCACCGCCTGACTGGCCGAGTGGTGGTCGAGCAGGTACTCCCCGGTCAGCCGCCACACCAGGTACGAGCTGGGCATGAACAGGCGGCGCGCGGCGGCGCGCACGGCGGGCTCGTGCTCGGCGATCCAGGCGAGTTTCGGCCCGACCGCCTGGCTGGTCAGCGCCGAGCCGCCGCGCTCGACGATCGCCTCCGCCCCGTAGCGCGCGGTCAGCTCGCTGATCTGGCGCTGCGCCCGGGTGTCGACGCCGTACAGGATGGCCGGCCGCAGCGGCTCGCCGGCCTCGTCGGTGAGCAGCGTGCACGGCCCCATCCCGCTCACCCCGACGGCCGCGACCGCCGCGTCGTGCCCGGTGCACAGGTCGCGGCACAGCTCGACGAACTCCCGCCACCAGACCCGGCCGTCCATCTCGACGTGGCCGGGGTGCGGCCGGTCGACGCGATGCTCCCGCTCGGCGCGGGCCAGAATCTCGCCGGTGGTGGACACCAGCACGCCCTTGCTGCTGGCGGTGCCGATGTCCACGCCGAGCACGGCGGCACCGGTCGGCGAACGGTCCGGGTACTGGTGGTGTCCCGCGGGCTGCCGGGTCGAGGTCATGGATTCCCCTTGTGCTGCACCGGATCGTCGGGCGCCCCGGGGCCCGGCGCGCGGCGCGGCCGGGTGGGTCACGCGGCCCGAGCCTAGGTCTGAGAAACCGATTACGCAAGCATCACCGCGCCGCGAGGTCATCGTGCCGACGGCGGCCTATGGTCTCGGATCGCTTTTACACCAACGCATCTGGACGGTCACTGCGTCACGCGACGCGATCCGGTGCCCCGCGGGGGCGGTGGTCGGCTATTGACAGCCGTTGCGACCCGGGTTTAGGTTCCGTGCACTCAAACGGCGAGTAATCGATTGCTCATCGGGGCGCCCGGACACCGCACGGTGCCGGACGGGCGACCCCGGAAGGAGGCATCGTGGTACCGCGCGAACCGCACAGTCCCCCGCCCGTACCGCGTCGTCGGGTGCTCCAGCTGATGGGCGCCGCGGCGGCCCTCCCGGCCGTCGGCGGGCTGGCCGGGTGCGGTGGATCCGGCGGCGGCAACGGCGCCCAGGGCTCCGGTAAGGGCACCCTGCGGCTGGCGTACCTCGGCGACGCATCGCAGCAGGCGGCGTTCAAGGCCCTGTTCGCGGCGTTCAACAAGGCACACCCGGGCATCAAGATCTCCGCGACCGGCATCGCCTCCGGCGACTGGGCCACCTTCGCCAACACCATCTCCACCCAGCTGGCCGGCGGCAAGGAGTACGACATCGTCGACGTGGCCACCGAGGGCCAGTTGCTGATGTCGTCGAAGAACGTGCTGGAACCGCTGGACGGCTACATCGCCAAGGACAAGGCAATCGTCGACGCGTACTACGGCGGCATCGACCCGCACCTGAAGGAGTGGACGAAGAAGTACGGCTCGCCGGACGGCAAGACGTACTTCATCCCCGGCGGCTACAACTCGATGGTGCTGTACTGCAACACCGAGGTGTTCGCCAAGGCGGGCGTGGAACTGCCGGACGGCGAGTGGACCTGGGAACAGTTCAAGGCAGCCGGGGCGAAGATCAAGGCCAGGACCGGGGCGTACCTGACCGCGCTCGGCGACGGCTCGTTCCCGTTCGGCGACATCATGCCGTGGCTGCTCACCAACGGCGGCAGCACGCTGGACGCCGACTGGAAGAACCCCACCTTCAACACCCCGCAGGCGGTCGAGGCCGCAAGCTACGTCAAGAGCCTGCTCGACGCGGGCCTGGCACCGAAGCTCGGCGGTACCTTCGACGCCGCCGCGCAGCTGGCGAAGGGCAAGCTCGCCACGCTCGGCGGCGGCCGCTGGCCGACCCTGGACATGCGCCGGCTCAAGCTCGTCGACAAGGTACGCATCATGAGCTGGCCGACGAAGACCGGCCCCGGCTCCCCGATCGGCTGGGACGGCTGGCCGATCCTGCGCGCCTCCAAGAACAAGGCGGCCGCCTGGACGTTCCTCAAGTGGCTGATGTCCACCCAGGCGTCGCAGTTCTACGCCAAGGTCGGCGGCACCAACATCCCGGCGCTGACCTCGGTGGCCAACAGCCCCGCGTTCCTGTCCGACGCGCCGAAGGGCTCGAAGCTGCTGCCGGCCGCGATCGCGCACGGTACCCCGATCCCGTCGCCCAAGCAGGGCGCCGCCGTGCAGCGCGTCGTCAGCTCCGGCTGGAAGAGCGCGCTGACCGGCCTCAAGCCGGTCAAGCAGTCCCTGGACGCGGCGAACGAGCAGCTGAAACCGCTGCTATGACGATCAGCCTGACCCGCCGGCGGGCGGTGCCTCGCCCGCCGGCGCTCCAGCCGTCCGTGACCGCCGGCAGCCGGCAGTGGGTCGGCTACGCGTTCCTGAGCCCGGCGCTGCTGCTGTTCGTGCTGTTCGTCGCCGGCCCGTTCGTCGCGGCGATCGTGCTCAGCCTGTACCGCTGGGACATGCTCACACCGGCCCGGTTCGCCGGCGTCGGCAACTTCACCGCGATGTTCGGCGATCCGCTGCTGTACCGGTCGCTGGCCAACACGTTCGTGTTCGCGCTCGCCTCGCTGGTCACCCACCTGGTCGGCGGGCTGCTGCTCGCGCTCGGCGTCAACCGGCTCAAGAACAGGGTGCTGTCGTACTTCGTGCGCACCTCGCTGTTCTTCCCGTTCGTCATCTCCTGGGCCGCGGTCGCGCTGCTCTGGAAGTACGTGCTCGACCCGTCGTTCGGGCTGGTCACCTACTACCTGGGCAAGCTCGGTGTGGACACCCCGAACTGGTTCAACGACCCGTCCTGGGCGCTGCCCTCGATCATCGGGATCGACTTCTGGCACACCATCGGCTTCACCTTCGTCATCATGCTGGCCGGCCTGCAGACGGTGCCGAACACGCTGTTGGAGGCGGCCCGGCTGGACGGCGCGAACGCCTGGCAGACGCTGTGGCACGTGACGATCCCGATGATGTCGCCGACGATCTTCTTCGCCGCGGTCATCACGTTCATCGGCGCGTTCCAGATCTTCGACCCGATCCAGATCATCACGCCGCAGGGCGGGCCGGACAACTCGACGATGAGCGTGGTGATGTACCTGTACCAGAAGGGGTTCCAGTCGTTCCAGGTCGGCTACGCCTCGGCCGTGTCGCTGCTGGTGTTCGCCGTGCTGATGGTCGTCACGCTGCTGCAGTTCTGGGGGTCACGCCGATGGGTGCACCAGTGACGGGCGCCACCGTACCGGTGCGGCGACGCCACCGGATCCGGCCGGCGCGGGTGGTCCTCGGGCTGGTGCTGATGGTGGTCGGGGTGCTGATGGTCGCCCCGCTGGGATGGCTGATCGTGCAGAGCCTCACCGCGGAGAGGGCGGCGTTCTCGCTGCCGCCCGGCTGGCTGCCGAGGCCGTTCACGCTGGACAACTTCGCGCGCATCGACGGGCTCGTCCCGTTCGGCCGGATGGCGCTCAACAGCCTGCAGGTCAGCCTGATCGCCACGGTCGGCTCGATGCTGGTCAGCGTGCTCGCCGGCTACGCGTTCTCCCGGCTGCGCTTCCGCGGGCGGGAGGCGATCCTGCTCGTGATGCTCTCCGCGCTGATGGTGCCGGTGCAGACCACGATCATCCCGGTCTTCGTGCTGATGCGAAACCTCGGCCTGGTCGACCACCTCGCCGCGCTGTGGCTGCCGGCGCTGATCAACGTGTTCGCGATCTTCTTCTTCCGGCAGTACTTCAACACGATCCCGCGGGAACTCGACGAGGCCGCCCGCATCGACGGGGCGAGCCATCCGTGGATCCTGTTCCGGATCATCGTGCCGCTGTCCGGGCCGGCACTCGCCGCGATGACGATCCTCGCCTTCGAGGCGTCCTGGAACAACTACTTCGGGCCGCTGATCTTCCTGTCCAGCCCGCAGCACATGACGCTGCCGATCGGGCTGGTCACGCTGCAGGCCGGCCAGGGCGGCTCGTCGGTGGTGGTGTTCGCCGCGATCACCGCCGTGGTGGTGCCGGTGATGGTGGTGTTCCTCGCGTTCCAGCGCAGCTTCGCGGCCAGCATCGCCTCGGCGGGCATCCGTGGCTGACCCGACGCGGCACGGAGCCCGCGCGGTGCCGGTCCCGCCGCACGGGGAGCGGGTCGAGGCGACCGAGGTGTCGCCCCGGCGGCTGCTGCGCGGGGTGTGGCCGAACCTTCCGGCGCTGCTGTGCGCGAGCGTCGCGGTCTGCCTCGCGGCGACGGTACCGGTGCTGGTCGCGCCGGGCGTCAACCCGGTCGCGGTCGCCCTGTACGCGCTGCTCGTGGCGCCGGCGGCGACCGCGCTGGCGGACACCGTCACCGGCATCGGCGGTACCGGCCGGGCGACGGTACCCGGCTTCGCGACCCGGCTGGTCCGGCTATGGCCGTTCGCCGTCCGCCAGGCGCTGGTACCGGCGGCGGCAACGGTCCTGCTGCTCGCGGCGCTGCGGGTGTGGACCGCGACCGGCAGCCCGCTGCTGCTGCCGTCGGTGGCACTGACCGGCGCGGCGAGCGTGCTGGCCGTACCGGCGGCGATGGCCGCGCTGGTCCTCGGTGCGGCCCGCCCGGCGCTGCGCGGCCGGCGGCTGTGGGTGACCGCGCTGCACCTGGTGGCGCGCCGGCCGGTTCGGTTCGCCGCAGCGCTGTGCGTGGTGGTCCTGGGGGTGTGGGCGGCGGCGAGCTGGTCGGCGTCGCTGCTGCTGCTCCTGCCGGCGCCGGCCGCCATCGTCGCGGTCGCCGCCGTGTGGACCACCGCCGCCGAGGTACGCCCCGCACGCCACTGAGCGCCGCCGGTGAGCGCCGCCGGCACGCCCCTCGCCGCAGACGCCGATCCCGACGCTCCACGACCCACGACCCCGGCACCGACACCCCGACCCGCACCCACCCCAACCCGAGCGCATGACGACCGACGCTCACGACCCACGACCCGGCACCGACACCCCGACCCGCACCCACCCCAACCCGAGCGCATGACGACCGACGCTCACGACCCACGACCCCGGCACCGACACCCCGACCCGGACGCACCCCGACCCGGGTGCGTGGCGGCCGGCGTTCAGCCGGCCGCCACGCCCATCGTGACGTCCGCGCCGAGCTGGACGGTGCGGCTGACCGTGCACAGCCGGTCGTGCGAGGTGCGGATCGCCTCCGGCAGCAGCGCCCGCGCCTTGTCGCCGCCCTCTCCATCGGGGAACGTGACCCGGAACGAGACCTCGATCCCGGTCATGTGGTTGCCCTGCTCGTCTCGCACCTTGTCGCCGCTGGACTCGATGTCGAACGAGGTCGGCTCGGCCCGGCGGGAGGTCAGGATGTCCACGTCGATCGCGGTGCACCCGGCGATCGCGGCCAACAACAGCTCCACCGGGGTGAAGTCGGTGTCGGCGCCCGACCCGATGCTGATCTGTCCGCCCCGCTCGTTGCGGACCTGGTAGGTCTGGCTGCCGGTCCGATGCAGGGACACGGCGCGCTTCGTCTCGTCTGCCACTCCGCCAGCCTGCCACGCGCCCGGCGTACGGCACCCGCCGGAGCCGATTCCGCGCGGCCGGCGCGGGCCGCGGGCGGCACCCGTTCGTCGCCGGAGGGCGCCGAGGACCCCCGCCGCGCGCTCGCGCCGTGCTTTCCTGTTCTCGGGGACAGGTTGGTGTCCGGTCCGGGCCATCGGCTCCGACGTCTGTGGTGACGGCGGCCGCCGGGGCCGCCGAACCCGGAGGTGACGACGATGAAATACATGATCTTGCTCTTCGGCTCGCAGCGGGACTACGACGCGATGGCCGGCCGGCCCGGTGCCGAACCGGCCTGGACCGGCGAGGACGTCGCGAAGCTGGCGGAGTTCATGGAGTCCTGGTGGGCCGAGGTGGTCGAGTCGGGCGAAGCGGTCGACGCCCAGGGGCTGACCGCACCGGTGCACGCCCGCCGGGTGCAACTGGTGGACGGTGCGCCGGTGGTCACCGACGGGCCGTACGCGGAGACCCAGGAGGTGCTGGCCGGCTACAACATCGTCGACTGCGACAGCTTCGACCGGGCCGTCGAGATCGCCGCCCGGCTGGCCGGCACCCCGCATCCGGCGGGTGCGCTGCCCGACCGCGGCTGGTACGTCGACGTGCGGCCGGTGGCCTCCGGCGCCGAGGACTCGCTGGCCTGAACCGGCGCGATGCTGCCCGCCGAGATCGAGGACCTGCTGCGCCGTGAGGCGCCGCGGGTCCTCGGTGCGCTGGTCCGCCGGTACGGCCATTTCGATCTCGCCGAGGACGCCGTCCAGGAGGCGCTGCTCGCCGCGGCGACCCGGTGGCCGGCCGAGGGGGTGCCGGAGCGACCGCGCGGCTGGCTGCTGACGGTGGCGTCCCGCCGGCTCACCGACCTGCTGCGTGCCGAGTCGGCGCGGCGCCGCCGGGAGGACACGATCGCCCGCCGGGTACTGCCGGACGAACGGCTCGCACCGGCCGCCGACCGCGCGCCGGCCGACACCGACGACACCCTGGTGCTGCTGTTCCTGTGCTGTCACCCGGCGCTGACCCCGGCCGGACAGATCGCGCTGACGCTGCGCGCGGTCGGCGGGCTGTCCACCGCCGAGATCGCCCGGGCGTTCCTGGTCCCCGAGGCGACGATGACCCGCCGGATCAGCCGGGCCAAGCAGCGCATCGCGGCCAGCGGCATCCCGTTCGCACCCCCGGACCGCACCGAGTACGCCGGCCGGCTCGGCGCGGTGCTGCGGGTGCTCTACCTGATCTTCAACGAGGGGTACGCGAGCACCGCCGGCCCGCGGCTGGCCCGCACCGAGCTGACCGGCGAGGCGATCCGGTTGACCCGGCTGGTGCACCGGCTGCTGCCGGCGGACGGCGAGGTGGCCGGGCTGCTCGCGCTGATGCTGCTCACCGATGCCCGGCGACCGGCGCGTACCGGACCGGCCGGCGAGCTGGTGCCGATGGCCGAGCAGGACCGCAGCCGGTGGGACGCCGAGGCGATCGCCGAGGGGATCGCGCTGGTCACCGCGGCCCTGCCCCGGGGCCCCACCGGGCCGTACCAGCTGCAGGCCGCGATCGCGGCGGTGCACGACGAGGCGGGTTGCGCGGCCGACACGGACTGGCCCCAGATCCTCGCCCTGTACGAGGTGCTGCTGCGGGTGGACGGCAGTCCGGTGGTACGGCTCAACCACGCGGTCGCGGTGGCGATGGTGCGCGGCCCGCGGGCCGGGCTGGACGCGCTCGACGCGCTCGACGCCCAGGTCCGGCTCGGCGACCACCGGCCCGACGCGGTCCGCGGGCACCTGCTGGAACTCGCCGGTGAGCTGCCCGCCGCGCGGGAGCGGTACCTGGCCGCCGCGGCCCGCGCCACCAGCCTGCCGCACCAGCGGTACCTGCACGCCCGCGCGAGGCGGCTGCCGGGGCCGGACGAACCCGGCACACAGGCATAGTGCGACCGGGCGCGGGCCGTACCGTGGGGGCGGGCAGGTGACGGATCTCGCCGGGGGCCGGCACCCGCGCGAAGCGTTTCGACAGGTCGCTAGATTGGGCAGAAGATCACACCGGACGTACCCGGCCCGCCGAGTAGCGTCGAAGTTACTGGCACGTAACAGCGATTCGGGGAGCGGACCCCAGGCAGGACCCCTACCGCCACAAGTGGTAGAGAGCGGATCGACGGACGCACACTCCCCGTCTTGAGGACGAAAGGCCTTCCATGACTGACCAGAGCAGCACCGTCCTTCGGTACCCGGACGGCGAGCTCGACATGCCGATCATCCCGGCGACGGAGGGAAACTCCGGGATCGACTCCTCCAAACTCCTCGCCACGACCGGTCTGGTCACGCTCGATACGGGGTTTGTGAACACGGCGTCGTGCAAATCGGAGATCACCTACATCGACGGCGGCGCGGGCATCCTGCGTTACCGCGGTTACCCGATCGACCAGCTGGCCGAGCAGTCGAACTTCCTCGAGGTGACCTACCTGCTGCTGCACGGTGAGCTGCCGACGGCCGAGGCGCTGGCCGAACTCGACGGGCAGATCCGCCATCACACCCTGCTGGACGAGGACCTGAAACGGTTCTTCGACGGCTTCCCGCGCAACGCGCACCCGATGGCGGTGCTGGCCTCCGCGGTGAACGCGCTGTCCACGTTCTACCCGGACGACCTCGACCCGTTCGACGCCGAGGCGGTGGAGCTGTCCACCATCCGGCTGCTGGCCAAGCTGCCCACGATCGCGGCCTACACCTACAAGAAGTCCGTCGGCCAGCCGCTGCTGTACCCGGACAACTCGCTCGACATGGTCTCCAACTTCCTGCGGATGACCTTCGGCGTGCCGGCCGAGCCGTACCAGGTGAACGAGACCGCGCGGGCCGCCCTCGACCTGCTGCTGATCCTGCACGCCGACCACGAGCAGAACTGCTCCGCGGCGACCGTGCGGACCGTCGGGTCGGCTCAGGCCAACCTGTTCGCGTCGATCGCCGCCGGCATCAACGCGCTGTCCGGCCCGTCGCACGGCGGCGCGAACCAGGCCGTGCTGGAGATGCTGCGCGGCATCCACGCCTCCGGCGACGACGTCGCCGCGTTCGTGCGCAAGGTGAAGAACAAGGAGGCCGGCGTCCGCCTGATGGGCTTCGGCCACCGGGTCTACAAGAACTACGACCCGCGTGCCGCCCTGGTCAAGAAGATGACCGACGACGTGCTGACCAAGCTGGGCATCTCCGACCCGCTGCTGGACATCGCGATCGAGCTGGAGCAGGTGGCGCTGTCCGACGACTACTTCGTCGAGCGCAAGCTGTACCCGAACGTCGACTTCTACACCGGCCTGATCTACAAGGCGCTGGGGTTCCCGGAGTCGATGTTCACCGTGCTGTTCGCGATCGGCCGGCTGCCCGGCTGGATCGCCCAGTGGCGCGAGATGATGAGCGACCCGAAGCTCAAGATCACCCGGCCGCGGCAGATCTACACCGGCCCCACCGCCCGCGACTACGTCGCAGTGGAGAAGCGGTAGGGCTGCCTCTCCCGATGCCCCGCCGGACCCGGCGGGGCATCGTCGTCTCCTCAGCCGCGGTCGACCGCGACCAGCCGGCGCTCGGCCGGCTCGGTCAGCGCGGCGTCGGCCAGCATCGGCTGCTCGCCCCGGACCGCGGCGAGCAGCACCGGATCCAGGTCGGCGACGAGCACGGTGGCGCCGGTGTCCGGGGCCCGGACGAGCGCCCGGCCCTCCGGGTCGTACACCGCCGAACCGCCGTTGAACCGCCACGGGTCGGTGCCGCCGACGCAGTTGGCGAACGCCACGAACATCGTGTTGTCCAGCGCCCGCGCCGGGTAGTAGAGATCGCGGCGGTGCTCGCCGCCCACCACGTACGCGCTGGGGTAGAGCATCGCGTGCGCGCCCGCCCGGGCCGCGGCCCGGGCATGCTCCGGGAAGCACCCGTCGTAGCAGATCCCGACGCCGAGCCGCCAGCCGTCCAGCTGCAGCGTGGTGCCCTCGGTACCGGCGAGGAACAGGTCGGTCTCCTCGGCGCCGCACAGGTGCCGCTTGTGGTAGACGTCCCGGATCGAGCCGTCCGGGCCGGCCAGCAGCGCCGCGAGGTAGCGGCTCCCGTCCGCGGCCCGTACCGCGGCGCCGACCAGCACCGCTACCCGGTGCGTCGCGGCGGCGGTGGCCAGCCCGTCCAGCCTCGGATCGGCGACCGTACCGGCGGCGTCGGCGGCCACGTCGCAGCGGCTCGGATCGGCGGCGAGCGTCGGCGGGTGGTACCCGGGCAGGAACAGCTCGGGCAGCACCAGCAGCCGCACGCCGTCCGCGGCGGCGGCCGCCACCAGCCGCGCCGCGGTCGCCGCGTTGCCGGCCAGTTCGCCCGGCGCGGCGGCGGCCTGACCGACCCCGACCCGCAGCACCGTCTCCGGTAGCGCCACCACCGGTTCGTTCAGCTCCGTCATCCGCACGCTCCGCTCGACATCCGGCCCGGCTCCCAGCGCCATGGTGCCAGCCGGGACGCCGGTGGGTCGCGGCCGGCGGGCAGGATGGCAGTCTGCACACCGATCGGGAGGCATTCGATGCAGGGACCGCTGGCGGGATTCCGGGTCGTGGAGTTGGCCGGCATCGGCCCGGCGCCGTTCGCCGGCATGATGCTGGCCGATCTCGGCGCGGACGTGGTCCGGGTCGATCGGCCCGGCGGCCAGTCGGTCCCGCTCGCGGCGGGCCACCGGGTGCTCGCCCGAAACCGCAGGTCGCTCGCGGTCGATCTGAAGCAGCCGGACGGGGTCGCGGTGGTGCGCCGGCTGGTGGCCGGCGCCGACGCGCTGATCGAGGGGTACCGACCGGGAGTGGCCGAGCGGCTCGGGCTCGGCCCGGACGAGTGTCTCGCCGCCAACCCGCGCCTGGTGTACGGGCGGATGACCGGCTGGGGCCAGACCGGACCGCTGGCGCAGCGGGCCGGGCACGACATCGACTTCATCGCGCTGGCCGGCGCGCTCGGCCTGGTCGGGGACGCGGACGCGGCGCCGACCGTACCGCTGAACCTGATCGGCGACTTCGGTGGCGGCGGCATGCTGCTCGCGGTGGGCGTGCTGGCCGCGCTGCTCGGCGCCGGCCGGACCGGCCGCGGCCAGGTGGTCGACGCGGCGATGGTGGATGGCGCCGCGGTGCTGCTGTCGATGACGCTGGGTATGCGGTCGGCCGGGATGTGGGGTGCGCAGCGGGGCCGCAACCTGCTGGACGGTGGCGCGCCGTTCTACGCCGTGTACCGCTGCGCCGACGGCGGCTACGTGGCGGTCGGGGCGCTGGAGGACCCGTTCTACGCCGCGCTGCTGGACGGGCTGGGGCTGGCCGGCGACGAGACGCTGCCGCCCCGCGCCGACCGGGCGGCGTGGCCGCTGCTGCGGGACCGGTTCGCGACGGTGTTCGCCGGCCGCACCCGGGACGAGTGGGCCGCGCACTTCGCCGGTACCGACGCGTGCGTGGCGCCGGTGCTCGACCCGGACGAGGCGGCGGCGCACCCGCACCTGGCGCAGCGCGGCACGTACCGGCACGACGACGGGGTGCTGCAGCCGGCGCCGGCGCCGCGGTTCTCGGCCACCCCGGCCGGCACCCCCACGCCGGCACCGGCGGCGGGTGCGCACACCGACGAGATCCTCGCCGAGCTGGGCTATCCGGACGCCGACCGGGCCGCGCTGCACGCGGCGGGCACCGTCGCCTGACCGGCGGCCCCGTCCGGACCGAGGCCAGGCTCCGGGCACCGGCGCGGTCCGGGGGGGTGTCCCTATGGGTTTTGTCAAGCAGCGGCGGGCTGTGGGACGGGCCGGGGTTGGTAGGGCTTGCGGTCGCGGAGCATGGCGAACAGCACGTCGCAGCGGCGGCGGGCGAGGCAGATGAGGGCGGCGTTGTGTTTTTTGCCTTCGGCTCTCTTGCGGTCGTAGTAGGCGCGGCTGGTGGGGTCGGGCAGGGACGCGAACGCGGCGAGGAACAACGCGCGTTTGAGGTGTTTGTTGCCGCCCTTGGGTGGATGCTCGCCCCGGATGGAGCTGCCGGAGCGGCGGGTGACTGGTGCCAGGCCGGCGTAGGCGGCCAGGTGCGCGGCGGTCGCGAACGCCGCGCCGTCACCGACTTCGATCAGGATGCGGGCGCAGGTCCTGACCCCGATGCCGGGCATCGAGATCAGGACCTCGGCAAGAGGGTGGGCATCAAGTACCTGTTCGACCTCGACGGCCACCTGGGCGCGCTGGTCGAGTACCTGTCGCAGCGAGACGGCCAGACGCGGCAGGACCGTCTCGGCGGCCTTGGCGCCTGGGACGGTGACGGTTTGGGCGGCCAGGGCGGCGAGAATCTGCTCAACGAGTTGGTCGCCGATGCGTGGGGCGTGTTGCGGGCGACGGTGGTCAGTCTGCGGCGGCCGGCCGCGGCCAGCCCGATCGGTCCGCCGAAGCGCGTCAACAGCTCCAGCACGGCCGGATGCGCCACCTTCGGACCGAGCACGGTTTCCAGGGCGGGGTGGATGCTGGTGAGCAGACCCCGGATCCGGTTGGCCAGCGAGTGGCCCCGCCGGCCAGGTCGTCGTCGAAGCCGACCAGTACCTCCAACTCGGCCAGGGTCTCCTCGCCGGTGTCGACACGGCGCAGCGTGTGCGGCAATGTCCGTGCCGCGTCAGCGATCACGAAGGCGTCACGGGCGTCGGTCTTGGCGTTGCCGGGGTGCAGGTCGGCGATACGGCGTATCGCCAGCCCGGGCAGGTAGGCCACCTGGTGCCCACACGAGCGTGCGACCGCGACCGGCAGGGCACCGATCGAGGCCGGCTGGTCGACCACGACCAGGACACTGCCGTGCCGGGCAAGCTTGTCGAACACCTCGCGCAGCCGGGTCTCGGTGTTGGGCAGCGGCGCATCATGCACCTGGCGCCCGTCAGGGGCCAGGCCGGTCGCGTGATGCTCGCTTTTGCCAACGTCCGGGCCTAGGAACACGCTGTAGTCGCCGGGCACGTGTCGCCTCCTCGTCACGGTCGGGCTCGGTCGAGTGTCCAGGCGTCGGACTGTCGGCAGCCACGTTACGAAGAGACCAACCCATCGGGCGGCCGTGTCCCTATCAGCGATCCGCCGACGCCACCCGACCCGGCGACAACACCCCCCGGATCATGCCTACGACAGGGGCAATCAGTCATACCGAGCCGGGCGACCGAGCGTCCCCAGTTGGGAACACGAGAAAGGTAACGGGGCGGGAGTCCCGAAACCGGCTGGAACCGCCTAGGCTGAACGGATGTACGAGAGCGGATCGCTGGTGCCGTCCGACGACGGGACGGCCGTGGCGCAGCGGCGGGCCTCGGATGCCGACCGCAGCCGGTTCGCCGAGCTGGTGCAGGCCGCGGTCGGGGACGGCCGGCTCGATCTGTCCGAGGCCGACGAGCGGCTGACCGCGGTGTACGCCGCGCGCACGATCGCCGAGCTGCACCGCATCGTGGCCGATCTCGGCGTGCTGCCGGGTCCGGAGCCGCCCGACCGGGCGGTGCTGGAGTTGCGCACCCGCAGCGCCCGGGTGCGGCAGGACGGCCCGTGGCAGGTGCCGCCGCGGGTGGTCGCCGAGGCCGCCAGCGGCCAGGTCCGGCTCGACTTCACCGCCGCGGTGTGCCCGCACCGGGAGGTCCGGGTGGACGCCAGCTGCCGGTCCGGCAGCATCCTGCTGATCGTGCCGCGGGGCTGGCAGGTGCGGGTGGAGCAGCAGGAGACCCGCAGCGGCGCGGTGCGCAACAAGGTGACCGAGCCGGCCCGGCCGGGGGCCCCGCTGATCCGGCTGTACGCCAGCACGACCTCGGGCCGGGTGGTGGCGCGCTACCCGTACGGGCGGAAGGGCCGTCTCGGCAGGTGACGGTGCCGTCCATCGGCTAGCAATCCGTACGTACGGATTGCGATCGGCCGGATCGGCTGGCACGATCGACTCGTGCCCCGGGTCAGTCAAGAGCATCTGGACGCCCGCCGCCGGCAGATCCTCACCGGCGCGCGGACCTGCTTCGCCCGGCACGGGTACGAGGGCGCCACGGTGCGCCGGCTGGAGGACGCGATCGGCCTGTCCCGCGGCGCGATCTTCCACCACTTCCGGGACAAGGAGTCGCTGTTTCTCGCCGTCGCCGAGGACGACGCGGCGAACATGGTGGCCACCGTCGCCGACAACGGCCTGGTCCAGGTGATGCGGGACATGGCCGCGCACGCGCACGAACCGGAGGTCAGCGGCTGGCTCGGCACCCAGCTGGAGGTGTCCCGGCGGCTGCGCACCGATCCGGAGTTCGCCCGCCGGTGGGCGCAGCGGTCCGAGGCGATCGCGGCGGCGACCCGGGACCGGCTGCTGCGCCAGCACGAGGCCGGCGCGCTGCGCGACGACGTACCGATCGACACGTTGCAGCGGTTCCTCGAACTGGCGCACGACGGCCTGGTGCTCTACCTCGCGATGGGCAGCTCGGCCGACGACATCGAGCCGGTGCTCGACCTGGTCGAGGAGACGGTCCGGCGCCGCTGACCGGACGCGACGGACCACCGCTGAAGGTTTTCGACAGCCTGCACCGTGATGGGTGCATATTTCCGTGCGATTTCGCTAAGGTGCTCCCAACTCGCACGGAGGTGATCATGAACCACCCACCCCAGTGGTCCCGTCGACACGTCCTCGTCGGCGGCGCGGTGGCCACCGCCGCCGCCACCGGACTCGCCGCCCTCGGCGCACCCGGCACCGCGGCGGCGGCGACCTACCCCGCCCCGGTACGGCTCGACCCGGACGCGTTCCGCCTCACCGCCGGGCCGCGTACCGACGCGCTACTGCACGGCCTGGACCGCGCCCTGCCCCGCGCCTCGGTACGGGAGGTGCTCGCCCGCGCCGACCGGGTCGGCGCCGCCGCGACCCCGCACGCCACCGGCCTCGCCGCCGCCTTCGCCTGGAACGAGGAGGACGGCAACACCGCCGAGTGGTACCCGCAGGGCATCTCGACCAGTGCCGACGCCTCCCCCAGCGGTCGCTACGACGGGCGGCGGATGCTGTTCGCCAGCTGGTACTCCAAGAGCACCGACCCGGACAAGGGCTCCCGGGTGTCGTTCATCGACTACAGCGACCCGGCCGCGCCGCGCTATCGGCACGTGCTGCTGGTCGAGCCGTACCTCGACGACGACGGCCGGCCGGACTTCCGCGCCGTGCCGGTGCACGCCGGCGGCATCGTCGTCTACGGCCACCTGCTCTACGTGGTCGACACCTGGAACGGCTTCCGGGTCTTCGACCTGCGCCGCATCTGGCGGGTAGACGACTCCGACGACGGCGCCGTCGGCCGCGCCACCGACGGCAGCTACCAGGGCTTCGGGCACGCGTACGTGCTGCCGCAGTGCACCTCGTACCGCTCCTCGACGACCGGCGACGTCGCGCGACTGCGGTACTCCTGCTGCGGGCTGGACCGCAGCGGCGGCACGCCCGGCATCATCATCGGCGAGTACAACGTGAACGGTGAGGATGCCACCGGTTCCGGTGCGCGGGTGGTCCGGTTCCCGCTGGACGGCCCGACGTTCGCCCCCGCCGGCGACGGCCAGGTGCACGCCACCGAGGCGTACCAGGTGTTCGTGCGCAGCATCCAGGGCGCCGTCGCACACCGCGACCGGTTCTTCCTGTCCCGCAGCAACGGCACCACGCACTACAGCGGCCTGGTCACCTTCACCGCAGACACCGCACCGGTCCTGGCGGACGAGTCGATGCCGATCGGTACCGAGGACCTGTCGTACTGGCCGGGCCGGGACGAGGTCTGGACCCTCTGCGAGCATCCGGGGCTACGGTTCGTGCTCGCCGTCCGGGCATCGTCGTTCTGACCCACCGGGCGCCCGGCCGGTCGCCGGACCGGGCACCCGGGGCCGAGCACCCGCACCGGGCATCCGCGCCGGGCATCCGGGCCGAGCAGCCGCGCAGGGTGCCCCGGCGCGCGCATCCCCGCCGGGCACCCGGTGCGCGGCGCAGCCAAGCCGGGCCCGCCGCGCGCATCCCCGCTGGCCCCGCGGTACGCATGCTGGCGGCAGCGCACGGCGGACACGGGCGCCGGGTTGGTTCTAGGCTCGGCGCATGGATCTTGGACTCTCCGGCCGGGTGTACCTGGTCACCGGCGGCAGCGCCGGCCTCGGCTTCGCGACCGCCCGCGCGCTGGTCGACGACGGCGCCCGCGTCGTCCTCTGCTCCCGGGCACCGGACAAGGTGCACCGGGCGGTGGCCGACCTCGGCGCCGACCACGCTGTCGGCATCACCGCCGACCTCGCCGACCCGGGCACCCCGCAACGGCTCGTCGACACCGCCACCACGACGTACGGCCGGCTCGACGGTGCGCTGCTGTCGGTCGGTGGCCCGCCGCCGGCGACCGCGGCGGGCGCGACCGACGAACAGTGGCGGCAGGCGTTCGATACGGTCTTCCTCGGCGCGGTACGCGGCGCCCGCACCGTCGCCGCCGCGCTCCCGGACGGCGGAGCGATCGGCCTGGTGCTGTCGTCCTCGGTACGCTCGCCGATCACCGGCCTGGGCATCTCCAACGGGCTGCGACCGGGCCTCGCGATGGTCACCAAGGACATGGCCGACGAGTACGGTCCGCGCGGGGTGCGACTGTTCGGCCTGCTGCCCGGCCGGATCGCCACCGACCGGATCCTGGAACTCGACCACGGGACCCCGCAGTACGGCGGGATCCCGCTCGGCCGCTACGGCACCCCGGCGGAGTTCGGTTCGGTGGCGGCGTTCGCCCTCTCCCCCGCCGCGAGCTACCTGACCGGCAGCCTCCTCGCCGTCGACGGCGGCGCGCTGCGCTGCCTCTGAATCCGCTGGCACCCGCGGCGCGCCGGGGGCCAGCACCGGCGGGTAGCGCGGCCGCCCCGATGGTACGGACCGGGGCGGCCGCAGGCACCCGGACACAGCCGGACAGGCACCCGGGTAGCGTCCGCGACGCTAGGACGGCCAACGTTGCATCCGGGTTGCGCGCCTCGGCACGCCCAGCTCGGCGTCCAGCCGAGCCAGGCGTACCGCGAACTCGCGGCGCCGCGGCGAGTCGGCCGGCAGCGCGGCCAGCGTGGCCCGGACCACCTCGGTGTCACCGGCACCCAGCTCACTGTCGGCGAACCGGACCAGTGCCGTCGCGTCCCGGCTGGCCAGGACCGCGGCGCGCAGCTGGGCGGCGAGCTCGGCCCGCAGCGCCACCACCTCCGGCGCCTGCGACCGGGCCAGTACCGGTAGCCCGGCCAGCGCCAGCGCCCGACGCCAGGATCCGCGCGCCAGCAGTGCCCGCGCCTGCGCCAGGTCGGTGGCCACCGGCCGGCCCAGCCGGTACGGCCGGGAACGCAGCGCAAGCTCCGGGAGCAGCGCACGCAGCCGGGACAGCTCGGCCCGTACCGTCACGCCGGGGGCGGTGCCGGGATACAGCGCGACGGCGAGCTGCTCGGCACTGCGGCCGGCCGGATGCTCGCTCAGGACCAGCAGCAGCTCCGCGTGCCGCAGGCTCAGCTCGACGCCCCGGTGCGGCAGCCGCAGCCGGCCGACGTCGCCGCACACCGTCAACTGCGCCGGTTCCGGCGCCACCACCGGCCGTGGCCGGGCCAGCCGCTGCACCCGCAGCTCGCTCTCCACCGCCACCGCGGTCGCCCGTACCAGCGCCAGCGTGTGCGGGGCCGCGACGTGATCACCGCCGGTGACGTCGACGAACCCGAGCACCGCGCCGGTGTCGGGGTCGTGCACCGGCGCGGCCGAACAGCTCCACGGCACCACCCGGCGGGCGAAGTGCTCGGCGCCGAAGACCTGCACGCTGTGGTCGACCGCGAGCGCCATCCCTACCGCGTTGGTCCCGGCATGCCGCTCGCCCCAGTTCGAGCCGGCCAGGAAGTGCATCGACTCGGCACGGGCGCGCAGCTGGCGGTCGCCCTCCACCCACAGCAGCCGCCCGGCCGCGTCGCCGACCGCGACGATCAGGCCGTCCATCCCGGCCGATTCCAGCAGTAGCCGGCGAACCACCGGCATGGCCGCCGCGAGCTGGTGGTCGGCCCGCAGGTCGCGCAGCACGTCGTCGGTCAGCTCCACCGGCGCCCAGTGCTGGTCCGGGTCGATGCCGCTCGCCGCCGACCGGCGCCACGACTCGGCCACCACCTGCCGCACCGGGCCACCGGCCGTGCCGGTGCCCATGAAGCGGTCCCGGGCCCCGGCCAGCGCCCGACCCAGGACTCCCGGATCGGAGCCCGCCGGCCACGCCACCCACTGCTCGGCCACCCGTTGGTCACCCATCTGCGCCCCGCCCGCCGCATGAGCATCCTGTCGGCACGAACAACCGGCCGCGCCCCGGCCAGGTCATGCCCCGAACAGGTGATGACAGGCCCACCGAACCAGTTGGACCAGGACAACAGCGTATATATCCGGACGATCCGGATGGGCGGCCGGCGCCGGCCGAGGTGCTGCCGCCGCGGCCCCACCGCGGCGGCGATGCGTCACTCCCCGACGATGGCCCGGCCCCGCGTGGCGGCAGCGCCCGGCGTCGCGGCACGGCGGCTACTCGCCGCGGCCGGCAAGGTCGGCGATGCGGCGAACCTGGGCCTCCCGCTCGGCCGCCAGCTGACCAGGCAGGTCGTTGCCGGCTGCGGACCGCAGCAGCGCCTTGGTCTCCACCGCGGCGGCCCGCGGTGCTGCCCGCAGCGCGGCGACCAGGTCGCCGGTGGCGGTGGCCAACTCCGCCACCGGCACGCTCAGCGTGGCCAGCCCCAGCCGGTACGCCTCGGCGGCGCCCACCCGCCGGCCGGTCACGCAGATCTCCAGCGCGTGGCTGTAGCCCACCAGGTCCACCAGGTGTTTGGTACCGCCCAGGTCGGGCACCAGGCCGAGGCTGGTCTCGGCCATCGTGAACTGCGCGTCGTCGGCGACGATCCGCAGGTCGCAGGCCAGCGCGAGCTGGAAGCCGGCGCCGACGGCGTGGCCCTGGACCGCGGCGACCGACAGCAGGTCGGGCCGGCGCAGCCAGTCGAACGCCTGCTGGAACTCCGCGATCACGTCCGCGCACTGGTCGGCCGGCAGCTCCGCCAGGCCGAGCAGGCCGGGATCGCCGGAGCCGGTGCCGGCGAGCACGGCGGTGTCCAGGCCCGCGGAGAAGGCGCGGCCGGCACCGCGCACCACCACGACCCGCACGTCACCGGAAAGCTCGCGGCCGATCTCCCGCAGCTGCGCCCACATCTGCGGGGTCTGCGCGTTGTAGACCTCGGGACGGTTCAGGGTCACGGTCGCCACGTCGTCGGCGACCGACCACAACACGTCGCCGGATGTCGAAGGGTCCTGCTCCGCGGGCACGCTCGTCCTCCAGCCGTCGGGAGTGTGTCACGCTACCGGTCGGCCGGCCTGCCGGGCACCGGGGTCGGTGCGCAGGCTGTCGGCTCGCGCGCCGCCGGCTGGCCGGAACAACGACCGACCAACCGGCCCCGGTTCAGGACTTCTTCCGGCGGCGAGCGCCGCCGCGCTGACGCAGCTGGACCCCGGACTCGGTCAGCACGCGATGGATGAATCCGTACGAACGGCCCGTCGAGGCCGCAAGAGAACGGATGCTCTCCCCGCCGTTGTAGCGCTTGACCAGGTCCTTCGCCAGCGTTTGACGTTCGGCGCCGACGATCCGCCGCCCCTTCTCCGTGCTCGTGCTGGTGCCGGTGGCAGCCATATCGATCCCTCACGTTTCACGGTGAGTGGTCCAACGGCCCCCGTTGGACCGTCACAACGATCATGCGGCACGACCACCACTCTCGCCAACCGAACAGCCACCACCTGTCGCCTACCCGATACCGTGTCGGCCGTGACCGACAGCGAACGCCCGGCCCGCCGCGACCGGACGGCGACGGATCTGGGCGGTTGGTTCCTGCTCGTCGCAGTCGGGCTCGCCGCGGTGGCTCTCGTCGGCACCCCCGCCGGCGGTCGGGTACCGCCGTTCTTGGCCGGGTACCGGTTCGCCCCGTCGCCGTGGCTCGGCGCCGCGGCGGCGCTGGCCGCGGCGGTCGTCGGCGGCCAGGTGGCGCTGTCCCGGTCCGGGCGACGGCCACCGTTCGCCCTCGTCCAGGCGATCGGCTACCTCACCGCACTGGGCTGGGCGCTGGCCCTGGGCGCCGGCCGCCGGACCGCACCCACCAACCCGGTCACCGGCAGTCCGTGGGGCTACCTGCGCGACTTCGTCGACCGGTACGCCGGCACCGCCGACGGGCACCCGCCGGGGGCCGGACTGCTGGTGTGGACGATCGACCGGCTCGGCCTGCCCGGCACGGTCACCGTCACCGCGCTCGGCGCCCTGGCCGTACCGATGCTGCTCGGTGCGGCCCGCAACATCTGCGGCGAGACCGCGGCCCGCGGGTTCGCGCCGATCCTGGTTCTCGCCCCGTACGGGGCGTTCCTGGCCGGCGCCACCGACGGTGTCGCGGCCGCGCTCGGTGCCGGGCTGGTCGCGGCCGGCGCGCGGGCCAGTGACCGGCGGCGTACCGGCTGGCCGGCGACCGGGTGGGCGCTGCTCGCCGGGCTGCTGCTCGGCCTGGCCGCGCTGCTCAACTACCCGACGGTCTGGCTGGGCGGTTGCGTCGTGCTGCTGTACTTCGCCCGCCGCCGCGCGTTTCTCAACCTCGCCACCGGGCTGGGTGCGCTCGTGGTGCCGGTGGTCGCGACCACCGGCGGGTACGCCTGGACCGCGGGGCTGGTCGCCGCCCGCGGCAGCACCGGTCAGTCCCTGTGGTGGGGCGCGATCGGTCTGCTCACGCTGCTGATCCTGGCCGGGCCGCCGGTGTTCACCAGCCTGCGCAGGGTCCGCAACACGCCGGCCTGGCCGTGCCTGGTGGGCGCCGGCTTCGCGGTCGCGTTCACCGTGTTCGGCGGCTTCGCCGGCGACGACGTCGAGACGGCATGGTTGCCGTTCTTCGGTTGGCTGACGATCGCGGTCACCGCGCCGCGCACCCAGGCCGGGCCGCCGGTGCCGGTACCGCTGCTGCTGGCCGGTTCGGGCGCGCTGGTGGGCCTGCTCGTCGCCGCCGGCGCGCCGTCCTGACCGACCCGAACCCGGCACCGGCCGGAGCACCGGCACGGCGCCGGACCCGCCGCAGGCGGCCGTGCCATCCACCGGCACCCCGTCACCCGGCGGCCGGGCAATCCTCGTGGCGCCCGATCCTCCGGCAGCCGGACCGTCCCGGCTGCGGCTCAGGGCGCGACGTGGCCGGGTACCACCGGGTCCGCGAGCCGATCCCCCAGGGTGGTCCTGGCGTAGAGCACGCTGCGACCGCTGCGCGCCCGGGTGACCAGTCCGGCGGCATGCAGTACGGACAGCTGCTGGCTCACCGCCGCCGCGGTCACCCCCAGCCGGTAGGCGAGTTCGGTGGTGCTGGCCGGGTGTTCCAGCAATCCCAGCAGCCGGGCCCGGGGCGCGCCGATCAGCCGGGCCAGCGCCGCCTCGGTGGCCGGCTGGGCGACCTCCCACAGCGTCGAGCGACCCCTCGCCGGGTACGAGACGACCGGCGGTCCGGCGGGGTCGACGACGGTCATCGCGCCGCGCGCGAAGGCGCTCGGCACCAGCGCCAGACCACGCCCGGCGACCTCCACCGCGCTGTGCTGGGGCCGGCTGGACTGCCGGACCGTGAGCACCCCGTCTGCCCAGGACACCCGCTCGTGCAGATCGGCGAACAACGCCCGGGCGCCACCGACGGCGAGGCTTCGGCTGCGGTACACGATGTCCGCGTCCAGCACCGCGCGCAGCCGCGGCCACCAGGGCCGCACGCACCGCCGCCAGTACCGGTCCAGCACGGTGGCGATGCGCCCGACCAGCGCGTCCGGGTCCGCGCCGCCATCGGACAGCACCGGGGGCAGCCGGGCCGGCCCGTACGCGGCGAGGATGTCGTGCCAGCCGAGCGCGCCCGGGGTGGCGCGGACGGTACCGAGTTGGTCGGCGAACCGGGGCCCCGGCGCCTGTGGTCGCGGGGTGAGGAAGTCGGGCAGCCACCGCCGTGGCGGCATCATCGCGTACAGCAGTTCGACGTCCTCGGGGTTGAGGTGCTCGGCGACGTCGTCGTGCCAGGGCAACCGCGGCGCGTACACGCCGGGCAGGACCAGGGCGCGGATGCTGAACACGGTCTCCTGCAGCGGCGAGTACGCGAACCACATCGACGCGAGATCGGTCACACCCAGTCGAAGCTCCAGCATTAGGCGCCAGTCTAAATCCATTGGCCGCCCAGCCGAGGTGACATGGACTGGGCTCATGTTCAGCGCGCCACCCCACGCCCCGCTGAAGGCCACCGTCCGCGCCCGGGTCGCCGGCCTCGCACCGGCCGACCCGGTGACCCGCCGGCTGGCCGTACAGACGCTGATCAACACGCTCGGCAACGGGCTGTTCATGACCGTCAGCGCGGTCTTCTTCACCCGCTCGGTCGGGCTGTCCGCGGTCCAGGTCGGGCTCGGCCTCACCATCGCCGGCGCCTGCGGTGTCGCGGCCGGGATCCCGCTGGGCCAGCTGGCCGACCGGATCGGCGCGAAGCGGCTGCTGATCGTGCTGTACCTGGCGCAGGCGGTCGGGCTGGGCTGCTACGCGCTGGTCGGCTCGTTCCCGGCCTTCCTGGTCGTCGCCTGCGTCGTGACGGCGCTCGACTCCGGCGGCCGGTCGGTGAAGAACGCGATGCTCGCGACCGCCCTGCCCGCGCAGAGCCGGGTACGCAGCCGGGCCTACCTGCGCGCGGTCACCAACGTCGGGATCGGCGCCGGCTCGGCACTCGCCGCGGTCGCGCTGTCGATCGACACCAGGAGCGGCTACCTGACCCTCATCGCGGTGGACGCCGCCACCTTCCTCGCCACCACGCTGCTGCTGCGCGGCATCCCGGCCGGTACGCCGGTTCCGCGCTCCCCCGGCGCGCCAGGCGGTCGCCGGCTCGGCGCGCTGCGCGACCCGGCCTTCCTCGCCGTCACCGCGCTCAACGGGGTACTGGCCATCCAGTTCAGCCTGATCGACGTCACGGTTCCGTTGTGGGTGGTCGGGCACACCCACGCGCCGGCCGCGGTGGTGTCCGGAATCATGATCACCAACACCGCGCTGGTCGTGCTGTTCCAGGTGCGCGCCACCCGCAACATCGCCGACCCGGGGCCGGCTGCCCGGGTGGCCCGTCGCGCCGGCCTGCTGCTCGCCGCCGCCTGCGCGGTGTTCGGCCTGGCACACGGCGTCGGGCCGATCCCCGCGGTACTGATCCTGCTCGCGGCGACCGTGCTGCAGGCGGTCGCCGAGATGCTGTCGTCGGCCGCCGGCTGGGCGCTGAGCTACGAACTCGCCGACCCGGCCGCGCCCGGCGCCTACCAGGGGCTGTACAACACCGGGTTCGCCGCGGCGAGCATGCTGGCCCCGGCACTGACCACCAACACCGCGATCCGGTTCGGGCTGGGTGGCTGGCTGGCGCTCGGCGTGCTGTTCGCGGCCGCCGGCGCCGCGCTGGTACCGGTCACCCGCTGGGCCCTCGCCACCCGACCATCCACAACGGAGGAAGAGGAACAGGCATGACCGACCTGACCGTACGACGAGCCCGCCGCGAGGACGTCACCGCGCTCGTGGCGCTGATCGCCGCCGACCAGCTCGGCGCCGGCCGCGAGACACCGGACGACCCCGCGCCGTACCTCGCCGCGTTCGCCGCGATCGACGCCGACCCGAACCAGTACCTCGCCGTCGCGGAGCTGAACGGCGAACCGATCGGCACGCTGCAGCTGACGTACCTGCCGGGCCTGTCGCACCGGGGCGGCTGGCGGGCCCAGATCGAGGCGGTACGTATCGCCGAAGCGCACCGCGGTTCCGGCCTGGGCAGCGCCCTGATCGAGTGGGCGATCGGGCGGGCCCGCGAGCGCGGCTGCCGGATGGTGCAGCTGACCTCGAATGCCACCAGGGACGACGCGCACCGGTTCTACACCCGGCTCGGTTTCGTACCGAGCCACGTCGGCTTCAAGCTGCCACTCTGACCGGCGGGGCCAGGGCGGGCACCGCTGGGCGGGCACCAGCTCGGCGGTGCCGGCGCCGCCTCCCGCAGCGCCGGCCCGGGGCCACGCCGGCCAACGCCGGGGCGCGGACCGCCCCGGGAACCGGTGAACCGCGCGTCGCCTCAGGCGAGCTCGACGAGTTCGAGCAGGTCGTCGCTCCAGGCATCCTCGTCACCGTCGGGCAGCAGGATCGCCCGGTCCGGCCGCAGCGCCTGCACCGCGCCCGGATCGTGGGTGACCAGCACGATCGCCCCGGGGAACCGGGAGATCGCGTCCAGCACCTGCTCCCGGCTGACCGGGTCGAGGTTGTTCGTCGGCTCGTCCAGCAGCAGCACGTTGGCACCCGAGGTGACCAGGGTGGCCAGCGCCAGCCGGGTCTTCTCGCCGCCGGACAGCACGCCGGCCGGCTTGTCCACGTCGTCGCCGGAGAACAGGAACGCGCCGAGGATCTTGCGCAGATCGGTGT
Source organism: Actinocatenispora thailandica (assembly GCF_016865425.1). NCBI lineage: Bacteria > Bacillati > Actinomycetota > Actinomycetes > Micromonosporales > Micromonosporaceae > Actinocatenispora > Actinocatenispora thailandica. Next base: position 2,895,812 of record NZ_AP023355.1, on the reverse strand, counting down.
CGGTCTGCTTGCCGCCGTTCGCCGAGTCGGCGGTGCGCATGTGCTCCAGCACCGACCGGTCGACGTCGAGGGTCTCGTGTTCCTGCGCGTAGTAGCCGATCCGCAGGCCGTGCCCGGGGACCAGCTCGCCGGTGTCGGGCTGCTCGTACCCGCCGATCAGCCGCAGCAGCGTCGTCTTGCCGGCGCCGTTGAGCCCCAGGATGACCACCCGGGAACCGCGGTCGACGTTCACGTCGACGTCGACGAACACCTCCAGCGAGCCGTACGACTTGGACAGCCCGCGGGCGGTCAGCGGCACCTTGCCGCACGGCGCCGGGTTCGGGAACCGAACCTTCGCCACCTTGTCACCGACCCGGACCTCCTCCAGCCCGGACAGCAGCTTCTCGGCCCGGCGGGCCATGTTCTGCGCCGCGGTCGCCTTCGTCGCCTTGGCGCCCAGCTTCGCCGCCTGCGCCTGCAGCGCGCCGGCCTTGCGCTCCGCGTTGGCCCGCTCCCGGCGGCGGCGCCGCTCGTCGGTCTCCCGCTGCTCCTGGTACTTCTTCCAGCCCATGTTGTAGGCGTCGACCACCGAGCGGTTCGCGTCCAGGTACCAGACCTTGTTGACCACGTCGGCGAGCAGTTCGACGTCGTGGCTGATCACGATCAGGCCGCCCTTGTGCCCGGACAGGAAGCCGCGCAGCCAGGTGATCGAGTCGGCGTCCAGGTGGTTGGTCGGCTCGTCCAGCAGCAGGGTGCCGCCGGAGGCGCCCTCCGAGAACAGGATCCGGGCCAGCTCGATGCGCCGCCGCTGACCGCCGGACAGGGTGCGCAGCGGTTGGCCGAGCGAACGGTCCGGCAGCGCCAGGTTCGCGCAGATCCGGGCCGCCTCGGCCTCGGCGGCGTATCCACCGAGCGCGGCGAACCGGTCCTCCAGGTTGCCGTAGCGACGGACCAGCTTGTCGCGCTGACCGTCGTCGACCGCCTCGGCCAGCGCGGTCTGCAGCTTGGCCATCTCGGTCAGCAGCGTGTCCAGGCCACGGGCGGACAGCACCCGGTCACGGCCGGTGACGTCCAGGTCGCCGGTACGGGGGTCCTGCGGCAGGTAGCCGATCGGCCCCCGGCGGTCCACCGATCCCGCGTACGGGGTGCCCTCGCCGGCCAGCACCTTGAGGGTGGTGGTCTTGCCGGCCCCGTTGCGGCCGACCAGACCGATCCGGTCGCCGGGCTGCACCCGCAGCGCGGTGTCGGAAAGCAGGATGCGCGATCCGGCGCGCAGTTCCAGGCCGGAAACGGTGATCATGGGATGACGCTGCCTCTCTGAGGGAAAGGGGACCGACCACGGGCACACGAAAGCACCGGCTGAGCGGACTCAGTCGGTGCGGGGCTGGTCAGTCTTCGCAGAGGAGCACCCGGCAAGTGTAGCGGAGTGCTCCGGGCGACCCGCCAGTGATTTACGGCAAGCCGCACGCCCAGCTGGTACGGACCGGGTGCGGCCAGGGCGGTCCGGCGTCGGGCCGTTCCACTGCCTCGCCGATCGCGGCGGGTACATCGACCTGAGCTTCTACGACCAGCTCGCCGGCATCGACCAGGAGAGTTGGACGCACGGCTCCGGCCAGCAGCGCCAGCACTGGTTCGGCACCGGCTACGACACCGACCGCCTGCCGCACCTTCGGCTGACCGCGGGGCGTCAACCGGTCGGCTCGGTGAGGCGGATCCGGACCTCCCGGTACCGGCGGGCCGCGTCGAGCAACGTCGCCCGCCGCGGTTCGGGCAGCTCCGGCAGCTCCACCCGGGGCAACGCGGCCAGGTGCCGCAGCCGCGGATCGTCGAGTACCGCGGCCAGCAGGGCACGGTCGCCGCCGAGCACCAACCCGGACAGGGCCGCCGCCGGCAGCAGCCGGGCGGCGTGGTCGGCGGCGGCGCCGGTCGACTCGCGGGTCTGCTTGTCGCGGCGGCGGGCGAACCGCTGCTGCGACCAGCCGCCCGCGGCGGTCCGGCCCTGCACGTACCGGGTGTCCACCTTGGACGAGACGAGCCGGTCGCCGTCGGCCACCCCCACCGCGTGCGCACCCCGCCGGACCAGCAGCAGCCCCACCCGGCGGGCGGCACCGGCAGCGGCCAGCAGCGCCGCGCGGTCGGCCCCGGGTTCGCCAGGCCAGCCGAACGGCAGGTGGCACTCGGCGCGGGCCCCGTCCGGCGCCGAAACCACCGCACCGTCCGCAATGTCCGACCAGGTCAGCGGCGTGCCGTGGCGCTCGCCGAAGCCGTCGAGCCAGCGCCCCAGCCGGCCCGGGTCGAGCGGAATCCACCGGCCGCCGCCGGCCGCCGGACGTGATCTGGGCACCCGCGACCTCCCGACACGCCGATCCGGCGATCTTCGCTTCCTGCCCGCCGACGGTACGCGATCCTGAAACCGTGGCCGACACCACGAGCGGAACCGAGCTGGCCGGCCGGGTACTGAGCCGGCTCGACACCCTGTACGAGCCGGCCCGTGACGAGGTACGGGCAGCCGCGATGACCCGCTACATGCGCGGCGAGTTCCCGTTCCTGGGCATCCCGGCGCCGCGACAGCGGATGCTCGCGCGGCAGGCCATCGGCACCCTGCCGCGCCCGGCCGAGCCGGACCTGGCCGCCGTCGCCGCCGCCTGCTGGGCCCGGCCGGAACGCGAGTACCAGTACTTCGCCTGCGGGTACCTGCGTCGCTACGTGCGGGTGTGCTCGGCCTCGTTCGCGCCCACCGTGCAGCGGTTGATCACGACGAAATCCTGGTGGGACACCGTGGACCCGCTCGCCGCGCACGTGGTCGGCGGCCTGGTCGCACGGTATCCGCAGCTGGTCGCGCTGATGGACGACTGGGCGCTGGCCGACGACCGCTGGCTGGTCCGCAGCGCGCTGCTGCACCAGCTGCACTACCGGGAGAGCACCGACCCCAAACGGCTGTTCCGCTACTGCACCGAACAGTCCACCCACCCGGACTTCTTCGTCCGCAAGGCGATCGGCTGGGCGCTGCGCGAGTACGCCAAGACCGACCCGGGCGCGGTCCGCCGGTACGTCGCCGCACACCGGGGCCGGATGTCCCCGCTCTCGGTGCGCGAGGCGCTCAAGCACTTCGCCGGCTGAATCCGGCGTCGCGCCGGGGCGCCCGACCCGAACACGGCGGGACCCGGTTCGCCCACCAGCGAACCGGGTCCCGGCGCGGGAACCGCTCAGACGTTGAAGCCGAGCGAGCGCAACTGCTCGCGGCCGTCGTCGGTGATCTTGTCCGGGCCCCACGGCGGGATCCACACCCAGTTGATCCGGACGCCGCCCACCAGCGGGCTCGGCCCGCCGCACAGCGCCTGCTGCGCCTGGTCCTCGATCACGTCGGTCAGCGGACACGCGGCCGAGGTCAGCGTCATGTCCACGATCGCGGTGTTCTCGTCGTCCACGTAGAGCCCGTAGACCAGGCCGAGGTCGACCACGTTGATGCCCAGCTCGGGGTCGACGACGTCCCGGAGGGCCTCCTCGACGTCCTCGATCTTCGCCTTCGCGCCCGCGCCGCCGGCCGGCGGGTCGGCCGGTGCGGGCGGCGGCGCCTGCTCGGTGGGCTCCGGTTCGGTCGCGCCGGCCAGCCCGGCCGGGTCGACCGTACGGGTCTGCTGGTCGCTCATCAGTTGCCTCCTGCGGTTTCCGCGGTGGCCCGTGCGGCGGCGTCCTTGAACGCCATCCAGGACAGTAGTGCGCACTTCACCCGGGCCGGGTACCGCGCGACGCCGGCGAACGCGACCGCGTCCTCCAGCAGTTCCTCGTCCGGCTCGACCTGCCCGCGGCCGGTCATCAGCTCGTTGAACGCCTCGTGCAGGCGCAGCGCCTCGTCCAGGGTGCGGCCCGACACCAGGTCGTGCAGCACGCTGGCGGACGCCTGGCTGATCGAGCAGCCCATCCCGTCGTACGACACGTCCGACACCCGGGCCTTCGCACCGTCACCGGTCAGATGCACCCGGACGGTCATCTCGTCACCGCAGGTCGGGTTGACGTGATGCGCTTCGGCCACGTGCGGCTCGGACTGGCCGGCCACCGGCCCCGGCTCCCGCAGGCCACGACCGTGCGGGTGCTTGTAGTGATCCAGGATGATCTCCTGGTAGAGCGAGTCAAGCTGCATCTCGGGTCATGATCCTCGGGTCGGTCTGGTCGTCATGAGACACGCTCAGGAAAACAGCTTCTGGACGCTGCCGATTCCTCGGACCAGCGCGTCGATCTCCTCGGTCGTCGTGTACAGGTAGAACGAGGCACGGGTGACCGCAGGAACGCCGAACCGGGCGCAGGTCGGCCGGGCGCAGCCGTGCCCCACCCGGACCGCGACGCCCTCGGCGTCCAGCACCTGGCCGACGTCGTGCGGATGGATGCCGTCCAGCGCGAACGAGATCGTACCGCCGCGGCCGACCGGGACCGCCGGGCCGAAGATCCGCAGCCCCGGGATCTCGGTGAGCGCGTCCAGCGCGTACGCGGTGAGTTCCTTCTCGTGCCAGCGCACCGCGTCCATGCCGATCGAGGTCAGGTAGTCGACCGCGGCACCCAGGCCGATGGCCTGCGCGATCGGCGGGGTACCGGCCTCGAACCGGGCCGGCGGCGGCGCGAAGGTGGAGCCCTCCATCTTCACCGTCTCGATCATCTCGCCGCCGCCGAGGAACGGCGGCATCGCGTCGAGCAGTTCGGCGCGGCCCCACAGCACCCCGATGCCGGTCGGCCCGCACATCTTGTGCCCGGTGAAGGCGAGGAAGTCGACATCCAGGTCGACCACGTCGACCGGCGCGTGCGGCACCGCCTGGGAGGCGTCCAGCATCACCAGCGCGCCGACCTCGTGCGCCCGCCGGACGATCTCGGCGACCGGGTTGATGGTGCCCAGGATGTTCGACTGCAGGACGTACGAGACGATCTTGGTCTTCTCGTTCACCAGCTCGTGCAGGTCGGACGTGTCGAGCCGGCCGTTGTCGGTGATGCCGAACCAGCGCAGCGTCGCGCCGGTGCGCTGGCACAGCAGCTGCCACGGCACGATGTTCGAGTGGTGCTCCATTTCGGAGATCACCACCTCGTCGCCGGGGCCCAGCCGGAACCGCGGGTCGGTGAAGCCGGTCTGCGCGCTTCCCGTCGCCGCCGCGGCGCCCTGCTGGCCGAACGAGTAGGCGACCAGGTTCATCGCCTCGGACGAGTTCTTGGTGAACACGACCTCGTCGGCGCTGCGGGCACCGATGAACCGGGCGATCTTCGCGCGGGCCCCCTCGTACGCCTCGGTGGCCTCGGTACCGAGCGTGTGCACGGCGCGGGCCACGTTGGCGTTGTGGTGCTCGTAGTGGTCGGCGAGCACCTCCAGCACCTGCCGAGGTTTCTGCGAGGTGTTGGCCGAGTCGAGGTAGACCAGCGGGTGACCGTCGATCTCCCGGGTCAGGATCGGGAAGTCGGCCCGCACCTTCGCCACGTCGAAGCGCGGCACGTCGGCGTACTGCGGCATGCCGGGATGCCGGCCCGCCGCGGTCGTGTCGCTGGTCGTCTCGATCATCGCCTATGCACCCACCTTGCTGACGAACCGCTCGTAACCGGACGCCTCCAGGTCCTCGGCGAGCTCCTTGCCGCCCTCCTCCACGATGCGCCCGGCGACGAACACGTGCACGAAGTCGGGCTGCACGTAGCGCAGGATCCGGGTGTAGTGGGTGATCACCACCAGGCCGGTCTGGCCGGCGTCCTTGACCCGGTTGATGCCCTGGCTGACCTCACGCAGCGCGTCGATGTCCAGCCCGGAGTCGGTCTCGTCCAGGATCGCCATCTTCGGCTTCAGCAGCTCCAGCTGCACGATCTCGTGCCGCTTCTTCTCGCCGCCGGAGAAGCCCTCGTTGACGTTGCGCTCGGCGAACGCCGGGTCCATCCCGAGCTGCTCCATCGAGGTGCGCAGCTCCTTGACCCAGGTGCGCAGCTTCGGCGCCTCGCCGTCGATCGCGGTCTTCGCGGTGCGCAGGAAGTTCGCCACCGACACGCCCGGCACCTCGACCGGGTACTGCATGGCGAGGAACAGGCCGGCCCGGGCGCGCGCGTCGACGCTCATCGACAGCACGTCCTCGCCGTCCAGCGTCACGCTGCCGCTGGTGATCTTGTACTTCGGGTGGCCGGCGATCGCGTACGCGGTCGTCGACTTGCCCGAGCCGTTCGGGCCCATGATCGCGTGCGTCTCCCCGGACCGGATGGTCAGGTCCACGCCGTGCAGGATCGGCTTCAACTCGTCCTCCGACACCTGCACCGATGCGTGCAGGTCGCGGATCTCCAGAACGCTCACGTCAGTCCTTGCTCTTTCCTCGGCCGGCGGTGCGCCGGACAATCTCGCCGGCTGGTGCCGGTCCTGTCACGTCGCCGGCTGGCGGCGGATGTCGTCACTTCTTCGGTTCGGGGCACACGTAGATGTCGTCGTCGCGGATCTCCACCGGGTAGACCGGCACCGGCTCGGTGGCCGGCAGCCCGGTCGGCGCACCGGAACGCAGGTCGAAGCGCGAGCCGTGCAGCCAGCACTCCAACGTGCAGCCCTCGATCTCGCCCTCGCTCAGCGGCACCTCGGCGTGCGAGCACACGTCACGGATCGCGTACACCTCGCCGTTGTCGGTGTGCACCACCGCGATCGGCTCGTCGTCGATGTCGACGTGCACCGCGGTGCCCTTCTCGATCTCGTCCAGGCCGCAGATGCGCAGGTAGTCGGCCATCTCAGGCACCCGCCTCGGCCAGCCGCTCGTCGATCGCCGCCGCCAGCCGCTCGCGCAGCTCACCGGCCGGGATCTTCTCCAGCAACTCGACGAAGAAGCCCCGCACCACCAGCCGCCGGGCGGAGAGTTCGTCGATCCCGCGGGACATCAGGTAGAACAGGTGCTCGTCCTCGAACCGGCCGGTCGCGCTGGCGTGCCCGGCGCCGACGATCTCGCCGGTCTCGATCTCCAGGTTCGGCACCGAGTCGGCCCGCGCACCGTCGGTGAGCACCAGGTTCCGGTTCACCTCGTACGTGTCGGTGCCGGTGGCGTTCGCCCCGATCAGCACGTCGCCCACCCAGACGGTGTGCGCCGCGGCGCCCTGCAGCGCGCCGCGGTAGGTGACCCGGCTGCGGCAGTCGGTCGCCTGGTGCTCGACGAACTGCCGGTGCTCCAGGTGCTGCCCGCCGTCCGCGAAGTAGACCCCGTAGGCCTCCAGGTCCCCGCCCGGACCGGCGTACTCCACCGAGATGTACTGCCGGACCAGATCGCCGCCGAGGTTGACCGCCACGTGCACGGCCCGCGCGTCCCGGCCCAGCCGCAGCTTCTGGTGCTGCGCCTGCACCGCGTCGTCGGCCCAGTCGGCCACCGACACCAGGGTCAGCCGCGCGCCGTCGCCGACCACCACCTCCACGTTGTCGGCGTAGGTGGTGCTGCCGGTCTGGTCCAGGATCAGGGTGACCTCGGCGAGCGCACCGACCTCGATGAAGGTGTGCCCGAACGACGCACCGTCGGCCCCGGAGCCGACCAGCCGCACCGTCACCGGCTCGGCGACCACGGCCTCGGCGGCCACGTCGACGACCAGCGTCTCGGCGGATCGCTCGTACGCCAGGGCGCTGACCCGGTCGAACGGGGTCAGCACCGAACCCTTGCGGGGCTCGTCGGCGACCCGGCGGATCGTCACGCCGGTCGGCAGCGCGTCGAACTGCGCGGTGGGCGCCACGCCGCCGGCGGCGAAGCTGCCGTCGGCGAGCCCGCGCAGCCGCTTGAGCGGGGTGAACCGCCACTCCTCCTCGCGGCCGGTCACCGCCGGAAAGTCGGCCACCGCGTACGAACGCAGCGCCTGTGCCTTGGTCTCCGCCGGCTTGATGGCGGTCGCCGCCGCCTCGCCCCCGTGGCTGTGGGGGCGCGACACGACGGGTACGTCAGTCGTCATCGTGCGAGTGTTCTCCTGCAATTCGTGGCCCGTACGGGCTCAGCTGGTCACCGGGTGTCGCGCCGGAGGCACACCGCTGCCCGGCCGGCGCGGCGCGCGGCGCCGACCGGGGCATCGGCCCGGTCAGCCGACGGCGCCTTCCATCTGCAGCTCGATCAGGCGGTTCAGCTCCAGCGCGTACTCCATCGGCAGCTCCTTGGCGATCGGCTCGATGAAGCCGCGGACGATCATGGCCATCGCCTCGTCCTCGGTCATCCCCCGGCTCATCAGGTAGAAGAGCTGGTCCTCGCTGACCTTGGACACCGTCGCCTCGTGGCCCATCTGCACGTCGTCCTCGCGCACGTCCACGTACGGGTAGGTGTCGGACCGGGAGATGGCGTCCACCAGCAGCGCGTCGCACTTGACCGTGCTCTTGGACTGCTCGGAGCCCTCCAACACCTGCACCAGCCCGCGGTAGGAGGTACGGCCGCCGCCGCGCGCGATCGACTTGGAGATGATCGTCGAGGACGTGTTCGGCGCCTGGTGCACCATCTTCGCGCCGGCGTCCTGGTGCTGGCCCTCGCCGGCCATGGCGACCGACAGCACCTCGCCCTTGGCGTGCTCACCGAGCAGGTAGACCGACGGGTACTTCATCGTCACCTTGGAGCCGAGGTTGCCGTCGATCCACTCCATCGTGCCGCCCTGCTCGCAGGTGGCGCGCTTGGTGACCAGGTTGTAGACGTTGGTCGACCAGTTCTGGATGGTCGTGTAACGGCAGCGGGCGCCCTTCTTGACGACGATCTCCACGACCGCCGAGTGCAGCGAGTCGGACTGGTAGATCGGCGCCGTGCAGCCCTCGACGTAGTGCACGTAGGCGTCCTCGTCGACGATGATCAGCGTCCGCTCGAACTGGCCCATGTTCTCGGTGTTGATCCGGAAGTAGGCCTGCAGCGGGATCTCCACGTGCACGCCCTTCGGCACGTAGATGAACGAGCCGCCGGACCACACCGCGGTGTTCAGCGCGGCGAACTTGTTGTCACCGGCCGGGATCACCGTGCCGAAGTACTCCTCGAACAGCTCCGGGTGCTCCTTGAGGCCGGTGTCGGTGTCGAGGAAGACGACGCCCTGCTCCTCCAGGTCCTCCCGGATCTTGTGGTACACGACCTCCGACTCGTACTGCGCGGCCACCCCGGCGATCAGCCGCTGCTTCTCCGCCTCCGGGATGCCCAGCTTGTCGTAGGTGTTCTTGATGTCCGCCGGGAGCTCGTCCCAGGTGGTCGCCTGCTTCTCGGTGGAGCGCACGAAGTACTTGATGTTGTCGAAGTCGATGCCGGACAGGTCGGCGCCCCAGTTCGGCATCGGCTTGCGGCCGAACAGCTTCAGCCCCTTGAGCCGCCGCGAGAGCATCCACTCCGGCTCGCTCTTCTTGGCCGAGATGTCGCGCACCACGGCCTCGGACAGACCACGCTTCGCCGCCGCGCCGGCCACGTCCGAGTCGGCCCAGCCGTACTGGTAGCGGCCGATCCGCTCCAGCTCCTCGGCCTGCGCGGCCATCGGGTCGAGCACCTGGTCCGGCGCCTGGTTGGTCGTCTCTGCCGTCATCGCATCCTCACCGGATTCGGATCGTCACTGTCGGATTCGCCCGGGCCGTCGGCCCGGCCGGGTGGTACGACCGCGGAGCGGTCGGGAGGTTCGACCGCGGTGCGGTCGAGGGGAGTCGTGTCCGCGAGGGTGCGGGCGCGTCGCGGGTCGGGAATGTAGGTGGTACAGATCCCGTCGCCGTTGGCGATGGTGGCCAGCCGCTGCACGTGGGTGCCGACGAGGCGGCTGATCACCTGCGTCTCGGCCTCGCACAGCTGCGGGAACTCGGCCGCGACGTGCGCCACCGGGCAGTGGTGCTGGCACAGCTGGCCGCCGGCGGCGAGGGCCGAGGCACTGGCCGCGTACCCCTCCCCGGACAGCGCGCCGGCCAGCGCGTTCGCCCGGGCGAGCGGGTCGTCACCGGCGTCCTCCATGGCGGCGCGGCAGCTGTCCTCCAGCGCCGCCACCTGCTGCGCCACGAAGGCGGAGACCGCGTCGGCCCCGCCGGAGGCGTAGATCCAGCGCAGCGCGGCGGCGGCCAGGTCGTCGTAGGTGTGCGGACCGCAGCTGCCGCGGCCGGAGTCGGTGAGCACGAACTCGCGGGCCGGCCGGCCGCGCCGACGCCGGCCCAGCACCACCCGGTCGCGGTCGGCGACCAGGCCGTCGGCGAGCATCGCGTCCAGGTGACGGCGGATGGCGGCCGGGCTGACCCCGAGTTCGGCGCCGAGCTCGGCGGCGGTCAGCGCGCCGCGCTCCAGCAGCAGCTGGGTCACCGCGTCGCGGGTGCGGCCGTCCCGGGCGCGTGCGTCACCGACGGCGTCACCGGACCGACCGGTGGATCGTGGCTCCGGCACACCGCCCGCGCACGCCCCGAGGCCCGGGGTCGAGCTGGCCGCGTTTTTCACAACATCAGTGTGACGTATTTCGGCGGCTCGATGCAAACGGGCTCGCCGGTGAAACGAGACACGAAGCCGAGCCTTACCTCAAATCACGCTCACGACCCGGCCACCAGGCCACACACCCCGTCTACGTCGCGTAGAACGTCCCCGCCTACGATGGCCCGGTGAGTCTGGAACGGGTGCGGGTCTCGGCCGCCACGGTTCGCCGGCTGGCCCTCACGACGGTGGCCCTCAACGTGGTCCTGGTGGTCACCGGCGGAGCGGTGCGGCTGACCGGTTCCGGCCTCGGCTGCCCCACCTGGCCGAAATGCACCGACGCGTCGTACCGCAACACTCCCGCCTACGGCATCCACGGCTACATCGAGTTCGGCAACCGGCTGCTGACCTTCGTCCTGGTTGCCGCGGTGATCCTGACGTTCCTCGCCGCGCTCGTCGCGAACCCGCGCCGCCGCTCGGTGATCTGGCTGTCGGTGCTGTCCGGGGCGACCATCCCGGCCCAGGCCGTCCTCGGCGGCATGACCGTGCTCACCCACCTCAACCCGTACGTGGTCGCGGCGCACTTCCTGTTCACGGTGCTGATCATCGCGATCGCGTACTGGCTGTGGCGGCGCTGCCGGGAGGGCGACGAGCCGGCCCAGACCCTGGTCCGGCCGCCGCTGCGGGCACTGACCGTGCTGCTGACCGCGCTGGCCGCGGTGGTGCTGACCATCGGCACCGTGGTCACCGGCTCCGGACCGCACGCCGGCGACGAGCACGCCCGCCGGACCGGGCTGGACCCGGGCGTGGTGGCGCAGCTGCACGCGGACTCGGTGATGCTGCTGATCGGGGCGAGCGTCGCGGCCTGGTTCGCGTTCCGGGCGACCCGCGCGCCCGCGGCGGTCCAGCGGGCCGCCGTGACCTTGATCGCCGTCGAGCTGGCACAGGGCGTGATCGGCTTCGTGCAGTACTTCACCCACCTGCCGATCGTGCTGGTGGGACTGCACATGGCCGGCGCCGCCGCGGTGTGGCTCGCGGCGCTGGTACTGCTGTTCGCCACCCGCAGCCGCGGCCCGGCGCCCGAGGCGGCGCCGGTGACCGGCCCGGAGGTGGTCCCGCCCGGTTCGGTTCCCGCCTGACGGAGGCCGACACCGCAGGTCATCGCGCCGTCGCGGTACGAATCGAGGCATCGTCACCCGGCCTGGAACACCCCGGGTGGCAACGTATAACGTGTCGGAGCCGAGGGGAACGGCCGGCGACTGCCGGCGCCGACCACGGCGATGGCCATCGATCTGCCGGGGAGGGCGCAGGTGGCGGACGACCACAGCGGCGAGCACGTCGGTACGGGCGGGACAGCTCGCCGGTTGGCCGGTGCGCACGTGTTGCTCACCGGCGCGACCGGCTTCCTGGGTCAGGCGACCCTGGAGAAGCTGCTGTCCGACTATCCGGACACGCGCGTCTCGGTGCTGATCCGGCGCAAGGGCAGCACGCCCGCCGCGCAACGGCTGGACAGCATGCTGCGCAAGCCGGTCTTCAACACCTGGCGCGAACGGGTCGGTGACGACGAGGCGGCCCGGATCGCCGCCGAGCGCATCGACGTCGTGGAAGGCGATCTCGGCGGCAACCCGCCGAGCCTGCCGGACGACCTGGACGTGGTGATCCACTGCGCGTCCACGGTGTCGTTCGACCCGCCGATCGACGAGGCGTTCCGGACCAACGTGTCCGGCGTGGTCAACCTGTACCAGGCGATCGCGGCGACCGGCACCAGCCCGCACGTGGTGCACATCTCCACCGCCTACGTGGCCGGCGCCCGCAAGGGTGTGGTGCCCGAGGCGTCGCTGGACCACACCGTCGACTGGCAGACCGAGCTGGCCTCGGCGCTGGCCGCGCGCGACGAGGTGGAGCGCGACTCGCGCCGCCCGGAGGCGCTGCGCAAGGCGCTGGCCGAGGCGCGCGGCGAGCACGGCAAGGCCGGCCCGCAGTCGGCCGCGCTGGCCGCCGAGGAGGCCCGCAAGGAATGGGTGTCCAAGCGGCTGATCGACTACGGCCGGCTGCGCGCGCAGAGCCTGGGCTGGCCGGACGTGTACACCTTCACCAAGGCGCTGGGTGAGCGCGCCGCCGAGCAGCTGTGGGCCGGTGCCGGGCATCGGTTGACGGTGGTGCGGCCGGCGATCGTGGAGAGCGCCCTGAAATACCCGTTCCCGGGCTGGATCGACGGCTTCAAGATGGCCGACCCGATCATCCTGGCGTACGGCCGGGGCGTGCTGCAGGAGTTCCCCGGCCTGCCGGACGGCGTGCTCGACGTGATCCCGGTCGACCTGGTGGTCAACGCGACGCTGGCCGCCGCGACGGCGCCCACCGAGCCGGGCGAGGCGCAGTACTTCCACGTCGGTTCGGGCCACTCCAACCCGCTGCCGATCCGGGAGATGTACCGGACCATCAGGGAGTACTTCGAGGCGCACCCGATGCCCGACGGCGGTCGCGGCGAGATCAAGGTGCCGCTGTGGACCTTCCCCGGCTCGCAGGCCGTCGAGCGGCTGCTGCGCACCGGGGAGCGGGCGACCGGCTTCGCCGAGCAGGCGCTGCTGCGGATGCCGGCCTCGTCCCGCACCCGGGACTGGATGACCAAGGTCCACCGCAAGCAGCGCGAGCTGGAGTTCCTGCGCAAGTACTCGGACCTCTACGGGGTGTACACCGAGGCCGAGGTCATCTACACCGACGATCGGCTGCTGGCGCTGCACGAGTCGCTGCCGGCCGACGAGCGGGAACGGCACGGCTTCGACCCGCGGGTCATCGACTGGGACTACTACCTCGAGGACGTGCACTACCCGGCGATCACCGCGGCGATGCGGGCGATCGGGTCGCGGCCGCGGTCGCGTACCGTCGCCAAGCGCGAGACGCTGCCCGAGCGCACCGACGCGGTCGCGGTGTTCGACCTGGAGGGCACCGTCATCGCCTCGAACATGATCGAGGCGTACCTGTGGGCCCGGCTCGCCGGCCGCACCAAGTCCGGCTGGGTGGGTGAGCTCGCCGACCTCGCCACCGCGATGCCGAAGTACCTGCGCGCCGAGCGGCGGGACCGGGGCGACTTCGTGCGCACCTTCCTGCGCCGCTACGAGGGCGCCGACGAGCAGGCGCTGCGCCGGGTGGTCGCGGACCGGCTCGGTGACACGCTGCTGGCCCGGGCGCTGCCGGAGGCGGTCCGGCAGATCCGCCGGCACAAGGCGGCCGGGCATCGCACGCTGCTGATCACCGGCGCGATCGACATCCTGGTCGAGCCGCTGAACGGGCTGTTCGACGACATCGTGGCGAGCCGGCTGCACGTGGTGGACGGTCGGTTCACCGGCTACCTGGACGGCCCACCGCTGGTCGGTGAGGCGCGGGCGGCGTTCCTGCGCCGGTACGCCCGGCTGGGCGGGTTCGACCTCGCCAAGTCGTACGCGTACGGCGACAGCTTCTCCGACCGGCCGCTGCTGGAGGCGGTCGGCAACCCGAACGCCGTCAACCCCGACCCGAAGCTGTACCGGCACGCGAAGCGGAAGAAGTGGACAGTGCGCGAGTGGGGCAAGCACACCCGCGGTCCGGTGGAGGCGCTGATGGACGGCAGTCGCGACAGCCTGCTCGCCGGCAGCTGGGGCCAGGCGGCCGTGCTGCCGACCGGCACCAGTACCACCGCGTTGCCGGGCGCGCCGATCCGCTCGCTGCCCGCCGGCGGTACGGAGGTGACCCGGTGATCCTGGGCCTGGAATATCACCGTTCCGCCGCGCGTTATCTCGCCACCCGCACCGCGACCGGCACCAAGCTGGGCGGCCGGATGGCCGGCCTGCTGGTCGGCAACATGGCGCCGCTGCGACTGACCAACCTGTCCGAACCGCGCCGGCCCGGCGACGACTGGACCCGGCTCAAGCCACTGCTGTCCGGGATCTGCGGTTCGGACCTCGGGCTGCTGTCCGGCTCGAACTCGCCGTACCTGTCGCCGATGATCTCGACGCCGTTCGTGCCCGGACACGAGGTCGTCGCGGAGACCATGGACGAGCTGCCCGGCCTGCCCAAGGGCAGCCGGGTGGTGATGGACCCGGTGCTGTCCTGCCGGCCGCGCGGCGTCGAACCGTGCCTCTGGTGCGCGACCGGCCGCGAGTCGCGCTGCGACCGGATCACCGGCGGCGCGGTCTCGTCCGGCCTGCAGACCGGATACTGCGGCGACACCGGCGGCGGCTGGAGCAAGCAGTTCGTCGCGCACGCGAGCCAGCTGCACCCGGTGCCGGACGAGCTGTCCGACGAGCGCGCGGTGCTGGTCGAGCCGATCGCCTGTGCCGTCCATTCGGTCCGCCGGGTGCACGTGCCGGCCGGCGCCTCGGTGCTGCTGATCGGCGCCGGCACGGTCGGCCTGTTCACCCTGCTGGCGCTGCGCGAGTTCACCCAGGCCGGCCCGATCTACGTCGTCGCCAAGCACCGCCACCAGCGGGAACGGGCGCTCCAGCTGGGCGCGACCGAGGTCTTCGAGCCGAAACGGGCCGCGCGGGCGTTGCGCCGCGCCACCGGCGGTTCGCTGCAGCATCCGCAGATGGGTGAGGACTTCCTGCTCGGCGGGGCGGACATCGCGTTCGAGTGCACCGGCGGCGCCGGCGGCCTGACCTCCGCGCTGCGGATGGTGCGGGCCGGCGGCACCGTGGTCGCCTCCGGCATCCCGTCCAGCGGCGTCGATCTGACCCCGCTGTGGTACCGGGAGCTGAGCCTGGTCGGTGCCTACGCCTCCGACCACGGCGGCCCGGAGCAGGTCACCGACGACGTACCGAACGCGGCGGAGGAGCGTACCCGCGCCGACGGGCGGGCCGGCGACTTCACCGAGGCGGTCGCACTGGCCGGGACGGCGCCGCTGGACGGCTACGTGGACGCGGTCTACTCGCTGAGCCAGTGGCGGGACGCGATCGGGCACGCCTTCGCGGCCGGCCGGCTCGGGACCGTCAAGGTCGCCTTCGCACCGGGCCAGCAGTGACGGGGGCGACGGTGACAGACGCGATGGACACGACATTTGTTGGCACCCAACGGGAGGCTGCGGCGTGAGCAGGCCAGGGTTCGTACTTGAGGTCGATGAGCGGACCCCACCGCTGCTGATCCACCAGGGCGAGGGGTTCCGGCTGGAGAATCTGCCGCTGGGCAGCAAGGTGATCTACGGGCCGGATCCGCTGCCCGGCATCCGGGACGTGAACGCCGCCATCCGGCATGCGTTGCTGCACCCGCACGGCATGGAGCCGCTGCCGGAGCTGCTCAGGCCGGGCATGAAGCTGACGATCGCGTTCGACGACATCTCGCTGCCGCTGCCCCAGATGCAGACCCCGGACATCCGGCAGCGGATCCTCGAGCACGTGCTGGAGCTGGCCGCCCGCAAGGGGGTCAACGACGTCGAGTTGGTCGCGGCGAACGCGCTGCACCGGCGGATGACGCCGAGCGAGCTGAAGCGGGCGGTCGGCGAGCGGGTGTTCCGCGCGTTCTTCCCCGAGCACCTGCGCAACCACGACGCCGAGGACAAGGACAACATGGTCCACCTCGGCAAGACCGACCACGGTGAGGACGTCGAGCTCAACAAGCGGGCGATGGAGTCCGACCTGTTGGTCTACGTCAACATCAACCTGACCCCGATGTCCGGCGGCCCGAAGTCGGTGTCGGTGGGTCTGGCCGGGTACAACAGCCTGCGCCACCACCACAACTCGCACGTGCTGAAGCACTCGCGGTCGTTCAACGATCCGCCGAACTCGGCGATGCACCACTCGTACAACCGGATGGCCGACCTGCTCGGCGGGCACGTCAAGGTGTTCACCATCGAGACGAGCGTCAACAGCGAGTCGTTCCCGTCCGCGATGGGCTTCCTGAACAAGCGCGAGTGGGAGTGGAACCTCAAGGACCAGGCGTCCTACCTCGCGGTCAAGCGGGCCAACGAGATGCTGCCGACCAAGATGCGGCGCAAGGTCTGGCAGAGCCAGTACGCGCCGTACAAGATGACCGGCATCAACGCCGGTGCGCCGAGCGAGGTGCACCCGTTGACCATGGCCAAGGTGCACGAGCAGCAGCGCGTCGAGGTCAACGGCCAGGCCGACATCGGCGTGTTCGGCGTGCCGTTCATCTGCCCCTACAACGTCAACTCGATCATGAACCCGATCCTGGTGACGTCGATGGGGCTGGGCTACCAGTTCAACATGTACCTGAACAAGCCGATCGTGCGGCAGGGTGGCGTCGGCATCTTCTACCACCCGATGCCGAACGAGTTCCATCCGGTGCACCACCCCTCCTACATCGACTTCTTCGAAGAGGTGCTGGCCGAGACGACCGACCCGGCGCAGCTGGAGGCCAAGTACGAGAAGCAGTTCGCCACCGACGAGTGGTACATCCACCTGTACCGCAACTCGTACGCGTACCACGGCGTGCACCCGTTCTACATGTGGTACTGGGCGTCGCACGCGATGGACCACCTGGGCGACGTGATCTTCGTCGGCGCGGACCGCAAGACCGCCGCACGGCTCGGCTTCCGTACCGCCACCACGCTGGGTGACGCGCTGGAGATGGCCAAGCACACGGTCGGCTCCAGCCCGGAGATCAGCTACCTGCACATGCCGCCGCTCACGCTCGCGGACGTTCGGTAGGGGTGCCGCGATGGGTCTGATCAGTGAGGCCAAGCTGCTGGCGCGGGGTCGGGACTGGCGCGGCCGGTCCCGCACCCCGCGATCGGCGGAGCCGTGGGCGCCCAAGCACGAGCCGAAGGAGTTCCCGACCGCGTGGGCCCGCACCCCGGTCACCGGGATCGTGCGGACCGCGATCCAGCGCGGCGTGCTCAAGCCGGTGGCGTGGAGCCAGACCCGCGTCACCGTCGAGGGCCGGGAGTACCTCGACGGGCTGCGCGGCCCGGCGATCTTCATCGCCAACCACTCCAGCCACCTCGACACGCCGATGATCCTGGGCTCGCTGCCACGCCGGTTCACCGACCGGCTGGCGGTGGGTGCCGCGGCCGACTACTTCTTCGACGCCCGCTGGCGGGCGTTCACCACTGCCCTGGTGTTCAACACCTTCCCGGTGGAGCGGTACGGGTCGCGCCGGCTGCGCGGGCTCGCCGGCCGGCTGGTCGACGACGCCTGGTCGCTGCTGCTGTTCCCGGAGGGCACCCGGTCCCAGGACGGCTGGATGAACCCGTTCAAGGTGGGTGCCGCGGCGCTGTGCATCTCCAAGGGCATCCCGTGCGTGCCGATCTCGCTGCGCGGCACGTACGGCGCGATGCCCCGCGGCCGGAACTGGCCGCGACCGGGCCGGCCGAAGGTCGTCATCCGGTACGGTCGGCCGCTGCGCGCCGAGGCCGGCGAGGGCGTGCGCGACTTCAGCTTCCGGATGATGTCCGAGGTCACCCGGCTGTGGAACGAGGAGGAACTCGGCTGGTACGAGGCGCTGCGCGCGTCGGCCGCCGGCCAGCTCTCGGCCCCCACCGGTCCGAAGGCGATCGCCGCCGAGGCGACCCCGGAGATCGAGGCGGCGCCGTCCGCCGGCACCGACGTGGTGCCGGCCGAACCGGCGGACGCCTCCCGGTGGCGGCGGATCTGGGAGTCGACCCGGCCGCTGGACGACGAGCGTCCCCGGCCGGTCTGGCCGGGCCGCTGAACGGCTGAACCGTCGACGGCGGTGCGGGGCCACCGAACCCTGGAGTGGCCCCGGCCGCCGGCCCGCTTCGCTGAGCCACGGCGGGTACCTGCCGCCCGGCAGCTACCCGCGCCCGCCGGGCCTGCCGGTGCCGACCGGCAACGGTTGGATTCGCGCTGCGGCGCCGGTTCGGCCCCCTCCCCCGCCGGTCCGGCGCCGCGGAGGCGACACGGGCACCGACGGGCTTCCGGTACAGGTTGGCGGTGCCGGGGGCTGCGGCTGCCGGGCCAGCCCGCCGCTCCCCCGCCAGCGCGGGCCGCGCTGGCGGGTAGGTGTTCGGGCGGGCCTGTCACCCGCTGACCGGCGTGCTTGCTCGACTGGTGGCAGGCCGACGACGATGGCGGGTACGACATGACCGGGTTCCCGGCTGCCGATGACGATGCGCACCAGCCGCGACGAGCGGGAGGGGACGTTCGACTTCGTCCTGGACGTGACCAGTGGCGGCCGGCACCGAGCCCGACGGGTGCCTCGCAGCCGGCCGGCAGCTGAACCGAGGGCGCCAGCTGTCAGGTCGGCGACGTGGCCGGCCATGCCGGCCTGCGGTACCGGTGCGGCAGGCACACCACCGCGTTCGCCGGCGGGAGCCGCCGCCGGTGCCCGCCGTGGGAGCGGAGCGCCGGTACGGTCCCGTCGGCGCGAGGCCGCCGGGACCGCCTGGTCCTGCGGTCGGTCAGGTCCGCGGCTCAGCGAGCCAACGCGGTGCGGCCCATCGAGCGCCACAGCGAGGGGCCGCCGTGCATGTTCTCGGTCAGTTCGCGCTCCCAGCCGTTCTCGATCGGCACGCCGGCCTCGCGGCAGGCGGCCCGGGCGACGTCGGTGGCGGGGGCGAGCTGGTCGCCCCAGGCGCCGTCCTCGCCGACCAGCACGATGCGCGCACCGCGCCGGCCGACGTACTCGATCACTGCGGTCGCACCATCGTGCGCACTGGTGAACGCCTTGAGTCCCGCCACGATCCCGGAGGGGACCTGTTCGGACTCCGTTGAAGCCATGGGGGTTTCTGGCATGACAGTGAGGCTAGGCAGTCGATGCGCGCCGCACGGCGGAACTTGTCAAAAGCTGTGATGCGACTTACGGTTCACCGGCCCGTTACCGCCGGTTTCGTCCGGTCCGCGAGCGCGTCGGGGACCACCCGACGCGACGGCATGACATCACTCACCTGGTGGATGCCCGCACCGCTACAGGAAGGCGTCGACCGCCAGCGCGATGAACAGCAGCGTCAGGTAGGTGATCGACCAGTGGAACAGGTACATCGGCTTGATCTTCTGGCCGCGCTTCTCGCGGTGCAGCAGCCGGTGCACCTCGAACAGGAACAGCGCGCCGAGCACCACCGCGACCGCGCCGTAGACCCAGGTGGTCGCGAGCGGCCACAGCGCGATCGAGCAGGCGACCATCAACCACGAGTAGATCGCCGACTCGACCAGCACCCGGCGCAGCGAAGCCACCACCGGCAGCATCGGCACCCCGGCCGCCGCGTAGTCCTTCTTGAACTTGATCGCGAGCGCCCAGAAGTGCGGCGGCTGCCAGAAGAACACCACCGCGAACACCAGCCACGGCGTGATGCCCAGGCCGCCGGTGACCGCCGCCCAGCCGATCAGTACCGGTGCGCTGCCGCAGGCGCCGCCCCAGAACGTGTTCGCCGCGGTGCGCCGCTTCAGCAGCAGCGTGTAGACCACGTCGTAGTAGAGGATCGCGGCGAGGGTCAGGCCGCCGGCGAGCCAGTTGGTGGTCAGCCCGATCAGCAGCACCGAGACGACCCCGATGACCAGCCCGAACACCAGCGCCGAGCGTGGCGAGACGGTGTGCCGCACCAGCGGGCGGGTGGAGGTGCGCCGCATCACCTGGTCGATGTCGCGGTCGATGTAGCAGTTGAGCGCGTTGGCGCTGCCCGCGGCGAGCGCGCCGCCCAGCACCACGACCACCATCGTCACGATGCTCGGCAGCCCGTGCGCGGCGAGCAGCATCGCCGGCACCGTGGTGATCAGCAGCAGCTCGATGATGCGCGGCTTGGTCAGCGCGAGGTAGGCCGCGAACACGGCCTTCGCGTGCGCGGCGCGCGTCGGCGTCGGGGCGAGCGCCGGGGAGGCCTCCGTGGGCTGCTGCGCGCCGGAGGCTTCGCGGTCGGCGACCGTACTCACGCGGATCCAGCCACCTTCCGGCGTCGGGACGAGGAGTGCTCCTGCGAACTGCACCGGAGCCGTACTACGGGTCGTAGAACAGACTAGTGCGGCACGGTGCGCCGGCTGCGGCAGGGTGCCGGATTCGGTGCACCGGGCCGCCACCCGGCGGCGGTGCCGGGCCGATCACCCGCCGTGTCGACCGACCCCCCGCCCCACGCCGGGAAGTCATCATGGGAAACGATGGACAAACGATTGCCGAACAACGGCATCGGATGCCGGCAGGGTGCGTTTCCCCTGACTACAGGTTGGCACAGGGGTCCAGCAGGTGGCACGCCAGGGATCCAACCACGCTGCGTGCGCGGCGTGGGTAGGGTCGACCTGGTGGGTTTCTGGCGGGCACGAGCACGCACGCCGCACACCACCGGTTCGAAGCAACGTTGAGGACAGGAGAGCCATCCCGTGACGGACACCCCATTCGAATGGTCTGAGCTCGACCGGCGCACGGTGGACACGGTCCGGGTCCTCGCCGCGGACGCGGTCGAGCAGGCGGGCAGCGGTCACCCCGGTACCGCGATGAGCCTCGCGCCGGCCGCGTACCTGCTGTTCCAGCGGGTCATGCGGCACGACCCGGCCAACCCGAACTGGGCCGGCCGGGATCGGTTCGTGCTGTCCGCCGGGCACTCCAGCCTCACCCTGTACATCCAGCTCTACCTGGCCGGATACGGCCTGGAGCTGGAGGACCTCAAGCAGCTTCGGCAGTGGCAGTCGCGCACCCCGGGGCATCCGGAGCACGGGCACACCGCCGGCGTCGAGACCACCACCGGCCCGCTCGGCCAGGGGCTCGGCAACGCGGTCGGGATGGCGATGGCGGCCCGCCGCGAACGCGGCCTGTTCGACCCGGACGCGGCGCCCGGGCGCAGCCCGTTCGACCACTTCGTGTACGCGATCTGCTCCGACGGCGACATCGAAGAGGGCATCACGCACGAGGTCAGCGCGCTGGCCGGGCACCAGCAGCTGGGCAACCTGGTCGTGCTCTACGACGACAACTACATCTCGATCGAGGACGACACCAACGTCGCCAAGTCCGAGGACGTGCTGGCCCGCTACGAGGCCTACGGCTGGCACGTGCAGAAAGTGGACTGGACCACAGGTGGCGATTATCACGAGGACCCGGAGGCGCTGTACCGGGCGATCGAGGCGGCCAAGGCGGTGACCGACAAGCCGTCGTTCATCGCGCTGCGCACCATCATCGGCTGGCCGGCGCCGAACAAGCAGAACACCGGCAAGATCCACGGCTCGGCGCTGGGCGCGGACGAGCTCGCCGCCACCAAGAAGGTGCTCGGATTCGACCCGGAAGAGCACTTCGTGGTCGCCGACGACGTGCTCGCGTACGCGCGCCGGGCGCTGACCCGCGGTGCGGCCGCGCAGGCCGAGTGGGCCACCGGCTTCGACGCCTGGACCAAGGCCAACCCGGAGCGACACGCGCTGTACGAGCGGCTGTCCCGGCGGGCACTGCCGGACGGCTGGCACACCGCGCTGCCGGAGTTCCCGGCCGATCCGAAGGGCATGGCCAGCCGGAAGGCGTCCAGCAAGGTGATCAACTCGATCGCCGAGGTGCTGCCGGAGTTGTGGGGCGGCTCGGCCGACCTGGCCGAGAGCAACAACACCACCATCGAGGGCGCCGAGTCGTTCCTGCCCACCCAGCACGCGACGAAGATGTTCCCGGGCGACCCGTACGGCCGGGTGCTGCACTTCGGCATCCGCGAGCACGGCATGGGATCGATCCTCAACGGCATCGTGCTGCACGGCGGTACCCGCCCGTTCGGCGGCACGTTCCTGGTGTTCAGCGACTACATGCGGCCGGCGGTACGGCTCGCGGCGCTGATGCAACTGCCGGTGATCTACGTGTGGACGCACGACTCGATCGGGCTGGGTGGCGACGGCCCGACCCACCAGCCGATCGAGCACCTGACCGCGCTGCGCGCCATTCCCGGCCTCGACGTGGTCCGGCCGGCCGACGCGAACGAGACGGCGTGGGCGTGGCGGGGTGCCCTGGAGCACACCGACCGGCCGACCGCGCTGGTGCTGTCCCGGCAGAACCTGCCGACCGTCGACCGGTCCACCCACGGCGCCGCCGAGGGCACCGCGAAGGGCGGCTACGTGCTGGCCGAGGCCGAGGGCGGGGCGCCCGAGGTGATCCTGGTGGCCACCGGCAGCGAGGTGCAGCTCGCGCTGCGCTCGCGCGACTCCCTGCAGGCCGAGGGCGTACCGACTCGGGTCGTGTCGATGCCGTGCACCGAGTGGTTCGAGGCGCAGCCCCAGTCGTACCGCGACGAGGTGCTGCCGCCGTCGGTGAAGGCGCGCGTCTCGGTCGAGGCCGGCATCGCGCTGTACTGGCGGGGCATCGTCGGCGATCTGGGCGAATCCGTGAGCATCGAGCACTACGGCGCCAGCGCACCGGACACCGTTCTGTTCGAGGAGTTCGGCTTCACCGTGGACAAGGTCGTCGCGGCGGCGCACCGGACCCGCGAGCGGGTGGCCGCCATCGGCTGACCGGGAACGTTTGACGGCGGATTTCCCGTTGAACCCATAGAGGGACCAGACACGAACGCAGCCGCGCGCCCGGCCGGCGGGCATGGCGAGCGGCAGGAGGTGGAAGCTCATCATGACCGACCGACTCGCCGAACTGTCCGCCGCCGGAGTGGCGGTGTGGCTCGACGACATCTCCCGGCAGCGGCTCGTCTCGGGCAACCTGGACGAGCTGCGCCGGGACAAGCACGTCGTCGGCGTCACCAGCAACCCGACGATCTTCGCCAAGGCGCTGGCGGGTGCCGACGCGTACGCGGACCAGGTCGCCGACCTGAGCCGGCGTGGCGTCTCGCTGGACGAGGCCACCCGGATGATCACCACGTACGACGTGCGCTGGGCCTGCGACGTGCTGCGCCCGGTGTACGACGAGACCGACGGGGTGGACGGCCGGGTCTCGCTGGAGGTCGACCCGCGGCTCGCGCACGAGACCGACAAGACCATCGCCGAGGCCGCCGCGCTGTGGTGGCTGGTGGACCGGCCGAACCTGTTCATCAAGATCCCGGCGACCCGCGAGGGGCTGCCGGCGATCACCGCCGCACTTGCCGAGGGCATCAGCGTGAACGTGACGCTGATCTTCAGCCTGCAGCGGTACGACGAGGTGATCGACGCCTTCTTCGCCGGGCTGGAGCAGGCCAAGGCGAACGGGCACGACCTGTCCCGGCTGGCCAGCGTCGCGTCGTTCTTCGTCTCCCGGGTCGACACCGAGACGGACAAGCGCCTCGACGCGATCGGCGGCCCGGACGCCGACAAGCTGCGCGGCACCGCAGCGATCGCCAACGCCCGACTGGCCTACCAGCTGTACGAGCAGAGGTTCGGCTCCGAGCGGTGGCAGGCACTGGCCGCGGCCGGTGCGCACCCGCAGCGGCCGCTGTGGGCCTCCACCAGCACCAAGGACCCGAACCTGCGGGACACCCTGTACGTCGAGGAGCTGGTGGCCCCGGGCGTGGTGAACACCGCGCCGGAGAAGACCATCTTCGCCTACGCCGACCACGGGGAGACCCGCGGTGACACCATCACCGGCAACTACGCCGACGCGCAGCAGGTGATGGAGGCGCTCAAGGCGGTCGGCGTCGACTTCGACGACGTGACCGAGGTGCTCGAACGCGAGGGCGTGGAGAAGTTCGAGAAGAGCTGGTTGGAGCTGCTGGACACGGTGTCCGACCAGCTCGGCCAGGCGAAGTGACCGCATCCGCGGACGAACCCGCGGCCGCCGGGCCGGGACGCCCGGCGGCCACCGATGCAGGGAGGACACCAGTGAGGCGGTCCGCCGCCACCGAGCCGGTCAAGGCTCGCAACCCGCTCCGCGATCCGCAGGACCGCCGGCTGCCGCGGGTACCGGAGCCGTGTGCCTTGGTGATCTTCGGGGTCACCGGCGACCTGGCTCGCAAGAAGCTGATTCCGGCCGTCTACGACCTCGCGAACCGGGGGCTGCTGCCGCCCGGGTTCGTCATGCTGGGCTTCGCCCGGCGTGACTGGGGGCACGGCGACTTCGAGTCCATCGCCCGGGACGCCGCCCAGCAGCACGCGCGTACCCCGTGGCGGGAGCAGGTGTGGGCCCGGCTGTCGGGCAGCATCAAGTTCGTGCCGGGCTCGTTCGACGACGACGAGGCGTTCGACACGCTCGCCGCCACCCTGGACAAGCTGCGCGAGACGCACGGCATCCCGGGCAACGCGGCGTTCTACCTGTCCATCCCGCCGCCGGCGTTCCCGACCGTGCTCAAGCAGCTGGAGCGCACCGGGATGGCCGACAACCAGCGTTCCGGCGGCTGGCGGCGGGTGGTGGTGGAGAAGCCGTTCGGGCACGACCTCGACTCGGCGCGGGAGCTCAACAGCCTGGTGGACAACGTGTTCACCCCGCACGACGTGTTCCGCATCGACCACTACCTCGGCAAGGAGACGGTGCAGAACATCCTGGCACTGCGCTTCGCGAACACGCTGTTCGAGCCGGTCTGGAACTCGCACTACGTCGACTCGGTGCAGATCACGATGGCCGAGGACGTCGGCATCGGTACCCGCGCCGGCTTCTACGACGCGGCCGGTGCGGCCCGCGACGTGCTGCAGAACCACCTGCTGCAGCTGTTGACGATGGTGGCGCTGGAGGAGCCGGTCAGCTTCGACTCCGAGTCGCTGCGGGTGGAGAAGCTGAAGGTGCTGCGGGCGATCACGCTGCCCGACGACCGCAAGCGTTACGCCATCCGCGGCCAGTACAGCCAGGGTTGGGTCGCCGGCGAGCGGGCCATCGGCTACCACCAGGAGAAGGACGTCCCGGAGGACTCGACCACCGAGACCTACGTGGCGGTCCGGCTCGGCGTGCAGAACCGCCGGTGGGCCGGGGTGCCGTTCTACATCCGGGCCGGCAAGCGGCTGCCGCGGCGGGTCACCGAGATCGCGGTGTCGTTCAAGACCGCGCCACACCTGCCGTTCGCCAAGACCGACACCGAGGAGCTGGGCCACAACCAGCTGGTGATCCGGGTGCAGCCGGACGAGGGCGTCACGCTCAAGTTCGGTTCCAAGGTGCCCGGCAGCGCCATGGAGGTCCGCGACATCGCGATGGACTTCCTGTACGGCGAGGCGTTCACCGAGTCCAGCCCGGAGGCGTACGAGCGGCTCATCCTGGACGTGCTGATCGGCGACAAGACGCTGTTCCCGAACTCCCAGGAGGTCGAGGAAAGCTGGAAGATCGTCGATCCCCTGGAGGACTACTGGGCGGGCACCACGCCCTACCACTACCGGGCCGGTGAGTGGGGCCCGCGCGAGGCAGACGAGATGCTGGCCCGCGATGGTCGGACCTGGAGGCGACCGTGATCGCACTGTGGGACACCACCGGTCAAGAGGTGGTCAAGGCGCTGGCCGCGGAGCGGCGCAGCGCGGGCGGCGTGACCAGCGGCCTGGCGTTGACGCTGATCGCGGTGGTCGACGAGCGGCACGTCCGGGACACCGAGCAGGCGGCGATGATCGCCGCCCAGCAGCACCCGTGCCGGCTGATCATCGTGGTCCGGCGCAACGTGCTCGACCAGGACTCCCGGCTGGACGCCGAGATCATGGTCGGCGGCCGGCTCGGCCCGTGCGAGGCGGTCATCATGCGGATGCACGGCCGGCTGGCGTTGCACGCCGAGTCGGTGGCGCTGCCGTTGCTGGCTCCGGACGTCCCGGTGGTCACCTGGTGGCACGGCGACCCGCCGGAGAAGATCGCGTACGACCCGCTGGGGGTGGTCGCCGACCGCCGGATCACCGACGCGGCGCAGGCCGCCGACCCGGAGGTCGCGTTGAAGTGGCGGGCCGAGGACTACGCGCCCGGTGACACCGACCTGGCCTGGACCCGGCTCACACCGTGGCGCACCACGCTGGCGGGAGCGTACGACACCGCCGACGGGGTGGCCGCCGACAAGGTGACGGTCAAGGGTGATCGGCACGACCCGAGCGCCCGGCTGCTGGCCGGCTGGTTGCAGGCCCGGCTGGGGGTCAAGCCGACGTTCGCCGCCGCGGGCGGCAACGCGATCGCCGCGGTCGAGGTCGCCATGGCCACCGGCGGAACGCTGAGCGTCACCGCCGACGACGGGATGGCCGTGCTCAGCCGTACCGGCTTCCCGGACCGGACGATGCCGCTGCTGCGCCAGCCACTCGGCGAGGAACTGGCCGAGGAGCTGCGCCGGCTCGACCCGGACGAGCCGTACGCGGCGGCCCTGTCCGCGACGACCGGGATCAAGGGCCTCAACGACCGGGACAGCAAGCGGGTGCACATCTGGCACGACCCGGCGCTGGCGGAGAAGCCGGAGCCGGACGACCCGGAAACGCCGGCACCGGCGGCGCGGAAGCGGCCGGCGAAGTCCGCCGGCAAGTGAGCTCAGGACCCGGGGTGCGCCGGCACGCGCCCCGGGTCCTCGCGCGGCGCCGGACCGGGACCTGTCGGGACGACGCCGCACCGGGCGGCGACATCCAGCGACAGGAACGGAGACATCGGTGAGTTCAAGGGTGATCGTGCATGCCGACGCCGAGTTGCTGGCGGAAGCGGTCGCGGCCCGGCTGACCACCCGGCTGATCGACGCGCAGGCGGCCCGCGGGGTGGCCAGCGTGGTGCTGACCGGCGGGCGGATCGCGGATGCGGTGCACCGGGCGGTGGCCGCCTCCCGCGCCCGGGACGCGGTCGACTGGTCCCGGGTCGACGTGTGGTGGGGCGACGAGCGGTTCCTGCCGGCCGGCGACCCGCAGCGCAACGAGACCCAGGCGCGCGACGCGCTGCTGTCGGCGGTACCGCTGGACCCGGCGCGGGTGCACCCGATGCCGGCGAGCGACGGCCCGGACGGCGACGACGCCCAGGCCGCCGCGGAGCGGTACGCGCGGGCCCTCGCCTCGGCGTCCGGCCCCGGTCACCAGACCATCCCGTACCTCGACGTGCTGATGCTCGGTGTCGGCGAGGACGGGCACGTGGCGTCGTTGTTCCCGGAGCACCCGGCGGCGCACCCGGACTCGTACGGCGAGGCGACGGTGATCCCGGTGTACAACGCGCCGAAGCCGCCGCCGACCCGGCTGAGCCTGACTCCCCGGTGATCGACTCCGCCGAGGAGGTGTGGCTGGTGGCTTCCGGCGCCGGCAAGGCCCGGGCGGTCGAGCTGGCGCTGGCCGGGCCGGGACCGGTGCAGCTGCCGGCCGGCGGGGTGCGCGGCACCCAGGACACCGTGTGGCTGCTCGACCAGGCCGCCGCCGCGGGCGTACCGGCCCGGTTCCGCTCCCCGCTTCGGTAGTCGCGGTTTCGCCGCGCGGGTGCCGGCAGGCCGGCCTAGGCCGCATGTCGCACCAGCTCTCGGCGACCACGCGGCGTCGGCCGGCGCCCCGCCCGGGGTGCCGGCCGACGCGTGTCAGCTAGCCGCGCTCGTTGCGCAGGCGCGCGAGCGCCTCGGCGAGGATCGCCTCACCGTCGCTGTCGCTGCGACGCTCCTTCACGTACGCGAGGTGGGTCTTGTACGGCTCGGTGCGCGGTCGCTCGGGCGGGTTGTCCCGGTCGCGGCCGGCCGGCAGGCCGCACCGCGGGCAGTCCCAGCTGTCGGGCGCCGCAGCACCCGCCGAGAACAGCGGCCGGGCCTCATGTCCGTTCGCACACCAGTAGCTGACGTGCTGCCGGGGGCCGGCTCGGCATGGTCGGCCCAGCGAGCCGGGCCGGCGCCGACTCGTGTTCCGCGAATGGCGCTGTTGCCAGTGGCCACGGTTCCTCGCTCCTGTCTTCGCGCTGGGGGTGCAGAACGCAAGACACCGCGCGAGTCCGTCGCGACGGGCCGGGACGGACTCAGCGCGCGGCCGCAGTTGCGGGCCGCGCGCTGAGTTTATGACGAATCCCCTGTTCAGGCACCTGCCCGAGGGCGATTTTCACATTACGACTTAGCTTGGAGCACTTTCAGCAACAATCCGAGGCCGACAATGCAGGCGAACCACAGCACGCCGCAGATGACGGTGAACCGGTCCAGGTTCTTCTCCGCGACCGACGAACCGGACAGGCTCGACGACACACCGCCCCCGAACATGCTGGACAGCCCGCCACCCTTGCCGCGGTGCAGCAGGATCAGCAGCACCATCACGCCGCTGGTGGCGAACAGCAGGCCGGTCAGGACGTACACCAACCAGTTCATGCGGGGCGAATCCTCTCGGGTGCATCGGGCGGTCCGGTCGGCGCCGGGTCGACACGCCGTGGGGGTCTCGCTCGCGAGGGCAAGACGCCGCACACCGTGACCGGTGTCCCAGCATAACCGGCCATCGACGTACGACCACGGGCAGACCCGTACCGAAGATCAGCCGACCGGCGGGCTCGACGGTACCCGCCGGTCACGTTCGGCGCAGGCCCAGGCCGAGCACGTCCGGCTCGCCGTACACCGGCTGCATCACGGCACCGCCGATGGCGCCGCCGTACATGGCGAGGCCCCGCTCGTAGAGGATCGGCACCACGGCGCCGCGGGCCCGCACCGCGGCGTCCACGGCCGCCCAGTCGACGTCCTGCCGGTGGCGGCTGGTCGCCGCCTCGGCGACGTCGATCATGCCGTCCACGGCGGGATCGGCCAGCTGGGACAGGTTGTAGTTGCCGCCGGTCGCGTTCTGCCGCAACAGCCGGCCGTCGAACAGGGTCGGCAGGTACGAGGATCCGTTCGGCCAGTCGGGCACCCACGCCGCCAGGACCAGGTCGTGCTCGGCCCGTGGATCGCCGACCACGTCGTAGAACCGGGACTTCGGGATCGGGTTGGTGTGCACCTGGACGCCGATGCGCTGCAGCGAGTCGACGATCGTCTGCGCCGCCCACCGGAAGCTCGACACGTCCTGGTAATCGAGGGTCAGCTGGTCCGGGCACCGGCCGGTACGACCGATCTGCGACACCGCCGCGGACAGGTCACCGGCCGGGTCGGCCACCGCGCGATGGTCGACGGTCGGCGCGATGTCCGGCGGCAGCATGGTGCTCGCGTAGTCGCCGGCCACGAACCCGCCGACCGCCATCCGGTACGACTGCTTGTCCAGCACGTTCCCGATCGCCCGCCGGCAGCGCAGATCGGTCACCCGCCGGGTGTTCACGGCGAGGTAGCGGATCGCGCCGGTCGGCCCGGACACGGTGCGGGCATTCTGCTCCGGATCGTTGATGACCTGCTGGACGAAGTTCGCCGGCACGTTGTAGTCGAGCTGGATGGAGGCCCGTGCGGCGCCACGGTCGGTGACCAGCGCGTCGGTGGACCAGCCCGGGTCGGCACCGAACCGCACCACGAACCGGTCCGGGTACGCCGGCCGGATCGGATCGCTCGCCGCCCGCCAGTACCGGTTGCGGGTCAGCACCAGCTCGCGGTCGGTGCGCCGGGCGATCCGGTACGGGCCGTCGGAGGCCGGCCGGAGGTCGTAGCCGCCGCGGGCATCCAGGTCCGGGCGCACCGGCGCGAACACCGGCAGCGCCACCACGTCACCGAAGTCGCCGCACGGCCGCCGCAGCCGGAACGTGATCGTCCGTCCGTCGCAGCGCACCGACGACAGGCCCGGCGAGGAGGCGTCGCCCGGCGCCGGTCCGTGGTAGCCGGCGGTGTCGGCGAGCAGCTGCCGCGGGTAGCTCGGGCCGCCGGCCGCGGCCGGCGCGAAGCTGCGCTGCACACCGTACTTGACCGCCGCGCAGGTGACCGGCTCGCCGTCGGCCCAGCGGACGCCGGTACGCAGGGTGAATCGCCAGGTGCGGTTGCCGTCGGACGCCCGGCCCAGGTCGGTGGCGAGGTCCGGGTGCAGGGTCACGCCGGTGCCGTTCGGGTTGGTACGAAACGCGGTCAGCGTGCGGTAGATCAGCCGGCTGACGTTGAGCGCCGCCGTGGTGAAGGTGCGCTGCGGGTCCAGGTGCGCGAAACCGTTGGACTCGGCGAGCAGGTAGACGGTGCCGCCGCGGCGCAACCCGCCGGGTGGTTCGGCGTGGCCGGCCGGGCCGGAACAGCCGGCGACGACGGTCAGCAGCGCCGTCCCGGCGGCAACGACCCTCGCTATCTGCACCCTACGTAGCCATACGCGTACACCTCGCACATTGAGAAGATAGCCTCGGCCGGCCCGCAACCACCGGGCAGGGCACGCCTCGCGCGACCGGTACGACGTGGCGCAGAACCGGAAAGGACGGCACCGTGGCGATCGGCGCGACCGGCACCGCCCGCACCGTGCTGCGAACCGTGCTGGCCATCGCACTCGGCGTGGCCACAATCGCCCTCGTCGTGCTCTCCCCGCTGCTGATGCGGCCGATGCTGCACGGCGGCACCGACTGGCAGCGACTGGGCTGGGTCGGCGACACGTACGGCGGGGTCGCCGCGATCGCCTCCGGGATCGCGCTGGTCGGCGTGGCCGGATCGCTCGTCCTGCAACGCCGGCAGAGCCGGGTCG
Organism: Actinocatenispora thailandica; assembly: GCF_016865425.1. Lineage (NCBI taxonomy): Bacteria > Bacillati > Actinomycetota > Actinomycetes > Micromonosporales > Micromonosporaceae > Actinocatenispora > Actinocatenispora thailandica. Next base: position 2,865,223 of record NZ_AP023355.1, on the reverse strand, counting down.
AGCGCGAGTACGCGTTCCGCGAGTACCACCGCGAGATGCTGCGGATGTCGATGGACGACCCGGCGCTCGCCGCCTGCTGGGGGCCGCGGCGCGACACCGGCCTCGCCACCGACGTCGACCTCTACGTGACCCTGATGATCGGCTACTGGCACGCCGGCTGGCAGGTCGGTGCGTTCAACGAGCAGCGGTTGCGGCTGAGCCTGCGGAGGTTCTTCGCCGGTGAGGTCGGCCGGCGCTGCTGGCGGGAACAGGACGAGGAGCGGATGATCGGCCGCTCCCGGCGCAGCCGCCGCTTCTTCCGGATGGTCGAGGCCGACTACCGCGCGGCGGTGACCGCCGGACCCGCCGGCACCGTTCGCCGCGACGGCCCGCAGCCGCGCACCACGCCGAGCGGCCCCGGCGTCGCCGCACGGGCGAGTACCGGTGGTGTCGCCGCGGCGGCGATGCCACGCCGCGGCCCGGCCGGCCGGCGCCTCGCCGGCACCGTCGGTGCGCTCGCGATCGGCGTCGCGATCGGATGGTGGGTACGCGAAAGGGGCGGGCGCCGCAGCACCCGCCCCTGAACCGCCTCGCCCGGCCAGCCTCAGCCGAACAGGTCCCGGTACCGGCAGATCAGCACGAACTCCTCGACGTCCAGGCTGGCACCGCCCACCAGGGCGCCGTCGATGTCCGACTGGGCCATGATGCCGGCGATGTTCTTCGACTTCACCGAGCCGCCGTAGAGAATCCGGGTCTGCTCGGCGAGCTCCACGGAGTACAGCTCGGCCAGCTTCGCCCGCAGCGCGCCGATGACCTCCTGCGCGTCCTCCGGCGTCGCCGTCTTGCCGGTGCCGATCGCCCAGACCGGCTCGTACGCCAGCACCAGCGACGCGGCCTGCTCGGCCTTGACGCCCTTCAGCGCCGCGACCAGCTGCGCCGTGCAGTGCGCGACGTGCTCGCCGTCCTCGCGGACCGCCAGCCCCTCACCGACGCACAGCAGCGGCGCGATCTCGTGCTTGATCGCCGCCTTCAGCTTGGCGTTGACGACCGCGTCGTCCTCGCCGTGCTGCTCCCGTCGCTCCGAATGCCCGACCAGCACGTACGAGCAGCCGAGCTTGGCGAGCATCGCGCCGGAGATGTCCCCGGTGTGCGCGCCGGAGTCGTACGGCGAGAGGTCCTGGGCGCCGTAGCCCAGCAACAGCTTGTCGCCGGCGACCAGGGTCTGCACGCTGCGGATGTCGGTGAACGGCGGCAGCACCACCGTCTCCACCTCCGACAGCTGCCTCTCGTTCAGCGAGAACGCGAGCTTCTGGGTCAGCGCGATGGCCTCGAGGTGGTTGAGGTTCATCTTCCAGTTGCCCGCCATCAGCGGCCGGCGCCCCGGCGCCGAACCGGACTTCTTCGCCATCGGTTCAGGCCTCCAACGCCGCGACACCGGGCAGGGTCTTGCCCTCCAGGTACTCCAGCGAGGCGCCACCGCCGGTGGAGATGTGCGAGAAGCTCGCCTCGTCGACGTCGAGGGCCCGGACCGCGGCGGCCGAGTCGCCACCACCGACCACGCTGAAGCCCGCGCCGGCGACCGCCTCGGCGACCGCCTTCGTGCCGGCCGCGAACGGCTCGTACTCGAAGACGCCCATCGGGCCGTTCCAGAACACCGTGGCCGCGTCGGCCAACCTCGCGGCGAACGCGCGCGCCGTCTGCGGGCCGATGTCGAGCCCCTTGTCGCCGGCGTCGATCGCGTCGACCCCGACCACCCGGGTGGCCGCGGTGGCCGACAGCTCGGCCGCCACCACCACGTCGGTGGGCAGCACGATCTTGTCGCCCGCCTCCGCCAGCAGCTGCTTGCAGGTGTCGATCTGGTCGGCCTCCAGCAGCGAGTCGCCGACCCCGTACCCCTGCGCGGCCAGCAGCGTGAAGCACATCCCGCCGCCGATCAGCAGCGCGTCGACCTTGGGCAGCAGGTTGTTGATCACGCCGAGCTTGTCGGAGACCTTCGCGCCGCCGAGGACCACCACGTACGGCCGCTTCGGGTCGCTGGTCAACGCCGACAGCGTGTCCAGCTCCCGCACCACCAGGCCGCCGGCGAAATGCGGCAGCAGCTTCGGCACGTCGTACACGCTGGCGTGCTTGCGGTGCACCGCGCCGAACGCGTCGTCCACGTACGCCTCGCCGTACCCGGCGAGCTTGGCCGCGAACGCGGCACGCTCGGCGTCGTCCTTGCTGGTCTCACCGGCGTTGAAGCGCAGGTTCTCCAGCAGCGCGACCTCGCCGGCGGCCAGCGAGCCGGTGACCGTGTCGGCCGACTCCCCCACCGTGTCGGTCGCGAACGCCACCGGAGCGCCCAACAGCTCGGAGAACCGGGCCGCGACCGGAGCCAGCGAGTACTTCGGCTCCGGCGCGCCCTTCGGGCGGCCCAGGTGCGAGCAGACCACCACGTGCGCACCGGCCTCGGCCAGCGCCCGGATGGTCGGCAGCACCGCCCGGATCCGGCCGTCGTCGGTCACCGTGACCGACTCCTCGGTGTGCCGCAGCGGGACGTTCAGGTCGGCGCGCACCAGCACCCGCCGGCCCGAGACGCCCTCCGCGAGCAGATCGTCCAGGGTTCGCATGATGTCCTTACAGGTCGGCGCCGACGAGCTTGACCAGGTCCACCAGCCGGTTGGAGTAGCCCCACTCGTTGTCGTACCAGCCGATGACCTTGACCTGGTTGCCGATCACCTGGGTCAGCGGCGCGTCGTAGATGCACGACGCCGGGTCGGTGACGATGTCGCTGGACACGATCGGATCGTCGTTGTACCGCAGGTAACCGGACAGCGGGCCGGACTCGGCGGCCGCCTTGTACGCCGCGTTCACCGCCTCCACCGACGGCGCCTCGCGCAGCAGCACGGTCAGGTCGGTCGCCGAACCGGTCGGCACCGGCACCCGCAGCGCGGCGCCGGTGAGCTTGCCGTTCAGCTCCGGCAGCACCAGACCGATCGCCTTGGCCGCCCCCGAGGTGGCCGGCACCACGTTGATCGCCGCCGCGCGGGCCCGGCGCAGGTCCTTGTGCGGCCCGTCCTGCAGGTTCTGGTCCTGCGTGTAGGCGTGGATCGTGGTCATCAGACCACTCTCGATGCCGAACGCGTCGTTCAGCACCTTCGCCAGCGGGGCCAGGCAGTTCGTGGTGCACGACGCGTTCGAGATGACGTGGTGCTTGGCCGCGTCGTACTGGTCGTCGTTGACGCCCAGCACCACGGTCAGGTCCTCGCCCTTGGCCGGGGCGGAGATCACGACCTTCTTCGCGCCCGCGTCCAGGTGGCCGCGCGCGTCCTCGGCCTTGGTGAACCGGCCGGTGGACTCGACGACCACGTCGGCGCCCAGGTCCTTCCACGGCAGGCCGGCCGGGGCGACCTTCTCCGCCAGCGCCACGATGCGCTTGCCGTTCACCGTGATCGACTTGTCGTCGTGGCTGATCTCCGCGGGCAGCCGGCCCAGCACCGAGTCGTACTTGAGCAACTGCGCAATCGTGGCGGTGTCGCCCAGATCGTTGTAGCCCACGACCTCCACGTCGGCGCCCTGTTCGAGCGCGGCACGGAAGAAGTTGCGGCCGATCCGGCCGAAGCCGTTGATGCCAACCCGGATGGTCACGCGACCCATCTCCTCACCAGAATGTCCGCCGGCCGAAGCCGGCCCGTCGTTGTCACAGGTGTGGGGCCGCCTCGCCGCCGGTCGACGGGCCCCCGACACGCCGCCACCGTCGGCAGCGACGCTCGGACGCCACCACCGGGGCGGGGAGCGAGCCGTCGGCCTCGTCGCCGAACACACCCGACCCTATCGTTGCGATCCGCGCCGGCCGTGAGGGGCCGGTACCACGGCCAGCTCACACCGAACCGGACCATCGTGCGGCCCGAACCCCGAACCGGTGACGCTGCTCATGCCTCGCTGGCGAGCATCTCGGCGGTCACCGCCGACTCGGTGTCCGGAATCGACCGGTCGTGCGCCTGCTTGTCCGCCAACGCCAGCAGCCGCCGGATCCGTCCCGCTATCGCATCCTTGGTCAGCGGCGGGTTGGCCAACGCGCCCAGCTCCTCCAGCGACGCCTGCCGGTGCTCCAGCCGCAGCCGGCCGGCGACCACCAGATGATCCGGCGCCTCGGCACCGAGGATCTCCAGCGCCCGGGTGACCCGGGCCGCCGCCGCCACCGCGGCCCGCGCCGACCGGCGCAGGTTCGCGTCGTCGAAGTTGGCCAACCGGTTCGCGGTCGCCCGCACCTCCCGGCGCACCCGCCGCTCCTCCCACGCCAGCACGCTGGCATGGGCGCCGAGCCGCGTCAGCATCGCGCCGATCGCGTCACCGTCCTTGACCACCACCCGGTCGATGCCGCGCACCTCCCGGGCCTTGGCCATGATCCCGATCCGGCGCGCCGCGCCCACCAACGCCAGCGCCGCCTCCGGCCCCGGACAGCTGACCTCCAGCGAGCACGAGCGCCCCGGCTCGGTGAGCGACCCGTGGGCCAGGAAGGCACCCCGCCAGGCCGCGACCGCGCAGCACACGCTCGCCGAGACCACGTGCGGCGGCAGCCCGCGCGCCGGGCGGCCGCGCAGGTCGAGCAGGCCGGTCTGGCGCGCCAGCGCCTCACCGTCGCGCACCACCCGGACGATGTAGTGGCTCGCCTTGCGCAGCCCACCGGAGGCGAGCACGTGGATCTCACTCGGGTAGCCGTACACCTCGGCGATCTCGCGGCGCAGCCGGCGGGCGGCGGCGCCGGTGTCCAGCTCCGCCTCGACCACCACGTGGCCGCCCATGATGTGCAGGCCGTCGGCGAAGCGCAGCATCGCCGCCATCTCCGCCTTGCGGCAGCACGGCTTGGTGACATCCACCCGGCTCAGCTCGTCCTTCACGGCCCCCGTCATGGCCATCGTGTTGCTCACCTCACGTCCACTCGGTCCACCTGGGAACCGAGGATCGGCTTGTTCGAACCGAGAATGCCCTCGAGTGCCACGGCCAGCGCCGCCGGATCGTGCCGCGGCGCCGAATCGGCGGCGGCCACCCGTGCCGTGACCAACCGGGCACCCAGTGATTCTGCCGCAACCCGTAGCGGCGCCTGCTCGCCCATCACCCGTTCGTCCGCGAGGACCACGTCCGCGCGCAGCCGCGGCAGGTAACGGGTCAGCTCGGCCAGGTGGTCGGCGGCCGACAGCCCGCTCGTCTCCGACTCGGTGGCCAGGTTGAGGGTGACCAGCCGCCGGGCCGGGCTCGCCACGATCGCGGCCCGCAGCTCGGGCACCAGCAGATGCGGAATCACGCTGGTGTACCAGGAGCCTGGCCCGAGCAGCAGCCAGTCGGCGGCGCCGATCGCGGCCACCGCCTCGGCGCAGGCATCGGGCGAGCCCGGCACCAGCCGTACCTCGCGGACCTCGCCGGTGCTCACCGCCAGCTCGTGCTGCCCACGCACCACGACGGTGTCGTTCGGGCGGGTCGGGTCGGCGCCGCGCACGCTCGCCTCGATCGACAGCGGCGTGCGGGACATCGGCAGCACCCGGCCGGTGGCCCGGACCAGCTCCGCGGCGTGGTCCAGCGCCGCCACCGGATCGTCGAACACCTCGAACAACCCGAGCAGCAGCAGGTTTCCCACCGCGTGACCGGCCAGCTCGTCGGTACCGGCGAAGCGGTGCTGCATCAGCCGGGCATTGGTCGCGCTGGTGTCGTCGTCGGCGGCCAGCGCGGCCAGCGCCTGGCGCAGATCGCCCGGCGGCAGGATCGGCCGGGAGCGACGCAGCCGGCCACTCGACCCGCCGTTGTCGGCGACGGTCACCACCGCCGTCGGCGCGCAACCCAGCCGGCGCAGTGCCCGCAACGTCGCGGACAGGCCGTGCCCACCGCCGAAGGCGACCACGTTGCCGATCGACGGGTACCGCTCCCCCATCGGGACGGGACGATCCGCCGCCGTCATTCGCGCCCCAGGTCGCGATGTTGCGCATGGGCGGCGAGGCCGGCGTCCCGGAGCCGGCCGGCCAGCGCCTCCCCGATCGCCACGCTGCGGTGCTTGCCGCCGGTGCACCCCACCGCCACCGTCAGGTAGCGCTTGCCCTCCCGTTCGAAGCCGGCCGCGGACGCCCCGATCAGCTCGGCGTAGCCGGACACGAAGGTCTGGGCGCCGGGCTGGCCCAGCACGTAGGCGCTGACGTCGGGTTGCAGCCCGGTGTGGTCCCGCAGCTCCGGCACCCAGAACGGGTTCGGCAAGAAGCGCGCGTCGACCACGAAGTCGGCGTCCGGCGGCAGGCCGTACTTGAAGCCGAACGACAGCACGGTGATCCGCAGGGTGCGCACGTCCGGCGTGCCGAACAGCTCCTCCACCCGGGCCCGCAACTGGTTGACGTTGAGCTGGCTGGTGTCGATGAGCACGTCGGACTCCGCGCGGGCCCCCGCGAGCAGCGACCGCTCGGCCGCGATGCCGTCCGCGAGCCGGCCCTCGCCCTGCAGCGGATGCGAGCGCCGGACCGACTCGAACCGGCGGATCAGCACCTCGTCGTCGGCGTCCACGAACACCACGTGTGGCCGGAACCCGCGCTCACGCAGGGCGCGCACCGCGCCGGCCAGGTCGGTGGAGAACGCGCGACTGCGCACGTCCAGCACCATCGCGGTGCGCCGGGTCGCGCCGCCCGAGCGGTAAGCCAGCTCGGCCATGGTGACCATCAGCGCCTGCGGCAGGTTGTCCACGACGTAGTAGCCGACGTTCTCCAGCGCGCGGGCGACGGTGGACCGGCCGCCTCCGGAGACGCCGGTGACGACCACCAGCTCCATCTCGGCATGCCGCGGTCCGTCCCGTTCGCCGTCCCCGGTCGCGCCGTCGGCGCGGTCGGCCGTGACGGCCTGCTGGTTGTTCACTCGCCCCCCTCGCGACCGGCACGCCGGTCACCGGTCTCCTCCGCGCCGGCCGCTGCGGTCCCCCCGGCCGCCGGCGCGGCTGCCACACCGGAGGCTACGTCGCCGGTGGCCGGATCGGGGCCGGTGTCGCCGGTCAGTCCGGCGGCCGTGTCACCCGCGCCCGTCGCGAGCCGCCGCGGCGCCGGGCCGGCCGGAGCCGCGCGATCGTCCCGGGACACCGCATTGCCCGGGTCCGCCGCGTCCGTCGGTGCCGCCGCACCGCCGCCAGCGGTCCCGGCGTCCGGGTGCAGGGCGGCGAACACCAGCGCGGCGGTGCGCGGGCCGATGCCGGACACCTCCGCGATCTCCTCCACCCGCGCCGAGCGCAACCGTTTCACCGAACCGAACTGGCGCAGCAGCGCCTTGCGCCGCACCTCACCCAGCCCGGGTACCTCGTCCAACGCCGAGGTCGTCATCCGCTTCGAACGACGCTGCCGGTGGTAGGTGATGGCGAACCGGTGCGCCTCGTCCCGCACCCGCTGCAGCAGGTAGAGCCCCTCGCTGGTGCGCGGCAGGATCACCGGGTACTCGTCGACGGTGCTCGGCAGCCAGACCTCCTCCAGGCGCTTGGCGAGCCCGCACACCGCCACGTCGTCGATGCCCAGCTCGGCCAGCACCCCGGCCGCCGCGTCCGCCTGCGGCTGCGCGCCGTCGACCACCACCAGCTGGGGCGGATAGGCGAACCGGCGGGGCCGCCCGGTCGTCGGGTCGATGCCCGGCAGCGGCCCCGCGGTGGCATCCCCGGTCGCGGCGTCCGCCGCCTCGTCGCCGACGTCGTCGCCGCCGATCGGGTCACCGGACTCGGCCCGCGCCTCCAGGTAGCGGGAAAACCGGCGGCGCAGCACCTCGGCCATCGCGGACACGTCGTCGGTACCGGTGCCGTCCGGGTTGCCGCGCACCGCGAAGCGGCGGTACTCGCTCTTGCGGGCCAGCCCGTCCTCGAACACCACCATGCTCGCCACCACGTCGGTGCCCTGGATGTGCGAGATGTCGTAGCACTCGATCCGCAGCGGCGCGGTGTCCATGCCCAGCGCATCGGCGATCTCCTGCAGCGCCTTGCTGCGGGCGGTCAGGTCGCTGGAGCGGCGCAGCTTGTGCTGGGTCAGCGACTGCGCCGCGTTGCGCTCGACGGTCTCGAACAGGGCGCGCTTGTCGCCACGCTGCGGCACCCGCAGCCGCACCCGCGACCCGCGCCGCCCGGACAGCCACTCGGCGAGCGTCTCGGCGTCCGCGGGCAGCTCCGGTACCAGCACCTCGCGCGGGATGTTGGCCGACTCCGGCGAGTCGGTCGCGCCGTACACCTGGGTGCAGAACTGCTCGACCAGGTCGGCGGTGGTCAGGTCCTCGACCTTCTCCACCACCCAGCCGCGCTGGCCGCGCACCCGCCCGCCGCGCACGTGGAACACCTGGACCGCGGCCTCCAGCGGGTCCTGCGCGAACGCCACCACGTCGGCGTCCGTCCCGTCCGGGAGCACCACGGCCTGCTTCTCCACCGCGCGCCGCAGTGCGGCCAGGTCGTCCCGGATCCGCGCCGCCCGCTCGAACTCCAGTTGCTCGGAGGCCTCGGCCATCTCGCGCTGCAGCCGGCGGTCCATCTTGTCGGTGTGGCCGGCCATGAAGTCGCAGAAGTCGTCGACGATCGCGCGGTGCTCCTCGGCGCTGACCCGGCCGACGCACGGCGCCGAGCACTTGCCGATGTAGCCGAGCAGGCACGGTCGGCCGATCTGCCCGGACCGCTTGAACACCCCGGCCGAGCAGGTGCGGGCCGGGAACACCCGCAGCAGCAGGTCGAGGGTCTCCCGGATGGCCCAGGCGTGCGAGTACGGCCCGAAGTAGCGCACGCCCTTGCGCTTGGCGCCGCGCATCACCTGCAGCCGCGGGTACTCCTCGTTGAGGGTGACGGCGAGGTAGGGATAGCTCTTGTCGTCGCGGTACTTGACGTTGAACCGCGGGTCGAACTCCTTGATCCAGTTGTACTCCAGCTGGAGCGCCTCGACCTCGCTGGACACCACCGTCCAGTCGACCCGGGCCGCGGTGGTGACCATCTGGAACGTGCGCGGGTGCAGCCCGGCCGGATCCGCGAAGTACGAGTTGAGGCGGTTGCGCAGGCTCTTCGCCTTCCCGACGTAGATCACCCGGCCGCTCGGGTCACGAAACCGGTACACCCCGGGCGCATCGGGAATCGTGCCCGGTGCTGGGCGGTAGCTCGACGGATCCGGCACCTGACAAGCCTATCCACCGGGACCGACAGCTCCACAGCTGCACGCCGGCCGCCGCGGCTCGCCCGCGCGTTGCCGACCCTCGTTAGGGTCGTGACTCGAAGCGTTCGACGATCGCGGCCGCCGAGCGGACCCGGGTGAGGAGGAGCCGTGAGCGTGCCACCGGCCGGGCCGACACCGCCCGGGTACGACCCGACCGGCGCGGCGCCGCCGTCGTCGAGGCCCGACCCGGCGGGGCGCGACCTGGCGAGGCGCGACTCGGCGGGGCGCGACTCGGCACCCTCGGATCCGGTCGAGCCGTGGCAGCCGACCCCACCCACCGGCGAGCCCGGGGCCGGCCCGGACCGCCCCGCGGTGGACCGACCGGCGCCGGACGACCACGGGGCGGCACCGGCCTGGAACCCGTACGCGTCGCGTAGCCAATGGGCCGACGGCCGGGTCGCCGAGGGTGACGCTCCGCCGCCGAGCTGGCAGCCGGCGCCCCGTGCCCCGCGGCGGGGCTGGCCGGTCCTGCTCGGCGTCGGCGCGACCTGCATGCTGTTCGTGCTGGCCGGCCTGGTGATCGCCGGGCTGCTCGTCACCCGGGCCGGCAGGAAGCCGGGCGCCACCGGTCACGACGTCGACCACGGGCCGCTACGGCAGTCGAACTACCACGACTGGCACTTCCGGCTCGACCAGGTGAAGCTCGACGCCACCAAGACCGGCGGTCGCAACCTCGACAGCTGCGCACCGGTCGAGCACGACCGGGCGCTCAGCGCACAGGGCTGCCGGTCGGGCATCGAGCTGGACTACCGCACGGCCGGCGACCGGGTCCGAATGGAGCAGCTGGTGCTGATGTTCGACACCGCCGCGCACGCCAAGCGGGCCGGCCGGGGCCTGGCCGGCAGCCAGCTCGCGCTGCGGCGCTCGAAGTTGCATCCGCACGTGGAAGGCGCCATGGTGCAGCAGGTCACCGATCAGTACCTGGTGATCACCGTCGGCACCGCCGCGAAGGCCACGGACGACGATCGTCGGGACACCTTCGTCCACTACGCCAACGCCGACATGGCCGCCGCGATGCTCTGGCGCGACTGACCAGTCCCGCTCAGCGGCTCCGGGCGGCCGACGTCGCCCGGCCGGTGCGGCCCGCGCCGGCGGACGGCTTCACCGCACCGGTCTTCGCCGCAGACTTCGCACCGGTCTTCGCCGCCGACTTCGCATTGGTGGACTTCGCTCCGTTCGACGACGCCGACTTCGACGACGCCGACTTCGCCGGCGCGGACTTCGACGGCGCGGACTTCGCGCCGGTCGAGCCGGCGCCACCGGACTTCGCGCGGGCGGACTTCGCTGCGGTGGCACGGGCAGTCGCGCCAGCGGCGCCCCGCGTCGAGCTGGCCGCGACGGTGCGCTTGGCCGCACCCGACCCGCCCGCGCCCGCCAGGATCGGCTGCAGGAATCGCCCGGTATGGCTCTGCTCGTCCGCCGCGACCTGTTCCGGAGTCCCGGTGACGACGACCGTACCGCCCTTGTTGCCGCCCTCCGGCCCCATGTCGATCAGCCAGTCGGACGTCTTGATGATGTCCAGGTTGTGCTCGATCACCACCACCGTGTTGCCCTTGTCGACGAGGCTCTGCAGCACGTGCAGCAGCTTGCGGATGTCCTCGAAGTGCAGCCCGGTGGTCGGCTCGTCCAACACGTACACGGTGCGCCCGGTGGAACGCTTCTGCAGCTCGCTGGCGAGCTTGACCCGCTGTGCCTCGCCGCCGGACAGGGTCGGCGCCGGCTGGCCGAGCCGCACGTACCCGAGCCCGACCTCGACGAGCGTCTTGAGGTGCCGGTGGATCGAGGTGATCGGCTCGAAGAATCCGGCCGCCTCCTCGATCGGCATGTCCAGCACCTCGGCGATGGTCTTGCCCTTGTAGTGCACCTCCAGCGTCTCCCGGTTGTACCGGGCGCCGTGGCACACCTCGCAGGGCACGTACACGTCGGGCAGGAACTGCATCTCGATCCGGATGGTGCCGTCGCCGGCGCACGCCTCACAGCGCCCGCCCTTGACGTTGAACGAGAACCGCCCCGGCGTGTATCCACGCACCTTCGCCTCGGTGGTCTCGGCGAACAGCTTGCGAATGTTGTCGAACACCCCGGTGTACGTCGCCGGGTTGGAGCGCGGGGTGCGCCCGATCGGCGACTGGTCGACGCCGACCACCTTGTCGACCTTGTCGATGCCGGTGATGCGGGTGTGCCGGCCGGGCACCAGCCGCGCGCCGTTGACCTGGTTGGCGAGCACCGCGTAGAAGATGTCGTTGATCAGCGTCGACTTGCCGGAGCCGGACACCCCGGTCACCGTCACCAGGCAACCGAGCGGGATGGTGACGTCGATGTTGCGCAGGTTGTGTTCGCGGGCACCCTTGATGACCAGCTCGTGGCCCTTGGCCGGGGGCCGGCGCAGCGCCGGCAGCTCGATCGCGGTGCGCCCGGACAGGTAGGCACCGGTCAGCGAGTCGGCGTTGGTCAGCAGCCCCGACACCGAGCCGGAGTGCACGATGTGGCCGCCCCGCTCGCCGGCGCCGGGCCCGATGTCGACCACCCAGTCGGCGGACCGGATGGTGTCCTCGTCGTGCTCCACCACGATCAGCGTGTTGCCCAGGTCCCGCAACCGGGTGAGCGTCTCGATCAGCCGGTTGTTGTCCCGCTGGTGCAGCCCGATCGAGGGCTCGTCGAGCACGTAGAGCACACCGACCAGGCCGGAGCCGATCTGGGTCGCCAGCCGGATCCGCTGCGCCTCACCGCCGGACAGGGTCGCCGACGGCCGGTCCAGCGACAGGTAGTCGAGGCCGACGTCGAGCAGGAACCGCAGCCGCGCCTGGATCTCCTTCAGCACCGCCTCGGCGATCAGCTTCTGCCGCTTGGTCAGGCTCAGCTCGCCGATCAGCGCCGCGCACTCGTCGATCGGCAGCGCGCACACCTCGGCGATGTTGTGGCCGGAGATCGTGACCGCCAGGATCTCGGGCTTGAGCCGGGTGCCGCCGCAGGCCGGGCAGGGGATGTCGCGCATGTATCCCTCGTACCGGTCGCGGCTCCACTCGCTCTCGGTCTCCGCGCGACGCCGCTCCAGGAACGGGATCACGCCCTCGAACGCCGCGTAGTAGGACCGCTGTCGCCCGTACCGGTTGCGGTACTTGACGTGCACCTGCGCGTCGGAGCCGTGCAGGACCGCCTTCTGCGCCCGGGCCGGCAGCTTGCGCCACGGTGCGTCCAGGTCGAAGCCGAGCTGGTCGGCCAGCCCCTGCAGCAGGCGCTGGAAGTACTCCATGTTGTGGCCGGTCGACCAGGGCTGGATGGCACCCTCGGCCAGCGACTTCTCCTGGTCCGGCACCACCAGCTCGGGGTCGACCTCCTTGCGGGTGCCGATGCCGGTGCAGGTCGGGCAGGCGCCGTACGGCGCGTTGAAGGAGAACGACCGCGGCTCCAGCTCCTCGATGCTGAGCGGGTGGTCGTTCGGGCAGGCGAAGTGCTCGGAGAAGCGACGCTCCCGGCCCTCGTCGTCGGCCGGCAGGTCGACGAAGTCGAACACCACCCGGCCGTCGGCGAGCCCCAGCGCCGTCTCCACCGAGTCGGTCAGCCGCTGCTTGCTGGCCGGTTTGACGGCCAGCCGGTCCACCACGACCTCGATGCTGTGCTTCTCCTGCTTCTTCAGCGTCGGCGGATCGGTGAGCTGGTGCACCGATCCGTCCACCCGGGCCCGCGCGTAGCCCTTGGACTGCAGCTCGGCGAACAGGTCGACGTACTCGCCCTTGCGGCCCCGCACCACCGGCGCGAGCACCTGGAACCGGGTGCCGGCCGGGTAGCCGAGGATCCGGTCGACGATCTGCTGCGGGGTCTGCCGGCTGATCGCCTCACCGCAGATCGGGCAGTGCGGGGCGCCGATGCGAGCGAACAGCAGCCGCAGGTAGTCGTAGATCTCGGTGATGGTCCCGACGGTCGACCGCGGGTTGCGGGAGGTGGACTTCTGGTCGATCGAGACCGCCGGGGACAGCCCCTCGATGAAGTCGACGTCCGGCTTGTCCATCTGACCGAGGAACTGCCGCGCATACGCCGACAGGCTCTCCACGTAACGCCGCTGCCCCTCGGCGAAGATCGTGTCGAACGCCAGGCTCGACTTGCCCGAACCGGACAGCCCGGTGAACACCACCAGGGCGTCCCGGGGCAGGTCGAGGCTGACGTCTCGCAGGTTGTGCTCGCGCGCACCGCTGATGATCAGGCGATCGGCCACTGTCTCCCGCTTCCGCTCTGTCGGGCCTGCTGCACGGCCCACCCCCACGACATCCGCGCCTCGACCAACGAGACACCGGCGAGAACGGTGTCTCGCCGCGAGTCGGTGTCGGAGCCGCCGCCGGGCGGTCGCCCACCCGGGCCCGCCGGCCACGCCCGAGCCCGCCGACCACGCCGGCGCCGGCCCTGCCGCCGACGACCGGCCACCGGCGCCAGACGCACACGGCAACTCTAACCGCGGCCTCCGACATTCCCGGCGCGACGACGGTCACGCCGACCCATCGCCGATCGCGCACCCGGCGCCACCGACTCCACCCGCTCGACCGACCCCGACACGCCGCCACCAATCGGTGTCGATGGGACGACCGCGGGCCGGGTCACGGCGCAAATTCAAACACATGTACGACGGCATTGCCAGTGTCGGTCCCCACCGTCCGGGTGGCGACCGCCGTCGTCAGGACGGCTCGTGCCGGCCGCGACGCCGGTCGGTGGCGCGGGCCCGGCGCGCGGCGGCCCGCCGGGCGGCCGCGACCCGGGCACCCCGCCGTTCGTCCTGCCAGGCCAGTTCGGCGGCGAGCTTGCGCCAGCTGGCCAGCCGCCGGGCCGGCAGGCTGCCGTCCTCCACCGCGGCGAGCACCGCACAGCCCGGCTCGTCCTGGTGCCGGCAGTCCCGGAACCGGCACTCCGCGGCGAGCATGGCCACGTCGGCGAACGCGGCACGCAGGCCGTCCTCGGTGTCGTCCAGGCCGACCGACCGGACGCCCGGGGTGTCGAGCACGGCGCCACCGCCGGGCAGCGGCACCAGGGCGCGGAAGGTGGTCGTGTGCCGGCCGCGGCCGTCGGCGCGCAACGCCCGGGTGACCAGTACGCTCGTCCCGACCAGGGCATTGACCAGGCTGGACTTGCCCACGCCGGAGGCGCCGAACAGGCCCAGGGTCCGACCGTGCCCGACCCGTCGGGCCAGGTCGGCCACCCCGGCCGGGTCCCGCGAGCTGATCGGCAGCACCTCGATGCCCGGCGCCGAGCGCGCCAGCTGCGCCACCAGGCCCGCCGGGTCGGGCACCCGGTCGGCCTTGGTGAGCAGCACCAGCGGCGCCGCGCCGGACTGCAGGACCAGGGCGACCAGCCGCTCGATCCGGCCCGCGTCGGGATCCGGGTCGAGCGCCTCGACCACGGCGGCCACATCGACGTTGGCCGCAAGGATCTGGCCGAGCGAGTCACGCCCGGCGCTGTTGCGCACCACCGAACTGCGCCGCGGCAGTACCGTCTCCACGGTGGTGTGGCCGTCCGGCCAGTCGCGCAGCGCGACCCAGTCGCCGGCCACCGGAAGGGTGGACAGGTCGGCCGCCGCGGCGGCGAGCAGCCGCCCGGCCGCGGTGGTTCGCACCGCGCCCTCGGCGGTGAGCACCGCATAGACGCCACGGTCGACGCGGCTGACCCGGGCCGGCCGGCAGCCGGAACGGGCGTAGGAGGTGAAGGAACGGGCCCGCTCGGCGTCCCAGCCCAGCGACGCGAGGTCGACCGGAGCGGGATGCGCGGCAGCGAGGTTGCTCGGCATGAACGACGACACCCTTGGCTCGAAGCGGGCGCCGCGCGGTCAACCGCGGACGGACACCCGGGACACGACGGTCGGACGGCGAGCCCGACCCCAGTGACTGCTGCGCACCGTCACCTCCCCGAGATTCCGTCGAACCGCATCTGATCTGGCCCCGACCGTACGGCCCGGCGAGACGCACCCGCCACCCAATATCCCGACCGCCACGGCCCGATGCCGGCACGGCGGGCAGTAACCTGCCCGGCATGACCTACACCGGACATGTCCGGCCGGGCGGCCCGGCCGCCACCCGTTCGCTGGACCGGCTGTCGATCACCAAGGTCTCCGTCGGGCCGATGGACAACAACGCGTACCTGCTGCGCTGCCGGGCGACCGGAACGCAGGCGCTGATCGACGCCGCGGCCGACCCGGACGTGCTGCTCGACCTGGTCGACGACCACGGCCTGGGCACCGTGGTCACCACGCACCGGCACGCCGACCACTGGCAGGCGTTGGCCGCCGTGGTGTCCGCGACCGGCGCCCGTTCGGTGGCCGGGGCGCGCGACGCCGCCGCCCTGCCGGTACCCACCGACGGCCTCGCCGAGGGCACCTCGGTACCGGTGGGCGACTGCGTCCTGGAGGTGATCTCGCTGGTCGGCCACACCCCCGGGGCGATCGCGTTGCTCTACCGGGACCCGACCGGTCACCCGCACCTGTTCACCGGTGACTCGCTGTTCCCGGGCGGGCCCGGAAAGACCACCAACCCGACCGACTTCACCAGCCTGATGGACGATCTGGAGGCGAAGGTCTTCGGGCGGCTGCCGGACGACACCTGGGTCTACCCGGGCCACGGCGACGACACCACGCTCGGCGCGGAGCGCCCGCACCTGGCCGAGTGGCGCCGCCGCGGCTGGTAGCGGGCACCCCGGGGCGCGGGAATCGTCTGCTCGGCCGCCCGGCTGACCGGCTCCCACACCGACCACCCCGCCAGGCGCTGCTGCGACACCTGGACGGCCAGGTCGTACACGATGCTGCCGAGCAGCGGTCGTAACGGTGGATCGTCGCCGCCGACCAGCGTCGACAGCGCCTCCACCGCCGGTCCACCGCAGCCGGATCGGATGCCCCGGACACCGATGCCCGGAAACGTCCCGGTCGGCACCGGTTACTGTGCCCGGGTGGCTTTGGTCTCCACCCCCCTCGGCGGTTCCGGCCCCCTCGGCGGCTCCGGCGCCCCGGACGGCTCCGACCCTCCGGCAGGCCCGGGCCGGGCGCCGGTCGCGACCTACGCGGCGCTCGCCGCCGCGCTGCTGACGTTGCTGGCAGTCACCTCGACGCACGGCGAGTGGGTTTCCGACTCCTGGATCCACGCCGGGACCCTCGTGGAGGTCGCCAGGCATCCGCTGCATCCGGTCGAGCCGCTGACCGGCGAGCACGTGCCGTTCGCCTACTTCTCGCCGTGGGCGATGACGCTGGGGTGGTCGATGCACCTGACCGGCTGGTCGGTCTGGGTGGTGCTGACCATCGGTGGGCTGGCCGGCACGGCGCTGCTGCTGCTCTGCTGGTACCGGCTGGTGCGGGCGCTGACGCCGGCCCGGTGGGCGCCGGTGCTGGCGCTGCCGCTGATGCTGCTGCTGTGGGGCGCCGGGGTGTGGTTCTGGTCCGGCTTCCCGGCGCTGGGGGCGTTGAGTGTCGGGTTCGCCTGGCCGAGCGTGTTCGCGGCGGCGTGCTGGTTCGAGACCTGGCGGACCGCAGTGCGCGTGGACCGGGTCGGCCGGCTGCACCTGCTCGCCGTCTTTCTCGTACTGCCCGGGCTGATGCTGCTGGTCCACCCGTTCACCGCGCTGGTCGCCGGCATCTCGGTGCTGATCACGCTCGCCGGGCAGGTCCGGCGGCGTTCGGTGGCGGTACCGATCGCGACGGCCTCCTCGGTCGGGTCCGGGCTGCTGGCACTCGCCTGGCCATGGATCAGCCTGCCGGCGATGTTCGGCGACCAGGCACAGTTCGACGACATCCACCACGCGCTCTACCAGCAACCGGTGATCAAGTGGGCGTTGCTGCCGTTGGTCGTGCCGGCGCTGGCCGTCCGGGTGGTCCGGGACCGGCGCGATCCGCTGTTCTGGACGGCCGTGGTGTGCGGGGCCGGCTGCGCCGTCGGGGGCCTCACCGGCGCCTGGTCGCTGGGCCGGCTCGGCCCAGGGGTCGCGCTGCCCGGTCAGGCCGCCCTCGCCATCGTGCTCGCGGAGGGGTGGCGGCATCGTGCCGCGCTGCACCGGTGGCGACGCACCGGCCTCGCGGTACTCGCCGCGGCCAGCTGTGTGGCGCTCGTGGTCGGCGGGTACGCCAACGCCTGGGCGCTGGCCCGCGCGGTGCCGGGCGAGCCGCGCCGGGCCCGAGCCGAGGCGGCGACCGGCGCGCAGGCACCGTACCCGCGGTTGGGGTGGATCGCCGGCCACGTGCGGGCCGGCGACACCGCGGTGGCGAACTTCTGGTACTCGCGGCGAGAACTGCCGGCCTACGGACTGCGGTCGGTGCGGACCCAGTGGCCGTCGCCGGCGGTACCGGACGAGGCGCGCCGCGCCGCCGACGAGGACCGCATCCTCGGCTGGCGACCGGCGACCCCCGCACAGCGCAGGGCGCTGCTCGCCCGGTACCGGGTGCGCTGGATCGTGTGGCGGCCGAGCGGGCACACCCCGGTGTGGCCCTACCCCGGTGCCCGACTGGTGGGCTGCGGCCCGGACGGCACGGCACTGTTGCGCGTCGACCCGCACCAGCGGGCCCGACCGCACGGCTGCCGATGAGCCGGCCCGCGGCACGTCCGGCCACGGCTCGTATGGTGGCCCGGTGCGGATCGACGCGCCGACACCGGCGGACCTCGGACGGATCCTCGCCGACCACGACCGGTACTGGCCTGGGCGGGACCTGCGGTCGCTGCACCACCCGATGTACTGCCGGCAGTTCGCCGACACCAGCCTGGTCGCTCGGGCAGACGGCATCGCGGGCTACCTGTTCGGGTTCGTCGCGCCCACCGGCGAGGGCTACGTGCACCTGGTCGCGGTGCGCGACGACGCCCGCGGTTCCGGCCTCGGCCGCACCCTGTACCAGCGGTTCGGTGACCTCGCCGCCGGGCGCGGCGCCGACCGGCTGACCGCGATCACCGCGCCGGGAAACGCCGGCTCGATCGCGTTCCACCGCGCGCTCGGATTCGTCGCCGAGACGGTCGCCGACTACTCCGGCCCCGGCGCCGACCGGGTCGTCCTGCGGGCCCCGCTGCTTCACGGCCGGCCGGCCGGCAGTGCGGTCCGGATCGAGCCGGCGACGGCGGCGGACGCCGGCGAGGTGCTCACCGTGCAGCGGGCGGCGTTCGTCACCGAGGCGCTCGCGTACGGGGCGGCGATCCCGCCGGTGCGGGAGACGGTCGCCGACCTCGACTCGGCGATCGCCGCGGGCCGGGTGCTGGTGGCCCGGGACGGTGGCCGGGTGGTCGGCGCGGTGCGGGTCACCGTGCTGGGCGCGGAGGCCGAGGTCGGGCGGTTGGCGGTGGCACCGGACCGGCAGGGTGAGGGGCTGGGCGGCCGGCTGTTGGCCGCGGCGGAGGAGCACGCCGGGCCGGTCGAGCGGTACGTGCTGTTCGCCGGGCACCGCAGCGAGCGCAACCTGGCGCTGTACCGGCGGCGCGGTTACCGCGAGACGCACCGCACCGTGGACCCGGTCGGCGTGCCGGTGGTGCATCTGGCCAAATCCCGCCATACCGGCTGATTGCACCGAGCCCGCCGCCCGGTTGTCCTCCCCGCCGCACCGGGGCCGGGCGGGGCACGGGAGGATGGTGGCATGGCAGTCCGCACCGACCTCCGCAATGTCGCGATCATCGCGCACGTCGACCATGGCAAGACGACCCTCGTGGACGCGATGCTCAGGCAGTCCGGCGCGTTCGGCGCGCACCTGTCCGCGCACGAAGCCGAGGACCGGGTCATGGACTCGATGGACCTCGAACGCGAAAAGGGCATCACGATCCTCGCCAAGAACACGGCCGTGCACTACAACCCGCCGGCCGGTGGCTCTCCGGATCCCGACTCGCCGGCCCGGCCCGCCGGCGACGACTCGCGGCCCGGACCCGTGACGATCAACATCGTCGACACCCCGGGCCACGCCGACTTCGGCGGCGAGGTGGAACGCGGGCTGTCCATGGTGGACGGTGTGGTGCTGCTGGTGGACGCCAGCGAGGGCCCGCTGCCGCAGACCCGGTTCGTGCTGCGCAAGGCGCTCACGGCCAAGCTGCCGGTGGTGCTGGTGATCAACAAGGTGGACCGCTCGGACGCCCGGATCGCGGAGGTCGTCGACGCCACGTACGAGCTGTTCTTCGACCTGGACGCGACCGACGAGCAGATCGACTTCCCGATCGTGTACGCGTCGGCCAAGGCCGGCAAGGCGTCCCTGGAGCGCCCGGCCGACGGCGGCCTGCCCGACTCCCCCGACCTGGAACCGCTGTTTCGCACCATCCTCGGGACGGTCCCGGCCCCCGAGTACACCGAGGGCGCGCCGCTGCAGGCGCACGTGACGAACCTGGACGCCTCGCCGTTCCTCGGCCGCATCGCGCTGTGCCGGGTGCACCAGGGCACGATCCGCAAGGGCCAGTCGGCGGCGTGGTGCCGGCACGACGGCACGATCGAGCGGGTGCGCATCTCGGAACTGCTGATGACCGAGGCGCTGGAGCGCAAGCCGGCCGAGCAGGCCGGACCGGGCGACATCATCGCGATCGCCGGCATCTCCGAGATCATGATCGGCGACACCCTGGCCGACCCGGAGGATCCGAAGCCGCTGCCGCTGATCACCGTGGACGAGCCGGCGATCTCGATGGTCATCGGCACCAACACCTCGCCGCTGGTGGGCCGGGTCAAGGGTGCCAAGGTGACCGCCCGACTGGTCAAGGACCGGCTGGACCGCGAGCTGGTCGGTAACGTGTCGCTGCGGGTACTGCCGACCGAGCGGCCGGACGCCTGGGAGGTGCAGGGCCGCGGTGAGCTGGCCCTGGCCGTCCTGGTCGAGATGATGCGCCGGGAGGGCTACGAGCTGACCGTGGGCAAGCCGCAGGTCGTCACCCACACCATCGACGGCAAGTTGCACGAGCCGACCGAGCGGCTCACCGTCGACTGCCCGGAGGAGTACCTGGGCGCCGTCAGCCAGCTGCTCAACATCCGCAAGGGCCGGATGGAGAACCTGGTCAACCACGGCACCGGCTGGATCCGGATGGAGTGGATCGTGCCGTCCCGGGCGCTGATCGGGTTCCGCACCGAGTTCCTCACCGAGACGCACGGCACCGGCATCGCGCACCACGTGTTCGAGGGGTACGAGCCGTGGTTCGGCGAGTTGCGCACCCGCCCGACCGGCTCGCTGGTGGCCGACCGGGCCGGGGTGGCCGTCGCGTACGCGATGTTCAACCTGCAGGAGCGCGGCACCCTGTTCGTCGAGCCGACCACCGAGGTGTACGAGGGCATGATCGTCGGCGAGAACTCGCGCGCCGACGACATGGACGTGAACATCACCAAGGAGAAGAAGCTCACCAACATGCGCTCCTCCACCGGTGACGAGCTGGAGCGGCTGGTGCCGCCGCGCAAGCTGTCGCTGGAGCAGGCGCTGGAGTTCTGCCGCGGCGACGAGTGCGTCGAGGTCACACCGGAGACGGTTCGGATCCGCAAGGTGGTGCTCTCGGCCGCCGAGCGGGGTCGCGCCCGCGGTCGCGCCAACCGCGGCTGACCGCGCCGCCCGGGCGCCCACCGCGGCCCACGCGCCGGTGCCCGGGCGACGTCGAGCCCGGCGGTACCCGGAGGCGCGCCGGCGCGATGCCTCCCGGAGGCGCAGCAGCGCGATGCCTCCCGGAGGCGCAGCAGCGCGATGGCGCCCGGAGGCGCAGCGGCGCGATGGCGCCCCGCGGCGCGGCGGTGCCCGGGCGGCGCGGTGATCTCGGTGCCGTTAACCTCGGCGGTATGACCGCCTCGCACCTGCCCGCGCTGACCGACACACTCGACGCGGCGGGCGGCACCGTCTCGGTGTACGTCGGGCCGCTGGCCGGCCCGCCGGTGTTCACCCGGCTGCCGGACGAGCGACACTACGCCGCCAGCACGATGAAGGCGGCGGTGCTCGCCACCGCGTACCGGCTGGTCGAGGCCGACGCCGTCGACCTCGACGAGGACCTCGCGGTGCACGACGAGTTCACCTCGGCGGCGCCCGACGGCGGCCGGTTCGCGATGCGCCACTCGTACGACAACGACGACGAGGTGTGGGCGAGGCTCGGTGCGACCGCGCCGCTGCGCTGGCTGCTGCGGCGCATGATCGTCCGCTCCTCGAACCTCGCCACGAACCTGGTGCTGGAACGCATCGGCACCCAGGCGATCGCGCACACCCTGCGCGACGCCGGCGCGACCCGGATGGTGGTGTGCCGCGGAATCGAGGACGCCGCCGCGGCCGCCGCCGGGCTGGACAACCTGGTCACCGCCGGCGACCTGGCCCGGCTGCTCGCCGCGATCGCGGACCACCGGATCGCGGCCCCGGCGTACTGCGACGAGATGCTGGCGATCCTGCTCGACCAGGAGTGCACCGAAGATCTGGCCGCCGGCCTGCCGGCGGGTACCCGGATCGCGCACAAGAACGGCTGGGTGGAGCGGATCCGGCACGGCGTCGGCGTGGTGCTGCCGGACGACGCCCCGCCGTACGCGATCGCGGTGTGCACCACCACCGACCTGCCCGACGCCGAGGCGTGCGCCCTGCTGGCCCGGGTCTCGGCCGCGGCATGGGCCGACCGGCACGACATCGGCCGGGGCTGAGTCCTGCCCGGGCGGCGCTCTTTCGGTCGGGTCAGTCCGGTACCGGGGAGCGGCGCGGCGGGCTCAGCCGGTAGTGCTGCCGCCCGTCCCGGTCGCTGACCACCACGCCGAGCGCGGCCAGTTCGGTCCGCAGTTCGGCGGCGTCGTCCGCGTCCTTGCCCACGACGCCCGCTCGGGCCGTCAGCAGTGCGTCGGCCGCGGCCGGCAGCTCGGGCAGCCCGGGCACCCAACGCCGGTACTGCTCGCTGTGCGGGTCGCCGTCGGGGTGCCACGGGTAGCCGTGCCGGACGAACGCCGCGCCCAGCTTCCCGGCGTCCAGATCCACGCTCTGCCGGGCCAGCTCCTCGGTGCCGGCGCCGAGCAGCACCAGATCGCCGTCGGCCACGAAGACCGCGCCGATTTCGGCCCGCCGCACCGTGCGTACCGCCTTGTCCCGGGTGATCGTGACCGCCGCGTCGCTGACTCGTACCGCGACCTCCTCGGCGGCGGCGACCAGCGCCAGCAGCAGCCCCACCAGCACGCCCAGCAGCACCGCGCCGATCGTCGTGTACGGCTCGGGAAGCCGCGCGACCAGTCGGAACGGGCCTTGCAGTGGCGCCCACGGCAGGCCGGCGACGGCCGGCGCGAGCAGGTTGACCGCCTCGGCCACCGCGGCGGCGAGCACCGGCAGCCCGACCGCGAGCAGCAGCCGTTCGCCGGTGGAGCGGGCCACCAGGGTGCCGTCGTGGGGGTCGGTGGTCATCGGGAGGTCTCCTTCGCTCGCGCGTCGTGGCAACGGCCGCCGGCCCGACCCGCCGCAGCGGTACGCCCGGGCGCGGGGGCGGCGATGCCGGTCAGCCAGCCGACGATGGTGTGCAGTTCGGCGGTCTGCAGGGTGGCGTCGAAGCCGTCCTCACCCGCGGACAGGTAGCTCGCGTCGATCACCATCTGGATCCAGCCGGCGGCGCGCTCCGGTTCGAACGCGAGCCGATGGCCGGCGCCGGCCAGCCGGGTCAGCAGCGTGGTCAGGGCGGCGCGGGTCGCGGCGTCGTCGGCGCCGATCATCGCGGCGAACTCGGGATCCTCGTTGACCTGCAGCACCAGCACCGCGGCGAGCCCGGGGGCGAGCGGGTCGGCCAGCTCCGCGATCAGGTGTGTCACCAGTCGGTGCAGGCCCGCCGCCGGGTCCGGGTCGGCGAGTGCGGCGACCCGCGTCTCCTGGTTGCCGGGCAGGTCGGCGGCGAACAGCGCGTGCACCAGCTCCCGCTTGGTCGCGAAGTAGTGAAACAGCGTGCCGGAGCCGATGCCGGCCCGGCGACAGATGCTCGCGGTGGAGCTGCCGGCGACGCCGTGCTCGGCGAACTCGGCCGCCGCCGCGGCGAGGATCTGCGCGCGCCGCCGGGCGTGCTGCTCGGGGTCGACGGTGCGCATGGCGGCAGTCTAGCGCATTGTTGGAGTACGCGCTCCACTAAACGGCCCGGCGTTCCCGGTCGGCCCGGGCCGACACGACCGACCCGGCCCCGCCACCGCGACCACCCGGGGCCACCCGCTGGTGCCCGGTGGCGAGGTGGTTGGCGGTACCGCCGCGCCGGGTAGGGTGCGGGTCGTGCCGATCATCGACGTGACCACCCAGGTGGTCTCCGCTCCCCTGCACACCCCGTTCGTGACCGCGCTGCGGCGCACCACCACCACCGACACGGTGGTGGTGACGGTCACCGACACCGACGGGCACCGCGGGTACGGCGAGGCGCCGCAGGTGTGGAAGGTGACCGGCGAGTCACTGGCCGGCGCCCGCGCCTGCATCGACGGCCCGCTGCGCGCGGCGGTGCTCGGCCGCGACCCGGACGACCTGCAGGCACTGCTCCGCGCGGTGCGCGGGGCCGCGGTGGCCAACCACGGCGCCAAGGGTGCCGTGGACGTGGCGCTGCACGACCTCGCCGCCCGCCGCGCCGGGCTGCCGCTGGCCCGCTACCTGGGCGGCGCGGCCGACACGGTGCGCACCGACGTGACGCTGTCGGTGGACGAGCCGGAGCGGCTGGCCACCGCGGCGCGAGCCCGGGTCGCCGACGGGTTCGACGTCCTCAAGATCAAGGTCGGTACCGACCCGGTCGGCGACGTCGCCCGGATCACGGCGATCCGCGCGGCGGTCGGCCCGGACGTGCAGATCCGGCTGGACGCCAACCAGGGCTGGACCCCCCGCCAGGCGGTCCGCGCGATCCGGGCCATGGAGGACTCCGGCGCCGGCATCGAGCTGGTCGAGCAACCGGTCGCCGGTCACGACATCGCCGGCCTCGCACACGTCACCGCGCACGTCGACACCCCGACCCTCGCCGACGAGGCGGTGTACGGGGTGCGTGACCTGCTCGCCGTCATCCAGCAGCGCGCCGCGGACATGGTCAACGTGAAGCTGGCCAAGAGCGCCGGGCTCGGCCCGGCCCGTACCCTGCTGGAACTCGCCGCCGCCGCCGGCGTCGGAACCATGGTCGGTTCGATGATGGAGACGCACGTCGGGCTCGGCGCGGCGGCCAGCCTGGTCGCCGCGTACGGCACCACCGCGGTCAGCGACCTGGACGCCGCCTGGTGGATCTCCGACACCCCGGTGGTCGGCGGTATCCGGTACGACGGGGCGACCGTGCTGCTGCCCGATGCGCCCGGTCTTGGCATAGAAGGCGTGGTCGATCCGCCGATGCACACCGAACCGTGACGGTCACGCAACCGGCCCGGTGCGGTACGAACCGGGCCGGTTCCGTATCCTCGTAGCCCACAGGTACCGCGGGGTGGACGCCGGTGGGGTCCACGGGGGAGGTGCACCGCGGGCCGTCTCGCGCGTCGTCAGCCGCACGGCCCCAACGCCACCTGTCCATGCACACCGGCGCATCGGTAAGGGGGCTGAAAGACTCGTGAGCGGCAGGATCTTCGCACAGCGGACCGCGCCGACGGCCGGACGGACAGCGACCGTCGCGGTGTCGGTGGCGACAGTGTGGACCAGACCGGAGGCGGCCCGCGCGATCGACGCGCCGGCCGTCGCCGACGTCCCGGACGTCCGCCGCTGGGTCGCCTCGATGAGCAAGCAGCAGCTGCTCGATCTCGACGGCCGTACCCTCACCCAGCTGCTGCTCGGCGAGCAGGTGCTGGTCGAGGAGGTGGCCGGCGACTGGACCCGGGTGATCGCCACGGCGCAGCCGGCCGGCAAGCTCGACGCCCGCGGCTACCCCGGCGTGGTGCGCACCGCGCACCTGACCGGTGGCGAGCCGCCGCAGGGCGTACGGGAGGTCGTGGTCGATGCGACCGCCACCGCGCTGTGCGACGAACCCAACGGCGACGTGCTGCTGCCCGGCGTCGTGATCGGTACCCGCCTCGCGGTGGCCGGTGACCGGGAACGCGGCTGGTTGCCGGTGCTGGTGCCGGCCGCCGCCGGGCCGCTGTGGGTGCGGGAGGCCGACGTCGCCGCCGCCCCGACCGGTACCCCGTCGGCGAAGGACCTACTCGCGGTCGCCGAGCGGCTGCGCGACGTGCCGTACGTGTGGGGCGGCCTGTCCGCCTACGGCATCGACTGCTCCGGGCTGGTGCACCTCGCGCACCGGCGGCTGGGCGTCACGGTGCCGCGCGACGCGGACGACCAGTCGGCCGTCGGCGAGCAGATCGAGCTCGGCCACGAGCAGCCCGGCGACCTGTACTTCTTCGCTCGCGACGGCAAGTCGCCGCACCATGTCGGGCTGGCCGCCGGGCCGGACCGCCAGATGCTGCACGCCTCGGGTCAGGAGGCGGCCGGCAAGGTCGTCAACGAGCCGATGACCGAGGACCGCAGCGCCACCCTGGTCGCCGCCCGCCGCACGCTGAGCTGACCGGCCGGCAGACCGGGAGGCTCCCGGCCCACCGCCGCGCCGGCCGGATCAACGGCCGGCGTGCCGGGGTGCGCCGGCCCGGTCAACGGTCGGCGTGCGCGGTGCGCCGCGCCTCCACCCGGGTCCTGAGCAGGCTGGCCACGGTGGTGACCGCAAGCGCGCCGACCACCACCGTCAACGACAGCCAGGTCGGTACCTCCGGTACCGACTCGAACGGCGCGCCACCGTGCACGAACGGCACGTCGTTCTGGTGCACCGCCTCCAGGATCAGCTTCACGCCGATGAAGCCGAGGATGATGCCGAGCCCGTAGTTGAGGTAGACCAACCGCTCCATCAGCCCGCCGAGCAGGAAGTACAGCTGGCGCAGGCCCATCAGTGCGAACACGTTCGCGGCGAACACCAGGTAGGCCTGCTTGGTGATGCCGAAGATCGCCGGGATCGAGTCGAGCGCGAACAGCAGGTCGGTGGTGCCGATGGTCAGAATGACGATCAGCATCGGCGTGAACAGCCGCCGGCCCTGCTTGACCACCGTCATGCTGCCGTCGTGAAAGTCCTTCGACAGCGGCAGGGCCCGGCTCGCCCAGCGCACCAGCGCGTTCTCCTTGAAGTCCTCCGGGTCCTCCTCGTGCGTGGCCGTCTTCACCGCGGTGTAGATCAGGAACGCGCCGAAGATGTAGAAAACCCAGGAAAACCGGTCGATCACGGCGGCGCCGGCAGCGATGAACGCACCCCGCATGACCAACGCGATCACGATCCCGATCAGCAGCACCTTCTGCTGCAACCGACGGGGCACCGCGAACCGGGACATGATGATCATGAAGATGAACAGGTTGTCCACCGAGAGGCTGTACTCGGTGATCCACCCGGTGAAGAACTCGGTCGCCGGATCGGCACCGGCGAGCAGAAACAGCCCGAGACCGAACAGGCCGGCCAACCCGACGTAGAACACGACCCACAGGGCGCATTCACGCAACGAAGGCACATGCGGGCGCCGGCCGACGATTGCCAGATCCGCCACCAGGATCGCAAGCAGCCCCACGATCGTTGCTGCCCAGACCCAGTCATGCACCACCACGGTGTGGCCCCTCCGGTAGAAACGACGATCTACCGGAGGTCTCTTCCACCGTGGCGCGTCGTGCGGCCACAGCCACCGGTCCCGGGGCGCCACGGCCGCAGCCGCAGCGCGCCGTGTTGACGGAACCGGCGCGTCGGGAGTACTCCCCTCCTTACGTCCATTCTCACCCCGGCACCCCGCCGCCGCGAGCCGGGGTGACCCAGTTCGCAACACCTTTTTTGCCCGGACGGCCCGCCGACCCCGAGGCATCCACGGCGCCCCCGCTCGGCATACTGGCCGGCATGGTGCTGGAGGTAGGGCTGATCGACGTCACCACGGGCAGCGAGGACGACTTCGCCACCGCGTACCGCACGGCGCGCGAGCTGTTGACCGACACGCCCGGCTGCCGGTCGGTGCGGATGACCCGCGGAGTGGAGAGCCCGTCCCGGTTCGTGCTGCTCGTCGAGTGGGACTCGGTCGAGGCGCACGAGAAGAACTTCCGCGCCAGCGACCGGTTCGCCCGGTGGCGCGGCCTGATCGGGCCCTACTTCGCACAGCCGCCCCGAGTGGAGCACTTCACCGACCTGGCCTGACCGGCCCCGGGCAGCCACCGCCGGATCGGTCCGCGCGCCGGCGGGCGCACGATCAGGTCGGGCTCATCCGGAACATCGAGCCGACGTCGAACAGGGTGTCGATCCGCTCGCTGAGGCCGGCACGCTCGTCGCCCCAGACCCGCATCAGCACGTCGCCGTCGGAGGCCCGCGCCATCACCACGACCAGCCGAGCCACACCACCCAGGATCGGATGCGTGTACCACGAGCCGGTGGCGTCGTCGGTGTCCTGCAACGCCTGCTCGGCCGCCGACCACTCGGCCGGGTCGAAGCCGCTGCCCGCGTACATGGTGAGCAGCTCCAGCAACGGCCGGACGTTACCGGCCGGTAGCCGGCCGCCGCCGAGCAGCATCATGTCCTCGGCGTCCGGGGGCACTGGCGAACCGGTGTGGCGCCCGACGGTCATCAGCGGTCCACCTCACTTCACGCCGGCGGCGTCCATACCGCGCAGCTCCTTCTTCAACTCCGCTATCTCATCACGGATTCGCGCCGCGAGCTCGAACTGCAACTCCCGGGCCGCCGCGAGCATCTGGTCGTTGAGCTGCTGGATCAGGTCGGCCAGCTCGGCGCGGGCCATCCCGGCGCCGGTCGGCTCGGCCGAACCGGCCCGGGACCGGTTGCGGCTGCGCGCCTCCGGCACCGGCGCCTTGCCCCGCGACTGCTGCCGGCCACCGCCGCCGACCAACGACTCGGCGTCGTCGGCGGCGCGGTAGATGTCGTCGAGGATGTCGCCGATCTTCTTCCGCAGCGGCTGCGGGTCGATGCCGTGCTCGGCGTTGTACGCGACCTGCTTCTCCCGCCGCCGGTCGGTCTCCTCCAGCGCGTGCCGCATCGACGGGGTGATCGCGTCCGCGTACATGATGACCTGGCCGGAGACGTTCCGGGCGGCACGGCCGATGGTCTGGATCAGGCTGGTGCCCGAGCGCAGGAACCCCTCCTTGTCCGCGTCCAGGATCGCCACCAGCGACACCTCCGGCAGGTCGAGCCCCTCCCGCAGCAGGTTGATGCCGACCAGCACGTCGTACTCGCCCTGGCGCAGCTCGCGCAGCAGCTCCACCCGGCGCAGGGTGTCCACCTCCGAATGCAGGTAGCGCACCCGGATGTTGTGCTCCAGCAGGTAGTCGGTGAGGTCCTCGGCCATCTTCTTGGTCAGCGTGGTGACCAGCACCCGCTCGTCTCGCTCGGTGCGCTCGTTGATCTGCGCCATCAGGTCGTCGATCTGCCCCTTGGTGGGCAGCACCACCACCTGCGGGTCGACCAGGCCGGTCGGGCGGATCACCTGCTCGACGAACTCGCCGCCGGAACGCTCCAGCTCCCACGGGCCCGGGGTGGCCGACATGTACACCGTCTGGCCGACCCGTTCGGAGAACTCGTCGAACCGCAGCGGCCGGTTGTCGGCGGCCGACGGCAGCCGGAACCCGTGCTCGATCAGGGTGCGCTTGCGCGACGCGTCGCCCTCGTACATCCCACCGATCTGCGGAACGGTGTTGTGCGACTCGTCGATGATGGTCAGGAAGTCGTCCGGGAAGTAGTCGAGCAGGGTGTGCGGCGGGGTGCCCGGGGCCCGGCCGTCGAAGTGCATCGAGTAGTTCTCGATGCCGGAGCAGAAGCCCACCTGGC
Organism: Actinocatenispora thailandica; assembly: GCF_016865425.1. Taxonomy (NCBI): domain Bacteria; kingdom Bacillati; phylum Actinomycetota; class Actinomycetes; order Micromonosporales; family Micromonosporaceae; genus Actinocatenispora; species Actinocatenispora thailandica. Next base: position 2,836,407 of record NZ_AP023355.1, on the reverse strand, counting down.
GCATCATCTCGATGTCGTACTGGGTGCGCATCCGCAGCCGCTGCGACTCCAGCAGCTTGCCCTGCCGGTCCAACTCGGCCAGCCGCTCACCCAACTCCGTCTCGATGTCGCGGATGGCCCGCTCCATCCGCTCCGGACCGGCCACGTAGTGGCTGGCCGGGAAGATCATCAGATCGTCCGCCTCCCGGATGACCTCACCGGTCAGCGGATGCAGGTAGTACATCTTCTCGACCTCGTCGCCGAAGAACTCGATCCGCACCGCGAGCTCCTCGTACGCCGGGATGATCTCCAGGGTGTCCCCGCGGACCCGGAACGTGCCGCGGGCGAACGCCACGTCGTTGCGGGTGTACTGGTCGTCGACCAGGCGGCGCAGCAGCGCGTCCCGGTCGTACTCGGTGCCGACGGTCAACCGCACCGCCCGCTCGATGTACTCCTGCGGGGTGCCCAGGCCGTAGATCGCCGAGACCGTCGCGACCACCACGGTGTCCGAACGGGTCAGCAGGTTCATCGTCGCGGCGTGCCGCAGCCGGTCGACCTCCTCGTTGATCGAGGAATCCTTCTCGATGTAGGTGTCGGTCTGCGGGATGTACGCCTCGGGCTGGTAGTAGTCGTAGTAGCTGACGAAGTAACCGACCGCGTTGTTCGGCAGCAGCTCGCCCAGCTCCTTCGCCAGCTGCGCGCAGAGCGTCTTGTTCGGCGCGAGCACCAGGGTCGGCCGCTGCAGCCGCTCGATCAGCCAGGCGGCCGTGGCGCTCTTGCCGGTGCCGGTGGCGCCGAGCAGCACCGTGTGCCGCTCCCCCGACTTGATCCGCCGCTCCAGGCCGTCGATCGCGGCGGGCTGGTCGCCAGCGGGCTGGTAGTCGCTGATCACCTGGAAGGCGCCCTCGCGACGGGGGATCTCACGCGTCATGGGTCCCAGGCTACGACGGGCCACCGACAGTTCGCGGCGCCCGACGCGAGCCGGCCGACCGGCCTGGTCGGCTGGGCCGAAACCGGCACGAATCTCGCCGTTCGGCCACTCGGCCGGAACGGGTTGTGTGGTCCACCCCACCGGTCTACCGTTCGTGGCAGCAGGCCGCTTGCGGCACCGACCGGAGAAGACGAGCGAGGCCGATCCACTCACGGTCTCGTACCGCATCTCCGGCGCGGGGGTTGCAGCCCCGGCCACGGCCGGTGAGGCGCGCCCGAGGCAGGTCGGGGGTTGAGTCCGACCGCCCACCGCAAGCGACCTGCCCGGCGAGGCTCCGGTCGCGAGGCCGGGGCCTCGCCGCGCGAGCACCCCCCGGCGCCCACCGCGAACGCGCCGTCCGGCCCGAGTCAGAGCCAGCCGTTGTCGCGGGCGATCCGGGCCGCCTCGGTCCGGTTGCGGGCACCGGTCTTGCCGATCGCGCTGGACAGGTAGTTGCGCACGGTGCCGCCGGACAGCGCCAGCACCGTGGCGATCTCGGCCACCGAGGCGCCGTCGGCACCGGCGGCGAGCACGTCGCGTTCGCGTTCGGTCAGCGGGCTCGGCCCGGCACCGAGAGAGGCGACCGCGAGCGCCGGGTCCAGCACCACCTCGCCGGCGGCGACCCGGCGGATCGCGGCGGCCAGCTCGGCCGGTGGGGAGTCCTTGACCACGAACCCGCGGGCCCCGGCGTCCATCGCCCGGCGCAGGTAGCCGGGCCGGCCGAAGGTGGTCAGGATCAGCGCCCGTACCTCCGGTACCGCGGCGCGCAGCTGCTCGGTCGCCTCGATCCCGGACAGGCCCGGCATCTCGATGTCCAGCAGCGCCACGTCGGGCCGGTGCTCGCGGGCCGCGGCGACCGCGGCCTCGCCGTCGGCCGCCTCGGCCACCACCGTCAGGTCCGGTTCCAGGCCCAGCAGGGCCGACAGCGCGCCGCGTACCAGGTGCTGATCCTCGGCCAGCAGGATCCGGATCATGCGGCTCCGGCGGCGGCCGGGACCCGGTCACCCGGCGCCGCGGCGGGCAGCTCGGCGCGCAGCCGGTACCAGCCGTCGACCCGTTCGGTGCGCACCACGCCGCCGAGCGCGGTGACCCGCTCGCGCAGCCCGGTCAGCCCGTTGCCGTACGGGGAGGTGGCGTCACCGCGCCCGTCGTCGGCGACCTCGACCACGACCGGGTCGGCGGAGCGGACCACGATCCGGACGGTACCGGCGCGGGAGTGCCGGACCACGTTCGTCACACCCTCCCGGACCACCCAGCCCGCCACGTCGGCGAGCCGGCCGGGCACCTCGGCGGCCTCCGGAGCCGACAGCACGCAGCCGATGCCGGCCGCCGCGAGCAGTGCCTGCGCGGTGGACAGCTCCCCGGTCAGCGAGGTGTCCCGGAAGCCCGACACGGTCGCCCGGACCTCCTCCAGCGCCTCCCGGGCGAGCCGGCCGGCCTCCGCGCTCTGCTGCCTGGCCCGCTCCGGATCGGACCCGGCCAGCCGGCCGGCCAGGTCGGACAGCAGCGCCACCGCCGCCAGCCGCTGACCGAGCACGTCGTGCAGGTCCCGGGCGATGCGCAGCCGTTCCTCGCTGACCGCCAGCCGGGCCATCTCGGCGCGGGCCCGGCGCAGCTGCACCATGGTGCGCAGCAACCAGAAGAACATCGAGGTGAACAGCGCCACCGCGGCGACCGACGCGAGGTAACCGATCAGCCCGCTGCCGCGGTCGCCGTACCCGATGGCCACCACCGTGGTCACCACCAGCGTGCCGACCTGGCTGGGGATCCACCATCGCGGCGGCAGTTGCCCGGGCAGGATGGCGACCAGGTAGTACGGGAACGCGTAGCGCCATTGCGACCCGATCGGGATCATCAGCAGCGCGCCGACCGCGACGAGTCCGACCAGTGCGTACGGCGCGGCGAGCCGGAACGGACGGCACATCCCGACGTGGATCAACCGGACGAACAGCACCACGTACGCCGCCAGTCCGACCGCGGCGAACAGCACCATCGACCGGCTCGGCCGCTCGGCGGCGACCGCGACGCAGACCGGGATCAGGTAGCCGAGCCAGCCACAGGTCAGCAGGGTCGCCACCCGGCGGCGGCGCGGCGTCCAGTCGAAGTCGTCCTGCGTCACATCTGACATGGTGCCTCACTCCCTCACCCGCCCGCGGCGCCGGACGCTGCGGACCGGTCGCCGGGCCACGGTCGCCCGGCCAGCACCGCCCGGCGAAGCAACCGGCCCGGTCAGGACGCCTTCCGGAACCGCCAGCCGGCCAGCCCGAGCAGCGCCACCAGCCAGGCCGCGAACCACAGCGCTCCGCCGCCGAACGGCTGATGCCCGTCGAGCACCCGCCAGCTCAGCTCACCGGCCCGGTACGACGGGAGCACCCGGGCGATGTCGGCCAGCCAGTGCGGGAAGACCTGGACCGGCATCCACAGCCCACCGCCGATGGACAGCACGAACAGCAGCGCCACCGACACCCCGCTCGCGACCTCGTCGCGCAGGCTGTACCCGATCGCCACGCCCAGCGCGATGAACGGGACCGTGGCGAGCCACAGCAGCGGTACCAGGGCCAGCCAGGTACCGACCGGCAGCCGTACCCCGTTGACCACGAAGCCGCACGCCATCACCAGCAGGATCACCGGCAGCGTCAGCAGGATGGAGGCACCGAGCTTGATGCCCAGGTAGCCGATCGGCCGCAGCGGGGTCAGCGCGAGCGTCCGGGTCCACCCGCGGGTCCGCTCGGTCGCGATCCGGGCGCTGACCCCCGTCAGCCCGGCGCCCATCGCCCCGTACAGCGCCATCGACACCATGTACTGCGCGGACCAGTCCTGGCCGGCGTCGCCGCGGAAGACCTGGGTGAACAGCAGGTAGAAGCCGACCGGGAAACAGATCGTGTAGGCGAGGAACGGCACGTTGCGCAGCGTCCGCCGGATCTCCATGACCAGGTAACGCCCCATCACGCCACCTCCGCCGGTGCCTCGGGTCGGGTCAGGGCGAGGAACGCGTCGGTCAGCGCGGCCGCCGCGACCTCGAAGTCGCGTGCCTGCGGGTAGCCGGTCACCAGTGCGCGCAGCGTCGCGTCCGAGTCGGTGGTACGCACCAGGACCGCCTCCCCGTGCACCTCGACACCGGCCGCGCCGGGCAGGTCGGACAGCGCCGCCGGGTCGGCGCCGGGCAGCGTGCACCGTACGTTGCGGGCCGCCGCCATCGCCCGGATCCCGGTCGTCGGGCCGTCGGCGACCACCCGGCCGCGATCGATCAGGACGATCCGGTCCGCGGTCTCGTCCGCCTCCTCCAGATAGTGCGTGCTGAACAGCACGGTGCGGCCGGCCGCCGCGATGCCCCGCACCGCGGTCCAGAAGTCGCGCCGGGACCCCACGTCCAACCCCGCGGTCGGCTCGTCCAGTACCAGCAGGCTCGGGTCGCCGAGCAGCGCCAGCGCGAACCGGACCCGCTGGGCCTGCCCGCCGGACAGCCGGTCGGTGCGACGCTTCATCAGGTCCGCGACCCCGGCGGTCTCGGCGACCTGTCCGATCGGCAGCGGATGCGGCTGCAGCGCCGCGATCGCGGTGAGCAGCTCGCCGACCCGGGCACCCGGGATCAGTTCACCGGTCTGCAGCACGGCACCGACCGAACCGGCATCGAGCGCCGCCCGCGGGCTGGCGCCGAACAGTTCGGCCCGGCCGGCGTCCGGCGACCGCAGTCCCAGCATGATGTCGACGGTGGTGGACTTGCCCGCCCCGTTGGGGCCGAGCAGCGCCACCACCTCGCCGGCGCCGATGGTCAGGTCGATGCCGGCCACGGCGGTCACGTCGCCGTACCGCTTGCGGATGCCGCGCAGCGACACGGCATCGGGATTCTTCGCCTCGGTCACCAGTACAGGGTCCCGAGGACCGGAACGCGCCGGTAGTGCCGTTCGAGCAGCGTTCCGCCATGACATTCGTCAGCACCGGGTGCGGCACGTCACCGCATGCAATGCTACCTAGGTAGCTGGGCTCTTGGCGGGACGCCAGTCGGTGTCGCTCACCCAGCGGTCCAGCCGCGGCAGCGCCGCGTCGAACCACGGACCCTTCAGCTCCGCGTACGCGGACGTCGTCGGATCCGAGGCGGACAGCCGACGCTTCAACGCCGCGTAGTCCTCCCGCATCGCCGGCACCGCCCGCAGCCAGTCCCGGAAGGCCAGCGCGTACCGCCAGGCCGGACTCGCCACCGTCCGCACGTGCAGCTGCACCAGCCGACCCGGGTCCGCCGACCCATGGAACCGCTTCACCAGGACGGACTCCGGCGCACCAGCCGGCGGCGGGTCGTCCCACCAGTCCCCGCCGTACCGGGGCAGGCCGATACCGGCCAGCGGCTCCGCCAGCGCGTCCGCCGCGGCCAGATCCGGCACCACCAGCTGCAGATCCAGGATGTCCTTGGCCGGCAGGCCCGGCACCGAGGTCGATCCGACGTGGTCCAGCCGCAGGAACCGGTCGCCCAGCGCGTGCCGGATCCGCCCCGCGATCCGCGCGTACTGCGCCGGCCAGCTCGGGTCCGGAGCGGCGATGTGCAGTTCCTCCGGCCGCCGGACCGGCCGCCGCTGCCGCACGTTGCGTTCGTAGCCCAGCAGTCGCCCGGACCACAGCTCGTCGACCGCGGCGGCGAGCTCCGAGCGGGTACCGGAGTTGTGCACGACCACGTCGGCGGCGGCGCGGCGGCGCTCGTCGCTGGCCTGCGCGGCAACCCTGGCCTGCGCGTCGGCCTCGCTCATCCCCCGCGCGACCAGCCGCTCCCGCCGCAGTGCCGGGTCCGCCTCGACCACCACGACCAGGTGGAAGGTCGGGGTCAGCCCCACTTCCACCAACAGCGGCACGTCGTCGACCACCACCGCGTCGTCCGGCGCGGCGGCCACCAGTTCGTCGGAGCGGGCCCGCACCAGCGGATGCACGATCGCCTCCAGCCGGCCCCGGGCCGCCGGGTCGGCGAACACGATCCGGGCCATCCGAGCCCGGTCCAGCCCCTGCGCGCCGACGATGTCCGGGCCGAACGCGGCCTCCACCGCGGCGAGCCCCGCCGTCCCGGGGGCGACCACCTCGCGGGCCAGCACGTCCGAGTCGACCAGCACCGCGCCGCGCGCCACCAGCAGGCTGGCCACCTCGCTCTTGCCGGCACCGATTCCGCCGGTCAATCCCACTCGAAGCACGGCGCAAGTCTGCCAGCCAGCGCCGTCGTGGCCGGAGCGGGTACGACGACGCCCCGCCGGGCGAACCCGGCGGGGCGTCGTGGTGCTATCCGATCTGGCGGAGTCCGGTCAGGAACCGCCGGCCAGCTTCTCCCGCAGTGCGGCCAGCGCCTCGTCGGTGGCCAGCGTGCCGGCCGGCTCCTGCCCGCCGCCGCTGGCGGCCGGCGCCGACTGGGTCTGCCCGCCGCCGGAGCTGACCGGTGCGCCACCGGCCGGTGCCTCGGCAGCCGCGGCGGCCTCGGCCTCGCGCGACTCGGTGATCTGCTTCATGTGCTGCTCGAACCGGGTGTGCGCCTCGGCGTACTCCCGCTCCCAGGCCTCGCGCTGGCTGTCGTAGCCCTCCAGCCACTCGCCGGTCTCCGGGTCGAAGCCCTCGGGGTACTTGTAGTTGCCCTCGGCGTCGTACTCGGCGGCCATGCCGTACAGCGTGGGGTCGAAGTGCTCCTCGCCGGTGTCGGCGAAGCCCTCGTTGGCCTGCTTGAGCGACAGCGAGATCCGGCGGCGCTCCAGGTCGATGTCGATGACCTTGACCATGACCTCCTTGCCCACGGTCACGACCTGCTCGGGCACCTCGACGTGCCGCTCGGCCAGCTCGGAGATGTGCACCAGGCCCTCGATGCCGTCGTCGACGCGCACGAACGCACCGAACGGAACCAGCTTCGTGACCTTGCCCGGCACGATCTGGCCGATCTGGTGGGTCCGGGCGAACTGACGCCACGGGTCCTCCTGGGTCGCCTTGAGCGACAGCGACACGCGCTCGCGCTCCAGGTCGACGTCCAGCACCTCGACCTCGACCTCCTGGCCGACCTCGACGACCTCGGACGGGTGGTCGATGTGCTTCCAGGACAGCTCGGAGACGTGCACCAGGCCGTCCACGCCGCCCAGGTCGACGAACGCGCCGAAGTTGACGATCGAGGACACGACGCCCTTGCGGACCTGCCCCTTCGCCAGCTTGTTGAGGAACTCGGTGCGCACCTCGGACTGGGTCTGCTCCAGCCAGGCACGGCGGGACAGGACCACGTTGTTGCGGTTCTTGTCCAGCTCGATGATCTTCGCCTCGAGCTCGCGCCCCACGTACGGCTGGAGGTCGCGCACCCGGCGCATCTCCACCAGCGAGGCCGGCAGGAAGCCGCGCAGCCCGATGTCGAGGATCAGGCCGCCCTTGACCACCTCGATGACGGTGCCGCGCACGACGCCGTCCTCGTCCTTGATCTTCTCGATCGTGCCCCAGGCCCGCTCGTACTGAGCGCGCTTCTTGGACAGGATCAGGCGGCCTTCCTTGTCCTCCTTCTGGAGAACCAGGGCCTCGATGTGGTCACCGACGGACACGACCTCGTGTGGATCGACGTCGTGCTTGATCGACAGCTCGCGCGAGGGGATGACGCCCTCGGTCTTGTAGCCGATGTCGAGCAGGACCTCGTCCCGGTCGACCTTGACGACGGTACCTTCGACGATGTCGCCGTCATTGAAATACTTGATCGTCTCGTCGATGGCCGCGAGGAAAGCTTCCTCGGAGCCGAGGTCGTCAACGGCGATCTGGTTGCCGGCGGCCTTGCTGGCCGCGGCGATGTTCGAGGTGGCCTCGACACTGCTCGTCATGTGGGAGAGTGCTCCGTCGGTGGATGATCTTCTCGGTCTGCGCGCGGCGGGATCAGCTCACCCGGGCGGTGGCAGCAGCCGTGGAGAAGATCATGATGACGAGGATCCCCTGTTGTGACCACCGGACCGGCTCCGGATGATGGCGGGTCTGCTCCCTGCTGAGACACGCAGACCCCGAGCGCACCGGCAAGCCTACCGTGCGCCATACCATAAGGTCCAACCCTCCCCCAAACCACGGCGGTACGCCGCGCGTCGGCGCCCGATACCTACCGGTTGGCGGTTTTTGCCGGCTGGGCGCGCCGTCCGGGCTACAGGACGGTGAGGTCCACGGTGGCGGCGAGAGCCGCGTAGCCGGCGTCGCCGGGGTGCAGGTGGTCACCCGAGTCGTACTCGGTGGTGAGCCGGCTCGGATCGGCCGGGTCGCGCAGCGCCGCGTCGGCATCCAGCACCGCGTCGAACACCCCGCTGGTGCGGATCCAGGAGTTGACCGCGACCCGGACCGCGTCACCGGCCGGCGTCCAGGCCCGGGCACCGGCGTAGGGCAGCAGGGTGCTGCCGACCACCCGCACGCCGCGGGCGTGCAGCGTGGCCACCATCGTGCGGTAGCCGGCGATCAGCGCGGCCGCGGTGACCCCGCGGTCGAACTGGATGTCGTTGATGCCCTCCAGCACGATCACCGTGCGCACCCCGAGGCCGGCCGGGACGTCCGTGCCGAGTCGGGTCAGCGCCGACACGCCGGAGTCGGGTGGGCCGTCGCGCACCAGCCGGTTGCCGGCGATACCGGCGTCGAGCACCGCGTGCCGGCGGCCGGGCGGCCGGCCGGCCAGCCGGTCGGCGAGCAGGTCCGGCCAGCGCCGGTTGGCGTCGGTGCTGGAGCCGGTCCCGTCGGTGATCGAGTCACCCCACGCGACCACGGTGCCGGTCGCGTCGGCGGTGCGCACGTCGACCCCGTCCAGCAGGTACCAGTGGGTGGTGGTGTGCCGGAATGGAGCGGCACCGGCGGTGCTGGCGTCCCCACCGGCGAGGTAGTTGGTCTGATGGGCCGACGGGTGGTAGCTGACCGCCACCCGGGCACGGCGCGGCAGGTAGAGGCTGACCAGCAGGTCGCGACCGCCGGTCACGGTCAGCGGCACCGGGTCGGAGGCGACCGCCGCGCCGGCCGGCACCCGTACCGTCCGGACACCGGCGAAGGTGACCTCGCGCAGCAGGGCCGGTGCGGCGGTCGCGCCGGGCTGCGCCGGCAACGCCACGGTGACATGCCCGATCGTCACGGCCCGCTTCCCGTACGTGTTGGCCAGCCGGATGCGCACCGCGGTGCCACCGACGCTGAGGTGCACCACGTTGCGCAGCGTGCAGTGCCCGCACGGCAGCCGGTCCGCGGTCGCCTGCGCGGTACCCCAGCCGCCCAGCCAGTGCCCGGTCCGGGCCGGCGTCGACCGCCGGTGCTCCAGCCCGGCCCGCCGGACGAGCACCGCCGGGGTCACCACCAGCGCCGTCAGTACGACGGCGAGCAGGGCGGCGGGCAGCAGCCGACGCGAACCCATCCGGGGTCCTCCAGCGGTGAAACGAGGGGTGTCGCATCCAGGCTAAGCCGGGTCCGCACCGGATCCACACCGCCGTGGCTCTACCGTGATGAGATGCCGCATGATCGGGTCGCCCGTCGCTCGCTGGACAGCGCCGCCACCCGCCGGGCCGCGCGGCACTGGTGGGACTCCGACGCCGACGCCTACCAACGCGAGCATGGTGGGTTCCTGGGCGACGCGGACTTCGTCTGGTGCCCGGAGGGGCTGCGGGAGGCCGATGCCGGGCTGCTCGGCGACGTGTCCGGCCGGCGCGTCCTCGAACTGGGTTGCGGCGCCGCCTCCTGCTCGCGGTGGCTGGCCCGGCAGGGTGCGCGGCCGGTCGCGTTCGACCTGTCCGCGCGGATGCTCGCGCAGGCCCGCGCGGGCGCGCGTCGGTGCGGTACCAGCGTGCCGTTGGTGCAGGCCGACGCGCTGGCCCTGCCGTTCGCCGACGGCGCGTTCGACCTCGCGGTGACCGCGTTCGGGGCGATCCCGTTCGTGGCCGACTCGGCCCGGCTGATGCGGGAGGCGCACCGGGTGCTGGTACCCGGCGGCCGGTTCGTGTTCGCGGTGACCCATCCGATGCGGTGGATCTTCCTGGACGACCCGGGCGAACGCGGCCTGGTGGCGGTGCACTCGTACTTCGACCGCACCCCGTACGTGGAGTACGACGAGCACGGTGTGCCCAGCTATGCCGAGCAACACCGCACCCTCGGCGACCGGATCCGGGAACTGGTCGGCGCCGGCTTCGTGCTCGACGACCTGATCGAGCCGGAGTGGCCGGACGGCCACGAACAGCTCTGGGGCCAGTGGAGCCCGCTGCGCGGCCGTCTGTTCCCGGGTACCGCGATCTACCTCGCGCACCGCTGAGCCCGCCGCACGGGCCTCACCCGGCGGCGGGCGAGGACCGGCGGAGGTTCGGCCGATTCCGCCCGGTACGACCGGCCCCGTCGTTACCGTGAGCGCGTGACTGCCGAGAGTGCGACAGCAGCAGACGCCGGGCCGGTCGAGGTGACCGGCAGCCGCCGCTGGCTGATCATCAGCGGGCTGCTGGCCTGCATGCTGCTCGCCGCGCTGGACCAGACCATCGTGGCCACCGCGCTACCCACGATCGTCTCCGACCTCGGCGGCGTGGCGCACCTGTCCTGGGTGGTCACCGCGTACCTGCTGGCGGTCACCGCGACCACCCCGCTGTGGGGCAAGCTCGGCGACCTGTTCGGCCGCAAGCGGCTACTGCAGATCGCCGTCACGGTCTTCCTCATCGGCTCCGCCCTCGCCGGTACCAGCCAGGACATGCTGATGCTGATCGCGTTCCGGGCCATTCAGGGGCTCGGCGGCGGCGGGCTGATGGTGCTGTCCCAAGCCACCGTGGCCGACGTGGTACCGCCCCGCGAGCGGGGCCGGTACCAGGGTGTGTTCGGGGCGGTGTTCGGCGCCTCCAGCGTGATCGGGCCGCTGCTGGGCGGCTTCTTCGTCGACAACCTGTCCTGGCGCTGGGTGTTCTACGTCAACCTGCCGATCGGCGCGGCGGCGCTGGTGATCACCGCCCTGGTGCTGCCCGCCGCGTTGCCCGGGCGAAACCGTCGATCGACTACCTGGGCATCGTGCTGGTCGCCGCCGCGGCGGTGGCGCTGGTGCTGTTCACCAGCTGGGGCGGTACCACCTATCCGTGGCTGTCCTGGCAGGTGATCGGCCTCGCCGTGCTCGGGCTGGCGCTGATCGTCGCGTTCGTCGCCGCGGAGCGTCGCGCCGCGGAGCCGGTGATGCCGCTGCGGCTGTTCGCCACCCGGGTGTTCTCCGTCGCCTCGGTGGTCGGCTTCGTGGTCGGCTTCGGCATGTTCGGCGCCATCACCTACCTGCCGATCTACCTGCAGGTGGTGACCGGTGTCGGGCCGACCGAGTCGGGGCTGCGGATGCTGCCGATGATGCTCGGGGTGCTCGTCACCTCGATCGGCAGCGGGCAGCTGATCACTCGCACCGGGCGCTACAAGATCTTCCCGGTCGTCGGCACCGCGGTGATGACGGTCGGGCTGTACCTGCTGTCCCGGATGGACCAGCACACCGGCTTCTGGGCCGCGTCCGGCGCCATGCTGGTGCTCGGCGCCGGCCTCGGCATGGTGATGCAGGTGCTGGTGCTCGCGGTGCAGAACGGCGCCGAGTACCGGGACCTCGGCGCGGCGACCTCCGGCGCCACCTTCTTCCGCTCCATCGGCGGGTCGTTCGGGGTGGCGGTGTTCGGCGCGATCTTCGCCAGCCAGCTGACCACCAACCTGGCCCGCTACCTGCCGCCCGGCGCGCTGCCCGGCAACGCCACGGTGGCCGCCGGCCCGTCCCGCGAGTCGCTGGGCAGGCTGCCCCCGACCATCCTCGACGACGTGGTGCACGCGTACGCGCGGAGCATCCACACCGTGTTCCTGTGGGCGGTGCCCGTCGCGGCGCTGGCGTTCCTGTTGACCTTCCTGCTCCCGGCGGTGCCGCTGCGCAGCACCAGCCGGGCCACCGAGACGGGTACCCCGCCGAGCGGCCGGGACTCCTGGGCCGAACTGGAACGCGCGCTGACCCTGCTGGTGCACCGGCAGGACGCAGTGAAGGTGTACGGCTGGCTGGCCGAGCGCGCCGGCGTACCGGTCGGCCCCGGCGCCTGCTGGCTGCTCGCCTGGCTCGGCCGCAACCCGCCGCCGGCACCGGCCGAGCTGCCGCGCCGGGAGGGCATCGGCGCCGGGCTGGTCACCCAGTGGCTCGGCGAGCTGCGCGACGCCGGGCTGGCCCGCATCGGTACCGCCGTGACGTTGACCCCGGACGGCAGCGACGCGCTGGACCGGCTCGCCCAGGCCCGCTGCGAGGGACTGGAGCGGCTGCTCGACGGGTGGCAGCCCGACCTGCATCCGGACCTGCACGAACGGCTGGTCAAGCTGGCCCGCGAGTTGCTGGGCACCGAACCGGGCCGGGAGGTGCGGTCCGGCTGACGCCGGGCGGCTCGGACACCGGACCGCCCGCGGCCCGGCTGCGGCGCGCGAGGTCGGGTCCGCTGGCGGCTGGTCCTCGGTCGGCCGGCGCCGGCACGTCCGGCACCCTGGCCGGTCGCAGCCCGGCCGGGGCGGCAGACTGGCTGCTCGGAGGTGGTCATGAAGGTATACGTGTCGGTGGACCTGGAGGGTGTCTCGGGCATCGTCGACTGGGCGCAGTGCACCCGCGGCGGCGAGGACTACGAGCTGGGCCGACGGCTCGCGCTGGCCGAGGTGAACGCCGCGATCGAAGGGGCGCAGGCGGCCGGCGCCACCGAGATCCTCGTCAACGACGCGCACTCGGTGATGCGCAACCTCGCCCCGGACCAGCTCGCCGGGCATGCGAGCTACCTGTCCGGCCGGTTCAAGCCGGGCTACATGATGCAGGGCCTCGACGGCAGTTTCGACGCCGTGCTCTACCTCGGCTACCACGCGGCGATGCCGACGGCGGGAATCCTGTCCCACACGTACAATCCGGGCGCGATCCTGGACGTGCGGATCAACGGCACGATGGCCGGCGAGTCCGGGGTGAACGCGCTGGTGGCCCAGCACCACGGCGTGCCGGTCGCGGTGGTCACCGGCGACCAGTACGTCGGGCCGGAGGCGGCACCGTTCTGCCCGGGCATCCGGGCCGCGGTGGTGAAGCAGTCGGTGAGCCGGTCGGCGGCGACCAACCTGCACCCGGAGCGGGCCCGGGCCCTCATCGCCGAGCAGGTCACCGCGGCGTTGCGGGAGCTGGCGGCGCTGACCGCACCGCGCATCGAGCTGCCCGTCACCGTCGAGGTGGACCTGGCCACGCCGGACATGGCCGAGCAGGCGTCCTGGATCCGGTCGGTGCGGCGTACCGGTGGGAACACGGTGCGGTTCACCGACGACGACCCGCTGCGTGCCTTCCGGACGTTCATGACCGTGGTGTTTCTGACCCGCTCGCTGGTCGAGTCGCGCTGAGCGCGCCCCGGTGGCGGAACCGGACGGGCCCCGCCGCCCGGTGGCGGACACGGACGGGCCCGGGTGCGTCGCGCGCCCGGGCCCGTCCTTACCGTCGCCGAGCCGGTCAGGCGGTGGTCTCCTCGACCTCCACCTCGTCGTGCGGGGTCTGCTGGATCATCTCGTCGATGCGCTGCCGCGACATGCGGGTGGCCCACCCGAGCGCGTAGATGCCCGCAGTCAGCACCGCGCAGGCCACGAAGCCCCAGATCAGCCAGCTGTTACCGGCACCCTTGTTGATCATGTTGCCGATGAAGCTGACGATGGCGAGACCGGCCAGCCAGACGATCGTCCAGTACCCGTGCTTGAAGTCCAGTCCGCCGACCGACTTGATCTGCCCGGTCGCCTGGAACACCGCCAGCAGGATCAGGCCGACGATGATCGCGACGAAGAACTTCCAGTTGGTGTCCCAACCGGCCCAGAACACGATCAGGTTCGACGAGTAGAACGCCAGCACCGGGATGATGTGCCCGCCGGGCAGCCGGAACGGCCGCCTGCGGTCCGGCAGCTCCTTGCGCATGACGGCCCACACCAGCGGCCCGGAACCGAACGAGAGCACCGTGGCCGAGGTGACCAGGCCGACCAGCTGCTGCCAGCTCGGGAACGGCAGCAGGAAGATCACGCCCAGCACGAACGTGATGATCGTCGACACCCACGGCACCCCGGACCGGGTCAGCTTCGCGATGCCGGCCGGCGCGTTGCCGTTGCGGGCGGTCACGTAACCCAGCCGGGAGGTGACGGCGGTGTAGATCAGGCCGGTGTCACCGGGCGAGACGATCGCGTCGATGTAGAGCACGACCGCGAGCCAGGTCAGGCCGATCGCCTCGGCGATCGCGGCCAGCGGGCCGAAGTCGTTCTTGAACGCGAGGTCGGTCCAGCCGTGCGAGGTGGCCAGGTCGTGCGGGTTGACCGCGGCGATGAACGCGATCTGCAGCAGGATGTAGATGACCATGGTCAGCACGACCGACCCGACGACCGCGATCGGCACGTTGCGCTTCGGGTTGTTGGTCTCACCGGCCAGCTCGATGCCCTGCCGGAAGCCGAGGAACGAGAACGTGATGCCGGCGGTCGCGATCGCGGTGAAGATGCCGGAGGGGCCGGCCGGCGCGAAGCCGTGGCTGGTGAAGTTGGCCCCGTGGAACGCGGTGATCAGGAACATCACGATCACCAGCAGGATCACGACGAGCTTCCACCACACCAGCACGTTGTTGATCTGGGCGAAGTAGCGCACGCCCAGCACGTTGATGATGCAGAAGATCGCCAGCAGCGCGATCGCCACCACGATGCCGACCGGCTGCAGGGTGAACACGCCGCCGGCGTGTGCGGTGGTGAAGCCGGAGTAGTACTTCGTGGCGTACTGCAGGACCCCGGTGACCTCGATCGGCGCGACCACCGCCGCGGCGAGCCAGGTGATCCAGCCGAGCGTGTAGCTCGCGAACGTGCCGAACGCGTACTGCGGGAACCGGATCACGCCGCCGGTCACCGGGAACATGGTGCCGAGTTCGGCGAACGTCAGTCCGATCAGAATGATCATGACACCGCCGATCAGCCACGAGAAGATCGCGGCCGGACCGGCCTGCTGCGAGGCGCGCAGCGCGCCGAACAGCCAGCCGGATCCGATGATCGAGCCCACGCCGGTGAACAGCAGGCCGATCATCCCGATGTCGCGCCTGAGGTGGCGCCTGTCTGCCGAGCCGGGGCCCGGCGTCTGTCCTGTCGCGGCGCTCAATCCACGACCTCCTTGTCCGTCACCGACCGGGGCGCGCGGACGCCCACCGATCCGTACCTGCCGCAGTCGGGACCGGCGTCCCAGGCCGCTGCCATGCGTGATACCCGAGAAGACATGCGGATGATCAACAGGCACATTACTTCCGCTTAAGACAACTGAGAGTTATACGACTCCGCGTGTCTGCTCGCGACCGTGGATCTTGCCCCAGTTGACGCCGATATCTGTACGCTCCGGAACCAAATTGCGATGTTTATAGGAGTCTAATCGTATAATTCGGGCGCCACTGGCACGCGGGGTGACCACATGTACGATCTACAACGAGTAGGTAACGCGGCCGTTATCCGACCGGCAACGGAGCACAAGAAGCGCACGCCTCCACACCCAGGGTGGCGATTCGGGGGCCGACCGCGGCCCCGCCGGGCGCGGGCCGCGGCGCCCCTGCCGGTCACTGACCGCCGCGGCGTCAGTGGCCGGCGGTCGACCAGTCCGGCCCGACGCCGACCGACACCGACAACGGCACCGACAGGCTCTGCGCCTGCCCCATCTCGGCGCGCACCAGCTCCTCCAGCGCGGCCCGCTCCCCCGGCGCCACCTCGAACACCAACTCGTCGTGCACCTGCAGCAGCATCCGCGAGGCGAGCCCCTGCTGGCGCAGCGCGCCGTCCACCCGCAGCATCGCCAGCTTGATGATGTCGGCCGCCGACCCCTGGATCGGCGCGTTCAGCGCCATCCGCTCGGCCATCTCGCGGCGCTGCCGGTTGTCGCTGGTCAGGTCGGGCAGGTAGCGGCGGCGACCCAGCATCGTCTCGGTGTACCCGTCCCGCCGCGCCGCCTCCACCAGGCCGCGCAGGTAGTCGCGCACCCCGCCGAAGCGCTGGAAGTACTCCTCCATCAGCCCGCGGGCCTCGTCGGCGGTGATGCCGAGCTGACCGGACAGCCCGTACGCGGAGAGGCCGTAGGCCAGGCCGTAGTTCATCGCCTTGATCCGGCTGCGCTGCTCGGCGTCGACCGCCTCGGCCTCGACCCCGAACACCCGGGCCGCAGTCGCCGCGTGGAAGTCGGCACCGGACACGAACGCCTCGATCAACGCCTCGTCGCCCGACAGGTGCGCCATGATGCGCATCTCGATCTGGCTGTAGTCGGCGGTCAGCAGCTGCTCGAACCCGTCACCCACGACGAACGCGCGGCGCAGCCGCCGGCCCTCCTCGCTGCGGATCGGGATGTTCTGCAGGTTGGGATCGGTCGACGACAGTCGACCGGTCGCCGCCACCGTCTGCTTGAACGTGGTGTGGATGCGGCCGTCGTCGCTGACCGACTTGAGCAGCCCCTCCACCATCGACCGCAGCTTGGACACGTCCGCGTAGCGCAGCAGGTGCGGCAACACCGGGTGCTCGCTGGCCGCGTACAGCGACTGCAGCGCGTCGGCGTCGGTGGTGTAGCCGGTCTTGGTGCGCTTGGTCTTCGGCAGCCCCAGCTCCTCGAACAGCAGCTGCTGGCGCTGCTTGGGCGAGCCGAGGTTGAACTCCCGACCGACCACGTCGTACGCCGCCTGCGCGGTCGCCTTCACCTCGCCGGCGAAGTGCGCCTCCAGCTCCGACAGGTAGTCGGTGTCGGCCCCGATGCCGGTGCGTTCCATCCCGGCCAGCACCCGGCTCAGCGGCTGCTCCAGGCCCACCAGCAACTGCACGCTGCGACCGTCGGCAGCATCGCTCACCGCCGCGACCGGATCCGGCCCGGCCGGCTGTGCCGGCCCCACCACCTCCGCCAGTGCTGCCGCCGCGTCACCGCGGGCGGCCAGCTCGGCGAGCAGCGCCGGCGCGAGGTCCAGCGTCGCCCGCGCACGCAGCATCAGCTGCTGCTCGGCGGCCCGCTCCCCAACGCGTCGGCGAGGCCGTCGAGGGTGAGCTGACCGTTGTCCGGCTCGTCCGCCCGCAACTCGCGGTGCAGGTAGCGCACCGACAGATCCTCGAGGTCGTAGCTGCGCTGGTCCGGCCGGGCCAGGTAGGCGGCGAGCGCGGTGTCGGTGGCCAGGCCGGCCAACTGCCACCCGTGCGCCTGCAACGCCAGCAGCACCGGCTTCGCGTCGTGCACGATCTTCGGCCGGTCGGCGTCGGCGAGGAAGGCGGCCAGTGCCGCGTCGTCGGCCGCGTCCAGCTTCGTCGGATCGAGATGGCAGGCCGCGGCGCCGTCGTCGACCGCCAGCGACAGCGCGGTGAGGCTGCCCGTACCGCGGCCGAACGAGCCGGCCACCGCGACGCCCACCGGCACCCCGGGCCCGGCGTGCGCGGCGAGCCAGTCGGCCAGCCCGCCGGTCGCCAGCACCGTACCGGAGACGTCGAAGCCGGCCTCGGCCTCCGGCTCGGGCGCGGCCAGGTAGCTGTAGAGCCGGTCGCGCAGCACCCGGAACTGCAGCGTGTCGAACACCTGCGCGACCTGCTCGCGGTCCCAGCCGTGCCAGGCCAGATCGTCCGGCGCCACCGGCAGCGGCAGGTCGGCGACCAGCTCGTTCAGCTCGTGGTTGCGGATCACGTCGGCCAGGTGCGCGCGCAGCGACTCGCCCGCCTTGCCCTTGACCTGGTCGGCGGCGGCCACGATGCCTTCGATCGAGGAGTACTGCCCGATCCACTTCGCGGCGGTCTTCGGGCCGACGCCCGGCACCCCGGGCAGGTTGTCGGAGGTCTCGCCGACCAGCGCGGCGAGATCGCGGTAGCGCTGCGGCGGCACGCCGTACTTGTCCTCGACCGCGTCCGGGGTCATCCGGGCCAGCTCGGAGACGCCCTTCTTCGGGTAGAGCACCGTGACGGCGTCGCCGATCAGCTGGAACGAATCGCGGTCGCCGGAACAGATCAGCACCTCGAAACCGGCGCCGGCGGCCTCGGTGGCCAGCGTCGCGATCACGTCGTCGGCCTCGAAGCCCTCCTTGCTGACCTGCACGATGCGCAGCGCCGCGAGCACCTCGCCGATCAGGCTGACCTGGCCGTGGAAGTCGGCCGGCGTCTCGGCCCGACCCGCCTTGTACTCCGCGTAGCGCTCGGTACGGAACGATCGCCGGGACACGTCGAAGGCCACCGCGATGTGCGTCGGCTGCTCGTCGCGCAGCACGTTGATCAGCATCGAGGTGAACCCGTACACCGCGTTGGTGGGCTGGCCGGTGCTGGTGGAGAAGTTTTCCACCGGCAACGCGAAGAACGCCCGGTATGCGACCGAATGGCCGTCGATCAACAGCAGGCGTGGCCGGCCCGAACCGGCCGATCCGGTCGCAGGAACGGGGCCCGGCGCGGAACTCTTCGTGCTCGCAGTCACCTGAGTGACTGTAGCGTCGGCCACCGACAAAACCGACGGCGCCCGCGCCGGTCCGGTCCACCCCACGGCGAACGCGATCCGGCGCGGGCGCGGCACCCCGCCGCCGCCCGGCAGCGGGCACGCCGCGGGCGCCCGACCGGCCTACAGCACCTTGGACAGGAACGTCTTGGTCCGCTCCTGCCGCGGGTTCTCCAGCACCGCCGAGGGCGGCCCGGACTCGACCACCACCCCGCCGTCCAGGAAGACCACCGTGTCCGCGACCTCGCGGGCGAACCCGATCTCGTGCGTGACCACGACCATCGTCATCCCCGACGCGGCCAGATCGCGCATCACCTGCAACACCTCACCGACCAGCTCCGGGTCCAGCGCGCTGGTCGGCTCGTCGAACAGCATCAGCTCCGGCTCCATGGCCAACGCACGGGCGATCGCCACCCGCTGCTGCTGGCCGCCGGACAGCTCCGCCGGGTACGCGTCGCCGCGATCGCCCAGGCCGACCCGGGCCAGCAGCTCACCCGCGCGGGACCGGGCGTCGGCCCGGCGGATCCGGCGCACCCGGCACGGCGCCTCGATCACGTTCTGCTCCGCGGTCAGGTGCGGGAACAGGTTGAACCGCTGGAAGACCATGCCGATCCGGCTGCGCTGCGCGGCGACCTCCTTCTCCCGCATCTCGTGCAGCCGGCCGCCGACCTCGCGGTACCCGACGAGTTCGCCGCCGACCCAGATCCGCCCGGCGTCGATCTTCTCCAGGTGGTTGATGCAGCGCAGAAACGTGGACTTGCCGCCGCCGGACGGCCCCGTACGCAGGTGACCTCGCCGGCCCCGACCGTCAGGTCGATACCGCGCAGCACCTCGCTGCGGCCGAACGCCTTGTGCACGTTGTCCGCGACGACCATGTAACGGCCCGGATCGGCGTAGGTCCCCGACTCGGGCACGCCGGCGGCGTCCGCCTCGCTCATTCGTCCACCTCCTGACCGATCGCCCCGCCGGCACCGGCCGACCGCGCCCCCCGCAGCCGGACCGCCCGCGGCCCGTGCCCGCGGGAGAACCGCTTCTCCAGGAAGTGTTGCCCCACCATCAGCACCGAGGTCATCGCCAGGTACCAGATGCAGGCGGCCACCAGCATCGGGAAGATCGCGTAGGTCCGGGCACCGATGTGCTGCAGTTGGAAGAACAGCTCGGTGGTCGGCACGTACGCCACCAGCGAGGTGTCCTTGAGCATCGCGATCGTCTCGTTGCCGGTCGGCGGCACGATCACCCGCATCGCCTGCGGCAGCACGATCCGCCGCAGCAGCAGCGGCCGGCGCATCCCGAGCGCCTGGGCCGCCTCGGCCTGACCGGGATCGACCGACTGGATGCCGCCGCGCACCACCTCGGCCATGTACGCACCCTCGGACATCGCCAGCGCGAGCAGGCCGGCGGTGAAGCCGCTGAGCAACGTCACCGCATCCACACCGAACACCCGCGCGTGCAGGTTGTCGATGCCGAACAGCGCGCCGATCTGGTGGTCGAACGGCAGCCCGAACTCCAGCCGGCTGTACAGGATGCCCAGGTTGCCGTACAGCACGCACAGCACCAGCCGCGGCACCCCGCGGAAGAACCAGACGTACACCCAGGCGGCGCCGGCCAGGATCGGGTTCGGCGACAGCCGCATCACCGCCAGCAGCACGCCCAGCACGATCCCGATGACCATCGCGAGGACGGTCAGCTCGATCGAGGTCACCGCGCCGCGCACCACCGGCGCGGAGAGGATGTTGTCGAACAGCAGACCCCACTGGAACGCCTTGTTCGTCAGCAGCATGTGGACGAACATCACGGCCAGCACGGCGAGTACCACGACCGCCACCCAGCGGCCGGGGTGGCGCACCGGCACCGCCCGGATCGGCTCCGGCCGGGACCGGCCGGAGCTCGTCACCTCCGTCGACATCGTCGGCTACTGCGACACCGACGGGTTCACCGTCGGATTGTCGATCTTGCCGACCTGCACGCCCCAGTTGTCCAGCACCTTCGCGTACGTGCCGTCCGCCATGAGCGCCTTCAGGGCGCCCTGGATGGCCTGCGCGAACGCCAGCTGGTCCTTCTTGATCACGTACCCGTACGGCGCCGCCTCGTAGATCTTGCCCAGCGACTCCAGCTGCCCCTTCGACTGCTTCAACGCGTACGCCACGATCGGCGAGTCGGCGAGCATCGCGTCGTCCTTGCCCGACGCCACCGACGCGGTCGCCTGGTCCTGGCCCTCGTACTGGTCGATCTTGATCGCCGGCTTGCCGGCCTGGGTGCACTTCTTCGACCGGGCCTGGATGTCGTCGACCTCCACGGTGTCGGTCTGCACCGCGATCTTCTTGCCGCACGCGGCGTCCGGCGACACCTTCTGCGGGTTGCCCTTCTTCGTCGCCCACCAGATGCCGGCGGAGAAGTACGTGACCATGTTGGCCTGCTTCATCCGGTCCGCGTTGACGGTGAACGACGACACGCCCGCGTCGTACTTGCCCGATTCGACACCGGCGATGATGGTGCCGAACTTCGCCGACTCGTACTTGGCCTTCAGTCCCAGCTTCGCCAGTACCGCGTTGAACAGGTCGACATCGAAGCCCTCGACCGTTTTGCCGTCCGCCGCGAGGAACTCGTTCGGCGCGTACGACGAGTCGGTACCGATCGTGATCGTGCCCTTGCTCTTGATCGCGGCCGGTACCTTCGCCGCCAGCGCCTTGTCCACCGACACCTTCGGCGTCGGCGACGCCTTGCCCGTCCCCGAACCCGAGTTGCCGCCACTGCCGCCGCCGCAGGCGGCCAGCGTCACCGCCAGCACGGCCGCGACCGCGCCGACGCCCGCCCAGCGGACGCCCGACCTGCCAACCATCCTCATGACACCCTCCACATTTGCCGTCCTGGTCCGCCCCGGGCTGTTACGCGACGCCCAGGTAAGCCTCCTGGACCGTCGGGTCGGCGAGCAGCTCCGCGCCCGTGCCGGTGCGTACGATACTTCCGGTCTCCAGGACGTACGCGCGGTGCGCCAGGGAAAGCGCCTGTTGCGCATTCTGCTCCACCAGCAGGATCGTCGTACCCTGCGTGTTGATCTCCGCGATGATCGCGAAGATCTGCTGGATCAACATCGGCGCCAGCCCCATCGACGGCTCGTCGAGCAGCAGCACCTTCGGTCGCGCCATCAACGCGCGGCCGATCGTGAGCATCTGCTGCTCGCCACCAGACATCGTCCCGCCGAGTTGCTTGCGCCGCTCCGCCAACCGCGGAAACAGGTCGAACACCCGCTGCCGGTCCTCGGCGATGCCCGCCGCGTCCTTGCGCGTGTAGCAGCCCAGGTCCAGGTTCTCCTCGACCGTCATGCCCGGGAAGATGCCCCGACCCTCCGGCGCCTGCGAAATACCCGACACCACGCGCTGATCCGCCCGCATCCGGGTGATATCACGCCCCTGCAGCCGGATCCGCCCCTGCTGCGCCGCCCGCAGCCCGGAGATCGCGCGCATCGTGGTCGTCTTGCCGGCGCCGTTCGCGCCGATCAACGCCACGATCTCGCCCTCCTCGATGCCCAGGCTGATGCCGTGCAGGGCCTCGATCCGGCCGTAGGCCACGACCAGGTCTTCCAACTCAAGCAGCATCGTCCGGCACCCCCAGATACGCAGCGACCACCTTCGGATCCGACCGCACCGCCGCCGGCACCGCGTCGGCGATCTTGCGACCGAACTCCAACACCACGATCCGGTCGGTCACCCCCATCACCAGCCGCATGTCGTGCTCGATCAGCAGCACCGTCTGACCCCGGTCCCGGATCCGCCGGATCAGCTCCAGCAGCTCCTCCTTCTCCGCCGGGTTGAACCCGGCGGCCGGCTCGTCCAGGCACAGCAACGCCGGCTCGGTCGCCAGCGCCCGGGCGATCTCCAGCCGCCGCTGGTCGCCGTACGGCAGGTTGCGCGCCACCTGGTTCGCCGTCGACCCGATGCCCATCAGCTCCAGCAGCTCACGAGCCTTCGCCCGGCCCGCCTTCTCCTCCCGGCGATGCCGCGGCAGCCGCAGCAACGCGCCGGGCACGCTGGTCCGGTGCCGGGCGTCCGCGCCGACCAGCACGTTCTCCAGCGCGGTCATCTCCGGAAACAGCCGGATGTTCTGGAACGTACGGGCGATGCCCAACCGGGTGATCTGATGCCGGCTGCGGCTCACCAACGGCCGGCCGTTGAGCCGCACCTGACCGGTCGTCGGCTTGAACACCCCGGTCATGACGTTGAAGCAGGTCGTCTTGCCCGCACCGTTCGGGCCGATCAGGCCCAGGATCTCGCCCTCGTTGACCGCGAAACTGACATGGTCGAGCGCGGTGACGCCACCGAAGCGCATCACCACGTCGTCGACCTCCAGCAGCGCCCGCGTCTGCCGGGCCGCGCCGGTACCGGCCGCGGCCGGCGCACCGACGGAACCCTCGGCCGGCTCGCCGGTCGTGTCCACCTCAGACATTCGCGGTCGCCTCCTCCGCCGCCTCGTGTTTGCGGTCGGCCAACTCCACCGCGCGCCGTCTACTCGGAATCAGCCCCTGCGGCCGGAAGATCATGATCACGATCAGCGCGATACCGAACACCAGGAACCGCTTGTCGGCGAACCCGCGGAACCGCTCCGGCAGGTACGAGATGAGCACCGCGCCGAGGGTCACCCCGGCCAGGTTGCCCGACCCGCCCAACACCACCGCCGCGACGAACAGCATCGAGGTCAGCACGTCGAACGAGTTGGAGTTGATGAACCCCTGCCGGCTGGCGAACAACGCCCCGGACAGGCCACCCAGGCCGGCACCGATCGCGAACGCCCACAGCTTGAACTTGAACGACGGGACACCCATCAGCTCCGCGGCGTCCTCGTCCTCCCGGATCGCCAGCCAGGACCGGCCGACCCGGCTGGACTCCAGCAGCTTGACGCCGAACATGCAGATCAGTACCACCGTCAACGCCAGCCAGTAGAACGGCCGGGTGTCGATGATGCCGAAGACCGGATCGCCGTTGCCCCAGTGCCCCGGCGGCGCCGGCACGCTCGGGATACCGATCTGGCCCTTGGTGATCGACCAGTTGACCGCGATCAGCCGGACGATCTCACCGAAGCCCAGCGTCACGATCGCCAGGTAGTCGCCGCGCAACCGCAGCGTCGGACCACCCAGGATCACCCCGGACACCATCGACAGTGCGATCGCGATCGGGATCAGCATCAGCCACGGGTACTTCGTGGCGAGCGGCGAGGCGGGCGAGCCGAAGATCGCCACCGAGTACGCGCCGACCGCGAAGAACCCGATGTAGCCCAGGTCCAGCAGACCGGCCAGCCCGATCACCACGTTCAGCCCGACCCCGACCAGCACGTACACCGCGACGGTGAACAGCACCGAGGAGAAGTTCGTGTCCGGCGTCGGAATCAACGGAATCGCCAGGTTCGGCAGCAGGTAGAAGAACACCGCCACCGCCAGCCCGAACAGGATCCGCACCGGGCGGGGAATCGCCCGCCACCGCGACCGCATCGCGGAAAGGCCCGCCAACCGCCGGTCGTCGGCCGACCGCAACGCCGACATCACCGGGTTGTCCTGCCGCGCCTTGCCCCCACCGGGGCCCGAGCTCGTCATGCGCGCGCCTTTCCGAGCGACTCACCCAACAGGCCGGTCGGCCGGAACATCAGGATGACCACCAGCACGACGAACGCCACCACGTCCCGCCAGGACGTACCGAACAGCGCCGAACCGTAGTTCTCCACCAGTCCCAACGCGAGACCACCCAGCAGCGCGCCCCGCAGGTTGCCGATCCCGCCCAGTACCGCGGCGGTGAACGCCTTGATACCCAGCAGGAAGCCGATGTCGGCGCGAGTCACGCCGATCTTCAGGTTGTACAGCAGGGCGGCCGCACCGGCCATCACCCCGCCCAACGCGAACGTCAGCACGATCACGCGGTTCTTGTTGATGCCCATCAGCGCGGCCGTGTCCGGGTCCTGCGCCACCGCGCGGATGCCGCGGCCCAGCCGTGTCCGGTTGATGAACTGGTCCAGCACCACCATCATCACCACCGCGGCCACCACCACACCGAGGTCGACGTTGGTGATGTGCACGTTGCCGATCGTGATCAGGTTGGTGGTCTTGAACAGGTCCGGCATGCCGTACTGGTTGCGGCTGGTGATCACCCCGACCGCCTCGCTGATCGCCACCGAGGCACCGATCGCGGTGATCAGGAAGACCAGCCGCGGCGCGTTGCGCCGCCGCAGCGGCCGGTACGCCACGAACTCGACGGTCAACGCCGTCACGCCCGACCACACCATCGCACCGACCAGACCCACCAGCAGGTACACCACCATCATCGGCAGCGACGGGGTCGGGTCGTTCTCGTGCAGGCCCACCAGGTTCCAGGCCACCAACGCGCCGAAGGTGCCCATCATGAACACTTCGGAGTGCGCGAAGTTGATCAGCTTCAGCAGGCCGTACACCAGCGTGTAGCCCAGGGCGATCAACGCGTAGATCGCACCCTGGGACAGACCGGTGACCGTCAGGTCACCGATGTTCGAGAACAGGAAATGGAAATTCAACGACGCTCCACGGCGACAAGGCACCCACGGCGACCCGGCCACCGGCCAGCGCCATCAGGCACCGGCCGGCGACCCGGTACGGGCCACGAGCACGAAGGGCTGCCGCGGGGCCGGCGAACCACGCCACCGGCCCCGGCGGCGGTCAACTGGTGGCCTTGATCTCCTGGTCCTTGACGATCTCGCCGCCGGAGACCTTGTACGACCAGATCACGATCTCCGACTTCGCGATCTCGCCGGTACTGTCGAACTTGATGTGCTTGGTCACGCCGTCCTTGTCGTAGGCGTTGACGAACGCCAGCATGTCCTTGCGCGACGTCTTGCCGGCCGCGATCCCGTCCAGGAACACGTTCGCCGAGTCGAACGCCTCCGGGCCGTAGGTACCCGGCTCCTTGCCGAACGCCTTCTTGTAGTCGGCGAAGAACGTGCCCTTCGCCTCGTCACCCGGGATGCACGGGCAGGTCACCACGGAACCCTCCGCGGCCGCGTTGCCGGCACCCTTGATGAAGCCCTCGTCCTTCACGCCGTCGTCGGACACGAACGCCGCCTTCACGTTCGCCCCGCGCAGCTGCTTGACCAGCGGACCGGCCTCGGCGTAGTAGCCGCCGTAGAAGATCGCGTCCGCCTTCGAGCTCTTCACCTTCGCCACGGTCGCCTGGAAGTCGGTCTGCTTCGGCTGCACCGTGTCGGTGCTGACCACCTGCGAGCCCAGGCTCTTCTTGACCACGTCGGCCAGGCCCTTGCCGTACGCGGTGGTGTCGTCGATGACGAACACCTTCTTCGCCTTGACCGTGTCCTTGATGTAGGTCGCCGCCGCCGGGCCCTGGGCGTTGTCGTTGCCCAGCATCCGGTGGAAGACCTTCCAGCCCTTCTGGGACAGCGACGGGTTCGTCGCCGACGCCGAGATCAGCGGCAGCCCACCCTGGTCGAAGATGCCGTCCGCCGCCTCCGACTCACCGGAGAACGCCGGGCCCACCACGCCGACCACCTTCTGGTCCTGCACCAGCTGCTGGGCCAGACCGGGCGCCTGCTTCTCGTCGCCCTGCGAGTCCTTCGACTCCAGGGTCACCTTGCAGTCCTTGTGCTTCGCGTTGTACTGGTCGACCGCCAGCTTCACGCCGTTGTAGATGTTGATGCCCAGGTTCGCGTTCGGGCCGGTGCGCGCGCCGAAGAAGGCGATCTTCGAGTCGCACTTGCCTGCCGCGGACGCGCCGTTGTTCTGCTCGGCGCAGGCGCTCATCGCCACCACCGCCGACAACGCGACCGGAACCACCAGCCACGCTCGTCTCACCCTGACGTTCACGTTCTGCTCCGCCTCCCTCAAGGCACGCGCCCACTGGTTCCGCGGTGCCGGGACACGACGTACCTGGCAGGGCGCGAGCCTGCCTGTGTGGCGCGGAACGTATCCGAGGTGGCGACCCCACGGGAAGGTGAGCAGGCGATCGGACGTACCAAACCGTTATCTGCGGGACGCTCAGCGTCGACGCCGTCACCAGCAGAAACCGTCATTCAGCGGGACCAAACGGAGCGGATCGCGCCCCGCTCGACGACCCGCATCACGAAGATGTCACGACCACCTCGACGCCGCCCGGCGGTGGCCCCGCAGCACCGCCTGCGGCCGTCGGCGACGCCGTCGCGAGGGCCTGGCGGGACCGCGACACGGCCGTCGGCGAGGCCGTCCCGCGGGCACGGCGGGAACCGCCACGCGCCCCTCGGACAACCCCGTCGGCGGCCACGGCGACGCAGCCCTCGGGCGACGCCGTTCGGCAGGCACGATGGAAAGCCGCCCCGCGGCCGTCGGGCGACGCCGGTCGGCGGGCACGCCGCAACAGCCCGGCGGGCCGCACGCACCGCGGGCCGGACGACGGCGTGACTCAGGCCTCGGCGCCCTCGGGACTCCCGGTACCGCCCTCGGCGACGATGCGGTCCGCCACCTGGCGCATGGTCAACCGGTGATCCATCGCGGCGCGCTGGATCCAGCGGAACGCGTCCGGTTCGCTCATCCCGTACCGCGTCATCAGCTGGCCCTTGGCGCGGTCGATCGCCTTGCGCGAGTCGAGCCGCTCGCCCAGGCTCGCCACCTCGGCCTCC
Organism: Actinocatenispora thailandica; assembly: GCF_016865425.1. Classification (NCBI taxonomy): domain Bacteria; kingdom Bacillati; phylum Actinomycetota; class Actinomycetes; order Micromonosporales; family Micromonosporaceae; genus Actinocatenispora; species Actinocatenispora thailandica. Next base: position 2,809,426 of record NZ_AP023355.1, on the reverse strand, counting down.
AGCGCCGCCAGCTCGGCGAACCGGGACAGCGCGATCTCGATCGCCGGCACCAGGTCGCTCTTCTGGAACGGCTTCACCAGGTAGGCCATCGCACCCGCGGCCTGCGCCCGCTCCACCAGGTCGCGCTGGCTGAACGCGGTCAGGATGACCACCGGCGCCAGCCGGTCACCGGCGATCTGCTCGGCCGCCGCGATGCCGTCCATGATCGGCATCTTCACGTCCAGGATCACCAGGTCGGGCTTGTGCTCGCGGGTGAGCCGGACCGCGGTCTCCCCGTCCCCGGCCTCGCCGACGACCTCGTAGCCCTCCTCGGCCAGCATCTCGGCAAGGTCGAGCCGGATCAGCGCCTCGTCCTCCGCGATCAGCACCCGCCGGCGGGCCGTCTCGCCCGTCTGTTCCGCACTCACGACTCGGCCTACCTCCGCCTCCCGGTCAAGTCTCCGACGGTGTCACGCACCCAACCCCGTCGACCACGCCACAGCCTAGCCGGTACGCTTTGCACGTCTGGATCTGAGGAGTCTTCCGCTACCGCCGGTGGATGTCCGTTTTTCCCGACAAATGCCGAGATGGTGGAATGGCAGACACGGAAGCCTCAAAAGCTTCTGCCCTTCGGGGCGTGCGGGTTCGAGTCCCGCTCTCGGCACCCTGGTCGTCACGCCGCGCCAACTGTCACACCGCGCGGGCAGGGTGCCATCATGCATCCGCCGGAGACCTATGAGCAGGCCGTGCAACTGCGCGAGTCAGGTCTGTCTCTCACCCAGATCGCACGTGCGCTCGGCCTCTCCCCCGGCACGGTCGCGCACTGGATCTACGGTTCGCGTGCCCGGCAGGCAGCGCGGCTGCACGCCGAGCGCCGGTTGCGCACCTGCGCCGGATGCACCCAGGATCCCAGCGACCTCGACGATCCCGACGCGTATGCCTATCTGCTCGGGCAGTACCTCGGCGACGGCCATCTCGTTACCAGTGCCAGGGTTCCCGTGCTCCGGGTCTCCTGTGCGAACGCCTACCCGGACATCATCGACGAGTGCCGGCAGGCCATGCTCAAGGTCCGCGCCAGGAGCGTCAGCATCGTGCCGAAGACCGGTTGCGTTTCGGTGCAGAGCTATTCGACGCATTGGCCACACCTGTTTCCGCAGCACGGCCCGGGACCAAAACACCGCCGCCGGATCCTCCTCGTCGAATGGCAGCAGGCTGTGGTGTGCCAGCAGCCTCGCGCTCTGCTCCGTGGTCTGATCCACTCCGATGGCTGCCGGTCGATCAACCGGGTGACCGTCCGCGGCAAGCAGTACGCCTACCCGCGGTATCTGTTCGGGAACGAGTCGGCGGACATCCTGGGCATCTGTGCGGCGGCCCTGGACCGGATCGGGGCGCGCTGGCGGTTCAACCGGCGCAACAGCATCTCGGTGGCCACCCGGGACGATGTCGCGCTGCTGGACGAGTTCATCGGGCCGAAGACCTGAGCCCCGGCCGGCGGTGCGGCGTCTCAGCGGGATGTGCGGGCGCTGTCAGCGGTCCGGGGCACGGTGGTCCGGTCGAGAGCTGCGGAGGGAACGGTGACGATGGGATACGCGGATGCGCGCCCGCCGGGCGGGTGGTTCCGGTGAGGTACGCGATCGAGGCCGAGGGGCTGGTGAAGCGGTTCGGCGCGACGACCGCGCTGGCCGGGGTGGATCTGGCGGCGCCGGCCGGCCGGGTGCTGGGGCTGTTGGGCCCCAACGGGGCGGGTAAGACGACCGCGGTGCGGGTGCTGGCCACGTTGATCCGGCCGGACGGCGGGCTGGCGCGGGTGTCCGGGTTCGACGTGGTGCACCAGGCGCATCGGGTGCGCCAGCTGGTGGCTCTGACGGGCCAGTACGCGGCGTTGGACGAGGGGCTGACCGGGGTGCAGAACCTGATCCTGGTGGGTCGGCTGCTCGGGTTGTCCCGGCGCGACGCGAGGGCCCGGGCGGCGGCGCTGCTGGCGCGGTTCGGGTTGTCGGATGCCGGTGGCCGGCGCGCCAAGACGTACTCGGGCGGGATGCGCCGCCGGCTGGATCTCGCGGTGAGCCTGGTGGGCCGGCCGAGCGTGCTCTACCTGGACGAGCCGACGACGGGGCTGGATCCGCACTCGCGCAACGAGTTGTGGTCGATCGTGCGCGGGCTGGTGGCGGACGGCGCCACGGTGCTGCTGACCACGCAGTACATGGACGAGGCGGATCAGCTGGCGGACGACATCGTGGTGGTGGATCGGGGCACGGTGATCGCGACGGGGACACCGGACGAGTTGAAGACCCGGACCGGCGGCCAGACGTTGGAGATCCGGCCGACGGATCCGAGTCGGGTGGACGAGGCGGCGGGGATCGTGGCGGCGTTGACGGGGGTACCGCCGGTGGCGGAGGGCGGTCGGCTGTCGGCGCCGGTGTCGGATCCGGCGCTGCCGGCGGCGGTGTTGCGCCGGCTGGACGATGCGGCGATCACGGTGACGGAGCTGGCGTTGCGGCTGCCGAGCCTGGACGACGTGTTCCTGTCGCTGACCGGCCATCGTGCCGAGGCGCCGGGCGGGTCGGTGGCCGAGACCGTGTCGGGGAGGGTGTGATGGCGAGCGTGGCGGTGCCGGCGGCGCACCGGTTGGGTCCGTGGACCGCGGTGCAGCACTGTTTCACCCTGGCCTGGCGCAACCTGGTGCAGTTGAAGTCGAATCCGGGTGAGCTGGCGGGTTTCATCATCCAGCCGTTGGTGTTCATCGTGCTGTTCGTGTACGTGTTCGGTGGTGCGATCGCGGGGACCTCGGGGTCGTACCTGCAGTACGTGCTGCCGGGGTTGATCGCCCAGTCGGGCGTGTTCTCGATCATGGCGACGGGTGCGGGGCTCAACCAGGACATCACGAACGGCGTGTTCGACCGGTTGCGGAGCCTGCCGATCGCGCGGTCGGCGCCGCTGGTGGGGCGCACGATGGGTGAGCTGGTGCGGTTCGCGGCGTCGCTGGTGATCCTGTTGGCGTTCGGGATGCTGATCGGGTTCCGGGTGCACACGAACCCGCTGGAGGTGGCGGCGGGGCTGCTGCTGGTGCTGGCGTTCGGGGTGGGCCTGGCCTGGGTGTCGATGTTGATCGGGTTGTTGGCGAAGTCGGCGACGACGGTGCAGCTGTTCTCCGGGGTGTTGATGTTCCCGATCACGTTCGGTTCGAACGTGATGGTGCCGACGAGCACGATGCCGGGGTGGTTGCAGGCGTGGGCGGACGTCAATCCGGTGTCGCACCTGTCGACGGCGGTGCGGGGGTTGTTGACCGGTACCCCGCTGGGTTCGTCGGTGTGGTGGTCGCTGGGCTGGTCGGTGTTGTTGACGGCGGTGTTCGCGCCGCTGGCGATCGCGGCGTACCGGCGCAAGGTGTGAGCTGGTGGGCCGCCGAGCCGGCGGCCCGCCCTACCGGTGGACGAGCGGGATCTGCAGGTGGCGGTAGATGCCGTCGAGGTCGAGTTCGGCGCCGTCGGCTCGGGCGCGGGCGTAGTCGTCGGCGCCGAGCCGGTCTCGGATCTCGTCGAGGGCGCGGCCGAGTTCGGCGTTGGGGCGGGTGCGGCCGGACCAGATGGCCTCCAGCGCGCCGGCGAGGGTGGCGGCTCGCCGCGGGTCGCGCTCGCGGTCGATCAGGATCAGCGTTTCGGTCAGCAGCGAGACGAGTGGCATGTCCAGGTGGGCGGCGCCGGCGAGCCGGCGCAGCCCGTCGCGGGCGAGTGTGGTGGCCTCGTCGGGCCGGCCGGCGTCGAGCGCGACCCGGGCCAGCCCGTTGTATGCCATGGCGGCGAGCTGCGGCGGCCGGTGCCGGGTGGCGGGGTCGTCGGCCCAGTCCAGGACTCTCCGGTAGCAGGCCCGCGCCTCGGCGTAGCGACCGCGGGCGCGGTGTACCTCGGCGCTGACGGTCTCGCGCTGGAACCACCATTCGTGCTCGCGGGTCCCGTCGGCGCGGTGGGTGCGCTCGCGCAGCGCGATCGCTTGGGCGAGTTCGGCTTCGGCGGTGTCGACGTCGCCGGCCCGGATACGGATGTTGGCGAGCCGGAGCAGGAAGCCGGGCTGTTCGCGGTCGGGGATGAAGCGGCGGGCGATGTCCCAGGCTTCGGTGAGGACCTCGGCGGCGCGTTCGGCGTCGCCGGCGACGACCAGGTGTTCGCCGTAGCCGACGAGCGCGGCGGACAGTCCCCAGCGTTCACCGAGGGCGCGGAACGCGCCGACGGCCGCGGCGAAGTCGTCGCCGGACTCGCCGATCGACCGGTACGCGTCCTGGACGAGGTTGGCGTGCAGTAGCCGGGCGGCGGCCGCGGTCCAGGGTTCGGCGTGGTCGATGAGGTCGCCGAGCCGGCGCCGGACGGCGTCGTGGTCGCCGGACAGCATGCCGGGTACGGCACTGCCGAGGGCGAGCAACGGCGGCAGCGGGCCCTCGGCGCGGGCGGCGTCGACGAGCTGTTCGAACCGGTCGACGACCGGGCGCAGCCGTTCGGGTTGGTGGCCGTGTTCGGCGAGCAGTTCGAGGTTGGCCCCGCCGTAGCAGACGGCGTACGCGGCGGCGAGGCCGTCGGGTGGTTCGGTGGGGGCGATCCGGTTGACCTCGCGCAGCCAGCGCATCGCGTCGTCGGCGTGGCCGAACAGGAACCAGTACCAGACGAGCGCCGCGCCGAGTCGCAGCGCGCTGCGCGGCTGGCGTGCGTCGATGGCGTACCGCAGGGCGGCGAGCAGGTTGTCGTAGTCGGCGGTGAGCCGGGCCAGGGCGGTTTCCTGTTCGGCGGTGCGCAGGATCGGTTCCTGCGTTTCGGCGAGTTGCCGGTAGTGGTGCAGGTGGGCGGCGCGGATGGCGCCGGTCTCGCCGGCTTCGGCGAGCCGGTCGGCCCCGTAGGCGCGCAGCGTGTCGAGCATCCGGTATCGGTTGTCGTCGCCGGCCTCGACGATGGACTGGTCGACCAGGCCGGTGAGCGCGTCGAGCAGCGCGGCGGCGGGCAGTACCGGGTCGGTGGCGTGGGGTGGGTCGGCGCAGACGGCGTCGAGCGCGTCGAGGCTGGCGCCGCCGGCGAACACGGACAGCCGGCGGGCCAGGGCGCGTTGCGGTTCGTCGAGCAGCTCCCAGCTCCAGGACACGACGGCCTGCAGGGTCTGGTGCCGGGGCAGTGCGGTGCGCTGGCCGCCGGTGAGTAGCCGGAACCGGTCGTCGAGGCGGTCGGCGACCTGGTCGGCGGTGAGGCTGCGCAGCCGGGCGGCGGCGAGTTCCAGCGCGAGCGGCGCGCCGTCCAGCCGGCGGCAGATGGCGCCGATGGCGGCGGCGTTGCCGGGGGTGACGGTGAACCCGGGCCGGACCGCGGCGGCCCGGTCGACCAGCAGCCGTACCGCGGGGCTGGCCTGGGTGGTGGCCAGGTCGACGCCTTCGGCGGGGGTGTCCAGCGGCGGTACCGGGTAGAGCTGTTCGCCGGTGATGCCGAGCGGGGCGCGGCTGGTGGCGAGCACGGAGACCTGCCGGCAGTGGGTGAGGATCGCCTCGGCGAGGTGGGCGGCGGCGTCGACGAGGTGCTCGCAGTTGTCCAGGATCAGCAGCAGCTGCCGGTCGCCGAGCAGGTCACCCAGCTGTACGGCGCGGTCGCGCAGGCTCGGGGGGCTGCCGGTGAGGGTGGGGGTACTCGCGCCGAGAGCGGCGAACACCGCGTGCGGCACGTTGACCGGGTCGCTGACGCCGGCGAGTTCGACCAGCCACACGCCGTCCGGGTAGGTGTCGAGCAGCGCGCCGGCGGCCTCGGTGGCGAGCCGGGTCTTGCCGGTACCGCCGGGCCCGGTGAGGGTGACGAGCCGGTTGTCGGACAGCAGTTTGCGCAGTTCGCCGACCTGCCGGTCGCGGCCGACGAAGCTGGACAGCGCGGCGCGCAGGTTGCTGCGCGGCGCGACCGGTCCGCCGGTCGTCGCTGTCGGCGCGGCGGTGGCGGTGTGCGGCGGCGCGGTGGCGGCGTCCGGCGCCGCGGTCTGGGCTGCCGCGAGGTCACCGCGGCGCGGCGGGTCAGCCGTGCGGGGAGCGTCGGCCGGGGTGGGCGGGGCCGTCTCGCCGCGCAGGACGGCGAGGTGGGCGGCGGTGAGGGCGGGGCCGGGGTCGACGCCGAACTCGTCGGCGAGCGCGACGCGGGTGCGCTGGTAGGCGGCGAGCGCGTCGGCCTGCCGCCCGGCGGCGGCGAGGGCGCGGACGGCGAGGGCGCAGAGCTGTTCGTCGAGCGGGTGTTCGCCGGCCGGGCCGGCGATCGTGGCCGCGGCCCGCTGCGGTGCGCCGGCGGCGAGCTGTGCCTCGGCGAGGTCGCCGAGCGCGGTGCGCCGGTCGGTGTCGAGCGCTTCGGCGGTGGCCGCCGCGTACGGGCGGTGACGTCGGCGAGGGCCGGCCCGCGCCACAGCCGCAGCGCCTGTTGCAGTCGTTGCGCGGCGCCGGTGGGGTCGCGGTGCCGCAGAAGGTACCGGCCGTCGCTGGCCAGGGTGGCGAACCGGCGGACGTCGACGGCGTCGGCGGCCACGTCGAGCTGGTAGCCGGCCGGTACCGACCGGATCGGGGTGTCGGCGGGTAGCGCCCGGCGCAGCCGGGAGACCAGGGACTGGAGTGCGTTGCCGGCGCCGGCGGGCGGTTCGTCGCCCCACAGCGCGGCGATCAGCCGGTCGGTGCCGACGGGCCGGCCGGCGTCGAGGGCGAGCCGAGCCAGCAGCGCGCGCAGCCGGGCGCCGGCGATGACGACGGCGCGGCCGGCGTGCTCGATGCGCACCGGCCCGAGCAGGCTGATCTGCACGGCAGCTCCTTCCGGTGGTCGATTGTCCCCCGCGGGGGCGTTCGGCTGCCGTGCCGGGGCGGGTTCGCGGTGCCGGTCGAGCACGAGAACGCTCGAGGCACCGTCATATCGAACAGATCTTGACAAGTCGGGCAGCGCGTGAGCTGATGGGACCGACCCGGCGTCGATGCCGCGCGCACGTCACGTCGCATCGCCCCCTCCCGCTGGGCGCCGCTGTCGCAGGAGGTCCCATGCGTGTGTTCCGCGCCCTACCCACTGCCGCCGCGATCCTGTTCGCCTCGGCAACCCTGTCGGCTTCGGCGGCCTCGGCCACCCCGTCGGCTTCGCTGGTCGGCGCTGCCACGCCGTCGGCGGCGGTCGGCTCGACCGCCACCGCGCGGGCACTGGTCCCCCGGCTCGCGCCGACCCCGCAGCAGGTGTCGCCCGGCCGCGGCACGCTTCCGGTGCCGTCGACGGTGACCGTGGTCGTCGGCTCCGGCGCCGACCCGGCAGCGCGTACCGCGTTGACCGCGACGCTGCGGGCGGCCGGGGCGCGGCAGGTGCGTACCGTGTCGCCGGCGCGGGCCGCGCCGGCTGGTGCGCTGACCGTGTACCTGGGTGGGCCGACGGAGAACGCCGCGACCGCCGGCGCGCTGGCCGGCCTGCACGCCGGCGGCCCGGCGGGGCTCGCGGCGCAGGGGTACGTGCTGGCCAGCGGTCGGGAGCACGGGCACGGCGTGCTGGCACTGTCCGGTGTGGATGGTGCCGGCACGTTCTACGCGGTGCAGACGTTGCGGCAGCTGATCAGCCACCACACGCTGCCGGCGGTGACGGTGCGGGACTGGCCGGCGATGCCGATCCGCGGGACGATCGAGGGCTTCTACGGCACGCCGTGGTCGCACGCCGACCGGCTCGACCAGCTCGACTTCTACGGCGCGCACAAGCTGAACACCTACGAGTACTCCCCCAAGGACGACCCGTACCTGCGGTCGCAGTGGCGCGACGAGTACCCGGACGCCCAGCTCGCCCAGCTGTCCGAGCTGGTGCAGCGGGCCGAGGCGAACCACGTGCGGTTCACCTACGCGCTGTCGCCGGGCCTGTCGGTCTGCTATTCGTCGGCCGACGACCTGGCGAAGCTGGTGGCGAAGTTCGAGCAGGTGTACGCGATCGGGGTGCGCTCGTTCAACATCCCGCTGGACGACATCAGCTACACGAAGTGGAACTGCGACGCCGACGCGCAGAAGTTCGGGACCGGTGCGGCCGCCGCGGGTGCCGCCCAGGCGTACCTGCTGAACGCGGTGAACGCGGCGTTCGTGGCCCGGCACGACGACGTCGCGCCGCTGCAGACGGTCGCCACCGAGTACTACGACGTGACCGAGTCGCCGTACAAGAAGGCGCTGCGCGATCGGCTGGACCCCGACGTGGTGGTGATGTGGACCGGCATCGGGGTGATCGCCCACCAGGTGACCGTCGAGCAGGCGCGGCAGGCGAAGCAGGTGTTCGGGCACGACATCCTGCTGTGGGACAACTACCCGGTCAACGACTACCTGCGCGGCCGGCTGGAGATGGCGCCGTACCTGCACCGGCAGGCCGGGCTGGCCGGCGTGCTGGCCGGCGACACCGCGAACCCGATGAACCAGGCCGCGGCGAGCAAGATCGCCCTGTACACGGTGGCCGACTTCTGCTGGAACGACCGCGCCTACGACCCGCAGCGTTCCTGGTCGGCGGGTATCGACGAGTACGCCGGTGGCAACCACCGGTTCGCCGCCGCGCTGCGCGCGTTCGCCGACGTGGAGTACCAGGTCCCGAAGATCACCGGGGAGCAGGCGCCGGAGCTGTCCGCGGCGATCAAGGACTTCTGGACCGCGTGGGCGGCGCACGACGCGCACGGCATCGCGACGTTCGAGCACCGGGTGGCCGCGTTCGCGGCGGCACCGGGGGTGATCCGGCAGCGTGCGGAGCCGTCGTTCGTCACCGAGACCGACCCGTGGCTGACCTCGATGGCCGCCTGGGGCCAGGCGATGACCACCGCGCTGGACCTGCTGCACGCCCGGCGCGCCGGCGACACCGACCGGGCCGCCGCCGACCGCGCCGCGATCGCCGACCAGGTGGCCGCCGCGACCAGGCCGGTCGACCCGATCGACGGTAAGACGCCGGTCAAGGTCGGTGACGGTGTCGTCGACCAGTTCGTCACCGACGCCCTCGGTGGCACCTGAGCTGGCATGGGGTCGCGCCGGCGCGACCCCACCGTCGGGCCCGTAGCTCGGGTTCGTAGCTCGGGTTCGTAGCTCGGGTTCGTAGCTCGGGTTCGTAGCTCGGGTTCGTAGCTCGGGTTCGTAGCTCGGGTTCGTAGCTCGAGTCCTTTGCTCTGGACACCCAGGTGCAACACGGGCGGTGCGTATGAGTGCGCAGAGCAAAGGGTGGCGCGAGCACACCGGTGGCGTTCCCGTCAGTCGCCGACGCGGCGCAGCAGACCCTCCTGGACGACGGTCGCGACGTGGTGGCCGTCGATGGTGAAGATGCGGCCGGTGGCGAGGCCCCGGCCGCCGGACGCCGACGGGCTGGAGCAGTCGTACAGGAACCACTCGTCGGCCCGGAACGGCCGGTGCAGCCACAGCGCGTGGTCGAGGCTGGCGCCGGCGAACCCGTCCGGCCCCCACACCTCGCCGTGCCAGGACAGTACGGAGTCGAGCAGGGTCAGGTCGGAGGCGTAGGTCAGCGCGCAGGCGTGCAGCAGCGGGGTGTCCGGCAGCCGGCCGGCGACCCGGAGCCAGGCCCGCTGGTGTACCTCGGCCGGCCGGTCACCGCTCTTCACCCAGCCGGGCTCGCCGAGGTAGCGCACGTCGACCGACTGCGGCACCCGGGACCAGATGCCGAGCCGCTCGGGATAGCGGGACATCCGTTCGGCCAGCGTCGGCACCGACTCCGGCGGCGGCACGTCGGCCGGCATCTCGGCCTGATGGTCCAGCCCGGCCTCGGCGCGGTGGAACGAGGCCGACATGAAGAAGATCGGTCGTCCGTGCTGGATGGCGGTGACCCGGCGCACCGAGAACGACCGGCCGTCCCGGATGACCTCCACCGAGTAGACGATCGGGATCGACGAGTCACCGGCGCGCACGAAGTAGCCGTGCAGCGAGTGCACGGTGCGGTCCGGGTCGACCGTCCGGCCGGCGCCGACCAGCGCCTGCGCCGCCACCTGGCCGCCGAACACCCGCTGCGGGGCCACCGCGGGGCTGCGCCCCCGGTACAGGTTGACCTCGATGGTCTCCAGGTCGAGCACGTCGAGCAGGTCGTCCACCGCGGCCTGCCCGGTCAGCTGCCCGGCACCGGGCCGGTGGCCCGGGTCGGGTGGGCTGGACACGCGCGCGCTCAGCTGTTGTCGGCCAGCGACCCGAGCCGGTGCACCCGCACCGTGTTGGTCGAGCCGGGGGTGCCGGGCGGGCTGCCGGCCACGATCACCACCGAGTCACCGGACTGGCCCCGGCCGACCTCCTGCAGCGCCTGGTCGACCTGCCGGAACATGTCGTCGGTGTGGTGCACGAACGGCACCAGGAACGTCTCCACACCCCAGGTCAGCGCCAGCTGCCGGCGCACCTTGTCGTCCGGGGTGAAGGCGAGCAGCGGCAGCGACGAGTGCAGCCGGGACAGCCGGCGCACCGTGTCCCCGGTCTGGCTGAACGCCACCAGCGCCTTCGCGCCGATCACCTCGGCGGTGTGCGCCGCCGCGGCGGTGATGGCGCCACCCTGGGTACGCGGGTCGTGCTGCAGCCCGGGGCAGCAGAACTCGCCGGACTCGGCGTACTCCACGATGCGGGCCATGGTGCGCACGGTCAGCACCGGGTAGCGGCCGACGGAGGTCTCGGCCGACAGCATCACCGCGTCGGCGCCGTCGAGCACCGCGTTGGCCACGTCGGAGGTCTCCGCGCGGGTGGGGCGGGAGTTCTCGATCATCGAGTCGAGCATCTGGGTCGCCACGATGACCGGCTTGGCGTTCTCCCGGCACAGCTGCACGGCGTGCTTCTGCACCATCGGCACCCGCTCCAGCGGCAGCTCGACGCCGAGGTCGCCGCGGGCCACCATCAGGCCGTCGAACGCGTCCACGATCGCGTCGAGCCGGTCCACCGCTTCCGGCTTCTCGATCTTGGCGATGACCGGAACCCGGCCGCCCAGCTCGTCCATGATCTCGTGGGCTGGCTTGATGTCGTCGGCGGAACGGACGAACGACAGCGCCACCAGGTCGACCCCGAGCCCCAGCGCGAACCGCAGGTCCTCGGCGTCCTTGGAGGACAGTGCCGGGACGCTGATCGCCACGTTCGGCAGCGACAGCCCCTTGTGGTCGGACACCGGACCGCCCTCGACCACCAGGCAGCGGATGTCGTGGCCGTCGACGTCGGTGACCTCCAGCGCGATCTTGCCGTCGTCGACCAGCAGCCGGTCACCGAAGTGCACCTCGGCGGGCAGCTTCTTGTACGACACGGAGACGCGCTCGGCGGTGCCCTCGACGTCGTCGGCGGTGATCACCACCGAGTCACCGGTGTTCCACTCCACCTTGCCGTCGGCGAAGGTACCGAGCCGGATCTTCGGCCCCTGGAAGTCCGCCAGGATGCCCACCGCCCGGCCCGCATCGTCGGCGGCCTGCCGGACCATGTGGTAGACGGCCTCGTGGTCGGCATGGGTGCCGTGGCTGAAGTTCAGCCGGGCCACGTCCATGCCGGCCTCGACCAGGCCACGCATCCGGTCGGGCGTCGCCGTCGCGGGCCCGATGGTACAAACGATCTTCGCTCGACGTGTCACGGCAGCCAGGCTATACCCGACGCCGGATCGACTGTGGCGCCCGTCCCACCCTGTCCGATCAGCGGAAAGAGGTATCCGCCGGGCTCCGCGGGGGACACCGGAAATCGTTTGGCCACAGCGGCGAAACACCGAAGATCCCACAGTCGTACCCCGGTTCACCACGACGGATCACGGGCAGGTTACGCGGCGTCCCGGGCTTGTCCGGCATCGTTACCGTTGCCGGGTCCGGTACCAAGATCCCCGTCGATCCCCGGGACGGTGCGCATGCCCAGCGAGTACGACTACGTGAGGGAGCCGAGCGGCTCGACCCCCGGCACCTGGCTCGGACTGTCGATCGCCTCGACGGTGTGCTGCTGCACCCCGTTCGGCATCGTCGGCATCGTGTTCTCCGCGATGGCGATGAGCGCCCGGGACCGCAACGACATGGACGAGATGGAACGGCAGCTCTCCCGCGCCCGCGGCTGGACCATCGCCGCCATCGTCTGCGGCGTCGTCGGCGGGATCGTTCTCTTCGCACTCCGCGCCAGCTCGGACTTCAGTTGAGCCGCCGTCGGGCCGGTCACGCTTCGGCGGGGACGGGCCGGGCGGCCACCCGGGCGGCCGAGCCCAGCCGGGCGAGGTCGGCGGCGACGGTCGCGGTGTCCCCGGGCCACAGGCCACCGGGATAGAGCAGGTCGCCCCACCACTGCGGGGTGAACGCGCCACCGTCGCGGGCGGCGGCGAACTCGCCGCCGAACCACGGCAGCGCACCACGCGTCACGCTTCTCGCCAGCGCCTCGGCTGCCGCCGGGGCCCCACCGAACCCGTAGGTCAGCAGCGCCGCCCGGAGTCGACCGCTCACCTCGTCCGCCTCGCTGAGCAGCCGCCGGCACCGGGTGCCCTCGGTACGCGGCACGCAGTCCAGTGCGAGCCACTCGTCGTCCGGCGACCGGCGCAGGAACCGGGTCACCAGCTCGGTGTCGTAGGAGTAGAGCAGCGGCTCCACGATCGGGACGCCGCCCGCCGGCAGGTGCCGGACACCGGCCAGATGGTCCCGGAACTCCGGCCCGAACACCTGCACCGCCGGCACCGCGACCAGGAACGCGTCCTCGTCGGCCGCCTCCGCCGCCAGCCGCGCGACCGTACCGATCCGGGAGTCGTACACGCACTGCACCGCGTAGTCCAACTCCACCTGCGTCCCCAGGTCACCCCAGTGCCGAGCCCCCATGACCCCTCCTCACGATGTCGGAACGTGTCGTGCGCACACAGTGACATCCAGTCTGGTTCTGTGCAAATCTGTCTGTCGTATAACTGACATTTCCTGATCTGGACCACGCGGCTACGCTTTGCGTCGCGGACACGTCTGAGCGAGGAGCGACCCGATGGCCAAGCGCAGGGTTTCGGTGCAGCGCGATGAATCCGGCAAGCCGAAGCCGACCATGCGGGCCCAGTGGCTCGGCACGGGCCTGCGCCGGCTCCGCGAGTCGCAGAAGATCACCCTCGAAGAAGCCGGCGACTACCTGCAGCGCGACGGCTCCACCCTCAGCCGCATGGAGAAGGGCGTCTACCCGGCGCGCACCCCCGACGTCCTCGCGCTGCTCGACCTGTACGGCGTACACGACGCGACCCAGCGCGACTTCCTGCTCAAGCTCAGCCGCGACGTCGTCGAACCCGGCTGGTGGGACCAGTACCAGGCAGACGCCGACACCACTCTGATCGACCTCGCCTGGCTCGAAGCCCGCGCCCGGACGATCGGTTCGTACCACCAGATGGTTCTTCCTGGGCTACTTCAGACCGCCGAGTACGCGAGGGCGACCATCCTCGCGGCCGACTGGACAGCGACCGAGACCCAACTGTCGCGCTGGCTGGAGCTTCGCCTTGCTCGGCAGCAGGTACTCACCCGCGAGAGTCCATTGGACTACGTCACGATCCTCGATGAGGCTGCCATCCGTCGCGTCGTAGGCGGTCGCGGCATCATGGCCGAACAGCTCCAGCACTTGATCGCCCTTGCCCGAGAGTCCACTGTGGACATTCGAGTCGTCCCGTTCGAGGCGGGCGAACACGCGAGCCCGGACGGGTCCTTCTACATCTGCGATATGGCTGATCCCTTCCCGGCTGTCGGATACCTCGACACGCTCGCTGGCGCGCTCTACGTCGAGGCCGATACCGTGGACCGGTTCAAGAGCGTCTTTGACCGGCTCCTCGTCACCGCCCTCGATGCGCGCGAGTCGATCGCGCTCATCGAGACGGCGGCGAAGGATCTGGAGTGACTGGCAACCACCCCGAAGTCGGTTCCCTGGCCTGGCGAGTGAGCACCCGCAGCAGCAGCGGAGGAGGCAACTGCGTCGAGGTTGGCGCAACGCGCTGGCACACCGGCATTCCCAGCACCGGCAGCAACTGGGGCGAGGTCGGCAATGGGCCTGGCAGTATTGCGGTGCGGGACAGCAAGGATCGGGACGGCGGGATGCTCGTCGTCGGTACGGCGCCGTGGACGGCATTCCTCGACGTGGTGCGCGCCGGCCGGCTCGGCTGACTGCGAGCTGTCCAACCACCGACAGCCGTGTTTGCGCCGTTGCGCTACGTTTCTCCCCGTAGTTGATCTCGGGGAGGAACGTCGATGGGCGACCACGCCACCAAGGTCGATCCGCACGACCTGCATGCCGCGGCGCGCGCTATCAGCAGGCAGGCCGATTCGTTCCAGGACCATGTGGTCGGCGCGTTCAAGAAGAGCATGCAGCCCTACTCGGCCGAGCGGCTGGACGAGATCGCCGACGAACGCTCGCGGCGAATCCGCGGCAAGGACTACGACAAGTCCACCGCCGAGGACAAGACCGTGGCCAGCGGTGCGACCTCCGACTGGCTCAACCCGTTCGGCCGGTTCCACGACGCCGATCGCCTGATGGGGCGCGTCGACGACGCCCGCGCCGCGGCGATCCAGGACGCCACCGAGGTGCTGCACGAGTTGAAGCGGATGGCCGGCGCGCTGGAGCGGGCGGCCAGGTTCTACGAACAGAACGAGGACACCAACACCGATCTGACCAAGAAGATCATGGAGACCTATCTCGCCACCGGCGCCTCGTCGGACCAAGCGTAGGGGGCCGCGATGGGCATGACAGCCAATGACGGCAGCGGCGACAGTGGCGGCGGCGCGACCTGGGAACGGCCAGTTCGCCAGATCTCGCTGGCGGCCCGCAACGACGTGCTCGCCGACATGGCCAAGCACTGGAAGTCCTACGTGGACGGCATCGGCGAGCACGTGAAGCCCGTCGGCGACGTGTGGGACGATCATCTGTCTGATTGGCACGGCCCCGCCGCGAAGGCATGCCAGGCACAGTTACAGAAGATCGCCCATAACCTGAACGCGATCGCCGTCAACTACCAGGAGATGCCACGCCTCCTGCAGAACTGCTCGACATCGGTGCGCGATGCGGTCGGTGCAATCCCGATACCGCTCTTCGGCGGTGGGGGCGCGGAGTTGCCGGCCGGAAACAGCCAAACCGACGGCCAAGGGCTGTACGACGACTACGACCAAGATCGCTCCGCATACGCCGACTACGCGTTCCAGAGACGCGCGTACGACCAGATGATCGCCGGTGCCCGCGTCCGCGGTGCCGGCGCGAAGTCGTACCACAACACCGCCGTCGAGTCCGACACCGTGACCCGCGACTATCACGCCGATCCGAACGGCAAGTATCTCGAAGAGGTCGCGCACTGGTACACCAGCCATCAACAGACCGCTGTACATGCTGAGGAACACCTGCACAACGTGTACGCCACGGCCCACGAAAACGTCCCCGAGAGAGCAAAGATCAAGTACGACCCGTCGGGCGACAGCTCCGCGGATTCCCACACCACGCCGCCTCCGCCGCCCCCTCCGCCGCCCGGCGGAGGCGGTGGTTTGGACACGGCAGGGCCGGCATTGGGTGCTCTGCCGCCACCGGTCGGCGGCAAGCTGCCGTCGATGCAGAGTGCTATGTTGCACTCCCTGCCGCCGCACGAGTTGCTTGGCCAACCAACCGCCAGAGACCCGAGTACAGCGGAGGACCCACAGGGCACCAGCCTGGCTGGCGCCGTTCCCGGCGCCGATGTCGGTGCGGGACGCGGGGTGGGGCCCGCTGGCGGGATCGGAGCCGGCAGCCTGCCGGGAGTCGGCTCCGCGGGTAGCGGTTCGGTCGGCGGTATGCCGGCGACCGCGTCAGGGGCCGGCTGGTGGACCGGGCCGCCGGTGGGCGCGCCGGTCGGGCCACGGGTGGCCAGTCCCCGGTTAGGTGCCGCCGGCGCCCACGGCGCTGGCGCGGCACGCGTCGGCGGTGTCGGGATGATGCCGCACAGCGGAGCCGGGACCGGACGCAAGGAACCGGAGGAACGCCAGACCTGGTTGACCGAGGACGACAAGGACGTCTGGGGTCCACGCTGGGAAGACCAGTTCAGCGGGCTGGTCGAATGAGTCGAATAGGGTGACGCAGTGATCCGACCCACCACCCCCGCCCGGCGCCGACTGTTTCGCCCGATGGCATACCTCGTCGCCATCCTGGCCACATTGCTCGCCGCCACCACACCCGCCAGCGCGGCCAGCATTCGATCCCAGCAGTGGTATCTCGATGCCCTGCACATTCCACAGGCCCAGGAGATCAGCACTGGCAGAGGCGTCACGGTCGCAGTCATCGACTCCGGCGTCGACGGCGGCCACCCCGACCTCAAGGGCCAGATCACTGGTGGGAAGTGTCTCCAAGGTTTCGATGATGTGCAGAAACCTACCGAAGATCTGGACGGTCACGGCACTGCAATGGCTGGGATCATCGCCGCCAAGGGCAACGGCCAGGATCACGCGCTTGGCGTCGCTCCCGACGCGAAGATCATGCCGATCTGCATGCTCACTGATGACTCCGCGCCCGGACCGGCGATCCGCGCGATCGGTGAGGGCATCCGTTGGGCAACCGATCACGGCGCCACAGTCGTGAGCATCTCCCTCGGCTCAGATCACTCTGTGATGTCCAGCGACATGGAAGCGATCAAGAGCGCCGTCGCCTATGCACAGGGCCACAACGTCGTCATCGTTGCTGCGACAGGAAACCTACCGGACGCCAAGCACGTCATCACTCCAGCTGCCCTCCCCGGAGTCGTCGCGGTCGCAGGCACCACCAAGTCAGGGGCGGCATGGAAGGGCGCCACCACCGGGAAACAGGTTGCGTTGTCCGCGCCGGCAACCGGAATCGTCTCGACCGACACCTTGGGCCGCGCACACGATCTGCACCCCACCGGGTACCGCACTGGCACCGGGACCAGCGACGCGACGGCGATCGTGTCGGGGGTGGCGGCGCTGGTGCGGGCGAAGTATCCGAAGCTGGATGCGGCGAACGTGATCAACCGGCTGATCAGGACCGCCGACCACAAGGGCGCCGCCGGCCGGAACGACCAGTACGGCTACGGCATCGTCGATCCGGTCAAGGCGCTGACCGCCGACGTGCCGACGGTGCACGGCAATCCGTTGGGGCAGCTCGCGGCGGCGTCCGCCAGCCCGTCCGCATCGTCGGCGGGTGGGCACGGTGCGGCGGCACCGAGTACCGGTGGTGGCAGCGCACTCCCCTGGATCATCGCCGTGGTCGTGGCGATCGTGCTGGCCGCGGTCGTCGTCATCGTCGTCGCCACCCAGCGTCGTCGCCGTAGCTTCTGACGATCCGCCCGTCTCGGCCACGGCGGGCCGAGCGCCGGCCAGGAAGGTGAGGACATGTCTGCCACTCGTACCGCGGGGGATCGACGCTGGCCTGGCGCGAGGCGGGGTGGGTGCGGGCGTGAGCCTGGAGTTTCCGAGTTGGCTGGAGTGGCTCGGTTGGGTGATCGGGGCGGACTGGCCGGACGGCGACGAGGACGCGATGCGCCGGCTGGCCGATGCGTGGACCGCGATGGGTACCGCGCTCGGCGACGCCTCCGACAACGGCGACCAGGCGGCCGACCTGGTCATGACGGCGCTGGACGCCGCCGACGGGCGCGCGTTCGACAGGACCTGGTCGGCCTACTCGGGCGACGACGAGGCGTACCTGTCGAAGCTGAAGGTCGCGTGCGACGGCCTGGCCGGGCTGTGCGAGGGCTGCGCCGAGGACATCGAGTACGCCAAGTACACGTTCTACGTCATGCTGATCCTGCTGGCGATCGACATCGCCATCATGGTCGCCGCGGCGGCCGCCACGTTCGGTGGTTCGCTCGCCGAGATCGCCATCGAGGAGGGGCTGACCCAGCTCGCCGCCCGCCGCGTCGCCGCCACGGTGGTCCGGCAAATCGCCGAACGCACCGCCGAGAAGGCCGCCGAGTTCTCGGTCAAGGAGCTGGTCAAGGAGGGCATCAAGGGCACCCTCAAGGGTGAGCTACCGGACGCCGTCGCGCAGACGTTCATGTACGCGCGGGGCGACGAGAAGGGTGGCTGGAACTTCGCCCGTACCGGCAACAGCGTGCTCAGCGCCGGGGCCGGCGCCGTGCTGGGTGCCGGCGCGGACACCGTCGGCAACAAGACCGGGCTCGGCCGCGCCGTCTTCGGCGACAACCCGTTGGGGCAGGCCGTCAAGGGCGCGCTGGTAGGCGGCGCGACGCCGCTCGCGGTCGGCGCGCTGCCCGGCCAGGACGCACCCTCGTTGCACGACGTCGTGGAAGGCGCGAGCGGCGGCGCGGCCGGCGGCGCGCTCGGCTTCGCCAAGGGCAAGGCGCTGGAGTGGTACAAGTCCTCACCCGACGGCAGCCACGTTGCCATCCCGGACGCCGACCCGTCCGCGACGCTGCTTGCCTCCTCCTCCAGCCCGGCCACCGATACGTCCACAGTGGACAGTTCCGTGCCGTCCGACGCGGCGCGGTCGGCTGGCACCGCCGATGCGGGTGGCGCGTCGCCGGCCGGGGCCGCCACCCACGGCGGTGCCACGACCCACGTGGACTCCGGCACGCCCGCCGGCACGGTGCGGACCGAGTCGGCACGGCCCGCGGCACACGCGGCACGGACCGAGCCGGCACGGCCCGCGGCACGGACCGAGCCGGCAGGGCCCGCGGCGCACGCGGCGCGGGCCGAGCCGGCAGGGCCCGCGGCGCACGCGGCGCGGGCCGAGCCGGCACGGTCACCGGCGCACCCGGAACCGGACCCCACCCGCACCGTCGAGTCGGCCCGGCATCCCCTCGGCGACTCCCGCACGGTCGAGCGCCCGCCCGGTGCCGACCAGCGCGCCACCACGCCGACTCACGACGAGTCGCACGGCAGTACCGCATCGCACGACACCCGCGGCGAGCACGGTGCCGTCGGCGGCTCCGCCGACCGCGCCCGGCCCGGTGGGCCCGAGCAGCTCGGCACCCGGCACGGCGGCGACGAACAATCTGGCGCGAGGCACGGCACCGATAGCGGTGCCACGGCGGATCGTCCCCGGCAGGCGGGCCCGGACGCGGGCGAGTCCGACCGCTCCGCCTCCCGTACGGCCGACACCGCGGGAGCGGGCGAGGACCGGGCCAGCGGCACGCCGGCACGCGGCACCGACGCGGCGCACGCCGCCGACGAGGGTCGCGCCGGCGAACGGCCGGGCGGTGCCGACGACGCCCGGCACACCGGGGAGCGGGCCCGTGCCACGCCCGAAACGCCGGCACCGCGGGAGGAGGCGAACGACCGGTCCGGACGCGGTTCGGGCACGTCCGTCAACCGCATCGACGCCGTGCTCAACCCGCCGGCCCGGCCGGCCCGCGCCACCAGCAGCGATACCGCCACCGAGGCCGAGCCGGCCGGCACGTCGGCGCGCCGTACCAGCGATCCGGCGCCCGGCCGCGACACCACCGCCGGGGTGACCGGCCGGGATCCAGCCCAGGGCCGTTCGCACCCAGCGGATCCGGCGAACACCGACCGACACAGCAGGGCGGACGAGGATCCGACCGCACGACCCCGCACCGACGGCAGCGCCGACCGGTCCCACTCGCGTACGGCCGAAGTTCCGGCGGCGCCGCCGGATCGGGCGGCAACGACCGCCGAGCGGCCGACGACGTCCCCGGAGACCATCGGCGAGCTCGGCTACGACCCACTCGATCCCGGCTTCCCCGACCCCGGCGACGGGATCGACACCGTCTACCACGAGGGCCGTGAGTGGGTACGGCTCGCCGACGACGCCGGTTGGCACCGGGTCGAGTTCCGCACCACCGACGCGCGCTACGCCGGCAAGGGGTTCGCCGCCCGCCTCAGAACCTTCGTCGACAGGTACTTCCCGCCCCACGACGGTCGCACCGCCGAAGACCTCTTCAACGAGGCCCGCGGCAAGATCGACACCATTCCGCCCGACGGGAGAAGAGCGGAGTTCCAGAGAATCAGCGACGACGAGGCGAAACGGCTTGCCGGCATCCGGACGGAGTCGCAGACGATCGTTCCGGGCGACACAGAAGGAACTCACCGGATCATTCAGAAGGTCGTCCCGGCCAAGGACATTGCGTTCTACGAGAACGGAAGATTCGGCGGGATCACCGGGTTCGTCGCGAAGCTCGTCGATGTCGTCCAATTGAAGACACCAGAGTCCCTCTTCCGAGCACTGCGGCTGGACTACAACGGTACGGAGTTTCGATCGGATCAAAAAGAGATACACGCGGTCCGGATGAAACTCACCGAACATCAGGCCGAACACGAACTCGTCATACCGAGTAGCGAGCGAATGATGGAGTTCACACCGACCGGCCCCGGCCTCCCCGAGCGTTCAAGGACGAGAATGCGCCCTTCTCCGGGACCGGGTTCGGCGCCGATTCGGAAGATGGTGTGCCGGAGATATTGGCGGCCAATCAGGACGCTGCCCGTGGCGCGATCACGCTGCAGGACGGCGCGGAGATGTGGCGCGTCAGAAACGACGGTAGCGAGGAGATCCATGCCGTCTATCATTCAGGGCGCTGGCATCGGACAGCCATTTCCGAATCGGGATAAGGCAGTCACCGGGCCGGTACGAGATCAACGAAGGAAATCTGTGCCGTGTTGGGAAAGAAGCCACGATGACGTACAAGATGTTGCCGTTCTATTCTGGCGCGCCAGCTCCCTACCGCTTTGACTCGAACGACCTCCGACTGTTGGCGGATGCCGAGATCAAAGACCATCTACTGGCCTACCTGAACAATGGTTCTGCTGTCCTGCAGTGGGCCGGGAACTACGACCGCGACCTGTTGAGCCCGGACCATTCACGAACGGTGCCGCTGCAAGTACGTACCGATGGGACGTGGATTTGGTCGGACGCCAGCGCGCACTATCTTGCCGAACACGATCTCGCGCCACATGACGACTTCACCCGCTGGGCGATGGAACGCACCCCGCAAGACGCCCGCACGACGAGCGAGCAGGTCGATGACGCCCGCCGCTGGCTCGGCTCGGCACCCGACATCGCACTGCCGCGCGACGCATTCGACAGCCAGCTCACCTGGCGGCGGACGGCGCAGTACCAAGGCGTGCTGTTCTCAGCCGAGCAGACAGAAACCATCTCTGACGACGCTCGCGGCGTGCGGCTACGCGAACACAACCGAGCCTCCATCGATGGTGCCCTGGTGGCATTCGGCTTCAGCCCGACAACACCCGAGGGCGGTGCAGCCGAGGACGGGCATCCGGAAATGTCGAAGTTCGTGCTTCTCAGCGACCTCGACCATCTCTGGGAGACGACACCGTACAGCATCGACATCGACGACCAGGGAGACCGTCACCGAGCGTTTTTTGATCGACGATTCCTCGTGGCACTGGTGGCCCGCAACGCGAGAATGGGCTACGTGCCGACCGAAGCCAACGGCGTACCTTGGGAGACTATCGACCATCTGGAGGTAGAGACAGTGGAACTTCCGCTACGGCCCGGCGAAGAGGAAAAGGTTGTCTGGCGCCGCCGCATCGATCCCACTGTCTGGGGCCTACGCTCACGAGAGCCATTCGGATCATATCGGGAACTTTGGTACGGCCTTTCGGGACGATTGTACCCGAGCGGCGGCGACTAATCGGGCGAGCCTGGTCGTCGGCACAGGCTCAGCCGACCTACTGATGATCGGAGTGGCAGCCGAGCGTTTCGAGGAACGTCAGCACACGGTCGGACCGAAACAAACACATCATTCTGATTGGGGAAAAGATCTCGCAGCGAGGTTCGGCGGAACCCGGTGGCTATCGGCCATCATTCGGGGTACGAATTCTATCGCTACCGCGCCTACCTGCGAAGCACCGGCATCCGAGACGGGTACAGCGATACGAAAGTTGGGAGCGACGGACGGGCCTCGCCGCCAAGAGTCGTCTCCACCCCGTCAGTCCGCCGCAACCGCAGTTCGACCATGACCACCGACGCCGAGCTCGTTGGTCATCAGCCGAGCGCGATCTCGTGGAGGTCGGTGAGGTCGGCGCGGGCGGCCCAGGTCTGGTAGACGCCCTTGTCGACCCGGTCCATGCCGAGGGACTCGGCGATCGGGGCGTGGCCGCCGGTGTACTCGATGCGGACCCGGTCGCCGTCGTCGTACAACGCCTTGACCGGGACGCCGCGCCAGGTGCCGACGGTGGAGATGTACGCGCCGGCGACGTCGTCCTCGTCGGTGACGTCCCGCTCGTAGCGGCCGGGTCCGGTCTCGCGGAAGCCGTCGATCGGCCGGTCGGCGTAGATGAAGACCCGATAGCCGTCGGTGTTCGCCGGGTACGGCTCGTCGTGCCAGATGAGGTAGAGCCCTTCGCGGATCATGGTCACCCTCCCGCCAGCCGGTTCCAGCGTGCGTTGGACGAGCTGTACACGGCGACGAGGTCCTGCCGGCCAGTCCGGTCGATGCGGTACAGCTCGGCGCCGGAGGTGATCCGGGTGCTGTCCACCTTCCATTCCGGGATCGGCGTCGACGGATCGACGGCGAAGCCGTTGCCGGCGAACGGCGGATGCTCGACCACCCACCCCCGATCGCCCCAGGCTCCGAGCGCCGCGGCATCCGTGCCGCCCCACGGCACCCGGAACACGCTGGTGACCACCGGCCGCCAGCGGATCACCCACACGTACTCGTCGTCGCGGCTGAACGGAGATCCCGCGTAGTCGAGGCCGAGCCCGCCGACGATGTCGGACACGGTGCGCAGCGGTTCGACGTCGGCGAGCTCGTACACGTAGCCGGCGACCAGGTCGTACCCGTCGTCGAGGTAGCGGCCGACCTGGTCGGGCGGCACGACCTTCTGCATGACGCTCGGCGCCCCGCCGCCCTCCGCCGCAGACGACGAGGCACTTCCCTCGGCAGACCCCGACGAGGACGAGGCGCCGCTTCGCCCGGAAGCCGGGTCGGTCGACACGGGAACCCCGGACGGGCCCGGTCCGGCGGTCGCGGCGGCAGGCGGCGGGGTGCCGATCGACGGAACGGTCGTCGATGCCGGTGCACCCGGAGGTGCCCCGGCCGATGGGGACGCAGCAGGCGGTGGTGCGGCGATTCCGAGTGCCGCACGCAGTTGGGTCAGGTCGAAGATCGCGCCGATCGACAGGCCGACGTCGACACCGAGGCGCCAGCGCTCGTTCGGCCAGTTGGCGACCAGGTCGGCGAGCGACTGCTTACGAAACAAGGTGAACTTGCCGTCGGTCCCGGCGGTCATCGCCGAGCCGGAGGTGAACGACGCGATCGCCTGCGTGTCACCGGAAGCGAAGGTGATCCAGCGGTTGTCGCGGATCACGTCGTCCTCCAGTGGCAGCAGCAGCTCGCCGCCGATCAACACGTCGAGGTAGCCGGCCAGATCACGCGCCTCGACGGTGGCGGCGAGGGCGCGCTCGAAATCGGTACCGGGGACCCAGTCAGTCATGTGCGTCCTGTCAGGTGGTGAAGGTGTTGGCGTCCTCGGTCTGGTCGTAGTTGTCGGCCGCGGTGACCAGGTTCCGGCGCATCTGCTTGATGCCGTGCACGACCTGCCCGACGCTGTGCGGGGTGGACTTCGCCGGCTTGCCGTAGTTCTCGAGGAACGCCTGCCCGTACTTGTCGTCGCCCCACGCGCCGTCGTCGGCGTCGAGCGCCTCCTGCAGGGTGGACAGGGCATCGGCCAGGTCGCTCGCGACGTCGCCGAGACCCGGCGCGTACCGCCGGACGGCGCGGGTGTCGATCTGCATCCTGCTCATCGCCGGCGCTCCTGGTACGGGTCGGGGAACATCCGGGCGAGGTCGAGGCGGCCGTGCTCGTCGCGGACCGCGTCGAGCCGGTCCCGCACCTCGTCCGGCACGGCCGGGGTGAGCAGCTCGGCGCGCTGCGCGTCGATCTTGGCGGCGGCGGCGCGGCTGGCGGCGACGATCAGCGCGCCCAGCTCCGCGGCCGGGAGCCCGGCCGCCCCGGACTCCAGCTCGACGGCGGTGAGCCGGCCCTGATGGTCCACGGTGACGCTGAGCCGGCCGTCGGCGTCGCGGGCGGTGGCGGTCAGCTCGGTGGCCCGGCGCTGCGCGTCGAGCAGCCCGCTGCGGGCCTGCGCGAACTGCTCGGTCAGTTCCGCGATGTGCTCCCGCCACTCGGGTCGCACCGTCGCTCACCCCCTGCGCACCGCCCGATCGCCACCAGCACGCAAGCCTACCGGCGCCGCGCCAACCCCCGCGGCGTGCGACCGGTGGCGGGGCGCGCCCGTGCCGTCGTCGCTGGCCGGGGCCGACCAGTGCGCCCGGGCACGGCCACTGGCTCCGGCGAGCCGGCCGGCCGCTGCCGCCGACCGGCCGGGCGGCGGAGTCAGCGCGGCACGGCGAGGGGTTGGGCGGCGGCGTCCACCGGTGCGGGCAGGTCGCCGGGGACGCCGAGGTAGCGGTGGATCGCCGCGGCGGCGGCCCGGCCCTCCGCGATCGCCCAGACGATCAGCGCGGCACCGCGGTGCGCGTCGCCGGCGGTGAACACACCCTCGGCGCCGGTCTGCCAGTCGGCACCGCAGTCCAGCGTGCCGCGCGCGGAACGGGCCAGCCCCAGGTCGGACAGCAGCGGGGACGGTTCGGTCCCGGCGAAGCCGATCGCCAGCAGCACCAGGTCGGCCGGCAGCTCGCGTTCGGTGCCCGGTACCGGCGTGACGACCCGCCGCCCGTCCTCGCGCCGGACGTCGACCTGCTGGATGCGGATGGCCCGGACCGCGCCGGTACCGTCGTCGACGAACTCGTGCGCCGCGGCGGCGAACTCTCGCGCGCCGCCCTCCTCGTGCGCCGGGTACATCCGCAGGATCGTCGGCCAGGTCGGCCACGGGTCCTGCTCGCCGTTGCGGGTGGCCGGCGGCTGCGGGTACAGGTCGAGCTGGGTGACGCTCGCCGCGCCCTGCCGGTGCGCGACCCCCAGGCAGTCCGCCGCGGTGTCGCCGCCGCCGATGATCACCACGTGCTTACCCTGCGCGGACAGCGTCGGGGACTGTCCACTGTGCACGGCCCGGTTGGAGGCGACCAGGTGCTCCATCGCGAGGTGCACGCCCCGCAGCTCGCGCCCCGGGGTGTCCACGTCGCGGCCGGCGAGCGCACCGGTGGCGAGCAGCACCGCGTCGTACTGCTCGCGCAGCTCGGCGGCGCTGATGTCGACACCGACCTCGCAGCCGGTGACGAACCGGACGCCCTCGGCGGTCAGCTGGTCGAGCCGCCGGTCGATGTGCTTCTTCTCCAGCTTGAAGTCCGGGATGCCGAAGCGCAGCAGGCCACCGATGCGCTCGTCCCGCTCGTACACCACGACCTCGTGTCCGGCGCGGGCCAGCTGCTGCGCGGCGGCGAGGCCGGCCGGGCCGGAACCGACGACAGCCACCCGCTTACCGGACGGCTCGGGGCCGGCTGCGGCGTGACCAGCCCCGAGTCGTACGCGCGGTCGATGATCTGGACCTCGATCTGCTTGATGGTGACCGGCTGGTCGGCGATGCCGAGCACGCAGGCGGCCTCGCACGGCGCGGGGCACAACCGACCGGTGAACTCGGGGAAGTTGTTCGTCGCGTGCAGCTGCTCGATCGCGGTGTCGTCGGCGCCGGTGCGGGTCGCCTCGTTCCACTCCGGGATGCGGTTGCCCAGCGGGCACCCGTTGTGGCAGAACGGAACGCCGCAGTCCATGCAGCGGGCCGCCTGGTCGCGCAGCGCGCCGGCGTCGTGGTTGGTGTACACCTCGTGCCAGTCGGCGATGCGCACCGGCACCGGCCGCTTCGCCGGCAACGACCGGCCGTGCGCCAGGAATCCCCTCGGGTCAGGCATCGGACCTCCCTCCAGCGGTGGCCGCAGGGACCGGGCCGGCCGGCTTGCCGGCGACCGCCATCACCGCGGCGTCCACGTCGGCGCCGGAGCGCTGCGCCTCGGCCATGATCGAACGCACCCGCGCGTACTCGCGGGGCAGTACCGTGGTGAACTGTTCGACCGCGGCCGACCAGTCCGCGAGCAGCGCCGCGGCCCGCGCCGAACCGGTGTGCGCGTGGTGTGCCTCGACGAGGCGGCGCAGCCGCTGCCGCTCCTCCGCCGACAGCGGGCCGAGGTCGACCAGCTCCCGGTTGACCAGCCCGGGGTCCAACCGGTACACGAAGGCGGTGCCGCCGGACATGCCGGCCGCGAAGTTGCGCCCGGTGGCGCCGAGCACCGCGACCGTGCCGCCGGTCATGTACTCGCAGCCGTGGTCGCCGCAGCCGTCGACCACGGCGACCGCGCCGGAGTTGCGGACCGCGAACCGCTCCCCCACGATTCCGTCGGCGTACAGCTCGCCGCCGGTCGCCCCGTACAGCACGGTGTTGCCGGCGATGATGTTGTCGGCGGCGGCGAACGGCGCCTGCTCGTCCGGCCGGATCACCAGCCGCCCGCCGGACAGGCCCTTGCCGACGTAGTCGTTCGCGTCGCCGTACAGCCGAAGCGTGATGCCCCGCGGCAGGAACGCGCCGAACGACTGCCCGGCGGTACCGGTGAAGGTGAAGCGGATGGAGTCGTCGGCGAGGCCGTCCCGGTGCCGCCGGGTCAGCTCGGAGCCGAGCATGGTGCCCACCGCGCGGTCGGTGTTGCGGATCGGCAGCGACTCGGCCACCGGCTCGCCGGTGTCCATCGTGGAGCGGGCCAGCTCGATCAGCTTGACGTCGAGTACCGACTCCAGGCCGTGCTCCTGGTCGCGGACCGCCCGGCGGGCGCCGGTGTCCGGGCCGGGTGCGGTCAGGATCGGCGACAGGTCCAGCCCGGCCGCCTTCCAGTGCTCCACCGCGGGCGCGACGTCGAGCAGTTCGACCTGCCCGATCGCCTCGTCGAGGGTGCGGAAGCCCAGCTGGGCCAGGAGTTCGCGGACCTGCTCGGCGAGGAACCGGAAGAACGTTTCGACGAACTCCGGCTTGCCGGTGTAGCGGGCCCGCAGGGTCGGGTTCTGGGTGGCGATGCCGACCGGGCAGGTGTCCAGGTGGCAGACCCGCATCATCACGCAGCCCTGCACGATCAGCGGAGCGGTCGCGAAGCCGAACTCCTCGGCGCCCAGAAGCGCCGCGATCAGCACGTCCCGGCCGGTCTTGAGCTGCCCGTCGACCTGCACCCGGACCCGGTCGCGCAATCCGTTGGCGAGCAGCGTCTGCTGCGCCTCCGCCAGGCCCAGCTCCCAGGGCGCGCCGGCGTGCTTGAGCGAGTTGAGCGGCGAGGCGCCCGTCCCGCCGTCGTGGCCGGAGATCAGCACCACGTCGGCGTGTGCCTTGGCCACCCCGGCGGCGACGGTACCGACGCCGACCTCGCTGACCAGCTTGACGTGGATGCGCGCGGCCGGGTTGGCGTTCTTCAGGTCGAAGATCAGCTGCGCCAGGTCCTCGATGGAGTAGATGTCGTGGTGCGGCGGCGGCGAGATCAGCCCGACGCCGGGCGTGGAGTGCCGGGTGCGCGCGACCCACGGGTACACCTTGTTGCCGGGCAGCTGGCCGCCCTCACCGGGCTTGGCGCCCTGCGCCATCTTGATCTGGATGTCGTCGGCGTTGACCAGGTACTCGCTGGTGACGCCGAACCGGCCGGACGCCACCTGCTTGACCGCGCTGCGCCGTTCGGCGTCGTACAGCCGGTCGACGTCCTCGCCGCCCTCACCGGTGTTGGACCGGCCGCCGAGCCGGTTCATCGCGACGGCGAGGTCGGTGTGCGACTCCGCCGAGATCGACCCGTAGCTCATCGCGCCGGTGGCGAACCGCTTGACGATCTCCTCGACCGGCTCCACCTCGGACAGCGGCACCGGAGTGCGGTCCTCGGTCCGCAACCGGAACAGGCCGCGCAGGGTGCCCGACTCGGCACTCAGGGCGTCCACGGTGGAGGTGTACCGGCCGAAGATGTCGTACTGCCGCGACCGGGTCGAGTGCTGCAGCAGGAACACCGTCTCCGGGTTGAACAGGTGCACCTCGCCCTCGCGCCGCCACTGGTACTCGCCGCCCACGTCCAGCACCCGGTGCGTCGCCTCGGCCGGGTTCTTCGGGTACGCGCGGGCGTGCCGGGCGGCGACCTCGGCGGCGATCTCGGCCAGGCCGATCCCGCCGATCCGCGAGGTGGTACCGGTGAAGTAGCGGGCGACCAGCTCGTCGGACAGCCCGATCGCCTCGAAGACCTGGGCGCCGGTGTACGAGGCGACGGTGGAGATGCCCATCTTCGACATGATCTTCAGGACGCCCTTGCCGAGCGCCTTCGCGTACCGGCCGACCGCCGCGCGCGGCGCGAGGTCGGCGATGGTACCGGCGGCGATCAGGTCCTCGATCGACTCGAACGCCAGGTACGGGTTGACCGCCGCCGCGCCGTAGCCCAGCAGCAGCGCCACGTGGTGCACCTCGCGGCAGTCACCCGACTCCACGATCAGCGACACCTGGGTCCGGGTCTGCTCGCGCACCAGGTGCTGGTGCACCGCGGCGGTCAGCAGCAGGGACGGGATCGGCGCCAGGTCCGCGGTGGTGTCCCGGTCGGACAGCACCAGGATGCGCACGCCGTCCTCGATCGCCTCCGACACGTGCCGGCAGATCTCGGTGATCCGGGCCCGGATGCCGGCGCCACCGTCGGCCACCCGGTACAGCCCGGAGACCCGGACCGCCTTGAAGCCCGGCATGTCGCCGTCCTCGTCGACCGACAGGATCTTCGCCAGCTCGTCGTTGTCGAGTACCGGATGGGGCAGCACGATCTGCCGGCAACTGGCCGGCGAGGCGTCCAGCAGGTTGTGCTCCGGCCCGATCGTGGTGGCGACGCTGGTGACCAGCTCCTCCCGGATCGCGTCCAGCGGCGGGTTCGTCACCTGCGCGAACAGTTGGGTGAAGTAGTCGTACAGCAGCCGGGAGCGCTTGGACAGCACCGCGATCGGAGTGTCGGTGCCCATCGAGCCGAGCGGCTCGGCGCCGGCGGTGGCCATCGGCCCGAGCAGGATCTTCAGCTCCTCCTGGGTGTACCCGAAGGTCTGCTGCCGGCGCGCCACGCTGTCGTGGGTGTAGACGATGTGCTCGCGGGCCGGCAGGTCGGCGAGCTGGATCAGCCCGGCGGCCAGCCACTCGTCGTACGGAGCCGCGGCGGCCAACTCGTCCTTGATCTCGTCGTCGTCGACGATCCGGCCGGCCTGCGTGTCGACCAGGAACATCCGGCCCGGCTTCAACCGGCCCTTGGCCACCACGCTCGCCGGGTCCAGGTCCACCACGCCGGCCTCGGAGGCGAACACGACCGTACCGTCGTCGATGCGCCACCACCGGGCCGGCCGCAGCCCGTTGCGGTCCAGTACCGCGCCGATCCGGGTACCGTCGGTGAACGCCACGCACGCCGGGCCGTCCCACGGCTCCATCAGGCAGGCGTGGAACTGGTAGAAGGCCCGGTGCGCCGGGTCCATCCGCGGGTCGTTCTCCCACGCCTCCGGGATCATCATCAGCACCGAGTGCGGCAGGCTGCGGCCGGTCAGCGCGAGCAGTTCCAGCACCTCGTCGAAACTCGCCGAGTCCGAAGCGCCCGGCGTGCAGACCGGGAACAGCCGCCTGATCCGGCCGGGCAGCGCCGTCGAGGACAGCAGCGCCTCGCGGGCGGCCATCCAGTTCCGGTTGCCGCGGATGGTGTTGATCTCGCCGTTGTGCGCCACCAGCCGGAACGGCTGGGCCAGCGGCCAGGACGGGAACGTGTTGGTGGAGAACCGGCTGTGCACCAGCGCGATCGCCGACACCATCCGCGGGTCGGACAGGTCGGGATAGAACTGGCCCAGCTGCCGCGGCGTCAGCATGCCCTTGTAGACCAGGGTCCGCGACGACAGGGACGGGAAGTACGCGGCGATGCCCCGCTCCCGGGTCTCGCGTTCGGTCTGCCGGCGCACGCAGTACGCGACGCGCTCCAGGGCCAGGCCGGCCAGCGGCGCGGCGTCGGCGACGTCGGCCGCGGCGAGGAACACCTGCCGGATGCGAGGCATCGCGGCCCGCGCCGTCGCGCCCAGCCCGGCCGGGTCGGTGGGTACGTCCCGCCAGCCGAGCACCTCGGCCCCCTCGGCCAGCGCGTACTTGGCGAGGATCCGCTCGGCCTGCGCCGCGGCGGCCGGCTCGGCCGGCAGGAACACCAGCCCGGTGGCGTAGCGGGGGCTGCCGTCCGGCGCCGGGGCCGG
This sequence comes from Actinocatenispora thailandica, assembly GCF_016865425.1. NCBI lineage: Bacteria > Bacillati > Actinomycetota > Actinomycetes > Micromonosporales > Micromonosporaceae > Actinocatenispora > Actinocatenispora thailandica. The sequence continues at coordinate 2,779,415 of NZ_AP023355.1, read as the reverse complement.
CAGGTCGACCGGCGCGACCGCCCGGCAGAACTCGTCCGGTACGCCGATCAGCAGCCCGGCGCCGTCACCGGTGTTCGGCTCCGCCCCGGCCGCGCCGCGATGCTCCATCCGGATCAGCGCGGACAGGCCACGCTCGATGGTGCGATGCGAACGCCGCCCGTACGCGTCGACGACGAAGGCGACACCGCAGGCGTCGTGCTCGTACGCCGGGTCGTACAGCCCGGTGGGTACCGGACCGGTACGGTCCGGACCGTACGGCGAGCCGATCGCGGGGACACCGGTGGCGGGCAGCGTCATCGGGCCTCCATGCTGGTGAGGACGCCGGCGCGCGCGGTGCCGCCCGGCGGAATGTGCATTAGGGGCGGGACTCCATCGGCCCGATGCTGACATTGGAGTGTACGAGACCCACCGGCGTTTGGCCCGGGTCACCTCGTCGTGAACGACCTCACCACTCCGTCGATTCCGACGGTATCAACCCGGCCGGTGGGACGAACGGTCGGCGGGCATATTTCACACCGGTTCCGGGCGCTCGGCGAATCGGCTGGCGAGCCCCGTGTTTCCGCCCGTAGTGTCGGCAGCCGTGACCGATTCCGACACCCTGTTGGGCGAGCTGGAGACGTTCTACGACGCGGTACCGCGGGACCGCTGCAGAGTAGAGCATATCGCCGGATTCGACCTGTTCGTCCGGAAGGACACCCCGGGCCATCCGTTCTACGCGCGTCCCGCGCTCGGCGCGCCCGCCGGCACCGCCGAGGACGTCGCCGCGGTGCGCGCCCGGCAGCGGGAGCTCGGCGTCCCGGAGGCGTTCGAATGGGTGGACGAGACCACCCCCGGGCTGATCGAACCGGCCCGGGCCGCCGGCCTGGCCGTGCAACTGGCGCCGCTGATGGTGCTGACCGCCGACGACCCGGCACCGGCGCGGACGCCGGCCGGCGCACAGCTGCGACTGCTCGACCCGGACTCGGAGGGGTTCGCGGTTGACCTGGCCGCGAGCGCCGCCGTCGCCGACCTGGCGTTCGCCGACGGGGGACGGCGGTCGGTGCCGCCGGCCCGGCCGAGCGGGACGAGCGGTCCGAGGCGCTGGGCGACGCCCAGGTCGCCGCCGAAGCCGAACTCATCCGTACCGGCCGGCACATCCGGGCGCTCGCCGAAAGCCCGCAGGGGCTGGAGGGCGCCGAGGCGCTGCGCGGTGTGGTCGCGGCGGGCAGCGCGCAGCGGGTCGGCCCGGTCGCCGAGGTCGTCGGCGTTGCCACGCTGCCGGTCGCGCGCCGCCGCGGGCTCGGCCTGGCCCTCACCGGCACCGTGGTGCGCGCCACCCGCGCCGCCGGTGTCCGGGTGGTGTTCCTGTCCGCCGACAACGAGGACGTCGCCGCGCTCTACGCCCGGCTCGGCTTCACCCGGATCGGCACCTCCTGCATCGCCGAACCGGCCTGAACCCGGCTCCGGTCACGCGGCGCCGCGTGACCGGTGCGGTGTCGCGCATCGCGCAACACGCTTCCCGCCGCCGGCCCACCCGGACAGGCTGTGTGGCCGCAGCAGGCTGGGCCGCCACGGGCGTGGCGGCCGGGAAGGAGAGGCCCAGATGCGACCACGGCTGAGATCCCTGTTCACGGTGCCCCTGCTCGCGGCGACGCTGCTGGTGGGCACGGCGGCACCGGCCACCGGGCAGCCGGCGGCCACCGGGTTCGTGCCCACCACGGGCGCGGTGTTCAACGATCCGCTGGGCACCGCGGCGCAGCAGAACGCCATCAAGGACCGCATCATCGCCACCATCGACGCCACCCGACCCGGCGCCACGATCCGCTCGTCGATGTACGCGCTGACCGACCAGGACTACACCGACGCGCTGGTGACGGCGCACGACCGGGGCGTCACGGTCCGGGTGGTACTGGATGCCAAGTACGCCGGCTCGGCGGCCAGCCAGAACCTGATCGCCGCGCTCGGCAGCTACCCGTCCGCCGGGTCCTGGGTACGGGTCTGCATGGCCGGCGGCGCCTGCATCGCGCACGGCGGCGTCAACCCGATCAACCACAACAAGTTCTTCACCTTCTCGTCGGTCGGCCGGGTCCGCTACGTGGTGATCCAGGCGTCGGCGAACCAGACCGCGCTCAACGTGCAGAAGTACTTCAACAACGCCTACACGGTCGTGCACAACCGGCCGCTGTACGACGCGTACGACCGGTACTTCGCCGATCTGGCCGCGATGGTGCCGGACAACGACTACTTCACCACCGGCCGGACCGGGGCGGAGCGCTACTGGTTCCTGCCGGAGGAGACCGGCGATGTCGCCGTCGACATCCTGGACCGGGTGCGCTGCACCGGAAACCATCGACGCGGTACCCCCGGCGACCACCGGTCGATCGTCCGGGTCTCGGCGTTCGCCCTGCACCGGGCCGCGGTGGCCGACGCGCTGACCGGGCTGGCCGACGCCGGCTGCCGGGTCGAGGTCGTCTACACCAACAGCAACCAGGTGGACAACCTGTCCGGGCACCCCAACCTGGCGCTGCGCCGGCTCAAGGACGCCGACGGCTACCTGGTGCACTCCAAGTACTTCCTGATCGAGGGCAACTACGCCGGGCGGCCGGACCGGACGCTCACCTTCGCCGGGTCGGCGAACCTGGACTTCTCCTCGCTGCGGGAGAACGACGAGACGATCCTGGAGATCGACGGTGCCGCCGCGCACGACGCGTACCGGGGCAACTTCGACCGGCTGTGGCAGGTGGCGACGCCGGCCGGCTGACCCGGCCGGATGCGCCGCCGGCGGGCCCGCACCGCCACCCGGGGCGCCTCGCGCTCAGCCGAGCTGGCCGGGCAGCTCGGTGAGGATCCGGTCGAACAGCCTCTCGTCCATGGCGAACGGCGAGTCCGGCACCGGCCAGTGCACGACGACCTCGTCGATGCCCAACTGCCCGGCGGTACCGGCCAGCTCGACCGCCTGGTCGAAGGAGCGCAACGGCTCGCCCGGCAGGAACCCGGTCAGCAGCACCCGGTGCAGCGTCGCCGGGTCCCGGCCGGCGTCGGTGCAGGCGTGGGCCAGCCGGCGCAGCTGGTCACCGACCGCGCCCAGCGCGGCGGTCAGGTTCTCGGCCGGCCGGCCGGCAGGGCCGGTGGTGATCCAGCCATCGCCGAGTTCGGCGGCGAGCCGCAGCCCGCGCGGTCCGGTGCCGGCGAGGTAGCAGGGCAGCCGCGGCCGCTGCACGCAGCCCGGGATCGTCTTCGCCGCGTCCGCCGAGTAGTACCGCCCGGTGGCGGTGGTGTCCGGGTTGCGCAGCAGGGTGTCGAGCAGCCGGACGAACTCCGCGTACCGATCGGCCCGCTCGCCCGCCGGCCAGGCCGGGCCACCCAGCACGGTGGCGTCGAAGCCGGTCGCCGAACCGGCGCCGATGCCGGCGGTGACCCGGCCGGCGGACAGTTCGTCCAGGGTCATCAGGTCCTTGGCCAGCGGGACCGGATGGCGGAAGTTCGGTGAGGTGACCATCGTGCCGAGCCGCAGCCGGTCGGTCACCAGCGCCGCGGCGGACAGCATCGGCACCGTCCCGTACCACGGGCCGCCGGCGAACGAACGCCAGGACAGGTGGTCGTAGCTGTAGCCGGCGTGCGCGCCGAGCTGCTCGGCGCGCCGCCAGACCGTGCGCGCCTCGGGCCAGCGGTAGATCGGCAGGATCACGGTGCTCAGCAACATGCCCGTACCGTACGCGGCGGCACCGACGGCCCGGCCCGGTTGCCGGCACGGTCGGTATCCGCCGCGAAACGATGCGCAGGCGCCATGGCGGCCGGACCGTACCCTGCACCGAGGGCATCGACATCAAGGAGAAACCAGATGCGCACCAGGTACGTTGCCGTGTCCGCCGTCGCCGTCGCCGTGCTGGGCCTCGCCGCCGGCTGCAACCCGGGCGGGTCGTCCGCCTCCGGCGGCGGTGGCGAGCACCCCGCCGCGTCCGGCTCACCCGGCGCCGCCAGCTCCACCGGCACCGGCCCGGACCTGCAGATCGCCCTGCAACGGGCGTACGGCAAGACCACCGACGCGAAGACCGCGAAGATCTCGGCCACCATCAAGATCACCGGCGGATCGGCGGCCGGGACCACCACGATGTCCGGCGCGGTGCAGTTCGACCCGCCGGCCGAGCAGGTCACCGTGCGCACCGCCGGCCAGCAGGTCGAGGCGATCATGGTGGACGGATACGAGTACATCAAGACCGGCTCGTCCTGGCGGAAGATCGACATCTCGTCGCTGACCGGCGGGGCGCCGATGGACCCGACCCAGGCCCTCGCCTACCTGCAGGGCGTGTCGTCCTCGGTGACCAAGCTCGGCACCAGCACCGTCCACGGCGTCCGGGCCACCGGTTACCGGGCGACCGTCGAGGTGCAGAAGGCGGCGGCCAAGCAGGGCGCGAAGGCGCAGGACGCATTGAAGAATCTGTCCGAGCACGGCGTCCACAGCATCCCGGTCGAGGTGTGGCTCGACGCCGACGGGCGGGTGGTGCGCGAGCACAGCACCCTCACCATGACCGGCGTCGGCAGTGGGTCGATGACCGTGGACAGCACCACCGACCTGACCGGCTACGGCACGCCGGTGCACATCAGCGCACCGGCCGGCGCCTGAGCGGCTAGGTACCGGAGTCCGACTTCTGCACGCCCCGGGCCGCGGGGTCCGACTTCCGGGCCTCCGCGGCCCCATCGTCCGGTGTCCCCGGCTCGACCGCGTCCGCGTCCGGGGCGTCGGCGCCGGGGGCGTCGGGCTCCGGGGCGTCGGGCTCCGGGGCGTCGGGCTCCGGGGCGTCGGCGTCCGGGGCGTCGGCGTCCGGGGTGTCGGCGTCCGGGGTGTCGGCGTCCGGGGTGTCGGCGTCCGGGGTGTCGGCGTCCGGGGTGTCGGCGTCCGGGGTGTCGGCGTCCGGGTGGTCCGGGTCCGGCTTCTTCGCGCCGGACCCGCCGTCACCCGGGTCGGAATCCGCCTCGGGTTCGGACGCCCCGGTGTCCGCCAGTGCCTCGGCGTCGGCCTTGTCCACCACGGTCTCGGCGCTCGCGGCGGTCGCGCCACCCTCCGGCACCACGGTGAGCCGGCCGGAGGCGTCGGCGACGACGTTCAACCGCGGACCGCGCATCAGCAGCACGTACAGCACGGCGGCGATGAACACCACGATGCTGACCCAGTCGTTGAGCCGCAGCCCGAAGAACGTGTTGGCGTGGTCGATGCGCAGCGACTCCACCCAGAAGCGTCCGAACACGTACAGCGCGACGTACAGCGCGAACGCCCGGCCCCGGCCGAACCGGAACCTGCGGTCGAGCAGCCACACCGCGAGCGCGACGAGCAGGTCCCAGACGCACTCGTACAGGAAGGTCGGCTGGTAGGTGGCGTACTGCTCGTAGCCGATGATGCGGTGTGCCGGGTCGATGTGCACCGCCCACGGCAGGTTGGTGGGCTTGCCGTACAGCTCCTGGTTGAACCAGTTGCCCCAGCGGCCGATCGCCTGCGCCACCGGCAGGCCCGGCGCGAGCGCGTCGGCCACGACCGACAGCGGCAGGCCACGCCGCCGGCAGGCGATCCAGGCGCCGAGCGCGCCACCGGCGACCGCACCCCAGATGCCGAGTCCGCCGTCCCAGATCTTGAACGCGCCGACCCAGTCCCGCCCGGCCGTGAAGTACAGCTCCGGGTCGGTGATCACGTGGTAGAGCCGGGCGCCGACGATACCGAACGGCACCGCCCACACCGCGATGTCCAGCACGGTCCACGGCGGGGCACCCCGCGCCCGCAGCCGGCGCTCGGTGATCACGCAGGCCAACACGATGCCCGCGACGATGCACAGGGCGTAGGCCCGGATCGGCAACGGACCGAGATGCACCACCGACTGGGTCGGGCTCGGAATGGAGGCAAGGTTCACAGTTGGCCAACGTACCGGGCGCGCACCCGCTCGTCAGCACAGCCCTCCGCGCGGGCGATCACGTACCGGAATCGACCGGTGACTGTACATCGAAACTGGCCTACGATCGGCGAAATGGACTCCCTTACCTACGCGGTCGCGGCGGTCGTCACCGACCCGAACGGCCGGGTGCTGCTCTGCCAGCAGAGCCAGGGGCACCGGCTCTGGAGCCTGCCCAACGGACGCATCGACCACTGTGAACACCCGGCGCACGCGGCGGTCCGCGACATCCGCACCCAGACCGGGCTGGAGATCAGCGTCGACGAGCTGATCGGGCTGTACCGCCTGACCGGGCCGGCCGACGGCGCCGAACCGCTGCCCGACCTGCTGGTACACGCCTTCCGGGCGCACGCCGTGGGCGGTGAACCGTGCGTCAACGCGCCGGCGATGATCTCCCGGATCGGCTGGTACGCGCCGGACGAGGTACCGACACCGCACACCGCGACCGTCACCGCGGTACTGGCCGACCTCGCCACCGGTCGCCGAGGCGTCGTCGCCGACGTACACCGCAGCGCGGCGGCCGCCGAAACCCCGGTGGCACAGCCCGCCTGACCCGCGGGGCCGATCACGCCGCCGTTGGGCCGCGGTCGGCCATTCGAACCCCTCCGCACCGCACGGCCGGACGCCGATCCGCCCGCCGCAGTCGGTGCCGGCACGCCCTCGGCGAGTTCAGCGCCGGCGCACGCCCTCGGCGAGTTCGGTGGCGAGCGCGGCGAGCCGGCGGCGCGCCGCGGCCGGGTTCGTCTCGTCCAGCAGGCAGCGCACCAGCGCGCTGCCGACGATCACGCCGTCCGCGTATCCGGCGACCTCGGCCGCCTGGGCACCCGTACCGACACCGAGACCGACGCCGACCGGCACCGTGGTGGCCCGCCGGACCCGCTCCACCAGCGCGGGCGCCGCCTGCCCGGTCTGCTCCCGCGCCCCGGTCACGCCCATCACGCTGGCCGCGTAGACGAAACCCCGGCACATGGCGGTGGTCGTCGCGATCCGCCGCTGGGTCGAACTCGGCGCCACCAGGAAGACCCGGTCGAGGTCGTGCTTCTCGGCCGCGGCGACCCAGTCGCCGGCCTCCTCCGGGATCAGGTCCGGGGTGATCAGCCCGGCGCCGCCGGCGGCGGCCAGATCCCGGGCGAACGCCGGCACCCCGTACCGTTCGATCGGGTTCCAGTAGGTCATCACCAGCGCCGGCACCCCGGCAGCGGCGACCGCCTCGACGGTACGGAACACGTCCGCGACCCGGAACCCACCGGCGAGTGCCCGCTCCGCGGCCCGCTGGATGACCGGGCCGTCCATCACCGGGTCGGAGTACGGCAGGCCGATCTCGATCACGTCGACACCGGAGTCGGCCAGCACCCGGCATCCCTCGATCGCCTCGGCCACCGTCGGGAACCCGGCCGGCAGGTACCCCACCAGTACCGCCCGGCCCTGCTCGCGGGCGGTGTCGAAGGCGGAACCCGCACGCCGCCCGGTCACCGGGTCGGCCACTCGCGGCTCGCTCACGACCGGACCTCCGCCTCGTCGAGCAGGCCGAACCAGTTGCCGGCCGTCTCCATGTCCTTGTCACCGCGGCCGGACAGATTCACCACGATCGTCGGCTCCCGGCCCAGTTCCTCGGTGAGCCGCGGTGCCAGCCGCAGCGCACCGGCCAGCGCGTGCGCGCTCTCGATCGCCGGAATGATCCCCTCGGTGCGGCACAGCAACGCGAAGGCGTCCATCGCCTCGGCGTCGGTGACCGGCTGGTAGCTCGCCCGGCCGGTCTCGGCCAGCCACGCGTGTTCCGGGCCGACGGCGGGTAGTCCAGGCCGGCCGAGATCGAATGCGACTCCACCGTCTGCCCGTCGGCGTCCTGCAGCAGGAAGGTACGGGCGCCGTGCAGCACGCCGATCGCGCCGCCGGTGATCGACGCGGCGTGCCGGCCGGTCTCGACGCCGTCGCCGCCGGCCTCGAACCCGTACAGCCGGACCTCGGCGTCGGGCACGAACGCGTGGAAGACGCCGATCGCGTTCGAGCCGCCGCCGACGCAGGCGGCCACCGCGTCGGGTAGTGCGCCGGTCATCGCCAGGGTCTGCTCCCGCGCCTCGTCGCCGATGCCCCGGACGAACTCGCGGACCATCCGCGGGAACGGGTGCGGCCCGGCCGCGGTGCCGAGCAGGTAGTGGGTGGTGTCGACGTTGGTCACCCAGTCCCGCAGCGCCTCGTTGATCGCGTCCTTGAGGGTGCGACTGCCGGTCTCGACCGGGATGACCTCGGCGCCGAGCATCCGCATCCGGGCCACGTTCAGCGCCTGCCGGCGGGTGTCCTCGGCGCCCATGTAGACCACGCAGTCGAGGTCGAGGTAGGCGCAGGCGGTGGCGGTCGCGACACCGTGCTGGCCGGCCCCGGTCTCGGCGATGACCCGCCGCTTACCCATCCGCTTGACCAGCAGCGCCTGGCCCAGCACGTTGCGGATCTTGTGCGCGCCGGTGTGGTTGAGATCCTCCCGCTTGAGCAGGATCCGGGCGCCGGCCCGCGCGGACAGGCGCTGGGCGAGATACAGCGGGCTGGGCAGGTTCGCGTACTCGCGCAGCATCCGGTCGAACTCGGCGACGAAGGCCGGATCACCGATCGCCTTGTCGAACTCGGTGGTCAGCTCGTCCAGCGCGGCGGTCAGCGCCTCCGGGATGAACCTGCCGCCGAACCGGCCGAAGTGTCCCGAGGCGTCCGGCCCGGCGGCCGAGCCTGGTGTGCCCCGACCGTCGGCGTGCGGTGGGTTCGGGTGGTGACCGGGTCCGCCCGGTCCGTCCTGCGGTGCCATGGTCGCCACCGTCTCCTTTGCGATGCGCCGTACCGAGCTCAGCGCGCCGGGCGCGGCGTCGCCGGATGGGAGCCGGCGGTGACCAGCTCGGCGACCGCGTCCCGCGGACTCTTCTGGGTGACCAGACCCTCGCCGACCAGCACGGCGTCGGCCCCGGCCGAGGCGTACCGGATCAGGTCGTGGGTGCCGCGCACTCCCGACTCGGCCACCTTGACCACCCTGGACGGCAGACCGGGCGCGATCCGCTCGAACACGGACGGATCCACCTCCAGGGTGCGCAGGTCGCGGGCGTTGACGCCGATCACCTTCGCGCCGGCCTCCAGGGCCCGGTCGGCCTCCGCCTCGTTGTGCACCTCGACCAGCGCGGTCATGCCCAGCGACTCGGTCCGCTCCAGCAGCCCGACCAGCGCGTTCTGCTCCAGCGCGGCGACGATCAGCAGGATCAGGTCGGCACCGTGCGCCCGCGCCTCGTGCACCTGGTAGCTGGAGACCACGAAGTCCTTGCGCAGGATCGGCACCTGGATCGCGGCGCGCACCGCGATCAGGTCGTCGATGCTGCCGCCGAAGAACCGCTTCTCGGTCAGCACGCTGACGCACCGGGCGCCACCCGCCGCGTACTCCCCTGCCAGTTCGGCCGGATCGGGGATCTCGGCGAGCTGCCCGCGAGACGGCGAGGACCGCTTCACCTCGGCGATCACTCCGACGCCGGGGGCCCGGAGCGAGGCGAACGCGTCCAGCGCCGGCGGCGCGGCGGCGGCCGCGGCCTTCACCTGCTCCAGCGGAGTCGCCTGCACGCGCTCGGCGACGTCGGCGCGGACCGCGGCGAGGATGTCGCTGAGCACGTCGCCGGAGGGCGACGCGCCCGATGTCTGCGGCCGGCTCGCGTCTGCGTTCACCGCGGACTCCCCTCGTCGGCTGTACCACGGCAACCGCCGTGACCTGTCGCATCCAGCGGGACGGCGGGCATACCCGGCGGATCCTCGGCCGATGTTATGCGCCGCCATCGATGCTGGCCCAGCCGGGGTGTCAGCGGGTTCACACAGCGGTACGACCAGCCCGCGCCCCGGCGCACGACCGACTCAGCGCACCGTCGAGTCCACGACCGACTCAGCGCACCGTCGGGTCGTGGCCGTCGTCGATCGCGTCCCAGATCTTCGCGGCGTCGTCGTCCGCGCCGACCCGGGCCGCCCGGTCGGCGGGCCGCTCGTACCGCGAGCCCATCGTGGGCCAGGTGCGGCCCCGCCGCACCGTGCCGCCGCCGACGACGGCCACCAACACGCCGCCGACCAGCGCGGTGATCGCCCAACCCGGGGTCACACTGCCCGGGTCGTGCGCAGCGACCGACAGCCCGTACCCGGCCCCGACGGCCATCCCCAGCCCCGCCAGAACCAGCAGCACGCCCACCAGCAGCCGGCCGATACGTCGGGTGGCGACCAGCGCGCCGGCACCGGCCAGCGAGATCAGCGCGAGGGTCGGCACGATCGGGGTGATCTCGGTGCCGGTCCGGCCGGTCTGCTGCAGGTGCAGCGGCCCGAGCGGCTGCCCGGGTTGCACCGACCAGTTCTTCGACGCCGCGTACAGCGCGATGCCCGCGCCGAGCGTGCACGCCACCACGGCGAGGACCAGCTGCCCCCGGGTCGACGGTCGCCGCGCCGCCGGCCGGGCCCGTCCCGGCGCCGCCCGATCGGGCCCGGTGCCCGCCCCGGTGCCCGGCCCGGTGCCCGGTCCGGTGTCCGAGGCTGCTCCGGACGCCGCTCCGCCGAGCACCGGGCCGGTCACTTCCGTGCCGTCCCGGGTGTCCGGGGTCGGCGGCTCGGCCCCGGACGACGCCGGGGTCGGTGGCTTCACCCCGGACGACGCCGGGGTCGGCGGCTCGGCCTCGGACCGATCGGTGCCCGCGCAGTCGGTACCGGCACCATCCGGGCCGGCATCTTCCAAGCCGGCACCATCCGGGTCGGTGCGATCCAACGCGGCGCGGTCGGCGCCGGCGCCATCCGGGCCGGCGCCATCTGGGTCGGCGCGATCTGGGTCGGCGCGATCCAAGGCGGCGCGGTCGGCGCCGGCGCCATCCGGGTCGGCGCGATCTGGGTCGGCGCGATCCAAGGCGGCGCGGTCCGGGCCGGCGCCGGCCGGGTCGGCCTGAGCCTGGCTGGCCGCGATGCCGTCGGAGCCGGCGGTACCGGCCGGATCGGTACCGGCCGGATCGGTGCTGGAGCGGGGGGTGCCGCCCGCGTCGGTGGCGGGGCGGTCGGGGTCCGGGTCTGGGTGGCGGTCGGACATCAGCGGGCCTGCCGCAACGTCTCGGCGGAGGCGATCGCGGCCAGCACCGCGGCGGACTTGTTGCGGGTCTCGGTGTCCTCGGCGTCCGGATCGGAGTCGGCCACGATGCCGCCGCCGGCCTGCACGTACGCCCGGCCGTCCCGGATCAGCGCGGTCCGGATCGCGATCGCCATGTCCAGGTCACCGGCGAAGTCGAGATAACCGACCGTCCCGCCGTACAGGCCACGCCGCACCGGCTCCAGCTCCTCGATGATCTCCATCGCACGTACCTTCGGCGCCCCCGACAGGGTGCCCGCCGGGAAGGTCGCCCGCAGCGCGTCGAACGCGGTACGCCCCTCGGCCAGCTCACCGACCACGGTGGACACGATGTGCATCACGTGGCTGTAGCGCTCGATGGTGAAGAACTCGGGCACCTCCACGGTGCCCGGCACGCACACCCGGCCCAGATCGTTGCGGGCCAGGTCGACCAGCATCACGTGCTCGGCGCGTTCCTTCGGGTCGGTGAGCAGGTCCTCGGCCAGCCGGCGCTCCTCCTGGGGGGTGGCGCCGCGCGGCCTGGTCCCGGCGATCGGGTGCATCAGCGCCCGCCGCCCGGTGACCTTCACGTGCACCTCCGGGCTGGACCCGACGATGTCGAAGGCCCCGTGCCCGCCTGCGCCGTCCACCCCACCGAACCGCAGGAGATACATGTACGGCGAGGGATTCGTCGCCCGCAGCACCCGGTAGACGTCGAGCGGGTCGGCAGCGGTGTCGGCTTCGAACCGCTGCGACGGAACGATCTGGAAGCACTCCCCGGCCCGGATCGCCTCCTTGGCCGCCTCCACCGCCTTCTGGTACCCGCCGGCCGGGGTGCGGCCGGCCAGGTGCACCGGCGGTACCTTCTCGACCGTCGAGACCATCGGCGGCGTCGGGCGGCTCAGCGCAGTGGTCATCGCGTCCAGCCGGCCCACCGCCTGGTGGTAGTGCGCGGTCAGTTCGGCCGGGCCGGCGTCCGGCGGCAGCACCGCGTTCGCGATCAGCAGCACCGAGCCGTCCACGTGGTCGAGCACGGCGAGATCGGTGGCGAGCAGGAACCCGAGGTCGGGGAAGCCCAGCTCGTCGGCGGCCAGCTCGGGCAGCTTCTCGAACCGCCGCACCACGTCGTAGCCGAAGAACCCGACCAGCCCGCCGGTCAGCGGCGGCAGCGCCGGCTCGGCGCCCACCGGCGCCGAGGACAGCGCCGTCACGGTGGCGGTCAGCGCCTCGATCGGGTCACCGTCGGTCGGCACTCCCGCGGGCGGTTCGCCGAGCCAGTGCGCCTGGCCGTCCCGCACGGTCAGCGTCGCGGCGCTGCGCACCCCGACGAACGAGTAGCGCGACCAGGTCCCGGCCGCCTCCGCCGATTCCAGCAGGAACGTGCCGGGGCCGCCGGCCAGCTTGCGGTACACCCCGATCGGCGTCTCGCAGTCGGCCAGCAGCCGGCGGGTCACCGGGACCACCCGGCGCTGCGCGGCCAACTCGGCGAACGTGGTCTCGTCCGGGCTCACGGCTCCGGTCGTCACCGGATGCTCCCTTCGACGGGATCGGTGTCGGTCCCGGCCCCGGTGGCCGGCACGGAATCGGACGGTACGGCAGCGGACGGCGCGGCACCGTCCCCCTCGGCACCGGACGGCGCGGCGCCGTCCCCCTCGGCACCGGACGGCGCCGTTCCGGGCGGCGTGCCGTGCTCGCCAGCGGGGCCCGGTGTCCCGGTGACGGCCACCGGCAGCTCGCGGCCGTCGAAGCAGGTACGGCTGCCGGTGTGGCAGGCGGCGCCGACCTGGTCGACCCGTACCAGCAGGGTGTCGCCGTCGCAGTCCAAGGCGACCGACCGGACGTGCTGGACATGCCCGGACGTGTCGCCCTTGACCCAGTATTCGCCGCGGCTGCGCGACCAGTACGTGGCCCGGCCGGTGGTCAGGGTGCGGTGCAGCGCCTCGTCGTCCATCCAGGCGAGCATCAGCACCTCACCGGTGTCGTACTGCTGGGCGACGGCCGGCACCAGGCCGTCCGGGCCGCGCTTGAGCCGGGCCGCGATCGCGGGGTCGAGACTGCTCACAGTCACCGATTGTCGCGCGCCGGGCCACGGTACCGGCGGGCACCCCAGCGGGCCCGGTACGGCCGTACTCCGCTGGCCGGCCGCCACCCCGGCCGGCCCAGCAGGTCCCGGCTCGCCCGGCGCAGCGTCTCGGCGGCGCCGCGGCCGGCCAGCCCCGGCGCGCAGCGCAGCTCGAACCGGGTGTCGCCGGCGTCCACCCGCAGCCACCGGGCCCGCCCGTACGGGTCGGCGAACACCGTGACCGAGCGGATCTCGGCCAGCGGCGCCCGACGCACCCGCCAACGCCCGTCCACGTCCAGGAAGTGCAGCTGCACCTCGTCGTCGGACAGCCGCAGCGTCACGTCCCGCATCCAGCGGGCGCGCAGCATCCCGGCCGGGACCAGGACCACCACCACCGCCGCGACCAGCGCCACCAGCGGAGCGCCGAGGAACTCGCGGCGCAGCACCACGAACGCCACCAGCACCAGCAGTCCCAGCAGGCCGCCAGCGGCACCGAGGCCGGCCGCGAGTCCGGCCACCGAGGCGCCGGGCAGCAGCACCGTACGCAGCCGGTACTCCCGGGCCGCGGCCGGAGCGTTGCGGGCCAGCCCGGTACCGCGCAGCCCGCGCCGGCGGATCAGGTCGAACAGCCAGCCGGCGGTGTGCGCGACCAGGTAGCCGAGCACCGCACCGGCGACCATCGGCAGCGGCTGCGGTCCGTACCGCAGTGCGTACCCGGCGGTACCCCCGGCGAGCAGCAACGCGACCGTGGCCACCAGCCGAATCGGCGCGCTCGCCGCCGGCCGGCCCCGCACGGCGAGCAGCAGCCACCCGGCCAGGCACACCACCGCGATCCCGACCGCAATCCCGACGCTTGCTGCTGGCATGGTCCGGGATGGTACGGGCACCCACCGGCACCGCGTATCCCGCCCGCGGGTCGAACCCGTCGCCACCCGGCCGTCACTAGAGTGAACGGGGTGACGACGGCATATGCGCATGGTGAGCGGTTGCAACTGGTGTCGCTGCTGCGGCAGGTCGGGCCGGACGCGCCGACCCTGTGCGAGGGGTGGACCACCCGCGATCTCGCCGCGCACCTGCTGGCCCGCGAGCGGCGCCCCGACTCCGGCATCGGCCTGCTGGTCCGGCCGCTCGCCGGCTGGTCAGAACGGGTCCGCCGCGGCTACGCCGAGCAGGACTGGGACGTGCTGCTGGACCAGATCGCCGCGCCGCCATGGTGGAGTCCGCTGTCCAACCCGCTCACCGACGAGCTGGCCAACACGATGGAGATGTTCCTGCACCACGAGGACGTGCGCCGGGCCCGGCCGCAGTGGCAGCCGCGCGACCTGCCGGTCGAGCTGAACGAGATCCTCTGGCGCCGGCTGTCGATGCTCACCACCGTGTCGATGCGCCGGCTGCCGGTCCGGGTCACCCTGGCCGCGCCGGAGTACGGCGAGCGCACCGTCGGCGACGGCCCGCACGTGCGGCTCACCGGTCCACCCGGCGAACTGCTGGTGTTCGTCTCCGGCCGGCAGGACGCGGCCCGGCTGGACACCGAGGGCCCCACCGAGTCGGTGCGGGCGCTGCGGGAGGCCCGCTTCGCCATGTGACCCGCGGCCGGGCGGCACGCGGCGCCGGCCAGCCCGGGGCGCAGCGGGTCCCGGACGCCGGATGGTCCGGGAGCTGGTCGGCGCGGAGCCGGGCACCGGGCGGCGGGCGGTCCGGGAGCCGGTCAGCGCGTCTGTTCCAGCCAGGACGCGTGCAGCCGCCCGTACACCGAGTCGGGGGCGGCAACCAGTTGCTCGTGCCGGCCACGCTGCACGATCCGGCCGGCGTCGAACACCAGCACCTCGTCCGCGGCCTCGGCGGTGGACAGCCGGTGCGCGACGGTCACCGTGGTCCGCCCCCGGGTCACCGCGTCCAGTGCACGCTGCAGCCGTACCTCGGTCGCCGGATCCACCGCGCTCGTCGCCTCGTCGAGGATCAGCAGATCCGGATCGGCCACGTACGCCCGGACCAGCGCCACCAGCTGGCGCTCACCCACCGACAGGTACTCGCCGCGCTCCCCCACCGGGGTGTCCAGCCCGGCCGGCAGACCGGCCAGCCAGTCCGCCAACCCCAGCTCGGTGAAGGCGGCCGTGAGGTCGGCGTCCGGCAGGTCGGGCCGGACGAACGCCGCGTTGCGGCCGACCGTGGTGTCGAACAGGAACCCGTCCTGCGGCACCATCACCACCCGGCGCCGCAGCTCGGCGAACCCGACCCGGTCCAGCGGCACCCCGGACAGCAGCACCTGACCGCGGGTCGGGTCCATCAGCCGGGTCAGCAGCTTGGCGAACGTCGTCTTGCCGCTGCCGGTCTCGCCGACCACCGCGATCGCGGTGCCCGGCGCGATCGTGACGTCCGCGTCCGCCAGGGCCTCCGGGCCGCCGCCCGGGTAGGCGTAGCCGACGTCGGCGAACCGCACCGCCAGCGGGCCGGGCGGCACCGGTCGGGCCCGCTCGCCGGGATCGACCACCTCCGGCTCGGCGTCCAGGATGTCGAGCACCCGGCGCCAGCCGGCGACGGCGTTCTGCGCCTCGGTCAGCGTCTCGGTGAACATCTGGATCGGCTGCACGAACAGGCCGGCGAGGAAGACGAACGCGGTCAGCTCACCGACGCTGAAGCCGGCGCCCAGCTCGTGCGCCAGGCCCGCGCCGAGCACCACGCCGCCGATCACGACCAGCGTGTTCGTCAGACCGGAGGCACCCTCGCTCAGCGTCGACATGACCACGCTGCGCCGTTGCGCGCCGTACTGCGCGGCCCGGTACCGCTCGATCGCGTCGGACAACCGGCCCGCGGTGCGCCCGGACACCCCGTAGGCGCGGATGACCGGTGCGCCGACGACGCTCTCCGCGACCGCCGCGTACAGCACACCGACCCGCTCCCGGACCGCCCGGTACGCCGCCTGCTGCCAGCGCTGCAACCGTGGCATGAGCAGCGCCAGCGGCACGAACACCGCGAGCACCGCGATCGTCAGCGGCCACGAGTACACCAGCATCACGACGGTCGCGACCACCACCTGTCCGGCGTTGACCACCAGGCTCACGCCGCTGAACTGCAGGAACCGGGAGATCTGGTCGATGTCGGCGGTGACCCGGCTGACCAGCGCGCCGCGCCGCTCGTCCTGCTGGTGCAGCACCGACAGCGCGTGCACGTGCCCGAAGGTACGGATCCGCAGCCCGGACAGCGCGGTCTCGGTGGTGCGGTACAGCCGGTAGTTCATCAGGTAGGCCGAGCCGACCGCGAGCACCAGCAGCAGCACCGTCAGCGCGCCGACGACCGCGACGTAGCCGAGATCCGGGCCGCCGGCGGCCCGGACGCCGTGGTCCAGGCCCTGCTGTACCGCGATCGGCACCGCGACCTTGCCCAGCGTCGAGGCCAGCGCCAGGGCCAGCGTGCCGGGCAGGCCGGCGCGCAGCTCCGGCGACAGCGACAGGCCACGGCGCAGCGTGGCGAGGGTGCCGACCGGTTCCGCCGGCGCGGTCCGGCGTGGCGCCGGCTCGACCCGTACGTCGGTGCTCATCCGGCGACCTCCTGCGCCACCTCGTCGTCGGCTGCGTCCTCGTAGGCGGTGACCAGCTCCGCGTAGCCGGGGACGGTGGCGAGCAGTTCCCGGTGCGTGCCCCGGGCGGCGACCCGGCCGTCGGCGAGGTACACCACCTCGTCGGCCAGCGCGATCGTGGCCCGCCGGTACGCGACGACCAGCACCGTGGTGTCGCTGCCGGCGGTGCGCAGGCCGGCGAGGATCGCCTGTTCGACCCGGGGGTCGACGGCGCTGGTGGCGTCGTCCAGGATCAGCAGCCGGGGCCGGCCGGCCAGCCCGCGGGCCAGCGTCAGGCGCTGCCGCTGGCCGCCGGACAGGCTGGCGCCGCGCTCTCCGACGGCGGTGTCCGCACCGTCGGGCAGGGCGGCGACGAACCGGTCGGCCTGGGCCAGCCGCAGCGCCGCCTCGGCCGCACCGGCACCGACACCCGGCCGGTCCAGCGCGACGTTGCCCCGGACGGTGTCGTCGAACACGAACGGCACCTGCGGCACCAGCGCCACCGCCGAGGCCAGCCCGGCGGCGGACAGCTCGCGCACGTCCCGGCCGGCGAGGCGGACCGTGCCGGCGGCCGGGTCGACCAGCCGGGCGGCCAGCTGGGTCAGGGTGGACTTGCCGACACCGGTGGCGCCGACCAGCGCGACGGTACGCCCGGCCGGCACGGTGAAACTCACGTCGGTCAGCACGTCGGCGCCGTCGCCGTAGCCGAACCGGACCCGATCGAACTCCAGCTCGACGGCACCGGTCCCGGGCAGCTCCGCCGCGCCGTGCGCCATCTCGCCCTCGGCGGTCAACACCCCGTCGACGCGGTCGGCGCCGGCCACCGCACGGGGCAGATCACCGAGCACCCAGCCGATCGCCCGGACCGGGAAGGCCAGCACGCTGAACAGGAACGCCGCCGACACCAGCTGCGGCACCGCGATGTCGCCGGCGGCGAGCCGCGCCGAGCCGACCACCAGCACGGCGAGCGTGCCCACGTTGGGCAGCGCGTCCATCAGCGGATCGAACAGCCCGCGGACCCGCCCGGCAGCGATGGACGCGTCCCGCAGGCGATCGGAGACCACCGCGAACCGGGCGGTCTCGGCCGCTTCCCGACCGGCCGTCTTGACCACCAGCGCACCGTCGAAGCTCTCGTGCGCGACCGCCGCCACCTCTCCGCGCAGCCGCTGGGCGGCGGCCTGCAGCGGCGCGGACCGGCGCGAGTACACCACGTTGATCACGAAGACCGCGGGGAACACCGCCACCCCGACCAGCGCCAGCACCCAGTCGGTGACCAGCAGCGCGACGATCGCGGTGATCAGCATGGTGACCGTACCGACGGCGAACGGGAACGGCGCGATCGGCATGAACGCGCTCTCCACGTCGTTGTTGGCGTTGGACAGCAGTGCCCCGGTGGGATGCCGCTGGTGCCAGGACATCGGCAGGTCGAGGTAGCGCTGCGTCACGGCGCGCCGGTAGCGGGCCTGCAGCCGGTACTGCATGGCGCCGGCGCCGAGCCGCCGCCCCAGGATGCCGACGATCTTGAGCACGCTGACGCCGAGGATCGCCGCACCACCGGCCGCCAGCGCGCCGAGGGGGACCCGCCCCTGCTCGATCGCCGGCACCGCCACGTCGCCGACCACCGCACCGATCACGTACGCACTGGCGACGGTCATCACCGCGAACAGCATGCTGCCGACCGCCCCGACCGCGAACGTCGCCGGCTCGTCCCGAATGGATCGGCCGAGCAGCTTCAACCCGCGCAGCACGACCCCGCGGTCGTACCCGGCGCTGTATCCGGACACTGCCTCACCTGCCCCTTACCTACTCCGGTACGACGATGCCGCATGGTGCCGACATTTCGGGGTCCGGGGCGATCTAGCTCACGTCCGGATCGGCGCCGGGTCGAGCCGGCCCCACCGGCGAACCGGCCGTACCGGGCGGACCTGGTCAGGCGACCACCGCGGGGGTGGCGGGGCGGCCCGGCCGCAGCGCGTCCAGGTCAGCGCGAGCGGCCGCGATCCGGCGTACCGCCTCGACCAGTTCGTTCGCCGGCCGCGCGAACGGCAGCCGCAGGTAGCGCTCGAAGGTGCCCTCGGCGCCGAACCGCGGGCCCGGTGCGAGCCGCACCCCGTACGCCTCGGCGGCGGTGGCCAGCGCGCTCGCCACCGGCTCGGCCAACTCCACCCACAGGCACAGGCCGCCGGCCGGGACCCGGAACCGGGCACCGGGCAGGTGCTCGCGCACCGCACCGACCAGCGCGTCGAGCTGGGCGCGCAGCATCTCCCGGCGTGCCGGCAGGATCGTCCCGGCGCGCGCCAGCAGGGCGCGGGCGGCCAGCTGGTCGAGCACCGCGCCGCCCATGTCGACCCCGGCGCGGACCGCGGCGAGCCGCTGGATCAGCGCCGGGGTGGCCCGGATCCACCCGACCCGCAGGCCACCCCAGTGCGACTTGGACATCCCGCCGACCGTGATCACCCGGCGGTGCCGGTCCAGCGCCGCCATCGGCGGCGGCATCGGCCGGCCGGTCAGCGCCAGCTCGGCGAACGTCTCGTCGGCCACCAGCAACCCACCGCCCCGGTACGCGGCGGCGATCAGCGCGGCGCGCTGCGGCTCGGGCAGTACCGCCCCGGTCGGGTTGTGGAAGTCCGGAATCAGGTACGCCACCCGGTACCGGCCCGCGGTGAGCGCCGGCAGGACCGGCTCCAGGTCCCAGCCGTCGTCGGTCACCGGGATCGGGTCGGCCCGCAGCCGGGCCGCCGCCAGCGCGGTCAGCGCGTTCGGGTAGCTCGGCGACTCGACGAGGATCCGCTCCCCCGGCGCGGTCAGCAGCCGCAACACCAGGTCGAGGCCCTGCTGGGCGCCGCTGGTGACGAGGATCTCGGCGGGCCCGGTGGGCACCCCGCGCTCGGTGAACCGGTCGGCGATCGCGGAGCGCAGCTCGGGCAGCCCGGCCGGGTAGTAGCCGTGGCTGGACGCATAGCCGGCCAGCTCCTCGGCCGCCTGCCGGGCCGCCGCGGCAAGTTCGACCGGCGGCGGCGGCGCGGCGCAGCCGAGGTCGATCAGCGCCTCGTCGTCCGGCGCCCACAGCCCGCTGGTGGACAGCCGCTGCCCCTCGGGCAGCGCGGTGTCGCTGCCCGAGCCGCGCCGGGAGCGCAGGTATCCCTGGTCGCGCAGCAGCCGGTACGCCGCGGTCACGGTGGTGCGGCTGACCGCGAGTTCGGCCGCGAGCAGCCGCTCGGCGGGCAGCCGCACACCGAGCGCGAGCCGGCCGTCCCGGATCAGCCCGCGGATCGCCACGGCGAGCGCCACGTAGTCGCTGCCGCCCGTCCGGCGCCAGTCCCCGAGCCGGCGGGCCAGCGCCGACGCACCCGTCCGAACCACCGCGTCCATGCCACTACCTCAACACGAGCAGACCAGTTCCGCAAGATTGGCTCTACTCGGGATCCGAACTGGCCTGCAGGGTGGACATCGTGCCCACCTCCGCCACCCGCCCGGCCGCGACCGCACCGGCCACACCCACCCGCCGGATCGCCGCCCGGCTCACCGGCGTCCGGCTGCCCCGCCGGCTCGTCCAGCTGTACGTGGGGCTGCTCTGCTACGGCGCCAGCTCGGCGCTGATGGTGCGCGCCCGGCTCGGCCTGGACCCGTGGGACGTGTTCCACCAGGGCCTCGCCCGCCGGATCGGGCTGCCGATCGGCTGGATCGTGATCGGCGTCGGTGTGCTGGTGCTGCTGCTGTGGATCCCGCTGCGGCAGAAGCCCGGCCTCGGCACGGTGAGCAACGCGGTCCTGATCGGCCTCGCGCTGGACGCCACCCTGCGCCTGGTACCGGCGCCCGACCCGCTCTGGCTGCGCTGGGTGCTGCTGCTGTCCGGCGTCGCGCTCAACGGTGTGGCGACCGGGATGTACATCGGTGCCCGGTTCGGCCCGGGCCCGCGCGACGGGCTGATGACCGGGCTCGCCGCCCGCGGCCACTCGGTCCGAGTGGTGCGGACCGGCATCGAGCTGGCCGTGCTCGCCGCCGGGTTCCTGCTCGGCGGCCAGGTCGGCCTCGGCACCCTGATCTACGCGGTGTCGATCGGCCCGCTCGCGCACCTGATGATCCCGCTGTGGACGGTGCCCGCCCCGGCCGCCGCCGACCCGGCCGACCCGACCGGCGGGTCGGCCGGTCAGCGCACCGGCTGACCGGCCGCCGCCAACGCCTGCTTGACCTGCGCGATGCTGACCTCGCCGAAGTGGAAGATGCTCGCCGCGAGCACCGCGTCCGCGCCCGCGGCGACCGCCGGCGGGAAGTGCTCGGCAGCGCCGGCACCACCGCTCGCGACCACCGGCACGTCGACCACCGCCCGTACCGCGGTGATCATCTCCAGGTCGAACCCGGTCTTGGTGCCGTCCGCGTCCATCGAGTTGAGCAGAATCTCCCCGGCGCCCAGATCGGCGGCCCGCACCGCCCAGTCCACCGCGTCCATCCCGGTGCCGCGGCGGCCGCCGTGCGTGGTCACCTCGTACCCGCTGGGGGTGAGCCGGCTGCGCCGGGCGTCCACCGACAGCACCAGCACCTGCCGGCCGAACTGCTCGGTCACCTCACCGATCAGCTCCGGCCGGGACACCGCGGCGGTGTTCACCCCGACCTTGTCGGCGCCGGCGCGCAGCAGCGCGTCCACGTCCGCCACGGTGCGCACCCCGCCCCCGACGGTCAGCGGGATGAACACGCTCTCGGCGGTGCGCCGGACCACGTCGAACATCGTCGAGCGATCCTCGACCGAGGCGGTCACGTCGAGGAACGTCACCTCGTCGGCGCCGGCCGCGTCGTAGGCGGCCGCGAGCTCCACCGGGTCGCCGGCATCACGCAGGTTCGCGAAGTTGACCCCCTTCACCACCCGGCCGTCCGCGACGTCCAGGCAGGGAATTACCCGTACCGCGATCGTCACCTCAGCTCCCCTCCGCCAGCCGGGACCGTTCCGCGCCACTGGCCGGGGCGCTCATCGCGCCTCCGCACGCAGCACCGCGAGCGCCTCGGTCACCGTGAACGCCCCGGTGTAGAGCGCGGTACCGGCGATGGCACCCTCCACGCCGAGCGGCTCCAGCGCGGTCAGCGCGCGCAGGTCGTCGAGCGTCGACACCCCGCCGGAGGCGATCACCGGCGCGGTGGCGTGCGCGCACACGTCGCGCAGCAGGTCCAGGTTCGGGCCACGCAACATGCCGTCGGAGTTGACGTCGGTCACCACGTAGCGGGCGCAACCGGCCGCCTCCAGCCGGGCGAGCACCTCGTACAGCTCGCCACCGTCCCGGGTCCAGCCGCGGGCAGCGAGCCGGGTTCCCCGCACGTCGAGGCCGATCGCGACCCGGTCGCCGTACTCGCCGACGACCTTGTCGCACCAGTCGGGATCCTCCAGCGCGGCGGTACCGATGTTGACCCGCCGGGCGCCGGTCGACAGCGCCCGGTGCAGCGACTCGTCGTCCCGGATCCCACCGGACAGTTCCACCTGCACATCCAGCGAGCCGATCACCTCGGCCAGCAGTTCGGCGTTGGAGCCGCGACCGAACGCGGCATCCAGGTCGACCAGGTGGATCCAGCTCGCGCCCTGCTGCTGCCAGCGCAGCGCCGCCGCTCGCGGCTCGCCGAACACCCGCTCCGAACCCGCCTTGCCCTGGACCAGCTGGACGGCCCGGCCATCGGCCACGTCCACCGCGGGCAGCAGCGTCAACATGATGCAGCGTTCCCCTCGTCAGTCCCGTCCACAGTGGACGGATTTACAGCCCGGACACCCAGTTCGCCAGCAGGGTCGCACCGACGTCGCCGGACTTCTCCGGATGGAACTGGGTCGCCGACAGCGCGCCGAGCGAGACCGCCGCGACGAACACCTCGCCGTGCACGCTGGTCGCGACCCGGGCCCCGGCGGCCCGCAGCGCACGAGACGGCCGCGCCGCGTACGAGTGCACGAAATAGCATCGTGCGCCCGCGTCGAGGCCGGTGAACAGCGGGTCACCCGGCTGCCAGCTCACGGTGTTCCAGCCCATGTGCGGCACCCGCGGGGCGAGCAGCCGGGTCACCTCGCCGGGCAGCAGGCCCAACCCCTTGGTGAGGATGCCGTGCTCCCGGCCGGCGTCGAACAGGATCTGCAGCCCGACACAGATGCCGAGCACCGGCCGGCCGGCGGCGACCCGGTCGGCCACCACCGCGCGGCCACCGATGGCGTCCAGCTGGCTCACGCAGTGCGTGTACGCCCCGACGCCCGGCACCACCAGACCGTCGGCGTCGACCCCCTCGGTCGGATCGGTCGCGACCGTCACGTCGGCACCGACCCGCTGCAGCGCCCGATGCACCGAGTGGATGTTGCCCGAGCCGTAGTCGAGGACCACCACTCGACGCGCCATTGCCTACCTCTCTCCCGACCGGCCCGGCCGCCTCAGAACGTGCCCTTGGGCAACAGCCAGGCGATGCCGCCCAGCACCGCGACCACGGCCAGCACCACGAAGCCCACGATCAGCGCCCTGGACCCGCTCTGCTGCTTGATCGACCACGCGCCGCCGAGCAGAACCCCGCCCAGTGCGAACAGCGCGATGGGCAGAATGCTCTGCACTGCTGTCCCTCCCGCCCGCCTCCCGCGGGCACCTCGGCCTTCCGCCACCCGCCGGACGGCTCCCACCGCCGGCCGGGCGACCGTCCCGCCTGTATAGCAGGCCATGCATGTCGCCGGTGGTCCGGCCGCGAGCGCCGGGCGCACGGTGTGGCGGGCACCACGTACGCCCGAGCCGACCGGCACCCGGCCCGCGCCGGCTAGAGCAGCCCCTTGGTACTCGGCACCCCGCCGCCGCGCGGATCCACGGTGACCGCCTGCCGCAGCGCCCTCGCCACCGCCTTGAACTGCGCCTCCACCACGTGGTGCGCGTCCGCCCGCTGCCCCGGCCGGGCCCGCGCAGTACGTTGACGTGCAGCGTCAACTTCGCGTTGTTACCGAACGACTCCCAGATGTGCCGGGTCATGCTCGTCGGGTACTGCGGGCCGATCATCGGCGCCAGGTCGACCGGTTCGTCGTGCACCACGTACGCCCGGCCGGACAGGTCCACGACCGCCTGCACCAGCGCCTCGTCCAGCGGTACCACCGCATCGCCGAACCGCTGGATGCCGGCCTTGTCGCCCAGGGCCGCCGCGAACGCCTGCCCCAGCGCGATCGCAGTGTCCTCCAGCGTGTGGTGCGCGTCGATGTCCAGGTCGCCGACGGTGTGCACGACCAGGCCGAAGCCGCCGTGCTTGGCCAGCTGGTTGAGCATGTGGTCGAAGAACCCGACGCCGGTGGCGACGTCGGCGCCACCGGTGCCGTCCAGATCGATCTCGACCAGCACCTTGGTCTCGCCGGTGGTGCGTTCCACCCGGGCGGTCCTCGTCATGCGCAGCTCCGCGGGTTCGCGTTGGGTTCTCGGATCGGGGTCGACGGGCCGGCTCAGCCGCTCGGCGCGCCGGCACCCGCCGGATGCACCGAACGTAACGCAGTGAGGAAGGCGTCGGTTTCGACGGGGGTGCCGGCGCTGACCCGCAGCCAGCCCGGCAGGCCGACGTCGCGTACCAGCACCCCGTCGTCCAGCAGCGCCTGCCAGACCCGCTTCTGGTCGTTGCCGGCGAAGCCACCGAACAGGACGAAGTTCGCGTCGCTCGCGGCGACGCGCAGGCCCATCGCGGTCAGCTCGGTGACGATCCGGTCCCGTTCGGTCTTCAGCGCGTCCACCGTGGCCAGCAACGCGTCGGAGTGTGCCAGGGCGGCGCGGGCGACCGCCTGGGTCAGCGCCGACAGGTGGTACGGCAGCCGGACCAGCTGCAGCGCGTCCACCACCGCGGGCGCCGCGGCGAGGTAGCCCACCCGGGCACCGGCCAGCGCGAACGCCTTGCTCATGGTGCGCGTCACCACCAACCGGGGGTACCTGTCCAGCAGCTCCAGCGCCGTCGGCGTGCCGGGCCGGGCGAACTCCGCGTACGCCTCGTCCACGACGACCATGCCCGGTGCCGCGGCGGCGATCGCGTCGAGCGTCTCCAGCGACACCGCGGTACCGGTCGGGTTGTTCGGCGAGCAGACGAACACCACCTCCGGCCGGCGTTGCTCGATCAACGCGACGGCGGCGTCGGTGTCGATGCCGAAGTCGGCCGCCCGCGGCCCGTCCAGCCATCCGGTGCCGGTGGCGAGCGCGATCAGCGGGTGCATCGAGTACGCCGGGGTGAACCCCAGCGCGGTCCGCCCGGCGCCGCCGAACGCCTGCAACAGCTGCTGCAGCACCTCGTTGGAACCGTTCGCCGCCCACACCTGTGCCGCGGCGAGGTGCCGGCCGTGCCGGGCGCTCAGGTACCGGGCCAGGTCGGCGCGCAGCGCGACCGCGTCCCGGTCCGGGTAGCGATTGAGGTCACGCAGCTGCGCGCCGAGCGCGTCGGCCATCGCGGCGGTCACCTCGTCCGGCACCGGGTACGAGTTCTCGTTGGTGTTGAGCCGGATCGGCACGTTCAGCTGCGGCGCCCCGTACGGCGTGCGGCCACGCAGGTCGTCACGCAGCGGCAGGTCGGCCAGCGCGATGTCGGTCACACCGCACCGCCGAACCGGGCCGTGACCGCCTGCCCGTGCGCCGGCAGATCCTCGGCCGCCGACAGCGCCACCACGTGCGGAGCCACCTCGCGCAGCGCCTGCTGCGAGTAGTCGACGACGTGGATGCCGCGCAGGAACGTCTGCACCGACAGGCCGGACGAGTGCCGCGCGCAGCCGCCGGTGGGCAGCACGTGGTTGGACCCCGCCGCGTAGTCACCGAGCGACACCGGCGAGTACGCCCCGACGAAGATCGCGCCGGCGTTGCGCACCCGGGACGCCACCCGCGCCGCGTCCGCGGTCTGGATCTCCAGGTGCTCGGCCGCGTAGGCGTCCACCACCCGCAGGCCGTGGTCGAGATCGTCCACCAGCACCACCCCGGACTGCTTGCCGGACAGCGCGGTGGCCACCCGCTCGTGGTGCCGGGTCGCCGGCACCTGCACGGCGAGCTGCGCCTCCACCGCCGCGAGCAGCGACTCGCTCGGGGTGACCAGCACGCTCGCCGCGGCCGGGTCGTGCTCGGCCTGGCTGATCAGGTCGGCGGCCACGTGCACCGGGTCGGCAGTGTCGTCGGCGAGCACGGCGATCTCGGTGGTCCCGGCCTCCGAGTCGATCCCGACCACGCCGCGCAGCATCCGCTTCGCCGCGGTGACGAAGATGTTGCCCGGCCCGGTGACCAGGTCGACCGGCTCCAGCAACCAGCCGCCGACCGGATCGCCGGCCAGCTCCGGATCGGCGACCGGCTCGTCGGCCGACTCCGCGGCGGCGGCCGACTCGGCGCGCAGCCCATAGGCGAACGCGGCGATCGCCTGCGCGCCGCCGATCGCGTACACCTCGTCGACGCCGAGTAGGGCGCAGGCGGCGAGGACGCCCGGGTGCGGCAGGCCGGTGTCGCGCTGCGGCGGCGAGGCCAGCGCGATCGAGGACACGCCGGCCAGCTGCGCCGGCACCACGTTCATCACCACGCTGGACAGCAGCGGCGCGAGGCCGCCCGGCACGTACAGCCCGACCCGGGACACCGGCACCCAGCGCTCGGTGACGGTGCCGCCCGGGACGACCTGGGTGGTCACATCGGTGCGGCGTTGGTCGGCGTGCACCGCGCGGGCCCGGTCGATCGAGGTCTGCAGCCCGACGCGGACCGCGTCGTCGAGCGTGCCAGCCGCCGCCGCGATCGCCTCGGCCGGCACCCGCAGCCGGCGCGGCCGGACCCGGTCGAACCGCTCCGTGGCGGCCAGCACCGCGGGCACGCCATGCTGATGCACCGCCTCGACGGTCGGCCGGATCTGTTCGATCGCGGCCGCCACGTCGAGCTGGGCACGGGGCAGCACGTCGCGCGGGTCCGTGGTGGTACCGCGCAGGTCGACACGAGTCAGCACGCGTCAAGTCTAGGCGTCCCGACCTGCGGGAACCGGTGGCGTAGGGCACCACGACCGACATCGATCGCCGACGAGGGCGGCGAGCCGGACCGGATCGGCGTTCCGGCATGGACAGGCGTGCCGAGGGCGGAAACGGCCAGGAAGGCGGTCCGTCGGGAGTCGGCCCGGCAGCGGGCAACCCGTAGGCTCGGTACTGTGACCGACGCCATTCCGCTGTTCCCGCTGGGGACCGTGCTGTTCCCCGGGGTCGTGCTGCCGCTGCACATCTTCGAGCCGCGTTACCGCGCGCTGGTGAAGCACCTCACGCAGCAGCCCGCCGAGCGCGACCGCGAGTTCGGTGTGGTGGCGATCCGTCGCGGCACCGAGACCGGCGACCACGACGGCACCACCCTCTACGAGGTCGGCTGCAGCGCCGAGTTGCGGCAGGTCACCAGCCACCCCGACGGGCGCTACGACGTGGTCGCGGTCGGCCGCCGCCGGTTCGCCGTGGTGGCCGTCGACACCGACTCCGCACCGTACCTGCGCGCCTCGGTCGACTGGCTGCCGGAACGGTCCGACCCGGCCGAGCTGCGCCAGGCCGAGACGCTGGTGCCGAGCGTGCTCGCCGCGTTCCGCCGGTACCTGCGCGAGCTCGCCCACGTGGCCGGCCCGGACGCGGTGTCCCCCGAGGCGGCGCAGGACCAGCTGCCGGACGATCCGGCGGTGCTGTCGCATCTGGTCGCCGCGAGCGCCTCGCTGAGCGTGGCGGACCGGCAGCGGCTGCTCGCCGAGCCGGACGCCGCGCACCGGCTGCGCGGCGAGCTCGGCCTGCTTCGTCGGGAGACGAGCCTGGTCGCGGCGCTGTCCGCGGTACCGGCGGCCCTCACCGACTTCCAGGTACCGGCCGGGGTCAACTGACCGGCCGCCGGGATGCCGGGCGACCTCGGCTCAGGACCGGCGTGGCGCGTCCGGCCAGTCCACCGGGTCCATCGGCGCCGGTGGCGGTGTCTGGGCAGGTGCGGCCGGGAAGCCGTCGGGCGCGAACGGGTCGACCGGCGAGCCGGCCCCCCACGATGCGTCCGGTCCCTGCCGCCCGTCCGGTGCGGCGGGGTGCGGCGCCGGGCCAGCCGCCTGCGCCGGCCCCGCGGCCGGTGGGCCGGACGGCCCCGGACCCGACTGCCCCGCAGCGGACGGCCCCGCAGCGGACGACCCGGGACCGGACGGCCCTTGACCGGCCAGCCCGGGAGCGGATGGCCCCGGATCCGAACGCCGCGGAGCGGACGGCCCCGGACCGGACGGCGAAGCGGCTGCGTCCGGCGCGGCGCCGGGAGCGCCGAACGCCGGCGGTGGCGGACCACCTACCGGCGGGCCGGGTGGCGGAGCCGGCCAGGCGATGCCGGGGACCGCGTCGTCGGGCCGGGGTGCCGGCCCGGCCACCACCCCGCCGGTCGCCACCGCCCCGGGTGCGGCGGCGCTGTCCGCGTCGGGCCCGACGCGGGACGACGATCCGGCCGACGTCGGCGCATCGGCCGGGTCGTCCGCCGGGCCGGCGCCCGCCGGTCCCGGCTGGTGGTCCGGCCCGGCGGCCGGCGTGCCGGAATCCGGCTCCGTCGACCCGGCGCTGTTCCGGGCCGGGATCAGCGGCAGTCGCACCGGGTCGACCAGCTCTGGCTCGGCGGGCCCCGCGGTCCGCCGGGCCCGTAACGCGGGATACCGGGAGAAACCGGCCAACACGGTGTAGGTGAGCACCGCGAACAGCGGCGCCAGCACGATCGCGCCGCGCGCACCGAGCCGCAGCGGGTAGGGGAACCGCCAGCCCGGCTGGGCGGCGCCGAGCAGTGCGTCGAAGTCGGCGAGCCCGACCCGGCCACCGACCCAGGCGGTGAGCAGCGCGCAGCCCGCGCCACCCAGCGCGAGCACGACGAGCAGCAGCGGCCCCCGGTAGCGGCGCAGCACCACCCAGCAGACGATCGCGGCGACCAGGCCGGTCGCCGCGGTCAGCACCGCGAGCCGCCCGTCCGCCGCGGCGAACGTCTCGGTCTCCAGGTCGTACATCCCGCCCTGATCGGTCATGATGACCTCGGCGCGGGGGGACAGCGCCGACCAGAGCAGGCCGAGCGGCGCGCCGACCGCCGCGACACACACCGCCGCGACGACCAGCACGAGTGCCTCCGCCCACCGCGGCACGCCGGGTCGGCGCGGCATCGTCGTCTTCATCGCGGCGATTCTCCCAACCTCAGGCAAGTCGGCGGATCCGGGCCCCGCGGCCAGCTATTCGAGGCAACCGGCGCCGAGCAGGCTCTTCAGTTCGGAGGTGAGGCCGGGGCCGGGCGTGACCCGCAGCGTGTCGTCGAGGGCCAGCAGGTGGTTGCGTTCCCGGCCGACCAGCTTGACCCGCACCGCGGTCTCTCCTCGGTTGTTCAGCAACGTGCGTTTGAACTCGCCCACCAGGTCCGGGTCGACCCGCTCGGCCTGGATGGCGATGGTCACGGCCGGCTCCGCGGCCAGGTCGGCGTCGGTGATCTCCAGCGTACGCAGGTCCATCGCGACCACGCTGATCTCCTGGTCGCGCCGGTTGACCCGGCCCTTCACCGCGATCGTCAGGTCCGGCGCGAGGTACTGCCCGACCAACTCGTAGGTCTTCGGGAAGAACAGCACCTCGATGCCGGCGTCGAGATCCTCCACCGTCGCCTTCGCCCACGCGTTGCCCTGCTTGGTGACCCGGCGCTCCAGCGCGGAGATGATGCCGGCGATGGTCACCGACGTGCCGTCCGCGACGTCGCCGGAGACCAGGTCGGCGATGCGCTGCTCGCTGTTCTTGCGCAGCACCCGCTCGGCGCCGTCCAGGGGGTGCCCCGACACGTACAGTCCGAGCATCTCGCGCTCGAACTCCAGCGCGGTCTTGCGCGGCCAGTCGTCGCCGGTCAGGTCGACCTCCATGCCCACCACGGTGTCCGAGGCGGTGTCGGTCATCCCACCGAACAGGTCGAACTGGCCCTCCGCCTCGCGCCGCTTCACCCCGGTCATGGCCTCGACCATGGTCTCGTGCTGTTCCAGCATCGGCCGCCGCGGATGCCCCAGCGAGTCGAACGCTCCCGCCTTGATCAGCGACTCGATCACCCTCTTGTTGCACACCGGCAGCTCGATCTTCTGCATGAAGTCGGTGAACGAGGTGTACGGCTGCTTCTGCTTGCGGGTGTTGATGATGCTGGTGACCACGTTGGCGCCGACGTTGCGCACCGCACCCAGGCCGAACCGGATGTCGGCACCGACGGCGGTGAAGTAGTTGTCGGAGTCGTTGACATCCGGCGGCAGCACCTTGATGCCCATCTTGCGGCACTCGGCGAGATAGACCGCCATCTTGTCCTTCGAGTCGCCGACCGAGGTCAGCAGCGCCGCCATGTACTCGGCGGGAAAGTTGGCCTTCAGGTAGGCGGTCCAGTAGGACACCACCGCGTAGCCGGCGGCGTGCGACTTGTTGAACGCGTACCCGGCGAACGGCAGGACCGTGTCCCACAGCGTCTGGATGGCGTCGTCGGAGTATTTGTTCTCCCGCATTCCCTTCTGGAACGCGGCGAACTGCTCCTCCAGCACCTCCTTCTTCTTCTTGCCCATCGCCTTGCGCAGGATGTCGGCCTGGCCCATCGTGAAGCCGGCGACCTTCTGCGCGATGAGCATGATCTGCTCCTGGTAGACGATCAGGCCGTACGTCTCGGCCAGGATGTCGCGCAGCGGCTCCTCCAGCTCGGGGTGGATCGGCACGATCTGCTGCCGGCCGTTCTTGCGGTCGGCGTAGTTGAGGTGGGCGTTGACGGCCATCGGCCCCGGGCGGTACAGCGCGATCACGGCGGTGGCGTCGGAGAAGCCGGTCGGCCCCATCCGTTGCAGCAGCGCCCGCATCGCGGTGCCGTCCAGCTGGAACACGCCGAGCGTCTCGCCGCGCGCCATCAGCTCGTACGTGGCCTTGTCGTCGAGCTCCAGGGTCTCCAGGTCGATCTCGACGCCGCGGTTGGCCCGGATGTTGTTGATCGCGTCCCCGATGACCGTCAGGTTGCGCAGGCCGAGGAAGTCCATCTTCAACAGACCCATCGACTCGCACGACGGGTAGTCGAAGCCGGTGATCATCGCGCCGTCCTGCGGCCGGGCCCACACCGGCACCGAGTCGATCACCGGCTCGGACGACATGATCACCGCGCAGGCGTGCACTCCGGCCTGCCGGATCAGCCCCTCCAGCCCGCGGGCGGTCTCGAAGATCTTGCCGACCTGCGGGTCGGTCTCGATCAGGGTGCGGACCTCGGTCGCCTCCGCGTACCGCTCGTGCTTCGGGTCGACGATCCCGGACAGCGGGATGTCCTTGGCCGCCACCGGCGGTGGCAGCGCCTTGGAGATCTTGTCCGCGATGGAGAAGCCCGGCTGGCCGAAGTGGATCCGCGCCGCGTCCTTGAGTGCCGCCTTCGTCTTGATCGTGCCGAACGTGATGACCTGGGCGATCTTGTCCGCGCCGTACTTCGCGACCGCGTAGTCGATCATCTCGCCGCGGCGGCGGTCGTCGAAGTCCAGGTCGATGTCGGGCATCGAGATGCGTTCGGGATTGAGGAACCGCTCGAACAGCAGGCCCAGCGGAATCGGGTCCAGCGCGGTGATGCCCAGCGCGTACGCCACGAGGGCGCCCACCGCCGACCCGCGGCCCGGCCCGGCGTAGATCCCGGACTCCTTGGCGTGTCGCACCAGGTCGGCCACGACCAGGAAGTACGCCGGGAAGCCCATCCGGTTGATGACGCTCAGCTCGTAGTTGGCGCGCTCCCGGTGGCCGTCCGGGATGCCGCCCGGGAACCGCTTCGCGAGGCCCTCCATCACCTCGTGTTCCAACCAGGTCTCCGCGTTGTACCCGTCCGGCACGTCGAAGAGCGGCATCCGGTCGTGGTGCGCGAAGACCTCCTCGTACGACCCGACGCGCTCGGCGATCAGCAGCGTGTTGTCGCAGGCCCCGGGAAGCTGGGAGTCCCACAGCTCGCGCATCTGCGCCGGCGACTTGATGTAGTAGCCGCCGCCGTCGAGCTTGAACCGGTTCGGGTCGTCCAGGGTGCTGCCGGACTGCACGCACAGCAGCGCCTCGTGCGCCTTGGCGTCCTCGGCGGCCACGTAGTGCGAGTCGTTGGTGATCACCGGGCGCAGGTCGAACCGCTTGCCGATGTCGAGCAGCCCGGTGCGGACCCGCTTCTCGATGTCGAGCCCGTGGTCCATCAGCTCCAGGAAGAAGTTGTCCCGGCCGAAGATCTCCAGGTAGCGCTCGGCCGCCGCGTACGCCTCCTCCTCCTGACCGAGCCGCAGCCGGGTCTGGATCTCCCCGGACGGGCAGCCGGTGGTGGCGATGATGCCCTCGGTGTGCCCCGAGATCAGCTCGGTGTCCATCCGGGGCTTGTAGTAGTAGCCCTCGATCGACGCCCGGCTGGACAGCGTGAACAGGTTGCGCAGGCCGGTGGCGTTCTCCGCCCACATGGTCATGTGCGTGTACGCACCGCCACCGGAGACGTCGTCGCTGCGCTGGTCCGGACGACCCCACCGAACCGGCTGCTTGTACGACCGGTCGCCGGGCGCCAGGTAGGCCTCGATGCCGAGGATCGGCTTCACGCCGGTCTTCGTCGCCTCCTGGTAGAACGCGTACGCCCCGTACATGTTGCCGTGGTCGGTCATCGCGATCGAGTCCATGCCCTGCCGCTGGACCTCGGCCAACAGCGGCTTCAGGCGGGCCGCGCCATCCAACATCGAGTATTCGGTGTGCACGTGCAGATGTGCGAACCCGGACGCCGACATGGCGCGCCTCGCCCCCCTCGTATTCACCTGGACAACCCCGCGTGCGGCCGGCGCCAGGCGGCGACCGCGGCCGTGCCGGGAGGTGTATGGCCGCACTCCCGGCG
This sequence comes from Actinocatenispora thailandica, assembly GCF_016865425.1. Taxonomy (NCBI): domain Bacteria; kingdom Bacillati; phylum Actinomycetota; class Actinomycetes; order Micromonosporales; family Micromonosporaceae; genus Actinocatenispora; species Actinocatenispora thailandica. The sequence goes on along the minus strand of NZ_AP023355.1, from coordinate 2,746,969 downwards.
ACCCCACCACGTTAGGAGCGGGGTCCGACAGAAAACCTATCGCCCCGAACGCCGCCGCTGCCGGCCGGCACGCCCGGGGGCCCGCGGACGTGGCAACCGCCACCCGCGACCGGCCGCCGCGGTCACCGGCCGGGTTCGAAGCCCTCGCTGATCGCGACCCCGGCGTACAGCCAGGCCATCCGGGTGGCGGGAGCCAGCTGCGAGTACTCGATGGTCGAACCGGGCTCCAGCGACACGTCGTAGGGCACCACGATCGAGGTCCGGGTACGCGAGCCGAAGTGCTTGAGCAGATCGGCGGTGAGCGGCAGCGGGTTCGGTGTCGGGCAGCTGATCACGGTGGTCGCCCCGGCCACCAGCTCACCCATCCCCTGCTCTTCCAGCAGGTCCAGCATCCAGTCGGCGGTGAACGCCGCGTCCTCCCGCGGCACGGTGGTCACGACCAGCTGGTCGGCCGCCCGCAGCACCGTCTGCCAGTTCGGCGACTCGACGTTGTTGCCGGTGTCGACGCAGATCACGTCGTGGGTGCCGGCGAGCAGGGTGAGCACCCGGCGCACCGTGGCCGGGTCGAGCCGGCGGGCGATGCGCGGATCCTCGTCACCGGCCAGCACGTCGAACGAGCCGTCCTTGGTGTGTCGCAGATAGTCGTCCAACACCTCGGACAGGATCCCCGGGCCGGTCTCGATCCGGTCCAGATCGTCGACCAGGTGCCGGATGGTCCGGGCGTGCCGGGCGGTACCGGCGCGCAGCCCCAGCGTGCCGCGCAGCTCGTTGTCGTCCCAGGCGAGCACGCCGCCGCTGCGGGCACTGCCGAGCGTGGCCGCGGTCAGCACCGTCGCGGTGGTCTTGTGCACGCCGCCCTTCGGGTTGACGAACGCCACCACCCGGGACCGGCCGAAGTCGCGGCGCAGCGCCGCGAGCAGTCCGTCCACCGAACCCGTCGCGTACGCCTCCGGGCGGTGCCCGCCGACCTGGACCGGGACCGGCGCACCGCGGCGGCCGGCCCGCGTCTCGGGGGCCGGAGAGGGTCGAGGCACCAGCGGCGGGGCACCCACCCGGGCCCGCCCGACCCCGGCCTGACCGCGGCCGGGCTGGGCCGGCGCGGCGTCCACGCCGCCCTCACCGTCCCGCGGCCTGCCGCGACCCAGCAGGTTCCGCCACCGCGACCCCGAGTCACCGGAGCGGTACGCTCCGGCTCCGGACTGATCCACGCTCGCCTCCCGCCCGACGCCTCACCCACCAACAGGCTACGGAGCCGCCCGAACTTTGCCAGCCCCGCGACCGGCATCGATCTGTTCAACGAGCGAGCGGGCCCATCGCGGACCCGGGGTGTCACCCTTCGCCGCGCAGTACCGCCAGAGCGTGAGCGAGATCCTCCGGGTACTCGCTGACGAACCGCACCCGGTCGCCCGACCCCGGATGATCGAACGCCAGCTCACGGGCGTGCAGCCACTGCCGGGACAGACCGAGCCGCTTGGCCAGGGTCGGATCCGCGCCATAGGTCAGATCACCGGCGCACGGGTGCCGCAGCGCCGAGAAGTGCACCCGGATCTGATGCGTACGGCCGGTCTCCAGCCGGACGTCGACCAGGCTCGCCGCCGGGAACGCCTCCAGCGTGTCGTAGTGCGTGACGCTGGGTTTGCCGCCCGACACCACCGCGAACTTGTAGTCGTGCTGCGGGTGCCGATCGATCGGCGCGTCCACCGTGCCGCGCAGCGGGTCGAGCTGGCCCTGCACCACCGCGTGATAGCGCTTTTCCACCGTGCGCACCTTGAACGCGCGCTTCAGGATCCGGTACGCCCGCTCGCTCTTGGCCACCACCATCAGCCCGGAGGTGCCCACGTCGAGCCGGTGCACGATGCCCTGCCGCTCGGCCGCGCCGCTGGTCGCGACGGTCTGCCCCATCGCGGCGAGACCACCGAGCACGGTGGGGCCGGACCAGCCCGGGCTGCCGTGCGCCGCCACCCCGACCGGCTTGTCCACCACCACGATGTCGTCATCGGAGTGCACGATGCGCAATCCGTCGACCGGGCGCGCCACGATGGTCGGCGCGCCCTCCGGCGGCGGCAGCGTCACCTCCAGGTACGCCCCGGCATCGACCCGATCCGACTTCGCCGGCGTGGTCCCGTCGAGGGCCACCTCGCCGGCCGCGACCAGGTCCGCGGCCGCGGTGCGGGACAGCCCGAACAGCCGCGCCAGCGCCTGGTCGACCCGCATCCCGGCCAGCCCGTCCGGCACCGGCAGGGCACGATGCTCACCGACCGGCGCCGCCGGGGCGGCGCCGTCAAAACGCGCACCGGTCATGACGATCGGTCCGTCCGGCCGGTGGCGGGCCCGCCACTCGCGGCACGATCACCGCCGTCGGACCCGGCGTCCCGGCTCGTCTCACCCGGCGTCTCGGCGCCCGTGCCGGCATCGGTCGGGTCCGGCCGGCCCCCGGCCGCCGGGCCGGCATCGGCAGCCGTTGCCGCCGTCGTCGCGGCATCGGTGCGCTCGGCGCCGCCGGCCCGCCCCGCGGCGACCGGCTCCGGCTCGTCGGCCGCCTTCGCGTCGTCGGCGCTGCGCCCCGCCCGGGTGCCGTCGATCCGGCGCCCGGTCAGTTCGAGCAGCACCGCGATGATCACGCCCACCACGAGGCACGAGTCGGCCGCGTTGAAGATCGGCCAGGGGTGGCCGTCCGGGCTGAACACGCTGATGAAATCGACCACGCCACCGCGCAGCGGTCCCGGCGCCCGGAACAGCCGGTCGGTCAGGTTGCCGGCCGCGCCGCCGAGCACCAGACCGAGCGCCACCGCCCACGGCCAGGACCGCAACCGCCGGGCGAACCGGATGATCACGATGATCACCACCACCGCGACCGCGGCAAGGATCGCCGTGTAACCGGTCCCGCCGATGTTGAAGGCGGCGCCCTGGTTGCGGGTCAGCGACAGGTAGACCGCGCCGCCGAGCAACCGGACCGGATCGCCGGGGTGCAGGTTCGCCACGGCGACGACCTTGGTGATGATGTCGACCACCAGCGCCACCACCGCGATGCCGGCCAGCAACCCGACGACACGTCGGGAGGCGGGACCGCGACTCGGCTGCGCGTGATCATCGCCGGACGGGATCCGGTCGGTGCTGTCCTCGCTCAGCGCCGTTCCTCCAACTGCTTGCACGCCACGCAGAGCGTCGCCGACGGGAACGCGGCGAGTCGCCCGGCGGGAATCGGGTTCCCGCACCGCTCACAGTATCCGTAGTGGCCGTCGTCGAGCCGCTCCAGGGCACGCTCGACCTGCGTCACCCGGTCCCTGATGCCGTTGGCCAGGGAAATCTCCTGCTCACGCTCGAACGTCTTGGTCCCGGTGTCCGCCTGGTCGTCGCCCGCCGAGTCGGTCAGCCGGTCGCGCTGCAGGTCGGTCAGCTGCGCCATGGTCTTCTCGTACTCGGTGTGCAACTCGATGAGGCGCTCGTGCAACGCCACCCGAATCGTCTCGGTCTCCGCCGCGCTGCGGGTCTTGCGGGTGGCCCGCTTGGCCGCGGGCTTGCTGGCGGACTTGGTGGCGTCGGCGGCGGACGCGGAGGAGCGCCGGGGCGCCGGCTTCTTGGCGGCCGACCGCGGCGCCTCGCTCTGGGCGGCACTGCCGGCGCGGCCGGTGCCCTCGGCGGCTCGACCGCCGCCGCTGCGACCGTCGTTCGCGCGCTTCGAGTCGGCAGCGGAGGATGCTGTCGTCCGGCGTGCCGCGCCCGTGCTCTTGGTACCCGATTTGGTGGTCATCGTCGCCCCCTTGGCCGCGCTCCCGCGGCGGTCGTGGTGGATGTCATCGACCTCGCCGACGTATTGGGGTCGGGCGTCGAGACGGATGACTCGACCGGCCGGTGGCCGATCTCGGTATGGCCCACTGCCAAGGAGACCGCCGTCGGGATCGTGTGGTGCTTCCGCACCGCCCGATTGCCCCACGTGACCAGCACGCAGCCACCTCGGTCACCGACCGAAACACGGCGTTGTCTGGCCATTTCGGCTCCCACATGCAAAACGGGCGCGACACGTCGAGCCCTCGGCCCGACGCGACGCGCGTGGAACCACCAAGGATACGGAGTAGTTGGGCGTCCGACAAACATCCGCGAATATCCGACTGTCAGCGCCCGATCGCCCTCAGTGAGGGATATGCTGACCGGTTCCCCGGCCCCGAGCCACCAACGCCCACCAGGCGACGACGCCCCGGGCGGGCGATCAGGTCAGGCCAGGTCGGGGGTGCCACCCAGCAGCACGGTGTCCGGCTGGCACCAGCCGCACGGCCCGAACCCCAGTTCGACGGCCTCCGCGACGGGCAGCGGTTCCGCCTCCTTGTCGAGCAGGTGCGGACAGCCGGTGACGTGGTAGCGCGGCCTGCCGTCGACGACGAGCACCTCGGCCGGCAGCCGGGCGATCAGTTCCGCGTCGGAACGTGGTGTTCGCTGCACCGGCGGCTCGTCCAGCGGGTCGTCCGACGGATCATCCGGCTCGTCCACCCGGTCGGTCGACCACGCCTCGTCGGGCGCCGCTGCGGCACGGGCCGGCGTGTCGCGCCCGGGTTCGTCGTCCGCCGGGGCGGTGGCCCGGTCGAGTGGCCACGGCGGCCGCTCGTCGTCGGCCGACGCCGGGACCCGGCGCGGTGGCAGGTTCGACCCGTCACGCGGCGCGGCACCCGAGTGGGCGACCACCGACGGGGGGTCGATGGCCGGCTGGCGCTCGTCCTCCGGGTCCGCCGAGGTGTCGTCGGTGTGGTCCGCGTGCGATCGACGGGCGCCCAGGTAGAGCGCCACCGCCGCGAGCAGACTGACCGCGATCGACACCACGAGCAACAGGTCCACGCCACGCAGCAACCCGAGCACCAGCAGCACCGCCGCGATCAGGATCAGCAGCAAGCTGGCAATGATCAAGAGTCACCTCGGCGGCGTGCGGATCCGGTTCGGGAGGAACTGGATCCTACCGGCTGTTGCCGTCGCCGTTGGGCAGACCCAGCCCGTTGCGGCCCGAGTTGTACGAACCACCCAGGCTCGCCGCGGCCAGCCCGGAACCGTTGGCGGAGACCTGGCGGTTGCTTCCGCTGCCACCGGCGACCTCGCCGGTGCGGCTCAGCTCGTCCTCGATGCCTTGGCCCCGCGCACCGAGATCACGCAGCTGGCTCTCCAGGTATGCCTTGAGCCGGGTGCGGTACTGCCGCTCGAACGCCTTCAGCTCCTCGATGTGCTTCTGCAGCGCCGCCCGCTTGACCTCCAGGCCGCCCATGGCCTCCTGGTGCCGCTGCCGCGCGTCGCGCTCCAGCGACTCGGCCTTGCCGCGCGCCTTCTGGGTGACGTCCTCGGCCTTGGCCCGGGCGTCGGACAGCAGCTTGTCGGCCTCCCGGCGCGCGTCGGACACGTGGTCGTCGGCGGTGCGCTGGGCCATCATCAGCACTCGCAGCGCCTGCTGCTCGCCGCCGTCGCCACCGGCCGCGGCGGCCGCCACCGCCGGCACCCCGCCGGCCTGCGCGTGCATCGCCTCCAGCTCGGCCTGCGCGTTGCGGACCGCCTGCTCGGCGTTCGCCTTCTCGGCCTCCAGCTGCTCCAGCTGGCCCTTGAGATCGGCGTTCTCCGCAACGAGATGCTCGGGAGCGCCCCCGCCAGCCACCGGTGCCACCGGGGCGGCACCGTGCTGCAGCCGCTCGACCTGGGCACGGAGCTCGTTGTTGTCCTCCACGAGGCGGACGAGTTCACGCTCGACCTCGTCGAGGAAGGCATCCACCTCGTCCTCGTCGTACCCCCGCTTGCCGATGGGGGGCTTTTTGAACGCGACGTTGTGCACGTCGGCCGGGGTCAGCGGCATCGAAACTCCTCGGTTCAGCTTGCGACCGCGTGGCTCGCTGTCGATAGGACCGGGACCGGGCAATCTCGATCCGACCGATCGCTCCACCGTGCCAGGTGCCACCCGACCGCGGAATGATCAGCCCGACGGGCTAAGCACGGAGCAACCACGGCAGCACGACTCTCAACAGCACGTACACGATAACCAGCAGTATCAGGAAAGCCAGGTCCAGGCTCACGGTACCAATCCGGAGCGGCGGAATGACCCTCCTTAGGGCTTTCAAGGGAGGATCAGTGACGCTCCACACGACCTCCATCGCGGCGGCCGCGCTCCTCCGAGGTTGCCATCTACGCGCAAACTGCATCACGAAGCTGAGCACGAGCCGCGCCATCAGAAACAGCAGGAAAAAGTAAACGACCAGGTAGAGGACCTGGAACAGGACCGACACGAGCGATGGACTCCCGGTTCAGCTCTGGTTGAAGAACCCGCCCTCGGCGATCTTGGCCTTGTCCTCGGCGGTGACCGTGACGTTGGCCGGTGAGAGCAGGAACACGCGATTGGTCACCCGTTCGATCGTACCGCGCAACCCGAAGATCAATCCGGCGGCGAAATCGACGAGGCGCATGGCATCCGCTTCGTCCATTTCCGACAGATTCATGATCACCGGAGTGTTGTCCCGGAAATGCTCACCGATAGTGCGTGCCTCACTGTAGGTAGTGGGATGCACGGTGGTGATGCGGTAGCTGTCGGCGCTGTCGTCGGACACCACGGCACGCTCCCGCAGTTGTACCTGTGGCGCCAGCGCCAGATTGTCCTGCGTGAGCGGGGTCACCGAACCACGGCCGATGGAGCGCACCCCGGCCCGCTCGGCCAGCCGGTCCGAACCCGTGGGCGCCAGCCGCGGCCGAGCCGGCTCCGGCTCGAACTCGTCCTCGCCGAAGTCGGCATCGTCGAAGTCGCGCTCGTCCACCTCGCGGCCGGTGTCGCGGGGCGCTCGCCGGCTCTCGTACCGCCCGGTGTCGTAGCGCGCGGCGCTCTCCTGGCGGCCGGCCGGCTGGTAACCGTCCGAGCCGTCGTAGCGGTCGTCGTCGGGTTCGTAGCTGTCGTCGTCGTCCTCGACCAGGCCGAGCCAGACGCCGGCCTTGCGCAACCTACCCATCGGGCACCTCCTCCCGTGACACCGTCCTGCCACGTCGCGCGCCCCGCCCATCGGGACGTTCCCCCGCGATGCGCCGCCTGCGAAACGGACGAGATCGGTGAGCGTGAATAACAGCGATGTAGTTCTGCTCCGACGTCAGGCTAACCCAGCTTGGCGCGCCGGCCGAGCAATCCGCTGCCGACACGCACGTGTGTCGCACCGTGCCGAATTGCCGCCTCCAGGTCGCCGGTCATCCCGGCGGACAGCATCGACGCGTCCGGTTCGCGCTCACGCAGCCACGTCGCGTATCCGGACAGTCGACCGAACGCGACGTCCGGATCACCGCCCAGTGGCGCGACCGCCATCAGCCCGCGCAGCCGCAGCCGCGGGCCGGCCGCGGCCACCGCGTCCACCAGCGCCGGCAGCTCTGCCGGCGAGACACCGCCGCGCCCCGGCGCGTCGTCCAGCGACACCTGGATCAGCACGTCCAGCGGCCGGTCCCGATGCGCCGCGACGGCCGAGGCAAGCGCGGTCACCAGCGCAGGGCGGTCCACCGACTGGACCATGTCGGCGTACCGCACCACCGACCGGGCCTTGTTGCGCTGCAACTGGCCGACGAAGTGCCAGCGCACCTCGACGCCGGCGGCGGCGAGTTCGGCGGCCTTCGCCGCGGCCTCGCCGTCGCGGTTCTCGGCCACCGCGCGCTGGCCGAGTTCGGCCAGCAGCCGGACGTCGGAGGCCGGGAACGTCTTGGTGACCGCGATCAGCGACACCTCGCGCGGCGACCGGCCCGCCGCCAGGCAGGCGTCCGCGATGCGCCGACGCACCGAGGCGAGGTTCGCGACCAGCTCGGTGCGTCGGTCGATCGGCTCCGACGCGAGGTTCACGCGCCGTTCTTGAGGAAGTCCGGCACGTCGACGTCGTCGAACAGCACCTTGCGCGGTGGCCGCTCGGCCGGGGTCGGCTGCTGCGGCGGCCGGGTGCTGGTGCTCCCGCCGGTGGTGACCGGCGGGTTCGGCGGCACCGTCGTGGTCGGGGCGCCTCGGTCGTGGGCGGCTTGCGACCGACCTCGGCCTGCGGCTTGTAGGCCGGGGACCCGCCGTCGAAGCCCGCCGCGATCACCGTGATGCGCACCTCGTCACCCAGCGCGTCGTCGATGACCGCACCGAAGATGATGTTCGCGTCCGGATGCGCCGCGTCGGTGACCAGCTGGGCCGCGTCGTTGATCTCGAACAGACCCAGATCGGAACCGCCGGCGATGGACAGCAGCACGCCGCGGGCCCCGTCCATGCTCTGCTCCAGCAGCGGGCTGGAGATCGCGCCCTGCGCCGCCTCGACCGCCCGGTCGTCGCCGCGCGCACTGCCGATGCCCATCAACGCCGAGCCGGCGTTGGACATCACGCTCTTGACGTCGGCGAAGTCGAGGTTGATCAGCCCTGGCGTGGTGATCAGGTCGGTGATGCCCTGGACACCGGACAGCAGCACCTGGTCGGCCTGGCGGAACGCGTCCATCATGCTCATCGTCCGGTCGCCGAGCTGCAGCAGCCGGTCGTTCGGGATGACGATGAGGGTGTCGCACTCGTTGCGCAACTCGTCGATGCCGGTCTCGGCCTGCACCTGGCGCCGCTTGCCCTCGAACGAGAACGGTCGGGTGACCACGCCAATGGTCAGCGCGCCCAGCTTGCGGGCGATGTTCGCGACCACCGGCGAGGCCCCGGTGCCCGTACCGCCGCCCTCACCACAGGTCACGAACACCATGTCGGCGCCCTTGAGGACCTCTTCGATCTCGTCCCGGTGGTCTTCGGCGGCCTTGCGGCCCACGTCGGGGTTGGCACCGGCGCCCAGGCCACGGGTCAGTTCCCGACCCACGTCGAGCTTGACGTCCGCGTCGGACATCAGCAGCGCCTGCGCGTCGGTGTTGATCGCGATGAACTCGACGCCCTTGAGCCCGACCTCGATCATTCGGTTGACGGCATTGACGCCGCCGCCACCGCAGCCGACGACCTTGATGACCGCCAGGTAGTTGTGCGGAGGTGTCATCGGTCCGCCTTCCCTTCGCTGTGCTGCTCCCCGCCATGGGCCGGGCCAACTCTCACCCTCAACTAGAGGGTTATACTTATGTCAACCTCGACCCTGTTCCGGAACGTACGGGCCGGTTGCACGATCTCCAAGCATCCAACGCGGCGTGTCGGCCACGTTTGCCGGTCGGACGACGCCCGTACCCCTCCCCCGACCGCGAACCGGAAGTCCATAGTGGACCTCAGGCCCCGGTACGGCCGTCCAGCAACTCGCGCACCACGTCCAGGTGCCCGTTGTGCCGGGCGGTCTCCTCGATCTGATGCAGGTAGATCCAGCGCAGCGTCATCGGCCGGACACCGGGCTCGACCTGCCGCCGGGCCACGAACGACAGGTCCAGCCCGGCCGCCAGCTCGCGCGAACGATCGCACTGCGCGTCGTACCGGTCGAGCAGCGCGGCGAGCGACATGCCTTCCGGGGCCACCCAGTCGGCGTCCGGATCGTCGTCGTCGGCGGCCATCCGCGGCCCGTCGTGCAGGACCGCCTCGAACCAGTACTGCTCGTTGTCGGTGAGGTGGGCGACCAGCCCGGCCGGCGACAACAGCGGCGAGGTGCGCACCGGCGCCTGCCGGGCGAACATCTCGTCCAGACCGGCGCACTTGAGCCGCACGGTGGCCCGGTGGTAGTCGAGCCACTGTTCCAGCGCCGCGCGGTCACCCGCATCGGTCAGCGGATCTGCTCGCTCCATTGTGGACACCTCCGGAACAGCGACGCTACCAGCCGGGGCCGGCGCCGCCCAGCGAGATACCGGAGTAGCGCCGGTCAACGCACCACCACCAGGTCCGGCGCGCTGACATCGATCACATCGCCGGTCTTGCCCAGCAGCGCGGTCGCCGCGGCCGCCTTCCGGGCGCCACTGGACGAGTCGCCCCACACGACCGTACGGCCGTGCGCCAGGACCAGTCGGATCCGGGTCGGCCGCGGCACCTCCACCCGGACCAACCGGGCGCGCAACCGCGGGGTCAGCTGGCCCAGAACCTGCAGCCCGGCCAGGGTCGACACGTCGTGCGGTCCGGGATGGGCCACCACCAGCGTGGGCAGCCGGCGCGGCGCCGCCGGCACGGTCCGGAACACCACACCGGACCGGTCGACCAGCCGCACCGAGGAGCCGTCCGGTACCGCGGCGGCCGGAGTACGTTCGGTGACCGTGACCACGACGGTGTGCGGCCAGGCGCGGGTCACGTCCGCCTTCGCCACCGGCGCGAGCCGGCGCACCCGGGCGGCGACCGCGGCGAGATCGACGCCGGCCAGCGGGATGCCGGACGGCACCGCCGCGGTCCGCGCCACCGTCCGCGCCGACACCGTGCGCGCCCCGCGCACCGTGACACCCCGGACCGCGAACGCACCGGTGTGGTAGACCACCACGTACCCGGCCACCAGGACAGCGACCGTCACAGCGGTCACCGACAGCGTCAGCGCGGTCCGGCGGCGGTTGCGCCGTGCCCGGGCGACCAGCCGACGCAGCAACGCCGACAGTGCCTGCCGGCGCGCCTGCACCAGCCGCCACCGGCGCGGTGGCCGGGTGTCGCGCGCCGCGCCCGCCATCAGCCCGCGGTGTCCGCCGTGCCGGCCCGCTCCGCCAACGCCGCGAGCAGTTCGTCACCCATCATCGAGATCGGCGGCGCGCCCATCGTCACGACCAGGTCACCGGGCGCCGACCGGCGCAGTACCTCGGCCGCGACGTCCGACCAGGACGGCACGAACACCTTGTGCGCACCGGCAAGCGGCACCGCTTCGGTCAGCGGCCGGCCGCCCTCGCCCGGTCCGCGGCTCTCCCCCGGCCCGAACACCTCCAGCACGATCGCCTCGTCGGCGATCGCCAGCGCCTCCGCGATCTCGGCCTGCAGCTCGCGGGTGCGGTACAGCCGCAGCGGCTGGAACACCACGACCAGCCGGCCGTCGCCGGTGACCTCGCGCAGCGTGGACAGCGCGGCGGTCATCGACACCGGGTGGTAGGCGTACTCGTCGTAGACCCGCACCCCGTCCGCGGTGCCCTTGTGCTCGAACCGGCGGCGCACCCCCGGGAACGCCGCCAGCGCCTCGGCGACCGGTGCGAACTCGACGCCGAGCTTCAGCGCGGTCAGCAGCGCCGCCGCACTGTTGAGTCCGAGGTGCCGGCCCGGCGTCGGCAGGGTGACCTCGCCGAGCGTGGCGCCGTCCAGTACCGCGGTGTAGCGCACGCCGCCGATCGCGGAGGTCAGGTCCGCCAGCCGCAGGTCGGCGTCGGCGGACTCGCCGTAGGTGTAGACCGTGCGCCCCTCGCCGCGCATCCGGTCGGCCAGCTGCCGGCTGCCCTCGTCGTCCGCGCAGGCGACCAGGAACCCGTCCGGGGTGATGCCGCGGCAGAACTCGGCGAACCCGTCCTGCAGTCCGGCCAGGTCGCCGTAGGTGTTCAGGTGATCGCCGCGCACGTTGGTGACGATCGCCGCGTGCGGCCGGTAGCGCAGGAAGGAGCGGTCCGACTCGTCGGCCTCGATGACGAAGAACCCGCCGGAGCCGTGGTGCGCGTTCGAACCGGCCTCGGAGATCTCGCCGCCGATCACGAAGGACGGATCCAGCCCGCAGTGCTGCAACACCAGAGTGATCATCGAGGTGGTCGTCGTCTTGCCCTGGGTACCGGCGACCGCGATGCCCTGGCGACCCACCATCGCCGCGGCCAGCGCCTCGGACCGGTGCAGTACCCGCAGGCCACGGCGGCGCGCCTCGGCCAGCTCCACGTGGTCGGCCGGGATGGCGGTCGAGTAGACGACGGTGTCGACACCGTCCAGGTTCTCGGCCCGGTGCGTGTCGTGGATGACGCCGCCCAGCGCGCGCAACCCGGCGAGGGTCGGCCACTCGCGCAGCTCGCTGCCCGAGGTGGGGATGCCGCGCGACAGCAGCAGCCGGGCCAGCCCGCTCATGCCGACCCCGCCGATCCCGATCAGGTGCACCCGGCCGAGGTCCTCGGCGCTCGGCGGCACCACCGCGGTCCCGACCGCCTCCGGCGGCTCTGCCGCCTCAACCGCCTCCGGCGGCTCTGCCGCCCCGACCGCCTCCGGCGGTGTGGTGGTCTGCTCGGTGCTCACTGGCCCGCCCCCTTCGCTACCGCCTCCAGCGTGAACGCCCGGAGCGCCTCGTCGCCGTCGCGCCGGCCGTAGCCCGCGGCGGCGGTGCTCATCGCCGCGATCCGGGCCGGGTCGCGCAGCAGCGGCAACAGGTTCGTCTCGATCCACTGCGCGGTCAGGTCGGCGTTGTCGACGATCATGCCGCCACCGGCCTCGACCACCGGCAGCGCGTTGCGCCGCTGCTCGCCGTTGCCGTACGGCAGGGGTACGTAGATCGCCGGCACCCCGAGCGCGGTCGCCTCGGCGACGGTCATCGCACCACCGCGGGACAGCAGCAGGTCGGCCGCGGCGTACCCGAGTTCCATTTCGGACAGGAACGGCAGCGTCACGTACGGCGCGGGCAGGTCGGAGGGGATCTCCACCGGCTCGTTGCGGGCGCCGATGATGTGCAGCACCTGGCAGCCCGCGGCGGTGATCGCCTTCGCCGCGCCGGCCATCGCCAGGTTGATCGCGCGGGCGCCCTGGGAGCCGCCGTACACGAACAGCGTGGGGCGCTGCGGGTCGAGACCGAAGTGGGCGCAGGCCTCGGCCCGGCACGCGGCGCGGTCCAGCGCGGTCAGCGAGCGGCGCAGCGGGACGCCGACGACCCGGGCGTCGGCCAGCGACGGGACCAGCTGCGGCTGATGCTCGAAGCCGACCGCGACGTGGTCGGTGAACCGCATGCCGAGCTTGTTGGCCACCCCGGGCGGCACGTTCACCTCGTGGATGACGATCGGGGTCTTGCGCCGCCAGGCGGCGAGATATCCCGGAACCGCCACGTACCCGCCGAAGCCGACCACCGCGTCGGCGGCGACCTCGTCCAGGATCTGCCGGCAGGCCCGCATCGACCGGATCATCCGGGGGCCGGTCTTGACCAGGTCGACGTTGACCGACCGGGGCAGCTGGTAGGCCGGCACCTGGCGCAGGTCGTAGCCGGCGGCCGGGATGATCTCGTTCTCCAGGCCCTTGGCACTGCCCAGGCAGGTGATCCGGACGTTCGGATCGTGCCGGCGCAGGCAGTCGGCGAACGCGAGCAACGGGTAGATGTGGCCACCGGTGCCGCCACCGGCGAGAACCACGGAGCGCAGGTCGGTCAACGTCTTTCCTTGCCGGTCGTGGTGCGGGAACCGGCCCGGGGGCCGGGCCGCTGCCGTCGTGTCTCGGTCCTGGACGATCCTGCCGTACGCCCGCGGGTGGTGCGCACGCCGGGTTTGCCCCCCGCCGGGCGAGACCGCGCCGACGGGCTCGTCGGCCGGGTGGAACCCGGCAGCGGCGGCAGCGGCACCCACAGTAGCCGGACCAGCCGGCTCGGCGCCCGGGCATGCAGCGCCCGCGCCGCGTCCGGTTCGGTCCGGGCGAACGAGGCCAGCATGCCGACCGCGGTCAGCGTCACGACCAGCGCGGTACCGCCGGCCGAGATGAACGGCAGCGGCACCCCGGTGATCGGCAGCAGGCCGACCACCGCGCCGATGTTGATCACCGCCTGACCCGCGAGCCACAGCGTGCAGGCGGCGGCGACGGTACGCCGGAACGGGTCGTCCACCCGCCGCGCGATCCGCAGCCCGGCGTACGCCAACACCGCGAACAGCGCCAGCACCACGACGCAGCCGACCACGCCCAGCTCCTCGCCGATGATGGCGAAGATGAAGTCGTTGTGCGCCTCCGGCAGCCAGTCCCACTTCTGCCGGCCCTGGCCGAGCCCGAGGCCGAACCAGCCGCCGTCGGCCAACGCGTACATGCCCTGGGTGGACTGCCAGCACGGGCCCTGGATGCTGTCTGCCGAGGTGCACCCGGTGGCCTTCGCCGCGTGGGTGAACGACAGGATGCGCTCCAGCCGGTAGCTCTGCTCGGCGATCAGCACCACCACGCCGGCCAGCGCCACCCCGAACAACCCGGCGAACACCCGGAACCGCACGCCGGTGACCCACAGCAGCCCCAGGAACACCAGCAGCATGCACAGCATGGTGCCCAGGTCGTTCATCCCGACCAGCAGGAACAGCAGCGCGGTGACCGGGAACAGCGGCATCGCCAACCGCTTCCACTTCGTCACCGACGCGCCGCGGCGCACCAGCAGGTCGGCCCCCCACCAGACCAACGCCAGCTTGCCCAGCTCCGCCGGCTGGAACTGGACCGAGCCGACCGTGATCCAGTTCAGGTTGGTGCCGATCGGACCGATCTGCCCGGCCGGAAACAACACCAGGACCAGCGCGAACAGCAGGCAGGCGACCAGCAGCGGCAGCCCGAGGAACCGGTAGGTGCGGGTCGGCAACCGCTGCGCCACCCAGAACGCGAGCACCCCGACGACCGCCCACAGCCCCTGCTGCTGCACCCCCGCGTAGGCGCTCTGCGACGAGTCGAACGACGGCACGCTGGTCGCCGAGAAGACCATCACCAGGCCGATCACCAGCAGCAGTCCGGCGCTCGCGACGAGCAGATAGTACGAGGCGAGTGGCCGGCCGAGCAGCCCGCGCAGCGCCGCGAACGGTTCACCGAGCCGACCGAGCACCGACGCCGCGGGCGGCGGTCCCGCGTCCCGGCGCGTCGGTGGCGCCTCGGTCACCGAACCGGTCACTGCCACTCCCGTCTGCCGCGCCGCCGGCGCTCCGGCTCAGGCCACCGGCAGAGCGGCCACCGCCGCGGCGAACCGGTCCCCGCGCTGCGCGTAGTTGTCGAACATGTCGTACGAGGCGGCCGCCGGCGCCAGCAGCACCGTGTCACCGGGACCGGCCAGCCGGGCCGCCGCGGCGACCACGTCCGCCATCGCCCCATCATCGGACCTGGACACCTCGATCACCGGGATTGCCGGCGCGTGTCGGCGCAACGCGGCAGTGATCTGCGCCCGATCGGCGCCCAGCAGCACCGCGCCGGCCAGCCGGTCGGCGATCCGGGAGACCAGCTCGTCCGGATCGACACCCTTGAGCTGACCGCCGGCGATCCACACCAGCCGCGGGTAGGACAGCAGCGAGGCGAGCGCCGCGTGCGGGTTGGTCGCCTTGGAGTCGTCCACGTAGCTGACTCCGGCGACCTCGGCGACCCGCTGGTTGCGGTGCGGCTGCGGGACGTACCCGGCCAGGCCGGCGGCGACCGCCTCCGGACCCACCCCGTACGCCCGGGCGAGCGCGGCGGCGGCCAGCGCGTTCGCCACGTTGTGCGCCCCGGCGGGGCGCACCGCCTCGGCCGCCACCAGCGGCACCGGTTCGGTACCGAGGGCGGCACCGGCGCCCGTCCCGCCGGTGAAGGCGCGGTCGACCAGCGTCCCGTCGACGACACCGAGCTGGCCCGGCGCCGGCGCGGCCAGGGTGAACGACACCTGCCGGCCCGGCACCGCCGACAGCAAGGCGGCCACCGCCGGGTCGTCGGCGTTGCCGATCGCGGTGCCACCGATCGCCGCGCCGCGCCACACCGCGGTCTTCGCGGTCGCGTACGCGTCCCGGCTGCCGTGCCAGTCGAGGTGGTCGTCGGCCAGGTTCAGGTACGCCCCGGCCAGCGGCGCCAGCCGCTGCGACCAGTGCAGCTGGTAGCTGGACAGCTCCACCGCGAGCACCTGGCAGTCGTTCGCCCGGACCGCGTCGATCAGCGGATCACCGATGTTGCCGACGGCGCGCGCGGTCAGGCCGGCGGCGGTCAGGATCGCGGCCAGCATCGTCACCGTCGTCGTCTTGCCGTTGGTGCCCGTCAGCGCCAGCCAGTCGGCGGCGCCGGCCGGGCGCAGCCGCCAGGCCAGCTCCGGCTCGCAGTACACCTGGAGGCCGGCGGCGAGCGCGGCGACCACCAGCGGGTGGTGCGGGGCGAACACCGGCGACACGACCAGCTCGCTCGACTCGGCCAGCAGCGCGGCCGGCGGCTCGGCCGCCACCACGGTGTCGATGCCGGCGGCGGCCAGCTCGGCCAGCCCGGCACTCGCCGCGCGGTCCAGCACCGTCACCACGGCGCCGGCCGCTACCAGGGCGTGCGCGCACGCCTTGCCGCTGACGCCGGCGCCGGCGACCAGCACCCGGCGTCCCTCGTACCCGGTCACACGTTGCTGCCTATCGCCGAGGCGGTGAAGTCCGCGTAGAAGATCGCCAACCCGGCGGTGATGCCGATGCCGGAGATGATCCAGAACCGGACGGTGATGTTGACCTCGCTCCACCCGGCCAGCTCGAAGTGGTGGTGGATCGGTGTCATCCGGAACACCCGTCTACCGGTACTGCGGAACGACACGACCTGGATGATCAGCGAGACGGTCTCGATGACGAACAGCGCGCCCAGGATGATCAGCAACAGGATCGTCTTGGTGGAGATCGCCAGGCCACCGATCAGCCCGCCGAGCCCCAGCGCGCCCGAGTCGCCCATGAAGATCCGGGCCGGCGAGGCGTTCCACCACAGGAACCCGAACAGCGCCCCGGCCGCGGCCCCGGCTATCAGCGCCGCATCGAGCGGATCTCGCACGTTGTAACAGAAGTTCGTCAGCTGGTGTGGATCCGAACACCAGTGCCGGTACTGCCAGAACGAGATCACCGTGTACGCCAGCAGCACCATCACCGAGGTCCCGGTGGCGAGGCCGTCCAACCCGTCGGTCAGGTTGACCCCGTTGGAGGCCGCCAGTACCACGAAGATGAACAGCACCACCGCGCCGACCCGGGTGATGTCCAGCCAGTGGATCTCGTGCACGAACGAGACGAACTGGCTGCCGACCGTCGGGTTCTTGATGCCGTTCGGTGAGATCGCGTCGGGGTTGAAGTACATCGCGATGATGCCGAAGATCGCGCCGACCACCGCCTGCCCGAGCAGCTTGCCCTTGGCCGACAACCCGGCGCTGTTCTTCTTGCGTACCTTCAGGAAGTCGTCGATGAAGCCGACCGCACCCATGCACACGAACAGGCCGAGCAGCACGATCGCGGTGACCGTCGGCTTGTGCGGCCGGCCCGGCAGGGTCAGCAACGTCAGGTGACCCACCAGATAGGCCACCACGGTGGCCAGGATGAAGACCACGCCGCCCATCGTCGGCGTGCCCTTCTTCGCGAAGTGGGTCTGCGGGCCGATCTCGCGGATCGGCTGGTCGGCCTTGAGCCGGCTGAAGTAGCGGATCGCCAGTGGCGTACCGAACAGCGTGAGTACGAACGCCACGAGGGGTGCGACGATGACCGATCTCATGCCGGCGCCTCCCGGTCGCCGATCGCGCCGTCGGCGGTCTCCCGCAGCGCGTCGGCGACGTGCCAGGTTCGGTAGCGCGAGCCCTTGATCAGCACCACGTCACCTGGCCGAACCTCGTCGGCCAACAGCGCGATCGCTGCCTGTTGGTCAGGCACCTGCACCGACTGTCCCTCCCACCCGGAGTCTGCGGCGCGCGCTCGCGCGCCCTGATCGATGCCGGCCGCCTCCGGTTCCACGGCGACCACGCGGTCCACCCCGAGCTCGGCGGCCAACCGACCGACCTGCTCGTGCTGGGTCTGTTCGAACCGGCCCAGCTCCGCCATGTAGCCCAGTACCGCCCAGGTGCGGCGGCCGGCCCCGATCGCGGCCAGCGCCCGCAACGCGGCGGTCATCGAACCGAGGTTCGCGTTGTACGAGTCGTCGATAACCGTCACGCCGTCGGAGCGGGTGAACACGTCCATCCGCCGTGGCGAGGCCGGCCGCAACAGGCCCAGCGCGTACCCGACCTCCGGCAGCGGCATCCCGCAGACCAGCGCCACCGCGGCGGCGGCGAGGGCGTTCGACACCTGGTGCGCGCCGAACAGGCCGAGCCGTACCGGCACCGACTCGCCGCCGGCGTGCAGCCGGAACGACGGCCGGCCGGCCCCGTCGAGCGCGACGTCGGTGGCGCGGACGTCCGCGTCCGGCGCCGTGCCGAACAGCACGACCCGCCCCTGGGTGCGCTGCGCCATCGCCCGAACCCGCTTGTCGTCGGCGTTGAGGATCGCGGTCCCCTGCGCCGGCAGCGCCTCGACCAGCTCGCCCTTCGCGGTCGCGATCGCCTCCACCGAACCGAACTCGCCCAGGTGCGCGCTGCCGACGTTGAGCACCACGCTGATCTGCGGCGGCGCGATCTCGCACAGGTACGCGACGTGGCCGATGCCGCGGGCGCTGCACTCCAACACCAGGTAACGGCTGGAGCGGTCGGCCTGCAGCACCGTGTACGGATGGCCCAGCTCGTTGTTGAGCGTGCCGACCGGAGCCACGGTGTGCCCCAGCCGGGCGGTCAGCGCCGCGATCATGTCCTTGGTGGAGGTCTTGCCGGACGACCCGGTCACCCCGATCACGGTGGTAGCCGGCAGCCGGTCCACCACCGCCCGCGCGATCCGGCCCAGCGCCGCCAGCGAGTCGCTCACCAGCACCGTCGGCACGCCGGTACGTTCCTCGGCGACCACCGCGACGGCGCCGGCGCCGATCGCGGCGGTCGCGAACCGGTGTCCGTCGTCGCTTTCCCCGCGCAACGCCACGAACAACCCGCCGGCGGTCACCGCACGCGAGTCGTACTCGACCCCGGCGGTGACGGTCGCCGTCGGCTCCGCGCCGTCGACCAGCGCTCCGCCGGTGGCCGCGGCCACGTCGGCGAGCGTGAGCTCGATCATGCGTCCTCCTCGAACCGGGCGCGCAGCGCGGCCGCGAGCACCACCCGGTCGTCGAACGGGTGCACCTCGCCGGCCACCTCTTGTCCCTGTTCGTGCCCCTTGCCGAGCACCGCGACGATATCGCCGGGCCGGGCGATCGCCACCGCGGCGGCGATCGCCGCCATCCGGTCACCGCCGTCGGTCCAGTGCGCGCCGGGCACGGCGTCCGCGCCGGCGGCCACCTGCGCCCGGATCGCTGCCGGGTCCTCGCTGCGCGGGTTGTCGTCGGTGACGATGAGCTCGTCCGCGCCGCGCGCGGCCGCCTCGCCCATCATCGGACGCTTCCCGGCATCCCGGTCACCGCCCGCACCCACCACGCAGATCACCCGGGCGCCGGTCGGCGCGGCGGCCTCGCGCAGCGCGCCCAGCGCCGCGGCCACCGCGTTCGGGGTGTGCGCGAAGTCGACCACGCCCACCACCGGGCCCGGCGCCGACACCCGCTCCATCCGGCCCGGCACCCCACCGCAGGCGGCCACCCCGGCCACCGCGGTGGCCGGATCGACCCCGACCGCAACCGCCACCGCGATCGCCAACAGCGCGTTCGCCACGTTGTACCGGCCCGGCAGCAGCACGCTCGCCGACCGCCGCACCCGGTCCGGCCCGGTCACCTCGAACCGCTGCCCGTACCCGTCGCGTACCAGCGAGTCGGCCTGCCAGTCGGCCGCCGGGCGGCCCTGCGCCGACACCGAGACGGTGCGGCCGGGATGTGCGAGCTTCGCCACCGCCGGGTCGTCGACGTTGAGCACCTCCACCCCGGCCCGGCCGTCGAACAGGCTCGCCTTCGCCGCGAAGTAGTCCTCCACGGTGCCGTGGAAGTCGAGATGGTCGATGCCGAAGTTGGTGAACGCACCGACCGCGAACCGGGTCCCGGTCACCCGGCCCAGCGCCAGCGCGTGGCTGGACACCTCCATCACCATCGTGTCCAGGCCGCGTTCCAGCGCCACCGCGAACAGCGCCTGCAGATCGGTCGCCTCCGGGGTGGTCCGGGTACTCGCCAGCCGCTCGTCACCGAGCCGGGTCTCGACCGTACCGATCAGCCCGGTCCGCCGGCCCGCCGCGGTCAGCGCCGACTCGACCAGGTACGCCGTCGAGGACTTGCCGTTGGTGCCGGTGATGCCGAGCACCGCGAGCCGCTCGCTGGGCCGGCCGTACACCTCGGCGGCGACCTCACCCAGCCGGGCCCGCGGATCGTCCACCACCAGCGCGGGCACCCCGGCGGTGGCCGCGGCGGGCGCGCCGGCGGCGTCGGTGAACACCGCGACCGCACCGGCCGTCACCGCCTCGGCGACGAACTCCGCACCGTGCCGGCGGGAACCGGGCAGCGCCGCGTACAGGTCGCCGGGGAGCACCTCGCCGCTGGCGTGCGTGACACCGGTGACCGACGGATCGCCGACACCCTCCACCGCTGGGGCGCCCCCGACCGCCGACCCGGCGCCGAGCCGCGCGGCGAGCATCGCGAGCCGGGTCGCGGGAACGGTCCGTGGTCGCGGAAAGCCTGGCACGAGGCATGACCCTACCCGGACACGGCGCCGCGCATGGCGTGGGTACAGCCCCGTCGGCGAGCCGGCGGGGCCTGATGTGTCGGGATCCTGCCCCGCGCGACATGTCTGGCACACAACGGATCCCGACGGTTGCACTGCGCGGTTGATCCCGTGCGCTGCGCCCGCACCCCGTCGCGCTCCGCTCATCCGGGCGGCTACTTGTGGTACAGCGTGAACGAGGGGGTCTTCGCGTCGGTCGGCGGCACCTTCTGGTGGCCGAGCGTGAACCGCATCAGATCCTGGAACACCGGACCCATGTTCGCGCCCTCACCGGTACCGCTGGTGTGCGCGACCACCGCCACCACGTAGCGCGGGTGGTCGGCCGGCGCCATGCCGATGAACGACTCGATGTTGCCCTTCTGGTACGAGCCGTTCACCACCCGCTGGCCGGTGCCGGTCTTCGCCGCGATCTGGTACCCGTCGACCGCACCGGACAGGCCGGTCGCGCCCGGCGCGGTGGTCACCGCGACCATCGCCTTGCGTTCGGCGGCGGCGATCGACGGGGAGAGCACCCGGTGCTTCGACACGCTCGGTACCGACTTGGTGCCGTCCGGCGACACGGTGTCGGCGATCAGGTGCGGCTGCACGTACTCGCCGTCGTTGGCGATCGCCCCGTACGCGGCGGCGAGCTGGATCGGGGTGACCGCGATGCCCAGGCCGATCGGGATCGAGCCGTGGTCGGCGCCCTGCCAGTCCTTCGCCGGCCGCACGATGCCGGCCGCCTCCCCGGGCACCCCCTCGCCGGTCGCGCTGCCCAACCCGAACTTGCGCTGGTACTCGTACAACCGTTGGGCGCCGAGCTTGTTCGCGACCTTGATGGTCCCCACGTTCGACGAGTACGCGAAGATGCCCGGCAGCGTGATGTCCACGTCGTTTAGCGGGGTGGTGTCGGAGTAGGTGGTGTCGGCCACCCGGATCGTCGGCCCGACGTGCACGGTCGACGACGGCTTGATCACCCGGCACT
Source organism: Actinocatenispora thailandica (assembly GCF_016865425.1). Lineage (NCBI taxonomy): Bacteria > Bacillati > Actinomycetota > Actinomycetes > Micromonosporales > Micromonosporaceae > Actinocatenispora > Actinocatenispora thailandica. Next base: position 2,725,774 of record NZ_AP023355.1, on the reverse strand, counting down.
GCAGCGCCGCACCCAGGGTGATCGCCTTCTCCACCGAACCCGGCTCGACCACCGCCTGGCTGGCGTAGTCGGTGCGCTGTGCCTTCGTCGAGCCGGCGAAGTTCGCCGCGTCGTAGGTCGGGTAGCTCGCCTGCGCCAGCACCGCTCCGGTCTTGACGTCGAGCACCACCGCGGCACCCATGTCGGAGTTGAGCGGATGCAGCTTGCGGTACAGCGCACGCTGCGCCTCGAACTGGATGTCGCGGTCCAGCGTCAACCGCACCGACCCGCCCGGCTTCGGTGCCACCTCGCGATGGAAGCCGTCCGGGATCTCCTCGCCGGTGCGGCTCGCCTCGTACTGCCGCTTGCCGTCGACGCCGCGCAACAGCTTCTCGTACTCGGACTCCAGGCCGGTCAGGCCGGACAGGTCCCAGCCGGTGACGCCGATGATGTTCGCCGCCAGGTCGTGCCCGGGAACGTCGCGGCGCTCGTCGGCGCGCACTCCGATGCCGGGAATGTCCATCGCCTCGACCTGGTCCCCGATGCCGATGTCGACGCCGCGGGCGAGGTAGACGAACCGGTTCGTCGAGCCGTTCGGCAGCTTCGTCTTGCGCATCGCCTTTTCGAGCTTCGACCGCGGCACCCCGAGCACCCCGGACAGCCGGTCGGCGGTCTTCGCCGCGTCCTTGATCATCGTCGGGTCGGCGAACACGTACCGCGCCTCCACCGAATGCGCGAGTACCTGCCCGTTGCGGTCCACGATCGAGCCGCGCGCGGCGGGCAGCGGGACGGTGTGCAGCCGCTGCTGCAGCGCGCGTTCCGCCAGCTTCGGCGCGTCGGTGAGCTGCAACTGCACCAGGCGGCCGCCGATCACCGTGAACAGCACCAGCACCACCACGGTGCCGAAGCGCAACCGCCGGCCCGGGCTGCCCAGCCGCACCGCCCGACCGAGCGGTCGCCGTGCCGGGCGGGGCCGGGTCGGCCGGCCCTTGCGGCGCGTCGACTCCGCACCCCACGAACCGGCTCGACCACCGCCACGCCGCCCGCCGGTCCGCCCGGCCTTGCCCCGGCCGGCGCCGCCCCGGGTACCGGCATCGCCCCGGGTACCGGCATCGCCCCGGGCACCGGCATCGCCGCGCCCGGTCCGGCCGCCGCTACGGCCGCCGCGGTTCCGGGCACCGGCGGCGCCACCGGACCGGCCGCCGGCGCCGCCGGACTTGCCGGCGCTCGCACCTGACCTGGCCGCCCCGGCTCGGGTGCCGGACCGCGCCGCGGGCGGCTCGCCGCCGTCGCGATCTCCACGACCGCGCCGGGTCCGGGCCGTCGCACCGGCCCGACCGGACCCGGTGCCGGCCCGCTTCGCCGCGTCGGGGCCGGCCTGCCTGGCCGCGTCGGGGCGGCCGGAGCCGGCCCCGCGTTCGGCACCGGAGCCCCGCCCGGACGCCGCGGCCCGGCCGGCGCCGGCACCCGATCCGCTGCCGGGCGACTCGCGTCGCGCGCGCGCCTGCCGCTCCTGGGATCGTCGCGCCTGGTCGGCCCGGCGGCTCGCATCGGCCGGGTCGGCCGACTCGCGCACCGTGCGGCCGCGCGGCCGGTACCGCCGGGCGTCGCCGAGCCCGCCGGTGTCCCGGCGCAGCGGCACCACCACGTCGTCCGCATCGTCCTCGGTCCGGCCGCCCCGGTGCGGGTCCGGCCCGGGTACGCGTCGCGTCGCCATCATGTCCTCTCGGCGCAGTGTCCTCTCGGGCAGCGAATCGGCCGGCGGTGGCGCTACTGCCCGCCGCCGTGCGCGGACACCGGTTGCGGCACGCCGATCACCTTGCCGTCCGGCAGCCGGATGAAGGCGGTCTGTCCGGCCGGAACCAGCCCCATCCGGGTCGCCGCCGCCTGCAGGTTGCCCGGCGACTCCAGGTCGGCCAGCTGCTGGTTCAGCTGCTGCTCCTGGTCGTCCAGGGCGGACTGCTGGGTACGCAGCTGTTGCACCCGCAGCGAACTGGTGTTGATCGCGGTGTTGAGCACCAGCAGACCCACGATGCCCGCCGCCACCAGTCCGAGCACCAGCAGTACGAACGGCGTGCGGGGCAGCGCCACGGCGGCCGGCGGGGCACTGCGGCGACCCGACACGGACGAGCCGGCGGCGCGGGCGGCCGTCGCCGCGGCGGCCCGCCGGGTGGCCGCGGAACCCGCCGTGCCACGCCGGGACGCGTCGCCGCGCCGCCGATCCGGCGCCTCGGCCGGCCGGCTCGGCGCGTCGACCTTCCGGTTCGGGGCGCCTGCGCGGCGCCGGTCCGGCCGCACCGCGGTCCCGGCGCGGCGGACCGCGTCCCGGCCTGGGCGCGGCGCGCCGCGACCCCGGGGCGACTCGCCGCGGGTCCGGGCCGGCTCGGGCCGGTGGCGATCCTCGCGCCCGGCAGCGTCCTGTCGGGCGGCGCTGCTGCGGCGCGGGGCCGGCTCGAGCCGGCCGCCGCCGGTACCGGCCCGGCCGGCCCGGGCGGGCCGACCGGACCGGCTCCGGGTTGGGCGACCACCGATCCGGCCGCGCGCCGGATCGTCGTAGCCGGGCTGGTCGTAGTGCCGGTCGTCGTCGCGCACCGGTTCGGCGGTCATGTTCCCTCCCTCGTCGCCGAGTCACCGGGGCGGCCGCCCCGGATCCGTTCCGCGGCACGTAATCGTGCCGATGTCGCCCGCGGGTTGGCCGCGATCTCCGTCTCGTCCGGCTCCACCGCGCCCCGGGTGAGCAACCGGAACCGTGGTTGCAGCGCCTCCGGTACCACCGGCAGGTCCGGCGGCGCGCTGCTCCGCGACCAGCCGGCAAGCTCGCGCTTGACGATCCGGTCCTCCAACGAGTGGTACGACAGGACCACCAACCGGCCGCCGACCCGCAGCGCGGACAGCGCCGCCGGCAGCGCGGCCCGCAACGCGTCCAGCTCGCCGTTGACCGCGATCCGCAGCGCCTGGAAGGTGCGCTTGGCCGGGTTCCCCCCGGTGCGCCGGGCCGGCGCCGGGATCGAGTCGCGGACCAGCTCGGCCAAGGTGACGCTGTCCTCGATCGGCTCGTCCGCACGCCGGCGCACGATCGCCGCGGCGATGCGCGCGGCGAACCGCTCGTCGCCGTAGTCGCGCAGGATGCGGGTCAGCTCGCCGGCGCTCGCGGTGTTGACCAGTTCGGCCGCGGTGTCGCCGGTGGTCTGGTCCATCCGCATGTCCAGCGGCGCAGGACGGGAGTAGGAGAAGCCCCGCTCGTCGGCGTCCAGCTGCAGCGAGGACACCCCGAGGTCGAACAGCACCCCGTCCACCGTGGCGATGCCCTGGGCGGCGAGCGCGGCCGGGATCTCGTCGTACACCGCGTGCACCAGGCGGATCCGGTCGGCGAACCGGGAGAGCCGCTGCTCGCTGCGCCGCAGCGCCTCGGTGTCGCGGTCCAGCCCGACCAGCGTCAGCGCGGGAAACGTCTCCAGGAACAGCTCGGCGTGCCCGCCCAGCCCCAGGGTGGCATCCACCAGCACCGGCGCGGATCCGGACAGCGCCGGCGCCAGCAACTCCAGGCTGCGCTGCGCGAAGACGGGGACGTGGGTACCGGCTGGCACCGGCACACCCGGCGTCGCCGGCCTGCGCCGCCCAGGTGTGGAGCGGCGTCGCTCGTCCCCCATGACGACCCCCTCGTGAGCGACAGAATCGGTGGATTCACCACAACACCCGGCCGGTCGGCCCTGGCGCGCCGATCGCACCGACCCCCGAGCCGACCGAGCCGCACCCCCGCGGCGAACTCCACTGCCCGTGCCCTCAGGTCCCCATCCGCTCGATGCACCTGGCACCGGGGAAGTAGCGCCAGGTACGGCTGAGCGGCTGGAGACCTCACGGCACGACAACCGTCCACTCACCGCGCGCTGCGACGGACGCCGCGCGCACCGGTCAGAAACCGGGCAGCACCCCCTCCTCGATGTCGGCGAAGGACTCCTCGCTCTCGGCCAGGTAGCCCTGCCACGCCTCGCTGTCCCACACCTCGACCCGGCTGGACGCGCCGATCACCGCCAGTTCCCGGCGCAGGCCTGCGTAGTCCCGCAGCGCCGGCGGAATGGTGATCCGACCCTGCTTGTCCGGCACCTGGTCGAACGCGCTGGCGAAGAACACCCGGCTGTACGCCCGGGCCGCCTTGTGCGTGACCGGCGCCTGCTGCAACTGCTCGGCGAGCCGACGGAACTCGGCCATCGGGAACACGTACAGGCAGCGCTCCTGCCCTTTCGTGATCACCAGGCCCTCCGCAAGCTCGTCGCGAAACTTCGCCGGAAGGATCAGCCGACCCTTGTCGTCCAGGCGCGGGGTATGGGTGCCAAGAAACATGGCCGCCCCTTCCCCCCGGAACTGGCGCTCGGCCCGGCGGATCCGCCGAGACCGCAGCGGTGTCGCGAACGACACCGAGACGACTCAACCGGCTCCCCCAACGCGCTCCACTGTACTCCACTTCCCCCCACCGTCAATCGACAACCGGCCGATACCGGTCCGGCCGAGTTGGTAAAGGCGCTGGTCAGCACCAGATGGACCGGGTGGAACGCCGCTCCGGCCCGAGCGGCCGGGCGATCCGGTCAACAGGCCGGAAACCACCCAAACTCTCGACCCGGACCGGCCGGCCACCGACCAGAGCGCCCGGTGGTGGAGCGAAGTGGAGTACCACCCGACCGGCCCGCGGTCAACCTGTCGTCGGCGACAGCGTCACGCCGGCGGCGCGGTTCGGGGCGGCGCGCGAGACGCGCCGCCGGCTGTGCCAAACTTCCAAGGGCGATCCGACGCGCGCCGGTGCCAGGCGACCGCCGATCGCCGGTCGGCGATGCGCGTGGGGCCAGCCGACCCCTGGTCAGCACCGGTGCGCCGATGCGCCGGTCCCGACACACCCCGAGGAGCTTCCGTGGTGCGCGCCCAGCTCGCGACGGCCCTGGTACGAACCGCGGCCCGGTTGTCCCGGATGACCGGGCGCGGCGACGGCTCGGTGATCGGCGGACGGATCGGCCTCGCGGTCGAGCCGCGACTGCTCACCGTGCTCGCCCGCGGACGCGAGGTGGCACTGGTCTCCGGCACCAACGGGAAGACCACCACCACCCGGTTGCTGACCGCGGCGCTCGGCACGCTCGGCCCGGTCGCCTCCAACAGCTACGGGGCGAACATGCCGACCGGGCACACCACCGCGCTCGCCCAGTCCCGCAACGCCCGGCACGCCGTGCTGGAGGTCGACGAGCACTACCTGCGTACGGTGCTGGCCGAGACCCGGCCGCGGGTGGTGGCGCTGCTCAACCTCAGCCGCGACCAGCTCGACCGCGCGATGGAGGTCGGCATGCTCGCCGACCGGTGGCGCGAGGTGCTCGGCGCGCTGCGCGAGCAGGCCGACACCCCCGGTGCCGAGCCGACCCGGGTCGTGGCGAACTGCGACGACCCGTTGGTCACCTGGGCCGCCAGCGCCGCACCGCAGGTCACCTGGGTCGCTGCCGGCCAGCGCTGGCAGGAGGACTCCTGGGTCTGCCCGCAGTGCGGGGCGCACCTCAAGCGCGAGGGCGTCGACTGGGCCTGCCCCGGGTGCGACCTGCGCCGCCCGCAGCCGTCCTGGTGGCTCGCCGACGACGACACCGTGGCCGGCCCGGACGGCATCCGACAGCCGGTCACGCTACAGCTGCCCGGTCGGGTCAACCGGGCCAACGCGGTCACCGCCCTCGCCGCCGCGGCACTGTTCGGGGTGCGACCGGCCGACGCGGCGCCGCGGTTGGCCGAGGTCGCCTCCATCGCCGGCCGGTACGCCACGGTCGAGCGCGACGGCCGCAGCATCCGGTTGCTGCTGGCCAAGAACCCGGCCGGCTGGCTCGAGGCGTTCGACATGGTCGACCGGATCTCCACGGCCGGCGCCGCACCCCCGCCGGTGCTGCTGTCGATCAACGCCCGGGTGGTGGACGGTCTCGACACCTCCTGGCTGTACGACGTGGACTACGCGTCGCTGCGCGGGCACCGGGTGCTCGTCACCGGCGACCGGCGGTACGACCTGGCCGTCCGGCTGGAGGTCAACGAGGTGCCGTTCGAGGTGGTGGACACGTTCGGCGAGGTGCTCGCGGCGATACCGCCGGGCCGGCTGGAAGTGATCGCCAACTACACCGCATTCCAGGACATCCGAGCGGAGCTGGGCCGTGCCAACTGACCCCGCAGCAAGCGGACTGCCGACCGATCCCGCCGCCGCGCGCAGCGACAGCCACCTGCGGATCGTGTGGGTCTACCCGGACCTGCTGTCCACCTACGGCGACCGGGGCAACCTGCTGATCCTGGCCCGCCGGGCACAGGCTCGGGGCATCGACGTGGAGACCATCCCGATCGCCTACGACGAGCCGATCCCGCGCAGCGGCGACATCTACCTGGTCGGCGGCGGCGAGGACCGGCCGCAGACCCTCGCGGCGCAGCGGATGCGCGCCGACGGCGGGCTGCGGGCGGCGGTCTCGGCCGGGGCCGCGGTGCTCGCGGTGTGCGCCGGCATCCAGCTGATCGGCGAGTACTTCCACATCGACGGCAACCGGATCGCCGGCGCCGAGCTGCTCGACCTGCGCAGCGACCGCGGCGAGTCGCGGGCGGTCGGCGAACTGGTCGGCGAGGTCGACCCGCGGCTGGGCCTGCCGCTGCTGACCGGCTTCGAGAACCACGGTGGCCGCTGCCATCTCGGCCCGGCCGCGAACCCGTTGGCCAAGGTGCTCGTCGGTACCGGCAACGACGGCAAGACCGAGGGGGCCTGGGCCGGCCGGGTGATCGGGACCTACCTGCACGGGCCGGCGCTGTCGCGCAACCCCGCGCTGGCCGACCTGGTGCTGGCCTGGGCGCTGGACGTGCCGCTGATGGCGCTGCCCCCGATCGACGACAGCTGGCCGGAGAAGCTGCGCGCCGAACGGCTCGCCGCCGTCCTGCCGCGCTGACACCGGTACCGCCGGGTCGGTGGTCAGCGCTCGTCGCGGACCGCGGTGCGGTACAGGTCGAGGACGCCGGCGCCGAAGTACGGGCTGTAGGACACGTCCGGGGTGGCGCCGCCCGCCTGGTAGCCGCCGATCACCCCGATCACGGTGCCGGTGTGCGTCTCGCGGTTCAGGTCGGTGACCCAGGGGCTGCCGCTGGTGCCGCCGGGGAAGCCGGTGCACGCGATGCGTAGCTGCCCGGCGGAGAACCTGGTGGTGTCGTTGCCGCAGGTGATGGGCTGTTCGGTGGCGTCCGGATAGCCGGTGATCTGCACCGGGAGCCGGTACCCGCGGTCGTAGCCGAGGTGGTTGCCGCCGAACACGTCGCCGACGTGGCGGCCGTGCACGGTGGCCACGTCGGCGAACGCGACGTCGTAGTCCGGGTCGGAGTCCCGCGCCCAGCGCCGGTCGACGACGACGTGCCTGATCGGCCACTGCCCGTACGGCGCTTCCCCGTCCCGGTAGCCGGGCACGAACACCAGGTCGGTGCTCTCGTGGCCGCCCTTCCCGCCGTGCACGCAGTGCGCCGCGGTGAGAATGACCGAATCGCCCGGGCTGTCCACGATGCTCGCGGTGCAGAAGTGGCCACCGGAGCCGTTGTGCGAGAACACCGCACCGACTCGCGCGGCGCCGACGGTGGGGCGGGCGGTGCGCCGGACCCCGGGCGTACCGAACGGGCTCGCCGAGCGCATCCGCGATCTCGACCACGGGCCGCTCGGCGCGGCCGACCGGCCTTGCGTGCCGTGGCCGGCGCAGCCGGTGGCGACGACCCCGATCAACACTGCCAGTACGGTGATGACCACGCCACGTCGTCGAACCAGCACCACGCCAGCCTACGGCCGCGCCGCCCAGCCGAACGGAAGAAGCAGGTCAGCGGACGGCGAACGGCCCGGGGCGGCGCCCCGGCACCGGCACGCCCGGCGCATCGGAGCACCACGCCGACCGACCCGGCGGATCAGAGCACCACGCTGACCATCCGCCCCGGTACCACGATGACCTTGCGCGGGGTGCGGCCGGCCAGGAACGCGGCGACCTTCTCGTCGGCCAGCGCCGCCGCCTCGACCGCGTCGGCCGCGGCGTCCGGCGCCACCTCCACCCGACCGCGTACCTTGCCGTTGACCTGGACCGGGTACACCACCGACGGGGCGGTCAGCCACTGCGGGTCGGCGACCGGGAACGGCTGGTACGCCAGCGACTCGTCGTGCCCCAGCAGCTGCCACAGCTGCTCGGCGACATGCGGCGCGAACGGCGCGACCATCAGCACCAGCGGCTCGGCGATCTCGCGCGGCGCGCCGTCGGCGGAGATCTGCACCAGCTTGTTGGTCAGTTCGATCAGCTTCGCGATCGCCGTGTTGAACCGCAGCTCGGAGGTCTCCGTGGTGACCCCGTCGATGGTGCGGTGCAGCAGCCGCCGGGTGTCGTCGTCGATCGCGATGTCGGCGACCCGCGGCTGCCCGGTGTGCTCGTCGACCAGCGAACGCCAGACCCGCTGCAGGAACCGGAACGAGCCGACCACGGCGCGGGTCTCCCACGGCCGGGACGCCTCCAGCGGGCCCATCGACATCTCGTACACCCGGAAGGTGTCGGCGCCGTAGACGTCGCACATCTCGTCCGGGGTGACCACGTTCTTCAGCGACTTGCCCATCTTGCCGTACTCGCGGTCGACCGGCCGGCCCTCGAACGAGTAGCCGTCGTCGGTGGCCACCACCTGCTCGGCGGGCACGTAGAAGCCGCGCTCGTCGGTGTACGCGTAGGCCTGCACGTACCCCTGGTTGATCAGCCGGCGGAACGGCTCGGCGCTGTCCACGTGGCCCAGGTCGTGCAGCACCTTGTGCCAGAACCGGGCGTACAGCAGGTGCAGTACGGCGTGCTCGACCCCGCCGACGTACAGGTCGACGCCGCCCGGGTCGGTCGCGTCCCGCGGACCCATCCAGTACTTCTCGTTCGCCGGGTCGACCGGCGCCGCGGCGTTGTCCGGGTCCAGGTAGCGCAGCTCGTACCAGCAGGAACCGGCCCAGTTGGGCATCGTGTTGGTCTCCCGGCGGTACCGCTTCGGCCCGTCGCCCAGGTCCAGCGTGACGTGCACCCAGTCGCTCGCCTTGGCCAGCGGCGGCGCCGGCGACGACTCCGCGTCGTCCGCGTCGAAGGTGACCGGGGAGAAGTCGTCCACCTCGGGCAGCTCGACCGGCAGCATCTCGGCCGGCAGCGGGTGAGCCAGCCCCTGCTCGTCGTAGACCACCGGGAACGGCTCGCCCCAGTACCGCTGCCGGCTGAACAGCCAGTCACGCAGCTTGTAGGTGGTGGTCGCCTCGCCGTGGCCGTGCGCGGCCAGCCAGTCGGCGATGCGCTTCTTCGCCGCCGGCACCGCCAGCCCGTCCAGGCTCACCCCGTCGCCGGTCGAGTTGACCACCGCCGCGGTGCCGGAGACGAACGCGTCGTCCCAGCCGGCCGGGTCGTCGCCCCGGCCGTCGTCGGGGGCGACCACGCAGCGCATCGGCAGTCCGTACGCCCGGGCGAAGGCGAAGTCGCGGTGGTCGTGCGCCGGCACCGCCATGATCGCCCCGGTGCCGTAGCCGGCCAGCACGTAGTCGGCGATGAAGATCGGGATCTGCGCGCCGTTGACCGGGTTGATCGCGTACGCGCCGGTGAACACCCCGGTCTTGTCCTTGTTCTCCTGGCGCTCCAGCTCCGACTTGGCCGCGGCGGCCCGCCGGTAGTCGGCCACCGCGGTGGCCGGGTCGGGTGCGCCGCCGGTCCAGGCCGCCGGCGTGTCGGCCGGCCAGCTCGCCGGGACGATCGCGGTGACCAGGTCGTGTTCCGGCGCCAGCACCATGTAGGTGGCGCCGAACAGGGTGTCCGGCCGGGTGGTGAACACGGTGATCGACTCGGCGTGTTCGGCCACGTCGAAGCTGACCCGGGCGCCGTGCGAGCGGCCGATCCAGTTGCGCTGCATCAGCTTGACCGGCTCCGGCCACTCCAGCGTGTCCAGGTCGTCCAGCAGCCGGTCGGCGTAGGCGGTGATGCGCATCATCCACTGCGCCAGGTCGCGCCGGAACACCGGGAAGTTGCCCCGCTCGGACCGGCCGTCCGGGGTGACCTCCTCGTTGGCCAGCACGGTACCCAGCCCCGGGCACCAGTTCACTGGTGCCTCGGACCGGTAGGCCAGCCGGTACCCGTCCAGCACGCCGGCCCGCTCGGTCGCGGACAGCTGCGCCCACGGCCGGCCGTCCGGCGTCGGCCGGGCGCCGGCCGCGAACTGCTCGACCAGCTCGTCGATCGGGCGCGCCCGGCGCTGCTCGCTGTCGTACCAGGAGTTGTAGATCTGCAGGAAGATCCACTGGGTCCAGCGGTAGAACTCCGGATCGGTGGTGGCGAACGTGCGCCGGTCGTCGTAGGCCAGCCCCAGCCGGCGCATCTGCGCCCGGTACCGGTCGATGTTCTCCTCGGTGGTCTTGCGTGGATGCTGGCCGGTCTGCACCGCGTACTGCTCGGCCGGCAGCCCGAACGCGTCGAAGCCCATGGCGTGCAGCACGTTGAACCCGGCCATCCGCTGGAACCGGGTCAGGCAGTCGGTGGCGATGTAGCCCAGCGGGTGACCGACGTGCAGCCCGGCGCCCGACGGGTACGGGAACATGTCGATCACGTACTTCTTGGGGCGGTCCAGCCGTGCTGCCTCGGCGCTGCCCGGGGCCGGTGCCAGCGGGCCGACCGGGTTCGGCGCCCGGAACGTCCCCTGCTCCTCCCACCGGTCCTGCCAGCGGCGCTCGATGTCGGCGGCCAGCGCCGCGGTGTAGCGGTACGGCGGGGCGTCCGCGCCGGAGCCCGCGGCACCGCCGGTCTGTTGCGCACTGTCGGTCATCGCAATCCACCACCGCTATCTGTCGTCACGCCTGGAATGTCGCGGAGCCTGCGCACCGGCGGTCCAGCTCGGTGCACGAAAAAACCCCTCACGCAGGAGGGGTTTGCCGTGCTGCGTCGCCGGCGCGCCGGCGCCGGCGGCCGATCAGCACGGCTCGGTAAGAAGCAGGCCAGCCGCCATCATGTCGGGCAGTCTACCTCCCCGGCTCCACGCGCCGGCACCTGCGTTACGGCGACGGGGAGTCACCGCCACATCTCGGACGTTCGGCCGTACCGGGATCGGGACGCCGGGGGCCACGATGGCGAACGGTGACGGAAGCGTTGTCGAAAGATGATCAGCCGGGCCACCGGCGGTACCCGTATAGCCTGAGAGGATGCACTCGGGCAGCCCGCCGTCACCGGGCTGCGACACCGACGCGCGGACCGTCGCCGGACGGCACGTGTCGGTGACAGCGCCCGGACGCGTGCGCTCGACCCACGCGTGCGGCGGACAAGGAGGAGGCCGGTGACCGCCCAACACACTCTCGACGAGCTCGGCGCACCGATGCCCGCGGAGCAGCTCCGGGAGACCGCCGAAGCCATCGTGGGCAACATCGAGCGGGTCATCGAGGGCAAACCCGCGATCGTCCGGTTGGCCCTCGCGGTGCTGCTGGCCGAGGGGCATCTGCTCATCGAGGACGTGCCCGGCGTCGGCAAGACCAAGCTGGCCAAGGCGCTCGCCCGGTCGATCGACTGCTCGGTGCGACGCATCCAGTTCACCCCGGACCTGCTGCCGTCGGACGTCACCGGCGTCAGCGTGTACAACCAGGAGACCCGCGACTTCGAGTTCAAGCCCGGTGCGGTGTTCGCCAACCTGGTGGTCGGCGACGAGATCAACCGGGCGTCCCCAAGACCCAGTCCGCGCTGCTGGAGTGCATGGAGGAGCGCCAGGTCACGGTGGACGGGACCACGTTTCGGCTGCAGACGCCGTTCATGGTGATCGCCACCCAGAACCCGATCGAGATGGAGGGCACCTACCCGCTGCCGGAGGCGCAACGGGACAGGTTCACCGCCCGGATCGCGATGGGGTACCCGAGCCCGGACGCCGAGCTGACCATGCTCGACCTGCACGGCGCCGGCGACCCGCTGGACGCGCTGGCCCCGGTGTCGGACGCCGACACGATCCGCCGGCTGATCGCCACGGTGCGCCAGGTGCACGTCTCCGAGCCGCTCAAGCAGTACGCGGTGGACATCGTCGCCACCACCCGGCAGTCGCCCGACCTGCGGCTCGGCGCCAGCCCGCGAGCCGGGCTGCAGTTGCTGCGCACCGCACGTGCGGTCGCCGCGCTGGAGGGCCGCGACTATGTCACGCCGGACGATCTGCAGGCGCTGGTGGTGCCGGTGCTCGCGCACCGGGTGATCCCCACCCCGGAGGCGCAGCTGGCCCGGCGGACCACCGACTCGATCGTCGCCGACCTGGTGCGCCGCATTCCGGTACCCGGCGCCCGCACCGGCGACCGTCGCGGCGACTGGCAGGGCTAACCGGGGAGGCGGCCGGTGAGATCGGCATTGCGCGGACTGACCACCAGGGGGCGGTGCTTCCTGGCTGCCGCGGTGGCCGCGGCGCTGTCGGCGCTGCTGCTGGGTGAGTCGGACCTGCTGCGGGTCGCGGTGCTGCTCGCGGCGGTGCCGGTGCTGTCCGCCGCGGCCGTCGCCCGGACCCGCTACCAGCTGCGCTGCTCGCGGGTGCTGCAGCCGCAACGGGTCTCCGTCGGCGGCACCGCCCGGGTGGTGTTGCGGCTGGTCAACACGTCCCGGCTGCCGACCGGCACGCTGCTTCTGGAAGACCGCCTGCCCTACGCGCTGGGCAGCCGGCCGCGGCTGGTGCTGGAGCGGCTCGCCGGGCACAAGGCCAGCTCGGTGGCCTACACGGTGCGCGCCGACGTGCGCGGCAAGTACGAGGTGGGGCCGCTGGTGGTGCGGCTGACCGACCCGTTCGGGCTGTGCGAGCTGACCCGCGCGTTCCCGAACGTGGACACCCTGCGGGTCGCGCCCCGGGTGGTGCCGCTGTCCCCGGTACGGCTGACCGGCGAGTACTCCGGCGCCGGCGAGAGCCATGCCCGGTCGGTGGCGGTGCACGGCGAGGACGACGCGGCGACCCGGGAGTACCGGTACGGCGACGACCTGCGCCGGGTGCACTGGCGCTCCACCGCCAAGGCCGGCGAGCTGATGGTGCGGCGCGAGGAACAGCCCTGGGAGAGCCGCGCCACCGTGCTGCTGGACACCCGGCTGCGGGCGCACCGCGGCGAGGGCCCCACCGCGAGCTTCGAGTGGGCGGTGTCGGCGGCGGCGAGCATCGCGGTGCACCTGCGGCACTGCGGGTACCGGATGCGGCTGGTCACCGAGACCGGCACCGACCTGGACTCCGGTACCGGCGAGTCCGGCGGCAGCATCGGGCTGCTGCTCGACCACTTGGCCGAGGTGAAGCTGTCCCAGCGCGGCGACCTGACGCAGGTGGTGCGCCAGGTGCACGCCCGGGAGGACGGCGGGCTGATCGTGGCGGTGCTCGGCATGATGCGGCCGGAGGAGGCCGAGGCGGTCGCCGCCCTGCGCACCTCCGGCACCACCTGTGTCGGGTTCCTGCTGGACGCGGCCGGCTGGCTGCGGCTGCCGGCCGAGCAGCGCGCCGCGCAGGACCGGGCGTACCAGACGAGTGCGCTGACGCTGCTGCGGGCCGGCTGGCGGGTGATCGGGGTGCCGCACGGCAGCTCGTTCGCCGCGCTGTGGCCGCAGGCCGGGCACGGTGCCCGCGGTGTCGCGGTGCGGGCGAGCCTCGCCGACACGATCACCGGGACCGTGCGATGACCCCGCGACCGGGAGGAAGCGACATGACGCCGCCGCGACCGGGGGCCGCGAGATGACGCCGCGACCGGAGGGCGCGAGATGACGCCGCGACCGGAGGGAGCGAGATGACGCAGCGGCGCGCGGTGGCGCTGGTGGCCGGCGCGGCGACGCTGCTGTCCACCACGGTGCTGTCCACCATCTTCGAGCTGTACAGCTGGGCGCTGTACTCGTTCCTGTCGATCGCGGTCGTGGTGATCGTCTCGATCTGCGCGCGGGCGGTGCGGGTCCCGGTCTGGGGGCAGGGGCTCGCCGCTCTCGCGGGGCTGCTGCTGCTGGTCACCTGGACCTTCCCGTCCGGCCACGAGCTGTTCCGGGTGCTCCCCAGCGCGAGTACGTTCCGGCACTTCGACGCCCTGCTGACGCAGGCCGGGCAGGACGTGCAGCGGCTGGCCGTGCCGGTGCCCGAACGGGTCTCACTGGACTTCCTGGTCGCGGTCGGCGTCGGTCTCGTCGCGATCGCCGTCGACGTGCTCGCGGTCGGGATGCGCCACCCCGCGCTCGCCGGGCTGCCGTTGCTCGCGCTGTACTCGGTGCCGGTGGCGGTGCACCCGGACAGCGTGTCCTGGCTCCCGTTCGTGCTGAGCGCCGCCGGCTACCTCTGGCTGCTGATGACCGACCACATCGACCGGGTACGCCGGTGGGGCCGGCGGTTCACCGGCGACGGCCGCGACATCGACGCCTGGGAGCCGTCCCCGCTGGCGGCCGCCGGCCGGCGGGTCGGGTTCGCCGCACTGGTGCTCGCGGTGGTGGTGCCGCTGCTGGTACCGGGGCTGTCGACCGGGGTGCTGGACCGCATCGCCGCCTACAACTCGGGTACCGGTACCGGGCCCGGCGGCGCGAGCCAGCTCGGAACCAGCATCAACCCGATCTCGACGCTGCGCGGCAGCCTGCGGCTGGGTACCCCGATCAACCTGTTCGAGCTGCGCACCAGCGACCCGGACCCCGGCTACCTGCGCACCGCGGTGGCCGACCAGATCACCGACAACGGGTTCAAGCCGCGCCAGCCCCGGCAGGCGCAGCCGCTGGCACGCGGGCTGGTGGAGCCGACCAGCGGCAAGCCGTCCTCGTTGAAGTACCAGCGCTACCGGGCCGAGCTGACCGGGCAGCGGCTGGACGACCGGTACCTGCCGCTGTTCGCCAACCCGACGACCGTGCAGGCACCCGGCGGCGCCAACTGGCGCTACGACGCGGACACCGGCGTGGTGGCCGCGGATCGCCCGGCGACCGCGGGCCGGAGCTGGAGCACCAACTACGACAGTTTCGACTACAAGGCGAAGGACCTGCGCGGCGCGCCGGCGCTGTCCAGCGGCGACCCGGCGGTCAAGGCCGACACCGAGGTGACGCACATCCCGCAGATCACCGACCAGGTCGACCGGCTGGTCCGGGGCAAGCCCACCGAGTACGACCGGGTTCGCGCGATCCTCGACTTCTTCTCGCCGAAGAACCACTTCAAGTACACCCTGCAGACCAAGGCGGGCACCAGCGGCAGCGCGATCGTCGACTTCCTCAAGGGTCGCCAGGGCTACTGCGAGCAGTACGCCGCGGCGATGACCTGGATGACCCGCGAGGCCGGGATCCCGTCCCGCGTCGTCGTCGGGTACACCCACGGCACCCGGCTGGGCAACGGCGACACCTGGCAGATCACCAGCCACGAGGCGCACGCCTGGGTGGAGGTCTGGTTCCCCACCTTCGGCTGGGTGCCGTTCGACCCGACGCCGTCCACCGAGGTGTCCGGCTCCGCGGTCTTCGGCTGGGCCCCGAACCCGAGCGAACCGGACCCGGCGAGCAGCGGCGGCAGCAGCGCCGACCAGCCGGGGCGCAAGTCGACCGGTTCGCCGGCCGACGCCGGCCAGCACGGCGGGCCGGGCCTCAACCGCGCCGACGGCAACTCCGGCGGCAGCCCGACCGGCTGGCTGTACTGGGTGCTCGGCGCCGCGGTCCTCGTCGCGCTGCTCGCCATCCCGGCGGCCCGGCGCGGGGTGCTGCGCGGTCGCCGGTCCCGGGCCGAGGACCGGGTGCTCAGCGTGTCGACGGCGACCGACGGTGACCCGCCGGACCTACGGGTCGGCGGCGGTGACGACGCCCGTACCGCGGCCGGCCGGCGGGCCGCCCACGCCGCCTGGGACGAACTGGTCGACACGATGGTCGACCTGCGCTACGACGTGCTGCCGGCGGAGACGCCGCGGGCGATGGCGGCGCGACTGGTCCGCGACGAGTCGCTGCCGGCCGGCCCGGCCGAGGCGGTGCAGCGGCTCGCGCTGGCCGAGGAGCGGGCCCGGTACGCGCGCACCCCGGCCGCCGCGGCCGGGCTGCGCGACGCGTCCCGACAGGCCCGCGCCGGGCTCGTCGAACGGGTACCGAGGCTGCGCCGGTTCGGTGCGCTGGTGCTGCCGCGGTCGGTGCTGCACCGTTGGCGACACGCCATCGTGGACACCGTCGGCGCGATCGCCGCCCGGATCACCGACTGGCAGCAGGCCGCGCACCGGCTGGTACCGCGCCCGATGCGGGCCCGCCGCGGTGCCAGCCGTACCGGCTGACCGGGCGGTCGGCGGGCGCCGGGGCCGCCGGGGGCGGCACCGCGCCGGGCCGCCCGGGAGGTGATCATCGCCTTCGAGACGCCGGCCGGGCGGACGAGCCCTGGCCGGCCGGGCAGGGTTCGAGCCGTGCCGCGGGCCGCACGCCGCGGTCGTCAGGTGCCGAGTCGGTCGAGGATGCCGGGTTCGTCGAGCGTGCCGCGCGCCGCCGAGGCGTACCGGAACGTCCACGGTGCGGTGCCGGGCTCAGCAGGGCTCGTCGTCGGTGCGGTGCTGGCTGGCCGGTTCGGGGTCAGCGGCGCCCCTCCGGGCGGTTGCGCCAGCGGTCTTCGAGCCGGTCCAGCCACGAACCGCCGCGCCGCATCGACCGGCCCGACCGGCGCGGTCGACGGCTGGCACCACCGACGACGCGCAGGTGGCCGCGGCGGCTGCTGGTGCGGCGGCGCGACTGGAGCGCGAACGCCGGGCCGGCGAGCATGATCACGAAACCGATCACGCCGAGCAGCGTGTTGTGCAGCATCGCACCGGCGATCAGCACCCCCAGCCCCGCGACGAGGATGATCCCGGCGATCACCAGGCGACGCCGGGCATGATGGCGCGGATCGTTCGCGCGCACGGCCGACGCGAACTTGGGGTCGTCAGCCAGCGACCGCTCGATCTCCTCGAACAGTCGCTGCTCGTGCTCCGAGAGCGGCACGGCACTCCTCCCGGGTCGACGCGGCCGGCGAAGCCGGCTGACCGAGCAGCCGGGTGATGGCTGCCTACCGGCCAGTCTACGAGCGGGTCACCCCTGCGGGAAGCGGGAGTCGACCCACGTTCAGCGGATGTCCCCATGCTCTCACCGGTGCCGCTCGCGCGCCCACTTTCCCGACTCAACTGGGTGATTCATCCCGTATCGTCGTGCTCGTCGCGTGCTCCGGGCACCAGCGCCTCCGCCGTGCTAGCCGGACGCGCCGCTGCCGCCGCCGTCACCCCGGGCGGGCGTGTCACCCCGGGCGGGCGTGTTGCGCTGGGCCGGCGTGTCGCGCTGGGCCGGCGTGTCGCGCTGGGCGGGTGACAGCAGCGACGCCGGGCGCACCGCGGCCGCACCGAACCGGGCGGTCGCCGCGTCCACCGCCCGCTCCGCGTCACGCCAGCCGTGCTCGCGCTCCCCCAGCACCAGCTGCCGGGGCGCCGCCTCGTCCTGCAGGCCCTCCAGCCGGAGCCCGACCAGTCGCACCCGCTCGCTGGTGCCCAGCGCGGTGAACAGCGACCATCCGGTCTCGAACATCTCCCGCGCCACGTCGGTCGGATCGGGCAGGGTGCGGGAGCGGGTGATCGTACGAAAGTCCGCGAACCGCACCTTGATGCTGACGGTGCGGCCGGCGACCCCGGCGCGGCGGGCCCGAGTGGCGCACCGGCCGGCCAGCTCCAGCAGCACCCGCCGGATCTCCGCCGGATCGGCGATGTCGGTCTCGAACGTGGTCTCGGCGCCCACCGACTTCTCCGGGGTGTGTGGCGTGACCGCCCGCGGGTCCCGCCCCAGGACAGCTCGTAGAGATGGCCGCCCACCGCGGGGCCGAGCGCGGCCACCAGCGTCTCCGGCCGGCTGTGCGCGATGTCGGCCACCGTGGTCACGCCGAGCCGCCGCAGCGCCTGCTCGGTGCGCTCCCCCACCCCCCACAGCGCGCCCACCGGAAGCCGGTGCAGGTAGGCCACGACCCGGCCGGCCGGCACCACCAACAGCCCGTCCGGCTTGGCCCGGGACGACGCCAGCTTCGCCACGAACTTGGTCGGCGCGACCCCCACCGAGCAGGTCAGGCCCAACTCCTCGACGACCCGGGCGCGGATCCGCCGGGCCACCTGCGCCGGGCTGCCCAGCAGCCGGCGGGCGCCGGACACGTCGAGGAACGCCTCGTCCAGCGACAGCGGCTCGACCAGCGGGGTGGTCTGCGCGAAGATGCGCATCACCGCGTCGGACGCCTCGCGGTAGGCGGTGAAGTCCGGCGGCAGGAAGACGGCCGCCGGGCACAGCCGGCGCGCCCGCGCGGTCGGCATCGCCGAATGCACGCCGAACCGGCGCGCCTCGTAGCTCGCCGAACTGACCACGCCACGGCCAGCCACCCCACCGACCACCACCGGCCGGCCGCGCAGCTCGGGACGGCGACGCACCTCGACGGACGCGAAGAACGCGTCCATGTCCACGTGCAGGATCGGGCAGCCGGTGTCGTCGGCGTCCGGGCCGAACCCGTCCGCCCCGCCGGGCCCCTCCCCCGCTGCAACTGGCTGCGTCCCATCGATGCTCCCCCGTACCCGCTCCGGACCCGCCTTGCCGCACCGCCGGCCGGCGCCGCCCCGACGGTAGCGGCCGGGTCCGACAGGACCGCGCCGGCGGCCGCTCAGCCGGCAGGCCGGACGAGCAGCAGCGGAACCGTCATCTCGACCGCGGTCAGCGAGCCGTGGTAGCCCAGGAAGCGCGACTCGGTCGGCTCCTCGACGGTCCGGACCAGGACCGACCGGCCGCGGCAGGCGGCGACCACGTCACCGATGCGCTCGGCGGCGGCCGGGCTGGTCGGGCCGTACCAGCCGGCCGCGATCGCCTCCTGGCGGGAGACCACCTCGGCCCGGTCGGTGAGCAGCTCGCGCCAGGTGGCCAGCACGTCGCCGGCGGCGCCCGGCTCGGCGTGCACGTACCGGGCCCGGCCCTCGCCGGCGATCACCCGGGTACCGGCGAGCAGCGCCGGCTGCCCGTCCAGGTCGATCCGGTCCGCGTCGCCGACCCGGACCATCCCGTGATCGGCGGTCACCAGCAACGCCGCGTCCGCGGGCAGCACCGCGGCGATCCCGGCGACCACCTCGTCGACGGCCGCGACCGCGGCGAGCCACGGCGCCGAGCCGGGGCCGGACAGGTGCCCGGCACGATCGATCTCCGGCCGGTACACGTAGACCACGCCGCGGTCGGCCGCCGCCAGCGCGCCGGCCACCTGGGACACGATCTGGCCGGTGCCGCGCGCCCCGAGATAGCCGGCGCCGCGGTACGCCGCGTCGGTCAGCCCGCTGCCGGCGAACGAGGCGGGTCCGACCACCCACCCCGGTACGCCGGCGGCCCGGCCCCGATCGAAGCAGCTGTCCAGCGGCTGCCAGGCGCGCGGGTCGACGTCGGCATCCCACCGGATGTGGGTGAACAGCCGGTCGGTGCCGGGCAGCCGCACGGTGAAGCCGACGACCCCGTGCCGGCCGGGCGGCGCGCCGACCCCCAGCGACACCAGGCTGGTCGGCGTCGTGGAAGGGAACCCGCAGGTCAGTGGCGGTAGCGCGACCGCCGCTGCGAGGGCGGGCGCGGCCGGCGCGGCGAGCGGCAACAGCCCGGCGCCGAGCCCGTCGGCGAGCAGCAGCACGACCCGGCGCACCCCGGGGAGCCGGTCGGCCAGGCCGAGCGGGTCGGCACCGCCCGCACCGAGCACCGCGTACACCGAGCCGAGCAGGTCGGCGAGGCTGCGCTCGCCGTACCGGGGAGCGACGAACGGGTCGACCACCCGGGGCGCGACGCCGCCGGGTGGCACGACGAACGGGTCGGGCTCAGCCGGTGTCGGCATGACCGGCCGGCCGCCGGGCGAGCAGGTGCAGCTGGGTGGCGATCTCCCGGTACGGCGGCTGCCCGGCGACGGCCAGCTCGAACGCGGCGAGCGCGTCGGTGGCGCCCGGCTCCGCGTCCAGCAACGCACCCGGCACCAGGTCGGCGACCACCCGCACGCCGTGCACCCGCTCCACCACCAGGCCGGCGGTCGACAGCAGCGCCGTCGCCGACGCGGTGTCGAACCGGCGCTGCAGGGTGTCCCGCACTCCCGTGCTGCCGTCCGGGTCGCGCAGCAGCGCGGCGGCCGCGGCGAGGTGCCCGCCGACCGCGCGGGAGAGCACCGCGGCGGCCCGGTTCGCGACCAGCACGCTGACCGATCCGCCCGGCCGGAGCACCCCGGCGAGGGCGGCGGCGACCCACTCGGGTGCGTCCACCACCTCCAGCAGGCTGTGACACAGCACCAGGTCGACGCTGCCGGCCGGGACCAGCGAGGGCAGGTCGCCGGCGTCGCCCTGCAGCCCGGTGATCCGGTCCGCGACGCCGGCGTCGGCGGCCCGGCGGCTGAGCGCGGCGAGCGCGTCGGGGCTGGCGTCGACGACGGTGACGTGGTGGCCGGCCGCCGCCAGCGGCACCGCGAACCCGCCGGTACCGCCGCCGACGTCGACCACCGACAGCAGCTCGCCGTCCCGGGCGGCCAGCTCGGCCCGCAGCACCTGCCACACCACCGCGGTACGTGGCGTCGACTGCACCCGGCTGCGTTCCACGGTCACTGGGCCCCTCCTGGTCGTGTCGGGGCGGTCGCCGCAAGCAGCGAGGTGCGCGACGTCGACCCCTGGTGGTCGAGCCTACCGGTGCGCCGGACCGGCGCCGGAGCGACACGGCCGGCCCGCGAGACCGGCCGTGCCGGCCCGTACCGCGCGGACCGGACGAACCAGGGCAGCGTGACACGAGACGATGGTCATCGATACGTTGTTCGCATTCGATGCGCGCCGCGGTGGCGGCCGGAGTCTCGGAGGACGCGATGGTGCGACGCAGGAGCGTGCTCGCCGCAACGATCGGAGCCGGCGTCGCCACCGGGTTCGCGGCGCCGCCCGTGACGGCGGACGCGGCACCGTCGCTGGCGGCGGCCGGCGCCGCGCTGCGCCGGCTGCTCGGCCGGCACGCCGACCAGATCGAGCTGCGCCGGCTGGCCGGCCGCACCGACCGGTACCGGGTGGACGGGCGGGACGGGCGTCTGGTGGTCGCGGCGACCAGCGGGGCCACCGCCCTCGCCGGCGTGCAGCGCTACCTCGGCACGCTGTCGGCCGGCATCTGGTGGACCGCCGACAACCTGGCGTTGCCGCGGCGGCTGCCGGCGCCGGTGGGTGCCATCGAGGCCACCGCGGTGGTGCCGCACCGGTTCGCCGGCAACGACACCTACGAGGGGTACACCGATCCGAACGCCGGGTTCGAGGCGTGGCGGCGTGACCTCGACGTGCTCGCCGCGCACGGTTTCAACGAGGTACTGATCGGGCTCGGCACCGATGCGGTCTACCTGGACACGCTGCGTTCGTTCGGCTACTCCGCCGCCGAGCTGCTGGACTGGATCCCCGGCCCGGCACACCAGCCGTGGTGGCTGCTGCAGAACATGTCCGGCTTCGGCGGGCCGATGTCGGCGGGCCTGGTGCACCGGCGCGCCGCGCTCGCCGCCCGGGTGATCGACCATGTCCGGTCGCTGGGCATGACACCGGTCCTGCCCGGCTACTTCGGTACCGTGCCGCCCGACTTCGCCGCCCGCAACCCGGCCGCCCGGGTGGTACCGCAGGGCCGGTGGTGCGGCTTCGACCGGCCCGGCTGGCTGGACCCGCGGGGCAGCGTCTTCGCCGACGTGGCGGCGGCCTTCTACGCCAACCAGGCCCACCGGTTCGGCCCGGCCACGATGTACAAGATGGATCTGCTGCACGAGGGCGGCAGCGCCGGCGACGTCCCGGTGGGCGAGGCGTCCCGGGCGGTCGAGCGGGCGCTGCGGCGGGCCCGCCCCGGCGCCACCTGGGTGATCCTGGGCTGGCAGCGCAACCCGCTACCGGCCACGATCGCGGCGGTGGACCGGTCGAAGATGCTGATCGTGGACGGGCTCGCGGAGCGCTCCGGCGCCGTCGACCGGGAGCGCGACTGGTCGAACACGCCGTACGCGTTCGGCACGATCTACAACTACGGCGGCAAGTCGACGCTCGGCGGGGCCGCGGCGACCTGGGTGGACAAGTACCACCGTTGGCGCGGCAAGCCGAACGGCGCGCTGGCCGGCATCGCGCTGATGCCGGAGGCCAACCGCACCTCGGACGCGAACCTCGACCTGTTCGGCGCGCTGGGCTGGCGCACCGACCGGATCGACCTGCCGGCGTACTACGCCGACTACGCGCGGCGCCGCTACGGTGCCGCCGACCGGCACGCCGAGGCGGCCTGGGCGGCGCTGCGCGGCACCGCGTACGCGATCCCCGGGGACAGCGCCGAACCGCAGGACGGCCTGTTCGGCGCGCAGCCGAGCCTGACCGCCACCTCCGGTGCCGCCTGGTCGCCGAGCACCGTCCAGTACGACCCGAGCGCGTTCGACGCCGCCCTGCCGGCGCTGCTCGCGGTCGCCCCGCGACTGCGGACCGGGGCGGCGTACCGGTCGGACCTGGTCGACGTGGCCCGGCAGACCATCGACAACCGTGGCCGGCTCCTGCTGCCGCAGCTGTACCAGGCGTACACGGACGCCGACCTGGTGGTGTTCGACCAGCTGGCCGCCGCCTGGCTGGCGCTGTTGGACCTGCTCGCCGACCTGGTGGCGACCCGGCCGGAACTGCTGCTCGGGCCACGGCTGGCGACCGCCCGGGCGGCGGGCGGCGACGAGGACGAGGCGGACCGGCTGGAGTTCGACCAGCGCAGCCTGCTGACCGTGTGGGGCGGCCGGACCGCGTCGGTCGACGGCGGCCTGCGCGACTACGCCAACCGGGAGTGGACGGGCTGGTGCGTGACGTGTACCGGCCGCGCTGGGCGCGCTACCTGGCCGCGGTGCGCACCGCCATCGTCACCGGCACCCCGATCGCCGGGCACGACTGGTTCGCCGACGCGGACCGCTGGGCCCGCCGGCACGACCGGTACCGGCAGGCCCCGGCCGGCGACGAGTACCGGGCCGCGCTGCGCACCCACCGCGCGCTCACCGGCCCCCGCCAGGTCCACGTCCAGCTCAGCGCCGGCTGACGCGCACCGGAGCGATCGAGGTGCGTCGGACCGGCGTCCCGGGCCTCCGGCGGCTTCCAGCCGGCGGTCAGGCGGCGGTCAGGCGGCCGCGGTCGCCGCGGGCGGCAGCAGCGCGCGGACGCCGCGGGCGGCCACCCGGCCGGCGCGGTTCGCGCCGATGGTCGACGCGGACGGGCCGTAGCCGACGAGGAACAACCGCGGCTCGGCGATCACCCGGGTGTCCTCGACCCGGATGCCACCACCCGCCTCGCGCAACCGCAACGGGGCGAGATGGCGCAGCGCCGGGCGGAAGCCGGTGCACCAGAGGATGACGTCGGCGGCACGCTCGCGGCGGCCCTCGACCGGCTCGTCCCAGGCGATGCCGGTCGGGGTGATCCGGTCGAACATCGGTAGCCGGCGCAGCGCGCCGCGCCGGATCGCGGCCCGTACCTGCTCGGTGGGTACCAGACCGGTCGCCGAGACGACGCTGCCCGGCAGCAGCCCGGCCCGTACCCGGCGGTCCACCTCGGCGACCGCGGCGCGGCCGAGCTCCTCGGTGAACGGCTCGTCGCGAAAGACCGGCGGCCGGCGCGTCACCCAGGTCGTGCTGGTCACCGCGGAGATCTCGGCGAGTAGCTGGGTGGCCGACGCACCACCGCCGACCACCACCACGTGCCGGCCGGCGAACTCGCCCGCGCTGCGGTAGTCGGCGGTGTGCAGTTGCCGGCCCCCGAAGCTCTCCCGGCCCGGGTAGGCCGGCCAGTACGGCCGTTCCCAGGTACCGGTCGCGTTCACCACGGTGCGCGCCGCCCAGCCGCCCGCGGAGGTGTCGACCAGCAGCCGGTCGGCGCCGCGGCGCACCGCGCGTACGTCGACCGGCCGGCGCACCGGCAGCTCGAAGCGGCGTTCGTAGGCGCCGAAGTAGTCGGCGACGACCCGGGAGGCGGGGGTGTCCGGATCCGCGGCCGGCAGCGGCATCCCGGGCAGGTCGTGAATGCGGTGGGTGCGGCCGAGCAGCAGCGAATCCCACCGGTACCGCCAGGCACCGCCCGGACCGCCGGCATGGTCGAGCAGCACGAACCCGACCCCGTCGCGGCGCAGGTGGTAGGCGGTCGACAGGCCGGCCTGGCCGGCACCGATCACCACCGCATCGATCTCCCGGTAGCTCACACCGGCAGCAACGCACGGCGCTCCGGCACCCTTCCGTACCGGCGGGTCTGGTCCGACACAGCCGGGGGATCGTGCCAGTCCGCACGGCCGCGGGCAACCGGGTATCGCGTTGCGAGCGACACAGTGTGTGACGGATTGACTGTGGCCAGAGATCTCGGTACGAAGAGGACGCGCGTGATGAGGATCATGGGTGGTTGCGGACCGGGCGGCGCGGGTCCGCGGGACGCCCGGTCGTGCGCAGGGGCGGTGCGTGCCGGTCGACCGGCACGCAGAGGGCGAAGGAGTGGCCGTGGCGACGACACGAGCCCTGCCGGGGCCGAGGGGCAGCGCACTTGCCGGCAACGAACGCGCCTACCAGCACGACCGGATCGGTTTCCTGCAACGCTGCCAGCAGCAGTACGGCGACGTCTTCCGGCTCGACGCCGGCACCGTGGTGGTGTGCGACCCGGACCGGGCACGGCGGATCCTGGCCGACTCGCAGCACCAGTTCCGGGCCGAGGGGATGCTGCTGTCCGGCGCCAGACCCGGCGGCCGGGCGCCGCTCGCGGACTGGCCGGCGGCCCGGGACGCGGCCGCCCGGGAGCTGACCACCCCGATGCTCGCCGCGCACGCCGGCCGGCTGATCGAGACGTTCCCGCACGCGCTGGCCACGCTGGCCGAGCGCACCCTGCCCGGGGTGTCGGCGCTGCAGCGGCTGTCCGCGATCGCGATCGCCGACTTCTGCCTGGGCCGGCCCGGCTGGCCGGACGCCGAGCTGTCCGGCGCGATCGCCGAGTCGGCGCTGGCGCTGGTCGCGGTGCTCGACTCCGGTCTGCAACTGCCGCGCTGGATACCGGACCCGCGGCGGCGCCGGCTGCGCGCCGCGGACCGGGCGCTGTCCGCGGCGCTGACCCGCGCGGTCACCGAACGGCTCGACCAGCCACCGCCCGAGTCGCCCGGTGACCTGCTCGACCAGGTACGCGCCGAGGACACCGGACGCACCGCCACCAGCCGGGCGCTGCTGACCACGCTGGCCGGCATGCATGCGGTGCCCGGGGCCGCGCTGTGCTGGCTGGTCGCCACGCTCGCCGAGCATCCGGAGACCTGCCGGCGGATCCGGCACGAGGCGACCGACGGGCTGGCCGAGGTGGCCGGCTCGGCCCAGCCGGACCGGCTCGCCTACACCGCCGCGACGGTCCGCGAGGTGCTGCGGCTGCACCCGCCGACCTGGCTGGTGTCGCGGCAGGTGGCCGAGCCGGTGGCGGTGGCCGGCTGGCGGCTGGAGCCGGGCGAGCAGGTACTGATCAGCCCGTACCTGATCCACCGCGACCCGCGCCGCTGGGACGAGCCGGACCGGTTCTGCCCGGAACGTTTCCTCGCGCCCGGCGCGCACGGGCACGCGTACCTGCCGTTCGGTGCCGGGCCGGGCAGCCGGCTCAGCGCCCGGCTGGGCATGCTGCAGCTGACCCTGCTCACCGCGCTGATCGCCCGCGACTACACCCCGGCGGTACGGCCACTGCCGGTGGCGCCGCGGTTCGCCACCCTGCTGATCCCCACCGAGCTGCGCTTCCGCCTGCTGCCACCGGCTGCCGACGAGCCCGCCGCGGACAGCTGAGACGCGGGCGTCAGCGGGCGTCAGCAGGCGTCAGCGGAAGTCACGGGAGGCGGTCCGTACCGACAGCGACAGCGGCGCGATCCGCTCGGCGACCAGGTTCGTCACCCCGTCGGCGCGCTCCAGCCGGCCCCGGATCAGCATCGCCGGCGCCGTGTGCGCGGTCCGCCGATGTGCCCGCCACACCCCCGGCGAGCAGATCACGTTGAGCATGCCGGTCTCGTCCTCCAGGTTGACGAACGTGACCCCACCAGCGGTCGACGGCCGCTGGCGGTGCGTGACCACCCCGCCGACGGTGACCCGGTCGCCGTCGGCGACACCGGCCAGTTCACCGATCCGGCGGGCCCCGGCGGCGTCCAGCCGGTCCCGGGCGAACTCGGCCGGATGGCTGTCGGTGGACAGCCCGATCGCCCACACGTCCGCCGCGATCCGCTCCACCGCGTCCATCCCGGGCAGTGTCGGCGCGGCGGCGCCGCTGCCGGTACCGGGCAGGGTGTCGGGGCGCTCGGTGGCGGCGGCGCCGGCAGCCCACAGCGCCTGCCGCCGGGTCAGCCCGATCCCGCCGAACGCGCCGGCGGTGGCCAGCGCCTCCAGCGCCGGCGTCCCCAGCCCGGTGCGCCGGGCCAGCTCGGCCAGATCCCGGTACCGGCCGTGCGCCTGCCGCTCGGCCACGATGCTCTCGGCCAGGTCGGCGGAGATGCCGCGCACCGACGACAATCCCAGCCGTACCGCCGGGCCGGCCACGCCCCACTGCCGCGGCGGCGCGTCCTTCGGCGCCGGGTCGGCGCACTGCCGCCCGACGGCCGGGTCGGCGCGGCCGACGGCCGGGTCGGCGCGGCCGGCGACCGGGTCGGCGCGCTGCCGGCCGGACAGCGTCGCGCCGGCGCCGGAAGAGTTGATGTCCGGGCGCAGGATCGCGACGCCGTGCCGGCGCGCGTCGGCGACCAGCGTCTGCGGCGAGTAGAACCCCATCGGTTGAGCGTTGAGCAGCGCGGCGCAGAACGCGGCCGGGTAGTACCGCTTCAGGTAGGCGCTGGCGTACACCAGGAACGCGAAGCTGATCGCGTGGCTCTCCGGGAACCCGAAGTTGGCGAACGCGGACAGCCTGGTGAAGATCTCGTCGGCCAGCTCGCCGGTGATGCCGTTGCCGGCCATCCCCTCGTACAGCCGGGCCCGCAGCTGCTGCATCCGCGCGTCGGAGCGCTTCGAACCCATCGCCCGGCGCAGCTGGTCGGCCTCGGCCGGCCCGAAGTCGGCCACGTCCATCGCCAGTTGCATCAGCTGCTCCTGGAACAGCGGTACGCCCAGGGTCTTGCCCAGGGCCCGTTGCATCAGCGGATGCGGGACCGTCGCCGGTTGCCGGCCGTTCTTGCGGTCCAGGTAGGGATGCACCGAGCCACCCTGGATCGGGCCGGGGCGGATCAGCGCCACCTCCACCACCAGGTCGTAGAAGCAGTCCGGCTTCAGCCGGGGCAGGGTGGCCATCTGCGCCCGCGACTCGACCTGGAACACCCCGACCGAGTCGGCCTCGCACAGCATCCGGTAGACGCCCTCGTCCTCGATCGGCAGCTCGTGCAGCGTGTACCGCCGGCCGTGGTGCTCACCGACCAGCCGCAGCGCCTCGCCCAGCGCGGTGAGCATGCCGAGCCCCAGCAGGTCGAACTTGACCAGGTTGATCGACGCGCAGCCCTCCTTGTCCCACTGCAACACGGTGCGGCCGGGCATCCGGGCGTGCTCGACCGGGCACACCTCGCCGACCGGACGGTCGCAGATCACCATCCCGCCGGAGTGGATGCCCAGGTGCCGCGGGAAGCCGATCAGCCGGCCGGCCAGCTCGGTCACCTGTGCCGGTATCCCCTCACCATCCACAGTGGACGCTGCGTCGACCTGGCCGGCTCGGCCGGCGTCACCGTCCAGGTTCCTGCTCCAGGCGTCCTGCTGGCCGGTCGAGTAGCCGAGCGCCTTCGCCGCGTCCCGTACCGCCATCCGCGGCCGGTAGCTGATCACGTTCGCCACCTGCGCGGCGTGCCGGCGACCGTGCTTGGCGTACACGTACTGGATGACCTCCTCGCGGCGGTCCGAGGCGATGTCGATGTCGATGTCCGGCGGCCCGTCCCGCTCCGGCGCGAGGAACCGTTCGAACAGCAGGTCGTAGGCGATCGGGTCGGCGGCGGTGATGCCCAGCGCGTAGCAGACCGCGGAGTTGGCCGCCGAGCCCCGGCCCTGGCACAGGATGCCGTTGGTGGTGCAGAACCGCA
Source organism: Actinocatenispora thailandica (assembly GCF_016865425.1). Lineage (NCBI taxonomy): Bacteria > Bacillati > Actinomycetota > Actinomycetes > Micromonosporales > Micromonosporaceae > Actinocatenispora > Actinocatenispora thailandica. The sequence goes on along the minus strand of NZ_AP023355.1, from coordinate 2,697,773 downwards.
CGATGTCCCACACCACCAGGAAGTAGCCGGGAAGCCGAGCTCGTCGATGATGGCCAGCTCGTGTTCGATCTGCCGGTACGCGGCCGGATGCCGTGCCGGCTCCCCGTACCGGCCCTTCGCGCCCTGGTAGGTGAGCTCACGCAGGTAGGCCATCTCCGAGTCGACGCCGGCCGGCAGGTCGAAGTCGGGCAGCCGGGGCGCCACCAGCCGCAGGTCGAACGCGCAGTCCGCGGCGATGTCCACCGTGGACTCGACCGCACCGGGCCAGGCGCCGAACCGGGCCGCCATCTCCGCACCGCTGCGCAGGAACGCCGAGGGGGCCGGGGGCAGCCACCCGGCCAGCTCGTCCAGCGAGCAGCGGGCCCGCACCGCGGCCAGCGCCGCCGCCAGCCGGCCGTCCGCCGGCCGGGCGTAGTGCACGTTGCCCGTCGCCACCATCGGCAGCCGCCGCCGGGTCGCCAGCTCCGCCAGGATCTCGTTGCGGTCGTCGTCGTCCGGCCGGCCGTGGTCGGTCAGCTCCACCGCCACCCGGTCGGCGCCGAACAGGTCGACCAGCTCACGCAGCCGCCGCTCCGCCGCGTCGCGCCCGTCCGTCATGGCCTCGCCGGCGCCGGCCGCGGCGAGCGCCGCCGGTACCGCGCCCTTGCGGCAGCCGGTCAGCACCCACCAGTGCCCCCGCCCGAGCTCCGACAGCTGGGCCGGGTCGTACACCGGGCGGCCCTTCCGGCCGCCGCGCAGGTGCGCCTCGCTGATCGCGGTGGACAGCCGCCGGTAGCCCTCCGCGCCCCGGGCCAGCACCAGCAGGTGCTCGCCGGCCGGGTCCTGGTTCGGCCCGGACTCCACCGGCGCCGCGGACAGGGTCAACTCCGCACCGAACACCGTGGCGAGCCCGTGGTCCCGGGCCGACTCGGCGAACTCGACCACACCGTAGAACCCGTCGTGGTCGGTGACCGCGAGACCGGCGAGGCCCAGCCGGGCCGCCTGCCCGGCCAGTTGCTCCGGCGGGCTCGCCCCGTCCAGGAAGCTGTAGTTGGTGTGGCAGTGCAACTCCGCGTACGGCACCGGCCGGGCCCGGCCGGCCCGCCGGAACGCCCCCGGCGGCGCGGCAGCCGGTGCGCCCGCTCCGCCGGGCTGGCCAGCGCCGGACCGCTCGGGGCCGGGCAGGCCGGGGCCGCCGGCGCCGGAACGGCCGGTACCGGGACCGGGCAGCGCCCGGAGCCGGCGACCGCGCCGGGTGCGGTCACCGCTCGCCGGCGCGGGGGCGTCCTGCCCTCCCCCGCCCGCCGAGGAGCCCGCGGCCTGCCCCGGCCGGCCGTCACCCGACAGCCGGCCGCCGGCCGAAGCAGGGTGGTCGGTCGAAGCAGGGCCGCCGGTCGAAGCAGGGCCGTCGGCCGGGGAGCGGGGATCGTCCGGGGACGGGCGGCCGACCAGCCGTCGGTGGTACTCCGCCCACGAGATCGGTGGATTGTGCCACCCCATCACCGCACCCCGCTCTCACCGGCGCCCACGTTGTCCACAGTGGACGGTTGTTCAGTCATAGCTCGCCTCCACCCGCCACTGCCCGCCCGCCAGCGCCAGCAGCAGGGCGCGGCCGTCGGCCAGCGACACCTGGATGCGGGCCAGCCGGCGCGCCTCGCCGGGCAGCCACCAGCGTTCCTCCGCCGGCCACGGCCCGGCCCAGGACAGCACCGCCGCCGGCGCACCGGTACCGACCGTCACCGTGGCCGGCGACGCGGTGATCTGGTGCCGGCCGGTCACCCCGATCGGCACCCCGTCGGCAGCCAGTACGGTGGCGCCGGCCGCCGCGACATCCGCCGGCGCCGGCGTCGGCAGCCGCCCCGGCCACGGCGCCGGCGGCAACGCCGGTACCCGCTCGTCGCCGAACGGGACCTGCCGCGGCAGCTCGGTCGGCGACCGGCCGCCGCCGAGCACCGGGGCCAACACCCCGGCCGGCCCCAACAGGCCCTGCACGTGCGTGACCGACCGGCGCGCGTCCGCGCCCTCGTCGCCCGGCTCACCCCACAGCCGGCGCTGGAAACCGGCGTGCTCGACCAGCCCGTCCGGGGCCAGGCACAGCATCGTGACCCCCGCTGTCGGCCGGCCCGGCCGGGTCAGCCACCCCTCCAGCTGCCAGCGGACCCGGTCGGCGATCTCCGCCGGCCCGAGCAGCCCGTCGGAGCGCCAGGTGCGTTCCCACCGCTCGCCGTTGCCGGTACCGGCGGTGATGGTCAACCGGGTGGCGCCCAGGCCGTGCGCGGCCAGCCGCTCGTGCAGCCGCTCGGCCAGCGACCGGGCCAGGAACGCGGCGGTGTCCACCCGCGCCACCGGGTCGTCGAACTCCTCGCGTACCGACAGCTCCGGCGGCACCGACCGGGGGGCGAGCAGCCGCTGCTCCCGGCCGGCGGCCAGCCGGTGCGCGACCGCCGCGTCGAACCCGAACCGGGCCAGCACGTCGCCCGCCGGCAGCGCGGCGAACGCGCCGAGAGTACGGATGCCGAGCCGGCGCAGCAGCCCCACCAGCTCCGGCCGGGCCAGTACCCGCACGTCCAGCCCGGCCAGGAACGCCGGCGTGTCGCCCGGCTCGACCAGCACGCCGGCCCGGGCGGCCAGGGTCGCCGCGAACACCCCGTCCGCGATGCCGACCTGGGCATCCACCTCGCAGGTCGTGGCGACGTGATCGACCAGCCGCTCCGCCGCGGCCGCCGCACCGCCGAAGTACCCGGCCGGGCCCCGGGCGGCGAGCGCGACCACGCCCGGCCGTACCACCTCGACACCGGCAGCGAGCTCCGCGACCGCGTCGGCGACCGGCTCGAACACCCGCACGTCGCGCACCGGGTCGTGCGGCACCACGATGAGCTCCGGGCAGCAGGCCTGGGCGTCTCGACGACGCTGGCCGCGCCGCACCCCCTCGGCGCGGGCCAGTTGCGAGCAGGCGATCACGGTACCGGCGTCGACCACCGCCACCGGCCGGTGTTCGGCCAGCTCGACCCCGGCGTCGCGGTGGTCGGTGAAGGCCGCGGCGACCGGCCAGTCCGGGCACCAGAGCACGAGCGTACGGATCGGGTCCACCTCAGCCCACCGCCTCGGCACCAGCCTCGCCGGACGGCCCGGTACCGACGTCCGCCGGTGATCGGCGCCCGGCACGGGCCGCTCCGGTACCGGCAGCCGTACCGACGCCGGCCGTCGCCCCGGCCCCGGACGCCGTTCCGACACCGGCCACCGGCCCGGCACCGACCGTGGCACCGGTACCGGTCGGCACACCGGGGTCCGTGGCAGCGGCCCCGGCACCGATCGACACCCTCGTCCCGACCGGCGAACCGGCGTCTGCGGCGAAGGCCGCCGCCGCCACCGACGCCGCACCGAGCCGGCCCGCCGGCAGCAGCAGCCGGGCCGAACGGGGTCGGGCCGCGGCGCCCCGGCCGGTGGCCAGCACCGTCAGGGCACGCCGCCGGAGCCGGCCGCGCCCGTCGGACAACCCCTCCCAGACCGGATCGGCGCAGCGCAGCGACACGTCGGCGCCGGGCCAGTCACCGTGCACCAGCAGGACGGCACCGCGCTGCCGGGCCCGCGCCGCGAGCCGACGTGCCTGCGCCGCCGCCACCGTCCCGGCCGGATGCGCCACCACCAGCCCGAACCCGTCCAGCAACGCGCCGACCACCGGCCACCAGTGGGGTCCGGGATGCGGCACCAGGGCGAGCCGTTCGGGTGCCACCCCGAACTCGGCGGCGCTGACCACGCCGATGTCCGGCAGCCCCACCATGGCGCACCACTCGCCCTGCTGCGACGCCGCGCCCAGCAGCGCGAACAGCAACGAGGTACCGCCGATCTCGGTGGCCACCGACAGCACGCTGCCCCGGCGCAACCCGCCGTCTGGCAGCAGCGGGCGCAACGGCGGATACACCGGTAGGACCCGGTCTATCCGGTGGTGGATCGTGGCCCCCGAGCGGATGGCGCCGGAGCGCAGCAACTGCGCCGGCGCGGGTCCGCGCACCGCACCGCCGGCGGGCCGGACGGCCTCGCCCTTCATCTCGTTCCCCCGTTGTGTACTGCCCCGCACGGCCCTACCGCCGTGCGCACTGGCGACCCGCTGTTCCCGCCGTACCGGTCCACCCGGAACCGTCGCGGTCCGGGCACGGTCGATGCGCCATGCGCACCGGCGCGGCCGGACATGGTGACCGAACAGCTACGGATGAGACCGGCGGCACGACACGACCCGAGCCCCCACCCGGGACCGGCCGACGGTTCGCCACCGGCGCCGCGCTGCCCGCCAGGCGGGGCCGCGACGGTGCCCCGTCCCGGGTGGAGCGGCGCCGGTCAGCGGCCGGCAGAAGGCCGTGCCGCCGGCGGTCAGCTCGCCCTGGTGGTGATCAGCGGCTGGTGCGGCAGGCCGAGCGACAGCTCGACCACCGCGACGAACCGCTCGGCGTCGGCGCGCAGATCATCGGCCTCGACCTTGCTGACCACCCGCAGGATCCCCGCCTCGGCGGCGGATCTCTTGGCGGCGCCGGCGGCGAACCGGTCTGCCCACTGCGCCAGCTCCGGCGCCACGGTCGCGAGCAACGCCCACACGTTGGTGGGCCGGCCACGGCGGGCCGGGGCGGGTCTGGCCCGAGACACCAGCACGGCCGCGGCGGCGCGCAGCGCGGCGAGGTGGGCGGTGGCGTATCGCTGGCCGTCGGAACGGGTCTCCGCCGCCTCGATCAGCCCACGCCGAGCCAGCGCCAGCAACTCGTGGGCGGACCGGTGCGGCATCACGTGGGCGGGGATCGTCGGCAACTCCGCCGCGGCGCGCTCCGCACCGACCAGTGCCGCGGAACGAGGCTTGTGCATTCTTGCCATGTCGGTTGTTCCCCTTCGCTCGCGATCGGTCCGGCACCAAAGCCGGCACGACGACGCAGCCGGCAGAACCGGCCGCGCCGGCACAGCCGGCAGGACCAGCCGGGCCGGCAGAACCGGCCACGACAGCGCTGCTGCCGCGATGGCGGACCACCGGCCCGTGCCGCAGGGGAAGTGCGGCGCCGGGCACCGGCCGGGCGGGCGGGATGCTTCCCCTCACCTCGCCCGGCCGACCGGCCGGCCACGGGCCCCGCCCACCCACCTGGGGGTCTGGTCGGCAGGCAGGACGGAGACCGCGCCTCTCGGGTCGGTGCCGCGATTCACCTCACCGAGAGCGTTCGAACACCTGTTCGAACACCGCTCCAGTAAAGCGCGTTTGCCGACGGAGTGCAACAACCGGGTCCAGCCTCGCGGCGCAGCGGGCACCATCGACCGAAATATCCAGTTCCAGCCGGCGGATAAGGTTACCCTTATTCGGATCTGTCGCCCGTCGAAGGAGGTATCACCCATGGCAGCGCCCCGGCCCGCCCAGACCGGTACCCACGGCACCGGCGAACCGGCCCACGGCACCGTCGGTGAACCGACCGAAGGCACCGTCGGTGAACCGACCGAAGGCACCGTCGGTGAACCGACCGAAGGCACCGTCGACAGGGACGGGGCGGCGAGTTGCCCGTCCGTACCGCAGATCCCGTTCTCCGGCAGCTTCCGGTTCGATCCCGATCCGGTCTGGGCCCGGCTGCGTGAGCAGCGACCGATCACCCGGGTACGCACCATCGCCGGCTCGGTGGTCTGGCTGGTCACGCGGTACGACGACGTGCGCACGGTGCTGACCGATCCGCGTTTCTCCCGGGCCGGCACGGTGGCGCCGGGCGCGCCGCGGGTGGCGGTGTCGTCGCCGCTGCCCGGCACCCTGCCCACCACCGACCCGCCTGAGCACACCCGGCTGCGCGGTCTGGTGTCGGGGGTCTTCTCCCGGCGGCGGATCGAGCGGCGGCGGGAGTGGATCGCCGGTCTCGCCGGGCAGCTGGTGGACCGGATGGTCGCCGGCGGCCCGCCGGGTGACCTGCGGGCGGCGCTCGCGCTGCCGCTGCCGATCCAGGTGATCTGCGAGCTGCTGGGCGTGCCGTACGGCGACCGGGACCGGTTCCGGGAGTGGACGGAGCTGGCGTACAGCCTGGTGCCGGCGCAGGCCGAACGGGTGCACGCGGCCATGGCCGCGCTGACCGGTTACCTCGCCGACCTGGTGGCGGGCAACCCGGGTGTCGGCGACGACATCCTGACCGAGCTGGCCGCCGACGGCGCGCTCGGCCCCGACGAGCTGGTGGCGTTCGGGATGAACCTGCTGGTCGCCGGGCACGAGACGACCGCGAACCAGATCGCGAGCTTCGTCGCCACGCTGCTGCGCGAGCCGGCGCACTGGGACCGGTTGGTCGCCGAACCGGACCTGATCCCCACCGCGGTGGAGGAGCTGCTGCGGCACACCCGGCTCAGCGAGGTCGGCCAGCTGCGGGTGGCCACCACCGACGTACCGCTGGCCGGTGTCACGGTCCGCGCCGGTGAGGGTGTGCTGGCCGCGATCGCCGCCGCCAACCGGGACCCGCGCGTGTTCGACCGGCCGGACGAGGTGGTGCTGGACCGCGAACCAGGCCGCCACCTCGCCTTCGGCACCGGCCCGCACTTCTGTCTGGGCGCCCATCTGGCCCGGGTCGAGCTGCAGGAGGCGCTGCGCGCGTCGACGACGCGCTGCCCGCGGCTGCGGCTGGCCGTACCGGCGGCGCACCTGCGCTGGCGGCACGTCCTGGTCAGCGGTGTCGAGGAGCTCCCGGTGACCTGGTGAGCCGGCCGGCCGGCGGCGAACCGGGCAGGCCGGGTGGCCGGCGGCACCGCGCAGACCGGGTGGCCGGCGGCACCGCGCAGACCGGGTGGCCGGCGGCGAACCGGGCAGGCCGGGGTGGCCGGCGGCGGAACCCGCCGGCCACCACGGCTCAGCGGGCCAGCCAGGCGCTGAACGCGTCCACCGTGTACGGCCGGCCGAGGAACCGTTCGACCAGCACCGCGGCGTCGTCGCTACCGCCGGCGGCGAGGACCAGGTCGCGGTAGCGGCCAGCCACCTCCGGGTCGAACAGGTTGCCCGTCTCGAACGCGGAGAACATGTCCTTCGCGATCACCAAAGACCACATGTACGTGTAGTACGCGGAGGTGTAACCGACGAGGTGGCCGAACCCGGCATGGAAGTGGGTGCCGTCGATCGGGTCGAACGCGTCGACGCGTCGCTGCAACTGCCGGCTGAACGCGGTGACGTCGTCGACCTTCTCGTGGTGCAGCAGGTACGACAGCGAGGCGTAGAACATCTGGGTGCGCGCGAGGTAGCCCTTGCCGAAGTCGTTGGCCTGCCGCATCCGCGTCACCAGCTCGGTCGGGATCGGCTCGCCGGTCTCGTCCCGGGCGAAGCTGCGCAACACCTCCGGGTCCCAGGCCCACTCCTCCAGCATCTGCGACGGCGCCTCGACGAAGTCCCACTCGGTGGCCACGCCGGAGAACCGGACCCAGTCGTGCCGGCCGGCGAGCACGTGGTGCACCAGATGGCCGAACTCGTGGAACAGCGTCACCACCTGGGAGTGCTCCATCAGCCCGCGCGGGAAGTTGCACAGCAGCACGCCTTCCGGCAGCTGCCGGCCGGCGATGCCCGACACCAGCGGGAACATCGCCGCGTGGGAGAACTTGCCGGGCCGCGGGTGCAGGTCGAGGTGGATCCGGCCGAGCAGCTGGTCACCGGTGTACACGTCGTAGCTGGTCACGTCGGCGTGCCAGCTGCCCGCGCCGGGCACCTCCCGGTACTCCAGGCCGAACAGCCGGCCGGTGACCGCGAGCAGGCCGGCCCGTACCGCCGGGAAGTCGAAGTAGCGGCGGACCTTCGTGGCGTCCACGTCGAACCGCTCGCGCCGCACCACCTCGGCGTAGTAGACGTTGTCGCTCGCGTCGATGCCGGTCGCCGTCGGGTCGTCGGCCCGCAACCGGTCCAGGAGTACCTGCCGGTCCCGGTCGGCCGGCTGCTGCGCCTCGGCGACGACCCGGTCGATGAACCCGGCGATCGCGGAGCCGGAGCCGACCATCTTGACCTCGGCGTCGTAGTCGGCCCAGTCGGCGTAGCCGAGCAGCCGGGCCTGTTCGGCGCGCACCGCGAGCAGTTCGGCGAGGACCTCGTCGTTGGCCGGCCAGGCCCGGTTGAGGAACTCCACGGTCAGCGCCCGGCGCGCGGCGGCGTCGGTCGCGAACGTCTTGAACGGCTGGTAGTCCGGGTATTCGGTGGTGATGGTGACCTGGCCGTCGGCGTCGGCCGGGTGCGCCGCCCGGTAGTCCTCGGGCAGCCCGTCCAGCCGCTCGGGCGCGATCCGGATCGACCGCACGTCGTCCCGGATGTTCTTGTCGAACCGCTGTCCCAGCCGCACCTGCGCCTCGGCGAGCGCGCGCAGCCGGTCGCGTACCTCGTCGGGCTGGTCCACGCCGGCCCGGCGGAAGTCGCGCAGGCTGCGTTCGAGCACCCGCCGGCCGGCGGCGTCCAGCGCGTCGGCGTCCACGGCCGCGAGCACCCGGTACAGCCGGGGATCCAGGCCGATCTCGGTGGCGAGCCGGTCGGCGTCCTGCTGGCAGGTCTCGGCGACGGTGCGGACCGCCTCGTCCGGATGTGTCTGCGCCAGCAGCTCGCCGAGCTGGGCCACGTTGTCGATGGCGATCGCGATGTCGTTCCACCGCGCCAGCACCTCGGCCGGGTCGCGGTCGGTGGCCGGGCCGGGCGCTCCGCCGGCCAGCTGCTCGACGCCGGCGCGCGCCGCGGCCAGGTTGTCGGCGGCCCGGCGCCGCACGAACGCGGCCCAGTCGGCGTCGGCCGCCGGCAGTGGCAACGGGTCTGGTGTCGTCGTGGTCTGCATCCGAGCACCGTAGCGTGCCGACCCCGGGGGAACCGGATCCAGCTCGTACCGCGTTTCGGGACGGACACCGCGCGCCGCGGCTGCCAGAATGGGCCGGTACTGCCGCGACGAGGGCAGGTGACGCGATGCGGCTGAAGGTGGAGCCCGGTTCGGCACTGCCGCCGTACGAGCAGCTGCGCCGGCAGCTCGCGCAGCTGGCCGGCAGCGGTGAGCTGCCCGCCGGGACGAGGCTGCCGACGGTGCGTGCGCTCGCCGGCGAGCTGGGCCTGGCCGCGAACACGGTGGCCCGCGCCTACCGGGAGCTGGAGACCTCCGGCATCGTCGAGACCCGTGGCCGGGGCGGCACCTACGTCGCCGCCGGCGGCAACCGCACCGCGCAGCGGGCGCGGGAACTCGCCGACTCCTACGCGGTGCAGACCAGCCGGCTCGGGCTGACCGCCGAGCAGTCCCTGCGGTACGTGCGGGCCGCGCTCGGGCTGATCGACGTGATCGACGTGCCGGCCGACCGGCACTCCGGGTGAGGTGTCCGGCTGCGGTCCGTGGTTGAACGCGTCAGGGTACCGTCACAGCACAGCCGCCCCGTCGACCGCGCCGGCTGCACCTCGACCCACCGGAAGGAACGGCCTGCCGCCATGACCCTCGTGCACTGGGCGCCGGAGGACCTGCTCGCCCGCATCGACGACGTCCTCACGGTGTACGCCGAGGCCATGGACTATCCGCCGGATCTGGTCGCGGCCCGGCGCGGCTTCGTCGCCGCGCACACGCACTACCGCGGCTTCCGGGCGGTGGCCAGCCTGGACAACGACGACCGGCTGCTCGGGTTCGGCTACGGCTACCGGTCCGGCGCCGGGCAGTGGTGGCACGAGCAGGTCGCGTCGGGGCTGCCGGCCGACGCCGCCCGGTTCTGGCTGTCGGACTGCTTCGAGCTGGTCGAGCTGCACGTCCGGCCGGACGCGCAGGGCCACGGCCGGGGGTACACGCAGCTGACCGCGCTGCTCGACGGCGCCACCGAGGCGACGGTGCTGCTGTCCACGCCCGAGGTGCCGCACGAGTCGTCCCGGGCGTGGCGGCTCTACCGACGCACCGGGTTCGTCGACGTGCTGCGGCACTTCCGCTTCCCCGGCGACGAACGGCCGTTCGCGGTACTGGGCCGGCGGCTGCCGCTGGAGGGGTCAATCTGACCGTTCGACCCGACCGGGCGGGCGGGCGGCGGTAAGAACAGCCCCATGGCAGGTACGTGCGGCGGTGGACGGCGATCACCCGGGCCGGGTCGGTGAACCGGGATGGGGCACTGGTTCCACGACTCGATCGTTGCGACCGGCCGGTTGCCGCTGTTCTGCTTCTTCTGCGGTTTCGTGGTCGGGTTCCTGTTCATCCGGTTCAGCGTGCGGATGATCCGGGCCCAGGTGCGGTGGTGGCCGGGCAACGTGAAGCCGGGCGGTACGCACATCCACCACGTCGTGTTCGGGGTGGTGTTCATGCTGCTGGGCGGCGTGATCGGGCTGGCGCTACCGGACAACCTGATCGGCTGGCGGGCGGGCTTCGCGGCGCTGTTCGGGGTCGGCGCGGCGCTGGTGCTCGACGAGTTCGCGCTGATCCTGCACCTGGACGACGTGTACTGGGCGAAGGCCGGCCGGACCTCCATCGACGCGGTGTTCGCGGCGATCGCGGTGACCGGCCTGATCCTGCTGCGGGTCACCCCGATCGGGGTCGGCGACGTCAACGACGCCCGCGCGCTGTACCCGGGCCTCGGCGGCTGGCTGATCGGCGCCGGCTACACCCTGTTCAACCTGGCGCTGGTGGTGATCACCCTGCTCAAGGGCAAGATCTGGACCGGCCTGGTGGGCATCTTCATCCCGCTGCTGACCGTCATCGGGGCGATCCGGCTCAGCCGGCCGGACGCGCCGTGGGCCCGCTGGCGGTACGCCCGGCGCCCGCGCAAGCTGCGGCGCGCCCGGCGCCGCGAGGAACGCATCCGCAAGCCGTTGATCCGGGCCAAGATCGCGGTCCAGGAGTTCGTCAGCGGCAAGCCGGACGCCGAGCCTCCCGAGGCCGCACCCACCGGCGAGCCGACCGCCGACGCCACGTCCGCGAAGCCGCGAAGCGCCGAGGCCGACGAGCCACGGGAGCGTTGACCCGACCACCGGCGTCAGCCCAGGTGGCCCAGCCGCCGGCGGTCAGCCCAGGTCCCGGCCGACCGCGGCGAACAGCTGGACGAACCCCACCACGCCCAGCAGCAGCCAGATGGAGACCGCGACGGTACCGGCGCCGGCCGCGAGGCTGTCCGACAACCCACCGGACACCCCGACCAGCGTCAGCCCCAGCGCGCTGATCAACACCCGCACCGGCCGCTCGGCCAGGCTGGTCACCGCGTGCACGGACAGGCCGGCGGCGGTGGCCCGGGCCCGCAGGTACTCGTGCAGCAGGGCCAGGCAGGCGGTCAGCGCGACCAGCCAGCCGGGCACCCCGACCAGCCAGAACGCCACCAACCAGGCGGTCTCGCCGAGCCGGTCGAGGACCGCGTCGTACACGTAGCCGAACCGGGTGACGCGGCGGGCCACCACCGCGACCGCACCGTCCAGGCCGTCCAGTACGCCGGCGAGCGCCACCAGGCCGCCGGCCACCACCGGCCACCGGCCGTGCTGGGCCGCCACCGCCGGCACGAACAGGCAGCAGACGAGGCCGACCACGGTCACCGTGGCCGGGCTGACGCCGATCCGGGCGAGCCCGCGAGCCGACCGGTAGGTCAGGTAGAACCAGCCGCGCACCGGGAACGCGCCGGCCTGCGGGTCGTAGCCGCCGTGCAGCGCCTTCCACCGGGTCGCGTAGCCGACCCAGTCGGTCTGGACTCCCCCGCCGGCCACCATGGCGGCCGCTACCGGCCCACCTAGCCGCCGGCCGCGGCGGCGGTCGGCAGCGCCAGGTTGTGCCACACCTCGCGGGTCGCGGTGGACCTGTTCAGCGTGTAGAAGTGGATGCCGGGCGCGCCGCCGGCGAGCAGCCGCTCGCACAGCCGGCTGGCCTGCTCGACGCCCAGTTGCCGAACCGCCTCCGGGTCGTCTGCCACCCGCTCGAACTCGGCCGCGAGCGCCGCCGGGAACGGCGCACCGGACATCTGCTCGGAGCGCTCCACGGTGCTCATCCGGGTCACCGGCATGATGCCGGCGAGGATCGGCACATCACAGCCGGCCGCGGCGACCCGGTCGCGCAGCCGGAAGTAGTCGTCGGCGTCGAAGAACATCTGGGTGATCGCGAAGTCGGCGCCGGCCCGGCACTTGCGGATGAAGTGGCGGGTGTCGCTGGCCACGTCCGGCGATCGCGGGTGCCGGTACGGGAAGGCCGCCACGCCGACGCAGAAGTCGCCGGCCTCGCGGATCAGCCGGACCAGGTCGGCGGCGTAGTCGACCCCCTCCGGGTGCCGGACCCACTCCCCCATCGGATCGCCCGGCGGGTCACCGCGCAGCGCGAGCAGGTTGCGCACCCCGGCCTCGGCCAGCCGGCCGACCAGGTTGCGCAGCTCGGCGACGGAGTGGTTGACGACGGTCAGGTGCGCCATCGGGGTCAGCGTCGTCTCGGTCGCGATCCGCTCGGTGATCTCCACGGTGCGCCCACGGGTCGACCCGCCGGCGCCGTAGGTGACCGACACGAACGACGGGTGCAACGGTTCCAGCTCCCGGATCGCCTGCCAGAGCAGTTCGTTGCCGCGTTCGGTCTTGGGCGGGAAGAACTCGAACGAGAACGTCGGTGCCGCCACACGCACCAACCGCCCGATGGCGGGATCGCCACCGGGCATCACCGAAGGGGTACCGAGTGCCACCTGGTCACTGTACCGGCCGGGCCAGGTGTCGCGCGGCCGTTGCCGGTCGGACATGTCGCCGATGCCGTGGGGTACGGGTGGCGGACGGCGGATCGGCCGGCCGCCCGGTGGCCGGCGGTCGTGCCGCAACACGGTGGGGATACCGTGCTGCGAGGCGGCCCCGCCGGTTGCGGCCGCCGTACCAGCAGCCGGCGGGTCGAGCCGCCGATCGGGGGAAGCCCAGGTGCCCACGGTGCCCGCCACCAGCTCGGCCGCGCTGCGCGCGCGCATCGAGACGGCGCTGCGCGAGTTCCTCGCCGGGCAACGCGCGCGGCTCACCGCGATCGACGCCCAGCTCGGCGACATCTGCGCCGCGGTGGACGCGTTCGTGCTGGGTGGCGGCAAGCGGCTGCGCCCCACCTTCGCCTACTGGGGGTACCGGGGCGCGGGCGGGGCCGACGACGACGCCGCCGTCACCGCCTTCGCCTCGCTGGAGCTGCTGCAGGCCTGCGCGTTGATGCACGACGACGTGATGGACTCGTCCGACACCCGGCGCGGCGAGCCGGCCGTGCACCGCCGGTTCGCCGCGCTGCACGCCGAGCGGCAGTGGTCCGGCGAACCGGCCGGCTTCGGTACCGCGGCGGCGATCCTGCTCGGCGACCTGTGCCTGGGTTGGTCCGCCGAGATGTACGACGGCTCCGGGGTGCCGGCGCCCCGGCTGGAAGCCGGCCGCGAGACGTACCACCTGATGCGTACCGAGGTGATGGCCGGGCAGTACCTCGACGTGCTGGCGCAGGCCGACGTGGCGCACTCCTCCCGGGACCGCGCCGAGCGGGTCGCGCGGTACAAGTCGGCGAAGTACACGGTGGAGCGGCCGTTGCTGCTGGGTGGCCGGCTGGCCGGCGCCGACGCCGACGCCGCCACGCTCGCCGCGTACTCGGCGTACGGGCTGCCGCTGGGTGAGGCGTTCCAACTGCGCGACGACGTGCTCGGGGTGTTCGGCGATCCCGCCGAGACGGGCAAGCCGGCCGGCGACGACCTGCGCGAGGGCAAGCGCACCTATCTGGTGGCCGCCGCGTACGAGGCGACCACGCCGGCCGGCCGCGCGGTCCTCGACGCCCGCCTCGGCGCCGCCGGCCTGGACGCCGACGGGGTGGCGCAGCTGCGCGAGCTGATCGTCGACACCGGCGCGCTGGCCGACACCGAACGCCGCATCGGGCAACTCACCGCCGACTGCCTGGCGGCTCTCGCCGGCGCCCCGATCGCACCGCGGCCGGCCGAGGTGCTGACCGCTCTCGCCACCGCGGCCACCACCCGCACCTCCTGAGCCGCCGTAGCGCGGGGCAACCGGCACCGGGTGGAACGCTGGCCCGCGCGCCGGGCCGGGCTACGCCGCCGGCACCGGGTCAGCCGGCGGCGGGTGCACCGACGGTGGGCATGCCCAGCAGCACGCCCGGGGTGCTCGGGGTGCGGCCCGCCTCGGCCGCGTCGCCGGCGGCGGTGCGCCGGTGCGAGCCGACCGGGCCATCGGCGACCAGGTGGTGCGGCGCGCCGTAGCTGATCGTGGTGGTGACGACGTCGCCGGGACGGATGCCCTCGGCGCCGGTGAAGTGCACCAGCCGGCCGTCCCGGGCCCGCCCGGACAGCCGCCCGGTCGCCTGGTCCTTGCGGCCCTCACCGACCGCGACCAGCACCTCCACCTCGCGGCCCTCCAGCTTGCGGTTCTCCTGCCAGGAGATCTCGTCCTGCAGCGCGACGAGCCGCTCGTACCGCTCCTGGACGACCGGCTTCGGCACCTGGTCGGCCATCGTCGCGGCCGGGGTACCGGGCCGGATCGAGTACTGGAAGGTGAACGCCGAGGCGAACCGGGCCTCGGCGACCACGTCCAGGGTGGCCTGGAAGTCCTCCTCGGTCTCGCCGGGGAACCCGACGATGATGTCGGTGGTGATCGCCGCGTCCGGCATCGCCTCGCGCACCTTGCGCAGGATGTCGAGGTAGCGGCCGGACCGGTAGGAGCGGCGCATCGCCTTGAGCACCGCGTCCGAACCGGACTGCAGCGGCATGTGCAGCTGGTGGCACACGTTGGGCGTCTCGGCCATCGCGGTGATCACGTCGTCGGTGAAGTCGCGCGGATGCGGGCTGGTGAACCGCACCCGCTCCAGCCCGTCGATGTCGCCGCAGGCCCGCAGCAGCTTGCCGAACGCCTGCCGGTCACCGAACTCCACGCCGTAGGAGTTCACGTTCTGACCGAGCAGGGTCACCTCCAGCACACCCTGCTCGACCAGCGCGCGCACCTCGGCGAGCACGTCGCCGGGCCGGCGGTCGGTCTCCTTGCCGCGCAGCGACGGCACGATGCAGAAGGTGCAGGTGTTGTTGCAGCCGACCGAGATCGACACCCAGCCGGCGTAGGCGGACTCGCGCCTGGCCGGCAGCGTGGACGGGAACACCTCCAGCGATTCGAGGATCTCCACCTCGGCCGCCTCGTTGTGCCGGGCCCGCTCCAGCAACGCGGGCAGCGATCCCACGTTGTGGGTGCCGAACACCACGTCGACCCACGGCGCGCGTTGCACGATCTCGCCCCGGTCCTTCTGCGCCAGGCAGCCGCCGACGGCGATCTGCATGCCCGGGTGCGCGTCCTTGGTGGGACGCAGGTGACCGAGGTTGCCGTACAGCCGGTTGTCGGCGTTCTCCCGCACCGCGCAGGTGTTGAACACGACCAGATCCGGGGTGGCCTCGTCCGGCGCCTGGACGTAGCCGGCGGATTCCAGCAGGCCGGCGATCCGCTCGGAGTCGTGCACGTTCATCTGGCAGCCGTAGGTACGGACCTGGTACGTGCGGCCGGCGGCTGGGGTGTCCACGGGAGTACTCATCTCAATCGACCAGGGTAGCCGTGCGCGCGACCACGGAGCCCGGCACGTCGGCCGCGGCCGGCCGGGCGCCCGAGCCGCGACCCCGCAGGGCACTGATCGACCTCGATTCGTCACTGATGGTGACGACGGCCGGCTCGATGCCCTATTTGCCCGGTCATCTCGACACAAACGGCGCCCGTTACCGCGCCGTGACACCAGTCACCGCGTGCCATGTCGGCCGGTACCGTTACAGTGGCCGCCACGGCGCAAGGCAAACAGACGGAAAAACGCCGAACCCCACGCACGATTGAGGACGAAGCAGTGGACACCCAGACCGAGGCCACCACCCCGAGCCGACCGAGCCGCCGCACACCGGCGAGCCGCTGGTCGTGCTGGACGGCGTCAACAAGTGGTTCGGCCCCCTGCACGTGCTCCAGGACATCAACCTGACGGTGCACACCGGCGAGGTGGTCGTGGTGATCGGCCCGTCCGGTTCGGGCAAGTCGACGCTGTGCCGCGCGATCAACCGGCTGGAGCCGATCGACTCCGGCACCATCACCGTGGACGGCTCGGTGCTGCCGGAGGAGGGCAAGGCACTCGCCCGGCTGCGCAGTGAGGTCGGCATGGTGTTCCAGTCGTTCAACCTGTTCGCGCACAAGACGATCCTGGAGAACGTCACGCTCGGCCCGGTGAAGGTGCGCCGGGAGAAGTCCGACATCGTGCGCGAGCGCGCGATGGGGCTGCTGGAGCGGGTCGGCGTCGCCAACCAGGCGGAGAAATACCCGGCCCAGCTGTCCGGCGGCCAGCAGCAGCGGGTGGCGATCGCCCGGGCGCTCGCCATGCAGCCGAAGGTGATGCTGTTCGACGAGCCGACCAGCGCGCTCGACCCGGAGATGATCAACGAGGTGCTGGACGTGATGACCTCGCTGGCACGCGAGGGCATGACGATGATCGTGGTCACCCACGAGATGGGCTTCGCCCGCCGGGCCGCGAACCGGGTCGTGTTCATGGCCGACGGCCAGATCGTCGAGCAGGCCACCCCGGACGAGTTCTTCACCAACCCGCGGTCCGAGCGGGCCCGAGACTTCCTGTCGAAGATCCTGACGCACTGACGGCGTCCTGACCGGCCGGCGCGACCGCGCCCGGCCGGTACTTCCGTGACCGCACGCGACGGCCCGGCCGTCGCGTGCACCCCCATCCCAGGAGAGGCACTGATGAAACTGAAGCGACTCCTCGCGGTCGCCGTCATCGGCTCGCTCGCGCTCGGCGCCGCCGCCGGGTGCGGTGGCAGCAAGCTGGACGACAAGACCAAGAAGGACAAGGCCGCTTCCGGGTCGTACACCATCGTCAAGAACCCGAAGTTCGCCGCGGGCTCCACGATGGACAAGATCCACAAGGCCAAGCACATCAAGATCGGCGTCAAGTTCGACCAGCCCGGCATCGGGTACAAGAACCCGACCACCGGCGAGGTCGAGGGCTACGACATCGAGATCGGCAAGATGATCGCCGGTCAGCTCGGCCTGAACTACAAGGACAAGAACCAGGTCGAGTTCGTCGAGACGGTGTCCAAGAACCGCGAGACGTTCCTGGAGAACGGCACCGTCGACCTGGTGATCGCCTCGTACTCGATCACCGACGAGCGCAAGCAGCTGGTCGGCTTCGCCGGTCCGTACTACGAGACCGGTCAGGACATGCTGATCCGCAAGGAAGACAAGGACAAGATCAAGACGCCGGACGACCTGGCCGGCAAGAAGGTCTGCTCGGTGACCGGCTCCACCCCGCTGGCCAACATCGAGAAGAACTACCCGAAGGCCAAGCCGGTCGCGCTGGCGCAGTACTCCGACTGCGTCACCCAGCTGCAGAACTCCACCGTCGACGTGCTGACCACCGACGGCGCGATCCTGCTCGGCTACGCCGCCCAGGACCCGGACCACCTGATGGTCGTCGGCAAGCCGTTCTCCACCGAGAAGTACGGCATCGGGATGAACAAGGACCGCACCGACCTGCGGAAGTGGGTCGACGACCGGCTGGACGCCTCCTTCACCGACGGCAGCTGGAAGAAGGCCTACGACCTGACCCTCGGCAAGTCCGGCTCCGACGCGCCGAACCCGCCGACCCTGGACCGCTACTGACCGGTCGCGGATCGGGCCGGCGACACCTCGCCGGTCCCGATCCGCGCCACCGTCGGCAACCCGCCCGGCAGCAGTCGGGCGCCTGACCGACGGTCGGCTACCGGGCCGCCCGAGCGATCGGGCCGGCCCGGCCCGGCACCGACCGCGGCGTTCGCCGCCGCATCGATCCCGGCCGACCGCAGCCACCAGACGGCTCGCGGTCGGCATCCTGTGGAGGACACGTGGTTCTCGCCGAAACCGCCGGTGCGTCCGCCGGCGGCCTGGAATTCCTGTGGCAGCAACGCGGGCCGTTCTTCAGCGGCCTGCTCGGCACCGTCGAACTGTCCGTCGTCGCCGGCATCCTCGCCACCATCATCGGGCTGATCGTCGCCGCCATGCGGGTGTCGCCCATTCCCGCCCTGCGGGTCGCCGGGACCGCCTGGTCCGGCTTCTTCCGCAACACCCCGCTGACGTTGGTCTTCCTCGCCACCTCGGTGGTGCTGCCGCTGGTCGGCATCCGGTTCGCCTGGGCCGACGCGATCGGTGTCGACACGTTCTTCATCTTCGCCGTGATCGCGCTGTCGACCTACACCTCGTGCTTCGTCGCCGACGCGATCCGCTCCGGCTTCAACGCGGTACCGGTCGGGCAGGCCGAGGCGGCCCGCGCGGTGGGCATGACGTTCGGCCAGACGCTGCGGCTGGTGGTCATGCCGCAGGCGCTGCGCTCGGTGCTGCCGCCGCTGGCCAGCATGTACATCGCGATGATCAAGAACTCCGCGATCGCCGAGTTCTTCAACGTCGGTGAGCTGACCAAGTTCTTCGACGACCAGGTCCGGGACCACCCGAGCACCTGTACGCCGAGTTCATCGCGGTGGCGGTCGGCTACATCGTGCTGACCCTGCTGGTGTCCGGCGCGTTCAACCTGGCCGAGCGGCGACTGGCGGTGTCTCGATGACGAGCGTGCTGTACGACAACCCCGGGCCGGCCGCGCGCCGGCGGGTCCGGTTCTGGACCGCGGTGAGCATCGTGGCGCTGGCCGCGATCGTCGCGTTCGTGACCTGGCAGGTGGCCCGCAAGGGGCAACTGTCCGCCGCGATGTGGAGCCCGTTCGCCGACCCCGGGCTGTGGCGACAGCTGTTCGACTCGCTGTTCGCCACGATCAAGGCAGCGCTGCTGTCGATCGTGCTCGCCCTGGTGCTGGGGGCGGTCCTCGCCGCCGGACGGCTGTCCGACCGGGCCTGGCTGCGCTGGCCGGCGTTCGTGGTCATCGAGTTCTTCCGTGCCGTTCCGCTGCTGCTGCTGATCCTGTTCGGCCTGTTCACCTGGGGCCCGGCGCTGTCGTTCATCGGTACCGCGATCGGCGCCACCCCGCCCGACGCGTTCGCCGCGCTGGTGGTCGGCCTGACCCTGTACAACGGCTCGGTGCTCGCCGAGGTGTTCCGGGCCGGCATCAACGCGGTGCCGCGCGGCCAGGGCGAGGCGGCGTACGCGCTCGGCATGCGCAAGACCGCGGTGATGCGGATGATCCTTGCGCCGCAGGCGATCCGGATGATGCTGCCGGCCATCGTCGCGCAGTGCGTGGTGGCGCTGAAGGACTCCGCGCTCGGCTTCATCGTGGGCTACCAGGAACTGCTGAGCTTCGGCAAGCGGATCTACCAGGGTGGCGCCGACATCTGGGAGCTGCCGCAGCCACCGGTGGTCACCACCCTGATCGTGGTCGTCGCCATCTACATCGTGATCAACCTGCTGCTGTCCTGGCTGGCGTCCTGGCTGGAACGCCGGATGTCGCGGTCCCGCAAGCTCGCCGCCGCGCCGCTGACCGCCATGCAGACCGGCGAGGAGCCGGTCGCCGCCGGCCCGCTCGGCGGCGAGCCGCCCGCACCGAAGTAACGCCCCGGTACTCGGCGCCCCGGTACTCGGCGCCCCGGTACTCGGCGCCCCGGTCACGGCCAGGGCGCCGAGTACCGTCCGCCGGGCGGTTCGTCGGCCCCGGCGGCCGGCAGCGCTGGTTCGGCGTCGGGCCGCCAGCACCCCTCGGCGTCGGGCCGCCAGCGCTCGACGTCGGGCCGCCAGCACCCGATCGGCGTCAGGCGGCCAGCACCGGCTCGGCGGCCGGCTCGCCGAGCACCTGGGCGTAGAGCTGCTCGTACCGCGCCAGGGTCGCCGGCACGGAGTGCTCCTCCACCCGGCGCCGACCGGCCGCCCCCATCCGCACCCGCAGCTGCGGGTCGGCGGCGAGCATCCCGAGCCGGGACGCCAGCCCGGCCACGTCGCCCGGCTGGTAGAGCCAGCCGTTGTCGCCGTTGTGCACCAGGTGCGGCAGTGCCATCGCGTCCGCGGCGACCACCGGGCGGCCGGCGGCCATCGCCTCCATCGTCACCAGGCTCTGCAACTCCGCGATGCCGGGGATGCAGAAGATGTCGGCCCGCTCGTACGCGGCCGGCAACTCCTCGTCCGGCACGAACCCGCTGAACCGGACCCGGTCGCCGACGCCCAGGTCGGCGGCGAGCCGCTGCCACTCGTCCCGGCGCGACCCGGTACCGACCAGCTCCACGTTCAACGGCAACGCCGCCGGCAACAGCGCGAGCGCCCGGATCAGTTCGTCGACCCGCTTCTCGGCGTCCAGCCGGCCGACGAACAGCACCGTGGGTACCGCCGCGTCCGGCAGCCGGCGGGCCGCGAAGCGGTCCAGGTCGATCCCGCAGGACACCGCCTCGGCCTGCTCGATCCCGTTCTCCTGCAACAGATCCACCGCGCGCTGGGTCGGTGCGGTGACCGCGACCGCGCGGTGGAACACCCGCGCCGCGTCCCGCCATGCCGCGGACCGGGCCGCGGTGTGCAGCGCGGTCGGCAACCGCAGGTAGCCGAACAGGTTCTCCGGCATGAAGTGGTTGGTCGCCACCAGCGGCACCTGGTGCCGGTTCGCCGCCACCGACAGCGCCCGGCCGATCAGCATGTGCGACTGGATGTGCACCACGTCCGGCGCCAGCTCCGCCAGCAGGTCGTCGGCCGCCGCGGCCGCCTGCCACGGCGGGCAGAACCGGAACGTCGGATGGAACGGCGTGCGCCGGGCCCGTACCCGGTGCACCACCACACCGTCCATCATGGACACTCCCGCGGCCCCGTCCGGGGACGGTGCCAGCACGTGCACCTCGTGTCCCCGCGCCGCCAGCCCCGTCGCCAGCCGGTACGAGAACCGCGCCGCCCCGTTGACGTCCGGGACGAACGTGTCCGCACCCACCACGATCCGCCGAACCGCGCCATCGCCACCGTTCACCGTCTGCTCCCTCATCCGCGACGGCGTCCTCACCGTCGTCCCCGATCCGTCCCGCACGTCGGCTTCCGGCAACCGCGCCGGCATCCTGTGTTCGGTCTTGCCCTGCTGACTCGCCACGCCCCCGCGGCGCCCGGCCAGCTTCCGGTCGCCGGCCAGCACCGGTTCCTCCGACCCGCCCGGCGACGCCGCCGGGTCCCCGCCGTCGCGCACCGCCCGCGGCGCCGCGTCCGGGTGGAACCGGGCCAGCAGCACCACACCGCCCGCCGCCACCAGGGCCAGCACGACCTGACCGGCCACCGTCGCCGGCGACATCGCGGTGCCCTCGCCGAGCAGCAGCGCACCGACCAGTACCGCGAAGAACGGGTCGGCCATCGTCAGGCACGCCACCACCACCGTCGGCGGCCCCGACGCGTACCCGAGCTGGATCAGCGCACCGCCGACCAACAACGCCGCCACCAACCCGGCCACCACCAGCAGCGGCACCGCGCCGATACCGCCGACCAGCAGCCGCTGGACCACGACCCGCGTCGACACCGACACGAAGCCGTACGCGAGGCCACCTGCCGTGGCAAGCGCCAGGCACCGGCCCCGGCCCCGCACCAGCAGCGCCAAGGCACCCAGTACCGCCACGCCGGCCGCCGCGAGCATCGCGGTACGGCCGATCGCCACGTCCGAGATCACCGTGTCCCGCGCCTGGCCCGAGGTGAGCACCACGAACCCGCCCACCGCCGCGGTCGTCGCACCGATCGCGGTCAACGTCACGGCCCCCGGCCAGCGCCGCGCCGAGAACGCCGACAGCGCCGCGACCAGTACCACCGCGAGCACCCCCAGCGGCTGCACGACGCTCAGCGGCGCCAGCCCCAACGCCGCCGAGTGCAGCCCGGCGCCGACGCCGATCAGCAGCAGCCCCCGAACCAGCGACGCTGCCGGACCAGCCGGGCGATCCGGCCGCGCCCCGGCGCGCAGGCGGTCCGTACCGCGGCGTGCTGCACGTGCGCGGCCAACGCGTACGCCACCGCACCCGCGAGTGCCAGCACGATCGCCACCGTGGTCATCGCCCCACCTCCGCCCGCGCCGCACCGACCGCATCCGCCACCACCGGTACCGGCGTGGCCGCTGCCGCGGGTCGCGCCAACCGCGCCGCGACGACGACCACCAGTGCCAGCTCCGGCGCCAGTACCAGCCGCTCGAGCAGCCCCTGCATCCCCACCAGCGCACCGCCTCCCGGGAACGGCATCCCGAACAGCGGCAGATAGCTGGTCAAGAAGCCGGCGAACAGCACGATCGAGATCCCCGCCAGCCACCGCAGCGGCCGGCCCACCGCCCGCCACCGGTCCCGCCGGGAACCGGCCACCAGGGTCAGCGCCGCGACGGGCACCGCACCGAACAGCAGGCCACCGGCGAGCTTGTGCACCAGGCCGGTCGTGGTGACCGGCGCGCCGGTGACGTCGGCGGGAAACAGCCCGATCAGCGCCGACCCCAGCGCCGCGACCGCCACCAGCGCCCCGGTCCACCGGCCGGCGGCACCCGCGGCGACCAGCGCCCGCCGCAACGCCATCAGCCCGGCCGCGAGCACCAGCACGGCGACCGGCAGCAGTATCGAACCGATCGGCGTGAACACGTAGTCGCTGACCATGCCGCGCACCGGGTCGATCCCGGTCGCACCGTGCAGGTAGCCGATCAGCATCACGGCGAGACCGACCAGCGACAGGGACAGCACCGCGGCACCAGGTACCGATCGCACCGTCTCACCTCCGGCCGGCCTTGCCGCGGCGCCGGCCGATCCGGCACCGCCGCTTACACGGTCACATCCGGAATCGGCCGGCACACTGCCGCAAGCACCTGAATCGGGCCTGACGGCAGCCGTAGCCGCAGGGTGGGGCTGGCCACAGGTCGCGGCGTCGGCCCGGCGCGAGGGTGCGGCACCGGCACCGGCACCGGCACCGCGCGACGATGCGGCATCGGCCCAGCGCGACGGTGCGGCACCGGCACCGCGCGACGATGCGGCATCGGTCCGGCGCGAGGATGCGGCGCCAGGACGGCGCGACGCGAGGAGATCGTCTGGCATACCTACGACCCTCGCGGGCGGCGCGCAGCGGCACATCCGGGGCGAAGCCCCGGTTACCCCCGGTGCCCTACCCCGGGGACACGATCGGGGTCATCCCCGATGCCGGCGCCGGCCGCCCGCGGCGGTCGCCGTGCCCGGTCGCCGAGCGGGAGGCGGCGGCCGGGCGAGACGGATCGGCCGCCGGCACCGCCAACGGGCCGTCCCGGCGCTCGACCGAACGGCCAACGGGCGGTCTCCGCCGCCCCGCGGGCGATCAGCGGGCGATCTCGGTCGCTCGCGACTCGCGCACCACCGTGACCCGGATCTGACCCGGATAGGTCAGCTCCTCCTCGATCTGCTTCGCCACGTCGCGCGCGAGCACCGCCGAGCCGATCTCGTCCACCTCGTCCGGGCGCACCATCACCCGGATCTCCCGACCCGCCTGCATGGCGAAGACCTTCTCCACGCCCGCCTTGCCGCCGGCGATCTCCTCGATGCGCTCCAGCCGCTTCACGTACGCCTCGAGGCTCTCCCGCCGGGCGCCCGGCCTGCCGCCCGAGCACGCGTCCGCGGCCTGGGTCAGGACCGCCTCGATGGTCTGCGGCGCCACCTCGTTGTGGTGCGCCTCGATCGCGTGCACCACCACGTCGTCCTCGCCGTACTTGCGGGCCAGGTCGGCGCCGATCAGGGCGTGGCTGCCCTCCACCTCGTGGGTGAGCGCCTTGCCGATGTCGTGCAGGAAGGCGCAGCGCTTGATCACGGTCGGATCCAGGCGCAGCTCGGCGGCCATGATGCCGGCGATGTGCGCGGTCTCCACCAGATGTTTCAACACGTTCTGTCCGTAGCTGGTGCGGTAGCGCAACCGGCCCAGGTGCGCCACCAGCTCCGGATGCAACTCGGTGATCCCCACCTCGACCAGCGCGTCCTCGGCCGCCCGCAGGCACAGCCGCTCGACCTCCTGGCGCGCCGCGTCGTGCACCTCCTCGATGCGGTGCGGATGGATCCGGCCGTCCAGCACCAGCTTCTCCAGCGTCAGCCGGCCGATCTCCCGGCGCACCGGGTCGAAGCAGGACAGCAGCACCGCCTCGGGCGTGTCGTCGATGATCAGGTTCACCCCGGTCACCGACTCGAACGCCCGGATGTTGCGACCCTCCCGGCCGATGATGCGGCCCTTCATCTCGTCCGACGGCAGGTGCAGCACGCTGACCACGCTCTCCGCGGTCTGCTCGCTCGCCACCCGCTGGATCGCGTCCACCACCAGCGCGCGGGCCCGCGTCTCCGCCGTCGCGCGGGCGTCCGCCTCGATGTCGCGAACCAGGATGGCCGCCTCCCGCTTGGCGGCGGTCTCGATCGACTCGACCAGCTCGCCCTTCGCCGCGTCCGCGGTCAGCCCGGCCACCCGTTCGAGTTCGCGACGGCGTTCCTGGTCGACCTCGGCCACCGCGGCGGACCGCTCCGCGAGCTCCGCCTCGCCGGCGGACAGCCGGCGGTCCCGCTCGGCGAGCCGTTCGACCTCCTCGTCCAGCCGACGTTCCCGCTCGTCGAGCCGCTGCTCCCGCCGCTCCAGCTCGGCCAGCCGCTCCTTCGCCTCGCTCAGCACCCGCTGCTGCTCCTGCGCGCCGGTGCGGCGGGCCTGAACGAGTGCCTGCTCGGCGTCCTGGTCTGCCTGCCGGCGGGCCCGCTGGCGCAGCTCCTCGGCATCCTCGCGGGCGGCGACCCGCAGCCGCTCGGCCTCGGCCCGCGCGGCGGTCACCTCGGCCTGCGCCGCCACGGTCTGCGACCGGGTGCGTTCCAACTCGGCGGTCGCCTCGTCCACCGACACCCGGGCGGTGCGCAGCGCCGCCTCGTGCCGTTCGCGCTCGGCGACGACCGCGGGGTCCTCCTCCGGCAGGACCGCCGGCGGCTGCGGCGCGGCCTGGATCCGTCGCACCAGAACCACGGCCACCACGACCACGACCACCGCCACCACGACGAGCACCAGCGCCACCAGCACCAGCAGGTCGCTCGCGGTCATGGCCGCCTCCCTCCTTCGCGGCCGTGCGAACGCACGGCACTCGGAAAGGAGAGCCCGGCGGCGAGCATGCACGAACGCCAGCGGCACATCGCTGTGCCTGCTGGACCCCAGTCGTGACCGGCAGCGCCGGTCACCTGCGTTGCTCCTCGCTCTCGCGACGGTATGGCGCCGTCGCCGCCCGCACGGCTTGGCGCTGTCACTCTCGCGACGATATGGCGTTGTGTCGTGCACGCTATGTGCGGGCCCATTGCCCGCATGGTTCGGACTGCTCCTTTGGTACGGCTGAGGCTAAGTCGCGCCGCCACCCCGGTCAAGGATCCCCACCCACGCGCTCGACGGGGCGGCGGGCGAGGCGGCCGGGGCGCCGCTGTCGGCCCGAACCGAACCGCAGGTCCCACCGAGAATCGATCACCACGACGGCGCGACGGCCACCGGCACATCGGCCGCCCACGACACGCCGATGTCACCCGATCGAGACCGCCGCTCGGCGGGGTCATCACCCAGTAACACCTTGGTCACGCCGGGCGCCCGACCGGGCGGCCCGGCCCGGGCGATCACCGGCCGCGGGTGCCTCCGTCCGGACCGTCGGCACCGACGCTGCCGGCCGACGCGTCTCCGCCGACACTGTCGGCCAAGGCGTCCCCGCCGACACTGTCGGCCAAGGCGTCCATGTCCACGTCGTCGACGAAGCCGTCGTCGCCGGGGCGGGCGGCCAGGGCGTCGCGCACGGTGCGCACGGCCAGACCGGACGAGTAACCCTTGCGTGCGAGCATGCCGACCAGCCGCCGGAACGCGACCTCGGCGGGCACCCCGGCCATGGACCGCAGCCGGCGGTCGACCAGCGCCCGCGCCATCGTCGCCTCGGTGTCACCGTCCAGCTCGGTCAGCGCCGAGCCGATCGCCGACGAGTCGACGCCGCGCTGGCGAAGCTCCCGGGCCAGCGCACCGCGTGCCAACCCGCGACCGGCATGGCGAGAGGTCACCCACGCCTTCGCGAACGCCTCGTCGTCGATCATGCCGACCTCGCCGTACCGCTCCAGCACCGCGGTGGCGTCCTCGTCCGGGATGCCGCGTCGGCGCAGGGCGGTGGCGAGCTCGGCTCGAGTGCGGGGACGCACCGACAGCAACCGGAGGCAGATGTCTCGCGCCTGCTGTCGCGGATCGGCCGGCGGGGTGGTGGCCGCAGCGCCACGCTCCCCTGCCGTCCGCCGTCGGCGGCCCCGCCCGGGCTGCCGTTCGGTCATCGGCTCAGAAGTCCGCCGCGTCGTCGACGACGGTCTCGGCCGCGTCGGCGCCCGGCACCGCTCCGATGTTCAGCTTCTCCTTGATGCGCTTCTCGACCTCGTTGGCCACGTCCGGGTTGTCCCGCATGAACTGTCGGGCGTTCTCCTTGCCCTGGCCGAGCTGGTCGCCCTCGTAGGTGTACCAGGCGCCGGACTTGCGGATGATGCCCTGCTCGACGCCCACGTCGATCAGCGAGCCCTCGCGGCTGATGCCCTTGCCGTACATGATGTCGAACTCGGCCTGCTTGAACGGCGCGGCGACCTTGTTCTTGACGACCTTGACCCGGGTGCGGTTGCCGACCACGTCACCGGCGTCCTTCAGGCTCTCGATGCGGCGCACGTCCAGCCGGACCGACGCGTAGAACTTCAGCGCCTTGCCGCCGGTGGTGGTCTCCGGCGAGCCGAACATCACGCCGATCTTCTCCCGGAGCTGGTTGATGAAGATCGCGGTGGTGCCGGAGCTGTTGAGCGCACCGGTCACCTTGCGCAGCGCCTGGCTCATCAGCCGGGCCTGCAGGCCGACGTGGCTGTCGCCCATCTCGCCCTCGATCTCGGCGCGCGGCACCAGCGCTGCCACCGAGTCGATCACGACGATGTCGATCGCGCCGGAGCGGATCAGCATGTCCATGATCTCCAGCGCCTGCTCCCCGGTGTCCGGCTGAGACACCAGCAGGGCGTCGGTGTCGACACCGAGCGCCTTCGCGTACTCCGGGTCGAGCGCGTGCTCGGCGTCGATGAACGCCGCGATGCCGCCGGCCGCCTGCGCGTTGGCCACCACGTGCAGCGCCACCGTCGTCTTCCCCGACGACTCCGGGCCGTAGACCTCGATGATGCGGCCCCGGGGCAGGCCGCCGATGCCGAGCGCGACATCCAGCGCGATGGACCCGGTGGGTATCGCGGAGACCGGCTGCGCGGTCCGGTCGCCGAGCCGCATCACCGAGCCCTTGCCGAACTGCTTGTCGATCTGGGCGAGCGCCATGTCCAGCGCTTTCGTCCGATCGGAGCTTGCTCCCCCAGCTGCCATGCCTGCCACCCCTACTGCCGCCTTAGCGTTCGATCGCTTGGTCACGGCTGACACGCTAGGCGCCCGGTCTGACAGAAACGACCCGGCGCACCGCGTCTGTGGACAACGACTACCCCTGTGGACACTACCCGAACGCCTGTTCGAACGCCGGGCGACACGCGCGGGCCTGGTCAGCGCAGCGTGCCGGGCACCCGATCGGTGTACGCCTGGCAGATCGCGCGCCACACCACGACCGTTTCCTCGCCGCCGGCGAACGCCTGCTCGACGGTGCGCCCGCCGAGTTGTGGGAGCACCTGGTCGGCGGCCACGCTGCGGGCGTAGGCCGAGCCGAAAACGTGTTCCATTCGGCGCCAGAAGTCGGTTCGCCGCACCGTGTCCTCCGCAAACGGGTCGTGCCGGGTGTGCTCTCGACCGTATCCCGCCGGCCCTCGGGCTCCCACTCCGCGTTCGCCGTCGGCGTCCGCCGGGAGACGCCCGCCACTCCGTCACCACCCCGGCAGCCGTCTCCCGCGCGCTCGGTGGGGGCGACCTCGACGACTGCCTCCAGGGCGAGACGTGGCGCGCCCGCCCGCGCACCCAATGGCACCGCCCACCCGGGTGCGTCCCCGGCGGCGGCACCCGCGTCAGGCGCCGTAGCCGGCGGTACGGACGGCCACCGCGGCCGCGACCGAGTCGGCGAGCCGGGCCAGCTCCGCGACCTCGACGCCGCTGATCGTGATCCGCAGACCGGGCGCGCTGGCCAGCCGGAACGCGGCTCCGGGTGCGACCACCCAGCCGGCGTCCCGCAGCCGGGTCAGCGGGACCGTCTCGTCGGCCACCGGTACCCACACGTTGATGCCGCTGCGGCCGTGTGCGGTGACGCCGCGGTCGGCCAGCGCGGCGACCAGACCGTCGCGGCGGCGCCGGTACTCGGTGCGGGCCGCGGCGACCTGCGCGCCGGCCTGCGGGTCGCGCCACAGTTCGAGCACCAGCTGTTGCAGCACGGTGGACACCCAACCGGCGCCGACCCGCTGCCGGCCACGCACCCGCCCGACCGTACGGGCGTCACCGGCCAGCACCGCCAGGCGCAGGTCCGGCCCGTACGGCTTGGAGACCGAGCGCAGGAAGGCCCAGCTGTCGGTGCTCCCGGTCAGCGTGGCGAGCGCCGTCTCGGACAGTTCGGCCGCGTGGTCGTCCTCGATGACGAGCACCTCGGGCCGTTCGGCGAGCAGCGCCCGCAGCCGGCCGGCGCGGGCCGCGGTGAGGGTGGCGCCGGTGGGGTTCTGTGCCCGGTTGGTGACCAGCACCGCACGCGCCCCCAGGGCGAGCGCGCCGCGCAGGCCCGCCTCGGTGGGCCCGTCGTCGTCGACCGGCATCGGGACCGGATCCAGCCGCAACGCGGCGAGCAGGTCGAGCAGGTTGGCCCAGCCGGGGTCCTCCACGGCGACCCGGTCGCCGGGGGCGAGTTGGGCGGTCAGGGTGCGTTCGATGCCGTCGAGCGCGCCGCCGGTGACGGCCAGCGCGTCCGCGGGCACCCCGTCGGCGGTCAGCCGGGCGGCGGCGTGGTCGAGCAGGTCGGGCAGCGGCCCGGCGGTGTCGTACCCGTGGCCGGTGCGCCAGGCGGGCTGCTCGGCGAGGCGGGCCAGCGGGGCGGCGAGGGCGGGCAGCAGCCGCCGGTCCGGCCCGCCGCCGGACAGGTCGCGGGCACCGGCCGGCAGATCGAGCCGGTACGCCATCCGGCCGGGGCGGGGCGCGCCGACCGCGGGGCGGGCCCGGACCCGGGTGCCGGCCCGGCCGGCGGTCTCGATCACGGCGCGCTGTCGCAGCTCCCGGTACGCGGCGGCGACGGTGGCCGGGCTGACCCGCAGCTCGGCGGCCAGTGCGCGCACGGTGGGCAGCGCGTCGCCGGGGGCCAGCTCGCCGGCGGTGACGGAGCTCTCGATGCTCGCGGCGATGTCTGCCGAGGTACGCCCGTGATACTGTGCTGTCACAATCAATAGATTGTACTAGAACAAAATCGGAACCGCATCGAGGGGCGCGTCATGACCTACCCCGCCAACCCGGCCACCACCCCCGCCGGCATCCGGAGCGGATGCATCGCGACCACCGGACCATCCACGAGATCCTCGACGAGGCGCTGTACTGCCACCTCGGCTACGTGGTCGACGGGTTGCCGCGGGTGATACCGACCGTGCACGTGCGCATCGGGGAGACCGTCTACCTGCACGCCTCGACCGGGGCGAGCAGCTCGCTCGCGGCCCGCGACGGCGGGCTACCGGTGACGGTCGCCGCGACGATCCTGGACGGGCTGGTGTTCGCCCGCGCGCAGGCACATCACTCGGCACCGTCGAGATCGGTGATCGCGCACGGGCTGGCCCGCCCGGTGACCGACGAGCCGACCAAGCTCGCCGTGGCCGCCGCGCTGGTCGACAAGCTCGCCGCCGGCCGTTCCACGGACTCCCGGCCACCCAACCGCAGGGAGCTGGCCCAGGTCAGCATCCTGGCGCTGCCGTTGACCGAGGTCGCGGCCAAGATCCGGCCAGCCACCGTGGGCGACGACGAGGCGGACCTCGACCTGCCGTACTGGGCGGGGGTGCTGCCGCTGCGCACCGTCGCCGGGCCACCGCGGTCGGACAACGGCGTCGCCCTGCCGCCGTACCTGGTCGGCTGGCAGCGCGGCGCCGAGCCGCCCCGGTCGGCGTGGCTGACCGCCGAGCCGCTCACCGGCGAGCGGGTACGGCTGGAGCCGCTGTCGCTCGACCACGTCGACGACCTGTTCGAGGCCGGCCGGGATCCGCGGGTGTGGCGCTGGCTGTCCGGACCGCAGCCGGCCACCCGGGGCGAGATGGCGCACGAGATCACCGCCGCGCTGACCGCCGCGGCCGCCGGTGACCGGGTGCCGTGGGCGCAGATCGACCGCGGTACCGGCCGGGCGGTCGGCGTGACCAGCTACTACGAGGTGGTACCGGCGCATCGGCGGCTGGAGATCGGCTACACCTGGCTCGGCTCGGCGCACTGGCGTACCGGGCACAACACCGAGGCCAAGCTGCTGCTGCTGACCCGGGCCTTCGAGACACTCGGCGCGCGTCGGGTCTCCTGGCGCACCGACATCGGCAACGAACGGTCGCAGCGGGCCATCGAGCGGCTCGGCGCCACCCGCGAAGGGGTCTTCCGGGCGCACATGCAGCGGGTCGACGGAAGCCTGCGGGACACCGTCTACTACGCGATGACCGCGGACGAGTGGCCGGCGATCCGGGACCGCCTGCGCGCCCGGCTGCACGCCGGCTGAACCGGCCAGAACGCCGCGCGCGGCGCATTCGCCCCAACCTGGGCCGAGCCTCGCGAGCGGTCCGGGTCCAGCTGTGGCGTCGGTGCCGGACCGGCGGGGCGGCCGGGAGCGTCACACCCGCGCGGCAGGATGAAGGGATGGCAGACGAGGAGGCGCTGGCCGGCTTCGGCACGGCCACCCGGCAGTGGTTCGACGCCGCGTTCGCGGCGCCGACCGCCGCGCAGGCCGGCGCGTGGTCGTCGATCCGGTCCGGATCCAACACGCTGGTGGTCGCGCCGACCGGGTCCGGCAAGACGCTCGCCGCCTTCCTCTGGTCGCTGGACCGGCTGGCCGCCGCGCCCGCGCCGGAGCCGACCCGGCGCTGCCGGGTGCTCTACGTCAGCCCACTGAAAGCGCTCGCGGTCGACATCGAACGCAACCTGCGCGCCCCGCTCGCCGGCATCGGCCAGGCCGCGCAACGGCTCGGCCTGGCCCGGCCCGACATCACCGTCGGGATGCGCACCGGCGACACTCCGGCCGCCGAGCGGCGCAGCTTCGCGCGTACCCCGCCGGACATCCTGATCACCACGCCCGAGTCGCTGTTCCTGCTGCTCACCTCGGCGGCGCGGGAGGCACTGCGCGGCGTCGACACGGTGATCGTCGACGAGGTGCACGCGGTGTGCGCCACCAAGCGGGGCGCGCACCTGGCGCTGTCGCTGGAGCGGCTGGACGCGCTGCTGCCCGCCCCCGCCCAGCGCATCGGGCTGTCCGCCACGGTCCGGCCGATCGACGAGACCGCCCGGTTCCTGGCCGGCAGCCGGCCGGTCGAGGTGGTCGCGCCGGCGTCCGGCAAGACCGTCGAGCTGTCCGTGCAGGTACCGGTGGCCGACATGACGGCGCTCGACGAGGTGCCGGCCGACGACCCCGATCCGTACGATCCGGGGTCGCCACCACCGCGCCGCCCGTCGATCTGGCCGGCGGTGGAGAGCCGGGTGCTGGACCTGATCCTCGCGCACCGCTCCACCATCGTGTTCGCGAACTCCCGCCGGCTCGCCGAGCGGCTCTGCGCCCGGCTCAACGAGCTGCACGCCGAACGGCTCACCGGCGCCGAGCCGCCGGACGAGCTGGCGCCGGCCCCGGTCGGTACGGCAGGGTTCCCGGCCGAGGCGGTCGGCGAGTCCGGGGTGGCGGCCGGCGCCGCCGCGGTCATCGCGCGGGCCCACCACGGGTCGGTCTCCCGCGAGGAACGCAAGCTGATCGAGGAGCAGCTCAAGTCCGGGTCGCTGCCGGCCGTGGTGGCCACCTCCAGCCTGGAGCTGGGCATCGACATGGGCGCGGTCGACCTGGTGGTGCAGGTGGAGGCGCCGCCGAGCGTCGCGTCCGGCTTGCAGCGGGTCGGCCGGGCCGGCCACCAGGTCGGCGCGCCGAGCCGCGGCGTGGTCTTCCCGAAGCACCGTGGCGATCTCGCACCGTGCGCGGTGGTCGCGACCCGGATGCGCGGCGGCGAGATCGAGGAGCTGCACTACCCGCGCAACCCGCTGGACGTGCTGGCGCAGCAGATCGTGGCGATGGTGGCGCTGGACGACTGGTCGGTGCCGGACCTCGCCGGGCTGGTCCGCCGCGCGGCCCCGTTCGCCGAGCTGCCCGACTCGGCCCTGCACGCGGTGCTGGACATGCTGTCCGGGCGGTACCCGTCGACCGCGTTCGCCGAGCTGCGGCCCCGGCTGGTGTGGGACCGCAGTACCGAACGGCTCTCCGGCCGGCCCGGCGCGCAACGGCTGGCGGTGATCTCCGGTGGCACCATCCCCGACCGTGGCCTGTTCGGCGTCTACCTGGCCGGCGCCGAGAAGGCGGCCCGGGTCGGTGAGCTGGACGAGGAGATGGTGTACGAGTCGCGGGTCGGCGATGTCTTCCTGCTCGGCTCGACCAGCTGGCGGATCGAGGACATCACGCCGGACCGGGTGCTGGTCTCCCCGGCGCCGGGTGCGCCGGCCCGGATGCCGTTCTGGAAGGGCGACACGGTCGGCCGCCCCGCCGAGCTGGGCCGCGCGATCGGCGCACTGCAACGCGAGGTGGCCGGCGCCGACCCGGCCGCCGCGACCGAGGCGCTGCGCGCCGCCGGGATGGACGACTGGGCGGCCGGCAACCTGGTGCGCTACGTCGGCGAGCAACAGGAGACCGCCGGGCACGTGCCGGACGACCGGACGATCCTGGTGGAGCGGTTCCGCGACGAGCTGGGCGACTGGCGGCTGGTCGTGCACTCGGTGTTCGGCGAGCGGGTGAACGCGCCGTGGGCGCTCGCGATCGCCGCCCGGCTGCGCGAGCGGTACGGGCTGGAGGCGCAGGCGCAGCCGGCCGACGACGGCATCGTGGTGCGGCTGCCGGACACCGCGGACGAGCCGCCCGGCGCCGATCTCGTGGCGTTCGACGCCGACGAGCTGACCCAGATCGTCCGCGACGTGGTCGGTACCTCGGCGCTGTTCGCGTCCCGGTTCCGGGAGTGCGCGGCGCGGGCGCTGCTGCTGCCGCGCCGCGATCCGCGCCGCCGCCGGCCGCTGTGGCAGCAGCGGCAGCGGGCCGCGCAACTGCTCGACGTGGCCCGGGAGTACGACGACTTCCCGATCACGCTGGAGGCGGCCCGGGAGTGCCTGCGCGACGTGTTCGACCTGCCGGCGCTGGGCGAGCTGGCGACGGCGATCGCGGCCCGCTCGGTGCGGCTGGTCGAGGTCGAGA
The DNA here is from genome assembly GCF_016865425.1 of Actinocatenispora thailandica. Classification (NCBI taxonomy): domain Bacteria; kingdom Bacillati; phylum Actinomycetota; class Actinomycetes; order Micromonosporales; family Micromonosporaceae; genus Actinocatenispora; species Actinocatenispora thailandica. The sequence continues at coordinate 2,664,627 of NZ_AP023355.1, read as the reverse complement.
CGCAACGGCCCTCGCCGTTCGCCCGGTCGCTGCTGTTCGGCTACGTCGGCGCCTTCCTGTACGAGGGCGACGCCCCGCTGGCGGAGCGGCGGGCGGCGGCCCTGGAGCTGGATCCGGTGCTGCTGGCGGAGTTGCTGGGCGCGGCCGAGCTGCGCGAGCTGCTCGATCCGGAGGTGGTCGCGGAGACCGAGCGCCGGCTGCAGTGGCGCACCCCGGACCGGCGCGCCCGCGATGTCGAGGACGCGGCGGAGATCCTTCGCCTGATCGGCGATCTGTCCACCGCGGAGGGCGCGGAACGCGGCATCGAGCCGGCGCACTTCGATGAGCTGATCGCCACCCGCCGGGCGATCGTGGTGCGCATCGCCGGGGTCGACCGGGTCGTCGCGATCGAGGACGCCGGCCGGGTCCGGGACGCGCTCGGGGTCGCGTTGCCGGTCGGCGTGCCGGAGGCGTTCACCGAGCCGGTCGCCGATCCGCTCGGCGACCTGGTCTCCCGGTACGCGCGAAGCCACGGGCCGTTCCACGCGGCGAGCTGCGCGGCCCGGTTCGGGCTGGGTGTCGCGGTGGTGGAGCAGGCGTTGCGCCGGCTGGCGGCGACCGGCCGGGTGGTGTCCGGCGAGTTCACTCCGGGCGGCTCCGGCGTCGAGTGGTGCGACGCGGAGGTGCTGCGGATCCTGCGGCGCCGGTCGCTCGCCGCGCTGCGCCGGGAGATCGAGCCGTCCCCGCCGCGGGCGCTCGCCGCGTTCCTGCCCCAGTGGCAGCAGGTCGGCAGCGGTGGGCGCGGCGTCGAGGCGGTCGCCGCCGCGATCGAGCAGCTGGGCGGGGTGGCGATCCCGGCGAGCGCGCTGGAGCGGCTGGTGCTGCCGGCCCGGGTGGCCGACTACACACCGGCCTATCTCGACCAGCTGTGCTCCTCCGGCGAGGTGGTGTGGGCCGGCGCCGGGTCGCTGCCGTCGTCGGACGGCTACCTGGTGCTCGCGTTCGCCGACACCGCCGAGCTGCTGCTGCCCCCGCCGGTGCCGGACCTCGCGGTCGGTGAACTGCACGCCGCGCTGCTGGACGCGCTCGACGGCGGGCAGGCGCTGTTCTTCCGTGACCTGGCCGACCGGGTCGGCGCCGCGCTCGGCGCACCGCCGGCCGACGAGGAGCTGACCGCGGCGCTGTGGGACCTGGTCTGGGCCGGCTACCTGTCCAACGACACGACGGCGCCGCTGCGCGCGCTGTTGAGCGGTGGCGGCGCGCACAAGTCCCGTCCCGCGCCGGTCCGCTCCCGGTACCGGCGGGGCGGCCGCTCCGGCATGGCGCTGCGGCGGGGTGGGCTGCCGTCCCGGGGTGGGCCGCCGAGCACCGCCGGCCGGTGGTACCGGCTGCCCGAGATCGACGCCGATCCCACTCGCCGCGGCGCGGCGCGGGCCGAGGCGCTGCTGGAGCGGCACGGGGTGCTGACCCGCGGCGCGGTCGCCGCCGAGCAGCTGCCGGGCGGTTTCGCCGCGGTGTACCCGGTGCTCGCCGCGCTGGAGGAGCGCGGCGCCGCCCGCCGCGGTTACTTCGTCGAGTCGCTGGGCGCGGCGCAGTTCGCGGTCCCCGGTGCGGTGGACCGGTTGCGCGCGCTCGCCGATCGCTCGTCCGATGTGGACGGTGCCGGCTGGGCCCGCCGGCCGGGGCCGCCGACGGCGCCGCTGGTGCTGGCCGCGACCGATCCCGCCAATCCGTACGGCGCTGCGCTGGGTTGGCCGACCCGGCCGGTCACCGAGTCCACCACCGGCCATCGGCCGGGACGCAAGGCGGGTGCCGTGGTGGTGCTCGTCGACGGGGACCTCGCGCTGTACGTGGAGCGCGGCGGCCGGACCATCCTGTCCTACGTGGACGCACCGGAGACGCTGCTGGTGGCGGCGCGGGCGCTGGCCGATGCGGTGCGCTCCGGCGCACTCGGTGCGCTCGCGGTGCAGCGCGCCGACGGTGAGCCGGTCACCGCCACGCCGCTGTCCGCCGCGCTGACCGAGGTCGGTTTCCGGCTCACCCCGCGCGGCCTGCGCCTGCGCGCCTGAACGCCTCCCGCGCGTAACCGGTGAATTGGTTATGCCGGTTGCGGCGCGGCAGCCACAACCGGCATACTGCGTTCACTGGTTACCGCTGGTACCGGCGTTCACTGGTTACCGCTGGTACCAGCCGAGTCCTCGTGACGCACCACGGCCCGACGCCCCAAGGAGGCACCTGCCATGACCGGCATCGCCCGGCTCACCACGATCGTCCTGGACTGCCCGGATCCGCGGTCGCTCGCCGCCTTCTACGCCGAGCTCACCGGCTGGCCGGTCACCGAGACCGACGAGCAGTGGGTCGATCTGGCCGACGACGGCGCCGGGGTGCGGCTCGCGTTCCAGCGGGTCGACGACTACCAGCCGCCGCGCTGGCCCGGCCAGGACCGGCCCCAGCAGTTCCACCTCGACCTCGACATCGAGCCGGGCGAGGTGCAGGCCGCGCAGGACAAGGTGCTCGGCCTCGGCGCGACGCTGGCCGAGACGCAGCCCGGCACCACGTTCCGGGTCTTCCTCGACCCGGCCGGGCACCCGTTCTGCCTCTGCTGGTGACACCGGGCCAGGCGGCACCGGGCCAGGCGACACCGGTCGGATGACGCCGGGTTCCACCGGCCGGGTGACGCGGGGTCTCACCCGGCCGGGTCTCGCCGGCCTCCTGGCTGGCCAGACCCGAACGGCGCCGAGTCTCGCCGTTTCGACGCCGTCACCGGCCGGGTGCCGGTTACAGCGACGCGACCTGCGGCAGGACCTCGCTGGCGACCAGATCCAGATGATCGAGGTCGGACAGGTCGAGCGTCTGCAGATACATCCGACCGGCACCGGCCCGCGCGAACGTGCCGATCTTGTCCACCAGTTCGGCCGGCGTGCCGGCGAGACCGTTCGCGCGCAGCTCGGACAGCTCCCGGCCGATCGCGGCGGCCCGATCGCGCAGCTGCGCCTCGGTCCGGCCGCAGCACAGCACCTGGGCTGCCGAGTACCGGACGGACTCCGGGTCGCGGCCGGCCTGCTCGCATGCCGCCCGTACCCCGGCGAACAACCGGGCGGTGTCGTCCACCCCGGCGAAGGGCACGTTGAACTCGTCGGCATAGCGCGCCGCGAGCCGCGGGGTGCGCTTGGCGCCGGAGCCGCCGATCAGGATCGGCGGGTGCGGCGACTGGGCCGGACGCACCAGCGGCGGCGCCTCGGTGAGCTGGTAGTACTCCCCGTCGTAGGAGAACGTGTCGCCCTCGCCGGTGGCCCACAGCCCGGTGATGATCGCGAGCTGCTCGGCGTACCGGTCGAAGCGCTCCCGCAGCGACCCGAACCCGATGCCGTACGCGGCGTGCTCCTGCTCGTACCAGCCGCTGCCCAGGCCCAGCTCGATCCGCCCGCCGGACATCTGGTCCACCTGCGCCACCGCGATCGCGAGCGGCCCGGGCAGCCGGAACGTGGCGGCCGACATCAGCGTGCCGAGCCGGATCGTGCTCGTCTCCCGGGCCAGCCCGGCCAGCGTGATCCAGGCGTCGGTGGGGCCCGGCTCACCGGACACGTCACCCATCTTCAGGAAGTGGTCCGATCTGAAGAACGCGTCGTAGCCGCACTCCTCGGCCCGCTGCGCCACCCGCAACAGATCGTCGTAGCTGGCACCCTGCTGGGGCTCGGTGAACACCCGAAGCTGCATGACCCACCCGTCCGTACGGCATCGCAGACCAGCACGACGCTACCGTGCGCACCCGCCCCGGTGGAGCGGCCCGTGTCCCGGCGACCCGTACACCAGCGACCCGACGGACCGCGCTCGGCCGGCCGGGCAGTCCCACCTCGACGGCGGCCCACCACGGGGAGCAACGGTCCGGGCCGGGGTACGGTCGGGCGCCGGGCCGCACCGGCGACCGGTCGAGGCCTCGACCAGCGGTCCGGGGCGCGCGCATCGCCGAGGCGGGAGGGTGGGGTCATGGCCCAGTGGCGGGTACGTGCGGCCACACCGGCCGACGCCGGCCGGATCGCGACCGCCGGGCTGGCCTGGAGCACACCCGGCGACTCCCTGGTCGTGGTGCACGACACCAGCTACGACACGACGGCGCTGCCGGCGCTGATCGCCGAGCGCGCCGACGGCACCGTGGTCGGGATGCTCAGCTACACCGCGCACCCGGACGCGCTGGAGGTGGTCAGCCTCGCGGCCGAGCCGCGCCGCGGCGGGATCGGCACCGCACTGCTGGCCGCCGCGTACCGGCGGGCCGGTGAGCTCGGGCTGTCCCGGGTGTGGCTGGTGACCACCAACGACAACCTGGACGCGCTGCGCTTCTACCAGCGGCGCGGGATGCGCATCACCGGCGTCGATCCCGGCGCGGTCGACCGGGCCCGCCGGCGCAAGCCGAGCATCCCGCTGCGCGGTGACCACGGCATCGGGCTGCACGACGAGATCCGGCTGGAAGGCCAGGTCAGCGCGGCGGTCGCCCCGGGTCGGTAGGCTGGCCATCGTGACCGACACGGGCGGATACCGGTGGCTGAGTCTCACCACCGACTACGGCACTGTCGACGGGTTCGTCGCGGCCTGCAAGGGCGTGGTGGCGACGATCGCTCCGGCCGTCTCGATACTGGACGTCACCCATCACGTACCGCCGGGCGATGTGCGCCGCGGCGCCGTCGTACTGGCCCAGACGCTGCCGTTCCTGCCGCCCGCGGTGCACGTCGGCGTGGTCGATCCCGGCGTCGGGACCGCCCGGCACGCGGTCGCGATCCGCGCCGGCGGCAGCATCCTGGTCGGCCCGGACAACGGCCTGCTGCCCTGGGCAGCGGCCGAACTCGGCGGCGCCGAACGGGCGGTCGTGCTGGACCGATCCGACTGGCACCTGACCGCGGTGCGCTCCACCTTCCACGGCCGGGACATCTTCGCGCCGGTCGCCGCGCACCTTGCCGCCGGCCGCCCGTTCGAGCAGGCCGGTACCCCGATCGACCCGGCAGAGCTGATCACGCTCACCGACCCGCTGCTGCGCGCCGGCCACGGGTACGTCGAGGTCGAGGTGCTGACCGTCGACCGGTTCGGCAACGTGCAGCTCGCCGCCGGCCCGGAGGTGCTGGCCGAGCTGGGCCAGAAGGTGGCGGTGGCCGTCGCGGCCGGTGCGGCCGCGTTCCAGGTGCGCACCGGCGACACGTTCGGATCGGTACCACCCGGGGTGCTGCTGCTCTACCTCGACTCGGCCGACCACGTGACGCTGGCGGTCAACGGCGGATCCGCGGTGGAGCGACTCGCGCTCGCGCCGGGCGACGTGCTTCGGCTGTCCCCGGCCTGACCCGCCACACGACGCCTCCCGGCCGGAGCCGCCGGGCGCGGACCGGGCCGGCCCGTCCTCGCTACCGCCGCACCGGCGCGGCGCACCGGCATCGCCCGGCGGGCGGCCCGGCGTCCGGCCACCGGCAGCCAGGCCAGCCGGCCCGGCCACACCGTGCCGACCAGGCCACGGCGGGCCAGCGCCGGCCAGAACGCGACGCCCACGAACAGGCAGAGCAGGTGACCCAGCGAGGTGAGGTCCGCGGTCACCGCGAGAGCGCCGGCCGCCCCGGCGGCGGCGAGCCCCAGCAGCGGCCAGCGCAGCGCCCGCGGCAGCAGGCCGAGTACCGCGCCGAGCCCGGTCAGCAGCAGGTAGCTCGCACCGACATCCAGGCGGCTCAACGCGGCCGGCGGCATCGCCCCGACGTGCACCGCGACGGCCACTCCGGCCTCGGTCGCCAAGCTGACCCCGACATGGCCGGTAGCCACCAGCGCCAGTGCACGCAGCCCACCGAGGCGGCGCTCCAGCGGGGCCAGCGTCACCGCGAACCCCACCGCGTACGGCAGCCAGACGCCGTCCGGCAGCCACACCGCGGAGCCGACGAGCGCCCGGACGGGATGGCTGGTGAGCTCCACCACGTTGGTACTGGAGGCGGCGAGCACCCGGGCCCCGTCGTCGGCGCTGAGCACCCGAAGCAGGACGGCGCCGGCAAGCAGCGCCAGCAGGTAGCAGAAGGTGACCGGGGTCTCGCGCGGTCCGGGGAGGGCGCGCCGCACGGACCGGCCGACGCGGATCCGGAGTGGGGGTCCTGCGGCACTGGCACCTCCCGGCGCGGTGCGCCTCGGCTGCGACGCACCGACCTGGCAGACGCGGGGCCCGGGGTGCGGCGGCCGGTGCCCGGCCACCGCACCGACTGTCGCCGAGCGGCGGCCCCGTCGCCAAGTCACGACCCGGACAACGCGGGATGCAGTGCGCGTGAGTCCGGCCACGCCGGCCGAGCCGTCCCCGGCCGCACCGGGCCCCGATCGTGGCCCACGCGCCGTCGGACCGGCCGCTGCGACGACGCCGGCACTACCGCCGGGTCAGCTGGCCGGTTCGCGCAGCTCGGCCAGCCCGGCGGCGAACGCGGCCATCCGATCCGCCGCCTCGGTCAGCCGGTGCTGGGCGCCGGTCTCGACGCCGACACCGCTGGCCGCCGCCGCGGCCGTCGCGGCGGCCAGCCGCTCGTAGGTCGCCACCCCGTCGGCGAGCTGGCCGGACAGCGTCTGCCGGGCCGAGGCGAGGGTCGGTGCCTCGGCCGGTCCGGCGAACCGGGACGCCTTCTCCACCGTGAGCAGCCGGTGCGCCAGGTCACGCAGCGCCCGTTCCCCGTCGGCCGCCTCGGCCAGCGCCTCGTCGATGAACTGGGTACGCGTACCGGCCCGGACGTCGTCGAGGGTGTGCATCGCGGTGGTCAGCCGGGCCATCGGCGCCGCCGCGGCAGTGTCGCCGTACTTGCGCCGCTCGGCCCGTCGGCTCACCTCGTCCACGGCGGCGCGGGCCAGCGGATTCGCCGCGAGTGCGGAGCGCATCGCCTGCCGCACCGCCTCGCCGGCACCCACCTGCGGCCGCTCCGGCGGCAACGGCACGGCGGCGAGGGCGCGGTAGTCGCGCCACCGGAAGACCGCGAGCGCCACCGAGACACCCGCGCCGGCCGCCCAAGCCGCGTCCGGCAGCCCCACCCCCGCGTACGGAGTGAGCACCGCCGCGGCGCCGGTCAGCCCGGCGCCGAGGACCACCCAGCGCCGGAAGGCGCGGCGCAGTCTGCCCAACCGGCGCAGCCGCTGCTCTCGCGTCTCGGCCATCCGGTGCCCTCCCCCGAGCGGCAGGCCCGGCGAAGCGATCACCCACCCGGCGCCCGTACGGAATCACCCGCCCGGGCGCCCGGGCGGGTCGATCAGCCCGCCGAGGCGTCCTGGCTGCCGTTCTTGTTCATGTTGGCGCGCAGCTGCTCCAACCGGGCAACCCCGGCGCTCTGCTCGGCGTCGGCGGCCTCGGCCGAACCGGACTCGACCGCCTTCTGCGCCGGTGCACTGGTCAGCTGCTCACCGGCCATGCTGGCCCGGATCTGCTCCAGCCGGGCGTTGCCGGCCATGTCCAGGCTCGACTTCTGCACCTCGAGCATCCGGCCCTCGACCGAGTTCTGCGCCAGCTCGGCGCGACCCATCGCGTTGGCGTAGCGACGCTCGATCTTGTCCCGGACCTCGTCCAGCGACGGCGTGTTGCCCGGCGCGGCCAGGTCGGACATGCTCTGCAACGAGCTGGCCACCTGCTCCTGCATCTTGGCCTGCTCGAGCTGGCTGAGCAGCTTGGTGCGCTCGGCGAGCTTCTGCTTGAGCATCATCGCGTTGTCGTCGACCGCCTTGCGGGCCTGCTGGGCGGCCGCGATCGACTGGTCGTGCAGCGTCTTGAGGTCTTCCATCGACTGCTCGGCGGAGACCAGCTGGGTGGCGAGCACCTGCGCGGTCTGCTCGAACTGCTGCGCCTTGGTCTCGTCGCCGTCGGCCCGCGCCTTGTCGGCCATCACCAGCGCCTGCTTGGCCTGCCCCTGGAACTGCTCCACCTGCGACATCTGCCGGGAGAGCTTCATCTCCAGCTGTCGCTGGTTACCGATGACCGCGGCAGCCTGCTGCGTGAGCGCCTGATGCTGGTGCTGCGCGTCTTCGATCGCCTGCTGGATCTGCACCTTCGGATCGGCGTATTCGTCGATCTTGGCACCGAACAGCGCCATCAGGTATCGCCAGCCCTTGACGAACGGGTTCGCCATTGTTCGCGGTCCTCTCTGCGGCTCTAGCTAGCGCCGGCCTCGACGCGTTCGTCCCATCGTGTCAGGCGAGTGCGACCGTCGTCACGCCGCCCCCGGCGGGCGATCGGGGCACCATCGGTACAAAATCGACCGAAACACCACGATGCCACCGGCACCGAGCGCCCGGACCTCGCTTGCCCTGCGGCACGCCGCCCTGACTCCACGCCAATCCGCGCACCAGATCAAGTGTGCCTGAACTCGGCGGCAAGTGAGAGTCCCGTCGCCGCTTTATCCGCAATGCCCGGGACACTTCAGGGACGCCCCTGAGAACCGCGGCTCAGGCCGCGCAGACCACTTCGCGTGTCGACCGACGCGCAGCCGGGCCGACCGAGCGCGCCAGGGTCGGCCGCCCCCGCATCGCCACCGAGCTGGTGACTGCGCCCTGCTGCACCGCGGCTGCCGACACCGCACCACCGGCCAGCGCGTTCGCCCCAGCGGGGACCGGCTCGGCGGCCGGTTCGGGCGCCTCGGACCCGTCGGCCCCGACCGGAGCGAGCACCCCCGCCATCTCCTCGGCCAGCGCGACCGTGTCGCTCACCTCGCGCAGCACGTCGGACAGGTGCACGCCGAGCGCCTCGCAGATCGAGGCCAGCAGCTCGCTGGAGGCCTCCTTCTGCCCGCGCTCCAGCTCGGACAGGTAACCCAGGCTCACCTTGGCCTCGGTCGACACGTCCCGAAGCGTGCGGCGCTGGTCCAGCCGCCGTTCACGCAGCGTGTCACCCAGGACCCTGCGCAGCAGGACCATCGCACACCTCCTCCGGCGACCGACACCACTCGGCCCGACCGTGGCCCGAGAGCGTCGCACCCGGACCGGGATGTTCGCCACGGTACCGCGCCGAGCCGACACCGACACCGTGCCCCACGACGTGATGCAACACAGTACCGCGGGATGATCTTCCCGAACGAGCTACACGACCGGGCGACTCAGGCCGCCGGCAGCGACCGCAGCAGCAGCTCCAGCGCGGCCGCGACGGTACCGGCGCGTACCGCGGCGCGGTCCCCCGGCAGCGTGAGCCGCTCGGCGCGCAGCACCCCGGGCCCGGCCAGCCCGACGTAGACGGTGCCCGCCGGCTGACCGCCGTGCGGTTCCGGACCGGCCACCCCGGTGGTGGCCAAACCCCAGGTCGCGCCGCAGCGCTCGCGGGCGCCCGCGGCGAGCTGCCGGGCCACCTCGGGGTGCACCGGGCCGTGCTCGGCGAGCAGGCGCTCGCTGACGCCGGCGAGCGAGGCCTTCAGATCGACCGCGTACACGATCAGGCCGCCGCGCAGCACCGCGCTCGCCCCCGGCACGTCGGCGACCGTGCCGGCCAGCTGCCCGGCGGTCAGCGACTCGGCCGTGGCGAGCGTCTCACCGCGCCGGGCCAGCTCCGCGACCACCTCGACCGGCGCGGTCACGACTGGTCGGCGGCGGTGCGGCGCAGGGCGAGCGCGCGGAACACGTAGTCGATGCCGGTGCCCACGGTGACCAGCAGCGCCGCCAGCATGATCCAGAACCCGACGGCGGACACCGGATCCGGCCAGGGGGCGAGGTACCACGCGATGCCGAGTATCTGCAGCACCGTCTTGATCTTGCCGCCGCGGCTGGCCGCGATCACTCCGTGCCGCAGCACCCAGAACCGCAGCACCGTCACGCCCGCCTCGCGGACCAGGATCAGCACCGTCATCCACCACGGCAGCCCCGCGTACACCGACAGCACGAGCAGCGCGGTACCGGTGAGCGCCTTGTCCGCGATCGGGTCGGCGACCTTGCCGAACGGGGTGACGAGGTTGCGGGCCCGGGCCAGCCACCCGTCCGCGAAGTCGGTCACCGACGCGACACAGAACACCACACAGGCGACGATTCGCCAGTCGGCGGCGACCAGGCCGGAGGCAACCGAGATCCAGACGAACACCGGCACCAGCACCAGCCGCAGCGCGGTCAGCGCGTTCGCCGGGTTCACCAGGGGCGCGGTGGGTGGCGGCGGCTCCCGCCGGGCTGGCGGTACGGCCCGGTGGGGGGCGCTCGATGCGGCCTCAGTCACGGCCACCACTCTGCCCTCCGCCGGCCGCCGGGTCGAGTACCTGTTCCACGACCGCGGTCAGGTCCACCCCCACGGTGCCGATGACTCGCGCCCGGACCAGGTCGCCGGGACGCAACGACGCGGGGTCGACCGCGCCGCCGGCCTCGAGCGTCGTCGTACCGTCCACCTCGGGCGCCTGGTGCGCGGCACGGCCCTCGACCTCGCCGTCGACGACCCGGTCGACCAGCACCTCGACCGCGCTGTCCAGCCGGTCCTCGGCGCGCTGCGCGACCAGCTCGTCGACCAGCGCGGAGAGCCGGTTGACGCGCGCCGCCACCTCGTCGGCGGGCACCTTGTCGGGCATCCCGACGGCCTCGGTGCCCTCCTCGTCGCTGTAGCCGAACACGCCGACCGCGTCGAGCTCCGCGCCGGTCAGGAACCGCTCCAGCTCGGCCACGTCGGCCTCGGTCTCGCCCGGGAAACCCACGATCACGTTGGTCCGGGCGCCGAGCTCCGGCGCGATCTTGCGGGCCGAGGCGAGCAGGTCCCAGAACCGCTCGGTGGAACCGAACCGGCGCATCCGGCGCAGCAGTGGCTCGCTCGCGTGCTGGAACGACAGGTCGAAGTACGCGGCGACGCCCGGGGTCCCGGCGATCACCTCGACCAGGCCGGGGCGCATCTCCGCCGGTTGCAGGTAGCTGACCCGCACCCGGACGATGCCGGGGACCGCGGCGAGCTGCGGCAGCAGCTTCTCCAGGGCCCGCGGATCGCCCAGATCCTTGCCGTACGACGAGGAGTTCTCGCTGACCAGCACCAGTTCGCGGACGCCCTGCCCGGCCAGCCACTCGGCCTCGGCGACGATCTCGTCCGGGGTACGCGACAGGTAGGCGCCACGGAACGACGGGATGGCGCAGAACGCGCACCGCCGGTCGCAGCCGGAGGCGAGCTTCAACGACGCGACCGGGCCGTCGTCGAGCCGGAACCGCAGCACCTTCAGGTGCGCCGGCGCGTGGTCGTCGCCGCCACCGTGGCCGGGCACCGGCGCCGGGTGCGCGTGCCGCTCGACCGGGGTGATCGGCAGCAGCGTGCGGCGGTCCGTCGGCTCGTGCGCGGTCAGCGACCCGCCGGCGAGAACTGTCCGCAGCCGGTCCGAGATGTCCGGATAGTCGTCGAAGCCGAGCACCGCATCGGCCTCCGGCAGGCTGTCCGCGAGCTGCCGCCCGTACCGCTCGGCCATGCAGCCGGCGGCGACGACCTTGGCGCCGTTCTCCCCCGCGTCCAGCAGGGTCTCGATCGAGTCCTGCTTGGCCTGTTCGATGAAACCGCAGGTGTTGACGAGGACCACGTCGGCATCGGCACTGTCGCCGGTGACCTGCCAGCCGTCGGCGGCGAGGCGGGCGGCCAACTCCTCGGAGTCGACCTCGTTACGGGCGCACCCGAGGGTGAGCATGGCGACACGGCGGGGGATTCGGCGGCGGACACGCACCGAGCGTACCGACCCAACCTGGGTACGGCCGCAGACACTCACCCGCACCGGCCGCAGCCCGGTGAGGTTTGCCACCGTTGATCGTCGTCTCGACCGACCGCGGCTAGCCTGGGCGGCGAACGGTGGGTCTGCCACCGGTCCCGGACGAGCAGCGCGACGTACCCGGTGGAGCAAAGACGCCGCGCAGCTCACCATGACCGACATCCTGCAGATCGTGGGCGCCGTGCTGGTGCTCGCCGGTTTCTTCGCCAGCCAGCTCGGCGCCGTGGACGGCCGTTCGCTGGCCTATCTGATCGTCAACACGCTCGGGTCCGGAGTGCTCGCGGTGCTCGCGTTGCTCGGCCGCGAATGGGGCTTCCTGCTGTTGGAGGGCGCCTGGTGCCTGGTCGCACTCGTCTCGCTGGTCCGGGTGCTCGGCCAGGCGCGGCGGCAGCGCCCGCACCTGCTGCGAGCCGACCGCCGGACCTCGTCGACCGGCTGACCGCGCACCGGGAGTCGGCAACCCTCGCGGGGGTCGCCTTCCGGCACAGCCCCGGACAGCGACGCCGGCGTTCGGTCAGCCGTTCTCGCCGCGGATGCTGGCCAGCATGTCCTCCAACTCGTCCGGTTTGATCAGCACGTCGCGGGCCTTGGACCCCTCGGACGGGCCGACCACGCCGCGGGTCTCCATCAGGTCCATCAGCCGGCCCGCCTTGGCGAAACCGACCCGCAGCTTGCGTTGCAGCATCGAGGTGGAGCCGAACTGCGAGGTCACCACCAGTTCGGCCGCCTGCAGCAGCAGATCCAGGTCGTCGCCGATGTCCTCGTCGATCTTCTTCTTGCTCTCCTGCGCGACGGTCAACACGTCGTCGCGGAACTCCGGCTGCCGCTGGTCGATGCAGTACTTGACGAGGTCGTGAATCTCCGGCTCGGTGACCCAGGCGCCCTGCAACCGGATCGGCTTGCTCGCGCCCATCGGCAGGAACAGCCCGTCGCCACGGCCGATCAGCTTCTCCGCGCCCGGCTGGTCCAGGATGACCCGGGAGTCGCCGAGCGAGGAGGTGGAGAACGCCAGCCGGGACGGCACGTTCGCCTTGATCAGGCCGGTGACCACGTCGACGCTGGGCCGCTGGGTGGCGAGCACCAGATGGATGCCGGCGGCGCGGGCGAGCTGGGTGATGCGCACGATCGCGTCCTCCACGTCGCGCGGCGCCACCATCATCAGGTCGGCCAGCTCGTCCACGATCACCAGCAGGTACGGGTAGGGCCGGTACTCGCGCTCGCTGCCGGGCGGCGCGGTGATCTCGCCCTTGAGCACCTTGCGGTTGAAGTCGTCGACGTGTCGCACCCCGGCGGCGGCCAGGTCGTCGTAGCGCATGTCCATCTCGCGCACCACCCAGGCGAGCGCGTCGGCCGCCTTCTTCGGGTTGGTCACGATCGGCGTCACCAGGTGCGGGATGCCCTCGTAGCTGGTCAGCTCCACCCGCTTCGGGTCGACCAGCAGCAGCCGCACCTGGTCCGGCGTGGCCCGGGCCAGGATCGACACCAGCAGCGAGTTGATGCACGACGACTTGCCGCTGCCGGTGGCGCCGGCGACCAGGATGTGCGGCATCTTGGTCAGGTTGGCCACCACGTTGCGGCCCTCGATGTCCTTGCCCAGCGCCACCACCATCGGGTGCGGGTCCGCGGTCGCCTCGGCGCTGCGCAGCACGTCGCCGAGGATCACGTCCTCCCGGTCGGTGTTCGGGATCTCCACACCGACCGCGGACTTGCCCGGGATCGGGCTGATGATCCGCACGTCCGGGCTCTTCACCGCGTAGGCGATGTTGCGCGACAGCTGGGTGATCCGCTCGACCTTCACCCCCGAACCGAGCTCGATCTCGTACCGGGTGACGGTCGGACCGCGGGTGAACCCGGTGACCGCCGCATCGACGTTGAACTGCTCGAAGACGCCCTGCAGCGCGGCGATCGCGTCGTCGTTGGCGCGGCTGCGGGTCTTGCCCGGGCCGCCCTTGCGGAGCAGTTCGGGCGACGGCAGCCGGTAGTCGCCGGCCGCTGCGCTCAGCACCGGCTGTTCCACCTTCGGCGGCGGCAGCGGCCCGTGCTCCGGCGGGGTGAGCTTCTTGCGCGGCTTGCGCTGGGCCGGCAGTTCCGGCTCGTCGAGCGCGTCCTCGGCGGGCGCCGGGGAGACCGGGGCCGGGTCCTCGGCGCGGCTGGCCTGCCGGCGCCGGGACGGGCGACGCAGCCGCACCGGCGGACCGGAGACCTCGCCCGGCTCGTCCACGCCGTCCGCGGCGGCCGGCGCCGCCGCCCGCCCCATGGCGAGATCGCGCAGCCGGCGGAACCGCTCCGGGATCCGGTTCAGCGGCGTCGCGGTCACCACCAGCAGGCCGAACAGCAGCAGCAGGATCAGCAGCGGAACCGCGACCCACGAGGTCACCGCGCGGGCGAGCAGGCCGCCGACCAGGTCGCCGACGATGCCGCCGGCGTGGCCGCGGCCGTCCGCGGTACCCGGGCTGCCGCGAAACAGGTGCAGCAGGCCCAGCGCGGCGAGCGACAGGGCGCTCCAGCCGACCAGGTGCCGGCCGCGGTGGGCCGGGTCGGGCGCCTGGCGCAGCACCCGGACCGCGGCGAACGCCAGCAACACCGGCAGCGCCGCGGCCGCCGCGCCGAGCACCCAGCGCACCGCGTACCCCACCCAGGCACCGACCGGGCCGGCGGCGTGGAACCAGACCGCGACTGCCAGCACGATGCCGAACGCGAGCAGCGCCAGGCCGAGGCCGTCGCGGCGGTGCGCCGGATCGAGTTCCCGCGCGGTGGCGGCCTGCCGGCCGACCGCCCGGGCGAGGAAACCGACGCCGCGGGCCAGGCCGCCGAACGCGCCGCTCGCGGCCCGCGCCGACGCCGACCGCTGCGGCTTGCGCCGGGCCGGGCGCCGGGCCGGGGCGCGGCGGGTGGTGGCACGGCTAGCCGTACCCGTCTTCTTCTTCGCCGAGGTGCGGGTACGGCTCGTGGCAGACGTCCGGCCAGCCATGACCGCCACCGTAGCCGGAACCGAACGGAAACCCCCGGTCCGACACGGCCGGTGACAGAAATCCCTGGTCGCACCGCGACCCGCGGGTCAACTGCGGCGGCCCGACCAACACTCGCGCCACGGGCGCCGCCAGCGCAGCACCACCAGTGCCCAGGACGCCAGTACCGCCGAGCCGAGCACCAGCTGGGCGAGCGTCCCCGCACCGCGCGGGTAGAACACGCCGCGCACGTAGCTGTCCAGGAACCCGCCGGTCAGCGGCGGCAGGCCGGCGGCGTGCCGGGCCGCGTCCTGCGCCGCGGTCAGCGGGCAGGGCAGGTGGCCCGCAACGACCGCGACCGCCCAGCCGGCGGCGGCCAGGTGCACCGGCAGCGTCCACCGCCAACGGAGCGCGACGAAGCCGCCGAGCAGCAGGTACGCCAGGTAGCCGAAGTGCACGGCGACGAGCGCCCAGGCGAGCCACCGATAGCCCATGACCGCAGCGTATGCCCGTTTTCACTGGGCGGGACGTCTCGGCGGGCCGGCGGCCGGCCAGGTAGCCTGCGGCACATGCGTATCGGGATTGTCGGAGCAACTGGCCAGGTCGGCGGCGTGATGCGCCGCATCCTCGCGGAGCGCGAGTTCCCGGCGGACGAGCTGCGGCTGTTCGCCTCGGCGCGGTCGGCGGGGCGCACACTGCCCTGGCGGGACGGCGAGGTGACGGTCGAGGACGCCGCCACCGCGGACTTCCGCGGGTTGGACATCGTGTTGTTCTCCGCCGGCAAGGGCACGTCCAAGACGCTCGCGCCGAAGGTCGCGGCGACCGGCGCCGTCGTGGTGGACAACTCGTCGGCATGGCGGATGGACCCGGACGTACCGCTGGTGGTGGCCGAGGTCAACCCGCAGTCGCTGGCGAACCGGCCACGCGGCATCGTGGCCAACCCGAACTGCACCACGATGGCCGCGATGCCGGTGCTGCGCCCGCTGCACGACGCGGCCGGGCTGGTGAGCATGGTGGTGGCCACCTACCAGGCGGTGTCCGGTTCCGGGCTGGCGGGCGTGGCGGAGCTGGACGAGCAGGTCCGGAAGGTGGCCGACGGGGCCGCCGGGCTCACCTTCGACGGCGCGGCGGTGCAGTTCCCGCAGCCGGCGAAGTTCGTCCGGCCGATCGCCTTCAACGTGTTGCCGTACGCGGGATCGCTGGTCGACGACGGCCTCGGTGAGACCGACGAGGAACACAAGCTGCGCAACGAGAGCCGCAAGATCCTGTCCATCCCGGACCTGAAGGTCTCCGGTACCTGCGTACGGGTGCCGGTGTTCACCGGGCACTCGCTGCAGATCAACGCCCGGTTCGCCGCGCCGCTGAGCGTCGAGCGGGCACACGAGCTGCTGGCCGCGGCGCCCGGTGTCGCGCTGTCGGAGGTCCCGACGCCGCTGCAGGCGGCCGGGCAGGACCCGAGCTACGTGGGCCGGATCCGGCCGGACGAGACGGTGGACAACGGGCTCGCGCTGTTCGTGTCCAACGACAACCTGCGCAAGGGCGCGGCGCTCAACGCCGTCCAGATCGCCGAACTGCTCTGCGCCGAGCGGTGAGCGCCGGCGCGCTGGTTGCCGCGGGCCGAGGGCCCGCCGCGTCACACTGACGGTACGAAACGGGCCCCGGCCAGTCGGTCGGGGCCCGTTTCGCGCCACTGTTCGGGCTGATCGGCTCGGACGACGAGATTGCCGCGGCGGTGCCGGACGACCCGGACGCCGGGCGGTACCTGGTGGTCGACGCCATCGTGCTGGCCGACGGGGCCGACCCCGACCGGGCGGTCGAGCAGCTGCGGCAGGAGCAGACCGGCCCGTCCGGCGCCCGTGTGTACACCGCCCGGCGCGTCGACGACCCGCGCCGGCTGGTCCGGTACGCGCAGCTGGCCGGCTCGCGCGAGCAGGTGCTGGCCCGCGTCGGCGCCCGCCCCGCCTACCAGGTGGTCGCCGTGGACGACCGACCCTGAGAGACTGTGCGGGAACCACGATCGGCGGCGCTGGAGTCCGAGCCAGGGCCCCGATCGTCCCGGAGCGAGCGAGGAGCGTGGCGTGGCCGGTGGTGCGTCCCGTCGGCGCGCCGGGCTCAGCCGCGACCGGGTGTTCGAGGCCGCGCTGCGCATCGCCGACACCGAGGGCGTCGAGGCGCTGTCGATGCGCCGGCTCGGCCGCGAACTCGGTGTCGAGGCGATGTCGCTGTACCACCACGTGCCGGACAAGGCGGCCATCGTCGCCGGGCTCGCCGACCGGGTGTTCGCGGAGGTCACCGTGCCGGCCACCGATCCGGCGGCGGACTGGCGGACGGTGCTGCGCGGCCTGCTGTGGACACTGCGCGGCACGCTGCTGCGGCACCCCGGCGCACTGCCGGCGGTGGCCACCCACGAGGTGACCGCCGGGCCGGGGCTCGAACTGTACGAAGCGGCGATGCGGCTGCTGCACGACGCCGGGTTCGACCTGGTCGAGGCGAACTACGCGCTGAACAACCTGGTCACCTACACGATCGGGCACTGCCTGGCGATGGCCGGCCGGCCCCCGCTCGGGGTCGCCGAACCGACCACCTCCCAGCGGCGCGAGACCGCCGCGGCACTCGACCGGAACCGGTACCCGACCGTCGCCGCCTGGCTCGGGCAACTCGGCGACGCGGGCTACGACGCGGACGCGCTGTACCAGCAGGGCCTGACCGCGCTGCTCGACGGCCTCGCCGAGCCAGCCGGCGCACCCTGACGCCGCGCCGGCGCCCCCTGCCGCGTGCGCGTCCCGTACCAGCGGCGCTGCCGCAGGCCGCACGGGTCACTGCCGGCGCGACCGGCTCCGCGGCCACTGCCGGCGCGACCGGCTCCGCGGCCACTGCCGGTGGCGCCACGGTCGCTGTCGGGGTGACTGGCCCCGCGGTCAGTGCCGGTGGCGGTGCCGCAGGTCGAGCACCGTCGCGGCCAGCACGGTGCCACCGGTGAGCGCGAACGGCAGTACCCCGGCCGCGAGCCGGGCGGTCTCCACCAGCATCGCGGACACGGCCGCACCGGCCAGCATCGCGGCCACCAGCAGCACCAGCCGGGGCAGCCCCCGGCCGGGCGCGCCGCCGGTGATCCGGCTCACCACCGTGGTCAGGGTGCTGGTCAGGTAGGTCGTGGAACCGGCCGGTAGGGCCAGCGCCTGCACCGCACGGGCCTGGAAGCCCATCGCCACCGCGGACACCGCGACCAGCACGCCGGTACCGATCCCGCTCGGCCGGCCGCCGGCCACCAGCCAGCCGACGAACAGCAGCAGTTGCAGCACCGCCTGCACGCCGAGCGCGTGGGTGACCCGTACCGGCCAGGGGTCGGTGTCGTTGGCCCGGGTGTGGCCGAGGAACCGGGTGCACACCGCGACGCCGACCACGTACGCCGCCAGCGACACCACCGAGCGCACCGCGGCGCCGCCCGACCCGGCACCGGCGGCGATACCCAGCAGCGCCAGGTTGCCGGTCATCACCGCGGTGAACACGTGGCCGAGCGCCAGATAGCTCAGCGCGTCGGTGGCACCGGCTCCGGCGGCGAGCACCAGCAGCAGCGTGTCCGGGACCACGCGCAGGGCCGGCGGCCCCACGCGCTCCCGATCATCCTCGGACCGCTCGGCAGACATTGCTGTGAGCATCGCATCCGTGACCGTCGGTACGGGCCGGAACCGGCGAGGCTCACCGCGCGACGCGGTGCCGGATCACACCTCGACGACGTTGGGCACGATCATCGGGCGGCGCCGGTACTTGTCGTTGACCCAGCGCCCGACCGAGCGGCGCACCAGCTGTTGCAGCTGGTGCGGGTCGGTCACCCCGTCCTTCGCCGCCTTGTCCAGCACTTCGGTGATCAACGGGACCACCGGGTCGAACGCGGTCGGGTCCTCCGAGAACCCCTTCGCCGAGACGGTCGGCCCGCCGACCACCTTGCCGGTCACCGAGTCGACCACCACGGTCGCGGCGATGAATCCGCCGTCCCCGAGGATGCGCCGCTCGGTCAGCGCGCTCTCCCCCACGTCCCCGACGGCGAGCCCGTCGACGTAGACGTACCGGTTGGGCAGGTGGCCGACCAGCCGGGCCCGGCCGTCGACGAGGTCCACCACGTCGCCGTCCTCGCACAGCACCACGCCCTCGGCCGGAACCCCGGACTCGGTGGCCAGCCGGGCGTGCGCGCGCAGGTGCCGCCACTCGCCGTGAATCGGCAGGAAGTTGCTCGGGCGTACCACGTTGAGCAGGTACAGCAGTTCACCGGCCGGGGCGTGCCCGGAGACGTGCACCCGCGCCACGTCCTTGTGGATCACCGTGGCACCGGCCCGGGACAGCGCGTTGATCACCCGGTACACCGAGGTCTCGTTGCCGGGCACCAGCGAGGACGCCAGTACCACCGTGTCGCCCGGTTCGATCTTGACGTGCCGGTGGTCGCCGGAGGCCATCCGGCCCAGCGCGCTCATCGGCTCACCCTGCGAACCGGTCGACATGAACACGATCTCGTCGGCCGGCAGGTTGGTCGCCTCCTCCAGCGACACCACCAGCCCGGCAGCGATGTGCAGCAGGCCCAGATCGCGGGCGATGCCCATGTTGCGCACCATGGACCGGCCGATCAGCGCCACCTTGCGGCCGTGCTCGGCCGCCGAGTCGAGTACCTGCTGGACCCGGTGCACGTGGGAGGCGAACGAGGCGACGATGATCCGGCCGCGCGCGCTGCGGAAGATGCCGTCGATGACCGGCCGGATCTCCTGCTCGGAGGTGACGAACCCGGGGATCTCGGCGTTGGTCGAGTCGGACAGCAGCAGGTCGACGCCCTCGCCGCCGAGCCGGGCGAACCCGGCCAGGTCGGTGACCCGGCCGTCCAGCGGCAGCTGGTCCATCTTGAAGTCGCCGGTGTGCAGCACCGTGCCGGCGCCGGTGCGCACCGCCACCGCCATCGCGTCCGGGATCGAGTGGTTGACGGCGAAGAACTCGCACTCGAACGGGCCGAGCTGCTCGACGCCGCCTTCCCGCACGGTCAGCGAGTACGGCGTGATCCGCCGCTCGGCGAGCTTCGCCTCCACCAACGCCAGGGTGAACTGCGAACCCACCAGCGGGATGTCCGGCTTGCGGGCGAGCAGGTAGGGCACCGCACCGATGTGGTCCTCGTGCCCGTGGGTGAGCACGATCGCCTCGACGTCGTCGAGCCGGTCGGCGATCGGCGAGAAGTCCGGCAGGATCACGTCGACGCCCGGTTGGTCCACATCCGGGAACAGCACACCGCAGTCGACGACGAGCAGCCGCCCCTCGTACTCGTACACGGTCATGTTGCGGCCGATCGCACCGAGACCACCCAGCGGTACCACCCGCAGGCAGTTTGCGGCGAGCGGCGGTGGTGGGGCCAGTTCCGGATGTGCCTGGCTCACTGAGCCCTCCTATTCACTTCGTACAGTCCTCTACTCCCGGCGGCCCGGCGCCCACGGCCCGGCTCGCCGGCCGCGGCACAGCGTGGCCGCTCTCGTTCGCATCGCCGCTGGCCCGCACGGCTGGCACGGGCACCGCGGCGGTCAGAGTTCGACGCCGGCTCGCTCGCAGTCGGCGCGCAGCTGCTCGATCTCGGCCTCGGTCGCGTCCACCAGCGGCGAGCGAACCGGGCCGGCCGGCAACCCGCGCAACCGCATCGCGGCCTTCACCAGGATGACGCCCTGGGTGCGGAAGAAGCCGGTGAGCACCGGCAGCAGCCGGTGGTGCAGCGCGAGTGCGCCGGCATGGTCGCCGGCCTCGAACGCCTCGATCAGCTGCCTGGTCTCCCGCCCGATCACGTGCGTCGGGGTACCGACGACGCCGACCGCGCCGACCGCGAGCAGCGGCAGGGTCAGCTTGTCCTCGCCGGAGTAGACCGCCACCCCGCCGTGTCCGGTGACCGCCGAGGTCGCGGCGAGGTCACCCTTGGCGTCCTTGACCGCCGCGATGTTCGGGTGCTCGGCCAGCCGCAGCAGCGTCTCGGTGGCGATCGGGGTCGCCGTGCGCCCGGGTATGTCGTACAGCATCACCGGCAGGTCGGTGGCCTCGGCCACGGCGCGGAAGTGGGCGAGCAGCCCGGCCTGCGGCGGCCTCGAGTAGTACGGCGTCACCACGAGCAGACCGTGCGCGCCGGCCTTGGCGGCGTCGCGGGCGAGCTCGACGGTGTGCGCGGTGTCGAACGTACCGACGCCGGCGACGATCCTGGCCCGGTCACCGACCGCCTCGACCACGGCGCGCAGCAGCGTGTCCTTCTCCGCGTCGGTGGTCGTCGGCGCCTCGCCGGTGGTCCCGCTGATCACCAGCGCGTCGTTGCCCTGCACGTCGACCAGGTACTCGGCCAGTTTCTGCGCACCGGCGACGTCGAGCGAGCCGTCTGCGGCGAACGGGGTGACCATCGCGGTCAGCAGCCGGCCGAACGGCCGGCGCGGGTCGTGCGTCATGCCACCAACCTATCGGACCGACCGGCGGGCCCGGGCGGATCATCCGGTGAGACGTCCGTCCCCGGCCGGCTGATCCCACCCGGCTCAGCCCTCGGTGACGAACGGGCTGGCGGCGATCTCGGAACCGTCGTCCAACGCCGAGATGGTGAAGTCGCCGAACACGTTCGGGGCGACGATCTGGAGCTGCCGCAGGCAGGCGATGGCGAGCGCCCGAATCTCCACGTCCGCGTGCTCGGAGGCACGCATCGCGACGAAGTGCCGCCAGGCGCGGTAGTTGCCGGTGACCACGATGCGCGTCTCGGTCGCGTTCGGCAGTACCGCCCGGGCCGCCTGACGGGCCTGCTTGCGGCGCAGCGTCGCGTTCGGCACGTCGGCGAACTTCTTCTCCAGCCCCTCCAGCAGCTCGGTGTAGAGCTTGACCGCGGCCTCGGCGCCCTCGACGAACTTCGCGTGCAGCTCGGGGTCCTCGGCGATCACGTCCGGCTCGACCATGGCCGCGTTGCGCTCCGGCACGTACCGCTGGGAGAGCTGCGAGTAGGAGAAGTGCCGGTGCCGGATGAGCTCGTGGGTCAGCGACCGGGAGATGCCGGTGAGGTAGAAGGTGACGCTGCCGTGCTCGAGCACCGAAAGGTGCCCCACCTCGAGGATGTGCCGCAGGTAGCCGGCGTTGGTCGCGGTGGCCGGGTTCGGCTTCTTCCACGACTGGTAGCAGGCCCGGCCGGCGAACTCGGCGAGCGCCTGGCCGCCGTCCGCGTCGGTGGTCCAGGGCACGTCCTCCGGCGGCGCGAACTGGGTCCAGGCGATGGGCCGCACGGTGGGCGGAACGATCTCGGGCACGGCATCCCCCTCGAAGACTGACGACACGGCGCACCGGTCCCCTCCGCCGCCGCGCGCGCCTCGAATTTACCGGCAACCTCGATGCCTGCCGGCACCGGCCGGTTCGGTGTTCGGTGGCCGATTCGCAGGCCGGGTGGCGGTGCGCCGACCGCCGGGACGACCGGAGACAGCACGCAAGACAGCAGTACGGCATTGACTGGCGTCGTGGATGGTGTCATGATGACGTCATGAACGCATCAATGCTGGAGCTGGAACTCGTCCGCCGCGACCTGAACACCCACGACGAGGCCGTCCACCACGAGCCGGCCACCCGCCGCACCGGTGACCACCACTGGGAAGGCTGGCTGTACCGGGGCGGCACCGCAGCCGGCCCGGAGGACGACGGAGCCGGCCGGAACCGGTACGTCGACCGCGGCGGCAGGCCCGCTCCGCGGCGACGTCCTCGACATCGACGGGCGCGCCCCCGGTTGGTTGACATCACCCGTGCTGTCAGGATAGTGCCATGGACCTGAACCCGTACCTGGAAACGTTGCGCCACGACCTGGAGGCCAGCGCGGCACCCGGCGACGACGACGTACGGCGGGCGGCCGGGCTGCTCGCCGGTTCGCTGGAGGCCGCCGCGCGGCTCAGCCTGCTGGAGGCGCTGTCCGACGCCGCGGCCGAGATCACCACGAAACTGGACAACGCCTCGGTCGAGGTACGACTGCGCGGGCGGGCCGCCGACCTGGTCGTCAGCGAGGCGGCGCCGCCCGGCCCGCCGGAACCGCCGCCCAGCGCCGAGACCGAGACCGGCGACGTCGCCCGGATCACGCTGCGACTGCCCGAAGGGCTCAAGGCACAGGTCGAACGGGCCGCGTCGACCGAGGGCATCTCGGTCAACGCCTGGCTGGTCCGCGCCATCGGCGCCGCCGTCCGCGGCGGCAGCGGCCCGACCACCCGCACCCGGCTCGGTCGCCGGGTCACCGGCTACGCGCAGGCCTGACCGCCACTCGTTGACCCGCGGCCGCCCCGGCGTGCACCCCAAGCCACCCCACCGTCAGGTGAGCGCGCGGCCGATGCCACGCGCCGACATCCAGGAGCAGACATGTACGAGTTCGCGACCGACACCCCGGTCAGCATCGACCTGCGTGTCGCGGCCGGCCGTTGCGACCTGACCGCCGAGCCGCGCGACACCGCCACGGTCGAGGTGGAACCGCTCGATCCCGGCGACGACCGGGCCCGGCAGGCCGCGGCGGACACGATCGTCCAGCTCAGCGGCGGTCAGCTGACCGTGAAGACGCCGGACACCAGCGGCGTGGGCTGGCTGTTCGGCCGGCGTACCGCGAAGCTGCGGATCACCATCGCGGTGCCGGCCGGCTCCTCGCTGGAGTCCAAGGTCGCCTCCGCCGACCTGCGCTGCGTCGGCACCCTGTCCACCGTCTCGGTCAACAACGCCTCCGGCGACGTCCAGCTCGACCAGGTCACCGGCGACGTGTCGATGAACTCCGCCTCCGGCGACGTGCGGGTCGGGTACGTGGGTGGCAACCTGAAGGCCAACTCGGCGTCCGGCGACATCGACGCCGGCCGGGTCGACGGGGACGTCGCACACAACTCGGCCAGCGGCGACACCCGGATCGGCGAGACGCACGGCGCGGTCAAGGTACACAGCGCATCCGGCGACGTCCGGATCGACGCCGTGGTCGCCGGCTCGGTCCGGGCCAACACCGCCTCCGGCGACCTGTACTTCGGGGTGCCGGCCGGGACCGGGGTGTGGATGGATCTCAACACCGCCTCCGGCACCACCTCCAGCGACCTGTCCATCGGCGGCGAGCGGCCGCTGGCGGGTCACGACGTGGAACTGCGCGGCAGCACCGCGTCCGGCGACATCGAGATTCACCGGGTACCGGCACCGGCGACGTCCTGACCGGCGCGCGAGCCCGGCGGCGTCCTGGACGAGAGGGTGTCGGCGGCGGCCGGCACCCTCACACGTACAGGTAGGTGAACGGCGCCCAGGGCAGGTTGCGCAGAACGAAGAACGCCAACCAGGCGCCGGCGAACAGGGCGAGCGCCAGCGACGGGATCCGGGGCATCGGCAGGGTGATGCCGAAGACGCGGCGCAGTGCCCAGGCGACGTACGCGTACGCCACGAAGGGCGCGGCGAACACGGCGAGCACGTGGTTGCGGGCCGCCTCCGGCAGATTTCCGTGCAGCAGGTACCAGAAGGCGCGGGTGCCGCCGCAGCCCGGACAGTCAAGGCCGGTCAACGCCTTGAACGCGCAGCCCCCGGTCGGGCCGGCCGCACCGGTCGTCGGGTTGAAGTGTTCGACGTAGACCACGGCCATGCCGAAGCAGGCGAGCACCGACAACGGTGCCAGCCAGGTCTGCCGAACGAACAGGAACGCGAAGAACCGACCGATCGGGTTCCGCGGTGCGGGTGGCAGCGTGGGCTGCTCGGCGCCGGCCGGCACCGGGTAGCCGTAACCGGATGCCGGAGCCGGGTAGCCGTAACCGGCCGGCGGGACCTGCCCGCCGTCGCCGGCCACGCCCCCCACGCCGGCGGCCGGCGTCGCACCGGGCACCCCTGGTTGCGCGCTGACCGTGTCGCTCACCGACGCCATGGCCTCCCCTTCGCCAAACCACCTCACCGTACCGGACCGGTGCCCGCGGCACCGACCACGGCGGTCACCGCGCCAGAGCGGCGGCAAGCGGGCCGGCAAGATCACCCTGCTCCGGCCTGGCGATGTCGGTCAGGCCGAGCCAGCCCGCCATCGTGCGCAGCTCCGCGGCCAGCTCGACCGCGACCCGGTCGATGCCGCCCGGCGGGCCCGGCTCGGCCCACGCCGCCGGCACCCGAAGCAGCCCGGCGGACCGGTCGGCCTTCAGGTCGACCCGGGCCACCAGCGCGTCGTCGAGCAGGAACGGCAGCACGTAGTAGCCGTGCACCCGGCGGTGCGCCGGCACGTAGATCTCGATCCGGTAGCTGAACCCGAACAGCCGCTCGGCGCGCGAGCGCAACCAGATCAACGGATCGAACGGGCTGATCAGGGTCCGCGCGGTGATCCGCCGCGGCCGGCGGGCGGCCGGATCGAGATAGGCCGGCGCCGGCCAGCCGTCCACCTCGACCTCGATCAGCTCGCCGGCCGCCACCAGCGCGGCCACCGCCGGCCGGCTGGCCGCGGCCGGCAGCCGGAAGTAGTCGCGCAGGTCGGGCTCGGTGGCCACGCCGAGTGCGGTGGCGGCGGTGCGAACCAGTTGCCGGTACGCCTGAGCGGGCGGTGGTGTCGGCGCGGCCAGCACGTCGGCCGGCAGCACCCGCTCGGGCAGGTCGTACAGCCGCTCGAAGGTGGGCAGCCGGGCCGCCGAGGTGACCTCGCCGCAGTAGAACAGCCACTCCAGGCTGGTCTTCACCGCCGACCAGTTCCAGCCCCAGTCGCTGCGGTCGCGGGCCGTGTCGTCCTGGATCTCGCGGGCGGTCAGCGGCCCGCGCCGGGCCACCTCGTCGCGAACCCGGGCGACCAGGTCGGGACGCTCCGCGGCGAGCCGGCGCACCCCGCTCCAGGCGTGCTGCTCGGCCTCCGCCATCCGCCACCGCAGGGCCGGCTGCAGCCGGACCGGCACCAGCGACGCCTCGTGCCCCCAGTATTCGAACAGCTCGCGGGGCGCGGCGTGCGCGGCACGGTCCAGCAGCCGGGTCGGATAGGGCCCCAGGCGCGAGTAGGCCGGCAGGTAGTGCGCGCGCTGCAGCACGTTCACCGAGTCCAGCTGGATCACACCGACCCGGCGCAACACCCGCCGCAGGTGCCGGACGTCGGGCACCCCGGTGGGGCGCGGGTCGGCGAAGCCCTGCGCGGCCAGCGCGATGCGGCGGGCCACCGCGGCCGACAGATGCGGAACGCGTGGGTTGATCACCTGCGGCAGGCTACCGGCGGGGTCCGACAACCGGCCGGGCCGGCACCGGCGCGGTCAGGAAGCGAGGGCCGTCGGGGCGAACCGGGCACCGAGGGCGATCAGCGCCATGCCGGCCAGGAACACCAGCCCGGACAGCACCCAGCGGCGCGCCGTGGCCAGCGCGGTCGCCGACACCTGCGGCCGCTCCGCCGACTCGACCTGCGCCCGGATCGCGAACACGACACCACCGACACCGAGCACCTCGCCCAGCACGAACACCGCGATCACCCCGCGGGCGCCCAGCACGGACAGGCCCAGGGAGCGCAGCCACAGCAACCCCACCGCCAGTACCGCCACCGCGATCGCCAGCGCCAGCCAGAGCGCCCGCTCGCCCGGCCCGGACGGCCCACCGCCGGGACCGAAGCCGTTCTCCCGGTGCGCCACCCGGCCCTCCCCTCGACGCCGGTCGCGGCCGATCCGCCGACGCCGACCTGCCCCGGACACCGTGTTGCCGGGCCGGCCCCAGCGTACGGCCGGTGCACCGGCCGGGGCCGCCGGACGCGCCAACCCGCCCCGCGGTCCCCCGGGCTCCGGCCCGGCGGGCGAGGTCCTAGGGTTGACGGCATGGCGCTGGGTTACGTTCGTACCGCCCGCGCGGCCGAGGCCGCCGAGATCGCCCGTCTCCAGCTGGCCACCTGGCGCGCCGCCTACACCCGGATCGTCCCGGCCCGGATCCTGGACGGGCTCGACGAGGACGCGCTCGCCGCCCGCTGGCACGCCGCGATCACCGACCCGCCGTCGGCCCGGCACCGGGTGCTCGTCGCGATCGAGCAGGGCGGAGAGGCGAACCTGGTCGGGTTCGCCGCGATCGGCCCGGCCGACGAGACGGTCACCGCGCCGGACGAGCCGGCCGACGCGCTGCCGGCCGGGACGGCGGCCGTCACCGACCTGCTGGTCGAACCGCGGTGGGGCCGGCGCGGGCACGGCAGCCGGCTGCTCGCCGCGGCGGTCGACCTGTGGCGCGGCGACGGTGCCGACCGCGCGGTCGCCTGGCTGTTCGACCGGGACACCGCGAGCCGGGCGCTGCTCGGCTCCGCCGGCTGGCAGGACGACGGCGCGGTCCGGGCCCTGGACATGGACGGCACGCTGGTCCGGCAGCGCCGGCTGCACGTCTCCCTGGCAGCCGACGCCGACACCGAGACCGACGCCGAGAGCTCGCCCGCGCGGTCCGACTGACCGGCCGGGGCCCCCGCCGTCGGGAGTCTGGTCGGTTCAGACGTCCAGCAGTGTGCCGAGACCGACGGTCAGCCCCGGCCGGGACAGCACCGCCCGCACCGCCATCAGCACACCGGGCATGAACGACGTCCGGTCGTACGAGTCGTGCCGCAGCGTGAGCGTCTCCCCCGCCGCGCCGAACAGCACCTCCTGATGTGCCACCAGCCCGGCCGACCGCACCGAATGCACGTGCACCCCGGACACCTCCGCGCCCCGGGCACCCGGCAGGGCCGTCGCGGTCGCGTCCGGCGCCGGGCCGAGACCGGCGCGCTCCCGGGCTGCGCCGATCAGCTCGGCGGTACGCACCGCGGTCCCGCTCGGCGCGTCCAGCTTGTTCGGGTGGTGCAGCTCGACCACCTCGGCGGAGGCGAAGAACCGGGCGGCGCGCTCGGCGAACTCCATCATCAGCACGGCACCGATGGCGAAGTTGGGTGCGACGAACACCCCGACCTCCGGCCGGGCGGCGAGCCACTGCCGAACCCGGTCGAGCCGGTCGGCGTCCAGCCCGGAGGTACCGACGACGGCATGGATGCCCTGGTCGATGCACCAGCGCACGTTGTCCAGCACCGCCTGCGGGCTGGTGAAGTCGACGACCACCCGGGCGCCCGCGTCCGTCACGGCACCCCGCTCGTCGCCGGAACGGGCCGTCGCCACCAGCTCCATGTCACCGGCCGCCCGCACCGCGCGGCACACCTCGCTGCCCATCCGGCCGGCGGCACCAAGCACCCCGACCGGGATCGGCCCGCCGCTGCCCGTCTCACTCATCGCGCCCCTCCCTCGTTGCCCGCCGGCCGTCAGCGCCAGCCGAGCGGAGTGTCGAAGTCGTGCCCGGCGAACGGGCCGACCACCGCGAGCGACATCGGCCGGGCCATCAGGTCGGCCGCGACCGCGGCCACCTCCTCGGTGCTGACCTGGTCGATCCGGGCGAGCAATTCGTCGACGCTGAGCAGGTCGCCGTAGAGCAGCTCGCCCTTGCCGAGCCGGGTCATCCGGGATCCGGTGTCCTCCAGGCCGAGCACCAGCGAACCCTTCACCATGCCCTTGCCGCGGGCCACTTCCTCGGCGGTCAACCCGTCGGCGGCGGCCCGGGACAGCTCCGCGGAAACCAGCGACAGCACCTCGTCGGCCTTGCCGGGCGCGCAGCCCGCGTACACCCCGAACAGTCCGGTGTCGGCGAAGTGACTGCCGAACGAGTAGACCGAGTAGGCCAGCCCGCGCTTCTCCCGGACCTCCTGGAACAGTCGGCTGGACATGCCGCCGCCGAGCGACGCGTTCAGCACGCCGAGCGCGAACCGCCGCTGGTCGGCACGCGAGTACGCCGGGCAGCCGAGGACCAGGTGTGCCTGTTCGGTGTCCCGCGCGTCCACCACGGTACGGGGCCGCCCGAGCTGCCGGTTCGCGCCGGCGCGGTGCGCGGCGACCTCGTGCCCGCTGCCGATCAGCGGCCCGAACGCCGCCCGTACCGAGCGGAGCACGGCCCGGTGCTCCAGGTTGCCGGCCACCGCGACGACGATCCGGTCAGCGGTGTAGCGCCGGTGGTAGAAGTCGAGGATCTGGCGGCGCGACATGGCCGACACCGACTCGGTGGTGCCGGAGACCAGCCGGCCCAGCGGCCGGTCGCCGAACACCGCTTCGGCGAACCGGTCGTGCACCACGTCGCCCGGCTCGTCGTCGGTCATGGCGATCTCCTCCAGGATCACGCCACGCTCGGTCTCCACGTCGGCGGCGGCCAGCACCGACGAGGTGATCAGGTCGCCGAGCACGTCGAGCGCGAGCGGCAGGTCGTCGTCGAGCACCCGCGCGTAGTAGCAGGTGTACTCCTTGGTGGTGAACGCGTTCGTCTCGCCGCCGACCGCCTCGATCTCGGCCGAGATGTCCAGCGCGGAGCGCCGTTTCGTGCCCTTGAACAGCAGGTGCTCGAGGAAGTGCGAGGCGCCGGCCTGGCGCGGCGACTCGTCCCGGGAGCCGACCCCGACCCAGACGCCGACCGCGGCGCTGCGCATCGCCGGCACCGCCTCGGTGATCACCCGCAGCCCGCCGGGCAGTACGGTGCGGCGTACGGCGCCGCTCAGCGGGTCGGCGACCAGGGTCCGGGTCTTGGCTCGTTCGCTCACGCGTTCCTCACGTTCCTGGGCCGGCCTCGTCGCCGACCGGTACGTCCAGATGCGCCGAGGCGTCGGGTCCGGTAGCCCGGATCCCGACGCCTCGCCACGTTTGCCGACCGAGATCAGTGGTGCCGGCTGCGCCGCCGACGACGCTCGCCACCGTCGCGGTGCTCGCCGCCGTCGCTGTGCTCGGCGCCGCTCTCGGCGTCCTCCGCCTTCGCCGGGGCCGCCTCGCCGGCGGGCTCCGCCGCCTGCTCGGCCTGCTCCTCCTCCGGCTTGACCAGGTCGAGGTAGACCTTGCCGCGGTTGTCGACGTCGACGATCTCGACCTCGACCTTGTCCCCGACGTTCAGGTAGTCCTCGACCCGCTCGACGCGCTTGTTGCCGCCCAGCTTGGAGATGTGCAACAGCCCGTCCCGGCCGGGCACCAGCGAGATGAACGCGCCGAACGCCGCGGTCTTCACGACGGTACCGAGGTACCGGTCGCCCTTCTTCGGCAGCGTCGGGTTGGCGATCGCGTTGACCCGCTCCACCGCGGCCTGCGCCGACGGACCGTCGGACGCCCCGATGTAGATCGTGCCGTCGTCCTCGATGGACAGCTCGGCGCCGGTCTCGTCCTGGATCGCGTTGATGGTCTGGCCCTTCGGCCCGATCACCATGCCGATCTTGTCGACCGGGACCTTCACCGTGGTCACCCGCGGCGCGTAGTCGCTCATCTCGGCCGGCTGCGCGATCGCCGCGCCCATGACCTCCAGGATCGTCGCGCGGGCCTCGCGGGCCTGCTGCAACGCCTGCGCCAGCACCTCGGACGGGATGCCGTCCAGTTTGGTGTCCAACTGCAGGGCGGTGACGAACTCGCTGGTACCGGCAACCTTGAAGTCCATGTCGCCGAACGCGTCCTCGGCGCCGAGGATGTCGGTGATGGCCAGGTATTCGGTCTTGCCGTCGACCGTGTCGGACACCAGGCCCATCGCGATCCCGGCGACCGGCGCGGCGATCGGCACGCCGGCCGACATCAGGCTCATCGTCGAGGCGCAGACCGAACCCATCGAGGTCGACCCGTTGGACCCGAGCGCCTCGGAGACCTGCCGGATCGCGTACGGGAAGTCCTCCCGCTTGGGCAGCACCGGCACCAGCGCCCGCTCGGCGAGCCGGCCGTGGCCGATCTCGCGCCGCTTCGGGGAGCCGACCCGGCCGGTCTCACCGGTCGAGTACGGCGGGAAGTTGTAGTTGTGCATGTACCGCTTGGACTTCTCCGGCGCGAGGGTGTCCAGGCTCTGCTCCATGCGCAGCATGTTCAGCGTGGTGACACCCATGATCTGGGTCTCGCCGCGCTCGAACAGCGCCGAACCGTGCACCCGCGGCAGGATGTGCGTCTCGGCGCTCAGCGGCCGGATGTCGCGCGGGCCGCGGCCGTCGATGCGGACCTGGTCACGCAGGATGCGCTGCCGGACGAGCTTCTTGGTGACCGCCTTGACCGCGGCACCGATCTCCTTCTCGCGCCCCTCGAAGTTGGCGCCGACCCGCTCGTAGGCGAGCTCCTTGACCCGGTCCAGCTCGCTCTCGCGCTCCTGCTTGGCACCGATCTTCAGCGCCTCGGCCAGCTCACCGGAGATCGCCTGCTCGACCGCGTCGTACGCGTCCGGCTCGTAGTCCAGGAAGACCGGGAACTCGACGGTCGCCTTGCCGGCGGCGTCGGCCAGCCGCTGCTGCGCCCGGCACAGCTCGGCCAGGTGCGGCTTCGCCGCCTCCAGCCCCTGCGCGACGATCTCCTCGGTCGGCGCGACCGCGCCACCGCGAACCAGGTCGACGGTGGCCGGGGTGCCCTCGGCCTCGACCATCATCACGGCGACGTCACCGTCGTCGAGCAGCCGGCCGGCGATGACCATGTCGAAGGTGGCGCGCTCGCGCTCCTCCTGGGTCGGGAACGCCACCCACTGGCCATCGACGTGCACCACGCGGGTGGCGCCGATCGGGCCGGAGAACGGCAGCCCGGACAGCTGGGTGGAGGCCGATGCGGCGTTGATCGCGACCACGTCGTACGCGTGCTGCGGGTCCAGCGCCAGCACCGTCTCGACGACCTGGACCTCGTTGCGCAGGCCCTTGACGAAGCTGGGACGCAGCGGGCGGTCGATCAGCCGGCAGGTGAGGATCGCGTCCTCGCTGGGCCGGCCCTCGCGGCGGAAGAACGAGCCGGGGATCCGGCCCACCGCGTACATCTTCTCCTCGACGTCCACGGTCAGCGGGAAGAAGTCGAACTGCTCCTTGGGGTGCTTGCCGGCGGTGGTCGCCGACAGCACCACGGTGTCGCCCAGCTGGGCGAGCACCGAGCCGGCGGCCTGCTGCGCGAGCCGCCCGGTGGAGAACGTGATGGTACGGGTGCCGAAGTCGCCGTTGTCGATCACGGCCTGGGACGAGTGGGTGCCCAGGTTGACGACCTCGGGTTCGTACCCGGTGGTTTCGGTCATGGTGCGGATGCTCCTTGCATGTCGGGCTTCCCGACAGGCCGGCCTGCCACCAGACGACGTGCGGAGCCACTGCGCGTCCGGTCTTCGATCGAAGCACCCGGTCGTCGCCGTATCGGAATCGGCGACGCGCCGAGGGCCACTACCGAGGACCGGTGCGAAGCTCCCCGCCGGTCACGGTCGGCGGATGCCTGCCGGGGATGCGGCGGCACTCTGCCGACCGCATCGGATCCTGTGTGCCAGCCCCGCAGGCAGCGGCGGCGGCACGCAGGACCGGGCGGGGACGTCACCTGCACCGGTGCTGTCCCCGCCCGTCACGTCAACGCCGCAGGCCGAGCCGCTCGATGAGCGCCCGGTAACGGTTGATGTCCTTGCGGGTCAGGTACTTCAGCAGCTTGCGGCGACGGCCGACCAGCTGCAGCAGACCACGCCGGCTGTGGTGGTCGTGCTTGTGGCTCTTGAGGTGTTCGGTCAGATCCTGGATCCGCCGGGTCAGCAGCGCCACCTGCACCTCGGGCGAGCCGGTGTCGCCCTCCTCGGTGGCGTAGTCCTTGATGATCTGCTGACGGGTCTCGACGTCGAGCGCCATGTTCTCCCTTGTCGTTGTCGCCTTCTGTGTCCGGCCGGGGCGAACTGTCGTCCGCGCCGCGAAACCGGCCCGCACCCACGGCGCCGTGCAGGCATGCGGGTCACCACCGCTGACACGGTGTGCAATCCAACCGTACCAGTCAGGCGACCCGCGCCCGCCGCAGCCCCACCCGGCGCCAGGCTCAGACCGACCGGGGCAGGCCGAGCACCCGGCGACACTCCCGCACGTCCGACTCGATCTGCGCCACCAGCAGCTCGACCTGGTCGAACCGGCGCATCGGGCGCAACCGGGCGATGAAGTCCAGCTCCACCCGGTCGCCGTACAGATCGCCGTCGAAGTCCAGCACGTACGCCTCGACCCGGCGGTCCTTGCCGGAGAACTGCGGGTTGGTACCGATGCTGATCGCGGCCGGCAGCCGATCGGCCGCACCGTCGCGCATCAACCAGCCCGCGTACACCCCGTCCGCCGGCACCGCTGCCTTCGCCGGGGTGAACAGGTTCGCGGTGGGGAACCCGAGCAGCCGGCCGCGCCGGTCGCCACGTACCACCACGCCGGCGAGCCGGTGCGGCCGGCCGAGCGCGGCCGCGGCGGCGCCGACGTCGCCGGCGTCGATGCAGGACCGGATGTAGGTCGAGGAGAAGACCGTGTCGTCCTCGGCGACCAACGGCGCGCCCTCCACGGTGAAGCCGAACTTGCGGCCCAGCTCACCCAGCAGCGCGACCGTCCCGGCCGCCTTGTGCCCGAACCGGAAGTTCTCCCCCACCACCACGGCCTGCGCGTGCAGGTGCTCGACCAGCACGTCGTGTACGAACGTCTCCGGTGCCAGCTTGCTGAACTCGACGGTGAACGGCAGCAGGCAGAACACGTCCGCGCCGAGCCGCTCGACCAGCTGCGCCTTGCGCTCCGGGTCGGTCAGGACGGCGGGATGGCTGCCCGGCCGAACCACCTCCGACGGGTGCGGGTCGAAGCTGATCACCACGCTGGCCACGCCGAGCTTCTCGGCCAACGCCACGGTGTGCTCGATGATCGCCTGATGACCCCGGTGTACCCCGTCGAACACCCCGATCGTGACCACCGAGCGACCCCAGCCGTTCGGTGCCGCGTCCACCCCTCGCCAACGCTGCACGCCGCCCTCCCCCTTCGTCCTCGGTCGGCATTACCGACCGGTATTCACCGTACTCAACGGCGGGCCGCCCGCATCGGGTGCGGCCGGCGTGGGCCGGACCACCGGGCTCAGCGCGCGCCCTCGGCGGCGGCCAGCACGATCTGCGGCCGGGCCCGGCCGTCCCGGTCGGCCACCACGGCCAGCAGCGCACCGTCCGGCCCGTACACCGCGTACGGGCCGGTGCGCCCCTCGGCCGGCAGCGACCCGCCGTGGCCCAGCACCCGCGCCGCCTCGGCGTCGACGGTACGACCGGGCAGGATGCGCCCCGCGGCGTCGGCGAGCGACAGCGGTACCGGGTCGGCGCCGTCGAGGAGCGCGGCCAGCGGCACCGCCTCGGCCAGGGTGAAGTCGGCGACCCGGGTACGGCGCAGCGCGGTGAGGTGACCACCGACCCCCAGGCCGGCGCCGAGATCGCGGGCGATGGCCCGGACGTAGGTACCCGACGAGCAGGCGACCCGCACGTCGACGTCGAGCAGCCCGCCCGGCTCCCGGCGCAGCGCGTCGACCTCCAGCCGGTGGACGGTGACCGGGCGGGGCGGCAGGGACACCTCGTCGCCGGCACGGACCCGCTTGTACGCCCGCTGGCCGTTGATCTTGATCGCGCTCACCGCGCTGGGTACCTGCTGGATCGCGCCGGTCTGGGCGGCGAGCCCGGCTCGTACCTGCGCCTCGGTGACCGCGCTGGCGTCGGCGCCGCCGGTCGGTTCGCCCTCGGCGTCGTCGGTGACGGTGCTCGCACCGAGCCGGATCGTCGCGTGGTACTCCTTGTCCGCGCCGGTCAGGTAGGTCAGCAGCCGGGTGGCCCGGCCGATGGCGAGCACCAGTACCCCGGTGGCCATCGGATCCAGCGTTCCGGCGTGCCCGACCCGCCGGGTCCCCGCCAGCCGGCGCAGCCGCGCCACCACGTCGTGCGAGGTCATCCCCGCCGGCTTGTCCACCACCACGAACCCGGCCCTGTCCACGACCAGGCAGCTTAGAGGCCCGCGCAGGCAGGGCCATCGGCGCCTGCCGGTGCCGACCGGCCCGGAGGTCCGTGCCCGGCTGGGGCGGCCCGGTCCGACCGGGTCGGTGGGCTGTCTCGCCCCGGCCGGCACGGGGGCCTCGGCGGGGTCCGGCAGGGCTGTTTCGACGGTGCGGCACATCACCCGTCGGACCGGCCCGCACGACGGAATATTCGCTGCTTTCCGGGCGATACTCCAAGTGAGGCCGTTGGCCTCGCGACAGCCGAGAGCCCCGTCCAGGAAGGGGCCGGCCCGAGCATCCGAGGAGGAAGCCATGGTGTTGACAGCATTGCTGGTGGAAGCCGTAGCAGCGGTGTTGGTGGCGGGTGCGTTGGCGATGTGGTCGCGGCGCCACTTCGCTCCCCGGACCGTCGCCGGCACCCGGCGCGATCACCAGCTCTGAGCGAGCGCCGGCGCCGCGGGCGCCGGTACCCAGCCACCGCGGCGCCCGACCGGTCCGGTCGGGCGCCGCGACGCGTCAGCGGGGCAGCGGTTCGAGCTTCTGCCCGACCCCGCTCTCGTTGATCGCCTCCATCGGGACCCGGGCCGTCTCCGGGATCCGGATGATCGGCACCAGTGCGATCACCGCGGCCACCATCAGGTAGTACGCCGGCCAGTCGTCGTTGCCGGTGGCGTGGATCAGCGCCGTGACGACCACTCCGGTGGTACCGCCGAACAGGGCGGTCGAGACGTTGTAGCCGATGGCGAACGAGCCGTACCGCACCCGGGTCGGGAACATCGCCGGGAACGTCGACCCGATCACCGCGAGCATCAGCAGCAGCAACAACGCCACGATCAGGAAGCCGACGAACAGCAGGACCGTGCTCCCGCTCTGCATCAGCTTCAGGCTCGGCCAGCTCAGCAGGATGAACCCGATCGCCGCGGTCAGCAGCAGCGGCTTGCGGCCGACCCGATCCGACAGCGCACCGAGCGGTCCGATCAGCGCGATCTGGATCGCCTCGACCGCGATGATGATCAGTACCGAAGTGGTGTCGCTGATCTTCAGCGTGTCGGTGAAGTAGCTGGGCATCGTGGTCAGCAGCATGTAGTCGGCGACGTTGAGCAGGATGACGATGCCGACCAGGTTGAGGATCATCCGCCAGTTGCGGGACAGGGTCTCCAGGATCGGTGCCTTCTCCGCCTTCTGTCCGGACTCCTCCAGCCGCTGGAACTCCGGGGTGTCCTCCAGCTTGGTCCGCAGGTACAGGCCGACCAGGCCGAGCGGCAGCGCGACGAAGAACGGGATCCGCCACGCCCAGGACGAGATCTGCGAGTCGGTGAAGCCGAGCGTCACGGCCAGCACCACGATGTTGCCGAGGATGTAGCCGGACAGCGTGCCCGCTTCCAGGAAGCTGCCGAAGAAGCCCCGGCGCCGGGTCGGCGCGTACTCGGCGATGAACGTCGCCGCACCGCCGTACTCACCGCCGGTGGAGAAGCCCTGGATCAGCCGCAGCAGCAGGACCAGGATCGGCGCCGCGATGCCGATGCTGTACGCGCCGGAGTAGGTGGGCAGGCAGCCGACCAGGAACGTACAGCCGGACATCAGCAGGATGGTGATCGACAGCACCCGCTTGCGGCCGAGCTTGTCACCGAGCGGCCCGAAGAAGGCACCGCCGAACGGGCGGACGATGAAACCGACCGCGACCAGCGCGAGCGACTTGAGCACGGCGGTACCCCCGCCACCGCCGGGAAAGAAGACGGTACCGATCGTCGCGGCGATGATCCCCGAGGTGAAGACGCCGTAGTCGTACCACTCGGTGGCGTTGCCCATCGCGGACGCCAGTACCGCCTTGCGGACCGTGCTCGGGTCCACCGGCGGCTTCGTAGCCTGCGCTTCGGCCATGTTCGTCATCGACCTCCTCGTACCCGGTGCCGCCCGCGGGCTGGGTGCCGCACCGGCCGGGTTTCCGCTGCATTCGTCAAGGCAATCAATATCCAGGCGGGATCGGAGGCAAACGCGGGTAATTGCCCGGTTACCGACCGCGGTCAGCTGGTTCCCGGCCCGACTCCCGACCGGATCCGCCCGGGACCGCGCCGCCAGCTCAGGGCGTGTCGTTCGCCAGCGCGAGCAGCCGGTCGGCCGAGCCGTTGAACACGTCGGTGTCGACCGCACCCGAGATGCCCGACACCGAGCCGTTGTCCGCGTACTGCCAGAACGTGTACGTGCCCCAGCCGGCCGGCACGCTCGGGCTGCTGACGCCCCAGTGCGCCACCCACATCGGGTTGGACGAGCCGAACGCGGTACTGCCACCGGTGCAGCTGGACCACCAGGACGCGGTCGTGTACAGCACCGCGTCGCGGCCGGTGTCCGCCTTGTAGGTGGCGGTGAAGTCCCGGATCCAGCTGACCATGGCGGACGCGGACAGCCCGTCGCAGCCGGACACCTCCAGGTCCAGCGCGCCCGGCAGGGTGACGTTGTCGGCCGACCAGGCACCGCCGTGCGCGGCGAAGTAGTTGGCCTGCGCGGCGCCGGAGGAGCTGCCGGGCCGGGCGAAGTGGTACGCGCCGCGGATCACGCCGGCGTCGTACGCGCCGGTGTAGTTCGCCGAGAACGCCGAGTCGACGACCGACGTGCCCTCGGTGGCCTTGACGTAGGCGAACCGGATGCCGGACCCCTTCACCGAGCTCCAGTTGATGCTGCCCTGGTAGTGCGACACGTCGATGCCGGGCAGGCCGGCCGGCGCCGCCTGGACCGGGGCCGCGGCGAGCAGCGCCACGCTCGCGGCGGTGAGCACCCCGGCCAGGGCGACCATCGCCCGGAACCGGCGGGGAGTGCGGCTGACGACGGCAGGAACTTTCATGAGCCCTCCATCTCGGGTAGCTAACTGCCGCCCCATTAGAGCCCACTTCTTCGGCAAAAGCCATATTTGAAGCAAATCCGTTGTAACGGATTCATCGCCCGAAGCGAAGAAACCTGCTCCACCGTTCCGGTCGGCGGAGCTGACCGAACGGACGATCCGGCGCGGTACGCACGGTCGCGACAATCACCTGTCGCCGCCCACCAGAGAACGAAGAGAGCAGCCGTGCCCGAACCCGACCGCTCGGACGACTGGTGGAAGCGCGCGGAGCGCCGCGCGGTACGGACCGACCGGCGTCGCCGGATCGGCCGGGCACTGCTCGCCCCGTTCCGGTTCGTCCTGGCGCCCCGCTCCCCCGCCACCGTCGCCGTCACGGTGCTGCTGGCGGTCGCCGCGGTGCTCGCCGGCGACTACCTCTGGCGCCACCCGGACCAGCTCACCGACCGGTTCGCCGCCGCACACTCGTCCCCACCGGCGCCGGTGACCGACCCGTTCGTGGGCACCCCCGCGTACGACTATCCGTCCGGCGCCGCCGGCATCGCCTTGCCGGCGGCGCACGCCGTCGGCGGGTACTCGGCGGCGACGGTACGCACGGCACTGACCGCGGTGCGCACGGTCCTGGTCCGGGGCCACCTGGAGCGCCGGATGCTGGTCGACCACGACGAGTCCGCCCTGCTCGCCGCCCTGGCTCGCGACTCACGGCACCGTGGCCACGAACTGGTGCACGACGGTGTGTTCGGGCTCAGGGTCGCCGACGACGCCGAACTGACCGGGCAACGGCCGCGCGTCAAGGGCTCGTTGACGGTGTCCGTCACGCACCAGCAGGGCACCGGGTACCTCACGGTCACCAGCAACGTCGTCTGGGCGTACGCCTTCCGGCATGCGAGCGATCCGGTGGTGGTGCACGACAAGCTGGTCTTCTGGTACGTCACCGGCGACCACCTCGCGGCGGACAGCCGCGGCGTGTGGGTTCGCGACGTTCACTCGTACCTGTACGCGATGGACTGTGCCGCATCCGACCACGGACTGCTCAAACCCGCGCCGGACATCGATCCGTCCGCCAAGCCGGGTCGCGGAGCCGACGACGGCACCGCGATGTACGACCCGAAGCACGCTCTGGCCGTGTCGAACGACTGCCGCTGACGGCCGACTGCCGCTGGCGCTGACGGTCCGAGCCAGGCGGCGCCGTCACCCGGCGCCCCGATGACGCCGCTGGCCGGCGCCCGGGGTGGCACCGTCAGCCGGAGCCGGGGACCGCCCAGCCGCCGCGGACGGTACGGCCCACCGCGAGCACCAGCCGCAGCGCGATGAACACGCCGAGACCGGCCCACACGCCGCCCAGCCCCAACCGCAGCGCGTACGCCAGCCAGATCGCCGGCAGGAACCCGGCCAGCGTGGAGATCAACGTCAGGTTGCGCAGGAAGCCCACGTCACCGGCGCCGATCAGCACCCCGTCCAGCGCGAAGACGACGCCGGCCAGCGGCAACAGCCCGACGAACCACGGCCAGGCGAGCATCGCCTGGTGGTGCACCGCCGGGTCGGCACTGAACACGCCGGGCAGGACCGGGGCACCGAGCCCCACCAGCACCGCCAGGCCGGCGCCGCAGACCGCGCCGGCGATGCCGATCCGCCGGGCGGTCAGCCGTGCCTGCAGCGGCCGGCCGGCGCCCAGGTCCGCACCGATCAGCGACTGCGCCGCGACCGCCACCGAGTCCAGCAGCAGCGAGCAGAAGTTCCACAGTTGCAGCGCGATCTGGTGCGCGCCGAGAGCAGCCGCGCCGAACCGGGCGGCGACCGCCGCCGCCGAGGTGAAGCACAGCTGCATGGACAGGGTGCGCAGCACCAGATCGCGGCCGACCGACAGCTGGGCCCGCAGCAGCGCCGGTCGGGGCCGCAGGTCGACGCGCTCGGCCAGCAGCGCGGCCACGAACAGCACGGCCGAAACCGTCTGCGCGGTGACGTTCGCGATCGCGGAACCGACCAGCCCGAGCCCCGCCGGGTAGACCAGCACCGGCCCCAGTACCGCGGAGAGCAGGTTCGCGGCGAGCACGAACACCACCGGCCGGCGGGTCGCCTGGACCCCGCGCATCCACCCGTTGCCGGCCAGCGCGAGCAGGATCCCCGGCGCGCCGAACGCGGCGATCCGCAGCCAGCGCTCGGCGCCGGCGGCGATCGCGGCGCCGCCGGTACCGCCGCCGGCGAGCAGGTGACTGACCGGACCGGCCAGCAGTTGGGCGGCCACGATGAACCCGAGCCCACCGGCCAGGGCCAGCCAGCTCGCCTGCACGCCCTCGGCGACCGCGCCGGCCCGATCACCCGCCCCGTACCGCCGGGCGGCCCGGCCGGTGGTGCCGTACGCGAGGAAGTTGCCGAGGATCGCCGCGGCCGACAGGATGTTGCCGCCCAGTGCCAGCCCGGCCAGCGGAACCGCGCCGAGATGGCCGACCACGGCGGTGTCGACGAGGACGTACAGCGGCTCGGCGGCAAGCACCACCAGCGCCGGCAGGGCCAGCGCCGCGATCCGGCGACCGCCCACCAGGTCGGCCCGTACGGTCGATGTCACGCCGCCATCATGACACGGCGAGGTAATCAGCGAAAGCCGAAGTCACTGCTTACACTTCGGGGGCCCGTACCTCGATCGTCTGGTCCTCGTCCGCGACCAGGATCGGCCCGGCGAAGTGCTCGGCGGCCTCCGCTGCGGCCCGGACCCGGTCCGCGCCGGGCCAGAAGTGGGTCAACAGCAGTCGCCGCGCGCCGGCCTGCGTCGCGAACCCGGCCGCCTCCCGGGCGGACAGGTCGTAGCGCGGGTGGGGCATCACCTCGCTGACCGGACGGTCCTGGAAGGTGGCGTCGACCGCGAACAGGTCCGCGGCGGCGCCGAGCCGGGCCACTGCCGGATCCGGCCCGGTGTCACCGGTGTAGGCGAACACGCCGCCCGGGCCGGTCACCCGCACCCCCGCGTTCGGCACGTAGTGCGGCAGCGCGACCAGCTCCACCCGCAGCGGGCCGAGTTCGATGACGCCGCCCGGCCGGTACTCGTGCCAGTCGAACGTCGCGGCCATCAGCTCCGGGCCGTCCGGCCCCTCCAGCGGGGCGAGCAGTTCGGCGAGGCCGGCCGGCGCGTGCACCGGCAGCCGCGGCAGACCGGTGCCGCGGAAGCCGTAGTGCCGGGCACGCAGCAGCGCGTGCACGTCGAGCATGTGGTCGGGATGGGCGTGCGTGAGCACGACCGCGTCGAGCCGGTCGACCGGCAGCGCGGCGAACAGCCGCGGCGCGGTGCCGTACCCGAGATCGACGACGAGGTGCCGACCCGCGTCACTGACCAGGAACCCGGTGCAGGCGCGGCCCGGCTCCGGCCAGGCCGCGCAGCTGCCGAGGACGCGGATCCGCACCGGCCGAACGCTACCAGCGGCTCTCCAGTGAACGCTGCAGCGCGCGCTGCGCCTCCCGGCGCTGCTCGTCGCGCTCCTGCTGGCGGCTGCGCTCCTGCTCGGTCGCGGCCGGCTTGGACGGTGACTGGATGGTGGTCGGCATGGCAGTGTCCCCTCACGCCCCGGCCGCGGCGCGGCCGGCTGTCGGATCGGCTGTGGGGCCCGGCATCGGATGTCGGGCCGTGCTGTCGAGGCCCGACATCGCTGTCGGGTCGCGCCGCCGGACCGTTGCGGGGATCGCCCGCGGGTCGACCGGACGGACACGCCCTGCTCACCGAGCGCGGCGACAGCGTCGCCGCAGCAGCGAGCGAGGCGCTCGGCACGGCTGGAGCCGACGGATCCGCGTCGGCTCCGGGTGAACCGTCGAACGCGCTGCGTTGCCGCGCGTCCCGACCCAAGTTAACGTTCGTTCCAGTGGTTGCGCCCGACTTCCCACCATGCGGACTGTGATCGTGGCGTCATGCACCGCAGCCAACGCCGGCGGGCCCCCGCCGCCCGACCCGCACGCCGCAGGCCACCCGGCGGCCCCGGAGAACCCGGCGAGCAGGAACGGTCAGCGGGCGAAGAAGTGGAACCCGACCCACCACCAGAAACCGAGCAGCGCCACCCGACCGAGCGGCACCCGGCCCACCCGGTACCGCATGACGAAGCCGCACAGCTGCGCGAGCGTCGGCACCCGGGAACCCTCCCGGCGCCCGGCCACCTCCAGCGTCACGATCGACACCAGGGCCAGCCCGTACGCGACGAGCGTCGCGATGCGCGTGACGCTCATCGCCGTTCCTCCTTCGTCGGAACACCGATGAGGCGCCACCACGCGCAGCACCCATGACTCACTCGCTCACGCTCGCTCATCGCCGTTCCTCCTTCGTCGGAACACCGATGAGGCACCACCACGCGCAGCACCCACGACCCACTCGCTCACGCTCGCTCATCGCTTCACCAGCGCCCAGTACCCGGTGATCCAGCCGAGGAACACCGCCGCCCGGGCCCAGTAGTGCTCCAGCACCGGGTCGGCCAGCGCGGACAGCGTCGGGTGCGCCGGCGTCGACCCGAGCGCGAAGCTGACCAGCTCGAACGTGGCGAAGACCAGCACCGGCACCAGCCACCACAGCGCCTGCCGGGCGATGTGCCGGACCGCCCGGTGCCGGGCGAGCCGCCGGGTGACGCCGAGCCAGAAGAACACGCCGCCGAGCCCGATCATCGTGATCGTCGACCGCAGCGAGAACGAGGGGAACGCGCCGACGGCGAGCGAGGCGCCGACGAAGCCGACCGCGCGGGCCGGCGCGTACCAGCGTGGCGCCGCGGACTCGGCGGCGGCCGGAGAATGTTGATCCACGTCTTCCGATTCTCATCTGCCGGCCAGCCGCGGGACAGCCCGTTGCCCGGATCCGTCGCTCACAACGGGCGAAACCGCCGATTGCTCACCGCCCGGACCGACTGCCGGTCAGCGATCGAGCCGACAGCCCGCGAGTTCGGCGGTGACCGAGGCGAGCACCTCGTCGACGCTCCCGTGACCGGTGAACCCGGCCGCGAACCGGTGGCCGCCGCCGCCGAGCGCCGTCGCCGCCCGGCCGACGTCGACCGCGCCCTTGCTGCGCAGCGAGACCACCCACTCGTCGGCCGCGGCCTGCTTCGCCAGGCAGGCCACCTCCGCCTCCGCCGCCGTGCGCAGGTCACCGATCAGCGTCTCCAGCACCTGCGGTGGCTGGCCGTGCCGGGCCAGATCGTCGAGGGTGGCGTGGCTGGCCACCAGGCCGGCACCGGAGGCGGCGGCCCGGTCGAGCGTGGCCCGGCCCAGCACGTCGGCCAGCAGCCGCAGTGCGCCGAACGGACGCGTGTCGTAGAGCTTGCGGCTCAGCTCGGCGTGCGGGATGCCGGTGGCGACCAGCCGGCCGGCCAGCTCGTGCACCGCCTGGGTGGTGGCGGCGAACTTGAACGAGCCGGTGTCGGTGGACAGCGCGACGTAGAGGCATTCCGCGATCGACGCGGTCAGCCGGACACCGAGCCGCCGCAGCAGCTCGTCCACCAGCACCGCGGTGGCGGCGGCGGCCGGGTCCACCAGGTTCAGCTCACCGAAGCCCGGGTTCGAGGCGTGGTGGTCGAACACCAGGCTGTGCGCCGCGCCGTCGAGTCGGTCGGCCAGGTCGCCGAGCCGATCGACGCTGCTCGCGTCGAACGACACCAACAGCTCCGGCGCGGTCGGCGCCTCGCCCGGCGGTACCAGCAGCTCACGCCCGGGCAGTTCGGCCAGCACCCCGGTCAGCTCGTACGGGCTCGGGAAGCTCGCCTGCACCGGCAGGCCGAGCTGGGCGAGTCCGAGGGCGGCGCCGAGCATGCTGCCCAGCGCGTCGCCGTCCGGGTTCAGGTGGCAGGTGAGCAGGATCGAGCCGGCGGACCGGAGCCGGTCCAGTGTAGCCGCCCAGTCGGCCTCCGCGATCGGGCCGGACGCCGTCACGCGGGTCCGCCGGGCCGGGCGTGCGACAGATCACGGTCCGGCCCGCCGGTGGCGGCCTCCTGACGCTCGTCGTCCTCGACGTCCCCGTCCGTCTCGTCCGTTTCATCCTCGTCGTCGCCCTCATCGACCTTGTACGGCTGGGCGTCCCCGGCGTACTGCGCGTCGACCGCCTGGCGCTGCACCTCGGCGTCGGCGGCGCGGGCCGCGGCGAGCAGCTGCTCGATGTGGTCGGCCTGCTCGGGCACCTCGTCGATCACGAAGGTCAGCGTCGGCGCGAACCGCAGCCCGAGCCGCTTCCCGACGATGCTGCGCAGCAGACCGTTCGCGCTGGTCAGGGCGGCGGTGGTGGCCGCCTGCTCGGTCGGATCGCCGAGCACCGTGTAGAACAGCGTGGCGTCGTGCAGGTCGTTGGTGAGCCGGACGTCGGTGATCGTCACCATGCCCAGCCGCGGGTCCTTGACCTGCTTGCGCAACGCGGACGCGACCAGCTCCTTGATCCGTTCGGCGTACCGGCGCACCCGGGCGGGGTCCGACATGATTCCTCCTGCGCTCGTTTCGAACCCTTCGACAGTACTGGGGATACGGCCGGACGACCGCGCCGCCCCGGGCCCGGTTCACGATGCCAAGCTACCTTTCCAAAGCTAGCTTTCGAAAGCTATGGTGGCATGCATGTCTAAGCCCGTCGTGGAACTCACCGATCCCCGCGCGCTGCGCGCGCTCGCCCACCCGCTGCGCCTCGCGCTGCTCGGGCTGCTGCGCCGGGAAGGGCCGCTCACCGCCACCCGCGCCGGCCAGCTGCTCGACGAGTCGTCCGCCAGCTGCTCGTTCCACCTGCGCCAGCTCGCCAAGTACGGGCTGGTCGAGG
The DNA here is from genome assembly GCF_016865425.1 of Actinocatenispora thailandica. NCBI lineage: Bacteria > Bacillati > Actinomycetota > Actinomycetes > Micromonosporales > Micromonosporaceae > Actinocatenispora > Actinocatenispora thailandica. Next base: position 2,620,720 of record NZ_AP023355.1, on the reverse strand, counting down.
AGGCCGCCGGCGGCACCGGGCGACAGCGGCCCTGGCAGGCGACCGCCCGCGCGACGAGCTGGCCGAGCCGGCCGGCCAGCATGGAGGTCCGCGCGGCAACCGATGCGCTGTCGGCGGTGATCGCGGAGCGCTACCTGGCGGCCATGCTGGACTGGATCGGCCGGCGCGAGTCGGAGCCCTCCGAGTGGCGCCAGGCCCCGTTCGGCGACCAGGACGTCTACCTGACCGCCGACGAGATGGCCGAGCTGGCCGAGCGGACCGCCGCCCTGTTCGCGCCGTACCTGCCGCGAACCGACGACGAGTCGCTGCGGCCGGCCGGCGCCCGCCGGGTGATGTACCTCGACGTCGCCCTGCCGATCGACCGCCGATCATGACGCGCGCCGGCACGCTGCGGATGCTGCACGCACCGGACTTTCGCCGGCTGTGGGGCAGCCACACCGTCTCGCTGCTCGGCGACCAGATCCGCACCCTCGCGCTGCCGCTCGCCGCGGTGCTCGTGCTGCACGCCGGCCCGGCCCAGATGGGCTTGCTGACCGCCGCGGGCACCCTGCCAGCCCTGCTGTTCTCGCTGCTGGCCGGCGCAGCGAGCGACCGGTACGGGCGGCGCCGCCGCACCATGGTCCTCGCCGACCTGCTGCGCGCGGCACTGCTCGCCACGGTGCCGGTCGCCGCCGTGTCCGGCGCGCTGAGCCTGACCCAGCTGTACCTGGTGGCGTTCGGCACCGGCACCCTGTCGGTGCTGTTCGACGTCGCGGACGCCAGCATGTTCGTCGCGGTCGTGCCGCGCGAGCGGTTCGTCGCGGCGAACTCGCTGATCCACGGCAGCCGGGCCGCGTCGTACCTGGCCGGGCCGAGCCTGGGCGGGCTGCTCGTGCAGGCCGTCGGTGCGCCGTTCGCGCTGCTCGCCGACGCCGTCTCGTTCCTGGCCTCGGCCGCGCTGCTGCGCGGCATCCGGGCACCCGAACCGCCCGTCGAACGCGCCGGCCTGGCCGGGCTGGTCGGCGGGCTGAGCTACCTGCGCCGCTCGGCGACCATCCGCGCGACACTCGCGGGTACCGCGGTGATGAACCTGTTCAACTTCGCCTTCGCCGCGCTGTTCACGCTGTACGCCACCACCCGGTTGGGCATCTCCCCCGGCACGCTCGGGCTGGTGCTCGGCGCCGGCGCGATCGGCAGCCTGCTCGGCGCGTTCCTGACACCGCGGCTCGGCCGGCTGATCGGGATCGGCCCGGCGGCGCTGGTCGGGATGGTGCTGTTCCCCGCCCCGCTGATCCTGGTACCGCTCGCGACCCGGCCCGGCCCGGCCGCGCTGCTGCTGGTGTTCGGCAGCGAGTTCGGGGCCGGCCTGGGCGTGATGATGCTCGACATCGCGTTCGGTTCGATCACCGCCGCGATCGTGCCGGTCCGGCTGCGGGCCCGGGTGTCCGGCGCGTTCCAGTCCGTCAACTACGGGGTCCGGCCGATCGGGTCGTTGCTCGGCGGCGTGCTCGGGGCTGCTCTCGGGCTGCGCCCGGCGCTGTGGATCGCCACCGTGGGCGCGCTGGCCGGCGTGCTGTTCGTGCTGCCCAGCCCGGTCCGCCGGCTGCGCCGGCTCCCCGACGAGCCGGAGGAGCAGCCGACCGGTACCCCGGTCGACGCCGAGGCGCCCGCCTGACCGCCGCGCTGCCCGGCCCGGCCGCCGGCCCTCGGGGCCATCGCCAGGCGTCGGGCCCGGCTCAGTCGTCCGCGCCGTAACGGCGGCGGCGCACCGAGAGCAGCTCGAGTTCCGGGCGACCGGCGACGAGCCGCTCGCAGGCATCGAGCACCTCGGTCAGGTGCCCGCTGTCGCCGGAGACCGCGGCGACGCCGACCTGGCTGCGCCGGTGCAGCTCCTGGTCGCCGACCTCGGCGACGGCCACGTCGAGCTTGCGCAGCGCGGCCACGACGGGACGCACGTACGACCGCTTCGCCTTGAGGGAGTTGCTGTCTTCGGGCAGCAGGACGTCGAACAGCGCGGTACCGGTATACACGTGCTCACGGTAGCGGGCCAGCCGAACCGCGTGCTGCGGCGGTGCCGGGCGCCGGAATGGCGCAGCGGTGCCGGCCGCCGGAGTAGCGCGGCGATGCCGGGCGTAGCGGTGCCGGCCGCCGGAGTAGCGCGTCGGCCGCCGGGCCCCGGTCAGTCCCGGCGGGCGACCAGCAGGTCGCGCACGATCGCCTGGTCGACGCGATGCTCGAACCCCTGGTACGCCGGGCCGTCCAGGACGGTGAGCCCGGCGTCGGTGAGGATCTCGGCGAGCTGCGCCCGGCGCGACACATGGGTGTTGAACGACAGCCCGAACGCGCCACCCGGCCGCAGCAGCTGCGCCCAGCTCGGCGCCGACGCGGCGATCAGCTCGACCGGGCTGCGCGACACGCTGCGGCCGTGGCTGCCGTGCGCCACTCCGTACGGCGCGTCCGCGACGAGCACGTCGAACGACCGATGCCGGAAGAACTGTCCGATGTGGACCGTGTCGCCGATGATCGCGGTCAGGTCGATCGTCTCGCCGGCCCGGTACTGCTCCTTGGTCGGCGCCAGCTCGACGTCGAACCGCCGCGCGAGCACCGCCCGGTTGCGCCGGATCGGCGCCCACTGCGCCTTGTGCTTGATCCGCGCGGTGCGCAGCCAGGTCTTGAGGAACGCCGCATACGCGTCGATGTCCTTGCCGTCGATGTCGACACCGGCGACCGACAGCCCGTACATCAGCGCCTGGTTGAGCGTGGTGCCGCGACCGCACAACGGGTCGAGCACCCTGAGCTTGCGGCTGAGCAGGTCGCCCGGCCGGTCGGTGGACAGCGCCGTGACGTTCAACAGCAGCTTGGTGAACTGCTCGTTCGTCTTCCCCGGGTACTTGAGGATGGTCAGCAGGTCCGACCCGAACAGGTCCAGCGGGGTGGCCGTGACCGGCCGCAGCAGCTCACCGACCCGTTCGAACATCGCGTACCGCGACGACAGGTTCGCAAGGAACGCCAGGTCGGTGTCGGTCAGCGCGTCGGCGCTGAACGTCACGTACGGCACGCCGGCGATCTCGGTCTCGGCGACGTCGGTGAGCTTGCCACCGAGCACCGCGGCGTCGAACACCGCCAGCTCCCGCCGGGTCAGCGTCACCGCGGTCTGCGAGTACACCCGGTTCAGCGACGGCAACAGCAGGATCGCGTACTCGGCCATGACGGTGCGGTGCTCCTCGCTGTCGGTGCGGTCACCGACGATTCTGCCAGCGCTGCGCGGAGACGGCCCCGGCGGCCGCCCAACGGTGGCAGCATGAGGCCGTGTCCGACGAGCCAGCGCCCGACGCCGACCGGCCCACCCTGGACCGCAGCGCGGCCTGGCGGGACCACCTGGCCAACGAACGCACCTACCTGTCGTGGCTGCGCTCCGCCCTCGCGGTGCTCGCGCTGGGGCTCGCCGCCGCCCGGTTCGGCGGCCGCGGCGGCGTCGGCGCCGGCGCCATCCTGACCGCCGTGGCGATCGCCGGGCTGGTCTTCGGTGCGGTGCGCTACCGGCGCGGCCGGCGCACGATCGCCACCGGCGTGCTGCCGGGAGGCAGCGGCACCGCGCCGATCGTCGCCGGCGTGGTCCTGGTGGCGAGTTTCCTGCTGGCCTTCGCGGTGCTCGAACTGGCCTCCTGAGCGAGGCGCCCACCGAACCTCGCCGGCCCGCCGAGGTTCGGTGAGCCACCGCTCGACGCTGGCCGGCGCCGGGATGCCCGGGCCCGGACGTGCTGCTGGCCGGGCCCCGGGCGGGGTCCGGCCAGCACCGTCACACGTCGCGCGTCAGGCGCGCGGCTTCTCGCGCATCTCGAAGTTCTCGATGACGTCACCGACCTTGATGTCGTTGTAGCCACCGAGCGTCAGACCGCACTCGAAGCCCTCGCGGACCTCGGTCGCGTCGTCCTTCTCCCGCTTCAGCGAAGCGATCGACAGGTTCTCCGCGACCACGGCGCCGTCGCGCAGCAGGCGCGCCTTGGCGTTGCGCCGCACCACACCGGAGCGGACCATGCAGCCGGCGATGTTGCCGATCCGGCTCGACTTGAAGACCGCGCGGATCTCCGCCGAACCGAGCTCGACCTCCTCGTACTCCGGCTTGAGCATGCCCTTGAGGGCCGACTCGATCTCCTCGATGGCCTGGTAGATCACCGTGTAGTAGCGGATCTCCACGCCCTCGCGCTCGGCCAGGTCGCGCACCTTGCCCTCGGCCCGGACGTTGAACCCGATGATCGTCGCCGTCGAGTCGCTCGTCGCGGACGCCAGGTTGACGTCGTTCTCGGTGATCGCACCGACGCCCCGGTGGATGATGCGCAGCTGCACCTCTTCCGGGATGTCCAGCTTGACCAGGGCGTCTTCCAACGCCTCGACCGAGCCGGACACGTCGCCCTTGAGGATGAGGGCGAGGGTGGCCTTCTGGCCCTCCTTCACCTGCTCCATCAGGGTCTCCAGCGTCGCGCGGCCACGCGAGTACGCGTTCGCGGCGGCACGCTTGCGGGCCTCCCGCTGCTCGGCGATCTGCCGGGCGGTGCGGTCGTCCTCGGCCACCAGGAACGTGTCCCCGGCACCCGGCACCGCGGTCAGGCCGAGCACCAGCACCGGGCGTGACGGCCCGGCCTCCTCGACCGGCCGGCTGTACTCGTCGAGCATCGCCCGGACCCGGCCGTGGCCGGTGCCGGCGACGATCGAGTCACCGACCCGCAGGGTGCCCTGCTGGACCAGCACGGTGGCGACCGGGCCGCGGCCCTTGTCGAGGTGACCCTCGATCGCGACGCCGTGCGCCGAGCCGTCCACCGGAGCGGTCAGCTCCAGCGAGGCGTCCGCGGTCAGCAGCACCGCCTCCAGCACGCCGTCGATGTTGATCCGCGACTTCGCGGAGATGTCGACGAACATGGTGTCGCCGCCGTACTCCTCGGCGACCAGGCCGTACTCGGTCAGCTGCTGGCGGACCTTCGCCGGGTTGGCGCCCTCGACGTCGATCTTGTTGACCGCCACCACGATCGGCACCTCGGCCGCCTTCGCGTGGTTCAACGCCTCGATCGTCTGCGGCATCACGCCGTCGTCGGCCGCGACCACCAGGATCACGATGTCGGTGACCTGGGCACCGCGGGCACGCATGGCGGTGAACGCCTCGTGGCCCGGGGTGTCGATGAAGGTCACCTTGCGCTCTTGACCCTCGTGCTCGACCTCGACCTGGTAGGCACCGATGTGCTGGGTGATGCCGCCGGCCTCGCCCTCGACCACGTGCGTGGACCGGATGGCGTCCAGCAGCTTGGTCTTGCCGTGGTCGACGTGACCCATCACGGTCACCACCGGCGGGCGCGACACCAGTCGTGCGGCGTCCACGTCGGCGTCCAGATCGATGTGGAACTGCGCGAGCAGCTCACGGTCCTCGTCCTCCGGGCTGACGATCTGCACGTCGTACCCGAGGTGCTCGCCGAGCAGCAGCAGGGTGTCGTCGGTGCACGACTGGGTCGCGGTCACCATCTCACCCAGGTTGAACATCTCCTGGACGAGCGAACCCGGGTTCGCGTCGATCTTGTCGGCGAAGTCGGACAGCGAGGCACCCCGCGGCAGCCGGACCGTCTGGCCCTGGCCGCGCGGCGCACCCGAACTCATCGTCGGTGCCGACAGGTTGTCGAACTCCTGCCTGCGCTGCTTCTTCGACTTGCGACCACGACTCGGACGGCCACCCGGCCGGCCGAACGCACCGCTGGTGCCACCCCGACCGCGACCGCCACCACCGGGGCGGCCACCGCCACGGAAGCCACCGCCGGCCGGTGCGCCGCCACCGCGGTAGCCACCGCCACCACCGGCACCGCCGCCGCCACCGCGGAAGCCACCGCCACCACCGGCACCGCCGCCGCCACCGCGGAAGCCACCGCCACCACCGGGACGGCCACCGCCGCCACCGGGACGGCCGCCACCGGCACCACGACCGCCGGGCCCACCGGGCCGGGCCGGCCGCTGCGACGGCATCTGGGACGGGCTGGGCCGGGGCGGCATCGAGGCCGGGCTCGGCCGCGGCGGACGCTGGTCGCCGCCGGGGCGCGGGCCACCAGCACCCGCGGCCGGACGCGCCGAACCGCCGCCCTGGCCGATTCCGAACGGGTTGTTGCCCGGACGCGGCGCGGGACGACCGCCGGGCCGCTGACCGGGCCGCTGGGCCGGGCGTGGACCTGGGGTCGCCTGCGGACCGGGACGCGGACCCGGGCGCGGACCCGGGCGGGCCGGCGCACCGGCGCCGCCGGCGGCCGGTGGCTGCTCCTCGGGGCCGGACGCGGCACGCTGCCGAGCCGCCTCCTGCGCGGCGCGGACCGCAGCCTCCTGGTCCTTCTTCAACTGGGCGGCGCGAGCCTCGGCGGCCGCCACCTCGATGTCGTGCGCGCTCGCCGGCTTGCTCGGCGCGCCCGGACGCGGGCGCGGACCGGGCCGCGGACCCGGCTTGGGCGTCGCGGCGGGCTTCGCCACCGGCTTCTCGGCCACCGGCGCCTCCGGCGCCTTCTCGGGCGTGGCCGCCGCCTTCTTCGCCGGGGCGGCCTTCTTCGCCGCCGGCTTCGCCGGCTGTTCGCCGCCGGCCGCCTTCTGCTGCTCCGCCGCCAGGACGTCGCGGAGCCGCCGCGCAACCGGTGCTTCCACCGTGCTGGACGCGGACTTCACGAACTCGCCCATGTCTTTCAGCTTTGCGAGCACGCTCTTGCTGTCGGTACCGAACTCTTTGGCGAGCTCATGTACGCGGGCCTTGCCTGCCACTGCACTCCTCATCTCGAGGCCGGGCGGGCAGACCCGCTCGACCTCACTCGTGCAACACCCGAAGCCTGTTCATCACAGTGACTTCATCGTGCGCTCATGTCGGTCGACCTACCTAGTTCGTTCGGGCCGGATCGGGACGATCCATGCCGTCGGCTGTTCCGTTTGCCGCGTGCTCACGCACGTGCTCCGTGACCAACGTGTCGTCGACACCCGACGCGGAGCTGATCCGCAACGCGCGAGCGAAGGCCCGACGCTTCCGGGCCAGCGCAACGCAGGCCGAATCACGATGCACATGGGCACCCCGACCCGGCAGTCTGCGCAGCGGATCGGGAACCAACCGGAGACCGGCCGGATCCGCAACCGCCACGACACGCAGCAGAACGGTGGCTGGCGCACGACGCCGGCAGCCCACACACGTGCGGACCGGAGACGCGCGACGTACCGCGATCAAGCTTACTCCTCGGCCGCCGGGCAGGCAGAACCCGGTGCATCTGGCCGATCCTGCTCGACCGGGATGCACCGGGGCGTGCCCGATATCAGGTTCAGCGAGCGGTATCGGCGGCGCCGACCGCTCCACCCGCCACCTCGGGCGGTGCGCTACCAGCCGGTTCGGCGTCGGACCGGATGTCGATGCGCCAACCGGTCAGCCGCGCGGCGAGCCGGGCGTTCTGCCCCTCCCGACCGATGGCCAGCGACAGCTGGTAGTCGGGCACCACGACCCGGGCGGCGCGGGCGGCAGCGTCGACCACCTGGACCCGCAGCGCCTTCGCCGGCGACAACGCGTTACCGACGAACTCGGCCGGGTCCTCGGACCAGTCGATGATGTCGATCTTCTCGCCGTCCAGCTCGCTCATCACCGACCGGACCCGGGCGCCCATCGGGCCGATACAGGCGCCCTTCGGGTTCACCCCGGGCACGCCGGAGCGCACCGCGATCTTGGTCCGGTGACCGGCCTCGCGGGCGATCGCGGTGATCTCGACGGTGCCGTCGTTGATCTCCGGTACCTCCAGCCCGAACAGCCGCTTGACCAGGTTCGGGTGCGACCGGGACAGGGTGATCTGCGGGCCGCGCAGCCCCTTGGCCACGTGCACGATCACGCACTTGATGCGCTGGCCGTGCTCGTACGACTCGCCGGGAACCTGCTCGGCCGGCGGCAGCAGCGCCTCGATCTTGCCCAGGTCGACGACCACGATGCCCTTCTCCGCGCGGGCCTCGTGCGCCTGGATCACACCGGTGACGATGTCGCCTTCCTTGCCGACGTACTCACCGTAGGTGACCTCGTCGGTCACCTCCCGCAGCCGCTGCAGGATGACCTGCTTCGCGGTCATCGCGGCGATCCGGCCGAAGTCGGCGGGGGTGTCGTCCCACTCCCGCAGCACCGTGCCCTCGTCGTCGACCTCCTGCGCGTACACCCCGGCGATGCCGGTGCGCCGATCGATCTCGACGCGGGCGTGCGGGTGCGCGCCGTCGGTGTGCCGGTACGCGGTGAGCAGCGCGGTCTCGATGGTGTTCAGGATCGTCTCGTACGGAATGTCGCGCTCGCGCTCCAGCGCGCGGAGGGCGGCCAGGTCGATGTTCATGCCTCCTCCTCCGGCTCGGTGACGCCTGCCTCGGCACCATCCGCCGCGGCGCCGTCCGATCCGGCCCCGGCGGGCCGGTCGAACTCGATCTGCACCCTGCCCGGACCCAGTTCGGCGTACCGGATCCGGCGTGGCGCACCAGCCACGTCCATCTCGACCCCCAATTCACCGGCCTCGACCGGTATGTCCGCCGCGGTGATCCGCCCCACCACCGTCTGCTCGGCCACCGGCACCGAGACCAACCGACCCACGTTGCGCCGCCAGTGCCGCGGCTCCCGCAGCGGCCGGTCCACCCCGGGCGAGGTGACCTCCAGCGTGTATGCCTCGGCGCCGAACGCGCCGTCGGACTCCGCGCCGTCCAACGCCCCGGAGATCGCCCGGGACAACTCCGCCACGGCGTCGAGGTCGACCCCGTCGTCGGAGTCCACCACCACCCGCAGCACGCTGCGCCGGCCGGCCCGGGACACGTCCAGCCCCTCCAGGTCGTACCCGGCCGACTCGACGACCGGCTCGACCAGCGACCGCAGCCGTTCGGCGTGCGCGCCGAGGCCGCCACCGCGGGGCGCCCGGGCGGCCGGCTCGCGCCGTGCCCCGGCGCCGCGCGCCGCTGCCGCACGGCCGGCGCGTTGCGGGCGAGAACTCATGCCGCACCTCCCCTCGACGACGGCGGCGGACGCTGCCGGCGTGACCATCCCCAGATCCGCTTCAGGCCGCGTCAGAACATCCAACGCGGCTCGACGAGAAGCGTAACCCGCCGTAGCGAGAAAGAACGGCCACCCACCCGGTTCCGGCCCCAACGGGTGGTTGCGACCACGGTCCGGGCGGCGCTGGCCGCATCGCGTAGGGTCGTGGGACACCGTGACCGTGTCCGCCCGGTCGGCTCGCCGGAGCCGACCGGCGCGCCGTCCGAGGATGGGGAATGGCTTCGTCGAACGTGCCGCGTCGAGGCGTGCTGGCCGGCGGCCTCGCCGCGGCGGTGACGCTGACCGCCGGTCTCACCGGCTGCCGGGACAGCCCGAAGGCACAGCCACCGAGCCCGATCCTGCCGGTACGGGCGGACAGCCTCGCGCTGCTCGCTGCCTACGACGCCACGCTGCGTCGCCACCCGGACCTGACCGATCGGCTCAAGCCACTCCGCGAGGACCACCGGCGGCACGTCCAGGAACTCGACCACGAACTCGGCAGCGCCGCACCGAGCGCGAGCGGCTCGGCGTCCGCCTCCCCCTCGGCCAGCGCGGTGCCCGCCACGGCCGACGCCGCTCTCGGATCGCTGACCGGGCAGGAGAAGCAGGCCGAGCAACACGCCCGGCAGTCCTGCCTGACTGCGCCCGACCGGTACGCCACGGTCTTCGCCTCGATCGCGGCCTGCCGGGCGAGCCACGTGGAGGCACTGCGATGACCCCCGCGCAGCACCGACTCCAGCAGGCGCTCGCGGCCGAACACGCCGCGGTGTACGGCTACGACGTGCTCGGACCGAGGCTGACCGGCACCGAGCAGACCGCCGCACGCAACGCCGAGCAGGCACACCGGGACCGGCGGGACGCGTTGACCCTGGCGCTGACCAAGCAGCACGTGACGCCGGTGGCCGCCGCGCCGGGTTATGCGCTACCGCAGCCCGTCACCGACCGGGCCAGCGCGCTGCGGCTCGCGGTCACGCTGGAGGAGCGCACCGCGAAGGCCTGGGGCGCCGGGCTGCCTGCGCTGTCCGCGGCGCAGCGCAAGCAGGCCGTCGACGCGGTCTCCGACTGCGCGGTGTGGGCCACCCGCTGGCGCCGCACCGCCGGGATGGCTCCGACGACGGTGCCGTTTCCCGGCCGCCCGTGACGCCGCACTCCCTGCCGGCCGCGACGCCCCGCTCCCGGCCGCCGCTGACGCCGGGTGCCCGCCGCTGACGCCGCGTTCCGGCCGCCACGACGCGGCGCCGGGTCGGCCACCCGCGGGCCGCGCCCGGTGCGCCGCTCAGCACTCACGCCACGTCTCCACGACGCCGAGCAGCTCGGACAGCCGCTGGACCACGGCATCCGGCACACCGTCGGTGTGCCCGCGCTGGGTCGCCGGGATGGCGCTGTGCGGGACGAGCACCGTGCGCATGCCGACGCTGCCGGCACCGTGGATGTCGTCGAAGGTGCGGTCACCGACGAACACGCAGCGAGCCGGATCGCTGACCCCCACCGCCGCCATCGCGGACCGGAACGCCGCCGGATGTGGCTTGGTCACCTCGATCTCGCTGGTGTAGACCGCGCCGTCGATCAACCCCAGCAGCCCGTCCCGGGCGAAGATGCGCTCGTGGTGCGCGCGGGTCCAGGTGGTGTTGGACAGCACGCCGATGCGCACCCCGCGCGCCCGCAGCTCGGTCAGCAGCGCCGCCGCCTCCGGGTCGGTGTGGGTGGCGTGCTCCACCTCGGCGGCGAACACCTCGTAGGCGGCCGGGGTGGGATCGATGCCGGCGGCGGTGAAGATCTCGGTCATGGTGCCGGACCGCTGCTGCAGCCGGGCCCGCTGCCACACCGCGAACTCCGCCGCCGCGAGCGCCCCCGCGGCCCGCTCGGCGTCCGCCGGCACCAGCCGGCGGGCGACACGCAGCCAGCTCTGCTCGTCGGGCGGGCACCACGGGGTCAGGGTGCCACCCCAATCGAACAACACCGCGTCGACGACCATCGCGCTCCCTTCGCCGCCGGGAACCGTACCGCGCGGATACGACGGTTCGCCGAGTCGGGCGCAGCGGGCCCATCGCGGGCCACCGCGGGCCAGAATGGCCCGATGAGCACGGATCAGCTGGGTACCTCGCCGCGCTGGCAGGTCGCGGAGGCGGTGGCCGACGCGGTACGGGCGCGGCACCCGGCGCAGGTACTCGCGGCCGGCGTGCAGGGCGCGCTCGCGCACGACGAGGACACCGGCCACAGCGAGGTGGAACTGGTCGTCGTCACGTACCGGTCGGGCGACGGGCCGCGGCCGGCACGGCGGCGCATCGACGGGGTGCTGGTGGATCTCGGCGTGATCGCCGCGTCCGAGTACCTGCAGCATGCCCGGACGCTGTCGACCTCGTGGCCGCTGGTCGCCGACCGGTACCTGGCCACGGTGCCGATCCACGACCCGCAGGGCTGGTTCCGGCAGCTGGCCAACGCGCACCTGGCCCGGCTGGCCGACGCGGGCGGCGGCGAGTTCGCCACCCTGGCCCGGGAGGCGTGGTGCGAGGCCAAGGCCCGGCACGGGGTCGCCGCCCGGCTCGCCGAGTGGTACGACACCGACGCCGCGGTGCTGGTGCTCGCCGAGGCCCGGATCGCGACGGCGGTGGTGCAGGGGCTGCTGCAGCGCACCTACTTCCGGGACAGCGTCGACGGGGTGCGCCGGGTGGGCCTGGCCGAGGCGAGCCTGACCGCGGTCGCAGACCGGTTGGACGCCCAGGCCGAGGAGCTCGATGCCGCCGGTCGCCCGGTCGATGGCGGCATCGACGACCTGCTCGGCTGAACGGGGCCCGGCGCCAGGCGGGTTCGGCGGCCGTTACCCGCCAGCGCCGGGGTGGTTCGGCGGCGGCTGCCCGCCAGTGCCGGGGTTCGGCGACAGCGACCCGCCAGCGCCGGGGGTTCGGCGGCGGCTACTCGCCGGCGCCGGGGTGGCCGATCTCGATCATGCGGGTGACCGCGGCACGGGCGGCACGGGCGGTCGCGGCCGGTACGTCGACCTCGTCGGTGCCCTCGCGCAGCGACCGCAGCAGCTTCTCCGGCGTGATCATCTTCATGTACTTGCAGGAGGCACGGTCGTTGACCGCCTGGAAGTCGACGCCGGGGGCGGCCCGCCGCAGCTGGTGCAGCATGCCGACCTCGGTGGCGACCAGCACCGCGGTGGCGCTGGTGTGCCGGGCCGCGGTGGCCATGTCACCGGTGGACAGCACCTTCACCTTCTCCGCCGGTACGACCCCCTCGCCGGCGAGGTAGAGCGCGGAGGTGGCGCAGCCGCACTCGGGATGGATGTACAGCTCGGCGCCGGGCACCGCGGCCACCCGCTCGGCGAGCTGGGCACCGTTGATGCCGGCGTGCACGTGGCACTCGCCGGCCCAGATGTGCATGTTGTCCCGGCCGGTGAGCCGCTTGACGTGCGCGCCGAGGAACTGGTCGGGGCAGAACAGCACCTCGGTGTCGGCCGGGATCGAGGCGACCACGTCGACCGCGTTGGACGAGGTGCAGCAGATGTCGGTCTCCGCCTTCACCTCGGCGGTGGTGTTCACGTACGAGACGACGACCGCGCCGGGGTGTTCCGCCTTCCAGGCGCGCAGTTGGTCGGCCGTGATCGAGTCGGCGAGCGAGCAGCCGGCGGCGGCGTCCGGGATCAGCACGGTCTTGTCCGGGGCGAGGATCTTCGCGGTTTCGGCCATGAAGTGCACGCCGCAGAACACGATCGTGCTCGCCTCGCTCGCCGCGGCGAGGCGGCTCAGCGCGAGCGAGTCGCCGGTGTGGTCGGCGATGTCCTGGATCTCCGGCAGCTGGTAGTTGTGCGCGAGGATCACCGCGTCGCGCTCGCGGGCCAGCGCGCGCACCTCGTCGGCCCAGTCGGTGTCCACCATCGGTCCTCCCCCTCGCGCGGCGGTCACGGCCGTCCCGCTGGTTTTCGCCTTATAGTCTAAAACTATGGCTCACCACGCTACCAGCGACACGTCCGCAGCGGAACACGAAGTGCTCGCCGCCGTGCTGTCGGTGCGAGCCGGATCACTTCGGGTGCTGCTCTGGCAGCGCGCCCGCGACCCGGAGTCCGGCCGCTGGTCGCTGCCCGGCGGTCGGCTCGGCCCGGACGAGGACGTGGACACCTCGATCCGCCGCCACCTCGCGCAGAAGGTCGACGTCGCCCGGCTGGCGCACCTGGAACAGATCGCGGTCCTCTCCGACCCGGCGCGGATGCCCGGCCGCCGGGTGCTCGCCACCGCGTTCCTCGGGCTGGTACCGACCGACCGGGACCCGGCACTGCCCGCCGACACCGCCTGGCAGCCGGCGGACGCGCTGCCGCCGCTGGCGTTCGACCACGCCGCGATCGCGGACCGGGCCCGAGGCCGGCTGCGGGCGAAGCTGTCGTACACCAACCTCGGGTTCGCGCTCGCGCCACCGGAGTTCACGATCTCCCAGCTGCGGGAGATCTACGCCGCCGCACTGGGCTACCGGGTGTCGGCGACCAACATGCAGCGGGTACTGACCCGCCGCGGAGTCCTGACCCCGACCGGGGCCGCGGCACCGCCCGGCCGCACCGGCGGTCGACCGGCGGCGCTGTACCGGTTCGCCGAACCCACCCTGCGGGTGACCGACCCCTTCGCGGTACTCGGCCCGCCGCGCCGGGCCAGGCGGTGACCGCCACGATCGCTAGGATCGCGCGGTGACCGACAGCGTGCTGCTCGTGCTGCCCGACCGCGACGACGCCGAACGCATCGCCGCCCAGTTGCACCGCGCCGGGTACGCCCCGGCCCTGGTGCACCGCGACATGCTCACCGGCGAGGACGACGCGGAGGACGTCGACTGGGTGGTGGAGCTGGTGACCGGACCGGGCGGGGCGCCCGCCGCCGACACGGTGGCCGCGCTGCGCGAGCTCGCCGACGAGCACGACGGCTTCGTCACGTCCTGAGCCGTCCGGACCCGGCGGCACGGGTGCGCCCGGGGCCGCCCCGGCTCAGGACGCCGTGACACCGATGAGGGTGCCGACCAGGTAGGTCGCTGCCGCGGCAAGCGCGCCCAGCACCAGCTGGCGCAACCCGTTGACCAGCCAGTTGCGGGCGGTGAACCGGGCGAACAGGGCGCCCGCGGTGAACAGCCCCACCCCGCCGACGGCGAGGCCCAGCCACAGCTGCGAGAACCCGAGCAGGAACGTGATCAGCGGGAACATCGCGCCGATCGAGAAGCACACGAACGACGAGACCGCCGCGAGCCACGGGTTCGGCACCTCCGTCGGGTCGACACCCATCTCCTCCTGCGCATGCACCCGTACCGCCTCGTCCAGGTTGCGCCCGACCGTCGCCGCGACCTGGTGCGCCAGCTCCGGCGGCAGACCACGCCGGATCCAGGCGGCAGCGAGTTCCGCCGCCTCCTCGTCCGGATGGCGTTCGAGCTCCCGGCGTTCCTTGGCGATCTCGTGCGCGACCTGCTCGTTCTGGGTGCGCACCGAGGTGTACTCGCCGAGCCCCATCGAGATCGCGCCGGCGATCAGGCCGGCGACGCCGGTCAGCACGATGGTGTGCCGGGAGACCCCGCCACCGCCCACCCCGGCGATCAGCGAGATGTTCGTGACCAGGCCGTCCATCGCGCCGAACACGGCGGCGCGCAGCCAGCCGCCGGACACGTCGGCGTGGTGGTCGGGTACCAGCGCGGCCGGTGCGGCGGCGCGCTCCGGGCTGCTCATCGACGCACCGCCGGCACGACCCGACGGCGCCCGCTGCCGGGCGCTGCCGCTTCGCCGAAACCGGCCACCGGGCACCAGCGCGCCGCGCCGACGACTCGCTCGCTCACGGCACCGTCAGGATCTCGGCGCCGTCGTCGGTCACCACCAGGGTGTGCTCGAACTGGGCGGTCCACCGGCGGTCCTTGGTGACCACCGTCCAGCCGTCGTCCCACGCATCGTGCAGGTGGGTGCCGAGGGTGATCATCGGCTCGACGGTGAAGGTCATACCGGTCTCGATCACCACGTCGAGGTCGGGCCGATCGTAGTGCGGCACGTACAGCCCGGAGTGGAACGCCTCGCCGATGCCGTGCCCGGTGAAGTCGCGGACCACGCCGTAGCCGAACCGCTTCGCGTACGACTCGATGACGCGGCCGACGACGTTCAGCGCCCGGCCCGGGCGGACCGCGCGGATCCCGCGCATGGTCGCCTCGTGGGTGCGCTCCACCAGCAGCCGCGCCTCCTCCGACACGTCGCCGGCGAGGAACGTCGCGTTCGTGTCGCCGTGCACGCCGTTCAGGAAGGCGGTGACGTCGATGTTGACGATGTCGCCGTCCGCCACGACCGTCGAGTCGGGGATGCCGTGACAGATCACCTCGTTCAACGAGGTGCAGCACGATTTCGGGAAGCCGCGGTAGCCCAGCGTCGACGGGTACGCGCCGTGGTCGCAGAGGAACTCGTGCACCACCCGGTCGATCTCGTCGGTGGTCACGCCGGGCTTGACCGCACGGCCACCCTCGGCGAGCGCGCCGGCCGCAACCCGGCTGGCCACCCGGATCTTCTCGATCAGTTCGGGTGTCTTCACCTCCGAGCCGGTGAACGGCGTCGGCGCCGGCTTCCCGACGTACTCGGGGCGCGCGATGGTGCCCGGCACGGCGCGCTGCGGCGACAGGGTGCCGGGGGTCAGTGGAGCACGGTCAGCCATGCCCCGAGACTATCCGCCACGGGTGGCGGGTCCGGCGCCCGTGCCGGCACGGGCGCCGGCGCCGGCCCTGTCACCGATCGGGGGACGGCGATCGCGCCGCGAGGTAGGGTCGGAAGCGCCATGAGCCATGCCCCACACCCCCGGCACCGTGCAGATCGACCGCGCGTCAGCGGGCCGCACCCCGATTCGTCCCAGGAGGGCGTGAACCGGGCGGGCCGAGCGCGCCACACCGCCGCTCCCGCGGCCCGCCGACCGCAGCGAGTGCAGCGACACGCCCTGATCTGGTACGCGGCGTACGGGTCGAACATGTCCAGCCGGCGGCTGCGCTACTACCTGGCCGGCGGCCGCCCGCCGGGCAACTCGCGCCGGTACCCGGGTGCCCGGGACGGCCGGGCGCCGGCGCGCAGCCGGGCACTGCGCATCCCCGGCGGCGTGTACTTCGCCGGGCACAGCCGGGCCTGGGGCGGCGGCCTCGCGTTGTACGACCCGCAGCTGCCCGGCGCCGCCGCGGTGCACGCGCACCTGATCACCATCCAGCAGTTCAGCGACATCGCCGCGCAGGAGATGGCCCGTACCCCGGGGCTGGACCTGGATCTCGCCGAGGTGCTCGGCACCGGGCGCGCCCAACTCGGCCCCGGCCGGTACGAGACGCTGCTGCGCACCGGGCCGGACATCGACGGCATCCCGGTCCTGACCTTCACCGCACCGTGGCAGGCGCACCAGACGCCGTGGCGGTCACCCGCGCCGCACTACCTGGCGCTGGTGGCACGGGGCCTGCGGGAGGCGTACGGCTGGGAGCCGGACCGCACCGCCGGCTACCTGCGGGCGCTACCCGGGGTCCGGGACGAGCAGGTGTCCGCGGTGGTCGACCGGGTCTACACGGGCGCTGTGCCCCGGTTGGCCCGGCCCGCCGTGCGGCCGGACATCGTGCTGCGGGCCGCGACCGGCACCGGACATCCGGCCGCGGGCAATCTCACGCCTGGACGGCGAGGGTGAACGGCAACACCTGAGCGGCGCCGGCCATCCGCAACTCGCGGGCCGCCACGGTCAGCGTCCAACCGGTGTCGGTCAGGTCGTCGACCAGCAGCACCGGCTCGTCCTCGGCGAGCTGCGCCAGGCCGGCCGCGAGCTCGTCGCCGACGCTGAACGCGTCGTGCACCGCGGCGAGCCGATGCACCGCGTTGCCACCGGCCCCGGCCCCCGGCGCGGCGCCGCCGACCCGGGACAGCTCGCCCAGGAAGTGCAGCCGACCCACCCGCGCCAGCCGCCGCGCCAGCGAGCCGACCAGCCGCGGGCGGGTCCGGGACGGCACCGCGACGACCGCGGCCGGGCGGCGCTGCCACGGCCAGTCCGCGAGCACCCGGATCACACCGGCGAACACCTCGTCGTCGATCTCGGCGTCCGCGGCGTCGGGGCGCAGCAGCGCGCGCAGCCTGGTCCCCCAACCGATGTCGGACAGCCGGCCGAGCGCCCGGCCCGGCGCGGCCAGCTCGGCCGGGTCGATCTTGCCGGTGTGCTCGATGCCCAGCGCAGCGCCACCGGTCGGCCACAGCTTCCGCGGCTCCACCGGTACGCCGGGACGGCCGAGGTGCTGCTGCGCCGCGTCCAGCGCCGCGGTGGACACGCCCGGGTCGTACCACCGGCCGCGGCAGGTGTCGCAGCGCCCGCAGTCGGTGGCGTACGGGTCGTCGAGCGTGTCGCGCAGGAACCGCAGCCGGCAGCCGCCGGTACCCAGATAGTCCCGCATCGCCTGCTGCTCGGCGGCGCGGGCGGCGGCGATCCGGGCGTACCGGGCCGTGTCGTAGCGCCAGCCGGCGCCGGTGGCCAGCCAGCCGCCCCGGACCCGGCGCACGGCCCGTCCACGTCGAGCACCTTGAGCATCAGCTCCAGCCGGCTGCGGCGCAGTTCCACCCGCGACTCCAGCACCGGGGTCGAGGTCGGAACCTCGGTCGACAGCGCGGCGAGGGTGGCCCGTACCTGGTCTTCCGGCGGGAACGCGAGCGAGCCGAAGTACCGCCAGATCGCCTCGTCCTCGGGCCCGGGCAGCAGCAGCACCTCGGCGTGCTCGACCGCCCGGCCGGCCCGCCCCACCTGCTGGTAGTACGCGATCGGGGAGGCCGGGGCGCCCAGGTGCACCACGAAGCCCAGGTCCGGCTTGTCGAAGCCCATGCCCAGCGCCGAGGTCGCCACCAGCGCCTTCACCCGGTTGGCGAGCAGGTCCTGCTCCGCGGCGGCCCGCTCGGCCGGGTCGGTACGCCCGGAGTAGGCGGCGACGGTGTGCCCGCGGGCGCGCAGGAAGTCCGCGACCTCGTCGGCGGCGGCGACGGTCAGCGTGTAGATGATGCCGGAGCCGGGCAGCTCGGCCAGGTGATCGGCGAGCCAGGCCAGCCGGTGCGCCGGGCTCGGCAGTGACAGCACCCCGAGCCGCAGGCTGTCGCGATCCAGCGGGCCGCGCAGCACCAGGGTCCGGTTCGAGATCCCGGGCGCCGACGGCTGCCCCGACGGCCCGCTCGGGACGTCGCCGAGCTGTTCGGCCACGTCGGCGGTGACCCGGGCGTTCGCGGTGGCGGTCGTGGCGAGCACCGGTACGTGCGGTTCGAGCCCGGCGAGGAACGTGGCGATGCGGCGGTAGTCGGGCCGGAAGTCGTGCCCCCAGTCCGAGACGCAGTGCGCCTCGTCGACCACCAGCAGGCCGGTGGTGGCGGCCAGCTCCGGCAGTATCCGGTCGCGAAAGTCCGGATTGTTGAGCCGTTCCGGGCTGACCAGCAGCACGTCGACCGTGCCGGCCGCGATGTCCGCCTCGATCGCCTGCCACTGCGTGACGTTGGCGGAGTTGATCGTGGCGGCCCGAATGCCGGCGCCGGCAGCTGCCTCGATCTGGTTGCGCATCAGCGCGAGCAGCGGCGAGACGATCACGGTCGGCCCGGCGCCGGCGGCCCGCAGCAGCGAGGTCGCCACGAAGTACACCGCGGACTTGCCGAACCCGGTGCGCTGCACCAGCAGCACCCGCCGGCCGGTGCCGTCGGCGGCCGGCGAGACGAGCGCCTCGATCGCGCGCCACTGGTCGTCCCGCAGCACCGCGTCCGGCCCCGCCAGCCGCCGCAGCACCGCCTCGGCGGCCGGCCGGCCCGCCCCGTCGCCGGCGCCGGCGGGAGCGGTGCTCGACTCGTTGCCCATCCCGTCTTGATACCAGCCGGCTGGGACGGCCCGGGCCGAGGGCGCGCCCTTCCCGCCCTTCCCGGCGCCGGTACCAGGCACGACGTACCGTCGCGGTCAGATCGGGGTGACGTAGGCGGCGGAGATGCCGCCGTCCACGAGGAACGTGGAGGCGGTGACGAAGGACGCGTCGTCGGAGGCGAGGAACGCCACCGCGGCGGCGATCTCCTCGGGCTCGGCGAACCGCCCCATCGGTACGTGCACCAGCCGGCGCTGGGCCCGCTCCGGGTCGGCGGCGAACAGCTCGGTCAGCAGCGGCGTGTTGACCGGCCCCGGGCACAGCGCGTTGACCCGGATGCCCTCCCGGGCGAACTGCACGCCCAGCTCACGGGTGAGCGCGAGCACGCCGCCCTTGCTCGCCGTGTACGAGATCTGCGAGGTCGCCGCGCCCAGCACCGCGACGAACGAGGCGGTGTTGATCACCGAGCCACGGCCGGCCGGACGCATCTGCTCGATCGCGTACTTGCTGCACAGGTAGACCGAGGTGAGGTTGACCCGCTGCACCCGCTCCCAGGCGTCCAGGTCGGTGGTGAGGATCGAGTCGTCCTCCGGGGGCGAGATCCCGGCGTTGTTGAACGCCACGTCGAGCCGGCCGTACTCGCGGACCACCGAGCCGAACAGGTCGCGTACCGCCGGCTCGTCGGTGACGTCCACGTGCCGGTAGGCGCCGTCGACCTGCTCGGCGACGGCGGCACCGGCTGTGTCGTCGATGTCGACGACCACCACGGTGGCGCCCTCGGCGGCGAACCGGCGGGCGGTGGCGGCGCCGATGCCGCTGCCGGCGCCGGTGACCACCGCGACCCTGCCCTCCAGGCGTTCGGTCATCGCTTGCTCCTTCGTGTTTCGCGGGTCGTCGGGGGTCGGCGAGCCGGCGGGGGCCGGTCAGCCGTCGGCGAGGAAGACGTTCTTCGTCTCGGTGAAACCGGCCAACGCGTCGGGCCCGAGTTCGCGCCCCAGCCCGGAGGAGCCGAACCCGCCGAACGGGGTCGAGTAGCGCACCGAGGCGTGCGAGTTGACCGACAGGTTGCCGGCCCGTACCCCGCGGCTGACCCGCAGCGCCCGACCGAGGTCGCGGGTCCAGATCGAGCCGGACAGCCCGTACGCGGTGTCGTTGGCGATCCGGATCGCCTCGTCCTCGGTGTCGAACGGCAGGACCGACGCCACCGGGCCGAAGATCTCCTCCCGCCAGGCGCGATCGGTGCCGCCGCCACCGGCGAGCACGGTCGGCGGGTACCAGAAGCCGGGGCCGGCCGGGGCGGCACCGCGCAGCAGCACCTCGGCACCGGCCACGTAGGAGCGCACCCGGTCCCGATGCGGCGCCGAGATCAGCGGCCCGACCTGGGTGCCCGGATCCCGCGGGTCACCGACCCGCACCGCGGCCAGGGCGTCGGCCAGCGCGGCGAGGAACGGCTCGTAGACGCCGCGCTGGACCAGGATGCGGGTGCGCGCGCAGCAGTCCTGGCCGGTGTTGTCGCAGAACGACATCGGCGTCGCCGCCGCCGCGGCGGCAACGTCGGCGTCCGCGAACACGATGTTCGCGCTCTTGCCACCCAGCTCCAGCGTCACCCGCTTCACCTGGTCCGCGCAGCCGGCCATGATCTTCCTGCCGACCTCGGTCGACCCGGTGAAGCACACCTTGCGTACCGCCGGGTGGGTCACGAACCGCTGGCCCACCACGTCGCCGGCCCCCGGCAGCACGGTCAGCACGTGCTCGGGCAGGCTGGCATCCAGCGCCAGCTCACCGAGCCGCAGCGCGGTCAGCGGGGTCAGCTCGGCCGGCTTGAGCACCACGGTGTTGCCGGCGGCGAGCGCCGGCGCGAAGCCCCAGGACGCGATCGGCATCGGGAAGTTCCACGGGACGATGATCCCGACCACGCCGAGCGGTTCGTGGAACGTGACGTCCACCCCGCCGGCGACCGGGATCTGTCGGCCGCACAGCCGCTCCGGCGCGGCGGAGTAGTAGTCGACGACCGCCGCCGCGTTGCCCGCCTCCCAGCGCGCGTTGCCGATCGGGTGGCCGGAGTTGCGCACCTCCAGCTCGGCCAGCTCGTCGGTGTGCGCCTCGATGAGTTCGGCGAACCGCCGCAGCAGCCGCCCCCGGTCGGCGGGAGCCACCCGGCGCCACGTCTCGAACGCCGCCGCCGCCCGTTCGATCGCGGCGTCCGCCATCTCCAGCGATGCCAGCGGCACGTCGCCGATCGGCTCCCCCGTCGTCGGGTTGACCAGTTCCATCGCACCCCCCGGTCCGTTCACTCGCGCCGGTCGCGAGCCGCCTTCCCGTCCGATGACCGCCTGCCGTTGTCCCGTCCAGATCATCCGCCGTCTCGCCCGCCCGCCCCCCTTCCCACCGTCCGCTGCCCGGTCCGGCCGCTCCGGTCGGCCGACCGGAGTCGCCTGCTCCGGTCACCGCACCGCCACGGTTGCCGTCGTACCAGCGATGTCGTCGCCGTCGCCGTCGGGTCACATCCGTTCGAACCCGCGGTACAGCTCCCAGTCGGTGACCGCCGCGTCGAACGCGGCCAGTTCGACCTCGGCGCAGTGCGCGTAGTGCTCGACCACCTCGGCACCGAACAGCTCGCGCGCCACGGCGCTGTCCCGCCACACCGCGACCGCCTCGCGCAGCGTGCCCGGAACCCGCGCCCCGTCCTGCCGGTACGCGTTGCCCTCGCACGGCGGCTCCAGCGCCAGCTCGTGCTCGATCCCGTACCGCCCGGCGGCGGTGATCGCGGCGACCGCGAGGTAAGGGTTGACGTCGCCGCCGGGTACCCGGTTCTCCACCCGCAACGAGTCGCCGTGCCCGACCACGCGCAGCGCGCAGGTGCGGTTGTCCAGCCCCCAGCGCACCGCCGTCGGCGCGAACGAACCGTCCCGGAACCGCTTGTAGGAGTTGACGTTCGGCGCGTACAGCAGGGTGAGCTCGGGCAGGCAGCGCAGCTGGCCGGCGAGGAAGTGCCGCATCGTCGGGCCGAAGCCGTGCTCGCCGTCACCGGCGAGCGCCGTCCTGCCGGCGTCGTCGCGCAGCGAGCAGTGCACGTGGCAGGAGTTGCCCTCCCGCTGGTTCGGCTTGGCCATGAAGGTCAGCGACCGGCCCTGCGCCGCGGCGATCTCCTTCGCCCCGGTCTTGTAGATCGTGTGGTTGTCGCAGGTGGTCAGCGCGTCGGAGTAGCGGAACGCGATCTCGTGCTGGCCGAGGTTGCACTCCCCCTTCGCGCTCTCCACCGTCATCCCGGCACCGGCCATCCCGCGCCGGATCGCCCGCAGCAGCGGTTCGATGCGCCCGGTGGCGAGGATCGAGTAGTCCGCGTTGTACTGGTTGGCCGGCGCCAGGTCGCGATAGCCGCGCCGCCAGGCGTCCTCGTACGAGTCGTCGTAGACGCAGAACTCCAGCTCGGTCCCGACGTATGGGTGCAGCCCGCGCGCCGCGAGCGCGGCCAGCTGGTCGCGCAGCACCTGCCGCGGCGCCACCGCGATCGGCGCTCCGTCCACTGCGGACACATCGGCCAGCAGCAGGGCGCTGCCATCCTGCCAGGGCAGCGACCGCAGGGTGGCGAGATCCGGGGTGAGCAGCAGGTCACCGTACCCCGTGTCCCAGCTGGACGTCGCGTAGCCGTCGACGGTGTTCATCTCGACGTCGACCGCGAGCAGGTAGTCGCACGCCTCGGTGCCGTGCTCGACCACCTCGGCCAGGAAGAAGTTCGCGTCGAACCGCTTGCCCACCAACCGGCCCTGCAGGTCACAGGCCGCGAGCACCACGGTGTCGACGCTCTCACCGGCCACCCGCCGGCGCAGCTCGTCGAGGCCGAGCGCCGGCTCCCGTCGAATCGGCATGGCAGTACCCATCTGCGTCCCTTCGAGCGGTCCGGTGGTGTTCAGTCCAGGTCGCCGACAGGCTCGACGAACGTGCCTCGGGCCGGAATCGTTCGCACCTTCCCCTGCTCCGCGAGCAGCCGGAACGCCTTCCGGGTGGTCATCGGCGCTATCCCGGTGAGCTGCTGAATATCCGATTCGCTGGGTAGTTTCTGGGCAGGCCCGTACTCTCCGGCATCGATGGCCTCCGCGAGGACGCGGGCCAGCTGCCGATAGACGGGTGACGGAGCCCCTCGCGTGATCGATTCCCAGCGCGGCATGTCTCGACGCTACGAGCTTCGTTTCAGCACGCTTCGCCATTCCGCGTACTAGCTCGACATAGCGCGATCTAGCGCGGTTTGCTAACGTGGCCTCACCATCACGCACTGGAACCACGGTCTCGGCAGCGCGGCCGAGGGTTCGGGAAGGGAGTGCCATGAGTCGGCCTGCGATCCGGTACGCGAGGCCCCGCGCGGGCGACGAGTGCTTCATCTGCCCGGCGGCCGGGGTGCCCGGCGTCGGGTCGTGGTGGGCGCTGGTCGTGTCCACCGTGGACACCCTCACCGAGGGAACCATGTACCTGCGGGTCGTTCCGCTCGATCAGGTCGGCAGCGCCGACGCGCGGGTGCACACCTACTTCGTCCGGCTGTCCGGGTTGCTGGTGCGGAGAACGGTGTGAGCGTCCGCATCGCGCTGGGCTGGCTGTTCACCCTCGTGCTGGCGTTCGTCCTCGGCTGCTGCCACGCGCACCGGGGGCGCTGAGGCGCCGACCTAGAGGTGGCGGAGCATGCGGGTGTTGCCCAGGGTGTTGGGCTTGACGCGCTCCAGCTCCAGGAACTCCGCCACCCCCTCGTCGGCCGAGCGCAGCAGTTCCTGGCGCACCCCGGTGTCGACGGCGGAGTCGGAGTCGATGACCGTGAAGCCGTGTCGGGCGAAGAAGCCGACCTCGAAGGTGAGCACGAAGACCCGGGTCACGCCGAGGTCGCGGGCGACCTCCAGCAGCTCGGTGACCAGCCGGTGCCCGATGCCGTTGCCGCGCTCGGCCGGGTCGACCGCGACGGTGCGGATCTCGGCGAGGTCCTCCCAGAACACGTGCACCGCGCCGCAGCCGACGACCCGGTCGCCGCGCTCGGCGATCCGGAACTCCTGGATGCCCTCGTACAGGGTGACGGCGGGCTTGGTGAGCAGCCGGCGCTCCGGCGCGTACCGGTCGATCAGCGCGCCGATCGCCCGCACGTCGGCGGTCCTGGCCCGCCGCACCGTCAGCGATGGAATCGCTATGCATTGCGCTGCATGTTCATCCACAAGGGCAGCATACACGCGAGCGGGCAGCGCCCCACCCTGCAGCGCACCGGATCCGTGACCGAGCACACCCGCACAACCGGGAGCGACCCCGCGCCGGGTCCGCCACACGGCAGCGGCCCGACCAGCCGGCGCCGCACGTACCCCGCGTCCGCCGTACCGGCCGGCCGTCCGCCGTACCGGCCCGACCGCCCGCCGTACCGGCCCGACCGGCCGGCGTCCGCCGTACCGGCCCGACCGCCCGGGCCGGCACGCCCCGTGATCAGGCGGCGTTGCTGGTCGGCTCGGCGGCGCGGGCGCGCAGCGGGGTCGCCTCGACCGCCTGCTTGCGGGCGGCCGCGTCCTCGGACATCCGCTCGGCGATCATGCCGGCCTGGTGTGCGAGCGCACCGACCACCGCGGGCACCAGCGGGAGCAGCCAGTCGGCGACGAAGCCGCGACTGGACATGTTCGCCACCAGCACCGCGGCGCCCGCCGCACCGCAGCCCTTGACCATGGCCCGCCACATCGCTCGGCCGGTGTCGACGATCGCGGCCTTGCGCGCCGAGGCGATGTCCGGCAGGTCACGCAGCGCCCGGGCGTCCCGGCGACCGAAGTTGAGACCCGCCACGGCGGCGGTCACGGACGTGCCGAGCACGGACGCCCACAGACCGCTGTGCGTGAACAGGGCGACCAGCGCGAGGACCACCAGTCCGGCGCCGACGGCGACCGCGGCCCTGATCCAGTCCGCCTTCTCCCCCGGGTACCAGTAGTACTTGGTGACGCCCTCGCCACGGGTCTTGACGATCCTCCCCATCACGCTCACCTCGTCTGCCCTCGGGTTCGGGGAACCATCGGTAACTCTGAGTGGTCCCTCGATTATCCCAACGTAGCGAGCGTGCTGTCACCAGCCCGACCGACGATACGCATAAATCTGACAGAAAATTCGGACTCTAGGGTATTAAAAGGATTCCTTTGTCGTAACATACGTCGCTGTCACGGTTCCCGTCAGGACGCGCCACCAGTACCCACCGTGCACCTCGGCAGACCCGTCACGCCACCCCAGCGACCCGCCCGCGACCGCCGTCAGAACAGCACCGTGGCGAACGTACCGACGGCGCGGAAACCGCACCGCTCGTACGCCCGGCGGGCCGGGGTGTTGTAGTCGTTGACGTACAGACTGACGGTCGGCGCGACCCGCTCCAGCGCGTCGGCC
Organism: Actinocatenispora thailandica; assembly: GCF_016865425.1. Lineage (NCBI taxonomy): Bacteria > Bacillati > Actinomycetota > Actinomycetes > Micromonosporales > Micromonosporaceae > Actinocatenispora > Actinocatenispora thailandica. The sequence goes on along the minus strand of NZ_AP023355.1, from coordinate 2,595,489 downwards.
ACCACCGCGGCCATCCCCGCCGTACCGATACCGCGACCGCGCCACTCCGGCGCCACCCACACACCCTGCACCTGCGCGGTGTGCCGGGTCACCACCGCCAGCTCGGCCTTGAACACGACCTTGCCGTCGACGAACCGCGCGTACGCCCGGCGGGACCGGACCAGCTCCGCGACCCGCTGCCGGTAGGCCCGACCGCCGGCCTCGGCGACCGGCGACACCCCGACCTCCTCGGTGTACATCGCCACCGACGCCGGGAACAGCGTGCCGACCTCGTTGGGCCGCACCAGCCGCACGTCCGGATCCGGCGGCACCGGAGCACGCTCGTCGGTCATCAGCAACGGCTGGCAGGGCCGGACCTCCCGGGCGGGCGACCAGTGCGGCGACAGCCGGTCCCACAGCTCCAGGACCGCGTCCGCCGCACCGACGATCGACGAGCAGCGCCGGCCCTCCCGGCGAGCCAGCTCGGCGAACCCGGCGATCGCCGCCGAGCCCGCCCGTACCGGGATCAGGTTCGCGCCCAGCCAGCACAGCGACTCCAACCGGCCGGGCGGGCCGTAGCCGAACACCCGCGCGCCGGTACGCCACCACGTCAAGCCACCCGCCTCGACCCGCTCCGCGACCTGCGCCGCCGCGATCGGCTCCGAGTCGAGCAGCCGATGCACCTCGGCCCGGTCGGTGTCGCCGAGCAACCGGACCGGAACCGTCAACACGCCGCGTCTCCGGGCGCCTCTCCCCGCACGCATCAAGCGTGCCAGACGACGGGCGCGGTTGTCGGCCGCATCCGCCGGACCATCGGCACGATCCGCCGTCCGACCCGGACCGATCACCCGGCCTCAGTGCACCTCGACGGTGGGGCCGAGGCCGCGCAGCTCCTCGGGCAGCTCGGCGCCGGACTCCTCGGCGATCCGCAACGCCTGCTCGATCAGCGTCTCGACGATCTGCGACTCGGGCACCGTCTTGATCACCTCGCCCTTGACGAAGATCTGGCCCTTGCCGTTACCGGACGCGACCCCGAGGTCGGCCTCGCGGGCCTCACCCGGACCGTTCACCACGCAGCCCATCACGGCCACCCGCAGCGGCACCGGCAGCCCGTCCAGGCCCGCGTGCACCTCCTCGGCCAGCTTGTACACGTCGACCTGGGCACGACCGCAGGACGGGCAGGAGACGATCTCCAGGCCACGCTCGCGCAGCCCCAGCGACTCCAGGATGCCGATGCCGACCTTGACCTCCTCCACCGGCGGCGCCGACAGCGACACCCGGATCGTGTCGCCGATCCCCTCCGCCAGCAGCGCACCGAAGGCGGTGGCCGACTTGATGGTGCCCTGGAACGCCGGCCCGGCCTCGGTGACACCCAGGTGCAGCGGGTAGTCGCACTGCTGGGCGAGCTGCCGGTACGCCCGGATCATCACCACCGGGTCGTGGTGCTTGACCGATATCTTGATGTCGCGGAAACCGTGCTCCTCGAACAGCGAGCACTCCCACAGCGCCGACTCGACCAGCGCCTCGGCGGTGGCCTTGCCGTACTTCTCCAGCAGCCGCTTGTCCAGCGAGCCGGCGTTGACGCCGATCCGGATCGGGGTACCGGCGTCGGCGGCCGCCTTCGCGATCTCCTTCACCTTGTCGTCGAACTGCTTGATGTTGCCCGGGTTCACCCGCACCGCGGCGCAGCCGGCGTCGATCGCGGCGAACACGTACTTCGGTTGGAAGTGGATGTCGGCGATGACCGGGATCTGCGACTTCCTCGCGATCGCCGGCAACGCCTCGGCGTCGTCCGCGGACGGCACCGCGACCCGCACGATCTGGCAGCCGGACGCGGTCAGCTCGGCGATCTGCTGCAGGGTGGCGTTGACGTCGGCGGTCACCGTGGTGGTCATCGACTGGACGCTGACCGGCGCGCCGCCACCGACAGGGACCCCACCGACGTCGATCCGTCGTGACTGGCGACGTTCCGCGAGCGCCGGCGGCGGAACCTCCGGCATGCCAAGACTGACCGTGGTCATACTGCGCCTCAATTCAGGGTGACCGGATTGATGATGTCCGCGGCCACGGTGAGCACCGACAGCCCACCGAAGATGATCACGACCGCGTAGGTGATCGGCATGAGTTTCAGGTAGTCGACCCGGCCCGGGTCCTGCCGGCCGCGGCGGGCCGCCCACCAGGAGCGGACCTTCTCGAACCAGGCGATCGCCACGTGGCCGCCGTCCAGCGGCAGCAGCGGCACCAGGTTGAACACCCCGACGAACAGGTTGAGCTGGGCCAGCAGCATCAGGAAGAACCACCAGGCGTGCAGCTCGACGGTCTCACCGCCGAGCCGGCTCGCGCCGACCACGCTGATCGGGGTGTCCGCACTGCGCTGGTGCCCGGCCAGCGCCGAGACCAGGTTCGGGATCTTGCTGGGGATCCGGGTGACCGCCTGACCCATCTGCTTCGCGGTCTGCCCGTACAACTCGGCCGCGTGCGGCACGCCGTCCACCGGACCGTACGTGGTGGTCGGCGAGACGCCGGCCTGCTGCGGCGAGACCAGCACGATGCCCATCACGGTCACGTCCGACATCGTCGGGTTGTCGACCGTACCGCCGGTCGGGCGCGGCGCCGAGACGAGCGTGACGGTGGTGCTGTGGGTCTTACCGGCCCGCAGGTAGGTCACCTTGGCCGGGCCGGCCTTCGTCTTCTTGATCCGGTCGGCCAGGTCGGAGTACGTCGGAGTCGCCACGCCGTCGAGCGCGGTGATGGTGTCACCGGCCCTCAGCCCGGCCTTCCTGGCCGGGCCAGGGATGTCCTTGGCGCTGCAACGGTCCGGGTGTTTCGCGTCGTAGGTGCGCTGCACGCAGGTACTGACCTGGCCGAGCTTGGCCGGCACGTTGCCGGTGGCGTAGTCGGCGTACTTCGGGTTCGGCACGCCGACGAACGCGGCGGCGATCCAGAAGATCACGAACGCCAGCACGAAGTGCGTCACCGAGCCCGCGATCAGCACCAGGGTGCGCTGCCAGACCGGCTTGCGCCAGAACACCCGGTGCCGGTCGGCGGGCGGGACCTCTTCCTCCTCCTCCAGCGGCGTCATCCCGTCGATCTTGACGAACGCGCCGGCCGGGATCGCCTTGACGCCGTACTCGACCTCGCCGTGGCGGAACGAGAACAGCGTCGGCCCGAAGCCGATGAAGTACCGGCTGACCTTCATCCCGAAGGCCCGCGCGGTGAACATGTGTCCGGCCTCGTGGATCGAGAGCGACACAACGATGCCCAGGGCGAACAGGATCACCCCGATCGCGTACGCCATCAACGTCCCTTCCGAAAGGCGGAGCACAGCTGCCGCGCCCGCTCGCGCGCCCAGCGTTCGGCGGTCAGCACGTCCTCGACGTTACCTGGTACCCCGAAGGCCGGCGCCTGATCAACAACCGTCGCAATCGTGTCGACGATCGCAGGAAACGGTAGATGGCCGGCAAGGAACGCGGCCACGCACTCCTCGTTCGCGGCGTTGAACACCGCGGGCCGGCAGTGCCCGGCGGCACCCACCTCGCGGGCCAGCGCCACGGCCGGGAACGCCGCCTCGTCCAGCGGCAGGAACTCCCACCGCTGCGCGGCGGTCCAGTCCATCGCCGGCGCGGCGTCCGGCACCCGGTCCGGCCAACCCAGCGCCAGCGCGATCGGCAGCCGCATGTCCGGCGGGCTGACCTGCGCCAACGTCGACCCGTCGGTGAACTGCACCATCGAGTGCACGATCGACTGCGGGTGCACCACCACGTCGATCCGCTCGTACGGAATGTCGAACAGCTCGTGCGCCTCGATCACCTCGAGGCCCTTGTTCACCAGGTTGGCGCAGTTGACCGTGACCACCGGTCCCATGTCCCAGGTCGGGTGCGCGAGCGCCTGCTCGGGTGTGACATCCGCCAACTCCTCCCGGCTGCGGCCCCGGAACGGCCCGCCGCTGGCGGTCACCACCAGCCGGGCCACCTCCGCCGACCGGCCGCCGCGCAGGCACTGGGCGAGTGCGCTGTGCTCCGAGTCGACCGGGATCAGCTGCCCCGGCCGCGCCACCGCGCGCACCAGCTCGCCGCCGGCCACCAGCGACTCCTTGTTCGCCAGCGCGACGGTGCGGCCGGCGCGCAGCGCGGCGAGCGTCGGACCGAGCCCGACCGAGCCGGTGATGCCGTTGAGGACCAGGTCGCAGGGGTGTTCGGCGAGCTCCGCGGCGGCCTGCGGACCGGCCAGGATCTTCGGGATCCGGTAATCACCGGTCGCCCAGCCGCGCCGCTGGGCCTCGGCGTAGAAGGCGAGCTGCAGGTCCTGGGTGGCGCTGGCCCGCGCCACCGCCACCACCTCGACCGACAGCTCCAGCGCCTGCCGGGCGAGCAGCTCGACGTTGCCGCCGCCAGCAGCGATGCCCAGCACGCGGAACCTGTCCGGATTTCGCGTGATCACGTCTATCGCCTGGGTGCCGATCGACCCGGTCGATCCGAGCAACACCAGCTCGCGCGTCGTCATACCGGCCATTGTTCCGTACCCGGCTGAACGCTCACCGGGAGCCGGCCGGCAGCGGTGGCGGGCCGGGGAAGGCGCTGCTGGCGGACGGTGTGCAACGGCTGACCGGCCCGAGAAGCAGGCCGGCCGGGTGACCGGCTCGGGTCGGTGCGGGACGAGCCGGATGCCTCCGTTCGGGTGGGCGGGGGCGCACCGCGAACGGAGAGCGACCGCGGCGCGGCGCACCGGCATGACCCGTACCACGTGACGAGGACGGGAACGGTCATTCGGATGTACGTTTGTCCACAGAATTTGTGGACGTCTGTACACAGAAATCGGGCCAGCCATGCCGTACGTTCTGCTTGCCGTCGCGATCGGCGCCGAGATCACCGCGACCAGCCTGCTCAAGCTCTCCGCCGGCTTCACCCGGCTGTGGCCGAGCGTCGGCGTCGCCGTCGGCTACCTGCTGTCCTTCCTGCTGCTGTCCCTGACGCTCAGAAGCGTGCCGGTCAGCGTCGCGTACGCGATCTGGTCCGGCGCCGGCACCGCGGTGGTCGCCGCGATCGGCATGGTGGTGTTCGGCGAACCGGTCAGCCTGGTCAAGATCGGCGGCATCGCGCTGATCATCGCCGGCGTGGTGGCGCTCAACCTCGGCGGCAGCCACGCGGGTTGAGCACTGCCAGACTGGGGCCATGAGCGAACCCGGAACCGCCGCGGGCCGGCGGGGGCGCAACGACCCCGGCCGGCGGGACCGGCTGGTCGACGCCACCGTCGCGGTGATCGCGGCACGCGGCGTGGCGGGCCTGACCCACCGGGCGGTCGCCGACGCCGCCGGCGTGCCGCTCGGCTCCACGACGTACCACCTGGGCAGCCGCGACGAGCTGCTCGGCGCCGCGCTGCGGGCCGCCGCGGACGACTACAACCGGCGGCTACGGGACCGCTTCGCCGCGCTGCCGCCCGATGCCGACCTGGCCGCGGTGCTGGCGGAGGTGATGCTCGACTGGCTCGGCCCGCAACGCGACCGTACCGTCGTGGAGTACGAGCTGTACCTCGCCGCGGTGCGCCGGCCGGCGCTGCGGGCCGCTGCCACCGGCTGGGTCGAGCAGATCACCGCGATGCTCGCCGAACACGTGGATCCGGTCACCGCCCGCGCGGTGACCGCCACCGTCGACGGCCTGCTGATCGAGTGGCTGGTCGCCGAACGCCTGCCGGACCGCGACGACCTGCTCCCCGTCCTGCGCCGCGTCCTGCGCCGGTGACCGGCACCGGTGTCGCGCCCGGTCAGGACGCCGGCGGGAGCAGCACAGCGGGATTCATGATGCCGGTCGGGTCCATCGTCGCCTTGACCGCACGCAGCAGCGCCAACCCCGCGGTACCGACCTCGGCGCCGAGGAAGTCACGGTGGTCGGCGCCGACGGCGTGGTGGTGCGTCAGCGTCCCGCCGCCGGCCAGGATGGTCTCGGTCACCGCGCGCTTGGCCGCGGTCCACTGACCGACCGGGTCGGCCGGATCGCGGGCCGCGAGGACCGTGACGTACAGCGAGGCGCCGCTGCGGTACAGGTGCGAGACGTGGCTGAGCACCATCACCCGGCCCAGCGAGTCGCGCAGGCTGCGCCGGATCCGCGCGTGCAGCGACGGCAGCGCACCGAAGTCGGCCGCCGTCTCCAGCGTCTCCACCAGCAGCCCGTGGTCGAGCAGCGTGTCGCGCAGGTTCGGCGCGGCGAACCTGCCGTGCAGCCAGGACCGGCCGGCGGCGGCACCGAGCGGTAGGCCGCCGTGCGCGCGCAGCACCCGGGTGGCCGCTCGGTGCCGGAAGGCGACCTGGTCCGGCTCCCCTCCCAGCCGAAGATCGCCAGGCAGCCCGGATGGCGGCCGCGGGCGGCGAGGTAGCCCCGGGCGAGCCGGGTCGACAGCGAGCCGGACAGCAGGAACGTCGAGCGGGTCTCGTCGGCGTCGGACAACCGGCACACGTCCGGTGCGAGCCCGGGCCCCAGCCGCTGCGCCAGCTCGCGCAGTGCGTCCAGGCCGGCCCGCAGGTCCGGCAACGACCATCCCTCGTACCGGCGGTGCGGCGGGATCCGGCGCACCGCCAGGGTCGCCTCGGTGAGCACCCCGAGGGTGCCCTCCGAACCGACCGCCAGGCCGAGCAGGTCCGGGCCGGCGGCGCTCGCCGGGCCCCGCCCCAGCACCAGCTCCCCGGTCGGCGTCACGCAGCGCACCGCGTGCACCAGCTCGTCGATCCGCCCGTACCCGGTGGAGGCCTGGCCGGCCGACCGGGTCGCCACCCAGCCACCGACGGTCGAGTACCGGTAGCTCTGCGGGAAGTGACCGAGGGTGTAGCCGCGGTGGGCGAGCGCGCGCTCCACGTCCGGCCCGCGCATGCCGGCGCCGAACGTCGCGGTCTGCGCGGTCTCGTCCAGCGCGACCAGGCGGTCGAGGCGGGACAGGTCCAGCGCGACCAGGGCCGCGTGACCGCCGCGGTGCGCCCCGGAAACGCCCCCCACCACGCTGGTACCCCCGCCGTACGGGACCACCGCGGTGTCGGTGTCGACGCAGGTGGCGAGCACGGCCTGGAGCTGGTCGGCGGCCGGCGTCAGGACCGCGTCCGGCGCCGCGGAGGCGTCCCCGGCGCGCAGCCGGACCAGGTCGAGGTAGCTGCGTCCGCCGGCGTGCGCCAGCCGTGCCGCCCGGTCGGTGCGCACGTGCTCGGCGCCGAGCAGCTCGACGAGCCGGCGGCGGGTGTCGGCCGGCAGCGCGGACGCGGGCAGCCGCACCTCGCTCACCGGTACCGAGGGGGTGTCCTCGGTGGCACCGAGCAGCCGTGCCAGGACCCGCCGGGCCGGTGCCGACAGCGCGGGCGCCGCGCCCGGCTCCCACCCGTTCCAGGCCGGCCCGCCGGGCCGGGCCGGGGTCGTGTCTCCGGTGCCGGGGCCGGTACCGGACCACTCGGGCCCAGCCGGACGGTCCGTCGCGTCCGGACGGTCGCGTCCGGACGGTCGGGCGGTCGCGCGGTCGGGGGTACCGGCATCGGCACCGTCCGGTTCGGTCCCCGATCGCACCGGACCGGCCCGTAACGGATCGTTTCGACCGGCCCTGTCCGGCCTCGAGGCGGCGGGCGCCCGGCCGCCGTGGACCGGGGCGCCGGTCGGCTGCGCGGGGTCGGGGGTCGGGTTCGGTGACTGGGCTCGACTCACGCGGTACAGTGTGACACATGACGTCGCTTCGTAACATCACTTCCGGCAGCGACACCGCGATCCTGGACGCGGCGCGCGAGTCGGTCCTGCAGGTCGGCGTCCGCCGGACCACCGCGACCGAGGTGGCGCGCCGGGCCGGGGTCAGCCGGATGACGCTGTACCGGCGGTTCGGCGATGTCGAGCAGCTGCTCGTCGCGCTGCTGACCCGGGAGATCGGGATGCTGCTGGCCGACCTCGCCGGCCAGACCGACGGTCTCGGCAGCGGGCGGCAGCGGCTGGTCGAGCTGTCGCTGCGCGGGGTGGACCGGCTCGCCGCCGATCCGCTCCTCGCCCGGCTGATCGAACTGGACCCGGAGTTGCTGCTGCCCTATCTGGTCGACCGCGCCGGTACCAGCCAGCAAGAGGCCCGGCTCGCCCTCGCGGCGGTGCTCGCCGAGGGGCAGGCGGACGGCTCCGTCCGGCACACCGACTCCGACGCCGTCGGCTGGGTGCTGCTGGTGGTGTTGCAGGCGTTCGTGTTCGGCGCCCGGATGCTCGCCGCGCAGACCGACCCGGCCACGGTGCGCACCGAGCTCGGCATCCTGCTCGACCGGTACCTGGCGCCATGACCGGCAGGCCGCAGGCGCTGGCTGCCGGCTCTCGTCGACTGACGGAGGTGGGGCGATGAGTACCGAGACGTTCCGGGCCGGCGCGGTCGCGCGCGAGGCGCCCCGCAGCTGGCTGTCCGCCGCCCGGCGGGACCGCGACCTGGCCCGGCTCGCCGCCGGCGGCACCCTGGACGTGCTGGTGGTCGGCGGCGGGGTGGTCGGAGCCGGGGTGGCGCTGGACGCGGCGTCCCGCGGGCTGTCGGTCGCCCTGCTGGAGCGCGACGACCTGGCCGCCGGGACGTCCTCGGCGTCGAGCAAGCTGGTGCACGGCGGGCTGCGCTACCTCGCCGCCGGCGACGTGCCGCTCGCCTGGGAGTCCGCGGCCGAACGGCACATCCTGATGCAGACGGTGGCGCCGCACCTGGTGCGGTCGCTGCCGTTCGTCACGCCGTACGGGCCGGGGTTCGTCAGCCCGCGCGGCGCGCTGGCGACCGTCGGCACGCACCTGGCCGACCTGCTGCGCCGCGCCGCCCGGACCCCGGGGCACCGGCTGCCGGCGCCGCGCCGGGTCGACGCCGCGACGGCCGCCTCGCTCGCCCCGGCACTGCGCCGCGACGGCCTCGCCGGCGCCGTGCAGCACTGGGACGGCCAGCTGTACGACGACGCCCGGCTGGTGGTCGCGCTGGCCCGCACCGCCGCGCTGCACGGTGCGGCGATCCTCACCCGGTGCGCGGTCGAGAGCATCGACGCTGGCCTGGTCACCGGCGTCGACCGGCGCGGCGGTGGGCGGTTCGAGCTGCGCGCCCGGGTGGTCATCAACGCGGCCGGGGTGTGGGCCGGCAGGCTGGACCCGACGATCCGGCTGCGCCCCAGCAAGGGAACCCACCTGGTCGTCCGGGCGGGCACCCTCGGCCTGCCCCGCGCCGGGCTCAACGTCGCCGTGCCCGGCGAGCACAACCGCTACCTGATCGCGCTGCCCGAACCGAACGGCACCGTCTACGTCGGACTCACCGACGACCCGGTCGACGGCCCGGTGCCGGATCGCTGCGAACCGGCCGAGCGAGACGTCGACTACCTGCTTGGTGTGCTGTCCACCGCGCTGGACCGGCCGCTGTCTCGCGCCGACGTGGTCGGCAGCTACGCCGGGATGCGGCCGCTGGTCGACGACGGTGCCCATCCGCAGGCCGGGACCGCCGACCTGTCCCGCCGGCACGTGGTGGCCGACAACGGCGACCGGCTGGTCACCGTGGTGGGCGGCAAGCTCACCACCTACCGGCGGATGGCCGCCGACGCCGTCGACCTCGCGGTGCGGGCCTACCAGCTGCCCGGCGACCCGTACGGCAGCACCGACCGGCTGCCGCTGGTGGGCGCCGCACCGACCGACCGGCTCGGTACGGTCCGGGCACCCCGCCGGCTGATCGCCCGGTACGGCACCGAGGCGCCGCAGGTTGCCGCGCTCGCCGACGCGGATCCGCGCCTGCTGGAACCGATCGCCGACGGGGTGCCGGTGCTCGGCGTCGAGTTGGCCTTCGGGGTACTCGCCGAGGGCGCGGTCGACGCCGACGACCTGCTGCGTCGCCGTACCCGCTGCGCGCTGGTCGCCGACTGGTACGCGGCGGCCGGCCCCGCCGCCCGGGCCGCCTTCGGCTGAGCGCCGCTCCGCGGACCGGTTGCCGCCAGGGCTGGCCGCCGCCGGCGGCCATGAGGCAGGCTGGCGGCCATGACGACCTACCACCTGCGGGCGACCGGGATGGTCGGCGCGCTGCTGCCGGCCCTGCTCGGAGCCGGCGTCGCGGCGGTCGGCGCCGATGCCGTGGTCCGGGCCGGCGGGCCGGTCGCCTGGGCCGTCCTCGTCGTCGGGCTGCTCGGCGCTCTCGCCTGGTTGCGGCTGCCCTGGGCGCTGCGGCTCGACCCGGCCGCCGGCACCGTGGTGTTCCTCGGGCCGTTGCGTCGCACCGCCGTACCGGCCGAGCAGATCGCGGCGATCTCGGGCAGCTGGACCGGCGGCATGAACCGCTGGTTCCTCGCCTCGGTCTGGGTGCAGCGGGCCGATCGGCGGCTCGGTTTCCCGCTACTGTCCGGCTTTCGCGATCCGGAGCAGGTCCGCGACGACCTGCTCCAGCTCAACCCGTCGATCCGGATGCAGTCGTGACGGCACGCGGTCCCGGTCAGGACCTTCAAAGCCCGGCGGCTCCTGATCCGTCACGGCTCTCGGTCGCGCCCCGGCAGTGCCGCCGCGCCGGGTCCTGGCCCCGCTCCAACCACCGGTCCCGCCGCGACTCCTGGCCCCGCCCCGACTCCTGGTTCCGCTCCAACCACAGGTCCCGCCGCGACTCCTGGTCCCGCCGCGGTTCGTGGTCCCGCGCCAATCACCGATCCCGCGGCGGCTCGTGACCCTGGCGCGACTCCTGGCCCTGGCACGGCTCCTGGCGCCGCTACGGCGCGGCGGCCCCGGTGGTCCCGGTGGCTCGGTCCCGGAGCCGGAAGGCGAGCTGGATGCGCCACTGGTTGAGGTCCGGCTGCTCCGCCGGATCGGTCTGGTAGTGCTCCAGCCGGCAGCCCCAGCGCTCGCCGTCACCGTCCGCCGTCATGTCCCAGCTCAACCCCTGGCCGGCCGCCCAACCGAGCAGCCACGCCGTCACCGGCACCAGATCGTCGGGACGCCCGACGTGGTCGAGAGTCGCGTACCGGCCGCCGGGCAGTTCGCCGCCGCGCACCTCGCCGTCGCCCGGTACCGGCGTGGCGACCGGCACCCCGGCCTCCACCCGCAGCCGCGCGTCCATGTCGATCACCAGGTACCGCAGGAACGGCGCGCCGGCGGGCGGCACCCCGCGGGCGGCCAGCCAGCCGAAGAGCGCCGGGATCCGGTCGGCGACCGCGCCGACGGTACGCATCGTGACCGCGCCGGAGATCCCGACGTACGGCTGGGGTTCGCGGTGGACCACCTGGGGCAGGGTGTGCATGCTCATACCGGCGCAGACGAGCCGTCCCGCCCCGACTCATCGGTACCGGTCAGGTCACGCAGAACTCGTTGCCCTCCGGGTCGGCCAGTACGATCGCCCGACCGGTCGGCTCGTCGACCTCCCGGAGCCGCCGCGCACCGGCCGCGACCAGCATGTCCACGTGTGCGGTGACCCGGCGCCAGGCGTCCGTACCGCGGTCGCCGCCGGTCAGCTGGATGTCGAGGTGGACGCGGTTCTTCGCGGTCTTGCCCTCCGGCACCCGCTGGATGAAGATCCGCGGTCCGGCGCCGTCCGGATCGATCACGGCCGCCATGTCCCCGGCCCGCTCGGGCGCCACGCCGATGTGCTCGGCGAACCGCTCCCAGCTGTCGAAACCGGGCGGCGGCGGCTGCGTCACGTAGCCCAGGGCGAGCGCCCAGAACTCGGCCAGCCGCGCCGGCTCGGCCGCGTCGAAAGTCACCTGTACCTGATGTGCCATGCCCGCCACGCTAACCGGCGCTGCGGTCAACTCCTGACCGCAAGCGGTGCGGTCAGCTCTCCGGCGTCGCCGGCGCGTCCCGGCGGCTGGACCGGATCTCGTGGCCCACGCTGGTGATGCACCGCCCCGACGCGAGATCGAACTTCCAGCCGTGCATCTGGCAGGTCAGCACGCCGTCCTCGATCTTGCCGAACCGGGTCAGGTCGGCCTTCAGGTGCGGGCAGCGGCGCTGCACCACCCAGTCACCCAGCACGATGTCCTCGGCGTCCGGCTTCTGCTCGGCGTACCAGCCCTCGGCGTAGTTGATCCGCTCCTCGGACAGGCACTTGAAGAAGGCGTAGACGAACTCGTTGTACTGCCCGATCCGCGCCGCGGAGAACCGGCAGGACAGGAACAGGCTGTTCACCCAGTCGACCTCGCCGATGTACAGCAGGTGCTCGATCAGGCGGCGCTCGGTGCGGAACCGGTACCGCACCTTCTCCCCCGCGTACGGCCGGACCTGGCGGTCCAGGAAGTCCACCACGATCGACTCGACCTGCTCGGCGTCCGCGTCGCCGTCGCCGTCCGCCCCGCCGGTGACCAGGTCGAACCGGACCGGACCGCCGATGCCCTTCGCCATCTGCTCGGCCTCGACCAGGATCGGCTCGATCCGCTCCTTCATCGCGGCCAGCACGTCGATCTCCGGGTGCGACCAGGACGCCTTCTCCGCCTCGATCACGATGCGCTGGCGCTGCTGGTAGTCGCGCAGGTGCTTCTCCTTGTCGGCGAAGAACTCGCGCACGTCCGGCACCGGCTGGGTCACGTCGCACCCGTCCGCCGTCAGTTCGACGACCGTGCCGGGCAGCGGGATCACGGTGTTGTCGTACCCCAGCTCGTGCAGGTGGTCGACGAACACCTGCTGGTCGGGGAAGATGTTCCCCTCGTCGCCGCCGGTGTTGCCCCGCCCACCCCCGGCGGGCAGGTCGTTGAGCTGCCACAGCTCGTCGTCCAGGAAGCACGGCGGGCCCGCGATCGGGAAGACCCAGCTGGCGTTCAGGTCGTCGATGTAGCGCACCGTACGGTCGAACTGGCGGGCCCGCTTCTGCTTGCCGAACGCGGTCTTCGCCGCCTGCGGCAGCTCGTAGACCATCGGGTACCAGATGGCGCCGGAGAACTGCAGCATGTGCGCGTGCACGTGGCCGAGATCCCGGAACACCGACAGGTCGGTCGGCCGCGCGTCGTTCTGGTTCAGCAGCCGGACCCCGTCGTACTCCACCCACAGCGACGAGTCGCCGATCGGGCCGTCGGTCGGCGAGGTCAGCGCCTGGATCATGACCCTCAGGCCGCCGTCGAGCTCCAGCACCTCGTTGCTGGTCGTCTCGATGAAGTGGCGAAAGCCCAGCTCCGCCAGCTCGTCGCGTAGCTCGCTCGTCGGGTACGCGGGGAGCAGCACGGTGGTCTTCTTCGAGATGTGTTCCTTCAGGTTCTTCGCATCGAAGTGGTCCCGGTGCAGGTGCGAGACGTAGAGGTAGTCGGCCTGCCCCAGCCGGTCCCAGTCGAGACCGGAATTGTCCGGGAACGGAAACCACGAGGCGAAGTAGGCCGGGTTGACCCACGGATCGGTCAGGATGCTGCCCGCACCCGTCTCGATGAACATGCTGGCGTGACCGGTACCCGTCACTCGCACCGCTGCGGTCCTCCCCTTGCGTGCCTGCGTCCGCCCGCGACCGCTGCCGCGCGCCCCTCCCCATCGGCGCCGCCACGGGGTGCGGCACGACGAGTGCGGCACCCAGCGTAATGCGCGCCGCCGCGTGCCGGGCGCGTGCCCACACCTCACCCGCCGCGGGGTCTGCCGGAAACCACACCGGCGGACGTGTCAAACTGACAGGCGTTCATGCGCGTACAGGAGGCTGCCCCGTGTCCGGATCGTCCGAACAGATCACGTCGCCCGACCAGCGCAAGCCGCTCAACCGCAAGGCCGCCCGGGCCGGCGCGATCATCTGCGCGATCGTGTGCCTGCTGATGACGATCGGCAACCAGAAGGGCCACGTCGGCGACGTGTTCCTGGTCGTCACCGCGGTGCTGCTGGTCGGCGCCGTCGTGCTCGACTGGCTGCTGCGCAAGAACGGCCTGCGCCGCTGACGGCGACCGCGCCGAACCACACGAACGCCCGGGTGCCTGTCGCACCCGGGCGTTCGTCGTCTCACGCCGACCACCGAGACAGCCGGCCCACGGAGCGGGTCGCCCACCCGGGTGGCCCGGCGGCGCTTCCCCTCGCCGGGCCCTACGGCGTGTCTTCATGGCCAGCCACCCGGCTGCGCCGGGTCCGTTCGCCCGGGCGGAGCCATGAAGACACGCCCCAGGCGGTCAGTACACCTAGCTGCCTCAGCGGGCGATGCCGCGCCGGGAGAACATGTCCCGCACGTCGCGCAGCGCCCCGTCGACCTCCGCCTCGAACAGGCCGCCCTGCACCAGGCTGAACTGACCGGGGTCCAGCTCGCTGTCCGACACCTGCACGGTGGCCCGGCCGGACATGGTCGCCGCGATCGCGTCGAACAGCCGGTTCACCTGCTGCGGGTCGTAGCCGCTGCCGAACCGGCGCACCTGGAACGTGCGCCGCGCCTGCTCCAGCCGGTGCAGGTCGTCCGGGGTGAACGGCGAGTCCGCCGCCGGGATCTCGGTCGTCATGTCGACCTTGCCATGCCGGCCCGGCTCGAAACCGGTCTCGAACCGGCCCGCGGGCGGCTGCTGCTCGTACCCGCGACGGATCTCACCGGACGGCGGCTCGAACCGCGGCGGCTCCGGCTCGTACCCGCGCGGCTGGTCGAACGCCGGCGGTGGGTACCCGCCCTGGTCGTACCCGGCGGCAGCCGGCGGCGCCGGCTCGTATCCGCGGTGCGCGTCGTACCGCTGGTCGGGCGCGAAGGACGGTGGCTCCGGCTCGAACCGCTCCGGTTCCGGCTCGTACCGGGACTCGCGCCGACGGCCCTCCGCAGCCATCGGATAGTCGCCGGCCGGCTCGTAATCCGACCGCACCGGCGGCAGTTTCTGGGTGAAGTCCTCCGGCTGCTGCGGTGCCGGTGGACGAGGCATCGCTCGGCCGGCCGGGCCTGGCACCTCCGCCCGCCCCGAACCCGGTGCGGTCGGATCGGCCGGCGGCACCGAGGCCGCGGCGCGCGCGGGCCGCACCATCGTCGGCTCGTCCTCGCGGACCGGCCGTGGCCGGTCGTCGCGGTACCCGTCCCGCCCGTACGGGTCGTGCTGTTGCGGCGCGGGGTCGTGGTCACGCGGGGGTGGGGGCGCGTCGAAGTCGCGACGCGGCGAAGCGTCGTAGCCGCCACCGTCATAGCCGCCGCCGTCGTAGCCGCCGCTCTCGTAGCCACCGGGCTCCTGCCTCGGGACCGGTTCGCGGTAGGCGCCGAGGCTGTCGTCACCCGGCGGCAACGCGAACGCCGAGCCCGGACCGGCCAGCTGGGCCGGCTCGGCGGCCGGCATCCCGCCGCCCTCCTCCAGCGCGGTCAGCTGCCGCTCCACCCGGTCCAGGTGCATGTCGACCTGCCACTCGTCGTAGCCGCCGAACCGGACCCGGAACACGAAGTCGTGGACATCGCGCGAGGTCACCGGCGACCCGAGCGGGCTGCCGGACAGGGTGGCCTCAACGCGCTCGAGGAACTCGTCGACCTCGTCGACCTTGTATCCACGTCGCAACGCGCGCCGACGAAACCGTTGACCCTGTTGACTCACTCGCCCACCTCCGCAGCCGCAAGCTGTCCACACGCACCGTCGATCTCCCGCCCCCGGGTGTCACGCACCGTGGTCGGCACGCCGGCCGCGCGCAGCCGCCGGACGAACTCCCGCTCGACCGGCTTGGGACTGGCGTCCCACCGGCTTCCCGGGGTCGGGTTGAGCGGGATGAGGTTGACGTGCGCCAACCGATCCGACAGCAGCCGACCCAGCAGGTCGGCCCGCCACGGCTGGTCGTTCACATCTCGAATCATTGCGTACTCGATCGACACCCGTCGTCCCGTTCGGGACGCATAGTCCCATGCCGCGTCCAGCACCTCGGCGACCTTCCACCGGGTGTTCACCGGGACCAGCTCGTCACGCAGCTCATCGTCCGGGGCATGCAGCGACACCGCGAGCGTGACGTTCATCTCCTCTTCTATCAACCGGCGGATCGCCGGCACCAACCCGACGGTCGACACCGTGACATGCCGCTGCGACAGGCCGAGCCCGGTGGGGGATGGCTCGGTGATCCGGCGCACCGCGGCGACCAGCCGGGCGTAGTTCGCCAGTGGCTCTCCCATGCCCATGAACACGACCCGGGACAACCGATGCGGCGCTCCGGTCAGCCCGCCGGCAGCGGCCAGCCGAGCCGCAGCCACGACCTGCTCGACGATCTCGCCGGTGGACAGGTTGCGGGTCAGCCCGCCCTGGCCGGTGGCGCAGAACGGGCAGCCCATGCCGCAGCCGGCCTGCGAGGAGACGCAGACCGTCACCCGATCCGGGTAACCCATTGCGACGCTTTCCACCAGCGCACCGTCGTGCAACCGCCACAGCGTCTTGCGGGTGGCGCCGTCGTCCGCGGACTGCCGACGGACCGGCCGGGCCAGCACCGGCAGCAGCGCCTCGGCCAGCCGGGCGCGGGCCGCGGCCGGGATGTCGGTCAGCGCCGCGGCAGCGTCCTCGGCCGCCGGGTCCAGCAACCGGCCGAAGTAGTGCTGAGACAGCTGGTTGGCGCGGAAAGCGGGCTCGCCAAGGGCGACCACGGCCTCCCGGCGGGCCGCCATGTCCAGGTCGGCCAGATGCCTGGGAGTGGGGGGACGGCGTCGGTTCGTGGGCTCGGTGATCAGTGGCAGGACTGTCATGTCCTGGCCAGTGTCCCACGTCCACGCACGATTGCCCGCCCCGGCAGGTTGCACCCGACCCGCCCGTCACCCGGCCGGCGCGAGCACGCTCAGCAGCGCGAACGAGACGGGCACCGCGAACAGGATCGAATCGAGTCGATCCATCACCCCACCGTGCCCGGGCAGCAGGTTGCCCATGTCCTTGATGCCCAGGTCACGCTTGATCATCGACTCGGTCAGGTCACCGAGCACGGAGACCAAACTCACCGCGACACCGAACACCACACCGGCCCACAGGGGCTGGTGGAACACGAGGTACACCAGGATCGCGCCGGCGACGGCACACGTCAGGACGGAGCCGGCGAAGCCCTCCCAGGACTTGCCGGGACTGATCCGCGGCGCCATCTTGTGCCGCCCCACGAGCACCCCGACCGTGTACCCACCGGTGTCGCTGCAGACCACCATCGCCAGCGCCGCCACCACGCGCGCGGCGCCGTCCTCCGGCCTGGCCAGCAGTACGGCGAAGCCGGCGAGGAACGGCACGTACGCGGCGATCAACGCGCCGGCCGCCACGTCCCGGCGATAGCCGGGCGGACCATCGGCGAGCCGCCAGATGAACACCGCGACCAGGGTGAAAACCAGGCCGATGGTGAGCGCCTCCAAGCCGCCGAACCAGGCCAGGCCCTGCATCGCGACCGCACCGGCCAGCAGCGGTACCAGTGGCGGGCGGGTGCGCTTGGCCGGCTCGGCGGCCCGGCCGAAGGCGCGCACCGTCTCCCAGGTGCCGAGCAGCACGCCGGCGGCGACCACGATCAGGAACGCGGCACGCTGCACGTACAGCGAGGCGAGCACGATCGCGCCGAGCCCGACGCCCACCCCGATGGCGGCCGGCAGGTTCCGGCCGGCCCGGGGCTTGTGCGCGGCCGCCGGATCCGGCGCCGTCGACCCATCGGTCGCCGGGTCGTCATCCGGGCCGGTCGACGGCGCGGCCGAGCCGGGCAGCCCCGGCTCGGCGCCGGGCTGGGCGGGCAACTGGCCGGTGGCCGCCCAGCTGTCGTCCGCTCCGGGTGCGCCGGCGCGCTCCGCCCGCGAACCTGCCTCGTACCGGGCCGACGGGTCGACGGCCGGCTGCGCCGCCGTGACGTCCCAGGTCGGCTCCGCCGCGCCCGCACCCCAATCCGGCTCCGGCCGAGCATCATCCGGCGCCGGGGTGTCCCACCCGGGCCGTTCCGGCGCGGCGTAGGCGTCGGCCGGGGTCGCCGGTGGTACCGACGTCGACCCGTCCGGGTCGTCGGCGTCCGGAGCGCGGTGCCGGCCGTGCGAGGGCCGGGGCTGCTCGTACGAGGAGAACGGTCCGCTGCCTGCCATCAGACCTCGAGAAGCTCGTCTTCCTTGCGCTTCAGGATCTCGTCCACGCTCCCGGTGTACTTGTGCGTGACGTCGTCGAGGTCCTTCTCCGCGCGGCGGACCTCGTCCTCCCCCGCCTCGCCATCGCGCATGATGCGATCGAGTTCGTCCTTCGCCTTGCGCCGGATGTTGCGCACCGCAACCTTGGCCTCCTCGCCCTTGCCGCGGGCGACCTTGACCATCTCCCGGCGCCGCTCCTCGGTCAGCGGGGGCAGGTTGATGCGCAGCTGGGTGCCCTCGTTGGCGGGGTTGACACCCAGGTCCGAGTCGCGCACCGCGCGCTCCATCGCACCGATCTGGGACGCGTCGTACGGCTTGATGATCGCCATTCGCGCCTCCGGGATGGCGATGGAGGCCAGCTGCGGCAGCGGGGTCGGCGCGCCGTAGTAGTCCACCACGATCTTGGCGAACATCGCCGGGGTCGCCCGGCCGGTGCGCACCGTCGCGAAATCCTCCTTGGCGTGCTCGATCGCCCGTTCCATCTTCTCCTCGGCTTCGAGGAGTGTGTCGTCGATCACCTTGTCGCCTCCTTAGGCGCGGTCTTGCAGAAGATTGTCGCCGACCGGCCAAGATCAAGCGCGGGCGGCCGACGGGGCGGTTCCGGCCGGCGCCGCCGGCCGGACGGTTGCCCCGGCGCGGCCGGCCGGCCGGGTTGGCCGGCAAAGCCGACCGAACGGTTCACTTCACCCGGGCGGGCGTGAGCAACGTACCGATCTTCTCGCCGAGAATCGCGTGCACCACGGTGTCCGCCCCCTCCGCGCCGAACACGAGCATGGTCAACCCGTTCTGGTCGCACATCGCGAACGCCGCCGCGTCGGCGATGGTCAGGCCGCGCTGCAGCGCCTCGGCCAGGCTCATCGTGTCGACCTTGGTGGCGGTCGGATCGATCCGCGGGTCGGCGGTGTAGACCCCGTCCACGCCGTTCTTGCTCATCAGCACGACGTCGGCCTTGATCTCCAGGGCCCGCTGCACGGCGACCGTGTCGGTGGTGAAGTAGGGCATACCGGCGCCCGCGCCGAAGATCACCACGCGGCCCTTCTCCAGGTGCCGGATGGCCCGCCGCGGGATGTAGGGCTCGGCGACCTGACCCATCGTGATCGCGGTCTGCACCCGGGTCTCGACGCCTCGCTGCTCCAGGAAGTCCTGCAGCGCCAGGCAGTTCATCACCGTACCGAGCATGCCCATGTAGTCGGCGCGGGCCCGGTCGATCCCGCGCTGGTTGAGTTCGGCACCGCGGAAGAAGTTGCCGCCGCCGACGACCACCGCGACCTGCACACCCTGCTGCTGGACCGCGGCGATCTGGCGGGCCAGATCGGCGACCACGTCCGGGTCGACACCGACCTTGCCGCCGCCGAACACCTCACCGGACAGCTTCAGCACCACCCGCCGGTACCTCCCGGACGGGGTCGGCGGGACCACCGTGGCTTCGTCCGCGTCGCGCTCTGCCGCCGTGCTGCCTGCCGCCATGCTCTCGCCTTCCCTGCCACCCTCGATTGTCCGCGCTATGCACGGTACCGACCGCCCGGTTTCCGCCGCCCGCAGGCAGGCCGCCGAACACCGCGCCGGCCGGGTCGCTTCGGACACGACGCGGCGCCCCCGCGACGGTATCCGCCGGATGGGGGCGCCGGTCGATGCACGCGCCGGACGGCCGGGCGAGGCCCCCGGGCACGGGGACCTCGCAGCAGCGCCCTGGGTCAGTCCTGGCCGACCTCGAACCGGGCGAATGCGGTCACCTGCACGCCGGCGGCCTCCAGGACCTGACGCACCGACTTCTTGTTCTCGGTCACCGACGCCTGCTCCAGCAGCACGTAGTCCTTGAAGTACGCGTTGACCCGGCCCTCGATGATCTTCGGCAGTGCCTGCTCCGGCTTGCCCTCCTCGCGGGCGGTCTGCTCGGCGACCCGGCGCTCGTTCTCGACGACGTCGCCCGGCACCTCGTCGCGGGTCAGGTACTGCGGGCGCATCGCGGCGATCTGCATCGCCGTGCCGCGCACCGCGGCGGTGTCCTCGCCGGAGTACGTCACCATCACGCCGACGGCCGGCGGCAGGTCGGGGCTCTTGCGGTGCAGGTACACCGAGATCGGGTCGTCGAGCACGGCGAACCGCTTCACGACGAGCTTCTCGCCGATCTTCGCGGCCTCCTCCTCGACCGCCTTGGCCACGCCGCGGCCATCCGGCAGCGTCGAGGCGAGCAGCGCGTCGAGGTCGGCCGGGCGGCTCGCGTCGACGTGCTCGACCAGCGACTGGGCGAACTCGATGAACGGGCCGGACTTGGCGACGAAGTCGGTCTCGCAGTTGAGCTCGAGCATCGCGTTGCCGGACTGGGCGACCAGGCCCTCGGCCGCGGTACGGCCGGCGCGCTTGCCGACGTCCTTGGCGCCCTTGATGCGCAGCAGCTCGGTGGCCTTCTCGAAGTCGCCCTCCGCCTCGGTGAGGGCCTTCTTGGAGTCCATCATGCCGGCGCCGGTGAGGTCGCGGAGCTTCTTGACGTCCGCGGCGGTGAAGTCAGCCATTGTTCTCTCTCTGGTTCAGCGGAAGTCTGGGTACGTTGACGGGCCCGACGCGGGTCGCCGGTGCGGCAGCGCACCGGCCGGCCACAACGTTCGGGCACCGACACCGCGTTCGGTGCCGGTGCCCGGGTGTCGATCATGCGCCACGTCGGGCGGCGGATCAGGAGTCGGCGCCGGCCTTGGCGTCGTCACCGGACTCGGCCGGCTTCTCGGCGGCGGGCGCCTCGGCCGCGGGCTGCTCGGCAGCGGCCTCCGCGGTCTGCCCGGCGGCCGGGTTCTCCAGCAGCTCCCGCTCCCACTCGGCGAGCGGCTCGGCGGAGGCGCCGGTGGTGGCCGGCTTCTCGGTGTCACCCAGCGCGGCACCGGCCCGGGCGATCTGCCCGTCGGCGGCCGCGGTGGCGATCACCTGGGTCAGCAGCGTGGCGGACCGGATCGCGTCGTCGTTGCCCGGGATCGGGTAGTCGACCTCGTCCGGGTCACAGTTGGTGTCGAGGATCGCGATGACCGGGATGCCCAGCTTGCGAGCCTCGTCGACGGCGATGTGCTCCTTCTTGGTGTCCACCACCCAGATCGCCGACGGCACCTTCTGCATGTCGCGCAGACCGCCGAGGGTGCGCTCCAGCTTGGTCTTCTCCCGTTCGAGCGAGAGCCGCTCCTTCTTGGTCAGACCCTGGTCGGCACCGATCTGCTCGATCGACTCCAGCTCCTTCATCCGCTGCAGCCGCTTGTGCACCGTGTTGAAGTTGGTGAGCATGCCGCCCAGCCAGCGGTGGTTGACGTACGGCATGCCGACGCGGGTCGCCTGCTCGGCGATCGCCTCCTGCGCCTGCTTCTTCGTCCCGACGAACAGCACGTTGCCCCCGCTGGCGACGGTGTTCTTGACGAACTCGTACGCCTTCTCGATGTAGTCGAGGGTCTGCCGCAGGTCGATGATGTAGATGCCGTTGCGGTCGGTGAAGATGTACCGCTTCATCTTCGGGTTCCAGCGACGGGTCTGGTGCCCGAAGTGGACTCCGCTCTCCAGGAGCTGTCGCATCGTGACGACGGCCACTGAGCTCTCCTCACATCGTGTGCGGGGCACGCCCGCACTCCCTGGTTGTCGCGGCGATCGGTGATCACCGCCCTGGTGCCCGATGTCCGCTCGGTGCCCGCTGTCGCGGGACCAGGGAGTCGGCGCCCACCGTGACGCTGTGGTGACGGTGACGGGCACGCGAGGTCGACCATGTCCAGCGCCCGGGTAGCTCACCCGGACACGGCGATACGGTCGCCGAGGGTCAAGTGTACGCAGCCGGCGCGGCGACCGGCGAGCGGCCGGGCGGTCGGCGGATCAGCCGGCTGCCATCGCACCGGCGAGCACCAGCAGGACGCCGGCGAACAGCAGGGCGACCGGGCGGCGGGACAGGGCCGCGAGCCCTTCGCCCGACCGTACCGCGATGCGTCCGGAGAACAGCTGGTAGAACCCGGCGGCGAGCAACGGCAGGCCCGGCAGCAGCAAGAGGCCGGACACCACCCCGCCGACCACCACGCCGTTGCTCATCAGCGAGCGCACCAGCACGACCGCGATCGGAATGTCGAACAGGATCGCGAGCGAACCGAACAACCAGGCCAGCTGCGCGTGCGCGCGGTGCACGGTGCCGGCATCGGTACCGCCACCACCCGGATAGACCGGCACCTGCTCGGTGAGCTGGGTCGGCTCGTGCAGCAGGTCGGACAGCGCCGCGTTGCCCTGCGGTGACGCCGGCTGCTGAACCGACTGGTGGGCCGGCTGTCCGGCCGCACCGGGCTGCCCGGCGGGCGCCGGCTGGGGGGTCGGTCCGGGCTGGCCGAACTGCGGCTGCGCGCCGGCTGGGCCGGCGGCGCCGGCCTGATGCGGGGTGGCCGGCTGCTGTCCGACACCCTGGGGCTGCGCGGGAGCCTGGGGCTGCGCGGGAGCCTGGCGTTGGCCGGGGGTCTGGTGTTGCGCGGGGGTCTGGTGTTGCGCCGGGGTCTGGTGCTGGGCGGCATTGTGCGGTGCCGCCGACTGCCCCGGAGCAGCCGATGACACCGGCTGATAGGCCGTGGTCGGCGACTCGACCGGTCGGGCCGGCACCCCGTCCTCGTCGGTCAGGCGCAGCTCGTCCCGGTCGCCGGGATGACGGCCAGGGGGCTCCGCGGCGTCCGGCTGCTGGGCCTCGGGGTAGCGCGGGATCCGCTCCGCATAACGCCGATCGCCGTCCCGGCCGGCGGGGTACCCCGGTCCGGCGGTCGGATAGTCGACGTCGTGGTAGGCCTGGCCCGGGTAGGCCGAGGCACCCGCCTCGGCGGGGCCGCTGTCTCGGTGTGTAGCCACGACCGGGCACGCTAAGCCACCGACCCCCTGGGCCGAAAGACCGGTGCACCACCGTGAGCGACCCCACAGAGCGGTTCGCCCAGAGATGTCATGATATCGACGCGCGTCTATTGATGGACGGCGCGGCAACGGCCAGAGCGGCCAGTTGCGCGAGTACCGCCAGCACCAGGGCGGGCCGGGCCGACGAGGCGGCGACCACGCCGGCGGACGCGGCGCCCACCGCGTAGCCGGCCTGCTTGACGCTCGCCCCGGCCGCGAAGATCTGAGTGCGCAACTCCGGCGCCGCGGCCCGATGCCGGATCTCCAGCAGCGCGGACAGTTGCGGCCCGTCACCCAGTCCGACCACCGCCGCGCCGACCACGGCGACCGGCCACGACCAGGCCAGGGCGAGGACCGAAAACCCCGCGCCCATCACCGCCGTCGCGGCCGCCACCTGGGCCGGCGCACCCAGCGGTACCGGGCGGCGAGACAGCACCGCGGTCGACAGCAACGCCCCGCCCGCGGTCACGGCCAGCAGCAGGGCACCGGCACCGGGCCGTCCGGTCAGCGCGGCACCGAGCACCGGCAGCGCGACCGTGGCCGCGCCGACACCCAGGTACGACAGCGCCGACACCACCGTCGCCGCCCGCAGGGCCGGGTCGGCGAACACCGCCCGGGCACCGCGCCGCAGCACCGCCACCAGCGACTCGTTCGCCTCCGACCGGTGCCGTACCGGCCGACCGGTCGGTCTCGACCGCGCCCGCCGGCCGGCTCGCAACGCGCGCATCTCGCGCCGCGGTCCCCCCGACGACGGCGCGAGCTGCGACGGCGGCGCGGGATGCGAGGGCGGCACGGGATGCGACGAAGACACGGGATGCGAGGGCGGCGCGAGCTGCGAGGGCGGCACGGGATGCGACGGCGCGGGATGCGACGGCGGCGCGGGATGCGAGGGCGGCGCGGCGAGCGACGAGGGCGCGGCTTCGTGTCGTGGCGGAGCGACCGGTACGGGGCACGCCGGGATGACGGGTGGCGGGATGGCGGGCCGCGGAAGGCGCAGCGCGAACGGTGTCGCGACGAGCAGCAGCGCCACGGCGGACAGCACGGCCGCGGTCGGGTACAACGCGGCGGCGAGCACCCCGGCCAGCGCCGGTCCGACGAGCGCCGCCACCGCGAACGATGCGGAATCGGCAGCGTAGCCGCGCCGCACCGTGGTCGCCGACAGCACCGTCGGGAGCCGGGAACTCCACCCCGCGCTGAGCGCCGGACCGAAGGCGCCGGCGGCGACCGCGATGAGCACCGGCGGCCACCACCGCGCGCCGTCCAGTGCCACGGTCAGCAGGACCAGACCCGCCCCGTAACCGAGCAGACAGTAGGCAAGGACGCGGGGCGGCCGGCGGGCCCGGTCCAGTACCGCGCCGAGGACCGGTCCACCGGCGGCGGTGGCGGCGGTCAGGGCACCGATCACCAGACCGGCGGACCAGGTGGAGCCCGTGGCGGCGAGGCCGAGCAGCACCAGGGCGGGGCCGGACGCCTCGTCCCCGGTGCGGGCCGCCGTGGCGCCGGCGAGGTACCGGATCAGCCCGTAACGCCTTCTCACCGACTAGACGTTACACTGATGCGCATGGATGGAGTCCGGTGGACGGCAGGGTCGGCGCCGGCCGACGCGGCGCAACGGGCGGCCGACCTGCTGGTCGAGCTGCGTTCCGCGGAACCCGACCCGGCCGGCCGAATCGCCGCCGTGCTCGGCGAGCACGGCGAGACCGGCGTCCGGCTCACCCCGGCCGACCTCGACGAACTGCGCGCCGCGGCCGAGCCGGTGGCCGCCGTGTTCGCCGCGCCCGACACCACCACCGCGGCCGCCGCGCTCAACGCCCTGTTCGCCCGGCACGCCGGGCCGCCCCGGCTCACCTCGCACGGCGGTACCGCCTGGCACCTGCACGTCGACGCGGACGACGACGGCGGCTGGGGCGAGTGGTTCGTCACCTCGTCCGGGCTGGCGCTCGCCGTGCTGCTGGCCGAACGGCAGGCACCACCCGGCGGGGTGTGCGCCGCACCCGGCTGCGGCGCACCGTTCGTCGCGCACGGCGCGGGCTCCCCCCGGCGCTACTGCTCGGCCCGGTGCGCCACCCGGGTACGCGTCGCGCGGCACCGGGCCGGCGGCTGAGCCGGCCGATCCGCGCCGACCCGACACCGCGCCCGTCGGCGCGGCCGCCGCGCCGGCACCCGCCCGTACGGGCCGGGGCTGAAGCGAGGATCGGCGCGTACCGACCGGCCACGCCCTAAGGTGACGCCATGACGAGCACAGGGTCCGATCCGCTGGTGGCGCGGATGCACGAGTTCGGCACGACAGTCTTCGCCGAGATGTCGGCGCTCGCGGTGTGTACCGGTGCGATCAACCTCGGGCAGGGGTTCCCGGACACCGACGGGCCGGCGGAGATGCTCGCCGCCGCGACCGCGGCGATCCGGGACGGGCACAACCAGTACCCGCCCGGGCCCGGAGTACCGGAACTGCGTGCCGCCATCGCCGAGCAGCAGCAGCGCGACTGGCACCTCGAGTACGACCCGGACGGCGAGATCGTGGTGACCGCCGGGGCCACCGAGGCGATCGCGGCGGCGATCCTCGGCCTGTGCGAGACCGGCGACGAGGTGGTCTGCTTCGAGCCCTACTACGACTCGTACGCGGCGTCGATCGCGCTGGCGCACGCGGTGCGCCGACCCGTGACCCTGCGGCCGGGGCCGGACGGCTACACCTTCGACCCGGACGAGTTGCGCGCCGCGTTCGGCCCGCGCACCCGGGTGCTGCTGCTCAACTCGCCGCACAACCCGACCGGCAAGGTGTTCACCCCGGCCGAACTCTCGCTGATCGCGCAGCTGTGCCAGGAACACGACGTGTACGCGGTGACCGACGAGGTGTACGAGCATCTGGTCTTCATCGACTCGGCCGCGCCGCACGTGCCCCTCGCCGCCCTGCCGGGCATGTGGGAGCGCACGATCCGCATCTCCTCGGCCGGCAAGAGCTTCTCCTGCACCGGGTGGAAGGTCGGCTGGGCCAGCGGGCCCGCCCGGCTGGTCTCGGCGGTACTGCGGGTCAAGCAGTTCCTGACCTTCGTCAACGCCGGGCCGCTGCAGCCCGCCGTCGCGGTCGCGCTACGGCTGCCGCCCAGCTACCTGACCGGGGTGCGGGACCGGCTGCAGGCCGGCCGGGACCTGCTCGCCGCCGGGCTCGCCGAGGCGGGCTTCGGGGTGCACCCCTCCTCCGGCACGTACTTCCTGACCGCCGACATCGGCGCGCTCGGCGGCCGGGACGGGATCGAGTTCTGCCGGGCGCTGCCCGAACGGTGCGGCGTGGTGGCGGTGCCGACCCAGGTGTTCTACGACAACCAGGAGGTAGGCCGGCGCGTCGTCCGGTTCGCCTGCTCCAAGCGCCCCGAGGTACTCGCCGAGGCGGCGGACCGGTTGCGCACCCTCGCCAGCTAGCGCCCGGGCCGCCGGTCCGGGCGAGGCCGATGCCCGGCAGGCAGCCCGGGCGCGGCGGTTCTCCGGCTCTCGGCCCGAGCGAAGCGGTTCCCCCGCTCTCGGCCCGAGCGAAGCGGTTCCCCGGCTCTCGGCCCGGGTGCGGGCCGCGCAGGTGTTCGGGCCCGGGCTGGTCCCGGTCGAACCTGACTCCGGCCCCGTGGGCAGGCACATGACGGCACCCTTAGCACACCGCTGCACGTTTCATGGCTTGTTGTCCACAGCCACCGTGGTTATCCACAGTTTGCGATGAGGTGGTGGCGGCCGGTGCCGTTTGGGGCGACGCTGCCCGGGTGGGACGTATCAGCGGATCGACGCACCGAACGCAACATGCCAGCCCGCACCGCCGCGGGACCGTCACCCAGGATCCGGCCAGCCCGCCGACACGCCGACCGACGGCGGCCGGCCCAGGCCAAGGGCAAGGGCAAGGGCAAGGGCAAGGGCAAGGCGAGTGTCGGTCCAGCCCCGACCGGCCGACATCGGGCTGGGCAGATCTGGGCTGGGCCGCGGGCGACGATTGGATCGCCGCCCCGGACATCCCGCTGCGGCCGCGGCTGGTGCCGGCGCTACCCGACGAGCCGGCCGGGACACTGCGGCGCTGGGCGCAACGGCTCCCGGTGGGGCGACTCTGGTCGCCGCGCCACGGGACCAGGCGGGAGGCCGCGCCGTCGGTGCGGCTCGGCGGGACAGTCGGGGCGGTGTCCGGGGATCCCAACCGGGCCCTGCGCGCCGTGGCCCGCCCGAACGGTGCCGGCCCGGCCCGGCACGGCCCGCGCCGGCTACGGCTCGTACGACCCGCTGTGGTGGCGCGGGAAGCGATCCGTCCCATGGTTCCGCGCCACCCGCAGGGTGCGGACCGACCGGTGGTTCCGGACCACCCGCAGCCCCGGGACAGACCGGTGGTCTCGCCCGGCGCGAATGTCGCCCGGGCGCGCAGCGCGGAGGCCGCCCGGGCGCGCAGCGCGGAGGTCGCCCGGGCGCGCAGCGCGGAGGCGGCGCCCGCCGGCGCACCACCCGGCGAGGCGGCAGCGGCGTGGGGGGCCGGCACGGCACGGCCTGACCGTGAGCGGTGGTCGGTCGTGCGGCGGCCCCGGGCAGTCGGCCAGTTGCCGCGTCACCCGAAGGATCCGTCGCGGCACGACAGTGCGGCGCGCTCGGGACACGACACTGCGGCGCCCTCGGGACACGACACCGCAGCGCCGTCGGGCCATGGCGCTGCGGCCCCCTCGGGACACGTCACGGCGGCACCGTCAGGACATGGCGCTGCGGCTCCCTCGGGACACGTCACGGCGGCACCGTCGCGGCCCGACGCGAGCCATGCCGCGCGAACCTGCGGAGCCAGGGCGGACCGGGGTGTCCGGGCGGGGGATTCCCGGACCGTCGTCGTCGACCTCGCGATCCGCCGCGATCGTCGTCGTGCCGCCACTGGCGAAACGCACCCGGTCGGAGCCGCGGACACGACGAGCAGAGTGAGCGGCGCCGACGCGTCTGGCAGGACCGCCGCCATCCTTCAACTGCCGGAGCGCCGGCGAAGGGCGGTGGACCACAGCTCCGAAGTGCTGTCCCGGCCGGACTCGATCGCCGACCGGGCGACGCCGACCCACCCGAGCAGGCCCGCCGGACGGGTGCGCGGCCTGCTGCGTCGCCCGGGGCGACCGGCCCGGGCCGCTCGCGGCCGATGGATCGCCGCGGTGGCGACGGTGGCAGCGCTGGCGATCTGCGGTGTGCTGGCAGCGCAGCGCCCGGCGCACGGTGGCCCGGCCGGGGCGACGCCCGCACCGCGCGCCGGATACCGCTGGCCGCTGCCCGGCACGCCGGCGGTTGTTCGGGCGTTCGACCCCCCGCCGGAACGCTGGTTGCCTGGCCACCGGGGCGTCGATCTTGGCGCCGCGGCCGGCGTGCCGGTGCTCGCCGCCGGCCCGGGTGTGGTCACCTTCGCCGGGCACATCGCCGGTGTCGGAGTCGTCAGCATCGACCACGCCGGTGGCCTGCGCACGACCTACCAACCGGTGCGACCGCTGGTCCACCCCGGTGACCACGTCGCCGCCGGGCAACGCATCGGCATCCTCGATGCCGGGCATCCCGGCTGCCGCCGGTCGGCGTGCCTGCACTGGGGGCTGCGCCGCGGCGAGCGGTACCTGGACCCGCTGATCCTCCTCGGCTTCGGCCGGGTGCGGCTACTGCCGCTGGCCCCGGATCGGGCTGTCTGAACCGAGACCGCCACGCGACCGACCCGTGCCCATCACGGCGTGGTCCGGACCTCCTGCCAGAGCCGGAGCCGAGCACGCAGGCGGCAGCACCTGGTGGACCGGCGCGGCCGACACGAGTTCCGGCCCGGCCGGGTGGCACCCGGTCCGTCAGCCGCCTGGCAACAGCCGCCGCACCGGTCAAACCGGCAGGCGGCAGGCGGCAGGCGGCAGGCGGCAGGCGGCAGGCGGCAGGCGGCAGGCGGACCATCGCATGGTGGCCCGGTGGGGCGCATCCACGCCCGGAGCCAGCGCTACCGGGCCCGCAGCAGCGGCGGCAGGCTGCGGGCCAGTCGCTCGAAGTCTTCGGCTCCGTTGTAGACCTGGGCGCAGATGCGCAGCAGCCCGATCCGGCGCCACGCGCTCACCGCGACATGGATCCGCAGCTGCTCGGCGATCCGGTCGCGAAGCTGGCTCGCCGCCTCAGGTGTGGTCGCCACACCGGCCGGCAGCCGAACGACCCGCATCGCCAACTCCGGAGCGCTTCGCACCGCCGGCGTGCCCAGCGCCTCGGTGATCAGGCGCTGCCCGTACCGGGCGAGCCGCGCGTTGTGGTCGCGCACGACATCCACCCCCAGCGCGGTCATGGTGTGCAGGCCGGCGGGCGCGGCGAGCCATCCTGCGAGGTCCTGGGTGCCCTGGAACTCGACGCTGGCCGGGAACCCGTTGTCGTACTCCCAGGACGCGGCCAGTGGTCGGACGCTGCCGTGGTGTGCGGCGGCGACCGACAGCAGGCCGGTGCCGCGCGGGGCGTACGCCCACTTGTGCAGGTTGCCGAACCAGGCGTCGACGCCCAGCGCCGACACGTCGACGTCGATCATGCCAGGCACGTGCGCCGCGTCGATCGCGACGAACACCCCGCGGCGGTGCAGTTCCGCCGCGATCCGCCGCACCGGGAACAACTTCGCGGTCGCCGAGCTGATCTGATCGATGATCGCGACCCTGGTCCGGTCGGTGGTCGCCGCGGCGATCGCCGCGACCACCGCGTCGTCGTCGTCCTCCAGCCCGATCCGGGCCTGGACCACGGTGGCGCCGGTCTCCGCGCACCGGCGCGCCGCCTCCAGAGCCACCGCACCGTAGGTGTGATCGGTGAGCAGGATCTCGTCGCCAGGACGCAGCCGCACCGAGCCGAGCACGACGGCGCAGGCGGCTGTGACGTTCGGCACGAGTGCCGTCCCGTCCGGATCGGCGCCAACGAATCGGGCCAGATGCCGCCGGGTGTGCCGGACGCGTTGGACGATTCCCGGCGGTTTCAGGAACCGCATCGGGTCCGCCTCCTGCTCCTCCCGCAGCCGCGCCGCCGCCCGCTGCGTCGGGATCGGCGCCGCACCGAACGAACCGTGGTTCAGATGGACGTAACCGGGGTCCAGAGTGAAGAGCAGTCGAGCGCCGGGCAGCGGCTCGGGTGGCTTGTCGATTGCCATGACCACGGCGTTGGGCCTTTCACGCGCGGGGATGTGCCTGACGGTACGCGCGGCGGAGCCGTTCGACCGAGACATGGGTGTAGAGCTGTGTCGATGCCAATGATGCATGACCCAGCAGTTCCTGCACCGACCGCAGATCCGCTCCCCCATCGAGCAGGTGTGTGGCCGCCGAGTGCCGCAGCGCGTGCGGCGCCACCACCGGCACCCCCGCCTCGGCCGCGCGGGCCGCGACGATGCGACGCACCGTACGCGGGTTCAGGCGGCCGCCGCGCACCCCGAGCAGCAGCGCCGATCCGCTCGGCCGCGCCACCAGCGCCGGGCGACCATCCCGCAGGTACGCCCGAATCGCCTGCTCGGCGGGCACCCCGTACGGGACGGACCGTTGTTTGTCGCCCTTGCCGGTGACGCGGACCAACCGACGCTCCTCGTCCACGTCGCCCAGGTCGAGCCCGCACAGCTCGCCGACCCGTACCGCCGTCGCGTACAGCAGTTCCAGCAGCGCCGCGTCGCGCAGCGCCACCGGATCTCGGACCTGCGCCTCGTCGACCGGCCCGTCGCCGGTCCCGGAGGCGGCCGGACCGCCTGACGCCTCGGTC
The DNA here is from genome assembly GCF_016865425.1 of Actinocatenispora thailandica. Lineage (NCBI taxonomy): Bacteria > Bacillati > Actinomycetota > Actinomycetes > Micromonosporales > Micromonosporaceae > Actinocatenispora > Actinocatenispora thailandica. Next base: position 2,564,979 of record NZ_AP023355.1, on the reverse strand, counting down.
GCCGACCCACCGGCGCCAGGCGCCTCGACGAGCGCCGCGGCCTGCTCGGCGGCAAGCACGGTCGGCAGCGTGCGCTCGGCTCGGGGCACGCCGAGCGCACGCGCCCGGTCGACGCGGATCAGGCCCGCTTGGTGCGCCCAGCCCGAGAACGTACGGGCGGCCGCCGCCCGGCGTGCCAGCGTGCTGCGTGCCGCCCCCGTACCGCGCTGTCGCGCGAGCCAACTGCGCAGCACCGGCAACGCCAGCGCGGCGTCGAGCGTGCCGGCGCGCATCCGGCCGGCATGATCCAGCAACTGGACGATGTCGGTCAGGTATGCCCGGATCGTGTGCGCCGAGCGGGCCCGCTCGCTCGACAGGTACCGGGCGAACAGGTCGACCGCGTCTCGCAGCTCCTCTGGCAGCGCTTCGTAGCGCGCCTCGGTGGAACTCCCGCTGCCTGCCACGCCTCGTACGGTGGGGTGCAGGGGATCTGGCGTCAAGCCGACCCGCCGCCGATGGGTGCCGCACTCCCGGTCGGGCCGACCGGCACTCAGCTCGGCGTGATCGGTCAACCACGGATGCTGGGGCGGCCCTGCGTCGAATCGCGCGGCGTCTCCTCGGGTCGAAGGCGGTAGCCGGCACCGGTGTCCTCGACGAAGCCCAGCATGGCCAGCAGCGGCACCGTCCGGCGGACCTGCTGCGCGGAGACCCCGGCGGCGACCGCGATCTCCTCGACGCTGGCCGCGCGGCGCAACGGCACGGCATCCAACACGGTCGTGGACACGGCGTCGAGATCATCGCGCGGGGTACGGGCGCCGTGCGGGATCGGCGCGAGGTCGTCGCCGATGCGACCGACCTCCTCGATCACCTCCGCCGCGGTCGACACGAGCCTGGCCTCGTCCTGGCGGATCATCAGGTTCGTACCCACGCTCATGCCCGAGGTGACGGGCCCGGGCACGGCCAGCACGATGCGACCCAGCTCCCGGGCCCGGCGCGCGGTGTTCCTGGTACCGCTGCGGGCGGACGCTTCGACCACCACCGTGCCACGGCACAGCGCGGCGATCACCCGGTTGCGGATCAGGAACCGGTGCCGCTGCGCACCAGCGCCCGGCGGCCACTCGCTGAGCAGCACGCCATCCTGACCGATGCGCTCCAGCAGGCCGGCGTTGGCCACCGGATAGCTGATGTCGAGCCCGCACGCCTGGACGGCGACCGTCGGCCCGCACGCGGCGAGCGCGCCGCGGTGCGCCGCCGCGTCCACGCCGTACGCCCCGCCGGAGACGACGGTCCAGCCACGGTCGGCGAGACCGAACGCGAGTTCCGCGGTGACGTGCGCGCCGTAGTCGGTGGCGGCCCGGGCACCGACGACCGCGACCGCGCGCTCGGTGGCCGCATCGATCCGCCGAGCACCTCGCGCCCACAACAGGATCGGCGGATCGGTGTGCGGGTCGGCCCGCGGATCGGTGTCTCGGCCGATCCGCACCAGGTCTTCGACCTGGGCCGGCCACTCGTCGTCTTCGGGCACGACCACGCGGCAGCCGAGCCGTTCGCCCTCCCGGGCCAACTGCAGCGCGCGCTGCACCGGGTCTCCAGCGGCGAGACGAGCCGCCGCGGCCGAGCTGACCCGCCCCGGCACGGCCCCGGTGTAGAGCCGGCGCAGCACCTCGATCGGACCGAGTTCGCGGACCATGGCACCGAGCGGCCGATGCCCGGGCTCGACCAACCAGCACAGCGCCACCCTGGCCAGGCGATGCCGCTGCCAACCGATGGTCTCCGCGGCCCGCGCCAACCGAGCGTCCACCGGGTCGGGTCGGAGCGACCGGGCACCACCCGCCGGCAGGTGCAACTGGACGGGGCGACGCGCGGGTTCGCCGCCCGCGGCGGCGGCCGGGCGGGGCGCAACCGACGCATCCTCGTCCCGGCTGGCAAACCGGCCGGCCACGCCCGGGCCGGTAGCGGGGGAACCGGACGAGTCTCGGCCAGCGGGATCCCGACCAGCGTCCGGCCCGACACCGCGAGGAGCGCCAGCACCCGGCGCGAGGGTGCGAGCGGCGCCCGGGAGAGCAGGGTCCGGGTGGGCAGTGCCCGGGCGGGCGGCCGCGGGACCGCCGAGCGCGGAAGAATCCGCACCGAAGCCGGTGGTACCCGGGCGAGCCATCCCGGGGCCAGGTGCGGCATCGGTCCTGCCGGTCTCGGTGCCGCGGCCGGTCGCGCCACGATCGGTGCGGCCTGGATCGGGGCGGCCTGGATCGGGGCGGCCTGGGCCGGGCGTGCCCGGGTCGGCGTGGTCGGTGTCGGGAGTCCCGGCGTGGGGCCGGTCGGGTCGTCCGGTCATGTCGATCACCTCGGTAGCCAGCAGAGTCCGGTCGGGGCCGGGCCGGTGTAGCCGGCCCGGAATGCTCGTGTGTCGCCTCACGGCGTGGTCCTGGTTCGCAGCTCGACCGCCTCGGCGACGTCACCGGCGTCCGGACGCGATCGCCCAGCCAGATCGGCCACCGTCCACGCGATCCGCAGCACCCGGTCGTACCCGCGCGCCGACAGGGCGCCGCTGTCCACCAGGCGCTCGGCGAGCGCGGTCACCGTCCGCGGCAGCCGCCATCGCCCCGAGCGCAACGTCCGACCGGGAATGGTGGCGTTGAGCGGACCGGCCGCGCCGGACCAGCGCGACGCGGCACTTCGACGCGCCTGCCGGACGCGAGCGGCGACGGTTGCCGAGTCTTCCGGGGTGCGATCCTCGCTGAGCAGTTGCACCGATCGGATCGGCAACAGATCGAGTTGCAGGTCGACCCGGTCCAGCAGCGGTCCGGACAGCCGACCGAGGTAGCGCCGGCGCACCAGCGGGCTGCAGAGGCATTCGCCGCCGCGTTCCCCGCAGGGGCACGGATTCGCCGCGAGCACGAGCTGGAACCGGGCCGGGAAACAGGTGTTGCCCGCCGCGCGGGCGAGCCGGATCTCGCCGTTCTCCAGCGGCTCCCGCAGCGCGTTCAGCACCCCGGGGCGGTACTCCGGTGCTTCGTCGAGGAACAGCACCCCGTGGTGCGCGAGGGAGATCGAGCCTGGTCGGGGCAGCCCGCTGCCGCCGCCGACGATCGCGGCGGGCGTCGAGGTGTGGTGCGGAGCCTGGTATGGAGGCTTTCTCAGCAGTCCCGCCGACGAGGGCAGCGTGCCGGCCACCGAGTGCACCGCGGTGACCTCGAGCGCCTGCTCGTCCGACAGCGCCGGGAGCACGCCGGGCAACCGTTCGGCCAGCATGGTCTTGCCGGCCCCGGGCGGACCGAACAACGCGACGTTGTGGCCGCCGGCCGCCGCGATCTCGACCGCGCGTCGGCCGCGCTCCTGCCCGACGACGTCGACCAGGTCGGCGCCCGGCGGGTCGTCGATGGTGTCGGCGACGGCGTCCGGACCCGGCAGTTCGCCCTCCCCGCGCAGGTGGGCGAGCAGCGTCGCGAGGGTGTCCACGGTCTGCACCACGGTGCCCGGCACCAGCGCCGCCTCGCGGCCGTTACCGGCGGGAACGAGGACCCGGTGGACGCCGGACCGAGCCGCGGCGAGCACCGCCGGCAGCACTCCCCGGACCGGGCGGACCCGGCCGTCCAGGCCGAGCTCGCCGATCAGCGCCACGTCCTGGATGCGATCGGCCGGGACGGCGCCGGCCGCGCACAGCACCGCCGCCGCGACACCGAGATCGAACAGCGAACCGTGCTTGGGCATCGACGCCGGCAGCAGGTTGACGGTGATGCGCCGGTTGGGCCAGGGCAGGCCGGAGTTGATGACGGCCGCCCGGATGCGTTCCCGTGACTCGTTGACCGCGGCGTCCGGAAGGCCGGAGACGATCATCCCGGGCAGTCCGGCGGACAGGTCGGCCTCGACCTCGATCAGCCGCCCGGCCAGCCCGAGCAGCCCGACCGACAGCACGCGTGCGTATCCCATCGCCGGCGCCTCAGAACGCCGAGGTCAGGTGTTCGAGCCGGACCGTGTCGCCGGGCGGCGCCAGCACGCTGATCACGTCGAAGCGCAGCGGGCCGCGGCGGGTGCCGGTGCTGGCCAGCCAGTCCAGCGCCAGGCCGCGAATGCGCTGCGCCTTGACCGCACCCACCGCGGCGGCCGGCGGCCCGAACCGCTCCGACCGGCGCGTCTTCACCTCGCAGAACACCAGTGTCGCGGTGCCGGGATCGACGGCGACGAGGTCGAGCTCACCGCGCGGGCAACGCCAGTTCCGCGCCAGCACGGTCAGCCCGTGCCCGCTGAGATGGGCGGCGGCCAGCCGTTCGCCGAACCGGCCGAGCGCCGCCCGCCGCTGGTACGCGGTGGTTTGGTCGCCGAGCCCGGCGTGTCGCCCCGAGCCTGATGAGTTCATCGAGCACCTCCCGGATCACGGCAACGGTGCCGCGGACCGGGCGTGCGATCCGGCGCTCAGGGCAGATCTGTGGACACCGGCCACCCCTGTGGACAGAGGTGGCGTTCGACCGAACCCGTGCTATCGCGAGGCGGGATCAGCTGTCCGGATCCGACTCGGGATCGGTACGTTCGTGCGGCGGGGCCGGCAGTCCGGGGCCGGGTGCGCCGCTGGCGTCGCCACCACGCGAGATCCGGCCCCGGCCGGGCAGTGGCCGCTCGCCGGTGTCGATGTCGCGTCCACCTGGCCCGATGTCGGGACGGTAGATGCCCTGAACCGGCCGCTCCCCCTCCGAGGTGCCGGGCATGGCCGGAGGGTTCGGGCCGGTGTCGGGTGGCATGTCCACCTCGCCCGGCGGATCGCTGTCGTAAGGTGTCTCCCGCGGCTCGTCCATGACCTCGGCATACCCGGCTGCGGCCGGATCATCCCTCCGGCCGTACCAGATACCGCCCAACCGGGTCCAACCGACCGAACCGAGTCGGATCGAAGCGGGCAGAACGCATCGGACCGGACCGCGCTGGGTCGGAACGAAGGCGACCGTCAAGCGCCGAAGCTGGCGTCGTCCGGGAGAGAAATGTCCGGCTTGTCGAGCTCTTCGATGTTGACGTCCTTGAACGTCATCACCCGCACGTGCTTGACGAACCGCGCCGGCCGGTACATGTCCCAGACCCAGGCGTCGGTCATCTCCACCTCGAAGTAGACCTCGCCGTCGGTGTTGCGCACCGCCAGGTCGACCGCGTTGGCCAGGTAGAACCGGCGCTCGGTCTCCACGACATAGGAGAACTGGCGGACGATGTCGCGGTACTCGCGATAGAGCTGCAGCTCCATCTCCGTCTCGTACTTCTCGAGATCCTCGGCGCTCATCTCGTCGCGTCCTCCATGCCGATATTGTCGCCTACGCCGGCGAGCCGGTCGCCGCGGGGACGCGCCGACGCCCCGAGCAGATCATGCCTCGTCGGCATCTGCCAGCAAAAGCGTCGACGCCGGTAGGGTGGGTCGGGACCGCCGGGTCGCCGAGTCGGCCCGATCCGCCACGGCCGCCACGTTCACGTACGAGAAGCGGTGCTCCGGGCACGGGCCGTGCCGCTCCAGTGCCGCCGAGTGCACCGGCGTGACGTAACCCTTGTGCTCCGCGAAGCCGTACTGCGGCCAGCGTTCGGCCAGCTCGGTCATCATCCGGTCCCTGGTCACCTTGGCCAGCACGCTCGCCGCCGCGACGCAGGCCGCGACCCGGTCGCCCTTCCACACCGCGAGGCCCGGCACGCCGACGCCGTCGACCGGGAACCCGTCGGTGAGCACGTAGTCCGGCGCCGGCGCCAGCCGGGCGAACGCGCGGCGCATCCCGGCCACGTTGCACACGTGCAGACCGCGGACGTCGACCTCGGTCGGGGTGATCACGACGATCTCGTACGCCTCGGCCCGCGCCACGACCTCGTCGTAGACCCGTTCCCGGGCGGCTGCGGTGAGCAGCTTCGAGTCGGCGAGGCCGGGAATCTCGCCGCGCTTGCCGGCGGGCAGCACCGCGGCGGCGACCACCAGCGGGCCGGCACAGGCGCCTCGGCCCGCCTCGTCGGCACCCGCGATGCGGCGGAAACCACGGCGGCGCAGCGCCTGTTCCAGCCCGTACATCCCGGACCCTCGACGGATCACGGTGCGCTGTGGCGCGAGCATCTGCCGGCAACCTCCGTGGGGCAACGCGGACGAGCGCGTCACGCTACGCCACCCGCAGCCGTCGGCTCGTACCGACCTCCCAGCCTACGGCGCGGCGGCAGCGGCGACCGCGCCGCGGGGTCACGGATCCGGCACCTTGTCGAAGGTCCTCGGGATGCCGAGGAAGCGCATCCGGCTTGGCGGCCAGTAGATCGCGAACGCATCACCGATCACCGAACTGGCCGGGATCGTCGCCTCGACCGGATCCCGGGTCTGCAGGTAGTGCTCCCGCGAGTCGCCGGACTCCAGTCGGTGATCACCCATCACCCAGATCCGGCCGGCCGGGACGCGCACGTCGAACCTGCCGTCGGACGGCGGATGAGTGCCGTTGGCCTCCCGGTACAGGTAGGAGGTCTCGTCCAGGACGTGACCGTTGACGCTGATCCGACCGTTCCGGTCACAACAGGTGACATGGTCGCCGCCAAGTGCGATGACCCGCTTGATGAAGTCCTTCTCGGTGGGATCGGTGCGCCACGACACCGGCGACCGGAACACGATCACCGCACCGCGGTGCGGCGACCGGAAGTCGTAGCTGATCTTGTTGACCAGCACCCGGTCGTTGATGTCGAGGGTGTGCTCCATGGACCCGGACGGGATCCAGAACGTCTGCAGGACGAAGACCCGAACCGTCACTGCGACCAGCACCGCGATCACGATCAGCACCGGCAACTCGCGCCAGAGCGAGCCGTGCTGCCGGGGCTGCGGCGGATGCGCGGCCCGGCGCTGCGCGTGGGTTTCGGTCACTCGGGCAGCCTACGACGCCACGATCATCTTCGATGGCGAGACCGCCGGGACCGCGGGTACGACAACGCCGGGCGGCGGCCCGAAGGCAGCAGCCCGGCGTCGGACCCGGCGCGTCAGCTGGCGCTGGGCTCGCGCTTCTCCTTGATCTTGGCGGCCTTGCCGCGCAGGTTACGCAGGTAGTAGAGCTTGGCCCGGCGCACGGCGCCGCGGGTGACCAGCTCGATCTTGTCGATCACCGGAGTGTTCACCGGGAAGGTGCGCTCGACGCCGACGCCGAAGCTGACCTTCCGCACGGTGAAGGTCTCGCGCAGCCCGGCGCCCTGCCGGCGGATCACCACGCCCTGGAAGACCTGGACGCGGGACCGAGTGCCCTCGACGACGCGGACCGAGACCTTGACGGTGTCACCGGGGCGGAAGTCGGGAACGTCTACCCGCTGAGACTGGGCATCGAGAGTGTCCAGCGTGTTCATCGCGACTGCTTCCTCAAACTCAAGGGCGCGCGTGAGCGCCGGGTGGAAACTTCTTTGGGTTGCGGGCCGTACCAGAGTCGAAGAGGCGATCTGGCGCCTGCGGCAACCCCACTACTCTGCCACACTCTCCGACTCGGGTGGATATCCACCCTCGGCGAGCGCAAGCTGGTCCGTCGCGTCCAGCGTACCGGGTGGCAATGCGGCCAGCAGATCGGGGCGGCGTCTCGCGGTACGGACGAGGGCCTGATCACGTCGCCACCGGGCGATTCGGCCATGATCACCGGAGCGGAGCACGTCGGGTACCGGCCGCTCCCGCCAGACCGGCGGTTTGGTGTACACCGGCGCCTCCAGCAGACCGCCGGTGTGCGACTCCTCGGCCAGCGACTCGGCGTTGCCGAGCACCCCGGGCAGCAGCCGGGTGACCGCCTCGACCACCGCGAGCACCGCCACCTCGCCACCGAACAGCACCACGTCGCCGAGCGAGACCTCCGTCACCGGCATCCGGTCCGCCGCGTCGTCCAGCACTCGCTGGTCGATGCCCTCGTACCGGCCGCAGCCGAACAGCAACCAGGGCTCGGCGGCGAGCTCGGCGGCGAGCGACTGGGTCAGCGGCGCTCCCGCCGGGCTCGGCACCACGAACCGTGGCGGCGCCACGCCGGCCGGCACCAGCTCGTCGAACGCCCGGCCCCACGGCTCGGGCCGCATCACCATGCCCGGACCGCCGCCGTACGGGGTGTCGTCGACGGTGCGGTGCACGTCGGAGGTCCAGCGCCGCAGATCGTGCGCCGACACGTCGAGCAGCCCGCGCTCGCGGGCCCGGCCGATCAACGACAGCGACAGCGGCGCGAGGTAGTCGGGGAAGATCGTCAGGACATCGATACGCACGATTCAGCCTCATCCGACCGGGCGGTCGTCACAGGTCGAGCAGGCCCTCCGGCGGCGTCAGCACCACCTGGCCGGCGTCCAGCCGGACTTCCGGGACCAGCGCGGTCACGAACGGCACCAGTGCCTCGTGCCCGTCCGGCCGGCGCACCGCGAGCAGTTCGGAGGCGGGTAGGTGGTCGACGCGGACCACCTCGCCGAGCGGCGCGCCGTCGGTGTCGACAGCGGTCAACCCGACCAGCTGCTGGTCGTGGAACTCGTCCGGATCGTCCGGGTCGACCAGCTCGGCGGCGTCCACCGACAGCTCGGTACCGCGCATGTCCTCGGCCTGGTTGCGGTCGGTGATCTCGGCGAACGCCACGATCAACCGGACCCGCCCGGCGGCCACCGTGCGCCCCCGGGCGTACTCCACGGTCAGCGGTCCGACGCCGACCGGCGTGGTGGCCAGCACCGCGCCGGTGGCGAAACGGATCTCCGGATCGTCGGTCCGCACGTCGACCAGGACCTCGCCCCGGACGCCGTGCGGACGGACGATGCGTCCGACGGTCAGCTGCACGTCAGTAACTGTCGATGATCTCGACTCGAATACCGCGTCCGCCCACCGACCCGACCACCTGGCGCAGCGCCTTGGCGGTACGGCCACCCCGGCCGATCACGGTGCCCAGGTCGTCCGGGTGGACCCGGACCTCGAGCCGCTTGCCGCGGCGCGAGTTGACCATGCGGACCCGCACGTCGTCGGGGTGTTCCACGATCCCGCGAACCAGATGGTCGAGGGCGGGGCGGAGCACCTCAGGATTCCGCGCCGGCATCGGCACCGGCCGCCTTCCCGTCGGTCGCCGCCGGCGCGCTGTCGGCCTTCTCGTCGGCCTTCTTGGCCGGCTCCTCGGCCTTCTTGGCCGGCTTCTTCTTCTCGGTCTTGGCCTCGGGCTTGCCCGGCGTGTCGACGCCGGCGGCCGCCTTGGCCTCCGCCTCGTACCGAGCCTGCCGGTCCTGCTTCGGCGCCGGCACCTTCAGCGGCTCCGGGGCCGGCTGGCCCTTGAACTTCTGCCAGTCACCGGTGCGGGACAGGATCGCCTGCACGGGCTCGCTCGGCTGCGCACCGACGGACAGCCAGTACTGCACCCGGTCGGAGTTGACCTCGATGTACGAGGGGTCCTCCTTCGGGTGGTACTTGCCGACCTCCTCGATGACGCGGCCGTCGCGCTTGGTGCGGGCGTCGGCCACCACGATGCGGTACTGCGGGTTGCGAATCTTCCCCAGCCGCTTGAGCCGGATGCGTACTGCCACGGTTGTGTTCGCTCCTGTGTCGAAAAGCCCCGCGGGCCGCGGCGCGGCGACCACGTGGGGCATGGTCGACGACGACGGATCCGTGTAGGCATGTTGACTGGCGACGCACCGGGTAGAGGGCGCCGGTCGCGCGCCGGTTCAGCGGTCCATTCTGCCAGACCGGCCGCGGCCTCGACGACACGCCCTCAATCGGGCACCGGTGCCCCGTCCCGGGTCGCACTCGGGTACTCGCCGGCGGCCACCTGCCCGTCCTCGGCGCCGACGCGCAGGGCGGCCGGCCGGCGCCCGAGGTCGGCTGCCGGAAGGTCGGGCAGCGACCAGGACGGATCGGGGCGAAAGTCGCACCAGGTACCGTCGAACGGGAAGCCGGCCCGCTCGGCGACCGGCTGGACCCGCTCCCCTCGGCCCGCACCAGTGCCGCCTCGGCCGCGGTGAAGAAGCCGGGGTCGCCGATCTTGGCGGCGAACGACTCCTCGTCCTTCCACTGCCAGGCGTGATCCGGCGTCACCCAACCGTCCAGCTCCTGGTCGACCACGTCGATGCCGGCGCCGTCCGGCCACAGTTCGTGCCGCTCCAGGTTGACGTACCAGCCGGCGAAGCTGTCCGGCCCGCTCGGACCACCGTCGGCAAAGAACCACCACACCGAATGGTCGGCGCCGGGCAGGTAGCGGCGCAGCACACCCGAGCCGGTCCACTCCGCCGGTTGCAGGTCGGTCGGCCACTGGTCCCGGGGGACGTCGCGCAGGGCACGGCCGGAAACGCCCCGCCGGCGCAGCACCGGGGTGCCACCGGCCACCCAGACCACCAGCTCGTCGGCGTCGTGCCGTAGGACCCGGGCCGGGATCACCTGGCACAGCGCGCCGCCGAAGTAGATCCGCTCGATGAGCACGTCGCCGCGGTTCAGCATCTTCGTCATGTCGGCAGCCTGCCCGCCGTGCGTCACGCCCGGTACCGCCGGATGGCCTCGCTCACACCCCGCCGGCGCACCGTCTGGGCGCCCGGGCGACGAGGGGCCAGCGGCGTTGGCACCCGTCGCCGGTGCCAGCGCCGCTGGCCGCCGCAGCCCGTGCCAGCGCCGCTGGCAGCCGTCGGCCCCGGCCGGGCGCCGGCGAGGCTGGCCACCCCGGCACCGAGCCGGCCGTGCCGTCCGCGCCGAGCCCGGTTCAGGCGGTCGGGGTGGCGAGGGCCTGCTCGGCGTGATGGCAGGCGACCAGGTGCGAGCCCGCGACCTCGACCGGGACGGTACGCAGGTCGGGTCGGTCGGTGTCGCAGGGGCCGGCGGCGAGCGGGCAGCGGGGGTGGAAGCGGCAGCCGGGCGGGGTGCGATCGGGCTCGGGGGTTCGCCGGCCGGCGGTCGGGCGGTCCGGCGCCGGCCGATGGCCGGCGCGGCGGCGAGCAGCGCCTGGGTGTACGGGTGGGTGGGCGCGTCGTACACCGCGTCGGTGTCGCCGGACTCGGCGAGCCGGCCGAGGTACATCACCGCGACCCGGTCGCAAACGTGCCGGACCACCGACAGGTCGTGTGCGATGAACACCAGCGCGACCCCGGTGCGTTCCTGCAGGTCCCGGAGCAGGTTGACGACCTGCGCCTGGACCGACATGTCGAGGGCGGACACCGGCTCGTCGCAGACCAGTACGGAGGGTTCCAGGGCGAGCGCGCGGGCGATGCCGATGCGCTGCCGCTGACCGCCGGAGAACTGGTGCGGGTAGCGGGACACCACGTCGGCCGGCAGCCCGACCAGGTCCAGCAGCTCGATCACCTTGCCGGCGCGGCCGGCCCGGCCGGTGGTGCGGTGCACGGTCAGCGGTTCGGCGACGATGTCACCGACGGTCAGCCGGGGATCCAGCGACGTGTACGGGTCCTGGAACACCATCTGGATGCGCCGGCGCAGCGCGCGGCGTTGCCGGCCGCGAGCGGCGGCGAGGTCGTGTCCGGCGACGGTGATGCTGCCGGCGTCGGGGCGTTCCAGGCCGACCAGCATCCGGGCCAGGGTGGACTTGCCGCAGCCGGACTCGCCGACGATGCCGAGCGACTCGCCGGCGGCGACCGACAGGCTGACCCCGTCGACGGCACTCACCCGGCCGCGGCCGAGCCCGGCCCGGAAGCTGCGGTGCAGGTCGGTCGCGACGAGGATCTGGTCATCCGGCGGCATGCAGCACCTCCGTCGCACGGTGGCAGGCGGCCTGCCGACCGGGGCCGACGATGGACATCGTGGGTTGCGTGCTGGCACAGCTTTCGACCGCCCAGGAGCACCGGGGGTGGAACGGGCAGCCCGGTGGTCGCCGCGCCGGCACCGGTGGGGTACCCGGGATCGCGTAGAGCCGGCCGCCGGCCGCGTCCGGCCGCGGCACCGAGCGCAGCAGCGCCTGGGTGTAGGGGTGCGCGGGGTGGCTCAGCAGGTCCTCGGTCCGGCCGGTCTCGACGATGCGGCCGGCGTACATCACGGCGATGTGATCGGCGACCTCACTGACCACGGCGAGATCGTGGGTGATCAGCAGTACCGCCATGTCGCGTTCGGCCCGCAGCCGGTCGAGCAGGTCGAGGATCTGCGCCTGCACCGTGACGTCCAGCGCGGTGGTCGGTTCGTCGGCGATCAGCAGGTCGGGTTCCAGCGCGATCGCCATCGCGATCAGGATCCGCTGCCGCATCCCGCCGGAGAACTGGTGCGGGTAGCCGCGCACGCGCTGCTCCGGGCCGGGGATGCCGACCGTACGCAGCAGCTCGACCGCCCTGGCCCGGGCGGCACGGCGGGACATGCCGCGGTGGGCGCGGAACAGCTCGCCGAGCTGGTCGCCGATGGTCAGTACCGGATTGAGCGCGGACAGCGCGTCCTGGAACACCAGGCTGATCCGGCTGCCCCGCACGCCGCGGCGCTGCGCCTCGCTCAGCGCGGTCAGATCGAGCTCGCCCAGTCGCAGCTGTTCGGCGTCGACCCGGGCGTCGGAGAGCCCGAGGATCGCGCGGGCGGTCACCGACTTGCCCGAGCCGGACTCGCCGAGCAGCGCGACGAGCTGGCCGCGGTGCACGTCCAGGTCGACGCCGCGTACGGCCGGGACCTCGCCGTCACGGCCGAAGCTCACCGACAGGTCCCGGACTCGCAGGGTGGGTGCAGCCGCCACGGCCACCTCCGATCGATTCGCCGGCGCCGCGCCGGCCGAAGCACCAGGCTGCCGCCAACGGGTTTCCGCGATGTTTCCACGATGTGCCCGACACTGGACATCAACCATTGATCCCTGCCTGATTCTTGCTGACATCTTGACTTCTGCGCCGCAGATTGGCAACCCTTGATTCGCCAGGATCGCCGGCGGCAGCGACGCCGGTACCGGCACACCGACCGCGAAGCGAAGGGAACGCCATGCTCGAACCGGCCGCCCGCTACACCGGCTACACCGCCTGGGACTACCTGGAGCCGGACGTCGACTACCGCGCGTTCCGGTACGCGAAGCAGATCGGCCGGGTGCCCGAGTACGCCGGCCTGTCGCTGTCCGACACGCAGGAGCAGCGGGCGCGACGACTGCTACGCGACGAGATCGTCATCTCGCTGCACGACCACGTCCAGGTCTTCCCGGAGGACATGGGCGAGCTGCGCGAGCACATCCGGCAGGGCCGCGAACCCACCGGGTACGCCGGTCTCGCCCGCTCCGGCATGACCGCCGTGTTCGACAACGGCATGGACGGCACCTGCTGCATCTCCTCCGACGCCGGCTGGAAGTACCAGGACGTGCTGTTCGACCTCGGGGTGCGGATGGCCGACCTCGCGCACCAGGACTTCGTGGTGAAGGCGGAAACCGTCGCCGACATCCGCGACGCGCACGCCACCGGCCGGGTGGCGCACGTGTTCGGGCTGGAAGCCGCCACCATGATCGAGAACGAGGTGGACCGGCTCGACGTGCTGTACGGCTTCGGCGTGCGCCAGATCGGCATCGCGTACTCGGAGGCCAACACGCTGGGGTCCGGGCTCAAGGAGCGCGGCGACGGCGGGCTGACGTTCTTCGGCGAACGCGCCGTGAAGCGGATGAACAAGCTGGGCCTCGCGATCGACATCTCGCACTCCGGCGACCGGACCGCGCTGGAGGTCATCCAGACCTCGACCAAGCCGGTGTTCATCACGCACTGCGGCTCCCGCGAGGTGTGGCCGACCAACCGGATGAAGCCGGACGCGCTGATCGCCGCCTGCGCCGAGCGCGGCGGGGTGCTCGGCCTGGAGGCCGCGCCGCACACCAGCCTGTCCGAGGCGCACCCGAAGCACTCGCTGGAGTCGGTGATGGACCACTTCACCCACCTGGTCGAGGTGGTCGGCATCGACCACGTGGCGTTCGGGCCGGACACGCTGTTCGGCGACCACGTCGGGCTGCACGACGCGTTCGCGAAGAACCTGTCGATCGCGCAGGCGCACGGCCACGTCGACTACCCGAAGGTCGAGTACGTCGACGGGCTGGAGAACCCGGCCGAGTGCTTCACCAACATCATCGGCTGGCTGGTCGCGCACGACTACTCCGACGACGAGATCCGCAAGGTCGTCGGCGGCAACATCCTGCGCGTGCTCGACGAGGTCTGGGTCTGATGCGCCGCCGGTCGTTCGCGGCGCTCGCCGCCACCGCGGTCGGCGCGCCGGCGGTCGGTGCTGCGCTGGCCGGCTGCGCGCCGAGCCCGCGGCCGGGCTCCCGGGCGGCCGGCGCCACCCTGACCGTCGCGACGACCACCGACGTGGTCAACTTCAACCCGCTGGTCGGCAACAGCCGCACCGACTACTGGATCACCGACCTGATGTACCCGCGGCTGCTGACCATCGACGACGCCGGCAACAAGCAGCCGTGGCTCGCCGTCGGGCACGGCTACCACGATCCGAGGACCGGGTACTACCGGATCCGCGACGACGTGCGCTGGAGCGACGGGAAGCCGGTGACCGCGGCGGACGTCGCGTTCACCGTCAACGCGATCAAGCGCGACAAGCCCGCCGGCAACACCACCTTCGGGCAGCTCACCAACGTGACGAGGGCGAGCGCGGCGTCGGACACCGAGGTACTGCTGCACCTGTCCAAGCCGGACCAGACGGTGCTGCGCGAGGTCGGGTTCTGGATGAACGTGGTGCCGGCGCACGTGTTCGGCAGGGTCGGCAACGTGGCGACGTTCGCCAACACCGGCGACTGGGTCGGCTGCGGGCCGTACACGCTGGTGTCGGCGGCGAAGGGGCAGGCGTACACGCTGGAGCGCACCGAGCCGTACCCGTGGGCGCCGGGCGGGAGGCCGAGCCTGGCCCGGGTGGTGTTCCGGGTGTACCCGGACATCAACACCGAGATCCTGGCGCTGCGCAGCGGCGAGGTCGATCTGATCGCCAACACGCTGCCGCCGGCGCAGGTCGACGTGCTGCGGCACACCGCGGGGGTCAGCCTGCGCAAGGTGCCGGGGCTGGGTTACGCGCACCTGGCGTACAACATGAAGCACCAGCCGCTGGACCGGCTGGAGGTACGGCAGGCGCTCGCGCACGCGGTCGACTACGCGGCGATCCGCCGGGTGGTGTTGCAGGGCCAGGCGGTGTCGACGCACTCCAGCCCGATCGCCCCGGTGCTGACCGCCTACGCCGACCCGGCGATGCACGAGTACCGGCACGATCCGGCACACGCGCGGCGGCTGCTGCGGCAGGCCGGGTACCGCCAGGACCGGCACGGCCGGTTCGGGCTGTCGCTGCGGATGATCTACTCGTTGCAGGACGCGGTCACCGCGCAGTGGGCCAGCATGGTCGCCTCGGACGCGGCGAAGGCCGGCATCGCCATCACGTTGCAGGGCATGGACCGCAACACCTACCTGGCGAAGACCGACGCCGGCGACTACGACATCTACGCCGGCAACTTCGCCATCATGGACGACCCGGTCACCAACATGGCGCTGACCTACCTGCCCGGCGGGGCGATCAACTACAGCAAGGTCGACGATCCGAAGCTGTCCAGGCTGATCACCGACGCGCAGGTCGCCACCCCGCAGAAGCAGCGCGAACTGGTCGCCGAGGCCGCCCGGCTGGTCCGGGACAACGTGTACGACAACGTCGTCTACATGCAGAACTTCTACGTCGCGCACCGCACCGAGTGGACCGGGTTCGTCGCCAAGCCGAGCGAGCTGCTCACCGTGGTCGACCCGGCGTCGCTCGCCCGGGTACGTACCCGCAGTTGATGAGGACGTGGCCATGACCACCGCACTGCGATTCGCCGCCCGCCGCGTGGCGCGCGGCCTGCTGACCCTCTGGTTCGCCGTCACCGCAACGTTCCTGCTGCTGCGGCTGCTGCCCGGCAACCCCGCGCTGGCGGTGGCGAACCCGAACATGACCAAGCACGACCAGGCGCTGCTGCTGCACCAGTACGGGCTGGACCAGCCGCTGCTCGTGCAGTACGGCAAGTACCTGTGGCAGTTGCTGCACGGCAACCTGGGGATCTCGTTCACCCAGCAGGTACCGGTCTCGTCGGTGCTGCTGGCCCGGCTGCCGTGGACGCTGCTGCTGACCGGCTCGGCCCTGCTGGTGACGATCGCGATCGGGGTACCGCTGGGCGTGCTCGCCGCCACCCGCCGCGGCACCGTGGTCGACCGGCTGGTGCAGTTGGGCGGCGTCGTGGGACAGTCGCTGTTCGTCCCGAGCGTCGGGATCTTCCTGCTGTTCTTCTTCGGGCTGTGGCTGCGCTGGCTGCCGATCGGCGGTGCGTACTCGCCCGACGCGGCCGGCGCCGGCTGGTACGGCAACGTGCTGGCGCACCTGGTGCTGCCGTGCCTGTCGCTGATGCTGCTGCAGATCGGCTCGTACGTGCTGACGCTGCGGGCCAGCCTGATCGACGCGCTGGGTGAGGACTACTGCGAGCTGGCCCGCGCCAAGGGGCTGCCGAACCGGGCGGTGGTGTGGAAGCACGCGCTGCGCAACGCGCTGCTGCCGACGACCACGCTGGTCGGCCTGCAGCTCGGGTTCCTGGTCGGCGGCGCGGTGCTGACCGAGACGATCTTCGCCTACCCGGGCATCGGCCGCGGCATCTACGAGGCGGTCACCCAGCTGGACTACCCGGTGTTGCAGGGCGCGTTCGTGCTGCTCGCCGCGACCGTGGTGGTGGCGAGCATGCTGACCGACCTGCTGTACGGGGTGCTGGATCCGAGAGTGAGGACCCGATGACCGCACAGGCACGTACCGACTCCCCGGCCGCGCTGGTGGAGCCGGTGCCGGTCGCCGACAGCTCCGCCCGGCGCACCTGGCGGGCGTTTCGCCGCAACCCGCTCGGGCTGCCCGCGGTGGTCGTCGTCGCGGTACTGATCCTGGTCGGCCTGTGCGCACCGCTGATCGCCGCCGAACCCACCGGGTACGGGGCGGACGTGTTGCGGGCGCCGTCCGCGGCGCACTGGTTCGGCACCGACAACCTGGGCCGGGACATCTTCGCCGAGGTCGTCTGGGGTACCCGGGCCAGCATGCTGGTGGCGGTCTGCTCGTCGGCGCTGGCGATCGCGCTCGGCGTGCTGGTCGCCGTGGTCGGGGCGTACTTCCGGCGGCTGGACACCGCGGTCGGCACCCTGGTCGATCTGATGCTGTCGTTGCCGGTACTGCCGCTGATGATCCTGATCGCGGCGCTGGCCGGCCCGAGCCTGCCGGTCACGGTGGCGGTGATCGCCGCGTTCAGCTGGCCGGAGGTGACCCGGGTGGTGCGCTCGGCGGCGCTGTCGGTGGTGGACCTGCCGTACATGGACGCGGCGCGGGTGATCGGCGGCAGCCACCGCTGGATCATCCGCAAGCATCTGCTGCCCGCGACGGCGCCGGTCATCGTGGTCTCGGTGGTGCTGACCGCTTCCCGGGCGGTGCTGTCCGCCGCCGGCCTGGCCTTCCTCGGCCTGTCCGACGCGCAGTCCTGGTCGTGGGGCCGGATCCTGTACGAGGCGCAGCAGTCCGGCGCGATGTCCAGCGCCTGGTGGACCACGCTGTTCCCGTCGCTGGCGATCCTCGCTCTGGTGGTGTCCGCGACGCTGATGTCCATCGCGTACAACGACGCCCGCAACCCGCGCAACCAGGGCCACTGAACGTCCACTGTGGAGGGAGACGGGGTGGGAACGCCGCTGAGTCAACGGCTGCCGGGCGAGCACTACCGGACGGTGCAGGACGCGGTACGCGACCGGCTGGCCGGCGCCGGCCTGGACGCGCTGTGCACCGACGACCCGTCCGACGTCGCCTACCTGACCGGATTCTTCCACCACCCCGGCGAACGGCCGGTCACGGTGCTGCTGGACGCCGAGCGCACCGTGCTGGTACTGCCGGAACTGGAACGCGAGCACGCGCAGGCGCAGCACGCGGCCGGTGACCTCGTCGCGTACCCGGAGTACCCGGGGCTGCGACCGCCGCTGTCGTACCTGCCGGGCACCGGCCGGCGCGACCGCATCGGCGTGCCGGGCAGCATGACCCTGGCCCGCCGGGACGCGTTGCGCGCGGCGTTGCCCGCGGCGACGCTGTCGGTGACGCCGGTGGTCGAGGCGATGCGGCAGGTCAAGTACCCGGCCGAGATCGCCCTGCACGCCGAGGCGGCCCGGATCACCGACCGGATGCTCGCCGCCGGCCGGGAACTGATCGAGCAGGCGGTGGCGGCCGGTGCCGACCTGCCCAGCGAGGCCGAGCTCGCCGCGCACGTCGGCGGCGTCGGCACCGGCATCATGTACGCCGAGCACACCGACGTGGTGGTGGTCGGGATGCTCGCCGGCGGCCTGGTGTACGCCGGCGCCCGCTCGGCCCACCCGCACGCGCTGCCCTCGGAGTACCGGCTGCGCGACGGCGACACGTTCATGCTGTCGCTGGGCTGCGCCGTCGGCGGCCGGTACGTGGAGGGCGAGCGGACGTTCGTGCTCGGTGAGCCGACGGCCGACCAGCGCCGCTACCACGACGCGGTACGCGAGGCACAGCAGGTCGGCGCCGACGCGATCCGAGCCGGCGCGGTGTGCAGCGAGGTCAACCGGCGCTGCCTGCAGGTGATCGTCGACGCCGGCCTCGGCGAGTACCTGCGGCACCGGCAGGGGCACGGGATCGGGCTGGGCATGCACGAACCACCGTGGCTCGCCGACGGCGACGACACCGTGCTGGCCGCGAACATGATCGTGTCCAACGAGCCGGGCCTCTACGTACCGGGCCACGCCGGCTACCGGATCTCCGACTCGATGCTCGTCACCGAGACCGGCGCGCGCCGGCTCACCAGCTACCCGCGGCAGCTCGACGACCTCGTCATCTGCCCGTAGCGCAACGGAAAGGGGCAGCCCGTGCGGCTGACGATCAACGACAACGAGCTGGCCGTCGAGGTGTTCGGCGCCGACGACGCACCGGTCCTGATCGCCCATCACGGGGCACCGGGGCTGGGTTCGCGCGCCGAGCCACGAGCCACCTTCGCGCCGTTCGCCGACACGTTCCGGGTGATCGTGTTCGACGCCCGGGGCTCCGGCGAGTCCGGCGGCAACGAGCCGTACACGCACGAGCAGTGGGCCGCCGACGTGGAAGGGCTGCGGCAGTGGGCCGGCGTCGAGCGGTTCGTGCTGGCCGGCGGCAGCTACGGCGGGTTCATCTCGATGGAGTACGCGATCCGGCACCCCGACCGGGTCTCCGCGCTGGTGCTGCGTGACACGTCGGCCGACCACTCCAACGACGACGCGGCTCGGCGCAACGCCGCCGCATCCACCCGGGTACGCATCGACCTGGCGAAGCTGGACCGGATCAACACCGGCCGGGTCCGCGACGACGACGACCTGCGCGACTGCTGGCGGGAGATCCTGCCGCTGTACGACCACGTGTACGACCCGGCCGCGGTCGAGGCGAAGGTCGCCGCGACGCCGTACCGGTACGCCACGCACAACTACGCCTTCGCGCACAACCAGCCGCACTACGACATCAAGGCACAGCTGCCGACCATCACCTGCCCGACACTGGTCACGGTCGGCCGCGACGACTGGATCACCCCGGTCGCGTGCAGTGAGACGATAGTGTCGCTGATTCCGGACGCCCGGCTCGTGGTGTTCGAGAAGTCCGGTCATTCACCGCAGATCGAGGAGGCCGAGCAGTGGCGGCGGGTGGTGCGTGAGTTCCTGCACGAGGTCGGCGCCGATGCGCGCTGACGCCGGTCGCCGGCTCCGGCACGCCCGGACGGGCGCCGGCGGATGAACTCGCCGATGAACGCTCCCGCGCTGGACGAGCTGAGCCGGCGCATCGTCGCCGCGCTGCAGGACGACGGTCGGGCCAGCTGGACCGACATCGCCGCCGCCTGCGGCAGCTCGCTGTCCGCGGTGTCCCGCCGCGGCCAGCAGCTGCTGCGCGACGGCATCGTCCGGGTCGCCGCCGTCCCGGACACCCAGCACGCCGGGCCGGCCGACCTGTTCGTGCTGCGCATCACCTGCTCCCCCGGCCGCCAGGCACGGGTCTGCGCCCAGCTCGCCGGCCGCGCCGACGTGCGGTTCCTCGCGCTGGTCAGCGGCGCGTACGACATCGTCGCCGAGATCAACGTGCCGCGCGCCGATTCGCTCGCCGCCCGGGTCGTCGAGGAGATACAGACCATCGACGGCATCGCCCGGTGCGAGACCGACCTGCGGCTGCACACCTACAAGGTGGCGCACGACTGGTACCGGGGCGGCGAGATCGCGGCCGGCCCCGAACCGCACGAGTGCGCGCCGGAGCATTTCGACGCCACCGACCGCGCCATCATCGCCGAGCTGCGCGGGCACGCCCGGGACAGCTTCCGTACCGTCGCGGCCCGCCTGTCGATCAACGAGAGCACCGTGCGCCGACGGTTCGAGGCGATGCGCGACCGCGGCTGCCTGACCGTCACCACGCTCGTCCCGTCGGCGGCGCTCGGCTTCGAGTCCGAGGTGCTGCTGGACGTCACGGTCGCGCCGTCCCGGCTGGACGAGGTGGCGCGGGAACTCGCCACCCACCGCGGGGTGCGCTACGTCGCGGCGATGCTGTCCGCGAACTGCCTGATGTGCGAGCTGATCCTGCCCACCGAACGCGACCTGTTCCGGTTCACCACCGACACGCTCGGCGCGCTGTCCGGGGTGGAGGGATGGCGGGCCAGCATGGAGCTGCTCACCATCCGCCGCGGCTTCGTGGAAACCCCGTGGTGGCGGGGTCAACTACCCAGCCGCCCCGCACCCTGACGGCACCGGTCGACGCCGCCCCGCGGCGCCGGTCACCGGCCGGCGCCGCCGCGAGAGCGGGTCGGTACGAGCGGGCTCGGTACGAGCGGGCTCGGTACCAGCGGGCTCGGTACCAGCGGATCGGTACGAGCGGGCTCGGTACCAGCGGGCTCAGTGACAGCGGGCTCAGTACGAGCGGGCGACGTAGGCGGTCAGCTCGGGCTCGTCCTCGCTGTCCGGCACCGAGCCGTCGGCGCGGACCAGGCAGCGCACCGTGACCGCCTGCTTGTTCAGTTCGGCCTCGCCGGCCGCGCCCAGCGCCGACCACGGGATCCGGGCGAAGCCGGTCGCCGCCGCGGCCACCGCGTCGTCCGGGGTCGTCACGTCGACGGTGTGCGCCTCCCGGAACGCGAGTGCCTGGTCGTACAGCGCCTGCTGGTCGGCGGCGAGCGCGGCCTGGATCTCGTCCACCGCCTTGTCCACCGGCACCGGGGTCTTGCCGCCGGTCGAACGCCGGGCCAGCACCACGTTGCCGGCGGCGAGGTCCCGCGGGCCGACCTCGACCCGGATCGGGTATCCCTTCAGCTCCGCGTCGACCGCACGGCGCCCGAACGGCGTGTCGGTACGGTCGTCGAACCCGACCCGCACCCCCGCGTCCCGCAGCGCGTCGCGCAGCTTCGCCGCGGTCTCCGGCACCGCGTCGCCGGACTTGACGACCATCACGTGCGCCTGGATCGGCGCCAACCGCGGCGGCACCCGCAGCCCGCTGTCGTCGCCGTGGCACATGATCAGCCCGCCGACCATCCGGGTGGAGGTACCCCAGGAGGTCGTCCAGGCGTACTCGCGGGTCCCGCTGTCGCCGGTGAACTCGATCCCGAACGCCTTCGCGAAGTTCTGCCCCAGCTCGTGCGAGGTGCCCATCTGCAGCGCCTTGCCGTCGCGCATCATCGCTTCCAGCGTGTACGTGTTGGTCGCGCCGGCGAACCGCTCCGCGGTCGTCTTGCGCCCCACGATCACCGGCATCGCCAGCACGTTGACCATCAGGTCCTGGTACGCCTCGTGCAGGATGCGCCGCGCGTACGCCCGGGCGTCGGCCTCGCTGGCGTGCGCGGTGTGCCCCTCCTGCCAGAGGAACTCGCTGGTGCGCAGGAACACCCGCGGGCGCAGCTCCCAGCGCACCACGTTGGCCCACTGGTTGAGCAGCAGCGGCAGGTCGCGGTAGGACTGCACCCACTTGGCCATGAACTCGCCGATGACCGTCTCGGACGTCGGGCGCACCACGACCGGCTCGTCCAGGTCCTTGCCGCCGGCGTGGGTGACCACCGCCAGCTCCGGCGAGAACCCCTCCACGTGCTGCGCCTCGCGCTTGAGGTAGCTCTCCGGGATGAACAGCGGAAAGTACGCGTTCTGGGCGCCGGCGAGCTTGATCCGGTCGTCCATCTCGGACTGGATGCGCTCCCAGATGGCGTACCCGGTCGGTCGGATCACCATGGTGCCGCGCACCGGCCCGTTGTCGGCCAGCTCGGCCTTGTTGATCACGTCCTGGTACCAGCGGGGAAAGTCCTCCGCCTGCGGGGTCAGCACTCGCGCCATGGTGCGACATCCTATTCGCCCAGCATGACCGCCCCACCAGCGGCGTACCCGCCACCCGGGTACCCGCTGGATTTCTCGGCGCGTGGTGTCGGATCGGGGGTGGCTCGTTCGTGGAGTATCTGGAGGCGGGCATCGGGTCCGCCACGGAACGGGAGTCGACGTGGCGAAGTACATCATCTACTTCAACCAGCAGTGGGTGGGTGACCATCCTGCGGAGTGGTTCGCGGCGCGTGGACCGCTGGCGAAGGCGGTAGTGGAAGAGATCAAGGTGGCCGGCGCGTACGTGTTCGCCGGCGGGCTGGAGGAGGACCACAGCAAGGCGTTCAGCGCGGACGCGACCAGCGGCACGCTGACGTTCACCGACGGGCCCTACGCCGAGACGAAGGAGTTCCTCGGCGGGTTCACCGTGGTGGACGTGGCCGACGA
Organism: Actinocatenispora thailandica; assembly: GCF_016865425.1. NCBI lineage: Bacteria > Bacillati > Actinomycetota > Actinomycetes > Micromonosporales > Micromonosporaceae > Actinocatenispora > Actinocatenispora thailandica. The sequence continues at coordinate 2,542,371 of NZ_AP023355.1, read as the reverse complement.
GGAGGCCGCCAGGCTGTGGGCCGGCAAGATCGCGGTGGCCTGCGGTTGGCCCCAGGAGGTCCGCCGGGTCGTTTGAGGCCCGGCGATTTCAGAGCGTGCGCCGCCGGATGGCCCCGACGAACGACCGCCACGCGACCTGGTCGATGACAAGGCGGCCGCCGTCCGGGCTCTTGCTGTCCCGCACGTACCACGCACCGTCGCTGGCGGCGACCTCGACGCATGCCCCGCCCTGACTGCCGCTGCGGCTGCTCTTCCGCCAGCGCAGCTCGTCACTCACCGGGCGTCGTCCTTGACCATGGCTACGAACGACCGCCACGAGGCGACGCCGACCGTGAGGTGGCCGGCCGCGGGGTCCTTGCTGTCACGGACATACCAGGCGTCACCGCTCGCGGCGACCTCGATGCAGTTGCCACCCTGGTTTCCGCTCCGGGTGCTCTTCCACCAGCACAGTCCATCGATGTCGGTCACAGCTCTCCCAACGTTGCCGCGATCATGTTCGCCGAATCGTCCGGCGACAGCGCCAAACCACGCAGCGCGTCGAATCTCAGGCGCAATTGTGTCACCACGTTGGGAGAAATGAAGATTCGACCGGCGCCCGGCCCCTCCACATACACCACGTGCTCCCTGTTCGGCAGATCCAGGACCTCGAAGGCTCCGTCCATCGCGGCGTGGACGCCGGCGGCGAAGGGGAGGACCTGGAGGCGGATGTGTTGGCGTTGGGCCATTTCCAGCAAGTGTTGGAGCTGGGCGCGCATCACGTCGGGGGTGCCGACGGGGCGGCGGAGTACGCCCTCGTCCAGGACGGCCCAGAGCAGCGGCGGGGACGGGCGGTCCAGGATCTCCTGGCGTTCCAGCCGGGCGGCTCGCGGCCTCGACGCCGCCCTCCGCGACCGCCTGAACAGCACTGTGCCCGGACTGGATCTCGCCACGATGCCGCGCCGGTTCCTACTGGTCGACTACACCGACGACAGCGACACCGGCTCGCCCGAGGTCACCGCGTGGGGCCTGCGGCTCGCCGGCTCAGCGCTCGTGGTCCACCGCGACCACACGATCAGCCAGTTCCGGCCCGCTCGCCGTGCCTTCGACCGACTGGTCGACTGCCACGACGAACTCCTCTGGCTCGACGAGCCGCCGACACCGGACGCCGACCAACCGAGGTAGCAGGCAGCCGGCTACACCCGCGACCGAGCAGCCGAGGCAGCCGGCAGCGTGGACCGGGCCGGACACGCCGGCAGGCCGGTGCCGGGAGCCCGACTCGCGGACACCCGGCGACGGCGGGTCCGGCAGCGGGTCACTGGGGCAGGGCGCGGCCCCGCCGCTCGTAGAGTGCCAGGACCTGCTCGCGGGGCAGCACGCCGCAGCGGTCCGCCCAGCGCTGGTAGTCGGCGGCGAGGTCGGCCACCACCTCGGGGTGCGCGCCGGCCAGGTCGTGCAGCTCGGTGCGGTCGGCGTCGATGTCGTACAGTTCCCAGCCCCCGGGTACTTGCGGACCAGCTTCCAGCGGCCCCGGCGGACCGCCGCGTTGCCCTCGTGCTCCCAGTAGAGGGTCCGGTCCGGCGGTTGCTCGCCGCGCCAGGTCGGCAGCATGCTGGTGCCCTCCGGCGGCAGCACGTCCCGCCCCTGGTACTGCGCCGGGTAGGGCGCCCCGGTCAGCTCCAACACCGTGGCCATCACGTCCGGGAGCTGGTGCGGGCCGTGCACGATGCGCGGCTCGGTACCGAGCCCGGCCGGCCAGTGCGCGATCAGCGGCGTCGCGATGCCGCCCTCGTGCACCCAGTGCTTGTATTCGCGGAACGGCGTGTTGGACAGGTTCGCCCACTCCCGGCCGTAGGTGGCGTAGGTGTCCTCGCCGCCCGGCAGGATCTCCGGCGAGTTGCCCGGCCGGACCGGGTCACCGGCGCGGGTGGTCTCGTCGAAGGCCACGAACCCGGTGATGAAGTCGCGGACCGTCTCGACCGGCATCTCCTCGGCGCAGCCGCCGTTGTCGGACAGGAACACGAACAGGGTGTTGGCCAGCCGCCCGGTCTGCTCCAGCGCGTCCAGTACCCGCCCGATCCCCTGGTCCATCCGGTCGATCTGGGCCGCGTACACGGCCATCCGGGCCGCCTGCCAGGCGTGGTCGTCGGTGCTGTCCCACGCCGGTACGGCCGGGTCACGGTCGCTGATCGCCCAGCCGCGGTCCAGGACTCCGGACTCGACGAGCCGCCGCATCCGCTCGCCGCGCAGCACGTCCCAGCCCTCGTCGAAGCGGCCCGCGTAGCGGTCGACGTCCTGTTGACGCGCGTGCAGCGGCCAGTGCGGCGCGGTGTAGGCGAGGTAGAGGAACAGCGGGTCGGCGGCCCGGTCGCGGTGGTGGCCGCGGATGAACCCGGCGGCGTTGTCGCTGATCGCGTCGGTGTAGTAGAAGTCCGGGTCGGCGGCCTCGGCCTCGATGTTGGTCTCGCCGCGGGTCAGGGTCCGGGTGCCGAAGTAGCTGCCGGCGCCTTCCAGCGTGCCGTAGAACTCGTCGAAGCCGCGCCGGGTGGGCCAGGCGCCGTTCGGGGTGTGCAGGTCCGAGGACAGGTGCCACTTGCCGCTCAGGTAGGTCCCGTAGCCGGCGGCGCCGAGCACCTCGGCGATGGTCACGCACTTGTCGTTCAGGGTGCCCGGGTACCCGTCGGGGCGTCGTCGTAGTTGAGGATGCCGATGCCCGTCTGGTGCGGGTGCAGCCCGGTCACCAGCGACGCCCGGGACGGGCTGCACCGTGCCGTGTTGTAGAACTGCGACATCCGGACTCCGTGCGCGGCCAGCCGGTCCAGGTTCGGCGTGGCCACCTCGCCGCCGTAGCAGCCGATGTCGGAGAAGCCCATGTCGTCGGCGAGCACCAGGACGACGTCGGGTTGTTCGGGCATGGGGCGGCCTTTCTTCGTGGTCAGGATGCGGAGCGGGTCGCCGGGATCGCAGCCGGTTCGGCGGCGTGCACGTCCCGCCGGAACGTCTCCGGCAGGAACATCAACGACACGACGCTGATCACGCCGATCACCAGCACGTAGGTGGCCACCGGCCAGGACTGGTGGCTGTAGTGCGCGACCAGCGCGGTGGCCACCGCCGGGGCGATCGCGCCCGAGGGCAGGACACCGATCTGGTAGACGATGGAGATGCCGCTGTAGCGCACCCGGGTCGGGTACAGCTCGGCGAACAGCGCGCCCTCCGCGCCGTACATGGTGCAGGCGGCGACGCCCCAGCCGACCACCAGGGCCAGCCAGATCAGGCCGGTACGACCGGTGTCGATCAGGCCGAACAGCGGGAACGCGGTCACCGCCGCGATGGCCGCGCCGGCGATGAACACCGGCCGCCGGCCGACCCGGTCGGACAGCCGCCCGGCGGCCGGGATCACGAAGAAGCCGACCACCGCGGCGATGAGCAGCCCGTTCAGCGCCACCGACTTGTCCAGCTTCAGCACGACGGTGAGGTAGGTGATGATGAAGGCGTTGTAGATGTTGAACGTCAGGCTCTCGGAGAAGCGAGCACCGACGGCGAGCAGCGTCGTTTTCGGGTGCCGGCGGAACACGTCGGCCAGCGGCAGCCTGGCCTGGCGCTTCGCCCGGACGATCTCGGCGAACGCCGGTGGCTCGCTGACCCGCAGCCGGATGAACAGGCCGATGGCGACCAGCAGGGCGCTGAGCAGGAACCCGATCCGCCACCCCCAGGAGGCGAAGGCGGCCGAGCCGAACCGGCTCAGCAGGTTGACCACCAGCGTGGACGCGAGCAACCCGATCGGCACGCCGAGCTGCGGCCAGCTGGTGTACCAGCCGCGCCGGCCGGCGGGCGCGTGCTCGGCGGTCATCAGCATCGCGCCGCCCCACTCGCCGCCCAGGCCGATGCCCTGCAGCATCCGCAGCACCAGCAGCAGGATCGGCGCGGCCACGCCCAGCTGCCCGTAGGTGGGCAGCAGGCCCATCAGGAAGGTCGCACCACCCATGATCATCATGGTGATCACGAGCATCTGCTTGCGGCCGAGCCGGTCGCCGAAGTGGCCGAAGATCAGCCCACCGATGGGGCGGGTGACGAAGCCGGCCGCGAAGGTGGTGAAGGCGATCAGGGTACTCAGCAGTTCGTTGCCGGTCGGGAAGAACGCCTTGTTGAACACCAGGGTGGCCATCGTCGCGTACAGGAAGAAGTCGTACCACTCGACGATGGTGCCGATCAGGCTCGCGACGGCGATCTGTCTGATCGAGGTGCCCGTGCCGCCTGCACGTCCACGCATCGTGGACCTCCCTTCGAGGGCGCGGCACCGGACTGGCACCACCGCGACCGGATGCAGTAGTGTCCCGTCCAGCGGGACACTGATTCGTTAGATGGGACAGTGTCCGGCACAGGCTCGCGCGTGAGCCGGCCCCGCGTCAACCCCTGCCCGCCCGATCAGGCGGGCCGACCGCCAGAAAGGGACGTCCGGTGAGCGAATCGCTGCGCCGCGGAGTCGAGCTGCTGGAAGCGCTCCGCACCGCCGACGCCGGCCTCGGCGTCCGGGAACTGGCCGCCCGCGTCGGGCTGCCCAAAAGCACCGTCGCCCGGCTGCTGAAGACCCTGGACGACTGCCAGCTGGCCAGCCAGGACCAGGCCACCCGGCGCTACCGGCTCGGCCCACGAACCCTGGCGCTGGGCGCCGCATACCAGGCCGGGCTCGACCTGCGGCGGATCGCGGTGGGCCCGATGCGGCGGCTGCGCGACCTGACCGGCGAGACCGTCGGGCTCAGCGTCGCCCTCGGCGCCGAACGGATGTTCATCGAGGAGGTGCAGAGCGTCTCGGAACTGCGCACCACCTCCGAACTGGGCCACCCGTACCCGATCTGGGCCGGGGCGCCGGGCCGGGTGCTCGTCGCGGGGATGGCCGCCGAGCAACGCGCCACGGCACTCGCCGACGCCGGACCGGACGCGTGGCGGATGGCCACGCCACCGAGCCCGGACGGGCTCGGTGCACTGCTCGAACGGATCCGCGCGGACGGCTACGCCACCGCCAGCAACGAGTCGGTGCCGGGCGTCAGCGCGGTCGCCGCCCCGGTGCACGACTTCGCCGGTACGGTCGTCGCGGCACTGTCGATCTCCGGCCCGAGCGGCCGGTTCACCGACGCCGCGCGGCACGACGCGCTCCCCGAACTGTTCGCCACGGCCCGGACGATCACCGCCGCGCTCGGCGGCACCGGGCACTGACTCGACCGGCAGCCGCTACCCGCCGCCGTGGTCGGGACCGTCACCGCGACCGCCGGATCGCGCCGGACAGCCAGCTCGTGCCGTGCCGCCGGATCCTGCCGGACCATCGGATCGCGCCGTGCCGCCGGATCGCGCCGGACCATCGGCCGGTGCCGCATCGCCGCCGGTACGGATCCAGGCGACGACGGCGGCGAGATCGACCGGCCCGGTGGTGTCGACCCGGCACACCGGACCGAGCCCGAGCGGCTCGGCGGTACGCGCCCAGTACGCCCAACGGTCGTCGCCGTGCGGCTCGCCGACGTGCACCGGGTGCCGCGGCCAGCGGGCGGTCGCCCGCCGGCGGGCCACTTCGACCGGGACGTCGCACCAGATCTCCAGCGGGCGGGTGACGCCGGCGCGGGCCAGACCGGCGGCGGCCAGCTCCCGTACACCCAGCCAGACGCTCTCCAGCACCGCGCCGCCGTACGCGTCGGCGAGCAGCGCCCACATCGCCTCGGACGCGGCGGCACCGAGCCGGCGCGCGGCCGGGCCGTCCGTCAGGTAGGCCGGGTCGGCGAGGTGATCGGCCAGCGTCTCCTTCAGCACGTCCTTGCCGAACAGCGGCAGTCGCAGGGCGGCGGCCAGCTGGCGGGCCAGCGTCGACTTCCCGGACCCGGACAGCCCGTTGACCAGCACCACGGTGCGTTCCGCCATCTCGGCTTCCTTTCCACCCTCAAGCGGGGGAACCGGCTCGACGCCGCGGGGGACGCCCTGCCCGGTGACCGCTGCGAGGGTGACGGCATGCGCCCACCGAACCGCACCGAACCGGCAGAGCTGCGACACACCGTACCGGCGGAACCGCCGGACTCCGCAGACCCGCCGGACTCCGCAGACCCGCCGGACTCCGCGGACCCGCCGGACTCCGGGGTTCGGCCACCGCGGGGCGACCGCGCGGCGAGCGTACGGGCGCTGCCCCGCCGGCTGCGGACCGCCGTACTCGGCTGGGCGGTGCTGTCCGGTGGCCTGGGGCTGGCCGGGCTCGTCACCGGCACCTCGCTGTTCGCGCTGGCCACCGATCCACTGCCGGTCGCGCTCGACTGGTACCCGGTCGCGATCGCCGCAGCGGCCGGCGCGACCGCGCTGCTCGACCGGCGGCGCGGGCGACGACGCGCCGCCCGCGGATGCTACGCGGTGCTGTGCGCGCTGTCCGTGGCCACCGCGTTCGGCCTGCTGATGGACCTGATCACGGCGGCGGTGGCGCAGCGGGTGGACAGCGCGCCGGCGGCGCTGGACCACGTGGTCGGCATGGTCGGCGTGGCACTGCTCGGCGCCGCCGCCCGGTCCGGTACCGGCCGCGCCGGGCCGGTACCGGCGACGCCCTCGCTGCCGGTACGGCTGGCCGCGTATGCCGGCGCCGCGGCGTTCCTGCCGTACGCGGTGATGAAGACGGTGTGGGCGCTGGGCGGGACGTTCGCCGGGATCAGCGGCGCGCGGATGCTCGCGATCTCGGCCCGCAACGGCGCCTCCGGCGTCTGGCTCACCCTGGAGTCGTACGGGCTGGACGCCACCGCACTGCTCGCCGCGCTCGGCGTGCTGCTGCTGTTCGCCCTCATCCGGCCGTGGGGTCGGGTGCTGCCCCGGTGGCTGCCGGTGCTCGGCGGGCGGCGCGTTGCCCGGCCGGTGCTGCTGGTGCCGGCGCTGCTCGGGGTCGCCACGCTCGCCCCGTACGGCCTGGTCGGCGTGGTCGACCTGGCCCTCGCCACCGGCGGCGCGATCCCGGTGGATCGCGGTGACCTGCCGACCGACGCGGACGCGCTGCTGGTCAGCTGGATCGGCCTCGGCGCCTTCGCCGTCTACGGCGTGGGCCTCGCCGTCGCGGCCCGCTGGTACTGGCGACGCACCCGCCGGCCGGCCGCTCCGTCGCCGCATCGACCGGCCGGTTCGTCCCACTGGCCAGCCGCGCCGTCGCCGCAGCGACCGGACGCGTCGTCCCGCTGACCGGCCGGACGCCGGTCGAGCCGCAGCCGGCACCGATCCGTGCGCCGGCTGCGGCTCGTGCGCCGACCCGATCCGCCCGCCGGCGACGGTCAGCCCACCGGTTCCAGCCGGACCACGATCGCCTTGGAGGTCGGCGTGTTCGAGCCCTTCGCGGTGGAGTCCAGCGGTACCAGCACGTTCGTCTCCGGGAAGTACGCCGCCGCGCAGCCCCGGGCGGTCGGGTAACCGACCACCCGGAAACCCGGCGCGCGCCGGGCCACCCCGTCCGTCCACTCGCTGACTATGTCCACAGTGGACGAATCCGGCACGCCCAGCTCGGCCAGGTCGTCCGGGTGCACGAAGACCACCCGGCGCCCGTCGTGGATGCCGCGGTACCGGTCGTCCCGCCCGTAGATCGTGGTGTTGTACTGGTCGTGGCTGCGCACCGTCTGCAGCAGCAGCCGGCCCGGCGGTACGGCCGGGGAGCTGATCTCGTTGACGGTGAACCGGGCCTTGCCGCTCGGGGTACCGAAGGTCCGCGAGTCGCGGGGCGGATGCGGCAGCACGAACCCGCCCGGCTGGTCCAAGCGCGCCTCGAAGTCGTCGAACCCGGGCACGATCGCCTCGATCCGGGCCCGGATGTACCGGTAGTCGTCGGTGAAGTCGCGCCACGGCAGGCCGTCGCCGAGCACCGCGCGGGCCAGCTGGCAGACGATCGCCACCTCGCTGCGCAGCTGGTCGGAGGCCGGGGCCAGCCGGCCGGTCGAGGCGTGCACGCAGCTCATCGAGTCCTCCACGCTGACCCGCTGCCGGCCGCCGATCTGGATGTCCGAGTCGGTACGCCCCAGGGTCGGCAGGATCAGCGAGGTGGCGCCGGGCACCAGGTGCGAGCGGTTGAGCTTCGTCGACACGTGCACGGTCAGCGCGCAGTTGCGCAGCGCCTGCTCGGTCACCTCGGTGTCCGGGGTGGCCGCGGCGAAGTTGCCGCCGAGCGCCATGAACACGCTCGCCCGGCCGTCCCGCATCGCCCGGATCGCCTCGACCGTGTCGTACCCGACGCGTTGCGGCACCTCGATGCCGAACTGCTCGGTCAGCTTCGGCGCCCAGGCCGGCAGCTTCTCCCAGATGCCCATGGTGCGGTCGCCTTGGACGTTGGAGTGACCGCGCACCGGGCACAGGCCGGCGCCCGGCTTGCCGATCATGCCGCGCAGCAGCTGCACGTTCACGATCTCGCGGATGGTGGCGACCGCCTCGGTGTGCTGGGTGATGCCCATCGCCCAGCACACGATGCTGCGCTTCGCCGTGGCGAGCGCCTCCGCGGCGCGTTCGATCTCCTCCCGGGCCAGCCCGGTCGCCGCCGTCGCCGCGTCCCAGTCGACCTCGCGTCGGGCCGACCGGTAGTCGTCGAACCCCTCGGTGTACCGGTCGATGAAGTCGCGGTCGAGCACCTCGTCCCGGCCCGCCAGCAGCGCACCGAACGCCGCGAACAGCGCCAGATCGCCACCCAGCCTGACCTGCAGGAACTGATCGGCCAGCGGGGTACCGGAACCGACGATGCCGCTGGGCCGCTGCGGGTTGCGGAAGGTGATCAGGCCCGCCTCGGGCAGCGGGTTGATCGCGATGATCTTCGCCCCGTTGCGCTTCGCGTGCTCCAACGCGGTCAGCATCCGCGGATGGTTGGTTCCCGGGTTCTGGCCGACGATCACGAGCAGGTCGGCGTGCTCGACGTCGTCGATGCTCACCGATCCCTTGCCGACGCCGATCGTCTCGGTCAGTGCGGTACCCGAGGACTCGTGGCACATGTTCGAACAGTCCGGCATGTTGTTGGTACCGAACGCGCGGGCGAACAGCTGGTAGCAGAAGGCCGCCTCGTTGCTGGTCCGCCCGGAGGTGTAGAAGATCGCCTCGTCCGGGCTGGCCAGCCCGCGCAGCTGGTCGGCGATCAGCGCGTAGGCCGCGTCCCAGTCGATCGGCTGGTACTCATCGGAGCCGGGCCGCCGGACCATCGGATGGGTGAGCCGGCCCTGCTGGCCGAGCCAGTGGTCGGAACGGGTGGCGAGCTGCGAGATCGGATGCGCGGCGAAGAACTCCGGACCCACCCGGCGCAGCGTCGCCTCCTCGGCGACCGCCTTCGCGCCGTTCTCGCAGAACTCGGCGGTGTGCTTGTGCCCCGGCTCCGGCCAGGCGCAGCCGGGGCAGTCGAAGCCGCCGTCCTGGTTGACCGCGAGCAGCGTGCGGGTGCTGCGGGCCAGGCCCATCTGGCGTACCGCCGCGGACAGCCCGTGCGCGATGCCACCCACGCCGGCGGCGGACCGTTTCGGCGCCGAGACGACCATCCGCTCGTCACCGGAATCGGACCGCGGCGCCCTGCTCGCCATCGCAACCGCCTCCCTGCCCGAAGCTCGTCCCCGACCGTGCGGCGGCCGGTACCCCCGACCCTAGTCCGGCGCGCGCCGGGAGTCGGTCGCGAGCCGGCGGGTGTCCCCGCGGTTCACCGCAGGACGCGGCCACGGAGGATGAGGCGGGAGGGCTCGCGCACCACGGACAGGTCGGTACGCGGGTCCCGCTCGTACACCACGACGTCGGCCAGGCCGCCCTCGACCAGCCCGGGCAGGCCGAGCCAGTCCCGGGCCCGCCAGGACGCGGCGGCCAGCACGTCCAGCGGCGCCATCCCGGCCTGGTCGCGCAGCAGCAGCATCTCCTCGGCGGCCAGGCCGTGGTCGATGCCGCCGCCGGCGTCGGTACCGACGTAGACCGGCACGCCGGCGTCCACCGCGGCGCCGACCAGTTGCGGGAAGTCCTGTTTGAGCCGCCGCATGTGCTCCGCGTACCGCGGGAACTTGGGTTCGGCCTGCGCCGCGATGGCGTCGAACGTGGCGATGTTGATCATCGTGGGGATCAGCGCGGTGCCCCGCCGGGCCATCTCGTCGAGCAGATCGGCCGACAATCCGGTGCCGTGCTCGACCGAGTCGACGCCGCAGCGCACCAGGAACCGCACCGCCTGCTCGCTGAAGGTGTGCACGGCGACCCGGGCCCCGGCCGCGTGCGCCGCGTCGACCGCCGCGGCCACGCTCGCCTCGTCGAAGGTGGGCCCGAGATCGCCGGCACCGCGGTCGATCCAGTCGCCCACGAGCTTGATCCAGCCGCCACCGAGCCGGGCCTGTTCGGCGGCCGCCGCGGGCAGCTCGGCCGCGGACACCTCCTGCGCGACGCCCCGCAGGTACCGCTTCGGCGGCGCGAGGTGCCGGCCGGCCCGCACCAGCCGGGGCAGGTCCGGCTCGTCCTCCAGCTGCGGGTAGTGCAGCGGCGAGCCCGCGTCGCGGACGGCGAGCACCCCGGCGTCCCGGTCGATCCGGGCCAGCGCGCGGGCCGTGTCCAGGTCGGTCACCGGCACCGCGCCGCGGGCGATACCCAGATGGCAGTGCGCGTCCACCAGGCCCGGCATCAGGTAACCGCCGGCCACCACGGTCTGCGCGTCCCGGACCGGCTCGAACGTGACCCGGTCACCGACCAGCCAGACATCGCGGACCTGGTCGTCGGGCAGCAGCACACCCCGCAGATGAAGCGCCATGGACGCACCGTATCGGCTCGGCCGGACGTCACCCGACCGGACCCGCTGCGCGACCTCCGGCCCTCAGCGCGAGCAGCGGCACGCACCCGGACGCCGCGCGGGCCGGTCGACGTCTCGTCGGACGGGGACCGACCTCATTTCTTGCCGAACTTGGACAGGTCGATCTTGGGCATCTGGAAGCCGGGCGGCAGGCCGTTGTCCTTGCCGTCGCTCGAACCGCCGGCGCCGGGCAGGCCGCCGAGCCCGGGCGGCAGCGCCGGCATGCCGCCCTGCCGCGGCTGCCGCTGCTTGCTGCCCTTCTTGCCCTTGCGCTTGTTCTTCGGCGACTTCGTCGCCTTGCGCCGGCCGGGCAGCCCCATCATGCCGCCCATCTGCTTCATCATCTTCTGCGCCTCGGTGAACCGCTCCAGCAGCTGGTTCACGTCGGTGACGGTGGTGCCGGAGCCGTTCGCGATGCGTACCCGCCGGGAACCGTTGATGATCTTCGGGGTGCCGCGCTCGGCCGGCGTCATCGAGCGGATGATCGCGGTGACCCGGTCGAGGTGCTTGTCGTCGATGTCGTTGATCTGGTCCTTGAGCTGACCGGCGCCGGGCATCATGGACAGCAGGTTGCCGATCGGCCCCATCCGGCGGATCGCGATCAGCTGCTCCAGGAAGTCGTCCAGGGTGAACTGCTCGCCACCGACCAGCTTCGCGGTCATCCGCTCCTGCTGGTCGGCCTCGAAGACCTTCTCCGCCTGCTCGATGAGGGTGAGCACGTCGCCCATGCCGAGGATGCGGGAGGCCATCCGCTCCGGGTAGAAGACGTCGAAGTCTTCCAGCTTCTCGCCGGTGGAGGCGAACATGATCGGCTGGCCGGTGACCTGCCGGACCGAGAGTGCCGCACCGCCGCGGGCGTCACCGTCCAACTTGGACAGTACGACGCCGGAGATGCCGACGCCGTCCCGGAACGCCTCCGCGGTGGCCACCGCGTCCTGACCGATCATCGCGTCGATGACGAACAGGACCTCGTCCGGGCTGGTCACGTCGCGGATGGAGGCGGCCTGCGCCATCATCTCGGCGTCCACGCCGAGCCGACCGGCGGTGTCGATGACGACCACGTCCCGCTGCACCCGCCTGGCGTGGTCGATCGAGTCCTTCGCCACCTGCACCGGGTCGCCGACGCCGTTGCCGGGCTGCGGCGCGTACACCTCGACGCCGGCGCGCTCGCCGACGATCTGCAGCTGGTTGACCGCGTTCGGCCGCTGCAGGTCGGCCGCCACCAGCAGCGGGGTGTGCCCCTGCCCGGCCAGCCAGCGGCCGAGCTTGCCGGCGAGGGTGGTCTTGCCGGCGCCCTGCAGACCGGCGAGCATGATCACCGTCGGCGGCTGCTTGGCGAAGTTGAGCCGCCGCTCCTCGCCGCCGAGGACACCGACCAGCTCCTCGTGCACGATCTTGATGACCTGCTGGGCCGGGTTGAGTGCCTGCGAGACCTCGGCGCCGCGGGCGCGCTCCTTGATCCGGGCGATGAACTCCTTGACGACCGGCAGCGCGACGTCCGCCTCCAGCAGCGCCAGCCGGATCTCGCGCGCGGTGGCGTCGATGTCGGCCTCGGACAGCCGGCCCTTGCCGCGCAGCTGGGTGAAGATGCCGGAGAGTCGCTCGGTCAACGAATCGAACACGACGAAAGATCCCTTTTGGTACGAAGTGGGACCGACCGGATAGATCTCGCCATCCCGTCGGTGCCTCTTGGACGGCCGGTGGGCGTGATGCTGGGCCTACCGAGCCTATCCCGCCGCTGCAGCCAGCACAGCCTCGGCCACCGCGGCGCGGCGCGCGGCCGAGGTGAACTCGCCCACCAGGTAGAAGGTGTCGACGGCGGAGGCGCCCAGGGTGCTGATCCGGGCCGAACGAACCCAGGCGTCCGCGCCGGCGAGCGCACGCGCCACCCGGTACAGCAGCCCGATCCGGTCCGCCGCGCGCAGCTCGAGCACCACCGCGCCGGTCGCTGCACCGTCGTGCCAGACGACCCGGGGCGGCGCGGCACCGGAGCCGGCCCGCGGGTACCCGCGCTCCCGCGCCGCGAGCCGCTCGGCCACCGGGAACTCCCCCCGTACCGCCCGGCGCAGATCGGCCGCGAGCCGGGCCGGATCGGGGCCGGTACCGAAGTCCGGACCGATCGCGCACTCGACGGCCACCGCCGACGAACCGGGCAACGGCGACACGTCGGCGCTGCGTACCGTCAGGCGGTGCGCCGCGAGGCAGCCGGAGACCGCGGCGAGCAGCCCCGGTTCACCGGGCGCCACCACCCGGACCATCTCGTCGGTGGAGGCGACGGCCGGCAGCGGCCCGGCGGCCAGCGCCAGCACCTCGGGCGCCGGCGGGCTCGGGCTCGGCGACTCGCCGGTACGCAGCGTCGCGCGCACCCGGCCGACCAGCGTGCCGATCAGCTCCAGCCGCCACCTCGACGCCGCGAGCGGGCCGGCGGCGGTGGCGTCGGCCACCGACAGGGCGGCCAGCAGGTCGAGCAGGTCGGTGGTGTCGACCGCCTCCGCGACGGCACCGGCGGTGACCGGGTCGGCCAGGTCGCGCCGGGTGGCCGTGTCCGGCAGCAGCAGATGCCGGCGGACCAGCCGGCCCAGCACGGCCACGTCGCCGGGCTCCAGACCCATCCGCGCGCCGACCCGTTCGGCGATCGCGGCGCCGGCAGCCGAATGATCCACGCCACGCCCCTTGCCGATGTCGTGCAGCAGGGCACCGAGCAGCAGCAGGTCCGGCCGGGACACCGCCCGGGACGCCTCGGCGGCACACACCACCGTCTGGACCAGATGCCGATCGACGGTGTGCCGGTGCACCGGGCCGGGCTGCGGCAAGTTCCGCACCGCCGACCACTCCGGCAGCCAGCGCTCGATCAGCCCGTACCGGTCGGCCGCCTCCCACGCCTCGACCAGGCCGGGGCCCGAGCCGAGCAGCCGCAGGAACGCCTCCCGTACCGCCGGTGGCCACGGGACCGGCGGTGCCGCGCAGGAGGCGGCCAGCCACTCCAGCGTCGGCCCGGCGACCGGCAACCCGGACCGGGCGGCCGCCGCGACCACCCGGATCGGCAGCGCCGGATCGGCCCGCTCCGGGGCGAGCGCCGCGCGGGCCAGCACCACCTCGCCGTCCTGCTCGACCACCCCGTCGTCCAGCGGGCGGCGGCTGACCCGGCCGCGACGGACGCCGAAGGACGTCCGGGTACCGCGCAGCCGGCGCACCGAGCGCCAGGCATCCTGCGTCGCGTACGAGATGGTGCGGGCGTCGTCCGCGATCTGCGCGCGCAGCGCCAGGCCCGGGTCCAGCCGCCGCCAGTCGGTGACGTCGGTCGGCCGTCCCACCGGTACCACCCGATCGGCGGGCGGCAGCCCGGCGCCGGCGTCCGCCAGCAGTTCGGCGACCGGGCCGGTCAGCTCGGCCACCAGCCGGTCCAGCCGCCGGCCGGCGCGGGCGTGCAGCGCCTCCCGGACGTTGAGCAGCCGCCGGTACGCCTCCCCGACGGCGCCGCGGGGCCCCGGCACCAGCTGCGCCAGCGCGATGCCGCGCAGCACCACCCCGTCCCGCAGCCCGCCGCGCGCCTCCTTCAGGTCGCCCTCCGGCTCGAACGCCAGCTCGCCGAACCGGTCCCAGCGGGCCGCGGTGATCTCGTGCAGCTCGGCCAGGTGCGCGGCGGCCTGCCGGCGCCAGTCCACCCGGACGGCCGCCCGGACCCGCTCGGCCATTCCCCGGTCACCGGCCACGTACCGGGCGTCGATCAGGCCCAGCGCCGCCTTCACGTCGGCACGCCCGACGGCAAGCATCTCCGGCACCGTGCGCACCGCATGGTCCAGATCGATGCCGGCGTCCCAGATCGGGTACCAGACGGCGTCGGCGACCCGGGCCACGCCCTGCTCGCCGCCGTGGACGAGGATCAGGTCCAGGTCACCGCGGGCCAGGCACTCGCGCCGGCCCAGCCCCCGACGGCGAGCAGGGCGACCCCGGGCACCGCCGGCAGCAGCCGGGCCAGCCAGGCGTCCAGGGCGTCCGCGCGGTCCGACCGGGCGGCCGGCCCGATCCCCCCGACCAGCGGTGGCGCGATTCCACCGGCACCGCGGGGCGCCGGCCGCTCGCCGGCCGCCGCCCCGCGTTCCTGGCCCGGTGAGAGCGCCGGGCCACCCCGGGTTCAGAGCGCATCGACACCGCGTTCGCCGGTGCGGACCCGGACCACCTCGCGCACCTCGGTGACCCACACCTTGCCGTCGCCGATCCGGCCGGTACGCGCTGCGGTGACGATCGCGTCCACCACCTTGTCCACGTCGAAGTCGTCGACGAGCACCTCGACGCGCGCCTTCGGCACGAACTCCACCGAGTACTCGGCTCCCCGGTACACCTCGACGTGGCCCTTCTGCCGGCCGTACCCGGACACCTCGGTCACGGTCATCCCGGACACCCCGAGCGCCTGCACCGCGTCCTTCACCGCGTCCAGTTGGAACGGCTTGATCACCGCCGAAATCAGCTGCACGATCTACTCCTTCCCGGTGCCGGCCGCGACGGCCGACGGCGACGGCTTGGACACGCCCGCACCGGACGCCCGGCCGGACAGCAGGCCACCCCAGTCGTAGCCGCCCTCCGCGTGCTCGGCCCCGTCGATGCCGGCGGCCTCGTCCTCCGGCGCCAGCCGGAACCCGATCGTCTTGTCGATCACCTTGCCGATCACCCAACTCAGCCCGAACGAGTACACCCCGACGGCGAGCACCGCGATCACCTGCTTGCCCAGCAGCGTCAACCCGCCGCCGAACAGCAGCCCGGACGGGCCGCCGGTCACCGTGGCGGTGGCGAGCAGACCGATCAGCAGCGAGCCGAGCGCGCCACCGACCAGGTGCACGCCCACCACGTCCAGCGAGTCGTCGAAGCCCAGCTTGTACTTCAGGCCCACCGCCATCGCGCAGACCGCGCCGCAGACGACGCCGAGTACCACCGACATCAGCGGGTTCAGCGCGGCACAGGCCGGGGTGATGCCGACCAGGCCGGCGACGGCACCGGACGCCGCGCCCAGGGTGGTCGCCTTGCCGTCCCGGATGCGCTCCACCACCAGCCAGCCGAGCATCGCGGCACCCGTGGCCACCTGCGTGTTCATGAACGCGGTACCGGCGGTGCCGTTGGCGGCCAGCGCGGAACCGGCGTTGAAGCCGAACCAGCCGAACCACAGCAGCCCGGCGCCGAGCAGCACCAGCGGCAGGTTGTGCGGCTTGAACCGCTCCTTCGGCCAGCCGTGCCGCTTGCCCAGCACCAAGGCCAGTGCGAGCCCGGCCGCACCGGCGTTGACGTGCACCGCGGTACCGCCGGCGAAGTCCAGCGCGCCCAGCCGGTCACCGATCCAGCCGCCCTTGCCGCCGGCGAAGTCGAACACCCAGTGCGCGACCGGGAAGTAGACCACGGTGACCCAGACCCCGGCGAAGATCATCCAGGCGCCGAACCGGGCGCGGTCCGCGATGGCGCCGGTGATCAGGGCCGGCGTGATGATCGCGAACATCAGCTGGAAGGCGCCGAACACCAGCAGCGGAATCTGGTGGTGGTCGGGACCGGTCAGGGCGTCGAGGGTGCCCTTGAGCCCCACGTAGTCGAAGTTGCCGATCAGCCCGGCGAACGAGTCCGGCCCGAACGTCAACGAGAAGCCGTACAGCACCCAGAGCACGCTGACCAGGCCGATGGTCGCGAAGCTCATCATGATCATGTTCAACACGCTGCGTGCCCGCACCATGCCGCCGTAGAAGAACGCCAACCCCGGCGTCATGAGCAGCACCAATGCGCCGCTCGCGAGCACCCAGGCGGTGTCGCCCGAGTTCATACCCGTGCCCTCCCGCAGTCGAAGACGACCGGTGCAGGGGCGGCGCTGCCCGCCACCGGTCACGCACAGCGTCACGGGCGGGTGTTTCGGCGCCAACGGCGAGCCGGTTACACCGCGGTACCGGCCTGTTTCGCGCCGGTTACCGCGGGTTTCGGGTCGGCGTCGGGCTCAGCGCATCGCATACTCCAGCAGCTGACGCTCGTGGTCGATCAGCCGCAGGTCACGCATCGGGCGGCGCAGGTGACCCTTGTGCACGATCCGGACGAACGCCGGCTCACCGGCCGCCGCCATCCGCCGGATGCCCTCGACGTGGTCGACGATCCGCTTGCGGATCACCCGGACCAGCCGGTGCCGGTCCCGCTCGGTCAGCCCGTACGCGTCGGCGAACATCCGCAGCCGGCGCGGCCGGTTCGGCCGCTTCCAGCCCAGCTGGTACGAGTCGCGGTCGGAGAACAGCGGCACCCACGTCCACGCCGCGTACGCCACGTCGTAGATCCGCGAGCCGGGGCTGGACAGGTCGAAGTCGATCAGTGCGAGGGTGCCGTCCGGGCGCCAGACCACGTTGTGCGGCGCGGCGTCGTGGTGGCAGATCACCTCGGTGTCCGGCGGCGGCGGCCCGAACGAGCGCCAGACGGCGTTCGCCGGCGGCCGGAAACCGCGCTGCGCGTCGTGGAACATGCGCAGCATCTGGGCGACCGTCACCAGCGCCTCGTCGGTGGCCCAGTGCTCGGCGATCGGGTACTCCCCGCACTCGCCGTCCAGGTACGACAGGACCTCCCGGCCCTGCTCGTCGATGCCCAGCGCCCGCGGCGCGCCGGTGAACCCTACCGCCTCCAGGTGGCGCAGCAGGGCGTGCACGGCCGGCGTCCAGGGACCGGCATTGCGACGGACGGTGTCACCGACACGCACCACCGTGCTGGTGTTTCCACCGTGCAGCTGGACCTCACGTTGCGTCACCAACCACCTCGGGTCGACGTCAACTCGTCCCGGCCGGCTCGCCGAGCAACGCATCGACGAACTGCCGCGGATCGAACGGCGCCATGTCGTCCGGGCCCTCGCCCAGACCGACCAGCTTGACCGGTATGCCCAGCTTACGCTGGACGGAGATCACGATGCCCCCCTTGGCGGTGCCGTCCAGTTTGGTCAGCACCACCCCGGAGACGTTCACGACCTGGGTGAAGACCTCGGCCTGGGCGAGCCCGTTCTGGCCGGTGGTGGCGTCCAGCACCAGCAGCGCCTCGTCGACCGGCCCGTGCCGTTCGACCACTCGCTTCACCTTGCCCAGCTCGTCCATCAGGCCGACCTTGTTCTGCAGCCGACCGGCGGTGTCGATCAACACCGTGTCGACCTTGGTCTCGATACCCCGCTGGACCGAGTCGTACGCCACCGAGGCCGGGTCGCGGCCCTCGGGCGCCCGGACCGTCTCGGCGCCGACCCGCTCGCCCCAGGTGGCGAGCTGGTCGACCGCGGCGGCCCGGAACGTGTCGGCCGCCCCGAGCAGCACGCTGCGCCCGTCGGCGACCAGCACCCGGGCGATCTTGCCGCAGGTGGTGGTCTTGCCGGAGCCGTTCACGCCGACCACCAGCATCACCGCCGGCCGGTCGTCGTGCGGCGTGGTGTGCAGCGACCGGTCCAGGTCCGGATCGAGCGCGGTGACCAGCTCCTCGGCGAGCAGGGAGCGCAGTTCACCGGCGGACCGGGTGCCCAGCACCTTGGTCCGCTCCCGCAGCCGCTCCACGATCTGCGTCGTCGCCTCCACCCCGACATCCGCGGTGAGCAGGGAGTCCTCGATCTCCTCCCAGGTGTCGGCGTCCAGTTTGTCCGACGAGAGCAAGGCGAGCAGACCGCGACCGAGCAGGTTCTGCGACTTCGCCAGCCGGCCGCGTAGCCGGACCAGCCGGCCGGCGGTCGGCTCCGGCGTCTCGATCGCCGGCGGCGCCACCGCCTCCTCGGCACTGGGCTCCTCGACCGCCGGCGCCTCGGTCGTCGCCTCGCCGGCCGGTTCGGCCGCGGGTGGCGCCTGCGGCTGGGCCGCGCCGCGTTCGGCGCTCGGCGCGGTGGCGGTCGCGGTACCGCCGGCGGATCGCCCGGTCTCCTCCGGCTCGGCGTTCTCCCGCCTCGTACGCCTGTTGCGCGGCAGGACCAGGCCGAAAACGCCGATCAGCGCGAGGATCACCACGACGCCGACGGCGATGAGCACGTACTCCATTCCCAAATCCTGTCAGACGCCCGCCGGGGCTCGTCGGGATGGCCCGAAACCGGCGACGACCGACACCCTCCGCGAGGGTCCGGGGCACCGGGTAAATGCCCCGTCGCGCGGCGAACCGGCAGGTAGCATCTCCGCCCGGCGACGAGGGGGGCCGATGTTGCGGATACTGGCCGAGCAGCAGCGGGCGGCGGCCGACCTGCTGCCGCGGGAGGTGCACGACTACTACGCCACCGGTTCCGGGGACGAGGTCACGCTGGGTGAGGCCACCGCGGCGTGGCGCCGCTACCGGTTCCGGCCGCGGATCGGGCGCGACATGACCACGATCGACACGGCGATCCGGCTGTTCGGCGACGAGCTGGCACTGCCGGTGCTCGCGGCGCCCACCGCGTTCCACCGGCTCGCGCACCCGGACGGTGAGGTCGCCACGATCCGCGGCGTGCACCGGGCCGGTTCGCTGCTGGTGCTCTCGTCCCGCTGCTCGCGCCGCATCGAGGACGTCGCCGCCGCCGCGACCGGCCCGTGGTGGTTCCAGGTGTACCTGTACGCCGAGGCGTCGATCGGCCGGCAGGTCGTCCGCCGGGCGGTCGACGCCGGCGCGGGCGCGCTGGTGCTGACGATGGACACCCCGTACACGGCGGCCAAGAGGCGGCTGTCCGGGGTCCCGGTCACCGACGACGACTACCTGGTCAACTTCGTCGAGCACCTACCGGCCGGGGTCGACCCGTTCGAGGCCACCACCCAGGACCCGGCCTGCACGCTGGATGCGCTGCACGAGCTGACCGGCCACGGGATACCGGTGCTCGCCAAGGGCGTCCTGCGCGGCGACGACGCGCTGGCCTGCCTGGACGCCGGCGCCGCCGGCATCGTGGTGTCCAACCACGGCGGCCGGCAGCTGGACCGCGCGGTACCCACCAGCGACGCGCTCACCGAGGTCGTCGCCGCGGTGTCCGGCCGGGTCCCGGTCCTGGTGGACGGCGGGATCCGGTCCGGGCTGGACGTGCTGACCGCGCTCGGCCTCGGTGCCGACGCGGTCCTGGTCGGCCGGCCGATCCTGTGGGCGCTCGCGGCGGACGGCGCAGCCGGCGTGACCGCCGCGCTCGACGCGGTGCGAGACGACCTGGCGGCCGGGCTGGCGCTGGCCGGCGCCACCTCCCCGGCCGACCTGCCGGCGGGCCTGGTCACCCCCGTACCGCGCTGACCTCGAACCGCGACCGGAGCCGGGACGGCCCGGCACCGGTGGCGGCTCGAGCGGCCGACCGGTTCGAGCGGCCGATCAGTTCGAGTGCTGCGAGCGCCAGCGTGGCGCGCGCTCCCCGCGAGCCGGGTGAGCCGGCCGGCCGTGGTCGCCGGACCGGTCCCGACCGTCACCGCCGCGGTCGAACCGGCCCCCGCCCCGCCGATCGTCGCGGCCCGCGGCGGGCCCGCGGGCGCCATCGTGCCGGGCGAAGCCGTCCGGCCGTCCGGCCGCCCGGTCGTCGTGGCCGCTGCGCCGCTCCCGGTGCCCGCGGTCGACAGCGCGTTCGTCGCCCCGCCGGACATCATGCCGGCGGTCCTCGCGCACCCGGTCGCCGCGCGCACGGTCATCGCCGGCGCGCGCACGGTCGTCGGCACGGTACCGGGAGCCCGCAGCGCGCGGGCCGCGCTGGCCGGGGATGCGGTCGTCCCGGCGGGGCCGGCCGCGGCGCTGCGCGGGCGCCTCCCGGACCGGCACGCCACTCGGCTCGCGGGCGCCGGTGACCTCGGCCAGCAGCGGGTCGATCGGCTGCGCCGCCTCGTCCAGCCGGCGCAACCGGAGTCGCCGCGCGTGCACCCCGGCCTGCTTGACGATCGACTCGGCGAACTTGCGCTGCCGCGGCGTCACCAGCGTCACCACGGTGCCGGTCTCGCCGGCCCGGGCGGTACGGCCGGCGCGGTGCAGGTAGTCCTTGGCGTCGCCGGCCGGGTCGACGTGCAGTACCAGGCTGACGTCGTCGACGTGGATGCCGCGCGCCGCGACGTCGGTGGCCACCAGCGCGGTCACCCGGCCCTCCCGGAACTCGGCGAGGGTACGGGTGCGTACCGCCTGGGTCTTGCCGCCGTGCAGGGCGCGCGCGGCGACCCCGACCGAGCGCAGCTGCTCCTCGAGCCGGTCGGCGAAGCTGCGGGTACGCACGAACAGCAGGGTGCGGCCGGCGCGGTTGGCGATCTGCGCGGTCACCGTCTGCTTGTCCGGCGGGAACACCAGCACCAGGTGATGGTCCATCGTCGACACCGACGCGGTACCCGGGTCGGTCGAGTGGGTCACCGGATCGGTCAGATACTTCGCGACCAGCGAGTCGACGTCGCCGTCCAGGGTGGCGGAGAACAGCATCCGCTGGCCGCCGGGGCGGACCTGGTCCAGCAGCTCGGTGACCGCCGGCAGGAACCCCATGTCGCACATCTGGTCGGCCTCGTCCAGGACGGTGACCTCCACCTCGGACAGGTCGCAGGCCCGCTGGGCGATCAGGTCGGCCAGCCGGCCCGGCGTGGCGACGACCAGTTCGGCGCCGCGGCGCAGCTGGCTGATCTGCTTGACGAACGGGGCGCCGCCGACGACCGCGGCGATCCGGACGTCGAGGGCGCGGCCGAGGGGCTCCAGCGCATCGCGTACCTGCAGGGCGAGTTCGCGGGTGGGCACCAGGACCAGCCCGCGCGGCTTCGTCGGCGCGGCCGGCCGCCCGGCCGCGAGCCGGACCAGGGTCGGCAGCCCGAACGCGAGCGTCTTGCCGGAGCCGGTACGGCCGCGGCCGAGCAGGTCGCGGCCGGCGAGCGAGTCCGGCAGGGTGGCCGCCTGGATCGCGAACGGCGCGGTCATCCCGCGCCGGTGCAGCACCGAGACCAGCCGGTCCGGCAGCCCGAAATCGGCGAAGGAGGCCGGTGACTGCGCACTCGCCGGCTCGGGCGACGACGGGGCGCCGGCAGCGGTGTCGACCGCCGCGCCGGGGTCGGGCGCGGCGCTGACCCCCGGCGCGGCGTCCGCCGACGCGGTGTCCGCCGACGCGGCGTCCGCCGACGCGGTGTCCGCCGGCGCGGCGGCTGCGAGGGTGATGTTGCGGTCCGGCGAGGTGAGCTCGGGCGAGCTGGAACTCTGCTTCGGGATGGACGTGGTGGGCACGACAGGGTTGGTCAACAGGAACCTTCCGGAGACAGGGCGCGTCTCAACACAGGCTCCGCAGCCCAACGGGCCTTCGGCCCAGCACACCACGGGACAGCATCACCAGGTGGCGGACGATCGTCGAGAGGGCCACCGGGATGAACAAGACGTGCCCGGCGCGCGGTGCGCCGATGACAGGTACCTGCCGAGTCTAGCCGGCCGCCGCCCGATTGATCACCGCCCGTGCTCGCCTGTGACCCGCGCCTCCGGCACACCGCGTCACCGCCGGTGAAACCGCTTGCCGTCCCGCACCGGTGGCGCCCGATGCTGCGGTGACCCGCCCGACCGGGGTACCTGCCAGCAGAGCCGCGATCCGGGCCGTGCCCGGCGGCCGGCCGGTGGTACCGGCCGGGCCCAGAACTGTCGCCGATCCCGGCGGCTCGGGGTCCGTCGACCTGCCCGCCGCCCGGGTGGACCGATGCCCGCACCGACCGCGGCCGGGCGGCCCCGCGCGTGGTCAGCGCAGCAGGCGGCCCTCCATGCCACCGGCGACGGTCACCGTTTCGCCGGTGACGTGGCCGGACAGCCGGTCGGAGGCGAGTACCACCGCGGCGGCGGCGACATCGGCCGGGCGACCCAGCTTGTCCAGCGCCATCGTCGCGGTGCGGGCCCGGACGAAGGCCGGATCACCGAGCCGGTCGGCGTTGCGTTCGGTCGCGGTCCAACCCGGCGCGACGACGTTGATCCGGCCGGCCGGCGCGATCCGGACGATCTCGTTCTTGAGGCTGCGTGCCAGGCCGGTCAGTGCCGCCTTGGCCGCCGCGTAGTCCGCGTGGTCAGCCTCGCCGAACTGGCCGGCGGTCGACCCGACCAGCACGATCGTCCCGACGCCGGTGGTTGCCACGTGCCGCAGGAAGGCGCGGCAGAGCAGGAACGTCGCGTCCAGGTTGGCCGCGATCGTGGCCCGCCAGCGGGCCGGATCCAGTTCCCACACCGGGGCTGCCGGCGCCGGGTACTTCCCGGCGTTCGCCACCAGGATCTCCAGCCCGCCCAGGCCCTCGACGGCCGCCGCGACCAGCCCGTCCACCTCGGCCTCGACGGTGAGGTCGGCGGCGAGTGCGACCCCGCCGTACCGGGTCGCGAGCTCCCGCGCCCGCGGCGGATCGGAGCGGTGGTGCACGCCGACCCGGGCGCCCTCGCCGGCGAACGCGGCGACGATCTCGCCGCCGATGCCGCCGGTCGCGCCCGTCACCAGTACCCGCTTGCCTGCCAGTCCCGTGTCCATGGGGCCACCGTACGGGCTGGCGCCGGGCGCACGATCTGCCCGCGGCGTTGACAGCGGGACGGCGAGGACATGTAATGAGCGCCAATCGCTTTTCGGACACGGCCGAAAAAGGTGTCGGCATGGTCAGAACATTCGCGGCCGGACTCGCGGCGATCCTGGCCACGGTGCTGGTGCCGGCCGCGGCGCCGGCCGACCCCGCCCACCCCACCACGGCGACCGCGGGAACCGCCGCCCCGTCGCCCGCCGCGGCCGGCAGCACCGCACCGCGGGTCGACGACCTCGGCGCCGGCGTCGTGTCGGCGCCGGTCACCGGCGCGGCCATCGACGGCGGCACGCTGTACCTGGTGACCCGCGGCCTGCAGCCCGCCGTCGTCGCCCGCTACGACCTGGCCACCCGCCGGGTCGTCGGACACGCCGAGCTGCCCACCGGTACCGGCGGGTGGGCCGCCGCGGTCGACCACGGCGCGGTGTACGCCGGCACGTACGGCGTCGCCGACATCCACCGGTACGACCCGACCACCGACACCGCCACCCGGCTCACCGGCCTCGGCACCGACACGTACGTGTTCGACCTGGCGGCGGCGCCGGACGGCACCCTGTACGCGGGCACCTACCCGTCCGGGAAGCTCTACGCCGTCGACCCCGACACCGGCGCGACCAGCGACCTCGGCCAGGCGAGCCCCGGGCAGCACTACGTGCGGTCGGTGGCGGTCGCCGACGACGGCACGGTCTACGCGGGCACCGGTGCGGCCGCCCGGCTCGTCGCGTACGACCCGGCGACCGGCCAGCGCCGCGAGATCCTCCCGGCCGAGCTGCGCGGTGAGGCGTTCGTCTACGACGTCGCGGTCACCGACGACCTGATCGCGGTCGGCACCGAGCCGTCCGGCAAGCTCGCCCTGATCGACCGGCACGACCCCGGCCGGTACACGATCGTCGACACCGGCGACCGCACCGTCGACGCGATCACCATCGACGGTGACTCGGTCTACCTGACCGCCCGCACCTCCGGCTCGGTCTACCGCTACCGGCGCGGTACCGGGACGCTGGAACGGCTCGGCACGCCGGTACCGCAGGACGAGACCCGCGGCGTGTTCGTCTCCGCGGGCCAGCTCGTCGGCGTCGCCGGCAGCGGCGAGGTGTGGACGCTGAACCCGGACACCGGGGCGACCACGGTGACCGATCTGGTCGCGGCCGGAATGCCGGCCGCCGCGGAACCGGCCCAGTCGGTCGCGGTCCAGGACGGCCGGTACGCCTATGTCGGCGGCAACTTCGGGCTGCAGGTCCACGACCTCGCGGCCGGTACCAGCCGGCGGGTCCGGGCGTTCGGTGAGCCGAAGCGGATCGTGCCCGTCGGCGGCCGGGCGTACCTCGGCGTCTACCCCGGCGGCTTCGTCGACACGTACGACCCGGTGACCCGCACGATGGCCCGCCGTGGCGCGCTCGGCGGCGGGCAGAACCGGCCACGGGCGATGACCTGGCTGCCCGACCGCGGGCAGCTCGCGATCGGCAGCCGCTCCGAGTACGGCACCGTCGGCGGCGCGTTCACCCTCTACGACGTGGCCAGCGACACCGCGCACCGGTACGACCCGGTGCCGGGGCAGGCGATCAGCGCGGTCACCGCACGCGGGCACGTCGGCTACCTGGGTTCGGAGATCGCCGCGGACGGCGTGCCGCCGACCGCGACCGAGGCGCAACTCGCCGCCGTCGACCTGGACACCGGGCGGACCCGGTGGCGCTGGACCGCGGTACCCGGTGCGACCGGCTGGTCCGACCTGTCGGCGCACGGCAACCGCCTGTACGGGCTGACCTCGGCCGGGCGGCTGGTCGTGGCGGATCCGGTCGACCGCCTCGTGCTCGCCAGCTACCAGCTGGCCGACGCCGGCGGCGGCCAGCTGTTCTGGCGGCACGGCACCCTGTACGGCGTCACCCGCAACACGCTGTTCCGGCTCACCGAGGCCGGGCCGGTCACCGTGGTCGGTGGGCTCGGCGGCGGTTGGTTCAACGAGCCGCAGGCCTCGTACGACCCGGTCGCCGACGTCGTCTACACGCTGCGCGGCACCGACCTGGTCCGCATCCGCCTCTGAGCGGCACCGGCAGCCCGGCCCCGTCGCCGCCCAGCCGGCGACGCCATCGGCGGCGATCCCGCGAGATGTCGCACGCCCCGGACGCCGGCGCCGACCGCACGGCGCTCAGGCGGTCGCCGGGGCCAGCGCCGAGGTCAGGTAGGTGAGGTCGGCCGGGCCGGTGTAGCGGATCGCGGCGAGGCCGGCGGCCCGGGCGCCGCGCACGTTGCGGTCGCTGTCGTCGACCAGCAGGCACAGCCGAGCCGGCACGCCGAGCCGGTCGCAGGCCGCCGCGTAGAACTCCGCGGACGGCTTCGCATGCCCGAGCTCGGACGAGTTGAGCACCCCGTCGAACTCGCCGGTCAGCCCCAGCTGAGCCAGGTCCGCGGCCAGCCAGTCGGTGGCGTTCGAGGCGAGCAGCACCGGCACCCCGGCGGACCGCACCGCGCGCACCGCGTCGAGCACCTCCGGCACCACCGCTCCCCGGTACGCCGACCAGGCAGCCACCGCCTGCTCGGCGCGCTGCCGGTCGTCGGTGGCGGCGGCGAGCGCGTCGGTGACCGAGGCGAGCCATTCGGCGTGACTGGCGCGACCGGTCAGCACCGCACGCAGCCGGTCCGGCTCGAACGCGAGGTCGGTGAGCATGCCGGCCGGCAGCCCGTGCGTCGCCGCCACCGCCTGCTCGTTCGCCGGGTCGAACCGGCGCAGCACGCCGTCCATGTCCAGCACCAGCGCCTGGCACCGCTCCCGCATCCGCTCTCCCACTCGCGCGCCCGGTGCCGCCCGAGCGCCGCACCGGCGGCAAGGCTAGCCGCTCCGACCACCGACCGCACCCCGGTCAACCGGCCTCGGCGAGGCGCTGGCTGATCACCTGGGTGACGCCGCCGCGCATGGTCACCCCGTACAGCGCGTCGGCGATCTCCATGGTGCGCTTCTGGTGGGTGATCACGATCAGCTGCGACTCCGCCTGCAACAGCCGCATCACGTCCAGCAGCCGCCCCAGGTTGACGTCGTCCAGCGCCGCCTCCACCTCGTCCATCACGTAGAACGGGCTGGGGCGGGCCCGGAAGATCGCGCACAACAGGGCGATCGCGGTCAGCGAGCGCTCCCCACCGGACAGCAGCGAGAGCCGCTTCACCTTCTTGTTCGGCGGCCGGGCCTCCACCTCGATACCGGTGGTGAGCAGGTCGTCCGGGTCGGTCAGCCGCAGCCGCCCCTCGCCGCCCGGGAACAGCACCGAGAACACCTTCTCGAACTCGCGGGCGGTGTCCTCGTAGGCGCTGCGGAACACCTCCAGGATCCGGTCGTCGACCTCCTTGACCACGGTCAGCAGGTCGCGCCGGGTGCCCTTCAGGTCCTCCAACTGCTCGGAGAGGAACTTGTACCGCTCCTCCAGCGCCGCGAACTCCTCCAACGCGAGCGGGTTCACCTTCCCCAGCAGGGCCAGCTCGCGTTCTCCCCGGGCGGCCCGCTTCTCCTGGGTGGCCCGGTCGAACAGGGCCGGCTGCGGTATCGGCTTCTCCGCCGCCTCCGCCGCGGCCACCTCGGCGGCGGTCGGCGGTACCGGCTGGTCCGGGCCGTACTCGCCGAGCAGCGTCTCGACGTCGATCGCGTACTCCTCGGCGGCCTTGGCCTCCAGCTGCTCGATGCGCATCCGCTGCTCGGCCCGGGCCACCTCGTCCCGGTGCAGCGCATCGGTCAGCCGCTCCAGCTCACCGCCCAGCTCACGCACCCGGGTACGGACCTCGGCCAGCTCGGCCTCGCGCCCGGTACGGGCGGCGGCGATCTGGTCGCGTTCGGTGGCCGCGGCGGTCAGCGACTCGCCGATGCGGTGCAGCGCGGCCTGGGCGGCGAGCGACACCGCCCGCGCGATCGTGGCACCGCGCTCCCGACGAGCCTTCCGGGCCGCGGCGCGTTCCCGGGCGGCGCGTTCCTGCGCGGCCTGCCGGGCCAGTCCGTCGGCACGGCCGGACAGCGCCCGGACCCGCTCCTCGGCGGTACGCACCGCCAGCCGCGCCTCCATCTCGGCCTGCCGGGACGGGCCGACCGCGGCGGCCAGCTCGTCGCGCCGGGTGGCGTCCGGTTCCTCGTCGGCCGGGGTCGCCTCGGCCAGCCGCAGCCGCTCCTCGAGCTCGGCCAACCCGGCCAGGTCGGCATCCCGGGCCTGCTCGGCCTTCTGCCGGGAGGTCTGCAACCGGTCCGCCTCGCCGCGCGCCGACCGGGCCGCGGCGCCGTACTCGGCGAGCTGCCGGGACACCGCGTGGCGCTGCTGCTCGGCCGACCGGCGCTGCTGCTCGGCCGCCTTCGCCGCCTCGCTCCGTTCGGCGACCACCGCGCGGGCCCGCTCCAGCTGCTCGCCCAGCTCCTCGACCCGCTGCTCGGCCTCGGCCCGGCGCTGCGCCGCCTCGTCGACCGCGGCCTGTACCTCGATGAAGCTCGGCGCCGACGACGATCCGCCGGCGGCGTGGTCGGCGCCGAGCACGTCGCCGTCCCGGCTGACCGCGCGCAGCTCCGGCCGGTCCGCGACCAGGCTGCGGGCCGCGGCGAGATCGTCGACCACCGCCGTGTCGCGCAGCAGTGCGGCGACCGCCGGCCGCAGCTCCACCGGCGCCTGCAGCACCTGCATCGCCCAGCGTGCCCCGCCAGGCAGCCCGCCGGTCGGCTCGGCGGCGCCGGAGTCGGTACCGACGAGCATCGTGGCCCGGCCGGCGTCGTCGGCCTTGAGCAGCTCGACCGCGGCGACCGCATGGTCGACCGCGCGGACCGCGACCGCGTCGGCGAACGGGCCGAGCGCCGCGGCGACCGCCGCCTCGTACCCGGACTCGACGGTGAGCAGGGCCGCGACACTGCCCAGCACGCCGGGCAGCCGGTCGGCACCGGCGGCGAGCAACGCGCCGGCACCGTCCTTGCGGCGCAGCCCCAGCGCGAGCGCCTCCTCCCGGGCCTTCCACTGGGCCGCCTCCCGCTCGGCGGCGCGCTCGGCGTCGGTGAGTTGCTTGACGCCCGCCTCGGCGTCCTGCCGGGCCTGCTTGGCGTCGGCGAGCCGCTGCGCCACCTCGGCGTCGTCGGAGTCGATGCCGTCGGCGCTCTCCTGCGCGACGGCGAGTTCCTCGGCGGCCGTCTCGTACCGCGCCTGCGCCTCGTCGAACGCCACCGACAGCCGCGCGATCTCGTCCTCCGCCGCGCGGGACCGGGTCCGCAGCGCGTTGACCTGGCCGGTCAGCTTCGCGAGACCCTCCCGCCGGTCGGCGACCGCCTTGGCCGCGGCGACCAGTTCGCGTTCCGCCCCGGCCAGCTCGGACTCGACCTGCTGCCGGTACTCGACCGTCTCGGCCAGCCGCGCCTTGTCCTCCTCCAGGGCCAGCCGCAGTTCGGTCTCCTGCTCGCGGACCCGCTCCGCCTCGTGCTCCAGCGCATCCGGGTCACGGCCGGTGCGCTCGTCGTCGCCGGCGGCGGACAGGAACCGCACCCGCTCGGCGGCGAGCTGGCTCGTCGAGCGGAACCGTTCCTGCAGCCCGGACAGCTTGTACCAGGTCTCCTGGGCGCGGGCGAGCACCGGCGCGTCGGCGGCCAGCGCCTGCTCCAGCTCGGTGAGCCGGCGCTGCGCGGAGCCGTGTTCGACCTCGATGCGTTCCCGGCTGGCGCGGATCGACTCCTCGTCGGAGACGTCCTTGCGCAACGCCCCGCGCACCGCGGACAGGTCGTCGGCCAGCAGCCGCAACCGGGCGTCGCGCAGGTCGGCCTGGATGCCGGCGGCCCGGCGGGCGATCTCGGCCTGCTTGCCGAGCGGCTTGAGCTGGCGGCGCAGCTCGCCGGTGAGGTCCTGGACCCGGTTCAGGTTGGCCTGCATCGCATCCAGCTTGCGCAGCGCCTTCTCCTTGCGCTTGCGGTGCTTCAGGACGCCGGCCGCCTCCTCGATGAACCCGCGCCGGTCCTCCGGCTTCGCGTGCAGCACCTGGTCGAGCTGGCCCTGGCCGACGATGACGTGCATCTCGCGACCGATGCCGGAGTCGGACAGCAGTTCCTGGATGTCGAGCAGCCGGCACCGGTCGCCGTTGATCTCGTACTCACCGTCGCCGGTGCGAAACAGCCGTCGGGTGATCGACACCTCGGTGTAGTCGATGGGCAGCGCCCCGTCGGAGTTGTCGATGGTCAGGGTGACCTCGGCGCGCCCGAGCGGGGCGCGGCCGGACGTACCGGCGAAGATCACGTCGTCCATCTTGCCGCCGCGCAGCGCCTTGGCGCCCTGCTCGCCGAGCACCCAGGCGATCGCGTCCACGACGTTGGACTTGCCCGAGCCGTTCGGGCCGACCACGCAGGTGACGCCGGGTTCCAGCTTCAGCGTCGTGGCGGTGGCGAACGACTTGAAGCCCTTCAGCGTGAGGCTCTTGAGATGCACTGGGCTGTCGATCCTCCATGGCGGGAACTGACCTGCGCGCGGCGCGACCTGCGCGTTCGGGCCTTCCGCCGGGCGTGCCGGGGAGAAAAGGCCCGAGTCGCAGGCTACCGTGCCGCACCACGCCCGATGAGCATGTGCGCACCTCCGGCGCGCCAGGGCGACACAGCGCGCACCTCCGGCGCGCCAGCGCAACACAGCGCGCACCTCCGGCGCGCCAGCGCAACACAGCGCGCACCTCCGGCGCGCCAGCGCAACACAGCGCGCACCTCCGGCGCGCCAGCGCAACACAGCGCGCACCTCCGGCGCGCCAGCGCAACACAGCGCGCACCTCCGGCGCGCCAAGGCGACACAGCGCGCACCCCCGGCGCGCCAAGGCGACACAACGCGTGCTCGGGCGCAGGGGCGATACAGCGCGTGTCTCCGGCGCAGGGGCGACAGCGCGTGCCGGGGCGCCGGCTCGCGGCCGAGTCCGAGGCGGGAGGGCCGCGACCCGCCGGGGAGCGCGAACCGGCCGGAAAGGGACGGACGCGCCGATACCGGTTCCGGTATCGGCGCGGTCTGCCCGGGTTCGCGCGACGGCGCGCCACCGCGCGAGACCGCACGACGGCGGACACGGCGGACGCGGGGTACCGATCCCGCGGCTACGGGCTCCATCGGGTACTGCGGTGGTGCGTGCGCTGATCGTCGGTGCGCGGTCCGTGCTTGTTCCGGCTCGGCCGGGCGCTGCGCCCGCATGCCGTCCGGGACGGGTCAGCGCCGGATCAGGTCAGCGCGGGTTCGGAGATCCGGAACAGATCGTCGGACTCCTGACTCGCCGCGGTCAGCCGGTCGTTCTCGGCCTGCAACCGCGCGGTCTCGAACTCGAGCGCCCGCACGCGGGCGCGCAGTCGGGTGACCTCGTCGATCAGGCGCCGATCCGGCGCATGACCGACGTGGCCGTAGAGGGCCTTCGCCATGGTGTCTCCTTGCGAATGCGTCGCCGGATGGCCGTAGATGCACACCCGCCACCGGATCGGCGAGACGGGCGGGTGCAGTGGCGACGTCCATATGGTGTGCCAGCACGGCCGACATCGTCAAGGATGTCATGAGTCTGGTGGGCTCAACTTCATCACCCCGTCGCAAATCCGGCCAGGTCGCCGCGTGCCCGCTCCACCCGTACCACCACGGCATCCACCCGCCCCGGGGCCTGTGGACCACCGAGCCAATCGGCCAGATCGTGACATGCAGCACGGTCCCCCTCCGCGACCACTTCGACCCGCCCATCGGGGAGGTTTCTGGCCCAACCGGACAGCCCCAGCGCCTCGGCCCGGGACCGGGTCCGGTAGCGGAACCCGACGCCCTGGACGAGGCCCCGCACCACGGCCACGACCCGAACCGACCCGCCGCGTCCGTCCGGCGTCACCGCGCTCATTCGATCGTCCATCACCGAGCCGAGAGTGGTCCTTATGCATACATAGAGTAGTCCAACGGTCTCGTTCCGGCGATGTTTGCCGGCCCGGTCACTCGCCCGATGCCGGCCTCCCGGCGAGCGACGCCGCGAGGCTCGCGGCCGCCTCGTCGGTGAGCGGCGCGTGCCCCAGGAGCAGCCGGTACCACAGCAGGCCGTAGGCCTGGTCGACCAGCACATCGAGGTTGGTGGCGGCGGGCAGCTCGGCGCGTTCCACCCCGCGCACCAGCAACGCGCGCAGGGCCTCCCGGCGCGCCTCGACGAAGCCCCTCAGTGCCGTCGCGGTATCCGGAGTCCGTTGTGCCGCAACGGCAAGTGCCCGCAGCGCGGTCGAGACCGGTGGCCGGCCGGCGCCCCGGAACGTGGCCGTGAGGAACGCGGTGAGGTCGCCGAGCAGGGTACCGGTGTCGGGAGCCGGCACCTGCACCGCGGCACTGTCGGCGAGCGCCTCCAGCAGGACCGCGTGCTTCCCGGACCACCAGCGGTAGATCGTCTGCTTGCCGACGCCCGCCTCGGCGGCGATGGCGTCGACCGTGGGCACCGCGTCGGACCGGGCGGCGGCCCGCAGCGCCGCGGCCAGGATCGCCCGCCGGGCGGCCTCGTTGCGGCGGCGCCCGGTGTGCGGCCGGCGGGTCGGGCCGGCATCGACGTGACTGGAATCTCCCGGCATGCTCGCACTGTACCCGTTGACGAGACGATTGGTCTCGGTAATGCTTTGTCGAGACGGTACGACTCGACAAATGGAAAGAGGCAACCGTGTCACTCACTGGTCAGCGCGCCCTCGTGATGGGCGGCAGTTCGGGCATCGGCGCCGCCACCGCGGAGCTGTTCGCCCAGCAGGGCGCCGACGTGGTGATCACCGGGCGCGACGAGACGAGGCTCGCCGCCGTCGCCGACCGCATCGGCGGCACCGCACACCGCCTCGACGCCACCGACCCCGACCTGGTCGCCGGTTTCTTCACCGCCCCCGACGAGTACGACCACCTGGTGCTGGCGCTCAGCGGCGCGGCCGGCGCCGGCCCGTTCGCCACCCTCGACCTTTCCGCGCTGCGGGACGGCTTCGAGCGCAAGTTCTGGGCGCACCTCGGCATCGCGCAGGCGGCGCTCCCCCGGCTGCGCGGCTCGATCACGTTCCTGACCGCGGCCTCGGCCCGCGCCGCGCTGCCCGGCACCGCCGGGCTGGCCGCGATCAACGGAGCGCTGGAGGCGATGATCCGCCCGCTCGCGGTGGAGCTCGCGCCGCTGCGGGTCAACGCGGTCTCCCCCGGCATCATCCGTACCCCGTGGTGGGACCAGGTGCCCGAAGCGGTGCGCGACGAGATGTTCGCCGCGCAGGAGAAGACGCTGCCGGTCGGTCGGATCGGCGCCGCCGGCGAGGTCGCCCAGGCGGTCCTGACCCTCGCCACCAACGGATTCGTCACCGGCAGCGTGCTGGAGGTCGCCGGCGGGGTGCACCTCGCCTCCGGCCGATAATCCCCGGATGAACCCCACCACGATCACGCCGGCGCGGCTGTCCGCCCTCAGCGACGGCATCATCGCGATCGCGGCCACCCTGCTGGTACTCGACATTCGTGCACCGGTCGCGGACGCCGCGGTGTGGCCGGCGCTGGGCCACGAGTGGCCGTCGCTGGCCGGCTACGTCGTCAGCTTCCTGATCATCGGGATCGCCTGGATCCACCACCACAACCTGTTCCACCAGGTCCGGGCCGTCGACCGGACGTTGCTGCTGCTCAACCTCGGCATGCTGCTGACGATCGGCTTCCTGCCGGTACCGACCGCCACCGTCGGCGAGCACCTCGTCGGTGGGCACGACGCGACCGGCGCCGCGGTCTTCTACGGCGCCGCGCTGACGCTGACCTCGATGTGGTTCACGCTGCTCTGGCAGCATCTGTACCGGCATCCGGAGCTGATGCACCCCGGCAGCGCCGACACCGCCCGCCGGGCCCGGCGCACCTCACTGGTCGGGCCCGCCGGGTACCTCGCGGCGACACTGCTCGCGCTGGCCACGCCGATCGGCTCGGTGCTGGTCGAGGCCGGCCTGGTGGTCTGGTTCGTCGTCGGCCGGGCCGCGCCGTCCGGCCGCACCGGGGCCCCGGCTACGGGTGCGGATGCCGCGGACGGGGCTGGCAGCGCGGGCAGCGGTACGACGAGCGGTTCATGAACGGCTCGCGGCGGATCGGCGTGCCGCACCGGTGGCACGGCTCGCCGTCCCGGCCGTACACGTCCAGGGACCGGTCGAAGTAGCCCGACTCGCCGTTGACGTTGACATACAGCGCGTCGAAGCTGGTGCCGCCGGCGCGCAGCGCGTCACCGAGCACCCCGCGCACGTCCGCGAGCAGCGCACGGACCGCCGGGCGGGTCATCGTGTCGGTCGCGCGGGCCCAGTGCAGCTTCGCCCGCCACAACGCCTCATCGGCATAGATGTTGCCGACCCCGGAGATCAGCGACTGGTCCAGCAGCGCCCGCTTGACGCCGGTACGGCGGCGGCGCAGCGCGGCGACGAACGCCTCGTCGTCGAACTCCGGGTCGACCGGGTCGCGGGCGATGTGCGCGATCTCGGCCGGCAGCTCGGCGCCACCGAGCCCGGCCCGGACCAGCCGGGCCAGCGACAGCCCGCCGAACGTGCGCTGGTCGACGAAACGCAGTTCGGTGCCGCCGTCGGCGAATTCGAGGCGGACCCGCAGGTGCTTCTCGTCCGGCTCGTCCGGCGGTTGCACCAGCAGCTGGCCGGACATGCCCAGATGGGCGAGGATCGCCTCGCCCGTCTCCGCGGTGTCGCCCGGCTCGACCGGGCCGTCCAACGGCAGCCACAGGTACTTGCCGCGGCGGCGGGCGTCGACGATGGTCCGGCCGGACAGCGCCGCGGTGAAGTGCTCGGCGCCGGGCGCGTGCCGGCGGATCGCCCGCGGGTGGCGCACCTCGACCCGTTCGATCCGCCGGCCGGCCACCCACTTCTGCAGACCGGCACGGACGGTCTCCACCTCGGGCAGCTCAGGCACCGGGCATCCCGGAGAGGTCGCGGTACGAAGGGCGGTCGGCGCCTGTCGGACTCGGCACGACGCGGCCCGCGTCGCCGGCACGAGCGCACTCCGCGCCGGTATGCACTCGCACCTCCGCCGTGGCGATCCCGCCCCGAGCCTCGACAGCCATCCCACGCCCTCCTGTTGCGACCGCTAGATCGTGTACGGCCAGACGGTGATCATGTACGCCCCGAACCAGCAGCCGACCAGGCTGATCGCCACCAGGCACGGCACCAGCACCCGGGTACGGGCGTGCAGCAGCGCCGCGCCGACCGGCAGCAGCGCGGACAGCACCGGTACCAGCAGCCGGGGTCGGGAGTTGAAGTAGCCCGAGGCGCCGGCGACCGTGCCGTAGGCCAGCAGGCCGTACAGCGCCATCGGCCACCAGTTGCCGTCGGTGCGATCCAGCAGCGCCCACAGCACCAGCACCCCGGTGAACACCAGCAGGAACGCGGTCGCCAGCTGGATGAAGCCGTCCGCGTTGCGGAACGTGTCGGCCACGAAGCGCAGGCTCGCCGCACCCCAGTCGACGCCGGTCCCCCAGCCCTGCGACTGCTCGACGAACCAGCCGTCGGTGCGGCCCAGCCGGTGTCCCACCCAGAGCCAGAAGCCGGGCACCGCGGCCAGCCCGGCCAGCGCCGCCACCACCGGGCGGACCCGCGGCGCACCGGCAAGCCGCCGGTCGGCCCACAGCCGGTACCCGGCGTAGCAGGCCAGCGCCACCGCGGCGGCCAGGCCGGTACTGCGGGTCAGGCCGGCAGCGACGGCGAACCCGCCGGCCAGCAGCCACTGTTGCCGGCGCAGGCACAGCAGCATGGCCAGCACCAGGGCGCAGAACAGCGCCTCCGAGTAGGCCATCGAGAACACCACCGACATCGGCTGCGCGCAGAACAGCACCGCGAGCACGTACCCGAACCGGGCGCCGCGCAGCTGCCGGCCCAGCAGGTGGATCAGCACCGTACCGGCGGCGCCGGCCAGCAGCGAGACCACCACGCCGGCGGCCGGGTAGGGCACCCCGAACAGCGCGACGAACCGTACGCACAGCGGGTAGCCCGGGAAGAACGCCAGCGTGTTGCCGATCAGGTGACCCGACCCGTCGTACTGCAGGGCGTGGTCGTAGCCGTCCCGGGCGATCCGCAGGAAGAAGTCGGCGTCCCAGATGGACAGCCGCGAGTACACCGTCTGGCCGGGCCGCGCGAGCAGCGCCAGCAGCACGAACTGCACCAGCCGGTTCGCCGCGAAGATCGCCACCGGCGCGAGCAGCTGCCGGATCACGAACTCCACGCGCGGCGACGGCCCGGTCGCCGACGCCGGCGGCGCCGCCGCGCCGACGTCGAGCTGCTCGGTCACGCCGACCCGGTCGACGCGCCGCCGGTGCCCCCCTCGGCACGGGCCGAGAGTTCCCGCCACGCCTGCTCGGCGGCGCGCTGTTCGGCCTCCTTCTTGCTTCGGCCGTTACCGGAGCCGAACCGCTCGCTGGCCACCACCGCCCACGCGGTGAACGTCTTCGCGTGGTCCGGCCCGTCCTCGGCCACCTCGTACTCGGGGACGCCGAGGCCCTGGTTCGCGGTCAGCTCCTGCAGGCTGGTCTTCCAGTCCAGGCCGGCGCCGCGTCGCGACGCGTCCGCCATCAGCGGGTCGAACAGCTTGTGCACCAGCACCGACGCGACGTCCGTGCCGTGCTCCAGGTAGACCGCGCCGAGCAGCGCCTCGGTGGTGTCGGCGAGGATGCTCGCCTTGTCCCGACCGCCGGTGGTCTCCTCACCCTTGCCGAGCCGCACGTACGCGCCGAGGCCGTGCGGGCCGAGACCGCGCGCCACCTCGGCCAGCGCGCGCATGTTGACCACCGAGGCGCGCAACTTCGCCAGCTGCCCCTCCGGCAGGTCGGGGTGGGTGCGGTACAGCGCGTCGGTCACGACCAGGCCGAGCACCGCGTCGCCGAGGAACTCCAGCCGCTCGTTGGTCGGCAGACCACCGTGCTCGTACGCGTACGAGCGGTGCGTCAGGGCCCGCTCCAACAGCGGCGGCGACAGCTCGACGCCCAGCGCCGCGGTCAGCTCGGTCGGTGTCGCGCTACTCATCGCGGCCTCCGGTCGTCATCTGCGGGACCTGTCGTCGCCTCATCGCCTCGCACACCTCCTGGCGCCCGGGTCAGCTCCCGGAACACTCGATCCATCCGCGCCACCCGATCGACCGTGTGCCCGGCGACCATCCGCGCGGCGAACCCGATCCCGGAGGCGACGTCCGACGCGTCCGCCGCACCGTGGCAGACCACCACCGACGCGGCCACTCCCAACAGCGCCGCGGCCCGCGGCACCCCATCGCCGTCGACCGGCGGGTCCGCGCCGTCCGGGCCGGCGTCGACGCCCGGGCCGCACCGCACCGCGCCGGCCACGGCCCGATCCGGCCGCAGACCGTCCGTACCGTGGTTCAGGCGCAGCGCACCGGCCGCCCCCCGACTCAGCCGCAGGGCGCCTTCGATGCCCTTGAGCAGGACGTTCCCGGTGAAACCGTCGGTGACCACCACGTCGGCCACACCGCCGACGGGCACGTCGTAGCCCTCCACCAGGCCCACGTAGTCGGTGTCCGGCGGCAGCACGCCCGCGGCCAGTTCCCGGTCGGCGGCGCGCCGCAACTCGTCGCCCACGCCCGGCTCGGTGCCGATGGACAGCAGCCCGACCCGCGGCCGGGCGACGCCGAGCGTGGCCGTCGCGTAGCCGGCGCCCAGGACGGCATGGCGGACCAGGTCGGCGGCGGTCAGGTCGGGCGCGGCGCCCACATCGAGCAGGATCAGCGGCCCGCGGGCCGCGGGCACGGTGACCGCGAGGGCCGGGCGGCGCAGCCCCGGGAAGCGTCCGCAGTGCGCCACCGCGGATCGCACCGCCGAACCGGTCGCGCCGGCGGACACCACCGCGTCCGCGCGTTCGGCGGAGACCAGCCGCACCGCGGCATGGACCGGCAGGGTGCCGTCGGTCTCGACCGGGACCGGTTCGGTCCGCTCCCGATGGGCAGCGGGAAGCCGGGCCAGCAGGTCGTCGAGGACGACCTGGGGACCCACCGGCAACAGCCGGAGCATGGGGTCGGCGTTCAGCGCCAGCAGAGCGCCGTCAACCACGACGGCGGGAGCATCGTCCCCGCCGAGGAGGTCGACGGCGATCCGCGCGGCACGCCGCTCGGATCGCGTCATGTCGCGGGCGGGTCAGACCTCCACGACCTGGCGGCCGTTGTAGGTGCCGCACACACCGCACGCCGCGTGCGGCAGCTTCGGCGACCGGCACTGCGGGCACGGCTGGGTGGCCACCGCGCTGGTCTTCCACTGGCTGCGGCGGGACCGCGTGTTGCTCCGCGACATCCGGCGCTTCGGAACGGCCACGTCACTCACTCCTGATGGTCTTCTCGTTGGATCGGGCACCGTGCACCGGGGCACACGGAATCGCTCGGGTCACCGAGCCGCCCAGCTATTGTCACCCATCGGGCGCCGACGACCACTGCCGGGTCGCCCGCAAGCGCTCGAACGGGGCCGCTGCGCCCCCGACCGACCGTGCCCGGGGCGCACCCCGGGCCCCGTTGGGCCGCCGCGGTCACGAATCGGCGAGTTTGTCTTTCAGCCCGGCGAGCGCCGACCACCGCGGATCGGTCGTCTGGTGGCCGTGGTCGGGCGGCAGGTCGGCCAGTGGCTGGCCGCACTGCGCACACAGGCCCGCGCAGTCCGGGCTGCACAGCGGGCTGGTCGGCAGCTCCAGCACGATGGCGTCCCGGATCACCGGCTCCAGGTCGGCCAGCTCGTCCTGCAGCCGGCGGACCTCGTCGGTGTCGGTGGTCTCGTCGGTGGTGCTGCCCGGGTAGGCGAACAACTCCCCGAGGTGCACCGTGATCGTGTCCGAGATCTCCTGCAGGCAGCGACCGCACTCGCCGCGCAGCGGCGCGGTCACCGTGCCGGAGACGAACACGCCCTCCGAGGCGGACTCCATCCGCAGATCCAGGTCGATCTCGGCGCCCTCGGGCACGCCGATCAGCGGCAGCCCGAGGTCGGCCGGCGCCGGCGCGGTGCGCACCACCTCGCGCATCTCCCCCGCGCCGCGGGGCAGCTCGCGGGTGGACAGCACCAGCGGCGACGTGGCGTCCGGCGGACGCGGCGTGCTTTCAGCCATGATGTCTCGGTCGACCTCGATCGTTCGGTGGACACCGGCGGGACCCGCCGGCACCGTGGAAGGCTACCCGCGGGCGCCGCGCAGCGTCGAACCGGTGAACGCCCGGCGCCACGCCCCGGGCCCCCAGCCGGGTGCCGGGGCCCGGTCAGGACAGCGACGACTCGGGCAACTCCTCGTCGTCCGGGGCGAACGAGCCGATCTCCCGCAGCGCGTGCATCTTGTCCCGGCCGCGTTCGATCGTGGCGAGCGACTTGGTCAACAACCGCTCGAAGTTGCCGAGGGTCGTGTCGACGTACTCCTCGCACTCCTCGCGCAGCCGCTGCGACTCCTCGCGGGCCTCGCCGACGATCCGGTTGGCCTCGTGCTCGGCGGAGACGGCGACCTCGTTGGCCGAGACCAGCCGGGCGTGCTCGGCCTCACCCTCGGTGATGATGCGCTCGGCCTCCCGCTGGCCCGCCGCGATGATCTTGTCGCGTTCCTCCAGCAGCGCCTGCGAACGGCGCAGTTCGCCCGGCAGTTCGGCCCGCAGCTCGTCGAGCATCGCGATGATCTCGCCGCGGTCGACCATGCAGTTGCGCGACGACATCGGCACCGATCGGGCGGACTCGACGTAGTTCATGATCTCGTCGATGCGCTCCAGCGGATCCAACCCGGTCACTTCCCTCCTGCCAGGCGCGGATCGCCTGCCTCTCGCTGGTACCGGTCGCGTCACCTGCCGGCGCGGCCGGGCCGCCGGGTCAGGCCGTACCGGGGCGCAGCCGCGCGGCGAGTCGCTGCGCCACCACGTCCGGAACGTGCGGTGACACGTCGCCGCCCCACTTCGCGACGTCCTTGACCAAACTTGACGACAGAAAAGAGTAAAGCGGGTTCGTGGCCATGAAGAGGGTTTCCACGCCGGCCAGCCCCAGGTTCATCTGAGACTGCTGCAGCTCGTAGTCGAAGTCGCTGACCGCGCGCAGGCCCTTGACGATCACCGAGATGCCGTGCGCGCGGCAGTAGTCCACGGTCAGCCCGGCGAACGAGTCGATCGTCACGTTCGGGTACTGCCGGGTGACCTCGGTGAGCATCTCGATGCGCTCGCCGACGTCGAACAGCCCGACCTTCGACTGGTTGACGAAGACCGCCACCACGACCTCGTCGTACAGGTTGGCCACCCGGCCGATGATGTCCAGATGCCCGTTCGTGACGGGATCGAACGACCCGGGGCAGATCGCACGCCTCATGATCGGCGACCGTACCAAAGGGTGGTCTCGCCGTAGCGGCGTCCGCGCCGGCCGGTGATCTCCTCCGGCCAGTCCGGCTCGGCGGTGCGGGTCGAGCGCTCCACCACCAGCACCCCGTCCGGCGCGAGCCAGTCGGCGGTGACGGCAGCCAGCACCGTGGTCAGCGTCTCCTGGGGCAGCGCGTACGGCGGGTCGGCGAAGACCAGGTCGTAGCGCTGCGCCGGGGGCCGTTCCAGCGCCCGGGCGACCGGACCGGCGACGATCCGGGCCGCGCCGCCGACCCCCAGCTGCGCGGCGTTGCGGCGCAGCACCGCCGCCGCCTTCGGATCGGACTCGACGAACAACGCGTACCCGCAGCCGCGGGACAGTGCCTCGAAGCCGACCGCGCCGGACCCGGCGTACAGGTCCAGCACCCGGGCGCCGGGCAGTTCCAGCAGCGTGCCGAGGGTGCTGAACAGCGCCTCGCGGACCCGATCGGAGGTCGGCCGGGTGGACTGCCCGGCCGGGACCGCCAGCCGGCGGCCGCCGAGGGCGCCGGCCACGATCCGGGTCACCGGCGCGCTCCGTGGGCATGCTGCACGGCGGTGACGGTACCCGGCTGGGTACCGTCGGCCGGGACCGCCCTGCCGCGACGATGTCGCCACCCTGCGTGTTCGATCACCGCCCGGCGGGCCGGCTACCCACCGGCCGCCTTCCGGCAGCTGGTTCCGGATGGTTAAGGTCGGGCGGCGAGGAGGTCGCGCGGATCGGGGCTGTGGGCGAGACCGAGTCCCGCCGCGCACCCCCCTCTCGCGCGGTCGCCGCAGCCCGTCGCGGCACCGCACCGCATGGCCAACCCGATCACCCCTGTCGCGGAGTACGCCTTGCCTGGCACTGACCTGGTGCGCCGGATACCGGCGCTGCTCGCCGCCCTGGCGGTCGGGCTGTTCGGCGCGCTCAGCTTCGCCGCGCCGGCCGCCGCAACCACCCATGCCGCGCCCGCCACCGCGACGCTGAGCTGCGAGAACGGCAAGGTCGCGGTGCGCTGGTCGATCCGCAACGGCTGGCCGGACGTGGCCGACGTCAGCGACGTGTCGAGCAAGCCGGCCGGCGTGGCGCTCGGCGGCACCGAGCTGGACGGCAAGGGCGACAAGATCATCGGCAAGCAGCTGGTGCCGACCTCCACCGAGACGGCGACGCTGAACTACACCGTGCGCTGGGCGGACCGCGCGACCGCCGCCCAGACCGCCAGCAAGACGATCCCCGGCGACGTGTGCTCGGAGCCGGCGCCCAAGTGCATCGAGGCGGCCGACGCGAGCTACCAGCACAGCTTCGACGGTACGAAGGGCACCGCCACCGTGGCGCTGCTGGCCGGCCAGAAGCTGTGCAAGGGCTCCAGCCAGGACTTCTCGCTGGCCAGCTACACGGCGACGAGCGCCGGTGGCGGCTACGCCTCCGCGCTGCCGCAGCAGCTGTTCCGACAGCAGACCCGCACGGTGAGCGCCCGGCACCCGTCGGTGACACTGCGGGTGGCGGTACCCGACTGCTACACCCAGGTGGTGCTGATCTGGGGCGATCGGGACGAGGTGCTCACCGACTTCCGGAAGGGCACACCCAGCTACGGAGCGAAGGTGCTCGGTCACGGCGGCGCCCCGGGCAACCGGTCCATCGGGCCGCTGGGCAGCTTCCACGGCGGCCGGACCGCCTGCGTGGTCAGCGTGACCGACTCCGCGTCACCGTCCGCGTCGGCCGCTCCGGCGCCGGTCCACTCCGCGCCGGCCAGCAGCGCCGCCGCCGCCGCCGGCAGCGCGAGCAGCCTGCCGGTCACCGGCGGGTCGCTGGCCGCGGTCATCGTGGCCGTCGTGGTACTGGCCGGCGGTGGGCTGGTGCTGTTCGTCACCGCCCGGCGCCGCCGCGTCTCCCCGACCGACCGCTGATGGTCGGTCGTCGGCAGCTTCGCACGGGCGGGCGCTGAGCTCGTGCGGGTCGAACCGATCACCCCGGCGCTACTGGTCGACCGGCTGGTGGCGCGCATCGACGGCATCGGCCCGGACCGTACCCGGGTGCTGCTGGACGGTGCGCCGCCGGCCCGGCCGGAGCAGCTCGCCACCGCACTGGCCGACCCGCTACGCGCCCGCGGCCGACCGGTGGTCGTGGTGCACGCCGCCGACTTCCTGCGCCCGGCGTCGCTGCGGCTGGAGTACGGGCGGCGCGACCCGGACAGCTACTACGACGGCTGGCTGGACGCGGCCGGGCTGGTCCGGGAGGTACTGGCGCCGCTCGGTCCGGACGGATCCGGGCGCTACCTGCCGACGCTGTGGGACGTCGACGCCGACCGGGCCACCCGGGCCCGCTACCGCGCGGCGCCGGCCGGCGCGGTACTGCTGCTCGAGGGCGACCTGCTGCTCGGGCGCGGGCTGCCGGCCGAGCTCACCGTGCACCTGGACGTCTCCCCGGCCGTACTGGCCCGGCGGCTCGACCCCGACGCCGCCTGGACGCTCGACGCGTACCGCCGGTATGCCGAGGAGGTGGCGCCGCGCGGCACCGCGGACGTCGCGGTGCGCTACGACGACCCCGACCATCCCGCCCTGATCGTCGGCTGACCGGCAGGGCCGCCGGATCACGGCCGTGCCTGGCACCGCCGATGCGGCCCGGCGACGGGGCCGGGCCGGTGCGCCGCCGCCGGTCGGTGCCGTGCGGCGGCCCGGTCAGCCCTTCTCCAGGTATTCGGCGCGGTCCTCGTCGACGAGGGCGGCGACCGCCTCGGCCAGCAGCGGATGCTCGGCCAGGTCGCGGTCGTCCTCGATGACGCGGATCGCCTCGTCCCGCGCCTGCGCGATCAGCTTCGCGTCGCGCAACAGCGACAGCAGCCGCAGGTGCGAGCGGCGACCGGACTGTGCGGCGCCGAGCACGTCGCCCTCCCGCCGCTGCTCCAGGTCGAGCTCGGCGAGCCGGAACCCGTCCACCGTGGAGGCGACCGCGGTGAGCCGCTCGTGCGCCGGCGACTCCGGCGCCGCCTCGCTCACCAGCAGGCACAACCCGGGCGCGGCACCACGGCCGACCCGGCCGCGCAACTGGTGCAGCTGCGAGACGCCGAACCGGTCGGCGTCGAGCACCACCATCGCCGTCGCGTTCGGCACGTCGACGCCGACCTCGATCACCGTGGTCGCCACCAGCACGTCCAGCTCGCCGGCGGCGAACGCGCGCATCACCGCGTCCTTCTGGTCGGCCGGCAGCCGGCCGGTGAGCTGGCCGACCCGCAGCCCGGCCAGCGGCCCGTCGGCGAGCTGCGGAGCCACCTCGGCCACGCCGAGCGGGGGTCGGCGTTCGTCCTCGGCCGGCGGGCCCTCCTCCGGCGCGTCCTCGTCGGTGGGATCGGTGCCGATCCGTGGACACACCACGTAGGCCTGGTGACCGGCGGCGACCTCCTCGCGCACCCGGGCCCAGGTGCGCTCCATCCAGCGCTCCCGGTTGCCAGGTACGACGTGGGTCGTGATCGGTGACCGGCCGCGCGGCAGCTCGGTCAGCGACGACACCGACAGGTCGCCGAACACCGTCATCGCCACCGTGCGCGGGATCGGGGTGGCGGTCATCACCAGTACGTGTGGCGGCTGGGTCGCCTTGTCCCGCAACGCATCGCGCTGCTCGACGCCGAACCGGTGCTGCTCGTCGACCACGATCAGGCCCAGGTCGGCGAACTCGACTCCCTGGTAGAGCAGCGCGTGCGTGCCGACCACGATGCCGGCGGAGCCGGCCGCGATGTCGGCGAGCACCCGGCGCCGGGCCGCCGCCGGCAGCGACCCGGTCAGCAGCGCCAGGCCGGTCGCGCCGGCGCTGTCGTCGGTCAGCGGCAGCTCCCCGTCGGCCGGCGCCGGGCCGGTCCGGGCGAGGTCGCCGAGCAGCGCGGCCAGGCCGCGGTGGTGCTGCGCGGCCAGCACCTCGGTCGGCGCCAGCAGCACCGCCTGCCCGCCGGAGTCGACCACCTGCAGCATCGCCCGCAGCGCGCACACCGTCTTGCCGGAGCCGACCTCGCCCTGCAGCAGCCGGTGCATCGGATGCGGGCGGCCCAGGTCGGTGGCGACCTCCTCGCCGACCGCGAGCTGCCCGTCGGTCAGTTGGTAGGGCAGTCGGGCGTCGAACGCGGTGAGCACCCCGTCGGCGCGCCGGGGCCGCTGCACCGCCGGCCAGTCCGCCGCCCGCGCCTTGCGCTGCACCAGGGTCAACTGCAGCGCGAACGCCTCGTCGAAGGTCAGCCGGCGCCGGGCCGCGGCACGCGCCTCCCAGCTGCTGGGCCGGTGGATGTCGTGCAGCGCGGCGGCCAGCCCGACCAGCTCGTGCTCGGCGCGCAGCGGCTCGGGCAGCGGATCCGGCGGCGGCTCCAGGATGTCCAGCGCGACCCGCACGCAGCGGGCGATCGTCCAGCTCGGCATCGTCGCCGCGGCCGGATAGACCGGGA
Organism: Actinocatenispora thailandica; assembly: GCF_016865425.1. NCBI lineage: Bacteria > Bacillati > Actinomycetota > Actinomycetes > Micromonosporales > Micromonosporaceae > Actinocatenispora > Actinocatenispora thailandica. Next base: position 2,498,471 of record NZ_AP023355.1, on the reverse strand, counting down.
TCAGCGCGCCGAGGAACTCCTCGATCTCGGTGTTGTCCTGGGCGCCCTCGCCCGGGTCGGACAGCAGCTGGAAGTCGGGCCCGTTGAGCTGCCGCTTGCCGCGGAACTCGGTGACCTTGCCGGCGAACAGCCCCCAGCGCCCGACGGTCAGCTGGCGCTGCCGCCAGGCCTGGTTGAAGAACGTCAGGGTCAGCGTGCGCTGCCCGTCGCCGACGGTGACCTCCAGCAGCTTGCCGCGCCGCTGCCGCATCGGCCGCACGTTCACCCGCTGTACCTGGGCGAGCACCGTGACCTGGTCACCGACCTGCAACGCGGACAGGTCGGTGTGCTCGCCGCGCTCGGCGTACCGGCGCGGAAAGTGGTAGAGCAGGTCACCCACCGTGGCCAGGCCGAGCGTCTCGGACAGCGCGGCGGCGGTCTTGTCGCCGAGCACCTTGCCCAGCGGCGTGCTCAAGGTCGCCATCCGGCAACCCTAACCAGGCGCACCGACAGCCCCGGCGGCGCCGGGGCTGTCGGCGGTCAGGGCTTGGGCGTCAGGGTGCCGGCCGCCTTGCGCATCTGCTTGTTCAGCTCGTCGTGGCCGTCCGGGACCGAACCCCAGAAGCCGGCCGCGGTGCCGTCACCGCAGTCGAGCACGGCGATTACGACGTACTCGCTGGTCTTCTTGCCGGCCGAGCTGGTGTAGGCGACGTCGAACGCCCACAGCCAGGCCTTCCGGCCGAGCTGCGTGAGCTGCTCGTCCTTGTGATCGACGCTGGCGTCGACCTTGGCGCCGGAGCCGTAGTAGCCCTTCAGGATCGAGGTGGCCAGGTCGGACTTGACGCTCTTCAGATCCTTCGGGCCGCTGTAGTCGAAGTTGCTGGCCAGCTTGCCCAGCTGCATCGTGGCGTACACGTTGGTGTCGATCTTGACCGACTGGCCGACCGGGCTCTGCAACTCCTTCGCCGCCGGCGCCACCGAGTCGACCCACGGCGAGCCGGCCTTCGTGAAGCCCCAGCCGGTCGCCGAGTCGATGATCTTGTTGCCGTGCACGCCGTCGTCGGACGGGCCGGGCGACGGCTTCGCGGTGGCGCTGGTCGACGGTCGCGCGCTCGCGCTCGAACTCGGGTCCGCGGCCGGCGGCTTCTTGTCCTTGCCGGTGGAGACCAGGGCCACCACCGCGACGATGGCGAGCACCAGCACCAGGGCGCCGCCACCGACGAACAACCACGGTGCGATCGAGCGCTTCTTCGCCGGCACCGGCCCACCCGGTGGCGGGAACCCGCCCGTACCGGGCTGGTAGCCGGCGGGCGGCCCGCTCGGTTGGTAACCGGCCGGTGGCCCGCTCGGCGGCGCCATCCCCGGCGCCAGTGGCGCCCCGTACGGCGGGGGCTGCGCGCCGGGCTGCGGGGGCTGCGAGTACTGCGGAGGCTGCTGCTGCCAGCCGGTGTCGAGCGAGTACTGCTCGAAGCCGGACGGCTCGTCGCCGGCGGACGGCGCCCCCGACGGCGGGGCGGGCGCCGGCCCGAACGGGTCGGCGCCGGCGCCCGAGTACGGCTGCTGCGCTGGTTGGCCCTGCGGCGGCTGATCGGGCCAGCCACCGGGCGACTGCGGCGGGTAGGTCACGACCGGAGGGTAAGCGGTCGCGCCCAACAGGACGCCGGTGAGGTCCAGTTACCACGGTGCGCGCAAACGGGTGCACATCGGGTGACATCGCCGCCGGCCAGTGGCCGGTTCTGCCGACCGGACCACGGCGACGGATCGCGGAGGCGGGATGCGGAACGCGGTCCGGGCCGTCCCCGGCGGCAGGCCGCGCCCAAGCTAGAGATCGCGGGCGAAGGACAGGCAGTCCGGCTCGTCGGCGTAGTAGCCGTAGTTCGGGATCCGCCGGTAGCCGAGCTTGCCGTACAGCGCGATCGCCTCCGGCTGCTTACCGCCGGTCTCCAGGATGATCCGGGTTCGGCCGGCGCGGCGGGCGTCCGCCTCGACCGCGGCCAGTACCGCGGTCGCCACCCCGGTGCCGCGCGCCGCCGGCACGGTGTACATCCGCTTCAGCTCCGCGGTGCCGTCCCCGTGCGAGCGCCAGGCACCGCACCCGACCGGCGTCTCGCCCCGGTAGGCGACCAGGAACGCGCCGTTCGGCGCGGCGAAGTCGGCCGGATCGACGGGCGTCTCGTCGCCCTCCCCGCCGTACCGGGAGCCCAGGTCGGCCAGCGCCTGCGCCACCAGTTGCCGGGCCACCGGCTCGGTGAAGCCGACCCGCTCGATGTGCAGCGCCGCGGTGGTGATGTCGTCGATCGTCACCCCGCCATTCCAGCAGCACCCCGGCGCGTTCGGCGAGCGGATTCGGCCAACGTGACGAGCGCCGCCGGTCAGCGGAAGTGGTCCCAGCCGCCGCGGCCGGTGAACGGTTCACCGTCGACGGTCAAGCCGCTGCCCGCGGTGACGGCACCGATCACCCGCCAGTCGGCGGTCAGCACGCTGCCGGCCGGGAACGTCGCCACCAGCGCGTGGTCCTCGCCGCCGGTCAGCACCCACTCGTACGGGTCGACGCCGAGCGCCCGGGCCGCGTCCACCATCTGCTCCGGCAGCTCGAACCGCTCCCGCCGGACGTCGATCGCGACGCCGCTGGCGTCGGCGACGTGGCCCAGGTCGGCGAGCAGCCCGTCCGAGACGTCGATCATCGCGGTGGCGCCCTGCCGGGCCGCGACCGGACCGCACTGGTACGGCACGAGCGGCCGGCGGTGCGCGTCCACCAGCGCCCGCGGCGACCGGAACCCGCGGGACAGCACGGTGAAACCGGCCGCCGCCCAGCCGAGCCGGCCGGCCAGCGCCACCTGGTCGCCGGGCTGCGCACCGGACCGGGTCACCGGCGCGACCCCGCGCAGGTCACCCAGCGCGGTCACCGAGACGGTCAGCGTGGGGCTGGCCACCATGTCACCGCCGACCACGCTCGCACCGACCAGCGCCGCCTCCGCGGCGAGCCCGTCGGCGAGCTGCTCGGCCCACTCCACCGGCAGCTCCGGCGGCGCAGACAGCCCGACCACCAGCGCGGTCGGGGTGGCGCCCATCGCGGCGATGTCGGCCAGGTTGGCACCGGCCGCGCGGTGCCCGACGTCTGTCGCCGAGGACCAGTCGCGGCGGAAGTGCCGGCCGTCGACCAGCACGTCGGTACTGACCACCACCCGGTTGTCGGAGGTGGTCACCACGGCCGCGTCGTCGCCGGGGCCGAGCAGGCAGGTCGGGCCCGGCGCCAGGCGCGCGGTGACCCGCTCGATCAGGCCGAATTCCCCCATCTCGGCAACCGTCACTGCAGGGCTCCTCCGATCGCCGGCGGTGGATGCGCGCCGCCGCCGCTGTCGGCCGCTGTCGTCGGCTTGCTCGCATCCTGCCACTCGCGGCCAACCCAGGCGGTACGGAGGTCGACACGGTGCGCGCACCGTACGGTACGTTCTTTTCGGCCGGCAGTTCCGTCGGAGGAAGGGCACCCGTCGTGGTCCAGGCGTACATCCTCATCCAGACCGAGGTCGGCAAGACGCACGACGTGGCGACCGCGATCGGCGGCGTCGACGGCGTGGTCCGGGTCGACTCGGTCACCGGGCCGTACGACGTGATCGCGCTCGCCGAGAAGCACACCGTCGACGAGCTCGGCAAGGCCGTCGTCAGCAAGGTCCAGTCGGTCGAGGGCATCACCCGGACCCTGACCTGCCCGGTGGTGCATCTCTAGCCGCGCCGGGCCGATCGCGGCGGCCCCCGGGCGGGCGGGCAGAATCTGCACCCGAATCCACCCGAGCTTTCGCCGGAGGTGTCCTCGGTGGCCGACGCCGACTCCCGCGCCGCGGCACGGACCGCGACGCTGATCGCCCTGCCGCTCGCCCTGATCGCCGGGGCGCTCGCGTTCTGGCTGCTCGGCGGGCTCGGCGGCGGCAACGGGGGCAAGCAGGCGGCCGGTTCGGCGAGCCCCCAGCCGACCACCACGGTGCGGATGCCGGCGCCGTCCCTCGCGGCCACCCCGGCCACCGTCTGCCGGGGGCTGATCGCCCAGCTGCCGGGCACCGTCCGGTCCGCCCGACGGCGCCCGGTGTCGGACGGCGCCGAGCAGAACGCCGCGTACGGCCAGCCGGCGCTGCGGGTGGCCTGCGGCGTCGCCGCGCCGAAGGTGGCCGAGACCGCCACCGTCTACCAGCTGTCCGGCGTCTGCTACCTGGCCGCCAAGCAGTCGGACGGATCGAGCGTGTGGACCACCGTCGACCGCACCGTGCCGGTGGCGATCACGGTCCCCGCGTCGTACTCGGGGCCGGGCAGTGGGCGGCGGAGTTCTCCGACCCGATCGCCGGCTCGGTGCCGTCGTCGGACACGGCTCCGTCCGGCTGTCACTGACCCGGCGCCGTTCGGCTGCCGCCTGCGTCGCGCCGGCGGGATGTCACCGGCGAGCTCCGGACCGCCGCGGTCAGCCGTGCTCGGCGCGGCGGTGCAGGGCGGTACGGATCAGCCTTGAGACCAGCTTCGGATAGTCCAGGCCGCTTCTGGCCCACATCTTCGGGAACGCCGACGCCGCGGTGAACCCCGGCATCGTGTTGATCTCGTTGACCACCACGTCCAGCTCGGGTGTGACGAAGAAGTCGACCCGGGCCAGCCCGGCGCAGTCCAGGGCGGTGAACGCCCGGCACGCGGTACGGCGGATCTCGTCGACGACGTGCTCCGGCAGCCGCGGCGGGATGTCCAGCTCCGGCTCGTCGAGGTACTTCGCCTCCAGGTCGTACCAGCTGTGCCGGGAGTCGATGTGCACCTCGGCGGGCAGGCTCGCCTCCGGCTCCCCGCCGTACTCGCCCTCCAGGACACCGCACTCGATCTCGCGGACGCCGGTGAACGCCGCCTCCACCAGAACCTTCGAGTCGATCTCCCGGGCGGTGGCCACCGCCGCCGGCAGCTGCGCCCAGTCGTCGACCCGGGTGATACCGACCGAGGAGCCGGCCCGGGACGGCTTGACGAACACCGGCAGGCCCAGCCTGGCCATGTCGGCCTCGGTCAGCGACTGGCCGGTCCGCAACACCGCGTACTCCCCGACCGGCAGCCCGTCGGCGGCCATCAGCTTCTTGGTGAACTCCTTGTCCATGCAGGCCGCCGAGGCGAACACGCCGGCGCCGACGTAGGGCAGGCCGGCCATCTCCAGCAGCCCCTGGATGGTGCCGTCCTCGCCGTACGCGCCGTGCAGCACCGGCAGCACCACGTCGACGTCCGCCAGCGCCGCGGCGCCCTGCGCCGGGTCCAGCGCCACGATCCGGCCGCCGGAACCGGCCGGCAACGCCACCTCGGTACCCGCGCCATCGGTGATCTCCGGGAACTGCCGGCCGCGGATCGCCAGCTCGCTCGGATCGCCGTCGGTGAGCAGCCAACGGCCCTGCCGGGTGATGCCGACCGGCACCACCTCGAACTCGTCCGGGTCGATCGCGGACAGCACGCTGCCGGCGCTGACCGCGGACACGGCATGCTCGCTGCTGCGACCGCCGAACACGACGGCGACGCGTGGTCTGCGTGGCGTAGTCACGCCCCCGGACATTACTCGACGTGCTCGCCGTGGCAGCGACGCATCGGGCGATACCACCGTCTCGGGGCGCGCCGGTGACCGCCCGTCGCCGCGGGACCAAGGTCCCGGTCACGGTGACCGTTGGCACCTGGTACGGCACCGGTGCCCGATTGTTGACTGGAGACCGTTGTCGCCGTCGGGCTCGCCGTTCGGGCCGAGGAGGTCGTCACCATGGCTGCGTCCGGTAACGGTCTGATCGTGGTCGGCGTGGACGGATCGACCACCTCGATCGCCGCGCTGCGCTGGGCTGCCTCGGAGGCGTCCCGGCGGGCGGGCGGACTGCTCGCGGTCCGGGCGATCGGCGGCGGCGAACCGACCGCACAGCTGGCCGCCGAGCGCGCCGTGCTGGCCGCCTCGGTACGGGCCGGCCTCGGCGCCGAGCCCCCGGTGCCGGTGGCCGAGCGGATCGTCGCGGCGCCGCCCCACCAGGCACTGCTCGGCGCGGCCCGGGACGCGGACCTGATCGTCGTCGGCTCCCGCGGCCACTCCGGGCTGCTCGGCCGCATCCTCGGCTCCACCGCGATCTCGGTGGCCCGGACCGCCTCGGTACCGGTCGTGGTGGTGCCGGCGGCGGATGTCCCGCACGAACCGGACGAGGCAGGATCGACCGGGCAGACCGGCACGGACGCGACCGATCCCGGCGTCGGTCCGGCCACCGGCGCCGCGGCGCCGGGTGCGGCCGGCCGGCACACCGTGGCAGCCCCGGCGGGCACTGCCCGTACCCTGACCGTGTGATCCGGGTTTTCCTGCTTGACGACCACGAGCTCGTCCGGCGCGGTCTGATCGATCTGCTCGCCGGCGAACCCGATGTCGAGATCGCCGGCGAGGCCGGCACCGCGCGGCAGGCGCTGGACCGGGTACCGGCAGTGCGCCCGGACGTGGCGATCCTGGACGTGCGGCTGCCCGACGGAGACGGCGTCGAGGTCTGCCGCGAGCTGCGCAGCCAGCTGGCGGACCTGCGGTGTCTGATCCTCACCTCGTACAACGACGACGACGCGCTGGTGCGCGCGGTGCTCGCCGGCGCGTCCGGGTACGTGCTCAAGGACATCCTCGGCAACGACCTGGTCGACGCGGTGCGTACCGTCGCCGGCGGGGGCTCGCTGCTGGACCCGACGGCCGCCGGCGCGCTGATGGAGGCGATGCGGCGCCGCGCGGACCCGGACGATCCGCTGGCCGAGCTGACCGCGCAGGAACGCAACATCCTGCGGCTGATCGGTGACGGGCTGACCAACCGGCAGATCGGTGAACGGCTGTTCCTCGCCGAGAAGACGGTCAAGAACTACGTCTCGAACGTGTTCACCAAGCTCGGGCTCAACCGCCGCACCCAGGCCGCGGTGCTCGCCACCCGGATCTGGCCCCGGCCGGAACGGTGAGGCCCGCGCGGATGGGCCAGGGCGTGCCCTAGGCGTGCAGCGGGACCTGCCAGACCACGACGGTGCCGCCGTCGGCCCGGGCCGCGGCGGTCATCTCGCCGCCCAGCGACAGCGCCCGCTCCGCGAGGTTGCGCAGGCCACTGCGGCGGCCACCGGCCGGCAGCCCGACACCGTTGTCGGCCACGGTCAGAGCCAGCCGACCGGCGCCGACCGCCAGCTCCACGTCGGCGCGGCCGGCCCGCGCGTGCCGGGCGACGTTGGCGAGCAACTCGCGGACCGCGGCGACGAGGTGCTCGCGCAGCCGGACCGGCAGTTCGACGTCCGGGCTGAGATCGAACCGCACGATCGGTGCGAACCCCAGGGCGTCGGCGGCCTGGTCGGTGACCGACAGCAGGGCCGACCGGACGTCCTCCACGGTGCCGGCCGGCGGCTCCTCCAGCTGGTAGATCGTGGCGCGGATCTGGCGCACCGTCTCGTCCAGGTCACCGACCGCGCGCAGCAGCCGCTCCTGCACCTCCGGCAGCACCACCATCCGGGCGGTGCCCTGCAGCAGCATGCCGGTCGCGAACACCCGCTGGATCACCTGGTCGTGCAGGTCGTGCGCGATGCGTTCGCGGTCCGCGTACAGCGCGACCTGCTCGCGCCAGGTGCGCTCCCGGGCCAGCCGCAGCGCCACCGCCGCCTGGCTGGCGAACGTCTCCAGCATCCGCAACGCCACCGCCGGGAACGGTGACCGGCCGCGGAGCCGGCTGACCATCACCACCCCGAGCGCGTCGTCGGCCAGCCCCAGCGGTACCAGGGCGCACGGGCCGACCGGTGGCAGTGTCTCGGACAGCCAGGGCGCCCGCCGGGTGTCCTCCCACATGTCCGCCACCACCACCGGGGTACCGGAACGGAACACGTCACCGGCCCGGGACGCGTCCATCGGCAGTACCCGGCCCAGCGTGCTCTCCGCCTCGACCCCGTCGGCGGTACGGATGACCATGTGCTCGCGGGTCTGGTCGACGTGGAAAACCACGGCGAAGTCGGCGTCGGTCAACCGGCGAGCGGTGCGGATGATCGTGGTGAGCTGGCTGTCCGGGTCGGTGCCGGCGAGCAGGTGATGGGTCAGCCGGTAGTTCGCCGCGAGCCAGCGCTCCTGCTCCCGGCTCGTCTCGTACCGCCGGGCGTTGAGCAACGCGATCGAGGCCGCGGCGGCGAACAACGCGAGCAGGCTCTCGTCGTCGGAGTCGAACGGCCGCCCGTCACGCCGGTCGGCGAGGTACAGGCTGCCCAGGGTGCGGCGGCCGTCGCCGATCGGCACCCCGACGAACGACCGCATCGGCGGATGGTGCGGCGGGAAACCCGCCGCGGCGGGGTGCCGGCCGACGTCGTCGATCCGCAGTGGCGCCGAGCGGCGGCGCGGCTCGCCGAGCAGACCGTGCCCGTCCGGGGACGGGCCGATCCGGGCGGCCTGCTCGGCATCGATGCCGGTCCACACGAAGTGCTCCAGGCGGCCGTCGGTGCCGCGCACCCCGAGTGCGCCGTAGCGGGCGCCGATCTGTTCGGCGGCGAGGTCGACGACCCGTTGCAGCACCACCGACAGGTCCAGCTCGCCGGCGATCGCCACCATCGCGACCAGCAGCTCGACGAAGCGCCCGCGACGCCTGGTGCGGTTGGAGTCGGCGGCCGGCCCGCCGGGCGAGCCCTGCCCGGCTCCCGCGTCCGGCGAGTAAGTCATCGACGCAGTGTGTCATCCGGCGGCGAGCCCGGCGCGCAGATCCTCGATCAGGTCCGCCGGGTCCTCGCAGCCGACGGACAGCCTGATCAGCCCGGCCGGGACCGGGTCGCCGAACTGGGCGCGCCGGTCGGCCGAGGAGTGCAGGCCACCGAAGCTGGTGGCGTTCGCGACCAGCTTCGTGGCCCGCAGGAACGCCGTCGCGGCCGCCTCGTCGGGCAGCTCGAACGTGACCAGACCGGGCATCCGGGCCAGCTGCCGGCGGGCCATCGGGTCCAGCCCCGGCCAGCGCAGCCCGGTCACCTCCGGCCGGCCGGACAGGAACTCCACGACCGCGGCGGCGTTGGCCTCCTGCCGGCCCAGCCGCAGCTCCAGGGTGGCCAGCGACCGGTGCGCGAGCCACGCCTCGAACGGTCCGCAGATCGCCCCGGTCATCGCCCGCCAGCCCCGCAGCCGGTCGGCGAGGCCCGGGTCGGCGGTCGCAACATAGCCGAGCAGCAGGTCGGAGTGGCCGGTCAGCGCCTTGGTACCGGAGGCGACGACCACGTCCGCGCCGAGTTCGAGTGGTCGCTGCCCCAACGGCGTAGCCGTCGTGTTGTCGACCGCGAGCAGTGCACCGGCATCACGGGACATCGCCGCGACGGCGGCGATGTCACACACCGCGAGCCCCGGATTCGCCGGCGTCTCCAGCAGCACCAGCCGCGGCGCGTGCCCGGCGAGCCGGTACGGCCCCGGTGTCGGCACCTGGTGCACCGCGACGCCCCGCCCGGCCAGCACCGTGTCGGCGAACTCGCGGACCTTGAAGTACCCGTCGGAGGGCAGGACCAGGGTGTCGCCCGCGCCGAGGGTGGCGAACAGCAGGCCGGTGATGGCCGCCATCCCGGAGGCGAAGGCGACGACCTCGCCGCCCTCCAGCGTGCCGATCGCCTGCTCCAGCGCGCGTACGGTCGGGTTGTCGGCCCGGCCGTACGCGTCGGCGCCGGTCGGCCCCTCGGCGGCGAGGTGGTACGGCGCGGCCAGCACCGGACCGGCCCGAAACGGCGCACCGGGCGTCGGCGCCGGCGCACCGGCATGTATCACCCGGGTCGCGTCCCGGTAGCCGGCCGGGTCCGCCACGCGCCGCTCGCCGGGGCCCGGCCGGTCCGGCCCGACCGCGCCGGAGGTACCCATCACTCCGCCTTCATGTCCCGGCTCATCAGCTCGCGCACCGCCACCGACGGCGGCACCTGCTCGTAGCAGACCCGCTCGACCTGCTCGGTGATCGGCATCTCCACCCGGTACCGGTGCGCCAGGTCACGGATCGACCGGCAGCTCTTGACGCCCTCGGCGGTCTGCCGGGTGGCGCGCTGCGCGGCGGCGAGGCTGTCGCCTCGGCCGAGGTACTCGCCGAACCGGTGGTTGCGCGACAGCGGCGACGAGCAGGTGGCGACCAGGTCGCCGAGACCGGCCAGGCCGGAGAAGGTCCGCGGGTCGGCGCCGAGCCGCTCCCCCAGCCGGGAGGTCTCGGCCAGCCCCCGGGTGATCAGCGTCGCCTTGGTGTTGTCGCCGAGTCCCAGCCCGGAGGCCATCCCGTAGGCCAGTGCGATGACGTTCTTGACCGCGCCGCCGATCTCGCACCCGACCACGTCGGTGTTGGTGTACGGCCGGAAGTACGGTGCCGCGACCGCCCGCTGCACCAGCTCCGCGCGGGCCAGGTCGGTGCAGGCGACCACGGCCGCGGTCGGCTGGCCGTGCGCGATCTCCGGCGCCAGGTTCGGGCCGGTGACCACCACGACCTGATCGGTCGGGATGCCGGTGACCTCGGCGATCACCTCGCTCATCCGCAGCGAGGTGTTCAGCTCGATGCCCTTGGCCAGGCTGACGATGCTGGCCGCCGGATCCAGCAGCGGCTTCCAGGCGACCAGGTTGTCGCGCAGCGCCTGGCTCGGCGTGGCGAGCACCACCAGGTCGACGCCGTCCAGCGCGGTCGCCGGGTCGGTGGTGGCGGTGACCGCATCCGGCAGCCGTACCTCGGGCACGTAGTCCGGGTTGGTGTGGGTGTCGTTGATCGCCTCGGCGACCTCGGCCCGCCGGGCGAGGATGCGCACCTCGCGGCCGGCGTCGGCGAGCACCTTGCCGAACGTGGTACCCCACGAGCCGGCGCTGAGCACCGCCGCGCGCTTGATCTCGGTCATCGTCCGCCTTCGCCGTCGGGGGTGGCCGGCCGCCTCGGCGGCCATGCGTACAGCTGCTCGGGTGGCTGCTCGTCGCGAAGTTCGGTGAGCAGTTCCCGGATGCGGTACATGATCGCGTCGGACAGGCCGGTCAGCAGCGTCCGGTCCGGTTCGCCGCCGGCGGCCCGTTCGCGCCAGCCGGACAGGTCCATCGGCGGGCCGGCCAGCACGCTGACCGGGGTACGCGGCCGGGGCCGCACCGTGTGCGCCACCGGGTCCTGCAGCCGCTGCGCACCCCACTGCGCCACCGGGATCACCGGCGCGCCGGTGGTCAGCGCCAGCCGGGCCACGCCGGTACGGCCGTGCATCGGCCAGAAGTCCGGGTCCCGGGTGGTGGTGCCCTCCGGGTACACCACGACGACGTGGCCGTCGCGCAGCGCGGCGGCCGCCTCGTCCACCGAGCGGGCCGCGTCGATGCTGCCCCGGTGCACCGGGATCTGGCCGGTGCTGCGCAGCGCCGGACCCATCAGCGGCACCTGCAACACGCTCGCCTTGGTCAGGAACCGTGGCACCCGACCGGTCGCGTACACGAACCGGGCCATCACCATCGGGTCGACCTGAGAGATGTGGTTCGCGGCCACGATCGCGCCGCCGGTGGCCGGGATGTGCTCGGCGCCCTGCCAGGTGTGTCGACTGAAAACGGTGAGCGTGGAGTTGATCACCCCCATGCCGACCCGCACCCAGAAACCTCGACGCGCCACCGCACCTCCCACCCAGTCACCGTACCCGTGCCCACGATGATGCCCGCCCGACCGCGGAGCCCCGACGCGGGCCGCCCGACCCGTACACCGCCGCCGTGCCCGGGGCCCGGTGGCCACGGACGGCCACGGACGGCCACGGACGGTACGGACCGCACGGGCGGCGCAAGCGGCACGGACCGCACGAACGGCGCAGACGGCGCAGAAGCGCAGCCGGCGACCCGCGCGGGCGGGACGCACACCGACGTACCGGTACGGTCGGGACATGCAGGGAACGGTGGCGAGCTTCGAGCAGGACACCGGTGCCGGTACGGCGGTGCTGGACGACGGCAGCCGGGTGGCGTTCGACGCGGCGGCGTTCGCCGCCGGCGGGCTCCGCCACCTGCGGCCCGGCCAGCGGGTCCGGCTGGACACCGGCGAGCAGGGCCGGGTCGAGCGGGTCACCCTGGTGACGATGCCCTGACCGCTCACCGGCTCGGCTCGTCACGGTGCCGTTGACCGGTGTTTCTCGCTCGTTCAGCCGGATCGGGCCATGATGAAGCCATGACGCACGCCAGCGAGGAGAGCACCCGTACGGGCGACCGGTCGACGCGGCGCGGCGCCAGCACGCGGCCCGCCGCGGCGCCACGGCAGCCAGGGCCGGAGCCGGCCACGGCACCTCTGCGCGGCGCGCCCGACGGCAGCGCCGGCCCGTCGCGGGCCGGCGCCGAGCCGCCGGCCCGCGACGGCGGGGCCGAACGCGCCGCCGGCAGCACCGCCGTGCGCAGCACGGAGCCGAGCGACCGAGCGGAGCTGCCGGACGGCCGGTTCCTCAATCGCGAGCTGTCCTGGCTGGACTTCAACGCCCGGGTGCTCACCCTGGCCGAGGACCGGGACCAGCCGCTGCTGGAACGGGCGAAGTTCCTGGCGATCTTCGCAAGCAACCTGGACGAGTTCTACATGGTGCGCGTCGCCGGGCTGCAGCGCCGGTTGTCCACCGGCCTGACCCTGCGCACGCCGGACCGGATGCCGCCGCGGGAGCAGCTGGAACGGATCAGCCAGCGCGCCGCGGAGCTGGTCGGCCGGCACTCCCGGTGCTTCGCCGACGACGTCCGGCCGGCGCTGGCGCGGGCCGGGGTGCGGATCCTGCGCTGGTCCGAGCTGACCGCCGACGACCAGGAGCGGCTCCGCGGGTACTTCCGTGACCAGGTGTTCCCGGTGCTCACGCCGCTCGCGGTGGACCCGGCGCACCCGTTCCCGTACATCTCGGGGTTGTCGCTGAACCTCGCGGTGCTGGTACGGGCGGCGGACGGCAGCGGCGAGCGGTTCGCCCGGGTGAAGGTGCCGAACAACGTGCCGCGGTTCGTCACGGTGCAACGGCCCAACGCCGGCCGCTCGGCGTTCCTGCCGGTGGAGGACCTGATCGCGGCCCACCTCGACCAGCTGTTCCCGGGCATGGACGTGGTCGACCACCACGTCTTCCGGGTCACCCGCAACGCCGACCTGGAGGTCGAGGAGGACCGGGACGAGGACCTGCTGCAGGCGATGGAGCGCGAGCTGGCACAGCGCCGGTTCGGCCCGCCGGTGCGGCTGGAGGTGGCGTCCACGATCTCCGACCACGTGCTCGACCTGCTGGTCCGGGAGCTCGACATGACCTCGCAGGACGTGCTGCGGGTGCCCGGGCTGCTGGATCTGACCGCGCTGTGGCAGATCTACGACGCGGCCGACCGGGACGACCTGACCGATCAGCCGTTCGTCCCGGCGACGCCGGCGGCGTTCAGCGAGGGCGAGACACCGAAGAGCGTGTTCGCCACGCTGCGCGGCGGCGACGTGCTGGTGCACCATCCGTACCACTCGTTCTCCACCACCGTGCAGCGGTTCATCGAGCAGGCCGCCGAGGATCCGGGCGTGCTCGCGATCAAGCAGACGCTGTACCGCACCTCCGGCGACTCGCCGATCGTCGACGCGCTGGTGACCGCCGCCGAGGCGGGCAAGCAGGTGGTCGCGGTGGTGGAGATCAAGGCCCGGTTCGACGAGGAGGCCAACATCTCCTGGGCGCGCAAGCTGGAGCAGGCCGGCTGCCACGTGATGTACGGGCTGGTCGGGCTGAAGACGCACGCGAAGATGGCGCTGGTGGTGCGCGCCGAGGCGGGTGGCATCCGGCGCTACTGCCACATCGGCACCGGCAACTACAACCCGAAGACCGCCCGCACCTACGAGGACTTCGGCCTGTTCACCGCCGACCCGGAGGTCGGCGCGGACGCCACCGACCTGTTCAACGTGCTGACCGGGTACTCCCGGCAGACGAGCTACCGGCGGCTGCTGGTGGCGCCGCAGGGGGTGCGGGCCGGCATCATCGACCGGATCGAGCGGCAGGCCGACCGGGTCCGGGCGGGCAAGCCGGCCCGCATCCAGTGCAAGGTCAACTCGATCGTGGACGAGCGGGTGATCGACGCGCTGTACCGGGCCAGCCGCGCCGGGGTACGCATCGACCTGATGGTGCGCGGCATCTGCGCACTGCGGCCGGGGGTGCCGGACCTGTCGGAGAACATCCGGGTCCGCTCGACGCTCGGCCGGTTCCTGGAGCATTCGCGCATCTTCCGCTTCACCGCCGACGGCTTCGACGAGTTCTGGATCGGTTCGGCCGATCTGATGCACCGCAACCTGGATCGGCGGGTGGAGGCGCTGGTGCAGGTGACCGACGCCGCCGCGCAGGCCGAGCTGGCCGGGGTGCTGGATCTCGCGATGGCCGACAGCACCGGCGGGTTCGAACTCAACCCGGACGGGTCGTGGACCCGGCGCAACGGTGGCCTGAACGACATGCAGGCGGTGCTGCTGCGCGAAACCGTCGACGAGACCTGACAGGGTGACGGCGATGTCCACACGGCTGATCCGGGCTGCCGGCGGCCTGGTCTGGCGCGAGGGGCCGGCCGGGGTCGAGGTGGCCCTGGTGCACCGGCCCCGCTACGACGACTGGTCGCTGCCGAAGGGCAAGCTGGACCGGGGCGAGCATCCACTGGTCGCCGCCTGCCGGGAGGTGGCCGAGGAGTCGGCGTTACGGCCGGTGCCCGGCGTCCGGCTGCCGTCGGTGCGCTACCGGGTGGCCGGGCCCGGCGGCGCGGCCGACAAGGTGGTCGACTTCTGGTCGATGGCGGCGGGCGACGGCGCCGGCTTCACCCCCAACGACGAGGTGGACCAGCTGCGGTGGGTACGGCTGGACCGGGCGCCGGCCGTCCTGACCGACGACGACTACCTGCCGGTGCTGGCGGCGTTCGCCGCGCTGCCCCGGATCACCGCGACGGTCCTGCTGGTACGGCATGCCAGCGCCGGTCGGGCGGACGAGTGGGACGGCGCGGACGAGCTGCGGCCGCTGGACGACTCCGGTGTCGCGACCGCGAACCGGCTGGCCACGCTGCTGCCGCTGTTCGCCCCGGTTCGGCTGCTCACCGCGACGCCGCTGCGGTGCGTCCAGACGATCGAGCCGAGCGCACGCCGGTTGCGGCGCGAGCCCAGCACCGCGCCGGTGTTCGACGAGGTGCGGCACGATCCGCTGGGCGCGGTGCAGCGGGTGCGGCGGCTGGCCGACCTGGGTGGCGCCAGCGTGGTCGCCAGCCAGGGCGGCATCATCCCCGCCACCCTGGACGTACTGGTCCATCAGGACGGTGTCACCCTGGCGGATCCGAGCACCCCGAAGGGCGCGGTGTGGGTGCTGTCCTTCGCCGCCGACCGGCTGGCCGCCGTCGACCTGCTGCGCCCGTGACCTCCCCTGCCCGTAGCACGACCCACGAGCAGAGGAGGCCGGTCGTCGCACCGGTCAGGCGGTGGCGACCGTCGGTTTGAACGACGGTCGCGAACTCTCGTACGCGGCGATGTCGGCCTCGTGCCGCAGCGTCAGGCCGATGTCGTCCAGCCCTTCCAGCAACCGCCAGCGGGTGAAGTCGTCCAGCTCGAACGACCAGGACCGGCCGTCGGCCCGGACCTCGCGCTCGACCAGGTCGACGGTGATCTGCGTGCTCGGGTCGTGCTCGATCAGCTTCCACAGCTCCTCGACCGCGTCGATCGGCAGCTGCACCGGCAGCAGCCCGCCCTTGAGCGAGTTGCCGCGGAAGATGTCGCCGAACCGGGGGGCGATCACCGCCGCGAAGCCGTGGTCCTGCAACGCCCAGACAGCGTGCTCGCGGGACGAGCCGGTACCGAAGTCGGTACCGGCGACGAGCACCGTCCCGCCGGCGAACGCCGGGTTGTTGAGCACGAACTCGGGGTCCGAGCGCCAGGCCGAGAACAGCCCGTCGGCGAAGCCGGTCCGGGTGACGCGCTTGAGGTACACCGCCGGGATGATCTGGTCGGTGTCCACATTGGACCGTCGCAGCGGCACGCCGGTGCCGGTGTGCACGGTGAACTTCTGCATGATGGACTACCTCCCTAGAGATCGGCCGGTGCGGCGAGATGCCCGGCCACCGCGGTGGCCGCGGCGACCGCCGGCGAGACCAGGTGGGTACGCCCGCCGCGGCCCTGCCGGCCCTCGAAGTTGCGGTTGGACGTGGACGCCGACCGCTGGCCGGGCGTCAACACGTCCGGGTTCATGCCCAGGCACATCGAGCAGCCGGCGAACCGCCACTCGGCGCCCGCGGCGGTGAACACCTCGTGCAGTCCCTCCGCCTCGGCGGCCTCGCGTACCCGGGCCGACCCCGGTACGACGAGCATCCGGACGCCGTCGGCGACCTGGCGACCGGAGATCACCTCGGCCGCGGCCCGCAGGTCCTCCAGCCGGCCGTTGGTGCAGGAACCGAGGAACACCACGTCCACGTCGATGTCGCGCAGCTTCGTGCCGGCGGTCAGGTCCATGTAGGACAGGGCCCGCTCGGCGGCGGTACGGGCGGCCTCGTCGGCGAACGACTCCGGCGCCGGCACCGTGCCGGACAGCGGCGCGCCCTGACCCGGGTTGGTACCCCAGGTGACGAACGGTTCGACCGCGCTCGCGTCGATCGTCACCTCGGTGTCGAACGTCGCGTCGTCGTCGGTGACCAGGCCCCGCCAGTACTCCACCGCGGCGTCCCAGTCCGCGCCGGCCGGCGCGTTCGGCCGCCCCTTCAGGTAGCCGAAGGTCGTCTCGTCCGGGGCGACCATGCCGGCGCGCGCACCCCACTCGATCGACATGTTGCAGATGGTCATCCGGCCTTCCATGGACAGGTTCGGGATGGCCTCGCCGCGGTACTCGACGATGTGGCCCTGCCCGCCGCCGGTGCCGACCTGCGTGATCAGCGCGAGGATCAGGTCCTTCGCGGTGACCCCGGGCCGCAGCGCCCCGGTGACGTTGACCGCCATCGTCTTCGGTTTGGTCTGCGGCAGCGTCTGGGTGGCGAGCACGTGCTCGACCTCGGAGGTACCGATGCCGAACGCGATCGACCCGAACGCGCCGTGGGTGGAGGTGTGCGAGTCGCCGCACACGATGGTCATCCCCGGCTGGGTGGCGCCCAGCTGCGGCCCGATCACGTGCACGATGCCCTGTTCGGCGGCGCCGAGCGAGTGCAGCGGGACACCGAACTCGGCGGCGTTGCGGCGCAACGTCTCCAGCTGGGTCCGCGACACCGGGTCGGCGATCGTGACGAGGCTGTCGGTGGGTGTGTTGTGGTCCTCGGTGGCGAGCGTCAGGTCCGGCCGGCGGACCTTGCGCCCGGCCGCTCGCAGGCCGTCGAAGGCCTGCGGGCTGGTCACCTCGTGAACGAGGTGCAGGTCGATGTATAGCAGGTCGGGTTCGCCCGCGGCGGACCGTACGACATGCGCGTCCCAGATCTTCTCGGCGAGTGTGCGCCCCATCTCACTTCTCCCACGATATGGACTTCCCGAATGATGGGAGGTATGTTTCGGCTCGTGGGACAGAGTATCAGTGGTGTCGGGGTGCTCGACAAGGCCATCGTGATCCTGGAGGCATGCGTCGACGGCGCGAGCCTCGCCGAGCTCGTCGACCGGACGAAACTGCCACGCGCCACGGCGCACCGGCTCGCCCAGGCACTCGAGACGCACCGGATGCTGGTTCGCGACCAGCACGGCCGGTGGCGGCCCGGCCCGCGGCTCGGCGAACTCGCCAACTCCGCGCCGGACGTGCTGCTCACCGCGGCCGAGCCGGTCCTCACCGCGCTGCGCGACCAGACCGGCGAGTCCGCCCAGCTGTACCTGCGGCGGGCCGACGAGCGGCTCTGCGTCGCCGCGGCCGAGCGGGCCAGCGGGCTGCGGGACACCGTCCCGGTCGGCGCGGTGCTGCCGATGACCGCCGGCTCCGGTGCGCAGATCCTGCTCGCCTGGGAGCCGCCGGAGGCGATCCTGCCGCTGCTGCCGCGGTGCAAGTTCACCGCGCGCACGCTGGCCGAGGTGCGCCGGCGCGGCTGGTCGCAGAGCGTGGCCGAGCGGGAGGCCGGCGTGGCGAGCGTCTCGGCTCCGGTCCGGGACCGCACCGGCCGGGTCATCGCCGCCGTCTGCGTCTCCGGCCCGATAGAACGCATCGGCCGCCGCCCCGGTGACCGGCACGCGATGGCGGTCGTCCGCGGCGGCCAGCGCCTCTCCGGCCTGTAACCCCGTCCGGCGCCGTTCCGGCCGACACCGCCGAGTGTCGGCCGGAACGGCGCTGGCCGCGTCCGCCGCCGGCCCGTCATCCGGGCGGGCGCCCGCCGCGAGGATCGGTGCCGCGTGCGGCCCGGCAGCCCCGAAGCGCGGGTCGGCCGGCGGCATCGTGTCGACTGGCAGGCTCCCGCCGGTATGCGGGGAACTGACCGGTTGTGCCCGATTGAACCGTCCTTTAACCTAGTGATCTTCGTCAATCCGACGTACCCGGCTATTCCGGCGCGTCGGACGATCGTCTGGGGAGGACGCAATGCCGCGACAGCTGACCCGGCGCCTGCTCGGCCTGGCCGCCGGTGCCACCCTGACGGCCGGACTGCTGGCCGCCGCCGCACCGACCGCACTGGCCGCACCCACGACCGCCCGGCACCGGCCGGCCCCGACCGCCGACGTCTCGTTCGCCGGCACCGTGGCGCTGAGCAACTGCTCGGGATCGCTGGTCCGGGTGCCGAGCGCGACCGACGACGACAAGGCGCTGGTGCTCACCAACGGCCACTGCCTGGAGACCGGGATGCCCGGCCCCGGCGAGGTGATCGTCGACCAGCCGTCGAACCGCAGGTTCTCGCTGCTGTCCGCGGACGGCCAGGACTCGGTCGGCACGCTGACCGCCAGCACGGTCGAGTACTCGACGATGACCGACACCGACGTCACGCTCTACCAGGTCGACCAGACCTACGGCGAGATCCGGCAGCAGTACGGGATCGCCGCGCTCGCGCTCTCCACCGCGCACCCGACGGCCGGTACCGACATCGCCGTGGTCTCCGGCTACTGGCAGCAGACGTACTCGTGCGCGATCGACGGCTTCGTGCCGGAGCTGCACGAGGCGGACTGGGTGTGGAAGGACTCGGTGCGCTACACCGAGCCGTGCCACGTGATCGGCGGTACGTCCGGCTCCCCGGTGGTCGACACCGCGACCGGTCAGGTGGTCGCGATCAACAACACCACCAACGAGGATGGGGCACGCTGCACCCTGAACAACCCGTGCGAGGTCGACGCCGACGGCACGGTCACCGTCCACCAGGGCATCGGTTACGCCGAGGAGACCTACCTGCTGGCGACCTGCATCCAGGGCTCCACCATCAACCTCGACTCCGCCTGCCCCTCCCCAAACCCTGACCCCCGCCCCGGCCCCACCTCCGCCCCGGCCAAGAGATCACCGCAACGCGAGGCGCCGGGGCCTGGGGCCCACGGGCCTGGGGCCCGCCCCGTGGACATCCGCGGTTGTCGCGCGCTCCCACCCCCCGTGACCACCCACGGCTGGGGGGTGCCGGGGGCGAAGCCCCTCCGGCGCGGGGCCCGGGGGCCGCGCCCCCGGAAGACACACGAAACGACCCCGTCCGCGCTCTCGGCGGACAGGGGTCACCCAGGTCGTGTAGCCCCGACCGGATTCGAACCGGCGCCGCTGCCTTGAGAGGGCAGTGTCCTAGGCCGCTAGACGACGGGGCCGTACCCGGTTCACTCTAGCGGTTCCCGCCGGCGGAGCAGACATCGGGCAGCCCGGCACCGTCCCCGCCGGTTCCGCCGATCCCGTCCGCGACACCGGCGATCACCGCATCGACACACGGCATTACCTCGGGCACCGCCAGCTCGTCGATCAGCAGCCCGAGCGTGGCGGCGAACACCGCGGCACCGGCTGGTTCCGGCGGTACCGGCTCCCGATCCTCGTGCGCGGCCCGATCGCCGTCGGCGGCCCGGTCGGTGTCCGGGTCGGTGCCGTCCCCGAGCTCACCGCGCAGCGCCGGATCCCGGGTCGCCGCGAGCGCCAGCTCCAGCGCCGCCATCCGGGTACCGGGGTCGGACTGGCTCTGCGCGACCAGGCGCCGCAGCTGACTCGCGAGCACGCCCGGGTCGAACGCCGCCGCCTGCGCCGCGAGCAGCGTCTCCACGTCCGGCCGGAGCCGGCTGCCGATCCGGTCGGTCGCCTGCCGCAGCAGGTCCGCCCGGGACCGGAAGTAGTTGGACGTGGTACCGGGCGGCACCGCCGCGGCGGCGTCGACCGCCCGCAGCGTCAACCCGTGCCCGCCGTGCCGCGCCACGACCTCGATCGCGGCGTCGAGCAGCGCCGCGCGGCGCGCGCCGTTTCGCACCCGACCTCCCCACCCTCGATCCGCCTCGGGCCACCGGACCGTGCCGTCCAGGGCGAATCCGCCACCCGGTGCGTCGCGGCTGCCGGAGATGACGTTTCCGCACCGCCCCCCTGATCGGTGGACGAAGCAGCCGCGGACGGGCACGATCCCGACATCTGTCCAACAAGGGAGCCGGCGATACGGACCGGGGCACGCCGGCGCGACCAGGTGACACCGGCCACCGCCCCAGGAGCCGGGCCGATTTGAGGGCCCCGTTGATCGTCGGGTACAGTTCTCTCCGGTGCGCGGGCACCGATGGGGTATGGGGTAATTGGCAGCCCGACTGGTTCTGGCCCAGTTAGTCTAGGTTCGAGTCCTGGTACCCCAGCTTTTGTCCGCGCACCGCCTAGGGCCCCGTCGTCTAGCGGCCTAGGACACCGCCCTCTCAAGGCGGCGGCGCCGGTTCGAATCCGGTCGGGGCTACAGCGATGGGTCGACCCTGTCCGCGCACTTCGCGGACAGGGTCGCTTTCGTATGTTCTCTGGGGGCGCGGCCCCCAGGCCCCGCGCCGGAGGGGCTTCGCCCCCGGCACCCCCCGGCGCGCGCTGTGGTTGCCGGAGGTGGGTGATGGCGGCACGGCGGTGCCCACTCGACTGTGGTTGCCGGAGGCGGGAAACGGCGGCACGCCCGGGCCCGCCCGACTGTGGTTATCGGAGGCGGGGAACGGCGGCACGCCCGGGGCTGTGGTTGCCGGAGGTGGGGAGACGCTCGGCGGAGTCCCGGCGGGGGGAGCGAGAGCCACTGCGGCGGACTTCACAACGTGGCCGCGCGACGCTCACGGCCTATGCCGCCACGACACCACCCGGGTCACCGAGGGGTCAGAACCCGCCGCGGCGGACCTGGCGGCGGCCGGGGTCGGCTGGAGAAGTTGACCCGGCGGACGCGGTTCGGGTGCCAGGAGATGGGAGCCGGGGGATCCGGTCGGCGGCTGCATCGCCGAGCCGGCATCGTGGGCTGTCGTGGCCAGGCCGAGACGGTGCGGGTGATGTGGATGTGCGCGTTCGATGCGGCGGCGCGGAAGGTCTGGGGCGGGCAGGCGGTCGCGTACGCGACGTCGTTCGCGGCGGTGTGTGCGTACCCGGTCGAGGAACTGCTCGACGCCGCCGCCGTCCGAGCCGGGGTGCGACTGCTCGACGCGGGTACCGGATCGGGGAACGTCGCCGCGGCCGCCTGCGCGCGGGACGCGCGGGTCGCGGCCGTCGATGCCGCGCCGGACATGGTGAGACTCGCCGCGGACGCCGCGCCGCGGGCGGATGTCGCGGTCGCGGCGCTGCCGTCGCTGCCGTTCGCCGACGCCGTCTTCGACGTGGTGACCGCGAACTTCGTTCTGGATCATGTCGGCTGGCCGCGCCGCTGCGCCGCCGAACTGGCCCGGGTGGCCCGCCCGGGCGGCCGGATCGCGCTGACCTTGTGGCCGGTACCGGCCGGGGCCGGGCACGCGCTGCTCGGGCGCGCGACGCGGGCCGCCGGCGTCTCGCGGCCCGCGCACCGGCCGGTGCTGCCGCCCGAGACCGACTTCCCGCGGACCGAACAGGGAGTGACGGAACTGCTTCGCGCCGCCGGGCTGGCGACGTCGTCGTGCCGGACGATCAGCTGGAGCCACCGGACCACCACGCAGGAGTGGTGGCGCTGGGCGGAGGCCGGCGTCGGCTTCAACGGCCACCTCATCGCCACCCAACCGGCCGAGACCAGGGTGGCGATCAGACGGCAGTTCGAGCTGCTCGCGGCCCGGTTCACCGACCCGGACGGCCGGATCGCGCTGCCACACCAGGCGCTGCTCGCCACGGCAACGGTGCCGGACCGACCGGTCTGACGGTCCCGCGCGATCGGCATCCGTCCGGCCGCGCCGACCGATTCGGTGCCGGCCAACGGGTCTGGTCAGCGGATGCGCAGGCCCAGCGCTGCCGGGAGCGCGGCCAGGGTGCGGATGCGGCGGATGCCGGGGGCGGCGGCCACCCCGGTGTCGTGGCGGTCCAACCAGACGCCGGTGAGGCCGGCGGCGTGGGCGGCTTCCGCGTCGGTGCTGCGGTTGTCGCCGACGTAGGCGGCCTCGTGCGGGGCCACCGCGAGCGCCCGGCAGGCGTACTCGAAGATCTCCGGGTCCGGTTTCGCGCAGCCGGCGGTGTCGACGCAGACCACGCAGGCCAACCGGTCCAGCAGCCCGGCACGGGCAAGCTTGTGCCGGGCAGGTGCCTCGTCGTTGTTGCTGACCACGCCGATCGCCGCGACCGCGGACACGGTGCGCAGGCAGTCGGCCGCGTCGTCGAACGGGCGCATCGCGGCGAGGTAATGACGGCGGTAGCCGCGAAACCAGGCGGCTGGATCGGCCGGCGCCGGCCGGCCCAACCAGCGGGCCATGTCCACCGCGCGGGCCTCCTGCTGGCCGGTGAAGCTCAACTCACCGGCCAGGTAGCGGGCGAACTCCTGCTCCTGCACCAGATGCCAGCGGTCCGCGGCGGCCGCCCGGTCCGCGGCCGGCACACCCAGCTCGGCCAGGTAGTCGAGGATGCCGGCACGTTCGGCCGACGAGTAGTCGACCAGCGTGTCGTCGATGTCGAACAGCACCGCCCGCACGGCGTCACCCTCCCGGATCCGGCCGGCCGGTGCGGGGTGCACCGGCCGGCCGCGAACGTCAGCCCAGGTTCGCGCGGGCAGCGCGGAGCCGGGACAGCGAGCGGTCCCGGCCCAGCAGCTCCATCGACTCGTACAGCGGTGGCGACACGGTGCGGCCGGTCACCGCGACCCGAACCGGTGCGAACGCCTTGCGCGGCTTGAGTCCCAGCCCGTCGACCAGTGCCGCCTTCAGCACCTCTTCCAGGTCGGCGGCACGCCAGTCGGTGAGGCCGTCGAGCGCGGCGATCGACGCGTCCAGGATCGGTGCCGCGTCCGCGCCGAGCGCCTTCGCCGCGCTGGCCTCCTCGGGCGCGTACGACTGCTCCGGGGTGAACAGGAACCGCAGCATGTCCGGCGCCTGCCCCAGGGTGGTGATCCGCTCCTGGATCAGCGGCGCCGCGGCGGCGATCACCTGCCGCTCGGCGTCGGTCGGCGTCACCAGCCCGGCGTCGACCAGGTACGGCGTGATCCGGGTGACGAAGTCGTCCGGGGTGAGCAGCCGGACGTGTGCGGCGTTGATCGCGGCCATCTTCTTGGCGTCGAACCGGGCCGGGTTGACGTTGACGTCGGCCACGTCGAAGGCCGCCACCAGCTCGGCCGGGCTGAACACGTCCCGGTCCGGCGCGATCGACCAGCCCAGCAGCGCCAGGTAGTTGACCATGCCCTCGGGAAGGTAGCCCTCCCGGCGGTACTGGAACAGGTCGCTCTTGGGGTCGCGCTTGGACAGCTTCTTGTTGCCCTCCCCCATCACGTACGGCAGGTGGCCGAAGCGCGGCGTGCGCTCGGCGACGCCGATCGCCACGAGCGCCCGGTACAGCGCGAGCTGGCGCGGGGTGGACGGCAGCAGGTCCTCGCCGCGCAGCACGTGGGTGATTCGCATCAGCGCGTCGTCGACCGGGTTGACCAGCGTGTACAGCGGGTCGCCGGTGCCGCGGACGATGACGAAGTCGGGCACCGAACCGACCTTGAACGTCACCTCGCCGCGGACCACGTCGTCCCAGGTGAGGTCCTCGTCGGGCATCCGCAGCCGCAGCGACGGCACCCGGCCCGCGGCCCGGAAGGCCGCCTTCTGCTCGTCGGTCAGGGTCCGGTCGAAGTTGTCGTACCCCAGCTTCGGGTCGCGGCCGGCCGCGACGTGCCGGGCCTCGACCTCCTCGGCGGTGGAGAACGACTCGTACGCGAAGCCCGCCTCGAGCAGCCGCTTCGCGACGTCGGTGTAGATCTCGCGGCGCTGGCTCTGCCGGTACGGCGCGTACGGCCCGTCGATGTCCGGGCCCTCGTCGTAGTCCATGCCGAGCCAGGCCATCGCGTCGAGGAGCATCCGGTAGCTCTCCTCGGAGTCGCGTGCGGCGTCGGTGTCCTCGATCCGGAAGATCAGCTTGCCGCCGGTGTGTCGCGCGTACGCCCAGTTGAACAGCCCGGTGCGCATCAGCCCGACGTGCGGGGTGCCGGTCGGCGACGGGCAGAACCGCACCCGGACGTCGGCGCCGGTCGGCGTCTCACCGGTCGAGCCGGCGCCGGTCGGCGCGGGGTCGTGGTCAGTCAAGGTTCACCACCGGGTTGCTCAGGGTGCCGAGGCCGTCGATGGCAACGGTCACCGTGTCGCCGTCGGTCAGCGGTCCGACACCGGCCGGCGTGCCGGTGAGGATCACGTCACCGGGCAGCAGCGTCATCACGTGCGACACGTACGAGACGAGGGTCGGGATGTCGAAGATCAGGTCCTTGGTACGGCCGCGCTGGCGGACCTGTTCGCCGACCGTGCAGGTCACCTCGACGTCGGAGACGTCCGCGTCGGTGTCGATCCACGGGCCGAGCGGGCAGAACGAGTCGAACCCCTTGGCCCGGGTCCACTGCCCGTCGCTGCGCTGCAGGTCGCGTGCGGTGACGTCGTTGGCGCAGGTGTACCCGAAGATCGCGGCCGGGGCGGTGGCCCGGTCGAGGCGGCGGGCCCCGGTCATGCCGATCACCACGGCCAGCTCCGCCTCGTGCTCGACCTGCTTGGACTGGGTGGGCAGCCGGATCGGGTCGCCGGGGCCGACCACCGAGGTGGACGGCTTGAGGAACAGCAGCGGCTCGGTCGGCACCTCGGCCTGGTGCTCGGCGGCGTGCGCGGCGTAGTTGCGGCCGATGCAGACCACCTTGCTCGGCAGGATCGGTGACAGCAGCCGCACGTCGTCCACGGCCCACCGCTGTCCGGTGGTCTGCACCCGGCCGAACGGCAGCCCCTCGATCTGGGCGACGGTCAGACCTTCCGTCCCCGCTCCGGGGTCGCCCTCGACCACCCCGAACGACATGCCGCCACCGTGGGCGAACCGTGCGATGCGCACAACACAACCTTCCCGTCGCCGACCACCACCGATCGATTCGGCGGCGGCACGAATTGCCTCTGGGAAGAATCTAACGTTCCGCGACGCCCCGGCGTCGACGGGATAACGCACTCCGCCGCCGGCTGCCGGCACACGGCCGCTGGCAGACTGGAGGCATGTCCGTACCGCCGAGCGTGTGCACCGGCGCGGCGCCGTCCGGCACCGGCGCCGTCACGGCGGCGTCCGCCGCCGGCCCTGGCGCGAACCAGCCCGACCCACCCGGCGCGGACCAACACGCCGCCGACCAGCGCAGCCCGGGCGAGCGGGGCGCGAGCCGGCGTGGCGCCGTGGCCGGCGCGGCGCCAGGTGGCGACCTCACGGGCCGGTGCCGGGTGCTGGCCGAACCGGAGTGGCGGCGCCGTCGAAGCGACCACGAGCGGCGGGTGGACGGCTGGATCCGACCGCACCTGGCCCGGCGCCGCGACGGGCAGCGGCACCCGGTGCAGGACTTCCTTTTCACGTACTACTCGCACCGGCCGGCCCAGCTGCGCCGTTGGCACCCGGGTGCCGGGATCGTGCTCGCCGGCGCCGACCCGGCCGAGTTCGGCGAGCGGTACGTGCCGGTCGACGGTGGCGCCACGCTGGCCACCTCGCCGCTGCTCGCCCGCCGCAGCGACACCGTCGCCTGGGTCCGTGACCTGCTGGTCCGCACCGCGGGGCGGCCGGCCCAGTTCGGCTGCTTCGGCCTGCACGAGTGGGCCATGGTGTACCGGCAGACGCCCGAGCAACTGCGGCACGCGGCGTGGCCGCTGCGGCTGTCGTCGGCCGACACCGACCGGGTGGTCGCCGATCGGGGCGTACGGTGCAGCCACTTCGACGCGTTCCGGTTCTTCACCGAGCCGGCCCGGCCGCTCAACGTGCTGCAACCCACCCGCGAGCGCCAGCCGGAGCTGGAGCAGCCGGGCTGCCTGCACGCGACGATGGACCTGTACAAGTGGGCCTACAAGCTGTCCCCGCTGGTCGGCAGCGACCTGGTGGCGGACTGCTTCGCGCTGGCCCGGCAGGTCCGAGAGATCGACATGCGCGCCTCGCCGTACGACCTGAGCGCGCTCGGCTACCGGCCGATCCCGATCGAGACGCCCGCCGGGCGCGCCGAGTACGCCGCGGCGCAGCGCGCGATGGCCGAACGGGCCGCGCCACTGCGGCAGCGCCTGATCGCCGCCTGCGACCACCTGCTCGCCTGACTCGTCCCGGCCGCGGGCCAGCCGCTTCGACCCTGGGTCGCGCCCGCCACCGCGCCGATCCTGGAGCCGCGGCCGACGTTGCCACCCGCCGGCCCGACCACGTGATCGACGCGGCGGCCACGGCCGCACGATCGGCGTCGGCTCACCGTCCGGAGCGGGTACCGACCAGACCCGCCTCGTACGCGGCGATGACGAGCTGGGCGCGGTCCCGGGCGGCGAGTTTGGCCAGCAGCCGGCCGATGTGCGACTTGACGGTGCCGTGGCTCAGGTGCAGGTGGTCGGCGATCTCGGTGTTGGACAGGCCGCGCCCGACCAGCGTGAGCACCTCGCGCTCGCGGTCGGTGACGCCGGCCAGCGCGGCCCGGCCGGAGATCCCGGTGGTGCCGGCCGGGGCCGGCCGGGCGGCGAACTCGGCGAGCAACCGCCGGGTCACGCTCGGTGCGAGCAGCGCCTCGCCGGCCGCGACGACCCGGATCCCGGTGAGCAGATCGGCCGGCGGGGTGTCCTTGAGCAGGAAGCCGCTGGCACCGGCGCGCAGCGCCGCGTACACGTACTCGTCGAGGTCGAACATGGTCAGGATCAACACCCGGGTCTCGGGTAGCTCGGCACAGATCCGGCGGGTCGCCTCGATGCCGTCGGTGCCGGGCATCCGGACGTCCATCAGCACCACGTCCGGCCGCAACCGGGTGGCCTGCGTCACCGCCTCGGCGCCGTCCGCTGCCTCGCCGACGGCGCGCAAGCCGTCCGCGGTGTCCACCAGTACCCGGAACGAACCGCGCAGCAACGCCTGGTCGTCGGCGATCAGGACCGAGGTCGTCGCGGCGGTTCCGGACGGCGCGGTCACGAGGCACCCCGGTACGGCAGGGTCGCGCGGACCGCGAAGCCGCCGGCCGGGCGCGGTCCGGCGGTGAACGTGCCACCGTACGCCGCGACCCGCTCCCGCATCCCGATCAACCCGTGCCCGATCTCGGGCAGCATCCGGTCGCCGGCCTCGCCGTCGCCCGGTCCGCGTGCCACCCCGGCGAACACGTCGGCCCGGCCGCGGCCGGGGCCGCGTCGGCGCGACCGCCGGCGGTCGCCTCGGGGCACCCGCCGGCCGGTCCGGGCGCCACGCCGGCTGTCGCCTCGGCGCGCCCTCGCGGCGCAGCCGCCCCGCCGTCGTCGGTGACCTCGATCCGCACCAGGGTGTCGGTACCGGTCACCCGGACCCGGCAGGTCGCCGGCGCGGCGTGCTTGACCACGTTGGTCACCGACTCCTGCACGATCCGGTACACCGAAACGCCGAGGCCGTCCGGGACCAGCTCGGCGCCGCGTACCGACAGCTCGACCGGCACGCCGACCACCGCCGCGCGGTCCACCAGCTCGCCCAGCCCGGGCAGGCCGGGCGCGGGCGCCAGCTCGCCCGGCTCGCCGTCACGCAGCACGCCGAGCAGGTGCCGCATCTCCGTCAGCGCCTGCCGGCTGGTGGTCTCGATGACCGCGAGCGCGTCGTGCGCCTCGGCCGGGCGCTGCCGGACCACATGGTTCGCCACCCCGGCCTTGACCGCGATGACGCCGAGCGCGTGCGCGACGACGTCGTGCATCTCCCGGGCCAGCCGCAGCCGTTCCTCGGCGACCGCCCGCTCGGCGCGCTGCTGGGCCCACCGCGCCGCGTACTCCCGGCGGTCGGCCACCGCCCGGCCCAGCGTCCACGAGCAGCCGAGCAGCACCAGCCCGAACACCAGCATGGCCAGCGACCGGTCGGTACCGGCCGCCGAGGAGCCGGCGGTGGGCCCGGCGGCGGTCATCGCGAGCAGCCCGACACCGCTCAGCACGCCGATCGCGACGGTGGGCACCCAGCGGCGGCGCGGCTGGGTGACGGCGACCGTGTAGAGGGCGCACGCGGCGGGCAGCAGCGTGTACGGCGAGAGGGTACCGGCCGCGGCGCCCAGCACGATCGCCAGCAGCGCGGCCACCAGCGCCGGGCCCGGCCAGCGCCGCCGGCCCAGCAACGCCGCGGCGCCGGGCACCGCCGGCAGCGTCGCCAGCAACGACCAGCCACCCGCGTGGCCGACCACCAGCGTGGGCACCGCGTCCGCGGCGAGCACGCCGGCGGCGAGCACCGCGTCGATCCCGGTCAGCTGCCGTGGGGTCAACCGCCACCTGCCGTCCTGCACCGCTCGACGGTAGCCGGCCGGTCGGCCGGTGCGCCTCCGACCACGGTCCGTCGGCCCTCGGTCGGAGAACCCGCCGAGCACCGGTCGCGCGCTGGACCCCGGCTCCGGCCGAAGTCCGGACCGTGGCCAGACGCGCCGGAACTGGCCGGCCCCGCACCCTGTCGCCATGACGACGCGAACCGCCGAGGTGCGGACATGATCGAGCTGAGGCAGCTGACCAAACGGTACGGCCGGACCGTCGCGGTGGACGACCTGACGTGCACCGTCGAACCCGGCATCGTCACCGGTTTCCTCGGCCCCAACGGGGCCGGCAAGTCCACCACGATGCGCATCCTGCTCGGATTGGACGCGCCGACCCGCGGCGCCGCGCTGATCGCCGGCCGCCGGTACGCGACGATCGACCGGCCACTGCGCGAGGTCGGCGCGCTGCTGGACGCCACCGCGGTGCACGGCGGCCGGACCGCCCGCAACCACCTGCGCTGGCTGGCCCGTACCAACCGGATCCCGGTCACCGCGGTCGACGCGGCGCTGGACCGGGTCGGGCTCTCGCAGGTCGCCCGGCGCCGGGTCGGTGGCTTCTCGCTGGGGATGAAGCAGCGGCTCGGCCTCGCCGTCGCGCTGCTCGGTGACCCGCCCGTACTGGTCCTGGACGAGCCGGTGAACGGGCTGGATCCGGACGGCGTGCGGTGGATCCGGGAACTGCTGCGCGGACTGGCCGCCGAGGGTCGCACGGTGCTGCTGTCCAGCCACCTGATGAGCGAGATGCAGCTGACCGCGGACCGGGTGATCATCCTCGGCAGGGGTCGGCTGCTCGCCGACACCACCGTCACCGAACTGACCGAGCGCTACTCCGGGGCCGTGCTGGTGCGCACCCCGCGCGGTGCCGAGCTGGCAGCGGTACTGGTCCGGGCCGGCGCCACGGTCGCCACCCAGCCCGACGGGCAGCTCGCGGTCAGCGGGCTGTCCGAGTCCGCGATCGGTGATCTGGCGGCCGCGCAGCGCCTGCCGCTGCACGGCGTGTCCCGCCGGGACGCCTCGCTGGAGGAGGCGTACCTGCGGCTGACCGCCGAGTCGGTCCAGTTCGGCGGCGCCACCCCGCTGCGAGGCGGTAGTGCGCCGCGCCCGGCGGTCGCGCCGCCGAACCGGCCGGAACCAGCCCCGACCGCACCGGGCCGGGCGGTACCGGCCCCGACCGCACCGGGCCGCGCGGTACCGGCCCCGGCCGCACCGAGTCGGGCGGAACCGACCCCGACCGAACCGGGCCGAGCGGTACCGGCCCGGACGCCTTCGGGCCCCGCCGACGGTGCCGTGACGCCGGCCGGTACCGACACCCCGTCGCCGGAAAGGGAAACCCGATGATCGCCGCGCTGTCCGCCGAGTGGTTGAAGATCCGCTCGTTGCGCTCCACGTACGCCCTGCTCGCGGTGGTGGTCGCCGGTCTGGCCGGCGCCGCCGCGCTGTGCGGCTACCTCGTCACCGTGTACGACGGGGCCGACCCGAGCATGCGGGCGCACATCAGCGTGGCGCCGGTGGCCGGGCTGGTCGGCAGCATGACCGAGCTGCTGGCCGGGGTGCTCGGCACCCTCGCGATCACCGGCGAGTACCGCAGCGGCACGATCCGGGCCAGCCTGGCCGCGGTGCCCCGGCGGGGCCGGCTGTTCGCCGCGAAGGCCGCGGCGATCGCCGGCATCGGCCTGGTCGCCGGCGAGGCGGCCGTGTTCTGCGGGTACGCGATCAGCCACGGCATCGTCGGCGACCGGACGCTGCTGCTGGACTCCCGCGGCTTCGCCGAGCAGGCGCCGCTGCTCGTCGCGCAGGGGCTGACCGTCCTGCTGTTCGCGCTGTTGGGGCTGTCGCTGGGAACCGTGACCCGGTCGGCCGCGGGCACCATCCCGGTCCTGGTACTGCTGTGGTACATCCTGCCGATCGTGGCGAACCTGCTGCCGCAGCCCTGGCACGGCCGGATCGGGTCGATCGTGCCGGACGCACTGCCCGGCCAGCTCGCCGGCGTCGGCAACGACCACTCGGTGTACGGCGCGCTGTTGCCGCCCTGGGGTGCCGGGCTGGCGATGGCGGCCTGGATCGTGCTCCCGCTGGCCGCCGCCGCGGTGGTGTTCGGCCGGCGCGACACGCGCTGACCGGCCCGGACGCCGGCACCGGCCCATTCGCCGGGCCGCCGGTCGCCCCGACCCCACGAGGCCGGGGCGACCGGCGGTCAACGGGTGGCCGGTACCGGGGCCGGGGCGGTGGCCCGGACGCCGTAGGTCAGGGCGTCCACCAGGGCGCGCCAGCTCGCCTCGACCACGTTCTCGTGCACGCCGACGGTGGTCCAGCCGCGCTGCTCGTCACCGGAGTCGACCAGGACCCGGGTCACCGCGCCGGTGCCGTGGCTGCCCTCCAGGATGCGTACCTTGTAGTCCAGGAGATCCACTGTGGACAGATGCGGGTAGTGCCGGACCAGCGCCGCCCGCAGCGCCGCGTCCAGCGCGTTGACCGGGCCGTTGCCCTCACCGGTGGCGATCACCCGCTCGCCGCGCACCCGCACCTTCACGGTCGCCTCGCTGACCACCGCGCCGTCCTCCCGGTGCTCCACGATCACCCGGTACGACTCCAGCGTGAACGCGGTGACCGGGGTGTCGGCGAGTTCGCCGCGCACCAGCAGCTCGAAGGACGCGTCCGCCGCCTCGTACGACCAGCCCTCCGCCTCGCGCCGCTTGACCTGTTCGGTGACCGCGGACAGCACCTCCGGGTGGCCGGTCAGGTCCAGGCCGAGCTCACGGCTCTTGAGCTCGACGCTGGCCCGACCGGCCATCTCGGTGACGAGGATGCGCATGTCGTTGCCGACGATGGCCGGATCGACGTGGTTGTACAGATCCGGGTCCACCTTGATCGCGCTCGCGTGCAACCCAGCCTTGTGGGCGAAGGCGCTGGCCCCGACGTAGGCCTGGTGGGTGTCGGGGGCGATGTTGGCGATCTCGGCGATGGCATGCGAGACGCGCACCATCGTCTCCAGGCACCCGTCCGGCAGGACCTGGCGCCCGAGCTTGGTGGTGAGGTTGCCGATCACGGCGAAGATGTCCGCGTTGCCGGGCCGCTCGCCGTAGCCGTTCGCGGTGCCCTGCACGTGCATCGCGCCGGCCTCGACCGCGGCGATGGTGTTGGCCACCGCGCAGGCGGTGTCGTTCTGCGCGTGCATGCCCAGCCGGGGCTCGCCGCCGAGCTTGCCGCGCAGCTCGCTGACGGTGCGGTACACGCTGGAGGGCAGGCCGCCGCCGTTGGTGTCGCACAGCACCACCACGTCGGCGCCGGCGTCCAGCGCGGTGCGGACCACCGACAGGCCGTAGTC
This sequence comes from Actinocatenispora thailandica, assembly GCF_016865425.1. Classification (NCBI taxonomy): domain Bacteria; kingdom Bacillati; phylum Actinomycetota; class Actinomycetes; order Micromonosporales; family Micromonosporaceae; genus Actinocatenispora; species Actinocatenispora thailandica. The sequence continues at coordinate 2,466,519 of NZ_AP023355.1, read as the reverse complement.
GGGGTCGTAGCGGTACCCGTCGAAGAAGTGCTCGCAGTCCAGGAAGACGCGTCGGCCGTGCTCGGTGAGGTAGCGCACCGAGTCGGCGATCATCGCGAGGTTCTCCTCGCGGGTGGTGCGCAGCGCCCGTTCGACGTGCCGGACGTCGGCCTTGGCGACCAGGCACACGGTGCCGGTCTGCGCGTCGAGCAGGGCGCGTACCTGCTTGTCGTCGGCGACCGCGACGCCGGCCTTGCGCGTCGATCCGAACGCGACGAGCTGCGCGTGCCGCAACGACAGCTCGGTACGGGCCCGGGCGAAGAACTCGGTGTCCTTGGGCATCGCGCCCGGCCAGCCGCCCTCGATGAAACCGACTCCGAGCTCGTCCAGCAGCCGGGCGACGGCCAGCTTGTCGGTGACCGAGTAGCTGATGCCCTCGCGTTGCGCCCCGTCCCGCAGTGTCGTGTCGAACAGGTGGAACTCGTCGGCGGGCGATCCCATGATGTGTCCTCTCGCGGGGAGGTCGGATGGCGGAACGGAAACTGGCTCGAACGAAACCGGCCCGGAAAACGAAAAGACCCCCGGGTCACGGGAGGTCTGCGCGCTGGCGCGACGGGTGTGTCGGCAGGAGCGCGCTAGGTGCCAATAATCAGGCCACGAAGAGTCCGGGTCATGACTGACACGATGCCACTCGGTCCGTCTTGTGGCCGCCAGATCCCAGCATGCGGGCAGCTTCGTGATCGACTTCACGTTGCCGGACGGCTACCGCCAGCCCCGACACGGCTTCGGACACAATCTGGAACGAATCCATTAAATGAGCCTGCAAGGAGGCAGCGTGCTCACCGTCGGTGACCACTTCCCCGCTTACGACCTGACCGCCTGCGTGTCGCTGGACCCGGACGGCGCGTTCGCCCAGATCGACCACAAGACCTACCAGGGCAAGTGGCGGGTCGTGTTCTTCTGGCCGAAGGACTTCACCTTCGTCTGCCCGACCGAGATCGCCGAGTTCGGTCGGCTCGACGAGGAGTTCGCCGATCGGGACGCGCAGGTGCTCGGCGTCAGCCTGGACTCGGAGTTCGTCCACTTCGCGTGGCGCAAGGACCACCCCGACCTGCGGGACCTCCCGTTCCCGATGCTGGCCGACTCCAAGCGCGAGCTGACCACCGCGCTCGGCGTGCTCGGCGAGGACGGCTTCGCCCAGCGGGCCACCTTCATCGTGGACCCGAACAACGAGATCCAGTTCTCGATGGTCACCGCCGGCTCGGTCGGCCGCAACGTGGCCGAGGTGCTGCGGGTACTCGACGCGCTGCAGACCGACGAGCTGTGCCCGTGCAACTGGAAGAAGGGCGAGGACACCCTCGACGCCGCGAAGCTGATGGCGGGTGCCTGAGTTGGGCCTCGACACCCTCAAGGCCGCGCTGCCGGAGTACGCCAAGGACACCAAGCTGAACCTCGGCTCGGTGCTCGGCAACGGTCAGCTGCCCGAGCAGCAGCTCTGGGGTACCGCGCTGGCCTGCGCGATCGCCGCCGGCAACGCGACGGTCACCGCCGAGCTCGCCGCCGAGGCGACCGACCGGCTCAAACCCGAGGTGGTACGAGCGGCCAAGGCCGCGGCGTCGATCATGGCCATGAACAACGTGTACTACCGGGCCAAGCACCTGATCGGCGACCCGGAGTACCAGTCGCTGCCGGCCGGGCTGCGGATGACGGTGATCGGCCGGCCCGGCGTCGACAAGGTCGACTTCGAACTGTGGTGCCTCGCGGTCAGCGCCGTCAACGGCTGCGGAACCTGCCTGGAGTCGCACGAGAAGACGTTGCGCGAGGCGGGCGTGCCCCGCGGCACCGTGCACGACGCGCTGCGGATCGCCGCGGTGGTCACCGCCGCCGCGACGACCCTGTCGGCCGAGCAGGCGCTGGGCTGACCCGACCGGCACCACGCGACCCCGGGGGCATGCGGCATCTGGCCGCACTCTCCGGAACGATGCGGCCCCGGTACCACCCGGTACCGGGGCCGTTCGCCGGGCCGCCGCGGCACGCCGCGTGCGGGCTCGCCGCTACCGCAGCCGGCGCACCCAGCCGTGCGGATCGGGCAGCTCGCCGTGCTGGATGCCGAGCAGCGTCTCGCGCAGCTGCCGGGTCGCCGGGCCCTCCACCCCGCCACCGATGGTGAAGTCGAGGTCGGCGCCACGGACCCGGCCGATCGGCGTCACCACCGCGGCCGTACCGCAGGCGAACGACTCGCGCAGCCGGCCGGACTCTGCGTCGGCCTGCCACTCGCTCAGCGCGTACTGCCGTTCCTCGACCCGCCAGCCGCGGTCGGTGGCGATCGTGAGCACCGAGTCCCGGGTGATGCCGGGCAGGATCGTGCCGGCCAGCGGCGGGGTCACCAGCGTCACGTCGTCGCCCTCGCCGTACACCGAGAAGACGTTCATGCCGCCCAGCTCGTCGACGTACTTGCGCTCCACCGCGTCCAGGAACACCACCTGGTCGCAGCCGGCCTCGATCGCCTCGGCCTGCGCCGCCAGGCTCGCCGCGTAGTTGCCGGCGCACTTCGCCGCGCCGGTACCGCCGGGCGCCGCCCGGGTGTACTCGGCGGAGACCCACACGTCGACCGGGTGCACGCCGCCGGCGAAGTACGACCCGGCCGGCGAGGCGATCACGCAGAACAGGTACTCCGAGGACGGCTTGACGCCGAGGAACACCTCGGTGGCGAACATGAACGGGCGGATGTAGAGGCTGCCGCCGTCCTGCGTCGGGATCCACTCCCGGTCGCGCTCGACCAGCAGCCGCACCGCGGTCAGGAACGCCTCCTCGGGCAGCCGCGGCATCGCCATCCGGTCGCAGGTGGCCTGCATCCGGCGGGCGTTCGCCTCGGGCCGGAACATCGTCACGCCGCCGTCCGGCGCATGGTAGGCCTTGAGCCCCTCGAAGATCTCCTGCGCGTAGTGCAACCCCGCGGTGGCCGGCGACAGCGAGATCGGCCCGAACGGCTCGATCCGCGCGTCGTGCCACCCCTTGCCGTCGCTGTAACGGATCGTCGCCATGTGGTCGGTGAAGATCTTGCCGAAGCCGGGGTCGGCCAGCAGCGCCGCGCGCTGCGTCGCGGCCACCGGTGCCGGGTTCGGCCGGATCTCGAAGTCCAGCGTGGCCAAGCCAGCCGCACTGCCCGATGCTGTGTTGCTGCCAGCACTCATCGTTTGCGTACCTCCCAGGCACGTCGTTGGACCACGGTAGGAGTCGAACAGGCCGAACTTATCGTCCGTTCAGCCGCCCCGGGCGGCCCCGGCCGGCGCGCTCGGCTCGGGCCGAGCAGCCGGGCCGGCACCGGGCCCGGGCGAATCGACCGGGACAGGAGTCCCGGCGACCGCGGTCGGATCGTCGTTGTGGGCGCGGCACGCGCACAGGGTGCGGCGCGGCAGGGCGACCCGGCCCGCACCAGGCCGATAGGCCGCGCACGGACACCAGGGTCAGCATAACCGCCGCACTGAACGTTCCCTCAGGGGCTGCGGGGTGAGCTTCGACCCGGCGAGCCGGCTCCTCCGGCGGGTCCCCAGGTCGGCGGTCGCCAGGTCGGCGAGTCGGCGGGTCGCCGGGTCGACCGCCCCACCGGGCGCCGGTCGCTGGCCCGGCCGGCGCCCTGGCTCGTCACTCTCCGAGCAGGGTGTCCTCGATGGCGTTGAAGACACCGTTACCGGTCGAATCCGCCTTCTTGTTGCTGGGCAGCGCCCCGTCGTAGCGCAGCACGGTCACGATGATCATGTAGCGGTGGTACGCGCCGTAGTACGCGCGCCACCGCGGTGTGGCACCGTCGTCGCACAGGTGGCTGGAGGCACCCGACTTCGGGCAGAAGTACTTCAACCCGTTGAACGCCGAGCTCTGCCCGTCCAGCCCCTTCTCCACCGCGTCCGCGTCGTCGGCGGTGGGCAGCGGGATCACCATCGCGCTCGCCAGCAGCTTCTTGCTGGGGTCCGGATAGTCGGCGGTGGCCATGTTCCCGCAGTCGTGCTTGCGCAGCAGCGCCTCGGTGTTCGAGTCCCCGGCGTCCGAACACGCGCTGAAGAATCCCTCCGAGTCCAGGGTGATCCCGGCCGCGGTCTCCGGGAAGATCGAGTCGAGTTCGAACGGGACCGGGTCGGTGTCCTCGTCGTCCAGGTCGGCGGGATCCCGGTACTCGTCGGTCGGCGAGACGCTCTCGCTCGGCGAGGGCGACTCGCTGTCGCTCGGCTCCGCGCTGTCCTCGGCCGCCGAGGAGGCGCTGGCCCGCGCCTCGGCCGCCTTGCGGTTCGCCTCGTTGCCGGTGTGCACCAGGAACACCAGGCCGAGCACCACCACCAGCAGCAGCGCGCAGGCGCCGCCGACGATGCCGGCGATCGCGCCGCCACTGAGCTTCGACGAGGTGGTCGGGATCGGCGCCGGCTGGCCCCACGCGGAGGTGGGCGGACCGTACGGCGAGCCCGGGTCGGGCGGCGGCATGCCCGGGCCGTACGGCTGGCCGGAGGCGGGCATCCCCGGCTGGTCGTACGGCACGCCGGAGGCGGGGCCGCCCGGCTGCTCGTAGAACGTGCCGGGCTCGGCGGCACCGGGGTCGTAGCCCGGCGAGTACGGCGGCAGGCCCGGATCCGGCGCCCCCGGGTACGGCGGCGGCATCGGCGAACCGGCGGGCGGCTCCGCCCCGTACGGCGGGAGGCCGGGGCCTGGCGCAGCACCGTACGGCGGGCCGGACTGGGGTGGCGGGAGGCCGGGGCCACCGGCGGGCGGCACACCCGGCCCGTACGGCGGCTGTGGCGGCATGCCGAACCCACCGGGGGGCGGCGGGCCAGGCTGGCCGGGAGCACCCTCGGGGTGCATCCCGTTGGTCAGGTGGGGATCGCCCCCAGGCCGGTAGCCACCAGGCACGTTCCCACCCGGCGGCTCCGGCTCGGACCCGGGGCGCTGATTGTCCGACATGGCCACAACATAGAGCGAAGGAACAACCGGCCGGAACCCGGCCGGCCGCAACCGATGCAGCACCGAGAGATCGACGCGGGTCGCTGGCCACCGGAGCGGCGGAGGACTCAGATTCCCTTAGACCGTGTCTCATTTGGGGTTGGTTCGTTCATGATCATGTGTCGGATGTGCAGCGGTGGTGCCCGGATTCGTTGTGGGAGTTGGCCGAGCCGTTGATCCCGGCCGCCCCGTCCCGGCGGCAGGGCGGAGGCCGGCGCCGTACCAGCGATCGAGCCCTGTTGGCGGCGATGCTGTTCGCGGCGCAGGCGGGATGTTCGTGGTGGAGCCTGCCGGCACATCTGTTCGGCACGACCAGAGCCACCGCGCATCGCCGGTTCAGCGAATGGACCGATGCAGGGCTGTGGGTCCGGCTGCACCGGGCGATGTTGGACCAGCTACGACGCCACGGCGGCTTGGACTTCGACCGGGCGATGATCGATTCGGTGCAGGTGCGGGCGGTCAAAGGGGGGATCTGACCGGCCCGTCGCCGGTGGATCGCGGCAAGCCCGGCTCCAAGATCCATGTGATCACCGATCGTGGCGGGCTGCCGCTCGCCGCCGACATCAGCGCGGCCAACACCCCGGACGCGGCGTTGCTGCTGCCGCTGCTGGATGCTCTACCTTCGGTGCGGGGCCGCATCGGGCGTCCGCGCAGGTGGCCGGGCAAGCTGCACGCCGACAAGGCCTACGACCAGCGGCGACTACGGCGGGAGATCGCTGCTCGCGGGATCAAGGTGCGCATCGCCCGCAAGGGTGTGGAGTCCTCACAACGGCTGGGCCGACACCGCTGGGTGGTCGAACGCACCATGTCCTGGTTGGTCAACTACCGGCGCCTGACCCGCCGCTACGATCGCCTACCCGAACACTTCCACGCCTTCGCGGTGATCGCCTGCATGATGATCTGCTACCGAAGACTCACCAAGATCACCAAATGAGACACGGTCTTAAGGAAGCGCGTCGCGGGGTGACCACGCCGCCACCCGGCGCCGCACGCCGCGGACAGGCCGGCAGCCGGGCCGGCCGCACCGGGCCGGCCGACGCCGCCCCGGCCGCCGGTCAGCCCGCGAGGGCGGCGGCGATCGCGTCGCCGACCTCGGCGGTACGCAGCTTCTCCCCCGGCACCCGCTTCGCCACCTCGGCGCCGACGGCCTCCTCGACCCGGCGGGCGTCCGCCGGCCGGTCCAGGTGGTCCAGCAGCAGTGCGGTGGACAAAATCGCCGCGGCCGGGTCGGCCACGCCCTGTCCGGCGATGTCCGGCGCGGAGCCGTGCACCGGCTCGAACATCGACGGGTACGCCCGGGTCGGGTTGATGTTGCCGCTCGCGGCCAGGCCGATGCCGCCGGTCACCGCGGCGGCCAGGTCGGTGAGGATGTCGCCGAACAGGTTGTCGGTGACGATCACGTCGTACCGCTGCGGGTCGGTGACGAGGAACATCGCCGCGGCGTCGACGTGCTGGTACTCGGTCTGCACGTCCGGGTACTCGGCGGCGACCTCGGCGAACGTGCGCGCCCACAGGTCACCGGCGTTGACCAGCACGTTGTTCTTGTGCACCAGGGTCACCTTGCGCCGCGGCCGGCGCATCGCCCGGTCGAAGGCGTCCCGCACCGCACGCTCCGCGCCGTACCGCGTGTTGAGACTCTCCTCGGTGGCGACCTCGGCCGCGGTGCCCTTGCGCACCGAGCCGCCGGCACCGCAGTACAGGCCCTCGGTGCCTTCCCGGACCACGACCAGGTCGATGTCGCCGGGCGCGACCCCGGCCAGCGGGCTGCTGGTCCCGGGCCACAGCCGGGACGGCCGCAGGTTGACGTAGTGGTCGAAGGCGAACCGCAACTTCAGCAGCAGGCCGCGCTCCAGCACGCCGGACGGCACGCTCGGGTCGCCGACCGCGCCGAGCAGCAGCACGTCCTCGCCGGCCAACTGCGCCAGCACCTCGTCCGGCAGCACGTCGCCGGTGCGGTGGTACCGGGCCGCGCCCAGGTCGTACTCCGTGGCTTGGACGTCCGGCAGCACCACGTCGAGGACCTTGCGCGCCTCGGCGACCACCTCCGGCCCGATGCCGTCGCCGCCGATGACCCCCAGCCGTACCGTCACGCCGTACCTCCCGCAGTCGCTGTCGTCGGCGGCCGCGCCGGTCCGCCCGCCTGCCAGTCTCCCGCGCGGCCAGCCGACGTCCCAGGACGCGATACGCGATTCTCGTATTTTGAGAAGCAACGCAGGGCGGCGCATCGGACAGAACGGCTGCATGTCCGCCGAATACCGCGATGCGGACAGATGGCTGGCACCGGCTGAAGCGCGCAGCGGGAAAGCCAAAGAATCATAAAGATGGTCAGTACTTGTGTCGGGTTATTGACAGGCACGGCAGTGTCGATCGAGTATGGGACGCCTTAGGCAAGATTGGGTTGCACCAAAGCTGCCGAGATCGTCCCCCGGCGGAGCGCCAGGAAAGGGCGCGGTCCGCGAGCGCGGGCAGCGCACGGCCCCCGCGACCGCGGCCAGGTCACGGGGGCCGGCAGGGAGCGCGAACGCGGGGGTGAGCGTCGCGCTGTGGGGGGTGCAGGCCCGCACGCTGCAGCATCCACCGGCAGCCCTCGCATCCGTGCACGGACCGTTCGGACCCGTGGCAATGACCCAAGAACCACCAGACGGACCTCTGTATCGTGTAGCCGACATGAACGGTATCCGGATTAACGACACAGCGCAAGCGCGAGACGGCACTGCGTTGCCTCAGTGATACGCGGCACCCGCCAGGCACATCGCGACTGATTCGTGATCAAGGGATCGACCTGCGGAAATAGCGTTCGCGGGCGACCCGGTCCGGAACCGGCCCACGAAAGGTGCGAAACAAGCACCGAGAAAACGCCCGGCGCCCTTCCCTCCCGGCCATCGCCATGGCACGGTACAGCCGATGCGTAATGGTCCGGGCAGTCCGCATTCCGGCAAAAACCGTATTCCGGCAGGGCGCGGCGAGGCCGACAGCCGCCCGGTCGGGTACCGCCGCGCGGCGAACGGGCTGTTTCCGCCGATACGATCCAGTTGCAGGTTCGGATGAAGGGATGCACCTGTGACGTTGGGTGATCGGGACGACCGGTCGTCCGACCGTTCCGGTCGGTCGGGCCGTCGCCCCACCCCGGCGCCGGATGCGGAACCGCACCCCGCCACGCCCGACGACTGGCCGACCATCCCCTGGGCCGGCCCCGGGCCCGCCGTCGGAGCACCACCGCCGCCCGCACCCCGCCCGGGCGGGGACGCCGCCGCGGCCGGGCCCGGTGCGGGCTTCGCCGAGCACGCCGGCGACGAGAACTACTGGACCCGGGCCGTGCGGCAGCGGCCCATCGATCCGTTCGCCGGGCCGCCGCAGGCCGGATTCGTACCGCCCCCGACCCGCCCTGGACCCAGCCACCCGAGGCGGGCCCGGCCGTTCCCCGACCGGCGGTGCCGCCCGGGCCGGCGACGGCAGACCCGAGCCAACCAGCGGCGGGTTCGACCGGTCCGGCGACGGGGCAGCCGACCGGGCACCCGGCGCCGGAGCGCACCGGCTCCCCGACGGCGAAGCGGGCCGGGCCACCGATGGCGGGGCCGGGCAGGCCGACGGACGGGGCCACCGGGCCGGGAACGATCGGCGATCCGGCGGGCCGCGGTGCCGCGGCCGGCGCGGCGACCGACTCGCCCGGGGCCGGCACGGCGACCGACTCGCCCGGCGCCGGCACGGCGACCGACTCGCCCGGGGCCGGCACGGCGACCGGCTCTCGCAAGGCCGGGACCGAGCGAAGCCCCCGTCCCGGCGAGTCGGGCGCCGACGATCCGCTCGACCCGCCGCCCTGGATCCGGCCGACCTGGACGGCCGACGCGGATCGACCTCACGCCCACCACGGGCCGCGGCGGGGCGAGCCGGCCCCGGAGGCGGCGGGATCGCCCCAGGCCGACCGCGACGAGCCCGCCGGGCCCGCCGGTGGGATGCCGCCCTGGACCGATGCCGGCGGCGACCCGCCCTGGCCCGGCGGCACCTCGTGGACCGCCAGCTCCGGCCCCGACCCGGATGCGACGCCACCACCCGGGTCGCCCCGGTTCGGCGCACCCATGGCAGACCGGGCCGGACCGGCCGGCACCGGCACCGGCACCGGCACCGATGGTCCCCGGACCGATGCCCCGCAGGCCGACGAAGACGATCTGTTGCCGCCCGCCGGCGCGCCCCGACGCGGCCAACTCACCGTGGCCCGCCTGCAACCGGCGAACGTGCGGCAGTTGGTCCGTGCGGCGCCGCCGCAGCCGGCCGGGAAGCCGCCCGGCGCGGCCACCGCCGCCGGGGTGCTGTGCGGCATCCTCGCCGTACCGATGCTCGCGACGACCGGCGCGCTGTTCGCCACCGGGAGCCATCCGGCGCTGGCCGGGAGCACGTTCGTCGCAGCGATCCTGTCGGTGGTCGGTGGGATCCGGCTGATCCAGCGGGGCAGCCCGCTGCTGCCGCTGCTGTGTGCCGCGTTCTCGGTGCTCGGCGGCGTACTGCTGGTCAGCGGCGCGGTCGGCACCGGCGTCCTGATCAGCGTGCTTGGCACGGTCTGGCTGCTGTTCACCGTGCTGGCGTTGATCATGGTGGTGCTGCTGCGGCGCCGCCGGGTCCGCCGGTGGCTGACCGCACGGGGCCGCGAGTGGCAGCGCGGCCGTCCGACACCGCGACGCTGGCGGTGGCGGCGTCGCGTCCACCTGCCCGAGCGGCTACGGCGGCGGCCGAAGCTGCGGTTGGTCTCCCGGCTGCGGCCCGCGCAGCGGGCCGGTCGCACTCGGCGACCGGCCAAGGTCAAGCGCGTCGGCCGGCACGTGCGTGGCGGGCGGCGCCCCGGGGCGCGGTCCGGGCCGGTCGGCTTCGTCGGCCGCGACTCCCCCGACCGGCCGCCACCGGACTGACCCGCCCGGACCGCCCCGCCCCGGCCGGCCGGCCGGTGGCACCGGAAACGCCCGGGATCACCGGGCCGACCCGCCAGGCTCGGGTCGATGCAGCCACCCGGGGCCGGCACCTGGCGTGCGCGGCCCCGTGCGGATTCGGTACGACTCAGGCGGTCTCGGTGATCGGCCGGTCCACCCAGCTCATCATGCCGCGCAGTTGCTTGCCGACCACCTCGATCGGGTGGTTGGCGCCCTCCTCGCGCAGCTTGGTGAAGTTCGGACGGCCGTTGTCGTCCTCGGCGATCCACTCGTTGGCGAAGGTGCCGTCCTGGATCTCGCCCAGGATCTTCTTCATCTCCGCCTTGACGTGCGCGTCGACGATGCGCGGACCGCGGGTCAGGTCGCCGTACTCGGCGGTGTCCGAGCAGGAGTAGCGCTGGCGGGCGATGCCACCCTCCCACATCAGGTCCACGATCAGCTTGAGCTCGTGGAGGACCTCGAAGTAGGCGATCTCCGGCTGGTAGCCGGCCTCGGTCAGCGTCTCGAAGCCGGCCTGCACCAGCGCCGACGTGCCGCCGCAGAGTACGGCCTGCTCGCCGAAGAGGTCGGTCTCGGTCTCCTCGGTGAACGTGGTCTTGATGACGCCGGCGCGACCGCCGCCGATCGCCGCCGCGTACGACAGGGCGGTGGCGAAGCCGTTGCCGGTGGCGTCCTGCTCGACCGCGACCAGGTCCGGCACACCCTTGCCGTCGGCGAACTGCCGGCGCACCAGGTGGCCCGGGCCCTTCGGGGCGACCATCACCACGTCGACGCCCTCCGGCGGCTTGATGAAGCCGTACCGGATGTTGAAGCCGTGGCTGAACAGCAACGTCTTGCCGGCGGTCAGGTTCGGCGCGATGTCGTTGGCGTACAGCGAGCGCTGCACCGTGTCGGGCGCCTGGATCGAGATCAGGTCCGCCTCGGCGGTGGCCTCGGCCGGGGTCAGGACGCGCAGGCCCTGCTCCTCCGCCTTGACCCGGCTCTTGGAGCCCTCCGGCAGGCCGATCCGGACGTCGACACCGGAGTCGCGCAGGTTGAGCGCGTGCGCGTGCCCCTGGCTGCCGTATCCGATCACGGCGACCTTCTTGCCCTGGATCACCGACAGGTCGGCGTCGTCGTCGTAGAAGACCTCAGCGGCCATCGTAGTTGTCCCCTTCACTGGGTTCGATTTTCACAAAGAAACCTGGGCGAGCCTCGTTCGTTCGCTCGCAAGGCCGAGCACGGCGCCGTGTGCGTGTCGTGGGCACCCCAGCCGGGCGACAACGCCGCGAGCGGGCGAACGAGGCCGGCTAGGCGGTACTGCGCAGCGTCGGGCTGGTGATGGAGCGAGCGCCGCGGCCGATCGCGACCAGGCCGGACTGCACCATCTCCTTGATGCCGAACGGTTCCAGCATCCGCAACAACGCATCCAGCTTGTCGGAGGTGCCGGTGGCCTCGATGGTCAGCGCCTCCGGGGACGCGTCGACCACCTTCGCCCGGAACAGCTGCACCGCCTCCATCACGTGGGTACGGCTCTGCACGTCGGCACGGACCTTCACCAGCAGCAGCTCGCGCTGTACCGAGGCGTCGGACTCCAGCTCGACGATCTTCAGCACGTTGACGAGCTTGTTCAGCTGCTTGGTGACCTGCTCCAGCGGCGAGGACTCGACGTTGACCACGATGGTGATCCGCGAGATGCCCGGCTGTTCGGTCTCGCCGACCGCGAGCGAGTCGATGTTGAACCCGCGCCGGCTGAACAGCCCCGACACCCGTGCCAGGACCCCGGGCTTGTCCTCGACCAGTACCGAAAGCGTGTGCTTACTCATGGCCGTCCTCGCTTCGCTCCGGGCGCCCACGAGGCACGAACGCGCGATGCCCATGATTCGCTCCACTTCGTTTCGCTCATAGATCGTCCTCATCGAAGGCGGGGCGGACACCGCGGGCGAACAGGATGTCGTCGTTGCCGACGCCGGGCGGCACCATCGGCCACACCATCGCGTCCTTGCCGACCACGAACTCGGCGACCACCGGCCGGTCGTCGATGTCCATCGCCTGCTTGATCGTGGCGTCCACGTCGTCGGCCGACTCGGCCCGCAGACCCACGCAGCCGAGCGCGTCGGCCAGCTTGACGAAGTCGGGCACCCGGTGCTTGTGGGTACCGAGGTCGGTGTGCGAATAGCGGCCGTCGTAGAACAGCGTCTGCCACTGCCGGACCATGCCCAGGTTGCCGTTGTTGATCACGGCCACCTTGATCGGGATGCCCTCCAGGGCGCAGGTGGCGAGCTCCTGGTTGGTCATCTGGAAGCAGCCGTCGCCGTCGATGGCCCAGACGGTACGGTCCGGCCGGCCGGCCTTCGCGCCCATCGCGGCGGGCACCGCGAACCCCATCGTGCCGGCACCGCCGGAGTTGATCCAGGTACCCGGCTTCTCGTACGAGATGAACTGGCTCGCCCACATCTGGTGCTGGCCCACCCCGGCGACGTAGATCGCGTCCGGGCCGACCAGCTCACCCAACCGCTGGATCACGTACTGCGGGGCCAGGGTGCCGTCGGACGGCTCCTCGTAGCCCAGCGGGTACCGCTCGCGCAGGTCGCGCAGCTGCGCCCACCAGGCGGACAGCTCCGGTCCCGCGCCGCCGTTGTCCGCGATCTCGGTGCGCATCGCGGTCAGCAGTTCGGTCAGCACCCACTTGGCGTCGCCGACGATCGGCACGTCGGCGTGCCGGTTCTTGCCGATCTCGGCCGGGTCGATGTCGGCGTGCACCACCGTCGCGTCCGGCGCGAACGAGTCGAGCTGGCCGGTGACCCGGTCGTCGAAGCGGGCGCCGAGCGCGACGATCAGATCGCTGCGCTGCAGCGCGTACACCGCGCCGACCGAACCGTGCATCCCGGGCATGCCCAGGTGCTGCGGGTGCGAGTCGGGGAACGCGCCGCGTGCCATCAGGGTGGTGACCACCGGGATGCCGGTCAGCTCGGCGAGCGTCCGCAGCTCGTCGGTGGCATGCGCCTTCAGCACCCCGCCGCCGACGTAGAACACCGGTCGCTGCGCGGTGCGCATCAGCCGGGCCGCCTGACCGATCTGCTTGCCGTGCGGGTGCGTCGTGGGGTGGTAGCCGGGCAGGTCCAGCGCCGGCGGCCAGCTGAACGTGGTCTGCGCCTGCAGCACGTCCTTCGGGATGTCCACCAGCACCGGGCCGGGCCGGCCGGACAGCGCCAGGTGGAACGCCTCGGCGACCACCCGGGCGATCTCCGCCGGATCCTTGACCAGGTAGTTGTGCTTGATGACGGGCAGCGTGATGCCGCAGATGTCGGCTTCCTGGAACGCGTCGGTACCGATCAGCGCGGTGCTCTGCTGGCCGGTGATGGCGACCACCGGCACCGAGTCCATGTACGCGTCGGCGAGCGGCGTGACCAGGTTCGTCGCGCCCGGTCCGGAGGTCGCCATGCAGACGCCCACCTTGCCGGTGGCCTGTGCGTACCCCTCGGCGGCGTGGCCGGCGCCCTGCTCGTGCCGGACCAGCACGTGCCGGATCTTGGTGGAGTCGAACAGCGGGTCGTAGGCCGGCAGGATGGTGCCGCCCGGGATCCCGAAGACGACCTCGGTGTCGAGCGCCTCGAGCGCGGCGATGAGTGCCTGGGCGCCGGTCATGGGAGTGCTGGTACCGGCACCGCCGGGACGCGGGGCCGGGCGGGCGGCTCGGCGCTCCGCCGGGCCAGTTGCGGGTTTCGTCATCGCAGTCCGATCCGGGTTGACGGGTGAGCTGGTGGGCGGCGTGCTTCGGGCCACGGCCCCCGACCGGCCGGGCAGGTCGGCCGGAGGCAAAAAGAAAGGCCCGCGTGCCACACGCACACAGGCCGCGCACCGTCACCGGGGTGACGGTGCGCTAGGTAAGTACTACGAGGACGTGCCGACTCGACTGCATGAGCTAACTCTGACGCATCCCGGCGCTCCCGTCAACCTGTCTCACATCGTGGTTCACGCCACTTCTCTCCCGGCAGATCCCCTGGTTCGCACGCTCGTTGAATGCTGAATGAGGGTTAAGTAAGCGTCCCGAGTGGTGGAACGAACGGCCCGGGTCGGTGTTCGTCGGCCGGCCCCGCGTGACAGACTGTGCGCCATGGCTGAACTGAGGTCGCGGACCTCCACCGCGGGACGCAACATGGCCGGCGCCCGGGCACTGTGGCGCGCCACCGGGATGACCGACGACGATTTCGGCAAGCCGATCGTCGCCATCGCGAACAGCTTCACCCAGTTCGTACCGGGCCACGTGCACCTCAAGGACCTCGGCCAGCTCGTCGCCGGTTCGGTCGCCGAGGCCGGCGGGGTGGCGAAGGAGTTCAACACCATCGCCGTCGACGACGGCATCGCGATGGGCCACGGCGGGATGCTCTACTCGCTGCCGTCCCGCGAGCTGATCGCCGACGCCGTCGAGTACATGGTGAACGCGCACTGCGCCGACGCGCTGGTGTGCATCTCCAACTGCGACAAGATCACGCCGGGCATGCTGATCGCCGCGATGCGGCTCAACATCCCGACCGTGTTCGTCTCCGGCGGCCCGATGGAGGCCGGCAAGACGGTCGCCATCGAGGGCATCGTGCACGACAAGATCGACCTGATCGACGCGATGATCGCCTCCGCCAACGACACCGTCACCGACGACCAGCTGGACTCGATCGAGCGGTCCGCCTGCCCCACCTGCGGGTCGTGCTCCGGCATGTTCACCGCCAACTCGATGAACTGCCTGACCGAGGCGATGGGGCTGTCGCTGCCGGGCAACGGTTCGACGCTCGCGACGCACCGCGCCCGCAAGGCGCTGTTCGAGCGCGCCGGCCGCACCGTCGTCGACCTGGCCAACCGGTACTACGGCAAGGACGACGAGTCCGTGCTGCCGCGCTCGATCGGCAGCCGGCAGGCGTTCGAGAACGCGATGGCGCTGGACGTGGCCATGGGCGGCTCCACCAACACGGTGCTGCACCTGCTCGCCGCCGCCCGCGAGGCCGGCCTCGACTTCGGTGTCCGGGACATCGACGCGGTCTCCCGCCGGGTCCCGTGCATCAGCAAGGTCGCGCCGTCGGTCGCCGGGCCCGGCCGGATCTTCCACATGGAGGACGTGCACCGGGCCGGCGGCATCCCCGCCATCCTGGGCGAACTCGACCGCGGCGGGCTGCTGCACCGCGACGTGCACGCGGTGCACGCCGACTCGCTGGACGAGTGGCTGTCCCGCTGGGACATCCGGGCCGCCGAGCCCGCACCGGAAGCGGTCGAGCTGTACCACGCGGCGCCCGGTGGGGTGCGCACCACCGAGGCGTTCTCCACCGAGAACCGGTGGGACCGGCTGGACACCGACGCCGAGGGCGGGTGCATCCGGGACGTGGCGCACGCGTACACCGCCGACGGCGGTCTCGCGGTGCTGCACGGCAACCTCGCCGTGGACGGCTGCGTGGTCAAGACCGCCGGCGTACCGGAGGAGGTCTGGACGTTCCGCGGGCCGGCGAAGGTGTTCGAGTCCCAGGAGCAGGCGGTCGCCGGGATCCTCGACAAGAGCGTGCAGCCCGGCGACGTGGTCGTCATCCGGTACGAGGGGCCGAAGGGCGGCCCGGGCATGCAGGAGATGCTGCACCCGACCTCGTTCCTGAAGGGCCGCGGGCTGGGCAAGGCGTGCGCGCTGATCACCGACGGCCGGTTCTCCGGCGGTACCAGCGGGCTGTCGATCGGTCACATCTCCCCCGAGGCGGCGGGCGGCGGGCTGATCGCGCTGGTCGCGACCGGTGACGAGATCGCCATCGACATCCCGAACCGGTCCATCGAGCTGCTCGTCGACGACGCCGAACTGGCCCGGCGCCGGGCCGCGCAGGAGGCTCGGGAACGGCCGTACACGCCGGTCGACCGGCAGCGGACGGTGTCCGCGGCGCTGCGCGCGTACGCGGCGATGGCCACCGCGGCGAGCGACGGCGCCTACCGCGACGTGGACCAGATCGCACCGCACTGACCGCCGGGACCGCCGCCGGCCGTCCGGGCCGCGGTCACCGCACGAGACCGCCGCATCGACCCACCCGGGTCGGTGCGGCGGTTCGTTGCACCGGCGGCGCCGGTTCGCCGGCGGTGGTCAGGGGTTTGGTGCCGTCAGCAGGTCGGCGACCAGGCGGCGCATGGTGTCCCGGACGCGATCGCCGGCGCCCTCGGCGAGCAGCGCCCGGATCGGCGGCGCGTGCAGCGAGCCGAGCAGTACGTGGCCGACCAGCTCCGCGTCGAGGTCCGGCCGGGCCTCCGCGATCAGGCCGGTGAGGTGCTGGTACCACCAGGCGTAGGCGTCGTTGGCCGCCTGCGCCGCGGCCGGCTCGTCGGTGGCCGCCCCGGGGCGGCGTGCCGCGGCCGATCGCTGCGGGGCCGCGGCGGCGTACTCGTACGCGGAGATCAGCGCGCTGTTGCGGCCCGCAACGTCGATCACCGCGTCGAAGAACGCGGCCAGCCGATCCGCGGCCGGAGCGCCGGGACCGAGCGGGGGCGGTCCGGTGCGGATGCGTCGGGACAGGTCGTCCATCCGCTCGTCCACCAGCGCCCGGAGCAGGCCGGCGCGGCTGCCGAAGCGCCGGAAGACCGTGCCCTTGCCCACCCCGGCGGCAGCGGCGACGGCGTCGACCGAGACGTGCTCCGCACCGTGGTCGGCGAGCAGATCCTCGGTGGCCCGCAGGATGGCCGTCCGGTTGCGGGCCGCGTCCGCTCGCTCGTGCGCCGCGGCCATGCACACCCCCTAGCGGACTGTCGGTCCGGATAGTATCGTCGAACCAGCCTTAACCGGACCGCAAGTCCGGTTACTTCTGTCCTCGAAGGGGAAGCATATGCGCGCGATCGTGCTCCACCACACCGGCGATCCGGACGTCCTGCAGCCCACCGAAATGCCGGAACCGGAGGCCGGCCCGGGTGAGGTGCTGGTGCGTACCGAGGCGATCGGGACCCACTTCGCCGAGACGCGGCTGCGCGCCGGCACCCTGGCCGGGATGACCCCGACCCTCCCCGCGGTACCCGGGTTCGAGGCGGCCGGCGTGGTCACCGCGGTCGGGCCGGACACCGACCCCGCGCTGCTCGGTGCCCGGGTCACCGCGATGGCCGTCCGCGGCAGCGGCAGCTACGCGGAGTACCTCACGGTGCCGGCCACCGATGTGGCCCGGGTGCCGGACGGAGTCTCGGCCATCGACGCGGTCGCCGTCGCCACCCCCGGCGCGGTGGCCCTCGCGCTGGTCCGTACGGCCCGGTTGACCGGCACCGAGCAGGTGCTCGTCGAGGCGGCGGCCGGCGCGGTCGGCGGCCACCTCGTGCAGTTCGCCGCCGAGTACGGGGCGGGGCGTGTCATCGCCACCGCGGGCACCGCCGACAAGCGGGACCACGCCCGGGCCCTGGGCGCCGACGCGACCGTCGACCACCGCCGGCCGGGCTGGCCGACCCGCGTCGGCGAGCTGGCCCGAGCCGACGGCCGGCGGGGCCTCGACGTGGTCTTCGAGTCGATCGGTGGCGCCTCGGCCGGCGAGCTGCTGGACGCGATGGCGCCCGGCGGCCGGATGTTGCTGTACGGGATGCTGTCCGACGAGCCGCCCGCGATCGCCGCCGGCGACCTGCTCGGCCGCGGACTGACGGTGATCGGGTGCAGCGGCGCACCGGGCGACGGCGCCTGGTACGACGCCACCCTGGCGGCCCGCGACGAGGTGCTGGATCGCCTGGCGGACAACCGGATCCGGCCACTGATCGACAGCGTGCTGCCACTCGCCGACGCGGCCGAGGCGCACCGCCGGCTGGAGGCGGGCGGCAACACCGGCAAGATCATCCTGGTGCCCTGAAGCGCCCTGGGTGGCGCCCGCGGCAGGCGAGCGTCAGCGCTCGCCCGCGGTGAGCGAGCGTCAGTGCGAGACGAACCGCGGCTCGCGCAGATCGACGTAGTGCACGTCGTCCAGGTGGGACATCTCCTCCTCGAGGACCCGCGCGGCGTCCGGCGGCCGGGGCTTGCTCTCGGCCTCCCGCGCCTCCTTCTCGCTGCGGAACGCCACCGTCTCGGTGAAGTAGCCGTCCTCGTCGATGGCGACGGTCGCGCCCACGATGTCCGGGCGGTACCGGGAGATCAGCTCACCGGACTGCTCGACCAGCGTGTGCAGCCTGTCCCGGCCGTGCACGCGCCCCTGGATCACCTGCACGAATCCGGCATCGTCCCGGCCACCGGAGAGCAGCATCGTCACGTCACTGCAGTCGTGGAAGGTGGCGCCGTCGACGAAGTTGCCCTCCATCCGTGCCCACCACTGCGACTGCTCCGGACGCCGGCTGTTGCGCTGCGCCGCCTCCTCGGACTCGAACCGCACCGCGATGACGCAGGTACCGTCGTCGCTGATCCCGTACGTCGCGCCGAGGAAGCCGGTGGCGCCCGGCTCGATGTCCTGGTGCCAGCGCTCCAGCGTCGCCATGGTCGCGGCCGCATCGCGGACCCTGCCCTGAATGATCTGCATGAACATTCCGCTCACCCCCGCACTGTCCACGGTAGGTGCGAGCGGCGGGGATCACCTCCGCCGAACGGCGCAGTCGTCAGCCGCCGGCGACCGACGGGATCACGTGCAGCTCGGCGCCGGCCGGAACCGGCGTGTCGAGGCCGGCCAGCCCGCGGCATTCCGCGCCGTCGACGTAGAGGTTGACGTATCGACGCAGGGCACCCTGGTCGTCCCGGAGACGCCGGTCCAGCCGTGGATGGCGCGCGGCGAGCTGGTCGAGAGCGACGCGCAGGGTCGCACCGGGAGGCAGTTCGAGCGACAGGTGCCCGGATCCGCCGGCGTCGGCGCGCAACACGCCGGGCAGCAGCACGGTGACGGACATGTCGGTCATCCCACCACCGCGGCCCGCACACACAGCACGTCCGGCAGGTGCGCGGCGATCTGCTGCCAGTGCTCGCCCTCGTCGGGACTCGCGAACACCTCACCGGACCTGGTGCCGAAGTAGACACCGGGTACCTCCGCGTCGTCGACCCCCATCGCGTCGCGCAGCACGGTCGGGTAGAACCCGTGCTGCGGCAGGCCATCGGTGAGCGCGCCCCAGCTCTTGCCGGCGTCCTCGCTGCGGTACACCCGGCAGGCCGCGTCCGGCGGGATTCGGTACTCGTCCGCCTGGATCGGGAAGTTGTAGACCACGCCCGGCCGGTGCGGATGCGACACCATCGCGAAGCCGAAGTCCGACGGCAGCCCGTCGGCGATCGAGTTCCACGCCGACCCGCCGTCGTCGCTGCGGTAGACGCCGTGGTGGTTCTGCGCGAAGAGCTGGTCGGGCCGGGCCGGGTGGCGGGCGACCTTGTGCACGCACTGCCCGAACTCCGGGTACTCGTTCGGCAGGAACTTCGCCCGGATGCCGTGGTTGCTGGCCTGCCAGCTGGCGCCGCCGTCGGTGGTGCGGTAGACGCCGCCGGTCGACATCGCCACCACCACCCGGTCGGTCTGGCGCGGGTGCGGCAGCACGGTGTGCACCGCCTTGCCGCCGAACCCCGGTGTCCATTCGGGCCGGTGCGGGTGATCCCACAGGCCGCGGACCAGCTGGAAGCTGCGTCCGCCGTCCTCCGAACGGAACAGCGCCGACGGCTGCACGCCGGCGTAGACCACCTCGGGCTGGTGGGCCGGGCCGGGCGCGAGTTGCCACACCTGCTCCAGGCTGGCTCCGGTGTCGTCCGGGAAGGCGATCGGCGCCTCGGCCGGCTCCTGCCAGCTCGCACCGAGGTCGTCGCTGGCCGACACCCCGGGCCCCCAGTGCTGGCTCGTGGTCCCGGCCAGGATCCGGGGCCGGTCGCCGCGGGTGTCGATCAACGCCGAGTAGACCGCATGCATCGGGAAGTGCGGGCCGGTGAACTCCCAGCGGCGGCGATCACCGCTGGTGGCGAGGAACAGGCCCTTGCCGGTGCCGATCGCCAGCGCGACGGTGCCGGCGGCCGAGCCGTGCTGTGCTGTCATCGTGGTCACCTCTCCCGCCGGTGACCGCGTCGCCGCGGCCCGGCGTGCACGAAACGTGCCCGCCAGTATGCGCCGGCCCCCCGACAGCTTTCGCCCGAACGAACGACCTCGCGCGACGGCACTGAGGGGTACCGCCGCGCGAGGTGTGGGGATCGTGCCTGGTCGTGGGATCAGTACCGCACCGGGCCGGCGACGTGGTGATGGGCCGACGACGGCCAGGACCAACCGCCCGGCGTCATGCTGAACGCCCCGTTGGACAGCGGGCCGGGCGAGTAGCCACCGGAGTCCAGCCCGGTCGGCTGGTACGCGTCGAACACCTGGCCGTCGACCGTGATACCGGAGAAGTCCAGCTCCGCGAACGACGGGTAGCTGCCGGTCGGCGACTCGATGACCGCCTCCGCGCTGACGTCCTGCGCACCCAGGTACTGGGTGGTGCGCTCGGTCCAGCCGGCGGTCCGGTCGGTCAGGGTGATCTGGTACCCGCCGCCGCCGGTGGCGGTGACGCTGCCGGTGATGGTGTCGCCGGGGCCGACCGGGTCGTTCCAGTAGACCGGCGCCGCCGGGTACATCTCGTACCAGGCGCGGTAGGCCGGATAGCCGTTCTGGCAGCTGGTCTCCACGCCGGTCTGCTCGACGGTCTGCGAGCCGTAGCCGTCGATGCCGACCCACGGGGCGTACAGGTCCTGGGTGGAGGTGCAGCTGGCGTCCGGTTCCACCCAGGAGCCGCTGATCGAGTCGAAGCCGCTGCCCTGGGCGACGTAGCCGCCCCACACGTTGTCGGTCAGGTGCGGGGTCGCCGGCCCGTAGCCGGCGGGCCCGGCGACCGCCGCGGCGGGGCCGGTGACGAGCGCGGCGATCGTCATGGCGGCGGCCATCCCCACACCGGCGAGCCGTAACAGAATACGGTTGGGCATCTGCCCCTCCTCGTGCCGAGGTCCACAAGATGGACGAAAGATGACATGTCGCATCTTGTCGGCTCAGTCGAGCGGGCGGAACCGCAGTGCGCGGCGGGAAGGTGTCGGCGGCGGCATCCCGCCGCAGACCGCAGTGGCCGCCGGCAGCTGCCGGCGCTCGCGTTCGGGGAGGAAGCATGTTCGAGACGTTGGGACTGTCCACCGCGGCCGAGCAGCTCTACCTGGAGCTGTTGGAGCGGCCCGGCGCCCGCCCGGACGCGTTGACCCGGTCCGACCGGGATCCGGACGCCGTCGGCGCCGCCATCGGTGAGCTGCGCGAGGCCGGCCTGCTGCTGCCCGGTCCGGGCTGTACCGCGGTCGCCCCGGACGTGGCTGTGGAGCTGCTCGCGCACCGTCAGGAGGAGCTGCTGCGCCGGGCCCGGGCCGCGGTCGAACCACTGCTGCTGCGGTACCGCCAGGTCGGCAGCCCCGACCCGGTCGAGCTGGTGGCCGGCAGCGAGCAGGTCTCGCTGCGCTACGAGCAGCTGGTTCGCTGCGCCCGCAAGGAGATCCTCGGCTTCGACAAGCCGCCCTACGTGGTGCCGGTCCGCGATCTCGGGATGGAGCTCGCGAGCCTCGGCCAGCGGGTCCGCTACCGCGCCGTGTACGCCCGTCCCGCGCTCACCGTGCCCGGCCGGCTGTCCGATGTGGACACGTTGAAGAGCGCCGGCGAGCAGGCCCGGATCCTGCCCGATCTGCCGTTCAAGCTGCTGATCGTGGACCGGCGGTGGGCGATGGTGCCGGTCAGCGAGGGCACCGAGGTGGAGCGCGCCATGGTGGTCCGGCCCTGTTCGCTGCTCGACGCGCTCGTCGCCACCTTCGACTCGTACTGGCAGCGCGCGGTGCCGTTCGGCGATGCCGGGCGCGCCGGCAGCACCGGCGACGACCCCGCGCCCGGCGACCTGTCGGAGGCAGACCGGCAGGTGTTGGCGCTGCTCGCGACCGGCCTCACCGACGAGCGCATCGCCGCGCACCTCGGCCTCGGACTGCGCACCGTGCAGCGCCGGGTGCGGGGCCTGATGGACCGGCTCGGCGCCGGAAACCGCTTCCAGGCCGGCCTCCAGGCCGCCCGCACCGGCCTGCTCTGATCGACCGCGGCGGGCGGCGCGATCAGGGCCGTTCGAGTACCGCGGCGGCGGCCTGGTCGGCGAGTTCGTCGCGGATCCGGTAGTGCATCTTCTTGCCCGTCGCGGTGCGCGGCAACTCGTCGACGAACCGGTACGCCCGGGGCCGCTTGAAGTCGGCGAGCATCGGGTGCTCGCGGCAGTGCCGGTCGCACTCGGCGGCGGTCAGCCCGGCGCCCGCCGGCTGCACGTACGCCACGACGAGCTGGCCCCAGCGCTCGTCCGGGATGCCGACCACGATCGAGTCGGCCACCAGCGGATGCTCGTTGAGTACCTCCTCGACCTGCACCGGGTGCACGTTCTCGCCGCCGGAGATGATCATGTCGTCCTTGCGGCCGACGATCGTGACGAACTCCTGCGCGTCCCAGGTGCCCAGGTCGCCGGAGTACAGCCAGCCGTCCCGGAACCGGGCGGCCTGCTCGGCGTCGTTGTTGACGTAGGAGTAGCCGGACTTGACCGAGCGCATGATGATCTCGCCGGTCTCGGTGCCGTCCTTGGCCACCGTGTCGGTCGGCTCGGCCAGCCGGTCGTCGTACACCCGCACCACCGCGACGTCGTCGTCGGTGCAGGCCCGGCCGGCGCTGCCGGCGTGCGCGGGCAGGTCGGACGGCCGCAGGAAGGTGTTCCAGAACGCCTCGGTGGTGCCGTACCCGTTGAAGATGCGCGGTGTGAGCACCCGCTGGTAGCGCAGGCACGCGGCCCGCTCCAGCGGCGCGCCCATCGTCACCACGCCGCGCAGCGTGGACAGGTCCCGGGGCCGGGCCTCCTGCGCGTCGGCCAGCAGCGCAAGGTTGGTCGGCGCCCCGATCAGGTACGTCAGGCCGTGCTCGGCGACCATGTCCAGGCAGGCGTCCGGGTCGAACCTGCGCATCGTCACCCCGGCCGCGCCGGCGTAGAAGATCGCGTTCGGCCCGCCCGGCGAGATGCCACCGCGGTGGAACCACGGCGTCATGTTCAGCGTCCGATCGGTCGGGTCCAGCGGGAAGTGCATGATCACGTCGTGCGCGGTCAGCACCTCAGCCACGCTCGGCAGCGACACGCCTTTCGGCATCCCGGTGGTACCCGAGGTGTACAGCCGCACCGTCTCGTCGAACGCGCCGGCCGGGTGCGCCGGCACCGGGCCGTCGGAGAGCAGGTCGTCGAACGCGGTGACGCCGGCCGGCGCCGGCGCGCCCGCCGCCGCCACGATCGCCGGCACCCGGCCGGCCCGGTCCAGCGCCGCGGTGGCCATCGGCGCGATCGCCGCGTCGAACAGGTACGCGACGGGTTCGCTGTCGTCGAGCACGTGCGCCGTCTCGCCGGCGGAGAACCGGAAGTTGATCGGCGCCGCAACCGCGCCGAGCTGCTGCGCCGCGAGGTAGCACAGCGCGAACTCGCTGCCGTTGAACAGCTGGAAGACCACCACATCGGCCGGCCGCACGCCGCGCTCCGCCAGGCCGGCGGCGAGCCGATCGACCTCGGCGCCGAGCTGCGCGTAGGTGAAGCTCCGGTCGCGGTCGGTGTCGTACAGGGCGAGCTGGTCGGCGAACCGGTGCACGTTGCGCCGGAACCCGGAAAGGAACGTGAAGTGCCGCTCGAAGACCGCGCGGTAGGCGGTCGGGTCGTAGGTGTAGGACACGGTTGCCTCGCAACACCATCGGGCCGGCGACGCCGGCGAAACCATTCCGCCGGTCACCGCCGGCGGAACCTGTCGAACCGGCGGCAGCCGGTGGGATCCGTCGACCGGTTGCTGCCGTCGGACCGGGGTACCGGCAGGATCCGCCGACCGGCGCCGCCGGCGGAACCCGGGCAGCCGCGCCGCCGTCGGATCATGCCGGCCGGGTGAAGACCGCGACGCAGTTCTGCCCGCCGAAGCCGAACGCGTCCGCGATCGCCGCAGACACCGGCAGCGACCGGGCCGTGGCCGGCACGTAGTCGAGGTCGCACTCCGGATCCGCGCGCTCCAGGTTGACCGTCGGCGGTACCCGGCCGTCCCGGACCGCGAGGGCGCAGACCATCGCGCCGAGCGCACCGGCCGCGCCGATCAGGTGCCCCACCATCGACTTCGGGCTGGAGATCGCGAGCCGGTCGGCGGCCGGGCCGAACGCCGCGTGCAGCGCCATCGTCTCGGTCCGGTCGTTCGCCCTGGTACCGGTGCCGTGCGCGCAGACGTAGTCCACCTCGTCCGGCTTGACGTCGGCGTTGCGCAGCGCACCGGTGATTGCCGCGGCCGCCTGCGCGGCGGTCGGGTCCGGCGCGCTGACATGGAACGCGTCCGCGGTCAGCGCACCGCCGGCCAGCGTCGCGTACGGCGTCGCGCCGCGGCGCGCCGCGTGCTCGGCCGACTCCAGTACCGCGAGGACCGCGCCCTCGCCGAACACGAACCCGTCCCGGTCGGCGTCGAACGGCCGGCTCGCCGCCGCCGGGTCGTCGTTGCGCGTCGACAACGCGCCCATCCGGGCCAGCCCGGCGAACATCACCGGGGTGATCGCCGCGTCGGTACCGCCGCAGATCACCACGTCCGCCTCGCCGGCCGCGATCAGCCGGCGCGCCTCCACGAACGCGTACAGCCCGCTCGCGCAGGCCAGCGCGCTCGCCGTGACCGGGCCGTGCACGCCGAGGTCGATGGCCACCTCGCAGGCCGGCATGTTGGTCAGCGACGAGGCCACGAAGTACGGCGAGATGTGCCGCTGGTCGCCGGCCAGCAGCTGCCGGGTCGCCGACTCGACGGTGTCGAAGCCGGCCACCGCGGCGTTGACGACCACCCCGACCCGGTCCGCCGGTACCGCAGCGGCATCGGGATGCGGGCCCGACCGTGCGGCAGTGCCGCCCTCCCCGGGCGATGCCGTGGTCTCCTCGCCCGGCGATGCCGTGGTCTCCTCGCCCGGCGATGCCGGGCCGGTGGCGCTTCGCGGTGCCGTTCCGGTGGCGCTCGGCGGTGCCGTACCGGTGGCGCCCGCTGCCGGCGCGCCGACCGGCAGGGCGTCCACCGCGCCGATCCGCAGGCCGGCGTCGGCGACCGCCTCCCGGGCGGCGGCCACCGCGAACTGGGTGAACCGGGCCGAGCGGCGCAGCCGCTTGCCGGTCAGCACCGTCGCCGGGTCGAAGTCGCGCACCTCGGCGGCGATCCGGACCGGCTGGCCGGACGCGTCGAACGCGGTGATCGGGCCGATCCCGGATCTGCCGGCGAGCAGCGATCGCCACGTGCTCTCCCGGTCGTTGCCGACCGGGGTCACCGCGCCGAAGCCGGTGACGACGACGCCGCGGGGCGCGCCCGCGGCGGAACCGGCGGCGGTCATGGCCGCCTGCTCACCTTCGGCATCGCGCGCCTTCCTTCCTCGACCGCGGGCACCCGCCCGACATGCAGTTTCTTCGGACGCTACCCGCGCGAGCAGCCGCCGGAACGGCCGACGCATGTCGAACTTGTCACTACCGTAGCTTTCCTACCGCCGACAAGTCGGGCAGTCCGGCAGATCCTCGTCGCCGCCGACCCCGGTGCGCCGGCCTCAGTCCACAGTGGATGGACCGATCGCCCGCGGTACGCCGTCCGCGTGCAGCTCGAAGAACGCCTCCACGTGCTCGACCGGCATCGGCCGGCCGAACAGGTACCCCTGCGCGTAGCCGCAACCCGCCGCGGCCAACGCGCTCAGCTGTTCCGCGGTCTCGACGCCCTCGGCGACCACCGACATGCCGAGCCGTTCGCCGAGGCGTACCACGATCTCGGCGAGCGGCGCGGCCGGCGTGCCGGGCGTGACCGGCTCGGCGATCAGCGCGCGGTCCGCCTTCAGGATGTCCACCGGCAGCCGGCGCAGGTAGGTCAGCGCGCTGTGGCCGGTACCGAAGTCGTCCAGCGCCACCCGGACGCCGAGCGCGCGCAACCCGCCGAGGGTGTGCACCGCGGCCGGTACGTCGGCCACCACGTCCGCCTCACCGGCCTCGACGATCAGCGCCTCCGGCGGCACCTCGTACGCGTCGAGGACGGCGGCGACCTGGGCGACGAAGTCCGACTCGCGCAGCTGGACCGCCGACAGGTTGACCGCCACCTGCACCGGCCGGCCCTCCGCGCGCCAGCTGGCGACCCGGCGGCATGCCTGGTGCAGCACCCAGCCGCCGACCTCGTCGATCAGCCCGGCCGCCTCCGCGATCGGCACGAACTCCTCCGGCCCGACCGTGCCCAGCTGCGGGTGCCGCCAGCGCAGCAACGCCTCCACCGCCACCGGGTGCCGGTCGTCGACCGCCACGATCGGCTGGTACAGCAGGTCCAGCTCGCCGCGGCGGTCCGCGCCGGGCAGCTCGGCGGTCAGCATCGAGCGACGCATCAGCTGCACCTCCAGCGACTCGTCGTACCGCTCGGAGCGGTTGCCGCCCAGCGACTTCGCCCGCCGCATCG
The DNA here is from genome assembly GCF_016865425.1 of Actinocatenispora thailandica. Classification (NCBI taxonomy): domain Bacteria; kingdom Bacillati; phylum Actinomycetota; class Actinomycetes; order Micromonosporales; family Micromonosporaceae; genus Actinocatenispora; species Actinocatenispora thailandica. Next base: position 2,440,242 of record NZ_AP023355.1, on the reverse strand, counting down.
CCACGTCGGCGCCCGCCACCAGCTCGTCCGGCGTCGCGGTCGGCCCGAACTCGGCCACCCCGGCGCAGGCGCCGAGCAGCACCCGGCCACCGCCCACCGCGTACGGCTCGGCCAGCACCCCGATCAGCCGGGCCGCGACGCCGTCCGCGGTCGCCGGCGCGCAGCCCACCACCACGGCGAACTCGTCGCCGCCGAGGCGGGCCAGGACGTGGTCGGGCGCCAGCGCCGCGCGCAGCCGCCGCGCCACCTCGACCAGGACAGCGTCGCCGACCTCGCGGCCCCGGGTCTCGTTGACCTCCTGCACCCCGGACAGGTCCAGCACCAGTACGCAGCCGCGCCACGGCCGGGGCCGATCGCGCAGCTCGGCGAGGGTGCGCAACAGGGCCCGCCGGTTCGGCAGGCCGGTCAGCGGGTCGGTGTAGGTCAGCCGGCTGACCTGATGCGAGAGTTCCCGGTGCGCGCTGACATCCCGCAGATGCACCACCACCCGGCCACCGCCGGCTCGTTGCGGTGGTCGGTCGCGCTGGACTCGGTGAACCGCCAGGTGCCGAACCCGTCCCGGAGCCGGCCGCTGACCAGCACCCGCGCGTCGGGCGGGTCGACCAGCAGCTCGCGCAGCTGCTCGGCGAGCGACGGCGCGTCCTCGGGGTGGAACAGCGCGCTGAACGGGCGGCCCAGTACCTCGGCGTCGGACAGCCCGAACCGGCGCGCCGCGGCCGGCGACTGCCAGCGCACGATCAGACACTCGTCCAGCACCATCGTCACGTCGTCCGAGCCGGCCACGATGGAACGGAACCGGGCCTCCTGCTCGGCCAGCTCGGCGGCGTAGCAGCGGACGTCGAACACCGCGAACGCCTCCCGGCCCGCGACCGTGAGCACCACCAGCACCGCGACCCCGGCCGAGTAGGCGCTGAAGGTGCCGACGGTGGCCAGGTGGTAGACGGTGGCGACCACGGCCAGCGCAACCGGCACCGACAGCAGCGGCATCCCGGCGATCGAGCTGGGCTGGGCGACGCCGGAGGTGTCGGTGCGGGTGCCGGTGCGGGACGCTCCGAGGAAGAGCAGCGCCGGCCCGAGGACGGTACCGGCCGCGGCCGCGAACTGCGCGGCCGGAGCGGCGTGCAGCAGCACCAGCACGACCAGGACGGCCTGCCCCAGCAGCACCAGCGCCACGCCGGCGCCGCACGCCAGCGCCGCACGGCGGTACCGGAAGGCACGGGCGGCGATCAGCACCGTGCAGGCCAGCGCCATCGCCGCGATCAGCCAAACCAGCACGGCGAGCAGCGCCCGGGGGCCGGACGGGCCGAGCCCGTCGCCCTCCAACGGCACGATCACCAGCAGCCAGGCCGCGTAGAACACGCTGATCCCGATGCCGAACCCGTCCAGCAGCCGGCGCAGCCGGATCCGCCAGCTCGGCGCGGTGCCGGGCAGCATCAGCAGGCCGAGCAGGCACAGCGCGGTCGAGACGGTGAACCCGACGGCGAGCAGCCGGGCACCCCAGCCGTGCGGTACGGCGGCGAGCACGACCAGCGCGGCCCCGGCGGCGAGCGAGCCCATCGCGAGCATGCCGGCGCCGCGGCACGCACCGTGCGGCAGCACCAGCGCCAGCCGCACCAGCAGCACGGCGCACAGCACCGGGCCGGCGCCGACGGCGGCCAGCGCGACACGGGCCGGCAGCACGCCGGCGAGCGCCGCGAGGATCGCCCAGCCGTACACCACCGGGGCGACCGACAGGAGCACCCACGCCGCCGTCGACCAGCCGGGGTGGCGCAACGCGCGCGAGATAGCCGTCGTCGTCATCGGCCGTCAACCCCCTCTCCCCGGGACCGGCGGGCGCGGGGCGGCTCGCGGGCCGCCTCCCCCGTCTGGCGCACAGTCACCGACACAGGTGACAACGATTCGGGGAACGCGTGGTTCCGGTCACGTTCGCGCCGAGTGTCGACAGATCGATCATCGCGATATATCGTCGAAGCATCGAGAACGGTTGCGAATGATCGAGGAGTCCCGCATGCATCCGCACCAGCACGTCCCCGGCCACCCTGCCGCCGGCCACCCGGTGCCGGTCCATCACCTCGCCGGCCACCACGCTCACCCGGCGCCCCGGCACCACGCTCACTCGGTGCCCGGGCACCACGCTCACCCGGCGGGCTGGCCGCATCCGGCCCCACCCGGCGGTCCGTTCGACACCCCGTCGGGGCCGCCCGGACCGCCACCGCCACCGAACGCCCCGGGCGGACCGTTCGACGACCTCGACGACGACGGCGACTGGCCGGCGGTCTCCCCGGCGACGGGCGACGGGCAGCACTGGCGATCCACCGCCGACGGCACGCCGCTCCCGCCCGTACCGCCCGGACCACCGCAGCCACCCGGCCACGGCTTCGGCGGCCCCGGCTTCGGCCCGCCGGGATTCCCCGGCCCCGGGGCGTACGGGCCGGGGTTCGGGCCGGGCTTCGGGCCGGGCGGGCCACGTCGCGCCGCCCGGGTCCGACGCGGTGACGTGCGCGCGGCCGTCCTCGCGCTGCTCGCCGAGCAGCCCCGCAACGGCTACCAGCTGATCCGCGAGATCGCCCGCCGGTCCGGCGGGGTCTGGCGGCCGAGCCCCGGCTCGGTCTATCCCGCGCTCTCCCAGCTGGCCGACGAGGAGCTGGTCGAGGAGTCGGGCAGCGCCCGGCGCCGCGAGTTCGCGCTCACCGACGCCGGCCGGACCTACGTCGACGAGCACCCGGACGAGCTGGCCGCGCCGTTCGCGAACGCTGCCGAGGCGGCGTCGGACGAGCCGACCGAACTGTGGCAGTCGCTCGCCGCGGTGCACGCCGCGGCCGCTCAGGTGGCGCACGCCGGTACCTCCGAGGCGGTCGAGGCCGCCCGGCGGGTCCTCGACCGAACGAAGCGGGACATCTACCGCATCCTCGCCGGGGACGCCGACGACCACTGACCCCGCGACGCTCGCCCGACCCGGTGCCCGCCGGCCCGGTCCGCACCGGGCCGGCTGCCGGGTCGACTACCGGGCCGTCGGCCGCGAGTGGGACGATGGCCTGGTGGCAAGAGAGCTGACCGCCCGGTTCCGGTACAACGCGGCCCTGCCGATCGCTGCGTTCGTGGCGCTGTGCGGCACGGTGCCGCTCACCGTCGCCGGGTGGCCGTTCGCGTTCGTGCTGCTCATCCCGTTCGCCGTGCTGGTCTGGGGATGGCGGGCCGGGGTGGACGTCCGCGCCGGGCGGCTGGTCGTGCGGTGGCCGGTCGGCTCCCGCACCATCGAGCCCGCCGACATCCGTGGCTTCACCATCACCCACCGGCGGGTCAGCGCGGTGCTCGCCGGCGACCGCACGGTGTGGTTGCCCTCGGTGCCCGGCACTCGGGTGCCGGTGCTCGCCGAGGCGCTCGGACTGCAGGTGGCCGGCGCCGAGGAGGACGGGGACGCCGACGACGGCGGCCCGGCCGGCTCGGCCGCCCCGGACGACACCGCCGGGCAGACCACCGACGGCGACGGTGCCGCGTCCGACGGCGCCGCGCCCGCTCCCGGCTCGCGTCGTTCCGCGCAGACCAGCTGACCCGCGCCGGCCGGAGCGAGCCTGGTACCCGTGGTCGATCGGCGTACCGGTGACCGGCACGCCCCGTCCGCGCGACCCACCCGGCGCCGGGGCCCCGGTCATCCGACGGGGTGCCGGACCGGGGGCTCGGGCCCGGCACCTGCCGCGCTGATCAGAACGTGAGTACCAGCCGGCCGCGGGTGCCGCCGGCGGCCAGTCGCCGGTGCGCGTCGGCGGCCCGGTCGGCCGGGTAGGTGTCGGCGACCCGGGCAGTGAGCACCCCGGCCTCGGCGGCCCGGCGCAGCCCGTCGAGCAGGTCGGTGCGGTGCGCCGACGCGGCGACCATGATCCGGTGCACGGAGATCCGCCGCCCCGGCGTGCCCTCCCAGTACCGCACGGACGCGATTCCCCCGCCGTCGGCCACCGCGGGCACGGCCAGCTCGTCCAGGACGGCCGCGTCGACCAGGCCCGGCACCCCGTCCGGCGCCTCGGCCCGGAAGCGCTGCGCCACATCGTCGCCCCGGGCCACCACGACATCCGCGCCGAGCGCGGTGACCAGCTCGACGTCCGCGGGCGCCGCGTCGGCGAGCACCCGCAGGCCACGATCGCGGCCGAGTTGGATCGCGTACCCGCCGACCGCGCCGGCGGCACCGGTCACCGCGAGCGTGTCGCCGGCCCGCAGTCCCAGCGCGTCGAGCGCGAGGACGGTGGTCAGCCCGTTCATCGGGATGGTGGCGGCCTCGACCGGACTCGTCCCGGCGGGTATCGGAACCGCCTGCACCGCCGGCACCACCAGCAACTCGGTGTAGGCGCCCTTGGTGGCGCTCGCCGGTACGGCGATGGCCATCACCTGTTCGCCGACCCGGTGACCGGTGACGTCGGCGCCCACCTCGTCGATGGTGCCCGCGGCGTCCATGCCCGGCACGTACGGCGGACTCTGCGCGGTGAGGCGGGCGCGCTGGCCACCGGCGCGTAGCAGGGTGTCGGTCGGGTTGACGGCGGCGGCCGCGACCCGGATCCGGACCTGCCCCGGGCCGGCGTGCGGCGCTGGCACGTCGAAGCTGCGCAGCTTCTCGGGCCCGCCGAAGTCGGTCACGCCGATGACCTTCATCAGGGTCCTTCCCACGATTCGTTCCGAATGTTCGTCAGTCATCGAACCATAAAGCGGGGGGCTCGGCGTAGCGAATCGCGCCGGTTCCGCTGCTGGCCCCTGCCCGGTACCCGCGCCGGACCCGTTCCATCCCCGGCGGCGGCCCGGTCGTGCCGGGCGGGCCGCGTCGCGGGCGGTCAGCCGCCCCCCAGGCACGGGTCCTACCCTGACGGGGTGACGACCCACGCCCTTCGCCGGCGGCTGGTGGCCGCCGGCCTCGCCGGACTGCTCACCGTGCTGGCCAGCGCCGGCTGCGCGTTCGGGCCGCCGAACGACGAAGACCAGGGCACCCCGCCGAAGCTGCCGAGCCCGTCGGTGTCGGACTCCGACGACGGCGGCGCCACCGTGCAGGTGATCGCGAAGCGGCTCCGCGTGCCGTGGGGCATCGCGTTCCTGCCGGACGGCAGCGCGCTGGTCACCGAGCGCGACAGCGGCAAGATCCTCAAGCTGAAGTCCAGCGGCGGCAGCGTGGCGAAGCCGACGACGGTGCAGACCGTCAAGGCGTCGGTGCACGATGGGGAGGGCGGGCTGCTGGGCATCGCGGTCTCGCCGAAGTACGCCACCGACAAGACCGTCTTCGTCTACTACTCGACGGCGGACGACAACCGGATCGCCAAGTTCACCCTCGGCAAGACACCGAAGCCGATCGTCACCGGCATCCCGCACTCGTCGGTGCACAACGGTGGCGCGCTCGCGTTCGGCCCGGACGGCTACCTGTACGCGGGGACCGGCGACGGCACGAACACCGGCCTGGCGCAGGACAAGTCCAGCCTGGGCGGCAAGATCCTGCGGATGACCACCGACGGCAAGCCGGCACCGGGTAACCCGTTCGGTGATTCGCTGGTCTACTCGTACGGGCACCGCAACGTGCAGGGCCTCGCCTGGGACCGCAGCAAGCAGCTGTACGCGACCGAGTTCGGTCAGGACAAGTGGGACGAGGTCAACCTGATCAAGCCCGGGCACAACTACGGCTGGCCGAAGGCCGAGGGCAAGAGCAGCAACTCCGCGTACACGAACCCGCTGGAGACGTTCAAGCCGTCGCAGGCGTCCTGCTCCGGTGCGGCGATCTCCGGCTCGATCCTGGTGACCGGTTGCCTCGCCGGCCAGCGGGTCTGGCTGATGCAGCTCGACGGCAAGGGCGGCGTCCTCGGCGCACCGCAGCACACACTGGACAAACAGTACGGGCGGCTGCGCGCGGTGGTGGCCGCGCCGGACGGCACGCTGTGGGTGTCCACCTCCAACAGGGACGGCCGCGGCTCGCCGATCGCCGACGACGACCGGATCCTGCGACTGGTCATCTCCGGCGGCAACAAGGTCGACAAGAGCTGACCGCGGCGCTCCGGCCGGCGACGCTGCGTCACCGCATGTCGGGGTGCTCTGCGTGTGAAGTGGTGGCCGTGCGCACTTCGCGGCACCATGGGTGCCGGCCGTGCCGCCGACCCGACGGAGTTGTTCAGCGTGACCAGTGATCAGGAGCGCACGTCGACGCCAGCCGCGGGAGTCGTCGAGGCCGTCCGCCCGGTCGCCCGGGGGCTGCGCACCGGCGCCGGGCGGGTCCGGGCGGCGCTGACCAGCCGTCCCGGACGAGTCACCTGCCGGTACCTGCTGATGCTGGTGGTGACGCTGATCGGGATGGCCGGTGGGCTGCTGCTGGGCGGGCAACGATCGGCCGCGGTCGGCCCCTTCCAGGCGCACCTGGCGATCACGCCGAGCCTGGTCGGCGACACCCAGGTGCAGATCCCACCGCTCGGTTCGCTGTCGCTGGACAGCCACGACGGGCCGCTGCACCTGACCATCAACCTCGGATCGCTGGACCGCAAGCGCGCCGAGGCGCTGGTCAGCGACCCGAACGGGATCGCGGCGGCGAGCCAGCACGCGATCGGTGACCTCAAACACGGTATCGAGATGCTCGCGATCCAGGCCGGCGCCTCGGCGCTGCTGGGCGGCCTGCTGCTCAACGCGCTGGTGTTCCGGCGGTGGCGGCGCACCGCGATCGCGGCCGGGATGTCGGTGCTGCTGCTGGCCGGCGCCGGCGCTTGGACGGCCGCGTCGTTCCGGCCGCAGTCGATCGAGGAGCCGCGGTACGACGGGCTGCTGACGATGGCTCCCGCGGTGGTCGGCGACGCCCGCAGCATCGTGACCAACTACGGGCAGTACAGCAAGGAACTCCAGCGGCTCGTCGACAACGTCGCCAAGCTGTACGGCACGGTCTCCAACCTGCCGGTGTACGAGCCCAGCGAGGGCACCACCCGGGTGCTGCACATCTCCGACATGCACCTCAACCCGGCCGCCTGGGGTGTGGTGGAGACGGTCGTCAAGCAGTACAACATCGACCTGGTGGTGGACACCGGCGACATGGTCGACTGGGGGTCCAAGCAGGAGGACGCCTACATCTCCAACATCAAGAACATCCGGGTCCCGTACGTGTACGTGCGCGGCAACCACGACTCCGCGGCAACCGCCGCGGCGGTACACAAGCAGGGCGCGATCGTGCTGGAGAACCAGGTACGGGCGGTCGACGGGATCACCTTCGCGGGCATCGGCGATCCCCGGTTCACGCCGGACAAGGAAACCGAGCCGGCCAACCCGAACGATCCGGAGCCCAAGGACGTCACGGTCGAGGATTCCGGCAAGCAGCTCGCCGGCACGATCCAGGGGTACGACAAGGACCACGTCGCCGCGCCGGTGAACGTGGCGCTGGTGCACGACCCGGGGGCCGCGCCGCCGCTGGCCGGCAACGTACCGCTGGTGCTGGCCGGCCACCTGCACCACCGGGAGAACCGCGACCTGGGCAGTGGCACCCAGCTGATGGTGGAGGGCTCGACCGGCGCCGCCGGGCTGCGCGGGCTGGAGCCGAAGACGCCGACGCCGATGGAGCTGTCGGTGCTCTACTTCGACAGCCAGCACGCGCTCAAGGCGTACGACGAGATCAGCGTCGGCGGCACCGGCCGATCCGAGGTGACCCTGCAGCGGCACATCGTCGGCGACGGTGCTCCCGGCGAGTCGCCCTCCCCCAGCGGCTCGGGTTCGGGGTCCCGGTCCGGTTCGTCGTCGCCGACGCCGCGGCGCTGAGCAGCTTCAGCGGCCGGCGAGCAGCTCGCCGGACACCGCCCAGAGCCGTTCGGCCAGCTCCGAGTCCAGCGCGAACGACGCCACGCCGTGCTGGGCGTTGACGGCCTCGCCGGCCTCGTTGCAGTCCTCGAAGTAGCGGCCGCCGATGCCCTTGAGCAGCGGTGAGGTCGCCACGAACACCGAGGTGGCGGCGCCCTGCTCGACGGTCTTCCAGCGCAGCGGGGCGGCACCGGCGGTCTGCGCCCGGGCCCGCAGCGCCTCCAGTTCCGCATCGCTGACGTGGCGCTGCAGGTTGGTCCGGATGCCGCCGGGCATCAGCGCGTTGCTGGTGATGCCGTCGTCCGCCCAGCGCCGGGTCGCCTCGACCGCGAACAGCACGTTGGCCGTCTTGGACTGGCCGTAGGCGAGCCACGGATCGTAGGCGCGGTGCTCGAACTGGATGTCGTCGAAGACCACCGGCGAGCGCCGGTGGGCGCTGGAGGAGACCGACACGACCCGGGCTCCGTCGGCGGCGGCGAGCGCGCGGTGCAGTCCGGTGGCCAGCGCGAAGTGGCCCAGATGGTTGGTGGCGAACTGCAGCTCCAGCCCGTCGGGCGTCCGGCTCAGCGGCGCGGCCATCACCCCGGCGTTGTTGACCAGGATGTCCAGCGGCCCCTGCCAACCGGCGACGAAGGCGGCCACCGACGCGCGGTCGGCGAGGTCGAGCGGCCCGATCCTGATCGCGTCGTTCCCGGTGGTGGCGGTGATGTCGGCCGCGGTGCGCTCGCCGGCGGCACGGTCGCGTACCGCGAGGGTGACTTCGGCACCGGCGCCGGCCAGGGCCCGGGCGGTCTCGACGCCGATGCCGGAGGCGCCGCCGGTCACGATCGCGCGGCGTCCGGTCAGGTCGATGCCGTCGAGCACCTCCGCGGCGGTGGTGGTGATCCCGTACGGCGTGGTGATGCGGGCGCTCATTGCTGCTCCCTGTGATCGATGGTGGCCGGTCCGCCCGGCCGGTAGAATCGGAGAGTCCTCCGCTTTCCGCCCCAGCTTAACCGGAGAACTCTCCGCTTCGCCACCGTTAGCCTGGACACCACCACCGAGCAGGGAGTGACAGGGGTGACCACCGACGCCAGGCCGCTGCGGGCCGACGCGCAACGCAACCGCGACCGGCTGCTCACCGCGGCGGCCACGGCCTTCGCGCGCGATTCGGGCGCGAGCCTGGACTCCATCGCCCGGGACGCCGGCGTCGGCATCGGCACCCTCTACCGGCACTTCCCCACCAGGGAGGCGCTGGTCGAGGCGACCTACCGCAACGAGCTGAACCGGCTCTGCGACGCGGCCGACGAGCTGCTCACCGACCAGCCGCCCGACGTCGCGCTGCGCGCCTGGATGGACCGGTTGATCGACTACATGGCGGCCAAGCACGGCATGGCCGACGCGCTGCGCGCGCTGATCGCCGCCGGCGGCAACCCGTTCGCCGCCAGCCGCAGCCGGCTGACCGCCGCGCTCACCACCCTGCTCGACGCCGGCGTCGAGCAGGGCCTCCTGCGCGGCGACGTCGCCGCCGACGACATCCTGGTCGGGTTGAGCGGTCTGGCGATGCACGCCGCGCCCGACCGGCGCGACCAGCTCGGCCGGCTGCTCGACCTGCTGATGGACGGGCTGCGCCGGCACCCCTGACGGCAGCCCAGGATCGGCCCCCGGGTACGCCGACGGCCCGGCACCCGTCGTCGGGGTGCCGGGCCGTCGGCCGGATCGGGCTACTCGGCGGTCAGCCGGGCGATGATCAGCTCGCGCACCGACTTCGCGTCGGCCTGGCCGCGGGTCGCCTTCATCACCGCACCGACCAGCACGCCGGCCGCGGCGACCTTGCCGTCGCGGACCTTCGCCGCGACGTCCGGGTTGGCCGCGATCGCCTCGTCGACCGCGGCGGTCAGCGCACCGGTGTCGTTGACGACCTCCAGGTTGCGGGCCGCCATCACCTCGGCCGGGGTGCCCTCGCCGGCGAGCACCCCGGACAGCACCGTCCGGGCCAGCTTGTCGGTGAGCCGGCCGCCGTCCACCAGCGACTGCAGCTCGGCGACGTGTGCCGGGGTGGCGGTCAGCTCGGCCAGCTCGGCGTCGTGCTCGTTGGCGTAGCGGGACAGCTCGCCCAGCCACCACTTGCGCGCCGACTCCGGGCTCGCGCCGGCCGCCACCGTCGCGGAGATCAGGTCGAACGCGCCGGCGTTGTCGATCGCCTGCATGTCCAGCTCGGACAGGCCCCACTCGGACCGCAGCCGGGCCCGCTTCGCCGCCGGCAGCTCCGGCAGCTCGGCGCGCAACTTGTCCACCCACTCCCGCTCGGGCGCGAGCGGCACCAGGTCCGGCTCCGGGAAGTACCGGTAGTCGGTGGCGGTCTCCTTGACCCGCCCGCCCATCGTCTCGCCGGTGGCCTCGTTGAAGTGCCGGGTCTCCTGGTGGATGGCGCCGCCACCGTCCAGGATCTCGGCCTGCCGCAGCATCTCGAACCGGACCGTGCGCTCCACGCTGCGCAGCGAGTTGACGTTCTTGGTCTCGGTGCGGGTCCCGAACTCGGTCGCACCGACCGGCATCAGCGACACGTTCACGTCGGCCCGGATCGAACCCTGGTCCATCCGCGCGTCGGACACGCCCAGCGCGCGGACGATGTCCCGGATCGCCCCCACGTACGCCCGGGCCACCGCCGGCGCGTCCGCGCCGGCGCCGACGATCGGCTTGGTGACGATCTCCACCAGCGGGATGCCGGCCCGGTTGAAGTCCAGCAGCGAGTGGGTCGCCCCGTGGATCCGCCCGGTGGCGCCACCGACGTGCAGCGACTTGCCGGTGTCCTCCTCCATGTGCGCGCGCTCGATCGCGACGGTCACGGGCCTGCCGTCGACGTCCACGTCGATCGCGCCGTCGAAGCAGATCGGCTCGTCGTACTGGCTGGTCTGGAAGTTCTTCGGCATGTCCGGGTAGAAGTAGTTCTTCCGGGCGAACCGGCACCACTGGGCGATGTCGCAGCCCAGCGCCAGGCCGATCTTGATCGCCGACTCGACACCGACCGCGTTGACCACCGGCAGCGCGCCGGGCATGCCCAGGCACACCGGGCAGATCTGGGTGTTCGGCTCGGCGCCGAAGGTGGTCGGGCAGGAGCAGAACATCTTCGTCCGGGTGCCGAGCTCGACGTGCACCTCCAGCCCCAGCACCACCTCGTACCGGCTCAGCACGTCGGCGAGGTCGCCGGTCACGGCGGTACTCACGCGGTCACCTCCGGGGTCTGGTCCGCGAGGCGCGGGGACTGGGTCGACTCCAGCGCCGCGGCCACCCGGTACATCCGGTCGTCGGCCATCGTCGGCGCCATGATCTGCAGGCCCACCGGCAGCCCCTCCGACAGTCCGCAGGGGACGGAGATGGCCGGCCCGCCGTACAGGTTGGACGGGATCGTGTACAGGTCCGCCAGGTACATCTGGGTCGGGTCGGCGGTGCGCGACCCGAACGGGAACGCCACGAACGGCGTCGTCGGTGCGGCCAGCACGTCGACCTGCTCGAACGCCGCGGTGAAGTCGCGGGTGACCAGCGTGCGCACCTTCTGCGCCTGGCCGTAGAACGCGTCGTAGTAGCCGGCGGACAGCGCGTACGTGCCGAGGATGACGCGCCGCTTGACCTCCGGGCCGAAACCGCGGTCCCGGGTCAGCGACATGACCTCCTCCAGCGCGCGGCTGCCGTCGTCACCGACCCGCAGGCCGTAGCGCACCCCGTCGAACCGGGCCAGGTTCGACGAGCACTCGCTCGGCGCGATCAGGTAGTAGGCCGGCAGCGCGTACTCGAAGTGCGGGCAGCTGACCTCGACCACCTCGGCGCCGAGCTTGGTCAGTGTCTGCACGCCGGCCTCGAACGCCGCCACCACACCGGGCTCGGCGCCCTGCGCGGCGGCGAACTCGCGCACCACGCCGACCTTCACGCCGGTCAGATCACCGGTCAGGCCACGGCGGGCCGCCTCGACGACCGGCGGTACCGGCGCGTCGATGCTGGTGGAGTCGCACCGGTCGTGGCCGCCGATGACCTCGTGCAGCAGCGCCGCGTCGGTGACCGTCCGGGTCACCGGGCCGGCCTGGTCCAGCGACGAGGAGAACGCGATCAGCCCGTACCGGGAGACGCCGCCGTAGGTGGGCTTCGCGCCGACGGTACCGGTCACCGCGCCGGGCTGGCGGATCGAGCCGCCGGTGTCGGTACCGATGGCGAGCGGCGCCTCGCGGGCCGCGACCGCCGCCGCCGACCCGCCGCCGGAACCGCCCGGGATCCGGCTGGTGTCCCACGGGTTGCGGGTCGGCCCGTACGCGGAGTATTCGGTCGACGAGCCCATCGCGAACTCGTCCAGGTTCGTCTTGCCCAGCACCACCAGGCCCGCCTCGCGCAGCTTGCGCACCAGCGTCGCGTCGTACGGCGGGAGCCAGTTCTCCAGGATCTTCGACGCGGCGGTGGTCGGCATGTCCTTGGTGACCACGATGTCCTTGACCGCGATCGGCACCCCGGCGAGCGGGCCGAGCTTCTCCCCCGCCGCGATCCGCCGGTCCACCTCGGCCGCCTGCGCCACCGCCGGCTCGGCGGCCACGTGCAGGAACGCGTGCACGGTGGGGTCCACCGCGTCGATGCGCTCCAGGTACGCCCGGGTCACCTCGACGGCGGACGTCTCACCGGCGGCGATCGCCGCACCCAACTCCTCGGCCGTCCGGCCGGTCAGCTCGCTCATGCCCGCTCTCCGCATGCTCCGGCACCGCTGATCCACTCGCCCATGTCAGGCCTCCTCGGACAGGATCTGCGGCACCCGGAACCGGTCGTCCTCGACGGCCGGCGCCCCGGCCAGCGCAGCCTCCCGGGCCAGCCCGGGGCGCGGCTCGTCGGCCCGCATCACGTTGGTCAACGGCACCGCGTGCGAGGTCGGCGCGATGTCGTCGGCGGCGACCTCGCCGATCCGCGCCACCGAGGACACGATCTGATCGAGCTGGCCGGCGAACGTGTCCAGCTCGTCCTCGGTCACGGCAAGCCGCGCGAGGTGCGCGAGATGCGCGACCTCCTCGCGGGAGATGGCGGCCATCACTGGCTCCTTGTCGGTCTCGGCTGGGTGTTGTCCGGACCGGCGAGCGCCGGTCCACCTGCGCATTCGTACGCGCTACGCAGCGTCCCCGCGAGTCTATTGCGGCGCCGGAGCCCCCTTCCTCCCGGTCCGCCACGCCACCGTCGCGCGCCGCCCGCACATCGGCCCTGATCGATGCATATGCGTTGTATGGAAGTTATGCCGGCTATCTGACGCGGGTACACCTATTGACCCGTCACTTATGCCGCCAATAAGGTTCCACACCGGCATGATCACAACGGCCGACAGAAACGATTACTCAGCGTCGCAAATGCCAGTTCGGCCTCCCGACAAACCCAGCCCGGAGACCCATGCGCCCCACACTCCGCGTAATCCTGCTCGCCGTCACGGCGGCACTGGCCCTCACCGCAAGCGCCTGCACCCAGCAAACCCCCAACGGCCCCAACGTCATCGAACACTCCCACTCCGCCACCCCCTCCCCATCACCCCGAAGACCTACCCCATCCACGGTACGAACCCAACAATGGCGAAGAATGCTTACGCCAAAAGGTACCGAATGCACTTTTACAAAGATGAGATAGCTACCACAAGGACGACAACCTATATATCAAACACCTATTCGATTTCCACAAATGCACACATGAGAGCTATGTTCACAATAGAGGACAATGCACCAAATGGGTCGCTAATCGACATCGTCTGCCTTGCCCAGGGAAATAAAGGGAGGTATATAAAACAATTTTCAAGAGTATACAAAGCCATCGAGGAATGCCTGACTCTCTTGTTGCCACCAAAGGAAGTGCACACTATTGGAAGTTGGCTATCGAGCGAGTTCCCTAGCGTCGACCATGTAGCCACAGAAAAAAAGTTCGATGGCCTGACTGTATCTGCATTCGTTAACCGGTCCAAGTCATCACCACATCAAGCCGTCAAAGCAGAGGTAGAGAACAAGAGGTAAGAAGATCATGCATATGTCAGTAAGAAAGGTGATTTCGCTCGTCGCAGTAACGCTGCTGTCTGCAGCGGCAGCACTGGCTCCCGCGACAGCCGCCTCAGCAGGCGGGTGCTCCGGTAGCAACTGTGAAGGAAAGTATGCATCCACAGTGTCGGGATGTGCGGACGACGGTCACGTCATTAATGGCTTTACTTTGGACGGAGTAGAGTCCGGTGGAGTCTACGCACATGCCGACATTTACTATTCGCAGGCCTGCCATTCCGCATGGGGCGAATATGTCACTCCAAAGAGCGGCGACATATCGTATGTGGGATTCTTCTACCAGCTGCCGAACGGTGGAGATGGCGAACACTGGATCGGCGGCGGTTATCTCGACGGAACCCAGCAAGACTTTGTGACCACAATGGTCGACTGGGACAAGTCGATGAAACTCTGCGTATCCGGCGAGAACACCTATGACCCCGAGCCTTACCCAGGTCAAACATGGGGCGGAGTGAACACTATTGGCTGCACGGGGTGGTACTGAGATGGCGCGTCGAGAATCGGCCCAGGCTTCCTGTAGACGGATATTGGAGGTCGACTTGCATCAGTTGTTAGGTAGCACACGGAAGCAGCGAAGAGCGCGTTATTTGATTGGCGTATTGATTCTGTGCCTGAGCGTGATCATCGCCGGCAACCGCGTGTCCGCGGCGCCGGAACATCCGACGGCACCGGCTGACGACGCGAAGGCGACGATCGGGTCGCCGGACGGTGCGTTGGGTGGCGGTTGGCGCTCCTCCACTGACGTTGTCGTGGCCAGTTCGGCGGACACGGACGGGTTCCACGTCTATCTGGCTCGGGAGCGAGACGCCTTCCGCTTCGAACGGCTGGCGACGCTGACCGACAGTGCCAACGCCACCGGATCGTGGACCGGCCATGCCTGCCTGACCGGTTCCGGTCGCTATGTGGTCGCGGTGTACGCACCGGCGTCCTACACCAACCGCCCGGCGCTGATGGAGGCCGGCGGCACCGCCGTCGTGATCGATGTGGCCAGGGGGCGGAGCACAAGGTCGCGGATCACATCCAGCTCGCCTACTACAACCCGTCCTGCGGCCCGACCGACCAGGTGATGCTGACTCGCGCCAAGGGCGCCGAGGAGCAGCGCACCGACGCGATCCTGGTCGACGCCGCGACGTCGACCGCCGCTCCGGCCCGTCATGTCGACGCGCAGCTCACCAACCCGTTCGTCGGCAGCGACGGCACCACCTACGGCGTGGCGCACCGCAAGCTCGTGCGGGTCGACGCCGCCGGCCAGCTGCACCGGCTGGACACCCCGGCCGGGGCAATCTACGCGATCGCCGGTGCGAACGGCTCCGGGCTCGACCTCGCCAGTACGGACGGCAAGAACGCCACGATCCAGCGGTACCGCAACGGGTCGCTGACCACCGTGGCGACGGGGCGTTCCGGGCGGCTGCAGTTGTTCAACCTGACGCAGCACCGCGACGCCATCGTCGGCGCGACGGGAAGCCGTGCAGTCTCCGGAACTCTCCGCATCGCCTCGGACCGCCGGGTCACCGAAGTGTCGAGGAAGGGCAACCTGCTGGTCAACGGGATCGTGACGAAGCAGGCGGCGGCCTCCATCGAAGCGGGCGTGGCCCGACCCAAGGCCGCGGACGCGAACAAGGCGACGGCCACCGTCGTCACGGTGCACAGCGGACGGCGAAGCGCACTGCAGGTCGCGGCACAGGGCGGAACCAGGTTCGATGCCGCCGCCCACTTGTCGCAGACCGTCCAAGCTCCGGGTCGCAAGACGACGATGCAGCCGGCCGACGCGTCCACCCCCACGTGCGTGGTACCGCGCGACGATGTGCACCGGCAGGCGTTGCAGCCGAGCACCAACATGGTCGAGTGGGCGGTCGACCAGGCCGTGCACGGCGATCTCACCATCACCCGGCCCAGCAACTTCCTGGCCACCGGCGAATCGAGCTACTCCCCTCAGCAGATGTTCCCGCCGGTGTCGATCGACGGCGCGTCGGCGGGTGCGACCGTCCCGGCGCAGGTGGTGCTGGGCATCCTCGCGCAGGAGACGAATCTGCAGGAAGCGTCCTGGCATGCCGTCCACGGTGACGCCGGCAATCCGCTCGTGAGCGACTACTACGGAAGCCGGCAGGCCAACGGGTCGACCGACATCGACACCATCGACTATACGAAATCCGACTGCGGTTACGGCATTGGCCAGGTCACCACCGGAATGTCGACGAACGATGCGGGCGTCTACACGTCAGCCGAGCAGGTCGCCATCGCCACCGACTACGCCGCCAACATCGCCGCATCGCTGCAGATCCTCGTGGCCAAGTGGAACAGCATCTATCTGGACGGGCTGTCGGTCAACAACGGTGATCCGAAGTACGTGGAGAACTGGTATCTCGCGCTCTGGGCGTAGAACTCCGGGTATTACAGCTCGGCAGACTCCGGCGAGAACGGCGGCCACTGGGGCGTTGGCTGGCTGAACAACCCGGCGAACCCGTCCTACCCGGCGGACCGCGACGGTTTTCTTCGTGACACGTACGACGACGCCAGCCATCCGTCGGATTGGCCATATCAGGAACGCGTTCTCGGCTGGGCCGAAACTCCGCAGGTCAAGTACGATCAGAACGGCCTGATGTATCGAGCGTATCAGGCGTCCAACTTCGGCTCCGGTTCGAGCGACCAGCTGAGCATTCCACTCAAGGACCAGCTCGGGGAGTTCTGTGATGCCACGAACGGCTGCACGTATCCGTCGAGCGATCCCTGCAAAGCCTGGGACAGCAGTTGCTGGTGGCACAACGGAAACGCCACCTGGGCATCGTGCGCAACCGAATGCGCGACCGAATCGCTCGCCTTCACCCTGGGCAGCGGTGAACCGGGGATCCAGCGAGTATACGATCGCGACTGCTCGATCTTCGACGGCTCGCTCGACCCATACAAGATGTCCGGCTGGCCGACCATCATGGTCGACGACCTGGACAACCCGGCAAACAATGCGCTCGGGTGCTCCGGCGGCACCTCCACCGGAAAGTTCACCATTCGCGGCGGATCACCATCAGGCGGCTGGGAGGAACACCCGCAAGTGGACCTCCACCAACTCGGCGCCGGTTACCAGGGCCACATGTGGTTCAGCCATGTTTATGCGCCCAACGACCCCAATGCCGACGCGTCGGGTGGTGGCAATTCCAAGCATGAGATCCTCGGGACGTGGACGCCGGATCTCAACGACGACGGCGTGAATGCCGAGAACTACGACATCGTCGTGCATCTTCCCAGCCATGGTGCAGGGTACGGCTCCGCAGACTATTTCGTGTTCGATTCATACCAGTCTCAGAGCGCCGACCATGAATGTGTAATCAACCAGGACAGCAGTGATGGCTCCGATTCTTGGGTGTCGTTGGGACACTATTCGCTTCATCCCGGTGCCCGGGTGATGTTGAAGAACATCGGCATGGGCGACGCGGATGGCACGGTCGATATCGCGTATGACGCGATCGCCTTCATTCCGGAATCCGGCTCGACACACGGCTGCCAGGACAATCCGTTCAACTGATCTGCGATGCCGGCGGCGACTCATGTCACGGGCCGCCGCCGGCGCAACTCCCACGACGGCAGGTAGACCACGTCGCTCGGCTCAGGTGTGGGCGGGGTCGGTGGCCTCGACGGTCTGGCGGATCCGGGGCGGGCGGTAGCGGGCCAGCCAGCTGGTGAACTCGGCCGCCGGCATCGGCCGGGCGTAGAACCAGCCCTGCGCGATCTGGCAGCCCAGCGCGGACAGCCGGCGCCAGGTGCGTTCGTCCTCGACGCCCTCGGCGACCACCCGCATCCCGAGCGCCCCGGCCAGGTCGATGATCGACCGCACGATCGCCGCGTCGTCCGGATCCGACCCCATGCCCAGCACGAACGAGCGGTCGATCTTCACCTCCGACAGCGGCAGCCGGCGCAGGTGCAGCATCGACGAGTAGCCGGTACCGAAGTCGTCCAGCGACAGCGCGATGCCGAGCCGGTCCAGCCGGCGCAGCGTGGCGAGCACCCGGCGCGGGTCGGCCATCAGGGCGCCCTCGGTGATCTCCAGTTCGATCTGGCTGGGCGCCACCTCGTGCCGGTCCAGCAGGGCGGCCAGGTGGTCGACCAGGTCGGCGGTGTGCAGGTCGCGGACGCTGACGTTCACCGCTGCCCGCAGCCGCAGCCCGTCCCGCTGCCACTGCGCCACCCGCGCGACCACCTCGTCGAGCACCCGGTAGGTCAGCAGCCGCATCACCGCGGTGTGCTCGGCCGCGCGGATCACCTCCTCCGGGCCGACCATGCCGTACTCGGGATGGCGCCACCGCAGCAGCGCCTCCACCCCGACCACCTCGCCGGAGTCGATCGCCACCTGCGGCTGGTAGAACACGCCCAGTTCGCCCAGCTCCGGGCGGTCCGGCCGTTCCAGGGCGCGGCGCAGGTCGCCGAGCAGGCCGAGCCGGGCCGCCGAGTTGTGGTCGGCCTCCGGCGCGTAGACCGAGACCGCGTCGTTGCGCTGCTTCGCCTCGTACATCGCCACGTCGGCGTGCTGCAGCAGTTCGTCGAAGTCGGCGCCGTGCCGCGGGTACACGGCCACCCCGATCGAGGACGCCACCTCCAGCGGCATCCCGTCCAGGTGTACCGGCCCGGCCAGCACGGCCGCGACCCGCTCGGCGAACGCCCGAGCGGTGTCCAGGTCACCGACCGCGGTACGCACCACCGCGAACTCGTCGCCACCGAGCCGCGCCACCAGCACGTCCTCGGACAGCCGGGCCCGCAGCCGGCGCCCCGCCTCGACGAGCAGCCGGTCTCCGACGCCGTGCCCGAGGGCGTCGTTGACCTCCTTGAACCGGTCCAGGTCGAGCACCAGCAGCAGCGGGCCGGGCCGGCCGTCGGGGTGCCGGCGGGCGATGTCGTCCTCGATGCGCTCCTGCACCGCCTTGCGGTTGGCCAGGCCGGTCAGCGGGTCGTGCCGGGACTCCCGGTCACGTTCGGCGGCGACCCGGGCGCTGCGGTACACCGCGAACAACGGCACCAGGATCAGCGCGATCAGCCACGGGCTGGTGCTGATCGCACCGGCGAGCACCGGGGCGAGCAGCAGCAGCGCGCCGGTGGTCTGCAACTCGAACGACAGGCCGGACCGCACCGTCGACCACCAGTGCCCGCCGAACCGCAGCCGGACCGCGGTGTCCACGATCAGCTCGCTGACCACGAACCAGGCCGCGGCGGCGCCGACCACCGCCACCGCGTGCCAGCCGGTGGCCCGGAGCACGTCCTCGCGCACGGTGTGCAGCACGAGGGCGGCCGCCCCGTAGGCGAGCAGGTACTGGGCGAGGTTGAACGCGGCGCGCCACAGCTTGGCGCGCAGCCGCCAGGTCGAACCGATGATGGCGACCACCGCCAGCAGGACGGCCGGGCCGAGCCCCCACAGCAGTAGCACGGTGAAGCCGAAGCACACCGACGGGAACACCCCGACCGAGCTGCCCCGCTGCCGCGGCCCGCTGAACGGGCCGGCGTCCACCACCGCCGCCAGCAGGATCAGCAGCCAGCCGTCCACCGGCAGGTCCGGGACGGCGCGGACGAGGCCGGGCAGGCCGAGCGCGACGACCGCGGCACCGGCGGCGACGACGACCGCGACGTAGCCGACGAAGACCCGCTTGTGCCGCAGCGGCGGCTCGTTGCGCAGTGCCGTCGACTCCATCCACCCCTCCGAGACGGAAGAAGGTCACCGGCGCACCGACGCGTGGGGCACGTGTCGCCGATCGCCGAGGTCGCGCCGTGTGGACCCGCACAACTGGACGACCTCGGTGTGAAACGAGGTCGATCGGGCACAGTGACGCCTACCTGGCGCAGTATGGACCTGCCGGCCATGACAACCCTGCGTGTCCGCCGAACAGCGAACAAAGTCGGCCTTTTTGTTACCTCCGGGTGATGTGAGCCGATCCGGTCACCGTCGGTTCCCGCCGGCCGCTGCGGCGTCCTCGTCCGGACCGACCTGGGCGCGCGCGGCGGCCGCCTCCGGGCCTTCGGACAGCAGCACGGCGAAGCCGTCCTCGGTCAGCACCGGAACCTTCAGCGCCAGCGCCTTGTCGTACTTGCTGCCCGGGTTCTCGCCGACCACCACGAAGCCGGTCTTCTTGGACACCGAACCGGTCACCTTGCCACCGCGGGACTGGATCTGCTCGGTCGCCTCGTCCCGGGAGTAGCCGGCCAGCGAACCGGTCACCACGACGGTCACCCCGGCCAGCGGCCGCGGCGCGTCGTCCGCGTGTTCCTCCTGCATCCGCACCCCGGCGGCGCGCCACTTGTCGACCACCTCGCGGTGCCAGTCGACGGCGAACCAGTCACGGACCGCCTCGGCGATCGTCGGCCCCACCCCGTCGACCGCGGCCAACTCCTCCTGACCGGCCTCCGCGATCCGCTCGACCGAGCCGAACTCGCGCGCCAGCGCCCGCGCCGCGGTCGGCCCCACGTGCCGGATCGACAGCCCGACGAGCACCCGCCACAGCGCCGCGTCCTTGGCCGCGGCCAGGTGTTCGAGCAACCGGTGCGCGTTGCTGCCGAGCGTGCCGTCCTTGTTGACGAAGAACGGCGAGCTGGCGAGCCTGGCGGCGTCCAGCCCGAACAGGTCCCCCTCGTCGGCGATGACCTGGTCGGCGAGCAGCGCGCTGGCCGCCTTGTAACCCAGCGCCTCGATGTCGAACGAGCCGCGGCCGGCCAGGTGGAAGACGCGCTCACGTAGCTGCGCCGGGCAGCGCCGGGTGTTCGGGCAGCGGATGTCGGCGTCACCCTCCTTCTCCGGGCGCAGCTCGGTGCCGCACTCGGGGCAGCGGGTGGGCATCACGAACTCGTGCGCGTCGGCCGGCCGCAGGTCGGTGACCGGCCCGACCACCTCCGGGATGACGTCGCCGGCCTTGCGCAGCACCACCGTGTCGCCGATCAGCACGCCCTTGCGCCGCACCTCCGAGGCGTTGTGCAGGGTCGCGAACGCGACCGTCGAGCCGGCGACCCGGACCGGTTCGAGCACCGCGTACGGCGTGACGCGGCCAGTGCGGCCCACGTTGACCCGCACGTCGGTCAGCTTCGTGTTGACCTCCTCCGGCGGGTACTTGAAGGCGATGGCCCAGCGTGGCGCCTTGCTGGTGGCGCCGAGCCGGCGCTGCACGCTGACCTCGTCGACCTTGACCACGACGCCGTCGATCTCGTGCTCGACCTCGTGCCGGTGCTCGCCGTAGTAGCTGATGTAGTCGAGCACGTCGGCCAGTGCCGGGACGACCCGCCACCGGGGCGAGGTCGGCAGGCCCCAGGCCTGCAGCGCCGCGTACGACTCGGACTGGCGGGTCGGCTCGAACCCCTCCCGGGCGCCGAGGCCGTGCACGATCAGCCGCAGCGGCCGCTGCGCGGTGATCCGCGGGTCCTTCTGGCGCAGGCTGCCGGCGGCGGCGTTGCGCGGGTTGGCGAACGGCGGCTTGCCCTGCTCGACCAGCGAGGCGTTCAGCTCGGTGAAACCCTCGACCGGGAAGTAGATCTCGCCGCGGATCTCGACCAGCGGGGGCACCGGGAACTCGGCCGAGCCGGACAGCTCGTGCGGGATCCCCTCGACGCTGCGCACATTCGGGGTGATGTCCTCACCGGTCCGGCCGTCGCCGCGGGTCGCGCCGCGCGCCAGCCGGCCGTCCCGGTAGACCAGGTCGACGGCGAGCCCGTCGATCTTCAGCTCGCACAGGTAGGAGACCTTCGCCCCGGCGGCCTCGCGCTCGACCCGCTCGTTCCAGGCGGCCATCTCCTCGTCGTCGACCGCGTTGTCGAGGCTGAGCATCCGCTCGATGTGCTCGACCGGGGTGAACTGGGTCGAGTAGGTGCCGCCGACCCGCTGGGTCGGCGAGTTCGGTGTGCGCAGCGCCGGGTACTGCGCCTCCAGCGCCTCCAGCTCGCGCATCAGCCCGTCGTACTCGGCGTCCGAGGCGGTCGGCGCGTCCAGCACGTAGTAGCGGTACTGATGGTCGTCGATCTGCTCGGCGAGCGCCCGGTGCCGCTGCCGCGCCTGGGCCGTCGGCTCGGCCCCGGCCACCGCCTCCTGCTCGGCGGTCGGTGTCGCCGTCAACTCGCTGCCCGGATCGCTCGTCGCCACGCGCTGCCCTCCTGTCGTGTAGCCGAACCGTACCTGCCGGCACCGACAGTTTCCGGCAGCTGACGGATCGCCGGTGACCGGGTCGAGAGCGCCACGGGTCGACCGGGCGGGGCCCGGCGAGATCTGGTGGCCCGGCACGTCGTACGTGGACACGACCGGCTCGAAGATCGGACCGGTGTCGGCGCTGCGGACCGGGCGAACGGGGCCGCCGCAGCCGGCGCCCGGGCGTCCGGACGTCCGGACGTCCGGACGGACCCTAGATCGCGCCACCGGCGGCGCGGGGGCCGGTGGCGCCGGCCAACTGGTCGCCGACCCGCTCCCGGGCCAGGAAGTTCTCCACGTCGAACAGGTTGCCGTTGCTTCGGCGTACCACGTTGAGCAGGGTGGACATCTGCGCGATCTCCTCGACCTGCTCGCCGACGAACCACTGCACGAACTGCTCGCCGGAGTAGTCGCCGTCGGCGCGCGCCGCCGCCATCAGGGCGTCGATCTCGTCGGCGACGTCGCGCTCCTGCTGCAGCGCGAGCGCGATGAGTTCCTCGGCGTTGTCGAAGTCGTTGCGCACCTCGTCCACACCCGGCACCGCGACCGGCAGGTTCTGATCCATCAGGTACTGGATCATCATCATCGCGTGGTTGCGCTCCTCCAGCGCCTGCCGGTAGAAATGCGCGGCCAGCCGCGGCAGGTCCCGGTTGTCGAACCAGACGGCCACCGCGACGTACTGCTGGGCCGCGGTGAACTCGTTGCGCACCTGGGCCTGCAGCAGTTGGGCGAACTTGGTGCGGGGCAGCTTCTTCGGCACCGACATGTGCCGGACCATACTCCGGGTGATCGGCCGGTGACCGACCTTTGCCGCGGCCGCTCCGCCCCGGACGCTGTTGATCATGGTGTCGTCTCGACCGTCGACGTTCACCCGCCGAGACGACACCATGATCGACATGGTGCTGGGGCTAGCGGACGTCCGGCTCGTCGGCGATCCGGCGGGCGGCGTCCCGCGCGTACCGCAGCGCTGCCCGGGCCTGTTCCGGGCCGGCACCGACCAGGCCGCAGGCCTGGGTGAGCACCATCTGCTCCGGCAGCCGGCCGGCTGGCAGGCCGAGCCGGTGCCAGAACCGGCGTACCTCGTCCGCGGCGGCGGCATCGGCACCCCGCGAGGCGGTGGCCGGTACGGCGCCGGCGAACAGGCCGAGGCCGGCGTCGAGCGCCTCGCCCCAGACATCCAACCCAGCCGCATCGGACGGCAGCAGCGCGGTATCCACGGCGACCGCGGCGGCGCCGGCGGCGCGCACCACGCCGACCGGTACGTCGGCGGCGCAGCAGTGCACCAGCGCCGGCACCCCGGCCGCGGCCAGCACGGTCCGCAGGGTCTCGACGGCGTCCGGCTCGGCCACCGGCCGGTAGCTGCCGAACCCGCTCTCGGTGCGGACCCGGCCGGCGAGCACCGCCGGCAGCGACGGCTCGTCGAGCTGCAGCAGTACCCGGGCGCCCGGAACCCGGGCGGCGACGTCGGCGACGTGCCCGGCGACGCCCTCGGCCAGCGAGGCGGTCAGGTCCCGCAGCGCGCCCGCGTCGCGCAGCACCGCACCACCGGACGGCAGCTCCAGCCCGGCCGCGAGGGTGTACGGACCACCGACGGCCACCTTGAGCGTCCCGGTGTACCCCTCGGCCACCTCGACCAGCTGGTCGAGGTCACGTTCCAGCAGGTCACGGGTGCGGCGCAGGTCGCGGCCGGGGCGTGCGGCGATGCGCCAGCGGGCCGCGTACAGCTCGACCGGCAGCTCGGCGAGCAGCCCGGCGGTACGGCCGAGCAGCTCGGCGCCGGGGCCGCGGTCCGGCAGCTCCGGCAGGTACGGCAGGTCGGGCAGCTCGCCGAAGACGACGCGCAGCGCCTCGCCCGGATCGGTGCCGGGCAACGACCCGACCCCGGTCGCCGCACCGGCCGGCCACGGATACCCCTGTTCAGTCACGACGGCAGGCTACTTGGCACCGCGGCGCCGGCCGCCGACGGCGTACCCGTGGTGGGGCGGGATCGCCGAAACCCGCCACGGCGCCCCCGCCCCGGGGCGACGCTGTCGGCATGGCGATCGCGACGGTGAACCCGGCGACGGGCGAGACCCTGCGGACCTTCGACGCGTATCCGGACGACGAGGTCACGGCGCGCATCAGACGGGCGTACGAGACGTTCGGCGACTATCGGAACACCAGTTTCGGGCAGCGGGGCGGGTGGCTGCGGGCCGCGGCGGACCTGCTGGACGCCGAAACCGACCCGACGGCGCTCACCATGACCACCGAGATGGGCAAGCCGCTGCGGCAGGCCCAGGCCGAGGTCGGCAAGTGCGCGCGGGCGATGCGCTTCTACGCCGACCGGGCGGCGGAGTTCCTCGCCGACGAGCCGGCGGACGCCGCCGCGGTCGGCGCCCGCCGCGCCTACGCGCGCTATCAGCCGCTCGGCGTCGTGCTCGCGGTGATGCCGTGGAACTTCCCGCTGTGGCAGGTGGTGCGGTTCGCCGCGCCGGCGTTGATGGCCGGCAACGTCGGACTGCTCAAGCACGCCTCGAACGTGCCGCAGACCGCGCTCTACCTGGGCGAGCTGTTCGAACGGGCCGGGTTCCCGGCCGGCTGCTTCCAGACCCTGCTGATCTCCTCCGGCCAGGTGGAGCAGGTGTTGCGGGACCCGCGGGTGGCGGCGGCGACCCTGACCGGCAGCGAACCGGCCGGCCGCTCGGTGGCGTCGATCGCCGGCGACGAGGTGAAGAAGACGGTACTGGAACTCGGCGGCTCGGACGCGTTCGTGGTGATGCCGTCGGCCGACCTGGACCGCGCCGCCCAGGTCGGGGTCACCGCCCGGGTGCAGAACAACGGCCAGTCCTGTATCGCGGCCAAGCGGTTCATCGTGCACACCGACGTGTTCGACGAGTTCTCGGCCCGGTTCGTGACCCGGATGAAGGAACTGCGGATGGGCGACCCGGCCGACGAGGTGACCGACGTCGGCCCGCTCGCCACCGAGGCCGGTCGCGACGACGTGGAGGAGCTGGTGGCCGACGCGGTCGGCCGCGGCGCCACCGTGCTGACCGGCGGGGTCAGCCCGGACCGCAAGGGCTGGTACTACCCGCCGACGGTGGTCGGCGACCTCACCCCGGGCATGAAGATGTACGGCGAGGAGGTGTTCGGGCCGGTCGCCGGGCTGTACCGGGCGAGCGACGTCGACGACGCGATCCGGATCGCCAACGACACCGGGTTCGGTCTCGGCGCGAACGCCTGGACCGAGGACCCGAACGAGGCCGACCGGTTCGTCGACGAGCTGGCCGCCGGCGCGGTCTTCGTCAACGGCATGGTCACCTCGTACCCGGAGCTGCCGTTCGGCGGGATCAAGCGCTCCGGGTACGGCCGGGAGCTGTCCGCGCACGGCATCCGCGAGTTCTGCAACGTCAAGTCGGTCTGGCTCGGCTGACCGCCGCGGGCCGGCCGACCGGGCCGGCGATGGTGACCGACTCGGGAGTGCACGATGGGCGAGACGATGCGGGCAGCGGTGTGGACCCGGCCCGGCGGGCCGGAGACGATCGAGGTACGGACCGTGCCCCGGCCGGCCGCCCGCGACGGGTGGACGCTGATGCGGGTGCACGCCGCCGGGCTGAACCGGTCCGAGCTGATGACCCGGCAGGGCCACTCCCCCGGTGTCGAGCCGCCCCGGGTGCTGGGCATCGAGTGCGTCGGTACCGTCGCCGAGTCGCTCGACCCGCTGCTGCCGGCCGGTACCACGGTGGCCGCGGTGATGGGCGGCATGGGCCGGGCGTTCGACGGCGGGTACGCCGAGTACGCGCTGCTGCCGGACCGGCTGCTGATGCGGCTGGACACCACGCTCGACTGGCCGACGCTCGGCGCGCTGCCCGAGACGTTCCTGACCGCGCACGGCTCGCTCACCGCGCTCGGCGCCGGCAGCGGCGAGACCCTGCTGGTCCGCGGCGGGTCGTCGGCACTGGGGCTGGCCGCCGTCGCGCTCGCCCGCGAGCGCGGGCTGACCACGCTCACCACCACCCGCAACCCGGACAAGGTGGCCCGGCTCGCCGCCAACGGCGCCGACCACGTGGTGCTCGACGACGGTGACCTGGCGACCGCGGTACGCCGGATCCTGCCGGGCGGGCCGCACCTGATCCTCGACCTGATCGGCGCACCGACCATGCTCGACTCGCTGCGCCTGGTGCGGCGCGGCGGCACCGTGTGCATGACCGGCCTGCTCAGCGGCGAGTGGCTGGTGCCGGACTTCGAACCGGTCGGGTCGATCCCGTCCGGTACCAAGCTGACCGCGTTCGGCTCGCAGGACCTCGCCGGCCGGGCCGGCGCGGACGCGTTGCGGCGCATCGTGTCCGACGTCGAGGACGGCCGGTACCGACCGGTGGTGGACCGGGTGTTCGCACTCGACGAGGTCGTCGCCGCGCACCGGTACATGGAGCAGAACCGGGCCACCGGGAAGGTCGTCCTGCGCTGCTGACCCCGCCCGGCGGGCCGGGTGTCAGTCGGTGGCCACCGAGAACGGGGTGAACAGGCGCTTGACGTCGCCCGGTGCGGTTCCGTTGGCCGACATCAGGGTGACCCGCTCGCGCCGGGTCAACCGGCCGGCGGCCCAGTCCTCGAACTCGGGTTGGGTCGAGGCGATGTCCAGCCGGATCGGCCCGTCGCTGGCGAGGTCGGTGCACAGCGCGATCGCGGTTGCCACGTCCTCGGCGACGACCGGCCCGAGCAGGCGGTACGAACCGTTGCGCCAGCTCGCGCCGTAGCCGCCGGCGGCGAGCCGCAGCCGACCGAAGCCGGCCACC
The DNA here is from genome assembly GCF_016865425.1 of Actinocatenispora thailandica. Lineage (NCBI taxonomy): Bacteria > Bacillati > Actinomycetota > Actinomycetes > Micromonosporales > Micromonosporaceae > Actinocatenispora > Actinocatenispora thailandica. The sequence goes on along the minus strand of NZ_AP023355.1, from coordinate 2,413,501 downwards.
CGACGCAGCAGCCGCGACCGGTCGGCGCCGAACGCGTCGGCGTCCAGCCGCAGGATCTCCGGCAGGTCCGCCGGCCCGGCCGGACGGGTCGGCGGCAGGTCGGGCCGGTCGCCGGCCAGCGTGCCGAGGTAGGTCACCGAGCTGCCGTCGGCGACGAAACCGAGCCGCTCGTACAGCGGGCGGCCGTTGTCGGTGGCGCGCAGGCAGACCGGGCCGCCCGCCGCCGCCATCGCGTGCGACATCAGGGCGCGCCCGAGCCCCTGCCGCTCGTACCGCGCGGCGACGAGCATCATGCCGATCGCGGCGTGCGTGTCGTACCGGGTCAGGGTCACCGCGCCGGCGAGACCGCCGTCGGGTGCGTCGATCCCGTACACCTCGGCGACGTCGATCAGCAGCGCCCAGCGGCGGTCCTCGCGCAGCCAGCGGCGGTCGGCCGACAGCTCCTGGCAGGCCGGCACGTCGGCCGGCGTCAACCTGCGTATCTGCACGCCGACCATCGTCACGGCACCGGCCGCGGCGCGCCAGCGTGATTCGGCTCTCGCCAGCCTGGTCCTCGCGGTCCCAGGAGAACCGGAACCTGGTCGGCGGTGCCGCCGGGACGGACGGTGAAGGCAGCCGCGGCGAGCGTCGCGGCGGGAGGGTGATCATGACAACCACGCAGCTTCCCGGCGGCACCTACCGCGTCGGTGACCTCGACCTCACCCGCGTCGGGTACGGCGCGATGCAGCTCGCCGGGCCCGGCGTGTTCGGACCGCCGGCGGACCGGGACGCCGCGATCGCGGTGCTGCGGGCCGCGGTCGAGGCCGGCATCAACCACCTCGACACCGCCGACTTCTACGGCCCGTACGTGACGAACGAGCTGATCCGCCAGGCGCTCGCGCCGTACCCGGACGACCTGCACATCGTCACGAAGGTCGGCGCCCGGCGCGATGGCGAGGGCGGCTGGCCGCCGGCGCGCAGCCCGGAGCAGCTGCGCGAGCAGGTGTACGAGAACCTCGAGCACCTCGGCCTGGACGTGCTCGACGTGGTGAACCTGCGGGTCGGCGGCGTGCACACGCCCGAGCCCGGCTCGCTGGCCGAGCAGTTCGAGGCGCTCGCGCAGCTGCGCGAGCAGGGCCTGATCCGGCACCTGGGGGTCAGCAACGTCACCGCCGAACAGCTCGCGCAGGCGCGGTCGATCGCGCCGGTGGTGACCGTGCAGAACATGTACAACATCGCCCAGCGCAGCGACGACGAGCTGGTCGCGGCGACCGCGGCGGACGGCATCGCGTTCGTGCCGTACTTCCCGCTCGGCGGGTTCACGCCGTTGCAGTCCGGCGCGCTGGACGCGGTCGCGAAGCGGCTGGACGCGACCCCGATGGCGGTCGCGCTGGCCTGGCTGCTGCGGCGCTCCCCCAACATCCTGCTGATCCCCGGTACCTCGAACGTCGCGCACCTGCGGGAGAACATCGCCGGTGCCGGGCTCGACCTGCCGGCCGACGCCCGCGCCGAACTCGACGCGATCGGCGGCTGACCGGGGCAGTCCTCGCGGCGGCTAGCCGGGTTGCCGCGTCCGGCGGCGGTCCAGGCGCAGCACCGCGAACAGGGCGCCGAGCGCCACGACGGCGACCGCGGCGGTGAACGCGATCCCGGCGGTACGCAGCCCCCACAGGGTCGCCGCCACCCCGACCGCGACGACCGGCAGCGAGATGCCGACGTAGGCGACGACGAAGAAGCTGGAGACCGTGGCGGCCCGCTCCGGCTCGGGGCTCGCGGCGGTGATCGCGGCCATTCCGGACCGGAAGCTGAGCGCCTGCCCGACGCCGATCACCACGGTACCGGCGATCAGCGCGGCGACCGACCGGCCGAGCAGGCCGCCGGCGATCCCGGCCAGTCCGGCCACCAGCACCAGGCAGCCGACCGGCAGCGCGACCCGGCTCGGTACCCGGGCCAGCCCGACCTGGCCGAGTGCCGAGCCGGCGAACATGGTGAACACCACCAGGCCGGCCAGGGCCCGCGAGTCGAGCCCGAGCACGGTGGCCAGGAAGCCCGGCTCGATCGAGGTGAGCAGCCCGAACACGGCGAACGCCGCGAACGCCGCCACCGACGCCGGCACGAACACCGCCCGGGCCGGCGCCGCCACCGACGGCCGTTGCACGCTCAGCCGGGCGCCGGGGCGCACCGCGACCGGTTCGGGCGCGCGCAGCACGCCGATCGCGGCCGGCACCAGCAGTAGAAGGTTCGCCAGGAACGGCAGCCGCAGCGGCAACGGAGCCCACTGCGCGAGCACCCCGGCGAGCAGCGGGCCGCAGCCGAGGCCGAGCATGTTGACGGTGGTCGCGACCAGCGCCGCGGTACGCTGCCGGGCCGCCGGCGCGAGGTCGACCAGGGTCACCGTCGCGGTGGTGGTGAAGATCCCGGCGGACAGCCCGGACAGCACCCGGCCGACGAACAGCGCGGCCAACCCGGCGTCGGACAGGAACACCAGCGCCGAGGCGGCCGAGGCGGCGAGGCCGACGAGCAGCACGCGGCGCCGCCCGTACGCGTCGGAGGCCCGGCCGAACAGCAGCAGCGCGGCGATCACGCCCGCCGCGTAGACCGCGTAGATCACCGTGGTCAGCAGGCTGCCGAAGCCGTACTCGTGCTGGTAGATCGCGTACAGCGGGGTCGGCAGGGTGGTGCCGACCATGGTGACGCCGAACGCGTACGCGACGAACGCGAAGCCGACCGCCGCGCCTCGCCGGGCCGTCCGCTGCTCCGTCATGACCCCCATCGTGCCCCTTCCACCGGTTCGTCCTCGGCTCGTTCCGCCGGGCCGCCGTCCTCCCCAGCCTGCCAACCGCTCGGCGATCCCTCCAACGGATTGTTTCGATCCTGTCGATCGGTACCCTCGATCAATGGAGCTGCGGCAACTCGACCACTTCGTCGCCGTCGCCGAGGAGCTGCACTTCACCCGGGCGGCCCGGCGGGTGCACGTGGTCCAGTCCAGCCTGTCCGGGTCGATCCGGGCGCTGGAGCGCGAGCTCGGCACCGATCTGTTCGTCCGGACCAGCCGGCGGGTCCGGCTCACCGCCGCCGGCGCGGCCCTGCTCCCCGCCGCCCGCCAGGCGCTCGCCGCCGCCGCGGACGGCCGGGACGCGGTCGCCGGGGTCCGCGGGGTGCTGCGCGGCCGGCTGTCGATCGGGGTGCTGCAGACGCTCGGCGGCATCGACCTGCCGGCGCTGCTGACCGAGTTCCACCGCCGGCACCCCGGGGTGGCGCTGCGGCTGACCAACGCCAGCGCGTCCGGGCTGGCCCGGGCCACCGCCGCCGGCGAGCTCGACGTCGCCTTCGTCGACCGGCCGATCGACCCGCGCGGCCTGCGCGAGATCCCGCTCGGCAGTGAGGACCTGGTGCTCGCGGTCGCCGCCGCGGACCCGCTCGCCGCGGCCGGCACCGTCGCGCTCGGCACGCTCGGCGACCGCGACTTCGTCGAGTACCGGCCGGACTCGTCGCTGCGCCGGCGCATCGACGAGGTCTGCGTCCGGCACGGGCTGACCCGCCGGATCTGCTGCGAGGTCGACACCATCGCGCACCTGGTCGAGCTGGTCGCGCACGGGCTGGGCGTGTCGCTGCTGCCACCGCTGACCGTGCGCGGCACCGACCGGATGGTCGGGCTGCGCACCGACCCGCCGGTCCGGCGCGAGCTGCTCGCGGTCGTCGCGGCCGACCGTACCCCGCCGCCGGCCGCCACGGCCCTGCTCGCCCTGCTCCCGGAGGCGACCGCCGGCGGACGCCGCCCTCGTACGGCATGACGCCGCGCCACGACGAGCACCTGACACCGTGCCGAGCGGTCGACGCTCGAAGTAGTTCGGGGTCGACTCGCGGTGTGGTGGGGTGCTCTCGGGAGCGGCCGGGTGGAGGCCGCCGGCGCGGTCTGGAGCGGATCTCACCGGGTTTCCGTCGAGACCGTGGGAGCGCGGGCGTGGCTCTCTCGATGCGACATCAGGAGTCCGTCGCCGGCCCCGGACCGGCTGCGGATGGCGCTGCCTGCGCACGACCGGGTACCGGGTCGTCGATCTCGTCGGGCTGCAGCAGCCCGGTCAGCACGCGGGTGAGGATGCGGTCGAAGAACGACTCCGATGAATCCTCGGCCCCGGACGGCTGACCGGCCAGCGCGGTGGCGAGATTCGGGTGGTGGCCCGCCATGGCGACCTGGGCGAGATATTCCGCCTGGTCCTGCTGCCACCGCGGGATGGTCTGCCCGGCGAGACGCTGGGTGTGTATGGCTCGCGTCAGAGTGGAGACGACGGCGTTGAGGATTGCGATGGCCTCCAGCTTGGTGCGGGGACCGACGTCGAGCTCGGCCAGCGCGGCCAGGGCGTGTTCCAGGTAGCTGACCGCGTTCGGTCCCATCGGGGGCCTCGTCGCGGTCGCGTCGAGCAGCCACGGGTGCGCGAGGTAGACGCCCCTGCTCTGCCGAGCCAGGGCGAGCAGGTCGTCGAGCCAGTGCCCGGAGCCGAGTGCCGCGTAGGAGATCTCGCCGTTGACCTGGTCGATCATCAGTTCCAGCAGTTCGTCGCGGGTGGCCACATAGCGGTAGAGGGATGCCGGGCCGGCCCCCAGTGCGACCGCAACGGCCCGCATGGTGACGGCGGGCAGGCCATCCGCGTCGGCCAGGGCGACCCCGGCGGCGGCGATGCGGTCGCGGTCGAACGTGGGCGTCGGACCGCGTCCCGAGCGTTCCGGGCGCAGCCAGATGCTGTGGGTGGACGGCTCGGCCATGGACCCCTCCTGTTCTGCGAACGTCGTTTGCAGTACCTTAGTTCATATGAACTGCGAACATGGATCGCAGTAAATGAAGGAGAGCCGACATGCCCCAGCCTCAGCCGCAGCAGGAGTGGACGCCGACCCGGTACGCGCACAACGGGGATGTACAGGTGGCCTTCGACCGACTGAAGGGCTCCCAGGGCGAACCGCTGCTGCTCATCATGGGGTTGGCCACCGCCCGGTTCTGGTGGCCGGCCGGACTGTGCCGGGCATTCGCCGACGCCGGGTTCGCCGTGGCTCGATACGACCAGCGTGACGCCGGCCAGTCGAGCCGGATGCCGGACACCTCCACCGCCAACCCCTTCAAGGCCCTGTTCGCCAGGCGTGGAGACGCCTACACCGCCGAGGACATGACCGACGACGCCATCGCCGTGATGGATGCACTCGGCTGGGAGCGGGCCCATGTCTTCGGCCACTCCCTGGGTGGCGCGATCGCTCAGCGGGTCGCGCTGCGACACCCCGACCGGGTACTCAGCGTCACCTCCTCGGCGGCCCTGCCCAGCGATGTCTCTGGCCTGGGGGTGGTGCGCTACCTGCGGTTCGGCCTGCTCGCCAAGCTCGCCCGGACCAAGTTCCCCGAGGGCCGCGAAGGCGACATCGAGGCCGCCCTCACCGTCTGGCGCGGCATCGCCTCACCTGGCTACCCCTTCGACGAAGCCGCGGCGCGCGCCTGGGTCGAGGCCGAGGTGGACAGCGGCCCACGCGACAGCAAGGCACAGAGCCGCCAGATCGGCGCCCAGTGGCACGGACCGAGGCTCAAGGAGCTGCGCCACCCCACCTTGGTCCTGCACGGCGAGCAGGACCCCATCCTGCGCGTCGGCGCGGGCCGCGCCACCGCCCGCGCCATCGACGGCGCCCGCCTGGTGACCTACCCGGGCGTCGGCCACGACCTCCCCGCCGCGCTGTGGCCCGACATCGCCCACCAGGTCAGCGCTCTGGCGGTCCGTTGATTGCGATCGGGCCGCAGTCGGCCGCTGGGGCTCTGGAAGCCGAGCACGCAGACGGGACCGCCAGCTGACGCCGCCCCTGGGACGCGACCGCAGGCTGGCTGCGACGCGGCACCGGCCGTCGGGGCGGGCCGGCCGCACCGGGCGCGGGCCGGGCCGGCGTGGATCAGGCGGCGGCGGCGATCGTCGCGGAGCCGAGCACCACGTCGCCGGCCGGATCCCGGCGGTACGCCACGATCGCCTGCCCCGGCGCGACCCCGCTGGCCGGCGCCCGCAGCGTCGCGGTGAGCCCGGCGGCGTCGTACGTCACCGTCGCGTCGTACACCTCGCCGTGCGCGCGCAGCTGCACCTGGCAGTCGAACGGGCCGGCCGGCGGCGGCACCGTCCACACCGGACGCTCCGCGGTGACGGTGTCGACCGCGAGCGCCTCGCGCCGGCCCACCGTCACCGTGTTCTGCACCGGCGTGATGGACAGCACGTACCGCGGCTGCCCGTCGGGCGCCGGGCGGGTCAGGTTGAGCCCGCGCCGCTGCCCCACCGTGTACGCGTACGCCCCGTCGTGGCTGCCCAGCACCTCGCCGGTGTCCGCGTCGACGATGTCCCCCGGCTCGCTGCCCAGCTCGCGGTGCAGGAACCCGCGGGTGTCGCCGTCGGCGATGAAGCAGATGTCGTGGCTGTCCGGCTTGTCGGCGACGGCGAGGCCGCGCCGCGCCGCCTCGGCGCGGACCTGCGCCTTGGTGGAGTCACCGAGCGGGAAGACCGCCCCGGCCAGCTGGTCCGGGCGCAGCACCGCCAGCACGTACGACTGGTCCTTGGCGTGATCGACCGACCGGCGCAGCACCCCGCCGGCCAGCCGGGCGTGGTGGCCGGTGACCACCGCATCGAAGCCCAGCGCCCGGGCCCGGTCCAGCACCGCGGCGAACTTGATCTTCTCGTTGCAGCGCAGGCACGGGTTCGGGGTGCGACCGGCCGCGTACTCGGCGACGAAGTCGGCGACCACGTCCTCGCGGAACTCCTCGGCCATGTCCCACACGTAGAACGGGATGCCCAGCACGTCGGCGGCGCGTCGGGCGTCCCGGGAGTCCTCCAGGGTGCAGCAGCCGCGCGCGCCGGTGCGGTAGGCCTGCGGGTTCGCCGACAGCGCCAGGTGCACCCCGGTCACGTCGTACCCGGCGTCGACGGCGCGCGCGGCCGCCACCGCCGAGTCGACCCCGCCCGACATCGCCGCCAACACCCTCATGCCCGTTCCTTCCTCGACGCGTACCCTGCCGAGCGTATCCGGCCCGTCGGCGGTGCGGCCGCCGCGCCGGCCCGGCGAACCGATCGGGCAGTGACCCGACAGAACGGAACAAGAGGGCGATGAAGCGGCTTTCCTGGTGGCCGGTGCTGGTACTGGCGGCGCTGTGCGTGGCGAGCTTCGCGCTGCTGGTGTGGGGCGCGCACGAGGCGAAGACCGCGTACGACTGCCTGACCAACGACGTCTACCCGGCGAGCCTGGGCGACGGCGTCTGCGAGCTGCACACCCCGAACGGGGTGCGGCGCATCCCGCTGCACGGGCCGGGATTCCTGGTCACCGGCATCGCCGGAGTGGTCGGTACGGTGCTGCTGGTCCTGGTCGCGGTGCAGACGATCCGCCGGCTGCTGCGGGCCTCCCGGGGCGAACCGGGTGACCCGCCCGGACGTGGACCGACCCGTCCCCCGCGCTGAGCCGCCCGCCGGCCCGGCTGGGCCGCGCACCGGCGTCAGTGGCGGCGGGAGACCGCGGTGGCGCGGCGGGCCCGCTCGACCGCGGTCGGCAGCGCGTCCAGCAGCGCCGTCACGTCGGCCGCCGTCGAGGTGTGGCCCAGCGAGAACCGCAGCGAACTGCGAGCCCGGTCGGCGTCGGCACCCATCGCGAGCAGCACGTGACTCGGCTGCGCCACCCCGGCCGAGCAGGCCGAACCGGTCGAGCACTCCACGCCGGCCGCGTCCAGCAGCATCAACAGCGCGTCGCCCTCGCAGCCGGGGAACGAGAAGTGCGCGTTGCCGGGCAGCCGGTCGACCGGGTCGCCGTTGAGGATCGCGTCCGGCACCGCGGCGCGCACCCGCGCGACCAGCTCGTCGCGCAGCGCCGCCACCCGACGCGCCTCGTCCTGCTGCCGGGACACCGCATGGTCGACGGCGGTGGCGAGCGCGGCCACGCCGGCCACGTCCAGCGTGCCGGACCGGACCTCGCGTTCCTGGCCGCCACCGTGCAGCACCGGGGTGCAGGCCACGTCGGTGCGCAGCAGCAGCGCGCCGACCCCGACCGGGCCACCGATCTTGTGTCCGGTCACGGTCATCGCGGCGACGCCGGACGCACCGAAGTCGACCGGTACCGCGCCGAGCGCCTGCACCGCGTCGGTGTGCAGCGGCACCCCGTGGCCGGCGGCGATCGCGGCCAGCTCGGTGACCGGCGTGACCGTACCGACCTCGTTGTTCGCCCACATCGTGCTGACCAGCGCGGCCCGGTCGGCGTACTCGGCGAGCAGCGTGCCCAGCGCGTCCGGGGTCACCCGCCCGGCCGGGTCCACCGGCACCGGCAGCACGGTGGCGCCCTGGCGGTCGGCCATGAAGTGCGCCGAGTCCAGCACCGCGTGGTGTTCGGCGGCGCCGACCAGCAGTACGTCCCGGGCCGGCTCGGCCTCCCGGCGCGACCAGCTGATCCCCTTGACCGCCAGGTTGTCGCTCTCGGTGCCGCCGGAGGTGAAGATCACCTCGCTCGGCCGGGCGCCGAGCCGCTCCGCGATCTGCTCCCGGGACTCCTCGACCACCCGCCGGGCGGCCCGGCCGGAGGCGTGCAGCGACGAGGCGTTGCCGAACCTGCCGGCGGCCCGCACGTACGCGTCGAGCGCCGCCGGCAGCACCGGAGTGGTGGCCGCGTGGTCCAGGTACGCCATGAGGCCCAGCTTAGAGGTCCGCATCCGGGCCCCGGCGGCGCCGCCTATTGCAGGTAGGACTCGACCTCGGAGCTGGGCCGCACCCGCTCCGCGGTCGGGTCCTGGCCGGCGTCCTCCCGGGCCCGGCGGCGGCGCAGCAGGTCCCAGCACTGGTCGAGCTGCTGCTCGACCGCGGCCAGCCGGGCCCGCTCCTCGTCGCTGCCGCCGGCGTCGCGCAGCCGGTGCTCCTCGGCCACCAGGTCGTGGATCTGCCCCAGCACGTCCTTGTCGTTCACCGCACCCACCCCAGTTCCGTTCACCGTGGCTCGACGGTACCGGGAAACGCGCCGAGGCTGCTCAGCCTTCCCGGACCCGCTCGATCCAGGCGTGGCCCGGGTGGACCAGCAGCAACGCGGCGGCCAGCCAGTCACGCTGCGCCGGCGACAGCAGCGGGAGGGTGGCGACGAGGTCCGCCACGTCCTTGTCCCGGGCGTGCTTGGCCTTCATCAGCAGCACCACCTCGGGCCGCTGGTACGGCACGCCGGACGCGGACCGCGCGATCGTGTCGGCCAGCGGCCGGACGAGCCGATCGTCCCGCTTGCACACCCACTGCCGCCGGCTGCCCGGATCGAGGAACAGGTCGGTCCGGAACACAGCGTCCGCGGCGGTCGCGGTCCACACCTGCGCGAGGTGCGGCGGCGGTGGCCGATCCGCCGGCAGCGGCCACAGCATCCCGTCGCCGGCCGCGTACTGGGTGAGCGTGCGGTCGGCGAGCAGCGCGGCCCGGACCGCCGGGAAGTCGGCACGGCAGATGCCGAACTCCAGGTCCTCGTGACCGCGCAGCGGTCCGGCACCGGCATCGCGGTGGAACAGCTCGATCGCCCAGCCGCCGCAGACCCACCACGGCACGTCGACGCCGGCCAACCGGCGCGCGAGCTGCTCCGGCGTCCACGGGTCCCAGTTCTCCACGTCGAGGTCGGCCGGGGTGCCCGGACCGGGCACGGGCACGCCCTCCCCCGGCGCGTGGCTCACTTGCCGAAGCGGCGCACCAGCGCCCAGGTGCCGGGCAGCACACCGGCCGCCAGCGCCACCTTGATCGCGTCGCCGAGCAGGAACGGCAGCACGCCGGCGACCAGCGCCGCGGGCACCGCCATGCCGACCACGCCCACCAGCCAGGACACCCCGAACGCGTAGATCACCGCGTTGCCCAGCAGCATCGTCCCGACGGTGCGCAGCGGGGTCCGGTCGCCGGCCCGGCGAGCCAGCTCGCCCACCAGCAGCCCGGCCGCCAGGTAGCCCAGGATGTAGCCGAACGACGCGCCACCCGCGCCCGACGTGCCGCCGGCGAACCACGGCACGCCGGCCATGCCGACCGCGAGGTAGAGCGCCATCGAGGCGAGCGCCCGCCACGGACCGAGCGCGGCGGCGACCAGCAGCACGGCGAAGGTCTGGCCGGTCACCGGGACCGGCGACAGCGGTTCGATCGACACCGACAGCTGGGCGGCCAGCCCGGTCACCGCGGCGCCCCCGACGACCAGCAGCGCGTTACGGGCGACCGAACCGGGAATCAGGTCGGCGAGCACGTGCCGACGCAGGACGACCGGGCTAGTGGACACAACTTCCTCCAGGGGGTGAGGGCCGGGGCCCACGTGAAGTCAACCGCGGACAGCGTAAGACACCGCGATCGGCGCGCCTGTCGGCTTTCCCGCCCGGCACCGCGCATCGCGGCCCCGGCCGGGGGTGGTGTGCCGGGCCTTGCCGGGGCGCGGCGGAATGTCAAGCCCTCGGCACGACAGATCGCCACCGCAGACCCTGTGCCGCCGGCGGCGCCCGGCGTCGCCGGCCGCCGCGGGGCAGGGGGTGCGAAGCGGTACGCCGCCACCGCGACGTACCGCTTCGGACGGTGCGGCGATCGGGTCAGCCCTGGCGCTTGCGGATCTCCTCGACCGCCTGCGGGACGACCTTGAACAGGTCGCCGACGATGCCGTAGTCGGCGAGCTCGAAGATCGGTGCCTCGTCGTCCTTGTTGATCGCGACGATCGTCTTCGAGGTCTGCATCCCGGCCCGGTGCTGGATCGCGCCGGAGATGCCGATCGCCAGGTAGAGCTGCGGCGACACGGTCTTGCCGGTCTGGCCGACCTGGAACTGGTGCGGGTAGTAGCCGGAGTCGACGGCGGCCCGGGACGCGCCGACCGCGCCGCCGAGCAGGTCGGCCAGCTCCTCGATCAGCGCGAAGTTCTCGGCGCTGGCGACACCGCGACCGCCGGAGACGACCACGCCGGCCTCGGTCAGCTCGGGCCGGGAGCCCTTCTGCTCGGCGACCCGCTCCAGCACCGTGGCGCCCTTCGCGGCATCCGACACGGTGGTGTCCACGCTGACCCGCTCGCCGGCGGCCGGCGCCGGCTCCGGGGTCACCGAGTTCGACCGGACGGTGACGACCGGCAGCCCGTCCGCCTTCGCGGTGACGATCGTGGAGCCGGCGAACACCACCTGGGTGACCGTGCCGTCGGCGGCGATGTCGGACACGTCGGTCAGCAGGCCGGCGTCGAGCTTGACCGCGAGCCGGCCGGCGATCTCCTTGCCCTCCTGGCCGGATGCCAGCAGCACCGCGGCCGGCGACACCTCGCCCACCAGCCGGGCCAGCACCTCCGCCTTCGGCGCCACCAGGTGCCCGGCGATCTCGTCGCTCTCGGCGGCGTAGATCTTGACCGCGCCGTACTCGGCGAGCGGGCCGGCGAGCGCGTCGGCCGTGCCGGGTGCGCCCAGCACCACCGCGGCGGGCTCGCCGAGCCGACGGGCCAGCGTCAGCGCCTCCAGCGTCACCTTCTTCACGCCGCCCGACGCCGTGCCGTCCGCGACGACCAGTACCTCAGCCATCTGTCCTTGCCTCCGCGATCGCGGTCAATCGGTGCGGGCGACTAACGCCGGCCTTCTTGACCTAGCCGTACTCGTACGTGTTGGTGTCCAGTGCGAGCCGCCGACGCGGCCCCGCGCCGGGTCAGACGAACTTCTCGGTGGCCAGGAACTCGACCAGCTTGGCGCCGCCCTCGCCGTCGTCCGGCACCCGGGTACCGGCCTGCCGGGCCGGTCGCGGCTGCGCGGAGAGCACGGTGGTGTGCGCGTTCGCGCCGCCGACCTCGCCGGCGGCGATGCCCAGATCGGCCAGCGTCAGCGAGTTCACCGGCTTCTTCTTGGCCGCCATGATGCCCTTGAACGACGGGTAGCGGGGCTCGTTGATGGTGTCCCAGACGCTGACCACGGCCTTGCCGGTGGCCTGCACGACCTCGTAGCCCTCGTCGGTCTGGCGTTCGATCGTCTTCGTGTCGCCCTCGACGGTCAGCTTGCGGGCGCCGGTGAGTGCCGGCACCCCCAGCCGCTCGGCGATCATGTGCGGGATGACCTGCACCCGGCCGTCGGTGGCCTCGGCGCCGGCGAGCACCAGGTCCCACTCCAGGGTGTTCAGCGCGGCGGCGATGACCTTGGAGGTCTGCACCGCGTCGGAACCGGCGATCGCGTCGTCGACGACGTGCACGGCGCCGTTCGGGCCCATCGACAGCGCCTTGCGGATCGACTCGGTGGCACGGTCCGGACCGACGGTCAGGATGGTGACCTCGCCGCCCTGCGCCTCGGCGATGCGCAGCGCCTCCTCGATGGCGTACTCGTCCATCTCGTTGATGACGTTGCTGGCCGACGCACGGTCGACCGTCCAGTCATCGGACTTCAGCGTGCGCTCGGCACCGGAGTCCGGTACCTGCTTGACCAGGACGACGATGTTCATCGTTGCCGCAGACCTCCTGCTTACCCGAGCATTGTCAGGACACCACGACCGGTGACCGGCCGCCCGCAGCCAACATAGTCTGCCGGCCGAAGGCTCGTTCAGGGGCTATGTTACTAGCGGGTAGCCGACCGCGCGCGGCGACCACCGCGATACATCTCACAGCCGCACCCGCCCGTAGGCTGCGGGCATGCCGACCGCCCCCGCGCTGCCGCTGACCGGCGAGCGCACCGTCCCCGACCTGCCGGTGGAGAACTACTGGTTCCGCCGGCACGAGGCGGCCTACCAGGCTCTGGAACCGCTGCTGCCGGCCGGGCCGGTGCTGGAGGTCGGTGTCGGCGAGGGGTACGGCGCGGACCTGCTCGCCGCCGGCAGCGGCCCCAGTGGCGCGGCACCCGGCGCATTCGGCGGCCGGCCACGCCGGGTGCTCGGGCTCGACTACGACCCGGCCACGCTCGGGCACGTGCGCCGCCGGTACCCGGCGATCGCGGTGGCGCGTGGCAACGCGGTGGCGCTGCCGGTGCGCACCGGTGCCGTCCCGGCGGTGGTCAGCATGCAGCTGATCGAGCACCTGTGGGACCAGCCGGCGCACCTGGCCGAGTGCGCCCGGGTGCTCGCGCCCGGCGGCACCCTGGCGCTCAGCACCCCGAACCGGCTGACCTTCTCCCCCGGGTACGACCCGGCCACCGACCGGCCGCGCAACGTGTACCACTCCCGCGAGCTGTCGGCGGCCGAGCTGGCCGCGCTGGTCGCCCCGGCGTTCCCGGACTCGACCATGTACGGGCTGCATGCCGGCGCCCGGCTCGCCACACTCGATGCGCGCTGCCGCCGGCACTACGGCGCCGATCTGGTCGAGGCGCAGCTCGCGACGCCCGCCGCGAGCTGGCCGGCGGGCCTGGCGGAGCTGGTCGGGTCGGTGACCGCGGCCGACTTCGTACTGTCCACATCGGACCTGGACAGCGCGCTCGACCTGATCGTGGTCGCCGGAAAAGTGTGATCACCACGACCGTCGCGGCGGTAGATTGCCGCGCATGGATGCACGGCTGCGCGCGCTCTGTGACCTGATGGTGCCGACCGCCCGCGAGTCGGTCGGCCGGCACGAGTACGACGGCGTGGTCCAGGACCTGTCCACCGCCGGGGTGGCCGCGGCGCTGTCCCGGCTGGCGCCGGCCGGTGCGCACGTCTACCCCGACCCGCACGACGAGGCGCACGCCTCGGCCGCCGAGGACGCCACCCGGGTCGAGTACGGCGAGCTCGCCCTGCACCGCAGCAACCCGCTGTACCACGTCGCCAACCTCGACCTGGCCTGCTACGACCGGGAGTACGCGCCGGCGCCGGAGCGCGCCGCGGCCCGCGCGGCGCACCTCGCCGCCTGGCCGGACGCGGTCGACGCGGCGATCGACGCGCTCGACGCGGTGCCGGCGCCGGTCGCGGGCGCGACCCTGTCGGCGGCCCGCGGCCTGGCCGGCCAGGTCGGGCCGGCCGACGGGGACTCCGGGGTGGCCGCCACCGCCGCGCACCGCCGGCTGCTGGACCACCTCGAACGCTGCGCGCGGACCGGGCCGGCCGACTCGGCGCTGGGCGAGGCGGGGCTGGCCCGGCTGCTGTCCGCGTCCGAGGCGATGCCGGTACGGCTGGGCGCGCTCGCCGAGGCCGCCGACGCCGAGCGCCATCGGCTGCGCGCCATGCTGGCCGAGGCGTGCCACCGCATCGACCCCGACGCGGACACCGCGGGCACCGTCGCCGCGCTGGCCGCCGACCATCCCGGCATCGACGGGGTGCTGGCCGAGGCGCGGGTGCTGACCGCCGAGGTGATCGACTGGACCGCCCGGCACGAACTGGTGCCCTACACCGACGGCGAATGCCTGGTCGGCCCGGCTCCGGAGTCGCGGCGCTGGGCGATGGCGATGATGGCCTGGGCCGCCCCGTACGAGCCGGACGCGCCGGGCTGGTACCACGTGACCCCGCCGGAGCCGGGCTGGCCGGCGGCCGACCGGGAGCAGTGGCTCGCCGTGTTCAGCCGTACCAGCCTGCCGGCGATCACCGTGCACGAGGTGGCGCCGGGACACTTCTCGCACTCCCGGGCGCTGCGCCGGGCGCCGTCCGCGGTGCGTCGCACCCTGATCGGCGAGGCGTTCGTGGAGGGCTGGGCGCACTACACCGAGGAGATGGCGCTGGAGCAGGGTTTCCACGCCACCGATCCCCGGTACGCCGCGGGTGTCGCGTTGGAGGCGCTGGTCCGGGTGGTCCGGCTGACCGCGGCGATCGGGCTGCACACCGGCACGATGACCGTCGACGAGGCCGCCGCGCTGTTCACCTCGGACGCCCACCTGCAGGGTCCGGCGGCGCTGGCCGAGGCGTACCGCGGCACGTTCGACCCGACGTACGGCCGCTACACCTGGGGCAAGCTGGTGATCGGGCAGGTACGCGACCGGGCCCGGGCGGCGTGGGGCGCGGGGTTCTCGCTGCCCCGGCTGCACGCCGCGTTGCTGGAGCTGGGCGCGCCGCCGCTGGGGTTGCTCGACACCGCGATCGAGCGCGGCTGACCGGCCGGGTGCCCGCGCGCCCGACCCGGCCGGCCCGCGGCCGACCCGGGGTGGGTACCGGCCGGTAACGGGTGCCAGAATCGGTGCCCATGCGCGTGCTGATGCTGTCCTGGGAATACCCGCCGGTCGTCGTCGGCGGCCTCGGTCGGCACGTGCACGCGCTGTCGGTGGCCCTTGCCGCCGCCGGGCACGAGGTCACCGTGGTGACCCGGCACGGGACCGAGCCGGACGGCACCGACGCGCCGCTCGACGAGATCCGCGACGGGGTGCGGGTGGTGCGCGCGCCGGCCGACCCGCCGCTCTTCCCGTTCAGCACCGAGACGCTGCTGGCGTTCACGATGTCGCTGAACCACGCGCTCACCCGGGCCGCCCTGCGAGTGGCCGGCGAGCAGGGCTTCGACGTGGTGCACGGGCACGACTGGCTGGTCACGCACGCCGCGGTGACGCTCAAACACCACCTGGGTGTGCCGCTGGTGGCCACCGTGCACGCCACCGAGGCGGGCCGGCACTCCGGCTGGCTGCCCGGCGAGCTGAACCGGTGCATCCATTCGGTCGAGTGGTGGCTGACCTACGAGGCGCGCCGGGTGCTGGTCTGCTCGGACTACATGCGCTGGGAGGTCAGCCGGCTGTTCGAACTGCCCGCCGGCAAGGTCCGGGTGATCCCGAACGGCGTCGACCCGGCCGCGTTCACCGCGACACCGCGGCAGGTGCGGGCCGTCCGGCAGCGGTTCGCCGGCGACGGCCCGCTGGTGGTGTACGCCGGCCGGCTGGTGCACGAGAAGGGGGTCCAGGACCTGATCGCGGCGACCCCGACGCTGCGTCGCCGGTTCCCCGGGCTGCGGGTGGTCGTGGCCGGCGAGGGCAAGTACGCCGAGGAGCTGGCTGCCGAGGTCCGGCGCCGGCGGCTGTCCCGCACCGTGCGGTTCGTCGGTTTCCTCGGTGCCGAACTGCCCGCGCTGTTCGCCGCCGCCGACTGCGCGGTGGTACCGAGCCGGTACGAACCGTTCGGCATGGTGGCGGTCGAGGCGGCGAGCGCCGGCGCACCGCTCGCAGTGGCGGCGACCGGCGGGCTCGGCGAGTTCGTCGCGGCCGGCCTGGCGGCGGTCAGCTTCACCCCGAAGGATCCGCGCGCGCTCGCCGAGGCGGTCAGTTCGGTGCTGGCCGACGAGGTGCTGGCGCGCCGGCTCGCCCGGCAGGGCCGCAGCCTGGTGGCGCAGCGGTACGCGTGGCCGGTGATCGCCGAGCGCACCCTGGACGCGTACGAACAGGCGCGGCGGGACGAGCGGGCGCTGCGTGCGGCCGGTACGGCGGACGGCCCGGTCCCGCCGATCGTGGTACCGGACGGCAACCTGCTTCGCGACGGCTCCGCCTGACGGGCGGGAACTGCTTCGCTGCGATCGAGTCGGGCCCGCGGTTCGCGCCGTCGGACCCTGGTGCGCGGCTGAACGACGCCGGGGCGCCCCGACCGCTGCCGCGGCTGCGCCGAGCCGAGGTGCCCCGCGCCGCCGCGATCCTCGGCGTCGAAAACGAGCTCCTCGGCTTCACCGACTCCGGCCTGCCGGCGAGCGGGGAGCCGCTGCCCACCAACGGCTTCGCACTGACACCCGACGAGGTCGCGGTCGGCCGCCTGACCGCCCTGCCGTGCTACCTCGCGGTCCTGTCGCCGGACTGGCTCGCCGCGATGCACCGGGAATGCGGGAGCGCGGCGTGCGGTCCGCGATGGGGCCGGTACTCGCCGAACCCGACGGCGTCCAGGGGCCGCCGGTGACGACCCGGACCGACTGCGCCGACCGATCACGTCGCCCGTCACGGCCCGGGTTCGGCGCTCGATCCATCGCCGGCACCCGCTGACTCCGGCGGGTCGGCGGCGCCGGGCAGCCGCGGGGACGTCCCACGATCCGGGCCGGCCTGCCGCGGCAGCCCGCCGACGTCGGCCGCACCCCGGCGTGGCAGCCGGGACAGCGCTGCGGTCCACCAGGCCACCCCGATCGGCCGCCGGACCAGCCGCGCCTCCAGGTCGGCGTGCCAGAACTCGTAGCGGTCGCCGCGCTGCCGCAGGACGCCACGATCCCCCGCCTCGTCGAGGAAGTGGATCAACCGCAACGGAGTACGGCCGGCCAGCGCCAGTGTCACCCGGGCGATCTGAAGCCGACCCCACGGCGTGTAGCACAGCACCAGCCAGCCGCACATCGCGACACCGACGGCGACCCGGATCAGCAGCGGTAGCCCGGTGCGGCTCAGCAGCCCGACCGCACAGGTCGAGGTGACCAGCGGCAGCCACAGCGCCCCAGCAGCAGGGCGCGGGCACGTTCGCGGTGCAGGACGGCGATCGGCTGGGAGACGCGCGGGCGGATCCGGTCCCCGACCCAGGTACTGAGCTGCACCGGAAGGTTCGCGATAACCACGACAGCGACGTAGAGCAGCAGCATCCGTCCCACCGAGGCCAGCGCCGCGTCCCAGCCGTGCAGCCCGAACACCACCGCGAACTCGACGGCCAGCACCGCACAACCGACGCCCAGCCCGACGCGCAGCGCGATGACATCGATCCGGCGCCGTCGCCTGGTGTACTGCGAGGGCCTGGGCAGCACCGCGTACACCACCAGGAACGCGACCAGCAACGGCGGTACCCAGACCGTCCACAGTGCCCCGGCGTGCCACGGTCGCACCAGGTGGACCAGCTCGGGAAGCGCGGCGAGGGCCCAGAACGCCCCGGCGGCGATGCCGCGCAGGATCCGCTGTTCGAACCGGTCCGCGAGTTCCCACCAACCCAGGTCGTGGCGTTGGGTGGCCGCCAGCTGAGCCGCGAGGAACCGCAGGTACCGGGTCAACCGGCGGGCGTGCCGCCGGTCCACGCCCGGGTCGTCGTCGAGCCCGAACGCGGCGGCCGGGTACCGGTCGAGCAGCCGGGCTCGGACGTCGGCCACCGCGGCGTCGGACTGCCCTGCGGTCTCGCTGGCGACCTGCAGCAGCGTCTTCGGCGCCCGGTCGGCGTCGTTGTTGTCGTCGTAGACCGTGAGGGCCAGGCGCACCATCGACGGCGTCGAGAGCAGTTCGGCCAGCGGGCCCACATCGTCGCCGTCCAACCGTTCCAGCACCGGGTACCACTCGGCCTTGCCCGGATCGAACTGGCCAATGAGCGCCATCTGCTCCTTCCCGCACAGCGGTTCGATGGTGAGCACCGCCGCCTCGTCCAGGCGAAAGGCCGGGAGGTGAGCCGAGTCGGTCGCACGCAACCGGTCGCTGCGGCCGGCGAGGATCACCGGTATGTCGTTGAACGAGCTGTTCAACTGCTTGACCAGCGCCGCCAGCCGGTCGGCGCGCAACTCGTCCACGGCGTCCAGGACGGCAAGGACGTGGACTCGCTCGTCCTTGATCAACCGTTCGGCCGCGGTGTCGCAGGTCTCGCACGGGCGGCCCAACTTCGGGAACAAGTCCACCAGCTGCCCGACAAGCCAGCTGTCCAAACGCTCGATGCCGTCCCAGTGGGTTATCTCGACCATCACCGGGATCGGCGTGCGCTGGTTGGCGGCCGCCCGGGGTGGATCGTCGTCGGCTGGCGAAGGCCGTTCCAACAACTGAGCCACCAGCTGAAGTAGCAGGCTCGTCTTTCCCGCACCTTCGTGGCCGACGATCACCAGCCGACCGGACTCGACGGCCCGGTACTGCTCGACGATCGACGCCCGCGCGGGCAGCGGGTCGCGCCGCGCACGGCGCGCCTGTTCGAGCAGCGGCAGCGGGTTGATCTGCACCGCGCCACGCACCGTCCACGGCACGGTGAACGGTGCGGAACCCAGCAACCGCTGGCTGCGAGCGGCCACCTGCCACCGGCGTTTCGCCTCGTCGTGCAGGTACCGGACAGCGGCGTCCCGCGACAGGGGCTCGCGCCTGGTCAGCAGCCGGCTCGCCAGCCCGAGGAGGGTGGTGACGAGGGTGACGAGTTCCGCGACTCGCAGCGGCCAGAAGACCCAGGCAAGCGCCAGCGTCACGCCCAGGACGAGCCACAGAAGCCAGATCCCACCAAACCGGATCTTCATCCACATGAGTGTGGCATGCAACCGGCCGAACCGTGTACCGCGGCCGTGTGCCGGCAGAGCTTGACAGGCGGGGTGAAACGTACTTAAGTGCACTGCATCAGTTAGGAAACCTTACTGATATGCCGGGCGCGCGACCGGCCACGCTCTCCCCCGCATCTCCTCCTGCGTCACCCCCGCGTCAAGGAGCCCCCACATGCTTCGATCACGCCTGACCGCCGCGCTCGCGGCGGCCGGTACCGTGCTCGGCGGCGCCGTCGCCATCGGGTTCGCGGTCAGCGGACCGGCGACCGCGGCGAGCACGCTGCCGGCGCACGTGTCCGCCCCGTACTTCGAGACCTACAACGGCGACAGCCTGGCCCAGCAGGCCCAGCAGTCCGGCAACAAGTACCTGACCCTCGCGTTCCTGCAGACCGAGGCGAAGGGCTCGTGCACGCCGTACTGGGACGGCGACACCTCGATGCCGGTCGACGCCAGCCAGTACGGCAGCGACATCGACACGATCCGCGCCGGCGGCGGTGACGTGATCCCGTCGTTCGGCGGGTACACGGCGGACCACACCGGCACCGAGATCGCCGACTCCTGCACCGACGTCGGCAAGATCGCCGCCGCGTACGAGAAGGTGATCACCACCTACGACGTGACCCGGCTCGACCTCGACATCGAGGACAACTCGCTGACCGACTCGGCCGGCATCGACCGCCGCAACGCCGCGATCAAGCAGGTGGAGGACTGGGCCGCGGGCAACGGCCGCACCGTGCAGTTCGCGTACACCCTGCCGACCACCACCAGCGGCCTCGCCAGCAGCGGCCTGAACGTGCTGCGCAGCGCGGTGTCCCACGACGCGCGGATCGACGTCGTCAACATCATGACGTTCGACTACTACGACGGCGCGAACCACGAGATGGCCACCGACACCAAGACCGCCACCACCGGACTGCAGAGCCAGCTGGCCGGGCTGTACCCGAACAGGTCGGCCGCCGAGCTGTGGCACATGATCGGCGTCATCGAGATGCCCGGCATCGACGACTACGGCGCGGCGGAGACGTTCACCACCGCCGACGCGCCGGTGGTCGAGCAGTGGGCGCAGGACAAGGGCCTCGCCGCGCTGTCGTTCTGGGCGCTGCAACGCGACAACGGCGGCTGCCCCGGGACCGGCGGCTCGGACACCTGCTCCGGCATCCAGCAGGACACCTGGTACTTCAGCCACACGTTCGCCGCGTTCAACGGCGGTGGGTCCGCCCCGACGACCCCGCCCACCACGACACCACCCACCAGCCCGCCGCCGGCCGGAGGCGGCCTGACCAACGGCGACTTCGAGACCGGTTCGCTCGCCCCGTGGACGTGCACCGGCGGCACCGGCAGCATCGTGTCGTCGCCCACCCACGGCGGCTCCGGCGCGCTGAAGCTGGCGCCCACCTCGTCCGACAACGCCACCTGCAGCCAGTCGGTGACGCTCGCGGCGAACACGACCTACACGCTCAGCGCCTGCGTGCAGGGCGACTACGCGTTCCTCGGCACCACCGGAGCCGCGACCGACGCCAGCACCTGGACCAGCGCCGGCGCCTACACGAAGCTGTCGACCACCTTCACCACCGGCGGCAGCGGCACCGTGCAGGTCTTCGTGCACGGCTGGTACGGGCAGAGCGCCGTCCACGTCGACGACGTCAGCGTGCACTGATCGCGCCAGGGCGTCCCGCCGCTCGCCGGCCGGCGGGTTGCGGGCACGCCCGAGCATCGGGGGCAGGGCTCGGCGCCGGCGCGGCGCCGAGCCCTGCGGCGCAAGGCTACGCCGGGTCCGCCCGCGGTTCGATGAGCACGTTGAGCAGGTACGGCACCCGGGACTCGAACGCCCGGCGCAGCGCCGGGGCGAGTTGGCGCGCGGTCGCGACGGTCTCGCCGGCGCCGCCGAGCGCGGCCACCACCTTCTCCAGCCGCAGGCCGGGCGTCCGGTCGTCAGCGCCGCGCAGCCCGGCGGTACCGATGCTGCCGTTGTTGCCGACCACCAGCACGACCGGCAGGTGGTGCCGGACCAGCGACTCGACCTCCAGTACCGAGCCGGCGGCGGCACCGTCACCGAGCAGCCCGCACACCGGGCGGTCCGGGCAGGCCAGCGCGGCGCCGAGCGCGTACCCGAGGCCGGCGCCACCGTTGCCGTACCGGCCGCCGTCCAGCCAGCTGCCGGGCCGGCCGACATCGAGGTGGCGGGCCGCGGCGGACACCACGTCGCCGCCGTCGCCGACGATGATCGCCTCGTCGGTCAGCGCCCGGCGCAGCTCCGCGTACAGCCGGGCGGACCGGATCGGTTCGCGATCGTCGGCGAGGTGGCCGGCCTCCTGTGCCCGGGCGGTGTCCTCGGCGACGCGCAACAGCTCGATCCAGTCCGCGTGGTCGGCCCGCACGCCGCGGTGGTCGGCCATCGCGGACAGCACCAGCCGCAGGTCGCCGGCCACCCACACGGTGTCGTCGTCGTTCGGCGGGTCGGCCGGAGCGCCGGCCGGTGGCGCGTCGACGACGTGGATCAGGCGGGCCCCGGTACCGCCGCCGAGCCGCAGGTCGGGCGCGGTACCGAGGACCGCGACCAGGTCCGCCCGGGCCAGCGCGGCCCGCTTGCAGCTGCGGAAGGCGAGCGGATGGCCGGCGGGCAGCGCGCCGCGCGCCAGCCCGGTGCCGAACACCGGGACCCGCCAGGTCTCCGCGCACTCGCGCAGCGCGGCGATCGCGTCCCCGGTGTACACGTCGGAACCGGCGACGATCACCGGCCGTTCCGCCGCCGCCAGCAGCGCACCGGCCCGGGCCACCGCCGCCGGGTCCGGCTCGATCGGCGGCGGCAGCGTCGCCGGCGGCAGCTCGGCCTCGCCCGCACAGAACACCACGTCCATCGGCAGGTCGAGGAACGCCGGCCCGCGGTGCGGGGTCAGCGCCGCCAGCACCGCGGCCCGCACGTCGGTGCCGATGTTGCGCACCTCCGTACAGGTGGCCGCCGACCTGGTCACCGACCCGACGATCGCGACGTGGTCCAGCGCCGGCAGGCTGCCCGAACCCCAGCGCCACCGCGGCGCCCGACCGGCCAGTACCACCACCGGGGCGCCGTTGAAGTGCGCGGCGGTGATCGCCGAGACCGCGTTCGTCACACCGGGGCCGGCGCCGAGCACCGCCAGTCCGGGCCGGCGCCGCAGGGTCGCCACCGCCTCCGCCGCGAACACCGCGGTCTGCTCGTGCCGTACCTCCACGACGCGCATCCGGGCCGCCCGGGCCGCATCGTGAATCGCGGGGACGTGCTCGCCGGCCGGCGTGAACACCTCGCCGATGCCGTACCCGGACAGCGCCGCGACGGCCAGCTCCCCGCCGCGCCCGGACACCATCTGCCTCACTCCCTCCACCGCGGCAACCCGCCCACCGAGCAGGTGCCGGCCCGCTGCCGTACGCACCGGCCGGCGACCCGCCCCGGACGCTGGTGACCCGCCCCGGGCGCGCCACCAGACCGGCCCAGATCGATCATGGACCGGTCGGCGTCGGTCCGGGCGCGAACCGGGCAGGACGACCCGAGCCGGTCGGCGCCTCGACCCGCAGCTCCGGCGCCGGCAGCCGGCTGCGCAGCACCCGGGCCGGCACCCCGCCGGCGATCGTGTACTCGGCGATGTCGCGGGTGGCCACCGCGTTCGCGGCGAGCACGCTGCCGCGGCCGATCCGCACCCCGCGGGTGACCGTGGCCTTGGTGCCGAGCCAGCAGTCCGGGCCGATCCGCACCGGCGACTTGACGATGCCCTGGTCCTTGATCGGCCGGGTCAGGTCGGTGGTGACATGGTCGAAATCGGCCACGTAGACCCAGTCGGCGACCAGTGTCGCGGCGCCGACCTCGATGTCCAGGTAGCCGTTGATCCGCACGTCGGCGCCGAGCACCGCCTTGTCACCGATGCGTACCGTGCCCTCGTGTGCCCGGATCGCGGTGCCGTCGCCGAGGTGCGACCACCGGCCCAGCACGATCCGACCCCGGCCGCGGGGCGCGGTCAGCTCGACCCGCCGCCCCAGGAACACGAAACCTTCGGTCACCACGTCCGCCCGGCGCAGCCGCAGCAGCGCGAACCGCCAGTACCGCAGCAGGTAGTACGGGGTGAACGCGCGGTGCCGCCACACCCACGCCAGCGACGCGCGGGTCACGAACCGCGCCTGCCGCCGGTCACGCCGCCGCCGCACCATGCCCCGAACGTACCGGACGGCGCTGCGCCGTCGAGTCACCGCGGCGGGTGCCGTACCGCGGCCGGCACCGAGCCGCCGCGGCGGTGCAGCACCGTGCGGCGGCGTGGCGGCGGCCGGCGACGCGCGCCGGGCGGCCGGCTCGCCGGCTCGCCGGCTCAGCGCAGCGAGCCGACCAGGGCCCGTGCCGTGCTGGTGACCCCGCGGCTCGGGTTCTCGATGTCGCCGGAGGCGTCGAGGCGCAACACCAGGTTGCTGCGCCGGACCAACACGCTGGTACCGGCGGGCGAGGAGACCCGCACGGCCTCGTCGCCGAGCCCGGGCAGGGTGGTGCGGCCGTGCGTGCCGGACAGGTCGGAGGTGAACCCGGCGTGCGCCATTCGGGGGCGGACAGCGGCCCCTTCGTCCCGTACCGGGTCAGGGTGAGCGTCACCCGCGCGTTGCGGCCGGACGCGGCGCCACCGAGGTAGGTACAGGTCGACTCGTCGCCGGTGTCCGACGGGTAGTCGCGGACCAGGCCGGCGCCGAACGCGGACTCGACCCGCTGCGCGGTGAGCCGGGCGCACGCGTCCGGGGCGTGCCCGTACGCGCCCGGGTCGGCGAACGCACCGGTGAAGAACAGGATGCCGGCGCCGCACGGCACCAGGATCACCAGCGCGACCACGGTCAGCGCACCGAACAGGCCCGGGTAGCGCAACCAGTGTCGCCGCGGCTCGGCCGAGCCGTCGTTCAGCACGGCGGCCAGCTCGTCCAGCTCACCGGTGTCCGTCAGGTGGTCCGGCGCACCGGCGTCGCCCGGTCCGGCCGACCCGCCGTCGTCGAGCCGTTCGCTCCCGTCGACCGGCTCGCCACCGACTGACGGCCCGGCCGACTCCGACGGCTCGGGAGGCTCCGACGGCTCTGCCGACTCAGCCGACTCCGACAGCTCTGCCGACTCGACCGGATCCGATGACTCTGCCGACTCAGCCGACTCAGCCGACTCCGACGGCTCCGACGGCTCCGACGGCTCCGACGGCTCCGACGGCTCCGACGACTCTGCCGACTCGGAAGGCTCCGACGGCGGCTCTGCCGACTCGACCGGCTCGGGCTCGGGCGGCCCGCCGCCGTCGGATCGCGCTGCCAGCCCGCCGTCGTCGACCGGCGCACCGTCGTCGACCCGTTCGCCGCCCTCGGACGCCTCGGCGGGCACCTGCTCGGCGGCCGGATCGCCGTCCCGGTCCACCGGTCCGGCAGCCACGGTGGGCCGCTCCAGGGCGGGTACGTCGGCGGACAGCGCACCGTCCGGTGCCGCGGCCCCGGCGCCGGACGGTTGGTCGGTGGTACCGGCGAGGTCCGGCACTACGGCTTCACACCCGTGATCTCGACGTTGTAGAACAGCTCCTTGGGCAGCACGTGCGAGAGCACCTTGGTGTCCACACTGGACAGTGCGCGCCAGGAGCGGTAGGCGAAGTTGGCCCACCCCCAGCCGAGCTTCTCCTTCGGCACCGCGGCCTCGAAGGTGCGCACCGGCCAGCCGAGCAGCGCGGCGGTGAACTCGTCGGTGGCCACCTCGACGTCCATCGCGCCGGCCCGGACCGCGGTGCGGCGCAGTTGCTGCGGGTCGAAGGTGTGGATGTCCACGACCGCCTCCAGCGCCGCCGCCGCGGACGAGGAGTCCAGCTCGGCCTGCGGCCGGCGCCAGTCGGTGAGCCCGGGCAGCTTGGTCAGGTTCGTAGTGGCCCACCAGGTCAGCTGACCGAGCTTGCGGGCGTAGAAGTCGCCGACCTTGCTCGGCTCGCCGCAGAACACGAACCGGCCGCCCGGACGCAGCACCCGCAGCACCTCGCGCAGCGCCTGCTCGACGTCCGGGATGTGGTGCAGCATGGCGTGCCCGACGACCAGGTCGAAGCTCGCGTCGTCGTACCCGATCGTCTCCGCGTCGCTGACCCGGCCGTCCACATCGAGGCCGAGCTGCTTGGCGTTGCGCAGCGCGACCTCGACCATCCCCGGCGAGATGTCGGTGACGTGACCCTTCTCGATCACCCCGGCCTGCATCAGGTTGAGCAGGAAGAACCCGGTGCCGCAGCCCAGCTCCAGCGCGTTGCGGTACGGCCAGCCCTCGGTGCCGGCCACGTGCGCGAACCGGTCCCGGGCGTAGCTGACGCAGCGCTCGTCGTACGAGATCGACCACTTCTCGTCGTAGGTGTTGGCTTCCCAGTCGTGGTAGAGGATGTTCGCCTGCTTCGGATCGTCGCGGGCGGCCTCCACCTCGGCGGCGCTGGGCTGCGACTGGCCACTCATCGACGTTCCTCCCTCGCCGGCACGGCGACGAGGCCCGCCCGGTACCCGCACTGGCTCATGCGTCACTTTCCGGTGAAATCGGGCTTGGTCTTGGCCACGAACGCCGCCATCCCGATGTTCTTGTCCTCGGTGGCGAACAGCGCGGCGAACAGGTGACTCTCCAGCGCCAGCCCGCTCGCCAGGTCCACCGACAGGCCGCCGTCGATGGCCTGCTTGGCCGCGCGCAACGCCTGCGCCGGCCCGGTCAGGTACGGCTGGACCGAGGCCACCGCGGCGTCGAACACCGACTCGCCGGCCGGCACCACGGCGTCGACCAGGCCGATCCGCAGCGCCTCGTCGGCGGCCACGTGCCGGCCGGTGAAGATCAGCTCCTTGGCCTTCGACGGGCCGACCAGCCGGGGCAGCCGCTGGGTGCCGCCGGCGCCGGGGATGATGCCCAGGCCGATCTCCGGCTGGCCGAGCTTCGCGTCCGCGGCGGCGACCCGGAAGTCGCAGGCCAGCGCCAGCTCGCAGCCGCCGCCCAGCGCGTACCCGGTGATCGCGGCGACGACCGGCTTCGGGATGCGCGCGACGGCGTCGAACGCGGCGGACAGCTCCAGCGCCCGGCCGGCCATCTGCGCGTAGCCCTCGTCGGCCATCTCCTTGATGTCGGCGCCGGCGGCGAACACCTTCTCGCCGCCGTACACGATCACGGCGCGGATGTCGTCCCGGCTGGTCACCTCGCTCGCGGCGGCCCGCAGCTCGTCCTGCACGGTCGAGTTGAGCGCGTTCATCGGCGGCCGGGTCAGGCGGATCACGCCGACCCCCGGCTGCTCGGCGAGCGTCTCCAGCCGAACGAACTCCCCCACTGCGACCTCCTCGATCACGACACTGCGGGCCGGGTCGCGGCGCCGCCTCGCACCGACCTTAACCGGTCGGTAGCCCCCGCCCGGAGCGCACCGCCCGACGCGCCGGAGCCGGCGTCCCCACCGCAGGTCAGGGCGCCGGTACGGGCCGGGACAGTGCGGTGTAGCGCGCACCGATCCGGCTCACCGCGAGCGGTAGGCCGAACGTGTCGGACAGGTTGTCGCCGGTGATCACCTCGGCGAGCGGGCCGGCGGCCACCAGCGCGCCGTCCCGGATCAGCAGGGCGTGCGTGAACCCCGGCGGGATCTCCTCGACGTGGTGGGTGACCAGCACGATCGCCGGCGCATCCGGGTCGGCGGCGAGCGTCGCGAGCCGGTGCACCAGGTCCTCCCGGCCGCCCAGGTCGAGGCCGGCGGCCGGCTCGTCGAACAGCAGCAGCTCCGGGTCGGTCATCAGCGCCCGGGCGATCTGTACCCGCTTGCGCTCACCGTCGGACAGCGTGCCGTAGCGGCGCCCGGCGAGCGCGGCGACACCCCAGCGGGCCAGCAGCTCGTCCGCCCGCGCGTCGTCCATCGCGTCGTAGCTCTCCCGGTACCGGCCGAGCACGCCCCAGGCCGCGGTGAGGACCGCGTCGTGCACCGTCTCGTCCGGCGGGATCCGGATCACGTGGTGGCCGCCGACCAGCCCGAGCCGGGTGCGCAGCTCGGCGACGTTGGTGCCGCCCAGCCGCTCGGCGAGCACGTGCACCGTGCCGGTGGTCGGGTAGAGCCGGCCGGCGGCGAGGTTGAGCAGGGTCGTCTTGCCCGCGCCGTTGGGGCCGAGCACGACCCACCGCTCGTCCAGCTCCACCTGCCAGTTGACGTCGCGGACCAGGTCGTTGCCGTCGCGGGTGACCGTCACCGCGTCCAGCGCGACGACCAGATCGGGATCGGTGTTGGCTGCCACCGCGCCATCCAATCATGACCGCCGGCGGGTGCGATCGGGTGTCGGCAGCGATCATGGAGGGCGGGACCGGCCGATCCCCGAGCGCCGGTGGAGGTGGCATGGAGCTGGGTGCGACGCCGATGGCGGACGGGGTGCGCTTCGCGGTCTGCGCGGCGCACGCCGAGGCGGTCGAGGTGTGCCTGTCCGACGGCGCCGGCGGCGAGCGGCGGGTGCGGTTGACCGAGCGTACCGACGACGTGTGGCACGGCCACGTGCCCGGCGTCGGGGTCGGCGACCGGTACGGGCTGCGCGCGTACGGGCCGTGGCAGCCGCACCGCGGGCACTGGTTCAACCCGGCGAAGCTGCTGGTCGACCCGTACGCGCGGCGGTTGACCGGGGCACCGGCCGACCACCCGGCGCTGTGCACCGCCCGGGTCGACGGCGCGCCGGACGGCCGCGACTCGGCGCCGTACCTGCCGCGCGCCGTGGTGACCGCCGCACCGGCGCAGGTGTGGCGCCCGCCGCTGCGCCCCTGGACCGACACCGTCCTGTACGAGCTGCACGTGCGGGGCTTCACCGCCCGGCTCCCGCAGGTACCGGCGCGGCTGCGGGGCAGCTACGCCGGCCTCGCCCATCCGGCGGCGGTGGCGCACCTGCGCCGCCTCGGGGTGACCGCGGTGGAACTGCTGCCGGTGCAGCACAGCGCCACCGAGCCGTTCCTCGCGCAGCGCGGCCTGACCAACTACTGGGGCTACAACACGCTCGGCTACTTCGCGCCGGACACCCGGTTCGCGGCGACCGCCGACCCGGTGGCGGAGTTCCGCGACATGGTCGCGGTGCTGCACGACGCCGGGATCGAGGTGATCCTCGACGTGGTGTACAACCACACCGCGGAGGGCCCGCCGACCGGTCCGACGTTGAGCTGGCGCGGCCTCGCGAACCGCACCTACTACCGCCTGGAGCCGGCCGACCCGGCCCGCTACCGCGATTTCACCGGCTGTGGCAACACCCTCGACGTCCGACAGCCGGCGACCCTGCGACTGGTACTGGACTCGCTGCGCCACTGGGTGCTCGCGCTCGGCGTGGACGGGTTCCGGTTCGACCTGGCCAGCGCGTTGTTGCGGGGCGAGTCGGGCGTCGAGCAGTACCCGGGTTTCCTCGCGGCGATCGCGGCCGACCCGGTGCTGCGCGAGGTACGGCTGATCGCCGAGCCGTGGGACCTCGGGTCCGGCGGCTACCGGGTGGGCGGGTTCGGGCCCGGCTGGTCGGAGTGGAACGGCCGCTACCGGGACGCGGTGCGCGACTTCTGGCGGGGCCACGCGGCGAGCCTGGCCGAGCTGGGTACCCGCCTCGCCGGCTCGGAGGACCTGTACGGCGCGGGCGGCCGGGGGCCCGGCGCGTCGGTCAACTTCGTCACCGCGCACGACGGGTTCACCCTGCGCGACGTGGTCAGCTACGCGCAGAAACACAACGAGGCGAACGGCGAGGGCGGCGCCGACGGTACCGACGACAACCGGTCGGAGAACAACGGTGTCGAGGGCGACACCGACGATCCGGCGATCCTCGCGGTGCGCCGCCGGCAGGTGCGCAACCTGCTCGGCACGCTGCTGCTGTCGGCGGGTACGCCGATGCTGCTGGCCGGCGACGAGCTGGGCCGCACCCAGCAGGGCAACAACAACGCGTACTGCCAGGACAACGAGGTGTCCGCGGTGAACTGGGACGGCGCGGACACCGAACTGCTGGCGTTCACCGCCCGGCTGCTCGAGCTGCGGGCCACCGAGCCGGTGTTCCGGCGCCGGCACTTCTTCACCGGCGCCGCCGTCGACGGCCACCGCGACCTGGTCTGGTACCGCGCCGACGGAGCCGAGGTGACCGCCGCGGACTGGCACGCCGGTGGCGCCGGTACGCTCGGCGCCTTCCTCGACGGCGCCCGCGCCGACACGCGCGCCCCGGCGGGACGTGCGTCGGCCGGCACCCCGACGCCCTCCGCGGCAACACCTGCGTCGGCCGGTACCGGCGGGTCCTACCTGCTGTACCTGCACGGCGCCGGGGTCGACGCGCCGGTGCTGCTGCCGGAAGCCGCGGCCCGCTGGCAGGTGGTGGTGGACACCGCGGAGAGGCTGGCCGGCGAGTACCCGGCCGGCGCCCGGGTCACGATGACGGCGCGCAGCCTGCTGGTGCTGCGCGCCGTCGACGGGCCCCCGGCGAGCTGACCGCCGGTCGGTGCCCCGGCGGACCGGTCAGGCCCGGACCAGCGCCATGTACTTGTCCCAGTCCCAGTACGGGCCGGGGTCGGTGTGGTCGGTGCCGGGCACCTCGACGTGGCCGATGATGTGGTTCCGGTCCATGGCGATGCCGTACCGGTCGCAGATGTCGCGGGTCAGCTTCGCCGACGCGGTGTACATGGCGTCGGTGAACCAGCTCGGGTCGTCCACCCAGCCCTCGTGCTCGATGCCGATGCTGCGGGTGTTGTAGTCCCAGTTGCCGGCGTGCCAGGCGATGTCCTTCTCCCGCACCATCTGGTCGAGGTAGCCGTCGGCGGACCGGGTCACGTAGTGCGCGCAGGCGGCGTGGCTCGGGTCCTGGAACAGCGTGATGGTGTTGTCGAAGGTCTCCTGCGTGACGTGGATGACCACCAGTTCGATCGGGTAGGTGCTCGGCCGGTTCGACTTGGTGTAGTTGCTCGTGCTGGCCGGCACCCAGTGCGCCGCCGGGTAGTCGACGGCGCTGGCCTTGCGACCCGGCGCGGCGGACGCGCCGCCGGCGGCCAGACCGGCACCGAGCACGCCGGCGGCCCCGGCCGCGGCGGTGAACAGCGCGCGACGAGACAGTCCACTGTGGACCGATGTCATGGGCACTCCCCAGAACCAGGCCCGACGCCGGGTGGCGATCGGGCGATAACCGGATGATCCCGATCAGACAGGCTTAATACACCGGAATGCCCATGTCAATAGTTGCCATTCTAAAGAGCGGTTTCGATTCTTTCCTACACGACGGGTGTTCTCGACCCCGTCGCGGCGTGTGCCGTACCGCAGTGCCCGCCGCCGCCGAGCCGGACACCACCGCCGGCCGATACAGTCCCGGTACGCAGGCCGTGGCGTGACGGTCGCGCGAACGGGAGGTGGCATGGGGTCGACACGACGGGGGCTGGCCGCGCTCGGCAGCCCCGAGCTGGACCTGACCCGCAGGGTGCCGCGCTGCCCCCGCCCACCGGCGAGCCGGTAGCCGTGCGCGTCACCATCCGCGACGTGGCCCGCGCGGCCGGTGTGTCGGTGTCGACCGCGTCCCGGGCGCTGACCGGCGCCCGCCCCGTCGGCGAACAGATCGCCGTCCGGGTCCGGGACGCCGCCACCGCACTCGGCTACCGGCAGAACCGGGTCGCCAGCGCGCTGCGCACCCAGCGCACCGACACCATCGGGATGGTCGTCCCGCAGATCTCCAACCCGTTCTACCCGGTCCTGGTCGAGGCGATCGAACGCTGCCTGGGCGACGACAACCGGCAGTTGCTGCTGTGCGACGCGCAGCGCGACGCCACCGTCGAGTCGTCCCGCATCCACGCCCTCGCCGACCGGCAGGTCGACGGCCTGATCGTGGCGCCCGTCAGTACGGTCGCCAGCGCCGCCGCGCTGACCGCGATCGCCGGTGAGGTCCCGGTGGTCCAGGTCGACCGTTCGGTCGCCGACACCGCGCTGGACTGGGTCGGCGTCGACGACGTCGCCGGCCTGCGGCTGCTCACCGAACACCTCGCCGAGGTCGGCGCCCGCACCGCCGTGCTGGTCGGTACCGTCTCCGAGTCGTCCGCCGGCCGGACCCGGCTCGCCGAGTTCGGACCGGCCGCCGCCCGGCACGGGCTGTCGACCGCCGAACCGCTGCTCGGCGCCTACGGCGTCGAGTGGGGCGTGCGCGCCGTCGACCAGCTGCGTGCGCGCGGCGCGCTGCCGGACGCGATCGTCTGCGTCAACGACGAGATCGCCCTCGGCGTACTGCAGGGCCTGCGGGCGGCCGGCATCTCGGTGCCCGGCGAAGTGGTCGTCACCGGGTTCGACGACAACGGCTTCGCCGCCCTGGCCGACCCGCCGCTGACCACCGTGCGCCAGCCGCACCAGCAGATCGCCGCCGAGTGCCTGCGGCTGCTGGACCGCCCCCGCGGCGGCCCCACGCGGCGCATCGCGCTGGCGCCGTCGCTCATCGTCCGCGCCTCCACCACGCTGCGCTGACCGCGGCGCGCCCGGCCACCACGCCCACGACGCGGTCCCGCGGCAGCGGCCCGTACTGCCGCGAGTCACGGCTCGCGACCGGGTTGTCGCCGGCCAACAGCACCATCCCGGCCGGCAGCCGGCCGCCCGCCCCGGGGAACCCGGCCGGCACCGGGTCCCCGGCGGTGGCGACGACGCGCTTGACGACGCGGCCCGGTGCCGGGGCGGGCACCCGCAGCCCCCGCGGGCGCCCGATCGCCGAGGCGGGTCCGGGCAGCGGCCCGGTGACCGGCGGGTCGGCGACCACGACCCGGCCGCCCAGGGCGATCCGGGCCGCCCGGTCCGGCGCCAGCCGCCGGACGAGCAGCCGGTCACCGTCCCGGTAGGTCGGCGACATGCTCGACCCGCGCACGGTGACCACGAGCACCCGGCGGCGCAGCCACCACCCGAGTGCGCCCACGACGGCCCCGCCAGCCACGATCGACAGCACCACGCCGCCGATCACGCCGCCGATCACGCCGCCGATCACGCCGCCGATCACGGCGCCGACCGGACCGGCTCGGCGTAGCCGCGGGCCTGCAGGGCGAACAGCCGCGCGTACTCCCCACCGAGTTCGATCAGGCTGGCATGATCGCCCTGCTCGGCGAGCCGGCCACCGGCGAGGACCACGATCCGGTCCGCGTCTCGTACCGTGTTGAGCCGGTGCGAGATCAGCAGGCTGGTGCGGTGCCGCCGGTGCTCCCGGATCCTGGCGTGGACGGTCGCCTCCGCGTCGGCGTCCAGGCCGGCGCTCGGTTCGTCCAGGATCAGCAGGTCCCGCCGGTCCCGCAGGAACGCCCGGGCCAGCGCCAGCCGCTGCCCCTGACCGCCGGACAGCAGCACGCCGGTCTCCGGGTCGTCCCGGTCGGCGTTGTCCTGGAACATCCGGGTCAGCGGGGTGTCGTACCCCGCGGGCAGCGCCGCCAGCGTCTCGTGAATGCCGGCCAGCCGGGCCGCCCGCTCGATCCGGGTACTGTCGTCGAACACGCTCAGATCACCGACGCCGATGTTCTCCCGGGCCGGCAGCTCGTACTGCACGAAGTCCTGGAACACCGCACCGATCCGCTCCCGCAGCCGGTCCGGGTCGAGATCGCGCAGGTCGAGCCCGTCCCAGTGGATGCTGCCGCGGCTCGGGTCGTACAGCCGGCACAGCAGCTTGACGATGGTGCTCTTGCCCGCCCCGTTGAGCCCGACCAGGGCGAGCGAGCTGCCGGCCGGGATCGTCAGGTCCACCCCGCGCAGCACCCACGGCCGGTCCGGGCCGTAGCGGAACCACACGTCGCGCAGCTCGATGGCGTGGCCCAACGCCGGCACCGCCGACGGCTCGGCCGGTGCCGGCAGGTCCGGTTGCACGGTCACCACCGCCTGGTAGTGATCCAGCATCAGCAGCGCCTGGTGGGTCAGGGCGAGCCCCTGCACGATCTGCGACAGGCCGCTCTGCACGCCGGCGACCGCGGCAACGAAGACGCTGACGTCACCGACCGAGATCCGTCCGTGCCGGGCTGCGTCGATCGCCCAGACCAGCCCGCCACCGGCGATCACCGC
This sequence comes from Actinocatenispora thailandica, assembly GCF_016865425.1. Classification (NCBI taxonomy): domain Bacteria; kingdom Bacillati; phylum Actinomycetota; class Actinomycetes; order Micromonosporales; family Micromonosporaceae; genus Actinocatenispora; species Actinocatenispora thailandica. The sequence goes on along the minus strand of NZ_AP023355.1, from coordinate 2,380,490 downwards.
ACCCATCAGCCCGAGGCCGGCCTGCACCGCCAGGTCGCGCCGGTCCAGCGCCTGCTGGGTGCCGTTCGCCGTCCGCAGCTCGCGAAGCATCCGGTCCCGGAAGAACGGCCCGAGCCCGAACAGCCGGATCTCCTTGGCCTCCCGCGGGTTGCTCAGCAGGCCGGCGTAGAACAGCTGGCGCCGCTCGGCGTGGCCGATCCGCAGCATGGCCCGTGCCCGGCGGCGGCTGAGCAGCAGCTCCGCCCGCGCGGTCGGTATCACCGCCACCGCCAGCGCCGCCGCCAGCCACGGGTTGACGACGAGCAGGGTGCCGAGGAACCCGCCGAGGGTCAGCACGCTCTCCCCGATGCCGATCGCGTTGGTGACCACCCGGCTCGGCGCGTACGAACCGTTGTGCTGGGCCAGTTGCAGCCGATCGTGGAACCGCGGATCCTCCAGCCGTGCCAGGCCGCGCAGCCGGGAGACCACCCGGGTGAAGAGCCGGTCGAACGCCACCAGCCGGGTCGCCCGCCCCAACTGCGACTTCGCGTACGACGCGGCCCGTGGCAGCACCGTCCGGGCCACCCCGAGCAGGGCCAGCAGGACGCCGAGCCAGACCAGCACCCCGCCCAACCCGTGCCGCACCAACCCGTCGAGCACCAGTTTGAGCAGCCACGCGGTCGCGACCGGGAGGAGCCCGGCCAGCACCGCCAGCACCACCAGCGCCGCCAGACCGCCCGGCGCCGCCCGCACCGCGAGGCCGAGCGCCACCCGCAGGTACCGGCACGCGCGCGCCGGGCCCAGACCCGACTCGGTCGGCCGCCCGCTCATCCCGCCACCGGGCTCGTGACCACCTCGTACGGGTCGGTGGCCGCGACGGTGCCGTCCTCCGCGAGCCGGTACAGGGTCGGATAGCCCGCCACCCCGAACGACCGGCCCATCGGGCCGTCCAGCTCCTCGGTGACCACCATCGCCGCCGGCCGAAGCTGCGCGACCAGGTCCGCTGTCTCCTCCTCGGTACCGACGACGACGGCCAGCGCGCGCTCCCGCCCACCGGGGAGCGCCCCGGCCGCGCGGGCGAACCGCGGCACCCACTCCTTGCAGGGCTGGCAGCGCCGGGCGAAGAAGCCGACCAGCAGCGGCGCGTCCCGCCCGGTCAGCCGGCGACCGTCGACGGTGGCGGCCTCGAACTCCGGCGGCCGGTCACCGATGCGCAGCTGCGGGTCGGGCCGGCCGGCGACCCTGCCGGCGCTCAGTCGGTTCAGCCGGTCGGTGTGTTCCCGCAACCTGCGTACCAGCCCCAGCGTCAGCAGCAGGTTCAGCAGGGCGATGACACCGACCAGCACGATCGCCGCATCGAGCACGTTCACACGCTCCCTTCCGAAGGCGGCCGGGGCCGCGTCCAACGACCAGCTCGACGCCGTCAACGTGGCGGCGCGCCCGGTGTCGACGCGGCGCCGAACAGGTCGACCACCTCGTCGAGCCGCACCATCAGCGCCGCCGCGACCGCCCCCGCCACCAGCGCGACCAGTACCCCGGCCACGCCCAGGCCCGGCGCGACGGGTATCGCCGCGACGCCGCCGGGTGCCAGCCACGCACCGGCCAGCGCGGCCAGCGCCAGCAGCACGTTGCGGGCCACGTGCACCCGGCTCAGCGGTGCGCTCGACGCGCCGAAGCAGCGGCACGGCGCAGCCTCCCCGCGACGCAGCGCGGCGACGATCGCGAGCCCGAATCCGATGCTCGACAACAGGACGAGCGCGAAGCCGGCGACGGCGCCGGCACCCCCGACGACCAGGAGCAGCACGATCGCCCACTCGAGCCACCGCACCACGGTCGCCACCGGCCGGGCGGTCCCGGCGAAACGGCTGGGCAGCAACCGCCCGGTGGCCGCGACGAACTCCTGCCGGCCGGCCGTGCCCCGCTTGCCGCCGGCCGCGACCGCGAAGACCCCGGCCAGGAACACCCGCAGCCCGAACTCGACGTACCCCATCGCCCACCCCGGCTCTCGATCGGCTGGCCCGCCGGGGCGGCCGGTTCGCCGCCCCGGCGGGCGCGCTGCTCGCGCACCTCGCTGTGGTACCGGCTCAGCAGCAGCCGTCGAACTCCCACGGCCCGACCGAGCCGTCGCAGTAGACGTTCCTGACGTAGTAGCCGATCCCGCTCGTGCACGACGCGTCCGCCGCGGCGCCGCCGCGACAGCTCACGTCGATGGCGCAGACATCCTGAGCGGAGACCTCCTCGTGTGGAACCAGTCGACCGAGGACTCCGTTCAGACCACGTTGCAGCAGCCCCATCGGGCCACCTCCTCCACCAGGACGACACAACGGAGACGATGCCAAAACGGTCATAGGTGACCAGGCATCGTCAACGGCAGAATAGGTGACGATCGATGATCATTACGGCGATGTGAGGCAGGTAACGTTGCGTGCCTCGAACGATGCGGAGTGCGGCGAGAGGGCGACCCGGACCGGGGGCCGTCAACGGATCCGGCGGATCCGCCAGAGGCAGAAACCCGCCAGCGCGGCGGCGATCACGAGGTACCCGCCGGCCTCGCGCCACTGCAGCGACCAGAACCGGCTCGCCGGCTGGTAACTGACCCGCTGCCGGTAACCGAGCCGGCGCAGCCGCGCGAAGCACGCCTGATGGCGGTCGGGCTGCCCTGGTGGCGGCGGCCCACACTGGATGACCCAGTGCGGCAGGGTGGCCACCGCGTGCCCGCTCGCGTCGACCGTCTCGTTGGCCAGGATCCAGTCGCCCGGCCGATGCACCCGCACCTCCAGGTCGATGACCCGGCCGCCCGGCTGCGCGACGATCCGGCCGAGGTTGGCCGCGGTGATCGTGGTGGTGTAGCGAACGGGCTCGATCAGGTGCGGCCGGACCCACAGCGGCGTGCCCACCTGGGCGGCCGCCAGCAGTACCAGCGTCACGGCCATCGCCGGAATGCTGCGGCGGAGCACCAGGCCGACCGCGACGCCGAGCGCCAGCGCGAACACGGCGTAGCCGACGGGCACGATGCCGTGCGCGCCGAACACCAGCGGCGACAGCCGCGGCATCGAGAAGGCGCCGGCGGTCAGGCCCTTGTCCAGGTCGGTGTCGATCGGGCTGGCCCACCAGGTGAAGCCGACGCCGACGATGCCGGCGAGCACCGCCGCGGCCAGCGCGCTGACGCCGAGCTTGACGGCCAGCCACCGGGTCCGGGTGACGCTCTGGCTCCACGTCAGCCGGTACGTGCTCGCCTCGAGTTCCCGCGCGACCAGCGGGGCGCCCCAGAACAGCCCGACGGCACCCGGCAGCAGGTACAGCAGGCCGATGCCGACGCGGTACACGGTCGGGTCGGTGCCGCCCACGCTGGCCTGCGCCAGGAACGAGTTGCCGGACTCGTCTGCCAGCCGCGCCAGTTGCGGCCCGGTGCACAGCAGCACTGCGGCGAACGCGACCACGATCGCGGTCACCACCAGCGCCTGCACCCGGTACTGCCGCCAGGTCAGCCAGATCATCGCAGCACCTCCAGCTTCCGGCGGCGGGGTTCGTCGGCGGGTCCACGCAGGTATGCCAGAACCAGGTCCTCGAGGCCGAGCCGGGCGACCGACCAGGCCGGATCGTGGATCGGCGACGCGGTGCGCACCAGCAGGGTGCTCTGCCGGTCGGTGTGGCTTGCCGTGACGACCTCCTGGTCGGCGGGCAGGGTCGCCGGGTCCCGCCGGGGCCCGGTCAGCAGGTGATGGGTGGCGAGCAGGGTGTCGATCGCACCGGACAGCCGCAGCCGGGAGTCCACCAGCACGACGAGGTGGTCACAGGCGCGTTCCAGGTCGGAGATGAGATGCGAGGAGAGGAGGACGCTCAACCCGTGCTCGGCGACCGCCGCCATCAAATCCTGCAGGAACTCCCGGCGGGCCAGCGGATCGAGCGCGGCCACCGGCTCGTCCAGGATCAGCAGTTCCGGCCGCTTGGCCAGGCCCAGGGTCAGCGCGAGCTGGGCGCGCTGGCCGCCGGAGAGCCTGCCGGCCCGCTGCTTCGGATCCAGCCCGAGGCGGCGGATCCGGTCCCGCGCGACGGCGTCGTCCCACCGCGGGTTGAGCCGCGCGCCGAGCCGCAGATGGTCGGCGACGCTGAGCCCGCCGTACAGCGGGGTCTCCTGGGCGACGAAACCCACCTTGGCCAGCTGCGCCGGGCCGGTGGCCGGTCGCCCGCCGCACACCTCGATCGTCCCCGCGGTCGGGGCCAGCAGGCCGCCGGCCAGGTTGAGCAGCGTGCTCTTGCCGGCGCCGTTGGGGCCGACGAGCCCCACCACGTGCCCGGCGGGTATCTCCAACGTGCAGTCCGACAACGCCCACCGCCGCCGGTACCGCTTGCCGAGGCCGTGGGTCTCCAGCACGGCGGTCATGCGATGCCCTCCCCGGCCGCCGCGCGAAACGTGGTGGCGAACAGTGCCTCGATGCTCTCGTCGTCGAGCCCGGCCCGGCGCGCCTTGGCCAGCCACCGTCGCAGCTCCGCACGCAGCGGGCCGTGCGCGGCGAGGGTGGTGTCGGCGAGCGTGCGGGTCACGAACGTACCGACGCCGGGCCGCGCGGCGACCAGCCCGTCGTGTTCCAGCTCCCGGTACGCCTTGAGCACGGTGTTGGGGTTGATCGCCAGTCGCCCGACGACGTCCTTGACCGTCGGCAGCCGGTCGCCCTCGCGCAGCATGCCCAGCCGCAACGCGTGCCGGACCTGCTGGACGAGCTGCGCGTACGGCGCGACGCCGGACCGGCCGTCCAGGTGGAACTCGATCATCCCTTCCTCCATTTGACTACTCACCTAGCACTTTAACCCGATGGCGGGAGCCACGCGCGGCGAGCGGAAGGGACGGCGGCGTCAGGACTGGTCCGGGTAGCGGATCAGGGGCAGATCCGTCGGGCTGGCGAGCAGCGGATGAGCGGGCAGCACCCGCACCGTGCAGCCGGCGGCGCCCGCGCGGGTCAGCGGGACGTCCGCGACGTAGCGGTAGCCGTCGCCATCGCCGTCGACCACCCGCATCGGCTCGGTCGACACCGCGGTCAGCTCGTCCGAGCCGTCCTCACCGAGGGCACCGGTACACACCTGGACCTGCACCTCGTCCGGGGACAGCCGGTCGAGCCGGACCCGGGCCCGGACCCGCAGCACCCCGCCGAGCGCCGCGACGGCCTGCTCGTCGACCTCGACCTGGTCGACCGCGACGCCGGGCCACGCGGCGGTGGCCCGGCCGGCGAACTCGGCGAGCTCACGGCCCGGTGCGCCGCCGTCCGCGGCCATCCGGCGGGACGCCACCGCCGCCGGCAGGTAGAGCCGCTCCACGTACTCGGCGAGCATCCGGCCGGCGAGCACCCGCGGGCCGAGCGTGGTCAGGGTGTGCCGGACCGCCTCCACCCAGCCGGTGGGCACCCCGTCCGCGCCGCGCGCGTAGAACAGCGGTACCACCTGCTGTTCGAGCAGCTCGTACAGGGCACCGGCCTCCAGCGCGTCGCGCCGGCCGGGGTCGGCGACGCCGGCCGCGGTGGGGATCGCCCAGCCGTTGCGGCCGTCGTACAGCTCGTCCCACCAGCCGTCCCGGATGGACAGGTTGAGCCCACCGTTGAGCGCCGACTTCATCCCGGAGGTACCGCAGGCCTCCAGCGGTCGCTGCGGGTTGTTCAGCCACACGTCGCAGCCGGCGACGAGATGGCGGGCCAGCCGCATGTCGTAGTCGGGCAGGAACACGATGCGGCGGCGCAGCCGGGGATCGTCGGCGAACCCGACCATCTCCTGGATCAGCCGCTTGCCGCCCTCGTCCGCCGGGTGCGCCTTGCCGGCGATCACGATCTGCACCGGCCGGTCGGTGGCGGTCAGCAACCGCTCCAGCCGGGCCCGGTCGGCGAGCATCAGGGTCAGCCGCTTGTAGCTCGGCACCCGGCGGGCGAACCCGATGGTCAGCGTGTCCTCGTCGAGAGCGTCGGACACCCAGCCGAGTTCGGCCTCGGTGGCACCCCGGCGCAACGCCGAAGCCCGCAACCGGCGGCGTACCTCGGCGACCAGGTCGGCGCGCAACTCGCGGCGCACCGCCCACAGGTCGGCGTCCGGCATCGCGGCGACCTTCGCGAACGCGTCGGTCTCGTACGGGGTCTGCGCGGCGGCGGACTCCGAGGTGTCCACGCCCGCGCGCTGCGCCAGCTGCCACCCCGGACGAGACACCCAGGTACCGCCGTGCACGCCGTTGGTGACCGAGGTGATGGGCACCTCGGCGACGTCGAAGCCCGGCCACAGCGAGGCGAACATCTCCCGGCTGACCCGGCCGTGCAGCGCGGACACGCCGTTGGCGTGCTGCGCCAGCCGCAGCCCCATGTGCGCCATGTTGAACACGGCCGGGTCGGTCTCGGCGCCGAGCGCGAGGATCCGGTCGGCCGGCAGGCCGGGGCTCGCGTTGTCACCGCCGAAGAACCGCGCGATCGTCTCGCGCGGGAACCGGTCGATGCCCGCCGGTACCGGGGTGTGGGTGGTGAACACCGTGCCGGACCGGACGATCCGCAGCGCGGTGTCGAAGTCGACGTCGGCCGACTCGACGAGTTCCCGGATGCGTTCCAGCCCGAGGAAGCCGGCATGGCCCTCGTTGGTGTGGTACACCTCCGGCTCGGGCGCACCGGTGACCCGGCACCAGGCCCGTACCGCCCGGATGCCGCCGATGCCCAGCAGCGCCTCCTGGACCAGCCGGTGGTCGACGCCACCGCCGTAGAGCCGGTCGGTGACGGCGCGTTCGGCGGGGCCGTTGTCCGGCACGTCGCTGTCGAGCAGCAGCAGCGTCACCCGGCCGACGTGGGCCTGCCAGATCTGCGCCCGCAGCTGCCGGCCCTCCGGCAGCCCGACGCCGATGACGACCGGCACCCCGGCGGCGTCGCGCAGCAGGTCCAGCGGCAACCGGCCGGGATCCAGCGTCGGGTACTGCTCGGTCTGCCAGCCGTCCGCGGTCAGCCCCTGGGTGAAGTAGCCCGCGCGGTAGAGCAACCCGACACCGAGGATCGGCACGCCCAGGTCGCTCGCCGCCTTCAGGTGGTCACCGGCCAGGATGCCGAGCCCGCCGGAGTACTGCGGCAGCGTCTCGGTGATGCCGAACTCCGGCGAGAAGTACGCGATCGCGTCCGGCACGTCGGCCGGCAGCGTCTGGTACCAGCGGGGTTCGGTCAGGTAGCGGTGCAGGTCGGCGTGCACCGCGTCGAGCCGCAGCCGGAACTGCTCGTCGTCCGCGAGTTGGGCGAGCCGCGGCGCCGACACCTGCGCCAGCAGCCGGACCGGGTCCTGACCGACGGCCTGCCAGCCGGCCGGATCGACCGCGGCGAACAGGTCGCGGGTGGGCGGATGCCAGGCCCAGCGCAGGTTGACGGCAATGTCGTCCAGGGCGGCCAGCGGCTCGGGCAGGGTGGCTCGGACCGTGAACCTTCGGAGCGCTCTCACGGGTTCTGGACAGTACCGGCTGGGCGCCGCCGGACGGGCCGAAACGCCCGAGGCACGCCAGATCGGGTCGCGGTGACGGACCAGAAAGTACGTCGCGGCGTCACGGCGCGGGATCCGGCTCGGCGTCGTCGGCGTCGTTGCCCTCGAAGATCTCCTCCCGCGCCGACTCCAGCGCGGTCAGCACGGCACCGTGCAGCACCGGGTCGGCGGCGATGGTGGTACCGACGACCCGCGGCGCGACCGGCGCCAGCTCGCGCACCTCGCGCTCGACCCGGGCGGCGAGCTCGTCGCCGCCGGCCGAACCGACCTCGCCGGCGAGCACCACCAGGCCGGGGTCGAGCACCACCGACACGGCGGCGGCGCCGAGGGCGATGCGCCGGGCGATCTCGTCCAGCAGTGGCCCGCCCTGGCCCGGGTCGGCGACCGCGGCGGCCACCGCGGCGGCGGCGGTGCGCTGCCGGAAGCCGTGTTCGCGGGCCAGCGCCCGGATCGGCTCGGCCCCGGCGAGCGCACTGTACGGCGCCTTGTGCGCCCGGGTGACCCCGTGCACCAGCTCGACGCCCGGCACGGGAAGGTAGCCGACCTCGCCAGCGGCGCCGAGTACGCCCTGGTAGAGCCGCCCGTCGAGCATCACGCCGACACCCATCCCGCGGTCGCACCACAGCAGGACGAAGTCGTCCACGCCGGCGCCGGCGCCGAGCTGGTGTTCGGCGACGGCGGCCAGGTTCACGTCGTTGACGATGCGGACCGGCCGGTTCAGGTCGGCGGTGAGCGCGGCGAGCAGGCCGCGGTGCCAGCGCGGCAGTTCCCAGGAGAACGACACCTCACCGGAGCGCGGGTCGATCACGCCGGGCGATCCGAGTACCACGTGCCGGATCTTCCCGACGGGCACCTCGGCCGCCTTCGCCGCCTGTGCGAGCACCTCGTGCACCAGCCCGACCGGGTCGTCGGAGATGTCGGCGGCGACCTCGATCCGGCCGTGTTCGGCGCCGGTGAGGTCGGCGGCCTGCGCGGTGACGCCGTGCGGACCGATCGCCATGCCCACCACGTACGCCGCGGACGGCACGACCGCGTAGAGCTGGGCGTTCGGGCCGCGGCCGCCCGCGGACACGCCGACCCGTTCGACCAGGCCGCGCTGTTCCAACCGTTCGACCAGCTGGGACGCGGTGACCTTCGACAGCCCGGTCAGCTCGCCGAGCTTGGCCCGGGTCAGCGGGCCGTGCGCGAGCAGCAGTTCGAGGGCAGCGCGGTCATTAAGAGCTCGTAACAACCGCGGCGTGCCGGGCTGTCGGCGTCGACTCATCACCATTCGTCCTCTAGTCTTTAGGAAACTTTCCTATTAGATTCCCTCAGGGGTCCGAACAGGAAGGCGTCGGACGGCTGTCGAGGCTCAGGGCAGGCCTGCCAAGGCGGAGGTGCGAGCGCATACCGGGTGCCGGTGCGCTCGTGCCGACCACGCCGGCAGCGTCGTTCTGAGTCGACAGGCGCCGACAGTCCTTTTTGTTAAGGCCCCTAAGGGACACCCGCCAGCTTAGAGCGCCGGTTGACCGCGGGCGCCGTGCGCTGCACAGCGCCCCGGTCAACCACGCCCGTACCGGTCGCCGACCGGGCAGCCGGCAGCGGCGAACGCCGCGACCCGACCGACGAGCGCGCCGGCGGGAACCGCCCGAGCGCACCACATCCAGGGAGGATGCGTGAAACATCGGCTGATGGCCGCGGCCGGACTGGCCGCGGTTCTGCTGGGAGCCACGCTGGCGACCACGGCCTGCGGCAACGGCAGCGGCGCCGCCGGCAGTACCGGCAAGATCGACACCAAGGGCGACAAGAACGCGACCGGCACGCTCACCGTCTGGCTGCAGGTCGACGCGCAGTCCAGCTGGCCCAACGCGGTCAAGGCCGCCACCACCTCGTTCCACAAGAAGTACCCGAAGGTCACGGTCAAGGTCAGCTACCAGGCCTGGAACGATCACCTGACCAAGTTGGACGCGGCCCTGACCGGCAAGCACGTGCCGGACGTGGTCGAGATGGGCGACACCGAGACGACCTCGTACCTCGCCAACGGCGCGTTCCGGGACCTGACCGACTCGAAGAACCTGTTCGCCGACTCGGCCAACTGGAACTCCGGCCTCGCCGCCTCCTGCACCTACGAGGGCAAGGTCTACTGCGTCCCCTACTACTCGGGCAGCCGGATCGTGTTCTACCGCAAGGACATGTTCGCCAAGGCCGGCATCGGCGCCCCGCCGAAGACGCTCGCCGAGCTGATGACCGACGGCGGCAAGCTGAACAAGAAGTACGGCAGCGACCCGAAGTTCTCCGCGTTCTACATGCCCGGCAAGTTCTGGTACTCGGCGATGTCGTTCGTGCAGGACGCGGGCGGCACCATCGCCACCAAGAAGGGCGGCAAGTGGGTCGGCGGACTCGACTCGCCGGCCGCGATCAAGGGCCTGACCCAGTGGAAGGCGCTGTCCGACCAGCTGTCGGCGGCCAGCAAGACCAGCGACGAGGCCAACCCCCAGCAGTACACGGTGATGGCCCAGGGCCACGTGGCGATGATGTACGGCCTGGGCTGGGAGGGCGCCAGCGTGTCGGCCGACGGTAACGGCGGCAACCCGAAGCTGAAGGACTCCATCGGCAGCTTCGCGATGCCCAGCGGCTCCGGCAAGGAGGCCATGCAGTCGTTCGCCGGCGGCTCGGACCTCGCCATCACGGCGAAGAGCCAGCACCCGGACTGGGCGGCGGCCTGGACCGCGGCGATGACCTCGCAGTCCAACGAGAAGCTGCTGATGAAGGCCGGCAACGTGCCGAACACCACCACGCTGCTGGCCCAGGCCAAGTCCGACCCGGCGCTGGCCGCGGCCGCCTCGTCGGCCACCGACAGCTGGATGGTGCCGATCTCCACCGGCTGGCCGAAGGTCGAGAAGAGCTCCATCCTGCAGAACGGCCTGTCCGACATCGCCACCGGGAAGAAGAGCGTCGCGGACGCCTGCAAGCAGATGAACCAGCAGGTCGAGCAGGCGCTCAACGGTTCCTGACCCGACCGCGCCCGCCGGGACGGCCCGATTGCCTCCGATCGGGTCGGCCCGGCACACCCCCCGAGGTCGGTCCGGCCCGGCGAGCCTCCCCCGCCGGGCCGGACCGGCGCACCGCACTCACCGCAGGGAGCAGCATGACCGCGTACACCCAGGCGCCGGCCGAGGCGGCCGGTGCGGCACCGCCGGGGTCGCCACCGCGCCGCCGGCGCCGCCTCGCCCCCAGGACCATCGGTTACCTGCTGATCCTGCCGACCGTGCTGGTGCTGGCCGGGGTGCAGGGCTACCCGCTGGTCAAGCTCGCGCTGCTGTCGGTGCAGGACCTGACCCAGCGGGAGCTGTTCAGCGGCCTGCCGGCGCCGTTCATCGGCCTCGGCAACTACGCGAAGATCCTCTCCGACCCCGACTTCTACCTCGTGGTGCTGCGCACCGTGGCGTTCACCGCCGCGAACGTGGCCCTGACGCTGGTGCTGGCCACCGGCCTCGCGCTGGTGATGCGGGCGGCGTCGCGATGGTGCCGGCTGCTCCTCACCGTGGTGCTGATCTGCGTCTGGGCGATGCCGCAGGTGGTGTCCACGCTGGTGTTCAACTGGCTGTTCGACTACGAGTTCGGCGTGGTGAACTGGCTGGTCGGACGGCTGCCCGGGGTCGACATGAACGGGCACGACTGGTACGCGAACACGATCTCCGGGTTCGGCGTGATCACCATGATCGTGGTGTGGGGCGCGATCCCGTTCGTCGCGATCACCCTCTACGCCGGCATCTCGCAGGTGCCGAAGGAGTTGGAGGAGGCGGCCCGGGTCGACGGCGCGAACAGCCGGCAGATCTTCTTCCGGGTCACCTACCCGATCCTGCGGCCGATCTACACGATCGTCACGGTGCTGTCGGTGATCTGGGATTTCCAGGTGTTCAACCAGGTCTGGGTGGCGCGCGGCGGCCGGCCGGAACCGCAGTACCAGACGCTCGGGGTCTACTCGTTCGTGCGGGCGTTCGGCGTCAACGAGTACAGCCTGGGCGCCGCCATCGCGGTGATCACGGTGCTGCTGCTGCTGATCTTCACGGTGTTCTACATCCGGCAGAGCCTGCGCCAGGGGGAGATCGACTGATGGCCAGTCAACCCAGCACGCGAGCTCGGCGCGGCCGCCGCGGGGGCGGCCGGATCGCCGCCAACACCATCGGGATCGTCGCCTCGGTCGTGCTGATCTTCCCGGTCTACTGGATGGTGCTGACCGCGTTCAAACCGGGCGACGAGCTGATGACCTACACCCCGCACTTCGCCACGCTGCATCCCACCCTGGCGAACTTCTCCCGCGCCGTGCACGCGCCGCACTTCGCCGACGCGTTGGGCAACAGCGTGGTCATCGCGTTCAGTACGATGATCATCGCGTTGGTGCTGGCGCTGCTCGCGGCGGTCGCCATCGCCCGCTTCCGGTGGTACGGGCGGCGCGCGTTCATCTTCGCCATCCTGGTCGTGCAGATGGTGCCGATGTCCGCGCTGATCATCCCGCTCTACCTGATGCTCAACTCGATCGACCAGGTCAACAAGCTGTCCGGGGTGGTCCTGACCTACCTCGCGTTCGTCCTGCCGTTCAGCATCTGGACGCTGCGCGGTTTCGTCGCCGGGGTGCCGGCCGAGCTGGAGGAGGCGGCGATGGTCGATGGCTGCACCCGGCTGCAGGCGTTCTTCCGGATCGTGTTGCCGCTGGTGTTTCCCGGCCTGGTGGCGACCTCGATCTACGCGCTGATCCAGTCCTGGAACGAGTACATCATGGCCTACGTGCTGCTGTCCGACCAGCAGAAGGAGACGCTGCCGGTGTGGCTGGTGTCGTTCGTCTCCGCGCACGGCGTCGACTACGGGGCGCTGATGGCGGGCGCCACGATGATGGCGCTGCCCGTCGTCGTCTTCTTCGCCGTCATCCAACGACACGTCGCCAGCGGCCTGACCGCCGGCGCGGTCAAGGGGTGACACCAGTGGGCAACCGAAAGGCCGGCAACCAATGAGCGAGCGCCAGCGAGCGAATCATGGGTATCGCGCGACCCCGTGTCTCATCGCCGTTCCGACAAAGGAGGAACGGCGATGAGCCGGCGCCAGCGAGCGAATCATGGGTATCGCGCGACCCCGTGTCTCATCGCCGTTCCGACAAAGGAGGAACGGCGATGAGCCGGCGCCAGCGAGCGAATCATGGGTATCGCGCGACCCGGTGCCTCATCGCCGTTCCGACAAAGGAGGAACGGCGATGAGCCGGCGCCAGCGAGCGAATCATGGGTATCGCGCGACCCGGTGCCTCATCGCCGTTCCGACAAAGGAGGAACGGCGATGAGCGAGTCGCTACGCAGCCAGGCGCTGCGCACCCTGCTCGCCGCGTTCCCGGCCGCCACCGCGCCGGACTGGGTGCGCCGGCTGGGCGACGAGGGGCTCGGCGGGGTGGTCCTGTTCGGCCACAACATCGTGGACGAATCCCAGGTCACCGGGCTGATCTCGACGCTGCGGGCGGGCCGGCCGGAACTGATCGTCGCGCTCGACGAGGAGGGCGGTGACGTCACCCGGCTCGGCTACACGTCCGGGTCCCGCTACCCCGGCAACGCGGCGCTGGGCGCGGTCGACGACGAGAACCTGACCCGCCAGGTGTACGCGGCGCTCGGCGGCGAGCTCGCCGCGCTGGGCATCACCCTCGATCTCGCCCCGACCGTCGACGTGAACTCGGCGCCGGACAACCCGGTCATCGGTACCCGTTCGTTCGGTACCGACCCGGCCCGGGTCGCCGCGCACACCGTCGCCGCGGTCCGCGGGCTCGGCGACGCCGGGGTCGCCGCCTGCGCCAAGCACTTCCCCGGTCACGGCGCGACCCGGGTCGACTCGCACGAGGCGGTACCGGTGGTCGACGCGCCGATGTCGGTGCTGCGGGCACGCGACCTGCCACCGTTCGCTGCCGCGATCGGAGCCGGCGCCCCGGCGATCATGACCGCGCACCTGCGGGTACCGGCGCTGACCGGTGCCCTGCCGGCCACCTTCAGCCGGGCCGCGCTGGGCGATCTGCTGCGCGGCGAGCTGGGCTTCGGCGGCGCGATCATCACCGATGCGCTGGAGATGGGCGGCGCGGGCGGTGACGCCGGGATGGGTAGCGCCGCGGTCCGGTCGCTCGCCGCCGGCGCCGACCTGCTCTGCCTGGGTGCGAAGATCACCGAGGAGCTGGTCGAGACGACGGTCGCGGCGATCGTCGCCGCGGTGGGCGACGGCCGGCTCGCCGCCGAACGACTCGCCGACGCCGCCCGCCGGTCCGCGGTGCTGGCCGCCGCCACCCGGGCCGGTACCGGCTCCACCCGGGCGCCGGTACCGGACGGGATCGGCCTCGCCGCGGCCCGCCGCGCGCTGCGCGTCTACGGTGCGCTCCCCCGCTCGCCGCGACCGCTGATCGTCGAGCTGGACGCGCCGCCGACGATCGCCGTCGGCGAGGTGCCCTGGGGGCTGCTGCCGTACCTGGAGGCGGCGGACGCACCGGCCGACCTGGTCCGGCTGCGACCGCTGTCGGACGAACCCATCGACGTGGGCGGACTGGCCCGCCGGGCCGCCGGCGGGCCGCTGATCCTGGTCAGCCGGGACACCCACCGGCACGCCCGGATCCGCGAGGTGATCGAGCAGATCACCGCCGCCCACCCGCAGGTGGTCGTGGTGGAGATGGGCTGGCCGGCGTGGCGTCCGCCGCACGCGGTCGGTTATCTCGCCACGTTCGGCGCCGGACCGGCCAACGCCCGGGCCGCGGCCGAGGCGCTGCTCGCCGGCTGACGGGCGGGCCGCCGCCGGGCGGCGGGGGTTGGCCCGCGCGGGCGGCCGGTCGTTATGGTGGGACCGATCCGATCAATGGGATGTCTGGTGCCGCTGTTCGTCTATCGCCTGCTGACCCGACTGACGTTCCTGCGCAAGTGGGCAACGCCGGTGGTCGTCGTGTTGTTCGTGTTCGGCACGAGCTGGCCGCTGATGGCGGTGGCCGAGCCGGCCGGCAGCGCGTTGGTGCGCCCGGCCAACTACTGGTGGTACTTCACGGTGACCGCGGCGACGGTCGGTTACGGCGACATGACACCCGAGACGGCGCTCGGCCGACTCGTCGGCGGCTATGTCATCCTCGGCGGCATCGCGGCGCTGACCACCGTGTTCACCAACCTGGTCGCGGCGCTGGAGCAGCTACGGGGACGTCGGACGCAGGGAGCCATCACAGTGAGCCTCGCCCAACACATCGTGCTGATCGGGTACACGCCGGGGCGGACCGAGCGCATCGTGGGACAGCTGCTCGCCGACGACGCCGCGTCGGTGGTGCTGTGCACCTGGGAGGAGGTGACCAGCCACCCGATGCCGGAGCGGCCGGTCGAGTTCGTGCGTGGCGACCCGACCGACGGCCAGGTGCTCCGGCGCGCGGGGTGCACCGGGCCCGGACCGTGCTGGTCGACGCCCACGACGACAACGAGGCGCTGGCGGTCGCGGTCGCCGTCGACCACGTGTACCGGGGGTCGCACCTGGTGGTGACGCTGCGCGACATGGCGCGCGCGCCGCTGTTCGGCTACGTCGACGCCGCGATCCGCTGCGTGCAGTGGCACGCGCCGCGCATGATCACCGAGGAGCTGACCTCGCCCGGCATCTCCGACGTGTACGCGGAGCTGATGACGCACGGCGGCGCCAACACCTACTCCGTGGCGCTGCCCGACACGCTGGGCCGGGTTCCCGTGGACCGCTGCCGCACGCTGCTCAACCAGCGCCACCAGGCGACCCTGCTCGCGGCGCGTTCCGCCGACGGGCTGCTGGTCAACCCGTCGGTACGGACCGTGCTGCCCGCCGGCGCGGTGCTCTACTACATCGCCGAGCGCCGGCTCGATGCCGGGAAGCTGACCGACGGGCTGCGCGGCGCGCCGGCCGCCGAGGACGCCTCGGCGGCGCTGCGCCGGTAGCGCTGCCCGGCCTGCCCGGCCGCGACGGCGCTACCGAGGGCGCCCGCCCGACGCGCCCACCCCGCCCGCTGGGGCGAGTGCCCGCCCGGCCTGCCCCGGGCACGCCACCGGACTGGCGCGTCCGGCTGGTTGTCGGCGCGCGGTAGCGTGACACGGTCAGTGCGAAGACCGTCCGTGGAGACGTCATGTCCTACCCGCCGACCGGCGACCCGCAGTACCCCCCGCCGTACGGTCAGCCGGTGCCGGGCGCACCGATGCAGGCGCCGCCGCAGGGGCCCGCGCCGATGTCCGGGGCGCCGGGCGGCCAGTTCCACCCGGCGGCGCCCTATCCGGGGCCGGGCGGGGCACCGATGCCTCCCGGCCCGTACCCGCAGCAGCCCGCCGCCGGGCAGTACCCAGCACAGTATTCGCAGCAGCCCGCGGGCGGACCGTACCCGCCGCCGGGTGCGGCCCCGCAGTACGGCCCGCCCGGCTACGACCCGTACCGGCCGATGCAGCTCGGGCAGCCGCGCTCCAGCCGGTTCGGGGAGGTCGCCGCCGGGGTGGGCAGGACGCTCGCGATCCGGTTGGCGATCCGGATCGGTGTCGCCGTGCTGGCGGCGATCATCGCCGTCGTCATCGCGCTGGTGAAAATCGCGGCGAGCTGACCGCCGCCCGGCGGGGCGCTGTCCGCGGCCCGCATCCGGGCGCGCCTGACCGGTCGGCACCGCGGGAAAGCGGCCACGCCGTGACCGCCGAGGCAACGGTGCGACACATCGCGAGGACAGATGTGCGCGGCGTAGTGCGCAACGGCACGTCGGTGGATACCGTGGACACCGATGACCGGACGAATTCCCATCGAGTCCGTCTCCCCCGTCGTGGACTGTGGCCGGACGCCGGCCAAGGCTGTCGTGGGCGAGTGGATGACGATCTCGGCAACCGTGTACCGGGAGGGCCACGACGCCCTCGGCTGCGCCGTGGTCTGGCGCAGCCCGGCCGGGCTCAAGCAGCCCTTCACCCGGATGACCGAGGTCGGGTCGGGCACCGATCGGTGGGCGGCGCAGATCAGGCCGGACCTGATGGGCCGCTGGAGTTACTGCGTCGAGGCCTGGAGCGACCCGTACCGGACCTGGCGGCATGCGGTGGTCGCGAAGCTCGACGCCGGTCAGGGCGTCGAGGACCTCGCGAACGATCTCGCCGACGGCGCCGAGGTGCTGGTGCGAGCGATCCGGCTGGTGCCCAAGGACGACCGGCCGCGGGTCACCGAGGCGGTGCTGGCGCTGCGAGACACGGGTGCCGACCTGGCGCACCGGGTCGCCCCGGCGCTGGCGCTGGAGCGGCTGCTGTGGCACCACCCGGTGCGCGACCTGGTGTCCCGCTCGTCCAGCCAGGCCGTCTGGGTGGACCGGCCGCGGGCGGCGTTCGGCTCCTGGTACGAGTTCTTCCCGCGCTCGGAGTCCGGCCACCCCGCGGCCGAGGGCCGGCCGGAGCACGGCAGTTTCAAGACGGCGGCGGAGCGGTTGCCGGCGATCGCCGACATGGGCTTCGACATCGTCTACCTGCCGCCGATCCACCCGATCGGGGTGGTCAACCGTAAGGGCGCCAACAACGCGCTGGTCGCCGGGCCGGACGATCCGGGCGTGCCGTGGGCGATCGGTTCGGCCGAGGGCGGCCACGACGCGGTGCACCCGCAGCTGGGCAGCCTCGACGATTTCGACGCCTTCGTCGCCCGCACCCGTGAGCTCGGCATGGAGGTGGCGCTCGACCTGGCGCTGCAGTGCGCGCCGGACCACCCGTGGGTGCGGGAGCATCCGGAGTGGTTCACCCAGCGTGCCGACGGGTCCATCGCCTACGCGGAGAACCCGCCGAAGAAGTACCAGGACATCTACCCGCTCAACTTCGACCGGGACCCGAAGGGGCTGCGGGCGGAGATCCTGCGGGTGGTGACGCACTGGATCGAGCACGGGGTGAAGGTGTTCCGGGTGGACAACCCGCACACCAAGCCGGTCAACTTCTGGCAGTGGCTGATCGACCAGGTGCACGCGGCACATCCGGACGTGCTGTTCCTCGCCGAGGCGTTCACCCGGCCGGCCATGATGAAGGGGCTCGCGAAGGCCGGCTTCACCCAGTCCTACACCTACTTCACCTGGCGCACCAGCAAGGCGGAGCTGACCGAGTTCGGCGCCGACCTGGTCGCCAGTGCCGACTTCATGCGGCCGAACCTGTGGCCGAACACCCCGGACATCCTGCACGCGAGCCTGCAACACGGTGGCCCGGCGATGTTCGCAATCCGCGCGGTGCTGGCCGCGACGATGTCCCCGTCCTGGGGGTGTACTCCGGCTTCGAGCTGTTCGAGCACGTCGCCCGGGCGCCCGGCAGCGAGGAGTACCTCGACTCGGAGAAGTACCAGCTGCGGCCGCGAGACTGGGCTGCCGCGGCGGCGTCCGGGCACACCCTGGCGCCGCTGATCACCCGGCTCAACGCAGTCCGGCGGGCCAGTCCGGCCCTGCAGCAGCTGCGCAACCTGACCTTCCACCACGTCGACAACGACGCGGTGCTGTGCTTCTCCAAGCGCGATCCGGCGAGCGGCAACACCGTCCTGGTGGTCTGCTCGTTGGACCCACACAACGTGCAGTGGGGGAACACCGCACTGGAGCTGCCGGCGTTGGGTGTCGGCTGGTCGGACCGGTTCGCCGTGCGCGACGAGCTGACCGGCGCCGAGTACGACTGGGGCCAGTTCAACACGGTCCGGCTCGACCCGTACGAGCAGCCGGCCCACCTGCTGACCGTGCACCCCCACGGCTGAGCCACACCCACCCCCCACCCACACGACAACAGCGACAACGGCGAAGCGCGAGGTGCGCGGTGAGTGAGACGACCCTCCGGCGACCCCTGGAGGCGGGCAAGGCCATCCCCGATGGCGGGCGGCGGACTCCGGACGCGGACGACGGCAGTTACGTCACCGCCGACGGGCAGGTGTCGCATCCGGTACCGGACGACTTCCGTTCGGCGCGGACGTTGCCGACGGATCCGCACTGGTTCAAGCGGGCGGTCTTCTACGAGGTGCTGGTCCGGGCGTTCAACGACTCGTCGGCGGACGGCTGCGGCGACCTGCGCGGGCTGACCGCGAAGCTGGACTACCTGTCCTGGCTCGGCGTCGACTGCCTGTGGTTGCCCCCGTTCTACGCCTCGCCGCTGCGTGACGGCGGCTACGACATCAGCGACTTCTACCAGGTACTGCCGGAGTTCGGCACGGTGGAGGACTTCGTCCTGCTGCTGGACGAGGCGCACCAGCGGGGAATCCGGGTGATCACCGACCTGGTGATGAACCACACCTCCGAGGCGCACCCGTGGTTCCAGGAGTCGCGGCGCAACCCGGACGGCGACTACGGCGACTTCTACGTCTGGTCCGACGCCGACGAGCGGTACCCGGAGGCGCGGATCATCTTCGTCGACACCGAGGAGTCCAACTGGACGTTCGACCCGGTGCGGCGGCAGTTCTACTGGCACCGGTTCTTCTCCCACCAGCCGGACCTCAACTACGACAACCCGCGGGTGCAGGAGGAGATGCTGTCGGTGCTGCGGTTCTGGCTGAACCTGGGCATCGACGGGTTCCGGCTGGACGCGGTGCCGTACCTGTTCGAGCGGGACGACACGAACTGCGAGAACCTGCCGGAGACGCACGCGTTCCTGCGCAACGTGCGCAAGGTCGTCGAGGACGAGTACCCGGGCCGGGTGTTGCTGGCCGAGGCGAACCAGTGGCCGACCGACGTGGTGGAGTACTTCGGCGACCCGGACGTCGGCGGCGACGAGTGCCACATGGCGTTCCACTTCCCGCTGATGCCCCGCATCTTCATGGCGGTCCGGCGCGAGTCCCGGTTCCCCATCTCGGAGATCATGGCGCAGACGCCGGCGATCCCGTCCGGCTGCCAGTGGGGCATCTTCCTGCGCAACCACGACGAGTTGACGCTGGAGATGGTCACCGACGACGAGCGCGACTACATGTACGGGGAGTACGCCAAGGATCCGCGGATGCGGGCCAACATCGGCATCCGCCGCCGGCTCGCGCCGCTGCTGGACAACGACCGCGACCAGCTGGAGCTGTTCAGCGCGCTGCTGCTGTCGCTGCCCGGCTCGCCGATCCTGTACTACGGCGACGAGATCGGCATGGGCGACAACATCTGGCTCGGCGACCGGGACGCGGTGCGTACCCCGATGCAGTGGACGCCGGACCGCAACGCCGGCTTCTCGCAGGCCAACCCGGGCCGGCTCTACCTGCCGACGATCATGGACCCGATCTACGGGTACCAGGCGATCAACGTGGAGTCGCAGCTCAACTCGTCGGCGTCGCTGCTGCACTGGACCCGGCGGATGATCGAGATCCGCAAGCGGCACCCGGCGTTCGCGCTGGGCGACTTCCACGACCTCGGCGGCTCCAACCCGTCGGTGCTGTCGTACCTGCGGGAGTACCGCGGGCACGCCGACCCCGGGGACGAGAGTTCACCGGAGATCCACGACGTGGTGCTGTGCGTCAACAACCTGTCCCGGTTCCCGCAGCCGATCGAGCTGAACCTGCGGCCGTGGGAGGGCTGGGCGCCGATCGAGCTGTCCGGGCTGGTGCCGTTCCCGCCGATCGGCGAGCTGCCCTACCTGCTGACGCTGCCCGGGCACGGGTTCTTCTGGTTCCAGATCAGCCCGCGCGACGAGGTCACGTCGTGACCGCCGACGGCGGGCGGGCCGCGACCGATCGGGCGCAGGCGCTGGCCGCCGCGCTCGCCGGCTGGCTGCCCGAGCAGCGCTGGTTCGCCGGCAAGCACCGGGCGGTGCAGGCGGTGACCCCGGTGTCGGCGGTACCGCTGGGCGACGCGCAGCCGCGGCTGGACCACCTGGTCGTCGAGGTGGAGTACGCGACCGGCGAGCCGGAGTGCTACCAGCTGCTGGTCGGCTGGCGCACCGCGCTGCCGGACCGGCTGGAGCACACCCGGATCGGGACCGTCGGCGGGTACGTCGGGTACGCCGGGCTGTGGGACGACGAGCTGGCGGACCTGCTGCTCGACGAGCTGGCCGGCGGCGAGCACCACGGCGGGCTGGCGTTCCGGCCGGAGCCGGACGCGGTCATCGCTCGCGGCCTGCCCAGCCGGGTGGTCGAGGTGGAGCAGTCGAACTCGTCGGTGGTGTTCGACGAGGAGTCGATCCTGAAGCTGTTCCGCCGCCCCACCCCGGGTGCCAACCCGGACGTGGAGCTGAACCGGGCGCTGCGCCGGGTCGGCTGCCCGCACGTGGCGCCGTTGCTCGGCGAGATCGGCGGCGAGCTGTTCGGCGCCGCCGTGTCGTACGGGATGCTGTCGGCCTACGCGGCGAACGCCGCGGACGGCTGGGCGATGGCGACCGCGAGCGTGCGGGACCTGTTCGCCGAGGCGGATCTGCGGGCCGACGAGGTGGGCGGCGACTTCGCCGCCGAGGCGCGCCGGCTCGGCGAGGCGGTCGCGCAGGTGCACACCGACCTGGTCACCGCGCTGGGTGCCGGCCAGCGGGACGCCGACGGGCAGGCGGACCTGTCCGCGGCGATGATCGGCCGGCTCGCCGAGGCGGTGCGCACGGTGCCGGAGCTGGCCCGGTACGCGGCCGCGCTCGGGGCCGAGTTCACCGCGGTCGCCGACGTCGCGACGCCGTGCCCGGTGCAGCGCATCCACGGCGACCTGCATCTCGGGCAGGCGCTGCGCACCCCGACCAGCTGGCTGCTGATCGACTTCGAGGGCGAACCGGTCAAGCCGCTGGCCGAGCGGGTGCTGCCGGACTCGCCGCTGCGCGACGTCGCCGGGATGCTCCGCTCGTTCGACTACGCCGCCGAGCACCTGCTCGTCGGCGAGGGCGCCGACCACCAGCTGGAGTACCGCGCGCAGGAGTGGGCGACGCGCAACCGGTCGGCGTTCGCGGCCGGGTACGCGGGGGCCGCCGGCCTGGATCCCGATCGGCACCGCGCCCTGCTGCGCGCCTACGAGCTGGACAAGGCGGTGTACGAGGTGGTGTACGAGGCGCGGCACCGGCCGGCGTGGCGGTGGATCCCGCTGCGCTCGATCGCCCGGATGCTCGGTTTCGAGGTGCCCCGCCGGGCGACCTGCCCGCCGCCTGACCGCCGCGGCGGCACGCCAGCCGGTCCGGTCGCCGTATCGCCCGATACGACGGGATTTTCGGCTAAACGGAGACTCTTGCGGAATGTCTCCTTCCGAGTACCGTATGACGGGAAACGGGATTCAACGACGGTCCTACCCCCAGCCGCGGCGAGCCCCCCGCCCCGGCACCGTGAAGGAGGAACCCGTGCCGATCTCCCCTGCCCCCCGTCGCCTGGCCCGGACGATCCGGACCCTCGCCGCCGCCGTCGGCCTCGCCGCGGCGTCCGCGCTCAGCCTGCCCAGCGCCGTCACGGCGGCACCGTCTCAGCCCACCGCCAGCCAACTCGCCGGAGTCCGTGCCGCCGTGGCCGGAACCGGCGTCGACGGCATCGCCTGGTACACCGACACCGCGTCCCATCGGGTCGTGGTCACCGCCGACGCCACCGTGTCGGCCGCCGAGATCGCCACGATCAGGAAGGCAGCCGGCAGTACCGGCGCCGTCCGCGTGACCCGCACGGCGGGCGTGTTCCGGCCGCTGCTGTCCGCCGGGGCCGCCATCTACGGCGGCCAGTACCGCTGCTCGCTCGGGTTCAACGTGGTCAAGGGCGGCACCTACTACTTCCTCACCGCCGGGCACTGCGGCAAGGTCGCGGACACCTGGTACTCCGACTCCCGGCACAGCACGCTGATCGGGCCGACGATCGGCTACACGTTCCCCGGCCACGACTACGCGCTGGTCCGGTACGACAACAGCTCGCTGAGCCATCCCGGCGGCTTCACCGCGGCGAACGCGTACGTCGGCGAGTCGGTCAAGCGCACCGGCTCGACGTCCGGTACGCACAGCGGCACCGTCACCGCGCTGGACGTCACCGTGCACTACTCGGGCGGCGGCGGCACCGTGCGGGGCCTGATCCAGACCACCGTCTGCGCCGAGCCGGGCGACTCCGGCGGCCCGATGTACGACGGGTCCAAGGGGCTGGGCATCACCTCCGGCGGCAGCGGCGACTGCTCGTCCGGCGGTACCACCTTCTTCCAGCCACTGCCGCAGGCCGCCAGCGCCTACGGCGTCACGGTCTACTGACCGACCCGCACCACGCACCCGCCCTGCCGGCGAGCTGGCCGGCAGGGCGGGTGCGTGGTGCGAACCGCCCGCCGCGCCGGGACCCGGCCATGGGTTCAGCGACGGCGCCCGAGCAGCAGGTAGGCGATACCGCCGATCGGGACCGACAGCACACAGATCACCACCCAGGCCATCCGTGGCAGCAGCAGGATGTCCCGGTCGTCGGCCCGGGCGAGATCGGTCACGCAGTATCCGGCGAAGCCGGCGGCCGCGACCACCACCAGCAGGGCCGCCGTCAGCGTCGGGCTCATCGGGCAGACTCCGTGCCGACCATGTGTCGATTGTCGACCCTGATGCGGCGGGAGGCCAGGCGATGTTGACGATCGGGGACTTCGCCCGGCACGGCCGGGTGTCGGTCCGGATGCTGCGGCACTACGACGCGCTGGGGCTGCTGACCCCGGCCCGGGTCGACGCGGCCAGCGGCTACCGGTACTACACCGCCGACCAGCTGGCCCGGCTGAACCGGATCGTCGCACTGAAGGACCTCGGCCTGAGCCTGGCGCAGATCCGCGAGGTGCTCGACGACCGGCTCACCGCCGAGCAGCTGCGCGGCATGCTGCGGCTGCGGCACGCCCAGCTGCGGCAGCAGATCGAGGCGGACACCGCGCGGCTGGCCGGCGTCGAGGCGCGGCTCGCGGTGATCGAGCGGGAGGGCCGGCTGCCCACCGGCGAGATCGTGGTCAAGGACCTTCCGGCGGCACGCCTGGCGCAGCTGGCCGGGGTCGCGGCGAGCTGGGACCCGTCGGACATCACGCCCGTCATCGTCCCGTTGTACCAGCGGCTGGGCACCCTGCTCGACCGGCACGACGTGCGCCCGGTGGCGCCCGACATCGCTTGGTACACCGAGGATCCGGACGGTGGCGTGCGGGTGCACGCCGGCGTGCAGGTGACCGTGGCGCCGGACCCGGCGTACCCGTTCGAGGTGGTCGACCTGCCGGCGGTGCCGGCGGCGGCGACGCTGCTGCACCGCGGCCCGATGGCGGAGTCGGATCCGTCGTTCCAGGCGCTCGGCCGCTGGATCGGCGACAACGGGTACCGCCCCACCGGGTACCGCGAGTCCTACCTGTCCTGCCCGGGGCCCGACCAGGCCGACTGGGTCACCGAACTCCAGGAACCGGTGGAGCCGGCATGACCGGCCGGCACCCGATGTGTGCCCGTGTCGTACCCGGTGGGTAGGCTCCGCGGTCATGACTGGGCGACCATTGGCCGAGGTTGTCGACGCGAGTTGGGCACAGGCGTTGACGCCGGTGGCGGAGCAGATCACCGCGATGGGCGAGTTCCTGCGGGCGGAGAACGCGGAGGGCCGCGGCTACCTGCCGACCGGCGACCGGGTGCTGCGCGCGTTCACCCAACCGCTCGCCGACGTGCGGGTGCTGATCGTCGGGCAGGATCCCTACCCCACGCCCGGCGATGCGGTCGGGCTGTCCTTCTCGGTGGCGCCGGACCGGCGGATCCCGGCCAGCCTGCGCAACATCTTCCGGGAGTACTGCGACGATCTGGGCTACCCGAAGCCGGCGAGCGGCGACCTGACCCCGTGGGCCGAGCACGGTGTGTTGCTGCTCAACCGGTGCCTGACCGTGCAGCCGGGCAAGCCGGCCGCGCACCGCGGCAAGGGCTGGGAGAAGGTCACCGACGCGGCCATCCGGGCGTTGGTGGCGCGCGGCGGTCCGCTGGTGGCGATTCTGTGGGGCCGCGACGCGCAGTCGCTGCAGCCGCTGCTCGGCGACACCCCGGTGCTCAAGAGCGTGCACCCGTCGCCGATGTCGGCCGACCGCGGCTTCTTCGGATCCAAGCCGTTCACCCGCGCCAACGACCTGCTCGTCCAGCAGGGCGCCGCCCCGGTCGACTGGAAGCTCCCCTAGGGCGTGCGAACCGCCTCGACACCGGAGGCGGCCACCGTACGCGACATGCCGGGCACCCACCGGTGCGTCCGGGGCGCGGCGCGGGCCCCGGGCGCTTAGGGTTGTCTGGTGGCGACATCGGTGGACTCAGAAGTGCTCGACCGCCTCGTCCGAGGCGAGGCGTACGATCCGCACGCCGTGCTCGGCGCGCACCCGCTCGGCGGCGACCGGACCGTGGTGCGCATGCTGCGGCCGGACGCGCTGCAGCTGGTCGTCGTCGACGGCGACCAACGGTTTCCGGCGCGCAAGGTGCACGACGGCGGTGTGTTCGAGGCGACGCTGCCCGGTGCGCCGCGCGACTACCGGATCGAGGTGACCGGCGCCGACGGCGAGCAGCGGTTGGTCGATGACCCGTACCGGTGGCTGCCGACGCTCGGCGACACCGACCTGTACCTGATCGGCGAGGGCCGGCACGAGGAGCTGTGGCGGGTGCTCGGCGCGCACCCGCGCCGCTACTCGACGCCGAACGGCCCGGTGAACGGCGTCGCGTTCGCGGTGTGGGCGCCGAACGCCCGGGCCGTGCGGGTGATCGGCGACGGCATCGGCTGGGGCGCCTACGACGGGCTGTCGATGCGCTCGCTCGGCTCGTCCGGGGTGTGGGAACTGTTCGTCCCGGACTTCGCCGCGGACGGGCTCTACAAGTACCGCATCCTCGGGCCGGACGGCCGCTGGCGGGAGAAGGCCGACCCGATGGCGCAGTCGACGGAGGTTCCGCCGCGCACCGCGTCGCGGGTGTACCGCTCGGCGTACGAGTGGGGCGACGCGGACTGGCTCGCGACCCGGCGCCAGACCGAATGGCACCAGCGTCCGGTGTCGATCTACGAGGTGCATCTGGGCTCCTGGCGCCCCGGCGCGACCTACCGCGAACTGGCCGACGAGCTGGTGTCCTACGTGACCGAGGTCGGGTTCACGCACGTGGAGTTCCTGCCGGTGGCCGAGCACCCGTTCGGCGGCTCGTGGGGCTACCAGGTCACCAGCTACTACGCGCCGACCGCCCGGTTCGGCTCCCCCGACGAGTTCCGCTACCTGGTGGACCGGTTGCACCAGGCCGGTGTCGGCGTCTACCTCGACTGGGTACCGGCGCACTTCCCGCGGGACGAGTGGGCGCTGGCACGCTTCGACGGGACCGCCTGCTACGAGCACGCCGACCCGCGCCGCGGCGAGCACCCCGACTGGGGCACGTACGTGTTCGACTTCGGCCGCCGCGAGGTGCGCAACTTCCTGGTCGCGAACGCGCTGTACTGGTGCGAGGAGTTCCACGTCGACGGGCTGCGGGTGGACGCGGTCGCCTCGATGCTCTACCTCGACTACTCGCGCAACGAGGGTGAGTGGACACCGAACGAGCACGGCGGCCGGGAGAACCTGGACGCGGTGTCGTTCCTGCAGGAAACGAACGCGACCGTGTACCGGCGGCATCCCGGCGTGGTGATGATCGCCGAGGAGTCGACCGCCTGGCCGGGCGTGACCCGACCGACCTATCTGGGCGGCCTCGGCTTCGGGTTCAAGTGGAACATGGGCTGGATGCACGACACCCTGTCGTACGTCTCGAAGGACCCCATCTACCGGCAGTACCACCATCACGAGATGACGTTCTCGCTGATGTACGCGTGGAGCGAGAACTTCGTGCTGCCGATCAGCCACGACGAGGTGGTGCACGGCAAGGGTTCGCTGCTCGGCCGGATGCCCGGCGACGACTGGAAGCGCTTCGCCGGGGTGCGCGCGCTGTTCGGCTTCATGTGGGCGCATCCGGGCAAGCAACTGCTGTTCGCCGGCTGCGAGTTCGCGCAGGTCGGCGAGTGGAGCGAGGAGCACGGCGTCGACTGGGCCGCGCTGGAGCACCCGGCGCATGCCGGGGTGCAGGCGATGGTCAGCGACCTCAACGCCCGGTACAAGGACGCACCGGCGCTGTGGACCCAGGACACCTCGCCGGCCGGGTTCGCCTGGATCGACGCGAACGACGCCGCCGGCAACGTGTTCTCCTTCCTGCGCTGGGGCTCCGACGGGACGGTGGTGGCCTGCGTGGCGAACTTCGCCGGCGGCCCGCACGCCGACTACCGGTTGGGGTTGCCCCGGACCGGGCGCTGGACCGAGCTGCTCAACACCGACGCCGAGTCGTACGGCGGGTCCGGGTGGGGCAACCTGGGCGAGGTCGTCGCGACCGACGAGCCGTGGCACGGCCAGCCCGCCTCGGCCACCATCCAGGTCCCCCCGCTCGCCACCCTCTGGCTCCGCCACACCCCGGGCGAGCCGGAAACCGGGTGACAGGCGCGACGGCGGCGCCGATCATGGCGGGGGCAGGCGCCGCGCGGTCGTGCGCCGCCCCGAGCCGACGAGGACACCAGCATGAACGCCGTTGCGTACCAGGACTTCCAGCTCACCGCCGCGGACGGTGTCCGGCTCGCGGGTAGGTACGCGGGTGCCGGTGACCCGGTGCTGTTCCTGCACGGTTCCGGCGGCGGCCTGCACTCCTGGGCCGCGATCGCGGACCGGCTGTCCGACCGGTACCAGGTGTGGCTGGTGGCTCGGCGCGGCTACGGCCCGAGCGGGCAGCCGGCGGTGGGCAAGCGGTTCGGCGACGAGGTGTCCGACGTGCACCGGATCGCGGGCCACATCGCCGCGCAGACCGGTACCGCAGTGCACCTGGTGGGCGCGTCGTACGGGGCCTACCTGGCGCTGCACGCCGCGCGCGCCGAACCCGGTGGGCTGCGCAGCCTGGCCATCTTCGAACCACCGCTGTTCGCCGCCGGGCCGCGGATCGTACCGCTGGCCCGCCGGTACGCCGCGGCGTTCGAGCGCGGGGACTCGGCCGCCGCGGCAGCGGTGCTCAACGAGGTGACGCTGGTACCGGAGCAGATCGTGCGCGCGTTCGCCGCCTCGTCGACCGCCGAGCCGGACCCGGTCGAGGCGCAGCGGTCCGGCCTGGGCTGGCGGCACGACCTGGACGCTCTCGCGGCGGACGAGACGGACATGGCCCGGTGGTCGGCGGTGACGCTGCCCGCCCTGCTGATGGCCGGCGCCGACACCTGGCCGCCGATGCCGGAGACGGTCCGCGACCTCGCCGGGGTGTTGCCCGAGGTGCGCACGGTGGTCTGGCCCGGCCAGATGCACTTCGCCACCGCCACGGCTCCCGACCTGGTCGCGGACACCCTGCGGGAGTTCTTCGCCGCCCAGCCCTGACCGACGGCTCGCCGCGGACGGTCGATGTGGCTGCCGGCGCCGCCCACGGCTCGCGGTCGGTGCCGGCACGGCCCGCAGCCGAACCGGCACCCGGCGAGGTCCTGACCCCGGCGACCGGTCGGCAAGCGCGGGCCGCGAGGGTCGGTCAGCGGGTGCCGGGCGGGTGGAGGTCGGCGCGGCGCAGCAACGACGGCGCGGCGCAGGTACCGGCGAGCAGCAGCGCGGCGGCCCCGGCGACGGGGGCGCGCAGGCCGTACCGGTGGGCGACGAAGCCGGCGGCCAGCGCCCCGAGCGGGCCCACCCCCAGGGTGACCAGCCGGAACGCGCTGGTGACCCGGCCGAACAGCTCGTCGGGCACCAGCGACTGCCGGATGGACACCGCGACGACGCCACACAGCCCGCTCGCCGCGCCGAACACCCCGACCGAGATCCCGGCCGGTACCGGGTGCTCGGCGAGCGCGATGCCGGCCGCGCCGAGTGCACCGCAGCCCAGTGCGGTCAGCAGCGCGGCACGGCCACCGATGGCGGCGGCGAGGCGGCCGGCGAGCAGCGAGCCGAGCACGCCGCCGACCGCGAACGCCGCGACGAGCAGCCCGTAGCCGAGGCTGCCGAGGTGCAGCACGTCGCGGGTGTAGAGCACCAGCAGCGCCACCGCGACCGTGGTGACCAGGTTGATCAGCGCACCGTACGCGCAGAGCCGGCGCAGCAGCCGGTGCCCGAGCAGGAAACGCAGGCCGGTGGCCACGTCGACGCGCACCGGGGCCGCGGCGGCCGGCGCGGCCGGCGCGGCACCGGCCGGAATCGCCGCGACGAGCGCGGCGGCGACCGCGAAGCTCGCCGTGTCCACCAGGAACGGCGCGGCCGCGAGCAGGGTGAACAGGGTGGCACCGACCGGTGCGCCGAGCAGCGTGTCGGCGACCAGGACGCCGGCCTGCAGCCGACCGTTCGCGGCGGGCCGCTCGGCGACCGGGACGAGCGCGGGGACCATCGCGGCGGCGGCGGAGTCGTACACGGTGCCGAAGCTGGTCAGGGTGAACGCGACCAGCAGCACGACCGGCAGCGTGACGGTGCCGGTGAGCACGGTGCCGGCCAGCACCGCGACGATGCCGGCCCGTACCAGGTCGAGCCGCCACAGGACGCGCCGGCGGTCGACCCGGTCCGCGAGAGCGCCGGCCAGCAGGCCGAACAGGACCCAGGGCAGTTGCTCGGCGACCGACACCAGGGACACCAGCCGGGGGTCGCGGGTGACCGACGCGGCGAGCAGCGGCAGCGCGATCCAGTGCACGCCGTCGCCCAGCGCCGAGACGGTACCGGCACCCCAGAGCAACGCGAACGGCCGCGGACGTCGCGACGGCCCGCGACGCGCCCCGGCGGCGACACGGTGGGCGGGTGGGTCACCGGGCATGGCCTACCCTGATTGCATGCACAACGAACATGAACCGGAGTCTGGTTCAGGTTTTGCCGCGGTGTCAAGCCGCGGTACCCCACGACAGCAGCGAAGCAGGGCAAAACGGGACCAGATCCTCGACGCCACCGCGACACTGCTGGCGGAACTCCCGTACCCGGAGATCGGGACCAAACTGATCGCCGAACGCGCCGGCGTCTCGGTCGGCTCGCTGTATCGCTACTTCGCGGACAAGGACGAGATCGCCCGCGCGCTCGTGCTGCACTGGCTGGACCGGATGATCACGGTCCTGGACGGCGCGCTCGCCGACCCGCCGCCAGCGGCCGGCGACCTGGTCGACCGGGTGGTCGACGCGTTCGCCCGGTTCTACCGGTCCGAGCCGGGCTTCCATCAGGTGTGGTTCTTCAGCGGCCCGGCAGGTCACCTGGACCGGGCCGTCGGCGACGCGCACGACGCCGCGCTGGCCACCCGGTTGCGCGCCGCGCTGGCCACCCCCCGGTACCGCATCGACGTGTCGATGCGGCGGGCCCGGATCGCCGTCAGCATCGGCGACAAACTGCTCAGCGAGGCGTTCCGGGACGATCCGGACGGCGATCGGGAGATCGTGGCCGAGCTGAAGGTGGTGCTGCGCGGGTACCTGCTGGCCGCCGACCGATCCACCATGGACAGACCGAGCGTGGACCGATCGGCTGCGGACTGATCGACCCCGCCGCCGCCCGCGGGCGCGCTCCCGCCGGTGCGCGGCCGGCTCGGCGGGCAGGCGAACCGGTCAGCCGGCCAGCACGCCGCGCAATCGGCGGCTGGCCAGCCCGCACAGCCCGGCCAGCAACGCCGGCACCGCGCAGCCGGCGACGACCGCGCCGGCGCCGACCCGGTCGGCCAACCAGCCGAAGACGTTGAGCGTCAACAACAGCGGCGCCGTCTGGACGATCAGCAGTACCGCCTGGATCCGGGAGAGGTATTCGGTGGGCGACGCCCGCAGCAGCAGCGGGCCGATGTGCGTGGTGAACGCGCCGGTACCCAGCCCCAGAACGAACGCTGCCCCGGTCGCGGCCCGCCCCGAGCCGGCGAACGCCAGACATCCGGCGCCGAAACCGGCGAGCAGCAGGCCGCCCGCGAGCACGACCCCGGCGCGACGGGCGGTGCCACGCAGCAGTACCAGGACGATCACCGACCCGACGCCGAGCGCCTCGGCACCCACCACCCAGCCCGCCGTGGCGGCCGGCCAGCCGTGCTGCCGCACCAGCAGCGGCACCAGCAGCGAGGCGATGGGCAGCAGGCAGCCGGCGGTGACCGCGACGAGCGCCAGCAGCGCACGCAGCAGCCGGTCCGCCGCCACCACCACGATCCCGGCCCGGATCCGCGCCACCACGCCGCCGCCGTCCACCAGCCCGGGCCGGTCCAGCCGGCCGCGCAGCAGTACCAGGACGCCGAGCAACCCCAGGTAGCTGGCGGCGTCGAGCACCGAGGTGCCGAGCAGCCCGAGGGCGGCGACCAGCAGCCCGCCGAGCGCGGGGCCGACGAACGCCGAGGCGCGGCCGGCGACCTGGTTGGCCGCCATCGCGCGGCCCAACGCCCGGTCGGCGGCGAGGTGCCGGACGACGCTACCGGCAGCCGGGTACTGGAAGGCGCTGGCGGCACCCAGCAGCACCGCCACCGCGAGCAGCAGCGGTGGCCCGATCCCCACCGCGGCCACCGCGACGGCGAGCCCGGCCATCACGGCGAGCATCGACACGCTGGCCCCCACCAGTACCCGCCAGGGCCCGTACCGGTCCGCCACCGCGCCACCGAACAGGGCCAGCACCAGCCTCGGTGCCGTGGTCGCGGTCAGCACCAGCGCCGCCCACGAGCCGCCGTAGCCGGCCGCGGACCAGCCGAGCGCGAAGCCCTGCGCCGAGGAACCCAGCAGCGAGACGGCGCTGCCGGCGAGCCACCAGCCGTACCCGGAACGCGCGACCGCGTCGGCCGGCAGCCGGCGTACCGCCGTCACGGCAGGCGGACGGGCATCAGGATCGAGTAGCTGGCGGGGTCGCCGGGGTCCCGGAGGGCGAGCGGATGGATCGGGCCGGCGAAGTCGAGGACGAGCTGACCGGCGGGCGCCGCGGCCACCGCGTCGAGCAGGAAGTCGCGGTTGACCGCGGTCAGGAACCCGGCGTCGTCGGCGTCGAGCACGGCGAGCGTCCCGGCGGCGTCCACGCCGAGGGCGGCGACCGGGCCGGAGCACTCCGGTACGCTCCGCAGCGGGCCGGCCGTGAGCATCGCCCGCAACGCCGCCCCGTCGGTCGGGATACGTTGCCCACCAACCGATGCGGTCACCTGCCGGTAGTCCGGGTACTGCCCCGGCTGGGCGGTCAGACGCAGCTCACCGAGCCGCATCACGGCGCCGTCGATGCGCCCGGCGACGTGCTCGCCGGCCAGCTCGGCGAGCCGCGGCAGCGCGGCCCGCGGCACCGGTAGCCGTCCGTCGGGCCCGGTCCGGTCGGTGACCGGAACCGAGCTGACGGCCAGCCGGTACCGGTCGGTCGCGACGAGCGTCAGCCGGTCCCCGTCGACGTCGAACAGCACCGCGTCCAGCACCCCGGAGTCCTCGGCCGCGGATGGCACGGCGTGCGAGCCGGTACCGGACGGGAGGGCGAAGGTGACCGCGCCGAGGGCGCGGCGCAGCTCGGTGGGGGCGACCCGGAAGGTGGTCACCGCGGGATCGGTCTCGGACACGACGTGCTCCAGTTCTCGTCGGGCGTCGGCCAGCCCGGCCTCCAGGCGGGCCAGGTGTTCGGCGACGAGCGCACCGACGAGCTGCCGGTCGTCCCGGGCGGCCAGCAGCAGCCGCATGTCGGCCAGCGGCATGCCGACCCGGCGCAGCCGCGCCAGCAGCCGGGCGGCGGCGACCTGGCCCGGGCCGTACCGCCGGTAGCCGCTGCGCGGATCGACCTGCGCCGGCACCAGCAGCCGCGCTCCGTCGTAGAAGCGCAGCGCGCTGACCGGCAGCCCGCTGGCGCGGGCCAGCTCCCCGATGCTCAGTAGTCCCCCGTCGAACACGACCCGAACCCTCCCCCCTCGACCAACTGGAGAGTCAATCCGCGAGTGGACGACCAGCGTAGGTGCCGGCCCGCCGGCTGCCGGGAGGATGCCTGGCACGCGCGGGACCGCAGGCTCCCGATCGGCGGCAGAAACCACGAACAGTGAGAAGAAAAGTGCCGAGAGTGTAGGCGGCTGTGGAAATTCGCACGGGCTCTTTCGGGCGATGTACTCCTGTCGGGGGCGCTGCCTAGACTCCGCGTGGCGCCGTACGGCGAAGGGAGCGCTGCGGAATGTCACGAGGTGGCGTGTTCTGCGTGGAAGGTCAGTGGGCGCGCGACATGACCAGTCGCGGCTCGGTGTTGCCGACCCTGGAGCTGCTGGAGCGCATCCAGAGCATCAAGTACATCCACAAGGACGTCGCCACCGCCCAGGAGCTGGAGTACTACCTCGACCGTTGGACCCTCAAGCAGTACGACGACTTCAACGTCGGGTTCTTCGCGGTGCACGGTGAGCCGCAGCGGCTGCTGCTGACCGAGTTCAACCACCACGACAACACCATCGAGCTGGACGAGGTGGGCGAGATCCTCGCCGGCAAGTGCCCGGGGCGGCGGCTGTTCTTCGGCAGCTGCGCGGTGCTCAAGGCGCCCGACCGCGCGCTGCGCGACTTCCTCGACCGCACCGGTGCGGCGCTGATCTGCGGCTACACCAAGACCGTCGACTGGGTGGAGGCAGCCGCGTTCGAAACGGTGTTGCTGGATCGGCTGGTCAACGGCAAGCGAGTCGACTCGGCCGAGTCGACGATGCGCTCCGCCCGGTTCGCGCACTTCGCCGATCACCTCGGCTTCCGCGTCGTCTACCGCAACCGCTGACCCGGCCGCGGCCGGCCCTGGTGCGCGGCGGCAGCGTCCGACGGGACGGCAGGACGAATAACCACTGGTACCGGTTCGGGGCCGGCCCTACGCTGGCGGCGACGGTGCGGTTTTGGCATGCCCATACAGGAGGCTTCCTCGATGCGAGCGGCGCACGCGATTCTTCGCCCCAGCCTTCGGCCTTCTCTCGCATCGAGGTCTTCGCGTGCCGTCCACCGCCACCCGCTTCCTGAATCTGGGCGTTCTCGCCCACGTCGACGCCGGTAAGACAACCCTCACCGAACGGCTCCTGCACCTCGCGGGAGCGATCGACGAGCCGGGCTCGGTCGATTCGGGCACCACTCGTACCGACAGCCTCGCGCTGGAGCGCCGGCGCGGCATCACCATCAGGTCGGCGGTGGTCTCGTTCGGCTTGGGTGACCGGCGGGTCAACGTCGTCGACACCCCCGGCCACCCGGACTTCATCGCCGAGGTCGAGCGCGTCCTCGGGATCCTCGACGGCGCGATCCTGGTGCTGTCGGCCGTCGAGGGCGTGCAGCCACAGACCCGTGTCCTGATGCGCGCGCTGCAGCGGCTGGAGGTGCCGACGCTGCTGTTCGTCAACAAGATCGACAGGGTCGGCGCCGACCTCGACGCGGTGGTCGCCGCCATCCGCTCCCGGCTCACCCCCGACGTCCTGGTGATGGGCCGGGTGCAGCGGGCCGGCTCGCCGGCCGGCGCCTTCGTTCCGTACCGCGGTGCGGATCCGGTGTTCGCCGAGCGCGCGACGACCACGCTCGCCGAACACGACGACGACGTCCTGCGGTCCTACCTGGCGGGCGCCCCGGTCCCGGCCGGTGCCCTGCACGCGGACATCGCCGCGCAGACCCGAGCGGGGTTGCTGCACCCGGTGTTCGCCGGGTCCGCGGCGACCGGCGCCGGCGTCGAGGAGATCCTGGCGTCGCTCACCACGCTGTTGCCCACGGCGGAGGGGTCGGCCGACGGCCGCATCGCGGCGCGGGTGTTCAAGGTGGAGCGGGGCCCGGGCGGCGACAAGATCGCCTACCTGCGGGTGTCGAGCGGCGTGCTGCGGCCCCGGCAGCGACTCGAACTGGCCGGCGGGCGCAGCGGCAAGGCGTCGTCGGTGGAGACCTACGGCGACGGCGGGTGGACCCTCGTCGACGCAGTCGGTCCCGGCGAGATCGGCCGGGTTCGCGGCCTGTCGGCGGTACGGGTCGGCGATGCGGTCGGCGAGCTGCCGGAACCCGCCGAGCCGCAGTTCCCGCCGCCGACGCTGGAAGCCGCCGTCGAGGCGGCTCGGCCCGAGGACGGTCCCGCGCTGCGGACCGCACTGGCCCAGCTCGCCGATCAGGACCCGCTCATCGACGTGCACCTCGACGCGGCCGGCCAACCGACGGTGTCGCTGTACGGGCGCGTCCAGCAGGAGGTGCTCGAAGCCACGCTGGCCGAGGAGTACGGCATCCTGGCACGGTTCGCCGACGCCGCGGTGCTGCACATCGAACGCCCCCGCGGTACCGGCACGGCGGTCGAGCGGCTCAACACCGCGAGCAACCCGTACCAGGCGACGATCGGCCTGCGGATCGAACCGGCCGAAGCCGGCAGCGGGATCCGTTTCGTGGTCGCCGCGGCCGCCCGGGACATGCCGCTGTACCTCTACGGCGACGCCACCCGGTTCGCCGCCACCATCGAGCAGCACATCCGGGACACCCTCCGGTACGGGCTGCACGGGTGGCCGGTCACCGACTGCGTGGTCACCCTGGTGGAGGCCGGCTACAGCGTGGCCGACGGCCCACCGTCCAAGCGCGGGCCGCGCAGCACCGCGCTGGACTACCGCAAGGTCGCACCGGTCGTCTGCCGCCAGGCACTCCGGCGCGCCGGTACCCGGGTCTGCGAGCCGGTCCTGCGGGTCTCGCTGGAGGTGCCCGAGCAGCACGTCGCCGCGCTGCAGACGGTGCTGGGACGGATGGGCGCCGAGCTGACCGGCCAGTGGTCGGCCGGGCCGATGGCGCGCATCGATGCCCGGCTGGTCGCGGCCCGACTGCACGCCCTGCAACACCAGCTCCCCGACCTCACCGGCGGGGAGGGCGTGCTGGAGTACCGGTTCGACAGCCACCGGCCGGTCCGCGGACGCCCGCCCCGGCGTGCCCGGCCCGGCGCGGACGGCGAGCTGGGCGAGTCGCCGACCTGATCCGGGCGTGCCGGGCCGGGCGTAATGCGGTGACGCCGGTCGATGGGTACGGCATAGGCTGGGAATCATGCCCGAGCCGCTGACCGTGACCCGTTCGCTCGCCATTCCCGGGGCCGAGCTGCGGTGGCGGTTCTCCCGCTCCAGCGGGCCCGGCGGGCAGGGCGTCAACACCACCGACTCCCGGGTCGAGCTGTCCTGGGATCTGGTCAACTCGCCCGTGTTGTCCCCGACACTGCGCGACCGGGCGGTGCAGCGGCTCGGTTCCCGGCTGGTCGACGGGGTGCTGACGGTGGCCGCGTCCGAGCACCGCGCGCAGCTGGACAACCGGCGCGCCGCCGCCCAGCGGCTCGCCGACCTGGTCCGGAACGCGGTCGCGCCGCCGCCGCCGGCCCGCCGGGCGACCAAGCCGTCCCGCGGATCGGTGACCCGCCGGTTGAACGCCAAGCGCCGCCGCGGCGACATCAAGAAGCTGCGCCGCGACACGAACGACTGACGGCGTCGCGGGGCGTTGTCGCCCCGCGACGCCCCGCGACGCCGAGGTCGAGGACCTGGTCGGCGTGCGCCAGGGCGGTCGGGTCGTGGCTGACCAGGATCGTGCTGCGGCCAGCGGTGGCGGTCAGCACATCACGCAGCAGCCGGTCCGCATCGGCGGCCGGGAGCCCCTCCGTCGGCTCGTCCAGCAGCAGTACCGGCGGGTCGGCGAGCAGCGCCCGGGCCAGCAGGACGCGCTGCCGCTGGCCGCCGGACAGCGCGCCGCCGTCCTGGCCGAGTGCGGTGTCCAGGCCGTCGGCGGTACCGGCGAGCCAGTCGCCGAGCCCGACCCGGTGCAGTACCGCCCGCAGCTCGTCGTCGGTCGCCGCGGGGCGGCCGAGCCGGAGGTTCACACCCAGGGTGGTGTCGAACAGGTGCGCCTCCTCGCCGACGCCGCCGATCAGCCGCCGCACGTCGTCCCCGGCGTACGCCTCGATCGGGTTGCCGCCGAGCCGGATCGTGCCGCCGTCCGGCGGGACGAACCGGCGCAGCGCGGCGAGCAGGGTGCTCTTGCCCGATCCGCTCGGCCCGGTCACGACCAGCCGGCTGCCGGGCGGGATGTCGACGCTCACTCCGTCCAGCGCCGGTGCCCGGCCGCCGGGGTGGCGCACCCGCAGGGCGCGAATCGCGATGCCGACCCGGCCGGTCGGTACCGGCAGCGGCTCGTCCGGTTCGGTCACCGGAGCCGGCGCGGCGAGCACCGCGCGGACCCGGCGCAGCGCGGTGCGCGCGTCCACCAGCCGGCGGGCGGCGACCGGCAGCGCCAGCGACGGCTCCAGTGCCACCAGGACGGTCAGTGCCACCACCGCGACGGCCGGCCCGCCGGCCGGCGCCGCCAGTACGGTCGCGGTCGCGGCGGCGAGGCCCTGCAGCGCGAGGCCGGCGGCGGACAGCGCGCCGGCCACTCGCGCCTCGGCGCGGTCCCGGGCGGCCCGGTCGGCGTGCGCGGCGCCGGCGGCGGCCAGCGCGGCCGGCTCGGCGCCGTACGCGGCGAGTTCGGCGGCGCCGTCCAGCAGGTCGGTGGCGGTTACCGGCACCGACGTGTCGTCGTCGCCGGCGGCGCGGTGGCGCCGTTGGCCGGCACATGCCGGCAGCACCAGGCAGGTACCGACGAGCGCCGCGAGCAGCGGCAGCGCCGATGCCGGGGACAGCCCGGCCACCACGACCAGCCCCAGGGTGCCGGCGAGCGTCGCGCCGGCGGCCGGAACCAGGCAGCGCACGACCAGGTCCTGCACCGCCTCGGTGTCGGTGACCATCCGGTGCAGCAGCTGCGCCCGCCGCCAGCCCGGCAGCCCGCCCGGCGCCAGCGGGATCAGCGCCAGGTACACCCGTTCGCGCAGTACGGCCAGCGCGCGCAGCGCCGCGCGGTGCCCGGTGAGCCGCTCCGCGTAGCGCAGCCCGCCCCGCAGCAGCGCGAACGCCCGGACCGCGACGATGGCCACCGACAGCGCGGCGAGTGCGGGTTGCTCGGCGGCGCGCGCCAGCAACCAGGCCGCGGTGGCGAGCAGCGCGGTACCCGCGAGTTCGGCACCGGCGCCGGCCACCGCGGCGAGCAGCACCGGGCCGGCGACCGGGCGCAGCACCCGCCCGTCGCGTTTCCCTTGTCCGGCAACCGGTGTGGTCATGGCCGCGGCTCCACCAGCTCGGCGACCGGCGGCATCGGTACCGGCCGGGCGGCGGCGATGGTGGCCGGCCGGTGCGCGACGGCGAGCAGGGTACGGTCGGCCGGCAGCCGGGTCGCGGCGGCCAGTACGGCCGCCTCGGTGTCCGCGTCCAGCCGGGCGGTCGGTTCGTCGAGCAGCAGCAGCGGCGCGTCCCGGCACAGCGCGCGGGCCAGCGCCACCCGCTGCCGCTGCCCCGCCGACAGCCCGTGCCCGTTCTCCCCGAGGACGGTGTGCAGGCCGGCGGGCAGGCCGGTGACCACCTCGTCCAGGGCGGCGGCCCGGATCGCCCGGCGAATCCGCGCTTCGGGGACGTCGGGAGCACCGAGCGCGACGTTGGCGGCGAGCGTGCCGGCGAACAGCCTCGGCCGCTGCGGCAGCCAGCCGAGCCGGGCCCGCCACGCGGCCAGCTCGGCCCGCCCCGCGCTGTCCAGGTCCAGCCCGTCGAGCAGCACCCGGCCGCGCGCCGGCCGGACGAACCCCAGTACCAGCGCCAGGACCGTGCTCTTGCCGGACCCGCTCGGGCCGGTCAGCACCAGCCGGTCGCCGGCCTCGACGGTGAGGTCGAACCCGCACAGCGCGGGTTCGTCGCGGCCCGGGTACCGGACCGTCACGTCCTCGCACCGCACCAGCACCCGCCGTCGCCGGGCGGCGCGGCCGGTGGGCGCCGGCCGGGGCGCCGGTACGTCGGCGGCATCGGGACGGCCCGCTGGCCCGGTGGACGCCGGCCGGGGCCGCGGTACGGCGGCGCCGGCATCGGGTCGATCCGGTGCCACCGTGGGCGCCGCGGCATCGAGGACGGCGAAGGCGTCCTCGGCGGCGGCGAGCCCGGCGGCGCCGGCGTGGAAGCGCGCACCGAGCGCGCGCAGCGGCAGGTACGCCTCGGGCGCGAGCAGCAGCACCACCAGCGCGGTACGCAGGTCGAGGTCGCCGGCCAGCAGCCGCAGCCCGATCGGCACCGCGAGCAGCGCCAACGACAGCGCCGCGACCAGCTCCAGCACCAGCGAGGTGAGGAACGCCACCCGCAGCGCGGTCATGGTGGCGTGCCGGTGCGCGTCGGCGACCGTTCGCAGCCGTACCGCGTGCGTCCCGGCGCGGCCGAACGCGCGCAGCGTCGGCAAGCCGAGCACGGTGTCCAGGAAATGTCCACTCAGGACGGACAGCCGGCGCCACTGCCGCCGGGTGGCGGATCGCGCCTGCCGACCGGCGAGCGCGCCGAACAGCGGGATCAGCGGTAGCGTCGCCGCCACCACCAGCGCCGAGGCCGGATCGGCCCAGCAGAGCCGGATCAGCACCGCGACCGGCAGCGCGGCGGCGAGCGCGAGCTGCGGCAGGTAGTCCCGCAGGTACGGGGTGAGCCCGTCGATGCCACGGTCGGTCAGCGCGACCAGCTCGCCGGTCGGCCGCCCGGCGACCCACTGCGGGCCGAGCGACTGCGCCGCGGCGAGGACGCGGTGCCGCAGCGCCGCGGTGGCCCGCGCGGCGGTGCGACCCGCGACCGCCTCCCGGCAGCCGGCGAGTGCGGCGCGGGCGACGGTCGCCGCCGCCAGTGCCGCCGTGAGCCCGGCGACCGCGCGGCCGTCGATCACCGCGACGATGAGCCGGGCCAGCAGGTCCAGCTGCGCGACGGTCAGCGCGGCGAGGGCCGCGGCGGCGAACCAACCCGCCGCCAGGTGCCGGCGTACCTCGGGGAGCCGGGCGACGCGGGCCCGGGTTCGGCTGGCGGGCATCAGAAGAAGGCGACGGTGCGGTCGGTGACCGGGTGCCGGAACAGCCACCACAGCAGGCCCTGGTGGGCGAGCACGACCGGCGCCGCGGCGAGCAGCACCACCGCCAGCACGGTCGAGTCGCCGGCGGCCGCGGCCAGTTGCGGCGCGGCGCAGCCGAGCACGGCCAGCGCCGGCGCCGCGGCGGCGACCGCGGTACCGGCGGTGGCGCGTTTCGGCTGCCGGTGGGCCAGCGCGCGCCGGGCGTACAGCAGCCCGAGCGGGGCGAGCAGGACCAGGGCGGCGGGCGGCGCGAGCTGTGCCCGTACCGCCGGCAGGGTGAGGCCGGCGAGCGCCACCGGCAGGGTCAGCGCGGCGGCTGGCCGGGCCAGCCGCTCGACCAGCTTGACCGCGCGGGCGGCGGCCGACGGCACCCGGACGGCGGTGACGGCCGCGCCGTGCGTACCGAGCACGCCGACCACGACCAGCCCGCACACCGGGGCGAACCAGGCGGTGCCGGGATCGCCGAGGCCGAGCCCGGGCGGCAGGCCGAGGGCGAGGCCGCCGAGCAGCAGGCCCCAGCAGAACGCGAACACCAGGCTGCCCAGCGCGTACCCGGACTCCCAGCAACGGCGCCAGCGTGGCGAGTCGCGCCGGCCGCGCAGCCACAGCCCGGCATCGCGCAGCACCCATGCGGCGAGGCCGGGCACCACCGCCGGCCAGGCGGCGGCGAGGACCCGTTCGGCGGCCGGGAACGCGCCGGCGACCAGCCCGGCGGCGGCGACCAGCCACATCTCGTTGGCCAGCAGTACCGGGCCGACCCCGGTCAGCACCCGGCGGCGCGGCCGGCCGGGCGGGGCCAGCCACCGCAGCAGGATCCCGGTGCCCAGCCCGTACCCGTCGAGTACGAACCAGCCGGCCACCAGCAGCAGCAACATCGCGGTGAGCGCAGTGTGCATCCGTTGTCCCCTCTCACACCACGGCCGGCTCGGGCGCGGTCGTCTCCTCGTCGCCGAGCACCCGGCCGAGGATCAGCCGGTGCGGCCCGCGCCGCGCGAGCATCAGCAGTACCAACCAGTTCGTCACGGCGAGCCCGACCACCAGCACGCCGAACAGCGCGAGTGACACCGCGACCGGGCCGGTCGGCAACGAGGCGGCGTCCGCGGTGCGCAGCACTCCGTAGACGACCCAAGGCTGCCGGCCGACCTCGCGCACCAACCAACCGCAGACGACCGCGACGAACGGCAGCGGAATCCACCAGGTCATCACCCGCAGCAGGAGTCGCCGGCGCACGATCCAGCGGCGGATCAGGAAGGGCAGCAGGAACAGCCCGAGGTAGGCGGAGTACTCGCCGAACTGCTGCATGATCGAGAACGGCACCGAGATCCAGCCCGGCGGCCGGTCGGTCACCGGTGCCGTGCCCTTCGACGCCATGATCGCATCGACCTTGCCGGGCTGATCGGTGCGCAGGTAGTCCAGCTGAGCCCAGCCGTACTGGAAGGTGAAGAACGCGCCGACGAGCCCGACCAGGACGCCGATCCGCAGCGAGCGGAGGAACACGTCGGTGTCGTCCGGGCGCCGCCGCAGCTGCCAGGCGCTGATCCCGGCGACGACCATGCCGCCGAGCATCGACGCGGCGGGCAGCAGGTGGCGCAGCGCGCCGACCGCCTCCGGGTTGGTGAACAGCGCCCGCAGGTCGGTGACGTGCGCGGTGCCGTCGCGCAGCAGGTATCCGACCGGGTGTTGCAGGAATCCGTTGGCCACCATGATGAACACCGCGGACGCGTACGCGGTGATGGTGACCAGGTAGAACGACACCAGGTGCGCAACCTTCGGCAGCGTGCCCCAGCCGAAGATCCAGATGCCGAGGAAGGTCGCCTCGGCGAAGAACGCGATGATCGTCTCCAGCGCCAGCGGCGCCCCGAACACCTGCCCGGCGACCCGGTCGACGCCGGTCCAGGCCAGGCCGAACTGGAACTCCATCACCAGCCCGGTGACGATGCCCAGGCCGTAGTTGACCACGTAGAGCTGGCCCCAGTAGCGCGTCATGGCCAGGTGCACGTCCCGGCCGGTCAGCACGTACCGGGTCTGCATGATCGCGATCATCGGCGTCAGCCCCAGGGTCAGCACGACGAACAGGAAGTGCACGTTCGCGGTGAGCGCGAACTGCACCCGGGCCAGGTCGACGGCGGTCACGTACCCTCCCATGAGTTGACGTCCTACGTGTAGACACGCTACATGTAGAGGTCCAACACGCAACCCCGAGGGAACCCCGAGACCGGCCGGCGGGCCGCGGGCGGTGGGCGCCGAGATCGGCGGGTGGGTAGGTTGACGGCATGAAGGCGGACCGGCTCCGCGGGCACCTCGACGCGCTGGTGCTCGCCGTCCTCGACGACGGCCCCCGGCACGGGTACGCGATCGCCGAGGCGCTGTCGGCGCGCAGCGGCGGTGCCGTCAGCATGCCCACCGGCACCCTCTACCCGGCACTGCGCCGGCTGGAGCGTGCCGGCTACCTGCGCAGCGAATGGGCCACGGTGGCCGGCCGACAGCGCCGCACCTACTGGATCACCGACGCCGGCAGCCGGTTCCTCGCCGCCGAGCGGGCCGACTGGCGCGACTTCAGCGCCGTCATCGAAGGCGTCCTCGGCACCGGCTGACCGACGTTCAGGCCGGCCGGGGCGCCGCCGCCACGAACGACCGGCGGGCGCTCGCCGCAATCAGCCCCGCCGGCGCCGCGACCGCCAGTACCGACGTGACCACCGACCCGACGCCGGCCAGGCCCGGGGTAGCCAGCG
Source organism: Actinocatenispora thailandica (assembly GCF_016865425.1). Classification (NCBI taxonomy): domain Bacteria; kingdom Bacillati; phylum Actinomycetota; class Actinomycetes; order Micromonosporales; family Micromonosporaceae; genus Actinocatenispora; species Actinocatenispora thailandica. Next base: position 2,338,638 of record NZ_AP023355.1, on the reverse strand, counting down.
ACATCACCGCGCACGAGACCAGCATCGTCGCCGCGACGCCGAAGCCGAAGGCCCCCGACGCGCGGGCCAGCAGATCGGGCCGGGGCAGCACCCGCTGGCCGTAGGTGAACGCGACCAGCACCGCGCACAACGCGACCCCCACCGGGATCAACTGCAACGCGTCGACCGCCCGGGCCAGCAGCCGGTACCCGTCCGACGGCGCCGCGCCCGACCACAACCGGTGCTCGCCCAGCCGCCAGGACAGCTCGGAGAACAGCCACACGCCGAGCTGCACCGCGGCGGTCAGCAACAACGTGCGCCGGCCCTGGGACAGCGCCAGCTCGGTGCGGTACTCGCCGGCCAGCTCGCGGACCGTGCCGAAGTCGGCGACCGCCAGCTCCTCGGCCCGCCGCGCCGGCCAGCCGGCGGACCGGTAGGCCGTCGCCGCGTCGACCAGACCGTCCCGGGCCTCACCGACCAGGCTCGCCCGGGCCCGCGCCGGGCCGGGCAACGCCGCCGTCAGCGCACGCACGTACTCCTCGATCGGGCCCACTTCGCCGCGCATCCCCCAGGATGCCGCAGCGGCCCGAACCGCGCGTCCGGGAATCTCCCCGACCCGCCGGCTGCCGGGCCCGGCCGGGCCCGGCAGCAGCTCAGTTCGCGGCCAGCGCGGAGGTGCGCACCACGGTACGGATCTGGCGCAGCAGCACCGACAGCGCGGCGAGGTCCGAGCTGGTGCCGTGGAACTCGCCGATCGCGGCCAGCGCCCGGCCGATCGGGGTGGCGTTCTGCTCCGCCCACGCGTCGACCCGTTCGGTGGCCGGCAGCGACGAGTCGGTCGCCGCCAGCGCCTCGGCGGTCAGCGCCGCGAGCGCCGCGTACAGGTCGTAGCGCAGCGCCTGCCGGGCCTGCGTCTGCCACCGGTCGTGCCGGGGCAGGTTGGAGATCTTGTCCAGCAGCTCGTCCACCCGGAACCGCTCCGACATCGCGTAGTACACGTCCGCGATCTCCGCCAGCGGCCGGCCGGTCGCGTGCGCGACCTCCACCACGTCGAGCAGGCCGAAGCCCCACAGCACCCGGGTCGCGCGGTCGGCCAGCTCCGCCGGTACCCCCTCGGCGGCGAGCTCGTCGCGGTGCTTGGCGTACGCCTCCTGCTCGGCGCCGCGGTACAGGCTGCCGACCTTCGGCAGCAGCTCGGCCATGCCCGAACCGAACCGCTCGATCTCGTCCGGTACCGCCAGCGGGCTGCGCCGGTTCTGCAGGATCCAGCGCACCGCCCGGTCCAGCGCCCGGCGGGTCCGCAGCAGCGCGTCGACCTGCGCCGCCGCCGGTACGGTGTTGTCCAGCGCCTCCAGCTCGCGCCACAGCGGCGCCAGGCCGAACACGTCCCGGGTGATCACGAACGCCCGCAGCACCTCCACCTCGCTCGCGCCGGTCTCCTCCATCGCCCGGAACACGAAGGAGATGCCGCCGCGGTTGACGGTCTCGTTGACCAGCAGGGTGGTGACGATCTCGCGGTGCAGCGGGTGCTCGGCCATCTGGTCGGCGTACCGCTCGCGCAGCGCCGTCGGGAAGTAGTCGACCAGCGTCTGCGCGGTCCACGGCTCGTCCGGCAGGGTCGAGTCGAGCAGCTCGTCCTCCAGCGCGATCTTGACGTAGGCGAGGATCACGCAGAACTCCGGCGAGTACAGGCCGAGGTTCTGCTTGTCCCGGGCCGCCAGTTCCTCGTCGGTCGGCAGCCCCTCCAACACCCGGTCCAGCCGACCCGAGCGCTCCAGGTCGGTGATCAGCCGGCGGTGCACCGGCAGCAGCGGGTACGCCTGGGCCCGGGCGCAGCCCAGCGCGGTGTTCTGGTCGTAGTTGTCGAGCAGCACGTGCTCGCCGATCTCGTCGGTCATCTGGAACAGCAGCGCGCGACGCTCGTCCTCGGTCAGCTCGCCGGCCGCCTTCGCCCGGTTGAGCAGCACCTTGATGTTGACCTCGTGGTCGGAGGTGTCCACCCCGGCGGAGTTGTCGATGAAGTCGGTGTTGATCCGGCCGCCGGCGGCCGCGAACTCCACCCGGCCCAGCTGCGTGCAGCCCAGGTTGCCGCCCTCGCCGACGATCTTGCAGCGCAGCTCGCCGCCGTCGACCCGGATCGCGTCGTTGGCCTTGTCGCCGACGTCGACGTTGTTCTCGGTGCGCGCCTTGACGTACGTGCCGATACCGCCGTTCCACAGCAGGTCGACCGGCGCCAGCAGGATGGCGCGCATCAGCTCCGGCGGCGACAGCGACGTCACGTCGTCGGCCAGGCCCAGCGCGGCCCGCGCCGGGCCGGAGATCGGGATCGACTTCGCGGCGCGCGACCACACCCCGCCACCGGCGGAGATCGTCGACGCGTCGTAGTCGGCCCAACTCGACCGGGGCAGGTCGAACATCCGCCGCCGCTCCGCGTACGACGCGGCCGGGTCCGGGTCGGGGTCCAGGAAGATGTGCCGGTGGTCGAACGCCGCGATCAACCGCGTCGTCTCGCTGCACAGCATGCCGTTGCCGAACACGTCGCCGGACATGTCGCCGACACCGACCGCGGTGAACGGCTCGGTCTGGCAGTCGGTGCCCAGCTCCCGGAAGTGGTACTTGACCGACTCCCACGCGCCGCGGGCGGTGATGCCCATCTTCTTGTGGTCGTAACCCACCGAACCGCCGGACGCGAACGCGTCACCCAGCCAGTAGCCGTAGTCGATCGCGATCTGGTTGGCGATGTCGGAGAACGTCGCGGTGCCCTTGTCCGCGGCCACCACCAGGTAGGTGTCGTCGCCGTCGTGCCGCACCACGTCGGTGGGGTGCACCACGGTGCCGTCCGGCTCGATGTTGTCGGTGACGTCCAGCAGCGCCGAGATGAACATCTTGTAGCAGGCGACGCCCTCGGCCTGGAACGCTTCTCGGTCGCTCGCCGCGGGCGCCTGCTTGAGCACGAAGCCGCCCTTGGCGCCGACCGGCACGATCACCGCGTTCTTCACCATCTGCGCCTTGACCAGGCCGAGGATCTCGGTCCGGAAGTCCTCCCGGCGGTCCGACCAGCGCAGCCCACCCCGGGCCACCGCGCCGAACCGCAGGTGCACGCCCTCGAACCGGGGCGAGTACACGAAGATCTCGAACCGGGGTCGCGGCTTGGGGAGCACCGGCACCCGCTGCGCGTCGAGCTTGACCGCCACGTACGGCTTGGGCCGGCCGGTGCCGCGCTGGAAGAAGCTGGTGCGCAGGGTCGACTCGATCAGCGTCAGCAGGTTGCGCAGGATCCGGTCGGCCTCCAGGCTCGCCACGTCGTCCAACTGCGCGGTGATCGCCTCGATCAGGTGCTGGCCGTGCTCGGCGCGCGCGGAGTCGGAGAGCTGGATGCGCGGGTCGAAGCGGGTCTCGAACAGCGCCACCAGCAGCGTCGCGATGCCCGGGTAGGCCACGATGGTGTCCTGGATGTAGTCCTGGCTGAACACCGTGCCGGCCTGCCGCAGGTACTTCACGTACAGCCGGAGGATGACGATCTGCCGCCAGGTCAGCCCGGCGCGCAGCACCAGCTGGTTCAGACCGTCCACTTCGGACTCACCGCGCCAGGCGGCGGAGAACGCGTTCTCCACCTTGGCCCGCACCTGCGACATGTCCAGCGCATCCGCCGGCGGGCGCAACCCGAAGTCGTACAGGTAGATCGTGCCATCGGCGCGGCAGATCTCGTACGGCCGCTCGTCCGCGACCCGCACCCCGAGCGAGTGCAGCACCGGCAGCAGCGCCGACAGCATCATCGGCTCGCCCAGGCGGAACACCTTGAACCGCAGGTCGTCGTCGTTCTTGCGGCGCCGGTACAGGTGCATCGCGAGCTCGCCCGGCTCGTCCAGCAGCTCCAGCTTCGCCAGGTCCTTCGACGCCTCGTACGGCGTGTGCTCGTCCTGGTAGGTCTGCGGCAGCGCCGACGCGTACCGCTCGTACAGGTAGCGGGACTGCTCGTCGCCGAGCTTGGCCTGCAGCACCAGCCGGAAGTCGTCCTCCCACAGCCGGGTCGCGTCGGCCAGCTCGTGCTGGATCGCCTCCACGTCCAGCTCGCCGGGCGGGTCGGCCGGGTCGGTGCGCACCGTGACGTGGATGCGGGCCAGCTGGCCCTCGGTGACCCGGGTCGAGTAGTCCAGCCCGACACCGTTGAGCCGGTCCATCAGGATCCGCTGGATGCGCAGCCGGTTACGGGTGGAGAACCGGTCCCGCGGCAGGAACACCAGGCAGGAGATGAACCGGCCGTACGCGTCGCGGCGCACGAACAGCCGCAGCTGCCGGCGACCGGCCAGCCGCAGCACGCCCATCACCGTGCGGTACAGCTCGTCGGTGGAGATCTGGAACAGCTCGTCGCGCGGGTAGGTCTCCAGGATCTCCATCAGGTCCCGGCCGGAGTGGCTGCGCGGCGACAGCCCGGACCGGCGCAGCACCGTGGACACCTTGCGCCGCACCACCGGCAGCTCGCGGGTGGACTGCACGTACGCGGCCGAGGTGAACAGGCCCAGGAACCGCTTCTCCCCCACCACGTTGCCGGCACCGTCGAACGTCTTGATGCCGATGTAGTCGAGGTAGGCGTTGCGGTGCACGGTGGCCCGCGAGTTCGCCTTGGTGATCGTCAGCAGCCGCTTCTCCAGCGCCTTCGCCTCCGCCTCCGGCGCCATCGAGGACAGGCTGCGCGGCTTGGTCGGTGCGCCACGCAGGATGCCCAGGCCGCTGCCGTCCACCGGCGCCAGCAGCTGCTCGTCGTCGCGCTGGGCCAGCTGGTACTCGCGGTAGCCGAGGAAGGTGAAGTGGTCGTCGGCGAGCCACTGCAACAGCTCCACCGCGTCCTCGATGTCCTTGTCCGGCACCGGCAGCTGCGCGGCCTGCAGCCCGGCGGCGAGCTGCCGGGCCCGGTCCACCATGTCCGGCCAGTCCTCGGACACCTCCCGGACGTCGGTGAGCACCCGCTCGATGTCGCTCGACAGCGTCCCGAGCGCCGCCTCGTCCTGCTGCCGGTCGACCTCGAAGGTCATCCAGCTCTCCACCGTGTCGTCCGGGCCCGCCTGGTCGGCCTCCAGCCGCGGCAGCACCTCGACCAGCTCGCCCGCGGCGTCCCGGCGCACCACCACCTGGGGGTGCACCACCAGGTGGATCTCCAGGTCGTGCGCGACCAGCGCGGCGGTCACCGAGTCGACCAGGAACGCCATGTCGTCGGTCACCACCGACAGCACCGTGTGCCCGCTGTCGTCGGGGTTGCGCAGCTCCACCTGCGGCTGGCCGCTGCCGCGGCGCTGCGCCAGCTTGCGGTGCCGGCAGGTCGTCTCGTACAGCTCGGCGCCGGTCCGGCCGACCAGCTCCTCGTCCGGCACCAACCGCCAGTACAGCCGGACCAGATCGGCCATCTCGTCCGGCGAACTTCCGGCGGCACGGCCGGCGTCGGCGGTGGCGAGCTCGGCCGCCTCGGCCAGCAGCGCCTCGCGGTTCTCCACCGCCTCGGCGAGGGCGGCATCGTCGGCCACCTCGTCGATCGCCGCACCGGTCGGGTCACCGGCCGCCGGCGGTGCGCCATCGTCGCCCGGCGCCACTTCACGCCCGGTCGGAAGAGCCGAGCCGAACGAATCGGCGCCCTCCGACGTCTCGCCCGCTGCGGTCTGGTCGTCCGCTGCGGTCCGGCCCGCTGCGGCCGCCGAAGGATCCGTCGCCGAACGGCGATTCATGGGTAGCCACTCCCCTCGCCCCACCACGCTGTGGGTCATCCGGCTCCACCCTATGACCTTCCTGCAGCGTGGAGCCATCCGGTGCGGCCGGATGCGGAGCGTGCGCAACCCGACTACACACGGGCGGATGACGGCGCACCGGACATACCGGCGCCGCGATACCCAACCCCGCGCTGCGCGGGCGGTCACGTCCGCGCGCGCCAAAGTGATCGAGCCCATGCGGCCCGATGGTCGGCGGACTGGACCAGCGGGACTATTCGGGCCATCCGAGCCGGGACGAAGTACCGACTCCCGTCCCGGCGTTCGGCTCGTCGACGGGCCAACCGAGACCGGTCGACCGGCGCGGCGCGACCGGACCGGCGCCGGCCGCCGGCGGGTCCGCCAGCGCCACCGTGATCGTCGCGTGCCGCGGGGCGGAGCCGGCGGCGATCGGCGCCGACCGCCCGGCCGGACCGGTCGGCCCCGCCAGCTCGGCCGACCCGGCAGTCGCCGGGTCAGCCGCCGCAACCGGCGCCGCCGGCCGGTCCCACCGGGGCCGTAGCCCGGCCACCAGCGCATCCACCAGCTCGCGGGCGAACGTGCCGTCCGGGTCGTAGTCCGGGTCGAACACGGTGACCTCGACACCCAGACAGCCCGGCACCGCGACCAGATCGGCGAGCAGATGCTCCAGCTCCCCGTAGCCGATGCCCCCGTCGCTGGGCGCGTCGACCGCCGGCAGCACCGTCGGGTCCAGCACGTCGGTGTCCAGGTGCACCCAGAATCCGGCGGTGTCGGACAGCAGCGACGCCGCCCACGCCGCGGTGCGCGGCATCCCCTCGGCCCGCAGTACCGGCACGGTGCGGTGCGGGATGCCGGCGGCGGTGATGTCCATCCGGTACGCGTCGTCGTCGCGGATGCCGAGCACCACGATGTCGGACTCCCGCAGGTACGGCTTGAGCCCGTCGATGTTGGTCAGCCGCGCGTCGCCGCGCCCGGTGACCAGCGCCAGCTCCTCGCCGCCGGCGGCACCGACGTAGTCGGCGTTGCCCGGATGCCGGAAGTCGGTGTGCCCGTCGACGAAGACCAGCCCGTACCTGGTGCCGGCGTCGGCACCGCGGCGGCGCAGCGCGAGCGCCGACCCCAGCAGGATCGAACAGTCCCCGCCCAGCACCACCGGGAACGACTCGTCGGCGAGCAGCGGAGCCAGCCGCTCCGCCAGCTTCACCGCGTAGTCGGCGACCTGGTCGGCCTGGTTCACCCCGTCGCCGGGCGCCCACTCGCCGGGGTCGTAGCGCGGCGGCACGACGCAACCGGCGTCGCGCGCGTCGAGCCGGGCGAGCAGGTCGTGGTCGCGCAGCGCACCGGGCGCCTTGGCACACCCGGGGACCGCACCCGCCGTCGGGGGCGTCAACCCCAGATTCGACGGCGCGTCCAGCACCGTGACCGGCTTGGCCCCCCGCTCGCCCGCCATCCGTTCAGACCTGCGCGGAACGGGGGTCGGCGGGCTGCGGCCGGGCCAGCCACCCGCTGGCCGCGTTGTCGGCACGCCCGAGTGGCTCCACCACCCGGACACACCGCCGCCTGGCCAGCCTGCGGCTGGACTCGGCCTCGCTGCACCACCCCATTCCGTGCACGCCTAGAACAACGCCGACGCCAGGTCGCGACGGGCCGCGGCGACCGCCGGGTCGTCCGGTCCGGCCACGTCGAACAGGCCGAGCAGGTGCTTGCGCACCGCGTCGCGTTCCGGGCCGCGCAGCCGGCGCACCGTCTCCACCAGCCGCTGGTACGCCTCCTCGGCGCGACCGTTCATCACCTCGACGTCGGCGGCGAGCAGCTGCGCGTCCGCGTCGTCCGGGCGCTGCTGGGCGTCGGCCAGGGCACGCCGCGAGTCGACCGTCTGCACCCGGCGCATCAGCGCCACCTGGGCCATCCCGGACGTGGCCAGCGGGTCGTTCGGCCGCTCGGACAGCACCTGGGAGAACAGCTCCTCGGCGCCGTCCAGGTCACCGGCCGCGAGGTTGTCGTCGGCGTCGACGATGCGCGGGTCGACCTCCGATTCGGCCGGCGCGGCACCGCCGGCGGCACGCACCGCGTCGATCCACTGCCGCAGTTGCTGCTCCCCGATGCCGCCGGTGAAGCCGTCGACCGGCTGGCCGCCGACGATCGCGTACACCGTCGGAATGGACTGCACCCGGAACGCCTGGGCGAGCCGCGGGTTGGCGTCCACGTCGACGGTGGCGAGCACCCAGCTGCCGGCCGCCTCCGCGGCCAGCTTCTCCAGCAGTGGGGACAGCTGCTTGCACGGCCCGCACCACTCGGCCCAGAAGTCGACCACGACCGGGACCTGGAGGCTGCGCTCCAGCACCTCGGCCTGGAAGTTGGACTCGTCGACGGCGACGGACACGCCGGCCGGCGGCGTCCCCGCGGCCGGGCCGGCGGTGTCGGTGGACGGGGCCGGCTGCGCCGGCGCGGACTGGCTGGCGGCGGGCGGCCGCAACGCGCCGAGGTCCACCGCTCCACGGGTGAACGACGACGGAATCGAACGGGGGTCGAGCTGACTCATGCCACCTAGTCTTCCACCTGGATGCGGGTAGCCGCCGCCCGGCGCCGAAGGTAGCCGACCGTTCACGCGGTATGCACATATTGCCGAAAACGTCCGCCCCCGTCATGCTCCGCCACGCCCGCGATCGGCTCTATTCCTGGCCCTTGATCCAGGTGCCGCGGCGGGAGGTGACGACCAGGTCGCGGTCACGGAGCAGTGCGATGGCCTTGCGGATCGTCTGCCGGGCGAGACCGAACTCCTGCCGGAAGGTCTCCTCCGACGGGATGCGACGCCGGTACTCGCCGGAGGAGATGCGAGCCGCGATCAGGTCGGCGAGCTGGACGTACATGGGCGTCATGCCGTCCGGGTCGAGGCTCATGAACCGATGGTGTCGAACAGATCAGTCAGCCTGCGAGCGCATACGAAACTTCCCTACCCTAGACGTAGCTTGCCTATAGTTTCCTATTGACGTACGCTCCACTGCCATACCGATTCGTCCCATTCGCGCGGGGGTTCACCATGGTTCGTCGCACTGTTCATCGCACCGCGCAGGCGCCTCGGGCGGGGTCGGAGGTGTGGATCAGCCCGGCGGCCGGGGTGCACGGCCGCGGCTCCTTCTGGGCGATGGTGGTCGCCAGCACCCCGGCGCTGGTCGCGGGCGCCGCCTACCTGCGGGTAGTGCCCATCGACGACATCGACGGCGACCCCGTCGTCCGCACTTACTACGTCCGGCTCACCGGCCTGCTGGTCCGCGAGCCGAACCGAACCGATCAGTGCTGGGACAGGACGATCAGGGTGATGATGGCGGCGATGAGCAGGACACCGGCGGTGATCGCGGCGGCGATCTTGGCTGCGCTGTACGGCCGCTCGCCGTGCACCTCACCGCTGCGGGCGTTGATCATCACCTGGTACGTCTTGCCCGAGTAGAGGTAGTTCGCCAGCCACACCGGCAGCAGCATCAGCTTGTACATCAGGTTCGCGTACCGGGTGTCGAACCAGTCGATGCGCTGCACGTCGCCGCCGATGTCGCGGCGGATGTCACCCTTGATGACCGCGGCCATCTTTCCCTTGGCGACCTCCAGCCCCTGCTCCGGCTCGACGTCGTAGCGCAGCGTCTGGTAGCCGGCCAAAAACGCCGGCTGGTAGGGCACGGACTGCTGCAGCGGCCACGGCTCGAGCTTCTCGGTGCGCGACGCGTCGAGCTGCCGGGTGCCGACCACCAGCACGTCGTCGAAGAACCGCCGCACCTCCCCGGACGCCGGGTACCACCGGGTGTGCTGGACCTGGCGGGTCTGCTGGTTGCCGTTGGAGTCGGTGTAGGTCTCGGTGGTGTAGTAGTGCTCGCCGCGGGCCCCGGTGTAGCGCGACGCGGTGTGCGCGTCGTAGGTCCAGTGCGGCAGGTAGGTGCCCTTGGTCGACTCGGCGGTGGCCACCTTCTTCAACGCGCTCGGCGCGAACCAGCGGGACGAGGTCCACTTGCGCAGCGCGCCCCGGGCCGCCTTCTCGTCCAGTTGGAACGGCAGCACCGCCTCCGGCACCACCTGCTCGCCGGAACTCAGGTCGGCCACCATCGGCGCGCCGCAGAACTGGCAGGCCTGCGAGAGCGTGGTGCCCTGGGTGCGCGCGCCGCACTTGTGGCATGCGTACTGCTGGGGAGCGAGCTGCGCGACCGGCTTGCGCGGCAGCGTGGCCAGCTCCTCGATGTGGTGCTCCAGCACCTGCCGCTGGGCGAGCGGGATCGCCTGCTCGTGCCCGCAGTACGGGCAGCGCAGCGTGTTGGTGCCCGGGGCGAACTCGACCCGGGCACCGCACGACGCGCAGGGGAAGGCGTGCGGTGTGGAGGTGGCTTGTTCGGTCATGAGGGGCCTTACCGGAACAGACGATCGGACAAAAACGGCGCGCCGACCGGGGCCGCGTCGGTCCGGGGCCGCAGTGGCCCCGGGGGCGCCGGTCAGGACTGTGGCGGCAGCGGCGGCGGGGTGGCGCCGAACAGGTGGGCCAGCTCGCCGACCTGGCCGGCCGCGGTCCACTGCGCCATCCCGTTGCGCCACACCAGGGTGTCGCGGGTCAGCGCGCCGCCGGACACCTGACCGGACAGCGCGGCGGAGTCGAACGGGCCCTGTTGGGCGCCGTTGACCGCGATGTACCACTGGGTCTGCTGCGGCAGCGGCGGCGGGGCGGCCGGCGCCGGCGGCTGCTGGTAACCCTGCTGGGGCGCGCCCTGCGGCGGGTAGCCGGGCGCGGCGGCCGGCGGGTACTGCTGCTGCGGGTAGCCCTGCTGTGGGTAGCCCTGCTGCGGGTTGATGTTCTGCGCGAACCGCTGCCCGGCGGCGACGCCCATGCCCAGACCGAGGCCCTCGCCCATGCCGCTGCCCGGGGTCCCGGCGGCCTCGGCGATCGCGTTGGCGGTCTGGTATTTGGTGTACCTGTCCAGATCGCCGACCACGCCCATCTCGGTGCGCTTGTCCATCGCCTTCTCCACCTCGGGCGGCACCGAGATGTTTTCGATGATGAACTTCGGGATGGCGATGCCGACCTCGGCGAGCTCCTGGCTGAGCGCCCCGGCCAGCCGGTCACCGATGTCCTGCTGGTGTGCGGCGAGGTCCAGCATCGGCACCTCGGCCTTGGCCAGCGCGCCGGACAGCCGGCCGACCAGCATCTGGCGGAGGTACTCGGAGACCTCCTCGGTGCGGAACTGCGGGTCGGTGCCGACCAGCTCGGTCAGCAGCCGACGCGGCTCGACCACCCGCATCGAGTAGGCGCCGAAGGCGCGCAGCCGCACCATGCCGAACTCGGGGTCACGCACCATGACCGGGTTCTGGGTGCCCCACTTCAGGTCGGTGAACTGCCGGGTGTTGACGAAGTAGACCTCGGCCTTGAACGGCGAGTGGAAGCCGTACTTCCAGCCCTTGAGGGTGGACAGGATCGGCATGTTCTGGGTCTGCAGCTCGTAGGTGCCCGGCCCGTACGCGTCGGCGATGCGGCCCTCGTTGACGAACACCGCGACCTGCGACTCGCGCACGACGAGCTTGGCGCCCATCTTGATCTCGTTGTCGTACCGCGGGAAGCGCCACACGATCGTGTCGCGCGTCTGGTCGAGCCACTCGACGATGTCGATGAACTCGCCCTTGATCTTGTCGATCAGCCCCATGAGCTTCCCTTCACGCACGCGCCACCCGGTCGAGCCGCCGCTCAGGGTAACAACGGCACACCAGATCCCGGACCGACCGTACGCCGGATCGGTACGGTCGGTCCGGGCCGGCCGGTTGGTGCCGGGTGGCCGACCGGGCCGAACCCGGTCGGCCGCCCGCCGGTCAGCGGCGCAGCCGGAGCCGGTGCACCCCGCCGTCGGCGGTGCCGGCGAACAGCCAGCGGCCGTCCGGGCTGCCGGCGAGGCTGGTCACCGCCGTACTGCGCAGCCCGCCGGACACGTTGTGCCAGCTGCGCCCGTTGTCCGTACTGCGCAGTACGCCCCGACCGCCCTGCGGCAGCCCGTTCGCGGCGTACGAGGTGGTCGATGCGTACAGGGTGTGACCATCGCCGGGCGGCGCGTACAGATCGCTGACCCGCACCGGCAGCCCGCCGGTGTCCGCGGTGGCGAAGTGCCGGCCACCGTCGGTACTGACCCGGATCGCCGAGCCGCCCACCACCACCCGCGACCCGGTGACCAGGATCGACCCGACCATGCCGCCGGCCACCTTGACCGCGGTCACACCGCCGTCGTCGGAGCGGTACAGCCCGTCCGCGGCACCGAGCCAGAGCCGGTCGGCGTCGGCCGGGTCACCGGCGATCGCGGTGTACGCCCGCGGGTGGTACAGGTTCTTCCAGGTCCGGCCGCCGTCGGCGGTGACCCGCAGCCCGTACCCGTGGGCGTAGCTCTTCATCGACACCACCACCCGGTCCGGATCCGCCGGGCTGGCCAGCACCGCGTACGCGACGCCGTTGGTGCGGTCCGCGCGGGTCCAGGTAGTGCCGCCGTCGGTGCTGGTCTGCAGCTCGTAGCTGTCCACCGCCGGGAAACCGAGCGACTTCCACGCCAGCCCCGGCCGCTTCGGCGACACCCCGTAGTGCGGCGCCGAGTAGGTGTATCCCTCCTTCGCCGGACCCCACTCCGCGGTACCGGCGTCGATCCGACCGGTCGGCAGCGGCGTGCTGTAGGTGTCCGCGCCGGGTGCACCGGCCAGCAGGTGCGCCGCGCCGCCGGTGTCGGTGGCCACCGCGAGATCGGACACCTCGGCACCAGGTACGCCGATCCGCCGGTAGCTGGCGCCCCGGTCGGAGGTGGTGTAGAGGCCGCCGTTCTCCTGGGACACCAGCAGCGCGTCGTCGCCGGGCCAGGCGTCGGCGTCGGTGTCGACCGGGCCGCGAGCCGGTCGCGGCATGGTCGTCCAGCTCGCCCCGTGCTCGGCACCCAGGTAGTCGACCTCGCCCAGGGCGGCCAGCCAGATCGTGCCGTGCACCAGCGACAGCGCGCTCGGATACGAGCTGGGCAGGGCGAACTTCCTCGTCCAGCTGGCGCCGCCGTCGGTCGAGGTGTAGACCACACCCTGGTTGTCGGCGTAGACCACCGCCTGGTCGTCGGCCACCACACCGGAGACGAACGCCGACCGGTCGGACACCTCGCGGACCACGGTGGCCGGCGCCGGCTGCGCCGAGTCGAACCCGGCCACCTTCACGATCCGGCGCAGCGTCCCCACGTACAGGTCGTGCCCGGACACCGCCGCCCACTGCGGCGCGTCGCCCCAGGTCACAGCCTCGGTGCGCCAGCGGTCACCGTGGTCGCGGCTGGTCAGTACACCGGTGTCGGTGACCGCGGCGAGAGTGCCGCCGGTGGCGTCGGAGACCAGCGCGTGCACCTGGGTGTCCGGGAAGTCCAGCGTGGTCCAGGTCCGGCCCCGGTCGTCGGTGCGCAGGATCTTGCCCTGGTAGGTGGGGTCGAACACGGTGCGCAGCGTCTGGCCGGTCGCACCGTTGACCGCGAGGTACAGCCGGCTGGACCGGTGCGGGTCGACGACCACCTGGCCGTCGCCGCCGGCCGCGACCGGCAGCCGGCCCGCGCGGGTCCAGTGGCCACCGCGGTCGGTGGTGATCCACGGCGCCGGGCTGGTCCACTCCAGCAGCACGGCCATCCGCTCGTTCGCCGGCGTGGTCGTCAGGTGCCAGGCGGTGGAGTTGGGGCCCACCGGCTGCCACTTCGCCGGTTCGCTGCGCGCGGTGACCTCCAGCGCGCCGGCGCCGGCCAGCCGCGGCCCGCTCGCCGCCCAGCCGGTGACCGCGACCTGGTAGGCGCCGGCCCGGCTCAGGTGCACCTCGGCCCGGTACCACTCGTCGTGGTCGCGCCGGGCGGTCACCGTCAGCGGCTTGCCGTGCCGGCCGGCCACCCGGACCTGCGGGGCACCGGTCAGCGGGGTCGGGCTGTGCACGAACACGGTGCTCGTACCGTCGCTCGGGTCCGGTGCCGCGCGCACCACCAGCGGCCGCTCCGCCAGCAGGTACGGCACCCGCAGCGCCGGGCCCTTCGCCGGGGCCGCGGCCACCCAGCCGGACACGTTCGTGTCGCCGGACAGGTCGCGCTTCGCCGACACCGTGACGGTGACCGTCGCGGTACCGCCGGCCGGCATGGTGATGCGGGAGGGCGTCACCGTCGCGGTCCCCGGGGTGCCGTCCGCGGCGACCGGCGTCAGCGCCGTGGTCGCGGCGGCGGCGCCGTCGTTGTGCAGGGTCAGCGTCGCGCTGCCGCGCACCGTGTCGCCGGACAGGTCGGCCAGCCCCAGCGACAGGCTGCTCGGCTGCGCGGTGACGTCCGCCGCCGCCGCGCGGGCCACGTCGAGCCGGCCGGCGCCCTGCACCGTCGGGTCCACGTCGGCCAGCCCGTGCGCGGTACCGACCAGCGCGGCGCCGATCGCCGCCGCCGACCGGTCCGGGTGCGCCTGGCGCAGCAGCGCGGCGGCACCCGCCACGTGCGGCGCCGCCATGCTGGTGCCGGACATCCGGTACTCGCCCGGCCCGTACAGCGAGGTCGGTACGGTCGAGCGGATCTCGACGCCGGGGGCGACCAGGTCCGGCTTCAGGCCGAAGCCGGCCGACGGGCCGCGGGAGGAGAACGACGCCATCGTGTCGGTGACGTCGGTACCGCCGATCGTGATGCGCAGCGCGTCGGTGGCACCGATCCGGCCCAGCTCCGCGTACTGCGAGTCGTCCATGCCGAGGACGACCAGCCGGTCCATCCGCAGGCTGTCGCCGGAGTCCAGGCCGTGCGCCGGCAGGTCGACGCCGGTGGCGGCGGACGGGGCGAACTGCGGTCCGGTGTTGCCCTGCTCGTACCCGATGACCGCGAGCGCGCCGCGCTGCTCGTCGGCGCGGGCCGCCGCGATGTCGGCGGAGCTGATCCGGTCCGCGCTGGGCGGCACCTGCCAACGGCGCAGCACGATCTTGCCGTGCACGTCGCCGACCCGGTCGTAGTCCGCGTCGGTACCGGCGCCGACGTCGACCACCGCGGCGCTGACCGGCTTGGCCGGCGGGTTGGCCGACAGCGGGCTGCGCTGCACCTGCAGCGGCTCGCGCTTCGGCGCGGTCAGCGTCGCCGCCGGCAGCCGGACGCCGGAGGTGGACGCACCGACCGCGAGCACCCCCGGGGCGTCGCCCGGCGAGCTCAGCGTACCGGCGCCGGGACCGTCGTTGCCGGCCGCGGCGACCACCACGACACCGGCGGCCACCGCCGCGGACGCCGCCTGGCCCAACGGATCCGTGCCGTCGCCCGGGGCGCCGAGGCTGAGGTTGACGACGTCGGCGCGGTGCTCGTTCGCCGGATCCACCGCCGCCTCGATGCCGGCGATGATGTCGGAGGTCCAGCCGCTGCCGGAGTCGTCGAGCACCTTGTACGCGGTCAGCGTCGCGTCCGGCGCCACGCCGGTGACGCCGCCCGGCTTCGCGGCGCTGCCGGCGACGATGCCGGCCACGTGAGTGCCGTGCCCGTTGTCGTCGGCCGGGTCGGCGTCGTCGTTGGCGAAGTCGTAGCCGGCGACGACCTTGTGCCCGGCCCCGAACCCGCCGCCCAGGTCGGGGTGGGTGTAGTCGACGCCGGTGTCCACGATGGCCACCGTGACACCGGTGCCGCGTTCCGGCCGGCCCTGCGCGTCGTGCTGCTGCCACACCTGCGGCGCGCCGATCAGCGGCACGCTGGTGTCGGTACTGGTGTGCGCGCGCACGTCCGGCAGCACCGCGGTGACGCCGGGCAGCGTGCGCAGCATGGCCACCTCGGACGCCGGTACCCGCAGCGCGATCGCGTTGTCCAGCAGGGTCAGCGAGCGCTGTTCGCGCACCGCCACCCCGGCCTTCCTGGCCCGGGACAGGAACGCCCGGTGGTCGTCGGCGAGCTTGGTGCGGGCCGCACCCACCTTGGCCCGGCCGGCCGCGGCGACCGTCCGCGCCGGGGCGGCGGCGATCGCCGGCTTGCCGGACAGTTCCACGATCACCCGCTGGTCCGCACCGGACGGTGCGGCCGGCGCGGCGCCACCACCGGGGCCGAGCAGCCCCGCGGTGGTGACCAGCGCGGCCGCCGCCGCGGCAGCCAGCCGGAATCGATGCCGTCTCATCGTCGTCACTCCTCGCGGCCGGCATGAGGGGATGCACCGGCCGCCTAGATTCCAGCCGGCGCCGCCGCCAGCCACAACGCGTACGGGTGGCCCATTGCGGTCGGTGGCACCGATGGGCCACGATCCCCGGATGGTTGTCACCTCCCTGGGCGCGGCCGGGATCGGCGAACTCGACGAGTCGGTCTACCGGTACGCGCTCGCGCACGGCGACGTGACCCCCGGCGGGGTCGCACTGGCGCTCGGGATCGGCACCGAGCGGGCCGCCCGCTCGCTGGACCGGCTGCGCACCGACGGGTTGCTGCACCGGCTCGGCGGCCGTCGCCGGCGGTACGGCCCGAGCGAGCCGCGGGTGGCGGTCGAGGCGCTGCTGCGCGCCCGTACCGCTGAGCTGGACGCGACCCGGAGCGCGGTCGACGAGCTGGTCGCGTTGTTCCACAATGGACAGGCGCCGGCTCCGGACACCGACGCGATCCAGGTGTTGCACGGAGCGGAGGCGCTCGGCCACTGGTTCGTCCGGCTGCAGCAGGAGGCCCGCGACGAGGTGCTGTCGCTGGACCGTCCGCCGTACGCGTTGACGTTCAGCAACCCGATCGAGCCGGTCACCCTCGGCCAGGGGGTGCGCTACCGCGTGGTCTACGCGCCGGAGGCGCTCGACCAGCCGGGCGGGCTGGACGAGATCCGCCGCCAGGTCGCCGGCGGCGAGCAGGCCCGGGTGATGCCCGGCCTGCTGCTGAAGATGACCGTCGCCGACCGGCGGCGCGCGCTGCTGCCGCTGAGCCTGGACTTCACCGAGGTTCGTGCCGTGGTCGTGCACCGCTCCACGCTGCTGGACGGGCTCGTCGACCTGTTCGAGTCGTACTGGCGGCGCGCCGTTCCGCTGTCCCACGTCCTCGCCCACCGTGCCGCCGCCCAGGACCCCCCGGACGCCCCGGACGACGGCCAGGACGACGCCCGCGAGCCCCGCGACGCCCGGGAGGCCGGTGAGGGCGTCGATCCGGACGACCGGGAGCTGCTCGCGATGCTGGTCAGCGGGCTGAAGGACGAGGCGGTGGCGCGCCAGCTGGGCTGGTCGTTGCGCACCATGCGGCGCCGGGTGCAGCGGCTGCACCAGCGGCTCGGCGCCACCAACCGGTTCCAGGCCGGCGTCCAGGCCGCCCGCCGCGGCTGGATCTGACCGCGGCGACCGCGGCGCGGGCCAGCACGCCGCCCGGGGCCGCCCCGCCCGCAGGTCGGCACCATCGCCGCACCGCGCCGTCGCGCGCGGCCCGACCGGCATCCCAGCCGTACCAGCACCCGGCCGTGCCGGCATGAGACGGTGGACGCATGATCGAACTGACCGAGATCCGGGCAGCCGCCGACCGGATCGCGCCGTACGTGCTGCGCACCCCGACGGTGCCCTCCCCCGGCCTGTCCGAACTGCTCGGCGTCCCGGTCACGGCCAAGCTGGAAGTGTTGCAGCGCACCGGCTCCTTCAAGGCTCGGGGCGCGACGAACAGGCTGCTCCAGCTCGGCGACGCGGACCGGGGCGCCGGTGTCGTCGCGGTCAGCGGCGGCAACCACGGCATTGCCGTCGCCGTGATGGCCGGCGAGCTCGGCGTCAAGGCGACGGTGGTGATGCCGCGCACGGCGCCGGAACACGCCCGGCAGGCCGCCACCGCCGCCGGTGCCACGGTACGGGTCACCGACGACATGCCGGCCGCGTTCGCGCTCACCGCCGCGCTGCGCGCGGACGGGCTGGTCGCCGTGCACCCGTTCGACGATCCGGCGGTCCTCGCCGGTCAGGGCACCGTCGGGCTGGAACTCGCCGACGACGCCGGCGACCTGACCGACGTACTGGTCAGCATCGGTGGCGGCGGGCTGATCGCCGGCATCGCGGCGGCGCTGCGCGAGCTTCGCCCCGGGGTACGGGTCTGGGGCGTGGAAACCGAAGGGGCGCAGGCGATGTCCGCGGCACTCGCGGCGGGCGGGCCGATCGACGTGGAGCTGTCCTCGATGGTGTCCACGCTGAGCGCGCCGCGCGTCTCGCAGCTGACCTACGACCACGCGGCAGCGCTGGTCACCGATGTCCTCGTGGTCTCCGATGCGGACGCGGTCCGCGGCACGTTGGAGATCGCCGACCGGGCGAAGGTGTGGACCGAGCCCGCCGCCGGTTGCCTGCTGCCCGCCGCGCGGCGGGTGCTCGACCGGGTCGGCCCGCAGGCGCGCCTCGGCCTGGTGCTGTGCGGCGGCAACGCCACCACCGCCTCGCTCGGCCTGGGCGGCTGATTCGCGCCGGCCGGGCCGGCGACGTCCGGCCCGGCGGCAGCGGTCAGAAGCGGGCGGGTTCGGTGTAGGCACCCCAGGTGTCGCGCAGCGCGGAGCAGATCTCGCCGAGCGTCGCCTCCGCCCGGCAGGCGGTGAGCATCGCCGGGATCATGTTGCCGTCGCCGCCGGCGACCGCGACCAGCTCGGCCAGCGCCGCCCGTACCGCGGGCTCGTCCCGGCCGTCGCGGCGCCGGGCCAGCAGCGCCTTCTGCTCCACCTCGACCTCGTGCGACACCCGCAGGATGTCCAGCTCCTTGCTGACGGTGTTGAGGTGGCTGTTGACCCCGACGATGCGCTTGTCCCCCTTCTCCAGCGCCTGCTGGTAGGCGAACGCGGACTCGGCGATCTCGCCGGTGAACCAGCCGTCCTCGATGCCGCGCAGGATGCCGGAGGTCATCGGACCGATGGCGTGCTCGACGTCGTCGCCGCCGCCCATGGTGAGGATCCGGGCGAAGATCTGCTCGGCCTGCTGCTCGATCCGGTCGGTCAGCGCCTCCACGTACCACGAGCCGCCGAGCGGGTCGGCCACGTTGGTGACGCCGGTCTCCTCCATCAGCACCGCCTGGGTGCGCAGTGCGATCTCGGCGGCCTGCTCGGTGGGCAGCGCCAGCGTCTCGTCCAGCGCGTTGGTGTGCAGCGAGTTCGTCCCGCCGAGCACCGCGGCGAGTGCCTCCACCGCGGTGCGCACCACGTTGTTGTACGGCTGCTGCGCGGTCAGCGAGACCCCGGCGGTCTGGGTGTGGAACCGCAGCCACTGGGCCTTCTCGCTGGTCGCGCCGTACCGGTCGCGCAGCCACCGGGCCCAGATCCGCCGGGCGGCCCGGAACTTCGCGATCTCCTCGAAGAAGTCGACGTGCGAGTCGAAGAAGAACGACAGCCCCGGCGCGAACGTGTTCACGTCCATCCCCCGGGACAGCCCCAGTTCGACGTAGCCGAACCCGTCGGCGAGGGTGAACGCCAGCTCCTGCGCGGCGGTCGACCCGGCCTCCCGGATGTGGTAGCCGGACACCGACAGCGGCTTGTACCGCGGGATCTCGGCGTTGCAGTACTCCATCAGGTCGCCGATCAGGCGCAGGTGTGGCTCGGGCGCGAACAGCCACTCCTTCTGCGCGATGTACTCCTTGAAGATGTCGGTCTGCAGGGTGCCGTCCAGGGTGGACAGATCGGCGCCCTGCCGCTCGGCGGCGACCAGGTACATGCAGAACACCGGCACCGCCGGCCCGGAGATCGTCATCGAGGTGGTCACGTCGGCCAGCGGGATGCCGTCGAACAGCACGTCCATGTCGGCGGCCGAGTCGATCGCCACCCCGCAGTGCCCGACCTCGCCGAGCGACCGCTCGTCGTCGGAGTCGCGGCCCATCAGCGTCGGCATGTCGAACGCCACGCTGAGCCCGCCGCCGCCGGCGCCGAGCAGCATCTTGTACCGCTGGTTGGTCTGCTGGGCGTTGCCGAAGCCGGAGAACTGCCGGATCGTCCAGGTGCGCCCGCGGTAACCGGTGGCGTACAGCCCGCGGGTGTACGGGAACTCGCCCGGCCAACCGATC
Organism: Actinocatenispora thailandica; assembly: GCF_016865425.1. Lineage (NCBI taxonomy): Bacteria > Bacillati > Actinomycetota > Actinomycetes > Micromonosporales > Micromonosporaceae > Actinocatenispora > Actinocatenispora thailandica. The sequence continues at coordinate 2,318,978 of NZ_AP023355.1, read as the reverse complement.
CGCTCGAAGCCGGGCACGTCGGCGCCGGGCGGCGGCCCGTACACCGGGTCGACGTCGTCGCCGGACAGGGTGCTGAAGTCGGCGTCGCGCCTGCGCGCCGCGTCGTAGCGCCGCTGCCAGCGTTCGCGGCCCGCCTCGATGTCGGCCGAATCCATCAGCACTCCCTAAGTCCCTGAACGATCCCTCAGGCCCACGATACTAGGACGCCCAACTATCGGGTCGCCACGCCGGTCGGGCACTGTTTCGCAGCTCTTCGACCTAACGTTACAAAGCCGCACTGTCAACAATAAACAGCGTGATCGTCCTCATTGAGGGAGGAAAGCCATCTGGCTACGTTCGGCACCATGACGATCACCAGACGTACTCTGCTGCAGGGACTCGCCGTCACCCCCGTCGCCGCTGCACTCGGTACCGCCGCCTCCCCCGGCGCGGCCAGCGCCGCCGACCCGGTCGACCCGAACCCGGAGAAGTACACGGTCAAGCACCGCACCACCACGACGGTCGGCACGACCGCCCCGTACACCCAGGTCATCGACGACATCCGCACCCTCGGCGGGCTGCCGTACGCGGCCGTGTCGACGGTGCTCGCGTCCGCCAACCGGACCGGCTTCGCGATCACCACCTCCGGCTTCCCCGCCGACTGGCGGTGGCAGAGCGGCGACGACGGCGACCCGAACTGGGTGCCGCAGGGCATCACCACCAGCGCCGACTACCACGACGACGGCCTGTTCGGCGGTCGCCAGGTCATCCTGATCTCCTGGTACGACCACGCCAACCCGTCCGACGGCAAGGGGGTCCGGATCAGCTTCGTCGACATGGCCGACCCGAACGCGCCGACCTACCGCCACGTGCTGCTCGTCGAGCCGTACTACGAGGCCAACGGCGGCGCCGGGTTGCCCAACTACCGCGCCGTCAACGTGCACGCCGGCGGCATCATGTGGTACGGCGACCTGCTCTACGTGGTCGACACCGGCAAGGGCATCCGGGTCTTCGACACCACCAGGATCATGAAGGTCACCGCCACCGGCGACAAGACCACGATCGGCCACCAGGCCGACGGTACCTACACCGCGCACAACTACGCCTACGTGCTGCCCCAGACCGCCGCGTACGACTCGCAGCAGACGATCCAGTGGTCCTGCATCTCGCTGGACCGCAGCTCCACCCCCGACTCGATCGTGGTCGCGGAGTGGGCCAGCAACGGCGACGGCAAACGGGTGTTCGCCTGGGACATCGACTACACCACCCGGCTGCTCAAGACCGGCTCGGACGGTCTCGCGCACGCGAGCTTCGCCGCCACCCCCAGCATCGACGACGTGCAGGGCGTGACCCGGATCGGCCCCAAGTTCTTCTTCAGCCGCAGCAACGGCACCCGCGGTGACGTCGTCACCTGGGTGCCCGGCAACCTGGTGCACATCGACAGCAGCCTGCCGTACTGCGAGGACCTGTCGTACGACCACAACAGCGGCTGGCTGTGGACACTCAAGGAGTCACCGACCGACGCCCGGATCGTGTACGCCCAGGCCGCCGCGGACCTGGCCTGAGCACGCCGGTACGGCCGGCCCACCCGGCCCGGTCGGCCGTACCGTCAGGCCTCCGGGAACAGGACGAACACCAGGGCATCACCGGCCGCCAGCGGTGCCGTCGCGGCCGGCAGCGGTACCGGTTTCTCCGATCCGGCGCGGACCACCGCGAGGACCCGGTCCGGAAGATCCGCGGCGCGCCGGCCCACCTCCTCCGGCGCCACTGGACGCTGCTTGAGGTCCAGGCCGTGACCGTAGGAGAACAGGTCCTGCGCGATCGTCGCGACCGACGGCTTGCACGCGGACAGCCCGACCAGCCGGCCGGCGGTCTCCGACGAGGTCACCACGGTGCGGGCGCCGCTCTGCCGCAGCAGCGGCACGTTCTCCTGCTCCCGCACCGAGGCGAACACGTCGATGCCCGGATCGACCTGCCGGACGGTCAAGGTGATCATCACCGCACTGTTGTCCGAGTGCACGGTCACCAGCACCGACGCCGCCGACCCCAGCTCGGCCTGGCGCAGCGTCTCGGCGCGCTCGGCGTCGGCCTGCACCACCGCCAGGCCTATCGCCTCGGCGGCGGCCACCGCCTCCTGCCGCGGATCGACCACCACGATGCGCCGCGGGTCGGTCCCGTCGGCCAGCAGCGCCCGCGCCGCGGCCCGGCCCTTGGTACCGAACCCGCAGATGATGGTGTGTCCGCGCACCGACGACCTCCAACGCGAAACCCGCAGTTGCTCGCGCCCCCGCTCGGTCAGTACCGCGAGGGTGGTGCTGACCAGGATGACCAGGAACAGGACACGCAGCGGGGTGATGAGCAGGATGGTGAGCAGCCGAGCCCCGGACGTGACCGGCACGATGTCGCCGTACCCGGTCGTGGTCAGGCTGACCGTGGCGTAGTACAGCGCGTCCAGGAAGCTCAGCGGACCGCCGGCCGAGTCGCGGTAGCCGCCGCGGTCCAGGTAGACCACGATGGCCGAGGCGAACAGCAACGCCAACGCGAGCAGCACCCGCCGCCCCACCTCGACCAGCGGCGGCCGTTCCCGGCGGGGCAGCCGCACCAGCGGACGACGCCACACGCACCAGACCCTACGGTGCGCCGGCCACCACGGCGCGGGGTCCCACCGGATCGGGGCCGGCGCCCACCACTCCCTCGTGCGATGCTGACCGGATGCCGACCTCGCCGGTACAACCACTGCTGGACCGGTTCGTCACCGCGCTGCGGGAGCAGGTCGGGCCGGTCGCGGTGTGGGTGCACGGTTCGTTCGCACTCGGCGACCATCAGCCCGGCCGCTCCGATCTCGACCTGCTCGCGGTCGTCGACGCCGCCCCCGACCGCGACCGGATCGGCCAGCTGCACCGCCGGCTGGACGCGGAGCCGTTCGCCGACCGGCTGCACTGCTCGTACCTGCGCCGCGACCAGCTCACCGACCCCGAGCAGTGCCACCTGACCTGGGCACACCGGCACCTGCTGGAGCGACCGGTGACACCGGTGACCCGGCGCGAGCTGGCGATCGGCGGCCGCACGCTGCACGGCGCGACACCGGCCGAGCTGATCCCGGACGTGACCGACGACCAGCTGCGCGATTTCGTCCGTACCGACCTGGCCGGGTTCTGGCGGCCGGCGACCCGGCACCCCACCTGGTGGCTGCGGGACGTGTGGGTCGACCTGGGCCCGATCACCGTGGCCCGCGCGGGCGTCACCCTGGCCGAGGGCCGGCTGATCAGCAAGGGCGAGGCGCTGCGGCTGCTGGCCGCGACCGGCGCGCCGGCCCGGCTGTGCGCCGACATCCACCGCCGCCGGTACGAGACAGCCGTCCGGCTCGGTCCGCTGGCCAGGCTGCGGCGCGCGCAGCTCGCCCGCCGGCTGGTTCGGGACCGCATCGACGCGCTGCTGGGCGACTGACCGCCGGCGCGGCCGGCCGCCGGACGATGCCCGGGCGACCCGGGCCGACCCGTCGGCGGTACTGCTGGTGGACCGGCCGCTGGCTCGGTCAGTCGTCGCCCGGGGCGCCGCGACGCCGCCCCGCTGGCCGGGCGGCGTCGCGCCCGGCCCGGAGCACCCGTCGGTGAAGTCACCGGCGGCCAGCCGCACCCGGCGCAGCGCCGCGAACACCGCATCACGCTCCGACGCGGCCAGCGCGTCCAGGCCGAACCCGGCGGCCATCAGTTCCTCGGTGGCCTCCGCCGCGACCCGGCGGCCGGGGCCGGTGATCGCGGCGAGCACTCCGCGGCCGTCGGTCGGGTTGCGCCGGCGGGTCACCAGACCCTGCCCGACCAGCCGGTCGACGATGTTCGTCGCGCTGGTCGGATGCACCATCAACCGCTCGCCGATCACCCGCATCGGCAGCTCACCGTCCCGGCTGAAGGACAGCAGCACGAGCGCCTCGTACCGGGCGAAAGTCAACTCGTAGCGCTTCAGCAGGGCGTCGAACGACGCGAGCAGCAACTGCTGAACCCGCATGATCGAGGTCGCCACCATCATCGGGCCGCTCGGGCCGAACTCGGTCTCCCAGCGCGCGCCGGCCCGTTCGATCGGATCGAACGGCAGGTTCAGCTCTCTGCCCACCGCCCCACCGTAACCAGCGGCGGTCACCGGTCGGCGAGGCGCTCCTCGATCCGCCGCACCTTCGTCTCGATCGCGTTGTCGACGCCGTCCCGGATGTCCGCCTTGAGTACCAGCGACACCCGCGACGACCGGGCCCGTACCGCGTCGGTGGCGCGCCGGACCACGTCCATCACCTCGTCCCACGACTCGCCCTCGATCGTGGTGAACATGGCGTCGGTGCGGTTGGGCAGGCCGGACTCGCGGACCACCCGCACCGCCTCCGCCACGTACTCGGCGACCGAGCCGTCCGCCCCGCTCGGCGCCACCGAGAACGCCACCAGTACCGACATGGGCCCGCCCCTCAGTCCTCGACGTGGATGTCGTCGATGATCACGTTGCACTCGCCGACGTCGGTGGCCATCATCGTCTCCACCGCCGCGATCACGTTCTCCCGGACCTGCTCGGCGACCTGCATCGCCGGGTGGCCGAACTGGACGACCAGGGTCAGCGTGATGCGCACCTGCTGCTCGGCGAGTTCGACGTGCACGCCGCGGCGAGAGGTGCCCTCACCGATCGCGATCGACTCGCGCACCGTCGAGATCGCCCGCGCCACGTCCCCGCCCAGGTCGTACACCCCGTCGACCTGCTCGGCGGCGAACGCCGCGATCTTCTCCACCACGTCGCCGGCCACCGCGGTGGTCCCGCGCAGCCGCGCCGGCCGGTCCCCCGCCGGCTCGGCCCCCGGCGCGGGCTCCGGCGCCGCCTCCCGCATCACGTGCGAACGGCCCGGCCGCGGTGCGGGTACCGGTGCGGCCGCGGCCGGCGGCGGCCCATCGGCCGGGATGCGCGGAATGATCGTGGTCGAGTCGTTGTCCGAAAGCATCGGCAGGTCGGCGATCGCGGTCGCAGCCGATCCGTTCATCCGTCGGTCCGGATCGTCCGCGGCGTGCGCCGGCTTCCCCCCGCGCGGTCCCGCCGCATGCGATCCCGCGTTACGCCCAGCTTCGGTCTCGGTCATGCCCTCTCCGTATGATCTCTGCCCGCCCCCGTCGGCACGGTGATACGCGAACGCGAGGGTACCGGCACCGACATCTCGACCCAACCGGCCGGGCCGAGTGTCGCCCGGCCATCGGGTGACACGAACGACACCCGACGCCACACCGGTACGGCCGACAACGCCGTGTCCCCGCATGGTCGCGCCCGCGCGTACGTCAGTGTCCAACGACCGGCGCGGCCGAGGGCCACCGGCAGAGATCACCGAATTGTCACCATGTGCGGAACGATCACCTCCGGACGGTACGCACGGCCGCCGCCGACGGTCCGGGCCGCACCCACCGCTCTCAGGCGCCGCCCCGGACCAGGTCGCCCTTGCCGTCCCGCAGGTGCAGCTCGGCGTCGCAGGCCGCGGCGGCGTCCGGGTCGTGGGTGGCGAACACGACGGTCGCCCCGCGCCACGCCTGCTCGCGCAGCAGTTCCACCACGCGCTGCCGGTTCTGCGCGTCCAGCTCGCTGGTCACCTCGTCGGCCAGCAGCACCCGCGCGTTCGCCGCCAGGCCGCGCGCGATCGCGACCCGCTGCTGCTGGCCGCCGGACAGCTCCTCCACCAGCTGGTCGGCCTGGCCGCCCAGCCCGACCGCCGCCAGCATCCGCTCGGTACGGGCCGCCGCCTCGTCCGGCGGCACCCCGGCGGCGAGCAGCGGTACCAGCACGTTCTCCTGCGCGGTGAGGATCGCGGCGAGGCCGTTGTCCTGCGGGATCAGCGCCACACCGGCGGCGAGGGTCTGGTCCCGGTCGCGTACCGCCTCCTCGTCCAGCAGGACCGTACCGGTCTCCGGGCCGACCAACCCGGCGATCGTCCACAGCAGCGTCGTCTTGCCCGCACCGGACGGGCCGGTCACCGCGAGCAGCTGGCCGGGCAGTGCCCGGACCGTCACGCCGGCGAGTACCGGATGGCCGCCGTAGCTGATCGTGAGGTCCGCCACGCCGACGACCTGGCCCGCGCGGGCGTCCTGCTGCTCGTCGGCACCGGGCTCGCCGGAGCGGCCCGGCCGGCGCTCCCCGGACTCGGTGCCCGCCACCACCGGGCGCTCAGGGCCGGGCCCGACCGCGCCCTCGGTCTCGGGCCCGACGGTGCGCTCGCCGTCGGGCCCGACGGTGTGCGCGGACCGCTGGGCGACCGGGAACCCGGTGCCGGTGGCGGCCGATCGGTCGCCACCGAAGTCGGCCACCGCCTCGTCCCGGTAACCGCCGACCTCGGCGCGATAGCGGGGGCCCGGATCGAAACGCGCCATCGGATCCGGGCCGGGCTGCCCGCCGTCCGGGCCGCCGACGTCGCCCGCCGTTCTCGGGGCACCGGTGTCGCGCCCGGTGCGATCGCCGTCGACCCCGCCGGCGGGATGATCGGTACCGGCGGGATCGCCGGTGCGGTCGGTGTCGGTGGGTTTCACCGCGACTCCTCTCGGGATGCGTCCTCGGCGGGGGTCAGTCGGACCGCCGTACCGTCGATCAGCTCCACCCGCAGCAGCGTGCCCGGCACGATCTCGTCCAGCACGTCCGGCGGCAGGTGCACCGAACCGTCCCGGCCGACCACCGAGTACTCCTCGCCGCGGCGGCCCTCCGCGCCGACCCGGCCGTCCCGGATGGTGACGGTGCGACCCATGCTGCCGCCGACGTCCGGGTCGTGGGTGACCACCACCACCGTCCGGCCGGCCCGGTTCACCGCGGACAGCACGTCGAGCACCTCGTCCCGGGCCGCGGTGTCGAGCTGGCTGGTCGGCTCGTCGGCGAGCAGCAGCCCGGCGCCGTTGGCCAGCGCGGTGGCGATCGCCAGCCGCTGCCGGGCGCCCGGCGCGAGATCCGGCGGGCGGGTGTGTGCCTGGCCGGCCAGGCCGACCATGTCCAGCAGTTCACGCGGGCCGGCGAGCCCGGAGCGCCGCGCCTTCGGCACGCCGGACTGCGCGAACCGCACGTTCTCGACCGCCGACACGTACGGCAACAGGTTGCGCATCGCGCCCTGCAGCATCACCCCGACGTCGGTGGACCGCAGGTACGACAACTCCGCCGCACCGGCGCGCGCCAGGTCGTGCTCGCCGACGGTCAGCCGGCCCGCGGCCGGCGTGAGCAGCCCGGCCAGCAACGACAACAGCGTCGACTTGCCGGCGCCGGACGGGCCGAGCAGCGCCACCGACTCGCCCGGCTCGATGTCGAGGTCCACGCCGGACAGCGCGACCACGTCGTAGCCCTCCAGCCGGTAGATGTAGACCAGCCCGCGGCAGGTCACCCCGATCCCCGTCACCTCGGTGACGCTGGCGGTACTCACACCCGTCCCCCCTCGTGCACGGCGGTTGCCGCTCGGCCGGAACACCCGGCGGGCACGAACCCGCGACGCCCCTGACTCGCTCGCTCGTTCACGTGGCTCCCTCCCGGAGACGTTCCGGCCGGCCGCGGGTGACGGCGGCGCCGACCGCCACCGCCGCGGCGAACCCCAACAACAGCACCGACGCGACCAGCGCGCCGCCCGGCCACCACGGGCCGGGCAACCACAACGGCGGCGGCCCACCGGTCTGCGTCACCTGCGGCAGCCGCGGTACCGCCAGCGCCGCGCCGACGCCGCCGGCGAACGCGCCCACCAGGACCCCGGTGCCCAGCAGCAGCGCGTACTCGCGCCAACCGGCCCGGCGCAGCAGCCGCCGGGACAGGCCGGCCACCCGCAGCGCGGCGAGCTCGTACCGCAGTGGCCGGGCGGTCAGGTGCGCGGTGACCAGGATCGCGGCCGCGGCGAGCAGCAGCGCCACGAACGCGGCGACCAGGTACAGCCGCAACGCGAGTGCCGGCCCCTGGCGGGCCAGCCGGGCGCGGTGCGCGGCGAGCGTGTCGGTACCGGTGATGGTCAGGCCGGCGGCGCTCAGCCGGGACCGAAGGCCCGCCGGTGCGCCCGGTGCCGCCCATACCTGGTAGCGCATCGGCGTCTCCAGCGCGGACCCGTCCGGAGCGGACCGGTCCGCGTAGGTCAGGTCGACCAGCAGCCCGTTGCGGATCGCCGGTACCGTCTCGGCCCGCGCCACGATCCGGTACGGCTGGTCCAGGCCGTAGAGCCCGGGGCCGGCGGTGCGGCCCCGGTGCCGGCCGATCCGCCCGGTGCTCACCGCCGGCAGCGGGTACGGCGCGTCCACCCGCAGCACCCGCAGGTCCTCACCGCCGGGCGCGTCGAACCGTACGGTGGTGCCACCGGCGGCCGCCGAGACGGTACTGACCGGCTGGTCCATCGTCGGCTCGACCCCGCGCCACCGGCCGGACCGGTTCATCGGGGCGACGGTCCGGCCACCGGCGGTCAGCCCGGTCAGGGTGAGATCCCCCCGGATCCGGGCCGGCGCGTCCGGCCCGCGGTACAGGTCGAAGCCGACCACGCGGCAGCCGCTGCCGCAGCCGCTGACCCGCCCGGTGAGCCGGTGCCGGCCGGTGGCCAGCCCGCCGAGCCGAACCACCCGCTGACCGCGCCGGTCGTCGGACAGCAGCGCCACCAGGGTGAGGTCCGGGCTGATGGTGCGGGCCGTCAGGTCGACGCCGAGGGTGCCGTCCCGCACGGTCAGCAGCGGCGGGGCGGCCGGCCGCAGCAGCCGGGCCAGCTGCGCCGGCGACCGGTCGGCGAACGACGGCTGCCAGTACGCGACGTCGGCGAACCGGCCCGAGTCCACCGCGAGGACCTCGGTGGTCTTCGCGCCGTTGCCGTACAGCCCGCGGGCCACCGCCATCGCCTGCTTTCCGGACGGGTCGGCCCGGCGGACCGCGTCCCGCAACTGCTGCGCCGAGGCGACCTGCACCGAGTAGACCGTCGGGGCCCCCAGGTCGGCACCGGCCCGCTGGACCTGGTTGCGCCCGGCGACATCCCACACCACCGCGCCGTAGCAGAGCAGGGCGACGGCCACCGTGGTCAGGGCGACGGTACGGGGCACCTGCCCGCGCCGGCCCACCCGGGCCGCGGCGAGCATCGCGGCGATCCGGCCGCGCCGCCGGGCCCGGGTCACCCCGCGCCGCATCGCGACCGGTACCAGCCGGCCGGCGAGGATCCCCGCCACCATCGCGACCAGCCCGCCGGCGAGCAGCCCGAGCCGCCCCCGGCGCCGGTCAGCAGCTCGTAGCAGGCGGCCACCGCGAACGCCACCAGCGCGCCCTCGGCGATGCCGGCGCGCAGCCGGCCGGAGCGCGGCGGCACCCGGCGCAGCAGCTCGATCACCGGAGTCGCGACGGTACGCCGGGCGGCCAGCGCGGCGGCCGCGAACGCACCGGCGAACGCTCCCGCCGCCGCGACGAGCACCGGCCAGCGCAGCTCGGCGTGCGCACCGGCCGCGAGACCGACCCGCGAGTACAGCTCGGTGCCGGCCAGGCCGACCGCCACGCCGACCGGTGTCGCGGCGAGCACCAGCATCCCGATCTCGGCCAGCCCGAACCCGGTCACGCCGCGGCTCGGCAGGCCGCGCAGCTTGGCCAGCGCCAGCTCCGGTACCCGCTCGTCGATCGCCGCCCGCACCACGCCGAACAGCACGAACCAGCACAGCAGTACCAGCTGCACGGCGACCAGCAGGGCGGCGGTCACGACCTGGCCGCGCTCGTGCTCCACATCGGACAGCACCCCGGTCAGCGGCGTGCTGGTGCGCAACCCGGCCGCCTCGATCCGGCTGCTGCCGGCGGCCAGCCGGGCCTTCAGCGTCGGCACGTCGTCCAGCCGGACCCGTTCGACCAGCAGCCGGAAGTCGGCGACGTTCTGGAACTGGCCGACGCCGATCGAGCGCACCGTCGCCTCGGCACCGAAGAACGCGTCGACCCGCCGGACCTCCTCCTGCTGGTCCAGGTAGACCGCGGCGTCGAAGTAGCCGTGGTCGAACCAGTAGTCCGCCGACCCACCCGGTACCCGGTACCGGCCGACCACCCGCACCGTGGTCTTGCCCGGCGTTCCGGCGTCGGCGCTGGACACGCCGCTCGCGGTGACCGGGATCCGCTGCCCCAGCCGGTACGGCGAGCGGCTGCTCGCCAACACCTCGCCGGCCGCGGTCGGGCAGTGCCCGGACGCCAGCGTCAGGTGCCGGCAGTAGCCCTGCCGGTACACCAGCCGGCCGGTGGTGCGGTCGCCGGAGACCGCCGGCAGGGCCACGGACGTGGTCACCCCGCCGATCGGCGCCGCGTAGAAGTGCTGCGACTGCATGGTCCGTGCCGCGTGCCGGGTCAGGTAACCGACCGGGATCCGGGCCAGCGCGTCCGACGACGGCGAGTTGCCGCTGCCACCGGCCACCACCGCCGGTGACTGGTCGCCGGCGGTACCGATGGACTCGACGCTGAAACCGGTCAGCCAACTCGGCGCGGCCCGCAGCTGGTCGAGCAGGATCGACTGCTCGGCCGCGCGGGCGCAGGCCGGCCCGATCACCGCGGCGGCCACCGCGACCGCCGCGATCAGACCCACCACCACCGACCGGGCGCCGCGGTACCGCAGCCCGGCGAGTGCCAGCCGGAACGTGTGCATCTAGCGTGCCCCTCCCCGGAGCAGCGCCGGCTCGACGCGCTCCAGCATTCTGGTGGCCAGTACGGTCACCGCCAGCATCGCCGCCACCGCGGCGAACATCGCGCCCGGCAACCAGTACGGGCCGAGTGCGTAGCTGCGGTGCACCCCGGCGTCGGTCGCCGTCACCAGCTTGATCGCCGGCAGCAGCAGGACCGCACCCACCGCCCCGGCCATCAGCCCGGCGAGCAGCGGGATGCCCAGCACGGCACGGAACTCGGCCCGCACGGCGCGGCGCAGCTCGCTCGCCGGCACCCCGGCGACGGCGAGCGCGGCGGCCTCGTACCGCCGGGTGCCGGCGCCGGTGTAGCAGCTGAGCAGCACCGCACCGAGCGCGAGCAGGACGGCGGCGACACCGGCCACCAGGTACAGGTGCAGCGCGAGGCCGGGCGCCTGCCGGGCCAGCCGGTGCCGCGCCTGGGCGAGGGTGGCGGTGCCGGTCACCGGCACGCCGGCGGCGGCGAGCCGGGCCGCCAGGTCGGTCGGCGCGCCCGGCCCCGCCCACACCTCGTACGTCGGGACGGTGTCGGCGCTCGCGTCCGGGGTCACCGCGGTCAGCCGCTGCAACCCGCCCAGGTCGGTCAGCAGCGCGCGCCGCCCGGCACGGGGGATCTCCCGGTCGTGCCCGACGACGGTGAACGGGAGCGGGGTACCGCCCAGCGCCGGGAACTCGAACCGGGTCGCGTGCGGGTCGTCCGCCGGCGCCGGGCCGGCCAGTACCGCCGGCAGCCGGCGCGGCACGCTCGCGTAGCCGAGCAACGCGTCGACGTCCTGGCTGCCGTCGTACCCGAGTACCAGTCCATCCGATGTGGACGGTGCCGGGGTGAGTGGGCTGCCGGCACCCATCGCCCGCCACCGGCCGGCGGTGCGCAGCCCGGCATCGAGCGCCGTGCCGTGATCGGTGAGCGCGGTGATCGCCAGCCGCGCCCGCAGCTGGCTGGAGTCGCCCGGGTAGCGGGAGATGCCCAGGCCCACCAGCCGGCAGCCGCGCGCGCAGCCCGGCAGCGCCGCGGAGTAGGAGTGGGTACCGGCGCGCAGGGTGCCGAGTTCGATCGTCCGGGCCGCGCCGACCGCGTCGGTCACCTGCGCGGTCAGCGTCAGCGCGTGCGCTCCGGTGGGCGCGTCGCCGGCCCGCACGGTCGCCGCGAGCGGGCCGCGCACCGCCAGCGGCGCTGCGGTCCGGCTGGGCAGCGCGGCGACGAGTGCCCGCAGCGACCCGGCGTCGCGGCCGGGCCAGGTGGCCGCCACCGGCAACCGGCCCGAGTCGACCGCGAGTACCGACATGGTGCCGTCGCCGTAGTGCACGCTGGTCCGCATCGCCGCCATCAGGCTGTGGCCGGCGGGATCGACCTGCCGCACCGCGGTCACCAGCTGCTGCGGGGTGCCGGCGCGCACCGTGTACACCGCGTTCGCCCCGACCCGGTCCGCGGCCACCACCGACCGGTTGTGCGCGGCGACGTCCGTGGCGACCACGGCGAACCCGAGCAGCGCCACGGCGACCGTGACCGTCAGCACCAGCCGCTGCGCGATCGGCCGGCGGGCCAGCTGCGCCCGCGCCAGCAGCCGGTACGGGCGGACCCGCCCGGACCCGGTGATCCGGCGGCGGCCGGCCAGCAACGCCGTCGCGCGGGCCGCGGCGAGCCCGACCACCAGCGCGATCAGCGGCGGCGCGAGCAGGCCCAGCGTCGAACCGGGATCCGACAGCACCTGGTACAGCGCCGCGGCGGCCAGCGCCGCGATCGCGCCCTCCAGCACGTTCGCCCGCCACCGGCCCCGCGCCGGCACCCGGCGCAGCAGCGCCAGCGGCGTCGCCCGTACCGTGTGCCGGGCCGCCACCGCGGCCGCCGCCGCGGCGCCCAGCAGCGCCAACCCGGCGGCGGCCAGCACCGGCCAGGACAGCGCCACGTGCGTACCGGGCGCGAGTACCAAGGCGGCGAGCAGCTCGGTGCCGCCGAGCCCGGCCAGCAGCCCCACCGGCGCCGCCAGCACGATCACCAGCAGCGTCTCGGCCAGCCCGAACCGCGCGGCACCCACCCCACCGAAACCCCGCAGCTTCGCCAGCGCGACCTCGGGCCCGCGTTCCTCGGTCACCGCGGCGACCGCCAGGTAGAGCACGAACAGGCACAGCAGCACCAGCGGGACCACCACCACCGGTACCGAGGACAGGATCGCGGAACGGTCCCGGCCCGCCGCGTCGATCGCCGCCGGCAGGCCGGTACTCAGGTGGCAGCCGGCCTGCTCCAGCGTGACGCCGGCGTCGACGGTCGCGGTGCGCAGCGCCCTCGCGCCGGTCAGCGAGACCGCGTCCGGCAGCACCTCGATGTCCACCTCGGCGGACGCGTCGCGCACGCCGGGGAACGCGACCGAGCGCGGGTTGCTGGACAGCAGCGGTTCGGTGTCCAGGGTGCCGAACGAGCCGCCGCCCCACCAGTAGGTCGCGCCCGCGTCCGGCATCCGGTACAGGCCGACGATGCGGTGCACGTACCGGCTGGCCGGGGTGCCCTGCGCGTCGCCGTCACCGCGGTGGAACCGGACGGTGTCACCGACCGACAGCCCGTACCGCCGGGCCGTGCCGACCTCGGCGAGCAGGCCGGTGCCACCGGCCGACGGGCAGTGGCCGGCCGCGAGCCGCAGCTGGGCGCAGAGCCCCGAGCGGTACGCCACCATGGCGTCCGGCAGGTCGGGCTGCGAGGCCAGGCCCACCGTCCCGGAGGCGCCGGCCCACCGGCGGCCGGTGACCGCCGCGAGCCTCGGGGTGTCTCGCAGCATGGTCTTCGCGGCGTCGTCCAGCGTGTCCAGACCGTCACCGGTGACCGTCAGCCCGATCGACTCCGCCGGGCGCGACCGCAGCTGGTCGGCCAGCGCGGACCGCTCGGCGGCGAGGGTGTAGCCGGGGACCAGTACCACCGCGGTGGTAGCCACCACCGACAGCACGAACACCACCAGCGACCGGCCGGCGCGATATCGGATCCCGCGCACAGTCACCCCGACGGCAGCCACCGCACCTCCCCGGCACCGCACGGCCGCCGGTCGCGGCCATGCCCTGACTGCTCGACCCGCGAGCGGCCCGGCCGGTTCAGCCCGGCGCCGGCTCCGTGACCCGATCGTTGCCGGCGGGCGGATCCGTGACGTCCCCGTGTCCGCCCCGCAATGCGGGCGGCCCGGCTCAGCGGTCGGTGAGGGTGTTCACCAAGGTGTCCGCAGCGGCGTACGGGTCGAGTTCGCCGGCGACGACCCGGTCGGCCAGCGCGCTCGTCGAGGAGTCGGGCGCCAGCTCGTCCAGCCGCCGGCTCAGCTGCGCCATCGCGATCGCGCGTACCTCCGCGGCGGCCCGGGCCGCCCGGCGCCGGGCCAGCTCGCCGTGCTCGGCGAGGTGCGCCCGGTGTTTGTCCAGCGACTCGACCAGCTCGTCCAGCCCCTCGCCGGTGGCCGCGACGCAGCGCAGCACCGGCGGGCGCCACTCGTACGGCTCGCGCCGGGCCAGCGCCAGCATCCCCCGCAGGTCCCGGGCGGCGGCGTCGGCACCGTCCCGGTCGGCCTTGTTGACCACGAACACGTCCGCGATCTCCAGCACACCGGCCTTGACCGCCTGGATCGCGTCGCCCATGCCCGGCGCGGTCAGCACCACGGTGGTGTCGGCCAGGCTCGCGATCGCGACCTCCGCCTGGCCGACCCCGACCGTCTCCACCAGCACCGTGTCGCACCCGGCGGCGTCCAGGATCCGGACCGCCTGCGGGGTGGCGGCGGCCAGGCCGCCGAGGGCGCCGCGGGAGGACATGGAGCGGATGAAGACCCCGTCGTCGAGCGCGTGTTCCTGCATCCGTACCCGGTCGCCGAGGATCGCGCCGCCGGTGAACGGCGAGGACGGGTCGACCGCGAGCACACCGACCCGCTCGCCGCGCGCGCGCAACGCACCGACCAGTGCCGAGGTCGTGGTCGACTTGCCGACGCCGGGCGCGCCGGTCAGGCCGACGACCCGGGCGCCGCCGGTGTGCGGGGCCAGCGCCGCGGCGACCTCCCGCAGTTCCGGCGCGCCGTCCTCGACCAGGCTGATCAGTCGGGCGACCGCGCGCGGCCGGCCGGCGCGCGCCGCCTCGACCAGTTGCGCCACCGTCGCCCGGGGCGCGACCGACCGGTCAGGCACCGGTCACTCCCCCGGTACCGACAGCAGCAGCGCGTCGCCCTGGCCGCCGCCGCCGCAGAGCGCGGCGGCACCCAGCCCGCCGCCGCGGCGGCGCAGCTCCAGCGCCAGGGTGAGCGCCAGCCGGGCGCCGGACATGCCGATCGGGTGGCCGAGCGCGATGGCGCCGCCGTTGACGTTGACCTTGTCGGCGTCGACCCCGAGTTCCTTGCTCGACTGCACCGCGACCGCCGCGAACGCCTCGTTGATCTCGACCAGGTCCAGGTCGCCGACGTTCTTGCCGGCCCGGCCCAGGGCCCGCTGGATCGCGTTCGCCGGTTGCGACTGGAGCGAGTTGTCCGGTCCGGCGACGGTGCCGTACGGCCCGATCTCGGCCAGCCAGGTGAGCCCCAGCTGTTGCGCCTTCTCCTTGCTCATCACCACGACCGCGCAGGCCCCGTCGGAGATCTGCGAGGCGGTACCGGCGGTGATCGTGCCGTCCGGCAGGAACGCGGGTCGCAGCCTGCCGAGCGTCTCGACCGTGGTGTCCGGCCGGATGCCCTCGTCGGCGGCGAACTCGATCGGCTCGCCCTTGCGCTGCGGCACCGACACCGGGGTGATCTCCTCGGCGAACACGCCGTTCTTGACCGCGGCGGCGGCGAGCTGGTGGCTGCGGGCGGCGAACGCGTCCTGCTCGGCCCGGCCGATGCCCAGCCGGGCGTTGTACCGGTCGGTCGACTCACCCATGGCGACCTGGTCGTACGCGTCGGTGAGCCCGTCGTAGGCCATGTGGTCGCGCAGCGTCACGTCGCCGTACTTGTAGCCGGTGCGCTGGCCGGTCAGCAGGTGCGGGGCGTTGGTCATCGACTCCATGCCGCCGGCCACCACGATGTCGAACTCGCCGGCCCGGATCAGCTGGTCGGCGTGCGCGATCGCGTTCAGCCCGGACAGGCAGACCTTGTTGACCGTCACCGCGGGGGTGGTCATCGGGATGCCGGCGGCGACCGCGGCCTGCCGGGCGGGCAGCTGCCCGGCGCCGGCCTGCAGCACCTGCCCCATCACCACGTACTCCACCTGCTCCGGCGTGATGCCGGCGCGCCGCAGCGCGGCCGAGATGGCGACGCCGCCCAGCGCGCTCGCCGGGAAGCTCGCCAGGCCGCCGAGCAGCCGGCCCATCGGGGTACGGGCGCCGTGCACGAGCACGCTTGTCATGGTGATGTCCCTCCACGTCTCACACCGCGGTGCCGCGGGCGGTCGGCGGGCGCCGGCCCGGCCGTACCGCTGGCTTAACGACCGTTCACCAGCCAGACTACCGACATGCCCACCGAACACGAGTCCGGCCGTACCGCCCGCCCCGTCGACGACCATCTCACCACCGGTACGCCCGGCGCGAACGACGGGCTCGGCGTGCTGCGCGTCGACCATGTCGGGATCGCGGTGCCCGACCTGGACGCGGCGGTCGCCTTCTACACCGAGACGTTCGGGATGACCTGCGTGCACACCGAGACCAACGCCGACCAGGGGGTACGGGAGGCGATGCTGCGGGTGGGCGACGACCGCGCCGGCGCCCAACTGCAACTGCTCGCGCCGGCGTCGCCGGACTCCTCGATCGCCCGGTTCCTGGACCGCCGGGGGCCCGGCGTCCAGCAACTCGCGTACACCGTCCGCGACGTCGCCCGCGCCGCCGACACGCTGCGCGAACGCGGGCTGCGGCTGCTCTACGACGAGCCCCGTCCGGGCACCGCGGGCTCGCGGATCAACTTCGTCCACCCGGCGGACGCGGGCGGCGTACTGGTCGAGCTGGTCGAGCCGGCCGGCGATCACGCACCGTGACTCGGCCTGCGGTGAGCGTTCCGGTACCGGTCAGGCCGTCCCCTTTGGCGCTTCCGGTCGTTGTCAGTGTCGGACCGAACGCTGCGCCGTGCCCGCCGCGGTGTGGCACGAACCGCCGCCCGCACGGGTGGAGCAATCCGAAGCACAGGCCTAAAGTGGCGCACACGGATGCAGGTGGCCAAGGTCACTGATCCGATCCAGGACACCCGTCCACACGTTGGGGACTATGTCGGCTGACGCGACGAACCGTACCGCCGGTGACGCCGCCGCTCCGCATGGTCCTGCCGACCCACCAGGTCGAGCGCCGGACAGCAGTACCGTTCCGGCACCCACCGGTCGGACGTGCGGCACCGGAGTGGAGTCCGGCATTTCTCCATCGGCACGGCACAGCCAGGGCTAGTACCATCGGGCCCCGGAAAACCCCACCAACCATCGGCAAACCGACAAATGACATCCCCCGAAACGTCGGTGGTCGCCGTTCTCCCCCCGTACGGACCGGGACCTGCGGCCTCCCTCGGCAGCCCGGGGGTCTGCGAGGATGTGTCCATGGCCCAGCAGCAGCCCTCCCTGAACTTCTTCGAGCAAGCCAACAGCCAGCCCGACTTCACCGTCGTGCTGCGCGGCTACGACCGCGCCCAGGTCGACGACTTCGTGCAACGCCTCAACGCGGCGCTCGCCCAGTCCGAGGGCAACCGCGGCGAGGCCGAGCAGCGGATGAACGACGCGCAGCGCCGGCTGCGTCAGGCCGAGCAGCGCACCGCCGCGCTGGAGCAGAAGCTCGGCGACCAGTCCAAGCAGCTGGAGGAGAACAGCCGCCCCACGCTGTCCGGACTCGGTACCAAGGTCGAGCACATCCTGCGACTCGCCGAGGAGCAGGCCAACGAGCATCGCGCCGAGGCCAAGCGGGAGGCCGAGGGCATCCTGTCCGCGGCCCGGCTGGAGGCGCGCGAGATCACCGACAAGGCGCGGGCCGAGTCGGCGGCGGTCAAGTCCGGCGCGGAGCGAGAGGCCACCGCGACCAAGACCGCCGCCGAGCGGGAGGCGTCCGAGACCCGGGTGCAGGCCCGCCGCGAGTCGGACAACCTGCGGGCCGACGCCGAACGGGAGACCAAGCAGCAGCGCACCGCCACCGCGCACGAGATCGCCGAGACCAAGGCGACCGCCGAGCGCGAGGTCTCCACCATGCGGGCGACCGCCGAGCGCGAGATCACCCAGCTGCGGGCCAAGGCGATGCGGGAGGCCGAGGAGCGCCGGGCCGAGGCGGCGAAGCTGCTCGCCGAGGCCAAGGACAAGCGCGACAAGGAACTCCAGGCGCTGGCACTGGAGCTGGCCGAGCGCCGGGAGAAGTCCGAACGCGAGGAGTCCGAGCGGCACACCGCCGCGGTCGCCCAGACCCAGAAGCTCGTCAGCGAGGCCGAGCAGCGGGCGAAGGCGGCCGAGGACCGGGCCAAGGAGATCGAGCACCGCGCCGAGACCCGCCGGCAGGAGTCGGAACGTACCGCCAACGAGACGGTCGACAAGGCCAAGGCGCTGGCCGACAAGACGCTCTCGGAGGCGCAGGCGGAGGCCACCCGGGTCACCTCGGAGGCCCGGTCGGAGGCCGACATCACCACCACCGCGGCCCGCCGCGAGGTGGAGGACCTGACCCGGCAGCGCGACCAGATCACCGCGCAGCTCGGTCAGCTGCGCGAGATGCTGGGCGGGCTGGCCAACTTCGGCGGCGCGCCGGCCGCCGCGGCGGCCGCGGCGGCGGAGAGCGTCGACAGCAAGTCCGAAGCGAGTTCGGAGAAGTCGTCCGGCAAGTCCGGCGGCAAGTCCGGCAGCGACGACCAGACGCAGCGCATCCCGGCCACCAGCGGCAGCTGAGAATCCTTTCCCAGTACGGAAAATCGCACCGGACGGCACTCCCGTCCGGTGCGATTTTTCCGTCCGGGTACGCCTGTGTACTCTCGTCGGGTCGGCCGCCACGAGGCGGGTGTGCCGACCAGAATCCAGCAGGCCGAACAAAACGCGACCCCCGTCACTCTGCCGCCTTCCGTGTGTGACGGGCCGTCACGTGTGAGGATGGGACCATGGCGCACGGCGGGGAACAGGGTCTCTTCTCGTTGACCGACGGTGGCTCGCGCGGCGAGGCGAGCTTCGAGATGGTGCTGCGCGGATACGATCGGCGACAGGTCGATCGGTTCGTGGCACAGGTCGAAGCCGACCTCACCGCACTCGCCACCGAACGAAACGACGCGTACACCCAGTTGCAGCAGGCCTCCGGCCAACTGCAGCAGGTGCAGACCGAGCTGATCGACCTGCGCCGCCGCGCCGCGGTCGACGAGCAGCCGTCCTACCGCCACCTCGGGCCCCGGGTCGAGCAGATCCTCGCACTCGCCGAGGAAGAGGCGGATGCGATCAAACACGGCGCCGAGAAGGAGATCGCGGACAACCGCGCCCAGGCCGAGCAGGTGCTCGCCGAGGCCAAGGAGAAGGCCGAGCAGGCCCGGCACGACTTCGAGACCGCACTGGCCGCCCGGCGAGCCGAGGCCGAGGAGGCCGAGGAGGCGCACCGCGCCCAGGTCGAAGCCGAGTTCGCGGAGAAGTCCGAGCACGCCACGCGGCTGGTGGCCGAGGCCGAGCAGCAGGCCGCCGCGCTGCGTGCGGCCACCGAGGAGCACGCCGCCAAGCTGCGCGAGCAGACCGAGCAGGAGATCAGCGCGCAGCGGGCCGAGGCCGAGCAGGAGCGGGCCGCGGTCACCGAGGAACTGCGCGCGCTCAAGGAGGAGACCACCAGCTACGCGAGCCGGGTCCGGGCCGAGGCCGAGCAGATCGCCCAGCAGACCACCGCGGCTGCCGAGCAGCACGCGGCGGAGCTGCGCACCGCGGCCGAGACCGAAGCGGAGCAGATCCGGCACGACGTCGCCGCGCACGACGCGAACGTCCGCGGCGACGCGGATGCGTACGCGCAGAAGACCCGGCAGGACGCCGACTCGTACGCCGAGCAGGTGCGCACCGAGGCCGAACTCGGCGTCCAGCAACTGCGCACCGCGGCCGAGGAGCACTCGCAGGCCGTCCGCAGCAAGGCCGAGGAGTCGGCCCGCCAGGCGAACGAGTCGGCCCGGCGGGACGCCGAGGCGATCCTCGGCACCGCCCGGGCGCAGGCCGACCGGATCGTCGCCGAGGCCAGCCGGAAGGTCAGCGAGCTGGACGAGCGGCGCAAGGTGATCAAGCGCGACATCGGCAAGCTGCGCGAGACGCTGACCCGGCTGACCGGTGCCAGCGCCGCGCTGCTGGACGAGGACGACGAGCCGGAGACGCCGCCCGCGACCGAGGCTCCGGCCGCCGAGGCGGACGAGCCGACCCGGGTCGACGGCATCGCGGACGAGCCGACCCGGGTCGACGGCGCCGCGCCCGGGGACGAGCCGACCGAGGCCACCGAGACCAGCCCGGCCGACGACACCGCGGTGCTCACCGACAGCACCACGATCCTGGAGCCGGTCACCGCCGATCCGGGCATCGACCGCAACAACGGCGGCAGCTCCCGGGCCAACGGCAACGACCGGCAGCACAACCGCACCCCGCGGCGGGCTCAGTACCTGCAGGCGCAGCAGCCGGGCCAGGGCCGCCGCTGACGCGGCGCGCCGACCCGGTTGACCCGGCGGCGGAGCGATGGCCGCGCTGAGCACCGACACCCTGTCGGAGGTCACCCGGGCCATCGACCTGGCCGGGGTGTTCGCCAACGCGGTGCTCGGCGGCGCGCTGGCCGCCCGGGAGCGACTGGACGTGGTCGGCCTGGTCACCCTGGCCGTCATCTCCGGGACGGGTGGCGGACTGATCCGCGACACCCTGCTGCAACGCGGTACCCCGGTCGCCCTGACCGACTACGCGTACCTGCTGACCGCGCTGGCCGGCGCCGGGGTGGCGTTCCTGATCAAGGTCGAGGGGTCGGCCTGGCGTCGCCCGCTGCTGTTCGTGGATGCGCTGGCGCTCGGCTTCTGGGCCGTCGCCGGCGCCCAGAAGACGCTGGAGAGCGGGCTGGGCTGGCTGCCGGCGGTGCTGCTCGGGCTGATCACCGCGGTCGGCGGCGGCGTGGTGCGCGACGTGCTGATCCGCCGGGTACCGGCCATCTTCGGCGGCACCCTGTACGCCGCCGCCGCGCTCGCGGCGAGCGTCGTGGTCGTCGTCAGCACCCGGCTGGGCCAGCCGACGCTCGGGGTGGCCGCCGGCGTGCTGGTGGGCGCCGGGCTGCGGCTGCTGAGCATCCAGTTCCACTGGACGCTCCCGCAGGGCCGCAACTGGACGCTGCGCGACGGGCGGGAGTGGTGGGCGCGCAGCAGCCCGCTGCTGCGGCCGACGCGCGGCCAGCAGCAGCGCGCCAGGCGGTGGGAGTCGTGGCGGGCCAGCCGGCTGTCCCGGCGCGGTGGCCGGGACCATCCGAAGCCGTGAGTCCGCGGGATCCGGCCGTGCGAGCCGCGCCCGCCGCCGGCCGGGTCACCGGCGTCGCGGCCGGCCGCTACGGCGTGTCGCCGGTCGCCACCGGGCGGTTCGGGTCGCCGACCCAGTCGCTCCAGGACCCGACGTACAGCGCGGGCCGCAAGCCGGCGACGGTCAGCGCCAGGGCGGTGTGCGCGGCGGTGATCCCGGAACCGCAGTACGCGCCGACCGGCACGCCGTCGCGCACCCCGGCCGTCGCGAACAGCGCCCGCAGGCTGGCCGGGTCGAGCAGCCGGCCGTCCGGCCCGACGGTTTCGGTCTTCGGCAGGTTCACCGCACCGGGGATGTGGCCGGCGACCGGGTCGATCGGCTCGCGCTCGCCCCGGTAGCGCTCCGCGGCCCGCACGTCCAGCAGGACGCCGGTGGCGGGCAGCGCGGCGGCGGCTCCGGCGTCCAGCGTCGGCAACTGCCCCGGCCGTACGGTCACGTCGCCGGGCACCGGCTGCGGCACCGCGGTCTCGACCTCGCCGCCGGCGGCGAGCCAGGCCCGGTAGCCGCCGTCCAGCACCGCCACCCGGTCGTGGCCGGCCCAGCGCAGCGTCCACCAGGCGCGGGCGGCGGGCAGCCCGTCGCCGTCGTCGTACACCACGACCGTCGAGTCGGCGCGGACCCCGGCGGCTCGCAGTACCGCCTGCAGCCGGTCCGGATCGGGCAGCGGATGCCGGCCGCCGTCCGGACCGGACCGGCCGGTCAGATCGTTGGACAGCTCGACGAACACGGCGCCGGGCACGTGCCCGGACAGATGGTCCGGACGGGCCGAGGGGGCACCGAGGCGCCATCGGACGTCCAGGATCGTCAGAGGGGACTGGTAGGAATCGGGTGAGGATCCGGCCGGGTCGAGGGCCGCCCGCAACCAGGCGGGATCGACCACGGTGCCGGGAGTCGTCATGGGCGTCACGACCCCAGTGTTCCGCAATCATTTTCAGGTAGCATGGTGCCCCGGGAGGGTGTGTTGAACGATCTGGTTGACACCACGGAGATGTACCTCCGCACGATCCTCGAACTCGAGGAGGAGGGCGTCGCCCCGCTGCGCGCGAGGATCGCGGAGCGACTGCACCAGAGCGGCCCCACGGTGAGCCAGACGGTCGCCCGGATGGAGCGCGACGGTCTGCTGCGGGTCGAGGGTGATCGGCATCTGGCGTTGACCGATGTCGGCCGCGAGCACGCGATCGCGGTGATGCGCAAGCACCGCCTCGCCGAGCTGCTGCTGATCAACGTGATCGGGATGCGGTACGAGGCGGCCCACGACGAGGCGTGCCGGTGGGAGCACGTGATGAGTTCCGACGTCGAGCACCGGGTCTACGAGCTGCTCGGCCGGCCGACCCACTCGCCGTACGGGAACCCGATCCCGGGGCTGCACGTGTTCGACCCGGGCGCGGTCGAGCCCGCCGCGGGCGACGAGCACAACCTGGCCAGTGCCACCGTGCGCGGCGCTGTGACGGTGGGACGCATCTGCGAGAGCGTGCAGACCGATGCGGCGCTGCTGGAACGGCTGCATGCGGCGGGCATCGACCCCGGTGCGAAGGTCCACGTCGAACAGGACGGCGACACCGTGACCATCACCCATGACGGTGCGGAGCTGCGGCTGCCCTCCTCCGTCGCCAGCCGGGTGTTCGTCACCGCCTGAGCCGTCCACCCCGACCCATCCACCGCCGTGGATGCTCCGTGTGGTTCGACTTTCCCGGGTTCGGCCTGGTGCCAACGGTTTTGCGTGGTACCCAGAAGTGGATGAGCGCACCGGTGCACCCGGCGGACGGTCAGCTGTTCCAGCCGGGAGAAGAGATCTTGTGGTGGCTGCGGCCGACCGGGGCCGGCAGCCGCGGCGGCTACCTGATTCGCCGGTTCTCGCGTGCGGTGGCGGCGTTCGCGATCGCCGGCGTGGCCACCGTGCTGACCTTCGGCGTGGTGCTGCCGCTGCTGTCCGCGGTACGACCGGACGTCACCGCCTGGCTGCTGCCGCTGCTGGCCGGCGCGGCGCTGGTGGTGGCCGGCGGCGTGCTGCTGCTCGCGGTCGGCGTGCTGGCCCTGCTGGTACCCGAGCCGGCCTGTCCCCCGCCGCCCAGGGTGGTGTCCGACCTGCTGTACGTGATCACCGACCGGCGGGTGCTGGTGGTCCGGGCGTCCCGCGGGTCGGGCCGCGAGTACCGGCCGGACGACCTGGCGCCGAGCGGTCAGCTACCGCCCGTCTACCGGATCGACGAGGTCGAGCCGGGTGTCGGCAACATCCTGGTCGGGGCGCAGTCGCCGGGTGGTTGGATCCCGCGGATGAGCCTGTGGTCGGTGCCGGAGCCGGCGAAGGTGGTGGCCCGGTTGCAGGAGTGGGCCGGCGGGACGGTCCAGCCGGCGGACTGAGCGGCCGGTTCTCAGCGCTTGGCTTCGAGCTTGCGCGCGTAGTCGGCGAGCTTGCCGACGTTTTCGCGCGCGGTGTGCGCGCCGACGTCCTTCGGGTACGTGTAGCGCAGCGTCACGATCTGCTGGTGCTTGCCGAGCCAGGCGATCTCGACGGCCGGGCCGGCGCCGTCTCCGGCGGCGAGGATCCGGCTGTACGCGGCGGATCCGAGGTTCGACACGCCGCTCGCGTCGCCCGGCGCGGCCTTGCCGAACGCCTTCGCGTCCGCCTTGGTGCCGATCACGCTGAGCACCAGTGACGGGTAGTCGGAGTAGAGCACCTGCAGCGCGCAGGCCTTCGCGCCGGAGTTGTCGCTGGCCGCCGCCACCTGGAACTCGGTACCGGTGGCCGCCTGCACGCTGGCGTAGTCGAGCAGGGTGCAGGTGCCGCCCGCCTTGCTCGGCGGGGTCGGCGACGCCGACGGGCTCGGCGCCTTCTCGAACTCGCCGGCACCGACCGGTGCCGGCGTGGCGGTCTTCGGCTCGTTCGCCGTGGGGTGCTCCAGCCGGGCGCAGCCGGACAGTGCCGCCGCGCCCGCCAGCAGGGCACCGGCGAGAGCCACACCTCTCGTACGCATCGTGTCGGTCTCCCGGGTCGGGGTCGGCCGCGCCGCGCGATCTGCCGCGCGGCGGGCGGTGCGCGTGGCCGGGTACGGCCCGGCCGGCTCCCCACCGTACGCGGCGGGTGCCGGCCGGGACGGACCGCACGTGCGTGAGCTGGACCGCATCGGCAGGAATATCGCCATGTTCCAGGACCAAAGCACCCAAGCCGAGCGGTACTGCCGGGTCGATGCGGTGCACGGCCGCACGACTCGACGCGCACCACGGCGACCGCGCCGGGGTGCGTGAACCGGTTCGCGGTAACGCGGCGGGCCGCGCGCCGTTAGACACCGCGGAGTGAGCGCAGCACGACGCTGCGCCGATCGAACCGTGATAGGAGACCCCCGTGCGCGCCACCGTGGCCCTCGCCGCCCTCACCACCGCCGCAGCCCTGGTACTGACCGGCTGCGGCGGTGGTTCCGACCAGCACGCGGCGGCGAAGGCGAGCGGATCGGCCAAGCCCAGCACCAGCCCCAGCCGGTCGAAACCGGCGTCCCCGTCCCCGGCGCCGACCGTGTCCGGCGGGCCGCACAGCCTGCTCGCGGTCAGCGAGGCGCCGATCGACCTGTCCGACGCCCAGCAGCCGCCGGCGGACGCGGTCGTGCAGTACTGGACCCGCTACGGCACCGCGGTCTCCACCCGGGACCTGAAGGGCTCCGGCCTCGCCGAGGTGGTGACCGGCAAGACGGGGGTCGCCGGTACCGGCAAGCTGGTCGACGCGCTGGCCGCGAAGAACCAGCGGTACCGGGGCAAGCTCGTGGTGAACGTCCGCAGCGTCGGGATGGGCGGCGACACCGCCACCGTGGACGCCTGCATCGACCAGAGCCGGACCCGGCTGACCGACGACAACGGCAACAAGGTCGACGAACCCGGCAAGCAGAACATCCTGCCGATCGCGCACACGCTGGTGCACGAACACGGGCACTGGCTGGTGGACCGGATCCAGCAGGGCGGTTTCACCTGCTGACACCGCGGGCCCGCCCGAGCCACACGCCCCGCTGTGCTGGCGTTGACAGCGGTGTGCATCGCTAGCGTGGGTGGCATGCGGATCGGGGAACTGGCGGAACGGTGCGGGACGAGCACCAGGATGCTGCGCTACTACGAGCAGCAGGGGCTGCTGGCCGACCGGCGCGACAGCCTCGGCTACCGGCGCTACCAGGAGTCCGACGCCCGGCTGGTGCAGGAGATCCTTGCGCTGCAACGGATCGGGTTCACGCTGGCGGAAGCGCGGCCGTTCGTGGAGTGCCTGCGCTCGGGGCACGACAGCGGGGATGCCTGCCCCGCCTCGCTGGAGGTCTACCAGCGCAAGCTGGCCGCGCTGGACACCGGCATCGCCCGGCTGACCGCCGCCCGCGATCAGGTCCGCAGCCAGCTCGCCGCGGCACTGGCCCGCCGTACCGGCGCGCCCGGTGCGCCGTGCTGCGAGTTCAGCGCCGCCGAGGCGGCGACATCGAGCCGAGAGGGGCAGTCATGATCGACACCAGCAGGGTCCGACCCGTCACCGACGCCACGTTCGCCGCCGAGGTTCTCGGCTCCCCGCTGCCGGTGCTGGTGGACTTCTGGACCGACTGGTGCCCGCCGTGCAAGCGACTCGCCCCGGTGCTCGCCGAACTCGCCGCCGAGTACGCCGGGCGGGTGGAGTTTCGCAGCATGGACGCCGAAGCGGAACCGGACACGGCGCGGTCGCTGCACGTGCTGGCCTTCCCGACGCTGGCGCTGTACCGCGACGGCGAGCTGATCCGTACGGTCGTCGGCGCGCAGCCACGCCACCAGCTCCGCAAGCTGCTCGACGTCGGCTGAGCCGCCGGACGGCGACGGGTCGCGCCGCGCGGAGCGCGACAATATCCTTCTTTGGTCAGTGGACGGCAGAAAATCCTCACCGGATGGAGTTCGCCACGATGACCAACGACCCCTCCGCGCTGGACCGGCGCACCCTGTTCAAGGCCACCCTCGGTGCCACGACCGTCGCGGTCGTCGGTACCGAGCTGGCCGGCTCCGGCACGGCATCGGCCACGCCCGCGATGCCCCGGACCGCCTCGGCGGCCGGCCCGTTCGACTTCGTGGTCGGCTGCGACCAGTGGGGCGCCCGCCCGCCGGCGAGCCCGATCCAGCTCAGCGGCAACGCCACCAACAAGATCATCGTGCATCACATGGAGTTCCCGAACAGCACCGACTACTCGCTGGACCACGCGAAGCAGCTCGCCCGGGACTGCCAGGACCTGCACATGGACACCAACGGCTGGGCCGACACCGGGCAGCACTTCACCGTCAGCCGCGGCGGGTACGTGCTGGAGGGCCGGCACCGCAGCCTGGAAACGCTGGAGGGCGGGCAGCAACAGGTGATCGCCGCGCACTGCCCGGGCGAGAACGGCAACGCGATCGGCATCGAGAACGAGGGCACGTACTTCACCGAGACGCCGCCGCAGGCGCTGTTCGACGCGCTCACCACGCTGTGCGTCACGGTGTGCCGGCAGTACCGGCTGCACGCGTACGACCTCTTCGGGCACTGGGACTTCCGCGACACCGACTGCCCCGGTGCCGCCTTCTACCGCGAGTTCCCGCAGTTGCGGCGGGCGGTGCAGACCGGGCTCGGCGAGTCCGCCGCCGACGCGCCGGAGCGCCGCTGGCCGGACATCTGGCGGTTCGTCGGCGGGCCCGTCGTCCAGCTCGGTCAGTACCTGCTGATCGCCGGCGGCGCCAAGCTCACCGCAAGCGGCACGTTCGACCAGAAGACGATCAAGGCCGTGCAGAAGTGGCAGTCCGCGCACGGCATCCCGGTCGACCCGGACGCAACCTTCACCGCGCCGACCTGGGAGACGCTGGTGCCGGCCCTCGCGCCCGGTGCGACCGGCGCCGCGGTCACCGGCGCGCAGACCATCCTCGCCCACAAGGGCTACCCGGTCACCGCGACCGGCACCTACGACGCGAACACGCAGGCTGCGGTCACCGCGATCCAGCAGTTGCACGGCCTGCCCGGCACCGGCTCGCTGGACGTCACCACCTGGTGCGCCGTCGCCGGCGGCACGGTACGCGCGGCGCTGTCCTGAGCGGCCGGTACCGCGGCGGCGTCGATGCCCGGCGCTCCCGCGGTACCGCCGCCGGCACCCTGACACCCACGGAGGTGCCGCCCGGCGCCCCGATCTCGCCCGCCGCCGCCGTGCCGCCCGGCGCCCCGGTGGTGTCGCCGGGCTCAGCGGTGCAGGGCCGGATGGTCGCCGATCACCGTCGCCGAGTTCGGCGCGACCTCGGTGAAGCCGGCGTCGTGCACGACCGGCAGCCCTGCCGCGGCGAGCCGGCGCCACCCGGCCGGGGTGGCGGTCCGTACGGCCAGCGGGAAGCCGGCGTCGGCCCAGACCTCCCGCGCCGCGGCCGGCAGCGCCGCGTAGGTGAGCTGGGCGCCGTGGCCGGTCTGCGCCATCGCCTTGCCGGCGGTCATGCTCAGCGCCGGGTTGAGCCACAACACCGGCACGCCGGCGGCCGGCTCCGCGACCGGCTCGGTGTCGTCGAAGTCGGTCCCACCCACCTGCAACCGGGCCAGGTCCGCCGGCCAGCCGTCCAGCGGCACCGGCGGGAACACCCGCACGGTCGCGCTGCGGTGCCGCAGGGTCAGCCCGTCCAGCGCCTCGGCGCGGTGCCACTGCGCGCCGCGGGCCCGGCGGACCACCTTGCGGATCCGGCCGTCGGTCCACGCGGTCACCGCGTCGTGCCACTCCCCCGCCGGCTCGGTACTGCGCGGGTCGGTCAGGAACGTCAGCACCGCCCGCGCGGACGCCTCCAGCGCGTCGGTCCGTTCCGGTGGCGCGTCCCGCTCCAGCCGCACCACCAGCGGCAGCACGTACTGCGGGGCAGCGTCCCGGGGATCGGTGTCGCGAGGATCGTTCGCCGCGTCGGTCACGGCCGCAGCATGCCACGTGGTCGTCCCGCCCGGCCGGCCGACGCGTACCGGCGCGGCCCGGATCACCGTCCCCGACCGGGCCCCGGGACGGCGGCGCGATCATCGGGCGGGCCGGTGCGCCACGGTCACGAGGTGGCTGGAGGCGCCGAGCAGGCTCGGCTCGGCCTCCACCTTGCGCAGCTGGTCGAGCACCAGCCAAGCGCCGTCCGGGTCGGCCAGCAGTTCGTCCAGCCGGTCACCGAGCGGCCACACCGCGCCCTCGACCGCGAGTACCCGGTCGACGGCCAGGCCGGCCTCGCGGGCCTCCGCGGCCGGTTCGTCGGGCCGGTGGAAGTACGCGTCGGTGAACCAGGTCCGGCCCGGCCCGGTGTTGCGGTGCACCCCGGTGGCGAGCGTCCGGTCCACCATCGCCCGGAACCGTGGATCGCCGTGGTAGCCCCGCACCACACCGTCGAGCAGCGAGGCGAACCGGCTGATCGTCGCGGCCAGCACCGGCCCGCCGGGCCGCACCACCCGCAGCGCCTCGCCCCAGGCGCGCCGTCGGTCCGCGCGTTCCAGCAGGTGGTAGAGCGGGCCGAGCAGCAGCACCGCGTCGACACTGGCGTCCGGCTGCGGCAGCGTACGGGCGTCCCCGACTGCGGCCGTGACGCCGGGCAGTGCCGCGGCGACCGCCACGTGCTCCGGTACCGGATCGACCAGGTGCACGCGATGCCCGGCGGCGGCCAGCCACCCCGCGTACGCCCCGGTGGCGCCGCCGACGTCGAGGATCGTGGCCGGCGGCGCGGGCAGGTGCCGGGCCAGGATGTCACGGGTCCGCAGCCCCTCCAGCAGGCCGGCGCCGGCGTCGAGCCGGGTGCGCTCGCCACCGCGCCGGTAGTACTCCGTGATGTCGGCCATCCACGGATCGTTCCGGGCGACCGTTCGGTCCGGCAACCGGTTTGGGTGGGTTGGGCGTGGCGGTGTCGGGGGCGGGCGGCAGAATGCTTCGCAACGCGACGTCGTACGAAGGTGGCTCTCGTGGCAGTCAGTGTCAACCAGCGGATCGCCGAGGAGCTCGGGGTGCGCGACGGCCAGGTGGCCGCCGCCGTGCAGCTGCTCGACGCCGGCAGCACCGTGCCGTTCATCGCCCGGTACCGCAAGGAGGTGACCGGCGCCCTGGACGATGCACAGCTGCGCACCCTGGAGGAACGGCTGCGCTACCTGCGCGAGCTGGAGGAGCGGCGGGCCGCGGTGCTGGACGAGATCCGCGGCCAGGGCAAGCTCGACGAGGCGCTGGAGCAGCAGATCCTCGCCGCCGACTCGAAGGCCCGGCTGGAGGACATCTACCTGCCGTTCAAGCCGAAGCGGCGGACCAAGGCGCAGATCGCCCGGGAGGCCGGGCTGGAGCCGCTGGCCGACACGCTGCTGGCCGACCCGACCCAGGATCCGCGGCAGGTCGCGGCCGGGTTCGTGGCCGAGGGTGTCGCCGACGCCGCGGCCGCACTGGACGGCGCGCGGGCGATCCTGGTGGAACGGTTCGCCGAGGACGCCGACCTGATCGGCGAGCTGCGCGAGCTGATGTTCACCCGCGGTCACCTGGTGTCGAAGGTGCGCGAGGGCAAGGAGCAGGACGGCGCCAAGTTCGCCGACTACTTCGACTTCGCCGAGCCGTACCCGAAGCTGCCCTCGCACCGGATCCTCGCGCTGCTGCGCGGCGAGAAGGAGGAGGTGCTGGAGCTGTCGTTCACCGCCGACGCGCCGCCCGCCGAGGGGGCGGCACCGGCGCCCGGCCCGACCACGTACGAGCAGCGCATCGCGGCCCGGTTCGGGGTGCGCGACGAGGGGCGCGCCGCCGACCGGTGGCTCGCCGACTCGGTGCGCTGGGCGTGGCGGACCAGGATCCTGGTGCGGCTGGGCATCGATCTGCGCACCCGGCTGTTCGGGACCGCCGAGGACGAGGCGGTGCGGGTGTTCGCGGCGAACCTGCGTGACCTGCTGCTCGCCGCGCCGGCCGGCGCGCGCGCCACGATGGGGCTCGACCCGGGCTTCCGGACCGGCGTCAAGGTGGCGGTGGTCGACCCGACCGGCAAGGTGGTCGACACCGCGACGATCTACCCGCACGTGCCGCAGCGCAAGTGGGACGCATCGCTTGCCACCCTGGCCGCGCTGGCGGCGAAGCACTCCGTCGAGCTGATCGCGATCGGCAACGGGACCGCGTCGCGGGAGACCGATCGGCTCGCGATCGACCTGATCAAGCAGCACCCGGAGCTGCCGCTGACCAAGGTGGTCGTCTCCGAGGCCGGCGCGTCGGTCTACTCGGCCTCCGCCTACGCCTCGCAGGAGCTGCCGGAGCTGGACGTGTCGCTGCGCGGCGCGGTGTCGATCGCCCGCCGGCTGCAGGATCCGCTGGCCGAGCTGGTCAAGATCGACCCGCAGTCCATCGGCGTCGGGCAGTACCAGCACGACCTGTCGTACGGCAAGCTGTCCCGCTCGCTCGACGCGGTCGTCGAGGACGCGGTGAACGCGGTCGGGGTGGACGTCAACACCGCCTCGGCGCCGCTGCTGACCCGGGTGTCGGGCATCGGTACCGGGCTCGCCGAGAACATCGTGCTGCACCGCGACGCGAACGGCCCGTTCGCCTCCCGCGCGGCGCTGAAGTCGGTGCCGCGGCTCGGCCCGAAGGCGTACGAGCAGTGTGCCGGGTTCCTGCGCATCCGCGGCGGCGACGACCCGCTGGACGGCTCGGCCGTGCACCCGGAGGCGTACCCGGTGGTGCGCCGCATCATCGAGCGCACCGGCACCGCCGTCACCGAGTTGCTCGGCAACGGCCGGGTGCTGCGCGCGCTGAAACCGGCCGACTTCGTCGACGACACGTTCGGGGTGCCGACCGTCACCGACATCCTCACCGAGCTGGAGAAGCCGGGCCGCGACCCGCGGCCGGAGTTTCGTACCGCCACGTTCGCCGACGGTGTCGAGACGCTCGGCGACCTGAAGCCGGGGATGGTGTTGGAGGGCACCGTCACCAACGTGGCCGCGTTCGGCGCGTTCGTCGACATCGGGGTGCACCAGGACGGCCTGGTGCACGTCTCGGCGCTGTCGAACACCTTCGTCTCCGACCCGCGCGACGTGGTCAAGTCCGGCGATGTGGTCAAGGTGAAGGTGCTCGACGTCGACATCGCCCGCAAGCGGATCTCGCTGACCCTGCGGCTCGACGACGAGCCCGGCGCGGCCGGTGAGCGCCGCAACGGCGCGGCCCGGCGCGGTGAGCGCGGTCCGCGCACCGAACGTGCCGGTCAGCCCGCCGCCCGGTCGGGCCAGCAGCGGACCGGGCAACAGCGCGGTGATCGGCGGCAACCGGCCGGCCGCGGCCGGCCGGCGCCGGCCGACACGGCGCTCGCCGACGCGCTGCGCCGGGCCGGCCTGGTCAAGGACTGAGCAATCCGGGCCGGACTGGTCAAGGACGATCCACCGCAGGGCCGGGCCGTCGGCCGAGCCTCCGCGCACGCGTCAGGATCCGCTGGTCGAGCCGTCAGATCGGCCGGTGAGCCTCGCTGCGCCGCTGGCCGGGCCGTCAAGGCCGGCTGGTGGGGCCCGCTGCGCCGCTGGTCGGGCCGTCAAGGCCGGCTGGTGGAGCCTCGCTGCACCCCGAGCCCCGGCCAGCGACGCAGCTGGTCGGCCTTGCATGCCAGGGGCGGTCGGCTTCGGCTCCGGGACCCCAGCCCGGTGCCGCGGGCGGTCAGGTCGCCGGCTCGGGCCCAGGCCCCGGCAGCGGCGGCTCCGGCGCCGGCGGCTCGGGTACCGGCGGGGCCGGTGCCGGGCCGGGCGGCGCCGGTGGCCCGCCCGGTTCGGGCGGGAGCGGCTCGGGTGGCCGCGGCGGCGGGCCGGGCGGTCGTTGCGGCGGCACCGGTACGGGATGGGTCGGGTCCGGGACCGTCATCTGCGCCTCCGTCTCCGACCGGCCGGTGCCGCGTCGACGCCGGCCGGTCCGCCGCCTCTCGGCAACCCCGGCGGCGGACCCCCCAGCCGCACCTTCCGGGGTCCTCTTCGGTGTGCCCAGCCAGGCCGCGCGCTAAACCCACCGGGGTCGGCCACGGCCTCCGGCCGAAGCGATGACGTGCCTGGTCAGGCCCGAAAACTGCGCACATAGCGACGCTGCCACGGGGTCTCCACGGCGCGCGGCGAGTAGTGCGACCGCACGAAGTCGACGGCGTTCTCGGCGGGCACCCCGTCGAGAACGGCCAGGCAGGCCAGCGCCGTCCCGGTGCGGCCCTGCCCACCGAGGCAGGCCAGTTCCACCCGCTCGGTCGCGGCGCGCTGCCACGCCTCGCGCAGCGCGGCGGTGGCGTCGGCCCGGTCGGCCGGCAACCAGAAGTCGCGCCACCGCACCCAGCGGGCCGGCCACCGGGTTTCCGGCGGGCGGTGGCCGAGCAGGTACACGCCGAACCCGGGTTCCGGACCGGCCGGCACCGGCCGCGCCAGCCCGCGACCGCGCACCAGCCGCCCGGACGGCAGCCGCAGCACCCCGGCCGCCCCGTCCTGCCACAACTCGCTCACCGCATCGACCCTAGCGACGGCGGCGGCGTCAGGTGGCCAGGTGGGCGGTGTCGTTGACGGTGGGGACCGCGGCGTTGCCGTCGTCGAACAGGTCGACCACCGACAGCCCGGCCGGGTCGATCTGGATGGTGTCCAGGAAGCGCCGGCCTGCGTCGAGCACGTCGCGCAGCATCAGCTTCACCATCGAACCGTGCCCGACCAGCACGACGGTCCGCTCGTGCTGGTGCCGGCGGACCTCGTGCAGCGCCTCGGTGTATCGCGCCCCGGCGGCGTCCATGCTCTCCCCGCCGGGCGGTGCGACCGAGGTGGACGCCAGCCACGCGTCGAGTTCGGCCGGCCAGCCGACGGCGATCTGGTCGAACGTCAACCCGTCCCAGGCGCCGTACGCCACCTCGACCAGCCGCGGCTCGACCCGCGGTACCGTGTCGAGCCGGTGCGCGATCGCCTCGGCGGTCTGCCGGGCCCGCGCCTGCGGCGAGGTCACCAGCACCGCGTCCGGCGCCAGGACGGCGAGCCGGTCGGCCAGCGCCGCCGCCTGCCGGCGGCCGATCTCGTCCAGTTCCGGGTCGCACTCGGCGCCGCAGAACGCGCCGCGGCGGGTCTGCGCGGTCGCGGCGTGCCGGACCAGGATCAGCCGGGTGCGGCCGGCCACCGGCGCGGCGGTCGCCGCGACCGAACCACCCGGACGCGCGGCCGCGACACCGGGCCCGCCGACCATCGCCCGCAACGCCGCGTCGACCGGATCCTCCCCGGCCGCCGTCGGAGCCGCGTCGGGTGCCGGCACACCGGGTCCCCCCGCACCGGATTCCGCCGCATCGGACGGCCGCTCCGGGCGGGAGCCCACCGGTTCGGGGTCGGCGGGGCCCGCCGCACCGGCCGGCAGCTTCGCCCCGGCGCCGGGGCCGGCCGGGCCGGCATCTCCGCCGTCCGGGCCCGCCGGGTCGGCCGGGTCGGCGGCGGCGCCAGGACCGTCCGATGTGGACGGATCGGCCAGCACGTCGACCAGCTCGACGGTGCCGAACTCGCCGGCATCCATCGCCTTGTTGGCCAGCGCGTCCGCGTGCGCGTTGCGGGCCCGCGGAATCCACTCGTAACCGATCTCGGCGAACCCGGCAGCGAGCCGGGTCGCCTCGGCGTGCAACGGTCGCAGGCCGGGATGCTTGACCTGCCACCGGCCGGACATCTGCTCCACCACGAGCTTGGAGTCCATCCGGACCGCGACCCGGCGGGCACCGAGGGCCGCGGCTGCCTTCAGCCCGGCGACCAGCCCGGAGTACTCGGCGACGTTGTTGGTGTTGATGCCCAGGTACGCGGCGCGTTCGATCAGCGTCTCGCCGGTGTCGGCGTCGAGCACGGCGGCGCCGTACCCGGCCGGGCCGGGATTGCCGCGCGACCCGCCGTCCGCCTCGACCACGACCCGCTCGTGGTGTGTTCGGGTCACAGCCCCGACTCGTCGGTGCGTACCAGGATCCGGCCACACTCCTCGTGCCGGATCACCTCCTCGGCCGCCGCGGCGCGCACCTGTGCCAGCTCCGAACCGGACAGCTCCAGCCGGCAGCCCTCGCACCGGCGGGCGCGCAGCATCGCGGCGCCGATACCGGTGTTGGCGCGGATCCGCTCGTACAGCGCGAGCAGATCGCCCGGCAGCGCCGCGGCCAGCGGGTCGCGCTCGGCGCGCCGCTGCTCCTCCTGCTCGGACAGCTGCACCAGTGACTCGTCCCGCCGCTGCTCGGCGGTGTCGCGCAGCTGGCGCACCTCGGACTGCTGCTGGCTCGCGGCGGCGAGCGCGCCGGCCGCCTGCTCGCGCTGCTCCATCAGCTCCAGCTCGACGTCCTCCAGCTCGCTCTGCCGCCGGCCCAGCGACGCCAGTTCGTGCTGCAGGCTCTCCAGCTCCTTGGCGCCGCCCCGCCCGGAGTCCAGCAGCGACCGGTCCTTCGCCGCGCGGGCCCGCACCTGCTCGACGTCGCGTTCGGCCCGGGTGATGTCGCGGTCCAGGTCGTCCACCGCCGTCTGGGCGCGGACCGTTTCGTCGGTGGCGGCGCGTAGCTCGCCATCCAGTTTGTCCAGCTCGGCCAGCTCGGGCAGGTGGTTGCGCCGGTAGGCGAGCTGGGTCAGGGCGGTGTCGGTCGCCTGCAGGTCCAGCAGTCGGCGTTGGTGCGCCGGGTCGGCCTTCACGAACGAAACTCCTCACTTCCGCTGCCCTCGGCGGCAGTGGAACTCGTACCGCCGTCGGCGGCGGGACCCGCGCCGGCGGCGCCGGACGCGGCGTGCACGGTCCACGGATCGGTCACCACCGAGGAGACTATTCCCTCCACGGCGAGCCGGTCGGTCAGCCCTGCCGCTACCTGCGCCAGCCACGGCCACTCGGTGGCCCAGTGCGCCGCGTCCAGCAATGCCGGGCCGCCCTCGGCGAGGTGCTCGCTGGCCGGATGGTGCCGCAGGTCGGCGGTCAGGTACGCGTCGACGCCGGCCGCGGTCGCGGCGTCCAGGAACGTATCGCCCGCCCCACCGCAGACCGCCACGGTCCGGACCAGTCGCGCCGGGTCGCCGGCCGCCCGGATCCCCCAGGCGGTGGCCGGCAGCGCCGCCGCGACCCGGCCGGTCAGCTCGGCCAGCGGCACCGGTGCCGGCAGCGTACCGATCCGGCCGAAGCCGCGACCACCGCCCGCCGCGGCGTCCTCGGCGGGTACCAGCGGGCGCAGCTCGGCGAGCGACAGCGTCGCGGCCAGCGCGTCGGAGACGCCCGGCGCGGCCACGTCGGCGTTGGTGTGCGCCACGTACAGCGCGATCCCGGCACGGATCAGCCGGTGCACCACCCGGCCCTTGTAGCTGGTGGTCGCGACACTCGACACGCCGCGCAGCAGCAGCGGGTGGTGCGCCACGATCAGCTCGGCGCCGGCCTCGACCGCCTGGTCGACGGTCTCCGGCACGCAGTCGACGCAGTACAGCACCCGGCTGACCGGATCGGCCGGGTCGCCGACGACGAGCCCGACCCGGTCCCACGGCTGCGCCCACCGCTCCGGGTACCACTGCCGCATCGCGTCCTGCACGTCCGCCACTGTCCCCACTGAGGCAGGCTACCGTCCGGAACGGCACCGCGGAGCGCCCGCCCGGCGAGGCCAGGGGCACCGCACCCGCCCCAGCGAGGCCAGCGGCACTGCGCGCGCCCGGCGAGGCCACCGAGCACCGCGCCCGCCCAGCGAGGCCCGGAACCGCACCGCGGCCACACCCGGCGATCCGGAGCGCCGCGGCGCGCGCCGCCGGGTCGGGCCCGCTGCGCGCCGCCGGGTCAGGCCCGCTGCGGGGTGAGCGCGTCCAGCGCGAGCCGCCAGGGCAGCGACGCGGAGGCGGCACCACCGGGCAGCGGCAGCGGGCACACGTCGTCGCCGAACAGCACCCGCACGCCCCAGTCCCGCAGCCGGTCGAGGCTGGCCCGAAACGCCGGATGCGCGGCGTGGAACCGGTTCGAGTACGGCACCGCCACGATCGGCAGGCCCCGCCCGTACGCTTCGGTCAGGATGCCCAGCAGCAGCGTGTCGCTGATCCCGGCGGCCCACTTGTTGATCGTGTTGCAGGTCGCCGGCGCAACCACGATCGCGTCCGGCTGCGGCAGCAGGTCCGGGGCGTCGGGCGCCTTGTACTCGCTGCGCACCGGGAAGCCGGTCTGCGCGACGAGCGCCGGGATGTCGAGGAACCGCAGCCCGGACGGTGAGGCGAGCACGCAGACCCGCCAGCCGTCCCGCTGCGCCGCGGCCACCAGCCGACCCACCCCGGACGCCGCCGGCGAGCCACACACCAGGGCGTACAGCACCGGCCCGGATCCGACCGGCGCGCGGTCACCGGCGTTCACACCGCGACGCCGAGGTGGTCGGCCAGTTCGGCCAGCGGGGCGGCCGGGGTGCCGTGGCTGCGCCGCAGCACGCCGGTGAGCACCTCGTGCGCGTGCGGCCGGCAGCGAATCTCCGACGGCGCCAGCCGGTCCGCCTCGACCAGCAACTCGGCCGCCTTGTCCAGATCACCGAGCTGGGTGTACGCCCGGCACACGTCGACCAGGTGATGTGCCCGGCGCTCCGGCAGCAGCGCGCCGAACGGCTCCGGGTCGAGCGACTCGTGGGTGCTGATCGCGATGCCGTGCTCGCCCAGGTCGACGGCCGCGGCGGCGCGGTGCAACGCCACGTTCGTGGGGCCGAACACGGTCCAGTAGTGGTTGGCGTCGCGACCGAGCCGTTCGGCCGCCTCGTCCGCGGCGCGCAGCAGGTCGCGGCTGGTGGCGAGGTCACCGACGCGCGCGGCGGCCATCGCGCCCTGCAGCAGCAGCATCCCGTACACGCTGAGCCGCTGCGGGGTGACCTCGGCACCGGATGCCGGCGCGAGCCGGTGGGCCACCTGCACGTTGAGGTCCAGCGCCGGCCTGGCCCGGCCGAGCGCGAGCATCGCGTTCGCCACCCGGAAGGTGGCGACGCCGGCCAGCAGCGGGTCACCGGCCCGGTGCGAGACTCCGATCGCGCGGTCGGCGGCGAGCCAGCCGAGTTCGTGCTCGCCGAGCTTGCGCAGCACCGACGCGGCGATCTGGTACGTCTGGGCGAGCAGGTGCGCGGCGTTGATCCGGGTGCCGCGCTCGGTCGCGGTCATCGCCGAGTCGTCGTACGCGGCGTCCGCGCTCTGCGCGTCGCGCAGCAGCTTGGGCAGCGAGCGGGCGACCATGCCGTACTTGGCGTGCTGGAACGACGCCCAGGCGTGCGAGATCGCCTTGCGCAGCTCGTCCAGCGAGACCTGCTCGACCAGCGGCGGCTCGAAGAACGCGACCACCTGGTCGTAGTTCTCCAGCGCGGCGCGGATCTCCTCGACCTCGACCTGGTCGACGCAGTTGACGCTGTCCGGTTGCCGGTGGCTCTCACCGCCGAACAGGACCTGCGGATCGACCTTGAGCACGTCGGCGATCTCGTACAGCACGGAGAACTTGTCCAGCCGCCGCACGCCGCGCTCGACCTTGTCCACCCAGCTCTTGGACTTGCCGATCTGATCGGCGAACAACTGCTGGGACATCCTTCGTCGGGCCCGCCAGTAGGCGACCCGGCGCCCGATAGGCAGCTCGTCCATCCCTGACCCCCTGTGCGCCGCTCGGCTGCGGGTCGGCGGATCGCCGACGCCTCGACACGGTCGGGCCCTCGCGGGGGGCGGCCGCGCCTGCCGGAACTCGTAGGAACATCACCGGTCTTGCGCTGCGCAACTAGCCGTCGTGGTCGTGTTTCATTGCATTTCTACCATCTTGGTCGACCACTTCATATGGCGCAACGAACCGGAACGGGACCAGGTGACGAGAATTCGGCCGTTCGCGTCACCCGGCCCGGTGACTGCCGCAATCGACGTAGTTGATCGTTACGCCACCGGCCGGGCCCCGTGCGACCGGTTCGACCCCGCGCGGCGCGGCGCCAGCCCGGCGCTCTAACGCGGGTCCTCCCGGTAGGGCAGGCGGGTGACCAGGCACGGACCGCCGGCGAACAGGCCACCGTCGACCGACAGCGCGCGTCCGTTGGCGTACCGCAGTGGCGCGGTGACCTCGCTCGGGTCGACCGCGAGGTGCTCCGGAATCGGGCTGTGGCCGTGCACGTACTGGTGCCCGCCGAGGGTGCCCAGCACCTCCCCCACTCGGGCCGCGCCGTCCTCGCCGCGGAAGTCGTGCCGCCGGGTCAGCTGCCGGAAGCACTCCCACCAGCGCGGCGCGTCACCCTCCACCAGCTCGGTACGCAGCGCCGTCACGATCTGCTCGACGCTGTCGCCGTAGTCCAGGTAGGCCACCGTGTCGGAGTGCGCGAGCAGGAAGTCGTCGGCACGGACCATCGCCGGCCGCTCGGTCAGCCACTCCGCCTCGTCGTCGGTCAGCGCATCCAGGTCGCTGTCCCGGCCGCCGTTGAGCTGCCAGGTGGTGTGGAAGCTGCGGGCGCCGGCCGGCAGGTCGATCAGCTCGTCGCCGAACCGCCGGCTGCCCAGCAGCAGGATCTCGTGGTTGCCGAGCAGCGTGTCGACCCGACCGCCGACCGCCGCCGCCTCGCCGCCGAGCCGGCGCACCAGCCGGATCACGCCGATCCCGTCCGGGCCGCGGTCGGTCAGGTCACCCAGGAACCACAACCGGGTGGCGCCCCCGGACCAGTGCCCGTCGGCGTCCACCAGGCCGTTGCCGGCGAGGGTGGCGAGCAGCGGTTCGTACTGGCCGTGCACGTCGCCGACCACGTAGAGCGGCCCGGCGGGCGGACCGGCCAGCGCGGCGTCCGCGGGCGAGTCGGCCGTCGACGGATCGGCCCCGGGCGGCTCGGCCGCCGGCTGGGACGCGGACGGCTCGGGCGCGGACGGTACGGAACTGGAGATCGGCACGGGCACATGCTAGATGGCGCGGCGGTGAGGTGCGGCACCGTCCGAGCGGTTCGGTGTGGCACGCGGCGTGCCGTGGCGGACATGTCGGCTGTGGCGACACGGACCGCGGGGCCGGGCCGCCGGTTCGTGCCCGGTCGCCGGGCTTGACGTCTTCGCCCGGTCGCGGTCCAATAGCGCGTGGTCGATACATCCGACCTCTTTCCGGCGCACTCCCGCGTTGGTCCGCAAAACGCGGCAGTTGTCCGATCAGAGATCGGGTGAAACCACCGATCGGGAGGAATGCATGGGACTGCCCAGGAGACACCTGCTGACCGCCGCAGCCGGTACCGGCGGCGCCCTCGCGCTCGGCGCCGCGGTGCCCGCGTCGGCCGAGACACCCGGCGCCCGACCGGCCGCCGCCGGCGAACCGGAGCCGGCCGCGCCGGTACCGGTGTCGATCGCCGCGAAGTACGACAACAACGGCATCGGCGTCGCCGCCGGCGACGCGAACATCGACGGCAGCGGGTACGGCTTTCCGGCCGGCCAGCTGCCGTCCGGCAGCGTGACCGTCGACGGCGTGCGGTACGAGTTCCCGGCCACGACCACCGCCGGCGCCCCGGACAACCTGGTCGCGGCCGGCCAGACCATCGACCTGCCGGCCGGCCGCTACCTCGCCGCGTACCTGCTCGCCACCTCGACCTACGGTCCGGCCGGCGGCGACGCGACCGTGCACTACGACGACGGCAGCACCAGCACCGCCGCGCTGTCCGCACCGGACTGGTACACCGCCGCGGGCGCGCTCGCCACCACCGACCGGTACTCCCCCGACGGGACCGACCACCACCCGGTGTCGATCTTCCCGGTGTCGGTGTGGTGCGACCCGAACCGCACCGCGACCGCGCTCACCCTGCCGGCCACCGCGCAGCCGGCGGCGGGCGCGGCCAGCCTGCACGTGTTCGCGCTGTCGTTGCAGCCGGTGACGGCCGGCCGCGCGGTGGCGGTCCGGGCCGCCGCGTCCACCACGCTGTGGTTGGGCGCGGGGCGCTCGCAGGTCGTCGCGGTGACCGTGGCCAACCTGGGCAGCGAGCCGGTCACCGCCGCGCACCGGTTGACCGTACGGGTGGCCGCCGACGGCGTGCACACCACCGCACCGGCCCGGATCGCCCGGTTGCTGCCCGGCGAGCAGGCCCGGGTGCAGGTCGGCATCCGGTCGCCGGGCCTGCCCGCCGGTACCAGGGTCGACGGCACCGTCGAGGTCACCGGGCGGGGCGTGTCCGCGCAACGGGACGTCACGCTGACCGCCGGCATCCCGCGCTACCGCGGCACCGAGACGTCGCTGGCCACCCACCAGGCGCCCAACTGGTACGACGACGCCAAGTTCGGCATCTTCATCCACTGGGGCGTCTACTCGGTACCGGCCTGGGCGCCGGTCGGCAAGGAGTACGCCGAGTGGTACTGGGCCCAGCTGGACAACCCCGACGACCCGACCCACGCGCACCACGCGCAGACCTGGGGCGAGGACTTCGCCTACGACGACTTCATCCCGCGCTTCACCGCGGCGAGGTTCGACCCGGTGGCGTGGGTCCGGCTGTTCGAGCAGGCCGGCGCGCGCTACTTCGTGCTCACCGGGAAGCATCACGAGGGTTTCGCACTGTTCGACTCGCACGTCTCGGACCGCAACGCGGTACGGATGGGGCCGCGCCGGGATCTGGTCAAGGCGCTGTTCGACGCGGCGCGGCGGCACGCACCGTCGCTGCACACCGGCGTCTACTACTCGTTGCCGGAGTGGTACAACCCGGCCGACCCGTGGCGCGGGCGCGGCCCGCAGAACCCGTACACCGGGGCGCCCGAGCCCTACACCGGCGACCGGGGCGAGACCGACTACCTGCACCAGTTGCAGATCCCGCAACTGAAGGAGCTGATCACCCGGTACCGGCCGGATGTGCTGTGGGGTGACATCGGCACCCCCGCAACCGATCCCGCGGTGCTGGCGCTGCACTTCAACCAGGCCCTGGAGTCCGGCCGGCAGGTCACCGTGAACAACCGGATGGGGCTGTCGGCCAGCGACTTCAGCACGCCGGAGTACGCGTCGTCGTTCGCGCTGTCGACGGCGAAGTTCGAGGCGTGCCGCGGGATCGACCCGTTCTCGTTCGGCTACAACGCCGCCACCCCGGACGACGCGTACGCCACCGCGGACGAGCTGATCGGCCAGCTCGTCGACGTGGTCAGCAAGAACGGCAACCTGCTGCTGGACATCGGGCCGCGCGCCGACGGCAGCATCCCGGAGATCATGGCCACCCGGCTGCGCGAGATGGGTGCCTGGCTGGATGTCAACGGCGAGGCCGTGTACGGCACCACGTACTGGGACAAGGGCGCGGCCGAGGGCGACCTGCGGTTCACCGTCGCCGGCGACCGGGCGTTCTACGTCAGCTCGCTGGTACGGCCCGGCTCCCAGCTGGTCGTGCACGCGCCGGTACCGATCACCGCCGGCGACCGGGTCGAGTTGCTCGGTTACCGGCCGGAGCTGTCCTGGCGGCACCGGGACGACGGAGCGCTGGTGGTGGACGTGCCGGCCGCCGCGGCGGACGCCGGCCGCCACGTCTGGACCTTCCGCATCTCCTGGCCGCGCTGAACCGCCCGCATCCCCCGGACCGCGTCGAGTCGCCCGGCCGCGCTGAACTCGCCGACGCGCGGCGGCAGCCGGCCGCGTCGTCCCTCCCGGCTCGGCGGTACCGAGCCGGTCGACTACACCCCCGGGGAGTACCACCGGGGTGTAGTCGACGATGCGCCCGCTCGACGATGCCTCACCGGGCCGCCGGTGCCATGCTGGCAAAAACACCCCCGGGAGGTATCAGTGACGCTGGTCGTGAACACCCACCAGGCGCAGGCGTGGAACGGCTACGAGGGCCGGCACTGGGCGCGGCACCAGGACCGGTACGACGCGCTGAACGCCGGCCTGACCGGGCCGCTGTTCGCCGCCGCCGGCATCGTGGCTGGCGAGCGGGTGCTCGACGTCGGCTGCGGCAACGGCGCGACCACCCGGCTCGCCGCCCGGGCCGCCCGGCCGGGCCGGGTGGTCGGCATCGACCTGTCCGCGCCGATGCTGGCCGTCGCCCGCGCGAGCAGCACCGCCGAACGGCTCGACAACGTCGACTACCGGCAGGGCGACGCCCAGGTGTACGACTTCGGCGCCGAGCGCTTCGACGTCGCCATCAGCCGCGCCGGGGTGATGTTCTTCGCCGACCAGCGGGCCGCGTTCGGCAACCTCGGCGGCGCGCTGCGCCCCGGCGGGCGGCTCGCGTTCGTCTCGCTCGGGGCGCCGACCGGCGACGACGAGATGTGGCAGCTGTTCGACGCCGTCCGAGCGCACGGGTCCGGCACGCCGGACACCGGCGCGCAGCCCGACTCGCTCGCCGACCCGGCCCACGTGGCCGCGGTGCTGACCGACGCCGGCTTCACCGGCATCCGGGTCGAACCGACCCGGGTACCGCTGAGGTGGGGGCGCGACGCCGCCGACGCGGCGGAGTTCCTGCTCGGCTGGGGCCCGGTGCGGCACTGGCTGCGCGACGCCGACCCGGCGGCGATCGCTGCCGCGCGCGCCGACCTGCACGCCGCGCTGTCCCGGCACGAACGGCCGGACGGGGTACGGACCTGGTCGACCTGCCTGGTCACCAGCGCCCGGCGCCCCGGCCCCGGGCCCGCGCGCTGACGCGGCCCGCACCACCCGACGGAGGGGGCGGGAGCGAACGCCCGGCCCGGCGGGCGCCGGGCCGTGGCGGTCAGTCGCTCGCGGCGGCGAGAGCGTCGCGGCAGAGCCGGTCGGCGCGGCGGGTGGTCTCCGGCAGCCGGTACCGCGGGGTCAGCCGGAGCGCCAGCGTGCACGCCGCGGCGAGGTCGAGCCGGTGGCCGACCGACACGTACACCGGCTTGACGTCGTCGCGGGTGCGCAACGCGCAGCCGAACTGCTCACCGTCGTCGAGCAGTGGCGAGCCGTCCCCGCGCTGCCGGCCGGGCGGATCGTGCCGGCCGGACAGCGGCGTCTTGGCGATGCCGATCGCCGGCCGGTCCAGGAGCACGCCGAGGTGGCAGGCGAGGCCGAACCGGCGCGGGTGGGCGAGCCCGTGGCCGTCGCACACCAACACGTCCGGCACCGTGGTCAGCGCGGCGAGGGCGGCCAGCAGGGCCGGCAGCTCCCGGAACGCGAACAACCCCGGTACGTAGGGAAACGCCGCGACACCCACGCTGGTGGCTCGGTCGACCGGCGCGAGGGTGTTCGCGTCGAGCACCACGACCGCGGCCGCCAGCCGATCATCGTCGCCGTACGCGACGTCGAGGCCGGCGACGGTCCGCAAGGGTTCGGGCAGCGATCCGGTGGTGCGCACCAGCGGCCGCAACCGGTCCTGTTCGGCTCGGGCCTGCGCCGCGGTGGCCGGCCAGTCGAGTTCGGGTACCCGCACCCGGCCACGGTACGGCCCCGGCCGGCGCGCCGGCCGGCCGGGACCGCGCCGGTCACTCGCTGCTGCGCTCGCCGCCGACCAGCCGGGACAGGGCCAGGGCGACCAGGATGACGGCCCCGTCGACAGCGTCGATCCAGTAGCTCTGCACCTGGGCCAGCGCCAGCAGGTTCTGCACCAGCCCGAGCAGCACCACACCGGTCGCGGCGCCGAGCATGTTGCCCCGGCCGCCGTTGAGGCTGACGCCGCCGATGACCGCGGCGGCGAACACGGTGAAGATCAGGTTCGTGCCCTGGTTGGCGGTGACCGCGACGACGCGGCCGGCCTCCATCAGACCGCCGAGCGCGGCGAGACCACCACCGACGACGAACACGCCGATGCGGATCCGGTCCACCTTGATACCGGCCGCCCGGGACGCCTCCCGGTTGCCGCCGATCGCGTACAGCGACCGCCCGGTCCGGGTGTAGCGCAGGTAGAGCCCGGCGACGACGAAGATCACCGCGGCCACCCACACCGAGATCGGGATGTCGGCGAAGTAGAACGAGCCGAGCGCGATGAACGACTTCGGCAGGCTGCCGACGGTGTGGCCGGACACGATGCCGGTCTGCACGCCGGCGAGCAGGATGTACATCGCCAGCGTCAGGATGAAGCCGTTGATCTTCGCCTTGACGATCATCGCGCCGTTGAACAGCCCGATCAGCCCGCCGACGAGCAGCCCGGCGAGCAGCCCGAGCAGCGGGTCGATCTCGATGCCCAACCCGGACGAGGCGGCCGGCGCGACCAGCCACGCGGCCACCATCGCCGACAGGCCGTAGTTGGACTGCAGCGACAGGTCCATGCTGCCGGTGACCAGGATCAGCGTCTCGGCCACCACCACCACGCCGAGCGCGGAGATCTGCTGGCCGACATTGGCCAGGTTGGTCAGGGTCAGGAACGAGTCGCTGACGAACGCGCCGACCACGCACAGGATCACGATCACCGGGATCAGCGCGAACTGCTGGATCAGGTTCACCGCGGCGCCGCGCCGGGCACCGGCGGCCACCAGCGCCGGCTCGACAGTGGTGTTGGTCATCGCTGCGGTTCCCCCTCGGTACCGGCGCCGGCGCCGCGGTGCCGGTCGCGCTCGTCCTTGCCATCCACAGTGGACGGTTCTGCCGGGTCCGGTGTCGCCGCGCTCGGCAACCCCTCGGCCGCGGCGATCAGCCGCTCCCGGTCCCAGGGCGGGTCGGTGAACTCGGCGAACACGGTGCCGCGTACCAGCACCACGATCCGGTTCGCGATCGCCAGATCGGCCAGATCGTCCGAGACCAGCAGCACGCCGGCACCACCGGTGCGGGCGTCCGCCAACGCGCCGAGCAGCGACCGCTTCGACGCGACGTCGACGCCCTGCGTCGGGCCCACCGCCACGACCACCTTCGGATCACGCGCGAGCGCCCGCCCGACCACCACCTTCTGCTGGTTGCCGCCGGACAGCTCGCCCACCGGCTGCCCGGTACCGGCGGAGACCACGT
Source organism: Actinocatenispora thailandica (assembly GCF_016865425.1). Lineage (NCBI taxonomy): Bacteria > Bacillati > Actinomycetota > Actinomycetes > Micromonosporales > Micromonosporaceae > Actinocatenispora > Actinocatenispora thailandica. The sequence goes on along the minus strand of NZ_AP023355.1, from coordinate 2,274,196 downwards.
CGAGGCGGTCGGCCAGGGCGCGGGCCGCGGCCCGGTGCCGTGCCGGGGCGAGCACCCCGTAACGGGTCAGCCGGTCGTTGATGGTCATGGTGATGTTGTCGGCCACGCCCAGCAGCGGCACGTAGCCGCGGTCGTGCCGGTCCTCCGGCACGTAGCCCACGCCGCGGCGCAACGCCACGTCCGGCCGCCCCGGCGGTACCTCCCGGCCCGCCACCAGGATCCGGCCGCCGCGCGCCTTCACCAGGCCGGCGACCGCGTCGGCCAGCGTGCTGGTACCGGAGCCGGCCAGGCCGAGCAGACCGACGCACTCGCCGGGCCGCACGTCCAGGCTGACGCCGGCGACGCTGCCGCGGCCGTCGACGGCGGTCAGCCGCTGCACGCTCAGTACCGGCTCGGCGGTGGTGTCGCGGGTCGGTGCGGCGTCGATCGTGGTGGCGTGCACGTCCTGCGCGTCCGCGGCGCCCACCATCGCCGCGACCAGCCGGTCCTGGCCGATCTCGCCGACCGGCGCGGTCACCACGTGCCGGCCGTCGCGCAGCACGGTGACCTCGTCGCAGATCTCGTACACCTCCTCCAGATGGTGGGAGATGTAGAGGATGCCGACGCCGGCCGACAGCAGCGGCCGGATCCGGTCGAACAGCCGGCTCACCGCGGCCCGTTCCAGCGCCGCGGTCGGCTCGTCCAGGATCAGGCACCGGGTACCGGCCGAGAGCGCCCGGGCGATCTCCACGATCTGCCGCTGCTCCACCGAGATCGCGCCGGCCAGCGCCGTCACGTCGATCTCGACACCCCAGTCGGCCATCACCCGGGCGGCCTCGGTCCGCATCGCGGCCGGGCTGATGGCGCCCCACCGGCGGCGCGGCTGCCGGTTGAGGAACATGTTCTCGGCCACGGTCAGCGTCGGCACCAGCATCGAGTGCTGGTAGACGCAGGCCACCTTGCGCCGCCACGCCGCCGGGTCGCCGACCGGTGGGGCCGGCTCGCCGTACAACCGGACCATCCCGGCGTCCGGCCGGCGCAGGCCGGTCAGGATCGACACGATCGTCGACTTCCCGGCGCCGTTGCGGCCGACCAGCCCCAGGCACTTCCCCGGCTCGATGGCCAGGCTGACGTCGTCGAGGGCGCGGGTACGGCCGAAGGTCTGGGCCAGCCCCACGCCCTCGATGACGGCGGTCGAGGTCACTTCGTGGCCGCCTGGTTGCCCCACAGGCTGGGGTCGTCGACGTTGTCCTTGGTGACCAGCGGCGCCTTGATCGGGTCCTCCAGGTTGCTGCCGACGGTCACCAGCGGGCCGGCACCGGACGCCGCCTGCTGGCCCTTGGCGTACTTCTTGCCCATCAGCGCGTCCCGCGAGTAGGACACCGCGTACTTGGCGTACAGGGTGGCCGGCTGGGACACCGTCGCGTCCAGCACGCCGTCCTTGATGTCCTTCATCTCGAACGGCACGCCGTCGTTGGAGACCATGATGATGTGGCCCGGCTTGCCGACCGGCTTGTACTTCCCGGCGCTCTTCTCCGCCTGGAGGATCCCCGGCACCGGCCCGCTCCACTGGGTGTAGATGCCCACCAGGTCCTGGTGGCTGGACATCGCGGTGGCGGCCGCCGTGGTCGCGGTGCTCGCATCCCACTTCGTCGGGTACTTGGCGACCTTCAGCTTCGGGTACTTGCTCGCCATGCACTTCTCGAACGCCGTCGAGCGGTCCCGGCCGTTCAGCGACGACAGGTCGCCCTGCAGTTCGGCGACGGTACCGGACTTGGCGTGCCTGCCGATGTACTCGCACGACTCGGTGCCGTACAGCTCGTTGTCGGCGCGCACGATCATGTACGTGTCGCCGGCGCTCGGCGCCACGTCGACGGAGACGACCGGGATGCCCTTGCTCTTGGCGTAGTCCAGCGCCGGCTTGATCGCCGCCGAGTCGACCGGGTTGACGATCAGCGCCTGCGCGCCCTCCGAGATCAGGGTGCGGATGTCGGAGATCTGCTTGCCCGAGTCGTTGTTGTTGACCAGCGGCCCGATCAGCTTCGCGTGGTACTGCTTGGCGTACTGCTTCTGGTAGGAGATGTACGAGGTCCAGAAGTCGGTGTTGTTGAGCGCGAGCGAGACGCCGAGCTTGAAGGTCTCGGTCCTGCCCAGCTTGCCGCCGCCGGAGCCGCCGGACGACGAGCCCGGGCCCGACTCGGAGCAGGCCGCGAGCGGCCCGATCAGCAGCGCCGTCACCGCCGCCAGACCGATCAGCCGCCGCCAACCGCGCCGCGTGGATCCCTCCATGCGTGGCCGGACCGTGCCGGTTCGCCGCGTAGCATCCGTGCCCACCTGTCCCCCTCTGCCGGGTCGGTTCCACGTGGACCGCCGGGAATGGACGATTCACGTCGCAGCGCGACACTAACCAGGCAATCATCCGATGACAAGACCGTAAGATGCCGGAAACAGACCAGGCGCTGCGGGAATCAGCGGTCGCTCATCGGATGTCAGCGGGTGGGCGCTCTCCGGAGCCGCGCGGAATGATCCTGGTCGGCAGGACCACGGTGCGGGCCGGGCTGTCGTCCCCGTTGAGCCTCGCCACCACCCGCTCGGCGGCGATCCGGCCCATCTCCTCCGGCTCGTGACCGACCACCGTGATGCCCAGGACGTCCGCCAGGTCGAAATCGTCGAAGCCGACCAGCGCCGGCGGGGTGGCCACCCCGGTCAGCGCCCGCAGGGCACCGGCGGTGTTGACGTTGTTGCTGGTGAACAGCGCGGTCGGAGCCGGATCGGTGGCCAGCAGCTCGCGGGTGCTGCGCGCCGCGGTGGCCTGGTCGTGCGAGTCCGCCCGCACGTACCGCTCCCACTGCAGCACCCCGGCGGCACGCATCGCGTCGGCGAAGCCGGCCATCCGTTCCCGCTGGGTCGCGAGCCGGGACAGGTCACCGACGAAGCCGATCCGCCGGTGCCCGCCGCGCAGCAGGTGCGCCACGCCCGCCCGGGCGCCCGCCCGGTTGTCCACCAGTACCGTGTCGACGGCCAGCCGCACCGGCGGCCGGTCCAGGAACACCACCGGGGTGCGGCCGTGCTCCGGCTCCAGGTACGCGTGATCGGTACCGCTGGGCACCACCAGCAACGCCCGCACCCGCCGCTCCAGCAGCTCCTCGACCAGCGACCGTTCCTGGGTCGAGTCCTCGTCGGTACTGGCGGTCACCAACTGCAGGCCGGACGCGCGCAGCACCCGCTCGGCGCCGCGGGCGATCCGCGAGTAGAACGGGTTGGCCAGGTCCGAGATGATCAGGCCGACCGACGTGGAGGTGGCGCCGGAGCGCAGTTCCCGGGCGATCCGGTTCAGCCGGAAGCCGAGCGCGTCGGCCGCCCCGCGCACCCGCGCCGCGGTGGCGTCGGAGACGTGCGGGTGCCCGTTGAGCACCCGCGAGGCGGTCTTGAGGCTGACCCCGGCCTCGGCCGCCACCTGCCGCAGCGTCGGCCGGGCCGCCCGCCCACCCACCGCATCCGGACCGTCCATCGTCACTCCTCGCCATCAGGCGCCCGTACCGCAGCAGCGTAACGACCGCCGTCCCCGGCACCGGAGCGCGTCGGTCGCCGAACTCGCCGCGACCCGACGATCATGGCCCCATGACCATCTTCGTCGCCGGGCCGGTGTCCTGGAACCGACTGGTACAACTGGCCGAACTGCCCGCTCCGCGCCCGCACATGGTGGTGGCGCGCGGGTGGCACGACACTCTCGGTGGCACCTCCGCCGGCAAGGCACTGAACCTGCGCCGGCTGGGCCACGACGTCACGCTGGCCACCGTCATCGGCACCGACCCGGCCGGCGGCCGGGTCCGGTCGGCGCTCACCGGAGCCGGGGTACGGCTGCTGGCCGCGGACACCGACGTACCGACCGAGCAGCACCTCAACCTGATGGACGCGCGCGGCGCCCGCGTCTCGGTGTACCTGGAGACCGGCCCGGCCGATGCCGAGCTGCCGGTGGAACCGGTCACCGCGGCGATGGCGACGGCCTCGGCGGTGGTACTCGATCTCGCCACCCACTCCCGGGCGCTGATCCCGGCCGCCCGGTCGACCGGCGTACCGATCTGGACCGACCTGCACGACTACGACGGGCGCAGCGAGTTCCACGAACCGTTCCGTGACGCCGCCGACCACGTGTTCCTCAGCTCCGACCGGATGCCCGGCTACCGCGACTTCCTCGCCGAGCAGGTCGCCCGGGGCGCCCGGCTCGCGGTGTGCACCCACGGCGCCGACGGCGCGACCGCCCTCGACGCGCGGGGCCGCTGGTACGAGGTGGCCGCCGAGCCGGTGCCCGAGGTGGTGGACAGCAACGGTGCCGGCGACGCGTTCTTCGCCGGGTTCCTCACCCGATACCTGGCGGACGGTGACGTGGCGCACGCGCTGCGCGCCGGCGCCCGGCAGGGTGCCCGCGCGGTACTCAGCCCCGAACTCGCCCCACTCCCGGACGCCTGACCGGGCCGACCGCACCCGTTCCGGTCGGGCGGCCCCGCACCGTCTGGAACCCGGTGGGCTCGGCGCCCACCGGGCGGCACAGCGCCGGCCGGTCGCCCGCGCCACCACAGGTGACCCGGCCGGTGGGCCGCGCCACCGCAGGTGACGCGGCCGTACCGGACCGGTCAGGCCCGGCGCAGCCGGAACGTCAGGCCGAGGCCGTCGTCGGTGAACGGCCTACCGAACCCGTTGCCGTCGCCGGTACCGTGCGCGAAGTCGACCGCGAGCACCTCGTCGGCGACCAGCGCCGCGTGCTCGGTCAGCGCATCGGAGGTCTCCGCCTCGCCCGCGTCCCAGCGCACCGCGATGCGGTCGGACACCTGCAGTCCGCTCGCCTTGCGCGCCTCCTGGATCAGCCGGATCGCCTCCCGGGCCAGCCCGGCCCGGCGCAGCTCCGGGGTCACCGCGAGGTCCAGCGCGACGGTGGCGCCGGACTCGGTGGCCACCGCCCACCCCTCCCGCGGGGTCTCGGTGACGACCACCTCGTCGACGGACAGCTCGATCCGCTCCCCGTCGACGTCGACCGCGGCGGTACCGTCGCGCAGCGCCGCGGACAGCTCCGCCGCGTCGGTGGCCGCGATCGCCGCCGCCACCTGCTGGGTGCGCTTGCCGAACCGCTTGCCCAGGGCGCGGAAGTTCGCCTTCGCGGTCACGTCGACCAGCGACCCGCCCACGGTGGCGAGCGAACCGAGTTCGGTGACGTTCAGCTCGGCGCAGATCTCCGCGGCCAGTTCTTCCGGCAAATCGTCCGCGCCCGCCGCGGCGACCAGCGCCCGGGACAGCGGCTGCCGGGTCTTCACCTTCGCCTCGGCCCGGGCGCTGCGGCCCAGCTCCACCAGCCGGCGGGCCAGCGTCATCTGCCCGACAGCCGCGGGTCGACCAGCGCCTCGTCCGGTTCCGGGAACGCCGCCAGGTGCACCGACTCCGGCGCGTCCGGGGTCACCGGCCGGACCAGGTCCTGCCAGACCCGCTCGGTGACGAACGGAACGATCGGCGCCAGCAGTCGGGTGACCGTCTCGATCGCGGTGTGCAGGGTGGCGAGCGCCGCCGGATCGCCCTGCCAGCAGCGGCGCCGCGACCGGCGCACGTACCAGTTCGACAGGTCGTCGACGAACGCGGCGAGCAGCCGCCCGGCGCGCTGCGTGTCGAACCCGTCCAGCGCCGCGTCCACCTCCCGGACCAGCGTGTTGAGCTCGGACAGCAGCCACCGGTCGAGCAGCGTGCGGTCGGCCGGCTTCGGATCCGCAGCGGACGGCGACCAGTTCGCCAGCCGCGCGTACAGCGCCTGGAACGACACGGTGTTCCAGTAGGTCAGCAGCGTCTTGCGGACGACCTCCTGGATGGTGCCGTGGCCGACCCGCCGCGCCGCCCACGGCGAACCGCCGGCGGCCATGAACCAGCGCACCGCGTCCGCGCCGTTGGCTTCCATCAGCTCGATCGGGTCGAGGATGTTGCCCAGGTGCTTGGACATCTTGCGGCCGTCCTCGGCGAGGATGTGCCCCAGGCACACCACCGTCTCGTACGAGGAGCGGTCGAACACCAGCGTGCCGATCGCCATCAGGGTGTAGAACCAGCCGCGGGTCTGGTCGATCGCCTCGCAGATGAACTGGGCCGGGTAGGTCGACTCGAACTGCTCGACGTTGCGGTGCGGGTAGCCCCACTGCGCGAACGGCATCGACCCGGAGTCGTACCAGGCGTCGATGACCTCCGGCACCCGGTGGGCCTCGCCGCCGCACTGCGGGCAGGTCAGCGTCACCTCGTCGATGTAGGGCCGGTGCGGGTCCAGGCCGGTCAGGTCGCGGCCGGCCAGCTCGGCCAGTTCGGCGAGCGATCCGACGCAGGTCAGGTGCTCCTCACCGCAGCGCCAGATCGGCAGCGGGGTACCCCAGTACCGGGTCCGGGACAGCGCCCAGTCGATGTTGTTGTTCAGCCAGTCGCCGTAGCGGCCGTGCTTGACCGTCTCCGGGTACCAGGTGGTGCGCTCGTTCTCCCGCAGCAGCTCGTCCTTGACCTGGGTGGTGCGGATGTACCAGGACGGCTGCGCGTAGTACAGCAGCGGGGTGTGGCAGCGCCAGCAGTGCGGGTAGGAGTGCTCGTAGGCCAGGTGCCGGAACAGCAGGCCGCGCGCGTCGAGGTCGGCGGTGAGCGCCTCGTCGGCGGTCTTGAAGAACACCCCGCCGACCAGACCGACCTCCGGCGCGAAGGTGCCGTCCGGGCGCACCGGGTTGACCACCGGCAGCCCGTACTCCCGGGCCACCTGCATGTCCTCGGCGCCGAACGCCGGCGACTGGTGCACCAGGCCGGTGCCGTCCTCGACGGTCACGTAGTCGGCGTTGACGACGAAGTGCGCGTCCGGGATGTCGACCAGCTCGAACGGCCGCCGGTAGGCCCAGCGCAGCATCTCCCGCCCGGTGAACCGCTCACCGGTCGTCGTCCAGCCCTCTCCCAGCGCCGAGGCGACCAGCGGCTCGGCCACCACCAGCCGCTCGGTGCCGTCGGTGGCCACCACGTACGCCACGTCGGGGTGCGCGGCGACCGCGGTGTTGGACACCAGCGTCCACGGCGTGGTGGTCCACACCAGCAGCGCCGTGTTGCCGGCCAGCGGGCCGGAGGTGAGCGGAAACCGCACGTACACCGACGGGTCGACGACCGTCTCGTAGCCCTGCGCGAGCTCGTGGTCGCTCAACCCGGTGCCGCACCGCGGGCACCACGGCGCCACCCGGTGGTCCTGGCTGAGCCGGCCGTCGTCGAAGATCTTCTTCAGCGACCACCACACCGACTCGATGTAGGCCGGGTCCATCGTCCAGTAGGCGTCGGACAGGTCGACCCAGTAGCCCATCCGCTCGGTGAGCTTGGTGAACGCGTCCACGTGACGCTGCACCGACGCGCGGCACTTGGCGTTGAACTCGGCGACGCCGTACGCCTCGATGTCGGGCTTGCCACGAAAGCCCAGCTCCTTCTCCACCGCCAGCTCGACCGGCAGCCCGTGGCAGTCCCAGCCCGCCTTGCGGCCGACGTGGAACCCCTTCATCGTCTTGTACCGCGGGAAGACGTCCTTGAACACCCGCGCCTCGATGTGGTGCGCGCCGGGCATCCCGTTCGCGGTCGGCGGACCCTCGTAGAACACCCACTCGGGACGGCCCTCGGTCTGCGCCATCGACTTGGCGAAGATCTTGCTGTCCCGCCACAGCGCGAGCACCTCGTGCTCCAGCGCCGGCAGGTCGACCTGCGCGGGCACCTCGTTGTACAGCGGTGTGTCGGTCATCGACGACGATCCTCCGGCGGACGTGTGCGGCTCCGTCGAAGGGACGAGGACCAGGCCCCGCGGTACCACCCTCCTTGGCCGCGCCACCCGTGCTGCCGGGCGCGACCCACTCGTTGCGCAGCGATGCCGGATCTACTCACCGATGACGGTTTTCTGCCGGCAGCTCCGGGGTGATCTCGCCACCGCGCGCACCGACCGGGCTTCCACCGTCCCCGGATCGCTCTCGGCCGCCTGCGGCGCTACCTGTCCCCATCAGCGCCGTTCCGCTACCACCCCAGCATACCCACGACCCCGGGCCGTCCGACAGCCGATATCGCCACCTCCGGCGACCCGGCTAGAAGTCGCCCGCGGCGACCTGGAAGACGGTGAGGCCGAGGCCGCGCCAGGCCCGCACCACCTGGTCGCGGTCGTCCAGGACCAACAGCACGTCGTACCGCGGCTCGATGTGCTCGCGGAACAGCTCCGACTTGACCACCCAGTCCTTCCGGCGGTCGCCGACCCGCCGCATGTGCAGGCCCTCGTACGCCACCGCGACGTGCTCGCCGAGCCACCGCTCGGTGGCCGTCCGGCAGCCGTCGGTGCGCCCGGAGCAGAACACGATCCGCTGCCCCGCCGCGTGCAGCGCCCGAACCGTGGCGATCACCGGCCGGTTCGGCGTGTCCAGGTGCACCCGGCTCTCGTCGTACGGCGAGCGGTCGCCGCGCAGTGCGACCGTGCCGTCCACGTCGACCAGCACCGCGCTCGGCCGTCTCGTCACGCCGCCCCCTCCGTCCATCGGGCCGCCCGGACCGATCGCAGCCAGCGCTCCACGGCCGGCTCGTCCGGCCGGTCGGGCAGCGCGCTGGGCACCGTGTCCAGCGTCTCGCGGGCCCGCCGCAGCAGCCGCCGCGCCGCGGCCAGGTCGCCGTCGGCGACCCGCTCGCCGAACGCGGCGACCCCGGCCGGGTCGGCCAGCTGGATCCGCACGGTACCGGTCCGGTACAACTCCTCGCCCTGCGCCACCAGCCGGGCCAGGTGCCGCGCGTGCTTGGCGCTCCGGCGCCGAACCAGCTCGCGGTCCGCGGCCGGAACGGCCGCGCCGCCGGACAGTGCCCGCAGCTGCCGGGTCGCGTAGCCCAGGTACGCGTCCCGCACCCGCGGCGCGGACAGGAACGCGGTGCGGATCCCGATCAACCGCTCGCCCAGCCCGGTTCGCACCTCGTACAGGTCGTCCGGCAGCCAGGCGAGTTCCGTGACGGTCGGGTTGGCGCCCAGCGCCAGCCGGCACCACTTCGCCGCCTCGTGCATCGTCACGTCCGGCGCGGTGGTCACCACCGACTCCGTCGGCCGGCGCAGGCCGTGCAGCTCGACGGTGGGCACCGCGAAGACGCCGAGCCGGTCGACGTCCGAGCCCGGGCCGGCCAGCCCGTACGCGGTGGAGCCGACCACGCCGGACAGCAGTACGTGCATCGTCGCCTCCGCCCGCTCCGGTCCCCGATCGAGTCGCACGGTAGGTCGCGGCCGGAGCGGGCACAACCGGGTTGTCGGTGTGCACCGGCAGCAGACCGGGACGGTCCGCTCAGGCCGGGCCGAACTGTCACACCCGGCGACTAGCGTGCGCGGTACATCCCGCACCGATCCGGCGTGCGCGCTGCTGCCGAGCTGCGCAACGGGCGGCCGGCCTGTCGCCCGCGACATTCCCGGCCGGCGATCGGATGCCTCGCCGTTTACGTTCGTATACAGTGGAGATGGTCGTGGACGAGACCTACCGGTTCGACGACGAGAGCTACCGCCACCTCGGCGCGGCCGGTGTCGGCTGGCAGTCGGCGCTCGACGTGCTGCACGCCCGGCCCCGGTTGCGGCAGCACCTCGGCGGCGTGCTGCGGGTCGCCGCCGCCGACCGGGACGGCCGGTGGCTGACCGTGGCGCTCGTCGAGGAGGGCGACGACGGCTACCTGGTGGTCTCGGCCCGCGACCTGTCCGACGCGGAGCGGGCGACGGTGCGCCGGCTGATCGGCGAAGGAGGCTCGGCATGAGCGAGCGGCAGCGAGCGAATCAGGGGAATCGCGCGCCCCAGTGCCTCATGGGCGTTCCGACGAAGGAGGAATCCTCATGAGCGCGGCTCGGGACGATGCGATGAAGGCCCTGGAGTCCGACGACTGGTCCGGCGCACAGGTGGAGCGCGCGCCACGGCGGGCCTCCACGGTGTTCTCGGTGCGGCTTCCGGCGGAGCTCGCCGACTGGCTGGCCGGCGAGGCCGACCACCGACACGTCACCCCGAGCGCGGTGCTGCGGGAGCTGGTCGCGACCGCGGCGCGGGCCGCGAGCGCCGACAGCACCGTCACCCTCCGGCTGTCCGATCTGCACCGGGCCATCGACGCGTTGGCGCACCCGGCGGCCTGACCGGCTCGCGGCGCGGGCGGTCGGCGAGGGGTGAGCCGGCCGCCCGCACCGGGTCTCAGCGGCGGATCGCCGGGGCGTAGGCGACCGCACCGTCGGCGCCGCGGGTGACGGTCCGCAGCTCGACGGCACCATCCACTGTGGACAGGTCGAGTTGTTCCCGGAAGCTGTGGCCGCGCACCGGGGTGGTCTGCCGCCAGTTGCCGCCGACCGGCCGCCACTGCAGCCACGAGGTGATCGTCGTCCGGTACGACCAGGTGACCGTCGGGCGCGTCGTGGTACCGGTGACGGCGAAGCCGCGGTGCACTGGCCCCGCCGGATCGGCGCTCAGCGACACGTCGATCGCGAGTACCGCGAGGCCGTTGCCGGCGAGGTTCGCGGTGATGGTGTCGCCGTCCCGGCTCGCGTCGCCGGACAGCACGGTGGTGCTGCCCCAGGCGGCCCGCTGGCCGGGGTCCAGGGCGCGCGGGTCCAGCGTGGCGGTGGTGCGGGTGGCGGTCGGGGATCCGTTCAACAGCACGAGATAGAGCGTCGTACCGTCGGCGGAGCGGGCGGTGAGCCAGTCGACGTCCGGGTCGGCGACCGTCACCAGCGCGTGCGGGCGGACCAGGTGCGCCGCCCGACCGTACAGCCGGCCCGGGGCGAAGCCGGTCGGTTTGCTGGCGCCGACCTTGGCGGTCATGAAGCCGCGGTCGAAGGCGATCGCGCCGCCGGACCGCAGTTCGGCCTCGGCGACCAGGTAGTCGACCAGCCAGCCGAGGTGCCACCAGCCGTGCCACGGGTAGGTGTGCGCACCGCCGCTACCGGCGAACCAGTAGTACGACGGGATGCCGCTCGCCGGGTCGACGAACGCGTCGCGGCCGCGGGCGGCGGCCCGGGCGAGGTCGAGGAACACCCGGTCGCCGGTGAGCCGGTGGAACCGGACGAACGCGCCGGTGTGGCAGGCGAGCAGGATCGGGCCGCGGGAGTTCGCGGTGCCGTAGAACCCGGCGTGCTCGTAGTTCATCCCGGCCTGGCTGACCTGCCACTCCTCGACCGTGCGCCCCTCGAAAGTACGCGGGTCGCGGCTGGCCTGCGGGTGGGTGAACAGGTGCGCCAGGTAGGTGCGCGCCACCTCGATTGCGGCCGACCGGTAGGTCGCGCTGCCGGTGGCCTCGGCCAGGTCGAGCAGCGCCTGGGCGCAGAACACCACGTGGAAGTCGGGGATCAGCCGGGAGTCGTCGCAGACCCCGAGGTAGCGCCCGGCGCGGACGGCATGGGCGACGAACCAGTCGGCGCCGCGCCGGGCCGCGGTGAGGTAGCGCGGCTCGCCGAGGACGCGGTGGGCGACGAGCAGCCCGTACCAGGTGGCGCGGTAGTCGGTCAACTCCGGATACATCAGCGTCGTCGGGTCGTCCCGCAGGTAGCCGACGTCGAAGCTGCCGTCGGCGTGCTGCCAGGCGAGCAGCCGGTCGGCGGCCAGCCGCACCCGGTCGCGCACCTCCGCGTCGTCCGGGTCGAACAGCAGGATGTTTCCCATGTCGGCGAGCGCGTAGAACGTGGTGAACATCGGCGAGACGTAGTTGGCCGACTGCCCGGCCCGGAAGTTCTCGCTGATCCAGTCGTCGTGCCCCTGGTAGCGGCCGAAGTACTCGCCGAGGGCCGCGCCCTGGAACGGGCCCCCGTCGGCCTGCTGCTGGGCCAGCTTGAAGTTCCGCGCGTACGGCAGCCGCTCCGCCTGCACGACCGGGTCGCCAGACAGCCGGCCGAGCATCCACATCGCGCCCACGTCGGACAGCTTCGCGCTCTCCGCGCCGAGGGTGCGCCCGCCGTACGACCAGGTGTGCCACTGCGAGTCCGGGCCGGTGAGGAAGTCCTGCGAGGTGTCCAGCCGCCAGGACAGCGACTTCAGGTTCCGCGCCACGGCGAGGTAGCCGCCGATCGGGTACACCTCGGTCATCGCGTGCCGCAGCGCGGCGAACCAGCCGTCCGCGGTGAGCAGGAACCGCACCCCGAACCGTACCGTGTCACCCGCGGCGAGCCGCGAGCCCGGCTGCCCCAGCACCGGGTGGTACCCGGTCGGGGCGAAGTCGCCGGCCGCGTCGGTGCTGGCGAGGCCTAGCTGCCAGGTGGTCTGCGCGGAGGCGCCCGCCGGCCACGGGTCGCGGCCGGTGCCCGGCTCCGCGATCATCGCGACGGTCAACCCGTCCCGGCCGGTCAGCAGCGACAGCGGGGTCGGCGCGCTGCGTTCCCGGGCCACCATCGGCATCGTCGGGATGCCCAAGCCGTACCGGGAGGCGGCGGTCGGGTCGGCCTGCGGTGCGGTGCCGGTCCAGTACCCGGGGACGAGCCCGCGGGTCAGTTCACCGGCGTCGAAGGTGGCGAGGGTCGGCGTGGCGATCGAGTACCAGCCGTCGGTGGCGGCGGTGAACGCCAGCTCGACGAGCACCTCGGCACCGTGCAGCGACCAGTCGGCCACCAGCGTGCCCCGGTCGAAGGCGGCGGTGGCACGCACCGCGGCGCCGTGCCGGGCGACCGTCGTCGTCACGGGCACCAGCACCGTTCCGGCGGTGCCGTGCACGACCGCGTCGGAGGTCGGTGCGGTGTCGGCGGCGAGCACCGAGTACGTCCCGGACGGGTGCGGCAGATCCCGCCAGCCGCCCGCCGCGCGCAACCGGATCCGTTGCAGCGCGCCGGATCTCGACCAGCAGAGCTGCACCGAACCGTTGTCCAGCGGTACGGTCGCCGGGGCCGCCTGGGCCGCGCCGGTCGGCAGCAGCGCCGGTACCGCGAGGCCGGCGGTGCCGGCGCCGGCGAGCCGGAGCACGTCTCGTCGGTTCGGCATCGCTCACACCTCCCGGACGAACTTGACGGCGTCGGCGCGGGCGTTGCCGTTGCCCCGGGTCAGCGTCACCGACGAACCGGTGCCGGCCGGGAAGTCCCACGCGCCGAGCGACACCCAGCCGGTCGTCCCGGTGGTGTAGTTCAGGTGGGTGGTCGTGGTGGTGCCGCCGTGCACCACGTCGAGCCGGGAGTCGGTGTCGCTGCCCGGATAGACGGTGCGGTAGACGTAGACCTGGTAGTGGCCGGCGGCACGCAGGTTCGGCCGCCAGGTCGCGCTCGCCCCCGGCGCCGCGGACCAGCGGCTGGTGTTGCCGACGGTGAAGCCGGGCAGCGTGCTGTCGTTCCAGGCGCCGTTCTCGCTGTAGCCGTAGCTGGCCGGGGTGTCGTTGTCGACGTAGTAGTCCTTCTGGTAGTAGCGCACGTAGTCGAACTGGGCGGTGGCCGGCAGCTTCGTCTCGTCGACCGTCTCGTACCCGATCGAGGTCAGCCAGATGTTGAGGTAGTCGTGCGTGTCCGCACTCGGCGGGTAGGTCGCGGTGTCGGTCAGCGTGCCGTCCACGTAGAAGGCGACCCGGTCCTCGGTCCAGTCGAAGCCGTAGGTGTGCCAGCCGGCCGAGGTGTCGAACCCGGGCTGCGCCGTCCTGCGCCCGATGCTGGTGGAACTGCCGTCGGCCCGCCAGGCGATCACGCCCTGGCTGATGTTCTGCGGCGCGCTGGAGTTGATCTCGAACTGGTCGATCTCGGTGCGCCGCCGCGGCGTGTAGGTGTCCGTGCCGTCGCCGGCCATCGCCCAGAACGAGGTGTGCCAGCCCGCGCCGACCGGCGTCTTCGCCCGCGTCTCGTAGTATCCGTACCGGAACGGCTGCTTGCTGACCACGCCGCCGGCGGTGTAGGCGTAGCTGCCGTACTGTTCCTTCTTCAGCGCGATCGACAGCACGCCGCCGCCCTCGGACACGTTGCGGGCCAGCTGGGCACTCTTGGCCTTCTGGTCGGTGCGGAAGTTCCACCTCGTGGTGTCCACTGTGGACCCGTCGAACTCGTCGTCGAACGCCAGGGTGTACCCGTCCCCGGCCGGGGTGGTGACCTCCGGGCGGGCGCCGGACGGTGGTGCGACCTGCTGCCGTGCGGCGGCGGGCGCCGCGAGCGACGCGCCGACGATGGCGGCAGCCGCGGCCACCGCGAGTGCGTTGAACCTTCTGGACATGGGACGACCTCCGGGGGGTGGGAGAAGTCTTGCCAGTCGTTGCGTGCACTGTCGCCGAGACCGGGCGCGGTCGCGCGCCCGCCGGCCGGGCGCCGGTTGCGGCGCCCGGCCGTCGAGTCGGAGCGGGGCACCTCGGCCCCGCCGGGTCAGCCGGCGGGGCGGCGGGGTACCTCGGCCCCCGCCGGGGCCGCCGGCGGGGCGGCGGGGCGCCCGCCGGTCGGGTCACGGGGCCACGGCCACGCCCCGGGCGGTGTCGTGGGCGGCGCCGGTTCGGCCCCGGTGGGTCAGCTCGTGACGAGCTTCTGCATCGCCTCCCGCGCGTCGGACATGGCCTGCTTCGGGCTGGACTTACCGGTCAGCACCGCCTGGACCTGGGTGGCGAGCGCCTGCTCGATCTGCGCGTACTGCGGGTAGGCCCAGAACGGGTCGGTGCGGGCGGTGGGGGTGACCCGCTTGCTGAACTGGCTGATGAACGTGTCGCTGGCGACCTTCGGATCGGCGAGCGCCTTGCCGGTGGTCGGCGGGTTGCCGGTCTTGGCGAAGTAGGTGGCCTGGGTGGCGGTGTCCGCGGTGACGCTGCGGGCGAACTTCGCCGCCGCGCCGGACCCCTTGCCCGCCAGCACGACCAGCACCCCGCCCCAGGCGAACGCGATCGGCTCGTCACCGGCGTGGGCGACCGGCCGGGCGAACGGCACCAGCTGCTTCTCGATGTCCTTGTTCTTCGCCGCCGCCACCACGGCACCGCGGCCGACCGGGGCGTCCTCGTACACCCCGACCTTGCCCTGGCCGAACAGCGCGCGGGCGTCGAACCGGTCCAGCGCCGGCGCGATCAGCTTCTTGTCGTAGAGCTTCTTGTACCAGGTGACGGCCTCGATGCTGCCGTCGTCCCCGACGGTCACCTTGTCGTTCTGCACCACCGGGCTGCCGAACGTCCACATCCACGGGATGATGTCCTTGAGCTGGTCGACCTTGGTCATCGCCGCGTACGGCACGATCCCGTTGCCGAGCGCCTTCAGCGACTCCAGCATCGCCTCGAAATCGTCCACCGTGGTCGGGATCTTCTTGATCCCGGCCTTGTCGAACAGCTGCTGGTTGCCCACCATGCCGATCGCGCCGGCCGTCCACGGCAGGCCGTACTGCACGCCGCCGACCTTGCCCAGCCCCAGCGCCGCGTCGGTGTAGCCGGCGCCCGCCGCGGTCCTGGTCAGGTCGGTGAGCTTGCCGGTCGCCTTCAGGGTGGCGAGCCAGGCCGCGTCGCACTGCGCGGCGCCGGTGGCGTTGCCGCCCCGTACCTGCAGCAGCAGCTGGTTGAGGTAGTCGTTGTACGGGTACGACACCGTCTTGATCTTCGCGCCGGACGACTTCTGGTAGCCGGCGACGATGTCGCCGAGCGCCTTCTTGGTCGACGCCTCGTTGAGTGACCAGCCGGTGAACGTGAAGTTCTTGACGCCGTCGTCGGAGACGCTCTGCGCCTTGCCGGTACCGCCGGCGGACGGGGCGCACGCGGCGGCGCCGGTCAGGGCCAGGGCGCCGGCGCCGACCGCGCCGAGCACGCCGCGCCGGGTCAGGGACGGGGTGGTCTGGGACATGGCTTCTTCTCTTTCGGTCGGAGGCCCACCGGGCCTCTTAGCCCTTCACCGCACCGCTGGCCAGACCCGCGACGAGGTGGCGTTGCAGTACGACGAAGGCGATGACGACGGGGAGCGAGGTCACCAGCGACGCGGCCATCAGGTCCGGCCAGGCGGTCTGGAACTCGCCGACATAGGTGTTGACCAACCCGGGCGGCAACGTCTGCCGGTCCGGCCCGGCCAGGGTGAGCGCGAAGATGAAGTCGTTCCAGCCGCGAATGAACGCGAACAGGCCGGCCGCGATCAGGCCCGGTGCCGCGATCGGCATCATGATCCGGTGGATGATCGTCCGGGTGGGCGCGCCGTCCACCCGGGCGGCCTCGATCAGCTCGTCGGGAATGGTGTCGAAGAACCCCTTCAGCATCCAGATGCACAGCGGCAGGGTGAACGTGGTGAACGACAGCACCAGCGCGAGATAGCTGTTGAGCAGCCCGGTCGCGCTGAACACCAGGTAGATCGTGATCAGCAGCAGCGCCTGCGGGAACATCTGCGAGGCGAGTACCAGGTACATCAACGACCGGCGGCCGGCGTAGCGGAACTTGGAGAACGAGTAGCCGCAGTAGGCGGAGACGAGCACCGACAGCGCGGCGGTGATCAGCGACACCAGCACGCTGTTGAGCAGGTAGCGCAGCAGCTTCGGGGTGTGCAGCAGGTTGTCGAAGTGCGACAGCGTCAGGTGCCGGGGCACCAGGTGCGGCGGGAACGCGAACACGTCGCCGGTCGGGCTGAACGCGGTCACCAGCAGCCAGTACACCGGGAGCAGGCCGAAGCAGCCGATCACCACGATCGCGACCACCGCACCGACGCGACCTCCCCGGCCGCGCCGCCGCGCCGCGCCGGCCGCCACCTTGCTCGTCGCCGCGCGCTGCGGCGTCGCGGTCGCCACCGTCATCGGGACACCTCCGAAGTGCGCACGGTGTCGAGTGCCCGCGATCGAGCCGCGCACCGCGACGGGTACCCGGGAGCCGGGTTCATGCCGACCGCCTTTCCGAGAGCCAGACGTAGCCGACCACCAGGACGCTGAGGATCAACATCCACAGCGCGCCGATCGCACCGGCACTGCCCAGGTCGAACCCCTTGAACGCGGTGTCGTACACCGAGACCGCGAAGGTGGTGGTGGCACCCGCCGGACCGCCACCGGTCATCACGTAGATCGTGTCGAAGTGCTGGAAGTTCCAGATCATCTCCAGCAGCAGCACCATGCCGATCATCGGCCGCAGGTGCGGCAGGGTCACCGCCCGGAACCGGCGCACCGCGCCAGCGCCGTCCAGCGCGGCGACCTCGTGCAGGTCGCGCGGCACCGTCTGCAGCCCGGCCAGCAGCATCACCATCATCCACGGGAAGCTGTTCCAGGTCTTCGCCACGATCACCGCGAGCATCGCCGTCCCGGGCTGACCCAGCCAGGCGACCGGGTCGCCGATCAGGTGCAGCTTCATCAGCACGCCGTTGAGCACGCCGTAGTTCGCGTTGAAGATCCACAGCCACAGGAACGAGACCACGACGCTGGGCAGCACCCACGGGAACAGGAACAGGCCCCGCAGTACCGCCCGGCCGCGCAGGCCGACGTCGAGCGCCAGCGCCAGGCCGAAACCGAGCAGGAACGACGCCGCCGTGGTACCGATGGTGAACACCAGCGTGTGCCCGAGCGCCGGCCAGAAGTCGCCGGACAGCACCGACCGGAAGTTGTCCAGGCCGACGAACGACCGGCCGGGCAGCACCAGGCTCTGCTTGTAGAGGCTGGTCACCAGGCCGGAGACCAGCGGGTAGCAGACCACCCCACCGAGCAGCAGCAGTGCCGGCACGGTCAGCAGGAACCCGACCATCCCGTTGGACAGCCGATCCCCGCGCTCGCGCCGGAACCGGCTCACGGTACTCATGCCGCCCCCGCGGTGCGGCCCGCGTCGGCGGTCGTCATGCGCTGGCTCCCGCGGCGTGCGGCCCGGCGTAGCCGAGGGCGATGCTGATGGAGTCGGCGGTCTCCACGACGGCGCGGGACAGCTCGTCCTCGCGCTGCGGCAGATCGATCGCCGACAGCGGGCCGGACACCGACAGCGCGGCGACCACCTCGCCGGCCTGGTCCCGGATCGGTGCCGCCACGCAGGCCCGGCTGAACGCCAGCTCCTCGACCTCCTTCGTGTAGCCGTGCGCGGCGAGCTGGTCGAGCTCCGCGTCGAGGCGCTGATGGTCGGTGAGCGTGTGCGGGGTGTAGCCGACGAGCTGGTCGGCCGGCAGCAGCTCGCGCCGCTGCGCCGGGCTCAGCCCGGACAGCAGGCACTTGCCCAGCCCGGTGGCGTGCAGCGGGTTGTGCGCCCCGATCAGCACCGAGTTGCGTCGGGCCTTCGCGCCCTCGAAGTTGAGCAGGTAGCAGAGCGTGTCGCCGCGCCGCACCGCGACGTTCGCGCCGAGGCCGAGCCGGGCGGCGAGTTCCTGGGACAGCTGGCGGGCGGCCCGGTGCACCCGGTTCTGGTTGAGCGCGATGCCGGCGTAGGTGACCAGGTCCAGGCCCAGCCGGTACAGCCCGGAGACCGGGTCGCGCTCGACCGCGCCGACCGACTCCAACGTGGTCAGCAGCCGGGACGCGGTGGACAGCCCGAGGCCAGCGCGCTTGGCGACATCGGAGACCCGCAGCTCGGGCTGCCCCCCGGTGAACGCCGAGAGCACGGCGAAGGCCCGCTCCACGGACTGATTGTTGCCAACTTCGGTCGCCACGGCGCCCTCTCTTGTAACTGGCTTGCAATATGTGGAAACATAAACCTCATGTTGCAAGCCGTCAACCATTCTTCGGCCGGTACCGCATGAGGATCAGCGCGGTGCGGGCCTACCCGCTTCGACTCACCGGTCGCGAGGCCTACCTGGGCGCCTTGCCCGACGGCGCCCATCCGGCCGGCGACGACTACTTCACCCGTCCGCCCTGGCGCAGCCTGTACTCGCGGCACTTCGAGACGGTGCTGGTGCGCGTCGACACCGACGAGGGCGCCACGGGCTGGGGCGAGGCACTCGCCCCGGTCGGGCCGCAGATCGTCGCCGCCGCGATCGACCGGCTGCTCGCGCCCGCCCTGCTCGGCCGGGACCCGACCCGAGTTCGTCCACTGTGGACGATGATGTCCGGGCTAATGCGGGAGCGCGGGCACCTGGTCGGCCACCAGGCCGACGCGCTCGCCGCGGTCGACATCGCACTGTGGGACCTCACCGGGCAGCTCACCGGGCGGCCGGTGCACGCGCTGCTCGGCGGGGCGTACCGGGAGCACGTGCCCAGCTACGTCTCCGGCCTGCCCCGACCCACCGACGAGCAGCGCGCCGAGCTCGCCCGCGAGTGGGTCGACCAGGGAGTGCGGCACGTCAAGCTGGCACTGGGGTACGGGGTCGCCGCCGACCTCGCCACCTTCGACGCGGTCGCCGCCGTACACCCCGACCTGCGGGTCGCCATCGACGCGCACTGGGCGTACGACCTCGCCGACGCGCAGCGCCTCGGCCGCGGGCTGGACGAGCGCGGCGGCTGGTTCCTGGAGGCGCCGCTCGCACCCGAGGACGTCACCGCGCACGCCGAGCTGGCCGCCGACCTGGTCACCCCGGTGGCGGTCGGCGAGGCGCTGCGCAACAGGTACGAGTTCGGTGACTGGCTGGCCCGGCGCGCGGTCGACCTGTGCCAGCCGGACGTCGCCCGGACCGGGATCACCGAGGCGATGAACATCGTGGGGCTGGCCGCCGCGCACCACATCCCGACCGCGCCGCACCACTCGGTCGGGCTCGGAGTGGCGCTCGCCGCCGGCATCCACGTCGCCGCCGCGGTCGAGTCACTGCCGGCCTTCGAGTACCAACCGGGCACCGTGCCGATGGCCAACCGGATCCTGACCGAACCGATCACCGGCGGCCCCACCGGCTTCGCGGTACCGACCGGACCCGGCCTGGGCATCACGGTCGACACCGCGGCGGTCGAGGCCGCCACCCAGCAGGCCGCGGCGGTCGAGGCCGCCACCCGTGCCGCAACCGAGGAGCTGCGTTGAGAAGCGGACTGACCCGGGGCCTGATCCCGGTACTGGCCACCCCCTTCACCGACAACGGTGACCTGGACACCGACGGGCTGCGCCGGCTGGTCGACTTCCAGCAGTGGTGCGGCGTCGACGGCGTCGCAGTGTTCGGCTTCGCCAGCGAGGGGTTCACCCTCACCGCCGCCGACCGCGAGCAGATCCTGCGCATCGTGGACCGCGGGCTGGCCCCGGACCAGCCGCTGGTCGCCGGCATCAACGCGACCGCGATCCGACCCGCGATCGAACAGGCGGCGGCGTGCGCGGACGCGGGCGCGAGCGCGCTGATGGTGATCCCGCCGTACCAGGTGAAGCCGACCGCGGACCAGCTGGTCGACTTCTACGGCGAGCTGGCCGCCGCGGTCGGCCTGCCGGTGATGGTGCAGGACGCCCCCGGCTCGACCGGGGTGACCATGCCGGTCGAGCTGCTCGCGAAGCTGTCCACGCTGGACGGGGTCACCGCGGTGAAGATCGAACCGCAGCCCACGGTGCCGAAGATCGCCGCGGTCGCCGCGGCCACCGCCGACGACTTCGACGTGCTCGGCGGCCAGAACGCGCTGTTCGCCCTGGACGAGTACCAGCGCGGCGCGGTCGGTTCGATGCCGGCCTGCGAGTTCGCCGACGCGCTCGCGGTGGTGCTGCGGGACAGCGACCGCGCCGGGTTCGACCGGCTGCTGCCGCTGATCCGGTTCGGGCTGCAGCCCGGCCTCGCCTGGTCGATCCACAAGCACGCGCTGGTCCAGCGCGGCGTGCTCGACTCGGCGGCGGTGCGCGCGCCGGCCCGCGACGCGGACGCCGGTACCCTCGCGGCGCTGGCGGCGATCCTGGCCGAGCTGAACCTGCCGCGGTACCCGCGATGACCGGCCGCGGGGTGCTGGTGGTCGGCGCGTCCGCACCGATCGCCGTCGCCATCGCCGAGACCTTCGCCGCCGAGCCCGCGAAAGGTGCCGACCCGGCCGTCGGCGCGCACCGGCGAGCGACCGGGCGCGACCGCTCGCCGGGCGACGACGAGCGGGTGGTTGGCGGCGGTGACCAGGTCGCCGGGGTCGCGCTGGAGCGGCCACCGACCCCGCCGTACCAGGTGGCGCTCGCCGCGGACTGCTCGACCGCGACCGGCGCGCAGTCGGCGGTGGACGCCACGATCCGGGCGTTCGGGCGGCTCGACGTGGTGGTCCTGGCGGCGGCGGTGATGCCGGTCGCGCCGATCACCGGCACCACCGACGAGCAGTGGCGCACCGGGCTCGACGCCACCCTGGGCACCGCGTTCGCGGTGTGCCGGGCCGCGCTGCCGCGGATGCCGCGGGGGTCCGCGATCGTCGCGGTCAGCTCGGTCAACGCGACGCTCGCCGCACCCGGCCTGCCCGCGTACGCGGCGGCCAAGGCCGGGCTGGAGGGCCTGGTCCGGCAGCTCGCGCTGGAGTACGGGCCGGTCGGGGTGCGGGTGAACGCGGTGGCGCCGGGCATGATCGGCAACGCGGACCTGCCGCACGTGGCCGACGGGTACCCGCTGGGCCGGGTCGGCACGCCGGCCGACGTGGCCGGTGCGGTGCACTACCTCGCGTCGGACGCGGCCGGCTTCGTCACCGGCGCCGTGCTGCCGGTCGACGGCGGGCTGTCCATCGCGTCCCCGGCCGCCTACCTGCGGCCCGACCTCCGGGCCCGGTTTCTGCCAGACTGAGTGACCTGCGACGCGGGCGCGCTGCTCCGATCGCCGGTGCGGCACCCCGCGGTACCGGGCATCGGGCCGAGCAGGTAGCCCGATCGACGGCGAGGAGGCGTGCTGGTGGAGCAGCTCGGTGCACCGGTCGCCGGGCACGGCGAGGGTCCCTGCTGGGATCCGGCGGCCGGCCTGCTGCGCTGGGTCGACCTGGAACGCGGCGACCTGCTCGGTACACCGCCGGGCGGCGGCCCGGTGACCCGCCACCACGTCGGTACCGTCGCCGCCGCGCTGCGCCCGCGCACCGGCGGCGGCCTGGTGGTGGCGGTCGAGCACGGCTTCGCCCTGCTGGACGCGCCGGACGCGCCGCCCCGGCCGCTGCCGGAGCTGTGGGCCGACCCGACGGTACGGATGAACGACGGCGGCTGCGACACCGGCGGCCGGTTCTACTGCGGTTCGATGGGCTACGACGGCCGGCCCGGCGCCGGCGCGCTGTACCGGCTCGACCCGGACGGCAGCACGCACACCGTGCTGACCGGGGTCACCATCTCCAACGGGCTGGCGTTCACCCCGGACGGCGGCACCGCCTACTACGTGGACACCGCGACGGCCCGGATCGACGCGTTCGACGTCCAGGACGGCGCGTTCGGCCGCCGCCGGCCGGTGGTGACCGTACCGCCGGACGACGGCGCGCCGGACGGGCTGACCCTCGACGCGGAGGGGCACCTGTGGGTCGCGCTGTGGGGCGGCGGCGCGATCCGCCGCTACTCCCCCACGGGCGAGCTGGAGGAGCACGTCCCGGTGCCGGTCCGGCACGTCACCGCCTGCACCTTCGGCGGCGCCGACCTGGCCACCCTCTACGTGACCACCTCGACCGTGGACGCCACCACCGACGAGCAGCGCTACGCCGGCGCCGTGTTCGCGCACCGCCCCACGGTCGGCGGCCTCCCGCCACTCCCGTACGCCGGCTGACCCGGGCTCCAGAGCTTCCCCGAGGTTGCAGAGCCGACCCGACGTTTCAGGTCGACCACGGTGTCAGGACTGGCGGGGCCCGCCGTACCAGGGGGGCATGTCCACGACCGCCGGCGGTAGCGTCGCGACGGCCGGCGAGCCACCGAGCCACCAGCCCAACGCCACCGACGCGGCCAACGAGTCCACCGTGGCGGCGAACGCGCACAGCGACGCGTCGGACAGGTTCACCGGCAGCCCGAGCGACCAGCCGAGGTACGGCAGCGCGTAGCCGGCGCCGACCACGAACGGCACCAGGATCAGCAGCCAGGCACGACGGCGTGGCACCGCGGACTGGCCCAGCACGGCCGCCACCGTCCCGGCCAGGACGAACACACCCAACGCGATCGTCGGCTGCCACGCCTGCACGAGGGCGCCGGCGACAGCGAACATGACGCCGACCGGCAGGCCCGCGACCGCACTCACCGTGACCGCGGAGAACTCACCATTCGATACCGACCACCACCCGGCACGGCGGCACCGGACGAACATCGCCAGTATCGCCGCGATGGCGCCGATCAGTGCCAGCAGCGGCGCCGCGGCCAGCCGACCGGTGACGCCCACCCCCAAGCCCGACAAGGGCAACGGGGTGATCGCGCTGGTCTCTGGCAGCCGCACCGCGACGCGTCGCCAGCCACCGCCCGGGTCCCGTACCGCGAGGCCCTCCACTCCGTTCGCGACGACGACCTGGTAGCCACCGGCGACCGGCCGGACCACGATGTCGGTGCTGGCCAGCAGCCCGTCGTCGCGGCCGGGCAGCAGATCGTGCGCCCGCTTCAGGTACTCCCAGCGCCCCGGTGGCAGCCGCCACGCCGGGCGCCAGCTGGCTCCACCGTCGGTACTCTCCTGCACCCATAACGCGGCAGCACCCCGCGGGGGCTCGGCGGAGCCGGGATCCTCGACCGCACCGGGGATCCGGAAGCAGTGCCCGGTGACGCCGGGTACGCAGGCGAGCGTGTGCGCGGGCGGCAGTTCGGCGCCGCTGCGATCGATGCCGAGCCGGCGCGCGTCGGTGCGGCCGAGACGCCGCCACCCGCCGTCCGGGGTTCCGATCGCCGGACGGATCGTGCCGGCCACGACGACCTGGTCCCCGTCGGCGAGCACCCTGGTCACCGCCGGCTGTTGCGGCAACGCCGAGGTGCCGGCCAGCGCCACCAGCACGAGTGGCGCGCCCAGCAGCGCGCCGCCCCACCGTGCCGCCGTCCGCACCGAACCGGACCGGTGCCACCGTCCGAACCGGCTGGCGGTTCCGGTGGCACGTCGAACGACCCCACCGCCCGCAGCGGCCCGACGAACGACGGCGCCCCCGGCGGTACGGCGGGCGGGCCGGGCAGGCACCGAACTGGCGGCGAGGGTACGGCGGGCGACGGTGCGGCAGACGAGGGAGGCGAGCAGCAGGGCGGGGAGCGCGAGCAGGTCGGTCGGGTCGCGGACCACCTGCCCGCTGCCGGCGACGTGCTGCCAGCCGGCGACCGCGAGCGCGTTGCCGGTGGCGGTCGCCTTCGCCAGTACGAAGCCGGCCCCGGTCGCCGCCAGCGCCCCGGTGCCGACGAGCCGCACCGGTGCGCGCGGTACCAGCAGAGCGACCAGTACGGCGAGCGCGGCGGGCGCGACGACCAGGCCGGCGACGTCGCTGGCCTTGCCGGTGAGAAGGCCCGGCCACAGCGCCTTGCCGATCCGGTCGTTGAACAGCAGGATGCCGGCGGCGGCGAGCGTCACCGGATGCGCCACCCACCGCGCCGCGACACCGACGGTACGCATCCGGTCAGCATCGCGGCGCTCGGTCACGACCCGGCCGCGGAGCGATCCCGAATCCGCCCCGCAGGGTCGAAGCGGCCCCGAACCCGGCCCGCCTCGGCACGGGCCGCCGTCCGACCTGCGGCTCGACGCCGCCCGACCCGGATCGCCGGTGCGAAGGCGTTCCGAACCGAGCCGGGCCGGAACAACCCGGGTGCGGTGCGCCGGAACGGTGTGATGGGGTCGACGGATGATGCAGATCAGAGCCGCGGCGGCGGACGACGTCCGGGCCCTCGCCGAGATCCAGGTCGCCGCGGGTGCCGCATTCCGCGCCGTCGGGCTGGGCTGGATCGCCGACAACCCGGTGCCGACCGACGAGCAGTACCTGGGGTACGTCCGGGACGGCCGCGCGTTCGTCCTCGCCGACGGCGCGGTACCGGTCGGGTTCGTGCTGGTGGACCTGGTCGACGGCGCGGCGCACGTCGAGCAGCTCAGCGTGGCGCCCAGCCATGCCCGTCGCGGCCTCGGCGCCCGGCTGATCGACCACGTGGACGGCTGGGCCGCTGCCCGCGGTCTGCCGGCGCTGACCCTGTGCACCTTCCGCGATGTGCCGTGGAACGCGCCGTACTACGCGCGGCTCGGCTTCGTCGAGATCGGCGCGCCCGGTCCCGGCCTGGCGGCGCTGCTGCGTGCCGAGGTGGCCTTCGGCCTCGACCCGGCCACCCGGGTCGCGATGCGCCGCCCGGTTCGCGCCGCCTGACCCCAGCGGCCCGCGACCCTCGGTCACGAAACGCCGCCCGGCACCTGCGGACCAGCGCTCGGTGGCGCCCCGACCAGTCGGAACGCGACGCCCTCCCGGTGCAGACGAACGGCGTCCGGCGCGTCCGGCTGGCAGCGGCGCGGACGGATCGCTGGCCCGTGGGCCGGACGGCTGGCATCCGCGTGCCGGTCAGGTGACGACGAGGGTGGCCAGCACGGTGCGGTGATCGGTGCCGGCGACCCGGCGAACCTGGTACGCGTGCACTGCCAGCCGGCGGTCGGCCAGCACGTGATCGAGGGTGACCGCCGGGAACGGATCGTCCGGCCACGTCGGACGCCACCCGGACCCTGTCACGTCGGCCGCGTCCCGGTAACCGGTGGCGATCAGCCGGCGCAGCGGCGGATGGTCCAGCGTGGCGTTGAAGTCGCCGAGCAGCACCCGGCGCACGCCGTGCGGGGTGGCCGCCGGTTCCGCCGCGATGCCGCGGGTCCAGCAGCCCTGGTGGTCCGCGGTGTACGGCGAGCACGGGTGCACCGAGCGCACCGCGAGCCGGGTACCGCCGGGCATCGTCACCGTCGCCGACGCCTGCACGAACCCGCCGATCCCGGTCGGCGTCCGCTCGTCCGACAGCGGCAACCGGGAGTACAGCGCCGAGCCGGCGGCATACGGCGCCGGATCGGCCACCCGGTACGGCAGCAGCCGGGCGAGCCCGGCCCGATCCAGCCGCCGCTGCGCCGGCGCGGTGAACTCCTGCAGTGCCAGCACGTCGACCTTGCCCTCGTGGACCAGCCGCACCACGTCACCCGCGTCGGCGCCGCCGATCCGCAGGTTCACCGTCATCACCCGCAGGGCTCGGCCGGTGCGTTCCTCACCGGAGCCCCACGCCCGCGGGACCACCACGGCCACCAGCGCCACCATCGCGACGGCGGCCGCCAGGCCCGCCCACACCGCCCGCGCCAGCAGTGCCAGCCCGGCCATCACCGCGGCGGCGAGCACCGCCCACGGCGTCAGCGCCAGCACCGCGACCCCCGGCCACGGCGGCAACACGCCGGCGACCCGCACCGCCGCCCACGACAGGAGGACGAGCGTCAGCAACCACAACCCGCCCCGTACCGCCCGCACCGCGCCACCCTAACCAGGCGCGCCGATCCGGCCCGTACGACACGACGATCGGGCGGCCGACTCAACCCCCGACCTGGCTCCGGACGCGGCGCCGCTCGCCGCCCGCGTCGATGACCTCGACTGGCCGCCGGCTGGGATGATGCCGTGGTGGCAATCGGAGTTCGTGTCGTCGAATACAGCGGTGCTGTCGTCGGCAGGCTGGAAGCTCCGGTGGACGTCAACCGACTGTGCGCGGTCGCTGCGGGGGATCCGGCTCGCTACCCGCTGTTGGCCGGCGTCGACAAGTACGACCACACGTACTTCAATTCGCGTCAGTCGATGGTGCTGGTTCAGGAGTTGGAAGCCCTCGCGGCTGCTACGAGCGACGTGGGACTTGCCGCCGAAGCCGTCCGGCAGCTTGCCGAGCTGCTGCGCCCGGCCCGGGGCCGACCTCATCACCGGCAGCTGGTGTTCGTCGGCGACCAAGGCGGCATGACCCGGACACCCGAGCGTCACCTCGACCGTGGTCCGACACTTCTCGGTAGGCCGACGGTGGCGCGCTGGAAGCCGTTCGGTGCACCGCATCGTGGGCAGGTCGAGCATCGCCCTCGGCTGCACCGTGTCGCCCGCTGTGGCGACTTCTTGTTCGAGAAGCGTCGGTCTTGACTGGTGGCCGGGTGGTGGGCGCGGCAGGGTTCGAACCTGCGACCCCTCGCTTGTAAGGCGCACCCGCCCGGTCCGTCACCGTCTCGACTCGTCCGGCAGAGCGGGTGCCGCTGCCCTGATGTATCGGATGATCCGCTCTCGTCCGTCGTCGTTGATGTCAACTGCTGATGTCAGGCACAGGCGTGGTGTTCACTCATAGATGACCGCTGCTGCCAGCGCACGCGCGAAGAACTTCCAGTCGCCCGACTCCGGCATCGACTGGCCGAAGTTCTTGTACCAACCCGGCGAGTCCTTGATCCACGCGGCGAGCGCTTCGAGGAACCGGTCGAGCGTCGGATTCTCCCACTCCTCGCCCCGGCGGGCGAAATCGTCCTGGAGCGCGCGCACGAATGTCGCAAGTTCTTCCCGGCTGCTCACGTCTTCCGCCGGATCGGGCGGCAGTTCCCAAGGCATGGCCTGAACCTACCGACATTCGAATGCAACATCTTCCCCGATTCTTCTCCCATCCCGCCTGCCGTCGACCCACCCTTGGGGTAGCAGGCCGTGGCCAGGGCGCCAAGGTGGAGCGCCCTACTGGACGAACGACCTTGGCGCCCTGGTCGCGGTCTGCTACGGCTTCGCCTGGGTCGTCGGCAGGCGGGATGGGAGCCACCAGCCACTCGCGATCCGGTACCCGCGCTGGCTCCTCCCCCATCCTGGAGCCGGAGCCCCCGCCGGAGGCAAAGACCGTGCCGCCAGCATGCAGACGGCCCGCACCCTCCGTTGAGGATCATCAACGGAGGGTGCGGGCCGCTGTCGTTCGGGCGCCGGCTGCCGGACTGCGCGCGCCGCGCTGGAGGTGTGGGCGCGCGCCGGCCGAGCGGCCGGCGCTGCGGCCCGCGTGCGGGCCGCCTTGGTGACGCCCTCGGGCAGGACGGTTGATGTCAGCCGGTGATGTCAGAGGGCCTGGGCAAGATCGAGTTCGGTTCGAAAGACGTCGGTCTTGACTGGTGGCCGGGTGGTGGGCGCGGCAGGGTTCGAACCTGCGACCCCTCGCTTGTAAGGCGAGTGCTCTTCCGCTGAGCTACGCGCCCGGGCTGGCGACGAGGGTACCCGCCGCCAGTCGGGGACGATCAGGCAACCTCGGCCAGGGCCTTGCGCCAGGCGCCCTGGTCGCGGGCGTCGCCGGGCAGGTTCATCTCGGCGAAGCGCACCACGCCCTGCTTGTCGATCAGGAACGTACCGCGGTTGGCGATGCCCGCCGCGTCGTTGAACACCCCGTACGCGGTGGCGACGGCGCCGTGCGGCCAGAAGTCGGCGAGAATCGGGAAGTCGTAGCCTTCCCGATCGGCCCACACCTTGTGCGTGTACGGCGAGTCGACGCTGACCGCGAGCACCTGCGCGTCGTCGGTCTGGTACTGCGTCAGGTTCTCCTGCAGCTCGCACAGCTCACCCTGGCAGACGCCGGTGAACGTCAGCGGGTAGAACACCAACAGCACGTTCTTGTCGCCGCGGAAGTCCGACAGCGCCACGTCCTGGTTGTTCTGGTCCTTCAGCGTGAAATCCGGCGCCTGGGCGCCCACCTCGATCGGCATGTGCTCTCGAACGCTCCTCGTCTGTTGCCCGACGGCGGCGCGGCGCAGGGTGCTGCCGGCGCGGAGCGCCGACGGTACCGCCGCCACGGCGCCGGTGGTCGTGCTCAGCATGCCACCGGCCGGGGGTGACCCCACCGGCAGCCCGACGGCTGCCCGGGGCACGACCCAGCGGCCGGTGGCGGATCGGGGACCCGCCGCCGGCCGCGCACCCGGCACCGACGGCCAGGCGGTCTGGCACGGCCCGGCCCGTCGACGGCATGACCGGTCAGCGCTTGCCGCGACCCGCCTTCGGCGTCACCAGCCGGGCGCCGGACCAGTCCCGTGCCGCGTTGATGTTGCTGGTCTGCTGGAACCCGACCGTGCGCACGGCCTCGGAGATCTCGCTGGGCTCGACATGGCCGTCGCGCCCCGGCTTCGGGGTCAGCAGCCAGATCATCCCGGTGTCGGCCAGTGGGCTCCGGGCGTCCATCAGGGTCTCGACCAGGTCACCGTCGTCCTCCCGCCACCACAGCAGGACCACGTCGACAACCTCGTCGGTGTCCTCATCGACGATCTCCCCACAGCGGTCGATGACCGCCTCGCGGAGTTGTTCATCGACGTCCTCGTCATAGCCGATCTCCGTGACGATGCTGCTCGGCTCGATCCCGAGCCGTTCCGCCACGTTCGTCACGCCGTCGGCCTGACCAGCCGTCGCGCTCACTGTCGAGTGCCTCCTCGTCGTCGCCCCCGTGGCGCCCGAACGGGCGCCGCAGCGGATAGTCCCATACGCCACCGCAATGGTGCCGCACCGACCAAGTTACGTTCCCCGAGCCGTCCCGGCGCGGCGAATCCCGGCACCGGGCCGGAGTGGGACACACGGGTTGGCGGGAGACTAACGTGTCTCCCGCCGTCCGGGGAGCCCCACCCTTACCGGGTCGGGTACCCGGGTGACGACGGCGGGTAACCACCGGGCGGCGGCGAACCGGTCGGATCGGCCCGCGGCGCACCCGCGCCGTACTGCCCGGGGACCGGCCCGGCCTGCGGTCGCGTCCCGTACTGCGGGGGCGGCTGCTGGCCGTGCTGGGGCGCGCCGTACTGCCCGGGCGGGCCGTACTGGGGTGCCCCGTACCCGGGCGGCTGCCCGTACTGCGGGGCACCGGGCTGGCCGGCCGGCGGGGCGCCGGCCGGCGGGTACGGGGCGGACGGCTGCCCGTACGGCGGGGGTGGCGGGCCGTACTGCGTGGGCGGGCGGCGGCCCCGGCCGAAGCCGCCGGCCAGGATGCCGCCGCGGAACCCGCGCAGCGATCTGCGCACCGCGAACCCGGCGGCGACGGACAGCACCACGCCGAGGGCGGCGACGCCCAGCGGCCACAGGGCGCCCAGCGAGCTGTCCTCGACGACGTCGTCGCCGAGCGCCCGCAGTTGCACGTCCTTGCCCTCGTCGGAGTTGCTGTCGGCACCGGGAATCTCGCCGTCGTGCTGCTGGCCGTCGGCGGTCTTCCAGGTGCCGTAGCAGTCCGTCTCGTTGTGACTGCCGTGCCGCGAGTGGACCCGGCGCGTCTGGCACCGGTCGACGTGGGCGGTGACCGTCTCGCCGGAGAAGTAGGTGTGTGCCTGGAAGATTCCGACAGCAGTGAAGACGACCGTCATCAGGATGGCGATGACCAGCCAACCGACGGTACGCACGGGTCTGGAGAACACGCCGCCCACCGTAGGTCACCGAGGCACGTGCACGGCGACACGGGCACACCGGCACGGCCGGGCCGCCCCGCCCGCCGCCGCCCGAACTCGCGGCCGGCGACAGGCGCCGTCCTCGACCGTCAAATCACGGAGCGTGATCCGACTGGCCGGACCGGACCGGGTCGGCCGGCGCCCTCCGAGCCGAGCGTCGGACCTTGTGCCGTACGACGAGGATGAGCACGATGACGGCCAGCGCGCCGACAGTCAGCGCGAACGGCCACAACGCGCCGAACACGTTGCCGGAGACGACCCGGTCACCGAGCGCACGCAGGGTCACCTGGCGCCCCTCGTCGGACCGCCCGGCGTTGGGGATCGTCCCCTCGTGCCGGGTGCCGTCCGAGGTCGTCCAGTGACCGTGACAGGTTGTCTTGGTGTGTCTGCTGCCGCCCGAGTACTCCTGGTGCGTCTCGCAGTAGCCGACGACGGCGGTGACCTTCTCGCCGTCGAAGTACGTTCGCGCCTGGAAGCCGCCCACGATGGCGGCGATCACCGCCATCAGCAGCAGAACGCCGAGCCAGACCGCCAGGATGGGATTGATGCGGGGTCGAGACACCGGCACACGGTAGAGCATCTGCCGACCTGGTCCGCAACGACCTCGCAACCGGCCCCGGCCTCAGCCCGACAGCAGGGAGAACCGAACCGTCCGGACAGGGTTGTCGATATTGGTATCTACCAGGCAGATCGACTGCCAGGTACCGAGCGTCAGCCGGCCGTCCAGCACCGGCACCGTCGCGTACGGCGGGATCAGCGCGGGCAGCACGTGGTCGCGGCCGTGACCTGGGCTGCCGTGCCGGTGCCGCCAGCGGCCGTCGGCGGGCAGCAGCTCGTCCAGCGCGGTGAGCAGATCCTCGTCGGAGCCGGCGCCGGTCTCCAGGATCGCCACGCCGGCGGTGGCATGCGGTACGAACACGTGCAGCAGGCCGTCCACGCGCCCGGCCCCGGCCAGGAAACGCTGCGCGGAGTCGGTCAGGTCGGCGACGGTGGGGTTGGCCCCGGTGCGGACGGTGATCTCCTGGGAGTACATGCGCCGATCCTCGCCCACCGATCGGACCCGCGTGACGCGACCCGGCGATCGGAGGCAGGATGGCAGCAGCAGAAGACTCCACAAGAGATGACGAGGGACGACCCGTGGCCACGGAACGCAAGCGCCCGGTGATCAGCGACGGGCTCCCGAGCCAGATTCCGGACATCGACCCGGAGGAAACCACCGAATGGGTCGAGTCGCTGGACGCGGTCGTGGACAGCCGCGGCCGGCAGCGTGCGCGCTACGTCATGCTGCGCATGCTGGAACGGGCTCGGGAGCGCCAGGTCGGTGTGCCCGCGCTGACCAGCACCGACTACATCAACACGATCCCGCCCGAGCAGGAACCCTGGTTCCCGGGCGACGAGTACATCGAGCGCCGGATCCGGGCGTACATCCGGTGGAACGCGGCGATCCAGGTGCACCGGGCGCAGCGGCCGGGCGTCGAGGTCGGCGGGCACATCTCCACCTACGCCTCGGCGGCCAGCCTGTACGAGGTCGGGTTCAACCACTTCTTCCGGGGCAAGAACCATCCCGGCGGCGGCGACCAGGTCTACTTCCAGGGGCACGCGTCGCCCGGCATGTACGCGCGGGCGTTCCTGGAGGGCCGGCTGTCGGAGCGCCAGCTGGACGGGTTCCGGCAGGAGTTCAGCAACCCGGGTGGCGGGCTGCCGAGCTACCCGCACCCGCGGCTGCTGCCGGACTTCTGGGAGTTTCCGACCGTCTCGATGGGTCTCGGCCCGTTGGGGGCGATCTACCAGGCGCGGTTCAACCGCTACCTGCACAACCGCGGTCTCAAGGACACCAGCCAGCAGCACGTGTGGGCGTTCCTCGGCGACGGTGAGATGGACGAGCCGGAGACGCTCGGCGCGATCACCCTCGCGGCCCGCGAGGAGCTGGACAACCTGACCTTCGTGGTCAACTGCAACCTGCAGCGGCTGGACGGCCCGGTCCGCGGCAACGGCAAGATCATCCAGGAGCTGGAGGGCCTGTTCCGCGGCGCCGGCTGGAACGTGATCAAGGTGATCTGGGGCCGGGAGTGGGACCCGCTGCTCGCCGCCGACGCCGACGGCGCCCTGGTCAACCTGATGAACGTGACGCCGGACGGCGACTACCAGACCTACAAGGCCGAGGACGGGGCGTACGTCCGGGAGCACTTCTTCGGGCGCGACCCGCGCACCCGCCGGATGGTGGAGAACTACTCCGACGACGAGATCTGGAACCTCAAGCGCGGCGGCCACGACTACCGCAAGCTGTACGCGGCGTACCGGGCGGCGACCGAGCACACCGGCCAGCCGACCGTCATCCTGGCCAAGACGATCAAGGGTTGGACGCTGGGCAGCCACTTCGAGGCCCGCAACGCCACCCACCAGATGAAGAAGCTCAAGGCCGACGACCTGAAGAGCTTCCGCGACCGGCTCTACCTGGACATCCCCGACTCGGCGCTGGACCCGGTGCTGCCGCCGTACTTCCACCCGGGCGAGTCGTCCGACGAGTGGCAGTACATGATGGAGCGCCGCAAGCATCTCGGCGGCTCGCTGCCGGAGCGCCGGCATCCGGTGATCGCGATGCCAGCGCCGAAACCGGAGCGGTACGACATGTTCGCCGCCGGCTCCGGCAAGCAGAAGGTCGCCACCACGATGGCGATCGTGCGGCTGTTCAAGGAGCTGATGAAGGACAAGGAGTTCGGCGCGCACGTGGTGCCGATCATCCCGGACGAGGCACGCACGTTCGGGATGGACTCGCTGTTCCCGACGGCGAAGATCTACTCGCCGCACGGGCAGACCTACACGCCGGTCGACCGGGACCTGTTCCTCGCGTACCGGGAGGCCACCAACGGCCAGATCCTGCACGAGGGGATCACCGAGGCCGGGTCGGTCGCCGAGTTCACCGCCGCCGGCACCGCGTACGCCACCCACGGCGTGCCGATGCTCCCGCTGTACATCTTCTACTCGATGTTCGGCTTCCAGCGCACCGGCGACGGGTTCTGGGCGGCGTCGGACCAGATGGCGCGCGGTTTCGTGCTCGGCGCCACGGCCGGGCGCACCACGCTCAACGGCGAGGGGCTGCAGCACCAGGACGGCCAGTCGCCGCTGCTGGCGTACGCCAACCCGGCGGTCGTCGGCTACGATCCGGCGTTCGCGTACGAGATCGCGCACCTGGTCAAGGACGGCCTGCGCCGGATGTACGGCGACGCGCCGGAGGACGTCTACTACTACTTCACCGTCTACAACGAGCCGATCGTCCAGCCGCCACAGCCGGCGGACCTGGACGTCGAGGGGCTGCTCAAGGGCATCTACCGGTACGCGCGGGGCGCCGGTGACGGTCCGAAGGCGCAGCTGCTCGCCTCGGGCGTGGCGATGCCGTGGGCGTTGAAGGCGCAGCAGCTGCTCGCCGACGACTGGGGCGTGTCGGCCGACGTGTGGTCGGTGACCTCGTGGACCGAGCTGCGCCGCGACGCCGACCGGGTCGAGGAGCACAACCTGCTGCACCCGGAGCAGGAGGCGGCCACGCCGTACGTGACCGCCAAGCTCGCCGACGCGGCCGGGCCGGCGGTGGCGGTCAGCGACTACATGCGGGCGGTGCCGGACCTGATCGCTCGGTACGTGCCGACCGACTTCACCGCGCTGGGCACCGACGGGTTCGGCCACTCCGACACCCGCGGGGCGCTGCGCCGGCACTACCACGTGGACGCCGAGTCGATCACGGTCACGGCGCTGCGCCAGCTGGCCCGCCGCGGCGAGGTCGACGCGCAGGTACCGGCGCAGGCGTTCAAGAAGTACCAGCTGGACGACGTGAACGCGGCTCCGCAGGCGGAGGCCGGCGGGGACAGCTGAGTTCGACCGAGCACCGCGTCCGGCCCGGCACCGACCACAGGTGCCGGGCCGGACGCGTGCCTGGTCAGTCCGGGTCGACCGAGTCGAACGGGAGGCGCAGCACCAGGCCGTCGCGGACCGGGGCGTTGGCGCGGACCGCGGCCAGTTCGTCGGCGCTCAGCGCCCGGTCGTAGCCGCGAACCTCGTCCAGCGCTCCGTCGAACCGGCAGGCGTTGTCCAGCCGCTGGCCGACCTGGATCTGGAACGACACGGTCTGGCTGACCGAACCGGCGACCGCGTCGCCGGCGGCGACCGCGGCTCCGTCCACGTACATCGTCAGCCGGCCGGCGTGGCGTTCCAGCGCCACGTGGTGCCACTGCTGGTCGGCGTACGCCGAGGCGCTGGCGATCGACGCGGTGCCCTGCGCGGTGGTCATCAGCGCGATCAGCCGGTGGTTGGCCGGTTCACCGCGCAGCCAGACCTGCGGCGCCCTGCTTCCCATCCCGCCCAGCCACAGGATCGCCTGCTTGCCGGTACTGGCGCCGTACCGGAACCAGGCGGTCCAGGTGAAGTCGCCCGCGCCGGGCAGCTGCGCCGGGTCGTACGGGACGCGGACGAAGCCGTCCGAGCCGTCCAGCGAGACGGCCGAGCCGTAACGGCCGTCGGTGAGCGTGGGACCGCACGCCGTTCCACCCTGGCAGCGGGAGGATCCGGAGCCGGCCCACGGCCCGATCAGGTGCGCGTCGGCGTGCTGCCCGGAGACGTCCGGTGTGCTGGGCCCGGGTGACGGGTGGAACCCCAGGTACTCCTGGTTGAAGCGGGCGAACCGGATCTCGTCGCGGGCGTCGACGGTGCCGCCCTCGTACAGCAGGCCGATGCCGTCGGCCGAGATCTGCACCAGGTCGGAGTAGCCGGACCAGTCGGTGGTGATCAGCCTGCCCTGGTCCGCGTCGTCCCAGGTGCGGCCCTCGTCGTAGGAGGAGCGGATCATCATCCAGCGGCGCCGGTCGGTGTCGGACGGCGACGCGAACAGCATCCGCCGGCTACCGGCCAGCCGTAGTACCGAACCCTCGACCATCGGCGTGACCAGGTCCGGGATCGTACGGAACGGGGTCGAGAACGTCTCGCCGCCGTCCCGGCTGACCGCGTAGTCACGGTTGCCGACGTCGGTGCCGCCCTGCTCGCGCCCGGCGACGTAGATCGACCCGTCGGTGCGTTCGGCGACGCTGAGTTCGGACGGCTTCTGGGTGCTGGTGCCGCCCGCCGGATACCGGAAGGTGTCGACCGCGCCGATGTGCCAGTCGGTGCCGCCGTCGTCGGAGTACATCAGCGCGGCGTGGTTGGCGATCGGGTGCCCGGCGCCGTCGCTGGTCTCGGCGTTGACGCCGAACACCAGTCGGCCGGCGTGCGTGCCGTACCGGAGCTGGATGCCGTGGTTGGGCCCGCTGGCGTACCAGGAGTCCCAGTCCGGCCGCTTGATCTGCGCGCTGATGTCGCGCGGGGTCGACCAGCTGCGACCGTCGTCGTCGGAGTACTGCAGGTGCGGGGTGCGCGGGCAGGGCGTGGCGCAGCCCTGCGAGTCGCTGCGGCCGAGGTTGTAGGTGCTGATCAGCAGGATGCGGCCGGTCCGGCGGTCCACGATCGGCACCGGGTTGCCGTGGGTGTCGCCGTGGCCGGCGTTGACGAGTCGTTCCGGGCCCCAGGTCCGGCCGCCGTCGGTGGAGCGCCGGACGACCAGGTCGATGTCCCCCGCGTCGCCACAGTTGTCCAGCCGGTGCTCGGCGAACGCGAGCAGGGTGCCCCGGGTGCTGCGCACGATGGCGGGGATCCGGTAGCAGCCGTGGGCGAGGTCGGTCGGCGCCCGGAACAGCACCTGCTGGTCGAAGGCGGGCGCGGGTTCGGTGGCCCCGACCCCGACCCCGGCCCCGGCCCCGGCCCCGACCCCGACCCCGGCTCCGGCCCCGGCTCCGGCTCCGGCTCCGGTGGACCGTGCCGGTGCGGCGGTTGCGGCCGCGGTGGTCAGTGCCAGCAGGATGGCGGCCAGTGCCGCCACCACGCCGGGTCTGCGGGCGGAAACCGCCCG
Source organism: Actinocatenispora thailandica (assembly GCF_016865425.1). Classification (NCBI taxonomy): domain Bacteria; kingdom Bacillati; phylum Actinomycetota; class Actinomycetes; order Micromonosporales; family Micromonosporaceae; genus Actinocatenispora; species Actinocatenispora thailandica. The sequence continues at coordinate 2,238,242 of NZ_AP023355.1, read as the reverse complement.
GCCGTGCGGTCTGCTCATGATGTGCGATCCCCTCTCTGCGGCGTCGGCCGCGCGGACATAGGACGTACTATGTCTATGGATCGGGATGGACAGTAGGACGATCCGGGCGACGGTGTCAACCGAGCGCAGCACGGCCGACACGTTCGCTGCGCGACGACCAGCCGGGAGCGCCGCCGGGTGGCGGGTACGCGGCTGGCGGGTGGCGGCTGTGGCATGGTCGAGGCCGACGACGCCCCACCGATCGGAGCGGCCCGATGCACGACCAGCCCAGCGGTCGAACGCTGATGTCCGATCGCGCGCACCTGGACGTCGCCGCGGCGGCGATCGCGGCGTCGGTGCTGGGCCGAGATCCCGGGCCGCTGTCGTTGGTGGGCAGCCTCTCGCACCGGGTGTCGGTCGGCGCCGACATCGTCGTCAAGGTCATCGAGGTCGACCGGCACGATCGGCTGGACCGGGAGGTCGCGCTGGTGTCCCGGCTACCGGAGGGGCTGGCGCCGCCGCTGCTGCGCAGCGGGCGGTACGGGTCCGGGGCCGGCCAGGTCCGGTACGCCTGCTACGCCCGGATGCCGGGCACGGCACCGCGGATGGGCCTGCCCGGCGTCGACGAGCCGACCGCTCGCCGGCTGGCCGAGCAGGCGGCCGAGCGGATCGGCATGCTGCATGCCTGGCGCCCACCGGCGGCGGCCGGGCGGATCCTGCGGGAGCCGATGGACCACGGCGGGTTCACCGGCCGCGACGAGTTGCTGGCCGGGGTGGAGCGGGTCGCCGCCGGGCTCGGGCTACCCGCACCGGTACTGGACCGGCTCTGGACGATCGCCGAGCGCGCGCCGGCGCGGGCGGGTACCGACGTGCCGGTGCACGCCGACTGCCACTGGGACAACTGGCTGACCTGTGACGGGCGGGTCAGCGCCCTGCTGGACTTCGAATGGGCCCGCTACGGCGACCCGGTCGACGACTGGTTCTTCCTGGCCCGGTTCAGCGGACCGCACCTGCACGCCGTCCTCGACGTACTGGGCCGCGTCACCGGGACGGCGGTCGACGCGCTGCGCACCGGCTGCGAGCTGCGGGAGGCGGCCCACCTGGTCGCGGACCTCGCGGAGAGCCTGGACCGGCCGGACGCTGCCCACCCGGGATCCGCGGGCCGGCTCGCCGAACTGACCGAGCTCACCGCCGGTCACCGCTGGTGGCCCTGACCGCCGCCGGCCGTGGCACGGCGACCTCGCCGGCGCCGCGGCCGGCCGGGCCCGCCGGCGCGCTGTCAGGCGAGTTCGCGCTTGCGCCGCTCGACGTAGTCGGCCAGGTCGATGGTGGGCTGCCAGCCCAGGGCGCGGGCCTTCGAGGTGTCGGCCTGGCCCTCGGTGCGCTCCCCGCGCCGGGCCGGGATCAGCACGTACGGCGCGTCGAACAGCTTCGCGACCGACAGCAGGCTGCGCTCCTGCCCGTACCCGAGGAGGTAGCCGTCGCCGCTGCCGTGCCGGTAGCAGGTGATGATGCCGGAGACGATGTCGTCGACGTGGGTGAAGTCGCGGGTCTGGGTGCCGGGTTCGACGACGGTCAGCGGCTCGCCCTTGGCGTACTGCCGCTCGAAGATGCCGATGACGGTGGCGTAGGGGCCGTCGGTGATCTGGCCCGGCCCGTACACGTTGTAGAAGTAGGTGACGACGTAGTCCAGTCCGTACCAGTTGGACACGTTGCGGATGTACTCGACGTTCTTGGCCTTGATCCACGCGTACGGGTTGAGGTTCTCGTCCTGCCCGCCGTTGCCGAACTTGGAGCTGGACCCCGCGTACACCAGCTTGGCGCCGTGCTCCTGGGCGAGCGCGACGACCTCCTTGGTGCCGTACATGTTGTACTCCCAGACCCGGTCCGGCTCGTCGAACGACTGCGGAATGCGGGAGTACTCGCCCAGGTGGAAGACCGCGTCCAGGTCGCCGCCGCGGTCGGCCCACAGCTTGCGCACGTTGACCGTACTGTCGTGCAGGTATTCGACCCGCTCGTCGTCGACGTGGTTGGCCAGGGTGCCGGTGAAGTAGTTGTCCACCGACACGATGTGGATGTCGCCGAACTCGGCCAGCAGCCCGCGGATGAGCCGGCTGCCGACAAACCCGGCACCGCCGGTCACCAACACCTGCATGCGTTCTCTCCTGTCATCGGTGCCGGCCGGCGGCGCTGCGGCGCCACCCCCGGTACGACCGGGCAACACGCTAGCACGCAGGGACGATCGCCCCTGGGCGTAGCGCCTCGCCCGACGGTCCAGCGCCCGGCGGTCCAGCGCGCGGCGGTCCAGCGCGCGGCGGTCCGGCGCGCGGCGGTCCGGCGCGCGGCGGTCAGGCGCGGGGCAGGCGCAGACCGAACATGCCGCCGTCGACCGGCAGCGCGGTGGCGGTGGTCGAGCCGGACGCCGGCGAGGCAAGGTAGCAGACGGCGCGCGCCACCTCGTCGGCGGCGACCAACCGGCCGATCGGCTGCCGGGCCTGCAGCCGGGCACGCTCCCCCGCCGGATCCGCGGTACGCGACAGCAGCCGCGCCACCCACGGTGTGTCCACGGTGCCCGGCTCCACGCAGTTGACCCGGATCCCGTCGGCGACGAAGTCGGCGGCCATCGCGAGCGTCATCGCGTGCACCGCGCCCTTGGTCGCCGAGTACAGCACCCGCTGCGGCAGACCGGCGGTGGCGGCGATCGACGAGGTGTTGACGATCGCGGCGTGGTCGCTGCGCCGCAGGTACGGCAGGGCGGCCCGGGTGGCGCGGGCCACCCCGACCACGTTGACGTCGAGGTTGCGGTGCCACTCGGCGTCGTCGTTGTCGGCGACGGTACCGACCGAGCTGATGCCGGCGTTGTTGACCAGGATGTCGATGCCGCCGAACCGTTCCGCCACGGCCGCCATCGCGGCGTCGAGCGCCGCGTTGTCGGTCACGTCGGCGGTCACCGGCAGCACCTGGTCGGTCGGGGTGCCGGGGTGCACGTCGAGCGCGCCGACCCGTGCCCCGGCAGCGGCGAACGCCTCCGCGCACGCCTTCCCGATTCCGGAGCCGCCGCCGGTCACCACCGCGACGAGCCCGTCCAACTCACCCATGCGTTCCTCCGTTCAGGACAGTTCGAGTCCGGCCCGCAGCCGCGCCAGGGCGGCGGCGAACCGGTCCGGGTCGAGTACCGCGCCGGCGTGCACCCCGGCCGCCACCGGCTCGGTGTGCATCCGGTCCGGCAGCCGCCGCGGCTCGGTGACGCCGAGCGCGTCGTTGATCCGGTGCTGCCGGCGCAGCCGGTCGGCACCGAGGTCCAGCAGTGCGGGGGTGTCGAGCCGGTGGCCGGTGCCGGCGGCGATCAGGTCGGCGAGCAGCGCCAGGCTCAGCGGCCTGGTCGGTGTGCTCGCGTACGGGCAGATGCCGTACGCGTCGAGCGCCGACCACAGCGCGAGCAGCACCGCGGTGCGGTCGGCCCGGTCGGCGTCCAGCCGCCGCGCCGGTTCCGGCGCGGTGAGGCCGAGTTCGCGCAGCTGCGGCCAGCAGTGTGGGGCACCGAGAGCGGGATCGAAGTCGAGGTCGTGCTCGACCGTGTCGTAGCGCGGTCCGGTTGGTGCGGCGGCGTACGCGAGGGCGAGGCCGGGCTGGATCCTCGGGTCGAACGGCGGCAGTTCGACCCCTCGTACCGCCATCGCCGCGTCCGGGACGCCGAGCCGGGCGGCGAGCCGGGTTGCTCCGTCGCGCAGCGCGGCGGCGAACTCGTCGTCGCCGTCCGCGGCGGCGGCGATGAACGGCGCCGGGTCGGTACCGAAGCCGCAGTCCGGCCAACCGGCGGGGAGCCGGCCACGGTGCGCGGCCTCGTACAGGCAGCCGAGGGTGCCGCCGACCGAGACCGGGTCGAGCCCGGCGTCGAGGCACGCCGCGGCGGCGGCCAGCACGGTGTCGGCGTCGTCGATGCCGAGGTTCGGTCCGAGCGCGGCGACCGCCTCCTGATGCAGGGCGACCGGCGGGCCGCCGGGCGGCGCGAACACCTTCAGGCAGTCGGTCGGGCAGTCCGGGCAGGGCGCGGCGGCCCGGTACCGGTCGAGGAACCGGCCCGGCGCGAGTCCCGCACCGGCGGTGGCGACGGTGTCGGTGAAGTTGTGGCGCGCACCGTATCCGGGTTCGGCGCCGTACGGCCAGACGCCGAAGCCGGGCGGGCGGTGCTGCCACTCGGTGAGCGGGTTGGCCGGCTGCTCGGCGCGGTAGCGGGCGGCCACCGTCGCCAGCGCCCGCGGGTCCGCGACCGGCGGGGCCGGCCCGCCGAGGCAGACGATCGCGACGAGGTTGCGGTCGCCCAGCACGGCGCCGAAACCGAGCCGCGGCAGCGGGAAGTACCGGTCGGTGAGGATCGTGGCGGCCCGCGCCCGGCGCCGCCCGGCGGGCCCGATCACCGCGATCCCGGCCCGTTCGCCGTAGCGGGCGGCCAGCATGTCGGTGGCGGCGACGGTACCGGTGCCGGCCAGCTCGGACGCGTCGCGCAGCTCGGCCGATCCGTTGCGCAGCAGCAGGATCGACGGCCGGTCAGCGCGGCCGGTCAGCGCCAGGGTGGCGGCCCCCGCGGCCCGCAACGCGGCGCCGAACGGCCCCTCGGCCCGAGTCTCCCCGACCGCGTCGGACAGCGGCGACAGCCCGATCGCGGCCACCCGTGCGGTACCGGGCGCGCCGCTGCCGGCGAGCGGCCCGGCGGCGAGGATCAGCGGTACCGCGGGGTCGAACGGGTCCCGGTGACCGGCCGCGACCGCGTCGGCGAGGATGCGCAGCGCGGCGAGCGACGCCGGTTCGTGGGGCGGCTGCTCAGGCGCATGGTCAGGCGCGCGGTCGGTCGCGTCGCCGGGTCCGTGGTGGGCAGGCGCGCGCGGGTCCGTTAGCACGGTTGCGGGGGCGTCGTCCAGCTCGTCCACAGCACCCCCGCACCGTCCACAGCCGGCCCGGGATCCGCCGCCCCGACCGGAATCGCGGGCTATCGTTGTGTCGGGGTCGCCCCCGGGAGGGTGGGGGAAGGTGTTTCGCGCCCGCCATCCCCCGAACCCACCGGCCTGGCCGACAGCGCGGCCAGGTCGACGTTCAGCGCCACGCCGGCCCGTCCGGGTAGCGATAGCGGGCGATCGACTCCGGCCTGATCTCGGTGGAGAACCCTGCCGCCGTGGGCGCCCGGTAGCAGCCACGCTCGATCACGGCCGGGTCGACGAAGTGCTCGTGCAGGTGGTCGACGTACTCGATGACCCGCCCGGTCAGCGACCCGGACACGGCGACGTAGTCGAACATCGACAGGTGCCGGACCAGTTCGCACAGCCCGACGCCGCCGGCGTGCGGGCACACCGGCACCCCGAACTTCGCGGCGAGCAGCAGGATCGCGACGTTCTCGTTGACGCCGCCGACCCGGGCGGCGTCGATCTGCACGATGTCGACCGCCTGGGCTTGCAGGAGCTGTTTGAACATCACCCGGTTGTGCACGTGCTCGCCGGTGGCGACGAGCGTCGGCGCCACGGCGCGGCGGATCGCGGCGTGGCCGAGGATGTCGTCCGGGCTGGTGGGTTCCTCGATCCAGTGTGGTGTGAACGGGGCGAGGGCGGCCATCCACTCGATCGCGGCGGGCACGTCCCACCGCTGGTTGGCGTCGACGGCGATGGGCAGGTCCGGGCCGACGGCGGCACGGGCGGCGGCGAACCGCCGGATGTCGTCGTCGAGGTCGGCGCCGACCTTCAGCTTGATCTGGCCGAATCCGTCGGCCACCGCCTGCTTGGCCAGCCGGACCACCTTGTCGTCCGGGTAGCCGAGCCAGCCGGGCGAGGTGGTGTAGGCGGGGTAGCCGTCGGCGAGCAGCGCGGCGGTCCGCTCGGCCCGGCCGGGTACCTTGTCCCGCAACAGCTGCAGCGCCTCGTCGGGGGTGAGCGCGTCGGTCAGGTAGCGCCAGTCGACCAGGTCGACCAGCTGCTCCGGTGACATTTCGGCGAGCAGCCGCCACACCGGCTTGCCGGCGCACTTTCCGGCGAGGTCCCAGGCGGCGTTGAGGATGCCGGCGGCGGCGAGGTGCATGACGCCCTTCTCCGGGCCGAGCCAGCGGAACTGCGAGTCGTGCGTCAGCCGCCGCCCGAACTCGCCCGGGTCGGCGCACAGCGCGGCCACGTCGGTGCCGATCACCAGCGGTGCCAGCGCACCGATCGCGGCGCACACCACGTCGTTGCCACGGCCGATGGTGAACGTGAACCCGTGCCCGTCCGGTACCGCCGGGTCGTCGGTGCGCAGCACCACGTACGAGGCGGAGTAGTCGGGATCGGGGTTCATCGCGTCGGAGCCGTCCAGTTCCCGCGAGGTGGGGAACCGGATGTCCACGGTGTCCACCGCGGTGATCGTCGCCATGGTGCCGCCTTATGCGTTGGTGAGGGACTGGCGCTGCTCGCCGAGCCCATCGATGGACAGCCGCATCGTGTCGCCGGCCGCGAGGTAGGGGAACCGGCCGGACAGCGCGACCCCCTGTGGCGTACCGGTGTTGATCAGGTCGCCGGGCTCCAGCACCAGGTACTGCGACAGGTGCCAGATCAGGTATCCGACGGTGAAGATCATGTCGGCGGTGGTGGAGTCCTGCCGCGGCTCGTCGTTGACGTACGAGCGGAGCCCCAGCTGCTGCGGGTCGCCGACCTCGTCGGCGGTGACCAGCCACGGCCCGAGCGGGTTGAACGTGGCGCAGCTCTTGCCCTTGGACCACTGCCCGCCGGACTGCTCGTTCTGGAAGGCACGTTCGGACACGTCGTTGGACACCGCGTACCCGGCGACGTGCGCCAGTGCCTGCTCCGGCGAGTCCAGGTAGGACGCCTCGCGTCCGATCACCACGCCGAGCTCGACCTCCCAGTCGGTCTTGGCGCTGTTGCGCGGGATCCGCACGTCGTCGTACGGACCGACGACGGTGTTGCTGCCCTTGTAGAACAGGATGGGCACGGTCGGCGGTTCGGAGCCGGACTCGGCGGCGTGCGCGGCGTAGTTCTGCCCGATGCACAGCACGGCGCCGGGCCGGGCGATCGGCGCGCCGACCCGCTGCCCGGCGACGTCCACCTCGGACAGTTCGCCGGCCACGTGGGCGGCGCGGACCCGCTCGACGCCGCCGGCGGCGAGGAACGCGCCGTCGATGTCGGCGGTGACCGGTGTCAGGTCGAGGTGGCGTTCGTCGTCGGTACGCAGCACCGGGCGTTCGGCGCCGGGTGCGCCGACCCGCATCAGCTTCACGTTGTCATGCCTCCAGTCGGTAGGTGGTCCGCGCGGTGGTGCCGAAGATGGCCTCGCGCTCGGTGTCGGTCGTCTCGGTGGGCAGCGCGGCGCGCAGCGCGGTCAGCACCTGGCCGTAGCTCGCGGCGGTGGTGCACACCGGCCAGTCGGAGCCGAACATCAGCCGGTCGGCGCCGAACGCCTCGATCGCGGCGGCCACGTACGGGCGCAGGTCGGCGACGCTCCAGCGGCCCCAGTCCGCCTCGGTGACCAGCCCGGACAGCTTCGCGGTGGCGTTGCCGCAGGCGGCGAGCGGCGCGATCGCGGTACGCCATTCGGCGAGCCCGGCCGCCCCGGCGCTGATGCGCGGCTTGCCCAGGTGGTCGAGCACGAACCGCAGGTCGGGATGGGCGGCGGCGGCGCGGGCGGCGGCGGGCAGTTGGTCGACCCGGACGACGAGGTCGAAGGCGAGTCCGCTGGCGGCGATCGCGGCGAGCCCGGCGTGGGCCTCGGCGGTGTCCAGGAAGTCGGCGTCGGCCCGCCCCTGCACCTGGTCTCGGATGCCGACGAGCTTGTCCGCACCGGGCAGGGTGCGGTAGCCGGCGAGGGTCGTCGCGAGGTGGGGGTCGGTCAGGTCGGCCCAGGCGACGACGCCGGCGATCTCCGGGGTGGCCGCGGCGATGGCGAGGTGGCGGGGCACCTCGCCGGCCCGGCAGCAGCCGCCCTCGACCAGCACGGTGCGCGACACACCGTGCGCACCGAGTTCGGCACGCAGGTCGTCCGCGGTGAACGGGCGCCGGATCGCGGTGAGTTCGGGCGCGTCCAGCCAGCTGTAGCCCAGGTCGGGGTCCCAGAGGTGGTGGTGTGCATCGATCACGACGTGCCGAGAGGTCGCCGCTGGGTGATCGGATGTATCTGCCGGCGTCACGGCGTCGGCACCCCCTCTTCCAGCAGCTTCTCCGCTTTCAGCTCGGACCATAGCGCGGAAGGGATCGGATGTGTGAACATGGCCGCGTTCTCTTCGATCTCCACCACACTGCGCGCACCGATCGCCACGGAGGCCACCGCCGGATGCCCGAACGGGAACTGGATCGCCGCTGCCGGCAGCGGCACCCCGTGCCGGGCGCAGACCGCGCCGATCCGCCGGGCCCGCGCCACCAGTTCGTCGGACGCCGGCGCGTAGTCGAAGGTGGCGCCCGGCCGGGGGTCTGCCAGCAGCCCGGAGTTGTACACCCCGCCGGCGATGATCGCGATGCCCTTCGCCGCCGCAACCGGGAGCAGGTCGGCGAGCCCACCGGTGTCCAGCAGCGTGTACCGGCCGGCGAGCAGGAAGCAGTCGAAGTCACCGTCCCGGGCGAAGTCGGCGAGCATCGCCGACTGGTTCATCCCGGCACTGACCGCACCGATCACCCCCTGCTCGCGCAGCTCGTGCAGGGCCCGGTACGCGCCGTCGAGCGCGGCGGCGTAGTGCTCGTCCGGGTCGTGGATGTGCGCGATGTCGATCCGGTCGACGCCCAGCCGGCGCAGGCTGTCGTCGAGCGAGCGCAGCGTCGCGTCGTAGGAGAAGTCGAACACCGGCGTCAACCCCGAGTCCTCGACGTAGATGTCCTGCCCGGCGGGGTCGGCGCCGGCGGTGCTCCCGCGCGCTACCAGCACCCGGCCGACCTTGGTGGCCAGCACGTACCGGTCGCGGTCGAGCCCGGCGAGCCCGGCGCCGAGGCGGCGCTCGGCCAGGCCCGCACCGTACAGCGGGGCGGTGTCGAACAGCCGCAGGCCCAGCTGCCAGGCCCGGCGGACGGTGTCGACGGCGGCCTCGTCGCCGACCGCGTCGTACAGCCCGCCGAGTGGCGCGGTGCCCAGCCCGAGCCGGGTGACCTGCAGGTTCGTGCGGCCGAGCCGGATGGTGCCGGTCGGGTCCATGCGTTCCTCCTCGTGCCGGTGCCGGCAGATCCTATAGGATTCTGCCGTGGCGACGATCCTGGACCGGCACCGGTGACCCCGCCGGCGCAGCGCACCACGCTGGTCGACGACGTGTACGAGTCGATCAAGGGCCAGCTGATGGACCTGGTGATCGAGCCGGGCGCGCGGGTCAACATCGAGGCGCTGGCGCGCGACCTCGCCGTCTCCCCCACCCCGGTACGCGAGGCGCTGGCGCGGCTGGAATCCGACGGCCTGGTGCGCAAACGCGCCATGTCCGGCTACACCGCCACCCCGCTGCTCACCGCCGACCAGTTCGAGCAGCTGTGCCAGCTGCGCGCGCTGCTGGAGGTGCCGGCCGCGCGGCTGGCCGCCGGCCACCCGGACGCGGCGGCGCGAGCCGCGCTGGCGACCGCGGTGACGCCGCCGTCGGCCGAGATCGACCCGAGCAACTACCGGCGGTACGCGCCGTTCACCGCGCACGATGCGGCCTTCCACGACCGGCTCGCCCGGCTGTCCGGCAACCCGATGCTGGCCGACTCGATCGTCCGGCTGCACGCCCACCTGCACCTGCACCGGCTGTACCTGCCGGCCGGGCCGACCACCGACACCGTCGCCGAGCACCGCGCCGTCGCCGCCGCGATCGCCGGCGGCCGGCCCGACGTGGCGGCGACCGCGATGGCCGAACACCTGTCCGCGACCCGGGCGCGGCATATCGTCGCGTTCAGCATCACCGAGACCGGCAAGGAGTGAGGCAGTGCGCATCGGCCTGTTCGTGACCTGCGTCAACGACCTGATGTACCCGGGTACCGGGCAGGCGGTGGTGCGCATCCTGCAGCGGCTCGGGCACGAGGTGGACTTCCCCGCCGCGCAGACCTGCTGCGGCCAGATGCACGCCAACTCCGGCTACCGGGCGGAGACGATGCCGTTGCTGCGCCGGTTCGTCGACGTGTTCGAGCCGTACCAGGCGATCGTCGCACCGTCCGGCTCCTGCGCCGCGATGGTGCGCGAGTCCTACCCGCGGCTCGCGGCCGACGATCCCGCCCTCGCCGAGCGCGTCGCCGCCCTGGCTCCCCGGGTGTACGAGCTGTCCGAGCTGCTGGTCGATGTGCTCGGCGTGACCGAGCTGGGCGCCGAGTTCCCGCACCGGGTCACGTACCACCCGACCTGTCACGGGCTGCGGATGCTGGGGTTGGGCGACAAGCCGCTGCGGCTGCTGCGCGGCGTGTCCGGCATCCGGCTGGTGGCGTTGGACGCGGCCGAGCAGTGCTGCGGCTTCGGCGGTACGTTCGCGGTGAAGAACCCGGACGTGTCGACCGCGATGCTGGCCGACAAGGCCCGGCACGTGCTGGACACCGACGCCGAGGTGCTGGCCGCCGCCGACAACTCCTGCCTGGCACACATCGCCGGCGGTCTGAGCCGGATGCGTACCGGGGTCCGGGCCATGCACTACGCCGAGATCCTCGCCAGCACCGGGGGTACCCGGTGAGCCGGCGCCGACACCGGGCGCGGTGCCACGCCGGCATCGCGACGAAGGGGGAGAGCCGATGAGCGTTGCACCGCAGGGCAGGCGGCTGCTTCCGGTGCTGCCGCACGGATCCGGGCACCTGGCGCCGCCGCAGCCGTTCCCGCAGCGGGCCCGGGCCGCGGTGGCCGACCCGCAGCTGCGGGCGAACATCCGCCGCGCCACCCGCACCATCCGGGACAAGCGCGCCGCCGCGGTGTCCGAAGTGGACGACTGGGAGCAGCTGCGGGAGGCCGGCCGGACCATCAAGCGCCGGGTCGCCCGGCACCTGCCGGAGCTGCTGGAGCGGTTCGAGCGGGCGGCCACTGCGGCCGGCGCGACCGTGCACTGGGCGCGGGACGCCGCCGAGGCCAACCGCATCGTCACCGACCTGGTCCGGGCCACCGGCAGCGACGAGGTGGTCAAGGTCAAGTCGATGGTCACCCAGGAGATCGAACTCAACGACGCGCTGGCCCGCGCCGGCATCACCGCGTCCGAGACAGATCTCGCCGAGCTGATCGTGCAGCTCGACGACGGCGAGCAGTCGCACATCCTGGTACCGGCGATCCACTACAACCGGGCCGAGATCCGCGAGATCTTCCGCCGCGAGATGGCCGACGCGCCGGCCGACCTCACCGACGACCCGGCGGTACTGGCCGAGGCGGCGCGGCGGCACCTGCGGCGCAAGTTCCTGTCCACCAGGGTGGCGATCTCGGGCGCCAACTTCGCGGTCGCCGACACCGGCAGCCTGGTGGTGCTGGAGTCGGAGGGCAACGGGCGGATGTGCCTGACCCTGCCGGAGACGTTGATCAGCGTGGTCGGCATCGAGAAGCTGGTGCCGAGCTTCGCCGACCTGGAGGTGTTCCTGCAGCTGCTGCCGCGCAGCTCGACCGCGGAGCGGATGAACCCGTACACCTCGGTGTGGACCGGCAGCGTCCCCGGCGACGGGCCGAGCGACGTGCACATCGTGTTGCTGGACAACGGGAGGTCGGCCACGCTCGCGGACACCGTGGGCCGGCAGGCGCTGGCCTGCATCCGCTGCTCGGCCTGCCTCAACGTCTGCCCGGTGTACGAGCGGACCGGCGGGATCGCCTACGGCTCGGTGTATCCGGGACCGATCGGTGCGATCATCTCGCCGCAGTTGACCGGCATCGCGGCGAACAAGTCGCTGCCGTACGCGTCGTCGCTGTGCGGCGCCTGCTACGAGGTCTGCCCGGTCAAGATCGACATCCCGGAGGTGCTGGTCCACCTGCGACAGTCCGGTGTGGACGGGGCCCGGGACCGCCCGTCCGCGGAGCGCACCGCGATGCGCACCCTGTCCTGGGTGATGTCCGACCAGCGCCGGTACGAGAACGCGCTGCGCGCGGCCCGGATCTCCACCGGCCCGGTCGCCGCGCTGACCGGCCGCGGCCGGCGCCGGCGCCCGGGCGGGCCGGCCGGCAGCCTGGCACACCTGCCGTGGCCGCTGTCGGCCTGGACCACCTCCCGGGACGCACCGCTGCCGGCCCGCCAGTCGTTCCGGGACTGGTGGCGCGCCCGGGACGATCGACCGGGCCGCTCCGCCGCGCCCGATCCCGGCACTCCGGCCGGGCCGCCCGATCCCGGCACCCCGGCCGGGCCGCCCGATCCCGGCACCCCGGCCGGGCCGCCCGATCCCGGCACCCCGGCCGGGCCGCCCGATCCCGGCACCCCGGCCGGGCCGGCGGCCCTGGGAAGCTCGGCCGGGCCGGCGGGGTCGGGCAGCGGGCGGCCCGCGCCGAGTGAGGAGCACGCCGATGAGTGAGGCCCGTGCGGAGATCATGGCCCGGCTGCGGGCGGCGCTGCGCGACGTGCCCCCCGACGAGACGATCGAGGACGTGCCGGTGGCGCGCGACTACCACCGGGACGGCACCGGCGCCGGGCCGGCGCAGCTGCGCGACCTGCTCGCCGAGCGGGTCGCCGACTACCGGGCCACCGTGCACCGCTGCGCCGCCGACGACCTCGCCGGCACCGTCGGGACGATCCTCGCCGAGCACCGGACCTCGACCCTGCTCGTCCCGCACGACCTGCCGGAGGACTGGCATGCCGGCTACCCCGGCACGATCTACCGCGACTCGGCGAACTTCCCGTACCCGCTGGCCACGCTGGACGCGACCGACACCGTACTGACCGGCTGCGCGGTGGCGATCGCCGCGACCGGCACCCTGGTGCTGGATGCCGGGATGGCGCAGGGCCGGCGGGCGATCAGCCTGGTGCCCGACCATCACGTCTGCGTGGTCGGCGCCGACCAGGTGGTCGGTACCGTGCCGGAGGCGCTGGCCCGGCTGGATCCGGTGCGGCCGTTGACGTTCGTCGCCGGCCCGTCGGCCACCAGCGACATCGAGTTCGACCGGGTGGAGGGCGTGCACGGCCCTCGCCATCTCGATGTGGTCCTGCTGAGCTGACTTCCGGGTTCGCCGCGGAACTCGCCGGTCGCCCCGGCGGCGGGCGTCAGCGCGGTGCGGCGAGGACGTGCTCGACGAAGGCGATCAGGTCGGCGACGTCGGCGTCGAACTCGGCGTCGAGGTCCAGCGGCTGGTCCAGTTCGGCGGCGAGCTCGTGGTGCGCGGGCAGGTGGTCGGCCGGGAGCTGGGCGCGGCGGGAGGTCGCCGGGAGGCTGCCGCCGGCGAACCGGCCGCCCTGCTCGCTGACGGCGAACCCGAGCACGAAGGTCGAGAGCATCCGCTCGGCCCGGGCGATCTCGGTGCGCGGCACCCCGGCGTCGAGCAGCAGCTGGTAGAGGAAGTCGATCACCGGCAGCGAGTCGGCGGTGACCGCCGGCCGGTCGAACAGCAGCGCGAACGCGGTCGGATGGCGCCGGGCGCTCTGGCGCGCGGCGCGCGCGAACCCGGCGAACCGGTCCGGCCAGGGCAGCCCGGCGGCCGGCATCGGCAGGTCGGTGATCAGCAGCTCGACCAGCCCGTCGAGCATGTCCTGCTTGCTTCCGACGTGCGGGTAGAGCGCCATCGGCGTCACACCGACGCGCTGCGCCACCGCCCGCATGGACACCGCCGCGAGACCCCGCTCGTCCGCCAGGGCCAGCGCCTCGGTCAGGATCTCGCGCCGCCGATCGGTCATCTCGACACCGTAGAACATCATCTCTTCCCTTCTCGCCAGACCCGCTATACAGTGTAGATCTTCGTCTTATACGGCGTAGATCATTTACGGGAGGCAGACATGCTGCACGCCACCGGCCTGACCAAGCGGTACGGGTCGACCACCGCCCTGGCCGGTCTCGACCTGACGGTCGGCGCGGGCGAGATCGTCGGGCTGATCGGTCACAACGGTGCCGGCAAGACCACGTTCGTCGAGATCACCGCCGGCCTGACCCGGCCGGACGCCGGGACCGTCCAGATCGCCGGCGTCGACGCCGTCCGGCGCCCCGCCGCGGCCCGCCGGCATCTCGGCCTCGCGCCGCAACACCTCGCTCTCTACCCGAGCGCCACCGTCCGGCAGAACCTCACCGTCTTCGGCGGGCTCGCCGGCCTGCGCCGCCGCGCGCTGCGCGCCGCGGTCGACGACGTCGCCACCGCCACCGGGCTGGCCGGCGTGCTGGACCGGGCGGTCGGGCTGCTGTCCGGCGGCCAGCAGCGGCGCGCCCAGACCGCCACGGCGCTGCTGCACCGCCCCGCCGTCCTGCTGCTCGACGAGCCGACCGTCGGCGCCGACCCGCAGACCCGGCAGGCGATGCTCGCCGTGGTCCGGCAGCGCGCCGACGCCGGCGCCGCCGTCTGCTACACCACCCACTACCTGCCCGAACTCGACGAGCTGGGCGCCACCCTCGCGGTGCTGCGGGCCGGCCGGGTCATCGCCCGCGGCAGTCGCGACGAGCTGCTCACCGGGCTGCCCGGCGAGCTGCTGCTCGGCTACGCGGACGGCACCGAACGCCGGATCAGCAGCACCGACCCGCGCGCCGCGCTCGCCGCCGCCGTCACCGACCCGGCCCGTACCGCCGGGCTGTCCACCGTGGACATCCGGCGGCCGTCGCTGGACGACCTGTACCACGCACTGAGCCGGGAGGCCCACCATGTCGCTGCCTGACCGCCTGCACCGCGTCGGCGTGCTGCTGCGCCACAACCTCGTCCTGGTCGCCCGCGACCCCGGTCACCTCATCGCCTACCTGGTGATGCCGATGGTGCTGATGGCCGTGCAGGCCCCGCTGTACCAGCGGGCGCTGCGCGGCGTGGCCGGTACCACCCAGGTGGTGTCCGGGATGCTGGTGATGTTCTCGCTGCTGGCCCTGTCGATCGTGGGCAACGCGGTGCTCGCCGAACGCACCTGGCGCACCTGGGACCGGCTGCGCGCCACCCCGGCCGGCGCCGGTGAGCTGATGGTCGGCAAGGCCGCCGCGGTGTTCGCGGTGCTGCTGCTGCAGCAGCTGGTGCTGCTCGGCTTCGGGGCCGGGGTGTTGCGGCTGCGGCTGGGCCCGCACCCGGTGCTGCTGGCGGTCCCGGTGCTGTGCTGGGGCGCCGCGCTGCTCGCCGGTGGCGCCGCCCTGGCCGTGCTGGTCCGCGGGCACGGCCAGCTGTCCGCGGCGTGCGACGTCGGCGGGCTGCTACTGGCCGGCCTGGGCGGCGCGCTCGCGCCGCTGTCCGCGATGCCGGGCTGGGCGCGGGCGGTGGCGCCGGTCTCCCCGGGTACTGGGCGATGGGCGGGTTGCGCGCCGCGCTGGCCGGTGACGCCGGCGAGACGGTACGAGACGCCGCGGTACTGCTCGGCCTGGCACTCGCCGCCGGCGTCGTCGTCGCGGTGCGGATGCGGCGCGGCTGGACCCGCACCGCCCTGCTGTGACCCGCGGGCCCACCCGCGACGGGAGCGGGCCCAGTGCCGACCCGACCGCAGCGATCCACCCCGGAGCGAACGCGACCGGTGGGTTCGCCCGCCGGCGGCTACGCGTCGCGAATCGAGCGGTAATAGGCGATCTTGCCCTGGATGTGCCGGCGGCGGGCGGTGAGCACCTCGATCCGCTCGCCGAGCTCGGCGTCGTGCTCGACCAGCAGGTCGATGCGCTCGTCCACGGTGCCGTCGCCGGCCCGGACCAGGTCGGCGAAGGTACGCAGCGCCGCGATCGGCATGCCGGTCTCGCGCAGGCAGCGGACCAGGTCGAGCAGTTCGACGTCGGAGCTGCGGTACCGGCGGTGGCCGCTCGCCGAGCGCTCCACCGCGCCGAGCACGCCGGCGCGTTCGTAGTAGCGGAGGGTGTCGTGGCTGACGTCGAACCGCGCCGCCACCTCGCCGGGGGTCAGGTACTCGCTCACCCGCCGAGGATCCCACCTGGAGCGCACTCCAGGTCAACCACGAATCGGGAGCCGGCCGCCGCTCGTCCGAAGTGGCCGGGGCGACGCAACCGGCGATCGGGCGGTGGCGTGTTGTGGCAGCAGCACCGCCACCCACGGGGAGCCCAACGGGATGAATGCGCCTGGAATCGCGGTACGTCCGACCTCGGCGTCGGGCGCGCTGGCGCGCACCCCTAGGCTACGGGTGGTGAGTGCCACGGATTCCGCGTCGAGCGCCGAACGCAGCTTCGACGAGTTCTACGCGGCCAACGTCCGTGGCATCACGGTGCAGATCTACGCATACTTCGGCAACATCTCCGATGCTCAGGACGTGGTGCAGGAGGCGTTCTGCCGGGCGTACCCGCGCTGGGAGACGCTCCGTGGCTACGACGACCCGGTCGCCTGGGTGCGCCGGGTCGCCTGGAACCTCGCCACCAGCAAGTGGCGGCGCATGCGCACCGCGATGAAGTTCGCCCGCAAGCAGCGTGAGGAGCACATCCCCGGGCCGGGCCCCGACCACGTCGCCCTCACCGACGCGCTGCGCACCCTGCCCGACCGGCAGCGCCGGGCGGTGGTGTTGCATTATCTGGCCGACCAGAGCGTCGCGGAGATCGCCGAGCGCGAGGGTGTCGCCCCCGGCACCGTCAAGTCCTGGCTGTACCGGGCGCGCAACGCACTCGCCCAGCAACTGACCGACACACCCCGCGGGGAGGTGAACGATGCCTGACGCAGGCCCCGACGACGACCGCGAACTGCGTGCCGCGTTCGACAGCCTCCGTGACGCCGCGCTGCACGACCTGCCCGCACCCGGCGCCGACGCGGTGCGTCAGGCAGCCCGGCATCGGCGGCGGGTGCACCAGATCGTGGCCGCCGCGGCCGCCGGCCTGGTGCTGGTGCTCGGCGGCGGCGGGGCGCTGCTCGCCACCCAGCGGGGCCACTCGCCGCAGCAGGTGACCGCGGCGAGCTCACCGTCCACCGCGCACCCGACCACCCCGGCCCCCAGCGCCACCTCGTCGCTCGGTGGGACCGCCGGCCCGAGCGAGCCGACCGGCGACAGCGGCTCCGGCGGTACGCCGACCGCCGGCAGCGGCACGCTCGCCGTGTCGGTCGGTTCCGGGCCGGCGACCACCACCGGCCCCGGCCACGACACCCAGCTGACCGTGACGGTCCGCAACACCGGTACCGAGCCGATCGCGAACGCGGTCGTCGTGATCCAGCCGCCGGACGGCCTGTCGGTGCACGGCGACAGCCCGTGCGACGCGAACGGCTGCCAGCTCGGCACGCTGCACGACCTGGCCCCCGGTGCCGAGCGCGCGGTCACCGGCACCCTGTCGTACCTGCGCACCTTCGCGTCGGCGGCCCCGCCGGCCGGCGGCACCGTCACGGTGACCGCGCAGGACGAGCAGGGCGGCACCGTGGGTACCGTGTCGCAACCGTTCCAGGTCGACGCCGGCGCCTCGCCGACCCCCAGCGGCGCCGTCAGCCCGTCCGAGCCGCCGTCCTCCCCCTCCCCCAGCCCCACCCCGAACAACTGAGGCCACGCGGCTGGCCGGCCGTCGCTCAGCACTGCAACACCCGCCAGTGCGGCCCGTCCCGGTCCAGCTCGATGCCCTCGCGGTCGGCGTGGACGTCCTGGACGATGGCCCGGACTTCGGCCACCTCGAGTTCGGCCCAGGCGGCGAGTTGCGCATCGGTTGCTCCGCGCCGGTGCGCGCGGTAGATCGCCACGTCCCGGCAGGCGATCGAGCCGTGAATCAGGTCGCTGAAGTCCCGGATCCGGGCGCGTGAGCCGACGAGCAGGCCGGGCACCGCTTCGGTAGGTAACACAGGACAACACCCCCAGAGATACAGCTTATCTAGATGAGATACGGTAGGACTCATATCTAGATGAGTCAAAGGTATTCGGGACGTCAGGGCCGGATCTCGTATTCCAGCACGTACAGGTCCGAATTCACCACGATCTCGTTGACCTCGACCGGCCGCTCGGAGGTGTGCGCCACGCGAACGACGGTGATCACCGGGACACCGGCCGGCAGCACCAACAGCCGCGCCTCGTCCGGGCTCGGCATCCGAGCCTGGACCTCCTCGACGAACCGCTCCAGTGGGTGCCCCAGCTCCTCCAGCCGCGCGTACGTACCGCCCGGCCCCGCGTCGGGCTCGGCGATCGCCGTCCCGGCCGCGATGTCGGCAGGCAGGTGTGCCGCCGAGAGCTGGAGCGGCTGCCCGTCGACGGAGTGCAGCCGGCGCCGCACGACGACGTCGGTACCCGACGGGATCCGGAGGCGTTCGGCGACGTCGTCGGTGGCGCGCTCGCGCGTGACGTCGATCGTTGCGGCGAACGTCCGATCGTCGGCGGTGTCGGCTTCCCACATCGCCCGCCCGCTACCCCACTGGCTGCGGGACAACCGCTGGACGCTGCGACGGCGGAACGGACGCCGCTGTCGAACGAAGACACCTCGCCCGTGTTCGGCGACCGCGAGCCCTTCGTGCTGCAGCACCTGGAGGGCGGCTCGTACCGTCATCCGTGCGACGCCGAACGTCTCGATCAGCTGGGTCTCGGAAGGGAGCTGGTCACCATCGCCGAGTTCCCCCGACCGGATCGAGGCACGCAGTTCATCGGCGATCTGCTGGTACGCCGGCCGACCCGGCTTCAAGGTCCGGGGCCGAGCCACCAGCCACTCCCTGTCGATCGAGGTTCCCGCCGGACGGTACACCTCTGGACGTGCCCCCGCTACCGACGAATCCCGCGCACCCCGTACCTGTCGAAGGAGTTGAGAAGATGGCGGATCTGCCCCGGCATCCGGTCGCGG
Source organism: Actinocatenispora thailandica (assembly GCF_016865425.1). Taxonomy (NCBI): domain Bacteria; kingdom Bacillati; phylum Actinomycetota; class Actinomycetes; order Micromonosporales; family Micromonosporaceae; genus Actinocatenispora; species Actinocatenispora thailandica. The sequence goes on along the minus strand of NZ_AP023355.1, from coordinate 2,219,511 downwards.
TCGCGGCGGCCGTGACGGACGACAACGGCCTGGTGCTCGCGCTGCGCCGGCCCGAGGACGGGCGGTGGGAACCGCCCGGCGGCATGCTGGAGATCGGCGAGACCGTTCCGGACGGTCTGCGTCGCGAGGTTCGCGAGGAGACCGGGCTGGAGGTCGCCCCGGTGCGGTTGGGCGCGGTCTACCAGAACACCACGACCGGCACCATCGTGTTGACGTTCCGGTGCCGGGTGCTCGGCGGCCGGCTCACGGTCAACGACGAGGCCAGCGAGTTCCGCTGGATGACACCGGACGAGGTCCGCGAACGGATGCCCGAGATCTTCGCCGGCCGGATCCTCGACGCGTTGGCCGACGTCGAGGCACCGGTACGGCTGCACGACGGCAGGCGGCTGACCGCGCGGCTCTGACCGGTGCGTCGGGTGGCCGGTGGCTCGGGTCGGTCAGCCGGTGGGCCACACGACGGTGTCCAGGAACTGTTCGATCGCGGTGGCGACGACGGCGTGCGCGGCGAGGCTCGCGGCCAACGGCCCGGGCAGCAGCATGCCGTGGTCGGCGCCCGGGATCTCCGCCACGTGCGGCGTCAGCCGGCGTGCCTCGGCGCCGTCCCACGCCTCGTCCTCGGTACCGCCGACGAGCAGGAACGGCGCCTCGCTGCGGCCCAGTTCGGCGACCACCCGCGGGGTGTGCAGCAGCGGGGTGAGCCAGATCGCCGGCAGCCCCCGGTCGGCCGCGACCGAGGCGGCCCGGGTGCCGAGGGACTTGCCGACGAGCACGGTCTGGGCGCCGGGCAGGCTCTTCTCCACCCGGGCGATCGCGTCGCTGACCTGGCCGCACACCCAGGCCTCGGACTCGGCGCCGGTCAGCCAGGCGCGGGTGGCGGCCTGGTCGAGTTCCGGCGCGGTCCAGCGGACCGGCTCCACGTACGCGTCGCGTACCTCGACGGCCTCCTGCGCGAAGAACAGCAGCGGCGACTCGACGGGGTAGCGGCGACCGGGAACCAGGACAGCGGCCCGGGAAACGCCACCGGACACCGAGTCGGACGTATCAGTCATAACTGGGAACCTATCGCCCGACCGGGCACCCCGCGACCCCGGCGCGCGGTGCGCCGGATGCCGACCGTCACCGCCGCTGGGCTGGCGACCGGCAGCACCGGTACGGCGTGGCAGGCTGCAGGGTGTGAGCAGTTCAGCGGACCGGCCGGTGCCGGACGAGGCGCAACCGCGCGACGGCGAGCCCGTCTCGTCGCCGTCCCGCAGCACCGGCGGACCGCGGCCGGGCGAGCCGCCGCGGGGCGTCGCGCTGGAGGCGACGCTGCGCCGGATCGAGCGGGCGGCGGGCGGGCTGGCCGCCGAGAGCGTCGCCCGGATGGACGCGACGCTGCCGTGGTTCCGCGAGCTGAGTGCCGACCGGCGCAGCTGGGTGATGCTGATCTGCCAGTCCGGGGTCAACTCGTTCGCCGCCTGGACCCGGGATCCGGCGAAGCCGCCCGAGTTCGGCGACGAGGTCTTCGCCGGTGCGCCCCGGGAGCTGGCCCGGTCGATCTCGTTGCAGCACACCGTCGCCCTGATCAAGGTGACCATCGACGTGGTCGAGGAACGGGTACCGGAGCTGGCCGCGCCCGGTGAGGAGTCGGCGCTGGCCGAGGCGCTGCTGCGGTTCTCCCGGGAGGTCGCGTTCGCCTCCGCCCGGGTGTACGCGCGGGCCGCCGAGTCGCGCGGCGCCTGGGACGCGCGGCTGCAGGCGATGCTCGTCGACGCGCTGCTGCGCGGCGAGGTCGGCGACGCGATGGCCAGCCGCGCCGCCGCGCTGGGCTGGTCGGACGCGACGCCGGTCGCGGTGGCGGTGGGCCGCTCCCCGGCCGGCGACGCCACCTCGGTACTGCACGGGCTGCACCGCACCGCGCGCCGTATCGGCGTCGAGGTCCTCGGCGGGGTGCACGGCAACCGGCTGGTCGCGGTGCTCGGCGGCGCACCGGACCCGGTCGCGGCAACCGCGAAGCTGCTGGAGGACTTCGGCGACGGTCCGATCGTGGTCGGGCCCGCGGTGCCGTCGCTGGACGAGGCCACCGAGTCGGCCCGAGCCGCGATCGCCGGCTACCGTGCGGCGCACACCTGGCCGGACGCGCCGCGCCCGGTCTCGGCCGGCGACCTGCTTCCGGAGCGGGCGCTGGCCGGCGACCCGGAGGCGCGCCGGCTGCTGCGCACCAACGTGTACGGGGCGCTGCAGCGGGCCGGTGACCTGCTGGACACCCTGGACGCGTTCTTCGCCGCGGGCGGCGTGCTGGAGTCCACCGCGCGCGCCCTGTACGTGCACCCGAACACCGTCCGTTACCGGCTGCGCCGGATCGCCGATCTGACCGGGTTCACCGCGACGCAGCCGCGGGACTCGTTCGCGCTGCGAGTGGCGCTGGTGGTGGGCCGGCTGGACCAGGCCGCGCCGCGGCCGCCGCTGCCGGCGCCGGCGCTGGCCGACGGCCGCGCCGGCGCCGTCGACCCGACGGCACTACCCGATGCGGTGGAAAGCGGCACGCAAGGCGACGGATCGGATGCCCAGGCGACACAACTCACAGCGCCGCCGGAGGACCCGCGTACCGCCAATCACGCGGGTTGAACGCTCGTTTTGTCGACTCTCCACAACGTCCGTGGTCGGGTTTGGTTGATCAGAACCGGTCGCGAAGAGCGCCGGATCGGTCAGAGTCAACGCGTGCTCGCGATACTCGCCCCGGGACAGGGGTCGCAAAAGCCCGGGTTCCTGGCTCCGTGGCTCGACGTGGACGGCGTCGAGGCGCGGCTGCGCTGGCTGTCCACCGCTGCCGGCGCCGACCTGGTGCACCTGGGTACCGACGCCGATGCCGACGAGATCAAGGACACCGCACGCACCCAGCCACTGCTGGTGGCGGCCGGGCTGGTCGCCGCCGGGCAGCTGCCGCTGGCCGGGGCCGCGGTCGTCGCCGGGCACTCGATCGGCGAGCTGACCGCCGCGGCGCTGGCCGGCGCGCTGAGCGCCGAGTCGGCGATGCTGCTCGCCGGTGTCCGGGGCCGTGAGATGGCGGCCGCCTGCGCGCTGGAGCCGACCGGGATGAGCGCGGTACTCGGCGGCGACCCGGACGAGGTGGCCGCGGCGATCGAGGCGGCCGGGCTGACCCCGGCCAACCGGAACGGCGCGGGGCAGATCGTCGCCGCCGGTGCGCTGGCCGCGCTGGAGAAGTTCGCCGCCGAGCCGCCTGCCGGTACCCGGGTGCGGCCGCTCGCGGTGGCCGGGGCGTTCCACACCCGGTACATGGCGCCGGCCGAGGAGGCGCTGCAGCGTCTCGCCGGTGGCATCACCCCCAGCGACCCGCGCCGGCAGCTGCTGTCCAACGCCGACGGCGCCCCGGTCGGCTCCGGTACCGAGTTGGTCCGCCGGCTGGTCCGCCAGGTGACCAGCCCGGTGCGCTGGGACCTGTGCATGGCCACGCTGGCCGACCTGGGCGTCACCGCGGTGCTGGAGCTGCCGCCCGCCGGCACCCTGGCCGGGCTGGTCAAGCGCGAGCTCAAGACCCGTGGGGTGCCCGAGATCGTCACCCTCAACACCCCCGACGACCTGCCCGCCGCCCGCGACCTGATCGCACGGCACGGCGAGCCGGCCCGCAACGCCTCGACGGGAGACAACGCATGACCATCCCCGCAGGTCCCGCACGCGGTACCAAGATCGTCGCGATGGGCCACTACCAGCCGGCGAAGGTGCTCACCAACGAGGACCTGACCCGCATCGTGGACACCACCGACGAGTGGATCACCACGCGGGTGGGCATCAAGGAGCGCCGGGTCGCGGAGGGCGAGACGGTCGCCGACATGGCCACCGCCGCCGCGGGCAAGGCGCTCGCCAACGCCGGCCTCACCCCGTACGACATCGACCAGGTCATCGTGGCCACCTGCTCCTCGATCGACCGGTGCCCGAACGTGGCCTGCCGGGTGGCGAACAACCTCGGCATCACCGCGCCGGCGGCGTTCGACCTCAACACCGGCTGCTCCGGCTTCGAGTACGCGCTGGCCACCGCCGACCACGCGATCCGGGCCGGTGCGGCCCGGCGGGCGCTGGTGATCGGCTCGGAGAAGCTGACCGACGTCACCGACTACACCGACCGCACTTCGTGCATCCTGTTCGGCGACGCCGCCGGCGCCGCGGTGGTCGAGGCGGTCGCGGACGACGAGGAGCCGGGCATCGGCCCGGTGCTGTGGGGTTCGGACCCGAGCAAGGGCTCCGTGCTGACCATCGAGGGGCGCCGCGGGTACATCAAGCAGGACGGGCCGACGGTGTTCCGCTGGACCCAGACCGAGCTGCCCAAGCTGATCGCCGAGACCTGCCGGCGGGCCGGTGTCGAGCCGGCCGAGCTCGGCGGGTTCGTCGCGCACCAGGCGAACCTGCGCATCATCGAGCCGCTCGCGGCCAAGCTCGGCGCCACCAACGCGGTGGTCGCCCGCGACATCGTCGAGTCCGGCAACACCTCGGCCGCATCGGTGCCGCTGGCGCTGTCGAAGCTGATCGAGCGCGGCGAGATCGCCTCCGGCGCGCCCGTGCTGCTGTTCGGCTTCGGCGGCGGGCTCACCTATGCCGGGCAGATCGTGCGCTGCCCGTAGCCGATTTCGTAGACCGTCGCCGACCCGGCACCCCGGGTGCGGCACCATGAGACGTCGGGTACGGCGACAAGCGCCGCGACACCCGACAGGACAAGGAAGGAACACCGCATGACCCGCGACGAGATTCGCACCGGCCTGGCCGACATTCTGGAAGAGGTGGCCGGCGTGGACAAGTCCGACGTCGCCGACGAGAAGTCGTTCACCGAGGAACTGGACGTCGACTCGCTGTCGATGGTGGAGGTCGTGGTCGCCGCCGAGGAGAAGTTCGGCGTGAAGATCCCCGACGACGAGGTCCCGAACCTCAAGACCGTCGGCGACGCGGTCACCTACATCGAGAAGAACGCGGCCTGACCCGCACCGCCAGGATGGCAGCCGGCGGACCGCCGTCCCGTCCGCATTCCACGGCTGGTACGGCCGGATTCCACGGCTGGTACGCCGGCCGCACAGGCAGGCCGGTGACGATCGAAACGCTGGAGGCGACATCACGATGACGAGCCACTCCACACCGGAAGTGGTAGTCACCGGGCTCGGCGCGACGACCCCCCTCGGCGGGGACGTCGCGTCCACCTGGGAGGGCATGATCGCCGGCCGCTCCGGCATCCGGGCTCTGGACGCCGACTGGGCGGCCGAGCTGCCGGTGCGCATTGCCGGGCTGATGGTCGACGACCCGACCAACCACATCGACCGGGTGAAGGCCCGGCGGATGGACCGGTCCGAGCAGGCGGCCCTGGTCGCCGCGCGGCAGGCCTGGCGGGACGCCGGCCTGGACGAGGACGACCCGGACCGGGAACGGCTGGCGGTCAGCGTCGGTACCGGCATCGGCGGCGCGCGCACCCTGGTCGACCAGCACGACCGGCTGCTCGCCAAGGGGCCGCGGCTGGTCAGCCCGCACACCGTGCCGATGCTGATGCCGAACGGCCCGGCCGCCTACGTGGGGCTGGAGTTCCGGGTGCTCGGCGGCGTGCACTCGGCCGCGAGCGCCTGCGCGACCTCCTCGGAGGCGATCGCGCTGGGGCTGGACATCATCCGGTCCGGCCGGGCCGACGTGGTGCTGGCCGGCGGTACCGAGGCGGTGGCGTTCCCGCTGCCGATCGCCGGTTTCGCCGCGATGCGAGCGATGTCGACGCGCAACGACGAGCCGACCCGGGCGTCCCGCCCGTTCGACAAGGGCCGGGACGGGTTCGTCCTCGGCGAGGGTGCGGGCGTGGTGGTGCTGGAGCGTGCCGACCGGGCCGCCGCTCGCGGCGCGACGGTGTACGCGAAGCTCGCCGGTGCCGCGCTGACCTCCGACGGGTACGACATCGTGCAGCCGGACCCGGAAGGCACCCAGCAGGCGCGGGCGATGCGGCTGGCGATCGCCGACGCGGGGCTTTCCCCGGCCGACATCGCGCACGTCAACGCGCACGCCACCTCGACCCCGATCGGGGACATGGGTGAGATCGCCGCGATCCGCAAGGCGGTCGGCGAGCAGCCGGTGGTCACCTCGACGAAGTCGATGACCGGCCACCTGCTCGGCGCGGCCGGCGCGATCGAGTCGATCGCGACGATCCTCGCGGTACGGGACGGGATCGTGCCGCCGACCGTCAACCTGGACGACCCGGACGACGAGCTGACCCTCGACGTCGCGGCGAACGTCGCCCGCCGGATGGAGGTGCCGGCAGCACTGAACAACTCGTTCGGCTTCGGCGGTCACAACGCGGCACTCTGCTTCCAGCGCGTCTGACCGCGGCACGACGACGGCGGCCCTGTCCACGATGGACAGGGCCGCCGCACCCGTTTCGGGAGTACCGATGAAGCGCGTCGACTACGACGGACCCATCCACCGCCACTACCACGCCAGTCGCGCGCTCGGCCCGGCGGCGAGCGACACCTGGCTGTCCCGGTTCGCCGCCGCCCTGCCGGCCCGCCGGCCGCTGTCCGGGCTGGACCTCGGCTCCGGTACGGGCCGGTTCGCCCCGCTGCTGGCCGACGCGTTCGGACCGGTCACCGGGGTCGAGCCGGCGGCCGCGATGCGCTCCGTCGCGGAGCGCGAGTCGGCCCACCCGCGCGTCCGCTACCTCGCCGGTTCGGCCACCGCGATCCCGGCCGCCGACCGCGAGTTCGACTTCGGGCTGCTGTTTCTGGTGTGGCACCACGTGGCGGACCCGCCCGCCGCGGCCCGGGAGCTCGCCCGGGTGCTGCGGCCGGGCGGCACGCTGCTGCTGCGCGCCCAGTTCAGCGACCGGATGCCGGACATCTGGTGGCTGCGGCACTTCCCGGGCGGGCCGGAACTGGACGCCACGATGTACCGGCCGCTGGCCGACGAGATCGCGACGTTCGAGGCCGCCGGTTTCGCCGCGTCGCCCGGCCTGCAGGTCGTTGCCGAACCGTCCACCACGACCCGGGCGCAGCGGCTCGCCCAGCTGCGGCAGCGTTCCCAGTCGGTGTTCGAGCTGATGTCCGCCGACCAGCTCGCAGCCGGTTTCGCGGCGCTGGAGCGGGCGGTCGCGGCCGACCCGGACGGCGCGGTGCCGGACACCGAGGCGACGCTGCTCGTGCTGACCCGTACCTGAACCGCCCCGGCGCGGCCCACGGCGCCGCACCGCCGGGAGGTCCCGGTCTCAGCCGCCGGTGGCGGGCGCGGGGGCCGGCTCGACGGGTTCGCCGGTGTCGTCGTGGCCGACCACGGCGAGCATCTCGTCGGTACCGGGCCGGCGTTCCGAGGCGATCCGCCCGAGCCCGACGTAGACCACCAGCGAGGTCAGGATCGGGGTGGCGACCACGACCACCTGGCTGCTCGGGATCACGTAGTAGACCAGCACGTAGGCGGCGAGGCCGGCGGCCCAGGAGGCGATCGCGGCGCGCGAACCGCTGTGCCGGAACCACGGCAGCATGCCCAGCAGCAGCGGGATCGAGATCGGACCCATCAGCGCGGCCACCCAGGACACCACGATCGCCAGCACGCCGCCGAGGTTGGCCGACTGGGTCGCGACCAGCATGCTCAGCGCCACGAACACGACGGTGACCACCCGGGCGGTGGTGAGGCTGCCGCGGTGGGCGCGGTGTCGCAGCCGGCTGGTGATCACCGGCAGCATGTCGCGGGTGACCACCGACGAGATGGCGTTCGCGTCGGACGAGGCCATCGCCATGGTGTGGGAGAACATCCCGGCCAGTACCAGCCCGATCAGCCCGTGCGGCAGGAACGTCGTGGCCATCACCGCGTACGAGGTGGTGGCGTCGTCGACGTGCACCAGCAGCGGCGAGGCGAACATCGGGAACATCAGCACGATGGGCCACAGCAGGTAGAGCAGCGAGGACAGCCGGGCGGTGCGGCGGGCGGCGGGCGCGCCCTCGGCGGCCATGTACCGCTGCGCCAGGTTCCACATCCCGCCGTTGTACTCGATCGTCTTCTCCAGCACGTACACCAGCAGGAACACGGTGGTGTACTTGGAGGTGGTGGGTGACAGGTGGCCGTGCGGCAGCTGGCCCCACATGGTCCAGATCGCCGAGATGCCGCCGAGTTTGCCGAGCACCACGACGATCATCACGATCGCGGCGATGGCCTGGATGACGAACTGGCCGAAGTCGGTGAGCGCGTCGGCCCACAGCCCGCCGGCCGTGCAGTAGACCAGCGTGATCACCCCGGTGATCAGGATGCCCCAGGTCAGCGGTACCCCGGCGAACACGTTGAGCACCACCGAGATGGCCGCCCACTTGCTCGCCACGTCGAACACCTTCAGCAGCGCGCCGCTCCAGGCGAGCAGCTGCTGGGTGGTCACGTTGTACCGCCGGGCGAGGAACTCCAGCGGCGAGGCCACGTGGTACTTGCTGCGCAACCGGTTCCAGCGTGGCGCGAACAGCCAACTGCCGATGCCGACGCCGATTCCGATGGTGGCGAATCCCCAGAAGTAGATGGTGATCCCGTCGGTGTAGGCGACCGCGGCGTACGCGACGAACAGCACCGCGCTGTAGCCGGACATGTGATGCGAGATCCCGGCGAGCCACCACGGCATCCGGCCACCGGCGGTGAAGTAGTCGCTGACGTTGCCGATGCGCCGGTGCGACCACAGGCCGATCAGCACCATGACGCCGAAGTAGCCGGCGAGGACCGTCCAGTCGAGTGCGTGCACGATTCCACCCTCTTCGGGGTTGTCCACATATCTGAACGAAGTCTGAACTGTGAACCAATGTCGTGTACGAGAATCCTGCCGGAGAAGCTAGTGTTGGGTCACGTGCCTGTCAATGCACGAATCGGGCCGGGGCACGGTGATGGGCGGTCCGACCGCGAAGGGAGCGCCATGGCACGGCAGGCACCGGATACGGCGACGCAGCGCGCCCAGCGGGCAGCGGGCGCGGAGCCGGCCGGGGATCGGCTGGTCGAGTCCGGCGCCGGGGTGAAGTCCGCCCGGCGGGCGATCGAGTTGCTCGAGACGTTCGCCGCGGACCGCGCCTGGACCTCGCTGTCGGACCTGCACGCCCGCACCGGGGTGCCCCGCTCCAGCCTGCACGGCCTGCTGCGCACCCTGCACGATCTGGGCTGGATCGAGTCCGACGACGGCGGTACCCGGTTCCGGCTCGGGGTGCGGGCGCTGATCTGCGGCACCGCCTACCTCGACCGCGACCCGGCCCTGCCGTACGTCACCGACGCGCTGGAGCGGCTGCGCGAACGGTCCGGTTTCACCACGCACTACGCCCGCCGCAGCGGCGACCAGGTGGTGTACCTGGAGACCCGGGAGTCGCGGCACTCGGTGCACCTGATCTCCCGGGTCGGCCGAACCCTGCCGGCGCACGCCACCGCGCTGGGCAAGGCGCTGCTGGCCGAGCTGACCGACGACGAGATCGCCCGGCTGCTGCCCGCCCGGCTGCCGGCGCTGACCGAACACACCGTCACCAGCCGGGAGGGCCTGTGCACCGAACTGGCCGGCGTCCGCGCCCAGGGGTACGCGACCGAGTCGGAGCAGGGCACGCCCGGGGTGGCGTGCGCCGCCGTCGCGATCGGCTACCGGATCCCCGCCACCGACGCGTTGAGCTGCTCGATGCCGGTCGCCAAGGCCACCGACGCCACGGTACGGCGGGTCTGCGGGCTGCTGCGGGAGATCACCGAGGAGCTCGGCGCCCAGCTGCGCCGCGCCGGCATCCGATGACCCGGTACGAGTCGACCGGGTTCGGCTCGCCCGGCTCGGCAACGCCTGCCGCGCAACGGATCGGACCCGCTTGCCGGGCAACGGAAGGGACGGGTCGATCGTGACCGAGACGGTACTTGTCACCGGCGCCGCCGGTACCGTGGGCGCGCTGCTGCGGCCCCGGCTGGCCCGCCCGGGTCGACGGCTGCGGCTGCTGGACCGCGCCGAGCAGCCGCCGGCGGGCCCGGGCGAGCAGGTGGAACTGGTCACCGCGTCGGTGACCGACCTGGCCGCGATGACGGCGGCGTGCCGCGGCGCGGCGGCGCTGATCCATCTGGGCGGGATCAGCCGGGAGGCACCGTGGGAGCAGATCCTCGCGGTCAACATCGACGGCACCCGGACCGTTCTGGAGGCCGCGCGGCTGGCCGGCGTACCTCGGGTGATCCTCGCGTCCAGCAACCACGCGGTGGGGATGCGGCCGGTCAGCGATGCCGGCGACGCCGGCTTCCCGGCCGAGTCGACGCCGCGCCCGGACACCTACTACGGCGTGAGCAAGGTGGCGGTCGAGGCGCTGGGTAGCCTGTACCACGACCGGTTCGGGCTGGACGTGGTGTGCATCCGGATCGGCTCCTGCTTCCCCGAGCCGCCGGGCATCCGCGGCCTCGCGACGTGGCTGTCGCCGGACGACGGGGCCCGGCTGTTCGAGGCGTGCCTGTCCGCGCCGAGCCCGGGTTTCCGGGTGGTGTGGGGTGCGTCCGCGAACACCCGCGGGCACTACTCGCTGGCCGAGGCGCGGGCGCTCGGCTACTCGCCCCGCGACGACGCGGAACGGTTCGCCGAGCGGATCCTCGCCGAGTCGTCCCCGGCGCCCGGCGACGAGCTGCTCGGCGGCGGCTTCACCACCACCCCGGTCGGCGAACCGAACTGAACTGGTCCGCCGGGTGCACCCGCGGCGCGCCACGGCCGGGCTCATCCGGCGGCGATGAACACGATGGCGGCGCCGGCGGCGACCAGCCCGACGGCCTGACCGCGGGAGAGTCGTTCGCGCATCAGGGTCAGCCCGACCAGCACCGGGATCGCCGGCGACCGGCGTTCGGCCCCCGCGAAACCAACCACAGTGCGGGCAGCGCGGCGGCGATGCCGCACCAGGCCAGCGGTGAGGGCCGATTGCCCAGCAGCGCGACGCCGGTCAGGACCGGCAGTGCGACCCCGGCGACGTCGCTGAGCGGGACCACGATGCTCAGGTTGCCGCGGCTCATGCCGCGGTACAGGTAGCTGATTCCGACACCGGTACCCAGCCCGGACAGCGCGCCCCGGCCCAGTGCCGTCGGCGCGACGTGCCGGGCGCCGATCAGCAGGGCGGCGGCGAGCACCAGCAGCGTGCCGCCGATCTGGCCGGTCAGCGCCACCGCGAAGCTGCCGGAACGCCGGGCCAGCAGCGCGCTGAGGACGTGGTTCGTACCGAAACAGACCGCGGCGGCCAACGCCAACAGTTCACCCATGGCCACCCCGGTACCGGCTCGCCTCCGCCGGCACGGCGACCCGAACGGATGCCTCGTCCGAACCGGCGGGTATCCCGTTGGCGGCTGCCCATGACCCGGGCACCGAAACGTCCCGATCAGGATTCGGCGGCGGCGATCAGGACCGTACTGCACCGGCCGGTACGCGACCGGCGAGACTGGGCGGATGAACCTCAACGACGTACTGCGGGCCGGCCGGGCGATCGCCGGGGTGCTGCCACCGACCCCGGCCTGGTCGTACCCGCTGTTGGACGAGGCGACCGGGGCGCGGGTGGTCGTCAAGCACGAGCACGTGCAGCCGACCGGCGCGTTCAAGGTCCGCGGCGGCGTCGCGCTGCTCGCCGGGATGTCCGCCGCCGACCGGGCCCGCGGCGTCGTCACCTACTCGACCGGCAACCACGCCCAGTCGATCGCCTACGCGTGCCGGCGCTTCGGCGCGCCGTGCCGGATCGTCATGCCGGCGAATCCGAACCCGACCAAGCTCGCCGCGGTACGGGCGTTGGGCGCGCGGGCCGACTGCCACGGCGCCGATCTGACCGCGGCGCAGCGGTACGCGGAGGCGACCGCGAACGGCATGCGGCTGGTCGGGCCGGCCCACGAGCCGGACCTGATCGCCGGGGTCGGCACCGCCTACATCGAACTGTTCACCGCGCACCCGGACCTCGACGCGCTGCTGGTCCCGGTCGGTGGCGGCTCCGGCGCCGCCGCGGCCGGCGTGGTCGGCGCCGCGTTGGCGCCGGGTTGCGAGGTGATCGGCGTGCAGTCGGACGCCTCCCCCGCCGCGTACGAGTCGTGGCGCGCCGGCGAGCCGGTCGACGCGCCGAACCGTACCGTCGCGGAGGGGCTCGCCACCGGCAGCGGTTTCCCGCTCACCCAGCAGCTGCTGCGCGCCCACCTGCACGACTTCGTGCTGGTGTCCGACGAGCAGCTGCGTGCCGCCCAGCACGTGCTGCTGACCCGGGCGCACACGCTGGCCGAGGCGGCGGGTGCCGCCGGCCTCGCCGCGCTGCTCGCCGACCCGGACCGGTACGCCGGCCGCCGGGTCGGCATCGTCGTCACCGGCGGGAACGCCGGCCCGGCGGAGCTGTCGGCGGTGCTGGGTTGACCGGTCGCCCGGGCGAGTCCGGTGACCCGTCCGGGCACCGCGCTCACCGCCGGACGTAGAGGTTCAGGAACGACTCGGCGCCGGTGGAGGACAGCAACGCGCCGCCGATCTTCGAGCCGTGCAACAGGAACGACTGCTGGTAGTACAGCGGGACGACCGGGGCGTAGCTGGAGATCATCTGCTTCTCCAGCGCCGACCACCGCGGCCCCGCCTTCGCCGCGGGCAGCTGGTTCAGCTCGTCGATGTGCTTGTCGATGGACGGCTGCTCGAAGTAGGCGGTGTCGTTGTTTCCGTTGGGCCGGATGGAGCGGCCGTCGAACAGCACCGGGATCGTCGCCGCTCCCGACGGCCAGTCCGCACCCCACCCGGTCTGGTAGAAGTCGTACTTCGGGTGCTTGCCGAGCGCGGTGTTGTAGCTGGTGGCATCCAGCGCTCGCAACACGACCTTGAACCCGGCCCGCTGGAACATCTGCTGCACCAGCGGCGCCTCCCGCTGGTTGACCGCGCTGTTCGCGTAGGCGTACGTGAGGGTGGGGTGGCGGCCGTTCAGCAGCTTCTTCGCCTTCGCCAGGTTGCCGTGCGCGCCGGCCGGGAACGCGTCGAAATTCTGCCAGCCGGCGACCGTCGGCGACAGCAGCGTGGTCGCCGGCCGCGCCGCCCGCGGCCCGCCGAGTACCTGCACGATCGCGCCCCGGTCCACCGCGTACGACATGGCCTTGCGCACGGTGGGGTCGGTGATCCGCTCGCAGTTGATCGCGAAGTAGAAGGTGAAGCCGTTGGAGCCGGTCAGCGATCGCTTCATCGCCGCGGGGTTCTTCTGCACCTCGGGGATCAGCGACTGCGGCACCTGCGCGGTCGACAGCGCGGTCCGGTCGGTGCCGTTGTCGGCGACCAGCCGGTTGGTCTGCTCGACGTCGCTCGCACCCAGATCGACCTCGATCGTGTCCGGGTAGTCGTGCCGCACCGGGTCGGTCTTCGCGTCCCAGTACCTGTTGCGCACCAGCACCAGCTTGCTGTCCCGCTGGTAGCTTTCGATCTTGTACGGCCCGGACGAGAACGGATGCCGGTCGTACTTCGTGCCGGTGTCCTTGCTCGCCGGTACCGGCACGGTCTCGGCCATCGCCGCGGCGTACGGCAGGTCGCAGTGCGACTGCGGGAAGTGGAACGTCAGGGTGTCGCCGGAGACGGTCAGGTTGGGCGGCAGCGCCTGCCCACCGTCGTACGGCCCCCGGTAGTCGGCGTTGTAGACCTGCTTGCCGGTCAGCCACTGCTGGATGTAGTGCGGCCCCTCGGACAGCTCGGGCGAGAACGACCGGGCGATGCCGTGTGCCACGTCGGCGGCGGTGATCGCCGACCCGTCCTCGTACCGCATGCCCTTCTTGATCGTGTACCGCCAGACCCGGCAGTCGCCGTGCACGTCGGTGCCGGGGTTGGTGGCGAGGTCGCCGACCAGCTTGGCGTTCCTGCCGCTGGGGGTGAAGGCGGTCAGCGTGCGGGTGAACAGCTGCTCGATGATGCCGGCGTTGGACACGTAGGTGCGCTGCGGGTCCAGGTGCTCGTAGTCCTTCTCCTGCAGGATGTGCACGGTGCCGCCGGAGGTGGCGCCGGGGACCGCCGGCGCCGGCCCGAGGGAGTCTTTCGGGTCGGTGGAGATGGTGGCGTGGTAGGTGCGCGACGCGTCCGGTTTCGCGTCGGTACCGGTGTTCTTGCTGCAGGCGCCGGTCAGCCCCGCCGCCAGCACGACGGCGCCCAGGGCGGCGACGCCTCGTCCGATCCGCATGACGCTCCTCCTCGGTTGGATGCCGGCCTGCCCCGGCGTATGACAGCGTTGTCAACGGGTCGGAACCGGCCTATCCCGCACAGCACTCATCTCACCACGTAAGACGCAGAGCACCGATTACCGGCGGTGCATCACGGCCCGGCTGCAACTTTCGTTGGGGACGATGCCCCATCTTTCGCGCCAGGTACCCGACCGAATGTCCGATTAGCGTTGCCACCGGTCGAGACGAACGAGCGAGGTCGGGGTGCGATGACGGAGGCGTGGCGGCGGCTCGCCGCGGTACTGACGGGCCGCCGGAGCCGGTGGCTGGTCATGGTGTTCGGGCTGCTCGCGGCCGCCGCAGTGAGCGGCGCGCTGGCCGGCGCGACGCCGCCCGGCGCCGCGCAGGCGCTGCCGACCGGTTCCGAGTCCGCGCAGGTACGCCAGCTCGAGCAGCGGTTCCCGCAGCACGAACTCGCCCCGGTGGTCGTGGTCGTCAGCCGGTCCGACGGCGGCCGGCTCACCGGCGCCGACCTGGCCGCCGCCGACCGGCTCGGTACCGCGCTGGGCCGCCAGGTCGGCCAGCACGCGTCCGGGCCGATCAGGTCCGCGGACCGGCAGGCGGCCGTGGTGAACGTGCCGGTGGACGCCGACCGGTCGAACGCCGAGATCGGCGACACCATCGCGCGGCTCCGCGGCACCGCGCACCGCGTCGTGCCGGACCAGCTGAGCGTCCAGATCACCGGCGGACCGGCATTCGGCGCCGACATCGCCGCGGCCTTCGACGGCGCGAACGTCACCCTGCTCGCCGTCACGATCGGGATCGTCGCGGTGCTGCTGCTGGTCACCTACCGGTCACCGATCCTCTGGCTGGTACCGCTGGCGGTGGTCGGCCTCGCCGACCAGGTGGCCGCCCGTGTCACCGCCGCTCTCGGCGCCGCCGCCGACCTGCAGTTCGACGCCGGCATCATCAGCGTGCTGGTGTTCGGCGCCGGCACCAACTACGCGCTGCTGCTGATTTCCCGCTACCGCGAGGAGCTGTACCGCAGCGCCGACCACCGGACGGCACTCGCCGCCGCCGTCCGGGGCACCGGCCCGGCGATCCTCGCCAGCAACGTCACCGTGGTCGCCGCGCTGCTGACACTGCTGCTCGCGACGATGCCCAACACCCGCGGGCTCGGCGTCGCCGCCGCGGTCGGCCTCGCCATCGCGCTGCTGTTCGTACTGGTCCTGCTGCCCGCCGCGCTCGCGGTCTGCGGCCGACGGCTGTTCTGGCCGTTCGTCCCGCACCCCGGCGCCGCGCCGGCGCGGGCGGGCGGGTTCTGGCGGCGGACGGCCGGCGGCGTCACCCGGCGGCCCGCCCTGGTGGTGGCCGCCTCCCTGGTCGTCCTCGCGATCCTGGCCGGCGGGCTGCTCGGCACCCGGGTGGGGCTCAGCCAGCTGGAGCAGTTCCGCGTCTCGTCCCAGTCCGCCACCGGGCTGCGGGTACTGGCACGGCACTTCCCCGCCGGCGAGTCCGCGCCGCTGGTCGTGGTGGCCCGCGCCGGCGCGGCACCGGCGGTGACCGCGGCGGCTCGGCAACTCCCCGGCGTGCAGGTACGGCCGGCCGGCAGCTCGCCGGACGGGCTGGTCAAGCTGACCGTCGTCGACGCCGCCCAGCCGGGCAGCGCCGCCAGCCTGGACACCGTACGGCGGCTGCGCGCCGCGGTGCACGCGGTGCCGGGCGCGCAGGCGAAGGTGGGCGGCCAGACCGCGCAGGACCTGGACGTGCGGGACGCGTTCCACCACGACCTGCGCACGATCGCGCCGCTGATCCTCGCGGTCGCCCTGGTACTGCTGGTACTGCTGCTCCGCTCGCTGGTCGCGCCGGTGCTGCTGGTGGCCGTCAACCTGGCGTCGGCGATCGCCGCGATCGGCGCCGGTACGTTCGTCGGTACTCGGCTGTTCGGGTTCCCCGCGCTGGACGTGAACGTCCCGCTGGTCGCGTTCCTGTTCCTGGTGGCGCTGGGCATCGACTACACGATCTTCCTGGCACACCGCACCCGGCAGGAGTCCGCCGCGCGGGGCACCCGGGCCGGCGTGATCGCCGCGATCGGCCGCACCGGCGGGGTGATCACCAGCGCCGGCGTGGTGCTGGCGGCGGTGTTCGCCGCGCTCGGCGTGCTGCCGCTGACCACGCTCGCGCAGCTCGGCCTGATCGTCGGCCTCGGCGTCCTGATCGACACCCTGCTGGTCCGGACGATCGTGGTACCGGCGGTGTTCGCACTGGTCGGCGACCGGATCTGGTGGCCGTCCCGGCCGCACCGCCCGGACCGCGAACCCGAGCTGGTCGCCGCCGCCAATGGCTGAGGCTCGGGCCGGCGACGCGCCCGTCGCGCCCGCCCGGGGGCGGGCGAACGGTCCCGGCCGCCGGGCAGCGCCGGCTAGCGTGAGCAGCACCATGGCTGTCCGCCCGTCCCGCTCGATGGCGTTGCTGCTGCTGCGCCGCAGCGAACACGTCCTGTTCCTCGGGCTGCTGGCGCTCGGCGCCGCCGGTACCGCCGGGGAGCCGGGCTGGCCGGTCCTGCTCGCCGGCACGGTGCTGGTCGCCGGCTGGTACGCGGCCGGTGTGGTGCTGGCCCGGCGCCGCGGCACCCGGGGGCTCGCGATCGGCTGGCTCGCCGTACTGGTCGCCGGGTGCGCGGCGCTCGCGCTCGGCTCGGCGAGCTTCGTCTGGCTGGCGTTCCCGCTGTTCCTGCTCGCCACCCAGCTGCTCCCGCTGGCCGCCTCGGTGCCGGTGGTGGCCGCGCTGACCGCCGGCACGATCGCGGTGATCGCCGCCGACCGGGACCGCTGGGACGCCGCCGCGGTGGTCGGTCCGGTCGTCGGAGCGCTGGTCGCGGTCATGATCACGGTCGTCTACCGGGACCTCGCCGACCAGCTACGCCAGCGGGCCGAGCTGCTCGACGAGCTGACCGCCGCGCAGGACCGGCTCGCCGCCTCGCAGCGGGACGCCGGGGTCCTCGCCGAACGGGAGCGGCTGGCCCGGGAGATCCACGACACCATCACCCAGAGCCTGACCAGCATCGTGCTGGTGCTGCGCACCGCCCGCCAGTCCGCGGTCACCGGGGCGGCCCGGCCGTACCGGAGCCGCTGGTCGACCAGCTCGACACGGCGATCGGGGCGGCCCGCGGCGCCCTCGCCGACACCCGGCGGTTGGTGCGCGACCTGACCCCGGCCGAACTCGCCGGCGCCTCGCTGCCCGACGCGCTCCGCCGCATCGTGGCCGACCAGCCCGGCGACCGTACCCGGCTGCACGTCGAGGGGGCGCCGGCCCCGCTGCCCACCCCGGTCGCGGTCACGCTGCTGCGCACCGCGCAGGAGGCGCTGGCGAACGCCCGGGCGCACGCCGCGGCGGGCCGCGTCGAGCTGACCCTCACGTACCTGCCGGACGCGGTCAGCCTCGACGTGGTCGACGACGGGGTCGGCTTCGACCCGGCCCGGCCGCTCGGCGGCACCAGCGGTACCGGGCTGGGCATCGGCGGAATGCGGGCGCGCGCCGACGAGGTCGGCGGCAGCCTGTCGATCGACACCGCGCCCGGCCGGGGTACCGCGGTCAACCTCACCGTGCCGCGGCAGGAGGACGTCCGATGATCCGGGTGCTGCTGGTCGACGACCATCCGGTGGTACGCGGCGGGCTGCGCGCGGCGCTCGGCGCCGACCCCGAGATCAGCGTGGTCGGCGAGGCGGCGAACGGCGCGGACGGTGTCGAGCAGGCCGCGGTACTGCGCCCCGACGTGGTGTTGATGGACCTGGCGCTGGGCGGCGGCATCGACGGCGCCCAGGCGACCGATCTGATCCGCCACCAGCCCGACCCACCCCGGGTGCTGATCCTGACCACCTACGACCGGGACGCCGACATCCTGCCGGCGATCGCCGCCGGTGCTGCCGGTTACCTGCTCAAGGACGCCACGCCCGAGCAGTTGCTCGCCGCGGTGCACGACACCGCGGCCGGCCGTACCGTGCTGGCCCCGTCGGTGGCCACCCGGCTGGTGGAACGCGCCCGAACTCCGGAACCGGCGCTGACCCGGCGCGAGACGCAGATCCTGGCGATGGTCGCCGACGGGCTGTCCAACCAGGCGATCGGCCGCCGGTTGTTCATCACCGAGGCCACCGTCAAGTCGCACCTGGTGCAGGTGTACGCGAAGCTGCGGGCCGACAACCGCACCACCGCGGTCGCCGAGGCCCGCCGGCGCGGCATCCTCTGACCGCGGCCGGGACGAGACCGGTCAGCAGGCGGATCGGGGCAGGCCGGGCACCGCCACCGGGGAGCGGCCGGTCGCCCGCGCCCGGCCGGCGAGCACGTCGGCGACCGCGACCATCGACTCCTGGGTGGCGCCGAAGCTCGCCAGCACCGTCGGCGAGTGCACCTTCGCCGCCAGGTACGGCTCGTCCATCGCCACCGTGACCGCGGCGCCGGGCGACAGGTCGGCGGTGGTGTCGCCGTATCCGGTCAGCGCGACCTGGGTGCCGCCGGAGTCGCCGACCGACACCCCGTCGGCCCGCAGTGCCGCCGACAGCCAGGCGCGCTTCTGCTCGGTACCGCCGGTCACCCGCACCGTGCCGGACACCAGCGGGCCCGAACACCTGCCCCGCAGTACGGTCATCGCGGCCGCGGCCACCTGCCGGGCCACCTTCTCGTGCCCGGAGCTGTGCACGCTCGACGCGGCCGGTTGGTCGAACCGGGCCAGCCGCGCCCGCAGCGTCAACACCCGCTGCGCCGCCTCGACCAGCCGGGACCGGGGCAGCTGCCCGGACTTCAGAGCGGCGAGCAGTCCGTGCTGCGCGGCCGGCAGGTTCGGCGGCTCCAGCAGCAGGTCGTCGCCGGCGAGCAGGGCGTGCACCGCGGCCTGCCCACCGTCGTACCGATCGGTGATCGGCGCCATGTTGAGCGCGTCGGACACCACCACCCCGTCGTAGTGCAGCTGGTCGCGCAGCACGTCGTGCAGCAGCTTGTGGGACAGCGTGGCGGGCACCCCGGGGTCCACCGACTGCACGTCCAGGTGCCCGGCCATGATCAGCCAGCTGCCGGCCCCGACCGCGGCCCGGAACGGCGGCAGATCCTGCGCGTCGAGCTGCGCCCGGCTCTGCGTCAGGACCGGCATCGCGTGGTGGCTGTCGGTACTGGTGTGGCCGTGCCCGGGAAAGTGCTTGGGGCTGGCGGCGACGCCGGAGCCCTGCAGCCCGCCGACCGCCGCCGACACCTGGCCGGCGACCGCGGTCGGGTCCGAGCCGAACGAGCGCGACCCGATCACCGTGTTGCCCGGCCCACCGAGCACGTCCGCGTCCGGCGCGAAGTCCACGTTGACGCCCAGCGCGGCGAGTTCGGCGCCGGCCATCGACCACGCCGTGCGGGTCAGTTTCGGGTCGTGGGCGGCGCCGACACCCAGCCCGGTCGGCAGCGGGCTGATCCCGGTACCGATCCGCAGCACCGTGCCGAACTCCTGGTCGGTGCCGATCAGCATCGGCAACCCGGCGGTCCGGCCGGCCTGCTGCAGCCCGCCGGTCAGCCGCCGGACCTGCGCCGGCGTGGCGATGTTGCTGGTCGGGTTGGTCTCCGCGGTCGGGTCCGCGTCCCCACCGCCCTCGTTGACGAGCATCAGCCCGCCCAGGTGGTACTTGCGCACGATCCGCGCCGGGGTGTCGGCGCCGGCGATGCTGCGGTTGTGCGCGGCGGCCTGCCGGGACACCGAGTCGGCCCGGTATCCGTACGCCACCGGCATCAGCACCTGGCCGACCAGCTCGGCGTCCGACAGATGCCGGACCAGGTAGGCGGCCTGCTCGGCCGGGTCACCGGACGGGGTGGGGGTGGGCGCCGCGGATCGGTGCGGGTGGTTGCCGCCGGCGCCGGAGCCACCGTCGGCGCCGCAGCCGGCGGCGAGCAGCAGGCCGGCCAGCACGGCGGCGGCCACGGACAACGACCGGGAGGTACGGGAGGGGCGGGTCACGGCGAGTAGCACACCAGCCGGGCGGTCGCCGGGTTCCACCGGGGTCGCCCCCGCCGCCCGTACCGCGGCGGCGGCGCCGGGCTGCGGCGGCACCGGACCGCGGCGGCACCGGACCGCGGCGGCGCCGGACGGCTGGGTACGGCCGGCCGCGACGGCCCGGCCGTACCGGGGGGTTGGTCAGCCGACCTGGGTCAGCCAGGTGACCGGCGCACCGTCACCGGCGTGCCGGTACGGCTCCAGCTCGGTGTCCCAGGACGCGCCGAGCAGCCGCTCCAATCCGTGCGCGAGCGCCTCCGGACCGGCCGCGGTGGCCAGCAGCGAGCGCAACCGGTCCTCCGGTACGACGATGTCGCCGTTGGCGCTGACCGAGGCGCGGAAGATGCCGCGACCCGGCGCATACATGACGCGTTCGCCGTCGACGCCGGGGCTGGGTTCCTCGGTCACCTCGAACCGGAGCATCGCCCACTGCCGGAGGGCAGCGGCAAGCTCCGACCCGGTCCCGGCACGCCCGGACCACGAGCACTCGGCCCGCACGGTGGTCGGATCGGCGGGCTGCTGGGTCCACTCCAGTCGAACCGGCGTGCCCAGCACACGCGCGATAGCCCACTCGACGTGCGGGCACACGGCAGGCGGGCTCGAATGGACGTACACGACGCCTCTAGTCGGCACGATCGACCTCCCGGTTGACGAGGTGCGCCTTCCCCGCGTCCTCGCTCTACCAGGTGGTCGGAAACATGATGACTTGTGGCACTGGCGTTGCGCCAGCGTTCTGCGGATTTTGATGTTGTGGTTGTCTGCCGGCGGGTGGTAACGCTAGCGGAGTCGGGTTCGACGGGCGGGCCGAATGGTAACCGGAGTGGTCAAGATGACCCGGCGGTCCCCCATCCCGACCAAGCCGGTGCCGTACCGCATCGGATACGCTGGGATGCGGACGGGGTCGTGCGGCGACGCTGTCCCCCATCAGGTTGAGTGTTCTGGCCCCCCGGCTCGGCGCTCAGCGACCCGACAGCATCGCCCGGCGGAGATCCGCCGCGTGGCGATCGAGGAGTGCAAGGAGTTCCACGCGTGGCCCAGTCAAAGACCGCACGCGCCTCGGTTCGCGCTGGCCAGGCGTCCGGTGGCGCCCTCAGCGTGCTCGGCGAGTACAAGTACCTCATCCCGCTCAACGGCGGCAAGAACGTCTACGTGCGCAACCTGCTGAACGGCAAGACCACCCGGCTGCGCACCGACTCGGACAAGTTCGTCGACGAGGTCAAGTCGCTGGCCGAGGGTGGCCACGGCGCCAAGATCAAGGCCGAACTCGAGGGCCTTCAGGTCGCCTTCCCCGACCACGGTTGGGACGTGACCACCAAGCGGCTGGTCGACGCCGGCGTGTTCGGCGAGGCCTGATCCCACCGGTCGGTGCCCGACGCGATCGGGCACCGACCGCACAGCAGACGATGCCCCGGCGCGGTGCGCCGGGGCATCGTGGCGTCCGGGCCGGGCGTGGCCGGCCCGGTCAGCCGATCAACCGGACCTGGGCCCGGGTCAGGTCGTAGCGGGCGCCGAGCAGCCCGACGCTGCCGTCGGCCAGCCCGTCCCGCACCGAGGGCACCGCAGCGAGCTGGGACACCGTTCGGGTGACATGGCGGCACATGATCCGGTCGTACCGGTCGGCGCCGAGGCCGTGCCGGACCGGGCCGTCGGCACCCTCCCGGTCGACCTCCTCGATCGCCGGCGCGATCTGGTCGACCAGGTAGCCCAGGTCACCGCTTGCCGAGCCGGCGTGTTCCATCGCGTAGCCGACCGCGCCGCACCGTTCGTGACCGAGGACCAGCACCAGCGAGACGCCGAGCACCGCCACCGACAGGTCGACCGAACCGGTCACCGAGGTGTCGAGCACGTGCCCGGCGGTACGGAGCACGCAGACGTCGCCGAAGCCCTGGTCGAAGATGGTCTCCACCGGCAGGCGCGAGTCCACGCAGGTGATCACCAGCGCGTACGGCGCCTGGCTGGGTGCTGCCCGACGGGCCTGGTCGACCCCACGGTCGGCCTCGGTACGGCCGGACAGGTACCGGCGGTTGCCGGCGAGCAGCCGGCGGAGGGCGGCCGGCGGAGTCACCCTGTCCGGCCCTGGCGAGTTGGTGGTAGCGGTCACGGCTACAGGGTGCCCAGTCACCACCTGCGTTCGCCACCACCCGGTGGCCGGAGCGGCGTCGATCACCGTGGGACGACCGGACTCGGGCGGTTCGCTCGGTGCGCGCAGTGACTACTGTGACCCAGGTGGACACACCCCTTCCCGAATTCGTCAACTGGCCGACGTTCCCGTTCAGCGGTTCGCTCACGGTGCGTCCGCTGGAGCCGCCGGCACTGCCCGAGCCGCCGCGCGACGGCGAGGAGATCGCCACCTGCCGGGCCTGCCAGGCCCACGACGATGCGTACGTCTGGGTCGACGAGCGCTGGCGGGTGAAGGCCACCGACCAGCCGCCCGGCCTGCCGCTGGTGCTCTACCTGGAACCCCGGATGCATCTCGACCTGGGCGACCTGCCGAACCTGGAGGCCGCCGAACTCGGCCTGCTGACGGTACGCATCGAGCGGGCGATGCGGTCGCTGCCGGGCGTGGCCCGGGTGCACGTCAACCGGTGGGGCGACGGCGCGGCGCACCTGCACTTCTGCTTCCTGGCGCGGCCGGCCGGCGCGCTGCAACTACGCGGGTCGTTCCTGTCGATGTGGGACGACATCCTGCCGCCCATCAGCACCCACGACTGGCGGGAGAACCAGTCGTTCGTGGCGGCCTGGCTGGCCGACCAGGGCGGCACCTCGATGCTGGCGTCCTGACCCTCGGGTCCGCTCCGCGGACCCGAGGGAGGCGACAGCCGGACACGCCGGAGGCGCACCGCGTCGCGCGGTGCGCCTCCCGTACCGAGGTCGGCGCGTGCGCGCCGGTCGGTCGGCTCAGGCGCCGGTCGCGAACGGGTTGGTCGCGCCGTCGGTGGTGTAGTGCACCGTGTCGAAGGTGCCGTCGTGGTTGCTGTCGGTGGCCACCGCGTCGACGTGACCGTCGTGGTCGGTGTCGGCTGCGACCTCGTCGATCTGGCCGTCGTGGTTGCTGTCGACACCCACCTCGTCGACGCGACCGTCGTGGTTGCTGTCGACCGCCATCTCGTCCGGCGAGCCGTCACCGTTGGTGTCCACGCTCCAGGTGTCGACCCGGCCGTCGCCGTTGGTGTCCATCTCGCCGTGGTCGGGGTTGCCGTCGCCGTTGGCGTCCCAGTCGACCTGGTCGATCTTGCCGTCACCGTTGGAGTCGTACTCCCAGGTGTCCGTGTGACCGTCGCCGTTGGAGTCGAGGTCGACCTGGTCGGCGTAGCCGTCGTGGTTGGCGTCGACGATGTCGGCACTGGAGCCGTCGGTGTACTCGACCTGGATGTCGTTGCCGGCGTCGCTGGTGTCGAAGTCGCTCATCGGGGATCCCCCAGGTTGTCCAAGGCGGCGCCCTCGTGCACCGCGTTGGAGGTAACCCTAGGTGAGCCGCACAACCGCCGGATCACCGATTCGTGCCAGCACCGGTCCCGGTCACTTCGGCGGCGGTCCGTCCGCGGCCAGGCCGAGCTCCCGGGCCAGGATCGCCGCCTGGGCCCGGTTACCCAGTGACAGCTTGGCCAGTACCCGGTGTACGTGTGTCTTCGCGGTGGGTTCGGCGATGCCCAGCGCGGCGGCGAGCTCGGCGTTCGACGCGCCGTGGCCGAGCTGCACCAGCACCTGCCGCTCCCGCGGGGTCAGCTCGTCGAGTCCCGGCGGCGCAGCTGGCGGGTACGGCCGGGCGGCGAACGCGGCGATCAGCCGCCGGGTGACACCGGGCGCGACCATCCCGTCACCGGCGGCCACCACCCGTACCGCGTCCACCAGCCGCTGCGGGTCGGTGTCCTTGAGCAGGTAGCCGGCGGCGCCGGCCCGCAGCGCGCCGAACACCAGGCGATCGGTGTCGAAGGTGGTCAGGACGAGGACCTCGGTGAGCCGCTCGGCGGTCAGTACCCGGGTGGCCTCGATGCCGTCGACGCCGGGCATCCGGATGTCCATCACGGTCACGTCCGGGCGCAGTTCGCGGGCGCGCGCGATCGCCTCGGCGCCGTCGCCGGCGGTACCGACGACGGCCAGCCCAGGTTCGGCGGCGAGGATCATCGCCAGGCCGGCGCGGACGGTCGGCTGGTCCTCGGCGATCAGTACCCGGATCACGACGCCGCCTCGGGCACGCGCAGCGGCAACCGGGCCCGGACCGCCCAGCGGTTGCCGTCCGGTCCCGCGGTGAGGGTGCCGCCGAGCAGCGCGGCCCGCTCCCGCATGCCGATCAGGCCGTGACCGGAGCCCGGCGCGGCCGGGTCCCGGCCCGCGGCGGCCAGCGGGCTGGTGACCAGCACCGTGACGGCATCCGTGACGCGGCCGAGCCGTACCTCGACGGGGCCGGGCGCGGCGTGCTTGAGCGCGTTGGTGAGCGCCTCCTGCACGATGCGGTACCCGGCGAGGTCGACCGTGGTGGGCAGCGCGGCCCGGTCGGACTCGGTGAGTTCGTCGTGCAGTGTGACCGCCACCCCGGCAGTGTTCACCAGCCGCGCGACGCCACCGAGGCCGGGACGGGTGGTCGGCGGCTCGTCGGAGTCTGGCTCGCGGAGCAGGCCGATCATCGCGCGCATCTCGGTCAGTCCCTGCACGCTGTCGTTGCGCACCCGGTGCAGCGCCTCGCGCAGCGCCGGCGCCGAGTCGCCGGCGACCCGTAGTGCGGCCGCCGAGCCCACCGCGATGGCAGTGAGGTGGCCGGCGATCACGTCGTGCAGTTCCCGGGCCATCGCGGCGCGTTCCGCGGCCACCGACGCGCGATGGTCGAGTTCGGTCAGCCGGGCCAGCTGGCGGGCGTGCTCGCGGTGTTCGGCCAGCCGGTCGCGGTGCGCGCGCACGGCCGCACCGGTGGTGGCCGGCAGCACCGTCACCAGGGTGACGGCCATCGCGACCGCGACGCCGGCCTGCACCGCGAGCCGCCAGCCGGACCCGTCGGCGCGCAGCACCAGCAGCGTCACCACCAGCGCCGCGAACGTGACCACCGCGGAGGCGCCGATCAGCCACCGCACCGCGCCGCGCGGACCGTACCCGCAGGCCGCGTAGACCAGGTCGAAGAACACCTGCCAGGTACCGATGGAGCCGCCCAGCAGCAGGTCGGCGGCTACGGCGGCGACCCCGACGGCGAGGGCGAGCAGCGGGGCGGTACTGCGGAACAGGTCGGCGCAGACGATCACCGCGAACGGGATCAGCACCAGGGCCAGGGGCGTCTTCGGGTCGTACAGCCCGACCGCGTAGAGCACCGCACCGACCGCGGCGCACAGGGCGGCCGAGCCCACGTCGCGCCGCGGCGGCAGGCGCCGCGGCCACCATCCGGTCACCGCCATGGGCACATCTCACCATCACCGGGCGACCCGCCGGGACGATCGCGTACATCGTTCGGTGCATGCCGGGTTCGGCTGCCGTGACGATGCGGTGCCGGTGTGCGGCCGGGACGATCGACTGGTGCTGTTCGCGGTGATCGTGGGATGCGAGATCGGGTTCTGGGTGCTCGTCGGTGCCGGGCTGACCTGCCGGTACCTGCTGCGCCGGCGACGGGTGAGCACCGTGCTGCTGGCCGCGGTGCCGGTGCTGGACCTGGTGCTGCTGGCTGCCACCATGGCCGACCTGCTGGCCCGGCACGCGGTGGCCGGGCCGCAGCACGGCCTGGCCGCGGTGTACCTGGGCAGCACGGTGGTGTTCGGCGCCGGGATGGTGCGGTGGGCGGACCGCTGGTTCGCCCACAAGTTCGCGGGCGGGCCCCGGCCGCCGAGGCCACCGAAGTCCGGCCCGGCGCGGGTTCGGTACGAGTGGCGTGAATGGGGCAAGGCCGTCCTCGCCGCCGCGATCTCCGCCGCGCTGCTCGGGCTGATGGCGCTGGCGTTGGGCGATCCGCACCGGTCCGCGGCGCTGCTGTCCTGGCTGCCCCGGATCGGGGTGGTGCTGGCGATCTGGCTGATCTGGCCGGTGACGACCAGCATCGGTGCGCTCGGCGCGGCACGGCGAGACCCGTAGCGCACGTCGCTCGGCCCGACGCGCGACGGCACGGCACCTGCCGGCACCCAGGCTGTTCCCAGCTTGCCGGCAGGCTCGCTCCATCCAGGCGTCGTAGCCTCGGTCGGGAAGGCACCCGGGCAGTTGCCCGGCCCGGGGTGAAGCGGGGAGGTCCGGATGGGGTTGGCAGCGCGGCTGCGCCGCTTGTTCTCGCCGTCGCGCCCGCGCGGGATCCGGTCGACCGCCCAGATCCGCGCCCACCGCGGCGGCTACCAGTCCATGCTGGACCGGGAGGCCACCGCCGCCGACCTGGACGAGCTGCGCGAGTTCGTGGCGAGCCGCTCCGGCGTCGAGTTCTACCTGGAGCCGGAGACCACCGCCACCGACACCACGGTCGCCGCGGTCGCCGCGGACGGCGAGTGGATCCGCCGCCGGGTCGGCTCGGCCAAGGTCGCCAGCCGGCTGGCGACCGAGCTGCACACCCCGCTCTACGACGCGGGTGTGCTCGGCTATCCGGCCGCGATGCGCCGGTACCGGCGCGGCTGAGCCCACCCCTGCGCGTCGCATGGTGGCGATTTCCGGCACCGCCGGATGCCACCGGCGGCTCTAGGATCGAGGGTGATCCCACGGATCCGTTGCGGCGTCACCGTGCCTGTGCCACGGCGTACGCCGGTCGTGGCGGAGGTGATGGATGACCCGAGGCAAGGGCGAGCCGGCGCCCGGCACGGCACGGTGGTCCGATCCGGCCGGACCGGTGGTGGCCGTGGTCGTGCTGGCGGCCGAGCCGCCCGCGGCACGCCCGCCGGTGGAGTCGACCCGGGTCGGCGGGCGGCCGTTGCTCGACCGGACGGTACGAGTGCTGCACGCTGCCGGGGTGCGCCGGGTGCTGGTGTCGGCCGGCCGGCGCGGCCCCGACCTGGTGGCCGGGCTGGTCGCCCGGCACGCGCCACCGGCCGAGCCGTGCCCGCCACCCGCCGACCTGCCGCCCGGCCGGTACCTGCTGGTGGGCGCGGCGGCGGTGTTCGACGCGGAGACGGTGCGTGATCTGGCGACCGAGACCGGAGTCCGGTGCACCGACGCGACGCTTGCGGTGGTCGACGCCGACACCGCGCGGGAGGTTCTCGCGGCCGGCCCGGCGGACGCGGCGCTGGCCGGCATCGCCGGGTTGCGGTTGCGCCCGGCGGCCGGGTTCGCCACCACGCTCGTCGACGACCGGGACGGGCGCCGGGTGCACCGGGCGCTGTGGCAGCGGTACGGCTCGAAATCCACCGACGGACTGGTCTGCCGGTACCTGAACCGGCCGCTGTCTCGGCCGGTGACGCTGCTGCTGGCGCGGACCGGGGTGTGGCCGGACCTGCTCAGCGGCGTGAGCTTCGCGGTCGCGGTCGCCGGTGCGGCGGTGATCGGGTTCGGCGGGCACTGGTGGACGATGCTGCTGGGTGGCGTGCTGGTCCAGGCCGGGAACGCGCTGGACGGGGTGGACGGTGAGGTGGCCCGGATCGGCCTGCGCACCTCCCGGCGCGGCGCGTTGCTGGACACGATCCTGGACCGCTACGCCGATCTGGCCATCATCGCCGGGCTGGTCCTCGCGGCCGGCGGCCGGCCGGTCGACTGGGCGTTCGGGTTCGCCGCAGCCGCCGGCAGCCTGCTGGTGTCCTACATCAACGTCCTGGCGCCGGGCGCGCCGCAGCGGCTGCTGCGCCGGGACGTACGGCTGTTGCTGTGCGCGGTCGCCGCCGCGGTGTCGGCGCCGCTGGCCGGTCTCGCCGTACTCGCGGTGCTGGTGAACGCGGACGCGGCGCGGGTGTTCGCGATGGTCCTGCGCCGCGCGCCCGGCCTCCGTTGACCGCTCCCCCGGCCCCGCCGCCGGTCCGTGCGCGGCCGGGGCGGTCCCGCCCTCCGCCGGCACGGGCAGCCACCCGGGCGGCCGACAACCCAGGCGACCGGCAACCCGGGCGGCCGGCAACACGGATGGCCGGCAACACGGATGGCCGGCAACACGGATGGCCGGCAACACGGATGGCCGGCAACACGGATGGCCGGGTCCGGGTCCGGACCCGGCCATCCGGGTTCAGCGGGAGACGATGCCCAGGCCGTTGGCCACCGGGCGCTCGGCCGCGCCGACGGGCAGCTTGTTCACCAGGCTCACCCGGTCGCTGCCGGGCAGCCGGGCGGCACAGGTGGTGGAGCCACCACCGTCCAGGTTCATCGCGTCCGTCGCGCCGAAGCCGGCCAGCAGCCCGGCCTCCTCGGCGAGGGTCAGCCCGCTGCCGGACTCGGCCAGCCCGTCGGTGGTCATCAGGTACAGCCGGCGGCCGTCCGCGCTGATCCCGGCCCCGGTACGGGTGGCCGCGACCTTGTCGTCGACGCCGGTCAGGGTGGCGCCGTCGCGCATGATCGGCGCGCCGCCCACCGCGACCCGGAACGGCACGTGCGCGCCGGCCAGCCGGTACGAGACGTGCACCGGGTCACCGACGTGCAGCCCGCGCAGGGTGTCCGCACCCGCCTCGCGGCCGACCAGGACGGTACTACCGGCCGGGATCGCACCGGCGCCCGGCGCGTCGGCGACCGCGACCACCCGGCCGTGCCGGATCGTCACCTCGGCGGTGTCGGTACTGCACGGGTCGCCCCGCCTGGTGTCGCTGCCGCACACCGCACGCTCCCGCGAGGTGGCGCCCCAGGCGCTGGTGAACGCGTCGATGCCGCCCTCGGTGACCGCGTACTGGTTGAGCCCGGCCAGCGGGTACCGGTGGGCGGGGGTGACGACGCTGCCGGCCAGGGTGAGGGTGCCCAACCGGGCCCGCCCGTCGACACCGACGCCGATCACGTCGCGGGTGGAGGTGCCGGGCGCCATCGCCGGGCCGAACCGCTGCGAGTCGGGCACCGCGGCCTTGACGGCGCGGCCACCGTCGACCTCCGGGCCGTCGGAGGAGCCGGTCGCCTCGACGCCGGGATGCTGCGACTCGCTGATGTTGAAGTAGTCGGCGTTGACGCCGGCGACCGCGTGCTCGGCCGCGGTCAGCTGCGTCACCGTCTCGCGCTGGGCCACCGCGTCCGGCCGCAGCAGCCGCACCGACACGTGCCGGTCGGCGAGATCGGCGGTGACCAGCTCGCCGGTGACGGTGCCGTGCGACACGGTGGCGGTGAAGGTGGCCAGGGTGACCCCGGACGCGAGTCGCTGGGTACCGGTGAGCTGCACGTCACCGACCGCTGCGGCCGGGGTGAGCGTCGCGGGTGCCGCGACCGCGGACGCCGGTACGGCGAGCGCGAGGCCGGCCGCGGCGAGCCCGGCCGCGAGCCATCGGTGGGACCGGATACGGCGCATGGAAGTCTCCGTCCTTGTCGACTGCGGATGGATCTCAGCACCGATGGGACGGTCCGGTCAAGATCGCCTGGCTGTACGGGGCGTGACGTTTTGCCACGTAGAACCGGATAAGGCGGGAGAATATCGGTGACAGTACCCAGGACTTCGGGGGCAGGAATGATCGGAATTCAGGACATCTCGCAGTGGAAGGGCGCACCGGTGGTGGGTCCAGACGGTGGGAAGATCGGCACGCTGGAGTCGGTCTACGTCGACGCCGCGACGGACGAACCGATGTTCGCGGCGGTCCGCCTCGGCCTGCCGGGGATGCGCAAGATCGCCCTGGTACCGCTGGACGGCGCCCGGGTGGGCCGCAGCGACCTGCAGGTGCCGTACGACAAGGGTCAGATCAAGAACTCGCCGACGCTGGCAGTGGACGAGGAGTTGCCCGCCGAGCGCGAGCCGGAGATCTACGCCCACTACCAGCTGGGATACACCCCGGCCCCGACATCGTCCGGGCGCCGCCTCGCCCGCCGCTGAGCCGGCGGCCACCGGGCCGCCCCGGCGCAGCGGCGGGCCACGCCACGGGGCCGCCCCGGCGCAGCGGCGGGCCACGCCACCGCCGGTTCGCCGCGGGCCAGTCCACCGGGCCGCACGGATGCCGCCGGCCAGCCACCGCGCCGCGGATCGGGCGCGGGCGATGCGGCGAGGCCGATCAGCCGTAGGCGATGTGGTGCGAGGGTTGGTGGAAGCCGCGGATCGGGTCGCCGGACAGCGCGGTGAGCATCGTCTTCGCCACGGCGACGTCCACCGACGAGGAGACGCCGGCGCCGACCGAGTCCCACGGATTGTCCGGGGTGCAGGCGGTGGCCGCCGCGGCGATCTGCGGGGTGAACCCGACGAACGATTCGGTCGCGTTGGTCTCCGAGCTTCCGGTCTTGCCGCCGAGCGGCCGGGAGCCGAACATCCGGCCCACCTCGGGCGCCGTTCCACCGTTGCACTTGTGGTAGAAGCCCTGCTGGCCGACCGGGCAGCGGGCCGCATCGGTCGCCGCCCGGGCCACGTCCTTGGACACCGCGCGATGGCACTGCGGCTTGGCCGCGTCCGACCCGTGCCCCCGGGCGTCCACGATGGACTCGACCGGCAGTTCCTTGCAGTAGACGCCCTCGGCGGCCACCGTCGCGTACGCGTTCGCAAGGTCCAGCGGGGTGGTCTGGGCGACGCCCAGGGTGAAGGCGCCCCAGCCGTGCGCCCGACCCTTGGACGCGTACATCGCGTCGGTGTGCGCCCGGAACTTGATGCCGAGCCGCTTGGCCATGTTCACGGCCTTCTCGGCGCCGATCTTCTGCTCCAGCCAGACGAAGTAGGTGTTGACCGACCGGCCGTAGCCGTCCCACATCGTCCGGTAGCCGTCCATCCACTTCGGGTTGTCGTTCACCGGCGAGTAGTAGCCGTTGCCGGCGATGTAGTTGGTACGCAGCGGGCTCGGCGCGTGGAACCCGGTGTCCAGCGGCAGCCCGGATTCCAGCGCCGCGAGCATGGTGAACATCTTGAACGTCGACCCGGTCTGGTACCCGTTGACGTCACCACCGCCGGCGACCAGCTGGTCCACGGTGTTCGGCCGGTTCTTCATCCCGTACGGGTTCTTCTTCAGGCTGTAGTCGCGGTTGACCGCCATCGCCACCACCCGACCGCTACCGGGTTCGATCGCGGCGATCGGCAGCGCCTTGGTGTTGGTCTTCGAGTACACCGCGAGCGACGCCTTGCGCGCCGAGGCCTGCACCTTCGGGTCCAGCGACGTGACGATCTTGTAGCCGCCGGTACGCAGCGTGTTCTCCCGCGCCGCCGAGGTCGCGCCGAACTCCTTCTGCTGGTCCCACCACTGCACGAACCAGTCGCAGAAGAAGCCCCAGTCCTTGTGCTTGCTCGGTACCTCGGTGCAGCCGTTCGGCGTGCTCGACGGGTGCAGCCCGATCGGCGCCGCCTTCGCCTTGGCCGCCGCCGCCTTGCTGATGTAGTGCAGCTTGGCCATCGAGTCCAGCACGTACGAACGGCGCACCAGCGCCGCCTTGCGCCCGGCGGCGCCGGACTCCGGGTCGAACGCGTCCGGCGACTTGACCACGCCGGCCAACAGCGCCGCCTGGTCCAGCGTCAGCTTGTCCGGCGTGGTGTCGAAGTAGACGCGCGCCGCCGCGACGATCCCGTACGCCTGGTGGCCGAAGTAGACGATGTTCAGGTAGCCCTGCATGATCTGCTTCTTGGACAGCTTGCGCTCCAGCGCGAGCGCGTAGCGCATCTCCTGGATCTTGCGGGCCATCGACTGCTCGGTGGCGGCGTGCAGCTCCTGCGGCGTCTTCGCCGAGTAGATCCGCACGTTGCGCACGTACTGCATGGTCAGTGTCGACGCGCCCTCGGAGACCTGCCCGGCGCTGCGGTTGGCCAGAAGTGCCCGCACCACGCCGCGCGGGTCGACGCCGTGGTGCTGGTAGAACCTGGTGTCCTCGGCGGCCACGATCGCGTGCTGCATCACCGTCGGGATGTGATCGATCGTGGTGGGCGTCCGGTTGTCCGAGTAGAACGTCGTGATCAGCGTCTTGCCGTCGTTCGCGTACAGGTAGGAGTTCTGCGGCGGCGGCGGGATCTTCAGCTGGTCGGAACTGTTGGTGAACACCCCGGTGCCCGACTTGACCGCGAGGCCGCTGACCCCGAAGCCGGGGAACGCGAGCAGCGCCACCACGATGCCGGCGAGCACCCCGCAGACCAGCAACGAAGCCAGGTCACCCAGCAGCGAATTCTGTCGACGCACCAACACCACCCTCGTCCCGCACCGAGAGGCGTAAAGGATCTCCCCGTACCAGAATGGCACAGAACCGGATCAGCCCGACGATCCGCGTGCCAGTCATCCTTGATCATCGATGCTTTTCCTCCGGCACGGGGGAGGATCCGGGAATCTCACCGGTAAAGAGTCGGCGACGGCTCCGCCGCCGGAGGGGGGCGCCGGGCCCGTGGCGAAAACCGGTCGCGGCCGGCGCCGATTAGGTTCACCCGCCGGTCAGCGGCATACTTGGGCGCACACCGCGGAGCCACCCCCGGTCCCCCACCGGCTCCGCCTGCGGTGCGGTGACGTCCGGCGCCTGGGCGGCACGTTCACGGATCGTGCCGGAGGCCACGATGACCGTCCCGTACCCGAAAGCGCTCGCCGCACCGGAGCCATGGCACCGAACCGGCTCGGACTACGCGGAGCTGTCCCGCCGGATCCGCCGGGCCGGGCTGCTGCGCCGGCGCACCGGCTACTACGGCGCCAAGATGGCGATCAACGGCGTGCTGTTCGTCGCCGGCTGGGTCGCGGTCCTGCTGCTCGGCAACTCCTGGTACCAGCTGATCGTCGCCGCCGCCCTCGCGGTGGTGTTCACCCAGCTCGCGTTCGTCGGCCACGACGCCGGCCACCAGCAGATCTTCCGCTCGCACCGGATCAACCGGCTGGTCGGGATGCTGCACGGCAACTTCGCCGTCGGGCTGTCGTTCGGTTGGTGGGTGAGCAAGCACAACCGGCACCACGCGAACCCGAACGACGAGGACCGGGACCCGGACGTGGCGCCCGGCGCGCTGGTGTTCGTCGAGGAGCACACCGCCACGCGGCGCGGCCTGGCCGGCCTGCTGACCCGATCGCAGGCGTACCTGTTCTTCCCGATGCTGCTGCTGGAGGGGTTCAACCTGCACGTGGCGAGCGTGCGGGCGCTGCTGCGGCCGTCCGGCAAGGCGAAGATCGCCGAGGTGGCGCTGCTGGTGGCGCACATCGGTGGCTATCTGACGATACTGCTGCTGGTCATGTCGCCGGTGCACGCGCTGGTGTTCGCGGCCGTCCAGCAGGGGCTGTTCGGGCTCTACATGGGGTGCAGCTTCGCCCCGAACCACAAGGGCATGCCCACGCTGCGGCGCGAGGACAACGTCGACTACCTGCGCCGGCAGGTGCTCACCTCGCGCAACGTGCGAGGCGGCCGGTTCGTCGACTTCGCGCTCGGCGGGCTCAACTACCAGATCGAGCACCACCTGTTCCCGAGCATGCCGCGGCCGAACCTGCGCCGGTCCCAGCCGCTGATCCAGGCGTTCTGCACCGAGTACGGCGTCTCGTACCGCGAGACCGGGCTGCTGCGGTCCTACCGGGAGGCGCTGCGGCACCTGCACGAGGTGGGTGCGCCGCTGCGCCGGGCCGCGGCGGCCGAAACCGCCTGAACCGGACACGAAAGTTCAGTGAACGACAAACGACCCCCGATGCGCATCGCATCGGGGGTCGCTTCGCGTCTGGTGTGTAACCAGGCCCGTGGCTCAGATGCCGCGGACGCGCTCGGCCTGCGGGCCCTTCGCGCCCTGCGTCACGTCGAACTCGACGCGCTGGTTCTCCTCGAGGTTCCGGTAGCCGGAGCCCTCGATGGCGGAGAAGTGGACGAACACGTCCGGCTCGCCGCCGTCAGGCGTGATGAAGCCGAAGCCCTTGTCCGGGTTGAACCACTTGACCGTACCCTGTGCCATGACTCTCCTTGTGGTAGCTACTCGGCCGCCGCGCGGGCGACCGCCTTGTTGCGGCGGGAGCCGATCGACCCTTCGGAGAGATCTTCCCGAAAAACGAGACGCCCCGCTGTCACAAATCCCGCGTGCGCATCAAACGTTCGGGGAAACTACGACTGCAACGCCAAAAGGATACACGACTCGGAGCCGTTCGGGGTCGTACCGGCGTGCCGTGGACCACGCCCGGTTACCCGACCGGTACCAGTGCCCGCGCTTCCCGCTGGCCGGCGCCGACGGCGCCGTTACGATCGATGGGAGGCCGGTGCGTTGCCGTTGGGCGCCCGGCCCCGGCCGCACGGGCCGCCATTGCAGGTGGCCGCTCACCACCCACGCGGGAAGGGGCGGACTCATGCCTGATGTGGAGATCGAACTCGTCGGCGGACCCCGGGACGGGGAACGCATCACGGTGCCGCTGACCGATCCGGTGCCAGCACCGCACCTGGAGATGACCACGGTGGACAGCACCGTGGACGGACTGCCCGACATCTGGCGGTTGAACTACCGCCGCGACGACGCACCCACCGGCGACGCCGTCTGGCGCTACCGGTTCCTGTCCACCCAACACGGTTGACCCTAGGTTCCCGATCCGGCCGCCGGCGGCGTCTCGTCGCCGGCGGCTCCGTGTTCGACCGCCCGCGCCCCCTCGGCCGGCTCCGGCTCCCCCGCCGGGCCGGGCCCCGCCGCCGACTCCGGCATCGCCACCGCGTCGCCGGTCGCCGCGACCGCCGCGTCGCTGGCCGGGTCCGTCGCGTCCCTGGCCGGCGCGGCCATCGCCACCTGCACCTCCGCGGCGTCGGCCAGCCGGTTCAGCCGCCCCAGCTCGGCGCCGACGACCACCAGCATCAGCACGTCCACCAGCACCGACACGGTGGCCACGAACTGCGTGACGTCGAACTCGAACACCCGGGTGAACAGCAGGTTCACCAGCAGGCTGCGGTGGAACCAGGTGAAGGCGCGAAGCCGGTCGCGGCCCAGCCGACGCCAGCCGCCGATCACCAGTACCAGGCAGGTGACCGTCGAGGCCAGTCCGAGGACCAGCGGGATCGGTCCCGGCGCGCCCCGCCAGACGGCCCCGGCCGGGCCGTCCAGCCGGCCGACCAACCGAACCCCGAACTGCGCACCGGAGTACGCGATCTGGGCCAGCAGCACGACCAGGGTGATGGCCGGCAACGCCTGCGCGATCCGGCCCTGGCCGTGCACCTCGCGGCGGGCCCACAGCCGCAGCCGGGCCAGCAGCCGGTGCGGGTCGACGAACCGCAGCGGGTCGAACAGCTCGACCGGGTCGTCGGGTACCGCGCCGATCAGGGCGGTCGCCTCGGTCCGGCCGGGCGCCCGACCGGACCGGCGCAGCTGCCGGCCGGCCGCGGCCCGGCGGCGCGGGGTGAACCCGCCGACCACCCCGGCGACCGCCTGGTCGACCGCCGCCGCGAGGTGCTCGGACGGGTGGTGCGGCCGCCGCCCGTGCAGCGCGTGCACCAGCAGCACCAGGACCACGACCAGCACGTACATGATCGCCGTCGCGGGCCGGTAGAAGTAGTCGTTGTCGCTGGTGACGAACTTGCCCACCTCGTCGATGAACAGCCCGATCCCGATCCCGGCCAGCACCGAGGCGAGCGGCCGGATCACCGGCCCGACGAACGACAGCAGCAGCACCAGGCCGACGATCATCAGCAGCCCGCCCCACAGCACGTGCGCGATGTGCAGGCCACCGCCACCGACCTGGGGGTACCCGGCCAGTGCCAGGCCACCGCGGACCAGCAGCACGGTACTGACCGCGGCGACCAGCATCGCGGTCAGGTGCGCGGTGGCCTGCGGATCCCGGGGCAGGCCACGCACCAGCAGCCACCGGGACAGCCCGCGGCCCGGCAGCTGGGTCAACCCGGACGCCGGCGCGGCGGGCTGCGGCGTGGCGGCGGGCGCGGGATCGTTCGGCGGCATGGCGGACACCCTACGAAACCGGCCGCCGCCACACCGGCCCGGGCGCCGCCGCTCAGGGGCGCCGGAACCAGATCATCGGATTGTGCCGACCGGGGTGCACCGGGTCACCGAATCCCAGGTCGGCCCGGCACTCCTGCAACCGCCGGTACGCCTCCGGTGCGCGCCGGGCCGCCGCGGTGAAGTACCCGGCGCCGGCGCCGCGCAGGTGTCGCAGCAGTACCGAGCCCTCCGAGTACGGCCTGGCCCGGCGACCGTGGAACACGTCGTGCACGCTGACCGGCGTACCGGCCGGGACCGCGGGCAGCAGCCGGTCCAGGTACCAGCGGGCGAACCGGGCGGAGTGCGCCGCGTCCAGGAACAGGTAGTCGATCCCGTCCGGCATCGGCTGCCGGCGGACGTCACCGGCGACGAACCGCCAGCGCCCGGCGGCGAGCGCCGCCGGCACGTTGCGGCGGGCGTTCTCGATCCGGTCGTAGCTGGTCAGCGTGCCGGTCTCGTTGTCCCGCAGCGCCCGCAACAGCCAGCTGGTCGACCAGCCGTGCAGGCAGCCGATCTCCACCACCCGCTCCGGCCGCTGCTGGCGCACCAGCAGGTAGGTCAGCTCCGCCTCGATGTCGTCGAGTTGCGCCCGCATTCCCGGCCGGTCGGCGAGCAGCCGGCGCTGCTCGTCGCGTACCGCCTGCAGTGGTTCGTGGTGTTTGACGTAGAGCTCTATCGCGTCGTCGATCGTCAGCACGACCGCTTCGCCCCCTTGTTACCGCTGGTCCGGGCAGTGACGACGGGACGGTAGGAGCGGGAAGGCGGGCGGCACGTCCCGCGGCGGAGCCAGAACCGACCCCCTACTCCGGCGGTAGCCGGGCCGGCCGCGTCCCACCCCGGCGGGACATGCCGGACATCGGCACCGACCGGCCCGGACCCGGCCGAGCTCGGTACCGCCGGGGGCACGGCGGCGCGATCGCGCCGGTTGACACGACCGGCTATGTTGGCCCGAAAACACGACGGAGGGCATCGATGCTGGGCAGCACGTCGGGCACCGGCCGAACGGGCCGGGACAGGGTCTGTGCCCACCCCACCGGTCGGCGCACGGCCCGGGCCGACGGGCCGGTGCCGCGATGACGCTCGCCCCGACCGCGCCGACGCCGCCCGCGCCCGCCGTCGACCCGACCAGGCCCGGGCTCGGCGCCCTGGCCCGCACCACGCCGGGCCGGTTGACCATCCTGCTCGCCCTGCTCGTCGTGCTCGGGCTCGCGTTCGGTACCGCGATGGTGGTCGGGGTGCAGCAGCGCGGCGGTCGGCTCGACGAGGTGCGCTCGCATTCGGGCCCGCTCACCGTGCAGGCCCAGCAGCTCTACCGCTCGTTGTCCGACGCGGACGCGACGGCGGCGTCGTCCTTCCTGACCGGCGGGGTCGAGTCGGCCAGCGCCGCCCGGCGCTACCAGCAGGACATCGCCGAAGCCGGCAAGGCGCTCGCGACCGCGAGCAACTCCGGCGGCGCGAACGCCCGGGTGGTGCAGCAGTTGACCAGCCAGCTGCCGGTCTACACCGGGCTGGTGGAAACCGCCCGGGTGTACAACCGGCTCGGCATCCCGCTCGGCGCCGCGTACCTGCGCGAGGCCTCCGGCCTGATGCGCGACAAGCTGCTGCCGGCGGCGAAGTCGCTGTACCAGGCGGAGACCGCGCGGCTGACCGACGACCGGTCGGCGGCGGCCGGGTTCCCCTGGGTGGCGATCCCGGTCGGCCTGCTGCTGCTGGCCGGGCTGATGGTCGGGCAGGTCCACCTCAGCCGCCGGACCAACCGGGTGTTCAACCGCGGGCTGCTGGTCGGCTGCGCCGCGGCGGTGGTGTCGCTGCTCTGGCTGACCGCCTCCTGGGGTGCGCTGGCCAGCCACCTCGGCTCGGCCCGGGACACCGGTTCGGCGCAGGTCGAGGCGTTCGCGCAGATCCGGTTGACCGCGTTGCAGGCGCGCGCCGACGAGTCGCTGACCCTGGTGGCCCGCGGCAACGGCGCCGCCTTCGAGAAGGACTTCCGGCAGCGGATGACCGATCTGGTCGGAACGAACGGCAGCGGCGGCCTGATCGGCGCCGCCCGCAGCGGTGCGAACGACGCGCAGCGCCGCCAGCTCGACACGGTCCGCAGGGATGTCCGCGACTGGCAGGCTGCGCACGCCAAGGTGCGCTCGCTCGACGACGGCGGCCGGTACCCGGAGGCGGTGCAGGTCGCGATCGGCTCCGGTGCGGGCAGCGCCGCGGATGCGTTCGGCAACCTCGACCGGCACACCGCGAGCGCGATCGAGGCCGCCAACGGTCGGTTCACCGACCAGGCGAGCGCCGCCGCGTCGAGCCAGACCGGGGCCGCGATCGGACTCGGCCTGCTGGCCGCGGTGTGCGTGCTCGGCACCACGGTCGGCCTGCAGCGCCGGGTCGCGGAGTACCGATGAGGCAGACGATGCGGGAGGGCACACCGGTGCGGCGACGCGTGCGCGGGGTTCTGGCGGCGGGGGTTGCGCTGGCCGCGCTGCTGGTGGTGGCCGGCTGCGGGGCGTCCACGCTGCCCGATGCCGGCACGCCGGCGGCGCCGCCGCGGCCGGTCGGGGTGCAGGACCCGGCGAAGATCCCGGGCGCCGACTCGCAGGACACCTCCTGTGCGGCCGACAGCTACCGGCCGCACGGGTCGCCGGCCGACATGCTGCACGGGCCGGCGGTGTCCCGGATCAGGAAGCGCGGCCGGCTGGTCGTCGGTGTCGACCAGAACACCTACCTGTTCGGCTTCCGCGACCAGAACAACGACCTGCAGGGCTTCGACATCGACATGCTGCGCGAGGTGGCGCGGGCGATCTTCGGCGATCCGGACAAGATCCAGTTCAAGGTGATCACCTCCGCGCAGCGGATCCCGGTGCTGCGGAAGCACCAGGTCGATCTGGTGGCCGACGTGATGACCGTCAACTGCGAGCGGTGGAAGCAGGTGGCGTTCTCCTCGGTCTACTTCGACGCCGGGCAGCGGGTGCTGGTGCCGTCCGGGTCGACCGCGAGCAAGCTCGGTGATCTGGGCGGCAAGAAGGTCTGCG
This sequence comes from Actinocatenispora thailandica, assembly GCF_016865425.1. Taxonomy (NCBI): domain Bacteria; kingdom Bacillati; phylum Actinomycetota; class Actinomycetes; order Micromonosporales; family Micromonosporaceae; genus Actinocatenispora; species Actinocatenispora thailandica. Next base: position 2,180,489 of record NZ_AP023355.1, on the reverse strand, counting down.
CGGCGAAGGGGTCCACGTCCATCCGGGCGATCGCGGCCGACCCGGCGAAGCCGGTTCCGGTCGCGGTCGACGACTGGACCGACTGCCTGGTGATGCTGCAGCAGCGGCAGGTCGCCGCCATCTCCACCGACGACACGATCCTCGCCGGACTGAAGAAGCAGGACCCGAACACGAAGGTGATCGGCCCCAAGTTCACCGACGAGCCGTACGGGATCGCGGCGAACCTCGACGACGTCGACCTGGTCCGGTTCGTCAACGGCGTGCTGGCGAAGATCCGCGGCGACGGCACCTGGAAGAAGCTCTACGACCAGTGGTTGACGGTGCTCGGACCGGCGCCGAAACCGCCGGCCGCCCAGTACCGGGACTGACCGCGATGGCCACGGCACCACTGCGGCGCGAGGAGGCCGACCAGCGGCTCACCGCGATCGGCGCGGAGTACGACCGGCTCGCCGCCGCCATGTATGCGCTGGACTCGCATCCGGCGCTGCGTTGGCTGCGGGCCGGCGGCGCGACCGGCGCGACCGCGGAGCGGCTCGCCGATCTGCCCCAGCGGGTCAGCGTGCTGTGGGCGCACTTCAGCGTCGCCGGCGACCTGCTGGAGGCCGCCCGGGCGGCGCGGGCGAGACACGGCCGGCCCACCGACGACGACCTGGCAGAGCTGACCGCGCTGCTGCGCGAGCCGATGGTGGCGCTGGACGAGGCCGGACTGCCCGCCGACGGTACCGGCGGCCCGGTCGCCCGCCGGCTGTGCCTGGTCGACCTGATCCCGATGGTGCTGGCGGACGCCGAGGCGGCCGGCAACCGGCTGGCCGCGGTGCAGGGCGCGCTGACCGCGCTGACCGACCTGCTGTCCCCGACCGCGGACGCGGTGGACGCGGTCGCCACCCTGGGCACCGAGTTCGGGGCGACCGACCTGGTCCGGCCGCTGACCGACGAGCTGGACGCGGTCCGCGGCCAGGCGCTCGGCGACCCGCTGGCCGGGGCGCCGGACGGTACGCCGACGGCGGCGGTGACCGCCCGGCTCGGCCGGCTCGACGCCGCCGCGGCGGCGGCCCGGTCCCGGCTGTCCGGGCTGGTCGCGCTGCGCGACGACTATGCCGGCCGCCGGGCGGCCTGGACCGACGCGCTGACCGCGCTGGCCGAGGCGGAGCACGCGGCCGCGGCGGCGTACCGGGCGACGGCGGCGAAGATCGCCGATCCGGGCCTGCCGCCGGTGCCGGCCGCGGCGGAACGCCTGCGCGGTCGGCTGGCCAACCTGGACGAGCTGCACCGGGGCGCGGCCTGGCCGGCCCTCGCCGACGCGGTGGCCGCGACCGAGCGCGAGATCGCCGCGGCCGCCGACCGGGCGCGGGAGCTGCACGGCGCGGCGGACGGGTTGCTCGCCCGGCGCGAGGAGCTGCGCGGCCGGCTCACCGCCTACCGGGCGAAGGCGGCCGCCCTGGGCCGGTTGGAGGACCCCGAGGTGGCCCGCCGCTACGGCGCTGCCGAGCGGCTGCTCTACACCGCGCCGTGCGACCTGCCGGCGGCGACCCGCGCCGTGTACGGCTACCAGCAGGCGCTGTCCGAGCTGGCACGGCAGAGGGAGGGCTCGGCATGAGCGAGCGCCAACGAGCGGACCACGGACCCGGCGCGGCTCGGTACCCGCGGAGCACGCGGCGGCGGGCACGCCGTGGGCATCGCACGGCTCGGCGTCTCGTCGGCGCCCCGACGATGGAGGACAGGCCATGAGCGAGCGCCAGCGGGCGAATCCTGGGGAGGGCGCCTTCGTGCCTGGTGCCGGTACCGGCGAAGGGGCCCGCACGAGTGCCGCGCCGTGCCAGCAGCCGGGCTGCTCCGGCCAGTACGCCCCGGACGGCTACTGCGACCAGTGCGGGTCGAAGGCCGCCGCCCGGCCGCCGAGCCAGCGCAACCCGGCGCCGTCCGTTGGCGCGCCGCCGGCCGCCGGGACCGTCCCGGGCGCCGGCGGTCCCGGTGCTGCCGCGCCGACCGGTTGGCCGGCCGGCGCGAGCTGCCAGCAGCCGGGCTGCGCCGGCCACTACGCCCCGGACGGCTACTGCGACCAGTGCGGATCGAAGGCCGCCGCTCCCCCGGCCTCGGTGCCCGGCCCGGCACGTCCGACCTCCGGGCCACCGGCCGCAGGTGGCGGGCTGCCCGGAGCTCCGGTGTCGCCGCCGTTGCCGGGCGACCCGAGCGTGCCGACCGGCGCGATGACCGGCGGTTGGCGGCCGACCGGTGCGACCGCCGGTTTCTCCGGTCGCACCGGAGCCGGCCTCGGCGGCGCCTCCGGCACCGGTACCCGCAGCAGCCGCAGCCGGGCCACCGCGCGCGGTGGGCTGGGTGCCGGCCTGGTCGAGGTACCGCCGGTGCCGCTGCGCGATCCGACCACCGCCGTGATGGCCGACCCGAAGGTGTCGGAGTCGCGCCGCTACTGCGGCAAGTGCGACCAGCCGGTCGGCCGCTCGCGGGATGGCCAGCCGGGTCGGGCCGAGGGGTTCTGCCCGCAGTGCGGTACCGAGTTCTCGTTCCTCCCGGGCCTGTCCGCCGGCGAGGTGGTCGACAACCGGTACGAGATCCTCGGCTGCCTGGCCTACGGCGGGCTCGGCTGGATCTACCTGGCCCGCGACCGGCACGTGTCGGAGGGCGGCGCGGACCGCTGGGTGGTGCTCAAGGGCCTGATCAACACCGGCGACCCGGACGCGATGGAGTCCGCGGTCGCCGAGCGGCGGTTCCTGGTGGAGGTCGACCACCCGAACATCGTCAAGATCCACGACTTCGCCCGGCACCCGGACCCCAAGACCGGTGAGCTGATCGGCTACATCGTGATGGAGTACGTGGGCGGCCAGTCGCTGAAGGACCTGGCGCTGGATCACCGCGACGCCGCCGGGCAGCGCGCCCCGCTGCCGCTGCCGCAGGTCCTCGCGTACGGGCTGGAGGTGCTGCCGGCGCTGGGCTACCTGCACGGTCGCGGGCTGGTGTTCTGCGACTTCAAGCCGGACAACGTGATCCAGGCCGAGGAGCAGCTGAAACTGATCGACCTGGGTGCGGTGCGCCGGCTGGACGATCCGGACGGCGCCATCTACGGCACCCCGGGCTATCAGGCCCCGGACGTGGCCACCCGCGGCCCGTCGGTGGAGTCCGACCTGTACACGGTGGGCCGGGCGCTGGCGGTGCTCAGTTTCACCTTCACCGGCTTCTCCAGCAGGTACGCCACCTCGCTGCCGTCGCCGGCCGAGATCCCGCTGTTCGCGCAGGAGCCGTCGTTCCACCGGCTGCTGGTCCGGGCCACCCACCCGGAGCCGGAGCGGCGGTTCGCCTCCGCGGCGGAGATGGCCGACCAGTTGCTCGGCGTGCTGCGGGAGGTGCTGTCGGCAGCGGACGGGATACCCCGACCGTCGATGTCGACGCTGTTCACCGCGGAGCGCCAGCCGTTCGGGACCGGCGCCGGCGACGTGTCCACCAGCCCGGCGGCTGCCGGTGGCGCCCGGCTGGACGGGCGGGAAGTGGTGGCCGCGCTCCCGCTGCCGCTGGTGGATCCGGCCGACCCGGCGGCGGCGTTCCTCGCCACCGTCGACGCCGCCGCGCCGGCCGAGGCGATCCAGGCGATGCGGCAGGCGCCGGCGCGCACCGTCGAGGTGGCGTACCGGGTGATCCGGGCGCTGATCGAGACCGGTGACGTGCCGGCGGCCCAAGCCGAGTTGCGCCGGCTGGACACCCCGGACGCGGACTGGCGGCACGGTTGGCATCGTGGTCTGCTCGGCCTCGCCGCCGGGGCGCCCCGGGAGGCGCTCGGCGCGTTCGAGGCGGTGGCGGCGGCGCTGCCGGGCGAGCCGGCGGCGCTGCTGGCCGAGGCGGTGGCCGCGGAGCTGTCCGGTCACACCGACCTGGCACTGGCCCGGTACGCCCGGGTCTGGCGGGTCGACCACGGGTACGTCAGCGCCGCGTTCGGGGTGTCCCGGCTGCTGCTCGCCGCCCGCGACCGGCAGGGCGCGATCGCGGTGCTGGACGAGGTGCCGGACTCGTCCAGCCGGCACACCCGGGCGCAGATCGCCGCGATCCGGGCCCGCCTGGACCGGACCGCCGGCGCGTGGGCCGAGACCGACCTGGTCGACGCCGCGGCCCGGCTGGAGAAGCTCGGGCTGGACACCGGTACGCACGCGCAGCTGTCGGTGGAGGTCTTCGTCGCGGCGTTGGAGTGGCTGGGTGTGCCGGCCGACGCCGCACCTCGCAGCACGCCCGGGCGTCCGCCGCGGCAGGCCTCGGGCACCGTGCTCGGTCGGCGGCTGGTGGAGCGCGAGCTGCGGCTCGGCCTGGAGGCCGGCTACCGTGCCCTGGCCAGTCTGGAACGCACCCCGCTCGCGCGCTACGCGCTGGTCGACCGCGCGAACGCGGTCCGGCCGAGGACGCTCGTCTAGGAGGACACGTGGTAGGCAATCCGGCCATGGCGCCGACGATCGACTGCCCGGCCTGCGGGGCGCCCGCGTCCGCCGGGTTCCGGTTCTGCGAGGCGTGCGGCACGCCGCTGCACGGCGTACCGGCGCCACAACTCGCGGTCGAGTGGGTGTCGTCGTCCACCGCGCCGCAACGGTGCGAGGCGTGTGGGCACACCGCGTTCACCCCGGACGGGTACTGCGAGCAGTGCGGCCAGCGCGGGCCGACCGGCCCGGACCACAGCGAGTTCGACCTCGGCCTGGTCGCCGGGGTGAGCGACATCGGGCACCGGCACGAGCGCAACGAGGACGCCTTCGCTCTCGGTGGCCTGCCGGGCACCGCGCTGGTCGCGGTGTGCGATGGGGTGTCCTCGTCGTCGCGCGGCGACGCCGCCTCGCATGCCGCGGTCGACGCCGCGTTGCCGGTGCTGCGGACCGCGCTGACCGAGGGTTCGCATCCCGAGCGGGCGATCGGCCGGTCGGTGCACGCCGCCCGGGAGGCCGTCGCCGCGGTCGCCGGGCCGGACCAGGGCAACCCGCCGAGCTGTACCTTCGTCGCCGCGGTGGTGGCAGCCGGCGCGATCACCGTCGGTTGGGTCGGCGACAGCCGGGCGTACTGGCTGCCCGACGGCGCCGTGCCGCGCCAGCTGACGGTGGACGACTCGCTGGCGAACGAGCTGATCGCGTCCGGGATGCCCGCCGACGAGGCCCGCGCCCAGCCGCACTCGGGTGCGCTGGTGCGCTGGATCGGGGTCGACGCCGACGACGGCCCGCCGAAGGTGCTGACGTTCACGCCGGAGGGTCCGGGACGGCTGATCGTGTGCAGCGACGGGCTGTCCCGCTACCGTTCGGCGCCGGAGGCGTTGGCGTCGGCCACCCCGACCGGGCCACCCCTCGCGGTGGCCCGCCAGCTGACCCAGCTGGCGCTGGACGCCGGCGGCGTCGACAACATCACCGTCGTGGTCGTGCCGTACCCGCCGGCGGCACCGGCCGAAGGGAGCGCTCAGTGAGCCCGCAGTCCGGCTTCACCGCCGAGGTGTACCAGAACCCCTATCTCGCCGCTGGCGCGGAGACCGTCGACGCGGTGATCACGGTGACCGCCGGCGAGGGCGGCGCGGCGCCGGCTCCGACCGGTACGCCGAGCGCGGCCGAGGCCATCATGATCGACTGCTCGGGTTCGATGGGTTACCCGCGCAGCCGGATGATGGAGGCGATCAAGGCCACTGGCGTCGCGGTCGACACGCTGCGCGACGGCGTGCTGTTCGCGGTGATCGCCGGCCGCAGCCGGGCCGAGCAGGTCTACCCGAGCCACGGCATGGTCGCCGCCTCGGCCGAGACCCGGGCGGCGGCGAAGCGGGCCATCTCCGGCCTGACCCCGAGCGGCGGGACCGCGATGGGCAGCTGGCTGGCGCTGGCGAACAGGCTGTTCGCCGACGTTCCGGCGCAGGTCAAGCACGGCATCATGCTCACCGACGGGCGAAACCAGCACGAGACGCCGGAGGCGCTTCGGCAGGTGCTGGCCGAGTGCGAGGGCCGGTTCAGCTGCGACTGCCGCGGGGTCGGCGAGGACTGGGCGGCCAGCGAGCTGCGCACCATCGCGTCCGCCCTGTTGGGCAGCGCGGACGGGCTGGAGGAGCCGGCCGAGCTGCCGGCCGCGTTCCGGGCGATGACCGAGCAGGCGATGGGCAAGTCGGTCGCGGACGTGAAGCTGCGGTTGTGGACCCCGGCCGGGTCCACGATCAGGTTCGTCAAGCAGGTCTTCCCGCAGGTGGAGGAGCTGACCGGGCGCCGGGTCCCGGTGAGCGACCGGATCGGCGAATACCCGACCGGCGCCTGGGGCGCGGAGAGCCGCGACTACCACGTCTCGGTGCAGGTGCCGCCGGGCACGCTCGGCGAGGAGCGGCTCGCCGCCCGGGTCAGCCTGGTCTCCGACGACAACGTGATCGCGCAGTCGCTGGTGCTCGCCCGGTGGACCGAGGACGACGCGCTGTCCACCCAGATCAACGACCGGGTGGCGCACTACACCGGGCAGGCGGAGCTGGCCGAGGTGATCCAGCAGGGCCTGGAGGCACGAGAGTCCGGCGACGACGCCACCGCGACCGCGAAGCTCGGCCGGGCGGTGCAGCTGGCCGACGAGTCCGGGCACGAGCAGACCGCGAAGCTGCTGCGTCGGGTGGTCGACGTCGAGGACGCGGCGACCGGTACGGTCCGGCTGCGCCGGGACGCGTCGTCGCTGGACGCCGAGCTGACCAACGTCCGATCCACCAAGACGATCCGGGTCAAGCGGTCCTGACGGCGGTCGCCCGGTGGCGGCGCCGGCACGACCGGCCGGTACGGATTCGAAAGGCTGCATGCACATGCCGATCTGCCCGAACGGACACAACTCGACCGACGCCGACTACTGCGACGAGTGTGGTGCGGCGATCGGTGGTGCCGCGGCGTCCGCCGGGGCGACCGCGGTGGCGACCGAGGCGTCGGCGGCGCCGGCCCCGCAGACCTGCCCGCAGTGCGGCGCGACGCGCACCGGGCGGTTCTGCGAGGTGGACGGGTACGACTTCGTCGCGGCCGACCTGCGTGGCGACCAGCCGGCCGCCGCTACCGGCGATTCCGGCAGCGGGCAGGCCGGTGGCGGCGGTGCCGGCAGCGGGGAGGCCGGTGGCGGTGCCGGCTCCGGCGGTACCGACGCCGGCGACACGGCCGGCGGCGGGGCCGCGGCCGGCCCGAACGCCGGGAACGGCGGCGCCCACCCGACCGGTGCCGGTGCGGGTGCGAACGACACCGGTCCAGCCGGCGGGCAGGACGCCGGCACCGGCGGCGCGGGTACCGCCGCCGGCGACGTCGCGGAGGGCAAGGGCGCCGCCGGGGACGGCGAGGGCGGTGCCGGCCACCCCAGTACGGCGGGCGATGCGCCGGCGGGGACGCGCTGGCGCCTCGCGGTGCGCGCCGACCACGACTACCACCTGCGGGTGCTGGCGATGAACGGGCCGGACGCGGACCACATGGAGTTCCCGAAGTTCGCCCCGGAGCGGCAGTTCGCGCTGCAGCACGATCAGGTGCTGGTCGGCCGGGCCAGCCGGTCTCGCGGCATCGAACCGCAGATCGACCTGACCGGCCCGCCCGAGGATCCGGGCGTGTCCCGCTCGCACGCGATGTTGGTGCGCGGCGCCGACGGCTGGTCGGTGGTCGACCTGGATTCCGCGAACGGCACCTACCTCAACGACTCCGACCAGCCGATCGCGGCGAACCACCCGGTGCCGCTGCACGACGGCGATCGGATCCATGTCGGCGCCTGGACCACGCTGCGGCTGCTCACCGCGTGATCACCGGGTGAGGGGCCGTCGACCGGCCGTGGCCGGAAGCGGCGCGCACCACCGTGCTGTTCGCCGACCCGGGTGGCGGGTACGACCAGCTGGCCGGTTGTCTGAAACGCCGCCGCCCGCTCTGACACCTCGGTGCGGCGGTGCGGGACGTCTCAGCGGGACAGGAAATCGAGGTACTCCCGGGCCAGGATGGCCTTCCACCAGTTCCGTGCGATCGCCCACTCCTGCGGGTGGGCGTCCCACTGCCAGTTCGGCTCCCAGCTGCCGTCCGGGTTCACGGTGCGCCGCAGCTGGTCCTGCTCAGCGGCGATCAGCTCGGCGTACGGCGCGGCGAACTCGTCGCGGCCCCGGGCGAACAGCGACGACGGTCGCACCACGTATTCGCTCCACCGGGCCGGATCGCGCTCCAGCAGCGCCGCCACGTCGGCCGCCAGCCGCGCGGCGAACCCGGCCGGCGCCTCGGCGCCGAGCGCGCGCAGGTCGTCGTACAGGTCCAACGCGCAAGGCAGCTCGGTCATCGTCACCGGCCCGCCCGCCACGTACCGCTCGATCAGGGTGGTGGCGTCGTCGGCGACCGGCAGGCCGGCCCGCAGCAGGAAGCCGAGCAGCGACGCCGTCGGGTTGATCCCCCACACCCGGTCCTCGGGGCCGGTGTCCTGCCACCACGGCGCGTGCGGGTACGCGTTCGTGGACGGATCGGTGGCGTTCCAGCGACCGTCCGGACGGCGGGTGGCGAGCAAGTGGTCGACGGCTTTGCCGACCAGCGGCACGTTCCGGTCGTAGCAGTCGATCTCGCGCAGCACGGTGGTGGCCCGCCAGGTGCCGATCGGGGTCGAGTGCGGTGAGAAGTTGTCCGGCTCGATCGCCCAGCCGAACCCACCGTCCTCGTTCTGGTACGCCGCGAGCACCGTCAGGACCTGGACGCGCCGGTCCTGGCCGCGGGAGTGCTCGAACAGCAACAGCTCCAGCGGCCTGGCGTTGCGCCGGATGAAGGCCACGGTCTCGTCCATCGGAGGTCCTTTCCCCGCCGGCTCGCCACACCGTAGCGGTCGGCACCGACAGCCACCGCACGATCCGCCCGACAGCGCCGGCAGACGGCCCCGGCGTCACGCGCGGCCGGCCGACCCGGCCGGACCGGCGCGCGCTCGACCCCCAGGATCGGTGCGGGGCCGGTCGGCACCGCCATGGTCGGCGGCCCGCCGCGCGGTGCTGGTCGGACGCGACGACGTCGGCGGGGAGCCGCTTGGCGGTACCGTGCCGGTCAGCCGTAGGTACGGCCCTTCCACGCGGCGCCGCGGCCACGGTAGTGCGCGACGGCGGACTCGACGGTCATCGCCGCGTACAGCAGGCCGGTGGCCGGCAGCAGCAGCGCGGCGACCGCCGGCTGCCGGTAGTAGCGCAGCATCGGCAGGTACGTCGCCGCCTGCAGCAGCCAGGCCGCGGCGCCGAGCCCGGCAGGCAGCCAGTGCGCGGAGACCGCACCGACCACGGTGGCGACCACCGGCACCGCGAACAGCAGCAGCAGGCCGAGCACGGTACCGGCGAGCAGCGCAAGGTCGTGCCGCAGCTGGGCGTACGCGCTGCGGGCCACCATCCGCCACAGCGAGCGCAGCGTGGGGTACGGCCGTACCGAGTCGGTGCCGTCGGCCAGCCCGAGCCAGATCCGGCCGCCGGCTCGGGCCACGCCGCGGGCCAGCGACACGTCGTCGATGACCGCGCCGCGGATCGCCGTCACTCCGCCGGCGGCGGCGAGCGCGTCCGCCCGTACCAGGGTGCAGCCGCCGGCCGCGGCGGCGGTCCGCGCGGACGGCCGGTTCACCCAGCGGAACGGGTAGAGCAGCGCGAAGAAGTAGACGAACGCCGGGACCACCAGCCGCTCGGCGGCCGAGACGGTCCGCAGCCGGGCCATCTGCGACACCAGGTCGAGCCGGTGCCCTTCGGCGGCGGCGACCAGCGCGGTCAGAGCACCCGGCCGATGCGCGATGTCCGCATCGGTCAGCAGCAGGTACTCGGCGCCGGCGCCGGGCTCGGTGCGGGCGGTCGCGGCGGCGACACCGGCGCGCAGCGCCCACAGCTTGCCGGTCCAGCCGGCCGCCGGTTCCCCCGGCGCCAGTACCCGTAGCGGCAGCCGGGCGGTCGGCGCGGCGGCGAGTTTCGCGGCCAGCTCGGCGGTGCCGTCGGTGGAGTTGTCGTCCACCACCAGCACCCGCGCCGGGCCCGGATAGTGCTGGGCGAGCAGGCTCGGCAGGCTGTCGGCGAGCACCGCCGCCTCGTCCCGGGCCGGCACCACGGCGACGACGCTGGGCCAGCGCTCGGGCGGGTCGGTGGGCGGCGGCAGCCGCTGGTCGGTACGCCAGAAGCCGCCACGGGCCACCGCGAGCCACAGCCAGGCGGCGAGCGCTGTCGCGGCCGCCACGATCAGCGCCAACACGGCGAGCAGCGTACGCATCCACGGTCGGCGCGCATCGTTGGGTACCCTACGTGATCATCACATCGCAATGAGGAGTGGTGCATCGATGCGTCGAGCCACCGTCGTCGCCGGACTGTTCGCCGCGCTGCTGGTCGCCGCGCTACCGGCCGCGGGAGCCAGCGCCGGCGGCGCCCAGTCCAGCGTGGTCTCCGCCGACCCGGTCGACTGGACGCCGAACGTGCTCGACGGCACCGTGTACGCGGTCGCCGTGGTCGGCGACGAGGCGATCGTCGGTGGCGACTTCCACCGGGTACGCAGCGCCGACGGCGACATCGAGCTGACCCGGTCCGGCCTGTTCGCGTTCCAGCTCGGCACCGGCGCGATCTCCGCGAGCTTCGACCCGCAACCGAACGGCACCGTGCGCGCCCTCGCCGCCGGGCCGGACGGCACGGTGTACGTGGGTGGCTCGTTCACCGAACTCGCCGGCGGGGCGCACCACGGCCTCGCGCGACTGTCGGTCACCGACGGGACCGCGACAGCCGGATTCACCGCCGGCATCGACACCGGAACCGTCCTCACTCTCGCCACGGACGGCTCCGGACTGTACGCCGGGGGTACCTTCGGCGCCGTCGGCGGCACCGCGCGGCCGGCACTGGCCCGGCTGTCCACCCGAACCGGCGCCGTCGACACCGGCTTCGACGCGGCCGTCGCGCAGCAGCGTTCCGGCCGGCTGCGGGTCAGCCGGCTCGCCCTTTCCGGCACCGGCGCGCTCGGCATCATCGGTACGTTCACGCAGGTCGGCGGGCAGTCGCGGAACCAGCTGGCGGTGGTGTCGGCGGGCACCGGTGCGGTGCGGAACTGGTACACCGACGCGTACCGGCCGCAGTGCAACGAGGCGTACAACAGCTACCTGCGCGACATCGACTTCGCCCCGGACGGGTCGTCGTTCGTGGTGGTCAGCACCGGGCACCAGGCGGGGCCGAAGGCGATGTGCAACTCCGCCGCGAAGTTCGAGCTGGCCGGCGCCGGCCGGCACCACCCGGCCTGGGTCAACCGCACCGGCGGGAACACCCTGCTGTCGGTGGCCTGCACCGGCGCCGCGGTCTACGTCGGCGGGCACCAGCAGTGGCTGGACAACCCGTACGGCGACAAGTCGGCCGGCGCCGGCGCGGTGTCCCGGCCCGGGATCGGCGCGATCGACCCGGCCACCGGCAAGGCGCTCGGCTGGAACCCCACCCACGACCGCGGCAACGGCGTCGACGTGCTGCGCACCTACCCGGCCGGCACCGGCCATCCTGGCGGCCTGCTGGTCGGCAGCGACACCGAACACATGGGCCACGAGTACCACGCCCGGATCGGTGCCTTCCCGCTGTCCTGACCCCGCGAAGCCAGGCCGGGACCCTGTTCCTGGGCTCGTCGTCGAAGCGGCCTCCGCCCGGAGACCGCCTCGTGGATCCGCCGGCGACGGCCGGCGGATCCACGTCAGCGAGGCCGGAGGCCGTCGAACATCATCCGCAGGGTGGCGGCGCGCAGCGCGTCGTCGGTGATCGTCGGAACCGCCCGGGACGCGCCGTGGATGAACACGAAGACCTGCCCGACCGCGACGTCCTCGCGCACCGCGCCGGCCCGCTGCGCCCGGTCGAGCAGCGTGGCGACCGCCTTCGTCACCCGCTCCCGCACCGGCGCGACGACCTCGTCGGTACCGATGCCGGCCCGCTCCAGCGCGTCCGCGTAGGCGATCTTGAGGCCGGACGCCTGCACGGTACGGGCCAGGAAGTCGAACAGTGCGGCGCCCGGATCGGGGTCCTCGGCGAGCCGCTCGGCGTCGTCGGCCAGCGTCTCCAACCGGGCGGCGAGCACCGCGGACAGCAGCGCCTCCTTGGTCGGGAAGTGCCGGAACACGGTACCGACGCCGACCCCGGCCCGGCGCGCGATCTGCTCGGTGGAGGCGCCGAGCCCGTCGGCGGCGAACACCTGCTGAGCGGCGTCGAGCACCCTGGCCCGGTTACGGGCGGCATCCGAACGGGGACTCATGCCCGCTCTCCGCTGCGCTCCGACCGGCCATGAGGCACGGGGGCACGACGCCCACGATTCGCTCGCTCACGCTCACTCATGCCCGCTCTCCGCTGCGCTCCGACCGGCCATGAGGCACGGGGGCACGACGCCCACGATTCGCTCGCTCACGCTCACTCATGCCCGCCCTCCATCGTGCTCGTGCCCCGCTGGACAAACGGAGCCATCACTCCGTATCCTCGAAACGGAGTGGCCGCTCCGAATTCTACCGTCGCCACGCCCGAGGAGTTCACCATGTCCGACACCGCCACCCCGCGCCAGGTCTTCGAGGCCCTGCTGCACGGCATCACCACCGGCGACCTCGCCGGCCTGTGGCAGCTGTACGCCGAGGACTGTGTCGTCGAGATCCCGTTCGCCCGGCCCGAACCGCTGCGTTACGAGGGACTCGCCGCGATGAAGGAGCACTTCGGCAACCCGCTGGCGGGTCGCCTCCAGATCGTCGCGGAAGACGTCCAGGTGCACCAGACCACCGACCCCGAGCTGATCGTCGGCGAGTGGGTCTACCGGTTCACCGCCGGCGACCGGACCGTGGCCTCGCGCAACATCCAGGTCATGCGGGTCCGCGGCGGCAGGATCGTCTGGTCCCGTGACTTCCACGACCACGGCGCGGTCGCCGAACTGATCGCCGGCTGACCGCGCTGGCGGGACCGCTTCGACCCGCGCGCAGCCAGGTCGGGCCCGGGGTCGGGACGGCTGGCGCCGTCCCGACCCCGGCGGCTCAGCGCCCGGCGAGCAGCGCGTCGGTGTGCCGGATCCGGCTCAACGAGGCCGGCGCGCCGGCCGGCACCGCGCCGCCCGCCGGCAGGTGGAACACCGAACGTGGCGGCTTGCCGGTGCTGAACAGCCAAGTGTCGAACAGCTGCGACAGATCGCGCCCGGACAGCCGCTCGGCCAGCCACTCGAACTGCGGGATGCTGCCGTTGCCGTACCGGTGCGTCGCCGCCCAGGCGCGCAGGATGCCGAAGAACGTCCGGTCCCCCACCACGTCGCGCAGCGCCTGCAACGCCATCGCGCCCCGGTCGTACACCGCGTCGGAGAACTGGTGCTTGGCGCCGGGATCGCCGGGCTCGACGCTCCACAGTGGATCGTCGGCCGGGTGCGCGTCGTAGTCCGCCAGCGCCACCGACAGCGCGCTGCCGGCACCGACGTGCTCGGAGTACAACCACTCGGCGTAGCCGGCGAAGCCCTCGTTGAGCCAGATGTCCGACCAGTGGTGCACCGAGACCGAGTCACCGAACCACTGGTGCGCGTTCTCGTGCACCACCACGTACGGATCGAAGGAGGTCTCGAAGAAGTCCAGCCCGTACATCGGCCGGGTCTGGTCCTCCAGCGCGAAACCCGCCTCGTAGTTGGGCACGATCCCGCCCAGCGACTCGAACGGGTACGGCCCGAACAGCGAGCTCTCCCAGTCGATCACCGACGCGGTCAGCCCGACGCTGGCTCGCGCATAGAGCGCGTGATCCTTGCTCAACCCCTGGTCGTACGCCTCGATCACCGGCCGGCCGCGCGCGTCGGTCGAGGTGTCGAGGTCGTAGTGACCCACCGCGAGCACGGCGAGATAGGTCGCCATCGGGCGGCTCTCCCGCCACCGCCACCGCGTCGTACCGTTTCCGGCGGGCTGCGTGCCGGCCAGGATGCCGTTGCTGATCGCCTGGTAGCCGGTCGGCACCGTCACGTCGATCGCATAGCTCGCCTTGTCCAGCGGGTGGTCGTTGCTGGGGTACCACCACCAGGAGATCTCCGGCTCGTTCGCCGCCACCGCGCCGTCGGCGGTGCGCATCCACGAGGTGAACCCCTCGGCGGTCACCGTGGACGGGACCCCGTGGTATCGCACCCGCACCACCATCCGCTGCCCGGTGTGCAGTGGCCGCGCCGGGGTCAGCACCAGCTCGTGGTCGCCGCTGCGGGCGAAGCGCGCCGGCCGACCGTTCACCGTCACCGCGTCGGTGGTGAGCGCGAAGTCCAGGTCGAACCGGGTCAGGTACTGCGTCGCCCGGCCGGTCAGCGTCGCAGTGCCGGCCAGGTGGTCGTTGCCGGGTCGGTAGTCCAGATCCAGGTCGTAGTGCGAGATCCGATAGCCGCCGTTGCCGTAGTCGGGGTAGTACGGGTCGCCGATGCCGGGCGCGCCGACGCCGCCCGACGCGGTCGCTGCCGCCGGCGCCACACCGGCGGCGAGGACGGTGGAAAGGGCCGCCGCGCCGAGCGCGGTGAGCACCCTGCCGATTCTGTTACCGGACACGGATTCACCTCCGGGGACGAAATCTCCGGAAGGAACCTATCGAACATGTCGGTCGGCGCGACCGCGATGCCGGCCGGAACGGATCACTCCTCGATCCGGAACCCGACCTTCAGCCCGACCTGGTAGTGCGCCACCCGGCCGTCCTCGACGTGCCCGCGTACCTGGGTCACCTCGAACCAGTCCACGTGCCGCAGGGTGCTGCAGGCGCGGGAGATTCCGTTGTCGATCGCCTGGTTCATCGACTCGGACGAGGTGCCGACGATCTCGGCCACCCGATATGTGTGATCGGTCATGCCTCACCATGACATGCCGGGCCACCCGGCGGATCCCGATCAGGTCAACCCGAGCTCGGCACGCAGCCGCGGCAGCACCGCGAGCAGCTTCGGATGGCCCGGCCGCCGCGTCACCAGCGACAGCCGCAGCCGGGTTCGGAACGGCAACCGGTCGATGACCTCGCCGGGCCGCAGGTCGGTCGCGACCGCCGAGCGGGGCAGGACCGCGAGATGACCGCGGCGGCGGGCCATCGCCACCGTCGTCGGCACCGAGGCGCCCCGTCGCACCGTGGCGCCGAGCAGCGTCAGCCGCTGCCGCGTCGGGGCGCCCTGCATGTCGTACGTGTAGCAGACGACCTCGCGGTCCCGCAGCGGCGTGCGGCCGGCCCCGGGCCCGGCGACGCCGGCCGGCCGGAACCAGACCAGCTCGTCCCCGCCGACCGACCGGGACTGGGTGCCACGCGGCAGCTCGACCTGCTCGGCGATGGCCACCAGCGCGGCGTCCATGGTGCCCTCGGCGACCCACTCGATCAGCCGGTCGCCGTGGTCGACCCGCTGGTCGACCACGGCGTCCGGCAGCAGCGCGTCCAGCACCGGGAACAGCGCGGCGGCCATGCTGGCGAACGTGCCCACCACGATCGGCCGGGCGGTGTCGGCCGACTGCGCGGCGGCGAAGACCCGGTCCAGGTGGCCGAGGATGTGCTCGGCCTGCCGGGCCAGTTCGGCGCCGGCCGCGGTCGGTCGGGCGCCGGTGGTGTCGCGTTGGAACAACCGCAGCCCGACCCGCCGCTCCAGCCGGGTCAGCCGGGCGCTCGCGGCCGGCTGACTGAGCCGTACCGACCGGGCGGCAGCGCCGATCGAGCCGCACCGGGCGACGGCCACGACCAGCTCCAGGTCATCGATGTCCGGGCGGGAAGCCATAACGCGAGTCTATGGGTCGCGGCCAACATCAGCCCGCTACCGGCGACCGCCGGCGGCACCGACGATGAGGCCATGTCCGTACCGAGGCGCGATGTCACGATCATGCTGGGCACCACGTTCGTCGTCTGGCTGGGCCAGCGGATCACCGCGGTGGCGATGCCGCTGGTGGCGCTGGCGGCGAGCCACTCCGCCTGGTCCACCGGCCTGGTCGGCGGGATGGCCGGGCTGCCGCTCGTCACCGCGCCCTGGTGGGCCCGGCGCTGCTGGCAGCGCCTCACCAGCGGCCGGGCGATCGCGCTGGTACTGGCCGGGCAGGTGGTCGGCCTGCTGATCGTGCCGGTCGCCGCGATCGCCGGCCACGTCGGCTGGTACGCGCTGGCCGCGACGGGCCTGGTCTCGGGCGGCTGCACCGCGCTCGCCGGGCCGGCGCAGCGCAGCCTGCTCGCCGAGATCGCCGAGCCACTCGGCGACTACGCCGCGGCGAAGGCGCTGGCCTGGCAGGACTTCGCGCACCGCAGTTCGATGGTGGTCGCGCCGGCGCTGGGCGCGCTCGCGGTCGGCGCCTGGGGTCCGGTACCGCTGCTGTGGTGCGAGGCCGCCGGTGTCGCGGCAGGCGCCGCGCTGCTCGCCACCGTGCGCGCCCACGCCACCGGCGTGACCGGGGCAGCCGCCGCGGCGGTCGAGCGGCCGACGATGCGCGCGGCGCTGCGGGCGCACCCGTCGATCGCGGTCGGGGTGGCGATGTCCGGCCTCGGCGGCCTGGTGTGGTTCGCCTTCACGCTGGGCCTGGCGGTGCGCGGCGCCGAGGCGCACCGGCCGGGTGCGCTCATCGCGGCCGCGATGACCGGCTACGGGCTCAGCTCGGTGCTGTCCGCGCTGGCCAGCCCGCGGCTGCTGCCCCGGCTGCCCTGGCTCGCGACGGCGGCCGCCGCCTGGATCGGGCTCGGGCTGATGTTCGTCGGGGAAGCCGGCGCCGGCGCCTCGGTACCGCTGATCGCCGCGATCGCCGCGGGCGGCGGCCTGCTCGCCCCGCTCGGCAACGGCGCGCTGGACGCGCTGATCGGTACCCGGACGGCCGGCGCGGAGCGCCGCACCGCGTTCGCCGCCGCGGACTTCGTGCACGACGGGGCGGTGTCGGTCGGCCTGGTCGCCGGCGGCACGGTGCTCGGGCTCGCCGGCACCACCGGCACGCTCCTGGTCGCCGGCCTGGCGCAGCTCGCCGCCGGCGTGGCCGGGCTTGCCTGGCGGGCCCGGCGCCGCGCGATCCGGCGCGACGGGATCCGGCGCCGCGGGATCCGGCGCGGCGCCGACGGAATCAGAGCACGGCGCCGTCGCCGTGCAGCCAGTCGGCCCACGCCTCGGCCACGTCCACCGCGCAGCCGAGCAGCTCGTCGAGCAGCTGGTCGTGCGCGCCCGGAACCAGCGGCACCTGCATCTCCGCGTACAGCGGGAGCCGGCCCGACTCGCCGGGCTCGCCCAGGTACGCCTTGAGGAAGCGCCGGTCGTGGTTCCACGAGTTGACCGCCGGGAACGCCTGCGACGCCCACTCCGGCGCGACCGTCCCGTGCGCCCGGGCGCGGACCATCAGGATGTCGCGGTCCGGCCCCTCCAGGGCGAACATCACCGCGTGCCGCTCCCACATGGCGACCAGGTTGCCGGTACCGGGGTCGGTCAGGAAGTACACGTCGAGCCGGCGCAGCGCCGCCGACAACCGGTCGGTGGTCACCGGGCTCGGCCCGCTGCTCGCCGCCTTCAGCAGCGGCATCAGGTCGTGCACGCCGGTGCGCTCGGCCGGCACCCGGCGCCGCACCGTCACCGCATCGATCGGCCCGAAGGCCTCCGGACCGAACGCCCTGTCGTCGGCGACCTGCTCGGCACCGTCGTTTCGAGAAACACCGTCGCGCTGGCTCCTACGCCACCATGGCATCGCGTCGTCCCCTGCTCGCTTATCGGGAGGTGTCCGAGCGCCGGCGGGTACGCACGCACGATCTTCGGGCGCCGGCACGATCGGATCTGGTTGTCGGTGAGCCGACCGGTGGGACGCCGGTTTGGGGGGCTCCGCGGCCGACGTTACCGGCGATCGGCAAGCACGTCGCGGTCGCTGTTGGACAGATCACCCGTCACTGCGTGTGATCTCACCGTGGTTCACCGGATCGAGCGTCAGCCCACCGGGGCGTTGGTACCACGCCGTGCCGTTTCGGGCCTGCGCCGACAGCCACCGTCCCGAGATGCCGAAACGTACCGGTTCGTCAGCCAGGAAGCCCATCCGTACCAGCGCCAGCACCACCCGCATCGGCACCCCGGCGCGGACCGTACCGGAAGCCAGGGTGATGCCCGGGTGGTCGAGCAGGGCGTCCCGGACCCGGCGCTCGCCGACGCCGCGGCCGGTCGAGTCGCGCAGTGTGGTGGCGGCGAGCTCGGCGATCCGGCGCAGCTCCGGCGCCGGTACCTGCTCCACCGGTTCGGCCGCCGCCGGGGGGAGCGCACCGCGCCACCGCGCGTCGTACCGGGCGGGCAGCGCACCGTCGGGCAGCGCGGCGAGCAGGTCGGCGGCCCGCACCGTGGCGTCGTCGGCCAGCTCGCTCCGGACACTTCGGCCGACCAGCACGGCGAACGGCAGCCGGGACCACAGTGCGACCAGCCCGCCGCCCGCCGGCCGCAGCCGGACCAGCGCGGCGGGATCCAACCGCACCAGCCGGGCGCAGTAGGCACCCGCGTCGGGCACCGACTCCGCGGCGATCACCCGCACCACGCCACCCCTTCCCGGCCGACCGGCACCATCGTCCCGGTGCCCCGATCCGCAACCTGGCTGGACCCTATCCGGCCCGGTCCGCGAGCGGCACCTCAGCGGTCGGTACGGGATGCGGGCCAGCGGACAGTGCGTACGGGCCCGCGCCGGGCACCGGGTACTCGCGGGTGATCGGGTACCTTCGCCCGTCCGGTGCGGGCCGCGAAGGTGACGGCGAGCTACACGTTGGTCAAGCACATATTTCGGCTCGACCCAGGTATGGTGCCGGCATGACCGCCGAACCGGTGGGTCTGCGTGCCCGTAAGAAGCAGCAGACCAGGGCCGCCATCTCCGACCAGGCCACCCGGCTGTTTCTCGCCCGCGGGTTCGACCGGGTCACGATCGCGGAGATCGCCGAGGCCGCCCAGGTCGCCAAGATGACCGTGACGAACTACTTCCCGCGCAAGGAGGACCTCGCGCTCGACACGCACGACGAGTTCGTGACGCTGCCGGCGGCCACGGTGCGCGACCGGCAGGTCGGCGAGTCCGCCCTGGCCGCGCTGCGCCGCGGCTATCTCGCCGCGGTGGCCGCGCGGAACCCGCTGATCGGCTTCGCCGGCGCCGAGTTCGCCCGGCTGATCACCGGCAGCCCGGCCCTGGTGGCCCGGTTGCGCGAGTTCCACGAGGACCGGGAGGCCACGCTCGCCGAGACGCTCGCCGACGAGACCGGGGCCGAACCCGACGACGTCGTGCCGCGAGTCGCCGCGGCACAGCTGGCCGGCGTGCACCGGGTGCTGTTCACCGAGGCGCTGCGCCGCACCCTGGACGGCGCCGCCAACGACCGGATCGCCGCCGACCTCACCCGGCTCGCCGAGACCGCGTTCGCCCTCCTGGAGCCGTCCCTCGCCGGCTACGCCGTCCGCGCCGTGGCCTGACGCGGCGCCTCAGGCGTCCCGCCAACGAGACAGGAACTCGCGCTCCGCCGCCGACAGCCGGCGCGGCCGGCCCGCCGCCAGGTCGTACGGCACGAGCACCGAGGTGGCGCGGGACGCCAGCCGGCCGTCGTCGAACAGCTCGTAGCAGACCCGGAACGAGGCGTTGCGGATCTCGGAGAGCCACAGCTCGATCCGTACCGGCTCGCCGAAGTCGACCGGGCGCAGGTAGTCGACCTCGTGCCGGGCGATGACCGTACCGGCCTCCAGCGACGTGATGCCCTCGGTACGCGCGGTGAGGAACATCAGCGCGGCGCGCGCCTCCTCGTACAGGGTGAGGAACCGGGCGTTGTTCACGTGCCCGTAGGCGTCCAGGTCCGACCAGCGGACCGCGCACTCGTACTCGAACCGGGCCACGTCGCGTCCTCCTCCTTCGCCGCCGGAGCGACCCTATCCGCTCGGCCGCGCACACGACCGGCGGGCGACCGGATCCGGCCATCGCCGGCGAAACCGCCAAAACGGCGTTGACCAGGTACGTTACTGTCAGCCGGTGCAGCTGGGGTGGCGGGACGGCGGGTACGGCGACCTGCGGGCGAGCAACGAGGATCGCGCCGCGGTGCGACGGGTGCTCCGCATCGCCGAGGGTGAGGGCCGCCTCGACGCGGCCGAGTACGACCGGCGGCTGCGTGCCGTGGACACCGCCGAGACCCGCGCCGGGCTGGCCGAGCTCACGACCGACCTGCCGGTGCGGCGCGGTGAACGGGAATGGGACGACCGGGCGCGGGTCCGCACCGCCGACCGGGACACCGCGATCGCGGTGCTGGCCCGCGGCTCCCGGGACGGCCGGCTGTCGGCCCGGGAGTACGAGCGGCGCATCGCGGCGGTGCCCGAGGTGGTCCGGTACGCCGACCTCGCGCAGCTGCTCGCCGGGCTGCCCGGCTGGCCGGGCGCCCCGGACACGCTGCTGGCCGGCGACACGGACCGCGAGGTCGCGCTGGCCGCGCTGGCCGAGGCGGTGGCCGAGGGCAAGGTCGGCGCCGTGGAGCTGCCGGCCCTGGACGCGGAGATCGCCCAGGCTCGGTGGTGCTCCGATCTGACCACGATCACCGACCGGCTGGCCAAGCGGGTCGGTGACCGTGCGCGGGCGGCCGTGGTCGACGAACTCGACGCCGCTTACCAGGCGGGTCAGCTCGACGCGCGGGAGCAGGCCGATCGGGTGACCCGGGCACGGCGGGCCAGCAGTCCCGCGCAGTTGGCCCGGTTGGTACGCGACCTGGCTGGCGCCGATCGGCGCCCGTCGGACGCGGATCGCGCGAAGACGACGAGCGCGCTGGCCCGTGGTCTGCAGACCGGGCGGCTGACCCTCACCGAGTACGACCGGCGGCTGGTCGCCGCCGCCGAGGCCACCGGCACGGCGGCGTTGCGGGAGCTGGTGGCAGACCTCGTCGAGGCGCCGCGACGGGTCCGGCGCACCCCGCTGGACATGCTGTTCGACGCGCTGATCCTCAACTCCGCACTGATTCCTCTGCCGCGGTACCGGTGGCTGACCTGGCTCGTCAAGCCACTGTTCGGGCTGCTGGCCGCCGCCGTCACGACCGCGGTCGTGGGAATCGAGGCGGCGGCGCTGGTGACCGGCGAGTGGGGGTTCGCGGTCGGGTTCCTGCTGCTCGGTTTCGTCGTCGGCATGCTCCCCGTCACGGTGTGCTTCCTGCTGCTCCGGGCGCTACTGCGGCGGCTCTTCGGCCGCGGCGAAGCGGACCGCGAACAGACGATCCTGCATCAGGTGCGGTCGGCGCTGCAGGAACGCCGGGACGTGCGGGAGGCCACGGTGAACTGGGACTTCCCGGCGCTGGACATCGAGATCGACGGGGTCGCCGACCGGCGCGAGGTCGCCGAAGAGGCGGTGCGCCTGCTGTGGCCCACCCGGCTGTACCCGCTGCGTGCCGTGCGGGTGCGGGACTGGTCGAGCAGCCACGACGAGCGCCCGGTCCAGGTGCGGCTCGACCGGGCGCGACGGCGTCACCTCCGGGACACGTACGGACCCCGGCCGTACGGCCCGTTGCCGCGCTGGGAGGACGAGCGACCGCCGGGGGGCACCACGGGCCGCGACCGGCGTCAGGCTTCGTCGTAGCGCGCCAGGAACTCCCGTTCGTCGGGCTCCAGCGGCCGGGACCGCCCGGCGTCGTAGTCGTAGCCGACCAGCACGCACTCGCACCGCGCGGACAGCGTGTCACCGTCGCGCATCTCGGCCAGCAGCGTCCACGAGCTGGTACCGATCTTCGCGACCCAGGTGTCGATGTCGAGCAGCAGCCCGGGGCGGTAGGTGACCGCGGACAGGTAGTCGACCGCGACCCGCGCGGCGATGAAGCCGCGGCCACCCGGCGCACCCGCGTACCCGGCCGGCGAGGACGCCAGCATCGCCATCCTGGCGTCCTCGAACATCGTGAGGTAACGGGCATGGTTGAGGTGCCCCAGCATGTCCGGGTCGGACCAGTGCACCTGCGCCCGATGCCGTGCGCGCACCCCGCGGCCCCTCAGTCCCGGGTGAGCTTGCGGTAGGTCACCCGGTGCGGGCGGGCCGCTTCCGGGCCGAGCCGTTCGATCTTGTTCTTCTCGTACGCCTCGTAGTTGCCCTCGAACCAGAACCACCGCGGCCGGCCCTCCGCGTCCAGGCCCTCCCAGGCCAGGATGTGGGTGGCGATGCGGTCCAGGAACATCCGGTCGTGACTGGTGATCACCGCGCAGCCGGGGAAGTCCAGCAACGCGTTCTCCAGCGAACCGAGCGTCTCCACGTCCAGGTCGTTGGTGGGCTCGTCGAGCAGCAGCAGGTTGCCGCCCTGCTTGAGGGTCAGCGCCAGGTTGAGCCGGTTGCGCTCGCCGCCGGACAGCACCCCGGCCGGCTTCTGCTGGTCCGGCCCCTTGAACCCGAACGCCGCGATGTACGCCCGGGACGGCATCTCGACCTTGCCGACCATCAGGTGGTCCAGCCCGTCGGAGACGACCTCCCACAGCGGCTTGTCCGGGGCGATCCCGGCACGGTTCTGGTCCACGTAGGACACCTGCACCGTCTCGCCGATCCGGATCGTGCCACCGTCCGGCTTCTCGTCGCCGACCAGCATCTTGAACAGCGTGGTCTTGCCGACGCCGTTGGGGCCGATGACGCCGACCAGGCCGTTCTGCGGCAGCGTGAACGACAGCCCGTCGAACAGCGTGTGCTCGCCGTCCCCCGGAACCTTGAACCCCTTGTGCAGGTCCTCGACCTCGACCACGACGTTGCCCAGCCGCGGGCCCGGCGGGATCTGGATCTCCTCGAAGTCCAGCTTGCGGGTCTTCTCCGCCTCGGCGGCCATCTCCTCGTACCGGCCGAGCCGGGCCCGGCTCTTGGTCTGCCGGGCGCGGGCGTTGGAGCGCACCCACTCCAGCTCGTCGGACAGCCGCTTGCGCAGCTTCGCGTCCTTGCGCCCCTCGACGCTCAGCCGGGCCG
The DNA here is from genome assembly GCF_016865425.1 of Actinocatenispora thailandica. NCBI lineage: Bacteria > Bacillati > Actinomycetota > Actinomycetes > Micromonosporales > Micromonosporaceae > Actinocatenispora > Actinocatenispora thailandica. The sequence continues at coordinate 2,157,683 of NZ_AP023355.1, read as the reverse complement.
CCTTCTTCTCCAGGTAGGTGGAGTAGTTGCCCTCGTAGCCGTGCACCCGGCCGCGGTCGACCTCGGCGATCCACTGCGCGACGTGGTCGAGGAAGTACCGGTCGTGCGTGACGGCGATGACGCACCCGGGGTACTTCTCCAGGTGCTGCTCCAGCCACTGCACGCTTTCCGCGTCCAGATGGTTGGTCGGCTCGTCCAGCAGCAGCAGGTCGGGCTGCTCCAGCAGCAACTTGCACAGCGCGACCCGGCGGCGCTCACCACCGGACAGGTCGGTGACCGGCGCGTCCGGCGGCGGGCAGCGCAGCGCGTCCATCGCCTGTTCCAGCCGGGAATCCAGCTCCCACGCGTCGGCGTGGTCGAGCTGCTCCTGCAGCGCCCCCATCTCGGCCATCAGCTCGTCGGTGTAGTTGGTCGCCATCTCCTCGGCGATCGCGTTGAACCGGGCGAGCTTCGCCTTGGTGTCCGCGACCGCTTCCTCGATGTTGCCCAGCACCGTCTTCGCCTCGTCCAGCGGCGGCTCCTGCATCAGGATGCCGACGGTGGCGCCCGGCGCCAGCTCGGCGTCGCCGTTGGACAGCGGCTCCAGCCCGGCCATGATCTTCAACAGGGTGGACTTGCCGGCACCGTTCGGGCCGACCACACCGATCTTGGCGCCGGGCAGGAAGCTGAGCGTGACGTCATCGAGGATGACCTTGTCACCGTGCGCCTTTCGCGCCTTACGCAGGACGTAGATGTACTGGGCCACGGTGGCCACAACCTCCGGGACTTCTCGACTGCCGGGCTGCGGCGGGGCGGACCCCGCCTCTAGACGCTCAATCGTCTCAGGCCGGCCGCTATTCCCGGCACCGGGGCGGCCGGGGCGCCCGCCGGGCGTACCGACGGTGATCGCGGGGCGAAAGTGTCGGCAAGGTAACGGCGGTTGCCAGCAGGTTACGCGTCGGATGGGATGTGTGTCACCACGAATGTGCGGCGCCGGTGGTTGACATGTCCGGCGTACCTCATGTTCTTCACGTCGAAGGAGCAGCCAGGAATGCGGATCAAGCGTTCGATGGCACGACGCGCGGTCGCCGCGCTCGGGGTTCTCGCCCTGGCCGGCAGCCTCGCCGCCTGCGGTGACTCGGGCGGCGACTCGGCGTCGGGCGCCAAATCGGACAAGCTGACCGGGGTCGGCCCCATCACGCTCGCCACCGGCAAGGACACCACCGGCACCCTGAACGAGATCCTCGCCGAGTGGAACAAGGCGCACCCGAAGCAGAAGGTGACGCTCACCGAGCTGCCGGAGGACGCCGACCAGCAGCGGCAGCAGATGGTGCAGAACGCGCAGACCAAGTCCGACGCGTACACGATCCTCAACCTCGACGTGGTGTGGACCTCCGAGTTCGCCGCGAACGGGTGGGTCGAGCAGCTGCCGGAGAGCGAGTTCGCGATGGACAAGTACCTCGCGCCGGTGGTCAAGACCGCCAAGTACTTCAACAAGCTGTACGCGGCGCCGTACGCGTCCGACGGCGCGCTGCTCTACTACCGCACCGACCTGCTCAAGCAGGCCGGCATCGCCAAGGCGCCCACCACCTGGGACGAGATGAACGCGGACTGCACCAAGGTGCTCAAGCTGCCGGCCGGCAAGGGCATGTCCTGCTACGGCGGCCAGCTGGACAAGTACGAGGGCCTGACGGTGAACTTCTCCGAGGCGGTCGACTCGGCCGGCGGCGAGGTCGTCGGTGCCGACGGCAAGCCGAACGTGAACACCCCGGAGGCCAAGAAGGGCCTGGACTTCCTGGTCGACGGCGTCAAGGACAAGACGATCCCGAAGGACGCGCTGACCTGGAAGGAAGAGGAGTCGCGCCGCGGCTTCGAGAGCGGCAAGGTCGTCTTCCTGCGCAACTGGCCCTACTGCTACTCGCTGATGGCGAACAAGAAGGACGCGGGCAACAAGGTGTCCGGCAAGTACGGCGTGGCGCCGATCCCGGGTCTGTCCGGGCCGGGCAAGGGCACGCTGGGTGGGCACAACCTGGCGATCAGCAAGTTCGCCAAGAACAAGAAGACCGCGCTGGACTTCATCAAGTGGTTCACCAGCGAGAAGAACGAGCGGACCTGGCTGACCAAGAACTCGCAGGCCCCGGTGTACGGGTCGCTCTACGACGACCCGGCGCTGCAGAAGCAGTTCCCGTACCTGGCGACGCTCAAGCAGTCGATCGAGAAGGCCGAGCCGCGCCCGGCGATCGTCAACTACGGTGACGCGACCGCGGCGATCGAGGAACAGGCGTACGCGGCGATCTCCGGCAGCAAGTCCTCGGCGCAGGCGCTGAAGGACCTGCAGGCCAACCTCACGAAGATCACCAGCAAGGACAAGTAACCGCTGTACCGACGGCCGGGCCCGGTTTCCGGGCTCGGCCGTCGGGTCTCTCCGGGCCGGCCCGACGCCGCACGCGGAGGCCGGCCGTCCTCCTCCCCCGCGCGTCCCTGGAAAGGCTGACCGATGAGTTCTGTGCCCGCAGGCCGCCCGCTGCCGCCCGGCGGCGCCGGCCGTTCCCGCCCCGTACCGGGGGTGACGTCATGACCGCCGCGGTCCAGGCACCCACCCCACCGGCCAAGGCGGAACGCCCGGTGCGGCTGGACCGGCGTCGCGGCGTCGGCCGGTTCGCCGCCGCCCTGCTGTCGCCCACGGTGCTGGTGCTGGCGCTGGTGATCGGCTACCCGATCGTGTCGGCGCTGCGCCTGTCGTTCCAGGTCACGCACCAGGGCATCAACCCGACCACCGGGATGGTGGAGAACACCAGCCACGTCGGGCTCGCCAACTACGCGGGCATCTTCAGCGGCGACTCGGCAAGCCAGTTCTGGAACGCGTTCTGGAACACCACCACGTTCACCGTCGCCGGTGTCGCGATCGAGACGGTGATCGGGGTGGCGATGGCCCTGATCATGCACAAGGCGTTCCGCGGTCGCGGCATCGTGCGGGCCAGCGTGCTCGTACCGTGGGCGATCCCGACCGCGATCTCCGGCCTGCTGTGGAAGTGGATCTTCCAGTCGGACGGCATCGCGAACACCGTGCTGCACACCCACGTGCTGTGGACCACCGAGGGCTTCCACGCCTGGGGTGCGGTGTTGATCGCCGACGTGTGGAAGACCGCGCCGTTCATCGGGCTGCTCGCGCTCGCCGGCCTGCAGGTGATCCCGGGCGAGGTGTACGAGGCGGCGAAGGTGGACGGCTCCGGCGCGTGGCGGACGTTCTTCCGGATCACGTTGCCGCTGGCGCGACCGGCGCTGGTGGTCGCCGTGCTGTTCCGGATGCTGGACGCGCTGCGCATGTTCGACCTGCCGTTCGTCCTGATCGGGGCGCACAAACACTCGGTGGAGACGCTGTCCACGTTCGCCTGGTACGAGGCGTCCAACCTGCGCTACGGCACGGCCGCCGCCTACTCGACGGTGCTGTTCCTGTACATCGCGGTGGTCGCGTTCGTGTTCGTCAAGGTGCTGGGCGCCGACCTGATCGGCCGCGGCGTGGAGGGGAAGAAGAAATGACCTCAATGCCTCCCGCCGGTTCCTCCGTCCAGCTCGCCGGCCCGCTCGCGGCCGACGCCACCCGCACCGCCACCGGCGTTTCCGGCAAGCGGGGCAAGCGGCGCGGCGGGACGAGCCCGTGGGCGTACGTGGGGATCGCGGCCATCGTGCTCTACTGCCTGGCGCCGTTCTACTGGATGGTCGTGTCGGCGCTGCGCCGGCCGGCCGACCAGTTCTCCAACAAGGCGTTCCCGTGGCCGATCTCGCTGACGAACTTCGAGAGCGCCTTCAAGCCGAGCAACGGGTTCGGTCGGGCGCTGCTCAACTCGCTGGTGGTGGCCGGGCTGACCACGATCCTGACGCTGATCATCGGGATCACCGCGGCGTACGTGCTGGCCCGGTTGGAGTTCCGGTTCAAGAACGTGATCCTGGCGGCGATCATCGCCACCTCGATGTTCCCCGGCATCTCGCTGCTGGTGCCGCTGCTCAAGCTGTTCGTGTCGATCCACTGGATCAACACGTTCCAAGCGATGATCCTGCCGAGCATGAGTTTCGCGCTGCCGCTGGCGGTGTTCAACCTGACGGCGTTCTTCAAGCAGATGCCGTTCGCGCTGGAGGAGGCGGCGCAGATCGACGGCGCCTCGCCGATGCAGGCGTTCCGCAAGGTGATCCTGCCGCTGGCCGCACCGGGCGTGTTCACCACCGCGATCCTGACGTTCATCGCGGCCTGGAACGAGTTCATCATCGCGCTGTCGGTGACCAACAAGCAGGACATGCGCACCGCGCCGGTGATCACCTCGCTGTTCACCGGCCAGTACGGGTACGACCAGCCGTTCGGCACCCAGATGGCGGCCGGCGTGGTGGTGACCGTACCGCTGGTGATCCTGGTGCTGTTCTTCCAGCGCCGCATCGTCGAGGGGTTGACCTCCGGCGGCGTGAAGTAGCCCACCGGGCGGTCCCGGCCGGGGTACCCGATTGCGGGTGCCCCGGCCGTTTCGCTGCGGCCGCCGCGTTGTTTGCACCCGTTCGTCCCGAAAACGCTCACGGTGAGATTCACCTTACCGACCGCTCCGCCGGCCGGCAGCCGGGCATTCAGTAGGCTCGATGCCTGTCCGGTCCGGCGACGGTAGGAGGCAGCGTGTCGACAGCCAGCCCGTTCGTGGTGGTGGCCAACAGACTTCCGGTCGACGAGGTGACCACACCGGACGGCAGTCGGGAATGGCGCCGCTCCCCCGGCGGGCTGGTCACCGCACTGCACCCGATCATGCGGGCCGAGCACGGTACCTGGCTCGGCTGGGCGGGTGGGACCGGTCCGGCCGCCGACGAGTTCGAGCTCGACGGGATGCGGCTGCACCCGGTGGCGCTGTCCGCGCAGGAGTTCGAGAAGTACTACGAGGGGTTCTCCAACGCCACCCTGTGGCCGCTGTACCACGACGCGGTCGAGCCGCCGGTCTACCGGCGCAGCTGGTGGGACAACTACCGGGAGGTCAACCGGCGGTTCGCCGCGGAGACCGCGAAGGTGGCCGCGGACGGCGCGGTGGTGTGGATCCAGGACTACCAGCTGCAGCTGGTCCCGGCGATGCTCCGGGAGCTGCGGCCCGACCTGCGGATCGGCTTCTTCCTGCACATCCCGTTCCCGCCGGTGGAGCTGTTCATGCAGATGCCCCGCCGGATGGAGATCATGCAGGGGCTGCTCGGCGCCGATCTGGTCGGCTTCCAGCGCCCGCTGGCCGCACAGAACTTCCTGCGGCTGACCCGACACCTGCTCGGCCTGCATCCGAAGGGGCCGGAGGTGCGGGTGGGCGACCGCACGGTGCGGGTGGCGGCGTTCCCGATCTCCATCGACGTCGGCGAGATCGAACGGCTCGCCGGCAGCGAGTCGGTGCGGGCCCGCACCGCGGAGATCCGCGAGGAGCTGGGCAATCCGAAGCACATCATCCTCGGCGTCGACCGGCTCGACTACACCAAGGGCATCGACCGGCGGCTCAAGGCGTTCCGGGAGCTGCTCCAGGAGGGCACCCTCGCGGTACCGGACGTGGTGATGGTGCAGGTGGCGACGCCGAGCCGGGAGCGGGTGGCGCACTACCAGACCCTGCGCGACGCGGTGGAACTGCAGGTCGGCCGGATCAACGGCGACTACGGGAAGGTCGGCGTGCCGGCGGTGCACTACCTGCACCAGTCGGTCGACCGGGCCGAGCTGACCGCGCTGTACTGCGCGGCCGACGTGATGATGGTGACCCCGCTGCGGGACGGCATGAACCTGGTCGCGAAGGAGTACGTGGCGGCCCGGGTCGATCTCGGCGGCTCGCTGGTGCTGTCCGAGTTCGCCGGGGCCGCCTCCGACCTGCGCCAGGCGTACCTGGTGAACCCGCACGACACCGACGCGCTCAAGGACGGCCTGGTGCGGGCGGTGCGGGTCGATCCGACGGAGGCGGCGCGCCGGATGCGGGCGATGCGCCGGTTCCTGCGCGGGCACGACGTGGATCACTGGGCCCGGTCGTTCCTGACCGCGTTGGGCGTTCCGGAGGCCACCGACGCGCTCGACTCGGTCGCGACGCCGGCACCGCAGACCGGCCGCGCCGCCCGCCGACCGACCCGCCGCGTCGACGGCGCCCCGCGCTGACCGTGCCGCCCCGGGAGAGACCGATGACCCAGTTCGCCCGACCCGACGCGCCCCGCGGAGCCGGCATGAGTACCGACGACGCGATCACTCCCGCGGAGGCGGCATGAGTACCGTTGCACCGACCGAGCCGTTGGACGCGGCGCTGCGGGAGACGCTGGGCCGGCTGGCCCGGGTGCCGCAGCTGCTGGTGGCGGTGGACTACGACGGCACGCTGGCGCCGATCGTGGACGATCCGGCGGCGGCCCGGCCGCTGCCGGAGGCGGTGGCCGCGCTGCGCGCGCTGGCCGAGCTGGCGCAGACGAAGGTGGCGGTGGTCTCCGGCCGGTCACTGCGCGACCTGGCCGCGCTGTCCCGGCTGCCCAGCGAGATCCATCTGGTCGGCAGCCACGGCTCGGAGTTCGACGTCGGCTTCGTGCAGCAGCTGTCGGAGGAGGCCCGGCAGCTGCGCACCACGCTGCAACAGCAGGTGGAGCGGATCGCCGCCGGCGCCCCGGGGGTACGGCTGGAGGCGAAGCCGGCGAGCGTCGCGGTGCACACCCGCACCGCGAGCGACGAGGTGGCGAGCAAGGTCAACGCGGCGGTCCGGTCCGGGCCGGCGACGCTGCCCGGGGTGCACGTGACCGAGGGCAAGAAGGTGATCGAGCTGTCGGTGGTGCACACCGACAAGGGCACCGCGCTGGACACGCTGCGCAGCCGGCTGGGCGCGTCCGCGGTGCTGTTCATCGGCGACGACGTCACGGACGAGAACGGCTTCGCCCGGCTCCGCGGCCCGGACGTCGGGGTGAAGGTCGGTTTCGGTGACACCCGCGCGACGCATCGGGTGGCCGATCCGGTCGAGGTGGCGAAGCTGCTCGCGCTGGTGCTCGACATCCGCCGCCGCTGGTTGTACGGGGAGCGTGCGGTGCCGATCGAGCGGCACTCGATGCTCGCCGGCGGCGACAACCTGGCGCTGCTCACCCCGGACGCGCGGATCACCTGGCTGTGCCATCCGCGACCGGACTCGGCGGCGATCTTCGCCGACCTGCTCGGTGGCAGCCCGGCCGGGCACTTCAGCGTCGCGCCGCAGCGCGGCGGGCTGCCGCTGGGCCAGAAGTACGTGGGTGGCTCGATGACGGTGCAGACGCGCTGGTCCGGGCTGAGCGTCACGGACTGGCTCGACCCGGCCGGTCCGGCGAACCGCACCACCCTGGTCCGGCAGCTGACCGGCAGCGTCAGCGTCCGGGTGCAGTTCGCGCCGCGGCCGGAGTTCGGCCAGGTGGCGGTGCGACTGCAGCCGCTGGGTGACGGGCTGGTGATGCTCGGCTCGAACGAGCCCGCGGTGCTCTACTCCCCCGGCGTGGACTGGGACATCGTCCGGGAGGGCGAGCACGACACCGCGCACGCGTTGATCGACCTGCGGGCCGCGGGTGGCAGCGCGGTGTTGGAGCTGCGCTGCGGCACCGACAGCCTGGAGGCGGATCCGCTGCCGGCCGACCGGCGGGCCGACGACGCCGCGCGGCAGTGGCGCGGCTGGCTGGACGGGTTGCGGCTGCCCGGCGTGAGCACCGATCTGGTGGCGCGCAGCGCGCTGACCCTGCGGGCACTGACCTACCGGCCGACCGGTGCGATCCTCGCCGCCGGTACCTGCAGCCTGCCGGAGGAGCTGGGCGGGGTGCGCAACTGGGACTACCGGTACTGCTGGCTGCGGGACGCGGCGCTGGCGGCCCGCGCGCTGGTCGACCTCGGCTCGGTGGACGAGGCGGAGGGGCTGCTCGCCTGGACCGCCGGGGTGATCGAACGTACCGGCGGGCATCCGGAGCGGCTGCACCCGCTGTACACGGTGGAGGGGCAGACGCTCGGCCCGGAGGCGGTGATCGACACGCTGCCCGGCTACGCCGGGTCCCGGCCGGTGCGGGTGGGCAACGCGGCGAACAAGCAGCTGCAGCTCGACGTGTTCGGCCCGATCGCCGATCTGGTCGACGCGGTGGCACAGCGTCGCGGGGTGGTCAGCGACTTCGATCGCGAGGTCCTCACCGCGATGGTGGACGCCGTCGCGCGGCGGTGGTTCGAGCCGGACCACGGCATCTGGGAGCAGCGGCAGCCGCCTCGACACCATGTGTACTCGAAGGTGATGTGCTGGCAGACGGTCGACCGGGCGTTGCGGGTGGCGGCGCGGCACGGGTTGCCGGAGCGACCGGACTGGGTGGAGCTGCGCGCGGCGATCGCCGACAACGTGCTGGAGTACGGGTGGAACGAGCAGGTCGGCGCCTACACCACCGCGTACGACGGGACCGACCTGGACGCCGCCTCGCTCTGGGTGGGGCTGTCCGGGCTGCTCGCCGACGACGACCCGCGGTTCCTGTCCACGGTGCTCGCCATCGAGGCGGAGTTGCGCAGCGGGCCGGTGGTCTACCGGTACCGCTCCGACGACGGGATGCCGGGCGTCGAGGGCGGTTTCCACGTGTGTACCGCCTGGCTGATCGAGTCGTACCTGCGCACCGGCCGCCGGGCCGACGCCGAGCAGCTGTACGGCCAGCTCGTCGCGTGCTGCGGGCCGACCGGGCTGCTGCCCGAGCAGTACGATCCGCTCGCCGAGCGGGGTCTGGGCAACCACCCGCAGGCGTACAGCCATCTGGGCCTGATCCGCTGCGCGCTGCTGCTCGACGCGCGCCGCTGAACCGTCCACTGTGGACACGCTGTGGGCCGCCGCGATCGAGTGTCGCGGCGGCCCACGGTGTCGCGGTGTCCCGGGTCGTCAGCCGACCGGGGTGAAGTCCCGGCTGGCGATGAACGGCGGGCGCGCCGACGGCGCCGCGAACGGCTCCACCGTGGTGTTCTCCACGCTGTTGAACACCACGAAGATGTTCGACCGCGGCCACGGCGTGATGTTGCCGTTGGAGCCGTGCATGCAGTTGCAGTCGAAGATCGTCGCCGACCCGGCCGGACCGGTGAACTGCTCGATGCCGTGCTTGTTCGCGAGCAGCTTCAGGCTGTCCTGGTCGGGAGTGCCGATCTCCTGTTCCTTCAGCGACTGCTTGTAGTGCTCGGCGGGTGTCTCGCCGACGCAGGAGACGAACGTGCGGTGCGAGCCCGGCATGATCATCAGGCAGCCGTTCTGCGCGAAGTTCTCCGTCAGCGCGATGGAGATGCTGCACGCGCGCATCGCCGGCATGCCGTCCTCGGCGTGCCAGGTCTCGAAGTCGGAGTGCCAGTAGAAGCCGGCGCCACCGAACCCGGGCTTGTAGTTGATCCGACTCTGGTGCACGTACACGTCGGAGCCGAGGATCTGTCTCGCCCGGCCGACGACCCGCTCGTCCGCGACGAGTTTCGCCACCAGGTCCGAGATCTTGTGCACCTCGAAGATCGAGCGCACCTCGTTGGACGTCTTCTCCACGACGGTGCGCTCGTCCGCCCGGACCGCCGGGTCACTCGCGAGCCGGTCCAGCTCGGCCGAGTAGGTCTCCACCTCGGCTTCGGTGAGCAGCTGGTCGACGCTGAGGTAGCCGTTCTTGTCGTACTCCTCCAGGGTCTGCGTGTCGATCGGCCCGGCCGCACCGGTCGACCACACCACCGGGTCACGGCGGAAGATCAGGCTCGGCGTGGGGCGCTTGCGCGTCGGGTACTCGTCGGGCACCGTCGTCGGCAGGGTCACGGTCGTGGTCATGCGGACACCTCCTGGGTGGTCTCTTCCTCGACGATCAGCGGATAGACACCGTTGTCGTCGTGCACCTCACGGCCGGTCACCGGTGGGTTGAACACGCAGATCGTGCGGATGTCGGTGATCGGGCGCATGATGTGGTGCTCGTGCCCGTCGAGCAGGTACATGGTGCCGGGCACGATGTGGTGCTTCTCGCCGGTCTCGGCGTTGGTCAGCTCGGCCTCGCCGTCGATGCACAGCACCGCCTCGATGTGGTTCGCGTACCACATGTGCGTTTCGGTGCCGGCATACATCACCGTCTCGTGCAGCGAGAAGCCGACCTTCTCCTTCGCCAGCACCAACCGCTTGCTGCGCCAGGTCGCTGCCTTGACGTCGCGGTCGGTCTCGGTGATGTCGGCAAGTGAACGAACGATCATTGGTCCTCCAGCTCAGTGTGCGGCGTCGGCGACCGCGTCGGCGAGGATCTCGAGTCCCTCACCCAGTTCGTCGTGGCCGATCGTGAGCGCGGGCATCAGCTTGGCGACCTCGCCCTCCGCCCCGGCGGTCTCGATGAGCAGGCCGCGGTCGAAGGCACCGGTCACCACCTTCGCCGCGACGTCCGCGTCGGCGAAGGCGAGGCCCCAGGCGAGTCCCCGCCCGCGTACCGCGATGTCGAGTTCGGCGTGCTTCGACGCGATGGCGTTCAGCGCCGACTCGACCACCTCACCCTTCGTCGCCGTCTGGGCCGGCAGCAGGTCGTCGGTCCAGAACAGTTCGAGGGCGCGGGTCGCGGTCACGAACGCCGGATTGTTGCCCCGGAACGTGCCGTTGTGCTCACCCGGCGACCACACGTCCAGTTCCGGACGCAGCAGCACCAGCGCGAGCGGCAGCCCGTACCCGCCGATCGACTTGGACAGGCACACCATGTCCGGCTCGATGCCGGCCACCTCGAAGCTGAAGAACGGCCCGGTTCGGCCGCAGCCCATCTGCACGTCGTCGATGATGAGCAGGATGTCGTGCCGTTTGCACAGGTCGGCCAGCGCGCGCAGCCATTCCGGCCGGGCCACGTTGATGCCGCCCTCGCCCTGCACGGTCTCGACGATGACCGCGGCCGGCGCGTTCAGCCCGCTGCCCGAATCGGCCAGCAGCCGCTCGAACCACAGGAAGTCCGGCACCTGGCCGTCCAGGTAGTTGTCGAACGGCATCGGCGTCGCGTGCACCAGCGGAATGCCGGCACCGCCGCGTTTCATCGCATTGCCGGTGACCGACAGCGAGCCGAGGGTCATCCCGTGGAACCCGTGCGTGAAGCTGATGATCGACTCTCGTCCGGTCACCTTGCGGGCCAGCTTCAATGCCGCCTCGACGGCATTGGTACCGGTCGGTCCGGGGAACTGGACCTTGTAGTCCAGGCCCCGCGGGGCCAACACGTGCTCGCGCAGCGCCGCCAGCAGGTCGCGCTTGGCGGTCGTGTGCATGTCCAGCCCGTGCGTGACGCCGTCGCGTTCGAGGTACGCGAGCAGCGCGCGTTTCAGCTCGGGTTGGTTGTGGCCATAGTTCAGTGCGCCTGCACCTGCGAAGAAATCAATGTAGGCGCGACCGTTCTCGTCGTACATTCGACTACCGATGGCGCGGTCGAAAACAACCGGCCAGGTCCGGCAGTAGCTGCGGACTTCGGATTCGAGATCGGCGAAGAGATTCATCATCCTCCGTCGGTTGTTCGGTTGTGGTCAGCGTGGCAGCGGACCGATTCGGAACAGCACCTCCTCGTTGTGCGGGCCACCACTGAAATGCTCTTCGGTAAACAGGGATTGTTTGGTGAGCGAGGCACCGCGAGCGCGGGCGAAGCCCGCGAACAGACGCGCCGAGGGCACGTTGTCTGGTGTCACCGTGGCCTCCAGGAAGACCACGGACTGCGTCCTCGCAACCCGATCGACCAGCGCGTCCAGCGCGCGCACGGCCAATCCACGCCGCCGGTATGTGGCGTCGACCGCCACCTGCCAGACAAACAGCGTGTCCGGCGCGTCGGGGCGCACGTACCCGGTGACGAACGAGGTCACCGAGTCACCGTCACAGCCCACCACCGAGGTGGCCGCGAAATCGCGACACCACAGCAGATAGCTGTATTCGGAGTTGACGTCGAGCGTGCCGGAATCGGCCGCCATCCGCCACAGTCGGGACCCGTCGGCAACCGTCGGGGCCCGAAAGACGACCGAGCCGCCGCGGTCGTCGGTCATCGACTCGACGCTCGCGGTTGGCGAATCCTGCGGTTGCCCGGTCATGGCTGCCGACGATAGCCGGGGGCCCTGACCGCTCAACCGGAAGGGCGCACAGCAGGCCCGGATTCCCAATAGCCACAACAGATCCCGAGAAACTGTGGCATAATTAACAGAAATTAACTTGGCCGAAACTCTGGCCAGCTAACCCACCGCACGAGTAACGTAAGACGGATCCCCTGATCGACGCTGCGCTCCTTCGGTGCGACCCTCGGATCAGCCCGCCGCGATCGCGGCGACCACCGCACCGATCACCACCACCGCCGGCGCGCCGACGCGCTCCCGCTCCGCCGCCGCGGCGATCGTCGACAGCGTCCCGCGCACCGTCCGCTGTTCCGGCGTGCCACCCCGTTCCACCACGGCAGCCAGCGTGTCCGCGGCGCGCCCGAGCTGGATCAGGCGGTCCGCGATCGCGGCCAGGTTCCCCACCGCCATCAGCAAGACCACGGTGCCGCGCAACCGGGCCAGCGCCGGCCAGTCCACCAACGAGTCCGGGTGGTCCGGCGGGACGTGCCCGGAGCACACCACCAGCTCGTGGGTGATCCCACGGTGGGTGACCGGAATGCCGGCCAGCCCGGGTACCGCGATCGCGCTGGACACCCCGGGGACCACGGTCACCGGAACGCCGGCGGCCAGGCAGGCCGCCGCTTCCTCCCCGCCACGCCCGAACACGAACGGATCGCCGCCCTTGAGCCGCACCACGAACCGGCCGGCCAGTGCCCGCTCCACCAGGACCGCGTTGATCGACTCCTGGGCGAGCTGACGGCCGTGCGGGATCTTCGCCGCGTCGATCACCTCGACGTCGCTGCGCAGCCCGTCCAGCAGCAACTGCGGCGCCAGCCGGTCGACCACCACGACATCGGCGCGGGACAACAACCGGCGACCACGTACAGTGATCAGCTCCGGATCGCCCGGCCCGGCACCGACGAGCGCGACGCCGGGAACCGGGCGCGGCGCCGCCGGTACCAGTCGGCCGGCGGGCGCCGTTTCCGGCGCCCGGAACCGGGGCGCGTCGAGGCTGCCGTCGGCCAGTCCGGCGGCGATCGCCTCGCGCAGCCGGACCGACCGGCGCGGGTCACCGCCACCCCAGACCGCGACGGTCAGATCGTCGGCACCGGTGACCGTCGGCGTCCAGGCGGTGGCCGCGGCGGCGTCGTCGGCCCGGACGCAGAACACCCGTACCGACTCGGCCGCGGCGGACACCGTGGCGTTCACGGCGGGGTCGTCGGTGGCCGCCAGTACCAGCCACTGACCGTCCACATCGGACGGTTCGAACTTCCTTTGCTGCCAGGTGATCTCGCCCAGCGTGGCGCGCTCGTCCAGGGCCGGGGTGGCGGCCGGTGCGACGAGCATGACGACCGCGCCGGCGGCGAGCAGCGCGGGTATCCGCCGCTGCGCGACCGCACCGCCACCGACCACCAGCACCGGCCGGCCGGCCAGCCGCAACCCCAGCGGGTACGGCCCGGTCACCGGGCACCGCCGAGCGCCACCAGCGCCGCGACGAACCGGTCGGTCGTGCCCGGGTCCCGGACCGTGACGCGCAGCCAGTCGGCACCCAGCCCGGGGAAGGTGTCGCCGCGCCGCACCGCGTACCCGGCGGTCCGCAACGCGGCGCGCAACCGGTCCGCGCCCGGCCGATGCACCAACACGAAGCGTGACCTCGGTACGCCGACCACGGGCAGTCCCACGGCGGCGAGCCGGCCCACCAGGTACCGCCGGTCGGCATCGAGCTGCTCGGCGATGCGCCGTTCCGCGGCCACCGCGCGGGGCTGCGCCAGAGCCAGGGCGGCGGCCAGCGCCGGCGACGAGACCGGCCACAGCGGCTGCGCGGCGGCGCACCGGGCGACCAGGTCCGGTGCGCCCAGCAGGTACCCGATGCGCAGCCCGGCGAGCCCCCAGGTCTTGGTGAAACTGCGGATCACCACCAGGCCGGGCAGGTCCCGCCGGCCGGCCAGCGACTCCGGTTCACCGGGCACGGTGTCCGCGAACGCCTCGTCCACGACGACGACCCGGCCGGGCCGGCACAGCCCGGCGATCGTGTCCGCCGGGTGCAGCACCGACGTCGGGTTGGTCGGGTTGCCGATCACGACCAGGTCGGCGTCGGCCGGCACCAGCTCGGGCGCCAGCACGAACGGCGGCGGCAGGATCACCCGGTCGACCCGGTGCCCGGCCGCCCGCAGCGCCGCCTCCGGCTCGGTGAACTGCGGATGCACCAGCACCGCCCGGCGCACCGGCAGCGCCCGCGCCAGCAGCACGAACGCCTCCGCGGCACCGGCGGTGAGCAGTGCCTCGGGCGCCGAGCGGCCGTGCCGGGCGGCTACCGCGCCGCGCGCCGGTGCCGGATCGGGGTAGCGCGCGAGGTCGTCGAGCGCGGCCCGGACCGGCTCGGTGAGCCAGCCGGGCCCCGGGTCGTGCCGGACGTTCACCGCAAGATCCACGAGCCCGGGCGCCAGTTCGGTGTCGCCATGATGACTCAGATCGACGTCGCCGGCGGCTAGGCTCCGCACCGGACATCCGGCGGCAGGCCCACCCGATCCCGTGATGGGCGCTTCATCCGATGATGCGGTGACGAAGCCACCACCGTCCGACATACCCGGAGCGTCCGGAGGCATCACCACGATCGCGTCGTCGGTCGCGCCCCCCAGCTCCATAGCCATGACGCCATTCTCACAACCGAACGAACGGCCGAGTGTGTGCGGGTCGGTCTTGTCTTAATGTGCCTCGCTGGGATTTCGTGACCCGCCAACCCGGCATGCCGGTCGAGCGGCGATCGGCGCGGCCGGTCGACGGCCACGAAACACCGCAGTCTCGGCGTACGGGAGGATTCAGCGTTGACGACTCCACAGAGCGGCTCGCCCGACGAACGTCGCAACGCGACGCCGCCGGGCGGTGGTCGGCACCGTTCGGATCTGCCCGTGCAGCCGCCGAACGGACCCACCACGGCCGGCCCGGCCCCGAACGGGTTCGCCGCACCGCCGCCCAGCTCACCGGGCCCGTACGGGTCGCCCGGTCCGTACGGACCGCCCGCCACCGGCAGCTATCCGCCGCCGGCCGGCGCCCGGCCGTACCTGCCGTCGGCGCGCCCCGCGCCCCGAGCGAGCCGGTCGCACCGCCGGACTCGGCGGCCGGGCGGTACCGGTCGCTGAAGGACATGTCGGCCCAGCAGCCCGAGACGCCACGGCGCACGGCACCGCGCCAGACCGGCATGCCGGAGTCGCTGCAACACCTCACCACCGGTACCGAGCAACCGAAACAGAAGTGGACCCGGCGCCGGTGGACGATCCTCGGCAGCGTCGCCGGCGCCGTGGTGCTGGTGCTGGTCGTCGGCGGCTACTTCGGCTACCGGGCGCTGGCCCCCTACTACGGGCTGGGCTACGTCAGCGGGCGCTCCACCACGGTCGCCGGCGTCACGCTGACCACCACGCAGGTCAAGTGCGGGCTGTCCACGCCGCCGTTCGGGGAGCGCGGCACCCCGCACGGCGCGTACTGCGCGATCGTCGTCTCGGTCCACAACGGCGGCAAGCAGACCGCGGTGATCAACCTGCGTACCTGGACCGCCGACCTGGACGTCGGGCTGGACCACGTCGAGCCGGTCACCGAGTGGCTGGCGTTCCGCAACGAGATCGTCGAGACGGGGCAGAAGGCCAGCTACCAGCTCGCGTACGACATCCCCACCGGGGCCCGGCTGGAACGGCTGCACCTGGTCATCGGGGATCAGAGCGGCACCATCGCCACCACCTGAACCGGTACCCGCGCCGCCCCGTACCGGCCGGGGTGGCGCGGCCGGGCGATGCATCGGGGCGGACGACGAGGTTACCGAGTCAGCCGGCGGCGTGCGGTTCGCCGCGCAGATCTGCCGGCACCAGCGACCAGACGCTCAGATCGACCCGGCCCGACTCGACCACCCCGGCGTTGCGCAGCAGTCCCTCGTAGACGAAGCCGGCCTTCTCCGCCACCCGCCGGGAGGCCACGTTGCCGGCCGCGACGCGCACCTCGACCCGCTGGAACCGGTGCTCCAGGATCAGGTCGACGGCGAGCGCGTCGGCGGCCTCCGCGGTGTAGCCGAATCCGCGCGCGTCGGGCGCCACCGCGTACGAGATCTCGGTGCTGCGGGTGCCCCAGTCGGTGCGCTTGGTCCACAGCAGGCCGACCAGCCGGTCGTCGTCGCGCTGCACGATGCCGTAGTGGTCGCCGTCGCCGCGGGTACGCCGCTCGGCAGCCATCCAGGTGCACCACATCTTCGCGTCGGCATCCGTGTACGGCGAGGGGAGCGCCATCCACCGCCGGGTCTGCCGATCGGCGAACACGGCGGTCACCTCGGCCGTGTCCGCACCGGTCAGCGGTCGCACCAGCAGCCGAGGCGTCACCACCGTCAGCTCCGGGAAGCGGGCAGCCGAAACTGTCTGCGCGGTCATCTGCCCTGCCTCTGTCATACCGCCCCCGCGGGACCAAAGCACGTCAACAGTACTCACCTGCCGTGCGCGGAACAAAGCCACCGGCACGGCACGAAAGTCAGCCGATGGCCGCGACGAACCGCGCGGCCATCTCGGGATGGCCGGCCCAGTGTACGGTCAGGAACGAGGCGTGCACCTTGCGCCAGATGAAGCCCTCCGGCCGACCGCCGTTCCACTGCCAGGCGGCGTTGTCCCCGGCTCGCGGCGTCACCGTGGCGCGGTGGTGTTTGTGCCCGACCACCCGCGCACCGACCTTCACCACCGAACTCGACGCCCGCGCCACCGCATCCCGGTAGCCCAGCACCAACAGGTTCGTGGTCTGTGCGGACGCATCGAACATGCCGCACATCTCGCGGCCGTCGTGCTCCTTGACCAACCAGAGCAGACCGGCGTTCTCGGCGTAGATCGGGCCGTCCTCCCGCGCCAACGCGACCACGTCGTCGCGCAACCGCCGGTTCGCGGACAGCTCGTCGGCGAACGCCTCCGGGAATCCACCACCGAACACCAGGCCACGGGTACCCGCGGGCAGCCGCTCGTCGCGCACCGGGTCGAACGGCACCACCTCGGCGCCCGCGGCGGCCAGCAACTCCCCGGTCTCCGGGTAGGCGAAGCTGAACGGATCCGAGCCGGCCACCGCGACGATCGGCCGTTCACCGGCGGCCGGCAGCCGCTCGGTGGCGTAGCCCACCGCGGCCGGCGAGACCGGCGCCGCCGACTCGGCCGCGGCGCCCAGCGCCGACTCCGGCCCCCAGGCATCCACCGACAGCGGCGGCGCCGACCGGGCCAGCGCGAGCAGCCGCTCCAGATCGAGCCGGGCCAGCATCCGCTCCCCCAGCCGGCGCACCGCGCGCACCGCGTCGACCGCGCCGTCCACCACCGGCACCATCCCGTACGTCCGGGGCGGCAACTGGCTGAAATCGTGCCGGCGCAGCACCCCCAGCACCGGGACGCCGATCTCGCCGAGCGCGGAACGCAGGATCTCCTCGTGCCGGTCGGAGGAGACCCGGGTCAGGATCACCCCGCCGAGCCACAACTGGTCGTCGTACGCCCGGAAGCCGTGCACCAGCGCGGCCGCCGACTGCCCCATCGCCGCGGCGTCCACCACCAGCACCACCGGCGCCCGCAGCATGCCCGCCACCTGGGCGGTGTTCTCCTCCCCGGCCCGCCCGGACAACCCGTCGTAGAGGCCCATGGTGCCCTCCACGATGGCCACGTCGGCGTCCCGGGCGCCGTGCAGGAACAGGCCGGGCAGCAGGTCGCCGCCGACCATCCGTGGATCCAGGTTGCGGCCGACCCGACCCGCCGCCAGACCGAGATAACCGGAATCGACATGATCCGGGCCGATCTTGAACCCGGCCATGGTCAGACCGCGTGCCGCCAGCGCGGCGATCAGGCCGACGGAGACGGCGGTCTTGCCGTGCCCGGACGAGGGCGCGGTGATCACAAGGCGGGGAACGGCGGGCATCGGAGCACTCCTCGGTGAGGAAAGGGCAATGATCCACCGACAGTCTGCGCAACGCATGCAAGCCACTCCCCAGCGCCCCCGGCGCCGCCGCCCCGCGCAGGTCGGTAGCGTTGACCCGTGCCCGAGACCGGCCCGCCGACGCCCCACGCTCTGAGCGTGCTCCGCACGCCCCGCTGGGTGCTGTTCGGGCTGCTCGCGGTCGCGCTCGCGGTGGTCATGGTCTTCCTCGGCGTCTGGCAGCTGCACCGCTACCAGCTGCGCAGCAGCATCAACGACCGGATCGACCGGCACGCCGCCGCGGCACCGGTCGCCGGGACCGACCGGATCCTGCCAGCCGGGCGCAGCCCGTCGGACGCCGACGAGTACCTGCGCGTCCGGCTCACCGGCCGGTACGACCCGGCCCACCAGATGCTCGCCCGGGTCCGCACCGTCAACGGCAACGTCGGATACGAGATCCTCACCCCGCTCCGGCGCTCCGACGGCACCGCCGTGCTGATCGACCGCGGCTGGCTGCCGCCGGCCGACCCGGACGGCGCAGCCGATCCGGTGGTGCCGACCGCGCCGAGCGGCCAGGTCACCGTGATCGGCCAGGTACGGCTGCCGGAGAGCGGTGGCAGCGGCCCGACCCGACGCAACGGGCACGTGGAGGTGCGCCGGATCGACCCGCGGCTGCTCGCCTCCGCGGTGCCCTACCCGATCGCCGGCGGCTACGTGACCGCCACCGCGCAGACCCCGGCACTGTCCGACCGGTTCGTCCAGATACCGATCGACCACCAGAACGCCGCCATGAACCTGTCCTACATCCTGCAGTGGTGGTTGTTCTCCGGCATGGCGCTGGTCGGTTTCGGGCTGCTGATCCGCTGGGAGGCGCGCAAACGGGCCGGGCTGTCGGCACCCGGCGACGGGCGGCGCGGTGCACGGTCGGCGGGGTCGTCGCCGGGGCGCGGTTCGCGGCTGCCCGAGGACGACGAGAACGACGCCGACTCTCCGGCACGCACGGCGGTGCCCGACCGGTCGTCCCGGTTGCCCGAGGACCATCCCGGCACCCGTTGATCAGGGTCACCGCCGAGCCAGCGGCGCCGGGCGGTCAGCCGGCCGGCTCACCGCCCGCGGCTCGCCAGATCTCCCGGACCGTGTCGATGGTGTCCGCCTCGGCCGCCGACTTGTCCTCTCGGTAGCGCAGCACCCGGGCAAACCGCAGCGCCAGCCCGGCCGGATAGCGCGGGCTGGTCTGCACCCCGTCGAACGCGATCTCGACGACCAGCTCCGGCCGGACCCGGACGAGGTAGCGCCCGGACTCGGTGGCGAGTTCACGCAGCCGCTCGGTCTGCCATGCCAGCATCGCGTCGGTCAGCCCCTTGAACGTCTTGCCGAGCATCACGAATCCGTCCGGCCCGGCCGCGCCGAGATGCAGGTTGGACAGCAGACCACGGCGGCGGCCGTGCCCCCACTCGGCGGCCAGCACGACCAGGTCCAGGGTGTGCCGGGGCTTCACCTTCAACCAGCCGCCGCCGCGCCGCCCCGCCTCGTACGGCGCGGCGAGCGACTTGATCACCACGCCCTCCTGTCCGGCGGCGACGGCGTCGGCGAACCGCTGCTGCGCCTCGGCCGGCGATCCGGTGGTGCGGCGACCGACCCGAGCCGCGTCGGGCACGATCCGGGCAAGCTCGGCGAACCGAACCGACGCCGGCTCGTCGAGCAGGTCGGCCCCGTGGGCGTGCAACACGTCGAAGAAGAACGGGTGCAGCGGAAGCTCCGCCGGGTCGGGTGCCCGCCGCCCGACCCGGGCCGCGGTCACCTGGAACGGTCGCGGCCGGCCAGCCGCGGTCAGCGCCAGTGCCTCACCGTCGAGCACCAGGCTGCGCGCCGGCATCGCGCGGGCCGCCTCGACCAGCTCGGGCACCCGATCGGTGATGTCGTCCAGGCTGCGGGTGAACACCGCGACGTCGCTGCCGTCCCGATGCACCTGCACGCGCACCCCGTCCAGCTTGTCGTCGATCGACACCGGCGTCTCGTCCGGCGCCAGCCGGCGCATCGCCTCGGCCACGTCCGGTGCCGGCTGAGCCAGCATCGGAGCGAGCGGCCGGCCCACCGCCAGCCCGAACTCGGCGAGTGCCGGCTCGCCGCCGGACAGCGCGGCGGCGGCCACCGCACGCAGGTCACCGGAGCGCAGCAACGCTCGGCGGACGGCAGCCGCATCGACTTCGGCGGCGCGGGCCACCGCCTCGGCCAGCACGCCCGCCAGCGCGCCCTGCCGGACCTCGCCGGCGACCAGGCCGGACAGCAACCGCTGCTCGTCGGCGGTGGCGGCGCCGAACAGCTCACGAAGCAGGTGCCGCCGCCGGGCGGTGGCGCCGGCCCCGCGCTGGCCGGCGATCTCGGCGAGCGCGGTGTCGACCGCGACGACCGTCAACGTCGACTCCTCGACCGGTGCGGGCAACTCGCGCAACCCGGCCCAGCCGACGCCGAGCTGGCGCTGGCGCAGCTCCCCGGACAGGTACGCGACGCCGGCCGGCACCTCCGCCGGCGCCAGCCGGCGCAGCGCATCGGCGAGCAACTCCACCTTGGCCAGCCGGGACCGGGTCGCCGCCACCGCGGCGGACGTCGCCGCCACCTCCGCGAACAACATCAACCCATCCTGCCCGGCCGGTACGACACTCTCGCCGCGATCGGGTGCCACCGCACCCTCGCCACGATCGGCTGCTACCGCGACGGCCGGACCGTCCAGATCGGACCGTCCTGATCGGAGGCCCGGCCGGGACCGGACGCCGGGAACGTCGTACCCATCTGGCACAGTGGGCGCGGCCGTGCCGATCGGTGCGTTCCGGTGCCGCACCGGCCCGTCGGTACGAGCGGCGACCGCATCGTGCCATTCGGTGCATCGACGCCACCGTCCTCAGGTGGCGCAGCGAGTTTCTGGGGAGGATGCCGACGATGGTGATGGGGCCGACACACGCGATGTCCGGCGCCGCGGCCTGGTTGGCCGGCTGCTGGGTCGCCGGGCACTGGTGGGACTACCACCCCGGCCCGGTGCAGCTCGGTGTCGGCGCCGCGGTGTGCGCCGGCGCGGCCCTGCTGCCCGACCTCGATCTGTCCGGCCGGGTCACCGCGAACAAGGGCGGCGCGACCGTCGCGCACACCTTCGGTGTCGTGTCGCTGTTCCTCGCCGAGTGCGTCGAGAAGATCTCGCTCGGGGTGTACAAGCTGACCCGGATGCGCCGCGATCCGCGACGCCACAACGGCCACCGCACGCTGACCCACACCTGGCTGTTCAACGTCGGGCTCGGCTTCGGCGTCGGCGCACTGTGCGCCAGGTTCGGCAAGTGGGCGGTGATCGGCGTGCTGTTCTTCATGTTCGCGCTGGCCATCCGCGGGTTGCTGCACACCTGGGCGAAGAAGCGTGGCTGGCTGATCACCACGCTGTGTGCGCTGGCCGCCGCCTTCGGTGCATACTCGCTGCTGCCCACCGGCCGCGGCTATCCGATGATCGGCGCGGCCATCGCCGCCGGCGGCATCGTGCACACGTTCGGCGACATGATCACCAAGCAGGGTTGCCCGGTGATCTGGCCACTGCCGACCGGGCGACGCACCTGGCGTGAGTTCGGCGTGCCCGACGCGGTCGCGGTCAAGGTCGGCGGCGGCGTCGAGCGAAGGCTGCTACTGCCGGTGTTCGTGCTGGTCGCGGTCGTCGCCGGGGTCGCGGTCCTCTCCCCGGGCTTCTTCCATCACCTGGCCGACTCCGCGCTCGGCTGAGCCGGCCGCTGCCGGTGTGCGGAAGCCCGGTGCCGGCCCGCACCGGGCTTCCGGGACGCTCAGGTCCAGAAGCGGAACAGCTGGTCGCCGGTCGCCACCGCGCCGAGCGGAATCCCGACCAGGTCGGCGAGGAAGAACACCAGCCGGAAGAACAGCGCGTTGACCCGCGGCTCCCACAGCAACGCGAAGATCAGCAGCATGCCGTACGGAGCGATCATCGCCGCACCGCGCCGCCAGTGCGGCGGCAGCCACGGTTCGAGGATCCCGTAGCCGTCCAGGCCGGGCATCGGGACCAGGTTCAGCACGCTCGCGGTGACCTGCAGGAAACCGAGGAACGCCAGTGCCGACCAGAAATCCACGTGCGTCGAGTTCGCCGCACCGAGCCAGAACGGAACCGCCAGCGCCACGGCCAGCACCACGTTGAACGCCGGGCCCGCGCCCGAGACGAGGCTGTGCCGCGCCCGACCACCGATTCGGGCGCGATCCACCCAGACCGCACCACCGGGCATGCCGAAACCGCCCAGCAGGACGAACACCAGCGGCAGCACGAACGACAACAGCACGTTGGAGTACTTCAGCGGGTTGAGCGTCAGGTAGCCACGCTCCACCACGCCACCGTCGCCGAAGCGGTAGGCGAGGAACGCGTGACCGAACTCGTGCAGGCACAGCGAGACCAACCAGCCCGAGCCGACCAGGACGAACGCGTCGACCCGGACGTTGCCCAGACCCGTCCAGGTCGCGGCGGCGGACAGCACCAGCAGCGCCACCAGCCCGAGAAAGATCCAGGACGGGCGGCGCTGCCGGTCGGCGGGTCTCACCGACCCGATGCCCGGGCCAGCTTGGCCAGCAGCAGCGCCTCGGCCACGCAGGCCCGCCGCCACTCGCCGAGGTGCAGGCTCTCGTTGGCCCCGTGCGCCCGCGAGTCCGGATCCTCGACCCCGGTCACCAGGATCGCCGCCGACGGGAAGGCGTCGGCGAACTCCGCCACGAACGGGATCGAACCGCCGATACCCATGTCCACCGGCGCCGCACCGTCCCACGCGGTCCGGAAGGCGTCCCGGGCCGCGTCGAACACCGGGCCCGTCGCGTCGATCTGGTACGGCGCGCCCAGCTCACCGCGCGTCACCGTCACCGAAGCACCCCATTCGACGTGCGTCCGCAGGTGTTCGACCAGCGCGGCCATCGCCGCCTCCGGGTCCTGGCCGGGCGCGAGCCGCAGGCTCACCTTGGCGCGCGCGGACGCAACCAGCGTGTTGGACGCGTTCTGCACCGACGGGCAGTCGATACCGATCACGGTGATGGCCGGCTTGTTCCAGTTGCGCTCGGTGATCGAGCCGGTGCCGACCAGCTGCACGCCGTCGAGCACGCTGGACTCCTCACGGAGCCGCTTCTCCGGCATCTCCACGCCGGTCGGGCCGGCCTCGTGCAGGCCGGGGACCGCGACGTTGCCTGCCTCGTCGTGCAAGGTGGCGAGCACCCGACACAGGGTGGTGAGCGCGTCGGGCACGACCCCGCCGTACATCCCGGAGTGCACCGCGTGCTCCAGCGTCCGCACCTCGACGTAGCAGTCGGCCAGGCCACGCAGCGAGGTGGTCAGCGCCGGCGTGCCGACGTCCCAGTTGCCGGAGTCGGCGAGGACCAGCACGTCGGCGGTGAGCAGCTCCGCGTACTCGTGCAGGAATCGCTCCAGCGTCGGCGAGCCACACTCCTCCTCGCCCTCGATGAACAGGGTGACGCCGACCGGCGGCCGGCCGTCGAAGGCGCGGATGGCGGCCAGATGCGCGGTCACCCCGGCCTTGTCGTCCGCGGCGCCGCGTCCGTAGAGCCGCTCCCCCTGCTGGGTCGGCTCGAACGCGGCGGTGTTCCAGCCGCTCTCGTCGCCGACCGGCTGCACGTCATGATGCGCGTAGAGCAGCACCGTGGGGGCGCCCGCCGGCGCCGGGATGCGGCCGACGACCGCCGGCTGGCCGCCCTCGACGCTCAGGATCTGGACGTCGGGCACACCGGCGGCGCGGCAGAGGTCGGCGACCATCTCCGCCGAACGCTGAACGTGCCCGTGGTCGAAGCCCGGGAACGCGACGCTCGGCACCGTGACCAGCCGTTCCAGGTCGGCGCGCACTTCCGGCAGGACCCGGTCGACCGCTGCGGTGACGTCCGCATCGCTGGGTGCACTCACGCGGCACCTCCCCGATCGGGTCGCGGCGAGGAGGACAACGGCGCAGGTCGGGGTGGGGTCATCGTCATGGTCCGGATCGTATGCACCCGGTCAGCGATCGTCTCCCCCCGGGTCCTCGCCGCGACGGGCGTCGCCGGACACCCAGGCACGCAGCTTGTCCGCACCCGCCTTGGCCCACTCACCCGCGACGTTCGCCCCGTCGCCGAACCGGCGCAGCAGGCCAGCCAGCGGGTCCTGGGACCGGGCGAAGGCGTCCTGGTAGGACTTGGCCGCCGCCTTGACCTCCTCGCTGACCGAGGCGTCCGCATCGTCCTCACGCAGCGGGTAGTCGCCGGACAGCACCCGCCGGTACTCCCCGGTCTCCACCCAGCGGCGCAGTTCGGCGGCGCGCGCGACCGGCATCGGATGCGTCGACGCCTCCAGCAGCATCAGCTTGACCAGGCTGTCGCGCAGGTCGCCGTTGGCCCGGTCGTACTCGTTCGCCTGGGCCAGGAACGCCGCGGTGTCGATGTCGGACAGGTCGCCGCCGCCGGCGAACTTCATGTGCACCCGCAGTGCGGCCGCCGGATCCTGCCCGGCGAGCAGGCCGGCCCGGTCGGACGACAGCTCGGCCTTGCGGTACCACTCCATCAACGCAGCGACGATGCCGCGCAGGGCGAGCGCACCGAGCGGGATCCAGTTCAGCCCGCGCATCAGCTCCAGCAGCCACACCAGCAGTGTGTGGTAAACGGCGTGCCCGGAGCGGATGTGGCCGAGTTCGTGCCCGAGCACGAAACGCAACTCGTCGTCGTCCATCATCTGCACGGTGGCGCTGTTGACCACGATGAACGGCTTGTCCATGCCGAACGCGCCGGCGTTGGCGAACGGGGTCTGCGAGACGTACAGCTCCGGCAGGTCGGCCGGTTCACCGGCGTCGAGCGCCGCCGCGGCCTCCAGGTAGACGGCGTGCACCCGCGAGTACTGCCAGCCGTTGGCCCGGATCGACGAGCCGAGATACTTCATCCGGAAGTAGCGCTCGTTGAACAACCCGAAGAACTTGCGCAGAACGTCGTCGAACCCGCGAAGCTCGCGCAACGCGACCAGGGCGCCACGATCGGCCGGATGCTCCCACGCTCGCGAGCTGATCCCGGTCAGGGTGACCCGACGGCGCGCCGGCTGCCGGGCGCCGGCGTCATCCCGGCCCGGGCTGCCGCCCGCACCATCCTGACCGCTGCCGCCGCGCGATCCGTTGCCGGTCGAGTCGGTCATCGTGCCCTCCCGCGATGTCGTTCGTGTGCTGTCAACGCTAGGCCGTCCCGGCCACTGCCGGCTGCCTTCCGCACCCGCAAGATGCCCCTACGGGAAACCCTGGCACGTCTCGGCACCGGGAACTATCCGGACAAAGTGTGTTTCCGGCCGATGATCGATCGCCGGAGCACCATCCACCACCACCTCGACCCGCTCGACCGTGCGATCGGCCGCGAAGTGCTGGTCCTCGTCGGTCATCCACCTGGTCCAGTCGGGCACGACCCCGGCACCGTCCCGGCGCACCCCCGGTCGAACCGGAGCTGGCGGTCGGTCTGCACATAGCACGAACGGGTCAGCAGCGGCCGGGCCGCTGCCCGGGCGGTGGTGACGCCGTCGAGCACCAGCACGTCCGGCCGGCCGATCTGCTCGAACCGGTCCGGGAACGCACCGCGGTGCCAGTCGTAGCGCCGGAACCGCGCCGGCTCACCCCGGCGCAGCGGACAGAGCACCCATTCCTCCAGGCGGGGCCAGAACGACACGATGTCCAACCAGCCCTGCAGCAGGTCGTCGGTGTGCAGCAGGAACACCCGGGCACCGGTGGCGGCCAGCGCGTCGGTGAGCCGGGCCGCGAACGTGCTCTTGCCGGAGCCCGCGCGCCCATCGACCGCCACCAACCGGACCGGGCCGCAGCGGGCCGGTGCGGCCCGGATGCCGGCGGCGAGCCGCTCGAACGAGACGACCTCGCGGCCACCGGTCACGACCGGTTCGGCCGGCCGGGCCGGCGGCGCGCCGGTGGCCGAGATGGCCCGGTCGGTACCGGAGACCACCGCGAGCACCCGACCCGGACGCGCCGATGGGATCGGGGGCGGGCCGGGCGGCACGAAGGGCAGGCCGGCCGGTGCACCGCCCCCGATCAGCCGGTCGAGTGCCGTGCCGTCGAGATGCTTCTCGACCAGGTCGCCGAGGCGATCGAGGGACGCCTCGCGCAGTGCGGGGACGTCGGTGTCGGGGGCGAGCCGGAAACCGTCCCGGCCGGCCAGCCGTGCCACCTCGGCCAGGAACGCCCGGCGGAACTCGTTGCCGTCGAAGGCACCGTGCCAGTGGGTGCCGAACACCGCGCCGGAGCGGCAGCCTTCCGGAGCGCCGGCCGCGTCCGTGATCAACGGGGTGACGTGCGCGTCGTAGCCCACCTCGGCGCGGCCGTGATGGATCTCGTAGCCGCGCACCGGTGCGGCGAGTGCGGTGCCGGCGACCCGGCCCAGCTTCTTGTCGGCGACGAACCGCACGTGCACCGGCAGCAACCCGAGCCCGTCGACCTGCCCGCGGCCGCTCTCCACCGGATCGTCGATCAGCGCGCCGAGCATCTGGTAGCCGCCGCACAGCCCGAGCACCGGCCGCCCGGCCGCGGCATGTGCCCGGATCGGCGCGTCGAGCCCGCGCTCGCGCAGCCACTCCAGGTCGGCCACGGTGGCCTTGCTGCCGGGCAGCACGATCAGGTCGGCGTCGGCCAGCTCGCCGGTCGTGGCGGTCAGCCGGACCGAGACGCCCGGTTCAGCGGCGAGCGCCTCCAGATCGGTGGCATTGGAGATGCGAGGCAGCCGCACCACGGCGATCCGCAGCCATTGTTCCCCGCGGGCCGGACCCGGTCGGCCCAGCAGCCGGCCGTCGGAGTACGACAGGGAGTCCTCGGTGTCCCACCACAGGTCCGGCTCGTACGGCAGCACGCCCAGGGTGGGCCGGCCGGTCAGTTCGGTGAGCATGCTCAGGCCGGGCGCGAGCAGTTCGGCGTCGCCGCGGAACTTGTTGACCACGAAGCCCGCGACCAGCCGCTGGTCGGCCGGCTCCAGCAACGCAAGCGTGCCGAACATGGAGGCGAAGACGCCGCCCCGGTCGATGTCGCCGACCACGATCGTGGGCAGGCCGGCGCTGCGGGCCAACCCCATGTTGGCCAGGTCACCGGACCGTAGGTTGATCTCGGCGGGGCTGCCCGCCCCCTCACAGATCACCACGTCGTACTCGGCGCGCAGCTGGTCGAGGGTGCCCGCCACGATCCGGCCGAGTTCGGCGCGCAGCGCGCCGCCCTGCCCGGCGGAGACCTCGCCCCGGGCCCTGCCCAGCACGACGAGCTGGCTGTGACGGTCCGACCCCGGCTTGAGCAGCACCGGGTTGAACCGCACGCTCGGCTCCAGGCCGCTCGCAGCAGCCTGCCACGCCTGCGCCCGGCCGATCTCGCCACCATCCAGCGTGACCGCGGAGTTGTTCGACATGTTCTGCGCCTTGAACGGCGCGACCCGCACTCCGCGGCGACGCAGGTACCGGCACAGCCCGGCGACGAGGGTGCTCTTGCCGGCGTCGGAAGTGGTTCCGGCGACCAGCAGGGCTCCGCGCAGCTCGGTCACCAGGACCGCCCGCGTCGAGCCGCGATGCGGTCCACCACCCGCAGGCCGGCGCGGCGCAGCAGGGCGCGGCGGGCCGGCGCGGTGGCCAGGTGCCCGGCGGTGAGCGCGACCGTCGCCGCGCCGACCGCCGCGGACAGCCGGGCCGCGCGGACGATGTCGACTGGTTCGACACGGCGCCCGTCGCCCAGTTGCGGCCGCTCGTCGACCCGGCCCGCATACACGTTGCGGCCGCCCAACCGAACGCCGAGAGCGCCGGCCGCGGCAGCCTCGCACTGACCCGCGTTGGGACTGGGATGCCGGAGCCCGTCCCGCAGCCAGGTGCGCAGTGCGGCCCGACGGCTGCCGCCGACCAGCGGTGCAGCCGCGACGGTCAGCGCCGCGGTCAGCCGCGCCGGGGCCAGGTTCGCCAGGTCGTCCAGCCGGGCCGCCACCGCGCCGAAGCGTCGGTAGCGCGGCGACCGGTGCCCGACCATCGCGTCGAGGGTGTTGATCGCCCGATAGCCGACCAGGCCAGGCAGCCCGGCCAGCGCGCCCCAGCACAGCGGCGCGACCACCGCGTCCGAGGTGTTCTCGGCGACCGATTCGACCGTCGCCCGGGACAATCCGGCCGTGTCCAGTGTGGACGGGTCCCGGCCGCACAGCCCCGGCAGCCGGGACCGTGCGCCGGCGAGGTCGCCTGCGGTGAGGGCGGCGGCGACCCCGGTGGCCTCGCGGCGCAGCGAGGTGCCGCCGAGCACCAACCAGGTGGTACCGGCGACGGCGGCGGCGCGGGCCAGCGGTCGGCGCCGGGTGGCCGCGGCCACGCCGAGCGCCGCTGCCACCGGGACGCCGATCGAGACCGCGGCGAAGCGCAGGCCGGCCGCCCGGGACGGCTGGTAACTGTGCCGCTCCCAGCGCTGCACGAGCGACCCGAACCCGGCCACCGGGTGCAACCGGCGCGGATCTCCGACCACCAGATCGAGGCCGGCGCCGAGGACGAGACCGGCACCGTTGGCCGCCGCCAGTTGCCAGGCGGCGAGGTCGCCGGTGGTTCGCGGCCCGGCGGCCAGCAGCCGCGCCGACCGCTCGGCGAGGGTCCGCGCCAGGCCGGCCGAAACCCGCGACCCGAGACCGGACCGGGCGGCGGCCCCGGCCAGCAGCTCGGCGCCCCGGCGTACCGCGGGCAGCCAGGCGTCGAGCGCCGGGGCCGAGGCACCGCGACGACGCGCCGGCGCGAGCGCCCGGCCGTCCAGCAACGCGACGGCAAGGCGGACGATCTCGTCGCTCCTGACCATGGCATTCCTCCCCGAATCGCCGCGAGCCCGGCGCCAGCCCGACGACCCGTCATTCGGCAGCCTATGTGGCGCCCGGCTGGCCTCCGACACCCGTGTCAGGCCGCCTCCGGTGTGGCGGTGGCCGGCTCCGGGTCGGCGCCGCCCAGAGCGAGCACCGTGGCCGGGCCGGCCGGCTCGGCATGCGGCGAGGCCCGTCGCTGGAAGGTCGCGGTGCCGCGGCTGAGGTCGGGGCCGACGGTGGTCGCCTCGACCTCGTACGACCAGCGTCGGGTGCCGTCGGTGGCCTCGTAGGACCGGCTGTAGAGGTTGCCGGAGACCAGCACCGGGTCGCCGCGGTGGACCGACGCGGCGACGTTCTCGCCGAGCCGGCGCCAGCAACTGACCCGCAGGTGGAGCGAGTTGCCATCGACCCAGCTGCCCTTCTCTCGGTTGAACGTGCGCGCGGTGGTGGCGAGGCTGAAGTTCGCCACCGGCACGTCGTTGGTGCGGGTGTGCGTCAGCCGGACCTCGCTGATGACCGTGCCGACCAGGGTGAGCTTGGTTTCGAACATGCTGGCTCCCGTGACAGGCGGCCGAACCACCGGATCCGGCCGCGGCTGATGACCGCTCGCCGCCACCGTGCCGCGCCGTACCGTCCGGTGCCGGCCGGTCGCCGGGATCTGTGGACGACGCCGAGGGCTGTGGACCGTCTCGACGCCTCGCCGGTTTCGTGCTACCCGCGACCGACCGGTCCGGTACCGTCCGGGGCCGAGACTCGGGAGGCGAGCCGGTGGACGGTACCCGCGGCAGCGGCGACGGGCCGGTCACGGTGCACGACGTGGCGGTCGCCGCCGGCGTGTCCCGGCAGACCGTGTCGAACGTGGTGAACGCGCCGGAGCGGGTCAGTCCGGCGACCCGGCAGCGAGTGCGGGCGGCCATCGACGAGCTCGGCTACCAGCCGAACCGGGCGGCCCGGGCGCTGCGCGCGCACGCGTCCCGGCTGATCGGGTACCGGATCCGGCCCAACCGTCCGGACGCGCTCGCCGCGATCCTGGACCGGTTCCTGCACGCGTTCGCCGAAGCGGCCCGGGATCTGGACCATCACCTGCTGCTGTTCGCCGCGGCCGAGGCGGACGAGGTGGCCGCCTGCGGACGGCTGTTGCGTGGCGGTGCGGTCGACGGGTTCGTGCTGACCGACCTGGACTACCGGGACCGGCGGCCGGCGGCGATCGCGGCGCTGGGCGCGCCGTTCGCGTCGTTCGGCCGCACCGGCGACGAGTTCGTCTGGGTCGACGTGGACAACGCGGCGGGTACCGAGCGGGCCACCGAGCATCTGGTGGCGGCCGGGCACCGGCGCATCGGGTACGTCGGAGTGCCGGCCGGCGACCGGATCGGCGACGACCGCGAGTCGGGCTGGCGCACCGCGATGCGTCGCCACGACCTGGACGAGCGCCTCGCCCGGCACGCCGCGGACAGCATCGAGGCCGGTATGCGGGCCGGCGGCGAGCTGCTGGACGCCGCCGAACCACCGACCGCGATCGTCGCCGCGACCGACGTGTTCGCGGTCGGGGTGCTGCGTGCGGCCGGCCAGCGCGGCCTGCGGGTCGGCCCGGACCTGGCGGTCTGCGGTTTCGACGACACGCCGACCGCCGACGTGCTCGGGCTGACCAGCGTGCGGCAGCCGGTCGAGGAGGTGGCCCGGGCGATGATGGCGGTGCTGGCGCCGCGACTACCGGGTGCGCCCGCCGAACTGCCACCGCCGCCGACCACCCGGCTGTTCGTTCCGGACCTGGTGGTGCGCGACTCGACCAGCTGACCACCGCCCCGGCTGGCCCGGCGAGCCGGCCGGGCACAGCGTGCGCCCGCTTACCGGGTGGCTGCCCCGCCGGCCGCCCAGGTGCGCCGCGCGCCTGCCTGCCGGATGGCTGCTCCGCCGGCCGCCCAGGTGCGCCGCGGTCTGTTTGGCGGCGGCGTGCCCCGCCGGCCGGCCGGCGTACCGACCAGGTG
Organism: Actinocatenispora thailandica; assembly: GCF_016865425.1. Taxonomy (NCBI): domain Bacteria; kingdom Bacillati; phylum Actinomycetota; class Actinomycetes; order Micromonosporales; family Micromonosporaceae; genus Actinocatenispora; species Actinocatenispora thailandica. The sequence continues at coordinate 2,126,939 of NZ_AP023355.1, read as the reverse complement.
CGCGACCCGGCTGCCGGCCGGGCGAACGGCAGGTGGACGGTCCACAGTGGAGGTGGTCAGAGCGACTCCCAGCCGCCCTGGCGCCACACCAGCAGCCGCCGGCTGAGCAGGTTCTCGTGACCGGCGAAGAAGACCCGTTCGCAGGCCCGGTGCACCTTCTCCAGCCCGGCCTGCGACTCGCTGCCGGTCACGAACATCACGTCCCGGGCCGGCGCGCCGACGACCACCTCGCCGTCGACCTGCTCGGCCAGGCTGGACCAGACGTCGTCGGAGGTCAGCAGCGTGGCCTCGACACCCTCGAAGGAGAGCGTGAACACCGGCGGGAGGCCGTGCACCTCGACCCGTTCCAGCTGCCCGGCCAGGTTGTCGGCGGCCGCTCGCCGCAGCTGACGGTGTCCCAGGTCGAGCGCGGTCAGGTCGTCTGCGGTGACCAGCCGGTCGCCGTGCGGCGGCGGCAGGTGGTAGCCGACCACCAGGTCGGCGTACCAATCCTCCAGCACCGGCGCGTCCGGGCCGGCGGTCGGGAACGCGCTCGCGACGTCTCGGGACAGGGGCATCGGAATGATCGCTGACACACTCGGCTGCACGAAAGGAAACGTACTGCCTGCCGCCAAGTCCGCGCTGACCCGACCCCGCCGTCAGACCGGCCCCGCCGCCGGCAACGCCTTCTCCAGCCAGTGCGTCGCGGACGGGTTGTCGTTGTAGCGCGCGATCTCCCGGTACCCGTGTCGGCGGTAGAGCCGCAGCGCCTCGGTCAGCGGCGCCGCGGTGTCCAGCCGCATCGTGTGGCAACCGAGATCACGCGCGGCGTCCTCGGCGACGGCCAGCAACCGGCCACCGAGCCCGGTGCCGCGGCCCGCGGGGCGCAGGTACATGCGTTTGAGTTCGGCGATGCCGGGGGCGATGGTGCGCACGGCCAGGCAGCCGAGCGGGGTGCCGTCGTCGGCGCAGCACACGATCATGCTGCCGTCGGCCGCCTCGACGTCCGGGTCGCCACCGCCGCCGTCGAAGTCGGCCAGCCGCGCCGCGACCTCGGACAGGTACTCACGTAACAGTTCGGCCGCCGGTCGGTACGCCTCGGCCCCGCTCAGGATCTTCATCGTACGACGTACGGTACGTTGTACGGCATGCCGACGCAACGGCTCACCCCCGAGCAGATCACCGCCGCCGCACTCGACCTGATGGACGCCGAGGGCCTCGCCGCGGTCTCCATGCGGGCGCTCGCCCAGCGACTCGGCGTCGGCACCATGACGCTGTACGGCTACTACCGCTCCCGCGACGAGCTGCTCGACGCGGTGGTCGATGCGGCCACCGCGGATGCCGCGAATCACCGCACTTCAGGCCGTACCAGCGCGAAACCGCTGGCGGAGCTGACCGCACTGTTCACCGCACTGCACCGGACCCTGTCCGAACATCCCGCCTTGTACCGGATCCGGATGTCCCGACCGTTCCTGAGTCCAGGCGTCCTGCGGGTGTGCGACCGGGCCCTCGGCCAGCTGCGCCGGGCCGGGCTGGACGACGCGGCGGCGGTCCGCGGCTACCGCACGCTCTACCTGTTCACGCTCGGCTGCGTCACCTATGCCAGCCAGGATGCGGCGGGCACCCGCAGCGCGCTCGACGCGTTGCCACCCAGTGATTTCCCTCACCTGAGCGCGCTGGCGCCGACCATGGCACACACCGCCGGTGGCCCCGACGAGTTCGACACCGGGCTTGCCACGCTGCTCACGGCCCTCCTCGGCCAGCACGGCTGACACCCGCCCGCGCGGCGACGCCGCGGTGCGCCGGGAGCGCGCCGACCGACCATCCGGTTCCGGCCCGTTGCCGCCGTGCCGGGACTGGCGTCACGGTTCGCACTCCGCCAAGATGTCTCGGGGGCCACCCACGGTAGCCTTCAGCCGCGAGCTGATCCCCTCGGCGAGCGACGCGCCCGTAGCTCAGTGGATAGAGCAGCTGCCTTCTAAGCAGACGGTCGTAGGTTCGAGTCCTACCGGGCGCACCTCGTTTCTGCAGGTAGACGCAGTGGACTCAGCTACGCGTAGTCGTCCGAAGGCCCCGGAGTGGCAGTGGCGGGCAGCAGAGCGCACCCGGCCGGAGCGCTAACGGTTCTTGGGATGGAAGCCGAGGATGCCGACGTGCTCCTCGGCGTAGCGGTCGTACCCGGGTTCGAACTGGCCGGACGAGGTGCCCGCGTCGCCGCGGCCGAAGCGCGTCTCCCGCCACAGCGCCAGCGCGACCGGCGCGAGTTCGGCGTGCCCCGCGTCTTTCGCTTCGATCTCGACGATGTGGCCGGCGGTCTCGATCCGAACCCGGGTCATCGAACCCTCCTCGTAGCGGCGCTCGGCCGGCGACCTCCGCGGCCGCCTCCACGATCGCAGCCCGGTACCAGTCGCACCTCCCCTGCCTCGGCAACTCGACTGACGGTTCGGTGGAGCCGGTGCGGTTCGACGGGTCGACCGCCACCCGGGAAGCGGTTGTGGCGGGCCGGCGATCGCGCTAACGTACAACCAAATGGTTGTAGATGAGTTCGCGGACGGCGAGCTGGACCGGGTCTTCCGCGCACTGGCGGACCCGACCAGGCGCGACATCCTGGCCCGCACCCTGCGGTCCGGTGAATCGGTGTCGTCGCTCGCCGGCCACTACCGGATGAGCTTCGCCGCCGTGCAGAAGCACGTCGCCGCGCTGGAACGAGCGGGCCTCGTGCGCAAACGCCGACACGGGCGGGAGCAGATCGTGCACGGTAGCCCGGAAACCCTGCATCGGGCCGCGACGCTGCTGGCGCAGTACGAGCGGCTCTGGTCCGACCGCGCCACACGCATCGCCGGCGTTCTCGCCAACGAGGAAGGGAGTACGACATGACAGTCCCGAACGGCACCGCCGACCCGACCACCCTGACCCTGACGTTCGTCGCGGAGTTCGACGCCGCGCCGGAGGCGGTCTGGCAGGTGTGGGAGGACCCGCGCAAGCTGGAGCGCTGGTGGGGCCCGCCGACCTACCCGGCGACGTTCACCCGGCACGAGTTCGTCGCGGGCGGCGAGTCCCGCTACCACATGACCGGGCCGGACGGGGACCAGCCGAGCGGCTGGTGGCGGATCGAGGCGATCGACCGGCCACGCTCGCTGGAGTTCAGCGACGGCTTCGCCGGCAGCGACGGTGAGCCGCTGCCCGGCGACGAGCCGGTCACCATGCGCGTGACGTTCGAGCCGACCGACCGCGGTACCCGGATGACGACCGTGACGCACTTCGTCAGTACCGAGCAGATGGAGAAAATGATCAAGATGGGGATGCAGGAGGGCATGGGGCTGGCGATGGGCCAGATCGATGCCGTACTGGCGTCCGCCGGCTGAGCCGGCAGCCGGGTCACCGCCCGGCGATGCCGGCCGGCAGGGGGCGCGGCGGGGATCGACCCTCCCGCCGGCCCCTCCAGGTGATCTTGGCCGAAAGCCCGTCGCGGCACCGGTGCCCGTCGCTACGTTGTGGCGGGGGTGGGGACATGAGTGCGAACACCGGGGTGAGCACCGGCATCGGGGTCGTGGGGTCGATCATCATCGCGATCTCGTGCGGCTACATGGCCTATCTCAAGGGCCGCGGCAAGTGGCTGTGGGGCATCCTCGGCTTCTTCTTCACGCTGGTCATCCTGATCATCGTGATGCTGTTGCCGCGCAAGACACGTCGCCCGTGACGCCCGGGACCGGCACCGGAGCACGGCGGCCGGACGGATCGGCGGAAATCGATGGGTAAGGGTTCTCGTTCGGCCCGGTGATCATGGCCAGCGGCGTGGCACGCTAGCAGGTGGTGACCGCGCGATCGCGGAAACCGTAGAGTGCATCCCCGGCTGGTTGGAATGCCGTATACGAGGGTATTAGTAACTCATGATCGAGTGACGTCGTGGCCGCGGCGGGCTGGAGGCGGGACATGGGTATCCGACGGGATTTCGACACCCACGACGTTGCGCTGCAGGACACCGGTTTCCGGCCTGATGCCGACTTCGAGAGCGCCGTGCACGGCTACGACCGCGGCCAGGTGCGGCGCTACGCCGAGCGGGTCGAACGGACCCTGACCGAACTCGCCGTCCGGATGGCCCGCAGCCAGGACCGGGAGCGGGCGCTCGCGCTCCAGATCGCCGAGCTGCGGGCCGACCAGTATGCCGAGCAACGTGAAGTCGCCATCGCCGAACTGTCCCACACCCAGTTCCTCGGTGGCCGGATGGAACAGTTGCTCGGCGCGTCGGAGCAGCTGGCCGCCGAGATCGTCGAGCAGGCACACACCGAGGCCGAGCGGGTCCGGGCGGAGGCACGCGACGCCGCAGAGGAGGCCCGGACCGCGGCCCGGAACGAGGCTCGGGCCCGCCTGGGTACGGTGCGGCGCGAGATCGACGAGACGCTCGGCGCGGCGCGGCAGGAAGCCGCGAACATGGTGTCGGCCGCGCAGCAGGAAGCGACCACGATGCTGACCGGGGCGCACCAGGAAGCGGATGCCACCGTGCACTCGGCGCGCGCCGAGGCGAACGCGACGCTCTCGTCGGCCCGCGAGGTCGCGGCCGGTTCGGTGGAGGCGGCCCGGCAGGAGGCGGACGAGGCGCTGACCGCCGCCCGCACCGAGGCGCGGCAGACGCTGACCGACGCCCGCGAGGAGGCGGACGGCACGCTGGGCGCCGCGCGGCAGGAGGCGCAGCAGACGCTCGGCGAGGCACACCGCACCGCGAAGAGCACCATCGACGCGGCCCGCGCGCAGGCCGAGCAGGCGGTCACCGCGGCGCGAAGCCAGGTCGACCGGATCCGTACCGAGGCGACGGCGGCCGCGACCGCGGAACGGGACGCGGCACACCGGGACGCCACCGCGTTGCTGGCCGCGGCCGAGCGCGACGCCACCGCCGAGCGGGAGGCGGCGCACGCGGAGGCGACCACCGAGCTGGACACCGCACGCCGGGAGGCGGCCACCGAGCGGGAGAACGCGCGCAACGAGGCGGCGGCGGAGCGGGAGACCGCGCACGACAAGGCGACCGCGGAGCTGATCGCGGCGCACGAGGCCGCAGAATCGGAGCGCCAGCAGGCGCACAGCCAGGCCACCGCGGAACTCGCCGACGCGCACCTGAAGGCCAGCGCCGAGCTGACCGACGCGCACGAGCGGGCCACCGCCGAGCTCGCCGCGGCCCACCAGCAGGCATCCGACCAGCTGGCGGCGGCCAACCGGGAGGCCGAGCAGACCCGCGCCGAGGCACGGGCGCAGGCCGAGCAGATCCTGGTCGACGCGCGGCACCGGTTCGCCCAGCTGACGCAGCTGCGGCACCGCATCCAGCACGAGATCGCGACGATCCAGTCGACGGTCGAGGCACTGGCCGGCGACGCGGCACCGCCGCTGGACAGCAGCGCCGACCCGCGCTGGCCGGTGGAGAACGCTCCGCGCCGGCACCGCGCCGACGACCGCAAGGTGACCGAAGCTCTGTCCATCGTGGACACCGCGGAGCACTGAGTACCGGATCACCGAGTCGGCGCCGGCACCGGTGCGGTCGTAGGGTCGGGGCATGGTGAGCTATGCAAGTGCGAACACGGTCGAACGCGACGAGCTGCTCGACTTCGTCCGGCCGCGGCACCATGCGGTGCTGATCACCACCCGGCGGGACGGCCGGCCGCAGGCCTCTCCGGTCACCTGCGGCACCGACGGCGCCGGCCGGGTGGTCGTGTCGACCTACCCGCAGCGGGCCAAGGTGCACAACGTCCGGCGTGATCCCCGGGTGACACTGTGCATCCTGTCCGACGAGTTCGACGGGCCGTACGTGCAGCTCGACGGCACCGCCGAGGTGCGCGACCTGCCGGCGGCGCTGGACGACCTGGTCGAGTACTACCGGGGCATCGCCGGCGAGCACCCGGACTGGGACGAGTACCGGGCCGCGATGCAGCGCCAGGGCAAGTGCCTGATCCGGGTCACGATCGAGCGCTGGGGCCCGATCGCCACCGGCGGCTTCCCGCCACCGGCCGCCGACTGACCCCGGCACCGGCCGCCTCCTGCTTCCCGACCTCGCCGCCGGCTGCCGCTCGATCCCGGCGCCGGCCACGCTTGGTACCGGCGCCGAACCCGGCCCGGGCGCGGTGGCAGGGCCGGCCGCCGGTGGCGCCGGAAACCGGTCGCGCCGAGGCCGCCCGGTCCGCCAGACTGCGAGGCATGCCCCGCACCTTCGACGATCTCGTGGCCGAAGCGCTCGCCGTACCCGTCGGCTGGGACTTCGGCTGGCTCGCGGGGCGGGCCACCGAGGCGCGGCCGTGGTGGCGCTACGCGCGGCTGGTCGGCAAGCGGATGGCCGGCGCCCAGGCCGCGCTGGACATCCAGACCGGTGCCGGTGAGCTGCTCGCCGGGTTGCCGGTCGTCCCGCCGCGGCTGGCCGCGACCGAGTCCTGGCCGCCGAACGTGGCGCTGGCCCGGCAGCGGCTCGCGCCGGTCGGCGGCACCGTCGTCGAGGTCGCCGACGACGCCGATCTGCCGTTCGACGACGCGTCGTTCGACCTGGTCACCTGCCGGCACCCGACGGTGCTGCGGTGGCCGGAGATCGCCCGCGTGCTGGCACCCGGCGGCAGTTACCTGTCCCAGCAGGTCGGTGCGGGTTCGGTGCGGGAACTGACCGATGCGCTGATGGGCCCGCAGCCGGTCAGCCAGGTGCGGGCCGCGGCGCGGGCGCTCGGCGGCGCCGAGGCGGCCGGGCTGGATGTCGTCGCCCTGCACCAGCAGTCGCTGCCGATGCGGTTCGACGACATCGCCGCGGTCATCGTGTTCCTGCGGACGGTGATCTGGATCGTGCCGGGCTTCGACGTGGAGCGCTACCGCGACCGGCTTGCCGCGCTGCACGAACAGATCAGCGCGCACGGGCCGTTCCGGGCCACCTCGGAACGCTTTCTCATCGAGGCCCGCCGCCCGGGCCGGTGAGCCGGCGCCGCGGTCGCCCGGTCGGCGACGGCGGCGGTCAGGCCGGGACGGTACCAGCGGCGAGCAGCGCCGCGGTGGGAATCGCGCAGTCGCCCGCCGGGCTGCGGTACGGCTCCGCCAGCCGTTCCAGCGCGGCCCGGATCCGATCCCGGGTCGCCGCCGGTTGCCCGGCGAGCAGCACGCTGGCCGCGCCGATGCCACCGTCGAGGCCGGCCCACCAGTCGGCGACGGTGGTCCGGTGCCGCCAGTCCAGCCGCCGTACCGTCACCCCGGTCAGCCCGGCCACGGACAGCAGCCCGGTCAACCCGGCCACGGTACGGGGAAAGTCGTGTTCGGCGGCGAGCCGCGGCAGCTCGACCGGCTGGACGCCGACGGCCTGCACCGCCTTTCCGAGAAGCGCCTGCAGCGGCGGCTGCGGGTACGGCCAGATCGTCACGGCGACGCGGCCACCGGGTCGGGTCAGCCGGGCCAGCTCGGTGACCGCGGCGGCCGGTACCCCAACGTGGTTGAGTACGAAGTTCGCCAGCACCGCGTCGAAGGTGCCGGTCCGGAACGGCAGCGCCGGCAGGGCGCCGACACCGACCGCGGCGGCCGGTACGGACCGGCGCGCCGCAGCGGCCATTCCGGGGGCGGCGTCCACGGCGGTGACCGCGGCGCCGCGGGCCGCCGCCAGCGCCGCGACGGTGCCGGTCCCGGTACCGACGTCCAGCGTCCGGGTGCCGCCGGCCACGCCGGCCGCGGCGAGCAGCGCGTCGGCCGGGTGGGCGCACAGTGTGGCGAAGGTACGGGCGAAGGCGGCGGTGCCGCCGCGCCACTGCTCGCGTTCGTAGCTGTCGAAGACGGTCATGCCACGCCGCTCCCCCGGGTCTGCCGGATCGGTGCCGCCATGATCGCCGAACCCACCGCGGCCGGCACCGGCAGGGTCGATAATCGCGGGATGATCGGCCAGGCCCGCCTCGACGTCCGGACACCGCGGACGGCGGGGCGGCCCCGCGGGAGGTGCGAATGAGCGAGCCGGATCCGGTGCAGCGGTTGCGCGACGAACTGGAGTCGGTCGGCGAACAGCGTCGGCGGCTGGCCGAGACGCTGGCCGACGACCGGCAGCCGGGAGACACCGCCGATCAGGCCGAGGGCATCGAGCGGGCCAACGAGCTGCGCCGGCTCGATGCGCGCATCGAGCAGTTGCAGGGCCTGTTGGCGGGCGGCGACACCGGGACGGGCCTGCCCTTCGGTACCCGGGCGGTGCTGCGGTTCGCCGACGGCGACACCGAACGCATCGAGATCGCGCCGGTGCCGGCGTCGGGTACCACCGGGGCGGCGATCACCCGGGACAGCCCGCTGGCCCGTGCCCTGACCGGCCACGCCGTCGGTGACACGATCACCTGGCGCACCCCCGGCGGGGACGCCTCCGCCGAACTCGTCGAGCTGCGCCCCCCGGCCGGCTGACGGCGCCGGGCGGTGGCGGTCAGACCGGCTCGGGATGGAAGTCCTGCAGGAAGTCGCGGCCGGGATCGACCAACCCGCAGGCGGACTCCGGCACCTCGTGCCACGCGCCGGGCAGGTCGCCGAGCGGCTCGGACACGATGATCCGGGTCTGCTCGGACAGCCGGCGGAAGTTGGCGTTGTCCGGGTACAGCTCGCGCAGCGCCTCGATCCGCCGGGAGTAGAACAGCGACCGGGACTGGTGCTGTGTCGAGTACCGGAAGACCCAGACGTGCTCGCCGTCGGAGGTGGCGATCGTCATCTGCATCGGGTCGCGGATGTCGTGCGCCGCGGCGACGCGTTCGACGTGACCGACCATCCTGGCCACCCCGGCGATCGGGTCGTCGCGCAGCCCGTAGCTGAGCGCCAGGTAGAACATCAGCTCCGAGTCGGTCGAGCCCTCCAGGTGCGGGAACAGTTCGGGCTCGATCGCGAGGACCAGTTCCCGTTTGATCTGGTGGAAGCCGTGGATCTCCCCGTTGTGCATCCACAGCCAGTCCCGGTACCGGAACGGATGGCAGTTGCTCTCCTGCACCGGGCTGCCGGTGGAGGCCCGGATGTGCGCGAAGAACAGCGGGCTCTCCAGGTGCTCGGACAGCTCGCGCAGGTTCCGGTCGCCCCAGGCCGGGCCGATGCCGCGGAACAGGCCGGGCGGGCGTGGCCCGTCGTACCAGCCCATGCCGAAGCCGTCGCCGTTGAGCGTCGTCGCGCCCAGCTTGGAGTGCATGCTCTGGTCGATCAGCGAGTGGTCGACCTTGTACAACAGTTCCTCGGGCCGGATCGCCGACCCGGCGTACACCAACCATCGGCACATACCCCCATCATCGGCGGCGCTCCGGCTCGGCCGGGCCGGAATGCCGCAGCATCACCCCGCTCCCCGTCTCCGCCACATCGGAGCTGGACGATTCACCCGACACCGGACAGGTGGTTCTGCCAGGGTTGAGCCCATGCGGGTACGGGTGTCCTGGACGCTGATCGTCCCGGTACTGGCCGTGGTGGTGCTGGCGGTGTCCTGGGGCCGCCACCTCGGGCCGGTACCGGTCGCGCTGGTCGCGGTGCTGCTGGCCGGCGCGGTACTCGCCGCGGTGCAGCACGCCGAGGTGGTCGCCCACCGGGTCGGCGAACCGTTCGGTTCGCTGGTGCTCGCGGTGGCCGTGACGATCATCGAGGTCGCGCTGATCGTGACGCTGAGCGTGTCCGGTGGCGCGAAGTCCGAGACGCTCGCCCGGGACACCGTGTTCGCCGCTGTCATGATCACCACCAACGGGATCGTCGGGTTGTCGCTGCTGATCGGCTCGGTGCGGCACGGGCTGGCCCGGTTCAACCCGGAGGGCAGCGGCGCGGCGCTGGCGACGGTCGGTACCCTCGCCACGCTCAGCCTGGTGCTGCCGCGGTTCACCGGTTCCTCGGCGGCCGGCGAGTTCTCCGGGCCGCAGCTGGTGTTCGCCGCGATCGCCTCGCTGGCCCTGTACCTGGTGTTCGTGTCCACCCAGACCCGCCGGCACCGCGACTTCTTCCTCCCGGTGGAGACCGGTACCGCGGCGGCGGATCCGGATCGGCCGGCGCCGGCGCCGTCGAACCGGCGGGCGCTCGCGAGCCTCGGCCAGCTACTGCTGGCGCTGATCGGCGTGGTGGGGCTGGCGAAGGTCGAGTCGCCGGCGATCGAGGCGGGGGTGCGCGCGGTCGGCTTCCCCGCCTCGTTCGTCGGCGTGGTGATCGCCCTGCTGGTACTCGCGCCGGAGACGCTGTCGGCGACCAGATCGGCGCTGCGGGACCGGGTGCAGATCAGCCTGAACCTCGCGTACGGCTCGGCGATGGCGTCGATCGGCCTGACCATCCCGACGATGGCGCTGGCCTCGATCTGGCTGCCGAACCGGCTGGTGCTGGGGCTGGGCCCGACACACATCGTGCTGCTCGCACTGACCGTCGTGGTCAGCGTGCTGACCGTGGTACCGGGCCGGGTCACCCGGCTGTCCGCCTGCGTGCACCTGGTGCTGCTGGCCGCGTTCGTCCTCCTCGCCATCCGGCCCTAGGCCGTGTCTTCGTGGCCAGCCACCCGGCTGCGCCGGGCCCGTTCGCCCGGGCGGAGCCACGAAGACACGCCCTAGGAACTCCGGTCACCGCCGGGGTCGGGGTCTCCGACCGCGTGCCCGCGATCGTTGCGGCGCTCGGCCCGGTGCCGCGCCCGGTCGTGCGCCTGCCGGAGCAGGCGGGTCGCCAGTTCGGTCGTCCGGGCGGCCGGGTTGACGATCGACACCCAGCCCTGCGCGCGGTACACCGGGTGCGGGATGACGACGTCGGTGGCGGTGTGGTCCCGCGGCGTCGCGGTGGTCCGCGGATTCTCCCCGATGAGTTCGACGAACGCCGCGGTGCCCACGTGGATGTTCAACCGCCAGCGATCCGGGCGGTCGAGGTCGCATCGGTCGTCGTCGGGGTAGTTCTTCGTCACAATGGTGGCGTAGGGCTGCTCGCGCCGGGGCACCCGCCCGTCGGGGGCGTAGTAGAAGAAGTGGTCCCCCCAGGCGAGCTCCGGGAACGCGCTGCCCTCGGCCGGCGCGAGTTCCAGCACCCCGTCGAAGCCTCGGATCGTTTCCAGCAGTCGGTCCATACTCATGGTTCGAGCATGTACTTGAAGTGCTAGTGGAGGGTTCGATGGACCGTGCCGGCGCGGGTACCGCTCCGCTGACCACCGCGGCGGTGGCGGCGGCCGCGGGCTGCTCCGCTCAGCAGGTACGCGATCTGGAGGCGCTCGGGGTGATCCCGGCCGCGGTCCGCTCCGGCAACGGGTACCGGCGGTTCTCCGCCGCGCACCTGAACGCGCTGCGCGCGTACCGCGGCCTCGCCGACGCGGTGGGGCCGGTCGACGCCAGACAGGCCATGCGGGCCATTCGCCACCAACCGGCGGACCAGGGGGCGGCGCTGATCTGCGGGTTCCACGCCCGGCTCAACAAGGAGCGGGACCAGGCTCTCGCGGCACGCCGCGCGCTGGTGGCCATCCAGGCCGAGGCGGGCACCGACGCCGAGCCCGTCGAAGGCGACTCGATGACCATCACGGAGCTGTCGCAGGCGCTCGGGGTCAGGGCGTCCACGCTGCGCTTCTGGGAGCAGGCCGGCCTGCTGACACCCGTACGCATCGGCACGCCGGCGGGTACGGCCCGCCGGTACCCGCTTGCGGCCATCCGGGAGGCGCGCATCACCGCGGCCCTGCGTGCCGGCGGCTACCGCATTCCCGACGTGCTGGCGGCCATCACGGCGACCCGCGAACTCGGCGAGGTGAGCCACTCGCTCGCCGCGCTCGACGCCCGGCTGGCCGCCATCGCAGACCGGGCACTGGCCCTGCTGCGGGTCGGCGACCTGCTGGCGGAGATCGTCGAGTCCCGGCGGTGACGGCACGGTCGGTCGCCCCGGCGCAGGGCTCTGGGCCTCCCGGGCTCCGGGGCCTCCCGGGCTCCGGGCTTTTGGGCTCCGGGCTTTTGGGCTCCGGGCTCCGGGCTCCGGGCTCCGGGGGTATGGCACCGGCGCCCGGCCCGCGGCGGTCCGGGACCGGCCACGGACCGGGCGTCGATCACTCCCCGCCGACGGCGGCGAACGTACCGGGCTCGTACGAGCTGCCGGGGTTGTGCACCATGACGTTCATCCGGGTGGCTGCGTTGATCATCGCGATCAGGCAGACCAGCGTGCCGAGCTGGTCGTCGTCGTAGTGCTCCCGGGCGGCGGCCCAGGTCTGCTCGGCGACACCCGGCCGGCCGTCGCCGAGCCGGGTGCCCTCCTCGGCGAGCGCCAGCGCGGCGCGTTCCGGCTCGGTGAACACGGTCGACTCGCGCCACACGGCGACCAGGTTGATCCGTACCGGGGTCTCGCCGGCCGCCGCCGCCTCCTTGCTGTGCGCGTCGACGCACAGGCCGCAGCCGTTGATCTGACCGACCCGCAGCTGCACCAGCTCGCGCAGCGTCTTCGGCAGGGTGGACCGTTCCAACGCCATGGCGGCGTTGGCGAAGCGCTTCAGCGCCTTGCCCGCGGTCGGGCTGGCGAACAGGTCGAGTCGGGGTTCCATCGCAGTGTCCTCACTGTTCGAGGTGGCCGCGCGGGGTGGGCGCGGCTGGTGACGACCATGAAGATGCCGCCGCCAGGATCGGTGTGACGGCGCTGCGCTGTGACCTGCTCCACCCGGCCGGGCTGTCACATCGCGCCGCCGGCCGGCGTCTCGTGCACGGCGGCCGACGCCGAGGGCCGAGCGGCCGGCAGCGCCGGCAGGTCAGGTGGTCGGCAGGATGCCGGATGGGCACCAGCCGGGCCCGGCAGTATCGGGCGGCACGGCGTGGGCGGGGCCGGGGTCGGCGGCGTCAGGGCGCCGTCCGAACGGTGTCGCGGCAGCGAGGAGGAGCGGGCGATGAGCGGAACGGACGAGCGGCGCGGCGCCGACCGCGCGGACCGGGGCACCGGGCCGGGACGCCCGGATCCGGCCACCGAGGTGTTCCTCGCCCACCGCAACCTGTTGTTCACGGTCGCCTACGAGCTGCTCGGTTCGGCGACCGACGCCGAGGACGTGTTGCAGGAGACCTGGCTGCGCTGGATCGGTGTCGACCTCGACGCGATCCGGGACGAGCGGGCCTACCTGGTCCGGATCACCACCCGCCAGGCGCTGACCCGGCTGCGCACGGTCCGCCGCCGCCGGGAGTCCTATGTCGGACCGTGGCTGCCGGAGCCGCTGCTGACCGCGCCGGACGTGGCCGAGGACGTCGAACTCGCCGACAGCGTCTCGATGGCGATGCTGCTGGTGCTGGAGACGCTCGCGCCGACCGAGCGCGCGGTGTTCGTGCTGCGCGAGGTGTTCGACCTGCCGTACGAGCAGATCGCGGCCGCGGTGGACCGGACGCCCGCGACGGTGCGCCAGATCGCCCACCGGGCGCGCGCGCACGTGGCGGCGCGCCGGCCGCGCGAGGCCGTGTCGGCGGCACAGTCGCGCGGGGTGGTCGAGGCTTTCCACCGGGCCGTCGAGACCGGCGACCTGCAGCGGCTGCTCGACGTGCTGGCACCGGACGTCGTCCTGCTCACCGACGGTGGCGGCGTGGTGCCGGCGGCGCTGGCGCCGATCGTGGGCGCCGAGCAGGTGGCATCGGTACTGGGCAGCATCGCCGGCACCGCGACGCTGCGGTCCGTGCTGGTCAACGGCCACCGGTCGGTGTTCGTCCGGTTCGACGACGGTACCGCTGCGGTGGTCGCGGTGCGGATCGGTGCGGGCCGCGTGACCGGCCTGTACGCGGTTCGCAACCCGGAGAAGCTGGCGCACCTGGACCGCCCCTCCCCGCTGCGCCGTTGAGCTCGCGGCGGTTCCGGTCGGTGAACGTCCGGTTTCGGTGCGAACCTGGAACGACCGATCGTCGAGACGGGGCAGGCAGATGAGCGAGTACGAGGTCCGGCCGCTGCAGCCGGACACCTGGGACGGGTTCGCCGCGCTGGTGGAGCGGCACAACGGCGTCTTCGGCGGCTGCTGGTGCACCTGGTTCCACACCATGCCCGCCGACAAGGAGCGTAGCTACCAGGCGAACCGGTGCCTCAAGCGGCGGCTCGTCGACGAGGCGCGGGCGCACGCGGCGCTGGTGTTCGACGGCGCGCGGGCGGTCGCGTGGTGCCAGTACGGCAGCCCGGCCGAACTGCCGAACATCTACCACCGCAAGCAGTACGAGGCGGAACTCGACGTCGTCCCCGACTACCGGATCACCTGTATCTTCGTGGACCGCCGGTACCGGCATCGGGGGCTGTCGGCGATCGCGCTGGACGGCACGCTGGCGCTGATCGCCGCGGCCGGCGGCGGCGTCGTCGAGGGGTACCCGCACGACAACGCCGGCGCGCGCAAGTCGGTGCTGTACGACGGGACCAGGGCGCTGTTCGAACGGGCCGGCTTCGAGTACGTGCGCAGCAAGGGCACCGGCAACTGCGTGATGCGCCGCACCGTCCCGTGAGCGCACCGGACCGTCAGCGCGAACCGTCCCGTGGGCGCACCGGACCATCAGCGCGCACGTCCCCCGGCGCGGACCATCGGCGGGCACCGGGCGGCGGCGCGTCGAGCCGTGCCGTGGGGCCGTCGGCGTGCTGCGCGCGCCGGTCAGAAATCGCGCACCGGGTCGACCTGCGGCGGCTCGTCGTCGGGTAGCTGGTAGGCCACGTCCTCCGGCGGCATCGGCAGGCTCGTCGCGCCGAACGGCGAGGACGGCCCGGCGTCGTCCGCGAGCAGTTCGCTGACCGGGCGGCCGAGCGCCGCGTGGCCGGCCCGGCCGGTCTCGCCACGCTCGGCGAACGCCGGATCGACCCCGTACGGGCCGGGACGGCCGCCGGTACCGGCGTTGGGCCGGTTGTCCGGCCGCTTCTCTGACTGCGCCATCGCACTCACCTCCGCGCACCGCGCGATGTCCGCCCCACCAGTCTTCCGCACCGGAGGCCGGATCGACGCCCGGTGCGGCCGGAAGCGGCCCCGATCGGGCGAACGATCGCCCGGTTTGGGTCGAACGCCCGGCCCGCTCAGCCGGCGTCCCGCGTCTCGCGCAGCATCGGGTACAGGGCGGGTGCGCCCGCGGCGGGGCGGATGTCGGCGCCGCACGGCCGGTACCCCAGCCGCCGGTAGAGCCGCGCCGAGTCGGCCGAGGAGGCGATCAGGAACGCCGCGGTACCGGCCCGGTCGAGCCGACGGTGCCGGTGCGCCAGCAGTGCGGCGCCCAACCCGGACCGCTGCCGCGCCGGCGTGACGCCGACGAAGCCGAGGTAGGCGTAGCCGGGCCGGTCCGGGTACCGGTCGTGCATCGCCTCGTCCAGCGCGGTGAACCGCCCGACGTACCGGCCGCACGCCGCGGCCAGTCGCGCCGGGTAGTCGGCTGGCACCAGGTCCGGTTCGCCGTCGCGCCCCGGGTACCAGAGGGCGGCGGCACTGTCCACGTCGGTGACGTCCACGGTGGCCGCGCCGGCCAGCGCGTGCCGGGCGACGATCGCCCAGTACCTGGGGTAGATCTCGCGCCGCTGCGCCAGGTCGGGCACCAGCCAGTCGGCGAGGTCGCCGTGCAGGAAGGCCTCCGACAGCAGCCGGGTGAGCCGGTCCGCGTCCCCGGGGCCGGCCGACCCGATCGGCACCGTCACCCGTCACCGCCGAGCACCACCGCCTCGCTGGTGGCGGCCGGGCTCGGCTCGGGCACCGGGTCCGGGCCGGTGACCAGGTGCCGGCCGCCCTGCCCGATCCGTCCGTACGCGGTGCGGTTGGTGACCCGCCGCAGCAGGCCCCAGACGATCCCGAGGACCGCGACGGCGCCGATGCCGGCCGGCAGCGCCCGCGCCCAGAACGAACCGTTCGGGATGCCGACCAGGGTGCCGAAGTTGACCGTGGTGACGCCGGCGATCACGGCGAGGCCGAGGAAGCCGAGTACCGGGGCGATCCGGGACTGCCAGACGTTCTCGTTTCGCCGGTGCCGGACGAAGTAGACGAGCGCTGCGGCGCAGCACAGCGTCATCAGCAGCAGCACGCCGTACCCGGCGAAGACCGTACCGCCGAAGAACAGGGCGGTTTCCGGGTCGGCGCCCAGCGACACCATCACCACGATGATCGTGAGTACCAGCACGGACTGCGCGATGGCGCCGCCGGCCGGCGCCGCGGTGCGCGACCAGGTGCGGCCGAAGACGCCGGGCAGCACCCGGTCCCGGCCGAGTGCGAAGAAGTACCGCGCGCCGGTGTTGGAGAAGCCGATCGCGGCGGCGAGCAGCGAGGTGCACAGCAGGATCTGCGCGATCCGCAGGCTCCAGCCCGGCACGTACGGCGAGACCAGGTGGAACAGGTACTGGTCGGCGTACTTGCCGGCGCCGGCCACCACGTTGCCCGGACCGGCGGCGACGGTCATCGCCCAGGCGCTCAGCGCGTAGATGGCGGCGGTGAACGCGAGGGCGCCGTACACGGCGATCCACGGCGCGCCCTTCTTCGCCTCCTCGCTGTAGTTGTACGAGTCCTCGAAGCCGACCAGGCCGGTCAGCGCGATCACCATGCCGACCAGCGCGGTACCGCCGCCACCGAACAGCTCCACCGGGTTGAGCGCGGCGAACGACACCGAGCCGTGCGGGTGCGCGATCTCGATGACGTCGAACACCAGGATCGCCGCGATCTCGGCGACCAGGGCGACGGCGAGGATCCGGCCGGCCAGGTTGACCTTGAGCACGCCGAGCACGGTGATGACCACCAGCGCGGCGATCGCCACCCACCAGGGCGAGATGTCCGGGCCGAACAGCTCGGTGACCTGCCGCGCGCCGGCGACCCCGAACCCGCCGAGCAGTCCGGCCTCCATCGCCGCGTACGACACGACCGCGACCAGCCCGGCGGCGACCGCGGCGACCCGGCCGATGCCGGCCGCGACCGTCACGTACAGCGCACCGGCGTTCGGGATGCGCCGGCCCAGCGCCACGTAGCCGACCGCGAACCACCACAGGATCAGCGCCACCGCGAGGTAGGCGATCGGGATGGAGGTCAGCCCGGTGACGGCCCAGCCGTTGGTCAGGCCGGCGCCGACCACGGTCAGCGGCGCGGCCAGCGCGATGACGTAGCCGCCGAGCGTGCCCCAGGACAGTCTGTTGCGGGCCAGGCGGTTGGTCACCGCGCTGGCCGGGAAGGCTTCCACAGCCACGGGAAGGACCCTTTCGTGAGGGGATGGCGCGACCCCGGTGCGGTGTCGCGGAGCGCACCGGGGCTGTCGCGGGTCAGTGCCGTCGGGTCACGGCGGCCTGCAGTGCGCTCGCGGCGTCCAGCACCGACTGCAGGTCGGGGGTGAGCCGCAGGTCGGAGGGCATCGGGAAGTGGTCGGAGAACTCGCGGCGGACCACCGCCATCAGCCCGATCGCGTCGTAGAGCCCGAACAGCACCCGGTCGGACTCGCCGATCGGCTCCCGGTCGCGCAGCTTGCGTGGCAGCCGGGTCAGCGCGTTGACCGAGGCGGTCGGCTCGACGTCGAGGAACACCTGCCGCCGGCGCAGCCCGGACCGGCGCTGCTCCTCGACGACCAGCCGCGCCATCGCGAGCCGCTCGCCGACCATCCGGTAGGCCCGGTCGGAGAGGTACTCGACGAACTCGACGACCGGTCGCCGCTGGTCCCGGGCGTCCTCCACGATCTCCGACAGCACTCGGTAGCAGAGCGGGTCGCGCGGCGGTGCCTCCAGGTAGAGCCGGTGATCCGGCGCGAGCACCGGCTGGCCGGTCTCGGCGGCCGGGAAGGTGCGCAGCAGCCGCTGCCGGCCGTGCACCTGGTCGTCCCGCCAGGTCAACATCAGCTCGGCGACCAGCGCCGCGGCGCAGCCGATCCCGACCAGCCGGTGGTTGATCCGGGTGGCGCCGGTGAACGCGTCGGTGGCACCGCGGAACAGTTCGTCGGCGATCGGCCGTACCTTGGCGCCACCGGCCGACGGGCGGGTCACGCCGGACGGCAGGTACGCCGGGTCGGTCCGCGGCGGGCGGGCCTGCTCGGGGTACGGGGCGTGCGGCGGCTCGGCACGTGGAGCGTGCGGCGGCTCGGCGCGTGGAGCGTGCGGCGGCTCGGCGCGTGGCGGCGCCGGGGGGCCGGGCCTGCTCGGCGGGGCGGCGTCGGGGTGCAGCTGCTCGTACCACCCGGAGTGGTTCGTACGCCGCGGGTCGGTCACCGTCGGCCTCGCCGGCGTGGTGGATGCGGGAGTGATCGGGGCATCGGCGGCTGCGTCCTATCCGCCGTGCGGCAGCGGGCGAGGGAATCCGAACATTTGCGTGCAGACAATGCTGTACTGGGTGAACCTCACGCCGTCTCCACCTGGTAGGGACAAGGAAGACATATGTGCCAGGCCCGGCACGCATGCAGTGAACACCACGGCGCCGGTTTTCACAAGGTAGCGGAACCGGTATCGCGTAACCGACTCGGCATCCCGATCATGACTGTTCGTGCTTGCCGGGGCGCGACTGGATCGGTGCACCAGTTCTGCAACATCCGAGTGACAAGTACCGCATCGTGCCGTTGGTGCCGCCCGCGCTCCCTCAGGTTCGGTCCGGCCACCTAATACACTCGTCCGAGCCAGACAGCCGGGCACGATCCGCCGCGCCCCGGCGCCGCCAGGGCACAGCGTCAGGGGGTCACAATGCGTAATCGGTCGAGCCTCGACGCGGCGGCGACCGAGAGCGGCGAGTCGGTCGGCGCGGCGTGGGCCCGGCGCAAGGTCGGCAACCTGCTGCGGGAGTTGCGCGAGCGAGCCGGGTTCACCCAGGAGGACGCCGCCGAGTTCATCGAGCGGCACGTGACCACGCTGTACAAGATCGAGAACGGGCTGCCCGGGGTGAAGCTGCGGCCCAAGGGCGACATCGACGGCCTGGTCGAGCTGTACGGGGCGGACGACGCGACGCACCGCCGGCTCACCGAACTGCTCGCGCTGACCCGGCTGAAGGGCCCGTTCACCCGCTACCGCGACGTGGTGTCGCCGGAGTTCGACCTGTACCTGGGGCTGGAGGGCAGCGCGACCGAGCTGGTCAGCTACGAGCCGGACCTGGTGCCCGGCCTGCTGCAGACCGAGGCGTACGCGGCGGCCATCACCAGCCTGCCCGGCGGTGACGGCCGCAGCCGGCCGCCGACCGAGGTGGCCAAGCGGGTCCGCCTGCGGCGCAGCCGGCAGAGCGTGCTGACCCGGGCAACCGACCCGCTGCGGCTGGACGTGGTGCTCTCCGAGACCGTACTGCGGCGGCCGGTCGGCGGGCCGCAGGTGCTCGTCGACCAGCTCGACCACATCGTCGCGATGACCGAGCTGCCGACCGTGTCGGTGCGGGTGGTCCGGTTCGATGCGGGCCTGCACCTGGGCTACACGACCGGCCAGTTCATCGTGCTGCGCTTCCCGGAGGACCATCCGATCGCCTACAGCGACGGGTTCCTCGGGGACAACTACTTCAACAAACCGCAGGAGGTGGCGCGTTACGACGAGGCATTCGCCGACATCAGCAAGCACGCCCTGAACGCCGCGGACAGCCGCGCGCTCATCGGGCAGATCATGAGGGAGTGACCACGTGAGTGGCCTGACCGGCGCGGTGTGGCGCAAGTCCAGCCGCAGCAGCGCCAGCAACCAGTGCGTCGAAGTGGCGACGAACCTGTCCGGGATCGTCGGGGTACGCGACTCGAAGGACCCGGCCGGGGCCGCCCTCGCGGTGGCCCCGACGGCGTTCGGCGCGTTCGTCCGCTTCGCCGCGGGGTGTGCCACCGCGCGATGACCCGGGTACGGCTTCCTGCCCGAAGCCGGCACCCGAGCCATCGCAGTGGTGAGACACCGCGAGACATGATGCCGCATGCGGGCACGTACCGCTAGGCCGCATCACTGTCAGTAGCCGGCCCGCGGATCCGAGGCGGATTCGCGGGCCGCACCGCATCGGCCGGCGACGCGCTCCGGCGCAGACGCCGAGGCGGATGCGCGGGCCGCGCCCTCGCCGCACCCCGGCGCGGTCCGGGCGCGATCCCGACAAGTTCGCCGGGACATCGAACCTCGCTCGGCCTCTCGGCCCTCGTAGGCAGTGTCAAGGGAGGTACGGGTGAAGAAACTCGACGGGTTCACGGAGTTCGTGACCGCCCGGTTACCGGCGCTGACCAGGCTCGGGTTCGCGCTGACCGGCGACCACCAACTCGCCGAGGACCTGGTGCAGACCGCGCTGTTCCGGTTGGCGCAGCGCTGGGGCCGGGTGGACGAACCGCAGGCGTACGCGCGCCGCATCATGATCAACGAAAGCACCTCGTGGCATCGTCGCCGCCGGCTGCGGGAGACGTCGCTGGCCGCGGCCGGCGACCCCGCCGCCCCGGTCGAGGTGGCCGAGTCGGTCACCCGGCGCGAGGCGTTCATCGCCGCGCTACGCAGGTTGACGCCGAAGCAGCGCGCGGTGCTGGCGCTGCGCTACTACGAGGATCTGTCCGAAGTGGACACCGCTGCGGCGCTGGGGTGCTCCGTCGGCACCGTCAAGAGCCGCACCCATCAAGCGATCCGCCGGCTGCGCGAGCTGGCACCGGAACTCGCGATCGGCACCGACCGGTCGCTCGCCGAGGAGGTTGCCCGATGAACGAGCTCGGCCAGCTGTACGAGGAGGCCACGGCGACCAGCCGGCCGGCGTCGGCGCAGGCCGTCACCCAGCGCATCCAGCGCCGCTTCCGGCGGCGCCGCGCCGGACGGTTCGGCGTCGGGGCGCTGGCCGCCGCCGCGCTGGTGCTCGGCGGCGTCGCCTGGCACGGTGGTGGCGCGACCCCGCCGGCACCGATCGACACCGCGGCGCAGCTGCCCGCCAACCGCCCGGTTGGTCGCGGCGAGTACCTCCAGCCGTACTTCGCCAACGACGGGACGCCCCGCAACGCGCTGCTACGCACCCGCTCCGGCTCGCGCTACGTCGTACCCGGGCAGGTCGGCCCGAGCGTTGCGCTGATGGGTACCCCGCTGTCGCCGAACGGCCGCTGGCTGGTCACCTACGCCGGAACCGACGTCGTGGTGCGTGACCTCACCGGCAACCGCAGCTACCGCACCGGCCGCGCCGGCAAGGACGGCATCCCGGTCGCCTGGTCGTCGAACGACCGGTGGCTGGTGCTGCGCGGCGCGCCGGACGGCAACCGCGTCGACGACACGCTGTTCCGGGTCGATCTCCGGAACGGCGCGGTACGCAAGCTGGCGCTCGGCGCGCACCACTCCGCGGCCGAGATCGCCGCGATCCTGCCGAGCGGCGAGCCGGTCTTCGAGGTACCGGGCAGCAAGCCGACGCCGAAGCCGACCAAGGCACCGCAGCAGCGCTACGGCACCGGCATCTACCAGGTGGTCGACCCGGGCACCGGCGCGCTGCGCAAGGGTTACTCGGTGCCGAACGCGCAGCTGTGGCAGGCCGAGGACGTGGCCCGCATCGATCCGGCCTCCCCGAAGCACACCCCGCGGCTGGCCTGGGTCGCGCAGACCCGGTCGCCGCTGATCCTGTCGCCGGACGCCACCCAGGGCGCCGCCGTGACCACCCAGTACGGCCGGCGGACCACGCTTCGGCTCGGCGTACTGGACGTGACCGGCGGCGTCGGGCGGGCCGTCAACGTGGTCATCTCGCCGAACGGCACCGCGGCCGACGGGATCTCGGCGGTACGGGAGTGGCGACCGGTCACGCTCGACCACGGCAAGCTCACCGTGCTGGGCCGCACCGGGTCGAACGCCTACGTCGTCCGGCTCACGATCGACCTCGCGGCGCACAACGCGGTGGCCGTCGACAAGATCCACTATCCGGAGGACAGCCTGCCCGCCGGCGTCGTCTCGACCGCGCGCTGACCGGCTACCGATCCGCTACGGGCCGCCCGCGAGGCGGCCCGTAGCGTGCGACCGCGCCCGAAACAGCACCGTGTCCGTTGGAGTTTCCCCGCAGGCCATGCAACCGTGTGCGGTCCTCGCGGCTCATGAAGGGTGGGGACGATTCCGTAACCGGGAGGGCGAATGGGCCGTCGATCGAACACCGGTCATCGCCAACACGATCACAAGCCGTGTACCTGGCCAGCTTGAACACCTGTTGGCGATGGCCGATTACCCACGAGTGACCGTTCAGTTACTGCCGTTCAGCGTCGGGGCGCACCCTTGTATGGACGGTGGCTTCTCCATCCTGGAGTTCACCGATGTCGAGGACGCGACGCTCGTCTTCGTGGACAGGACGGTCGGATCGACCTGGGCCGAGCGCCAGTCCGAGGCTCCGAGTCGCAGTCAAGGAGTCCAGGGTGCTCGATGTCGCCGTGTTCCGCCGCGAGATCGACCTCTACAGCGCGTACTTCGAACCCACGGACATCGAAGTGGCCGTCGAAGTGGTGTGGCCGAGTAGCCGGGACGATGACTACGTGGACAAGCCCAAGCTGTACGCGCAGCTCGGGATCCCGGAGTTCTGGCGAGTCGATCAGGACGCAAACGAAGTGATCCACGTGTGTCGCCATCGGCTCGACGAGGCCGACGGCAGCTACCTGCTCTACGACGACACCACCCTCGATGCACTGGAGACCGAGACCGGTCGATAGCGGCGGCACGGCCCCGGCATCCGCGCGGATGCCGGGGGTGTCGGCGTCAGTGGGCGAGGCCGTTGATCTGGTAGTGCATGACGCGGTAGTCGGTGCTGTCGTACCACTGGCTGACGCAGATGTGGTAGTCGTCGAAGGTGGAGCCGGGGATGACGAACCCGCCGTAGGGGCTCGCGACGAGGTTGCCGACCTCCAGGCCCGGCGAGGTCGGCACGATGATGGTCTGTTCCGGCGTGGTGAACAGGTTCGAGGTGGGCAGCGGGAACACCTGCGCGCGGATGCCGAGCGCGTCCATGTTGAGCCAGCTGAACGAGTACTGCCCGCCCATCGCGCGGAAGCAGGTCTCACCCCACTTGCGGGCGCCGGTGATCGTGGTGGGCGCGTTCCCCCAGGCCCAGGCGCCGTTCGCGTAACCCCACGGCTGGTAGGCGGCGGGCACCCCGAGCTGGTCCTGCGGTACCCGGTGCAGCAGCAGGCCGGAGGTGACGTCCCGGTTGAACACCGTGGACAGCACGTAGCAGTACCCGTCGTCGGCGACCGCGTAGGTCTTCTGCTGGAACTGCCCGCCGTACAGATCGGCCGGCCACTGGCAGAGGTACTCCCAGGTCTCGCCGTTGTCGGTGGAGCGCCAGAAGTCGGTGTGGTCGGTCTGGTAGATCACCCCGCGCATCAGGTGCAGGTACATGGTGTCGCCGACGGTGAACACGTCGGACGGGATCGCGGTGGTGTAGCCGCCGCCCACCGGCGCGTGCCCCTCCGGTACCAGGCCGACCGCGCTCGATCCGCCGACCGCACCGTCGATGGTCAGCGAGCCGAGGTCGGCCGAGGAGGAGCGCAGGCCGACCGGCGCGCGCCAGTTCGAGCCGCCGACGCCGTCGCCGTCGAACGTGTCGCCGCAGACGAACAGGATCGACCCGTTCGGGCAGCGGGCCGGGATGCCGAGGTCGGTCCATGGGGCGGCGAAACCGCCGGTCTCGGCCGGGCCGGTCAGGTTCTTCACCTTGAATCCGGTGATCACGTCGGGGTGCACGGTGCCGGCGCTGGCGACGGCATCCAGCGCGCCGGCACCGAGTGCGACGCCGGCGGCGGCGCCGAGGCCGGCGGTCAGCAGCCGGCGCCGGCCGATGGCCGGTCCGGCGGGGTCGCGGCGGTCTCTGCCTGTGGTCACGGTTCGCCTCCGATGCGTCGGTGCAGCTGACCGGATGTCGTCGATGGTCCACCTTGCCAGCTGAGTACCTTTTGGGTGAGAAATCGAATTCTCATACCTGGGAGCCGAGCTGACAAGACCCCGGCCACCCGGCCGGGGTGGCACACCCGCGCCGCCGGCGCGCGCGCCGCGCGTCCGCCGCCAGCTCGGCGCGCGCCGTGGCCCGACCGCGTCGACGCAGCCGTACCCCGACCGGGCCGGGCGCCGGCCGGGCGGATGAACGAGGGCTATCCGGGCCGAACCGCGCGAGGCACCTCGAACACCCGCCGATCGGTTAACTCGGATGTGCCACAGTCGCCGCTTTCCCCGCGTACCGCGGTGACCGGCCTCTTTACTGGCCAGAAGTCGATCTTTGGAGGTACGGATGGCCGCTACCGGGACCGCCGACCGTGCCGGCGCGCGGTGGCCGGCGATCGTCGTCGTGCTACTCCTCGCGGTGCTCGTCGGCGCGATCACGATCCTTGCGAGGAGTACCCCCGGGTCGACCAGAACGGCCGATCCGCACGAGACGGTGACGCTGACCGCCGACGCCGAGTCGACCCGGGTCGACCCCATCCCCGGGTGGCAGATCGACAGCCAGTCCGACGCGCAGCTGGTCCTGACGCATCGCGGCGACCGGGTCAGCGTGACCGCGCTGACGGTCACCGGACCGCCGCCGTCAGCCGAGACGTTGTTCCAGCGCCGGGCCCGGCTGCTGACCGTGGCGCACATCGCGGCGACCCAGGAGTCGGTCCAGCGCACCAGGCACGGGTACGCGGGCGGGACCGGTACCGCGGTCGGCGACGACCGGATCGGCCGGCTCAGCGTGCTGCGGCAGGCCGACCGCGTGGTGTCGGTCCTGGTCCTCGCCGCGCCGGAGCGTCTCGACGGCTACCAGCCGCAGCTGAGTGCGCTGTACGACTCGATCTCGGGGGCGAACACATGACCGCGCCGGCACTCCCGTCACCACGCGAACTGCTGTGGCAGCCGCGCAACTGGACCTACTGGGTGTACCTGGCGCTGCTGGTCGTCGCGTTCTTCTCGCTGCTGTCGGCGTTCCAGCCGTTGCAGGTGCTCGCGCCGGCGGCAGCGGCGACCGCGGTCGGTGCCAACCTCGCCCTCGGCGTCGTCGTCGGGCTCGTCGTCGTCTGGCTCAGCGTGATCCACCGGCCACCGACGACCCTCGCGGTCGCCGCGGTCGCCTGGGGCGGCATCATCGCCGTCGCGATCGCCTTCTACGTCAACGACAACCTGCTCGCCTCGCTGTCGACGACGCTCGGCGCGCAGACCGCGAACGACTGGGGCGCCGCGATCGCCGGCCCGAGCAACGAGGAGTGGCTGAAGGCGGTCGGTACCCTCGCGGTGATCGGCATCGGCATCCGCTGGGTGTCCCGGCCGATCCACGGGCTGTTCATCGGCGCCTGGTGCGGGCTCGGCTTCCAGGTCGTCGAGGACATCTCGTACGCGATGAACGGCGCGCTGAACGACCCGAGCAGCGATGCGACCGGCCTGGCCCAGATCCTCGGCGTACGCGGGATCCTCGGCCTGCTGCCGTCGCACTGGGTGTTCGCCGCCTGCTCCGGCTACGGCATCGGGTACGCGCTGCTGCGCCGGGACCGCCCGTTGCCGGTGCGGGTGCTGTTCGCCGTCGGGATGTTCGCGGTCGCCTGGTCGATGCACTTCCTGTGGAACTCGCCGCTGATCACCGGGCAGCTCGAACCGATGATCGGGATGCTGGTCAAGGTGGTCGTCATTCTCGCCGGATTCTTCGTCGTCTACCGGCTGGCGATGCGCGCCGAGTGGCGCTGGTACCGGCACGTCGTCGCCACCGACCCGGCCCTGGCCGGCGCTGCCGGAGCAGACGGCGGGGCGCAGCCGGGTCTCGGCACGCTGGTCACCGACGCGGAGATCCGGTCGCTGCGTACCAGGCGGCGCCGGTACCGGGTGCGCCGCCGGTTGCGCGGGACGGTGCGGCGGGAGGCTCGTGGCTCGGCGAACCGGCGGGGCGCGAAGGCGCGCGGTCGCCAGGCGGGCCGGCTGATCCGCCGGCTGCAGCGGGCCCAGGGCTGGCTCGCGATCACCGCGGCAACGGCGCCCGACCAGCTGCCGGCGCTGCGGACCCGGATCACCAGCCTGCGCATCGATCTTGCCCGGTTGGGCGCCGCGCCCGGCGGGAGCGGTACCGAACGGCGCCGCCGGCACCGCCGCGCCGACCGGCAACGCGAACGCCGCGACGTCGACCGGGCGCGCGAGCGACGCGGTGCCGACCGGCCGGGCGGCGCCGGACTACGGGAGCCGTCCGGTACCGACGCGGCGAACACCGACGGCGGGGAACGGTAGCCGGCCGTTCCCGCCGTCAGATCTGCAGCCGGCGGACCGTGAGCAGTCCGCCGGCGAGCAGCAGCGCGGCCAGACCGGCGAGGATCGCGGCGACCGGGCCGGTGGCGAGCAGGTGGCCGAGGCGGAGCCAGTTGTGCGTCCAGGTGACGATCGCGGCGAGCAGGGTGAGCAGGGCGCCCTGCGCTGCACCGAACACCACGGTGCCGATCAGGCCGGCGCCGCGGTGGACCAGGCCATACCACATGCCGTAGGCGAACACGAGCACGAACGCGGCGGAGGCGGTCAGCCAGGTCTGCCACCAGGTTCCGTCCAGCACGCCGGGCACCCGGAAGTACGCCATCCGGATGCCCCAGCCACCGGTGCCGCGCTCGACCACCTGGCCGATCGTGACGACGGTACCGAAGCAGGCGGCCAGCCCGGCGGCCAGCGCGCTGGCGCCGAGAAAGTAGGTGCGGCGGCTGACGCCGAGTGCCAGGCCGAACGGAAGGGCTCGGGCGACCGTCTGGATGCCGAGGGCGAACACCACGGCGAACGCGGCGAGCAGGCCGCCGACCCAGCGCTGCGCGGAGTGGTCGTCGGGGAGGAGTTTGAGGATGACGACGTCGAGGCCGAAGCCGAACGCGGCCCACAGCCAGGGCAGCACCAGGTAGGTGACGCGATCCAGCAGCAGGTAGCGGGACACGGTGAGGATCGGCGGAACGCGCGGTGCGGCGGTGGTGGTCACGATGCCCCCGTCGGGATGAGTGTGGCGCCCGCCGCGGAGTCCACGGCGTGCATGGCCAGCTGTTGCAGGGTGAGGTAGCCGACGTCGAGGCGCAGGTGCTCGGCGAGTTGCCGGTCACGCTGGTCGAGCCGGCCGGCCATCACCACCGTGGCCTGCGCGCCCAGGGCACGGCGGCTGAGCGTCGCGCGGTCGGCGACGAAGCGGTCGACGTCGTCGGTCCGACCGGTGACCGTGACGGCGTTGCCGCGCAGGTCGTCGGTGAGCGCGTCGATCACCAGCCGGCCGTGGTCGATGACCAGGACCCGTTCCAGCAGGTCGGCGACCTCGTCGATGAGGTGGGTGGAGAGCACGATGCAGCGCGGATGTGCGGTGTAGTCGGCCAGCAGGTGCTGGTAGAACATGTCCCGCACGGCGGCGTCGAGGCCGGCGACCGGCTCGTCCAGCAGGGTCACCTCGGCGTGCGCGGCCAGCCCGAGCACGATGCCCAGCGCGGCGCGCATGCCGCGGGACAGCTTCTTGATGCTGCGCCGCACCGGCAGCTCGTACGCGTCGAGCAGGGTTGCGGCGAGCCCGGCGTCCCAGTTCGGGTAGCACAGCGCGGCCGCGGCAAGCGCCTGCTCGATCTTCAGGTCGGGGTAGGTCTGGTCCTCGCGGATGAGCACCATCCGGCGCAGCACCGCGTCGTTCTCCAGCGGCGCCGCGCCGAAGACCCGCACGCTGCCGGTGCTGGCGAACCCCTGGCCGGTCAGGATGCGCAGCAGGGTGGTCTTGCCGGCACCGTTACGCCCCAGCAGACCGACGATCGACGGGCTCGGGATCTCGAAGCTGACCTCGGACAGGGCCTGGTGCCCGCCGCGTCCCGGGTATCGCAGGCCCAGGCCCGAGACCGCGACCGCCGGCGTCACGACGTGCTCCGGGCGGGCGCCGGGGCCACCGCGGCGAGCTCGGCGAGTTCGTCGCGCACCAGCGCCAGCAACTCCTGCCGGCCGAGCCCGAGCCGGTTCGCCTCGGTCACCAACGGCCGCACGTAGCTGTCGGCGAACTGGCGCCGGCGTACCCGCATCAGCCGCTCGCGCGCCCCGGCGGCCACGAACATGCCCACGCCGCGCCGCTTCTCCGCAATCCCCTCGTCGACCAGTACGGACAGGGCGCGGGCGGCGGTGGCCGGGTTGACTCGGTGAAAGGTCGCGAGTTCGTTGGTCGAGGGAATGCGTTCCCCCTCGGCGAGCGTGCCGTCGGCGACCTCGTCGGTCAGCCGGTCGGCGATCTGGGCGAAGATCGGTCCACTGTCTTTCACGCGTCACTCCCGCCGGACAGAGCTGGTTGGTTCATTAGTTGAGTAGCATACCCCACAACCAGTGCACCAGTTAACCCACTGCCCATGAGCCGGCTCGGACGTCTCGACGCAATCTCTACAACGTTGTACATTTCTGGCAACACTCCGAGGGCCCGTTGCGGGGTGCCCGCCGCGCCCGGCACGGACCTGGCACCGGGCCCCGTCCCTCGGGAGGTACGCCATGGCCGTAGCACTTCCCCGGCTGGCACCCAGACGGGTGCTCGCGGCGGCCGCGCTGGTCGCGGTCGCACTGTTGATCGGGGTCCTGCTGTCCCCCACGAGTCAGGCCGGCACGCCGCGCGCGACCGGCACGTTCGCGAACCCGATCCGCGGCACCACCAGCGATCCGTACCTCGTGCGCTGGAACGGGTACTACTACCTGACCAGCACCGACGGCTGCGACGGCGGCTGGCTGTGCGTGTGGAAGTCGGCGACGCTGACCGGGTTCGGCAACGCCGAGAAGCACGACGTGTGGCAGATTCCCAGCGGCGCGCCGAACTCCGCCGAGGTGTGGGCCCCGGAGATCCACCGGATCGGCGGCACGTTCTACATCTACTACACCGCTGGCGCCGGGGCGGATCACCGACTGTACGTGTTGCAGGCCGACGGCGCGGACCCGACCGGCGGCTACCACGAGGCGAACACCGGTGCGCCGCACGGGCAACTGACCGAACCCAGCGGGCAGTGGGCGATCGACCCGGACGTGTTCACCGGCGCCGACGGCACCCTCTACCTGGCCTGGTCCGGCTGGCGGTCCACATCGGACACCGCGCAACGCATCTACGTGGCGCCGATGAGCGATCCGCTGCACGTGTCCGGCAACCGGGTGGAGATCTCCGCACCGACCCGGCCGTGGGAGACGGTCGGCAACCCCGACCAGCCGGACCAGTCCTCGGTCGGGTACTTCCCGGTGAACGAGGGCCCGGTCGGTTTCCGGCACGGCGGGAAGACCTACCTCACCTACTCGGCGAGCTTCTGCGGCACCCGCAGCTACGCCGTCGGGCTGCTGACCAACGGCAGCAACGACGTGCTGAACGCGGCGGCGTGGAGCAAGACCGGGCCGATCTTCAAGTACCACGGCGGGGTGATCGGATCGGCATCGTTCCAACCGATCACGTCACCGGACGGCACCGCGGACTGGTTCATCGTGCACGACAACACCACCGGCTGCGATCCGGGTCGGCGGCTGCGCGCGCAGCAGCTGTACTGGGACCCCCGGGACGGCTCGCCGCTGCTCGGCTACCCGGTGAACGACGGCGTGGCGCTGCCGTTGCCGTCCGGCGAGCCGGGGTCGAGCCCGAACCCGAACCCGTACGCCTCGGGCTGGGGCGACGCGTTCGGCGACGCGGCGGAGGGCAACGGCAGCGCGGGCCGGCGTACCGGCAACTGGACGGTGACCGACCCGCACAGCGCGGCGCTCACCTCGTTCGGCGGCACCGGCTGGACCAGGCTGTTCTACGCGGCGAACCCGAACTACGAGAACTTCACCGTGTCCGCCGACGTGGCGTGGACCGGCACCGGCAGCACCTCGGCGTACCCGAAGTACGGCATCTACGCCTCCTACGCCGACGCGGCGAACCACGTCGAGGTCTTCCTGGACCGGCAGTACGACGTGCTCGCCACCCACGCGGTCGTGCAGGGCGTCGAGCAACCGTGGCAGAACTCGCCGCTGCCGGCCGGCTTCGACCCCGCCGCATACCACACGCTGAAGGTGGTGAAGTCGGGCGCGCACTACACGTTCTTCCTGGACGGGGCGCAGGCGCAGGACCGCACGTTCACCGGCACCACCTTCCCGGTGCTGCTCAACGGGCAGCCCGGCCTGGTCACCGAGGACAGCACCGCGGCCTACCGCAACGTGACGGTGACCGACACCTACTGACCGCTCCGCCGGGTCACCGGGCGGCGGCCGTCGCGACCTCACGCCGGTCGCCGCCCGACACGCGGTCTTTACAGGAAATGTACAACGATGTAAAAACAGGGTCACCCGCTCCGGCAGGAGGCCGCCATGACCGTCTCGTACCCGCAGGGCACCTCCCGGCGCGCCGCTCTCGGCGCGCTCGGCCTGGCCGGCGTCGGGGCGCTGACCGCCGGCTGCGGAAGCCCACTCGCGGCCGGGATCGCCGGCACCGGGCCGGATGCGACCTCGCTGACCTACTGGAACCTGTTCACCGGCGGCGACGGCATCAACATGGTCGCGATGACCGACAGGTTCCGGGCCCGCCACCCTCGCGTGCACGTCGACGCGGTCACGCTCGCCTGGGGCACGCCGTACTACACGAAGCTGGCGCTCGCGGTCATCGGCAACCGGCCGCCGGACGTGGCGATCACCCACCTGTCCCGGCTGCCCACGCTCGCCGACGGCAACCTGGTCGAGCCGCTGCGCGCCGACGACCTGGCCGCGCACGGGCTGACCGGCGACCGGTTCACCACCGCCGCCTGGCGCAAGGGCCAGGTCGGCGGCAGCCAGTACGCGATCCCGCTGGACACCCACCCGTTCGTGATGTTCTACCGCACCGACGTGTGCAGGAAGGCCGGCCTGCTGGACGCATCCGGGAAACTGAAACCGATCGAGGGCACCGACGGGCTGATCGCGGCGCTGTCCGCGTGCGCGAAGGTGACCGGCGGGTACGGCGGGGTGGTCAACGTCAACGCCGACCCGGCGACCTGCTGGCGCTGGTTCGACACGCTGTACGGGCAGCTCGGCGGCCAGGTGCTCGCCGACAACGGCACCCGGATCGTGCTCGACGACGCCAAGGCGGAGCGGGCGCTCTCGTTCGCCCGCGAGCTGACCGTGCAGCGCAAGCTGATGCCGTCCAACATCGACGGTTCCGGCGTGACGCAGCTGTTCGCGTCCGGCAAGGTGGGGCTGCTGTTCGACGGCGAGTGGCAGATCCCGACCTATCAGGGTGCGAAGACGCCGTTCTCGGTGGCGCCGGTGCCGAACCTGTTCGGTGGCACGTACCACTGCTTCGCCGACTCGCACGCGCTGATCCTGCCGCGCAACGCCCGTCGCGACGCGCGGCGCCGCGACGAGAGCCTCACCCTGGTCCGCGGGCTGCTCGACAACAGCCTGATCTGGGCCAAGGGCGGGCACATCCCGGCGTTCCGCGAGATCCAGGACTCCGCGACGTTCCGGAAGATGGAGCCGCAGTCGCAGTACGTGCCGGCGGCGAAGGCGGCGATCTACGACCCGGCCGGCTGGTACTCCGGTGCCGGCTCCGACTTCGAGAACATCATGGGCTTCGCGGTGTCCGCGGTCGAGGCCGGCCAGCTGCATCCGGCCGCCGCGATCGCGCAACTGCGCCAGAAACTGGCCGACTACGCCGGCAAGCCGGCCCCGGTGGGAGGGACGCAGTCATGAGCGAGCGCCATCGTCGGGTCACCGCGGCTGGAAGGGAACGCCGATGAGTGCCACGGCTGCCGCGCCGCCGACCGGCGCGCTGCCCGGGGTGCGGGACACCCCGCGCGGCGCCGGCACCATCGGACAGACCCGGGCCGGCTTCGGGCTGCTGACCCCGTTCCTCGTGCTCTACCTGGCGTTCCTGATCGGCCCGGCGCTCTACGGGCTGCTGATGAGCTTCTTCGACGGCAGCTCGGTGCGCTCCGGGCTCGGCCCGTTCGCCGGCTTCGGCAACTACACCGAGGCGCTGACCAGCAGCGACTTCTGGTCGTCGATGTGGCACACGGTGCTGTTCACCCTGCTGACCACGCCGCCGCTGGTGCTCGTGGCGCTCGCGCTCGCGATGCTCACCGACCGCATCCGGCGCGGCAGGTGGTTCTTCCGGCTGGTGTTCTTCGCCCCCTACGTGATGCCGGTGACCTGCGTCGGCCTGGTCTTCACCTGGATGTACGTGCCGCAGACCGGGCTGTTCGCCACCTGGCTGGACGCGCTGGGGCTGCCCGCACCGGCCTGGTTGGCCGACCCGAACTGGGCGATGATCGCGGTCGCGCTGATGACCGTGTGGTGGACGATCGGCTTCAACTTCGTGCTCTACCTCGCCGGGCTGCAGGACATCCCGCGCGAGCTGTACGAGGCGGCCGCGGTGGACGGCGCCGGCCCCGGCGCGCAGTGGCGGCGGATCACCGTACCGCTGCTGTCCCGGACCACGGCGCTGGTCACGATGCTGCAGACCATCGCCTCGCTCAAGGTGTTCGACCAGATCTACCTGCTCACCGTCGGCGGGCCCAACTACTCGACCCGGCCGGTGATCGAGTACATCTACGACGTCGGGTTCACCGACTTCCGCACCGGTTACGGCGCCGCCGCCTCGATGCTGTACTTCGTCGTGATCCTCGCGGTGTCGGCAGTCTGGTTCGCGATCAGCCGCAGGAGGGCCTGAGATGGCGACGCTGACGGTACCCGAGGCCCCGATCCGGACCGCGCCGGCCAAGGCGCCGGTGGACCCCCGGCACCGCGCCTTCACCGTACTGTGCGTGGTGGTGCTGGTGGTGTTCGCCGCACTGTGGCTGGTGCCGATGGTGTGGGCGGTGGACACCTCGATCCGGCCGGAGAGCGAGATCACCACCGCGCCCGCCACCTGGTGGACCAGCCATCCGACCCTGGACGCGTACCGCCAGGTGCTGTCCGCCGGCCGGATGCCGGTCTGGTACCTGAACAGCTTCCTCGTCGCGCTGCTGACCGCGGTGTTCGCGGTCGTGGTGTGCTCGATGGCCGGCTTCGCGGTGGCCCGGGTGCGTTTCCGCGGCCGGCGCATCGTCACCGGGCTGGTGCTGGCCGGGCTGCTGATCCCGCCGCAGACGCTGATCATGCCGCAGTTCCAGGAGTTCGCCGGGCTGCACCTGCTCAACACGTACTGGGCGCTGATCCTGCCGTCGGTGCCGACCTCGGTGGCGGTGTTCGTGTTCGCGTCGTTCTTCGCCGGGCTGCCCGGCGAGCTGGCCGAGTCGGCGCGCATCGACGGCGCCGGCTGGTTCCGGGTGTACTCGCGGATCTTCCTGCCGCTGTGCCGGCCGGCGGCGTCCGCGGTGTTCATCTTCACCTTCGTGTGGAGCTGGAACAACTTCCTGTGGCCGCTGTTGACGATGACCTCGACCGAGGTGATGACGATCCCGGTCGGGCTCAACGTCGTGCAGGACTCCTACGGCATCCGGTACGCACAGGTGATGGCCTCCGCGGTGCTCGGCGCGCTGCCGCTGTTCGCGGTGTTCCTGGTCGTCCAGCGCCGGATCGTGGAAGGCATCGCCAACACCGGCATCAAGTAGCCCCGGCCCCGGCCCGTCCCGTCGGATCGATCATGGTGTCATCGGAGCGGAATGCGCTTGCCGAGCAGGACAACACCATGATCAACCCGCACCGGGACGGCGGGGCGGGGTCAGCGTTCGGTGGCGGCGGGACGCTGCTGGGCGGCGCGCAGGCGGGCCAGGTCGACGCCGGGCTTGACGCTCCGGTCGAAGCGGTAGATGCCGTTCTGCTCCTGGAAGACGTCGGTCAGCTGGGTGTAGCAGTAGCCGAACATCCGGCGATCGCCGAGCAGCGCGCCGACCAGGCCCTCGAACCGCTGGTGGAACTCCTCCACGGTGGACGGCCGGACCCCGTACCCCCAGGAGTACTCGTCCTCGCCCGCGTCCGGGTTCCACCAGATGCCGCCGAACTCGCTGACGAAGTACGGCTGCCCCGCGTACGGCAGCGACCAGGAGTCGGCGGCGTCGCCGCCCGGGTTGGTGTACGGGAAGCCGTCGACCACCTCGGCGGTGAACGTCGCCGGGTCCTGCGTGTAGTTGTGCGAGTCGTACACGTCGGCGCCCGGGACGCGGTGGGCGTAGCCGGAGGCGTCCAGCACCGGCCGGCTCGGGTCGGCGAGCTTGGTGGCGAGGTACATCGCCCGGGTCACGTCGTCGAGCACGGTGATCTGGTCGGTGCGGCGCTGCCAGGTCTCGTTCAGCGGGCACCAGCCGACGATCGACGGGTGCGAGTGGTCGCGCTCCAGTGCCTCCAGCCACTGCGCGACGTAGCTCGGGTCCGGCCGCTGGTTGTCGCCGTCCGGGCCGTAGCCGTTGCAGCCCCAGTCGCCGAACTCCCCCCACACCAGGTAGCCGAGCCGGTCGGCGTGGTAGAGGAATCGCTCCTCGAACACCTTCTGGTGCAGCCGGGCGCCGTTGAAGCCGGCCGCCATCGCCAGCTCGATGTCCTGCCGCAGCGCCGCGTCGTCCGGCGCGGTGAGGATCCCGTCGGCGTAGTAGCCCTGGTCGAGCACCAGCCGCTGGAACACCGGCGCGCCGTTGAGCCGGACCGCGGTGCCGTCGATCGACACCGACCGCAGCCCGGCGTAGCTGTCCACGGCGTCCACGACGGCGCCGTCGGCGTCGAGCAGCTCCAGCCGCAGCTGGTAGAGGTGCGGGTCGCCCGGCTGCCAGACCCGGCGCCGCGGGGCCGGGACGGCGAGGCGCAGCCGCGGCGCGAGGTCGAGGTCCGCGGCGGTGTCGCCGACGGCCACGACGCCGTCGGCGTCGGACAGGGCGGCCCGCACCCGGTACCCGGCGCGGTTGGCCGACAGCGGCAGCACCAGGTCGAACGCGGAGCCGGCCAGGTCCGGGGTGATCCGCGGCCGGCGCAGGTGCACCGCCGGGACCGGTTCGAGCCACACCGTCTGCCAGATGCCGGTGGTTCGGGTGTAGTCGCAGTCGTGGTTGGCGTACCGGGTGGACTGCTTGCCGCGCGCCTGCGGCCCGGTGCGCGGATCGCGCGCCCGTACCACGATCGTGGCGGTCTCCCCCGGCGTCGCCGCCTCGCCGAGATCGACCGTGAAGCCGGTGAACCCGCCGCGGTGCCGGCCGACCTCGGCGCCGTCGACCCAGACCGTTGCGTCGTGATCGACCGCGCCGAAGTGCAGCAGGATCCGACGGCCGGCCCAGCCGGCGGGCACCTCGACGTCCCGGCGGTACCAGACGGCGGTGTGGAAGTCGGTGTCACCGATGCCGGACAGGCTCGACTCCGGGCAGAACGGCACCGTGATCTCCCCGGTGAGCTCGCGGCCGACCAGCCCGCGGTCCATCCCGCTGTCGCCCCGGTCGAACTCGAACTGCCAGGGTCCGTTGAGGTTGAGCCAGTCCGGCCGGGCGAACTGGGGCCGCGGGTATTCCGGGCGCGGTACGGGGTGGGGCACGGTGGCGCTCTCCTCGACTGGTGTGCGGCACGTCCCGGGCAGTCTATTACATCGTTGTAAAAGGGGCCCGGCCGGGAAACGACGCATCGCCGGGGCCGCTCCGGCGCACCGATGATCGTCCGACCAGGACCGCGCACCCGCCAACCGAGGGCACTCGACGCGGTCGGGATACGCTGCGGGGCGGCGCGAACCCGGTCGGTGGCGGAGGTGAGATGGGTACCAACCTGAAGGACGTGGCGGCGCTCGCCGGCGTCTCGGTCAAGACCGTGTCCAACGTCGTCAACGGGTACGTGCACGTGTCCGCCACGACCCGGGAACGGGTGCAGCGCGCCATCGACGAGCTCGGCTACCGGCCCAACGCGACGGCACGCAGCCTGCGCTCCGGGCGCAGCGGAGTGCTGGCCCTCGCGGTACCGGAACTCGGCGTGCCCTACTTCGCCGAACTCGCCAGCCTGGTCGTCGATGCCGCCGCGTCCCACGGGTACACGGTGCTGATCGACCAGACCGCCGGCGCCAG
The DNA here is from genome assembly GCF_016865425.1 of Actinocatenispora thailandica. NCBI lineage: Bacteria > Bacillati > Actinomycetota > Actinomycetes > Micromonosporales > Micromonosporaceae > Actinocatenispora > Actinocatenispora thailandica. The sequence goes on along the minus strand of NZ_AP023355.1, from coordinate 2,091,285 downwards.
GGACCGGGAACTCGTCGTACTGGGCGGCATCCGGCACCACCTGGTCGACGGGGTGCTGTTCAGCCCGCTCGCGCTCGGCGTCGCCGACCTGCGCCGGCGCACCGACTCGACGCCGATGGTGCTGCTCGGTGAGCGCGGCCTGCGCGGCCCGACCGACCACGTCGGCATCGACAACATCCGGGCCGCCCGCGAGGCCACCCGCCATCTCGCCGAGCGCGGCTGCCGGCGCATCGCCGCGATCGGCGTGCAGTCGGTCGGCACCGGGGCCACCGCCCGGCAGCGCTACGCCGGCTACCGCAAGGGGCTCGCCGACGCCGGGCTCGACCCCGATCCGGCGCTGGCACTACCGGCGCCCCGGTTCCACCGCGCCGAGGGGTACGCGGCGATGGCCGCGCTGCTCGACCGGCCGGACCCGCCCGACGGCGTGTTCTGCTTCAACGACCTGCTCGCCCTCGGCGCGCTGCGCTGCCTGCACACCCGCGGCGTCCCGGTGCCGGGAAGGGTCGCGCTGATCGGCTTCGACGACGCCGAGGAGGGCTCGTACGCGACGCCGTCGCTGTCCACGATCGCGCCGGACAAGGCGACGATCGCGGCCACCGCGGTCGAGCTGCTGCTGTCCCGGATCCGCGCCGACACCCCGCCGGACCGGCCGCGCCGGCTGTCCGCCGGCTACACCCTGATCGCCCGCGAGTCCTCGGCCCGCTGACGCCCCGCCGACCAAGCGGCCCGCCAACCGACGCCGACCGACGACCGTCAGCCGACCGACGCCGCCCGGTGGCGCAACACCAGCAGCCGGCCGGCCAGGCCGGCCGCGAACAGCACCACGCCGGCCAGCAACGAGACCCAGGGCAGCGTGCCGACCAAGGTCAGGCAGCCCAGCACGCCGAGCACCTGCAGCACCCGGGGCCACCGCCGGTCGGCCGCCGGCTGGGTGAACGCGGACGCGTTCGCGACGCCGTAGTAGACCAGCACCCCGAACGACGAGAAGCCGATCACGCCGCGCAGGTCGGCGCCGAGTACCAGCAGCGACACCACCACCGCGAGCGCCAGCTCGGCGTGGTGCGGCACCCGGTACCGCGGATGCACGGCGGCCAGCCAGCGAGGCAGGTCGCCGTTGCGGGCCATGGCGAGGCTGGTCCGGCCGATGCCGGCGATCAGCGCCAGCAGCGCGCCCAGGCTGGCCAGCGCCGCGCCGACCCGGACCACCGGGGACAGCCCGCCGGCACCCGCATCCTGGACCGCCTCGGCCAGCGGCGCGACCGCCGCGGCCAGCCGGTCCGGCCCGGCGGCGAGCAAGGCCGCCACCCCGACCACGGCATACACCACCACGACGATGCCGAGGGCGACCGGGATCGCGCGCGGGATGGTACGGCGCGGGTCGCGCACCTCCTCACCCAGCGTGGCGATCCGGGCGTAGCCGGCGAACGCGAAGAACAGCAGCCCGGCCGACTGCAGGATCCCGTACGGCCCGGCCGCGGTCACCGCCGGCCAGCCGCCCAGGTGCGCGGTCGACGCCCCGCCGCCCACCCCGACCCCGACCACCAGTACGGCCAGCGCCACCAGGGTGGCCGCCACCAGGATCCGGGTCAGCAGCGCCGTCTTCGTCACGCCCCGGTAGTTGACCGCGGCCAGCGACAGCACCGCGGCCACCGCGACCAGCCGCTGGAGCCACGGGTGCCCCGGGATCGCGTACGCGGCGAAGGTGAGCGCCATCGCCGCGCAGGAGGCGGTCTTGCCGACCACGAATCCCCAGCCGGCGGTGAAGCCGAACCAGTCGCCGAGCCGCTCCCGGCCGTACACGTAACTGCCGCCGGAGGTGGGGTAGGCCGCGGCGAGCTGCGCGGACGAGGTGGCGTTGCAGTACGCGATCAGCGCGGCGATGGCGAGGCCCACCAGCAGGCCGGTCCCGGCGGCGCGGGCGGCCGGGCCGAACGCCGCGAACACGCCGGCACCGATCATCGAGCCGAGCCCGATGATCACCGCGTCGCCGGTGCCCAACCGGCGAGCCAACTGTGGGGTGGGTTCCGTGGCGTCCGTGCCGAAATCATACGGGCCGCCCGGCCCGGCCAGCCGGCAGGAATCACGACACTCGACGCGCCGGCGCCGCCTCCACTTCTACGGCAGGTAGACGATCTTGGCGCATCCGCGGCGCCGGGACGCGTGTGATGTCCGTGGCCGCGGGCGCGTAGCAGGACGCTCCAGCGCCGGGAGAGATAACGTTCCGTGGTGGAAGCCGGGCGTATCGTGGGCTTCCACCGGTGCCGCCCGCGGTGGCACCGGCAGCCGGCGTCGGGGGGTGGCAGATGGCCGCACGGCCGGAGCTGACCTGGCGGCTGGCCGCCGGTTACTCGGCGTGGATGGCCGTGCTCGCCGCCGGCTACTTCGCCCGCCCCGACTGGCACCTGGTCACGTGGGGGCTGATCGGGCTCAGCTGCGTGGGCGGCATCATCGCCGGCATCGTGCTGTACCGGCCGGCGCGGATCTGGCCGTGGCTGCTGCTGGCCGCGGCCAACCTCGCCTACAGCTCCGGCGACACCGTCTACAACGTGCTGACCACCTACTTCGGCGCGGTCAACCCGTTCCCGTCGGCCGCCGACGTGCTGTACCTCGCGACCTATCCGCTGTTCGCGATCGGTCTCGCCGGTTTCAACCGGTACCGCACCGGTCGCGACCTGGGTGCGGTGATCGACGCACTGATCGTCACCGGCGGCGTCGGCCTGCTGTCCTGGGTGTTCCTGATCCAGCCGCTGCGCGCCGAGCACGATCCGCTCAACCGGATCACCGCCATGGCGTACCCGCTGGGTGACGTGCTGATGCTGCTGATGCTGGCCCGGCTGGTGTTCTCGCCCGACGGCACCCGCAACCCGTCGGTGCGGCTGCTGACCATCGGCACCGCCGGCATCCTCGGCTCCGACGTCGCGTACGGACTGTTACAGCTCAACGGGCACTGGGCGGTCGGCAGCGCGATCGACGTCGGCTGGCTGCTGTTCTACTGGGCGTGGGGCTGGCCGCCCTGTGGCCGTCGATGGTGGGCCTCACCGAGCAACTACCACCCAGGCCGGCCGGTCTGCTGCCGCTGTCCCGGCTGATCATGATCAGCGCCGCGGCGCTGATCCCGCCGGTGCTGCTGCTGGTCGAGGTGATCATCCACGACCAGTCCTTCGTCCGGGCCGGCATCGGCGCGACGATCGTGCTGTTCACGCTGGTCATCCTGCGGCTGGCCGGGGTGGTCCGGACGCACCGGCGGGCGGTGGAGCGCGAACGCGCGCTGCGCAGCTCCGCGGCCGACCTGGTCGGCGCGCTCGACCACGGCCAGATCTGCGACCGGTTGCGGGAGGCGGTCGACCGCCTGGTACCGGCCGGCGCACCGCACCGCTCGCTCGCCGCGGTGCACCGGGGCGAGCAGGTCATCGAGGTCACCGGCGATCCCGACCCGCTGGTCTGGCGGCGCGGTTCGATCCCGGTGGTCCGCGACGTCGCGCTGGGCCACGCCGGCACCACGATCGTGCCGACCGGCGAGCTTCCGGAGATGCTGGCGGACCGGTTCCGCGGCTCGGACTGCGTACTGCTGTGCGCGCTGCCCCGGGAGGAGGCGCGGCCCCAGGCGTCCGGTGTGCTGGCCGTCGGCGCCGACCGCGCGGCGCTCGCCGCCAGCCAGGACGCCCTGGAGACCCTCGCCGCGCAGGTCGCGCTCGCGGTGGGGCGGGTCGACCTCGCCGAGGAGGTCGGCCGGCGCAAGAGCGAGGCGTACTTCCGCACCCTGGTGCACAACTCGTTCGACGTCATCCTGATCGTCGACGAGGGCGACACCGTGCGGTACGCGAGCCCGTCGGCCGCGACGATGTTCGGGGAACCGCCGCTGCCCGGCCAGCTGCTGCCCGAGCTCGTCGGCACCACCGACCGCAGCCGGGTGATCGCCTCGCTGGGTCGGATGCGCGCGTACGACTCGGCCGAGGGGCACGAGGAGTGGCGGCTGAGCGCGGACCAGGACGGCGAGGTCTTCTGGGAGGTGCGGTACGCCAACCTGCGGGCCGACCCGACCGTACGCGGGTTGGTACTGACACTGCGCGACGTCACCGCGCGCCGCCGGCTGGAGGCCGAGCTGCGGCACCGCGCGTTCCACGACCCGCTGACCGGCCTGGCGAACCGGCCGCTGTTCGCCGACCGCGTCGCGCACGCGCTGGCCCGCGCCCGGCGTACCGGCAAGCTCGCCGCGGTGATGTTCGTCGACCTGGACGACTTCAAGATCGTCAACGACACGCTGGGGCACTCGGCCGGCGACGGGCTGCTGGTGGCGGTCGCGAACCGGCTGTCCGGATCGGTCCGGGGCTCCGACACCGCGGCCCGGCTCGGCGGCGACGAGTTCGCGCTGCTGCTGGAGGACGTCGACTCGGTGGCCGACGTGGAACGCATCGCCGCCGGGCTCACCGACACGCTGGCCCTGCCGTACACCCTGACCGACGGCACCACCCGCGCCACCGCGAGTGTCGGGATCGCCACCTCGGCCGAGTCCGGCGACGTCGACGAGATGTTGCGGCACGCCGACCTCGCGGTGTACGCGGCGAAGGCCGCCGGCCGCCGCCAGTGGTGCCGGTTCCAGCCGGAGCTGCACACCGGGATGCTGGAGAGCCGGGCACTGTCGGCGCAGCTGGAGGAGGCGGTCCGCTCCGACGAGTTCCGGCTGCGCTACCAGCCCATCGTGGAGCTCGCGGACGACCGGATCGTGGCGATGGAGGCGCTCGCCCGCTGGCCCACCCGGCGGCACGGCGTCGTCCTGCCGGAACGGTTCATCACGCTCGCCGAAGAGACCGGCCACATCGTGCAGCTGGGCGCCTGGGTGCTGCAGCGGGCCACCGCGGACCTGGCCGGCTGGCGGCGTCGCACCGACTGGTCGACCCCACCGTACGTGAGCGTCAACGTCTCGGCCCGGCAGTTGCACGACGGCGGGTTCGTCGCCGGGGTGCACACCGCGCTGGAGTCGGCACAGCTACCCGGCGAGGCGCTGGTACTGGAGCTGACCGAGAGCGTGCTGATGGGCCGGCACGACAAGATCGAAACCGACCTGCGCGCGTTGAAGTCGCTCGGGGTACGGCTGGCCATCGACGACTTCGGCACCGGGTACTCGTCGCTGAGCTACCTGCGCGAGCTGCCGATCGACGTGATCAAGATCGACAAGTCGTTCGTCCGCGGGATCACCAGCAGCCAGCAGGACCTGCGGCTGTTGGAGGGCATCATCCGGATCACCGACACGTTCGGGGTCCAGCTGATCGCCGAAGGCATCGAGACCGCGCAGCAGCGCGACCTGCTCATCGAGATCGGCTGCGGCTTCGGCCAGGGCTACCTGTTCTCCAAGCCGGTGCCGCCCGGCGAGGCCGAGCGGATGCTCACCGCCTCCAACGACCGATGACCGACGACCGGCAACCGACGACCGACGCCGAAGACCGGCACCGAAGACGGCGACCGAAGACGGCGCCCGAAGACCAGGAAGGAACGCCATGGCCCTCCCTCGACCCGCTGGCCGGACCTGACCGAACTGCAGCGCTCCCACCCGATGTGCGACGCGGTGATCGACGAGATCGACGGCCGCCGCATCCGGATCGGCGACCACTGGCTGACCGACTTCGCCTCCTGCAACTACCTCGGCTTCGATCTCGATCCGGAGATCCAGGCCGCGATCGAACCGGCGGTGCGCCGCTGGGGCACCCACCCGAGCTGGTCCCGGCTGCTCGGCAGCCCGCGGCTCTACGTCGACATCGAGGACCGGCTCACCGAACTGCTGCACGCGCCGGACGTGCTCGCCCTGCCCACCATCACGCTGATCCACGACGCGGTGATCCCGGCGCTCGCCGCCGGCGGCACCGTGTTCGTGGAGGCACGCGGGCACCGCTCGCTGTACGACGCGGCGAAGGCGGCGACCACCACCGGCGCCACCCTGCGCCGGTTCCGCGCCGAGGACCTGGACGCGCTGCGCGCCGCGCTGCGCGACGCCGCCGCCCCCCGCCTGGTCTGCCTGGACGGCGTCAACAGCATGACCGGCAACCTGCCGGACCTCGCCGACATCGCCGCGGTCTGCGCGCAGTACGACGCCACCTGCTACGTCGACGACGCGCACGGGTTCGGCGTGGTCGGCGAGCGGCGGCCCGGCGAGACCAGCCCGTACGGGATGCGCGGCAACAGCGTGCTGCGCCACCTGGACGTCGGCTACGACCACGTGATCCTCGTCGGCGGCTGTTCCAAGGCGTACTCGTCACTGCTGGCGTTCCTGGCGCTGCCCACGGCGGTCAAGGAGCACCTGAAGGTCGCCGCCGCGCCGTACCTGTACTCCGGGCCGTCGCCGACCGCGTCGCTGGCCACCGTGCTCGCCGGGCTGGACGTCAACGAGCGGCGCGGCGACGCGCTGCGCGCCGACCTGTACCGGCGCACCGCCCGGGTGCTCGACACCGTCCGCACGCTCGGGCTGGTCACGCCGAACCGCAGCGGGCTGCCGGTGATCGAGCTGCCGATCGGCGCCGCGGGAATCGCCGAGGTGGGCCAGTTCCTGTTCGACCGCGGCATCTACGTCACGCTCGCGCCGTACCCGCTGGTACCGCGGGACGAGGTGGGCGTGCGGATCCAGGTCACCGCGGCCAACACCGACGCCGAGATCGACGAGCTGAACGCGGTCCTGATCGAACTCGCCGACCGCTTCGAACTGCCCCGGGAGCAGGCATGACAGCGCAATCACGGCCCGGCGCGCACGACGCCACGACAGCCCCCGGTACTGGCGGCGCCACGCCGCGGCAGGGGGCGCAGGACGCCGCGCCGCGGCAGGGTGCGCAGGACGCCGCGCCGCGGCGCAACGCCGACGCGGACTGGGACGCGTGGCCGGTCGAGCAGTACCTGGCCGAGAACTACCGCACCCTGCACCCCAGCGACGCGGCGGTGATCGCCGCGCACTCCGCGCTGTACCGGCGGATCGAGCCCGGCTCGCTGGAGCGCACCGTGGAGCTCGGCGCCGGGCCCAACCTGTACCCGCTGCTGCTGGCCGCGGCGGCCAGCCGGCACATCGACGCGGTCGAGCCGGGCGCCGCCGGGGTGGCGTACCTGCGGCGCACGCTGGCCGACGGGCCGGAGCCGAGCTGGCAGCCGTTCTACGCGGAGTGCCGGCGGCTCGACCCGGCACTGCCGGCGACCATGCGGCAGGCGCTGTCGGTGGTGCAGGTGCACCGCGCGCCGCTGACCGCGCCGCCGGCCCCGCCGTACGACCTGGCGTCGATGCACTTCGTCGCGGAGAGCGTGACCGCCGAGGAGGACGAGTTCCGGTCGCTGTGTGCCGGCTTCGTCGCCGCGGTGCGGCCGGCCGGGTGGCTGGTCGCGGCGTTCATGGCGGGGATGCCCACCTACCGGCTCGGCGACGGGTCGGTCTGGCCCGGCCTGCCGGTGACCGCCGAGATCCTGCACGACGTGTTCGAGCCGCTGGTCGACGACCTGGAGATCGTCGCCGTCCCGCGTGACGACACCCTGCCGGCCTACGGCGACGACGGGATGCTCGTCCTGCACGCCCGCCGCCGCTGAGCACCCGCCAGCCACCGGCCGGGGCCGGTCCGCGTCGACCGCGGCGCGGTCAGCGGCCCGCCCCGGCCGGCACCAACGCGATCTTGCCGCGGTCGCCGGTGTCGGCGAGCCGGTACGCGGCGTCGGCGTCGGCGAGGGCGAACCGGTCGGTGACCACGACCTCGGGGTGCAGCTGCCAGCGGGCCAGCCGGTCCAGCAGCTCGGCCATCCGGTACGTGCTGGTCACCCAGGACCCGTGCACGGTCAGCTGTCGGTGCAGCAGCAGCGGGCTCGCCTCGACGTCGAGCCGGGCGCCCTCGCCGAGCAACACGACCCGGCCGCGGCGGGCGGTGCCGCGGACCGCGAGGGTCCGGCCGGCGGTCGCGCCGGAGCAGTCCACCGCCACCTCGCAGCCGGCTCCCCCGGTCAGCTCGGCGATCGCGGCGTCCGCCTCGTCGACGGTCACCGCCCGGTCGATCGCGCCGAGTTCCAGCGCGGCGGCCAGCCGTCGTGCACTGACGTCGACGCCGATCCGCAGCGGCGCGCCGAGGGCGCCGCCGAGCAGTCCGACGGCCTGGCCCACCGGCCCGAGGCCGATCACCAGCAGCCGGTCCGCGCCGGAGACGGCGGCCCGGCACAGCCCCTCGTACGCGGTGCCGAAACCGCACGCGACGCAGGCACCGTCCACCATGGACAGTGACGGGGGCAGCGGCAGGCAGTCGCGGGCCTGCGCGAGCAGGAACTCGGCGTGCCCGCCGTCCCGCTGCCAGCCGTACGCCGCGCGCTCCGGCGACGTGCAGCTGATCTGGTACCCGAGCCGGCAGTCGGCGCAGCGCCCGCAGCCGCTGACGTGGTAGACGACCACCCGGTCGTCCACCGCCAGCCCCGCCACCTGCGGACCCACCTGGACCACCGTGCCGGCCGGCTCGTGCCCGGCGATCACGTCCTGGTACGCCTCCGGGCCGGCGCCGAGGTGCTCCCGGTAGATGGCGCGCAGGTCGCTGCCGCAGATCGTGGAGGCGCCCACCCGCAGCAGCACCTGTCCCGGCCCCGGCACCGGGACCGGCACCGACGCCAACCGCACCGTGCGCTCACCCGGCAGGTACACCCCGGTCATCGTCTCGCCCATGCGCCCTCCCACTTCGCCGGCCCCGAGGGCCCGCATCCGTGCAGCCGCCACGGCCCTCCCACCGACCCTAGGGTCCGTACCGGCCGTCGGCGGTGTGCAGGTGGTCACCCCGCGGCGACGTCGGCGAGCAGCCGGGCGGCGTTGTCGTGCAGGACCGCGCGCAGCCAGTCCGGACCGAGACCGAGCCGGTGCAGCGCGGCGACCTGGTGCGCGTAGGGGTAGGGGATGTTCGGGAAGTCGGAGCCGAGCACGATCCGGCCGGCGAGCACGTCGAGCAGCGGTACCAGCTCCGGCGGGAACGGCGCGATCCGCTCGGCGAAGTCGGTGAACGCCATCGTGGTGTCCAGGTACACGTGCTGGTACCGCCGCGCCAGGTCGAGGAAGTTCGCGTAGTCCGGCATGCCCAGGTGCGCCACCACCAGCCGCAGGTCCGGATGGCGGGCCAGCACCTCGCCGATCGGCCCGACGCCGGTGTGCGCACCCTCCTCCGGGCCCCGGCCGCAGTGGCAGACCACCGGGACCCGGTGCGCGGCGAGCAGCGCCCAGACGCCGTCGAGCAGCGGGTCGCGCGGGTCGTACCCGCCGACCTGCAGGTGCGACTTGACCACCACGGCGCCCCGGCGCAGCGCGTCGGCCAGGTAGCCGACCGCGTCCGGTTCGGGAAAGAACGTCGCCGACGGCAGGCAGTCGGGTGTCGCTGCGGCGAACTCCAGCGCCCAGTCGTTCAGCCATCGGGCCATGCCCGGCTTGTGCGGGTAGACCAGCGCCGGGAACCGCAGCACACCCAGCGAGCGCAGGTGCGCCAGCCGCGCCGGCTGCGCCCACCGGTACGTGATCGGCCAGCGCACGCCGAGCAGCGGCTCGGCGCGGTCGAAGTAGCGCCAGACCTTGTGCAGCACCCGGTCCGGCAGGAAGTGCACGTGCAGGTCGATCGCCCCGGGCAGGCCGAGCGCCCGCAGGTAGCCCGGCACCGCCTCGTCGTCGTCCGGCGGCAGGATCGGCATCGCCCGATCGTACGAGCCGGCCCGGCGCGGCCGGCTCGGCACCCGGAACCGGTCAGCGGGAGCGGATCACCGCGACCGGGCACGGCGCGCGATGCAGCAACGACCGGCTGGTCGAGCCGAGCACCAGGCCGGCGAAGCCGCCGCGACCGCGGGAACCGACCGCGAGCAGCCAGGCGTCGGCGCTGCGCTGCAGCAGCTCGGGCACCGGCATGCCGTGCACCAGTACCGGTTCGACCGGCACGTCCGGGTACTCGGCGCGCATTCCGGCGAGCGACTCGGACAGCATCCGCCGCTCCTCCTCGGCCACCTCGTCGAGGTTGTAGTAGAGCGGCACCCGGTCGTGCGGGCGGTCCGAGCCGGGCGCCATCCAGGCGTGCACGGCCACCAGCCGGGCCCGCCGCCAGGAGGCCTCGGCGAACGCGAACTCGATCGCCGCCCCGGACAGCGTCGACCCGTCCACGCCGACCACGACCGGGCGGTCGACGCCGGAGGGCGGTACGTTCTCGGTCGCCGGGACGACCACCACCGGGCCGCTGGCATGCGCCGCGACCTGCGCGCTGATCGACCCGAGCAGCAGCCCGGAGAGCCCGCCGACGCCGCGCTGGCCGACCACCGTCAGGGCCGCGTCGCGGGACCGTTCCACCAGCACCCGGGCGGGCGACGCCTCGACGAAGTCACCGTCGATCGTGACGTTCGGGTACTCGGTGCGCAGCAGGTCGACCTCGGCGGCGAGCTGCCGGCGGGCGTCGTCCCGGATCTGCTCGGTGTCCGGCGGATCCCCACGCGGTTCCACCGTGTACGCCTGGGCGGGCCAGCGGAACGCGGCCACCAGCCGCAGCGGGTGCCGGCGCAGGCTCGCCGCGTCGGCCGCCCACCGGGCGGCGGCGAGGCTCGCCGGTGAACCGTCGACGCCGACCAGGATCGGCGGGTTGGCGGTGCCGGTCATGTCGTTCCCCTCCCTGCCGACCGTCGGGCCGTCGGCACTGCCGGCCGTCGGGTTCGGCGTCGTCGGCACTGCCGGCCGTCGGGTTCGGCGTCGTCGGCACTGCCGGCGGTCGGGTTCGGCGGTGCGCCGTGGACGGCGTTCGCGGGGGTGGGTACCCGTGATCGTACCGGCGCGGCGGCTCCCGGACCCGGTCCTCGCCCCGACGACACCGGCCGATCGGGCGCCGCACCTCGCCCGTTCGGCCGACCTCGGCGCCGCGCGCCAGCCCCGATACTTGCCCAGGCAAAAACCAGAGAGGACTCAGGCCGGTGACAGCTGCGGGCGCTACCTGGTTGGTTCCGACCTTCGGTGTGCTGGCCGCCGGCTACCTGCTCGTCCTCATCGCCTGGGCGCTCTGCCGGCTGGTGTCGGACCGCCGCGGTGGCGGGACACCCGGCCCGGACGACCCGGACGACCCGCGGGTGTGGTTTCGCACCGGTACGGTCCGCTGGCTGCCGGAACGGCCGGACGAACCGGCATCGCCGGCGAGTTCCGACCTCGGCCCGTCGCTGGCGCTGTGGCGCGACGTGCTCGGCTTCGACGTGACCACGGCCGGCGAACCGGTCGGTACCGGTGAGGAGCCGTCGCTGCGCGTCGTCCTCGCGGCAGGCGGTCGCCGCATCGAACTCGCGCCGGGCCGCCCCGGCGGGTACCGGGCGTTCGATGTCCGGGGCATGCGGCTGGCGCTGCTGGTCGACGATCTCGACGCCGTCCTGGCCGCCGCCGACGACGCCGGCTGGCACCGGACGGACCCACCGGTACCGGGAGAATTCGACGCACCCGGTCCGCGGTACGGCTACCTGCGCGACCCGTCCGGGACGACCGTCGAGCTGATCCAGCCCGCCTGATCCACCGGCTGCCGCGAATCCGCCGGCTACCGCGAACGGGCCCACCAGCCGGGCACCGGGCCGCACAATGGACCGCAGGCAGACTCACCGCGGGTAGCGACGTCGGCCAGCGGCGTGGCGTGGGAGGAGTTGCGGATGAGTGAGCTCCGCGACCTGCTACGGCGGGCCGAACGCGACCTGCAGCGCGGGCCGCGCGGCGCCGAGCACTCCGATCCGGCGCGGCTCTGGCGCGAGCTCGTCGAACTGCGCGAACGGGCCGCCCACACCGAGGACGAGCCGCGGCTGATCGGCGCCGCCCGGCAGCTCGCCGAACGGGCCGCGGGCGTGGCCGCCGGGCCGGCGGTGAGCGCCGAGACGCTCGTCGGCACGATCGCCTCCGCGATACTCGCGCCGTCGATGCACAACAGCCAGCCGTGGCGCTTCGCCGTCGGTACCGGGCGCATCGAGGTGCGGCTGGATCCGGAGCGGCGGCTGCCGGTGGCCGACCCGGACGGCGTCGCGGCACGCATCGCCTGCGGCGCGGCGCTGCACAACCTGCGGCTGGCGTTCCCGGTCCGGCTGGGCCGGGCCGCCGACGTCGCGGCGCTGCCCGACCCGGCCGACCCGGAACTGCTCGCGGTGGTACGGCCCGGAGTCGCCCGGCCCGCCGCACCGCGGGAGCAGGCGCTGCACGCCGCGATCGCCCGCCGGCACAGCAACCGGTACCCGTTCCGCGACGACCTGCCGGTCGACCCCGCGCTGCATGCCACGTTGACCGAGGCGGCACGTACCCGGGGCTGCTGGCTGGACCTGGTGGTGGAGCCGGCGACGCGACGGATGCTCGGCGAGCTGATCACCGACGCCGACCGGGTACTGCGCGCCGACCCGGCGTACGAGCAGGAAGTGTCCCGGTGGATCCGGCGGGACGCGGGCGCCACCGACGGCATACCCGGCCGGGCCGCCGGCCCCCGACCGGAGCCGGGCGACCTGCTGCCCGGCCGCGACTACGGCGGCGCGCCGCGGCGCCCGGACCGCGGCTTCGAACCGGCGCCGCTGGTGGCGGTGCTGGGCGGACCGGGCGAGCATCCGGCCGACCAGGTCGCCGTCGGCGAGGCGTTGCAGGCGGTGCTGCTCGCCGGCACCGACGCCGGCCTGGCGGCGTCGCTGTACTCCCAGGCGCTGGAAGTGCCGGAAGCCCGGTCCCGGCTGCGCCGGATGTCCGGCCGGCTCGGCTCGCCCTACCTGGTGCTGCGGATCGGCTACCCGTCACGGCCGATGTTCGCCACCCCGCGCCGGCCGGTCCCCGACGTCACCGACCTGCTCTGAACCGGCCGGCTCGCCGGTCGACGGGCACCGGCCCGGCGGCCGACGGGGCCGCGGCCCGCGGAGCGCCCGGTTGGGGGCTCACCGGTCGTCGCGGACGGGAAAGCGGCGCGGGGCGATCAGAACACAGCCGACGCCGAGGACCGCGGTACCCAGCAGCGCCAGGAACACCTGGTGGCTCGCGGTGTGCACGGCGGCCCGCAGGTAGTGCGCGACCGCCGACCGCGGGTCGGCCGCGAGCGCCCGGCCGATGCCGTCGACCTGCCGGGGCACCGGGCCCAGGTCGGGTACCGGCCTGGTCAGCGCGGCGGACAGGCTGGCGTTGCTGATCGCCGCGTACACCGCGGCGCCGATGCTCTGACCGAGGTAGCGGCCGAACATCGTGCCGCCGGTGACCACGCCGCGCCGGCCGTAGTCCACCGTGGACTGGGTGCCGACCAGCATCGAGGTGGACATCAGCCCGAAACCGCCGCCCATCACCACGGTCGCGACCACCAGCTGCCAGGCCGGCCCGCTCGGCGGCACCAGGACCAGCACGCCGGTGGCGAGCACCACCAGCAGGGTGCCGGCCAGGGCGGTGTCCCGGAACCCGATCCGCAGGTACAGCCGGTTGGACAGGCTGGAGGAGATCGGCCAGGTGATGCTCATCGCGGCGAGCACGAACCCGGCCGCGGTCGGCGACAACCCGGACACCTGCTGCGCGTAGCTGGGCAGCACGGTGTTCATCCCGATCACGATCAGCCCCAGTACGACCATGGTCAGGTTCGCGCCGACCAGGGTGCGGCGGGTCCACAGCCAGCCCGGCAGCACCGGCTCGGCCGCATGCCGTTCGACCACCACGGCCACCCCGGTGAGTACCGCCGCGACGCCGAACACGCCGATGCCGGGAGCCGACAGCCACGGCCACCGGCTGTCACCGGACAGCAGCCCGACGATCAGCGCGGCGGTGGCACCGAGGATCAGCGCGGCACCGGCGTAGTCGATCCGGTGCCGCTTCCGCTCGATGCGTTCGGTCAGGTGGCGGAGCAGCATCCAGAGCGCGAAGCCGCCGAGCGGCAGGTTGATCAGGAAGATCCACCGCCACGAGACGTACTGGCTGAACAGCCCGCCGGCGGCCGGCCCGACCAGCGCCGAGATGCCCCACACGCTGGACAGCCAGCCCTGCACCCGGCCGCGTTCGGCGATCGTGTAGAGGTCACCGGCGACGGTCGCGACGGTCGCCTGGATCGACCCGGCGCCGAGGCCCTGGATGCCGCGGAACACGATCAGCGCCAGCATGCTCGGTGCCGCCGCGCAGGCGGCGGAGGCCGCGAGGAACGTGGCCACCCCGGCGATCAGCACCGGCTTGCGCCCGTACAGGTCGGCGAGCTTGCCGTACAGCGGGATGGTCACCGTCTGCGCCAGCAGGTAGGTGGAGAACACCCAGGCGAACAGGTGTCGGCCGCCCAGGTCCGCCACCACCGAGGGCAGCGCGGTCGCCACGATCGTGGTGTCCATCGCGGCCAGCCCCATGGTCAGCACCAGCGCCACGAGCACCCGGGCCCGACGGTCGGCCATCGGTCTCCATTCGTCCGCTGCGGCGTCCCCGTTACCCGTGCTCGGCCGGGTCGTACTTCGTCACCTGGTACACGTCGGGCAGCGTCACCGGGCACCAGCAACCGTCGTCGACAGGCCGTCAGGGTATTTCGGCCGAGCCGGTCAGCGCCAGCGGTCAGCGGCCGAAACCGGCGGCGAGGCCGCGGAGCAGGTGCCGGCGGCCGAACAGGTAGAGGGCGAGCATCGGCAGGGCGGACAGCACGACGGCGGCCATCAGGCCGGGCACGTCGGTACCGTGCTGGCCCTGGAAGTTCCACAGCCCCAGCGGCAGCACCCGCCAGCGCGAACTCTGCGTCAGCACGAGCGGGAACAGGATGCCGTTCCAGGCGTTGAGGCCGGCCACGATGCCGACGGTGATCAGCCCCGGCCGCGACAGCGGCAGCACCAGCCGGGTGAAGACGCGGCCGTTGCCGGCGCCGTCCAGCTCCATCGACTGGTACAGCTCGTCCGGGATGTCGCGCAGCGAGCTGGTCAGCACCACGATCGCGAGCGGCAGCGAGAACGCCGCGGTGGGCAGCACGATCGCGGTGAGCGAGTCGTACAGCTTCAGCCGGGTGATGATCAGGTACACCGGGACGATCACCGCCTGCGCCGGGATCGCCAGCCCGAACAGGAACACCGACAGCCAGACGCGGACCAGCCGGCTGCGGTTGCGCACGATCGCGTACGCGGCCGGCAGCGCGGCGCCGAGGGTGAGCACGATCGTCGCGACGGTCACGATGGCGCTGTTGCGCAGGAAACCGCTGAAGCCCAACCGCAGCGCCCGGCCGTAGTTGTCCAGGCTCAGCTGGGTCGGCACCGGCAGGGCACCGTGCGACAGGTACGCGTCGGCCGGCCGCAGGCTGGTCACCACGATGAAGTAGACCGGGATCGCCACCACGAGCAGCCACAGCACCAGCGCGATCGCCGCTGGTACCTTGCCGCGCCGCCTCACGGCCGCCCACCCGTTCGGGTGGCGCCGGCCGGACGCGCACCGCCGGGGCTCACAGCCCCTCCCGGTCGCTGTCCATCCGGGCGAACCCGCTGGCCCGCACGATCAGCACGGACAGCGCGGCGCCGACGACCACCAGCAGCAACGCCAGCGCGCTCGCGTAGCCCATGTCGAACCCGACGAACCCGGTGCGGTACATGTGCAGCGGCAGCACCTCGGTCGCGTCGCCCGGCCCGCCACCGGTCAGCAGCAGGATCGTCTCGAAGTAGGTCAACGAGCCGACGATCATCAACACCGACGAGGCGACGATCGTGTGGCGCAGCTGCGGCAGCGTCACGGAGACGAACCGGCGAACCCGGGTGGCGCCGTCCAGCGCGGCGGCCTCGTACAGCTGGGTCGGGATCTGGCGGGCGGCGCCCTGGTAGATCAGGGTGTGGAACGGCACCCACTGCCAGGCCAGCACCGCGACCACCACGTACAGCGCCCGGTGCGGGTCACCGAGCAGGTTCGGTGCCGGGACGTGCAGCGCGTTCGCGAGCGCCGCCGGCACGCCGAAGTTCGGGTCCAGCAGCGCCTGCCAGCTCAGCGCGATCGCCGCGAGCGACAGCAGCAGCGGCAGGAAGAACACCGCCGACAGCACCGCCCGGTGCCGCTGCGGGCCGGCCGACCAGACCCCGAGCAGCAGCGCCAGCGGCGTCTGTACCAGCCAGGACACCGCGGTGAGGAGCACCGTGATGCGGATGCCGTGCGGTACCTCGGTGTCGTGCAGCAGCGATCGCCAGTTCGCCAGGCCGGCCCAGTGCGGTGCGCCCAGCCCGTTCCACTCGGTCAGGCTCAGGTAGGCCACCACCACGATCGGCAGCAGCGCGAACACCACGAACAGCACCCCGGCCGGCACCAGCCAGCCGAGCCCGGGCCGCTGCCGGTACGCCGCGGAACCCGTGCCGCCGCCCGGCGGCCGGCCCCGGCGCCGGGAACCGTCCCGGCCGCGTGGGAGGCTCGCGGTGGCGGTGTTCATGCCGCCTCCGCGGGACAGATCACGTCGGCGGTGTTCATGCCGCCTCCGCGGGACAGATCACGTCGGCGGTGTTCATGCGGCGGCGTCCATCGCCTTGACGAAGCCGGCCGGGTCGAGTTGCTTGACGAACAGCTTCTGCACGTTGGTGTTGACCGCGGTACCCACCGACGGCGACAGCGCCTGGTCCCAGGCGAGCTGGAAGTGCGGCGCGGCGGACACCAGGTCGTAGCAGAAGGTGGCGAAGTCGGCGGCCTTGCTCGCGGCGAGCTTCGGCTTGATCCCGTTCACCGGTGGGATCTCCCCGATGCCGATCATGCCGCCGACGTACTCGTCGCTGGCGAGCGTGTCGAGCAGGAACGCCGTCGCCTGCCGGACGTGCTTGCCGCCCTTCACCACGGAGAAGTAGTTGGTGGGCACGCCGACCACGTTCTTCGCGTCGCCCTTGCCACCGGGTACGGACGGGAACGGCACCCAGCCGAGCTGGTGCCCGGACACGAACTTCGGGCTGGACGCCACCTGCGTCTGGTACTCCCAGGAACCCATCACGTGCATCGCGCACTTGCCGGTCGCGAGCAGCTTCGACGCGGCCTGGTTGTCCGAGCTGACGGACGGATAGCTGGTACCGAAGGCGCCACGCTCGACCAGTTGCACGCAGTGCTCGGCGGCGGCGCGGATCGCCGGATGCCGCCAGGCGCCCGGCTTCTTCGCCACCAGCGCGTCCACCACGGCGGGGCCGCCGATCCGGTCGGTGAAGTACATCAGGTAGATCAGCTCGGTCCAGCCCTGCGCACCGGCGAGCGCGATCGGGGTGA
The DNA here is from genome assembly GCF_016865425.1 of Actinocatenispora thailandica. NCBI lineage: Bacteria > Bacillati > Actinomycetota > Actinomycetes > Micromonosporales > Micromonosporaceae > Actinocatenispora > Actinocatenispora thailandica. Next base: position 2,074,127 of record NZ_AP023355.1, on the reverse strand, counting down.
TCCCTTGCGCTTGAAGGTGTCCACCAACCTGAGCAGGTCCGGATAGCTGGCCGGTGGCTTCGCGCCGGCCGCGTCGAACACCTTCTTGTTGTAGAACAACACTTCCGGCTGCATGCCGGACATCGGCAGCCCGTACTGCTTGCCGGTGATGGTGGCGCCGGCGAGGACACTGGGCAGGAACGCCTTCGCGACGGCGGGGTGGTCGGCGAGCGCGGAGTCCAGCGGCTGCACCTGGCCGGCGTCGACGAACTGGGCGAGATTGCCGCCGCCCCAGTTGAAGAAGATGTCCGGCGCGTTCGGCGAGCCCATCGCCACCTGGAGCTTCTGCTTGTAGGGGTCGTTGACGTAGGTGGTCATCTCGACCTTGACCGACGAGTTCTTGTTGAACGCGTCGATCCGCTTCTTGAGCACCGGGTTCTCGGTGTCGCTCTGCAGCACCCACAGCCGGATCGCGCCGCTGTCACCGCCGGCGGGTCCGGACGTGCCGCAGCCGGCGACGGTGAGCCCGGCGGCAGCGCCGGCCAGTCCGAGTACCGATCGTCGGGTCATCCGCATGGTCATGTCTCGCCCTCCCGCACAGTCGGGCCGCCCACCATCCCAGCAGGCGTGACGAACATCCGAAAAGTCGCCGAAACTTTCGGATCGCTCGTAAGCTACGACGCGGCGCGCTTCCGGTCAAGACCTCCCCATCGTCCGGCTCTGTCGGTATGTTGTGACTGGTTGGCCTGGATCATGAACCGAAACTTTCGGTCTCCGGGTGGCCGCGGCCGGGAAGGAGTCGGATGACCACCTGCGACAGGGACGCCACCCCGCCGGAGATCTGGCGCGACGTGTCCCGGCCGGCCGACGAGCGGGTCGCGGACCTGCTCGCCCGGCTCACCCCGGCCGAGAAGATCGCCCAGCTGTACGGGATCTGGGTCGGCGCCGACGCGAACGGCGGCGGCGTCGCGCCCTACCAGCACGACCTCGCCGACGAGCCGGTCGACTGGCCGGCACTGATCGTCGACGGCCTGGGCCACCTGACCCGCCCGCTCGGTACCGCGCCGGTCGAGCCGGACCGCGGTGCGGCCGCGCTCGCCGCCGCGCAGGCCGAGATCGTCGCCGCCGGCCGGTTCGGCATCCCGGCGATCGCACACGAGGAGTGCCTGTCCGGGTTCACCACCTGGGGTGCCACCGTCTACCCGACGCCGCTGGCCTGGGGCGCCAGCTTCGACGCCGAGCTGGTCGAGCAGGTCGCCGCCCGGATCGGTACCGCGATGCGCTCGGTCGGCGTGCACCAGGGCCTCGCGCCGGTGCTCGACGTGGTCCGGGACCCGCGTTGGGGCCGTACCGAGGAGACCATCGGCGAGGACCCGCACCTGGTCACCGCGATCGGTACCGGCTACGTGCGCGGGCTGCAGTCGGCCGGCGTGATCGCCACCCTCAAGCACTTCGCCGGCTACTCCGCCTCCCGCGCCGGCCGCAACCTCGCACCGGTGCCGATCGGGCCACGGGAGCTGGCCGACGTGATCCTGCCGCCGTTCGAGGCGGCGGTGCGGCTCGCCGGCGCCGGGTCGGTGATGCACTCGTACACCGAACTCGACGGGATGCCGGTGGCCGCCGACCCGGCGCTGCTCACCGACCTGCTGCGGGACCGCTGGGGGTTCACCGGCACCGTCGTCGCCGACTACTTCGGCGTGTCGTTCCTGCAGACGCTGCACGGCGTCGCCGCCGACCCGGCGGAGGCGGCCGCACTCGCCCTCGCCGCCGGCGTCGACATCGAGCTGCCGACGGTCCGCTGCTACGGCGCCCCGCTGCGCGACGCGCTCGCCGCCGGCCGGGTACCCGAGCATCTGATCGATCGGGCCGCCCGGCGGGTGCTGACCCAGAAGTGCACGCTCGGCCTGCTCGACCCGGACTGGCGGCCCACTCCCCCGGCGCTGGACCGCGACCGTGCCGCCGACGGCGCGGGCAGCGCGAGCGCCCGGATCGACCTCGACGGCGCGGCGGACCGGCAGTTGGCGCGCCGGCTCGCCGAGGAGTCCGTGGTGCTGCTGCGCAACGCGGGCGGCGCGCTGCCACTGCCGCCCGCGGGGCGGATCGCCGTGGTGGGGCCGAACGCGGACGATCCGCGGGCGATGCTCGGCTGCTACTCGTTCCCGAACCACGTCGGGGTCCGCCATCCCGGGCTGCCGCTCGGCATCCCGGTCGAACCGGTGCTCGGCGCGCTGCGGGCCGAGCTGCCGGACGCCACGATCGGGTACGCCCACGGCTGCGGCGTCGACACCGGCGACGACACCGGCCTCGGCGCCGCCGCGGCCCTCGCGGCCGACGCCGACGTGTGCGTCGCGGTGCTCGGCGACCGGGCCGGGCTGTTCGGCCGCGGTACCTCCGGGGAAGGGTGCGACGTGGCCGAGCTGCGGCTGCCGGGCATCCAGCAGGAGCTCCTCGCCGCCCTGGTCGCGACCGGTACGCCGGTGGTGGCGTTGCTGCTCGCCGGCCGCCCGTACGCGCTGGGCGAGCTGGACGACCGGCTCGCCGCCCGGGTCCAGGCGTTCTTCCCCGGGGCGGAGGGCGGGCCGGCGATCGCCGGGGTGCTGTCCGGCCGGGTCTGCCCGTCCGGGCGCACCCCCGTGTCGGTGCCGCACCTGCCGGGCGGGCAGCCGACCACCTACCTGGCGCCGCCGCTGGGCCACCGCACCGAGGTGTCCAGCATCGACCCGACACCGCGCTACCCGTTCGGGCACGGCCTGTCCTACACCCGGTTCCGCTGGTCGGACGTGCTCGTCGACGGGCGCGCGCCCGGCACCGAGCCGGTGCGCGTCGCAACCGACGGCGCGGTGCGGCTGTCGGTACTGGTGCGCAACGTCGGCGACCGCGCCGGCACCGAGGTGGTCCAGCTCTACCTGCACGATCCGGTCGCCGAGGTGACCCGCCCGGTGGTCCGGCTGGTCGGCTCGGTACGGGTGCCACTCGCCCCCGGCGGCACTGCACGGGCCGAGTTCACCGTGCCGGCCGAGGCCGCCGCGTACCCCGGCCGGGACCTGTACCGGCTGGTCGAACCGGGCGAGCTGGAGCTGCGGCTGTCGGCCTCCAGCGCCGACCACCGGCACACCGTGGCGCTGCGGCTCACCGGCCCGCGCCGCCGGCTCGACGACCGGCTGCCCGGCGCGGTGCTCGCCCGGGTCGAGGGCGCACCGTAACCTGCGACAGCAGCACACCCCCGCGCCACAGCTCGGCGTCACGCCCCGCCCCGGCGACGCGACGGCAGCCGGCCGCGAGGGCAGCACATCCGTCTGCGAAGGAGGCAGCGTGGCCGACGACTCCCGCGTCACCATCACGGCGATCGCGCGCGAGGCGGGCGTGTCCGTACCCACGGTGTCCCGGGTCCTCAACGGCCGCTCGGACGTCGCGCCGGACACCCGTGAACGGGTCGAGCAGCTCCTGCACCAGCGCGGGTACCGGCGGCGGCAGTCGCGGTCCCGGCCCACGGCGGGGCTGATCGACCTGGTGTTCAACGACCTGGACAGCCCCTGGGCGGTGGAGATCCTGCGCGGCGTCGAGGAGGTCGGGCACGCCGCCGGTACCGGGACCGTGGTGTCGGCGCTGCACCGGCGCACCGGCCCGACCCGGCAGTGGCTGGAGAGCGTGCGGGACCGGTCCACCGACGGGGTCATCCTCGTCACCTCCGACCTGGAGCCGACGCTGCGGGCCGAGCTGCACCGGCTGGACGCGCCGGCGGTCGCGGTCGACCCGGCCGGCACGCCGGCGCTGGAGGTCCCGACGGTCGGCGCTACGAACTGGGCCGGCGGGCTGACCGCCACCGAACACCTGCTCTCGCTCGGCCACCGGCGGATCGGGCTGATCGCCGGTCCGCCGCGACTGCTGTGCAGCCGGGCCCGCCTGGACGGGTACCGGGCCGGGCTGGAGTCGGCCGGCATCGCCGTCGACGACGCGCTGATCGCGCCCGGCGACTTCTACCACGAGTCCGGCTTCCGCGGCGCCGACACGCTGCTGGACCTGCCCGACCCGCCGACCGCGATCTTCGCCGCGAGCGACCAGATGGCGTTCGGGGTGTACGAGGCGGTGCGGCGTCGCGGCCGACGGGTACCGGACGATGTCAGCGTGGTCGGCTTCGACGACCTGCCGGAGGCCCGCTGGGCGAGCCCGCCGCTGACCACGGTGCGCCAGCCGCTGGCCGACATGGGCCGGGTCGCGGCCCGTACCGTGTTGCAGCTGGCCGCGGGTCGGGCGCCGGACAGCCGGCGGGTCGAGCTGGCCACCGAGCTGGTCCGGCGGGAGAGCACCGCCGGACCAGCCGGCTGACCCGGTGCCGGCGCCGAACCGGTGCCGGTGCCGGGACCGGAGCCGGGCCGGGCCGGGGCGGGCCGGGGCGGGGCGGGTGCCGGGACCGGAGCGGGGCCGGCCCGGCGGCCCGGGAGCTGGCGTCCGTCCGGCTGGAACGGCGGTCAGCGTCAGCGGTACAGGGTGCGGATGCTGATCTCGTCGCCGCCACGGCGGCGCGTCGTGGGCGTGGCGCGGGCGTAGCGCCGGGCGGTGGCGTCGGCGTAGCGGCGCAGCCGCCGCTCGGTGCGCCACGCGCCGTACAGCACGACCGTCGCCGCGATGTCGACGCACAGCAGCGTCACCAGAAGCACGATCACGAGCCGCATCGGCAGACCCTCCCGAGGTGACCGCCACGCGTGGGGACGGCGCGGCGGGCTGGCGCTCATCGGGGCGTGTCGGGCCGTGCGCGGTCGGTCGGTGGGCCGCACCGGTCGATCCGGTACGGCCGGCGATCGCATCGGCGGGGCCGCTTCGATGGGCGTCGGCGTGAATCGCGCGGCGGCGGGGCGCGTCGGGGCGGCTCTGCACCGAGTCGTCCGGACCCGGGCCGCGCCGGGCGTTGGAGACGGCAGCTTAGTACCAGATGCGCTGGGTGACCAGCGACGCGCCGCCGATCCGGGCGGAACCGACCCAAACATCACGCTCGGTGAGCGCCGCAGCGCGCGGCCGTCATCGGCCGGCGATTCGGGCACCGCGGGTCGCAGCCGACCGCCGGGGTGAGGCGTGTATGGACAGCGCGCCGGGCGCGGCTGGGGTGTGTCCGGCGCGCACCTCGGGGGTGGGGTCGGGCGGGTCGCGGGACGCGGGGAGGACGACCCGCGGCCCGCCCGCCGGCTACTCCCGATGCGAGCGGCGGAGGTGGACCGCAGCTGCCGCCGGTGCCCGCACCGCCCCCGGCTGCCCCCCGGCTGACCCCGGCTGACCCCGGCTGACCCCGGCTGACCCCGGGTGACCCCGACTGGCCCGGCTGGCCCGGCCGCGGCTACCCGGGCTGCGCGCCGGTGCTGGCGCCGGCACCGGCTGCGCGGCGCCGCATGTACCAGATCGCGCCGGCGATCGACAGTGCCGCCACGAGCAGCGCGGCGGCGCCGATGACGGTACGCAGCCACCAGGCGGGCGGCGGTCCGTAGTCGGCGGCGCCCCGGGCGATCGTCAGATGCCGCGAGTCGATCAGGGTGATGGCGACGTCGTCGAGCGCGGCACCGGCCGGCAGGGTACCGATCCGCCGAGCGGTACCGGCGTGCGCCAGCGGCTGCCGCAGCAGCGCACCGCGGTCGGTGACCAGCAACGTCTGCGCGTCCGCCCAGCCGACGAACCGGGCGTGCCGGTCGGCCAGCGGGGCCGGCGGCGCGTCGCCGCTGCCCGGGTCGGTCGACGCGAAGTGCACCGACGCGCCGCCGGTACCGGTGAGTGCGAGCCAGCGGCCGTCCGGTGACCAGGCGTGCGGCCCGGCGAGGACGCCGCCGACGTCGGGCAGCCGCCCCGCCAGGACTCCACTGCTGTGTGCCACCTGCACGTCGCCGCCGACCTGCACCGCGATGCTGCCGCCGTCCGGGGAGAACGCGGCGGCGCGCGCGGTGCCGGTCACCAGCAGCAGGCTGGTACCGGCCTTCGGATCGAGCAGGATCACGCTGTCCGGCCCGGATCCGACCGCGGTCACCGCACAGACGATCCGCCGGCCGTCCGGCGCGAACGCCAGCGCGCGGACCCGCCGAGCGTGGTGGATCCGGTACGAGCGGACCGAGCCGTCGTCGAGCCGCACCAGCCGCAGCACGTCGTCGATGCCGCCCACCGCGACGCTGCGCCCGTCCGGGCTGAGCAGACCCTCCCCGTCGGTGTGCCCGGTGAACACGTGCCCGCCGAGCACGCTGCGGTAGTCGGTGCCGTCCGCGCCGATCGCGAGCTGCCCGGAGTCGCCGTACCCGACGAGCGCGATCGCCGCCCCCAGCGGCGCCCGCCGCACCGACGAGGCGGTCGACGACCAGCCCCCGACCGTACGGGGAAAGGACGGTCGCCGCGGCGCCGCCTGCCGCCCCGACTCGGCGGCCAGCCACGGCACCAGCACCAGCGCCACGACCACCACCAGTACCCCGGCCGCCACGAGCAACGGAGTCCTGACCCGCCGAGCCGCCGCCGGCGCCTGCTCAACCAGTTGCATTGCCCCATCTTGCCCGGATCAACCCCCACGAGTGACCCCGCACCCGATCACCGTCCACCGGCCCATCGGCAACGTGCACCGGGCGGCACCACGCTGCGCATGCACGCAGACAGACTGCCGCGATCGACCGCACGCCGGATGCCCCACCCCAGGGCACCGCTGGTCAGCCGGCGTGGCGGCTCAAGAACTTCACGAAAGCGTAGAGCGCACAGAGGAAAGCGACGACGCCCACCGATGCCAGCACCATGGCAACCACCTCGCCCGAGAACGTCGACGGCCGTGCACCGAAGTCGCTCAGACCCGACGCTCTCCGCTCGCCGTCTCCCGTCCTTCGCCAGTTTCGCCAGGCCACGAACCCGCCGACGATCGCCATGCAGGCCACGATCATCGCGGTCAGGCTCGGCCAGATCGTCGTGGTGTCCATCAGGTCGATCGAAGGACGGGAAGACGGCCCCATCATCCATCACTTCCCCACTCAGCAACATCGCGTACCGGCACCGGTGCACCGGGAGACAACCAGGCTCGACGTCGACGCTCGGCGTTACTTCACGACCAGGATCGCGCCGACGAAGGCGGCGATCCCGCACAGCAGGGTCACGCCGGCGAAGAAGAACCGCTGAAACGTCAGGAGCCCGTCGCCATTTTTCCGGGACGTGGCCCGGTCGTAGAACTCGTTGAACCACGTCTTCCGGGCAAGCGCACACACGCCGAGTCCGCAGAGGAACAACCCCAGCACGACGAGCGAAAACGCATCACCAACGGCTCTGCTCATTCGCCGGCCCTCATCAGCACACCACGGTCAGGAATCGGAGTCTCGGTCGGCCGACTTGACCACGTAGACCGCCACGCCGGGAGGATCTTGACCACGCCACGATCGGCCAGTAGGCGCAGGGCGTGCCGCAGCGTGTTCCGGCCGACGCCCAGATCCCGGGACAGCTCGATCTCGCCGGGCAACCTGACCGGCCACTCGCCCGACTCGATCCTGGCCTCGATCACGTCGGCCGCCTGCTCGTACTTGTAACGCGGGACGTCACCGGAGATCTCCATGAGGCCATGGTCGGTGTCCAGAAGGGCCGAGGCTCGTTGGTCAGCGGCAAGTAGCTCCTAGGAGTTCCTGGACTCGGATGGGCGCGGAGCGTAGAGTCCACGGCCAGCAGACACTCCCGCGAGCAAGCAAGAGCGGCTCGCTCGCGGCACCAGCCGAAAGTAGGTCCAGCATGGGTCAGGGAATCGTCCACCGCAGGGTCAAGGTCCCACCGGCAGGCTCGCAGGTCTTCATCTCCCCGCCGCCGGAGTCCACGGCCAAGGGAGTTTCTGGGGACTGCTCGTCTCCAGCACCGACGGGCTGGTCGACGACCACGCGTACCTCAGGGTCTGCCGAATCGAGGATGTCGACGGTGACGCCACCGTTCGGACGTTCTACTGCCGACTGTCCGGGCTGCTCGTGAAGGACGCCGCGTGACTTCTGGCTGGCCCTGGTCCGGTCCGGGCGCGATGTTCGCGCAGTGAGGGCGGTCAGGTGGCGCGTTGGGCGACGCGGAGGCTGGCGCCGGCCAGTACCGGGGCGGCCCGGTCGGTGCCACCGGCGTCCGGCCAGACCGCGACGTCGAAGTACAGGTGCTGGCCGTGGTGGGCGTAGCGGCGGACCGGGACGTTGACGTACTGGTCGCCGGTGGTGCAGACCCCGTCGTCGAGCACGTCGATGCCGGCGACGCGCTTGGACCTGTGGTGCGTGGTGTCCCAGTCGTGGATCACCAGCCGGGCCTGGTAGTGGTCGCCCGGCTTGGTTCCGGTGATGCGCAACAGGAGGACGCCGTCCACATAGGACGATACCGGGGCGACGTAACCGGGGTAGGTGCCGTTCGCGTGCGCGTGTCCGGGGTCGGCGTACTCCTTGCTCCACCGGATCAGGGTGAAGTCGCCGAACGACAGCTTCGTGTCGCTCGCCCCGAGGCTGGTCTCGATCATCACGTCCTCCTCGCTGACCAGCTGCCGCAGTGCGGCCAGCGAGCCGGCGTACTCGTTGGTGTCACCGATCGACGGCCGCGCGTCGTACTGCAGGATGGTGAGCTTGTCGTAGCCGCCGTAGCCGGCGACCCAGTCGCTGGTGCGCACGTTGTCGGCCTTGCCGACGTAGCCGCGGTTCGGCGCCGCCCACAGCCCGGCGAAGCCGAGGCTCGCCACGTTCCAGCCGCGCGGCCGCAGCCACCAGTCGCCGGTGTAGAACAGGATCGGTGCCCCACCGGTACGCGAGTCCCACCGCTGCTTGAATGCCTTGACGTCGGCCCAGGTCGCGTCGTCCTCGCAGTCGAGCTGCCACAGGTGCCCGCGCAGCTCGGGCCCGAACAGCGCCCGGGCCCGCGCGACGAAGTGGTCGGCCTGCCCGGAGCCGTTGCCGGCCCGCACGTAGTGGTAGCCGCCGAGTACGGGCAGGTGCCGGCCCGGGCGAACGCCAGGTTGTGCGCCGCGTACGGGTCGAGGTAGGTGGTGCCCTCGGTCAGCTTGTGGCACAGGAACGAGGCGGCCACCCCGTCGAACCCGGTCAGGTTGCCCTGATGGTTGGAGCAGTCGATCCCGTACAGGGTCATGACGACTCCCCGCGCCGCGGCCCGCCCTCGTCGGCGGAGCCAGCAGAACCGGCGGGAGCGCCGGAACCGGCGGGGCGGCCCGAACCGGCGGGAGTGCCGGAACCGGCGGAGCTACCGGAAGCGGCGGGGCTACCGGAGCTGGGCGGGCCGCCGGGCCGCTCTGCCGGTATCGGCCCCTGATCCGCGTCGCCCGGGCCGGCCGGTGCGTACTCCCCGGATCGCGGTACCGGCCGGGTCGACGGCTGGTGTTGCTCGGCGGTGACCATCGTCCCGCTCCCCACGTCTTCGATGCCGACTTGACCTTACTCAACAGGAAACAGCTGTTAAGTAGCCTATGTCCGCTAACGAGCAAGTGCGAACCATCGCCTCGCACCGGGTGAACGATCATCCGATCGGTACCGGCGAGGCCGGGTAGCCGACCGGCGCACCGGCGGCGAAAGTCCCGGCACGCGACCGGCGAGCCCCGAGGACGAGGCGCCACCGGCGGAGGCCCGCGGCACGTCTCAGGCGCAGCCCAGACGGCTGGCGAGTTCGGTGAGCGCGGCGCCGAGCGGCCGGTCGACCCGGATCGCCGCGAGCGGATCGCCGCGGGTGGCACCGCGATTGACGATCGCGATCGGGATGCCGCGCTTGCCGGCGTGCCGGACGAACCGCAGCCCGGACATCACCGCCAGCGACGAACCGAGTACCAGCAGGGCGTCGGCGCCGTCGACCAGGCGGTAGCAGTGCTCGACCCGGTCTCGCGGCACGCCCTCGCCGAAGAACACCACATCCGGTTTGAGCACGCCGGACCCGCAGGACGCGCAGTCGACCAGCCGGAACCGGCGCACCTGCTGCTCGGCCAGCTCGACGTCACCGTCCGGGTTGACCGCGCCGGCCGTGGCGGTGAAGCCCGGGTTCGCGGCACGCAGCCGGCGCTCCAGTTCGGCCCGGTCGCTGCTGGCCCGGCAACCCAGGCAGATCACCCGGGACAGGCTGCCGTGCAGCTCGGTGACCTCGCGCGCGCCCGCGGCCTGGTGCAGGCCGTCGACGTTCTGGGTGATGATGCCGGACACCCGGCCGGCGGCCTGCAGCGCGACGAGCGCCCGATGCCCCGCGTTCGGCCGGGCGCGGGTGATGGTGCGCCAGCCGAGATGGCTGCGCGCCCAGTACCGCCGGCGACCGTCGAGACTGCCGACGAACTGCTCGTAGGTCATCGGGGTATGCCGGCGCAGGGTGCCCGTTTCGCCGCGATAGTCCGGGATCCCGGACTCGGTGGACAACCCCGCACCGGTCAGCACCAGCACCCTGCCCGCCTCGACCACCCGGCTCAGTTCGGTCAGGCTGGTGGTCGCCGGCACGGCGGCGCCGGAGGGCGTCCAGGTCAGGGTGGGTCGGATACGCACGATCGCAGCCTACGTCGGCCGGTGCGCGATGCCACCGATCGTCGGCCGTCCCGTACCGCCCGACCAGCGCTCCCGTACCCGCCGGCCGGGGACCGGAGGGTGCCCGTTGTGACGACGCGGACGCACATCTGGATGGCGTAGGTTGCTGCCCAACAGCCCCGATCGGGAGGACCAGATGGCAGCAGAACCGCACGGTGCACCGACCACGCCAGCACCCGGCGCGATCGACATGTCGGTGCCCAACCCGGCGCGCATCTACGACTACCTGCTCGGCGGGGCGCACAACTTCGCGGTCGACCGGGAGACCGCCGACCGGGTGATGGCCGCCGGGAAGGTCGGCCCGAAGATCGCCTGGGCGAACCGGTCGTTCCTGCGCCGCGCCGTCCGGTACATGATCGCGAGCGGCATCGACCAGTTCCTCGATCTCGGTTCGGGTATCCCGACGGTCGGCAACGTGCACGAGATCGCGCAGGCGGCGAACCCGGCCGCCCGGGTGGTGTACGTGGACAGCGATCCGGTCGCGGTCACCCACGCCCGGCAACTGCTCGCCGACAACGACCACGCCACCATCCTGGACGCCGACCTGCGCGACGCCGACGCGGTGCTGCGGGCCGCCGACCGGACCGGGCTGCTGGACCTGTCCCGGCCGCTCGGCATCCTGCTCGTCGCCGTCTTCCACTTCGTCCCGGACTCCGCCGACCCGGCCGGCATCCTGCACCGGTACTGCGCTGCCGCCCGCGGCGGTGGCCTGCTCGCGCTGTCGCACTACACCGACGAGGCGTACAGCGCGGAGAAGCGCGAGCTGTCCAAGGTCGGCGTGCAGGAGTACCAGGAGCGCACCCGGACGGCGCCGATCTCCCGCCACCGCGACCAGCTGGCCGAGCTGCTGGCCGGGGCCGGGCTCGACCTGGTCGAGCCCGGCATCGTCTGGGCGCCGCAGTGGCGACCCGATCCGGGTGACGAGGTGCCGGACGACCCGTCCGACACCGAGATCCGCGCCCTGGTCGCCCGCGTCCCCGCGCACTGACCCGGCACCGAACAGCACGTTCCGTCGGTACCGGCGCGCCGGTCGATGGTCGTGCCGACGATTTACCGCCGAGTTACCGGGCTCCTGCATCGTCGCCGGCAGCCATGCCGTCACGAAGGAGAAGTCCGTGCGTCGAACCACCGCATCCGCCGTCGCCTCGCTCGCCGTCGTCGCGCTCGCGGCGACGGGTTGTCAGGGAGCCGGCACCGACGGCGCGTCCGGCGTCGCCCGCTCGGCCGCGCCCACCTCGGCCGCGCCGAGCAGCGCCACGCCCGCCCCGTCCACCGGCGGCACCGGGGCCGGCAAGCCGGTCGCGGTGCACGAGACGATCACCGATCCGGTGATGGGCGACAAGGTGCTCGTGCGGCAGGTGGTCCGCGACTTCCCGGTACCGGCGAGCATGTCCGCGGTCGCCGACCGGGAGATCGTGCTCGTCCAGGTGCGGGCCACCGCCGGCAGCAAGTACTACGCCGGCTGGCAGGCCACGTCGCTGTCGGTGGTGGCGAACGGCGAGGAGAACCCCGAGACGTCGACCGACGCCCTCATCGCGGCGATGAAGCGGGCCGGCTACCCGCCGATGGCCGACGACGGCGACCTGGACACCGGCAAGTCGGGTGGCGGTTGGCTCGCGTTCGTCGTCGACCCGGAGGACGTGCCGCGGCTGACCCTGCGGATGAAGCGGCCCGCGGCGACGACCAGCGATGGCGGGTCGATCAGCGCGCACGACTTCGACGTCCCGCTGGCGCGCTGACAGCCGACCGGCCGGCCCGCCGGCCCGCCGGCCCGCCGCTCGCGGCGGCGCGGCGTGCCCGGCGGCCTGCGGCTCGCGGCGGCGCGGCGTGCCCGGCGCCCGCCCGTCGCCGCTGAACGGCGGCGGCCGGACGGATCAGCGATCCGGTGCCGTCGACCGGGTCGGGGCGAAGGCAAGCCAGCCGGCGGCGGCCAGGGCGACGGCACCGATCGCGAACAGCAGCAGCGAACCCGGCACCGGCAACGCTTCCAGCGCAACGAGGACCAGCACGGTCGCGAGGACCGCGAGCACCGCCCGGCCGCGGCGACGCAGCCAGGCCCGCGGCCCCGGCCAGTGGTCGTCCGCCGCCTCGGCGGACAGCAGGTAGCCGGTCAGGGCGAAGCTCGCGCAGCAGCCGAGCGCCGCGCCGGCCAGCGGCGACGACGCGCCGGCCACCGCGAGCCCGCCCAGCAGTACCCCTGCACCGCGGTCAGCGTCACCGCCACGCCGCGGTGCCACCAGGCGCCCAGTACCAGGGTGAGGGTGCCGGTGATCAGCAGCAACCGGCCGCTGACCGGTCCGGACAGCGCCGGTACCACCAGCAGCACGGCGCCGGCGAGCAGCTGGGCGACCCGTACCGCCCTCACCGGGACCGCCCCCGCGGCGGCATCCGGCGAGCCAGCTCCAGCGCCGCGGACAGGCTCGCCGGATCCGCGGCCGGCAACGTCATCCCGCCCAGCTCGGCGATCTCGCGGGCCATGATCGCCCGTTCCGAATGCCACAGTTTCAACGCCGCCCCACCCGGGAACCCGTCGATCCCCGCCGGCGGTGCCCCGGCCGCCGGCTCCGCCGGCAGTGTGTCCAGTACCAGCATGGCCATTCCGCGCTCCCCCAGCCGCCGGACCACCTCGACGACGCGATCGGACAGCAGCGGAGTCAGCAGTACCACCAGGGCGCCCGGTGGCAGCGCGGGCAGCGGGATCCGCGGCGGGCCGGCGATCGGTACCGACCGGTCCCGGCGTACCGACAGCACCGAGTCGACGATCGGGTACAGGGTGCGCCGGCCCAGGCCGACCGGCAGCCAGCGCAACAGGCCGGACAGCGTCACCACACCGACCCGGTCGCCGGCGGCGAGCCACGAGGCGGCCAGGCTCGCCGCGGTACGCACCGACACGTCCAGGCTGCTGCCGCCCGCCGGCCCGACATCCGAGTACCCGTCGATCATGAGCACCACGTCGGTCAGCCGTTCGGCGTGCCGCAGCACCACGTGCGGCCGCCCGTACCGGGCGCTCGACGCCCAGTGCACCAGCCGGACCGGGTCGCCCGCCTGGTACGGCCGGATGCCGGCGAACTCGACGCCGGTGCCGGTGCCGGCCACCACGTGCTCGCCGACCAGCTGCGGCAGCCGGGCCGGATGCGGCGGAGCAGCCGGCGGCACGGTCTGCGGATAGACCGTCAGCTCACCCAGCGGTACCCGCAGCCGGGCCCGGTCGAGACCACCCGGGGCGAGCACCGTGACCAGCGCGTGCTTCAGATCGAGCCGTGCCCAGCACTGCGGTACCAGGGTGAAGGTGAACACGGTGGTCGCCGTGCGCACCGCGACGCCCTGGTTCGTGCCGTCCACCGGGAGGTCGTCGTCGAGCGTCACCGACAGCTGCTCGACCGGCGCCGGTACCGTGAGCCGCAACGCCAGGGTGACCGTGTCGCCCTCGACGCAGCGCGGCGGATCCAGCGACACCGTCGCGGTCAGCGTGTCCGGCCGGTCCCGCCGGGACCGCATCGCGAGCAGCAGCAGCGGCGGGGCCGCCAGCGCGAGCGCCGCCGGATGCCCGACGATCAGCGCGACCACCACCGCCGCGACCGCCAGCACGCCGAGCCGGGCCGCGGCGAGCGTGCGGCCGTACCGTACCGACAGGGGCACCGACGATGCGCCGCTGCCGGCCACCGTCGACCCGGTGGACGGCACTCCGGCGCCTCGCGGCCCGGCAGCCCCGGTGGGTACGGCGGTTGCGGGGTCGCCCGCGCTCGGGGTGGCCAGCGCGATCGCTTCCGGCGTCCCGGATGCCGGTTCGGGTGGGCCGCTCATCCGGCCCGGTCCAGCCGCGGGACCGGGACCCGGCCGACGATCTCGGCCAGGACCTCCGCGCCGCCGATCCGGCGCGCCCACATCTCCGGCCGCAGCCCGATCCGGTGCGCCAGGGCCGGTACCGCCAGCGCCTTGATGTCGTCGGGCAGCACGTAGTCGCGGCCGGCGAGCAGCGCCGCGGCCCGGGACGCGGCGAGCAGCGCGAGGCAGCCCCGGGGACTGGCACCGACCTGTACCGACGGGTGGGCCCGGGTGGCGTCGACCAGCGCGACGATGTAGTCGACCAGGTCGCGCGACACCTCGACACGTTCCACCGCGGCGCGCATTCCGCGCAGCGTGGCGGCGTCCAGCACCGGGTCGAGCGTCACCTCGGGGGTGTCCCGGGCCAGCCGGGCGACGAGCAGGTCCGCCTCCTGCGGCGGCGCCAGGTAGCCGATCCGGACCCGCAGCAGGAACCGGTCGAGCTGCGCCTCCGGCAGCGGGTAGGTGCCCTCGTACTCGATCGGGTTGTCGGTCGCGAGCACCAGGAACGGGTCCGGCAGTGGGCGGGCCGTGCCGTCCACACTGACCTGGTTCTCCGCCATCGCCTCCAGCAGCGCGGCCTGCGTCTTCGGTGGCGTGCGGTTGATCTCGTCGGCGAGCAGCACCTGGGTGAACACCGGGCCGGGCCGGAACGTCAGGTCACCGGTGCGCTGGTCGTACACGGTGGCGCCGAGCAGGTCGGCCGGCAGCAGGTCAGGAGTGAACTGGATCCGGGTGAAGTCCAGGCCGGTGACGGTGGCGAGCGACCGGGCGATCAGCGTCTTGCCCAGCCCCGGCAGGTCCTCCAGCAGCAGGTGGCCGCCGGCCAGCACGCCGGTGAGGACCAGCCGCAGCACGTCGGACTTGCCGATCACGGCCCGGCTCAGTTCTGCCAGCACGGCGTCGAGCCGCTCGGCGATCTGCGGCCCGGTCAGGGCCGGTGCGGTACCCACCCGGCTGTCGGCGACGCTCACAACGACTCCCATCGGTCGATCAGGCGAAGCAGGACGGTACGGCCCGGCGCCCGATCGGTGGCCTGCGGTGCCCGCGCCGGGCACACGTACGGCCAGAGGTCGGCGCCGATCGCGGCGCACGCGGCGGGCTCGTCGTCGAGGTCGATGCCGCGGTCGGCGAGCGCCGCACCGAAGTGCCGGCGCAGCAGCCGCCGGGTGCTCGGGTCGTACCGGGCGTTCGGCGTGGCCGCCCCGGACAGCTGGCCCTCGATCGCCCGCAGCGAGCCGTACCCGGCCAGCGGGTCGGCCGGCTCGTCCTCGGTACGGGCCGGGGGCCGTTCACCGCGGCCGGCCAGCACTCGCCCGGCGTACCGCTCGCGCAGCCCGACCAGCACGCAGACGACCACCACCGACAGCATCGAGACCACGCCGAGCCGGCCGCCGAGCGCGTACCCGGCACCGGCCGCGAGAACGGCGGCCAGCACGGCACCCGACGCCGCCCTCATCGCTGGCCCGACGGGTCGTGCGGCGTCGCGCCGGCGGCGCCGGGCGTACCACCGCCGGGCGCGCCGCCCGAAGCGGTACCGCCGCGCGCGTCGCCGCCGTGCCGGCCACTCTCCTGCCAGTCGCCGTCGTGCCGGTCGCCGTCGTGCCGGTCGCCGTCGTGCCGGTCGCCGCGGTGCCGGTCCAGCTCGGCGAGCACGCCGTCGAGGGCGCGGCGGGCCGCGGCAGTCGCATGCCGGTCCACCGGATGCGCGGAATAGCGGGCCTCCCCGAACAGCGCGACCAGGTCGGCGCCCGCACCGTCGGCGCGCAGCAGGCCGGCATCGGCGGCGCGGCGCACCACCTCGGCGGGCGTGTCGGCGTCCGCGGGCGCACCGGCACCGGCCGCGAGCGACCGCTCCATCGCCCGGTAACAGGCCAGCACGGCGCCGCGCGGGTCGTCGGCGGTGTCCAGCGCGACCCGGCCGGCGTGCGCGGCGGCACGCAGCGCGCCGGGCTCCGGCGGGGCGTCGACACCGCGCACCGGGGCACGGTCGGCGCGCGGCCGCAGCAATAGCGCGACCGCCACCGCGACCGCCACCACCAGCAGCGCGCCGACCAGCACCATCCACCGCGGCGGCTCCGGCAGCGGCTGCCGCGATCCCGGCGCTGTTCCGCCGGTCCCGGCCCCGCGCCGGTACGGCTCGCCGCCCCCGGTCAGCAGCGTGTAGACCACCACGCCGACCATCAGCAACAGGCCGAGCCCCATCGCGATCAGCAGGGCCGGCGGGATCGGCAGCCGTTGCACATCGCCGGGCTCGGGGCGGCGACGGTACCGGGCCGCCCGGGACACCGCGATCGGCGCCGACACGGCCAGTACCAGGAACCCGGCGGTCAGTACCCGAAACTGCAGCGAGCCGGGTTCGATGCCGACCAGGTTGTGCGCATCGGTGCGCGCGCCGCGTCCGGCGGCCAGCCCGACCGCGGCGACGACCAGCAGGGCCACCACGGGCAGCCACCGGCCAAGCACGGAAACGTACGCCCTCACACCCTCCACGACGCCTGGCGGGTGCCTCGCGTTGACGCCGAGATCGGATCGAGACCTGCTCGTATCAGTCGGGCAACGCCACGCCCAGCTCCCGGTCGAGGTGTTCGCGCAGCGCGGCGACCATCTCGGCCGGCCACGACGCGCCGCTGCGCTCCGCCAGCGCACGGGCCAGCGGCAGGAACAGCCCGGCGCAGGCCAGGTGCGCGGCCAGAACCGACTCGCGGGTCGCGGCGATCGGCGGCAGCGCGGCCAGCTGCGCCATCCGTTCCGGCGCAAGCAGGCTGCGCAGGTGCAGCGCGCCACCCGGGTCCGGCGCCGCGACCTCCTCGACCATCAGCTGGATCAGCAGGGTGCGGGCCAGTCCGGCGCCGGAGGCGCCGACCACGTACTCGTCCCGGCCGAGCACCACCGGAAGCAGCCCGAGGATGCGCAGGAACTCCCGGGTCAGCCGGTCCACCGCCGACGCCGCCGGCCCGGTGCGGGACGCCGGTCCCGCCAGCCGGGCGGCGAGGCCGTCCGGGTCGAACAGCGCCAGCAACCCGTCGGCGGAGCGCTCGGACAGCTCGTCCGGGTCGACGAACGAGACGTCGAAACGCAGCCAGCCGGCGGTGATGTGGTTGACCACCGTGCTGCCGAGCCGCTGGGTGTGCACGATCGGGGCGACCGACCCGGCCAGCCGGGACCAGTCGTCGAGCAGCGCGGGCCGGTCGGCGCCGGCCACCGCGACCAGCACGTCGACGTCGCTGTACCGGTCGCCGGCGCCCCGGCCGAGGCTGCCGGTCAGCCACGCCGCCCGGATCCGCTCGTCGGCCCGCAGCGCGGCCGTCAGCCGGCGCAGCAGCGCGTCTCGATCGGTCCGCGCCCCGGTCGTCGCGGCCGCTTCCGGAACGTCCACCGTGCCTCCCACCGTCCGCGCCGTGCGGCGCCACCCCGCCCGATCGTGCGGCGGCCGTTCTCGGCCGTGCAGCGGGCCCTGGTCGCACGGTATCCCCGCCGTCCCGGACCGCACGCCGGGCCCCGTCGTGGCGGGGTCAACGGGGCGGCGCGGCCGACGAGTCGCGCACCACGAGCGTCACCGGCAGCGGCGCGGGCTGGTGCGGGTGCCGGCCGGCGCGCAGTTCGGCGGCCAGGCCGCTGGCCAGCCGGCCCTTCGCGGTCAGGTCCTGGCGGACGGTGCTGAGTGCGGGGTCGGCCGATCCTGCGGTCGGGGTGTCGTCGAACCCGACGACGGTGAGCTGATCGGGCACCCGCAGGCCGAGCCGGCGGGCGGCGTCCAGCACCCCGGCCGCCAGCTCGTCGGACAGGCACAGTACGGCGGTGGGCCGGGCGCCGGTCGTCAGCAGTGCGGCGGCGGTGCGGGCGGCGGCCGGCCGGGAGATGCCGGCGGCGACCCAGACGGCCGGTTCGATCCCGGCCCCGGCCAGCACCTCGCGGTAGCCGGCGTACCGCTCCCGGTCCACCCGGTACCGGCTGGCCAGCGCCTGCCGGAGGTCGACCGGTCCACCCAGGTTGCCGGCACTCAGCGGGGTACCGAGGACGGTGACGTCGCGGTGCCCCAGCTCGACGACGTGTCGGGCCGCGGCGGCGGCGCCGGCCCGGTCGTCGGTGCGCACCAGCGTCGCGCCGCGCCGGGCCGGCCCGTCGAGTACCACCAGCGGCAGCCCGCGCTCGCGCACCGCTCGCAGCACGGGTGCCCGGTCCGGCAGCGAGTACGCCACGGCGCAGTCGACGTGCGCCTCGCGCAACTGGGCCGGGGCGGCGGCACCGCCGGGTACCAGCAGCAGCGCGTCGGGGGCGACGGCGGTGGCGAGGGCGTCCAGGGTGATCGACAGGGCCGGGTCGCAGAACGCCGTGGACACGCTCGCGTCCAGCAGGAACGCGAGCGCACCGGACCGGCGGGCGGCGAGGCTGCGGGCGACCGGGTGCGGTCCGGGGTAGCCGAGCCGGCGAGCCACCCGGAGGATCTCGCCGCGCAGCGCGGCGGAGAGCTGGTCGGGCCGGTTGTACGCGTTGGACACGGTCGCCCGGGACACCCCGGCGGCGGCGGCCACGTCGTCGAGCGTGGGGTGGCGGCGGGTGGCGGGCTCACCCCGCCAGCCTACGAGACGCACCCGGTCGGCGCCCGGAACCCTGGACGCGTCTGAAGCGCTCTAGATAGGATGACGTTGTCCGCACACGCCAAGGGGGTGCACGATGAGCTTCACCGTTCCGTACAGCGGGGTGTCCAACCGGCTCGGCGAGGCCGAGATCGCCGCGGTCGTCGACGCGCTGCGGTCCGACACGCTGGCCATGGGGCCGCGCGGCGCCGAGTTCGAGCGCCGGTTCGCCGACCGGATCGGCGCCAGGCACGTGCAGGCGACCAGTTCGTGCACGAGCGCGCTGTTCCTCGCCGCGCAACTGCTCGACCTCGGCCCCGGCGACGAGGTGATCACCACCCCGCAGACGTTCTGGGTCACCACCTGGCCACTGCAGGCCCGCGGCTGCCGCATCCGGTTCGGCGACATCGACCCGAACAGCCTCACCCTCGACCCGGCCACGATCGAACCGCTGATCACCGAGCGGACCCGGTCGATCTGGGTGGTGCACCACGGCGGCCAGGCCACCGACATGGACCCGATCATGGCCCTCGCCCGACGGTACGGGTTGAGCGTGGTGGAGGACTGCGCGCATGTGCCCGGCGGCACCTACCGCGGGCGGGCGCTCGGCACCATCGGCGACATCGGCTGCTTCAGCTTCCACTCGCTGAAGAACATGACCACCGGCGAGGGCGGCGCGCTGGTCACCAACGACGACCGGTACGCGGAGATGGCCCGGGCGCTGGGCACCATCCACACCTGGGGCGACACCGTGGCCCGCCGAGACCCGCACATCGGGCCCTACCCGCAGCCGGCGTACTACCGGGACGCGCACGTGCGATCGTCCTACACGCTGGACTACCGCGACGGGCGTTACCTGGTGGGCAACAACTACCGGATGAGTGAGCTGTCCGCGGCGCTGGGGATCGCCCAACTCGACCGGCTGGACGAGCTGAACGACCGCCGCCGTGCGATCGCCGCCCGGCTCGACGACGGGTTGCGCGACGTGCCCGGGATCGGCCTGCAGGTGGCGAAGCCGTACGCGCACCACATCTACCACCTGTACACGATCTTCTACGATCCGGCCGCGGTCGGCGCACCGAAGGACGACTTCCTGCGCCACCTGCAGGAGGTGGAGGGGGTCGAGATCGTCCTGCGGTACTTCCCGATCCACCTGCTGCCGGAGTTCCGCGCCGCCGGCCACAGCTACGGCGAGTGCCCCGTCGCCGAACGCACCTACTTCGAGCACCAGGTGCAGCTGCCGATCTACCCGCACCTGACCGACGCGCAGATCGACCACCTGATCGGCGCGGTACGCCGCGGCGTCGCGGCGCTGCGGTCCGGCGCGCGGAGCCCGCGATGAGCCCGCGGGCCCGGGTGGCGCTGGTGACCGGGGCGTCCCGCGGCCTCGGTGCGGCTATCGCGACGGCGCTGGCCGCGGACGGCGCCGCGGTGGCGGTGAACTACGCGCGCGACGCCGCGTCGGCGGACGCGGTGGTGGCGGCGATCGAAGCGGCCGGCGGCCGGGCCGCGGCGTTCCGTGCCGACGTCACCGACGAGGCCGAGGTGACCAGCCTGCACCAGGCGGTCGTCGCGGCGCTCGGCGAGGTGGACGTGCTGGTGGCCAACGCGACCGGCCCGCAGCCGGAGATCGGCGTCGAGTCGCTGCGGGTCGACGACCTGCTGACCCAGTTCCGGTTCTTCGCGGTGAGCCCACTGCTGCTGGCCCAGCAGGTACTGCCGGGGATGCGCCGACGCGGCTGGGGCCGCATCGTGCAGATCGGCTCGGAGGCGTTCGAGCTGGGCACGCCGGGCTCCAGCGCGTACGTGGCGGCCAAGGGCGCGCAGCTGGGCCTGACCCGGTCCTGGGCGCGCGAGCTCGGCGGCACCGGGGTCACCGTCAACCTGGTCGCGCCCGGCTTCGTCCCCACCGAGCGGCACGTCGGGGTGCCCGACGCCGACCGCGACCGGTACGCCCGGGGCGTACCGATGGGTCGGCTCGGCACCGCCGACGAGGTCGCGGCGGCGGTGACGTACCTGGCGTCGGACCGGGCGGCATTCCTGACCGGGCAGCGCATCGCGGTCAACGGCGGCAACACGCTCTGAGCAGCAACCGCGCGCCGCACCCGGCGGTCCCGCCCGGTCACCGCTGCGGGCGGCCGGCCGCGGTGTGCTGCGCGGTGCGGTCCGGCTATCCGGCCAGCAGCGACGGCGGGACGAAGCCCGCGCCGGCCAGCCGGTGCCACAGCTCGTCCGGTACCGGCGTCGCCGCCGCCCGGACGTTGCCGGACACCTCGTCCGCCGAGCGGCACCCGACGACGACCGACCGGACGGCCGGGTGCAGGTACGGGAACTGGATGGCCGCGGCGGCCAGCGGCACGTCGTACTCGGCGCAGATGGCCCGGCACAGCTGCGCGCGGGCGAGCGCCTCCGCCGGCACCGGGCGGTAGTGGAACATCGCGGCCGGGTTCGGATCGGCCAGCAGCCCGGTGTTGAACACCCCGCCGACCACCACCGCGGTACCGAGTCGCTGGCACAGCGGCAGCAAGCGGTCGGCGGCGTCGTGGTCGAGCAGCGAGAGGCGGCCGGCGATCAGCACCACGTCCGGCTCGTACCGTTCGACGAGGTCGGCCAGCGGACCGCAGTTGTTCATGCCGAAACCGATCGCGCGCACCAGGCCCTCGTCGCGCAGCCGGCGCACCGTCGGGTATCCGGTCGCCGCCACCTCGTCTGCGAACTCGTCCGGGTCGTGCAGGTAGACGATGTCCACTGTGGACCGGTTGAGCCGGCCCAGGCTGTCCCGCAGCGACGCGCGGATGCCGGCCTCGGACCAGTCCGGGACCACCGTGGTGGATGCGGCCGCACCGGTGCCGGGTCGGAGCCGCCAGCCGACCTTGGTGGACACGATCGGGGCCGGCTCGCCGGTCGGCAGCAGCGCGCCGAGCCGGGTCTCGGCGAGGCCGTGGCCGTAGCGCGGCGCGGTGTCGAACAGCCGGACGCCGGCCGACAGTGCGGTCGCCACCGTGGCGGCGGCGTCCGCCTCGGACACCTCGCTGAACAGCCCGCCCAGGGGCGCGGTGCCGATCCCGAGTCGTGGCAGCTCAACGACGGTCATCGTGGTCCCCGGATCGTGCCGCGGCGCCCGGTAGGTGGGCGACTCGGTTCGTGGTGTCAGCGCGAGCGCGAGCCGCAACCGGCTGCGCGCCGGCAGCTCCACCCGCAGGTAGCGGGCCTCGACCGGCCGCGGCGGCCCGTCGTCGACGGCGACCGTGCGCAGCCGGTGCTCGGCGAAGGTACCCGCCTGCACGATCAGGGCTCGTGGCGCTGCGGCGAGGTTCACCAGTTCGACCACGGTGTGCCCCGGATCGGTGTCGGTGACCAGCGCGGCGACGTCGGCCGGCAGGCCCGGCCGGCCCGCGCCGGCATCGTGGTAGCGCAGGTGCAGCCGCACCAGCCCACCGTTGTAGAGCACCTGGGGCGACCCGGTGGTCAGCAGCAGCAGCGCCTCGGTGAGTACCGGGTTGCGGTCCTGCCAGTGGTGGATGTCCAGGGCGCTCGGGCCGGTCGCCGGATCGAGCGGGTCGTGGTCGATCGCCTCGACCCGCTCGGCGGTCACCGCGAGCGCGGCGCGCAGCGTCCGCTCCGGGAAGTGCGGGTTGCGCCCGGCGAGGAACTCGTACCACGGCTCCTCGTGTCCGGCCTCCTCCTTGCGTCGCTGCGGGTGCACCGCGGTCCAGTCCCAGCTGGCGCCGGCCCGCAGCCGTTCGATCCGGTCCCGGTCGGCCGGGTCGCGGCTGACCTGCCACAGCGTGATCGGCCAGGCCGCGGCGAGCACCGTGTGGTCGAACCAGCCGGAGTCGTTGTGTCGCTGCGGAACCATCAGGGTGGTCTCGCCGTCCATGGTGGACAGTTGCGGTCGCCACCGGCCGGCGAGGGTACCCATCTGGTCGGGTCGGCGCGCCGACGCGTGCGCCAGCGTCGCGTCCAGCGGGTTGCGAGCGAGGTCGAGATACCCCGGGTCGCCGGACAGCAGCTGGGCGTTGACGGCACCGATCAGGGTGGCCGGGGCGACCGAGTGCAGCCCGTGCGGCCACGCCCAGCCGTAGTGCCCGCCGTACCAGCGGCCGTCCAGGTGCTGGCCGACCACGCCGGTGCTGCCGGCGTTGTCCGGCAGCACCTCCCGCCCGGTGAGCCGGTCCCGCCATGCCATCACGTAGTCGAGCACCCAGTCGGCGTAGCGCCGCTCCCCGGACAGCAGGTACGCGTTGGTCGCGAGGCTGGTGACCGCCAGGTTGACGACGGTGTCGCCGCGCCCCATCCGCCGGTCCATCTCCCGCCCGTACGACCGGGCGCGGTGCGGATCGCCGGCCAGCTGGTCGAAGTCGGTGACACCGTCGACGAAGTCCAGCGGCAGGCCGTAGGGCCGCAGCGCCGGGCTCCACGGGAAGTACGTGTCGGAGTCGACGAACCCGTACCGCGGCCCGTCGGCGCCGGTGTGCGGGGCGCGGATCACCCGGTGCACCGGGTCGTAGTTCGGGCCGCCCGGCAGGTACAGGTCGGCGAACCGCAGGCCGAGTTCGCGCAGCGCCGCGTCGTCCGGGTCGGCGAGGCACAGGGCGTAGTAGAGCAGCAGCCCCTCGCCCTGGTGGAACCAGTCGTAGCCGCGTTCGATCCCGTCCCGCAGCATGCCCATCTCGGTGAGCTGGGCGGTCACCCCCTGCCAGTGCCGGCGCGCCGCGGCCAGGATCGCCGGGTCACCGCCGAGCAGGTACAGCGTCGGCCAGTTGAAGAACGGCTCGTAGAAGTCGTCCACGCCGTCCCGGTCGTCGAGCCCCTGGCCGAGCCGGTCGGTGAACACCAGCCGGCCGTCTCCCCGGGTGTACCGGTCGGAGAAGCGCCGCCACGCCACGTCCTGCGCGGCGAACAGCTCCCGCTCCAGCCGCGCCCAGTCCGGCGCCTCGGTGACGGGCCGGCTTGCCCGTACCGTCGGGGTGCGGGTCATCGTGGCACCGCCGGCCCGCTGCCGTGGTCGCCGCATTCCCGGCCGGCGGCCGGCGGTGCGCACCGTGGCCGGCACCGGGCCCGTCGCCGCTGCGGGGTGCCCCGCTCGGGAGGTTCGCGCACTGCCCATCACCCGACCGTCTTAATCGCTGATCGATACCCGATGGCTAAGATCTTCACGAGCCGCGCCGGGCCTGTCAACACCGGCGGCCGGCCGTACGGGAGCGAGCACGCATGATCGACTGTCACGCCCACCTGTGGGACCCGGCCGCCGGGCACCCGTGGATACGTCCCGGTTCACCGCACCACCGCTCCTTCGGTATCGACGATCTGGCCGCGGCCGACGCGGGTACCGGCGCCGAGTCGACCGGAACGATCCTGGTCGAGGCGTCGCGCGGGGACGCCGGTGAGACGCTCGCGCTCGCCGAGACATACCGCACCCACCCCGGCCTGGTGGCCGGCTATGTGGCCAACCTGCACGTACATGCCGCGGCCGGGCCGGCACGGTTCGCCGCGCTGCTGGACCGGCTGGGCGCCCACCGCCCGCACGGCATGCGGCTGGGCGGTGCGGAACTGGCGGACACGCCGGCGCCGGAGCGAGCGCTGCTGCCGGTGCTCGCCGAGCGCGGTGTGGTGCTGGAACTCCACCTCGGTCGGAACGCGCTCACCGACGCCGCGGCGCTCGCGGCCCGCGAGCCGGCGCTGACGGTGGTCGTCGACCACCTCGGCAACCCGCCCCACCTTCGCACCGATGGACTGGCCGGCTGGCGCCGCGGCCTGGCGCTCGCCGCGGCCCGACCGAACGTGGTGGTGAAGCTCTCCGGGCTGGCGACCCAGCAGCGCGGCGTACCGGGTGGCCGGGTCGCCGCGCTGGTCGGCGAGGTGGTCGACGCCGTCGGGCCGGACCGGTGCGTCGTCGGGTCGGACTGGCCGATCTGCCTGCCGGCCGCCACCCGGGCCGAGTCGCTCGCGCTGGCGCGGGCCGGCCTGGCCGGGCTGACCGCGGCGGAACGCGAACGAGCGCTGGCCGGCACGGCCACCCGGATCTACCGGCTGCGTCCGGCGCGGCACGGCGGGTCGGCGAGTTGACATGCTCCGGGCCGGCTGGTTGACATGCTCCGGGCCGGCTGGTTGCATGCCATAGATGATCGATAGGCGATGATCCGTCGCCCCGACCGCGGAGACACCACGATGGCCCTCTTCGACCTGCCCCTGGAGCAGCTCGAAACGTACCTGCCGGAGCTGCCCGAACCGGTCGACTTCGACGAGTTCTGGGCCAAGACGCTCGCCGAGCAGCGGGCGCACGAACTCGCCGCGCGGTTCGAGCCGGTACCGAACGGGCTCGCCACGATCGACACCTACGACGTGACGTTCCACGGCTACGGCGGGCACCCGATCCGCGGCTGGCTCCAACTGCCGGCCGCCCGCAGCGGCCCGCTGCCGGCCGTCGTGGAGTACCTGGGCTACGGCAGCGGACGGGGGGTGCCGCACGAGAAGCGGCTGTGGGCCGACGCCGGCTACGCGCACCTGGTGATGGACACCCGCGGGCAGGGCGCCGAGACACCCGATCCCGACCCGGCCAGCGGCGACGTCGCCGCCCCCGGCTTCCTCACCCGGGGCATCCTCGACCCGTACCGGCACTTCTACCGACGGCTGTACACCGATGCGGTGCGGGCGGTCGAGGTGGTGCGTGGGCACCCGGCGGTCGACCCCGGCCGGGTCGCGGTCGCCGGGACCAGCCAGGGCGGCGGGATCGCACTCGCCGCCGCGGGACTGGTACCGGACCTCGCGGCGGTACTGCCCGACGTGCCGTTCCTGTGCCACTTCCCGCGGGCCACCACCATCACCGACAAGCCGCCGTACGTCGAGGTCTCGCAGTACGTCAAGCTGCACCGCGAGCACGCCGGCACGGTGCCGCGGACCCTGGCGTACTTCGACGCGGCCAGCCACGCCCGGCGGGCCAGCGCGCCGGCACTGTTCTCGGTGGGCCTGATGGACCACATCTGCCCCCCGTCCACCGTGTACGCGGCGTTCAACCACTACGGCGCGCTGGGCGCGGCGGGCGCCGACAAGCAGATCCACCCGTACCCGTTCAACGACCACGAGGGCGGTGGCCCGACACACGAGGTGGTCAAGCTCGGGTGGCTCGCGGAACGCCTGAAAACCGCCGCCTGACAACGATCCGCCGCGGGCGTCCGTCGGCCTCCGGCCGGCCCCGCGTGCGTATCATGGGTGCGGTCCGGGCAGCGCACGATGGGACGTTCATGGCATCGAGACGACAGGACAGCGGCGCGGCCGGTGGCTTCGCCACCACGCTGGCCACCAACAAGGGCCAGTTTCGCAACACCCTGATCTCCGACCGGGTGTACGAGCTGCTCCGGCAGGCGATCGTGGACGGCGAGCTGGCGCCCAACGAGCGGGTGGTCGAGTCGGAGATCGCCCGCCGTCTCGGAGTCAGCCAGGCGCCGGTCCGGGAGGCGGTCAAGCAGCTGGCCCGGGAGGGGCTGCTGATGCACGTGCCGCGGCGCGGGAACTTCGTCGTCGAGATCTCCACCGAGGACGCCGACCACGCGCGGCAGGTCCGGGAGCCGCTGGAACGGCTCGCCGCGCAGCTGGCCACCGGCCGGCTCACCGACGAGCAGCTGGCCGAGCTGGACGAGCTGGTCGACCAGATGCACCGAGCGGTCGCAGCCAACGATCTGAGCCGGTTCCGGGATGCCGACATCGCCTTCCACACCCTGGTCAGCCGCAGCGCGGGGAACCCGTTCCTGTTCCGGATGTGGGAGGTGCTGGAGCCCAGCCTGCGGGCGCTGCACGCGATCGCCGACCCGCTGTTCGAGGGCGACTGGCACGCGATGGCCGACGAGCACGGCCGGCTCGTCTCGTTGTTGCGGGCCGGCGACGCGGCTGCCGCGGCGGAGGCGTTCGCCGGGCATGCCGCCGGCCGCGCGCCGGTGCCGGACCGGCGCACCGCCAAGAAGACCGCCCGCCGCAAGCGTCCCTGACACCGGCGGGCCCGCTCCGGCGCCGCCGCGCGAGCCCGCTGTGGCTCCCGGCCGCGAGCCGGCCCCGGCGCCATGTTGCGAACCCGGGTCCGGCGCGACGCCGGGCGAGCGACGCGGCGGCGGATCGGGCCGGCAACCGACCCGATCCGCCGCGCACACTGCCGGCCGGCGCTCAGCGCCGGGCGCCTGCGGTCCACATCACCGCACCGTACTGGTAGGCCCCGAGGCTCGGCGTCGGATCGGTGGAACCGTCGTTGATTCCGGGCAGCGGGATCGCCTGGTTGCGGGCCGGCGAGTCGGCGCTGAGCCGGTAGTCGTGGCCGGCCGCGTCGACGAACTTCGGATCGACGTCGCCGCCGAGGTTGTGGGACAGCACCATGCCGCCGTCGGTGGCGCCGTCCGAGCCGGCGATCGTGCCGATGTTGTCGTACACCTTCGTCCCGGTCGACTGGCCGGGCCCCTTGACGTAGAACAGGGTCATCCCGCCGGTGTTGTTGTAGACCCCGTTGTCGTGCGACCCCGAACCGAGCCCGTTGAGCATCACCGTACCCTCCAGGTTGTTCCACCCCACGTTGTTCGCGATGACCAGGTCGCTCTGCCCGTTGTCGGCGTACACCCCGGCGACCGCGAACGGCGTCACCCCCGGCGTCGGCGTACCGTCGTGCAGCAGGTTGTGGTCGATCGAGGTCTGCCGCATGTCCGCACCGCAGCAGGTGTAGATCCCCGCGGTGTCCAGGCTGAGCCGGGCGTACTGCGAGATGTCGTTGTAGGCGATCCGGTCCGCACCGGCGGACCCGTCGGCGTCGACGCCCCACTGCAGGTTGATGCCGCTGCGGCCGAGCCGGTACATGGTGTTGTGGGTGACCGTCTGGCTGTTGCCCTGCACCGCGACCCCGGCCGCGTAGGTGCCGAGGTAGTCGACGTCGTGGATCACGTTGTCGGTCGCGGTGTTGTGGCTGCCGGCCAGCGCGATGCCGTTGCCGGCGCTGTAGGCGAGGTCGCTGTCGAGCACGGAGTTGTTGCTGCCCTTGATGATCAGCCCGGTGTCCGCGACACCTCGGGTCACCGTGGAGCCGCAGTCGGTGGCGCCCCGGGTGATGTCGGTGTAGTGCGACAGGTACCGCCCGGTGAGGTGGTCGAGCAGCACGTGGCTGCTGGCCGTCCCGGTGCGCACGGTCGAGGCGAACAGGCCGAGACCGGTGACGGTGGTGTAGCTGGCCTCGTCCAGGTCGAAGGCGAACTGCCGCCGCTTGGCGGTGATCCGGTGCCCCGCCGGGTCGTCCGCGCTGTAGATGTAGAGCTGCTTCGCCGCCGGATCGTAGAACCACTCCCCCGGGTGGGCGAGTTCCCCGATCTTGCCGGACAGCGCGTACCGGGTGTCGGTGGGCACCACCTTGTGCACGCACGGCGGCGCCGCGCTGAGCACCACCGATCCCACCTCGGAGCTCTGTACCGTGGTGGTGGCGGAGACGTACCAGTAGCCGGTCAGCGCGCGGGCACCGGTCCAGTAGCCGGCGGGCCGGTCCAGCGCCGCGTCGACGATGGTCGCGTCGGCGCTGCCCGCGCCCGCGTGCTCGATCGTCGGCGTGACCAGATCCAGCCCCGGATAGGGGAACTGCGCCTCCACGTCCATCCGCCGGTCGGTGAACACCTGCACCGTCGTCACGTCCGCGCCGAGGTCGACGCCCGCTCGGTACACGTGGCCGTCGGCCACGGCGGCGCTGAACGCCGAGTCCGCGGCGTACGGGTCGGTCTTCGCGATCCGGTCGACGTCGGCGCTGGTGACCCGGGCGAAGCCGGTCACCGGATCGGCGCCGGTGACCGTGACGTGTGCCCCGGGTACCGGCCGGTAGGTGATGGGCCGGCCCTGCAGGCCGGATCGGGCCGGTGTGACCGTCTCGGCGTAGGTGCCGGAGCCGATCAGGCAGGTGTCGCCCGGTTCGAGCACGTCGGCGCACCGCTGCAGGTGCCGGAACGCGGTCGCCATCGAGCGGCCGGGTGCCGCGTCGTTGCCGCTGGGTGAGACGTAGTAGGTGGCGCCGGCGCCGTGCAGGTGCCCGGCGACGGCGGGGGTGCCGGTGGCGCCGAGCGCCACCGCGGCGAACGCGCCGGCCAGTGCCGGCGCGAAGAGTCTGGTTCTCCGCACGTGCGTGTCCTTCCGGTACTCGGACGGTTCACTGTGGACGGTCCCCCGTGCAGCGGGCCGGCCCGGACGCGGGCCGGCCCGGGTGTCAGCCCTTCACGGCTCCGACGGTGAGCCCGCTGACGATGTGCCGTTGCAGGTAGATGAAGAAGATGATCACCGGCGCGACCGCGAGCAGCAGGTTCGGGAACACCTTCGTCAGATCCGTGGAGTACTGGCTGATCCCGGCGTAGATCGCGGTGGTCACGGTGTAGTGCCCGGAGCCGGGGCTGAGCAGCATCTGCGGGCTGACGAAGTCGTTCCAGATG
Organism: Actinocatenispora thailandica; assembly: GCF_016865425.1. Taxonomy (NCBI): domain Bacteria; kingdom Bacillati; phylum Actinomycetota; class Actinomycetes; order Micromonosporales; family Micromonosporaceae; genus Actinocatenispora; species Actinocatenispora thailandica. The sequence continues at coordinate 2,044,790 of NZ_AP023355.1, read as the reverse complement.
CCGATCGAGTTGAGGATCAGCACCGTCACCACCGCCGGCCGCATCAGCGGGAACACGATCCGCCAGAACGTCCGGTAGCGGCCGGCGCCGTCGATCGCCGCCGCGTGGTCGATGTCGACCGGGATCGTCCGGATGAACCCGACGAACAGGAAGATGCTCACCGGCAGGGTGGACGCCACGTCGTGCGCGACCAGGCCGGTGATCGTGTTCACCAGTCCGACCGCGCGCAGTACGTAGATGACCGGGATGACCACCGCGGCGCCGGGAATGAAGGTGCCGGCGAGGAAGTACAGCAACAGCAACCTGGTCCGGCGCCGCGCGCTGCGCGCGATCACGTACGCGGCCGGGCCGGCCATCGCGATGCACAGCACGTCGACCACCACGACCAGGAAGACGGTGAAGCCGTACCCGCCGATCACGTTGAACTGCGGGCTCTCGATGGCGTCCAGCAGGTACCGCCCGGTCAGCTCGCTCAGCGGAATGCCGAACGGGTTGTCCGCGATCTGCTGCTGCGGCTTGAAGCTGTTCACCAGGAGCAGGTAGACCGGCACCGCCATCGCGACGAACAGCAGCCCGAGCATGACCAGCCGCAGCGGCGACGGCCGCCGGCGCCGCCGCGGCCGAAGCGACTCGGGCGCGCGGAAGGCGGACGGCGTCGCCTCGGTCTCGGTCTGTACCACCACGTGCGCTCTCCTATCCTGCCGCCGCCTGGTCCTGCCGGTTGCGCAGCGCGGTCACCAGCAGCGCCAGCGCCGCCGACACCACCATCAGGAACACCGCCTGCGCGGTCGCGTAGCCGACCTTGGTACCGGCGAACGACCGGGCGAGGATCAGGTACGAGTAGGTCTGGGTGGAACCGGCCGGGCCGCCTCCGGTGAGGCTGACGATCAGGTCGTACGCGCGGATCAGCCCGACCAGGTTGAGCACCGTGGCGACGGTGACCACCGGCGCGATCATCGGCACCACCACCCGGCGGTTGGTCTGCCACCTCGACGCGCCGTCGATCGCCGCCGCCTCCAGCAGTTCGGCCGGCACCGTCTGCAGCGCGGCGACGAACAGCACCACGTTGAATCCGAACCCGGCCCACACGATCACCCAGATCAGCGAGACCAGCGCGAGGTGCTCGTCGAACAGGAAGCCGACCGGGCCGATCCCGAGCTTGGCCAGCGTGGAGTTGACCGCGCCGTTGGTGCCCAGGATCGCCGCCCACAGGTAGCCGAGGATCAGCGCGCTGATCACGTGCGGGTAGTAGGCGAGGGCGCGGAAGAACGAGTTGGACCGCGACCGTCCCTTGAGCAGCAGGGCGTACGCGAGTCCGCCGCCCACCATGCCGATCGTGCCGACGACCGCGATGGCCGCCGTGACGTACCAGGCGTGCGTCGAGTCCGGATCGGCGAACAGGTGCCGGTAGTTGGCGAGCCCGACGAACAGCGCGTCGGAGAACCCGTTCCAGTTGGTCAGGCTCAGGTAGACCGCCACCCCGACGGGGACCACCGTCATCACGGTGTACAGCGCGACGGCCGGCCCGGCCATGCCCAGCGACACGGCGGTCTCGCGCAGCCGGGTCGAACCGCGGCCGGCGCGCTCGCCGGCCGCGGCCCGCCGGCGGATCAGCTCTGCGAGTTCCACCACGTGTCCAACCCGTTCGCGACCTTGCTGGCCGAGGCCCCCGAGTACAGCGACTGGACCTCGGTGTTGAGTTCGTTGCTGTAGCCGTCGATCGGTTGCCGCGCGCCGGCCTTGACGAACACCGACGGCGCGGCGTCCAGGATCTTCTGCACCGAGGCGCCCAGGCTGGACATGTCGTAGGGCATCCCCCGGCGCAGGTTGCCGTCGGCGGCGAGCTGGCTCTTGACCGCCGTCGGGTCGGTGACGAGCCACCTGACGAACTCGATCGCCTCGGCCTTGTGCGGCGAGTTGTTCACCACCAGGTAGGGGTCGGCGATGTTGCCGAACTGCCCGGACGGGTACCTCCCGTCGGTCGGCATGGTGAACACGCCGAGCTGGTCGCTCTTCTTGGCCTGGTCGGCCGCGGGGACGAAGAACGAGCCCATCATGTACATCGCGGACTTGCCGTTGAGGAAGGCGTTCTGGCCGTCGGCGTAGGTGAGCCCGAGCGCGCTCTTCTGCAGGTACCCGGCGTCGATCCAGCTCTTGTACCGTTTCAGGTAGTCGAGGTAGCCGCTGGTGGCGAAGCTGACCTTGCCGCTGGCGCGCTTGGTGGTCCAGTCCGGGTCGGCGGTGAGCACGCCGGAGTCGGCCAGCAGCGAGAACTGCGCGCCCGGCACCCATTGCCCGGCGGTCTGCAGCGGCGTGTAGCCCGCCTTCTTCAGCGCGCCCATCGCCGCGGTCAGCTGGTCGAGGGTCTTGATCGACGCCGGATCGAGCTTCGCCTTGGCGAACGCCGCCTTGTTGTAGAACACCAGCGACTGGATCTGTTCTCCGACACCGACGAGGTAGCGCTTGCCGTCGACCGCGTACTGGTCGGCGAGCGGAGTCTGCTTCGTCCAGGCCTGGTCGGTCAGGTCGGCGAACAGGCTGGCGTTGTCCTTGGTCGGGGTGATCTGCTGGGCGATGTCCGGCGGGTCGCCGGCGGCGAGGTCCTGGTTGAGTTTCGCGCTGGCCGAGATGGTTCCGGTCAGCTCCAGCTTGACGTGCACGCCGGGGTGCGCCTTCTCGTACGTGGCGAACAGCTTCGTCCAGTACTGCTGCGTCAGGTTCGGCGTGATGTTGACGATGATGCGCAGCGTCGTCTGGCCGGGCTTGTCGCCTGAGCCGCCACATGCCGCGGTCGAGGCCAGCACGGCGGTGGCCGCGACAACGGCGATGCCGGCCCGACGCAACAGACGTCTCATGTCCGCCTCCGTTAACAGAGTCGTAAATAATCGATAGTCGAAGATGTAACCACGAGTGGGAGTGAAGGTCAACACACTCCCGCCGCGCGGAACGCGACGACGACCCGTCCGTCGCGGACCGTGCCAGCGCCGTGCTCGTCGGTCGCGGTCAGCGTCAGCCGGGTCAGCGCGGGTCCCCAGCTGCGCCGCAACACCGGATCGTCGATCTCCTGCCGGGACAGCGAACCGGTGGCCCGCCGGGCATCCCACTCGATCCGCAACACGCCCGCCACGAGCGCGAAGCCATCACCGAGCCGTACCTCGCCGGCGAGCAGCTGCCGCAGCAGCACCGGCCCGGCGGCACCGGCCCACTCGTCGGTCACCAGCACCCGGGCCGGCTCGCCCGCGGCCCGGCCGGTCAGCCGCACCTCCCGGCGCAGGCTCGTCACGGCGCCGGGAGGGTACGCGCCGGCGAGCTCGGCGCGCAACGCCGCCATACCGGCATCGAGCACCACCTCGACGTCCCGGGCCCGGTACCGGTCGCCCGGTCGCTGCCCCGCGCCGGGCTCGGGCACGTTGTGCCAGTCGCTGCGCATCGGCCACCCGGCGTACCGGTCCGGCCCGAACGTGGCCGCGGTGTAGGTCGGCCGGCCCGCGTCGACGACCAGCGGCGTCCCGTCCAGCGCCACCCAGTAGCTGCCGACGTCCAGATGGTTGTGGTGCTCGCCGTTGTGCCCCGCCTTCACCGCCACGGCCAACCCGGCACTGGTACCCGCCGCCTCGCGAGCCACCAGCAGCTGGGTACCCGGAAACCAGCAACGGTCCGGCAACCACGGCTGCGCGGCCGCCCCTCCCGGACCGGACACGATCGGTCCCCGGCCGCTCGCCTCGGTGTTGTCCAGCCGCTCCCCGCCCGCCGGCGGCACGTCCGGGCGCACCACGTCCCGACACGCGGCGTCCAGGGACACGGCGTCCGGGACGAGCATGCCGGGGGGTGCGGTCGCGGTGGCCGCGGCGCACCAGTCGGGGTCGGCGAGGGCGGCGAGGGCGCGGCCGAGGCCGCCAGCCGGGTGCACCGCGCGGCCGGTGGCCCGTGCCCCGGCGAGCGCGTGCGCCACCGTCGCCGGCTGCGCCAGCCGCCGGCCCCACCGGTACGGCACCTGCCAGGGCTGCTCGCCCGGCAGCCGGGCGGGCGCATCGCCGACGTTGACGTACCAGTCGGCACCCAGATGCACCCGCTGCGGGTATCGCAGTACCGCGGCCAGTACCGGCACCCGCTGGATGCCGGGTACCGCGTCGACCGCGGCGAGCAGGTCCAGCGCCTCCAGCAGTCGGCACGGCCCCTGCCACCAGTACGCGATCCCCTCGTCGAGACCGCCGTCCGGCGGCAGCGCCGCGAGGTAGTGGTCCAGCCCGGCAGCGGCGAGCCGGACCAGCCGGGCCCGCCGCGCCGGGTCGTCGCACAGCAACAGCGACGCCGCGAGGACGGCACCGTGGATCCACGGGTTCCAGTTGTTCGGCCGGCCGCCGGCGCCGATCCACGGCCAGTCCCGGGTCCGTTCGAACGGGCCGAGCACCCGCCGGTCCGCCTCGCGCCGCAGCCGGCGGCGCAGCCCCGGCAACCGGACGTCCAGGTACCGGCCGAGCGCGTGGTCGGCCCAGGCGAACAGGGACACGACCTCCGCCGCGCCGAGGTCGAGGTAGGGCTGGTCCGGGTCGGCCAACAGCTCGCCGCGCGCCGCCGTGTACCGGTCGTGCGGGGCCCAGCACCAGGTGGTCGCCTCGGCGAGCAGCACCAGCCCGTCGATCGCCGCGTCCAGGTGCGGGCAGTCACCGGCCGGGGCAGCCGCCGGCGCCACCTCTCCGGTCAGTACCGCCGCGAGGGTCAGCCGGGTGATCCGGTCGCGCAGCCGCCACACGGTCGTCTCGTACTCGCCGCGGGCGCCGTCCCGGAAGGTCCTCGCCCAGCTGCCGGCGAGCGGCTGCGGCGCCGGGCCGGCCAGTTCCTCGGTCGCCGCCGCGAGCACCGTCGCCCGGGTCCTCGGCTCCACCCGGTCCCACCGGGCCCGGTCGGTGACATCGGCGACGCCGATCCGGCGCCCGGGATCGGCGAGCAGCCGCACCAGCTCGGCGTCGGTCGGGAGCATCCCGGTGATCGGCCGCGCCGGGACGCGCGGTGCGCCACCGCCGGCCGGATCAGGCATCGTCGGTGAGGATCAGCTCGACCACCGGCAACGCCACCTCCGGCGCCACCACCGGCAGGGTCAGCGTGAGCGTGCCGGCGTCCTGACCGGGTGGCGCGAGGTTGTTGTGCTCGTGCGCGGCTCCGTCCAGCGCGGTGCACCGCACCTCCGACCCGTCGTGCAGCAGCTGCGCGTAGCGCACCCGGCCGGCGAGACCGGCGAGGTGCACGTGCTTGAGCGGCCAGGACGGCAGGTGCAGGTAGAGCCGGTTGCCGCGCTGGGTGTACAGCGCGTTCGGCGGCGGCGGGAACGGGCTCGGGCCGGCGCCATGGACCGACCGGGCATGCAGGTCCATCCACTCGCCGATCGCCCGCAGCGTCCCGGCTGCCCGCCGATCCACGCCGCCGCGTCCGGTCGGGCCGACGTTGAGCAGCAGGTTGCCGCCGCAGGCCACCGACTGCACCAGCATCCGGACCAGCAGCCCCGGATCCTTGTACTCGTGGTTGTCCCGGTCGTAGCCCCAGGAACCGTTGAGCGTGTGGCACGCCTCCCAGCGCACCGGGACGCCGGCGCGGGTCAGCGGCCGGTCCGGCTGGTACTGCTCGGGTGTCACGTAGTCGCCGCCGAGACCGAGCCGGTCGTTGACCAGGATGCCGGGTTGCAGGCCCCGAACCAGGTCGAGCAGTTCGCGCGCGCCCCAGGCGTCCGGCCCCTTGCCGGGGTAGCTGAAGTCGAAGAACAGCAGGTCGATCGGGCCGTAGCCGGTGAGCAGCTCGCGGACCTGCCCGTGCAGGTACTCGCGGTAGCGGCGCAGCTCGCGTCCCCGGCCGGCGGCCTCGTCGTCGCGCAGCGGGTGGTGCCGGTCGACGGTGAAGTCGGGATGGTGCCAGTCCAGCAGCGAGTAGTACAGGCCGACGCGCAGCCCCTCGGCCCGCATCGCGGCGACGAACTCGCCGACCAGGTCCCGCCCGGCGGCGCGCATGCTGGTGTAGTCGGTCGACGCCGAGTCGTACAGGCAGAACCCGTCGTGGTGCTTGGCGGTCAGCACCGCGTACCGCATGCCGGCGTCCTTGGCCGCGCGGGCGAGCGCGGCGGCGTCGAACCGGTCCGGGTCGAACCGGTCGAGGTAGCGGTCGTAGTCGGCCTGCGTCATCCGTTCCCGGCTGCGCACCCACTCGTGCCGTGCCGCGAGGCTGTACAGGCCGAAGTGGACGAACAGTCCGAACCGTGCGGCGTCGAACCACGCGCCGCGTGCACCGTCGGGCACCGCGGGACCTCCCCCAGGTTGACAGCCGTCGTACCGCGGCTGTTACATCTATCTACCATCGATAGACGATAATGTCATGACCGATGTGCGCCGGCCGCCGCACGACCCGGTGCCGGGCGGCCACCGACGCGCATGGAGAGGCAGTGCAATGAACCCGACAGGCGGCCCGACGGCGCCGACGACGAGCGACACCGAGACCTACGACTCGATGCTGGCGCCGGTGCAGGCCGCCTCGTTCACCCGGCCCACCGAGCCGATGGTGACCGCGCTGGCCGACGTCGGCGCCGCCACCGCGTGCGCCAAGCTGCACCAGCTCGGCATCACCCGTACCTTCATCGACGGCCCGGTGCCGCTGCACCGCACCCCCGACGTCAAGGTCGTCGGCGGCGCGGTGACCCTGCAGTTCCTCCCGCAGCGCGAGGACGTGTTCTCCGGTACCGCGCAGGAGGACGCCGAGCGCAGGACCGCGCTCTGGCAGGTACTGGAGTCGATCCGGCCCGGCGACGTCCTCGTGGTCTCCGCCTACGCCAGCCACTTCACCGGCTGCCTCGGCGACATGCTGGTGCGCTACTTCAAGCTGCGCGGCGGTGCCGGCATCGTCGTCGACGGCCGGGTGCGCGACGCGGCCCGCATCCGTGCCCTCGGCGTACCCGTCTGGTGCACCGGCGTGACACCGCACTACGCCTCGCAGAGCGAACTGTTCCCCGCCGCGTTCAACGTGCCGGTCGGCGCCGGCGGCGTGCTCGTCACCCCCGGCGACCTGATCGTCGCCGACGAGGACGGCGCGGTCGTCGTACCGCAGCACAGCGCGCTGACGATCGGGCAGGACTCGATGGAGCACCAGGACCGGGAGGCGTTCGCCCGGCGCCGCCTCGACGAGGGCGGCCGGCTGTCCGACTACTACCCGCTCACCGAGGCGAACCTCGCCGAGTACCTCGCCGCCCGCGGCGGCGCCCCCGGCCCGGCCGCGGCGGGCTGACCGCCCCGGCGCCGGTCGTGCCGGGGCCCTCGTTCACCGCCGGGGGCTGCGCCGGTGGCGGGTGACCGGCGCCAACCACACGCCGACGATCGCGTCGATCAGTCCGTCCGCCGTGTCGCGCCAGGTGGCGCGGCGCAGCGTTCGGCCGTCGGCCAGCGCCTGCTCGCGTTCGGCGACCATGTGCACGAGCATCAGCCGGGTCATGTCGGACCGCTCCCGGCCGACCTCGTCGGGCAGCTCGGGCAGGCAGCGCCCGAGCCCGGCAAGGATCCGCTGGATCGACGGGCGGGCCAGCGCCTCGTCGGTGGTCAGCGCGCGCAGCGCCGGATCGGTGGTCACCTGCGCTCCGAACCGGCCGAACCAGCTGGGGCTGCCCAGCTCGGCCAGGTGGTCGGTGAGCGGCCGCACCAGGCAGCCGACCCAGTCCCGCACGCTGTCGGAGCCGGCGGTCTCGGCCACCAGCTCGACCCTGATCTCCTCGATCCGGTCGTTGTGCCGGCGAAAGATCGCCCGGATCAGGTCGGCCTTGGTACCGAAGTGGTAGCCGACGGCGAAGTTGTTGCCCTGCCCGGCGGCCTCGCCGACCTGGCGGTTGGACACGGCGGCGAGACCGCGCTCGGCGAACAGCCGCTCGGCCGCGAGCAGGATCTGTTCCTTCGTCGTGTCGGACCGCTCGGTCCGTGCGGCTCTGCCGGACATCGCCACCACCTCACCTGCCATGTTGCCCGCCGCGCGCCGCCGGCCGGCACCGGGTACCGGGCGCCGTGGCGGCGTGGCCTCCGTCACGCCGGTTCCGGCAACGTCCCGCGCGGCCCGAAGCGGACCAGCTGGCAGTGTTACTTTAAGTCAGGCGACTGACTTATCGCAGCACCCTTCCGGAGGTTCCCGCCATGCCCGTCGACACCTCGGCACCGCCTGCCGCACCGCCCCGGCCGATGGTCGTCGTGACCGTGCTGGCCCTCGCCGGGATCGTGGTCTCGCTGATGCAGACCCTCGTCATCCCGCTGGTGCCGCAGCTGCCGACGCTGCTGCACGCCGATACCGGCGACGCCACCTGGGCGGTGACCGTCACGCTGCTCGCCGGCGCGGTCGCCACCCCGGTGATGGGCCGCCTCGGCGACATGTACGGCAAGCGCCGGATGCTGCTGGTGAGCCTGGCGATGCTCGCCGTCGGTTCCACCGTCGCCGCGCTGAGCAGTTCACTCGCCCCGATGATCGTCGGGCGCGCGCTGCAGGGCCTGGCCGCCGGCGTGATCCCGCTGGGCATCAGCATCATGCGCGACGAGCTGCCGCGCGAGCGGCTCGGCTCGGCCATCGCGCTGATGAGCGCCTCGCTCGGGGTCGGCGGCGCACTCGGGCTGCCGCTCGCCGCGCTGCTGGCCGAGCGCACCAACTGGCACGTGCTGTTCTGGGTCTCGGCCGGGCTGGGCGCGGTGGTGGCGGTGCTCGTCGCGCTGCTCGTCCCCCCGGCGCCGGCCCGCACCGGCGGGCGGTTCGACGTGGTCGGCGCGGTCGGGTTGTCCGCGGCACTGGTCTGCCTGCTGCTCGGCGTGTCCAAGGGCGCCGACTGGGGCTGGGGCAGCGGCACCACGATCGTGCTGTTCGTCGCCGCCGCGGTGCTGCTGGTGGCCTGGGGCGCCTGGGAGCTGTCGCACGGCCAGCCGCTGGTCGACCTGCGCACCACCATCCGCCGGCAGGTACTGCTGACCAACCTCGCGTCGATGGTGTTCGGCTTCGCCATGTTCGCCCAGTCGCTGGTGCTGCCCCAACTGCTGCAGGCACCCACCGCCACCGGGTACGGGCTGGGCCGCAGCATGCTCGCCGCCGGCCTGGTGATGGCGCCGTCCGGCCTGGTGATGATGGCCGTCGCGCCGCTGTCGTCGCGGATCACCGCCAGCCGGGGACCGAAGGTGACGCTGATGACCGGTGCCCTGATCGTGGCGATCGGGTACGGCGCGGGCATCGTGCTGATGTCGGCCGCCTGGCAGCTGGTCGTGGTCTCGGCGGTGATCGGCGCCGGGATCGGCCTGGCCTACGGGGCGCTGCCGGCCCTGATCATGGGCGCCGTGCCGACCTCGGAGACGGCGGCGGCGAACGGGCTGAACACGCTGATGCGCTCGATCGGCACCTCGGTGGCCAGCGCGGTGGCCGGGGTCATCCTGGCGCAGCTGACGATGACGCTCGGCCCGGCCACGCTGCCCACCCAGGCCGCGTTCCGGGTGGTGCTGGCGGTCGCCGCGGCGGCGGCCGTGGTCGCCCTCGGCGTCGCCGCGTTCCTGCCCGGCCGGGGCAGGGCCGCCGGGCAGAACCTAGCCCGCGCCGGCGCCGAGCAGCGCAGCCCGGACCGGGTCGGGTAGCGCCCGGTACGGGCGTTCCGCCGCGGCGGCCCCCAGCACGACGCGGGCGTGCGGCTCGGGCAGCGCGTTGGCATAGCGCAGCGCCAGCTCGTCGAGCGCCGCGGTGGTGGGCGACCCGTACAGCCGGAACCGGGCCAGGCCGCCGTCCGGCACCAGATCCAGCCGGACCCGGTGCACCGGCTCGCCGGCCGCGAGCCGGAAGCGGTGGCAGGTGCCGGGCTGCAACCCGGTCTCCGGCAGCACCTCCCGGATCGGCGTCCCGTCGGCGGCCTGCCCGGTCAACCGGACCGCGCCCGGCGCGTTCCCGAGGAAGTGCCGGGCGTCGATCTCCGCCAGGTGGGGCACGCCGGGGATGCCGAGGGCCAGCTCGACCCAGTCGTTGCCGTCCGCGCGGCGGCGCCGGGTCTCGAAGCCGTCACCCATCACCGCTGCCGGGTCGGGCAGCAGCAGGTTGTCGGCCGGGGCGAAGAAGCTGTCGCTGCGGTCCGCCACGTACCCGCCGAGCGCGGCGCCGGTCAGCTCGGCCGGGCAGCCGGCGAGGTCGCGCGGATCGGGCAGCGGCGCACCGAACACCCGCAGCCGGGCCACCCCGCCGTCCGGGAAGATCCGCAGCCGCACGTGCGTGTACCGATGCTCGTCGGTCACCGCGAACTCGTGCGCGGTGTCGCCGCGCAGCGACCGGACCGGTACCAGGGTGGTCCAGTCGGTGAGTTCGTCGACGCCCGGGTAGCCCTCGGCGGCGGTCGCCTCCACCGCGCACCGCTCCGGGAAGTTGCCGGTGAAGTGCGCGGTGTCGACCACCACCCGGCGGACCACGCCGGGCGCGCCGAGCCGGACCACGGCCCAGTCGGCGCCGGGGCTGCGCCGCCGCCTGGTCTCCCAGCCGTCGTAGATCTGGCCGTGCGGGCCGAAGGTGCGAGCCGCGAAGCTCGGCGCGGCCGGTTCGATCAGGTTCTCCTTGCCGGCGAAGAACTCGTCGTTGGCGGCGATGACCGTACCGCGAACGGCGACCGAGGCGAGATCCAGCATGCGGTCAACTCCCTGTCGTCGCAGCGGCCGGCCGGCGCAGCAGCCGGCCGGACGGCTCGGCCGGGTCGACGACCTGGCCGCGCAGCCAGGTGCGGTGCACGACCCCGGTCAGCCGCCACCCGGCGTACGGCGTGACCGGGTGCCGGTGGTGCAGCGCGGCCGGATCGACGGTGAACGTCTCGTCCGGCGCGAACGCGACCAGGTCGGCGTCGGCGCCGACCGCGATCCGCCCCTTGGCCGCCAGGCCGACCAGCCGGGCCGGTCCGGCTGCCATCCAGCGCACCACGTCGGACAGGGTGTGCCCGCGGCGCCGGGCCTGCGTCCACACCAGCGGCAGGCCGAGCTGTACCGAGGCGATGCCGCCCCACGCGCGGTCGAACCCGCCGCGCTTGAGCTCCGGCGGGGCCGGCGAGTGGTCGCTGACCACGCAGTCGAGCCGGCCCCGCGCCAGGGCCCGCCACAGCTCCTCCCGGTTCGCCGCCGACCGTACCGGGGGGCAGCACTTCGCCGCGGTCTGGTCGTCGGCGATCTCCTCGGCGGCGAGCGTCAGGTAGTGCGGGCAGGTCTCCGCGGTCAGGCCGGTACCGGCCAGCGGCTCCAGCGCGCTCGCCGCCGAGACGTGCAGCACGTGGATGCGCACCCCGGTGGTCGCGGCGAGCCGGACCAGGCGGCGGACGGCGGCGCGCTCGGCACGTTCCGGCCGGGCGGCGAGGAACTCGGCGTAGCCGCCGCCGGACGGGCGGCCCAGCTCGGCCGCGTCCTCGGCGTGCACCAACAGCAGCGCGTCCAGCTCGGCCAGCCGGTGCGCCACCGCGGTCAACTCGGTGGCCGACAGCGGCGGGAACTCCGGCACGCCCGAGTCGGTCAGGAAGCACTTGATGCCGAACACGCCGGCCTCGTGCAGCGCGGCGATCCGGTCCAGGTTCCCCGGCACCGCGCCGCCGAAGAACCCGACGTCGATCGTGCACTGGCCGTCGGCCGCGGACCGCTTGCACGCCAGCGCATCGGGGTCGACGGTGGGCGGGATGCTGTTGAGCGGCATGTCGATCAGCGTCGTCACGCCGCCGGCGGCGGCGGCCCGGGTCGCGGTGGCGAACCCCTCCCACTCGGTCCGGCCCGGCTCGTCGACGTGCACGTGGCTGTCCACCAGGCCGGGCAGCAGCGCGAGGTCGCCCAGATCGGTCCCGCCGCCGCCGTGGTACGCCGAGATCCCGGTGATGCGGCCGGCCCGCACCTGCACGGTCGCCGGCCGCTCGCCGTCGGGCAGCACCACCCGCCGGGACCGGACCCGCCACTCGTCCATCCGCCCTCCCTTCACCGATCGTCCGCCGGGCACCGCCGGCGGATCCGTCCGCCCGCGTCGAAGCGGGAACGTGCCACCACGAGGCCGCGGCGACCGGCACCGGGCCGCCGGTCACCGACCGGTACCGGGTCGCCGGCCGACAGCCGGCAGCCGCCGGGGCGCACCGTCACGTGGCGGCGCCCGGCTGGTCGGCGCGGTAGGCGCGCCAGTCGGCGAACCGGTCGATGACATCCAGCCTCGCGGTGCCGCGGTGCTCGCGGCGCAGCACCGTCGCGAGCGCCCAGGCGCCCTCGGCGAGTTCCACCGCGCCGAGTTCCAGCTCGGCCGGCTCCGCCGGCAGCAGCGCGCCACCGACGGTCGCCAGCGGCACGTCGTACAGCTCACCGCGCACCGCCACCCCGCCGGCGCCGACCCGTTCCAGGGCCGGGAAGCGGTCGTCCACCGCGTACATCCGGTACGCCGGGACGGTCCGGGTGACCGCGACCAGCGGGGCGCCGCCGAGCCGGTCGTGCAGCCGCCCGCCGCGCATCCCGTCCCCGGTCAGGAACAGCAGTGTCATCGTCGTCTCCCGGTCGATCGGTGGGTGGTCGCGGTGGAATCAGTCGATGAGGTCCGGTGGCCGGATCGGGACCCGGCGGACCGGCTTGCCGGTGGCCGCCCGGATCGCCGCCAGGACCGCCGGGCCCGCCGAGATCGTCGGCGGCTCGGCGGCGCCGCGCACCCCGTACGGCGCGTTCGGGTCGGCCAGCTCCAGCACCCGCACCGACATCGACGGCATGTCGAGGATCGTCGGGATCAGGTAGTCGGTGAACGACGGGTTGCGGACCTTCCCGCCGGACACCTGGATCTCCTCCATCAGCGCCAGGCCCATGCCCTGGGCGCTGCCGCCGTGGATCTGGCCCCGAACCGCCTCGGGGTTCATCGCCTTGCCGACGTCCTGCGCCGCGGCCAGCTGCACCACCTTCACCAGGCCGAGTTCGGTGTCCACGTCGACGACCGCGCGGTGCGCGCAGAACCCGAACTGGAGGTGCGCGAAGCGCTGCTGCCCGGTCTCCGGGTCGAGCCGCCCGGTTCGGCGCGGATGCCACTCGACGGTCTCCTGCACCGTGTCGTCACCCAGTACCTCGACGAGGTCGGCGACGGTCTCGCCGGCCGCCGTGACCACCTTGCCGCCGACCAGCTCCAGCGCCCGATCACCGCCGACGCGGTCGAACACCCGGCGCCGGACCCGGCGGCACGCCTCCTGCACGGCGCCACCGGTCAGGTACGTCTGCCGGGACGCCGACGAGGAGCCGGCGCTGCCGATGCCGGTGTCGGCCGGCGGGATCACCACCTTCGCCACGCCGAGTTCGGTCCGGGCGATCTGCTGCTGCAACGTGACGTGCCCCTGGCCGACCTCGACCGCCGCGGTGGTCACCACCGCGACGGCTTCGCCGCCGAGGACGCGCAGCGCGACCCGGGCCGTCGAGTAGTCGTCGAAGCCCTCCGAGTAGCCGACGTTCTTGAACCCGACGGCGTAGCCGACCCCGCGCCGCACCCCCTCGCCGTGCGTGGTGTTGCCGGCGCCGCCGGGCAGGCCGAGCGGGTCGCGGACCGGGTCCGGGTCGGCCGGCAGCGGAAGGTCCCGTACCGCGGTGAGGATCTCGCGCACCGCGGCGGCGCTGTCCAGCAGCTGGCCGGTGGGCATGCTGGAGCCCTCGTGCAGCGCGTTGCGCAGCCGCAGCTCCACCGGGTCCAGGCCCAGCGCGTCGGCCAGCCGGTCCATCTGCGCCTCGTACGCGAAGGCGGCCTGCACCGAGCCGAACCCGCGCATCGCGCCGCACGGCGGGTTGTTGGTGTACATCCCCCAGACGTCCATAGTCACGTTCGGCACCTCGTACGGGCCGGCGCCGAGGCTCACCGCGTTGCCGGTCACCGCGGTGGTGGTCGACGCGTACGCGCCGCCGTCCAGCACGATGTCCCCCTTGACGTACACCAGCTTCCCGTCCCGGTCCGCCCCGGTCTCGTACCGCAGGGTGGCCGGATGCCGGTGCACGTGGCCGAAGAACGACTCCTCGCGCGAGTAGCAGAACTTGACCGGCCGGCCGGTACGCAACGCGAGCAGGCAGGCGTGGATCTGCATGGACAGGTCCTCGCGGGCGCCGAACGCGCCGCCGACACCGGCGAGCGTCAGCCGTACCTTGTCGGCGGGCAGCCCCAGGCAGGGCGCGATCTGGCGTTGGTCGCCGTGCAGCCACTGGGTCGCGACGTAGAGGTCGACGCCGCCGTCGGCGGCCGGTACCGCGAGACCCGACTCGGGCCCGAGGAACGCCTGGTCCTGCATCCCGACCTGGTACTCGCCGCGCACCACCACGTCGGCGACCGCGGCCGGATCGCCGCGGCGGATCCTCGCGTACCGCACCACGTTGCCGTCCTCGTGCACCCTCGGCGCGTCCTCGGCGCGGGCCGCGCGCGGGTCGGTGACCGGCTCGCACACCTGGTAGTCGACCGCGATCGCGGCGATGGCCCGGCGGGCGGTCTCCGGGTGGTCGGCGGCCACGATCGCGACCGGCTCGCCCTGGTAGCGCACCCGGTCGATGGCGAGCACCGGCTGGTCGACCCGGTCCAGCCCGAAGTGCTTGCTCGGCCCGGGGATGTCGTCGTGGGTGAGCACCGCGGACACCCCGGGCATGGCCACCGCGGCGGTCAGGTCGACGCCGCGGATCCGGGCGCTCGGGTGCGGGCTGCGCAGCGTGGCGCCCCACAGCATGTCGTCGGTCCACAGGTCGGAGGAGTAGGCGAACTCGCCCCGTACCTTGAGGATGCCGTCCGGCCGGTCCGGGCTGGCGCCGACGCCGCCGGCGATCGGCAGGCTGAGGTCCTGGGCGGACCGGGTCGGCGGGCCCGCCGCCGCCCCTTCAGCCCGCGCCGCCCCCGATCGAGCGCCGGCGGTGGGCCGGGTCGGTGCACTCATCGTTCGCGCACCTCCCGCATCCGGGCCGCCTGCCTGGCCAGGTCCCGGCTCGCCGTCGCCGTCGACACGGTGCGCAGCGCCCCGTGCTCGATCACCGGGCGGCCGCCCACCAGCAGCGTGTCCACCGCCGGCGCGGCGCCCAGCACCAGCGCGGCCACCGGGTCGGCGATGTCGGCGTGCGCCAGGTCGTCGATCCGCCACACCGCGACGTCGGCGAGCTTGCCCACCTCCAGCGAACCGAGCTCGCTGGTCCGGCCGAGGCACGCGGCACCACCCATCGTCGCCAGCCGCAGCGCCACCCGGATCCGCATCGCGGTCGGGCCGCCGCGACCGCGCGCGGTCAGTACCGCCTGGCGCAGCTCGGTGACCAGCCCACCGTCCTCGTTGGACGCCGGGCCGTCCACGCCGAGACCGACCGGGGTACCGGCGTCCAGCAGCTCGCGCACCGGGCTCGTCCCGGCGCCGAGCCGGGCGTTGGAACTCGGGCAGTGCGCGGTGGCGCTGCCGGTCGCGGCGAGCCGCTTGATGTTCTCGTCGGACAGGTGCACGGTGTGCGCGAACCACACGTCCGGGCCGAGCCAGCCCAGGCCCTCCAGGTACTCGGTGGGGGTGCAGCCGTGCTCGGCCAGGCACTGCCGTTCCTCGTCGCCGGTTTCGGCCAGGTGGGTGTGCAGCCGCACCCCGTACCGGCGGGCCAGCTCGGCGGACTCGGCGAGCAGCCGGGAGCTGACCGAGAACGGCGAGCACGGCGCGACGCCGACCCGCAGCATCGCGTCCGGGCTCGGGTCGTGGTACCGCTCGATCGTCTCGGCCGTCGCGGCCAGCACGTCGTCGGTGCGCTCCACCGCCTCGTCCGGCGGCAGCCCGCCGTCGGACGCGCCCCGGTCCATCGACCCGCGGGTCGGGTGGAACCGCAGCCCGACCTGGTCGGCGGCGGCGACGCCGGCACCGAACAGGTCGCCGCGGCCGGCCGGGAAGAGGTAGTGGTGGTCGGCGGTGGTGGTGCAGCCGGTCAGTGCCAACCGGGCCAGCCCCGCCACCGACGCGGCGTGCACCACGTCGGCGTCCATCCGGGTCCACGCCGGGTACAGCGTGACCAGCCATTCGAACAGCGTCGAGTCGGTCGCGAGCCCGCGGTACGCCCACTGGTAGAGGTGGTGGTGCGCGTTGACCAGCCCCGGGGTGACCAGGCACCCCGCGGTGTCGATCCGTCGCCCGGCCACCGAGTCCGGCGCGGCACCCGCGCCGACCGCGGCGATCCGGCCGTCCTCGACCACCACGTACCCCGTCTCGTACTCGGTGTCCCGGCCGTCCACGGTGGCCACCACGCCGCCGGTGAGAACGAGGCTCATCGGGCCACCTCCCGGCCGGCGCGCCGCGCCGCCGCGAGGCGTACCGCATCGAGGATCTTCTCGTACCCGGTGCACCGGCACAGGTTGCCGGACAGCGCCTCGCGGATCGTCGCGTCGTCCGGCGCCGGGTTGCGGGCGAGCAGGTCGTGCGCGGCGACGATCAGCCCCGGCGTGCAGAACCCGCACTGCACCGCACCGGCGGCGAGGAACGCCTGCTGCACCACGTCCAGCGCGTCCCCGTCGCACAGCCCCTCGACGGTACGCACCTGCCGGCCCGCCGCCTGCCCCGCGGCGACCAGGCAGGCGCACACCGGCGCACCGTCCAGGTACACCGTGCAGGAGCCGCACTCGCCCTGCTCGCAGGCGTTCTTCGAGCCGGGCAGGCCGGCCCGTTCGCGCAGCACGTAGAGCAGGCTCTCACCCGCCCAGACGTCGTCGACCACCCGTTCGGTCCCGTTCACGGTCATCGTCAGGCGCATGTCCGACCCCCCTGTCGGTACTCCCGGAGGCTCCACGTCGCCGTCCGCCGGGCCAGTACGGCCAGCGCCCGGCGCCGGTAGTCCGCGGTGCCGCGCACGTCGTCGATCGGCGCCGCCGCGGCGGCGACCAGCGCACCGAACCGCCGCAGCACCGGCTCCGACACCGGGGTACCCACCGTCCACCAGCGACGGTCGGCCAGTTCGGCGGTGAGGAACCGTTCGGCCTCGGCGCACCGGCGCGGTGTCGGGGCCGCCGAGCCGAGCGCCACCCGTACCCGCTCGGTGGCCGGGTCCAGCGCGAGCGCCAGCGAGCAGACCGCGATCACCATCGCGTTGCGGGTACCGACCTTGGCGAACTGCTGCGGCCCGGCCGCCGCCGGCAGGTGCACCGCGACGATCAGCTCGTCGGCGGCCAGCGCGGACCGCTTGACCCCCTGGTAGAACTCGGTCGCCGGGATCCGCCTGGCGCCGCGCACCGAGGCAACCTCGATCGAGGCGTCGGACACCAGCAGCGGCGGGTGCGCGTCGCCGGCCGGCGAGGCGGAGCCGAGGTTGCCGCCCACGGTGCCCCGGTTGCGGATCTGCGGCGACCCGACCGTCCGCGAGGCCATCGCGAGCGCCGGCAGTGCGGTCGCCAGTTCCGCCACGATCCGCTGGTAGGGCAGCCCGGCGCCGACCCTGATCGTGTCGCCGTCCCGGTCCCAGCCGTCGAGTTCGTCGAGCCGGCCGAGATCGAGCAGCGCGCCGGGCCGGCCGCGGTCGAAGTTGAGCTCGACCATCAGGTCGGTGCCGCCGCGGATCGGTACCGCGTCCGGCCGCCGCGCGCGGATCGCCAGCGCCTCGGCCAGCCCGCGCGGTCGCAGGAAGTCCATCGTGCCCTACCAGTCCATCATGGACGGTGCCGCGTCGTCGCGGGTCACCGTCCCCTCGATCAGCCCGTACGGGCGGTCCGCCGCGTAGTAGACGGTGTCGGCGTTCTCGATGCCGTGCGGGGACAGGTCCACCAGGAAGTGGTGCTTGTTCGGCAGCGACAACCGGATCTCGGCGATCTCCGGATGCGCGGCGAGCACCCGCTCCCCCATCGCGTACAGCGTCTGCTGCAGCGAGTAGCTGTAGGTCTCCGCGAACGCGGTCGTCAGCAGCCGCCGGACGTCCCGGTACGACGTGCCGAAGTCGCCGTCGGCGGACCGGTGCCGCCAGCGCGCGTCCACGGCGGTGGCGAGGACCCGGTCCCGCGTCTCGGCGAGCGTGGTGTACCGGTCCCTCGCGAAACCCCAGAACTCCGAATCGGTGGTGTTGAGCAGCGTCAGCCCGGTCAGCCCGGACCCCACCTCGACCCCGTCGGCGGTGCCGCACACCTGGGCGGTACGCAGGCAGGTCCCGTTGCGGGCGAACGAGTGCGGCGCCGGTCCGCCGTCGCCCTCGATGCGGTCCCACGGCTGCTCGGTCAGCCGCACCACGGCACGGCGGATGGCCGGCTGGCTCGCCACGAAGTGCCGCGCCAGCCGCAACCCGAACTCCTCGATCTGCCCGACCCCGTCGGCGGCGAACGCGAACACGGTGTTCTTCTGCGCGTCGGTGGTCAGCACGTTCCTGTTGTCGCCGCGCAGGTGCACGTCCGCCAGCTCACCGGACAGCGACACGCTGACCGTCACGTCGGCCAGGGCGTGCCGGTCGGCGGCGCGGTCCACCCGGACCAGGTGCACCTCCGCCTTGCCGTACCGGTTGTCACCGAGCACGATCCCCACGGTCAGCTCCCTCGGTAGGTCGAGTACGCGAACGGGCTCAGCAGCAGCGGCACGTGGTGCCGCGCCCCGGCATCGGTCACCGTGAAGGTGATCGCCACCTCGGGGAAGAACCCCTCGGTGCCGGTCGCCGCGAACCAGGCCGCGGTGTCGAACACCAGCCGGTACCGGCCGGGCGCGGCCAGCGGCAACCCGGCCAACCGGCCGTCGCCGTCGGTGACCCCCGCGCCGAGTGCGGTGCCGTCGGCCGACTCCAGCCGGACCGGCACACCGGCCGCGGGCCGGCCCCGGCCGGTGTCCAGCACGTGGGTCGACAGGCTCATCGGCCCTCCTCGGTCGGCCGCCCGGCGAGGCGCCACCGGCCGCAGCCGCGGCTCTGCTCGCTCATGGCATCGCCGGCTCGTCGGCCGCCGCCAGCTCCGCCAGCAGCCGGTCCAACCGCAGCGCGGCGATCGCGGCGAGTTCCCGGCGTACCACGACGCGTTCGGTCGCCTCGTCGTTGCGCAGCCGCTCGGCCAGCGCGGCGAGGATCTGCGCCCGGCTGCGGCCGGTCGCGCAGATCAGGAACACGTGCCCGAACCGCCGCTCGTACGCCTCGTTCGCGGCGACCAGCGGGTCGCCCGCACCGCCGCCCGCGGGCGCGGCCCCGGCCGGTACGGACGCGGCCGACTGTTCGGCGCGGGACCAGGCGGCCCGCCGGTCGTCACCGCGGGGCGGCGCGCCGATCCGGGGATGGTCGGCCAGCGCGGTCGCGACCGCGGACCAGTCCGCGCTGGCCAGCGCCGCGTCCGCGGCGGCCCGCAGCGCGGCCCGGTCCCGGTACGGGCGGCCGGCGGCCACGGTCTCGGCCCAGCCGGGCGCACCGCAGCACCCGGCGAGCGACGCCCTCGGTGCCGGCAACGCGTTGAACACCCGCAGCCCCCGGTCCATCCGCCACTCCCCTCGTCGGTGCCGCGCCGATGTCGCGGTACCGACCTGCCAGCACTACCCGGACCGGATCGGCTGACACCCGGCCGGCCCGTCGGTAGTAGAACCCGCCGCGGGCGGGCCCGGCCAGGCACCGAAGCTCCGAAAGGACGACCGGTCCCGAACCCCCGTCTTGTACGTTCCTCCAAGACCCGGCGGCTACCGTGGGTACGTGCGGCTACGTGCCCTGCTCGACGCGCCGGATCTGCGGCTCCGCCTGCTCACCGGTGGCTCCCAGCTGGACCGGGCGGTCCGCTGGGTGTACACGACCGATCTGCCCGATCCGCGGCGGTATCTGACCGGTGGCGAACTCGTGCTCACCGG
Organism: Actinocatenispora thailandica; assembly: GCF_016865425.1. Lineage (NCBI taxonomy): Bacteria > Bacillati > Actinomycetota > Actinomycetes > Micromonosporales > Micromonosporaceae > Actinocatenispora > Actinocatenispora thailandica. The sequence continues at coordinate 2,025,019 of NZ_AP023355.1, read as the reverse complement.
AATGCTGTGGCGGCACGGTCCGGCGGATTCGGCCGCGTTCGTCGCCGCCCTCGCCGAGGGCGGGATCGCCGCGCTCGCCGCCGGGTACGCGGACGACGAAACCCAGGCGGTACCGGACGATCTGGTCCAGGAGTGCCGGCGGCGCGGTGTGGTGCTGTTCGAGGTGCCGCCGGACGTGTCGTTCGCGACCGTCACCGAACGGGTGGTCCGCGCGGTCACCGAGGAACGGCCCGGCGGCGCCGAGCAACGCTGGCGGGACCGGCTGCACACCCTGGTGGCCACCGGCGCGGGGCCGGACGACATGTGCCGCCTGCTCACCGACCGGATCGGCGCCGACTGCGTCGTGCTGTCCGCGGCCGGCCGCCGGGTCGCCGGAACCGGCCTGCTGCCTGCCGACGACCGCCGCCGCCTCGCCCGCCGCTACCTGTCCGCCGAGCCGCTGCCGGCCACCGAACGGCTGCCCGCCGGCCGGTACACGCTGCTGGCGATCTCACCGCGGCAGCCGCGCATCGCGGGCTGGTGCCTCGCCGTCGCCGGCGATCTCGACGCCGACGATCCGGGGGTACGCGGCCCGGTCGGCGAGGTGTGCACGCTGCTCGCGCTGGAGTGGTCCCGGCAGGAGGAAGCCCGCCAGGTCGCCGACCGGCAGGGCGCCCAGCTGGTCCGGCTGGCCGGCTCCGACTCCGCCGCACCCGCCGACGTCGCGTCCCGGTTGCAGGTCGCGGGTTTCGCGCCGGATGAACCGATCGCGGTGGTGGTGGCCGCCGCCACCGGCGCCACACCGCCGACCGCGCTGCTGGGGGAGATCTGTGCCGGGCGGTCGGACCGGTCGCTGGTCACCGGGGTCGACGGCGAGTCCGTTGCGATCGTCGCGACCGACATCGACCGGTTCGGCGAGTTCGTCGAGTACGTCCGCGCCCAGGCCGAGGCGCTGCGACCCGGCCTGTCCGGTTCCCGGGTCGGCATCGGGGTGGCGGCGGCGCCGGCCTGCGCGGCCGGGCTGCACGGCGCGTTGGAGGAGGCCCGGGCGGTACGCAGGCTCGGCGAGCACCGGCCCGGCCAGGTGCGGGTGGCCGGTTCCGGGGAACTGACCTCGCACGGGCTGCTGCTCGCCACCGTGCCGGACGAGTTGCGTCGCTCGTACACCGACCGGCTGCTCGGCCCGCTCGTCGGGTACGACGCGGCGCACCGCACCGACCTGCTGGCCACCCTGGAGGCGTTCCTGGACTGCGACGGGTCGTGGACCCGCTGCGCCGCCCGGCTGCACCTGCACGTCAACACACTGCGGTACCGGATCGGCCGGATCGAGCGGCTGACCGGCCGCGACCTGTCCACCTTTCCCGGGCGGGTCGACCTCTACCTCGCGCTGAAGCTCGCATGAGCAGCCGGCGCGGCGCGCGGGCGGCACGCGGGCGGACCCCGGACCGCACCGGACCGGCCGACCACCGGTGCGTGCGCCACCGCCGCTCGAAGCGCCGCGGAGGTCGGCCATGACCGGTACGACGGTGGCCGGGCTGCTGCTCGCGGCGGGAGCGGGGCGCCGGTTCGGGCGGCCCAAGGCACTGGTGTCGTTTCGCGGCCGGACGCTGCTGGAGCACGGCGTCGCCCTGCTGACCGGCGGTGGCTGCGATCCGGTCTACGTGGTGTCCGGCGCCGCGCCGCTGACCTGCCCGGGCGCCACCGTGGTGGCCAACCCTGGCTGGGCTACCGGGATGGGATCGTCGCTGCGGGCCGGCGTCGAGGCGTTGCCGGCCCGCGTCGACGCGGTCGTCGTCGCGCTGGTGGATCAGCCGCTCGTCGGGCCGGCGGCGGTGCGCCGGTTGCTGGCGGCGTACCGCCGCGGTGCCCGGCTCGCGGTGGCCGGCTATGCCGGTCGGCCGCGCAATCCGGTGCTGCTGAGCCGGGAGTACTGGCCGGGCGTGCTGGCGTCGGCCCGGGGTGACCGGGGGGCACGCGGGTACCTGCGGAGCCATCCGGAGCTGGTGACGCTGGTCGACTGCGACGGTACCGGGTCGCCGGCCGACATCGACACCCCCGAGGACCTGGACTCGCTGTCCGGCTGAGCACCCGCTGGCACCGGCCCGGGTTTCGGTGCTGCTCGGCGATCCGGTGCTGCCGGCGATCCGGAACGCGGCACTGCCCGGAATCGGAGCGTCCCGCTACCGCACCGGGCGCTCGCGTCCCGCGCCACCCGGCACCCGTGACCGCCGTCGGTCAGAGGCGCTCGCCGGCGCGGATCTCGGCGGCGAGCGTGTTCTCGGCCGGCGCGAGCGGGCACACCCAGCTGTCGTCGTACCGGCAGGACGGGTGGTAGAGGAAGTTGAGGTCCAGCAGCAGGCTGCCGCCGGAGCCGCCGAGGTCGGCGCCCTTGGCGGTGTCCAGCAGGTAGCGGCCGGCCCCGTAGCTGGTGCGCCCGGCGGTGCCGTCGCGCACCGGCAGGAACAACCCGCCGCCGTACTGCCGCGTCCACCACACCGCGAGCGTGCCGGACACCGGCGCGGGCAGCCGCACCGAGCCGATCAGCTCGTAGCTGGTGACGCCGTCGGCGCCGGTGTCGACCTCCCGGCGCTGCGGCGCGTCCGGCGGCGTCACCGGCAGCTCGAAGCGCAGCGCCGGATCGTACGGCCAGTAGGGCAGGCCGGTGCCCCGCAACGGATCGGTGGCCGCGAGCGGGCTCTGCGGGTGCCGGCCGAACAACGCGTCGCGCCCGGCTCGCCAGCGGGCGTGCCCGGCGACCGGGTCGGCGGCGGCGCGCACCTGGGCGTACAGCTCGGCGACGGTGCGGCGCCAGTCGGCGAGCTGCAGGGCGGTGTCCGCGTCGGTCCTCGACTCCATACCCCGACGCTACCCCGCCCCGCCCGCGCGGGCCGGAGCTGTCGCGGCGCCGGCGCCGATCCCGGACGGCTACCTGGCCGGGTCTCGCGGGCGGGCGGTGTCGAGAGACGGTGACGCTCCCGGGCGGGCAGCCCGTGCGGTGCGAGCGGGCGGGGCCGAGCGGCGGGCACCGAAGCTGCCCAGCAGCGACTCCAGGAACGGCAGCGCGCGGGACACCTGGCGGGCCCGGATCAGCGGGTGCCACAGCGGGGAGAGCTTCTTCCAGCCGCCCGCGTAGGCCAGGTGCCGCAGCCGGTCCCGACCGGGCGGTTTGGTCCCGGCGCCGCGCCAGATCGCCGGCCAGCGGTAGAAGTCCCGGTACGCCCGCCGGTACCCGTCGGTCAGCTCGGCCGCGGTCAACCTGGCCGGCCGGTACACCACGTGCCGGGTGTCGTACCGGTCCCAGTCGGTGTGCAGGATCCTGCCGGCCTGCTGCATCCGTTGGTACAGCGCGGTTCCCGGGTAGGGCGTCATGATGTGGAAGGTCGCGGTCTCGATCCCCTGGCCGACCGCCCAGTCGACGGTGCGGTCGAACACGTCCGGTCCGTCGTCGTCCATGCCGAACACGAAGCTGGCGTTGACCATCACCCCGGCCCCGTGCAGCCGCCGCACGACAGCCGCGTAGTCCCGGCCGATGTTCTGCCGCTTCCGCTGGGCCGGCAGGTTGGCGTCGTTGACGGTCTCGAAACCGACGAACAGGCTGCGCAGGCCGGCGTCGACCGCGCGCTCCAGCAAACCCGGCGCGAGCACCGAGTCGACGGTGCCGGCGGCCTGCCAGACCCGGCCCATCCCCCGCATCCCGTCGAACAGCGCCTCTGCGAAGCGCCGGTTGCCGAACAGGTGGTCGTCCAGGAAGTACAGGTGCCGGCCGGGTAGCCGCTCGATCTCGGCGAGCGCGTCGTCGACCGCCTGGGTGTAGAACGACTTCCCGCCGGTGAAGAAGGCGTCCTTGTAACAGAAGTCGCAGTGGTGCGGGCAGCCGCGGGACACCACCAGCGAGTTCGGCACCAGGTAGCGGCGCCGGTCGATCAGGTCGCGCCGCACCGGCGGCAGCCGGACCAGGGTGCGCTCGCGCGACTCGTACCGCGGTCTCGGGCGGCGCGCCCGGAAGTCGGCCAGGAACGCCGGCCAGATGTCCTCGCCCGGGCCGAGGAAGATCGTGTCGGCGTGCCGGGCCGCCTCCTCCGGCAGCGACGTGACGTGCAGCCCGCCCATCGCCACGTGCACGCCCTTCGCCCGGTACGCCGCCGCGAGCCGGTAGGCCCGCCGGGCCGACGTGATGTACGGCTGGATCACCGCGAGATCGGGCCGGTCGTCGTCCAGCCGCAACGGTTGCACGTGCTCGTCGACGATCCGCACCTCGTCGGAGTCGGACAGGTAGCCGGCCAGCGTGGCCAGCCCCAGCGGGGGAAACAGCGAGTACTTGATCGGCCGCAGCCGCGGGCTGGTCGCCTCGGTCAGCGCCGGCAGCACCATCGTGACTCTCATGCCCGGCGAAGCTACTCACCGGTTGTGCGGATTCCCGGGATCCGCCGTGCACACGGTGCACCGAAACCGTGCCGGTTCCGTGGCGCCGGGCGGGCCACCGCGGCCGGCGCGGGCCTCAGCAGGTCTTCCAGCCGGACGAGGTCGACCGGGTCCAGCGGCAGGTGTCGTGCACGCGGTGGGTGTCCCGCAGCGTCGCGGTGTCCCCGTTGTTGTTCCAGATGTGCCAGCCGGAGCCCCAGTAGAAGGTGCGGTGCGTGTGCCTGCCCTTGCCGGAGTGCAGCCAGAGGCTGTCGTGCGCCTTGATGGTGTAGGTGGGGAACGTGTACCGGTGGCCGGCCGCGTCCCGTACCGACCAGCCCCGGATGCTGACCGCCCTGCTACCGGAGTTCGAGATCTTCACGTACTCACCGTTGACGTTCCTGGTGGTGTCGGCGCCGGGGGCGTTGTACTGGATGCCGGCGAAGTGCACCGCCGGGGTCGCCGCCGTGCCCGGTGTCGCCGTCAGCACCACGGCCGCCAGACCGGCCGCGGCCGCCCCGATTCCGACCCGCATCGCCGCACGCATACGCCGCTCCTTCGCTCGCGCCGCCACCCGGCGACGCACGGTGATCACACCGTAGCTTTCGGGCCGGGCCGGGCAGCTCAGCCGGTCGGCTGCTCGCGCGCGCCGATCGGTTCGCGCCGGATGCCCTGTCGCACAACCGCTCCGGTACCTCCGGTCGACGGGTCGGCCGGCCGGCCACGCCGCGCCGCCGGCGACGTCCTCTCCGATCAGTGCCCGGACCTGCCGGCGCGGCCGGTCGCCGGCCCGCACGAGCCGCGGTGACCAGCGGACCCGCAGTACCCGAGTCAGCGGCGGCCGGCGTCGCGCAGCGCGGCGAGGGCTGCCCGGATGGCGGGCTGGCGGGCCGCCGCGGACCGCCAGACCGCGAACACCCGGCGTACCGGTGCCGGCCGCACCGCGGCGAACCGAACCCCGTCCGGTACCGGATCGCGGCCGAGCCGGGGCAGCAGCGCGACGCCGAGCCCGGCGGCGACCAGCGCCAGCTGGGTGGCGTGTTCGCTCGCGGTGTGCGGGACCCGGGCGTCCGGCACGGTGCGGCGCAGCCAGTCGTGACACAGCTGCCCGGCCGACCAGCCGACCCAGTCGTCGGCGGCGAGTTCGACCAGGTCGAGGGTCGGGCGGTCGGCGAGCCGGTGCCCGGCGGGCAGCGCGACGTCGAACACGTCGTCGAGCAGGCCGGTCCGGGCCGAGCCGGCCGGCAGGGTCAACGGCGACTCCGGCCAGTCCTGGGCGATCGCGAGGTCGAGATCCCCGCTGGCGACGGCCGGGAGCGCCACGTCCGGCTCCTGCTCCGCGGTGCGTGTTCGCAGCGCCGGGTACCGGTCGTGCAGCGCCGCGAGGGCGGTCGGCAGCAGGCCGCGGGCGGCGGTGGCGAACGCGGCGAGCCGCAGCTCACCGACCACCGCGCCGCGGTGCCGGGCGAGGTCCGTCTCGACCGCCTCGGCCTGGGCCAGCAGCGCACCGGCGTGCTCGGACAGCAGCAGCGCGGCGTCGGTGAGCCGGATGCCGCGACCGTTGCGTTCCACCAGCGGCTGGCCGATCTCCCGCTCCAGCCGGGCCATCTGCTGGGAGACGGCGGAGGTGGTGACGTGCAGGGTGGCCGCGGCGCCGCGGACCGAGCCGGTCGCCGCGATCGCACGCAGCACTCGCAGCCGTTCCAGATTGAGCACGTAGTGATGCTACGCGATTCGACAAAGACAGTCTTGCTTGTCTTAACGATATGCGTCCCGCACAGTGGAGCGGGCGAAGGGAGACCCATGACAGACACGTTCCTGCTCGGCGGTGACCTGCCGGTGCGCCGGATCGGATTCGGTGCGCTGCGGCTGCCCGGGAGACCGGCCGCGGCACGCACCCGCGCCGTCGCGGTGGCCCGACGGGCGGTCGACCTCGGCGTCACGCTGATCGACACCGCCGACTCGTACGACCTGGGCGACAACGAAACGTTGCTCGCCGAGGCGCTGCACCCGTACCCGGACTCGCTCGTGCTCGCCACCAAGGCCGGCCGGATCAACCTCGGCGACGCCTGGTACGACTGCGGCCGGCCGGAGTACCTGCGGCAGCAGGCCGAACTGAGCCTGCGCCGGCTGCGGCTGGACCGCATCGACCTGTTCCAGCTGCACCGCATCGACGCGACGGTGCCGCCGGCCGACCAGTACGGGGCGTTGCGGCAGCTGCGCGACGAGGGCAAGGTGCGACACGTCGGGCTCTCCGAGGTGTCGGTGGCCGAGATCGAGGCTGCCCGCCGGATCGTGCCGGTCGCCGCCGTGCAGAACCGGTACAACCTGAGCGACCGGCGGCACGAGGACGTGCTGGCGTACTGCGAGCGGCACGGCATCGCGTTCCTGCCGTGGCTGCCGGTGGCGCCCCGTACGCTCACGCCGGCCGCGCGGGCGGTCGCCGCCCGGCACGACGCGACGCCGCCCCAGGTCGCGCTGGCCTGGCTGCTGCAGCGCTCCCGGGTGCTGCTGCCGATCCCCGGCACGGCGAGCCAGCGCCACCTGGCCGAGAACGTCGCCGCCGCGACACTGCAACTGTCCACTGAGGACGTCGCTGCACTGACGGCCGAGCCGGCGGGGCTGCCCGACCGGCCGTGACACCCGGCAGGGTGGCAGCTGGCCAGAACGTGATCACGAACGGCCGGCAACGTTTACGGTGACTGAGTCACCTCATATGCGATTTGGGGGGTGTAGGGGATGTCCTTCGTGCGCAGGATCGTCGTCGCCGGGGCGTTCGGTGCCGCTGGTGCATCCCTGGCCCTGTCGTCCGGTGCCTCCGCGGCGCCGGTCGTCGCGGTCGTGGTGCAGGGCAGCACGGTCACGGTGAGCACCTCCGACTGCGCCTCGACCGGCGCCGTCGCAGCCATCCAGACCGGCTCCAACGACGCCACCGAGCAGGACATGGCGGGCAACCCGGAGGCGAGCGGCGTGCTGAGCGCGACGTTCAGCAACGTCCAACCCGGCACCTACACCGCCACCGTCAACTGCAAGAACACCTCGACACCCGACCCCGGTACCAAACAGTTCACGGTGACGCCGGGCGGCAACCCGGACACCGGTGACGGGGCGACGGCGCAGCTGGGCGGCGGCAGCACCGCCCTCGCCGCGGCGGGCCTGGGCGTGCTCGGCGTGGTCGCGGCAGGCGGCGTGCTGCTGCTGGTACGGCGCCCGAAGAAGCACTGACGCGTCACGGTGTCGGGCCGCGGGCCGCTCGGGCACCGGGACGGAGGGGTGATGACGCAGCCGGCGAGCGACCCCGGCGGCCGGGACTCCGAGGCCCCGACCGTCGAGTTCCCGGCGCCCGCCTTCCCGGCACCCGAGTTGCGGGCACCCGCCTTCCCGGCACCCGACTTCCCGGCATCCGACTTCCGGGCACCCGCGGCCCCGGCCCCGGTGCCGCCGACCGCCGGGCATCCGGGCGCCGGAGCCGACACCGTCGAGCTACCCGAGCGGGGCGCCGAACGCGAGCCGCGCGGGCGCCCCGAGGGTGACGGCGCGCACGAGCGGGGCAAGCAACCCGAGCGAGACGTCGAACGCGAGCGGCCCGGCCGGCCCGAACGAGACGGCGCGCACGAGCGGGGCGGGGAACGCGACGGACCGCCCCCGGCCGAGTGGGATCCGCTGGCGCACGGTGGGGCGGCGGGTTGGCGGACGGTGCTCGGCGTGCTGCTGGTCCTGGGCGGCGTGCTCGGCGCGACACTGCTGGTCCTCGCGATGATGCGGGCCCCGACGCCGCCGCCGCAACCGACCGCGGCGCAGGCGCCGCCCAGCGCCGTCGTCGCACCGCCCGCGCCGAGCACCAGCGCGACACCAGCGCCGTCGGCTGCCGCCCCGCTGCCGCCGTCGACACCGGTACGCATCGACGTGGCGCGGGCCCACATCCACGCGCCGATCATCGCCACCGGCCTGGACGCGGACGACACCGTCGCGGTGCCGCCGATCGACCACCCGTACCTGACCGGCTGGTACGACCGGAGCGTGACGCCTGGACAGTCCGGCGCCGCCGTGCTGCTCGGCCACGTCGACTCGCACCGCACCGGCCCCGCCGTGTTCTACTACCTCGGCGCGCTCACCCGCGGCGACACCGTCCAGGTGACCCGGGCCGACCACACGGTCGCGGTGTTCACCGTCGACGGCGTCGCCGGGTACGAGAAGACCCGGTTCCCGGCGACCGCGGTGTACGGGCCGACTGCCGGGCCGAGCCTGCGGCTGGTGACCTGCGGCGGCCGGTTCGACGAGCGAACCCACAGCTACGAACGCAACGTGGTGGTGTTCGCGAGCCTGACCTCGTCGCACCGGGAGACCGCCGCGGAAGCGGCCCGGCCACTGCAGACCACCTCCTGACCGACCGCTGCACCCGGCGCCCGCGCCGGGCGGCGGGGCCGCCGCCTGGTCCGGTCGATCGGCGTGCGCTCCCCCTGGGTTCGGGCGGGAGGATCAGCAGGCGTCGTGGACGTAGCTGGCGGAGCCGGGCGCCGTGACCTCCCGGTCGCGCAACACCACCGAGAGTCGCTCGCCCACGGTGCGGCAGGCCCGGACGAATCCGGCCCGGTCGTACTCGATGACGAACACCTCGTCGCCGTACACCGCCGTGTAGTCGCCGCACTCGCCGTACTCGGCGCACTCCTCGGCGACCGCGAAGTCGAACCCGGCCCGCCGGCCGGCGGCCGACACCTCGGCGGTGTTCTTCTGGCCGATCGCGAGCCCGTCCGCATGCGCCCGGGCAATCAGCAGCCCTGCGTACGCCAGCGCGTCGGAGCGGTCCAGCAGCCGCCGCGAGCGGGTCCACGAGTCCAGGTTGTCCGGCTCGACGGCGCGGAAGCCGTCCCTGGCACACCCGTGCATCCAGCGGCCGACGACGGCGGCCAGCGTGGCGCGCTTCGCCGCGGTCGAGGTGTCCAGCAGCACCTCGCCCCAGTCGGGGTCGACCACCTCGTTGCCGTCCGCATCGTGCAGCAACAGGTCATCGTGGTGGGCGCGCCACCATCCGAGCTCGCCCGGCTGGGTCTGGTAGGCGTTCACGTAGCAGATGGTGTAGACGCCCGGCGCCGGCCGCGCGCTGCGGTCCCGGGACACCACCCGCACCCCGCTCGGCGGCGGGTAGGGCGCGCCGAGCTGGTAGTCGACACCGGCGTTGCCCGGCGGGGCCACGACGTCCGGCACCCCACCGGCCGGCACGCCGGCGGCGACCAGCGTCGCGGCCAGCACGATCACGGCCGAGAGCGCGCGACGGGTACCGGAACGGGAACGGTCGATCACGACGACACTCCGAGCCGTTCGGGATCGGCCCCGCCTCGGGCGACGACGCCCTGGCGACCTTGGTGCCGGCACCGGAGAACACCGGCGTCGACCGGGCCCGATCTACCTGGTCGGCACGACCCGTTCGGCACGGTGTCGTGTCGGGGTGCATACAACCGTCGGCCGGCGTGGTTGTCAAGGACGCCGCCCCCGGGCCGGCGCCGACGCCTGCGCCCCTCCCGGGGCCCGGCCGAAGCGGGCGAGGGCCCCGACCCCCGGCGGCCGGGGTCGGGGCAGCCCGTGCACGACGGGTTCGGGGCGCCGATGGCGCCCCGAACCCGATCCGGCCCGCAGTGTTCAGCCGCGGTGGCGGGCCAGGTAGCGGCGCCGGCCGAGGAAGAACAGGGCGGCACCGGCCAGCAGTACCGCGGCACCGCCGCCGGCGATCGCGCCGGTGCTGGTGCCGGTGACCGGCAGGGTGGAGCCGTCGCCGCCGCCCTGGCCGCCGGTGGCGGTGATGTCGAACGCTGCGCTGTTGTTCTTGGCGTTGGTGTCACCCGGCGTCTTGGTCGTCACCGTGATGCCGCCGTCGTGGCCGACGTCCGCCTTGTCGATGGTGAACTTCAGCGCGAGCGTGGCGCCCTTGCCGGCAGCGACGACGGCATCGTCGCTGTGGCACGTCGCCTTGGCGCCCTTGGTGGCCCACTCGCAGCCCTTCGGCAGCTCGGCCAGGCTGGTGCCGGACGGTGCGACGATGGTGATGGTGCCGCCGATCAGGTCGGACGGGCCGGTGTTGTCGCCCCTGGCGGTGACCGTCACGGTGTCGCCGACCGCACCGCTCGCCTTGGTCGCCGAGACCACGTAGTCGTAGTGGTTCGCGGTGGTGGTGATCGGCGTGCTGACCGTGTTCGGGCCCTTCAGGTCGTGCCAGTCCTCCGTCGGCTTCCCGCTGGCGTCCAGCGGAACCACCAGCGCGACGACGGTACCGATCGACTGCGGCCCGGGCGCGTTGGCCGCCACACTGAACTTCGCGTCGTTGTCGGCCCGCTGGCCGGGCGCGAGCTTGCCGCTCTGGTCGGTGATGGCGCAGCTCCAGAGCGTCTGCGCACCCTGGTCCTCGGTCTGCTTGCAGGCCTTGTCCTGCTGGATGTCGGGAATCGTGACGTAGCGCGGGATCGCCACGTTCATCAGCACCCCGTCGGTGGCCTGCCCGCTGACGTTCTGCACCGAGTAGTGGAAGCTGCCGGAGCCGCCCGGGGCGACCGCGGCGGGCTTGGTGATCGTCGCCTGCAACGCGTGGTCGCTGCCGGGATCGGCGGCGGCCGGCGTGGCGAGGGCGAGTGCACCGGCACCGGCGGCCACGACGGCGCCGAGGCCGGCGAGCACCCTTCTCGTTGCGAACCCTGACATCTGGCTTCCTCCAGCACTGGTTTCGGTCGATCACACCGCGGCGCCTCGTCCGGCTCGGCGGCTCGGTTCATGTCCACACACGACACTGCACAATGGACGCAACCGGTCGGCGCCGGCGCCGGCGATCGGGCGTGGCGCCCTGCCCGCAGCGGTTTCCGCTGGTACGACGGGGTTTCCGGCGCCCGCGATGGACCGTAACCGCGCGTCCCGCGGCCGGCAACGGCGTCGATCACCGCCTCGACGACGGTTCGGATGTTTCCGAATCCTCGCGCGGCCGCGGTCCGGACCATCGGTCAGCTCGTCGACACGGTGGGTGCCCGCCCGGCGGGTCGGCCGTGCCGGGCGCCGGCGCCCGCCGCCCGGCGGGCCGGGGTCGGTCGCGAATCTTCCGAACCGTCCGCCGGCGGCCCGGAGCCCGGCGACGGCCCGAGGCGCGCCGTCAGGGCGTGTTGAGCAGATCGCGCAGCCGCCGGCCCCGCGGGGTGAGGGTCACGTACACGTGCCGGCCGCGGCGTTCCCGGCTGACCAGCCCGGCGCCGGACAGGGCATCGACGATGCCGGTGACGGCGCTGCGCGAGCGGTAGGTGGCATCGGCCAGCTCGCTCATCGTCAGCGGTACCGACAGCCGTTGCAGAACCTCGGCCCGCGAGCCGCCGAGTGCCGCGGCGAGCAGCGAGTCGGCCGACTCCCCCGCGCCCGGCCACAGCGTCTCCAGGCCGGGCAGCCCGTACGCGATCCAGGACCGCTCCGGGTCGTCCAGGTCGTGTGCCATCACCCGGCGGCCGGACACCAGCGGGATCAGGGTGAGCGCCCGCCCCCGCACGTCCAGCCGGCCCGGCTGCACCGACGGCAGCCGCAGCACGCCGGCGGCGAAGCTGGCGCCCGGCAGTACGGTCGTGAGCAGGTCCGGCACGGTGCGCCGGACGAGCGTCTCACCGGCCCGGGCGATCTCGGTCGCGATCAGGTGCTCGGCCCGGCGCCACACCGGCCCGAGCACCGTCCACGCGGCGCGCAGCACGTCCACGTAGCGGCCGAGCCAGGTGCGCGGCGCGCGCAGCACCGGGTCCCACAGCGCCGGCGCGCCGTCCGGGAACGCCTGCCCGATGTCGGCCACGATGTCCTCGCCGCGCAGCGCGGACAGCGCCGCCATCGCCGCGTCGAAGCCGACGTCGCGGTCGACCCGGCGGTACGGCAGGGTCAGCAGGTCTGGGGTGCGCGCGCTGCCGGCGGTCAGCGGGTGCAGCGTCTCGGCCGCATGCTCGGGCATGGCGTGCCGCAACTCCCGCCGCCACTGCGGATGCACGTCCCGGTCCCAGCCGCCGACCGCGTCGTACAGTGCGGTCAGCGCGCTGAGCATCGGATGCAGCGCCACGCTGACCCGCAGCCCGTCCCAGCAGGCGCAGTGCACCTCGTCCGTCCCCCGCCGATCCATCGACCCGTCCCCGCGCTGGTGTCTCGCCCGCGCCCGGCAGAGCGCGCAAATCGGAAATCGAATTTCACTGTAGGTACGGACGCAAGCGCCACGGCCGGTCGACGGCGGGCGACCGGGTCGCGCGCACCCCCGCCCGGCACACCGCGGGCGACCGCGTCGCGTAAGAATGGCCGCATGGACCTGCTGCTGCTGTCGAACTCGCGCACCCACGGCCACGGCTACCTGGAGCACGTGCGCGACGAGATCACCGAGTTCCTGGCCGGCGCCACCGAACTGGCCTTCGTGCCGTACGCGCTGCGCGACCACGACGGCTACACGGCGACCGTCGCCGACGCGCTCCGGCCGCTCGGGGTGACGGTGACCGGGGTGCACACCGCGGCCGATCCGGGCGCGGCGATCGACGCGGCGCCGGCCGTTTTCGTCGGCGGCGGCAACTCGTTCCGGTTGCTGAAGACGTTGCAGCACACCGGGTTGGTCGAGGCGATCGGCAGCCGGGTGCGGTCCGGGGCGCTGCGCTACATGGGCGCCTCGGCGGGCACGAACATGGCCTGCCCGACGCTGCGTACCACCAACGACATGCCGATCACCGAGCCCGCCTCGTTCGCGGCGCTGGGGCTGGTGCCGTTCCAGATCAACCCGCACTACGTCGATCCGGACCCGTCGTCGACCCACATGGGCGAGACGCGCGAGCAGCGCATCACCGAGTTCCTGGAGGACAACGACGTGCCGGTGCTCGGCATCCGCGAGGGTGGCCTGCTCCGGGTCCGGGACCGATCCGCCCGGTTGGGCGGGGTGAAGGGCGCCCGGCTGTTCACCCGCGACGCCGAGCCGCGCGAGTTCGTGCCCGGCGACGACGTGTCGTTCCTGCTGTCCGGTACGCCCCGCTTCGACGCACCGGCCTGACCTCGGCGATCCCGCCTCGCGCGGGTCTGCTACCGGCCCGCCGCCCCGTGCCGGCCGGCGGGCCGGGGTCCTGGGCCGGCAGCCTCAGGCGTTGCCCTGGGTCTGCAGCGCGGTCATCGGGCCGTACCGGGTGACCAGGTGCTCGAACTCCGCCTGGTCGTGAAACCGCAGCGCGCCCCGGCCGAAGTCCTTGGCCACCTCGATGCAGAACCGCACTGCGGACTCCACGCTGGACAGCTGGGTGGCGCCGGTGGCCGACCCGGCGACCGGCGTCTCGGTGGTGATCGCGACACCGACCACCGGGGCCGCCGTCGAGGTGGTCGGCTGCAGGATCGAGTTCACGTGGTAGGCACCGTTGCCGTACGGCGTGATGTCCGCCATCGCCAGCGGCAGCACCGCCGGCAGCGAACCGGTGACCCGTTGCTGCACCGCCAGCAGATCCTCGGACACCCGCAGGATCCAGCCCTGCTTGACGGTCGGCGAGATCGCGAAGCCGTTGACGTTGACGATCCGGTTGCCCTTCGTGGTGTCCACCGACAGCACCGCGTCGGCGTCCGGGTCGACCTCGTGCTCGTTCATCGCGGCCAGGTCGACCGGGGAGTCCATGAACGGGACCGGATCGTGCGGCCGGGTCGGTGCGTCCGGGCAGATGTGCGTGGCGACCACCACATCGCCGTCGAGCACGTCGCCCCGGGCATGCATGGCCGACAGCTTCGCGGCGACCGACACCGCGGTCAGCGCGCCGTCGCCGTCGGAGACGAAGCCGATCTGTTCCGGCCGGGCGCCGAGCCCGCCGAGCCGGCCGATCACGCTCAGCGTCGGGGCGTCGCCGCCGGCCGCCGCGCCACGCCGGCCCGGGACGGTCAGCCGGACGAAGTCCGTACTGCCCTTGTCGCCGCGCACGGTGTGCACCGCCGGCTGCGGCGCGCCGCAGGCCACCAGGTACTCCGCCACCGCGGTTCCGGTGACGGCCGGGTCGTCGAGCAGCTCGTACGCGTCGATCACGTGCCGCCAACTCATGGGTCCCCCTTGCGTTCTGTCCTGTGTGGAGTGTCGGGTGTCGCTCAGCGCATCGCGTACGAGGCGAGCAGGCCGCCGGCCAGCACCGCGTCGACGGCCGGAACGCCGAGCCGGTCGCGGATCGGACCGGCCAGGCCGATCGTGGTCATGCCGGTACAGGCGAACAGGATCGCCTCGGCCCCGGCCGAGACCAGCTCCCGGCCGGCGTCGACCGCGCGGTCGACGGCGCCTGGTTCCAGCAGGTCGGTGGTCTGGTGCACGCCCGCGGGCCGCAGCGAGCCGACCAGCCGGTCCCCGAGCACGGCGGCCACCGGGGCCGGCGGCTCGGCGTTGAGCCCGAGCACCCCGATCCGCCCGCCGAGCCCGAGCGCGACCGCGGCGGCGGCCGAGCCGGCACCGATCACCGGTACCGGCAGGGCGGCGCGCGCCGCGACGAGCGCCGGGTCGGCGGCACAGCTGATCAGGATCGCCGTCGCGCCGCCGTCGACCAGCTCGGCCGCCAGGTCGAGGATCTTCGGCTCGGCCGCCCGTTCGGTGGCCGCGTCGTGGATCCCGTGCGGCTGGTCCGGAATGCACGCCGAGGTCGTCGCGAGCTGGTACCTGGCCTGGATCGCCGCGCCGTGCGCACCGACGAACGCCGGGTCGTCGCTGGTGACCACCCGGACGACGCCCAACAGTCCGTCACTCATCGTCGTCCCTCCTTCGCGAGGACGGCGCGGCATCCAGCCGCTCGCGCGGGTTCGCGCAGCACCGTTTCTCGTTCCCTTCCCCCGGCGCCGGTCAGGCGACCAGCTCGCCGGCGAGGCGGGCGACCACCGACCGGGCCAGCAGCACCGGTACGCCGGCGGCTTCGGTGGCGGCGGAGCGCATCGCGGCGGTGTAGCCCATGCAGTCGAGCACGATGCGGGTCGCACCGCCGGCAGCGAGCCGGGCCGCGGCGGCGGCGACCGCCGCGACCGCGCCGTCCGCGTACGGAGTCGCCGCCGCCACGGTGACCGCACCGACGACCGGTTCCCACTTGCGCCGGCTCATCGCTTCCTGTTCCGGCAGCGGGCACACGATGCCGACCGGTTCACCGGCGCACAGCGCGGCGACACCGCCGAGCAGCAGCGGCTCGGCGAACAGCAGCGGCCCGTCGTGCGCCAGCGGCGGGAACGTGCCGGTGCACACCACCAGGGTGGCGTGCACGGCGCGCCCCACCTCGGTCACCGCGTCCTGCACCGCGCCGACCGCGGCATCGTGGTCGAGCAGCACCGAGGTGCCGTCGGCGAGCCGGGTGGTCAGCACGTGCTCGGCGCCGGCCGCCGGCCCGAGCGCGGCGATCTGGGCACCGGACATCCCGTCCAGCGCACCGCGTTCGGTCACCGCCGAGGCGGGGAGGCCCAGCGCCGGCAGCATCTCCGGAACCATGTCGACCCGCGGCGACTGGCCGATGGTGACGAGACCGAGGGTGCTCACCGGTCCTCCGCCGCCATCCGCAGCAGGGTGTCCAGTACCGCCGGGGTCTCCCGCAGCCCGTCGTGCTGGTAGGCGTTGGTGATCCACGGGCGCACCGCGCCAACCAAGTCCACTGTGGACAGCGACAGTTCCCGGGGTACGTACATGTCGTCGTGGTAGACCGCCGCGTACACCGGTACCTCGTTGCGCCGCAGCCGATCCACGTCGTACAGGGCGGGCCAGTCGGCCTTCGCGGCGAGCAGCTCGGCCGCCGGGGCGAGCGGCACCAGCGCCGGATCCTCGGCGAAGTGGAACGGGTGGTAGGTCTCGCCGGTGAACAGGAACTCCGGGTTGTCCACCGCGAAGTTCTCGCGCCGCCGGTACTCGCGCTCGGCGGCCCAGTTCGACGCGGCGCCCTGGTTGTAGATCAGCTCCTGGAACACCGCGTACAGCGGGCGGGTGGCGAGGGAGACCTCCGCCTGCACGCCGGCGAGGAACGTGTCGGACAGTTCGCCGCCGACGAACGCCTCGTCCAGCAGGAAGTGCAGCGCGTCGAAGCTGCTTCGCTGGCCCAGCCCGACGCCGAGCCCCTGGAACCGGCGCGGGGAGAGCCGTTCCCCGGTGGGCAGCCGCACGTCGTGCTCGGCCAGGTGCCCGGCGATGCGGGCGGCGAGCGGCCGGTCGTCCGGGTACCGGGCGAAGTACGCGCCGTTGCGTTCGGCGGTCCGGTCGAAGGTCAGCCGGTACACGTCGGCCGCCGAGGCGGTCGGCGAGGACAGCCCGCCGGTGACGAACGCCCGGCGGATGCCCTCCGGGGCGTACGACAGGTAGGTCAGCGTGACGAACCCGCCGTAGCTCTGGCCGAGCGTGTCCCACTGCGCGTCACCACCCAGGTAGCGGCGCAGCAGCTCGGCGTCGGCCACGATCGAGTCGGCGCGGAAGTGGGTCAGGTAGCCGGCCTGTGCGGCGGTGTCCCCGCACTGCGGCAGCGTCTGCCGGTTGACCGGGGTGGACCGGCCGGTGCCGCGCTGGTCGAGCAGCACCACCCGGTAGTCGTCGAGGGCGCGGCCGACGAACCCGCCCCGGTTGGCCGGGCGGACCGCCTTGCCGCCCGGCCCGCCCTGCAGGTACAGCAGCCTGGGCAGCGCGCTGTCGGCCTTGGCGGCATCGACCAGCTCGCGGGCGAACAGCTGGATCGTCTCGCCGGCCGGGTTGGTGTGGTCCAGGGGCACGTCGATCACGTGATCGGTGTAGACCACGCCGTGCTGGCGGAAGGTTCCGACGATCATCTCAGTACCCCGCGATCCCGAGCCGGTGGCAGATCTCGACGAGGGTCGGATGCACGTACCGGCCGTCGATCTCGATGGCTTCGCCGTCCAGCTCGATGGTCGGGTTGAGCAGGCTGCCGTCGGTGTGCGCCGGCGCCACCCAGTGCTCGCCGCCGATCCAGGCCCCCTTGGTACCGATGCCCAGTTCCACGCAGCCGAACACCCGCTCGTCCTCGACGATGCGGCCGGTCGGTTTGGTGACGCCGGGGTTGAAGCCGAGCGACCAGTGCGCGATGCGGAACATGTTCTCACCGGTGGGCAGCGCGGCCTGGGCGTCCATCCAGCCGCGGAACGTGGTGGCGTCCGCACCGTCACCCTCGATCGAGGTCACCACGCCGTTCTCGACCGCCATCCGGATCGGCGCGCGCAGCAGGCCCAGCTCGTTCGGCGGCCAGCACGCGCCGTCGAAGACCAGGATCCCCTGTTGCGTCTCCTCCAGCGGATTCCAGGAGATCTGGCCGGCGAGCATCACCGTCTCCCCCGGCTTCTCGGCCGGCTTGCCGCGCAGGTTCACCGGCCGGCCGCCGTTGCGGGCCCGCAGGTCGGTGCCGGCCGGGGTGGTGACGTGTACCTCGTCGGCGGCGGACAGCAGCGCCACCAGCGCCCGGCCCAGCTCGGTCGTACCGGCGAAGTCGACCCGGCCGACGGTGTCCACCAGCATCTGGACGTCCATCCCGGTCAGGTTCGCGTACCGGGCGCCGGCGGCCATCGCGGCCCGGAACGCGTCCGAGTGCATGATGTAGCTCAGGGTGTACTCGATCCACACGTCGGCGTGCGCGATGGCCCCGGCGACCGGGGCCGGCGGTTCCATCGCCACGGTCGGCCGGGTGTCGTAGCGGATCACCGTCGGCGTGGCGCCGGCAGCGGCGGCGGCCTGCGCGGTCAGCTCCAGCACTCGCCCGTCGGTGGCGGTGTCGCCGGTGATGACCACGTTCTCACCCGGCTTGACGAGCATGATCTCCTCGACGAGCTTGCGGGCGCCCAGCGCCGCCTCAAACGAGAGGTACTCCGGGCGCGACTCGATGCGACTCGTTACTTCCATGCTCATCCCTTCACGATCCGGCTCACGTCGGTGACGGAGCTGCCGGCGATCAACCCGGCACCGAACAGGTTCAGTTCGGTCGCTGCCTTGTCCCTGCCGCGCACCCGGCCCCAGACGATCCGGAACACCAGCGCGCCGAGCACGAACCAGCACGCGTACGGGCTGAGGATCAGCAGTCCGGTGGCGAGCAGCACGCCCATCTGCCGGTTCGGTCCGCCGATCAGCTGGATCGCCGCGCCGGGGATCGCCCACAGCAGGATGTTGACCAGCATCGAGGTGTCGGTCAGGCCGTGGCTGACGGTGTCCGCGTAGACCTTCGCGACCGGCGGGATCTGGCCGGAGTCGAAGTAGGACTGCCAGACCAGCGCGACCACGATCAGCGCCACCGCGAACCCGACGAGGCCGGCGAGGTACTGCTGCTTGCGGCCGGCGCGCTCCACCAGCCGGTGCGGCACGCCGCCCTGCCGGACGATCCAGCCGGCCTTGAAGTCGTACCCCATGTCGGCGAAGGCCGGGCCGGTCGCCGCGACGTAGGCGACGAACAGCGCCAGCGGCACCGTCGGGAACCCGATGACCAGTCCCAGTACCAGGAAGATCAGCGTCACCGCGAACGCCGGGAACCAGCCGGAGTGCATCGCGGCGAGACCGACGATCAGCTCGTGCACCAGCGCGGCGAAACCGGCGAGCAGGCACCAGCCGATCAGCGCCGGTACCGAGAAGTGCCCGATCAGGCCGCCCAGCAGCGCGACGATCACCGCGCCGAGGGCGAACAGCAGGTACCCCTCGCCGAGCGCGCGGCGCAGCCCGCGGGAGTCGACGCTCGGCGGCTCGTCGGCCAGCCCCGGCGCGGCGGCCTCGGCCTCCGGCGACGCCGGCGCCGCGGCCCGCTCCGGTACCGGCTTGGCGCGCTCCCGGCGGAACAACAGCACCAGCGCCTGGACCAGGGCGACCAGTCCGGCGCCGACCATGAAGCCGTGCGGGATGTACATGGCGTTGAGGTCGACGCCGAACCACTCCTGCGCGTACTGCCGGAAGCCCAGGCCGACGCCGAACATGCCGAGCGCCCAGATGTTGCCGATCAGGGCGACCCCGGCGGCGGAGAACGGCAGCGCGGCACCGGCGATCTTCACGAACGAGCCGGCGAAGCCGACCAGTCCGGACAGCCCGAGCAGTGCCGCCTTCCGGCCGCCCTCGTCGCCGGCGATCATCGTCTCCGCGGCGGCGACCCCGGCCGGCCAGGTCGCCTTCGCCGGGTAGAGCTTGGAGTCGAACACCCGGAACAGCACCCAGGCGTCCACCGCGAGGCCGATCGCGGCGCCGGCAAGCATCGGCCAGACCAGGTCGCGGCGACCGATCAGGAACGGGACGGCGATCGGCACCAGCAGCGAGTTCGCCGCGGCGAACGTGGCGCCGGAGATCGCGCTCTGCACCAGGTTCTGCCGGTGGATCGAGCGCATCTTGCGCAGCTGGTTGATCGGGATCCGCCCGACCAGCATCGCCACCAGCGCGCCGATGACCGCGGTGTTGGCCGAGACGCCCAGCGTGGTGATCAGGTGCAGCCCGATGAAGGCACCGAGGACCGACAGCACGATGGTGAGGACCAGTACCACCGGCTCGACGGTGCGCGGATGCGACCTGGGCCCGTTCAGGACGGCGCCCTTCGGGATCGTCGGGTTGGTCATGACTCTCCTTTGGCGTGGCGTGTCGCCGCTTCGTGGCGCCGCCCTCTGGCGTGGCGTGTCGCCGCTTCGTGGCGCCGCCCTCTGGCGTGGCGTGTCGCCGCTACGTGGCGTCGCCGCCCAGCAGCCGGGTCAGTGCCGCTCCGGCGGCGCGCACCCGGTCGACGACGCGATCGACCTTTCCCGACATCCGGTCCTGCGGTCCGATGACGACCAGCGAGCCGACGACCTCGCCGGCGGCGAAGACCGGCGCCGCCACCGAGGTCACGTTCTGGTCGAACTCGCCGTGCGAGACCGCGATGCCTTCCGCGCGGATCCTGGCGTAGCGATCCGCCAGCTCGTCGAGCGAGGCGATGGTGTGCTCGTTGAACCGCTGCAGCGGTCCCTCGCCGAGCAACTGGTCGATCTGGTCCTTCGGGTAGAAGGCGAAGATCGCGTGACCGGCCGCGCCACCGTGGCCGGGGATGGTCTCCCCCACGGTGGCCGAGTAGCGGACCGGGCCGGTCGAGTCCACCGCGAGCACGCACCGGTAGTGCGCGCCGTGCGGCACGTTCAGCACGGAGCTCTCGCCGAACTCGTCGACCAGTTCGGCGAGCAGCGGCCGGGCGGCCGTCTCGAGGCCGCCGCCGCGTTCGGCGGTGCGGGCCAGCACGGCGATGGCCGGGCCGAGCCGGTACCGCCGGCTGTGCGGGTCGGCGAGCACGAAGCCGCGGCCGGCGAGCGTGGCCAGCAGCCGGTGCACGCCCGCCTTGTCCAGGCCGAGTTCGCGAGCGAGGTCGCTGACGCCCCACTCGGGTCGGCGCTGGAACGCGAGCAGCACCCGCAGCGCCCGATCGGCGGTCCGGGCCGGACCGCGGTCGCCGTCACCGGTTGCGTTCATGAACCCTCCGTTCGACGTGTTTCAATAGTTGAAACATTGTTCAATTATCTGACACGCTTGCGGGGAGTATTGCCCGGCCGGACGCACCCGGTCAAGCGTTTCCGCTGCTCGATCGAGCGCCGCGGCGATCCATCACCCAGCCGGTACCAGATCGGGTGAGGGCGCCGATCCATCCGGCTGATCTTGACGAGCGGACAGCTAACCGCTATCTATGAGAGCTAACCGTTAGGGGTGTCGGTGCAGGATGTGGTGTTGGCCCTGCTGGCCAAGGAACCCGCACACGGGTACCAGCTGCGCGCGCGACTGCGCGCGGCGCTGGGCCCGCTGGGTGCGGAGCTGAACGCCGGCCAGGTGTACGTCACGCTGGCGCGGCTGGAGAAGGCCGGGCTGGTGTCGGCCGAGCGGTCCGCCGGACCGGACCGGGACCGCAAGACGTACGCGCTGACCCCGGCCGGGCAGCACCGCGTCGCCGAGTGGGTCGGCGAGGTCAGCTGGCCCAAGCCGGACCTGGCGGAGTTCCATCTCAAGCTCGTCGCGGTGGCGGCCGGCCGGCTGGCCGACCCGATCGCGGTGATCGACGCGCAGCGCCGCGAGCTGCTGCGCCGGCTGCGGGACGCCCAGCGGGCGGCGCTGGCCGAACCGGACGACTCGATGGCCGCACTGCTGTTGGAGGGGATCGTGCTGCGGTTGCAGGCCGACCTGCGCTGGTTGGAGACGTGCGAGAAGACCTGGGTGCCGCGCCGGGGCGACGCGTGACCGGGTCGGGGTTCGCGATCCGGGCCCGCGCGCTGTGCAAGGAGCACGGCGAGGGGCAGACCCTGGTCCGCGCGGTCGACGAGATCGACCTGGACGTACCGGACGGCCAGACGCTCGCGGTGACCGGGCCCAGCGGCTGCGGCAAGTCCACCCTGCTGCACCTGCTCGGCGGTCTGGAACGACCCACCGGCGGCGCGCTGTGGCTCGCCGGCCGCCGGGTCGACGGGCTCGGCGAACGCGCCCTGGCCCGGCTGCGCCGCCGTACGGTCGGATTCGTGTTCCAGGCGTTCCACCTGGTCGAGGAGCTGTCCGCGGTGCAGAACGTGGAGCTGCCGGCGCTGCTGGCCGGCGACTCGCCGCGGGCCGCCCGGCGCCGCGCGGCCGAGCTGCTGGACCGGGTCGGCCTCGCCGCCCGGTCCCGGCACCTGCCGTCGGCGCTGTCCGGCGGCGAGCGCCAGCGGGTCGCCATCGCCCGCGCGCTCGTCAACGCCCCGCTGGTGGTACTGGCCGACGAGCCGACCGGGAACCTGGACAGCGCCGCCACCCGCGAGGTGCTGCGGCTGTTCGAGGAGCTTCGCCGGGGCGGCCAGACGCTGGTGATCGTCACCCACGACGACCGGATCGCGGCCACCGCCGACCGGTTGGTCTCGATGCGCGACGGCGCGTTCGTCGACGACGTCTGGTTGGCCGCCGCCGCGCCGACCGGGCTCGGCGGGCTGCTCGGGCTGGACGGCTGACGCGGATGGGGCGAGTCTTCCTGATCGGCCGGTTGATCCGGACCGACCTGCGGCGCTGGCCGGTGCCCGCGGTGCTGTTCGTGATCGTGGTCGGGGTCGCGGCGGGCACCCTGGCGGTGGGCATGGCGCTGGGCCGCACCACCGCGGCCGACTACGCCGCGACCCGGGCCGCCACCAACGGCCCGGACCTGATGATCCTCACCGCCGACCAGCTGCCCGCCGAGCGGGCGGCGTTGCGCTCGATCGCCCGCCGGGACGGCGTCACCGGGCACGTCGGGCCGTACCGGCTGCTGCGCGGCGCGACGCTGTCCGTGCACGGACGGCGGATGACGGCGACGGTGGAAGGTCGCGGTACGACGCCCAGCAGCGTGGACCGGCCCCGGGTCACCGCCGGGCACTGGCTGCGCCCGGGCGGCGCGGTGCTCGAACGGGGCTTCGCCAGCGCGCTGCACATCCGGGTCGGCGACCGGGTGCTGCTGGCCGGCCGGTCGTTCCCGGTCGTCGGCATCGCGGTCACCACCGCCACCGGCGTCTACCCGGGCGCCGGGCTCGACGTCGGGCCGAACGACTACGCCGGCCTGATCTGGCTCACCGACGCCGACCTCGGCCCGCTGACCACACCCGCGCTGCGCCCCGGGTACGCGATGGGGTTGACCCTGGCCGACCCGAACGTCAAGGCATTCCAGAACGCGATCAGGCCCGCGCTGCGGGCGAATCCGGACGTCCGGGTCAACACCCGGGGCGCGTTCACCACCGAGGACAGCAGCAACCGCGTCCTGGCCGACACCGAGGCGGTGCTGCAGATCGGCGGCTGGCTGATGGCCGTCGCCGGGCTGGCCGGGCTGGCCAGCCTCGCGACGCTGCGTTCCGACCAGCAGGTCCGCCGGGCCGGCCGGTTGAAGGCGGCCGGCGCGACACCCGGACTGATCGGGACGGTGCTGCTCGCCGAGTACGCCGTGCTCGCGCTCGCCGCGGCGGCGGCCGGGCTGCTGGCCGCCCGGCTCATCGTGCCGGCGATCGGCCACCCCAGCGACAGCCTGCTGCACGCGCCGGTGTCGATCGGCGCCGGCACCGCGGTACCGGTGTGCGCGCTGGCGCTGCTGGTCGCGCTGCTGACCTCGGCCGGGCCGGCGATCCGGGTGGCCCGCACCCCGACGGTCGCCGCGCTGGCCGGCGCCGGCGGTCGCGAGCTGACCCACCCGGCCGGGCTGACCGGCCTGGCCGGCGCGCTGCCGGTACCGCTGATGCTCGGGTTGCGGCTCGCCGCGCGGCGGCTGCGCCGGGCCGTGCTCACCGCCGCCGGAGTCGCCGCGGTGGCCGCGGTGATCGCCGGGCTGCTGTGCTGGCACGCGCAGCCGCAGTCCGGCTCGCTGACCGCCCGCACCGAGCACACGTACCACGCGATCGTCGCGATCACCGTCGCGCTGATCGCGCTGGCGGCGCTGGATGCGATCGTCATCGTCTGGTCGACCGCACTGGACGGGCGGCGCTCGCTCGCGGTGGCGCGCGCGTTCGGCGCCACCCCGGCCCAGGTCACCGCGGCCCTGGTGATCGCCCCGCTACCGGCGGCGGCGGCCGGTGCGGCGGTCGGAATGCCGATCGGGCTCGGCCTGTACTGGCTGGTGTCCAACGCCGGGGCCCGGATGGCTGCCACGCCACCGACCTGGTGGCTGCTGCTCGGCGCCGCCGGCATCGTGCTGGGTGTCGCCGTCCTCGGCGCGATCCCGGCCCGGCTGGACGCCCGCCGGCCGGTCGCCCCGGTCCTCGGCGCCGAGACCCACTGAGCAACCGGCGCAGGACCGACGAAGGTCCCGCGACCGAACCGGAGCAGCCCCGGCGGCCGGCGGCGGCACGGTTGGCATACTCGGGACCGGCCGGGGGCGAGCAACCCGGGAGCCGTGCGGAAGGGCGTCGTCGTGGCCGAGACCGAAACGGGTGCCGGGTCGGAACCGGGAACCGGACCGGGCTGGGCGCTGCGCGCCGCGGTCGACGACGATCTCGAACCGCTGGCCGAGCTGCGGGCCATCGTGATGCGCGCGGATCTGACCCGGCTCGGGCGGTACGACGAGCACCGGGTCCGGCAGCGGCTGCGCGACGGCTTCACCCCGCGGTACACGTCGGTGATCGTCTCCGCCGGCGAGGTGATCGGCTGCGTCACGGTACGGCCGGCCGACGACGGGCTGTGGTTGGAGCACTTCTACCTCGCCCCGCACCGGCAGGGCGGCGGCGTCGGCTCGGCCGTACTGCGTCGCCTCCTGGCCGACGCCGACGCCCGGCGCCGGCCGGTACGGCTGATCGTGCTGCGGGGCAGTGCCGCGCGCCGGCTGTACGAACGGCACGGGTTCGTGTTCGAGCGCGAGGATGCCGTCGACGTGTACCTGGTCCGCCCGGCCGCCGCCCCGGCACCGGCCTGAGTTCGGGCGACCCGCGAATCCGTCACTCCCGACGCGGGCCGTCGTGGCCGGCCGGGCCGCCGTGCCGGCACGCTCTGGAGTCGGTCGGCACTCTAGAGTCGGTCGGCATGAGTACGGGTGAGTACCTGGCCGGGCTGTTCTCGCTGGACGGGTTGGTGGCGGTGGTGACCGGCGGCAGTTCCGGGATCGGCCGGGGCATCACCGATGCGCTGGCCGGCGCCGGGGCGAGCGTGGTCGTGGTGGCGCGGACCCGTTCGGCGCTGGACAGCACGGTCGCGGAGCTGACCGCGGCCGGCCACCGCGCCGCCGCGGTCGACGCCGACCTGGCCACCCGGGACGGGGTGCGGTCCGCCGCCGAGCGGGCCGTCGCCCCCTTCGGCGAGCCGGACATCCTGGTGAACTGCGCCGGCATCAACCTGCGACCGCCGATGAGCGAGCTGACCGAGCAGGACTGGGACAGCACGATGGCCGTCAACCTGACCGCGCCGTACCTGCTCGGGCAGCGGTTCGGCCCGCGGATGGCCGACCGCGGCTTCGGCCGGATCATCCACGTCACCTCGCAGCAGGCGCATCGCGCGTTCGTGGACAGCGGCGCGTACGGGGTGTCGAAGGGCGGGCTGGAGTCGCTGGCGCGATCCCAGGCGGAGGCCTGGTCGCGGCACGGCGTCACCTGCAACGCGCTGGTACCGGGCTTCGTCCTGACCCCGTCGAACGCCCGGCTGCAAGGTGACCCGGAGCGGGTGGCCGCGCTCGCCGCCCGCACCATGGTCGGCCGCAACGGCCGGGCCGACGACTTCGCCGGTGCCGCGGTGTTTCTCGCCAGCCGCTCCGCCGGGTACGTCACCGGCCAGTCGGTCTTCGTCGACGGTGGCTTCTCGGTGCACTGAACCGGTTGCGCGGCAACGGGTTTCAGCGAGCGGCGCCGAACGCCTCGCGGTACCGGCCGGGGGTCGTGCCGGTGCGCCGGGCGAACTGCTCGCGCAGGGCGAGCGGGCTGGCGAAGCCGCACCGGTGTGCCACGGCGGTGATCGGCAGGTCGGTGTCCTCCAGCAGTTCCCGGGCCCGCCGGACCCGCTGTTCGAGCAGCCAGCGGGTCGGCGACTGGCCGGTCTCGGCGCGGAACCGGCGGGTCAGGGTGCGTGCCGACATTCGGGCCCGCTCCGCCATCGAGCCGAGCGAGTGCGGCTCGGCGAGGTGCTCGGTCAGGTACCGGCGCAGCTGCGCCAGGTCGTCGCCGGGCCGGCCGGGCACCGGGCGCTCGATGAACTGCGCCTGTCCGCCGTCCCGGTGCGGCGGCACCACCATCCGGCGCGCCGCGTGGTTGGCCGCGGCGCCACCCAGGTCGCGCCGGATCAGATGCAGGCACAGGTCGATCCCGGCGGCGAGCCCGGCCGAGGTGAGCACCCTCCCCTCGTCCACGTAGAGCACGTCCGGGTCGACCCGGACCGACGGGTACCGCTGGGCGAGCAGCGGCGCGTGCGCCCAGTGCGTCACCGCTCGCCGGCCGTCCAGCAGACCCGCGGCGGCCAGCGCGAACGCGCCGGTGCAGATCGAGGCGAACCGGCCGCCCCGCTGGTACGCCGCGCGCAGCGCCGCGCACGCCGCCGCCGGCACCGGCTCGGTCAGCCCGCCGAAACCGGGCACCAGCACGGTGTCGGCGCGGGCCACCTCGTCCAGCCCGTACCCGACCTCCAGCGGCACCCCGGTGCCGGTGCGCACCGGACCGGGCGCGAGCCCGCAGAGGCGCACCCGGTAGCCGTCCGCGCCGGTGCCGAAGTCGCGCAACGTCTCGCCGAGCACCTGCACCGGGATGGCCAGGTCGAACAGCACCACATCGGGCAACGCCAACACCGCGACCGATCGCATGGCTGGAATCCTACCTGAGATGTCTTTCCAGCCACTCCCCGTTCCGGCCGCCGGCCTGCCAGGCTGCCTCCGGGCCGATCGAGAAGGGACCACGCGTGACGCAGACCAGCACCACCGAGGCGGCCGGGCCGACCCGGTACCGGCGCAACCTGGCGATCCTGACCGTCGCGCAGGCGCTGTTCCTGTGCGGCACCAGCGTGGATCTCACCCTCACCGGACTCGTCGGGTACCGGTTGGCGCCGACGCCGACGCTCGCCACCCTGCCCGCGGCACTGATCACGGTGGCGACGCTGGCCGGCACCGGGCCCGCTGCGGCGCTGCTCGCCCGGTACGGCCGGCGGGTCGCGTTCCCGGCCGGTTCGATCACCGCGGCCGCCGGCGGGCTGGTCTCGGTCCTGGCGGTGAGCGTGGCGAGCTTCCCGCTGTTCTGCCTCGGTACCGCGCTGGTCGGTGGCTACCAGGCAGCGGCCGGGTACTACAGCTTCGCCGCCGCCGACGACGCGCCCGCCGGCCGACGCGGCCGGGCCGTCGGCACCGTACTGGTCGGCGGGGTGCTCGCCGCGGTCGTCGGACCGTTCCTCGCCACCACCGGCGTGCACGCCCTCCCGGTCCCGTTCGCCGGGGCGTACCTGCTGGTCACCGTGCTGGCGCTGGGTTCGGCCGGGCTGCTGCGGCTGCTCCGGGAGGCGCCCGTGACCGCACCGGCCGACGAGCCGGACGCCGCGCGGGCGCGACCGCTGCGGGTGATCGTGCGTACCCCGCGGTTCGTCGCCGGCGGCGTCGGTGGTGCGGTCGCCTACCTGGTGATGTCGCTGCTGATGACCGCCGCGCCGATCGCCGCGGTCGACGAGCACCACTCCGTCGCGCAGGGCGCCAGCGTGGTGCAGTGGCACCTGGTCGGGATGTTCCTGCCGGCGCTGGTCAGCGGGCACCTGGTGCAGCGGCTGCGACCGGTGCCGGTGCTCGTCGCCGGGATCGTACTGGCCGTGGCCGGCGCCGCCGTCGCCGCCAGCGGGACCGGCGTGATCACGTTCATGGTGGCGCTGATCCTGGTCGGGGTCGGCTGGAACCTGATGTTCGTCGCCGCCACCACGCTCGTTGCCGCCAGCTACCGGCCCAGCGAGCGGGTGCGCACCCAGACCGCGGCGCAGACCATGGCGCGGGTCGCTTCGGCGGCCGGCTCGCTGTCCGCGGGCGCGCTGCTTGCCACGATCGGCTGGGACCGGACCGCGTTGCTGACCCTGATCCCGCTCGCGGTCGCCGCCGGGTGCCTGGTCCCGGCGGTTCACCGCCGCCGCACCATCCCCACCGACGCCGCCCCCACCACGGCCACCGCCGGCGCCGCCGGTGCTGCCGGTGCTGCCGGCGCTGCCGGCGCTGCCGGCGAAGGCTGACCCGCCGCCGGCAACCGGCAGGTCCGGCCGAAATGCGGTTGGGTGGCGGTGGACGCCTCGCGATACTGCGGCCATGAAGGACAGGCCGGCCGGCGTGTCGGACGAGCAGCTCGCCGCCGCGGTGAGCGACGGGTGGGGAGTCGAGGTCCGGTCGGTGACCTACCGGCCGGTCGGGTTCGGCAGCTACCACTGGGAGCTGGACGCCGGCCGCCCGCTGTTCGCGACCGTCGACGTGTTCCACGACGACGCGGCCGCCGGGCTGCGCCGACTGGGCCGCGCGCTCGACACCGCGCTCGCGCTGCACCGTGACGCGGGCCTGGAGTTCGTCGTCGCGCCGCTCCCGGCCGGTACCGGCGCGTCCGTGCTGCCGCTCGGCGACCGGCACTCCGTGGCGGTGTTTCCGCTGGTCTCAGGCGAGGCGGGCCGGTTCGGCGCGCACCGCGAGCAGGACGCACCCCAGGTCCTGAACCTGCTGATCCGGCTGCACGCGGCCACCGTGGACGCGCCGCGCACCGAGCTCGCCCTCCCCGGCCGGGACCGCCTGGAGGACGCCCTGCGCACCCTCGACCGGGTATGGACCGGTGGCCCGTACGCCGAGCCGACGCGGGCGCTGCTGATCCGCCGCGCCGACCGGATTTGGTCGCTGCTGGCCGAGTTCGACCGGCTCGTCGAGCGGGTGCGCGGCGCCGCCGGCGGGTGGGTCGTCACGCACGGTGAACCGCATCCGGGCAACGTGCTGCGCGGACCGGACGGGCCGCGCCTGATCGACTGGGACACCGTGCGGCTCGCCCCGCCGGAACGCGACCTGTGGATGCTGGGCGGCGCCGGCCTGCACGCCGAGTACGCCCGCCGCACCGGCCGGTCGGTCTCGGCCGCCGCGCTGGAGCTGTACCGGCGGTGGTGGGCGCTGGCCGACATCGCCAGCTACGTCACCGAACTGCGCCGCCCGCACGACATCAGCGCGGACAGCACCGCGTCCTGGACCTACCTCAACCACCATCTCGGCTGACCGCGGCCACCATCGTGGCCGGCGCCGGCCGCGGTGGTTGGCCTCACACCGCGCCCCGGACCGCACCGCGCCGACCGGGCGGCTGGGACGATGACGGTCCGGAGGTCGCCGTGGCGAGGGAGTGCGGATGCTGGAACGGCTCGGCGAGTTCTGCACCGCGGCGTTGGCCGCGCACGGCTGCCCGTCGGCCTCGGTCGCGGTGGTCCGGGACGGCACCGTGGTACTGGCCGAGGCGTACGGGCTGGCCGACGTCGCCGCGGGCCGCCCGGCGACCCCCGACACCGGATACCTGCTGGCGTCGGTCACCAAGCCGATGACGGCCACCGCGGTGTGCGTCCTCGCCGACCGCGGGCTGCTGGACCTCGACGCGCCGTTGCCGGCGGCCGAGCTGGCGATGCCGGCGGGCGTCGACTGGCCGGCGCCGACCCCGCGCCAGCTGCTCCAGCACCGCGGTGGCCTCACCGGCCACTACGACTTCCAGTACGGGAAGGATCCCGAGCCGCCGATCGACGTGTCCTTCTACACCCGGGCGTACCGGCGGCCCGGCTCCGGCTACGAGTACGCCAATCTCGGCTACCGGCTGCTGGGCACCCTGGCGGAGACCGCGAGCGGGCTGCCGCTGCCGCGGCTGCTGGCCCGGGAGGTGTTCGCGCCGCTGCGGTTGGCCAGCTGCGCGCTCGGCACGGACGCACCGGGCCCGGTCGCCACCCGGTACAGCATCGACGGCCGCGGCTACCCGGCGGAGCTGTCGACCAGCCACCCCGGCGCCACGCTGGGCCGGGCGACGGCGGCCGACCTGGCGCTGTTCGGGCACCGGCACGAGACGCTGCTGGCGCCGTCGACGGTCGCCGCCACCCGGACCGCCGCCCCGATCAGCGACCACCTCGGGTACGGGCTGGGTTGGTGCGTGTCCCGCGGCGCCGGGCCGCTGATCGTCAGCCACGGCGGCGGCATGGGCGGTGTCGCGACGATGGTGGTCGCCGTGCCCGAGCTGGCGCTGTCGGTGGCGGTGCTGACCAACAGCACCGGCAAGGCGGCCCGCGACGCCATCGTCGACCACCTGCTGCGGAGCGAGGTCCCCGGTTACCGGCCGGCGATGATCAGCACCGCGGGTACCGCACCGGCGCGCCCGGTCGCACCGGCCGTCGGCGACTGGTCGGGCGAGATCACCACCCCGGACGGGCCGGTGCCGGTCACGCTGCGGGTGCGCCGGGACGGCCCGGCCGATCTGACGCTGGCCGGTGGCACTGCGACCGCGACCGCGGTCCCGTCCGGTGAGTGGGACCTCTCCGCCACCTTCGACCTCCAGCTGCCCACCGCCGACGCCCGGCGCAACAGCCCGCTGCTCGGCCTCACCGTGAGCGCCACCCAGGGTGCGCTGACCGGCGCGGCCCGCACGTACCGGGACGGCGACCGCACCGGCTGGCTCGGCAACCTGCTGAGCCACCCTGTCCGGCTGATCCCCCGTTGACCGCGATACCGGGAGCCCGGGCCCGGCGGGGCTCCGTGCGGTGCCCACCGCCGGCCGGATCCGGGCCGCGCTGAGCGGCACTGCCCCGGCTCGCCGGTACCAAGCCGCTGCCGGCGAACCGTCCCTTGTGGATGCTGTCAGTCCGGCAGGTACCGGGCCACCAGCCGTTTCGGTGCCTGCGCGGCCCACGCCTGGCGTACCCAGTCGTGCAGCTGGTCGGCCGCGACCCCGGCCAGCCTGACCTCCAGGCCGAGGAAGCTGCGCCGGGCATCGCTTCGCCGGACCACCCTGGTGTGCTCGGGGTCGGCGGTCGCGGCGCGCACCGCCGCCTCCTCGGTGAGGCAGCAGACGACGGTGGACTCGTCGGCGCCCAGGCCGAGGAAGGTGCGGCCGTGCACCGACCACTTCGGCGTCCGGAACCGGAAGTGCTGCGTCTCGGTCGCCTCGGGCAACGCCATCGCCCAGCCCCGAAGCTGCGCCGTGTCGGTCATGACGAACCATTCTGCCGCGCCCGCCGGCCGATCGCCCCGCCACCCGCGACGACCGTTCGGCGCCTGATACCGGCCGACGATCCGGGCGGCACGACGGTGGGGCCGGTGCTCCGTCGTTCGGACGATGACAGAACGACGGTGCCGGCGCAGCATCGGTGGGTGGACCCGATCCGGGTACTGGTCGTCGACGACCAGCCGCTGTTCGCCGAGGCGTTGGCGGTGTGGCTGGCACGGCAGCCGGGGTTCGAGGTCGTCGGCGCGGTGCAGACCGTCGCCGCGGCCCGGGAACTGCTGGCCGGCGCGCACGTCGACGTGCAACTGGTCGATCTGGATCTCGGCGCCGATTCGGGGGTCGAGCTGCTCGATCACGCCCGGGACCGGTACCCGCTGCTGCGCTCGGTGATCCTCAGCGCGTCGCGGTCCCCGGAGGCGGTGGCCACCGCGGTACGGCACGGCGCGGTGTCCTGGCTGTCCAAGACCGCCGACGGGGACACCCTGCTGCAGGTGCTGCGCGGGGTGCTGCGGGACGAGTCCTGGATCCCGCCGGAGCTGCTCGCCGGCCTGCTGCGCACCCTCACCGAACCGGCCGGCAGCCCGGTACTGGACCGGCTGACCGTACGGGAACGCCAGGTGTTGCAGTGCCTGGTGGACGGCATGACCCGGGCGCAGATCGCCGAGTTGCTGTTCATGTCGCCGAACACGGTGCGTACCCACACCCAGAACCTGCTCGGCAAGCTGCCGGCGCACTCGGCGTTGGAGGCGGTGTCGGTCGCGTTGCGGTGCGGGATGCGACCCAACGACGTCGGCCCGCGTCGGGCATCCGCCGAATGACGTAGCGCCGGCTGGTCAGTTCGCGAGGTTCACCGCGCCGCGGCGGGGGTTAGCGTCGAGGAACCCGCCGCGGGAGGGTCGTGTGATGGGACACCGGATCCGGGTCGCCACCGTGATCACCAGGCTGGCCGCCGGGGCCGGCGGGGTGGCGCTGCGCGGTGCGCTCGCCCTGGACCCGGAACGGTTCGCGGTGACCGTGGTGACCGGTGCCGCGGCGCTGTTCCCGGGCCGGTCGGCGCGGCCCGGGGTGCTCGCCGGCGACGCGGCGCTCGCGGTCGCCGAGCCGGGCGACCTGCTGGCCCGTGCGGCGGCGGCCGGCCTCGCGGTACGCCGGATCCCGGCGCTGCTGCCGCAGCCGGCGCCGGCTGCCGACGCGCTGGCGTTCGCCGCGCTGGCCCGGTTGCTGGCCGACTTCGACGTGGTCCACACGCACTGCGCGAAGGCGGGCGCGCTGGGCCGCGCGGCCGCGTACCGGCGCGGCGTGCCCCGCATCGTGCACACCCTGCACGGGCTGCCGTGGCACGACGACCAGCCCGCCTGGCGGCGGCTGGCGTACCGGCGGATCGAGCGCCGGCTGGCCGGCCGGACCGACGCGTTCCTCGCCGTGGGTGCCGCGGTACGGGCGGCGGCGATCCGGCACGGGCTCGCCGCGCCCGGCGCGATCCGGACCATCTGGCCGGTGGTCGACCCCGATCCGGCACCGGCCGACCGGGCCGCGGCACGCCGCCGGCTCGGCCTGCCCGCCGGCGTACCGGTGGTCGGTACCGTCGGGCGGATCGACACCCAGAAGGCGCCGCTGGACTGGGTCGACGGGCTCGCCGCCAGCGGGCCGTCGATCTGGGGGGTGTGGGTCGGCGACGGGCCGCTGCGCGCGGCGCTGCGGGACCGGGTCGCCCGGCGTGGGCTCACCGACCGGGTCCGGCTGGTCGGCCACCGCGACGACGTGCCGGCACTGCTCCCCGCGTTCGACGTGTTCACGCTGGCCAGCCGGTACGAGGGGATGCCGTGCGTGCTGGTGGAGGCGATGCGGGCCGGAGTGCCGGTGGTCGCCACCGCCGTGGACGCGGTACCCGAGCTGGTGGTGCCGGAGGTGACCGGCCTGCTGGTGCCGCCGGGCCGGCCGGAACTGCTCGGCCGGGCGGCCCGGCGGCTGCTCGCCGAACCGGACACGGCGCGCCGGTTCGCCGCCGCGGCGGCGAACCGGCTGGACGACCGGTACGAGCCGGCGGCGCTGGGCGCGGTCCTGGCCGCCACGTACACCGGCGTCGACGACGCCCGCGACGCCGAACCGGCGCCGGGTCCGGGACCGGCGCCGGGCACCGGCCCACGACCCGGCCCGGAACGCGGTCCGGCGCCGCGGCCCGGCGGCGACCGCGCGGCGCGGCGGTGGCGCGACGCCACGGACCCGGCGGTGTCATGACCGGGCCGCAGACTGCCGCCATGGTCGAGGCGCACCGGCTCGGCCTGCGCATCTGGCTGGAGGCCGACCTGGTCCGGCCGTGGCAGGACGGGCCGGCCCGGTTGCACGCGGCGCTGCGTACCGTGCACGGACTGGCCCGGGAACCCGGCGTGGTCGGGGTCAAGTTCACCGAGGCGCTCGGCTACGCCGACGGGTTGACCGTTCCGGGGCGAATCGGCCGGTTCCTCACCGAGGTGGGCGACGCGCTCGCCGGCGCCGCGCCGGGACGGCTTCGGCTGCTGGACCTCGCCGTACCGGAACTGTCCTGCCTGCCCGACGACCCGGCCCGGCCGCACCTGGCGACGGTCGCGGCGGCGCGACTGCGCGGCCGGTACCCGCAGCTGGCGATCGACCACGTGCACGACTACCTGCGGCTCGGTGCGGCGGATGTGGCGCAGGTGGCGACGCTGCCCCGCTCGTCGGCCACCTACGCCGGGTGGGGTGTGGACGACGACACCGCGCAACGGTCCGCCTGGTCGGCCACCGTCGGTTACTGGGGCCGGCTGGTCCGGCTCTACGCGCGTGCCGATCTGACCCATCCGGGCGCCTACCCCGGCGACGCGGACTCGGCCGCACGGCGGCTCCGCGGCGCGGTCGACGTACCGCTGCGCGCTGGCGCCGAGGCGGTCGACGCGTGGACCTGGCGCCGCCCGTACCTGGGCTGGGTGGCGCGGCTGGCCGACCCCGGCCCGCGCCGCAACCTGCTGTGGGACGGGCTGGTGGCCCGGCACGGTGCCGGCACCCGGCTGCTGACCCACCTGGATCCCGGCGCTCCGGAACGCACCGTCGGCGCGGATCTGGCGATGATCGCCACCGCCTGTACCGACGTGTACCTGGCGGTCGGCGTCGACTGAGCCGCCGGACCGGGGTGGCCGGTCCGTTCGGCCGGTCCGGCCACCCGCCGGACGGTGCCGATCCGACGAACGGACACCCGGGCGCGGTACTGACGGTTCGTTCGCGGTCCGGCCGTCCATTACTCGCCAGGCACCTCGGCCCCGCCCCGGATTGTGTGCTGTCGTGGGACGAGATCTTCCGGGCCGCCGACCCGCACCAGCCAGGTGCGGTCACCGACCCGACGGGGGGAACATCATGCCTGGCCACCACCAGCCCATGGGGCGCCAACCCGGCGACTCGGCCGGCCCGCACCGGCGGCTCGGACCCGACGTCCGGCACGAGATCGTCACGATCATGCTGCTGACCCGGGCGGTCACCGACGCCGTCGACGTCGGCCCGGACAGCCGGGCCCGGCTCGACCAGCTGCTGTCACCGGGTGGTGCCCGACCATGACCGCCACCGGAACGATCACCGCCCCGGCCGGCGCGGCGCTGCGTTCCGCCCCGCGCACCGCGGCGGTGACAGCGACCGGGCCGGCGGCGGTACCGGGCCGCGCCGGTACCGGATCGGCCGGCGCCCGGGTGCTCGTGTGCGACGACCACCTGGTGTTCGCCGAGTCGCTGGCCATGGTGTTCGTGGACGCCGGGTACCAGGTCACCGCGGTGACCCGCAGCCTCGACGAGGTGCTCGGGGTGCTGCACGCCTTTCCGGTGGACGTGTGCGTGCTCGATGTGGGACTGGATCTCGGCGACCGGTTCGAGCGGCTCGCCGAGATTCGTGCGGCCGCGCCGGCGACGCGCCTGGTCCTGCTGGCCGGCCGCCGGCAACGGCAGGTGGCACCGGCGGCGCTCGCCGCCGGGGTGTCGGGGCTCGTCGACAAGGGCCAGCACGTCGCGGCGATCCTGGACACGGTGGCGCGGGTGTGCGCCGGCGACACCGTCGTCGGCCCGCCGTACCAGCAGTTGCCCCGCCGCGGTTCGGTGCCGGAGCTGTTCCGGCTGGCCGCGTTCCTGACCCCGCGCGAACGCGAGGTGCTGTGCCGGCTGGTCCGCGGGGAGCACACCGCGGCGCTGGCCCGGTCGATGGGCGTCACCCCGGCGACCGCCCGCTGCCACGTCCAGAACGTGCTGACCAAGCTCGGCGCGCACACCCGCCTGGAGGCGGTCACCGCCGCCGTACGGTGTGGCCTGGTCGACGCCGCGAGCGGCGAGTGGCTCGCCGGCTGAGCCCCGTCAACTGGCGGTGTCCAGCGTCGAGGGTGCGGTGACCGGATCCGGCGGGCGCCTGGTCGGCGAGGTCCACCGCCCGGTGGAGCGGGCCACGAACGCCCGCGGCAGCGTGTAGAGCGTCACCGCCGCGTCCACCACCCGCAGCAGCACGAAGAACGGCAGGTACAGCAGGTACCGCGGCCGGCGCTGCAGGCATGCCACCAGCACCGTGGTCAGGTAGTCCGGCAGCAGCACGCCGACCGCGAGGGTCTCCAGCCGGACGTAGCCGTGCACCGTGGACAGGCCGGGCAGGCTGGCCGCCGCCGGTGCCAACTCCGGCACCGCGAGCAGCAGGAACAGCAGCGGCAACAGCACGAACAGCACGCTGCTGGAGACCAGTTCCAGCAGCGTGAGGGCAAGGACCACGGAGAACAGGTTGCGGCGCAACCCGTGCCGGCGCACCGTCTGCCACAGGCCGAGCGACCACCGGGTGGTCTGCGTGAGGTAGTCACGGAAGGTGTCCGGGTCCTGGGTGGTGGCCGCGGCGGCGAGCCGGAAGCCGACCCGGCCCAGCCGCCGGCGGTACACCTCGAAGGTCATGTTGAAGTCCTCGATGACCAGTCCCGGTGGGTTCATGTCGATGCGGGGCAGGATCTCGGTGCGGTACAGGCTGGCGAAGCCCGGCACGATGTGCGTGGCGTTGAGCGACCGCCAGGTCTGGCCGTACTTGAGCAGCCGCTGGGTCATCGTGTAGATGCGCTCCCGGTGCGCCACGATCAGCTGGCCGGTGTGCGACAGCGTGTCCGGCGACCAGTGGGTACGGGCGCAGCCGGCGACCGCGACGACCGCCGGGTCGTCGAACAGCGGCAGCGCCGCGTCGAAGTACCCGTCGGCCAACTGGGTGTCGGCGTCCAGCAGCAGCACCGCCCGGTACCGGCGGACCAGCCCGAAACGCCGGATCGCGTACTGCAGCGCGCCGGCCTTGCCGAGGTTGCCCGGGGTGGCGACGACCCGGGCGCCGCAGCGGCGGGCGATGGCGACGGTGTCGTCGGTGGAACCGTCCGAGACCACGTGCACCGCACCGGCCGGTACCAGCCGCCGCACGGCGGCGATCGACGCCGCGAGCACCACCGACTCGTTGTGCGCCGGGATCAGCACGGCGACCTCGTCCAGCCCGATCGGGCCGGTACGGGGTGCGTCCGGGTCGCGCAGCAGCCGCGGTCCGGGCGCCGCCTCGGGCCGGTCACGCCGGCGGACGAAACGGTCGTCGACCAGCCGCAGCAGCCCGATCAGGCCCCACAGCGTGAAGTTGAGGCCGAACACGAACACCAACAGCAGCCAGGGGAACATCAGCCACCTCCGCGCGCGGCGGCGCGCCAGATCGCGCCGTCCGCGGCGCCCTCGTTGAGCCAGAAGAACACCCCGGCCAGATGCGCGGACCGGGCCAGCGCCAGCTTCGCGGCCACGCTGCGGTCGTTCTCGAACCACACCTCGTGCCGGCGGCCCTGCGCGTCCCGGTACCGGTACCACGGTGCCTGGGCGGCGGCGTCCCACCGGACCGGGACGTGCCGGTCGGTCGCGGCGCGTTCCAGCGCGGCGGCGCTGCGGTCGGTGCCGCGGTGACCGACCCAGTCGTACCCGGACAGCGACATGCCCAGGACGAGCTTGCCGGCGCCGATGGTCGCGGTGGCGTAGCGCACCACCCGGCGTACCCACGGGGTCGGCGAGATCGGCCCGGGGCCGGAGGTCTCCCAGTGGTAGTCGTAGGCCATCAGCCGCACCTGGTCGACGGCGCGGCCGAGCCGCGGGTAGTCCTGCGCGACGTTGCGCGGCGCGTAGCCGGCAGCGCTGTCCTTGGCGAACAGGTCGACGCTGAGGGTGCGGCCCCGCGCGTGCAGCGCGGCGGCGACCTGCCGTACCAGCGCGGTGAACGCGGCCCGGTCGCCGGCGCGCAGGTCCTCGTAGTCCAGGTCGATCCCGGACACGTGCGGGGCCTGCGCGAGCGCGATCAGGGACCGGACGTGCCGGGCCCGGGCGGCCGGGTCGTGCAGCACCCGCGACACCGGGCCGTAGGAGAAGGTGCCGTCGAGCGCGTTGGCGACGGTCGGCACGTACCGGGTGCCGGGCGGCCGGGACCGCAACGCCGCGGTGTCCGCGCCCGGATGCTGCGGCACGACGGTGCCGTCGGCGGCGATGCCGTACACCCAGGGCGAGTACGTGTCGATCCGGCCGGTTTGGCCGGCCAGCCCGGCCGTGCCGAAGTTCCAGTACGGTACCGCGGCGAGCACCCCGTCCCTCCACTGTGGATGTTCCTGTCGCGTGCAGCCCACGAGCGTTCCGATCAGCAGCAGCAGCACCGCCGCGAGCGCCGGCGGTCGGTACCTCGTGCCGCGGTGGTTCATGAGGTGGTGAGCATCCGGTCTTCCAGCGGGGTGGCGCGATGCTCGTCGATGACGTCACGCAGGATCGCGTCCAGATCGCGGCTCGGGACGAACCCGACCAGCTCCCGGGCCCGCCGGCAGTCCGGCACCCGGCGCATCATGTCCTCGTAACCGTCGCCGTACGCCACCTGGTACGGGATGCGGTCGATCGTCGAGTGCGACCCGGTCAGCGCCAGTACCCGCTCGGCCAGCCCACCGATGGTCACCTGCTCGGCGGAGCCGAGGTTGAACACGCCGCCGATCGCGTCGCGGTGCGCCAGCAGTGCGGGCAGCGTACCGGCCACGTCCGCGACGTGACAGAAGCAGCGGATCTGGTCGCCGGTGCCGTACACGGTCAGCGGCACCCCGGTCAGCGCCTGGCCGACGAACCGGGGCACCACCATCCCGTACCGCCCGGTCTGGCGCGGCCCGACGGTGTTGAACAGCCGCACCGTGACGGAGCGCAACCCGGCCCTCCCGTACGCGGTGACCAGCGTCTCGTCGATCGCCTTCGCCTCCGAGTAGGACCAGCGGCTCTTGGTCGGCGAGCCGATGATCCGGTCGTCGTCCTCGCGCAGCCCGACCCGGTCGTTCTTGCCGTAGATCTCGCTGGTGGAGGCGAGCAGCAGCCGCACGTCGTACCGGTGCGCCGCGGCGACCACGTGTTCGGTGCCGTGCAGGTTGGTGCGCAGGCTGTCCAGGGTGCGGTCCCGGATGGTGAACGCGCCGACCGCGGCGGCCAGGTGGTAGACGGTGTCCGCGCCCAGCACCAGCCGGTCGACCAGGTCGGCGTCCAGCACCGAGCCACGCACCAGCCGCAGCCCGGGATGGTCGGCGACCGCGGCGAGGTTCTCCCACCGGCCGGTACTCAGGTCGTCGAGCACGGTGACCCGTTCGCCGGCGGCGAGCAGGGTCTCGGTCAGGTGCGAGCCGATGAAGCCGGCTCCCCCGGTGATCAGTGTCCGCATCTCATCCCCCCGTGGTTGCGGCGGCGAGCCGCTCGTACAGCGCGTCGATCCGGTCGGCGACCGAGGCCACGCCGTACCGGTCGGTGATCGCCTCGACCGGCCGGCGGTCGGCGTGCGGTGCGGCCAGTACCGCAGCCAGTTCGGCGCGCAGCCCGGCCACGGTGCCCGGCACCCGGCGCGCCTGCGGCACGTCCAGCCCGGCCAGCGCCGGGCAGGTGGTGTAGCGCACCGGCAACCCGGCCGCCAGCGCTTCCAGCGCCGACAGCCCGAACGTCTCCTGGGCCGAGGCGGTCAGGAAGACGTCCATGGTGGACAGCAGCGGCCCGACGTCGTGCCGTTCGCCGGTGAACCGGACCCGGTCGGCGACGCCGAGTTCGGCGGCCAGGGCGCGCAGTGCGGCCAGCTCCGGGCCGTCGCCCACCACCAGGAACAGCCGTCCCTCGGTCAGCAGCGGAGTCACCGCCCGCAGCGCCAGGTCGACCCGTTTCACCGGGTCCAGCCGGCCCAGCATGCCGAGCACCACGGTGCCGGGCGGCACCCGAAGCTCGGCCCGCAGCCGGTTCCGGGCGACCGGATCGAACCGGGACCGGTCCAGGTCCACGGCGTTGGGAATCACCGTGATCCGGGCCGCGGGCACGCCCCACCGCACCAGCCGGTCGCGTACCGTCTCGGACACCGCGACGGTGACCTGGCCGCACCGTTCGCTCGCCAGGTACAGCGCGCGCACCCCGGCGCTCATCCGGCGCCGCTCCAGGTGCGTCTCGCCGATCGAGTGCTCGGTGGACACGATCACCGGTGTCCGGGCCAGCCGGGCCGCCGCCCGCCCGTAGATCTGGGCGCGGTAGAGGTGCGCGTGCACCACGTCGTAGCGGCCGGCGGCGATCAGCCGGGTCAGCCGCGGCAGCGCGGACACCTGGGTGTTGCGGCGCATGCCGAGGTCGCGCACCCCGATGCCGGCGGCGGTCAGCCGGTCGGCGACCGGCCCCGGGTTGTACAGGCTGAGCACGTCGGCGTGGTGCCGGGTGTGCGACAGGATCGTCGGCAGCTGCAGCTCGGCGCCGCCGACGCCCAGCCCGGTGATCACGTGCAGCACCTTCACGATCGCCCTCCCCTGGCCAGCCGGGCCCGGTAGAGCAGCCGCTTGCCGGTCAGCCGCAGCCCGCCGTCGCGCTGGCCGACGTAGATCCGCGGTACCGCGGCGACGCCGAGCGCCGACCGCGGCGCGTCCACCGCGCACGCGTACCGGT
This sequence comes from Actinocatenispora thailandica, assembly GCF_016865425.1. Lineage (NCBI taxonomy): Bacteria > Bacillati > Actinomycetota > Actinomycetes > Micromonosporales > Micromonosporaceae > Actinocatenispora > Actinocatenispora thailandica. The sequence continues at coordinate 1,985,123 of NZ_AP023355.1, read as the reverse complement.
AGCCGGCGGCGGTGACGGCGGCGCGCGCGGCGGCGTCCATCGACCCGTACGGGTAGCAGAAGCCGTCGACGGGGCCGCCCAGCACCGCGGCCAACCGGTCCCGGCTGCCGGCCACCTCGTCGTGCAGCGTCCCGCCGGCGAGCCCGGCGAGCGGTACGTGTCGCGCCCCGTGCGCGCCGATCTCCCAGCCCGCCCCGGCGAGCGCGGCGAGGTCCGGCCCGTCCAGCAGCGCCAGCTCGCCGCCGTCCCAGTCGTTGACCGCGCCGATCCGGTCGGCCACCACGAACACGGTCGCGGTGCAGCCGAACCGGCGCATCAGCGGCAGCGCGTGCCGGACCACGCCGGCGTACCCGTCGTCGAAGGTGATGCCGACCAGGCCGGCACCGCGCCCGGCCCGGCGCGCCGCGAGAAGTTGACCGACGCCGACCCCGCGCAGCCCGAGCCTGCGCAGCGTGGCCAGTTGCGCGCCGAACCGGCGCGGCGACACCGCGAGCCGGTGCGGGTCGGCGGCCAACCGGTCGACGGTGTGGTACATCAGCACCAGCGGTACGTCGCGCCAGCGCCACGGCGCCGCCGGCCGGGTCCGCTCGATCACCGCCATCGCCGATCACCTCCCCGTGACGCCGCCGTCGCGGCGCCTGCGACTCCCCGTGGCGCCACCGTCGCGGCGCCCGCGCTCACCGCCATGGCCGCCACTCCCGTACCGTCGTGGTGAGGATCTTCAGGTCGCGGCGCAGCGTCCAGCCGTCGATGTAGCCGTTGTCGGCGACCACCCGGGCGTTCAACGGGGTGTCCCCGCACAGGCCGCGGACCTGGGCGGCGCCGGTGAGGCCGGCCGGCATCCGGTACCGGTCCGGGTAGCCGGGCACCGTCGCGGCGAACAGCTCGGCGAAGTGCGGCCGCTCCGGGCGCGGCCCGACCAGCGACATCTCCCCCCGCAGCACGTTGACCAGCTGCGGCAGCTCGTCCAGGTGGCTGCGGCGCAGCGCCGCGCCGAAGCCGGTCACCGCGCCGGCCGGCACCGTCCAGCGCACGTCGGCGTCCGGGTCGGGCGCCACGGTGCGCAGCTTGACCAGCTCGAACGGTGCGCCGCCGGCGGTCAGCCGGACCTGCCGGAACAGGACCGGCCCGCCGTCCAGCAGGCGGATCGCCAGCGCCAGCAGCGCGATCAGCGGCGCGGCCACCGCGAGCAGCGGTACCCCCAGGACCAGATCCAGCGCCCGCTTGCGCCGGTACCGCCGCACCAGGACGCCGCGGTAGCCCGCTGCCGGGGCGCGCACGACTGCCCTGCACGACGCCGGATCCGCGCGGTACCCGGATCCGGCGCGGATGGGCCGCGCCCCGGCACGAGGGGTGGTCTGGGCGCTCATCCGGCCGCCCGGGCCAAGGGCCGTCCCGCCGGTACGGTGCCGGTCAGGTGCCGGGCGATCCGGCGCGCGGCGAAGTCGCAGCCGTGCACGAACCGCATCACCGGGCCGAACGAGTTGGCCACCACCGGCCCGGTGAAGTACAGGCCGGGCACCGAGGACTGGAAGGCGTGGTCGACCGCGGGAGCGCCGTCCAGGGTGGCGATGTCGGCGGCGAGCCGCTCGTCCAGGAACGCCAGCCGGGACAGCTCCGGGCGGAAGCCGGTGGCCGCGATGACGTGGTCGGTGGTGATGCGTACCGGCCCGGAACCGTCGCGCAGGGTCAACCGGACGGAGTCGGCGCCGGGCTCGACCCCCACCAGCTCGTGGTCGGTGAGCACCGGCAGCCGGCCCTCCACCCGCGGGCGCAGCCAGTACGCACCGGCGGGCCCCAGTGCGGTACGGGCGATCCGGGCCCGGCGGCGGGCCGGCAGCCGGTGCAGCAGATCCGGCCGGGTCGAGTAGAGCAGCGTGGTCCAGCCGGAACCGAGCGGCGCCTCCGGTTCCCGCAGCCGTACCCGCAGCGAGCGCCGGGCCCGCAGCGGGTCGCCGTTCCAGACGACGCGCGGCGCCCGCACCACGACCCGTACCGTGGCACCGGCCTCGGCGGCGAGCGCGGCGGTCTCCAGCGCCGCCTGGCCGCCACCCAGCACGGTCAGGTCGGTACCGGCGAAGCGGCTCAGGTCGGTGTGCGCCGACGAATGCGTGACCAGGGTGTCCGGCAGGTCGGCCAGCAACGGCGGGATGCGGTCGAAGTGCTCGACACCGACCGCCACCACCACCCGCCGGGCCAGCAGCGTCTCCCTGTCGTCGAGCGCCAGCTCGAACCGGTTCCCCACCGGCCCGATCCGCCGCACCAGCGTCTCGGCCACGTCCGGCACCTGGGTGTGCTGGAACCACCCGCCGTAGGCGACGAAGTCGGCCAGCCGCACCGGCCTGCCGTACGGCACGTACGGCTCGCCGCGGTGCGCGCAGTAGGCGGCGAGCGTCGCCGCGCCGGCCGGGTCGGACAGGTTCGAGGCGTACGGCTGGGACTTCAGCTGCATCCCCGCCGGCATCGCCGTGCGCCACAGCGCCATCGGCCGGCCGAACACCCGGACTGCCAGGCCACTGCCGCGCAGGTGCGCCGCCAGCGACAGCCCGTACGGCCCGGCACCCACGATGGCCACATCGATCATCCTGTTCATCACGCCGTTCCTTCCGCCCCGTCGATCGGTACCGGTCCGGCCGAACGCGCCGGCCTCAGCGGTGTGGTCAGCCGCCCCGACCTCGCCGGCCGGGACGGGAGCGCCGAGCCGCCGAGCCGGCGCCGACCGATCGGGCGGTGCGCCGCACGCCACGCGGTGCGCAGGCACATCAGGCCGAACGGGGCGAGGTCGTCGGCCGCGAACCAGGCGGCCTCGTCGACCCCGCGCAGGCTGCGCAGCCAGGCTCGGAGACCCAGCTCGCCGCGGCGCAGGTAGCCCAGCGCGGCGAAGGTGTCGTAGTTCTCCACCACGAAGCGGCGGCCGGCGACCGGCACGCCGTCCGGTACCGGCCGCCCGGTGAGGTCCAGGTGCGCGGCCCGCGCCACGTCGACCCCGTCGGTGGTGGTGAACAGCCGGAACTGCGCGCCGATGCGCGGGTTGAAGTCCAGCAGCCGGAACCGGCCGTCGCGCGCGTCGCGGCGCAGGTCGCAGTCCATGATCCCGCGGTAGCCCAGCCGGGACAGCAGCGCCGTCAGCTCCGCGGTGAGCGCCGCGTTCGGTACGCACTCGCCGAGGCTGGTGAGCCCGGCGTGCGGCGGGTACGAGCGGTGCTTGCGACCGGTGAACGCGGGCCGGCAGACCGAGTCGGCGTCGCAGTAGCCGTGGAAGAACCAGTCGTTGCCGGGCACGTGCTCCTGCAGCAGCACCGGCACCCCGGTCGCGTACACGGTCGCCAGTGCGGTCGGGTCCGGCACCACCGTGGTGCTGCGCAACCCGCCGGTGTCCCGCCACGGTGCGGTCAGCTTCGCCACCACCGGGTAGCCGACCCGTTCGGCGAAGCGCCGAGCCTCGGCGGGATCGCGGGTCTCGACCGACTCCACCGCCGGCAGCCCGAGTTCCCGGCCGAGGGCCGCGAGGCTCGCCTTGCCGGCCAGCCGGCGAGGCAGCGCGGGCGGTGGCGCGGCGAACGAGAACCACCGCCGCAGCACCGATCCGTGCTCCGCCAACAGGATCGCGCCGGCGTCGTCGGTGGGGATCAGCACCGCCCGGCGGCCGATCCGCTCGGCGACCCGGGCCAGGCCGGCCAGCACCCGCTGCGGCTGGTCCGGGTCCGGCAGCCAGTCGAGCCGGCCCCGCAGGTACCGCGACCGTGCCGCGGGCGCGAGCGGATCCTCGCGCACCGCGTACATCTCGACGCCGGCGCGGCCCAGGCTGCGGATCACGCCGAGGCCACCGTGGTGGAACACGTTGCGGTCCAGCTTGAGCACCACCGCGGGGACGTCCCGGTCGAGTCGCATCGCCGCTCCCCTAGACGATCTGCCGGTGCGAGGCGACGTCGAAGCGGTACGTCGCGTCGAGCACCCGCGGGCAGTCGGCCGCCCAGCCGTACTCGACGCCCGGGTGCACGGTGTGCACCAGCGCGAGGTCCCAGTCGCCGCCGTGCGGGGCTCGCTCGCCGCGCAGCCGGGTGCCGTCCGGCAGCACGCACTCCGCCACCAGCGGGTCGTAGTAGTGCACGTCGGCACCGCGCCGGGCCAGCTCCGCCAGGATCTCCACCGCCGACGAACCGCGCAGGTCGCGGACCCCGGGCTTGTAGCTGACCCCGATCACCAGGATCCGGGCGCCGCGCAGCGCACCGCCGGTCTCGGCGAGCAACTCCACCGCGCGGGTCACCACCCGCCGCGGCCGGGCCGCGATGGCCGTCATCGCCTGCTCGATCAGCGGCGCCGGATGCGCCGAGGTACGCAGCTGCCAGAGCAGGTAGTGCGGGTCGCACGGGATGCAGTGGCCACCGACGCCCGGCCCCGGGAAGCAGGCCAGGAACCCGTACGGTTTGGTCGCCGCCGCGCTGGTCACCTCGATCGGATCCAACGCCAGGTTCCCGCAGATGTCGGCGATCTCGTTGGCCAGCGCGAGGTTCACCGCACGGTAGACGTTCTCGTACAGCTTGGCCAGCTCGGCGGCCTCCGGCGTGGAGACGGTGTAGACCGCGTCGGTCAGGTACCCGATCAGGCGGGCGGCGCGCTCGGCGCACCGGGGTGTCTCGCCGCCGACCAGCCGCGGGGTCTCCCGCTGCCGGTGCGCGGGGACGCCCGGGTCGATGCGCTCCGGGCTGAACGCCACGCAGACGTCCCGGTCGACCTCCAGCCCCCGGTCCCGCAGCGGCTCGATGAGCATCTCCCGGGTGGTACCGACGTAGCTGGTGGAGGTCAGCACGATGGTCTGGCCGGCACGGGCGTGCTCGACGACCGCGGCGCACGCCGCCCGCAGCGCGCTGGTGTCCGGTACCCGGTGCCGGTCCACCGGGGTCGGCACGCAGACCACCACCGCGTCCACATCGGACAGCAGCGCCGGGTCCCGGGTGAGCCGCAGCCCACCGTCCGCCAGCGCCGCCGACAGCGTCGTGCGGTCGTCGTCGGGCAGATCCACCGCGCCGGTACGGATCGCGGCCAGCCGCTCGGCGCTGACGTCCACGCCGATCCCCGGCACGCCCCGCGCGTACAGTCCCAGCGCGGTCGGCAGGCCGACGTAACCCAACCCGACGATGCCCACCGACAGCGCTTCGGTGTCCGGAGCCGCCGCGGCGCCCTGGATCAACCGCGAGCGCACGTCGTCCAGCGGGCCGTTGACCGCCAGTGCGAGCTCCAACCCGGCCATGGCGACACCACCTCGTGTCCCTCGGGCGGCCCGGCGGGGACGCGCCAGCGTCCGTCGAGCCCGGTACGCCGCCGGCTCCCGGCGGCCCTGCGTGCACCGTAGGTCGCCGAGGTACCCGCGGTCTCCGGGCGAAGCGCGTAGCAAGCCCTACGCCGATTGGCGGAGCGGGCCGGCGGTACCGGTGCCGGCCCCACGGCGCGGGTGAGCCCAGAACCTGCGATCGGGCCGCGGATCCGGGCCGGCCGGCCGGTCCGCCGCGGCTGGCAGCGGCGGCCGGTCGAACCGCTGGCGTAGCCCGGTCTACGTCGTTTGACGGGGGCGCCGGCAGGCCGGCCGGCTTAGCGTGAGGCGATGCGCGCGCACCGCCTCGCCCGTGGCTGGCTGCTGCCGGCCTGGCTCGCGTTCGCACTGCTCGTCGCCGGGTTGGTGGTCGCCGCAGGGCACCGGGGCGGCCGGCCAGCGCCGCCGGCCGACCCGCTCGCCGGCCTGGCCGCGGTTCCCGCCGCCCGTGGCGCGCCGACCGGTCATCGCCTGGTCGTGTCGCTGACCTTCGACGACGGCTACGCGGACCAGCTCGTCGGCGCCCGCGAACTGTTGCGGCACAAGCTGCCCGGCACCTTCTACGTGCCGTCCGGGTGGGTCGGCCTGCCCGGGTACCTGTCGCTCGCACAGGTGCGCGAGATGCGCGCGAAGGGGCTGGAGATCGGCGGCCACACCGTGCTGCACGAGAACCTGCCGGACGTCACCGCCGCCGAAGCGCGCCGGGAGGTGTGCGACGATCGCAGCAACTGGCTGCGCTGGGGCATTCCGGTGACCTCGTTCGCCTACCCGTACGACGCGCTCGGACCGCGGGAGCGCCGGATCGTGCGCGACTGCGGGTACAACAGCGCCCGGCAGCTCGGCGACCTGCACTCGGTGCGTACCCCGACCGACTGCACCGAGTGCCCGTACACCGAGCGGATCCCGCCGCCGGACCCGTACGACGTGCGGGCGCCCGCCGAGTTCGACAGCGGCTGGACCCTGGCCGACCTGATCAACGAGGTTCGCGGCGCGGAGCGGCACGGTGGCTGGCTGCCGCTGACGTTCCACCACGTCTGCGACGGCTGCAGCGACATCGGGATACCGCCGCGGACGTTCCGGCGGTTCCTGGACTGGCTGGCCCCGCGCGCCGCCCGGGGAACGGTGGTCCGGCCGATGGACGCCGTCGTGCGCGGCCCGGTCCGTCCCGCGCACCGGCTGGCCGCACCGGCGCCGGTGGCACCGCGGCACAACGCGGTGCGCGACCCGTCGCTGGAGAACTGGCAGCACGGCGAACCGGCCTGTTTCCGGCACACCGGGTTCGGCCACAACTCGGCCGCGGTGAGCCGCACCGGGGCCGCGCACGGCGGCCGGTTCGCCGCCCGGTTGACGGTACGCGGCTACCACTCCGGCGGGGCGCAGCTGATGCCGTCGCTGGACCTCGGCAGCTGCGCGCCCGCGGTCGCGCCGGGGCGGCGGTACACGCTGGGCGTCTGGTACACCGCGACCGCCGCAACCCGGCCGGTGCTCTACTACCGCACCGCCCGGGGCGCCTGGACCGCCTGGCCGGTGCACCCGCCGAAGCAGCCGGCCACCGGAACCTGGCGGCACCTCTCGTGGCGCACCCCGCCGGTACCGGAGGGCGCCACCGCGGTCTCGTTCGGCCTGCGGCTGACCTCGGCCGGCACGGTGACCACCGACGACTACCGCCTGGCCGAGTGACCGTGCGGGGTGCGTGCCGGCCGGCCCTGAAGCCGCACCGTGACCGACCGGCCCGCAGCCGCGGCCCGGCCCGCACGCGCTCAGGCGCCGGGCTTCGGGGTGGCGCGGTAGAGCCGCACCGACACCGCGGCGAGCCAGGCCCAGGCGAGCAGCACTCCGGCAGTGAACCCGAGCACCACGGGGGCGCTGCTCGAACCGCTGGTGATCCCGGCGAACGAAACCAGGAACAGCACCCCGGTCAGCGCCGAGTAGAGCGCCCAGCCACGGTGGCCGAGCCGCCGGAGGCGGCGGGCGTACACCAGGCACGCGGCGATCAGGCACAGGAACCCGAGGCCACCGGCCGCCAGGTGCAGCATCCCGTGCCAGGAGACCTCGGCCGCCCGGCCCGCGGGAGTACCGATCGGGAAACCGTTCGCCGGATCCGCGACGAACGCGCCGGCCAGCACCAGCCCGATCCCGTACCCGGCGACCAGCCGTGGCACCCACCGGCAGCCGGGCGTGCCAGCCAGCGCGCGGCGCATGCCGACGGCCGCCGCGACCACCATCGCCCCGGACAGCACCAGGTTGGCGATCTGGATCCAGCCGAGGCTGCCGTTGGCGAGCAGGCTCCAGTCGTGGTGCGCGAGGTCGAACCCGCGCCGGGTCATCGCCTGCGCCAGGCTGACCAGCACGTAGAACGGGCCGGCCAGCACGCCGTAGCCGAGCAGCGAGCGAGTGACGGCGCGGCTGCGGTCGCAGCTGCTCCGGCTCCGTGCCGCGGCGGCCCCGACCGGTTGCGTGGGTGTCGTCATGTCAGCCTCCCGGGTTGGACCGCATCGTCTGATTCATTGGACTGATCAGTACCGAGTGGACTGGACAGTACCGCATCGGGTACTGTCCAGTCCAGTACGGCGGAACACCGGGAGGGCAGATGGGCGAACCGGCCGGGAACACCCACACCGACGAGCTGATCGTGCGCATCGGCCGTGCCGCGTCGAGCGACTCGGCCGGCGCGACCGGCAAGCGGGGCGCCATCGTGCAGGCGGCCACCGGCCTGTTCCTGCGCCAGGGCTACCAGGGCACCAGCACCGACCAGATCGCCGCCGCCGCGGCGGTGTCCAAGCAGACCGTCTACAACCAGTTCCGGGACAAGAAGACGCTGTTCGCCGAGATCATCCTCGGCGTCACCGCGACCGCCGAACGGTTCGCCGCCGAGGTGCCGGCCGAACTCGCCGAGGTGCGCGCCGCCGACGATCTCGAACCGGCGCTGCGCTCGTTGGCCCGGCGCTACCTGTCCACCGTGCTCAATCCGCAGGTGCTCGCCGTGCGCCGGCTGATCATCGGCGAGTCCGGCCGCTTCCCCGAGCTGGCCCGCGAGTACCACCGGCGCGCGCCGGCCCGGGTGCTCGCGGCGCTGGCCGACGTGTTCTCCCGGCTCGCCGACCGGGGCCTGCTCACCGGCGACCCGGGCGACGCCGCCGAGGACTTCGCCTTCCTGGTCCTCGGGCCGGCGCTGGACCGCGGCATGTTCCACGTCGACGACGACCGGGTGCCCGAGCCGGAGATCCGCCGCGCCGCCGACCGCGCCGTCGCGGTGTTTCTCGCCAGCTACCGGGCCGCTCGCTAGGGCGTGTCTTCATGGCTCCGCCCGGGCGAGCCGGAGTCCGTTGGTTCGCGCGCAAGGCGGAGGTGCGGGTGCATACCGGTGTCGGATGCGCTCGTGCCGACAACGCCGCGAGCGGGCAGACGGGCCCGGCGCAGCCGGGTGGCTGGCCATGAAGACACGCCCCAGGGTCCGACGCGTGGTCCGGTGCGGCCCTCGGCACGCGACCAGCCCCGCCTAGTCGTCGGGACGGCGGTGCTGCGCGGCCCGTCGCTGCGCGACCTGCGCGGTGCGGTCGGCCCGGGTCAGCTCCCGCCGCGCGGTCCGGGCCCGCTCCTTGGCGGCCTGCTGCTCGCGGCCGGCGCGGTCCAGTTCGCTGCTGAGCTCGGCGATCCGCCGCTCCGCGGCACGGACCGCGGACTGCGCGTCGGCCAGCTCCCGCTCCGCCGCCGCCCGCGCCTCGACGCTGGTCCGCAGCGCCCGCTCGGCCTCGGTGCCGCGCCGGGTGCCGGTGCCGTGACCGGGCGCCGAGCCTGCGGTACCCCGGTCGGCCGCGGGTCCGTCGGTACCCGATCTGCCGGCGCCGGCCCGGCGCCGCGGCCGTCCGGCCGACGTGCCGCGGCGGGCCGCGGCCGCCCCCAGCTCGACCACCTCACCGCCGGCCGCCGCGGCATCGCCCGGGGCGGCGACGGCGGCCAGCCCGGCGGTGGCGAGCGGCCGGTCCAGCCGGCCGCGGATCCACCGCTGTCCCGCCTGGGCGTCGGCGACCACCGCGTGCAGCGTCTGCTCGACCTCGCGGCGCGCGTCGGCGCCGAGCGGGTGGCCGGCCGCGGCGGCCAGCCGGGCGGCGTCCCCGACCAGTACCGGAATCAGCCGCCGTTGCTCGGCCGACAACGCCCGGATCCGGGAGCCGTCGAGGTCGCGGTACGCCGCACGCAGTTCCTCGCCCAACCCCAGCAGCCGCTGCGCCTGGGCCGACCGGGTACGGGCGAGCAGGTTGCCGGCCCACGCGGCCACGGTCGGCCGGCGCAGCGCATGGATCCGGGCGGCCAGCGCCCGCTCGCCGTCGGACCGTGCCGCCTTCTCCCGGTCGGTGCGTGCCGCGGTGAACTCGCTGGGCGACAACGCGTACAGCTGGTCGGCGACGGCATCCAGATCCATCACGCAACACCATCCACTCGGTCGGCGACCCCCCGCCACGACCTCGATGCACCAGCCTACGACGGCAGCGGCGGCGCGGCGGGCACAACCGGGACCCCGCCGCAGATCAGCTACCGGCGCCGTCGAGGTAGGCGAGCACCGCCCGGACCCGGCGGTTCGTGTCGTCGGCAGCCGCGATGCCGAGCTTGGCGAAGATCGACGTGGTGTACTTGCTGATCGCGCCCTCGCTCAGGAACAGCCTGGCCGCGATCGCCGCGTTGGACAACCCCTCGGCCATCGACTCCAGTACCGAGCGCTCCCGCTCGGTGAGGGCGGCGAGCGGGTCGACCCGGGCCGGCCGGCCGAGCAGTTTCGCGACCACCGTCGGATCCAGCGCGGTACCACCGTCCGCGACCCGCTGCAGCGCGTCGGTGAACTGGTCGGCGTCCAGCACCCGGTCCTTGAGCTGGTAGCCGATCCCGCCCCGGTCGTCGGCCAGCAGCTCGCGCGCGTAGAGCTGCTCGACGTGCTGGGACAGGATCAGCACCGGCAGGCCGGGGATCTCCCGGCGGGCGGTGAGCGCCGCCTGCAGGCCCTCGTCGGAGAACGTCGGCGGCAGCCGGACGTCCACGATGGACACGTCGGGCCGGTGGGTGCGCAACGCGTCGAGCGCCTCCGGACCGGTACCGACGGCCGCGACGACGGTGTGCCCGTACGCTTCGACCAGCCGGACCAGCCCGTCCCGCAGTAGGAACAGGTCCTCGGCTACGACAACGCGCATGGCACCGCCACCGTGATCCGGCTCGGCCCACCGGCCGGGCTGTCGATCCGCAACACCCCGCCGAACGCCGCCATCCGGCGCTCGATCCCGGCCAGCCCGGACCCGGTCAGCCCGGACCCGGCCCCGCCGGCACCGGGCTGCCCCGTCCCAGCCGGCTGGCTCGCCCCGGCCCCGCCGGCACCCGGCTGCCCCGTCCCAGCCGGCTGGCTCGTCCCGGCCGGTGCCGGACCGGCGCCCGGTGCGGCACCGCCGATACCGTCGTCGGTCACGGTCGCGGTCAGCACCCGCTCACCGTAGTCCAGGTCGATCTCGACCCGGCTCGCCCGGGCGTGCTTGACCGCGTTCGCGAGCAGTTCCGCGACGGCGAAGTACACCGCCGACTCCACCGGCCGCTCCGGCCGGGCCGGCAGCGTGCTGCGCACCTCGACCGGCAGCGCGGCGTCCAGCGCCAGCGCCCGTACCGCGTCGACCAGGCCCCGCTCGGCGAGCACCGGCGGGTTGATCCCGCGTACCAGCGCGCGCAGCTCGGCCAGCGCCGCCGCCGACGAGGTACGGGCCTGCGCCAGGATCCGCTTCGCCTGGTCCGGGTCCCGGTCGACCAGCCGCTCCGCGGCGCCCATCGACATGCCCAGCGCGACCAGCCGGGCCTGCGCCCCGTCGTGCAGGCCGCGCTCGATGCGCTCCAGCTCGGCCGCCTGGTTCTGGGTCAGGTCGGCCCGGATCGCCTCCAGCTCCTCGACCCGCTGGTCGAGCCGGCGCGGCGACGGGCCGAGCAGCCGGGTCCCCAGCGGACCGAGCAGCCGCCAGCCGAACGGCGCCGCGGCCAGGCCGGCCGCGCACAGCGCCGCGCCGTACCCGATGCCACCGGGCCGGGCGAGCAGGTAGCCGCCGGCCGCGAGGCAGGCCAGCGGTGCCGCGGTCGCCGGCAGGACGGTGACCGCGGCGACCAGCAGCCAGCGCGCGTCGCGGCGCAGCTGCGGGTCGTGGTGGCGGGCGTCGAGACCGGCCCGGCGGCGGGCCTCGCGCTCCGACTCGTGGTAGGCGTAGCCGTTCCACCAGAAGCCGGTGGCCATCCGGGTGACCGGCAGCACCGGGTTGTACCGGGGTTCGATCGTCACACCGAGCCAGCGTCCGGCCGCCCAGCGGGCGGCCCGGCTCAGTGGCCGGCCGAGGAACGCCACCACGAACCAGCCGGCCGCACCGGTCCACACCAGCGTCATCGCGACCTCACCGGCGGTCACCAGCAGCAGTACCGGGAGCGGGGCGGACAGGTCGGCCGACCAGGTCCGGGCAAACCGGAACCCGAAGAACGAGACGGGCACGGCGACCGCGGGCAGCACGCCGGTCACCCCGACCAGCACCGCCGACCGGTACAACCCGAGCCCGACGGCGCGCGCCCACCGCAACGGACCGTCCTCGGCCGACCGTGTCATCGCCGCCCTCCCCGCATCGTCGTCATTGTCGCAACCGGCGCCGGCCCGGCCGGCGCCGCCGACCCACTCGCGCGGGTCGCCGATCCGGTAACGCCGGGTTCCGTCCCGCCCCGCGGTGCACCGCTCGGCTTGGCCGACAGCCGGGCGGCGCGGCGCCGGCCGACCGCACCGCTGACCGCGAGCACCGCACCGACCGCGGCCAGCGTGACGGCGTGGATCAGCAGCCCGGCCGCGACGATCTCCGACACCGCGGCCAGCGCCACGCCGGCGACGACGAACACGGCGCCCAGGCCGGCCCGGATCCGCGGCGAGACGCGGTTCAACAGCAGCAGTAGCAACACTTCTCGGCTCCGTTCGCTTCGTCCCCGGGCAGCCTGCCGGGCGACACCGACGACGCTACGAACCGTGCGGTGCGGCCGGTATCCGTCCACACCCCGGGACGGGTGGGTCCAGCCCCACCCGTCCGGCCCGACCCCGGTGGCAGGATCTGCGGCATGCCCCGGCTCCTCCCGCGGCGACGCTGGCCGCGCCGCGCGCTGCTCGTGGCGCTCGGCCTGGCTGCCGCCGCCGTACTCGTGGCGGCTGCCGGTGCGGTGGCACTGCAGGTCGAGGGCAGCGGCACCCCTGCGCCCACCGCCCGCGGCACCGGGCACGACGCCGAGTGGCTCGGCCACGCGTGGGTCGACGGCCGGAAGAGCCAGTCCGACGTGGACGCGCTGGCGGCCCGGTTGCGGCACACCGGCATCCGCGACCTGTACGTGCATGCCGGCCCGTTCCGCGACGACGGCAGCCTGGACCGGTCGCAGCGGCCCCGGGCCAGGTGGCTGGTGACCGCGCTGCACCGGGCGTTGCCGGGGGTACGGGTGCAGGCCTGGCTCGGCGCCCATCCGGTGCCCGGGCAGCTGCGGCTGGGCTCCGCGAGGACCCGGGCCACGATCCTCGCCTCGCTACGCCAGGTGCTGCGCGACGGGTTCGACGGCGTGCACTACGACTTCGAGCCGGTCGCCGACGGCGACGCCGACCTGGTCACCCTGCTTGCCGCGAGCCACCGGGCGACCCGCCGGTACCATGCCGTCCTGTCCCTGTCGGCGAGCCTGCTCGCGCCGGTGCCGGGGCTCGCCAGCACGATCCGCGCGCTGCCGGGCGGGCCGCGGGGCGTCTGGTCGCCCGGTTACCTGCGCCGGCTCGCGGGCCACGTCGACCAGGTCGCGGTGATGCTGTACGACAGCTGCCTGCCGACCGCGACCAGCTACGCCGGGTACGTCCGCCGGGCCACCGGCCTCGCGCTGGGCGTGGTGCCGGGCAACGTCGCCCTGTTGATCGGCGTACCGGCCTATCACGACCGCACCGCCTGCCACCGCGGCGACGCCGAGACGATGGCCGCCGCGCTGCGCGGGGTGCGGCTGGCCCTCGGGCACCGGCCGCGACGCCGGACCTTCGGGGTGGCGCTGTACGTCGACTTCGCCGCCACCGCGGCGGACTGGGCCAGCTACCGCACCGCCTGGTCCTGACCGCCTGGTCCTGACCGCCTGGTCCTGACCGCCTGGTCCTGACCGCCTGGGCCTGACCGCCTGGTCCTGACCGCCTGGGCCTGACCGCCTGGGCCTGACCGCCTGGGCCTGACCGACTGGGCCTGACCGCCTGGGCCGGGCACGCCGGGGCCGTGCCGGACCGGCCCCGCCCGGCCGACGCCGCGGTACCGGGGCCGCGTCGGGCCCGGCCCGGATCCGCCCACACCGCGCGATGCCCGCGTACCGGCTGGTCGGGTGCGAGACCGCGACCGTTAGGTTCAGCGGCATGGGCATCCTCGCGCACGGCTTCGGCTTCGACCCGACCTACGGCTACGACCTCGACCGGTTGCTCGCCGTGCCGGCACCGGTGGCGCCGGCCGGGTTCGCCGAGTTCTGGCGCGGGCAGTACGCGGCGGCGCTGGCGGTCGATCCGGACCCGGTGCTCGGGCCGGTGGAGGACAAGCGGGACGGCTGCCAGGTCTTCGGGGTCACCTTCAGCTCGGTCGGCGGCGTACGCCTGGGCGGTTGGGCGGTGCTGCCGGACGAGCGACCGGCCCGGCACGGTTTCGTCGTGGGGCACGGTTACGGCGGCCGGGCCGCAGCGCGGTCGCCGTTGCCGCTGCCGTGCTCGGCCGCGATCCAGCCGTGCGTCCGCGGGTTGCCCGACCGGGGCCGGACGCCCGGCATCCCGGACACCACGGCCGAACACGTACTGCACGGGATCGAGGCGCCGGAGACGTACGTCATCGGCGGCTGCGTCGCCGATCTGTGGTGCGCCGCCACCGCGCTGCGCCAGCTGGTACCGGAGCTGACCGAGCGGTTGGGCTACCTCGGCGAGAGCCTCGGCGGCGGGCTCGGCGCGCTGGCACTGCCGTGGGACGAGCGGTTCGCCGCCGCGCAGCTGACCGTGCCGACGTTCGGCAACCAGCCGCTGCGACTCACCCTGGACTGCGCGGGCAGCGGCGAGTCGGTTCGCCGGTACGCCGCGCGCCATCCGGAGGTGACCGAGGTGCTGGCGTTCTTCGACGCGGCGACCGCGGCCCGGCAGCTCACCGCGCCCACGCTGGTGGCCGCGGCCCTGTTCGACCCGTCGGTGCCGCCGCCGGGCCAGTTCGCGGTGCACAACGCGCTGGCCGGGCCGGCCGAGCTGGCGGTGCTGACCGCGGGCCACTTCCAGTACCCGGACCTCGACGCCGAGACCGCCGCGCTGGCCGCGGCGACCAGCCGCTTCTTCGCCGCCCACCTGGCCGCCTGATCGCCGGGCCGGGCCCGGTCAGGCGCGGGCGACGCGGTACAGCACGTCGTGGCCGAACCGCGGGCTGCGCCCGAGCTCGTGCAGCCGCACCCCGGCGTGCCGTAACGCGGCGGCCTGCCCGGGATAGACCACCAGGAAACGGATCCGGTAGGCGCCGAGCAGGGCGGCGCGGCGGGCGTGGCCGGTCGCCGGGTCGAGGATCGCCGCCCGGGCGGCGCGGCGCGCCGGCGCCGAGCGCAGCCACGGTTCCGGGTAGGCCGGGGCCAGCGTGAAGATCCGGTAGCCGGGCAGCATCCGGGCGGCGTGGTACGTACCGGCCAGCACGGTCCGTCCGGTGCCGATCCAGCGGGTGACCCACCCGTAGCCCACCCAGTCCCGTTTCGTCGCCAGGTGCCGGTCCAGGCTCGCCGGCAGCGGCGCGGCGTAGTGCAGCACGCCGGCCTGGGTGGGCAGCGCCACCAGGCAGCCGAGCGCCGCCGCGGCCACCGTCAGCCGGCCGCGGCCCGTGCCGGGACGGCGGGCGAGCTGTTCGGCCACCTCGATGCCGACCGCGAGCTGCCCCGCCAGCAGCACCGCCGGCAGCAGCCGGGCCCAGGTGGCGTGCCCGGTGACCCAGCCGTACCCGACGAACAGCCCGGCGAGAACGGCCAGCCAGGCCAACGGATCGGTGCGCCGCCGGTACACCCGCAGCGCCAGGGCCGGGATGCCGGTGGCGAGGCCGAGCCCGTAGAAACCGAGCAGATGGTGGTAGAGCGGCGCCTGGATCCGGTCCAGCCCGCCGGTCGACGACAGCAACGACAGCACCGGGAAGTACGGCCAGGTGGCGAGCGCGGCGGCCGCGATCGCGACGGCGGCCGACCAGCACGCCACTTCGACCAGGTTCAGCCGGCGCCGGCCGCCGACGACCAGTGCCAGGCAGCCGAGCGCCGCCGCGACCGCGGTGAACTGGTGGTCGAGTACCACGTCGGCGGCGAGCAGGCCGGCGACGGGGAAGGTCCAGGGGCCGCCGCGCCCGACGAGCCGGGCGGCGACCAGCCCCCACAGGTGCAGCGTGACGCCCAGCGCGAACGCGGCCGGGTAGGACAGCGTGATGGCCAGCGACTGGAGGCCGAGGAACCCGCTCCAGGTCAGCAGCGTGGTGCCCTGCAGCAGGAGGATCGCGACCAGCGCCGCGAGCGGCGCCCACGGCGCGGTCGACAACCGTCGGACCAGGTGGTGCAGGCCGCTGGCGATCAGCAGCGCGTTGCCGAGCGCCGAGACGCGCAGCACGTCGTACCCGCCGAGGCCGGTGACCCGCGCCAGCAGCGCCTGGACCAGGCTGTACGGCGAGTAGTAGGGGCTGGCGGCGTGCGCGCCGACCAGCGGGTCGGGCGGGTCGCCCAGGTGCCGGGACAGCTGCTCGACGACGGCGATGTGCAGCCCGGTGTCACCGCTCCACGGAAACCACCAGGCGACGGCGAGGCCGAGGGCGGCGCCGACCGCGTAGAGCGCCACGGTCGGGACGAACCGGCCGCGGCGCGGCACGACGGCGCGCCGCGGCATCACCTGCGTCAGACCGACGAGCACCGTACGACCCCCCGTGAAACGTCCGGTTCCTGCCGGCCGGGGGGATCAGGGGCCCGTTTCGGGCCCGGTGCCGGTGCGATGGCCTCGCCCATCGAGCCTAACTACGACAACGTTATGTAGTAGATAACGGCCGCTCAGAACTGGGCTCGATCCGCTGCGTGTCCGTCCTCAGTAGACGGACACCGCAACGGTACGCACCGGCGAGGCAGAATGTGGCGATGAAGTACGCGCTGTTGATCTGCGACGACGAGACGGCCGCACCGAGCAACGAGGAGCTGGCCGCCGACCCGGTGCACCAGGCGTGGCTCGACGACCTGGAACGCCGCGGCGCCCGCCTGACCGGCGCCCGGTTGCGTCCGGTGGTGGACGCGACCACGGTGCGGGTCCGGGACGGCGAGACGCTGGTGTCGGACGGCCCGTTCGCCGAGACGAAGGACTTCGTCGGTGGTTTCGCCATCGTCGAGTGCGCCAGCCTGGACGAGGCGATCGAGATCGCCGCCGGCCATCCGTACGCGCGCTGGGGCGCGGTCGAGATCCGCCCGGTCTGGGAGTGAACGCGCCCGGCGACCGGGTCACCGCGGCGGTCGAGACGGCGTACCGGGAGGAATGGGGCCAGCTCGTCGCCACCCTGATCGGCCTGACCGGCGACTGGGACCTCGCCGAGGACTGCGCCCAGGACGCGTTCGCCGCGGCGCTCGCCACCTGGCCGCGGGACGGGGTGCCGCGCCGCCCCGGCGCGTGGCTGCTCACCGCGGGTCGGCACCGCGCCCTCGACCGGCTGCGTCGCGACGCCACCGGCGCGGCCAAGCTGCGCCAGCTCGCGGTGCTCGAACGCGACCCGGCGGTGGCGGCGGCCGAGGAGATCCCGGACGACCGGCTGCGCCTGATCTTCACCTGCTGCCACCCGGCGCTGCCGTTCGCCGCCCGGGTCGCGCTGACGCTGCGCACCCTGGCCGGGCTGACCACCACCGAGATCGCCCGGGCGTTCCTGACCACCGAGCCGGCCATGGCACAACGGCTGGTGCGGGCCAAGCGCAAGATCGCCGAGGCCGGGATCCCGTACCGGGTGCCGCCGGCGGAGGTGCTCGGGCAGCGGCTGTCCGCCGTGCTCGCGGTGCTGTACCTGATCTTCAACGAGGGGTACGGCGAGGAGCGGCCGAACGCGCGCCGCGCGTTGACCGCCGAGGCGATCCGGCTGACCCGGGTGCTGTGCCGGCTGCTGCCGGCCGAACCGGAGCCGGCCGGACTGCTCGCACTGATGCTGCTGCACGAGGCGCGCCGCGCCAGCCGCACCGCCGACGGGACGCTGGTGCCGCTGGAACGCCAGGACCGGTCGGCCTGGGACGCGGCACTGATCGCCGAGGGGGTCGCGGTCCTCGACGGGGCGCTCGCCGCCCGCCGCACCGGGCCGTACCAGGTGCAGGCCGCGATCGCCGCCTGCCACGCCACCGCACCGGACCCGGCGAGTACCGACTGGGGCCAGATCGCCGCGCTGTACGCGACGTTGGCGCGGTTGGCGCCGTCGCCGGTGGTGGCCCTGAACCGGGCGGTCGCGGTGGCGATGGCCGACGGGATCCCGGCCGGCCTGGCGCTGGTCGACGAGTTGGCCGCCGACGGCCGGCTGGACGGCTACCACCTGCTGCCGGCGACCCGGGCGGACCTGCTGCGCCGCGCGGGCCGTACCGGCGAGGCCCGGCAGGCGTACCGGGACGCGCTGGCGCTGGCGCCGACCGGGCCGGAGCGCCGCTACCTGGAGGCCCGGCTGGCCGAGCTGGCCCCGGACGAGCCCGCCACCTGACCTGCCGCGCCGGCCGGGAGACGCCACCGGGAAATTGTTTCGCTGCCGGTGTCGATCCGGCGGCGCGCGGTTCGTCGGTGGGGTGAGAGTCCACCGACACGGAGGGAACGGTTCCGATGAACACCGAGATCGACACCGCGGCGCCTGCCATCACCGATCGCGCCGCATACCAGGCACAGCTGGACGAACTGCGCAGCAGGGAGAAGGAGCACAGCCGGGCCGGTGACGCGATCGCCGCGGCCCGGCGGCGGCTGCCGATGGTGGAGGTACCGGCGGCGAGCCCGCTGATCGGCCCGCACGGGCCGGTGACCTTGCTGGACGCGTTCGAGGGGCGGCGCCAGCTGATCGCGTACTACCAGATGTGGCACACCGGCGCACCGGCCGCGCAGCAGTGCCCCGGCTGCACGTTCTTCAACAGCCAGGTGCGGGAGCTGGCGTACCTGCACTCGCGCGACGTGACCTACGCGACCCTGTGCCAGGGCCCGTACGAGCAGAGCGTCCGGTACCGCGACTTCATGGGTTGGGACGTGCCGTGGTACTCGGCGCAGCCATCGCTGGACACCCTGCTCGCCGGCCGCGGCCCGTTCGTACTGGCCTGTTACCTGCGCCGGGGCGACCGGGTCTTCGAGACGTACTGGACCACCGGGCGCGGGGTCGAGGCGATGGACCAGAGCTACGGCCTGCTGGACCTGACGGTGTACGGGCGGCAGGAGCCGTGGGAGGACTCGCCGGCCGGCTGGCCGCAGGACATCCCGGACCCGGCCCGGGTCGGCGACCGCCCCGCCGCGCAGTGGTCCCGGATCCGGGCCGGACGCTCCGACGACCTGGGTGCCCCGGCCACCGCCGACTGATCGGGCCCGGCCGCCGGCCCGGCGGCCGGCTCCGGCCACGCCGGCCGGTCGCGCCGGCAGGATCGGCGGTCCGGCGCCGCGGCCGGGCCGCGGCCCGAACCGGGCCCGGTCACAGCACCCGGCGAACGCCGGGCAGCCGCCGGATCGGGCCGGCCAGGGCGAAGCAGGCCGGCACCGTCACCGCCGCCAGCAGTACGACCTTCGGCAGCGTCGGCACCGCGAGTGCGGAGAGGCCGTAGCCGGCGGCGGTCACCACCGCGGCGTGGCTGACGTAGACGGTGAACGCGTGCCGGGACAGGTACCGGCGCAGCGGGCCCTGGCCGTCGAACCGGTGGCGGAACAGGGCGATCAGGGCGAGCAGCAGGCCCACCGCGAAGCCGGAGTCGAACAGGGCGTAGCACAGCGAGCTGGGGGTGCCGTGGCCGGTCCAGCCGGTGAGGCCGCCGCTCAGAGCCAGTGGCAGGAACAGCACCGTGGCCCCGGCCGCGAGCCCGGCGCCGAACCAGCCGAGCCGCGGCGTGACGGCGTGGAACCAGCCGCGCCGGTACGCCAGCGCGCCGAGGGCGAAGAACCCCGCGTACTGCGGCAGGTAGGCGCCGGTCGGAAAGTCGACCACCGGCAGCCAGAACCCTTCCGGTACCACGATCCGCAGCGCGTACGTCGCGAGCGCCAGCAGCGCCACGAACCCGAGCACGGCGCGCCGCTTCGGCGCCCCGCCCGCGTCCTCCGCCCAGCGCAGCAGCCCGTTCGGGCGGCCCGGCCGGCCGACGCCGGTGCCTGTCGCGGGCTCTCCGGCCCGCGGCGACCGGCCGCGGGTCCGCGATCGACGGGCGCCGGCCACCGCGCGTACCGCCGCGTAGCAGCCGTCGAAGACCAGCAGCGCCAGCGCGAACCACAGCGGCCCGGACCCGATCGCGTGCAGGTACGCGGTCCCCAGCGAACCGCCGTGGTAGTCGCCGACCGACAGGATCGGGTTGAGCACGAAGTAGAAGACGAGCAGCGGGATGCCCAACCGGACCAGCCGGTCGCGCAGGAACGCCCGGGCACCCTTCCGCTGGTACGAGCCGGGCGTGAAGTGCCCGGACAGCAGGAAGAACGCGCCCATGAACCATGCCTGGTTCAGCATCAGGAACGCGGTGAGGCCGATTCCGACCGCGGTGCTCGTCGGCTGCTCGTCGTAGTACCACATGCCCAGACCGCTGTAGCCGACGGCGACGTGGTGCAGCACCACCAACACCGTGAGCAGGATCCGCAGGTTGTCCACGAACCACAGGCGGCGCCCCGCCCGGTCGCCGGTCCCGTTGCGCACCAGGGAATCCGGCTGGTCTCGCAACACGCTCATGATGGTCTCCGTTCGCCGATGTCCTGCCGCGTCACCGGCAGCAGGACGAACGTACGAAGCGGGTGACATCGGCGGTATCCCGCTGGACCCCGTGCCGGGTGGGTCCAGGCCCACCATCGGCGAGCAGCCGATTAATAGAGTGGTTGCTCTGGTAATGTGCTCTCATGACCCGGGAACGGACGGAACGACGGTGGCCGCTGCTGGTCGGGCTGTTCCTGCTCGCGCCGTACCTGGGCGAGTTCCTGCTCGGCAACCAGCCGATCACCGCGCTGCCGTGGCTGCTCGCCCTGGCACCCATGTACGGCGGGGGCGCGCTGCTGGTCCGGGAGGTCGGGCGCCGCCTCGGCGGCGGCTGGCCGGTGCTGGTGCTGCTCGCCGCCGGGTACGCGCTGCTCGAAGAGGGCCCGATCGACCAGATGCTGTTCAACCCCGGCTACCTCGGGCTGCCCAGCTTCGCCGGCCTCGCCCCCATCCCGGGGCTCGACATCAGCGCGGAGCTGGTGCAGGGATCGCTGACACTGCACACCATCTGGAGCATCTGCGTGCCGATCGCCCTCGTCGAGGGGTTCGCCACCGAGCCGCTCCGGCCGTGGCTGCGCCGCACCGGTCTCGCCGTGACCGCGGCGATCTTCGTCCTGGGCTGCACCGCGCTGGCCTTCGTGCAGTACGACACGTACCGGTTCGTCGGCAGCGGCGGCCAGTTCGGCGTCGTCGCCGTCGCGATCGTGCTGCTCGTCGCCTCGGCCGTGCTCGTCGCGCGGCGCTGGCCCGGGCCACCGCGGATCGACCCGCGGCGCCGGCCGGCACCGCCGGCCGTGCGCGTCGGCGTCGCCGCATTCCTCGTCTCCAGCGGCTACTGGGCGATCGACACCGTGCTCTCCTGGTTCCTCGGCGCGTGGCCGCAACTGGCGATCTGGGCGGCCTACGCGGCCGGCTGCGCGGTACTGCTGGTGCGCTGCTCGCACCGCGCCGGCTGGGGCGCCGGGCACCGGCTCGCGGTCGCCGGCGGGTTGCTGCTCACCTACGTCTGGTACGGGCTGGTGCACGCCACCGACCTCGGTACCCCGCTGCCCCTCGCCCTCGCCGGCACCATCGCGTTCGGCGCCGGCGCGATCGCCCTGCTGTTCGCCGCGGTACGGGCGCACCACCGGCACACCGCCATCACCGTCGTCCCACCGGAATGAGAAGGCACATGCCGCAGCCACTCCCTGCCACCGAGGTCGCACTGCTGGTCCGCACCGGCTTCGCCGACGACACCGGGTGGACCTCGATCCTGACCGACGTGTTCGAGCCGGAGGAGGACAGCGGCCTCGGCATGCAGGCCGGCGTGCACCCGCTGAACGACCCGCAGTACGCCGGATGCACCCTCGCCGAGGTGCTCGCCCTGGTGCCGCCGGAGTACCCGCACACGTTCCTGTTCGTGGTCGACGACGTCGCGCTGCGCGAGTTCCGGCACCCGCTCCTCGTCGTCGACCTGCACCCGGCGGAGCGGGGACGCAGTTTCCGGTGCGTGCCGGAGGCGGTGCGCACCATCGAGGCGAACCTGTTCACCGACAACCTCAGCTTCGACGAGCTCGTCGCCGGCGCCGACGCCGACGGCATCTACCGCAACCACTGAGCCACCACCTTCCGGCCCGGTGGGCGGAAGATGGGGCAGGCGGTGCGGTCGGGCGGCCGGTGCGGTCCGGCCGCCCGTCGTGGTCAGGTGGCGCAGTACGGTCAGACACCCAGCGCGAGCAGACAACCGGTGCGGTCAGGCGGCCCAGTGCGGATCGCGGCCGATGAAGCCGATCAGCCGGGCCTGCACGTCGGCGTCGTCGCTCACCGCGACGCGCGGCCCGTACTGGCCGGACGAGCGCAGGATCTCCTCCATCGGCTCCAACCCGCCGAGCAGCTGCCCGCAGAAGTCGGCGTCCAGCCGGTCGTCCTGGCCGGTGGCCCGGGCCAGGTCCCAGGTGTGCATGAACACGTCGGCGGTGTAGAACTGGTCGATCGCGGCATCGAGCGGCACCGTGCCGAGGTGCGGGTTGGACAGGCTGCGGTGCACCGTCTCCGGGTCGTCGAGGATCGCCTGCACCGACTCGGTGTGCGCCTGCCAGGCGGCCACCGGGTCGTCGTCGACCGACGGCCGGGCCGGCAGCTCGATGCCGGCGCCGGCGGCCAGGAACGCCGGGAACCAGTCGGTCAGGTGGCGCACCACGTCGCGGGCGGTCCAGCCGGCGACCGGCGCCGGCGCATCCCAGCGGTCGGCGCCCCGGACCCGGTCGGTGAACAGGCCGGCAACCTGCCGGTGCCGGTCGGCCGGGCGGTCAGACAGTGCCATCGTCGAGCATCCTCTCCAGCTTCGCGTAGCCCTCGGCGATGCCGACCTCCATGCCGCTGCGCAGGATCGCGTCGCGGGCCTCGAAGCTGTCCACCAGCGACTGGGTGTGCAGCCGGGTGCGGCCACCGCCGAGTTCCTCGAACCACATCGTCTCCAGCGCGACACCCTCCGGCGCCCCCTCGTACGTGAAGGTCTGCACCAGACGCGCCGGGCCGACCTCGTGGAAGCAGCCGTGGAACCAGTGCTCGGTGTCGCCGTCGACCGAGACGTAGCGCCAGCTGCCGCCGGTGCGCGCGTCCCAGTGGTCGATCCGGGTGGTCAGCGCATCCGGCCCGACCCACCGCACGAACAGCCCCGGGTCGGTGTGCGCGCGCAGCAGTTGCGCCGGCGTCGCGCCGAAGTCACGCGTGACCCGGACGATCGGCAGCCGGCGGTCCGCCTCGATCCTCGCCTCGGTGAGCTGGCTCATCGTCGTCTCCCCCCATCTGCGCCAGGACCGCGTCCAGGCGCTGGTAGCGCTGTTCGACCCGCACCCGGTGCCGCTCGATCCAGGTGTCCAGCAGGTCCAGGGCCTCGATCTCCAGCCGCACCGATCGGGGTTGCGGGCCGCGCGGTCGGCTGACCAGCCCGGCGTCCTCCAGCACCCGCAGGTGCTTGTAGATCGCCTGCAACGAGATCCGGTACGGCTCGGCGAGCTGGCTCACGGTGGCATCGCCGTCGGCGAGCCGGGAGACCATGTCGCGCCGGGTCGGGTCGGCGAGGGCGGCGAAGGCTCGGGTCAGCGTGTCCATCGCACCCCCTTTCAACTCATCGGTTTAAAGAGAGCCTAGCCGGCACCCGCCACTCCGTCAACCTCTCGGTTGAAAGCGCAGTATGAGTGGGCCGGGCGGCGAACACCCGGCGGCGACTCGGTGGGACTGGGGGCAGGGTGCGCGACGGCGACGAGCGGCAGGTGCGGGTCGACCGGGTCGCCGTTCCCGGCATGGCCGGGCACGGCACGACGAACCGGCAGGGCACGATCGGGTACGGCACGAACGGGCAGGGCACGAACGGGCACGACACGAGCGGGCAGGACACGAACCTGCGCGGCGTGCGAGGCGGGCCCGGCGCGGACGGGCACGACACGAACCTGCGCGGCGTGCGACGCGGGTCCGGCGCGGACGGGTCCGGCGCGGACGGGCCGGGTACCGGCAACCCTGACGCCGCCGGGCCCGACGCGGGCGGTCCCGACGCCGCCGAACCCGGCGCGGACCGATCGGACGCGAGCGTTTCGGGTACCGACCGGTCGGCCCGGGGCGGCTTCGGCGCCGACGCGATCCGCGCGATCGCCGACGGCGCCCGGCTGACGCTGTCGCCGCGGCTGCTCGCCGAGGTGGCCGCCAACCGCGAGCAGGTCCGCGCCGCGCTCACCGACCCGAACCGCCCGGTGTACGGGGTGACGACCGGCATGGGCGCCTTCGCCGGCCGCCGCCTCGACCCCGACGAGCAGGCCAGCCACCAGCTCCGGCTGCTCACCGCGCGGGCGGTCGGTGAGCCGCCCTGGCTCCCGGTGGCGGACGTCCGAGCGCTGCTGGCGATCGTGCTGCGCACCGCGCTGCGGCCGGAAACCGGGGCGAGCGCCGAGCTGTGCCGGTTCCTCGCGGACCGGCTCAACGACGGCTTCCATCCCGCGGTGCCGCGCGAGGGCATCGGCTGTGCCGGCGAGATCATCCCGCTGTGCCACGCCGGCCAGGCCCTCGCCGGGATCGGCACGGTACTGGCCGAACGCGACCCGGCCGCGCCGGGCGGGGATCCGGCCGCCGCGGCCGGCCTCGCAGACCCGTCCGGCGACCGCGTCGAGGTACCCGCCGCCGAGGCGCTCGCCGCCCGTGGCGTCGAGCCGTACCGGCCGGGTCCGAAGGAGGGCGTGATCCTGCTGGAGGGCATCCCGGTGGCCACCATGCACGGGATCCGGCGCGGCGCCGAGGCGGCCACCGCGACGGAGCGGCTGCTGGTCGCCGCGGCGGCGACGATCGACGCGCTCGGTGCCCCCCGCGCCGGGTACGACCCGCGGCTGGCCGCGGGCGATCCGGTGCTGGCGGACCGGTACGCGCGGCTGCGGGCGCTGACCGACGGCGGCACCGTGCGGGCCGGCGTGCTGCACGCGCCGGTGTCGTTCCGGGTGGTACCGCAGGTGCTCGCGCACCTGAGCCGTACCGTCGCGGATCTCGCCGGCGCGGTGGACCGGGCGCTGGGCTGGGTGACCGACTCCCCCGCGTTCCTGGCCGGCGAGTTCGTGTCCACGGCCGGTTACCACGCCTGCGAGCTGGGGCTGCGGCTGGACGCGGTGACCGCGGCGCTCACCCACGCCGCGGAGTCGAGCGTGCAGCGGATGGCACGGCTGCTGGACGAGCGCTACAGCGGGCTGCCGCCGCAGCTGGCTGCGGTACCCGGGCCGCAGGCCGGGCTGGTGACGGTGCACAAGCGGGCGGTCGGCGAGTTGCAGGCGCTGCGGCGCCTGGCGGCGCCGGCGACGCTGGGTTCGCTGGACACCTCGGCCGGGCAGGAGGACCTGCAGGCGTTCGCGCCGGCGGCCGGCGAGCAACTGCGTGCCGCGCTGGACCGGGTCGAGTCGATCACCGCGGCCGAGCTGCTCACCGCGTACCAGGCGTGGACGGTGCGGGGAGCGGCGATCGCGCCGGCGCTGGTACCGCTGCGCGCGGCGATCGGCGAGCTGGTGCCGCCGGTGTACCAGGACCGGCCGCTGGGCGTCGACCTGCGCCGGCTGCGCACCGCGCTGCGGTCCGGCGCCCTCGACGTGGCCTCGGCCTGACCGGCCCCCGGCGCGGGCCGGGTCCGGCCGGTCAGTCGGGCAGCGACTCGATGTGCAGGGTGAGCTTCTTCAGGATGCGGTTGAGTGCGGCGCGTTCCCGCTCGGTCAGGCTGCCGACCAGCTCGTCCTCGGCGGTGCCGCGGTTGGCCATCGCGCCGCGCCAGATCTCGGTGCCCTTCGGGGTGATCTGGACGATCACCCGCCGCCGGTCCTCGATCGCCGAAACCCGCCGGATCCAGCCCTTCTTCTCCAGCGTGTCGAGCCGGCCGGTCATCCCGGCGCCGGAGATCTTCAGGTCGTCGGCGAGTTCGCCGGGTGAGGCCGAGCCGGGGGTGTTCCGGATCATCAGCTCGTGCAGCGTCTTGTACTCCGACTCCTGCAGGTCCGAGGCGGCCGCGGCACGCTTCATCGTCTCGCCGAGGTAGTGCGCGATGCGCCCGATCCGGGTGACGATGCCTTCGACCTGGTCGTCGTACGAAATGCCCGACCAGTGGTCTCGCCAACGGGCCACGTGACGGTCGGTCCAGTCCTCCGGCGGCATACCCCCATCCTAGCGACAGTGCTTCGGCGACGAGAATCTCGCTGGCGAAAATTTCGTTGACGAAAGATTCGCCAGCGAAATACCATCATCGCCATGACCTCTGCTCCGGCCGCGGCGCGGCCGCTGGCGTACCGCAACTTCCGGTTGCTCGTGATCGGCGCCGGCACCAGCTCGTTCGGCAACGCCATCACCCCGGTCGCCCTCGCCTTCGCGGTCCTGGCGCTCGGCGGCTCGGCGAACCAGCTCGGCCTCGTCGTCGCCGCGTACGCGCTGGCCGACGTCGCCACCGTGTTGTTCGGCGGCGTGCTCGGCGACCGCCTGCCCCGCGCGGCGATGATGCAGGGCTCCGCGATCGCCGCGGCGGCGACCCAGGCACTGATCGCGGCCAGCCTGATCGGCGGCTGGTCGAGCATCTGGCTGCTCGGGGCCGTCGGCGCCGTCAACGGATGCCTCGGCGCCCTGGCCAGCCCCTCATCCTCGGCGATGACCCGGCACACCGTGCCGGAACCGTTGCTGCGCAAGGCGGTCACCCAACGCCGGCTGGCGCAGAACGGCGCCCAGATCGTCGGCTTCGCGGTCGCCGGGGTGATCGCCGCGACGCTCGGTTCCGGCTGGGCGATCGCGATCGACGCGGCCACCTTCGCCGTCGCCGCCGCCTGCTATCACCTGCTGCGGGTGCCCGAGCCGGCGCGGGAGCGGCACGCGTCGATGCTGGGCGACCTCGGCGCCGGACTGCGCGAGGTGCTCCGGCACACCTGGCTGTGGATGCTCATCCTGCAGGCCCTGCTGTACCACCTGTTCTACGGCGGCGTGCAGGGCGTACTGGGCCCGATCGTGGTGTCGGCGACCTGGAGCAAGGCGGCCTGGGGCTGGGCGCTGGCGGCGCTGATGATCGGGTTCCTCGCCGGTGGCCTGCTGTCGCTGCGCTGGCGACCGCACCGCGGGTTGTTCCAGGGCACCCTGTTGCTCGCGTTGACCGGCTGCTTCCCCGCCGCGATGGCCCTCGGCGTACCGGGAACGCCCGGCCTGGTTCTGGTGCTGACCGGCGCGTTCCTGCACGGCCTCGGGCTGGAACTGTTCTCCGTCAGCTGGGAGCTGTCCATCCAGCAGAACGTGCCCGAGGACAAGCTCTCCCGGGTGTACTCCTTCGACATGGTCGGCTCGTTCGTGGCGCGGCCGGTCGGGCTCGCGCTGACCGGGCCGCTGTCGGTGCTGACCGGAACCACGTCCTGGCTGTGGGTGTGCGCGGTGATCATGGCGGGCGGCTCGCTCGCCGCCGCGATGCTTCCCTCGGTCCGGCAGCTGCGCCGGCACGACCCGGCCCCCGTCGAGGAACTGGACCCGGTCGGCTCCGGTACCTGACCAGCACCGCACCCCGACCGGGCGGGTCGGCGCGACCGCGGTCGGCCGTGGCGACCCGCCGCTGCGTGGGCCGGCCGGTGCCCCTCCCCCGCGCCTACACTGGTGCGATGGCGGGCGACGGGCGGCCGGCACGGGTCGAGGACGTGCACCAGCTGGCGCGAGCGATGCCGTACGTGAAGGTCGAGCGGGGATCGACCGGCAACCCCGTCTACAGCGTCGGCGGGAAGTCCTTCGTGTTCTTCCGCACGCCGCGGCCGGACGCGGTCGACCCGGACACCGGCGAGCGGTTCCCGGACGTCATCGTCTTCTGGGTCGAGTCGGAGGCCGACAAGCAGGCGCTGGTGGCCGATCCCGACTCGCCGTTCTTCACCACGCCGCACTTCGACGGCCACCGGTCGGTGCTGGTCCGCGCCGAACACCTGGACCGGTTGAGCTACCAGGAGCTCGCCGAGGTGGTGCAGGACGCCTGGCTGTCGCAGGCCTCCGCCCGCCGCGCCCGGGCCTGGCTCGACGCCCACCAACTGACCTGAGGACCCGATGACCGACCAGATACTGCACTACACGGCGTTCACCAGCACCCCCGACGGCGGCAACCGGGCCGGGGTCGTCCTGGACGCCAGCGGGTTGAGCGATGCCCGGATGCTGGAGATCGCCGCGGCCGTCGGGTACTCCGAGAGCGCCTTCCTGACCCCGGGCGCCGGGCCGCGCGATCACACGTTGCGGTTCTTCAGCCCCCGGGCCGAGGTGGACTTCTGCGGGCACGCCACCATCGCGACGGCGGTCGCGCTCGGCGACCGGATCGGCCCCGGCGACCTGCTGTTCCACACCCCGGCCGGCCCGGTACCGGTACGCGTGGCCCGGCGCGACGGGGCGCTGACCGCGACGCTGTCCAGCGTGCCGCCCCGGGTGTACCCGGTCGACCCGGCGGACCTGGCCGAGGCGCTCGCAGCACTGCGCTGGCCGGCGAGCGAGCTGGACCCCGCGCTGCCTCCGCGCATCGCGTTCGCCGGGGTCCGTCACCTGGTCCTGGCGGCGGCCACCCGGGGCCGGCTCGCCGCCCTGGACTACGACTTCGACCGGCTGCTGGCGCTGATGCGGCGGCTGGAGCTGACCACCGTCCAGCTGGTGTGGCGCGAGTCGGCGACGGTCTTCCACGCCCGTGACCCGTTCCCGGTCGGCGGCGTGGTGGAGGACCCGGCGACCGGGGCGGCGGCGGCCGCCTTCGGCGGGTACGCCCGCGAGCTGGGGCTGGTGCCTGACGATGCGCGGCTGACCATCCACCAGGGGTACGACATGGGCCGGCCGAGCCTGCTGCGGGTCGATCTGCACCCTGGCGAGGCGTCGGTGCGGGTCACCGGCACGGCGGTACCGATCGACCCGCGGCCGACGGCCGCACCCTAGGGCACCTTACGGAGTCCCACGTGCCGGCGGCACCTGGGAGCTGCACCGCAGGTCGGCCTGCCGGCCCGGGCGCCGCATCTCGGGTGCCGCGCGCCGGCGCCGCATCTCTGGTACTGCGCGCCGGCGCCGCATCTCGGGTGCCGCGCGTCGGCGCCGCATCTCGGGTGCCGCGCGTCGGCGCCGCATCTCGGGTGCCGCGCGTCGGCGCCGCATCTCGGTGCCGCGCGTCGGCGCCGCATCCGGGTACCGCGCGCCGGGCGCCGCGGCCCGGAGGAGGGCACGGTCGTCCGACGGTCAGGCCGCCAGGGCGCGGCCGGCCTCGGCGGCGGCCTCCTCGGCGCTCTTGCGCAGCATGGCGGCGTGCTCGCGGAACTCGTCCAGCGCCGGGTTGACGCCGACCAGGGTGAACTCGCGTTCGACCACGGTCAGCTGGGCGCCCCACACGTCGGCGAGGATCCGCCGCAGGTAGCCGGTGTTGTGGTCCCAGCCCTCCCGCGGCGTGCCCGGCCCGTACGCGCCGCCGCGGGTGGTGACCAGCACCACGGGCGTGCCGGCGAGCAGCGCCGCCCCCTGGTCGGCGCCGGCGATGGCCAGGTCGATCCAGGTCTTGACGTGCTGTGAGACGCCGTAGTTGTAGAGCGGCAGGGCCAGCACGGCGGCGTCCGCGGCGCGCAGTTCGTCGGCGACCTCGCCGGCCAGCGCCAGCGCCGCCCGAGCGGCCGGGGTCCGCTGCTCGTCCGGGACCGCCTTGGCGCCGAGCGCGGCCCGCCAGGCATCGGCCGGCAGCGGCTGCTCGCCCAGGTGCCGGGTGACGATCGGGTCGGCCGGCCGGGCGGCACGGAATGCGGACACCACCTGGTCGGCCAGTGCGCTGCTGCTCGAACCGTCGCCCTGGATGCTCGAATCGATGCGCAACAGGGTCATGAAGGGTGCTCCTCGCGACGCACCCGGCGACGCGGGCGCCGGGCTAGTTGAATGTTCAATCGGCACCGTAGCGCGTTGCAATTGAACATTCAAGTTCCCCTGCCGTAGACTTGCCGCGTGCCCACCGAACGAGCCGCCGACGAGGTCCCCTGGCTGCGGCGTGACCAGCAGGAACACTGGATCGCGTTGATGGGTGTGATCAGCACCCTGCCGCCGGCGCTCGACGCGCAGCTGAAGCGGGACGCCGGCCTCAACCTGTACGAGTACCAGGTGCTCGTCCAGCTCAGCGAGTCGCCCGACGGGTCCGTCCCGATGAGCGATCTGGCGATGATGGCGCGCGGTTCGCTGTCTCGCCTCTCCCACGCGGTCGGCCGGCTCGAACGCTCCGGCTACGTCCGCCGGGTCGCCTGCCACGAGCACGGGCGGCGCACCGCCGCGCTGCTCACCGACGCCGGCCGGGCCAAGCTCGAACAGACGGCGCCCGGACACGTTCGGGAGGTCCGGCGGCTGGTCATCGACGCGCTGACCCCGGAACAGCTCACCGCGCTGGGCGCGGCAGCCAGGGAGATCGTCGCGGTGACCGCACCGGACGTCGCGGCGGTCCTCGACACGATCGGACGGTGACGGCGCCGCACCGCCCGTCGCCGGCGGCTCAGCCGAGCGCCTCGTCGTCGGCCGGTTCGACGGCCGGGAACAGCTCGGCCAGCTTCCCGGCGAGCATCGCCCGGCCCGGCACGCCGAGCTTCCGGTAGCAGTTCGTCAAATTCTTCTCCACCGCCCGCCGGGTCACCCCGAGCAGTTCGGCGATCTGCCGGTTGGAGCTGCCGCCCGCCGACAGCCGGGCCACCTTCAGCTCGGCCGCGGTGAGCGGGCTCCCGGCCCGGCCCGGCTCGCCCAGCAGCGCCGCCGCGCGGTCGGCGACGCGGTCGGCGCCGGCCCGCCGGGCCAACCGCATGCCGCGCACGAGCCGCTCCGGCGCATCCGGCCGGCCCGCCGCGCGCAGCCGCACGCCGTACTCGACCAGGGTCCGCGCCAGCTCGGCGTCGTTGCCGGCGTCGGTGAGCACGTCGACCGACTGGGCCAGCAGCTCCACACCCGCCGGCCCCTCGGTGAGCCGGCCCAGGATCCGCAGCGACCGCCCGATCGGGATCGGGCAGCCCCACCAGGTGGCCCGGTCGTACTCGCGCTCCATCAGCTGCCGGGCCCGCCGGGACCGGCCCGCCGTCACCAGCGCCCGGGCCGACCAGCTACCCACCGGCAGCAGCGCCGGATTGCGCCAGCCGAGCCGCTCCAGTTCGGCCAGGCACTGCTCCCAGTCGTCCCACTCCGTCGAGGTCGGGCCCCGATCGAGCGCGAGCGCCGCACGCAGCGTCTGGGCCAGCAGCCGCAGGTGCGGCCGGGTCGCGGTGGTCGGGTCCGGCCACACCTCGGCCACCCGGTCCAGGATCCGCCGGTCGCCCACCTTCAGTGCGGTGGACACCAGCCCGATCGCGCCGGTCGGATCCAGCGTCGCGCCGGCGCCGCGGGCCAGCCGGGTCGCCCGGAGCAGGTCGCGCCGGCATTCGGCGAGGTTGCCGCGCAGCCAGTGCAGGGTGGCCCGGCCGATCAGTGCCAGCAGCACGTCGTCAGGGGGCCGGCGGCCACCGGGCAGCAGCGCGGTGGACAACCAGTCCGCCACGTCGGTCGTCTCCCCCGCGGCGAGCGCGCAGGCGACCGCCAGCGGCGCGGGGGTGTGTGCCAGCAGCGGCCGGTACGGCAGCTGCTCCAGCAGCCGGCAGGCGAGCCCGGCGACCTGGGCACCCGAGGTCCGCACGGTCAGCGTCGCCGCGTACAGCAGCACCGCGACCAGCTCCCGCTCCGCCTCGGTGTCGAGGGGCGGCAACGCGCCGTACCCGGCCCACCGGCCCAGGGTGTCCCGCAGCGCGTCGCCGTCGTCCAGGTCACGAAAGCGGCGGCGGGCCTCCAACCGCAGCGCCAGCTCCCGGTCCACCGGAAGGCTCTCCCGGGTCGCCGGCAACGCACGTGCGGCGGCGTCGATCAGCCCGAACAGGTCGTCGGCGCCGGTCAGCGCGATCGGGGTCAGGCGGGACAGGATCGCCGCCCGGGAGCGTACGTCGGGCATCAGCCGGGCGGCCCGACCCACGTGCCGGATGGCCGCCACCGGATCGGTGCGCAGCTCCGCCTCGGCCAGCCGGGCCAGCAGCCGGGCCCGTTCCGCCCCGTCGTCCGTGCAGTCGATCAGCGCCCGTCGCAGGTAGCGCACCGCCCGCCGCGGGTCGTGCGCGCGCAACGCCGCCCGCCCCGCCGCCGGCAGTACCCGGGCCGCGCAGGCCGGCGGCGCACCGGACACCGCCATGCACTCGTCGGCCACCTCGTCGATGGGGTGGCCGGCCGCGTCGAGCGCCTCGGCCGCGCGCCGGTGGAACTCGTCCAGCTCCGCCGGCGACATCGCGTCCTCGACCACGACCTGGGCGTACCCGCGCAGCCCCGCCCGCAGCAGGCCGAGCCGGTCCAGCCGCCGCCGGGCGAACCGGCTCTGCACCTCGTCCAGCCCGGCGACCGCGGCGACCGTGGCCGGGCCGGCCCCGGACGGTAGCAGCACCAGCGCCCGCGCGTACGCCCGGACCTCGTCGGCGAGCGCGTCGAACGCCTGCACCAGCCGCTCCCGCAACGGGGACGGGCAGCCGGACGGGTGCCCGCCGGTACCGACCAGGGATCGCAGTACCAGCGGGTTGCCGCGGCTCGCCCGGTGCAGGCCGGGCGCCTCGGCCGGATCGCGCCCCGCCGCGCGCAGGATGTCGGCGACGGCGCGCTCGGACAGCGGGGCGGGCCGCAGTACCACGTCGGCCGCCTGCACGATCTCGTCGACCGGCTCGGCCTCGACCGCGCTCGTCTCGTACTGCACGGCGACGGCCACCGCGACCGGCATCTCCTCCCGGCACGCGACGAGATCCGCCAAGAACGCCAACGAGAGCAGGTCGGCACGCTGCAGGTCGTCGACCACCAGCAGCAGCGGGCGCTGCGCGCAGATCCGGCGGACCAGCAGGCGCAGCCCGTACCCGACGTCGGGGTCGTACCGCAACCGGGACACCGCGGCGAGAACGCTCGGATCGTCGCCGAACAGCGGCGCCGCCGCGGACGCCGCGCCGGCCAGCCACCCCGCGGCGTTCGCCGCCGGTACCGCGGTGACCAGCGGGTAGAGCAGCGCTCGCAGCACCGCACCGCCGAAGTCGCGTTCCAGCCGGGTCGCCTGGGCACGCGAGACCTGCATGCCGGCCGCCGCGCCGACCCCCGCCACCGCGGCGAGCAGCGCGGACTTGCCGGCGCCGATGCCGCCCTCGGCCACGATGAGCTGCCCGCGGCCGGACAGCGCCGTGGCCAGCGCCCGCTGCGCCGCGCCGAGTTCGCCGTCGCGTTCCTCAAGCACCGCCGGCACCCGCGCGGACGGCACGATCCAGCGCGGCGGCCAGTTCGGCGCGGCGCCGGATCCCCAACTGTCGGTACGTGTTGGTCAGGTGCAGTTCGACGGTGCGCAGGCTGACCCGGCGGCGCTGCGCGATCTGCTTGTTCGACAGCCCGGACGCCGCCAGTTCGGCGACCGCACGCTGCGCCGCGGACAGCGCCGGCCCGGCGCCTCGCTGGCAGCGCTGGAGGATCGCGGCCGCCCGGTGCAGCACCGGCGGCCAACCGTGGCTGGCCGCCAACTGCTCGGCCTCCCGGGCGGACGACACGGCGAGCGCCACGTCACCGACGGCCGCCGCGGCGGCGGCCAGATCCACCAGCGCCCGCGCGTACCGCAGCCGGGACAGGCAGCCGCGCAACGTGTCCACCGCGCTGCGCAGTTGACTCAGCCGCTGACCCTCGAAGGCCTGCCCGGCGCAGACCCGGACCAGCCCGAGCGCGCTCGGCGCGCCCCACGCCTCGGCCCGTACCAGCGCGTCGGCGATCAGCCGGGCGGCCCGCCGCGGGCGGTCGCTCGCGGCGTCGGCGACCGCGGCGTACGCCCGCCAGTTGAGCAGCGCCGGGTTGTCCAGGCCGTCGGCCGACATCCGCCGGCCGCACTCGTGCAGCAGCGCGCTGGCCACCCCCATCCGCTCGCGGCGCAGCTCCAGCACCCCGCGCGCGTAGAGCAACGCCGACCAGCCGAAGCCGCCGGAGCCGGCCGGCGACGGCTGCAGCTCGGCGAGCTCCTGCGCGGCGTCGAACCGTTCCTGCTCGATGTCGAGCATCATCTGCACCGCGACCACCTGGCGCAGCACCGCCGGCGGCCAGGCGTGCGGGGCCAGGTGCCGCAGCGCGCGCTCCAGCGCCTGCTCGCCCGCGGTGAGGTGCCCCTGCCGGTACGAGAGCTCGGCGTACACCAGCAGCGCATGGATGAGCACCGTGTCGGCCCGCGCCCGGGTCGCGTCGGCGAGCACCGAGTCCAGTACCTCGCCGGCTCCGGCCAGGTCGTCGGCGAGCAGCAGCACCCGGGAGGCGACGAGCCGGGGATGGAACAGCGGGGTCGCCGCCGCGGCCCGGGCGATGGCCAGCGCCGCGGTACGCTCTTCCGCCCGCACGGTGAGCCACCAGGCCCGGCCGGCGAGCTGCGCGGCCGAGGGCAGCTCGCCGCGGGTCAGCCAGGCGTCCTCGTCGTCCTCGTACCCGCGCGGGTGAGCCAGCCAGGACAGCCCGAGCAGCCCGGCCCGTTCCGCGTCGCTGCGCGCCGAGCGCAGCCCCGCCCGCAGCGCCGGCCGGCAGTCCGACCCGCCCAGCGACAGCAGATCCGCCGCGGCCAGCCGGTGCGCCACCTCGTGCAGGCTCGGGTCGCGCAGCAGCGTGCCCAGATGACGTTCGCCGGCATCCGGCGAGACCGACAGCTCCGTCGTGCCCAGTGCGAGCAGTAGCGCGCCGCGCCGCGGCCCGTCACCCTCGGTGTCGAGCGCCCGGCCCAGCAGCCGGACCGCGGTGTCACGCCGGCCGTCCCGGGCGGCCCGCCAGCCGACGTCGGTGAGTACCTCGACCGCCCACGCCGGCCGCCGCGACCCGGCCAGGTCCAGCCACTCGGCGAGCACGTGGTCGTCCACCGCACCGGTGCGGCCGATCTCGGCTGCCCGCCGGTACAGCTCCGGCAGTTCGGTCGGGCCCAGCCGGCCCAGGATGCGGTCGACGACCTCCGGCCAGACCGGGTGCAGCCGGTCGGTGTAGGCGAACAGGCCGGTGGCGAGCAGCCGGTCCAGATCCACCGCGTCCACCCCCGCCAGCTCGCACAGCGAGCCGAAGGGCAGCTCCCGGCCGGCCACCGCGACCGCCTGCAGCAGCCCGGTCAGCTCCGCCGGTACCCCGTCGTACACCCGGTCGACGTAGCCGGCGATCACGTCGGCGGTCACCGAGGACAGTCGCGGCAGCAGCGCCGGGCCGGCCGTCGTGTGCGGGCAGCGACGCACGATCGCATGTACCAGTGCCGGGTTGCCGCGGCTGGCCGCCGCGACCGCCTGCACGTACTCGTCGGGTACCGGGCCGGCGAGCCGGACGCACACCTCGCGCACCCCGGCGAAGCTCAGCGGGCGCAGCTGGATGCGGTGCGGCGCGGTCAGGTCGGCGCAGCGGCCGGTGGCCCAGCGAAACCAGGACGCGACCCCGCACACGACCAGCGCGGGACCGCCGCCGCTGCGGCAGGCCAGCCGGGTCAGCCAGCGCAGGCCGGCCGGGCCGGCCCGGTGCACGTCGTCGACGGCGAGCAGCGTCGGCGTGGCCGTGGCAAGCCCCGCCTCCGCCTCCCGCATCAGCGCCGCCGGGATGCCGACCGATCCCGGCGGGTCCGACTCCACCGTGCCCGGCCCGGGCGCCGAACCCACCGTGCCCGGCCCGAGGGCCGAACCCACCGTGCCCGGCCCGAGGGCCGAACCCGGCGTGCCCGGCGCCGGGACCGTGCCCGGGGCGTCGGGCACCGGGCGCGCGAACCGGATCTGCACCACCGCGATCCCGGCTGCGCGGGCATCGGCTGCCGCGCGCGCCAGCAGTGCGGACCGCCCCATCCCCGCGGGGCCGGCCACCAGAACCGCGCCGGACTGCCCGTCGCCGAGCGCGTCGATCCGCCGCCGCAGCGCGTCGATCGCCGAGGTGCGCTCGGCGAGCCGGTCCTCGGCTCCGATCACGCCTCCGGCAGCCATCGCTGCGATGCCTCCGGCGGCGTCCGGTGCGGCCCGTCCGGTACCCGTGCCCGCGAGGTCTCCGGTGACCGCCATCCGGTCGCCTCCGGACGCCGGCGCTGCGGCGCGGCCGGCCGGGCGTCGGCGGAGGTCAGGACCGCGGCGAGGCGCCGCCGATCCGGTACGCCGGTCTTGCGGTAGACGTTGGTCAGGTGGAACTCGACGGTGCGCGTCGACAGGAACAGTTCCGCGGCGACCTGCCGGTTCGTCAACCCCTGGGCGGCAAGCTCGGCCACCCGGCGCTCGCTGTCGGTCAGCCGGCCGGTCGGCGACCCGGCCGGCCCGGGGTCGGCGCCGGCCGGCCGGGTACCACCGGCGGCGGACAGCGCGGTGCCCGCGGCCCGGCGCAGCTCCAGCAACCCGAGCGACTCGGCGCCGGCCAGCACGGCGCGCAGTTCCTGCCGCGCGGCGTGCCGGTCGCCCTCGGCCAGCAGCAGCCGGCCGATCCGCAACCGGGCCTCCAGCCGGGGCACCGGGGCGCGCTCGCCGCTCGCGTCGGCGGCGTCCCGCGCCAGCCGCAACCGGTCCGGTTCGGCGGCGAGCATGCTCGCCGCGAGCAGGTACCTGCCGCGCGCGTGCGGGGTGGGCCAGCGCCGGGCCAGCGCGCCACCGCGATCGAGGTAGGGCTCGGCGAGTTCGGGCCGGCCGGCGTCGGCCAGCACCGTCACCGCCTCGAACCACCACGGTGCCAGTAGGTGATCGACGATGCCGGCCCGGCGCAGCGCCGCGCCGTGCTCGTCGAGTACCGCGACCGCCGCGCGCCAGTCACCCTGCCGCCCGTGCAGCCGCGCGGTGATCGAGGCGTACATGCCCCGCAGCCACACCGAATCGTCGACCACGTCGCGGGGCAGCTGCGCGACGATCCGGCCGGCCAGGTCGGCGCGGCCCTGCGCCAGCCGGCAGCCGGCGAGGACCAGCCGCGGCCCGGACGTGTCCGGTCGCCAGCGGCAGCGGCGGGCCGTGCCCAGCGCCACGAGCGCCGCATCGACCGCGTCCTCGATCCGGCCCAGCTGCAGCAGGATGACCGCGCGAGCGAGCTGGGCGACGTACTCCGCGCCGGGCTGGCGCAGCCGCCGGCTCACGCCACAGGCCCGGTCCAGCAGCCGCAGCGCGCCGGGCGCCTCGTCCAGCAACAGCAACAGGGTCGGCCCAGCCATCCCGGTCCACCCGGCCAGGGCCCGATCGCTGCGCGGCATCCCGTCCGCGTACCGGCGTGCGGTGTCGAGGTCGCCGCGGCACAGCGTGTGCAGCACTCCGCGCAGCGCGGTCAGCTCGTCCTCGACCGACTCGCGTACCCCGAGCAGCCGGTCACCGTTGGCCGCCCGCCGGCCCGGGCCGGCCGGTTCGGTGAGTTGCTGCCAGGCCTGTCGGGTACGGCCCAGCCGCATCATGCCGATCGCGCCGACGGCGGCGCGGATCCGTACCCGCAGCGCCGCGTCGGCGGCGGTGGCCGACTCCCGCGTCGCCGCGGACAGCTGCCGCTCCGCATCGCACAGCGCCGACCAGCCGCCGTCGGCACGGCCGAGCACCAGTTCGGCCCACCCGCGGCACAGCGCG
Organism: Actinocatenispora thailandica; assembly: GCF_016865425.1. NCBI lineage: Bacteria > Bacillati > Actinomycetota > Actinomycetes > Micromonosporales > Micromonosporaceae > Actinocatenispora > Actinocatenispora thailandica. The sequence goes on along the minus strand of NZ_AP023355.1, from coordinate 1,947,762 downwards.
AGCCGGGCCGCGACGCGCACGTCGTGACCGGTGCCGCCGGCGTGGCCGGTGCCGGCGTGGTCCGGGCCGCTGGCATGGCCGGTGGCACCGGCGTGGTCGGGGCCGCCGGCACGGTTGGTGGCGCTGGCGTGGTCGAGGTGGCTCAGCGCGAGTTCGGGGTCGGTGCGCAGCAGCGCGGTCGCGAGTTCCAGCCGGATCGACAGCTGGTCGGGGCGCTCCTGCCGCAGCCGGGACAGGTAGTCGACCGCAGTGGGCGACCCGGCGGAGACCGCGCTGGTCGCCGCGGCGTGCACGGTGTCGAGCATCCACCGCTCGTCCAGCCGGGGCAGCCGCAGCAGCAGGTCGGCGATCTCGGCCAGCGGCCGGCCGGCGTCGTCCATGAGCCGGGCGGCCCGGGCCAGCAGCTGGTTCGCGGTCGGCTCGGACAGCTCGGCGACCAACGCCTCGCGCAGCAGCGGCTGGCCGAAGCCCGCCCCGGCCGGCTCCAGCACGCCGTCGCGGCGCAGCTGCGCGGTCGCCTCGGCGGCGACCCGGGACGGCAGTCGCAGTGCGCCGCCGATCAGGTCGGCATCGGCGGTGCCCAGCAGGGCGATCGCCCTGGCGACCTGGCTGCGTACCCGCGGCCAGCGCAGCAGGTCGGCGAACACCCGGGGACCGATCGACGACACCGCACCGGATCGAAGCTCCGCGGCACCGGCGTCGTCGGGCCGGATGCGGCACGCGCGCAACGCCCCGACCAGGCGCTCCAGTGCGGCCGGATTGCCGCCGGACAGCTCGGCGCAGCAGCGTCGGAACCGGTCGCTGGCCGGTTCCCGGTACGCCTCGGCGAGCATCTCGCCGACTGCCGCCTCGGTGATCGGACCCAGCTCCATCGCCTCACAGCGCCCCTCGGCGACCATCCCGTCGACGACGGCCGTCGAGCGGGTCCGGTGTCGCGACTGGCCCAGCAGCAGCGTCACCGGATGACGGGCCGGTAGTGACGACAGCAGCGCCAGCCACCGGGCGGACGCCTCGTCGCACCACTGCACGTCGTCGACGACGAGTACCAGTGGCGTCTCGGCGAGGCGCTCCTCGATGTGCTGTCGCAGGCCGACGAGGAGGTCGCGCTGGCAGCGCCCGGCAGCGACGGCCGGGTGGGCCGGTCCGGGAGGCCCGGCCGGATCGGTCGGGTGCGCGACAGTGCGGGCGATGCCGAGCCCGGTAGCGTCCCGGAGTGCGACACCCAGTTCCGCGATGATCTGCCTGGCCACCGCGAACGCGGTGTCTGCGCTGTCGTGTCGGCAGCAGACCCGGACGGTGGGCGCGGCCGGCAGGTCGGCCGCGGCGAGCAGGCTGCTCTTGCCCACTCCGGAGGCGCCGCGCACGACGACCGCCCGGGACCGGTCGCCGGCGGCCGACGCCAGCGCGGTCCGCAGCCGACGCAGCTCCGCGGCGCGCCCGAACAGTCGCGGGGGCGTGGTCACCGCCGAGGTCCGTGCCACCTGCCCTCCCCAGGAAGATCCAAGCAGGATCCGCTGGTGGTCCGCGGCCGTTGCCGGCCGAACTCACCGACCGCAAAGTACCCCGTAAGGCAAAGTTTCACGCCCACCGCACTGGGCGCCGCGGTGACCGGAACGCCGCGGCGAGCGGGGACCGGCGCCGGCCGGGGCGAGCGTTCTCACCTGGCGAGACGACGAGTGTGCCGGTCCGATCGCGGTCGCCGGCCGGTGACCCGGCGGTACGGTACGGCGCAAAGTCACGGTGAAATAACGAGACGGCGGCGCGCACACCCCGAGGGGCCGGCCGGCGCGGGGGGAGCCCGGCCGGCCGCCTCGGGAGCCGGGGCGCCGCAACATCGCGGTGCGGCGACGGGTCCGCAGCGCCGCATCATCGCACTGCGGCGACGGGTCCGCAGCGCCACGCGTCACGCTGCGGCGACAGGTGACGCCGACGGCGGATGAGCGCCGGCCAGCAGGTGTCAGCGCACGACGTAGTCGCGCACGACCTGCGGCGGCCAGCAGCCGATCCGGAAGATCCCCGCCGAGAACGCCTTGGAGGCGAGCGAGGCACGGTTGGGCACGTTGAACTTCCGCAGCATCGTCCCGATGTGGTACTCGACCCCCTGCCGGCTGAGGTAGAGCTTCGCGGCGAGCTGGATCGTGGTCATACCCATCGCGACGCCTTCCAGGATGCGGGCGTCGAGATCGGTCAGCAACTTGGTCGAGCCGATCAGGTGCCGGCCACTGGACCCGCCCGGGCCGGGCGAGATCAGCACCGCCACCGATCGGGGTTGGCCGGGTTCGCGGTCGACGGCCACGCCGGTCAGCTCGCCGCCGGCGCCGCTGTCCTCGTCCGCCCAGCGGGCCGCGACCCGTTCCAGCGCGCGGGTCTGGCCGCGGACCAGGCGGGCCAGCTGGCGGCCGAGGTGGTGCCGGATGCTCGGGTGCAAGAGCTCGCAGAAGCTGCGCTCGACCCCGGTGCCGTACCAGCCGGCGAAGACCGCGTTCGAGTCGACGACGTACAGCCGGCTGTCCAGCACCGCGAGCCCGATCCCGGAACGATCGAACAGCGAGCGCCACAGCGGACTGCTGTCCACCGGGCTCACTGCGGCTCGTTGGGTCGCCACCGGCGCGACCGGCACCACCGACATCATTGCCTCCGTATTCCCCCAGGACCCGACACGACGGTGCGCCCGGAATTGCGGCCGAGAGCCATCGACATCGTGTGGAAACAAACCGGACCCTATTCAGGTAAATCGACGACGGTCAACGTCTTCGATGCCGCTGGGGGAAAACTGTGGTCGGCGGGGTTCGGTTCGGTCGGCCCGACTACGGTTGCCACCGAACCATGATCCACACCGTCTCGCGGCGACCCGTTCGTACGGGAACGTAGTGCTGGCCTCACCGACTGTCGTCAGAATAACCGCCAAAAGCCGTCAACCGGGCCGGCGCGGCGGGCGGCGGGGGCGCACCGTACCGAAGTTTCCCGAAAGGCTACGGACCCGTCGGTATCGGCCCGGCCGGCCGGCCGCTCGGAATGGCCGGTTGATTGATTCCGAAAATACCTGTAACGCGAACTCGGCAAAGGCCGGGAAATCAAGGGACCAAGGTCCCGCCAGGGTCCCGCAGAACGCGGCGCTCCGTCGAACCGGCAATGAACAATCGCCGCCATCCGAGACACCGGCAGCGGGACCGCCGGCACGGCGTCCCGACCGGGCACCGGCGTGACACCCCCGGCACCCTCGGCAGGCCGGTGCCCACCCCCGGCGACCATCAAGTCAGGGTAGGCTAACCTCAGTCGGCGTGACGAGCATCGATGCCCGCAAGCTGACGGTCGCCTACGGTGGCGACGACGTCGTCCACGGCGCCTCCCTCACGCTGCGCCCGGGCGAGGTCACCGCGCTCGTCGGGCCCAACGGCAGCGGCAAGTCGACCCTGCTGCGCGCGATCGCCCGGCTGCACCGAGCCCGCCTGGGTGACGTCAGGCTGCGCGAGAGCGCCGACGGCGGCACGGACGTCGACTGCCTCGCCCTCACCGCGAAGGCGTTCGCGCGCCGGGTGGCGCTGCTCGGCCAGGACCGACCCACCCCGGGTGGGCTTCGGGTCCGCGACGTCGTCGAGTTCGGCCGGTACCCGCATCGCGGCCGGTTCGGCGGCGGCGACCCGGGCGGCGCCGACGAGATCGCGCACGCCATCGAGCTCACCGGGCTCACCCCGCTCGCGGACCGGCCGGTCGACCAGCTGTCCGGCGGACAGCGGCAGCGGGTCTGGCTGGCCAGCTGCCTGGCCCAGCAGACCGGCGTGCTGCTGCTCGACGAACCCACCACCTACCTGGACCTGCGCTACCAGGTGGAGCTGCTCGACCTGGTCCGCGACCTGGCCGACGATCGCGGCATCGCGGTTGGGGTCGTCCTGCACGACCTCGACCAGGCCGCCGCGGTCGCCGACCGCGTCACCCTGCTCTCCGCCGGCGACGTGCTCGCCGACGGCACCCCCGAGGCCGTCCTGACCGCCGACCGGCTCACCGCCGTGTACGGGATCCGGATCGACGTCGACACCGACCCGGCCACCGGCCGGCCGCGAACCCGCGCGGTCGGCCGGCACCACACCCGACCCGAAAGGCTGCGCAGCACCTCATGAAACGACTCCTCGCCGCGGGCGCCATCCTGGCAGTGGCCGCGCTCCCCCTCACCGCCTGCGGTACCACCGAACCCGTCACCCGCCAGGCGTCGAGCGCCGGTGCCGTCACGCTCACCGACGCCACCGGCACGACGGTGCACCTCGACGCACCCGCCGCCAAGGTCGTCGGTACCGAGTGGAACGCGGTCGAGGACCTCGTCTCGCTCGGCATCACGCCCGCCGGGGTGGCCGACGTCAAGGGCTACCGCGACTGGGACAGCGCAGTACCGCTGAAGGGGTCACCGACCGACATCGGCAAGCGGAACGAGCCCTCCACCGACAAGATCGCGGCGCTGGCGCCCGACCTGATCGTGACCACCACCGACCTGCCCGCGTCCGCGGTCACCCAGTTCCGCCGGATCGCACCCACCCTGGTGATCGAGTCGGCGAAGGCGTCCGACCAGCTCGGCGTGCTGAAGCAGAACCTGGACCTGATCGCGCGGGCGACCGGCAGGACCGGTACCGCCACCTCGGTGTGGCAGCGGTTCGAGTCCACCCTCGCCGCGGCCAGGAAGAAGCTCGCGCGGGCCGGACTGGCCGGGCAGCACGTCGCGTTCGCCGACGGGTACGTGACCGCCGACAAGGTGACCCTGCGGCCGTACACGGCGGGCTCGGCACTGGGCACCGTCAACACCCAACTGGGCCTGGCGAACGCCTGGAGCGTCCGGGGCGACAAGGCCTACGGGCTGGGCTCCACCGATGTCGAGGGGCTGACCGCGCTGCCGGCCGACACGACGTTCCTGTACATCGAGAACGACGCCGACTCGACCACCCCGTTCACCACGGCGCTGCGCGACAACCGGGTGTGGACCTCGCTGCCGTTCGTGCAGTCGGGCGACACGCACCGGCTGCCGGACGGGATCTGGATGTTCGGCGGTCCCGACTCGATGGCCGCCTACGCGGACGCGGTCGTCTCGGCGCTGACGAAGTAAGCGATGGCGAACACCGCACCGGCGACCGAGCTGCCCGCGGTCCAGCGGCCGGCGCCGCACCGCCGGCGGACCGCGCTCGGAGCCGGGCTGCTGGTCCTCGGCGTCGCCGCGATCGCGGCCCTCGCCGCCGTGGACCTCACCCAGGGCAGCGCGGCGGTGGGGCTCCGGGACGTGTGGGCGGCGCTCGCCGGGCACGCCGGCGCCACCGACACCTCGGTGGTCGCGGCCTCACGGCTGCCCCGTACCGCGGCGGGTGTGCTGGTCGGAGTCGCGCTCGGGGTGGCCGGCGGCGCGATGCAGTCGGTGAGCCGCAACGTGCTCGCCGCGCCCGACACGCTCGCCGTCAACGCCGGCGCCTACCTGGCGCTCGGGCTCGTCGCCGTCACCGGCACCGCGGTACCGCTGCTCGCCCAGTCCGGTGTCGCCTTCGCCGGCGGTCTGGTCGCGGCCGGCGCCGTCCTGGCGCTGTCCGGGCCGGGCGGCGGCACGGTGCGGCTCGTCCTGGCCGGCAGCGCGCTCACCCTCGGCCTGGGTGCCGTGACCCAGGCGCTGCTGCTGCTGTTCCCGGAATCGACCAACGGCCTGTACGCCTGGGGCCAGGGCAGCATCGGCCAGAACGGTTTCGCCGGCGTCACCGGGCTGCTGCCGGTGATCGTCGTCGGTACCGCCGGGTTCCTGCTGGTGTCCCGCCGGCTCGACGTGCTCGCGCTCGGAGACGACACCGCCCGGTCGCTGGGCGTGCGGGTGGCGCCCACCCGCACGCTCACCGTGGCACTCGCGGTACTGCTCAGCGCCGCCGCGGTGACGCTCGCCGGCCCGATCGGGTTCGTCGGGCTGTGCGCGCCGGCGCTGGCCCGGCCGCTGGCCCGCCGGTTCCCGCTGCTGCACCGCAGCTGGGCGTTCCTCGGCGTCGCCGGCCTGACCGGTACCGCGGTGGTGCTCGGTTCCGACGTGCTGCTGCGCGCCGCGGTGTCCGGGCAGGACGCGGTCGCCATCCCGACCGGCGTGGTCACCAGCGTGGTCGGTGCGGCGTTCCTGGTCGCGCTGGCGATCCGGTCGACCGACACCGGGCAGGCCGCCCAGTTGCCGGCCGGGCGGCTCGCCGGGCGCCGCCGGACGGCGACGGTGCTGATCGTGCTGGTCGCCGCGCTGTGCGCCACGCTGGTCGCCGCGCTGCTGCTCGGCGACGCCAAGCTGCTGTCCGGTGACGTGCTGAACTGGGCAACCGGCCGGGCCGGTCGAGTCGTGTCGTTCATCCTGGACACCCGGGCACCACGGGTCGCCGCCGCGGTGCTGGCCGGCGCCGCGCTCGCGCTCGCCGGTACCGTCGTGCAGGCGGTCACCCGCAACCCGCTCGCCGATCCCGGCCTCCTCGGGGTGTCCAGCGCCGCCGGCCTCGGCGCGGTGCTGGCGGTCACCGCGGTACCGGTGATCGGTTCCTGGGGGTGGCCGGCGCGGCGTTCGCCGGGGCGGCGCTCGCCGCCACGCTGGTGTTCGGGCTCGCCGCCCGCGGCGGCTTCCGGCAGAACCGGCTGGTACTGGTCGGTGTCGGGGTGTCGACCGGGCTCACCGCCGGCATCAGCCTGGTCATCGTGCTCACCGACCCGTTCAACCAGGCCAAGGCGCTCACCTGGCTGTCCGGCTCCACGTACGGGCGCACCTTCGCCGACGCGGTACCCGTGGCGGTGGCGCTGGTCGCCGCGATCGCGTTCGTCGTGCTGCGCCGGCGCGAGCTGGACCTGGTCTCGCTCGACGAGGACACCCCGCGGCTGCTCGGTGTCTCGTTGGGCCGCAGCCGGCTGGTGTTCCTCGCGCTGTCGGTACTGCTGATGGCGACGGCCGTCGCCGCGGTCGGCACGATCGGTTTCGTCGGACTGGTGGCGCCGCACGCGGCGCGGGCGCTCACCGGCCGCCGGCACGCCCGGGTGGTACCGGTGGCGATGCTGACCGGTGCGATCCTGGTCGGCGTGGGCGACCTGCTCGGCCGGACCGTGATCGCACCCGCCCAGCTCGGTGCCGGCGTGTTCACCGCGCTGCTCGGCACCCCGTACTTCCTCTGGCTGCTGGTGCGCGCCCCGCGTGCCACCCGCTGAACTCCCGGCGATGCCGGCCCGCCGGCGGTGGTCGGCGCGGTAGCGTACGGGCAGTCGCCGCGGAGGGGTGTCGTGTACCGGTTCGAGGAGCAGACCAGGGACCGGCTGCGGGAGTTGGCGCCGTCGTCGACGGCGCTCGTCCCGGTCGGTTCCACCGAGCAGCACGGGCCGCACCTGCCGGTGTGCACCGACACCACCATCGTGACGGCGCTCGCGCACCGCGCCGCCGAGGCCGCCGAGGTGCCGGTCGTGGTCACGCCCACCCTGCCGTACGGGTTCGCGCACCATCACCTGCCGTTCGGCGGCACCGTGAGCCTCGCGCTGGCCGGCTACCTCGACGCTCTCACCGACATCGGCAGGAGTCTTGCGGTCGACGGCTTCCGGCGCATCGTGTTCCTCAACGGGCACGGCGGCAACGACGGCGCGGTCCGCTCGGTCGGCGACCGGATCGTGTTCGAGCGCGAGCTGGACGTGCACGTCGCCGGCACCTCGTACTGGACCTGCGCCGCCGAGGTGCTGGCCGGCACCGAGCTCGGCGTCGGCCCGGTGCCCGGCCATGCCGGCGGGTTCGAGACCTCCTGCATGCTCGCGCTGCGGCCCGACCTGGTCCGCCGGGAGCTGGCGCCGGCGCCGGAGCCCGACCTGCAACCGTTGGCGTACAGCGACATCCCCGGCGCGACGATCCGCCGGGCCGGTGTCTGGGCGGCGAGCGACGGCCGCACCGACGACTCGCGGCACGCCAGCGCCGAGGCCGGTGAGCGCGCCCTGGCGCTGGTCGCGGCCAGCGTGACCGCGTTCCTCACCGAGTTCCACCACTCCGTGCCGTGAAGTGAGGCGCCTGCCATGACCGAGCCGACCCAGCAGCGACCGCGGGTCGCGGTGCTCGTGACCACCTGGTTCCCCGGCTCGCACGCCGACGTGATCGCCACCCGGCTGGTCGAGGGGTACGAGTGGCAGGGCGCGCACCGGCCGGCCCGGGTCGAGGTCGCCTCGGTGTACCTGGAGCAGCTCGGTTCGCGCTCCGAGGTGTGGGCGCAGCCGGACATCGGCGTCGAGATCACCGACCGCAACGGCGTACCGCGGTTCCCGACCGTGGCCGAGGCGCTCGGCGTCGGGCGGCCGGGGGTGCACGTCGACGGGGTGGTGATCGTCGGCGAGCACGGCGACTACGAGCTCAACGAGTACGGCCAGACGATCTACCCGCGGCGGCGGCTCTTCGACGCCGCGGTGGCCACCATGCTGGGCGCCGGCCGCACCGTCCCGGTCTTCAACGACAAGGGCCTCGCCTGGTCGTACCCCGATGCACTGTCCATGGTGGACGACGCGGAGCGGCTGGGCGTCCCACTGCTCGCCGGTTCGACGATCCCGCTGTCCTGGCGGGTCCCGACGGGGGCGCAGTGGCCGCTGGGCGAGCGGATGGACGCCGCGGTGGTCGTCGGCTGGGGACCGACGGAGCGGTACGGGTTCCACAACCTGGAGGCGTTGCAGGTGCACGCCGAACGGCGCGCCGGTGGCGAGACCGGCGTCGCGACGGTACGGGCGCTGACCGGCCGGGCGGCGCGGGACGCGCTCGAGACCCGGATCGTCGACGCGGCGCTGTTCGACGCCGCGCTCGGCACGTTCGAGCTGACCGCCGACCAGGCGGCGCGGGCCCGGGCCAGCGTCCGGGACGTCTTCCTGATCGAGTACCGGGACGGGCTGCGCGCCGCGGTGGTGCTCTGCAACGACGTGCTGCGCAACTTCGGTACCGCCTGCCGCGGGCCGGAGCACCGGTTGGCCTGCCAGATCTGGCTGCCGGGTGCCCCGCACGACCACTTCATCTTCCTGGTCCGCCAGATCGAGACGCTGGTGACCACCGGCGTGGCGCCCTACCCGGTCCGGCGCACGCTGCTGACGACCGGGATGCTGGACGCCGCCATGCACTCGCTGCACGCCGGCACCCGCGTCGACACCCCGACCCTGGACCGCGGCTACACCCCGGTGGCGACCGTCGCCGACACCGGCGTGGCGCTCCCCAGACCCGAGGGCGTGCCCACCCCCTGACGCCGGGCCCGATCGCCGGCCTCGCCGGCCTCAACGCCGGCGTACCGTGCCGGGTGGCGGCGACGCCGTGTTCGGTGCCGCGGTGGCCGGTGCCTCGCCGGCCGAGGCCGGCACGGGCGGCAGGTGGTGGCGCAGCGGGCTGCGGTCGAGGCCGGTGATCCAGCCGGTGACGGTGCTGTTCACCCGGGGAATGCGGGGCAGCGCCCCCAGCGCCACCCGGCGCAGCCGCCGGGTGAACGGGCTGGCCGCCAGCGCCATCCGCGTCATGCGATCGGTGAACCGCAGCACCTCCAGCGCGGCGGCGCGTCGGTGCCGCTGGTAGTCGTCCAGGGTGTCGGGGTCGGCGGTCCCGGCCAGCACCGCGGCCAGCCGGGTGGCGAGATCGTAGGCGTCGGCGATGCCGGTGTTCATGCCCTGCCCGGCGGCCGGGCTGTGCACGTGCGCGGCGTCACCCACCAGGAACGTGTCGCCGATCCGGAACCGGTCGGCGACCCGGTGATGCACCCGGAACCGGGAGGACCAGGACGGCTCGGCCGCCAGCCGGGCCCCGGTCTCGCGGCGGGCCAGCAGCTGATCCAGGTAGGACCGGTCGGGGCGCTCGGGCACCGCTGCTGCCGGTTCGACGGTGGCGACGATCCGGTGGTTGCCGCCGGGAAGCAGCCCGAGCACCGTGACGCCGTCGGCGGACAGCACCACGGCTGCCTCGTCGGCGGCGGTCGGCGCCTGCCGCAGCGGTACGTCGGCCAGCACGAACTGCATCGGGTAGGTGCGGCCCGGGAACTCCTGCCCGACGCTGGCGCGCACGGTGCTGTGCGCGCCGTCGGCGCCGATGACATACCGCGCGCGCAGCGCGAACGGCTGCTCCCCGGCGTGACCGCGCAGCACCTGGCCCGCGCGGTCGACCTCGACCGTCTCGACCCGGTGCCGGCGCCGCACCGATCCGCCGAGCTGGCGCAACCGGGCCAGCAGGAGCCGTTCGGTGCTGCTCTGCGGGACGCTCAGCGCGAACGGGTAACCGCTGCGCACGGTCGTGAGATCGATCGCGGTGACCCGACGGCCCCAGTCGGCGAGAACGAGCCGGTGGATCCTCCGGCCCGCCGCCACCAACTCGTCGGCCATCCCGAGTTCGGCGAGAATCTCCAGCGTCGAGGCGTGCACCAGGCTCGCGTTGGAGGTTCGCGTGGGCTCGCCGGCCGCGTCCAGCAGCACCGGCACGAGCCCGAGTTCGGCCAGTCGGATCGCGGCGGTCAGGCCGGCCGGCCCGGCGCCCACGACGACCACGTCGGCAGCTGCCGGTTGGGTTCGGTTGCTCATCCTGCACCCCACGAAGAACGGTGTGTTTCTCAGAAGACCAGGGTTCTTACAGTCATGTCCCTTGGTTAAGATACAGTCTGTATCTGATTGGGAGAAGGAGAAGGGATGACTTCGGCGAGCGAGCGAGCGGGCCGACGCCGGGGCCCGGCGTTGGAACGGGCGATCCATGCCGCGGTGCTGGAGGAGCTCGCCGACGTCGGCTACGCCCAGCTCGCCTTCGACCGGGTGGCACGACGGGCCCGGCTGAGCCGGGCATCGCTGTACCGCAGGTGGGACCGCAAGGCAGACCTGGTCGCCGACGCACTCGCGCACGCGCTGCCGCCGCTGCCGGCCGTGCCCGACACCGGCAACGTACGGGACGACCTGCTCGCCTGCTTCGCGCAGATGCATCAGCTGGTCGACCGGCTCGGCACCCTCGCCGTGCAGGCGCTGGCCGCGGAACTGCGGGGCCCGGCCGACAGCGCGCTACGCACCCTGCTGCGCGATCAGGTCCTCGAACCGCGGCTGCAGACCGTGCTGGACATCCTGCTCCGCGCCGCGGCCCGCGGCGAGGTGCGCCCGCAGGCGGCGACGCCGGTACTGGCCCGCACCGGGCCGGCGCTGATGTTCCAGCACCTGCTGCTGTACGGCAGCCCGCCGGCCCACGCCCTCGTCGAGGACATCGTCGATCGCGTCGTGCTGCCCGCCGCCACCGCCGCCCCGGCCGCCGGCGCCGAGCGCCTCCCGGCGTGAACGCGGCGCGGCCGTGCGGCAGCGGGACGGCCCGCGCGTCAGCCGGCGGTCAACCCGCGCGCCAGGTCGAGGGCGAGGATGCGATCGACGTACAGCAGGGTCTCCAGCCGGGCGCCGGCCGGTACGGCCCCGTCGAGGTCGTCGAGCGCGCGCAGCAGGGTGACGGCATCCAGGTCGTCGTCGCAGGCGTCCCGGATGCGCGCCAGCACCGGTGCCGGGATCGGCGCCGACGGCTGCCGGGCGGCGAGCGCCACCTCGGCACGCCACCGGGCCAGCCGCCGGTCCGCGGCGGCGAGCCGCACCTCGGCCACCGTCTCCCGCCGCGGCCGGCTCAGCAGCGCCAGCCGTACCGCGGTCGGGTCGGCCCCGTCCACGTCGAGGTCGGCGACCGGCGCCACGGCGAGGACCGGGCGACCGGCACCGATCACGCCACCCCGCAAATCGATGCCGCCCGGCTGCCGCGGGTCCGCGGCGGCGACCACCAGCTCCGCGCCCGCCGGCGCGGCCCGGACCTCGTCCGGCGGCACGATCCACAGCGCGCGCAGCCGATCCCCCGCCGGAGCCAGCGCCTCCGCCGACCCGACCAGCGTGGTGCGCACCTGCCTGCCGTGCAGGCCCTCCAGCACCCGCCGGGCCAGATCCGCCACCAGCAGCACGCGCACCGCCTGCCAGCGGACCGCGTCGCCGCCGGACGGCGGGACCACGGAGAGCCGGACCAGCCGGCTCGGCTGCTCCCCCACGGGCATCGCCGCACCGCTGCGATCGTCGATCACGGTGAGCATCGGCACCCTCCGGCCCGCTGGATCGTTCGACCGTAACAGCACGGGAACGGCCTGCCGCCGGTTCGCCCGCGCACCATCGCGCCGCGGATCCGAACACCCCCGCCCGGCCTGCCGCCGGTTCGCCCGGGCACCACCGCGCCGCGGATCCGAACACCCCCCGCCCGACCATGCCGTCACGGGTGCGGCGCGAGCCGGCTACCGACCTGCTCCGCCGCGGACCTTCGCGGACGCCGTCCTGCGGTGCCGGCGTTCAGCGGGTGCGGAGCAGCCGGTACTCGGCGCGCCGGGTCAGGGTGAGCACGAGCCGGGCCGGGAAGCCGAACGCGCGCCGGCCGCGCTCGGCCGGGTACCGCTCGACCCCGACGATCGGGTGCGGCACACCGCCGACGACCAGCTCACCGCCGCCGGCGGCCACCACGTTGCGGTACCAGTTGACGTTCTCGCCGTAGGTCAGCTCGGCGACGAAACCCTCCGGTACCCGGGCGACGATCAGCGGCGTCTCGTACCGCCGGCCGGAGCTGCGGCCGACGTGCCGCACCAGCGAGAACGGGCCGCGGCCGGCACGGGCCAGGCGCGTGGTGCCACGGTTGAGGGTGTTCTTGAGCAACCAGAACCACGCCCGGCGGGCTCGCGTCATCGCCCGTACCTCTCTCTCGGTCTCCGGCACCCCGTGGACGGGACCGTCCGGCACCGACCCGGCTCGGCATCATTCTGCGCCGGGTCCCGGGACGGCGCGAACCGTACGACCGCGGCCGGCGGGCACGCCCTGCCGCCGGCCCCGCGGCGGCGGCGCCGGCAAGGCGCGCGGATCGTCGGCCGGGCACCGCATCCGACCGGCGCCGGCGTCACGCGCGGGGTACCCGGATGGTCAGTCGCCAACGTCGCCGGGCGCCGACCCGCTGCCACCCGTCCCGGTCCGGCCCGACCGCCCGGAACCACAACAGCCGGAACGTCGCCGCCCCGATCAGCGCCTCCGCGTCCCGGCTGGCCGCATCCGGATGCAGCATGAGTACCGCATGCTTGGTTTCGGCGGTCAGCACGGCGACCCGCGGATCCGCGGGCTGCGCACCGACGGCTATCTCCAGGGTCCCGCCGAGTGCGGCGAAATCGGCGATCGCACTGTGCTGCGTCACCAGCAGAACACTAGGGACGAACCGGGGCGGCCACTATCGGCCAGGTAGCCGATACGACGCGGCGCGACAACGGCCTCAGGTCGAGGGCGCGGCGGTGACGGCGGTGGTGGCGGCGGCGGCCAGTTGGCCGAGGTAGTTGGCCGTCAGGGGCGCCCGGGCCACGGCGAGCCGCCAGTACAGCGGGCCGACGATGAGGTCGACGAAGAAGTCGGGGTCGACCGGGCTGGTCAGTTCACCGCGCCGCCGCGCCCGCTCGATGAGCAGGGTGCCGATGCCACGCTGGTTGTCGCTGAGCGCCTCGTGCAGGATCGTCGCGATGGCCGGGTTCCGCGCCGCCTCGGCGAGCAGGTCGGGCACGATGTGCGCGGCGAGCGGGTGGCGCAGCGCGTGGGCGGCGATCATGAGCACCGTCTCGATGTCGCCGTGCAGGCTGCCGGTGTCCGGTAGTTCGGTGATGTCCACCGCGACGGCGGACACCATGTCGATGACCATTTCGAGCTTCGAGCCCCAGCGGCGGTAGACGGCGGTCTTGCCGACCCCGGCCCGGCGGGCGACCCGTTCGATCGACATCCGGCCGTACCCGCCCTCGGCGAGTTCGGCGAAGACGGCGGCGCGGATCGCCTCGGTCACGTCCTCGCGCAGCACCGCGGCGCCGGCTGGCGTGCGTTTTGCCCGAGATGGAGACTCCTCGGACTCGTCGCTTGCCGAACGCATCCGCGCAGTCTAACGCCGGGACGAACCTGTTGCGTTCGCTCGCCCGACCGGCCTACCGTGGGTCGATACGACGATACGGTATCGTCCCGGCGTGAACGGTCGGCGCACCGTACGTCCAGGTCGACGGCCGGTTCGGCCGGGCCGCGACGAGCACCGACCGCCCGGCGGCGGCAACCGAGCGAGGAGCACGGATGGGTGACGGAGTTCAGGCGACCGCGACCGAGCCGCCCGGCTCACCGGGCGCGGCACGGGGCGGCGGGACCGGCGGCGCCGGTACCGCGGATCTCGGGGAACTCGCCCGGCGGTACGGGCTGGCGGTCAGCGGCGCGCGACCGGGCCTGGTCGAGTACGCCCGGAAGGTGTGGGGGCGCCGGCACTTCATCCGGACGTTCGCCAGCTCCAAGCTGGCCGCGCAGTACACCACGGCGCGGCTCGGCCAGGTCTGGCAGGTGGTGACGCCGCTGATCAACGCGGCGGTGTACTTCCTGATCTTCGGCGTGCTGCTGGGCACCCACCGGGGCATCGACAACTACATCGCGTACCTGTGCGTCGGAGTGTTCATCTTCAACTTCACCCAGCAGGCGGTGCAGGCCGGCACCCGGTCGATCCCGAGCAACCTGACGCTGATCCGGGCGCTGCACTTCCCGCGCGCCAGCCTGCCGGTCGCCGCGACCATCTCGCAGTTGCAGCAGCTGGTCCTGTCGATGGTGGTGCTCAGCGGCATCGTGCTGGTCACCGGCGAGCCGCTGACCTGGCACTGGCTGCTGATCGTGCCGTCGATCCTGCTGCAGACGATCTTCAACGCCGGGCTGGTGATGATCGTCGCCCGGCTCGCCGCGAAGACCACGGACCTCGCCCAGCTGGTGCCGTTCGTGATGCGGGTCTGGATGTACCTCTCCGGCGTCTTCTACAACACCAGCGTGGTGGCCCGACACGCGCCGCACCTCGTGGTGACCGCCCTCAACTGGAACCCGTCGTACGTGTTCATCAGCCTGATGCGGCACTCGCTGATGACCTCGGTACCGGCGAACACCCTGCCGGGCCACCTGTGGCTCAAGGCGGCCGGGTGGGCGCTGGTGATCGGGCTCGGCGGGTTCGTGTTCTTCTGGCACGCCGAGGAGGAGTACGGCCGTGGCTGACCAACCGGTACCCAGCTTCTTCGACGAGCAGGCGGAGACCCTCGACGACCGGGTAGCGCCGGCCGACCGGGAACCCACCGTCATCGTCGACGACGTGCACATCGTCTACCGGGTCTACGGCGCGAGCGGCGGCCGGAACTCGCCGACGGCGGCGTTGAGCCGGATCCTGCGCCGGCAGAACTCGCCGTCGATGCGCGAGGTGCACGCGGTCAAGGGCGTCACCTTCGTCGCGCACAAGGGCGAGGCGATCGGCATCGTCGGCAGCAACGGCTCCGGCAAGTCGACCCTGCTGCGCGCCATCGCCGGTCTGCTGCCGCCGCGCAGCGGCACGGTGTACACCAACGGCCAGCCGTCCCTGCTCGGCGTCAACGCCGCGCTGATGAACGACCTGACCGGCGAGCGCAACGTGGTACTCGGCTGCCTCGCCATGGGGATGAACCCGGCGCAGGTGAAACAGCACTACCAGCAGATCGTCGACTTCTCCGGCATCAACGAGCGGGGCGACTTCATCTCGCTGCCGATGCGTACCTACTCCTCCGGCATGGCGGCCCGGCTGCGCTTCTCCATCGCCGCGGCGAAGAGCCACGACGTACTGCTCATCGACGAGGCGCTGGCCACCGGCGACGCGGCGTTCCAGAAGCGCAGCGAGGAACGGGTCCGGGAACTGCGCGGTCAGGCCGGCACCGTGTTCGTGGTCAGCCACCAGAACCGGACGATCCGCGACATGTGCGAGCGCACCCTCTGGCTGGAGGCCGGGGTGCTGCGGATGGACGGCCCGACCGAGGAGGTCATGTCGGCCTACGAGGAGTTCTCCCGGACCCGGCGCCGCTGACCACCCCGCCCGGCGCCGCTGACAACCCGCCCGGCGCCGCTGACAACCCGCCCGGCGCCGCCGATCACCCCGCCGGCGCCGCTGGCCGCTCCGCACCCGGACGTCGTGCGACCATGTCCGGGTGCGGCAGGCGACACCGGGAGTCGAGGACATCGAGGCGCTGCGTGGGCCGCTGACCGGCTACTGCTACCGGATGCTCGGTTCGGCGGCGGACACCGAGGACGCGGTTCAGGAGACGGTGATCCGCGCCCACCGCCGGCTCGACCGGTTCGATCCGGCCCGGGCGTCGCTGCGCACCTGGGTGCACGCCATCGCGACCAACGTCTGCCTGGACCTGCTGCGCGCCGCCCGGCGGCGGGAGCTGCTGGCGCCGGTGCCGGCCACCGTGGACGGTGAGCTGGGCGCCCCGCTGCCGGCCGACGCCTGGCTGGAACCGATGCCGGACAGCCGCACCGTGCACGCCGCCGACCCGGCGGAGCTGGCCGTCCAGCGGGAGAGCGTCCGGCTGGCCTTCCTCGCCGCGCTGCAGCACCTGCCGCCACGGCAGCGGGCCGCCCTGCTGCTGCGCGACGTGTTCGGGTTCACCGCGGCCGAGACCGCCACGGCGCTGGAGCTGTCGGTACCGGCGGTCAACAGCGCGCTGCAGCGGGCCCGGGCCACCCTCGCCGAACGCCGGCCGGCGCCGGGCGCGGTGGCCGAGCCGGCCGACCCCGCGGTACGGGACCTGCTGGCCCGCTACGTCGCCGCGTTCGAGGCGCACGACGTGGCGGGGCTGCGGGAACTGCTGCACCGGGACACGGTCAGCTCGATGCCGCCGTTCGCGTGGTGGCTGTCCGGCCGCGACGCGGTGCTGCGGGCCTTCGGCGGTTCCGACGCGTGCGCCGCCGACCGGCTGCTGCCAGTACACACGAACGGGACGATCGGCTACGGCCAGTACCGGCCGGCCGAGGACGGGACGTTGCGGCCGTTCGCGATCGTCGCCCTCGAGGTGCGGGACGGTCTGGTGGTGCACCAGATCACCTTCCTCGGCACCGGCCCGCGCTTCGGCGAGTACGGCCTGCCGGAGTTTCTGCCCGCGCGCCGATGAGTTTCGCCCTCCCGGCACGTACCAGAGGCGTACTGCCGATCAGGAGGAGCGAGATGACCGAGAAGGACACCCAGCCGACCGGGGAGAACACCCTGCCGGCCGAGGCGAGCATGCTGCAGGCCGAGACGTTCGCGGAGCGGGAACGGCTGGCCGCGCTGCTGGCCGGGTTGAGCCCGCAGCAGTGGGCGGCGCCGTCGCTGTGCGCCGGCTGGCGGGTGCGCGAGGTGGTCGCGCACGTGACCATGCCGTACCGGATGGCCAGCGCGGACGAGTTCCAGGCCGCGCTGTCCGCGTACGGCTTCGACTTCGACCGGTACGCCGACGCCGAGGCGCGCGAGACCACCGAACGGCTCGGCGACGCCGAGCTGCTCGCGCTGTACCGGGACAACGTGCGGCACCCGTGGCAGCCGCCGGGCGACGGGCCGGCCGGCGCACTGAGCCACGAGGTGATCCACGGCCTGGACATCACCGAGGCGCTGGGCCTCCCCGCCGTACCGACCGAGCGGATCGCGCGGGTGCTGGAACACGTCGGCACCAAGAACCTGGCCTACTTCGGTACCGACCTGAGCGGCATCAGCCTGGCCGGCACCGACGCCGACGTCACGGTCGGCGACGGCACCCCGGTGCCGGCCCCGGTCAAGGAGATCCTGCTCGGCATCACCGGCCGCCGACCGCTGCCGAGCTGATCCGCCGCCGGAACGGCACGGCGGACCCGCAGCCACCGCTGGACCGGGAGCCGGCGATTCGTGACGCCTGCCCCCGGCTCGCCGGGGGCAGGCGCGCTCAGAACACGATGGCGCGTCCGACGACGCCGCCCACGGTGAGCAGGCCGAGCGCCAGCAGCATCCCGACGGCCGCCAGCGCGGTCCCGATCCAGCGGCGGCGCCCCGGACCCGGTCCCAGCGCGAGCCACGCCACCGCGGCGAACAGCAGCCCCTGGGCGAGGAACCACGGCTCGTTGAACAGCAGGTCCTGCAGGTCGGCGGCGCGGCGGTCGATCTCCGCCCACATCGGCGGGTAGGGCACCCGGATCGCGCCGGCGAGGCTGAGGATGCGTTCGGCGATGTCGACCAGCGCGTGCATGCAGCCGGCCACCGCACCGGCCCAGCACACCGCGAGCAGTACCGGCCGGGCCCGGCGCCGCCGCCACAGCGGGAGGGCCGCGACGGGTACTGCCGCGGCGGTCGCGATGACGATCGCGCCGGCCGCGTTCAACAGCTGGAACGTGGTCTGCGCGGCGGGCTCGATGGTGCCGGGCAGGAAGGCGTGGCCGCCCAGGGCGTAGTAGCCGCGGTACGCCGCATACCACAGCGCCCACCCGCCGGCGGCCAGGCTGACCCGGCGCAGCCGCCGGCGGGGGTCGGCACGGGTCGGCAGGTGACGGGTGACGGTGGTCGTCTCCGGCGTACTCATGCACCTCACGGTGCCGCCGCCACCGCGGGCGGGGCTCCCCCGGTGGCGGGAACCGGCTCCCCCGCGGGTGTGCGCCGGTCAGCTGGTGGACTCCGCCGGCGCCGGCAGCGCGACGTCGAACGCCAGCCCGCTGCTGGCATCCACGCAGATGCCGCGCAGCATGTCGTAGAGCCGCGCCACCAGTTCCGGCTCGTCGTCCCACCGGTTGGTGGTCTCGGCCGGATCGGTCACCATGTCGTACAGCTGGCCGGCCGGGTGCTGCGCGTCCCACGGCGGGGCGGCGTGCGGCTTACCGCTGCCGGTGGCGAAGAGGTTGTCGATCGACGGCTCGGAGAAGCCGCCGCCGGAGCCGGCGGAGAAGATCGCCTTCCAGCGTCCGGCCCGCAGCGCGAACCGGCCGCCGAGGCTGTGGTGCACGATCGGCCGCTCGGCGTCGCCGGCCTCGGCGCCGGTGAGGATCGGCAGAACGTCCCGGCCGTCGTCGACCGGAACGGCCGCACCGGTCGCCGCCGCCGCGGTCGGCAGGATGTCGGTCAGGCAGATCGGCGCGTCGGTGCTGGTGCCGGCCGGGAAGTGGCCGGGCCACCGGGCCACGAACGGTTCCCGGTGGCCGCCGTCCCACAGGTCGCCCTTCTGGCCGCGCCAGTCGCCGTTGGGCCGGTGCAGCCGGAGGTCCCCGTCGTCGGTGAAGTGGGTGACGGCGCCGTTGTCGCTGGTGACGATGAACAGCGTGTCGTCCAGCTGTCCCTTGGCCTCGATCGCGGCGCGCAGCTCGCCGACCGCCCAGTCGACCAGGCAGACGCCGTCGGCCCGATCGCCGAGGCCGGAGCGGCCACGGACGAAGGCCGGCGGTACGTTCGGCCGGTGCGGCGCCGACGGCGCCAGGTAGCACAGGAACGGGCCGGTGGCCGCCTCGACGAAGGCGACCGCCTCGCGGGTGAACCGGACGTCGCACTCGCTCTCGTCGAACGCCTCGACCTGCAGCCCGGGCCGCTGCTCGGTGAGGTAGCGCTGCTTCTCCCGGTCCGGCACCCCGACGGTGCGGTCCTGGTCGAGGAACGCGTACGGCGGCATGTCGAGAGAGCCGGCGATGCCGAAGAACCGGTCGAAGCCCAGCGCGGTAGGCCCGCCCGTGACCGGTGCGGTGTAGTCGATGTCCCGGCCGAAGTCGGTGTCCACGTCGTCGTGCAGCGCCGCCCCGGGCGCGAACGCGTCGCGTACCGTGCCGTCGGTGTGCCGCCAGCCGAGGCCGAGGTGCCACTTGCCGAACGCACCGGTGGCGTAGCCGCGGTCGTGCAGCATGCTGGCCAGCGTGGTGCGGTCCGGCTCGATCAGCGCCGGGCCGTGCCCCATCAGCACGAAGTTCTTCAGCGGGCCGCGCCAGGCGTACCGGCCGGTCATCAGCGCGTACCGGCTGGGCGTGCACACCGCGGACGCGGAGTGGCAGTTGGTGGCGCGCACCCCTTCGGCGGCGAGCCGGTCGATGTTCGGGGTGGGTATCCCCGAGCCGTAGCAGCCGAGGTCGCCCCAGCCCATGTCGTCGGCCAGCACGACGACGACGTTGGGCCGGTCGGTGGTGGTGTCGCTCATGTCCAGCAGCTCCCGTCGGCGCTCTTGACGATGCGGATCGCGTTGGTGGTGGCGGGATCGATGGTGAAGTCCTCCGCGTCGCCGATGCACCTGTTGTCGGTGAACACGTTGACGAAGTTGACGTCACGGACCTTGTGCGTGCCGTCGATGCCCTGCACCACGTTGGGATGGGTGTAGTTGGTGTACGCGTGGATGTTCCGGAAGATCAGCTGGTCGAGCTCACCGTAGCCGAGGGCCGGGTCGTACCACTTGTTGTTCTCCACGGTGAGGTAGAACAGCCGCCAGGTGGCGTTCTCGACCCGGATGTTCTCGAACAGGTACCGGTTCGGGGTGCCCGCCCCGGCGTGCAGCGCGCGGAACACCGCC
This sequence comes from Actinocatenispora thailandica, assembly GCF_016865425.1. Taxonomy (NCBI): domain Bacteria; kingdom Bacillati; phylum Actinomycetota; class Actinomycetes; order Micromonosporales; family Micromonosporaceae; genus Actinocatenispora; species Actinocatenispora thailandica. The sequence goes on along the minus strand of NZ_AP023355.1, from coordinate 1,927,435 downwards.
GACTTCTCGATCTGGTAGTGCTCGGCGTGGATCACGTCGTCGTCGTACACGTGGAAGTTGCTCGGGTCGTTCTCCAGGTTCCAGCTGATCATGAACGGGGCGCCGTTCTCCAGCTGCCACACGGTGTTGCCGCGCACCACCTCGTCGCCCCAGAACAGCTTGATCGAGTCGTCGTTGGACTTGACGAAGTTGTTCTCCACCAGCGCCTTGTTGCCGGCGACCATCCCGTCGGTGCTGTACCACCAGGACATCGTCTTGACGTTCTCGATGGTGGTGTACTGCGCCAGCGCACGCACGTTGAACCGCGGCGCGTTGACCAGCGTGATGCCCTCGATCAGCAGGTTCTGCGAGGACTGGTCGGCGATGTCGATCATGCCGGGCTGGTTCTTGTTCGAGTCCTGGTTGCCGGTGTCCATGAACGACCCGTCGAGCACGCCGCGACCCTTGATGGTCACGTTGTCGACCGGGCCGTTCGCGATGAACGCGCCCTGCACCCAGGCGCCGCCGGCCAGGTAGATCGTCTCGTTGGAGTGCAGCACGTTCCCGGACCCGATCTGGTGCACGCCGGGTCCGAAGTACAGCACGTTCGGGTCGCCGGTGGCGGGTGGGACGTCGTTCTCCGCGGGGTTGGCGAACACCAGCATCGGGTGCTGGATCGGGTTGTGGATGTTCGGCTGGAACTCCACCGACACGTTGCGCGGCTGGCTCATGGTGAAGGTGCAGGTGTCGCCGGCGAACGAGGTGCTGATCGCCGCCGAGTACGGCCGGACCAGGCAGCCGGTCAGCCCGCTGCCCGCGAGCGCGGTCACCCGTACGGTCACCGAACCGGTGAACGAGAAGGTCGTCCAGGAGGTGTCCGCCTCCCGGTTCGTGTCGTGCTTGGCGGCGAGCGACTCGTACACGAACGACGGCTGGTCGTCGACCGTCACGGAGTACTGGTCGGAGGCCGGGATCCCGGACGGCCCCGGGTACAGGCTGAGCGCCGGCCCGGTGCCCGGCGTGATGTCGCCGTACGGCAGGCTCGCGCGGTGGTTCGCGACGTCGGCGAGCGTCGCGTCGGTGGAGCCGGTGATGCTGTCGGCGATCGAGTCGACGGTCGAGATGTCGCCGTCGATCGGTGTGCGCACCCCGCCGTAGTCGTACTGGTTGCCCACGTACGGCGCGCCGTTCGCGTTGGCCGGCGTCGCGCCGGCGATCGCCGCGGCCGTCGCGGTGACCACGACGGCGGCCGCGGCGCAGAGTCTGCGAAGACGGATCCTGGTGTGCATGGCCACTCCTCCATGACGGAACGCGGGTCGGCTGGTGACACGTTGGTATCGCCTGATGGCGGCGCGGTTCCGGCGTCGTCCCGGTCGCGGTGCGCGCGGTTCAGCCATGCCGACACCCCGACAGCGGGGACAGGTCCGACCGGCTCACCGCGTCCGCCATGACCCGGTAGCCGAGGTCGTTGGGGTGCAGGTCACCGACGGTGTGGTAGCGCGGTTCGATGGTCAGCGGGTCCGCCGGGTCGCGCAACACGCGGTCGAAGTCGGCCACCGCGTCGAAGGCCCCGCCGGTCCGGATCCACCGGTTGACCGCCTGCCGGGTCTGCTCGTGGGCCGGCGTGTCGTACACCGAGCCCCCGAACGGGGTGATCGTGCCGCCGACCACCCGCAGGCAGCGTTCGTGTGCCTGCGCGACGAGCCGTGTCATCCCGGCGACGAGTTGCGGCGCGGTGGCGCCGGCGCCGATGTCGTTGACGCCCGCCAGGAACACGACGGCGGTGACGCCGGGCTGGTCGAGCACGTCACGGCCGAACCGGTGCAGCGCGGACTCACCGCCGCCCGCCGTGTCGGCGAGGATCTGGTTGCCACCGATGCCCTCGTTGAGCACCGCGTAGCCGGCCAGCCGGTCCGCCAACCAGTCGGGGTAGGTGTGCCCGGCGTCGAGGGTGGAGAAGGCGCCGTCGGTGATGGAGTCGCCGAACGCCAGCACGGTGCCACGCACCGGCGGGCCCAGCACGTCCACGCCGTCGAGGAAGAACCACGACGGCGTGATGGCCTGGTACGGCGAGCCGCCGGGCTCGGTTGCCCAGTTGCCGGCGCCGGAGACGTAGCTGGTCATCTGCGCCTTGTTGTGCCAGGTGGCCGGGCCGGTGGCGGCGGCGAGGTAGACGCTGACGACCAGGTTGTGCCCGGCACGCGCCGGCACCGGTACCGGATCGCTGACCGCCTCGCCGCCGGCCGCGACGGTGACCGCGTCGCCGCCGCCGAAGGTGGCGACCTGCTGGCTGCCCGGCACGACGATCGGGCCGGCGTCCTGCTCGGCCACGGCGACCGTGCCGATTCGCAGGCCGGCGGTGCCGTACCGGTTGGACAGCCGGATCCGCACCGCCGTTCCGCGCACCGTGGGCCGGACCACCATCCGTACCGTCCGGTTGCCGAACCCGTCGTGGCTCGGGCCGCTCGCGACCGGCGGCTGCGGCGCGGCCCGCCAGGCCGCCTGCCAGACCGGTGCCCTGCTCGCGGCGTCCCGCCGATCGGCACTCGACGTCTCGGCGTCCCCGCGGTCGTGGGTCGCGTGGTGGACGGCGGCGTATGCGGACAGCGGCACCGCCAGCGCCAGTACGGCGACGGCCACGGTGCCGATCCGCCGCCGCCTCATCGGTGCCCACCTGCGGTCGTGACGAACCGGATCGCGTCCGAGTTCGACTGGTCCACCACGAGGTTCGCGTCGGTGGCGGAACGGATCGGTTGCCCGCCGATCGTCACGTCCTGGAACGTCACGTCGGCCACGGTGTGCTCCGGATCGATGCCGTGTACCTGGCTGGCGATCCGGAACGGGCCGTCCGCGGTGACGTTGCGGAAGATCAGGTCGCGAACCTGCCCGTACCCGAGCGCCGGGTCGTACCACTTGTTGTTCTCGAGGGTGAGGTCGAACAGCCGGTAGTGCGCGTCGGCGACCCGGATGTTCTCGAACAGGTAGCGGCTCATCGTGGCGGCGCCGGCGTGCAGGGCACGGAAGATCCCGGACTTCCGGATCGAGTTGTGCTCGGCGTGGATCACGTCGTCGTCGTAGACGTGGAAGTCGGCGGCGTCCCGTTCGATGTTCCAGCTGATCATGAACGGGGCGCCGTTCTCCAGCTGCCAGATGGTGTTGTGCCGGGCGATCGTGTCGCCCCAGAACAGCTTGATCGAGTCGTCGTTCACCTTGACGAAGTTGTCCTCCAGCACCGAGTCGTGCCCGCCGACCATGCCGTCGGTCGAGTACCACCAGGACATCACCTTGACGTTGTGGATCGTGGTGTACCGGGCGAGCGCCCGCACGTTGAACCGCGGCCCGTTCACCAGCGTGATGCCGTCGACGAGCACGTTGCTGGACGACTGGTCGGCGATGTCGATCATGCCCGGCTGACCCTTGTTCGAGGCCTGGCTGCCGGTGTCCAGGAAGCCGCCGTCGAGGATGCCGCGGCCCTTGATCGTCACGTTGTGCACCGGGCCGTGCGCGATGAACGCGCCCTCGACGTAGGCGCCGCCGGCCAGATAGATCGTCTCGTCGTCGTGCAGTTCGACGCCGCTGCCGAGGTGGTGGAAGCCGGGCCCGAGGTACAGCACGTTCTCGTCGCCGGCGGCCGGCGGCGTGTCGACCTCCGGCGGGTTGGCGAACACCAGCATCGGGTGGGTGACGTAGGCGCCGGCCTGCGGGGTGAACTCGACGCTCACGTTCGCCGCCGAGGTCAGCGCGAACACGCAGGTCTGCCCGACGAGGTGGGCGCGGACCTCGGCCGAAGCCGGGCGTACCAGGCAGCCGGTCGCCGCGATCGGTTGCAGCGCGGTCACCGCGACCACGATCGGGCCGGTGAAGGAGAACGAGGTCCAGGAGGTGTCGACCTCCTTGTTGGTGTCCGTCTTGCGGGCCAGCGCCTGGTACACGAACGACGACCGCGGCTGCCCCGGCCGCTGCGTCACGCTCACCCGGTACCGGTCGGAGGCGGCCACGCCGGCCGGCGCCGGGTAGGTCCACAGCGCCGGACGCTGCCGCGGCGGGGTGATGTCGCCGGACGCGAGCTGCGCCCGGTGCGCGGCCACCTCCCGGGCCACCGCGTCGGTGCGGCGGGTGATCCGGTCCGCGGTGGCGTCGACCTGGGGCAGCGGCCCGTCGATCGGCGTCACCGCGCCGCCCTGGTGGTACTCGGTGCCCAGGTAACGGTGCGCCGGGTGCGCGTTGGCCGGTGCCGCGCCGAGCGCGACGAGGGCGAGCGCGACAGCGGCGGTCAGTACGCGGGTGCGTTTCATCGGGCACCTCCACAGTGCGGGCCGGCCAGCACCCGGATCTGGCTGGTGGCGTCGGGATCGAGCCGCAGGTTGGCCGCCGCCGCGGTGGTCAGGCAGCGCTCGCCCATCCGCACGTCGACCAGGTCGACGTTGCGGAAGCCGTGTTCGGCGTCGATGCCGTTCAGCACGCTGGGCAGGGTGAACGCGCTGGCCGGCGGCGCCGTGACGTCGCGGAACACCAGTTCGGAGAAGGAACCGTAGCCGAGCGCGGGGTCGTACCAGCGGTTGTGCTCGACGTTGAGGTAGAACAACCGATAGCTGGCGTCCTCGATGTGGATGCGTTCGAACAGGTAGCGCTGCAGGTGGCCGGCACCGGCGTGCCGCGCGTCGAACACGCCCTGGGTCGGTGCGTTGTACTGCTCGACGTGGATCACGTCGTCGTCGTAGACGTGGAAGTTGGCCGAGTCCTGCTCGATGTTCCAGCTGAGCATGAACGGCGCGCCGTTCTCCAGCTGCCACACCACGTTGTCCCGGACCACGCTGTCGCCCCAGAACAGCTTCAGCGAGTCCTCGTTCACCTTGACGAAGTCGTGTTCGACCAGGCTCTTGTTCCCGGCGACGATGCCGTCGGTGTTGATCCACCAACCGATCATCTTCACGTTGCGCACCGTGGTGTACGAGCTGAGCGCGCGCACGTTCAGCCGCGGGCCGTCGATCAGGGTCAGCCCGTCGATCAGCACGTTGCTGGACGTCGGGTTCGTGGCGCAGGTACGGGCCGGGTCGCCCTGGTTGTCGCAACGGATGTCGATGAACCCCGGCTGCTTCTTGTTCTCCGCCTGGTTTCCGGTGTCCAGGAACAGCCCGTCGAGCACGCCACGCCCCTTGATCACGACGTTCTTGACGTCGATACCGACGAACGTGCCCTCGACCCAGGCGCCGCCGGCCAGGTAGACGGTCTCGTTGTCGTGCAGCGCGACGTTCGGCCCGATGCGGTGCACGCCGGGTCCGAAGTAGAGCACGTTCCTGTCGTCCGGCGACGGCACCTGGCGTTCCAGCGGGTTGGCGAACAGCAGCATCGGGTGCGTCACCACCGGCCCGTCCTGCGGGGTGAACTCCACCGACAGGTTCGCCGGCCGGCGCAGCGCGAACGTGCAGGTGCCGTCGTGGTACCGGGTGCGCACGCCGGCCGAGGCGGGGCGCACCAGGCAGCCGGTCGCGCCGGTGCGGTGCAGTGTCCGTACCGACACCACGATCGGGCCGCGGAAGGAGAACGACGACCAGGAGGTGTCCTTCTCCCGGTTGTTGGGCCGCCGGGCGGCGCGGGTGTAGGTGATCGGGTCGTGCGACCGGCCGGCCTGCGACACGGTGGTCGCGTACCGCGTGGAGGCCGGTTCGGTGTCCGGCCGCGGGTAGGTCACGAGCTTCGGGCGGCCGGTGGTCACGGCGTAGTCGTCGGCGCTGTAGGGCAGCCGTGCCCGGTGCGCGGCCAGGTCGTGCAGCATCCGGTCGGTCGAGGAGGTGATCTGCCCGGCGAGGCGATCCACCGCTGGCTGCGGCCCGGCCAGCGGTGTGGCCTGACCGAGATCGTACCGGGTGCCCACATACGGGGTGCCCACATACGGGGTGCCCGCGTACCGGGTTTCCGACGATCGGGCGTCGGCGGCGGCTGGTGCGCCGATCGCGGTGACCGCGGTGAGCGCTACGACGACCGCGGCGCCGAGTCTGTGCAGGGGGATGCGGACGCGCATGGTGACTCCTCTACTGGGGGGATGAGGATCGCCTTGCTGTCCGGCCGGTCCGCTCTCGATGTCGACGCGGACCGGCCGGGGTGGTTCAGCCGAAACGGAGCCGGTGCTCGGCGTTCGCGTCCCACTCGTTGAGGCCGGGTACGCCGAACGCGGGCGCCAGCACGTAGTGGTCGTAGGTTTCGGCCATCCGGTCGCGCAACAGCTGGTGGTGGTGGCGCAGCAGCTGCGTCTGGGCCGGATCGTCGACAAGGTTGGTCAGCTCGTACGGGTCGTTCTCCAGGTCGAAGAACTGCCAGGGCTTCCCGCCGTCCGCACCGCCGAGCACGGTGTACTTGTAGCGCCCGGTGCGGATGCCGCGCCAGGTCTGCTCGTGGAACGGAATGTTGGGCCGCATCTCGGCCACGAACTCCAGCAGCACGCCCTCGCGGTCCAGCGCGTCGGTGCCGCCGCGGGCGATCGGCGCGAGATCCAGCCCCGGCTTCGGATCTCGCGGGGTGATGCCGGCGAGGCCGAGCAGCGTCGGGAACAGGTCCTCGGTACCGACCGGGTCGGCGATCACCCGGCCGCCGGCACCGAGGTTGCCGACGATCAGCGGGATGCCGATCGACTCCTCCCACGGTCGCTGTTTGGCGAGCAGGCCGTGGCAGCCGAGCAGTTCGCCGTGGTCTGCGGTCAGCGCGATGACCGTGTTCTCCAGTGTCCCCGCAGCGCGCAGGCTCTCGACGAGCCGGCCCACGTTGTCGTCCAGGTTCTCGATCGCCGCGTAGTAGGAGCGCAGGTCGTCCAGCAGGTCCCGGTTTCCGTCACCCCGGGCGCGGATCTTGTAGTCCTTGTCCAGCTCGACGTTGTCCCGCAGGGTCAGCTCGCGGCCCCGCCACCGGTCCAGGTACTCCTGCGGTGCGGTGAACATCGGGTGCGGCGGTTCGACCGACAGCACCATGGCGTACGGCTTGTCGCGTGCCGCGGTCGCGTAGTCCGACGCCATCGAGAACAGCGCGTCGGTCTGGTAGCCCTCGATCTTGTGCATCGTGGGCTCGTCGTTGGTGGAGTACCAGGTGTCGTACGGGTCGTTGCAGATGTCGAAGCCGGTGAAGGTGCCGAACCGGCCCTGGAACGGCCGCGGCACCGGGGTGCGGGACGCCTTCACCACGGTGTGCCCCGGGTAGTGCCCGAAGTTGCCGTACAGGTGCCACTTGCCGAACAGCGCGGTGTCGTAGCCGTGCTCGTTGAACTCGTCGGCCAGGGTGCGTTCGGCCGGCGACATCCGCCACTCGATCGCCGGGATGAACCGGGTGTGCGCGTACTCGCCGGTCATCAGCGAGAACCGGTACGGCACGCACACCGGGTAGGTCGAGCAGGCCGCGTCGAACCGGGCACCGGAGTCGGCGAGCGCGTCGATGTGCGGGGTGGCGACGTTCGGGTCGCCGTAGCAGCCGAGCGCCTGCCGCCGCAGCTGGTCGGCGATGATCAGGATGACGTTGGGACGGTCGGCCGCGGGGACCGGTGCAGTGCTCACTTCAGACCACCAGAGGTCAGGCCGGCGACGAACCGTCGCTGCAGCACGAGGAACAGGATCAGGATCGGTACCAACATGAACAGCGCCGCCGCGCTGGACAGCCCCCAGTTCGTCGAGTTCTCGTCCTGGAAGGCCATGAAGCTGGTGGAGATGGGCCGCTTGGCCGGGTCGTGGATGAACGTGATCGCCCAGAAGAACTCGTTCCACGCCCACAGCCCGACCACCAGCGCGACGGTCATCAGGCCGGGCCAGGCCAGCGGCAGCATCACCCGGCGGGCGATCTGCACCTCCGACGCGCCGTCCAGCCGGCCCGCCTCGACGTACTCCTTGGGCACCTTGAGCAGGAACGAGCGCAGCAGCAGCGTCGCGAACGGCGCGTCGGTCGCCCAGTAGATGACGATCAGCCCGAACAGGTTGTCGGTCAGCCCCAGGTCGGTCCACAGCGAGAACAGCGGCACCACGAACAGCTGCACCGGCATCGAGGAGGCCAGGAACAGGTAGGTGATGACGCCACCGCGGCCGGGCAGGTCCAGGTGCGACAGCGCGTACGCGGCGAGGCCGGCGATCACGCAGGTACCGGCGGCCGAGCCGACCACCAGGATGGCGCTGTTGCGCATCGTGGCACCGAAATCGCCCTGCTGCCAGGCGATGCTGAAGTTGCTCCAGCTCAGCGACGTCGGCGGGGCCAGCGGGCTGGCGCCGATCTGCGCGTTGGACTTGAACGCGTTGAACACCATCAGCACCGCCGGCCCGATCGCGAACAGGGCGAGCACGGTCAGCACCAGGTACGCCGGGAAGTGCAGGTTGCGGCGGCGACGGCGCCGCGGCGCGGTGCCGGGCCGCAGCGCCGAACCGCGTCGTTCGATGACGGTGCTGCTCATTCTTCCCACCCCTTGCGCCGCAGGAACTGGTACACGGCCAGCACAAGGCCCACGATCACGGTCATGGACAGGCCCAGCGCGGCGGCGTAGCCGGCCGAGTACTGGTTGAAGGCCTGGTCGTACATCAGCGTCGACACCACGTCGGACGAGTTGGCCGGACCGCCGTGGGTCATGATGAAGATGTAGTCGAACGCCTTGAGCGACCAGATGATCGTCATCAGCACCACGAAGATCATCGTGGGCCGGATGCCGGGCAGGGTCACCGACAGGAACTGGCGCCAACGGCCCGCGCCGTCCAGCCGCGCCGCCTCGTACAGCTGGACGTCGACGCCCTGCATCGCGGCGAAGAAGATCACCGCGAGGAACCCCCACCAGTGCCAGTCGACCACGAAGTTCACCGCGTACAGCGAGGTCTTCGGGTCGCCGAGCCATGCCTGGTCGATGCCCAGCGTGTGCCCGATCCCGCTGTCCGGGGACAGCAGCATCTTCCAGATCGCCGCGTTGATCACGCTGGCCGTCACGTACGGGATGAAGAACAGCGTGCGGTACAGCATCCGGAACCGCGTCACCTGGTTGATCAGGTGCGCGCCGAGCAGCCCCAGCGCCATCGGTACGAACAGGAACAGCACGAACCAGATCGCGTTGTGCAGCAACGCTTCGCGCACCGCCGGGTCGGTGACCGCCCGGACGTAGTTGGCCCCACCGACGAACTTCGCCGGCCCGATGCCGGACCAGTCGGTGAACGAGTACCAGACGGTGGCGAGCGAGGGCCCGAGCACCACGATGACGTTGAGGACCAGCAGCGGAGCGAGGAACGCCCAGCCGATCAGCCCACGTCGCAGCCGCAGCCGCCGCGCACCGGAGCGCGGCGGAGCGGCCAGCGCGGTACCGCCGGGCGCCGGGGCGGCGGTCACTTCGCCGCCCCGCGCGGCATCAGCTTCGGGATGGTGCCCTGCTGCCGCTCCTGGTCGAACAGGGTCGCCAGCTGCTTGCAGTACGCGGCCGGGGTCATCTTGTTCGTCAGCACCTTCTCCAGGCCCTGGAAGACGAACGTGTCTGACTTCGGCGGCCACCAGGTCCAGGTCACGTACCCGTAGTTGCCGGTGTCGATCGCGGTGTTGAGCGAGGTGAGCACCCGCTTGGCGCGCGGGTCGATGCGGGACGGGATGTCGCTGTCGGAGAACGTGATCGGGATGTTGTAGGTGGCCGGCACGTCCGCCATCCGGCCCAGCGCCGCGGACTTGTCGCCGTAGTACCAGTCGAGGAAGTTCGCCGCGGCGTCCTGGTTCTTGCTGGCCTGGTTGATGGCGAACGACCCGCCGATCCCGATCGGGAACGTGTTCGGCTGCACCGACGAGGACAGCGGCGGCACCGGCATCCAGTCCCAGTCGTTGTCGTTGCCGGCCTTCGAGCCGAAGAACTGCCCGACGTTGCTCATGTACCACTCGCCCTGCGGGACGGTGGCCACCTTGCCCTTGCCGAAGTTCGCGCCGACCTCGGCCGCCGGTACCGAGAAGTACTTGGCGACGCTGCCGCCGATCCAGCCCTTGTCGAAGTACGACTTGAGCAGCGTCACCGCATCGACGAACACCGGGTCGGAGAACTTCGCCTTGCCGGTCAGCGCCTGGTACACCGCCTCCGGGCCGGAGACGTTGTTCCAGAACACCGTCATCAGCCACTCGCTCGCCGCGGCCCAGTCGGTGTTGGACGAGCCGAACGGGACGATGCCGTGCCCGGCGGCCTCCTTGGCGAACTCCTCCAGCTCGGAGCGGTTCTGCGGCTTGCTCCAGCCCTTCTGCTCGAACAGCGTCTTGTTGTAGTACAGCAGCATCGTGTCCACCCGCATCGGCAGCGCGTAGAGCTTGCCGTCCACGGTGAACGCGTTGATCGCCCACTCGGCGAGCTTCCCGTTCCAGCCCCACTTCTTCGCGTACGGGGTGAGGTCGGCGAGCACGTGCGCCTTGCTCCACGCCATCGTCTGGGTGGCGGCGGGGCCGCGCACGATGTCCGGGCCGGATCGGGACTGCAGCGCGGTCTGCACCAGTCGGCGCAGGTCCTGGCCCTTGTAGTAGGTGGTCTTCATGGTGATCTTCGGGTACGCCTTCTCGAAGCCGCCCTGCACCTTGTCGGTGAAGTACTGCTGGTTGGCGTCGCCGGTGATGTCGATCCACAGCTTGACGGTGCCGGTACCGTTGCCGGCCGATCCGCCGCCGCCACCGCCGCACGCGGTGAGCAGGCTCGGCACGGCGGCGCCGGCACCGAGCAGGCCGACGCTGGACAGCAGACGACGACGGCTCAGGGATGGTCCAGTCATGGGGTGTCCTCGGGGAGCGTGACGCCGGGCTGCGAGGCCGGATCGGCGCCGGTGGTTGGGGAGAACTGTGTGACGTCGACGACCTGGGTCGCGGTGCGGCCCTCGGTGACGGTCAGTGCGACGCCGCCGCTGTCGAACGCGTCGTCGCGCTCGTCGAACAGCGACCGACCGTCGACGCCGGCGCGGATGCGATCGCCGTCGACGGTGAGGAACAGGTGGTAGGTCCGGCCGTAGGACCAGTCGTAGCGCTGCCGGGCGAGCACGGTCGGCTCGCCGTTCGGCACCCCGCGCACCAGCCGGACGTGCTCGCCGGCCAGTTCGACCGCGTAGTACCGGCCGAGGCCCTGAACCCGGGCGGCCAGGCCGGCCGCGGCGGCCAGGTGCGGGGTCACGTCCGCGGTCACGGTGTAGTCGCGCCAGTCCCGGGTGCCGGTGATCAGCATGCCCCGGCCGCGGTTCTGCACGATCCGGAACGGTTCGGGCCAGCGGTCGTCGAACCGGTCGACGGCCGGGACCCAGGCCCGGCGCCACATCGCGCCGCCGTCGGCCGGCCGGGTCAGCCGGACCGCCGGCGCACCCTCCCAGGTCAGGTCGCGCAGCGTGGCCGGGCCGGCGGTACGGATGCCGACCGCCACGACGGGTTGCCCGTCGAGGTCGGGCACGGTCCAGATCAGTTCGGTGTCGCGGCCGGCCGGGCCCTCGAGGGTGCGTGGCTCGTCGCTGCCGGTGTACACCCGCAGCACGAGTTGCGCCGCACCCTCGACGGTGGCCCGGATGGTCTGGCCCGGGTACAGCGTGGGGCTCGCGACCAGCGCGTAGATCGGCATCCGCTGCGCCTCGGGCGGGATGAACGTCGGCGTGACGACCGTTGCGGCGCCGTCGATCGCCAGCCGCCCGCCGGGGTTGGTGACGGTGGCGGCGCCGTCGACCACCTCGAACCCCTGGACCGAGCCGGGCAGGGTGAAGTGGAACCGCTGCGCCGGTACGGGTGCCGGCGGCGCACCGTAGCGGGCGCGGCCGATCCCGGCCAGTACCAGCGCCTCCCTGGCCGCGTCGGTGACGCAGGAGCCGCCGTCGGCGGCGGGCAGGTAGATCCGGTCCGCGAGCGGGCCGCGCCAGTCCTGCCGGGACAGGCCGGCGAGGCCGCCGAACACGCCGCAGATCGCGCCCACGTTGCCCGCGTTGGAGTCGGTGTCCCAGCCGGAGGTGCACACCACGGTCATCGCCTCGTCGAAGGCGCCGCCGCTGTGTGCGAGCGCCGCGATCACGATCGCGTGGTTGGGCACCACATGGCAGTTCCCGCCGTAGATGTGGTAGCCGTACCTGTCGTCGATGCGCTGCCGGGTGGCCTTCCAGTCCCCGTCCGCGGCCCAGGCCCGCACGTCCCGGTGGATCTCCGCGATCAGGCTGTCCGCCGGGATCAGCGTCACCACCTCGTCCAGCAGCCGGCCCATGTCGTCGGCGGTGAACGCGCCGGCGACCAGCGCGGCCACCACCCGGGCGGCGTGGATCGCCGCGCCGTCGTGGCTGACCCGGGCGGCGCGTTCGGCGAGATCGGCGGCGCCGGCCGGGTCACCCGGGCAGGTCAGCGCGAAGCCCTCGACGAAGATCTGGGCGCCGACCTGCTCGGCGACGACGGTGCCGTTGCGGGCGATCGAACCGCTCTCCGGCGGCGCGATACCGGCCCGCATCCGCAGGTAGGCGGTGTGCTCGGTGGAGTTGCCCAGACCGCCCCACCACAGGATGGAGGTGTCCGGGACGATGTAGTTCAGCCAGGCGTCGCCGACGTCCACCGACGTGGGGTCGACGCCGGCGTCGCGCAGCGCGCGCGGGAACACCAGCGTGCCGCTGATGTCGTCGTCGGTGACGACCAGCAGGTGGTGCTTGAGCGCGACGTCGGCCCGATCGTTGACGTAGTAGGTGATGTCGCCGAGTTCCGCCTGGATCCGGTCGTACCGCCAGCCCTCGTACGGGCGGCCCAGGTAGACGGCGATCACCTTGCCGAGCACGCCGGCGTAGACGCGCTCGGTGTAGTCCGCTGGCACGGTAGGAGACATCAGAACGCCACCCCCGCCCGCAGGACGATGTTGGAGAACGGCGTGTCCTCCCCGGTCCGGACCACCGCGGCGGCGCCGGCGGTGTGCGCCTTCAGCTCCTCGTGCGAGGTCCAGGTGACGGCGATGTCGCCGAGTTGCCCGATGATCTCGTCGATCAGCTTCGCGTCGGTCAGCTCGGTGGCGAGCGTGGCGTGCTCGACCACCAGCTCGGCGAGGATCGGCCGCAGCACGGTCAGCAGCCCCGGCTCGCCGCGGGCCACGGCCAGGTCGACGACCTCCACACCCCGCGGTACCGGCAGGCCGGCGTCCGCGACCACCAGCAGGTCACCGTGGCCGAGGCCGGCGGCCAGCGCCGCGAGCCGCGGATGCCACAATCCCGATCGGCGCATCAGGCACCCTCTCCCATCCGTGCGTCCAGCTGGTCCCGGCCGTACAGCGCGGCCTGCGCGCCGCGCCCCTCGGTCGCCGCGGCGCCGGCCGCGCAGCCGGCCCGTACCGCCCGCGGCAGGCTCCGACCGTCGGCCAGCGCCGCAGCGAGGACGCCGCAGAACGCGTCGCCGGCGCCGGTCGTGTCGAGCACCGCGGCCGGCAGCGCCGCCTGGTGCCAGGCCTCGTCACCGGCGCAGGCGACCGCGCCGTCGCCGCCCAGCGTGATCACCACCGCCGCCGGCCCGAGCGCGCGCAGCGCAGCGGCGACCGGTAGCCAACCGGCGGTCTCCCCCGGCGGCCCGGTCCCGGCCAGCGCGGTCGCCTCGGTCTCGTTGACCACCAACACATCCACGCCGGCCAGCAATTCGGCCAGGCCGCCGCTGGCCGGCGGCGGTGGCGCCGCGTTGAGCACCACCCTGGCGCCGGCGGCGCGCGCCGCCGTGGCCGCCGCGGCGGCGGTCGCCAGCGGTACCTCCAGCTGCAGCAGCACCACGTCACCGGCGCCGAGGTGCGCCGGCAGATCGGCCACCGCACCCGCCGTCAGCGCCGAGTTGGCGCCCGGCGCGACGACGATGGTGTTCTCCGCGTCGGCGGCGACCGTCACCAGCGCAAGCCCGGTCGGCTCCGAGCCGGTCTCGATCAGCCGGTCGAGCCCGACACCCTGCTCGGCGAGCGCGCTACGCAGCAGCCGACCGAACGAGTCGGCGCCGACCGCGGCGTACAGCTCGGTGTCGATCCCCCATCGGCTCGCCGCGACCGCCTGGTTGGCGCCCTTGCCGCCGGGCAGCAGCGCGGTGCCGGTCGCCAGCAACGTCTGCCCCGGCGCCGGCAGCGTGGGTACCTGGGTGGTGACGTCCACGTTCGCGCTGCCGACCACGACGACCCGACTCATGCCGGTACCCCCGCGTCGTCGCCCGGGTTCGGCGCGTCGGTGTGCAGCCCCGCTTCGTCGCCCGGGGCCGGCGCGTCGCCGTCCGCACCGGACTCGTCGCCGACGACCGGATCGGGGCAGCCGCAGGAGCCACGCGCTACCAGGTCGACCGGCAGCACCGAACTCGCGGTGTCCGCGTCCGGGTCGTCCAGGCGGTCCAGCAGCCGGCGTACCGCGGTCTGGCCCAGCTCGTCGAACGGCTGCGCCATCGTGGTCAGCGCCGGCGAGGTGTACGCGGCGGCGGCGATCCCGTCGAACGAGGCGACGGCCACGTCGTCGGGGCACCGGATGCCGAGGTCCTGCATCGCCCGCAGCACCCCGATCGCCTGCTGGTCGCTGGCCACGAACACCGCGTCGAACCGGCCGTCGGCGAGCATCTCCCGCGCGGCTCGGTACCCGGCCCGGCGGCCGAAGGAGCCGTGCCACACCGACATCTCGCTGGGGCGTACCCCGGCCTCGGCCAGCGCGTCGCGCCAGCCGGTGACCCGGGCGTTCGCCGGTACCACGTCTTCCGGGCCGGCGATGCAGCCGATGCGGCGCCGGCCGTGCGCGAGCAGGTGCTCGGTGGCGGTACGGGCGCCGCCGCGGTGGTCGGCCATCACGGCCGCGGCGTACCGGCCCGGGGTCTGCCGGTCGAGCGTCACCCAGGCGACGCCGGACTGCTGCAGTTCGGGCAGGCAGCTGGTCGGTCCGTGCGCGGGCACCAGGAACAGGCCGTCGACGCGGCGGGCGAGGAAGGTCCGCACGTACGCCGTCTGCCGGGCGTCGTCCTCGGCGGCGTTCCCGATCAGCAGCGTGTAGTTCTCGGCGAACGCCGCCTCCTCGATGGCGCGGGCCAGCTGGGCGAAGAACGGGTTCGAGGTGTCCGGTACCAGCAGCCCGAAGGTCATGGTCCGGTTGAGCCGCAGCGACCGGGCGATGCCGTTGGGCCGGTAGCCGAGTTGCTCGATCGCGGCGAGCACCCGGGCCTTGGTCTCCGGCGCGACACCGCGCGGTCCTCCGTTGAGCACGTAGCTCACGACCGCCGGCGAGGTACCCGCCAGCTTCGCCACATCTGCCCGGCGTACGGCCACCGAACCTCCTAGCAACGCGTGTTGCTGCATCAGTTGCCGAAGATGGTGTGACGAGGCGGTTAACAGAAGCAACACGTGTTGATTCGTCGTGGCCGAATCGTGACCTGGCACACCGTGGTCCGCACTGCCGCGCTGACCGTGCGTGGCCGGCGCCGCCGGACCGCCGGACCGCCGGACCGCCGGACCGCACGACCGCACGACCGCACGACCGCACGACCGCACGATCGGAAAGTCGGAGACGGAGGGCCAGCACGGGGTCGGAAGGCGAGCGGGGCGGGAGGTCCAGCGCGGGGCCGGAGGCCAGGAGTGCCTGGCCGCAGAGTCGGTGACCGGAAGGTCGATGGCGGGGGCGCCCGCCGGGCAGGCGGGGCCCCGCACCCTCCGGACAGCCGGGCAGGCGAGGCCCCGCCTTCTCGGGGCAGCCGCTCAGGCGGTGCCGGCCAGCTCGGCGCCCACGAGGCAGCCGGTCAGGCGGTGCCGGCCAGCTCGGCGTCCTCGGCCGCGCCGGTACCCGGAGTCGCGGTGGGCCAGCACAGTTCGCTCAGCGGCTTGCGCTCCCGGCGCGCGGTGACGGTGCCGTGCGCGGGTGCGCCGTCGTCGGCGTGCCCGATCGCCGTCATGGACGTCGCCTCCCAGTGCGGCGGAACGGCGAACTCGGCCTCGACAGCCGCCCGGTCGAAGGCGCGGAACTGGTGGGCCTGCAGACCCAGCGCCACCGCCTGCACGGTCATGTGCGCCACCGCCTGCCCCAGGTCGTAGTGGGCGAACTCGGAGTACTCGAAGTCGGTGCCGGCGACGAATCGCTGGGCCAGATTCACCACGAGCAGCCCCGCCTCCGGCGCCCACGCGGACGAGCTCCGGGCGAGGTGCGGCGCCAGGCGGCGATGGGTCCGGTCGCCGCGGCGCGCGACGAGGAACGCCCACGGCTGGGAGTTGCCCGCCGACGGCGCGCGCCGGGCGGCCTCCAGCAGCACCTGCAGTTCGTGCTCGGTCACGTCGCGGTCGACCCGGAACCGCATCGGACTGTGCCGCTCGGCGAGCAGGCGGTGGAGGGCTGGCATGGGCTGCATGGCCGTGCCAACCCGCGCCGAGCGGTCCGCATTCCCGCCTCGCCGACCGCGCCACCGACGGCGCGGCGAGTCTCGGCAGTGGGCCACCCTGGGTGGCGGCGGACTGCGGCGACCGCAACCGAACGGTTGCGATGCCACCACCGACCGTACGGGTCAGCCGAACGTGTGGACTTCGATCACACCCATGCCCCCGGGTTGGCCACTCGCGCCGGTGGCCAGGTAGGTTTCTGGACAGCGCGGCGGTCATCCGCTGGGGGGCGTAGGACCGGTCGCGCAGTGGGGGGAGTCGTCGAGCGGTATCGGGGGGTTCTGCTCGACCCGAGACTTCCACGGGCCCCGCCGGTGTCGACCGGCGGGGCCTCTTCACGTCTGGCGCCGATCCGCGCGTCGCACACATCCGCCACGCCGACACCGGTGGATGAGCGGACCGGCCCCCGGGAGACGAGCGGGCACTCACCGACTCGGCCGGCAGCGGGCCGACGCCGGCCGGTCCGCACGACTGCTGCTAGGCGAACACGACTGCTGCTAGGCTAACCGGATCAGTGTTCCTGCTAACCTCATCGGAACGCGGTTCCGGATCGAAGCCGAGGAGCGGGCGTGGCCGCAGCGCAGGAGACCGGGAAGCCGGCCCGAGCCCGGCGCGCCGACGCGGTGCGCAACGAGCAGTCGCTGCTGACCGCAGCAGCCGAGGTATTCGTCGCGGCCGGCGTCGACGCGCCGATCCGCCAGATAGCGGCCAGGGCCGGGGTCGGGCTGGGCACCATCTACCGCCACTTCCCCACCCGCGCCGATCTCGTCGTCGCCGTGTTCCGGCAGCAGGTCGAGGAGTGCGCCGAGGCCGGTCCGCGGCTGCTCGCCGCCGCCGACTCCCCCTTCACCGCGCTGCGCGAATGGCTCGACAGGTTCGTCGACTTCCTCGTCACCAAGCACGGCCTGGCCGCGTCGGCGCAACCCGACAGCAGCGGGTTCGCCGCGCTGCACGACTACTTCGTCGACCGGCTGGTGCCGGTCTGCCGGCAGCTGCTCGACGCCTGCGCCGGGGCCGGTGAGATCGACACCGACCTGACGCCGTACGAGCTGCTGCGCGGCATCGGCAACCTGTGCATCGCCGCGGACGAGCGGTACCAGCCCGGCCGCCTGATCGACCTGCTGCTGCGCGGCCTGCGCGCACCGTCCGCGAACTGACCGGCAGCGGGGCCGGCAGCGCGCCGGCATACCGGCCGGGTACGTGCGATCTTGTGGTAGCCGGCATGTGCGGGCCACGTGTTCGTCACCCTCCCGTAGGCCGGCATCGGATGTACTGGGCAGCGCCTGCCACCGGCCCGATCGTCGGCCAGCGCCGCCCACCGGCGGCTGCCGGCGCGGCGGGCGACAACGAACATCCAGCGGCCGCGGGAAAGGGCACGCCGTGACCCACATCGCGATCATCTCGGCGAGCGTCGGCGCCGGGCACGACGGCGCCGCGGCCGAGCTGGGTCGCCGGCTGACCGCAGCCGGGTACCGGGTCGACACGCACGACCTCGTCGAGTTGCTGCCGAAGCCGTTCGGGTCGCTGCTGTCCCGCGGGTACCAGCGGCAGTTGCAGAGCGCGCCGTGGTTGTGGCATGCGACCGCCAGCACGTTCGACCGTGCCGTACCGGCGGCTGCCGCCGCCCGTGCCACCCGGACCGGTGACCGTCGGATCCTGGACGTGCTGCGCGCCGACACGGCGGCGGTCGTCTCGACCTACCCGCTGGCCAGCCAGATGCTGGGGCGGCTGCGCCGGTCCGGCCAGCTCGCCGCCCCGGTGGTGACGTACCTGACCGACCCGTACGTGCACCGGACGTGGATCGCCGACGGCGTCGACGCGACGCTCGCCGTGCACGCCGCCACCGCGACCCAGGCGCGGCGGCTCGGCGCCCGGAACGTACGGGTGGTGGCGCCCGCGGTGGCCCCCGGGTTCCGGCCCGCCGCCGGCGCCGACGAGGTCCGGCTCGCCCGGCGCGCCTTCCGGCTGCCGCCCACCGGCCCGCTGGCGTTGATCGTCGCCGGTTCGCTCGGCCTCGGCCGGCCGGAGCGCACCGCGACCGACGTGCTGGGTACCGGGCTGGCCACCCCCGTCGTGGCCTGCGGCCGGTACCACCCGCTGCGCCGGCGGCTGGCCGCGTTGCCCGGCCCGGTACCGCTGGGCTGGGTCGACGACATGCCCACCCTGATGCGCGCGGTCGACGTGGTCATCCACAACGCCGGCGGCCTCACCAGCCTGGAGGCGCTCGCCGCCGGGCTGCCGACCCTCACCTACCGGCCGTTGGCCGGCCACGGCCGAGCCAATGCCGCCACTCTCGAACAGGCCGGCATCATCCCCTGGGTACGCGACGTCGAGCAGCTGGACGACGCCCTGCGCGCCGCGCTGGGCCGGCCGGATCGCCGGAGCGCCCACCGGGCCGCGCCCGATCCGGTGGCCGCCATCGTCGGCCTGATCGACCGGCCGTCGGCGACCCGCGAGCACGTACCGGCCCGGTGGCCAGGGCCGCGGCCGCGGGGCGCCGGTACCCGGCTGGCACGCCGGCCACCGACCCGCAGCCACCGCTGACCCGCTCGTTCACCGGAGAGGAGCGATCGATGTCGATCCGCTGCCAGACCTGCCAGCATCCGGATCTCGACCACTTCGACGGTGTCTGCTGGCACAGCTCACCCGAGGACCACTGCTGCGAGATCCCGGACCTCGGCACCCCGCAGTGCCGGTGCGAGGACTACCGGCCGCCCTCGGCCCCGCCGGCGGATCCGAACCCGGCGCCGGGGCGGGCGGTGTGCGTCGTGCCGCGGCCGACCGGCGGTCGGCCGCTGCCCGGGCCGCTCTCCCGGCCCCGGTCGGCTCGCCCGGCCGGGGCGCCGGCGCGGCATCGGGTCGAGCGCCCCGGAGCTGCCGAGAACCGCCAGGGCCCCGATCGCCGGTTCCCGGTGCATCCGGGCCGGTGAGTCGCGGCGACCGGTGAGCCGGGCCACATCCGGGCAGCCGGTCGGATACTCCAGCAACCCGCCGCCCGCCGCGCTGGTCGTCCGGGACGCGGCGGCGACCACGGCACACACGCTGCTGGGCGCGACGAAGATCACCCGCTGGCCGCCCGACGGCGGTGTGGCGACGCGCCGCCAGGCCGCGTGACAACCAGGGACGAGTCGGACGTCTCATCGAGTTCTCATGGTGGCCGGCGAGGATGCGCGGGCTGTTTGCATCGACTTGTGAGGAGGTTCCCGTGTTCGGGAAGATCGCCGGGCTGCCCGCCCACGTCCTGCTGGTCCACGTGGTCGTGGTGCTGGTGCCACTGACGGCGCTGGCCGCGGTGGCGTGCGTGGTGTGGCCGGCACTGCGGCGGCGGATCGGCGTACTGCTGCCGATCCTGGCGCTGGTCGCCCTGGTGGCGGTACCGCTGACCACCCAGGCCGGTGAGTGGCTGGAACACCGGGTACCGGAAACCGCCGCGCTGCACGCACACACCCGGCTCGGCGACAGCCTGCTGCCCTGGGCCGGCGGGCTGTTCCTGATGTGCGCGGTGATCTGGCTCGTCCACCGGCTGCCCGCCTCACCGCTCGCCGACGGCCGGACGGTCAGCGGCGGCGGAACTATGCTGCGGGTCGTGCTGATCGTACTCACCGTCGTGCTGGCGGCCGGCAGCGTGACGCAGACCTACCGCATCGGCGACTCCGGGGCACGGGCCGCCTGGCAGGGCCGGTTCGCGTCGAACGCCGCGCCGCACGGCGACCGGGACGACTAGGCTTTCCGCGTGGTCATCGGGGTGGCCGACGACGAGCCGGCGGTCCGCGACGCGCTGGTCCGGGCGCTGCGCTTCGAAGGGTACGAGGTGTGCACCGCCGCCGACGGCGCCGCGGCGCTGCGACTGTTCGTCGAGCACGACGTGGAACTGCTCGTGCTCGACGTCCGGATGCCCGGCATGGACGGCCTCGACGCCTGCCGGGCGCTGCGCGCCGCGGGCAACCCGGTGCCGGTGCTGATGTTGACCGCGGCGGACGCGGTGCAGGACCGGGTGGCGGGTCTCGACGCCGGCGCCGACGACTACCTGGCGAAGCCGTTCGCGCTGCCCGAGCTGCTGGCCCGGATCCGGGCGTTGTTGCGCCGCGCCGCGCCCGCCGCACCGGAGGTCCTCGGATACGACGACCTGCGGCTGGACACCGCCACCCGGGAGGTACGGCGGGGTGATCGGCTGCTGCGGCTGACCCGCACCGAGTTCAGCATCCTGGAGATGTTCCTGCGTCACCCGCGGCAGGTGCTGTACCGGTCGACGGTGGTCCAGGCGATCTGGGGCGGTGACGTGTCACCGACGTCCAACAGCCTGGACGTCTACGTCGGGTACCTGCGGCGAAAGCTGGAGGCGGGCGGTGAGCCGCGGCTGCTGCACACCGCCCGCGGCATCGGCTACGTCCTGCGGGCCACGCCGCTGTGAACCGGTGGCGCGGTCTGACGTTGCGCGTCCGATTGACGTTGATCGCGGCCGCGGCGGTCGCGGTGGCGGTCGTCGGGGTCTCGGTGGTGGCGTTCGTCGCGGTCGGCCACCAGGTCGGCGCGTCGGTCGACCTGACGCTGCGCCGGGACGCCGAGACGGTGGCGGCCGCGCCGGACCAGTGGGCGCACCGCACCGTGGTGGACGGCGACGACGGCGCCCGCGGCGACCCCGATCACGACCACGACCTCAGCCCGCGGGTGCAGGTACTGGACTCGGCCGGGCGGCCGACCACCTCGACCGGGCTGCCGGTGACCGCGCGGGCGCGGGCGATCGCCGCCGGGCAGGGCCGGGAGGCGTTCGAGCAGGTGCAGGTGCATGGCACCGAGTACCGGATGCTCACCCGGCGGTCGGCCGACGGTGGCGCCGTGCAGGTCGCGGTGTCGCTGCACGGGGCGCACGAGACGATGACCGGGGTCGGGCTGGCGATCCTGGTCGTCGGGATCGTCGGCGTCGCCGCCGCGGCGGCGCTCGGTGCGTTCGTCGCCCGGGCCGGGCTGCGGCCGGTCGACCGGCTCACCGCGGCGGTGGAGCACGTCACCGTGACCGCCGATCTGGAGGCCGGGATCGACGTGTCCGGCCGCGACGAGATCGGCCGGCTCGCCACCGCGTTCAACACGATGCTCGCCGCGCTGCGTTCGTCCCGGGCGGCACAGCGGCTGCTGGTCGAGGATGCCGGCCACGAGCTGCGTACCCCGTTGACCAGCCTGCGGACCAACATCCAGTTGCTGATCCGGGCCGACCGGCAGCGGGAGCGGCAGCTGTCCGACGCCGATCGCGGACGGTTGCTCGCCGATCTCGACGCGCAGACCGCCGAGCTGACCCGGCTGGTCGGTGAGCTCGTCGACCTGGCCCGCGACGACCATGGCGCGGAGCTGGTCGAGACGGTCGACCTGGCTGAGCTGATCGACCTCGCGGTGCAGCGGCTGCCCGCCGGGACACCCGTCGACACCGAGTACCAGCGCGTGTCGGTACCGGGCCGGGCCACCTCGCTGACCCGAATGGTCGCGAACCTGCTCGACAACGCCGTCAAGTGGAGCCCGCCGGGCGCGCCGGTGACGGTAGGGTTGCGCGCGGCCGCCGGGCCGGACGGTGCGCCGGGCGCGGAGCTGTCGGTCGCCGATCGAGGCCCCGGGGTGGCGGAGGCGGACGTACCGCACATCTTCGAGCGATTCCACCGCGCGCCGACGGCACGCTCGGTGCCCGGTTCGGGCCTGGGTCTGGCGATCGTCGCGCAGGCCGTCGCCCTGCACGCCGGTACCGTCCGGGTCGAGCCGGTACGCCCCACCGGCGCCCGCTTCGTCGTCTGGCTCCCCGCCGCACCGGCCGGTTCCTGAGGCGGCGGGCGGGCGCCCCGGGCGGTGGGACGTCGGTTCCGGGCGCTGGGACGTCGGTTCCGGGCGCTGGGACGTCGGTTCGGACGCTGGGGGCGGCGGTTCCGAGCCGGGCACGCGCCGGGTGATGCCCGTCGCGGTCTCATCGTTGGTTCATGAAGTGGTGTCACGGTGGGCGTGGGTCGGGGACAGCCCGACCCGGAACGGGTGAACCGGGCGACCTTTCAGCCAGCTCTCAGGTTGGCGACAGGTCGCTCTGGGTGTCCGGACCGACGCTTGCAGTACGACCAGCCGAAGGGGGCGCCATGGACACCGACCCGAACGCACGGTTGTGGCGGGGACGTCGCAGGCTGCGGCGAGTCACCGGCGGACTGGCCGTCGGCGCCGCGGCGGTGGCCGCCGCGTTCGCCGGCGTGTTCGCCAGCGGCGTGACGCACACCACGACATCGTCCGGTACCACGCAGTCTTCCGGCAGCTCGACCGGTGCCGGCTCGGACGACCAGGGCACCGGAGCCGGCACGGGCTCCGACGATGGCGCCGGTACCGGCTCGGACGACCACCGGGACGGGAACCAGCTGACGCCGCCGACCCAGGCACCCACGTCCTCGTCGGGCAACTCGGCACCGAACGCGCGGTCCGGTGCGTCATGACACCGACCGCCCGGTTCCCGCGCTGGGGTGGCACCGTCGTGGTCGCCACCGTCGACCGCGCCGCACTGTCCGGCGCGGTGCGGACGACCCGCACCGTGCTGTCCACTGTGGACCGCGCGGCCAGCCGGTTCCGGCCCGACTCGGAGGTACGGCGGGTCGAGGCCGCCGGTGACTGGCGACCGGTCGGCGCCGTACTGGCCGAGCTGGTCACCGCGGCACTGCGGGTGGCGGCGGCCACCGACGGGCTCGTCGACCCGACCGTGTCGGTTGCCGACCTCGGGTACGACCGGGACATCGCGGCGCTGCCGCCGGAGGTACCGGCCCGGCCGGTGCGGCCGGCGCCCGGCTGGACCCGGATCGGTTGGCGCCCGGCGGAACGGTTGCTGCGGCTGCCACCCGGCGTCCGGCTCGACCTCGGCGCGACGGCGAAGGCGTTGACCGCGGACCGGGCGGCCGAGCGCGCCGCCCGGCGGTACGGCAGCGGGACGCTCGTCGCGGTCGGGGGTGACGTGTCGGTCGCCGGCGGCGGGCCGGTCGACGGCTGGCGCGTCGCGGTCGGCGACGACCACGAGCGCCCCGCCCACGGCGACCCGGTGGTGGCGATCACCGGCGGCGGCCTCGCCACCTCGGGGGTGACGCGGCGGCGCTGGCAGCGCGACGGGGTCACGGTGCACCACATCGTCGACCCGCGTACCGGTCGCTGCGCGGCGCCCTGCTGGCGCACCGTCACCGTCGCCGCGGGCAGCTGCCTGGACGCCAACGCCGCCAGTACCGCCGCGATCGTCCGCGGCGCCGGTGCCGCCGGCTGGCTTGCCGAGCAGACGTTGCCGGCCCGGCTGGTCGATCTCGACGGCCGGGTCACCACGGTGGCGGGGTGGCCGGCATGACCGCGCTCTGGTACGCGGCACGCGGCACCGGTGTGGTGGCGTTGCTGCTGCTGACCGCCACCATGGTGCTGGGCCTGCTCGGGTCGATGCGGTCGGGGTCGGTGAACTGGCCGCGGTTCGTGGTCGGTGGGCTGCACCGCAACCTGTCCCTGCTGGCGGTCTCGTTCGTCGGGGTACACGTGGCGAGCAGCGTCGTCGACACCTACGCGGGGATCGGCTGGTGGGACGCCGTCCTCCCGTTCGGCTCCGTGTACCGGCCGTTCTGGTTGGGCCTCGGCGCCGTCGCGTTCGACCTGATGCTGGCGCTGATCGTGACGAGCCTGCTGCGCGGCCGGATCCGGTACCGGTGGTGGCGCGCGGTGCACTGGCTCAGCTACGCGTGTTGGCCGTTCGCGATCGTGCACGCCTGGGGCACCGGCACCGACGCCGGTGGCGGCTGGGTGCTGGCGTTGACCCTCGGCTGCCTGGCGGCGGTCGCGGCGGTGGGCGTCACCCGCCTGGTGGTCGCCCCGAAGCGCCGGATGCCGTGACGTACCACCGATGCCGGGACGGCTGGAGGTCTCGATGACCAGTACGACACCGATCGCCGCCACCGCGCGGCTGCTCCCCACCCGTGGGGTGCAGCTGGGGCGGGGCGCCCGGATGCCGTTGGCGGCGGCCGGCCTGGCCGAACACCGGGCCAGGTACGGTGCGGTGCCGGCGATCCGCGACGCGCGCGAGCTGGCCGCGGTGGTCGACGCGGCGGGGGTGCGCGGTCGTGGCGGGGCCGGCTTCCCGACCGCCCGCAAGATCACCGCGGTCGCCGCCGGCCGGCGCCGGCCGATCGTGGTGGTGAACGCCTGCGAGTCGGAGCCGGCCAGCAACAAGGATGCCGTGCTGCTGCGCGGCGCGACGCATCTGGTACTGGACGGGGCGCTCATCGCGGCCCGCGCGCTGCGCGCGCCGACCGTCGTGGTGTGCCTGCACCGCGGTGATCCCGTTACCGCGCAGCTGAGTGCGGCGATGGCGGAGCGGGGCGGCGACGGCGTCGACTGGCGGCTGGCCGAAGTGCCCCGCCGCTACGTGGCGAGCGAGGCGTCGGCGCTGGCCCGGTTCCTGACCGACGGCGAGGCCCGCCCCACCGCCCGGCCGCCGCGCCCCGAGCAGCGCGGGGTGCGTGGCCGGCCGACGCTGATCGACAACGCGGAAACGCTGGCGCAGTTGGCACTCGCGGTCCGGTACGGGCCGGACTGGTACCGGGCCGTGGGCACCCGCAGCGACCCCGGCACCGCGCTGGTGACCGTCAGCGGCTGCGTCGCGCGGCCCGGCGTGTACGAGATCGAGCTGGGTGCACCGCTCTCCGCAGCGATCGGTGCCGCTGGCGGCCCGGCCGCACCGATCGGCGGCACCCTGGTGGGCGGCTACGGCGGCACCTGGGTACGTGATCCGGGGTTGCCGCTGAGCCACGACCCGGCCGGGCCGGACGGCACCACGATCGGCGCCGGCGCGATCGTCGCGCTGCCGGCCGACGCCTGCGGCGTCACCGAGACCGCCCGGGTGCTGCGCTTCCTGGCCGGCGAGTCGGCCGGCCAGTGCGGGCCGTGCGCGTTCGGCCTGCCCGCGGTGGCCGACGACGTGGCGCGGCTCGCCGCCGGGCGGGTGGACGCCGACCTCGCGGCCCGGCTGACCCGCCGGTTGCGGCAGGTGAACGGCCGCGGCGCCTGCGCGCATCCGACCGGGGCGGTACGGCTCGCGCGGTCGATGCTGCGGGCGTTCGCCGACGACCTCCGCGCCCACCAGGCCGGCCGCCCGTGCCCACCGCGACCGCCGGTGCTGCCGATACCGGCGCCGACCATGATGGAGCGGACATGGCAGTGAACAACCGGGACAGGCCGCATCCGCCGGGCAGCCCGCGGGCGCGGGGCACCGCCCCGCTGCCCGACGCCCGCCGGGGCCGGGCCGCCGTCACCGGCGCCCGGGGTGCCCACGCGCCCAGGGATCCGGCGCTGCGGGTCGATCCGATCGGCTGCCAGGCGCACGGCCTGTGCGCCGAGTTGCTCCCCGGCTACGTGACGCTCGACGAGTGGGGGTACCCGATCGTGCCGGCCGGACCGGTACCGCCGCAGCTGCGGGCCGCTGCCCGCGCCGCGGTCCGGGAGTGCCCCACCCTCGCCCTGCGCCTCGCCACCGAGTAGTCGCCGGCTCGACGTCGGCAGCGGCGCCGGACCGGTCCGGTGGCGCGGTGTCGCCAGGAGCCGGCCGGGGACGGTCAGGCGCGCAGGATCCTGGCCATCGCCTTGCCCCTGGCGAGTTCGTCGACGAGCTTGTCCAGGTACCGGATCTCGCGCATCACCGGTTCGTCGATGTCCTCCACCCGGACGCCGCAGACCACGCCCGTGATCAGGGAGCGCGCCGGGTTGGGCCGGGGCGCCTCGGCGAAGAACGTCTCGAAGTCGACCTCCCTGGTCAGCTGCGCGTCCAGGCCGGCCTGGTCGTATCCGGTCAGCCAGCGAATGATCTCGTCGACCTCGGCCTTGCGTCGCCCCTTCCGTTCCGCCTTGGTCACGTAGTGCGGGTAGACGCTGGCCACACTCGTCGTGTAGATGCGATGTCCGGGCACGACGCCTCCTTGCCGTGAGCGTGTCCTCCGGACATCCCACCACATCGGCGCTCGGGCAGGGTCGACCACGCTGCCTTGACAGATGTCTAATCAAGGGGCACTCTCTGATTAGACAGACATCAATTCAGAGACGAGGTACCGACCATGACTCCGCAGCAGACCACCGGAGACGCCCTGCGCGACGAGGTGCGCGCCCGCTACGCCGCGGCCGCCCGAAGGATCACCGCCGCGGCGCCGGCCGCCGGCTGTTGCGGCAGCACCGACAACGCGGCGGTGCTGGCCACCATCGAGGCCAACAGCGACTGCTGCGGTGCGGCCCCCGGCGGCACCGTCGAGACCGAGCCGTTCGGTGCCGCGCGGTACGACCAGGCGGACCGCGACCAGCTTCCCGCCGACGCGGTGACCGCCTCGCTCGGTTGCGGCAACCCGCTCGCGGTGGCCGACCTCAACGAGGGCGAGACGGTCCTCGACCTCGGATCCGGCGGCGGGATCGACGTGCTGCTGTCCGCGAAGCGCGTCGGCCCCACCGGCAAGGCGTACGGGCTGGACATGACCGACGACATGCTCCAGCTGGCCCGCCGCAACGCCGAGCAGGCCGGCGCCGACAACGTCGAGTTCCTCCGGGGCGAGATCGAGCGCATCCCGCTGCCGGACGAGACCGTGGACGTGATCATCTCCAACTGCGTGATCAACCTGTCCACCGACAAGCCGGCGGTGCTCGCCGAGGCGTTCCGGGTCCTCAAGCCGGGCGGCCGGATCGGCGTGTCCGACGTCGTCGCCGAGGACCGGCTGAGCCCCGCCGAGCGCGCCGAGCGCGGCCAGTGGGTCGGCTGCATCGCCGGCGCGCTGTCGGTCACCGAGTACCACGACGGGCTCACCGCCGCCGGATTCACCGGCATCGAGATCACCCCGACCCAGCAGGCGGCCGACGGCATGCACGCCGCGATCGTCCGCGCCACCAAGCCCGCCTGACCGGCCCGGCCGGCGAGATCGGGCCGGTCAGGGGCGCAGCGGCACCGACGCCCACAGGTCGGTGGGTCGGGGCGACCCGCCGGCCGGCTCGGTGGAGATCGCGAACGTCCGGGCGGCCCGGACACCGGTCAGCACCCGGCTGGCGGCGGCGGCACCGACCGGCAGGACACCGGCGTCGCGCGGCGTGCCGGCGACGACCAACCACAGCTGGTAGGTCCGCCGGCCGGACAGCGCCGGCAACCCGGCGAGGCTCACCACGGCGAGGTCCCGCCGCCGGGACAGCACCAGCCGCCCGCGCGCGCCGCCCGGCAGTGTCGCCGGCACCAGCGCGGCGTCGGGCGCGGACAGGATGCTGTCGATCCGCCGCTGCCGGGCCTGCGCGGCAGCGGCGGTGCGCCGGGCGTCGTCGATCCGACCCTGCTGCACCGCGTACGTGCCGAGCACCGCGGCCAGCACCAGCACCACCGCGGCCGCCGCGGCGCCGGCCCAGCGCCACCGCGGGCGACCGACCGGCCGGCGGTCGCGCGCCGCCGGCGGCTCCTGCCGGGTGTGTCGCACCTCGGCCAGCACCGCGTCGCGCAACCGGGACGGCGGTACCGCCGTCGCGGCGTCGGCCAACCGTGCCGCGGTGCCGCGCAGCTCGGCGACCTCCGCGGCGCAGGTCGGGCACTCGTCCAGGTGCGCCCGCACCACCGCGCGGTCCGCCTCGTCCAGCGCATCCAGGACGTACGGACCGATCAGGGTGTGCGCCGGATCGTCCCGGCCGGGGTGCTGGCGGCCGGTCATCGTCGACTCACCTCCAGACAGTCCCGCAACCGGATCAGCGCGTCGCGCATCCGGCTCTTGACGGTCGGCAGCGCCACGTCGAGGCTCTCGGCGACCTCACGGTAGGTGCGACCACCGTAGTAGGCAAGATCGATCGCCTGACGCTGCACGGCGGTGAGGGTACCCAGGCACCGGCGCACCCGCTGGTACTCCAGCCGCGCCGCGACGGTGTCCAGCACATCGTCGACCACGCCGCCGCCGGGCGGCCCGCCCGCCCGACGCTCGCGATCGCGTCGCGCCTCGGCGCTGCGTACCCGGTCGACCGCCCGACGGTGGGTCACGGTCAGCACCCAGACCAGCCCGGAACCGCGCTCGGGCCGGTAGCGGGCCGCCGTGCGCCAGATCTCCAGCAGCACCTCCTGGCAGACCTCCTCGGCCTGCGCAGGGTCCCGGACCAGCCGCAGGCAGAGCCCGTACACCCGGGGAGCGACCGCGTCGTACAGGTCGCCGAACGCCCGCTCGTCCCCGCGCGCGGTGCGCACCAGCAGCGTCCCCACCTCGTCGCGCGGGCGCGCCGGCGGAGCAGCCTCGGCGGCCGCTTCGCCGGCACCGTCGCGTCTGCGCTGCACCACACCTCCCCCGCGACGAACATCCCCCCGATGCTAGGGCTGTCCACGCAGCTCCGTCGGTGCCAGCCGGAGCTGCGCGGCCACCCGGGACCGTCTCTCCCCCGGCGGCGCTCACCCGGTGAGCGGCACCGAAGCCCAGATGTGCGTCGGTGTCGGCGATCCACCGGCCGGCTCGGTGGAGATGGCGAACGCCGTCGCCGGCGCGATCCCCGACAGCACCCGGGTGGTCGACCGGGAGCCGACGTCGAGCGCCCCGGCCGACGCCGGGCGGCCGGTGCCGGGCACCAGCCACAGCTGGTACGTGTGCCCGCCGGGCAGCGCCGGCAGCCCGGTCAGGGTGACCACGGCGCGGTCCGCGCCCCGGGACACGACCAACCGGCCCCGCGCACCGTCCGGCAGCGCGGCCGGTACCAGTTCGGCGTCCGGCGCGGCGAGCACCGCGGCCACGTCCCGCTGCTGGCTCTGCGCCACCGCGTTCTGCTGCCGGGCCCGCGCCACCCGGCTCTGCTGGACGCCGTAGGTCACCAGCACGGCGAACACCACCAGCAACACCACCGCGGCGACCGCGTCCCAACCATGCCAGGCGATGCGGTGCGCGGTGGGCTCGCCGCGCGCGGGCGGCGGTTCCTGCCGGGTCCGGCGCGCCTCGGCCAGTACCCGCTGCCGCAACCGATCCGGTGGGGTGCGGGTGGCCGAGTCGGCCAGCCGGGCGGCGGTGGCAGTCAACTCCGCGATCTCGGTGTCGCAGGTGGTGCAGTGCAGCCGGTGCCGTTCCACCGCGCGGCGTTCCGGGTCGGTGACCCCGTCCAGGACGTACGCGCCGACCAGCGCGTGCACGTCGTCGGTGGGTCGTCGCCGGATCAGCCGCCCGGGGTTCATCGGGCCACCGCCAGGCAGTCGCGGAGCCGGATCAGCGCGTCGCGCATCCTGCTCTTGACGGTCGGCAGCGGCACGGCGAGCAGCTCCGCCACCTCGCGGTAGGTCCGACCGTGGTAGTAGGCCAGCGTCACCGCCTCCCGCTGCAGCTCGGTCAGCGCCCGCAGACAGCGGCGGACCTGCTGATGCTCCATCCGGATCGTCACCTGCTCCGCCACCTCGTCGCCGCTCTCCGGTGCGGCGGTCGCCGCCGCCCGCTCCTCCCGGTCGGTACGGGCCTGCGCGCTGCGGACCCGGTCGACCGCGCGCCGGTGCGCCACCGTCAGTACCCAGACCAGACCGGTGCCGCGATCCGGCCGGTACCGCGCGGCGCGCCGCCACACCTCCAACAGGACCTCCTGACTGACCTCCTCGGCCTGCCCCGGATCGCGCAACACCCGCACGCACAGCCCGTACACCCGCGGCGCGACCTGCTCGTACAGGTCGGCGAAGGCCGGCTCGTCGCCGCGCGCGGTGCGCACCAGCAGCGCGCCGACCGGGTCCTCGCCGTCCGTCGCCTGCGGTACCGGCCGCCCGCCGCCGAACCGAACTCTCTCCCGTACCACGAGACCTCCCGCTCGTTGCCGACTGGTGTTCGGCGCCGCAGCCGCCCCGGATGGGTCCCGGCTGGGTGGTCGGGCCCCCACCCGACTCGTTCACCGGCACGGTGGGCGGCGACCCATCCGGACCGCCCGGTGCCACGAATCCCGTCCGTTCCACGCAGACGTTCCACGACAGTTCCGACCGAGACGAGGTTCGATCATGGGTAGGAAGCATCTGGTGGCGGCGGTGGGTCTGACCGCCGCGTTGGCGTTGCCGCTGGCGGCGTGCGGCAGCAACGACTCCGGCGGCAGCGGCTCGTCGAGCACGCCGTCCGCCGCGGCGACGAGTACGAAACCGGCCGAGCCGGCGTCGAAGCCGTTCGGTGCCGCGTGTTCGAAGATCCCCACCGACCCGTCGAACCCGGGCAGCACCGCCGCGATGGCGAAGGTACCGGTGGCCACCGCGGCGAGCGGCAACCCGCTGCTGTCCACCCTGGTGTCGCTGGTGAAGAAGGAGAAGCTGGTCGACACGCTCAACGGGGCGCCGAAGCTGACGGTGTTCGCCCCGGTGAACGACGCGTTCGCGAAGATCCCGAAGTCGACCATGAGCAAGCTGACCGACCAGCAGATCGTCTCGATCCTCAAGCTGCACGTGGTAGGCGAGCGCCTCGGCCCGGACCAGCTGACCGGCAGCCACAAGACGCTCAACGGCGCGTCGCTGACGGTCTCCGGCAGCGGCGACTCGTTCACCGTCCAGGGCCCCGGCAACAAGACACCCGCCAACGTGGTGTGCGGCAACGTGCAGACCGCCAACGCGACCGTGTACCTGGTCGACACGGTACTGATGCCGGCGATGTCCTGACCCCCACCAGGCTCGTCGGTGGCGGGCGGGGGTGCGCCGGCCGCGCCTCCGCCCGTCCGGTCACTCGTCGGTACGGGGAGGGCGCATGTTCGGCTGGAGCAGGGTACGGGCCGCGGCCCGGCGGTTCGGTCTCGGGGCGGTACTGGGGCTGGTGAGTGCGGTGCTGGCGCTCGGCGTCGGCCGGCTGGCGGCCGCGTTCGTCCGGCCCGAGTCGGCGCCGGTGATCGCGGTGGGCAACCGGTTCATCCTGCTGACGCCGGAATCGTTGAAGGACTTCGCGATCCGCACGTTCGGCCAGCAGGACAAGACCGCGTTGCTGGTGGGCATCCACCTGGTTCTCGCCGGCTACGCGATCGTCGTCGGGGTGGCCGGGCTGCGTCGCCGGTGGCTCGGCGTGGCCGGGGTGGCGGCGTTCGGCGCCGTGGGGGTGCTCGCCGCGGTCACCGGGAACGCGGCGGGGCCGCTGGACGCGGTCCCGTCGGTCCTCGCCGCGGCAGCCGGCATCGCCGGCTTCCTGCTGCTGCGACGGCTGCTGCGACGCCCGCTCCCGGTGGCCGGCGACGGTACCGGCCGATCGGGCGGCACCGATCCGGATGAGGCGACCGCCGGTGGAACCGGCACGCCCGGCACCGACCGCCGAGCGGTGCTGCAGGCCGCCGGCGGTGCGGCCGGCCTGGTCGTCCTGGGCGGTGCCGCCGGTACCGCCGGCGCGACGCTGCAGGACCGCCGGTACTCCGCCGCGTCGTCCCGCTCCGCGGTCCGCATCCCGGCACCGGCCGAGCGGGCGAAGCCGGTCCCGGCCGGGACAGAGCTGTCGGTGCCGGGGATCAGCCCGTGGCGGACGGCCAACGCGGACTTCTACCGGGTGGACACCGCGCTGGCGCTGCCGCAGGTACCGGCCGACTCCTGGCAGCTGCGGGTGCACGGCATGGTGGATCACCCGCTGACCCTCTCGTACCAGGATCTGCTGCGCCGGCCGCTGATCGAGCGCGACATCACGCTCAGCTGCGTGTCCAACGAAGTCGGCGGCCACCTCGCCGGCAACGCGCGCTGGATCGGCGCCCGACTCGCCGAACTGCTGCGCGAGGCGGGCGTGCAGCGCGGTGCCAGCCAGCTGGTGTCCCGCTCCGCCGACGGCATGACCATCGGTACCCCGGTCGAGACGGTCCTGGACGGCCGGGACGCGCTGCTCGCCGTCGCGATGAACGGCGAGCCGCTACCGATCGCGCACGGCTTCCCGGTGCGGATGCTGGTGCCCGGCCTCTACGGGTACGTGTCGGCCTGCAAGTGGCTGGTCGACCTGGAACTGACCACCTTCCGCGCCTACGACCCGTACTGGGTGCGGCGCAAGTGGTCCCGGTTCGGCCCGGTCCGGACCGCTTCCCGGATCGACACTCCCAAGCCGTTCGGGCAGGTGGCGCCCGGCACGGTCACCGTCGCCGGGGTGGCGTGGGCGCAGCACCGCGGCATCGCCGGGGTCGAGGTGCGCATCGACGACGGCCCCTGGCAGCGCGCGCGTCTCGCCCGGACCGTGGACGACGACGTGTGGCGACAGTGGTCGTTGCGCTGGCAGGGCGCCACCACCGGCGACCACCAGCTGACCGTACGGGCCACCGACGGGACCGGGGCCACCCAGCCGCAGACCCGGCGGACGCCGTTCCCTCGCGGCGCGACCGGCTGGCACAGCATTGCCGTCACCGTGACCGGCTGACCGACCCGGGCCGACCGACGGGCCAACCGATCCGGGCCGACCCGCCGGGCGCACCTACCGAGCCGACCCGCCGGGCCACCGGGCCGCCGGGCAGGTCTGCCGGGCCGGTCTGCCGGGCCGACCGATGTGGGCCAACCGATCCGGGTCGGCCCGGCGGGCCGACCCGGCCGTTCGCCGGCACACCGGTCGCGGCGCCCACGCACCGGTCAGCTCGGGTCGACGACGCGGGCGACGATCCAGGCGTGCTTGCCGACCGGGCGGAGGCGTTCGAACCCGAGCTGCTCCAGCAGCTCGACGGTGCCGCTGAACAGGAACCGGCCCGGCGTCGAACGGTCCGCGGTGGTCTCCGAGATCGCCTCGACCACCCCGCCACCGGCCGCCGCGATCTGGTCCAGCGCCCCGACCACCGCGGCCCGCGCGATCCCCTGGCCGCGATGGCGCTTGTCGACGAACACGCACGTGATGCGCCAGTCCGGCCGGGGCGGTGGGTCCTTCTCGTACTCCCGCCGGTTCTTGATCCGCGACAGTTCCTCCGGGCTGCCGTACTGGCACCAGCCCTGCGCGGCGCCGTCCGCGTCCAGCACGAGTGCGGCGTGCGCCCGGCCGGCGCGTACCCGCTCCTGCTTGGCGGTGCGGAAGTCCAGGCCGGGCTCGTTGCGCTCCGGGTGGAACCCCATGCACCAGCAGCCGCCGTAGATGCCGTTGTTGCGTTCGACCAGGTCGGCGAACCGGTCCCAGGTACCCGCATCCAACGCGACGATCGTGCGCGACACTGCCCTCTCCCGTCTGCTCGTGGTTCCCCGCTCCGGCACGCGCCGGTCACTCGGCCGGCGACTCGATGACGTCCAGGTCGCGCACCGCGAACCGCAGGTGCTCCCACTCCTCGTCGAAGATCACGTGCAGGCAGGACCGGACGGTCTCCGGGTACTGGGCGTTCCACGGGTTCGCCCGCGGCTCGTCCAGCAGCTCGGGGGTGAGCGCGGCGAGCTGGTCGCGCACCATGGTCACCCGGCCGGCCCGTACTTCCAGGACGTCGGGATAGCTCGGCGTCTCGGTGACGAAGATCGACATGTCCAGGCCGTCCTCCTCGGCGCCGGTGTTCGGCAGGCCGAGCGGGTGCCACGGTCGGTCGAGCTGCCGCACCGCGCGGCCGAGCCAGGTGTCGGTGGCGAAGATCAGGTGCCGCAGCGTCTGCGCGAAGGACCACTCGCCGGCCACCGACACCTCCACCGCGTCCGATGGCAGCGCCGCCACCCGTGCCAGCACCGGCGCCCAGCCGCGTTCCAGCGCCGCCCACGCCGCCCGCAGGCCGGCCGGGTCGGTGGCCCGGCGCAGGGCACGGCCCGGGAACCGGCGGTCGAGTTCGGCCTCGACCAGCGGTACCACGTCGACGCCGTTGATGCGCAGGTAGCCGTCCCCGTCGGCGAGCCAGGGGGCGTCGATCTCGGCGTCCTGGATGTCCACACCCCGCAGTACCGCGCCGGACAGGTTCGCGCCGACGAACCGGGCGCCCCGCAGGTCGGTCTCGACGAACCGCGCCCCGTGCAGGTCGTCCGACTGCCCGAAGGTCGCCATCGCTGCTCCTTGTCCGGCGGGCGGCGCCGGCGCCACCCGCCCGTGGCACCGGCCGGAAGCAGCGATCGTACGGCAATCGCCCCGGCCCGGCCGGCCCGTCGGGCCGATCCGGTGCCGCCGCCGCACGGTCAGCGGCGGTCCCGGTGTGGCGGCGTGACGCCGACGGGCTCCGGCGCGCGCAGGTCGAGCGCGGCGGGCAGCGCCGCGAACGCGTCGTCGAGGTGCCCGATCAGGCCCTCGACCTTGGCACCGCCGGCGCGGCTCTTGTCGCCGCGCACCCAGTCGCGGGCCGCGCACCGCCAGGCGGCCAGGGTGATCTCGGCGAGCAGCCGGCCCGGCAGGCCGCCGCCGCCGAGCGCGGTGTCCAGCACCTCGACGACGCGGTACTGCGTCTGGATGCCGGCCGCGTCGCTGGCGGCGCGCAGCGCCGGGGTGCGCGCGATCAGCCCCCGGGTGGCGAGGAACCGGCGCAGCCACTCGTCGCCCATCGCGCGGATCGTGTCGATGAGGGTGTCCCGCAGCACCGCGAGGACGCTGCCGCCGAACTCCCGTTCGGACAGCCGTCGCAGGTATGCCTCCCACAGCTGGGTCTCGGCGGCCAGGGCCACCGTCTCCTTGGCGGCGAAGTAGCGGAAGAAGGTGCGCTTGGACACCTCCGCCGCCTCACCCAGGTCGTCGAGCGTGACGGCGTCGAAGCCGCGCTCCAGGAACAGCCGCAGCGCCGTCTCGTGCAGCAGCACCCGGGTGCGCTGCTTCTTGCGGTCGCGTAGCGAGGGCGCCTGGGCGGCGCCGGTCTCCGTCACGCAAGAAGCTTATCAGAGGCATTAGCCACTGGTGGTAAAGTGCCACTGAGAGGCACTTTGGAGGAAGTCATGTGGACCGACGACGAACCGGTTCCGGACCCGCGCCGCGCCGCGGCCGGCGTGGCGCTGATCGGCGAGTGGGAGGTGCGGCCGGGTGACCAGCGCCGGGCCGCCGACGCGGTGCTCGCCGCCTGGCGTGAGACCGCGCCACCGGTGGGCCTGCTCAGCCACCACTGCCTGCTCGGCGAGGACGGCGTGACGGTCCTGCACTACCAGCAGTGGACCCGCCCCGGCGCACCGCGCGCGTTCGCCGGCGGCGCCCGGCGCCGCTGGCTGGATGCGGTCCGGGCGCGGGTGCCCGGCATCGACCATCGGCGCGTCACCGCCTGCCACGGGTACCGCAGCACCGTCCGGGCACCGGCGGCACCGGCGACCGGTTGCCTGGTCACGGTCACCGTCGACTTCGCCGGCACCGACCCGTACCGGGCGCGGGAGTGGGTCGACGGCGTGTTCGCCGCCGCCGGTACCCCGGAGCCCGGGGCCGCCAGCGGCCTGATCGCGGCGCACTTCCACACCGGGCTGGACGGCACCCGGGCGGTCAACCTCGCCGAGTGGACCACGGCCGCCGCACACCGCGCGGCGGCCCGGACCCCCGCGCCCCGGCTGCGCGCCGCCGCCGGCGGCGCCCCCGGGGTGGCCGGCATCGCCGTCGCGCGCTTCACCCCGTACCGCGGGATCTCCGTCAGCACCCGGTGAGCGCGGCGGCGACGGGTGGGCGACGGTGGATCGGCTGGCGTAGCGTCGATCACCCGTCCCCGACGATGCGGTGGTCCGTTCCATGAGTGATGCCGGTGGCTCCACCCACGGCGAGGACCCCACCGCTCGGCAGCGGCGGGTGTGGGACGACAGCGCCGCGCACTACGACCGGCAGATGGCCTTCTTCGAACGGATCTG
The DNA here is from genome assembly GCF_016865425.1 of Actinocatenispora thailandica. NCBI lineage: Bacteria > Bacillati > Actinomycetota > Actinomycetes > Micromonosporales > Micromonosporaceae > Actinocatenispora > Actinocatenispora thailandica. The sequence goes on along the minus strand of NZ_AP023355.1, from coordinate 1,891,469 downwards.
GTTCGGCGGTGGCCGGGAGTGGCTGGGCGAGCGCGCCCGGGGCCGGGTGCTGGAGGTCGCCCCCGGCACCGGGCGCAACCTGCCGCACTACCCGGCCGACGTGACGCTGACCGGGGTCGAGCTGAGCCCCGCGATGCTCGCCATCGCCCGTCGGCGCGCCGCCGAGCTCGGCCGCGAGATCGACCTGCGGGAGGGCGACGCGGAGCATCTGCCGCTGCCCGACGCCTCGTTCGACACGGTGGTGTGCGCGCTGGCGCTCTGCTCGATCCCGGACCCGGCCGCGGCGATCGGCGAGATGTGGCGGGTGCTGGTCCCCGGCGGGCGGCTGCTGCTGGTCGACCACGTCGCGAGCACCTGGCCACCGATCCGCGCCGCGCAGTGGCTGCTGGAACGCTGGACGATCCGCAGCGCCGGCGAGTACTTCACCCGGCGCCAGCTGCCGCTGGTGCGGGCCGCCGGCTTCGAGATCGTGGCGACCGAACGGCTCAAGGCCGGCAGCGTCGAACGCGTGTTCGCCCGCAAACCCGCCGCCTGACGGCGACGCCGCGACGCGCGGGTGAAAAGGCGGAGATCACCGGTTCGTGCGAGCCGACCCGCGATGAAATCACCGAGAGCGATCGTGGATCTACGCTGAGCGCGATTCGGTGGTCTATCCGAAGAGGTCAGCATGCCCACGACGGATCTCCTGCTTCGCGACCGGCTGCTCGCCGTCCTGACGTGCCTGTGTGTGGTGGGCGCCGCCATCGCCGGGGCCAGCCCGGCGCGGGCCGCATCCCAGGGTGGTGCGCCCGACCCGGCCGTCTCGCCGGCCGCAGGTACCGCGGCGGTGGGTCGGGCCGGGGCGACGGCGACGCCCGGCCGGGTGGTGTCGGACGACCCGGCGGGCTGGACGCCCGACGTGCTCGACGGGGCGGTCTACCAGGTGATCCAGCTCGGCGGGCTGATGTACGCGGCCGGCTCGTTCAGCCGGGAACGCGAGGCCGGCTCGCAGCGAGTACGGCGGGTCGGGTCGCTGTTCGCGTTCGACGCCCGGACCGGCGCCATCGACACCCGGTTCCGGCCGCAACTCGACGGGCCGGTCACCGCGGTCGTGGCCGCGCCGGACGGACGGTCGCTGTACGTCGGGGGCTCGTTCCGGTCCGGCGGCTCGGCCCGCGCGCCGTACCTCGCCCGGGTGGACGCCAGCACCGGCGCGGCGTGGCCCGGCTTCCGCCCCGCCGCGCTGGACCGCGCGGTGGACCGGCTGGTACTGGTGGGCGACCGGCTGATCGCCGGGGGCTCGTTCCAGACCGTCGACCAGCGGGCCCGGCCGGCGCTGGCCTCGTTCGACCCGGCCACCGGTCGCGCCACCGCCGACGTCGACCTGCACCTGACCGAACCGCGGCACACCTCCAGTGGGGCCAGCGCACCGATCAAGGTCACCGCGCTGGCCGCGACGCCGGACCGGCAGAAGTTGATCTTCGGTGGGAACTTCGACCGGGTGGCCGGCGCGACCCGCTACCAGCTCGCGGTCGCCGACCTCGGCACCGGCGCCGCCCGGCTGGACCCGTGGTCCACCACCCGCTACCAGCCGGAGTGCTCGGACCACTTCCCCACCTACGTACGGGGCATCGCGGTCGCCCCGGGCGGCGGCTGGTTCGTGGTGACCGCGACCGGCGGCGGCCGGGCCGGCAAGCTGTGCGACGCGGTCGCCCGGTTCGACCTCACCGGCGGCGGCAGCCCGGCCTGGGTCAACTGGACCGGCGGCGACACGCTGCTGTCCGCGGCGATCACCGACGCCGCCGTGTACGTCGGCGGGCACCAGCGCTGGATGAACAACCCGCAGGGCAACAACAGCGCCGGCCCCGGTGCAGTGTCCCGGCCCGGCATCGCCGCGGTGTCCCCCACCAACGGACGGGCGCTGCCCTGGAATCCCGGCAAGGACCGCGGGGTCGGCGTGTTCTGCATCCTCGCCACCGACGCCGGGCTGTGGATCACCAGCGACACCACCCACGTGCACGGCGAGTACCACGCCCGGATCGCCTTCTTCCCGGCCTGAACCGGCCGCGACGGGCCGCGACGCGCCGGCCCCAGCGACACGAACCATCTCGTGCACCGGGGCGGCGCGGCCGGCGGCTCAGAACGCGGGAAACGCCCCGCCCGAGGGGTGGAACGGGTCCCGGTCGCCACGGAAGGCCCGGGAGGCGGCGGCGACCGCGCCGGGACGCAGCTCCTCGACGCGGCCGGCGGCGGCCAGCTCCGCCAGGGTGGTACCGCCGAGGTACGCGGCGCCCAGTTCGGTCGCCGACAGCCGCAGGTCGGCGCGGTCCCGGGTGCGCTCCCATTGGACGCCCCCGTCGCCGGCGCACAGCCGGTAGCGGCCGGCGTTCCACGGGCAGAACTCGTCGTCGAGCTGGAACGCCAGGTCGACCGGGCCCGCGTAGCCGCGGGCGGTGAGCGCCCGGCCGACGTCCACCAGCCGTACCCACAGGTTGTCGACCACGGTCGCGCGCACCGACCGCGGGTCGCGCAGCAGGTGCGGCAGCACCTCGTCGGTCGAGCCCTCGTAGCGGACGTGGTCGTGCGCGTCGAGCTCGATCAGGTACCGCCACAGCGCCGTGTACGACTCGCGGGTGGTCGCGGCGAGTTCGACCACCTGCACCGTGCGCTGCCGGGACCGGTAGAACGCGTAACCGCGGACCGCGCCGGTCCCGTCGGTGTGCACCGCGAAGCGCAGCGCGGTGCCGCCCTCCCGCACGTGCTCGGCGTCGTAGAGCCGGGCCGCCCAGTACCTGTCGGTACGGTCGACCCAGCCGGCGGTGTCCCGGCGCGCCGTGTCGTACACCTTCTCCAGCAGCGGCCGGGCGGCGTCCACGTCGAGCAGCGCGATGCTGCCGCCGTCCGCCGGCACGTCCGGGCGCATCGCCATGAACCGGGTGTCGCCGTCCAGCAGCGCGAGGTGGCTGGCGATCCCGTACCCGAACCGGCCGTAGATGGTCGCCTCGGCGGCGTTGAGCGCGGCGACCGGTTCGCCGCCGGATTCGTGCAGTTCGGTGAACTGGCGGCGCATCATCGCGGTCAGCAGGCCGCGCCGGCGGTGCGTGGGCAGCACCGCGACCAGCGTCACGCCGGCCACCGGAACGTACCCGCCGGGAACCGTCAGCGACCGCCCGTAGATGGACATTCCGCCGATCAGCTGCTCGCCGTCGAACGCGGCCGTGGTGCGTTCCGGCTCGATGGAGGTCTGCGCGCTGCGCAGCGCGCCGTCGCGCCAGTCCTGGCCGTAGGTGGTGGTGATCATGCGGGCCCAGGTCTCGAACTCGTGGGCGGCGATGCTGCGCAAGGGGTAGGTGTTCGTCATGCGTCGAGCCTCGCCGGCTAAACAGCCGTCCCGCATCGGGCAATCTCGGTATTTACCGTCCCGCCCGGCCGTCCCGGGCTGACACGGCTGCACCGGCGCGCCCGGCTGCGAGCGCACCCGGGCCGGGCCGCCGGCCGTCCGGCGCACCGGCCACCGGCAGCTCGGCGACCACCGGCGTGCCGCCCGGATCTCCTATGCTGGCTCGGTGGCGGTGCAGCAGGTGGTCAGCCCGGTGCTGGTGGGCCGGGACGAGGCGTTGGCGACGCTGGCCGCGGCCGTGCGGACGGCGGTCACCGACGGCCCGGCGGTGGCGTTGCTCGCCGGGGAGGCGGGCCTCGGCAAGTCGCGGCTGCTGGCCGAGTTCACCCGATCGGCGGGCCCCCGGGTACGCGTCGTGGAGGGTGCCTGCACGGAGCTGGCCGGTGACGGCCTCGCGTACGCACCGTTCGTGGCGGTGGTGCGGCGGCTGATCCGCAGCGGAGCGGCCGGCCGGCCGCACGAGCTCGCCGACTGGTTCCCGCAGCTCGGCACCGCGGGCACCGGCACCGGCGGGAAACACCGGCTGCACGAAGCGGTACTCGCGCTGTTCGAGCAGGTCGCCGCCGACCGGCCGCTGCTGGTGGCGATCGAGGACCTGCACTGGGCCGACGCGGCGAGCCGCGAGCTGTTCGGCTTCCTGGCCCGCAACCTGGCCCAGCCGGGCGTACTGCTGGTGGCGACCTACCGGCCGGCCGGGGCCGATGCCGGGCGGCTGGGTCCCCTGCTGTCCGAACTCGCCCGCGGCCGGCGTACCACGACGCTGCGGCTGGCCCCGCTCACCGAGCCGGAGGTCGGCCACCAGCTCGCCGCGATCCTCGGCGCGCGGCCCGATCCCGCCGCGGTACGCCGGATCCACGAACGCAGCGACGGCAACCCGCTGTTCGTGGAGGCGCTCGCCCGGGCCGGTGACCGCACCCCGGACAGCCTGCGCGACCTGCTGCTGTACGGGCCGCGGTCGCTGCCCGCGCCGGCCCGGCGCCTGCTGGGTACCGCGTCGGCGGCCGGCGGGCACGTCGACCACCGGCTGCTGGCCGCGGTGGCCGACCCGGACACCGGTGACGACCTCGACCTGCTGCTGCGCGAGCTGGTCGACCGCAGCCTGCTGGTGGTCGACGGCGACGGATACGACTTCCGGCACGCACTGATCCGGCAGGCGGTGTACGAGGACCTGCTGCCCGGGGAGCGGGCCCGGGTGCACGCCCGCTACGCCGCAGCGTTGCGGCACAGCGAATCGCTGGCGGAGCTGGCCGCGCACGCGTACGCCGCCGGCGACCACGAGACGACGCTGACGGCCGCCCACCGGGCCGCGGCCCGGGCGTACCGTGGCTACGCGTACGACGAGCAGTTGCACCTGCTCGACCGGGTCCTGGCGGTCTGGGGCCGGGTGCCCGATCCGGCCGCCCTGCTGGGCGCCGACCGGGTGGACGTGCTGACCGCGGCGGCCGAGGCGGCCATGCTCACCGGCGACTACCGGCACGGCATCGAGCTGGCCGGCGCCGGCCTCGCCGCCGTGGACGAGCGGGCGGAGCCCGGGCGGGCCGCGCAGCTGCTGGAGCATCGCGGTCGGCTGTCGATCCGGCTGGACGGTACCGGCATCGCCGATCTGGAACGGGCGCTCGCGCTGCTGCCGGACGACCCGGGCAGCGTGCAGCGCGGCCGGATCCTGGGCATGATGGCGATGGGCCGGCCGTTGCGCTCCGCGGAGTCACGTGCCGAGTTCACCGCCGCGCTGCGCGCCGGACGGCACACCGGCGACCCGACCGTGACCGTACGAGGCCTGCTGGGCGTCGGCGCGATGACCGGTGAACCGACCCTGCTGGCCGAGGCGGCGACGCTCGCCGATCGGCTCGACAGTCCGGACCTGGCCCTGACCGTACCGATGTACCAGGCCGCGCTGCACACTCGGCTCGGCGACCAGCAGCGTGCCGTCGCGGTGGCCGGCGAGGGCATCCGCCGGGCCCGGCGGCTCGGCCTGGCCCGCAGCCGCGGTGCCGAACTCGCCCGGTACGCGGTGCGTGGCATGATCCTCGCCGGCCGGTGGGACGAGGCGGACGCGGTACTGGCCGAGGCGCTCCGGGAGGATCCGCCGCCGTCACCGCGACTGGCGTTGCGCATCCTGGCCGGCCTGCTGGCGCTGCTGCGCGGCGACCTCGACCCGGCCGACGAGGTGGCCGCGGAGGTCGCGGACATCGACGGCAGCGAGCTGCTCGGCCTGCTGGCCCGGCACCAGCTGCTGTGCCTGGTCGCGCTGGCGCACGGTGACCTGGACCGGGCCGACCGGCACCTCGACCGGGCGCTCGCCGATCCGGCGCTGGCCGCCAACTACGGCAACGACGTGCGGCCGATCCTGGTCGCCGGGGCGCTGGTGCAGCGTGCCCGGCTGGACCGGGGTGGCCGCGGCGCGTCCGGTGTCCCGGCCCGGCGGGCCCGGCTCGCCGCGCTCGATGCGGCGGTCGAGGTGGACGGGCCGTTCGACGGGGCGCAGCAGGCGACGCTGCGGGCGCTGCTCGAGGACCGCGGCTTCGACCGCGCGGTCACCGCGTGGCGCGACCTGGGTCAGCCGTACGAGCTGGCCGAGGCGCTGGTGCACAGCGTGCGCGCCGAGCAGCCCACCGACGGCGCGGCGCGGCTCCGGGAGGCGGCGCTGCTGGCCGACCGGTTGGGCGCGGCGCCGCTGACCGAGCGGATCGCCCGGGTGGCCGGGGCGACGCCGGCCCGGCACGGCCTCACCGACCGGGAACGCGACGTCCTCGACCTGCTCGCCGAGGGGTTGAGCAACCGGCAGATCGCCCAGCGGCTGCACATCTCGCCGAGCACCGCCGGGGTGCACGTCTCGCACATCCTGAGCAAGCTCGGCGCCGCCACCCGGACCGAGGCCGCGGCCATCGCGCACCGCGAGTCCCTCACCGAGCACCGCACCGACGCCCCGGCCTGACTCCCTGCGGTACGGGCGCGGCGGCCGCTCCGGCGTGCCCGCCGCCGACCGGTCTGGCGCGTTTCCGCCTCGCTGGGAAGGCTTGACAACATTCGTGATACCGAACATAGTTCGGTATCACGTACATCGTCGAGAGCCGGTGTGAGGCCGAAATTGACTGACGAGCGCGCCGCCACGGATCGTTCGCGGCGAGACATCCTCAAGTGGTTCGGCGCCGGCGGCGGTGCGGTGGCCGCGACCATGGCCCTGTCCGCCTGCAAGGGCGCACACAGCGACGACCCCGGTGGCACCGGCGCCACCGGCAACTTCCCCAAGCCGGGGAGCAAGTGGAAGTTCGTGTTCATCAATCACGTCACGACGAACTCGTTCTTCGCCCCGACCCAGAACGGCATCAAGGACGCCGCCGCGTTGCTGGGGCTGGACTACCAGTGGACCGGCGCCGAGGACGGCAACGTGTCCACCATGGCCACCGCACTGGAGACGGCGATCTCCGGCGGCGCGGACGGGATCGCGGTCGCACTGACCGACGACAGCGCCTTCAAGAACGGCTGCAAGAAGGCGTTCGACAAGGGCATCCCGGTCGTCGCCTACAACGCGACGGCCGCCGGCAACTACGCCCTGGCCTACATCGGGCAGGACCTGTTCCTGTCCGGGTACAAGATGGGGCAGCGGATCCTGTCGGACGTGCACTCCGGCGAGATCATCGTCGGGATCTCCCAGCCCGGCGGCAACAACGTGCAGCCGCGGCTGGACGGCATCAAGAAGGCCATCGCCGACGCGGGCGCCAACGTCACCGTGCACACCGTCAACACCGGCGCCGAGCAGGCGGCCGAGCTGTCGGCGATGGAGGCGGCGTACGCGGGGCGCAAGTCGGCCAAGGGGGTCTACGCGGTCGACGCCGGCAGCACCGCCGGCATCGCGCAGATGGTCAAGAAGCAGGGGCTGAAGGGCAAGTTCCACGCCGGCGGCTACGACACCCTGGACGACACGATCGAGGGGGTGAAGTCCGGCGCGCTGGACTTCACCATCGACCAGTCCGCCTACCTGCAGGGCTTCCTGCCGATGCTCACGCTCTACCTGTACCGACTGTCCGGCACGCTGGTGCACCCGCCGGAGATGGACACCGGCCTGACCTTCGTCACCGCCGACAACGTCGCGCCCTACACCAAGGCGGAGTCGGTGTACGAGGGCGCGAAGGGCAAGCGGCTGCTGCCCATGCCGGCGAGCCTGCCGCTGCCGGCGCCGCTGACCGTCACCCAGTCCTGACCCGCTCGCCCGCCGGTGCGCATCTGCCGGCGGGCCGGGAACGCACCCTCGTTGCGGAGAGCGCCCAGATGACAGAGACTCCCACGAAGTCCACTGTGGACGCACCGGACCGCGCGGGCCGCGGCGCCGGCCGGCTGCTCGTCGACGGCCTGCTGCGCCGGCGGGAACTGAGCATCGCGCTGGTCACGATCGTGCTCGCGCTCTACTTCGCCCTGACCACCCAGGGCTTCGCGGACAGCTCGAACTACCACATCATCGCGCAGTACTTCGCGCCCTGGGCGATCATCGCGGCGGGCGAGGTGATGCTGCTGATCTGCGGTGAGATCGACCTGTCCGCCGGCTACATGTTCACCCTGTCGCCGTTCGTGCTGGCGGTGTTCGTCAACAACGGCGCGCCGCTGATCGTGGCGCTGGTCGGCGCGCTGATCGTCTGCGCCTGCGTCGGCGTCGCCAACGGGCTGATCGTGACGGTGTTGAAGATGCCGTCGTTCATCACCACCCTGGGCATGTTCTTCCTGCTGTGGGGCGTGGCGCTGCTGCTGTCCGGCGGTTCGCCGGTACACGCGCCGGAGGGCGGTGCGCTGGTCGCGGCCATCGGCGGCTGGCAGTGGTCGGAGCTGTGCTGGGCGATCGGCATCGTCATCGTGATGCAGGTGGTGCTGTCCGGCACCAGGTTCGGCATCTACACGTTCGCGGTCGGCGGCAACCCGACCGCCGCCTCCGAGGCCGGTATCCGGACCCGCCGGATCAAGACCGCGTGCTTCGCACTGACCAGCTTGCTGGCCGGCTTCGCCGGCATCCTGGACGGGGTGCGGGTCGGCTCGTTCGACCCGACCAACGGCGGCGCCAACTACATGTTCCTCGCGGTCGCCTCGGCGGTGATCGGCGGTACCGCGCTGCTCGGCGGATCCGGCACCGTGGTCGGCGCGCTGATCGGTGCGATCGCACTGGGCATCGTGCACGAGGGGTTCACCCTGGCCGGCATCAACGCCAACGCGTTCAACGCGGTACTCGGGATCGCCGTGCTCGCCGCGATGATGCTCAACATCTACCTCGGCCGCTTCAGCCGGGCCGGCACCTGAGAGGGCGAACAGTGCACAGCACGAACGACTCCCCCGCGGCGATCCGGGCCGAGCACGTCGGCAAGCGGTTCGGCCCGGTCACCGCGCTGCGCGACATCAACCTGTCGGTACGCCCCGGCGAGATCCTCGGCCTGATCGGTGACAACGGCGCCGGCAAGTCGACGCTGATCAAGATCCTCACCGGTTACCACAGGCCGGACAGCGGCCAACTGCACGTCGGCGGCGAACCGGTCAGCCTGCGGTCGGTCTCGCACGCCCGGTCGCTGGGGATCGAGACGGTGTTCCAGGACCTCGCGATGATCAACGGCCTGCCGGTCTACCTCAACCTGCACCTCAACACCGAGCGGGTGTACCGGCCGATCCCGTTCCTGCGCCGCAAGGAGATGAAGCGCCGGGCCCGGGAATGCCTGGACTCGATCGGCATCGACATCCCGTCGGTGACCACCGAGGTGGGCCGGCTGTCCGGTGGTCAGCGGCAGGCGATCGCGGTGGCCCGGTCGGTCTACTCCAACGCCCGGATCCTGCTGCTGGACGAGCCGCTGGCGGCGATGGGAGCCCGGGAGGGCGGTCTGATCCTGCGCCTGCTGCGCACCCTGAAGGAGCGCGGCGACCTCGCGATCGTCCTGATCGCGCACAACTACACCCAGGTCGTCGACATCTGCGACCGGGTCAACCTGTTGCAGCACGGCCAGATCACCCTGGACAAGCCCACTTCGGAGACCTCGGTGACCGAACTGCTCGACCTGGTGGCCGCCGAGTACCGGGTGCAGTGAGGTCGGCGTCGCTGCGGGGGCGCGGCCCCGCACCGGTCAGGCGCGTGGCCGGGCCGGGCGGCCCCGCACCGGTCAGGCGCGTGGGCGGGTCGGGCGGTGGCCGAGGCGCGCCGACAGGGCGTCCGCGCCGTCGCGCACCACGGCGGTCAGCGTCGCCGCGCTCTCGTCGGTCCAGCGCAGCACCGGGACCGAGACGCTCATCGCCGCGACGACCTCGCCCTCGTGGTCGCGCACCGGCGCGGCCACGCAGGCCACCGCGTCGTTGGACTCGCACCGCTCGTACGCGATGCCGTCGGCGCGCACGGTGGCCAGGTGGCGGCCGAGGGCGGCGACCGAGGTGATGCTGTTCGGTGTCATCGCGGTCAGGGCGGCCCGGCTCGGGTAGCGGGCACTGAACGCGTCCGCCGGCAGCATCGCGAGCAGCAGCTTGCCCACCGCCGTGCAGTGCGCGGGCAGCCGGCGGCCGACCGCGGAGACCATCCGGACCGGCTGGGTGCTGTCCACCTTCGCCACGTAGACGACTTCGGTGCCTTCCAGCACCGCCACGTGCACGGTCTCGTCGCAGCGGGCGGCGACCTCGCTGGCCACCGCCTGGCCTTCCCGGGCCAGGTCGAGTTGGCCGGCGAAGACGCCGCCGAGCTGGAAGACCCGCATGCCCAGCCGGAAGTGGCCGGGCCGGTCCGGCACCGTCGACAGGTAGTGCCGGTCGCAGAGCGTGTGCACCAGCTCGTGCACGGTGGTACGGGGCAGCCCGAGACGGGCGGTGATCTCCGGTGCGGTGAGCGTCTCACCGTCCAGGAACAGTTCGAGGATGTCCAAGGCCCGGACCACTGCGGGCACCGCTCGCCCCATGATTCACCTGCGTTTTCTCTTGGTCGGTCGGTTCACGATAGCCAAGCGGCGCGCGCGGCCGGAGGGCGCGTCGCGTGCTTGACGGGATGACCGATCAGCCGTTAGCGTCCGATATATCGACTCTCATTCGTGTTATCGAACAAAGGTAGCGCGCCTGTCCGCGGTCGCCGAGGCCGCCGCGCGCGAGCTGGCACCGATGCACCCAGGGATGTGACCGTGGAACGTACCCGAGCCTTCCTGCGCTCGATCGACCTGCCGGACCGCGATCCGGGCACCCCGCCGGCAAGCCGGAAACGGTTCCCCGACGGCGCCCAGTACCGGGTGGAGATCCCCAGCGTCGAGGGCCCCGAGGTGCTCGCGGCGGTGCTCGCCGAGGCCGACCGGCGCGGCGTGCCGGTGCACCGCGTCTCGCAGGGCAGCGGCACCATGCTGCTCACCGACGCCGAGGTCGCGGCGATGGCCTCGACCGCGGCGGCACGTTCGATCGAGGTCAGCCTGTTCACCCGGCCGCTGGCCGGCTGGGACACCGGCGCCGCCGCTGGCGCCAGCGGCGCCACCGCGCTCGCCGCCCAGGCCCGCGGCACCGAACAGCTCGTGTACTGCCTGGAGGACCTGCGCCGGGCCGCCGAACTCGGCATCCGCAGCGTGCTGGTCACCGACCTCGGGGTGCTGCGGGTGGCCGCGCGGATGCGTGCCGCCGGTGAGCTGCCGGCCGACTTCGGATTCAAGGTCAGCGTCCAGATGGGGCTGTCGAACCCGCCGGCGATCCAGCTCGCCGAGCAGCTCGGCGCGAACACCTACAACGTGCCGACCGACCTGTCACCCGCCCAGCTGGCCGCGATCCGGGCCGCCGTCGACATCCCGCTGGACGTCTACATCGAGGCACCGGACGATCAGGGCGGCTTCGTCCGGCACTACGAGATCGCCGAGATCGTGCGGGTCGCGGCGCCGGTGTACCTCAAGTTCGGGCTGCGCAACGCGCCCAACATCTATCCCAGCGGCAGTCACCTGGCCGCGACGGCAACCGCGCTCGGCGTCGAGCGGGTACGGCGGGCCGAGATCGGCCTCGGCCTGCTCGCCCGGTACGCACCGGACGCGGTCTGCTCGACGCTGCCGGCGGCCGGGCTGGCAGTACCGGAGGCGATGGCATGAAGATCAGCGCGATCGACACGTTCGTGCTCGGCACCCCGTGGCGCAACCTGACCTACGTGCAGGTCAGTACGGACGAGGGGCTGACCGGGGTCGGCGAGACGCGGATGCTCGGGCACACCGCGGCGCTGCGCGGCTACCTGACCGAGGCGGTACCCAAACACGTCCTCGGGCACGACCCGTTCGACATCGAGCCGCTGGTACAGCGGATGAAGTACCGCGACTTCGGGCGGGCCGGCGAGATCGTGATGTCCGGCATCGCGTGCGTCGAGATGGCCTGCTGGGACATCGTCGGCAAGGCGCTGGGCCAGCCCGTCTGGCGGCTGCTCGGCGGCAGGGTCAACGACCGGATCAAGGCGTACGCCAACGGCTGGTACACCGTGGAGCGCGAGCCGGACGAGTTCCACGCCGCGGCCCGCCGGGTCGTCGAACGCGGCTACCGGGCGTTGAAGGTCGACCCGTTCGGCCCCGGCCGGTGGGAGCTGTCGCCGGCCGAACGCCGCCGCTCCATCGAGCTGGTCGAGGCGGTCCGGGACGCCGTCGGACCCGAGGTGGAACTGCTGGTCGAGATGCACGGGCGGTTCACCGCCGCGGAGGCGGTCCGCATCGGGACCGCGCTGGCCCCGTTCGACCCGGCCTGGGTGGAGGAGCCGGTACCGCCGGAGAACCTGGCCGCGCTGGCCACGGTGCACGACAAGCTGGCCATCCCGGTCGCCACCGGCGAGCGCATCCACGACCGGATCGAGTTCCGGGAGCTGTTCGAACGCCGCGCCGCCGACATCGTCCAGCCCGACATCGGGCACACCGGCGGCATCGCCGAGGTACGCAAGCTCGCGGCCACCGCCGAGACCCACTACCTCCAGGTCGCGCCGCACAACGTGGGCGGGCCGGTACTGACCGCCGCCAACCTCCAGCTCGCCACCTGCACGCCCAACTTCAAGATCCAGGAGCACTTCAACGACTTCGCGGACGAGTTCGTCAAGGCGGCGGCGCCCGGCGTCCCGGAGGTCGTCGACGGGTACTTCAGCGCGCCCACCGCGCCGGGCCTCGGCGTGACGCTGAACCCGGACTTCATCGCCGAGCATCCGCCCACCGAGGCCGCCTTCGACCTGTACGCCGAGGGCTGGCAGTACCGGGGCACCCGGTGACCGCCGGCCCGAACGGTGCCGTGCCCGCGCCCCCGGCCAGCACGCCGGTGGCCGGCGCTGCCGTCGCCAGAGCCGCGGTCACCTCGTGAGCACGGTGTGGTTGGACGCACCGGGCACCCTGCGGGTGGCGGGCAGCGACCGGCCGGAGCCCGGCGCCGGCGAGGCGGTGGTGCGGGTCGGGTACGCCGGGATCTGCGGGTCGGACCGGGAGGCGCTCGCCGGCACCCGGCCCGCGCCGTACCAGCGCTACCCCGTGGTGCCCGGGCACGAGTGGTCCGGCACGGTGGCGGCGGTGGGCACCGACGTCGACCCGGACCTCGTCGGCCGCAAGGTCGTCGGCGAGGGGTTTCGCAACTGCCAGGTCTGCGCTGCCTGCCGGCGCGGTGACGCGAACCTGTGCGCCGCGCCGTACGCGGAGACCGGGTTCACCGAACCAGGTGCCTGGTCGGACTGGCTGCGGTTGCCCGCCCGGCTGCTGCACACCCTGCCGGACGCCGCCGACCTGCGCGCCGCGGCCGGCCTGGAACCCGCCGCCTGCGTCGCCGCCGCCTGCCTGGAGGCCGCGGTGACGACCGGCGATCGGGTGGCGGTGGTCGGCGGTGGGATGCTGGGGCTCCTCGCCCTGCAGCTGCTGCGCGCGGCCAGCCCGGCCGAACTGGTCCTGGTCCACCCGAACACCCGGCGGGCCGCCCTGGCCACGGCCTGCGGCGCGGACGAGCTGGTCACCGTCGCCGCCGCGGGCACGCTCGCCGGCCGGTTCGACGCGGTACTGGAGACCGCCGGCGCACCCGGCGCCGCGCAGCAGGCCGTCACGCTGACCCGGCGCGGCGGCCGTACCGTGCTCGCCGGGCTGCCCAGCGGCACCGATGTCCCGCTGGTCCCGGCCGAGCTGGTCACCGCGAAGGCGACCGTGCACACCGTGTTCGGCGCCCCGCCGCGGGCCTGGACGCACGCGGTCCGCGCGTTCGCCGCCGGCATCCTCGACCCCGGCCCGCTGATCACCCACGAGCTGGCGCTGGACGAGGTGGCCGAGGCGTTCCGGCTGCTCGACGAGCGGCGCGACGACACGGTCAAGGTGCTGCTGCACCCCTGACCCGACGACCGGCACGCGATGCCCACCGTCCGCGTGGACGGCAGGCATCGCGTGCCGCCGATCAGCTGAGGACCCGGGGGCCGATCTTGAAGATGGCCAGTGTGTCGTCGATGGCCGGGCCGGTCGACTGGTTCGCCGCCTTGGTCATGAAGGACGTCTCGGCGCCCACCCAGCCGCGGAACCGCCCGCTGTCGTCGATGACCTGCAGCGACGGCTTCACGTGCGAGTTGAGCTGGTAGCAGCTCTGCTTGTGCGTCTTCGCGTTCCAGGCCAGGCAGCGGAACCAGTGCTCGGTCGCGTCCCGCCGGTCACCGCCGAAGTGTGCCAGGTAGTAGTTCACCGTGGCGCTGGTGGGCGTGTCGCCCGGCGGGTAGGCCACGCAGCCCTTGCCCGGCTTCGACTTGCCGGCCGCACCGAGGCAGCGGCCGTCCTTGCACTGCCGGAAGATCCGCAGGTCGTACGCACTCGGTCCGCCGCTCAGCTTCCCGGCCACGATGCCGTTGAACCGGTAGGCGTACTTGACCCGGTTGGCCGACTGCATCAACGTGGCCGCGCTGGCGTTCGTGGACAGGCTCGCGTTGGAGCCGAACGCGTAGCCGGTGGTGGCGCTGTAGCCGCGGCCGACACCACCCCAGACCAGCTGCACCAGGCTGCCATCGGTCGAGCCGCCCGCCTTCTGCACCCGGGTGACCGTCCACTTCTCCTGCACGTACCGGTCGCCGCTGGGCCAGGCGACCACCAGCGCGGTGCCGTTCAGCGCGTACTTGCCGGTGACGGTCTCCGTCGCCCCGGTCAGGAACCGCTTCATCGTCTGCGTGTAGCACTGCGTCGCGCCGCAGCCGGACGCCAGCACCGGCGTGTCCACCCGGATGTCTCGCTTGTTGGTCTGGTTCCAGCGCCACCACTTGCCGGTGACGGTGCCGTTCGACGGGTGGAAGACGTAGTAACCGAGCCGCTCCCAGTTGGTCGTGCTGCCGGCCTTGAACGAGCCGACGCTGACCACGAAGTTCGCCTTGCCGCCGGGCAATGCCTGCGCGGCCGCGCTGGACCGCGAACTGCCGGTGTCGAGCGGCGCCCGCTGCGCACCGGCGCTGGCCGGCAGCACACCGACCCCGACGAGAACGGCGGCGGCACCGGCGACGATCCCCGAGACCACCCGGGTCCGCCGGCTGATCCTCTTCTTCATCTACCAAACCTCCCCCAGCGCGGACATTCCACGCACCCATGTGACGCACAGGGTCGCATATCGATGCTCGTCACCGACGGTGCGCGCTGTCTCCCACGAACCGGGGCTACCGGCCGGAGCGCATGTGGTCGATGAGGCGGGTGGCGCGGTCGCCGACCTGGTCGGCCCAGCGGGAGTCCTGCATCGCGTTCGCCGCGGCGTTCCAGTCCCCGTTGGTCAGCGCGGTGTGCAACTGGTGGAACTGGCCGAGCGTGGCCGGGCCCATGTTGAACGCCATGTTGGCCAGCACCCGCTGGCGGGCCGGATCGAGCTGGTCGAAGCCGGCGTAGTAGTCGCGTGCGGTGGTCACCGCGGTACCCACGTCGTGGCGGAACAGCTGGTTGATCTGGTCCTGGGTCAGATCCCGGGTGCCGGCGCGTACCGCGTCGTAGTCCGCCCCGACCGCGGCCAGCCGGCTGCGCGCGTCGCCACGGTCGAGGTTGAACCCGATGCCGACGGTCGGATGCCCCTCGGTGTCGGTGTACACGTGTGGCCGGCTGTCCTCGTCCTGCGCGAGCTGATCGCGCAACTGCCGGTCGGTGGTCATGTCGACGCCCTGCGAGCCGGCGCCGGCCGGTGCCGCCGCGGCGCCGTCGCCGTAACCGGCGGCGACCGCCCGGTCGGCCTGCTGGTAGGCCTGGTTGCTCGCATCGACGGCCTGGTTGACCTGCTGCAACCCCTGGTGCAGCAGCCGCAGCGAATCGACCTGGCTGCCCTGCAGGCTCGCGTTCGCCGCGGCCACGTCGCTGCCGATACCGGCGAACGAGGCACCGTCGAGCACCGTGGCGGCCAGCTCGCTGATCACGTCACCGGCTTCGGCCAGCAGCGAGCCGACGGTACCGACGTTCTCGGTCACCGCCTGCGGTTGGATCTGGAACGAGTCGGTGGACATGCGCGCACTCCTCGGACGGGTTCGGCCCACCCATCGTGGCGCCGTCCGTGCCCGCCGGACACGACACAATTACCCAATCTCCGCGCCAACCCGGGGCTCCGGCGCCGGTTCACCGCCGCGACCGGCTCGACCCCGGCCGGGCCGACCAGTGGCGGAGCTTGTCGGGATTGCGGACGACCCAGATGTGCCGGATCCGGTCGCCGGCGACGTCGAACGCGAACACCGTCACGATGGCGCCGTCACGTTCGACCACCAGGCCCGGCGCCCCGTTGACGGTACGTTCGTGCAGCGTGGTGCCGGGATCCCTGCGGCGGGCCAGCTCGACCCAGGCGCGCGCGATCCGATCGCCGCCCTCGATCGGATGCCGGAACGTCACCGCGTTGCCGCCACTGTCGGCGGTCGCCACCGCGGCCGGATCCAGCAGACCGAGCAGCGCGTCGATGTCCTGCGCCTCCCATGCCTGCCGGAAGCTGCGCACCACCGCGGCGTGCCGGGCGGCCGGCGCCGGCGTGGCCCGCGCGGTACCCAACCGGTGCCGGGCCGAGGAGGCGAGCTTGCGGCAGGCCGCCGGGCTGCGGCCGACGATGTCGGCCACCTCGACGAACGAGTAGCGGAACACGTCGTGCAGGATGAACGCGACCCGCTCCGCCGGGGTCATCGCGTCGAGGACGACCAGGAACGCCATGTTCACCGACTCGTCCAGACTGACCCGATCGGCCGGGTCGACGGCGCCGCCCGGCTCGCCGAGCACCGTGTCGGGCAGCGGCTCGGGGATCCAGTCACCGACGTAGCGTTCCCGCCGCATCCGGGCCGAGCCGAGCAGGTTGAGGCAGATCCGGCTGGCCACGGTGGTCAGCCAGGCGCCGGGGGACGCGATCCCGGCCCGCGCCGGCTCGGACATCGCGTACCAGCGGGCGTAGGTCTCCTGTACCACGTCCTCGGCCTCGGCCAGCGAGCCGAGCAGCCGGTACGCCACGTTGATCAGCTGGCGCCGCTCGGCCAGCGCCGTGTCCGGGCCCGGGCCGTCGCCCGCCTGCGTTCCGCTGCCCACTGCGCCGCCCTCCCCGTTCCGCGTCGCCCACTGGTACGACCGGATGGCCCGCCGAAGTGTGAGGTGCGGCGCCGGCCTCACATCCGGTGGCGCTGTCCGGTCGGACCCGGTGGCGGCGAACTCGCCCCCCACGTCGAACAGCACACGGGAGATCGACATGATTCCGGCACCGACCACCTCGTTCACCGAACCGGCCACCGGCGAACGGCTGGAGCGCACGGCCGCCGCGCTGCGCGCGCACGGCTTCACGGTGGAGATACACGACACCCTGGCCGCGGCCCGCGGCCGGGTCCGGGAGCTGATCCCGGCCGGCGTGAGCGTGTTCACCGGGGCCAGCGAGACGCTGCGGCTGTCCGGGATCGAAGCCGACCTCAACACCAGCGGGCGCTACGACGCGCTCAAACCGCGGGCGGTGGCGATGGACCGCGCCACCCAGGCGGACCAGATCCGGCGGATGCTCGCCACCCCCGACGTGGAGATCGGCAGCGTCGCCGCGGTCACCGAGACCGGCTCGCTGGTCATCGCGTCCGGCAGCGGCAGCCAGTTGCCCGGCTACGCCGGCGGCGCGGCGCGGGCGATCTGGATCGTCGGCGCGCAGAAGGTGGTACCGGACCTGCCGGCCGCGCTGCGCCGGGTCGAGGAGCACTGCCTGCCGCTGGAGAGTGAGCGGGCGATGCGGGTCTACGGCACGCCGAGCGCGATCACCCGGTTGCTGGTGCTCAACGCCGAGTACCAACCGGATCGCGGCACCGTCCTGCTGCTGCGCGAGGCCGCCGGGTTCTGAACCGCGCCGGGCCGGCGCGGTTCGTCGCAACCGCCCGGTCAGTCCGCGTCCGCCGGGTACCAGCGCAGCTCGATCGTGTTGCCGTCCGGATCGCGGACGTAGATCGACTGCGCGTCGCCGCGCGCCCCGTACCGGCCGACCGGCCCCTCCAGCACGGTGAACGTGCCGGCGTCGATGACCTCCTGCCAATCCAGCGGGTCCACCACCAGGCAGAAGTGATCCACGTTGGATTCGGCGCGGGGCCGGTGCAGCAGGTCGATGATCGTGCTCTCGTTCACCCGGACGGACGGGAACGGGACCTCGCCGCGCCGCCACTCCTCGACCCGGACCGGCTCCAACCCGAGCGGCCCGCAGTAGAACGCCAGCGACCGCTCGACGTCCTCGACGTTGACTACCAGATGGTCGAACGCCTTCACCCGCACCGTTGCCCCCTTCGTCACGGACCGATGCCCGGATCCTAGGCCCCGGCTACGACACTCACCCGACGTCGGGCCGACATCGACCGCGGTGGGTGCGGGTACGGCCGTCCGACCAGGCCCACCGGGGCGGCGGTCCGGACGGGCGCACCTGGCCCCTAGGATGGCGGCGTGATCGCCCCGGATGACCGCCGGACCGCGGTGGTGGTGCTGGTTCCCGGTGCGGACCGGGTCGTGCGGCGCTGGCGCGACCGGCACGATCCGCACGCCGCCGCCGGCGTCCCGGCGCACGTCACGGTGCTCTACCCGTGGATCCCCGCCGACGCGTTGACCGCCGAGGACGAGCGCGCGCTCGCCGCGCTCGCCGCCGCCCACGACCGGTTCGCGCTCGACTTCGCCGGCTTCGGCACCCTCGGCCGGACGCTCTGGCTCGCGCCCTCCCCCGCCGAACCGGTGGTCGCGCTGACCCGTGCGGTGGCCGCGCGGTGGCCGCAGCACCCGCCGTACCGCGGACGCTTCGACGGCGACCACCCGCACCTGACCATCGCCGACGGGGCGGATCCGGTGCTGTTCCCCCGGATCACCGACGACGTCGGCGCCCACCTTCCGCTTCGGGTCGACGTCACCGAGCTGACGCTGGTCGAGCAGCGCGCCGGCGGCTGGCGGCTGCGACGGTCCTTCCCGCTCGGCACCGCGGGGTCGCCAGCCGGACGCTGAGGGCCCGGCGACGCGCGACTGGCCGGATCCGGGCGGGTCGCGGCTATCGTGACGGCGTGGCGGAGACGATCCGGGTGCTGGTGGTGGACGACCATCCGATGTGGCGCGAAGCGGTGGCCCGGGACCTGCGCACCGCCGGGTTCGAGGTGGTCGCCGACGTCGGGGAGGGCCAGCAGGCGGTGCGGATCGCGCCCGCGGTGCGACCCGACGTGGTGGTCCTCGACCTGCAGCTGCCCGACATGCCCGGTGTCGAGGTGATCCGCGGCCTGCTCTCGGTCCGTGCGGAGACCCGGATCCTGGTGCTGTCGGCCAGCGGCGAACGGCAGGACGTGCTGGACGCGGTGAAGGCGGGGGCCGTCGGCTACCTGGTGAAGTCCGCCGGGCGGGACGAGTTCCTGGCAGCGCTGGCCCGCACCGCGCAGGGCGACCCGGTGTTCACCCCGGGGCTGGCCGGCCTGGTGCTGGGCGAGTTCCGGCGGCTGGCACGAACCGAACGGCCGGCCGACGGCGACGCGCCCCGGCTGACCGACCGGGAAACCGAGATCCTCCGGCTCGTCGCCACCGGGCTGTCCTACCGGCAGATCGCCGAGCGGCTCACCCTGTCGCACCGCACCGTGCAGAACCACGTCCAGAACATCCTGGGCAAGCTGCAGATGCACAACCGGGTCGAGCTCGTCCGGTACGCGATCGAGCACGGTCTGGACGGCTGACCTCGCAACGGCCGAGACGACGCCGACCCGGCCGCGAGCCTTCGGCCCGGCGACGCCGACCGGGCCGCGAGGCTTCGGCGCGGCGACGCGGGGCGGCGGTTCGGCAGGCGGTGCGGCGGGTCAGCGGCGCGGCAGGCGGAGTTCGACCTCGGTACCCGCGTCGCCGGAGCAGCCGATCTCCGCGCTGCCGCCCAGGTTGCGGACCCGCCCGACGATCGACTGCGCGACGCCGAGCCGGCCCTGGGCCGCGGCCTGCGGCAACCGGCCGGCGCGGATGCCCACGCCGTCGTCGCGGATGCTGACCCGCACCTCGCGCGGATCGTCGTCCACCAGTACCCAGGCGTGGGCCCGCTCGCCGGCATGCCGCCGGACGTTGTCGAGGGCGGCGATGACCGCAGCGGCGAGTTCCCGGGCCCGGTGGACCGGCAGCAGCACCGGCTCGGCCGGCAGGGCAAGCTGGACCTGCGCCGACTCGTACGGGGCGAGCAGCACCCGCAGGTCGATGTCGCCGGACTCCGCCGCCGCCGCGTCCGCGCCGGCGATCAGCCGGCGCAGCGCGTCACCGTGTACCTTGGCCAGCTCGGCCAGCCGGGCACCGTCCGGGCCGAGGTCCGGGCCGTGCCGCGCGACCAGCGCGAGCACCTGCAGCGCGCCGTCGTGGATGGGGCGGGCCAGCCGCTCCCGTTCGGCGATGGCCGCCTGCCGCCGGATCTCCTCGGCGGCCCGGCGTTCGGCCCGGCGGGTCACCAGGAGTTCCGCGCCGTACAGGGCGCCCACCGCGGCGGCCGTAACCAGCAGCCCGGTCGCCGCGGTCGAGAGGTGGTACACCGGGTTCAGGTAGCTCGACTCCGGCAGCCCGTCCGCGCCGAGGTAGGTGGCCTGCAGGATCTGGTGACCCGCGTACACGAGGACGGCCACCAGCGGGCCGAGCGCCACCGGCAGCTCGGTCCGGTGCGCCACCGTGGCCGCCGCGCTGCCCGCCAGCGCCGTCGCGGTGGCGCACAGCCCGACCAGCAGCAGCGCACCCGGCACCGACTCCCGTTGGTAGATCAGCTTCTCCGGCGCGCCGGCCGTCGCGGCGACTGCGATGAACAGGGCCACCGCGCAGAACACCGCCGCACCGGCTGCCAGTGGCACCCGACGGCGGCTCGCCGCGCCGGCCGCGCCGAGCGCCACCCCGAACACTGCGGCGGCCCAGCGCAGCGGCGTCTCGCCCGCCAGCGCCCACACCGCGAGCAGCAGCGGAGCCGCGACCACGAGCTGGACCACCGCCACCGTCAGCCCCGCCGCCGCGCCCCACCGCCCCGCCAGCCCGGCCGCGCCGAGCCCGGCGAGCAGGACCAGCGCACCGGTCACCCCGGCCACCGCGGACGGGTGGCGCATCAGCGCGCTCATGGTCACGCCGAGGATGCGGGACATCCGGTCGTCGGTCGACAGGTTCGGCAGCATCAGCGCCGCGGCGGCGACACCGGCGGCCAGTACCGGCCGGATGCGCCGCCGGGGCGCGCGCGGCACGGTGCGTGCCGCTACCAGCGCGGAGCCCGCGAGCACGGCCGGGACGGTACCGGCCAGCGCGGCGACGGTCAGGCCGACGTGCCAGGCGCCCATCTCCGGTACCTGGCGCAGCCAGCCCGCGCCGACCATCGTCGCGCCGACCAGCAGCGCACCGGTACCGCTGCCGGCGGCCACGGCGCCCCAGCCGACGTGCCCGGACCGGATCAGCCAGCCGGCCGCACCGAGTACGCCGATGAGCGCCACGGGTCCGGCCGCATCGGCCGCCCAGCCGGCCAGCAACCACCCGGTGCTGGACATCCCGGGCCGACCGGGTACCTCGGTGTAGGCCATCGGCACGGTGAGGCCGATGCCGGCCAGGATCAGTCGCGGCCAGTGCCGGGCCCAGATCACCGCGAGCACGGTGACCACCAGGAGCATGCCACGCGGCAACACCCACTGCCACCAGACCTGCGGCTCCGCGGCCAACGGCCCGGCCGGCGGCCCGGCCAGTACCGTCGAGACCGGGGTCGTCGAGGACGCGCCGACGGTGAGTACGAGACAGCCGCCGGACACGGCGGCCAGCGTCCGGGCGAGCCTGGCCGCGGGCAACCGGGGCACCGCGGCGGGGATCGTCACCACAGGATCCTCCCTCACGTCCGGCCACCGGCAATCGTCCCGACGGCCGAACCGGGCCGGCTGGCGGATCCGGCCGGCCCGGCACCGGTACCGGTCAGCCGAGGTGACCGGTGATCCAGATCAGGTTGGTGTCGACCCGCGACGTGGTCTCGTCACCGGTGTGCGGGCAGTCCGGTCCGGTGGACTCGACGCCCACCAGCACGTCCCCCGCGTCGGTCTCGGCGAAGTACGGCGCGCCGGAGTCGTACGGGCAGGCGCTGGTGTCGGCCGACGGCTGGTAGCCGGCGACGTACACGTCCTGCGCGTCGAGGCCGGTCACGGTGAACCGTCCGGTCTGCAGGTGGGTGACCGGCGACCCGTCCGCGGTGGTCGCGCCCCAGCCGGTGAGCCGCAGTACCTCGCCGTCGTGCGGTACCCCCTGGCCGAGCGCGATCGGCTGCACGTCGGTGATCGGCGTCGCCAGCTTGGCCAGCGCGAGGTCGGTCGACGGGTCCTGCCGGACGTCCACCACGTCGACCACGTGCCCGGTCGTGTCCGCCAGATCGGTGCGGCCCACCGTGGCGGTGGTACTGCCGTACTGCGGCGGGCCGCCGACCGGGTTGCGGTTCACGTCGTGGAAGCAGTGCCCGGCGGTGATCACCCACTGCGGGGCGACCAGCGCGCCGGAGCAGGCGCTGTCGTACGTCGAGCCGTCCGGGCGGGGGATGTCGGTCATGGTGAACTTCACCGAGAATCCGTACGCGCCGTCGGGTGCCGGATCGCCGTGCGTGATGTGCGGGACGACGGTCGCCTGCGCTGGCAGCGATCCCAGCCCGGCGACCAGCGTCGCCACCGCCCCGGCCACCGCGAACGCCCGCCGCAGCCTTCCGTGCCCTCGTCTGTTCTGCACTCTCGGTCCTCCTCGTCGGTGTGCTGCCACGAGGAGAATCGTTCCGGCCGCGGCGGCCGGCCGGCAGGGTGCGCGCACTCAGATCCGGGTTGAGTACCCGCGCTCGGCCCAGGGCCTGCCGACCCGGTAGCGGAAGGCCGGACACCTGGCTTGCCCGGCGGGCGGAGCCGGGTGACCGGCGGGCCGCTCAGCGTTCCAGCGCCGGCCAGAGCCGCCGGACCAGGGCCGCCGCCTGTCCGCCCAGCACCAGCAGCAGCAGCGGGAAGTAGCTGAGTACCGGGACGAACACCGAGAGCAGCAGCGCGATCGCGTCGACCACGGCGTCGACCGCGGCGGGGATCACGCTCGGCCGGTGCGGCGCGCCCGGCGGGCGCTGCCGGCGCACCGCGGCGGCGAGCAGCGCCAGCAGGATGGAGCTGACCAGCAGCGACCCGATGTAGAAGATCTTCGTCGCGACCTGGCTGCCGGTCGCGGCCAGCAGCGCGGTCGGGAACGGCAGGAACACGATGGTCAGCGTCCACGCGATCAGGGACCAGAAGATGTCCGACCGGTCCTCGACCGCGCCCCGCACGATCTCGTGCTGGGCCCGCCACATCCGGGCGATGACCACGAAGCTGAGCACGAACGCGCCGAACTGGCCGGCGTGGTCCCGGACCACCTGCCAGACCGAGTCGTCGGACTCGATCTCGCCAGCCAGGTCGACCAGCGGCAGCACCAGCAGGGTGATGGCGATGGCGACGGCCGCGTCGACGAAGGTCAGTAGCCGATCGAGGTCACGGCTGCGCTCGATCGAATCCGGCGATAGCACGCGGGAACCATATCGTAGGAGGTTCGATTCGTTCCGAATCACCCTCCATGTCACGGGTTGTCGCCGCACGGTTGCGCGGGAACTTCCGACCCCGCCGCGACGACTCCCTGGAGAAGGCGAGTCTGTCACGAGAGGCGGCAGGGATGCATCGGGTACCAGGCGCGACGCTGGCGGTCCTCGCCACGGTGGCGGCGGGTTCACTGGCGGGATGCACGTCGGCCGGCGGCCCGCCAGGGTCGGGATCCGCGGGCGGTCGCGTGGTCATCGACGCGAAGCGGCTGCCGTCGCTGGGTACGGTCCTGGTCGACCAGCACGGCAAGACCCTCTACATGTTCCTGCCGGACAGGAAGCACGCGGTGACCTGCACCGGGCGCTGCCTGGGCACCTGGCCGCCGGTGGTGGTCGGCCAGGGCGGTTCGCCGAAGGCGGGGTCCGGTGGCGTCCGCCAGGGGCTGTTGGGCACGGTGCCCGACGGGCAGGGTCGTTCGGTGGCGAGCTACGCAGGGTGGCCGCTCTACACCTATGCCGGGGACACCGCCCCGGGGCAGACTTCCGGGCAGGCCCTCGACGACAACGGCGGTCCGTGGTACGTGATGCGGGTCGACGGGCATCCCGTGATCCCCAGCGGGTCGCCCTCACCCGGCGCCTCGTCGACATCCTGAGATCGCCGGTTTCGGGCCCCGCCGCGCCGTTTCGATCGCCCCGGCGCGGCACGAGATGCGCTCACATGCCCGTCATGCCGCCGTTCTCCGTGCTGGACGGATGCGGCATGCCCAACTGCATGGCGAGAAGCATGTAGGCCATGCCGAGCGCCATCAGCGCCAGGGTGGCCCGCAACGCCAGGTCGTGCCGGTCCCGGGAGGCACCGGCGGCCGGCTCGGTCGCGGTACGGTCGACGACGCCGACGGCCGCCGCACCGGCGGAGGCCGGTACCGGTGCGGGCTCCAGGCGCAGCCCGGCGACCCGGATGGCGATGCGGGCCGGGGCGTCCAGCGACGGCAGGACGCCGGCGATCCAGCCGACCGCCTCCAACCCGAACCATCCGATCAGGACCCAGATCAGCAGGACGAACCCGGCCACCGGCATGGCGAACATGCACAGCATGCCGGCCTGGCTGACGGCCGCCAGCAGCCACGGCAGGCATCGCCGATGCCGGCCCAGCTGAACCAGTCCGGCACCCAGGGCGAGCACGGTGCAGGTGGCGAAGACCGCTTCCCCGACCACCGCGGGCACCGGCGTCCTGCTCAGCGGCAGCGACATGTCGATCATGCCGAGCGCCATCAGGACGTGGCCGGCGTGCCAGACCCGGGACTCGCGGCTGCCGTGCCGCAGGTGCACCGCGTGTGCCACCGCGACGATCACGAACAAGGTCGTGGCCAGCACCTTGAGCCAGGTCGGTAGCCAGGCATTGGTCATCGTGGTCATGCCGACCTCCCTGGGGCTTGTCGTCCACCTGCTTCGTCGGTATAGGTCGCCGGGAGTGGCCGGCCGGTTCCCGGCGGACCGATGTCGTCGTACCGCCCGCACCAGGTTCCCGCGATTCCGGCGTCCCGGGAACCCCCGTACCGGCTCCGACGACTAAGTCGTGGGGATGGTTGTGGAGCTGGCCCGAGCGGGGCCGCTCCGGATCGCAGGAGGAGCGTCTCGATGGTGACCGGGATCGGTGTGGCCGTGGCGCTGCCACCGGAGTTGACCGCCACCCGGGCGGTCACCCTGTGGCGGTGGGATCCGGTCGCCATCGTGCTGGTCCTGATCGCCGCGGGGCTGTACGGGTGGGGGATGTGGCGGGTCTGGCGACGGCATCCGCGGCGGCCGTGGCCGGCGTTGCGCGCCGCGTCGTTCTATGCCGGCCTGGCCGTCGTGACGGTGGCGCTGTGCAGCAGCGTCGGGGTCTACCAGGACACCCTGTTCTGGGTACACATGGTGCAGCACCTGATGTTGATCATGGTGGCACCCGCGCTGCTGGTGGTGGGCCGACCGTTGATCTTGCTGCTGCATGCCAGTCGCAACCCGGTACACACGGCGGTAAAACGGATACTGCGCTCCCGCCCGGTGACCGTGCTGACCTGCCCGCTGGTCGGCGTGCCGGTCTACGCCGCGGCGGTGGTCGCCACGCACCTGACCGGGTTCATGAACGTGGTGATCACCAACCCGTGGGCGCAGACCGGCGAGCACGCGCTCTACCTGATCGCCGGCTGGCTCTACCTGGCCCCGGGTTTCGGCCGCGAACCGATCCGGTGGCGGCTGTCCCCACCGGCGAAGATCCTGCTGGTCGTCCTCGCGATGCCGATCGACACGTTCACCGGCGTGGTGCTGCTGATGACCCGGCACGAACCCTGGTCCGCCTACCTCGACCAGCACCGGAGCTGGGGCCCCACCCCGCTCACCGACGTGCACTGGGGCGGCGCGGTGATGTGGATCGGCGCGGACGCGGTGATGATGGTCCTGATCGTGGCGGCGCTGTTCAGCTGGCTCGCCGCGCCCCGGCGGGAACGCGGCCTGCGCTGGGTGGAGCAGGCGCGCCTCACCGCACTCGAACAGCGCACCGGCACGGCCACCACCGGCCACACCGACGTCGACGAGGACGAACAGCGTCTCGCCGCCTACAACGACTGGCTGGCGAGCATGGCCAGGCACGATGACCGCCGACGCTGATCGGCCGGCGCGGCCACCGGCTGTCCCCGGTACCCGTCTCGCGGCGCGGCCCGGGCGAGGCGGCCGACCGCGGCCCGGGCACCGATCCCGGGACGTCGGGAACCAGGCGGCGCCGCCCGACGACTTGCACAGCATGGAGTGCGATCAGTGCCGGGAGGCGCTGTCGGCCCGGCTGGACGGGGAGCCCGAGCCAGGGTCGGCGGTACAGACCGATCACCACCTGGCGGGGTGTCCCGGCTGCCGGGAGTGGCAGCGGCGGGCCGGCGCGCTGACCCGGCGCCTGCGGCTGCGGCCGGTGCCGGAACTGCCCGCCGTGCGGGTCGAGCTGACCGCACCGGTGCCGACCGCTGGCGGCGGTGCCGGTCCGTGGCGCATCGCCCTCGCGGTCGTCGCGGTCGGGCAACTGGCACTCGCGGTGGCGCAGATCCTCGGCTGGCACGCCGGGATGCTGATGTCCACCCCCGGGCCGCACGACATGGGCGCGCATCTGTTCGACGAGAGCACCGCCTGGAATCTCGCGCTGGCGGTGGCGATGGCCTGCGTGGCGTGGCGCGCCGGGACCGCCACCGGCCTGATCCTCGTCGTCGGCGGCTTCCTGGTGGCGCTGACCGTGTTCTGCGTCCGGGATCTCGCCGCCGGTGAGGTGACCGCGGCGCGGTTGGCCGAGCACGGCCTGCTGGTGGTCGGGTTCAGCCTGATGCTGACCGTGCGGCGAAAGTCGGCGCAACCGGGGGGTCCGGCCGAGACCGCCCTGGACGGCGCCGGCATGCCGGAGGCCGAGCCCCGGCCCGCCGCACCGGCCGACACCGAGCCGGATTCCGGCGGTCCACCGCGTACCAGGTGGTTGCACCCGGTCGACCGGCATCAGGCGGCATGACCATCGCCCGCCGCGGGTACCCGCGGACCACGGTGCTGCTGGTCGCGCTGCTGCTGGCGAGCGTCCTGGTCGGCGCGGTCGTCGGCATCGCCGGGGTCGGCCCGTACCGGGCGCTGGGGAACGGCGATCCCGGCGCGCTGGTGCGCTACGGTGCGCCGCTGGTCCGGCTCGCCGCGGACGCCGCCGCCACGATGTGCGTCGGGTTCCTCGTCACCGCGACCTTCTTCAGCGGCCGGCCGCAGCCATCGGGGGTGATCAGCCCGCTGGGCTACGCGCGGCTCCGGATCGCCGGCCGCTGGGCGGTGGCGTGGCTGCTGGCGGCCCTGGTGCTGATCCCGTTCGACGCCGCCGACACCGGCGGCATCCCGTTCGTCCGCACCCTGTCTCCGGGTGCCCTGGCGGCGCTGCTGTCCGCGCTGGAGGGTCCGAAGGCGTGGCTGACGGTCGCGGTCGTGGCCGGGCTGGTCGCGATCGGGTGCCGGGTCGCGCTGCGCTGGACCACCGCGGTCGTGCTGGCGGTACTGGCGGTGCTGGCCCTGCTGCCGCCGCTGGTCACCGCGCACGTGTCGTCGGACACCGGGCACGACGTGTCGACCTCGGCGCTGCTGCTGCACGTACCGGCCGCGGTGCTCTGGCTGGGCACCGTCGTGGCGCTGGCGTGGCGGTCCGGTGGCTGGTCGGGCGCGGTGGCGGCCCGCTACCGCCGGCTGGCCACCTGGTGCTGGCTGGTGCTGGCCGGCTCGGGCCTGCTCGACGCGTACTACCTCGTCCCGGCCGACGGCATGACCAGCGGGTACGGCCTGCTGCTCGGGGTCAAGCTGATCCTGGTCGGCGGGCTGGGGTGGCTCGGCTGGCGGCTGCGTGGCCGCGTCATGGCCGGCCGGCCGCGGCGGCTCGTGGTCGGCGAGGTGCTGGTGCTCGCCGGCACGTTCGGCGCGTCCGTCGGTCTCACCCACCTCGCGCCGCCCTCGCTCGTCGGCCATCCGGTCAGCGCCGACCAGACGCTGCTCGGGTACGACCTGGCAGGCCCGCCGACGCTGCTGCGGTTGCTGTTCGACTGGCGGGTCGATCCGATCTACCTGGCGTTGACGGCGCTGCTGGTGGCCGGATACCTGGTCGGGCTGCGCCGGCTCGGACGCGACCGCCGGTCGTGGCCGGCGTCCCGGACCGCGGCCTGGTTCGGCGGCTGTGCGGTGCTGCTGCTCGCCACCTGCTCCGGCGTCGGCCGGTACGCGGCGGCGATGTTCAGCGTGCACCTGGCGGCGCACATGCTCGTCGGGATGCTGGTCCCGATCCTGCTGGTACTGGGCGCTCCGCTCACGCTCGCCGGGTCGGTCCTGCCGCGCACCGGCGCGCAGCGGGCCCGCCGCGCCCTGCGGAACCTGCGGGACTCGGCCGGGCTGCGCTGGGCGACCCATCCGGCGGTCGCGGCGACGCTGTTCGCCGGGGCGCCGTTCCTGCTGTACTTCACCGACCTGTTCGATCTGGCCGCCCGGTTCCACTGGGCGCACGTGGGATGGAACCTCGCCTTCCTGGCCGTCGGGTACCTGTTCGCCTGGGTGGCCGTCAGCCCGGACCGGCTGCCCCGCGAGGTACCGCAGCTGGCCCGGCTGGGCATGCTGCTCGCCGCGATGCCGTTCGACGTGCTGTTCGGTGCGCTGGTCGTCAGCACCCACCGGATCCTCGGCAACGGCGCCGCCGGCGCGAACATGTACTCCGCGCTGGGCCTGCCGTGGGTGCCCAGCCTCGCCGCCGACCAGCGACTGGCCGGCGCGCTCGCGCTGGTACTCGGGGAGCTGGCGCTGCTGGTCGCGCTGGTCGCCGTGGTGGCCACCTGGCGGCGGGCCGAACGCCGGGAGGACGCCGGCTACGACGACCTGCTCGCCGCGCTGCGATCAGCCGGCCGGGGTGCTCCGGTCGGATCGGGCGAAGCCGCGCAGCCGCAGGCTGTTGGACACCACCAGCAGCGAGGACAGGGCCATCGCGCCGCCGGCGATGAGCGGGTTGAGCAGCCCGGCGGCGGCGATCGGTAGCGCCGCCAGGTTGTAGCCGAACGCCCAGAGCAGATTCCCGCGGATGGTGCGCAGCGTCGCCCGCGCCAGCCGGATCGCCGCCGGCACCACGGTCAGGTCGTCGCGCACCAGGATGACGTCCGCGGCGGCGAGCGCCACGTCGGTACCGGTGACCACGGCGAGGCCGAGGTTCGCCGCGGCCAGGGCCGGGGCGTCGTTGACGCCGTCGCCGACCATCGCCACCGATCGCCCGGACCGGCGCAGATCGGTGATCACCGCGGCCTTGTCGGCCGGCAGCACCTCGGCGATCACCTCGTCCACGCCGACCTGTTCGCCGACGGCGCCGGCGGCGGCCTTGCCGTCGCCGCTGAGCAGGACGGTGCGCAACCCCATCCGGTGCAGCTCCGCGACGGCGGCCGGGGCCTCCGGGCGCAGCGTGTCGGCCAGTGCGAAGGCACCGGCCAGTGCACCGTCGACCGCCACCAGCACACCGGTACGACCGTGCCCGGCCCACTCGGTTCGAACCGGTTCGGCCGCATCGGTGTCGATGCCACGGTCGGCGAGCAGCCGTGGCGAGCCGACGAGCACCCGGTGGCCGTCGACGTCGGCGGCGGCGCCCAGCCCGGCCTCGGCGACGAACCCGTCGACCGCCGGCAGCGCGCCGACCTGCTGCCGCGCGTAGGCCTCGATCGCCCGGCCGGCCGGATGCTCGGAGGCGTGCTCCACCGCGCCGGCGCGGCGCAGCAAGGTGTCCCGGTCGACCCCGGGGGCCGGCCACACGTCCACGACCGACATCCGGCCGGTGGTCAGCGTGCCGGTCTTGTCCAGTACGACGGTGTCCACCGCGCGGGCGGCTTCCAGCGCCTGATGCCCCTTGAGGAAGATGCCCAGTTGCGCGCCGCGGCCGGAGGCGGCGAGCAACGCGGTCGGCGTGGCGAGTCCGAGCGCGCAGGGGCAGGCGATGATCAGTACCGCGAGCCCGGCGCTGAACGCCGGCTCGAACGGCTGGCCGAGCAGCAGCCGCGTTCCGACCGTGGCCACCGCGAGCAGCAGCACGACCGGCACGAACACCGCCGAGATCCGGTCCGCGAGCCGCTGCACCCGCGCCTTGTCCGTCTGCGCCCGCTCCACCAGCGCGACCAGCTGGGACAGCTGGGTGTCGGAGCCCACCCGGGTGGCGCGCACCACCAGCCGCCCGGCCACGGCGGTGGTACCGCCGGTCACCGGGTCGCCGGCCGCCACCTCGGTCGGCCAGGACTCCCCCGTCATCGCGCTGGTGTCCACGGCGCTGTCGCCGGACAGCACGGTGCCGTCGGTGGCGATCGTCTCGCCCGGCCGGACCACGAACCGGTCCCCGACCCGCAGCCGGCCGACCGGTACCCGGTGTTCGGTGCCGTCCTCGTCCAACACGGCGGCATCCCGGGCGCCGAGCATCGCCAGGGCGCGCAGCGCGTCACCGGCGGCCCGCTTCGCCTTCGCTTCGAACAGCCGGCCGGCCAGCACGAAGATCGTCACCACGGCCGCGACGTCCAGGTACACCGAGCCGGCCGGGCGCAGCAGCAGGCCGAGCGCACCGTCGCCCTGCCCGGTCTCGCCGCCGGTGCGGAAGATCGTGTACAGCGACCAGGCCGACGCGGCGACGATGCCCAACGACACCAGGGTGTCCATCGAGCTGGTGCCGTGCCGCGCCGCGATCACCGCCTTGCGGTGGAACGGCCAGGCGCACCAGGTCACCACCGGCAGGGTCAGCGCCGCGACCACCCACTGCCAGCCGGTGAACCGCAGCGAGGGCGCCAGCACCATGGTCAACGACAGGTCCGCCAGCGGCACCCCGATCAGCAAGGCGACGGCCAACCGCCGCCACAACGAGCGGACCCGCTCGTCCGGCCCCGCCGGCTCGGCGCGCCGTACCGGTCGAGCCTGGTACCCGGCCCGCTCCACCTCGGCGACCAGCGCCGCCACGGTCAGCGCCGACGGTGCCTGGACCGCGGCCTTCTCGGTGGCGTAGTTCACGCTCGCGGTGACTCCGGGAAGCTTGTTGAGCCGTCGCTCCACCCGCGCCGCGCACGCGGCGCACGTCATCCCGCCCACGGCCAGTTCCACCGACCGGGTCACCTCGACCGCCGACGACACTGCGCACCCCCAGCACGAACCGGCGCGCCACCCCGGCGCCCATGGTTACTGTCGTCCGGGCCGCCGGTCTGGTTCCCCTGATCGGCGAATCCGGTAACGGAGGCCCGGTCACCGGCCGCCAGATCCGATCCAGAACCGGGCGAACCAGGGGAAACCGGATCGACGAGCGTACGCCCAGTCGTCCCCACCCCGGCCGGCGACAGCAGGGCGGCCCGGCACGGCCGGGGCGCCGAGCGCGGGCCGGGTGGGTGTCAGGATCGGGGCGAGCGCCGAAGCGGTACGGCGCCGGGTCCGGGTTCGACGTCGATCTCGTCCAGGCCAGCCAACCGGTGCCCGGCCTCGCACCGGAGCGTGACCGCGACGGGGCTGCCGCAGCCGTGGTGCCGGTGGATCGTCGCCGGCCCGGTGGGGCCCGCCAGGTGCCGGTCGCCCCACGATTTCAGCGCCGAGAGCACCGGGAACAGCTCCTCGCCGGAGGCGGTGAGCCAGTACTCGTGGCGTGGCCGCTGGCCGGGCTCGCGGTAGGGGCGGCGCTCCAGCACGCCCCCGTCGACGAGCATGTGCAGCTGGCGGGTGAGCACCGCCGGGGAAATCCCGATGTGCTCGGCGATCTCGTCGAAGCGGTGCAGTCCGCGGAACACCTCACGCAGCACCAGCAGCACCCACGGCTTGCCGACGAGGTCCAGGGTCAGCGCGATGCTGCAGTTCTCCGGGCTCTGTTCACGCCAGTCCACCCTCGAAGCCTAGCTGGCTATTTGACTGAAAGCCAGATCGGGTGCATGCTGCTGACTATCACATTGGAAGTCAGACAGGAGCAGTCGCATGCCTCTCGTCCGTATCTCCGCACCGACCACCGGCAGCGCCGACACCCGCCGCGCCATCGCCGACGGCGTGCACCGCGCGCTGGTCGACGCGATCGGCATCCCCGACGGCGACCGTTTCCAGCTCGTCACCAGCTACCGACCGGACGAGGGCATCTTCGATCCGCACTACCTCGGCATCGCCCGGCGCCACGTCGTCGCCGTCGAGATCACCCTGGTCCGAGGCCGCAGCGACGAACAGAAGCGCGCGCTGTACCGGCGCATCACCGAGGAACTCGTCGGCGTCGGCGTGCGCAGCCAGGACGTGCTGGTCACCCTCACCGAGAACGACCGCGCCGACTGGTCGGTCGGCGACGGCCAGGCCCAGTTGCTGGACCTCCCGCGGCCGGGCCTGCCGGAGCGCGCTCCGGCGACCGGCGACGCCGCCGGAGCCATCGAACACGTCACGGCCACGTTCGGCGCCGCCACCCGCAACCGCCTGGCCGGCAGCGCCGATCCCGGCCGAGCCGGGGCGTTCGCAGCGCTGGAAAGCTTCTACCACGCGCTCAACCACGCCGACCTGGAGCTGCTGGCCGCGGTCTGGCTGGACGATCCGCTCGTCCAGCTCGACAACCCGCTCGGTGGCGTCCGGCGCGGACGCCAACCGATCATCGACCTCTACGCGCGGGTGTTCGCCGGCCCGGCCCGGCTCCAGGTCCGGTTCGAGGACATCACCGTGTACCACCTCGCGCCGGACGCGATCACCTTCGCGGGACGCGAACACGGCAGCTACGGCGACCTGGAGCTGGCGATCCGCACCACCCGCTTCTTCGCCTACCGGCCGGCCTCCGGCGGCTGGCGCCAGGTGCACCACCACGGGTCGATCGACGACCCCGACCAGCTGCGCCGCTACCAGCAGGCGGTGGCCGGCCCGGGATCCGCCGCGGTCGAGCCGCTGCCCGCCTGACTGCCGGCGCGCACAGCGTCCCGGCGGTGCCGGTGGCGCCGCGGGCTGGTTAGGCTTCGGCGGTGAACGATCCGAACGACATCGTGCTGCGCCCGGTCGCCCGCGTCCTCGGTGGGCGCCCCGAGATGTACGAGGACCACTGGTACGACGTGCGGGCCGTCATCCGGCTGGACGACCGGTTCGAGCCCTCGGCGGTGCAGGGGCTGGCCGACTTCTCGCACCTGGAGGTGGTGTTCCAGTTCGACCGGCTGGACGAGGCGGACGCGCAGACGCAGCCGCGGCCCCCGCGCAAGAGCCCGGACGGCCCGCTGCTGGGCGTCTTCGCGCACCGCGGCCCGTTCCGGCCCAACCGCCTCGGCGTCTCGGTGTGCCGGCTGCTCGCGGTGGACGGGCGCGATCTGCAGGTGGCCGACCTCGACGCCCTGGACGGCACCCCGGTGCTGGACATCAAGCCGTACCACGTCGAGTTCGGCCCCACCGACCCGGTCCGCCAGCCGGCCTGGGCGACCACCTTGATGGCCGAGTACTACCGGGCCTGAGGCCACCGGCGGGCCCGAGGTCACCGGTCGGGCCGTGCGGCGCCGGCCGAGGGCGAACACCCTGGCACCGCCCGGCGCCGGGCGAGGACGAACAGCCCGGCGCGGCCCGGTTGCGCCCGTACCGGCGCGGGCTGTTCCCCGGCGATGACACGTCGCGGGCAGGGGGGACAATCCGGCGATGCCGAACACCGATCCCGTGCCGGCCCGCGCGCCGGAGGCCGGCGACTGGCTGGCGGACGTGCGCCGCTCCTACGACACGGTCGCGGTCAGCTACGCCGAGTTCGTGCGCGATGCGCTGGGCGGCGAACCCCACCTTCGTACCGCGCTGGCGTCGTTCGCCGAGCTGGTGCGGGCCGCGGGCGGCGGTCCGGTGGCGGACGTCGGCTGCGGACCGGGCCACCTGACCAGCCACCTGCGCGGGCTGGGGCTCGACGCGTTCGGCGTGGATCTGTCCCCCGGGATGATCGACGTCGCCCGCCGGGCCCACCCCGGGCTGCGGTTCGATGTGGGCTCGATGACCGACCTCGATCTGGGTGCCGCCTCGGTGACGGGGCTGCTCGCCTGGTGGTCGCTGATCCACGTCCCGGACGAGGAGATCCCGACCGTCCTCGGCGAGTTCCGCCGGGTGTTGCGACCGGACGGGGCGCTGCTGCTCGGCTTCCACGTGGGCGACGGGTCCCGGCTGAAGACGCAGGGCTACGGCGGGCATCCGATGCAGGTCCACGTCCACCGCCGGCGACCGGCCCGGGTGTCGTCGTGGCTGCGCGACGCCGGGTTCGTCGTCGAGGCCGAGCTGCTGCTCGCACCGGGGTCGCCGGCCCCCGGCGCGGTCCTGTTCGCCCGCCGTCCCTGACCCACGGCAACAGCGTGCCCACCCGTACGCGGGGCCACGATGCGGTGGCTTCGGGGTCGCGCCGAAGCCGGGGTGAGTGAGCAGCAGGACGTTGACACCCGCAACCCGGCGACGATCACGCGCGTCCGGCGGCGGCGCGCCCCCGTACCCTGTGCGGGTGCCCCGGAGCGCCCCCACGACCACAACTGCCGAGCGGATCATCGAGCGCATGGCCCCCGGCCTGCCCGCGATGCTCGATCGGATGACCGACCGCCGGATGGTCGAACTGCCGATGTACTCCTCGGGCGCGGCCGGCGACCGTGCCGAGGTGCGGAAGCTCGTCGAGGCCAACGTCCAGGAGGTCTTCGACCGGCTGACCGGGCGGCGCGCCGACCTGACCGCGGCCGAACACAGCGGCCGGCTCCGCGCCCAGCAGGGGCTGGCACTGGCCGATCTGCTCACCTCGTTCCGGCTGGGCTACGACGAGGTGTGGGAAGCGATGATCGTGGCCGCCCGGCTCCCGCCGGCCATCCCCGCCGACGACGTGGTCGACCTGTCGCACCTGATGTTCCGGCTGCACAACCGGGTCGGCGACGCGCTCATCCACGCCTACCGGGAGGAGGCACAGCACATCCTGCTCAGCCGGGAACGCGAACGCGCCGCGCTGGTCAACGTGCTGCTGTCCGACACCACCGGGGTGGGCACCGTGGTCGACATCGCCGGCATGCTGCGGCTGCCGATGGACGGGACGTTCGTGGTCGTGGCTGCCGCGACCCACCTCGGCCAGGACCCGCTGCCCCGGATCGACTCGTATCTGTCCGCGGTGGACGTGCCCTCGGTCTGGCACCTGCGCCAGGACGCGCTGGTCGGCCTGCTGTCGCTCGGCCACGCGGCGCGCAACGCCACCGCACTGGATGTGCTCGCCCGGCACGCCAGCGGTCCGGTCGGGGTCAGCCCGGTGTTCGAACTGCTGCGCCGCGCCCCCTGGGCGCTCGGCCTCGCCGAACTCGTGCTCCGGCGGCACGGTGGTACCGATCCGGTCGAACAGTTCCGGGACACCCCGATGAACGTCCTGGTCGCCTCCGCTCCGGGCGCCGCGCAGGACGCGGCCCGCACCGTGCTCGGCGGCCTGCTCGACCTGCCGGCAGAACGCCGGGACATGCTGCTGGGCACGCTGATCGCCTGGGTCGAGGCCGGCGGCTCGGCGCCCGCCACCGGCAGATCGCTGCGCTGCCACCAGAACACGGTCCGGCACCGGCTGCGGCGGATCGAGCTGATCACCGGTCGCAGCCTCACCCACCCCGGCGAGTGCGCCGAGATCGTGGCCGCCTGCCACGCCTGGACCCAGCTGCCGCGCCAGACCGCGAGCTGAGCCGGCGGCACCTCGTCCGGCCGCCGGTCAGGTCACCAGGCCGGCCCGGAACGCCTGCGCCACCGCGTGCGCGCGATCGCGCGCGCCGAGCTTGCGGTACAGCCGGCGGGCGTGCGTCTTCACGGTGTCCTCGGCGATGTGCAGGTCGCGGCCGATCTCGGCGTTGGTGCGCCCGTGGCTCATCCCGCGCAGTACCGCCAGCTCCCGGTCGGTCAGCGCGCAGCCGGGCCCGGCCGGCGCGGTGCCGTCCGGGCGTACCGATCGAAGCCCGTGTGCCAACGCCACCGCCAGCCGTACCCCGTGCCGGCCGCCGCCGACCACGCCGCGGGCCCCGGCCGCGAGGACGGCGGCGACCAGCTGCGGGCTGTCCGCCCCGACCACCACCACCGCGGTACGCGGGCTGCGGTGCAGGATGTGCCGAACCAGCGGTACGCAGCCGGGCCGGACGGTGGCGCAGTCGACGAGCACCGCGTCGGTGGGGTGCTCGGTCAGCCGGTCCAGCACCCCTTCGCCGGAAGCCACCGGGTACACGGTGTGCCGCCAGCGGATGCCGGCGAACATCTCCCGCACCGCCGGGGTGTCCCGGACGCAGACGACCACCGAGCGTGCCCCTCCGGACCCGCGCCGAGGTGGTCGGGGGCCGCGCGGTGCCGGCACCGGTACCCCGGTCGGCCGGGTTCCGGTCCCCGGCCGACCGCCGGCCGGGAGCCCCACCGGGCCGCGGCCGGGCCACCGGCGACCGGCATCGACCGTACCGTCGGCCGTTGCTCCGACGGACCCGCCCCGAACACCTGTCACGGTCACCTCCGGCCTCGACCCGCGCGCCACCTCGTACAGACTGACGACAGCGCGCGCTTCGGGTCGTTGGTGGCCAGGACACCGTTTCCGGCCTGCCGTTGTCGCCCACCACACCCGGCCGCCGGGCCCGCGGGGCTCGTCTCACCCGGCGACGATCTCCGCGATCAGCTGCGGAACGGTGCGCGGTTCGCGACCGAGCAGGGTCGCCAGCCGTGGGTCGGTGCCGGCGAAGAAGCCACGCTCGGCGGCCTGGTACATGCCGAGCGAGAAGCGCGCCATCGCTTCCTGCTGGCCGGCAGCGACCTGGGCGGCGACCCACTCGTCCTCGTCCACCACCTCGAACCCGATCGGCCGGCCGGCCCGCGCCGCGACCATGTCGGCGATCTGCTCGAAGGTCGGCGCGGCCGAGGCGGTGAGCGTGACCGGGCCGTCGTCCGCACCGTGCGTGGCGAGGAGCGCGGCCGCGGCCTCGGCGAGATCCTCCCGGCCGGTCCAGGACACCGGGCCGTCGGCGGGTACCGAGACCACGCCGGTCTCCCGCCAGGGCCCCAGCAACCATTGCAGGCTGTGCGCGTAGAAGCCGTTGCGCAGCGAGGTCCAGGCGACGCCGGATTCGGCGAGCAGTTGCTCGGTCGCCGCGTGGTCGCGCCCCGGCCCGAACGGGGTGTCCGGGGCCGCGCCCTGGTGGCTGGTGTACAGGATGCGACCGACCCCCGCCCTCACCGCGGCGTCGATGGCGTTCCGGTGCAGGCCGACCGCGTCGGCGGTCGGGTCGTTGGAGGAGACCAGCAGAAGCTGGTCGGCGCCCTCGAACGCGGCCGGCAGCGAGCCCGGATCGCGGTAGTCGCCGGTCCGCACGTCGACACCGCGGGCGGCGAACCGCGCCGCCTTGCCGGGGTCGCGGGCCACCACCGCGATCTCGTCGGCCGGTCGCATCTGCAGCAGCTGGTCGACCGTCGCGCCGCCGAGTGCGCCGGTCGCCCCGGTGATCACGATCATGGACATCAACCTCCGTTATCGATGGAATCACATCCACCGTATCAACGGAAACAGCGCGATAGCAAACCTCCGTTATCGTTGGTTACGTGAGCGAGGTGAACGGCAGCCGCGGCCGGACGCGGTCGAAGATCGTTGCGGTCGCGGCGCGGCTGCTCCAGCAGGAGGGCCCGGCGGCGGTCACCACCCGCGGCGTCGCGGACGCGGCCGGCATCCAGGCACCGACGATCTACCGCCTGTTCGGCGACAAGGACGGCCTGCTCGACGCGGTGGCCGAACACGTGATGGCCGAGTACGTCGCCACCAAAACCGCCACCGTGCGCGCCGCGTCGGCGGCCGACGTCGACCCGGTCGAGGAGCTGCGCGCCGGATGGCGCCAGCAGATCGCCTTCGGCGTCGCCAACCCGACCCTGTTCCGCCTGCTGAGCGACCCGGAGCGGGTGCTGCTCTCGCCGGCGGCACAGTCCGGCAAGCGGGTCCTGGAGACCCGGGTACACCGGATCGCGGCGACCGGCCGGCTACGGATCGGCGAGCGGCGTGCGGTCGACCTGATCCAGGCCGCCGGAACCGGCGTCATCCAGACGTTGCTCGCCACCGCCCCCGGCGACCGCGATCCCGGCCTCGCCGACAGCATGTTCGACGCGGTCCTCCGGCAGATCCTGACCGACGGCCCGGCCCGTACCGACGATCCGACCATGGCGGCGGTCGTCGCCTTCCGCGCCGTCGCGCCGGAACTGGACGTCCTGAGCGGCGCCGAGCGCGACCTGCTCACCGAGTGGCTGGACCGGGCGATCGAGGCCCCCGGCGCCGCGGGCTGAGACGGCCGCCGGTGCCGCCCGGGCGGCCGGGACGGTCAGCGCGGCGTGGGCGGGCCGGCCGGTGCCCGCCACCCCTGCCGCGCCCGGCAGCGCGCCGCGAACGCACGCACCGGTTCGCCCCAGGCGGCGGGATGCGACCATACGAAGGTGTGCGCGCCCGGCATCGACGCCAACTCGCCGTCGGTCGCCGCGGCGGCGAGCGTGCGTACCCAGCCGGCGTCGCTGATCCGATCGTCGTCCCCGTACAGCACCAGCACCGGCACCCGCAGCCGGCGTACCGGCTGCTCGATGTCGTCGGCCAGGCAGCATCGCGCCAGCCGCAGCAGCCGGCGGGGCCCGGCCCGACGCCACTCCGCCAGGTGCGAGGCGGTGAGTCCGCCCGGCTCGCGGACACCGTCTCGACGCCACCGCAACGCCAGCCCCACCAGCCCGCGAACGGCCGGGTCGACGGTCGGCGAGGCCAGCGCGACGCCGACCACCCCGGGCGCCCCGACCGCCGCGTGCGCGGCGATCTGGGTACCGGCGGAGTGACCGCCCAGCACGAATCCCGCCTCGCCGGTCTGGTCGGCGAGCCAGGCCCGGACCGAGTCGGCGTACTCCGCGATCCCCAGCGGGTACGGCGGCTCACCGCTGCCGGCCAGGCCCGGCAGGTCGACCAGGTGCGCCCGGGTCCAGCGACCCAGCGTCGCCAGTGCCGGCAGCAGGTACGCCGAGACGCCGAGTCCCTGCACGATCGCGACCTCCGGGACGCCGGGCCGCGGCCGGCCCACCGCCCGGCTGCGCATCCGGCCGTACGGTCCGTGGAACTGGCTGGTGACGCCCGTTACCGGCGCCGCACGTCGGTTCATCACCGGTAGCTACCCGCTCGGCGCGCCGTCACACCTGGCGCCGTTTCACCACCGGCACCGCGGGTATCGGATGAAGGGGCGGATCGGGGCGCCGGTACGCCAGCCACGAAGCGGAGGTGGACGACGCAGTGCGAGCAGGCCAGCGGGCCCAGGTCGCGCCCGAACGGGCGGTGGCGGCCTTCGACTCGGCCTCGGCGTTCCTGCGGGCCACCGCGCGCGCCCTGCGCGGGGAGGACTTCGTACGGCTGGGCCAGGGGCGGTTGGCCGGCGCCGGCGCGCGGCTGACCGCGCTGCTGCCGGAGCGGGTCAGCAGGCCGGTCTACACCGCGTCGGGCGCCAGCGAGGGCGTCCCGGCCGACCGCCTCGGCGGCGTCGACACCGAGGCGATCGCCGAGTGGGCGGTGCGGCACTATCCGGGAACGGGCTACCCGGTCGCGTTCCTCGGTTCGTCCAACGGGGCGCTCACCCACCTGTGTGCCGCGCTCGGAGCACCGTGGCTGCCACAGACGACGCTGGTACCGGTTCGCTGGCGGGACAACGATCCGGACCGCCCGACCGGGCCCGCGAGTTCGGCGCGCGGGTGGCCCCGCCGCTGTTGGAACGCAATCCGGACGTGGCACTGCACCACATGCACGACGCGAACCAGGACCGCCTGATGATCGCCAGGATGGCGTACTTCCGGCTCAAGTGGCTGCGGCTGCCGCTGGCGTACCGGCGGTTCCTCACCGAACGCCTGGCACCCGGGGCCCCGATCGTACTCGTCGAGGACGGCTCGGCCTGGCCGGTCGGGCGGGTCGCCGAGCGGCACGTGTTCCAGACCGGTGCCCGCGGCGGCCTCGGCCCGGAGGACTACCTGCACGGGTCGTCGCGGATGGCGCGGTTCCAGCAAGAGCAGGGCTCGTCGCGGCCGGCGCCGGTGGCGCCGCCGGCCGACGAGTGGGCGGCCGAGGCCGAGTGGGGGTTCGCGCCGGAACTGCGCGACGACCTCGCGTCGTTCGCCGCCCGGCACGCACGCCCGCTGTACCGGCTGCGGCTGGACGAGCCGGAGGCGTTGAGCCCGGTGGTGGCCGAGCTGGAGCGCCGCCGGCGCGGCACCGACCGGCTGCTGGTCGAGTCGTTCATCATGCTGGATCCGGTGCAGGCAGGGCGAACCGGCTCCGCCCCGTTCTGGACGGTGTTCGCGGTGGAGCACTCGGCCGCCGCGTTGGAGCGCTACCTCGACGCGACCGAGCCGTACCGGGACATCGACGTGCTGCTGTTCAACCACGGGGTGCGATCCGCTGGCATGGCCGGTGTCGACCGTTGGTCGGCGCTGGCCCGCCGGGCTCGGCACCGTGGCCGGCTGCTGGCCGTCGATCCGGACCGCTTCCCGGCCGACTTCGCGAGCCTTGCCCGGTTCGTTCCGCTGTTGCGGCGCGAACCGGCCGGGCGGCAACCGCACGCGGGGATCACCCTGACCGACATCGCCGACGAGGCAGCGCGATGGCCCGGTGTGCGGCTGACCCCCAACGACGGCCGGTGACGCGGTTCGCGCCAGGGCCGGGCCGGCGAGCGGCGCGGCGAACCATCTACTGTGGACGTTCGCGGACCACCTGCGCCGGGCTCTTGTCGCGGCGCAGGCCGAGAAACCGCGGATGGCGGAGCAACCCGTCGCTGGTCCACTCGGTGAATCCCGCCTGCGCCACCAGCTCCGGCCGTACCCAGTGCACGCCGCGGCCCCGGGGCGGCGTGGCGAACGGTGCCGAGTCGGTTTCCAGCGCGCCCAGCCGGTCCCGCAACCGGCGCAGGGTGGCCCGGTCGTAGCCGGTGCCCACCTTGCCCGCGTACCGCAGCTTGCCGCGCTCGTAGTAGCCGACCAGCAGGGCACCGAACCCGGTACGGGAGCCGGCCGGGTCGGTGAAGCCACCGATGACGAACTCCTGCTCGTCGACGCACTTGAACTTCAGCCAGTCGCGGCTGCGGCCCGGATGGTAGGGCGCGTTCGCGCGCTTGGCGATCAGCCCCTCCCATCCGGCTCGGCAGGCGTGCGCCAGGTACTGCTCGCCCCGCGCGTTGCGATGCGCGGTGTACCGCAACGGATCGGCGAACCGGATCGCCCTGCGCAGCACCGCCTTGCGCTGCCGCAGCGGTACCCGGGTCAGGTCGTACCCGTCGGCGTACAGCACGTCGAACAGGTAGTAGCGGATCGCGACGCCGGTCGCGCGCGACCGGTCCGGATCGGCGATCTGCATCCGCTGCTGCAGCCGGGCGAAGCTGGTCTGGTTGCCCTCGAAGGCGACCACCTCGCCGTCGACGATCAGGTCCGGCGTCCCACCGGACAGCGCCTCGGCCAGTTCCGGGTAGCCGGTCACCGGCCGGTCGTTGCGCGAGGTCAGGCGTACCCGGCCGTGCTCGCGGACGGCGAGCACCCGCTCCCCGTCCAGCTTGCGTTCGAACAGCCAGTCCGGATCGGAGAAGTACCGGTCGGTCAGCGTGGCCAGCATCGCCTGCGGGACCCGCGGCCGGCGCGCCGGCCGCAGCTCGTTCCGCGACGAGTCCGGCAGCGCGTCGAGCAGTCCCGCCATCGCCGATGTCACCTCCGAGCGCCTGGTGTCCGCTGCCGGGTACCCAGTCGGTGGACACCCACACGCTCCGCCGCCACGCCGCGCCTCGACAGCGGGATGGGTAAGTAGTAACTTACGCATCATGCGGACGTCGACGCTCGACCCATGGCAGGCGCTGGCCGACCCGACCCGGCGCCGGGTGTTCGGCCGGATCGCCGACGGGCCGTGCTCGGTGACCGAGATCGCCCGCGACCTGCCGGTCAGCCGGCCGGCGGTCTCCCAGCACCTGCGCGTCCTGCTGGACGCGCGGCTGGTCGACGTGCACCCGCAGGGGCGGATGCGGGTCTACGAGATCCGGTCCGACGGCCTGGCCCAGCTGCGCCACGAACTCGACTCCTACTGGCGGGCCGCGCTGAGCAGGTTCAAGGACCTGGCCGAGCGCAGCTACCAGCCGCCCGCCGCGGCAACAGAGAGGACCCCGACACGATGAGCACGACGCGCGACGACCGGACCGCACTGCAGGTCGACATCGTCGTCGACGTTCCGGTCGAGCACGCCTTCCGCGTCTTCACCGAACGGTTCGACGAGATCAAACCCCGGGAACACAACCTGCTCCCGGTACCGATCGAGCGGACGGTGCTGGAAGCCGAGGTGGGCGGCACCGCCTACGACGTCGGCATCGACGGCAGCCGGTGCACCTGGGCTCGGGTGCTCGCCTGCGAACCGCCGCACCGGCTGCTTCTCAGCTGGGACATCGGGCCGCGGTGGCAGATCGAGACGGACCCCGCTCGCACCAGCGAGATCGAGATCCGGTTCATCCCGGAGGCGCCCGAGCGCACCCGGGTGGTGCTCGAACACCGGCATCTCGACCGGCACGGCGAGGGCTGGGAGGGCTTCACCACGCTGGACTCCGGCTCGGGCTGGCCGCTGTACCTCGAACGGTACCGGGCGGCGACCCGGCGGCATCCCGGCTGAGCCCGGCGCGGGCACCGTCCACGAGGAACCAGGAAGCAGATCGTCAGGGGGGACAGATGGGTACCGAACGCGGCAGCATCCGGCACCGCGACCGCGCGGCGGCACTGCGCGCCGCGGTCGCCGGCGACACCGGAGTCACCGCCCCGCCGCTTCGCGTGGCCGTGGCGGCACGAGCCTCGGGCGGGCCATCCGTCGCGGAGCCGTACGACACGCTCACCCGGCGGATCGCGGACGCCTCGGACCGGGTGACCGACGCCGAGGTCGACGCGGTCCGTGACGCGACCGGAAGCGACAAGGCGGCGTTCGAGATCGTCCTGGCGGCCTGCGTCGGGGCGGGGCTGGCGCGCTGGGACGCCGCCGTCCGCACGATCGAGGAGGCGACCGATGCGCCTGCCTGAGGTCGAACGCGGCGACAGCCTGCGCAACCGGGCGCTGATTCGGGTGATCTCGTTGGCGCTGGGCGCGCGACTGCCCGATGCCGCCCGGGTTGCCTTCTACCACAAGGGATTCGTCGGGTCGGCCCTGGGCGCCTGGGCCCAGCAGGCGATGCGCGGGCCGAGCGAGTGGTCGGTGTTCGAGCGGGAGCTGATGGGTGCGATGGTGGCGAGCTGGAACTCGTCCCCGTTCTGCGTCGGGGCCCACCGCGCCATCGCGACGCGCGGCATCGACGGCGCGACCGCCGACGCCTGCCTTTCCGACTATCACCGCGCGCCGATCCCGGGCCCGCTGCGCGCGACGCTCGCCCTGCTGGAGACGATGACGCTGCGCCCCGGCGAGCTGCACGCCGCCGAGGCCCGGGCGGCGATCGAAGCGGGCGTGAGCCGGCAGCAGCTGATCGACGCCGCGGCGGTGGCGACGCTGTTCAACATCATCACCCGGTACGCCAACGCGCTGGACTTCGTGATCCCGACCGACGCGGAGTTCGACAAGGCGGCCGGGATGATGCTCAAACGCGGCTACGCCTGACCCGAGAGCCGGGTTGGTGCCTCGCCGGCCGGCACCGGTGCCGGCCGGCGAGGTGGTCTCCGCCTCGCGCTCGCCGGGTGGCCGGACGGCACGGGCGGGTGGCGCCCAGCTCGGGCTGCACGACCCGGTTGCGATACGTCGTAGCTGATCAATACACTGTATCGACATGAGACGTCGTATCGCCGTGGTCGGCGCCGGGCCCGCCGGCCTCACCTTCGCCCGCGTGCTGCACCGCCACGAGCACCCCGTCGCCATCGTCGAACGTGACCCCGCCCCGACGCCCGCCCTCCCGGCGGCACGCTCGACCTGCACGAACAGCTGGGCCAGCGGGCGCTGGACAAGGCGGGGCTGCTGGCGGAGTTCGAGGCACTGTCCCGCCCGGAGGGGCAGGCCATGCGCATCCTGTCCCCCGACGGGACCGTGCTGCGCGACTGGAAGCCCCGCCCGGACGACCGGGCCAATCCCGAGATCGACCGCGGGCACCTGCGTGACCTGCTGCGCGGACCACTCGATGTGCAGTGGGGCCGCGGCGTCACGCAGGTGGTGCCGGCAGGCCGCGGCGCACTGGTCCACTTCGCGGACGGGCGGCAGGAAGGCTTCGACCTCGTCGTCGGCGCGGACGGTGCCTGGTCCCGGACCCGCCCCGCGGTGTCCCCGGTGACGCCGCGCTACACCGGGATCACCTCGGTGGAGACCACCCTGGACGACGTCGACGCCCGCCATCCGGACCTCGCCCAGCTGATCGGCGACGGCTCGGTGGCCGTGTACGGGGAGAACCGATCCGTTGTCGCCCAGCGCAACAGCGACGGCCGGGCCACCGTGCACGCCCAGTTCCGCGCACCGCTGAACTGGCACGCCCACCTGGACCTGACCGACCCGGAAGCGGTGCGGTCGAGCCTGCTGACGCGGTTCGACGGCTGGGCCACCCCCATCCTCGACCTCCTGCACCGGGGCAGC
Organism: Actinocatenispora thailandica; assembly: GCF_016865425.1. NCBI lineage: Bacteria > Bacillati > Actinomycetota > Actinomycetes > Micromonosporales > Micromonosporaceae > Actinocatenispora > Actinocatenispora thailandica. The sequence goes on along the minus strand of NZ_AP023355.1, from coordinate 1,847,082 downwards.
AGCTTCGTCCATCGCCCGCTGCACGTCCTGCCGGCGTCCCACACCTGGACCCACGTGCCCGGAGTGACGTTGCTGGGCGACGCCGCCCACCTGATGCCCCCGCTGGGGGCCGGCGCGAACCTCGCGATGCTGGAAGGCGCCGAACTCGCGGAGGTGATCGTCGCCGACCCGGCCGATCTGGACGAGGCCGTCGGTACCTTCGAGGAACGGATGTGGGCCCGGGCCGGCCGGTGGGCGACGATCACGACGGCCGGCCTGGAACGCCTGGTGAGCCCGAACCCGGCCGACGCCGTCGCGCTCTTCGACGACGTCCAGCCGGGCTGAGCCCCCGGACCGGCCCCGCCATCCCGCGCAGCGCGATCCCCGACCTCGGCCGCCGGGCGGGGCCGAACTGCGCGACGGCCGCGGACTCCCGGCCGCGGGCGAAACGTCGGAGGTGGCTCTGCGGCGGGCCAAACGTCGGGTGCGCCGCGGCGACCGGCGAAACGCCGGTGCGGCGCGGCGACCGGCTGGCTATGGTCCGGAAGTGGCCCACACCTATCCCCCGCTGAACGTCCGGATCCGCACCCCGCGGCTGACCCTGGCCGGCGCGTCCGACGAACTGCTGGAACGCCTGGTGCCGCTGGTAAGGGCCGGCATCGCCGACGCGGAGCCGTGGCCGTTCGACGACCCGATCTCCTTCTACGAAGACAGCCCGGAACGCGAATGGCAGTGGCTGCGCAGCATCTGGCGCGGTCGCGGCCACGTGAGCCCGGACCGGTGGCGGCTGTACTTCGCGGTGCTCGTCGACGGCGAACCGGTGGGCATGCAGGACCTCACCGGCCAGGACTTCGCGCGGTTCGGCACGGTGACCAGCTTCTCGTGGCTGGCTCCCGGCCGCCGCGGGCAGGGCCTCGGCACGGAGATGCGGGCGGCGATCCTGCACCTCGCCTTCGCCGGGCTGGGGGCGCGCGAGGCCGGCAGCGACGCCTTCGTCGACAACGAGGCCTCCAACCGCGTCTCCCGCGGCCTGGGCTACGAACCCAACGGTACGGACTGGGACACCCGTCGCGGCGAGCCAGCACTGATCCAGCGGTGGCGGCTCACCCGGGAGGCGTGGGCACGGGAGCGTCGCGGCGACATCGAGCTGATCGGCGTCCAGCAGTGCCGGGCCGTGCTGGGAATCGGCTAGTGCGGGGACCGCACAGGTTCACCGGGTGGCGGGCGCACGCCCCGCGACGCCGCAGCCTGACCGACCGCGAACCGCAGCCCCGGAGTGCCGGGAAGTGACGAGAAGGATCGCGGCAGAAGGACGCTCAGGAGGCGAGCGGCTCGATCTCCCCCGCGAAGACGATGACCTGGTCGATGAGGCTCCGGCGCAGATGGACGACGTCCGTTCCCACCAGGCGGGGACCACCGTCCGGTGTGGTGAAGACCCACTGGTACCGGGCCCACTCGCCGGGCATGTCCACCGCCGAGGAGCGCACCATCCTGCCGACCCCCGCCGGATGGCGCCGAATGTCCTGCACGAACCGCTCGACCACCGCGAACCCTTCGCTGCGACCCAACGGCCCCCAGAAGACCACGTCCGAGGTCAGGGCCTGGGAGAGCAGCGAGGTCGCAGAGCTGTCGTCCGAGGCGTTGAACGCGGAGATGAAGGTGTCGATCGCGCAGCGTGCCGTCTCTTCCTGCATGCCCCAGTAATACCAGCCATGGCGCGTCCCACTCGTGCCGCGAGCCGCCTACCGGTCACGGTGGGCCATCCCGGTCACAGCGCCCGCGCACCCGGGGGCGGGCCGGCGCGCCACAGCATGGCGGGCCGGCCCGCGGTGCGTCGCCGGGCGACGCTACTTCGGCAGTTCGACCACGCCGGTGGCGGTGACCTCCGCGGCGAGGTCCCGCAGCTTGACGTTGCGCTCCTGCGAGGCGCGGCTCAGCAGCGCGAACGCGGCGTCGGCGCCGAGCTTGTACCGCTCCATCACGATGCCCTTGGCCTGCCCGATGAGGTCCCGTGACTGCAACGCCACGGTCATGTTGGCGATCCGGCGGGCAGCACCCAACACCACCGCGATCTCGGCGGCGACCGCGGCCGCGGCGCTTCGGGTGACGGTGCCGAACTCGCCCGGCCGATGGCAGTAGACGTTCAGGGCCCCGTGGCCGTGCTCGACCGGCAACCGGAGGGACAGGATGGCGTGCACCCCGCTCAACACCGCCCTCGGAGCGAACTCCGGCCAGTCGGCCGAACCATCCAGATCGGTGCAGGTCACCGGCCCGTCCGCGGTCATGGCGTCGAAGAACGGCCCCTCGTTCAGCATGTACTGCAGGCCGTCCAGCCGGCGGGCCCGCGGATCGGACACCGCGAGCGTCCACGGCCCCACGTCGTCGATCGCCGTGATGCTGACGCAGTCGGCGGCCGGGATACCGTCCGCCGCGGGCGTCACGGCCGCGGGCAGCAGCGAATGATCAGGAACGATACGAAGGATGTCAACAGACCGGGCCGCGCCGGCCGACGATGATGTCCTGGTATCGACAACGAAGTCCCCCCAGACAGAACGGGCGTTCGTCAGGTGCACCGGATCGGCCCGCGCCACGCGCGACCCGACGCACGGCGAAGGCGGACTCGGCTGCCGCCATGGTAGACCGGGCCGGGCCGGTCCGCCTCTGCTGAACCGCAGAACAGCCCTCGGGACGACGTCCGGACCGCGCTCGGCCGGGCCCGCCGCCGATCACCGGCACCGCGACGGGGCACCGCTCGCCGGGGCGGAATCGGCGCCGTCCCGGCGTACCCGGTCGGGCTCACCGCGCCGGGCGATCGGCCGGACAGCGACGGCGGGAGTCGGGGAGGCGCCGGGTCCGGGCCTGCCGGTCGAGCAGTTCCAGCAGCGGCACCGCGACCCGGCGGGTGGTGCCGAGGGCCTGCCGAGCCGCGCTGAGAGTGAACGGCTGGGGCAGGCCGGTCAGCACCGCGACGGCCGCGTCCGGGGCGTCCGGGGCGACGACGACACCGCTGGCCAGTTCGACCAGAAGACCCGCGCGGACCGCGGCGGCCAGTTCACGCGGACCGAGGTCCAGCCCGGCCAGTTCAGCGGCGGTCGGCGCCGCCCACGGCCGCGGCATCCGGGCGAGCAGGGTGGCCACCGCCGCCTCGACCGGACCCGGAGCCGCGGTGCCGGCGTCCGGCGGGGTGAGTCGGCCGCCGGTGACCCGCAGCCGCCCGTCGGCGAGCGCGAGGACCAAGGCCGGGCTGGGTAGCCGCAGGGTACGGCGGGCGGCGGCGACCGGCAGCCCGGCCGACAGCGGGTCGTCGCGCGCGTGCCGCGCCACCTGGTCGACGAGTTCGTCGCCGAGCCGGCGCCACAGGGCCGGATCGGCAAGCCAGCCGCCGGCCAAGGCGGCCCGGTGGCCGGCGGCCGACTCGGCCGGTACCCCGATGGCGGCCAGGTCGGCGACCCGGGCGAGACCGCGGCGGCGCAGTTCGCCGGCCAGATCGGGCCGGTCGGTCATGGCGGCCAGCTCCGCGGCCCGGTCGGCCGCCCGGCGCGGCCGTTCCACGACCGTCGGATCGCCCGGGCGCGGCCGACCGAGCGGCGGTGGCGCGGGGTCGAGGACCGACGCACCCGCCACGATCCGGTGCCGCCCCGGCTCGCGCAGGATCAGCCGGTCGCCGATGCGCAGCGGCAACGGTTCCGGGAGCAGGATCCGGGCGGTGTCGGCGCCGAGCCGGCGCACCCGTACCGGTAGTGCCACCGCGCCGACGTGCAGGTGCAGCTGCCGGGGCAGCGGGTCGACGAAGCGACTCAGCCGCACGTCAACGGCGGTACCGACCCGCCACCGGCCGGGCGAGAGCAGTACGGCGCCGCGCGGCACGTCACCGGCATCGACGCCGCGCAGGTTGAGCGCCACCCGGGCCACCCCGCTCGCGGCACCGACCGGTTCGTCGAGGCAGTGCAGCCCGCGTACCGTCACCGGCCGGTCCTGCGGGGACAGCAGCAACCCGTCGCCGACCCGCACGGTACCGGCCGGCAGCGTGCCGGTGACCACGGTGCCGGCGCCGCGGATCGTGAACGACCGGTCGATCCACAGCCGCACGTCCGCATCCGGCTCGGGTACCGGCAACCGCCGCACGAGCGCGTCCAGCGCGGCGCGCAGCTCGTCGAGCCCGGCACCGGTGGTGCCGGACACCGGCACCGCGGGCAGCTGGGACAGCGGGGTGCCGGCCAGCCGTTCGCGGGCGGCGGCCGTCGCCGCGGCCGGGTCCGCGCGGTCGCAGCGGGTGATCGCGAGCACGCCGTGCCGGACGCCGAGCGCGGCCAGCGCGTCGAGATGTTCCGTCGACTGCGGCATCCAGCCCTCGTCGGCCGCGACGACGAACAGCACCGCCGGTACCGGGCCGACGCCGGCCAGCATGTTGCTCACGAACCGGGCGTGACCAGGCACGTCGACGAACGCGACGGTCGCCCCGGACGCCAGCGTGGTCCACACGTACCCCAGGTCGATGGTGAGCCCGCGGCGGTGCTCCTCGGCCCACCGGTCGGGATCGCGGCCGGTCAGCGCCCGCAGCAGGGTGGACTTGCCGTGATCGACGTGCCCGGCGGTGGCGATCACCTGCACCGGGCCACCGCCAGGACCGCGTCGGCGAGGAGCCGGTCGTCGGCCGGGTCGACGGCGAGCACGTCCAGCAGGCAGCCGTCGTCGGCGACGCGGCCCAGCACCGCGGGATCACCGCCCCGCAGCAGTTCCCCGTACCGGGTGGGTAGCCGCACGGCGCCGCTGACCAGCCGCACGCCGGGTGCGCTGCCGCCGCCGACGACCCCGTCGCTGCGCTCCGCGGCGGCCTCGATTCCGCTGGCGCGCAGCAGGTGTGCGAGCGCGGTTGCCCGGCGCATCCGGTCGGCCGGGTCGGCGTCGAGCGCCGCGGCGACCGGCGGCGCGGGACCGCGCAGGGTCGCCTCCAGCGCGGCCAGCGTCATCTTGTCGGCCCGCAACGCGCGGTACAGGGGGTGCCGGCGCAGCCGGTCCAGCGTTGCCGCGTTGCCCAGCAGTACCCCGGCCTGCGGGCCGCCGAGCAGCTTGTCCGCCGAGAAGCAGACCACGTCCGCGCCCTCGCGCAGGGCGGTCGTCGCGTCGGGTTCGTCCGGCAGCAGAGGGTGCGGTACCAGCAGGCCGGAGCCGAGGTCGGCCAGCACCGGCACGCCGAGCCCGGCCAGCTCCCCGATGCCCGCCTCGGCGGTGAAGCCGCTGATGGTGAAGTTGGACCGGTGCAGCTTGACGATCAGGCCGGCATCCGGGCCGACCGCGGCCCGGTAGTCCTCGGCGCTCGTCCAGTTGGTGGTGCCGACCTCGTGCAGCCGCGCGCCGGTGCTGGCGAGCAGGTCGGGCAGCCGGAACCCGTCCCCGATCTGCACCAGCTCGCCGCGGCTGAGCACGATCTCCCGGCCCGCGGCGAGCGCGGTGGCGGCCAGCACGACGGCCGCCGCGTTGTTGTTGACCACCAGCGCCGCCTGCGCCACCGGGACCGCGGCACGCAGCGCGGCGAGCGTCCCGGCGCCGCGCACGCCGCGCCGGCCGGTGCGCAGGTCCAGTTCCAGGTCGCCGGTCCCGCAGCTGGCGGCGACCGCGGCACGGGCCGCCGCCGACAGCGGCGCCCGACCCAGGTTGGTGTGCAGCAGCACCCCGGTGGCGTTGACGACCGGCCGGCCGGTCGCGGCCCGCGGCGGCAGCGCGTCGAGCACCGCGGCCGGTACCGACTCCGGCGCGATCGCACCGTCCCGGCAGCGCTGCTGCATCTCGGTCACGGTCGCCTTGACCAGGTCGCGGCCGAGGTCGGCGACGCGCCGCGCGATCGCCGGGTCGGCGAGCAGGACGTCGGTACGCGGCACCCGGCGGCGCGTCCCGGCCGCGTTCGGGGCGGCGACGGTGGTCGTGGGTGCACCGGCTGCCCTGTCGCCGTGCGTCGTCGTCGGCTCCGGCGCCGTCGGGTCGCGGTGCGCGGTCATCGGCCCTCAGCGCACCCGGATCACGGCGTCGCCGGGCGGCACGAGCTCACCGATCACCGGCAGGCCGGGCAGTTCACCGGCCAGCAGCAGGCCGCCGGAGGTCTGCGCGTCGGCGAGCAGCAACGCCTCGTCGGCCGGCACCGCGGACAGGTCGCAGTGCGGCGCCACCCAGTCGAGGTTGCGGCGGGTACCGCCCGGTACGAACCCGGCGGCGACCGCGTCGCGCGCGCCCGCCAGGTACCGCACCGCGCGGTGCTCGACCACCGCGGACACGCCGGACGCGCGGCACAGCTTGTACAGGTGGCCGAGCAGCCCGAAGCCGGTCACGTCGGTACCGCAGTCGATCCCGGCGGCGACCGCCCGTTCGGACACGGCCCGGTTGAGTTCGGTCATGGTGGACACCGCGTCCGGGAACACCTCGCCGGTCGCCTTGTGCCGGTTGTTGAGCACCCCGAGGCCGAGCGGCTTGCTCAGCACCAGCGGCAGCCCGGGCCGGCCGCGGTCGTTGCGGATCATCCGGGCCGGGTCGACCAGCCCGGTCACCGCCATCCCGTACTTGGGTTCCGGGTCGTCGATGCTGTGCCCGCCGGCGAGATGGCAGCCGGCAGCGGCGGCCACGTCCGCGCCGCCGCGCAGCACGTCGGCGGCGAGGTCCCAGCCGAGAACGTCACGCGGCCAGCACAACAGGTTGAGCGCCACCACCGGCCGGCCACCCATCGCGTACACGTCGGACAGCGCGTTGGCCGCCGCGATCCGGCCCCAGTCGTACGGGTCGTCGACCACCGGGCCGAAGAAGTCGGTGGTCGCCACCACACCGGTCGGCATGCCGGTCGACGCGTCCAGACCGACCACCGCCGCGTCGTCACCGTTGTCCAGGCCGACCAGCAGCTCGCCGACCGTCGGCGCCGCCGGTGCCACCCCGGTCAGGCCGGCGACCAGGCGTTCCAGCTCCCCGGGCGCCACCTTGCAGGCGCAGCCGCCGCCCCGCGCGTACTGCGTCATCCGCGTGCCGGTCACGGTCATGCCATCGACCCTGTCACGTCCCACACCGGCGTGTCCGCTTTTCGCGTCGAATCGCGCGGGTGCACGATGGGGTGCGGCGGCCCCGTGGGTGGCGGGGCCGTGGAGGCGTATCCGGCCTGGTGACCGGCGCGGTCCTCAACACCGTCGAGGCCGAGCAACTCGACCTGGCGGGTTCGATTCCCGTCCGCCTCCGCCACACCGCCCGGTCGCCGCTCCGGCGGCCGGGCGAACCGCCGCCGGGCCGACCGGTCGCCGGGCGACCGCGGTGGGCAGACCCCTGCCGGCCGACCGGCGTGACAACGGAGGCTGCCGGCGGCGTGCACACCGCCGGCAGCCTCCGTCGGGGCGCGCCTGCCGGACCGCGGCGCGCCGGGCCGGCCATCGCAACGGGGCCGTTCCCGTCGCGACCCCCCTGGCCGGCAGTGAAACACCTTCCCCGCCATGGGCGTGCCAAACGTCGCACCGGCAGCTGTTTTGCCCAGCTGGTTCGTTGCCCGCTCAGGCCGCATGCCGCGCCCGTAGGACCGGAGCCCGGCGTCGTGGATGGCCGACCACGATCTCGTCGCTGTCACCCTCCAACCAGGCCCGGATGGCAGCCAGCGTGGACGACAACAGCCGCGAGATGTGCATCTGCGAAACACCCAACCGATCAGCGATCTGCTGCTGGGTCAACTCATCGAAAAACCGCCAACGGATCAACTGCCGCTCCCGCACCGGCAGCCGCTCCAACGCCGGACGCAACGACACCCGCTCCGGCACCTGCTCGACCGACTCGTCGGCAGCACCCACCAGATCACCGACCTCACTGCCGTCATGATCCCAACCAGCCGGCGCGTTCAACGACGCCACACTGTAGGCGGCATCAGCCCGCAACCCCGCATCCACCGACTCCGAGTCGACCCGCAACTCCTCGGCGATCTCGGCCACCTGCGGCGTGTGCCCCAACCGCTGCTCCGCCCGCTCGGTACCAGCCCGCACCTCACTGCGCAACTCCTGCAACCGGCGCGGGACCCGCACCTGCCAGCACTGATCACGAAAGTAGCGCTTCAGCTCCCCCGGATCGTCGGCACCGCATACCCAGCCAGCCCACCCCGCTCCGGATCGAACCCAGCCACCGCCTTGACCAGACCCAGCCTCGCCACCTGAACGAGATCATCCACACTCTGCCGCCCATGCGGGAAAGCCCGAGCGATCCCGTCCGCCATCGGAAGAAGAGTCTCGACCACCGCGTCCCGAGCCCGGCACCGGCCCGGATCGTCCTCGGGCAGGTCACCCACCCGGTCCAACAACTGCTCGCAGTGATCGAGTTGTTCGTCGCTGACACGTCCCACGGCGCTTGGCACCCCCGGCGCTTCCACGGCACCCGTCGCACTCGGCGCCGCATCGGTTTCCATGCCCGTGGTTGGACCTCTCAGCTGTACCCCCGCAGCACCCTCGTTCAAACAGGATCGGCAGTTCCCGCCCCGGCCGGGCCCGTTTCACGCATCATGCCCCGGCCGTACGTGGAACGGCTGTCGCCGGCCGTCGAGCCGGGCGCCGGGCTGTGGTGCGCGGCGATCAGCCGACCGGCCCGTCGGTCGGGTCCGCCGATCGATGCTCTCCGGCCTGCTGCCACTCGTCGATCTCGGCGACGGAGTCCAGCGCCCAGTCGCGGATCGCCGGCAGTTGCCGCAGCCCGAACGTCGCGGCGAGATGACCGAACTTCATCGGTGGCAGCCGGTCCTCGTTCGGTAGCGAGCCGATGAACGCGGTGAGGTGGTCGAGGCGCTGCTGGGCCTGCTCGGCGTACTGCCGCAGGTGTTCCCGGGCTTCGGCCGGGTCCAGCACGAACGTCAGGAACAGCCGGAGCAGGAACTCGTTGCGCACCACGGCACTCTCCGGCGGTGTGCGCAGCCACTCGACCAGCGCCCGCCGGCCCGGGTCGGTGATCGCGTACGTCTTGCGGCCGCGCGCCCCCTGCGCGACCACCTCGACCAGCCGCTCGTCCGCCAACCGCCCCAGTTCCTGATAGATCTGGTTGTGCTTGGCATGCCAGGCATAGCGGTCCAGGGTGGCCTCGAACCTCCTGGCCAGCTCGTACCCGCTGCCCGGCTCGTCGGCCAGCAGCCCCAGCAGTGCGTAGCGCAGCGACATCCCGCCTCCTCGTCCGTGCCACCCTATCGACCCGTAGGACTTGACAGTCAGATTCGTACATGTCATTTTCTACCTGTAGCGAGAACGGCACGACCACCCCGTATTCGAGGAGGGCCCGATGACCACGCACGACCCCGCCCCGTCCCGCACCGCCGCCGGATCGGGACTGCGCCCGGTGATCGTCGGCCTGCTGACCGACCTGGGCGTCCCGATCGCGGTGTACTACCTGCTCCGCGCCCTCGGCGTCGAGCCGTACCAGGCGATGCTCGGCGGTACCGTCGCCGCCGGGCTGCGGCTCGCCTGGGTGGCGGTGCGGTCCCGCCGGTTCGACGGCATCGCCGCGTTACTGGCCGCGATGTTCGCGTTCGGTCTGGTGCTGTCGCTGGTCAGCGGCGACCCCCGGTTCCTGCTCGCCAAGGACTCGGCGATGACCGGGCTGGCCGGGCTGGTGTTTCTGGGCAGTGCCGTCGCCGGCCGACCGGCGATCTACGCGCTGCACCGACGGATGGTCGCCCGCACCCCGCAGGCGCGCGCCGCGACCGAACGCCTGTGGGCGACGACGCCACCGTTCCGGCGCATCATGACGGCGATGACCGTGGTCTGGGGGGTCGGACTGCTCGCCGAGTCCGCGATCCGGGTCGCGCTGGTCTACCTGCTCGACCTCGATGTCGCCGTCGCCGCATCGGGACTCCTGCAGGTCGTCGCGCTGGTCACGCTGCTCGGCTACACGATGATCGCCCGCCGCCGAGCGGTACGCCGGGCCGACCGGATCGACCACCCGGCGCCCGCCACCGTCGCCGCACCGGTCCTCCTGCGCTGACGACCGGTCCCCCCGGAGGGCCGATCGTCCGAGCGGTTCACCCGCCCGGCCGGCGGTCGACGCGCACCGGACGCCGGGCGCGCTGCCCAGGTCGGCCGGGCCTGCCGCGGAGGCCGCCCCCGCCGCTGCTGTAGCGCCGGTCAGCCGGTGGTGTCCAGGCCGACCGGGTCCGGGCGCAGCGGATCGGCCGCGGCCGGTCGGCTCAGTACCGCGGCCGCCTCCATCAGCGCACCGTGGACGAAGGCCTGCGGGAGGTTGCCGCGCAGCTGTCGTTGCGCGACGTCGTACTCCTCGCTGAACAGCCCGGCCGGACCGCACGCGGTGCGGTTGCGCTCGAACCAGCGAACCGCGGCCTGCGTGTCACCGTGCTGGTGCACCGCGATGGCCAGCATGAAGCCGCACAACAGGAACGCACCCTCCGCCTCGCCGAGCGCACGCCCCTCGTGTTCGAACCGGAAGGCGAACCCGTCGCAGGTCAACCGCGCCACGTAGGCCTGCAGGGTGGCGAGATCACGCGGATCACCGACCGGCGTCGCGCCCCGAATTCCGGCTATCACCAGCGCGGCGTCCAGGGTCGGGTCGTCGGCGGCCCGCTGCCAGCGGCCGGACGGATGCGTACCCCAGGTGGCGGCGTCGGTGACCAGGGCGTCGGCGAGGCCCGCCCACCGATCCCCGATGCCGCGTACCGCGCGCAGCCCGGCGGCACAGATCAGCCGACTGTGCGTCCACCGCCGCGGATCCAGCTCCCAGATCCCGGCATCCGGTTCCTGCCAGCGCCGTTCGATCGCCTCGGCGGCGACCTCGATCGCCTTGCGGCCGGCGGCGTCCAGCCGCCCGGCCCGTTCGGCGGCGCCGAGGGCGAGCAGCGCCTCGCCGAACACGTCGAGCTGGAACTGTTGCCGTGCCCGGTTGCCGACGACGTCCGAGCCGCCCGGATAGCCGGGCAGGCCCAGATGGCGCTGTGCCGGGACGCTGTCACCGTCGACCGTGTACGCCGGGCTCAGCTGGTCACCGTGGTCCAGCAGCCGCGCGGTCAGGAACCGGGTCGCCCCGTCCAGCAGCGAGTTCGCCCCGGTCGCCGCCGCCTGCGCCGTCATCGCCTGGTCCCGGATCCACACGTACCGGTAGTCGTAGTTGCGGCCCGCCTCGGCACGTTCCGGCAGGCTCGCCGTCGCCGCCGCGACCATCCCGCCGTCCGCGGTGCTCATCCCGCGCAGCACCGCGTGGGCGTGCCGCACGTCCCGCTCCGCGATCGTGTTCGGGGACAACCCATCCGACCGCCACGCGTCCTCGGTGCGCCGCCAGCAGGTCGTCGCGTCCGGCGCACCGGTCACCGCCTCGCCCATCGCCAGCACCAGATCGTGCCGGCCCCCGGCCGGGACGGTCAACTCGGCGACGAGACGACCGTCGCCGTCCGGCCGGGCGTCCGGCAGGCCGGCCCAGTGCCAGCGCACCGAGCCCGACGCACCCCGCCACCCGGATTCGGTCCGGTGCAGGTCGGCGGCCGGGTGCCGGCCGAACCCGGCGCGAACATCGAGCATCACCCGGACCCGGGCCGGCCCGTCGACGGCGACGAGCTGGCGTAGCAGGACCACCTCGTTCCGGTCCCCGGGAAGGCCAGCGCCTCCCGGCACTCGACGATCCCGCTGCCGGTGATCCAGCGGCTCCGCCAGATCAGCGTGCCGTCCTCGTACGAGCCACCCCACACGTACCGCTCGGCCGGTGCGACCAGATAGCAGCCGGCGCCACCGAGCAAGGTGCTGAACACCGCGTCGCTGTGCCAGCGCGGCACGCACAGCCAGCAGACGTCGCCGCGCGGCCCGACGAGCGCTGCCCGCTCCCCGTCGGCGAGTACGGCATACTCGCGCAGCACGTGCGGGGCCACTTCGGGAAATTCCTGGTCCGCCATACTCGGCGGGTACCCATCGAAGGCCGTGGTAATCCCCGTGGGCGCGGCGGCGGGGCCGGGTCCCCGCGGCGGCCCGGCGACGCCGACCGCGGCGGATCGCCCCGCACCCGCGGCGGATCACCCCGCACCACCGCCCGGCACGCCCGATCGGGCACCGGATCGGTCGGGGCGGTCGGGTCAGGCCGCGATGGCATCGACGTCGCGGGTGAAGATGCGATGCTTGGCCAGCGCCGCCTCGAAGTCGTCGAGGAAACGCCGCCAGGCGTCGGAGTCCGCCGGATCGGCGACCAGGACCACGCCCTGTTCCGCGTCGGCGCGGGCCGCATCGTCCGGCATCGCGGCATCCAGCAGGCGAACCACCAGGTCGGCACCGGCACCGATGCCGGCGACCGGCTTGCCGTGCTTGTACGCCTCCAGCACGTAGTGCGTGGCCGCGCCGTCCGCTTCGAGTGCGGACACCGCGTCGGCACCATCGGGCACCAGCACCGCGTCGTAGAGTACCGAGGAGACTGTGGTGTGCGACCGGTCCGCCGACACCGCCTCACCCTCCATAGTGGATAGTTCGCCGTCGCGCAGGCCCAGCAGCTCGGGCCGGGCACCGCACCCGGTGAGCGCATCGAACAGCGGGCGCAGCGTGGCCCCGGACAGGCCGTCCGCGGCCAGCACCGCGACCGTCCGGGTGCTGACGCTGTCGCCGATCAGGTTCGCCATGCTCAACGCCGGCGAGCTGCGTCCGTGGTTGCTGGTCGCCGCGGCCGGTGGGTCGACGCCGATCCCGGCGGCCACGGCCGCCGCGAGGTCGTGGTCGATCTCGTTGATCCGGTCGACGGCCCGCTCCCGGACGTGCCGGTGCTCGCACTTGCCGAGTTCGAACCGGAACGCCGCGACGATGTGTTCGCGTTCCCAGTCCGCCATCGAGTTCCAGAACAGCGTCGCCTGGCTGTAGAAGTCCTGGAAACTGGGGCTGCGTTCGCGGATCTTCGTGCCGCTGACCGTCTGCGTGTGGTGCACGTACGCCCCGGCGTCGGGCGACGCGGTCACCGGGCAACCACCCGGGTTCAGCGAGTTCGGCGTGTAGCTCGCCGGCCCGACGTGGATGTCCTGCTGGCCGTACCCGTCGCGCTGGTTGTTGGCGACCCGGGCGACCGGCCGGTTCACCGGGAGCTGGGCGAAGTTCGGGCCGCCCAGCCGGATCAGCTGGGTGTCGAGGTAGGAGAAGTTGCGCGCCTGCAACAGCGGGTCGTTGGTGAAGTCGATGCCCGGCACCACGTTGCCGGTGTGGAACGCGACCTGCTCGGTCTCGGCGAAGAAGTTGTCCGGGTTGCGATCCAGCACCATCCGCCCGATCGGCCGGACCGGCACCTGCTCCTCCGGGATGATCTTCGTCGCGTCGAGCAGATCGAAGTCGAACGCGTGCTCGTCCTCCTCGCCGACGAGCTGCACGCCGAGCTCCCACTCGGGATACTGGCCGCTCGCGATCGCCGTCCACAGATCGCGGCGGTTGAAGTCCGGGTCCTTTCCGGCGCACTTCTGCGCCTCGTCCCAGACCAGCGAGTGCACCCCGAGCAGCGGGCGCCAGTGGAACTTGACGAAGGTGCCCTGGCCGGCGGCGTTGACGAACCGGAAGGTGTGCACCCCGAAACCCTGCATCATCCGGTAGCTGCGCGGGATCGCCCGGTCCGACATCAGCCACATCACCATGTGCATGGCCTCCGGCTGCAGCGACACGAAGTCCCAGAACGTGTCGTGCGCCGACGCGGCCTGGGGCATCTCGTTGTTCGGCTCCGGTTTCACCGCGTGCACGAAGTCCGGGAACTTGATGCCGTCCTGGATGAAGAAGACCGGCATGTTGTTGCCGACGAGGTCGTAGTTGCCCTGCCGGGTGTAGAACTTCGTGGCGAAGCCACGCACGTCGCGCACCGTGTCCGCCGAGCCGCGCGACCCGGCGACCGTGGAGAACCGTACGAACACCGGCGTCTCCAGGTCCGGGTCCTGCAGGAAGTCGGCTCGGGTCACGTCGGACATCGACTCGTACACCCGGAACCTGCCGTACGCACCCGCCCCGCGGGCGTGCACGACGCGTTCCGGGATCCGCTCGTGGTCGAACCTGGTGATCTTCTCCCGCGCGTGGAAGTCCTCCAGCAGCGTCGGCCCGCGATCACCGGCGCGCAGCGAGTCGTCGGTCTGCGCGACCCGTACCCCTGGTCGGTGGTGAGATGCTGGCCGGCCGGGTCGTTGCGTGCGGCGTCGAGATCGTGTTGCTTGTCGAAACCGCGTTCCGCGGACTGCGGTCCCTGCTGGGTAGGCTGCTGCTGGTCGGCCATCGCCGTCTCCTCACCGTCAGCCGAGTCGTTGCCACGAGACCGCGGCCACCGCACGGGTGATCCCACCGCGCGCCCGGGCGAACCGAGCTGGCGCGTCCCGATCGTCGTCGCAGCATCGCTACCCGGCCACCGCACCGGCAAACTCTGGTACCGGATCCGGCCGCGGGCGCCGCACCGGGTCACCGCACCGCCCCCGGCCGGTCGACCGGGTGGGTTCACCGGCCCGCCTCCGGCGACGCCTCCGGCACCGAGGCGAGCGCGGTCGCCACGTCCCGCAGGTAGGTACGCAGCCCGAGCAGGGCGATGAGCCCGGCAACCGGCAGCGGGGCCATGAACAACAGCACCGAGTACGTCCAGCCCTGCGGTACGGTGCGCAGCGAGTCGGCCACCAGCCCGAGCCCCACCGGCCCGCTGGTCTCGGCCATCGCGCGAAGCGCGGTGCGCACCGCCTCGGCCCGTCCCCACAACCGGGGGTGCATGATGTCCAGCCGGGCCGCGTCGAACGGCGGGTTCGCCGCCGCGAGGATCGCGGTGCCGATCATCAGCAGCGGCACCGCCACCAGCGCGCTGGTCGTCGCGATGGCCGCCGCGAGCACCGGGGAGAGGATCAGCAGGCACACCGCGGGCATGGCGACCCGGACGCGGGGGTGGCCGCCCCGTAGCAGCCGGTCGGTGAGCCGGCCACCGACCATCACCCCGGCCACGGCGCCGACGCCGATCACCACGACGAGCAGGCTCGCCACCGACTTGGGGATCGAGTACTGCCGCATCGCGTAGACGATCGCGAAGGACCGGATCGCGGCGAAGAAGAAGTAGCCGAGCGCTGATGCGACGATGACCACCAGGTTGGTCCGCACCCGGAGCACGTAGCCGATCGCCCACCACAGCGAGCGCTGCGCCGGGTCGTCGTGCAGCACCATCCGCCGCACCGGCCGGACACCACGCTCGGCGAGCATCCTCGGCACCGGATCGTGCGCGTCGCGATCCGGCCCGCGGGCGGGGCCGCCGCGTGCCGGCTCGGGCAGCCGGCTGATCAGCCAGGCAACCAGCGCACCGATCGGCACCAGCCAGAACATGGCGATACGCCAGGAGGACAGGCCGGCGATCTCGCCCGCGACGACGAAGCCGCAGCCGGTGCCCACCAGCTCACCGCCGAGGATCACCCCGTACACCCGGCCCCGGCGGGATCCCGGCACGTAGTCGCCGACCAGGGAGGCGATCAGCGGTCCCGCCGCGGCAGTCACGACGCCCAGCAACGACCGGGCCCCCAGCATCCACCAGTACGACTGGGCGCTGCCGGACAGTGCCAGGGCGACGGCCCAGCAGGCGACGCTCACGGCGAGTATCCGAACGCGCCGGAACCGGTCGGCGACCACGCCGACCGGGATGGCGAACAGCGCGCCGAGCAGGGTCACGACCGACACCAGCAGTCCGATCTCGGTGTTGCCGACGCCGAACGCGTGTTCGATGTCGTCGCTGGTCGCCGCGATGCTCGCCAGGTCGGCGCCGCTGAGACCCAGCGTCGCACCGAACAGCACCGGGATCCGTGCCGTACTGCCGCCGGTCATCGGGGGTCCGACCGCCGCCGGGCCGCCGTGGCGGCCCGGCACACTGCGGGCGCCGCGACCGCGGTCGTCCCGATCCTTGCTGGCACGCAGGGCGACTACCCGGCCGCGCCCCGTCCACGCCCCCGGCTGCCGCCGAGCACCTCGGTTTGTCCCCGGCAGCCGTAGGCATCCGACACCGGCGGACCGGACCACCGTGCGGGCCGAGGGCCCGATCTCGCCCGCATCCGGCCGCACCGCGTCCGGCGTGGCGCCACCACACGGGAGGCCGAGATCCAGCAGCGCGTGCCGCGCCGTGGCGGCGGCACGCGCTGCTCGCCGGAGCCGGCGATGGGCTCGTCAGGCGGCCGGATGCAGCAGTACCTTGGTCCAGCCGTCCTCGCGCCGGTCGAAGCGTTCGTAGGCGTCCGGCCCGGCGGCCAGCGGCAACTCGTGCGAGACGATCCAGCCCGGCCGGGACCTCCCGGCGACGATCATGTCCCGCAACTGCCGGTTGTACCGCTTGACCGGCGCCTGGCCGCTGCCCATCCGCAGCCCCTTGGCGAAGAACGTGCCGTAGTCCCACCCGATCCGGCCCTGCCGGGCCGCCTCGTCGACGCCACCCGGCTCCTGCGGCAGGTAGACACCCACCACACCGATGGCGCCGGCGCTGCGGACCACCCGTACCAGGTTGTCCAGGGCCAACGCCGGATGCTCCTGGCCGGTGGCGTCGTGCGCCTGGTAACCGACCGCCTCGACCCCCTTGTCGGCCCCGGCGCCGCCGGTGGCGTCCATGATCTGCTCGACCGGATCGCCCTGCGACAGGTCGATCGGCACGGCGTCGATCTCGGCCGCCAGCCGCAGCCGGTCCGGCTCCTTGTCCACCACGTACACCCGGCTCGCGCCGCGCAGGTAGGCGCTGTGCGCCGCCATCAGCCCCACCGGACCGGCGCCGAACACCGCGACCCGGTCCCCGGGACCCACCTGGGCGAGCTCCGTGGCGTGGTAGCCGGTCGGGAACACGTCGGAGAGCATCGCGAAGTCCGCCTCGTGCCCGGTACCCGGCGGCAGCGCCAGCAGGTTGAAGTCGGCGTACGGCACGCGAAGGTACTCCGCCTGGCCCCCGGCGTAGGGCCCCATCGACGCGTAGCCGTAGGCCGCGCCGTCCATCCCCTCGGTCGGGTTGGTGCGCAGGCAGTACGAGGTCCAGCCGGCTTCGCAGTTGCGGCACGTCCCGCACGCGATGTTGAACGGCACGGACACCCGGTCGCCCACCCTGCGGTGCATCACGCCCGACCCCACCTCGGTGACCACACCCATGTTCTCGTGGCCGAGGATGGTGCGGTCGGCGACGTCGGTACGCCCCTCGTACATGTGCAGGTCCGAGCCGCAGATGTTGGTGGTGCTGATCTGCACGATCGCGTCGGCCGGGTCGGTGATCGCCGGCTGCTCCACCGTCGCCAACTCGACCCGCCGCGCGCCGCGGTAGAGCAACGCCTTCACCGTGTTCCTCTCTCCGCGGCCGGTGGGCGCACCCGCCCCCGGCCGGCGCCCGCCGCGCCGGTGGCGTCGTCGTTCCGCCGCTCCTCCCAGCGATCCGCGACGCGGTCGAACCTGCGCCGGAGAGCCTCGCGGGCGAACTCGTACGCCTGCCTTCCATCACCGAAGCGTCGAATGGCTGCCTCGTGCGCCAACAGCCAGGTCGCGCGGGCGGCCCGCGGCGACTGCTGGAGCGCCAGGGGCAGCTCCTGCATGGCCGGCATGTCATCCTCCGTACTCGTGGTCACCTGACGCGTTTCCACCAGGCGGTCCACCAAACCGGCGCGGGGAGCCGACGACCCTTTCGATGCCGGGGCACCCCCGTGGCGGCGGCACGATCAGCCCGGCAGCGTCTCCCCGCCGATGGGCGCCAGCACCTCGCCGGTGTAGTACGAGGACAGCTGGTCGCTGGCGAAGAACACGTAGGACGGCGCGATCTCGTCCGGATGCGCGGCCCGCCCCATCGGCACGTTCTCGCCGAACTGCTGCACGTGGTCGGCCGACAGCGTCGACGGGATCAGCGGCGTCCACACCGGGCCGGGCGCGACACAGTTCACCCGGATCCGCCGCTCGGTCAGCGACTGCGCCATCGAGTAGGTGAACGCGAGGATGGCGCCCTTGGTCGCCGAGTAGTCGATCAGGGTCTTGTTTCCCCGCAGCCCGTTGATCGACGAGGTGTTGATGATCGCCGCACCGTCGGGCAGGTGTTGCAGCGCCGCCTTGGTGGTGTGGAAGAACGAACCGAGGTTCACCGCCAGGGTGCGGTCCCACTGTTCGGTGTCGATGTCGAGCAGCGAGTCCGCCGGCGACTGGTAGGCGACGTTGTTGACCAGGATGTCCAGTCCACCCAACGCCGACACGCCCGCCGCCACCACATCGGCGCAGTGCGCCGGATCGGCCATGTCACCGGGCAGCAGCACGCACCGGCGGCCCTCCTGCTCGACCAGCGCCCTGGTCTGCTCCGCGTCGCGGTGCTCGGACAGGTACGACACGGCGACGTCCGCGCCCTCCTTGGCGAACGCGACGGCGACGGCACGGCCGATGCCCGAGTCTCCCCCGGTGATCAGCGCCCGCCGGCCGGACAGCAGCTCCCGGCCCCGGTAGTCGCGCATCTGGTCGTCCGGCACCGGCTGCATCTCGCCGGTGGTACCCGGATAGTCCTGCTGCTGCGGCGGCGTCTCACTCGTGCTCATGCCGACCGGCTACCCACCGGGGTTCGGCACAAACCGCGGCCGGACGGGTCGGCGTCGACCGCCCCGCCGCCCCGGGGCCGTTCAGGTGTTCGCCGGCGACCTGTCACTGTCCGGGCCCGCGGCCGAACACCGCAACGACTGCCGCACCGGCCACGCACAGCACCACCTCGATCAGGTAGACCACCAGGTAGCCGGTGAACGTCGGGGTGGCCGCCGCCGACCCGGCGAACGCGGCCAGCACGATCGTGCCGACCTGCCCACCGGCTCCCCCGGCCAGCCGGCGCACCGTGCTGTTCAGCGCGGTCGAGGCGGCCGCCACGTCGGCCGGGACCCCGGCCGTCACCACCGCGCTGCTGGCCTGCAACCCGGCGCCCGCGCCGACACCGAGCACCAGGCTGGCCACCAGTGTCAACGGTACCGAGCTGCGGTCCAGGGCCAGCAGCACCGCGCTGAGCGCCAGCAGCAGCAGACCAGCGGCAGACACCAGCCGCGCTGGGATCCGCCGCTCCAGCACACCGGCGATCGGCGCGGCGAAGGTCTGTCCCACCGCGATCGGCAGCATCAGCAGACCGATCGCCGCGCTGTCCAGGCCCAGGCCGTAACCGGCGCCGTGCGGATCGGTCCGGGCCAGTTGCGGGATCACCAGGTAGCTACCGAACAGCGCCCAGCCGAGCCCGATCGCCGCGAGATTCGCCACCGTGACCGGCCTGCGGCGCAGGATGTGCAGGTCGACCAGCGGGTTGCCGACCGACCGTTCCCGCCACACCCAGCCGGCCGCGGCCAGCACGGCCAGGACGAAAACGCCGATCGTGCCGGCGGCCGTGGCGCCGAGGGTGATCACCAGGGTCAGCGCGCCGAGCAACGCGATCGAGGCGAGCGCGAGCAGCCCCGTACCGATCAGGTCGTAGCCACCGCCGGCGCGTTCCCGGGTGGCGGGCAGCAGCCGCAGCGACAGCGCCCAGCCGACCGCCACCAGGACCGCCCCGGCGGCGAACACGGCCCGCCAGGACACGTGCTGCGCGAGCAGCCCACCACCGACGAACCCGAGAGCGGTCCCGATCCCGAACGCGGCACCGAGTGCGGACACCGCGCCGGTGGTACGGCCGGCGGTGGCGCTGCGGGCCAGCGCGAGCGCCAGCGGGTAGACGGCGCCGCCGACACCCTGCACCGCCCGGCAAGCCAGCAGTACCGGCAGGTTGGGGGCCACGGCGGCAGCGGCGGACGCGACGGCGAACACGCCGAGCCCGGCCAGCAGCACCCGGCGCCGCCCGTACAGGTCGCCGAGCCGGCCGAGCGCCGGGGTCGCCGCAGTCGCCACCATCAGGTACACGGTGACCAGCCAGGACGCCCACTCCGGCGACGCGTGCAGGTCGACCTGCACGTCGTGCACGGCGGGTACCACCGCGGTCTGCTGCACGGCGAAGCCGACCACCGCCACGATCAGCGTCCCGACGACCCGGCGAGGCGAGGCCGAGGCGTCCGGTGCGGTGGCGTGGGCCGAACCGACCCGCCCGTCACTGCGGATCCGGGCGGTGCCGTGCGGTCGCCGGTCGCTCACGGCGCGCGCAACGCCGTGCCGGCGCCGGTCCACCCGGACCCGGACGGCCCGGACACCCCGGCTGGGGTGGTGACGGACAGCGCCGCGGCGGTCGTTTCCCGGTCGGTCCGCTCGGGCGGCTCGCCCATTCATCCGTTTCCGATGGTGTACCGGGTGGGCGCGCGCACCGTGCACCTCCTCGCCGTGGATGCCGCCGACACCGCTGCGATACCCAGTACGCGGGCGGGCAAGCACGAGACTTCGACCACACACCGCGTCGCGTCCGGGACCGGCAAGGTGTTGCCGGGGCGGGTGCGGGTAGGTCCGCTGCACCGCCGGCAGAAGGGAACGACCATGTCCACACGCGCACGCCGCACCATCGACCGGCTGGCAGACCGGTACAGCGGGCGGGAGGCGCCGCGCCCGCTGTCCGGCTACCTCACGGTTCTCGCGATCTACTCCGGTGCGGCGGCGACCGGGACCGCGCTGGCCCGGCTCACCGGCCGGCGGGTGCCCCGGTTGTCGCCGTCCGACGTGTTGCTGTTGACGACGGCCACCCACAAACTGAGCCGGCTGCTCACCAAGGACGCCGTCACCAGTCCGCTGCGCGCGCCGTTCACGCGGTACCGGGAGCCGGCCGGGCAGGGCGAAGTGAACGAGGAGGTCCGCGCCTCCGGTACCGGGCACGCCTTCGGGGAGCTGCTGGTGTGCCCGTACTCCGCGGCGGTCTGGGTGGCCACCGGGTTGACGGCGGGAATGGTCTTCGCGCCACGGCTGACCCGCCTGGTGGCAACGACCTTCACCGCGGTGGCCGGATCGGACTTCCTGCAGCTCGGCTACGAAGCCGGCAAGCAACACCTGGACCGGATCAGTTCCGCGACGTGAGGCCGGTCCGGGGCCGGGCGCCGGGGCCGGGCAGCCGCCGGGGTCCGCGGCCGTACCGGGCGAGTCCGGCCAGCCGCCGCCGGCGCGGCGGCCGCTGGCCGTTGCTTCGCATATCTCGGCGCCGACCGGGTATGTGCAGCTGAACCGAGTCAGCCGGAAGGGGGACGCATGCCGCAGGTCGTCGTGGTGACCGGTGCCAGCGCAGGGGTGGGTCGAGCCGTGGCTCGATCGTTCGCGCGTCGAGGTGACCGGATCGGGTTGCTCGCCCGCGGCGCGGAGGGACTCTCGGCCGCCGCGGAGGACGTGCGCCGGGACGGCGGTACCCCGCTCGCGGTGCCGACCGACGTGGCCGACGCCGGGCAGCTGGCCGACGCGGCGGAGCGGGTCGAGCGCGAGCTCGGACCGATCGACGTGTGGGTCAACGTGGCGATGACGACCGTGTTCGCACCGTTCGAGCGGATCGAGCCGGAGGAGTACCGTCGCGTCACCGAGGTCGACTACCTCGGCTTCGTGTACGGCACGATGGCCGCGCTGCGGCACATGAAGCCGCGCGACCACGGCACCATCGTGCACGTCGGGTCGGCGCTCGCCTACCGCGGGATCCCGCTGCAGTCCGCGTACTGCGGGGCCAAGCACGCGGTACAGGGGTTCCACGAGTCGCTGCGCTGCGAGTTGCTGCACGAGGGCAGCAAGGTGCGGGTGACGATGGTCCAGATGCCCGGCCTCAACACCCCGCAGTTCTCCTGGGTGCGGTCCCGGCTGCCGCGCCGGGCCCAGCCGGTACCGCCGATCTACCAGCCGGAGGTCGCCGCCCGGGCCGTCCTGCACGCCGCCGACCATCCGCGCCGGCGGGAGTACTGGGTCGGCTCCAGCACCGCGGTCACGCTGCTGCTCAACGCCGTGGTCCCGGGGCTGCTGGATCGCTACCTGGCGCGAACCGGGTTCGCCGGCCAGCAGACCGAACAGCCGCAACGCGACAGCGACCCGGAGAACCTGTGGCAGCCCGCCGACGGCCGGTCCGGTCACGACTTCGGTGCGCACGGCCGGTTCGACGACGAGGCGAGGAGCACCGACCCGCAGCCGTGGCTGTCCCGCCACCACGGGGTACTGGCCACCGCCGCGGCCACCGCCGCCGGGGTGTGCGGCGTGGTGGCGGCCCGGCAGCTGCGGGGCGGGCGGCATCCGGCCTGACCGGCACCCCGCCAGCACCGACCGGATGAGCAGCGAAGGGTGATGAGTGACGTGACAGGTCCGGTACGCGAACAGACGCCGGCGGATCTGGCCCAGTTGGACGTGACGGGCCTCGCGACGGCACTGCGGGACCGGGTGGACGGCGAGATCCGGTTCGACGCGGGCAGCCGCGGCGCGTACGCGACCGACGCCTCCAACTACCGGCAGGTGCCTCTCGGGGTGGTACTGCCGCGCTCGGTCGACGCGGGTGTCGAGACGATGCGGGTGTGCGCCGAGTACGGCGCGCCGGTGCTGTCCCGGGGCGGCGGTACCAGCCTGGGCGGCCAGTGCACCAACGTCGCGGTGGTCGTCGACTGGACCAAGTACTGTCACCGGCTGGTCTCGGTGGACCCGGAACGGCGCACCTGCGTGGTCGAGCCCGGCATCGTGCTGGACGAGCTGAACCGCCAGCTGTCCGAGCACGGCCTGAAGTTCGGGCCGAAGCCGTCCACGCACAGCCACTGCACGCTGGGCGGGATGATCGGCAACAACTCGTGCGGCGCCTCGGCCCAGGCGTACGGCAAGACCGTGGACAGCGTGCGCCGGCTGGAGATCTGTACCGCCGACGGCGCCCGGTTCTGGATCGGCCCGACCAGCGACGAGGAGTACCGGCAGATCCTCGCCGCGGGCGGCCGGCGCGCCGAGATCCACCGCGGCCTGCACGAGATCGCGGAACGCTACGCCGAGGACATCCGGTCCGGGTACCCGGACATCCCGCGCCGGGTGTCCGGCTACAACCTCGACTCGCTGCTGCCCGAGCACGGCCCGAACCCGGCGCGGGCGCTGGTCGGCAGCGAGGGGACGCTGTGCGCGGTGCTGCAGGCCGAAATCGACCTGGTCCCGGTCGAGGCCGCCGACGCGATCCTGGTCCTCGGTTACGACGACGTCTGCGCGGCCGCCGACGACGTGCCGGCGATCCTCGCGCACAGCGAACCGGGCCAGCTGGAGGCGATCGACGGCCGGATGGCGCAGCTGATGCACGAGGAGCACGCCTACCTCGACTCGCTGGACCAGTTGCCGGCCGGCAACAGCTGGCTGCTGGTGCAGTTCTTCGGCGACGACAAGGCGGCCGCGGACCGCAAGGCGACCGACCTGGTCACGGCGCTCGGCAGGACCACCGACGACGATCGGGTGGCGCTGTCCGACGACACCGTCCGCGAGCAGGAGATGCTGAAGGCACGCGAGGCCGGGCTCGGCGTCACGGCCCGGCCACCGGACGACCGGGAGACCTGGGGCGGGTGGGAGGACTCCGCGGTGTCGCCGGACCGGCTCGGCGACTACCTGCGCGAGCTGAAGGCGCTGTTCGACGAGTTCGACTACGACCATCCGGCGGTGTACGGGCATTTCGGCCAGGGCTGCGTGCACACCAGGATCCCGTTCGAGCTGACCACCACCGACGGCGTCGCCACGTTCCGCGAGTTCCTGCACCGCGCGGCCCGCCTGGTGGTGTCCTACGGCGGGTCGCTGTCCGGCGAGCACGGTGACGGGCAGGCCCGCGGCGAGCTGCTGACGATCATGTACGGCCCGCGGCTGGTCGAGGCGTTCGGCGAGCTGAAGCTGCTGCTCGACCCGGACAACCGGCTGAACCCCGGCAAGGTCGTGAGCCCCAACCGGGTGGACGGCCAGTTGCGGCTGGGCGCCGACTGGCATCCGGGTACCTTCGACACCGAGTTCGGCTACCCGCACGACGACCACAGCTTCACCAATGCGGTGCTGCGTTGCGTGGGCATCGGCAACTGCCGCTCGCACACCGGCGACGTGATGTGCCCGTCGTACCGGGCCACCGGCGAGGAGGAGCACTCCACCCGCGGCCGGGCCCGCCTGCTGTTCGAGATGATGAACGGGCACGGCGACTCGCCGGTCCAGGACGGCTGGCGCTCCACCGAGGTGCGCGACGCGCTCGACCTCTGCCTGGCCTGCAAGGGATGCAAGAGCGACTGCCCGGTGGGCGTGGACATGGCCACTTACAAGGCGGAGTTCCTGTCGCACCACTACGCGCGCCGGTTGCGCCCCACGGCACACTACGCGCTCGGCTGGCTGCCGCTGTGGGCGCAGCTGGCCCGGCCGGCACCGCGGCTGGCGAACGCCGCGCTGCGGGCGCCGGTGGTCTCCAGGCTGGGCAAGCGGATCGCGGGTGTCGCCGCGGAACGCGACGCGCCGCCGTTCGCGGCGCGGCCGTTCGTCGACTGGTGGCGGGCGCAGGGCCGCGCCGAGCCGGATCCGCGCGATCCGCGGACCGTGGTGCTGTGGCCGGACACGTTCAGCAACCACTTCCATCCGCACGTGGCGCGCGCCGCGGTACGGGTGCTGGAGGCGGCCGGCCTGCACGTCGCGGTCCCCCAGGAGCCCGTCTGCTGCGGGCTGACCTGGGTCTCCACCGGCCAGTTGAAGACCGCGAAGAGGGTGCTGCGGCGCACCGCCGCGGTGCTGCGACCGTGGCTGTCCGCCGGTACCCCGATCATCGGGCTGGAGCCGTCGTGTACCGCGGTGTTCCGCTCCGACGCCCCGGAACTGCTGGGCGACGACCCGGACATCGAACGGCTGGCCGGCCAGGTGTCGACGTTCTCCGAGGCGCTGCTGCGGTACGCGCCGGAACAGTGGCGACCGCCGCAGCTGGCCCGGCGCGCGCTGGTGCAGACGCACTGCCACCAGCACGCGGTGCTGGGCAGCGACCCGGACACCGAGCTGCTGCGCCGTGCCGATGTCGACGCCGACTTCCTCGACTCCGGCTGCTGCGGCCTCGCCGGCAACTTCGGCTTCGAACGCGGCCACCACGAGGTCTCGATGGCCTGCGCGGAACGGGTGCTGCTGCCCGCGGTACGGGACGCGGCGCCGGACACCCTGGTGCTCGCCGACGGGTTCAGCTGCCGCACCCAGATCGAGGAGGCGGGCACCGGCCGTCGGGCCATGCACCTGGCCGAGGCGCTGGCGATGGGGCTGTCCGGGCACGCACCGGTCGAGCGCCCCGAGCTGGTCGCGGCGCCGCGGCCGGCACCGTCGCGACGGGACGGCAGGGCCGCCGCCGCGGTCGCCGCCGGGCTGCTCACCGGCGCGGCGCTCACCGCCGTACCGCTGGTCCGCGGGGGCATCCGCAGCCTGCGCGGCCGTCGCTGAAGTCCCGCGTGCGGTGGCGCCGCCACCGCGCGCGGCCCGGAACGCCCCCATGAACCGGAGCGCCCCATGAACCGGAGCGCCCCCCATGAATTCGCCGGCCACGCTCGGGGCGTTACATCCTTGATTGAGGCTTCCGTCCGGCCTGTCTGATCGCTACGCTCCGCCTTGTCCGTGGAGGTTCTGCCGGGACCGGGCGTCACGAGCCCGCTCCGTCCGAACCTCCGACCGGGACCCCTACCCCTCAAGGAGGTTCCCCATGGGTTCACGCCTGCGTACCGCCGCGGTGGCGGCCATCGCAGCAGCGGGGCTGGTGAGCATGTCCGGCGCCGCCCTCGCCGCCCCGGCACAGGCCGGCACGACCGGGCGCACGATGCGCTCGTGCGCCACCCCGACCGCCGGCCACGCGCACTGCCTCGCGGAGATGCGTACCGACGTGCACCGCAGCAACGCCGCGGTCCGCCGGGCCGCGGCGACGCCGTCCGGGTACGGCCCGGCGGACCTGCAGTCGGCCTACAACCTGCCGTCGGCCAGCGCCGGTAGCGGGCAGACCGTGGCGATCGTCGACGCGTACGACGCGCCGACCGCCGAGCAGGACCTGGCGGTCTACCGCAGCCAGTACGGCCTGCCGGCGTGCACCACCGCCAACGGGTGCTTCCGCAAGGTCGACCAGAACGGCGGCACCCGCTACCCGCACAAGAACGGCGGCTGGGCGCAGGAGATCTCGCTCGACCTCGACATGGTGTCGGCGGTCTGCCCCAACTGCAACATCCTGCTGGTGGAGGCGAAGACGGCTTCGTTCGCCAACCTCGGTGCCGCGGTCGACCGGGCCGCCACCATGGGCGCGGACGTGATCAGCAACAGCTACGGCGGCTCGGACGCCTCCGACGCCAACTACGGCCAGTACTACAACCACCCGGGCGTCGCCATCACCGTCAGCTCCGGCGATGCCGGCTACGGCGTCGAGTACCCGGCGTCGTCGCACTACGTCACCGCGGTCGGCGGCACCTCGCTGCGGCAGGACTCCAGCTCGCGTGGCTGGTCCGAGTCCGTGTGGAGCGGCGCCGGTTCCGGCTGCTCCAGCTACAACGCCGCGCTGTCCGGCCAGTCCGGCGTCGGTACCGGGTGCGGGAACCGGGCGGTCGCGGACGTCTCCGCGGTGGCCGACCCGAACACCGGCGTCGCGGTCTACGACAGCACGGCCTACCAGGGGT
Source organism: Actinocatenispora thailandica (assembly GCF_016865425.1). Taxonomy (NCBI): domain Bacteria; kingdom Bacillati; phylum Actinomycetota; class Actinomycetes; order Micromonosporales; family Micromonosporaceae; genus Actinocatenispora; species Actinocatenispora thailandica. The sequence continues at coordinate 1,820,645 of NZ_AP023355.1, read as the reverse complement.
ACTCGGGCTGGATGGTGTTCGGCGGCACCAGCGTCGCCGCGCCCGTGATCGGGGCCGTCTACGGCCTCGCCGGCAACGCCGGCAGCATCGACAACAACTACCCGTACGCGCACGCCTCGTCGCTGTTCGACGTGACGAGCGGCTCGAACGGGTCGTGCAGCACCAGCCAGTGGTGCACCGCGCGCAGCGGCTGGGACGGTCCCACCGGCCTGGGCACGCCGAACGGCACCGGCGCGTTCTGACCGGCCGGGTGCCTGTCGGCGCGGCGCGCCGACAGGCACCCGACAAGCCCGCTGGCCGCCCCAGGGGCACGGGCAAACCGGATTGCCGCCCCGGTGCACTGGCAAACCGGATTGCCGCCCCGGTGGGCACGGGCAAACCGAATGGCCGTCCCCGGGGCGGGCACCGGCGGGACAACGAAGGTCAGGCGACGCGGTACGGCTCGGCGTCGGCGGGGCGCAGCCGCAGGCCGTGGCCCGGGATGGCCAGGTCGGGGCGGGCCGCACCACCGGACGGGTCGGGTACCCCGTCGAACAGCATCCGTTCGATCCGGTCGTGGTCGGCGAACCACTCCAGGTGCCGGAAGTTCGGGGTGGCCGCGGCGACCGGCACGCTCAGGCTCGGCGCGCAGTGCCCGGAGACGTCCCGGTTGTGCGCCGCGGCGACCGCCGCGATCCGCAGCCATTCGGTGTAGCCGCCGCACCGGGTCGTGTCGATCTGCAGGCAGTCGACCGCATCCACCATCCGGGCGAAGTAGACGAGGTCGTAGCCGTACTCCCCGGCCGCGACGTCCGGCTCGACCAGATCGCGGATCCGGCGCAGCCCGGCCAGGTCGTCCGACGACACCGGCTCCTCGAACCACAGCACGTCCCACTCGGACAGTCGCCGGCCCACCCGGATCGCCTGCCCGACACCGTATCCGCCGTTGGCATCGACGTAGAGTTCGACGTCCGGGCCGACCGTCGCACGGGTCAGCGCGATGCGCTCCAAGTCCCGGTCGACCCGGCTGCCCCAGGACTCGCCGATCTTGATCTTGACGCGGCGCAGTCCGCGGGACAACCAGCCGGTGAGCTGGTCGGTGAGCTGGCGGTCGTCGTAGCTGGTGAACCCGCCCGAGCCGTACACCGGGACCTCGGCGCGGGCCGAGCCGAGCAGCCGCGCCAGCGGCAGGTCGGCGAGCTGCGCCGCGGCATCCCACCACGCGGTGTCCACCGCCGACAGCGCGCAGGAGACGAGGCCGGGCCGGCCGAGGTTGCGGATCGCGCGCTGCATCCGACCCCAGCCGTACGGCACGTCCAGCGCGTCCACGCCGACCGCCGCGTCGGCGAGCTTCCCGCGGATCAGCGGTACGCAGGCGGCGTCGGCGTAGGTGTAGCCGAAACCGGTGACCGGCCCGGCCCGTACCGAGGCGGTCACCAGCGTGGTGGAATCCCAGGACAGCGTGCCGTCGGCCTCCGGTACCTCGGTCGGCACGGTGAACGCGGCGGCGTCCACGGCGTCGACCGTGACGTCCGGCCGCGGCACTAGTGCTTCCGTCCCTGCGAATCACCCGGCAGGAACTCCTGCACCTTCGACTTGACGCCCTCCTTGAGCACGCTCCACCGCTCCGGATCGCCCTTCACGATGGCCTCGGCCGCCTTCTCCATCTGATCCCAGCTGGCGTGCGGCGGGATCGGCGGTACTGACGGATCGGTGACGAACTCGATCAGGCACGGCCGGTCGGCGGCGATCGCCTGCTCCCAGGCCGCGGTCACCTGGTCCGGCTTGGTGACCTCGATACCGGTCAGCCCGATCAGGCTGGCGTAGGCCGCGTACGGGAACTGCGGCAGCTTCTGCGACGGCTCGAACTGCGGTGAGCCGGCCATCGCCCGCATCTCCCAGGTGACCTGGTTGAGATCGCCGTTGTTGAGCACGCCGACGATCAGCCGCGGATCGTCCCACTCCTGGTAGTACATCGCCGCGGTGAGCAGCTCGTTGATCCCGTTCATCTGCATCGCGCCGTCACCGACCAGCGCGAACGCCGGCCGGTCCGGATGCGCGAACTTGGCGCCGACCGCGTACGGCATCCCGGGGCACATGGTGGCCAGGTTGCCGGACAGCGACGAGCGCATCCCGGCGCGGATCTTCAGGTGCCGGGCGTACCAGTTCGCCGCCGAACCGGAGTCGGAGGTGATCATCGCGTCGTCCGGCAGCAACGGCGACAGCGCGTGGAAGACGTACTCCGGGTTGATCGGTTCCGCCTCCACCGCGGCGCGCCGGTCCATCACCTCCCACCACCGGGTGACGTTCGACTCGATCTCCTCCCGCCAGGCACGCTTCTGCTTCCGTTGCAGCAACGGAACCAGCGCCCGCAGCGTGGCCGCCGCGTCGCCGACGAGGTTCACCTCGTACGGGTAGCGCATGCCGACCATCGTCGGGTCGATCTCGATCTGCACCCCGCGCGCCTGATCCAGCTCCGGCATGAACTGGGTGTACGGGAAGCTCGATCCCACCGTGAGCAGGGTGTCGCAGCCCATCATCATCTCGTAACTGGGCCGGGTGCCGAGCAGCCCGATCGCGCCCGTCACGTACGGCAGGTCGTCGGGCAGCACGTCCTTGCCGATCAGCGCCTTCGCCACGCCGGCACCGAGCACGTCGGCGGCCTGCTCGACCTCGGCGACCGCGCCGGCGGCGCCCTGGCCGACCAGGATCGCGACCTTCTCCCCCGCGTTGAGCACGTCGGCGGCGCGGCGGATCTCGTCGTCGGACGGTACCGGCGCGCCACCCTTCGCCATGCCGAGACTGGACGGCACCATCTTGAACGCGTGCGTCGGTGGCGAGTAGTCCAGCTCCTGCACGTCGCCCGGAACGATCAGGGCGGTGACCGTGCGCCGCGACATCGCCACCCGCATCGCCCGGTCCAGCACGTTCGGCAGCTGTTCGGGCACCGTGACCATCTGCACGTAGTCGGCCGCAACGTCCTTGAACAGCGCCATCAGGTCGACTTCCTGCTGGTACGAGCCGCCCATCGCGCTCCGGTTGGTCTGCCCGACGATCGCCACCACCGGCACGTGGTCCAGCTTCGCGTCGTACAACCCGTTCAACAGGTGGATCGCGCCGGGACCGGAGGTCGCCGCGCACACACCCACCCGGCCGGAGAACTTCGCGTAACCGCATGCCTCGAACGCGGCCAGTTCCTCGTGCCGAGCCTGAATGAACCTCGGTTTGTCGTCGGCCCGCGCCCACGCGGCCAGCAGTCCGTTGATGCCGTCCCCGGCATAGCTGAAGACCCGCTCCACACCCCAGTCGCGGAGCCGTTCCAACAGGTAATCGGCGACCTTCTGCGCCATGACGCCCCCAACCGCACGGTTTCCGTGTCGAGTGCTGCCTACCCCGTGACGCGCTCGCTACACGTCCGGGTGTCGGCGCCGGCCGGGACGGCGCCGACCGGGTTAGCGGCCCGTCGCTGGGTAGGACGGTCGGGAAGGACCAGACGGAGAGGGGTGGCGACGATGAGCGGCGAGTTGTCCGGCCGGACGGTGGCGTTCCTGATCGCGCCGGAAGGCGCCGAGCAGGTCGAGTTCACCGAACCGTGGCAGGCGGTGACCGAGGCCGGCGGTACGCCCCGGCTGGTGTCCACCGCGGACGGCAAGGCACAACTGTTCGAGCACCTCGATCGGGGGGAGACCCGGGACGTCGACGTGACGGTGTCGGCGACCTCGGCCGACGAGTACAACGCGCTGGTGCTGCCGGGCGGGGTCGCCAACCCCGACCAGCTGCGCGCCGATCCGGACGCGGTGGCGTTCGTCGACGCGTTCTTCGCCGCCGGCAAGCCGGTCGCGGTGATCTGCCACGGGCCCTGGACGATCGTCGAGGCCGATCGGGTCCGCGGTCGCACCCTCACGTCCTGGCCGAGCGTGCGGACCGACATCGTCAACGCCGGCGGGCACTGGGTCGACGAGCAGGTGGTGGTCTGCGAGGACGGGCCGAACCTGCTGATCAGCAGCCGCAAGCCGGACGACCTGTCGGCCTTCTGCCAGACCCTGGTACAGCGTTTCGCCACGCTGACCGCGGGCAACACCTGAGCCCCCGGGGGTCGCCGGGCGAAACAGCCGGCGGCGAGGTTTACCGCGACCGGCACCGGGTACCCGCTGGCTGACCGACCGCATCCGCTGCGGCCGGCGCCTGCGGTGTGCGGGAGGTGACGCGTGGGCGTACGGACCTGGATCGAGGGTTGGCCGGTGTACCGGCAGGCGCTCGGCGCGGACCGCACCGGCCGCGGCGCGGCGGCGCGCAGCGGTGCCACCGATCGGCTGACGCCGCGCACCGAGACCGCCGACGAGGTCGTGAAGTCGGTCTGCCCGTACTGCGCGGTCGGGTGCGGTCAGGACGTCTACGTGCAGAACGGCCGGGTCACCCAGATCGAGGGCGATCCGGACTCCCCGGTCAGTCGTGGACGGCTCTGCCCCAAGGGGTCCGCCTCGCTGCAACTGACCACAGGGTCGAGCCGGGTGCAGCAGGTCCTCTACCGCCGGCCGTACGCCGACCACTGGGAACATCTCGATCTCGACACCGCGATGGACATGATCGCCGACCGGGTCGTCGCGGCCCGGCGGGACCACTGGCAGTCCGAATCGCACGGTGCGCGCACCCGGCGCACCATGGGATTCGCCAGCCTCGGCGGCGCGACCCTGGACAACGAGGAGAACTACCTGATCAAGAAGCTGTTCACCGCGCTGGGTGCGGTGCAGATCGAGAATCAGGCGCGCGTTTGACACTCCGCCACCGTTCCCAGTCTGGGAACCTCGTTCGGTCGCGGCGGCGCGACGACCTTCCAGCAGGACCTGCAGAACTCCGACTGCATCCTGATCCAGGGCTCCAACATGGCCGAGTGCCATCCGGTCGGGTTCCAGTGGGTGATGGAGGCGAAGGCGCGCGGCGCGACGATCATCCACGTCGACCCGCGGTTCACCCGCACCAGCGCGCTGGCCGACCTGCACGTCCCGCTGCGCGCCGGCAGTGACATCGTGTTCCTCGGCGCGATCGTCAACCACGTGCTGCAGCAGGAGAAGTACTTCCGCGACTACGTGCTGGCCTACACCAACGCCGCGTCGATCGTGACCGAGGAGTACGGCGACCCCGAGGACCTGGACGGCCTGTTCTCCGGCTTCGACGCCGAGAACCGGCAGTACGACTTCCACACCTGGCAGTACGAGGGCCGCGAGGTGCAGGCCGCCGCGGCGCAACGCGACCTGGAGTACGAGGACCGCGCGGTGCGCAGCGCCGGGCGCGGCGAGGCGCACGGCTCCGGCGGCGCCCGGTCCGGCACGGCCCGTACCGACCCGACGCTGCAGCACCCGCGCTGCGTCTTCCAGATCCTCAAACGCCACTTCCAGCGGTACACCCCGGAGATGGTCGAGCAGTCCTGCGGGGTGTCACCGGAGCTGTTCGCGCGGGTGTGCGACGAGCTGACCCGCAACTCCGGCCGCGACCGCACCAGCGCGTTCTGCTACGCGGTCGGGTGGACCCAGCACACCGTGGGCGTGCAGTACATCCGGACCGCGGCGATCCTGCAGGCGCTGCTGGGCAACATCGGCCGGCCCGGCGGCGGCATCCTGGCGCTGCGCGGGCACGCCTCGATCCAGGGCTCGACCGACATCCCGACCCTGTTCAACCTGTTGCCCGGCTACATACCCATGCCGTACGCGCATCCCGGCCAGGACCTGGCCGCGTTCCTGGCCGCGGAGGGCACCGAGAAGGGTTACTGGGCGAACATCGGCGCCTACACCACCAGCCTGCTCAAGGCCTGGTGGGGGGACGCCGCGACCGCCGACAACGACTACTGCTTCGACTACCTGCCCCGGCTGACCGGCAGCCACAGCACCTACGACACCGTGCAACGCCAGATCGCCGGCGAGTGCGTCGGGTACTTCCTGCTCGGCGAGAACCCGGCTGTCGGGTCCGGGAACGCGAAGATGCAGCGGCTGGGCATGGCGAACCTGGACTGGCTGGTGGTGCGCGACCTGGCCATGATCGAGAGCGCGACCTGGTGGCAGAACGGACCCGAGATCGAGACCGGGGAGATGGCCACCGCCGACCTCAAGACCGAGGTGTTCTTCCTGCCGGCCGCGGCGCACACCGAGAAGAACGGCAGCTTCACCAACACCCAGCGGATGCTGCAGTGGCATCACGAGGCGGTGAAGCCGCCGGGCGAGGCGCGCAGCGACCTGTGGTTCATGTACCACCTGGGTCGGCGGATCCGAGCCAAGCTGGCCGACTCCACCGACGAGCGGGACCGGCCGATCCTCGACCTCACCTGGGACTACCCGACCGAGGGCGGGATCGAGGAGCCGTCCGCGGAAGCGGTGCTGGCCGAGATCAACGGCAGCGACGCCGACGGCAACCCGTTGAGCAGCTACGAACAGCTGGCCGACGACGGCTCGACCCGGTGCGGCTGCTGGATCTACTGCGGGGTACGCGCCGACGGGGTCAACCAGGCCGCCCGCCGCAAGCCCGGCCGCGACCAGAGCTGGGTCGCGCCCGAGTGGGGCTGGGCGTGGCCGGCCAACCGGCGCATCCTGTACAACCGGGCCGCCGCCGACCCGGACGGCCGGCCCTGGAGCGACCGTAAGGCGCTGGTCTGGTGGGATGCCGAGCAGCGCCGGTGGACCGGGCACGACGTGCCCGACTTCCCGGCGACGAAGGCACCCGACTACCGGCCGGACGACGACGCCCGCGGGCCGCAGGCGCTGTCCGGCACCGACCCGTTCATCATGCAGGACGACGGGAAGGCGTGGCTGTTCGTCCCGGCCGGGCTGACCGACGGTCCGCTGCCCACGCACTACGAACCGCAGGACTCCCCGTTCGACAACCCGCTCTACCGCCAGCAGCGCAACCCGGCCCGGGAGGTCCTGCCGCTGCGGCACCCGGCGAACCGGATGCAGCCCAGCGGCAGCGAACCCGGCGCCGGGGTCTACCCGTACGTGGCGACCACCTACCGGCTCACCGAGCACCACACCGCCGGCGGGATGAGCCGGTCGCTGCCGTACCTGGCGGAGCTGCAACCGGAGTTCTTCTGCGAGGTCTCCCCGAACTCGCCGCCGAACGCGGCCTGGCCCATCTCGGCTGGGCGACGATCGTCAGCGCCCGCGGCGTGATCGAGGCCCGGGTACTGGTCACCGACCGCGTCACGCCGCTGACCGTCGCCGGCCGCACCATGCACCAGATCGGCCTGCCGTACCACTGGGGACCGACCGGCTACAGCACCGGCGACGCGGCGAACGAGCTCACCTCGATCTCGCTGGACCCCAACACGCACATCCAGGAGAGCAAGGCGTTCGCCTGCGACATCCGGTCCGGTCGCCGCCCCCGCGGGCCGGGCCGCGCCGCGCTGCTGCGCGAGTACCAGCGGCGGGCCGGGATCACCGACCAGACCGGGATGGAGATCTGAGATGGCTGCCGCGCCGCACCAGGATCCCGCCGACCGCGCCGGCTACGCCGGGCATCCACCGCGGATGGGGTTCTTCACCGACACCAGCGTCTGCATCGGCTGCAAGGCGTGCGAGGTCGCCTGCAAGGAGTGGAACGCGGTACCGGCGGACGCGCTGGACCTGACCGGCATGTCGTACGACAACACCGGCGGGCTGGGCGCCGACAACTGGCGGCACGTGGCGTTCATCGAGCAGCGCCGTCCCCTCGGCACCGCGCACACCGGGGTCAGCCACGACGACCTCGACGTGCTGGCCCTCGCCGGGCAGGGTACGGGCGCCCCGGAGCAGGCGCCGGCAACCGGGACGCCGCCGGCCGGCGACATCGGCGCGGACCGGCCGCCGCAGCCGGACGGGCGCACCGAGCTGCGCTGGCTGATGTCCTCCGACGTGTGCAAGCACTGCACCGAGGCGGCCTGCCTGGACGTGTGCCCGACCGGGTCGCTGTTCCGCACCGAGTTCGGCACCGTGGTGGTGCAGGAGGACATCTGCAACGGTTGCGGTTACTGCATTCCCGCCTGCCCGTACGGCGTGATCGACCAGCGCAAGGACGACGGGCGGGCCTGGAAGTGCACGATGTGCTACGACCGGCTCGGCGCCGGGCTGGAACCCGCCTGCGCCAAGGCCTGCCCCACCGACTCCATCCAGTACGGTCCGCTCGACGAGCTGCGCGAGCGCGCCGACGCGCGGCTGCGCACCCTGCAGGACGCCGGCGTCGACGACGCCCGGTTGTACGGCCGGGACCCGACCGACGGGGTGGGCGGCGACGGCGCGTTCTTCCTGCTGCTGGACGAACCGGAAACCTATGGCCTGCCACCCGATCCGGTCGTCACGACCCGGGACCTGCCGGGCATGTGGCGCCGCGTCGGGCTCGCCGCCGGTGCGCTGGCCGCCGCCGCGGTCGCCGCCTTCGTCACCACCCGGAGGAGCCGATGAGTCACCGCAGCAGTGCCGGACCGGCCGACCGGACCCGCCGGCGGCGCGGCGGCGAGCAGCCGATGGTGCCGCGCGCCGAGTTCGGCTCGTACTACGGCAAACCGATCCTGAACCCGCCGGTGTGGGCCGCCGCCGACGTCGGCGGCTACCTGTTCTTCGGCGGGCTCGCCGGCACCAGCGCGGTGATCGCGGCGGGTGCCCGGCTCACCGGCCGGCCGCGGCTCGCGCGGCTCTGCGCGGCCGGCGCGGCGGGCGCCGGCGGTCTGTCGTTCGCCGCCCTCATCCACGACCTGGGCCGGCCGGACCGGTTCCTCAACATGCTGCGGGTGCTCAAGCCCACCTCGCCGATGAGCGTGGGTACCTGGCTGCTCGGCCCGTTCGTGCCGCTCGCCGGCGTCGCCGCGGCCTCGGCGCTGACCGGCCGGTTCCGCGGCCTGGGCCGGCTCGCCGGCACCGGCGCCGCGGTACTGGGCCCCGCGGTGTCCGCCTACACCGGCGCGCTGATCGCGAACACCGCCGTACCGGCCTGGCACGACGCCCACCGCGACCTGCCGTTCGTGTTCACCGCCTCCAGCGCCGCCGCGGCCGGCGGGCTGGGCCTGTTCGCCCCGACGAGGGAGTCGGCTCCGGCGCGGGTGCTGGCGATCGCCGGTGCCGGTTGCGAGGTACTCGCGTTCGAGCGGATGCGGCACCGGATGGGGCTGACCGCCGAGCCGTACGGCACCGGCCGGCCCGGCCGGCTGGTCAGGGCCGGTACCGTGCTGTCGGTGGCCGGTGCGGTCGGCGCCGTGCTCGGCCGGCGCAGCCGGGTCGCCAGCGCCGCCTCCGGCGCCGCGCTGCTCGCCGCGTCGCTGTGCACCCGGCTCGGCATCTTCCACGGCGGCGTCGCCTCCGCGGAGGATCCGAAGTACACCGTGGTGCCGCAGCGTGAGCGGCTGCGCCGATCCGCTGGTGACCTTCCGTAGCCGATATCGCACCGACAGGCATGAGCGTGGTACGCACCGGTGCCGACGGGGCCACCGCCACCCGGTCGATGTCCCGGCACCGGGGGAACCGCGGTGAGGCCGCGAACGCTTTCCACTACGATCTGTTGGTGCCCGATACTGAAACGACGCCGACTTTCGATGACCTTGGCCTGGACGGAAGGATCATCAAGGCACTTCGGGACGTCGGCTACGAGACCCCTTCGAACATCCAGGCGGAGACCATCCCGCTGCTGCTCGCCGGAGCGCACGTGGTCGGCCTGGCCCAGACGGGCACCGGCAAGACCGCCGCGTTCGCGCTGCCGATCCTGTCCCGGATCGACCTGACCCAGAAGGCGCCACAGGTGCTGGTCCTCGCGCCGACCCGGGAGCTGGCGCTGCAGGTGTCCGAGGCGTTCGAACGTTACGCCGCGCACATCAAGGGGCTGCACGTGCTGCCGGTCTACGGCGGCCAGGGGTACGGCGTCCAGCTCTCGGCGCTGCGCCGCGGGGTCCACGTCGTCGTCGGCACCCCCGGACGGGTGATGGACCACCTGGAGAAGGGCACCCTGGACCTGAGCCAGCTGCGCTTCGTGGTCCTCGACGAAGCCGACGAGATGCTCAACATGGGTTTCGCCGAGGACGTGGAGCAGATCCTCGCCGACACCCCGGACGACAAGCAACTGGCGCTGTTCTCGGCGACCATGCCGGCCCAGATCCGCCGGATGGTCACCAAGCACGCACCCGACGCCGTCGAGGTGAGCGTCAAGGGCAGGACCACGACGGCGGCCAACGTTCGGCAGCGGTACCTCAAGGTCGCGCACGCGCAGAAGCTGGAGGCGCTCACCCGCATCCTGGAGGTGGAGAACTTCGACGGGTTGATCCTGTTCGCCCGCACCAAGCAGGCCACCGAGGAGCTGGCCGAGCGGCTCCGGGCCCGAGGGTTCTCCGCCGCGGCCATCAACGGCGACATCGCCCAGGCGCAGCGGGAACGCACCATCAACCAGCTGCGTTCCGGCAAGCTCGACATCCTGGTGGCCACCGATGTCGCCGCGCGCGGGCTGGACGTCGAGCGGATCAGCCACGTCGTCAACTACGACCTGCCGACCGACTCCGAGCCGTACGTGCACCGCATCGGCCGGACCGGCCGGGCCGGCCGCAGCGGCGACGCGATCTCGTTCGTCACCCCGCGGGAGAGCCATCTGCGGCGGGCGATCGAGCGATCGGTCGGGGTCAAGCTCGACGAGATGAGCCTGCCGACCGTCGAGGACGTGAACGCGCAGCGGATCGAGAAGTTCACCGCCGCGATCTCCAACGCCATGGAAGACGCGCAGTTCGCGAACTTCCGGGACCTGGTGCAGGACTACGAGCGCGGGCACGACGTTCCCGCGCTGGACATCGCCGCCGCCCTCGCCGTACTCGCCCAGGACGGCCAGCCGCTGCTGCTGGAGGAGGCGCCCGAACCGCCGCGGCCCGAGCGGCACCGGCCGCGCGAGCAGCAACGGATGGCGACGTACCGGATCGCGGTGGGCAAGCGCCACCACGTCGAACCACGCATGATCGTCGGCGCGCTCGCCAACGAGGGCGGCCTCGCCCGGTCGGACTTCGGCCGCATCGACATCCGCCCGACGCACAGCCTGGTCGAGTTGCCTGCCGAGCTGCCCGCGGCGACCTTCGAACGGCTCGCCGACACCCGGATCTCGGGCATGCTGATCGACCTGCGCCCGGACCGCGGTTTCGGGCCCGGCGCGGGCACCCGGCGCGGCCGGCCGGCCGGTGACCGGCCGGAGCGCGCCCGGACCGCCCGGCCGGCCGACGGCCGGGCCAGGAAGCCGCGGCACAAGAAGCACGACCGCTGACGGCGGGGGCGGGTGCGGGACCGGTGAGGAAGGCGACGATGCGTTCGGTGGCCGTGGCAGGTTTGGCACTCCTCGCCCCCGTCGCCGTCACCGACTGTTGCCGGCCCTGCCCGGTTCCAGCCGGTTTCACTTCTCGTTTCGTGCGATAGGAGCGACGCGGCTGGGTAGCAGACGAGCAGCCGTGGAGTCGAAACCACCGTGCTCCGTGGTCAGTCGGGGCGGTACCGCACGGCCGGCGGGCCACCCCGACGCCGGTTCCGGATGGCGCGAGCGCCCCGGCCGGCCATGGATCGACGGGCCGGCGGCGCGGCCTGGGCGTACTGTCGAGCTACGCGATCGACTCGCCACGGCCCGCGGTTCGCTCGCGCTGGTGGCGACCCCCGGACGTCACGTCCCATCCGGCTCCGGCGAATGGATGTTCAGATGACGATGCGTGACGTCGCTGGTGACCTGGCGGCGGAGTTTCGTGCGCTCAACGAGCATCTGCACGCCGCCGGTGACCGCGCCGCGGCGATGCAACGCCTCGTCGATCTGGCCTCCGAGTGGCTACCCGGGTGCGCGTGGGCCGCGACCACCGTGTGGCCGGTCGACCGACCCCCGCACAGCTCGACGGTCAGCGGTGAGGTCGCCCGCATCGTCGACCAGTTGCAGTACGACCTGGGCGACGGGCCGTGTCTGGATGCCGCCAGAACCGGCGAAGCGGTGCGCATCGCCGACCTGTCCGCCGAGGACCGGTGGCCGGCGTTCTGCCGGCAGGCGCTGAGCGACACCCCGGTCCGCGGCATCCTGTCCTACCCGCTGCTGGACGGCGACCAGCGGATCGTGCTCAACCTGTACGCCGACCGGCCGGACGCCTTCGACAAGGAGGCGTTCAACACCGGAACGCTGTTCGCCGCGCACGCCGCGGTGCTGGCCGCCCACGCCGACATCGCGAGCAAGGCGGCCAACCTCACCCAGGCGCTGAGCACCAGCCGGCAGATCGGCGCGGCCATCGGCATCCTGATGTCGGCCTACACGATCACCGACGAGCAGGCGTTCGAGCTGCTGCGCACCACCAGCCAGAACCTCAACCGCAAGCTGCGGGACGTGGCCCGCGACGTCACCGACACCGGCGAACTACCGGCCCGCCGCTGAACCGCACCGACCGCGATGGCGACCGCCCGGTACCGGGCGCCGCGCGGTGCCGCGCGACCGCCGCTGTTTCGTCACCTCGCGGTACCCGTTGCCGGTCTGGCGCGCATACCTCCCGGCTGCATCGGGTACCCGGTTGGTGAGGAGGTGCCCGATGAGTGTCGGAGTTGGCATCCTGCTGTTGGTGGTCGGCGCGATCCTCGCGTTCGCGGTCCGCGCCGACCTGCACTGGCTCAACGTCACCGCGATCGGCGCGATCCTGATGCTGGCCGGGGTGGTCGAGCTGGTGATCACGCTGGTGGTGTGGAACCGGCGACGCCACCAGACCGCGGTGACCCAGCGCGAGGTCTACCGGGGCGGCGAGCCCACCGTCGTCACCGAACGCCGGTCGGTCAACGACGCGGACGCGGCCGAACGCGGCCCGGGCGGCAGCATCCGGGCCCCCGGCCCGGAACGCCGCGCCTGACCGCGACCCGACTCACGTTCCGGCGTTCCCGGCCTTCTTGCCGACGGACTCCTGGTAGAGGTCCGCGTAGGTGCGCGAGTCCTTGATCAGGTCGTCGCAGAAGGCCGCGACGTCGGTACCGATCAGTTCCAGGACGCCCTTGCCGGCCGCCGCGCCCTGCTCGAAGAACTCGACGATCCCGGGCAGCAGCGGGCCGTCGACCAGGTCGACCGGGCCGACCTTGAAGTAGTACTTCTGGATCTCCTGGTAGACGATCCGGTAGTCGCGGGGCAGGGCCTTGACCCGCGCCACGTGCGCCCGCCACTGCTTCTTGCCCTCGATGATGTCGCGAATACCCATGTCAGCCTCCCAGCTGTCCCAGTTTCCGGGCGACGTTGCGGTTCAGCTGCTCCCGCCACCGGTCGCGGTGGTTGCGGGCGCCGGAGCCGCCGGCCAGCGCCGTGCAGAAGCCGTCGATGTCGTCGCCGAGCACCTCGTGGATGTGCTGCCCCTCGGCGGCCGACTCCTCCAGCAGCCCCAGTGCACCGTCGAGGATCGGCGTCAGGTTGCGGCCGGTGAAGTTCGCGTACGGCATCAGCCGGCCCTTGATCTGCTGCCAGGCGTCCTGGTAATCGGCCGGCAGCGCCGCGGCGCGGGTGTCGAACGCCTTCCACTCCCGGCTCAGGTCGCTTCCCGTGATGGTTTCCCAGAAGTTCATCCGTCGCCCTCCTTCGAGCGGGTCGTTTGCTGGTGGTTCAGGAGATCTTGCGGCGGTAGACGAGCATCGCGCCGGTGAAGGCGACCAGCAGGATGCCGACCATCCAGCCGAGCGCGATCCAGATGTCGTTGCTGACCGGTTGCCCGGCGAACAGGTGGCGGATGGTGTCGACGATGGGCGTCACCGGCTGGTTCTCGGCGAACCACCGCACCGGCCCGGGCATCGTGCTGGTGGGCACGAACGCCGAACTGACGAACGGCAGGAAGATCAGCGGGTAGGAGAACCCGCTCGCGCCGGAGATCGACTTCGCGGTGAGCCCCGGGATCACCGCGACCCAGGTCAGCGCGAGGGTGTACAGGATCAGGATGCCGGCGACCGCGAACCACGCCGCGACACCCGCGCCGGTGCGGAAACCCATGGCGAACGCGACCCCGAAGACCACCGCGATCGACACGAGGTTGGCGACCAGCGAGGTCAGTACGTGCGACCAGAGCACGCCCGAGCGGGCGATCGGCATCGACCGGAACCGGCCGAAGATCCCGGTGGTCATGTCGGTGAAGATCCGGAACGCGGTGTACGAGACGCCCGAGGCCACCGTCATGAGCAGGATCCCCGGCAGCAGGTAGCCCAGGTAGCTGCCACTGCTGGCACCGTGGCTGATCGCGCCGCCGAACACGTAGACGAACAGCAGCATCATCGCGATCGGGATGACCGCGGTGGTGATGATGGTATCGGCGCTGCGGGTGACGTGCTTGAGTGATCGCCCGGTGAGAACGGCGGTGTCGCCGATGACGTGCGCGCTCATGATCGTTCCTCCTGGTGCTTCGCAGCGGCCGGATCCGGGCCGGACGCGGTGTCGGTGCCGGTCGCGCCGTCGGGGCCGGACGCGGTGTCGGTGCCTGTCGCGGTGTCGCCGACCAGGGCGAGGAAGACGTCCTCGAGGCTCGGCTGCTTCTCCACGTACTCGACCTTGGCGGCCGGCAGCAGCCGCTGGAGCTCGGGGAGCGTGCCGTTCACGATGATCCGCCCCCGGTGCAGGATCGCGATCCGGTCGGCGAGCTGCTCCGCCTCGTCGAGGTACTGCGTGGTCAGCAACACCGTCGTGCCGGCCGCGGACAGTTCCTTGACGGCGTTCCACACCTCGACCCGGGCCTGCGGATCGAGCCCGGTGGTCGGTTCGTCGAGGAAGATGACCGGCGGGTTGCCGATCAGGCTCATCGCGATGTCCAGGCGCCGGCGCATGCCACCGGAGTACGTCGCGACCTTGCGCCCGGCGGCCTCGGTCAGCGCGAACCGCTCCAGCAGGTCGTCCGCGACCGCGCCGGGCTTGCCGACGTGCCGCAGCCGGGCCACCAGGACCAGGTTCTCGCGCCCGGTGAGGATCTCGTCGACGGCCGCGAACTGCCCGGTCAGGCTGATCGCGGCGCGCACGTCCGCGGGCTGCCGGACCACGTCGAAGCCGTCGACGCCGGCGGTGCCGCTGTCTGGCCGTAGCAGGGTGGCCAGGATGTTCACGATGGTGGTCTTGCCCGCGCCGTTCGAGCCGAGCAGCGCGAAGATGCTGCCGCGCGGCACGTCGAACTCCACGCCACGCAGCACCTGCAGTTTCCCGTACGACTTGGTCAGGTTCCGCACCTGGATCACGGGCTGTTGTCCGGTGGGCATCGGGTCGTCTCCTGCTCGCTCGGCGGGTCGTCGCTTCCGCGGCCCGGTCACGGTGCCGGACCGGGCGGCCGGTGTCGGGTCCGGCACGGTCACTCGCCTCCCTCGCGCAGTCGTTCGAGCCGTTGTACGAGGAAGCCCCAGGTCTTCCAGAACTCGTCGAGGTAGTCGCGACCGGCGGCGTTGAGGGAGTACACCTTGCGCGGCGGCCCCTTCTCCGACGCGACCTTCTGCACGTCGACCAGCCCGTGCCGCTCGACCCGCACCAGCAGCGCGTACACGGTGCCTTCCGCGATGTCGGAGAAGCCCTGGTCGCGCAGCCAGGCGGTGATCTCGTACCCGTACGCGGGCCGGCCGGACAGGATCGCGAGAACGATGCCCTCCAGCGTGCCCTTGAGCATCTCCGTCGCCAGCTTGCCCATCGACGCTCCCTACTCAGTAACGTTGACTACCGGTAGATAGTAACGCCGACTACCGGTAGATAGCAACACTGAATAGCTCGGCCACCGCCCCGCCGGGCGGCCGGACGCACAGGCAGGAACCACCCAGCACGCGCCGGACGTCGAAGCAGGACGGGTTCAGTCGTCGATCGCCTGGTAGACGGTGGTCCAGAAGTCGTTCCACATCCGCAGCCGCTGGTCGCCCAGGTGCGCCCGCTGCAGGACGACGATCGCGGTCAGGTCCTCGGCCGGATCGTTGTACCAGGCCGTGCCGTAGAAGCCGGACCACCCGTAGCTGCCGACCGAGGGGCCCAGGTGCGTGCGCCGGGTTACCACCGACATTCCGAAACCCCAGCCTCGGTTGTCGAAGTACCCGGGCCAGAAGCCGGACACCGCCTTCTGCGCCGGAGTGAGGTGATCGGTGGTCAGCAAGCTCGTCGACAACCTGGAGAGCACCCGCTCGCCCCGGTGAGTGCCGCCCGCGAGCAGAGCCGAGGCGAAGGACAGATAGTCCTCGGCGGTCGAGACGAGGCCACCACCGCCGCCTTCGAACACCGCCGGCCGGCTGAACGACCCGTCCGGCGGATCCGCGACCACCGCCGCGCCGGCCGGGCCGGGGTCACGCTCGTACGCCGTGGCGAACCGGGCCAGGCCCGCCCCGTCCACGCTGAATCCGGTGTCCTTCATGCCGAGCGGCTCGCAGATCCGCTCGCGCAGCGCCGCCCCGAACGACACGCCGGTGGCGCGCGCGATCAACGCACCGGTCACGTCGGCGCCGGTCTCGTACATCCAGCGCGCACCCGGCTGATGAACCAGCGGCAGCGCGCCCAACCGCCGCACCCACTCGTCCAGATCCGGCTCGCCGATCGTGTCCAGCGCATCGGCGATCGGAACCGTTCCCGGCTCGGCGACGACCATGCCAGTACCGAGGGTGAAGGTCAGCAGGTCGCGCAGGGTGATCGGGCGCGCCGCCGGGACGGTGTCCGCCAGCGGCCCTTCGGGATCGGCGAGCACCCGCATGTCCGCCAGCTCCGGAAGCAGCTCGTCCACCGGATCGTCCAGCCGGAGCGTGCAGTCCTCCACCAGGGTCATCGCGCACGCGGCCACGACCGGCTTGGTCATCGACGCCATCCGCACGATCGTGTCCGGCGCCATCGGGACGGCCGAACCCGCGCCCTCGAACGCCAGCGTCCCGACCGCTTCGACGTGCCTGGCGCCGCGGCGGGCAAGGACCACCATCGCACCGGGCACGAGGCCGGAGCCGACCTGCCGATCGAGCAGCTCGCGCACCCGGACCAGCCGCCGCACCGAAAACCCACCTGCCGACACCCGCCGCCTCCTCGACTCGTCCCGTTCGACTCCACCGGCAATGCCCGCTCGACGGGATCGATCCCAGCGTGATCGCCCGAGGCACCTGCCCACGGGGAGCACAGCGAAGGATCACCGTGCCGAGTGGGCCCGCCGGGACGATGATCCCGCGCCGGTACGACGAAACTCCGTGCGGCGCCGCCGCCGGTGCCGGTGCGAGGATGCCTGGATGGCGGGATCGCCTGGGCGGCCTCGATCCCGGCGGATCGGGTCGATCTCGGCGCGACCCCCGCCGGGCAGCGGATCTGCCAGAAAGGAGGCTTCGTGCACACCTCGGCGCCGCGGATGAAACTCGTGCGCTGATCTCCTCGACCATCCGACCATCCGACCCACCGGTCAGCGGCGGCGGCTGCGCGGCCCGACCGTCGTAGAGTGCTATTTTGCAATTATGCGAAACAGCGAAGAGGTGTCGGCCGACCCGGAGCTGCTGGCCCAGCTCAAGGCGACCGCGAGCCCGGTTCGGCTGTCCGTCCTCGCCGACCTCAAGCGGCCCGCCGAGCGCTACCCGCCGCAGGTCGACGGCGACTTCGAGGCCGACGGCGTCTGTGCCGACTTCATCCGGGCCCGGCTGGGCGTGTCCGCCGCCACCGCCTCGCGCCACCTCGGGCTGTTGACCGACGCGGGGCTGCTGCTCCGCACGCGCCGCAAGGGTTGGACGTTCTACCGCCGCAACGAACCGGCCATCACGGCGTTCACCCGCCGGCTGGGCGCGACGCTGTGACACCCGTCCTCGACTACGTGCACGTGAACGTCTTCAGCGCACGGCCGTACCAGGGCAACAGCCTCCCGGTCTTTCCCGACATCCCGCCGCTGAGCTCGGCGCAGCTGCGCACCGTCACGCGGGAGCTGCGCCAGTTCGAGGCAGTCTTCCTGCGGCCGACCGACCGGGCCGACACCGCGCACGCCCGCGTCTTCGACCAGCACGGGGAGCTGCCGTTCGCCGGCCACCCGCTGCTGGGTGCCGCGGCGGTACTGCACCACCGGTCGGCGGGCGCGCCGGAGCGCCGATGGCAACTCGAACTGGTCGGCCGCACGGTCGAGGTCACGACCACCCGGTCCGGCCCCGAGGTGTACTCGGCGACCATCGACCAGGGCCGGCCCGAGTTCCTGGGCGAGGTGACCGGCCACCGGGAGATCGCGGAGGCCTTCGCACTGGGCCCGGCCGACCTGCGCTCCGATCTGCCGCTGGAGGTCGTGAGCACCGGGCTCCGTTACCTCGTCGTACCGGTGGTGTCCGGGGCGCTGGCCCGGGCCCGCATCCACGCCGACATCGGTGCCATGCTGCGCGCGCATGGCGCGCAGTTCGCGGTGCTGTTCGACGAGGACGGCGCGGAGATCCGGCACTGGGACAACGACGGGACCGTCGAGGACATCGCCACCGGCAGCGCCGCCGGTGTCATCGGCGGCTACCGGCTGCGCCACGGCCTCGCCGGCGACGACGTGAGCTTTGCGCTCAGCCAGGGCAGGTTCACCGGCCGGTCCGCGCGCCTCACGGTACGGGCCCGGGGCAGCCGGCACGACGTCCGGGCGGTGCGCGTCTCCGGCGACGTCGTGCTGCTCGGTACCGCCAGCCTGGCCGTACCGCCGACAGCCGACGACGCTGCCGCGCGGAGCTGACGCTCGCGGCGCGGCCGACTCCCCCGGCGTGACGCCCACCGGGTTAGTCGCTGCCAGCGAGCGTGCGCCCGCTGTCGGCGCGGCACCGCCTCGCCCGGGTGACAACCACTGCCGGACCGGGAAACCAGCACCGTCCACACCCGACGTACGCCGCAGATCGACGGTTCACCGGCCGGCGCGGTTCCGGGTGGCCGACGGCGCCGCTTACCTGCCCGATCACCAGCTTGCCCCAGGTCTAGCCGCCGGCCCGCCGGCCGCGCCGGAGCCGGGCTCCGCCCGGCGGGCGGGGCCCGGAGACGGCAGACTGTGTCGCATGGACGACGAGGGCCCGCTGCGCTGCGCCGTGGTGTCGAATCCCGCCAAGGTCGACATCCGGCAGGTCCGCGCCGACGTGACGCGGGTGTTGGACGGGGCCGGCTGGCCGGCTCCGGACTGGTACGAGACCACCCCGAGGAGCCGGGCGCCGGCCTCGTCGAACAGGCGGTACGGGCCGGCGCCCGGCTGATGTTCGTCTGCGGTGGCGACGGCACGGTGCGCTCCTGCGCCGGCGCACTGGCGGGTACCCGGGTGCCGATGGCGGTGCTGCCCGGCGGTACCGGCAACCTGCTCGCCGCGAACCTCGGCATACCGACGGACACCGCCGCCGCCGCGCACCTGGCGGTGGCCGGCACCCGGCGGCGGATCGACGTCGGCGAGGTCGACGGCGAGGTGTTCACCGTGATGGCAGGCATGGGTTTCGACGCGCACATGCTGCGCGCCACCCCGGAACCGCTCAAGGCCCGACTCGGCTGGTTCGCCTACCTGCTGGGCGGGGCGCGGCGGCTGCGCGACCGCCCGATGCGGGTGAGCGTCGCGCTGGACGACCGGGTGGTGCTGCACCGGCGGGCGCGTTCCGTCCTGGTCGCGAACGTCGGCCGGTTGCAGGGCGGGCTGAACCTCCTACCGGACGCGAGCCCGGACAACGGAACCCTCGACATCGCGATCGTGACGCCCCGCTCGCTGGCCGACTGGGCCCGCCTCGGTACCGCGTTGCTGCTGCGGCTGCCCCGACCGCCACGGATGGAGGTCCATCGCTGCCGCGAGGTCACCATCCGCAGCGTCGCGACCCAGGCGCGGGAACTCGACGGCGACGTCGTCGCCACCGCAGCGCGGCTGCACGCCCGGGTGCGGCCCCGGTCCCTGACGGTGTGCGTACCGGCGGAGCCGGCCTGAGCCGCCAGCGCCGCCCCACCGAGCCCGGCGGCAGCCCGTCAGCCTGCCGAACCGGACCGACGGCGGCAGGTGCCGGGCGGTGCCTGCCCGGCCCGGTGATCGCCCTCGAACCGACGCGGGAGCGGGCACCGCTCGCCCGGTGGCGGCCGGGTCGCACACCGCAGTGCGTGGTCGGTGAGCGCGGCCGGGACGCACCACGAACGAGGCGCCGCAGTATCGTCAGGGGATGAGGACAGTGGCCGAAGTGCGGCAGCGATGGCTCGATGCGTTGCCCAGGATGGTCTGCCGGCCGGGCATGTACTCCCACGACGGGTTTGCCTTCGACCTGCTGGCAAGGGGGCTGCTGGAGGAGCTGTGCTTCCTCGACGAGCGGGAAAGCGACCTGGACGATGCCCGGGCCGAGTTGAGGCGGTTCGGCAAGACCGGCGTTGCGGGGCCGTTCAAGGCGCTGTTCGGTGACGAGCGAGGCTGCGTGGCCGAGGTGGCGTCCGTCTTCTCCGCACTGTTCCACCGGCTCGGCTACCTCGACCTGGACCGTCTGCTGGACACGGACGAGTGGAGCCTGCTGACAACCGGCCTGCGAGAACGATTCGACGGGCGCGACGTGCGGCTGAGCGAGGTCGAAACCTGGTTCGGATCTCCGAGCCTGCTGATCGACCAACGGATTGCCTGCTACGCACCCGCGGACAGGTCCGGCTGGGTCTACTTCGACTGTTTCGCCGAGCACCGAACCGACTATGTCCCAGGTGAAGGCCACTACGAATGGCACCAGGACGCCGATCCTCTGGTGCGCATGGTCCGCCAGCCCGCGGCCGACTTCGAAGGCGGCCTGACGCTGACGCTCTACGGCAAGGTGCTGCGTTGGGGCCCGGGTTGGTGGCTGCGACACGATACCGGCCTGTCCGAGGAACAGCGAGCGATCGCCCGCCAGCTCCGCATGATCGAGGCGGCTGATCCGTCACAGGCGCTGCGACCGGAGCGAGGCGTGCCACGCCACTGAGGGGTGCCTCGACGGACCCCGGTCGAGCGGGGCGAGTTGGCTGCGCGCGATGCGGAGGGCGGTTCGGATGTCGGGTTCACCCCCCGACGGACCGACAACGCTGCGAGCGGCAGGGGGCCGCGAGGCCGGCCCGCAAACAGGACCAGTGGCCTTCGCGACCCCCGAAACGGGACCGCCGCAGCCGGCACGCGGACTTCGAGACAGCTCCCGGCCCAGCCGTGGCTCGCCTCGGCGGCGACCCGTACCGGATCAGGCCGGGGTGCGCTCGGCGGCCAGGTCGGTGAGGGTGTCGGCGTGCTCGGTGGGGACCAGGACGGTGACCCGGTCGTCGCGGGCCAGCTCGGTCCCGGCGGTGACCGGGACGGCGTGGCCATCCCGGCGCAACGCCATCACCCGGGTGTTGGGCGGCCAGTCGATCTGCCCGATCTGGCAACCGACCAGCGGCCCGCTACCCGTCAAGGCCAGGGTCACCACCCGGAATCCGCCGAGCGCAGGTCGGTCCGGGCGGGCCCGTTCGGCGGTGGCGCGCACCGCCTGCCGGTAGGCGGTGAGCACGTCCCGGTGGGTCAGCCAGCCGACGATCCGGGTGCCGTCGTCGGACAGCACCGGCAGGCCGTCCTCGTCGGCGTCGTTGAGCAGGTCCAGTGCACTGCTGAGGTTCTGGGTGCCGGACAGCGCCGGCGGCAGCGCGGCGAGCCGTCCGGCGTTGTCGTCGAGCGCGTTGTCGGTGGCGGCCCGCTCGGCGTCCCGGGCGGTCAGCACGCCACGGTACCGACCCGTGCCGTCGACCACCGGCACCACCGCGTCGTCGGTGTCGGTGAGCCGGGCCAGCACCGAGTCCAGTGGCGCGTCGGCGGCGATCGGCGCCGGCATGGCCCGCATCGCGGCGGTCACCGGCATCGACTCCAGCGGGCTGGCCGGCTTGCCGCGCAGCAGGTCGATGCCGCGACGGCGCAGCTTGAGGGTGTAGATGGTGTCCCGGGACAGCTTCCTCGACAGCGCGGTGGCGAGCACCACCGCCGTCATCAGCGGCAAGATGATCGAATAGTCGCCGGTCAGCTCGAAGATGATCAGCACCGCGGTGATCGGCGCCCGGGACGTGGCGGCGAACACCGCGCCCATCCCGACGATCCCGTACGCGCCCGCCGAGCCGACGATGCCCGGCACCCCGGCATGGGCGAGTTGACCGAACGCGGTGCCGAGCATCGCGCCCAGGAACAGCGAGGGTGCGAAGACCCCGCCGGAGCCGCCGACCGCGATGGTCAGGCTGGTCGCCAACATCTTGCCGGCCAGAAGTATCAGCAGGAACCACAGCACGTAGTGCCCGCTGATCGCGCCGGACAGCACCGGGTAGCCCACCCCGTACAGCTGGGGCAGGACGAGGAGCACGCCGCCCAGCAGCACGCCACCCACCGCGGGGCGCAACCATTCCGGGCCGCGCCACAGCTTGTCCGCGAGGTCCTCGATCCCGTACAGCACCTTGACGAACGCCACGCCCACCACCGCGGCGAGCAACCCGAGCAGCGCATACGCACCGAACTCGGCGGGCGAGGTGAGGTGGAAGGCCGGCAGGTGCAGGAACGGCTCGTCGCCGAACACCGCCCGGCCGATCACCGCCGAGGTCACCGAGGCGAGCACCACCGCGCCGAACGACTCCACGCCGAAGTCGCCGAGGATCAGCTCCATCGCGAAGAACACGCCGGCGATCGGCGCGTTGAACGTCGCCGAGATACCGCCGGCGGCCCCGCAGGCGACCAGCAACCGCAGCCGCCGCTCCGGCAGCCGCACCAGCTGGCCGAGCGAGGATCCGAGCGCCGAGCCGATCTGCACGATCGGCCCCTCCCGGCCGACCGAGCCGCCCGAACCGATGCACAGCGCCGACGCCAATGCCTTGACGACCGCCACCTGCGGGCCGATCCGGCCGCCGCGCTCGGCGACCGCGAGCATCACCTCCGGCACCCCGTGCCCGCGCGCCTCCCGCGCGAACCGCTGCACGATCGGCCCGTATATCAGGCCACCCACCACCGGTGCCAACACGACGAAGAAGATGCCCAGCCACGGCACCAACGGGTTGATCGCATGCCCGACGTCGGAGTAGTCGGAGTGGCCGGTGAACAGCTCGGTGAACCAGCCGATCAGGTACCGGAACGCGACCGCGCCGAGGCCGGCGCCGGCGCCTACCGCCAGCGCCAACGGAATCAGCCCCGTCGGGGTCCCGCGTAACCAGTCGAATCCCCGCGCCAGTCGCGTCGAGGGACGCCGCACGACCGACGCCTGTGCTTCGCTGCTCATGCCCGCTCTCCGTGGTTCGAGGTACTGGTGCGGCAAGGCACACGCGTCCCGGAGCGCCGGGTCATGCCCTGCTCTCGTCCTCGTCCGGCAACGCGAAGCCCAGCCACCACCCGGTTTCCGGGACCTCGCCCGCCGCGTCGGCGAAGGCCCGCAGCGCGCCCTCCGCGCCGGCCCGCTCGGCGGCCGGCATCGTCGCGACGATCCGCGCCACCTCGGTCCGGCGACGGCGGGTCACCGTTCGGACCAGGCGACTGCCGGCCGGCCGCAGCGCCACCGACACCGCCCGACGATCGCCCGGGACGGGCCGTCGCTCCACCAGATCCGCCCGCACCAACCGCTCGATCAACCGGGTCGCCGTGGACGGGTTGACCCCCAACTCGGCGGCCAACTCGACGCCACGCTGCGGCCCGCGACTGGCCAGCACCACCAAAGCCCGGTACTGCGGCAGGGTCACCTCCGACGGCAACCCGGCGACCGATCGCGCTGCCACGGCCACCAACGCGCGGCTGGCCGAGATCAACGCATCGACGAGGTCGTCCCCTGCCGCCGTTCCATGCACCAGGACATTATTGCCCTATGCAATGACCATCCGCCACGTCAGGTGGCCGGTATCACGTCGGAGCGTCAGCCCGCACGAGCGCTCGGTACCGCGCGCCGGCCGCGACGACACCGGCCGGTACCGCCGGGCCGAACCCGGCGCCGTTGACGGGGCGCGTTCGGACGGTAAGGTAGCCGACCGTCGCGCCCCTCAGCCTCGACCGCGCCGGGACGCTGTCCACTTCGGACGAACCGGGAGGATCGACGGCGTGCCACGCTCCGCGGACAACGAACGCACCTACACGATCCGGCAGCTGTACGCCGAACTCGCCCGATACCACCAGACGTTGCAGGACACCGGGCGGCACTCGCCCAGCACGATCGAAACCTACGTGGTGCATCCGGTACGGTTCCTGCGCTGGCTCGCCGGCGACTACGACCCCCGCCAGTCCGACCCGTGGCCGTGAACAGGGTTCCCGGACAAGGCGCAAACCCGGAGTCGGCGGGGATCAGGCGCTGCGGGTCGGTTATTTCAGGGCGGCGGCGGCGAGACGCAGCTCGCGGAACGCCTGGTCCAGTTCGCCATGCAGGCCGAGCGACGGATCCTGCATCCACCGGTGGGTGGCAATGGTGAAGGCGTCCATCCCGACCTGAGCGCACAGCGGGGCGGTGCGGGCATCGACACCACGAGCCCGTAGCGCGTCGGTCAGCGCGCCGACCAGCAGCGCGTGCTTGGCCAGGGATCGTTCCCGCAGCGCGGGGGTCTGCTCGATGAGGCGGGCGCCGGGCTCGGTGAGCGGTCGGTTGCGCTCGAACAGGGGCACCGACTCGTGGAAGGCGGCCCGCAGCGTGGGCAGTGCCTTGGTCCCGTGCGGCACGGCGGCGACGGCCGCGACGAGCAGGTCGCGCAGTTCGGTCTCGCGGTCGAAGAACATCTCGCGCTTGTCCGCGAAGTGCCGGTAGAAGGTGCGCTCGGTGACGCCCGCGCGGGCGGCGATGGCCTCCACCGGGGTCTGGTCGAACCCGCGCTCGGTGAACAGTTCGAGGGCGGCCTGCAGCAGTCTCCGACGCGCTGCTTCTCCACTCCTCGGCATGGGCACGACCCTACCACGTTGCGTCAGACGCTGACGCCTTGTTACGTCAGTAACTGACCAATCTTTGCGTCAGACTCTGCCACGTTGTAGCGTCAGACTCTGACACATCTGTTGTCAGGAACTGACGGAAAACCTGGAGGTTGTGCGCGTGCAACGTCGATTCGACGGCAAGACCGTGATCGTCACCGGGGCCAGCTCCGGCATCGGGACCGGCATCGCTCGGCGCTTCGCCGACGAGGGCGCGAACGTCGTGCTCGCGGCGCGGCGCCGGGACCGGCTGGACGCGCTGGCCAGCGAGCTCGGGACCGACCGCACCCTCGCGGTCGCCACCGACGTCACCCGACCCGACGACGTACAGGCGATGGCCGACGCCGCCGCGACCCGGTTCGGCGGCCTGGACGTGCTGGTGTCCAACGCCGGCGTCGGACTGGGCAAGCAGTTCGAGCAGACCACCCTCGACGACTGGCGATTGGTCATGGACACCGACGTGGACAGCTGCTTCCTCGGCGCCCGGGCCGCGCTGCCCCACCTCAAGCGCAGCCGCGGCAGCATCGTGCAGATCGCCTCCGCCTCCGGGCTGGGCGGGGACCGGATGCTCAGCGCCTACAACGCCGCCAAGGGCGCGGTCGTGAACTTCACCCGCGGGCTCGCCTTCGACCTCGGCGAGTTCGGCATCCGCGTCAACACCGTCGCACCGTCCCTGACCATCGGCCCCGAACACGCCGACGATCCCCGGGTGGCGGCGCTGGTCGAACGGTTCGACCGGCGCCGGGCGCTGCCCGGTTACAGCACGCCGGCGGACATCGCCGCCGCGGTCGCGTTCCTCGCCTCCGACGACGCCCGCTTCGTCACCGGCGCCATCCTGCCCGTCGACGGCGGCATCACGGCCGGCAGCGGCCAGCCGCCGCTGTACTGAGAGTGAGTCGACCCGTGAACTACGACATCGATCCCGAACTCGCGGCGGCGCTCGCCGCCATCCCGAAGGGCCCCAACGGTTCCCTGCTGGATTTCTCCGACATCCCGGCGTTCCGTGCCCGGATGGACGCGGCGAGCCGGCAGCTGCCCGTACCCGAGCCGGATCCCCGCGTCCGCATCGAGACGCTCGCTGTTGCGCGCGGGGACGGAACGACCCTCGACGTGGTGATGTTTCACCCTGACGGGCCCGATCACGCCCGCCCGGCGCTGGTCTACTTCCACGCCGGCGGTCAGGTCATGGGCAGTGCCCACGACCGCGCCGGTTTCGCCTACGGTGCTGCCATCGCCCGCGAACTCGACATCGTGCTTGCCGCGGTCGACTACCGGCTCGCACCCGAAACCCCCGCCCCCGGCGCCGCCGAGGACGGCTACCTCGCCTACACCCACCTCGCGGAAACCGCGGCGAGCAACGGGATCGACCCGGATCGCATCGGACTCGCCGGCGCCAGCGGCGGGGGCGCCCCGGCCGCCGCGACCGCGCTGATGGTCCGGGACCGCGGGGACCGCCGGCCCCGGCTGCTGTCGCTCAACTACCCGATGCTCGACGACCGGCACCGGACCCGGTCCAGCCAGGAGATCGTCGATCTCGGCATCTGCGACCGCCGGGAGACCCGGTACGCCTGGGCGGCCGTGCTGGGTGACCGGGTCGGCGCCGACGACGTGCACCCGTACTGCGCGCCGGGCCGGGCCACCGACCTCGCCGGGCTGCCGGACACCTTCATCGCGGCAGCCCAGTACGACGTCTTCCGGGACGAGAACGTCGACTTCGCGCAGCGGCTGGTCGCCGCCGGTGTCCCGGTCGACCTGCACCTCTACGCCCACGCGTACCACGCCTGGGACGTCTTCGCCCCGTCCTCGGCCCTCGCCGCCAGCTTCGAGCGGACCTGGCACCAGTACCTCCGCCAGCGGCTGCACGGCTGACCGGCCACCGCCGCGCCCGGCGCGCCGGGCCGTGCTGCGAAGCCCGGTGTGCCGGGTCCTGTTGCGGAACCCGGCGCGCCGGGCGGTGCGAAGCCCGCGTCCCGGGCCTGCGCCGACGGTCCCCGCTGCCGGTCCGCTCAGGACCGGGGCACGTCCCGGCGGCGGAAGGTGACGAACCCGGCCACGGTCAGCACGATGGCGACGACGGCCAGCGCGGCGAGATCGGCGGGGTCGACCGTACCCAGCGGTGGGTTCCCGACGTGCGTGCTGGGAGCGAGGTCGAGGACCCACTGCGCGAGTTTCAGGCCGGGGCCGAGGAAGGCGATGAACGTCGCCACCGCGTACCCCGCCCAGGCGAGGCCGAAGCCGCGCGGCCACCAGCCGAACAGTGCCAGCGCGAGACCGCCGAGCACCAGCTCCGCCGGCAGATAGGCCAGGCCGGCCGTGATGATCGCGCCGAACTCGGCGGTGTTCCCCACCGACTGCGCCGTCGCCAGCCCGAGCACCACCGAGGAACCGACGACGACGAGTACCAGTCCGGCGGCGACGACGGCCGCGTGCCCGGCCAGCCAGCGGCCCCGGGACAGGGTGCCGGCGAGCCGGGTCTCCAGCCGGCCCTGGGACTCCTCGGCACGCAGGGTGCCGATCGCCTGGATGACGTAACCGGTGCCGATGACCGCCAGGTACAGCTGGGTCACCGCGGCGAAGCCGTCCAGCGGTCGACCGCCGTGGATGCCCATTGCGGTGGCGAGCGCCGGGTTGCCGGCCATCGCGTCGAGAAGCTGCCGGGCCAGCGCTCCCATCATCGCGGTGAGCAGCACCCCGCCGGCCAGCCAGCCCGCGGTCGCCGGGCCGTGGATCCGCACCGCGAGGCCGATCGGCCCGCGCCCCCACCGGGTCGCCCGCGCCGGGCCCGCACCGCCACGCAGCAGGGCGCTGCCCAGGTCCCGTCGGGTCGCCAGCCACACGGCCGCACCGGCCGAGGCGAGCCCGACGGCCACCGGGATCGCGAGCACCCACCACCGCTGGCGGGCGAACGGCGCCGTCTTCTCGACCCAGCCCAGCGGAGACAGCCAGCTCGACCAGCTCTTCGTGGTGTCGCCGATGCCGCGCAGCACGTACCCGGCGGCCAGCACGATCAGGCTCCAGGTGTAGACGCCGCGGGCATGGTGGACGAGCTGCGCGAGCAGGGCCGCGATCCCGGCGAATGTGAAGGCCAACGCGCCGAGCGCCGCGCTGTAGAGGATCGCCGCCTGCACCGGGACCCCGGCGACCGCCAGGCCGGCGGCGAACAGTGCCGAGGTGGCCAGTACCGCCGCGCTGGCGACGGTGAGCGCCGCCAACACGGGCTGGTGCCGGGCGATCCGGCCGCCGAGGAGCGTCTCGAGCCGGCCCGACTCCTCCTCCCGCCGGGTCGAGCCGGCGACCAGCGCGATACCCAGCAGCGGAAGCAGGAACGAGGCCAGGAAACCGAACTCGTCCTGGATCACCCCGCCCAGGCTGTCGATGCCCTCGACGTGGCCGTTGATCGCGGCCAGCGCGCTGCCGGAGGTGACCGCCGCGGCGTAGCTGTGGATCTTCGCGGGGGTGTCGTAGAGGCCGGCGATGGAGGCGGCCGTCCCGATCATGCTCGCGGCGAGGGCGAGCACCCAGACCACGATCCCGCGCCGCCGGGTGCGCCAGACGATGCCGACCATGGCGGGAAGGCCGCCGGCCGGTCCGGCGCTCATCGCGCCGCCCCGGCAGCAGCATCGCCGCTCTCCCGGGCGTCGAGCGCCTCCCCGTAGCTGTGCAGGAACAGCGCATCCAGGCTCGGCGGGGTGACGGTCAGGGTGTGGATCCGCGCGGCGTGCAGGCCGCCGATCACCGCGTCGAGGTGCTCGGCGTCGATGGTGAACCTGATGTCGAGCTTGCCGTCCAGCGGTTCGCAGGCCCAGTCGGCCACTCCTGCCGCGCGGGCCAACCCGTCGGGTTCGCGGGCGGTGACGGCATGCACCGCGGTCCGGGTGTGCCGGCGCAGCTCGGCGAGGCTGCCGGTCGTGACGGTGCGGCCGTGGCGGATGATGCTCACCCGGTCGGCCAGCGCCTCGACCTCGGCGAGCAGATGGCTGGACAGCAGCACCGTCACCCCGTCGTCCCGGCGTTCGCGCACGCACTGCTGGAAGGCCTGTTCCATCAACGGATCGAGCCCGGACGTCGGTTCGTCGAGCACGAGCAGGTCGGCCGCCGCGGCGAAGGCCGCGACGAGCGCGACCTTCTGCCGGTTTCCCTTGGAGTAGTCCCGGATTCGTTTCGTCGGGTCGAGATCGAAGCGCTCGATCAGCTGGCGCCGGCGCTGCTGGTCGACCCGGCCGTGGGTGGCACCGATCACGTCGATGCACTGGCCGCCGGTCAGGCCGGGCCACAGCGCGACGTCACCGGCGACGTAGGCCAGCCGCTCGTGCAGCCGGGCGGCGTGTCGCCAGGGGTCGGCGCCGAACAGTTCCACCTGCCCGCTCGTGGCCCGGCTCAGCCCGAGCAGGATGCGAATGGTGGTGGACTTGCCTGCCCCGTTGGGCCCGAGGAAGCCGTGCACCTCGCCCGGCCGTACGGTGAGGTCCAGCCCGTCGAGGGCGCGAACCTTGCCGAACGACTTGGTCAGGTCCCGTATCTCGATGACGGCGGTGGCCGAGCGTTTCACGAGGGTTCCTCCCCGGGCGCGGTCACGAACACGCCCTTCGTGTAGACGGCGGTGACCGCCCGGGTCCAGCGGGCGATGCCCTCCGGGGTGAGCGGGTCGACTCCGATCGCGGCGGCGATCTGGTTGCGCAGCAGCACCAGCGAGAGGTCGTTGACCAGCAAGAACGCCGCGAGCGTCGCCGGGTCTTCGGCCGGCTGGACGGCGCCGATCGCGGTCAGCGACTCGAGCATCCGGCGGGTCAGCGCGACCCAGCGACCGAAAAGCGCGGCACCGGCCGGGTCGTTGACGAGCAGCAGCCGGCGCAGGTAGGCGGGCAGCGGGGAGCCGTGCGGGAAGGCGCGCGCGAACATCTCGGCGACCGAGACCCAGTTGTCCGAGGTCACCGCAGCCGTCAGGTCCTGCTCGTCCATCGCGAACAGCGTGTCGAAGGCGTGCCCGGCGTACTCGTCCACCGCCGCCCGCAGCCCGTCCTTGCTGCCGAAGTGGTGCACCACCAGCGCGGGTGAGACGCCGGCGGCGGCCGCGATCTCGCGCATGGTGACGGCATCGTGCCCCCGCTCGGCGAACAGGCGCAGCGCCGCGTTGCGGATGGTGGCCTTGGCGGTGAGATCTCCCTCGTCGGCGACTGAACTCATGTTCATGATGCTAAACGCTTGTACAGCCCGCCGGCAAGGCCGCCGACGCACCGAAACGGCGCGCGACGGGAGCTGCCACCAGTACGGATCAGAGCAGGTCGAGCGTCGCGTGGCGGCGGCTGCCGCGCTCGAAGGCGGCCAGCAGCACGATCGCGAGCAGGGCGTAGCCGACCGCCAGACCCAGCTCGGCGCCGAGCGGCGCGACCAGCGCGGACAGCCGCGCGCCCCCGGCGGCCTCGCGGGCGGCGGTCGCCGCGTGCCGCAGCGGCAGCAGCGCGCCGGCCACCCGCAGCACCGGCGGTAACGCCGCCGGTGCCACGTTGACGCCGCTGACCAGCAGCAACACCGCGTCGGCGACGTTGGACACCAGCCACACGTCGCGGAAGCGCAACCCGATGGAGCCGAGCGTGAGACCGAAGAACGCGCAGCACAACGACCCGGCGGTGATCGCCAGCGCCAGCCCGGGCAGCGCCCGGACGCCGATCGGTACCCGCAGCAGCAACGCACCGACGATCAACGTGAACGCCGACACCAGCACGCCGTTCACCGCGTACGGCAGGGCGCGGCCACCGAAGACCGCGGCGCGGCGCAGCGGGGACAGCAGCAGCGGACCGAGGGTGCCGTACCGGCGTTCGTTCGCCACCGCCATGGTGCCGCCGTACACGCAGGCCAGCGCGGCACTCAGCACGGCGTTGCCGACCAGGTAGCCCAGATCGTCACCGACGTGCAGGGTGCGGCCGAGGTAGACGAAGAACAGCAGCTGGAAGATCGGGGAAACGAGCAGGGTCCCGACGAACATGGCCGGCGTGGTCCAGTTGAACAGGGCCCGGTAGGCGATCGCGCCGCCCACCGTGAGCAGTCTGAGAGTGCGCATGGTTCCTCACTGTGACAACCGATCCGGCCAACCCGGATCCATTGTGGATGGACGGGGGTCCGAGGTTCGGGTACGAAGGTGGGCACGGTCCCGGCGGGCGTGACGCCGGATCCGCAAACGAAGGCGGGCACCGTCTCGGGGGCGGCTACACGGGGTCCACAATGGACTGCTGGGTACCGGCGGAGCCGCCGGTCCGGCCGGCCGCGCTCAGGTCAACGCGAGGGTCGCGGTGACCCGGGCGCGCCGTTCGACGAAGTGCAGTGCGAGAGTGCCGAGGGCCAGCGCGATCAGCGCCTCGCCGACGCACACCGCGAGCGCCGGCCACACCGGGCCGCCGGTCACCGCCGCCCGCAGGGCGCGGGCGCCCCAGGTGGTCGGCAGCGCGGCGGCGATCGGTCCGGTCCACCCGGGCAACGCGGTCACCGGCACCAGCATCCCGGACAGCAGCCAGACCGGGTAGCCGAGCGGGTTGACGATCGCGTTCGCGTTGCGCAGCAACACGAACGTGCTCGCCAGCAGCAGCCCGAACGCGCCCAGCGCCAGCACGCACACCGGCGCGGCCAGCACGAACCACAGCGGCGCGGCGAACGACGGCGGCACCCCGAGCAGCAGCACACCCCACAGCAGCGTCGCGAGCACCGAGTACAGCCCGACCAGGCCGGTCGCCAGCGTGATCGGGAGGATCTTGAACACCGGCCGCATCGGCGTGATCATCAGGATCTCCAGGGTGCCCTGGAACCGCTGGTTCTGGATCGCGGCGCCGGAGCCGAACAGCACCGAGGACCAGACGCCCATCATCCCGGCGCCGACCGCGGCCAGCAGCAGCGCCGGCGGGTTCGTGCCGGCCCGGAACAGGTAGACCGCGAGCGTTGCCTGCACCAGCGGTACCAGCAGCGAGATGGTGATCTCCAGCGGTGACCGGCTCTGCTGCTTGACCTGCAACAGGGTGCCCAGCAGCAGCATCCGTACCGGGTTCACGCCGCGGCCCCGGTCCGCGCCGAGTTGACGATCGCCACGTACGCGTCCTCCAGCGTCGGTGCGCGCGTCTCCACCCGGCCGAGCCGTACCTCGGCCAGCTCCCGCAGCACGGCGGGCTGCACGTCGACGTGCGCGTCGGTCTGGATGTGCAGCGTCTGCTGCTGGCCGGCCACCTCGACCGTCGCGTCGCGCACCCCGGCCAGCGCGTCGAGGCGCGCCAGATGCGCGTCGGTGACCCCGTACGCCTCGACCGACAGCACCCGCCGCCCGGCCGCCGCGTGCTTGAGCTCGTCGGCGGTACCGATCGCGGCGAGCCGGCCGGCGGCGATCACCGCGATCCGGTCGCACAGCTCCTCCGCCTCGGCCATGTAGTGCGTGGTCAGCAGCACCGTGGTGCCGGAAGCGGACAGTTCGGCGATCATCGCCCGCAGCTCGCGGGCCGCCACCGGGTCCACCCCGATCGACGGTTCGTCCAGGAACAGCACGTCCGGTTCGGGCAGCAGCCCGCGGGCGATGTGCAGCCGCTGCCGCATGCCCCGCGAGTACCCCTCGACCCGTTCGTGTTCGCGGCCGGTCAGGTCGACCCGTTCCAGCAGGGCACCGATCCGGGCCCGCTGCTCGCGCGCCGGCACGCCGTACAGCTCGGCGAAGTAGCGCAGGTTGTCCAGCGCCGAGAGCCGCTCGTAGAGGCCGCGGTCGCCGCCGAACACGTACCCGATCCGGCGCCGCACCGCGCGGGTGTCACGCACCACGTCCAGCCCCATCACCCGGGCCGTACCGGACGTCGGGGCGAGCAGCGTGTTGAGCATCTTGATGGTCGTCGTCTTGCCGGCGCCGTTCGGGCCGAGCAGCCCGAACAGCTCGCCGCGCGCTACCGCGAAGTCCACCCCGCGGACCGCCTCGACGGTGCCGCGCCGGGGGCGCAGCCAGCCGGTCCGGGTCCGGTACGTGCGGTGCAGCCGCACCGCCTCGATCGCCAGTTCACCTGCCATGCCGGGCACGGTAGGAAGCCGCCGCCGGCCGGCGCCAACGATTCGGCAGCGCCCGAATCGACCGACCCGGAGGCGCCGACGGCGCGGGCCCGACCGGCCGGTCAGGCGACCGTGCCGGCGGCGGCCTCGGCCAGCAGCGTCAGCAGCGCGGTACCGGTCTCGGTGGCCTGGTAGAGCACGGTACGGCCGTGCCGGCGGCGGGCGACCACGCCGGCGGCGACCAGGGTGCCGAGATGCTCCGACACGGTGCTGGGGGCCAGCCCGAGCCGGCGTGCCAGCATCCCGGTACTGGTCGGGGCGACGAGCTCGCGCAGCAGCGTCGCGCGCCCCCGGCCCACCAGCAGCGCCAGCCGGTCGGCGGGCGCCGGCGGTACCGGCTCGCCGGCCAGCACCGCGGCACCGCGCGCCTGGTAGGAGACCGCGGTGACGCGCGGGTGGTCGGTGGAGCACATCAGCCCGCCACGGGAGAACACCAGCGGGATCAGCAGCAGTTGCTTGTCGACCACCCGTTCCCGGTAGTCCACCTGCTTCACCAGGGTCAGCACCGGACGCTGCCAGCGGACCCGGTCGTGCAGGTCGGCGAGCAGCGCGTCCGCGCCGTCGGTGGCGAGCGCGCGGGCACGGTGCAGCAGTTCCTCGTCGAGCACCGCCCGCAGCGCCGGCCAGTACGGTTCGATCGCCCGCTCGTGGTAGGCGAGCAGCTGGTCGGCGAGCCGGCGCAGCGCCGCCCGCGGCTCCGTCCGGAACGGTGCCAGGGCCGCGGGCGAACCGCCCGGATGGTGCCGGTCGAGCTGCGCGGCGACGACGGCCGGATCGGTGTCGCACAGCGCGGTCAGCTCGTCGGCGATCGTCGGCGCCGGCCCGGCCGGGATGGGCGACAGGAAGTCCGGCGAGTTGCCGTCGGTGGCCGCCGGGTACCACCCGATCCCGGTGGCCGCCACCGCCTCGACCGCCCGGCGGGCCCAGTCCTGGTACGGGTAGGGCGGCCGGCCACCGGTGCGGTGCACCAGGTGCAGGCTGCACACGGTCTCCCACAGCGGGCTCAGCGCGATCCGGGTGCGGGACAGTGTCGGCTCGTCCAACTCGATCCGGATCACGCCAGGAGCATAGACAGCCCGGCGGCGGCGCGGCGGCGAGTGTGACGGACGCTGCCGACGCCGGATCGGGACGAGCCGTCGATGTGCACCCACCGGCGACGAACCCGGCAGCGCATGCCGGCCCCGCGGCCCGTACCAACCGGTACCGTGACGGCGTGCTGAACGAGTACCTGCTGCCCGGCGACGGCGTGTTCCCGGAGGGGATCACCGAGGGCCCCGACGGCGTCACCTTCTACGTCTCCAGCTACGCCCAGGGCACGATCTTCCGCGGCCACCTCGACCGGGCCGAGACCGAGGTGTGGCAGCCCGCCGGCGCCGACGGGCGCACCCAGGCGGCCGGGATGGCGGTCGATCCGGCCGGCCGGCTGCTGGTGTGCGGCGGCCAGACCGGACGGCTGTTCGGTTACGACACGGGCAGCGGCGCGCTGGTCGCCCGCCACCGGGTGCCGGATCCGACCCTGCTCAACGACGTGTGCGTCGCCGGCGGGTACGCGTACCTGACCGATTCGGCCCGGCCGGTGCTGTGGCGGGTACCGCTGGGTGCCGCGGTGGGCGCGCCCGAAGAGTGGCTGACGGTGCCGGATCCGGGCGAGTTGCCCTATCTCAACGGGATCGTGGCGCTCGATGCGGGCGCCACGCTGCTGGTCGCGGCGCAGGGTACCGGCCGGCTGTGGCGGGTGGAGGTCGCGACCGGGACGGTCGAACCGGTCGACGTCGGCGGGGTGCCGGTCAACGGCGACGGGATGGTCGTGGTCGGCGACCTGGTCTACGCCTGCGACAACATCGATCTGCCCGACGGCGGTGCGGAGTACGTGCTGACCGCGCTGCGCCCGGCGCCGGACCGGCGGTCGGCGGCGATCGCCGGCCGCTGGCCGCAGCGTCTGACCGACACCCCGACCACCGTCGCGCACCTGGGCGACCGGCTGCTGCTGGTGCACTCCCAGTTCGCCGGGCAGCACGACGGCAGCGCGGCGGCGCCGTTCACGGTCGGCGCCGTCCCGGTGCCGCCGGCCGGCTGACCCCGCGCCGTACCCTGGGCGGGTGCGTGCGGCGACGGAGTACCGGGAAACCGGCGAGGCGGCCTGGTCGTGGGTGCTGGCGCAGCTGCGCGACGACGACGGGCCGTGGCTGCCGGAGACCGTGCCCACCGGCGACGCACCGGAGCCGGCGCCGGCCACCGACCGGGACGGAACGTACGGCGGGGTCGCCGGCCTGGCGCCGGTGCTGGCCGAGATCGCCCGGTCCCGGCCGCTCACCGGCGCCGAGCGCGAACTGGCCGACGGCATCGTGCGCCGGCTCACCGCGACCGCGCCGGAGCGTACCGAACCGTCCTGGGCCGACGGCCTCGCCGGCCACGTCCTCGCGCTGCGCCAGCTCGCCCCGGGTGCCGAGCGCGTCGCGCTGCACCGGTTGGTCGAGCTGAGCACGCCGGACGGCTGGCCCACTACCTTCGAGCTGGAGACCAGCGCCCCGGTCACGGACCTGATCATGGGTACCGCCGGGGTGGTGCTGGCCGCCGCGTGGGCCGGCGGCCCGGACGCCGGCGCGCTCACGGCGACCGGCGGTGCCGCGCTGCTGCGGGCGGCCGAGGAGACCGGCGACGGGCTCGACTGGCGGCTGCATCCCGGCTACCCCGCCAGCACACCGAACTTCGCGCACGGCACCGCCGGGGTGGCGAGCGCGCTGGCGGTGGCGGGCACGGCGCTGGGCCGGGACGACTTCGTCGCCGCCGCGGTGCGCGGTGCGCGCCACCTGCTCGCCGTCGGGTCGCTCGCCGACGGCGGTTTCGTCGTCCCGCACACCCTGCCGTACTCCAGCCGCGACGTCGAGCCGGTCACCTACGGCTGGTGCCACGGGCCGACCGGGCTGAGCTACCTGTTCGCCGCGCTCGGGCACGCCGGGGTACCGGACGTCGGCGGTCACCCGGTGCCCGAGCTGCGCCGGCGCTGCGTGCGCGCGGTGCTCGACTCCGGCCTGCCGCGCCGGCTGCGGCCCGGTTTCTGGGACAACGACGGCCGCTGCTGCGGTACCGCCGGCGTCGGCGACATGCTGCTCGACACGGCCCAGGACACCGGCGACGGGCAGCTGCTGGCACCGGCCCGCACGATGGGCGACGCGCTGCTCGACCGCGCGGTCCGGGACAGGACCGGCGCCCGGTGGCGGTTCGTCGAGCACCGGATCGAGCAGCCGCTGCTGCCACCCGGCACGTCGTGGATGCAGGGCGCCGCCGGCATCGCGGCGTACCTGTTCCGGCTCGCCCGGGTGCTCGACGACGGGCTCGACGCCCCGGTCGTGGACCGGCCCGAACAGTGGTGGGCGGTGCCGGCCGCGCTGCGCGTCACCGGGTGAGCCCGGCCGCGGTCACCACCAGGCGTTCTCCTGTGCCCGGTCGGTACCGCCGGTGCGGTCCAGGCCGTCCAGCGCGGCCATGTCCTCGTCGGTGAGGGCGAAGTCGAAGACCTGGGCGTTGCTCTCGATGCGCTCCCGGTGGGTGGACTTCGGCAGCACGACCAGCCCGCGTTGCAGCGCCCACCGGATCAGCACCTGGGCCGGGGTGCGGCCCAGCCGATCGGCGATCCCGGCCACCCGCCGGTCGCCCAGGTGCCGGCCGGTGCCCAGCGGGCTGTACGCCTCGATCGCCACGTCGCGCTGCTCGCAGGCCGACAGCAGCCCGCGCCGGAACTCGAACGGGCTGAACTGCACCTGGTCGACCACCGGCGGCACCTCGGCCACCTCGAACAGCGACGACAGCTCGGCCACGTCGAAGTTGGACACCCCGATCGAGCGCGCGTAACCGCGCTCGTGTGCCCGCTGCATGCCGTCCCACGCCCAGGTCGGCCCGCCCTGCGGCCAGTGGATGATGTACAGGTCGACGAAGTCGACGCCGAGCCGCTCCAGGCTGCGCTGCACCTCCTGCTCCGGGTCACGGTGGCCGGGAAAGAACTTCGTGGTGAGGAAGACCTCGTCACGCGGCACCCCGCTGTCGCGCAGCGCCCGCCCGACGCTGCGCTCGTTGCGGTAGGCCTGCGCGGTGTCGATGTGCCGGTATCCGGCGGCCAGCGCCCACCGCACCGCGTCCTCGCACTCGCGCCCGTCCGGGATCTGCCACACCCCCAAGCCCAGTAGCGGGATCTCGTTGCCGTCGGCAAGCACCCGGGACCGCCGGTCCGCCGCACTGGCTGGGTCTGTCATCGCACGCTCCTCCACTCGGTTGGGCCACCGTCGAGCGTATCGATCCGGGACGGCCCGGTCCGCCACAACCGGGAGTCGGCAGCGAACCGGTCCGGCCCGTGGCACGGGCGGTGGGCCGCGGCAGCTACCGTCGTTCGGTCACGAACGCGCCGGTGGCCGCGCGCCGGCGAAGGGGCCGTCGCCGGCGAACGCGTACCCGGCGAAGCGCCGGGCGATCCGTTCGTGGCTCGCGGTGTCCGGATGCAGGGCATCGGGCAGCGGAAGCTCGTCGGCGTCGGCGGCCCCGTACAGCGTCCGGCCGTCGAGGTAGTGGAGTGCCGGGTCGTGCCGGCTTTCGACGATCTCGGCGAGCGCGTCGCGGATGACGGTGAGCGTCAGCCGGCCGAGCGCCCGGTCGCCGGGCGACCCGCTCGCCGCGAAGCGCAGCCGACCGGTCCGCAGGCTGTCCGGCTCGATCATTCCCGGCCCTGGCGTGTCCTCGTGGATGCCGCAGAAGACCGGCGAGACGAGCAGCAGCGGCGTCGCCGGGTGCCCGTCGCGGATCGTGTCGAGGAAGCCGTGCACGGCGGGCACGAATGCCCGCCGGCGCATCGCATCCGAGTTCACCACGTTGATGCCGAGCTTGAGGCTGATGAAATCGGCCGCGGTGTCGCGGATGACGCGGGCCAGGAACGGGTCGACGAGTGCACTGCCGCCGAAGCCCAGGTTGCGCAGCTCGACGCCCGCCTGCCGGGCGGCGATGGACGGCCAGGTTCGCGCCGGGGTCGTGGCGTTCGAGCCCTGGCTGATCGAACTGCCGTGATGGACCCAGACCGGGCCCGGCGACTCGGCGGGGGCGACCGGTGCGTCGCCGCGGAGGTCGAGGAGCTGTACCGACTCGTTGTGCGGCAGCCACAGCTCGACGCGCTTCTCCCCCGCCGGCAATCCGTCGAAGGCCGAGACGTGCGGTGGTCCCGGAACGCGGTGGCTGGCACCCGTGGACAGGTCGATCTCGACCGCATCGCCACCGGTCAGCGTGTCGCTTGCGACGAGCCGGCCGTCGATCACCAGATCGACACTTCCGCGCGGGCGTGCGATCCCCCGGTACGTGGTGTGGGTGGGGTGCGTCACCAGCTCCAGCCGGCGCGCCGCGGTCACCCCGACGACGCGCACCCCCGCGGGCTGGGCCTCGGCGAACAGCAACTGCGGGTCGGCGAGCCCCGCGCGCACCCAGCCGGGAAGACGATGTGGCAGCACTCCGCGAGGCGTTCTTTCGAGATCTTCGAAGCCGCGGAGCAGGGCGGGTGAGATGGGGGTGACGATCATGACTTCTCCTGTCGGGGACCTTCCTGGGGCGGCGCTGCCGGCCAGTGGCGCAGCAGTGCATCGAGGGCGTCGACGGCGCGCTCCCAGGACACGTCGGGTTCGGGGTCGCGGTACGCGAAGCTGCCCGCGCGTTCCAGCGCCAGGTAGCCGGCGATGGCGCCGCCCAGCAACCGGATCGCGTGCACGTGCTCCGACTCGGGCAGGGCGTAGCCGCGCAGCACGGCGCCGGTCAGTGCCACCACCGATCGCGCCGCCTCCGACGCGGCCACCGCCTGGTCCGCGCGCCGCTGGAGCGACTGCCAGCGACCGGGTGCCTCGCTGGCGAACCCGCGGTGCGCCTGCATCAACCCGCGCAGCGCGGTGCGCCCGGATCGGCCCGCGGTCGCGAGGGCGATCCGGCTGCCGAGCTCGCGCAGCGCGGCCTCGGTGATGCCGTCGCGGAGCGCGGCGAGGTCGCGCACGTGGGCGTAGAGGCTGGGAGCCCGCACTCCGAGCCGGCGGGCCACCTCCGACAGCGAGACGGCCTCGAAGCCCACCTCGTCGGCGAGCGCCCCCGCGGTGTCGACGATGCTGGCGACGGTCAGGGCGGCGCGTGGCATGCGACCAGCCTATCACCATTAGAGATTTACCTATAGTCTATAGAAACCCCTGGTGATCGCGCCGGACCGGCGGTGCACCCGCCGCCGATCCCCGAGGACGACGGCGAGGCCGGCTTCCTCGTCCGAGGCGAGGCCGCCCCGGACGAGCCGACCGGCGCCGGCTATTACCCGCAGGTAACATATCGTCGCCGTATCGGAATTCCGATACGTGCCGGCAACGCGCCGTCGCCTTGACTGAGCGCCATGAGCTACCGGCAGCCAGCACGCGTTGTGGCCCGCCCCGCCCGACCGCCGGCATCCGCGTCCGCATCGACGGCACCAGCCACCGGAATCACCGTGTACGGCTGCGGCCCGGACGAGGAGACGCTGTTCCGGGCGCTGGCGCCGCGCCTCGGCGTGCTGCCGACGATCACC
This sequence comes from Actinocatenispora thailandica, assembly GCF_016865425.1. Classification (NCBI taxonomy): domain Bacteria; kingdom Bacillati; phylum Actinomycetota; class Actinomycetes; order Micromonosporales; family Micromonosporaceae; genus Actinocatenispora; species Actinocatenispora thailandica. The sequence continues at coordinate 1,781,244 of NZ_AP023355.1, read as the reverse complement.
CACGCCCCACCGTCGGCGGACAACGCCGCGCTGGCGGCCGGCCACCGCTGCGTCAGCGTCGGCCACAAGACCCCGATCACGCACGCCACGCTGCGCGCGCTGAGCCGGGCCGACGTGCGGTACGTGTCCACCCGCAGCGTCGGGTTCGACCACATCGACGTCGACTACGCCGCAACGCTGGGCATCCAGGTGGAGAACGTCGCCTACTCACCCGACAGCGTGGCCGACTACACGCTGATGCTGATGTTGATGGCGCTGCGGAATGCCCGATCGGTCATCGTCCGGGCCGAGCACCGGGACTTCCGGCTGCACGAGGTACGCGGACGCGAGCTGCGCGACCTGACCGTCGGCGTCGTCGGCACCGGCCGCATCGGCGCCGCGGTGATCGACCGACTCGCCGGCTTCGGCTGCCGGGTCCTGGCTCACGACGCGCACCCCGGGCCCGCGGCCGGACACGTGCCGCTCGACGAGTTGCTGGCGCACAGCGACATCGTCACCCTGCACACCCCGCTCAACGCGGGCACCCACCACCTGCTCGACCGTCGCCGGATCGGGCAGCTACCGCCCGGCGCGATCGTCGTCAACACCGGACGCGGCCCGCTCGTCGACACCGACGCCCTGGTCGCCGCGCTGGAAGCCGGCGAGCTGGGCGGCGCGGCGCTGGACGTGGTGGAGGGCGAGGAAGGCATCTTCTACGCCGACTGCCGCGACACGCCGCTGGCCGGTACGACGCTGGCCCGGCTGCACCAGCTGCCGAACGTCATCGTCAGCCCGCACACCGCCTACTACACCGACCACGCACTGCGCGACACGGTGCAGAACTCCATCGCCAACTGTCTCCGATTCGAAAGCAGATACCACCATGGCTAGGTTGAAGGTCGGCATCGTCTTCGGCGGCTGCTCCGAAGAGCACCCCATCTCCGTCAAGTCCGCTCGGGAAGTGGCGAAGAACCTCGACCTGGAGAAGTACGAGCCGTTCTACATCGGCATCACCCGCAGCGGCGCCTGGAAGCTGTGCGACGGCCCCGCGGCCGACTGGGAGGCCGGCAACTGCCGCCCGGCCGTGCTGTCCCCGGACCGCGGGGTGCGCGGGCTGCTCGTCTTCGACGAGGGCAAGTACGAGACGATCGAGCTGGACCTGGTCTTCCCCGTACTGCACGGCAAGCTCGGCGAGGACGGCGCGATGCAGGGCCTGCTGGAGCTGTCCGGCATGCCCTACGTGGGCTGTGACATCCAGAGTTCCGCGCTGTGCATGGACAAGTCGCTGGCCTACCTGGTGGTGCGCAGCGCGGGGATCGCCACCCCGGACTTCTGGACCTTCCAGGCGGGCGAGACGATCGATCCCGAACAGTTCGACTATCCCGTGTTCGTCAAGCCGGCCCGGTCCGGTTCCTCCTTCGGTGTCGGCAAGGCACGCAGCGCGGCGGAGTTGCCGGGCGCGGTGGCGGCGGCCCGGGAGTTCGACTCGAAGGTGCTGGTCGAGCAGGCGGTCGCCGGCACCGAGGTCGGGTGCGCCATCCTGGGCAACGACACCGACCTGGTGGCCGGCGAGGTGGACCAGATCACGCTGTCGCACGGCTTCTTCAAGATCCACCAGGAGAACGCGCCGGAGACCGGGTCGGAGAACTCCACGGTGACGGTGCCGGCGAACATCTCGCCGCAGACCCGGATGCTCGTCCGGCAGACCGCCAAGGCGATCTACCGCGCGCTGGGTTGCCGCGGGCTCGCCCGGGTGGACATGTTCCTCACCGACGACGGCACCGTGGTCCTCAACGAGGTCAACACCTTCCCCGGCACCACCTCGTACAGCCGGTACCCGCGGATGATGGCCGCCGCCGGGCTGCCGCTGACCGAGGTGATCGACCGGATCGCGGCGCTGGCGCTGGCCGGAGGCCGGCGGTGAACGCCGACTTCGCGTTCGTGGACGAGCTGGTGCCCGGGATCCGTTGCGACGCCAAGTACGCCACCTGGGACAACTTCACCGGCAAGCCGGTGGACGGCTACGCGGCGAACCGCATCGTCGGTACCACGGCGCTGTGCGCCGCGCTGGACGACGCGCGGCGGCGGGCCGAGGCCCTCGGGTTCGGTCTGCTGCTGTGGGACGCCTACCGCCCGCAGCGCGCGGTGGACTGCTTCCTGCGCTGGTCCACCCAGCCGGAGGACGGCCGGACCAAACCGCGGCACCACCCGAACATCGACCGCGCCGCGATGATCGAGCAGGGGTACGTGGCCAGCAGATCCGGGCACAGCCGGGGCAGCACCGTCGATCTGACCCTGTACCACCTCGCGACCGGGGAACTGGTCGCGATGGGCGGCGGCCACGACCTGATGGATCCGATCTCGCACCATCGGGCGCCGGGGGTCGCGCCGGCCGCGGCGCGGCACCGCGCGCAGCTGCACGACCTGATGCACGCCAGCGGATTCCGCTGCTACCAGCGCGAGTGGTGGCACTACACGCTGGTCGACGAACCCTACCCGGACACCTACTTCGACTTCCCCATCGTCGCCACCCGCGAGATCCGGGACGTGGCGCCGCGGGTCCGCTCCGGGGTACCGGCGTGACCGGGCCGCGCGTGGTGGTCGCCGGCGGACACTCGGCCGGCCACATCGAGCCCGCGATGAACCTCGCCGACGCGCTGCGTCGGTTGGATCACACCGCCCAGATCACCGCCCTCGGTACCGTTCGCGGGCTGGACACCACCCTCGTTCCGGCCCGCGGCTATCCGCTGGAACTGATCCCGCCGGTTCCGTTGCCGCGCAGCCTGAACCTGGCGCTGCTGCAGACCCCCGGCCGGCTGCGCGACTCGGTACGGGCGGCCGGGGCGGTGCTGGACCGGGTGCGGGCCGAGGCGCTGGTGGGCTTCGGCGGCTACGTGGCCGCGCCGGCCTACCTGGCCGCCCACCGGCGGAACCTGCCGATCGTGGTGCACGAGGCGAACGCCCAGGCCGGCGTCGCCAACCGGCTCGCCGCCCGGTTGACCACCCACGTGTTCACCGCCACCCCGGCGGTACGCCTGGCGCACGCCACCGCGATCGGCATCCCGCTGCGGCCGGCGATCACCGGGCTGGACCGTCCCGCGCTGCGTGCCGCGGCCCGGGAGCGCTTCGGGCTGCGACCCGACGGCCCGGTACTGCTGGCCACCGGCGGCTCGCAGGGCGCCCGGGCGATCAACGTCGCAGTGTCCGCCGCCGCGCCGGCACTGCGCGCGGCCGGGGTGCAGGTACTGCACATCACCGGACCGCAGCACGAGGTCGAGGCGCCGGCCGGGGACCCGCCGTACGTGGTGCTCCGCTACGTGGACGAGATGCGGTACGCCTACGCCGCGGCCGACTTCGTGATCTGCCGTTCCGGCGCGATGACCTGTGCCGAGCTGGCGGCCGTCGGCCTGCCCGCGGCGTACGTTCCGCTGCCGCTGCGCGGCGGCGAGCAGCGGCACAACGCCGAGCCGGTGGTCGCCGCCGGCGGCGCGCTGCTGGTCGACAACGCCGACCTCGACCCGGCCTGGATCGAGAAGAGGCTGCTGCCGGTGCTCACCGACCCGGGACGGATCGCGTCGATGTCCGCGGCGGCGTCGGCGGCCGGCGCTCCCGACGCGGACCTGGTACTGGCCCGGCACGTCCTCGCCACGATCGCCCGACGGCGGGCGGCCGTCACCTAGGTTCGGGCTGCTGGCCGCCGGCCGGCCCCGGGATGCCGGGCGGACCCGGTGGCGCGGCCGGCAGCTGCACCGTGACCCGCAGCCCGCCGGAGGCCAGCGGGACGAGCGCGAGCGTGCCGTCGTGTGCCCGGGTGATGCTCTTGACGATGGCCAGACCGAGACCGACCCCGCTGTGGTCGCGGCGAACGCGCTGGCTGCCCCGCTGGAACGGCTCGGTGAGCGTCGCGACCAGCTGCGGACTCAGCTGCTCACCGGTGTTGTCGACCGTCAGCACGACGACCCCGGCGAACGCCGCGGTGTTGGTCCGGACCGTGCCGTGTTCCGCGAGGTTGTGCACGATCGCGTTGTGCAGCAGGTTCGTGGTCAGCTGCAGCAACAGCGGATAGGAGCCGACGGTCGGGCTGACCTCGCCGGAGGTCTCGATGGTCACGCCACGCTTCTCGGCCAGCGGCAGCAGCGTCTCCGCCGCCTCCTCGACGAGCAGCGATAGGTCCACTCGTTCCCGGGTGAACGACCGCCGGTCCGCCCGGCTGAGCAGCAGCAGCGCCTCGGTGAGGTCGATGGCCCGGCCGTTGACGTAGTGCAGCCGATCGACCAGCTCCGCCGTGTCGTGGTCCGGATCGTTGCGCGCCACGTCGAGCAGTGTCTGCGTGATCGCGAGCGGCGTGCGCAGCTCGTGCGAGGCGTTGGCCGCGAACCGCTGCTGCTCGGCGACCTGCGCCTCGATGCGGGCGAGCATCGCGTCGAAGCTGTCGGCGAGTTCCCGGAACTCGTCCTGGCGGCCCTCCAGCTCGATCCGGTGCGAGAGCGACCCGGCGGCGACCTTGCGGGTCGCGTTGGTGATGCGAGTCAGCGGGGCGAGCATCCGCCCGGCCAGGATCCACCCGCCGACCAGGCCGAACACCAGCAGGAACGCCAGCATCCAGATCGCCTTCGGGACGAACGCGCGAAGCAGGTCCGAGCGGTTGGGAATCAGCGGGCCGGGGGTGATGATCGCGCGGTCGGGAACGTAGCGCAGCAGGAAGAGCGCCACGACCGCGAGCAGCAGCGCGCTGGCGACCATCAGGAACCCGGCGTAGCTGAGCGTCAGTTTGAACCGGACGCTCAGCCCGGGCGGCCTATCCACGGTCCGCCCCCTCCCGCCCGGTACCGGAGCCCGGGTCGATGCGGTACCCGACGCCGGGCACGGTGGCGATCACCCACGGCTCGCCGAGCCGCTTGCGCAGCGCCGAAACGGTGATGCGGACCGCGTTGGTGAACGGATCGGCGTTCTCGTCCCAGGCGCGCTCCAGCAACTCCTCGGCGCTGATCACGCCGCCGTCGGCGGCGACGAGAACCTCCAGCACCGCGAACTGCTTCCGGGTCAGCGCGATGTAGCGACCGTCCCGGTACACCTCCCGGCGGAACGGATCGAGCCGCAACCCGGCGATCTCCCGTACCGGTGGCCGGCTGTGCGCGCGGCGACGGTCCAGCGCCCGCAGCCGCAGCACCAGCTCGCGCAGCGCGAACGGCTTGGTCAGGTAGTCGTCGGCGCCGAGCTCGAAGCCGGATGCCTTGTCGTCGAGCCGGTCGGCCGCGGTGAGCATCAGGATCGGCATGCCGCTGCCGGAGGTGACGATGCTCTGCGCGACCTCGTCTCCGGAGGGCCGGGAATGTCGCGATCGAGCACCGCGATGTCGTAGGCGTTGACGCTCAACAGCTCCAGCGCGGTGTCGCCGTCACCGGCGATGTCGGCCGCGATGGCCTCCAGCCGCAGACCGTCGCGGATGGCCTCGGCCATGTAGGGCTCGTCCTCGACCACCAACACACGCATGACCCCGATGCTAGGAGCCGGCGCATATCGTCGGCATACCAAAATCCACATACGGCCCGGCAACACGGCGCCGCGTTGACTGGCCGCATGCGACAAACCACCGCAGCACCAGCGAAGACCGGCAGGACCCCGCCGCCGGCCGTGACCCGTACCACCACCGAGGCGGACGGCGTGCTGCCGGCCGGCGTGACGGTGTTCGACGATCGCCGTCCGGGGGTCACGAACCTCGACCCGGACCTGCTTCGCGCCCTGCGCGCGGCCGCGACCGACGCCGCCCGCGAGGGTGTCGGATTCCGGGTCAACAGCGGCTGGCGATCGCCCGAGTACCAGAACCAGCTCCTGCGCGAGGCGGTCACGAAGTACGGGTCGGCCGAGGAGGCCGCCCGCTGGGTCGCCACCGCGGACACCTCGGCGCACGTGGCCGGCCGCGCGGTCGACATCGGGCCCATCGACGCCACCGCCTGGCTGTCCCGGCACGGCGCCCGGTACGGGCTGTGCCAGATCTACCGCAACGAGCCCTGGCACTACGAGCTGCGCCCGGAAGCGGCGGAACACGGCCGCCCTCCCCTTTATCCCGATCCCACCCACGATCCCCGAATGCGCCCTTGACCGGAGCGGCGCCCGGCCGAGTAGGGCGAGCCTGACGGTCGAGGGCTTGCCCCGGACACAGGTGTGCAGCTCCTACCGTCGGACCATGCAACGCGATCAGCAGAACGTTCCGGCCCGGACGGTGCGGGCACTGGTGCAGCGATCCCACCCGGCACCGACCGCTCTGCTGTGAGCGTATCCGCTGCTGGCGAACGCATCCGGCGCGTCGGCCCCGCGGCTGCGACGATGCCGCAGGGACCGTACGAGGAGGAGGGCCGTTTCGATGCGAACACTGGTACTGGGTGGCACCGCGATGCTGTCGCGCGCGGTGGCGGAGGCCGCCCGTGACGCCGGGCACGACGTGGTGTGCCTGGCCCGCGGGAAGACCGGTGAGCCGCCAGAGGGCGTCCGGTTCGTCCGGGCGGACCGGAGCCGGCCCGGGGCGTACGACGGGCTCGACGGCGAGTTCGACGCCGTGATCGACGTGGCACGCCGGCCCAGCGAGGTGCGCTCGGCACTCGCCACGCTGGCCGACCGGGCCGGTCACTGGACGTTCGTGTCGACCTGCAACGTGTACGCGGACGACGCGACGCCCGGGCAGGTCGCCGACACCGCACCGCTGGTCGCACCGGCACCGGCCGACGTGGACGAATCCGACCCGGAGAACTACGGGCGCTGCAAGCGCGCCTGCGAGCTGGCCGTGGTCGAGGCGATGGGCGCCGACCGCGCGTTCCTGTGCCGGGCCGGCCTGCTGGTGGGCCCGCGCGACGCGATGGTCCGCTTCGGATACTGGCCGAGCCGGCTGGCCCGCGGTGGCGAGGTGCTGGCGCCCGGCGATCCGAACCGGCCGGTGCAGTGCATCGACGCGCGCGACCTGGCCGACTGGATCGTGCGAGCCGGAGCCGACGGGCTGGCCGGCGCCTACGACGGGACCGGCCCCACCATGCCGATGAGTGAGTTCCTGGCCGAGATCGCCGCCGGGGTCGGCACGAGTCCCGAGCTGACCTGGGTGGCTCAGGACTTCCTGGTCGAGCACGGGGTCAACCCGTGGGCCGGGGAGCGATCCTTGCCGTTGTGGCTGCCGCTGCCGGAGTACGGCGGGTTCCTGACCCGGGACGTCACCCGGTCGCTGGCCGCCGGCCTGCGCACCCGGGGCCTCGCGGAGACGGCCCGCGACACCCTCGCCTGGACCCGCGACGCGTGGCGCCCCGGCGAGCGCGACGGCGGCATCAGCGCCGAGGACGAGGCCGCGCTCCTCGCGGCCTGGCACGCCCGCTGAACCGCCGGGCGAAGCGGTGGTCGCCGCCCGGCGAACCCGGGCGACGACCGCGGACGCACCGCACTCGGCGGCCAACCACCCGCCAGCCGCGTCCCCAACCTCTCAGGACAGAACACCTAGCGCCACCAGGGAATGCCGCGCAGCCGGGCGACCTCGGCCGCGGGCACGACGAGGCTGTCGAGGGCCGGCCGGATGTGCTGCAGGTGTTGCTCCACCCACAGCGTGCAGGGCAGGGTGTCGGTCGCGGCGGCGGCGGCGACCGGTCGCAGCGTCGGGATCCGGATGGCGACGGCCGGCGCCGGGGACGGGCCGGCCGCGCCCGGCCGGACGAGCAGGTCGGCCAGATCGTCGAACCAGCGGGCGATCCGTGCCGCCTGGCCGCTCAGCTCATCGCTGACCGGGTCCGGACCGGCGTCCGGCGAGGGCAGGCTGGCCAGTGACTGCGCGGTCAACCGCAACCGGATGGTGCCGCCGACCAGTCGCCACAGCTGCTGGGTGGCCAGATGCCGGGTCCCGCGTTCGGCGAGCAACCCGCGCACCCCCTCGTCCAGCCGCAGGCCGGCCGTGACGGCGCGGGCCGGTTCCGGTTCCTGCTGGCGCAGGCCCAGCGCCCAGTCCACCGACTGGGCAAGGTACCTGCCACCTTCCCGGAACGCGTCCGCGACGTCGTCGCCGACCACCGCGCTGGCACCGCGCGGCCAGAACAGCACGCCGACCACGAGGCTGACCGCACAGCCGAGCGCGACGTCCTCGATCCGAACCACGCCGATCGACCAGCCCACCGGTACCAGCAGGTTGTAGAGCACCGAGACCACGATGGTGAACGCCGCCTGGCCGGCCGCGAACGGCAGCGTGCCCGGGGCGTACCCGGCGACCAGCACGGCGATCGGCAGCGCCACCCACAGCGCCCCCGGGCCGGTCCCGACCACCAGCAACAGCGCCGCGCCGACGACGAACCCGACGACGGTACCCAGCAGTGCCCGCACCGCCGTCGAGCCGGTGCCGGCCGCGTTGGTCCGCAGCACCGACAGGGTGCCCAGCACCACCCAGAACGCGTGCTGAACCCCGACCAGGTCGGCGACCAGCACCGCGGCGGCCAGCGCGAAGGCGCCCCGCACGCTGTTGCGAAACCACACCGACCGCAGGTTGGCGTGCCGCCAGGCCAGGGCCAGCACGCCGGCCCGGGGCGGCCGCGCGGCAGGCAGCCCGTACCAGCGGCGGGCCTGCTCGGCGGCGGTCGCCGGGTCCGAGCACCCGGCGGCGATCAGGGCGTCCAACGTCGCCGCCCGCACCGTCAACGCGCTGGTCTGGGCGTGGAACGCCTGGTGCACCGCGTCGGCGAAGTCGCCGTCGCCGGCCGGCATCCGCCGCAGGGCGGCCACGCTGGACCCGATCGCGCGCTGCAACCCGGCCAGGTCCGGCATCTCGGCTCCACCGGACGGCAGGGCCGCCACCCGGCGCAAGGTGTCCCGGGTCGCCGCGTACAGGTCCCGCTCGACCGGGGCCAGCGTCCGCAGGTCCGGGTACTCGCGGAGCCCGTCCTCGAGCACCGCGGTCGCCCACTCCAGCATCCCGACCAGGCTGGTCAGCGCCTGGTCGGCGACCGTCGACCCGGTCGGCCGGTACGGGGTGGCGGTGAACGCCGCGAGCAGTTCGTGCTTGGCCGCGAGCGCCGCCGCGCGGTCGGCGTCGGTGCCGGCGCCACGCAGCGCCGCATCGAGCCGGTCGGCCAGCGCGCCGGCACTCGCCGCGACCGCGGCCCGCAACCGGTCGCCGGGCGGGCGCGGCGACAGCAGCAGTACCGCGGCGGCACCGACCACGCTCGCCAGCCACCAGCCGGCCAGCCGGGAGCCGAGCATGTCGATCGTGCCCGGCGACGCCGCGGGCAGCACGTACGCCAGCAGCGCGGCGGTGCCGCCGGCAGCCGCGTTCGGCCCGGCGATCCCGGCGAACAGCACCAGGAACGTCACCGGCAGCGTGACTGCCGCCGCCACCCACGGCGACGCGTTCACCGCGGTACCGAGCACCAGCAGGGCGCTGCCGGCCACCGCCAGCCCGCCGTGCGCCAGCGCACGGTCCCGGCGCGTCCCCGAGAACGATGCCAGCACCAGCGTCGCGAACCCGCCGAACGCGGCGAAGGTGGCCATCTGCAGATCGCCGATCACCTCGTAGGTGAGGGCGAACAAACCGGGAACCACCACCATGGCCCGCACCGCGCGAAACGCCGCCGCCGACGACCACCACCGCATCCGCGCCAACACCACCGGAGCATAGCGAGACCGGAGCGCCACCCGGGCGATCGGCGAGTCGTGCCGAGACCAGCGCCATACCACCGGCTCGGGCGCGCCCGTACCGCGCGTCGACGCGAGGCACTCGCCGATCGCCGCGGCGGCCGAACGTGCCGTTTGCGCGGTGGGTGACGGTTGTCGGGTGTCGGTCGATGTGCTTGCGGGTGACGATCATGATCCCTACGCTGCGGTGCCCAGCCGAAGGGGAGGAGAACCGCCATGCGCCCGATTCCCGGTCATGATCCCTCCGTCGCAGCCGCCGAGCGCCGCGCCGCGAGCGGCGATCCCGCCGGCGCCGTGGCGCTCTGGCAGGCGGCGGCGGAGGCCGGCGGTCCGCTGATCGGTGCACCGGACGCCACGGGTACCCGGCTGCCCGTGACGTTCCTGTGGCGCGGGCGGGCCGACCGCGTCGTGCTCATCGGCCCGCACGACTACGGCGATCTGCGCCGCACCGAACTGACCCGGTTCCCCGGTACCGACGTGTGGCACCTGACCCTCGACCTGCCGGCCGGTGGGGTGCTCAGCTACGCGTTCTCCGAGAACGACCACGGCGACGTGCTCGACCCGGCCGCCGAACTCGTGTCCCTCCGGGGCTGGCGACCCGACCCGCTCAACCCGCGGCGGTTCCGGTGGGCGGCGAACGCCGACGGCGCCGAACCGGACCCGCTCGGGCATGCCCGGTCCGCGCTGTACCTGCCGCCCGCGCGACCGCATCCGGCCACCATCGCCCGGCCTGGGGTGGCCCGGGGGCAGCTGACCATGCACCGGATGCGCCGCCGCAGCACCGGGCTCGCACACGACCACCGGGTCTGGGTGTACCGCCCCGCCGGCGATCCCGGCACCGACCGGCACGTCGCGGTCCTGCTGGACGGAGACTGCTACGTCGCCCCGATGCTGTCGACCCCCACGATCCTGGACAACCTGATCGCCGACGGCAGCATCCCGCCGACCTACGCGATCATGGTCGCCAGCGTGGACCGGCTCGCCGAGCTCAACGGAAACCGCACCTTCCTTCGCGCCCTCACCGACCACCTGATGCCCTGGGCCGCCGGGCGCTGGCCGATCAGCGCCGATCCGGCCCGTACCATCGTCGGCGGCTCCAGCCTGGGCGCCAACTGCGCGGCGTACGCGGCGCTCGGCGCGCCGCACCGATTCGGCGCCGTGCTCTCCCAGTCCGGCGCCTACCAGGCGCCCGCGCCGGCGCGCTTCCCCGGCGGCCCGATCCGGCAGTACGCCGGGGCCGATGGGCCGCGGCTGCGCTGGCACCTCACCGTCGGGTCGTGGGAGACCGACCCCGACACCCGTGCCGGTGCCGACGGCAGCCTGCTGGACGCCAACCGACGGTTGCGCGACGTCCTCGTCGCCGGCGACCACCAACTGCGGTACTCGGAGTTCGCCGGCGGCCACGACTACCTGTGCTGGCGCGACGCGCTTCCCGATGCCCTCACCGCGCTCATCGGCGCGCCGTGACGGCGGTGCGCGGGCCGGCGACCGGTTGGGGACGGCGCCGGGACGCTCGGCGGCTGCCGGCGGCGCCAGGACGCTCGGCGGCAGCGGGCTCGGTGATCGGTTGGCAGGCAACGGATCCGCCGCCGGCGCGGCACGCAGCCGAGGCCGACCCGCCGTCTCACATCCGGGATCTGAGCACGTCGACCTCGCAGCCCGGCGCGAACGGGTCGAAGCCGTGCTCGGCCAGCCAGCGAACCGCCAGCAGGCTGCGCACCGACCACCACGCGCGGATCACGTCCAGGTCGACGTCGGTGCCGTAGCCGGCGAGGACGTCGCCGAGGCGGTCCTGGTGCCCCAGCGTCAGGGTGGCGAGATCGCGCCGGGCATCGCCTGGGCCCGCCTCGGACCAGTCGATGATGCCGGTGATCTCCTCGCCGTCGACGAAAACGTGCGCGACGTGCAGGTCGCCGTGGGTGAACACCGGGGTCCAGGGCCGCAGCGCGGCCTCGGCGACCCGGCGGTTGCGGGTGACCAGGTCGGCGGGCAGGATGCCACCGGTCACCAGCCGCCCGCACTCGGCGTCGAGTTCGGCCGACAACTCTCCGATGCCCCGGCCACCCCGGGCGGGCCAGGGCGGCAGCGGCGCGTCGTGCAGATTTCGGAGGGCGGCGCCGGCCGCGGCCCAGGCCGCGGGCGATGCGGTCGACGGCTCACCGAGCCGGGCGATCTCGGCCCCCGGTACCGCGGCGATCGCGAGCACGCTCGGCCTGTGCCACAGGACTTTCGGGGTCGGCACGGGCGCCAAGGCCATCGCCTCGGCCTCGCGGTCGAGGCGCGCCCGGTCACCGTCCACCTTCAGGAACACGTCCCCGACGCGCAACGTCGCGCGCTCCGAGTGGGCGACGACGACACTGACCTCATCCATGGCTGACCAGTATGGCCGGGTGCGCGCCGCCCGTCGCCGGGTTTGTCGCCGGCGCCGAGGCACCCACGGCCACCAGCGGACCACCGCCGTCCGGGTCCTCGCCGGCCCGAGCGGCGGTCAGCCGGCGAGCTGGTCGCGGCGGCGGGTGAGGTAGGCCCGCTCGGCGGGGTTGCCGGCCAGCCCGATCGCCCGGTCGTACGCCGTCCGCGACTCGGCGCTGCGGCCGAGCCGCCGCAACAGGTCGGCGCGGGTGGCGTGGAAGGCGTGGTAGCCGTCGAGGGCCGCGGTCAACCGGTCGACCTCGGCCAGCGCGACGTCGGGCCCGTCGACCTCGGCGACCGCGACCGCCCGGTTGAGCCGCACGATCGGTGCGGCGTCGAGTACGACCAGCCGGTCGTAGAGGGCGACGATCTGCCACCACTCGGTGTCCCGGGCGGACGGGGCCGCCGCGTGCACGGCGTTGATCGCCGCCAGCAGCTGGTACCGCCCGGGAGCCTCGCCGCGGGCGACCGCGGCGACCCGCTCCTGCACCAGTGCCTGCCCCTCGGCGAGCAGGTCGCGGTCCCACGCACCGCGGTCCTGTTCGCCGAGGGTGACCAGCTCGCCGGTGCGGGACACCCGCGCCCTGCGCCGCGCGTCGATCAGCAGCATCAGGGCGAGCAGCCCGGCGACCTCGCCGTCGTCCGGCAGCAGGGTTCGCAGCATCCGGCCGAGCCGGATCGCTTCGTCGGTCAGGTCGACACGCACCGCGGCGTCTCCCCCGCTGGCGAGGTAACCCTCGTTGAACACCAGCAGGATCACCGCGAGTACGCCCGCGAGCCGCTCCCGGATGTCGTCGGCCGACGGTACCCGGTAGGGGATGTGCGCCGCCTTGATCTTCGCCTTGGCGCGGGTGATGCGCTGCGCGACCGTGGTCTCCGGTACCAGGAAGGCGTGCGCGATCTCGGCGACGGTGAGCCCCCGAGCAGCCGCAGCGTGAGCGCCACCCGGGCCTGCATGGCGAGCGCCGGGTGGCAGCAGGTGAACACCAGCCGCAGCCGGTCGTCCTGCACCGGGCCGGTCGGTTCGGGCGGCGTGTCGTCGGCCAGCAGCCCGGCCGCTTGCTGCCGGGCGTCCCGCTGCGACTCGCGGCGGATCCGGTCGATCGCCCGGCGGCTCGCGGTGGTCGCCAACCATCCACCCGGATTGGCCGGTACGCCGTCGCGCGGCCACCGTTCGACCGCGGCGACGAACGCCTCGGCGGTCGCCTCCTCGGCGACGTCCAGGTCGCCGAACCGGCGCGCGAGCCTGCCGACCAGCCGCGCCCACTCCTCGTGGTGGGCGCGGGCGATCGCTTCCTGGACGGAAGGTTGCGTCACGGCTTCAGCAGGTCGCCGAACGACTCCTCGGTCTGGAACGGGCGTACCTCGACCTTGCCCCGGCACGCCTTCGACCCCTCGGCGGCCAGCGCCAGCGCCCGGTCCAGATCGGGCGCCTCGATGACCCAGAAACCGCCGAGGTACTCCTTCGTCTCCAGGTACGGGCCGTCGGTGAACACCGGTGTCTCGCCCTGCCCGTCGACGGTGGTGGCGGTCGTCGCGGGCGCCAGGCCGTCGGCGAACACGAAGTGCCCGTCCCGGCGCAGCTTCTCGTTGAAGGCGCCGGTGTCGGCGAACGCCTGCAACATGGCCGCCTTCGACGGGTAGTTGCCGAACTCGGTGGGTTCGGCCGGTCCGTAGACGGACAGCAGGTAGCGCGGCATCGTGCTCACTCCCCCTCGCCGGAGCCGTGGCCGACGTGCCCGGGACCGGGGAACCGGTGCACCTCCTGCGGCCAGTCGAGCGCGGTCGCGAGCCGGCCCGCCCAGTACCGCGCGGTCTGGTCGTCGGGAACGTCCACGACGCAGAAGCCGCCGAGGTGTTCCTTGGTCTCGACGTACGGACCGTCGGTGAAGACGGGTTCGCCGTCGACGGACCGGACACTGCACAGCGCGGTGGACCGGTCCAGTGCCCCGTTGGTGAAGATCAGCACGCCCGCGTCCCGCATCTCGGCGACCACGGCCCGGCTCGCGGTGCCCTTCGCCCGGATCTCCTCCTCGGTGTGCTCGGGCACCCACTCGTCGTTGAACGCGATCACGTACTCGGTCATGCTCGTCCCCTTTCGCCCTGGAACGAGGAGTCCGCCGGACTCCCCGCGTGCGGCGGCCACCGCACACTCGTTCCACGAACGCCCACCCCTCGATACGACACCATCCCGCAAACTTTCCACGGATGCTGCCGGCACGGTGGCGGTACCGGGGCGCGGCGCCCAGGCGAGTCGACCGGTCAGTGCCGCCGGGCGCTGAACGCCGCGGCGCTGTGCCCGGTCCCGGCCCCGGATGCTCGGCCGCGGCGGCCACCCTGCCCCGCGGCGGGCTGCCGAGCCGAGCCACCGTGCCCGGTTCCCGACGTACGACGACGCCGGTCGTCCTGCCCCGCGCCGCTCGCGACGGGCTGGTGCGCCGCCGCGCGCGACCGGCCCCGGCCACCGCGCCGCCGCCCACGGCCGCCGGGCTGGGTCGAGGTCGGAGCATCGGAACCGCCGGCGGGTGCCGCGGTGCGGGTGTCCTGCTGCAGCATCGCCGGGTCGGCGAGCTCCCGGCTGCCGGGCGCGATCGAGGCCAGTACCGGATGGTCCGGCGAGGTCACCCGGGTGGTCGGCGCGTTGATCCGGGCGGCCCGCAGCAGCTGGCGCACCTCGCGGGCCTGCTCGGAGCTGGCCAGGGTGACCACCGTGCCGGAGCCACCGGCCCGCGCGGTGCGCCCGGACCGGTGCAGGTAGGCCTTGTGATCGGCCGGCGGGTCGGCGTGCACGACCAGCGCCACGTCGTCGACGTGGATGCCGCGGGCGGCGATGTCGGTGGCGACCAGCGCCGCCACCCGGCCGGACCGGAAGTCGTCGAGGTTTCGGGTACGCGCGTTCTGGCTCAGGTTGCCGTGCAGTTCGGCGGCCGGCACCCCGTTCCGCTGCAGCTGGCGGACCAGCGCCTTCGCGCCGTGCTTGGTGCGGGTGAACACGACGCTGCGGCCCGGCGCGCTGGTCAGGTCGACCAGTACCGGCAGCCGGTGTTCCCGCTCGACCTGCAGGACGTGGTGGGTCATGGTGGCCACCGGCGACTGGGCCGAGTCGGCCTCGTGCCGCGCGGGCTTGGACAGGTAGGCGCGGACCAGCGTGTCGACGTCCCGGTCCAGCGTGGCGGAGAACAGCATCCGCTGCCCGCCGGCCGGGGTGTGCCCCAGCAGCCGGCGCACCACCGGCAGGAACCCGAGTGCCGCCATGTGGTCGGCCTCGTCGAGCACGGTGATCTGCACCGCGGACAGCGAGCAGTGCCCCTGGCGCATCAGGTCCTCCAGCCGGCCGGGGCAGGCCACGACCACGTCGACGCCGCGCCGGAGGGCCGCGACCTGCGGGCCCTGCCCGACGCCGCCGAACACGGTGCGCGAGGTGAGCCGGGCGGCGGCGGCCAGCGGTTGCAGCGCCTCGTCGATCTGGCCGACCAGCTCCCGGGTCGGCGCCAGGATCAACGCGCGCGGCGTGCCGGGCTTCGGACGGCCGCCGCCGGTGAGCCGGGCGACCAGCGGCAGCAGGAAGGCCAGCGTCTTGCCGGAGCCGGTACGGGCGCGGCCGAGCACGTCGCGCCCGGCGAGCGCGTCCGGGATGGCCGCCGCCTGGATCGGGGTGGGGGTGTGCAGGTTGCGGGAGGTGAGCACCTCGGCCAGTCGTGCGGGCAGGCCGAAGTCGCTGAACGAAGAAGACAAGAAGACCACTATCTGTGCGATGTCCCGCCGACAACCGGAACCCGAGGGACTCGGCCGGTCAAGCGCGGAGCAGGTGCCCGGACGGACCCGGGTGCTACGACACGCCGACAACTCGCGGCAGGAGCTCAACGAGCTGATGCATCGATCATAACCGTTGTGGATCTCGCCCGCCGGACGCCGCATACCCGACGCCCGACGGCCCACCGCGAAATCCGGTCACCGGCTCGGATACCACCCCATTCGACGTGGCTCACCTCACCACATCCGCCGGCCGGCGTCGATCCGGTGTGGCCCCGCCCACGGGGGCGGGGCCACTGGCGGCGCCCCGCCGGCGCCACGAGGCACCAGGGGGCGGGACGCCGCTGGCGGCGCCCAGCGCCTGCCGGCTCAGGCGTCGCGGAACCGGAGCAGCAGGCCACCGATCAGCAACGCGACGGCGGCCCACGCGGCGAGCACGCCGATGCCGACCCACGGCGCGACGGGCAGCTCGCGCAGGTGCCTGGTGGCCTGCACGGTGAGCCCGGCGGACATCGGCGCAACCTGCAGGAGGTGACGGCGGAGCGGATCGCTCACCGCCTGCGCGAGCAGCGGCGGCAGGTAGAGCACGCCGAGCACCACCCCGATGGACACGGCCGTGTCCCGCACGGCGGTGGCGATGCCGAGGGCCAGCAGCGCGACCAACGTCAGATAGATGGCGCTGCCGGCGGCGGCGCGCAGCGTCGGGCCGGGCACGACCGACCCGAACGCCGCCGGCACGGCGCCGCGTCCGCCGGTGTGGAGCACGAGTCGTGCCGTGACCAGGGATCCCGCCACGGCGACCAGCCCGGTGGGCAGGCTGAGCGCGGCCACGATCGCCGCCTTGGCCCCGAGCACGGTGATCCGGCGGGGCATCGCGGCGAGGGTGGTCCGGATCATGCCGGTGCCGTACTCCTCGGCGACGGCCAGCACGGCCAGCACGGCGACCACGGCCTGCCCGAGATCGATGCCGGTGAGGGCGAGCTTGGTGAGGTCCTGGCCGCCGCCTCCGGAGGACTGGTGGGTGCCGGCCACGACCGCCGCGCCGACACCGATGGTGAGCACGGCGGTACCCAGGAGCAGCCAGCCGGTGCTGGTGAGGGTGCGCAGCTTGGTCCATTCGGCGAGCAGTGCGGCGGTCATGCGTCCCTCCGGTTCAGCAGCAGCCGCGCCGCGCCGAGAGCGACCGCGGTGTAGCCGGCGAGTACCAGCAGCCCGGCCCAGGCCGGCAGCGGGTAGTAGCCGTTGGCGAGGGTGTACGGATAGTCCACCAGCGACGATCGCGGCAGCACGCCGAGGACGGCGAGCGCGGCGGCCGGGGTCAGGCGGAACAGCCAGCTCTCCGCCGCCCCGGGCAGGCTGGAGCCGACCAGGTACGGCAGCACGAACACCACGATCCCGGCGGTGACCGCGCCGGCGCCGCGGCGCAGCATCGTACCGAGCGCGAGCACCGCGACGGCGGTCAGCGCGGTGACGAGGCCGCACCCGACGACGACACCCCCGACGGTCGCGACGCCGGCCGGGAACACGTACCCGCCGTTCCCGGTGAGGATGTGGGCACCGACCGGGACGGCGACGACGGCGGCGACGGCACCGATCACGAAGCCGATCGCCCCGATGACGATCGCCTTGGCGGCCAGCACCCGACCCCGCCGGGGTGTCGCGGCGAACGTGGTACGGATCAACCCGCGGCGGTACTCGGTGGTGACGAACAGCGCCGCCAGCACGATCAGCACGATCGACCCGGCGATCAGCCCGAGCAGCAGCGTGCTGCCGACGGTGTTGGTACCGAGGACGCCCTGGACGACGGCGGGCGCGATGTCGCCGGAGCCGGTGAGTACGAAACGGCCCCCGGTGCTTCGGGCACCGCCCGCGCCGAGGATCGGGTAGAAGTCGTTCTGGCTGGTCCCGACGCCGTGGCTGCGCCAGTCGCCACCGGTGGCGCCGGTGACGGTGACGTGCCGGAAGCGGCCGGTGGCCTGGGTGGGGCGGCCGGTCCGGCCGTGGAACACCACCGGCGAGGTGACGAACAAGCCGACCCGTACGGTGCCGGGCAGGCCGGCCAGGTGCGCGACGCCGATCCGGTGCCAGGAGGCGCCGTCGGCGGATTCGTAGCCGGTGATCGTGTCGCCGCTGCGGGCCAGCCGCAACCAGCGCGCCGAGGCGGCCGGCCGGAGCCGGGCCGCCCGGTCGTGCGTGTAGTCGTACTGGAAGCGAATCCCGTGGCCGCCGGTGGCCAGCACCGCCGCGTACGACGAGCCCGGCCGGGCGGTCGGGGTGAGCAGGATGCCGGCCTTCGCCCAGTCGGCCAGGCCCGGGCGGGTGGCGGACGGCGAGGGCGCGACGTTCACCGGGTTGGTGGAGATCCGGCCGGTGAGCGAGACGAGCTGGGCGGTGACGGTGCCGTCGCCGGCCAGTGGCCGGCTCAGGTACCGGTAGCTGTCGGCGACCGCTTCGCCGTCCGGCCCGGTCGGTACGGCCGGGTGGCCGCTACTGCAGGTGCCGGTGCCCGTGCAGGTGCCGCTGTGGATGCCGTTGGCCACCAGGTAGGTGAGCAGGACGGACAGCAGCACGGCGATACCGAGGCCGATCAGCCAGCCGCGGACGGTACGGAACTTCACCCACTCCGCCCGCAGCGCCGACCGGAGCCCGGGGTTCCGCTCGAGACCGGGCGAGCCCGTGGCGGCCGTCATCGTGCCCGCTCCGCACCGAGAGCGGCCCGGTACTCGGCCTGACCGGCGGTGAGCCGGAGGTAGACGTCCTCCAGGGTGGCCCGCTGGCTGGACACCTCCGAGAACGACACGCCCGCCTCGCCCAGTACCGCCACGATGCGCTGCGCGTCGGCCCCGGCGACGGCGACGGTCTGCGGGCCGGTGACGGTGCCCGCCAACCCGGCTCCGCGCAACGCCGCCACCGCCGCGGCCGGCTCCGCGGTGCGCAGCAGGACCTGGTCGCTCGACGCGCCGGCGACCAGCTCGTCGACCGTCGCGTCGGCGAGGACCCGGCCGCGGCCCACCACGACGACCCGATCGGCGGTGCCCTGCAACTCGCCCATCAGATGACTGGACACCAGCACCGCCCGCCCGGCGTCGGCCAGCGAACGCAGGAAGCCCCTGATCCAGATGATCCCCTCGGGGTCCATCCCGTTGAACGGCTCGTCCAGGATCAGCACCGGCGGGTCGCCCAGCATCGCGGCGGCGATGCCGAGGCGTTGTCGCATCCCCAACGAGAACCCACCGGCCCTGCGGCGCGCGGCACCGCCCAGGCCGACCAGCTCGATCACCTCGTCGACCCGGCGTACCGGCAGCCGCTGCGACCGGGCCAGCCACAGCAGGTGGTTGCGACCGGACCGGCCCGGCTGTACGGCGCCCGCATCGACCAGCGCGCCCACCTGCCGCAGCGGCGACCGTAGCCGCCGGTACGGCATCCCGGCGACCAGCGCGTGGCCCCGTCCGGGGCGTCCAGGCCGAGGATGACCCGGATGGTGGTCGATTTGCCCGCCCCGTTCGGGCCGACGAAGCCGGTCACCTGCCCGGGCGGCACGGTGAAACTCATCCCGTCGAGTGCCTGGGTGGCCCCGAATCGCTTGCGCAATCCGGATACTTCGATCGTCTGGTCGCTCACGGCGTCGTCCGTTCGGTCGTCGGCTGGATCACGGATCGTTGTAGTGATCGGGCCGTCGCAGCACCGTCGCGGCCGCTGCGACCCGGTTGCGACCCGGCAGCGGGGATGCTGGGCAGATGACACGAACGTGCACCGGCCGCCCGGCCCGGTATGGAGGTGATCGCCGATGAGGGTGCTGGTCGTCGAGGACTTCGAGGTGCTGGCCCGCTCGATCG
This sequence comes from Actinocatenispora thailandica, assembly GCF_016865425.1. Taxonomy (NCBI): domain Bacteria; kingdom Bacillati; phylum Actinomycetota; class Actinomycetes; order Micromonosporales; family Micromonosporaceae; genus Actinocatenispora; species Actinocatenispora thailandica. The sequence continues at coordinate 1,761,613 of NZ_AP023355.1, read as the reverse complement.
GCACCGGGCTCCGCCAGGAGGGCATGGCCGTCGACGTGGTGCTCGACGGGGCCGACGCCCTCGACCACCTCGCGCTGACCCGCTACGACGTGGTCGTACTGGATCGGGACCTGCCCGGCGTGCACGGGGACGACATCTGCCGCCGGCTGGTCGCGGACGGGGCGGAGACCCGCGTGCTGATGCTCACCGCGGCCAGCACCGTACAGGACCGGGTGGACGGTCTGGATCTCGGTGCGGACGACTACCTGCCCAAGCCGTTCGACTTCGCCGAGCTCGTCGCCCGGGTCCGGGCACTCGGCCGGCGGGCGACCCCACCGGTACCGCCGACGCTGCGCTACGCCGACATCAGCCTGGACCCGGCACGCCGGGTGGTGACCCGGGCGGGTCGGCGGCTGGATCTGAGCCCGAAGGAGTTCGCCCTGCTCGAATGCCTGCTGACCGCGCCGGGTGTCGTGCTGTCCGCCGAGCAACTGCTCGAACGGGCCTGGGACGAGGCGGCCGACCCGTTCAGCACCGCGGTCAAACACACCATGCGGCGGCTGCGCGGCAAGCTCGGCGAACCGCCCGTCATCCACACCATCCGCGAGGGTGGATACCGTATCGGAGACGCCTGATGCCAGCGCCACGACCGCTCACCTCGCTGCTCCGGGCCCGGCGGCCGGTGCTGCGGGCCCAGCTCACTTTGCTCTACTCCGGGCTGTTCCTCGCGGTGCTCGCCGCGGTGCTGCTCGCCACCAACCTGCTGTACGGGCACACCGCCTCCCGCGCCCCCGCCGGTGCGCCCGCCAGTCCGGCCGACTCCAGTAGCCGGTTCGACGTCGGACCCGCCCTCGTCGGCCTGTCCGCCGCGATCGTGGCGTTGCTCGGTGCCTGGTGGCTCGCCGGCCGGTTCCTGCGACCGCTGCACGCCATCACCACCGCCGCGCAACAGATCTCGGCCACCAACCTCAACCGGCGACTGGCCGTCCGGGGGCCCGACGACGAACTGACCCGGCTGGGCAGCACGCTCAACGACCTGTTGAGCCGGTTGGAGGCCGCCTTCGCGGCGCAACGCCACTTCGTCGCCAACGCGTCGCACGAGCTGCGTACCCCGCTCGCCGGCCAGCGGACGCTGCTGCAGGTCGCGCTCGCCGATCCGCACGCCGACGCGGCGTCGCTGCGGGCGGCCTGCACCCAGGCGGTTGCGCTGGGGGCCCAACAGGAGCGGCTGATCGACGCCCTGCTGGTCCTCGCCACCAGCGAACGCGGCATCGAGCGGCACGACCCGTTCGACCTCGCCGAGCTCACCGGGGCGGTGCTCGCGGGCCGTCGGGCCGAGGCCGACGAGCGCCGCATCCGGATCGACGCCCGGCTCGACACGGCTCCCGCTGCCGGCGACCCCCGGCTGGTCGAACTGCTCGTCGCGAACCTCGTGGACAACGCCCTACGCCACAACGACGCCGACGGAACCGTCGAGATCGCCACCGGTCCGGGCCCGGCCGGCGGGGCGACGATCACGGTCGGCAACACCGGCCCGGTGGTCCGCCCGGACGAGATCGACCGGCTGTTCCAGCCGTTCCAGCAGGCCGGCGGGCAGCGCCTGCGGCACGACGACGGCCACGGGCTCGGGCTGGCCATCGTCGCGGCCATCGCCCGTACCCATCAGGCGACGCTCACCGCGCGCCCCCGGCCCGCCGGCGGTCTCGACGTCACCGTCGACTTCCCGCCCGGGCACTGACGCCGCCGGAGCACCGGCATCGGCCGGCCACGCACACCGGCAGGGCGGACGGGTCGGCGTCCGCTCAGGGCAGGACCACCCGGGTGTTGGTCGCCGCGGTGAGCGAGTTCTCCCGCAGGTACGCGCGGCGCGGCGAGATGTCCACCGGCGCCGCCGACCGCGGCCGGTCCGCCGGGACCGCCTGGACCACGAGTTCCTGGATCTGTGCGGGTTCGACCGGCGTCAGGTGGATCATGCACAGCAGTTCGCCCCGGGCGCCGGGGATCGACCAGGTGAGGTCCGCCGGGGTCGCGGCCGAGACGATCCGCGGTGCCGGGCGGGCGTCGTCGAGCGGCCCGATCTGGTCGACCAGCGCCTCGATGTCGGCGCGACGCTCGGCCAGCGACCGGTCGAAGTCGACGTTGTCGGCGAGGATCCGCGCGGCCAGCTCGTCGTCCCAGGAACGGATCAGCCGCTCGGCGTCGTCGCGGAGCCGCACCGTCTCCGGCCACAGCACGATCGTGCGTGCCGGCACCCGGTCGCGGGCGAGGATCCGGCCGAGCGCCTGCAGGCACAGCTCCGACGGGTTGCCGCGGTGGCTGTTGGTGAGCACCACGACCCCGTTGCCGGAGTCCGGATGCCAGCACATGAACAGCGAGAAGCCGGGCAGGCCGCCGCCGTGCGAGACGATCGTGCCGCGCTGCGCGTCGAGCGAGATGCGCAGGCCCAGCCCGTACCCGCCGATCATGGGCTGCAGGCTGCCGTCCGGCTGGACGCTCAGCGACGGGGTATCCACGATCCGTGTCCGTTGCATCGACCGCCGGGCGGCGCGGCTGAGGATGTCCACGTCGCCCGGGCGCGGCGGCTGGAAGGCGGAGCCGAGCCAGGCGATCCAGCGGGCCAGGTCCCGAACCGTGCTCATGATCCCGCCGGCAGCGGCGAACGCGTCGGAGACGTTGGGGGCGTAGGGAACCCAGTTCGCGGCCGGGTCGAGCGAGTAGCCGGTGGCGCGCCGGATGCCCGCGGGCGCGGCGTTGTCGAACCACGTCGAGGTCAGCCCCAGCGGGGTCAACACCTCGTCGCGGACGAACTCCTCGATCGGCCGGCCCACCGCGCGCCCCACGGCGAGACCGGCGAGCGTGTAGCCGAGGTTGGAGTACTCGTACTCGGTACCCGGAACGGTGCTGTAGCGCAGCCCCTTGGCCACCTGGTCGAGGACGACGTCGACGGACGCGTCGATGAACGGGTCCACCCAGGAGTTGTCCTCGGTGAGCCCACCGGACATGCTGAACAGCATGCCGAGCGTCGGCGGCGGGCACGGATCGTCCAGCGTGCCGGACGCGGTGAACTGCGGGAAGTACGTGGTGATCGGATCGTCCAGCGACAGCAGCCCGCGTTCCTCGGCGACGAGTGCGGCGGCGGCGACGAAGCTCTTGGACATCGACGCGATCGGGAAGACGGTGTCCGGGTCCGGTACCAGGTCGGCGTCGTTGGCGGCGCCGAAGCCGGCGCCGTGGCGCAGGCCGTCCGCCGTGACGATCCCGTAGGCCAGCCCTCGTGCCTGGTCCGCCGCGACGTACTGGCCGAAGAACGCATCCAGCTCGGTCTCGATCGGGGTGCGGATCAGCTCGTTCGACATGCCGCGATCACCTTCGGTAAGCAGTGGGCAGGACACCAGGAGCCTACGCACAGAACGGATCGGCCTTGCTCTTTACATGAACTAAATTTGCTGGCAAGTTCTGTTCGTCTGCACAAAAAGTTCACGGAGCGTCGGCCCTACCCTGCTGGCACCCGATCCGAGCGTCCCGGCCGCAACCCCGGCCCCGGGCCGCTCGGCTCAGTTCGCAACCGTCGACATCGCCGATGTCCCGACAGAGAGTTCGCATCAATGAAACGGTTCAAGACGCTGTGTGGTGCGCTGGCGCTCGCTTCGACCGTGGCGCTGACGCTGACGGCATGCGGCGGGTCGGGCACCGGCTCGGGCGTCCCCCAGTCCGGTGGCGACCTGGTGATGGCGCGTGCGGACGAGGCGACCAGCCTGCTCCCGTCGGTTCCCACCGACAACGCCTCGATCTGGGTCATCGAGGAAATCTATGACACGCTCACCGTGCCGGACCAGAGCGGCAAGAGCGTCCAGCCGTCGCTCGCGACCTCCTGGTCGCAGTCGTCGGACAAGCTCAGCTGGACCTTCAAGCTGCGCAAGAACGCGAAGTTCACCAACGGCCAGGCGGTCACCTCGGCGGACGTGAAGTTCTCCATCGAGCAGAACCAGAAGAGCGACGCGCCGTTCTCCTTCATCGACACGGTGATCACCAAGATCGACACCCCGGACCCGGCCACCGTCGTGTTCCACACCAAGAAGCCGTGGTCGCCGCTGCCGGCGGACATGGCGCTGTACGCGAACTCGATCGTGCCGAAGGACTACGCCGGGAAGTCGGCCAGCCAGTTCGCCGCGCACCCGATCGGCTCCGGCCCGTTCAAGTTCGCCAGCTGGTCGAAGGGCAGCAGTCTGAAGATCGTCAAGAACACCGGCTACTGGCGCAAGGGCACCCCGCACCTGGACTCGGTCACCTTCACCACGGTGCCGGACAGCAACACCCGGGCCACCCAGCTCGCCAGCAACCAGATCCAGATCAACGAGTACCCGTCGAACTCCAGCATCAAGTCGCTGAAGGCGCAGCCGAACCTCACGGTCAGTATGTTCCCGTCCAGTGAGATCGACTACCTGTCCATGAACGTGCGGCGCGCGCCGTTCGACGACGTCGACGTGCGCAAGGCGGTCAGCCAGGCGATCGACAAGAAGGCGATCCTGAAGGCCGTGTACTACGACCACGGCACACTCGCCGGCGGCTTCCTCTCCCCGACCACCTGGGCGCACGACGCGTCGATCAAGCCGGTACCGCACGACGTGGCGGCGGCGAAGGCGACGCTGGCGAAGTCGTCCCACCCGCACGGCTTCAGCACCACCATCACGATCTCGTCCGGTTCGCAGGACGCATCGAGCGAGGCCCAGCTGGTGCAGGGCGACCTGGCCAAGATCGGGATCAAGGTCAAGATCAAGACCTTGGATCCCAGTGCGATCTCGACCGCCAAGCACGCGGGAAACTACGACATGGCGTTCGGCCTGTACACCACCGACATCGTGGACCCGGACGAGATCGCCCGGTTCGCCGGCACCTACGACGGTGGCTCGAACACGCTGTACTCGGGCTACAAGAACTCGAAGATGGACACGCTGGCCGCCACCGCGAGCAGCTCGCCGGACCAGAGCGCCCGCAAGGCGGCGTACGACCAGATGCAGCAGATCATCGCGGACAACGTGCCCTACATCCCGCTGTTCTACGTGCCGGGCATCTACTCGTACGGCAAGGTGAGCGGGTTCCACCCGGCCGCGACCGGCAACTACTTCCTTGAAAAGGTCCAGCTGACCAAGTGAGCGGCACGTCCGGGTCCCCGGGCGGGGCCCGGACGTCGTCGACGGCTTCGCCGCAGCCGCAAGGAGGTTCGATGCTTCGTTGGTTCGCCCGACGCCTGCTGCTCGCCATCCCCGTCATCTGGGGCGTGGTCACCATCTCGTTCGTCATGATGCACCTCGCCCCCGGCGATCCGGCCCGTACCGCGCTCGGCGAGAAGGCCAGCGACGCCTCCGTCGCCGCGCTGCGCCACCAGTGGGGGCTCGACCAGAGCCTGCCGCTGCAGTACGTGTCCTACCTCAGGCAACTGGTGCACGGTGATCTCGGCACGTCGGTCTACTACCACGCACCGATCACGTCGCTGATGGCGCAACGGCTGCCGGTCACGCTCAGCCTGGTCGTGTTGAGCGCGATCCTCACGATGCTCATCTCGGTACCGCTGGCCTCGCGCAGCGCCACGCACCCCAACGGCCTCGCCGCGCTGGCGGTCCGGTTGTTCAACGCGATCGTGCAGGGCGCGCCGACGTTCTTCATCGGGGCCATGCTGATCCTGTTCCTCGGGGTACGGGTGGCGATCTTCCCGGCCGGCGGCTACCCGGCCAGCATCGGCGGCCGGGCCTGGGCGCTGGTACTGCCGGCGTTGACGATCGCGCTGGGCACGGTGCCGATCATGGTGCGCGGGCTGCGCGCGGCGATGACCGAGTCGTACGGCAGCGAGTACGTCGCCTTCGCCCGATCGAAGGGCCTGCCGGAACGGCCCATCCGGTACCGCTACGTGCTGCGCAACGCGGGCATCTCCGGGGTCAGCATCCTCGGCATCCAGGTGGGCGCGCTGGCCAGCGGTGCGCTGGTGATCGAGCAGGTCTTCGCGATCCCAGGGATGGGTTCGATGCTGATGACCGGGATCCTCAACCGGGACTACGCCCTCGTCCAGGCATGCACCCTGGTGTTCGGCCTGCTGGTGGTCGTGGTCTACCTCGGGACCGATCTCGCCTACGCCCGCCTGGACCCGAGAGCGAGGTTGTCATGACAGCGACCGACGCGGTCGCGGCCGCCCGGACGGCGGTCGCCCCCGGGGGCAGGACCCGGTCGTGGGCGCCCGCCTGGATGCGCCGACACAACCTGCAGCTGTGGATCGGCGGCGGCATGCTCGGGCTGATCGCGCTGGCGGCGATCTTCGCGCCGCTCATCGCCCGGCACAGCCCCATCGACCCGGACGCCGCGCACGCCCTGCTGCCGGTGTCCGCCGACCACCCGTTCGGCACCGACAACCTCGGCCGGGACATCTTCGCCCGCGTCGTGTACGGCGCGCGCAGCGACCTGACGATCGCGATCGTCGCGGTTGCCGCGCCGTTCGTCATCGGGCTGGCGTTCGGGATCGTGTCCGGCTACTTCGGCGGCTGGTTCGACAGCATCATGATGCGGCTGGCCGACATCGTCACGGCGTTCCCGTTCTTCATCCTGGTGATCGCGCTGGTGTTCCTGATGGGCAACGGCGCCTGGAGCATCTTCGTCGCGATCACCTGCGTGTCCTGGGTCGCCTACGCCCGCCTGGTACGCGGCGAGGCGATGGTGTTGCGCAACAAGGAGTTCGTGGCGGCCTGCCAGGCCAGCGGCATCTCCACGCCCGGGATCCTGGTGCGGCACTTCGTGCCCAACGTGGTCAGCCAGGCCGTCATCTACTCGATGAGCGACATCGTGATGAACGTCGGCGTCATCGTCACCCTGAGCTACCTCGGGCTCGGTATCACCCCGCCCACCCCGGACTGGGGTTCGATGATGGCCGGCGGCCAGCAGTTCCTCGCGGGCGGCTACTACGGCATGACGCTCTTCCCGGCCGGCGCGGTGATCTGGACCAGCCTCGCGCTGTCGTTCATCGGGGACGGCCTGACCCACCAGCTCCGGATCGATCGGTAGGAAGGCCTGGCATGACAGTCGACTCCACCGACGAGCTGCTGACGGTCGAGAACCTCTCGCTGGAACTGGACATCGGCGGCCAGCAGCTGAACGCGCTGCGCGACGTGTCCTTCTCGCTGCGCGCGGGCGAGGCCCGCGGGCTGGTGGGCGAGTCCGGCTCCGGCAAGAGCCTGACGCTGCGGGCGATCCTCGGCCTGCTCCCCCGAACGCCCGCATCACGTCGGGCCGGATGGTGGTCGCCGGGCAGGAGTTCGACCTGACCCGGACCAGCCGGGAGGACAGCCGGCGCATCGCCCGGTTGCGCGGCTCGTCGATCGCGATGATCTTCCAGGAGCCGGCGGTGGCGCTCAACCCGGTGATGCCGGTCGGCCGGCAGATCGTCGACGCGGTGGCCCGCCGCGACGGGCTCGGCAAGCGCGCGGCGCGCGACTACGCGCTGCACCTGATGCATCTCGTCGGCATCCACGACGCCGAGGCGAAGATCGACGCGTACCCGTTCGAGCTGTCCGGCGGGCTCAAGCAGCGGGTGATGATCGCGGCGGCCGTCGCGGGCGAACCGAAGCTGATCCTGTGCGACGAGCCGACCACCGCGCTGGACGTGACCGTGCAGAAGCAGATCCTCAGCCTCTTCACGCACCTGCGCGACGAGCTGCACGCCAGCCTGCTCTACGTCACCCACGACCTCGCCGTGGTGGCGCAGCTGTGCGACTCGGTCACGGTTCTCTACTCCGGCGAGGTGATGGAGTCCTCGGACGATCTGCGGGCGGTGTTCGACAGCGCGCAGCATCCCTACACCGAGGCGTTGCTGCGCTCCACCCCGGACGTCGACCGCATCGAGCGGCGGCTCTACTCGATCCCCGGCAGCGCGGCCTCGCTCAGCGAGCGCACCGACGGGTGCCAGTTCGCGTCCCGGTGCGAGTACGCCCAGCAGGACTGCGGCACCGGGTGGATCCCGGACACCTCGCAGACGGCGGGCCGGGTCGTGCGCTGCCTGCACAAGGTCGATGAGCCGGCCCCCGGCGTACCCGTAGGAGGTGCCGATGACTGACGTCGGAGAAGAAGCGGCGGCCGGGACCCCGGAACCGCTGCTGGACTGCACCGATGTGAGCATCAGCTTCCGGCAGCGCGGCAGCTCGACGCCGTTCTACGCGGTACGGGACGCCTCGCTCCGGGTGGGCCCGGGCGACATCGTCGGCCTGGTGGGCGAGTCCGGGTCCGGCAAGTCGACGCTGGCCCGTGCCGTCGTCGGGCTGCAACGGATCGACTCCGGTTCGATCGTGTTCGAGGGCAAGCGGTTCGGGCGCAGCCGCACCGCCGAGGACCGGCGCGGAATCCAGATGATCTTCCAGGATCCGTACGGTTCGCTGGATCCGCGGATGAAGATCCGGTCGGCCCTGGCCGAGATCATCCGCCGGCACACCGAGCTGCGCGGCAAGCAGATCGACGACCGGTGCGCCGAGTTGATGGACATGGTGCGGCTGCCGCGCTCGATCCTGTCGTCCCGGCCCGCCGGCATGTCGGGTGGCCAGCGCCAGCGGGTCGCGATCGCGCGGGCGCTGTCGATCCGCCCGCGGCTGCTGGTCGCCGACGAGCCGGTCGCCGCGCTCGACGTGTCGGTCCAGGCGGGCATCGTGAACCTGCTGTCGGACCTGCGTCGCGACGTCGGGCTGTCGATCCTGTTCATCTCGCACGACCTGTCCATCGTGCGGACGCTCTGCGACTCGGTGAGCGTGATCTACCGCGGGGACATCGTGGAGGCGCGACCGTGCGCCGAGCTGTTCGAGGACCCGCAAAGCGACTACACCAGGACGTTGCTGAGCGCGATACCGCGGCTCAACGGCCCGCGCACGGAAGGGCTCGCGCAGGGCCAGTCCCTCACCGTACGGCGGCCGTGACCTCCTCGGCGCGCGGCGCCACGCTGCCCACCCCCGCCGTCCGGCCGGCCGCAGCGACCAGCACCGGGCCGGCCCGAGCGGGGCGACCGTGCGCCAGGCGGCCGGTACCGGAGGGGCTGGCGATCGGGCCGGTACCGGAGGGCCGGCGCAACGATCAACGGGCGTGATCGTTGCGGCACTGCGGCCGGTGGCGCGATCGCCGGAAGCTCAGTCGGTACCGGAGCGAGTCGACCGGGCGGCCCGGGCCTTGCGGGAGCGCCGGCGCGGCCGGAAGACCACGACGGGGAGGAAGATGCCCAGGACGTAGCCGAAGTCGTACCAGTTGCCGTTGTTGTGCACGTCGTAGATGCTCACCTCGCTGGTGAACAGCGACACGACGAACGTGATGGGCAGGATCAGCCCCTGCCACAGTCCCGCCCAGAATCCGGCGGTGTGGCCGGTTGCGACGGATGCCACGTTGTTCGGGCCGGCCGCACCGGCGCAGCCGGCCAGCGTCAGCACGAGGGCGATCGCCATCCCGGCGCCGGCAAGCCGCCGGCGCGGTCGGTATGCGGCCATGACGGTTCTCCCTCCAGGAGCCGGCCCGAGCTGTCCGGTACGCCGGACCGTGGACCCACCATCCGCCGCCGGGTCGTCCGGCGGGAGGGCCGGACGGATCGGGTCGGCGGGAGTTTTGGGCCTGCGAATTCCCAAACCGACCGGACATCGCCGCCGGCGATGCGATGCTGAGCGACGTAGCGTTCGTGATCGCCAGCCCGAGGAGTCACGATGCCGGTCCGGGTGTTGCTGGGCTACGACGGCTCGCCGGCGGCGGGCGCCGCGATCGAGGCGGCCGCACTGCTGTTCCCGCACGGCCAGGCCCGGATCGCGCACCTGTGGACACCCATGTACGCCGACGACAGCCTCCGGCACCGGCTGTGGACCGGGCGCGGTCACGTCGACGAGTTCGTCGCCGCCATCGAGTACGAGGGTGAGCGGGAGGCGCGGCAGATCGCGGCGATGGGCGTCACCCTGGCACGGGCGGCCGGGTGGGAGGCCGAGCCGCTGGTGGCACGCAGCCTCGGCGGGGACGGCGTCCATCTCGCCGAACTCGCCGAAACGCCGGCGGCCGATCTGATCGTCGTGGGGGCGCGCGGCCTGGCCGGCGCGCGGGCGGTACTGGGCAGCGTCTCGGACATGGTCGTGCACTACGCGACGCGCCCGGTGCTGGTGGTCCCGTACCCGTTGCTGGAGGCGGAGCATGCCGCGCTGGCGGCGGGCCCGGTGGTGGTGGGTTTCGACGGGTCGACCGGTTCCGGCCACGCGCTGCGCATCGCTCACGAGCTGCTGCCCGGCCGGGAGCTGCTGCGGGCGACGGTGGACGACGGGGAGGTTCCGGCGCAGGCGCCGGCGCCGCCGATCCCGGAGGAGCTGGTGACCCGGCTGCACCTCCGCCGGCACGGCTCCTCGGCCCGGGACACCGCCGCCGCGCTGGCCAGCTGCGCGAGCAGCGCGGACGCCGCCCTGGTGGTGGTCGGCTCGCGGGGGCGTTCGGCGGTCCGGGAGATCCTGCTGGGCAGCGTCGCGGTCGCCACCCTGCACCACGCGCACCGGCCGGTGCTGGTGGTGCCGGCCCTCGCCGACGGCGACGGCACCGACGCCGACGCCGACGCCGACGCCACGAGGTGAATTTCGGCCCGACCGGCCGTGCGGCGGTCAGTGGTGGTGGCCGCGGCGCGGCCGGCGGGTCCAGATCGGTTCGACACGCAGCCACTCGCGGTCCCAGTCCCACAGGCGCCGCCGGTCCAGGAGCAGCCGCGTACCGAACACCGCCAGGCCGCCCGCCGCCGCCACCGCCAGGAACACCGCCAGGCCGGGGCCGACGCCGTCCATGACCGTGCCCAGCCGGCTCTCCGGACGGGTGGTCTGGTGCTCGTGGGTGTCGAACCACACGGTGACGCGGGCCCCGGCCGGGGTGTCGGCCGCGACGTGCACCGTACCGGTGCGGACCCCGGTGGAGGTGTGCCACCGGGCGAGTACCGGCACCTGGGTGCCGACGCCGTTGGCCGAGCCCCAGCCCGGCGCGGCCGAGGGTGCGTCGCGGACCAGGACCACCCGGTGCGTGTGCGTACCGGCGCGGGCCAGCTGTGCGGTGTGCTCGGAGTCGGCGGCCGACTGGGCACCGACCATCGCTCCGACGACCGCCGCCAGCAGCACCGCCGCGCACGCGGTACGCAGTACCGCGGCCTCGACGCGGTCCGAGTGCCGGCACATCGGGTTGTGGCCCGGCCACAACCGGCGAACGGCCCGGCGCAGCCACGGCAGCGGCCGCCGTCCCACCCGACGGTCCTGGTGCCGGATCGACATGACAGCCCCCCGCTGCGGTTCGGCGGCCGGCCCGCGGCACCGACACGAGCATCGACGACGGTCCGGCACCTCCCATCCTCGGCGCGACCCCAGGAGCGGTACAGAGCTGGCCGGCCCGGTCGACTGCGTCCCTCGTCCCACCCAGGCCGGGCCGCTCGGCACCCGCCCGGGGCCCGACCGTGCCGGGCGGGCCGCGGGCGGCGGGAGGCCGCCCAGCTGCAGCCGTCAGGGCGCGGGTGCGGCGGGTCGGAGCGTGCTGGCGGTGTTGTCGACGACGGTGCGCCGGGCCGGTTCGATGCGGGCGCCCTCACCCGGGAACACCAGCCCCTCCTTCCCGTCGTCGAGCCAACGCACCCGGTAGGGCGGGCTTCCGTCGGCATGGTCGACGCCGAGCACGATCCCCACTCGGTAGGCCTGTTCGTGCCGGGCGACCAGCAGCCGGTCGCCCGGGTGCGCCGTCAGGGTGGTCATCTCACCGCTCGGCGTTGCTGGCGGTGCGCGGCTGCGGCAGCCGCGGTACCGGGCTCGTCGACTGCTCGGTGCTCGCCGGCGCCGGGTGGCGCCGCACCGGATGGATACCGACGCGTTCGTCCTCGCGGGGAACGACCGTGCACCAGTCCAGCTGCTGCCGGATCCGGCGGGCCAGTTCGGTGGCCGCGGCGGGCTCGCCGTGCACCACGAAGCACGTCTCGGGCGCGCCCGGGGCGTGGCCGAGCCAGCTCAGGATGGCGTCGGCGTCGGCGTGCGCGGAGAACTCACCGAGCCCGACGACCTGCGCCCGCACCGGCACGTACCGCCCGTACGCCTTGATCGCGGTGGCGCCGGAGAGCAGCCGGGCGCCCCGGGTACCCGGCACCTGGTAGCCGGGCAGCAGCACCAGGTTGCGGGGGTCGGGAAGCTGCGCCATCAGATGGTGGACGACCCGGCCCCCGGTGGCCATCCCGGCGGCGGACAGGATGATGCACGGCTGTCGCGGCTCGTTGAGCCGCGCCGACTCCTCGACGCTGTGGGCCAGGTGCAGCTCGCCCGGGTCGAACGGGTCGGTGGCCGCGTCCAGCAGGGCGGGCCGCAGCTCGGCCGAGCGGCTCCGGACCGCCTGCCGGTAGACCCGCAGGGCGGCGAGCGCCATCGGGCTGTCGACGTACACCGGTACCCGCGGCAGCAACCCCGCGGCGACCATCTCGGCCAGCCGTACCAGCAGGATCTCGGTGCGGTCCACGGCGAAGCAGGGCACCAGCACGCTGCCGCCCCGGCGCAGCGCCGCGTTGATCAGCGCGGCGTCGCCGGCGAGGTCGGGCAGCGGGTGCCGCCGGTTGCCGTAGGTCGATTCGACCACGATCTGGTCCGCGGCCGGTGGCGGGTCGGGCGGGCGCAGCAGCGGGTGATCGGCGCGGCCCAGGTCGCCGCTGAACAGCACCCTGCCGTCGGCGCCGGTGTCGAGGAGCACGCAGGCCGAGCCGAGGATGTGTCCGGCGCGGCTGAGCGTGACGGTCAGCTCGTCGCCGATCGGTACCGGGGTACCGAACGGGGTCGGTCGGAGCAGCTCCAGGCTGCGGGCCGCATCGGCGTGGGTGTACAGCGGCAGCGGCGGGTCGTGCCGGGAGTAGCCGTGCCGGGCCGCGTAGCGGGCGTCCTCCTCCTGCAGGTGGGCCGCGTCGGTGAGTACGATGCGGGCCAGCTCGGCGGTGTGCGGCGAGCAGTACACCGGGCCGGTGTAGCCCGCACGGACCAGCCGGGGCAGCAGGCCGATGTGGTCGAGGTGGGCGTGGCTGACCACCACCGCGTCGATGCCGGCCACCTCGACCGGGAACGGCCGCCAGTTGCGCCGCCGCAGCGCCGCGTCGCCCTGGTACATCCCGCAGTCGACGAGGACCCGCCGCGCACCGGAGTCGATCAGGAACCGGCTGCCGGTCACCGTGCCCGCGGCGCCGAGAAACCGAAGCGTGCTCATCGCCACCACCCCCGTGCCGCGACGTCCCCCTCAGCACAGCCCGTCCGCCGCGCGGTCGGCAGGGCCATCGGCCCGGCGGTTTCCGGACCGATGTGCCCACCTCGAACGGGTGCCCGGCGCCGGCGGCGGCACGGGGTCCGAACGGCCCGGCACCGCCGGTGCGTTCGGTACTGCTGGCGCCCGCCAGCGCCGGCCAGCCTGGCGGGATGGATCGTCCCACGGTGGTCGGCCCTGCCGGCGCCGGCGGAGGCAGGGGGGTGACGTGATGGGTAACGCGCCGATCGTGGTGGGCGTCGACGGATCGAGCTGGAGCGAGGCCGCACTGGACTGGGCTGCCGCGGAGGCGGTCCGTCGCGACACCACGTTGACCGTGTTGTACGCGTTCGAGTGGCCGATCATGGGCGTTCCGTTCAGCGCGATTCCGACCGGTTACGACCCGCGGCAGCCGGCTCGGCGGCTGGTGCTGCGGATGGCCGACCGGGCCCGCGCGCTGGTGCCCTCCCTGCAGGTCACCAGCCGGTTGGAGAACGGGCCGCCGGTCCGGCGGCTGCTGTCCGCCGCTGACCGGGCGTCGCTGGTCGTGGTCGGCAGCCGCGGCCTCGGCGGCTTCTCCGGACTGGTGGTCGGCTCGGTGAGCTTGCAGGTCGCCGAGCACTGCGACCGGCCGGTGGTCGTGGTCCGCGGCGACGGGCCGGCCCGTACCGACGGGCCGGTCGTCGTCGGCGTGGACGGCCCGGCCGGCGATCCGGCGATCGGTTGGGCGTTCGAGGAGGCTGCCGCCCGTCGCACCGGCCTGGTCGCCGTACGGGTGTGGCCGACGGGGCCGACGCCCGCGCCGGACCCGGGTGATCCGGCGGAGCGGGACGTCGCGGCCGCCAGCCACGAGCAGCTGGAACGGTGGCACCAGAAGTACCCGCAGGTACCGCTGGAGATGCGGGACCTACGGGGGCACGCCGCCGCCCTGCTGGCCGAGCAGTCGGCCGCCGCGCAGCTGGTCGTGGTCGGCGCCCGGGGCCGGGGCGGGTTCGCCGGGCTGCTGCTCGGTTCGGTCAGCCAGGGTGTGCTGCGCCAGGCGCGCTGCCCGGTCGCGGTGGTCCGGGACTGTTCCGCCTGATCGCGACCCCGGGCGGCCACCGAAGCCGCCAGGGTGCACCGCGTCAGCCGGCCCTCGCCGGCCGCGCGCGTCGCAGGCGCCCGGCGACGGTGAGCGCCAGCCCGGGTACCGCACCGAGTAGCAGGCAGCCGACCAGCTCGATGCCGGAGACCGGACTCGTGCCGAGCAGCTCCCGCAGCGCCGGTACGGTGACCGCCGCCAGCTGCAGGATCGCCGAGGAGGCGACCGCGGCGTACAACGCGCGGTGATCCTCGTCGCGGCCGGACGGGCGGGCCCGTACCGCCAACGCCACCCCCAGCTGCGCGAAGCCCAGCACCAGGAACAGCAACGTCTGCCACGGCCGGCCGGTCGCGGCCCCCCAGCCGCCCGCGGCGAGACTCAGCAGCGCGATCAGCGTGCCGGTCAGCCCGACCCGCCAGCCCAGGCCCGCGCCGAGGATCGCCTCCCCCGGCGGGCGTGGCGGTGCATCGAGCAGGTCCCGGTCGGGCGGTTCGGCGCCGAGCGCGACGCCCGGCAGCCCGTGGGTGAGCATGTTGACCCACAGGATCTGCGCGGGCAGCAGCGGTACCGCCAGCCCCAGCGCCGGGCCCGCCAGCATCACCAGGATCTCGGCGAGGCCGCCGGACAGCGCGTACCGCAGGAACCGCCGGATGTTGGCGTAGATGCGCCGACCCTCCTCGACGGCGACGCCCACGGTTGCCAGCTCGTCGTCGGCCAGGACCAGGTCGGCGGCCTGCCGGGCCACCTCCGTACCGCCGCGGCCCATCGCCACGCCGATGTCGGCGCGGCGCAGCGCGGGAGCATCGTTGACGCCGTCGCCGGTCATCGCCACGATCTGACCGGCCGCCTGCCAACCGGCGATCAGGTCCATCTTGGCTTCCGGAACGCTGCGCGCGTGTACGGCGTCGTCGGCGATCCCCACCTGTCGGGCGACGGCGCGGGCGGTAGCCGGGTGATCCCCGGTGACCATCACCACCTCGATTCCGGCGCGGTGGAACCGATCCAGCAGCTCGGGCATGCCGGGACGGATCGGGTCGGTGAGCGCGACCAGCCCGCGCGGCGCCAGCAGGCCCGGCCACCGGTCCTCGCCGGGCAGCGTGTCGCAGTGCGCGTCGCCGACCGCCAGCACCCGGTATCCGCCGCGGGTGAGCCGGTCGGCGCGGTCGAGCAGCGGGTCGCCAGGTGGCAGCAGTACCTCGGGTGCACCCTTGCCGACCAGCAGATAGCCGCCGTCCGGGTCGTCGTGCGCGGTGATCATGCGACGGGTGGCGGTGTCGAAGCCGATCTCCGCGACCCGCCGGAACCGGTCCCGGACCGGTTCGACGGCGACTCCCAGTCGCCCGGCTGCCGCCGCCAGGGCCGCTTCCATCGGGTCCCCCACCGCGCCCCAGTCGCCCCCGGCAGCTTCCGGCGGCCGCAGCTCGGCGTCGTTGCACAGCACCAGATCCCGGGCCAGCCGGTCGAGCTGCGCCGGGCGCGATGCGCCGTGCAGCACCGACACCGTGCCGGTCGGCGCGTAGCCGTTCCCCGACACGGCAACGACCGTGTCCGGCAGGACGACCCGGTCGCAGGTCATGGTGCCGGTGGTGAGGGTGCCGGTCTTGTCGGTGGCCAGCAGCGTCACCGACCCGAGCGTCTCCACCGCGGGCAGCTGCCGGACGATCGCGGCACGTCGCGCCATCCGGTAGGCGCCGAGCGCCAGCGCGATCGTCACGACCGCGGGCAGCGACTCCGGTACCGCGGCGACCGTCAGGCTCACCGCGACCAGCACCATCTCGGCCCACGGCTGCCCGCGCAGAACCCCGACGGCCAGCACCACCACCGACAGCGCCACGCACGCGATGCCCAGCGCCCGGCCAAGGCCGACCAGCCGCCGCTGCAACGGGGTGCGGCGCCGCGGCTGGCCGGCGACCAGCGCGGCGATCCGGCCCAGCGCGCTGGCCGGGCCGGTCGCCGTGACCTCGCCCTGGGCGGTGCCGGCGACCACGACGGTACCGGCGAGCGCATCGTCGCCGGCCTCGTGCGGTACCGGAACGCTCTCCCCGGTCAGCGCCGCCTCGTCCAGGCTGAACCGGTCGGCACGGTCCAGCCGCAGGTCCGCCGGGACGATGTCGCCGCCGGCCAGCCGCACCACATCGCCCGGTACCACCTCGGCGGCCGGGAGCTGGCTCAGCCTGCCGTCCCGGACCACCCGTGCGGTGGGGGCCGCCAGTTGGCGCAGGGCGGCGACCGCGTGGTCGGCCCGTACCTGCTGGATCACACCCACCGTGGTGTTCAGCGCGATGACCAGGCCGATCACGATCGTGTCGGTGGTGTCGGCCAGCAGCACCGTCACCGCCATCGCCGCCAGCAGCACGATGATCAGCGGATCGCTCAGCTGACCCGCGACGCGCCGCACGAGGCCCGGTGGGCGTGGTGGTGTCACCTCGTTGCGCCCGCAGCTGGCCTGCCGCCGGCGCGCCTCGACGGTCGACAACCCTTCCAGGCGGGTGTCAAGTGGACGCTGCACGCGTTCATCGTTCCGCCGGGCGACGTCCGCGAGCAGGGCTGAACGGCCCTGCTCGCCGGGACCGGAGCCACCGGCCGGCCCCGCGCCGCCCACGTGTCCGGCCCGGCGTGCGCTGGCATGCCCGAACGACCGGCCGGCACCGTGCCGGATGGCCCTGCGCGACGCGGCCGGGCCCGGCAACGATGTGCGCAGGACGCGACCAGAAAGTGGGGATGGATCGTGGCAGCCATCAACTTCAGCGATCAGACCGGACCCAGCCGCAGCCATGCCATGGACAGTCCGCTGGGTCGCGCGGCCATGGCCGCGCTGCGCGCACCGTCGATCCTGAACACCCAACCGTGGCGGTGGCGGATCCGCAACGAGACCGCGGAACTGTGGGCCGACCGATCCCGCCAGCTGACCAACCTCGACCGGGAGGGCCGGCTCCTGATCCTCAGCTGTGGCATCGCGCTGCACCACGCCGCGACAGCGCTGACCGCGATCGGTCACTGCCCCGAGATCGAGCTGTTCCCGGACGCCGGCGAACCGGACCTGCTCGCCCGGCTGTGGGTCGGTGATGCGCACCGGACCACCCCGGACGAGCTGCACGCCTTCCAGGAGATGCTGTCCAGGCGTACCGACCGACGACCCGGGCCGACCAGCCTCGCCGTACCGGCCCACCGGCTGCGGGAGCTGCGGGCATCCGTCGAGCAGTGCGGTGCCCACCTGCACCTGGTACGCGAGGAGGAACTGCCGGTCCTGATGGTGGCCGCCGAGCATGCCGAGCAGATCGAGTCGGCCGATCCGGGGGCGCGCGCCGAGCTGGCCCGCTGGGCGCACCGGCCGCCGGCCGCCCGCGAGGGGATCTCGGCCGACACCGTCGCGCCCGAGGTCGTTCGGCGGGTGCCGCACCGCCAGTTCCTGTTCGACGGCGACGCGCACCTCGATCCCGGTGCGGGCAACGATCGTACGGCCGACTACGCGATCCTGTTCGCGGACGGGGACGAGCGCCGCGACTGGCTCACGTCCGGGCAGGCGATGTCCGCGCTGCTGATCACGGCGACCAGGCACCGCATCGCGGTCAACCCGATCAGCAACGTCGTCGAGGTGGCGGCGACCCGCGCCACGCTGGCCAGCCTCCTCCACCGGTTGGGCCATCCGATGCTCGGCATGCGCCTCACCGTCGCCACCGCGCCGGCCCCACCGCTGGAGACCCGCCGATCGCCGGCCGCGGTGATCGAGGACTGAACCGGTCGGCATCCCGGCCCGCATCGGTGGGCCGGTCCGCCGGCGCCCGTCCGCGAGGGTCCGGGGCGACGCGGTCCCGCCTGCGGCGGGCCGTCCGGCACTACCCGCGCGACCGGTCGCGGGACACCATCGGTACGGGGGTGACGGAGGATGTTTCGGGATCGGGGGGCGGCCGGGGAGATGCTGGTCCACCGGTTGACACAGCTGTGCCTGGCGGAGTCGGTGGTACTGGGTGTCGCGGCGGGCGGTGTCGCGGTCGGCTACCCGGTGGCGCGCCGGCTGGGCGTACCGCTCGATGTGGTGGTGGTACACCGGCTGCGGGCGCCGGACTCGCCGCACGCCACCCTCGGGGCGGCAACCGAGGACCGGATCGTGGTGGGCGACCGGCCGCCGATCGACGGCATCCGGCGGGCACATGCCGCGATCGACCGGCAGGCTCGTCGCTTCCATCAGCGGCACGCACCGGTACCGCTGGCCGACCGGACCGCGGTCGTCGTCGACGACGGGGTGATGACCGGCGCGACCGCGCGGGCGGCCTGCCTGCTCGCCCGGCGTCGTGGCGCCCGGCGGGTGGTCTTCGCCGCGCCGGTGATGCCGATCCGTGCCATCGCCGACCTGTCCGATGTCGCCGACGATCTGCCGCGAATCGTGACGGCACCGTCGGTACCGGTGCTGTCCCCTGGTACGCCTCGTTCCCGACGCTCGACGACGAGGACGTGGTGGACCTGCTGGACCGGTTCGACGCGAAGCTGGCGAACAGCTCCTGACCGCGCCGACGCTCGGTGGCTTCCGGGGTATCGTGGGATCCGCCGAGACGGTTGCGGCCGTCGCCCGGACCCTGCGGGGTGTGCCGATCTTGCTGGTCGACGGAGCAGGAGTCGCAGGGGGATCCGCCAGGGATCTCGCCACGAGTCGGGTGCGCTCTTCGGTTTGACCATCGCTGTCCACGACAGGTGCATCGAACCGACGAGGTAGCGATCTTTCGATGTCCAACGTCCGTCTCGCGTTGTCGCCCATGCATTCCGGTGAATCCGGCGGCGCCTGGTGGCCGAACAGCCATCAGCCCGGGTGGGAGTTGCCGGAGATTCTGACCGTCCTTGGCAGGCTGAGGTGGGTTCGGCTGTCCTGGGACGACTGGAGCGTGCATCCCTCCGTCATCGAGCTTGCCGACGGCGAGATCCCGCTCGGCTGGAACCACGGAATCCTGGCCCACCGGGCCCTGTTCTGCCGATCGTCCGACTACCTGATGCTCACGGTGATCCCGCCCGAGACAGCGCCCCAGCGGGCCCGAGCGCTGCTGGCCGAGGCAGCCGGCTTCCCCGCCGCCAGCCGCTGACGGGGCGGCGGCCGGCGCCACCGCCCCTCGGCGGGGAACGGCATCCCGGCCGGGCAACGTGCCCGGGCCGGGATCACGTCGCGGGAGGAGCCGCCGGCCCGCCGGCGCGCACGGGCGGCGCCGACGCGGCGACCGGTGCGCCGGCGACGAGCGTACCGGCGTGTCCGGCCAGGATGTCGGCCGCGTCGGCGAGGCGACCGATGCCGGCGACGGCGGCGCGGCCCGTGGCGCCGTGCTGCTCGACGAACCGGCAGGCGGCCTCGACCTTCGGCGCCATCGATCCGGCCGCGAAGCTCATCTGGCGCAGCTGGGCGGGGGTGGCGCGGTGCAGCGGCCGGGCCAGCGGGGTACCCCAGTGCTGTTCGACGTGCGCGACGTCGGTCAACATCAGCAACGCATCGGCGTGCAACCGCGTCGCGATCAGCGCCGCGGTCAGGTCCTTGTCGATCACCGCATCGGTTCCGGCCAGCTGGCCGTCCGCGGTACGGACCACCGGCACCCCGCCGCCACCCGCACACACCGGAATGGTGCCGTTGCGCAGCAACAGTTCGAGTACCTCGATGTCGAGAATGTCCTGCGGTTCGGGGCTGGGGACCACCCGCCGCCACGTGTTGCCGTCGCGGCGCAGCGTCCACCCGTGTTGCTCGGCGATGGCGTGTGCGGTGTGCGGCTCGTAGCCGATACCGATGAACTTGGTCGGGTTGTGGTAGGCCGGATCGCCCTCGTCGACCAGCGTCTGGGTCAGCAGCGACGCGACCGGCGTGCTGGGCAGCGCGTTGCGCAGCTCCAGGCTGAGCCAGTGCCCGATCATGCCCTCGGACTCGGCGCCCAGAACGTCCAGCGGGTACGGCCCGTCGAGGGTGGCGTCCTGGGTGGACTCGACGGCCAGCAGCCCGACCTGGGGCCCGTTGCCATGGGTGATGACCAGCTGGTGGTCGGCCGCCAGCGGCGCAACGGCACGTACCGCCTGCCGGGCGCGGATGTGTTGAATCCCGGCATCCGGCTTGTCGTGTCGTTGCAGCAGCGCGTTGCCGCCCAGGGCAATGACGATCAACATGGCGTTCACCTGCTTCCCCGCGTGGTCTCGGCAGCAACATCCGAGGGCACTCGGCGCCCATCGTCGGCTTCCTCCGCATTGTCGAACCGTGGACTGCCGGCCTCGCCTGCGATGCTGCCCGCCGCCCGGCGACCGCGGCAGTGTCGATGGGTGCAACCGACGGGGGCCGGAGGGCCTCCGCACATCGGGGCACGACGGCCGTCGACGCGAGGCGCCGTCGCCGGTGTGACGTGCTGCCCACGCCGGTCGAACGCGCGCGCCCCCGGCCGGCGCTGGCTAGGCTCACCGGCATGGCGGTGAACCAACCAGCTGCCAGCGACCCCGGGGCGTACCGCCGCGCCGCCCTCGGTCTGGAAGCCACGCCCCGGGTGCAGCTCGACGAACTGCTCCGCGAGCTACTCGACCGGGTCGGCGAGGTCTCCCGCAGCCGCGAGCACCTCCGGTCGCTGCTGGATGCGGTGGTGTCGATCGGCACCGATCTGGACGTGCACAGCACGCTCGCCCGGATCGTGGAATCGGCCTGCTGGCTCACCGACGCCCGTTACGGGGCGCTCGGCATCCTCGGTCGAGACCGCAGCAGCCTGGTCGATTTCATCACCCGCGGCATCGATCCCGACACCCAGCAACAGATCGGGCGCCTCCCGCGCGGACACGGCGTGCTGGGGCTGTTGATCGACCATCCCGAACCCATCCGGCTCGACGACATCACCCAGCACGGCAGCGCCTACGGCTTCCCCGCGCACCATCCCCCGATGCGTACCTTCCTCGGCGTGCCGATCCGCATCCGCGACCGGGTGTTCGGCAACCTCTACCTGACCGAGAAGAGCGGCGGCGGCGGCTTCACCGAGGACGACGAGAAACTCGTCGTCGCGCTGTCGGTCGCCGCCGGTGCCGCCATCGACAACGCCCAGCTGTACGAGCTGGCCAGCCGCCGGCAGCGCTGGCTGGAGGCCTCCGCGGAGATCATGAACGTGCTGCTGGACGAGCACATCGACGAGGACGCCGCACTGGGGTTGATCGCCGACCGGGCCAGGGAGGTGTCCGGTACCGACCTGGCCGTGATCCTGCTGGCCAGCGACGAGGGCGACCGGCTGACCGCCCAGGTCGTGTCCGGCGCCCATCCGGCCGCGCTGCGCGGCGCCTCGGTACCGGCCACCGGCGGCGCCCTGGCCCGGGTCCTGGCCGGCGACAACAGCACGCTGGCCGACCTCGCCGACGCCGCCGGCTGGCCGGTCGAGCTGCACACCGGCCCGGCCCTGCTGGTACCGCTGTCGGCCAGTGGCCGGATTCTCGGTGCTCTCGCGGTTGCCCTGTCCGACGACGAACGCCCACTGAGCATGCCGGACCTCCCCTGCTGGAAACCTTCGCCGGGCACACCGCCCTCGCCCTCGCCCGGGCGCGCGATCAGCAGGAGCGGGAACAGTACGCGATCCTCGGCGATCGCGAGCGCATCGCACGCGACCTGCACGACCTGGTGATCCAACGCGTGTTCGCGGCCGGCACGCAACTGGCCACGATCGACCAGCTCGGCGTCAAACCCGACGTGCACCAACGCATCAATGCCGTGATGGACGATCTGGACACCACTATCCAGGACATCCGCGGCGCGATCTTCCAGCTTCGCACCACGGTGCCCGACGACCTGCGCGCCCAGATCCGCGCGGTGGTCGCGCAGGCCGACGCCGTTCTCGGGTACCACGTCCGGCTGCACCTGCGGGGCCACTGGACACCGTGGTCACCGGGGAGCTGCGTACCACGCTCGTCGCCGTCGTCCGCGAGGCGCTGTCCAACGTCGCCCGGCACGCCCACGCGCACGCCTGCACGGTCGACGTCGGGGCCGATCCTTCGGAGCTGCGGCTTCAGGTCACCGACGACGGGGTCGGCATCGACGCCGGCATCGCCCCGGTCACCGGCGGGCTGGCGACCATGGGCAGCCGGGCACACCAACACGGTGGTTCGTTCGGCTGGTCCTCCGCCAGCCCGTCCGGTACCCGTCTCGACTGGTCGGTCCCGTTCTAGGGCGTGTCTTGTGCCCCCGATGGGCGCTCAGGCGGACACCCGCCGGGCGGTCAGCTTGTTGACCACGTCCACCACGCCGTTGACCGCCCGGGTGAGCTGGGTGACCAGCGGGATCATCGCGTCGTGTTCGACCTGCCCGGACAGCGTGACGATGCCGTCGTCGACCTCCACGTAGATCTCGGTGGGGTCGGAGGCAAGCGCCCCGCGCACGACCTCCCGAACGACGTCGCCGCGGATCTCGGCGTCGCTGCGGAGGAAGTCCTGCAGCAGGTCCCCCCGGGACACGATGCCGACCAGGGCACCAGTCTCGTTCACCACCGGCAGGTGGTTGACGGCACCGTCGTGCATCAGCCGCGCCGCCTGCACCAGGCTGGCATCCGACGACACGGTCAGTACCGGGGTCGACATCAGGCTGGTGACGCGATCGCTCGCCGCCTTGATCATGGCCTGGCGCTGCCGGTGCCGGGCGAACAGCCGGGGTTCCAGCGTGTCGGGTACCAGCGCGACCTTGGCCAGCAGGTCCGACTCCGAGGCGATTCCGGCCAGGTGCCGTTGTTCGTCCAGGACCGGGATCGCACCGATCCGGTTGCCGAGCAACAGTTCCACTGCCTGCTTGTAGGTGGCGTCTTCGTTGATCGTGACAACTGGAGCGGTCATCACGTCGCGCACCTTCGTGGTCGCCATCGTCCCTCCCGTACCGTGCCCGGCCACGACCGGCGTCGGGGCCGAAGGTTCCGCCGCCCGCCCGGCGCCGGTTCCCGCGTTGTCTGCAGGAAACGCCGGGGTGCCCGTCGCCGGGCAGTGCCGATCGGACCGAGACCCACCTGCTTGTCGACCCATCCGTCACCCGCACGGCTCGCGCTCCGGGCCGAACGGCCTGCCCGCGGCATGGCGCGCGGCCCTTGGCGTCGCGGCGGTCGGCGGCCACAGTGGCGGCACACCCGACGATGGAGGTGTCGTGATGGCTGGTACAAGTGTCGAACTGTTGCCCCGGGAGCTGTGGGACTGGTTGCCCTGGCCGGGAATGCGACCCTGGCGTGACGCGGCGTCGATGCGGATCGAGGACTCGCTGGATGACGGGCAGTACGTGATCCGCGCCGAACTGCCGGGTATCGACCCCGAAACGGGCCTGGCGGTGACGGTGTCCAACGGTCTGCTCAAGATCCACGCCGAGCGACGGTCGGAGTCCAAGACCCACCGGCACGACGAGTTCTCCTACGGCTCGTTCGACCGGATCCTGCCGCTGCCCGAGGGAGCCGACGAAGGCAGCGTGACGGCTCGGTACGACAAGGGTGTGCTGGAGATCCGGATGCGGGTCGAGGGCAAGCGCGCCGAACCCCGCACCGTACCGGTCGAGACCGAATAGCCACGCCCGAGAGCCGGGCTCGTCCCTGCTGGCGCCGGTGGGCCTCGTGCTCCCGGCGCCGGTGGTTGTTCCCGGCGCCGGGTGACGTACAACGCCGGCACGGTCACGGGCGCGGCGAGCGTTCAGTCGGCGGCGGCCCGGACGATGACCACCGGGCATCCGGCATGCTGGGCGCAACGCTGGCTCACCGAGCCCAGCAGCGCCTGGACGAAGCCGCCCTTCCCGCGGGAACCGACGACCAGCAGATCGGCGTTGCGGGCGGCGTTGATCAACGCGGTGGCCGGGTTCGCGTTCATCACGTGTGCCTCGATGCGCACGCTCAGCCCGGTTTCCTTCACCGCCTCGTCGATCGCGTCATCCAGCACCTCGCGTGCCGCACCGGAGAGATCGACGTCGAGACTGGGCGCCATCCCGTGGTACGGCGGCATCTCCCAGGCCGTGATCGCCTCGACCGGTGTCTCGGTCACCGTTGCCTGCCGGATCGCCCAGCGCAGCGCCTGCTGCGCGGATGCCGAGCCGTCGACCCCGACGACGATGCGCCCGCCGTGCTGGTGCGCGCCACCCATGACTGTCGACATCAGAACCCCCCACAACGCTGCGTACCGACCAGTCCAGCCGTTGCGGCGGCCCCCGCGTAGGGCCATCGGGCGGTGCGGCGGGGGCCGTTCGGCTCCGCCTCGGGCGCGTCCAGCCGTGCCGGGGCCGTGGTACCCGACCGGCGATGTCTGCCCGCCCGACGTCGTGCCCACCGGCACGGATGTCCGCCGGCCCGAAGCGGTGCCGACCGGCACGGTGGCGGCGATCCGATTGGCCCTGTGCCGCCCGTGGCTACCGGTGTGTGCTCGTCGGAAAGGAAGGAGTACGCCATGCATCAGAAGCGCTGGAACGTCGAGATCTTCGTGGACGACGACGAGGGCCGCAGCTATGCGGAGGCTCGGTTGCACACCGGCGAAGCCGAGTCGGTGACCGGGCGCGGTCGTGCCCGGGTCAACCCGGCCGACGACGACATCCCGGAGATCGGCGACGAACTCGCCGTGGCACGCGCCCTGACCGACCTCGGACACCGGCTGCTGTTGACCTCGTCCCGGGACATCTCGGCGGTCACCCATGACGAGGTTCGGCTCACCCACTGACCCGACCGGC
Source organism: Actinocatenispora thailandica (assembly GCF_016865425.1). Lineage (NCBI taxonomy): Bacteria > Bacillati > Actinomycetota > Actinomycetes > Micromonosporales > Micromonosporaceae > Actinocatenispora > Actinocatenispora thailandica. The sequence continues at coordinate 1,736,624 of NZ_AP023355.1, read as the reverse complement.
GACCAGCGGCGGTCCGATCGTGCCGGGACACCGGCTCGGCGCGCGGGCAGCGCCGTCAAGGAGCATTCATGGCTACGATCGACCTCCCTGCCGCGCCGGCGGGAGACCGAGGTGCGTCGTCCGGGCCGTTGTGGCGTGCGGTGAGCATCGCGCTGCGCGCCCCGTCGATCTTCAACACCCAACCCTGGCGATGGCGCCTCCGGTCCGGCAACGCGTGGCTGTCGGCCGATCGGACCCGCCAGCTGGCCAACATCGACCCGGACGGCCGGCTGCTCACGGTCAGCTGCGGTGTCGCGCTACACCACGCTGGGCGCGCCCTGGCCGCCATCGGCCACCGACCCGACATCCTGCGGTGGCCCGACCCGGACCGGCCCGATCTGCTGGCCCGACTGTCCGCCGGGGCCGCCCGCGAGCCGACGCCGGAGGACGTCCGGGCGCTGCACGCGATGCTGTCGCGCCGCACCGACCGCCGCCCCAGCGCGCAGGACGTGCAGCTGCCGGGCTACCAGCTCGATGCGTTGCGCGATGCGGTGGAGGCGCACGGCGTGCACCTGCACGTGGTGCGCGAGGAACAGCTGCCGGTGCTGGCCGTGGCGGCGGCGCATGCCGCCCAGGTCGAACTCGCCGACCCGGAGCTGCGCGACGATCTCGACCGCTGGACCCATCGCTCGCCCGCCGAGCACGACGGGATCACCGCCGACACGGTGGTCGCCTCGGTCGCCCGGCGCGTCCCGCAGCGGCCGTTCCTGCCCGACCGTGAGGCGCAGCTGTCTCCCGGTACCGGCAGTGACCGGTCGGCGAGCTACGCGGTGCTGTTCACCGACGCCGACGACCGCCAGGCCTGGCTGGCGGCCGGTGAGGCGCTGTCCGCGCTGCTCATCGACGCCACCCAGCGACACGTCTCGGTGAATCCGATCAGCAGCGCGGTCGAGGTTGCGGCCTCCCGCGCCGAGCTGTCCGGGATGCTCTGCCACGTCGGCTATCCGGTGCTGGCACTGCGGTTGGCTCTCGGCGCCGGGCGCCCGCCACGGTCGCCCCGCCGGGCACCGTCCGACGTGATCGACACCTGACGGCCGGCCCGCCGCGGGCCGGCCGGTCAGCGCGCCGGCCGTAAGGTCCGGCTGTAGGGGTCCGGCGCCTCCTCCGGTGCCGCCAGGCGCATCCGGACGTCGACCGGGGTCACACCGCCGGGCCCGGCGATCACCGGATTGAGGTCCAACTCGGCGATCTCGGGCAGGTCCACGGCCAGCCGCCCCAGCCGGAGCAGCAGCTGTTCCACCGCGCTGGTGTCGACCGGCGGGTGGCCGCGCTCGCCGCGCAGGGCGGGGGCGATTCGCAGCCCGCGCCACATCCCGGCGGCGTCCCGGTCGGTGAGCGGCAGCAGGTGCACGGTACGGTCGTCGATCAGTTCGGTCAGGGTGCCGCCGGCGCCGAGCAGTACCACCGGACCGAACAGCGGATCGTGCCGGATACCGGCGAGCAGTTCCACACCGGGCCGGATCATCGGCTGTACCAGCAGATCGCCGGCGGGCTGCCCGGTCACGGCGACGATCTCGGCGACCGCTGCGCGCACGGCGCCGTCACCCGACAGCCCCAACCGCACCGCGCCCGCCTCGGCCTTGTGGACCAACCCGCCGGTGGCCGGCTTCACCGCGACCGGGTACCCGAGGTCCCGACCGGTACGGACCGCGTCGGCGGCGGCGACCACCCGCCCCGGGAACGGGATGCCGTAGTCGGCCAGCACCGCGATCGCGGTCCCGGCCGGCACCCAACCGGCCCCCGCCGTGTCGAGCTGGTGCCGCACCCGGGAACGCGCCGGGTCCGGTCGCAGGCCCGGCGGCGTCACCTGCACACCGGGCGGGGTGTGCCGCCACCGGGCGTAGCGTGCCGCGTGGCCGACCGCGCGTACCGCGCGTTCCACCGACGGGTACACCGGGACACCGCGCGCCCCGAGTCGCGACGGCGGGTCCGCCACACCGACCAGGACCACCGCAGCCGGTACGGTCGGCGCCGTGTCGAGCCCGCGAACGACGGCGTGCAGCATCTCGGTCGGGTCGACGGTACGGATGGCGATCAGGGTGACCAGCACACTGTCGACGGCGGCACTGGTCGCCAACCGGCCGACCGCGTCGGCCAGAACCGCGGGCGTGCAGCCGGCGCCGAGATCGACCGGATTGCGCTGCCCGGTGGCGGGCAGGGTCGCGACCAGCGAGTCGGGCAGCGCGGGGACGGCCAGCCCCGCCGACTCGGCGGCGTCCGCGGCCAGGATGTTGAGGCCACCGGCGTTGCCGACGACGCCGACCCGGTCACCGGCCGGCAGCGGCTGGTCGACCAGCATCCGGGCGGCGTCCAGCAGCTCGTCGGGATCCGCCGTGCGGACGACACCGGCCTGCGCGAACAGCGCGTCGACGATCGCGTCGGGGGTGGCCACCGCGGCGCTGTGCGAGGCGCCGGCCCGCTGCCCGCTGCGGCTGCGGCCGCTCTTGACCGCCAGCACCGGTTTGCGGCGCCCCAGCGCCCGGGCCAGCCGGGCGAACCGCCCCGGGTTGCCGAACGACTCCAGGTACAGCGCCACCGCGCGGGTCGACTCGTCGTCGTACCAGTAGGCCAGCAGGTCGTTGCCGGACACGTCGGCCTTGTTGCCCAACGAGACGAACGTCGAGATGCCGACGGCGGCGCGGGACGCCCCGTCCAGCAGCGCCACGCCCACGGCGCCGGACTGGGAGGCCACCGCCAGCCCGCCCGGCAGCGGGCGGTGCGGGGCGAACGTGGCGTCCAGCCGCACCGCCGGAGCGGTGTTGAGCACGCCGAGGCAGTTGGGCCCGATCACCCGCATGCTGGCGCCGCGGGCGATCCGGATCAGCTCGCGCTGCCGGTCGAGCCGGCCGGCGTCGCCCAGGTCCTCGGCGAGCACCACGGCGGCCCGCACACCGCGGTGCGCGGCGTCGCGCAGCACGGCCGCGCAGGCCGGTACCGGCACCGCGATCACGGCGAGGTCCGGCGGCTCCGGCAACTGGTCGACCGAGGGGTAGCACACCACCCCGCACACCTTCTCGGCATGCGGGTTGACCGCATAGACCGGCCCGGCGAAGCCGCCTTCGAGGATCGACGCCAGCACCTCGTGCCCGACTCCGCCGGCCGACCGGCCGGCGCCGACGACCGCAACCGACCGCGGCGCCAGGGCGGGCAGCAGCGAGTGGCGTTCGGCGTTGCGGGCCCGGGCGTCGAGTCCGGCCAGCGCGGCCTCCCCCGGGAGCGTGGCGATCCGGATGCCCACCACGCCCGACGCGGCCGGGTCGTACCCTGCCGCGAGGCCGTGCGAGACCGCCAGCATGGCCGTGTTGACCGCCAGCACCTCGCCGGTGAGGGTGCGGATGCCGTTGCGGCGCCCGATCGCGGCCAGCTCCTCCACCAGCAGGGTGCCGATCCCCCGGCCGTGCCACCCGTCGGCGACCAGGACGGCCAGCTCGGCGGTGTCGCCGTCGAGGCGCTCGTAGGATCCGAGCCCCACCAGGTCGGCGCCGAACTGGGCCAGCACGGCGGCGTGGTCGGGGCCGGCCGGGCGGGTCAGCCGTGCGAGCTCCGGCTCCACCACGTCGGTTCCGGAGCTGAAGAACCTCAGGTACCGGCTCTGGGCCGACAGCCCGGTCAGCAGCGTCCGGATCTGGTCGGCGTCGCCGGGCCGGCACTGCCGCAGCCGTACCACCTGCCCGCCCGTGTCGAGAACGTCGACGCCCGGCTCGGTCATTGTCGCCTCCTGCACACGATTACGGTCGAGTGACCGGACCGGGATCCGCCGCGCCTACAGGTAGGCGCGGTCGTCGATCTGGTCCCGGATCCGTCCGGCGACCGCGCTGGGCACGTCGTCGTAGATCGCGACCCCCGCCGGTACACCGGTCAGGAACAGCGTGGTGCGGACCAACGGCTGCGGATCGCAGAGCCGCACGTCGAAACCGCGGCGCGCCAGCGCGGCGATCGCCCCGAGCAGGCCGTCGATACCGTCGGCGGTAACGAGATGCAGCCCGGACAGGTCGAGCAGGACCACCTCGCCGGTGCGGTGGGGCCACAGGTCGGACAGTTGGTGGGCCGGGCCGCGCGATGCGGCGCCGACCGTGCCGTCCCACTCGATCAGCAGACCCCTCGGCGTCCGGCGGACGCGCACCGGCGGCAGCTGTTCGACGCCCTCGAACGTGCCGCTCACCGGTTCAGCACCACCTTCAGCGCGCCGCTGCCGGCCGGATCGGCGAACACGTCGTAGGCGTCGGCCATCTCCGCCAGCTCGAACCGGTGCGTCAGCAGGTCCGACGGGTCCAGCAACCCTTCGGAGTACATCGACAGCAGCTGCGGCGTCGACCAGCCGTCGACCAGCCCGGTGGTGATCGTGACGTCGCGGATCCACAGGTCCTCCAGGTGCAGGGCCGCCGGCGCACCGTGCACGCCGACGTTGGCCACCCGCCCGCCCGGGCGTACCAGCCGGGTGCACAGCTCGAAGGACTCCGGCCGGCCGACCGCCTCGATGGCCACGTCGGCGCCGAGCCCGTCACCGAACCGGCGGAGCGTGGCCGCGGCCTCGTCGGGGTCGATGGCGGTGCTGGCCACCCGCAGTGCCACCTGGCGCCGGGCCGGTGCCGGGTCGATCGCCACGAGCTGCGCGGGCGAGTAGAGCCGCGCGCACAGCATCGCCGACCAGCCGATCGGCCCCGCGCCGACGACGGCGACCACGGAGCCGGGTTCGACCCGACCGTTGCGCACCCCGACCTCGTAGGCGGTGGGAACGATGTCGGCGAACAGCACGGCCACCTGGTCCGAGATCGTGTCGGGCAACACGTAGGTGGACAGATCGGCGAACGGGACACGGGCGTACTCGGCCTGGACTCCGTCGATGAGATGGCCCAGGATCCAGCCGCCGCCGTTGCGGCACTGCCCGTAGTGACCGAACCGGCAGGCCGGGCACCGGCCGCAGCCGGAGATGCACGACACCAACACGCGATCGCCGACGGCCCGCCCGGCCGACGTGCCGGCGGCGACGACCGTACCGACCGCCTCGTGTCCGAGTATCCGTCCGGGTTTCACCTCGGGTACGTCACCGCCGAGGATGTGCAGGTCGGTGCCGCAGATCGTCACCGCGTCCACCCGGACCACGACATCACGGTCGTCCTCGATCCCCGGGTCCGGCACCGTCGTCCACGACTTGTCCCCGTTCCCCTGGTACACCAACGCCTTCATGTCCTCCCCCTTGCCATCGCCGTGGCATCGACCTCGTCGATGAAGGCTCCGCGACGCCCGCGATCGGGCGCCTCGCCCAGCCGTTCCGGTTGGTCTGCTGCCAGGCTCGTCCCGGTGCGGTGCCACCGGGCAGTGCCGAACGCCTCCCGGCGGCAGGCACTCCATCCCCGTACCGCGGTTCGCGGCGGCGATCCCACCGGCCCCTCTGGACACCGATCCGGTACCGGTGCTGGTCAGTGCTGTTCGCCGCCGGGCCGACCGGCCGCCCGAAGCGTTCGGTCGGCGACGACCGCCACCAGGATGGTGGCCGACGGATCCCGGTCGAGCGCCAGTTGGTGCGCGACGGTGGTCTTGATCCGGTCGCCGACGTACTGCGGTACCCGCTGGGCACAGGCGATGCGTACCCGCACCCCACCGCCCCGCTCCTCGATCTCGACCCGGTGTGCCGGCCGCATGCCGTACTCGCGGAGCACGTCGCCGACGATCGTCATCACCTGGCGACGGATCCCGCTCAACCGTGCTGATTCTCGAACCTGCGATGGCATCGGTTCCCCCTCCCACCGGTAGCCTCGGCCACCCGGTTCGGCCGGCACAGTGCCGAACGGCCGGGCCGGAGCGGGACCCCAGGGACCGCCGGCGGCGGGGCTAAAGGGTGAGCCGCAGCGTGTCGGCGGGTGCCAGCAGGTGGTCGGCGCCGCGGTGGCGGACCACGATCGGGTGCTGCCGGCCGGGCCGGGAGCTGATGGTGAGTTGGTCGTGGCGGATGGACACCGCCAACGAGTGGCCCTGGTACCGCTGCCGCAGCTCCAGGGTGCCCAGTTCGGCCGGCCAGCGCGGTTCGACCAGCAGCGCGTCGTCGTGCACCTCGATACCGGCGAAGCAGCGGCGGACCAGGTCGACGCTGCCGGCCATCGCGCCCAGATGGATGCCTTCTGCCGTCGTTCCGCCCTGGATGTCCGCGGTGTCGGCCGACAGCACCTGGTCGAGGTAGTGCTCGGCCTGGTGCCGGTGCGCGCGGGCCAGGACCCAGGCGTGCACCAGCGCGCTGAGCGTCGAGCCGTGCGAGGTCCGGGCGAGGTAGTAGTCGATCAGGTGCGGGAGGTCCGCGACGCGAAACGGGCAGCCCAGTTGGGCCAGCACTTCGGCGAACTCGCCGGCCGGCAGCAGGTGCAGCAGCATCAGCACGTCGGCCTGCTTCGACGCCCGGTAGCAGTTGACGTCCCGCCCTCCGCCTCCAGGATGCGGTCCAGTCGCTGGATGTTGCCGTACCGGGTGCGGTAGTCGGCCCAGTCCAGCTCCGCGAGGTCCTGGTAGCCCTCGAACTGGGCGAGCAGCCCGTTGTCCAGCATCGGTACCGCCAGCCGCCGCATCACCTGCTCCCAGCGGGACGGTTCGTGGGTACCCAGCCCCAGCCGCTCGGACAGCTCGATGCGCGGCGCCTCCGGCAGCTCGGCCAGCAGGTCGCCGGCGCGGCGGAGCACCCACGCGGTCATCACGTTGGTGTAGGTGTTGTTGTCGATGCCGGGACGGTCGCTGCCCGGGTACCGGGTGTGGAACTCGTCGGGTCCGACGACGCCGCGGATGACGTAACGGTCCTGGGAGCGGTCGTAGCGCGCCAGGCTGGCGAAGAACCGGGCCACCTCGACCAGGATCTCCGCCCCCTGCCGGTACAGGAACTCGCGATCGCCGGTGGCCCGGTGGTACTGCCACACGTTGAAGGCCACCGCGAGCCCGACGTGGTGCGCCAGGTGGCTGTGGTCGTCCACCCAGCGTCCGGACCGCGGGTTCAGGTGGGTGGTGGGGCTCTGCTCCCGGCCGTCGCTGCCGGACTGCCACGGGAACATCGCACCGACGTGCCCGGCCCCGGCCGCCGCGGTGCGCGCCGCCGGCAGGCGCCGGTACCGGTACTGCAACACGGCGCGGGCCACCTCCGGCAACCAGGCCGTCAAGGTCGGAACGACGAACAGCTCGTCCCAGAACACGTGGCCCCGGTACGCCTCGCCGGACAGTCCGCGCGCCGGTACCCCGACGTCCAGGTCGGCCGTGTGCGGTGACAGCGTCTGCAGCAGGTGGAACGTGTGCAGCCGGACCGCCCGGAGCCGCTCCGGCGGGCCGCCGAACGTCGTCCGGATGCCGTCCCACAGCTGGCGCCACGCGAGCACGTGCCCCGGCAGCATCGCGTCGAAACCGCCGGCGCGCCGGGCCGCCCCGGTCGCCGCCTCCCGCGGCTCGCAGATCGCGCGGTCCCGGGAGGTGAAGTAGGTGACGGTCTTGTCCACGGTCAGCTCGCCGCCCGCGGCGAGGTCGGTGTCGACCTGCCACCAGATCCGGTCCCCGTCGCGCACCGCGCGCCACCGGTCGACCGGCGCACCCAGCAGTTCGTGCGTTGCCGCCGTCACGACACGCACCTGGGACTGGACGGTCGCGGTGTCGGCGACCAGCACGCCGTCCTCGTCGGCCGCCAGGGACAGCACCCGCAGGTGCCGGCCGGCAAGCTCGGCGTACCGGTCGACGCCGGAGTTGGTCACCGACGCGTCCAGCCCGCTGCGCAGCCGCACCGCGCCCGACCAGTCCTCCGCGTGCAGGGTCACCGACGAGGCCGCCCGGTGCGGGTCGGCCATGTCCACCAGGCGGCGCTGGACCACCGTGGACGTGCGGCCTGCCGTGTCGCGGTAGCGCAGCTGCCGGGTCAGCACGCCGCATCGCAGGTCCAGCTCCTGCCGGTAGGACAGGATCGTCACCTCGGACAGGTCGAACCACCCGCCGCCGTCCACCGAGTAGCTCCAGGGCAGCCAGTCGGTGACGTTGACCATGCTCTCGTCGGCGGTCCGCGACCCGGCCACGGTGCTGGTGAGCCGGTCGTAGCAGCCGGCGAGGTAGCTCCCCCGGTACCCGCCGGAGCCGGGCTCGGGGGCCGCGCCCCGGGTCGCGAGGTACCCGTTGCCCAGGGTGCACAGCGCCTCCCGGAGGCGCTCCTCGTCGGGCCGGAACCGGTCGTAGCTCAACCGCCACGGGTCGGCCATGCCAACTCCTCCCGCCGCGATCGACTCGGTCCGGCCCGATCCGCCGCGGCGGTGCCGAACCGGGCGGCGCGTACCGATGGGGCGAACACCCCCGAGGATCGGGCACCACGCCGGTTACCGGCAGGGCCATCAGGGCCGCCCCGACCGAGCCGACCGGCCCGGCCGCCGCGGCACCGGACCGCCTCCGTTCGGATCCCCCGACCGCCTGCCGCGGATACCGGCGCCGCCTGCCGCCGGTACCGGATGCCCGACGGTGATGGGCCGGACGACCCATCACACCGGTACGGCAGTGGGCCGATCCTGGGCATATGTCCGTACCCGCGGCGCCGGCCGAGGTCGAATCGAGCCGTACCGATCCGCGCGAGGCCGTCGCCCTGCTGCAGCGCCATCTGCGTTCCTCACCCCGGGGCCTGACCAGCCGGGAAGCCGCGCGCCGGCTGACCCGCTACGGGCCAAACACGCTGCGCCAGCAGAGCAGCCGGCACTGGGTGCGCGACCTCGCCGCGCAGTTCACCCACCCGCTGGCGCTGCTGCTGTGGCTCGCCGCGGCGCTGGCCGCCGCCGACCGCACGCTGGTACTCACCGCCGCCATCGTGGCGGTGATCATCCTCAACGCGGTACTCGCCTTCGTTCAGGAGCATCGCGCGGAGCGAGCGGTGGCCGCGCTCGCCGGATACCTGCCGCAGCACGCCAGCGTGCTTCGCGACGGGCAGCAGACCAGCGTTCCGGCGGCCGAGCTGGTCCCCGGCGACGTCATGATCGCCGCCGAGGGTGAACGCATCTCGGCCGACGCGCGGCTGCTGGACGGCGAGGTCGAAGTCGACCTCTCGGCACTGACCGGCGAGTCGCTGCCGGTCGCCCGCGCCGCCACCCTGGTCGACACCACCGGCGAGCTCCTCGATGCCCGCGACCTGCTGTTCTCCGGTTCGATCTGTACCCAGGGGTCGGCCCGTGCGATGGTCTACGCGACCGGCATGTCCACCGAGATCGGCCGCATCGCGTCGCTGACCGGTCGGCTGCACCGCGACCAGAGCCCGCTGGAACGGCAGGTCAAGCGGGTCGCCTGGCTGATCGCCGCTGTCGCCGTCGGGATCGGGCTGCTGTTCTTCCCGATCGGGATCTTCGCCGCCGGGATGTCGCTGCCGGACGCCGCGAACTTCGCGATCGGGCTGCTGGTGGCCAACGTCCCCGAAGGGCTGCTGCCCACCATCACCCTGGCGCTCGCCGTCGGGGTCCGGGAACTCGCCCGCCTCGGCGCCGTGGTCAAACGCCTCAGCTCGGTCGAGACGCTCGGATCCACGTCGGTGATCTGCACCGACAAGACCGGCACCCTGACCCGCAACAAGCTGACCGCGGTCGCCGTGTGGACGCTCGCCGGCGAGACTCCGCTGCGACCGGCCCCGGACCGGCCGGCGCCGGTCTGCCGGCTGCTCGCCGAGACGGTGTGGTCGTGCAACACCGCCTCGATCGACGCGCAGGGCCGGGAGTACGGCGACCCGACCGAGGTCGCCCTGGTGGCCGCGGCGAACCAGCTCGGCATCGACACCGATCCCACCGGCCGCCAACACGACCAGCGACGCGTCTACCCGTTCGACCCGTCCATCCGGCTGATGTCCACGGTGGACGAGCAGGCCGGCACCCGCCAGGTGCACACCAAGGGGGCGCCCGAGGACGTGCTGGCGCACAGCACCCGGATCATGACCGCGACCGGGGCGGCCGTCGAGCTGACCGCCGACGTCCGGCAGCAGGTCACCGCCGCCATCGACCGGTACACCGCCGCCGGGCACCGGCTGATCGCCGGCGCCTGCGGCACCGTTCGGCAGGTTCCGAGCGAGCGCCGCGACGTCGAGACCGGGCTGTGCTTCCTCGGCCTGATCGCCATGATCGACCCGCCGCGACCCGAGGCCGCCGCTGCCGTGGCCGCCTGCCGTACCGCCGGTATCCGGATCGTGATGGTCACCGGGGACCATCCCGGGACCGCCCGGACGATCGCCCGGCAGGTCGGCATCGCCGACGCGGCCACCCCCGTCCTGACCGGCGGGCAGCTGGCCGCGATGCCCGAGCCCGACCTGGCCCGGCTGCTGACCAGGAGCGAGAACCTGGTGTTCGCCCGGACCTCGCCGGAGGCCAAGCTGCGCATCGCCGACGGCTTCCGCGACCTCGGTCACGTCGTGGCGATGACCGGCGACGGTGTCAACGACGCACCGGCCCTGCGGCACGCCGACATCGGGGTCGCGATGGGCCGTTCCGGTACCGACGTCGCCCGTGAAGCGGCGGTGCTGGTGTTGACCGACGACAACTTCGCGACCATCGTCGCCGCCGTCACCGCCGGACGCCGGGTCTATGCCAACGTCCGCAAGTTCATCCTGTACATCTTCGCCCATGCGGTACCCGAGGTCGTCCCGTTCCTGCTCTACGCGCTGTCCGGTGGCGCGATCCCGCTGCCGCTGACGGTGTTGCAGATCCTCGCCATCGATCTGGGTACCGAGACCCTTCCGGCGCTGGCGCTGGGCCGGGAGCCCGCCGAGCCGGGCATCATGCACCAGCCGCCCCGGACCCGGCGATCGGGCATCATCACCGGCCCGCTGCTCGCCCGGGCGTGGGCGTTGCTCGGCGCCGTGTCCGCAGTGCTCGTCACCGCCGGGTTCTTCCTCGTGCTGTGGCACAGCGGATGGCGCCCCGGCGCCGACGTGTCGGCGAGCACCCCGCTGCACCACGGGTACCTGCAGGCCACCACGATGACCTTCCTCGGCATCGTGGCCTGCCAGATCGGTACCGCCTTCGCCGCCCGTACCGACCGGGTGTCGCTGCGCGCGATCGGGCTCACCACCAACCGGCTCCTGCTGTGGGGCATCGCGTTCGAGGTGGCGTTCGCCGCCGCGCTGTGCCTGGTGCCGGGGATCCGGTCGGTGTTCGGCACCGCGCTGCCGCCGACCTGGGCACTCGCCCTGCTGCCCGGCTTCCCGCTGCTGGTCTGGGCCGCCGACGAGACGTTCCGCTGGCGGCAACGGCGCCGCCCGGCGGAGCCGTCCGGCGGGCGCGACGGCTGAAACCCGACCGGACCGCCCGCGTTCGTGGTCGACACCCGCCGGATCGGCCCGGTCCTGCCTGCACCCGCCACCGGGTCGGCTCAGATGAACAGGAGCTGGGCGCCGTCGGTCTTCTCGATGAAGTCGGCGGCCGAGATGATGCCCTCGACCGGCTCGTACAGGTCGTTCTCGTCGACGTGCATCATGTCGGCGGACATCCGGCACGCCCACAGGTGACCGCCCGAATCGACGATCTGGTCCAGGAACTCCGGCACGTCCGGCACGCCGATCTCGGCGATCTGCTGGCGCATCCGGTGGGTGGCCAGCGCGGTCATCCCGGGCAGGCCGCCGAGTCCCTGCGGCAGGTGCGTGGCGGTGTTGCCCAGCATGGTGAACTTCAGGTCCCGCATCCGGGACTTGGTGATCAGGTCGAAGCCCCAGAAGGTGAAGAACATCTGGGTCGGCACGCCCTCGCCGAGCGCGGCGTTGGCCAGTACCAGTCCCGGGTACGCCATGTCCAGGTTGCCCTTGGAACAGATGATGGCGAGGCTGCGTCCCGGTGCGGCGCCGCCGAAGTCCGGTACCGGCGCTTCCTGGGTGTCTACTGTGGACATCGTCGTCTCCTGTGCGGTCAGACGCAGCCGCGCGGCTTGGGCAGCCCCGCGATGTACGCCATCTTCTTCGCCGGCTTGGCGCCGAACAGCTCGAACAGTTCCTTGACCGGGATTCCGCCGACCACCGCGACCCGCCGCAGCGTCGCGGTCTCGCCCCGGGCCGGGAAGTCGTTGCGCAGGAACCGGATCGCGGCCCGGTGCCGGTCGGTGAGGGTGATGCCGATCCGCGCGGCGAGTTCGTCGGCGAGCGCCTCGTCCCACTCGTCGTACTCGGTGAGGAAACCCTCGCCGTCGACGTGCAGTTGGTGCCCGGCGATCGTGGCGACACTCATGATGCGACCTCCTGCGGTACGTGCTTGCCGGCCTTGGACATCCGGGCGGGCAGCGGGAGCGGACGGTCGGGCAGCAGGGCGTGCCAGTACATCCAGCGGAACGCGTGCTTTCCCCAGTGGTTGAGCCGGGTCGGGCGCAGCAACCGGAACGGCCCGAGTCCCGGCACCGGGTAGCTGCCCGGGAGCGGCTCGGTGTCGTAGTTGAAGTCCAGCAGCAGCGCCCGGCCGTCGCCGCACTCGACGAAGCAGTTCGCGTGCCCGTCGAAGTCGGCCTCGGCCGGGCGGCCGTGCAGCCGCGCGGCGAGCGCGTCGGCGAACAGCTCCGCCTCCACGTGCGCCACCGAACCGGCCTTCGAGGTCGGTACGTCGTTGGCGTCGCCCAGCGCGAAGATGTTCTCGTACCCGGCGGCCTGCAGGGTGTGGCGGTCGACGGGTACGTGGTTCAGCTCGTCGCCCAGGCCGGAATCGGCCACGTAGTCGGCGCCCATGTTGAGCGGAACGGTCACCAGCAGGTCGTAACCGAGCCGCCGCCCGTCGTACGAGACGATCCCGTCGCCGGTGACCTGCTCGGCCATGAAGTCGGGTTCCACGATGATGTTCCGGTCGGTGAGCATCGAGCCGAGCAACTGCGAGGCGACCGGCCGGGTGAACGCGCCCGGCAGCGGCGTGGCGTAGGTCAGTTCGGTGCGTCCGCGGAGCCCGCGACGCCGCAGGTGCGCGTCGAGCAGGAAAGCGAACTCCAGCGGCGCGACGGGGCACTTGATCGGCATGTCGACCACGTCGATCACGACCCGGCCGCCGCCGAACCGTTGCAGCGCGCCGGCCAGCCGCTCCGCCCCGTCCAGGGTGTAGAACTCGTGCGCGGTGTCGCCCCACTGCGGGCCGAGCAGGCCGGGCGTCTGGTCCGGGCGTGGCGTGGTGCCGGTCGCGATCACCAGGTACGTGTAGTGCAGCAGCTCGCCTCCGGCGAGCCTCACCAGGTTGTCCGCGGGCTTGACCAGCTCGACCTGGCCGCGAACCAGCCGCACCCCCGACGCCAGGTAGCGGTGTCGCGGCCGGACCAGGTCCGGCCGCTGGTACTCCCCGAAGGGCACCATCAACAGCCCCGGCTGGTAGAGGTGTTCGTCGTCGGCGTCGACCACGGTGATGTGCCACTCGTCGCGGTCCAGCCGGCGGCGCAGGCGGTTCGCCGCGATCGTTCCGGCGGTACCGCCGCCGAGAATCACCACCTGGCCCATCTCCGTACCCCCGTCCGACGGCCGACGCGGCGTACGCGTCGGGGTTGGCGTCTGCGTCCAGCACAGCCGCTCGGGCCGCCGGCGGACAGAGCCGCCCGGCCGCCCGGCGAGGGACCATCGGCCCGTACCGGCGGGCCGGCCCGGTGCAGGTGCCGCCCCGCGGTGTCGGACGGGGTCGACCACGCCGTTGCTACCGCCGTGTCCGAACTGGGTGGTACGAGCGGCCGCTCAGCCGAGCCCGATGCGCGGCGGTGGTTCGGCGTCGACGTCGGGGCGATCGTCGCCCGCGCCGGGTGGGATGCCGAGTGCGGCGAGTTCCACGGTGCGGGCCAGGTCGGCGCTGTCGAGCACCCCGGCGAGGTTCCCGGCCGGATCGACGACCGGGATCAACCGACCCGTCGCGGTCACCCGCAGGGCGTCGGTGAGCGCTTGGTCGGTGTGCAGCAGCTGGTCACCGCGTACCGGTACGGCGAGCGTGTCGAGCCGAACCGTGGCGCGGGCGGGGGCGGGCACCTGGGCGAGCCCGCGCAGGCTGACCGTGCCGAGCACCCTGCCGTCGATGGTGACCACCGGGAACTGGCGGTGGCTGCTGCGGCTGGCCACCGACCGCACGAACGCCTCGACGGTCTGGTTCTCGTACCCGCAGACCGGAACGGTGTGGACGATGTCGGCGACGGTGGCACCGGTCAGCAGTTCGGTCACCGCGGTCGTGCGCTGTTCGGCGCCTGCCGCCCAGCTCAGGAACAGTCCGACCAGCGCGAGCCAGATCCCGGACACGTTGCGGGCCAGTACCACCTCCAGGAAGCCCGCGGCGACCAGCAGCGTGCCGAGCAGGCCGCCGGTGTAGGCCGCGGCCCGGGCGCCGGCGGCGCGGCTGCCGCGCACCCGCCACACGATCGCCCGCAACACCCGGCCACCGTCCAGCGGGGCGCCGGGCAGCAGGTTGAACGCGGCCAGTACGGCGTTGATGGTGGCGAGCCAGAGCAGGCCGGCCACCGCCAGCCGGCCCAGCCCCGCCGCCTGGGCTGCCACCGCGCCGCCGGCGGCGAGCGCGCCGCAGGCCACGCTCGTGACGGGCCCGGCCAGCGCGATGAGCAGGTCGGCGCGTGGCGTCGGCGGCTCGCCGTCGAGTTCGGACACGCCGCCGAGCAGCCAGAGCGTGATCCGGCGAACCGTGATGCCGTAGTGCCGGGCGACGAACGCGTGCGCCAGCTCGTGCGCGAGCAGGCAGGCGAGGAACGCACCGGCCGTGGCGGCACCGGCCACCCAGTACGCGGTCACGGTCTGGCGCGGGGCCGCCGCGGGCAGCACGGTCGCCGCCAGGCCGTCGGCCAGCAGGAGCATGATCACCAGCACCGACCAGTGCACGCCGACCGGGATCCCGGCGATCCGCCCGAGCCTGATCGTCTGGCGCATCCCGTGCACCGCCCTCCCCGGCCTCCGGACCCGGCCGGCGCGCACCGCCGGATCGTGGCGTCTCGCGGTCGCGGTGGTCGTCCGGACGACCTGGTGGCGTCGGCGGTGAAGACTCCGGCGCGCCCAAGCCCCGTCCACACGCTCGTCGCATCCGTACCGCCAGTTGACCCATGGGCCCCGGGGTACGCACAGAGCCGGACGGCAGGTGTCCGCGGGCTGGACGGACCGGCGCCGCGCCGCCGGTGATCTCCCGCCGTCCGGGACGATTCGCCGATACGCTGGCGTCATCCGACGGGGAGGCCGAGGTGGCGCAGCGGAAGGCAACCGGCGACCGGTGTGCGGCAGCCGGAACCGCCACCGACCGGTTGCCGCGCAAGCTGTACGAGCGGGAGCTGCGGCGGCTGCAGATCGAACTGGTCCGGCTGCAGGAGTGGGTGCGCGCCGAGGGCGCCCGGCTGGTGGTGATCTTCGAGGGCCGCGACGCCGCGGGCAAGGGCGGCACCATCAAGCGGGTCAGCGAGAACCTCAACCCGCGCGTCGCCCGCATCGCTGCGCTGCCGGCGCCGAGCGACCGCGAGCGCACCCAGTGGTACTTCCAGCGGTACGTCGAGCAGCTGCCGGCCGCCGGGGAGATCGTCCTGTTCGACCGGAGCTGGTACAACCGGGCCGGCGTGGAGCGGGTGATGGGCTTCTGCACCCCCGACCAGTACCGGATCTTCCTGCGGCAGTGCCCGATCTTCGAGCGGCTGCTGATGGAGGACGGGATCCTGCTGCGCAAGTACTGGTTCTCGGTCAGCGACGTCGAGCAGGAGCGGCGGTTCACCGACCGGCTGACCGACCCGATGCGGCAGTGGAAGCTGTCGCCGATGGACCTGGAATCGATCACCCGCTGGGAGGACTACTCGCGGGCGAAGGACGAGATGTTCGTCCACACCGACATCCCCGACTCCCCGTGGTACGTGGTGGAGAGCGACGACAAGCGGCGGGCCCGGATCAACATGATCGCGCACCTGCTGTCCACGGTGCCCTACCACGCGGTGCGGCGGCCGCCCATCGAGCTGCCGCCCCGGCCGCCGGCACACGGCTACCAGCGGCCACCGCGCAGCGAGCAGACCTACGTGCCCGACCACGCGTCGTCGCTGCGCTGACCCACCGCACCCCGCGGTCCGGGCGGGGACGGGCGCCGTGCGGCGTCGGCTACCGTTGCGGTTCCGGTTCCCCGCCGAGGCGCAGCGACCGGTCGACGATGAGCCGAGCCACCTCCGTCACCGCCAGGTCGTGGCTGAAGGCGTAGCCCCGCAGCCGCATCAGCGCGACTTCGGCCGTCACCCCCAGCTGCATCTGCACCATGCCCGTCGCCTGATGCACTTCGAGGTGCGGGTCGGCCAGCCAGCTCAGGTCGGCGATCGGGTGCCCGTCGATCTCCTCCATGATCCGCGCGGTGGCCAGGTCGGCCAGGATCAGCCCGTCGGTGAGCTGGGCCGCGGTCAGCGGGCCGGGGCTGGCACGGTACGCGTCCAGCGACCCGAGCCGAGCCACCCCGATCTGCAGCGGGAACGAGAACACCGCCGCGGCACCGAGCCGGGCGGCGGCAGCGGCGAAGATCGGCCAACGCGACGCCAGAGTAGCGGTGTCGCTGATCAGGACCGGCCCACCCGATTCGAAGGCATCGAGGCACGGGCCCTCCCCGACCGTGAGCTGCAGGTCCTCCAGCGCGGCGCTGGTGCTGTTCGTGGCATGAACCAGCCCCCGGCTCGGGTGCGTGCCGTGGTCGTCGTCCGCGAGGTGCGACAGCACGGTCACCCCGGCCCCGGTGACCGACAGTTCGGTGACGCATCGGGCGCACACCAGCGCCACCGGCGACCCCGGCCTGGTCGCCCGGTCGGCGGACAGCTGGGCCTCCAGCCACTGCCGTCTGTCTGACATGGGCCGCCACCCTTCACCGCACCCCCAAGGATGGCTCCCTGCGGTCCGGGTCGCTACACGTGGTCGTCAACTCTCGCGGTACGCGTTTCCACGCGGCTCAGGCCGCTTCCACGAGACCGAGTGAGCGCCGCGACGGACCCGGTGCCGGTGCGCCGGGTCCGTCGCGACCCAGCTCGGTACACGGTGCGTGGCTCCATCCCGCCATTACGCACATGGCTTCACAAATGGCTACAGCGGGGTTGCGCAGCGTCCGGCAGCGGAGGAAAGTGACGCTGACCCCGCCGTGGCCGAGACCCCGCTGCTGGACGGTAACGGTGAGGGATGGTGTCCGCATCACGTTCGGGGGATGCGCGGGCAGCCCGGGTGGGTCACCGTTTCCTCGGACGCTTGGTCCGGCCACGGCGGGTCCCACCACCGTGGGCCGAACCGCACCCGATTCTCACCGACCCGGCCCCGGACCCCTCCTCGCGGATCCGATCACCGCGGCACCGCGTACGCGGGTGGGACGGGGATCGGCCGCCGGGAGCCCTTAAGCGTTCGGTTGTCCGACGATTGACGGACCAGCACGACGGGTGTGTGCTCGGTCACAGGGACTCGGAGACGAGTCGGTACACCGTGCGTGGGGGGGCTGTCATGCAGGTTCCCGGACCGTTCGAATACGACCGCGCGACCAGCGTCGACCAGGCGATCGGGCTGCTGGAACGGCGCGGCGAGACGGCGCGGCTGATCGCCGGTGGGCACAGCCTGCTGCCGATGATGAAGCTGCGGCTGGCCGACGTGGAGTACCTGATCGACATCAACGACCTGCACGACGAGCTGGGGTACGTGCTGGTCGAGTCCGATCGGGTCCGGCTCGGCGCCCTGACCCGGCACCGCGAGCTGCTGGAATCCGACGAGCTGGCCGCGGTACTGCCGATCTTCCGGGACGCCGAACGGGTCATCGCCGACCCGGTGGTACGCAACCGGGGCACGATCGGCGGTTCGCTGTGCCAGGCCGACCCGTCCGAGGATCTCTCGGCGGTGTGCAGCTGCCTGGACGCCGAGTGCGTCATCCGCGGCAGTACCGGGCAGCGGGTGGTACCGATGGCCGAGTTCCACCGCGGGCCGTACGAGACGGCCGTCGGCGACGGCGAGATGCTCGTCGAGGTCCGTGTCCCGCGGCACCCGGACTCGTCGTCCGCGTTCGAGAAGGTCGAGCGCCGGGCCGGGGACTGGGCGGTGGTCTCGGCCGCGGCCGTGGTGACGATGGCCGGCGGCGTCATCGCCGACGCGCGGGTCGGGTTCGCGGCGGTCGGCCCGCACACGGTGGTGATCCCGGCGGTGTCCGAACTGCTGCGCGGTGAGGCGCCGGGCGAGCAGCTGTACGAGCGGGCCGGGGCGGCGGCCGCCGAGCACTGCGACCCGACCACCGACATGCGCGGTACGGCCGCCTACAAGCGGCATCTGGTGCAGGAGCTGACGCGGCGGACGCTGCGCCGGGCCGTCCAGCGGATCAGCGACGGGGGGTCCTGACCATGCAGGTGACGATGACGGTGAACGGCACCGAGGTGACCCGCGAGGTGGAGCCCCGGTTGCTGCTGGTGCACTTCCTGCGCGACCATCTCGGGTTGACCGGCACGCACTGGGGCTGCGACACCAGCAACTGCGGCACCTGCGTGGTCTGGATGGACGGCGAACCGGTCAAGTCGTGCACCGTGCTCGCCGCGATGGCCAGCGGCCACGAGGTGCGCACCGTGGAGGGCCTGGCGCACGAGGACGGCACGCTGGATCCGATCCAGCAGGGGTTCATGCGCTGCCACGGCCTGCAGTGCGGGTTCTGCACCCCGGGGATGATGATGACCACCCGGGCGCTGCTGGACCGCGACCCGCACCCGAGCGAGTCCGACATCCGCGAGGCGATCTCCGGACAGATCTGCCGCTGCACCGGTTACGCGACGATCGTCCGTTCGGTGCGGTGGGCCGCCGAGCACCCGGACGGCGCGGTACCGGCCGCCGAGGAGGAACCCGCCGCCGCGGAGCCCGCCACCGAACCGGCTGCCACCGAGGCGGCGCAGCCCGTACCGACAGGGAGCGCGTCATGACCACCGTGCACGAACCGCCGGTCGAGCAGGTCGACAACGACCAGCACCCCGTCGGGTACGGGCGGATGCTGCGCAAGGAGGACCCGCGATTCATCCGCGGCCGCGGGCACTACACCGACGACGTGCAACTGCCCGGGATGCTGCACCTGGCGATCCTGCGCTCGCCAGTCGCGCACGCGCGGATCGTGTCGATCGACACCAGCGCGGCCGAGGCGCATCCGGGCGTCAAGGCGGTGATCACCGGCGAGGCGCTGGCCGGCCAGGGGCTCGCCTGGATGCCGACACTGTCCAACGACGTGCAGGCGGTACTGGCCACCGACAAGGTCCGGTTCCAGGGCCAGGAGGTCGCCTGCGTGGTCGCCGAGGACCGGTACGCGGCGCGGGACGCGCTGGAACTCATCGACGTCGAGTACGACATGCTGCCGCCGGTGATCGACGCCCGGCACGCGCTCGACCCCGACGCACCGGTGATCCGCGACGATCTGGAGGGCAAGACCGACAACCACTGCTTCGACTGGGAGACCGGCGATGCGGCCGCCACCGACGCGGTGTTCGCCGCGGCCGACGTGGTGGTCAGCGAGGACGTGGTGTACCCGCGGGTGCACCCGGCGCCGATGGAGACCTGCGGCTGCGTCGCCGACTACGACCCGGTCGAGGGCAAGCTGACGCTGTGGTCGACCAGCCAGGCGCCGCACGCGCACCGCACCCTGTACGCGATCGTCGCCGGGTTGCCGGAGCACAAGATCCGGGTGATCTCGCCGGACATCGGCGGCGGGTTCGGCAACAAGGTACCGATCTATCCGGGGTACGTGTGCGCGATCGTCGGGTCGCTGCTGACCGGCAAGCCGGTCAAGTGGATGGAGGACCGCTCGGAGAACCTGACCAGTACCGGGTTCGCCCGCGACTACATCATGCGCGGCGAGATCGCGGCGAGCCGGGACGGCAAGATCCTCGCCGTCCGCACCAACGTGCTCGCCGACCACGGCGCGTTCAACGGCACCGCGGCACCGGTGAAGTTCCCGGCCGGGTTCTTCGGCGTGTTCACCGGCAGCTACGACCTGAAGGCCGCGTACTGCAAGATGACCGCGGTCTACACCAACAAGGCGCCCGGCGGCGTCGCGTACGCCTGCTCGTTCCGGATCACCGAGGCCGTCTACCTGGTGGAGCGGCTGGTCAGCCGGCTCGCCGACGAGCTGGGCCAGGACCCGGCGCAGCTGCGGCTGGCCAACTTCATCCACCCCGACCAGTTCCCGTACGCCACGCCGACCGGCTGGGTCTACGACTCCGGCGACTACGCGGGAACGCTGCGCGAGGCGATGCGCATCGCCGGCTACGACGAGCTGCGTGCCGAGCAGGTACGCCGCCGCGAGCGCGGCGAGCTGATGGGCATCGGGGTGTCCACGTTCACCGAGGCGGTCGGCGCCGGGCCCCGCAAGGACATGGACATCCTCGGGCTGGGCATGGCCGACGGCTGCGACCTGCGCATCCACCCGACGGGTAAGGCGGTCGTTCGGCTGTCGGTGCAGTCCCAGGGTCAGGGGCACGAGACGACGTTCGCGCAGATCGTCAGCGAGGAGCTGGGCATCGGCCCGGACGACATCGAGGTGGTGCACGGCGACACCGAGAACACCCCGTTCGGCCTGGGTACCTACGGCTCGCGCTCCACGCCGGTGTCGGGTGCGGCGGCGGCGCTGGTGGCCCGCAAGGTACGCGACAAGGCACGGATCATCGCCGCCGCGATGCTGGAGGTGGCGCCGACCGACCTGGAGTGGGTCAAGGGCTCGTTCCAGGTGGCCGGCGACCCGGGCAAGGCGGTGACGATCCAGCAGGTCGCGATGCGCGCGCACGGCGCCGGCGACCTGCCGGAAGGCATCGAGGGGTCGCTGGACGCGCAGATCACCTACAACCCGCCGAACCTGACGTACCCGAACGGCGCCTACCTCTGCGTGGTCGACATCGACCCCGGTACGGCGCAGGTGAAGGTCCGGCGGTTCGTCGCCGTCGACGACTGCGGCACCCGGATCAACCCGATGATCATCGAGGGGCAGGTGCACGGCGGCCTCACCGACGGGCTGGGCATGGCGCTGATGGAGATCATCGCGTTCGACCCGGACGGCAACTGCCTCGGCGGCTCGCTGATGGACTACCTGATCCCGACCGCGCTGGAGACGCCCGACTGGGAGACCGGGTACACGGTGACGCCGTCGCCGCACCACCCGATCGGGGCCAAGGGCGTCGGCGAGTCCGCGACCGTCGGCTCCCCCGCCGCGATCGTCAACGCGGTGATCGACGCGCTCAAGCCGCTCGGGGTCACCGCGCTGGACATGCCGCTCACCCCGTCCCGGGTCTGGGAGGCCATGCAGGGGCGCGCCACGCCACCGATCTAGCCGAGGGGCGGTGTTGTGCGGTGACCGATCCTGAGGGTGCCGCGGAGCAACGGTTGCGCGCCGCGGGCACCGCGTACGTGCGGGCCACGGTGGTGCGGGCGCAGCCGCCGACCTCGGCGCTGCCCGGCGACAGCGCCGTGGTGCTGGCCGACGGCACCATCGACGGCTTCATCGGTGGCCAGTGCGCGACCGGCTCGGTACGGGTCGCCGCGCTGGCCGCGCTGCGCGACCGGGAACCCATGCTGCTGCGCATCCTGCCCGACTCCGCCGCGGACTTCCCGGACGTACCGGGTGCGCAGCTGGTCGTCAACCCGTGCCTGTCCGGCGGCGCGATCGAGGTGTTCCTGGAACCGCGGCTACCGGCGCCGGTGGTACGGGTCGTCGGCGGGTCACCGATCGCCCGGGCGGTGCGGGAGCTCGTGCCGATGGTGGGGTTCGAGGTCGCCGACGACGACGGCGGCCGGGCGGCGACCGCGGTACTGATCGCCACCCACGGCGGCGCGGAGGCGACCGCGATCCGGACGGCGGTGGCCGACGGGGCCGGGTACGTGGGGCTGGTGGCCAGCGAACGCCGGGGCGCCGCGGTGCTCGCCGAGACCGGGCTGTCCGAGGCCGAGCTGGCCCGGGTGCACTCGCCGGCCGGGCTGCCGATCGGTGCCCGCACCGCACCGGAGATCGCGCTGGCCATCGTCGGCGAGATCGTCCGCGAGTTGCGTACCGGCGACCTGCACGCGCCGGCGCCTGCCGAGCCGGCGCCCGCCCGGCAGGCGGTCGACCCGGTGTGCGGGATGACCGTGGTGGTCGGCCCGGACACCCCGCGACTGGCGGTGGGCGGCGAGGAGTTCTTCTTCTGCGGGCCGGGTTGCCGGGACCGGTACGCCGAGAAGGTGGGCTCCTGACCATGGCGGTGACCGGGGTGGTGCTCGCGGCCGGCGGGTCGGCGCGGCTCGGCGCGCCCAAGCAGCTGTTGCCCTACCGGGGCGCACCGCTGCTGTCGGCGACGCTCGCGACGGCCCGCCGCTGCGGCTTCGACCAGTTGCTCGTCGCGCTCGGCGGCTCGGCCGAGCAGATCGTCACGCAGGTGGACCTGAGCGGGGCGGAGGTGGTGCACAACCCGGATTTCGGCACCGGGTGCGGCTCCTCGATCCGGACCGCGATCGCCGCGGTCGACCCGGCGGCGGACGGGATCGTGCTGCTGCTCGGCGACCAGCCCGGCGTGGCCGCCGCGGTGGTGCGCCGGCTGGTCGGCGCGGCGCGGGCGGCGGCGATCGGGATCTGCCGGTACGACGGCGGGCTGGGGCACCCGTTCTGGTTCGGCCGCCGCACGTTCGCCGCGCTGGCCTCGTTGCACGGCGACAAGGCGGTGTGGAAGCTGCTGCACTCCGGCCGGTACGAGGTGGTCGAGGTCCCGGTGCCCGGCCCGGTCCCGATCGACGTGGACACGATCGACGACTACCGCGCGCTGCTCGCCGCCGACGCCGGGGGCGGCGGGTGACCGAGCAGATCGGCGCTGCCGAGACCCTGGCCGACCGGATGGAGCGAGTCGGCTACCTCGTCGACGACGGGCTCGCCACGGCGCTGTTCCTCGCGGTACGGCTCGGCCAGCCGGTGCTGCTGGAGGGCGAGCCGGGCGTCGGGAAGACCACCGCGGCCAAGGCGCTGGCCGGCGCCCTGGACACGGCGCTGATCCGGTTGCAGTGCTACGAGGGCCTGACCGCCTCGGAAGCGCTGTACGAGTGGAACTACCAGCGGCAGCTGCTCGCCATCCGGCTCGCCGAATCGCACGGCGACCGGTTGCGCGACGCCGACCTGTTCACCGCCGAGTTCCTGTCCGACCGGCCGATCCTGCAGGCGATCCGGTTCACCGGACCGCGACCGCCGGTGCTGCTGATCGACGAGATCGACCGGGCCGACGACGAGTTCGAGGCGTTGCTGTTCGAGTTCCTCGGCGAGTCGGCGGTGAGCATCCCGGAGATCGGTACGTTCACCGCCGCCCGCCGGCCGATCGTGGTCCTGACCTCCAACCGCAGCCGGGAACTGCACGACGCGCTGCGCCGGCGCTGCCTGTACCACTGGATCGAGTTCCCGTCCGCGGCCCGGGTGGCGCAGATCCTGCGCCGGGCGGTGCCGGCCGCCGCCACCGCGCTCATCGCCTCGGCGGCCGACTTCGTCGGCCAGGTCCGGGCCCTCGACCTGGACAAGCCGCCCGGCCTGGCCGAGGCGATCGACTGGGTCTCCGCCCTGTCGATGTTGGGGGTCACCGAGCTGACCCGGCCGGACGCGACCCGCACGCTGGCCGCGCTCGCGAAGACCGCGGACGACCGGGACGCGGTCACTGCGGCGTTCGGCGCGCTCGACGGGCCCGACCGGGCCCGGGCCTGACGACGCGCCGGGGGCAGCCGTGCCAGCCAGCCAGCAGGGCACCAGCGGCGCCGGGCCGGTGCCACCGCTGCTGCGCGGTGTGGACCGGGCGGCGTTCGCGGCCGGCCTGACCCGCCGGCTGCGGGACCGCGGCGTGGCCGTCGACCTCAGCGCCGCCGGCACCTTCGCCCGCGCGCTCGCGGCGCACCCGCCGGCCACCCGGACCGAACTGTACTGGACGGCGCGGATCGCGCTGGTACGCCGGCAGCCGGACCTCGCCGCGTTCGACGCCCTATTCGCGGCCCTGTTCGCCGGTGCCGGCCTCGGTACCGACCCGCCGGCCCGGCGCCGGCCGCTGCCGCCGACCGGCGCGCTCGCCGCGGTACCGGCGCCCACCGCACCGGCACAGCCCGGCACCGGACTGCCGTGGGCGACACTGCCGGCGGTGGTCGGCAGCGCCGAGCGGACCGCGCCGGACGGCCCGGCCGTACCGCAACGGTTGCCGACCGCCGCGGCGGGGTGGGCGGACGTCCCGTTCGAGGCGCTCGACGACGAGCAGGTCGCGCTGCTCGACGACTGGCTGCTGGCCGGGCTGCCGCGGCTGCCGACCCGCCGCACCAGGCGTCTCGCGATCCGCCGGCGCGGCAACCGGGCGGCGTTGCGGGAGACGATGGCGAGGTCCCGGCGCACCGGCTGGGAGCCGATCGAGCTGGTGCGTACCCGGCCGGTACGCCGGCCGCGCCGGCTGTTGCTGCTGTGCGATGTCAGCCGGTCGATGCAGGCCGAGGCGACCGCGTACCTGCACCTGGGGCGCGCGTTCGTGCGGGCCGCCGACGCGGAGGTGTTCGCCTTCGCCACCGGGCTGACCCGGCTGACGCCGGTGCTGCGGCGGCGGTCCGCGGCGGACGCGATGGCGCAGGCCACCGCAGCGGTCGGCGACCGGTTCGGCGGTACCCGCATCGCGACGAACCTGCGCGCCCTGCTCGACTCGCGCCACGGCGATCTGCTGCGCGGCGCGATCGTGCTGATCGGCTCGGACGGTTGGGACAGCTGCCCGGCCACCGAGCTGGCCGCGCAGCTCGCCCGGGTGCGCCGCCGGGCGTACCGCCTGCTGTGGATCAACCCGCGCGCCGCGGTACCCGGCTTCCAGCCGCGGGTGGCGTCGATGGCCGCGGCGCTGCCCTACTGCGACCGGATGCTGCCGGGCGACACGTTCACCGCGCTGCGCCGGGTGATCGACGCGGTCGCCGACTGCGACGTTCCGGTACGCCGGCCGGTCACGACCACAGCGTGATGTGGATCGACGGCCGGAACCGTCCGATGTTGACACCCGAACCGCGCATCATCGCCTGGATCGCCCGCGGCGTACCGATGAACCGCACCAGCTCGGCGGCCGGCGACCGACCGGTGCCGGCCAGCACCACCGTGTGCCACACCCCGTCGACCGAGGTACCGGGGCCGGACAGGCGCGTGAGCGCCGTGCTGGCCAGGTCGGCGGTGACCGCGAACGCCGGCGCCATCGCCACCCCCTTGGAGCGCTTCGCCTGGTCGACCGCCGCGGCATGGCTCTGGAAGATCTGTTGGTGCTCCTCGGGTACGTGCAGCCGCTGCAACAGCTGCGACACCGCGCTGATGTCGTTGGCGGCGGACGGCCCGAGCAGCCAGGTCTGCGCCCGCAGCTGACCGGCGTCGACCGTGCTGCCGGCCAGCGGGTGCTCCGGCCCGACCACGGCGATCATCCGGTACCGCAGGAACGGCCGGCACACCAACGCATCGTCGGGCTCCGCCGGGCACGGGCCGATCGCCACGTCGACCTCGCGGTTGTGCAACGCCATCGCGAACCGGCTGGGCGAATGCACACTCAGTTCGACGTCGAGATCCTTCGCCCGCGCGGTGAACAGGTCGATCAGCCCCGGCGCGACCTGCTCGGCGAACATGGCGGAGGCGGCGATGCGCAGCAGCCGTTGGTTGCCCGCCGCCTGCTTGACCTCGAACACGGTCCGTTCCTGCAGCCCGATCAGCTCGGCGGCACGGCTGGCCAGCCGCAGCCCGCCCGGGGTGAACGCCAGGCCCGTCGAGGTGCGGACGAACAACCGGTCACCCAGCTCCCGGCGCAGCTTGGCGATGTGCAGCGACACGGCCGCCTCCGAGACCCGCAGCTCGTCGGCCGCACGCCGGACCGATCCGAGGCGCACCACCGCGGAGAATGCCCGGAGTTGTGTCGGGGTCACCGATCCCCCCTTCGACCGCCGGCCACCATGGGCCCGGTTCCAACGTACCTCCGCGCAACCTGCCGATACGGGAGTTCGATGGAGGAACCCGGGCAGGGCGTCGGTGGGCGCGACCAGGTCGGTCCCGAACGCGACCGGAAGCCCGTCAGGAACCCCGCCGCCAGCACCGTGGCGGTGGCGCGGAGGTACCGCACCGCGGCAGCCGGTCAGCCGCCGCTGGGCGTCCGGGAGTCGGCGGGCAACAGATCCAGACAGGCGACGACGGCATCGTCGTCGAGGGGAGATCCCCGGTAGTCCAGGACATCGCGGATGATCGTCCGCACCGCCTCGCCGGCGGGCTGCAGGCGGGTCCGGCGCAGCACCTGCCCGAGCGCGGTCAGCCGGTACTGCAGGTTCGCCGAGTTGGGCGCGTCGTACACGCCGTCGCTCACCACCAGAATCCGGTCGCCCGGCTTCACCGGGACCGCCGATGCGGTGTAGTCGGTCTCCTCTTCGAGGCCCAGTGCCGGCTGGGTGGGCAGGTCGAGAGTGGCGATGGCGGTACCGCGCAACCGGATCATCTGCGCGCTGCCGGTCGAGACCGCCGTCAGCCGGCCGGTGACGGTGTCGTACCGCAGCAGCAGGGCATCGACGTACTGGCCGCCCTGATGCTGGGTGTACAGCAGGTCGCTGGCCAGCGCGGCCTGCGCGGCGATGTCGTCGCCGGAGCGGCGAGCGTTGCGCAGCGCAGCGACGACGAAGTTGGTCAGCACGGCCGCCGAAGTTCCCTGGTTGTAGCCGTTGATGACGGCCGCGGTCAGCCCCTCCGGATCGGTCGACCAGTCGAAGGTGTCGCCGCACACCTCGTAGGCGGGCTCCAGCTGGCCGGCGAACGCGAAGTCGGGAGTGGCCACCGATCGGGCCGGCAGCGTGTCCCACTGGATCTCGGCGGCGAGAGTGAGCCGCCGGCGCCGCCGGGTGCGCCGGAACCGGTCGGTGATGTTCTCGACGACGACGATCTCGTGGGCGACGTGCTGGGCGATGATCTCCCACTCGCCCGCCACGTCCTCGTCCGGCTCGTCGGTGAAGGTCACCACGAGCACGCCGAGCCGTTGGCCCCGGGCGGTCAGCGCACAGATCAGCCGGTGGGTCTGATCGCCGGATTCCACCTGCGCCGTCCGCTGCGAGGCGAAGACCCGCCCTTCGGGCGTGCCGTCGATGGGCACCGGGGCCGCCGCGCCCTGGGCGGCGACCATCGCGGACATGTTGTAGTCGACGATCAGAATGTCGACGCCACTGAGCGGGTAGTGCGTCTTCGCGGCGGCGGTGAGCAGCGCGGGCAGCTCGGTGCCCTGACCGCTCCGCAACGCGGTGAGGATCTGGCTGGTGCGGTCGGTGGTGGACATCCCGTCGCCTTCCGTGGACGCAGCACGGCCGCGCTCCGGCAAAGTTGCAGCACGGCAAACATACACGCGGGTACGCGGGAATGGTGGCCGGCGCCGGGCGTCCCGGGCCGCCAGTGGTGACGACCACGGCCGTTCGTGAGGATCGGGCGATATGACCGGAGGTGGGCGCACGGTCGACGGATCCGCTGCGCCGGGCTCGTCCCGCAGCCACCGGTTGCCGGTACCGCGACGCTGATATCGGCTCATTGCCGGCTATTGCGGTCAGGATCGCGCTCGGTACGCGCGACGAAAGCCGCCCCGCCGGCCGCGGCGATCCGCTCCAGGTGGGCGCGGATCGGCCCCGGCAGAGCCGCCCGGATTCCCGGGCGGCACCGGACGAGGGCTGCCCCGGATGGCGACGGCCGGATGTCCCGGTCCGGTCAGGGGCGGACCGGCACCGGGCGGACCACCAGCCCCGGCTCCGCACCGCCGGGTCGGCAGTGCGGGCACCGATGCGTCCCGTCGATCTGATCGGGGTCGATCCACCACCCGGAGAACTCCGCGACGCCGCGCAACAGGTTCCAGTCATAGCAGGAGTCGTCCCAGCAAACCAGCTGCGTGGCACAACCATCGCAGACCAACTCGTAGTAGGGCTGGGCATCCTCGTCGAACCAGATGCGACGCATGGCTGCCTGCTCCTTCCTTGCGGGCACGCGTGACCGGCCAGCGGCGGGCACGATCCCCGCGGTGACGTGCGGGCCCGACCGGCGATCGCCCTTGCGGCCGGCGATCCTCCGTGGCCGGCAGACCCGGCCGCGATCGCGGACCAGGCCGGGGTCACGGTTGCCGGGGCCACGGAGTCGACGGTGGGCGCCGGTGGCGCCGTACCGATCCTGCCCGCCACGCTGCCCGGACAATTAATTGTCTTACAGCAATTACATTGCACGACAACGGATCCGCATCACCGGCGTGGGCGGGAATGCGGTCGAATGGATGAACTGTGCCGGCCGGCCCGATCCCATCGGTCGTGGGCCACCAGCGGTGCGGCATTCTCCGGCAGCGCGAGACGTCCGCCGCCGGGCGGCCCACACCCCCGAAGTCGGCCGCCCGGCGGACGTCGTACCGCGATCATCGCCGTTCGGGTCGAGCCGCCACCGCGACGCGATCCCGTTCGCCGATCGCGCAGGCGATGCGGGTACAGCGTGAAGGCTAGCGCATCAATTGCCGTGGGACAAACAATCGACGAAGCCGGACGGGATGGCGTCCGGCAGCGCGAGGTGTCGAGCCGGCCGCCGCGGCGGCGGTGAGGAGCCTGCGGGGCACCTGGTGCGAGGTGGCCGGCATCCAGGCCATCACCTCGCCGATCCACCTTTCGATATGTTTGCCCTGCGACAATGAAAGCGGCTGCATCGTTCGCACCGGCGCGCACCTGGCCAGCCGGGAGTCGAGCCGGTTCCGGACGACCCGACACTGGAATGTCTCCTCGACCCGCCACCTTGAGCAAGCGACGCGCACCAGGGTCGCCAGGGGGCCGAGACCGTGTGATCGTCTGTTTTCCTTCAATACCGGAGGAGTTCGCAGAAGCGGTCCAGGGCGCGGTCGGTGCGGCGGCGGTCGCCGGTGGTCGTGAGGTCGAACAGGAGGCCCCGGATGACGGCCATGACCAGCGTGGGAGTAACGGTGTCGTCGGGGCCGGTGGCGATGTCGCGAAACGGGGTGCCGAGGGCGTTGAACCAGTTCGTGATCGCCTCGGCCTGGTTCGGGTAGTTCTCGGGGTGGGCCAGGCCGTCGGCGTGCACCTCGAAGATCAGCCGGACGTAGGGGACGCGCTCGGGTGCGCTGATCCAGGCCCAGATGCCGCGCAGGCGTTCCTCCGCAGAGGCCGCCTCCGGCGGGAGGTTCTCGGCCAATCGTGTCGCGCCGCGGCGGCGAGCCTCGGCGAGGACTGCAGACACCAGCTCCTGCTTGCTGCCGAAGTCATAGAGCAGCATCCGCGGGCTGGTATCGAGAGCCGCGGCCAGCGGCCGCAAGCTCAACCCGGCCAGGCCATGACCCAGTACGTAGTCGGTCGCTCGCGCCAGCGTGCGCTCCCGCCGCGCGGGATCTGGGGGCCGCCCCACGGTGGATCATCCTCTCGGTCCTACGGATCTGAGCCTACGTCAATATATGGTACGACTGTTTCAACAATGGAAGGAGACAGTCATGCACGCGCTCGATCGGGCACTCGCACTGGGTGCTGGAGGCCCTGTTGGTGCGGCCTGGATGGCCGGGCTGGCCTGCGGACTGAGCCGCGGCGGGGTGGATCTCAGCGAGGCCGATCTGATCGTCGGCACCTCGACTGGCGCGATCATCGGCGCGGTGCTGGCCACCGGTCAGGACCCCGGCCGGCTCGCCACCCCGGTGCGCCCCGCCGGCTCCGACGCCACCCCTCCCCAGGTCGACGAGCGCCGGCTGGGCGAGGCGTTCGCCGTGCTCCGCGATGCCGCCTCGAACCCGGACGAGGCGCGACGCAGAGTGGGCCAGATCGCGCTCGCCGCCGAGACCGGCCCCGAGCAGGCACACATCGCCCGGATGCGCGCCATGGCCGGCGCAGACCAATGGCCGGACCGGCAGCTTCTCATCACCGCGCTGGACGCCGAGACCGGCGAGCAGGAGGTCTTCGACCGTGCCAGTGGCGCACCGCTGCCCTGCGCCGTGGCGGCAAGCACGGCCTTCCCGGGGATCTACCCACCGATCACCATCAACGGTCGCCGATACATGGACGGCTCCCTGCGGTCGGCGACCAACGCCGGACTCGCGGCCGGAGCCCGCACGCTCGTCGTGATCGACCCGCAGGCGCACCTGTTTCCCCGTGAGTTGCTCCACCAGGAACTGGCGGCCGCTGGCGCACCCACCGTGGTGACCATCGAACCCGATCCGGAATCAATACGCGCATTCGGCTCGAACCTGAATGACCGGACGGCCTGGGAACCGGCCTACCAGGCGGGTCTTCGCCAGGCCGCCGATGCCGCAGAACGGCTCCGCCTCGCGTGGAGGACCGGATCAGACGCTGACTGAGCGCCGCCCGATCGTCGGGGTGTACCTGGCGGAGCGCCTTGTCCCCGAGCCGAAGTCGACGCCAGCTCTACTGGCCGCTGATTCGCGACCAGCCACCGACCGTCAGCTGGCCGTCCAGTCGTCAAGATCACGATCTACCGCTGGAGTATCAGCCGTCCTGGTTCGTCAGGACGGTGACGGCGGCGCCCTTCTCGTTGCGCGCGGAGACCGACGGATGCGGTTTGCCCTTCGCGCGGTACGGGCCGAGCGCGGTGAACCGGCCGTCCCGGCTCTGGCCGTCCACGGTGATCGAGGCGACGTGCCTGCTGCCGGCGGCGAGGAAGTACCACTGTCCGGACGGAGCCTGCCACCAGGCGGTGGCGACCAGGTCCTTGGCCAGCCGGGTACAGGCGTGCCCGCTGGTGGTCCGGGCCACCACGATGGGCGCGTCGCCGTCCGGGACCAGCGCGCTGGTGCTGTCGCCGCTGCCGTCGGCCTGATCGACCCGGAGGCACACCCAGCTGGCGTCGACCGCTTCGGGCAGCTGACCCGCCCAGAAGCGCCAGTTGGTCATCGAGTCGGCACCCGCCGCGTGGTCCTCGGAGCAGCTCATCTCCTGGAACACCTGCGGACCGTCCTGGTAGGTCAGTTCGTGCGGGCGGGTGATGTGTGGTGGTGGTACCGGCGGGATGTACATCAGGTGCGGCATGGCCGCGGCACCGGTGTCGCCGACGGCGATCGGCTCGTCCAGGTCGGCGCCGACCGCCGTGAGCCGCAACACCGGACCCCGCCAGCATCCCGGTCGGCTGGGCGGGGCGGCGACCGGCCCGGAAACTCCATTGTGGATGGTGAGCCGGTGCCAGCGGGCGGCGGTGGAGCCCCACTGCGCCCGGCGCACCCAGGGCGCCAGCAGGTAGCGGGTGCCGGCCGCCGTGGTGGCCAGCCGCAGCGCGCTCGCCGCGTACACGTCGGCTCGGGGCGCCTGGTCCACCTCGGTGCGCCCGTCCCCGTGCCGTTCGGTGTACCGGGCGAGCGACCGGCCGTCGGACAGCAGGACGACGGTGTGGCCGTCCAGGTTCCCCGCGTAGAGCACCGAGGCGGAGGCGCGGGGCGCCGGCACCGCGGCGGATCCGCCACCCCCGGATCCGGCCCCGGTGGCCGCGGCGGTCGCGGTCCAGGACCGCGCGGCCCGCTGGATCAACGCGGTGCGGCCGGTCAGCTCCCCGCGGGACGGCCACAGTTGCACGCCGGGGTGGAACGAGCCGCGCCACGCGCCGGCGTCGACCAGGTGGGTGGCCGCTGCCGGTGTGGTCGCCGCGGGCCGGCGCGCGGCCGGGCGCCCGGCTCGGTGCAGTACCAGTCCGGCGGTGACGGCCAGCGCGACGGCGGCGGCCAGCGCGATCGTCCCGATCGCGGCGCCCCGCAACCGCAGCGCCGACGGATCCGGGGCCCGCAGGCGTACCACTGTCGGGTCCATCGGCGCCTCCCGCAGCAGGCGTTCCTGGTCGTCGACGGCAAGGCCGTCCCGCCTGGCGAGCCGATCGCGCACGGCTTGGGCGTCGGTCAGTGCCGCAGCCGTGTCGGTGACCCCGGCGTCGCGCAGTACCTGGCTTGCGGCGGTGCGCCCGAGGCGTTCGCCGACCAGCAGGCCGTACCCGGCGCGCACGGCCGGCGCGGAGGTGGCCAGCGCGGCGTCGATGGCCGCGTGCCCCTCGCCGGGTGGCGCGGGTGCCGCTCGCCAGCCCGGTGCGGGCCGGTCGGTGCGGCGCAGGCCGGCGCGGACGAGCCGCGCGAGCAGGGTGCGCGCCGCCTCCTCGGTCCCGGTGGCCGGCCCAGACCGGTGCGGCAGCGCCCGGCGGGCGAGCCGGTGCGCCCGGCCGGCGCGGCGCTGCCGGTTCAGGTCGTCGGCGGACAACAGGAACGCCATCCGGACCAGCCGGGGATACGTGGTCACGTACGCTGACCGGAGTCGCACCAGTGCCTTCTTCCGCCCGACGCCGCTTCCCGGCGCATCCCGGGAGACAACGCACGAAACCGGCACGGGACACGCGGCGCAGCCGAACAGCGCGGTTCGCGACGGCCAGGTACCAGGCCGAGCCACCCGCTCGGCAGGTTGGGCAGCGGAAGGCCACGCCACACCGCGCCCGGGGAAGCCCGCCCGCTCGGCAGGTTGGGGCAGCGGTCAGTCCGCGACCGGTGGGGTGGCGCCCCTCGGCGCCTCGTGCTCGCGGTTGCTGTCGCCTGCGCCCGGCCTGCCGGGCTCCGCACCGGTCGCGTAGTCGCGCATGGCGGTGGCGATCTGGTCCAGGACGGTGCGCACCGTGGTGCGCTGGTCGTCGTCGAGCTGATCGGTGATGAGCACGATCTGTTCGATCAGCGGCCGGAGCGCGGCCCCGACCTCGCGCCGGGCGTGGTCGGTGACTGCGAGCGTGACGCGGCGCCCGTCGTGCGGGTCCGGCTCGCGCTGCACGTGGTCTGCGGCGACAAGGCGATCGACCAATGCGGTTGCCGACGCCGATCGGATCCCGAGCCGGTCGCCGAGTTGGACCGGGCCAATCGGCTGTTCGGTCAGCATGACGTGGTCGACAGCCTGCACGTCGGTCACCCGCACCCCGAGCCGGCGGGCGAGCGCGGCCTGCATCTGCCTGCCCGCCTGGAGGAGGCGCCGGACGCTGGTCGCGATGTCGCGGGCGTCGTTGGACTGAACCACGGCGACATCATAGCTAGATGATCGAGCGTGTTGTAGAGTCGACGTGTGGCTAGAAAAGCTAGCAATATCGTTCGGCCCGACGACGACTCGAACCGGTCCCGGCCGCCCCGCCGGCGCTGGTTGTGGTGGCTGGTGCCCGCCCTGCTCACCGGGTTGTGGGTGCTCGGCGTCGGGCCGCTGGGTTCCTCGATCGGCAAGCTCGCCGACGTGCAGACCAACGACAACGCCGCGTTCCTGCCGGCCAGCTCCGAGTCCACCACAGTGCAGAAGCTGGCGCGGGGTTTCACCGACACCGACGCCGTTCCCGCCATCGTCGTCTACCAGCGCAGCCCGCGCCTCACCGACGACGACGTCACCGCGATCCGGTCCGACATCGCCCGGCTGAAGGGCTGGAAAGCGCTGCGGGGCCCGGTCAGCCCCGTCACCGTCAGCCCGGATCACCGGGCCGCCCAGGTCGTCGTACCGCTGTCGGCCGGCTCCGATCTCAGCGCCGACGTCGCGGCGCTGCGGGACCGCCCGGCCCCGCCCGGCGTGGCCCTGCACGTCGCAGGGCCGGCCGGGCTCAGCGCCGACCTCGGCAAGGCGTTCGCCGGTATCGACGGGACCCTGCTGCTGGTCACCGGCGCCGTCGTGTTCCTGATCCTCATCGTGGTGTACCGGTCGCCGCTGCTGCCCGTGATCGTGCTGACCACCGCCACCCTCGCGCTGGCGCTGGCCGGTGCCGTGATCTACCAGCTCGCGGCGCACGGCGTCATCGAACTCAACGGGCAGAGTCAGGGGATCCTGTTCATCCTCGTCATCGGCGCGTGCACCGACTACGCGCTGCTGCTCGTGGCCCGCTACCGCGAGGAACTGCGACGCGCGCCGGACCGGTTCGGGTCGCTGCGCACCGCGTACCGGGCGGCACTGGAGCCGATAGCCGCTTCCGGCGGCACCGTCATCCTCGGCGTGCTGTGCCTGCTGGCCACCAACCTGAAGTCCACCCGCGGGCTCGGGCCGGTCGCGGCGATCGGGATCGCCGGCTCGTTGCTGGCCGCGCTGACGTTCCTGCCGGCTGTCCTCGCGCTGCTGGGCCGGGCGGCGTTCTGGCCGGCGATCCCGCACTACGACGCGCACCACCGGCCGACCCATCGCCGCTGGACCCGGATCGGAGAACGGGTCGCGCGGCGCCCCCGGCCGGTCTGGCTGGCCGTCGGCGTCGTCCTGGTCGGCCTCGCGGTGGCGTTCCTCCCCCAGCTGAAGGCCTCGGGTACCACCCAGACCGCGCTGTTCCTGCGCAGCCAGGACTCGGTGGTCGGCCAGCGGGTGATCGCCGACCACTTCCCGGCCGGTGCCGGCAACCCCACCCAGATCGTGGCCAACGCCGGCGCGGCCGACCGGGTGATCGCCCGAGCCCGCACGGTGCACGGGGTGGTTCCACGGAGCGTGGCCACGGTCGGCGCACAAGGCGCGCCGGTCGGGCCGGCCAAGGTCGTCGACGGCCGGGTACTGATCGACGCCACCCTCACCGACGCCCCGGACTCGGCGGCCGCGATCGACACCGTGCATCGGCTGCGCACCGAACTCGCCGCTGTTCCTGGCGCGCATGCGCTGGTCGGTGGCTACACCGCGATCCAGGCCGACACCCTCGCCACCTCGTCACGGGACCGCACCATCGTGATCCCGATGGTGCTCGTGGTGATCCTGCTGGTGCTGATCGCGTTGCTGCGTTCGCTGGTCGCCCCGCTGTTGCTGGTGGCCAGCGTGGTCGCCTCCTTCGCGGCGACGCTGGGCGTGTCGGCCGTGGTGTTCAACCACGTCTTCCACTTTCCCGGCGCGGACCCCTCGGTGCCCCTGTTCGCTTTCGTGTTCCTGGTCGCGCTCGGTGTCGACTACAACATCTTCCTGATGAGCCGGGTCCGGGAGGAGGCCCGCCGGGTGGGTACCCGGCAGGGCACCGTCATCGGCGTCGGCAGCACCGGCGGTGTCATCACCTCGGCCGGGGTCGTGCTCGCCGCCACGTTCGCGGCACTGGCCGTGATTCCGATCCTGTTCCTCGCGCAGATCGCGTTCCTGGTCGCCTTCGGTGTCCTGCTCGACACCTTCCTGGTGCGGACCCTGCTGGTGCCCGGCCTGATCATCGACCTCGGGCGGCGCTCGTGGTGGCCGAGCCGGCTGAGCCGGCAACCGGATCCGACGGAGTGAACGACCGCCTGGTAGCCGGGTTTCTCGCCGCTGGCACCGCACCGGCTTCGGCCGCAGCGGGGTGCGTGCCGGCGAGGTGAGCGGGCCCCGATCGGGCCGCCGGTCAGCGTGGCCGGCCGGCGGCCAGCGCCGGCTCCCGGCCCAGCTGGGGCTGTCGCTGCACGTCCCGGCGGGTCACCGCCAGGTATCCGACCACGCAGGCGATCGCCGCGGCCAGCCCCAGCGCCACCGGGCCGTCGCCGAGCCCGACGCCGCCGGCCTGCGCCGGCTTGCCCAACCAGTCGGCGACCGAGGCACCCAGCGGGCGGGTGAGCACGTAGGCGCACCAGAACGAGAAGACCGGGTTGAGCCGCAGCCACCGGTAGCCGACCACCGGCACCGCCATCACGGCGGCGAACAGCACGGCCGACATCAGGTACCCCCAGTGCAGCGTCACCGCGGTCAGATCGCCGACCGCGGTACCCAGCGCGAACGTGGCCACCACCGCGGCCCAGTAGAACAGCTCGCGGCGCGCCGAGGCGATGCTGTGGATCGACAGGGTGCCCTCCACCCGGTGCCACGTCGCGAACACCGCCGCCAGGGCCACCCCGTACACGACGCTGGAGGCGACGTAGGGCACCCCGAAACCCACGTGCAACACGTCGGCGGCCATCGTGCCGAACACCCCGACCATGACCACCGCCAGCCAGTACGTCCACGCCACGTAGCGGCGCATCGCGAACTGCGCGACCAGCGCGGCGGCGAAGCACACGAATCCCAGCGCCACGGCCAGGACCGGGTCCATCACGTGCACCAGGTAGTCCGACGTCGACTCGCCCAGCGCCGTGGACAGCGCCTTGGCGACCCAGAAGTACACCGTGATCTCGGGGACCCGCAGCGCCAGTCGCGACGCCGGCCGAGAGGTGGTGGTTCGCTCGCTCATGCCCGCACGCTACTACACAAGATGTAGTAGCAAATTGCGGCCGTGCCGCCACCGCAGCGGCCGGCCGGCCTACCCGGGCGGGGCGGGGCCGGGCCGGATCGCGACAGCCTGCGCCGTCAGCCGAACACCGCGGCGACGAGGCGCTGCGTACCCTGCTGGAACGCGCCGGCCAGCGACATCGTGGCGTCGTCGGGGTAGTTCAGCGCGGCGGTCAGCGACGTGCCGCCGTCCGGTGTGCTGAACATCAGCGCCGCGTGCCCCGCCATGCCACCGTTGTGCGTGATCACCGTGCCGCCCGCCTCGATCTGCTGAACGAACACGCCTAGCCCGTAGCCCATGTTCGGGATGGGCGTCGCGCGTGGCGTGCACATCTCGGCCAGCAACTCGGCCGGCAGCAGTTTGCCGGTCACCAGCGCCGAGATGAACGTCTCCAGGTCCCGGGTGGTCGAGATCATGTCACCGCCGCTGGAGATCCACGACGGGTTCTGGTTCGTGACATCGACCGTCTTCTCCGCGCCCTGGTCCTCGTACCGGTAGTACGCGTGCGCGTGCGGCTCTGGCACCCCGGTCTGGGTGGTCGGCTCGATCGTGCCGGTCAGCCCGAGCGGCGTGAGGATGAGCCGATCCATCTCCTGCGCGACCGGACGGCCGGTCACCTTCTCGACCAGCAGCCGGGCCACCACGTAGTTGGTGTTGGCGTAGCTCCAGTCCGTACCCGGCTCGAAGCGCGCCGGCTTGCCCACCGCCAGGCGCACCAGCTGCTCCGGCTGGTAGGTCGCGAACCGGTTGTCCACCCACTCCTTGCCGGCCGTCGTGGCCGGGATCCCCGGTACGAACGAACCGTCGTCGTAGTACTCGCCGGTGAAGTTGAAGATGCCGCTGGTGTGCTGGAGCAGCATCCGCACCGTGATCCGCCGGTCGATGCCGAACTCGGGCAGGTACTCGTCGACCGGAGTGTCCAGCTCGATCCGGCCCTCGGCCACCAGTTGCAGAACCAGTGTCGCGGTGAACGTCTTGGTGTTGCTGCCGATCCGGACGTGCCCGTCGACCGGCGGCTTCGCCGTGCCGCCCAGCTCGGCCAGGCCGGCGCTGCAGACCCACTCGCCGCGACCGTCGCGTACTCGGGCGGTGATGCCGGTGATACCGGCCGCGACGATCTCGTCGAGGATCGCCGGTAGGTCCGCGCGCTCCGGCCCGGCGGCGACTGTAGCGGGTTCGAGCGCGCTGGTGGTGCCGTGGTTGTCGGTCATTGCCGTCTCCTTGTTCGTGTGGTGCATACGTGGTCTGTCTGTGCGATGAATCCAAGCCCTGATTCCGTCCGGCGCGAAGCCGAGCGGTGCGGGTGGTGCCGGCCCCTGCTGGCCGTGTCAGCTCGCGGGCAGGTCGAGCTGGAACTCGCGGGTGCGCCGGTACGGGCGGAAGCCCAGGTCGCGGTTGACGGCCAGCATGTGGACGTTGTCCTCGGCGTTGTCGGTCTCGATCTCGACGATGCCGGGATGCTCGGCGCGCAGCCGGCGCACCATCGCGGCCTTGAGCCACAACCCGAGCCGGTGACCCCGGTGGGCGGGTACGACAGCGGTGTCGTACTGCAGCGCCCGGCGGGTCTCCCCGGACGGCACGACGATCTCGGTGTAGCCGGCCAGCTCGCCCTTTCCGAGCGCGGCGACCGTCAGCAGCAGATCGCCACGGTCGGCCAGTACCGCCGCCATGGCTCGGACCCGCTCGGCGGTCCAGGTCTGGCTGCCGTAGTCCATCTCGCCGGTGGGCATGTCGTTCATCGCGTTCTTGGCGGCGGCGAACGCGCCGGCGTGTTCGTCCGGCACCGTCCCCTGCCACGACACGAGTTCGTAGCCGGGATGCTCGGCGTCGGCCTCGGCGTCGTCGGCCCGCGCGACGTCGAGCAGCAGGTGGTCCAGGGCCAGTACCTGCCGGAAATCACGGGCGAGGCAGAACGCGGCTCCCGGCCCGTCGGCAGGCGCAGCGGCGAGCAGGCTGCGGCGCCGCTCCGCCCGCGCCGCCGAGACGGCCGCGGCCAACAGCCGCGAGCCGACCCCGGACCGTCGCTGGGCCGGGTCGACGTGCAACTCCAGCTCGGCCAAGTGATCCTGTCCGGCCGAGCTGAACAGCCGCAGCGCGGCCACCCCGACCACCGCGTCGTCGGCCCCGGTGGCCAGCCAGAACAACCGGCGGCTGTCCAGCCCGGCGGCGGTGAGCTGGGCCCGGATCTGCTCGACCGTGGGCCGGGGGCCGGTGGGCAGGTCGGCGGCCAGCGATGCGGCCACGACCGCGTGCCAGGCAACGGCGTCCTCGGCCGAGACCTGTTGCTTGGTGGTGATGCCAGTCACGAGTGCTCCTTGCCTAGAAGGGTGGTGTTGTGCCGTGGTTTCGGCCGATCCGCGGTGCCGTGCCGCCGCGCCCGGCCGGTCCGTGTGCCGCACCAGCGGCCAGTCGACGTCGACCCTGCCGACCTTGGCCAGGTAGTTGGTGAACACGTTGACTGCCACCTGCGCGACGACCTCGACGATCCGCGCGTCGGACAGGCCGGCGTCACGGATCCGGGCCAGCTGATCGTCGGAGACCTCCCCTCTGCCACGGACCATCGCGGCGGCAAGCGCCAGCGCAGCGCCGGTGCCGGAATCGTCCGCGTCGCCCCATCTCGCCCGGGTGACCTCATCTCCCGACATCCCGGTCACCCTGGTGCCGAGGAACGAGTGGGCGGACAGGCAGTAGTCGCATCGGTTCTCCTGAGCGACCAACAGCGCGATGCGCTCGCGTACGTCCGGTGGCAGGTTCCCCGCCGCATCGAGCGCGCCGAGTACGGCGACGTACCCCTCCAGCACGGCGGGGCTGTTGGCCATCACCTTGGTCAGATTGGGGACGATCCCGAGGGCCCGGTGCGTGGCGGTCAACAGTCGTACGGCATCACCGGTGGCGGTCTCCGGATCGACGATCGGCAGTGGCGGCATGCCGGCAATGCTGCCCGCCAGCCTTGATAGATTCCCGATGCGTTCTCGATGTATGCGCTGGTGGACGGGGGTGACGGCATGCGGTTCGCGGTCCTCGGCCCGGTACTGGTGGTGGCCACCGGGCAGGAGCCGGAGCCGGCCCGGCTGGCGCCCCGGCACCGAGCGTTGCTCGGCTACCTGCTGCTGCATGCCGGCGTCGTGCTCAGCACGGATCGGCTGATCAACGCGATGTGGGGGCCGAAACCGCCAGATTCCGCCCGGGCGCAGATTCAGACCACCATCGCGGCGATCCGGCGGACGCTGCGCGAGCCCGGGGCCGACCGGATGCTGGCCACTCGTCCCGGCGGGTACGTGCTCACCCCGGCGCCCGGGCAACTCGACCTGGACGAATTCACCGACCTCGTCACGAGGGCACAGTCCGCCGTCGACGACCCGCGGCGCACCGTGGACCGGCTCCGGGCAGCGCTGAACCTGTGGCGGGGCGAGCCCTTCGCCGGTATCACCGGCCACTACGTCGACGGTGCCCGGGCACGGTTGGACGGGCAGCGGCTGCATGCGATCGAGCTGTTGGCCGACGCCGAACTGGCACTGGGCCACCACGACGGCATCATCGACGAGCTGCTCGGGCACCTGGCGGCCAACCCGACGCGAGAACGGCTGTGTCGAGCACTGATGCTCGCGCTGCACCGCGCCGGACGGCAACCGGACGCACTGCACGTGGCACGTAGCTTCCGGGCCACCCTGGCCGAGCAGCAGGGGCTGGACCCGGGCCACGCGTTCGGCGCGCTCGAACAGGCAATCCTGCGCGACGACCCCGATCTACGGGCGCCCGCCGCCGAGCCACCGCGACCGCGACCGCGACGGCGACCGCGACGGGTGAACTTCCTGCCCTACGACCTGCCGGACTTCACCGGGCGCGCCGACGAACTCGACGTGCTGGCCCGCCGGTGGACAGACAACAACGGTGCGGTCGTGACGATCGCGGCGATCGACGGGATGGCCGGAGCCGGCAAGACGGCGCTCGCGGTGCACGCGGGGCACCGTCTCGCGGACCACTTCCCCGACGGACAGCTGTTCCTCGACCTGCAAGCGCACACCGCCGGACAGACACCAGTGGACGTCGATGCCGCGCTTGGCGCCTTGCTGGGGCAACTCGGCATACCAGCGGATCAGCTCCCGGAGTCGGGGGCCGATCGCGCCGCACTGTGGCGATCCGAGCTGTCCGGCCGCCGGGTGCTGGCCGTGCTCGACAACGCCGTCGGTACCGATCAGGTACGGCCGCTGCTGCCTGGCACCTCCCGCGCCCTCATCATGGTCACCAGCCGCCGACGGCTGACCGACCTGGACGGCGCGCATGCACTGTCCGTCGACGTGCTACCCGCCGCGGACGCGGTGGAGCTGTTCACCTCGATCGTGGGCGAACGCGCGGCCACCGCACCGATCGCCGTACTCGATGTGTTGCAGTTGTGCGGCTTCCTGCCACTGGCGGTCCGCATCGCCGCCGCGCGCCTGCAGCACCGGCCCAGCTGGACCGTCCAGTACCTGGCCAGCCGGCTTCGCGACCAGCGCCGCCGGCTGGCCGAACTGGCCACCTCACAGCGAGGTGTCGCCGCCGCGTTCACCCTGTCGTACGAACAGCTGGATCCCGATCAGCAACGAATGTTCCGGCTGCTCGGGCTGCAGCCGGGCCGTGACCTCAGCCCTGCCGCGGCGGCCGCGCTCGCCGGCCTGCCGCTGGAACGGGCCGAGCTGCTGCTGGAGGAGTTGCTGGATGCGCACATGCTGGCACAGCATGAGCCCGGCCGCTACACCTTCCACGACCTGCTGCGCGAACATGCCCGGGCCACCGCCGCGGCGCAGGAACGCCCCGGCGCCCGGAAGGCGGCTCTCGACCGGCTGTTCGACCACTATCTCTACGTGGCAAGCGCGGCGGTCGACCTGCTCCACCCCGAATCCCGGAACCGTCGACCGCGCATCCCGGTACCCGAGCCGCCGGTCTCGGCCCCCCGGGACGAGGTCGCGGCTCTCGCCTGGCTGGATGCCGAACGCGCGAACCTGATGGCGGTCGGCCGACACGCCGCCGGGGACGACCGGTTCGGGTACGTCAGCGACCTGGCCGCCACCCTGCATCGATACCTGCTCGGCCACGCGCACCAGGACGACGCGCTGGTACTGCACGATCTGGCGCTGCGGGCGAGCCAGCGAAGCGGCACCACCGACGCCGAGGCACGCACGCTGCTCGATCTCGGCGAGGTGCACTACTGGTGGCACGGCGGATACGAGCAGGCGGCCGAGTACTACCGGCTCGCCCTGGACCTGGCGCGCGAGATCGGAGACCGGGGCATCGAGGCCCGCGCCCTGCATGATCTCGGCACCGCGCACAAGCGACAGCGGGAGTACGAGCGGGCCGGCGAGCACTATCGGCGGTCCATCGCGCTGTTTCGTGCCCTCGGCGACCGGGCCGGTGAAGCCAACTCCCTGACCGATCTCGGAATCGTCTACCAGCGGCAGGGGCGTCGCCAGGACGCGCACGACCACCATCGGCGGGCACTACGCAACTATCGCGGCACGGGTTCGCACATCGGCGAAACCATCGTGCAGAACAACCTCGGGTTGCTGTACCAGCGCGAAGGCCGCTACCACGACGCCCGCCGACATCACCGGGACGCGTTGCGGCTGTCCCGCTCCCACGGTTTCCGGGGGACGAAGCCGAGTCGCTCAACGGGCTGGCCGAGGCCGCCCGGTGGTTGGGCGACCTCGCCGGCGCCGTCGCCGACCACGACACGGCGCTGACGCTCGCCCGCGAGATCAGCTACCGCCCCGAGCAGGCCCGCGCGCACGACGGACTGGCCCGGGCCCACCGCGATCTCGGCCACCTCGACATCGCTCGTGACCATGCCCAGCAGGCGCTGGACCTGTACGCGACGCTCGACGTCCCCGAAGCGAACGAGATCCGAGCGTTGCTCGCCGACCTCGGCCAGCCGTGAGAACTCGGCACCGGCGGCGGGCGCCGGTCACGCTCGGCGGACCGGGGTGCCGCGCCGGGCGCGGGGCAACGACAGGGTGACGGCGGCGGTGAGCACGAGGCCGCCGGCGGCGACCAGCAGGCTCCAGCGCATCCCGGCGAGAAAGGTCTCCGCGCCAGCCAGCAGCGCCCCGAACACCGCCACCGCGATCGCGCCACCGACCTGGCGACCGGTGTTGAGCACGGCGGAGGCGGTGCCGGCCCGATCGGCGGGTACCGCGTCCAGCAACAGTGCGGTCAGCGCCGGTACGGTCAGCGCGCCGCCGAGGCCGACCGGCACCATCAGTGCCGCGACCGCCCACACGTCGGTGTGACCACCGACCGTGAGCAGCGCCAGCAGCCCCGCCGTCGAGACGAGTTGCCCGGCCACCATCGGTACCCGGGGGCCGAACCGCTCCGCCAGCCGGGCCGAGGCCAGGTTGACCACCGCGACCAGCGCGGTCATCGGGATGAACAGCAGGCCGGCGGCGAGCGCGGTCTGCCCGCGCTGCTGCTGCAGGTACAGGCTGAAGAGGAACACGCCGCCGTAGTAGGCGGCGTTGAGCATGAAGCCGATCACCAGCGACACCGCGACGACCCGCGAGCGGAACAGCGGTAACGGCAGCATCGGATGGTCGCCCCGGGCCTGCGTGACGAGGAACACGACCGCCGAGACCGCGGCGACCGTCAGCGACACCACCACGACCGGACGGCCGAACCCGATCGCGCCGCCCTCGATCACGCCGTAGGTCAGTGCACCCATCGCGGCCACCGCACTCAGCTGACCGGTCAGGTCGAGGCGTGCCGGCAGGCGTGGGGAAGTCGGTACCCGGGCGAGCAGCACGACCGCGACGGCGGCGGCGGGCAGGTTGGCGAAGAAGATCCATCGCCAGCCGACCGTCGCGGTGATCGCGCCGCCGAGCACCGGGCCGGCCGCCACCGCGACGGCACCGCCGACGGTCCAGACCGCGACAGCCCGCGCCCGCTTCGCCTGGTCGGGGTAGCCCTGCCGAACCAGCGCCAGCGACGCCGGCATCAGCACTGCCGCCGCGGCGCCCTGCACCAGACGCGCGCCGATCAGGACGACGAGGTCGGGTGCCAGGCCGCACGCCGCCGAGGCCACCGCGAACAGCACCAGCCCGGCACCGAACGCCCGGCGAGCGCCGATCCGATCGGACAGCGCACCCGCGGACAGCATCAGCGCGGCGAACACCAACGCGTACCCGTCGATCACCCACTGCAGCCCGGCCATGCCGCCGCCGACTGTCCGGCCGATGTCGGGCAGCGCGACCGTGACGATCAACGCGTCCAACGAGATCAGGAAGAACCCGAGCAGGGCAGCGACCAGTACCGCGGTCGAGCCGTGCCGCGCCCCGGCCCGCACCGGGCCGGGGGTACGGGACACCAGAAGCGATTTCATCAGGACTGACTCCGAACACGTTCCAGGGCGGGCGCGGTCGACGTCGACCGAGGGGGTGGGTCCGTCAGGTGTCGACGCCGGCCGGAGGGGCGGGTGTGCGTCAGGCGTCGACGTCGGTGGAGCGGGCGAGCCGCTCCCAGGCGCGAAGCTCGGTACCGGCTGCGTCGAGGTGCGCACCGATCGCGTCGGCGGCGTCGTTGCCGAGCGGCAGCCGCAGCGGCGGTTCGTCGGCGTCCAGCGCGATGAGTATTGCGGCCGCGGCCTTCGCTGGGTCGCCGGGCTCCTGGCCGCTGCCACCCGACAGGCCGGTACGAACCGGGCCCACGGTGTCCTGGTA
Organism: Actinocatenispora thailandica; assembly: GCF_016865425.1. Classification (NCBI taxonomy): domain Bacteria; kingdom Bacillati; phylum Actinomycetota; class Actinomycetes; order Micromonosporales; family Micromonosporaceae; genus Actinocatenispora; species Actinocatenispora thailandica. The sequence goes on along the minus strand of NZ_AP023355.1, from coordinate 1,692,817 downwards.
CGCCTCCAGCGCCGTGGCCTGGCGCAGCGCCGCCGGGCCAGCGAAGCCGGTGCGGAACGCGCCCGGCTCGACGATCAGTACCCGAATGCCGTGCGGGGCGACCTCGGCGGCCAGCGCCTCGGAGAGCCCTTCCAAGGCGAACTTGGTGGCGCAGTAGGCTCCGACGCCGGCGAAGGCGAACCGGCCACCCATGCTGGTCAGTTGCACGATGGCGCCCGAGCCGCGCCGCCGCATCTGCGGCAGTACCGCCCGGGTGAGCGCGGCCGGGCCGAAGAAGTGCAGGTCCATCAGGTCGCGCAGCTCGGTGTCGGTGGTCTCCTCGACCGCGCCGACCATGCCCCGCCCGGCGTTGTTGACCAGGACGTCGATCCGGCCGTGCCGGGCCGTCACGGCGTCGGCGGCGGCGTGAACGGCGGCGATGTCGGTGACGTCCAGCCGCAGCGCCTCGACCTGGTCCGGGTGGGCGGCAACCAGATCGTCCAGCGGCGCGGTACGGCGGGCGGCGGCGACCACGATGTCGCCGGCGGCCACCGCGGCCTCGGTGATCGCCCGGCCGAAGCCACTGCTCGCCCCGGTGACCAACCACACCCTGTTCATGTCCTGCTCCTCGTTGTCGATGGCCCGCGGGTTCCGGGCGGTCCTGGGTCCAACCCTGCCGGCGATACCGGCTTCCCGTCCAAGACCTGCCGTGATAACCAATGGCTATGGATGTGCACGGACGAGACCTGCGGTACTTCGCCGCGGTGGCCGAGGAATTGCACTTCACCCGCGCGGCCGAGCGGCTGTACGTCTCGCAGCCCGCGCTGAGCAAGCAGATCAGGATGCTGGAGAAGCAGCTCGGTGCGCCGCTGTTCGAGCGCGACCGGCGCGAAGTGCGGCTGACCGCGGCCGGCACCGCGCTCCTGCCGTACGCGCAGCGCATCCTCGCCGAGTGGGAGGGCGCCCGGGACGCGGTCGCCACCGCCGTCGCCGACCAGGCGGCCACGCTCGTGGTCGGGATGAGCACGAGTCCGGGCCGCGGCGGCGTGCTCCCCGCGATCCGCTCCCGGTTCACCGCCGCCCGACCCGACGCGAGCCTGCGGCTGCGCCACGTCGGTTGGCACGACCCGACCGGCGGGCTCGCCGACGGCAGCTGCGACGTGGCCTTCGTGTGGCTGCCGTTACCCGACCCGGACCGGTACCGATGGGTCGTCGTTGCCGAGGAACCACGACTGCTGGCGCTGCCCGACGACCATCCGCTCGCCGACGCCGAGCCCGTCGACTTCACCGACCTGGTCGACGAGCCGTTCCTGGCGCTGCCGGAGAGCGCCGGCCCGCTGCGCGACCACTGGCTCGCCACCGACGCCCGGGACGGCCGGCCGGCCCGGATCGGCGCCGAGGTCGCCGGTACCGAGGAGACCTACGAGGCGCTCGTCGCGGGGTTGGGCGTGGTGCTGGTCGCGGCCGGCAACGCGCCACTGGTCAGCCTCGGGGGCGTCGTCACCCTGACCGTGCGGGGCATCCCGCCGAGCTGCTTCGTGCTGGCCTGGCGCGCGGACGACCACCGCCCGCTGATCCGCGAGTACGTGCGGGCGGCCGAGCAGGCAACCCGGGCGCGCTGAGGCATCCTGGTACCGCTGGCGGGCCGGTCCCGGTCGACGTGAACATCCGGTCGGGCCCATCGGGCTGGCGCCACGGTCGGCCCAGGCACGGGACCGGCCGGCGCGAGCCCGGAGAGGCGTGTGCCGGCGGGTCGTCCGGGCCGAGGCGCTCAGAGGTAGAGGGCGGCGGTCAGGACGAGGCCGGCCACGCCCAGCATCCAGGTGTACGGGAGGGTGCGGACCAGCACGCGTTGCGGCCGCACCCCCGCGTACTCGGCGCTCCAGACGGTTTGCGTGCTGGTCGGGTCGGACACCCCGAGCACCTGGTTGTAGGACGACATCAGCCCGAGCACGCCCATCACCGGGTACACCCCGCCGGCGACGAGCACGCTGGCGATGCCGGCGCCGAGGCCGTAGATGTTGAACGGGCCGCGGTACAGGCACAGCGGGGTGAGCAGGCCGAAGACGAGCACGAACAGGATCGGGTTGTGCGGGCTGATCGCGGTGGCGACCGGCTTCAGCGCGTTCACCGCGCCGGGCAGTTGCACCGCGGTCAGCAGCATCCCGATCGCGATGAACAGCACCAGCGGCGGCGCCGCCACCTTGAACCCGTCGTACAGCGAGCGCAGCGCGCGGGGCGCCAGCTGGCTCGGCCGGGTCGTGGTGACGAGCGCGTAGACCACGCCGACCAGCAGCGACGGGATGATCGGCACGTCCAGGCCGAGCGCCAGCACGATCGGCACCAGCGGGGTGAGCAGCGAGTACCACCGCGCGTCGGCGGCGCGCCGGACGGCACCGGCCGGGCGGGCGGCGGTACGGACCGCCCAGCCGTGCTGCACACCGCGGCGCCGCGACTCGATCAGGATGAACCCGACGGCGAACACCACCACGATCGGGAACATGTAGAGCTGGAAGTGCCGGATCGTCGCGATCGGCAGCTTCAGCGCGGTCGACAGGTACTGCCAGGATGCCAGTTCGAACGGGATCCCGGCGGCGACCCCGAACACGATGGTGCCCGCGGCGGTCACCGGCGGTACGCCGACGGCGATCATCGCGGGGATCCCGATGATGCCGGCGAGCATCGCGGCGGGCGCCGAGCCGGTGACCGCGCCGCACAGGATGGACACCCCGAACAGTCCGAGCGCCACCACGTACGGTCGATCGCCGGCGAACTCGACGGTCTTGCGCACCAGGGTCGAGGCGATGCCCGTCTCCCCCATCAGTGAACCGAGCCACGCGCCGAGCAGGATCGCGATCATCGTCTGTGCCAGCAGTACCGCGCCGTCCTGCAGGACGACGGTGGTGACGCCCTTGTCGCCCATCAGCGGTGCGCCCGCCAGCAGGCCGATGACGAAGGCCATCAGGATCAGGGCGAATCCGGTGGGAATCTTGCGGGTCAGCATGAGCACCACGCCGACCGCCATCACGGCGAGGATCGCGACAACCATGTCAGTGCTCACTTCCGACGGGTGCCAACGGTGCGAGGTCGAGCTCGGCGGACAGTGCCGCGGTGATCAGCAGCGGGCTGACCGGCAGCCCGCAGGCGCGTCGCGCGAAGGCGTGCGCGACCAGTTCGTCGGCGCCCAGCACGTGACCGCGCAGCACGATCGGGCCGACCCGCAGCAGTACGTGGTCCAGCCGGTGCTTGAGCGCGGCGCCGTCCGCGCCGTGCAGCAGGTGGTGGACGGCCTCGTGGGCGAGCGCGGCGTCGCGCACGCAGCCGGCCGGGAACCAGGCGCGCCAGCCGCGCCGTTCGACCTCCGCGTCGGCCCGGGCAACGGCGTCGGTGAACACCCGTACCGCCGGCGGCCGGCCGCCGTAACGCGCGAGGGTCAGCTGGCCGGTGGTGACGCCACCGGGCTGTTCGGTCACCGGGAGCGCCAACGATGCGGCGATCTCGTCCACGGTCCGGCCCGCGTACCGCCGGGCGAGGCCGGCGCCGGTCTCCGCCGCGATGCCCGACCAGCGGCGCAGCAGCGGTTCCGGGCGCGCCTCGTGGGTGGGCAGCGCGGCGAGCAGGCGCGCACCGAGGACGACCTCGTCGGTCTCGACGGGCGGCCTCGCCGTCACGCCGGGGAGGCACCGCGGCGCGCGGTCCCGGCTACCCGCATCCCTCCGGCCGTTCATCGGCGCACCTCGGTGATCGAGACGAGCGGCTCGTCCGGGGTGCGGCCGTCCAGTTCGGCGCGGGCCAGCGCGAGCACCTGGCCCCGGGTGGTGACGCCGGCCAGGTCGACGATGCGCGGGCCGACCAGCAGCCGCATCGCGGGCAGCTGGGAGCCGCCGTCGCCGTAGGTGGTGTGCGTGGTGATCTGTTCGGTGAGCGTGGCGTCCGCGGCGCCGACGGTGGTCTGCGCGATCACCGCGTCCGGGCTCTGCAGCCGTACCACGCCGTCCCGGTCGACGACCCGGACCGGGCGGTGCGGCCGCACCCAGCGGCTCAGCGCACCGCCGCGGCGCACCTCGGCGCCGAACACGGCGTGAGTGGGTGTCTCGGCGAGCAGCCGTACCTCGGCCGGCGACCGGTCCAGGCTGTCCGCCGCGATCCGCTGCCGGTCCACCGTGTCGCCACCGGTACGGTCCGGGGCCCGCAGTTCGGTGGCGCCGGTGGCCACCGCGGTGATCGTGTTGGTCTGGGCGTCGACCGTGACGTCGACCTCGACGGTGGCAGGTGTCGCGCCCTGCGCGACGACGGCCCGCTCGGCCTCGGCCCGTACCGCGAGGACGTCCTGCTGGGACGGGTTCGGCACGATGCGCTCGACCGATTCGCGGACCAGGGCGAGCGCCACCCCGATCGGGCTGATCACCTCGTTGTGCGCGGCGATGCTCGCGGCCAACCCGGTCGCCGCGCCGAGGTGGGGGGTCACCGACGCCGCGCCGCCGCCACCGCCGACCAGCCGCAGCCCGCGCTTGTCCAGCCGGTAGGCGGCGATCAGCTCGTCGACCACCGCGCGGACCCGGCCGGTACCGGCGTCGAGCACCGCACGCGCCGCGTCCGGCACCGTGCCACCCAGCAGCGCGGCGAGCGGCGCGAAGGCCAGCCGCGCCGCGGCCGGATCGGCGTAGGCGTGGTCGCCCTCCGGTACCAGGTTCAGGATGTTGGCCGCGCAGGTCATCGTCAGGGCGAACCGGCCGCCGTCCGCATCCACCACGACGTAGTCGTCCGGGTCGCCGTCCATCGGCGCCACGGTCGCCAGCCGGGCACCGGCCAGCGCGGCCGGATCGGCGAAGCAGGCGTACTCCAGGCCGGCGATGTGCGCGCTGCGCGGCCCGACGTCGACCACCTTCCCGCTGCGCGCCCGGACCATCGAGCCGCCGCCGACCCCGACCGTCCGCACGTCCAGCGAGGACAGGTACGTGTCGTGGCCGCCGACCTTGGCGTGCCGGACCACGACGCTGCCGCGGCGGATCACGCTGATGTCGGTGGAGGTGCCGCCGGTCTCCAGGAAGATGCCCTCGCTGACCTTCTCGGCCATCAGCGCGCCGGCCACCCCGGCGGCCGGCCCGGACAGTACGGTCAGCAGCGGCCGGCGGCGCATCTCGTCCAGCGACATCACGCCGCCGTCGCAGCGCATCACCATCAGCGGGGCGCTGATCCCGGCGTCGGTGATGCTGCGCTCGACCAGGTCGGCGGTGTCCAGCATCCGGGGCAGGATGCTCGCGTTCACCACCGCGGTGCGGGCGCGCTTGCGCAGCCCGTACAGCTTGGTGATCTCGTGGGTGGTGGTGGCCAGCAGGTCCCGCTTGCGTGCCGACTCCGCGACCGCGTTCTCGCCGGTGGCGTCGTCGACGCTGAACGCCTGGACGCCGACCACCACCTCGGCGCCGGCACCGCGCACGGTCTCGACGGCGGCGTCGGCGTCGGCGGGTTCGGTGGCGACCGGCACGTGCGCGTACCGCACCGCCAGCCGCTTGCCGGGGGCGAGTTCGATGCGGCCCAGCGAGTGCAGCCGCCGGGTCAGCAGCCCTTCCAGGCCGCGCCCGACGCCGACCAGCCCGACCGTGGCGACGTCGCCCTCCAGCAGCGCGTTCGTCGCCTGCGTCGTACCGTGTGCGAGGAACCCGACGTCGCCGGCGGTGGCGCCGATGCTGTCGAGCAGCTCGCGCAGGGCGTCGATGATGCCCCGGGCCACGCCGTCGGCGTGCCGGTGGGTGGTGCGCACCTTGACCTGACCGAGAAGTTCCAGGGTCCGCGCGTCGAGCGCGACCGCGTCGGTGAACGTGCCGCCGACGTCGATGCCGACCCTGATGCGGGATGCGGTCATCCGACGTCTCCTTCCCTCCGATGTGGACAGTGTTGGTCGGCTCAGCCGACCGGAACGCCGAGGTAGGCACCCGCCTCCAGCAGGGCCCGTTGCAGCTCCGGTACGGACAGCGCGCGGGGTGGCACGCCGTCCCGGACGGCCAGCGCGGCGGCGGTGCCGGCGGCCTCCCCCATCGCGAACGCCGGTGGCATCACCCGGATCGCGGCCAGCGCCTCGTGGCTCGTCGACACGCACCGGCCGGCGACCAACAGCCCGTCCACGCCGCGCGGGACGAGGCTGCGGTACGGGATCTCGTACACGTTCGCGGTGCCGGCCGACTCGTCGACACCCCCGCCGGACCCCGTCGGGTCGTGGATGTCCACCGGGTACCCGCAGAGCGCGACGACGTCGTCGAAGTGCCGGGCGCTCTGCAGGTCGGCCAGGGTCAGCCGGTACTCGCCGACGATCCGGCGGCTCTCCCGCACCCCGACGGTGGTGGCCGTGTCGAGCAACTCGCAGCGCTCGAAGCCGGGCAGGTCCGCGCGAAAGAACTCGACCAGCCGCAGCACCTGCTCGCGGCCCTCGATCTCGGCGGCGGTCAGGTCGGCGACGTCGGTGCCGTCCCGGTGCAGCACCCGGCTGGTGTTGATCCGCCAGACACCCGGCCGCAGCGTCCGGTACATCCCGACGCCGCGTCGCGGGGCCGGGAACCGCCCCTCGCTGCGGGCCCGCGCCACGACCGACTCGTACGGCCGGCGGTCCTCCGGGTGCGACCGCACGTACCGCTCGACCGCCTCGTCGTCCACGCCGGCGACCCGGAAGAACACCGTCATCGGCTGCGCCAGCCCGTCGGTGTCGCGGCCGAACTCGGTCGGTACGCCGGCGGCGGCAGCCACGTCGCCGTCGGCGGAACAGTCCACCGTGACCCGGGCGGGCAGCAGCGCCAGGCCGCTCTTGCTCGCCGCGACCACCCCGGTCACCCGGCCGTCGCGGACCACCGTGTCGGCCACGAAACTGTGCAGTCGCAGCAGAACGCCGGCCTCCCGGCACAGCTGGAGCGCGACCGCCTTCGCCGCCTCGGGCTCGAACGGCGTCACCTTGTCGTGCCCGTACTCGATGAACCCGGAGTACGCGTCGCCGGCGCGGGTGCGCGACGGGTGCAGCGCCCCGCCGGCGGCCTCCATCCGGCGGACGAACTCGTCGAACACGCCGCGAATCAGCTGCTCGCGCCCGTCCAGCGAGTACGAGGTCATGCAGGGGCCGACGAGCCCGGCGGTCAGGTTGCCGCCGAGGAAGCCGTAGCGCTCCACCAGGCGGGTGCGCGCGCCGGTGCGGGCCGCCGCGACCGCCGCCGCCACGCCGGCCGGCCCACCGCCGACGACCTGGACGTCGACCTCGTCCTCGACCGGGATCTCGGTGCTGTAGCGCAGTGTCGTCACGTGTGCCTCCCGCTCAGTAGCCGCGTACGTCCGGCCAGTGCCGCTCGACGCCGGCGGCGTCCAGCACCCGGCCGAAGTCCTCCAGCAGCGCACCGTCGCCCTGCACCTGGTGCGGGGTCACCCCGCCACGCAGGCAGAACGCCGCGAGCTCGCCCGCCACCTCGCCGACGTTCCACTCCACCGGATGCAGCCGGTAACAGCCGTTGGAGATGTGCGTGGTGCCGATGTTCTTGCCGGCCGCGACGAGGTTGGTCTCCCGCCGGGGCAGCAGCGCGCCGAGCGGGATCTCGAACGGCACGCTCGCGATGTCGACGTAGTTGTGGCCGCCGGTCGACGGGTGCAGGTCGATGCGGTAGCTGCCGATGCCCACCGAATCGGCGTACCGGGTGCCGCCGTACGGGCCGACCACGTCGAGCGCCACGTCGTTCTCGGTGACCGTGGTGCGCGCCCGGATGCGCCGCGCCTCCCGTACGTACGCCGACTTCGCCAGCCCGTCCTCGGTGCCGACCACGTCACGGCGCAGCCGCAGCCCCGGGTACCCGGTGCCGCCGTCGGGTCGCGGCGCCTCGGTCTGCAGCCAGTACAGCACCGACAACGACAGCTGCTTCGCCTCGGCGAGGGCCGCCTCGGCGTCGTCGCCGAGCGGGGACTTGAGCCAGTAGTCGTTGAGCGGCCAGTTGACCAGGGTGATGTCGGAGTCGAAGCTGCCGGGCAGGTGCAGTCCCCGGGCCAGGATCCGCCGGAACATCCACAGCTCGCGGTCGCCGGCGTTGGCACTCTGGTCGGCGAGTACCGCCAGCGGGTCGCCGTCCGGGTTCGGCAGGAAGGTACGCTCGACCGGCTCCAGCGTCCGCGGGTCCGGCGCGGTGAAGCCCAGCAGCGGACCCGGCCAGAACTCCGGCGTGTACGACCGCCAGAAGTCGTAGCTCGCCGGACGGTCGATCACGTGGTGCTCGCCGGCATGGTGCGACACCGCGAAGCAGTACGTGATGCCCTGCATCGTGTCCGGCTGCGCCCGGTCCGGTGCGTGCGGCTCGCCGTGCTCGGCCTGCGACTCGGCGCCGGTCACGTGCTCGATGCCGGCCAGCGCCAGCAGATCGCCCAGTTCGCTGGCGTCCAGCACGTACCGCGCCGAGACCGCGATCCGCTGCCCGGCGGCGTCCTCCAGCGTCACGCCGGTGATCGCACCGCCGTCGGTCCCGGCGCCGACCGGGCGATGCCGCAGCAGCACCACCAGCCGGCCGGACGACCGGTACGGCGCCAGCATCGCCTCGATCACCGCGAGCGCCACCCGGGGCTCGTGGCACAGCTTGCTGACCCGGCCGGCGCCCGGGTTCAGCCCGGCCCAGGACCGCGCCGGGGCGCGCAACGGGTACCAGGTGCGGTAGTGGTCCCGGATGCCCTCGCGCAGCCGGCGGTACCGCGCGGTCGCGCCGAACTGCTCGATCCACGGATGCTCGTCCGGCGGTACCGCCTGCGCGGTGAGCTGCCCGCCCAGCCAGTCGGTCGGTTCGGTGAGCACGACCCGCTGGCCGGCGGCGCAGGCCGCGAGCGCCGCCGCGACACCGCCGAGCCCGCCGCCCACGACGAGGACATCCGTTTCCTGGTCGGGCATCTGGCCCCTTCCCTCAGTGTGTTCCGGTCGCGGGCGGCGCCCCGACGGTCTCGCCCGCCAACGGCTGGCAGCCGAGGATCCGGCGGATCCGCACGTCCGGTTCACCGGCGATCAGCCCGGTGAGCATCCGTACCGCGGCGCGACCCATCTCCCGCCGCGGGATCGCGAAGCCGCTCAACGCCGGCAGCCCGGGAGACCGGCCCACCCGGTCGCCCAGCAGCGCCAGCGAGAAGTCGTCCGGGCAGCGCAGCCCGGCGGCACGCGCCGCCGACTCGACCGCGGTGACGGCGAGGTCGGTGTCGGTCTCCTCGGCCACGATCGCGGTCACCCCGCCGGACAGCCAGGAGCGCAGCCGCACCGCGTCCACGTCGGCGCCGTCGGTGCGCACCACCTCGGCCCGCATCCCGGTGCCGGCGACCGCCGACCGCAGGCCGGCCTCCCGGTCGGCGGACGCGGGCGCGTCGTCCTTCTCCCGCACGTACGCCAGGTGCCGGTGGCCGAGCTCGGCCAGCCGGCGCACCACGTCGGCCGAGGCGGACACGTAGTCGGCCCCCACGTACGGCAGGCGCTCCCCCAGCTCGTCGTGCCGGCCGATGTAGACCAGCGGGTAGCCGTCGTCGAGGAACCGGCTCATCGCCTGCTCCGGTACGTGCCGGCCGAGGAACAGGCAGCCGTCCGCCAGCCGCACCCGGTTGAGTACCTCGCTCGCGCCGGCCTCGGTCGAGCTGGACGAGGTGAACAGCAGCAGGTCGTAGCCCTGCGCCGCGGCCTCCTCCTCGACGCCCACCAGGAACGGGTAGTACGAGTGCTGCACGTCGGTGGGGAACGTCGCGGTGAACGTGTACAGCCCGAGCAGGTTGTTGGTCCGTCGGGACAGCCGGCGCGCGATCGGGTCCGGGACGTAGCCGAGCGAGCGGGCCGCGTCCAGCACCCGCTGCCGGGTCTCGCCCGACAGCGCGACGCCGGCCTTGTTCCCGCCCAGTACCAGCGAGACCGTCGGCTGGGACACCCCGGCCAGCCGGGCGATGTCGGCCTGCGTCGGCCGGCTCGGCCGGCGCTCCTCCCGGCGGCTCACCGCAGCATCGACCCCCCGTCGACGTCCAGCGCGGTGCCGTAGACGAACGGCGCGGCGGGCGACGACAGGAACAGGATCGCGGCGGCCATGTCGTCCGGCCGACCCATCCGGCCCATCGGCAACCCGGCGGCGATCCGCTGCTTCAGCTCGTCCGGCACGCCGTCGTGCAGCGGCGTGTCGGTCGGCCCCGGCACCAGCGCGTTGATCCGCACGCCGCGGCCGGCGAACTCCCGCGCCACCGACTTGACCAGCGACAGCACGCCGGCCTTGCTCGCCGCGTACGCCGCGTCGGCGATCAGCCCACCGCCACCGCGGAACCCCGCGTCGGAGGCGACCGCGACGATGGTCCCGCTGCCGCGGGCGACCATCTGCGCCAGCGCGGCCCGTACCACCGAGAAGGTGCCGACGAGGTTGACGTCGAGCACCCGGTGCCAGTGTTCGGCGTCCTGTTCCAGCAGCGGCCTGGCGGTGATCACCGCGGCGGCGTGCACCAGGTGGTCGACCGGCCCGTACCGCTCGGCGATCTCGGCGAAGACCTCGGCGACCCGGGCGGCGTCGGTGATGTCGACCGGCATCGCGACCGCGCCGGGCAGCGCCGCGGCGGAGCGCTCCAGCAGCGGCGCGTTCCGGTCGAGCAGGACCACCCGGGCGCCGTGTTCGTGCAGTGCCGTCGCGGTCTCCAGCCCGATCCCGCCGGCGGCGCCGGTCACCACCGCGACGCGGTCGCGAAACCCGGACCCGAGCGCACCCCACACCGCCGCACCGTCGCTGTCCGATGCCATCAGATCCCCTTACTAATACGGATTAGCGGGAACCATAGGATGCTCCTCGGGCAGTGTCAAGGCCGGCCCACTCGCCGGATCCCGGCAACCGCCGGTAACCGCCACCGGGCGGCACGAACCTCCGGGCGGCGGCTCAGCTCGCTCCGATGCCGTGGCGAGCCGCGAGCACGGCGAGGCTGATCCGACTCGTGGTACCCGTCTTCGCCATCAAGCTGGCCACGTGCGTCTTGACCGTGGTGACGCCGATGTGCAGGGAAGCGGCGATCTCCGCGTTCGCCGCCCCGTCGACGACCAGCGTCAACACCTCGCGTTGCCGAACCGTCAGCTCGGGCAGCGGGTACGCGGTGTCGGTGCTGCGCCGCTCCAGGGCAGCGGCGACGATCCGCCGCAGGACGCCGGAGCTGAAGGGCGACTCGCCCTCCGCGGCCCGGCGGACCGCGTCGAGGAGGTCGGCGGGTGCGAGGTCCTTGGCCAGGAACCCGCAGGCACCGGCGGCGAGCGCCGGGTACAGATGGTCGTCGTCGTCGAACGTGGTTAGTACCACGATCCGGGTCGCGGGACGCGATCGCAGGATGCGTTCGGCGGCACCGATCCCATCCAACACCGGCATCCGCAGATCCATCAGCACCACGTCGGGTCGTTCCCGCTGGGCGAGCCGCGCCGCGTCGAGGCCGTTGGTTGCCTCGGCGACCACCGCGATGTCGGGCGCGGTCTCGCACAGCATGCGCAGGCCGGCACGAACGATCTGCTGATCGTCGGCGAGCAGGACACGGATCATGTCACCGACGCTACCGCCCGGCCGCCGGGAGGCAGCCGAGCGGCCAGCAGCCAGCCGGCGCCGTCCGGGCCGGCGGTGAGGCTCCCACCGGCCAGTTCGATACGCTCCCGGAGCCCGATCAGCCCCTGTCCGCCACCGGGCCCGGCGACGGCGGGAGCATTCGCGCCGAAGTCACGGATCGACACGGAGGCCGTGCCGCCGCGGAGCCGGACCTCGAGCGCGACGCGGGCGGCGGGCCCGGCATGTCGGGCCGCGTTGGCGAGGCCCTCCTGCACCATCCGCAGTACCGCGATCCTGCGCACCGGGTCCAGCGCCCGGACCTCGTCGTCGACCCGAGCCTCGACGACGAGGCCGGTCGCGTTCGCGGTCGCCACGGCCTGCCCGATGGCGGAAGGCAACTCGCCGGCAGCCAGCAACAGCGGGCCCGGATCCTGGTGCGCCAACGTCGGATCACGCAGCACCACCAGCAGCGCCCGCAGGTCGGCGAGGGCGCTGCTGGCCGAGGCGTACACATCGTCGAGTACCGCCGCCAGGCGCGGGTCGCGATCCGGCATCGCGTGTCGGGCCGCACCGACGCGGATGAGCATCGAGGACACGTGATGAGCCACCAGATCGTGCAGCTCCCGCGCGATGGCGGCCCGTTCCGCCCGCCGTACGGCGTGTTCGGCGAGAACCCGCTGGCGCTCGGCGTCGGCGGCCCGGTCCGCGGCGTCCGCGGCACGGCGGACGGCAGTCTTCAGGACCGCACCGATCAACACCGGAGTGGCCACCACCGCGGCGATACGGTACAGCCAGCCGAGGGCCCCGTCCGGGAAGGTCTGCGCGGCATGGGTGGCATAGGCCGCGGCGACCGCGAGAGCGCCGACGGATGTGAGGGCAGCCGATCGGCGGGCGGCCAGTTCGAACAGGGCCAGGCTGGCCATGATCTTCAAGCCGACGGCGGTGCCGGGATCGGCGTACTCGGCGACGATCAGCAGCGCCGCCTGCAGCACCGTGGCGGGCAACGGCCACCGTCCGCCGCCCAGCGCGGCCACGATCGAGCCGGCGATCACCAGCCAGTCGATGATCGACGGCGCGTCCCCGGGCCGGGCCACCAGCACCAGGTACGCCACCGCGACCGGGACGAACAACAGCCGCGCCGGGCTCGACGGCCGAGTCATCGCGTCCAGCATGGTTTCCATCCCCGCAGGCTAGATGGACGTTCCATCGCCGCAGGCTAGATGGACATCGAGCGGTTGGGCTCCTCCCACGGGAGGAGCCCGCCTCCTGCCGGCGGTCGCCGGACCGGCTCGGCGACGGAGGCGTCCGGGCAGCTGGCCCGGGAGGCTGGGGGACGTTCGACTCTCCCGGCGCTCTACTGCCGCCTCGCCCGGCGAACCGGCCCGACGCGGAGCCGTCGACGATCGCCGCCCCGGCGATGCCGTCCCGATCTCAGGAGGTAAACATGACCGACGAGCCGGAAACCACCGAGGACCACGGCGCCCGAACGCCACGCCGCTACTCGCGACGACGGGTGCTGGGCACGGCCGGCGGCGCCGCCGCCGTCGCCGCCGTCGCCTTCGCCGGTGGGGTGGCCCTGGTGCAGGGGGCCGGCGCCACCCCGACGCTCCAGCCCGGGCAGCGCCGCCGGTTCGTCGGCAAGGTCGTCCTGATCACCGGCGCGACCTCGGGCATCGGCCGGGCCGCGGCGATCCGGTTCGCCGCCGAAGGCGGCAAGGTCGCGTTCTGCGGCCGCCGCCGCAACCTGGGTCGGGCGGTGCAGGAGGAGATCCGTGCCGCCGGTCACGAGGCGACCTACATCCATGCCGACGTGCGCGACGAGCACAGCGTCCGGGCGTTCGTCGACGCCGCGGTGCGCAGGTACGGCGGGCTCGACGTGTGCTTCAACAACGCCGGAATCACCATCCAGAAACCGCTGCACGAGTACACCGCGGCGCAGTGGGACGACGTGCTCGGCACCGACCTGCGGGGCAACTTCCTCGCCCTCAAGTACGAGATCCCGCACCTGATCGATCGCGGTGCTGGGGTGGTGGTGGTGACCTCGTCGTCGAACGCGCTGACCACCACCGGCGGCAAGGCCGCCTACACCGCGGCCAAGTGCGGCATCCTGGGGCTGGTCGACTGCGCCGCGTTCGACTACGCGCGGCACAACATCCGGGTCAACGCGCTGGTGCCCGGCACGACCGACACCGATCTGGTACGTAGGGCCGCCGGCACCGAAGGTCTCCCCGATCCGGTCTGGGAGACCATGGCACGCATCTACGGCAAGTCCAACGTCCCGGCGATGCGACGGATGGCGAGCCCCGACGAGATCGCGCTCGGGGCCCTCGCGTTGGCCTGCGACGACTTCCCGTACATGACCGCCTCCCGGATGGTGCTCGACGGCGGCGTCAGCGCCTACTCGTGATCGTCCGGCCCGACGAGTGAGGTGGCGGCAGCCGGGACCGCCCCGGCCGCCGGGCGAGGTGGCTGCGACGCCGGAACCGCCGCAGCCCACCGGGCGAGGTGGCTGCGGCGCCGGGACCGCCGCAGCCCACCGGGCGGTCCGGGAGGACCGGCCGGGGCCGATGCCGGCATGCTGCGCAACGTGCTGGCCGCGCCGAGCCACCACCCGCCCGGACGCCGGGCGCGACAGGGACGTCCCCGCAGTGTGCTCGCGCCACACCGGTACTGCCACGACTGTGGCTCGCGCGCACATCGGCTCGCGCCCGCCGCGGCCCTAGCGTGAGGCGGCGAGGCAGCGCGAATCGTTCGCCGTCCTCTCCCGAACGGCCGGCACGATCGGCCCGCGGACGCACGCGTCGGGCCGCGACAGCCGGATTCCCCAGCGCGAGGAGGGTACGACATGACAACCGGCAACTCGGCACCCACCATGCCGCCCGGACGCGGACGCGGCGCGTGGCGGTGCCGCACCCGGCGGGGCCTGGCCACCGGGGCGGCCGTTCTGGTCGCCGCCGTACTCGCCGCACCGGTGCCGGCCGGTGCCGCCGAGCACTGCCCCGGCGCCGACCGCGCCCGGGTACCCGGCGCGCAGTATCAGATCAGCGCCTGCCTGCCGGACCTCACCACCGCCGGCACGGTGGCCAGCGGGCACACCGACCCCGCCGACTACGCGGGCCTGGCCGCCACCGGTACCCGCAACCCGTCCGGGGTACCCGGCCTCCAGATCGACGGGTACTTCCCGGACAGCTCGACGACCAACACCGAACACGGCTGGGAACACGACGCGCAGTTCGTGCTCCGGCTGCCCGACCGCTGGAACGGCGGGCTGGTGGTCACCGGCGCGCCGGGCAACCGGCACCAGTACTCGCTGGACGACACGATCTCCGACTGGGCGCTGGCCGCCGGGTACGCCTACGCCGCCACCGACAAGGGCAACACCGGCGCCGACTTCTGGCGCGACGGCCGGCGGCCCGGCGACGCCATCGCCGAGTGGAACCGCCGGGTCACCCAGCTCACCGTCGCGGCAAAGGCGACCCTGGTGGCGCACTACCGGCAGCCGGTGCGGCGCACCCTGATGACCGGGCTGTCCAACGGCGGCTACCTGACCCGCTGGCAGCTGGAGAACCACCCACAGCTCTACGACGCCGGCATCGACTGGGAGGGCACGCTGCTGCGCGCCGACGGCCCGAACCTGCTCACCTACCTGCCGACCGCGCTGCGCGCCTACCCCGGGTACGCGAGCACCGCCGATCCCGCCGCACACCGGGCGATGCTGCGCGCCGGCTTCGCGCCGGGCTCGGAGTTCCTGTGGCCGTTCCACTACCAGTACTACTGGGACCTGACCCAGCGCGTCTACCGCGCCGAGTTCGACCCCGGCTACAGCCCGGACGACCCGGCCGGTACGCCGTTCTGCACGTCCGGCACGCCGCACTGCGACGCCGACTACGACTACGCCAGCCGGCCCGCGTCGGTGCACCGCGCGATGCGGCGGGTGCAGTTGACCGGCCGGATCGGCAAGCCGCTGATCACCCTGCAGGGCACCCTGGACTCGCTGCTGCCGATCGCCACCGACTCCGACGAGTACGCCCGGCTGGTCGCCGCGCACGGCCGCGGCCAGCTGTACCGGTACTACCGGATCGCCGACGGCAACCACGTCGACGGCCTGTACGACAGCTTCCCGCAGCGGTTGCGGCCGATCCTGCCCTGCTACCGGGCCGCGTTCAGCGCCATGACACGGTGGCTGGACGACCACGTCGACACCCCGCCGCCCAGCGGTACCGTCCCCGGCCGCCGAGCGGCACCGACGTGGTGAACACCTGTTCGCTGGCCGGGTGAGCCGGCCAGCGCGCCGGCCGCGCGTGGGGCCCCTCCGGGGGCCGGCCGGGCCGGCTCCGCTCGGGGTACCGGCCGACCGGCCGGCGCGGTGCGATGGGTACGAACACCCTGCCACGAAGTCACTGGGGTGTTCGGGCCGCGGCGGCGGTCCGATGGCGGTGCTCGACCGCCAGCCACAGTCCATAGTGGACACCGGACGGGCCGGCGCCGGAACGTGCACCGGCTCCGATCGCGAGGCTCACCTCGGTCTCCGGCCAGCCGCACGATCGCGCAGCACCCGGTCGAGCGCCGCACGTCCGGCCGGACCCCACGCCGGCTTGCCGCCGGGCAGTCCGCGGTCCCCGTTCTGGCCCATCAGCATCAGGAACAGGCTCTTGAGCACCGCCAGGCCGCGGGCGCGGCGGATCGTCGCAGCGTCGGCCTCCCGGTACCCGGCGAAGAAGCGGGCGGCGGCGCCGGCCGGCAGCAGTACCCAGGCGGCAGCCAGGTCCGCTGCCGGGTCACCGGCGCACAGCTCACCGAAGTCGATGACGCCCGCCAGCGTCCCGTCCGCCACGACGACGTTCGCCGGATGCAGGTCGCCGTGCACCCACACCGGCGGACGCTGCCATCCGGGGGCCGCGACGGCGTCGTCCCAGACGGCTCGTGCCTCGGCGGCGTCGGTACCGATCGCGTCGGCCTCGACGGCGTCGAGGAAGCCGTCGAAACCGTCCGTGCAGTCCCGGGGATGCGCGCCGCGGCCGGCCGGCGCGTCCGCCGGGGCCGGCACGTGCAGCGCCCGCAGGAACGCCGCCAGCGTGTCGGCCGCCTGCCCACCGCGGGTGATCGACCCGCGGTCCAGCGGCACGCCCGGCACCCAGGTCACGACCGTCCACAGCTTGGCGAAACGCTCGGTGGGCGCGCCACTGCGTACCGGGACGGGAACGGGCAGCGGCAGGCACGGAGCGAGCACCGGCAGCCACCGGCGCTCCGCGAGCTGGTGACCGGGATCGGTGTCCATCCGCTGGATGCGCACCGCCAGCTCGTCCCCGAGACGCCACATCTGGTTGCCCCAGCCGCCGGCCACCTCGCGCAGCGGCAACTCGGCCAGATCCGGATGCTGGGCACGCAGCAGCTGCCGCACCAGACCCGCGGTGACCTCGGTCGCCCTCTCGGTCATGGGCGGCAACGATACCGGCTTCCGGCCACGCCGACGCCTCCGACCGGCCCGGCGTCCCTCCCGCCGCGGCGCGGCACCCCGGCACCCGCGCGCCGCGGCGCCGCACCCCGGCTCCCGACCACCGGCCCGGATCGGGCCGGTACCGTCCGATCGATGCCCGCGGTGGCGTCACCCCGGGCGCCAGCGCCACGGCCCGTCCGGGTGGCGCTCGCGCCCCTGACAGACTGACCGGATGACCCGGTTGACTGCCGAACACGTGGTCGGGGCTCGCGTCCCGCAGACCCCGGCCCTTGCCGGGAACGGGCGGCTGCTCTGCTACGTGCTTGCCCCCACCAGCTGCACCGGTGACCACCTGGACACCGCGCTGTGGCTCGTCGACCTCGACGGCGACGGGGAGTGGCGTCGGGTGACCGCCGACACCGCAACGGAGTCGCAGCCGCGCTGGTCGGCGGACTCGGGCACGCTGTACTTCCTGTCCGACCGCACCGAGCGTGGCATCGCGCAGCTACACCGGTTCACCCGGACCGACGACGCGGTGGTCGCGTCGACCCGCTGGCGCGCCGGCATCATCGACCACCTACCGCTCGCCGACCCCCACCTGGTCGCGCTGCTGGCCGAGGACGAACCCACCGCAGCAGACGAGCGCCGCGCCCGGGACCGCGACGACGCCATCGTCGTCGGCGAGCGCGAACCCCGCGCCCGGCTGCGCCTGCTCGACCTGCGTACCGGCGAGGTCGCCACCCCGAGCGCGTTCGGCGACCGGCACGTCGTGGAACTGCGGCAACGCCCCGACGGTGGGCCGCTCGCGGTACTGACCCAGGCCAGCGCCGACCCGGACTACGGGCCCCGCAGCGGCCGGCTGCACCTGTTCGACCCCGTCACCGGCACCGCGGAGGATCTCGGGCCGGTCGAGGCCGACGCGCACTCGCTGGCCTGGTGGCCGGGCGAGGACGGTTGGCACCTGGGGTACCTCGCCCTCACCCCACCGGTCCTGCAGGCCGGTACCGCCGTGTTCGACCTGGCCATGGACAGCCGCGCCCGCCGCAACCGTACGGCCGACCTGCCGATGTGCCCGACCGAACTGTGCCAGACCGACGCGGCGCCGCTGGTGGTGCTCGCCGACGGGCTGAACACGACCCTGGCCCGGCTCGACCCGGACGGTGTCACACCGCTGTCGCAGCGCGGCGGTCAGCTCGACACCCTCAGCACCGACGGTGCGGGCACGATGATCGCGGCCGTCGCCGGCGGCCGTTACCAACCCCCGGACGTGCACGTCGGCCCACCGGCCGGGCCGCTGCGCAGGGTCACCGACACCCGGCCCGAGCTGGACGCCGTCACCTTCGGCACCCAACGCCCGCTGACCTACCGTGCCGCCGACGGCCTCGACCTGGACGGCCTGCTCGTCCTGCCGGCCGGACGATCCGCCTCGGACGGCCCGTTCCCGCTCGTCACGATCGCGCACGGCGGCCCCTACGACCGGTACGACGATCGCCTCCAGCTGTTCTGGCACCCCAGCGCGCAGTGGCTGGCCGCCGCCGGGTACGCGGTGTTCCTGCCCAACCCGCGCGGCGGGCAGGGCCACGGGCACGCCTTCGCCGCCGCCGTCGCCGGCCGGGTCGGGCAGGAGGAATGGACCGACATCCTGACCGGAATCGACCTGCTCGTCGCCGAGGGCATCGCCGACCCCGACCGGCTGGGCATCGCCGGTGGCAGCCACGGCGGGTTCCTGGCCGCCTGGGCCGTCGGGCAGACCGAGCGGTTTCGCGCCGCGCTGGTCAGCGCCGGCGTCACCGACTGGGGGATGCTCGCCGCGACCGGGGAGAACGGCCAGTTCGAGGCGGCGCTCGGCGGCAGCACCGGATGGTGCGGCATCGGCCCGCACCCGCACGACGCGGTCAGCCCCGTCTCCTTCGCCAGCCGCGTTCGCACCCCGGTGCTGATCCTGCACGGCGCCGAGGACACCAACGTCCCCTCGGGCAGGCCGTGTACCTCCACCGGGCGCTCCGCCACTTCGGCGCCGAGCACGAGTTCGTGATCTACCCGCGGGAGGGCCACTGGATCCGCGAACGCAACCACCAGCTCGACTTCCTGCGCCGCACCCGCGCCTGGTTCGACCGCTGGCTCCAACCCTGACCGGCACCAGGTAGCCCCGGTACCTTCATCGCCGCCGGCCATGGGGCTCCCGGTCTCTGGCCGGCATGATTGTTCCCCGGTAGTTGGCATGATCCGGGAGTGGTGTCACCCCGCGGTGCCCCGGGCCGCAAGCGGTCTTCGACAAGCGGCTACCGAACAGGGAGCCCAGGATGCGGGCCGTGCTCGACAAGCTCGCCGCCGCCAGGCACGGCACCTCCGCAGCGAGAGGCGGTGGCGCAGCGACACCGCCCACCGAGTACTGCCGCACCCATCCCTCGACCTGATCAGGTCCAACACCGCCTGCCAGTCCTCGACCGGAGCGCCCGCCACGGGATGTGAGCAACTCCTCATTTCTACTTTAAAAATTTGTCTAGCTGGTAGATTTTCTTGTGCATCGACACCCGTCGGTGCGGACCGGCGTGCGAAGCGAGCTGACATGACATCTGGACCCTGGTACCTCTCGGCGCTCGTGGTGATCGGCATCGGGCTGATCCTGTTCAGCACCGCGCGAGAGCTGCGGAACTCGGCGAAGGCCGCCGGCATGGGCGACGCGACCGCGACGCGGGTGACCGCGCTGTTCGCGGCGGGATACACCGGATGGATCGTGCTGACCGCTGCGCTGGCAGCCACGCACGTCTACCGGATGGACAAAGCCGCCATCACGCCGTGGTTGCTGGCGGGATTCGCGGTGCCCCTCGCCGTGCTGCTGCTCCTGGCTCGGCTACCGGTCGCGGCGCGGATACTGTCCGGACCGCACGTCGTGGCCCGGCTCGCCCGGCCACACGAGGTGCGTATCGTCGGCGTGATCTTCCTGCTCGCGCTCGTGCTGGGGTTGCTGCCCCCGGCCTTCGCGCTGCCCGCCGCGCTCGGCGACATCGCCATCGGCCTCACCGCACGCCGGGTGTCCCGCGGCCTGCTGCACGGCGATGGCAAGCGACGCGCGATCTGGTTCAACCTCCTCGGCATCGCCGACTTCGTCACCGCGTTCACCATCGCGTTCCTCGGCGGACCCGGCAGCGACCCGATCCTGCACCTGACACCCACCACGCAGTACGTGTCCACGCTGCCGCTGGCGCTCATCCCGACAGCCGGCGTACCGCTGCTGTTCGCCCTGCACATCCTGTCCCTGACCCGGCTGCGGACCACGAGCACCAGCACCACGGCACCGGTACGGCCGATCCGCACGGCATAGGATCGTCATGATCGACGCGAAGGTGGGACCGAGGACCGTGCGAAGCTACCAACAGAACTGCCCGATCGCCCTCGGCCTCGACATCCTCGGCGACCGTTGGACGCTGCTGATCCTGCGGGAACTGGTCGGCGGCCCCCGCCGGTACGGCGACATCCGTGCCGAGCTGCCCGGAATCGCCACCAACCTGCTCGCCACCCGGCTGCGGGAGCTGGACGACGCCGGCCTGGTCCGCCGTACCGAGTTGCCAGCACCAGCAGCCCGAACCGTGCTGGAGTTGACCGAGCCCGGCTGGCGCTACGTCGTACCGATCCTGTCCGCCGTCGCCCGGTTCGGACTCCGCGACTGGGACACCACAGCCCCCGGCGCCGTTTCCCCCTCCAGCGGATTCCTCGCCGGCGTCCTGCTTGCCTTCGACCCGCAGGCCGCAGCGGGCCTGACCCTCGACGTGGCCGTCGACGTCGACGACCGCCGCTTCACCTTCGCCGTCGACACGGACCGCCTCGCACCGTCCACCGCCGCACCGGAGGTGACCATCACGGCCCGATCCGCGGACCTCATCACGCTACGAACAGCCACCACCGCTGCCCAACGTGCCCGCGCCCTGCGGACCATGACCTTCACCGGCCCACCCGACCGCGTGGACCATCTCCGACGAGCATTCCACCTGACCACCACGTCACCACGTTGAGCCGGCGGCGCCACGGAGGTGCCACCGTGCGGGCCAGCCGCCGTCTCCGGCACCGCCGCCGCCACGCCCCAACGGTGACGGGCCACCCGGCGGCGTCAGGTTCTGGGGGTCGAGCGGATCAGGGCCCAGCGGCCCCCGGTCAGCCGCCAGACCCGGTACGCGGTGCCGGTTCCGGTGGCCTGCCCCGGCTGATCGAAGATGGACACCACCTGCGCGCAGCCTTGCTCCGGCAGCGGCGCGACGAGGAAGGCCCGGTGGCCCGGCCGTTCGGCGTCGGCGGACAGGTCGGACCGCAACCGTGCCACGGTGGCGAGCACCGGTTCGACGGTGACCGCGGCCGCAGGCCAGCTCGCCTGCAGCTGCGCGCGCTCCGCCTGCCAGGCGCCGTCCTCCCAGCGCGACATGGGGCCGAGACACGCGTCGAGCGCGTGGTACGCGTAGCGCGACGTGGACGCGTGGATCCCGTCCCGGCCGATCACGATGCGGTCGGGCGGCGCCGGGTCACCGACGGCCGCACCACCAGGGGCGATCTCGATCCGTTCCACCACACCGGCGGCAAGCACGACGCTGGTCTGGTGGCCGGCAAGCGGACCGTCGTAGCGCAGGATCTCCCGGTCCACTGGCGCGGAGACACCCCGACGGCCTCCGCGCCAGTGGAGTCGCCCGCCGGCGGGCCCAGCCGCGCCAGCACCGTGTCGCGCCCCGTTCCGGGCCGCAGCGCGAACACCGGCCCCGCCTTGACGGTGCCGGCCTTCGCCCCGGCTCCGGTCGCCGGGGCGGCACGCACGTCCCGGGTACCGACCGTGGCAGCCGGCGCCGTCGTCGGCCGCGCCGCGCTACCGGCCGCGCGAGGCCGGTACCGCGCGCCGCGCGCCTTGGGGAGGCGGATCGAGTGGCGGCGCACCGCCGCCCGGGGCTGGCCCGGCGCGATGCGGACGCCGTGCGCGTGCTGCGCCCGGTCCAGCGCCGCCAGCAGCGGCGCGACGGACAGGAGGATCACGAGGGTCAGGATCAGGACCGCGGCCAGGGCACCGCCGGCGCTCGTCCAGTCCGACCGCGCCGCGAGGTACCCGACCACCGCGACCAGCACCGCGAGCCCCGCGACCAGCACGGCGAGCCAGATCCGCTGGATGCGCAGGGTACGCTCCGCGCTCGGCACCAGCACCTCCACCGACTGCCTGCAGGTGCCGCAGTGCACGCGGTGCCGGGCGCTGCCCTCGGCGGGCCGCCGCGCCGCGATCGGCTGCACGGCCCAGCGGGTGCTGGTCAGCTGCGTGTTGTAGTACGTGGTGCTGGTGAAGTCCAGGAAGTGCGCGAGCCGTACGTCCGGTACCTCGTCGATCCGGTGAAACGCCATCGCGCTGCCTCGCCCCGCTCACACCCGCCCCGGAGGGGCTGCCCTGCGTTCCGGCCTCCGGCCGTGGACCGGAACCAGTCTCCGGGCCGCACCGCACCAGCTCAAGGAGAGAACGGGTCAGTGGCAGCTTCCGGACATACGACGGCGAATACGATGGCGGCATGCTGGACTCCGTACTCTCCCAGCGAGCAGGCGAGCTGTACCAGCGGCTGCTCGCCGGTGAGCGTCACATCCTGGCGCCGGCCGCACTCGACCACGACGTGCACGAGTTGGTGCTGGCCGGCTTCGCCCGGGTCCAGGACGGCGATCCACCGGTGCTGCTTCCGATCGCACCCGCCGTCGCCGCGCAGGAGGTACTCGGCGAGCTGGCCGCGCGGATCGCTTCCTGGCAGGAGCAGACCGCGCACACCGTGCACGAGCTGATCGTGCTGCAGCGCGACGCGCTGAGCGTCGACGGCGGCCCGGTCCGGTCCCCGGCCGACGTGGTCACCGAACCGGACCGGATCCTGACCCTGGTCGACAGCGTCCAGCGCGGCGCGCGCGACGAGTTGCTGTCCCTGGACACCACCGCGGCGGCCGGGTGCCTGTGCCAGCCGAGGCTCTCCCCCGCCGCCGACGAGCCGCCACGGACCTGGAAGACGATCTTCACCACCGACTTCGCCACTCCCGAACTGGCCTGGATCGTCGACGGCACCCGAAACGCCGGCGGCGAGACCCGCCTCGCCGCGACGCTGCCGATGAAGCTGCTGGTCGCCGACCGGTCCACCGCCCTGGTACCGCTGGACGAGAGCGGCTCGGCCGGCTTGGTGCTGTTTCGCTCCCCGTCGGTGATCGGGGCACTCGTCGACCTGTTCGAGAGCCTGTGGGACCGGGCGGCGCCGTACCCGGCCGCGCCGAGCCACACCGGTGACCTGACCCCCTACCAGCGGCACGTGCTCGCGCTGTTGGCCGGAAACCTCAAGGACGAGGAGATCGCCGCCCGCACCCACGTGTCGATCCGTACCGTGCGGCGCAACATCGCCGCGATCCTCGACCGGCTCGGCGTCACCACCCGCTTCGCCGCCGGCGTGCAGGCGACCAAACGCGGCTGGCTCTAGGCGAAGCCGTTGTCACCAGGGCGATCGGCGGGTCGCCCGGTGGCCTCGCCGGCTACGGACGAACCTGAACGACCGTCTTGCCCTTGCGGCGCTCGGCCGGGTCGAGCGCGGCGACGGCCTCGTCGAGGTGCGCCACCGTACCGATGTTGGTCCGCAGCCGCCCGTCCCGCACCCGCTGCACGATCTCCTGCAGTTGGGCCCGATCGGACTCGACCACGAAGTCGACCGCCACGCCGTCGGCGGGCCGCGCCTCGACCGGCCCGACGACCGACACCAGCCGGCCGCCGGGCCGGATCAGGCGCGCGGACCGCTGCTGCACGTCGCCGCCGATGGCGTCGAAGACCAGATCGACCTCGCCGACGTCGGTCAGGGCGTCGCTGTCGAGGTCGACGAACTCCTGGGCACCGAAGTCGAGCGCCTTCTGGCGGTCGGCGGCCCGCCCGGTACCGATGACGTAACCGCCGAACTCGCGCGCCAGCTGGGTGACCATCGTGCCCACGGCGCCGGCCGCGCCGTGCGCGAGAACCCGCTGACCGGCCCGCAAATGGCCGTGGTCGAACAGGCCCTGCCACGCGGTCAGCCCCGAGATCGGCAGGCTCGCGGCCACCGTGAATTCGACGTCGCCGGGCAGCGGGGCGAGGTTGCGCGCCTCGACCGCCACGTACTCGGCGAGGGTGCCGTCGCGGTGCCAGTCCGCGATGCCGAACACCCGCTGCCCGACGGACAGCCCGGTCGTGCCGTAGCCCAGCGAGCTGACCACGCCGGCCAGCTCGTGCCCGGCCACCGATGGCGTGCGATCGCGACCGGCCCGGTCGACCCAGGTCGACGGCCACTCCAACTCGGTCGGAACGAACCCCGACGCGTGCACCGCGACGACGACGTCGTTGATCGCCGCCGCCGGTTCGGGCCGCTGCGCCAGCGTCATCCCGGCCAGGCCCGCAGCCTCGTCCGTCACCACGATCGCCTTCATGACCTCGGTCCCCTCGAGCTTGGTCGTTGCCGGCACCGCCTTCCCGGTACCTGCCGCTCAGGTGTCTGGTGTCGGCGCGACTCGACGTCTTACCGGCTGCCGGGTAACGGATCGGTGGCAATTGTGCCGCGCGCCTGTCGCCGGGGCAGCGAGATCCGGCAATCGTGGCAGCCAGCGCGGGGTACGGCGCCGACGCGGCACCGCCGTCCCGGCCAGCTGCCAGACTGAGCCATCCCGGTGGACGACCTGGTCGGGCGCACGCTGACGCTCGATTGCGGGTTCGGGCCCGTGACCTTCGCGGTCCGACGCCAGCAATCGCTGCGGACGCGGCGATTTTCGACACAACATGCAAAATACGGGTAATCTACCGCCACCGTCGCCTTGCGGACGGACCGATCATCGACTGTCATTCATGGCGCGGGTGGTGGCACGTCACGTAGCAGCCACCAGCCGCCGACATCCTCGCGGAACAGGCCCCCCACGGTTCGAGGAGTACAGATGCCGGAAGACCCCCCGCACGGCACCACTCGACGCAGGTTCCTCGGTACGGCTGGCGCGACGGCGGCCGGCGCGGCAGCACTGTCGCTGCTGCCCGGGTCGATGCGCAAGGCGCTCGCCGCCCCGGCCGAGCCGCTGCACTCGTTGCGGCAGATCGAGCACGTCATCTTCCTGATGCAGGAGAACCGCTCGTTCGACCACTACTTCGGCACGCTCAAGGGTGTCCGCGGGTTCGACGACCCGGACGCGATCACCCTGTCCACCGGGCGTTCGGTGTTCCACCAGCCCGACCCGGAGAACCCGGACGGCTACCTGCTGCCGTTCCGGTACGACACGAAGACCACCAGCGGCATCAAGGCGTACGGCACGGGACACGCCTGGGACGCGCAGCACCTGTCCGGCAACGGCGGGAAGATGGACAACTGGGTGCCCACCCATCGCAGGCTGGACGGGGCGACCAGGGGCCCGTTCACCATGGCGTACTACACCCGGGAGGACCTGCCCTTCCACTACGCGCTCGCCGACGCCTTCACGGTGTGCGACAGCTACTTCTGCTCGGTGCTCGGCCCGACGCACCCCAACCGCGTGATGGCGATCAGCGGTACCGTCGACCCGGACGGCACGCTCGGCGGCCCGGTCGTCGACAACCACTCCACCGGCTTCCGTTGGACCACGTACCCGGAGCGGTTGCAGCGGGCCGGGATCAGCTGGCGCTACTGCACCGCATACCCGCCGGACACCGATCTGGGCTGGTTCAAGGCGTTCCAGGACGCCAGGCCGGGCGATGCGTTGTACGACAACGCGATGGTGCCGTACTCGCCGTCCATGGTCGCCGACATGATCCGCGGCGGCGACCTGCCGTCGGTGACCTGGCTGGACGCCCAGTACCTGCCGTCGGTGTACGGGCTGCCCGAGGCTGCCGAGGGTCCCGGCAACTTCCCGGCGGCCGGCGCCGAGTACATCTGGACGGTGCTCGACGCGCTGGGTTCACGGCCCGACGTGTGGGCCAAGACCGTCTTCGTCATCGTGTACGACGAGAACGACGGCCTGTTCGACCACGTGCCGCCGCCGCGACCGCCGGAGGGTACGCCGGGCGAGTGGGTCACCGTGGACCCGCTGCCCGCCGGCGCGGTCGGGATAGCCGGCCCGGTCGGCCCCGGCTACCGGGTGCCGGCGCTGGTGATCTCGCCGTGGAGCACCGGCGGCTGGGTGTGCAGCGAGCCGTTCGACCACACCTCGCAGCTACGGTTCCTGGAGCGGCGTTTCGGCGTGCGCGAGAGCAACATCAGTGCCTGGCGCCGCCGTACGGTGGGGGACCTGACCTCGGCGCTGCGGCTCGGCCACGCCGCCCCGAGGTTCCCGCGGCTGCCCGACCCGACGCCACTGCTCGCGGTCGAGCAGCGGGAGGCGGCGACGCTGCCGCTGCCGACCGTGCCGACGAGCCAGCAGGTTCCGCACCAGGAGCCGGGCCACCGTCCGCACACCCGCTGACCGGCTGGCGGTGTGCCGGGGCACGTGCGCGCCCCGGCACACCGCCACCGTCCGGACGCGGCTCACCCGGCGGACAGCGTCACCGGCGACACTCGGTCACCACCACCGGGACCACCGCGTGCGAACGCGTGCCCGATCGTGCCGGTCTACCGAACCCGTCCCGCCGTGCCCGGTGTCGTGGTGCCGCCCGCGTTCAGGGCGCCACCAAGCTCGCAACGGAGCGGCGCGGAGCCTGCCCGGCGGGACGCGAGAGGTAGAACTCCGTGTGGTACCAGCCGTCGGCCTCCCGGCCGGTCGGGTCGACGCCGGCCCCGGCCAGCGCCTCCAGCGTGCTCCGCTGCTCCTGGTCGTCGAAGAACCGGCGCTGCTTGAACGTACGGTCGGCGAGCCGCTCGGTCACCAACCCGCACCGGTCGAGCACGGCGGCGATCGGCTCGTACCCGACGGTGCGCAGGGTGAAGGCGGCGACCCAGGGCGGGGCGTCGCGGCGTCGCAGCAGCCGTTCGAACGTGTGGCTGGTGATGTACCCGATGCCGCCGGTGACGGTCACCAGGTCGGCGCCGTCGGCGGCGGCGCGCAGCGGGTCGCTCGCCGGCTGGTCCTCCAGGTTCTCGGCGAACGCCTCGTCCAGCAGACCGGCGCCGGTCGCGTACCGCAGAGCCGGGGCGGACGCGTCCACCCCGATGACCCGCACGGAGTTCGCGGTCCGCCGCGCGGCGAAGTACTCGCGGTCGGCGCGCATCAGCGCGTCCGGGGACAGGCCGGCCAGGTCCGCCTGCGCGTAGCGGCGGCGCAGGTCGTCGAGCGTGAGGTCGTGGTTGAGCAGTGCGGCGGTCAACCCGTACGAGCAACACAGGTCCAGAACGGTGACCGGGCGATCGTCCCTGGCCAGCAGCGAGGCCAGCCGCCGGAAGACCACGCTTCCGTGCGTGGGGATCTGGTAGTCGAGCGGGCCCAGCGTCGCGAAGTACGCTCGCGGGTCCGGTTGGTGGTAGATCTCGTCGAAGCTCTTCTTGTCCCAGCCCACCAGGGCGGTCCTCCTCTTCGGTCAGTTGCACGGTGGAATGCGCGTGTCTGGTTTGTTCTGATCTGTATCGATCGTCATGTAGCGCATGATAGGGGAAGATCCGGTCCGGGGCGGGTGCCGATGTTCCGCGCAGCCGACGCCGGAGCGAGGCTTCTCACCCCGGCCCCGCACTCCTCGCGCCGGACACCCGCGGCGCCCGGTGATCCGGTGTCGCGCCCGCGGGCGGTGCCGGGCCGGCCGGCGCCGGTGGCCGGGCCCGCGCGGGAGCGGGAGACTGGAACGGTGCGTTCGCTGCGCGCCGGACGGCGTACCAATCTGGCGTTGCTGGTGCTGCTGGTGCTGGCGATCGGCACCGGCGCGGTGGCGTTCGCGCTGGGCACACCGGTACCCGGGCTGCTGATCGCGGCAGCGCACGCGGTCGTCGGTCTCGCCCTGGTCGCTCTCGTACCGTGGAAACGGGTCATCGTGCGCCGCAGGTGGCGGCGGACGGGGCACCGCGGTGGCATGATCGGTGCCGCGCTCGGTGTGCTGGTGGTGCTGTCGATCGGCGCCGGTGTCGCGCACGGCCTGGCCGGCGACCTGTCGGTCGGCGGCATCAGCCTGATGCAGGTACACGTCGGTGCCGCGGTGGCCGCGGCGGCGTTGCTCGTCGCGCACGTGCTCCTGCGCCCGCAGCGGCCCCGGCGCACCGACCTGTCCCGGCGGACGCTGGTCCGGCTGCTGGGCGTCGGCGCCGCCGGCGGTGGGCTCTACCTGGCGCTGGTCGGGCTGGACCGGCTCGCGGCACTGCCGGGGGCGCGGCGCCGGGTCACCGGCTCGTACCCGACCGGCTCGGGCGATCCGGCCGCGATGCCGGTCACCCAGTGGTTCACCGACCGGGTGCCGGCGCTGTCCGTCAGCGACCACGACCTGCTGGTCGACGCCGGCGGCCGGACCCGGCGGGTGCCGTACGCGACGCTCGCCGCCGCCACCGACCAGGTGCGCGCGACGCTGGACTGCACCAACGGCTGGTACGCCGAGCAGCGGTGGCAGGGCGTGCGGCTGGACCGGCTGCTCGGTGCGATCGATCCGGGCGCGGCGGTACGGGTCGTGTCGGTCACCGGCTACCACCGCAGCTTCCCGGCCTCCGACGCGCCGCACCTGCTGCTCGCCACCGGTGCCGCGGGCGCGCTGCTGTCTGCCGGACACGGCGGGCCGCTGCGGCTGGTCGCGCCAGGGCGGCGCGGTTTCTGGTGGGTCAAGTGGGTGGCACGCGTCGAGGTACTCGACCGCCCCTGGTGGTGGCAGAGCCCGTTCCCGCTTCGCTGATCCGCCGGGGGCGAGCGGGGATGCGGGTCAGCTCGTCGCGGCACGCCCGGCTAGCCGGGCGTGCCGCGGCCAGCCAGGGCTGCAGGCCCTGCCGCGCGCGCCGCAGTACCTCGCCGGGAGAGAGCTGATCGGCTCGTTCGACCATCACGACATGCCAGCAGTACCGGGCGACCGCGCGCAGCGTCACCTCCCGCTCGCGCTGCAGGTACGTGACCGCGGACGCGACGTCGGTCACCGGCGGGCTCACTCCGTACCCGGCGAGCTTGGCGACGTACCAGTCGAGCCACTGCACCCCTGTCCTGCTCGCGGCGCGGGACAGGGCGGTCTCGGCGTTCCCGTCGAGAAAGACCATGACCGGGCGGACCGGTGCGAGTACCTCGGTGAGCTCGGTGAGGAACGCATCGATGGTCCGCTCGTCGTGCCCCATGGCCAGCAGGGTGGGGACGAACGGCACCAGCGCGTCGGCGATCACCACATCGACGCCGCTCGCCAGGACCGACTCGACGAAGCGCCCGGTTGCCGCGAGCAACGTCTCCCGCTCGACCCGGCCCGTGGCAGTGAACTCCGCAGCCACCGCGGCGAACTGCGGCCGGGTCAGGATCTCCTCCTCACGGAAGTGGTCCACCCGCAACGCCGTACCGGCCAGCCATCGGGACAGCCCGCCGCACAGGGTGGACTTGCCCATTCCCGGAGCTGCCCCGCACACCGCGATCAGGACCGTCATGACCGCCGAGCCTGGAGGTCGTCGCGCAACCGTTGGCCGGCTCGGTCGTCGGTCCTGCCGACCAACGGGCCAACACAGCGCCACCGCACGACCCTCCCGGGCCAATCTGCCCGATCGTGACGGGGCCTCCGGGGGCGCCCGGTTGCTACCACACGACATCGTCGAGTGCCGGCCATGGCGGGCCCTCCCGCAGGGCGTGCAGGAACGCCACTCCCGACTCCCGGCCGCTCGGGTGCCGATCGTTGCGGTTCCAGCGATGCGCCGCCACGATCGCGAGTACGACCGCCCGGCACTCGCCGACCAGGTCGTGGTCGGCGTCGGAACGGAGCTGGCCGACCTCGCGGGGCGCCCAGGCCAGGTCGTACTCGACTGGCCCGTGCGCGGTGTTCTCGAAGTCGATGAACAGCGGCCCGTCCTTCGTGGCGAGGACGTTCCCCGGGTGCGGCTCGCCGTGCAGCAGTTGCTCGGGCGCGCGCCGGTCGACGATCGATCGCCCCAGCTCGCGCAGCGTGTCGGCGAGCAGCGCCCGGTCGGTGTCCGCGAGATCGGGAGTGACCGCACGGCTGGCAACGTCTCGTCGAACGGCAGCCACTCGATCCATCACGTGCGGCGCCGGGACCTCGATCCTGCGCAGTCCGGTATGAAGACGGCCGAGTGCCTGGGCGTATTCGGCCGGTGGAACGGTTCGAGACCGCACGGGTTCGAGGTACGCCCACATGGTGATCTCGAAGCCGGCACGCACGAAGACGCGTGGTTCGACCCGAGCATCGAGCGCGGCGACCGGGCCGTCCACCTGCGCCAGTTGCCGCACCACGTCGACTTCCCGCTGCACGCTGGCGAAGTGCGTGATCGGCGCGACCCGGGCGACGACGTCGCACGGCGTCAGCCGGATCACCAGCCGGTTGGAGTCGCTGAGAACGATCCCGTCGTCGACGGCCAGGTCGAGCTCCGCGGCGGTCGACATCGCGGCGGCCGTCGCACGCCTCCTCGCAGCCGCATCCATCTCCGGGCCTCCTCCCCGCCTGCACAGTCGTAGCACCATGGCGCCATCCCGGCCCAGCCAGCACCCGGCGAGCCCGGATTCCGGGCTCGCACCGCCACCGGGCGATGCCGCGGGCCGAGGCGAGGGCGATAGGCCCCCGGAAGCCGGGCCGAACGGCCCCGCACCGCAACCCCGGCCGGGAACACGATGGAACTGGCACCCGACAGGTAGCCCGGGTCATCGGAGGCGAGTCGAGTAGTGGCCACCCAGCGATGGGCCGGTCCCACTCTCGCTGCCGTTTGCGGCAGGTCTCCAACCGGTGACGAGGGCCGGCCCTGCCGGGTGTCTTTGGGGATGGTGCATCGGCATCGATCGGCCAGCGCGGTCGATGCGCTCGGCGGCCGAGCGCGACCGGCCCGGGAGCGAAGACATGGATCGAGACGAGAACACCCGGATCCTACCGGACCGGGTAGCAGCCGGACGGCGGCTGGTCCCACTGCTGTCGGAGTTCCGGGACGGTGACACCGTGGTACTGGGCCTGCCGCGCGGTGGCGTCGTGGTCGGCTATCAGGTGGCACGCGGCCTGGACGCCCCGCTCGACGTCCTCGTCGTGCGCAAGCTCGGGGTGCCGGGCTGGCCGGAGCTGGCGGCCGGCGCGATCGGCGAGGGTGGGGTACGCGTGCTCAACCCGGGTGTGGTCCGCGGCGAGGGCGTCGACGATGCCGAGCTGGCCGCAGTGGAGCGGACCGAACGCGCCGCGCTCGACCGCCGGCTGGCGGGCCTGCGCCGGGTCCGCCCGCAGGTCGACCTCGCCGGTCGGACGGCGCTGATCGTCGACGACGGGATCGCCACCGGCGCGACGGCTCGGGCCGCCTGCCGGATCGCCCGCGCCCGCGGGGCCCGCCGCGTCGTCGTCGCGGCCCCCGTGGCGGCGGCGTCGAGCGTCGCGGCGCTCTCGCCGGACGCCGATCAGGTGGTGTGCGACCGGACCCCGCGGCGGCTCGGCGCAATCGGCTCCTGGTACGAACACTTCCCGCCGGTCGATGACGGCGAGGTCCAGCACCTGGTGGCGCTGGCTGCCGCGCCGCGTCCGGCCGCGGATGCCGGCGACATCCGGGTGTCGATCCCGGCCGGACCGGTGACGCTGCCCGGACTGCTCGCCGTGCCCGGAGGGGCCGGCGGGATCGTCGTCTTCGCACACGGCAGCGGCAGCAGCCGGCTCAGCCCGCGCAACCAGTACGTGGCACGCCTGTTGAATCGGGCCGGGTTCGCGACACTGCTGTTCGACCTGCTCACACCGGACGAGAGCATCGACCGGCGCAACGTGTTCGACATCGACCTGCTGGCCCGCCGGCTGGCCGCCGCGATCGGCTGGATCCGCCACCAGCCCGCCGTCGCCGGGCGACCGGTGGGCCTGTTCGGTGCCAGTACCGGAGCCGCCGCCGCGCTGGCCGCCGCGGCCGACCCGGCGCTCGACGTCGGCGCCGTCGTGTCCCGGGGCGGCCGGCCGGATCTCGCCGATCGGTGGCTGCCGGCCATCGGCACACCGACCCTGCTGATCGTCGGTGGCGCGGACCCCGTCGTCCTGACGCTCAACCGGGAGGCCCTCGATCGGCTGGCCGGGCCGAAGCACCTCGCCGTGGTGCCGGGCGCGACCCACCTGTTCGAGGAGCCCGGCACGCTCGACCAGGCGGCCGCCCTCGCCACCAGCTGGTTCGCCGAACACCTCGCGGCGGCGCGCGCCGGCCACGCCGGCGTTGCCGACCGCGGGGCCCGAGGACGCCGCTGACCCCGACGGCGACGCGGCATCGAGGATCGTCTCGGGTGGCCGCCAGACCGGATCCGGGGCACCTGGTCGTCGAGTTCAGGCGTTCCGGCCGGCTACCGGCCGGTGCGTACTCGACGAGCGGCCCACGCGGGTGCCGCGGTGGCCGCCGCGAGCAGCAACGCCAGCCCGGTCAGCCCGCCGGTGACGGTGGTACCGGCGGCGAGCGCGCCGACCAGCAGCGGCCCGCCGGCGTCGCCGGTCTCCCGGCCGACCTCGGCGGCACCCATCGTGGTACCGAGTCGGTCGGGTGTCGTCGCGGCGGCGAGCGCAGTGAAGCCGAGCGTGGTGGCGAGACCGGTACCCAGGCCGATCAGGAGAGCCGCCACCGGCAGCCCGGCGACCGGCGGCAGCCAGCCGGCACCGACGTACCCGGCCGCGGCGAGTCCGACACCGAGCGCCATCCCGGCCGCGGCAGGCAGCCGGCCCGCGTCGTGCAGTCGCCCGGCGTACGGCTGGACCACGGTGGCGGTGGCTGACAGCAGGGCGACCATCCCGCCGGTGACCAGCGGGCCGAGCGCGGCGCCGCGGACCGGTAGGAACCCGACGCCGGTGGACAGGGCGGCGGTCGCGGCGGCCAGTGTGACGGTGGGTACCAGGAATCCGGGCCGGGCGAAGGCGCGCACCGCGTCGGCGAGGGTGGCACGGTGCCGGGGCAGTGGCGGTACCGCGCGCACCGTGAGCGCAGCCCACAGGCAGACCGCGGCGGCCAGCAGCCCGAGCGCCGCGAACAGGATCCGGTACCCGCCGAGCCAGACGAGCAGCCCGCCGAGCAGCGGGCCGAGCGTGTAGCCGAGGCCCTTCGCCGCGCCGTACCCGCCGAACGTCCGGCCGCGAGACCCAGCCGGCCGCAGCCGGGCCAGCAGGGTGCCGGCCGCCGGTGAGAACGCCGCCACGGACGCGCCCTGCCCCAAGCGGGCGACGCCGACCAGTGCGGGGGCGCCAGTGGCGGCGACGGCGATGCAGGCGAGCCAGAACCCGGCCAGCCCGGCGAGCAGCACCGGCAGCGGGCCGATCCGGTCGGTGAGGGCACCGAACACCGGCTTCAGCACCACCTCGGCACCGTCGTACACGGCCAGCAGGACGCCGAGGGTCAGCAGCGACGCGTGCCCGGCATGGGTGTACCCGCCGAGGTTCGCGGCCACGCTGTGTGCGCCGAACGCGGTGACGAACCCGGCCGCGTACAGCGGCCGTACCTGCCGTCGCCGGGTGGCCGGCGGCAGGCTCGGGTCCGGGCCGGCGGTCACCGCGCCTCGGACCTCCGCATCGTCGGCGCCCACCGGCACCCGACGTCCCCCACCGGTACCAGCACCGGCACCGCGAGGTGGCCGTAACGGCCGAGCAGTGCGCCCAGATCGACGAACGCCGCAGTCACCGGTATCGGCCCGGACCCGGCAGGTCAGCGGTCGTGGTCACGTCGACCCCGCCGGGCTCGGCACGCCGCGACACGGTGGCGCTCGGCTGGTCGCCGCGAGCGGCGTGCGAGGCCGGCCCGACCGGAGCCCGCCGGTCGTCCGGAGTCGACGGGTATCGCTGCGCGACGCCGACGGCCGGACGAACCGGCGCCGCGGTGATCATCGGCCGCAACGGTGTGCGGGCCAGCGCCACCAGCAGCCGTACCACCAGGTTGCGGGCGACACCGATGACCAGTGCCGCGACCGCGGCGCCGATCAGCAGCCCACCAGCGACATCCAGCGGGTAGTGGACCCCGCAGTAGACCCGCGCGAAGGCCAGGAACACCGCCAGCACCGCGGCAACGGCACCCCACCTGCGCGAGGCCACCAGCAGCCCGGCGGCGAACGCTCCGGCCATGACCGCATGGTCGGAGGGGAACGACGGGTCGGCCGAGTGACTCAACAGCAGCAGCACGTGCGGCATCGCCACGAACGGTCGGGGCCGGTCGACCAAGGGGCCGACAACCTGGTTGACCAGCAGTGCGAGCACCGTGGCCAGACCGGTCAGGGCCACCGTGGCGATCGATGCGAACCCGTCGTCGCGACGCCGGGCCAGCAACCCACAGACCACCCAGATCGTGGCGAGACAGGCCAGGCCACCCCAGAGGGCGTAGGCGGCCATGAATCCATGCGCCCATCCGGTGTGCGCCGACAGCTGGTTGATGTCCCAGAACAGGCTGCGGTCTGCTGCCATGCCATGCCTTTCGAGGTAGAGGGTGAGCCAGCTCAGTGCTTCGTGTCGGCGCACGCGGCGCTCCCCACCCGCACTCGGCACCTGCCGCCCGAAGGAACCCAGCAGCCTCAGCTACTACATTTCAGCGTCGTAGCTATTGTTACTACACTCGCTGTCGTAGATCGAGGGCGGCCAATGGGCAGCGGCGCACTCAGGGCTGCCGAAGGGCTGATTCGGCGCGACACCCGTGCCGACGAGCCGGCGCTCGACAACGCCACGGTGAGCACCACCGAATCGGCGATCGCCGGTGTTCCGGTATCGCCGCTCACCGGCGCCCATCGCGACCGACGGCGGCCGGCCGACGGCAGGGACACATCGTGACCCTGCTCGAGCCGCCGGTCCGATCCAGGCTCAGCGGCAGGGCACGTCTCCGGCACACACGCCGCGATCGACGTCGCCGGCGCGTGCCGGCGGTCGCTCAACTGCCGGAATGGACGGCGCCGTCCTGCACTGCGGTGGCCATGACGCCGTGCAGCAGCAGGCCGATCAAGCGGGTTGCCAGTCCCCTTTGATTCTCCTGGCCGGCGATCAGACTGATTCCGCCGAGTCCCATCAGCACGTCGTTCGGGTCGGCGCCGGTACGTAGCGTGCCGGCGGACGCGCCCGCATCGAGCAGTACCGCAATGGCGGCCCGGAGCTGATCGCGCGTACGCAACCGGTCCTCCTCCGACAGCAGGACCACCCGCAGCACGTCGGCCATCCCCTGCTTGGTGGCCATGAAGTCGATGAACCTCTCCATCCAGGTGGGCAGTGCCACCTCCGGCGGGAGCGTCCGC
Source organism: Actinocatenispora thailandica (assembly GCF_016865425.1). NCBI lineage: Bacteria > Bacillati > Actinomycetota > Actinomycetes > Micromonosporales > Micromonosporaceae > Actinocatenispora > Actinocatenispora thailandica. Next base: position 1,657,612 of record NZ_AP023355.1, on the reverse strand, counting down.
AGCAACTCGGGTGAGGCTGCGCAGAGGTGAGCAAGCTCGTTGCGGTAGACCGCCTCGACCAGGGCTTCTCGGGTGGGGAAGCGCCGATACAACGTGCCGATCCCGACGCCGGCCTGCTGCGCGATCGCCTTCAGCGACGCCTGAGTGCCCTCTCGGGCAAATGCCTCCCCGCGACCGCGAGCAGCCGCTCCTGATTGCTCCGCGCATCCGCACGGAGCGGTCGATCAGCCATCGTCCTCCTGCCTTCGCCGAGGCTGTGACTCGCATCGCCTTGCTAAGCGGAGCCGAATCCGGTTACCGTCGAACAATAGCGGAGCCGAGTCCGCTTACAGCCTAGCGGCAGCCCAGCCGCCCATCCAGGAGGGCACAGGACCATGTCCGATCCATTCACCACACCGTTCGGGGCCACGTCGACGGCCGCCGAGGTCATCGCCGGAGTCGACCTGACAGATCACCGCGCGATCGTGACCGGCGGGTCGTCCGGTCTTGGCATCGAGACGGCGCGCGCGCTCGCCGGCGCCGGAGCGGCCGTCACCCTTGCCGTGCGCGACATCGCCGCCGGCCAGCAGGTCGCCGAGGACCTGGCCACGACCACCGGCAACAAGCAGGTCTCGGCCGCGCCATTGGATCTGGCCGACCAGACATCGGTGGCCGCATTCGTGTCGGCCTGGCGCGGGCCACTGCACATCCTCGTCAACAACGCCGGGATCATGGCGCCCCCGCTGTTGCGGACCGTCCAGGGCTGGGAGATGCAGTTCGCGACCAACCACCTCGGCCACTTCGCCCTCGCGGTCGGCCTGCACCGGGCCCTGGCCGCGGCCGGTGCTGCCCGGATCGTGGCCGTCAGTTCGGTCGGGCACATCAACGGCAACGTCGACTTCGACGACCTCAACTTCGATCGCCGGCCGTACGACCCGTGGCTGGCCTACGGACAGTCGAAGACGGCCAACGTCCTGTTCGCCATCGAGGCAGCGAAGCGGTGGGCGGCGGACGGGATCACGGCCAACGCGCTGAACCCGGGCCGGATCACCGGCACCAACCTGAGCCGGCACATCGGCGACATCGCGAATGCGCCGGCATCGTTCGAACCGACCAGCACCGACGTGTCGTGGAAGACCATCGAACAGGGCGCCGCGACCTCGGTGCTGCTCGCGGGGTCACCGCTGGTGGCCGGTGTCACCGGACGGTACTTCGAGGACTGCCAGGAGGCGGGCCCGAACCAGCCCGGCGTACGCCGCGGCGTCGCCGCCTACGCGCTCGATCCGGAGGCCGCCACCCGACTCTGGCAAGTCTCCACCGAACTGATCCACCCCACGATCCGCTGAAACCCGGCTTCGCGAACCCCGGCCAATGGAAGAGGTGCGGCGCCGGATCCACTGCGGCATCGACACCGCCGACCTGCCCGGCATCGCCGACCGGCCGCCCACCCAGCACCGCCTGGCGGTCAACACCCGACGCAGCGACGGATCCCGCATCCGCCTCTGCCTGACCGGTCACGGCGGGCTCGCCACCCGGCTCTCCTCGTTCGTGCACCACCACACCGACGATCGGCCGCACCCGCCTGCTTGCTCGGGGCCGTTCCAGCTGGTGACGGCCGCCCGGCCGGCTGGTCACTGCCGCTGACCGGCAGCCCAGAAAACCCCTATCGCGGCAGGTCCCGGCCGAATAGCCTCGCGCTCATGACCGAAGGCGACTGGAGGGACGGCGGGTTCAGGCAGCGTCGCCCCTCCGCGGAAACCCTCGCCTGGGTTGCGGCGTCGATGGGAGCGGGCAGTCGCGTCGTCGGCCATCGCCGGCTGACCGGTGGCGTCTGCTCCGCCGTGCATCGGCTGACCGTCGAGCGGCGTGGAAGGCGAACGTTCGTCGTGCTGCGACAGTATCCGGGCGGGCTTGGCCTGCAGGCGACCGTGCAGCGGGAGATCGCCAACCTGCGGGTGGTGGCGGGAAGCGGGATCCCGGTGCCGAGCGTCCTCGCTTCCGACGTTTCCGGCGCATCGACGGGCGGGGCGCCATCGTTGCTGATGACCCGGTTGGCAGGGCACGTGGACCTCAGCCCGGCCGACCCTCGGTCCTGGCTGACGAGGATCGCGGAGCTCGCCGCGTCACTGCATTCCCTCGATCTGCCCGCGAGGCCGTTCCGGCCGTGGACGGATTCGTGGATCGCTCCTCTCGATGGTTTCCGGGTGCCGGCCGGTGCACGGAAGCCGGCCGTGTGGAAGGCGGCGTTCGATGCCATGGCGGCGCCGCCGCCGAAGGACACCGCCGTCTTCCTGCACGGCGATTTCCTGCCGGTCAACATGCTGTGGTCGCGCGGCAGGATCACCGGGCTGACCGACTGGAACGGCGTCCACCGGGGATCGCGCGCGATCGACGTCGGGCAGTGTCGGCGATACCTTGCGGCACTCCACTCGCCCGAGTGGGCCGAGCAGCTTCGGTCGCGGTACGAGTCGATCGCCGGGGTGGCCCTCGATCCGTGGTGGGACCTGTATGCCCTGCTGCATTACGACGACAGCCAGCCGAAGTGGATCCGTGGTCAGGTCGCCGGGCGCCGTCCGGTCGACGTGTCCGGCATGGCTTCCCGGGTCGAGGTCGCCGTGGAGACAGCACTACGGCGCCTCGGATGACCGCGGATCAACCGGGTTGTCGTGCTGGCCGAGGCGATGGACGAGCCCTACCGCAGGTTCGGTGGTCCGGGCGCGGCGCCACGGAGAACTCGCTCGTGCCCTGCCGACGGCGATCCGGGTCGACGGCTTCGCCGGGCCCGCGTACCGGAAGCTGATCGCACCGCGGCCGACCTCGTGTTCGGTACCGTGGCGGCGAACGTCACCGGCGCGACCCGGCGCGGGCGCCGAGCAACCCTCGGGTGGGTACCGACCAGATCGGTTCCACCGGGTGGCCGTAGCAGGTGAGGATCTGGTTGGCCGCCCGGATCCCGGTCAGCGCCGCGCGTTCCATCAGCGCGGCCGGCACGGGCGAGCCGACCCAGTCGCCGGCCAGCTCCAGGCCGGGCAGCGCGGTTCTGGTGCCCGGTCGCTGCGCGCCACGACCGACGGGGAAGCCGGCGGCGTCGTGGCCGATCCGGCAACGGCGATGAACCACCGACGAAGCGGCGACCTCCGGCCACAGGTCGGTCAACTCCGACAACATGGTGTCGGCGACGTGTTCGCTGTCGGCGTTCCGGTTGCAGGCGTAGGCGTGCAGTTCCACCACTGCCCCGCCGGTGCGCTCGTGCCAGCGCCGGGCGTGCGGATCGAAACGATGGTAGAGCGTGATCGAGTCCAGCTCCTGCGCGTCACCGATGCTGGTGAACACGGCGCGGTCGGCGCCGACCTCCCCGGACAACCAGTACCTCGCCACCGCGTACGGCGGGCCGACGAACGGTGCGGTGGCCGCGGCGCGCAGCCGCGGGTCGCGTTCGGTGATCTCCGGGGAGGCGGCGAGGATCGAGCCGGCCGACCGGGCATCGGCCGCCAGTACGACGCGGTCCACCTCGATGCTCTCGGCGCCGGCGTGCCCACGCCACCTGCCGGCGGCCGTGTGCTCGAGGCGGGTGACCGAGCGGCCGAACTCGAACTCGACCCGGTGCCGCTGCGCGTACCGCTGCAGGGGAGTCCAGATCGCGGTCTGGTAGTCGGCCCGTGGCGCGTCCATCCCCAGGCCCTCCGGGTTGGCCAGGAAGTAGAAGTGGAACATCGCCACCAGTTCGGCTGCCGACATGCTGCCGGCGTCGTTGAAGAAGGAGTGCGCGAACACGTTGAACAGCATGGCGCGAGCCCGGTCCGGCAGCCCGAGTTCGGCGAGGAAATCCCGTGCGCTCAACCGATCCAGCCGTCGCGGGGTGCCGGAACCGTGGTAGGCGAGCAGCTCCCGAGCCAGGTCCTGGTTGGCGTGCCGCAGCTCACCCAGGCGCAGGCTCGGCGATCGCGCCACCAGCGCGGCGATGCTGACCGGCGGTGTCGGCGGTAGCGCGTCGAACTGCTCGTCCGGGAAGCGGGAGGACACCACCGGATAGCTACCCAGCGGCTGCAGCAGGCCGCCGTCGGGGTCGATGCGCGACAGGACGGCGCGCCAGTTGTAGTACTGCCGGAAGAAGCCATGGAACCCGTGATCGATCGGCTGTTCCGTCCCGTCGGGCAGCGTGTGCGGCACGGCGCAGAGGCGGCCACCGAGCTGCGGTGCCTGTTCCCAGACCATGACCGGAAATCCGCGTTCGGCCATCACCACCGCAGCGGACATCCCGGCAATGCCGCCACCGATCACCAGCACCGACCCGACCGGGCCGCCCGGGTGGCGGGAGGCGGAGGGTTGGATCTGCAGCCGGCGCCGCACGCCGAGCGCGCGCCCTACGAGGCGCGAGAAGCCGGCGAGTGCGGCGGAACCGGTCGACGGCGCCATCTGACCTCCTCCGATCGACGTGCGTGTACTGGCCCGGAAGCATACGCTGACGATGCGTCGATTTGCGCATCGATTTTATCTAGCTAGAATAGCTAGCTACAAACTGGGGGTGTCGATGAACCCACTGCGCGACGAGATCGTCACGACCAACCGGAAGATGATCGAGCGAATACTGGCCGACCCACCGGGTCAGCTTCACCGCGACGCCTGCGCTCTTCGCGTACTCGAGACCGTCGGCCGGCTCAGCGGGCGTCCGCACCGCACCCCGGTCGGACTGCTGGAGCACGACGGACAGCGCTACCTGGTCTGCCCGGACCGGAACCGAGACTGGCCGGCCAACCTACGCGCCCGGCCACGGTGCCTGCTTGCGGCCGGGTCGCAACGCATCGAGTACCGCACGACGCCCATCGACGACGACGAGGCAGCCCGCGCCGTCGCGGCGTACCTGTCGGCCACGGCGCAGCCGTGGGTGAGCGCGGCGTTCCCGGTGCACGACGGCGCCAGCCTCGCCCAGATCGCCGCGGCGATGCCGCAGATGGCGGTGTTCCGACTGTCCCCACCAGCCAATGGGCGGCCATGATGGCCGCGCGACGTTCCTGCGTCATCGTCGGCGCCGGGCCGGGCGGGTTGCTGCTGGGCTACCTGCTGGCGCGCGCCGGCGTACCCGTCACGGTGCTGGAGACCCACCGCGACTTCGATCGCGACTTTCGCGGCGACTCGCTACACCCCTACACGCTGGAGCTGTTCGACCAGCTCGGCCTTGCCGGCCAGCTGTTGCAGCTGCCCCATCACCAGGCGCGGTACTTCCGATTCCACACCCCGTCCGGCTCGGTGACCACGGCCGACTACGGGAAGCTCGACACACCATTCAACTACGTGGCGCTGATGCCGCAAGCCCGATTTCTCCAGTTCCTCGCCGCCGAGGCCGTCCGCTGGCCGAACTTCGAGCTGCGGATGGGATGTCGAGCGCGTGGACTGCTCGAACACCAAGCCGCCATCCTTGGTGTCGAGCTGGGCAGCGGTGCACCGTTGTATGCGGACCTCGTCGTTGCCGCCGACGGCCGGTACTCCCGGATGCGGCGCGCGGCCGGCATGAAGACGACCAGGCTTGGCGCCACCACCGACCTGTTGTGGTTCCGGTTGCCGCGGCACGACCAGGATCCACCCGATGCCGATGTGGACCTGTTCTTCGGCCGACACCAGTACGTCGGTCTGCTGGGCGGTCCGGACAGCTGGCAGGTGGGAGTCAGCCTGCCCAAAGGCGGATACCCGGCGCTGCGGGACGCGGGAGTGGCGACAGTCCGAGACGTGGTCGCAGGTCAGGTCCCATGGCTTGCCGACCGCGTCCAGCTACTGACCGGCTTCGACCAGACCACCTTGTTGTCGGTCGACATCAGCCGACTGCAGCGGTGGTGGCGGCCCGGGCTGCTGTTCATCGGCGATGCCGCCCATGTGATCTCCCCGGTCGGCGGCAACGGAATCCTGATGGCCGTGCAGGACGCCGTGACCGCCGCCAACCTGCTGGCCCCGCCGCTGGCTCACCATGCCGTCACCGACGAGGGCCTCGACAGGGTCCAGCGCCGACGCGAGCCGGCGCTGCGGCGCGTGCAGGCGGCACAGGTACGGGTCGAACGCCGCTCGGCCCGCGCCCGTCGCGCCGGCCGGCCGCTGTTGCCCACACGCCTGTTGCGTGCGGTGACCGCGGTTCCCGGCGCCCGCGCCCGAGCCGCCAGGGCCAACGCCTACGGCCCGCAGGCACCGACGCTCGCGTCATGGATTCTCGAGGGGTTGGGGTCGTGCCCAACGGCACCGCTCCACGGGGGAAGCGAGGGACGCCAGGCGGACCAGCCCAGGTCGTCGGCGGAGGCGCCGTGAATCCAGCGAGAGATGAGCGACTCTCCGTCACTCCCGCAACCGACCACGCAGCATGCTCTGACCGTGCGCGGCCTGACCGACTCGTTGCAGCGAGACATCCACGATCGAGAACCGGCCCAGCGAGATGGAGGTAGGGACCGGAAGCTCGACGCTACCGTTGTTGAGCACGCCGACGGGAATCATCGTGGCATGCCCGTCGAACAACCAGACCTCGTACAGGCCCGAAGTCTCGGGCATGCCCTTCAACGACACCTTCAGGCTCTTCTTCCCCGAACGCGACACGACGCTCACCTCGCCGCGAGCTTGCGCTGGCGCGGCGGTGGTGGGCACCAGCGACGCAGTCGCCACCACCGAGGTGCCCGCGCTACGCAGTTGCTGCGCGCCCACTGTCACGCCCGCGCCGAGCACGATCGCGGCGACGACGGCCGCTGCCGTCAAGGCCCAGCGACGGCGAGGTCGGGAGCGAGATGGCGGCGCCACGCCGGCCAGCGATCCAGTTCCGGGATCCGGCGCCAGGGCAAGCCTGGGTGCGACGCCGGTCTGCTCGGCGATGCGCTCCCACATCCCGGCCGGAGGCTCGGGAAGCTCCTGATCATCACGGCTTGCGCGGGCGAGATCAGTGACCTTGCGGAGGCTGGCAAGTTCATCGGCACAGCGATCACAGTCACGCACGTGTCGGGCCACGGAACCGTCATCGGGCTCACCCAAGGCGATGAGTGTCAGCTTGTCGCTGCTGGGGTGGGACACGGCTCACCTCCCAGCGGTCCTTCAACCTCGACATGGCACGCCGAAGTCGACTCTTGACAGTGCCCAGCGGCAAACCGGTCCGCTGCGCGATCTGCTGATGGCTCAGGTCGTCGAAGAACGCGAGGTGCACCAGCCGTTGCTGCTCGGGTGGAAGCTGCCTGATCTCGTCCGCCATCACCAAACGGTCGACGATGCCATCCACCCCGTCGGCGCGACCCGCGTCGGACGGGCTCAGCGCCGCCTCGACCGTCATCACCCGCTCGTGCCGCCGACGGGCACGGAGTTGGTCGATGGACCGACGCCGCGCGATCGCCAACAGCCACGTCAGCAGACTCCCCCGCGCCGGATCGTACGACTCGCGAGCCTGCCAGGCCGACACGAAGGTTGCCTGAAGCACGTCCTCGGCGTCGGTCGCGGTGGGAAGCACCGACCGTGCCAACCGCCAGACGGCCGGTCCGTACCGGTCGAACACAGCACGCAGTGCCCCGTCAGCTCCATCGCGGAACTGGCTTGGCAGCGGGTCAGGGGAATCCCCGGCATCACCGGCAGAGATCACGATCCTCCGCCCCGAGGTGCGTTGGCGCGCGGTGCATCACGAACACTCTAGCCCGGAGCGGTTCTCGATGAATCCAAACGGCCCGGTGCGTACGTATCCCCATCGACAGCACCGCACGGCGCTCGCAGTAGCGCCGAGCGAAGACACGATCTTGGGGGACTGACGATCATGACCTTCTCGCACCTACGGCGAATCGGCATGGCTGCCGCCATGTTGGTCGCGGGAGCCGCAGCTGGAGTAGCAGTGGTCACACCGGCCTCAGCGGCCGAGGATTCCAGCGTGTCGGTCGTGCACGGCATTCCGGGCCAGCCGGTCGACGTCTATGTCAACGGCAAGAAGACGCTGAGCAACTTCCAACCGACGAAGGTCGCCGGGCCGCTGTCGCTTCCGGCAGGCAGCTACGACGTGGCATTGACCAAACCAGGCGGATCGGTGGACTCGCCGATCATCGAGAACAAGTCGCTGGCCGTGCCCGGCGGCAAGAACCTCAGCCTGGTCGCACATCTGACCGCGGACGGCAAGCCGGCCCTGACACCGTTCGTCAACGACACCAGCATGATCAAGCCGGGGATGGCACGGCTGGTGGTCCGGCACACTGCCGCGGCACCCGCCGTGGATGTTCGCGCCGACGGCAAGGTGGCTTTCGCCGACCTCACGAACCCCAAGCAGGCGTCCGCAGACCTGCCCGCCGGAAGTGTCAAGGCCGACGTGGTCCTGGCCGGCACCAACACCGTCGCCATCGGCCCGCAAACGCTGAACCTGCAGGCCGGAACCGAAACGATCGTGTACGCGATCGGCTCCGCCAAGGACAAGTCGCTCGCTCTGGTCGCTCAGAACCTCACCGGCCTGGGTGAGGCACCGGGTGGAATGCCGGCCGGAACGGGCGGACAGGCCGCATCCGGTGGATCCGGCTGGTGGTTCGCCGGCGCTGGCGCGGGGCTGGTGCTGCTGATCGTCGGGATGGCGTTGATGCTCTCGCGCCGGCCGCACCCGGTCTCCCGGCACTGATCCATCGGATGATCCAGAGAGCGCGGTCAGGCGGGCGCCGGGCGCTCCGTCCCGGCGCCCGCCGACGCCGACGGTATGGTGTGCTGCTCGTCGCCGTCGCCGTCCTGACCCTCACGACGACCGGCATCGCGTGGTGGCACTCGCGGCCTCCGGGCGAGATCGGTAGCTCGTCTGTTCGGGCACTGGAAACCGCGTCTCCGCGGTCCCGCACGAGTGACGCTGGGCCAGCGGTGCGGGCTGGCGAGCTGCCGAAGGCACGTCATCAGGTAGCGCCGACCCGAATCGACATCGGCGCGATCGGCGTCAGGGCGCGGGTGGTGGCCACCGGTGTCGACTCGCACGGCGACTTCTCCGTGCCGCCCAGCGTCGACACGGTGGGCTGGTACAGATACGGGCCCGACCTGACTGCTTCAACGGGTTCCATCGTCATCGGCGGACACGTCGACAGCGCCACCGAGGGCGTCGGCGCCTTCTTCCACCTCACCAACCTTCGCCCAGGAAACCGGATCAGACTGTCGACAGCCACCACCACTCGCTGGTTCCGGGTCGTGGCACGAGAACGGATACCCAAGGCAACGATCGACCTGGGCAGGTACTTCAGCCCCGTTGGCGCTCCGCGCCTGACCCTGTTCACCTGCGGCGGCAGTTTCGACCGCGCTCATCGTTCGTACGCCGACAACATCGTCGTGACCGCCGTGCCCGCCCGGTGAACGAGCCCAGGTGCGGCGGTCGTCGCGGACCAGATCGTCGTACGGCCGCGCGTGTTCGTCGCGGTGGACAGCTCAGCTCGTCGGGCACCTGCCTCCGGTGGCCGCTGAACTCCGGCCGCCCGGGGCGGCCGGAGTTCAGCGGTCGACGATGTCCGGGCTGGAAGTGGTGGCGGGATCGGTAGCGACGTTCTGCGAGCTGGCGGTGGTGTCCAGTTGCCGGTGCAGTTCGGCGATCTCGGCCCGGGCGTAGGCGAGTTCGACCTGCAGGGTCACGATGCGGCACGCGGCGTCCATCGACAGGCCCTCGTCGACCAGCACTCGGGCCTGGCTGGCCAGGCCCAGGTCGTGCTGGCTGTAGCGGCGGTGCCCGCCGGCCGAGCGTTGCGGGTCCAGGAGCCCGTTGACGCCCAGCTGACGCAGGAACGCCTGGCTGACCCCCAACAGGTGCGCCGCGGTCCCGATCGTGAACGCCGGCGTTCGCGTCCCGATCAACCCGGACCGATCGAGCCCGGGCGCCGGCGAGTCGGGTGCCTGCGGGTCGGGTGCCCCGAACCCGGGTGTCTCGGGTGCGCTGTCTGCGAACACCGGACGCCACCTTCCTGCCGTGTTGCTGGCTGCCCACCCCGCTGAAGGATCACCGAACGGGGTGGGCAGCCAGCACCGAGAAACCGTCAGCCGAAAGATCCGATCCCGGGCATCACCTCTTCGCGCGAGAGTCGATCACCCCAATGCGCCGGGCCCCTGCCTGCCCGTGTTCGAGCACCGGGTCCCGGTCAGCCGGACTCGATGACCTTCCGGTTACCGCCGGCGGGGCGGGCGATCGGGATCCGCCGCGGCTTGGCGTGCTCGGCGACCGGGATCGTCACCGTCAGCACGCCGTTGCGGTAGTCGGCCGACACCTTCTCCACATCCAGCCCGTCACCCAGCACCATCTGCCGGGTGAAGGTGCCCACCGGACGCTCGCGCGCCACGAACTCCGCACCCTTCGGCGCGTCGACGTCACGCCGCGCCCGCACTGTCAACGTGTTGTTCTCCGCGGTGACGTCCAACGAGTCCTCGTCGATGCCGGGCAGATCCAGCCGCACCTGGTAGGCGTCCCCGGACTTGAACGCGTCCATCGCCGCCCAGCGGGCCCGCCAGGCCGGCTCGGTGGCCCAGCCGTTGGCGAACTGCTCGATCTCCCGGAACGGATCAAACCGCACCATGCTCATCAACCATCACTCCCGCAACGATCAACAAACACCACAACGTGTCGGGCCGGCGCTCAGGCCAGCCGTATCGGCCCTCCAGGCCACGGCCGCCACGGGCTGCGCGGATGCCAGACCCGGCGGCCACGGCGCCGCGGCCACCGCCGCCCACGCGCCGTCCGATCGATGGTGGCCGACATCGATCACTCACCTCCACAGCAACAAACCACCCCTAGCCATGGGGCAAATCCTGTAGTGGCGAGACCAATTTTAGCGGTCCAGCGGGCGCCGTCAAGCCGGTCCGCCGATCCCGCCGATCCCGCCGAACGACGCGGCACGCCGGGCCGACCACTCCGGGACTCGCCGCCACCGCCGCCGGATCCGACCGGGAGCGCGCGATGCCGCGCTCCACCCCGGCCCGCGACACGCGAAAATCTGGGCTCACGGCCCTAGACATTCGATGAAACGTCGCCTAGGGTTTCCCCTGTCAACAGCGAAGACCAGGACGAACGCCGACGCAGTAGCCGCGCCGTCGAGGGCGCGGAGGCAGGCCCGAGCTGGGTTTGCCGACGAGTGGAGCGCTGCCGGAGCAGGTGGACGGCGAGACCGGATCACCCGCATCGACAGCCGGTAGAAGGAAGTGAAGGTTCGCAGGAAAGGGAGGGTGACAGACACCGTTGGATCGCCCGCCCGGGCAGCGATGTCGATGCCGGGCGGACACCGTCGAGAGTCCATCGAGACCGAGGTGGTGATCTCCGGTCACGTTTACGCGATCCCCGCACCTTGTGGTCCCGTGACCCGGGTGCGGAAACAAGGCGCCGACACGATGTCGGCAGTTGGTGGTATCGATCCCGAACCCTGGGCCCCCGGCGTACCCGCGCCGGGGGCCCTCGACTGCGTCTGGCCGAGGCCAACAGGAGGGTGCATGGGCCAACAGCTCGAAGACATGTTCGACGACGACAACTACCCCGCATACACCATGGGACAAGCGGCCGAGCTGGTCGGAGTCTCCCAGGACTTTCTGCGAAGCCTGGAAACGAGACTGCTCAACCCGCACCGGTCCGAGGGCGGGCACCGCCGCTACTCCCGCTACCAGCTCCGTCTCGCCGCCCGTACCCGCGCACTGGTCGACGAGGGCACCGCGATCGACGCCGCATGCCGGATCATCGTCCTGGAAGACCAACTCGCCGAAGCCCAACGCCTCAACCGCCAGTACCAGCAGGACACCGACCAGCCGAAACCGCTCAGTCACGGCGGGTCCGACGACGAAACCGGGCCACGTGCCGGGGCGTGACGATCCCGGCGCGGGCGTCACGCCGGCGCGCTGCGCGAATCGGTGAACCGGGCGTTCATCGACCCGGCTGCGGCCGGGTGGCACGGAGAGCGGTAGCCGCCGCGCCGAGCGGGCAGGACCCGTTCGGGCCCGCGTCGTAACCGGGTCCGGTCACGACGACCGGACCCGAGCAGCGCGGCACCGGGCTGGCAGAGTGGTGGGGTGGACGTCGGGGTGCTCGGGCCGCTCGCGGTGCAGGTCGATGGCGGCCCGCTCCGGATCGGCGGTGCGCGGCTGCGCCGGCTCCTGGTGCGGCTCGCCGTCGACGCCGACCGGGCGGTGTCGGTCGACGAGGTGGCCGACGCGGTGTGGCCGGACCGGCTGCCGGACGACCCGGCGCACGCGCTGCAGTCCCTGGTCTCGCGACTGCGGCGGCTCCTGCCCCGCGACGCCCCGATCCGGTCCGGACCCGGCGGTTACACGCTGGCGCTGGCGCCGGAGGCCGTCGACGCGATCCGGTTCGAACGCCAGGCCCGGGACGGTCGACGGGTACTGGCCGACGGCGACCCGGTGCGGGCGGCGAGCCTGCTGCGGGGCGCGTTGCGGCTCTGGCGCGGCGCGCCGCTGGCCGACGCCGCGAACGCGCGGTACGCGGTCGCCGCCGCCGCCCGGCTCGCCGAGCTGCGGCTCGCCGCGACCGAGGACCTGCTCACCGCCGATCTCACGGCCACCCCGGACCGGGCCGACCTGGTACCGCGGCTGACCGAGCTGGTCGCCGAGCATCCGTTGCGGGAACGCGGGCACGAACTGCTGATCCTGGCCCTGACCGGGCAGGGCCGCCGGGCGGAGGCGCTGGCCAGGTACGCGGCGACCAGGCGGACCCTCGCCGACCAGCTGGGCACCGAGCCAGGGCCGCCGTTGCAGGCGGCGTACCGGGCGGCACTGCGCGACGGGCCCGCAGTGCGGTACGGGCAACCGGCAGCAGGCGACCAGCCCACCACAGCACGCGACGAGCGCGCCGCGCCTGGCGAGCGGCCGGCACCGCCCGACGAGCGGCCCGCGCCTGGCGAGCGGCCGGCACCGCCCGACGAGCGGCCCGCGCCTGGCGAGCGGCCGGCACCGCCCGACGAGCGGCCCGCGCCGCAGAACACCTACCCGGGGCCGCGACCGGCGAGTACCGAGCAGTCGACCGCCGCCGGCCGGCGGGCGACGCCGGGTGCCGACCGACCCGCCGCCGGAGACGGTCCGCCGGCACCGGACGCGACGCCGTCCGGGTCGCTCGACGCCACACCGGCCGCACCCGGTGGGACCGGGCCCCGGGCACACCCCGCACCGTCCGGGTCCGGGGTGCCGCCGCACCGCGGGCGGCGAGGCAACCTGCGGGTGCCGCTGATCGCGCTGGTCGGGCGGGACGGCGCGCTGGCCGAGGTGGGCCGCCGGTACACCGACACCCGGCTCGTCACGCTGACCGGCCCCGGCGGGGTGGGCAAGACGCGCCTGGCGGTCGCGTACGCGAGCGGTCTCGGCGACGCGACGCCAGTGTGGCTGGTCGAGTTCGGCGCGATGTCCGACCCGGCCGAGGTGCCGCACGCGGTCACCGCCGCGCTGGGCCTGCGCGCCACGCGGCCGGGCGGCGCGCGGGCGGTGGACCGGCTCGTCGAGGTGCTGTCCGTGGACGCCGCGCTGCTGGTGTTCGACAACTGCGAGCACCTGATCGACGCGATCGCCCAGCTGGCCGAGGAGTTGCTGGGCCGCTGCCCGGGGCTGCGGATCCTCGCCACCAGCCGGGAGCCGCTACGACTTGTCGGCGAGGCGCTGTGCCCGGTGCCGCCGCTGGGCGTACCGGCCGCCGGTGCCACACCGGACGCGGTGCGTGACAGCCCGGCGGCACGGCTGTTCGCCGCCCGGGCCGGTGCGGTACGGCCGGGCTTCACGCTCACCGACGACACCGCCACCGCGGTCGCCGAGATCTGCCGGCGCCTGGACGGTCTACCGCTGGCGATCGAGCTGGCCGCCGCCCGGTTGGGCGCGCTGAGCGCGGCGCAGGTGGCGGCGCGGCTCGGCGACCGGTTCGCGCTGCTGACGCGTGGCAGCCGCACCGCGCTACCTCGGCACCGCACGCTGCGGGCGGTGGTCGCCTGGAGCTGGGACCTGCTGACCCCGGACGAGCGCGACGCGGCGGAACGGCTCGCCGTGTTCCCCGGCCCGATCGGCGTACCCGCCGCGGCTCGGGTCTGCGGCCTCTCCCCCGACGCCGTCCTCGACCTGCTGTCGGGGCTCGCGGACCGGTCGCTGCTGCAGCCGGTGCCCGGTGCCGAGCCGCGGTTCGTGATGCTGGAGACGATCCGTCAGTACGGGCTGGGCCGGCTCGCCGAGGCAGGCCGGACGGCGGCGGCGCGCGCCGCGTACTCCGGCCACTTCCGGGACCTGGCCGAGCGGGCCGCGGCGCCGCTGCGCGGGCCGGGGCAGTTGCCCTGGCTGGCCCGGCTGATCGACGACGAACCCGACCTCGCCGCCGCGGCGCAGCGGGCGGCGGCCGACGGCGACGCGAACACCGCGATACGGCTCGGCGCCGCGCTCGGCCAGTTCTGGACGATGCGCGGCGACCACGCCGCCGCGACACGCCGCCTGGCCACCGCCCTGACGCCGACCCCGTCCGGCCCCGACCGTCACCCGGCCACCGCGTCGGAGCCAGCCGCGACCGACGCGGACCGCGCGCGGCCGGTGGAGGTCGGCTCGTCCGCGCACCCGCCGGCCGCCAACGGTACCGCGGCCCGCGTGCCGGGAGGTCCGGTGCGGCTCGGCCCACCGGAAGCGGTGCGCGCTGCCGCGGTCTGGTACCTGTTCAACGCGGTGCTCGCGGGCGATCGCGGCCCGCGGCCGTCCACAGTGGACGCGGCGTGGGCCGGGCCGAACGACCCGGACGGCGCCCTGCTCGGTGCGCTGCTGGCGCTGCACGACGACGACGCCGCTGCCGGCGCCGAACGGGTGGACCGGCACCGGGGGCATCCCGACCCGTGGGTACGGGCGATGCTGCTGCTGGTGCGGTCCATGCTGGCCGGCAACACCGGCGACATGGCGGCGATGCGGCGCGAGCTGGCCGGCGCGGTCGCCGCCTTCCGCGTGGTCGGGGAACGCTGGGGTCTCGCCACCGCGCTGACGTACCAGGGGCTCACCGACGGCACGCTCGGGTCGTTCGACACGGCCGCGGCCGCGCTGACCGAGGCGATCGCGCTGCTGGACGAGATCCGTGGCGACACCACGCTGCAACGGGTCTCACTCGCGCAGGCGCACCTGCACACCGGTGATCTGGCCCGCGCCCGCCGCGAGATGACCGACGTGGTCGCGGCCGGACGGTCGGCCGCCGGGTACCAGGTGATCGCGCACATCCTGCTGGGCAACCTGGCCCGGCACGACGGCGACCGGGACGAGGCGCGTCGGCAGTACGCGGCGGCGCGCGCCGACCTCGACCGGTCGCCCGGGCACGAACCGTTGTTCGGCGCGATGCTGCATGCCGGCATCGCGCACCTGCGGCTGGACGAGGATCGTCCCGACGCGGCGCGGCGCCACCTGGCCACCGCGTACGGGCTGGCCGGGCCGCTGCGAGACCTGCCGGTCACCGCGATGGTGGGGGTGGCCGCCGCGCGGTTCGCGTGGCGTCACGACGCCGCGGACGAGGCGGCCGTCCTGCTCGGGGCGGCGCACGCGCTGCGCGGTGCGGCCGACGCGTTCAATCCGGACGTCGCGGTCCTCGCCGAACGGCTGGCCGCGACCCTGGGCGCGGCCGGGTATGCGGCGGCATACGAGCGCGGGCGCGCGCTGGACCGGACCGCGGCGACGGGCGCCATCGCCGCCGCGGCCACCGGCGAGCCGGGCTGAGCGACGCACCGCGGGCTGGGCTGAGCGACGCGCCGCGGGCCGGGCTGCCGGACGGTGCCGCAGGCCGGGCTGAGCGAGGCGCCGCAGGCCGGGCTGCCGGCTGGTGCCGCAGGCCGGGCTGGACGAGGCGCCGCGGGCCGGGCTGCCGGATGGTGCCGCCGCCGGATCGCCGGCGTCGCCCGGGCGGCGCCGGCGATCCGGCTTCGTGTCAGCGGGTCCCGGTGACGTGGTCGGTGCAGCTCGTGCGGGGCAGGTAGGCGATCGCGTCGAACGCGTCGAACACCGGTACGCCGGCGAACTCGTGCTCCATCCGCATCAGCCGGTACGCCTCGGTGTCGCCGACCGCGTGCCGCGCGGCCCGCAGGTCGGCCACCGTCAACGGTGCGCCGGCGCCACCGAACGCGGCCTCCATGCAGTCGTCGGGCACCGGCGGGGCCGGCTGCGCGACGAACTCGATCCCGGCCGGCAGCGCCGGATCCATCCGTCCCGCGGCGACCGTTCCGCCGCCGCCGGTCAGCGCGATTGCCACGTACCGCTCACCCAGCTCGCGTGCGAGGTGGTACCCGGCGGGCAGCAGGCCGGACGGGCCGTCGTGCGCGATCGGCGTCCGCCGCAGGTGCACGTTGTGCAGCCCCAGCACGACCCGCGCGGACGGGTCGGCGGCCAGCAGGTGCAGCACCCACTCGGCCATCGCCGCGTCCAGCGACGTGGTACCCAGGGCCAGCCCCAGCCCCGCCGAGTCGCGGTGGAACTGGTCCAGGTACCACGTGCAGCGCAGCCGGGCCAGGGCACGCGCGTACCCGGGGTCGGGCCGGCGCATCGTCTCCATCCGGCCGAGCAGCCGGCCGATCGCCGCGCTGACCGCGTCGCGCCGGGCCGGATCGCGCGACATCCCGGCGAGCCACCGCATCGGCACCGGCTCGTCGGTCGCCGGCGAGTCACCACCCCGAGCGGGAGCGCCGATCGCGGTCAGTACCTGCTCGGCCAGCGGCAGCGCGTCCGGGTCGGCGGCGCGCAGGTACTCGGCGATCGCGGTGAGCTCCGGCAGCGGCATCCCACCGCCGGACCCGGGTACCGCGCCGGCGAACCGGCCCCGTCGCGCCGGCGCGTCCGCGTTGTACCGGCGCAGCCACGACATGTGCGCGTCGAACTCGTCGCACCGGTCCAGCCCCATCCCGGGCAGCTTCGGCCGCGGCCCGGGTGCGCCGGCCACCCACGCGTCGAGCGCGTCCGCCTCGGTCAGCGGCGCCTCGAACACGTAGGTGTCGAAGCCGCACCGCTCGACCAGGAACCGGTTGACCCGGTGCCGCACCCGGTAGAACTCGGCCACGTGGTGCGCGCTCTCCCCGATCCCGACGACGCGGGCGTCGCCGATGAGTTCGCGCAACGGTTCCAGGTCGTCCAGCGGTGCATCCGGGTCGATGGTGTCGGCGCGCATCGCGTACTGCCGCACCCAGTCGGCGAACGACGTGCTCATGTCCGCCTCCGGTAGGCCAGGACGGCCAGCGGCGCGAACACCACGAACAGCACCGCCGACCACACCAGCGTCGCGGTCACCGCACCGGCGACCGGCCCGCCGACCAGCAGCCCGCGTGCCGCGGCGACCACGTGGTTGACCGGGTTGACCGACACCCACGCCTGCAGCCAGCCGGGCAGCGTCTGCCGTGGCGCCACCATGTCCGTGCCGAACGCCAGCGGGAACATCCCCAGCACCACGACGCTCTGCACCACCGAGGTCGTCCTGACCACCACCCCGATCAGCACGTACGCCCAGGCCAGGCAGAAGCCGAACACGACCACCAGCCCGACCGCGGCCAGCGCCGGCAGCACGCCGGTGGTGACCCGGAAACCCATCGGGTACGCGCAGGCGAACAGCACGGCGATCGACAGCAGGTAGCGCACCAGGTCACCGAGCACCGAGCCGACCAGCGGCACGGACCGGCCGATCGGCAAGCTGCGGAACCGATCGAACACGCCCTGCTTGATGTCGATGTTCAGGTTCACCCCGGTGGTCACCAGGCCCGCCATGATGACCGTCAGCACCAGCACGCCCGGGAACACCCGTTGCAGGTACGCGTGGCTCGACCCGGCGACCGCGCCACCGAACAGGTACACGAACATCAGCAGGAAGATGATCGGCGCGAACACCGCGTCGCCCAGCGATCCCGGGTTGCGCCGGATCTTGGTGATGTTGCGTCCGGCCAGGGCGAACCCGTGCCGGACGAGCCCGAGCCGGCGCACCGGCAGCGGGGTCTGCCCGGTGTCCGCCGCGGCCGTCAGGGTGTCGCTCATGCCGCCACCTCCTTATCGCCGGTGCCGTGCCCGGTCAGGGTCAGGAAGACCTCGTCGAGGCTCGGCAGCCGCAGCGACAGCTCGGTGACGACGATGCCCGCGCCGCCGAGCCGCTGCACCACCTCGGGCAGCACCTCGTCGCCCCGCGTCGGCGCGACGACCACGCCGTTCGCGGTGTCCGGGAGCTGCCCGGTGATCGCGCCGACGATGCGCGCCACCTCGTCGGCGCGTTCGACTTCCCGGGGCCGTACCACCAGTGTCTGGCCGCCGACCCGCTGCTTCAGCGCCGCCGGCGTGCCGGCCGCGACGACCCGGCCGTGGTCGACCACCGAGATCTCGTCGGCCAGCGCGTCGGCCTCGTCCAGATACTGCGTGGTCAGCAGCACGGTCACCCCGTCGGCGGCCATCGCGCGCACCATCCGCCAGACGTCGCCGCGCCGGGCCGGGTCGAGGCCGGTGGTCGGCTCGTCCAGGTACACCACCGCCGGGTCGCCGACGAGGCTCGCGGCGAGGTCGAGCCGGCGCCGCATGCCGCCGGAGTAGGTCGACACCTTGCGCCGCGCGTCGTCGGCCAGCCCGAAGCGGTCCAGCAGCTCCGCCGCCCGCGCCTTGGCCGCGTCCCGGCGCAGGTCGAGCAGCCGACCCACCAGCGCCAGGTTCTCGGCGCCGGTCAGGTCCTCGTCAACGGCGGCGTACTGCCCGGTCAGCCCGATCAGCCGGCGGAGCTTCGCCGCGTCGCGTACCGGGTCCAGCCCGCACACGCGCACCCGGCCGGAGTCCGGGCGCAGCAGCGTCGCCAGGATCCGCACCACCGTCGTCTTGCCGGCGCCGTTCGGCCCGAGCAGGCCGAGCACCGTACCGTCCCGCGCCGACAGGTTAAGCCCGTCCAGCGCCGTCTTGCCGCCGAACCGTTTCACCAGGCCCTCGGCCTGTATCGCATCCCTCATGTCGGCAGGCTCCGCCCTGCCGCTCACAAACCGCGCGCAGACCGCTCGCAGCGACGCCGCGCTAGACTTCCGGCCTGATCAGCTCCCGGGCGCGCAGCGCCGCGGCCAGCGCGTCCGGGTCGCCGGTCCGTTCGTAGACGTCCACCGCGGTGTCGGTGAACTTGATGACGTGCTCGTCGCCGTTGTCGACGGCACGGTCGATCAGGTCGGCGACGGGGTCGTCGGCCCGCGGGGGCTCGGGCAGCTCGGCGCGCGGCGCCGGATCCGCGGGCTCGTAGCCCGCGACGACCGCCGCGACCGCCGACCACACCGCGGTCAGGCTCGGCGCCCACAGCTCCCTGGGCAGCGCCGGCAGCGTGTTCTTGACGGCGTTCGGGGCGGTGGCGGTGTGGACGAGCAGGATCGGGCTGCCGTGCGCGCGCCGCAGGTAGCGCACCGTGGCGGCGTGCACCAGGTCGTCGAGCAGGCGCGGCACGTCGTCGGGGTCGGCGGCCGGCCGCAGGGCGGCCTGCGCCTCGGGCCAGCCGTGCAGCGTGGCCAGCCGGCCGAGCCGCTGGGCGATGAGCCCGGACTGGTCGGCCAGGTGCGGGATGCCCGCCAGGGCTTCGGCCGGGTCCAGCGTGCCGCGCGGCCCGGTCGCCGCCGGGATCGGGTTCGCTCGGGCGGCCCAGAAGGCCAGGCCGTGTGCCAGTTCCTGCTGGGCGATCGCGCTGCTGTCCTCGCCGAGCGCGCGGACGGCGTGACCGACCCGGATCGCGCCGTGTGTCGCGCCGGCGGTGATGCCGGGCAGCAGCGTCGGCCACCATTCCCGCAGGACCTCGGCCCACGGACGTTCCGCGATCTGCCGGCCGAAGTAGGCGGTCCAGTCCCCCAGCCGCCCGCGCCCGCCGCCGATCGCTCGCGGCAGGTTTCGCCGGGTGATCTCCTCGCGGGCGTCGGGCAGCTCGATCAGCCGGGTCAGGTAGCGGTCCAGCCACGGTTCCAGCTGCGCACCGTGGCCGCGCCGGACGAGTACCTCCGCCGCCATCGGGCCGTGGTTCGCCAGGCCGTTGTTGCCGTCCCGGTCGCCGCCGAACTCCGGTCCGGTGCGGTGCAGCCGGTCGTACGCCTCGTCCAGGTATCCGGTCGCCGTCATGGCCGTCCTTTCGTTTCCGGTCACGTGAAGCCGAGTTCGGCCGTGCGCCGCCGTTGCGGTGCGCGGCCGGGTGACGAGCGGGCGTGCTGCGCGGCAGCGAGCCAGGCGAAGGGTCAGCACGGATGGACCTGAGCGGCACGGCCGCCGCCGGCAGCGAGACATCGTCCGGGCCGGTCATCGGCGGTTCTGCCGGCCCTCCTTCGCCGCGTCGGGATCCGGGCCGTAGACGGCCCGGACGCTGCGCGGCAGGGGCAGGCCCACCGGCAGTTCCGGTGCCGGTTGGGGTGGCCCGAATCCGGTGGCGAACGGCAGGACCCCCGCCCACGCGTCGTCGGTCGCGTCGGGGCTCCGGCCGTCGCTGGGCGGGCCGGTACGTACCTTGACCGACGCCTCGTCCCACGCCATCGCCAGGATGCTCGTCTTCGCCAGTTCCTTCTCCGACGGTCCGCGCACCTCGTCCCATCGTCCGGGTACCAGCCGCTCGGTGAAGGCACGCAGCGCGACCGCCCGCCGGTCCGGCGACACGGGCGCGAATCGCCCGAAAAGTACTGCGGAGCGGTAGTTGGCAGAGTGTTCGAACACCGACCGCGCCAGCACCAGCCCGTCGAGAACCGTCACCGTCAGGCACGCCTCCGCACCCGCGGCGAGCACCCGCATGGCGCGGCTCCCGGTAGAGCCGTGCAGGTAGACGACATCGCCGACGCGGGCGTGCAGGAACGGTATGCACCAGGGCTGCCCCGAGTCGACGAACGCGACGTGCGCGACCAGCGACGCATCCAGCACCTGCTCGACGTCGGCCCGCGTGTACCGGCCGCGGTCGGCCGCGCGCCGCACGCGAATACGATCTGTGATCACGTTGCCAGTGTGGCCGCCGATCTGGCCCACGTTAAGGTCCAGATCGATGGAGTATGACGAGGCCAGATGGCTGGTGCTGGCGCGACGGCCCGGCGAGAGGCTCGCCGACGCGGTGCAGCGCGTCGTCCACGACGCCATCCGGGCCGGCTCGCTGCGGCCCGGCGTGCGGCTGCCGTCGTCGCGGACGCTGGCCGCCCACTTCGGGGTCTCCCGCGGCGTGGTCACCGAGGCGTACGAGCAGCTCACCGCGCAGGGATACCTGGTCAGCCGCACCAAGGCCGCGCCCGTCGTCGCCGCCACCGACCGGTCCGACGGCGCACCGCGGCGACCGGCCGAGCGGAGCGGCACCGCGCCGGTCCGGTTCGACTTCACGGCCACCACCCCCGATGTCGCGCACTTCCCGGCGCAGCGCTGGGCGGCGTACCTGTCGATGGCCGCCCGGTCGCTGCCGGCCGCCGGGTACGGCTACGGCGACGTGCGGGGAACCGAGCACCTGCGCCGGACCCTGGCCGACCACCTGGGGCGCACCCGTGGCGTGGCCGCGGATCCGGAGCACATCCTCGTCACGCACGGCACCGCGCAGGCCGTCGACCTGCTGATGCGCGTCCTCGCCAGCGCGGGCGGGCGGTGCATCGCGGTCGAGGACCCGTCGCTGACCAGCCAGGCCGACCGGATCCGGGAGCACGGACTCGCCGTGTCGCCGACACCGGTCGACGCGTCGGGCCTGCGGACCGACCGGCTCGACGTCGATGCGGTCATCCTCACGCCCGCGCACCAGTTCCCGACCGGGGTCGTGCTCTCCGGCGAACGTCGGCGGCAGCTGGTCGGTTGGGCCCGGCGCACCGGCGGGCTGCTGGTCGAGGACGACTACGACGCCGAGTTCCGTTACGACCGGCAGCCGGTGCGGGCCCTGCACGGCCTGGACCCCTCGTCCGTGGCCTACCTGGGCACCACGTCCAAGACGCTCGCGCCGGCGCTCCGCCTGGCGTGGATGGTCCTGCCGGAACGGTACCTGCCGGAGGCGCGCCGGATCCGGCACCTGATGGACGTCTGCCCGCCGGCGGTCGACCAGGAGGCGCTGGCCCTGATGATCGAGCACGGGCACTACGACCGGCATGTCCGTCGCGCCCGCAAGACGTACCAGCGGCGCCGGCGCCGGCTCGCCGAGGCCGTCGACGAGCGCCTGCCGGGCTGCCGGATCGAGGGCATCGCCGCGGGCGTGCACGCGCTGCTGCGGCTGCCGCCCGGCGCGAACGGCGCGGCCGTCGCGGAACGGGCGCTCGACGCGGGCGTCAGCGTGGCCCCGCTGAGCCGGTTCGCCTTGGCCGCCACGTCGTTCCACGGGCTCGTCCTCGGCTACGGACGCATCCCGAGGACCGGCTCGACGACGCGGTCGCCGCGCTGGCCTCGGCGATCCGCCCGTGACGATCGGCCCGGCGCGGGGAGCATCCGGGATCGCCCGTACCGTGGTGTCACCCGGCAGGCGCACCGCCGAACCCCCGCGCCGGGCCGCATCGCTGCCGAGGCGGGTTGCGGGCCGCATTCCCGGTGCGGGCGTCCACCCCTCCGTACACTGGGCGGGGGGACTGGTTCACCGGTGAATCGATATCTGCGCGTCTTGCGGTTCGCGCTCACCCAACAGGCGAACGCTTACGGGTTCACGCTTGTCATCTGGGGCACCGGTGCGGTGGCGATCGGGAGCCTCGGTCATCCTGGCCCGCTCGACGTGTTCGCCTACATCGGCGGTGCGTTGCTGTCCGTGGTGCTGATCGTGGCCACCACGTTCGGTCCCCGGGGCGCGCTGCACGCGGTGGAACCCGAGCGCCGCGCGTTCGCGGCCATGCACCTGCTGTCGGTGCCGGTGGCGATCGCGGCCGGGTGGGCACCGGCAGCCCTGCTGAACGGATGGTTCGGCTACTTCCTGGCCTCCTTCACCGCGGTCCTGGCCTACGAGGCGATACTCGCCCTGCAGATCGACCTCTCGTTGATCGGCGCGCGGCGACCGCTGGACACCGAGGCCAGCCCGCGCTTGAGTACCCTGCGGCCCCGGCCGGCGAACGGTGGCCAGCCCGTGACCCGCCAGCCCGACGACCTCTGCCCGAGCGTCATGTGCGCCGTCGATGGCAGCCCGTCCAGTACCGAAGCCGCGCGACAGGCGGCGCTGCTGACACCGGCGGGCGAGCCGCTGCGATTCGTGACGGTGACCCGGGAAGCCGATCTCGTCGGCGCGTGGGGCAGTCCACGCCACCTCGTCCTCGACGGCTGGCAGGATCGACTGGGGCCGGCGCTGACGGCCGTGCCGGAAGGCAGGACGGTCGAGGCGTACCCGATCCTGACCTCGGACCCGGCCGGTGTCGCACTCGTCCGGGAAGCGAGCCGCCAGCACGCCGGGGTGATCGCGCTCGGCTGGCACGACCACCCGCATCCGTGGCCGGGGAACGTGGCCACCATCATCCACCACGCGCCGTGCGACCTGCTGATCGCCCGCCTCGATCATGGCGCGCCGCGCGCCTTCCGCGTCATCCTGACGATCTTCGACGGCTCGGCGCCCGGACGCACCGCGGTACGGGTCGCCGCGACGCTCGCGAAGCGTCTCTCCTGCCAGCTGACCGTACTGGTCACCACACCTGCCCCGGTACCCGAAACGTCGGATGCGACGGTGCTGCACCGACAACCGTCGCGGCTGGGCACGGCGCTCCGGCAACTGCCCTGCGACCTGCTCGTCGCACCGCACGACGGCGTCGGCCGCCCTGCCACCCACGGCCTCACCATGCACTTCGTGCGTTCCTGCAACGCATCCGTGCTGCTCCTTCGCGCGGAGCGGTCCCCCGGCATCCGGCGCATTCCGCGACCCTGAAACCGGACCGACGGCAGGCCGACCACACGGTACGGACGCCGCCGGAACCGTGCCGGGCCGACCGGCCGAACCGGCACGGAACGAGTGTCTCAGCGAAACGACGCCAGCCCGTCGAGCAACCTGTCCACGTCGTCGGAGGTGCTGTACGGGGCCAGACCCGCTCGCAGGGCCGGGTTCGGCAACGGCAACGCGGCGAAGGGCTCGTACGCGTAGAACGACCCGGCGGGGGCCAGCACGTCACGTGCCGCCAGGTGCAGCTGGGCGGCGCGCGCGTCGCGGCCCTCGAAACCCAGCAGCAGCGTCGGGGTCCGGTCCGCCGCCGTCGAGTACAGCGTGACGGCGTCGCCGAGCGCCCGCAGCCCCTCCTCCATCCGGGTACGCAGCGAGTGCTCGTGCTCGTGCAGGGCGGCCAGCGAATGCGCGAGCCGCTCCCGGCGGGTGACCCCGGTACCGGGGTCGAGCGTGGCGAGGAAGTCCACGGCCGCGGTGGCACCCGCCAGGATCTCGTACGGCAGCGTGCCGAACTCGAAGCGCTCCGGTACCGCGTCGGAGGACGGCAGGAGCTTGTCCGGGCGCAGCGACTCGAGCAGCTCGGGTGTTCCGGCGAGCACCCCGCAGTGCGGCCCCAGGAACTTGTACGGCGAGCACACGAACAGGTCCGCGCCGAGGGCCGGCACGTCCACCAGCTCGTGCGCGGCGTAGTGGACGCCGTCCACGTACACCAGGGCGCCGACCTCGTGCGCCCGGTCGGCGATCCGGCGTACCGGCGGTTTGGTCCCCAGCACGTTCGAGGCGGCGGTGAGCGCGACCAGCCGGGTACGCGGTGACAGCGCCCGCTCGAACGAACCGAGGTCGAGATCCATCGTCGCGCCGTCGATCTCGATCCAGCGCACGGCCACCCCGACCCGTTCCGCCGCCTGGATCCAGGGCCGGACGTTGCTGTCGTGATCCAGGCGGCTGACGACGATCTCGTCGCCGGCGGCCCAGTCCTTGGCCAGATGCCGGGAGAAGTCGTAGGTGAGCTGGGTGGCGCTGCGCCCGTGGACGATGCCGCGCGCGGGCACGTTCAGCAGGTCGGCGTACGCGGCCCGGAAGTCGGCCACGGCTCGCCCGGCGTTGCGTTCGGACGGGCTGACCGTCCCGCGGTTGGACAGCGGGCCGGTCAGCGTCGCGGCGATGGCATCGGCGACGGCACGCGGGGTCTGGGTACCGCCCGGTCCGTCGAAGAAGGCGAGGCCGGTGTCCAGGGACGGGAAGTGGGCTCGGAGCGCGGTCAGGTCGATCGTCATGGCCTCGGCTTTCGGGAGACGTGTGGTGGTCGCGGGGAGAGCGGCGCTGCCGGCAGCTCTCCCCGACTCTGCCTGCCTCGGCGACGAGGTCCCGCGCCGGGGCGGCGGTGTCCCGCGCTGGGCGGCGGCGTGCGCATCGGGCCGGACGGCGCTGGGTGATTCACCTCCGCCACTTCTGAATCCGATAACCAGCCCTTGTTGGACTTCCGGATCACCGATTCCTAGAGTGAACGCGCGGCGTCGGTTGGCGCCCGCGGACGGAGGACGAAGCACATGCACCAGCGCACCATCGGCGGTCATCCCGTCTCGGCGATCGGACTCGGCGGCATGCCCATGTCGATCGAGGGACGCCCCGACGAAGAACGTTCGATCGCGACCATCCACGCCGCGATCGACGCGGGGGTCACCCTCGTCGACACCGCCGACGCGTACCACCGCGACGCGAACGAGGTCGGGCACAACGAGGAGCTCATCGCTCGCGCGCTGCGTGGCTACGGCTCCGGCGCCGACGGCGTACTCGTCGCGACCAAGGGCGGCCACCTGCGCCCCGGCGACGGCACGTGGACCCGCAACGGTGACCCCGAGTACCTCAAGCGCGCGGCCAAGGAGTCCGCCCGCCGCCTCGGCGTCGACGCGATCGGCCTGTACCAGTTCCACCGCCCGGACCCCTCGGTGCCGTACGCCGACTCGGTGGGCGCGATCCGCGACCTGCTCGACGAGGGCGTGATCCGGATGGCCGGCATCTCCAACGCCGATGTCGGGCAGATCGACGAGGCCCGCGAGGTCCTCGGCGGCCGGCTGGCGTCGGTGCAGAACCAGTTCTCGCCCGCGTTCCGCTCCAGCCAGGGCGAGCTCGAACACTGCGCCGAACTCGGTATCGCGTTCCTGCCGTGGAGCCCGCTCGGCGGCATCAAGAACGCCAAGGACCTCGCCGCTCGCCACGGCGTCTTCCAGGAGGTCGCGGACGAGGTCGGCGCGAGCGTCCACCGGGTCACCCTGGCATGGCAGCTGGCCCTCGCGCCGGTCGTGATCCCGATCCCCGGCGCCTCCCGCCCCGAGAGCATCCGTGACTCCGCGGGCGCCGCCGACCTCGTGCTCACGGCCGACCAGGTCGCGCGCCTGTCCGCCTGACCTTCGAGGAGACCTGTGAAGACCTTCACCCTGCCCGGCACCGACATCGTGGCGCCGAACGTCGTCCTCGGGCTCATGCGCATCCAGGACAAGACGGACGAGGAGGTACGGACGCTGGTGAGTACGGCGCGGGACGCCGGGATCACCTTCCTCGACCACGCCGACGTGTACGGATCCAGCCTGCACGGCTGCGAGCGCCGCTTCGCCGAGGCGCTGAAGCTGACCCCGTCCGAACGCGAACGGTTCGTGATCCAGTCGAAGGCCGGCATCGTGCCAGCAGGGCCTTACTTCGACTTCTCCTACGAGCACATCGTCGAGTCGGTCAACGGCTCGCTGGCGGCGCTCGGCACCGACTACCTGGACATCCTGCTGCTGCACCGGCCCGACGCGCTGGTCGAGCCGGCGGAGGTCGCCCGGGCCTTCGACGAGCTGTCGGCGGCCGGCAAGGTGCGCGCGTTCGGCGTCTCGAACCACACGCCGCGCCAGATCGACCTGCTGCGCACGCACGTCACGCAGCCGATCGTGGCGAACCAGCTGCAACTGTCGATCACGCACGCGCCGATGATCGCCCAGGGCGTCGCGGCGAACATGCAGGGCCTGGACCAGTCGATCGCCCGCGACGACGGGATCGTCGACTACTGCCGGCTGAACGACATCACGGTCCAGGCGTGGTCGCCGTTCCAGGCCGGCTTCTTCGACGGTCCGTTCCTCGGTTCGGACCGCTATCCCGAGCTGAACGCGGTGGTCGACCGCCTCGCCGGGAAGTACCAGGTGCCGGCCGAGGCGATCGCCGTCGCGTGGATCACCCGCCACCCGGCGCAGATGCAGGTCGTGCTCGGCACCACCACGCCCGAGCGGGTGGCCGCCGCGGCCCTCGGCTCGGAACTGCCACTCACCCGCGCCGAGTGGTACGAACTGTTCCGCGCCGCCGGATACACCGTGCCGTGAACTGCCCGCGGCCGCCCGTGCCGGGAACTTCCCGCGGCCGTCAGCGGATGGACGGCGGGTTCCGGCGCCGGCAGGACTCGGACCTCGGACCCCCTGCGGAAAAGCCGCGAGAACCGCACCGGGCCGCCCCTCACGGGCCGCCCGGTGCGGCGGATGTCGCAGAGGTCCGGCCGAGTGAGCGGGTGACCGGCACCCGCCTCCCCTCGAGACCTCCGGCCATGCCCACCGTCGGACGCCGGGCCGGCCGCCCCCTACT
Source organism: Actinocatenispora thailandica (assembly GCF_016865425.1). Taxonomy (NCBI): domain Bacteria; kingdom Bacillati; phylum Actinomycetota; class Actinomycetes; order Micromonosporales; family Micromonosporaceae; genus Actinocatenispora; species Actinocatenispora thailandica. The sequence continues at coordinate 1,630,272 of NZ_AP023355.1, read as the reverse complement.
CGGCGTCCTGCGCCTCGATCAGGTCGAGATCGCGGACGCAGAAACCGTGGTGCTCGAAGGTCTCGGTGAGCACCGTGCCGAGACACTGGCGCACCGAGCGGCCCCGCGCGTACGGCGGCCAGACATCGTCGGCCGGCACCGGAGCTGGGGCGGCGAGCTGCTCAGCCGTGACCCCGGCCAGCCACGCCTCGAGTTCGGCGGCCTGTGCCTGACGCACGCTGACGATCTCATCCAGGGCCGGGTCGAGCGAGAGGTCGAGCCCGTGCGCTCCACGATAGGGCTCGACGTTCGGCCCGAGGCCCATCGGCGTGAACGGCGCCGTGGAGCCCAGGCAGCAGCGGCGGAACCACGAGTCGTGGACGAAGACCAGATGCCGCATCGTCTGCGCCGCCGACCACTCGTCGTTCACGCTGCGGCGCTCGACCCCGGGCGTGCGGCGGATCCGCGCGATCGTGGCGGCCCAGTCGGCATCGAGCTGGCGCGCCGCCTCGTGCAGCTCGGCCGGATCCTCGGAGCGGATCAGCACCCGCACCGGATGACGCCGGTCGAGCTCTGCCTCGACGTACTCCGTGACCTCGACACCGTTCACCACGAGGTTGCTGACGAGCCCGTCGATCAGGGCATCCTGCATGACGACGCCAACCAGTCGCGCCCCGGTCAGGTCGCACTCGCGAAACTCCGCACCGTGCAGGTCCTCGTCCACAAATCGCGTCATGCCGCGCATCCTAGGTCCGAGCACCGACAATCCCGCCTCCCCGCTCGATCCGGCCGCGACCGAGTCCGGACCGGGCGAGGAACGCGACAGCGTCCCGGCGACCCCAGTGAACGCCTCTCGAACAGCCCGGCAGCGCCGCCGGCCGGGCCTTGATCCGGTACCTCCGATGCCGTGCCACCGAAAACACTACGCGTCGCGTACTATCGTGTCGCGTACTAGTTCGACGGAGGTGTCGATGAGCGGGAACGAACTGCCGGCCGCGGTGCGCCGGGCGTCCTGGGCCGGGATCGCGATCGCGGCGCTGTTCACCGCGTTCGCCTGGACCACGACGCAGCTCCACGCGGTGCGCGCACCCAGCGCCTGGCACCACGACCCGTACGACACGGTCGTCTCCTGCACCCAGTTCCTGGTGCCGGCGCTGGCCGTGGCGATGCTGGTACGCATCGTCGACCGCACCGGGCAACGGATCCCGCCGGCGGGCGACCTGCTGCGCGCCGGTCGGGTCCTGGTCGGGCTGGTCGGCGCGACCGTGGCCGTCGACTGGATCGCGGTGGCCCTGCGCACCGATCGGGCCCCGTGGAACGCGACCGGGCGAGCGCTGATCGTGGCACTGGCCGTGCTGACCGTCGGCACCGCGCTGGTCGCCGGCACGGTGCGGCACGCCTCCCGGGTTGCCGGCGCCGACGACGGCGCAGCGCAGGCACCCGACTGGACCGACGGCGTACTCGCCTCGCTGGCCGACCTGCTCGCCCGCTTCGGGCGACCCGGCAGGGCAGCGGCCGGCGCCGTCGGCTGGCTGCGCCGGGTGGCGGTCGGCGGGCGGCACGGGCTCCGCCGGCACCGCCTGGCCACCGCGGCGCTGGTCTGCGGCACCTTCGCGGCCGGGCTCACGCTGGCCGAGGCGCTCGGCGACGGGCTCGGTGCGCAGCCGGCGGCGGCAGCGGCGACCCGCACCGCGGTGGGTACCGCCTGCCTGCTGACGGCCGTCCTGCCGCTCGGCGGCTACCTTCGGGTGCTGCATCTCCGCCCGACCAGGACACCCGCGCCGCCCGCCACCCCGAGACCACCGGGCCGCGCCGGGCGCCGCCCCGCGCTGGTCTGCGCCGGCTACGCGATGCTCGCCGGCGTGCCGGTCGCGGTGGGGCTGCGCGCCGGCATCGGTGCCCTGTTCGACTATCCGGTCACCGGATGGGGCAGGCTGGTACGCCTGATCATCGTGGTCGCACTGCTCTTCGGGTCGCTCACCGCGCTGACGCAGGCGATCCGGCGCCGCCGCCACCGCATCAGCCAGGCGCTGCTCGGCCTGCCGCTGGTGGTCCTGCTCGCGCTCGCCGGCACGGTGACCTACCTCGGGGTACGGCACGTGTTGCCACGCACCCTGCCGGCGCCGACGGGCCCGTACCAGGTGGGGCGCACCGCCTACGACTGGACCGACGGCCACCGCATCGACCCGCTCGCACCCGATCCCGGCCAGCACCGCGAGCTGTCGGTCTGGGTCTGGTATCCGGCGCCCGCCGGCACCACCGGCGCACCCGCACCGTACGCGCCGGGGCACTGGGCCGGCATGCTGCAGTTCGGCATCCTCGCCAACCGACTCGACGCGGTACGCACCCACTCGATCGAGGGCGCGCCGGTGTCCGCCGGCCGGTTCCCCCTGGTACTGCTGGAACCCGGGATGGGGCTCGGCGCACCGCAGTTCAGCACCCTGGCCGAGAATCTCGCCAGCCACGGCTACGTCGTCGCCGGCGTCACCCCCACCTACAGCGCCAACCGCACCGTCCTGCACGGGCACGCCGTCGACGCCACCACCCGCGGCAACCCGCGGAACTTCAGCCAGGCCGCCGGCGACCGCCTGGTACCGGTGTGGGCCGCCGACGCCCGCTTCGTCGCCCGGCGGATGGCCGCTGTCGGCGGTCCGCTGTCCGGCCACGTCGACGCCACCCACGTCGCCTACCTCGGGCACTCCTTCGGCGGAGCGGCATCGCTGCAGGCCTGCCACGACGACCCGCGCTGCGCCGGGGCCGCCGACCTGGACGGCACCCCGCACGGGCAGGTGGTCACCACGGGGCTGACGGCGCCGATGATGCTGCTCGGTACCCCCGGCGACTGCCTCGCCGGCACCTGTCACCCGGCCGACGCCGCCCACCGGGAGATCCTCGCCGCCAGTACGTCGCTGCGGGCGGCGAGCAGCGGGCCGAGCTTCCGGTACGAGATCGCCGGTGCCGAGCACTTCAACTTCACCGACTACGGCGCGTACTACATTCCCCGGGCACTGCACGGGCTGACCCAGCTCGGCCCCATCGACGGCGATCGCGCGCTGGTCGTGGTGTCCGCCTACGTCACTGCGTTCGTCACCGCCGTCCTGCGCGGTGGTCCGCCGCCCGAGCCGGACCGTCGCTATCCGGAGGTACACGCGGTCACCTGACCTCACGCGAGCCCTTCACAAGACCGATCGACGCTCAAGCGGAGGCGGACCGGCGGGCCGCTGCCACAGCTCATTGCCGCCCGGGATCGCAGCGCTACGATCGCTGCTTCGGACGAGCGGAGGGCCGTTGCGTCGCCAACACGGGCTCGGTGAGGACTTCCGCAGGCTGTGGGCCGGTTACACGGTCAGCGCCGCGGGGAGCGCGGTCGGCTCGGGGGCGCTGCCGCTGATCGCGCTGCTGGCCCTGCACGCCTCGACGTTCCAGGTGTCGCTGCTGGCGGGGTTGTCGGCGGTCGCCAGCGCGGCGATCGCGCTACCGCTGGGCGTGCGGATCGAGTACCGGCGCAAGCGCCCGGTGATGATGTCCGCGGACGTGCTGCGCTTCGCGGTGCTGGCGAGCGTGCCCGCCGCCGCGGCCCTGGGGGTACTGACCTACCCGCAGTTGTGCGTCGTCGGCGTCGTGCAGACAGCGGCCTCGGTGGCGTTCAACGCGGCGAGCGGCGCGCATCTCAAGGCGCTCGTCGAGCCGGCCGGCCGGATCCGAGCCAACAGCGCCTTCGAAACGACGAACTGGGTCAGCTCCAGTGCGGGCCCACCGCTGGGCGGACTGCTGATCGGCGTGCTGGGCACGACGGCGACGATGGCGGTGGACGCGATGTCCTTCCTCGGCTCGGTGGCCGGGATCCACCGCATCCGCCGGCCGGAGCCCACCCCACCCGCCCGTACCGACCCGCCGCACCTGTGGCGCGACGTCACCGCCGGATGGCGCCACCTGCTCGCCCGGCGCGGCCTGCGGGTGCTGTTCGTCAACTCCCTGCTGTTCGGCGGCCCGGTCATGATGGCATCGCCCCTGATGGCCGTGCTCATGCTGCGCAACCTGGGCCTGGCACCGTGGCAGTACGGCCTGGCACTCGGCCTGCCGTGCCTGGGCGGGGTGCTCGGTTCACACCTCACGCCCGCGCTGACCCGACGCCTGGGACCGCGCCGGACCCTGCTGCTGTCCGGAGCCGGCCGCGCACCCTGGCTACTCCTGCTGCCGCTGACACCCGCCGGCGCGCTCGGCGTCGGCGCGATCGTCGCCATCGACTTCGGCCTGCTGTTCGCCGCCGGGGTGTTCAACCCGTCGTTCTCGACCTATCGGATGGACGCGACCGACGATGCGTTCATGTCCCGCGTCGTCACCAGCTGGTCGATCAGCTCGCGGGTGGTGCAGGCGCTGTTCATGCTCGCCGGCGGCGTGATCGCCGACCTGCTGGGCGTTCGCCCGGCGCTCGCGATCGCCGGGACGCTGTGCCTGGCCAGCGCGTTCCTCCTACCATGGCGCCATCGTCGATCCGCCGCCGTGCCCGCCCCGCGCGCCGAGCCGGCGGCCGTCGCTCCCCGGCCCGAGACGGCCGCACCGGACTGACCTCGGCGACCTCCCGTGGACGGCGGTCCAAGCGTTGCCGACTCGCTCGCACCGGTCGCCGACATCATCGACGACCGGTCCTGGTCCACGGCTACGCTCGGCGCGGCACCGACGGCGCTCCTTGCAGGCACAGCGAACGATCGGCCGCCACGTTCACGACCTGGTGTCGCTGTTCGAGCGCCGCACTCGTCAGTCGAGGCCTTCGACGATGCGGAAGTCGCGCTCGACGCCGTCGGCGAGTGCGTCCAGCGCCTCCTGGTAGGCCGCACTCGCACGCGCGGCGACCGCCTGTTCGAAACTGTCGAACTCGACCAGGACGGTGCGCTCGGCGATCCCGGCGTCGTGGCCGACGACCCGGCCGCCGCGGACGATGGTCCGCCCGCCCGCGGCCCGGACGGCTGGACCAGCCAGCTTGTTGTAGGCAGCCAGCTTCTCGGGGTCCGCGATGGTGCGGTAGACGCTGACCCAGTAACCCTTGGCCACGGTGCCTCCTGTGTTCGGTGGTGATGCTCGGATCCATGTCGGCGCGCTGTGGCAGCGAGCCGGCGGCAACGGCGTCGACGTCGGACGGATTCGGTGCTCGGCTTCCGGTTCGACACGACCAGCCCCGGCCGGGCGCACCGGCTGGGGCTGTGCTCGGACTGGGTCGCGGGTGGTGAGCGTCAGCGAGGGGCAGCGGGGCCGGCCACCGTCGTGATCGCCGTCGCGGTGATGCCGGCCAGCGCCGCGGTCCGCGGTCACCGGACCGGCTCTTCTCGGCCGCGGCTTTCCCACTCCGCCAGCCGCAGCAGCGCCGGAAGCGCTGCGGCGAGAGCCTCGACCTCGTCGCCGGTGAGTTCGTCGATCAACCGCGCGTACGCGTGGACGCCCGCCTGGTGCCGTGTCCGGACGTAGGACGCGCCGGCCTCGGTCAGGCACACCAGCGTGACCCGCTTGTCGGACGGGTCGCCCTTCCGCTCGACCAGCCCGGACTCCTCCAGCACCCGGACCAGGACGGTCATCGCGGGCTGGGTGACGCCCTCGGCCACCGCCAGATCGGTGATCCGTCGCGGGCCGGTCTTGTCCAGGGTGGCCAAGGTGGCGGCGGATGCCAGGCTCATGTCGCGAGGGAGCCGCCGCACGGCGCTGGTGGCCAGCTCGTAGAGGGCCGACCCGATGGCATCGGAAGCCCGGTGCCCGGTGTCTCGACGACTCACGCCTGAAGCATAGCAGATTTATATGAATCGTTTATGCATTGCCTGGCGTCGCTGAGCCGCCGCCCGCCCGTCTCACGAGAACCCCTGGCGGTCGGTGACAACGAGTCGCGTTCAGGTCCAGGTGCCCCAGGCCCACAGCAGCGCTATGCGGTCGCGACGCCGAGGAAGCGCAGTACCGCCAGGACGCGGCGGTGGTCGGCGTCGGCCCTGGGCAGGTCGAGCTTGGTGAAGATGCTGTTGATGTGCTTGGCGACCGCGCTCTCGCTCACCACCAGTTCGGCCGCGATGCCGGAATTGGACCGGCCGCCCGCCATCAGCTCCAGCACCTCCCGCTCGCGCGGTGTCAGCCGGTCGAGCGGGTCGCTGTGCCGGCGCACCAGCAGCTGCGCGACGACCTGCGGGTCGAGCGCGGTGCCGCCGGCCGCCACCCGTCGTACCGCCTCGGTGAACTCCTCGACGTCGGCGACCCGTTGCTTGAGCAGGTAGCCGACGCCCGAGGTGTTGGCGGCGAGCAGATCGGCGGCGTACCGCTCCTCCACGTACTGCGACAGCAGGAGCACGGCGGTACGCGGGTACTGGCGGCGGATCACCAGCGCGGCGCGTACTCCCTCGTCGGTGAAGCCGGGCGGCATGCGCACGTCGACCACGGCGATGTCGGGCCGGTGCTCCTCGACGGCCGCCAGCAGCCCTTCCGCGTCGGTGACCTGCGCGCACACCTGGAAGCCGGCCGCCTCCAGCACCTTGACCACGCCGATGCGCAGCAAGAGGGAATCCTCGGCGATCACGGCGCGCACGGCAGCTCCACGGTGATGACGGTCGGGCCCCCGGCGGGGCTGCTGCAGGAGTACGTGCCGTCGACGGACGCGACGCGCCTGGCGAGCCCGGCGAGCCCGGTGCCGCCGGCCGCTGCGAGATCCGCGCCGCCCGCGCCGTCGTCCGCGACGACCACGAGCAGTGTCTCCCCGAGCCGCTCCACGGTCACGTCCGCCCGGGTCGCCCGGGCGTGTTTGACCACGTTCGTCAGGGCCTCGGAGACCACGAAGTACGCGACGGCCTCGACGGTGGGTGAGGGGCGCTGCGGCAGGTCCACCGCCACGCGTACCGGGATCGGGAGGCGGGCGGCGACCCCGGACAGCGCGGCGTCGAGGCCGCGGTCCTCGAGGACGGCCGGGTGCAGGCCGCGCACCAGGTTGTTCAGCTCGGCGATCGCCTCCTTCGCCTCGCGGTGCGCCTCGTCGATCACCGTGCGGGCGTCCGCCGGTAGGTCGCCGAGGGTGGACCTGGCCAGTCCCAGGTTGACGGCGAGCGCGACGAGGCGCTGCTGCGCGCCGTCGTGCAGGTCGCGCTCGATCCGCCGCCGCTCCTCGTCGGCGGCGTCGAGCACGCCGGCCCGGCTCGCGGTGAGGTCGGCAACCCGGCGGGCCAGCTTCTCCGTACGGCTGGGGCCGAGCAGGACCTCGGCCGCCCGGCTCTCCAGCCGTACCAGAGCGCCGGTCAGCCGGGGCGCGAGGAACAGCAGGGCGAGGCCGCCGGCGGTGAGGTACGCGGCCTGCACGGTGTATCCGAGGTCACTGACCCGCCACTGCGGGGGCAGCGCCCAGATCCACACGTAGATGGAGGCCGCCGCGAGAGCGGCGGCCCAGACGGCGAGGACGGCAAGGTCCACGACGGCGAGCAGCGGACCCGCCACGGCGTGGTAGCAGGCCTGCCGCCACCAGGACCGGGTGGCCAGCCGGCGCACCGCCGACTTCCAGCCGCGTCCCGGCCCGGGTACCGCAGGGCGCGGGAGGTCCCTGCCGACGAGCGCCCGGTAGCGCCGCCTTTGCCCGGCGGTCAGCAGAGGCGTCACCACGAGCGCGAGCAGCACGGGCAGCGCCGCCAGTGGGAGCAGCGCCGGCCGCAGGGTCGCGGCCGGCACCAACGCCGCCAGCGTGCCGACCAGCCAGAGCCACAATGGCACCACGGCGAGGTGGAGCGGCAGGCCGGCGGCGACGAACGCGGTCCGGCGTCCCGCCCCGCGGAACGGCCCGGCCAGCACCCGCTGCGGCCACGTCGCGAATTGCATGCGTCAAACGGTAAAGCCGCAGGCCATCCCCGTGCCATGAGGCTCCTGCCCGGCTCGGGGGTGCACTTGTCTCCACCCCGGGTCGGAACCCTGCGTGACTGACGGCGCCCTGGTGCGCGGCGGAGGCTGGAGCGCGTGAACGGGAGAGCCGGCGGCGAGCGGGGGAAGACGATGCGTGAACTGGCCTGGTGCGATGCGGAAGTGGTCGGTGCCGAGGACCTCGACCGCGCCGAAGTCAACCCGCTGCGCGAAGGAGCGGAGGGGCCGCGCCCGCCGTGGGGCATGCGGCGGGCCGGGTGGCTGCTGGTCGCCTGCGGGCTCGCCCTGCTGCCGTGGCTGTACGTGTTGGCCACCGACCTGCCGGCCACCGCGACCGCGGCGCACTGGCCGGTCGCCTGGGTCGGGCTCGACGCGCTGGAGGCGCTCGGCCTGATCGCCACCGGCCTGCTCGCCGCGCGGGGCGACCGGCGGCACGCGCTACCGGCCGCCGCGACCGCGACGCTGCTGGTGGTGGACGCCTGGTTCGACACCACGACCGCGGCCCCGGGCGGCGACTTCGCCACCGCGGTCGCCATGGCGCTCGGCGCCGAGCTGCCACTCGCCGCGCTGTGCGGCGGGCTGGCGCTGCGGACACTGAGCCGCTCCGCGTGACGCCGAGGTACCCGGCGACGTACCGGGAACGAATCCATCCACCACAGCTGGTGTGGGACATCAGCCTGCATCCTCAGCTCCGAAGCCTGCACGGCCGGAGGCGTCAACACCAAAGCCGAACGGATCACGAGGCAGAGGCGCGGCCACACCGTGCCGGAACTGCCAGGCGTCGCCGGTGCCCCGGAGGATGCCGACCTGGGTGCAGAAGTCGAGGAACCGCCTGAGCCCCAACGGAAGACGACCGATCAAGCCCGCCCACACCCACGTACCGGAGCCGGTCCGGGCTGATCGCGGCGCCGGCCAGCAACGTCAGGTCACCCACGACGACCGCTGCCGACCTCGACGGACAGAACTCCAGGAACGTCATGGCCCCGGCGGCGAACAGCACGATGTCCTGCGATCGGCTGTGCACCAGGCCGAGAGCCAGCGACAGTGGGTCACGGTGTCAGGACGACACGCCCGAAGACATCGCCGGCATCCATACGCCGGTGGGCGTCTGCCGCGGCTTCGAGCGGCAGGACGGCGTGGACGACGGCGCTGAGGTCGCCCCGCGCCGCGGCGTCGAACTGGTCGGCGCGTACCCGGGCCACGTCAGCTCGCGGCACCGTGTCCAGGCTGAAGGTCGCGACCGACACGGACCGCTGGAACCGGCTCAGCAGCACCGAGCCGAAGTCCGCCGGCGGGGGCCGGCGACGAGGCCGACCAACACCAGCCGGCCATTGGGTACCAGCCGCGTGAGGAACGCGGGCAGCGCTGGCCCGCCGACGATGTCGACGATCACATCGAAGCCGGCTGGTTCGTGACCGCGCAGACTGTTCCCGGCACGGTCCAGCACGTGGGTCGCGCCGTACTCCATCAGCCGCTCGCCCCGCTCGGCTGACGACGTGGTCACCGCGACTACCCGTGCGCCAGCTCGGGCGGCGATCTCCACGGCCGCGATGCCGATGCTGCCGGCCGCACCACGTACCAGCACGGCCTCCCCCTGGTGAAGTACGCCTGCCGCAGGGCGAAGTGCGCCACCGGGGCCGCGCTGCCGAGTGTCACCGCGTCGACGGCCGCCAGGTCGGTGGGAAGCGGCGTGACGTTCTCGATCCGCGCGACCACGTGCTCGGCGTAGCCGCCGGAGACGCCGGTGAACGCCCAAACGCGTCGGTCGAGCCACGACGCCTCGACGCCCTCCCCCACGGCCGTGATCGTCCCAGCCACCTCGCTTCCCGGTACCAGACCATCCTGAGGCATGGACGGGCCGAGCGCGCCCAGCGTGCCGCGCCGGATGACCGCGTCGACTCCGCCGACCCCGATCGCCTCGGTCTGGATGACGACCTCGCCTGCGCGTGGGCTGGGGACCGGGACCTCGACGATCTTCATGCCGGCCGGGCTGCCGAAGGTACGGATGGAGACTGCTCGCATGCATCGCTCCTGGCTGGTTCGATCCGGTTGACTCCAGTACGATCGAACGTAGTGGACGTGTGCGTCCACTTTCCTGTGGTGAGAGAGATCGGCGGAAAGATGACTCACCTGCTGCGTGTCGACGCAAGGGAGAACCGCGACCGGGTCCTCGCCGCGGCCCGGGAGTTGTTCGCCGAATCCGGACTGGAGGTGACGATGCGACAGGTTGCCCGGCGTGCCGGCGTCGGACCCGCGACCCTCTACCGCCGGTTCCCGACGAAGCACGACCTGGTGCTCGAGGCGTTCGAGCACGAGCTCGCCGAGTGCAGCTCGATCGTCTACGACGGCGCCGCCGACCCGGACCCGTGGCGCGGGTTCTGCTTCGTCGTCGAGCGCACCCTGCTCCTCAACGCGCGCAACCAGGGCTTCACGGACGCATTCATGTCGGCGCACCCCGACGTCGTCGACTTCGCGGCACACCGCGAACAGCTGGGCCGTACCGTCACGACCATCATCCGTCGCGCGCAGGCTGCAGGTCGGTTACGTCCGGACTTCGTGTTCGATGACTTCGCGGTCATCCTGCTCGCCGGTCGCGGGCTCACCGCCGCACCCGCCTCCACGCGCGACGCAGCAGTACGCCGTTTCGCGGGCTTCACGATCGACGGCCTCCGCGCCGCCGCCACCGAGGCAGACATCCGGTCCGGCAACGGTCGATCGCCGTCATAGCAACGACTTCCCCGGCAGTAGGTGGCCACGACGAGCAGCCCGCCTCGCCAAGGCCATCCACGTCCTCCACGACCACGAACACACCGCAGAATGAAGGGCTCATGTGCGTGTCTCGACACGACCTGCACTAGCCTGCTGTCCAGGTGAACGGGTCGTCGACGCGCTCGATGGACGGTGATACCGGTGCCGGCAGCCAACCACCCGAGTCTGCTGCGCACCTCGCCCCGGTTCGGTTACTACTGGCTGGCGCGCACCATCTCGATGGCCGGCACGGCCGCCAGCGGCACGATCCTGCCGCTCCTGGTCTACGACCCGACCCAGGCCGCGACGACCAACGCTTCCGGGGCAATGCCGCCGGAGCATGGCGACCCGGCCGGGCCGGCGGAGTTCTCCGCTCGCGTCAGCCGACGTACTGGTGGTCGGTGCGGATCCGTCCCGCATCGTCGACGGTGATGACGTCGGCGCCTCCACCGTCGACCGTGCCGTTCGCGGTCGACCGCATCGACCAGCGCACCGCGTACACGGCGGGCATCAGGACGGACACCTCGTCCACCACGAACACGTGCTCGCCGGACGCGACGAACATCTGGTACGCGCGGTCCACCCGGCGACGTAGCGCGTCGTGCCCGCGTACCACCAGCGGCGGCGCCGGGACCGCCAGCTCGGCGGCGGCGTCCCGGATCTGCTGGGGTGGGTGGACGAGGACGTGGACGGCGTCGGGGGCCCAGAGTTCGGTGATGATCGCGGCGCGGGCCGCGGGGTCGGGTTCGTTCCACTGCGCGAGGTACCGGTCGGCCAACGTGGTGGCGTCTGTGCTGTGCATGCGCTGAAGTCTGCGGCCGGTCCGGCGGCGATGCGATTCCCCGGAAGGAATGGCGTGCACACCACCGTCGGGTATGAAGAAGCCATGACGAGCACGCTGTCGGGCGGGCGGTTCGCGGCGGAGCTTCGGCTGTGGCGCCACCGGCGCCGGCTCAGCCAGCTGGAGCTGGCGACCGCCGCCGGTACCACCCAGCGCCACCTGAGCTTCCTGGAACAGGGCAGATCCCGGCCGGGCCCGGCGATGGTGGTCCGGCTCGCCGAGTCGCTGCGGCTGTCGCTGCGGGAACGCAATGCCCTGCTGCACGTCGCCGGCTTCGCCCCGGTGTACCCCGAATCCGGCCTCGGTGCTCCCGCACTCGGGCCGGTCCGGCACGCGCTCGACACGATCCTGCACGGCCACCTGCCGTACCCGGCGGTGGTGGTCCGGCCCTACGGTGAGCTGGTCGCGGCGAACGCCGCGTTCGGCGTACTCACCGAGGGCGCCGACGAGTCGCTGCTGGTACCGCCGGTGAACGTGTTGCGGCTCGCGCTGCATCCGCGCGGCATGGGCCCGCGGGTGGCGAACCTCGCGGACTGGGGCCGGCACATCACCGGCGGGCTGCGCGACCTGTCGCGCCGCAGCCCGGACCCGGCGCTGGCCGCGTTCGTCGCGGAGCTGGACGGGTACCTGCCCGACGTGTCGCCGGGGCCGGAGTACCTGGGCTTCGCGGTGCCGTTGCGGCTGCGGGTCGCGGCCGGCGAGCTGCGGCTGATCACCACGCTGACCTCGTTCGCGACCGCGGTGGACGTGACGCTCTCGGAGCTGCGGCTGGAGGCGTTCCTGCCGGCCGACGAGGCGACGGCCGAGATGCTGCGCCGATGGCACACCGACAGCGCCGATCCCGCGCCCCCGGCCGACCCGGCGGCCCGCCGCGGCGCCGGCTGAGCCCGATCGACCGGCGGTGACGACCGCGATCCGTTGGTCGGCCGCACGTGCCCTTCGGGCGACCGGCGCGGGCCACGGCGGCCTGCTCGTCGAGCGTCACCGGCTCACCGGTCCACGACACCCGGAACCGCCGCCGCGCATCGATCCTGCTCTGGCGGCCAAGATCGATGCCAGCCACGGCGCTCGGGATCGATTTTGTCGCGAGCTCCTATGCTCGCGCCATGATGTTGGGGTGGTCGGACGGGGGGTACGGCGAGCTGCGCGCCACCGCCGATGACCGGCGCGCGGTACGGCGCCTGCTGCACACCGCTGAGGCCGAGGGCCGGCTCGATGCGGCCGAGTACGACCGACGGCTGCGCGCCGTGGACGACGCGGGCACCCGGGCCCGGCTCGCGGCGCTGACGAGCGACCTGCCCACCCGGCGGGGCGAGCGCGACTGGGACAACCGCGCCCGTATCCGCTCCGACGACCGCGAACTGGCCGTTCGGATACTCGCCGAGGCCGCCGCGCACGAGCGACTGTCGAGCGCCGAGTACGAGCAGCGCGTCGCCACACTGCCCGCGGTCGTCAGGTACTCCCAGCTCAAGCGGCTCCTCGACGGCCTGCCCGGCTGGCCGGACGCGCCCGACGATCTGCTGGCCGACACCGCGGACCGCGACGCGGCCCGTACGGCCCTGCACGAGGCGGTGCGCGACCACCGGCTCGACCCGGTCGAGGTACCCGTCCTGGACGCCGAGATCGGCCAGGCCCGGCGCCGATCCGACCTCGCCCGGCTGGTCGCCTCGCTCGACGACCGGGTCGGGGACCGCCGCCGCGACGAGGCCGCCCGCGACCTCGATGCCGCGTACCAGGCGGGTCAGCTCGACGCCCACGAACAGGCCGAGCGCGCGGCGAAGCTACGTCACGCCGTCAGCGGCCCCCAACTCACCGCGTTGCTGCGGGACCTGACCGGTGCCGACCGGCGACCCGCCGACTCCGACCGCGCGGCCACGATCCGGGCGCTGGGCACCGCGCTCGACCGCGGCCGGCTCACCCTGCCCGAGTACGAGGATCGCCTCGCCGCCGCGGCCGCGGCGATCACCACCTCGGCGCTACGCGACCTGCTGGCCGATCTGGCCGACCCGCCGAAGCGCCGTCGCCGCGGGCCGCTGGACGTCGTGTTCGACCACACGGTCGGAAACTCGGCCCTGCTGCAGCAATCAGACCGCTGGTGGAGACGACCGTTTCCCAAACCGGCCTGGAAACTTGCCGTCGGCGCAGCGCTGATCGCCCTCGCCGGGCTGACGGTACGGTTCCCGATCGCCATCGTCGGGTGGGTCGTCGGGGGTGGCTTCGCTCTCCTGATCTACATCTGGGCGCTGGCGCTGCTCGTCGGACGCCGCGCCGGCACGACCATCGATCGGCGCGCCGAGTGGCTCCGGCGCCGCGTGCAGGACGAACTGCGCGCGCTTCCCGGCGTGTCCGGCGCGAGCATCAGCTACGGGGGATCGAACTGGCGGGAGAAGCCCGACAGCAGCGTACTCACGGTACGGCTCGAACTCGACTCCCCGGACCAGCCGCCACGCCAGGAACTCATCGACGCCGTGGCGCGGGTGTTGTGGCTCAGCCGCATCTACCCACTCGGATCGGTCGGCCTCATCCTGGGGTCGGCCGATGACCGACACACCATCGAGATGAACCGAGCCGGCCGGCGCCGGCTGCGCGAAACGTACGGACCGCGCCCCTACGGCCCGCTCCCCTCCTGGCACACCGATTCCACGGACTGACCGACCCGGGCGGTTCGGCCGGTCCTGCCGACCCGCTTCGGCAACCTGGGGTGCAGCGGTCGGTCGGAATCGGCGTGACCCATGGGTGCACGACGTCTTCCGGCGGGCCGGCCTGCGCACCAGCTCTGGTGGCCGTGCTGCGACCCGGCGGCAACGAATGTGCGGTCCATCGGTGAAGAAGCGCGGAATCGACCGCGAGGACGACACCAGCGTGGCGGCGGGATCACCGCGCCGCATCGTGCGACCGGGCGGCATCGACATCGTCGGTCGCGGCTTCCAGTGCCGTGGCGCGAACCTGCACGTGTTCATCAACGGCGCCTGGTACCGAATCGGACTGGACGCTCTGTGTCGCACCCATGGACGATCGAGCCGCCCGTGGGCGGCGGTGAGCGTTCGGTGCGCCCACCTTCGGGTCAAGTGCGGCCCAGGACGGCGCGGATGATCTCGGCGCTGGCGGCCGGCTCGGATGCGAGTCCCTGGTGGTCGCCGGGGAACTCGATCGGCCGAACGCCGAGCAGCTCGGCCAGTATCCGGGCGGATCGTGCCGGCACGCCTTCTCCGGATGCGGCCCCGACCCCGACGGTGATCCGGACCCGGCCGGAACGTAGGGCGGCGACGTCCGCGGCGAAGCGCAGTACCGGCAGCAACAGGTGGGCCAGGAAGTAGTCCAGGTTGCCTTGGGTGCGGGACCCGCCATCGCGGGCCAGGGCGGGCCGGTGGGGCATCAGGGGAGGCTCGGCGTGACCACCCGCGGCGGTCGCGTCGGCGGCGAGGAACGTGCCAGCTGCGTCGATCCACGGCGTGTCGTGGACGTCCTGGAACGCCGCGCGCCAGCGGTCGCGGTCGGGCAGCAGTCCCGGCAGCGGGGGTTCGTGCACGAGCAGTTCGCGCACCTGCTCGGGGTGGTGGGCCGTCAGGTGCAGACCGGCGAGCGCGCCGCCGCTGTTGCCCACCACGTAGCACGGCTCACTTCCCAGCGCAGCCAGCAGCCGGTGGGCGTCGTCGCTCAGCGACGCCACCTCGGTGTCGACGGGTGGCCCGGCGAGCAGGCCGCGAGACGGGCCGCGCCGGTGGTACGTGACGACTGCGTAACGGTCGGCGAGGCACGCCGCCACCCCGGACGGCGCTCCCAGGTCCGTGGGCCCGCCGGGAATGATCAGCAGCAGCAGCGGCCCGGTCCCCCGTACCTCGTAGCACAGGCTGGCGCCAGGGACCTCCAGCGTCCCGGTCTCGATCGGTGCCTGGACAAGGTTCATCGGCGTTTCCGTTCTCGGTCGTCGCAACCAGGACAGGAGGCGCCCGGCTCAACGGAACGGGACGTCTCGTTTGCTGTCGAACAGCGTAAGTCAACCCTTCCTGCACGTCAACACGAGACGTCTCGTTCCGCTAGACTGTCGGCATGACTCCCGCACCCAATCCCGAACGCCGCAACGAACGCTCCCGGCGCGCGACCCTGGACGCGACCATCGAGCTGGTCGGCGACCGCGGGTACGCGCAGGTCACGATCGAAGCCATCGCCGCCCGGGCCGGGGTCAGCAAGCAGACGATCTACCGGTGGTGGCCGTCGAAGGCGGCGCTGGCCCTGGAGGCGATCAACGACTTCGTCGGCGAAGCGATCGACTTCCCCGACACCGGCGACGTCGCGGCCGACCTCGTCCAGCAGCTCAACGAGGTCGTCCGCCTGCTCAAGGGCCCGATCGGGGCAGTGTTTCGTGGCATCGTCGCGGACGCGCAGAGCGACCCGTCGATCGGCGCCGCGCTGCGCGAGAACATCATCGAACCCCGCACCCGACTGTGCGAGAAACGGCTGACCGCCGCCATCTCCACCGGCCAGCTGCGCTCCGACATACCCACCCGCGCCATGACCGAGATGATCTACTCGGTCGTGTACTTCCGGCTCCTGTTCGGCACCGACGAGCTCGACGTCGGCGACATCCCACAGATCCTCGACCACACCCTCACCGGCCTTCGCCCCCGATAGCCGAACCTCGGTCGTGGCTCCCGCAGGGCGACGCCGATCCTCGACGCCGGCTGCCGAAGATCGGCGAGACGGCGCTGCGCTAGCCGGAGACGCTGCCGTCGGCCCCGTCGAGGGTGACGATCAAGAAAGACGCCGCCGGCCGGTGCGTCGCCCCGTTCGTGGTGCAGGCCAGCCCGGAGGAGACGCTGTCTGCCGCGTCAGCGGTCGAGGACGGTGTGGGTGACGTTCGCGGTGTGCCCGCCGACGGTGTACGTGACGCCGACGGCCAGCGCGACCGCGAGCGCCACCAGCAGGACCGCCGCCGCGACCAGTTGCTGTGGTGGCCGAACCCACCGCGACCCCGGTGACGGCGGCGTGCCCGGCTGCGCCGCACCGATCGAGTAACCGCGCCCCCTCTCCGCTCCGATCGAGGTGTGGTCGGCGATTGTCCGGACACTCCCCGGCGCCGGTCCGAGATCGGCGGGCTGCATCGACACGGGTGCACGGTCGGGGTCGGTCCGGGGTGGGGCACCCTGGTCTAGGGCGGCGCGGGCGGCTGCCCACGGGCGTACGTCGTCGATGCCGCAGGCGCGGACGAACGCGACGAGCAGCTCCTCGCGCGGCAGCCGGTCGCGGCCGAGCATGCTCGCCGCGGTCGAGTACGGCAACGTGTCTCCGGCGGCGCGAGCGCGGCGTTCCAACTGCCGGTAGCTGCGCCCGGACCAGGCCTTGAGCCGCCGCAGTTCGACCATGAAGGCGGCCCGGTCCGCCGGTGCCGTCGGCTCGGGCGGTGCGGTCTCCGGCATGTGTACCCTCCTCGGCTCGCCGGGCTTCGCCGGCTCTGCGGCTCCTGCTCGGCTCGTTGGTCCTGCACGGCTCGTTGGTCCTGCACGGCTCGTTGGTCCTGCTCGGCTCGTTGGTCCTGCTCGGCTCGTTGGTCCTGCTCGGCGGCCTGGTCATGCTCGGCGCGCCGGTTCTGCTCGGTCGTTCGGCGGTCGTACCGCCAGTGTCTCGCACAGTCTCGAACAGGCCGACGTCTTGTTCGCCGCCCCGACCGCCGGCAGCGTGGGACCGATGAGGCGATGGGTACGCCGGCTGGGCCCGGCTGCGGTGCTGATGGTGGCGGCGGTGACGCTCACCGGTTGCGGCGACGGGATGGCGGACGCGCACTGCCCATGGCGTGCGGAACCGGTGGCCCCGTTCGTGACACGCACGTTTCCGGCCGGGGCGAGCGGCACCGTGCTGGTGGCCGCCGACGACCGCATCCGGTACTGCCAGGGCGTCGGCTGGGCGGACCGGCACGCCCACCGCCGCGCCGGCTGCGACACCGGCTACGACATCATGTCGATCACCAAGCAGTTCACCGCGGCGGCGATCCTGAAGCTCGCCATGCAGGGCAGGCTACGGCTCGGCGACCGGATCGACCGCTTCCTCGGCCCGGTACCGGCCGACAAGCGCCGCATCACGGTGCGTCAGTTGCTGACGCACACGGCCGGGCTGGTCGAGTCGCTCGGCGACGACTACGACCCGCTGTCGCGCGACGCGATGGTACGGACCGCCCTGGCGTCCCGGCTGCGCTCGGCGCCGGGGCGCGAGTTCCGCTACTCCAACGTCGGGTACGGCCTGCTCGCCGTGATCGTCGAGCACGCCGCCGGCACGAGCTACGAGCGATACCTGGCCCGGTACCTGTTTGCGCCGGCCGGCATGACGCACACCGGGTACGTGCTGCCGCGCTGGCGGCGCGGCCAGGTCGCGGTGGAGTACGACGACCGGGGCCGGTCGCACGGCCGCCCGTTCGATCATCCTTGGGCGGCCGACGGACCGTACTGGAATCTGCGGGGCAACGGCGGGATGCTGTCCACCGCACGGGACATGTTCCGCTGGCAGCGGGCGTTGACCGGTGACGCGGTGCTGTCGGGATGGGCGAAGCGGCAGCTGTTCGGCCGGCACGTCCGGATGGCCGACTCGGACGACCACTACGGCGACGGTTGGGTGCTGTCGGACACCGACGTCGGCGAGGTCGCCTGGCATGACGGCGGCGACACCTGGTCGCTCGCGGTGTTCGCGCGATCGCTGCGGGACGACCGGATGGTGTTCTGGGTCAGCAACCACGCCTACCAGCAGCATCGCTGGAACCTGGAGAACGCTCAGGCCGAGCTGACCATCGGCGCCCTCTGCCGCGCCCGCACCGACTGAACAGCGATCAGGCATGGCTGACGCCACCGCGGGAATCGAGCCACGCGGCCGTCGGCTCGTCCGGTCGCGCAACTCCGCATGGTCAAGATCGGTGGTGCGTACGGAATCCTCGTTCAGCGGTGCCGACGAATCCCGCCCAGTCCACCAACCAGCGCTGCAGAGCGGCACCCGAGACCGGTGACTGCCCGCCGTGCCTCCGAGACTCGGGCACCCCTGCGGCTCGGAGTGCCTGTGTCTGTCCATGCTGGACGGTCACCGCATCGCCGTGCACGACAACCGCCCCGGCCAGCGGGCCGCAACGACTCACCTCCGGGTCGCCCTGGTAGCCGCCTCGGCCATCACCGCCGCGCCGGCACACTGGTGGTCGACACCGGAGTCGGTGCAGGCGGTGCAGTCGTTGCGGTTGCCGGGCAACGGATCTCCCACCGCGACGGTCAGCCGGGTGTTGGCGTCGATGACGACCTGCAGGTTGGTGGAGTACCGTTAGTTCTTCGACCGGGCCGACATGCTCCGGTTGTGGGTGGGCAGCAACGTGCCGTCCACGATCAGCACCGCCGCTGGCCGATGCCGGCGGGTCTGGGACTCCAACACCAGGTGTGGGGCGAGGTGATCGACGATGCGCCCGGCCGCGGACTTCGATACTCCGAACAGCGGGGCGATCTGGCGCAGGGCCAGGTTGGTGCGGTAGTGGCGACGGCCACCAACAGCACCCGGTCGGCCAGCGGCAGCCCCCCACCGGCGCCCGGCACCGGTCTGCTGACCGCCGCGACCAGCCACGATGCCCACGAACTTGGCGAACTGTCGCTCGGACAGACCGGTGAACACCGGGATCCACTGCAGGCTGATCGGACCTGATCGTCTGCTCCACACCAAGATCAACGACCGAACCCGCCCACGATTACGGGACAACCTTTAGCGGGTGGCGTAGGTGTGCTTGGCGCGGGTGCTCATCTCGGTGTTGTGGAATGCCACGCATTGCCAGCGTCCGGAGCTGCGCCGCAGGGTGTAGGTCTGAAACTTGTCGAAGTCGATCGGGTCGGTGGTGCCGATGCCGCCGATCGTGGTGACCACGGCGGTGTCGGGGTCCAGGATCCGTACGTCGATCGGCTCGACCACCATTCGGGTGCCGCGCTGCCAGCGGGTGAACACTTCGTGGTGGGTCTGCTCGATGGCCGCGCGGCCGAGCAGCGCGTCTCCCAGGAAGATCACGTAGGAGGCGTCGTCGGCGAACTCGGCCGCATAGCGTGCTGCGTCGCCGGCGTCCCAGGCCTGCCGCACTCGATCGAGGTAGTCCTGCACCGTGTCCTGCTCGAGCGTCATTGACTTCTCCTGTCTTCGAGGCCGCTCCGGCGGGCGTCGTTCGTTCCAACTGAAACTATTACGTTTGGAATCGTTTTGCCAACTTCGGCCGCGGTGGTGGGAGTCGGATCACCAGACTCGGGCCGGGCGCCCCCGGGCTCGACCGCCGCGTTGTCGTACACGATGCCCAGCAGCCGGCGCAGCTCGGCCTTCTCGGCGTCGGACAGCCCGGCGGTCAGGCGACGCTCCGAGGCACCCGCCAGCTTGGTCAGCGAACGCAGCTCGGATCGGCCGTCCAGCGTCAGCTGGACCAGTTTGACCCGGGCGTCGACCGGCGATTCGCGGCGCTGGACCAGACCCCGCTCGATCAACAGCGCGAGCAGGGCGACGAGGCGGCTCGGCGGGATACCGAGGGCCGCGGCGAGTTGCTGTTGGGCGTGCTCGCCGCCGTCGCGCAGGCCGCGCAGTACCGCGAAGTGGCGCGGATGCAGGTCGCGTTCGGACAGCGCGCGCTCGAACGCCAGCGCCGCGGCGTTGCCGACCGCGGCGACCGCGAAGCCGAGCGGCTCGTCGGGGCCGATTCCGTGGGTGACAGGTGCCTTCCTCACCCGGACACCATAACTTCCAACCGGAACGATATCGCCGGCGCGGCGCCGGCATGGGCCGGCTCAAGCGGCCAGCGCGTCCAGCTGGGCGAGGTGTGCTGGATCCAGCCGCACCGTGGCCGCGGCCACGTTCTCCTCCAGGTGCGGGATCGAGGTCGTGCCGGGAATCGGCACCATGTTCTCGGCTCTGGCGAGCAGCCAGGCGAGCGCGAGCTGGGCCGGTGTGGCACCGGTCGCACCGGCGATGCCGCGCAGCGGGCCGTCCGGCTGGGCCAGGGCACCGATGTCGAGCGGGAACCAGGAGATGAACGGAATCCCCTGCCGTGTGCAGTGGTCGAGCACGTCGTCGTGCTGGCGCTGGGTGAGGCTGTACTGGTTCTGCACGGAGGCGATGTCGACGATCTCGCGGGCGGCGGTGATCTGGTCCACCGTCACCTGGTTGAGTCCGATCGCGCCGATCTTCCCCTCCTCCTGCAGCTTCTGCAACTCGCCGATCTGGTCTTCGAAGGGCACCGCGGGGTCGACCCCGTGCAACTGGTAGAGATCGATGTGGTCGACGCCGAGCCGACGCATGCTCAGTACGCACTCCTGCCGCAGGTACTCGGGGCGTCCGAGCACGGCGTAGGAGCCTGGACCCGACTGCGTCTGGCCGCCCTTGGTGGTGATCAGCACGTGCTGCGGGTACGGGTGCAGCGCGGTACGGATGATCTCCTCGCTGATGTGCGGGCCGTACACGCTGGCGGTGTCGATGACATCCACGCCCAGCTCGACCGCGCGCCGCACCAGCCGGACCGAGTCCCCCCGGCTGGCTGGTTCGCCCCAGACGCCGGGACCGACCAGGCGCATGGCGCCGAAACCGAACCGGTGCACGGTCTTGCCGGCCAGCCGGATCGTGCCGGATGCGTGGCCGACGCGGTCGCCGGCGGATGGTTCGTCGCTCATGTGTGCTCCTTGTCAGGTCGGCGGTCGGGGCGACGCCGGGGCCGGCATCGAAGACCCGGCACGGCGGCGGGGCCGGGGCGGGCGCGCACCGTTCGAACCGCGGTCTCGACGAATCGGACCGGCTGTTGCCCGGCGTGCGGGGCCGGTGGTCAGGGGCTCGCGGGCTGCGCGGGGCAGTACGCGTCGTGCGATGGTCGCCGGCCGGTCGCCAGGTAGTCGGTCACGGCGTTGTTCGCGCAGCGGTTCGAACCCGTCAGGTAGACCACGTGCCCGCCCTGGTCGACGGTGAGCAGCCGGGCCCGCCGGCCGAGCGCCCGGCGGGTGCGCAGCGCCCCGCGCAGCGGGGTCGCCGGGTCGCGCAGGTTCTGCACCATCAGGATGGTGGACGGTCCGCGGTCGGTGATCGTCACCGTCGGCTCCACCGGAGCGTGCCAGAAGGCGCACGGCCGGATGTTGGCCGCGAACGCGCCGTACATCGGGTAGCGGACCCGGTCGAGCGCGACGTTGCGCTGGTAGGTCGCGACCGACCTCGGCCAACGGGAGTCACCGCAGATCACCGCGAGGTAGGCGGCGGGGTAGTTGTCGGTGTAGGCACCACCGCCGGCGCCACCGACGCACGGCAGCGGCTGGTTCGCGTCCAGGGCGTGCCAGGTGGCGGCCAGGCAGGCGAAGCCGCTGTCGGCGCGGATCCCGGCCGCGGTGACGACGCGGAACGTCGTACCGTCGTAGCCTTGGACCGGCTCGTGGTCGAGCCGCGCGGCGAGCCGGAAGTAGGTCCGGCGTACCGCACGCGGTGTGCGGCCCAGGTGGTACCGGCCGGGTCGGGCGGCGGCGAACCTTGCGAAGTCGGGGAAGCGGGTCTCGAAGCCCGCCGCCTGGCTGCGCAGCGCCGCGACGTCGTAGCCCTCCGGCGGCAGGCTGCTGTCGAGCACCACGCGGTCGCCGCGATGCGGGAACAGCGTGGCGTACACGGCGCCGAGGTAGGTGCCGTAGGACTCGCCGTAGTACGAGATCCTCGGTACGCCCAGCGCGGCCCGGATCCGGTCCATGTCCCGGGCGGTGTTCGCGGTGGTGATGTAGGGCAGCAGGTCCGCGGTGGCCGACGTGGCGCACTGGCGGGCGAGCCGCTTCGCGGTCACCGCCTGCTTCGCCACGTCGGCCGCGTCGGCCGGGCTCCGCGGGTTGGCCGCCACCCCACCCTGGGCAGCGTCGAAACCGCAGGTCACCGGGGTGCTCTGGCCGACGCCGCGCGGGTCGAAACCGATCACGTCGTACCGGTCGCGTACCGTCCGGGGCAGCTTCAGCAGGTTGGGGGCGGGAAGTCCAGGCAGGCCCGGCCCGCCGGGGTTGACGACGAGCACACCGCGCTTGCGGGCCGGGTCGGTGCTCGCCAGGCGAGAGACCGCGACCCGGATCGTTCGGCCGCTGGGGTGCCGGTAGTCGAGCGGCACTCTCAGCCGTGCGCACTGCAGCCCCGCCTCGACCGGGCTGGGGCACGCGCCCCAGTGCAGCGTCGACCGGGCCGGCGCGCCCGGCGCCGCGGACGACGCGCCCGCCGGTGCCGCACCCGGGATCATCGCCGCGGCGGCGGCCACGACGGCCAGCGCCGCGAAAGGTGTCCTGCGCATGGTTGCGCTCCTCATCGCCTCGAAACGGTGGGTGACGCGTGCACCGCGGCGGATCAGCCGCCCGCGAACGCACTCGCCCGCACACCCGCGGCGGCCCGCTTGCGCCGGGCGCGGTGCAGCACGACGACCAGCACGAAGACCTGCAGCAACAGTTCCAGGCTCGGCAGCTCGGCGGTCACCTCGGTACGGACGTGCCCGGCACGGCGGATCGTGCCCGCGGTCGCACCGTCGTCGCCGACCATCGCGTACTCCCGGCTGGCCGGCGCGGTCTGCCGGAAGCCGACGGTGCGCCCGGAGCAGCTCAGCTGCCAGCTGCGGCCGACCCGGTCGGTGGTCGCCACCACCGCCCCGTCGGCGTCGAGAAGCTCGTAGACGCCGCTGAAGCGGTGCGCGCGGACAAGGTAGCCGGCGCCGTGCAGGGTGAACCGCGCACCGATGCGCCCCCGGCGTAGCAGGACGCGCGTCAGCGGCCGGCCGTCCTCGGTGAACTCGTACTGCTGGCCTGGCGGATGCGCCCTCTTCGCATGCAGCATGAGCACAGTGCAGCACCGGCCGCCCCGCCGCACCCATGCCATTTGTCATACCTGCCCCGATCGGGTCGAGGGCCGGCACGTGCCGGCCCGCATCGCCCACGCTGCAACGCCCGGCGGCCGCTGGTGCGGGCGCGCGACGGCCCGCCCGTACCATGGCCGAGGTGGGGGCAGGCGATCGGGACGACTTCTCCGCGAGCCAGTGGCCGGACTGGAGTTTCTGGAAGGACCGGCCGGATGGCCGCCGGGGCCGGGTGGCCGTGGTTGCCGCCATCGCGCTGGCCTGCCTCACCCTGGCCGCGCGGGCCGTCGGCATCGCGCGCGGCACCGGGCCTGTCCCGCTCACCTGGCTCGCGGCCGTCCTGGTCGTCTGCTACGGCGTCGGCTGCGTCCTGGCCCCCTGGTACGGCACGGCGGCGCTGCGCCGCGGACGCATCGCCATCGTGGCGGTGATGTTCCTGCTCGGGGCGGCACCTGCGGTGCTCCTGGCCGCGCCGCATTACCTGACCGATCTGACCTACGCCCTGTCGATCGCGCTGATGCTGCTGCCACTGCGCCATGCGCTGCTGCTGGGCCTTGCGACCGTGGTGGCGCAGATCGTCTGGATGCTGCTCGCCCAGGGCGAGGTGGCCTGGGTGCAGGTGGCCATCCTCGTCGGGGTGACCGCGACACTCGGCACCGTCTTCGCGCTCAACTTCACCGTCGTGCACCTGCGGGCGGCCCGCGAGCAGGTCGCGCGGATGGCCGTCCACGAGGAACGCGAGCGCGTCGCGCGCGACATGCACGACGTGCTCGGCCACAGCCTGTCCACGATCACCGTCAAGCTGGGTCTGACGCGGCGCATCCTGCAGTCCTCCGGCGACGTGGCCCTGGCCGTCGGCGAGGTCACCGAGCTGGAGAACATGGCGCGCGCGGCGCTGTCGGAGATGCGGGCCACCATCTCCGACTACCGCACCCTGTCGCTGGACAGCGAGCTGGCCGGTGCCCGCACCGCGCTGCGCGCCGGCGGCGTCCGGGCCGACCTGCCCGCCACGACCGACGCCGTGCGGGCCGAGCTGCGCGAGGCGTTCGGGTACGTGGTGCGGGAGGCGGTCACCAACGTGCTGCGCCACTCCGACGCCGAACTGTGCACCGTGCGCCTCGGGACCGACTGGATCGAGATCACCGACAACGGCGGTACCGCGGGCGGGGCGGGCGCCGGGAACGGACTCACCGGACTGGCCGAACGGCTGGCCGCGGTGTCGGGCACCCTCGAACACGGGCCCGCCCCCGGCGGCGGGTTCCGGGTCGTCGCCCGGGGCCCGGCCGCCGCGCTCGCGCAGGAAGCCGAACCGGCATGATCCGCGTACTGCTGGCCGACGACCAGGCACTCGTGCTCGGCGCCCTCGCCTCCGTGCTCCGGCTCGAGCCAGACTTCGACGTCGTCGCCGAGATCGGTACCGGCACCGAGGTGCTGCCCGCGGCGCTGCGCACGCAGCCGGACATCGCACTGCTCGACGTGCAGATGCCCGGCCGCGACGGCCTGGCCGTCACCGCCGATCTGCAGCGCGCGCTGCCCAGCTGCCGCACCATCATCTGTACGACGTTCAGCCGGCCCGGCTACCTGTCGCGGGCGCTGTCGGCCGGCGCGTCCGGGTACGTCGTGAAGGACTCCCGGCCCGAACAGCTGGTCGACGCGATCCGCCGCGTCCACACCGGCCTGCGGTTCGTGGATCCCGCCCTCGCCGCCGAGGCGCAGGCGGCCGGCGCGAGCCCGCTGACCGGGCGCGAGACGGACGTGCTGCGTGCCGCCGCCGAGGGCGGCACCGTGGCCGACATCGCCCGGGAGCTGCGCCTGTCGGAGGGCACCGTACGCAACCATCTGTCGTCGGCGATCGGCAAGACGCAGGCCCGTACCCGCGCCGAGGCGGCCCGACTCGCGGAAGCCAGCGGCTGGCTGTGACACCACACACCTCATGCCCGCGGTCCCGCCCATCGCCAGCCCCGCGCCGAGGCCGCCGCCGGGCGCCGGCCAGCGCTCCCGACCGTCGCAGTTGCGTACCGCTCGGAGCTCGCTCGAACTCGGCAGGCCGCGGCGCGTCCTTCGCGACCCGGACGCCACCGACAAGGTGTAGATCAGCCGATCGGTGCGCAGCACGTTCGCCAGCACCACCGCATCGCCCGGGTCGGATTTCCCGCCGGCCGGCGCGTGCCGTTCCTGATACCGGGCCCACCCTGGGATTGATCGGGTAGACGGCGAACCCGGCCGCCTGCAACGCGACCACCATCAGGTTGGTCGGTCTCGATGGCGACCGCGACGCTGGTGGATCCTCAGCGTGCTCGGCGGTCAGGGCCAGCAGGGCACCCCGGCCCGTGGCTCCGGCGTCGATACGTGCCCTGGCGACCAGGTGCCGCCACGATCCCAGGGCACTCCGTCCGGCCACAACGTCCCCGCCACCACCTCATTCGAACACGCGTTCGATACCGAGTCCAGGATGTCGCCCGCGAGACGTACGCGATGCCAGCCCAGGCCGACTCGCCCCGTTACCTTTCTCGTGTTCCCAACTGGGGACGCTCGGTCGCCCGGCTCGGTATGACTGATTGCCCCTGTCGTAGGCATGATCCGGGGGGTGTTGTCGCCGGGCCGGGTGGCGTCGGCGGATCGCTGATAGGGACACGGCCGCCCAATGGGTTGGTCTCTTCGTAACGTGGCTGCCGACAGTCCGACGCCTGGACCCGCGACCGAGCCCGACCGTGACGAGGAGGCGACACGTGCCCGGCGACTTCTGCGTGTTCCTGGGCCTGGACGTTGGCAAAAGCGAGCATCACGCGACCGGTCTGGCCCCTGACGGGCGCCGGGTGCATGATGCGCCGCTGCCCAACACCGAGACCCGGCTGCGCGAGGTGTTCGACAAGCTTGCCCGGCACGGCAGTGTCCTGGTCGTGGTCGACGAGCCGGCCTCGATCGGTGCCCTGCCGGTCGCGGTCGCACGCTCGTGTGGGCACCTGGCCGTCTCGCTGCGACAGGTACTCGACCAACGCGCCCAGGTGGCCGTCGAGGTCGAACAGGTACTTGATGCCCACCCTCTTGCAGTCGAAGGGCGCCGCGCACGGCGGAACCGAACACGTCCAGGCGGCGAACGCCGAACATGCGGCACAGCTCGGCGATCTCCCGCCGTTTGGCAACGACCACCGGGTTCGCACCGATCACGGTACCTCCCTTGCCGATGCTTGCCGCTCATCCACGGATCCGCGGATGCCGAGTCGGGGAACAGCCGAGCCAACCCACTCAGCAGTGGTGAACTCACGAGCCGGCGAGAATCGCGGCGAGCGTGCGGCGCGCGGCGTCGGCCATGACCGGGTTGGTGTGCACGTAGTACGGCAGCGCGACGATCGCCTGCGCCAGCGCCCAGCCGCGCCCGCGTGACCAGGTGGCGTCGTCGACCCCGACCACCGCCCGGTACGCAGCGCGCCCCGCGGCGTCGAACGCGTTCCACGCCGGCATCAGGTCGACGGCCGGATCGCCGACGCGCACGGTACCCAGGTCGAGCACCGCCGCGAGCGCGCCGTCGCGCAGCAGCAGGTTGCCGGGCATCAGGTCGGCGTGCAGCCAGACTCCGGCACCGGCGTACGCGTCGGCGGCGAGGCAGTCCGCCCAGATCGCGCCGAGCCGACCGGTGTCGGCCAGCGCCGCCGAGTCGGCCAGCGCGCACTGCACGTCGTCATCCACTGTGGACAGTGGCGAGCCGCGGCCGGACGTCGGCACGACCCGGCCGCCGGTGTCGACGCCGCGCAGCGCGGACACGAAGCTGCCGAGCATCGTCGCGACGCCGACCTGGTCCGCGATCGGGCGCCGGTCGCCCGACTCCCCCGACAGCCACCGGCACACCGACCACCAGCCCGGGTAACGGTCGTCGGGTGCGCCGAACTCGACGGTCTCCGGTACCGGTAGCGGCAGGTGCGGCGCGAGCAGCGCGGCGTGGTCGCGTTCGGCGCGCAGCTCCGCGCCGTCGTCGGGCCGCAGCGGGAACCGCAGCACGAGCTCGGCGCCGAGCCGGTACATCGCGTTGACGGTGCCGTGCGAGCCGACCCGGCGTACCGGAAGCGCCCGCCACCGCGGGAACCGCTCGGCGACCAGTGCGGCGACGTCCGCCTCGGTCAGGTCCAGCTGGTCGTCGTGCATGCGTGTGGTCATGGCCGCCTCCCGGACCGGCCGTGCCGGCCGCGATGCTCGGCCAGCACCTCGCCCAGCACGCGGCGGTTGACCTCGGCCTGCGGCGGGTCGCGGTCGATGCACTCGGCGAGCATGAGGACCGCCTTCCACAACGCCCAGCCACGGGCACGTGCACGGGTGCCTGCGTCGTCGCCGACGGTCTCGAGGAACGCCCGCCGGCTCTCCCCGGCGAACACCTGCCACGCGATGACCAGGTCGCAGGCCGGGTCGCCGACCCCGGACGTGCCGAAGTCGAGCACCGCCGACAGCCTACCGTCGGCGACCAGCAGGTTGCCCGGCGCGATGTCGCCGTGGAACCAGACCGGCGGCCCGGACCACTCGGCCGCCAGCGCGCGCTCCCACGCCTCGATGGCCAGGTCGGTGTCGACGCGCCCGGCGAGCGCGGCGAGGCTGCTCCGGGTCTCCCCGTCGTAGTGCGCCAGCGGGCCGCCCCGGTGGAAGCTGTGCAAACCGGCGGCCGGCCCGCCGGTCGCGTCGCACCGGCGCAACGCAACCACGAACTCGCCGACCGAGACGGCGAAGCCGACAGGGTCGTCGACCGGCCGCGACAGCATCGTCTCGCCGGGAAGCCAGCCGCGCACCGACCACGGGTACGGATACCCGGCGCCCGGCTCCCCCCGGGCCAGGACCGTCGGCACGGCCACCGGCAGCGACGGTGCCAGCCGCGGCAGCCACTCGTGTTCCTTGTCGACCGCCGGCACGTAACCGGCCGCGGTCGGCAGCCGCACGGTCATCGTGTCGCCGAGCCGGTAGGTCCGGTTGTCCCAGCCGTCGACGGGTACCGGCCGCACCGGCAGCGCCGCCCAGCGCGGGAACTGCTCGGCGAGCAGCCGCCGCACCAGATCCGCGGTGATGCCGGCGCGGCCGTCGGGCGGGGTCGTCATCTCGGCGTCCTCCTCGTCGAGCGCGGCGCCGGGCAGCAATGGGGCCGTCATGTCGATCTCTCCTCGGTCGGTTGGTCAGAATGCCGGGAACGCCGGTCCGGACGGGTGGAACGGGGCACGGTCGGTGTGGAACGCCCGGGCGGCGACCCGCAGCGCGCCCGGGGTCAGCTCCTCGACCCGGCCGGCCTCGGCCAGCACCGCAAGCGACGTGCCGCCCAAGTAGGCCGCGCCCAGCTCGGTCGCCGACAGTCGCAGGTCGGCGCGCGCCGCGGTGCGCTCGCAGCTCACGGCGTCGTCGGCTGCGGACAGCCGGAAGCGCCCGGCGTTCCAGCCGCAGAACGCGTCGTCGACCTCGAACACCAGCTCGACGTCGGTCGCGTACCGGCGGGCGGCGAGCGCCCGGTCGACGTCGACCAGCCGTACCCACAGGTTGTCGACCAGCGTCGTGTCGGCCGCCCGTGGGTTGACCAGCAGGTGCGGCAGCACCTCGTCGGTGGCGCCCGTGTAGTCGAGGTGGTCGTGCGCGTCCAGCTCGATCAGGAAGCGCCACAGCGCCGCGTACGCGGGGCGGGTCGTGGCGACCAGCTCCACCACCTGCACCCGGCGCTGTCGCGACCGGTAGAACGCGTACCCGGTGACCGCGCCGGCGGCGTCGGTGTGCACCGCGAACCGCAGCGCCGTCGCGCCGTCGCGGGTGTGCTCGGCGTCGTAGAGCCGGGCGTCCCAGTATCTGTCGGCCCGGTCGACGAAGCCGACCGCGTCGCGGCGCGCCGTGTCGTACACCTTCTCCAGCAGCGGCCGGGCCGCCTCGGCGTCGTGCAGCCTGATGGTGCCGTCGCCGAACTCGACGTCGCCGCGCAACGCCATGAACCGGGCGTCGCCGTCGACGACCGCGAGGTGGCTGGCGATGCCGTACCCGAAGCGTCCGTAGATGGTCGCCTCGGCGGCGTTGAGCGCGGCGACCGGCTCGCCGCTCGATTCGTGCAGCTCGGTGAACTGGCGGCGCATCATCGCGGTGAGGATCCCGCGGCGCTGGTGCGTGGGCAGCACGGCGACCAGCGTCACGCCGGCCACCGGCACGAACGCGCCGGGAACGGTCATGACGCGCCCGTAGATGGACATTCCGCCGACCAGCTCGGCGCCGTCGAACACGCCCGTGGTGCGCTCCGGTTCGATGCACCAGCGGGCGTTGCTCAGCGCGTCCTCGCGCCAGTCCTGGCCGTACGTCGTGGAGACCATGCGCGCCCACGTCTCGAACTCGTCGGCGGCGATGGCCCGCAGTGGGTAGCTCGCTGTCATGCGTCGAGCCTCGCCGGCTAAACACCGGCGGCGCATCGGGCGAACTCGGTATTTATATGCTGGCCGGCATGGCGGAACGGGTGGTAAGCCCCCGTCCCGATCGGGCAGGACGACGCGCTGGCGGCGCTGGTGGCTGCCCTGGACGCGGCGGTCGCGGACGGCCCGGGTGTCGTGATGATCTTCGCGGAGGCCGGCATCGGCAAGTCGTGCTCGCCGAGTTCGTCCCGGCGGCGCGACCGCGGGCGCGGGTCCCGGCGGCGCGTGCGCGGAGCTGGGCAGCGACGGGCTGGCGTACGCGCCGTTCGTCGCGGTCGTGCGGCGGCTGCTGCGCGGCGACGGCACGCCGGCCGGCCGGTACCGGGAGCTGGCCGCGCTGTTCGGCGAGCTCGACGACGCCGGTGCCGGCCGCGGTGGCCGGCACCGGCTGCACGAGGAGGTACTTGCCCTGCTCGAGCAGGCCGCCGAGCAGCAGCCGGTCCTGTCACGATCGAGGACCTGCACTGGGCGGACGCCGCGACAGTCGAGCTGTTCGGGTTCCTGGCCCGCAACCTGGCGCAGCCGGGCGTGCTGCTGGCCGCGACGTACCGGCCGGCCGAGGCGGACGGCGCGCGGCTCGGTCCGCTGCTGTCGGAGCGAGCCCGGGGCCGGCGTACCGCGACGGTGCGGCTCGACCCGCTCACCGAGCCGGACATCGGCCGCCAGCTCGCGGCGATGCTCGGCACCCGGCCGGACGCCGCCGCTGTACGTCGGGCCCACGCGCGCAGCGATGGCAACCCGCTGTTCGTCGAGGCGCTGGCCCGCACCGGCGAGCGGACCCCGGACGGCATGCGCGACCTGCTGTTGTACGGGCCGCGGTCGCTGCCGGCGCCGTGGTCGACGACGCTGCTGGCGACCGTCTCGGTCGCCGGCGGCGTCGTCGACCCCCGGCTGCTTTCCGATGTGGCCAGGCTGCCCGCCGCGGAGCTGGACGCACTGCTGCGCCGACTGGTCGACCGCAGCCTGCTGGTGACCGTCGGCGACGGGTACGACTTCCGGCACGGGCTGATCCGGCACGCCGTGTACGAGGACCTGCTGCCCGGCGAACGGGTGCGGCTGCACGGCCGGTACGCGGACGCGTTGCGGCACGCCGACGCGCCGGCCGACCTGGCCGCGCACGCGCACGCCGCCGGCGACCACGTGGCGACGCGCGCCTCCCGCTACCGTGCAGCAGACCGGGCGTACCGCACGTATGCGTACACCGAGCGGTTGCGCATGCTCGATGTGTGGGACCGGGTGCCGGACGCGGCGGCCAGGCTCGGCGTCGACCGGGTGGACGTGCTGACCGCCGCGGTCGAGTCCGCCATACTCACCGGCGACTATGCGCGCGGCATCGAGCTGGCCACCGCGGGACTTGCCGCCGTCGACGAGCGCGCCGACGCCGGGCGCGCCGCGCTGCTGCTGGAACACCGCGGCCGCCTGTCGATCCGGCTGCACGGCACCGGGATCGGCGACTTCGAGCGGGCGCTCGCGCTGCTGCCCGACGATCCGGACAAGCGTGCAGCGGGGCCGGCTGCTGGGCATGATGGCGATGGGTCGGCCGGCGGAGACCGACACGACCCGCGCGGAGTTCGCCGCGGCGCTGGGTGCGGTCGGCGCACCGGCGATCCGACCGTCACGGTGCGCGGGCTACTCGGCGTCGGCGCCCGGCGGCGCGATCTCGACCTGCTGGCCGAGGCCGGCACGCTCGCCGAGCGGCTCGACACGCCGGATCTGCTGCTGACCGTCCCGATGTACGAGGCGGCGACCCGTACCCGGCTCGGCGACCACGCCGGCGCCGTCGCAGCGGCCCGCGACGGGATCCGCCGGGCCCGCCGGCTCGGCCTCGCCCGCAGCCGCGGCGCCGAGATCGCCTGGCACGCCGCGCGCGGCCTGATCCTGACCGGGCGCCCGCGACGGTGCTGGACGGGGCGCTGGCCGACGATCCGCCGCCGGCGACCCGGCTCGCCCTGCGGATCCTCGTCGGCCGGCTCGCGCTGCGGCGCGGCGACGTGCCCACCGCGGCCGGGCCGGCCGCCGAGGTCGAGCGGATCGACACCAACGACACGGCCGCGCTGCTCCCGCGCCATGAGCTGCTGTGCCTGCACGCGATCGCCGAGGGCGACCCGCAGCGCGGCGACGCGTTCCTCGACCGCGCGCTCGCCGATCCCGCGCGGGTCCGCCACCACAGCAGCGACGCGCGGCCGGTGCTGATCGCCGGCGCGCTGGTCCAGCGGGCGCGGCTCGCGGGCGGCGACGGGACCGGAGCGTACCGGGTCGGCAGTGCGGCGGGTGCGCGGGGCGAGGTGGCGGACGGCGTCGCGGCGCGCCGGGCGCGGATCGCCGGGATCGACGCGGCGATCCGCGTCGACGACCCGTACGGCGAGGCGCAGCGCCGCCACGCTGCGAGCGCTGCTGGACGACAAGGGTTGGGACCGGGCGGTCACGGCGTGACGGACGCTCGGCCAGCCGTACGAGCTGGCGCTGTGCCTGTTCCACGGTGCTCGTCGCGCTGTCCGGCGCGACGACACCGGTGGTACGGCCCGGCTCCGGGAGGCGGCGCGGCTGGCCGACTCGCTCGGCGCGGCGCCGCTCGCCGAGCGGATTGCCGCCACTCGACGACGCGGCACCGGCACGGCACGGGTTGACGGCGCGCGAGCGCGAGGTGCTGGCGCTGATCGCGACGGCCTGACCGGCGGATCGCGCAGCGGCTGAGCATCTCGTTGAGCACGGCCGGCGTGCACGTGTCGCACATCCTGGCCAAGCTGGGCGCCGCGACCTGTACCGAGGCGGCGGCGGTCGCGCACCGCGAGGGCCTGACGGCCGACACCGCCACCGACGGCCAACCCCACGACTGAGCCTTCCGGCACCGGCGCAGTGCCGGGTGTCGAGCACCCGGCACCCGGTCATCGCCAGCGCCCGGCCGGACCCGACGTCGATCATCCCCGCCGGTGCGCCCGGTGGGGATGATCTCGTGTCGCACAACGCTCCGGCCGGGACCGGACTGCTCCACAGTGGCTACTTCGTCAACGCGGGTGTGCGTGCCGGCGTCGGGGCCTGCTGCCGGACGGCCCGGGAGCTACGCGCGAGGGTGTGGATGACCAGGGCCGCGACGAGCGTGAGGACCAGCGCGATCCCGAGGACCCACTCCATCGACGAGGTGTACCCGAGCTTCCCGTGTCCGCTGCCGAGCAGGGCGAAGAAGATGGAGCCGAGGCCGGTGACCCCCGCCGCGGACGCGAACTGCTGCGTCGTGGTGAGCACGCCGGACGCGATGCCCGCACGGCCAGTGTTGATCTTGCCGAGCACCGTTCCGAACAGCAGCGGGATCGCCAGCCCGTTGCCGAACCCGACCAGCATCATCGGCACGACGATGCACACCGCGGAGGCGTGCGTGCCGGACAGCTGCAGCACGGCCACCAGTACGCCGTAGCTGACCACGCTGATCGACAGGCCGATCGTGATCAGCCGCGGCCCGACCTTCGTGGCGATCTTCTGCGCCCGGATCGACGCGACGGCAAACGCCAGCCCCAGCGGCATGAACGTCAGCCCGGCCTCCAGCGGGGTGAGACCGAGCCCGGCCTGCATGAACACGCTGAGCGCGAACGTGAAGCCGAAGTACCCGGAGTACAGGGTCAGCGTGACGACGAGCCCGCGGGAGAACGCGGTGTCGGCGAACAGGCCGAGGTCGAGCACGGGCTGACGGCCGCGCCGGCTCAGCCGGCGTTCCCACAGCAGCGTCGCCACCATCACGGGCACCGACGCGGCGAGGCTGATCCAGGTCCACAGCGGCCAGCCCTCGGTGCGGCCGAGGGCCAGCGGCGCGAGGGCAAGGGCAAGGCTGGCCGACAGGCCGATCACACCGACCGGGTCGAGGCCGGCCTTGCGGGCCGGCGTGACGCGCGGCATCAGCTTGGCGGCGGCCACCGCGGCGGCCAGCCCGATCGGCACGTTGGCGAGGAAGATCACCCGCCAGCCGAGCCCGGCGATGTCGAACTGGAGCAGCAGCCCGCCGAGGACCTGCCCAGCGACCGACCCGACGCCGATCGTCACGCCGAACCAGGCAAGCGCCCGGGGTCGTTCCTGCGAGGGGAACACCGCCGTGATCGTCGCCAGGACCTGCGGGACCATGGCGGCCCCGGTGAGCCCCTGCACCAGCCGCGCGGCCACGAGCTCGCCGGGCGACTGGGCCAGCCCGCACAGCAGCGACGCCGCGGTGAAGGCGAGCGTGCCGAACAGGAACATCCGCCGGGTGCCGAGCAGGTCGCCGAGCCGCCCGCCGGTGATCAGGCCGCTGGCGTACGTGAAGCCGTAGCCGGCGACGACGAGCTCCAGCGCGGCCTGCCCGACGTGGAGCTCGCGCTGGAGCGTCGGCCCGGCGACGTTCACGACGTAGAGGTCGAACTGGGCCATGAACAGCGCGGCGAGCAGCGTGGGGAGCATCCGCCACCGCTTCGGGTACGGGGTCATCACAGACCTCCATGGGTACTAAACGAGAGATGATTTGCGTTAGTATCAGGAGCGTGTCACGACCGGAGGTGCTAATGCAAGAACATTCTCATTTGGATGTCGGTGATGCAGATCCCCCGCCAGGGACCGCCCGCCCGGGCGGGCGCACCGCGCGCAACCGCGAGGCCGTCCTCGACGCCGCCCTCGGTCTGCTCGCCGAGCACGGGTACGCCGCAACCTGCGTCCAGGACATCGCGACCCGGTCCGGGGTCGCCGCGTCGACCATCTACCGGCGCTGGGGCAACCGCGACGGCGTGATCCTCGACCTCGCCGGGACGCTCGTCGCCGAACCTGTCGGCGCCCTGCCCGACACCGGCGACCTGGAACGCGACCTCACGCTGCTCGGGCGGGTGATCCTCGACGTGATGAGCAACCCGCGCGACGGCGTGGTGCAGAGCACGCTGGTCGCCGCCGGGGTGCACTCACCGACGGCCCGGCGGACGCTGGCGCAGATCATCAACCGGCGCGTGGAGGACACGAAGATCATCGCCGAACGGGCGGTCGAGCGCGGCGACGTCCCCGCCGACACCGACGCCGGAAAGGTGATCAACACCCTGGCCGCGCCGATCTACCACCGGTGGTACATCCTCGGCGAGGAACCCACCGACGACGAGCTGGCCGGGTTCGCGCGCGTGGCGGCACACGCCGCCCGCGACGCCCTGCTCACCTGACCGCCGCCACACCGTCGGCGCGGCGGAATCGACCCCGCCGCGCCGGCCGTCCCGTTCTGTCTTGTTCTCGCCGCTGCCATGTGCTGAACTGACCGGATGGGAAGCGGCGGACAGGTCGGGCTGCGCCGGTTCGGCGCCCGCGTCAACATCGGCGCGAAACTCGCCCTCATGGCCGCGCTGTTCGCGCTGCTCGCCGGGTTCGGATACTGGTGCGTCCTGGATGGCCGGCACCGGCTGCACGACGCCGCCGTGATCGCCGCGCGCGGGCGCACCGTGCCCGGGACCATCGTGGCAACGCGCAGGGATCGGGGGCCGCAGAGCAACACGCGGTGGGTCCGGGTCCGCTACACGACACCGGCGGGCACCTACGAATACTGGCAGGCCGGCGGGGAACACGTCGGCGACGTCGTGCGCGTCCACTACGTGCCTGGCCGACCCGCGACCGCGACGATCCGCTCGGACGCCTACAGCCGGGCCGGTGACATCGGCGAGATCGTCATCGGCGCTGGCATCATGCTCGTGCCGCTGGTGCTGATCGTGGCCGCCGCGGCGGACCGGGACAACCGCAACGCGGTCCGCCGGTTCGCCGCCGCACTGCGCAGATCCGCCTGGCTCGCCGCGCGGCCCACGTCGTCGTCGGCCGCGCCGCGGCGCGCCCCGGGGCCACGGCACCCGGGTCAGGGTGCGGACGGAGGAGCCGCCGCCCGCAGCACGTGATCGACGAGCGCGCGCAGCTCGGCGTTGGCGATCAAATGCGAGGTTGTCCGGCCCACGGAATCGGTTCCCGATGGTGATACGGCGCAACCTTCGCGGTCGGCGACGATCCGTGCGTTATTCTCGGCGCGGCATCAGGCGTCGCGGCCCGGACACACCCGCCACTCCCGGTCGCGCGGCCGTTCGGCGTTTCTCCCGCGAACAACCGGAGTGCTGTGGAAGCAGCCGCGAGAAATCCCAAGGGGGCAGCGTGGAACCAGCCGCCGGGCCGCGGGGTCGTGCGCACGACCCCGCCTATCACGTCGTCTGCCCGGTCTGCTCGTGGCGCAGCGTCGACGACGGCCTGATCCTCGACTGCCCGAGCCGGCACGAGCCGGCGTTGCTGCAGGTCGATCCGGCCAGCCGAGCGGTGCCGGCGGGGCCGGACCCGGGACCGTTCCGCTACCGGTCGTGGCTGCCAGTTCGGCGTGACGTGCCGAATGCGTCCGGCACGGTCGTCTACCGCAGTACCGCGCTGGCCGGCGAGCTCGGCCTGCGCCGGCTGTGGGTGGCGTTCAACGGGTACTGGCCGGAGCGTTCCGGCGGCATGGCGACGGCGACGTTCAAGGAGCTTGAGGCGTACTGCGTGCTGGGCCGGCTGCCGGCCGACCCGCCGCCGCTGGTGGTGTCGTCCGCCGGAAACACGGCCGCGGCATTCGCGCTGCTGGCCTCCCGGCGACGCGTTCGGTGTGTCGTCGTCGTCCCGGTGCGCGGCGTCGGACACCTTCGCTTTGCCGAACCGCTGGATCCGTGTGTGACGATGGTCGCTCTGAACGGGGCCGATTATGCGGACACGATCGCATTCGGCGAGTCACTGGTCGCGATGATCGGCGGCGTGTCGGAGGGCGGCACGCGCAACATTGCCCGCCGCGCCGGTCTCGGTACCGTTCTGCTCGCGGCGTTCGACGAGATCGGCGAGCTGCCGGAGTTCTATTTCCAGGCGGTCGGCAGCGGCGCCGGCGCGATCGGCGTGCACGAGACGGCCCAGCGCCTCGTCCGGGCGGGAGTCGCGAGCCGCACACCCCGGCTGATGCTCGGCCAGAACGCGGCGTTCGCCCCGCTGTACGACGCCTGGCACCGGCGACCGAAGGGCCCGGTCGCGGCGGTACCGCCGGTGTTCGCCGCCGAGCTGACCAACCGCCGCCCGCCGTACGCGGTCCGCGGCGGTGTCCGGGACTGCCTGAGCGCCAGCGGTGGCGACATGCTCGTCGCCGACGGGGCCGCGGCGCACGCCGCGGGCGAGGCGTTCCGGCGACTCGAAGGTGTGGACATCGAGCCGGCCGCCGCGGTGGCGGTGGCCTGCCTGCAGCAGGCCGTCCGGGCGCGGCGCGTCCCGCCGGACGCGACCGTCCTGCTCAACGTCACCGGCGGCGGACGGCTGCGGGCACACGCCGACGCGGTGCCGGCCCCGGTGCTCACCGCGGAGGCGGGACGGGTCGCCGACCCGGCGTTCCTCCGGCGGCTCGACAGCGCGTACGACGGCGTCCGCTGACGCCCGCTCACCGCCCGTCCACGGTCACCACTGCCGCGCCCACGGTCGGGTCGGCGAGCAGCGCCCGCTCCACCTCGGCCAGTTCGATGCGGTGGCCGTGGATCTTCACCTGGGTGTCCTCCCGGCCGAGGAACTCGATGACCCCGGACGGCAGGAACCGCCCCAGGTCACCGGTCCGGTACAGCCGGCGGCCGGTGCCGGCGTCGACCAGGAAGTGTTCGGCGGTGCGACCGGCGTCTCCCTGGTAACCGCGGGCCACGCCGACCCCGCCGATGTACAGCTCGCCGGCGACCCACTCCGGCCGGTCGGCCAGGTCGTCGTCGAGCACGTGGAACGTCTGGTTCGTCAGCGGCCGGCCGTACGGGATGCTCGACCAGCCGGGTTCCACCTCGCCGACGGGATGGTGGATCGACCAGATCGACGCCTCGGTCGCGCCGCCGAGGCTGACCACCGACAGCCCGGGCAGCACGGCCCGCGCGCGGTCGGGCAGCGTGACCGGGATCCAGTCGCCGGACAGCCACGCGAGCCGCATCGTGCCGACCCGTCGGTCCGGCACCGATTCCAGGTGGTCGACCAGCAGTTGCAGCTGCGCCGGCACCGAGTTCCACACGGTGACGCCGTGCTCGGCGATCAGCCCGGCCCAGTGCTCGGGATCGGCCGGCGCGGCCGGATCCGGCAGCACCAGCGCGCCGCCGGCGGCGAGCGTGCCGAAGATGTCCCACACCGACAGGTCGAAGCCGAGGCTCGCCAGCGCGATCACCCGGTCGTCCGGCCCGATGCCGAACCGGGTGTTCATGTCGGTCACGGTGTTCACCGCGCCCCGGTGATCGATCATCACACCCTTCGGCCGCCCCGCCGAGCCGGACGTGTAGATGACGTACGCCAGGTCGGCCGGCGTCGCCCGCGCCGGCGGCACCGGCGTGCCGGCGGGCGCGGGCGGCACCCGGTCGACCGCGATCGGCGCCAGGCCGTCGGGCCAGGGCCGGACGGGCAGCCAGGACTGGGTGAGCACGGCGACCGTGCCGGCGTTGGCGAGGACCACGTCGCGCCGCGCGACCGGCTGAGAGGCGTCGACGGGCAGGTACGCGCCGCCGGCCAGCAGCACGCCGAGCACGGCCACGACCTGTTCGACGCCCTTCTCCATCACCACCGCGACCATCCCGCCCGGACGCAGCCCGGCGTCGCGCAGCCGCCCGGCGACTCCGAGCGCCCTGCGCAGCAGCTCACCGTGGCTGACGGTGCCGTCCCGGCCGATCACGGCGGGCCGGTCCGGATCGCGCAGCGCCCACGCCACGGCCCCTTCGTGCAACAGGCCACCCGGCACCGGCGCCACCGTGTCGTTGTACGCCGCGCGGCGCGCCCGCTGCGCGGCCGGCAGCCCGACCGGGGTGACAGAGTGCCAGGCGGCGTCGCCGGCGGCCAGCCCGCGCAACAGCGCCGCGTGCGCATCGACCATGTCGTCGAGCACTCCCGGCGCGAAGGACTCCTCGCGCGCGTCCCAGCGCACGACGAGACCGCCGTCGTGTTCCTGCGCCTGGCAGTCGAGCCAGGTACCCGGGATGCGGGCGGCGATGCACGGGGACGCGGCGGACGGCGACGGGGCCGCGCCGATCGCGTCGGTGTAGCCGATCGGCGGAGGCCCACCGGCCCGACCGGTACGCGCGGCGAGTTCCCGGGCCACCGCGACACCCGACCAGTGCCGGTGTTCGGCGTCGTGGGCGACGGTCGCGGCCAGCCGCCGGGTACGCCCGGCGAACGTGTCGCCCGGCTCGTGCCGCACGGCGAGCAGCGCCGGCTCGGCGTGCGGGCCGACCGGGTCGCCGTCGCGGGTGTCGCCGACACCGACGACGGTCAGCGTGAACGACCGGTTCCGGCTCCACCGGCCGACCACCTCGGCGTACGAGTACAGCACCGCCGACGCCGGGTCGACGCCGGCCGCCGCCGCCCGCGCGGTCAGCGCCGCCCACTCCCCCGCGTCCAGC
This sequence comes from Actinocatenispora thailandica, assembly GCF_016865425.1. Lineage (NCBI taxonomy): Bacteria > Bacillati > Actinomycetota > Actinomycetes > Micromonosporales > Micromonosporaceae > Actinocatenispora > Actinocatenispora thailandica. The sequence continues at coordinate 1,591,206 of NZ_AP023355.1, read as the reverse complement.
GCGACCCGACGCCGGCCCGGCATTCCGGCGCGCGCCCCCGTACCGGCCGGCTCCGCCGCGGGCGGGCCGGCCGGCGCGCCGGGTGCCGCGGCGGGCAGCTCCGGCGCGGGCGGCACCTCGTCGAGCAGCGCCGCCCAGTACGCCCGGTCGGCGGCCAGCCCGCCGGCCTCCGCGGCGGCCCGCGCCGCCAGGTGCCACTGGCGGAACGAGCGGCCCGGCACCGGCCACGACCGGCCCGGCTCGGCGTACCGGTGGTGCAGCTCCGCCAGCACCGCGCGCAGGCCGCGCAGGTCGCAGGCGAGCGCGTCGACGGCGACGGCCACGACCCAGCCGTCCCGGGTGCGCACCGCGCGCACCGCGGCGAGCGGCCGACGGTACGGGTCGCGGGCCGCCCCGGCCAACTCGGCACGCACCGCCGCGAGCCCGTCGTCGGCCACCCGCACGTCGAGGTCGCCGCCGTCCGGCGGCACCCGCTGCGAGCCGGTGCGCTCCACCGCGACGCGCAGCATGTCGTGGTCGGCGACGAGCCCGCGCCAGGCGGCGGCGAGCCGGTCGAGGTCCAGCTCGGCGTATCGCAGCTCGCCGTAGCCGACCCGCGGCGCGTCGCCCGCACCGGCCCGCCGGTCCAGCAGGTCGGCCACCTGCCCGTCGGTGAGCGGGAACGGCCGGTGCCGCTCGGCCGGTTCGCTGTCCGGGTCGCGCATCGTCTCTCGTCCTTCCGGTGTCGGTGCCCTCAGGCGGTGCGGTCGTCCTCGGCGGCGAGAAACGCGGCCAGCCGGGACAGCCCCTCGTCGATCTGCTCGTCGGTCAGCAGGCTGAACGACAGCCGCAGGTGCCGACGTCCGCCGTCGCCGACGTAGAAGTACGCCATCGGCGTCCACAGCACCCCGAACTCGCGTGCGGAGCGCTCCAGCGCCTCGTTCGTCACCGGGAAGCCGACCTCGACCACGACGAAGAAGCCGCCGGTCGGCGCGTTCCAGGTGACGTCGGTGCGGTCGCCGAGGTGGCGTTGGAGCCCGGCGAGCACCCGGGCGAGGTTGCGCTGGTACCGCGCGCGCAGCGGCTCGTTGCGCGCCGCGAGGCTGCCGCCGCCACGGACCAGGGCGCCGCCGATCACCGCCTGCGCGACCGGCGAGGTGTTGACGCTCACCATGCTCTTGATCTTGGCGAGCTCGTCGGCGAACAGCGACCCGGTGCCGTCCGCGGCCCGCACCCGCTGATCGGCCACGACGTACCCGACGCGGGCGCCGGGCAGCACGGTCTTGGCGAACGACCCCAGGTACACCACGCGGCGCGCGGTGTCCAGCGCCTTGAGCGTCGGCAGGCGGCCGTACCCGTCGTGGAACATGCCGTACGGGTTGTCCTCCAGCAGCAGGATGTTCTCGCCCTCCGCCAGCTCCAGCAGGGCGCGCCGGGTCGGCAGGTCGAGGCTGAGCCCGGACGGGTTGGCGAAGTCGGGCATCATGTAGCAGGCCCGGGGTCGGCGGCCGGCCGCCCGCGCCCGCCGCACGGTCTCGCGCAGGTCGTCCAGGTCGACGCCGGTGGTGCCGCCGGACACCGGCAGCACCGGCAGGTCCAGCAGCCGGGCGGCGCCGGTGAAGCCGACGTACATCGGCGACAGCGACAGCACCACGTCCCGCTCGTCGGCCCGCAACGCGCGCAGCGTCAGGAACATCGCCTCCTGGCAGCCGACGGTCACCACGATCGACTCCGGGTCGACGTCGATGCCCTCGTCGGCCCGCAGCTGCGCGGCGATCAGCCCGTGCACGATGCCCTTGGTGCGCCCGTACTGGAACAGGGCCCGGTCGGCCTCGGCCTCCGACGCTCCGGTCCCGGTGCGCAGGTACTCGTGGAACGCCTCGATGTCGTCGTGCAGTGAGGCCCGGTCGAAGAACCCCTCGTACGGTCGGCCAGGCGCGAACGACACCGCGTCCGGGTACCGGCCGGTGATCTCGTTGAGGAAGTTCATCGAGGTCAGCGACGGATCGCCGAGCGAACCGTGCAGCAGGTCGGCCGCCAGGTCCGGCCCCGTCTCCAGCTCACCGAGCATGTCCAACCCCCAGCACGTCCAGGGCCGCCGCGGCGGCCGGGTCGGCGCAGCCGGCGAGCGTCAGCCCGCGCGCCAGCTCCGCACGCACGATCTCCAGCACCCGCGCCACCCCCGACTCGCCGCCGGTCGCCAGCCCCCACAGAACCGGCCGGCCCAGCAGCGCGCCGGACGCGCCGAGCGCCAGCGCCCGCAGCACGTCGGTGCCGCTGCGGACCCCGCCGTCGAGCAGCACCTCGGCACGGTCGCCGACCGCCTCGACGACCGCCGGCAGCGCGTCGACGCTGGCCGCGGCGCCGTCGAACTGCCGGCCGCCGTGGTTGGACACGACGACCGCGTCGGCGCCGCGGTCCACCGCGTGCCGCGCGTCCCGCGGATCGAGGACGCCCTTGACCGCCAGCGGCAGCGCCGTTCGCTCGCGCAGCCACGCCAGGTCCTGCCAGCCGGCGTCCGGCGCGAACATGGCGCTGGTGTGCACGGCCACGGCCGAGTCGCCGTCGACCCGGTCGTGCGCGGCGACCGGCCCGCCGGACAGGTTGACCGGCCCGACGTCGGCGGGCAGCGTGAATCGGTTGCGGACGTCCCGCAGCCGGTTGCCGAGCACCGGGACGTCGACGGTCACGAACAGCCCGCGGTACCCGGCACGTTCGGCGCGGGCGACCAGCTCAGCCAGCAGGCCGCGGTCGCGCAGCCAGTAGAGTTGGAGCCAGGGCGCGCCGCCCAACTCGGCCATCTCCTCGATCGTGGCGCTGGCCAGCATCGCCGCGACGAACGGCACCCCGGCGTCGCGCGCGGCCCGCGCCACGGCCGACTCGCCGTCCGGGTGCGCGAGCCGCTGGTAGGCCATCGGCGCCACCGCGACCGGCATACCGGCCGCTGACCCGAGCAGCGTGCCGGCAGTGGTCACCTCGGACAGCCCGGCCAGTACCCGCGGCAGCAGCCGCACCCGGTCGAGCGCGGCGCGGTTGGCGGCGAGGGCGGTCTCGCCGTCGGCGCCGCCCTCGATGAAGTCCCACACGTCGCCGGGCAGCAGCGACTCGGCGAGCCGGCGCACCGCGGCCAGGCTTTCCGGCGCGACGCCGGAGCGGGTCATGTCGGCGCCTACCCCTCCGCCGACGCGCGCGACGCCGCGTCGGCCTCCATCGCCTCGACCAGGCTGCGGGGTCGCATGTCCGTCCAGTGCTCCTCGATGTAGTCCACGCAGGTCTGGTGGTCGCTCTCGGTCAGCGTGACGGTCCAGCCGGGCGGCACGTCGATCGCGGCCGGCCACAGCGAGTACTGCCGCTCGTCGTTGATCAGCACCAGAAACCGGCCGTCGGTGTCGTCGAACGGGTTGGGCATGTCGGTGTCCTTCCATGTGCTACTGGTCAAGCTCGCGCAGTCTGCGCGCGAGCCGGGTTCCGATCTCGGCCGCCGGCTCCGGTCGGAGCATGTCCAGGTGCCGGCAGTCGACGCGGTGTTCCTCGATGTCGCCGCCGACGTACGGCCGCCACGACTCGGCGAGCTGGCTCGGGTCGGCGTCGACGCTGGCGGCGAAGTAGAGCAGGTCGCCGCCGTAGGTACGCGGGGCGAAGCCCCGGGCGAGTCGTTCGATGTTGACCGTGGCGCGGTAGAAGCCGGCGAAGTTCTCCTCGGCCAGCACGGCCAGGCCGGGATCGAGCTCCCGCACCCGGTCGAGCACGAGCGGCGTGATCTCCGCGCCGTCCGGGTCGGCCGTCGCGTCCGGCGCCAGGTGCCGCAGGCCTGCGACGAGGTCGCGCTCGGCCGGCATCCGGAACCCACCGTCACCGGTCACGTGGCCGTCGAGCATCGCCAAAAGCTCCACCCGCTCGCCCAGCTCCTCCAGCCGGACCGCCATCGCGTGCGCGACCGCGCCGCCGAACGACCAGCCCAGCAGCCGGTACGGGCCGTGCGGTTGGACCCGCCGCACCTGCTCCAGGTAGTCGGCGGCCATCTCGTCGATCGTGGTCGGCAGCCCGTCGACGCGGGTGATCGCGCGCGCCTGCAGTCCGTACACCGGCTGGTCGGCGTCGAGGTGGCGCAGCAGCCGGGAGTAGATCCAGCTGATCCCGATCCCGGGGTGCACGCAGAACAGCGGCGGCCGGTCCCCGGTGGGCCGCAGCGGAAGCAGCACGTCGAAGCCGTCGTCGCCGGTGTCGTCGCGGCCCGTGACGTGCCGCGCCAGGCCGGCCGGCGTCGGCGTCGCGAAGACCGCACGCAGCGGCACCTCCGCCCCCAGCACCTCGCGGACCCGGCTGATCAGCCGGGTCGCGAGCAGCGAGTGCCCGCCCAGGTCGAAGAAGTTGTCGTCGACGCCGACGGCCGGCAGGCCGAGCGTCTCGGCGACGAGGCCGCACAGGACCGCCTCCGCGGGCCGCCGCGGCGCCGACCGGCCCGCCAGCCCCGACAGGTCCGGCGCGGGCAGTGCCCGGCGATCGACCTTCCCGTTGTGGGTGAGCGGCAGCCGGTCGAGCAGCACCACCAGCGACGGCACCAGGTACGTCGGGAGCGTGGCGCCCAGTTCGCGGCGCAGCGCCACCGGGTCCGGTGTGTGCCCGGCGGCGGCCGTCACGTACCCGACGAGCCGCTCGTCGCCGGGGCGGTCCGCACGGGCGACCGCCACGGCGTCCGCCACGCCCGGCGACGCCGCGAGCGCGGCCTCGATCTCGCCCAGCTCGATCCGGAAGCCGCGGATCTTCACCTGGTCGTCCGCGCGGCCCAGGTACTCCAGCTCGCCGTCCGGCCGCCACCGCACCACGTCTCCGGTGCGGTACATCCGCTCGCCGTCGCCCCACGGGCAGGCCACGAACCGGCCGGCGGTCAGCGCCGGCCGGGCCCAGTAGCCGCGGGCCAGCGCCGCGCCCGCGACGTACAGCTCGCCGGCCACCCCGACCGGCACCGGCCGCAGCGCGTCGTCGAGCACGTGGACCCGGGTGTTGGCGAACGGCCGGCCGATCGGCACCGGGCCGTCCGCGATCTCGGCATCGGTCGGCACCGGATGCTGGGTACAGCCGACCGTCGCCTCGGTGGGGCCGTAGTGGTTGACGATCGGCACTCCGGGGTGCCGATCGCGCCACTCGCGCAGTTGCTCGCCCCGCACGGCGGCGCCGCCGACCATCAGCTGCCCGGTCGGCGAGCACCGCGCCGGCAGCGCCGAGGTCAGCAGCGCCAGGTGGCTCGGGGTGACCTTGACGAAGTCGTAGCCGAGGTCGTCACGGTCGAGCAGGTCGGCCAGCCCGTCGTCCAGCGCGGCGACGTGCACCCGGCCACCGCGGGTCAGCGCGCCGTACACGCTGGTCACCACCGCGTCGAAGGAGATCGACGCGTGCAGCAAGGTAGTGCCGGCGAGCGTCGGGTACGACTCGCGGCACTGCGCCAGGTAGTTGACGACCGAGCGGTGCTCGACCACGACGCCCTTCGGCCGGCCGGTGGAGCCGGACGTGTAGATCACGTACGCCGGGTGCGTCGGCAGCAGCGCCGCGCCCCGCTCCGCGTCGGTGAGGTCGTGCTCGGGCCGCGCCGCCAGCGCCTCGACGACGCCCGGATCGTCCAGCACGACCGCCGGTACGTCGGTGTCCGGCGCCAGATCCGCGGTGGTCAGCAGCAGCCGCGGCCGGATGTCGTCGAGCAGGAACGCGATCCGGTCGGCCGGGTACGCCGGGTCGACCGGCACGTACGCCGCGCCTGCCTTGAGCACCGCGAGCATGGCCACGACCACGTCCGCGGAGCGGTCCAGCAGCAGCGCCACCCGTTCCTCCAGGCCCGCGCCGTGCTCGACGAGCAGCCGGGCGAGCCGGTTGGCCTGCGCGTTGAGCCGCGCGTACGACAGGCGGGCGTCCGCGGCGACCACGGCCTCGGCGCCCGGCGTGCCGGCGACCTGCCGTTCGACCAGGTCGGTGACGGTCGCCTCGGGTACCGGCCGGGCGGTGGCGTTCCACTCCTCGACCAGCAGACGCCGCTCGGGCTCGTCGAGCACCGGAAGCTCGCCGACCCGGACGTCCGGATCGGCGGCGACCCGGCGCAACACGCGCACCAGCCGGTCGGCGATCGCGGCGACGGTGGCCGCATCGAACAGGTCCGTGGCGTACTGGATCATGCCCTGGACGCCGGTCGGCTTGCCGTCGCCGGAGCGCTCCTCGACCAGGTACACGCCCAGGTCGAACCGGGCGGCGCCGCCGGAGAACGGCACCAGGTCGGCCCGCATCCCCGGCACCCGGACCCCTTCGTCGGTGCGGTTCTGCACCGCCAGCATCACCTGGAACAGCGGGTGGTGCGCCAGCGACCGGTGCGGGTTGAGCACATCCACCAACCGCTCGAACGGCACGTCCTGGTTCGCATACGCCGCCAGGTCGGTCTCCCGCACCCGACCCAACAGCTCCCGGAACGACGGATCCCCGCCGGTATCCGTCCGCAACACCAACGTGTTGACGAAGAACCCGACCAACTCGTCCAACGCCTCGTCGGTACGACCCGCGATCGGCGACCCGATCGGCACGTCCGACCCCGCACCCAACCGCGTCAACAGCGCCGCCAGCGCCGCGTGCAGCACCATGAACACCGTCGTACCGGTGCCACGCGCCAGCTCCACCAGCCCGGCGTGCGTCCCGGCGTCGAGCGCGAAGTCGTGGTGGGCGCCGCGGTGCGTGGCGACCGCCGGCCGCGGCCGGTCGAACGGCAGCGCGAGCTGCTCCGGCAGCCCCGCCAGCCGCTCCCGCCAGTACGCCACCTGGCCGGCGATGCGGCTGCCCTCCTCGTCCGGGTCACCGAGCAGTTCCCGCTGCCAGAGAGCGTAGTCGGCGTACTGCACCGGCAGCGGCTCGAACACCGGCGCACGACCGTCCCGACGCGCTGCGTACGCCACCGACAGGTCCCGCAGCAGCGGGCCGGTCGACCACCCGTCCGTTGCGATGTGGTGCACCACCAGCACCAGCACCCACGACCCGTCGCCGGCGTCGGACAGCCACACCCGGACCGGGATCTCCGCCGACAGGTCGAACCGGTACCCGGCCGCCGCCGTCACCAGCGCGTCGACGTCGTCGACCCGGCCGACCTGCACCGGCGCCCCGGCGGCCTCCGCGGCCAGGACCGTCTCCGCCGGCCGCCCGTCGACCTCGGTGAACACGGTGCGCAGCGACTCGTGCCGGCCGATCACGTCGGCCACCGCGGCGCGCATCGCGTCGGTGTCGACCGCGCCGGTCAGCCGCATCGCCAGCGGCACGTTGTAGGTCGCGCTCGGCCCCTCCAGCCGAAACAGGAACCACAGCCGCTGCTGCGCGAACGAGACCGGCACCACGTCCGGACGCGGCACCGGGCGCAGCGCCGGGCGCGGTGTACCGGAGTGCTCGTCGAGGACCGCCGCGAGGCCGGCCGCGGTCGGCGTCTGGAAGATCTCGCGCACGCCGAGCTCGACACCCAGCACCGCGCGGATCCGGCTGACCAGCCGCGTCGCCAGCAACGAATGCCCACCGAGGTCGAAGAACGAGTCCCGGACACCGACCGCCGGCACGCCGAGCACGTCGGCGAACACATCGGCCAGCACCTGCTCGCGCGCGCTGCGCGGTACCTCGTCGCCGGCGCCGAAGTCGGGGTCCGGCAGGGCCCGGCGGTCCACCTTGCCGTTCGCGGTGACCGGCAGCGTGTCGAGCACCAGCACCGCGGCCGGCACCATGTAGTCCGGCAGCAGGTCGGCCAGCCGAGCGCGCAGCGCCGCCGGCGCGGGCCGGGCGTCGCCGGGCGTCACGTACCCGAGCAGCCGCCGCTCACCGCCCGACTCGCCGCGCGCGTCCACCACCGCCTGCCGTACGTCCGGCAGCGCGGCGAGCGCCGCCTCGACCTCGCCGAGCTCGACCCGGAACCCGCGGATCTTGACCTGCTCGTCGGCGCGGCCGACGAACCGGAGCCCACCGGCGTGTCGGCGCACCACGTCGCCGGTGCGGTACATCCGCTCGCCGGCACCCCACGGGCAGGCCACGAACCGCGCGGCGGTCAGGTCCGGCCGACCCAGGTAGCCGCGGGCCAGGCCGGCGCCGGCCACGTACAGCTCGCCGGCCACGCCGTCCGGCACCGGCTGCAGGTACTCGTCGAGCACGTACACCCGGGTGTCGTCCAGCGGCCGGCCCAGCGGGAGCCAGTCGGCCCGCGGCGCGTCCGGCTCGACGACGTGCTGCGTGGCGCACAGCGTGACCTCGGTCGGCCCGTACAGGTGGCGCACCCGCAGCGTCGGGCAGGCCGCCCGGACCCGGTCGACGGCGGCGGCCGACACCGCGTCGCCGCCGGTCAGCAGCTCGGTCAGCGGCGCGAAGCAGGCCGGGTCCTGCTCCGCGACGACCCGCAGCAGGCCGGCGGTCAGGTGCGCGTGGGTCACCGCGTGCCGGTCGAACAGGCCGCGCAGCCAGCCGGCGTCGCCGTCCCCGTCCGGCGCCACGACGACGCAGCCGCCGCGCAGCAGCGTCACCCACACCTCGTAACAGGAGGCGTCGAACGCGTACGGCGCCTGGAACAGCACCCGCGTGTCCGGCCCCGTACCCCAGCACGAGTCCGACACCAACGACACGACGTCGCCGACCGTGGCCACCACACCCTTCGGCGCCCCGGTCGACCCCGACGTGTACATCACGTACGCGGCGGAATCGACGCCGGCCGCGGCGAACGAGCCCGCGTCGGCGTCGCCGGTGTGGTCCGACACGTCCAGCACGGCCCGCCCGTCGGCCGCCGGGTGCCCGCGGTGCGCCGCGTCCACCAGCAGCACCGACACCCCCGCATCCGACAACACCCACCGCGTCCGGGCCACCGGCGACCGCGCATCCACCGGCACATACGCCGCGCCGACCCGCCACACCGCCAGCATCGCCACCACCAGATCCACCGACCGGTCCAGCAACACACCGACCCGGCCACCCGGACCAACCCCCCGCGCCACCAGCCGCCGCGCCACCCGATCCACCCGCGCCGCCAACTCCGCGAACGACACCCGCTCGTCCCCGAACACCACCGCGTCCGCGGACGGCGCCTCGCGCACCCGGGCGTCGAACAGCTCGGTCAGCGTGGCGGCCGGGGCCACCGGCCCGGTGCCGCGCGGCAGCAGGCGGCGGCGCTCCGCGTCCGCCAGCAGGTCGAGGCTGCCGACCCGGGTGCCGGGGTCGGCCACGACCTGCCGGAGCACCCGCGCCCAGCGCGACACGACCGCCTCGACGGTCGCGGCGTCGAACACATCGGTCGCGTACTCGGCCAGCCCGACCAGGCCGCCGTCCGCGCGGTCCACGAGGCTGAGGCTCAGGTCGACGCGGGCCGCGCCGGCCGTCGCCGGCAGCGGCTCGGCCGACACGCCGTCGAGGCGCAGCGCGTCACCCGCGTCGTACTGGTACGCCAGCATCACCTGGAACAGCGGGTGGTGCGCCAGCGACCGGTGCGGGTTGAGCACATCCACCAACCGCTCGAACGGCACGTCCTGGTTCGCATACGCCGCCAGGTCGGTCTCCCGCACCCGACCCAACAGCTCCCGGAACGACGGATCCCCGCCGGTATCCGTCCGCAACACCAACGTGTTGACGAAGAACCCGACCAACTCGTCCAACGCCTCGTCGGTACGACCCGCGATCGGCGACCCGATCGGCACGTCCGACCCCGCACCCAACCGCGTCAACAGCGCCGCCAACGCCGCGTGCAGCACCATGAACACCGTCGTACCGGTCTCCCGGGCCAGCCGGACGACCCCGGCGTGGACGTCGTCGTCGAGCCGGAACGGGTGGCCGGCGCCGCGGTGCGTGGCGACCGCCGGCCGCGGCCGGTCGAACGGCAACGCCACCTGCTCCGGCAGCCCCGCCAGCCGCTTTCGCCAGTACGCCACCTGACCCGACACCACGCTGCCCGGGTCCTCGACGTCACCCAACAGCTCCCGCTGCCACAGCGCGTAGTCCGCGTACTGCACCGGCAACGGCTCGAACACCGGCGCACGACCCTCCCGACGCGCCGCATACGCCACCGACAGGTCACGCAACAACGGACCCATCGACCACCCGTCCCCCGCGATGTGGTGCAACAACACCACCAACACCCACGACCCGTCCCCGGCGTCCACCAACGACACCCGCACCGGGACCTCCGCCGACAGGTCGAACCGGTACCCGGACGCGTCGGCGACCGCCGCGTCGACATCACCGGTCCGACCGATGGTGACCGGGACGCGCAGGTCCGCGGGATCGAGGACCCGCTGCACCGGACGGCCGTCCACCTCGGCCACGACGGTACGCAGCGCCTCGTGCCGCTCCAGCACGTCACCCACCGCCGCGGTCAGCGCGTCCGCGTCCACCGTGCCGGTCAACCGCAGCGCCAGCGGCACGTTGTACGTCGCGTTCGGCCCCTCCAGCCGGTCCAGGAACCACAGCCGCTGCTGCGCGAACGACACCGGCACCAGCTCCGGACGCGGCATCCGACGCAGCGCCGGCCGGGCCGTACCCGCGTGCTCGTCCATCGCGCGCGCCAGCCCGGCCACCGTCGGCGCCTCGAACACCAGCCGCACCGGCACCTCAACACCCAGCACCGACCGGACCCGGCTCACCAACCGGGTCGCCAGCAACGAATGCCCACCCAGATCGAAGAACGAGTCCCGGGCACCAACCGCCGGCACACCGAGCACCTCGGCGAACACCCCGGCGAGGATCTCCTCCCGCGGACCGCGCGGCGCCTCGTCGGCGGCGCCGAACTCGGGAGCCGGCAGCGCGCGCCGGTCCACCTTCCCGTTGTCGGTCAGCGGCATCACGTCGAGCACCACCACCGCCGCCGGCACCAGATGCGCCGGCAACGACCGGGCCACCGCGCGCCGCAGCTCGCCGGCCTCCGGTACCCGGTCGGCGTCGGCGGGCGTCACGTAGCCGACGAGCCGGCGGTCACCGGGCCGGTCCTCGCGCGCGACGACCACGGCCCGGCCGACCGGCGCCAGCGCGGTCAGCGCCACCTCGACCTCGCCCGGTTCGATCCGGAACCCGCGGATCTTGACCTGGTCGTCGGCCCGGCCGAGGTAGTCGAGGCCACCGTCGCGCCGGCGGCGGACCACGTCGCCGGTGCGGTACATCCGCTCGCCGGCACCCCACGGGCAGGCCACGAACCGCGCGGCGGTCAGGTCCGGCCGACCCAGGTACCCGCGGGCCAGGCCGGCGCCGGCCACGTACAGCTCGCCGGCCACGCCGTCCGGCACCGGGCGCAGCCGGTCGTCGAGCACGAACGCGGCCAGGTCGGCCAGCGGGACGCCGATCGGGCTGCCCACCCCGGCCGGCTCGTCGCCGAGCGGCGCGTACGTGACGTGCACCGTGGTCTCGGTGATGCCGTACATGTTGACCAGGGCCGGGCCGTCCGGGCCCGCCAGCCGCCGCCACTCGGACACCTGCGCCACGTCCAGCGCCTCCCCGCCGAAGATCACCCGGCGCAGCGCCAGCCCGGCCAGCGCTGCGGAGTCCCGCCGGGCGATGTCCACCAGCTGTGCGAACACCGACGGCGTCACGTTCAGCACGGTGACCCGTTCGGCGGCCAGCAGCCCGATCAGCTCGGCCGGCGACCGGGTCAGCTCGCCCGGGACCACCACGACCGTGCCGCCGGAGGCCAGCGCCCCGAACGTCTCCCACACCGAGAAGTCGAACGCGTACGAGTGGAACAGCGTCCACACGTCGCCCGCGGTGAACCGGAACGCGTCGCGGGTCACCGCCAGCAGCCGCGTCACGTTCGCGTGCGAGACGACGACACCCTTCGGCACGCCGGTCGAGCCGGACGTGTGGATCACGTACGCCGCCTGTCCGGGGTGCAGCGGCGCTCCGCGGTCGGCGTCGGTCGGGTTGCCAGCCGGCTGTTCGGCCAGCGACCGTTCGGTGGCGTCGTCGCCGAGCACGACGGGCAGCACGCCGTCGGGTAGCAGGTCGCGGTGGGCCGCGGTGAGCACGACCGCCGCGGGCCGCGTGCCGGACAGCACCAGTGCGACCCGGTCGGTGGGCGTGTCCGGGTCGACCGGCGCGTACGCCGCGCCGGCCTTGAGCACGGCCAGCATCGCCACGACCGTGTCCTCCGACCGGGGCAGCACCAGCGCGACCCGGTCCTCGGTCCGCACCCCGCCGGCCAGCAGCAGCCGCGCCAGCCGGTTCGCCCGCTCGTTCAGCTCCGTGTACGTGCTGCGCCGGTCGCCACACACCACCGCGCACGCGTCGGGGTCGGCGCCGACCCGGTCCTCGAACAGCCGCACCAGCGTCGCCGGCTCGTCCGGTGTCCGGGGTGCCACGGCCAGGGCCGCCCGCTCGGCGTCGTCCAGCAGGTCAACGCCGGACAACCGGGTGTCCGGGTCGGCGACCAGCGCGCGCAGCAACCGCACCCACCGCGCCGTCAGGTCGTCCACGGTGCCCGCGTCGAACAGGTCCGTCGCGTAGTCCACCCAGCCGCGCAGCCCGGCCGGCGCACCGTCCGCGTCCCGGTCCTCGCGCAGATTGACGCTGAGGTCGACGAGCGCGCCGGCGGCGTCCAGCGGCAGCGGCGTGACGTCGGCGCCGGGCAGCGTCAGGCCCGGCTCCGCGGTGTTCTGCAGCGCGAGGATGACCGAGAACAACGGATGGTGGGACAGCGACCGGGACGGGTTGAGGATGTCCACCAGCCGCTCGAACGGCACGTCCTGGTGCGCGTACGCCGCGAGGTCGTCCTCCCGGACCCGGGCCAGCAGGTCCCGGAAAGTCGGGTCGCCGGACGTGTCGGTGCGCAGCACCAGCGTGTTGACGAAGAACCCGACCAGCTCGTCCAGCGCCTCGTCGGTACGACCGGCCACCGGCGAGCCGATCGCGATGTCGGTGCCGGCGCCGAGCCGGGTCAGCAGCGCCGCCAGCGCCGCCTGCAGCACCATGAACACCGTCGTACCGGCGTCGCGCGCCACCGCGGTCAGGCCGGCGTACAGCGCGGGGTCGAGGTCGAACGGGCGGGTGCCACCGCGGTGCGAGGCGACCGCCGGCCGCGGCCGGTCGAGCGGCAGCGTCAGCTCCTCCGGCAACCCGGCCAGCCGCTGGCGCCAGTACGCCACCTGGCCGGCGATCAGGCTGTCCGGCCGGTCCGGGTCGCCGAGCAGGTCGCGCTGCCAGAGCGCGTAGTCGGCGTACTGCACCGGCAGCGGCGCCCAGCCGGGCGCGGTGCCGGCGCGGCGCGCGGCGTACGCGGTCGCCAGGTCGCCCAGCAGCGGTCCCATCGACCATCCGTCGCTGGCGATGTGGTGCGCGAGCAGCACGAGCGTGACCGCGCCGTCGCCGGTGTCGGCCAGCCACGCCCTCAGCGGCGGCTCGGTCGCCAGCTCCAGCCGGGTGGCGGCCCACCCGGCGACCAGACCGGGTATCTCGTCCGCGGCGACGCGCAGCGTCTCCACCGGCACCGCGGTCGCCGGCAGCACGGTCTGCGCCGGCCGCCCATCGACCTCGCCGAACACGGTACGCAGCGCCTCGTGCCGCTCGGCCACGTCGGTGACCGCTGCGGCCAGCGCCGCGACGTCCACGTCACCGCAGAGCCGGAGCGCCATCGGCACGTTGTACGTCGTGCTCGGCCCCTCCAGCCGGTAGAGGAACCACAGCCGCTGCTGCGCGTACGACAGCGGCACCAGCTCCGGCCGCGGCACCGGCCGCAGCGCCGGCCGGGACGTGCCGGCGCGACCGGCGACCACCGCGGCGAGACCGGCCGCGGTCGGCGTCTCGAACACCGCACGCACCGGGACCTCGACGGACAGCACCGCGCGGATGCGGCTGATCAGCCTCGTGGCCAGCAGCGAGTGCCCACCCAGGTCGAAGAAGCCGTCGTCGACACCGACGCCGTCGACACCGAGCACCTCGGCGAAGATCGCGCACAGCGCCGCCTCGGTCGGGGTACGCGGCGCGGTACCGGTCGCGGCGGCACCGAAGTCGGGGGCCGGCAGCGCGCGCCGGTCCACCTTGCCGTTGGCGGTCAACGGCAGCTCGTCGAGCACCATGACCGCGGCCGGCACCATGTAGGCGGGCAACAGGTCGGCGACCCGCCGGCGCACCGCCGCCGGGTCGGGTCGCCGCGCCGGGTCCTGCGGCGTCACGTACCCGACGAGCCCGCGACCGGTCCGCGCCGCGGGGACGTCGGCGGCCTCGTACCGGCGTGCCGACGGCGCCGCGTCGGGCAGTTCGACCAGACTGAGCCGGCAGTCCGGGTCGGCGACCATCGCGGCCAGCAGCACGGTCCACGCCTCGGTCAGCGCGCGCACCGTGCCGGCGTCGAACAGGTCGACCGCGTACTCGACGGCGCCGTCGATGCCGCCGGGCTGGCCGCCGGCCCACCGTTCGGTCGCCAGCACGCTCAGGTCCACCCGCGCGCTGTGCCCGGCGAACGGCATCGGTTCGGCGGCGGCGCCGTCCAGCCGCAGGGACGTGCCCGCGTCCTCGCTCTGGAACGCGAGGATCACCTGGAACAGCGGGTGGTGCGCCAGCGACCGGTGCGGGTTGAGCACATCCACCAACCGCTCGAACGGCACGTCCTGGTTCGCATACGCCGCCAGATCGGTCTCCCGCACCCGACCCAACAGCTCCCGGAACGACGGATCCCCGCCGGTGTCGGTACGCAACACCAACGTGTTGACGAAGAACCCGACCAACTCGTCCAACGCCTCGTCGGTACGACCCGCGATCGGCGACCCGATCGGCACATCCGACCCCGCACCCAACCGCGTCAACAGCGCCGCCAGACCGGCCTGCACCACCATGAACACCGTCGTACCGGTCTGGCGGGCCAGCGCCGACAGCCCGGCGTGCAGTTCGGCGTCGATGGCGAACCCGACGACCGCCCCCCGGTACGAGGCCACCGCCGGTCGCGGCCGGTCGAACGGCAACGCGAGCTGGTCGGGCACCCCGGCCAGCCGGTCCCGCCAGTACGCCACCTGCCCGGCGAGCCGGCTCTCCGGGTCGTCTGCCGATCCGAGCAGCTCCCGCTGCCACAGCGCGTAGTCCGCGTACTGCACCGCAAGCGGCTCGAACACCGGCGCCTGGCCGCCCCGCCGCGCCGCATACGCCACCGACAGGTCCCGCAACAACGGACCCATCGACCACCCGTCCCCCGCGATGTGGTGCAACAACACCACCAACACCCACGACCCGTCCCCGGCGTCGAGCAACGACACCCGCACCGGGACCTCCGCCGACAGGTCGAACCGGTGGCCGACCGCGGCATCGATGGTCGCGGCCACCTCGCCGGCGCAGACGGCTGCCACCGTCACCGGCACCGGCACGTCGGTGGCGCCGAGCACCGTCTGTACCGGCTCGCCGTCCACCTCGGTCACGACCGTGCGCAGCGCTTCGTGCCGGCCCAGCACGTCACCCACCGCCGCGGTCAGCGCGTCCGCGTCCACCATGCCGGTCAACCGCAGCACCACCGGCACGTTGTACGTCGCGCTCGGCCCCTCCAGCCGATGCAGGAACCACAGCCGCTGCTGCGCGAACGACACCGGCAGCAGCTCCGGGCGCGGCAGCCGGCGCAGCGCCGGCCGGGCCGCGGCGTGCTCGCGGTCCAGCAGCGCCGCCAGCCCCGCCACCGTCGGCGCCTCGAACACCGCCCGCACCGGCACCTCGACACCCAGCACCGACCGGACCCGGCTCACCAGCCGCGTCGCCAGCAGCGAATGCCCACCCAGATCGAAGAAGCCGTCGTGCACGCCGACCGCCGGCAGGCCCAGCACGTCGGCGAACACGCCGGCCAGCAGCTCCTCCCGCGGGCCGCGCGGCGCCTGCGGGTCCACCGCGGCGTACTCCGGCTCCGGCAGCACCCGACGGTCCACCTTCCCGTTACCGGTCAGCGGAAGCGCGTCGAGCACCACCACCGCCGACGGCACCAGGTAGTCGGGCAGCCGGTCGGCCAGCAGGCGGCGCAGCGCACCCGGGTCCAAGCGCTCGCCGGCCCGCGCCGGCGTCGCGTACCCGAGCAGTCGCCGCTCGGCGCCCGGTTCGCCGCGCACCACCACGACCGCCTGCCCGACACCCGGCAGGGCCGCCAGCGCCGCCTCGGCCTCGCCCGGCTCGACCCGGTACCCGCGGATCTTCACCTGGTCGTCGGACCGGCCCAGGTATTCCAGCGCGCCGTCGCCGCGCCACCGCGCCACGTCGCCGGTGCGGTACATCCGCTCGCCCGCGCCCCACGGGCAAGCCACGAAGCGGGACGCGGTCTGCGCGGGCCGGTCGCCGTAGCCGCGCGCCACGCCGGTGCCGGCGACGTACAGCTCGCCGGCCACTCCCGCCGGGACCGGCCGCAGCCGCTCGTCCAGGACGAACACCCGCATCGCGGCGAGCGGCCGGCCGAGCGGCAGCCGGTCGCCGACCTCCTCGGCCGGCTCGACGGCGTGCTGCGTGGCGCACAGCGTGACCTCGGTCGGCCCGTACAGGTGGCGCACCCGCAGCGTCGGACAGGCCGCCCGGACCCGGTCGACGGCGGCGGCCGACACCACGTCCCCGCCGGTCAGCAGCTCGCTCAGGGCGCCGAAGCAGCCCGGCTCGCGCTCGGCGACCGCGCGCAGCAGCCCGGCGGTCACGTGCGCGTGGGTGACCCCGTGCCGGTCGATCTGGTCGCGCAGCCAGCCGGCGTCCGGCTCCGTCGGCGGCGCCACGACGACACAGGCGCCGGCGACCAGCGGCACCCACAGCTCGTAGCAGGACGCGTCGAACGAGTACGGGGCGTGGAACAGCACCCGGTCACCCGGGCCGACCCGCCAACATCCGTCCGTGGCCAGCGCCGTCACGTCGGCGACGGTGGCGACCACGCCCTTGGGCACCCCGGTCGACCCGGACGTGTACATCACGTACGCCGCGCCCCGGACGTCGGCCGGCCGCACCGGCGGCACCGCGCCGTCGCCGTCCACGTGCCGGACCGGCGCCACGCCGGCCACCTCCGCGTCACCGTCCACGTTCAGGACCGGCACGCCGGCGGTGCCGGTGACGTCGTGGTCGGCGTACCGGTCGTCGACCACGAGCAGCCGCACGGCCGCGTCGTCCAGCATCCAGCGCAGCCGGTCGGCGGGGGCACGCGCGTCGAGCGGCACGTACGCCGCGCCGGTGCGCAGCACCGCCAGCAGCACCGTGACCAGGGTCGGCGACCGGTCCAGCAGCACGCCGACCCGGACCTCCGGTCCGACGCCGTGCCCGGCCAGCCGGCGGGCGAGCCGGTCCGCCCAGGCGTCGAGCCGCCGGTACGTGACGCTCCGCCCGCCGCCCCGCACGGCGACGGCGTCCGGCGTCTCGCGGACCCGCGCGTCGATCAGCTCGACCAGACCGGCGGCCGGGATCTGCGTGTCCATGGCCGGCAGCAGCCGCTCGCGCTCGTCGTCGGCGAGGATCTCCAGCCGGCCGATCCGCCCGTCCGGGTCGTCCGCGACCTGCCGCAGCACCCGCAGCAGCCGGTCCACGACGGCGTCCACGGTGGCCGCGTCGAACAGGTCGACCCGGTACTCGATCCGGCCGCGCATCCCGGCCGCGGCGCCGTCCGCGGCCCGGTCCTCGGTGAGCTGGACGCTCAGATCGAACCGCGCGGCGCCGTCCGGCACGACCATCGGCTCGGCCCGCACACCCGGCAGCTCGACCGCCGCGTCGGCGTTGTTCTGCAACGCGAGCATCACCTGGAACAGCGGGTGGTGCGCCAGCGACCGCGTCGGGTTCAGCGCGTCCACCAGCAGCTCGAACGGTAGGTCCTGATGCTCGTACGCGGCGAGGTCGATGCCGCGCACCCGTGCCAGCAGCTCCCGGAACGTCGGGTCGCCCGAGGTGTCGGTGCGCAGCACCAGCGTGTTGACGAAGAACCCGACCAGCTCGTCCAACGCCACGTCGGTGCGCCCGGCGACCGGAGTGCCGACCGGGATGTCCGGGCCGGCGCCGAGCCGGCTCAGCAGCGTCGCCAGTGCCGCCTGCACCACCATGAACAGCGTCGCGGAGCCCTCGCGCGCCAGCCGCACCAAGCCGGCGTGCACCACCGGGTCGACGGTGAACTCGCGGCCGGCGCCCCGGTGCGCGGCGATCGCAGGCCGGGGCCGGTCGACCGGCAGCGTCAGCCGATCGGGCACGCCCGCGAGGCCGCGCCGCCAGTGGTCGAGCTGCCGGGCGTGGACGCTGTCCGGGTCGTCCGGGTCGCCGAGCAGGCCCCGTTGCCACAGCGCGTAGTCGGCGTACTGCACCGGAAGCGGGCGCCACCGCGGTGGGCCGCCGGCGCGCCGCGCCGCGTACGCGGTCGACAGGTCGCGCAGCAGCGGTCCCATCGACCAGCCGTCGCCGGCGATGTGGTGCACCAGCACCAGCAGCACCCACGACCCGTCGCCGGTGTCGAACAGCGACACCCGCACCGGCGCCTCCGCCGACAGGTCGAACCGGTACGACGCCGCCGCGGCCACCGCGTCCGTCACCTCGGCCGCGTCGACCCTCTCGACGCGCACCGGCACGGCACCGTCGGCGGGCAGCACCGTCTGCACCGGCTGCCCGTCGACCTCGCCGAACACGGTACGCAGCGCCTCGTGCCGGCCGACCACGTCGCCGACCGCCGCGGTCAGCGCCGCGACGTCCAGCTCGCCGGTCAGCCGCAGCGCCGCGGGCATGTTGTACGTCGCGCTCGGCCCCTCCAGCTTGTGCAGGAACCACAGCCGCCGCTGCGCGAACGACACCGGCAGCCGGACCGGACGCGGCATCGGCCGCAGCGCCGGCCGGGACGCCCCCCGCCACCCGTCGACGAGCGTGGCCAGCCCCGCCACCGTCGGGGTCTCGAACACCGCCCGCACCGGCACCTCGACACCCAGCTCGGCACGGATCCGGCCGACCAGGCGGGTGGCCAGCAGCGAGTGCCCACCCAGGTCGAAGAACGAGTCCCGGACGCCGACGGCCGGCAGGCCGAGGATGTCGGCGAAGACCGCCGCGAGGATCTCCTCGCCGGGGGTGCGCGGCACCGCGCCGTCACCGGCATACCCGCCGAACCCGGGTGCCGGCAGCGCTCGCCGGTCCACCTTGCCGTTCGCGGTCACTGGCAACGCGTCGAGCACCACCACCGCCGACGGCACCAGGTGGCCCGGCAGCGCGCCGAACAGCTCCTGGCGCAGCGCCCGCGGATCGGGCCGCCGGTCCGGGTCGGCCGGCGTCACGTACCCGACGAGTCGCCGGTCGCCCGGCGTGTCCTCCCGGACCACGGCCACCGCGTCACCGACGGGGTCCAGCGCGACCATCGCCGCGGCGACCTCCGCCGGCTCGATCCGGAACCCGCGCAGCTTCACCTGGTCGTCCGACCGGCCCAGGTACTCCAGGCCACCGTCGGGCCGCCGGCGCACCACGTCGCCGCTGCGGTACATCCGCGCACCGCGGCGCCACGGGCAGGCGACGAACCGGCCGGCGGTCAGCGCCGCGCGGCCCAGGTAGCCGCGCGTCACGCTCGGGCCGGCGAGGTACAGCTCCCCGGCCACGCCGGTCGGCACCGGGCGCAGCCGCTCGTCCAGCACGTAGCAGACCGTGTCGGGCAGGGCGCGGCCGATCCGGCTGCCCACGCCCGGCTCCGTCTCCGGCTCGACCGGCAGGTACGTGTTGACGACCGTCGTCTCGGTGATGCCGTACATGTTCATGAAGCCGGGACCGTCCGGGCCGGCCAGCTCCCGCCACGCGGCGATGCGGGCGGGGTCGACCACCTCCCCGCCGAAGACCACCCAGCGCGGCGCGGCGCCGGCCAGCCGGTCCGCGTCCCGGCGGGCCGCCTCCACGACCCGCGCGAACACCGACGGCGTCACGTTCCACACCGTCACCGCGTGCTCGCCGAGCAGCCGGAGCAGGTCGGCCGGCGACCGGGTCACCGACTTCGGCACCACCACCAGCCGGCCGCCGAACGCCAGCGCGCCGAACGTCTCCCACACCGAGAAGTCGAACGCGTACGAGTGGAACAGCGTCCACACGTCGTCCGCGCCGAAGCCGAACGTCCGCAGCCCGGCGTCCAGCAGCCGCACCACGTTGCGGTGCTCGACCACGACGCCCTTCGGCGTGCCGGTCGAGCCGGATGTGAAAATCACGTACGCGGCGTTCCCGGGTCGCAGCGGGCCACGGCGCTCCGCGTCGGTCACCTCGGCGGCCGACCGGGCCGCCAGCCCGGCCACCGTGTCCGGGTCGTCCAGCACCACCGGCGCGTCCGCGTCGGGTACCGCGCCGAGCCGGTCCGCGGTGGTCAGCACCACCGTCGGCGTACCGCCGGAGGTGGCCGCCACGTCGTCGAGCACCAGCGCGATCCGTTCGGCCGGGTAGTCCGGGTCGACCGGCACGTACGCCGCGCCCGCGGTGAGCACGGCCAGCATCGCCACGACCATCTCCACCGACCGGGGCAGCACGAGCACCACCCGGTCGTCCGGACCGACCCCCCGGTCGGCCAGCAGGCGGGCCAGCCGGTTCGCCCGCTCGGCCAGCTCCCGGTACGTCACGCGCTCCGCTTCGTACACCACCGCGCAGGCGTCCGGCGTGGCCCGCACCCGGGACGCGATCAGGTCGATCAGCGTGTCGTCCGGCACCGTCGGCGCGGCCGTCGGTCCCGGCCCGGTCAGCGCGCGAGCCTCCGCCGCGTCGAGCAGGTCGAGTGCGCCGATGCGCCGGTCCGGGTCGGCGGTGACCTGGCGCAGCAGCCGGATCCAGCGCTCCGCCAGCCCTGCCACCGTGTCGGCGTCGAACAGGTCCGTCGCGTACTCGATCCAGCCGTCGACGCCGGCGGCGCCGGACCGCTCGGTCAGTGTGATGCTGAGGTCCATCCGGGCGCTGCTGGAGGCGACCGGCACCGGCCCGGCATCGGACAGGCCCGGCAGCTCGATGCGGGCGTCCCCCGCGTTCTGCAGCGCCAGCAGGATCTGGAACAGCGGATGGTGCGCCAGCGTCCGGTGCGGGTTGAGCGCGTCGACGAGCCGCTCGAACGGCACGTCCTGATGGTCCTGTGCGGCCAGCGCGTCGGCGCGGACCTGGGCCAGCAGCTGCCGGAACGTCGGGTCGCCGGACGTGTCGGTGCGCAGCACCAGCGTGTTGACGAAGAACCCGACCAGCTCGTCCAGCGCCTCGTCGGTGCGCCCCGCCACCGGCGTACCGACCGGGATGTCGGTGCCGGCACCCAGCCGCGTCAGCAGCGCCGCGAACGCGGCCTGTACCACCATGAACGGTGTGGCACCGGCGTTTCGCGCGACCCGGAGGATCGCGGCGTGCAGCTCGGCGTCGAATCCGAACGCGTGGCTGGCGCCGCGGTGCGAGGCGACCGCCGGCCGGGGCCGGTCGAACGGCAACGCCAGCCCGTCCGGCAAGCCCGCCAACCTGTCCCGCCAGTACGCCACCTGCCGCGACAACACACTGCCCGGATCCTCCGCCGCACCCAACAACTCCCGCTGCCACAACGCGTAATCCGCATACTGCACCGGCAACGGCTCCCACCCCGGCGCCACACCCGCCAACCGCGCCGCATACGCCGCCGACAGATCCCGCAACAGCGGCCCCATCGACCAGCCGTCCCCGGCGATGTGGTGCAGCAGCAGCACGAGCACCCACGAGCCGTCGCCGGTGCCGGCCAGCCAGACCCGGACCGGGATCTCGGTCGCCAGGTCGAACCGGTACCGCACCGCGGCGTCCACCGCAGCCGGGACATCCGCCGCGGCCAGCCGGACCACCTCGACCGGGACCTCCACCTCGTCGGGGGGCAGGATCGTCTGCTCCGGCTGCTCGCCCCGCTCGGTGACGACGGTGCGCAGCACCTCGTGCCGGCTGACCACGTCGGCGACCGCCGCGGTCAGCGCCGCGGTGTCCAGCTCGCCGGCCAGGCGCAGCACCGTGGGCATGTTGTAGGTCGCGCTCGGGCCGTCCAGCCGGTACTGGAACCAGAGACGCTGCTGTGCGAACGACAACGGCACCATCGCAAAGACTCCCCAGGCTCAGCTCGTCCGGCGCGGGCCGGTGGTCGGTTCGTGCCGGCGGTGTGCGGCGCTCACGATTCGCGCCCCCGGTTCCGCATCGAGCGCAGCGCCGGGCGGGTGTTTTTCGGCGCACGCTCGGCGGCTGCGGCGAGGCCGGCGACGGTCGGCGTCTCGAACACCGCGCGGACCGCGAGCTCCACCCCGAGCACGGCGCGGATGCGGCTGACCAGGCGGGTGGCGAGCAGGGAGTGCCCGCCGAGGTCGAAGAAGCTGTCGTGGACGCCGACGACCGGGACGGTCAGGATGTCGGCGAACACGCCGGCCAGCACCCGTTCGTTCGGCGTGCGCGGGGCGGCTTCCCCGGCGCCGGCGGCGAAGTCCGGCGCCGGCAGCGCCCGCCGGTCCACCTTGCCGTTCGCGGTCAGCGGCAGCGCGTCGACGACCATCACCGCCGCCGGCAGCATGTGTTCGGGCAGCCGCTCCGCGACGTGCCGCCGTACCCGGGCCGGCAGCTCCGACACGACGCCGGCGAGGGCCGGCTCATTGGCCAGCGGACCGGTTGCCTCGGTGCCGACGGTGGCGGTGATCGGCGGGTGGCCGGCCGGCGCGAGGATCGCGTCGAACCGGTCGACACCCACCGCCGACCACGTCGTCACCGCCGTCCACCCGCGACGCGCCGCCTCGGCATGCACCGCCTCCGGATCCACCGCGCCGGCGTCCTGACGGCCGGTCTCGGTGGCCAGCCGGGCGTTCGGAATACCGGTCAACCGCACCGGACCCGCCAACCCACCCAGCCGCGCCCACACGTCAGGTGTCCACGGCCGCTCCGGTACCTCGACACCATCCGGTTCCCGTGACCCGCCGCCGGTGCGCAGCACCACCTCGTAGCGGTGCCGCGTCAACTCGTTGTGCGCGACACCACGCTTGAGCCGCACATCCACCGCCGCGATCCCTGGCACCCCCGCCGCCCACCGGACGAACCACTCCGGCCGCAGCACCAGCTCCTTCTCCAGCAGCACGGCGCGGTCGACGGCCGCGTCCAGTTCGGCGTCCGTGGCGTGCGGCTGCCGGTGCCGGTGGACCGCGGCGCGCAGCGCGCGCAGCGTCCCCGCGTGCCGCACATCGCCCACCAGCACCGCACCACCCGGCGCCAGCACACCCACCGCCCCACGCAACACCCGATCCAAATAACCCGCATCCGGGAAGTACTGCACCACCGAATTCAGGACCACCAGATCGAACGACCCGGCCCCCAACCCGCTCAAGTCATCCGCAGGCTGCACCCGCAACCGAACCCGATCACCCCACGACACATCGGACAGCCGCCGCTCCAGCCGGGCCACCGCCTCGGCCGACAAGTCAGTCCCGACATACTCCTCAACCCCCGGCGCCAACCGCGCCAACAACAACCCCGACCCGACACCCAACTCCACGATCCGACGCGGCGCCAACTCCGCCACCCGATCGACCACCGCATCCCGCCACTGCCGCATCTCCCCGACCGGAATCGGCTCACCCGAATAACTCGACACCCACCCGGTGAAATCCTCCCGCCAGTCAACCGAACGAGCGCCGGCATACATCGAGTCGTACACACCACGCCACTCCCGCACGGCGCCGGTGTCGCGGTCGGTGGGGGCGTCGGCCAGCCGCGGCGTCACGTACGCGACGAGCCGCCGGTCCCCCGCGTCGTGCGACCAGAGCGTCACCGCGGCCCGGCCGACCTGCGGGTGTGTGCGCAGCGCCGCCTCGATCTCACCCGGCTCGATCCGGAAGCCGCGCACCTTCACTTGGTCGTCGGCCCGGCCCACGTACTCCAGGCCGCCATCCGGGCGCCGGCGCACCACGTCACCGGTCCGGTACATTCGCGCGCCGGCCGACCACGGGCACGCCACGAACCGGGACGCGGTCAGCGCGGGCCGGCCCAGGTAGCCGCGGGTCACGCCGCCGCCCGCGACGTACAGCTCGCCGGCGACGCCGACCGGCACCGGCCGCAACGCATCGTCCAGCACGAACGCCGCCAGATCCGGCAGCGGCTCCCCGATCGGGCTGCCGGCGCCGGGTTCGGCACCCGGGACCAGCTCGGCGTGCGTGACGTGCACCGTGGTCTCGGTGATTCCGTACATGTTGACCAGGCGCGGACCATCCGACCCGGCCAACTCCCACCAGGCGTCGACCGTCGCCGGGTCGAGCGCCTCCCCGCCGAACACGATCCAGCGCAGCCGCAGGCCGGACAGCAGGCCGGGCGCGTGCCGCGCGGAGTCCACCAGCTCGGCGAACACCGACGGCGTCAGGTTCAGCACGGTCACCGAACGCGCGGCCAGCAGGGCCACCAGCTCCGCCGGCGAGCGGGTCGCCGCCCGCGGCACCAGCACCAGCCGACCGCCGTACGCCAGCGCGCCGAACAGCTCCCACACCGAGAAGTCGAACGCGTACGAGTGGAACAGCGTCCACCCGTCACCGGCACCGAACCCGAACCGGTCGGCGGTGGTGTCCAGCAGCCGCACCACGTTGCGGTGCGCGACGATGACCCCCTTCGGCGTGCCCGTCGACCCGGACGTGTAGATCACGTACGCCGCCGCGCCGGCCCGGGCCGCCACCCCGAGGTCACCGGCCGGGTACCCGGCCAGCCGCGCCGCGGTCCGCGGATCGTCGACCAGGACGCGGGCGACGCCGGCCGGCACCCGGTCGGCCAGCCCCGCGGTGGTGACCACCGCCCGCGGTGCCGCGTCGGCGAGTACGAAGCCGACCCGTTCGGCCGGGTAGTCCGGGTCGACCGGCACGTACGCCGCACCGGCCTTCAGCGTGCCCAGCACCGCCACCACGGCGTCCACCGAGCGCGGCAGCAGCAGCGCCACCCGGTCCTCGGGCCGGACGCCGTCGTCGACCAGCAACCGCGCCAGCCGGTTCGCCCGCGAGTTCAGCTCGCCGTAGGTGACACGCTCGTCGTCGGACTCGACGGCGCACGCACCGGGGTCGTCCCGGACCCGCCGTTCGACGCGCGTCACCAGCGTCTCCGTGGAATCCGCCGCGGAGACCGCAACCGGCCCGGCGGTCAGCCGGCGGTGTTCGTCGGCGTCGAGCAGGTCGACCGCGCCGATGCGCGCGTCCGGGTCGGCGGTCACCGCCGCCAGCGTCCGCGTCCAGCGGGCGATCAGCGTCTCGACGGTGCCCGCGTCGAACAGGTCCGTGGCGTACTCGGCGAGTCCCTGGATGCCGGCCGCGTCGCCGGTCCGCGGTTCGAGGTGCAGCAGCAGGTCGAACCGCGCGGTGCGGCCCGCGGTCGGCTCGTCCGCCACGTCGAGCCCGGGCAGGTCGGCCCGGCCGGGTGCGTTGTTCTGCACCGCCAGAGCCACCTGGAACAGCGGGTGCCGGCCCAGCGACCGGCGCGGGTTGAGCACGTCGACCAGGTGCTCGAACGGTACGTCCTGATGTGCGTAGGCGGCCAGGTCGGTCTCCCGAACCCGGCCCAGCAGCTCCCGGAACGTCGGGTCCCCGGACGTGTCGGTGCGCAACACCAGCGTGTTGACGAAGAACCCGACCAGCTCGTCCAACGCCTCGTCGGTACGGCCCGCGATCGGCGACCCGATCGGCACGTCCGTGCCGGCGCCCAGCCGGGTGAACAGCGCCGCCAGCGCCGCGTGCAGCACCATGAACACCGTCGTGCCGGTCTCCCGCGCGAGCCGGTCGACCGCCCGGTGCAGCGCGTCGTCGAGGTCGAAGCCCAGTACCGCGCCCCGGTGCGACGCCTCCGCCGGCCGGCGCCGGTCGTAGGGCAGCGCCAGCTCCTCCGGCACGCCGGCCAGCTGTCCGCGCCAGTACGCCACCTGCCGCGACACCGCGCTGTCGGTGTCGTCCGGCGCGCCCAGCACCGCGCGCTGCCACAGCGCGTAGTCCGCGTACTGCACGGCAAGCGCGTCCCACGCCGGGGCGCGGCCGGCGCACCGCGCCTGGTACGCCGTCGACAGGTCACGCCAGAATGGGCCGGCCGACCAGCCGTCCGCGGCGATGTGGTGCAGCAGCACCAGCAGCACCCAGGACCGGTCGTCGACGCGCCACAGGTGCACCCGCACCGGGATCTCGGTCGCCAGGTCGAAACAGTGCCCGGCCGCGTCACGCACCGCCGCGTCGACGTCTCCGGGTTCGATCCGGCCGACCCGCATCGGCACCGGCGCGTCCGCCGGGTCCAGGATCCGCTGCGTCGGCAGCCCCTCCACTTCGGTGAACACGGTGCGCAGCGCCTCGTGCCGGCCGACCACGTCGGTGAGCGCGGCGGTCAGCGCGGCGACGTCCGGCTCGCCGGTCAGCCGCAGCACCATCGGCGAGTTGTACGTCGGGTTCGGCCCGTTCAGCTTGTCCAGGAACCACAGCCGCTGCTGGGCGTGCGAGACCGGCAGCACCGCCGGCCGCTCCGCCCGCCGCGGCGCCGGCCGCGACACTCCGGCCGTGCGCTCGACGACCTCGACCAGGCCCGCCACGGTCGGCGCCTCGAACACCGCACGCACCGGGACCTCGACACCCAGCACCGCACGGATCCGGCTGACCAGCCGGGTCGCCAGCAGCGAGTGCCCGCCGAGCTCGAAGAAGCCGTCCCGCGGGCGTACCGCCGGCACACCCAGCACGTCGGCGACCACGCCGCAGAGGATCTCTGCCAGCGCGCCGCGCGGCGCCGCGCCGCCGGCCGAGGCGACGAGCCGGGGAGCCGGCAGCGCGCGCCGGTCGACCTTGCCGTTGCTGGTCAGCGGCAGCGCGTCGAGCACGGTGACCGCGGCCGGTACCAGGTGCTCCGGTAGCCGGCCGGCGAGGCGCCGCCGCAGCCGCGCGGCGAGCGCGTCGGTGTCCGGGCCGGCGTCGCGCGGCGTCACGTACGCGACGAGCCGCCGGTCGCCGGCGTCGCGCCGCCAGACGGTCGCCACCGCCGCGGTCACCTCCGGCTCGGCCCGCAGCGCCGCCTCGATCTCGCCGAGCTCCACCCGGAAGCCGCGGATCTTCACCTGGTCGTCGGAGCGCCCCAGGTACTCCAGCGAGCCGTCGGCGCGCCAGCGCACGACGTCGCCGGTCCGGTACATCCGCTGGCCGCGGCCCCACGGGCACGCGACGAACCGGGCGGCGGTCAGGCCCGGTCGGGCGTGGTACCCGCGGGCCAGGCTCGGCCCGGCGACGTACAGCTCGCCGGCGACACCGGTCGGCACCGGACGCAGCCGGTCGTCCAGCACGAACGCGGCCGCGCCGGCGACCGGCGTACCGATCGGGCTGCCCAGCCGGGCCGGTGTCGCCGGCGCGAGCGTCGCGGCGCTGACCACGACCGTCGTCTCGGTCAGCCCGTACTGGTTGACCACCCCCGGTCCGCCGTCGGCGAACAGCCGGCGCCACGCGTCGACACGCGCCACGTCCACGCTCTCGCCGCCGACCACCACCCATCGCAGTCGCAGCCCGGCCAGCAGCTCCGGGCGTTGCGCGCTGGTCTCCATCACCTGCGCCAGCTCCGACCACGACAGGGTCAGCACCGTGACCGCCCGTTCGGCGGCCAGCCGCAGCAGGTCGGCCGGCGCGCGGGTCACCGACCGGGGCACGACCACCAGCGTGTCGCCGGACAGCAGCGCGCCGAACAGCTCCCACACCGACGCGTCGAACGCGCACGAGTGCACGAGCGTCCAGACGTTCCGGTCGGCGCCGGCCGGCCGGGGCCGCAGCAGCCGCACGACGCTGCCGTTCGGCACGGCGACGCCCTTCGGCACGCCGGTCGAACCGGACGTGTGGATCACGTACGCCGGGTGCTCCGGCAGCACCGCTGCGGTCCGGTCCGCGGCGATCGGGTCGTGTCCGCCGTGGGCGGCCAGTTCCGCCGCGGTGTCGGCCGCGTCCAGCACGATCCGGTCCGGCGCCGCCGGAAGGTGGTCGGCCAGTTCGGCGACGGTGACGACCGCCGCCGGCCGGGTGTCGTCGAGCACGAACCGGATCCGGTCGGCCGGGTGGTCCGGGTCGAGCGGCACGTACGCCGCGCCTGTCTTGAGCACGCCGAGGATCGCCACCACCAGCTCGACCGAGCGGGGCACCAGCACGGCGATCCGGTCCTCCGGGCCGGCGCCGCGCGCGGCGACCAGCCGACCCAGTCGGTTGGCCCACTCGTTCAGCTCCGCGTAGGTGAGGCGCCGGTCGCCGCACACCAGCGCGTCCGCGTCCGGGTCGCGGCGCACCCGCTGCTCGAACGCGGCGACGAGCGTGCCGCCGTCGGCGCCCCGGGCGGCCAGCCGGGACCGCTGGCCGGCCAGCCGGCGCCGCTCCGCGTCGGTCGGCCGGTCCGCGCGGCTGATCGGCGCGTCCGGGTCGGCCACCGCCTGCCGCAGCAGCCGCAGCCAGCGGTCGGTGACCGCGGCGACCGTGTCGGCGTCGAACAGGTCGGTGGCGTACTGCACGTGGCCGGCCATGCCGGCGGTGCCGTCGGCGCGCGGCTGGAGGCTGAACGACAGGTCGAACGTGGCGGTCTCGGTCGACACCGCCGCCGGTGCCGGGTCCGCGGCCGGGAACGTGGCGGCGTCGGGCCGGGTGCCCTGCACCGCGAGCAGCACCTGGAACAGCGGATGGTGCGCCAGCGTCCGGTGCGGATTGAGCGCGTCGACCAGCCGCTCGAACGGCACGTCCTGGTGCTCGTACGCCGCGAGGTCCGTCTCCCGCACCCGCGCCAGCAAGGCCCGGAACGACGGGTCGCCGGACGTGTCGGTGCGCAGCACCAGCGTGTTGACGAAGAACCCGACCAGCTCGTCCAGCGCCTCGTCGGTGCGCCCCGCCACCGGCGTACCGACCGGGATGTCGGTGCCGGCACCCAGCCGCGTCAGCGTCGCCGCCAGCGCCGCGTGCACGACCATGAACACCGTGGTCCCGGTGTCGCGGGCCAGCCGGTCCACGGCGGCGTGCAGGTCCGCGTCGAGCGTGAACGCGTGCTCGGCGCCGCGGTACGACGCCTCTGCCGGCCGGGGCCGGTCGAACGGCAGCACCAGCCCGTCCGGCAAGCCCGCCAACCTGTCCCGCCAGTACGCCACCTGCCGCGACAACACACTGCCCGGATCCTCCGCCGCACCCAACAACTCCCGCTGCCACAACGCGTAATCCGCATACTGCACCGGCAACGGCTCCCACCCCGGCGCCACACCCGCCAACCGCGCCGCATACGCCGCCGACAGATCCCGCAACAGCCGCCCGGCCGACCAGCCGTCGCACGCGATGTGGTGTACCAGCAGCACGAGAACCCAGTCGCCGTCGCCCGAGCGACCGGCCCAGACCCGGACCGGCGCCTCGGCCGACAGGTCGAACCGGTACCGGCACACCGCCGGCACGTCGACGGTCCCGGTGACCTTCACCGGGCTCGGCACGGCGTCCGGCTCGAGGACGGTCTGCACCGGGTGGCCGTCCTGCTCGGTGACGACCGTCCGCAGGATCTCGTGCCGGTCCAGCAGATCGCCGACCGCCGCGGTCAGCGCGGCGGCGTCCGGCGGCGCGGACAGCCGCAGCACGGTCGGCACGTTGTAGGTCGCGCTCGGCCCCTCCAGCCGGAACAGGAACCACAGTCGCCGCTGGGCGAACGAGACCGGCACCAGCTCCGGTCTCGGCCGGCGACGCAGCGCCGGGCGCGCCGTGCCGGCCCGCTCGTCGACGAGCCGCGCCAGCGCGGCCACCGTCGGCGCCTCGAACACGGCCCGCACCGGCACGTCGGCGCCCAGCACCGACCGGATCCGGCTGACCAGCCGGGTGGCCAGCAGCGAATGCCCACCCAGCTCGAAGAACGAGTCCCGGACGCCGACCGCCGAGACGCCCAGCACGTCGGCGAACACGCCGGCGAGGATCGCCTCGGTCCGGGTGCGCGGCGGCTGGTCGGTCGAGCCGGCGAAGTCGGGCGCCGGCAGCGCCCGGCGGTCCACCTTGCCGTTCGCGGTGACCGGCAGCGCGTCGAGCACCAGCACCGCGGCCGGCACCATGTAGTCCGGCAGCAGCCGGGCCAGCTCATCGCGCAGCGCGACCGGGTCGGGGCGGTGGCCGGCGGCCGGGGTGACGTACCCGATCAGCCGGCGGTCGCCGGGCCGCTCGTCGCGCGCGACGACCACGGCCTGCCCGACGGACGCCGTGCCGGCGAGCGCCGCCTCGACCTCGGCCAGCTCCACCCGGAACCCGCGGATCTTCACCTGCTCGTCGCCCCGGCCGACGAACTCCAGGACACCGTCGGACCGGCGACGCAGCACGTCTCCGGTGCGGTACATCCGCTCGCCGTCGCCCCACGGGCAGGCCACGAACCGGGCCGCGGTCGACGCCGGGGCGCCGAGGTAGCCGCGGGCCAGGCCGGCGCCGGCCACGTACAGCTCGCCGGGCACGCCGACCGGGACCGGCCGCAGCGCGTCGTCGAGCAGGTACAGGCGGGTGTCGTCCAGCGGGCCACCGAGCGGCAGCCGGTCGGGGTCGGGCGTGCCCGGTTCGAGGACGTGCCGGGTGGCGCACAGCGTGACCTCGGTCGGCCCGTACAGGTGGCGCACCCGCAGGTCCGGACACGCCGCGCGGACCCGCCGTACCGCGGCGGCCGACACCACGTCGCCGCCGGTCAGCAGCTCGGTCAGCGGCGCGAAGCAGGCCGGGTCCTGCTCGGCGACCGCCCGCAGTAGGCCGGCGGTCAGGTGGGCGTGCGTGACGCCGTGCCGGTCGAGCCGGTCGCGCAGCCAACGCGCGTCCGGCTCGGCCCGGTCGGCCACCACGACGCAGCCGCCGCGCAGCAGCGTCACCCACACCTCGTAACAGGACGCGTCGAACGCGTACGGCGCCTGGAACAGCACCCGGTCACCGGGGCCGGTGCCCCAGCCCGAGTCGGTCGCCAACGACACCACGTCGCCGACCGTGGCCACCACACCCTTCGGCATCCCGGTCGACCCCGACGTGTACATCACGTACGCCGCCGCACCCGGGTCCACCGTCCGGCCCGGCAGCACCGCGTCGACCTCCGGGTGCCCGGCGGCCACCTCGACGACATCGCACCCCGCCGCCGTCGGGTGCCCGCGGTGCGCCGCGTCCACCAGCAGCACCGACACCCCCGCATCCGACAACACCCACCGCGTCCGGGCCACCGGCGACCGCGCATCCACCGGCACATACGCCGCGCCGACCCGCCACACCGCCAGCATCGCCACCACCAGATCCACCGACCGGTCCAGCAACACACCGACCCGGCCACCCGGACCAACCCCCCGCGCCACCAGCCGCCGCGCCACCCGATCCACCCGCGCCGCCAACTCCGCGAACGACACCCGCTCGTCCCCGAACACCACCGCGTCCGCGGACGGCGCCTCGCGCACCCACCGGGCGAACGCCTCGATCACTCCCGGTGCGCGCTCCGGCGCCGGGGCGCCGGTGCCGGCGGCGAGCAGGTGCCGCAGCTCCGCATCGTCGAGCACCCGCAGCGCGCCGAGGCGGCAGTCCGGGTCGGCCACCGCCTGCCGCAGCACCCGCGCCCAGCGTTCGGCCAGCGTCTCAACGGTCGCGGCGTCGAACACGTCCGTGGCGTACTCCGCCCAGCCGGCGACGCCGGCCGGGCCGCCGTCCGGCGCACGCCGCTCCACCAGGTTGACGCTGAGGTCGAGCCGGGCGGTACCGGTGCGCACCGGCACCGCCTCGACGCGCACGCCCGGCAGTGCCAGGTCGGCGTCGTCGGTGTTCTGCAGCGCCACCATCACCTGGAACAGCGGGTGGTGCGCCAGCGACCGATGCGGGTTCAGCACGTCCACCAGCCGCTCGAACGGCAGGTCCTGATGCTCGTACGCCGCCAGGTCGCTTTCGCGCACCCGGTCCAGCAGCTCCCGGAAGGACGGGTCCCCGCCGGTGTCGGTGCGCAACACCAGCGTGTTCACGAAGAACCCGACCAGATCGTCCAACGCCTCGTCGGTACGGCCCGCCACCGGCGAGCCGATCGCGAGGTCGGTGCCGGCGCCGAGCCGCGTCAGCACCGCCGCCAACGCGGCCCGCGCCACCATGAACACCGTCGTCCCGGTGTCCCGGGCCAGCCGGACCATCCCTTCGTGCAGTTCGGCGTCGAACCCGAACTCGCACATGGCGCCGCGGTGCGTGGCGATCGCCGGCCGCGGCCGGTCGAACGGCAACGCCACCTGCTCCGGCAACCCCACCAGTCGCTCCCGCCAGTAGGCCGCCTGGCCGGCCGAGACGCTGGCCGGGTCCTCGACGTCGCCCAACAGCTCCCGCTGCCACAGCGCGTAGTCCGCGTACTGCACCGCAAGCGGCTCGAACGCCGGTGCCTCGCCGCCCCGCCGCGCCGCGTACGCCACCGACAGGTCCCGCAACAGCGGACCCATCGACCAGCCGTCGCAGGCGATGTGGTGCACCAGCAGCACGAGCGTCCACGACCCGTCCCCGGCGTCCACCAACGACACCCGGACCGGGACCTCCGCCGAGAGGTCGAACCGGTGCGCCGCCGCGGCGTCCACCGCCGTCGCGATGTCCCCGGCCCGACCCACCTCGACCGGCACCGCGACATCGGCGGCGTCCAGGATCCGCTGCACCGGCTCGCCGTCGACCTCGGTGAACACGGTGCGCAGCGACTCGTGTCGGGCCAACACATCGGCGAACGCCGCGGTCAGCGCCGCGACGTCCAGCTCGCCGGTCAGCCGCAACACCGTGGGCATGTTGTACGTCGCGCTCGGGCCTTCCAACCGGTGCAGGAACCACAGCCGGCGCTGCGCGAACGACACCGGCACCACGTCCGGCCGCGGAACCGGCCGCAGTGCCGGCCGCGCGGTGTCCGCGGCGCGGTCCACCGCGGCGGCGAGCCCGGCGACGGTCGGCGATTCGAAGACGGTACGGACGGGGAGCTCGACGTGCAGCGCGGCGCGGATCCGGCTGACCAGCCGGGTGGCGAGCAGGGAGTGCCCGCCGAGGTCGAAGAAGCTGTCGTGGACGCCGACGCCCGGTACGGCGAGCACGTCGGCGACGATGCCGGCGAGTTCCCGCTCCCGCGCGGTGCGCGGTGCGCCGCCGCGGACCGGCGCGTCGAAGTCGGGTGCCGGCAGCGCCGCGCGGTCGACCTTCCCGTTCGGCGTCAGCGGCACCGCGTCGAGCACCGTGACCGTGGCCGGTACCAGGTGCGCGGGCAGCCGCTCGGCCAGGAACCTGCGGAGTCGGGCGGGCAGTTCACCGGCGACCCGACCGGAGCGCGGGTCGTTGCAGAGCGGCCCACCGTCGTGGGCCACCGTGGCGGTGATCGGCGGGTGGCCGGCCGGCGCGAGGATCGCGTCGAACCGGTCGACACCCACCGCCGACCACGTCGTCACCGCCGTCCACCCGCGACGCGCCGCCTCGGCATGCACCGCCTCCGGATCCACCGCACTCGGGTCCGCCGCACCCGCCTCGCGACCGCCGGCCTCGGTGGCCAGCCGCGCGTTCGGAATACCGGTCAACCGCACCGGACCCGCCAACCCACCCAGCCGCGCCCACGCGTCGGGCGTCCACGGCCGCTCCGGCACCTCCACCGCACGCGACAGCTCCGACTCCCCGGGCTCGCCGTCGGACATCGACGCGGTGCGCAGCACCACCTCGTAGCGGTGCCGCGTCAACTCGTTGTGCGCGACACCACGCTTGAGCCGCACATCCACCGCCGCGACCCCTGGCACCCCCGCCGCCCACCGGACGAACCACTCCGGCCGCAGCACCAGCTCCTTCTCCAGCAGCACCGACCGATTGACAGCGGCACGCACCTCCGCCTCGGCGGCGCGCGGATGCCGCGACCGGTGGATCGCCGCGCGGAACGAGCGCAGCGTCCCCGCGTGCCGCACATCCCCCACCAGCACCGCACCACCCGGCGCCAGCACACCCACCGCCCCACGCAACACCCGATCCAAATAACCCGCATCCGGGAAGTACTGCACCACCGAATTCAGGACCACCAGATCAAAAGACCCAGCCCCCAACCCGCTCAAGTCATCCGCAGGCTGCGCCCGCAACCGAACCCGATCACCCCACGACACATCGGACAGCCGCCGCTCCAGCCGGGCCACCGCCTCGGCCGACAAGTCAGTCCCGACATACTCCTCAACCTCCGGCGCCAACCGCGCCAACAACAACCCCGACCCGACACCCAACTCCACAATCCGACGCGGCGCCAACTCCGCCGCCCGATCGACCACCGCATCCCGCCACTGCCGCATCTCCCCGACCGGAATCGGCTCACCCGAATAACTCGACACCCACCCGGTGAAATCCTCCCGCCAGTCAACCGAACGAGCGCCGGCATACATCGAGTCGTACACACCGCGCCAGTCTCCGACGAGCTCGTCCGCGTCCGCGGCGGCGTCGGCGGTCGGCGACGCCCGCCGCGTCACGTAGGCCACGAGCTGGTGGTCGTCGTCGGAGCGCTGCCAGCCGGTCACCACCGCGGCCGACACCTCGGGGTGCCGTTCCAGCGCCGCCTCGACCTCGCCCAGCTCGATCCGGAAGCCGCGCACCTTCACCTGGTCGTCGGCCCGGCCCACGTACTCCAGCGACCCGTCGGCACGCCGGCGCACCACGTCACCGGTCCGGTACATTCGCCCGCCCGCGGCCCACGGGCACGCCACGAACCGGGACGCGGTCAGCGCCGGCCGCCGCCAGTACCCACGGGTCACGCCGCCGCCCGCGACGTACAGCTCCCCAGCGACGCCGACCGGCACCGGCCGCAACGCATCGTCCAGCACGAACGCCGCCAGATCCGGCAGCGGCTCCCCGATCGGCGATCCGGGCCGCGTCCACGAGTCCGCGGTCAGCTCCGCGTGCGTGACGTGCACCGTGGTCTCGGTGATGCCGTACATGTTGACCAGGCGCGGACCGCCCGGCCCGGCCAGCTCCCACCAGGTCCGGACCGGACGCTCGGCCAGCGCCTCGCCGCCGAACACGATCCAGCGCAGCGCCTCGCCACCCGGCCGGCCCGACCCGCGGCCGGCCTCCTCGACCGCGCGGGCGAACACCGACGGCGTCACGTTCCACACCGTCACCGACTCCGCGGCCAGCAACCGCAGCAGGTCGGCGGGCGAGCGGGTCACCGTCTGCGGCACGACGACCAGCCGTCCGCCGTACGTCAGCGCGCCGAACAGCTCCCACACCGAGAAGTCGAACGCGTACGAGTGGAACAGCGTCCACACGTCACCGGCACCGAACCCGAACCGGCCCGCCGTGACATCCAGCAGCCGCACCACGTTCCCGTGCGTGACCACGACACCCTTGGGCGTACCCGTCGACCCGGACGTGAAGATGATGTACGCGGCGTGCGACGCCGTCACCGGCCCGCCGCGCTCCCCGTCGGTGACGTCGTGTCCCGGCGGACCGGTGGGGTCGGCGTCGTCCAGCAGGAGCGTCGGGGCCTCGGCGAGCGCCGACACCCGCGAGTGCACCGCCGCGGTCGTGACCACCACCCGCGGCGCCGTGTCGGCCAGGACGAACCCGATCCGCTCCGCCGGGTAGTCCGGGTCGACCGGCACGTACGCCGCGCCCGCCTTCAGCACCGCGAGCACCGTCACGACCAGCTCGCTCGTGCGGTCGAGCAGCAGCGCCACCCGGTCGTCCGGGCCGACGCCGCGCGCGATCAGCCGCCGCGCCAGCCGGTTCGCCCGCTGGTTCAGCGCCCGGTACGAGACGCGCTCGTCGCCGCAGACCACCGCGCACGAATCCGGCGCCTCCCGGACCCGCCGCTCGAACGCCGCGACCAGCGTGGCGTCGGCGGCCACCGGCGCGACCGCCGGCCGGCGCCGCTGCGCGGCCAGCAGGTCGCGCTCGCGCTCGTCGAGCACGTCCAGCCGGCCGATCCGTGCGTCCGGGTCGGCGGCGCAGGCCCGCAGCAGCCGCAGCCACCGGGCCGCCAGCCGCTCCACGGTGTCGCCGTCGAACAGGTCGGTGGCGTACTCGATCCAGCCGCGCAACCCGTCGCCGGGTTCGTCCCGCGGTTCCAGCGTGAACAGCAGGTCGAACTTGGCGGTGCTGCCCGCGTACGG
This sequence comes from Actinocatenispora thailandica, assembly GCF_016865425.1. Classification (NCBI taxonomy): domain Bacteria; kingdom Bacillati; phylum Actinomycetota; class Actinomycetes; order Micromonosporales; family Micromonosporaceae; genus Actinocatenispora; species Actinocatenispora thailandica. Next base: position 1,555,253 of record NZ_AP023355.1, on the reverse strand, counting down.
CTCGCGGGTGGTGGTCAGCCCGGCCAGCTCCGCCCGGCCGGGCGTGGTGTTCTGCACCGCGAGCGCCACCTGGAACAGCGGGTGCCGGCCGAGCGAGCGCCGCGGGTTGAGCACATCCACCAACCGCTCGAACGGCACGTCCTGGTTCGCATACGCCGCCAGGTCGGTCTCCCGCACCCGACCCAACAGCTCCCGGAACGACGGATCCCCGCCGGTGTCGGTGCGCAACACCAACGTGTTGACGAAGAACCCGACCAACTCGTCCAACGCCTCGTCCGTGCGACCCGCGATCGGCGACCCGATCGGCACATCCGACCCCGCACCCAACCGCGTCAACAGCGCCGCCAGACCGGCCTGCACCACCATGAACACCGTCGTACCGGTCTGGCGGGCCAGCGCCGACAGCCCGGCGTGCAGTTCGGCGTCCACGTCGAAGCCCACCGTCGCGCCCCGGTACGACGCGATCGCCGGTCGCGGCCGGTCGAACGGCAGCGCCAGCTCCGCTGGCAGTCCCGCCAGCCGCTCCCGCCAGTAGCCGACCTGGCGGGCGATCGCGCTGCCCGGATCGTCCGGGTCGCCGAGCGCGGCGCGCTGCCACAGCGCGTAGTCCGCGTACTGCACCGGCAGCGGTCGCCACCCCGGCGCCCGGCCCGCGGACCGCGCCGCGTACGCCTCCGACAGGTCGCGCAGCAGCGGCTCCATCGACCAGCCGTCGCTGGCGATGTGGTGGACCAGCAGCACCAGCGCCGACGAGCCGTCGTCCGCGTGGTACAGCCAGGCGCGCACCGGGATCTCTCGGGTCAGGTCGAACTGGTACGCCGCCGCGTCGGCCACCGCCGCCGCCACCGCACCGGCCGGCAGCTCCGCCACCCGCAGCGGCGCCGGCACGTCGTCCGGGTCCAGGATCCGCTCCGTGGGCTGCCCGTCGACCTCGGTGAACACGGTGCGCAGCGCCTCGTGCCGGCTCAGTACGTCGGCCAACGCCGCGGTCAGCGCCGGTACGTCCGGGCGGCCGGACAACCGCAGCACCACCGGCACGTTGTACGTCGCGTTCGGCCCCTCCAGCCGGTCCAGGAACCACAGCCGCTGCTGCGCGAACGACACCGGCACCAGCTCCGGACGCGGCATCCGACGCAGCGCCGGCCGGACCGTACCCGCGTGCTCGTCCACCGCGCGCGCCAGCCCGGCCACCGTCGGCGCCTCGAACACCAGCCGCACCGGCACCTCGACACCCAGCACCGACCGGACCCGACTCACCAACCGGGTCGCCAGCAACGAATGCCCACCCAGATCGAAGAACGAGTCCCGGGCACCAACCGCCGGCACACCGAGCACCTCGGCGAACACCCCGGCGAGGATCTCCTCCCGCGGACCGCGCGGCGCCTCGTCGGCGGCGCCGAACTCGGGAGCCGGCAGCGCGCGCCGGTCCACCTTCCCGTTGTCGGTCAGCGGCATCACGTCGAGCACCACCACCGCCGCCGGCACCAGATGCGCCGGCAGCAGGCGGGCCAGCTCCGCGCGCAGCCGGGCGGGGTCCGGCGGCGCGTCGGCGTCCGCCGGGGTCACGTAGCCCACCAACCGTGCGTCGTCGGCGCGGTCCCGGCGCACGACCGCCACCGCGCGGCCCACCGAACGGTCACCAGCCAGCGCCGCCACCACCTCGCCCGGCTCGATCCGGAACCCGCGCACCTTGACCTGGTCGTCGGACCGACCCAGGTACGTCAGCTCGCCGTCGGCGGCGCGACGCACCACGTCGCCGGTGCGGTACATCCGGGCGCCGGGAAGCCACGGGCAGGCCACGAACCGGGCGGCGGTCAGCGCCGGCCGACCCAGATAGCCGCGGGTCACGCCGGGTCCGGCGACGTACAGCTCGCCGGCCACCCCGTCCGGGGTCGGCCGCAGGTGCTCGTCGAGCACGAACGCGGCGAGGTCGGCCAGCGGCCGGCCGATCGGACCGTCCGCGCCGTCGGCCACCGTGGTGTGCACGGTGGTCTCGGTGATGCCGTACATGTTGACCAGCTCGGGACCGCCGTCGCCGGCCAGCGCCCGCCACTCGGCGACCCTCGCCGGGTCGAGCGCCTCCCCGCCGAAGATCACCCACCGCAGCGCCGGCGGCAGTCCGGGCGCCTCGCGGGCAGCGTCCACCACCCGGGCGAACACCGACGGCGTCACGTTCCACACCGTCACCGACTCCGCGGCCAGCAGGCCCAGCAGCTCCGCCGGAGACCGGGTCACCGGCGCGTCGACGACCACCAGCCGCCCGCCGGAGGCCAGCGCCCCGAACACCTCCCACACCGAGAAGTCGAACGCGTACGAGTGGAACAGCGTCCACACGTCACCGGCACCGAACCCGAACCGGTCCGCCGTGACATCCAGCAGCCGCACCACGTTCCCGTGCGTGACCACGACACCCTTCGGCGTACCCGTCGAGCCGGACGTGTGGATCACGTACGCCGCGTCGGCCGGCGACGGCTGCGCCGGACGCGGGACCGGGGCCGCGGCCGCGTCGCGATCGAGCACGACGACCGGACCGTCGTACGCCGCGGCGACCCGCCCGGCGTACGCGGCGGTGGTGACCACCGCCCGCGATCCGGTGTCGGACAGCAGGAAGCGGATCCGCTCGGCGGGATGTTCCGGGTCGACCGGCACGTATGCCGCGCCGGCCTTGAGCACGCCCAGCATGCCGACGACCGTCTCGGCCGACCGCGGCAGCACCAGCCCGACCCGGTCGTCCCGGCCGCAGCCGTGCGCGGCGAGGGCCGCGGCCAGCCGGTCGGCCCGCGCGTCCAGCTCCGCGTACGTCAGCCGATGGTCCCGGAACGTCACGGCGCACGCGTCCGGCGTCCGGCGCGCGCTCCGCTCGAACAGCGTGGCCAGGCTCTCTCCGGCGGCCTCCGGGTCGACGCGGCGCGGGCCGGCCACCGCCCGGCGGTACTCCTCGTCGTCGAGCAGCCGCACCCGGCCCACCGGGCGATCCGGATCGTCCGCGACCGCCCTCAGCACCCGGACGAGCCGTTCCGTCAGCCGCTTCGCCTCCGCGGCGGTGAACAGCTCCGCGCGGTAGCTGAGCCGCAGGTCGGTCCCGTCGCCGACCATCAGCGTCAGCGGGTAGTGCGCCCAGTCGCCGCGGCTGAGGTCCCGGACGCGCAGCCCACCCGCCGAGGCCGGCAGCGCCGGCGCGTTGTCGAACACGACCAGCGTGTCGAACAGCTCGCCGAGGCCGGCGGCACGCTGGAGGTCGACCAGATCCAGGTGGCGGTGCCCGGCGACGCTCGCCTGCTCCCGCCGCACGCGCGCCATCAGCGCGCCGAGCGACTCGGCGGCGTGCATCCGGACCCGGACCGGCACGGTGTTGATGATCAGGCCGACCATCCGGTCGCTGCCGACAAGCTCCGGCGGGCGCAGGTCGGCGGTCAGGCCGAAGACCACGTCGTCGTGCCCGCTCAGCCGGGCCAGCAGCACCGCCCAGGCGGCCTGCACGACAGTGTTGACCGTGACGCCGAGCTCCCGCGCGCGGTCCCGCAGCGCCGGGCCGAGCGACGCCGGCAGGCTCCGCGTGACCGACTCCGGCCGCGCCGCGACGTCCCGCAGGTCCGCGGCGACCAGCCGGGTCGGCTGGTCGAGGCCGGCCAGCCGCTCTCGCCACGCCGCCTGCGCCGCGACCCGGTCCTGCCGCAGCTGCCAGGCCAGGAAGTCCCGGTACGACGGGACGGCCGGCAGCGGGTCCGCGCCGTCGTACAGCGCGAGCAGCTCGGTCAGGAACAGCGCCACCGACCGGCCGTCGAGCAGGATGTGATGGTGGGTGAACAGGAACCGGTACCGGTCCGCGGCCAGCCGCACCAGGGTGAACCGGACCAGCGGCGCGGTATGCGGGTCGAATGGCGTGCGCTGGTCCGCCTCGACCAGCTCGGCGAGCGCGGCCTCGCGGTCGGGCCGCTCGGACAGGTCGACCTCCCGCCACGGGAGCCGCACCGCCTCGGGAACGACCTGCACCGGCTGGTCGGTCAGATCGGGGTAGAACGCGGCGGTGAGGTGCCGGTGCCGGCGCAGCAGCGCCTCGACCGCGCCGCGCAGCCGGTCCGGCCGCAGCGGGCCGGTCAGCTCCAGGTCCTGTTGCACCACGTACAGCCCGGTGGTGGCGGCGGACTGCAGGTCGTACACCGCGTGGAACAGCAGGCCCCGCTGGAGCGGCGCGAGCGGCAGGATGTCGGCTGCCCGGGACGTCGTCATGGCGCGCTCCTCAACTCCGTCTCGATCCGGTCGATCTCGCTCTGGTCGAGGGAGACCAGGAGGTCCGACGGGGTGAGCCCGCCTGCGTCCGGCCGCCGCCCGTACGCGACCAGGCCGGTGAGCGCCTCGAACCACAGCCCGGCCAGCTCCGCCACTTCGCCGCGGTCGACCAGCCCGGCCGGCCACGACCAGTGCGCCGACAGCTCCGGACCGGCCGGCCGGTCGTGTGTGATCGCGTTCAGCTCGACCGCGTGCGGCAGTGGGCGGGGCGGGTCGCCGTAGCCGTCCAGGGCGATGCCGTCGGTGGCCGGCTGCCACGCGCCGTCGCCGGCCGCGCCGAAGCGGCCGAGGTAGTTGAAGCCGAGCTGCGGTCGCGGGCAGGCGGACAGCACCGCCGCGGACTCCTCGTGCAGGTACCGCAGTTGACCGAAGCCGAACCCGTGGTCGGGCACGGCTGCCCGCTGCTCCTTGATGCGCTTGACCGCGTCGCCCAGCGCCGGCCCACCGCCGGTCACCTCGTCCCAGCCGACCGGCCCGGGATCGAGCCGCACCGGATGGATGCTGGTGAACCAGCCGACGGTGCCGGCGACGTCCACACCGGGGTCGACGGAGCTGGCGTCGCGGCCGTGGCCCTCCAGGTCCAGCAGCACCGACGTACCGGCCGCGCCGCGCCGGGCCCGCCACCGCGCCACGGCCAGCGCGAACGCGGTGAGAAGCACGTCGTCCACGCCGGCGTGAAACAGCGCCGGCACCTCGCCGAGCACCGCGCCGGTCGGCGCCGCGGGCAGCGTGCGGGTCAACTGCCGCAACGTCGCGCTGGTGTCGGTGGCCGGGTCCAGGGGGCGGCGGGTCAGCGGCGGATCCGGTGCGCGCAGCATCCCCGTCCACGCCGGCAGCTCCGCTGCGCGCCGCGCCGCCCGCCCGGCGAGCAGACCGGCAAAGCGCCGGAACGACGTGCCGCCCGCCGGGCGCCGCCACGGCCGGCCGGCCCGGGCCGCCCGCCACGCCTCGGGCAGGTCGTCGCGCAGGATCCGCCACGACACACCGTCCACGACCAGGTGGTGGGCGACGAGCGCGAGCCGGCCCGGCTCGCGCGGTCCGGCGTCGAACCACACCGCGCGCAGCATCGCGCCGGTGGCCGGATCGAGCCGGGCCACGGCCGCCCTGGTGGCCCGCGCGATCTGCTCCGCGCGCTGCGGCTCGTCGAGCCCGGCCAGATCGACCCGGGTCAGCAGGTCCGGCGCCTCCCCGGTGCCGGGCGCGCCGACCGTCGCCCGCCAGTCCCCGCCGACGCGGGTGAGCCTCAGCCGCAGCGCGTCGTGCCGGTCCAGCAGCGCGCGTACGGCCGCGGCCAGGTCCACCTCGCATGCCTCGGCCGGCACCCACACGAGCAGCGATTGGTGGAATCGCTCGACCGGCCCGCCGATGTCGTCGAGCAGCCACCGCATCGTCGGGGTCGGCGGGAACGGCCCGGTCGGCACGTCGTCGGCCGCGTCGTGGTCGGCCCCGTCCGCCGGTGCCGCGGCGGCCGCCAGCCCGGCGACGGTCGGCGTCGCGAGCGCCGCGCCGACCGGGACGACCAGGCCCGCCCGGCGCGCCCGGGCCAGGATCTCCAGCAGGCCGATGCTGTCGGCACCCAGCGACAGCAGGTCGTCGTGCGTGCCGACCCGGTCCAGGCGCAGCACCTCGGCGGCGACCCGGCCCAGGATTTGCTCCCGGGTGCCGGTCGGGGCCGCCGCGCCGACCCGGGCGGCGAAGTCCGGTGCGGGCAGCGCGCCGCTATCCAGCTTGCCGTTGCCGGTGACCGGGAACGCGGCCAGCACCAGGACCGCGGCCGGAACCAGGGGTTCGGGCAGGACCAGGCGCAGCCGCTCGGTCAGCGCCGCCGGGTCGGGCGCGGTCGCGCCGTCGGCGGTCACGTACCCGACGAGCCGGCGCTCGCCCGGCCGGTCCTCGCGCAGCAGGACCGCGGCCCGGCCGACGCCGTCGCACGCCGCCAGAGCCGCCTCGATCTCGCCCGGCTCGACCCGGAAGCCGCGGATCTTCACCTGGTCGTCGGTGCGTCCCAGGTATTCCAGGGGGCCGCCGGCCCGCCGCCGCGCCCGGTCGCCAGTGCGGTACATCCGCTCGCCGCTGCCCCACGGGCAGGCGACGAACCGGCCGGCGCTGAGCCCCGGCCGCCCGAGGTAGCCGCGCGCCAACCCGACGCCGGCCAGGTACAGCTCGCCCGCGACGCCGTCCGGGACCGGGCGCAGCCGGTCGCCCAGCACGTACGCCCGGATGCCGGTGATCGGCTCACCGATCGGCGGGTCGGCCGCACCCTCGGCCGCGTCGCACCGCCAGGCTGTCACGTCGATCGACGCCTCGGTCGGCCCGTACAGGTTGTGCAGGCCGGCCTCGTACGTGGCGAAGAACCGATCCCGCAGGTCGGCGGTCAACGCCTCGCCGCTGGCGAACACCGCGCGCAGGTCACCCAGCCGGTGCGGGCCGGGCCGCCCGTCCGATCCGTGGCGCACGAACGCATGCAGCATCGACGGCACGAAGTGCACCACGGTGACGCGCTCGGTCTCGATCAGCTCGGTCAGGTAGCCGGGGTCCCGGTGGCCGCCGGGATGCGCGACCACCAGCCGCGCCCCGCACGCGAGCGGCGCGAGCAGCTCCCACACCGACACGTCGAACCCGTACGGCGTCTTCTGCAGGAACCGGTCCGCCGCGGAGAACCCGTACCGCTCGATCATCCAGGTCAGCCGGTTGAGCACGCCCCGGTGCGGCAGCACGACGCCCTTCGGCGCGCCGGTCGAGCCGGACGTGTGGATGACGTACGCCGGGTGCTCCGGGCGCAGCGGCGAGCTCCGCTCGGCGTCCGTCACGTCGTGGCCGGGTCCGGCATCCAGCCGCCGACGCGTCTGCGGGTCGTCGCACACGACGACGCGGTACCCGTCCGGCACCGTCGCCGCCAACGCCCGCTCGGTGACCACCACCGCCACGTCGGCCCCGGCGAGCAGTGACCGGATCCGCGCCGGCGGGTGGTCCGGCTCGACCGGCACGTACGCCGCGCCGGACTTGAGCACCCCGAGCACCGACACGACCAGGTCGGCCGAGCGCTCCAGCAGCAGCGCCACCCGGTCCTCCGGCCCCACGCCGAGGCCGATGAGCAGCCGGGCCAGCCGGTTCGCGTGGGCGTTGAGCTGCCGGTAGGACAGGCGCTCGCCGCCCGCCACCACGGCGCACGCGTCCGGGCTCGCCGCCGCCTGCGCCTCGACAAGCGTGGCCAGCGTCGGTGTCACGGCGACCGCTGTGCCTCGACCGCCTCGTACAGCGCGGTGATGTTGCCGCTGCCGAACGTCCGGGCGCCGAACCGCTCGATGAGCTCGAAGAAGAATGTGCCGCGCGGGTGGACCGAACGCGTGAAGATCTGAAAGAGCTGACCGTGCTCGTCCTCGTCGGCCAGCACATTCGTGTCACGCAGCTCGTCGGTGGAATGCCGCGCCAGGGTGATGTGGTCGGTCAGCAGCCGGTAGTAGGCGGCGGGGGTGCCGAGAAACTCGACACCCCTTCGCTGCGCCTCGCGCACCGTGATGACAATGTCGCCTGCGGTGAAGGCGATGTGCTGCACGCCGGCACCGTCGTGGTTCTTGAGGAAATCGTCGATCTGGCCCGGATCACGGGACGGGTCCGGAGCGATGATCGTGAACGTCACCGTGCCGGCCGCGCTCTGCACGACCGTCGAGAGCATTGCCTGGCCACCGACCACGATCCGCTCCGAGAAGATCGAGCGAAAATCAAGAACCCGCACGTAGAAATCCACGGTCAGATCGAGCTGACCAGCCTCGACGCATACGGCGAAATGATCGATTCGGCCGAGCCGCGGCCCGTCCTCGTCCGGATCGGCGGTCCGGACAGCGTCCAGCGGAACGAACGTGTGCGTCACGTCGCCGAAACCGCCGACCGAGGCGGTCTGCACGCCGTCCCGCACCGCTGGCGGCGCCACCGGCGACGCGCCGCGCCGCACCGCGCCGGCGAACGCACGCGCGACATCCGGCACGCTGAGCGCAATGTCGGCCACGCCGTCGCCGTGCCGCTCCACGTACGCCCGGGCCGGATGCTCCGGGTCCAACCCCTCGACCAGGCGCAGCTCGATGCTCGACTTGCGCAGCACCGCCTGACGGCTCCGGCCACCACCGTCCGAGATCGACCGCGCGGTCGATCGAAACCCGTAACCGTCGACAAGCTCCGCGATCTTCGCGTCCAGGTTCACCACGAAGAACGTCGTCGGCCCGAGACCGAGCTTCGCGAACCCGTCGTCACCCTCGCCCACAGAGAAGCCCCCTCGCAGCCGGAAACGCTGCCGGCCAAACTGGCCGACAACCGGCCCGATTCATCCCCGGCCGCTGCCGGGCGACCGACGCCCGCGCGATCACCTGTGCCACCCCCGATACGGTTCTGTCCCGCTCGTGGCAGGAGACCAAACCGAGCTTTCCAGTTACGAACGTCGATATTCGGCACAATGCTAGTGAGCGGCCGCGACAGACCTCAACCGTGGCCCTTGAGAGGCATCTCACATGAATCCGGGCAACCCCAAAGGCCAGCTCGAACGTCCACCGTCATTGCCGGCACCGAATACGATGCCGCTCCGATCCGGCCGCGGCGCCGCCACTCCGGCGCCCGACCGGCAGCGGCGTTGCGGATCCGAGGACGTCCGGCGCACCCCGCACGGAAGCCGGTTTCGCTTGCGGCACGGCGGATCGGGCCGAGATGCCGGGCGCTCCGGGCGCGCGGCGCCCCGGGTTGCATCGACGATTCCCCTTAGAGATCAGTTCAGAATGAGTCGGCGGGTCGGCTTTGATTGCGCTGCAGGCTGTTCGAGGGCTTCCGGTGTGCAGGATGAGGTACTCACCGACGCGTTGTGGGCTCGGCTGGAGCCGCTGACCCCGGTGCGTCAACGGCGTTTCCGGTATCCGGGACGTCGGCGGGTCGCTGATCGGGCCGTGCTGGAGACGATCCTGTGGGTAGCGCGCACCGGGGTCGGCTGGAATCGGGTTCCGACCAGGCTCTTCGGCGCCTCGGGTGCGACGTGTTGGCGGCGGTTGGCCGAGTGGCAGCAGGCCGGGGTCTGGCAGACGCTGCACGAGAACCTGCTGGCCGAACTGCGGACCGCCGGTCTGCTGGATCTGTCGGTGACCCTCGTCGATTCCTCGCACCTGCGGGCGTTGAAAAAGGGGATCTGACCGGCCCCAGTCCAGTCGACCGCCGCAAGGGCGGGTCCAAACATCATGTGATCACCGACGGCGCGGGCATCCCGCTGGCGATCACTCACCGGCGGACACCGCAACGACGTCACCCAAACTGATCCCCCTGATCGACGCCATTCCACCGATCCGCGGCGTGGTCGGCCGCCCATGGCGCAGACCACCACACCTGTACGCCGACCGCGGCTACGACCACGACAAGTACCGCCGAATGGTCCGCGCTCGCGGCATCACACCGGTCATCGCCCGACGCCGCACCGCTCACGGTACCGGCCTCGGCGTCATACGCTGGCCCGTCGAACACACCTTCGCCTGACTCCACGCCTTCAAACGCCTGCGCATCCGCTACGAACGCCGAGCCGACATCCATGAAGCGCTCCTCGGCATCGCCTGCTCAATCATCTGCCTCCGCAAACTCATTCTGAACTGATCTCTTACCCCGTCACCGGGCAAACGTGAGCGCGGCCAGCGCATACTCCCCGTAGGCGGCCATTTGTTGAGCATTTCGTGGCCAGTGTTGTCCCCGGTCACGGCCAGATACCTCCCCGGACCTGGACAGTTGCCGGCCGGCGAGGCTGGTCGGTGTGAAGCGCAGCGGGGAGATCGTGGAGATTCTGGAAGCGTTCGACGCTACGGGGAGTTACCGTGCGGCGGCCGAGTTGGCGGGGTGCGATCACCACACCGTCGCCCGGTATGTGAAGTTGCGGGCTGATGGTGGCCGACCGGTGGAGCGGCAGCATCGGGCCCGGCCGATCGATGAGTACCTGGACAAGATCGAAGAGCTCGTGGCCGCCTCACGAGGCCGGGTGCGGGCTGATGTGGTGCATCGCCGGATCGTCGCGATGGGCTTCGGCGGCGGGCAGCGCACGACCCGGCGGGCGGTGGCGCAGGTGAAGGCGCGGATGCGGGCCGGGTTCCACCGCGTGTATCGGCCCTGGATCGTCGAGCCGGGCCTGTGGTTGCAGTGGGACTGGGGCGAAGGTCCCCGGATCGGCGGTCGGCGGACGGCGTTGTGGTGCGCGTGGCTGGCCTGGTCCCGCTTCCGGGTGGTGATTGGAGGTGTTCGACAAGACGTTGCCGACGATCGTGTCGTGTCTGGACGCGACGCTACGGCGCATCGGTGGCGTGCCGACGTATGCGTTGACCGACAACGAGAAAACCGTCACCGTCGAGCACGTCGCCGGGGTCGCGGTCCGCAACGCCGACATCGTCGAGGTGGGCCGGCACTACGGGATGACCATCCGGACCTGTCTGCCGGCCGACCCCGAGACCAAGGGCGGCAGCGAAGCGACCGTGCGGATCGCGAAGGCCGATGTGGTGCCCACGGCGGCGAACCTGCTGCCGGCTTACAAGACGTTCGGCCAGGTGGAGGCCGCGTGCCGCGAGTTTTGCGAACAGGTCAACACCCGCGTGCATCGCGAGTCTCGCCGACGGCCGGTTGATGCGTTGGCCGAGGAACGAGGGCGGCTGCATCGGTTGCCGGACAAGCCGTTTACCGTCGCGTTCGGCACCACCCGACGTGTCAGATGGGACTGCACGATCTCGGTGGAAGGCGTGCGCTACTCGGTGCCGCACGAGCTGGTCGACACCAGGGTGTGGGCCCGATTCGGCGGCGACGAGCTGATCGTCACCGCCGTCGGCGAACACGGCCCGGCCGAGGTCGCTCGACACACGCGTTCGGCTCCTGGCAGCCCGTCGATCCAGCCTGAGCACTACCCGCCGCGGCCCGAGCACACCGACCAGCGCGTCCCGAAGGCCACCACCGCCGAGGAAGCTGCGTTTCTGACGATCGGGCCGGGTGCCGCCGCGTGGCTGGTCGAGGCCGCTGAAGCCGGCACCCGGCGCCTCGCCTCGAAGATGGCCGAAGCCGTCGCTTTGGCCAAGCTGCACAGCATGGCCGAAGTCGACCAAGCGCTGGGCCCTGCGGCGATCGCCGGCCGCTTCGCCGACGACGACCTGATCTCGATCCTGACCCACCAGCACGGCCGCGCCGCGGCCGAACCCTCCCGCGCCAGCGAGGCCCACAGCCTGCAACCTGGCACCTCCGCCTGGAACCGTTTTGGCCTTACCCCGCAAGGAGAACAGCACTGATGACCACCCCGATCCGCGCCATCACCGGCACCACCGGCGACCCGATGTCCGAAGCCATCGGGCTGACCCGCCGGCTCAAACTGCCCCACCTGCGCCGAGCTCTGACCGATCTGATCCCCACCGCGAAGGCGCAACGCTGGGACCCCGCCGAGGTCGTCCGAGTGCTGCTGGCCGAGGAAGCCGCCGGCCGTGATCAGGCGAACCTGCGCACCCGCCGCAAACGGGCCGGGTTCCCCGCCGGCAAGACCTTCGGCGACTGGGACGAGACCGCCTCCTCGATCCCACGGCCCACCCAGGACGCGCTCAAAACCCTGGAATGGGTGCAACGCACAGAAAACCTCTGCGTCTGCGGACCGTCCGGAACCGGCAAGTCCCACTTCGCCGAAGCGCTCGGACAAGCCGCCGTCGAGGCAGGCATGTCCGTGGCCTGGTTCACCATCGAAGACCTCGGCGCCCTGGTCCGCCGCCACCGCGCCGACGACTCCCTGGCCCGCGCGATGGCCCGACTCGTCCGATCCGACCTGATCATCATCGACGACATCGGACTACTACCCGTCTCACCCGACGCCGCCGAGGGCTTCTACCGGCTGGTCGACGCCGCCTACGAACGACGCTCCCTGGCAGTCAGCTCCAACCTGCACCCGTCCGGGTTCGACGAGATCATGCCCAAAACCCTCGCGACCGCCACAGTCGACCGGCTCCTGCACCACGCCCACGTCGTCGTCACCCAAGGTGACAGCTTCCGGCTCACCGAAGCCACCACCGGCAAGGGAGTCACGCCACTGAAGTAACCGCACCACCTCAACGGCGGGGAGCTATCTGGCCGCCAACGGGGACCGACATCCGGCCGCCAGCGCATGCAACAACTGGCCGCCACCGGGGAAAACAACTGGCCATTGACACAAACGGGCCCGGGTCTCGGTGATCAGCTTCATCGGCATGCCCGCGGAGGAGGCACGCCAGGGGTTCGTCAACCAGCTACAGATGGCGTTGTTCGCCTGGATCAAGAAGAATCCGGCCACCGACCGACCGCTGCTCGGCCTGCTGGTGTTGGACGAGGCACACACGCTTGCACCTTCCGGCGGCATGACCGCCTGCACCCAGAGCACGTTGGCGCTCGCGTCCCAGGCGCGCAAGTACGGGCTGAGCCTGGTCGTCGCCACCCAGGCGCCGAAGGGCCTGCACAACCGGGTCTCGGGTAACTGCGCCACCCAGGTCTACGGGTTGCTCAACAACCCGACCCAGGTCGAGGCGGCAAGGGAGATGGCGCGGGCGAAGGGCGACGACGTCGAGGACGTCTCCCGGCTCCGCAGCGGCGAGTTCTATCTGGCTTCCGAGGGTTCCAGCCCGCGCAGGATACGGGTACCGATGTGCCTGAGCCACCATCCACGCAGCACGCTGACCACCGACGAGGTGTTGGCCCGGGCGCGGAGGTGACCGCCGGAGGACACGGTGCCGGGCGGCTCTGGGCCGGGCGGTGATCGCGGTCGTGCCGATCCGGTCGACCGGCACGCCGGTGCGCCAAGACCGGTGAGTCAAGTTCCAACGCGTCGTGAAAGGTTCGGGCGGCCTGCTACCCAGCCACGGATGGGTGATCCTCCCGTGAGACGGCTCACACTGCTGCAGTTTTGAACGATCCAACGATGCAGTTAGGGATGAGCAGCAACAACGCCCAGACCACTGCCCCCATCTGATCTGGCTCAGCGGGCCGCTCCCGGTCCACCGTCACAGCCCTCTTCCCCCGGCTCGGCCCGCCAGCCACCGACGCCTCGGCCAAGCTCACCGGTCTCGTTCTCCGGAACTGTTCCGGAACAAACCGTTTCCGCTATCCGCCCAGCGGATCTGCTCCGGAACGATGCGCCGCCGAGGGCCGATCTGCTCCGGAACGTTCACGCAGCACCGGACATCTGCGCGCTGCCGGTGTCGACGGCCGACTGACCGCCGTTGTGCGGATCCGGCCCCGGCCAGGCCGCGCAGTACACAACCGACGCCACACCACACCAGCCCACGGTCCGAGCACTCGGGACTGCCCAGGGTTTGGTTGACACCTGATCTGTGAGGCTGCTGGCCTTGCTGGAAGGATGTTTGCTGTGCCCAAGCCCTATCCCCGTGAGTTTCGGGACAATGTGGTCGCCGTCGCCCGTGCCGGCGGCGCGCCGTTGACGCAGATCGCGAAAGACTTCGGGATCTCCGAGTCGTGCTTGTCCAACTGGCTGCGTGCCGCGGACGTGGAAGACGGCCAACGTCCGGGAGTGACCCGCGAGGAGTCCGAACAGCTGCGTGAGGCGAAGAAGCGGATCCGGCTGTTGGAGCAGGAAAACGAGGTCCTGCGCCGGGCCGCTGCCTATCTGGCCCGGGACATCAACCCAAAATGACCTACCCGCTCGTCCGTGACCTGGCCGCGGCCGACGCCCCTGTCCGGGTGCCGGTCGCGGTGACGTGTCGGGTGCTGGGCTTCTCCCGGCAGGCCTACTACCAGTGGCTGGCCGAGCCGGTGTCCCAGCGCGACGTGCAGGATGCGTATCTGACCAACGCCGCGATCGATGCCCATGCCGACGATCCGGAGTTCGGATACCGGCTGGTTGCCGACGAACTACGTGCCGCCGGCCACCACGCCTCCGACAACCGGGTCTGGCGGCTGTGCCGCGACCAGCGGATCTTCTCGACTCACTCCCGCAAGCGGGAGCTGGGCCGTAGGCCGGGGCCACCGGTGCATGACGATCTGCTCAAGCGTCCTGGAGGTGGCCGGAACTTCACCGCCTCGGCACCGAACAGGGTGTGGTTGACCGACATCACCGAACACCCCACCGCCGAAGGCAAGCTGTATCTGTGCGCGATCAAGGACCTGTGGTCCAACCGGATCGTCGGCTACTCCATCGACTCCCGGATGACCTCTGACCTGGCCGTCGCCGCGCTGCAGCACGCCGTCGCGGTGCGCGAACCAGGTGGCACGATCGTACATTCCGACCGGGGCAGCCAATTCCGGTCCCGGAAATACGTCACCACACTGCACCAGGCCGGGCTGACCGGATCGATGGGACGGGTCGGTGCCTGCGGCGACAACGCCGCCATGGAATCGTTCTTCGCCCTGCTGCAAAAGAACGTCCTCAACCGCCGCCGCTGGACCACCCGCCACCAGCTGAAGCTCGCGATCGTCACCTGGATCGAAGCCACCTATCACCGGCGTCGCCGTCAAACCCGCCTCGGACGACTGACCCCGATCGAGTTTGAGACCATCTACACCACCACACACGCGGCCTGACACCCGCCAACCCCGAGTGTCAAACAAACTCGGGGCAGTCCCGTCGCGGATGACGATCCGGGTGGCCTACAGCGACCGCGACGTCGAGGAAGTCACCGCGGCCATCGGCCGGCCCAGCGGCGCGCAGCCTGCTCCGGCCACCGACGCCGACATCGCCAACCTGGAGCGCCGTACCGCAGAACCAGCCCGCAAACATGTTGACGGTGTCGTGACTGCGTTGCGCAACAACGGATTCACCGGGTACAACCCAGTCTCCCGCGACCCGAAACGCAAGAGCAACCGCGACTACCTGCGGTGGGAGCTGCGGTGGCCGAACGGGACCGTCACCTCTCTGTACCAGGAGCCGAGCGGCGTGCTGGGCACCCACGCGAAGATGGTCGAGGACCGGCCCGAGTACTTCTTCATCCAGTACGGGGTTGACACCGACGGAGACGACGTCACCGCCGAGGATGTGGCCGCCGAGCTGGCCCGCTATGTGGATCGCATCCGCACGTTCGACGCCTCCCGCCCCGCCCATCGCCGGTAGCTCGCTGCAGTCCCGGACCGTAATTCGGTCCGGAACCGCGCGCCCCGCCTACCGCCGAGCCGGCTTCCACGATGCCGGCCGATGCCCATCAGGCAAGCCGTGTAGCTCGGTTACGGCCGCCACGTCGCCTCGTTGGCAAGCACGGCTTGGGCCTGAGACATGAAGCGGGGACTTTCAGGGTGCGTGGGATCGCCGGTATCGGTCGCGCCAGCACGTGTTCTGGTAGTAGGTGATGGTCTCGGCGATGGCATGCTGGCCGGCTGCCGCAAGAACCGGGTTGGTGACTCGGTAGACGCGTACCGCCCCAAGCCCGGCGCTCAACGCCCAACCGCGTCCCCGCACCCAGGTGGCGTCGTCGACGCCAGCTTCGGCGCGAAACGCTCACGGGTGCTGGCAGTCAGCTGGGTCCATGCGGCAGCATGTCGCAGGCCGGATCACCCAACCCGAGGAGTCCGAAGTCGATGACGCCGGTCAGCCGGCCGTGCGTCGCGAGCAGGTTCGAGGGAAACGGGTCGCCGTGGATCCACAGCGGCGAGCCGCCCCATGCTGGAGCCGCCAACGCCGCCTCCCACACCGCGGTCGCCAGGCCGGCGTCAAGGACACCGGAGGCGGCGAGGTGATCAATAGTGGATCGGACGGCTTCGTTGTCGCGGGTGTTGACTGGCGTGGCCCGAGTCGACAGCGGCCCGTCGGTGGCGTCGACTCGCTGAAGCGCGGTGAGGAACCGCCCGAGTTGGACGGCTAAGTCATCCAGGTCGACAGTGGCATGGTGGGCGAGGTCCTCGCCGCCCAGCCACCGATACACCGACCAGGGGTAGGGAAACCGGTCGTCGGGCGTGCCTGTGCCCAGCGGCACAGGCACCGCCAGCGACAGAAGTGGAGCAAGCTTCGGCAACCAACACTGCTCCTTACCCACCATCTCGGCGGCTCCGGGTAGACGCGCACGGCCATGTCGTCGCCCAAGCGGTAGATCGCGTTGTCGGTGCCAGCCGACGCAACCTTGACGAGGGACAGGTCAGCCCACTGCGGGAACTGCTTCGCGAGCAACCGGGCGACCAGCGACCCATCGATGTCGGCCTCATCCGGATGCATCTTCGACGTCGACATGGTGCCGTCGGGGTGGAGACCACCTGTAGGTTCATCCCGTGCATCCGGTGCTTGCCGGAGTAGAACGGCCGGTCAGCCGCTACCCGGTCGATCGGGACCAGGGTGCCGTCGATGATCACGAAGGCTGCCCCGTCACGGCGAGCGCGCCGCAACGCGGCGCGAAGCTTCGGCGCCCGATCGGCCAGCAACTCGACGGTCTCGTTGACGTAGCGCCAGCAGGTGGTCGTTGACACTGCGAACCCTGCCCCGACCTGTGCGAACGGTTCGCCCTGACGCAGGTACACCAGCACCAGCAGCGCCTGCTGTCCCGCGTTGAGCGCCAGCCACGGCGAGCCGAGTTCTCGCCGGCGAGCTCGGATCAGCCCAGACACGAGGGTCACGGTCTGGCGTGACAACGGCAGCGCGGCACGGTAGAACAACATGCAGAAGCCCTTGCTTTCCGACGTGCGGATCTTGGTCGATCGCCGTCAGAGCAAGGGCTTCGCTACATCCCAGGCTCCAACACGCCACCCTCGGTCACGAAAACGTCTCGATCCCCTGTGGCGCAACACATTCCCACGCAGATGAAAAGAGCTCATTGTGTCACTTTCCGCCCGGAACATCGAAGTGGAACAAGGTCGAACACCGGCTGTTTTCGTTCATCTCGATCAACTGGCGGGGCCGGCCGCTGACCGACTACCAGACCATCGTGGAGACTATCGCGACTACCACAACCAGCACCAGGCTGAGTGTGGAGGCCGTGCTGGACACGGGAACCTACCCCACCGGTGTCAAGATCAGCAACGCGCAGATGACGACGGTTCCGTTGCAGCGGTATGCCTTCCACGGCGAGTGGAACTACCTGATCCACCCCCACCTCATCGCTGAATCAGTACAAGACAAGCCCATCAGCCTCGAACAGACCGCGTAATCCCCGCCGCCTCCTTAGAAGTCCTAACAAAATTGATCTTGGCTCTTGACCGTTGTTGATCTTGGCCGGTAGGACTGTCGTGTGCGTAGGGGTGAACAGCCGCCGTGGATCGTCTCTGACCGGTTGTGGGAGCGTGTTGAGCCGTTGCTGCCGGCGCCGCGGCGTCGGCCGGGTGGGCGTGGCCGGCCGCGGGTAGCCGACCGGAAGGTGCTGTGCGGGATCTTGTTCGTGCCGCACACGGGGGTCCAGTGGGAGTTTCTGCCGCAGGAGTTGGGGTTCGGTTCGGGGATGACCTGCTGGCGTCGACTGGCCGAGTGGAACGACGCCGGGGTCTGGCGTGGTCTGCATGAGCTGCTCCTGGGCGAGCTACGAGGTGCCGGTGCGCTGGATTTTCGCGGGCGGTGATCGACGGGACGCATGTGCGGGCCCTGCGGAAGTGCCCAAAAGCGGTCCGAGTCCGGTCGACCGTGCCAGGCCGGGCTCGAAACACCACGTGATCACCGACGCGAACGGCATCCCGCTGGCCGTGTCATTGCACGGCTTCCGGCGGCTACGCACCCGCTGGGAACACCGGGCCGACATCCACGAAGCGTTCCTCGGCCTGGCCACCTGCATCATCACCTACCGCCGCCTCACCCGATTCTGTTAGGACCCCTTAGCGGCGAACCAGGTCGCGGGTAGGTGACCAGCCAGGACATGCCGCGTTCCACCACCCAGCAGAGCCGGCCAGAGGCCGCCATCGGTGGTCGTGTTCGATCTTGTTAGCCTGGCGCCATGGATTCCTGGTCGGCGCCCGTCGTGCCACGGCTGCCCGGCGCTGCGGTGCCCCTTGCCCTGTTCGACACGGCCACCCGGACGGTGCGGCCGAGCAAGCCGGCGACCCCGCCCCGGCTGTACGTGTGCGGCATCACCCCCTACGACGCGACGCATCTGGGACATGCCGCCACGATGATCACGTTCGACCTGATTAATCGACTATGGCTCGATACAGGGCAGGTCGTGCAGTACGTACAGAACGTGACCGACGTGGATGATGGGCTGCTGGCGCGCGCGGCGAGGGACGGTGAGGAGTGGACCGCTCTGGCCGAGCGGGAGATCGCGCTGTTCCGCACCGACATGGAGACGCTGCGGATCCTGCCGCCGGAGCACTACCTGGGCGCGGTCGAGGCCATCCCCGAGGTGGTGGAGCTGGTCGAGCGGCTGGTCGCGCAGGGCGCGGCGTACCGGCTAGGGGATGACACCAACGATGTTTACTTCGACACTCGGGCCGCCAAGTACTTTGGGTACCAGTCCGGGTATGACCGAGCTACCATGCTTTCGCTGAACGCGGAATGCGGCGGTGACCCGGACCGCGCCGGCAAGCGGGACCCTCTGGACCCTCTGCTGTGGCGCGACAGCCAGTATGCTGGCCAGCCGAGCTGGCCCTCGCCGCTAGGTGCTGGCCGCCCAGGCTGGCACATCGAGTGTGCGGCGATCGCGCTGCGCTGGCTGGGTTCCACGGTCGACGTACAGGGTGGCGGCAGTGACCTGATCTTCCCGCACCATGATTTCTCCGCAGCGCACATCGAGGCGATCACCGGCGAGCGGCCGTTCGCGAAGCACTACGTGCACTGCGGGATGATTGGACTGGACGGCGAGAAGATGTCCAAGTCCAAGGGCAACCTGGTCCTTCTGTCGAGGCTACGGGCCGTGGGAGTGGACTCGATGGCGGTACGGCTGGGGCTCTTGGCTGGGCACTACCGCACCGACCGGCCGTGGACCGAGCCGGTGCTGGCCGCAGCAGCGGAGCGACTGGCGCGGTGGCGCGCCGCGGTACGCCGGTCAGCCGGGCCGCCCGGGGAGGAGCTACTACGCGCGCTGCGGGAGCGGCTGTCCGCCGACCTGGATACACCCGGGGCCTTGGCGGCGGTCGACAGGTGGGCGGCCAGCGACGGTACTGACGTGACGGCACCCGCTCTGGTAACGGATGCGGTGGACGCACTACTCGGAATACGCCTCTGACAGTGATCCACAGGTATCGGTGACCGAAGGTTTCTACAGCCCCTGCAGACCTACGACAGCATGATCGGCGCGGAACTGGGCGAGTTGCCCGTGGATGGCTGCATCACCAAAGGGTGGCGGGCAAGCCGCCGGGCGCACTCCGGTGGACCGCGGCAAACGGGGCCTGAAACGCTCGGTGCTCGCGGAGGCGCGTGGTGTCCTGCTAACAGTCATGGCTGCCGGAGCTAACCGCCACGATTCCCCGCTGCTAGTGCCCACCCTGGGAGCCGCCCACAAGTACGTCGGCGACCTACCCCGAGCAGGTCAACGTCAGTCTGGGCCGGGGCGGCGACAAACCCTCGTACCGCCCTTGCCAAGCGACCTCACCGGCGAGATCGTCCGCGAGGGCCTGCCACCCCAATCCAGGCCGGACACGCTGGGTGGTCGAACGCGGGCACCCGTGGATGAACGGCTTCAGCAAGCTGCGGCCAACCGACAGTACAGCCAGACCATGTACCTCTACCTCTCCACCGCCATCGTGGTGCTACGTCTGCTCATCAGCAGCGCGACGCCGCTCAACCGCTGCGACAACCACCCCACCACCCGGCGTCTCGAGTAAACACCTAATGCCGGACCCTCGTAGCCTGAATCCACGGGCGGGGCTGTCAGATCCTTTTTGTATGAGCCTCTGACGTGATCGATGGTGGTTACTGGTTGGTGATCCGGTCGGCGAACATGATGGCGAAGGCGTTGAGGGCCTGTCGCTAGCCGTTGATCCGGCCGGTCAGGTTCTGGCCGGCGCGACGCTTCTGTTTGACAACGAGGTAGAGCACCTTGAGTGCCGCCTGCTCGGACTCCGCTGGCGAATTCGCGGTGTGTCGTTACCAGTCTGTTTGATCCTGATCCCGGACGCTGTTGTCCGTGCTGGACAGTATTTTGAGGATCTGGGAAGGTCGGGATGTCACTGTCGCCGCGCGAGGATCATGGCATACCAACCGAAAACCGATCGCGTGGCGCGAGCAGCGTTTCCGAAGACGACCTTCTGTATGGGTCCTTGAAGATTCCCGACGGCCCATTCGTGCAGTGCGCCGACTGCTTCACCAGCGCAACACCTCAACGCCCAGAGTTTCATCGTACCCTCTGCCGCGTCAAACGAGCGATGAGCGGCCGGCGCCCTCTGGGGGAGCTGCCGGATGATCCTGCCCATAACCCTGAGCTTGCAGTTCATACAACTGAGCGTATACCCCATTTAGCGCCATCAGCTCGGCGTGGCTTCCGGCCTCCGAAACAGCGCCATTCGCAAGTACAAGGATGAGATCCGCCATGCGTACAGTGGAGAACCTATGGGAGATTACCACGGTGATCGCACCGTTCTTTTCTGCTAGGTTCCGTGCATGGACCATTTGTCGTCGGTAGACGACATACTCGCTGTGCGCGTCCAGGGACGCCGTCGGTTCGTCGAGTACGAACAGGAGGGGACTAGTGCGCATGAACGCGCGGCTGAGCGCTATGCGCTGCCACTGTCCACCTGATAACTCGACACCATCGCGGGAGGCGTCCAGAGGGGTATCGAGGCCCAGCGGCAGCTTCGCGACGAACCCCAAGGCATCTCCGGCGTTTAGAGCCTCCGTTATCCTCGCATCATCAGCTAGCCTGGTCAGATCGCCACAGCCAGCCGACTCACGTACTTGCCATGCAAATTTCGCGAAATCCTGGAAGCTCGCCGTGATTCTGCCTTGCCACTGTTTATGGCCGACTTCGTCCAGCCGCAGCCCATCTACCGTAATGTGGCCCGACGACGGGGTATACAGACCACACAATAGCTTTATCAGCGTAGTCTTGCCAGCTCCGTGCTCTCCTACGATCGCCACGGTCGAACCGGCCGGAAGGCGGATGCTCAGATCGGACAACACAGGAGCAGCGCCACGTGGGTAGGAAAACGAGACTCCGTGGAAGGCGATGCCATCCGTGAGAGAAGAGGGGATCGGCCGCGACGACGCCGCAAGTTGCAAGGCGGCATCGTTGCGAAGCGCCAGATAAGCATCCAGGAAGTGGGCGCCTTCGGCAGTCCGATGCAGCTGGTGAACAGTGTCCTCCGCCTGTTTTCTTAGATTCGCAATGAGAGTAATGACCAGCAGCATGTTTCCGGCCATGGCTTGACCGACAGAGCCCGATCGCACGACAGAGATCAGTGCGGAGCCGTAGCAAACAATGAATATTGACCAGGAGGCAACGTCGAAGATAACCGACCGCCATAGCGCGCGATCCTTCCGCCTCACGACGTTGCGCCAGATGCCGTCCGCGAGGTCGATTAGCGTTTTGACGGAATCCGCAATTCGCATTTCCATGGCTGCCGCAGGATCAGTGTGTAGGCGGAAGAGATGGTCAGCGAGGCGCGTCTGCTCAACCGTGTCAACCATGCTGCGGATGACCTGCTGCCGCTCTCTGCGCTGCAGCCAGAGCACCGGCGCCAAGATCAGGGCGAGGAGCAGCAGTTCGGCTCGGACCGTGGCCAACAGCACCAGAACAAATGCCAAGCGCAAGACGGTGGCAACGGCGTCGAGAACACTCAGCGAGTAGTGGCCGATCAGATCGCCGCCGCTCCGCAGTATCCCAACCCTGTCGGTGAACTCAGGCGATTCCAAGGTCTCCAGGTCACCGCATTGTGCGATGAGGCCAAGAATCTGTCCGTCCAGTTGCACACTGACAGACTCGGCAAGAAGGTAGGTCAGGTTCGTTCGTGCCGAGCCGCCCACGGCAGAGACCGTCCAACACAGGGCCGCAGCGGCCGCATCAAGGAGCGACCTTGACAGGTCCCGCTGTGCGGCCGACACGATGAGAGCGCGCAATGCCAGGCCCAGGCAGCCAATCGCAGGAATCTCTATGATCAGTAGTAGCACATAGCCGACCACCGCTCGCCGACGCGCACGCCAAGCGGTCCGGAAGAGGAACAAGAGTATGGAAGCGCGGCTCATGTCGCATCACCCCCTCCATGAGCAGGATGATCGCCGAACCGGTCAGCCTGGAGAGCGAACATTTTCGCATACCGTCCGCCCAAGGCAACGAGCTGGTCGTGTCCGCCGTCCTCGACTACCCTGCCATCGTCGATGAGAACGATTCGGTCGGCTTTGCGCACCGACGAGAGCCGATGTGAGATCAATACGACGCTTGCCCCCTCGGCCGCGTCGAGAACACGTGAGAACACATCCAACTCCGCTCGGACGTCAAGGTGTGCGGTCGGCTCGTCCAGCACGAGCAGCTGCGCTCCCCGCGCCACCGCATAAAGCGCACGAGCCAGCGCTATGCGCTGCCATTGCCCTCCCGAAAGTTCCACGCCGCCTTGGTAGCGAGCAGACAAGGGCGTATCCCATCCGAGTTGCATCCTGCCAAGAAGGTCTTCGATGCCAGCCTGCCGCGCCACAATGTCGAGCAGTCCGGGATGCGCAGACTCTTGTGAAGCACCAAGCACAATGTTCTCGCGCAGCGAAAGGTCGTAATGTACGAAATTTTGCAGGACGACTGCCAGGCGCTTCTGCCAGGCGCGCGCACCATAGTCGTCGAGGCTCCTGCCATCGATCGTGAGCTGGCCAGCCGACGGACGGTACATGCCGGACAACAATTTCAACATCGTTGACTTGCCGGCGCCGTTCATTCCGACAATTGCGAGCTTCTCTCCGCTTGCGATCTCCAGATCGAATCCGTCCAGGACCGGACGGCTCGCACCGGGGTAGTGGAATTTGATCGCGGAAAATCGAACTACCGGCGGCGCTGTCGACCCCTGGTACGGGTGCAGGGAGCTCTCCGAGCTCGATGAAAGCCGTGATTGTAAATGATCGAGGGCCAGTAGCGTCGGCAGGCCAGCGAAGTGAACGTCGAATGCCTCGTAATCCATGCCGTTTGCAGCCACGACACCCCAGAACGCTCCAAGATAGATCGCTAACGAGCCCGGCGTGATCTTCGCGGCGGCCGCGGCCCACACCAAGGTGCCGAGACCGGCCAGGACCGCCACGCCAAGCGGAACGACCAGGAATGCCGTCTTGCGCAGGACGCGCGCTCGAATCGCCGCCAGATGAAGCACTCGGCCACTCATGAGCCGCTGATGTCGTCCTATCGCCCAGTCGCCCAGGCCGAAGATGCGGGATTCCTTGGCCGCCCAGGGCGAGGCGACCACATCTGCCCAACGATGCGCCTTTCGTGTCACCGGCGTCAATTTTCTTACGACGCCATGCTGTCCGAGCCATTCGCGACGCACACACATTCGTACCACGAACGTCACTGCGAGTAGTCCGATCGCAAGCGGCCAGGAGAAACGCCCGAGCACCAAGGCGGCGAAGCACGAGCCCACGGTCCGCGCGCTGATGGCGATCTGGCCGGTCGCACCCGTGCCGAAGCTGTATGAGGCCCACCCGGGCAGGCCCTTCAGCAGTGCCTCTTCGAGATCGTTCCTGACCGCGGGATCCTCGAGATGTCCGATTCCTTGCGGGCCGCCGACCAGCCGTGAGATGCGATGCTGGTGCCAACCGTCTAGTCGTTGAGAAACGCTGAACGTGAGCGCCGCACCGACAGTCTCAGTGGTGTGCGCCAGCAACATTAAGCCACACGCGGCGGACACCAGTGCCGAGACTGTCGCCAGCTCTTCGCCATCGGCCAACAGCCTCGAGACGAGCAGGCCCATCGCTAATCCGACGATTGTTGGCAACACCATGCGAGCGAGGTTGACAATCCATAGCGCGATGAACCAGCCCCAGCCTGCCTTACGCGCCACGGCGATAAGGCGCATGGAGAGCCACAGACGCCTCGTCATGCCCGCCAGCCGAGGTTGTCGTGCGCCCAAAATCCATCCATTCTCGAGGTACTGCGAATCAATCGATCCAGCAGCCGGCGTATATCAGTCGCCGAACGCGATATCCTCACAGATCTGCCGCGCAGCATTGATTCCACTGCAGGCCGCGCCCGTCCACATGAAATACGGCGAGCCAGGGTTATTTCCGGCACTGTAGACTCGCGGATGGGAGGTTTTACCGAAGGGCGTTGCGCGTGGATATCCGTTTGGGCTCAACTCAAGTCCGAGCTGCCTCGGCAGAAGCTGATTCGGTCGGATTATGAAGTCCAGTACGACGGTCCCGGCTATCAACTCTCTGCCTTTAGCTGTCAGGAGGCGCAGCTTCCCCGAGTCGAGTACGGTGGCCGACGTGACACTGTCGACGAACACCCTAGAACCGATCATCCGAAGCCGATCAGCGAATTCATGTTGAGCGGCGTCGGGGTCGGATACCAGAGTCGTGAGATCCTTGGTGTACTGCTGGCACAGGAGCGCGTGCTTGAGGGCTTCCTCACCAGTCCCTACGGATACGAAAGCAGCGCCGTCGTGCTCATAAGTATGGCAGTACGGGCAGTCAAACACCGCTTTTCCCCACGCTTCCATCGGTACCCAGGATGGCATCTCATTCACGGTACCGGCGGCGAGGAGCAGGCGCCGGCCGATGTAACTGGCGCCCCCCCGGGTCACCAGTTCGATGCTGTCTGCGCTGGCACGGGCAGTGTCTACCGCGTCCCATACGAAGGCGGCACCGTAATGTTTGGCGTCAGCCTCCATCTTTGCGAATACGTCTGTAGGCCGAGTTCCGTGCGCATACGGAACATTGTTGATGACCTCCGCGGTGGAGTTGCGCCGAGCGGTCAGTGAGATAATCAAGATGCGGTGTTTCGTTCGCGCCAACAGCACGGCGGCGGATAAACCGGCGGCTCCCGCCCCGACGATGACAACGTCGTAGGGTATACGGTCGTTCACAGGGCTCCTTTGTTATGCGGTTGGGCAAACACAGCCAGTCAAGTGAGCTACTTCTGGGCACTGTAGAGGGGCTGTCCTCATTGCTGCGCATTGCCTCCGTGGCCAGCTCGGATCCGAGTGAGGCCAACGGCAGCATCAACTATCTCCTCTTCCACACTCGCGATATGCTCACGCCGGTCATCGCGCCAGCCGCTTGCATTCCGCACCCGCTCCAGCAGAGCGCATGCATGATCCTTCACTTGTCCCGGCGCACTGCCTCCGACAACGGTCCGAGTAGCCACAATGTGGCTTGGATCAAGCGCATCACGAAGGATGGTTGCATCTATCCCAAGCCGTCGGCGCAGAATCAGCTCAGCAGCGTTCTCGACGTCAAGCTCGCTCATCGTCGCGCGGTCCTCATCTATCGCGCAAGCTACGGCGCGACCGACAATTCGATAGGCAGATCGATAGTCCACTCCGTTTCTGAGGACTAGCTCTTCGGCAAGGTCTGCAGCGCCTGTGAATTTAGTCCCTGCGGCGAGAGTCAGCGCCTCCTCGTCGATCTGCAAGGTCCGCACGACTTCGGAGGCAAGCTCGACTACCCGGTTGGCTGTGTCAAGAATCTGTGCGACCTGACCGTAGGTATTCAGCCAATTGTCGGTGCGGGCGGACGGTGTACGGGCCGTCGCCACAAGGCCGGTGAGCATGCCGACCATGGTGTTCGCCGAAGCCCGAATGACGGCGAGGGCGTAAGGATTCCGTTTCTGAGGCATAAGGACGGACGCCCGGCAGAGCGAAGCGTCCAGCCCGACATAGCCGAAACCAGGACTCGTAAAGATCTCCAGGTCCTCGGCGAGGCGATCTGCCGTGATCACGGCACAGAGCGCCGCGAAAGCCACCTCGATGAATTCGTCAATTGCCCACATCGCGTCTCGGGTGTGTGCCGCGGGCACGGCGAAACCGAGCCGTTCGGCGAGGATGTCGCGATCGAGGGCGAGCCTGGTGCCGCCGACGCCGCCGGCCCCGGCCGGCGAGCGGTCGATCAGGGCGAAGGCGTTCTCGAGCCGCGTGAGGTGCCGGACGCACTCCTCGCCAAAGCCGCCCAGGTAGTGTCCAAAAGTAGACGGCTGCGCAGGCTGCAGGTAGGTGTTGTCCGCCCAGACGGTCTCCGCCTGTTCACTCGCGCGCCCACTCAAGACCTCAGCGAATCCAGACACGGCCTCGTGAAGATCAAGCAGGCGGTCGCGCACCGCGAGGCGAAAGGCGATCCGGCCGGCTTCCCGCCGCGTCCGACTGGTGTGCAGCCAGCCGGCGCCCGCACCGAGCCGTCGCTCGAGTTCTCGCTCTCGGCTGTTGTACGCATCGCCATATAAGGGGTCGTAGGGGAATTCCGAAGCCGGTTGGGAGGTGATCTGGAGTAATTGCTCAGCCAAGGCCGCCGCGGCTTCGTCTGGCACGACTCCCGCCTCATGAAGGGCGCGGAGATGGACGAGGTCGGCCATGCCAAGTCCGTGGTGGAGCAGTTCCGCATCCGCGATCTCCGTGCGGTATCCAGACTCAACCATGGTCCGCGCCGGACCGCTGGTGATCCGCGCTTCGGATCCTAAGTATCCTGCTGGAAACGGAGTCGTCATATCTGACCTTCCGATGTGTCGAACAACGTTGGTGCCCCGCCCGTGACCAAGAACACCACCGGACCGTCGATAGAACCTCGCCTTGCCGCATCGATCAGGGCGGCCATGGCCTTGGCGCCAAACACAGGGTCGAGAAACACACCCGTGGTCTGGGCTACGATGCGGGTCGCCTGCTCTCCCGCCTCGGACGCACGACCGTATCCAGGGCCGATATAGCCGTCGATGATTACGACATCGTCAAGGTCTTTGCCGTGGCTTGCTGGGAATCCCAGTTGCGTGACCTCGTCGGTCAGCACGGCCACCCGGTGCGCGCACTCCGCTGCAGGTCGACTTACGGTGACCCCGACCACCCCATAAGTGGCGGCCAAGCATCGTGCACCAGCGAGGAGGCCCGCCTGCGTCCCGCATGAGCCAGTGGCGAGCCAGACGAATTGTGGCGTAAGGTCACGCTCCCGAAACTGGTCCGCCAGTTCGCTATTGGCTTTGGCGTAGCCGACTGCGCCAAGAGCTGTCGCCCCACCGCGTGGCAGGTTGTACGGGCGACGCCCCTCAGCTCTGAGCTGCGCCGTCAGCACCTCAAGCGCCGAATCGACCGACGCACGTTCGAAGTTGCCGGTAAAGCGGATGTCCGCACCCGCAAGCTCGGCCAAGGCATGATTGCCGGACGGACGCCTGGGCAGTCCATAGTAGACGAGATATGGATCGAGGCCATACCGACGAGCCACCAGCGCCGCCAGCATCGCCCAGTTCGATTGCGGTCCCCCTCCAGTAATCAGGCAATCCGCGTCGCGTGCCAGCGCATCCCCAATCAGGAATTCCAGTGCCCTGATCTTGTTACCCCCCAGCCCGGTCCCAGTGAGATCATCCCTCTTCAACCATATGTCGACGCCGATCCTATTGGACAGCTGCGGTACGCGTTGCAGCGGAGTGGGCCCATCGATCAGCTCAACGCGCCGTAGCGCATTCGCCGCCATCACCTTGCGCCGCCATTCTTGCTCCTCGGGGTGTCCAATGTCTTGAGGACCCGGTCAACGAACATGCCGGCGGCGCCGACGGCAACGTCGAGGTCAAGGCTGGCGTCGATCTCCGATACTGATAGATGCGTGAGCACCTCTCGATTGGCGAGCAACGCGTCACGCATGCTCAAACCATTTGCGCGGCCATTCATCGTGGCCTCGTAAATCAGCGTGTGCGCCGAGTGCTTGCCGATCTTGGCAGAGAGGACGCGCATCACCGGCTCAGACATGAGGTAGCCGGCGCAGGCATCGACATTATCTTTCATCCGATCAGCGTTCACTTGGAGCCCGTCGGCCAGACGGCAGCAGAGGACAAGCGCGGTGCAGGCGAGCAGACAGGCCTCAGGGACGGCAAGCCATTCTGTCTTCCAGGACCGGCCGTCACGCTCATGTTCGTGCACCATGGCTTCCAGCCCCAGACCCGCGTTGGAGCGGATCACCTTCGCTAGGGTAACCAGGTGCTCGGACAACTCTGGATTGCGCTTGTGCGGCATGGTTATGCTTCCCACCTGGCCCGGCGTCCAAGTCTCGGCCAGTTCGCCGATTTCTGGCCGTTGAAGTTCATATACCTCTTGACCAATTTTGGCCAATGTGGAACTCATCATACCCAGAAACCCCAAAAATTCAGCCACACCGTCCCTAGCCGTTATCCACGGAATATCCGGCACTCCGAGTCCAAGTCGCGCGGCGAACGCGGACAGTAGTCGCTCGGATTCTGGCATCCAGAACTCCATCGTCCCCAAAGCGCCGCCCAATTGGACCACTTCAATGCGAGGCCGGATATCGCGGAGCCGTTCCCGGTGGCGAGAAAGCTCCGAAGCCCACACCGCGGCCTTGAAACCGAAGGTGATTGGCAGACCGGGCTGTCCGTGAGTCCGCCCGCACATTACCGTGTCTCGATGAGCAATGGCGAGGCCGGCGATCGTGTCCAGGAGGTGCCCGAGGTCACGGTCAACGATGTCAAGCACATAGCGCGCGGTCAGTGCGGTCCACGTGTCCGTGAGGTCCTGGACAGTGGCCCCGTAGTAGACCCACTCCGCAGCTTCTTCGGGCAGCACGCAGCGCAAGCTACGGATAAGCCCGAACGTTGAGTGGCCAGTCGCCCGCGTTGCGCAAGCCACTTCCTCTAGGTCAAACAATTCGACATCAGCGTGTGCGGCGATTGCTACGGCTGCCTCGTGGGGAATGATACCGACCTCGGACTGCGCCGATGCCAACGCGCTGAGAATCTGCAGCCAGACCTTTATGCGCCCCTTATCATCAAAGTATCGATGAATCTCCTCGGTGCTCCATAGGTGCCGATAAAGCAATGAGTCAGCCGGATGAGCTCCCATCACTCCCCCTCTTGCGCACGACCGCGGTCGCGGGCTGTGGGAGGCCCGCGAGATGCCGCAGCGCGCTGCGTACCTCATCGAGGTTGGCTCCCCAAGGCACGACCGCCATGCCATCACCGATTTCGACGCCGCGCTCGAGTAGACAGCATTTGGTAAGGGTCAGCCTTGAAGGGTCAGTGAGGCGGTCACGCGGACAAATATTGATTTTCACCGGCTCATCGCCATAAAAGTGTCGGTAAAATTGTGCGGACCGCTCGCAACCAACCAACAACCAGTCCTTCCGTTGCGCGGGACGAGTGTCGAGGTACTCCACGAGACCATCCAGATTTGCGCGGCTACCTCGACATGGAAGCAGATGAACAGGGGCGGGGTGTAAAGTCGCCCGCTCAGAGAGGTCCACCGCGTCCAGCTTGAGCTCGATCGGCGGCAGATCCTCGTCGAACGCCACCGCTTGTTTAGCCATTTCGAGCAGCTTCGGCGGGAATGGCGGAACTACCTCGGCGACCTGGATCCGCAACGGAGCAGGGCACAAGATGAAGTTCACATGCTCGAACTTGCCGTGCACCACATATGCGGTGATGCCTGGCCGTGCATGAGTAGCCGCCACATCCGCAAGCGCCGTCGCGTTGCCGACGTCCGTTGTCGGCGACTCGATCCACAGCAGCTCAGTGGGCGCAGCCAATACGGAGCACGAGCCGACACGTAGGAAGAGCTCGCCCCAGGCTCCTTGTCGATCTGTACCAGCGCTGCTAAACCGGCATTCTTCAACACAAGATAGTCAGTGCGCCGATAAACCTCGCGACCCATGAGGAAGGATTCGATGGACGTCTCAGTGAGAGAAATATCGACTTCTTGGATGGATAGGCCTCGATAAGGACTACTTGTCGCGTTCGCTTGCTTCCGATGCTGACCGGTCATGCCAAAACGGTTCCGCACTCGGGAGAGACGGACGCTCCCAAGGCGGTATCCGCCCTCAGCCCCAGCCGCAAGGTCTCCAGAGGCAAGACTTCCTCGAGCGACACGTTGCCGAGGTTCACTGCGGTACCGAAGTGCTGGATGAGCCAAAGTTGCTGGGCCTTCTGAGGCGCTTCGAGGATGACCCGGTTCAGCGGGATCCGGGCGCTGATCGCCTCGACCAGGTCGGACCGCACAGCTTGGTTCTTCTGGTACAGCCCTACCGTGCCACTCTCGCGGCCCTCCGCGATAACGAGCTCGGCCCCGGATTCGAGATCCGATTCCATCTCGCCCGCCCACTGCGCCGGATCGACGTGCACGTCGGCGGACTTTGCACCTGTTTCAGCGAGGACCGAGAAGTCCTTCGAGAGGTTCCGGATCAATGTGCTCTTCGTCTTCTGGCTCATCAGTTGTAGGCCATTTGAAACCTCGAGCGTCGAGAGTCCAACCTTCTGAGCCCATCGGCAAAACTCGACAAGCCTGCCCTGAGCGGCGCAGATTTCGAAAAGTGTGCCGCCCAGACACGTCTTGATACCTAGCCGGGAGCACAGCGCGATGCGCTGGGTTATCGATGGGTCTACGTAGGCAGTCCCCCAGCCAGTCTTCAGGTAGTCGACATATTGCGCAATCTGCCCCAAGAAGGATTCGAGCATAAGAATCGGCATGCCCTTGTCAAGGACATGTGTAATGCCAGAGACACGCGGCTTAGCCGAGCGCTCCGGCAGCACGAGGAAACCCGGGCGGGTTCGGCCGTCCTCAGTCGACTGCAACTGCATTCTCCTTCACTTTTGTCTCAATAGGGCCAAGTCTAGGGAAGAGCACAGCGACGGGATCTCTTGATGACCGATCCTGCGGTGCAATATCAGGCTCGAGCACATCCTCCGACGCTGTACTCACGTCGCGCCGGCACCATAACCGAGTCAGAACGTCACGGCGCATGCGAGCCTGATCAGGGGATGACGAGAATTTTGCTTTACCCTGGCGAACAGGTATCAGGAGCACAGTCGCTGACACGTCCATTCCCGCTACGCGATCCACGGCGCATCTCGGTGTGGCCCTGGGCGCTGCGGCAGCGAAACACCGTCAGGGTGCGCACCGGGTCGAATCGGCCCGCATCGCTGCCGCCACGGCAATCACGCACTTCTTAGTGGATGTCGGACAGTGTGGCGGGGTATAGCGGGGGTGCTTGGCCAATCGGAAGTTCGCATCGCTGTGGCCGCGCCTCTGTCGCTGACCGGACGGCGTGGTGGTCGGGCCCGGATCGCCGTGGGCCTGGCGCACGGGTGCGGCCGCCGAGCCGATCACAACCGGGAAGGTCCCGTCTGCTCGCGCAGGTCTCGCACGGCTTGTCGTCGCGGCGACAGATCCCGAGCGGCACGACGCAGGTCAACGACTCCGGGCATAGCAACCGCGCCTGCGGACAGGCCATCGACGAACTGGTCAAGTACGTTTCCGACCCTCTCGATGTGGGCCTCGGTCAAGCCCGGGTAGACCCCGATGAAGAACCCTGAGTTCATGATCCGATCAGCCCCCGTCATCTGGCCGACGGTCCGCACCGCCGGCGTGCCGTCCGCACGGACCCGGTCCCAGTATGCGGGCTGCCGAATCAGGTTCCCTCCGAAAATCATCCGGGTCTGCACCCGGTGCGACTCGAAGAAGCCGACTATCTCGGATCGGCCGAACGGGGCGTCCGGTCTCGGCAGCACCTTGAAGCCAAACCAGCTCGGGTCGGACCCGTCCTCCGGGTACGGCAGCTCGAACAGGTCTTCGTAGCGGCCGAAAGCCTCCCGAAGCAGCTCCCAGTTGCGTCGGCGCAGCCGATTGAACTCCGGTAGCTTCTCGAATTGTGCACAACCAATCGCCGCCTGCCAGTCAGTTGGCTTGAGATTGTAGCCGACGTGACTGTACACAAACTTGTGGTCGTAGCCTTGGGGTAGGTCACCCAGTTGCCAGGAGAAGCGCTTGCCGCAGATGTTGTCCTGCCCCGAGTCACACCAGCAGTCCCGCCCCCAGTCCCGCAGGCTCTCCACGGCACGCACCAACATCGGATCCGACACCACATTGACCGCGCCGCCCTCTCCCATAGTGATGTGGTGCGCCGGGTAGAACGACAACGTGGAAAGGTCACCGAACCTGCCGACCAGCGCAGGGCCGGCCGGAGAACGGTAGGTTGAACCGAGCGCGTCGCAGGTGTCTTCCACGAGCCACAGCTCATGCCGCCGGCAGAAATCCAACACCGCGTCGATGTTGAAGGGGTTGCCGAGCGCATGGGCAAGAATCACCGCCTTGGTCCGCTCCGTGAGCGCCGCCTCGAGTTGGGTGACGTCGACGTTCCCCGATCCCGGATCGGTATCCACCAGCACCGCCACGCAATCGTTCTGCAGAATTGGATTGACCGTCGTGGGAAACCCGCAGGCCGTGGTGATCACCTCATCGCCCGGCCGCAGTGCGCGGTCGCCGAGCAGGCTCGAGGTGAGTGCTGAAACGGCCAGAAGGTTCGCCGAAGAGCCCGAGTTGACCAGGACCGTTCGGCGCACGCCGAGGTAGCGGGCGAGATCGCGCTGCAGCCGTTCGCCGAACCGGCCGAGCGTCAACCAGAAGTCGAGCGACGCCTCCACCGCGAACTCCAGCTCACGATGGTCGAATACCCGGCCCGAGTAGGGGACCGCGGAGGTGTTGGCCTCGGTACGGCGAGGATGGTGGTAGGTCTCGTAGAACCACCGCGACGTGTCGGTGATTCTGGCCCGCAGCGCACGAGACAACGCAGGGCCGCTGATCTGGCCCACCACGGTCAGGCTGTCGGCGGGGAGCGTCGAGGTATCCAGATGCGAGATCTGCAAGTCGTCGTCTTCGTCCACGGGTCGGCGCACGAAGTCTTCTGCTTGTATGTTGACCGTCTGGTCTCCGCCGATCCCCCACGAAGCGGACGCCACCACGTACTTGGCTGTCTCGCTCAGTTCCCCGAGCACGACGCCGAGTCGCCTATCACTGGGCGATTCGGCTTCCCAGGCGACGACAGCTCCCGGAGCAATGGATATTGCCATCGATCACACTCCTAGGTGTACGGATCCTGGTCCCTCACCCGCGCTTGCGAACGGCCAGTTGCCAGTCGCGGAACAGCACGTCGTATCTACCGTAGATCATCGCCAGGAACGCGTCGACCGCCGGTTTGACGGGAAAACCGAACGAGCCCGGGAACAGCGCGTCCTCGTAGTCATCGAAGACGACGAAGCCACCCGGCTTCAGTAGCTTCCAGGCGAGCGCGGCGTCCTGTACGACGTCCAGCCCAGCGTGTGAACCGTCGACGTAGATCAGGTCGAATGTCTGGGGGTCGAGGAACTGCAGGACCTGCTGTGAGGGTCCCCGTAGCTTCACGACCCGATGCGCCTGGCCGGTAGCGCGCATGTTGTAGTCGAAGTTGCCTTCTTGGCCGTCGTAGGCGATGAATGGATCGACGCACACCACGGAGCTGCCCTCGCCGGTGAGCAGCTCGCGCAGCAACCAGCACGTCGAACGGCCCTCGAAACAGCCAACCTCTAGGATTCGCAGGCCCGCAACGCCGGCTAGGTGGCCGAAGTGCTTTCGCCACACGGGTTCGTGATAGTAGAACCAATCGTGACTGAACCTGCCGTCACCGTCCAGGAGCCGCAGCGGAAAGCTCTCCACAATGTACTGGCGGAGCTGCCGCTTGTTCTCCTGCGACACGGCCTCCTGGCGCAGCAGACCCTCGACGAGGTCCCGCACCTGCTGTCGGGCTATCGCGAGGCTCGGTGCGCTGATCCGGCCGCATCGGTGCTCGATGTCCAAACGCGACAGTTCGGCAACGCTGGCGCCGAGGACCTCCGGCACGTCCTCGTCGCCGATGTCCTGAGCACCGAGCCGCAGGAACCAGTCGAGGTAGCGGGCGTGGAACGACGGGCTCAATACCATCACGCGCGAGCGGATGGCGTGGACCCGTCGCTGTTCGTCGGCGAAGTCCGCGTCGTCCGTCGGTGTCATCAATTGAGCAGCTCCTCGATCCGGTCGCAGGCGCTGGCGACCCCGTTATTCATACCCATCACAGCCGCCCATTCGGCGGCCTTCTGCCGGTGTTGGGTTTCGTCGCACAGTCGACGCAACCCCTGAGTCACCTCCGCCGGCCGCCATGCCGCGGGCGGCACGGCAATCGCCACCCCCAACCGTTGCGCCCGTGCCGCGTTGTCGGGCCGGTCCACACCCTGCGCCAGCACCAGTTGCGGCACCCCGGCCTCGAAGCAGCGGGCAACCGTGCCGATTCCACCGTGATGCACCACCGCCGCCACATGTGGGATCAGGGCAGCGAGCGGCAGGCTCTGTCGGTGCTCCACCCTGCTGTCCCGCCGAGACGATATGAGACCCGGCTCGCCGCCGACCGCCAGTACGCGAAACCCCGCGCATAGAGCGCCCTTGACGGCCGCGCGATGGAACCCGGGCGCCAGCATCATCCCGCTGCCGGCCGTCACGAGCACCGGCGGAACGCCGTCTCCGAGGAACTGCCAGATGTCCGCTGGCAGCGGCCGACCGCGATCGTCCGGGAAGCCGGTGGTGTACAACCCGGGTGTGTTCTCCATATCGGGGGCAAACCAGTACGGCCACAGCCCGAGCCGCGGCGATGCCTCCACCCACGACAGCCAGTTGTCGACCGGAGCCAAGCCGAAACGGTGGCGTTCGATGTTCAGGGCGTCAAGGTACGCGCCGCCGTGCAACTGGTCGATACCGCGTGCCTCGTCCACGGCGTGCGGGGACACCAGCGACCACGCCGCAACGACGCCGGCGGCCTGCGCGGCGTTGATGGCGTCGGTCTCGGTGACATAGCGGGCTATGACGACTGAGCCGTCGGAGCCCACCCGCCGTGTCACTTCGTCGAACTTGAGTTTCGCGCGCGTCGCGTTGTGGTACCAACCGGCAACGCGGCGCCTGGCGTCGGCGTCGTGATTTCGCGTGACCAGTTCCGCACTGGCCTGCAGCAGTCGCTTGTACTCCTCAGGCGTGTCGAGCGGCACGAACTCGAGGCCCGCCGCACGCGCGCGCCCGGCGTACGGGGCATGGCTGATCAGCGTGCACCGGTGTCCACGTGCGGTCAGACCTCCGCCGATGGCGACGAGCGGATGGACGTCACCCGCCGTGCCCGTCACCACCATGACAACCGTCGCCATGTCAGGGACCGTCCGGCACGGCCGGTGCGGTGATCCGCTCGGTGACCCCTGCCGCGGCCCGCCACCCGGAATGGATGGCGTCGTCTGTCCAGTAGTATTTCCATTCCCCGTAACGGCCCGCGAGGGTGATGCCACACTCAGCGACAAACGGCCGGATGACTGACAGTGCCGACGCATGTCGCTGATTGACAACGACGTTGGCGTAGGGGATGACACGGACCCGACTAAACAACACCTCACTCTGGTCCCGCAGGATGCCGACCCGGATCAGCTCACCGACGACCCGGTCGGCGGTGCGCGCGGGGTCCTGACGAAGCGGACGCTCCCGCGAGAAATAGACCTCAGCCTGGACGGAGGAGCAGCCGGCCGGGGCCATCGACGCGGCGTAGCGGCTCGGCGCGCTCAGGCGTGAGATGCAGATGTCCTCGTCGTAGAAGTACAGCCAGTCGTAGGACGTCACCTCCGCGCGTTTGATGCCGATATCGACCAGCACGACGGAGGTGCACAGCAAGTCGTCGGTCGCCTGACGCACTGGCACCGGCACCGGCACCCCGCCGATGCGGCGCAGGAGCTGGTCCAGCGGCATCGTCGAGATCAGCTGGTCGTACGGTTGACACGAACCGTCCGCGAAGTGCAGCTTCCGCGTGGCCACGTCCACGATGGACACCTCCTTGTCGACGATGACATTCGCGCTCTCGCCGAGTTCCCGGACGTACGAGCGGAACGCACCGGCGCGCGGATACCGGTAGGTCTTGAGGTAGTGGAACGTCCCGGCCATGTCGGGCGTCAGCGCGCCAAGGACCATCTCGCGCGCCGACGGTCGCTGCATTCGGGGACCAATCCAATCGGTGGAAAGCTGGGCGGGCTCTACCGTCCAGTATTTGCGGGTGTAGACGTAGGGAAACGTTTCGGCGAAGGTACGCCCGTAGGTGGCGACCAACCATTCGGCGTAGTTCGATGCCTCTGTGGGTGCCGGTCGCGGGGCGAAGAAGTCGAGGATGCAGTCGGCAACCAGATCAGCCGGTAGGCCGTGCAGGTGCACCTGGACCGGATGGGTCGTCCAATGGCCGTGAAAGTAGCACCCGATCGACGCGGTCAGTTCGCCCGATCCGCCGGAGCTTCGCTCAAACATTTCGCGGATCACCGCGTCGCCGGTGAAGGACACGTGTGGGCCCTCGTCAAACCAGAAGCCGTCGACCTCATCGCTGTGTGCGTGCCCGCCCCAATGGGGCTTTGCCTCGTAGACGTTGGCGTCGATGCCCGCCGCCGCGAGACGTTGTGCGGCGGCGAGCCCGGCCAGCCCAGCACCGACGATGGCTATCTGCACCTGCTACCTCCGTTACCTCCGCGCGCCGAGCCGCTCGACGAGCCCGTTGAGCACCGGCGCGCCCGCGCACTGCAGGCGGGCAGCGCCGTAGCCTGCTGCGGCCAGCGCGGCAAAGTGCTCGAGCACGGTCTTGTGCTCCGGTAGACCCAGGGTCGGCGCCAGCCCGGTGTCGGCGGCTAGCAGTCCGGCCGCGAGCGTACATCCCATGATTTCGTTCGGGTCGCGGCGGCGCGCGTGCTCGACTCCCGGCAGATTCGACATCCACGGCGGTACGTATCGATCCTCGGGTAGCGGGACGGGCGAGCGGACGATGCCGGCCTCGATGAACATCGCGTCGGCTGCGACGATCATGCGCTGGTTGGCGGCCTCGACGTCGAAGCAGTGGGGGTACGAGTCGTCAACCACGATCGTTGCGGGTCTCACCTTGGACACCTCGATGACGTCGGGCATGCTCGTCGCGCCGATGATGGTCGTCGCGGCGTATGCCTCGTCCGGCAGCATGCCACCCGAAGGCAACAGCTGCAGAGCGCCCCGATAGTCGAAGCACTCGCGAAGCTCGTCAGCGAACTCGGTCAGCTGGCTGTACTTGCCGTACAGATCGCAAAGCATGATCGACTCCGGGTGTGGCTGCGTCGCGAGCAGCAGTCGCAGGCTCGACGTACCGATCGAGCCGAGACCGAGTGCACAGAGGCGTTCGTCCTCCAGCGATCGGGCCGTTCGACCCAGGGCCTCGGTAACGGTGTGCACGACGGCGCAGGCGGTGACCGGATGACCGGTGGTGATTGTGACCGGCGATGAGCCCTGCATCCGCTCGGCGAGCGCGGCACCGTACCGGCTGGCCGACGGCAGCAGGCCGGTCAGCGAGACGGCACGAGCGCCCAACCGGTCGGCCCGTCGCATAGCAGATTCGAGCATGTCGACGGCCGCCGTCTCGTCGATGAAGAGCTGACTCCCACTACATGGCAGGATCAGGACGCCGATGCGGCCCGCCGGCGTGGTTATGACATTGCCGAGGGTAGCCCCGGAGTCATGCAATTCGACGCCGCACCGGTCACGCAGGACTCCCGCCGCTATCCACGAGTCAGGGAGGTAGGTCAGGGCCGCTGCATCCAGAGCCGGCGCGCGGCCCTCCTCGATTGCGAGGTCGGCGCGGTCAGGTTGCATCCGCACGAGGTCCGTTGCCGGAAAGCGCGGTAGGGACGGGGCCTGGGACCGCCGCTCCGCGCCGATGCGAATGGGCGGAGCACCGGCGACGGCCGGCACGTTCGCCACTGCGGTTCGGTCGAGCGCGGCTGCCAGTTGAGCGACGCTCGGATGGTGGAAGACCAGGTGAGTGGTGACGTCGCGGCCCAACGCCGCCGTCAGTCGGGCCGCCAGCCGGGTTATCAGGAGCGAGTGGCCGCCCAGGTCGAAGAAGTTGTCGTCGGCGCCAACGGAAGCCAAACCGAGCACCTCAGCCCATACCGGCGCGATCACCCGCTCGGTCGGTGTTGCCGGCGCCCGTCCCGTCTGGGATGGCTGCACCTCGAAGTGGCGCAGCCCCTGTCGATCGACCTTGCCGGTCCGCGTGGTCGGCAGGGCGTCGAGCACCACGAACACCGACGGCACCAGCAGGTCCGGAAGCCGCGACCGAACCGCCTCGCGGAGGGCGCGTCCGTCAAGCTTGCTGTCGCGCTCCACGGTGACGAACGCGACCAGGCGGGTGTCGTCGTCGAACGCGCGCGCTGTCACCGCGCAGCCGGTCACCCCTGGCACTCGGTGGATCGCGGCCTCAACCTCGCCAAGCTCGATTCGCGCACCCCGGATCTTGACTTGGCCATCGAGTCGCCCGGCAAACTCCAGTACGCCTTGGCGGCGCCAGCGCGCACGGTCGCCGGTACGGTACAGGCGATCGCCGTTACCCCAGGGATCGGGCACGAACCGCGACGCCGTCAGCCCGGGTCGTCCCGCGTACCCCCGGGCTAGTGCCACGCCACCCACGAGAACCTCACCGACGACGCCGGGGGGCACCAGCCGCAGCCGATCGTCGACGACGCGGACGACGACACCGTCGATCGGTCGACCGATCGGCACAGGGCCCGCTGCCTCGTCCACGCAATCCCAGGCGATCACGTCGGCGCCGACCTCGGACGAACCGTAGAGGTTCACGAGCCGCATAGCTGGCATTCTGGTGCGCAGTTCGGTGACGAGCCGACGCTCGATCGCCTCACCGCTGGTCATGGCCAGCCGCAGCGCCGGCAGTTGGGTCGCCAGATCGGGGATCGCCAGCATCGCCCGCAATAAGGACGGCACGAGCACGACACGGGTAACACCTGCCGAGGCCAACCGATCGACGAACCGTTCCACCCGGCGGACCGTCGAGTCGTCGATGATGACGGTCGGCACGCCGGCGAGGAGCCCGACGAGGTACTCGGCCACCGCGTCGACAAAGGATACCGCGGTCTTCTGCACGCAGACTTCCCGCGCGTCGAACGGATACGCGCGCCATGCCCACCGCAGCCGGTTGAGCAGTGATCGGTGTGTGCCCATGACCGCTTTCGGCACGCCGGTAGATCCTGAGGTGTAAATGACGTAGGCGAGCCCCTCGGACCGGAGCGCCGGCATCGGCGGCAGGGGGCCGCCCGGGCGGTCCACGTCGTCCACGGTGATCAGCGCCGCGCCGAGGCCGCAGAATCTGTCTGCCAGCGCGGCGGTGGTCAGCACCACGTGCGCCTTGCTGTCCCGGACCGCGGAGACACGCCGTTGCGGGGACAGCGCGGGATCCACGGTGAGAAACGCGGCGCCGCAGCGCAGCACCGCGAGCACCGCCGCGATCAGCGCCGGCGAGCGGGGAATGCATAGCACGACAACCTTCTCGGCGGCGGCCCCCTGCTCATCCAGGGCGACGGCGAGGGCGTCGACCAACCCCGACAGTCTTAGGTACGACCAACGTTCATCGTCCATCACCAGTGCCGTGGCGTCCGGTTCGAGCGCGACTCGCCGATGGAACAGCCCCACCAGGTCGAGATCGTCCGGACTGGCCGCGGGGCCGGCGCTCCACTCGTGCAAGGCGC
The DNA here is from genome assembly GCF_016865425.1 of Actinocatenispora thailandica. Taxonomy (NCBI): domain Bacteria; kingdom Bacillati; phylum Actinomycetota; class Actinomycetes; order Micromonosporales; family Micromonosporaceae; genus Actinocatenispora; species Actinocatenispora thailandica. The sequence continues at coordinate 1,515,636 of NZ_AP023355.1, read as the reverse complement.
GTTGCTCATCCGCCGACAGCAGTGGTACGTCACCGACCACCGCCCGGGCGTCGCGGGCGATCTCGGCCAACAGCCGTTGCCAGTGCTTTACGATCCGCTCCACCGTCGGCCGGTCATACAGGTCGGTACTGAATTCGACGGCACACTCGAGCCGGCCATCGCGCGGCACCGCAGCAATGCCGATGTCCATCTGAGCAGAGGTTCCGGCCACGTCACGGTAGCCGACCCGTAGATCCGCCAAGCCAAACGCGTGCGCCGGCGCGTTGTGCAGCACCAGCATCACCTGGAACAGCGGCGACTGCGACTGGTCCCGGGCGAGCGTCAACTCCCGCAACACTCGCTCGTACGGGAGGTCCTGGTGGCTGTAGGCGTCGAGGCAGACATCGCGCGCCCGCACAAGCAGGTCCCGGAACGTCTCGTCCAGGCGCACACCGATGCGCAGCGGCAGCAGGTTGATGAAGCAGCCAATGAGGTCGTCGAGGCCCGGTCTGGTGCGGTTGGCCACCGGTGTGCCGATGACGATGTCGGTTCCCGCGCCATAACGGGACATCAGCGTGGCCAATGCCGCATAGAGCACCATGAACAGCGTGGCATCGGCCGATCGCCCGAGCTCGACGAGTGAGGTGACCACCTCGGACGGGACGACGAAGGTTATTGTTTCGCCGCGGAATGTTTGAGTCGCGGGCCGAGGCCGGTCGCCGGGGAACGTGACGGTGTGCGGTGCTCCGTCGAGATGTCCCCGCCAATACGCGACGTCGGCGGTCACTTCGCCGCTCTGGCGCTGCCAAGCGGCGAAGTCGGCGTAGCGCAGCGGCAGTTGCGGCAGATCCGGCTCGGTGCCCGACGCGTACGCGCCGTAGAATTCCTTGAGCTCCCGGGAGAGGACTGCGGCCGACCAGCCATCGAACGCGACGTGGTGCACCGTCAACACCAGGGTGTACCCGTCATCGGGCAGCGTCACGAGGCACGCGCGCAACAGCGCACCGCGCCCGAGGTCGAACGGTCGGTGCTTCTCTTCGACGGTGACGCGGTCGACGGCCGCGGTGGCTCCCGTGCCGCTGCGCCCCCGCGCGTCGATCCGACGCAACGACACCCGCGCGGGCGGGGTTGCCTGCTGCATCGCAACGCCGTCAACGACCCGGATGGCGGAACGCAGAACGTCGTGGCGCGACGCCAAGCCGGCGAGAGCCCGTTCGAGCGCGGACACGTCTAGCACACCGTGGAGATCCAGAGCCATCACGACGTTGAACTGACCGAGGTCGGATTCGAGCTGACTGAGGTACCAGATCCGCTCCTGCTGGTAGGACAGCGGTGTCCACTCCCCTGCCATCCCTGGCAACGGTCGATCGACGCGATCGGTCTGCGCATTGTGCGAAGCCAGCAGTTCTTCGAATCGCGCTCGCTGAACCGGGGTCAGCGCGGACAGCTGCCTTTGAAGGTCGGCTCGGATCCCGTCCGGCTCCATTGTGTGTTACGCCGCCCCGTCGCACACGACCGAGAGCCGCACGCCTGCCTGTCGCAAGCGGCGTGCGCCATCGACCAGGGCGGGCCAGTGACGGAGTAGGTCGCCGAACTGCGCTACGAACTCTTGCGTCAGCTCTCTGGCGCGCTGCAGCCCATGGTCGACGAGCAGGTCGAGCGGCACGGTGAACTCCTGCCGCTCCATCGACTCCCGTCGCACCCTCAGATACGAGGCCAGGTCGGCCGTCCAGAACCGCGGTCCGCCGGCGGCCAGGCGCGTTTCCATCTCGGCGAGCTCCGCCTCGGCCCGCGCGCGGACCACACGTTCGACCTCGGCATGGAACTCCGGCTCCGGCGACCGCGCGAGGTCACCCAGGTGCCGCCCGAGCGCCCGCATCCGACCCGCGTCGGTAAGCATGACGTCGTCTGCTTCCCATGCCTGCACCAGCGCGACGAGGACACTGCTGAAGTCGACGCCGGATGCGCTGCGCACCACTTCGCCCGGCCAGAATCTGCGCCTCTCCATCGGCTCGTGTCGAATGGCCAGCGGCACGTGTCCGAAGTACGCGCCAGGCATGCACGCCGTTGCCGTCGCCCCGCTGACGGTGTCGTTGCCGCGTGCCGACGGCAGGTTCGGCATCGCGATGTCGCGGTTGTCCAGGCCGTAGAAGGTGTTCATAAAGCTGCCCACCCGGCCAGCGAACGTCGGCCGGTCGACGAAGCGCAGGTTCAGTCGGCTCGTGCAGGCTTGCCGGTACGTCGCCTCGTCGCGAGTCAGCCGGGTGAAGCTGTCACCTTCAAGACGCAGGTACGGGCTGGGCGAGGCCCAGCCACAGTCACCGACGAGACTCGGGACGGTGACCGCGACGCGGCCATGCACACCGGGCGCGCCGCCGACCAGAGCCGGGTCGAGCCGCTGGACCTCAATCGGCATGTTTCGGTCGCGAAGCCCGGCCGCGAATCCCGCTGGCGACCGCCCGAGCATCGCCTCCTGTGCGGCCAACAGGTCGACGTCGACCGGCTCGATTGCGGCGAACATCTCCTCGCGGGAACCGAACGCCCAATTGCTGTCAGGCACACCTAGCCGAACGGCGACGGCATCCGCCGACGCACCGGGCGGCATGAAGAGATCGCAAATGGTGTCGTCGTCGGCCGACATAACCATTTCGCCGACGGTGTCCAGCAGCCACGAGTTGACGTTGCCGCCGTTACTGAAGGTTCCATCCCGATGCCCCAGCAGGGCGTGGACAATCACCTCGCGGGGCACATCGGTCTCGCGTGCCAACCGCTCGGCCCACGCATGCTTTTCTTCGAAACCGGCGTACCGGATGGTCCGGCCGGTGCGCGCGGCCATGGATGAGAGCAGTTCGCGGTACCGTGCACGGGTAACCGCTTCGGCGGAGTTGTCCAAGACGGCAAACTCGACGCTACGACGGTGGCGCTCCGCGTTGGCGATGTAGCTCGACAGGCCACGCTCAAAAGCGGCGACCCGGTCGCAGGTTGGCATGACGAACGTGGTGATGATCCCGGGATTGTCGTTCGCGCTGTCGGCACCGCTCATCAGCGCCGCGACCGGGTCGGTGACGTCGACCACCGGTGCGGGACGCTCGCGTAAGACACCGCAGCCACGTGGAGATTCGCCAGCGGCTTCCTTGAGGAGGCGCTGGATGAGGTCGGGAGACGCCGCGTCGGCCATCATCCGGGTGATCGCGAGCGCCAGTCCCGCCACCGTGGGGTCTTCGAAGAACACTCGAACCGGCGGCACCCGCGGGAAGTGTTCGCGCAGCTTGGCGAGCACGCCGGTCAGCAGCAGCGAGTGGCCACCGAGATCGAAGAAGCTGTCGTCGACGCCAACGTCCGGGGCGCGCAGCACCTCCCGCCACACCTGGGCGACAATACGCTCGGTGGCCGTGCGCGGCTCCCGGCCGTCGCCCGACGCCGACACCGGCGCAACCTCCATTGTGGACAGCGCCGCACGGTCGAGCTTGCCACTGTTCGTCAGCGGCAGCGCGGCGACGGTCGAAAAGACCGACGGTGCCATGCCATCGGGCAACTGGCCGCGGATGAAACGGCGCAGCGCGTCGATGTCGACCGAGGTGCCGCCCTCCATTACCACGAACGCGACCAAACGGTCGATGCCGTCGAGGGCGCGTCCGGCAACCGCGCAGGCCGCCACGCCGTCGAATCCGGCGATCACGGCCTCGACTTCGACGGGCTCGATGCGCACGCCGCGAATCTTGAGCTGATCGTCGAGTCGACCGCAGAACTCCAATGAGCCGTCCGGTCGCCACCGGGCACGGTCACCCGTCCGGTAGAGCCGCTCACCATTGCCTCCGGGATCCGGCACAAACCGGGCCGCGGTGAGACCGCTGAGGCCCAGGTATCCCCGCGCCAACGCGACCCCGCCGAGGTACAGCTCGCCACGGACGCCACACGGCGTCGGGCGCATGCGTTCGTCGAGGACCAACGCGCGCACGCCCGCTATCGGCCGTCCGATGGGCACCGTGGCGCCGTCCAGCGGCCCGCACTCCCAGGCCGTCACGTCGATCGCCGCCTCGGTCGGGCCGTATAGGTTGTGCAGCCGCACCGGCAGCTCGGCGCCCAGAGCCCGGCTCAGGTCCGCCGGCAGCACCTCGCCGCTGCAGAACACCTGCCGCAGTGCGGCGCAGCGGTCAAGTCCGGGTTGAGCCACGAATTCGCGCAGCATCGACGGCACGAAGTGGGTGACCGTGATCGACTGTTCGGCGATGAATGACAGCAGGTACTGGGGGTCGCGGTGGCCGTCGGGCCTTGCCATCACCAGGGTCGCCCCGCAGATCAACGGGAGGAAGACCTCCCAGATCGAGACGTCGAACGAAATCGGCGTTTTGTGCAGGACGCGATCATCCGCGCCGATGCCGTACGTGTCGCGCATCCACAGCAGCCGGTTGACGATGCCGCCATGAGTGTTGACCGCGCCCTTCGGACCGCCGGTCGAGCCGGAGGTGTAAAGCACATATGCCGCGTCCGCATCACGACACGCCACCGCCACGAAGTCAGCCGGTGGCGGGGACAACTGGTCGTCGAGAAGCACCAGGGCGGCGGGCGACACACCGGCTGGGACATGCCGGGTATGCGTGACGACCGCGACAGCGGCGGATTCGGTGAGCATGGCCGCGGACCGCTCGGCTGGCTCGCCCGGCGTGATCGGCAGGAACGCGGCCCCGGCTTTGAGAACGCCGTACAACGCGGCTACCAGGTCGGTGCAGCGCTCCAGCACGACCGCGACCACATCACCACGCCTCACGCCGTTATCGGCAAGCGCGCCGGCGATGCCGGCGGCACGCTGCTCCAGTTCCCCGAACGAGAGACGGCCGTCAGCAGCGACCACCGCGACGGCGTCCGGCCGCCGCGCCGCCTCCCGGGCGACCAACTCGTGCAGACCACCCGGCGCGCGCAGCACATCGCCGCCGCACTGCCAACCGGCTAGCTCGGCACGCTCCGACCCATTCATCAACGCGAGCTCGCCGACAGGCACGGTCGGTCGCTCGACCGCCGCACGCAGCAGCTGCTGCCAATGCCCGATCAACCGGTCGATGGCGGGCGGATCGAACAGGTCGGTGCTGAACTCGACGAAACCATGAAGACTCGCCGACTCCTCGATGACCGTCACCGTCACATCGAGTTGGCTGTGCGAGGTCGGCACCACCAACGCGGTCTCCGCGAGACCAGGTAGGTCGAGACGCGCTTCTGCTCCGGGTTGCAGCACCAGCATCGTCTGGAACAGCGGGTGCCGATCGGCGCTGCGCTCCAAGCCGGCAAGTCTAACGAGTCGCTCGAAGCGGATGGCCTGATGCGCGTACGCGTCGAGGCACATGGTGCGGGTCCGATCCAACAGCTCCTCGAACGACTCCCTCATGTCCACCCGCAGACGCAGCGGGAGCAGGTTGACGAAGCACCCGATCAGGTCGTCGAGTCCGGACGCCGTCCGGTTGGCGATTGGCGCGCCGATGACGACGTCACCACCCGCACCGTACCGGGAGAGGAGCGTCGCGAACGATCCGTACAGCACCATGAATCGCGTTGCCGACCGGGTTCGACCGAGATCCGACAGGCCGGCGGCGGTCTCTGCGTCGATTGTGAAGGTCCGGGTCGCACCGTGGTAGGACTGCTTCGCTGGACGGGGTCGGTCGCCAGGAAACGCGGTGAGAGCGGGTGCACCCGCGAGCTGTTCCCCCCAGTACGCCGCATCCGCCGGGTTCTCGCCGCGCTCACGCTGCTGCGCCACGACCTCGGCGTACGGCAGCTTGAGCTCCGGCAGTTGGGCCTCCACATGGAGCAGTTCCCTCGTGTACAGCGCCCGAATCTCCCGGACCAACACAGCGACCGATGTGCCGTCGAACGCGATGTGGTGCACGGTGAACACCAGGATATGTTCGTCGTCTGCGATGCGGAGCAGCATCGTGCGCAGCGGCGGCTCGGACGCGAGTGCGAACTCACGCTGCACCTCGGCAGACACGAGCTCCATCGCATCCTCAGGACGACCGCGCAGGTCCCGGACCTCGAACATCGGCGGCCGGTCGTAGGGCACCCGATGCGGTTCGCCGTCGTGCTCGGCGTACGTCGACCGCAGCGGCTCGTGGCGGGAACACAACACCTCGATGCTCGCGCGCAACGCCGCGACATCGAGCGAGCCGCTGAGCCGACGAGCGAGATGTGTATTCAGCGAACCCATGGTGTCGGCGCTTTGGTCGACGAACCAGATCCGTTGCTCGGACGGCGACAGCGCGCCTGGCACGAACTCGACGCCGGCGCGGCCGGCCGGAGCTTCACGGCCGTGCCGCAGCTGTTCCGCGAGGGCCGCGCGCACATCGCCGGTGTGGGTGTCCATACCTGGTGACTCCTCGGGTCAATCCGCTATCTGCTGGCGCAAACTCAGTGGACGCAGATCGGTCCAGACCTCGTCGATATACGCCAAACAAGACGCGCGATCGCCCCGGTGACCGGCTTCCTGCCATCCCGAAGGCAACGACAATTGGCCCGGCCAGATCGAGTACTGCTCCTCCGCGTTGACCACGACGAAAAACCAACCACTCTCGTCGTCAAAGCCGGTGGCCCCTGCCGGTCCGTCAAGCATCGGTCCTCCTGCAGTCCTGCGTGTACGCGATCGCCCCTCAGCCAAGGCCAACCTAAACATCGCGGCAGGAGGCCAACAACCGCTTCCACGCGGGAAGCGGTTGCCGTCTCACATCGTGGCAGCGCCCGTGGACCGCTGTCGTACCGCCTCGTACACGGCAATGGCAGCGGCCGTGGCGACGTTCAGCGAGTTGATCCGACCGAACATCGGGATCTTGACGCGAGCCTGGGCGGCCGCAAGGAAGGCGGCAGAGAGGCCCCCCATCTCCGAGCCGACCGCGATCGCCACCGCACCGGTCAGGTCGACGTCGGTCAGTCCCGTGTCGGTGCCCGGTGTAGTGGCCACCAACCGCACGGCGTGCTCGTCCAGCCATCGCAGCACGTCGTCGGAGGTACCGGACGCCACCGGCACGCTGAAGATCGTGCCCTTGCTGGCCCGAACGAGATTCGGATTACCCCAGTCGATGACCGGGTCGGCAGCGAGCACCGCCGCCACCCCGGCCGCGTCCGCGGTACGGAGGATTGCGCCGATGTTCCCGGGCTTCTCGACCGCTTCGCACACCAGCAACAGCGAGTCCGGCGCGATCCTCAACGACGTCAGGACGTCCGCCACAGCCGGGACCACCGCCAACCAGCCGTCCGGGGACTCCCGGTAGGCGACCTTCTCGAACGCCGCCCGGCTCAGCCGAAGGACCTCAGCACCGGACGCCGTCGCCCGCTCGACAACCCCCTGATCATGGCGCCCGAACTCTGGGCAGAAATACAGCTCCTTCGGCCGGACTCCCGCATCCAACGCCAGAACAAGCTCCTCGTACCCTTCCACCAGGGTCACCGACAGCCGTTCCCGCGCCCGGCGGCGGCGCAGCGCCACCAGCTGCTTCAGCCGAGGGTTGCTCAGGCTCGTGATCTCGAGGTGCATTCCGCCCATCGTAGCCGCGCCCCCGGGTCGCTCCGCGCACCGGGCGGCAGCTCGATCAGCGGTCGAGTGCCTGGTAGCGGTCCACCAACCGGTTGCGTTCGTCCACGAAGACGACGGTCGGAGCGTAGGACAGCGCCTCGTCGTCGGGCATTGCCGCATACCTGATGATGATGACCAGGTCACCCGGGCTGATCAGGTGGGCGGCCGCGCCATTGATGCCGATGACACCCGAGCCGGCCTGACCCTCGATGACATACGTCTCCAGCCGGGCCCCGTTGGTGACGTCCACGACGTGCACGTGTTCGCCGGGCAGGAGATTGGCCTTCTTCATCAGCTCCGCGTCAACCGTCAGGGAACCGATGTAATTGAGGTCCGCCTGCGTGACAGTGGCGCGATGAATCTTGGACTTCAGCATGCTCCGGTACATCGATCCCCTCGCGTTAGGTCAGCCTGCCACACGAAGCTGCCCGTCAAGGCGTCCGGTGTTCTGGAGCGCCCGAATGAGCTTCAGCCGTTGAAAACGTGGCCCCTCTGCGTCCTCTCGGCGAATACCGAATCGGCGGTACCCCCGGACGAGCTGCTCGATCCCATCTCTGGCGCTCCATCGCGCACGAAAGGCCGGCACCTCGCTCGTAATGCGCTCGCAGGACACCCGGTAGTCGCGACTGTCGGGATTCGTCGTGCCGGCGATGGTCATCCGGCTGCCCGGCACCGCCTCCGCCACAATCCGGGCCACATCCCGGATCTGATAGTTTTCCGCGGTCTGCCCGACGTTGAAAGCACGCGCGTGAGTGGCCTCTCGCGGAACCCTCAGCAGGGCCACGAAAGCTGCCGCGATGTCCTCGACGTGCACGAAGGGGCGCCAAGCCGTGCCATCGGACCGGACCGTGATCTCTCCGGTCAGCACGGCCTGAGCCGTCAGGTCGTTGATGACGAGGTCGGTGCGCAGCCTCGGCGAGTAGCCGTATGCGGTACCGCTGCGGAGGAACACCGGGCTGAACGTTTCATCCGCGAGGCTGCCGAGCGCACCTTCCGCCCGCAGCTTCGAATCGGCATACCATGACAGCGGGTTCAGTTCGGAGCACTCATCCAGCAGACGACCTGGTTTGGCCGCTCCGTAGATCGAGCACGAGGAGGAGAACAAGAAGCGACGGACACCCGCCCGCTTGGCCGCCTCTGCGAGCCGCACCGTGGCATCAGTGTTGATCCGGGTAGTCAACTCCGGGTCAATGTCGCCGAGCGGGTCGTTGCTCAGCCCGGCAAGATGGATCACAACGTCCGCCCCGTCGAGATCAGCCGGCGTCACGTCGCGCACGTCGAGGCACCGCCCACCGTCATCGGGCGCCGGCCCTAGCGTGCAGTCCTTGAACAGTCCCACATCCAGTCCCAGCACGTCGTGACCGGCCGCCCGTAGGCGAGGAGTAAGAACGCTGCCGACGTAGCCGAGGTTGCCAGTGACAACGATTCGCAAATCCGAGTCCTGGGGTGCCATCACCAACCTAGAATAGATGGCTGCGGACGTGATTGTGCTTGCCGAGGTGAAACACATGGATGGGTCTCACACGATAGACGGCTCGGCGCGCACCCGCCTCGCGCGGCGACTGGCGCAGCGGCAGTCGAGGCGGGCACCGGACGGCCAGGACCATCGCGAACCCGAGTCCCCTGGACCGCTGATGGCCCGGGACAACAGCACCGGCGCGTTCTACGACGTGGTCACTTCGCGTCTGGACAGCACACCGGTCGGCCGATGGGCACTGTTTCTCAACCTCGGTTACGCGGACGGCCCGGACGACCGCGCATGCGTGGACCTGCCACGAAACACGCTCGACCGGGCCTCGGTCAAGCTCGTACTGGAGCTCATCGGCGACTGCACCATGGACGGCCGACGGGTGCTCGACGTCGGGTCCGGGCGCGGTGGGACGGTCAGCGCGCTCCTCAACTATTTCAACCCTGCGATCGCCGTCGGTATTGATCTGTCACCGGCAGCAGCGGCGTTCAGCCGACGAGCGGTCACGGATCGCCGCGCCGGGTTCTCGGTCGGCGACGCCCAACGCTTACCGTTTTCCTCCGGCTCGTTCGACGTCGTCACCAACGTGGAGTCATCGCATTGCTACCCCGACAGGCGTCGCTTCTACGCCGAGGTACGAAGGGTGCTCTGCGACGGCGGCACCTTTCTCTACAGCGATCTGCTGGACACCGCAACGTTGGATAATCACCTTGCTGGGTTGCGTGAGCTAGGTCTTGCGCTGCAACTCGACCGCGACATCACCGCGAACGTGCTCGCGTCGTGTGGCCGGATCGCCGAACGAAGGCTACAGTCGTTCGGTACCGAAGACGACGCTGCCCGGGACTTTCTCTCGGCCCCCGGTTCGCCCACCTACGAGGCCCTGCGCACCGGACAGAAGACGTTTTTCATCTGGCGGCTACGCGCCGCGTAGTCCGGCCGACGACGGTTGCCACTGCTGCCCGGCCGTCACTGTCGGCCCCTTGAACAGATCCAGCTCACCGCGCCGGCACATCTCGTTGAGACGCGTGTAGTCAGCATAGCTGTCCATCGGCTCGAACATGCCATGATGCCGGAACGCCGAAAGCTGGCCCTCCGCTGCCACTTCCGGCAATAAACCCGCCTCCAGCTGTGGTGAGTTGACGCTGAGTCGGTGCAGCACGCGACGCTCGAGCACCGCGAAGCCGATATTCACCCACTCGTTGAGCTTAGGCTTTTCGAGGAACGCCGATACCGCGTCGTCGTCTCCCATGACGAGGTGACCGAACGGTGACGTCGGACGAGCGGCGGTCACGGTCGCCAGGCGGCGCTGGCGCGTGTGAAACCCGTGCAGCTCCGTCAGGTCAACATCACTGAGCACGTCCCCGTACGCGACGATGAACGAGTCGCTGCCGATGTACGGCTCTGCGCGCTTGAGGCGTCCGCCCGTCGGAGTGTCCAGACCGGTGTCCGCGAGCACGACGGTGAACGGAACACCGTCGGCGACGGCCATCTGCACTGCCCGATCGGACCGGACGACCGGGCTACTGCCGGCGCGGGCTTGGAAGTGAGCCCGGATGGCTTCGGCGCGGTAGCCCAGGCACATGACGAACCTGCGGCAGCCGTACCCGAGGAAATGCCCGATCAGATGGTCGATCATCGGCCGGTCGCCGACCTGCAGCAGGGACTTGGGTTGGGTCTCGGTGGCAGGCTTGAGCCGCGTGCCTCGGCCGCCGCACATGATGACGACATCTATCACGGTGATGCCCCTTCCCGCCTGAACAGCGATTCCATCTCCGAGCACAGCCGCCCGACCGTCGGCGCCTCGAACACTGTCAGCAGCGGGACATCGAGGTCGAAGCCGTCGCGCAACCGAGCGACAAGTTGCATCGCGAGCAGTGAATGGCCGCCGAGCTCGAAGAAGTCGTCGTCGACACCGATCGACTCGATGCCAACGAGATCCTGCCAGATGTCAACCATCGCCTCCTCCAGCGCGTCCGACGGAGCTCGGTAGCGCGTACTGAGCTCCGGCCGCGGGTGGCGGGCGGACACGATGGGCGAGGCTTCGGCCTGCGCCACGGCATGCTCATCTGTGGCGGGATGTGGCGCCCTTTCGAGCCGGTCGGCCAGATCCGTGACGGACACATACACCTGCTCCAGATCGAGGAGCCGGAAAACGCGATCGAACACGTCGTCGGCGTCTTCTTCGCGGATCAACCGGGCATCACGCTGTGCCGATCGGTACGCCGATCCACGGCCTTCATCTGGATCCTCCCAACCGTCGAAGTTCACCACCGACCAGGCGCCTGGCCGGCTGCGTGCGGCGAGCCGCACCTCCGCCTCGAGGCAGGCGTTGGCCGCCGCGTAGCTGCCGAACCCAAGCCCGCCGAGCAGCGTGGCGAGCGAGGAGAAGGCCAGGACGAAGTCCGGCTCGTGCGCGGCCAACGCCGTTCTCAGTGCGCGCACCCCGCCGAGCTTGGCTCGCAGGTGCCGCTCCGCGTCGGCCTCACCGCTGTCCGCGAGGAGCTTGAAAGCGTCCGTCTCAGTCACCGCGGCCGCGTGGATCACCCCGTGCACCGGACGGTCGAAGAACCGGCTTGCTTCGGCCAACGCCGCCGCCAACCGATCGGGTTCAGCGACATCGACTGCGATCGGCAATACCTGTGCACCGGCCGCTTCCACGTCGACAAGACGGCGCGCGGTGGTCGACATCGGGTGCGCCGGGTCCGCGGCGATCTCGGCCCACTGGTGTCGCATGGGGGCCGGACGACGCCCGACCAGAAGCAGCTTTGCCGCATATTGCCGGCCCAGGTAGCGCGCCAGCAGGAGCCCGAGTCGGCCGAGGCCGCCAGTCACCACGTACAGCCCGCCGTGCCGCAACCGGCATTCGGGGAGGTCGGTGGCTGCGAGATCGAGGGAGGCCGCGGACCGAACGAAACGACGGTGACCGCGCAGCGCGACCCGCGCACCGGCGGGCCCGGCGAGCTCGTGGGCCAGGGCGGAAGCCGGCGTGCCGTGCACTTCCACGTGATCGCTGAGGATTCCGGGGAATTCCTGCGACACCACCGTGATGACGCCCGCGACAGCGGCGGAGGACGGCGCCAACCGCTCGTCGCCGCCGACCGGACAGACTGGGCCAGTTACCACCGATACACGTATCCGCTCCGCCGCATTCGCTTCGGCGAGCGAGCGAACGAGAAGCGCCAGGTCACCGTATGCGGCCGTCGCTTCCGCCACCGCGGCGGCGGGACCGCCGCCGGGCTGCGCCGGTTCGGGGTCCGATAGCCGCACGACCCGCGTTCGTACGTCAGCCCGGGCGATGCGCGCCGCGAGCCTCCGGTACGCCCCGGGATCGGCGGCGTCTGCTGGAATCCTGTCGACTTCCCGGTGCGCCGCCCGCAGGACGCTCGCCAGTTCCTCCGCCGCGTCGGCCCCGCCGCCGACCAGCACCCAGCGCGGTTCGGTGTCGCCCAACGCCCTTTCCACTCGAACCGGTGAGCGCGGCTGCTCGCGCCAGACCGCCTGGGAGAACCAGCGATCAGTCCCGCCGCGTTCGGACTCCCGGCCGGCGGCAGTGGCGTTACCATCCGCCGACGTAGCCCACCAATGGCGTCGCCGTTGGAACGGGTAGGTGGGTAGGACGACGGTGCGCGGTCGGTGACGCGTCCAGCCGCGGGCCCAGTCCACCCGGACACCGGCCAGCCAGAGGTTGCCGAGCGTTTGCGCGACCGCGTTCTCGGCGTTATCAACGAGCCCCCATACGGTGTCCTGCGCGCCCTGCGCGGCGGCGAGAGCGACCCCGACCCGACCCGGGCCGACCTCAAGGAACACGGGATCGAGGTCCTGGCGCAACATCGCGATGCCGGCGCCGAACCGGGTGGGCTCGCACAGGTGCCGCACCCAGTAATCCACCGACGCAACCTCCTCCGCCGACGCCCAGTTGCCGGTGAGGTCGGAAACGAACGGGCCGGTCGCGAGAGCGAATTCGATCGGCTTGAGTGCCGCCGCGAAGTCCTCGAGGAGCGGTTGTACCGCCGGGGTGTGGAAGGCGCGGTTTACCCGCAGCCGGGTGACCGGCACGGCGGCCGAGGCCAACTCCTGCCTCAGCGCCTCGACGGCGGCCACGTCGCCGCCCACCACGCACTGGTCGGGTGCGTTCACCGCGCTGAGCGCCAGTGACGGGTACCCACGCAGCCGGCGCGTGACGTCGTCCTCACCGGCGCCGATCGCGAGCATGGCACCAACCGGTGCTTGCTGCATGAGCCGACCACGGGCGGCGACCAGGTCCAGCGCGGACGGCAACGAAAACACGCCGCAGAGGCAGGCCGCGACGTACCCACCGACGCTGTTCCCGAGCATGGCCGACGGCTCGATGCCCAGGTGAATGAACGACGACGCCAGCGAGTATTCCACGGCAAACAACGCGGGCTGGGTCAGCCAGGTTTCGTTCAGGTCGTGAGTCGGTTGCGCTTCCCCGAAAATCACCTCACGCAGATCGGCTCCGTCGAGTTGACCGTCGAGCAGGCGAGCGCACTCGTCCAAATGCTCACGGAACACTTCGTTGACACGGTAGAGGTGCCGCCCCATGCCCAGGTACTGCGCGCCCTGCCCAGGAAACAGAAACGCCACCGGCCGATCGACCCCGTCCTGCTCGACCGCGCGGATCGCGCCGCCACGCTCGCCCAGCAACGCGCCGGCGGCCTCGTTCGCATCACGGGCAACGACCACGGCCCGGTGCCGAAAGTATCGACGCCCGCGCTGCAGGGTCCACGCGACCGCGTCCAAGGGCTGCGATGGCCGATCCCGAAGCCACTCACCCAGGCGGGCGGTGGCCTCCGCGAGCGCCGCGCCCGTACGCGCGGACACGAGCAGGGGGTACGCCTCGCGGTCGGCCGGCTCCCCGGGATCGCTCGTCGCAGAGGCAGGCGGCTCCTCCAGAACGACGTGCACGTTCGTGCCGCCCATGCCGAACGAGCTGACCGCCGCACGTCGGGGGCCTGGCCAATCCCAGTCCGTCGCCTCCGTCTGGATCCGCAACGCACCGCCGGCCAGGTCGAGGTCGGGGTGGACCGGCGCGGCGTGCAGCGACGCCGCCAGGTGACGATGTTTCAGGCACAGCACAGCCTTGACGAGGCCGGCCAGTCCGGCGACATGGTTGAGGTGACCGAGGTTGGACTTGAGCGAACCGATCGCACACGGCTCCTTCCGGTCCGGCAACCCGTACACGGTGGCCAGCGCGCGAATCTCGATCGGATCGCCAAGGTTGGTTGCGGTTCCATGCGCCTCGACGTAGCCGACTGTCCGCGGGTCCACGCCGGCCAAGGCGAGCGCCTCCCGCATGACGTCGATCTGCCCCCGCAAGCCGGGCGCCGTGAAGCCCACCCGGTCGGCCGCGTCGTTGCCGATGGCCGATCCCTTGATCACCGCATGGATGGGATTACCATCGACGAGCGCCCGGTCCAGCCGCTTGAGCAGCACCACGGCCACCCCGTTCGCCTCGACCGTGCCCTCGGCGCCGGTTCCGAACGAACGGCAGTGTCCGTCGGGGGACAGAATGCTTCCGGGTGCCCACCGGTACCCCCGCACCTGCGGGAACCGAACCGACGCGCCACCGGCCAGGGCGAGGTCCACCTCGCCGGTCAGCAAGCTCTGAGCGGCCAGGTGCACGGCCACGAGGGAGGACGAGCAGGCCGAGGAGATGACCACGCTCGGCCCGCTCAGGTTGAGCTTGTACGACACGCGCGAGGCCAGGAAGTCGACGTCGTTTCCGACCTGTGCGAGCAGCGGCTGCTCGGTGCTGCGGGCCGCCGGATACGTCGACGCCGGGGCCGCAGCGAACACGCCGACCCGACCGCAGCCCTCCCCCAGGACAAAGCCCGCCTCCTCGGCCGCTTCCCAGGCGCACTCCAGAAACAGCCGCTGCTGCGGATCGATCAGCTCCGCCTCACGTGGGCTGTACCCGAAGAGTTCTGCGTCGAACAGGTCGGCCTCCGGCAGGACGCCCCTGGCCGGAACGTAGTCGGGGCGGTCAACATCGGCGGCCGGAACACCCGCGGCAATAAGTTCCTCGCGGCTGAAGCGGCTGATCAGTTCCCTGCCGTCGCGCAGCGCGCGCCACAGCTCGGCGACGCTGCGGGCACCTGGGAACCGCCCGGCCATCGCTATGACCGCGATGTCATTGCTGGTCATCGCCGACCCTCCCGCTGCGCGCGTAGGTTGAGCAGCGCGCTCGTGCGAGCGTCACCGCGCTCCTCATCGATCTGCTGTCCGGCCAGCCCGCCGGAGCGTGCACTGCCAGCGGCGTCTATCAGCGTTGCTTGGGCCGCCACGGTGGGGTTGGCGAAAAGCTCCACCATGGACAGCCAGGACCAGCCGGCACCCCGCAGATTCTGCAGCAGGGCGAACATCAGCAGTGAATGCCCACCAACGTCGAAGAAGTTGTCTTCCACGCCCACGTGTGCGGCGCCGAGCACGGACCGCCAGGCAGCAGCGACTGCACGTTCGGTAGGCGTGCGTGCCGGGGTGCCCTCGAACCGACCGGCTGACGGCAGCTCGACGTCCCGCAGCGCTCCCCGATCGACCTTCCCGCTCGGGGTCAGCGGCAGACTCGGCACCGCGACGACCATCGACGGTACCATCGCCGCCGGCAACCGATCCTGGATGAATGCCCGCAGTTCCGCCTCGTCCGCGTCGTTCGCCGACGGACCACCGGCGGCTACCACGAATGCGACCAGCCGCAGGTCCTGCGGCCCGAACCGGCGCGCGACCACGACGCACCGCTCGACTGCCGGATGTTTGGCCAGAACCGACTCCACCTCGCCCGGCTCGATGCGGATCCCCCGGATTTTCACCTGCGCATCGGCACGACCCACATACTCCAGGGTTCCGTCAGCCAGCCGGCGGGCACGGTCGCCCGACCGGTACAGCCGTGCGCCGGGTGTGGTCGGGTCCGGCACGAACCGTTGCGCTGTCAGCCCGGCCTGGCCCACATACCCGTGAGCCAGGCCGGCTCCGCCCACAAAGATCTCACCGGCGACGTTGTCCGGAACGGAGCGCAGCGCCGGGTCGAGCAGGCGGACGGACCAGCCGTCGAGTTCCGCGCCGATCCGGCTGGTCGTCCCGCTGGTGGACAGCGTATCGCCGGTCACCTCGTGCCAGGTGGTGTGCACTGTTGTCTCCGTGATGCCGTAGAGGTTCACCAACCGGGGTCGCCGCTCCCCGTACCGGCAAAGCCAACTGCCCAGGCCGATGGTTCCGAGGTCCTCCCCGCCAAAGAGCACCAACCGCAACGCCTCTCCAACACCGCTCGCGGACCGGGCGTCCGCCGTGATGAACCCGCCGAAGGCCGATGGCGTCTGGCAGAACACGGTGACCCCTTGCGCCCGGACGAGCTCGTGCAGCGCGTCGGGAGCCCGACTGATCTCCGCGGGCACCACCAGCAAGCGACCGCCGTACGCGAGCGCGCCCCACAGCTCGAAGACCGAAAAGTCGAACGCATACGAATGGCACATCGTCCAGACATCACGCTCGTCGAACTGCCCGTGGCGGTAGGTTGAGTCCAGCATCGCCGCCACATTGCCGTGATCGATCAGCACTCCCTTTGGCGTACCCGTAGAGCCAGAGGTGTAGATGACGTAAGCGAGCTGACCCTCCGCGACCGGCGGCAGCGCGGCGTTCTGGTCGGCCCCGGCCGCGTCGTCGTCGACGGCCACCACCCGCCCGTCGATTCCGTCGATCGGCCGCTCCGGAGAGTCGACGACCACTAGTCGGACGCCGGCGTCCTGCGCGATGAACCGGTGGCGCGCGACCGGATGCGTCGGGTCGAGTGGCACATAGGCGCAGCCCGCCCGCAGGATTCCCAGAACCGCCACGACCAGGGCCGCCGAGCGCCCCGAGACAAGGCCGACACACTCGCCCGGCCGCGCGCCGAGCGCGACCAGCCGGCGGGCCAGGGCAAGGGAGCGGGCGTCCAGTTCGCGGTAGGTATGGGTGTCTTCGCCATAAAGCACCGCCGGAGCATCGGGCTGGCGCGCCACCTGGGCGGCGAATCGGTCGAGGACCGTACCGCCCGTAGCGTCGACCGGCGCCGGAGTCGGGCGCACCGCCGGTCGGGACGAAGGCGTACGGCTGCCCACGTCGGCGAGGACGGCGCCCACCGTGGCACAGTCCGGGGAGGCCAGCCGGTCGAGGATCGCAGCCCAAGCCCGCAGTAGGCCGTCAAGGTGCGCCCGTGGGATCCGACGAGCGTCCGCGCTGAGCTTGAGCCTCGGCTGTGCGCCGACCGGCATCCCGGCGGTCAGGGCGTAGTTCGTCGCCTCGTGGACGCCGAGATAACGCACGTCCACCCCGGCAACGCCCGTATCGGCCGCGAGTGTCCCCTGTGGATAGTTCTCGATCGCGAGGATGTACCGGAAGAGCTGCTCGCCCGCCGGCAACTGCGTCCACTCGCGGAACCGAGCGACGTTCACGGCGTCGTGCTGAGCCGTCCGGGCCTGGGTCTGCTGGATGCTGCGCAGCCACGCTTGGCAAGATTGCTCGCGCGCCAGGCTTATGCGCATCGGCAGGGTGTTCACGCACAGTCCGACCATCCGGTCCCCGCCCGGGCGCTCGTGGTCCCGCACGGCGGTCACCACGCCATAGACAACCTCGTGCGGCGCCTGCGAATCGTGACGGGCGAGCAGGACCGCCCAACCGGCCTGCAGCACCGTGGAGAGGGTCACTCCGTTGCGGCGAGCGGCCGCACGCCACGCGTCCAGCCGGCCGGGCGCAACAATCAGCTCACGGTCGCACCAGTCAGGCTCGGACACCGTTGCCGTCGGCCGGTCGAGATCGAGGTGCACCGGCGTCCCGTACCCACGCAGCTCGCGCGACCAGAACTCATCGTCGTCCGGCTCCGTCCGCCGAGCCTGCCACGACACGTACTCGCGAAACGACGGCGCCAGCGGCTGAACCGCCTCTGGCTCGCCGCGCACGATTCGCGCATACCGGTCGAGCACCTCATCCGAGACCAGGGCGGCCGACCAGCCGTCGAGGATCACATGGTGGTGGCTCCACACCATCAGGTGCCGTTCCTCGGACATGCGGACCAGCAGCACCCGCATGAGCGGTGCTTCGGCGAGGTCGTAGCCGTGCATCCGGTCGGCTCGCATGATATCCGCGACGCTGTCGGGCTGCGCAGCCGCGTCGACGCCGCGGAGGTCGTGCGTGATGAAGGGCAGCTCCACCGTTCGGAGGACCGCCTGCACCGGACGGGTCACGCCATCCCAGATCACCGCCGTCCGCAGCGCCTCGTGCCGTGCGACGGTCGCCCGCCAGGACGTGCGAAGAGCCTCGGCGTCGAGCGGACCGACGAGATCGAACCGCATCTGCACGACGTACAGGCCCCGCTGGTTCTCCGCGACGCAGTGAAAGACCAGCCCCGCCTGCATCGGCGTCACCGGGTAGATGTCCTCGACTTCGCTCATGTCGACCGCCTGTCGTATCGGGCGAGGATCCGTTCGAGCTCGTCGGTCGTCAGGCCCGCATCCGCGTACCGGATCGTGTCCGGCGGCTTGGCGAGCAGCTCCGGCTGGCTCAACAGATCGTGAATGCCAGTGGCTATGGACTCCACAGTGGACCGGCGGTGACAGTCGGCGTGGTACACGACGGTCGAACGCAGCGTGCCTGACACGATTCTCGGGTGGTATTCCAACAAGTACGGTCGGACTCCGAGCTTTCCGGTAGGTGGACCAGAGCTCGCGTCCGACAACCGCCAACCCATCGCGCGGTTGACCAACGCCTCGGACCGTCCCAGATAGTTGAACAGCAGTTCGGGCACCGGATCCGCGACGAGCTCTGGCGCCCTGCCCACATACCGAGCCAATCCGTAGCCGAGGCCGGACATCGGCGCGCTGCGAATGGCTTCCCTGGCCGCCCATACCAGGGCCGCCGGCTCCCGGTCGTCGCCCAGATGCACCGGGTACAACGAGGTGAACCAGCCCACCGTGCGAGTGACATCGAGCTCCAAGCCGAGATCCTCCCGACCGTGCCCCTCCACATGGACCATGGGCGGTGGACCACCGAGCACTGCGCACAGTGCCGCGACGAACGAACCGAGCAGCAACTCCGGCAGCCGCAGGCCGGACTCGCCGATGGCGCCCACCAGCATGTCGACGCGCTCCGCCGGCAACGTGGCATTGAACTCGGCGCGGCCGGCGAGGTCGTTGACGGCGGTGGGATCGTCCCGGGGCACCCCGGCCGTGCCGGTCGGCATCGACTCTCTCCACCGCACCGCCGGGGTCATCACGTCCACACGCGCACCGACGTCGGCGCAGGCGCGTGCCCAGGTCGTGAACTGGTTGGCCGGCGCCGGCATTTCCGGCCCCAGCCCACGACGAGCCTGGTCGTACATCTGCTCGAGATCGTCGACGAGGATCTGCCAGGAAACCGTGTCGACGACGAGGTGGTGCGCCACGAGCAGCAGCCGATCGGCGTCCGGCCCGCTACCACGCACCAGCACCGCCCGCAGCAGCGGACCGTCGCGCAGACCAAGGGCGGCGTGCGCCGCAGCGACGGAACCGGCGAAGGCCGCCTCCCGACCCTTCACATCGACATCGGACAGGTCGACGACCGAGAACGCCACGCGAGCGGGTCCGGACGACAGTTGTTGCGTCCATCCGTCCGCGGTCCGCTCGAACCGCAGGCGAAGGGCGTCATGTACGGCCGTGACGTGAGTCACCGCGCATTCCATCGCGGCCGCGTCGGTGCCGGGCGGCAGATCCAGCAGCACCGACTGGTTCCAGTACCCGGGCTCGGCCAGATCCAACTCGAAGAACCACTGTTGGATCGGGGTCAACGGCACCGGACCGGTGCCCGCCGCGGCCGAGCTCGCGATCTGACCGGACCTGGCCGCAACGGCGACTGCGGCCAGTCGGGCGGGGGTAGGGTTGTCGACTACGTCCCGGACAGTGATTCCCAGACCCGCCTTGCGGGCGCGCGCGACGAGTCGGATGGCATGGATGGAGTCTCCGCCAAGACCGTAGAAGCTGTCGTCCGGGTCGACCTGGTCGCGGTTGAGCACCTCAGACATGAGACCGGCGAGCAGCGCTTCCCGTGGATAACGTGGCTCATTGGACGGACCGCCGCGCTTCGTTACGCCGACGACTGCGCTTGCGTCACCGTCCAGGCTACGGGCGGCGAGCTCCAACACCGCCGCGCGGTCGACCTTGCCGTTGCCGGTCAGCGGCAGGCCGTCGACCGGCACGATTCGCGCGGGAACCATCCACTCGGGGAGCCGTTCGCGCAGCCAGTCCCCGAGCCCGTCGGGTCGTGCCTCTCCGACGACTGCCGCTACGAGCTCGACTCCGCCGCTGTTGCCACGGCCCGTCGCGGCGGTCCGCGCCAACACGATCGCCTCCGAGACTAGCGGATGGGATCGCAGCACGGCCTGCACCTCCGCTGGCTCCACCCGATGCCCGCGTACCTTGACCTGGTGGTCGACCCGACCCAAGTACACGAGCTGACCGTCCATCGCTGTGCGTACGCGGTCGCCAGTGCGGTACATGCGACCGCCCGGAGGACCGAACGGGTCGGGGAGAAACCGTTGCGCGGTCAGCGCCGGCTGATCGAGGTACCAACCGGTGGCGCAGACGCCTCCCACATACAGCTCACCCACCTCACCGGTCGGCACCGGCTCCAGCCCGGGCCCCAGCACGTAGGCGCCGGCCCGGGCGACCGGCTTGCCGATCGGCACCGGTCCGTGGGCGGCAACCGGACCGGTCGGCGGCACGCGATGAACGACACAACCGACGACTGTCTCGGTGGGACCGTACTCGTTGACGACCGAGCTGTGCGCCCGCTCCAGCCACCGGCGAACCGAGCTCGTGTGGAGCGCGTCTCCACCGACGATGACGCACCGGACGGCCTGATCGACGCGCGAATCGATCAGCTCGACCAGCAGATCGAGATGCTGCGGCGTCAGCTTGATGAAGCTGAAGTCCGGCCCGGCGCACAGGAGTTCGGCGAGGGCCGGCAACGCTTCCGCCTCGGGCACGACGGTCACCGCCCGGCCGGCCAGAAGCGGCCCAAACAGGCTGGTGAGCGTCAGGTCGAAGGCGATCGAAGTGAACAGCGGCGCGCCGGTCCCCGACGCCATGTCGTAGAACTCGACCGCCCAGGCGAGGTAGTTGGTGATGCCGTCGTGGCTGATCGCCACGCCCTTCGGCCGGCCGGTGGAACCGGACGTGTACAGGACGTAGGCGAGGTCCGCCCCCGTCAACTGGCCGGCATCCACGGTCGCGCAATCGGCCGGTGTCCCAAGAAGTTGCGTCACGTCAGTGAACCGGACCCGCTGCACCGCACCCGACCACCGCGCCAGCAGGTCCGGCTCCGTGATGACAACAGGGGCGCCGGCGTCCGTCGCCACCAACTCCAAACGAGGTGTGGGGGTGTCGACGTCGTGAGGGACGAACCCGGCTCCCGTCTTCAGGATCCCGAGCAGCACCGGAACCACGTTGATGCCGCGCCGCATGGCAACCACGACGCGATCCCCGCGACGCACGCCAAGGGTGCGGAGACCGGCCGCGACGGACGCTGCCGCGCCTTCCATCTCGCCGAACGTCAGCTTCTGGGCTCCATCGACAACCGCCGTAGCGTCCGGCTGGCGCCGCGCCGCTTCGGCCACGAGCTTGTGCAGCAAAGGCATTCGCTAGCTCTCCCGCGCCTCGTCGAACCCGCGCATGTCGGCCAGGGCCACCAGCAGCCGACGGGGTCCGCTGTAGGGGTTACGTGCGTGGGCGATCAGCACGTTGTCAATCGCCAGGACGTCACCGACCCGCCACTGGAATGCGTACTCGAGCCCCTCATACACCGCGAGGATCTCGGCCATCACCGAGTCCTCGATCGGGGACCCGTCGCCGTACTGGCAGTCCCGCGGTAGGTCCGCCCGGTCATACAGGGACAGGAGGGCTTCACGTGTCTCCGCGTCAAGGCACGATGGATGCCAGTGCTGCGCCTGGTTGAACCAGGAGAGCTCACCCGTCACTGGATGGCGCACCACCGCCGGCCGCGTCGCGAGAGTGCGCAGCGTCCCGTCCGCCGACCAGGAGCATTCCATCCGTTCCGCCGCGCACCGGCGCTCCACCTCCGCGCGGTCGTCGGTCCCGAAGATCTTGCGCCAGTCCAACCCCACACCGTCGTTGTAGTTGCGGACGTAGCGAACCCCGCGTTCGGTGAATCTGACGACAATAGACTTGTCGAGCTGCCGTAGCACCGACCGACTGTCCGCCACGGGTGTCTCACCACCCTCGTCCGGCGCCGTCACGCAGCAGAACAGCAGACGCAACGGCCAGGTCAGGTTGAACGAGTTTTCGTTGTGCCACAGCAGCTTGCGGTCCGGCGGATAGAACACCGGTGTCTGTACCATGCCGTCCGCGGTTACCGGGTCGTGCTCCTGGTTATGGGCGTAGAGCGGGCCGCCGACGAGGCGCGCGACTGACTTGAGCTCGGTCGGAGAGTCCACTCCGAATCCTCGCAGCAGAGCGGCGCCATGCGTTGTGAGAGCCTTCTCCACGTCCGCCGCGACGTCGCGGGTAGCTATCTCACCGGTCGCGTCGCCGGCGGATCCGGCCGCGTCGAACAACGAGATTGTGGTGGTCCCGTTTCCAAGCAGCAAGCGAGCCACAGCTCTACCTCCATCTTCGATCAACGCCCGCCCGTCGCCCTATGCGCGAGAGATGCCAGGGCAGCCGCGTGTATCGGTCGGAAGAAGATTGGTACACCCAACACGGGTAATCCGTCGAGGCGAACGCACCACAGCCAATGCTGCGCCGAGCACGCTGCCAGTCATAGAATCATGCTCGCTTCAGCGCGGTGGTGAATGCGATTGTCCACTGCTGGATCTGGTTGAACTCGGCCAGTGCTTGCCGGCGTTCAGCGATTTTCAGGTCTGCCGCGAGTGCGCGCGGATCCACCGAGATCAAGGAGGCGAGGTACTGCCGGCTTCGCAGGTATTCACCCCGAGCGGTCGCTCCTCTGTCGGCGCCCAGCTTGTCGACACCGTCGCGCTCGGCGCTCGTGTCGGGGTCGACCGGCCTCGACAACGCGAGCGCCGCCGTCACGGTGAGTTCTCGGCGGAGGTTTCGATATGTGTAGATGAACTCCTCGAACTGCTCGTCCGGGATGCGTGCGATCCGTTGCCAGCGATGTGATTCTTGCACGCTTATCCCTAGCTGCCGGAGCGTGGGAGGTTGATGGTCAACCCTTTCCACGATGGAAGGGGTTGCCGGCCTGCCGCCGCGGTGCTTGGCGCAGGCCATGAGCAATTCGCCGGCGCGGCGCAACGTCCGCAGATGTGACTCGGCCGCGTCCTGGCGGATATTGAACTGATCGTGTTCCAATTCCTTATAGGATTTCAACGTTTCATGAATGGCCTTTTGAGTTACATCGGAGCGTCGGACCACGAACACCGCATCGGCAAGACTGCCAACCTCGTCGAGCATTTCTCGGGTCGACTTCAGCATTCCCCGAATTTGGGCGACGATGCGGCGAGCTCTTTCGTTGCCAGCCGGCTCGACCTGAATTTGGCTATGACCGCGCAACACGTCAGGGGTCACGTTTGAAGCTCCAGTGCAGATTCTGATGCCGAACTGCTGCGGCGCAGTCCCGGATTTGAGGCTGCCACACGCTGTTGTGATGGTCAAGTGTCGATGGCGAGCCCTTCGTAAGGATGTCGCTGTCTTCGGCGGTGGTGCGACCATCAGGGCTGCGTCAAAGTTGTGTTTCAGCACGTCAGGAGCAGTTCGATGGGGCGTTGGAAGTCCCGGGCACGGTGTCGCTTGGGGGCGGCGATGTTGGTGTGGCCGGCGAGGCGGAGCAGGCTGATGGCGGTGTCGCAGATGGCGGCCAGCGGTCCTCGTCGTAGTCGACATCGCGCACCCAGTGCAGCCTGTTTTGTGCGACACGATGTCGCGCATTGCGAGTGAACTTGCAGATTGGAGGCCGACGATGCCGGGTGTGTAGTTCCTGACCAGTGTTCGGGTCAGTCCCCGCCTCGGCGTGCGCCCACAGGTCTTGCCTGGTGGGGGTGCGAAGCCCGGAGAAGAAGCCCAAGGGCCCCTGTTTCGTCCAGGGGAGCAACCGGGCGAGGGGAAGGCCGGACGGGCGAACGTGAGTGAACTCCTGTCGATGCCTCGTCACTACAAGCTCGGGCGACGAGACGAGTACCCGGGTGATAGGGCCCGGCCGTTGGTGGAGGCGGCAAGCGGCGACCGCGAAGAACTACCGGTCGTGGGAACACCGCTGGTCTCGGGTAGAGGGGGCCCTTCCCGGTCGTATCTCGTGTGCGCGGAACGTGGAAACCCCGTCGGGGTCCAGGCTGGCTGATGTGGCTGGCGGTCTGGTAGGCCGATCGTAAGAGGGGCGGAAGCCCTCGGCGGGAGAAGGATGCCCAAGAAGCGGATGCCGGTGGCTGAAAGGCGACGGGACTTGCGATGGATGGCTGCTGCTCTAGGCGGCCGCTGTGGGGAACCGGCCGGATGCTGACCAGACGGTCGGGCTCGAAAGAGCGCTGACGTGGGCAGGTGAGCCTTTGAACACCGAGGCCATGGCCTGGCCGAACCGAGGGGCATGTTGGACACCATCACGGTGAACGGACCCGAAGACACCACCGACCGGGACGCCAACGGCTGGGAAGCCGTGGACTGGCGCGCCCACGAGGACAACGTAGCCAGGCTGCGGCGAAGGATCTTCAAGGCGACGCGGAACAGCGACTGGGCCATGGTCCGGTCATTGCAGAAGATGATGTTGAGGTCCTGGTCGAACACGTTGGTCAGCGTCCGCCAGGTCACTCAACGCAATGTCGGGCGTCGGACGGCGGGGGTCGACGGTGCGGTTGCGCTGTCTGCATCTTGGCGGGCGGACGTGGCGGTGCGGGTGCACCGGACGCGCGGCTCGTGGGAAACTGCTGCCGGTCCGGCGTGTGTTCGTCCCCAAGGCCGACGGCAAGCAGCAGCCACTCGGTATTCCCGCGACCATGGACCGGTGCCATCACGCGCGGGTGCGTAACGCGTTGGAGCCGGAGTGGGAAGCCCGGTTCGAACCCCGCTCATATGGGTTCCGGCCTGGGCGAAGCTGCGCGGACGCGATCGGCCTCCCCTATACGATCCTCAACGGGTCACGAACCCGCAGAGTGTGGATCCTGGACGCTGATCTGTCCGCCGCGTTCGACAACATCGACCATTCCCGACTCCACGAGGCGCTCGGGTCGTTCCCAGCCAGGGGCCTGATCCGGCGGTGACTGAAAGCCGGAGTGGTTGAGGCGGAAGTGTTCACACCGACCGAGGCGGGCTCGCCGAAGGGCGGCGTGATCAGCCCGCTGTTGATGAACGTGGCGCTGCATGGCCTGGAAGAGGCCGCGGGTGTCCGCTACGGGAAGACCGGCGTCAACGCCGGGAAGGCGGACGGCACCCCGATCCTGGCCCGGTATGCCGATGACATGGTCGCTTGCTGCTACTCCAGGCAGCAGGCCGAGCAGGTCAAGGCGCAGCTATCCGGCTGGCTGGCCCTGCGGGGTCTGGTCTTCAACGAGGACAAGACGCGTATCGTCTACCTCGAAGACGGCTTCTACTTCCTCGGGTTCAACCTGCGCCGTTACCAGCGCGGGCGCCAACGCGGCAAGCTGCTGATCAAACCCAGCCGGGACGCGGTCAGGCGTATCCGAAGAAGGCTCGCTGACGAGGTGCGCAGCATGCGCGGCTCGAACTCGGTGGCACTGATTGCCAGGCTGACCCCGATGATCCGGGGCTGGGCCGCCTACTACCGCGGGGTGGTGTCCAGCAAGATCTTCAGCGACTTGGACAACCACATGTGGTGGCTCACCTACCGATGGGCGCGCCGCAGCCATCCCAACAAGCCGAAGAAGTGGATCACACGCCGCTACTTCGGCCGGTTCAACAAGTTCAGGAACGACCGGTGGGTGTTCGGCGCCCGCGACCGGGTCCTCAACGACCACGGCGACGTTCCCTTCCCGGTCAAGTTCTCCTGGACGAACATCGTCCGACACCAACTGGTCGCCGGCGGGGCATCGCCCGATGACCCCGACCTGGCCGGATACTGGGCCGCGCGGCGACGCAAGGTGCCGCCCCCGCTGGACCGCTACAACCTGCGCCTGCTCGCCAAGCAGGACGGCCGCTGCCCACTCCGCGGGGAACACCTACTCACTCCGTTACCTTTCTCGTGTTCCAGCTGGGGACGCTCGGTCGCCCGGCTCGGTGTGACTGATTGCCCCTGTCGGGGCATGATCCGGGGGGCGTTGTCGCCGGGTCGGGTGGCGTCGGCGGATCGCTGATAGGGACACGGCCGCCCGATGGGTTGGTCTCTTCGTAACGTGGCTGCCGACAGTCCGACGCCTGGACACTCGACCGAGCCCGACCGTGACGAGGAGGCGACACGTGCCCGGCGACTACAGCGTGTTCCTAGGCCCGGACGTTGGCAAAAGCGAGCATCACGCGACCGGCCTGGCCCCTGACGGGCGCCAGGTGCATGATGCGCCGCTGCCCAACACCGAGACCCGGCTGCGCGAGGTGTTCGACAAGCTTGCCCGGCACGGCAGTGTCCTGGTCGTGGTCGACCAGCCGGCCTCGATCGGTGCCCTGCCGGTCGCGGTCGCACGCTCGTGTGGGCACCAGGTGGCCTACCTGCCCGGGCTGGCGATACGCCGTATCGCCGACCTGCACCCCGGCAACGCCAAGACCGACGCCCGTGACGCCTTCGTGATCGCTGACGCGGCACGGACTCTGCCGCACACGCTGCGCCGTGTCGACACCGGCGAGGAGACCCTGGCCGAGTTGGAGGTACTGGTCGGCTTCGACGACGACCTGGCCGGCGGGGCCACTCGCTGGCCAACCGGATCCGGGGTCTGCTCACCAGCATCCACCCCGCCCTGGAAACCGTGCTCGGTCCGAAGGTGGCGCATCCGGCCGTGCTGGAGCTGTTGACGCGCTTCGGCGGACCGATCGGGCTGGCCGCGGCCGGCCGCCGCAGACTGACCACCGTCGCCCGCAACACGCCCCACGCATCGGCGACCAACTCGTTGAGCAGATTCTCGCCGCCCTGGCCGCCCAAACCGTCACCGTCCCAGGCGCCAAGGCCGCCGAGACGGTCCTGCCGCGTCTGGCCGTCTCGCTGCGACAGGTACTCGACCAGCGCGCCCAGGTGGCCGTCGAGGTCGAACAGGTACTTGATGCCCACCCTCTTGCCGAGGTCCTGATCTCGATGCCCGGCATCGGGGTCAGGACCTGCGCCCGCATCCTGATCGAAGTCGGTGACGGCGCGGCGTTCGCGACCGCCGCGCACCTGGCCGCCTACGCCGGCCTGGCACCGGTCACCCGCCGCTCCGGCAGCTCCATCCGGGGCGAGCATCCACCCAAGGGCGGCAACAAACACCTCAAACGCGCGTTGTTCCTCGCCGCGTTCGCGTCCCTGTCCGACCCCACCAGCCGCGCCTACTACGACCGCAAGAGAGCGGAAGGCAAAAACACAACGCCGCCCTCATCTGCCTCGCCCGCCGCCGCTGCGACGTGCTGTTCGCCATGCTCCGCGACCGCAAGCCCTACCAACCCCGGCCCGTCCCACAGCCGGCCGCTGTTTGACAAAACCCCATAGGGACACCCCCGACCAACCCCCGCAGTCACCAGACGCGTGGGAACGGTTGTGGCTGAGTATCGCCAAACGAGCGATCGCCGTCGACCATCTCACCCACCACGGGCGAGGCGGCACGCCGGACGAGAACCCAACACGCCTCGTGCACACCATCTGCCACCGCCGCCTACACCGGCGCGCGGCAGGCAGGAACCCGACACCATCGGCCGCGACGCCCTCGGGGCTTGCTTGAGCCGTGTGCGGTGACAAGCCGCACGCACGGTTCTGAGGGGGCCGGGGCACAGCAATGCGCCCCGGCTACCCGACCGATCGTCCAATGCCCACGCAGCCATGCGGCGAGCTGCTCGGGCGAGGCGTCGGCGGCCGACAAGCTGGTGACCGCGTAGACGGTCTCGGTACTGCGTCTGCCGTTGCCCCGCAAGCTGCCGGTTGGATCAGGCGTAGTACCTAGACGGCGCCGGGAAAGCCGATCCCGTGGGCGAGCGCGGTGGCCTTCAGCGTGCGGGTCTCGCGGCGGCCATGCCCGGCCTCGCGGGAGATGGCCAGGCTTGGGATGTCCTTCCAGGGCAACGCTTTGACCCGCCGACGTAGATTCGGCTGGTTGTTTTTGATCGTCAGGATGTAGTGACCGCCACGATCAGTGATCGCCTGCACGGTGGCGCGCTGGCAGTTGCATCGCATCCGCGGTGACCACGGCCCCATCAACATCGAGCAGGTCCAGAAGCTTTGCCAGCATGGGGATCTCGTTCGTCTTCGCGCCAACCGCGACCTGCGCGAGGACGACACCGTGGTCTGGCACAGCCCGGACAGCAGATGCACCAGATTCCCCGCCGCATCGCGCGCCCCGCGTAGTGTCTTGCCGTCGAAGGCGATCACCCGACGGCCAGCGATCGTGCTGACATGCGCCCACATCCACGCGCCGAACACATCAGCGCCCAGCAGGCTCGAAACCCGCCGGATCGTCGCCGCCGATCGCGGCCGCCGCTGTACTCGCAGCACAGCCAACACCTCGGCCGGGGCGTCGGCAGCCTACTCGGCGATCCCGGCAAACGAGCGCGCGCCGGCCACCGTCGCCGCCAACGCCACCGCCAGCACCGCGCCCACCCGATGCCGCACACCGCGACGCTTCCGCGGATCAGCCACCCGCCCCAGCAGCTCCACCACCGAGCTTGGAAGCGGCGACCCACCACCCTTGCCGGTGGCGTCGACAGCGGCACCCGGATCAGGGGACGGGCAGGGCGCAAGCGATGATGACAACGCAGGCACGGCACCAGCTCTCGTGACGATCTTGACTACGCATCTTGATCATCACCACAGCCACGCCGTGCCCGCCCACCAGCCCCAGCGCCCCACCAAAACCTAGGTCACGCCATCACATCACGACTTTGACGCCGCCCTGGGCGCTGCGGTAGCTCCGTGGCGTCTTGACAACCGCTTCCGGTGTGGAAGCGGTTGTTGCGTTCGGTCGAGGTGTCTAGCCTAACCTCGGGCAAGACGGTCGACGGCCGCGTTCAACTGATCTCGACTCCTGAAGCGGGCCCTTTTCAGCACGAGAAGGGAAAGGGAACTCGCCAGCTCGGCTGGTGGTGCGACAGCTGACCCCGAGCGGCCAGCACACTGAGTGGAGGGCGTGTGGGCAGAGTGCGTGCCATGCCAGACGGACACTACTTGTCGACTTATCTTACCGAACCGGGAATGCCTTTTCTCAACAACTCTTGGACTCGCCATGACAACAACATCTCGTTGTGGCGGAAGAGTGGTTCGCAGGTCAGTCTTCTCCACTACTGGGAGCTGGAGCGCTTCTCGGGAATCAAGCACCACGCGTTCGGGGTCGCGGACCGCGAACAAGCGACGCGAATGCTGGACTCCCTTCTCGGCGACGCTGCGGTCCGCATGTCGGACATCGTGGAGGTCTGGGGAACTCCTGATGTCGGGGAGCAATACAGCAATGCGGCCGAATGGTATGCGGATGTGGCGTTGCCATATCACAGCATATGTCACCTGTTCAGTGCGGCACTTCTTGACGGCCAACCCAGCCAGGACCGAATGGTGCTCGGCTTCGCCGTCGACGGCGGGCCGGACACAGTCATTGACGATCCGGACGACGTCCATTGGTATGTTGGCGGCGTTTTTGGCCGGGGAAGTGCAGAATTTTTCCCAGTCGAGTCGCCCGGACCGCTCTACAACATGGCCGCACGGCGCTACAACCTGGAAGAGGGAACGCTCATGGCGCTTGCCGGCGCCTCGCCGGCCCACGTCGAGCTACCTGAGTTGCAGGCCGAAGTCCTGTCCGGTGTGCGCTTCTACGGCCGTACCGCATTTTCGGACTCAGCTGAGATAGTGGAGCTGATTGAATCTACTGTGCAGAGGCGGCTCCGCGTCGCCGATCTTCCACCGCTTGACGGGCTTGAGGATCGAGGACACGTCCTCAGCGCGGTGATGAAACATGTGCAGGCGATCTCCACAGCGGTCATGGAGCGGAATGTCGAGGAAACGCTGGCACGGTGCGATCTGGACCCGCGCGAAACGGATCTCGCAATGGCCGGTGGCTACGCCCTGAATTGCCCCACGAATAGTCACCTGATGCGACGGTATGGCTTTCGCCGACTCCTTGCTCCACCGTGTGCGAACGATAGCGGGCAGTCACTCGGCATTGGCCTGGCGACCTTCCATGCTCGATTGGAGAACTTCGAATTCCGGTTCCCCGGCGCCTATCTTGGAAGTCAGCAGCACAGCCTAGAAGGTGCACTCGACCGGTACGGCGATTATGTGACCGACACCCGACCGATCGATCTCGATGAGGCGGTGCGCGACATCCGGCGCGGGCCGATCCCGTGGGTGAATGGTCGTGCTGAACTCGGGCCGCGTGCGCTAGGCAACAGAAGCCTATTCTGTGATCCAACAAGAACGGTGGCCAAGAACCAAGTCAACCGACTGAAGGGTCGACAGAATTGGCGGCCGGTGGCGCCGGTCGTAATGGCCGACCGGGTAACGGAGTGCTTCGATGACGCGCGGGCCTCGCCATACATGCTCGAGACCTTTGTGGCGACTTCGGAAACGGCGACGCGGGCGCCAGCCATCGTCCATTTGGACGGATCTGCTCGCGTGCAGACGGTTGACGAACAACAGAATCCGCTGCTTTATCAGCTGCTGGCGAGGTTTGACGCCGTGACGGGCGTACCGATATTGGGAAACACCTCGCTAAATGACAAGGGCGAACCGATCGTCCAAGACGTCGGTGACGCGATAAACTTCTGTCTCCGGAAAGGCCTGTCGGTTGCGTACCTGGCCGGCTTTCGGGTGGAGTTTGCGAACGGCAACAGCTTCCCCGAAACGGTTCCGGCTCTGCGTAGATTTAGCGACTTCAGTGCCAGTGCTGAGAAATTGGCGGAACTTACCGCCAAGTACAACCCGTTCTCCTTGGATGGATATCATTTGCTCGTGTGGCTGCGTGTGCCAGAGGTGCGACACGGACTCGATCTGCACGACTCGACGCACTTGCCGACGGCGCGTCGGAGAGTGGACGATTGGCTCGCCCGGTATCCCTCGGATCGCGAATGGTACCTTGCTGCGCCCGATGACCTTGCCCGTTACCTGAAGGATCTGCAGGCGAGAGGATTTCAGTTCGGGCAGACCGACCCCGCCGAGTGACGTGGGCAGGAAAGGGTTCCAGCTAAGGGATGTCTCGCTACTCTGTAGGGCCCTCGGCC
The DNA here is from genome assembly GCF_016865425.1 of Actinocatenispora thailandica. Classification (NCBI taxonomy): domain Bacteria; kingdom Bacillati; phylum Actinomycetota; class Actinomycetes; order Micromonosporales; family Micromonosporaceae; genus Actinocatenispora; species Actinocatenispora thailandica. Next base: position 1,484,312 of record NZ_AP023355.1, on the reverse strand, counting down.
GACAGGGCCTTCCGGTTCAACCAGCGATGATGATGTTGTAGAGGTGGCGATGCCGGAAGCGGTGTCGGTCAATGTGGTGGCAGCGCGTCGGGGACTGCCCAGGGTTTGGTTGACACCTGATCTGTGAGGCTGCTGGCCTTGCTGGAAGGATGTTTGCTGTGCCCAAGCCCTATCCCCGTGAGTTTCGGGACAATGTGGTCGCCGTCGCCCGTGCCGGCGGCGCGCCGTTGACGCAGATCGCGAAAGACTTCGGGATCTCCGAGTCGTGCTTGTCCAACTGGCTGCGTGCCGCGGACGTGGAAGACGGCCAACGTCCGGGAGTGACCCGCGAGGAGTCCGAACAGCTGCGTGAGGCGAAGAAGCGGATCCGGCTGTTGGAGCAGGAAAACGAGGTCCTGCGCCGGGCCGCTGCCTATCTGGCCCGGGACATCAACCCAAAATGACCTACCCGCTCGTCCGTGACCTGGCCGCGGCCGACGCCCCTGTCCGGGTGCCGGTCGCGGTGACGTGTCGGGTGCTGGGCTTCTCCCGGCAGGCCTACTACCAGTGGCTGGCCGAGCCGGTGTCCCAGCGCGACGTGCAGGATGCGTATCTGACCAACGCCGCGATCGATGCCCATGCCGACGATCCGGAGTTCGGATACCGGCTGGTTGCCGACGAACTACGTGCCGCCGGCCACCACGCCTCCGACAACCGGGTCTGGCGGCTGTGCCGCGACCAGCGGATCTTCTCGACTCACTCCCGCAAGCGGGAGCTGGGCCGTAGGCCGGGGCCACCGGTGCATGACGATCTGCTCAAGCGTCCTGGAGGTGGCCGGAACTTCACCGCCTCGGCACCGAACAGGGTGTGGTTGACCGACATCACCGAACACCCCACCGCCGAAGGCAAGCTGTATCTGTGCGCGATCAAGGACCTGTGGTCCAACCGGATCGTCGGCTACTCCATCGACTCCCGGATGACCTCTGACCTGGCCGTCGCCGCGCTGCAGCACGCCGTCGCGGTGCGCGAACCAGGTGGCACGATCGTACATTCCGACCGGGGCAGCCAATTCCGGTCCCGGAAATACGTCACCACACTGCACCAGGCCGGGCTGACCGGATCGATGGGACGGGTCGGTGCCTGCGGCGACAACGCCGCCATGGAATCGTTCTTCGCCCTGCTGCAAAAGAACGTCCTCAACCGCCGCCGCTGGACCACCCGCCACCAGCTGAAGCTCGCGATCGTCACCTGGATCGAAGCCACCTATCACCGGCGTCGCCGTCAAACCCGCCTCGGACGACTGACCCCGATCGAGTTTGAGACCATCTACACCACCACACACGCGGCCTGACACCCGCCAACCCCGAGTGTCAAACAAACTCGGGGCAGTCCCTATTGGCGCATCGGCCTGTCGAGTTGTCCTTCAAGACGATCGAGCACTCTGTTGATCGACATTGCAGCGTGCACGGCGGGAGCTGTTGTTGGGATGGTGTCCTCACCGTGCCGGCGCACAATGCTGATGAAGGCCCCTTCGACCCGGTCGTCAACGATCGCGCCATGAACGAGGAACGGTTTGACTGTGTCGAGCTGCGGCGGAACGTGTACCACCAGGAGGGTTCCGCCGTCAGCTGGAACGATCTCGACATCAAGCCCCGTGGGCAGGGGATAGACATGAGCTTCAAGTGCTTGCCGATGCCGACGAACCGTATGCCCGTCCGTAGGCACCGGGTGAATGGACGCGACCACCTCGCCAGAGCCGACTTTCTTGGTGCCCATGCCGAACACGACGACCCCACCCCCGCTGTTGGCGAAACGGGCGACGGCCTGCGCCATCGACACCTTCCCCCTCAGTCGGGTGATGTCGTACAGCTGCGACTTCACATCCAACCAAGCGCCCTCCGGCTGCCCGATCAAGACGGCCCCGTGCCCGGCGCGCAGCAAGTTCAGTGTCGACTCACGCGTCAACTCGCCGCCATCTGACGCGTTGACGAGCGCTTGAATCTCGATGCCCAGTCGGTAGAGGTGGTCCACGGTTTGTGCGCGTGTGGAGGGCCGCAACGTCAACTGGGTGAGGTACGGCCCGGCACCCACCTGGTTCAGGTCGTGCTCGGCTGAGATCAGGGCGCAACGCTTGCGGTCCAGCAGATCGCTCAGCAGTTGCTGCAGGCGATCGTGTAGCACTTTCTCGTCGTCCACCCATTCGGCAACCTCGACGTAAACCAGCATCAGCAGCCCAGCCGTGTCGACCTCGAACTCGACGCCGGAAGATGAGACCACGTCTTCGGTGATGTACTCGACCGGGGTGTCGGACACGATCAATAGCCCTGCGTCGTCGGGTGCACCCACTGCCAACGCGTGCCGCAGATCGGTTGCTGACATGCCGACGAGCTCATCTGGCGTGGCGGCAAACCCGTAGTCCCGACGGATCCGAGACTTCTGACCGACGTGCAGGACGGGTTCGTCGAACATGCTGGTCTCGAGCCAGACCGTTCGAGCCGTTCTCGCCTTCGTCATAGGCTAGTGTGCTGAGTCGTTAGTTCGTGGGTAGCTGTAGGGTGTGGCGATGCCGAGCCCGAAGCTGGAACCGGTGGTGTTGTCCGAGCAGGAACGGTCGGTGTTGACCGGCTGGGCGCGCCGCCGGAAGACGGCGCAGGCGTTGGCGTTGCGGGCGCGGATTGTGTTGCGGTGCGCCGAGGGCGGCTCGATTGGTGAGGTGGCCGCGGAGGTGGGGATCTCGCGGAACACGGTGTCGAAGTGGCGGTCGCGGTTTCTGGCCGGCCGTCTGGATGGGTTGTGCGACGAGCCGCGGCCGGGCCGACCTCGCATGATCACCGACGAACAGGTTGAGCAGGTGATCACCACGACGCTGGAGGACACGCCCGGTCGGGACACGCACTGGTCGACCCGGTCGATGGCTCGGGCTGCGGGCATGTCGCAGTCGTCGGTGTCGCGGATCTGGCGGGCGTTTGGTCTCAAGCCCCACGCGGTCGAGACCTGGAAGTTGTCGACCGATCCGCTGTTTGTCGACAAGGTACGCGACGTGGTCGGGCTCTACCTGGCCCCGCCCGAGGGTGCGCTGGTGCTGGCGGTGGATGAGAAGTCGCAGATGCAGGCGATCGACCGCACCGCGCCGATCCTGCCGATCCTGCCCACCACCCCGGCACGCATGACCCACGACTACGTCCGGCACGGCACCACCAGCCTGTTCGCCGCCTTCGACATCGACAGCGGCTCGGTGATCGCCCACCACTACCGGCGCCACCGCCACCAGGAGTTTCTGCGCTTCCTCAAGCTCATTGACGATGCAGTACCCAAAGACCTTGACCTGCATCTGGTGCTGGACAACTACGCCACCCACAAGACCCCCACGGTCAAGCAGTGGCTGCTGCGCCATCCCCGCTTCCACCTGCACTTCACCCCGACCAGCTCCTCCTGGCTCAACCTGGTCGAACGCTGGTTCGCCGAACTGACCACCCGCAAACTCCGCCGCTCCGCCCACCGCAGCGTGGTCGCACTCGAAGCCGACGTCCGCCGCTGGATCAACGAATGGAACGCCGACCCCAAACCGTTCGTCTGGACCAAGACCGCCGACCAGATCCTCGACACCCTCGCCACATACTGCACACGAATTAACGACTCACGACACTAGATGCTTCCATGCCGGGCGATATACAGAACGTCTCATGGCGTGGGCCCGACGCAACAAGGCCATGTCTCGCGATGCCTGCGTCCACCTGAGCAGGCCGCGCGTCATGCAAAATCTACCCGCCGCCGCGGCGAGCTCACCACTCCTCGCCCAGGCCGCCCAGCAGTAGCCTGCCGCCCCGGATCGGCGGGACGGGCAAGCGCTGACACGGGCGGATTGTTCATGGGCGAGCTGTCGGCTCATCTGGTCTACGGCCTGGTTCTTCGCCTCATCGGCCCGAAGGGTGGGCGTATCCACGAACCCCGATCTGAGCGGGCCTCACGGTGGTAGCGCGCCGCTGCTGCGGCACTGCGCGCCGTTGTCAACGCGGGCCGACTGCTGGGTCGCCGACGGCAGCTATCGGACGGCCGTCGACAGGATTGTGAGGCCGACGGAGTGGGCTGAGCTGGCCTCGTCACCGTCTTCGTGAGTGGGGCTGTGCGTCACGGTGGGCCTGGCTGCCGTTGATGGACAGCGCGTCGCGCCGCCACGTCGTGAGAGCCATCGGCAAGTCAGTTGACCATGTCGGCGCATGCCGCGTGGTGGCGCTCGATACCGCGAAGCATCACCGGCTCTCGGGCACGCCTCGGGCGCTCCATCGAGGATCTTCGAACATCGAGAGCGGCCGAAGATGATCTCCGGGCATGCAAAAACCCAGGTCAGACGAGGTGTCTGGCCTGGGTTTGGTGGTGCGCCGTCAGGGACTCGAACCCCGAACCCGCTGATTAAGAGTCAGCTGCTCTGCCAATTGAGCTAACGGCGCAACGGGTAAGAACTTAGCATGCCCCGGCGGGCGACACGAAACCGATACCCGGGTCCGGGCCGACCCGGGTATCGGTGGTCCGCGTTCAGCCGGAGTTGTCCGGTTTGACCGGCGGGTTGGCGGGCGTGTCGAGCAGTTCCACCTGGGCGAGGGTCAGGGCCGCGTCCCCGGTGGTGCTGGTCACGTCGAGCCGGTACCGGCGGTACGAGCCGGGCTTGGCGACGGTGAACGGGCGGGTCTGCCGCCGCCAGGTGAACGCCTCGTCGCTGCGGGTGTCCAGCACGGTCCAGTCGGTACCGTCGGTCGAGCCGGACAGGGTCCAGGCGACGGGGTCGCCGTGCGCGGCGGAACCGGAGGTCAGCGTGTAGTGGGTGACCTTCGCCGCCGCGTCGAGCCGGTAGTCGATCTTGACGGTCGAGCCGCCGAACGTGACCTGGTCGGCTGAGGTGTCGTTGGCGAGTTTGCCGACGTCGGTGCCGTCGCTGGCGCTGGCGTCGACGCTGCCGGTGACGTCGGTGAGCGGGATCGCGATGTCGGTTCCGGTGGTCAGGGACGGCGGCGCGGCATCGGCGCCGCTGCCCCACCTCGACGGCGTGGTGGACATCGTGAAGTCCAGCCGCGCGCCACGGGCCAGGGTTTCGTGGTCCACATAGGACTTCTCGTACCGCCTGCCGTTGATCCGCAGGCCGCGAACGTACACAGTGGACACCGAGTTGCCGGGAGCGTTCACCACCAGGTCGTGCCCGCTCTCCAGGTGCACGGTCACCTTGCGGAACAGCGGCGAACCGATGGCGTAGCGGGGACTGCCCATCTGCAGCGGGTAGATGCCCAGCGCGGAGAACAGCCACCAGGCGGACATCTCGCCGTTGTCCTCGTCGCCGCAGTAACCCTGGCCGATGTCGGATCCGATGTAGAGCCGTTGCAGCACCTCGCGCACCTTCTGCTGGGTCTTCCACGGCTGCCCGGCGTAGGTGTACATGTAGGTGATGTGGTGCGACGGCTGGTTGCTGTGGCCGTACTGGCCCATCCGGACGTCGCGCGCCTCCAGCATCTCGTGGATGGTCCCGCCGTACGATCCGGGATACTGCGCGGTTTCCGGGGTGCCGAAGAACTCGTCGAGCTTGGCGGCGAGCTTGTCCCGCCCGCCGTACAGGTTGGCCAGGCCGTTGCCGTCGTGCGCGACGTGGAAGGCGAAGTTCCAGCCGTCGGTCTCGGTGTAGTCGTTGCCCCACACCCGCGGGTCGTACTCGTTGGGTTCCAGTCGCGGCTGGTGCTTGGCGTCGAACCCCTGGAAGAAGCCGATCGCGGGGTCGAACAGGTAGACGTAGTTGCGGCACCTGCGCAGGTAGTAGTCGGCTTCCTCGGCGTAGCGGCGGGCCTCGGCGCTGCCGGCCTTGGCGCGCTTGGCGAGCGCGGCCGCCATGTTGCCGATGCCGAAGTCGTTGAGGAACCCTTCCAGCGCCCAGGACACGCTTTCGCCGGTGCTGTCGGCGGTGTAGCCGAGGAAGATCGACGTCTCCAGCCCCTTGCGGCCGATCGCGCTGCTGGTGGGCGCGACCGAGGCGTTGCGTACCGCGGCGTCGTAGGCGTCGGCGGGGTCGAATCCCTTGACACCCTTGAGGAACGCGTCGGCGAACGCGACGTCGGAGCTGGTGCCGGTCATCAGGTCGGCGTAGCCGGGCGAGGACCAGCGCGAGATCCACCCGCCGTCGAGGTACTGCTGCACGAAGCCCTGCACCAGCTTGCCGGCGACGCTCGGGTACAGCAGCGCGTACGCCGGCCACGCGGTGCGGTAGACGTCCCAGAACCCGTGGTTGACGTAGATCGTGCCGTCGACGATCTTCGCGCCGGTCTCGGTGGCGGTGGAGTCCTTGACCGGCTTGGACACCGGGCTGGCGTACCGGTAGGTGGGCTGCCGGTTGGTTCCGACGTTCTCGTACCCGGAGTTCGGGTACAGGTTGAGCCGGTACAGGTTGGAGTAGAGCGTGGTGAGCTGGTCGGGGGTGGCGCCCTCGACCTCGATCACGCCGAGCCGCTGCTCCCAGGCGTGCCGGGCCCGTTCGCGTACCGATTCCAGGCTGTCGTGGGTGGAGATCTCCAGCGCCAGGTTGTGCTTGGCCTGGGCGACGCTCAGCAGTGAGGTGGCGATGCGCATCGTCACCCGGTGCGTTGCGCCGGCGTCGAACCGGAAGTAGCCGGTGACGTCCTTGCCGCCGCCACCGGGCAGCATGCCGGAGTCGGTGACCGGGCGGTCGAACTCGGCGTACACGAACAGCCGGGTCGCGCCGTCGGTACCGACCCGGACGTCGGAGTAGCCGTGCAGGCTGCGGCCGTCGGCGTCGAGGGTGAGCCCGCCGTCGTTGTTGACGTTGTCGAAGATCAGGCTGGCGTCCGTTCCGGGGAACCGGAACCGGAAGATCGCCGCGTGGTCGGTCGGGGCCAGCTCCACGGCGATGCCGTTGCCGAACCTGACCGCGTACCGGTGCGCCTGCGCGGTCTCGTCGTTGTGCGAGAACGCCAGTGCCCGCTTGCCGCGGTCGGCGTCCGGGGTGCCGCTGGCCGCGGACGGCATGATCTGGAAGGTCTGCCGGTCCCCCATCCATGGGCTCGGCTCGTGGCTGACCGAGAACGCCTGCAGCTCGGGCAGGTTGTCGGCGTTGTTGGCCTTCTGGTAGGCGTAGAGCCAGCTGGTCGAGCCGGCGTCGGTGACCGGCACCCAGAAGTTGAACCCGTTGGGTACCGCGGTGGCCGGGATGTTGTTGCCGCGGGAGAAGCTGCCGGAGGCGTTCGTACCGCGGGTGGTCAGCACGTAGTCGGTGGGCCGCGACCTGGTGTCCGGCACCGGGTTGCCCAGCCGGATGTCGTCCAGCCAGCCGCGGAACTGGGCGGGCCCGTGCGGCCGGTCGTAGCCGAACAGGATGCGCTCGACGCGCTTGCCGGCGGCGACCGCGCCGACGTCGACGACCACCGAGTTCCACTGGTTCGGGTACAGGATGTTGCCGGTGCCCTGGCCGCTCGGCGACGCGGCGATGCCGTGCTGGTCGGTCGGGGACAGCTCGGACAGGTAGCTGCCGTCGGAGAACGCGAGGTCCAGCGCGACGTAGGTGCTGGCGTAGGACAGGTCGCCGACGCCCATCACCGGGAACACCTTGTACGCCAGCTGGGTGTGGCGGCCGACGGTGAGCGACACGTCGTAGATCTTGTTGTAGGCGAAGGCGTGGCCGTCGGCGGTGTGCTGCCCGGCGTACTCCAGCGAGGCGACGCCGGTGAAGCCGACCTTGGGCCGGACGTTCGGGCCGCTGGCGGGGCCGGTGCCGACCGCGGTCAGCATGTCCTGCTGCGGCGGCGGCGCATCGTCGCCGTTGGACAGTTGCAGGTCGGCGAGCTGCACGATGCCGCCGCTGCCGTTGGCGGTGACGTCGAGCCGGTAGTAGCTGTACTTCGTGGTGTTGTCGACGCTGAACTGGCGCAGCTGGTAGCGGTGGTCGAAGGTCTCACCGGTCCGGGTGTCCAGATCGGTCCACTGGGTGCCGTCGGTGGATCCCTGCAGGGTCCAGTCCTTCGGGTCGCGCTCGGCGTGGTCGTTGGCCGACGTCAGCGCGTAGGCCACCACCGCGATCGGTTCGGACAGCTGCACCTCGGCCCAGGCGGTCGCGGTGAACGCGAGCCACTTGGTGGTCGGGTCGGCGTCCAGCAGGTTCGCGGCGATCTCGTTCGGCGGGTTCTCCCCGCTGGCCACGCACTTGGTGATCTTGTCGACGATGCTGCCCGGGATGCCGGTCGGCGCGGCGCCGGTGACGCCGGACATCCGCGGTGTGCCGTGCCGGTCGGACTCCACCGTGCTGGTCCAGTCCAGCGGCCGGTCGTCGGCCTCGAACGAGGAGGCGAACAGCGACCCGCGGGCCGGCGCGTACCGGTCGGACACCGGCGACGCGGACGCGGTCGACGGCACCCCCTCGGCCAACGCCACCAGGGATGCCCCGCTACCTGCCAACAACGCTCTGCGTTTCACGCCGCGCCTCCATCGACCCGTACGGTGGGAAGTCCGGCTCGCCTCCCGAACCGGCCTTCGCGACCCCAACGGGATGACGCCCGACAGCAGCCTGCCGCCGTCGTGTATCAGCCCGCAAGCACACAATCGGAATATGACAGCGTTGTCAAGACATGGCGACGGGCCGGTTTCCGACCCGCCCGCGCACGCCCCGCGCGGCAACCGGAACGAAACGCGCGTACCGGAGCTGCCGTCGCCGAACCCGGACCACTGTCCTGGACGGCAGGCCGTCGTCCGGGACAGCGTCGCCGCGCCGGATCCCGCGGGTCGGCAACCTAGGGTCGTACGACGAGGCGTTTCCCGCGCAGATCGGTTCGCTGCCATGCGGCTTCGATGTCGCGCAGCGGAACCGTCGCCAGCTCGAAGGTGAGCTCCCCGGACCGCGTCCACGCCACGATCTGCCCGTACACCGCGCCCATGCGCTCCGCGTCGAGCCCCTTGGCCGCGCCGTAGATCTCGACTCCGGAGGTACGCAGGCTCTCGGCGCCGAGGGTGAGCTCGCGGCCGGCGGCCTGCCCGACCTGGATCAGGCGCGTGGGTCTGCCGAACGCGAAGGTCTCCGGAACCAGGGTGCGTAACAAGATCTCGGTGGGCCGTCCCCACAGATAGTCCAGAACCACGTCGTAGCCGTCACCCTTGGCGTCGGTGAACGCCCGCGCCAGCGCGTCGTCGCCGACGGTGGTGTTGACGACGGCGTCGGCTCCGAGCGCTCGCACCTCGCGGAGCTGATCGTCGTCACGGCCGGTCGCGACGATGCGCCCGGCTCCCAGTAGCCGGGCCACCTGGACCGCGAGCCGCCCGGCGACGCCGGTGGCCCCCTGGATCAGTACCGTCTCGCCAGGCACGAACCCGGCTGCCGTCCGGACGGACATGGCGGTGACAGCCGTGGCCAGGGCGGTGGCGACGGCCGGGTCGATCCCTTCCGGAATCAGGGCGTACGAGGCGGCGCCCACCACGGTCTTCTCGGCGAGCGCACCGTAGGGCGGTCGGGGGTTGGCGAAGCCGACCAGGGTGCCGTCGGGCAGGGTGCCGACGCCGTCGAAGGCGGGGATCGTGGGCAGTTCGGTCAGGAACCGGGCACTGGCGTAGTGCGTTCCGGCCACGATCGCCCGGTCAACGTTCTCGACCGCGACGGCCTGTACGTCGATGATCACCTCCCCCGCTCCGGCCACCGGATCCGGGAAGTCCTCGTATCGGGGGACGCCCCCGATCTCGTGCAGCACCGCGGCCTTCATCGCTGCTTCGGGCCAATGAACGCCGCGATCCGCGCCTGCCACCCCACCAGCACCCGGGGCGGGCGATCGGGTGAGTGGTTCCATCGCCGGTTGCGCGATCGGTGCTGTACGGCGGGGTTTCGCCGGGGCCGGCCGTGGCGGGTGGCGGCCTGGTGGCCGGGCAGCTGCTCGGCATGCGCGACGATGCCGGGAACGCGGTGGGTCGCCTGGTGCAGCACATCTCGCATCGGATGCCGGTGTGTCATCGTCGTCCTCCTGCTTCGGTGTGGTGTGGCAGCGACCCACACCTCTCTATCACTGATAGAGATGACTCTATCAGTGATAGAGTCCGAGCGGGAGGTGTGCATTGGCACTGGACCGACAGCGCATCGTCGCCGAGGCAGTCGCACTGCTGGATGCCGAGGGCCTCGACGGCGTGACCCTGCGCAAGCTCGCCGCACGACTCGGGGTGCGGCAGCCGACCCTGTACTGGCACCTGCCCAACAAGGCGGCCCTGGTCACCGCGCTCGCCGAAGCGATCCTCGATCAGGGGTTCGGCGAGCTGTCCCCGCCGGCACCGCAGCAGCGCTGGCAGGACTGGCTCCGCGGGCTCGCCGAACGGCTGCGGCGCGCCCTGCTGGCTCATCCGGACGGCGCGCGTGTGCTGTCGGCTTCCCAGCTCTCGCTGAAGATGGCCGACATCTCCGAGCTCGCGATGAGCACGCTGGTGGCATCCGGCATGCCGTTGCGCCGTGCTCGGGTCATCGTGCTGACGGTGGAGCGCTTCACCGTCGGCCACGTCCTCGAAGAGCAGGCCCCCCGCCCGACCCCGGACACGGTGAACGAGTTCGACATGGCGGCGTTCACCGAACGGCACCCGACCGTGATCGCCGGCATCACCGAGTACTTCCGGCCGGGCCGCACGGTCGACGACCTATTCAGCGAGTGCCTTCAGGTGGTCATCGAGGGGGCGGTGGCCAGCGCCGGGTAGCCCGCGGCGGCCACACCCGCACCGAGGCGGTCACCCCTGCGGGGTCGTCGAGGCCGGGAACGGGGGTGTCCCGGCGCCACCCACCCGGTACCGGCCCCACGGGTCGACGTCGGTGAGGGTGGTGGTGACCGAACCGTACGGCGTGGTCAGGGTGAGGTTGCGGGCCCGCGAGGTGGCGAGTTCGGTGACCGCCGGGTCCGCGGCGAGCCGCCCGTACCACCGGTAGGAGCCGCTGATCGGCTCCACCGCACCGCGCAGCTCGGCGCCGACCCGCACGCTGCGCTCACCGTCGCCGAGTTCGACCTCGCCGCGGTAACCGTCGTCGTCGAGCTCGTCCGGCCCGGTCGCCGTCTCGTCAGTCATCGTCGCCTCCGGACAGCAGGGGCAGGTCGGGGTCGAGTTCGACGCCGCGGGCGCGCAGGTGCCCGTCGATGACGTACCAGATGGAGTCGCCGAGGGTGTCGACCAGCCGGCGCTGGCCGATCAGCCCGCGCTCGCCGCGTTCGTGGCCGCGCACCCACCAGTCGCCGGCCGCTTCCACCATGCCGATCAGCCCGTACGCCAGGGGTTCCAGCGCGTCGTCGTCGACACCGAGCAGTGTCATGTAGTGCCCGAGCAGGTCGGCGAGCTGGGCGGCGAACAGCTTCTCACCGGCGGTGAACGCCTCCCGGCCGGCCGGCACCGCGGCGGAGCGGGTGGCGATCAACCGGTACAGCTCGGGGTGCTCGTCGAGCCAGCGCACGTGCGCGCGCACCAGCGAGGTGATCAGCGCCCGCGGCGCGGCACCGGAGTGCAGCGGCCGGGTCAGCTTGGCCAGCAGCAGCTCCACCGCCCGCTGCGCGACCGCGACCTGCAACTCGTCCCGCGAGTCGAAGTAGCGGTAGAGCACGGTGCGAGACACCCCGGCCTGCTCGGCGATCGCGTCGAACCCGACGTCGATGCCGGCCGCCTCGATCGCCGCGACGGCCGCGTCGACCAGCTCGGCGCGGCGCTGTTGCCGGTGCGCGGCCCACCGCCGGGCCCGCCCGTCGGTCTGCTGGCTGCCAGTCACCCGGACAGTTTACCTGTGACGAGCCGTCACACAATCCTTGACGCGGTCGCCACCGGGTCGCATAGTGGTTGTGCGTGACATCGCGTCACACACACCTCGGTACCGAAGGAGGTGTCCCGGCATGGCGACGGGCACCGATTCGACCCAGACCCGCAGCCGGCTGCTCACCGCATCGGCCCGGCACAGCTACGATCCCGACCTGGACATCGACTGGTCGGCGCCGGTCCCCGACGGCGTGCCGAGCCTACCCGAGCGCCGCGTCTCGCTGTACGGCACGCAGCTGTGGCAACGGCTCAGCCCCGAGCAGCGCATCACGCTCGGCACCCACGAGTGGTGTTCGATCACCCGGTTCGGCATCTGGTTCGAGACGCTGCTGATGCGCATGCTGCTGCGCGACATCTACCGGCGCGACCCGGGCAGCGACTACGTGCAGTACGCGCTGACCGAGATCGGTGACGAGACCCGGCACAGCATCATGTTCGCCCGCGAGGTCGAGCGGCTCGGCGCGAGCGAGCACGCACCGGGTACCGGCCTGCTGCGGCTCGGCGCACTGTTCGGCGCGCTCGCCCCGCGCGGGCCGGCGATGTTCGCCGCCACCCTGCTCACCGAGGAGACCCTGGACCGGCTGCAGCGCGAGCTGATGGCCGACGAGACCCTGCAACCGCTGGTACGCATGACGTCCCGGATCCACGTGGTCGAGGAGGCGCGGCACGTCAGGTTCGCCCGCGCCGAGCTGGCGCGGCAGGTCACGACCACCTCGCGGCCGGCTTTGCTGCGGCACCGCCAGCTCACCGCGGCGGCCGCCTACGTCGTGTCGGCGAACCTGATCCATCCTGGCGTGTACGCCGCGGTCGGCCTCGACCCGCGACAGGCTCGCGATGCCGCCCGGGCCAACCCGCACCACCGGGAGACGCTGCGCTGGATGGGCAAGCCGGTCACCGACTTCCTCACCGAGGTCGGCATGATCGGCCGCCCCGGCCACGGTCTCTGGCGCCGCTCCGGCTTCCTCGCCTGACTGTGAGGCTTTTCTTCGCAGCCTGATGGTGCTGGGCTGTGGGTCGGCAGCTGCGGGCGTGACCCTTCGCCTGACTGGCTTCGTGCCTTTGCGTGGACTTGTCCGTTCGCGGTTGTCGGCCCCCGGCCCAGTCGGAGTAGGTGGCCTGATCAGGAGCTTGACCGCCGAGCGTTCACGGCGCGCGGCGTGTCTCATCACAGTCCTGCCCGATCTCCGCACCGGACCGGAAACCGCATCCGCTCCAGGCAAGGAGAGAACGCATGACCAGTGTGACTGATCTTCGAGAGATGGTCGATGTCGTCATCGGTGTCGACACCCATGTGCACACCCACTCCGCTGCCGCCGTCGATACCGGCACCGGCGGGGTGGTCGGCCAGATCACCGTGGAGGCCACCGCGGACGGCTATGCCCAGCTGGTGGAGTTCGCCGACCAGCACGCAACACTACGAGCCTGGGCAATCGAAGGCACCGGCGGCCACGGCGCCGGTGCGACCCGGTACCTGCAACACCACGCCGAACTGGTCATCGAACTCGACCGCCCCGAACGAACCAAGCGGCGTAACGGCGCGAAGTCCGACCCGCTGGACGCCATCCGCGCCGCCCGCGAAGCCCTGTCCCGCACCAGGCTAGGCACCCCGCGCAGCGGCGGCGACCGGCAAGCCTTGTCGGTACTGCTGGCCGCCCGTAGATCCGCGATCCACGCCGCGACCGATGCGCAGCGACAGGTGTTCAGCCTGGTGGTCGCGGCCCCGGAACAGATCCGTACCCGTTTTCGTGGTCAGAAACTGCCCGCCATGCTCACCACCGCCTCACACCTGCGCGTTCACCCATCCTGGGACGCAGAAACCACCACCACCGTCACCGTGCTGCGCTGCCTGGCCCGCCGGGCCCACGCCGCGGCCGCAGAAGCCGCCCAACACCAGAAAGCCATCCACGCCATCGTGCGGTCCTGGCGCCCCGACCTACTCCAACGCAAAGGCATCGGACCGATCGTGGCCGCAACCGTGCTCTGCGCCTGGTCCCACCCCGGCCGGATCCATTCCGAGGCAGCCTTCGCCATGCTCGCCGGAGCCGCACCCATCCCCGCCAACAGCGGCCAAACCACCAACCGCTACCGACTCAACCGCCACGGCGACCGACAACTCAACCGCGCTCTGCACACCATCGTGCTATCCCGCATCCGCTACGACCAAGCCACCCGCACCTACGCCGCCCGCCGCACCCGCGAGGGCAAAACCAACCGAGAGATCAAACGCTGCCTCAAACGCTACATCGCCCGAGACCTCTACCGACTCCTCGAATCAGGCAACCCCACCGCCACCCCTTGACAACCCATAGGAGCGTCCACACCCGACACGGCCCGGCGCCCGTCCCGCCGGCGGGTCGTGGGCGGTGCCGGCCCGGTCAGCCGGCCACCCGTGCGACGGCGGCCGGGAAGAGCGTGCCGAAGGTCTCCTCCAGCCCGCGCTGGTCGCCCGGACCCAGACTGCCGCGCAGCTCGGCGATGGTCTGGTCGACCACGTCCACCCCGGCGGGCGGGAAGTCGGTGCCGAAGACGAGATGGTCCGCCCCGGCGACCTCGATGGCTGGCGCCACCGTCACCGCGGTGCCCGCGATCGCGGTGTCGAAGTACAGCGAGGCGAGCTGTGCGGCCAGCTGGTCCCGGGTGACCCCGTGCGGGTTGTCGACCCACTCCTTGGTCCCGAGGGACAGCAGGCGCGCCGACAGCGCGGGCAGCACACCGCCGGCATGCGCGAGTATGAACCGGATGCCCGGATGGCGCAGGAACAGCCCAGCGAACAGCGCGTCGACGACGGTGCGGGCGGTGTCCATCGGGAACTCGATCAGCGGCGCCGGCCGGCCGAGGCCGAGCAGCCCGAACGGCGCCGGCGCCGCCGGGTGCACGAACACGCTCGCCGCGCGGCGGTCCAGCTCGGCGAACACCGGTTCGAACCGCGCGTCGCCGAGGTAGGCACCGCCGTGGTTGGTCATCAGCACGAACCCGTCCGCGCCGAGTGTGTCCGCCGCGTACCGGACTTCCTCGACGGCCCGAACCGGCTCGGCCAGTGGCACCGAGGCGAGCAGCCCGAACCGGCTCGGACGGTCTGCCACGATCCGCGCCGCGTGCTCGTTGGTGGCGCGGGCCTGCTCGGCGGGCAGCCCCATCGGCATCGACAGCAGCTGCATCGCGATCCCGCGTTCGGCCATGAACGCCAGTGCCGACTCCGGGCTCCATCGCATGTCGGGGCCGCCCTGCACGAAACCCTCGCGGCGCATCCGTTCGGCGTACCCGACGGAGGCCGCCGGGGCCGACTCCGGCGCGAAGTGGGCATGCACGTCGAACCTGTTCATCCCCGTCTCCTGTAACAGATGTTAACTATTAACTCCTGCTACATTAGCCGGTATGGCCGAGAACGAACAGGCGCTCGCCGTCATCGAACTGCTGTACCGGCTGACCCGATCGCTCACCGAGGACGTCCGGTCGCACGTCACCGAGGTCGCCGATCTCGATCCGGGCGAGTTCGTCCTGCTGCGTGCCATCGCCGGCGGTACGACCTCACCGGGCGAGCTGTCCCGTGCGGTGAGCAGCCACCCCGCCGCGACCAGCCGTATCCTGACCCGGTTGAGTCGCGCGGGCCTGATCCAGCGCCGGCCCGACCCGGACGACTCCCGCCGCACCGAGATCACCCTGACCGCGCAGGGACGCACGGTGACCCGGCGCATCGCGGCCCGCATCCGTCCCCGGCTGCAGCAACGGCTGGACCGCCTCGGAGCCGGCGAGGCGGCCCGGTTCGTCGACACGCTGCGGCTGTTGCTGCCCGCCGAGCACGCGGCCGACCGGCCCTGACCCCGGCACCGGCACCGGCTTCAACCGCAGCACGGTCGCCGGTCCCGCAGCGGCGGGTGGCGCCGACCCCGCACCGACGGCAGGATGCCCGTCATCCCCGGCCGAGTGCGGTGGCTTCCGCCCTCGCCGGTGCGGCCGGCGCGGCCCACCCGGTTCACATCCGCACCACCAGCTTCCCGGTGGTGTGCCGCCGCGCGAAGTCCACGATCGCCTGTGGCGCTTCGTCGAACCGGTACCGCCGGCCGATCGTGGTGGCCAGTGCGCCGCGCACGGCGTCCTCGGCGACCTCGCGCATGCCGCCGAAGCGGCCGTCCAGGTCCAGCACGAAGTGCAGGTCGATGTCCTCCCGGCCAAGCCATTCGGGCCGGGTGACCGGGAAGGTGATGGTGATCAGCCGGCCACCCGGACGAACGGCCGACGCGAGATCGGTGAGCTTGTCGCCGGGAAGTACGAGATTGACCGCGACGTCCACACCCGACGGGTAGCCGGCCGCACCGTAGCCGATGACCGACGCGGCGCCGAGCCCGCGCACCAGCTCGGCGTCGGCCGGCGTCGCGGTGGCGGTCAGTTGGGCGGCAGCGGCGGCCAGCAGCGGTACGACGGTGGTACCGACACCGCCGGTGGCGCCGACGACAAGCACCGACTCTCGCGGTCGGACCCGGGCGGTGGCCATCAGGGCGCGGGCAGTGAGCCCGACCGTCGGCAACGCGGCGGCCGTCTCGACGTCGAGGTCGTTCGGTCGCCGGGTGATCAGCGGGGTGTCCGCCTCGAACACGGCGTACTCGGCCAGCGCGCCTGTGGTCAGTGAGGGGCGGGTGGCGCCGGTCATGGCCTTCAGCGCGCGCGGGACCGCCTGCCCGAAGACCGGCTCGCCGACGCGGAAGCGGGTCACGCCGGGCCCGACCTCGCTGACGGTACCGGCGAAGTCGTTCCCGGGTACGTGCGGGAAGTCGAGCGGGAGGTCGTGCCGGGACTCGTCGCTGGACACCCGGACGTCGGCCGGGTTGATCGAGGACGCGGCGATGCGCACCTGGATCTGGCCGGGCCCGGGCCGGGGCACCGGGATCTCGGCGATCGCGTTCGCCTCGGGTGGGCCGTAGTCGTGCGCGACGACTGCCTTCATGATGCGCCTCCAGTAAACGGACCATGCGGTCATGTTATTTTGGCGACCCTAGCAGTATCCGGACCGGGCGGTCAACTTGGTAGTCTGGCGACATGACCCCCGCTCGCCCGCTGCGCGCCGACGCCGCCCGCAACCGGGCGCTGCTGCTCGCCGCGGCGGCCGACGAGTTCGCCGAGCACGGCCTGAACGTCTCCGTCGCGGACATCGCGCAGCGCGCAGGCATCGGCAAAGGCACCGTCTTCCGGCACTTCGCCAACAAGGAGGCGCTGATCGCCGCGATCCTGATCGACCGCATGGACGAGCTGAACACGGTCGGTGAACGACTGGGCGACGCCGACGACCCCGGGGCGGCACTGCACGAGTTCCTCACCGTCGCCGCGCAGCAGCGCCAGGAGCGCGACCTGTCCTTCCTCGCCGCCGCGAGCGAATCGATTCCGGAGGTGACGCGGGTGCGCAACCGGATGTTCGTGAACCTCGACCGGCTCGTCGACCGGGCCCGAACGGCCGGCGCGGTGCGCGCCGACGTCACCACCACGGACGTGTTCCTGCTGATGTGCGCGCCGAACTACGTGGCCGGGTACGTGCCGGACGCCGCCCCCGACCTGTGGCGCCGCTACCTCGCGGTGATCTTCGACGGCCTGCGCCCCGAAGGGGCCCACCCGCTCCCGGCGGCCCCACCCGCCGCCGTGGGTGTCGCCGATCCCGACCCGACCGGCGACACCCGAAGCTGACTACCCGCCGCCCTCCGCCGATCCCCGGCCGGCCCGGCAGCTGACCGGCGACACCCCGACCCGAAGCACCGGCGTCACCACGCCAGCAGGCGCCCTCGGGACGATCGCGGGAACGCGGCGGTGAGGTGGCTCAGCGCCGGGGCAGCTGGCGGGCGCGGCGGGCCAGCCGGAAGAACTGATCGCCGCGGACCACCGTGTACGGGTCGGACAGCGACGCGGCGATCGTGGCGACGTCGGTGGGGTTGAGGTTCCAGGACAGGATCCCGATGGACAGGAACAGCGGCGCGTCGCCGGACCAGCCGGCGGCCGAGTCGGCGATCGCGGCCTGCGCCTCGGCGACGCTGCTGGTCAGGTAGCTGACCGCCTGCGGGGTGTCGCGGTGCAGCACGGACAGTTCGGTGCGATCCGTCCAGTCCTTGAACAGTCCCAGCGGCCGCACGTCCCGGATGTAGCGGGCCGCCTCCGCGGCCGACAGCGGAACGTCCGCGCCGTCGATGCGGTTCAGGATCACCGCGGTCTGCATCCCGGTACGCCGCATGTACCGGGCGGTCATGCCGGTGAAGGCGCCGAGCGCGTCGTCCGGCCAGGGCGACGGGTAGGCGTAGCCGGCGCCGGACGGCCCGGCCATCAGGTAGTCGTTGCGCGTGGCGGTGCGCTGGTAGTGGCTCAGGAACGCCGGCGCCGCGTCGATCAGCAGCGGGTTGGTCGACCAGTTCAGCGGGACCGCACCGCGGCCCGGGTCGTCCCACAGCTGCCGCATCTTGTGCTGGTTGTACTGCAGGTTGTCGCCCTCGGTCATGGAGAACGTGACGTAGACCCGGTTGGCCAGCGGCGGCGCCGGCAGGGTGCGCTGGCCGCCGGCGACGGGTGCGGGCGCCCCGCCGAACACGGTGAGGTTCTGCGAGTGGTCGGCGGCGAGCACGATCAGCCCGTGCCGGCTGGTCAGCTCGGTACCGTCGCTCTCCCCGCCGACGCCGGCCGGCCACCAGCCGAGGAACGCCGTGCCGGGCGCCATCTCGCTCATCACCCGGTCGCCGATCGCCCGCGACTCCGGTACGTCCGGGTGGATCCACAGCGTCAGCGCCTTCGTCGCGACCGCGTAGTCGCGCAGGTCGCACAGCGTGTTCTCGGGGTCGAGGCCGATCAGGATGCGGTGTTCGGCGTGCGGCCACAGGGTGTCCACCGCCCAGCGGTACGCGCCGATCTCGTCGGCGAACCGGCCGCGCAGGTCGGCGACCACCGGCAGGTCGGCCAGCCCGGCGAGCTGGTCCGGCGCGGCGATGACCGCGTCGTGCAGCCCGGCCAGCGTGGTGGCGAGGTTGCGGGTGGCCGGCAGGTCCGGGTCGGTGACCACGACGCCGCGCACCACCGACCGGTAGCGCCGCAGCAGGTCGGCGGGCGCGTCGACCGTGCGGTACCGCAGGCCGGCGGTGTGCAGCCAGGTCAGGCCGCCCTCGTCGGCCGGCCGCAGGGTGGCGATCCGCGGCCGGGTCCGGTTCACCAGCCCCTGCAGGCTCGCCACCAGCAGCTGGTCGGCGTCGGTGGCGTCGGTGAGGTCGATCAGGTCCAGCATGTCGGGGGTGGCGAAGTGCGGCAGCACCTGGCCGCGCGGCCAGTCGATGCCGGTACGGCCGGGCGCGGCGGCGGCCGGCCCGGTGGCGGTGGTGGCGCCGAGCGTGGCCGCGCCGGCGGCGGTGCCGGCTCCGATCAGCAGCTGGCGGCGGGTGGGACGCAGGGAACGCACCGAATCCGCGAACATCGACCTTTTCCCCTCGTCGGTGGGTCAGACAACGTTGTCAAAGGCGTCGAATCGCTGTCAAGCAGCGGATGCCGGGCATCGGTGTGCAACCGGACACGGCGGCGCGGCTGCCGACCGATCCGATCGGCAGCCGCGCGCCGGCCGGTGCCGGACAGCACGGTGCCCGGCACGTACGGTCAGGGCAGGGTGGACAGCGGCACCGCGAAGACGGTACGGCCGCAGGTCTGGCCGTGGTCCGCACACACCGCCGGCGACCACTCGGTCACCGACCACACCAGCCCGGTGGCCCAGTCGTATGTCAGGGCCTCGGGATGGATCCCCCAACACGCCGGCGTGCTCGGATCGCCGCAGTGCGACGGGACGCTGGCGCTGGTGGTCTGGTCGTACAGCTGGCCGTTGGTGACCGCCGAGGAGTGCGCGACGTACCAGTGCCCGTCGTGGCCGAGCACGCCCTGCATGTTGCCGACCCCGCTGCGGTACGCCTGGCTCGCGGCCACCGTGCCGCCCGAGCCTGCGGCGAGCAGGAAGTCGCTGCCCATCGGGTACCGGTAGAGGCGGCCGTGCTTGGTCTGGTCGCTGAAGTACTCGGTGGTCACGATCGAGTCCGGCGAGGTGCTGCGGTCCAGCGACATCGAGGAGAAGCACGGCACCCCGGTGTCGGAGCTCATGTCGCAGCTGCCGCCCGCGTAGCTGTAGTAGCCGATCTGCATCATCGCGTACTTGTAGCCGTACGCCGCGTACCCGCCGGAGACCTTGCCGATCGCCGCGGAACTGCTCGACATCTGCAGGATGTGCTTGGTGGCGAAGACCCGGATCGCGGTCGAGGTGTTGCCGACCGCGGTGACGTAGATCTTGTCGCCGTACCAGGCCATCCCGCCGACGTGCGCCTTGGCCGCGGAGAACGTCGACCCGGTGCTGTTCGGTACCGCGAGGTAGACCTGCCGGAACGCCGCGGCCGACGGGGTGTTGTCGTTGATGAACATCAGCCGGGCGTCGTCGTACCGGCTCTTGCCGTCCGACCCGGTGCCGAGCGTCGACTCGCCGTGCCAGCCGGAGATGACGATCTTGTCGGCGCCCCACATCCCGTCGTCGTCGGCGTCGCCGGAGGTGGTGATCGACTGCGGTGTCCACGCGGTACTGCCGGCCCGGTCGGCGTCCCAGCACATCGAGGTGGTGGCCGTCGGCGCGATCGGCAGCGCCGCCGCCTCGGTCGAGCTGCAGCCGGTCATCGCGTGGTTGGCGTCGTGCACGACGGTGTTGGCCGAGACGTTGGGCAGCGCGGCGTCCAGCGCGCTCAACGCCGCGGGCGGCGTGGCGTGCCAGACCAGGTTCTGGGTGGCGGTGGTGGTCAGCGGGTCGCTGTAGGCCGCCGCGGCGGGAGTGGCCCAGGTCAGGAGTGCCGCGACCAGCGTCCCGGTGGCGGCGAGGATGGTGGCGGTCCGGACAGTGCGCATGCAACCTCCGTTCCGCGCCGGCGGCTGCCGGCGCACACCGCGGATCACCCGGGGCCGATGCCGCCGGGTACCGCGGGGCCGCGCCGGCACCGAGGCGCCGGGCGGCCACGCGAACGGAACTAATGTGCGCTCACGGGAACAACCCTGTCAAGAAACACCGAATGGTGCGATCTTCACGAGGAGGGCTCCGGGACGTACGGCGCCGGCTCCGGGTTCGGGATCGCCCCGCCGTACCGCCGGTCCCGGTCGGCGTACTGCTCGCAGGCGTGCCACAGGTGCCGGCGGTCGAAGTCCGGCCACAGCGTCTCCAGGAACACCATCTCCGCGTACGCCGACTGCCAGAGCAGGAAGTTCGACGTGCGCTGCTCGCCCGACGAGCGGATGAACAGGTCCACGTCCGGGATGTCCGGCTGGTAGAGGTAGCGCGCCAGCAGCTTCTCGGTGATCCGGTCGGCGCGCAGCCGCCCGGCGGCCACGTCCCGGGCGATCGCCGCCGTCGCGTCCGCCACCTCGGCCCGGCCACCGTAGTTCACGCAGAACTGCAGCGTCAGCTTGTCGTTGTCGCGCGACATCTGCTCGGCCTGCTCCAGCTCGGTGATCACGCTGCGCCACAGCTTCGGGCGGCGGCCGGCCCAGCGGATGCGTACCCCCATCGCGTTCAGCTCGTCCCGGCGGCGGTGGATCACGTCCCGGTTGAAACCCATCAGCCAGCGGACCTCGTCCGGCGAGCGGCGCCAGTTCTCGGTCGAGAACGCGTAGGCCGACAGGTACTTCACGCCGATCTCCAGCGCACCCTCGATCACGTCGAACAGGGCGGCCTCACCGGCCTCGTGCCCCTTCGTCCGGGGCAGGCCGCGCTGCTTGGCCCAGCGGCCGTTGCCGTCCATGATGATCGCCACGTGCCGCGGCACCTTGTCGGCCGGGATCCGCGGCACCGGGGCACCGGAGGGATGCGGCGTCGGCGGACGGTAGTCCCGGCGCGACCGAGGGCTCATCGCTGGCTCCTTGTCGAGAGGCTGTCGTCGTTGATGCTTCGGGCGCGCCGCGGGCCCGCTCACGGCGCGTGTTCGAGGCTAGCCAGCCTCCCCGCCGTCGGCGGCACCGGCCGGCGCCGGCCCGGCACCGGCGAGTACCGCGTCAGCCGCGGTCGACCAGCGGCAGTGACCGCAGTCCACGCTCCAGATGCCACTGCAACAGGGCGGCAACCAGCCCGCTGCCCTGGCTGCGAACCGCCGAATCGCTGTCGACCGCGGCCCGCCAGTCACCGGCCGCCAGCGCCACCAGCAGCCGGAGCGTCTCCGGGCGGGGTGCCGCGGCGCCCGGCGGCCGGCAGGTCGGGCACACCAGCCCGCCGGACGGCACGCTCACCGCCGGGCGGGAGTCGGCGAACGACTCGGCCGGCCGGCCGCAGACCGCACACTCGGTCAGCGCCGGCGACCAGCCGGTCAGCGTCATCGCCCGCAGCAGGTACGAATCCAGGATCAGCGGTGGCGGCCGGTCGTCCGGCTCCCCCAGCGCGCGCAGCGCACCGAGCGTCAGCAGGTACAGCCGCAGCGACGGTTCCTGCTCCTCCGGGGTGAACCGCTCGGCCGCCTCGGCGACCGCGCTCGCCGCCGTGTAGCGCGGATAGTCCGCACCGATCCGCTTGCCGTACAGCGAGATGCCCTCGACCTGGCTGACCACGTGCAGCGACCTGCCCTCCGCCAGCTGCACGTCCACATGGCCGAACGGCTCCAGCCGGGCACCGAACCGGCTGGTGGTGCGCCGCACCCCCTTGCCGACCGCGCGCACCCGGCCGTGCCGGCGGGTGAACAGGGTCACGATGCGGTCGGCCTCGCCGAGCTTCTGGCAGCGCAACACCACCGCGTCGTCGCGGTACAGCTTCCTCGGATAGGCCCGGCTCACGCCGACCATTGTCCCGCAAGAGGTTGTCGCCGGATCGGCGGCCGAGCGGCTCGCGCGGGTACAGGCCGACGCGACCGGCAGGGCACAATGGCCGGGTGACCGAGCAGACCGGCCAGCGCGTGCCACCGGGCCAATCCGACATCCCGGTCATCCCCGGCTACTCGCAGCTGCAGCTGGTCAGCCGCGGCTCCACCGCGCAGGTCTACCGCGCGGTGCAGGATCGGCTGCACCGGGCGGTCGCGATCAAGCTGTTGCGGGTCGACGACGGGCTGACCACCGCCGAGCAGGTACAGACCGAACTCGCCACCACCGTCGCGCTGTCCGCCCAGCCGCACATCGTCAGCATCATCGACACCGGCAGCACCGACACCGGCCGGCCCTACATCGTGATGGAGTACTGCGAGGGCGGCTCGTACGGGCACATCCTCGCCCGCGGTGGCCCGCTGCCGGTCAGCGAGGTCGTCGACGTCGGCGTCAAGGTCGGCGAGGCGCTGCAGGCCGCGCACGAGGTCGGCATCATCCACCGCGACGTCAAACCGCACAACGTGCTGCGCTCCAAGTACGGGCCGGCGCTGACCGACTTCGGTATCGCCCGCGCCGCGAACGACCTGTCCGGCACCATCACGCTGCACAAGCTGACCCCGCAGCACGCCTCGCCGGAGGCGCTGCGGCGCGAGCAACAGGGCCCCGCCTCGGACGTCTACAGCCTGGCGTCGACGATGTGGAACCTGCTCACCGGGTACCCGCCGTTCGCCGACCCGGGCGACAACTCCCCCGACCCCTTCGAGTACCGCGATCGGGCGCTGCGCGACCCGCTGCCGCCGATGCCCCGCCCGGACGTACCGCCGTGGTTGCACGACGAGCTGCTGCGGGCGATGGCGAAGACACCGGCGGAGCGGCACGCGAGCGCCGGCGAGTTCGCCGCGGCGCTGCGCCGCGGCTGGTTGCGCAGCAGCGGCGAGCTGTCCACCCCCAGCGACGCCTACCCGGCACCGAACGGGGCGGCGCAGGCCGGCCCAGCGCCCGGCATCCCGGGTCCTGGTGGCGCCGGCCCCGGCGCGGCCGGGCCGGGCGCAGTCGGGCCGGGCGCAGTCGGTCCCGGCACTGGTGGGCCGGGCGGAGTCGGCCCCGGCGCGGGCGGGCCGGGCGGGCCCGGTCCTGGGGCCCCGGGCCGGGAGCGAGCGGGCCGGTTGCGGCTGGCGGGGCCCCGGCGCGGCACAGCGGGCCGGATCTGGACAGCCCTTTCCCGCCGTCACCGTTCGACCTGCCACCGGGCGAGCAACTGCCGCCGATGGACCCGTTCACGCCCGCGGAGGCCAACCCGTTCGCCGCCGGTAGACCGGCCGGCACCGACCACCCGGCCCCGGGCTGGCCGACCCCCGCCGCCCCGGCCGGCTGGTCGGCCGCGCCGCCGCCCACCGCGCCGAACCCCGGCACGCAGGTACCGGTACCTGCGCAGCCCACCCCGGTACCGGTCACCGCGCCGCCCACGCCGGTACCGGCCGGGCCGCAGCCGGATCAGCCGCGTCGGCGGATCGGCATCTGGCCGTTCGTCGCCGCCGCGGTGGTCGGCATCCTGATCGGGGTCGGCGCACTGGTGGTGCTGCGGTTGGGCGACAAGCAGAAGACACCGCCGCCGCAGGCCGCGTCACCGACCGCGCCGACCAGCGCACCGGCCGCGAGCCAGGACGCGAAACTGAAGCCGACCGGGGTGCAGCTCGCCGACCACGGCAGCTGGGTGCAGCTGAGCTGGACCGACCACACCAACGGCGCCGCGCTCTACCTGGTCACCGGCGGCGTCGCCGGCACCACGCCGACCAAGCTGGCGCAGCCGGCGCACACCACCACGGCCCGCATCGACGCGCTGCGCACCGACGCCGACTACTGCTTCGTGGTGATCGGGATGACCGACGTCGACCACGTCAGCCCCGGCGACCGGGTCTGCACCCACCGCACCGGCTCGGCCACCCCCCGCTGACCCACCGGTGCGGGCTTGGTCACAGCCGAATCGCAGTGCCGGTGTGGCGGCCGAGGACATCGCCGTCGACGCGAACTTCGGGGTGAATCAGGCCCGCCCCCGCTACGAAGAAACATACCAGCGGCCAGACCTGTCCGGTATCGGCCGGATGAGCGAATGCGCTGGTCGGCACGCCTGCCTAGGTTCTGCACCATGCCTTCGAACACGCCGACACCTGCGGGCACGACGCCGACCCCGCCCGCCGCCCTGCCGACGAACGACCCCAGCGCCGACACGGCCGGTACCTGGCGGCTCGGTGACCGCACCGTGCACCGGATGGGGTTCGGCTCGATGCGGCTCACCGCCGACCCCGACCCGGCCGCCGCGATCCGGGTGCTGCGCCGGGCGGTCGAGCTCGGCGTCGACCACATCGACACCGCCGCGTTCTACGTGTCGCCGGGCGGCACCCTGGGCGTCGGCACCGGACCGGCCCGCTACGCCACCGAGCTGATCCGCACCGCGCTGACGCCGTACCCGCCGGAGCTGGTGATCGCCACCAAGGTCGGCTTCGCGGCCGACGACGGCGGGCAGCTGTCGGAGGCGAACAGCCCGGCGCAACTGCGCGCGCAGGTCGAGGAGAACCTGCGCCGCCTCGGCCGGGACCACCTCGACCTGGTGAACCTGCGGATCGTCAAGCGGCCCGGGCGCGACTCGATCGCCGAGGCCTTCGGTGCGCTCGCCGAACTGCGCGAGGCCGGGTTGATCCGGCACCTCGGCCTGTCCAACGTCCGGATCGACCACCTCGACGAGGCGCAGCGGATCGCGCCGGTCGCCTGCGTGCAGAACAGCTACTCGGTCGACCACAACCGCACCGACGACGAACTGGTACGCGTCTGCGGCGAGCGTGGCATCGGCTACGTGCCGTTCTTCTCCCTCGCCGGTAGCCGCCGGGAGTCCGGCGCCCAGCAGGACCACGGTGACGCCGTCCGGACGATCGCCCGCGCGCACGAAGCCACTCCCCAGCAGATCCGGCTGGCCTGGGCGCTGCACCAGGGCCGGCACGTCCTGGCGATTCCCGGTACCGGCAACGTCGACCACCTGGCGAGCAACATCGCCGCCGGCGCGATCCGCCTCACCGCAGCCGAACTGGCGGCCCTCGGCTGACAGTGCGGACCTCGGAACGGCCGCCCGCCCGGCCTGTCCCGACCACACGCCCGCTCCGCTGCCCGGATCACGATCGCGTCGTGGCGGCCACCCGGCGGAGGCATCCCACCGGCGCGGGAGACGATGGCCGGATGCAGATCTCGGCAGCGGTAGCGCAGTTCCCGATCGGCTGGGACATCGAGGCGAACCTGGCGGCGATCACCGCCGCGCTGGCGCGCACCCAGCCCGGTGACCTCGTCGTACTGCCCGAAGCGGCGGTGTCCGGGTACGGCCCGGACCTCGCCGACCGGCTCGTCTCGCTCGACCCGGCGCGGATCGAGCAGGCCATCGACCTTCTCGGCGCTCTCGCCCGGCGGCACGAGATCGACGTGTGCTGCGGGTCGCTGCGGTACGAGCAGGGCGGCTGGTGGAACGCCGCGGTGTTCCTGGGCGCCGGCGGCGAACGCTGGACGTACCGGAAGATCAACCTGGCCCGGATCGAACGCGGCGTGCTGCGTGCCGGTGCCAGCCTGCCGCCGCGGACCGTACGGCGCGGCGACGCCGAGGTGACGCTCGGCGTTCAGCTGTGCCGGGAGATCCGCTACCCCGAGCAGTGGCAGCAGCTGGCCCGGTCCGGCGCGCAGGTGTTCGGCTACCTGACGAACGCGGCGAACGCCGACGCGCCGGCCGGGGTCTGGCGCAGCCACCTGATCAGCCGCGCCGCCGAGAACCAGCGGTACCTGCTCGCGGCGAACCTCGCCGACCCCGACCAGCACTGCCCCACCATGATCGTCTCGCCGCACGGCGAGGTACTCGCCGAACTCGCCCCTGGCGAGACCGGTGTGCTGCGGGTGTCGCTGGATCTCACCGCGGTCAGCAACTGGAATCTCGACCAGCAGCGCCGCGACGTCGTCGACCTGCGCTACACCGGCTGACCGACAGGGCCGGCGCCTGGACGCACGGTGGGCGCGGTCAGCGCCAGAACAGCGGGCGCGGGTCCAGGCGCCAGCGCAGCCGGGACAGCAGGCCGTGCCGGGACCGCAGACCGCGGTGGTAGTCGAGGGCCAGCTCAGCGGCGCGCGCCGCGTCGGCCGACGCGAACGTCACCTCGGGTGCGAACCCGACCGCGTTGACCGCCTCGGCCAGCGGTCGCAGGTCCGGCAGCGGCGGCGTACCGGGCCGGTCCGGTACCTCGCTCGCGGCCAGCCCGGCGACCTCCGCGGCGCTGGCCGCGGGTTCCGGCCGGTGCCCGGCCAACCGCAGCGCCTCCCGGATCTCCGTCCAGGCGCCGATCACCCGTTGCGCCGGGGTACCGGTGCGCAACCGCCGGCTGCTGCGCCGCGACCGCAGCACCGGTACCGCGGCGATCAGCAGCAGAAGCAGCAGCGCGGCGGCGATCCCGCCGTACGCACCGGGCGGCAGCGCGCCGGCACCGGCCGCCGCGGCCTTCGACGAACCCGACGGCGCCGGTGCCGGCTGGCTCGGCGCGGCGCTCGGCGCGCCCTCGTCGAGCTGCTGGCTCTTCTTGCTCTGCTCGCTCTTGGCCTGCGGGGTGTCCTCGTCCGGTGGGGTGGCGCCCTTCTTCGCCACCGGCGTCGGATCGAACGCGACCCAGCCGTGCCCGGCCAGGTACACCTCCGGCCAGGCGAACGCGTCGCCCGAGGTGACCTGGTAGCGGTGCGCACCCAGCTTCGTGCCGGCGTGGAAGCCGACCACGACCCGGGTCGGCAGCCCGACGACCCGGCCCAGCACCGCGAACGCCGAGGCGAACTGCTCGGACGTGCCGCGCCCGCCGCCGGCCGACTTCTTCGTCAGCAGGAAGTGCTTGAGCGTCACGTAGCCGTTGCCGCTCGGCGCCTTCGACCAGTACTCGTACTTGGTGCGCAGCAACTGCTCGATCAGCAGCGCCTTGCGGTACGGTCCGTTACTGCCGGCGGTGCGCTGCGCCAGCGTGATCAGCTCCGGCGGCGCGCCGGGCGGCACCGTCAGGTACCGCTGGGCGATACCGGGCGGCACGCTCGCCGCGGCCAGCATGTCCGGGTCCTGCCGCGGCACCGCGGACACGGTCTGGTAGGTCAGGCCGGGCTTCAGGCCGTCCGGGGCCAGCACCGCGCCGGCCTCCGTGTCGTACCCGACCCGTACCCCGTGCACCTCCCGGGGCGCCGCCACCACCGGCAGCCAGCTGCCGCCCAGCGTGTCGACGGTGACGTCCTGCCGGACGGTCGTGGTCGGGTCGTCGATGCCGGTCGGCGGCGGCAGCACCGCGCCGGCCGCCCGGTAGGTGCGGTCCGGCTGCCAGTTGATCCCGTCGAAGCCGGACAGCGTCGCCCACTGGATGCGCGCCGGCTTGCTGGTCGTCACGGTCAGCAGCTTCTGGTGCGGGTCCAGCGCCCAGGCACCGAGCATCCCCAGCGGATTGAGCTGATCGAGCTGCTGCTTCGGCGGCACCACGTAGCTGCGCGGATCCACCGGCTGCCGGTGTATCGCCGAGGCCACCACCGGCCCGCCGAACAGCGCCGCCGCGGCCAGCACCGCCAGCACCACGACCGCCGCGACGAGCCGGCGCGCCGCCGCGAACCGGCCCGCAGCCGCGCCCGGCGCCCCGGCCACCGCCGGGTCCGGCGCCACCCGCACCTGCCAGGGCCGGGCCGCCGCGGCCAACAACACCGCCAGCGCCACCGCGAACCCGGCCACCGCCGGGTAGGACACCGCACCGTTCGGCCCCACCAGGATCAGCGCGCCCACCAGCAGCACGGTCGGCGGGATCGCGGCGAGGCCCGGCCGGCGCCGCGCACCGGGAGCCACCCGCAGCGGGCCCAGCAGTACCGTCGCGACCGCCGCGGCCAGCCAGCACGCGGCGATCGGCAGCAGCACCGTGTCCGGCTCGGGCGGTACCGGGATCGCCGAGGTCAGGATCCGGGCGCCGGAGTTGCGCACCGCGTCGAACAGGGCCGAGCCGACCCCCTTGGTCGGGTCCCGCAGCGCCGCCGTCGCGCCGACCAGGCACGCCGCCAACCCGGCCAGCCCACCCAGCAGTGCCAGCAGCGCCGGCGCCCGGACCAGCCGCAGCAGTACGGTCAGCGCCACCGCGCCGAGCGTCGCCCCGGCCAGCAGCACCGGCAACTGGGTACCGGCGAAGATCCGTGCCGCGAGCAGCCCCGCGACCAGGGTCGCCGCGACGATCGCGACCAGCGCCACCACCACCGGCGCCACCCGCAACCGCTCGCCGTCGCGGCCCGGACCGCCGGGCGCGGAAGTGGCCGGTGCAGCGGCCGGCCGGGTCACCGGCGGGCTCACCATGCCGACACCGAGTCCCAGCGAGCCCCGAACTCCTCGGCGTCGTCGGCGGCCAGGGTGATCACGCCGGGCAGCGCCCGGGCCGACAGCCGGTCCACCGCGCCGTCGCCGAGTACCGCCACCACCACCGTCGGGTACACGTCGCGCAGCAGCCCGATCGAGTCCACCGACCCCGCGGCGCCGGCCTGGGCAGCAGAGCCGGCGGAGCCGGCCTGGTTCGCCGAGCCGGCGCCGGTGACCAGCACCAGCGTGTCACCGCGATGCCGCTGCCGCAGCTTCTGCACCGCGGTGGGCAGCGCGCCGTCTCCGGGCGCCACCTCGGCCAGCAGGTCCAGGTACGGCCGGGCCCGGCCGGCGCCGCCACCGGCCTCCGCCCCGGTCAGGCTGCGCCCGCCGACCAGGTGCAGTTCCACGGTCAGGTCCGCGGTCAGCGCCGCGAGCAGCACCGACGCCGCCGCCGACACCGCCTCCTCCAGCGACTGCTCGGTGTGCGCGGACGCCCGGTCGTCGAGCAGGATCACGATCCGCGGCAGGCTGGTGTCCACGTGCTCGCGCACCATCAGCTCACCGACCCGCGCCGAGGTACGCCAGTGCACGTGCCGCAGGTCGTCGCCCGGCACGTACTCGCGCAGCGCGTGGAACGTGATCGAGCCGTACTGCACCGCGTCGACCACGCCGTCCAGGCTGCGCGCCGCGCCCACCGGAACCCGGGACAGCCGGTACGAGCGCGGGTGCACCCACACCCGGGTGGCGCCGCCGAACGTCCTCGCCGCCCGGACCAGGCCGAGCGGGTCCTGCCGGGCAACTTCCAGCGGGCCGACGTCGAGCACGCCGCGCCGCTCGGTCGGCAGCAGGTAGCCGGTCCGGGCCGCGCCCCCGGCCGGCAACCGGACCGCCGGGACCGGCACCTCGGTCTGCTCGCCGCGCTGCGACACCAGCCGCTCGGCACCGGTGAGCCCCTGCGCCCGCCAGCGTGCGGTCGAGGTCATCGCCACCGTCGCCCGGCACGGCTCCCCGGCCACCACCCGGTCGGGTTCGATCTCGCGCTCGACGGTCAACCGGGGCGGCCAGCCGGCCCACACCAGCGCGATGAGCAACGCCAGCACCGCGACCGCGCCGAGCGCCGCAAGCTCCCGGTAGCCGGCCAGGAAGCCGCCCACCGCGAGCACCACACCGACCGCGCCGACCGCGATCCCTCGCCGCGTCGGCATGTTCAGCGACGTCCGAAGCCGGACTGGCCGTAGTCGGACTGGCCGTAGCCGGGTTCGGTGTCGGCCCGGCCGTACTCCGCGCCGTACTCGGTGCGGTTCTGCTCGCGGCCCTGCCCGGCGCGGCCGTAGTCACCCTGGGCGTACTGCGGCGGACCGGACACCGGGCCGCCGCCGGCCGCGGCCGACCCGTACGATCCGGGCACCCCGGCGGACCCGGCCGCGGGCTGGCCGTAGGTGCTAGTCGATGGCGCCATCCCGCCGGACACCGGCGCCGCCCCGGACGTCGGCGCCGACTGAACCGATCCGCCACCGGCCTGTCCGCCACCCGGCTGAGCCATGCTCCCGCCACCGGCAGGCTGGGCCGGACTCGCGCCGCCAGCGGGCTGCGGGACCGGCACGGTGGCGAGCGCCTGCGCCACCACGTCGTCGGCGGAACCGCCGCGCAACTGCGCGTCCGGGGTCAGCACCAGCCGGTGCGCGATCACCGCGGAGGCGAGCGCCTTGAAGTCCTCCGGCAGCACGTACCCGCGTCCCGAGGCCAGCGCGTACGCCTGGGCGGCCCGGGTCAGCGCGATCGCGCCTCGCGGCGACAGGCCGAGCCGCACGTCGTCGTGCCTGCGGGTCGCCGCGGCCAGCTGCACGGCGTACCCGTACAGCGCCTCGTGCAGGTAGACGCGGTGGGTCAGCGCCGACGCCGCCGCCACCGTGTCGGTGTCGGTCACCGGCGACAGGTCGTCCGGCGAGCGGCGGACCGCGCCCCCGCGCAGCACCTCGATCTCGCTCGCCTCGTCCGGGTAGCCCACCGACAGCTTCATCAGGAACCGGTCCAGCTGCGCCTCCGGCAGCCGGTACGTGCCGTCCATCTCGACCGGGTTCTGCGTCGCGACCACCTGGAACGGGTTCGGCACCGGATGCCGCAACCCGTCGACGGTGACGTGCCGCTCCTCCATGACCTCCAGCAGCGCCGACTGCGTCTTCGGCGACGCCCGGTTGATCTCGTCCCCGATCACGATGTTCGCGAACACCGGACCCGGATGGAACTCGAACTCCTTGGACGCCTGGTTGAAGATCGTCACGCCGGTCACGTCGGACGGCAGCAGGTCGGGGGTGAACTGCAGCCGCCGCACCTCGCCGGACAGGCTCGCCGCCATCGCCCGCGCCAGCGTCGTCTTGCCCGTCCCCGGTACGTCCTCGATCAGCACGTGGCCGCCCGCGAACAGCGCCGTCAACGCCAGCCGTACCACCTCGGGTTTGCCCAGCACGACCTGCTCGACGTTGCGCTGCAGCGCGCCGAACACCGACACGAAGCCGGCCACCTCACGCTGCTGCGGCGGCCCGTCCTGCCGCGGGTAACTCACTCACGTGCTCCTGGTCTCGTCGATCAACAGGTCGGCAACGAATCGCGGGTGCCCGTGCTCATGTCCGAGTACGCCCACGGCACGTAGCCGCTGCCCGGAATCTTGAGCCAGATCGTGCTTCGCCGGTTCCCGTTCTGGTTGTACGCGTAGATCTCCTGGCCGCTCGCCTTGCACTCGACGTTGACCGAGGAACCCTGCTTCCACCGTCCCACGCTCGTGCCGCTCTGGTTCGGAGCCGGGTAGATACCGACCGAGCAGTTCGGCTGCGCGTTCTGGCAGGCGTTCCTGGTGCTGATGACCGTCGTGTCGCCGGACGCCGAATCGGATATCGACTGCTGATAGGCATCGTTGACCGTCGCGGAGAAGCTATAGCTCGATGACGGATGCAGACCGGAGAAGGTGTGCGAACTGTTACCGGTCGCACACGACTGGCTTGCACCACCACCGATCGAAACCGTGCACTTGGTCGCAGACTGGCTCGTAGACACCCGCACCGTGATCGAGGTGGTGGTCTTGCCGGTCACCGAGACCGACACGGTGGGCGCCGGCGGCTTGCCGGTCGTGGCCGTGACGCTGGTCTTCTCGCTGGTCCCGGCGGCGTTCTCGGCCCACACCGTGATGGTGTGCTTGGTCGCCGGTTGCAGGTTGCCGAACGTGTGCGAGGTCGTCGATTCCTTCTGGGCCGTGCCGCCGTCGAGCTGGACGTAGTACTGCGTGATCTTGCTGCCGTTGTCGGCGGCCGGTGGCCAGCTCACCGTCACACTGCTCTGGCTCGTACCGCTGACCGACACCTGCGGCGCGCCGGGCACCGTGAACGGGGTGACCGCGTTGCTCGGGGAGCTGGGGTCGCTGGCGCGGCCGTTGGTGCCGCGCGAGGTGACCGTGAACGTGTACGACTGGCCGCCGGTCAACGAGTCGAAGGTGGCCGAGGTGGCGTTCACGATCTGGCTGCCGGCGCCGCCGGAGGGCTGCACCACGTAGTCGCGGGCCTGATCCGCCTTGCCCCAGGTGACCGTGACCTGGCCCTTGTCGGTCACCGTCGCCTTGACGTTCTGCGGCACGTCCGGGGTCGCGCCGCCCGGGGTCACCCGGTCGGACAGCGCCTCCGGCGAGGTGCCGAACTTGTTGGTCGCGGTCACCGCGAACGAGTAGGACTGGCCGTTGTGCAGGCCGGTGATCGTGGTCGACCGGCTGCCGCCGCCGAACGTGCGGTGACCGCCGTCCCAGCTCACCTGGTACTGCTGGATCGGGGCGCCGTTGACCGCCGGCTGCGGCCAGGACAGCGACACCTGGTGGTCGCCGGCCAGCGCGGTCACCGGGATCGGCGGGCTGGGCGGCCCGGTGTGCTGCTGACCGGGACCCTGCGAGCCGTTGCCGCCGCCGCGGCTGTGCCCGCCGTTGCCGCCGTGCTTGCCGTTGTCGCCCGGAGCGGGCGCGGCGATCACCGACAGGTCGCCGTCGCCGCCGGGCACGTCGGTGCGGTACTTGTCCACCACCCGGGTCACCCCGTCCGGATCGACGACCCGCGCCACCGAGGCGTCCGGCGCGTTGATCGTCAGGTGCCCCTCGCGGACCTGCAGGTCCAGCGGGCCCTGCGCGCCGGCCAGGCCGAGAGTGCCGAGGTTCTTGCCGGACTTGTCGAACACCAGCACCTGGTGGTGCTTGACGTCCGGCACGTAGATGCGGCCGGAGAACGGGGTCGCCGGGTCGGGGGTGACCCCGTCCGGCAGGTCGAAGGCGCTCGGCCTGGTCGGCTTGCTCAGCCCGACCGGCAGCACCTGGCCCGACTTCGGCAGCGTCACCACGGCCAGGTCACCGACGGTCCGGGCCGGCACGGTCGCGCCGGTCAGCGGCTGCGGCGCGGTCAGCGTGGTCACCTTGTCGGTGACCACCGCGATGTCGCGACCCGACGTGTCCGCCGCGAGCACCCCGTGGTCGAGCACCGACACCGCCATCGGATGGCCCGGCGGGGTGGCCGACTCGCTCCGCGCCACCGCGGCCTTCTTGGTCGACAGCGACACCGACGCCACCGTGCCCTGGGACGGCACGCCCACCCACAGCTTGCCGGACGCGTCGAAGTCACCGCCGGCCAGCGGCGCCGGCAGGTGCAGCGTCGCCCCGGTGGTGCGCAACGTGGCCGGGTCGAAGCCGCGGATCTCACCGGTGCGCTGGTCGATCAGCGCGGCCTTGTCGCCGGACAACGCGACCCGCACGCCGGAGCCCTTGGTGACCTGGAGCGACCCGGTGAACCCCATCCGGGTCAGGTCGACCGAGGTCACCTTGCCGCTGTCCAGGTCGTGCAGCAGCAGGTACTTGTCGTTCTGGGTGATCTCCACCCGGTGGCCGCGGGAGTCGGTCAGCGGCTGGTTCTGGTCCACCCGGCCGGAGTTGGCGTTGACCCGGCTGACCTGCCCGGGCTTGCTGCTCCACAGCCACACGTTGCCGTCCGCGACGTCCAGCGAACGGCTGGTCGCGCCGACCCCGAGCACGGTGCCGACCAGGCCGACCGACATCGCCAGCACCAGGCCGACCGAGATGAACCCGCCGCTTCGCCTGGCCGGCAGGCGGCCCGCCGACGGCTGGGTTGCTCCGCGACGTCGCATCCGAACGCTCCTCGTTGCCTCGACGGGGCGCCCCGAACGGTCGATCGACGATCACCGATGTCCAGTCGGGGGGCGGGCTGGTCTGGCGACATACCTGCTCGATGATACGAGCAACCGCACCACCGCCCCAGACCGCAAGCAATGCTCACCAATCGTTCGAGCAGCGGCTACCAAAAGTGATCAGAAACCGAGCTTGCGCAGCTGCTTCGGGTCGCGCTGCCACTCCTTCGCCACCCGGATGTGCAGATCCAGGTACACCTTCGTGCCCAGCAGCTGCTCGATCTGGGTCCGGGCGACCGCGCCGACCCGCCGCAGCCGCTCCCCGCCGCGGCCGATCACGATCGCCTTCTGGCTCGGCCGCTCGATGTACAGGTCGGCGTAGATGCGGGTGAGCGGCTCACCGCCGCGGGTGGTCTCCTCGGTCATCTCCTCGACGAGCACCGCGATCGAGTGCGGCAGCTCGTCCCGCACACCCTCCAGGGCCGCCTCCCGGACGAACTCGGCGATCCGCACCCGGGTCGGCTCGTCGGTCGCCACGTCGTCCGGGTAGAGCATCGGGGACTCCGGCAGCCGGCCGATCATCAGTTCCGCCACCAGCTCCACCTGCTCGCCGGCCACCGCGGACACCGGCACCACCTCGGCGAAGTCGGCCAGCTCCGAGACCGCCAGCAGCTGCTGCGCCACCGTCTCCCGGCTGGCCAGGTCGGTCTTGGTGACGATCGCGAGCTTCGTCGCGCGCACCGACTGCAACGCCCGGACGATGAACCGGTCACCGGGGCCGATCGGCTCGTTCGCCGGCACGCACAGCCCGATCACGTCCACATCCGACCAGGTCTCGGCCACCAGGTCGTTGAGCCGCTCACCCAGCAGCGTCCGCGGCCGGTGCAGCCCCGGCGTGTCCACCAGCACCAGCTGCGCGCCCGGCCGGTTCACGATGCCGCGGATCGCCCGCCGGGTGGTCTGCGGCTTCTCGCTGGTGATCGCGACCTTCTCCCCCACCAGGGCGTTGGTCAGCGTCGACTTGCCCGCGTTCGGCCGGCCCACCAGGCAGCCGAACCCGGCCCGGAACTGCGGCTCAGCCACGGTAGGCGCCGAGCACCGTACCGTCGACGCCGGCCAGCAGCACCGGCGCCGCGCCGGCCAGGTCGCGCACCGCGGACAGGCCCGGCTCGTCCACCGCGTCCGCCGCGGTCACCACCGCCGCCGCCTCCAGCCCCGGCGCACCCGCCGACACCGCCTGCGCCACCGCCACCTGCAACGCCGACAGCGCCAGTGACGGCAACGCCACGGTGGCCGCCGCGTACGTCCGGCCGTCGGTGTCGCGCACCGCCGCGCCCTCGGCCGCACCGACCCGGCCGCGGGCCGCCCGGCTCAGCGTGACCAGCTTCGCGTCCTCGGCTTCCAGCTCGGCCGCCGCCGGCCGCAACGTCTCAGGCATCTGCTGTCTGTTCCTCACGATCTTGGTCGGTCGCCGGCGGCTGCACCCGGCGCACCAGCACGGTATCGATGTGGTTGCGGCGCCCCGTGGTGCCCTCCGCGGTCAACCGCAACCCGGCCACCGTCGCGGACGCACCCGCGAGCGGCACCCGGCCCAACTCCTGCGCGAGCAGCCCGGACACGGTCTCCACGTCGTCGCCGACCAGATCCACGTCGAACAGCTCGCCCAGATCCTCCACCGGCAGCCGGGCGCTGACCCGAACCGACCCGTCCGGCAGGTGCTCCACCGGCGGCCGCTCCACGTCGTACTCGTCGGTGATCTCCCCGACGATCTCCTCCAGGATGTCCTCGATCGTCACCAGCCCGGCCGTCCCGCCGTACTCGTCGACCACGATCGCCATGTGGATGCGCTGCACCTGCATCTGGCTGAGCAGGTCGTCCACCGGCTTGGACTCCGGGATGAACTCCGCCGGGCGCATCACCTCCGACACCGGCACCTGCCCGGACTGCCCCTGGGTGCGCCGGACCAGATCCTTCAGGTACGCCACGCCCAGCACGTCGTCGACGCTCTCACCGATCACCGGAATCCGGGAGAAACCCGACCGCAGCGCCAGCGCCAGCGCCTGCCGGGCGGTCTTGCTCGCCTCGATCCACACCATCTCGGTACGCGGCACCATCACCTCCCGCGCGATCCGGTCGCCGAAGGTGAACACCGAGTGCAGCAGCTCGCGCTCGTCGTGCTCCACCACCCGCGCTGCTCGGCCAGATCCACCAGCTCGCGCAGCTCCACCTGGGTGGTGAACGGCCCCTCCCGGAACCCCTTGCCCGGCGTCATCGCGTTACCGACCAGGATCAGCAGCGTCGCGAGCGGCCCCAGCGCCCGGCCCAGCCAGCGCACCACCGGCGCCGCCACCAACCCCACCGGGTACGGGTTCTGCCGGCCCAGCGTGCGCGGCCCCACCCCGACCAGCACGAAACTGACCACCGTCATCGACCCCGCGGTCACCAGCGCCGCGAGCCAGCCGGTACCCCAGGCGTCCACGGTCACGAACGCGACCACCGTGGTCGCCGCCAGCTCGCACACCAGCCGCAGCAACAGCAGCAGGTTCAGGTGCCGGGGCAGGTCGCCGAGGATCGAGACCAGGGCGCGAGCCCCCCGGTCACCCTCCCGGACCAGCTCGCCGGCGCGCGCCTTCGACGCCGAGGTCAGCGCCGCCTCGGTCATCGCGACCAGGCCGGCCAGCACCACCAGCGCCGCGGCCACCAACAGGACCATCGGACTCACCCGACCGGCACCCCGCAGCGGCGGCGCCGCGCCTGCGGTCGCCCCGCCGTACCGCCGTGTCCCGCCGCCATCAGGACTGCTCCGGCACCTCTCGCCCGTCCCGGGCGGCCTGCCAGCGGCTGAGCAGTTTGTTCTGCAGCGCGAACATCTCCCGCTCCTCCTCCGGCTCGGCGTGGTCGTAGCCCAGGATGTGCAGCACGCCGTGCACCGTCAGCAGGTGCATCTCGTCCGCGGCGCTGTGCCCGGCCGCGGACGCCTGCTTGGCCGCCACCTCCGGGCACAGCACGATGTCACCGAGCATCGCCGGCTCGCTGGCCTCGGCGCCCGGTGCGCTCGGGCCACGGTCCGGGCCCGCGCCCACCTCGTCCATCGGGAAGGCCAGCACGTCGGTCGGGCCGTCGCCGCCCATCCAGCGGTGGTTCAGCTCCGTCATGTACGGCACGTCGACGAGCAGGACCGACAGCTCCGCGAGCGGGTTGACCTGCATCTGGTCCAGGGTGTAGCGGGCGACGTCGAGCACCGCGTCGGTGTCGACCTCGACCCCGGACTCGTTACTGATCTCGATGGACACGGGTCCTCTTCTACTGGTGTCGGTCAGCGCCGGCGCCGGGCCGGGCGGTCGTCGTCCTCGTCGTGCTCGGCGTCCCACTTGTCGTACGCGTCGACGATCTGGCTGACCAGCTTGTGCCGCACCACGTCGGCCGAGCCGAGGGTGGAGAAGTGCACGTCGTCGAGCTCGCCCAGAATCTCGCGCACCACCCGCAGCCCGCTGCGGGTGCCACCGGGCAGGTCGACCTGGGTCACGTCGCCGGTCACCACGACCTTCGACCCGAACCCGAGCCGGGTGAGGAACATCTTCATCTGCTCGGGAGTGGTGTTCTGCGCCTCGTCGAGCACGATGAACGCATCATTCAACGTGTTGTGCGTAACCAGAAACTCCTCCGTGACGTACAGCGAGTCGGCCGCCGCCACCTGGATACACACCGCCTCGGCCGCGCCAGCCGGTTCGATGCGATGGATGTATCGCATCGGGCGACCACCGCCCGTCGCCGAGTATTTCACCACCTTCCGGTTGAGCCGGAACGGAACAACACCGGCGGGAAGCCGGATGTCCAACACGAACGAGTCGTTTCGATGCGGGACCGGCCGCCCGTTGGCCCGGCCTGGCGTACGACCGGCCAGTGCACGCACCCGGGTATGCGCGACGCCGCCCAAAGACTGGACCAGGAAGACAACATCATCCCGAAGCTGCGCCGAGGTCGTCGTGTACTGAATCCGGCAGGTGCGGCCCCGCTGGGTCACCGGACCACCATCGGAGTCCAGTAGCCCCTGAAGCACAGCCAAACGGACGGCAGGCGAGTTGAACAGGTACTCCGGCGGGACGAACTTGCTTTCTGAACGCTGACCGAGCAGGCCCAATTCACGCATGATCAGCGTCACCGGGTTCGCCATCGTGATCACATCGCCCGGCTGCCGTTCACGGTTCAGCACGTAGTCGGGTCCGCGCTTGTGGCGCGCCACGATTCCCGGGATGGCGCTTTCAAGGGCTGCAGCAAGCTCCGGATCCATGGTAGAGAAGCTCGGAGTCGTCGAACCGGTCAGGCAGCCGTCGCCGAGAAGCAGGCCGAGCGCATATGGATCCAGCGGAACGCTCACCGGCTCGAACTGTGCTGGCCGCGACAGCAGTGGCAGTTCGTACCGGTGATAGTGCCCGGCCCAGAGGTTGTCCACCATTTCGTGGGTCTGGAGCACCCGCGACTTGCCCCGACGGCGGTCATCACGAGTCATGACCGTCCACAGATGGTCGGCCGACGCAAGGGTGCTTGCCCCATCCGAGGTGAATACCCGATAGATGTCCTTTTCACCTTGTGGGTACACACCAAGGACGGGAGTTGGCTCACCGTTCGAGCCGATGACGAGGTCACCGACCTGCAAGTCACCGATCGGTTGGAAGCCGAGGGGCGTGAGCACCTCGGTGAACACCGGCTGGGCACGGCCACGCATGTATGCCAGGGGGGCCACCTCGATGGTGCCGTTGGTGGTCAGCCGCGGGATGGAGTCGGGGTCGACCATGTCGTGCAGCGCGTCGTACAGCGGGCGCAGGTACGGGTCGATCTTGTCGTACAGGGTGCCGGGCAGGAAGCCGAGCCGCTCACCGGCCTCGACCGCCGGACGGGTCAGGATGATCCGGTTGACCTGCTTGGCCTGCAGCGCCTGCACCGCCTTCGCCATCGCCAGGTAGGTCTTGCCGGTACCGGCGGGGCCGATGCCGAACACGATGGTGTGGCTGTCGATGGCGTCCACGTAGCGCTTCTGGCCCAGCGTCTTGGGCCGGATCGTCCGACCGCGCCGGGAAAGGATGTTGAGGGTCAGCACCTCCGCCGGCCGCTCCTCGGTGCCCTGTTCGAGCATGCCGACAGTGCGCCGGACCGCGTCTTCGGTCAGCGTTTCGCCTTTCTCGATGAGCTCCAGCAGCTCCGCGAAGAGCCGCTCGGCGAGGGCGTTTTCGGCCGGCTCGCCGGTGAGGGTGATCTCGTTGCCCCGGACGTGCACGTCGCTCTTGATCGAGCGCTCCACCAGCTTGAGCAGCTCGTCGCGGGCACCGAGCAGGCTCACCATGGTGTGCGGGTCGGGGACCGTGATCTTGGTCGTTACCCGGGCGTGCCGCAGGTCGGCTGCGCTACTGGTCATGGGTCGGCCGCTGCGGGCCATGCCTCCAGACGTCTCGGTGGCTACCGGTCCCCATCGTATCCGGCGGAGCGCCCGGGCCGCGCCGCGTTTCCGGCGCGTTTTGCCCGGATCCCGGCCCGATCACCGGAAAAGTCCGGGCAATCGGGCCGGAATCACCGGCGCCGTCCGCCCGGCCCCGTCCCCGGGCCGAGCGAGGCCGGTCAGGGCCGGCTCGCCCACACCCCGTCGAACGTCTGCTGCTCGCGGGTGAACCGGTAGGTCGCCCAGTGCAGCCGCACGATCCGGCCGTCCTCGTCCCGGGTCAGCCGCAGCGGCTCGCCGATCTCCCGGCCCGACACCGAACGCAGCAGATCCGGCCCCTCGATCCCGAACACCGCCGGCGGTACGCCCGGCGCATCGTCCGCGCCGCTGGCCTCCACGTGCCCGTCGCGCCAGCGGAACACGTACTCGAAGCCCTCACCCCACCAGTGGCCGAGCAGCCCGGCCCACTCGTCCGGCACCGGGGTACCGATCCGCCACGGCCGGATGTCGGCCGGGTCGCGCTCGACCGCGGCGTCCAGCAGCGTGGTGGACAGGCCGAGCGCGCGGTCACCGTTGCCGGCCGACAGCAGGACGGCGGCGGCGAACGCGCCGGGCACGTCGGCATCGGTGCCCGGTACCCGCCCGTACGCCTCGGCGAGGAAGCCGGGCATGGCGCCACCGTGGCCGACGTCGCTCCCGCGGTCCCGGCCGGGCCGGACGACCAGGCCGAGGCCCCAGCCGGCCTTCCACACCTGCTCGTCGCGCAGCACGCTCGGGTGCCGCATCTCGGCCAGGGTGTCGGGGCTCAGCACCGCACCGTCCGGGTCGATGGCGGCGGGGTCGGCGAGGAACGCGCCCCAGCGCGCCAGTTGTGACGCGGTACCCCACAGCTGCGCGGCCGGCGCGACACCGCCGAGGTCGGTACGCGGCTCCGGGCGGGCGTGGTCGGACCAGGCGTCGACCAGGTAGCCGGTGGCGGCGTTGGGGCCGGGTTGCAGGGTCAGCGGCAGGTCGAGCGGGCTGAGGATGCGCTCGTCGAGCACCTCGGCCCAGGTACCGCCACGCTTGGCCGCGGCGAGGTGGCCGAGCAGCGCGAACGCCAGGTTCGAGTAGTGGAACCGGCGGCCCGGCGGCAGGATCCGTTCGGCCTGCTCCAGCCCGGCGAGCGTCTCGGCCAGGCTCGGCACCGCCAGGGTGTCCCAGATGTCGCCGTAGGGTTCGCGTTGCAGGCCGGCGGTGTGGCTGAGCAGGCGGCGGATGGTCAGGTCACCGTGCGCCGGCACCGACAGGTGCGCCGACACCGGGTCGTCGAGGTCGAGCAGGCCGTCGTCACGGCACTGCAGCACCAGCACGGCGGTGAACGTCTTGGTGATCGAGCCGATCCGGAACTGGGTGTCCGCGTCGAGGGTGACCCCGCCGCCGGCGTCCCCCACCTCGAAGGTCCACAGTGGACGATCAGCGCGGTGCAACGCGACCTGTACCGCGGGCACCCGGGCGGCACGCTGGGCCCGCCGCACCGTTCGCTCGTAGTACCGCGCGACGTCGGCCGGCGTCGTCGGGCGATCCACCCTTGCGCTCATCGCCGTCCCGCCTTCGCCGG
Organism: Actinocatenispora thailandica; assembly: GCF_016865425.1. Lineage (NCBI taxonomy): Bacteria > Bacillati > Actinomycetota > Actinomycetes > Micromonosporales > Micromonosporaceae > Actinocatenispora > Actinocatenispora thailandica. The sequence continues at coordinate 1,443,140 of NZ_AP023355.1, read as the reverse complement.
CACGGCGACGAGGCACCACGCCCGATGCCCGAGCTTCGCTCGCAGACGCTCACTCACTTGCTGTTGCTCCATCTCGACAAGGGGACGCGACACGGCCGGAGACGCCGTCCGTACCTGCTGCGCTTCGGGTTCGACCAGGGCCCGCTTCGGGTTCGGCCAGGGCCCGCACCGGCGTCGGTGACACGGCCCGCCGCGAGCGGCGGGGGCCGCGACGCCGGCCCGCGGCCAGCGGGGCACGCCGCCCCCGAAGCCGGGGCCGCCGCAGCCGGCACGCGGACGTCGAGACAGGCCTACCCGGGCGGCCAGGTCATGGTGCGGCCGCCGAGCACATGGCAGTGCACGTGCGGCACGGTCTGGTTGGCGTCCGGCCCGGTGTTGAACACCAGCCGGTAGCCGGACTCCGCGACGCCCGCCGCCTGCGCCACCCGGTGCGCGGTCGCGACGATCTCGCCCACCAACGCCGGGTCCGCCGCCGCGGCCTCCGCCGCGCTCGGATGGTGCTCCTTGGTGATCACCAGGAGGTGCGTCGGCGCCTGCGGCTCGATGTCGGCGAACGCCAGGGTGCGCCCGGCGTCGTCGACCACCTTCGCCGGGATCTCACCCGCAACGATCTTGCAGAACAGACAGTCCGTCACACCCGCATCCTAGGCCGCGCCTCGCGCGGGGTCCCGCACCAGGTCACGGGCTCAGTGCCAGCGGCCGGTGACGGCGGCGAGCACGGCGAGGGCGGCGACCCCGGCGGTCGAGGTACGCAGCACCTCGGGGCCGAGCCGGACCGGGGTCGCGCCGGCCGCGGTGAAGGCGGCCAGCTCCTCCGGCGCGACACCACCCTCCGGCCCGACCACCAGCAGCACGGCGCCCGTCGCCGGCACCGGTGCGGTGGCGAGCGGGGTCTCCGCGTCCTCGTGCAGCACATACGACGAGTGCCCGGCGAGGCGCGCGGCGAGCGCCGCAGTACCGACGGGGTCGGCCACGGCGGGCAACCAGGCGCGGCGCGACTGCTTGGCGGCCTCCCGGGCGGTGGCGCGCCAGCGGGCCAGCGCCCGCGCGCCCCGGTCGCCCTGCCAGCGGACCACCGACCGGGCGGCCTGCCACGGCACGATCTCGTCGACGCCGACCTCGGTCATCGTCTGCACGGCCAGCTCGCCCCGGTCGCCCTTGGCGAGCGCCTGCGCCACCACCAGCCGCGGCTCGCGGGCCGGCACCCGACGGTAGCCGGTCACCTCGACGTCGAGCACGCCCTTGGCGACGGCGGACACCACGCAGTCGGCGACCGCGCCGGCGCCGTCCCCGAGCAGCAGCGTCTCGCCGACCCGCAGCCGGACCACGTCGGCGGCGTGATGGCCCTCGGCGCCGTCCAACCGGTACGTCCCGGTTTCCGGCACCGACGGCACCAGGAACAGCGCGTCGGTCACGCGCCGCCCCGGGCCAGCCTCGGGCTGATCACGGCGGTCAGGCGTGCCCGTTGAACGCGTCGCGCATCCGGGAGAAGAAACCGCCGCCCGGCCGGGCCGGTTCGATGGTCTCCTCGCCGCGCAGCTTGGACAGCTCCTTGAGCAGCTTCTCCTGCTCCGCGTCGAGCCGGGTCGGCGTCTTGACGTCGAGGTGGACGAACAGGTCACCGCGGCCGCCGCCACGCAACCGCGGCACGCCCTTGTTCTTGATCTTGATGGTGGCGCCGGGCTGGGTGCCGGGCTTGACCTCGACGTTCTCCTCGCCGTCCAGCGACTTGAGGGTCATCTGGGTGCCCAGCGCCGCCGCGGTCATCGGCAGCACGACGCGGCAGTGCAGGTCCTCGCCCTTGCGGCTGAACACGTCGTGGGCGCGCTCGTGGATCTCCACGTACAGGTCGCCGGGTGGGCCGCCGCCCGGGCCGACCTCACCCTGGCCGGCGAGGCGGATGCGCATCCCGTCCTCGATACCGGCCGGGATCTTGACCGTGACGGTGCGGCGGGTCTGCACCCGGCCGTCACCGCCGCAGGTGGGGCACGGGTTCGGGATGACGGTGCCGAAGCCCTGACAGTTGCCGCACGGGCGGGTGGTCATCACCTGGCCGAGGAAGGTGCGCTGCACGCTCTGCACCTCGCCCGAGCCGCCGCACATGTCGCAGGTGGCCGGGTGGGTACCGGGTGCGGTGCCCTCGCCGTGGCAGGTCTCGCAGACCGCGGCGGTGTCCACGGTCAGCGGCGCCTCGATGCCGAACGCGGTCTCCTCCAGATCGAGGTCGAGCCGGATCAGCGCGTCGGAGCCGGGCCGGGTACGCGGCCGGGGGCCGCGGCCCGCGCCGCCGGCGGCACCGCCGAAGAACGCGTCCATGATGTCCTGGAAGCCGACGAACGGTCCGCCCGGACCGCCGGGGCCGGGCCCGCCGCCGCCGGGGCGAGGGGGTCGGCGCCCATGTCGACCATCTGCCGCTTCTGCGGGTCGGAGAGCACCTCGTAGGCGGCGTTGATCTCCTTGAACCGCTCCTGCGCGTCCGGCTCGGAGTTGACGTCCGGGTGGTACTGGCGCGCAAGCTTCCGGTACGCCCGCTTGATCTCGTCCGGCGTGGCCTCGCGGCCCACGCCGAGGATCGCGTAGTAGTCCTTGGCCACTGCGGTGTCCTGTGTCCTTCGTGTCGTCTCGGTAGGCCGGCCCGATGTGCGGCGGCCTGGTTTCGCGCCAGCGTTCGCCGGCTAGTTCTGCGCCAGCAGTTCGCCGACGTAGCGTGCCACGGCGCGGACCGCCGCGATCGTGCCGGGGTAGTCCATCCGGGTCGGGCCGAGCACGCCCAGACCACCCACGACGATGGCGCCCGGGCCGTAGCCGGTGCTCACCACCGAGGTGGTGCGCAGCCCCTCGAACTCGTTCTCGTCGCCGATCCGGATGCGCAGCGTGGTCGGCGATTCCACCTCGCCGATCAGCTTCAGCAGCACGACCTCCTCCTCCAGCGCCTCCAGCACGCCGCGGAACGAGCCGGGAAAGTCCAGCGCGGTGCCGCGGGCGAGGTTGGCGGTGCCGGCGAGCGAGATGCGCTCCTCCCGCCGCTCGACCAGGGTGTCCAGCAGCACGTTGGACAGCGTGGCCATCGCCGAGCGCATCTCCGGCGGCGCCTCGCCGACCAGCGTCTCGATCAGCACCGGGCTGTCGGACAGCAGGCACCCGGCCAGTTTGTCGTTGATCTTGGCACGGAGGTCGAGCACGTCGTCCTCGCTCAGCGGGCCGGGCAGGTCGACCAGCCGCTGCTCCACCCGACCGGTGTTGGTGATCATCACCAGCATCAACCGGGTCGGGGTGAGCATCACCAGCTCCAGGTGCCGCACGGTGCTGCGGGCCAGGCTCGGGTACTGCACGACGGCGACCTGGCGGGTCAGCTGAGCGAGCAGCCGCACCGTGCGGTGCACGATGTCGTCCAGGTCGACCGCACCGGACAGCAGCCGCTGGATCGCCCGCCGCTCGGCCGGCGACAGCGGCTTGACCGTCGACAGCCGGTCGACGAACAGCCGGTACCCCTTGTCGGTGGGCACCCGGCCGGCGCTGGTGTGCGGCTGGTGGATGTACCCCTCGTCCTCCAGCGCCGCCATGTCATTACGCACCGTGGCGGAAGAGACGCGAAGCTGGTGCCGCTCGACGAGGCTCTTGCTGCCGACCGGCTCCTGAGTGGCGATGTAGTCCTCGACGATGGCGCGAAGAACCTCCAACTTGCGCTCATCGAGACTCACACCGACCACCTCCCTCGCAACCCGGGCCGCACCCCGGCCACTCGACACTGGCACTCCAGAGCAACGAGTGCCAGTCTACGACCCTGAGCCGGCCGCCCGCTCCTACCGGAACGTCACATCCCGGCACGCAAGATCGCCCGACGAAGCTGGCCCGTAGCACCGTGTCCGAAGTCGGGGAGCAGGCAGAGCAGGTAGCGAACGCCCCGGGTGCACTTCGCCCCGGCACACCCGGCATCGGATGAATTCCGCCTTGCGGTGCCATACCACGCTGCTGGCTGCTTCCTTTGCTAACTTCTAACCCTTTGAGTGCTTCGTCAACATGGATTACGAGGTAGACGCGATGGTCGGCTCACCGAAGGTGCGGGCAGTCGTTCTCTCGCTGGCTTTGACGGCCGGCCTTACGGGCTGCTCCTCCGGCCACGGCACGCCTGGGCCGGGGCCGGGCGAAGGCAGTCAGGCCCGGAGCTCCTCGACGGCCAAGGGCCGGGCCGACTTTTCCCAGCGGGACATGGTCGTCACGGCACGCTGCTCGACGGGCGACAGCGGCGGGACGGTCGTCACCGTCGACGGTTGGAATCCACAGAGCCTGACGAAGAAGGCACACGCCGAGTTCCGACTGCCGGACACCGTGCTCACCAAGGTCGACGGGGTCCGGCCCGGCACCGCGTTGGAAGACCTGTGCGCGCCGACGAACCTGACCGACAACGACGACATCCTCGCGGTCAGATCGCTCTTCGACCGGGACTTCACCAAATTGGCCGTGGTCATCCAGGATCCAGAGAGCAAGGCGACACACGTCGGCTACGTCGACCGCTCAGGCAAGCTCACCGACCTGACCGGGCAGGAGGATTTCGGAACCACGCCACACGAGGACAACGCCGCCATGGCACCGGACGGAAGCGCGGTGTGGTTCACCAAGGAGGTCGACGACAAGAACTACGTTGCGCGCCGAGCACTCGCCGGAGACCACAAGGTAGCCGACCAGCAGTCGGTGGAGTTCGTCGGTGAACGCCACGTCTTCGTGGTCGGAACGCCGGACACGGCGGTGTTGGGCAACAGCGCCCGACTCTCGCCGGACGGAAGGCGCCTGCTGACCGAGGGCGGCCTGCTGGACCTCTCCGACCACCGCCGCTTCATCGGACCCGACGCGATCGAGCAGGCACCGCCCCTGTACTGCGACAAGAAGACCAGGAGTGGCGGCGCGATCGGCTGGATCGACAACGACACGGTGCTGTGTACCTCGGGGTTCTCCGGTCAGCGGTTCTCGACGCTCGACCTCACCCCGGACGCCAAGCTCAGCGCGCCCATCCTGCCCAGCAACGATCACAAGAACTTCGTCCTGGGGATCTCACCAGACGGGCAGCGGTTCGCATTCCTCTCCGTCAAGGAAACCGAGCGGCACTACTTCGTCTCCGACCTGAAGCCGGGCTCCACGCCGAAGAAGATCGAGCCGAGCGGGGAGTTTGCGAACATGCTCGACGCCCTCTTCTTCCTCGACTGGCGCTGACGTCCGACCACCGGACTCCGGCCCGGTGGTCGCTCGTGCCCGATCGGTTACCTCGATCGGGACGGCCGGGGCGATACCGCACCACCGGGCAGTTGCGTACCGTGTGCGCATGACCGGACCATCCCCCGCCCCGCCCGGCTACCACGACACCGAAGAACGCAACTGGGCCGTGCTGACCCACGCCCTCGCCGCCGTCGGCATCTTCTTCGGCGGCCTGCTCGGTTGGGTGGCCCCCTTGGTCACCCTGCTGACCAAGGGCGAGACGTCGACGACGCTGCGCGCCCATGCCGTCTCCGCCCTCAACTTCAACATCACCTGGGCGGTGGTCGACCTGGCCGCGATCGTCATCGCCACCTGCGCCGGGTTCGTCCACCTGTGGCCGCTGCCCTGGGTGCTGCGGCTGATCCCGGTGGTGCCGTTCGTGTTCAACATCATCGCCCTGGTCAAGGCCAACAGCGGTGAGTGCTACCGCCACCCGCTGTCCTATCCCTTGATCAAGTAACCGACGAACGACGGCCGGTCCCGTCGGGACCGGCCGTCGTTCGTCGACGCGGCTCAGCCGTCCAGCCGTCCAGCCTTCACCAAGCCAGCGAACGCGAACGCCGCCGGACTCGCCACCAGGACCGGCCCCCGCGGGTCCTTGCTGTCCCGCACGGCGACGATGTCGGCCAGGTTGCCGGCCACCTCGACGCAGTTACCGCCGTTGCCGCCGCTGCGGCTGCTCTTGCGCCACATGGCGTCGGACAGATCCATCTCACATCTCCTTCGCTACGGCGGTGATGAAGGCCCTCGACCGCACCGAGTCGAGTGCTCGTTGCTGCAGATCTCGCATGACGAAGTTGTACTGGTCAGCTCCTTTGGTTTCTCCAGGTAGAGGGCACCAGTTGGAGACTCCAGGTACACGACATCAGGCTCCTGCCGGTGCGGGAATCCCAGTACGACGAACGTACCCATCATGCCGGCGTGCTCCGCTTGCGCGAAGGACAGCACTCGCACATCGACGTTGGATAGGTCGGTGGATTCGAGGAGTCGCGCCAGCTGTTTGACCATCACGTCCCGACCACCGACCGGCCGCCGCAGCACCGCCTCGTTCAGGAAAACGTCGAACTGCGGTGCGGCCGGCTCCTCGCGCACCAAGAGAGCCTGCCGGTCCATCCGGAGCGCCACCTGCTGATCGATCTCGTCGTACGACTTGGTGGACGAGACGCGGTAAACAGCCCGGCAGTAATCCTCGACCTGGAGCAGGCCCGGGACCAGCTCAGCGTTGTAGTGACGGATGTGATCAACCGCCGACTCCAGTCCGACATACATCTCGAACCACTCAGGCAGCGCGTCTCCGTAAGAATGCCACCAACCTCCGTGGTCAGTACACCTTGTCACCGCACTAATCCTGCGGCCCGGCGACCAGTGGTGATCGCGCGACAACGCACGGACATCGAGGGTCGACCTCCGGTCAGTCCGGGAGGAGGGCGCGGACGACGGCGTCGGCGAGCAGGCGGCCGTTCAGGGTGAGGACGGCGCGGCCGGCGGCGAGGTCGGTGTCGGCCAGCAGGCCGTCGGCGGCGGCCCGGCGCGCGGCGGCGCGCGCCGGCTCCGGCAGTACGGACAGGTCCAGGCCGGTGCGCAGCCGGGTGGCGAGCAGCACGTCCTCGGTGTGCCGCTCGGCGGCGGTGAGGATCTCCCGGCCCTGGCCCGGGGACAGCCCGGCGGCCAGCCGCTGCGCGTACCGGCTGGGGTGTTTGACGTTCCACCAGCGCACCCCGCCGACGTGGCTGTGCGCGCCGGGGCCCAGGCCCCACCAGTCGCCGCCGGTCCAGTACAGCAGGTTGTGCCGGCAGCGCGCCGCGTCGTTCGCCGCCCAGTTCGACACCTCGTACCAGCTCAGCCCGGCGTCGGTGAGCCGCCGCTCGGCAGCGAGGTAGCGGTCGGCGGCCACGTCGTCGGACGGTGTGGGCAACTCGCCGCGGGCGATGCGGGCGGCGAGCCGGGTGCCGTCCTCGACGATCAGCGAGTATGCCGAGACGTGGTCGACCGCGCCGCCGGCGACCGCGTCGAGCACCGCGTCGAGGCTGCGCGCCCAGTCGTCGGCGGTCTCCCCCGGCGTGCCGTAGATGAGGTCCAGGTTGACGTGCTCGAAGCCCGCCGCGGCGGCCTCCCGGGCGGCGGCCACCGCGCGGCCGGGCGTGTGCCGCCGGTCGAGTACGGCGAGGACGCGCTCGGCGGCCGACTGCATACCCAGCGAGACGCGGGTGAACCCGGCCCGGCGCAGCGCGGCCAGCGACGCCGGCGTCACCGACTCCGGGTTGGCCTCGGTGGTCACCTCGGCGTCCGGCGCCAGCCCGAACGTGGCGTCGATGCCGGCCAGGATCCGGGCCAGCGCCTCGGGCGGCAGCAGGGTGGGGGTGCCGCCACCGAAGAACACCGTCCGTACCGGGGCTGTTCGGCGCCGAGCACCCGGCGGGCCTGGGCGAGCTCGGCCAGTACCAGATCGGGGTAGTCGTCCCGGCTCGCCCCGGGCAGCTGGTCGGCGGTGTAGGTGTTGAAGTCGCAGTAGCCGCACCTGCTGGCGCAGAACGGTACGTGCACGTAGATGCCGAACGGGCGCTGCCGCCGCCCGGCGAGGGCGGCGTCGGGCAGCGCGCCGTCGTCCGGCATCGGTTCTGCGTCCGGGAGAGCTGCGGCCATCCCACTAGTCTGACGCGGTGACCGACGACACCCGACCGCTGGTGCGGTACGCGGTGGCCGATGGTGTGGCCACCCTCACGCTGGACAGCGACACCAACCGCAACGCGCTGTCCCGCCGGCTGATCCGCGAACTGCTCGCCGGCCTCGACCGCGCCCTCGCCGACGAGACGGTACGGGTGCTGGTCCTCGACCATGTGGGCCGGGTGTTCTGCGCCGGTGCCGACCTGGCCGAGACCGCCGCCGCCCGCGAAGCCGGGCAGGTACCGGCCGGCGACCTGCCGGCGCTGCTCGCGGCGCTCTGGGACGCACCGAAACCGGTGGTGGCCCGGGTCGGCGGGGCGGCCCGGGCCGGCGGGCTGGGGCTGATCGCGGCCTGCGACCTGGCGGTCGCCGCGCAGGATGCGACGTTCGCGTTCACCGAGGTACGACTCGGGGTGATCCCGGCGGTGATCTCGGCGCCGGTGCTGCGCCGGCTGCCGTCCCGGGCCGCGGCCGAGCTGTACCTGACCGGCGACACCTTCGACGGTCGCCGCGCCGCGGCGCTGGGGCTGGTCACCGCGGCGGTGCCGGCCGACGAGCTGGACGCCACGGTGCAGCGGTACGTGTCGTCGCTGGTGCGCGGCGCGCCCGGGGCGCTGGCCGGGACGAAGGCGCTGCTGCACGGCGAGACGCCGATCCGGCCCGAGCTGGACGCGCTGGCCGAGCTGTCCGGCAGCTACTTCCTGTCCGCGGAGGGCCGGGAGGGCGTCGCCGCGTTCCGGGAGAAGCGGGCACCCCGGTGGGTACCGACCGGCCCCGGCTGAGCCGTCGAGCCGACCGGGCGGGCGCCGATCCCGATGCGCACCGTCCGCCGGTTGTCCCGGGCGACGAGCCGGACCTCCGGCAACTGCGAGAACCGACGGCCACCCGAACACCCGGTACGGCCGTCCTGAGCGAGCGTCCAGGCGCAGGCAGCCCGCACGGCCGAACGGATATGGATCAGGCCCGCTCGGCGAGGGCGGCGAGCCGATCCAGCGAGGACCGTAGCGCGTCCTGAGTGGTCGCCCGGGCCCGCGGGAGACGCTTCTCGTCCGACAACTCGGTCCAGTCGTAGGTGTGGGTCACCCGGGTGTGTGCAGCGTCGATCGGTTCGAGCTCCCACCGCCACAGGTGCCCCGGAGGTTTGCGGCCCGGCTCGGCCGGCCGCCAGGCGATGCGCCGGCACTCCTCGAACTCCACGACGTGGTTCTCCCGGACGCTGCCGGAGTGGGTGAGAACCGCGGTGAACATCGTTCCCACCGACCGGACCCGCTGTCCGCTGGGTGCCGAGGCGAGATTGTCGTTGCCGTCCCAGCGGGGCTGTTGGGCCGGATCGGCAATCAGTTCGAAGATCGTCTCCGCCGAAGCGGAGACCTCGCGGCCGACGCTGACCACACGCGAAACCTGATCACCACCGAGCATCCGTCCATCGAAGCACACGGCGGCGCACCGAGCGAACTCCGCACCACTCCTGCCCGGCTCCTGACGCAGCTCGCCGAGCTCTACGCCGAGCACACCGACGTCGTCCACCCGTTCGATCCGGACCGGGCGCCACCGTGACGAACCCGCGCAGAGCTGCGGGAACACTTCACTCCGGACGACGCGGACGCCGCAGTCACCCGGCGCGTGACCGACATCACCGTGCACCACACCATCGACGCCGAGGTGATCGTCGCCGAGTTCGCCTACCAGGACACTGTGCCGGGGCGGACCGAGCCACACGTCGTTCCGTGCGTGTTCGTGCTCCGGTCCGCGACGGGCAGCTCGTCGCGTCCCGCGACCACGTCGACCCGATCGCCGCAGTCCACGACGGCACTGCGCAGTTGCCCGCCACCCTCGCCGGGCGGTCGGGTGTCGTGCCGACGTTCACCGTGCACGCCCGGATGACCGCGCTGCCCGGCCGGCGCGACGAGCTCGCCGACCGGGGCCGGGACGCCGCCCGGGCCTGCGGGTCGGGGCTGCTCGGGTACGGCATCAGCGGTGACCGGGGCGATCCGACCACGCTTCTGGTCACGGCGACCTGGACCGACAAGGCGACACACGACCGGGTCACGACGTCGGAACCGGTACGCGCGGCTTCCACGAAGCTCCAGCCGCTGCTGGCCGCACCACCCGACGGCTGCTACGGCGACATCATCCATCAGGGGCGCGGCGCGCACTGAACGCGCCGCGCTGCGCGACTGCCGCGACAACCACGCGGAGGGGCGTGAGGGCGTCGCCGCCTTCCGGGAGAAGCGGGCGCCCCGGTGGGTGCCGACCGGCCGCGGCCGAGCCGACCGGGCAGGCGCCGATCCCGATGCGCACCTTCGCCCGGCCGCCCGAACGACGAGACGCCCCGGCTCGGGCCCGGCGCCGTACCGTTGCCGGCCGGCGGGTGATTTTCGGTATGCCGACGATATCGGCCGGCTTCTAACATCGGTGGCAGGTGGTGGTGGCGGGTCTTCGGTACCGGACTCGGTGCGCGACGGCACCCGGCACAATGAGTACGGGCGGCGCGAGGCAACGCCACCCACGGCTCGCGGGGTCGGCCCCGCTCGGCTCGAAGGAGACGCTGTGCGAGGTCGACTGGTGCTGGCCGGCGCCGTTGCGGTCGCGACCGGCCTGACGATCGCCGCGTGCAGCGGGAAGACCTATCACCCGCCGCTGCTGTCGACCTGCCAGGTGCACACCAGCGACGGGAAGTTCGAGTTGAACCCGGACCAGACCGCGAACGCGGCCACCATCTCGGCGGTCGGGGTGCGTCGGCGGCTGCCCGACCGGGCGATCGTGGTGGCGCTCGCCACCGCGTTGCAGGAGTCCAAGCTGACCAACCTGGAAAGTGGCGACCGCGACTCGATCGGGCTGTTCCAGCAGCGGCCGAGCCAGGGCTGGGGCGAGCCGAAGCAGCTCAAGGACCCGCGGTACGCGGCGGGAGCGTTCTACGACCACCTGGTCACGGTGCCCGGCTGGCAGGACATGACGGTGACCCAGGCGGCGCAGGCGGTGCAGCGCTCGGCCGCGCCCGACGAGTACCAGAAGTGGGCACCGGAGGCGGAGACGGTGGCCAACGCGCTGGTCGGTTCGGCCGGCGGCGCGTTGTCCTGCAGCCTGCACGACGCACCGGCCAAGCGGGGCAGCGCGGCGCGCGACGCGGTGGTCGCCGCGATGCGACTGGACTGGGGTAGCTCGCTGATCACCCGCACCTCCGGCAGTACCGGGCTGACCGTGCCGACCGACGGGCAGCGCTCCGGTTGGCAGTTCGCGCACTGGCTGGTGGCGTACGCGTCGCAGACCGGCATCGAGCAGGTGCAGTACGGCTCGAAGCGCTGGACGGTCGACTCCGGCGAATGGAAGTCGGTCGGCGCCGGGCAGGCCGCCTCCGACACCCCGCCGCCGGTCCAGGTCCAGGTGTACGGGCCGAAGAAGAAGGGCTGACCCGCCAGGTGTCCGGTCGACGGAGGGCCGACGCGCGCCGGCACCGAGCGAGATCGAGAGCGAGACGATGACGACCCCACCTGCCGTCGATCACGAGCTGGTCGAGGCGGCCACGCAGGTCGCGGCCACCCGCTGCCGGGGCGACAACCACACGGTCGCCGCAGCGGTCCGGGCCCGCGACGGGCGGATCATCACCGCGGTGAACGCGTACCACTTCACCGGCGGACCCTGCGCCGAGCTGGTGGCCATCGGTTCGGCGGCCGCCCAGGGCGCCTACGAACTGGAGGCGATCGTGGCGGTCGGCGACCGCGACCGCGGCGTGATCCCGCCATGCGGCCGGTGCCGGCAGGTGCTGCTGGACTACTTCCCCGACATCGTGGTGATCGTCGGCCGTGGCGCGCAGGTCCGCAGCGTCCGGATCGCCGACCTGCTGCCCGAGACCTACGTCTGGGCCGACCACCAGCTCGACGCGGACTGACCGGTCACCAGCGCCGCGCCGGGCGTCGCCGCATCCCGGCGTCGAGGGACGGCGCGTGTCACGCCCCGCGGAATGGTGGCGTGCGGCCACGGCCGCCCGGGAGCCGTTCTCAGACGTCGCCGACGGCCAGGCCGTGCATGAGGTAGTCGAGCAGCCGTTCGGTCAGCGCGCCCGGATCGGCGGCGTGCTCGCTCGCCCAGGCGATGCCGGTGGCGGCCGCGAGCAGGTCCTCGATGGTCGCGTCCGGGCGCACCGTGCCGGCTCGCTGGGCGGCCCGGAGCAGGTCGCCGCCGGCCGCCCGCATCGCGTCACAGCTGTCGTGCAGCCGCGAGTCGCTGTCTCGCAGCGCGGCGAGCACCGACTCGGGCAGCCCGCGGTAGGTCCCGGAGCCGACTGCGACGCGGGCGATCCACCGCAGCAGCGCGGCGCGGGAGTCGGCGTCGGCGGCCAGTTCGTCGGCGTCTCGCCGCAGCCGGTCGAAGCGGTCCGACAGCAGCGCCTCCAGCAGCGCCTCCCGGGTCGGGAAGTGCCGGTACAGGGTGCCGATCCCGACTCCGGCGCGGCGGGCGACCTCGCGCAGCGAGGTGGCGGTGCCGTGCTCGGCGAACGCCTCGCGCGCCACGGCGAGCAACTGGTCGCGGTTGCGCCGGGCGTCCGCGCGCTTCTGGTCGGTCATGCCGGGCAGCCTCCCACATAGACAATCGGAGCACTGCTCCGATACTATCTGGAGCACTGCTCCGAACGGAGCGGTGCTCCAGATCATCCTGGGAGGACGCATGTCCGACAACCTCGTCCTGGTCACCGGCGCCACCGGCAAGCAGGGCGGCGCGACCGCCCGCCAGTTGCTCGCCGCCGGCTGGCGGGTGCGCGCCTTGGTCCGCGACGCCGACAACCCCGCTGCGGCCCGCCTCGCCGCCGCCGGCGCGCAGCTCGCGGTCGGCGACCTGACCGACCCGGACAGCCTGCACCGCGCCGCCGCCGGGGCGTACGGGGTGTTCAGCGTGCAGCCGGCCGCCACCGAACCGCGCCACGACCCGCTGGAGGTACGGATGGGCCGCACCGTCGCCGACGCCGCGGTCGCCGCCGGCGTCGAGCATTTCGTGTACGCCTCCGTCGGTGGTGCCGACCGGAACACCGGGATCGAGCACTGGGAGACGAAGTGGCAGGTCGAGCAGCACATCCGGCGCCTGCCCCTGCCGTACACGATCCTGCGGCCGGTGATGTTCATGGAGAACCACGCCAGCCGGGGGCCGTTCGGCGTCTTCGGGGAGAACGCGCTGATCCGGATGATCACCCCCACCGACACCGTGCAGGTCATCGCGGTCGACGACATCGGCGCGTTCGCCGCGCTCGCGTTCACCCGGCCCGACGAGTACCGCGGGATCGAGCTGGAGATCGCCGGCGACGAGGTGACCGGCGCGCAGCTCGCCGCCGGGATCGAGGCAGCGATCGGACGTCCGGTCGACACCACGCCGCTCCCGCTGCCAGGGCCGGCGCGGGCCGGCGACACCGGCTCGTTCGGCGGCTGGCAGGCCGACATCCCCGCGCTGCGGCGCCGACACCCCGGGCTGATGACGTTCGACACCTGGCTGGACCGGACCGGCGCCGAGCTGTTCGTCCGGGCCGCCAGCGCACACCGCGGCGCTTGACCACCGCGGCGCACCACGGCGGGTGGCCCGCCACGGCAGCGCCGCGGCGGACACCTGGCGGCAGGGGCCGGGGCGTCAGGCGCCGGCGTGACCGCACCGGCCGCTAGCGTGCGTGGGTGGCGCGGAAGGAGAGGACCGTGGGGACCTCGCCGCCGGACTCCAGGAAGCGCTGCACCCGCAGGCCGGTGTCGTGCACCGCGTTGAGCAGCGTCGGCAGCGGATAGTGCACGGCGCCGACCTTGTCCCGCACCCCCTGATCGGTCCACGACTCGGTGGTCCACCGGCCGTCCAGGTACCCGCGGCGCACCACCACGGCGGCCGGGTCGGACCGGTCGGCGAACCCGCCGCAGAAGCACGGATGCACGCCGACGTGCACGAACGCGCCACCCGGCGCCAGCACCCGGGCGATCTCGGCCAGCACCGCCGGATAGTCCGGGAGGTCGGTGTGCGCCATCACCGACAGCACCACCGGCACCGACCCGGTGGCCACCGGCAACCGGGCGGCGTCGGCGCGGGCGGCGGGCAGCCGGCCGGTCGCGTACCGCAGCATCGCGCCCGACAGGTCCACCCCAACGGGTGTGAAGCCCAGCTCCCGTACCGTGCCGGCGTGCACCCCGGTGCCGCAGCAGACCTCCAGGCAGGTACCGGTGCCGGCGCCGAGCAGCGCGCGCAGCGACGCGTCCACGCCGATCGGGTCACCCGGGCCGAGAAACTCGTGCTCGTACCACTCGGCGATCTCGTCGTACGCGGCGCGGGTGGTCATGCCGCCGACGGTACGCGGATCACTGCACGGACAGGTGCACGTGGTTGGTGTGCTCGACCGACGGCGCGCCGGTCGGGTCGTAGTGCTGCCAGCCGACCCCCGGCATCCAGATCTGCCGGTACCAGATGACGTAGAGCACCGCGAGCCGGCCGGAGTTGGCGATGAACCAGGCGGCCAGGTTGTCGCCGTACGTCTTCGCCTCGCCGGTCGCGGCGCCACCGAACCCACCGGAGGTCACCGAGAAGTCGCAGGCGCGGCCCCGCGGATGCTCGCCACCGTCCTCGTTCGCGCGGTAGCAGGACGTGTAGCGGGTGTAGCCGGCCTTGCGCGCCTCCTGGTACGCGTGCAGCATGCGCGGCGTGATGCACCCGTCGGTGGTGGGATCGTCCACCGAGCACGACTCGGGGGGCCAGCTGCCGTCCGGATTGCGCGGCGCCGGGTCGGCCGAGGCGGACTGGCCGCCGTACCCGCTGGAGGAACCGGAGCTGATCTTGTCCACGGCCTTCTGCGCCGCATCCCGGCTCTTCTTCAGGTCGGCGACCTGACTGCGCTGCTTGGCCGCGGTGTCCGCGAGTTCCTGCTGCTGCTTCTTCTGGTCCCGCCGCGCCGCGACCAGCGCGTCGATCTTCCTGGTGTCCTGCCGGCCCAGGTAGGTCAGGGTGTCGGCCATGGCCAGCAGATCGGTGCTGCCCTGCTGGTCCAGGGCGAGCGTGAGCAGGCTGGTCGGGCCCTGCCGGTACCGCACCGCGGCGATCTTGCCGACCTCGTCGGACAGCGTGTCGACGGTGTGGTTGGTCGACGCGATCTTCTTCGTCAGCTGCTTCTGCTTCTTCTTGGTGGCGTCCAGCTTCGCCTTCGCGTTGTTGTACTTGCGTGCCGCGGCGTCGAGCTTCTTGTACACCGAGGAGCTGCCGCCCTCGTCCGGGGCGGCCGTCGCCGGCCCCGGGACCACCAGCACCGCGCCGACGACGGCGAGCACCACCACCATGACCGGCCACCACGCCCGCACACCGCGCGGGACCTCGCGCCGTACCGTCACCTGCCACACCCCCACCGACCACCGCGGTTCGCACCGGCACCACAGGCTACCGGCAGGTGAGTCAACGGCAAAAAGCGATCACCGAGCGTATCGGGGCGAACACATCGAAGCGACGGGATGATCCACAGTGGACGAGAGGAAACCGTCCACTGTGGACCCAAGCGGGGGCCGGGCAGCCCGTCACGGCGCCGTGTAGGTCAGGTGCACCACGCCACTGTCGTACGACTCGCAGCCGGCCAGGGCGAGCTTCGCCGGCCCGGCAGCCTCCGGGAACAGCCGCAGACCGCCACCCAGCGCGAGCGGGAAGACGAACAGGTGCAGCTCGTCGACCAGCCCGTCGGCGAGCATCGCCCGCACCAACCGGCCGCTACCGCTGACATAGATCCCGCCGGCCACCCGGTCCTTGAGCTGCCGGATCGTCTCCGGCCGGTACGGCCCGAGCACCGTCGAGTTGCGCCAGTCGGCGTGCGTCATGGTGCCCGACACCACGTACTTCGGGGTGTCGTTGAAGAACGGCGCACCCGGGTCGTCGTCCGCGGTCCGGGTCGACCAGGCCGGCGCGAAACCCTCGTAGGTGGTGCGGCCCAGCAGGATCGCCTCGCAGTTGGCCATCATCCCGCCGATCGCCTCGCCCATCTTCGGGTCGAACGGGTAGTCCATCGTCCAGGTCGGCTCGGACATGATGCCGTCGATCGTGATGAACTCGTGTACCCCGATGGTCCCCATCGTCGCCCTCCGCGTAGTGGTTGGTTCTGTACACCCGTGTCGACGGCCTGCGGGGCGCGAACTCATCGGTACCCGCGCCACCGGTGCCGGCGCTACTGCCCGAACGAATACCGCAGGTCCGCGTTGATCAGCTCGTTGAGCCGCTTGCGCAGATGGCCGAGCAGCGCGGAATCCGGCGCCGGGTCGGCGACCAGCAGCGTCCAGCGCACGTCGCTGCCGGCCCCGGAGGCGTCCACGGCGATGTCGAACCGCACCCTGGCGTCCGGGCGCCGGCCCCACAGCGAGGACCAGACCACCAGCCCCGGCGGGTCGGCCTCGACCAGCCGCGGTGCCCGCTCGTCGCCGAGCAGTCGCAGCCACCGCCGGGTTGGATCACGGTCCGGCTCGAGCAGAGCCTCGTACACCACCCTGGGCGGCGCCGGCTGCCCTCGACGCCGACTACCGACCTCCAACATCCGCCCAGTCTACGGGTCGACCCCGGTACCGCTCGTCGCCCCGGCGGCGGCCCTCGTCCCTCCGAAGTGGACAGGCGGCGGGCTACTTCTTCGGCTGCTCCGGGCCATCCGAGGTCGACAACGCGGCGATGAACGCCTCCTGGGGTACCTCGACGCGGCCCACCATCTTCATCCGCTTCTTGCCTTCCTTCTGCTTCTCCAGCAGCTTGCGCTTACGGGTGATGTCACCGCCGTAGCACTTGGCGAGCACGTCCTTGCGCATCGCGCGGATGTTCTCCCGCGCGATGATCTTCGTACCGATCGCGGCCTGGATCGGCACCTCGAACTGCTGCCGCGGGATCAGCTTGCGCAGCTTGGTGGTCAGCTGCACGCCGTACGCGTACGCCTTGTCCCGGTGCACGATCGCGCTGAACGCGTCGACCGGCTCGGAGTTGAGCAGGATGTCGACCTTCACCAGGTCGGCGGACTGCTCGCCGGACGGCTCGTAGTCCAGCGAGGCGTACCCGCGGGTGCGCGACTTGAGCTGGTCGAAGAAGTCGAAAATGATCTCCGCCAGCGGCAGCGTGTAGCGCAGCTCCACCCGGTCGGCGGACAGGTAGTCCATCCCGAGCAGCTTGCCGCGACGGTTCTGGCAGATCTCCATCACGGCACCGACGAAGTCGTTGGGTGTCAGCACGGTGGCGCGCACCACCGGCTCGTGGACCGCGGCGACCTTGCCCGTCGGGTACTCGCTCGGGTTGGTCACCGTGTGCTCGGTGTTGTCCTCCAGCTCGACCCGGTAGACCACGTTGGGTGCGGTGGAGATCAGGTCGAGATTGAACTCGCGCTCCAGCCGCTCCCGGATGATCTCCAGGTGCAGCAGACCGAGGAAGCCGCAGCGGAAACCGAACCCGAGCGCCGCGGAGGTCTCCGGCTCGTACGCCAGGGCGGCGTCGTTGAGCTTCAACTTGTCCAGCGCGTCACGCAGCGCCGGGTAGTCCGAGCCGTCGATCGGATAGAGCCCGGAATAGACCATCGGCTTCGGATCCGAGTAGCCGCCGAGCGGCTCGGCCGCCGGCCGGGCCAGCGCGGTCACCGTGTCACCGACCTTCGACTGCCGGACGTCCTTGACCCCGGTGATCAGGTAGCCCACCTCACCGACCCCCAGCGCCGGCGACTTGGTCGGCTCCGGCGAGATGACGCCGAGTTCCAGCAGCTCGTGGGTGGCGCCGGTGGACATCATCGTCAACCGGTCCCGGGCCTCGATCCGGCCGTCGACCATCCGCACGTAGGTGACCACCCCGCGGTAGATGTCGTACACCGAGTCGAAGATCAACGCCCGCGGCGGCCCGTCCGGGTCGCCGGTCGGCGGGGTGAACTGGCGGACGATCTCGTCCAACAGCTCCGGCACACCCTCGCCGGTCTTGCCGGACACCCGCAGGCAGTCCGCCGGGTCGCCGCCGATCAGGTGCGCGATCTCCTCGGCGTACTTCTCCGGCTGCGCGGCCGGCAGGTCGATCTTGTTCAGCACCGGGATGACGTGCAGGTCGTTCTCCAGCGCCAGGTACAGGTTGGCGAGCGTCTGCGCCTCGATCCCCTGCGCCGCGTCGACCAGCAGCACCGCACCCTCGCAGGCGGCCAGGCTGCGGGACACCTCGTAGGTGAAGTCGACGTGCCCGGGGGTGTCGATCATGTTCAGCACGTACGGCTCGCCGGCCAGGTCGCCCTCGCGCACGGTCCACGGCATCCGGACCGCCTGGGACTTGATCGTGATGCCACGCTCGCGCTCGATGTCCATCCGGTCGAGGTACTGCGCGCGCATCTGTCGCTGGTCGACCACGCCGGTCAGTTGCAGCATCCGGTCGGCCAGGGTGGACTTGCCGTGGTCGATGTGCGCGATGATGCAGAAGTTGCGGATCCGCTGCGGATCCGTGACACCGGGATCGAGCTGGTGTGGCACGCGGAGTCCGTTCTGTTCGAGGCACGTCGTGGGTCTCGGGCACGCCGTGGCCGGTCGGCGGTACCGGCGCCACCGGGGCTGGCGTGCCGGCGCCGTCCATGCTCCCACGGCCGGCGGACCGCGCACCCGGCAGCGGCGCGGTGCCGCCGCGCGGCACCCGACCAACCCGGATCCAGGGCACGAATGCCGCATTCACCGCACAATCGGCCGGGCCACGTCGGCACCACCCCACACCGTACCGACCGGGCGGGCGCACGGCCGCTGCGACCGCGGGCGAAGCGGCTGGTAGCCTGATCCTTCGTGTGTGCCGCCGCGTCATGGACGCGCGCGCACTATCTGCCAGCAGGCAGACCCCGACCCGTACCGACCAAGACTGAAGGCTGTCGCGTGGCGAACATCAAGTCCCAGATCAAGCGCAACCGGCAGAACGAGAAGCGCCGCCAGCGCAACAAGGCGGTCAAGTCGTCGCTGAAGACGGCGATTCGCTCGTTCCATGAGGCGGCCAACGCCGGCGACTCGGCGAAGGCCGAGACCGCCCTGCGTGACGCGTCGCGCAAGCTGGACAAGGCCGTGAGCAAGGGCGTCATCCACAAGAACCAGGCGGCGAACCGCAAGTCGGCCATCGCCAAGCAGTTCCAGCAGATCTCCGCCTGACGGCGGCGAGGCGCCAAGCACGCCCAGCGGGGCCCGCCGACATCGCTCCAATGTTCGGCGACCCCGCTTTTGGCGTACCCGCCCGACGCCGTCGCTGCTCGGCACGTGGGCGCCCTGCTCCTGCCGGTTCGCGTCGCTCGTGCCGCACGGTTCCCGCCGGCGGTACGGCGCCCCGCCGCGCGCCGTCCGAGCGCCGCCAAACCACCAGCGAGGCAGCGAGGCAGCGAGGCAGCGAGGCAGCGAGGCAGCGAGGCAGCGAGGCAGCGAGGCGAGTCTGGCGGGCGGCTCAGCGACCGCGGGCACCGGCCACCGCGAGGATGGCCCGTTCCAGCGCGTACCCCCTGTTGTCCGCACCGCCCTTGACCTCGGCATTGGCCGCGGCGGCGGCGTGCATCGCCGCGGCCAGCCCCTCCGGTGACCAGCCTCGCGCCTGCCGCTGAGCCCGCTCGATCTTCCAGGCCGGCATGCCCAGCTTCGATGCCAACTGGTACGGATTACCGCGCACGCCGGCAACCCGAGACACCGTGCGCACCCCGTCGGCCAGCGCGTCCGCGATCGGCACCGGGTCGACGCCGATCGCGAGCGCCCAGCGCAACGATTCCAGTGCCGCGGCCAAGTCGCCCACCATGGCGGCGTCCGCCACCGTGAACCCGGTCACCTCCGATCGCCCCTGGTAGTAGCGGTTGACGATGTCGACGGTGAGGCGCCCGCCGGTGTCGGCGACCAGCTGCGCGCAGGCGGACGCAAGCTCCCGCAGGTCGTTGCCGACCGCCGAGATCAACGCCTCCGCGGCGTCCTCCGGGCAGCGACCGCCCAGACCTCGCACCTCGTCACGCACGAAGCCGACCCGCTCCCGCGGCCGGGTGATCCGCGCGGCGCGCACCACCTCGACGCCCGCCTTCTGCAGCCCGTCCGCGAGCGCCTTGCCTTTGTTCCCGCCGGCATGCGTCAACACCAGGCAGACGTCGTCGGCCGGCGCGGCCGCGTAGCCGAGCAGCGCCGCGGCCAGGTCCTTCTTGGCGTCCTGGGCACCACGAATCACCACGACCTGTCGCCCCCCGAACAGCGATGGGCTGGTCAACGCCGCCAGCTCACCGGCGGTGAGGGCGTTCGCGTCCCGCTCGGTGGGCTGCGCGTCCGGCTCGATCGCCCGGACCGCGGCGACCACGTCGGACACCGCGCGCGCGGCGAGCAACTCCTCGTCACCGAGGACCAGGCGAATCAGCGGTGGTGTCTGGCTCACGGACCCATCCTGGCACGTCCCCGACCGCCCGGGTCCCGGCAGTCGACCCGCCGGGCGCTGTTCGGCATCCGCGACACCCGGCCACGTGCCGCCCCGAGCAGCCGCCCGTCACGGCACCCGGCCACCCCGCCCGACGTGACGCCGCGCGTAGCCGCTCTTCACGGCGGCACCCGGCCATCCGCCGCCGCGAGCGGCCGCCCTTCACGGCGCCCGGCCAGACGTGACTCCGTGAGTAGCCGGATCAGGCGGCATCCGATGATCCCCGCCAGCCGTGGCGCCGCACGCCGCCGCCCTTCGCGGCGCCCGGCCACGTCGCCCGACGTGGCGCCACGAGCGTCGAGACCGCGCGACACACGGCCACCCCGACCGGCACGACACCGGGTCGGGTCGCCCCCGCGCGCGTCCCCGCCCTGCGCCGTCGAGCCGCTCCGAAGCCACGCAATGCCGCGATCGTTCGATACCCCGTTCCCCGGCGGCAGCCCGGGCCCCGGCGGCGCGGCGAACGGCGTGCAGGCCGAGTCACCGCGGGTGGCAGCGCCCGGGCACTCGGCGGCGCACGGCCCGGGGGCGGTCCCCGCCGGGCCACCGCCAGGCCACGACCGGTATCGACGACCGCCACGTCACCGTCCCGGTCGGTGCGCACCACCCGGATGCCGGCCGCGGTGATCCTCGCCAGCAGGCCAGGGTTCGGGTGCCCGTAGTCGTTGTCGACACCGACCGAGACGACCGCGACCTTCGGCCCCACCGCGGCGACGAAGTCCGGATCCTGGTGGACGCTTCCGTGATGCGGAACCTTCAGCACGTCGGCGTGCAGTGGTGCACCGTCGACCCGCAGCTCCTGCTGGAGTTCCGGGCCGGCGTCGCCGGTCAGCAAGATCGATACCGACCCGGCCACGGCCCGGAGCACCACGCAGTTGTTGTTGGTGTCGGACTCGGTGCCGGTCATCGGCTCCGGCGGGCCGAGCGCGGTCAGCGCCAGGCCACCCGCTCGGTAACGCCAGCCGGGCGGGACCGGGAACGGCCGCAGTCCGTGCGCGCCGGCGGCGCGCTCGACCCGGGCCCTGCCCCCGTTCGTACCGCGGAAACGGGAAACCCCGACCGCGCCGACCTGCCGGCCGTCGAAGACGCCGGCGACGCCGCCGACGTGGTCGGCGTCGTCGTGGGTGAACACCAACAACGGCACGGACCGGATGCCGAGCCGGCGCAGGCACCCGTCGATCGCGGTCGGCTCCGGTCCGGCATCGACGACCACGGCCTGTCCGGGGGCGGCCCGAAGCACCAGCCCGTCACCCTGGCCGACGTCGCAGGCGACGAACACCCACCGATCCGGCGGCCAGCCGCCGGCGAGCCACCGCACCGGCGCGGCGCCCGCCACCACGCAGATCACCACGACCAGCAGCAGCCGGCGCGCCGTGCGATGGCCGGCAACCACGACCGCGGCGACCAGGATCACGGCGAGCAGTACGGCGCCGAGCACACCCACCGGCCACGGCAGGGTGGCGGCGGGTGCGCCCGCGACGCCGTGCGCGACCAGCACCAGCCAGCGGCACGGCCAGTCGGCGAGCCAGGCAAGGGCATGTGCCGCCGTCGGCGACACAGGTGAGGCGATCGCCGCGGCCAGCCCCAGCACGGTGGCCGGTGCGACCGCGGGTTCGGCGAGCACGTTGGCCGGCACGGCGAGAAGGCCGACGGTGCCGGCGAAGCCCGCGATCACCGGCGCGCAGGCCACGTGTGCGGCGGTGGACACCGCGACCACCTCGGCGATGCCGCCTGGCACGCGGCGTCGACGGAGCGCGTCCCGCCAGGCCGGCGCGAACAACAACAGTCCCAGGGTGGCGAGTGCGGAGAGCACGAACCCGAGCTGCACGGCCAGCGCGGGGTCGACGAGGAGCAGCAGGAACACCGACGCCGCCAGGCCGGGAACCGCCGCCCGTGGCCGGTGCAGCGCCAGTGCGAGCAATCCCAGGCCACCCATCAGGGCGGCCCGCAGCACGCTCGGATCCGGCCGGACGAGGACCACGAACCCGACCGTGGCCGCCGCGCCGACCAGCGCGGCGACCCGCGGGCCGGCCCGGGCCCAGCGAGCCGCCAGCAGCACGAACCCGAGCACGATCGCAAGGTTCGAGCCGCTCACGGCGGTCAGGTGCGTCATCCCGGCGGTCGCGAAGTCGGCGTGCACGATCGGGTCGAGGCGGCTGGTGTCCCCGTCGACCAGGCCAGGCAGCAGGCCGCCCGAGGCGGACGGCAACCCGCGGCAGGCTACCTGCAAGCCGGCCCGGAGCCGGGCGGCGACCCGCTGGTACCAGGGTGGATCGCCGAGCCGCTTCGGCGGCTCGGTGATCGACAGGACCGCGGCGGTGCCGTCGGCGCGCTGCGGCGGCGACAACCGGGCGGTGACCGCCACCCGCTGACCGGGAAGCACCGAGCGCCAGCTCGGCTGGCTGCCGAACCCGATGACCCTGACGTGCGCTCGGACGGTGGGCCCGCCCGCCGCCGGTGCGAACCTCGTCAGCGTCGCCGGCACCAGCCAGGTCGTGCCGAAGGCGCTGCCGGCGATGGCGTGCGGATCACCAGCGACCGTCAGGTCGGCATGCACCAGCCGGTGAGCACGGATCGGAGCCGCCAGCGTCTCCAGCTGGGCGGGGTAGGTGTGCGCTGCGGTGCTGAGCGCGCCACACCCGGCGCCGAGCAGCACGGACACCAGCAGCCGGAGCACCACGGCGAGGCGGCCGGGATCGGTTCGGGTGACGGCTTCTCGTCGCGGCTTGCGGTGCACCGCGAACGCCAGCACCCCGGCGGCGGCTACGAAGCCGACCACCGCACCGGCCAGGGCGGCGGACGGCGGCACCCGGATCGCCGCCAGCACGGCGAACCAGCAGCCGGTGGCCACCCCGACCAGGCGCAGATCCGGGCCGCGACGCGGGTGCGACCTGCCGTCCGCCGAGGAGCCCTTGGCACGTGTCGGCTCAGCGGGACCCCGGCCAGCGGCGGACGGCGTGCCCATCAGACCGTCACCAGGTCCTTGAGATCCGCGTAACGGGCGTCACCGATGCCGCTGACCTGCTTGAGCTGCTCGACCGATCGGAAGCCGCCGTGTTCGGTCCGAAAGGCGATGATCCGTTCGGCCAGTGTCGGCCCGACGCCGGGCAGCGTGTCGAGCTGATCGGCGGTGGCGGTGTTGAGGTCGACCTTCCGCCCCGGGTTGGCCGAGCCACCCGGGCCGCCGACGCCACCGGCGTCCGGCGGCGGGGTGACGCCGACCGCGATCTGCTCACCGTCGACGAGCCGCCGGGCCTGGTTGAGCAGGCCGAGGTCGGTGCCCGGCAGCGCACCGCCCGCCGCCCGCACCGCGTCGGCGACCCGTGACCCGGCCGGCACCCGGACAACGCCGGGATGCCGGACCTTGCCCACCACCGAGATCACCAGCTCGCCGGTCGCCGAGGGTGTGGGGTGGCCGGTCGGCTCGGCCGCTGGCACCCGCGGCGGTTCGACCGGATCTGCCACCGGACGCAGCCGCCACGCCACGACACCGGCCACCACGACCGCCACGACCGCGAGCACGACGATCGCGCGCAGGCCGCGCCGCCCCGGATCCAGCAACGCGTGGCGGACGCCGAGCAGCCGCGCCGAGCGGTCGAACCAGCCATCCGGCCGGGCGGATCCGACCATCACGCCGGCCCGCTCGCCGGGGCCCG
The DNA here is from genome assembly GCF_016865425.1 of Actinocatenispora thailandica. NCBI lineage: Bacteria > Bacillati > Actinomycetota > Actinomycetes > Micromonosporales > Micromonosporaceae > Actinocatenispora > Actinocatenispora thailandica. The sequence continues at coordinate 1,419,174 of NZ_AP023355.1, read as the reverse complement.
CCCCGTCGAGATCGACCACCTCCACTCGCTCGGCGCCGGCGCGCGGTGCACCGGCATCGGCAGCTTTCGAACCTGCCCGGTCACGGCTTCCGAGCCGCTCGATCGAGGCGAACTCGGCCGTCTCGGCCAGCTGGAACTCGGCCGTCTCGGCGAGCTGAGGGCCGAACGGCTCGGCCCCCGGCGGCTCGGCCCCGGCGGCTCGGCCCCCGGCGGCTCGGCCCATGCCGGCGTGGTTCCGGCCGGCTCGGTCCCTACCGGCTCGGGCCCCACCGGCTCGGTCCCCAACGGCTCGCCTCCGGCCGGCTCGGCGTCGGCCAGGCGAGACCCGGCCGGGGCTCCGGGCAGTCCGGGCCCAGCCAGCGCATCCCCGGAGCCCGGTACGGAGCCGATGCGAGCGGATGCAGCAGGAAGCGGCCGAGCCGACGCGTCGGTCGTGGCGGCGCGGTCGAAGTGGAGGTGTCGCCGGTACGGGACCGAACCGACGATGGTCCAGCGCCCGGACTCGGCCGTCCGAACCCGGCGTTCCGGCCCCGAACCGGCGATGGCCCGGTCGGAGGTCGCCGCCGCCTCGGCGACGGAACGCCGATCGGGGACCACCGCTTCTGGGTCGGCTGCGTCCGGCTCGGCGGACGCGACCTGCTCGGCGGACGCCACCTGCTCGGCGACGATGCCCTGGCCGGCGACCTGATCGGCACCGCCCCAGCCGGACGCCGGCGCCAGGCCAGCGGCGACCGCCCGATCGTCCTGGGCGGCGGTGCCGACCGCGGTGTGCGGGGACGCGGCCGCGTCCGGGGGAACGACGGGGGCCGGGCTCGATCGCGAAGCGCGGGAGCCGGACCCGGACGACAGCGGGGCGCGAGGCGCCGGTACGAGCGGTCTCGGCAAGGGTTCGATGGGGGCGCCGGGCGGCGGCCCGAGGCGCGCTGCGGGCTGGGCGGGCAGCAGCCGGTGCAACCGGATGCGGGTGGTCTCGGCGAGGATTTCGGCGCGGCGGGAGGCGAACACGCGGCGACCCTAGGCAGCCGGTGGCGCCGGCTGCCGCCGCCGATACGGAATCTGTGGACAACCACCGGCGTTGTGGACAGACTGGCGAATTCGCCCCGCGAGTGTTAGTCACCCCGCATTCCGACCGCCCCGGCCCGACCGTCGCGGCAGCCCGGTGCAGTCCGACGTCGCAAAGCCGAACATCGACGACCGGACACCGCGGCCACCGTCCGACCGATCCGGCCACCCGGAACGGGCCACGCGAGGCCCGGGCAGCGCCATCCAGGCACCAGGCCGGCCGCCACTGGCCACCATGGGCCCGGCCACACCCGGCCACACCCGGCCACCAGCAGCCGGCCCACCACTGGCCACCGTCAGCCGGGGCTCCGGTGCTGCGGCAACGGCGGCCCGGCGGGGGTCAGCGGGCCTTCGCGGAGACCACCTTGAGCATCTGGCCCTGCATGCAGTGGCTCATCAGCCCGTGCTCGATGTAGCCGCGGACCTCGACGGACGCCTGCGGCCGCAACACCTTCTTCGCCGCCGCGTCCGCGCCGACCAGCTCGTACGTGCCGCCCGAGCCGCGCAGGATCGTGCAGCCCGGTTCGACGCCCTGGGTCACGGTCCCGGTGTAGGTACGGACCGTGACGGTGGCGGTCGAGCTCTTCGTCGGTGCCGGCGCGCTGGGGCTCGGTGCGCCGGTCGACGGGGTCGGCACCGCGGATCGGCTGCCGGACGGGCTGGGCGCGGCGGTCCCGCTCGCCGAACCGGAGCTGCTCGGCGAGGGTGATCCGGCGGCCTGCGAGCCGCCCGACTTGCAGCCGGTCAGCAGCATCCCGCCCAGTGCCGCGACCAGCAGCGCCAACCCCGCGGTACGGACAGGTCGGTGGCCGGTCGGCAGGTGTGTCGTCGCCGTGTCCCGGTTCCGGTTCCTCGCGTCAACACTCATGTCGGTTGGACGTGCGAAGGTGCCGGGAGGTTCCGCGCGAATCCCCCGGATTCACCGGGCCGGATGGATCCGGTAGCCGCGCCGCCCGATGCCGACGAGGGACGGACGGCGCGGGTCAGGCGCCGAGGTTGTGCGCGATGAGCCGCCAGCCTGCCCGGCCCCGGCGCAGCTCGCTCCAGTGGCAGTTGGCCAGCGAGCCGAGGGTGGAGGCGACGCCGTCCGGCCAGCCGAGCAGCGCACCGACCCCGCGCCGGGCGGCGCCGCCGTGGGTGACCACCACGACCGTGCCGCCGGGGGCCCGCCCCGCCGCGTCCAGCAGCGCCGCGGACATCCGCCCGGACACCTCGGCGAGTTCCTCGACGCCGTCGACGCGGACCGGTTCGCCGGCCCGCCAGCAGGCGAACTCGGTCGGGTACCGCTGGGCCAGCTCGTCGTCGGTCAGCCCCTCCCAGGGCCCGTAGCCGCGCTCCCGCAGCCGCGGGTCGGTGGTGACGGTCAGGCCGGTGGCCGCGGCGATCGCCGCGGCGGTCTGGGTGGCGCGCTGCAGGTCGCTCGCGACGAGCACGTCGGGGTGCTGGGCGGCCAGCAGGTCGCCGGCCTTCTCCGCCTGGGCGTGCCCGACCTCGGACAGCGCGATGTCGGTCTGGCCCTGGATGCGACCGTCCGCGTTCCAGCCGGTCTGGCCGTGCCGGCAGATCAGCAGCCGGGTCACCGACCAGAATCCCCGGCCTCGGCGACGACGGCGGGGTCGGTGAACGGGATGACCGGGCAGTCGCGCCAGAGCCGGTCGAGCTCGTAGTAGGTGCGCTCCTCGTTGCGCTGGACGTGCACCACGACGTCCGCGTAGTCCAGCAGCACCCAGCGGCCGTCGCGCTGGCCCTCGCGCCGGATCGGCTTCTCGCCGGCGGCGAGCAGCCGTTCCTCGACCGCGTCGACGATCGCCTTGACCTGCCGGTCGCTCGGCGCGGACGCGAGCAGGAACACGTCGGTGATCACCAGCTGCTCGCTGACGTCGATCAGGACGATGTTCTCCGCCTTCTTGTCGGCGGCGGCGGTGGCGGCGGAGAGCGCCAGCTCACGGGCGTGTTCGGTGGCGGCCACGGATCCCCTTCCGTACTGCGGGTGACGCCTTACAGCCTCTCACATCAGCGGGGCGGATCGACCGGCCCATTTCGGTACAATTTCCGCTTCGCGATGTACTGGACCACACCGTCGGGTACCAGGTACCACACGGGTTTGCGGTCGAGGACGCGCCGGCGGCAGGCGCTGGACGAGATCGCCATCGCCGGCACCTCGACCAGCGACACGCTGGCCTTCGGCAGGTGCGCGGCGGACAGTTCGTACCCGGGGCGGGTGACGCCGACGAAGTGCGCCAGCTCGAACATCCGCTCGGCGTCTTTCCAGGACAGGATCGCGGCGAGCGCGTCGGCGCCGGTGATGAAGTAGAACTCGACCCCCGGGCCGTAGCTTTCCCGCAGGTCGTTGAGGGTGTCGACGGTGTAGGTGGGCCCCGGCCGGTCGATGTCGACCCGGCTGACCGCGAACCGCGGGTTGGACGCGGTCGCGACCACCGTCATCAGGTAGCGGTCCTCGGCCGGGCTGACCCGCTCGTGCTCCTTCTGCCAGGGCCGGCCGGTCGGGACGAACACGACCTCGTCGAGCCCGAACCGGTCCTGGACCTCGCTCGCGGCGACCAGGTGCCCGTGGTGGATCGGGTCGAACGTCCCGCCCATGATCCCCACCCGGCGCCGCCTCTGCTGCTGCATCCGCGCATCGTATCCAGCCCCTGACCGGCGCCGAGCCAGCGTCCCGGGACGCCGCCGGGTGCCGGCGACGCGGTCAGGCCAGGTCGGGCAGCGGGGGCTCGCCGGACTCCCAGCGGCGCAGCCGGACCGCCTTGCCGACCTCGGTGCGGGGCAGCGTGCCGGGAGCACCGACGCGCACGTCGCAGCGCAGCCCGAGCCGCTCGTGCAGGGCCGCCGATAGCCGGGCGACGACCGGCGCCGGGTCGGCGTCGGCTGCGAGCTCCCCGCAGACCACCAGCCGGGTCTGCGCGGTGCGGGTGTCGAGCACCAGCAGGTATTGCGCGGCCACCGCCGGGTCGGCGAGCAGCACCGACTCGATCTCGCTCGGGTACACGTTGACGCCGCGCACCACCAGCATGTCGTCGGCGCGGCCGACGATCCGGCTCATCTTCACCGAGGTACGCCCGTCCGGGCTCGGCGCGCGATCGAGCCGGGCCAGGTCACCGGTGCGGTACCGCAGCAGCGGCAGCGCCTGCTTGGTGAACGTGGTGAAGGTCAGCTCGCCGAGCTCGCCGTCGGGTACCGGCGTGTCGCCGTTCGGATCCAGCGCCTCGACGTAGAAGTGGTCCTCCTGCACGTGCAGCCAGCTGCCGGAGTCCAGCGTCTGGCAGGCGACGCCGGGGCCGATGATCTCGGACAGGCCGTAGATGTCCAGCGCGCGGATGCCCAGCAGCGCCTCGATCTTGTCGCGCATCGCGTCGGTCCACGGTTCGGCGCCGTGCACCCCTACGGTCAGGCTGATCTCGTCCGGCCCGACGCCGGCCGCGGCGAACGCCTCGCCCAGATACACCGCGTACGACGGGGTGCAGGTCAGCGCGTCCGGGGCGAGGTCGGTGATGAGCCGCAGTTGCCGGGAGGTCGTCCCGGCGGAGATCGGCAGCACGGCCGCGCCGAGCGTGCGGGCGCCGTGGTGCACGCCGAGGCCGCCGGTGAACAGGCCGTACCCGTACGCGTTGTGGATCAGCGAGTCGGGGGTGATGCCGGCGCCGGCCAGCGACCGGGCCATCACCTGCCCCCACAGCCGCAGGTCGGCCTCGGTGTAGCCGACGATGGTGGGCCGCCCGGAGGTGCCGGAGGAGCCGTGCAGGCCGGCGAGAGCGGTCCGCGGCACCGCGAGCATCCCGTACGGGTAGTGCTCCCACAGGTCGACCTTGCGCACCGTGGGCAGCCCGGGCAGGTCGTCCAGGGTCAGGTCGGCGCCGCCGGCGACGCCGGCCGCGCGCAGCCGGGTGGCCTGCAGCCCGTCGGCCGCGAGCAGCCGGTCCACCAGCGACCGCAGCCGGCGCTGCTGCAGCGCGGCGCGCTCGTCGGTCGACATCCGTTCGGCGCGATCGAAGATCATCGGCGATCCTCCCTGGCGGCGGGACCTCTTCATACCACCAGCGCCGGCCGCCCGGACGGCTCAGACCGCCCGGGCGGCTCGGGCCGAGCGGACTGCTCAGACCGCCCGGGTGGCTCAGACCGCCCGGGTGGCTCAGGCCGAGCGGACTGCTCAGGCCGAGCGGGCGGCCAGCGCGATGCGCAGCTCGTCCCGGCCGGTGGCGAGGGCACGGCGGACGCCCGCGGCCAGGTCGTCGCGGGCCAGCAGCGCCTCGGCGGCGGCGACCGTACCGGCCGAGACCGCGTACCCGGGGAACGACCAGCCGGCGAGCCGGCCGGCGAGCTCGCCGCTGCGGTCGGCGGTCGCGGGCAGGATGTCGGCGAAGTAGCGCTCGACGTACGGCGCGGTCAGCGCCGACTGCTCGGGCTGCCAGAACCCGCGGGCGAGCGCCTCCAGGTGCCGGTTGGTGAGCGTCTCGTCGTGCATCATCGACCGCCAGGCCGCTTGCTTGGCCGCGGCGCCCGGCAGCGCCGCCCGGCAGCCGGTCGCGTGCACCGCGCCCTGCCCGGTGTTGTCCCGGGCCAGCTCGGCGTCGATCTCGGCGGCGCCCGCGGCGCCGAGCACGACCAGCCGCCGCACCAGCCGCCAGCGCAGCTCGGCGTCCAGCACGGCACCGGCCGGCAGGTCGCCGGCCAGCAGCGCGGCCAGCTCGATCGGCTCGGTGAGGCAGGAGACGAGGGTGCGCAGCGCGGCAAGCTGCCGGCCGCTGCCGGGTGCGGCGTCGGCGAGCATGGTGCGGCAGGTGCCGGCAAGGGTGGCGAGCGCCGCCGGCCGCCGCGCCGGATCGAGGTAGCGGTCGGCGACCAGGTTCCGCGCGTTGGCCAGCATCGTGGTGGACAGCGTCGCGGACGCCTCGCCCGGTACGGCGGCGGCGACCAGGTCGACGAAGGCACCCGGCGGCAGGTCCGCGGCCCGGGTGGCGTCCCAGGCGACCGTCCACAGCAGCGCGCGGGTCAGCGGGTCCGCCGCCGCCGGCAGCAGCCGTGGCAGGTCGCGCATCGCCGGTTCGGCCAGCCGTACCGTGGCGAAGGTCAGATCGCCGTCGTTGGGCAGCACCAGGTCGGCGTCGCCGGCCAGTCCCGGTACCTCGGTGTACCCGCCGTCGATCTCGACCTCGACGCGCTGGTCGCGCACCAGCGCGCCGCCGGACAGCCGGTAGGCGCCGATGCCGATCCGGTGCGACCGCAGCGGCGCACCGTGCACGCCCTGCTGCCGCACCCCGACCTGACCATCCACAGTGGACAGCGAGAGGCGGTTGGTACCGGCGGTGCGCAGCCACTGCCGGGCCCAGCCGGCGACGTCCCGGCCGCTCGCCGCGGCCAGCGAGTCGACCAGGTCGGCCAGCGTGGCGTTGCCGTACGAGTGCCGGGCGAAGTGGTCCCGCAGGCCGGCCAGGAACGCCTCGTCGCCCAGCCAGGCGGCGAGCTGGCGCAGCACCGAGGCGCCCTTCGGGTACGAGATCTGGTCGAAGTTGACCAGCGCGCTGTCCGCGTCGGCCACCTCGTCCGGCGCCACCGGATGCGTCCAGCTGGACTGGTCGGCGGCGTAGCCGGCGAGCTTGTTCTGCCCGGCGAAGCCGGCCCACGCGTCGGTGTAGCGGCTCGCCGCCGGCAGCACCCGGTAGGACAGGTAGGTGGCGAACGACTCGTTCAGCCACAGGTCGTCCCACCAGCGCATGGTGACCAGGTCGCCGAACCACATGTGCGCCATCTCGTGCGCCACGATGGCCGCCCGCGTCTCCAGCTCGGCGTCGGTCACCGCGGAGCGGTACAGCAGCTCGTCGCGGTGCGTGACGCAGCCCGGGTTCTCCATCGCGCCGGCGTTGAACTCCGGCACGAACACCTGGTCGTACGTGTCGCCGAAGCCGTACCGCACACCGAACAGCGCGTGGTACGCGTCGAAGCAGCGCGCGGTCAGCTCCAGCAGCTCGTCCGACGCGGCGGCCAGCGGCTCGGCCAGCGAGGCGCGCGCGTGCCAGCCGAGCCGGATCCCGTCGTGCTCCCGGTAGCGCGACACGTACGGCCCGGCGCACACCGTGGTCATGTAGGTGGCGATCGGCCGGGTCTCGGTGAACTCCCAGCGCCTCGCGTCGATCCGCGCGCCGCGCTCGTTCGCCAGCACCGTCCACTCCTCCGGTACCGTCACCGCGAGCGTCACCGGTGCCTTCAGGTCCGGCTGGTCGAAGCAGCAGAAGATGTTCTGCGCGCAGTCCAGGAAACTCATCGCGTACACGTAGGCGCTGCCGTCGGCGGGATCGACGAACCGGTGCAGCCCCTCGCCGGTGTGCGAGTAGTCGCCGTCGGCGACGACCACCAGCTCGTTGTCCGCCGCCAGGTCCGGCAGCGGCAGCCGGTTGCCGACCAGGGTCGGGTCGAGTTCGCGGCCGTTCAGGGTGGCGCGGCGCAGCGTGCCGCGCAGCTCGGCGAAGGTGTCCGTACCGGGTCGCGTGCAGCCGAACCGGATCGTCGAGGTCGACCCGAACCGGTCCGCGCCCCGGGTCAGGTCCAGCTCGACCCGGTAGGAACGGACGGTCAGCAGTTCGGCGCGCGCACGCGCCTCGGCATGGGTCAGGCTCGGCATGCCCGCCATCATGCCCACCCCGAGTTGATCATGGTGTTGTCGGGGTGGAGAGCGCTTGCCCGACGGACGACACCATGATCAACAGCGCCGGGGCGGGACGTGTCGGGTGCCGGGTGCGGCGGGGGTCAGCGGGCGGCGGCGCGGGCGGCGAGCGCGACGTGAATCTCGTGGTCGGCCTCGACGACCTTGCGGCGCAGCATCGGCGCCAGGTCGTCGCGAGCCAGCAGTTCGGCGCCGAGCCGGGCGGTTCGCTCCGACACCGCCGTCGACGGGTAGCCGGAACCGACCGCGACCAGCAGCAGGCCGGGACTGCGCCAGGCCGCGGTACCGGGCAGCTCGGCGAAGTAACGCGGCACGTACTCGTCGGTCAGCACGGCGTGCTCCGGCCGCCAGAACCCCTCCCCGACCGCGGCCAGGTGCCGGTTGGAGATCGACCGGTCGGCCATCAACAGCTGCCAGGCGGCCCGCTTCGCCGCCACGTCGGGCAGCGCGGCCCGGCACCGGGTGGCCGCCACCTCGCCGGCGGCGGTGTGGTCCGCGGTCAGCTCGGCGTCGATCTCGGCCGGCCCGGCCAACCCCAGCGTGGCCAGCCGAAACAGGATCGACCAGCGCAGCTCCGCGTCGACCGGTACCCCTTCGGGTACCCGCTCGCCGCGCCGCCAGTCGGCCAGCAGCTCCAGTTCCTCGTCGGTGACCGCGCACCGCGCCAGCACCGACGCGGCGAGCAGCCGGTGCGGCCCGGCCAGCAGCACCCGGGCCAGCCCGGCCAGCACCCGCAGGGCGGGATCCCGGCGCTCCGCCGGCAGGTACGTGTCCGCGGCCCGCTCGCACAGTCGCAACACCGACGGCGGCAGCCCCGGCGACGGCTCGGCCGGCAGCGCGGTCGCGGCCAGCTCGACGAACCGCTCCGCCGGCCACCGCCCGGCCCGGACCAGTTCCCAGGCGTTGGTCCAGACCACCGCGCGGGACGCCGCGTCCGGCATCGCCGGCAGGACTGCGCCGAGCCGGTCCAGCTCGGCCGGCGTCAGGTCGACCCGGGCGAAGGTCAGATCGGCGTCGTTGAGCAGCAACAGCTCCGCGGCGGGCCGGCCGACCAGCTCCGGCACCGGCACCGGGTCGTCGGTCAGCGGCAGCGTCACCGGGATGCCCTCGCCGGTGCCGGTCGCCGGGTACCAGCCGACCCGGATGCGGTGCGGGCGAACCGGGCCACCGGCCGGGGCGGACCGCGCCACCTCGACCGCCGAGTACCGTCCGGCCGCGTCGACCCGGGTGTGCGCGGTGAGCACGTCGACGCCGGTGGTGCGCAGCCAGCGGTCCGCCCAGCCGGTCAGGTCGACGCCGCCGACCTCCGACAGGGTGCCGATCAGGTCGGCCAGGGTCGCATTGCGGTACGCGTACCGGGAGAAGTACGCGCGCAGGCCGGCGAAGAAGGTGTCCTCGCCGAGCAGCGCCGCGAGCTGGCGCAGCGCCGAGGCGCCCTTCGGGTAGGAGATCGCGTCGATGTTGAGCAGCCCGTGCGCCACGTCCGGTACGTCGGTCGGCGCCACCGGGTGCGTCGCCGGCCCCTGGTCGGCCTGGTAGCCGGGCAGCTTGCGGAAGACGCCGAAGAAACCCCAGGCGTCCGCGTAACGGCTGACCTCGCCGACCACCCGGAACCCGAGGAACTCGGCGAACGACTCGTTCAACCACAGGTCGTCCCACCAGCGGAGGGTGACCAGGTCACCGAACCACATGTGCGCCATCTCGTGCGCGATCACCATCGCCCGCAGTTGCCGCTCCGAGTCCGGCACCGCCGAACGGTACAGCCACTCGTCCCGGACCGTGACACAGCCGATGTTCTCCATCGCCCCGTACAGGAACTCCGGCACGAACACCTGGTCGTACTTGGCGCCGAACGGGTAGCGCATCGCGAACGTGCGCTGGTACCAGTCCATCGCCCGCTCGGTCAGCGTGAACAACTCGTCGGCCTGCTCGTCGAGGTGTTCGGCGAGGCTCGCCCGGCAGTGCCAGCCGTAGCCGATGCCGTCGTGCTCGCGGTACCGCGAGTGGAACGTGCCGGCGCAGACGGTGAACAGGTAGACCGACATCGGCCCGACCGGCTCGAACTCCCACCTCGCCACCGCACCGGCGTCGCTGCCGCTTTCGGTGGCGCCGCGGGTACCGGCACCGTTGCCGAGCACCGTCCACGGCGCCGGCGCGGTGACCGACAGCGTCACCGTCGCCTTCAGGTCCGGCTGGTCGAAGCAGGCGAAGACGCGTTGCGCGTTGTCCGGCGCCGACGAGGCGCACAGGTAGACCTCGCCGTCCGCCGGGTCGACCGCGCGGTGCAGGCCCTCTCCGGACCTGGTGTACTCCCCCTCCGCGATCACCACCAGCTCGTTGTCCGCCGCCAGCGGCGGCAGCGTGACCCGGTTGTCCCGGTGGTCCAGCTCGATCGGCGCGCCGTTCAGGGTGGCCGCCACCGGCCGGCCGGTCAGCTCGACGAAGGTCGACTCGCCCGGCTGGTGGCACCGGAACCGGATCCGGCTCACCGAGCCGAACAGCTGGTCGCCGCGGGTCAGGTCCAGCTCGACGGCGTACGAGTCGACGGCGAGCAGCGCCGCCCGGCGGACGGCCTCGGCCTGGGTCAAAGACGGCATCCGCTCATCATGCCGTGACCCGACCGGGCCCGCTCGGCAGAGCGCGCGGGAGCCACCCGCCGCCACTAGGGCGGGCCGGCGCCGCGTTCAGAACAGCATCCCGGCCGCGGCGGCGACCAGGACGTACACCGGCAGCGAGGCGAGGCAGATCAGGGCGCCGAGCCGCGGGGTGCGCTGCACCGCGCCACCGGCCCGCGGCCGGCACACCAGGCCGACCAGCAGCACCCCGACCAGGAACGCCAGCAGCGGGAAACCGCAACAGGTCCAGCCGTACACCGAGATCTGGCCGAGGATGCCGCGCCGGCTGGCCACCGAGATCAGCACCAGCTGACCGACCAACCCGGCGAACGAGCAGGCCGCGTACACCACCGCGGCGCGCGGCCGCGGTCGCCACGACGGCAGCAGTGGCGGGCTGGCCGCGAGCCGGTCGACCTCCGCGCCGCTCCTCGCTGCGTCCCGCAGCCGCTGCTCGGCCCGCCCCAGCCGGTCCGCCACCGGTACCGGGTCGAGCAGGTCCGGCACCTCGCCCGGACCCGCGGCACTGAAGTCGGGCGCCGGCAGCCGGAGCCGGCCGGCCTGCTCGGCCAGCTCCTCCCGCTGGGTCAGCGCCTGGTCGGACAGCGTGACGATCCGCCGCTGGTGCGCGGCGGCGGCCTCGGCCGGGATCGGCGCGGCGACGCCGAGCCGCCGGGTCGCGTCCAGGTAGTCGTCCCAGTCCGCCACCGCTCACTCCCCCGCCAGGCTGGTGGGCTCGGACGCGTGCGGCACCTCCGGCGGCGCGCTCCCGGGGGTACGGGCCTGCCACAGCGCCTCGCGCAACCGGGCCCGCCGGGCTGCCTCCGCGTACGGGTCGATCAGCCGCACGGTGCGTTCGGCCAGCACCGCGGTACCGTCCACATCGGACACCACGAGCCGGCCGGGTAGCCGGCCGAACACCGCCGCCGCCGGTCGCTCCGCGGACAGCAGCAGGTGCACGCCGACCGGGCCACCGGTCTCCGCCAGCTCGGCCAGCAACGCCTCGACCCGCCCCGCCGAAGCACCGGCGGACCGGGTCCTCGGTACCGGTCCGGACGGTCCGGACCGGGCAGCGGCCGTCACCGCACTGTCGGCACCAGCCAGCGCGAGCACGATCCGCGGCATTGCTCTGTCTACAGTGGACATCGCGGTGGCGAGATCGGCACAGCCGGCGCCGGCCAGCAGCCGGCGCCGGCCGGCGACCTCGCCGACCAGCGTCTCCAGTACCGGCAGCAGCGTGCCGGCGGTGTCCACCGCGCCGACGCAGCGGGCGTGCGGCAGCCAGCTCGGATCCGCCCGGCTCGGCGCGAACTCGGCGAACAGCGCGAGCCCGGTCGCGTCGAGCAGGTACACCGCAAGCTCGTCCGGCGAGTACCGGGCGGCGAGCCCGTACAGCGCGGTCAGCGCGACCGCGCCGGCCGCCCGCGGGGCGCCGGCCAGCAGCCAGTGCGGGGTGGCCCCGGCACAGACCAGCTCCGCGACCCCGTCCACCCCGACACCGATCGGCGTGCGCAGCCCCGGCGCGGACCGCTCGGCCCACCGGGTGCCCGGCACCAGCTGCCCGAAGCCGGGCCGCAGCGACCCGGCCAACCGCCGGCACACCGCGGTGACCAGTTCCGCCGGTGGCGCCGGGTCCAGCCGTACCGCCGGTGCCGTCACCTCGCCGTAGGACACCGTGACCGGCTCCCCCGCGGCGGCGGGACCAGCAGGCCCGCCTTCGCCGGTACCGGCAGGCTCGCCCGCGGCCACCCGGGCAGGCGCGCCCGCCGCGGCGGTGCTCGCCGACCGGACCGAGACGGTGTGCGGCAGCGGCGCCGACTGGCCGGCCAGCAGCAGATGCAGCCGACCCGCCGGCCCCTGCTCGGCGAGCGGCCGCAGCCGGGCCGGCGGCACCGGCTGCGCGACGACCACCAGCAGGTAGGGCAGGCCGGCCGGATCCTGGCCGGCCCGTACTGCGTCGGCGACGTGGCCGAGCTGGCGATCGGCGGCGGCCAGCGCGTTGTCCGGATCGGCCTCGATCAGCATCCCGGCGGCCCGCAACGGCCGGAACGGTGCCGGCAGGCCCGCACCGAGCCAGCACACCCGCAGCAGCCCGGCCGGCGCGGCGGCCACCAACCGCAGCAGTACGCCGGCGAACAGCTCCGGCGTCGCCGCCTCGACCGCGAGGTGCCCGACCCCGAGCAACGGCACCACCGCGGGGTAGGTCAGGTCGTCGGCCGGCACCGCGGTGCCGATCCGCACCGGGACCGGCGCGCCGGCCGACACGTCGCGGCCGACCGGGAGGTCGCCGGCGTCCGACCAGTCCGCGCCGAGCCAGCCCGGCGCGAGGCGGGTCGCGGCCTGCCTGGCCCGCCCGGCGAGCGCGGCACGATCGGCGGCGGTGTCCCCGGACCGCTCGGCATCCAGCGCGGCGCGCGCCGCGCGCAGCTGCGCCACCGCCTCCCGGTGCGCGCCGACCGCCTGCCCGAAAACCGCCCGTACCCTGGCCATGCACCACCTCCAGGCCCCCGCCGTGGCCCGCAGACAGTACCGCACCAGCCGGTGACGGTGGGCAGTCCAACACTCACGACCCGCCGACCGGCGGCCACCTCGCGACGGCGGCCAGCGCGCGGCGGCGGTCGGCTGCGACGGCCGGGGTCACGACCGGTCGGGCCGGGTTGCCGGGGCTCGGAGTGCGTTACGATGGGGCCATGCGGACGAGGTTCGACTGTCTCGGTTGGTGGCGCCCCTGACGGGCGGCACCACACTCCGCGCACTTCCCTGAAAGCACGCGGCCGCCCGGTTCGGGCGGCCGTTTCGCGGGTACGCGCCTCGGCGGCGCCGGCCGGTCGGCCCACACCGACAAGGAGCCCGCACCATGACCCGCCGCATCAGTGGATTCACCCCGTCCGGGGTGCTGCACCTGGGCAACTACCTGGGCGCGATCCGGCCGATCGTCGACGGCACCCCGCACACCGACACCGTCGTGTTCATCTCCGACCTGCACGCGCTGACCCTCGACCACGACCCGGCGCAGGTACGGGAGCGAACGCTGGAGTTCGCCACCCTGCTGCTCGCCGCGGGCGCCGATCCGGACCGGCACCTGTTCCTGGTGCAGTCGCACGTGCCCGAGCACGCCGAGCTGCACTACCTGCTGGAGTGCACCACCGGGTACGGCGAGGCGCAGCGCATGATCCAGTTCAAGGAGAAGTCCGGCCGGCAGCAGCAGATCCGGATGTCGCTGTTGACCTACCCGATCTTGATGGCCGCCGACATCCTGCTCTACGACGCCGACGAGGTACCGGTCGGCGACGACCAGAGTCAGCACGTCGAGCTCGCCCGGGACGTCGCCTACCGGTTCAACACCCGGTACGGCCAGACGTTCACGGTGCCCCGCGCGGTGCATCCGCCGGTCGGCGCGCGCATCATGGACCTGACCGCGCCGACGACGAAGATGAGCAAGTCGGCGTCCTCGGTGGCCGGCTCGCTGCGTCTCGCGGACGAGCCGGACGTGTTGCGGCGCAAGGTGATGCGCGCCGTCACGGACGCCGGCACCGAGGTCGGTTACGACCCGGCCCGGCATCCCGGGGTGGCGAACCTGCTCGACATCCTCGCCGCCTGCACCGGCGACGACCCGGCCACGCTCGCCGCCGGATTCCACTCGTACGGCCAGCTCAAGGGCGCGGTGGCCGACGCGGTGGTGGAGACGCTCGCGCCGCTGCGCAAGCGGTACCGGGAGCTGTCCGAGGATCCGGGGCACGTCCGTGACGTGCTGCGCGCCGGGGCAGCCCGGGCACGCGAGATCGCGCGGCGCAAGGTTCGGGCGGCCAAGCAGGCGATCGGGCTGCTCCCCGAATAGGGGGGAACGGAGCGTTCGTGACTACTTTGCGTATCGATGGGTAACACCAGAGAGTGATTGTTGATCATGGGTCGTGACGCGGGCCACCGAATCGACGTTCACTGAGCGAGTCCGTTACCGCCGCACGGAAACGGGCAACTCCGCGCCGGAACGGCGCGGGCGGCGGTGGCGTCGCGCGACAACTGGGGGGTGTGCCGCGCGGCGCCACAGTGCCGAGCACTTCTTGCGCTCCGGCACGACACCATTCCTTCGATGCCCGCTTGCCACGACCGTCGCCGACACCGGCGGAGGCGCCGCCTACCGCGGCCGGCATGCTCGGCACGGCGGCTCGCCACCATCCGTCAGCCGGTCTCGATCGGCTGCCAGCCCGCCGTGGTCGCCGCGCCGGGGCGAAAGTCGTACCGGAGTTCGCCGGTGGCGGCCAACCCGAGCAGGGTGACCGAACTGGTGCCCCACACGGTGCCGTCGTCCTGGACGGACCGCGGGAGCAGCGCCCGCGGGTCGGCCGGAGCCGGCGCGTCCGGGTCGTCGAGCACCGCCAGCCAGGACGCCCACGCGTCACCGGCCGGCTCGGACAGCGCCGGATCGGGCCGGGCCGCCACCGCGAAGCGGGGCCCGAAGTGCGCCGCCCGCGGCGAGCGCCGGTCCGCCGGCCCGAGCCACCGCCCCTGGTTGACGAACAGGTGGTCGCCGGCGCCGAGCTGGTACCGGTGCGGCTGGTAGCCGTCCCAGGTCGTCACGCACAGCGCGGCGCGGTCGAGCACCAGCAGGTGGCACGGGTCGTACCCGGTGAACTCGGCCGGCCCGGCCGCACCGGCGGCAGCCGACAGCGGCAACTCGCCCCGGGACCGGCGCCCGACCGGCTCGGCCGGCCGGCCGCCGGCGTTCAGTACGCAGGCGATCCGGTTCGTGTCGAGGTCGACGGCGAGCCAGCTGCCGCCGGCCTGTTCGTCCAGGCCGCCGAGCAGCCGGGGCCGGTCCGGCCAGTGCCGCGCCGGCGGGCGCCACGGCCGGCCGAGCAGCTCGTCCCGCACCGCGAGCAGCAGCACCGGCCACGCCGCGGCCGGGCGCAGGCTGACCAGCACGGTGCACATCAGCGCACCGCCCGGGACGTACCGCACCCAGCGGTAACGCAGTGTCCGCGATCTGTCACTAGTCGACACCAATCGTCGGCGATTCGTCCGGTTCCCCGGCCGATGATGTGGGGGTCCGCGACCCTCGTCACCGGAGGCTCCGATGTCCGACCATCCGATCGCGCACCCCACCAGCCTGCACCCCGAGGCGACACCGGCCCGACCGGCCCAGCCGCGCGTGGGGCTGGCCGAACCGCTCGCCGCGACCCGCTGCGGATGCGGCGCCAGCTGCAGCTGCGGTTGCCAGTCGGGAGGCCCGTGCAAGTGCGGCGGGCACTGTCGATGACCGTCGCCGGTGTGCCGGCCCGCGGGTCGGGTCGGCCACCGGGGCGCTGACCGCGCGCGCCGCGGCACCGGGCGGTGGCCACGCCGGACCGGTACCCGGGCCGGGAGGGCCGCCGCGGCCCAGGGCTGCGGCGGGCACAACATCTTCACCGCGCACGTCGCGTACCGCCACGGCGGCGGCATAGATTGCCTCTCCATGAAGCAGCGACGGGTACTCGTCGTCGAGGACGAGCCGACGATCGCCGAGTCCGTCGGCGCCAGGCTGCGCGCCGAGGGGTACGAGGTGGAACTCGCCGGTGACGGCCCCGGCGCGGTGGACGCGGCCCGGCGGCGGCCGCCCGACGCGATCGTGCTCGACGTGATGCTGCCCGGTTTCGACGGGCTGGAGGTGTGCCGGCGGGTCCAGGCCGACCGGCCGGTACCGGTGCTGATGCTCACCGCGCGCGACTCGGAGACCGACCACCTGGTCGGCCTCGGTGTCGGCGCGGACGACTACCTCACCAAGCCGTTCAGCATGCGGGTGCTGTGCGCGCGGGTGCAGGCGCTGCTGCGCCGGGTGGACCGGGCCGCGCAGACCAGCGACGAGATCCTCACCGTCGGGGAGCTGGCGATCAACCGGGCGCAGCGTCGGGTGACCCGGTCGGGCGCCGAGGTGCACCTGACGCCGACCGAGTTCGACCTGCTGACCCGGCTGGCCGAGCGGCCCCGTGCGGTGCTGCGCCGCGAGCAACTGCTCGAGGAGGTGTGGGGCTGGGCGAACGGCTCCGGCACCCGCACCGTGGACAGCCACGTCAAGGCGTTGCGGCGCAAGCTCGGACCGGGGCTGATCCGTACCGTGCACGGGGTCGGCTACGCGCTGGAGCCGGCGCCGTGATCCGCCCGCTGGACCGGATCGGCTCGATCAAGCTGAAGATCGGGGTGCTGGTCACCGCCGCGATCTGCGCCGCGTCCGGGGTGTTCTGGCTGGGCATCGGCACCAACGGGCTCGGCATGCTGCTCGCCGTGCTCGCGGTCGCGGTGGCGCTGACGGTGACGCAGATCCTGGCGCACGGGATGACCTCGCCGCTGCGGGACATGACCGCGGCCGCCGAGGGGATGGCCCGCGGCGACTACACCCGGCGGGTACGGGCGACCTCGTCGGACGAGGTGGGTCAGCTGGGCCGCGCGTTCAACCTGATGGCCGAGGATCTCGCGGTGGCCGACCGGCAGCGACGCGAGCTGATCGCGAACGTCTCGCACGAGCTGCGCACCCCGATCTCGGCCCTGCAGGCGGTGCTGGAGAACGTGGTGGACGGGGTGAGCGAGCCGTCCGAGCTGAAGACCGCGTTGGCCCAGACCGAGCGGCTCGGCCGGCTGGTCTCCGAACTGCTCGACATGTCCCGGCTGGACGCCGGGGTGGTGCCGCTGCGCCGCGAGCAGGTGCCGGCGGCCGACTTCCTCGCCGAAGTGGTGGCGCAGACCTCCGTCGCCGGCCCACCGGTGCGGTTCGCCGTCGACGTGACGCCGCCGGAGCTGACGATGCGGGCCGACCCGCAGCGGCTGCACCAGGTGCTTGCCAACCTGGTCGAGAACGCCTGCCGGCACAGCCCGCCGAACGGGCTGGTGAGCCTGCGGGCCCGGCGCTGCGATCACGAGGTGGTACTGGAGGTGCGGGACGAGGGGCCGGGCATCCGGTCGGAGGACCGGGAGCGCGTGTTCGAGCGGTTCACCCGCGGCGAACCGGCCCGGGACCGGGTCGGCGGTACCGGGCTGGGCCTGGCCATCGCGCGCTGGGCGGTCGACCTGCACGGCGGCACCATCCGGGTGGTCGGCGGCGGCGCCGGCTGCCTGATCCGCGTCACCCTGCCCGCCGACTGACGGCCCGAGGTCCACGGGGACGCGCCGGGTGCCGGACCGCGCGGTCGACGGGGACGGACCGGCGGGTGCGACGCCGGCGGGCGGTCCGCGCGGTAGCGCGTCCCGGCGCGGCGCGATCTTGGGTGCCGTAGCCTGGGCCGGTGCGTACCGTGCGTGGTCTGCTGACCGGATTGCTGCTGATCGCCGCGATCGCGCTGCCCGCCGGATGCGGCGGCGCGGCCAACTCGGCCACCGGCGCCCACTCGCACTCCCCGGCGGCGAGCCCGACCACGCAGTCGCCGACCCCGTCGCCCAGCCCCTCCCGAGTCCGGTCAGTTATCCGCTGCGCGGCACGGGTTCGTACGCGATCGCGCCGGGGCACAGCGCCATCCTGGGCCGGCACGGGCCGCTGCTGCGCTTCCAGGTGGCGGTCGAGCACGGCATCGACCACCTGTCCGTGTCCGGGTTCGCCCGCCAGGTGGTGGACATCGTCGGCGACCCACAGGGCTGGACCGCCGGCGGGGACGTGCGGCTGCGCCGGGTCGGGCCCGGCCAGCAGCACGACTTCGTCATCTACCTGGCGACCCCGGCCACCCGGGACGTGCTGTGCGGCGCGGCGTTCGACCGGTACACGTCGTGCCGCAACGGCGACGCCGTGGTGATCAACGTGTCCCGCTGGCTGCACGGCGTGCCCTACTACCACGACCTGACGGCGTACCGGGAGTACGCGATCAGCCACGAGGTGGGTCACCGGCTGGGCCACGGGCACGAGCTGTGCCCGGGCAAGGGCAAGCCGGCGCCGACGATGGAGCAGCAGACGCTGGGGTTGCACGGCTGCACCCCGAGCCCGTGGCCGTACCCGCACGGGCACCGGTACGCCGGCCCGGCCGGCGAGTACCCACTGGTGGTGCCGACGGATCCGACGACCTGGTACCGGCCGAGCTGACGAACCGCGCGAACCGGGCGCGGTGGCGGCTTTCCGCCGCAGGCCGCAATGACGCCATCGAGTGCGGGTGAACCGACGAAATTACCCCTATCGCGCGGGCGTGTTTTCGTGTAGATCCTTAATGGCGCCTTATGGGTGTCAAGCTCGATCCTTCCCGACCATCTGGGATTGAGGAGGTTTCACCCCGTAAAAGCCGGTGCGTCCCTCCGCACCGGTCGCCGGGGCCCGCCTGGGCGCCGGCACCTGATTCCCACCGCCGATGCCGCTCGGCATCGGCCTGCCCCAGCGAGAGGAAGCACCATGGGTGTTCCCCTGCGCCGAGCCATGGTCGTCTCGGTCGCCGCGTTGTCGGCCGCCGCACTGACCTCACTCGGCCTCGCCCAGTCCGCCTGGGCCGCACCGGCAAGCAGCACGACCACCGGCGTCGAGCGGGTCTGCGCCACGCCGGCCGCACCGCACACCATGTCCTGCATGGCGCTGCGTCGCACCGGCATGCACCCGGACGTGCCGTCCGGGTACGGCCCGTCGGACCTGGACAGCGCCTACAGCCTGCCGGCCAACGGTGGCGCGGGCGCCACCATCGCCATCGTCGACGCGTACGACGACCCGAACGCCGCCAGCGACCTGGCCGCGTACCGGTCGGCGTTCGGGCTGCCGGCGCTGACCTCGGGCCAGTTCCGCAAGGTCAACCAGAACGGGCAGACCAGCCCGCTGCCGACCGCGGACTCCGGCTGGGCGGGCGAGATCTCGCTCGACCTGGACATGGTGTCCGCGGTCGCGCCGAAGGCCAACATCATCCTGGTGGAGGCCGACTCGGCGAGCGACACCGCGCTGTACACCGCGGAGGACGAGGCGGTGGCGCTCGGCGCCAAGTACGTCTCGAACTCGTGGGGTGGTGGCGAGTCGTCCGGCCAGACCTCGGACGACCAGCACTTCAACCACCCCGGGGTGGCGATCACGGTCAGCGCCGGCGACAGCGGCTACGGCGCCGAGTACCCGGCCACGTCGAAGTACGTGACCGCGGTCGGCGGCACCTCGCTGACCCAGACCTCCAGCGGCTGGTCGGAGAAGGTGTGGAACACCAACTCCACCGAGGGCACCGGCTCCGGCTGCTCGGCCTACGACGGCAAGCCCAGCTGGCAGACGGTGTCCACCGGCTGCTCGAACCGGGCCGAGGCGGACGTGTCGGCGGTGGCCGACCCGGCCACCGGCGTCGCGGTGTACCAGACCTACGGCGGCTCGGGCTGGGCGGTCTACGGCGGCACCAGCGCGTCGGCCCCGATCATCGCCAGCGTGTACGCGCTGGCCGGCACGCCGGGCGCCAGCGACTACCCGGCGAGCTACCCCTACTCGCACGCGTCGAACCTGAACGACGTGACGAGCGGCAGCAACGGTTCCTGCTCGACCGCGAAGTGGTGCACCGCCGGTACCGGCTGGGACGGCCCGACGGGTCTCGGCACGCCGAACGGGACCGCCGCGTTCGCCGCCGGTGGCACCACGCCGCCCGGTGACGTGTCGGTGGCCAACCCGGGCAACCAGAGCAACAAGGTCGGCGACTCGGTCAGCCTGCAGCTGTCCGCGTCGGGCGGCACCGCGCCGTACACCTGGTCGGTGACCGGGCTGCCGGCCGGCCTGTCCGCCTCGTCGTCCGGCAAGATCACCGGTAGCCCGACCACGGCCGGTACCTCGACCGTGAAGGCCACCGCGACCGACGCCGCCGGCAAGACCGGCAGCGCGTCGTTCTCCTGGGCGATCACCACCGGCGGTGGCGGCGGCACCTGCGGCAGCCAGCTGCTGGGCAACCCGGGCTTCGAGACCGGCTCGGCGTCGCCGTGGTCGGCCTCGTCCGGCGTGGTGTCGTCCAACGCCGACGGCGGCGTCGCGCACACCGGTAGCTACTACGCCTGGCTGGACGGCTACGGCTCGTCGCACACCGACACGCTGAGCCAGACGGTCCAGGTGCCGTCCGGCTGCAACACGGTGTCGTTCTCCTTCTACGTCTACATCGACACGCAGGAGTCCGGCTCCACGCCGTACGACACGTTGACCGTCAAGGCCAACTCGACCACGGTCGCGACGTACTCGAACGCCAACGCCAGCGGCGGCTACGTGAAGAAGTCGTTCACCCTGACCGGCGCGTCCGGCCAGTCGGTGAAGATCTCGTTCACCGGCACCGAGGACTCGTACCTGGCCACCTCGTTCCTGATCGACGACGTGGCGTTCACCACCGCGTCGTAGGGCTGTCTCGAGGTCCCCGGCCGAGCGAGGCGAGTCCCGTTTGTTCGGTCGCAAGGCGGAGGGCAGTTCGTGTGCCGGGCTTGCACACGGGCTGACCGACAACGCCGCGAGCGGGCGAACGGGGCCGCCGCAGCCGGCACGCGGACTTCGAGACAGGCCTTGGATCCGCTCCCCCGGCGGCGGGGCGTCCGCATCGCGGGCGCCCCGCCGTTTCGTGCCCGGCCAGCGCGGGCGGCTCGGCGACTCAGCGCCGGGCGGCCCGACGCCGCGCAGCTCAGCGGCGGGCAGCTCGAGCGGCCGGCGGCTCGACGCCGGGCGGCTCGACGCCGGGCGGCTGCTCAGCGGCCGGCGGCTCGACGCCGGGCGGCTCGACGCCGGGCGGCTCGACGGCGGGCGGCTCAGCGGCGGGCGACCAGGAACCGGCCGAGCGCCGGCAGGCTGCCGTCGGCGAGCCGGCGCGCCTCGGTGTCCCGGACCCGGCGGGCGACGTCGTTCGCGACCGGGGTGTCGGCGAGCCGCTGCGCGACCATCCGCCACAGCCCGATCGTCGGCTCGTCGGTGACGGTCAGCCCGGCGGCGCGCAGCGCCGCGACGATGTCGGTACCGGTGTGCAGCGGCCGGTGCTCCGCCTCCTCCGCCGACTCCTGCCCGGTCGGTACGAAGTTGCGCTGCCAGCGTTGCCACGGGTCGGCCGGTTGCGGCTCGTCGTCGTCCTCGTCGGCGGTCTCGGCGACCCCGGCGGCGGCAAGCAGGTCGATCGCGTCGTACAGGAACCGCGCTGCCGCCTCGTTCGCCCGCTCCCGGGCGAACTCCTCCAGCACCAGCACGCCGGACGGCGTGAGCAGGCCCAGCGCGTGCTCGATCGCGCCGGTCAGGTCCTCGATGTGGTGCAGCGAGCGGGTGAACAGCACCGCGTCGTAGCGCCCGGGCGCCTGGTGGTCGCCGAGCTGGGTGGTGACCACGTCCACCCCCGCTTCGCCGCGATGGCGGCCGACTCCGGGTCCGGTTCGACCGCGGTGACCTGGTAGCCGGCCTCGACCAGGGCCGCGGACAGCGCACCGAGCCCGGCGCCGACCTCGCAGATCGCCGCCGGTGGCTCGGGAAGTACCGGCCGCAGCAGCGCCATGGTGTCCGGCACCGCGAGTGCGGTCAGGTCGATGTAGGCCGGGATGAACCGATGGTGCCCGCCGCCGTGCCCGTGATGGTGGGGGTGACCGCCGGGTGCGTGCGGGGTGCCGGTACCGCCGTGCTGGTGAGCGTTCATGGCCGCATTCTGCCTGCCGGGCGCGCCCCCGGGCGGGGGGCTTCCCGGCATTGGCCCGAGAGTGGTCGCGGCCTTGACATCGGAGCTTTGTTTGCGCAATTGTGCTCAATCATTGCCTGAAGCAACCAGCTTTGGGCAGTCTGCGTGGCAAGGAGCAACCCATGCGTTCTCTCGCACGCGTCCGGAGACCTCGGCTGTTGGCCATCCTGAGCGCGGTGGTGCTCGCCGCCGGCTCACTGGTCGGCGCCGCCGCACCGGCGTCCGCCGCACCCGCGCCGCAGACCACCCCGCACGCCACCAACGGCGACGACCTCGCACCGACCCCGCCGATGGGCTTCAACGACTGGGCCGGGTTCGAGTGCAACGACGCGATGAACGAGCAGCTGTTCGTCGACACCGCCGACGAGATCGTCCGGCTCGGCCTGGACAAGCTCGGCTACCACTACGTCAACATCGACGACTGCTGGATGCAGCACGACCGGGACGCCGACGGCCACCTGCAGATCGACCGGACCCGGTTCCCGCACGGGCTCAAGTGGCTCGGTGACTACATCCACTCCAAGGGCCTCAAGTTCGGCATCTACGAGGACGCCGGGTACAAGACGTGCCAGGGCGCGGCCGGCAGCTACGGCCACTTCCAGACCGACGCCGACGACTACGCCTCCTGGGGCGTGGACTACCTGAAGCTCGACTACTGCTACCAGCCGACCGACCAGTTCCCCGGCAAGTCGGCCGCCGAGGTGGCGCACCTCGTCTACCACGAGGCCAGCCAGGCGCTCGCGAACACCGGGCGCAAGATCGTGTTCAGCGAGTCGGCCCCGGCGTACGTCTGCTGCTCCGGGCCGAACTTCACCGACGAGCTGGGCTGGCTCGCCGACGAGGGTCAGCTGTGGCGGTACGGCTCCGACATCGCCGACAACTGGGACTCGGTGCTGGAGAACTACGCCGAGGGCAACAGCCCCGGCCTCGCCGCCTACGCCGGGCCCAACCACTGGAACGACGCCGACATGCTGGAGGTCGGCAACGGCGGCATGACCACCAACGAGTACCAGGCGCAGATGTCGGTGTGGTCGGTGATGGCCTCGCCGCTGCTGTTCTCCACCGCGTTGAAGGGCGCCTCGGCCGACACGATCCGGATCCTGTCGAACGCCGACGTCGTGGCCGTCGACCAGGACCGGCTCGGCGTGCAGGGCACCATCGTCAAGTCCACCGGCGACGTGGACATCCTGTCCCGACCGCTGGCCAACGGCGACCGGGCCGTGGTGCTGTTCAACAAGGGGGCGAGCGAGCAGACCGCGTCGGTGACCGCGGCGCAGGCCGGCTTCACCGGGCACGCCCGCAGCTACCGGCTCACCGACCTGTGGTCCAAGCAGATCACCTCGACCGCCGGCACGATCGCCGCCTCGGTACCGGGCCACTCGGCGACCCTGTACCGGGTGCATCGCAACGCTTCCCCGGGCATCCCGCCGGCCACCGTGGTCGGCGTCGACGGGCACGGGTACGCCGCGGGCACCAGCACGCCGACCACCGTGACCCTGACCAACCACGGCACCAGCGCGATCAGCGACGCCACGGTGCGGCTGAAGGTACCGGCCGGCTGGACCGCCACCCGCACCGACCGGCGACCGGCCCGGGCCGTACCGCCGGGCGGGACGCTGACCGCGCACTACGACGTCACGCCGAACACCCCGCCGCCGGGCGCGATGCTGCACCTGACCGGCAGCGCCGGCTACCGCTGGCACGGTACGCGACACGGCGTCTCCGGCGGGCTCGACTACGCTTCGCCGACGCCGTACCCGAGCATCGACGCGGCGGCGAACAACGTCGGCGTCACCGACGAGTCGAACCCGGCGCCCGGCAACTTCGACGGCGGCGGCAACAGCTACTCGGCGCAGGCGCTCGCCGCGGCCGGCCTGACCCCGGGTGCCAGCCTGACGCACGACGGGCTGACGTTCCGGTGGCCGTCCGCCGCGGCCGGGACGCCGGACAACGTGGCCGGCGGCTCCCGCAAGGTGGCCGTGAGCGGGACCGGCACGCTCGGCTTCCTCGGCGCCGAGGCCGGCTTCGACACCGGCACCGTGACGATCACGTTCACCGACGGAACCACCCGGCAGGCCGACCTGTCGTTCCCGAACTGGTGTTGCAGCGACACGACCGGCTACGACATCGTGGCCACCGCCGATCACCGCAACACCCAGTCCGGGCCGGCCAACTTCGGCGTGCAGTACCGGATCTTCTACCTCGGGGTGGCGCTGCCACCGGACAAGACGGTCGCCAGCGTGACGCTGCCGGCGCAGTCCTCGATCCACGTGTTCGCGGTCGCCGCCGGCTGACCGGTCGAGCACTCGCCGGGCAGGGGATCGGTACGGGCCCCCTGCCCGGCCGCTGCACCGTCTACTGTGGACGGTCGGCGGAGTAGGACACCGGGTCACCGAACCCGAGCGCGTCGATGCCGTACTCGTGCAGCGCGCCGACCGCGAGCGTCCGCCGGTACGCGGAGAAGTTCAGCACGTGCGCGATCATCTCCCCGTAGCTGAAGGTACGGGGCGGGTCGCAGGTGACGTCGATGAAGGTGGTGTCCTCCTCACCGCGGGCCCGGATCCCGTTCGCCAGCTCCAGGAACGCCGGCCCGGCCACCGCGTACCGGCGGCGCAGCGCCGGCAGCGTGCGCTCGGAGTCCGGCAACCGGGAGCCGAGCGGGTCACCGCCCGGCGGCCGGCTGCCCTGCACCGCCGCGGTCCACCGCTCCTTCGTCGACACCAGGGTGTGCAGCAGACCGCGCAGCCCGTCGCCGGCGTCCAGCGCGTCGATGCTCATCGTGATCGGCCGGTCCAGCACCTCGTCCGGCAGCCTCTCGGCGTGCCGCAGAATCTCGCCGACCAGCCAGTTGTCGTGGGCCAGGATCGTACTGGTGACGTCCATGCCGGACCTCCTCGGGTCGCCGGGCACCCGCAGGTTGCCCGGAGGATGGAAGTGGATGCCGTTGGGGGCGGGCAGCTGCACCCGGCTGCCGGGGTCGCCGTGCAGCGCCGACGGTGGCCGCCCGTACGCCCGGCCGAACGCCCGGGTGAACGCCTCCGGCGAGCCGTACCCGGCGCGGTAGGCCACGTCGGTGACCGCCGCGCCGTCGCGCAGCTCGCAGGCGGCCCGCTCCAGCAGCAGCCGCCGCCGGAACCCGCCCGGTGGTTCCCCGATCGCGGCCGACACCAACCGGTCGAAGTGGTACCGGGACAGGTACGCGCGGGCCGCGAGCGCCGCGCCGTCCGTCTCGTCCGGTGCCCGGTCCGCGACGCTGTCGACGATCACGTCGAGCAGCTCGCGCAGCCGGTCCCGTTCCGCATCCATGGGTTCATCATCGGCGCCGCCCGGTGCCCGCCGCCTGATCCTGCTTGCGGTTCCGCCGCACGGCCGCCCGGTTCGTACCCGGATCCGCCCGGACCGCCCGACCCCGCCATCGACGGCGGAACCGTCAGGCGGTGAAGCGCCACTGGCCGGCGTCGGCCACCGGGTGGTAGCCGATCCGCTGGTAGATCGCGTTCGAGGTCGGGTTGGCCAGGTCGGTGAACAGCGTGCAGGCCGACGCACCGGCGTCCAGCGCCGCCTGGCTGGTCGCCGCGACCAGCGCGCTGGCGTACCCGCGGCCGCGCCGCTCCGGTGCCGTGTACACGGCGCTGACCCGTACCACGCCCGCCGCGGGCGGGGAGATCCAGTTCATCGCGACGGGCGGCGAACCGGCACCGGGCACCGGGTCGCCGGCCGGACGCTCGTCGTCGGTCCAGACCCATAGCAGTCCGGCCGCGATCCGTTCCGCCAGCCGGGGATCCGGCACCGGGGCACCTGTCTCGGCCGCGAACGCGGACACCCACCCGGACAGCAGCGGAATCTCCGCCGGTACCGCCGGCCGCGCCGCGCCGGGCACCCCGGTCGGCGGGGTCACCGCGTCGAGCCGGTACATCCGTTGCGCCATCCACAGCTGCGACCGTGCCCCGGTGGCCGCCACGTAGCGGGCGACGAACGGGTCACCGGCCGCCCGCGGGCCACCGACACCGGTCAACCGGCCGGGCCGGGCCACGCACCAGTCGGCGACCGCCTCGGCCGCCGCCGCCGGCATCGCGGCGAGCAGCAGCGGGTACGGCGGGGTCCGCAGCGCCACTCCGAGCAGCGTGCCGTCGTCCGCGCAGACCCGCAGCCACCAGGCGTCCGGCTCGACCGGTACGGTGCCGTCGACGCGCTGTGCGAGCAGTGACGCCGGCATCGCGTGCAGCACCGGGTCGGCGCCGAGCCAGCTCGCCACCCGGCGCTGGTAGGCCAGCACGTCCCCGTCCTCGTACACCCGCGTCATGCCACCAGCCTGCCCGGTCCGGCCCGGTGTCGCCACCGCGATACGCAACTCCCCGTCCGGCCCGGTCCGATCCGATCGACGTAGAATTCCGGCGTGACGGACGGGGACAACGGTCGGGTGGCACCGCTGGAGCGGCGTGAGCAGATCCGGCGGCAGATCCTGGCGGACGGGTTCGCGCGGGTCGACGACATGGCCCGGACCTACGGCGTCAGCGTGATGACCGTGCATCGCGATCTGGACGCGCTGGTCACCGAGGGGTGGCTGATCAAGCTGCGCGGCGGCGCCACCGCGAACCCGTCGGCGCTGTTGACGGCCAGCGTGCCGGACCGGACCAAGGCGATGCGCCGGGAGAAGGCGGCGATCGCGGCGGCCGCGGCGGCGGAGATCCATCAGGGCCAGACGATCTTCCTGGACGACAGCACGACGGCGATGGCGTTGGCGCCGCACCTGATCGAGCGTGCGCCGTTGACCGTCGCGACGAACTTCCTGCCGGTCGTGGCGCGGCTCGGCGAAGTGTCCAGTGTGGACCTGATCGTGCTGGGCGGCAAGTACCAACGGATCCAGGACGGCTGCTACGGCGTGCAGACCATCGACGCGATCCGGGAGCTGCACGCCGACGTGCTGTTCATGTCGACCACCGCGGTGCTCGACGGTGCCTGCTACCACCGGTCGGAGGCGACGCTGATGGTGCGCCGGTCGATGATCGAACACGCGGCGCGCACCGTGCTGATGATCGACCACGCCAAGTTCGGCCGTCCGGCGCCGCACCTGCTGGGCCGGTTGGACGACTTCGACCTGCTGGTCACCGACGCCGGGCTGGACGACGACGACCAGGCCGACGTGCGGCAGCACGACATCGAGCTGGTGGTCGCCGACCCCGTCTGATCCGCCGGTCAGCGCAGACGGTGCTGCCTCCCGGGCGTCCCGGGAGGCAGCTCACCGGAGGCGGCGGTCAGCGGACCCGGTCGCCGGACCCCTGGTCGAACAGGTAGACCCGCTCGGGCGGCGCGGCGATCCGCACCGTCTCACCGGTGGCCCACACGGTGTCCGAACCGGTCTGCGCCAGCAGCGGCGCGGCGATGCCCGCCACGTCCAGCGTGCCCAGGCCGTACTCCAGCAGGTTTTCGAACACCCGCACGGTGCAGGTCAGGCCGGAGCCGTCGGCGGCCGTGACGCAGTCCTGCGGGCGCAGGCCGACGGTCACCTTCGCGCCGTCGGTGGCGTGCCGGGCCGAGGTGGCGAGGAAACCGGCCTGGCCCAGGTGCACCACGGTGCCGGCGGACCGCTGTTCGACCACCCCGTCCACCAGGTTCATCGGCGGCTCACCGACGAAGTCGGCGACGAACCGGTTCGCCGGGTCGTCGTAGATCTCGTCCGGGGTGCCGAACTGCTGGATCACGCCCGCGTCCATCACGGCCATCCGGTCGGCCAGGCTCAGCGCCTCCAACTGGTCGTGGGTGACCACGATCGTGGTGTACCCGAACTCGCGTTGCAGGGTGCGCAGCTCGCGCCGCACCCGCTGCCGTGCGGACGCGTCCAGGTGCGACAGCGGCTCGTCCAGCAGCAGTACCGGTGGCTGGCGGATCAGCGCGCGAGCCAGCGCCACCCGCTGCTTCTGCCCGCTGGAGAGCCCGGACGGCCGCATCGGCAGCAGTTCGGTCATCTCCAGCCGGGCGGCGAGCGTGTCGACCTGCGCGTCGGCATCCCGCACCTTGCGTGCCTTCAGCCCGTACGCGAGGTTTTCCCGCACCGTCAACGGCGGGTACAGCGCGTAGCTTTCGAACCCGACGCCCAGGTTCCGCTTGCCCGGTGGCAGGTCCGGTACGGACCGGCCGCCGATGCGGATGTCGCCGGAGGTCACCGTCTCCAGTCCGGCGATCATCCGCAGCGTGGTCGTCTTGCCACAGCCGGACGGCCCGAGCAGGGCGACCAGCTCGCCGGCCGAGACGTCCAGGTCGATGCCGCGCACCGCCTCGAACGGCTCCCGGCCGCGGGTGCGGTAGGTCTTGCGCAACTGGTCGAGCACCAGGCTGTCAGGCATCACGGTCCTCCTTGCCGGCCACGGATCCCCAGCGGGTGTCGTCGACGAACACGTGCACCTCGGCCGGTGGTACGCACAGCGTCACGTCGGCGCCCTCGGCCGGTGCCACGGCACTGGCCACCACCGCCACCAGGTCGGTGTCGTGACTGCGCACGGTCAGCTCGATGACCCGGCCGAGCCGCTCGGCCAGCCGTACGCTGCCGCGCACGGTCACCGCGCCGTCCCGGTCGCCGACGGTCAGCGCCCGCGGCCGGATGCCGAGCAGCACCGGGCCGCGCTCCAGCCCGGCCGGTGCGGCCATGTCCAGGGCACCGTCGGCGGTGCGGATCCGCCCGCCGTCCACGGTCGCCGGCAGCAGCATCATCTCGGGCTGGCCGAGCGCGCGGGCCACGAACGTGTCGCTCGGCCGGGACCAGATCTGTGCCGCGGTACCGACCTGCACCACCTGGCCGGCCCGCAGCACCGCGATCCGGTCGCCGAGCGCCAGCGCCTCCTGGTAGTCGTGCGTGACGTACAGGGTGGTGGTCGAGGACATCGCACCCAGCTGCTTGAGCTCGGCGCGCATCGCCGCGCGCAGTTTGGCGTCCAGGTGCGACAGCGGCTCGTCCAGCAGGTACGCGCCGGCCGGCCGCACCAGCACCCGGCCCAGCGCGACCCGCTGCCGCTGCCCGTTGGACAGCTCCCGGGGGAAGCGCGAGCGCAGGTGCGCGATGCCGAGCGTCTCGGTCACCTCGCGGATCCGCTCGTCCTGCTCGGCCCGCGAGTACGTGCCGGTACGGCCGGACCGCAGCGGCGAGGCGAGGTTGTCGTGCACGGTCTTCTGCGGGTAGAGCGCGTAGCTCTCGAACGCCATCGCGACGTTGCGCCGGTACGGCTCGACGCCGGCCATGTCGGTCCCGCCGATGTGCACGCTGCCGTCGTCGATCGGCTCCAGCCCGGCGACCGACTTCAGCGTGGTCGTCTTGCCGGCGCCGGACGGGCCGAGGATGACGAAGAACTCGCCGTCGCCCACCGACAGGGACAGCTCGGTCAGCGCCCGGGTCTTGCCGTACGACTTGGTGACGCCGTCCAGGGTGAGACTTGCCATCAGGATTTCACCGCCCCGAAGGAGAGCCCGCGGACCAGGTACCGCTGGATGCACAGCGCCAGCACGAGCGGCGGCAGCACACCGAGCAGGGCCGCCGCGGCGGTCAGGTTGTAGTACGCCTGGCCGCCGCCACCGAGGAACTTGGTCACCGCGACGGTGACCGTGGTGGCGTTCGAGTCGGTCAGGATCAACGGGAAGATGTAGTTGTTCCAGGCGAAGATGAAAGCCAGCAGCGCCGCCGCCGCGATGCCGGGCCGCACCAGCGGCAACGCCACCGAGAAGAACGCCCGGATCCGGGTGTAGCCGTCCAGCAGCGCGGCCTGTTCCAGCTCCGGCGCCAGGTCCTGGAAGTACGACCGGAGAATCCACACCACCAGCGGCATCGTGACCAGTTGCAGCACCCAGATCAGCCCGACCGTGGTGTCGAACAGGTGCAGGTAGTGGTAGATGACGAACAGCGGCACGATGACCATCAGCTCCGGCGCGAACCGGAACGACAGCATGTTGAACATCAGCGACTCGGCGCCGCGGAACTTCCACCGCCCGGCCGCGTACGCCGCCGGGATGCCCACCACCAGCGACACCGCGGTCGCCCCGGCGCAGGCCAGCACGCTGGTCAGCACCGCGGACTTGAAGTCGACGCTGGTCAGCTGCTCACCCTTGGATCCCAGTACGGTCAGGTAGTTGGTCCAGGTGGGCGTGAAGCCGAAGTAGGTCGACGTCTGCTGCACGTTGTTCTTCAACGACAGCAGGAACATCCACACGATCGGGAACAACGCGAAGATGAACCACAGTACGGTGACGGTGTCGGCGACGACGCCGCCGGCGCTGACCCGCTTCTGCCCGGGCATGAGCTCGCGTCGGGCCATCATCCCTCCGTTCCGGCGGCGCGCTTCTGCGCCTTCGTCAACACACCGACCAGGAACCGCGCGGCGATGAACACCAGTACCCACAGCAGGAACATGTACGTGCTGCCGCGCGAGTAGTTGAAGTGGGTGATCGAGTCCTCGAACGCGTTGATCTGCAACGTGGTCGTCACGGTGCCGGGGCCGCCGGCGGTCAGCGCGTAGATGATGTCGAAGATCTTCAGGCAGTCCATCAGCCGGAAGATGACCGCGACCAGGATGTACGGATAGATCATCGGCAGCATCAGCCGGCGGAACATGTACCACCAGCTCGCGCCGTCCACATCGGACGCCTCGAACGGTTCGGCCGGCAGCGAGCGGATCCCCGCCAGCACCAGCACCGCGACGAACGGCGTGTACACCCAGACGTCGACGAGGATCGCCGAGTACAGCGCGTGGTCCTTGCTCAACCAGTTGAACGTGTGGCCGAGACCGAGCACGTGGTTGAGGATGCCGAAGTTCGCGTCGAACATCAGCTTCCACATCGTCGCGGCGATGACCGGGGCGATCATCAGCGGCAGGATCAGTACCTTCTCGAAGATCCGGCCGATCAGGGTGGACCGGTTGAGCAGCAGGGCCACGCCGACGCCGAGCACCGTCTCGACCGCGGTGGCGATCAGCGCGTACTCGACCGTCACACCGACCGAGCGCCACAGCCCGCCGTCGCTCAACACGTCGGCGAAGTTGCGGAACCAGACCAGCTTGACGTGTGTGTTGCCGGCCGAGTAGTCCAGCAACGAGTAGTACGCGCCGGACAGGAACGGGTAGAGGATGCCCACCACGACGGCGAGCGCCGGGATGGACAGCAGGTAGGGGCGCGCTCCGCGGCGCCACGCCGGTACGCGCGGTGGCTCCGCGGGTTCGGTGGCCTCGCGCGTCGGCGCCGTCTCGTCAGCCAGAGTCATCGCAGCGCTCCCGTCAGCCCTTGACGGCCTTGTTCGCCGCGGCGGCCACCTTGTCCAGGGTGGACTGCGCGTCGGCCCCGCTGTACATCTGCTGCAGGCCGACCGCCCAGTTCTCGGCCACGTCGAAGAACTGCTTCTCCGGCGTGAACTGGATCTTCGTCGACCCGATGACCTTCTCGAAGGTCTCCAGGTAGCCGGGGAAGCCGCCGAGCGTCTGCTTGAACGTCTGGTCGAACACCGACTGCCGGGTCGGGTCGGCGAACGCGCCCTGCTTGACCGCCTTCGACATCGCCTGCTTGCCGGTCGCCCACTGGATGAACAGCCAGGCGGCCAGCTTGTGCTTGGACGCCGAGTTCATCGCCAGCGACCAGGTCCACAGGTTCGTGGCGTAGCTGCCGTCCTTACCGGCCGGCCCCGGGTGCCAACCGAGGTGGCCGGCCTCCTTGCTGGCGCCGGGCTTGTTCTTCGGGTACGTCGCCGAGTCCGCGTCGTACACCATCGCGGCCACGCCGTTGCCGAGGTCGGTGGTGCACTGTGGATAGTCGTAGGTGGGCCAGGCACTCGGCCCGCTGGCCTTGGCCAGGTCCACCCACTTCTTCGTGAACTCGACCGCGACCGGCGAGTTCATCGTCGCCTTGAGGCGCCCGTCGTGTACCTCGAAGTCCTTGCCGCCCTCCCGGGTGAACTGCGTCATGAACCCGGGATGCACGGTGGCCCAGGACTTCGAGCCGCGGAACGCGATCCCGTACCGGTTGTTCTTCCGGTCGGTCAGGTCGTGCGCCAGGCCGATCAGGTCGTCGAAGGTGTCCGCCGGCTTGATCCCCCGCTTGTCGAACAACGTCTTGTTGTAGGCGATGACGTTGGTCTCGAACCCCCACGGGATCGCCCACTGGCCGCCGAACCCGAGCGGCGAACCGGTCTTGAAGTCCCACCGGGTCGAGGTCCGCAACCCTTCGAAGATGTCCTCGAAGTCGTAGTCGGCGCTGGTCGCGGACGAGTTCTGCACCCACGGGTACAGGTCCTCCATCCAGCCGGGTGGCCCGTACTGCCAGATGAAGTACGCCCCGGTCATGAACACGTCGTGGGTACCGGCACCGCCGGACAGTTCGGTGTTGAGCTTGGTGAAGTAGTCCGCCTCGGCCACCAGCTCCGGCACCACGGTGATGCCGGTCAGCTCGGTGAACTCCTTCAACAGCGGCGCGAAGCTCTTCTGGTACGGATGCGGCGTCTGCAGGATGCGGATCGTGGTGCCCTTGGCGCGCTTCCAGTCGAACGCGCCGGTCACCTCGTTGGCCGCGCTCCCGGCGCCGGTGCCGGTACTGCCGGCGCTCTCCACGACGCAGCCGGTCAGCGCGGGTGCGGCGGCAGCCGCGACGCCGGCCGCGCCTAGGCCGCGCAGCAGCGACCGCCGGCTCACGCCGGCCGTACGGGGTTGTGGTGCCATCAGGTCCTCCTGGTCGTGGGAGTCGCGACCGGCGCCGCATCGGGCCGCCCGGCGGCGGACAGGGGTACGTTCCAGCTTTCGATCGCGGCGACGCCGGCACCGTCGGCGGCCAGCGCGATCGTGCTCAGCGCACCGTTGTCGAGCCGAGGGAAGACCTCGCGGTACCGGCCCGCCGGCAGACCGAGCAGGGTGCACAGGGCCAGCCGCAGCAACGTGTTGTGCGCGACGACGAGCACGCGGCCACCGGGCCGGGCGGCCGCGATCTCGCGCAGCGCGGCGGCGCCGCGGCGGGCCGCGTCCTCCGGCGGCTCCGAGCCCGGGAACGGGTGCGCCGCCGGGTCGGCCCGGAACGCCTCGACCAGTGCCGGGGCCAGCTCGTCGAGCGTCCGCCCCTCCGCGATGCCGAAGTCGACCTCGCGCAGGTCCGGCACGGTGTGTACGGGCAGGCCGGTGGCCACGGCGACCGGTGCGATCGTCTCCCGGGCCCGGCGTACCGGTGAGGCGTACAGGGCGTCCGGCCGGTGTTGCCGGCACCAGTCACCCAGCGCCACCGCCTGGCGGTGGCCGGCGTCGGTGAGATCGACGTCGCTGACCCCCGCATACCGGTTCTCACCGTGCCAGGTGGTCTGGCCGTGCCGGGACAGGATCAGGCGGGTGCGCACGGAGCTCCTTCATGTCGGTCGGATGACGCGGCGGTTACTGGACGGTGCGATGGTCGAATCTCACACACGGCATGTGATGTTGTCCAGCCCCGCAGCCGAAGATCTTGACAATCAACCGCGGTACCCGACCCGCGGTGACCGGCAATCACGCCGCACAGCACCACTTGAGCTCCGAAGCCGCACGGGTTACGGTGCCTGAGAAATCGCACACGAGCTGCGATAAATTTGGAGGTGCCCGCTGACCACGATCGGCATCGACGTCGGTACCACCGGGCTCAAGGCGGTGGCTGTCGACGACGCCGGCGGACTGCTGCGCGACGCGACCGTCCGGTACCCGACCGCGCTGGCCGGGCTCGGCGCCGCCCAGGACGCCGGCGCCTGGTGGGACGCCGCGCGCACCGCGCTGCGCCGGATCGTGACGCCCGGCGAGCCGATCGCCGGCGTCGCGGTCACCAGCCAGGGCCCGACGCTGGTACCGGTCGACGCGGCCGGCGACCCGCTCGGCCCGGCGCTGACCTGGGCCGACCGGCGGGCCACCGCGGAGTCCGCCGCGCTCGCCGCCGCGGTACCGGCCGGCCGCAACGGCACCGACCCGTACTTCGGCACCGCCAAGCTGCTCTGGTGGGCCCGGCACGGCGGCCTCGACGGCGCCCACGCGGTGCTGTGCGCCAACTCGTTCGTGGTCGCGAAGCTGACCGGCGTGTTCAGCTTCGAGGAGAGCACCGCGTCGTTCTTCACCGGTTGGGACGACGACTTCGACCCGGCGGTGGCCGCGCTCGGCGTCCCGGTGGGGCTGCTCGGCGACCCGCTGCGCTGCACCGACATCGTCGGTACCGTCGGCGCGGGCGCGGCGGCGGCCACCGGGCTGCCGGCCGGTACCCCGGTGGCCGCCGGCG
Organism: Actinocatenispora thailandica; assembly: GCF_016865425.1. Taxonomy (NCBI): domain Bacteria; kingdom Bacillati; phylum Actinomycetota; class Actinomycetes; order Micromonosporales; family Micromonosporaceae; genus Actinocatenispora; species Actinocatenispora thailandica. The sequence continues at coordinate 1,385,002 of NZ_AP023355.1, read as the reverse complement.
CGATCGACGCGGTCGGCGCGGCGCTGGAGGCCGGTCTGCTGCTGCCCGGCGACGGGGTCGCCGAGATGACCGGCTTCTCCACCGTGTCGCTGCGGCCGATGCCGCGCGGCACCCGGGTGGCCGACATGATCCACGTCCGGCACTGCGTACCCGACACCGACCTGCTGCTGACCGCGCAGGTCAGCACCGGCGCACTGGTCGACTGGGTGGCCCGGCTGACCGGGTACGACTCGGCCGCGGTGCTCGACGCCGAGATCCCGGCGGCACGGCCGGGCCGGCTCGCGCTGCTGCCGTCGCTGCTCGGCGAACGTACCCCGGTGTGGGACCCGGCCGCGCGCGGCGCGATCGCCGGGCTCGACCTCGACGTGACCGCCGGCGACCTGCTGCTCGCCGCGTACGAGGGGGCCGCGCTGGCGCTGCGGGCCGACCTGGCGGCGGTCGCCCGGGTACTGCCCGACGACGGGCCGCTGCGCGCGCTCGGCGGCGGTGCCCGCTCCCGGCACTGGCCGCAGGTCAAGGCCGACGTGCTGGGCCGGGACGTGGTCGTACCGGTCGCCGGGCACGGCGCGGCACACGGCGCGGCGCTGCTGGCCGGCGTCGCGGTCGGCGTCTGGCCGGACTTCGCCGCCGTCGCGCCGACCGGGCGCCGGATCGCCGCCACCTTCCACCCCGATCCGGACCGGCACGCCGCCTACACCGAACGGCTACCGGCGGTGCTGGCGCTGCGTGACCATCTCGCCGGACCGGCCGGCCTGACCGCGACCCTGCGCCGGACCGCGGCCGTACCACCGAGGAGGAGCACGTGAGCGCCGACCCGACGCATCGCATCCCGACGGCGTTGCTCGACCTGTCCCACCGGCTGGCCGATCCGGCGGCCGATCTGGTCATTCTGGGCGAGGGCAACACATCGGCCGATCTGGGCGACGGCAGCTTCGCGGTGAAGGCGAGCGGCGTGCCACTGGCCGCCACCACCGCCGACAGCTTCGTCCGGATGGGCACCGACGAGGTGCTGGCGGTCATCGACGACGAGTCGCTCGATCCGCGCGACGGTACCGCCGTCGGGGCGCGGCTGCGGGCGGCCGGCGCGCGGCCACCGGAGCACGGCGAACCGGCCAGGACGCCGTCGATCGAGACGATGCTGCACGCGCTCGGCATCGCGCTGTGCGGCGCGAGCTACGTCGGGCACACCCACCCGACGGCGGTCAACGCGCTGCTGTGCTCCGACGCCGCCGGCGAGTTGGTCGCCGGGCACCTGTTCCCGGACCAGGTTGTGGTGTGCGGCCGGCACGCGCTGCTGGTGCCGTACGCCGAGCCGGGGCTGGCGCTCGGCCGGGCGGTGCGCGACGGGCTGCGCGCCCACCTGGACGCGCACGGCACCGCACCGAAGCTGATCTATCTCGGCAACCACGGCATCGTGGCGCTCGGCGACACCGCCGACGAGGTACACCGGGTGACCGCGATGTCGGTCAAGGCGGCCCGGATCCTCTCCGGCGTGCTCGCCGTCGGCCGCCCCGCGTACCTGCCGGCCGCCTCCGCCGACGACCTGGACGCCCGGCCGGACGAGCACCACCGCCGCCGCGTCCTCGCGAACGGTGCCCCGTGACCGGCACCGTACCGAGTCCTCGCGAACGGCACGCCGTGGCCGGCACGGTACCGACGCGGCCGAGCCCGGGCCCCGGCCACGAACCCCGGCATTCACCTTGCCCCCGGGGATTTCGTTTCCTCCACCGGCGGACGCCGGGGTATCCACGAAAGGACTCCGATGAACGACACCTCGGCGCTGTCCGGGCAACAACGGGACCGGGCGCTCGCCGACGCGACCGGCGGCAGTTACGACGTGGTGGTGATCGGGGCCGGCGCGACCGGCGCCGGTACCGCGCTGGACGCCGCCGCGCGCGGGCTGTCGGTGGTGCTGGTCGACGCCGGTGATCTGGCGGCGGGTACCTCGTCGAGGTCGGGCAAGACGTTCCACGGCGGGCTGCGCTACCTGGAGCAGCTCAACGTCAAGCTGGTCAACCAGGCGCTGCACGAGCGGGACCTGATGGTCAACCGGCTGTGCGGCTACCTGGCCCAGCCGGAGCCGTTCCTGTACCCGCTGACCCGGGCGTACGAGCGGCCCTACATCGGCGCCGGCGTGGCGCTCTACGACGCCATGACGCTGTCCCGCAGCGGGATCCCGCACCACCGGCACTACTCCCGGCGCGGCGCGCTGCGGGTCGCCCCGGCCCTCGATCCGCATCGGGTGCGCGGCGGCATCCAGTACTACGACGTCCGGGTCGACGACGCCCGGCACACCATGGTGCTGGCGCGCACCGCGGCGTCACTCGGCGCGCGGGTGATCACCCGCGCCCGCGTGGTCGAGATTCCCCGAGCGGGCGACCGGGTCGCCGGCGTCGTGGTCGAGGACACCGTCACCGGGGACCGGCACCGCATCACCGCCCGCGCGGTCGTCAACGCGGCCGGGGTGTGGTCGGCCGAGATCCAGCGGCTGGCCGGCGCGGAGACGTTCCGGGTGGCGCCGGCCAAGGGCGTACACGTCGTGCTCGACCCGGCCGCGCTCGACTCGACGACCGGGATCTTCGCCCGCGCCGAGGACTCGGTCATCATCATCCGCAAGTGGTTCGACCGGTGGATGCTCGGCACCACCGACACGCCCTACCACGGCGACCTGAGCACCCCGCGCGCCGAGCCGGCCGAGATCGACTACCTGCTGCGCAACATCAACCGGTACCTGCGGCGGCCGATCGGCCGCGAGCACATCGTCGGCACGTTCGCCGGGCTGCGCCCGCTGCTCGCGCCGGCCGGCGACGCCGGCACGACCTCGGCGCTGTCCCGGGACCACTCGGTGCTGCCCGGACCGGCCGGCATGATCACCATCGTCGGTGGCAAGTACACCACCTACCGGGCGATGGCGGCCGACGCCGTCGACGCGGTCGGCATGGCGCTCGGCGAGCGGCTGCCGGCGTCGGAGACCGCCGACCTGCCGCTGGTCGGTACGACCGGCTGGCGCACCGTCTCGCACCGGGCCGACCGGATCGCCGCCGCACACGGGCTCGCCGCCGCCGACGTGGTCCGCCTCGCCGGCCGGTACGGGTCGCTGACCGAGCAGGTGCTCGACGCCGACCCGGACCTGGTACGGCCGGTGCCGGACACCGGCGGGCATCTCGCCGCCGAGTTCGCGTACGCGGTCACGCACGAGGGCGCGACGACGCTGGAAGACCTGCTCTGGCACCGTACCCACGTGTCGTTCGAGACGCCCGACGGCGGTGCCGCCGCCGCCCCGCACGTCGCCGCCATCGTCGCCCCGCTGCTCGGCTGGGACCCCGCAGAGAGCGACGCCCAGGTCAAGACCTACCGCACCTGGCTCTCCGCCGAACGCGCCGCCCTCTGACCACTAGCTCCTCTTGTTAACCAGCAGGCCGGACGTCCGCGCGTAGAACACCTGCGGGGTTGCCGCCGTGTCCTCGACCGGTACGACCCGGAGGTACACCGCGCCCTTGACCAGCGCCGGCATCGTGGACACCACCAGCGCCCACCAGCAGCCGTGACCGTGGATGCCGGCGGCCGGGCTGATGAACACCGCGTCACCTTGCTTCGGCTCTTGGTCCATGGCCATCACGACCGGCACCGCCGTTCGACTCGTACCGCGTCGTTGAGGACGTACTCACGTCGGATCTCGCGCGGCGATGCCGGGTAGTACCCGATCAGATACGAGTGGTCCGGCAACCAGGCCCGTTCCACCCGGATGACCTCGAACCAGCGTGACCGGTACGTAGCCAGCCCTACGCACCGATTCGTGAGCCACACCCGTCCCCGGGCAACGGCATCGCGCCGAGGATCAACCCACATCCTGGCCGTACCGGGTCCACCGTGTCCAACATCCCGCCCTCCTTGGTGTTCATCCCACTCCGGACAGTACTGTGACCCAAGTCGAAATGCAATGTGCATCTTGGCATGGGTCGAGCAGCCAATGGGCGCATCGACTAGAGTCGGGGCATGGCTGACGACGGGTCCGGGGCCACTGTTCGGCGGATGTGGCTCGCGAGCGAACTCAAGGCATGGCGGATACCGACCGGCGACACGGCCGAGCGTGTGGCGGCCGAACTCGGCTGGTCACACTCGAAGCTGTCCCGGATCGAAGGGGCCAGGGCTGGCGTCTCCGCCACCGATGCAGCGGCGCTGTGCCGGCACTACAACGTGCCGGCTGACCGTGCGGCGGCGATCGATCGGGTAGCCCGAGAGGCACGGCAGCGGACGTGGTACCAGAGGGACTACGCAGACGTCGTACTCGACTGGTTCGGCCAGTACGTGGGATTGGAAGGCTCTGCCGTTGAGCTGCAAACGTTCGAAGGTCTGGTCATCCCAGGGCTGTTGCAGACCAAGGCGTACGCAGAAGCCGTGACCAGGGCATCTCTGGTTGACGCGACCGCCGACGAAGTCTCGCGGAAAGTGTCCTTCCGGATGGATCGCCAAGCAATCCTCGAGCGCGATGACGGCAAACCGCACGTCTGGGCCATCCTCGCCGAGGGGGTCATCCGGCAAGAGGTCGGCGGGCGGAAGGTCATGAAGGAGCAGCTTGACCACCTTGAGCGGCTGGCCACCGGACCAGACGTCACCCTCCAGATCTTGCCCTACGCGGCCGGCGCGCACGCGGCCATGACCGGCCCGTTCGTCCTGATGACATTCCCGGAGCCGTTCCCGCCGGTGGCGTATACGGACCACCTGACCAGCTCCGCCTACCTACAGGAACCACCCGACGTCGCCCGGTACAAGCTCATGTTTCAGCACCTCATCGCGCGTGCACTGGACACCGACCGGTCGCTAAACTTGCTCCGAGAGGTTCGCGCGTCCATGTGAGCGAGGTTGAGAAACATGACTCCCGAGCACGGGTGGAGGAAGTCCAGCCGGTCTGCCGGGAACGGCAACTGCGTTGAGGTCAAGCCAGGATCGATGTACCTGGTCCGGGACACCAAGGACCGCGACGGCGGGACGCTGAGCGTATCGCCCGACGCTTTCAGGGCGTTCGTCAACTCCGTGAAGCGGTGAAGTAGTTCAGAGGTAGCAGCAGTCATAGCCCCCGGGATTCCGGGGGCTATTCCTACGCTGGCTGTAACCAGCCGAATCCTCAACGCCGCCGGCTACGAACTGTCGATCACACCCAAGATCGAGTTCCGGAAAGTGGCCACCCACCGTGGCCTGCCCGTCGATGTTCCGAACGTACTGCCGCGCCTCCCGGCCGAAAGGGCGCTCGCCACGGTCGTACTGCCACTGCGGCTGAACTGGTCCGACACCGGTCGCAGCTTCACCATGCGCAACCGCCGGGACCGGGCCTGGGTGTACGAGATCGTTCTCCGCGAGGGCACCCCGGAAGACGTACTCACCTACATCGACGGAGCGCTACTCGTGGACCTGTGGGACGAACTCGTCCTCCCGGTCGCCATCCGCGAAGCATGGAACCCGCTCGTCGCAGGAGAAGTCACCGATCGGCCGGCCGCGTAGTCGGCTGCTGGTAGCTCCATGCTTGCCCGGTACCGCGGTACTGCTCGACGGGGATGGGCTCGACCCCGGGCGGCATCCGGTCGAGGTACAGGTGTCCGTGGAGGTGGTCGATTTCGTGCGCGACCAGCCGGGCGACCCCGTGTTCGTACTGGGTGATGCGGTGGCGGCCGTCGATGTCGGTGTGTTCGACCTGGATGGTCAGCGGCCGGGGTACCTGCCCGCGTACGTCGAAGAACGACAGGCAGCCCTCGTACTGGGCGTCGGCCTGGTCGCTGCTGTCGATGATGGTCGGGTTGAGCAGGGTGATCTCGTCACCGGCGGCGGTGCGCACGACCGCGGCGGCCCGGCCGACGCCGATCTGAGGTGCGGCGATGCCCATGCCTTTGGCGAACTGGTGGACGGCACCGACTCGGGTCATGACCGATCGCAGCTCGGCGATCAGCCGGCGAGCGTCGTCGGCCTCGGCGGGCAGGTCGAACGGTCGGGCCGGTTGGGACAGCAGCCGGTGGCCCTGCTGCAGCACGCCGAGTGCGGCCATTCGTTCGCTGGGCCGTCGGGCCGGGTCGATGGTGTGGTCGGTGATCGTCCACTCCAGCCGGTACCGGGCGTGCAGCGGCGGGTCGGTGGTCGACCACCGGTACAGGTGGTCGTCGCCCTGGACGGTCTCCTCGATCGGGGTCGATAGCGGGGAAGACTCGGCGGACATCGAGGTGTGCAACCCCCAAACGGTGGGGCCAAGCGCGGCGGGAAAGACCAGCTGCACCGACAGCCGGCGGGTCGGGAGTCGGACCGCGCGTTGAAACCAGTGGCCCCACTGTCGCTCCGGCACGGTGTAGGTGTACTCGATGACGGTGTCATGACCGGGGTAGAGGGGGAACCGGCTGCCGTCGTCGGCGGCCAGCTCCAACCAGATCTCCTTGACCGCGTCGCGGTCGACCTTGACCTGCCAGCGCATTCTCTGTGTACGGCCCTCGCCGTGCCAGGCGTGCAGGTCGATGTCGTCCCAGCGCAGCGGGTCCTCCCGGTACAGCAGGTTGGAGCGTTGCGCGTCGCCCGGGTAGCGGTCGACCGAGATCCGGATCAGGTACCGGGTGATCGGCTCAGCGCCGACGTTGCGGATCCGGCGACGCATCGTGGCCCGGTACCGGCCGGGCTCCAGCTCGTACACCAGCTCGGCGTCGTCATCGAGCACCAGCAGCCCAGCCGCGCCGACGTCCGGTGTCGCACCGGCCGCTGGTGCCCGGCGGTCCGCGAACTCCTCCTGCCACGCGGCGGTCAACGCCCCGGCCGCGCCGAGGGCCTGGCCGGCCTTGTCGGCGAACTCCTTCGACGGCAGCTCCCCGCCGGTCTCCACTTTGGACACGTACGATCGGCCGTAGCCCATCAGTCCCGCCAGCGCGATCTGCGACAGGCCGGCCACGTCCCGGCGACGGCGAAGCTCGGCGACGAACCCGTCCTGTGCTGGCATCCGCATGCGCTCCTTCGGGAGTGATGAGGGAGTGAGTAGGTGGCCACGGTACCGTCACCCTCGGTACAAGCGGTGTCCTATCGGTACGTCCACGAACCCACCCGTACCGGAGGTGCCTGATGACCATCGCAGTACACGAGACAACCCCCGCACGTGACCTGGTCCCCGCCCCGCTGTTCGACCGGCTTGCCCGCCGCATCGTCACCGACCACGGGCTGGACCGGCCGCTGGCCGAGCGGGTCATGACCGAAGCACTCGCGTTCCTGCGGGCCTGCGCGGTCACCGACCGGCCGCTGTCCCCGTCGCTGATGGTCGACATCGGCTGGCACACCTTCATCCTCTACACCCGCGAGTACGCCGCGGTCTGCCAGCAGATCGCGGGACGGTTCCTGCACCACGTACCCGACGACGAGACCGACGCCGACCTGCCGGCCGACGACCGTGGCGGCCACCAGGTGCTGCGCGACACGATCGCCGCACTCACCGCGACCGGGCACCGGGTCGACGTGGAGCTGTGGACACCGGTCGCAGCCCGCTGTAACGGAGGCGGCGGCAAGTGCCACCAGTGCCACGCCGGCTGCCACAACTCGCCCAGGTAGAACACAACCGACCACGCCCCGACCCGCAGCGCCGCGGTCGGGGCGTCGCCCACGGCAGGAGCACACGATGGTCACCTGGGAGCAGCTGCCCGGCACCGTGCGGGCCGCGGTCCAGGCACACACCGGCCCGATCAGCGACGTGCAGGCCGCACCCGATGGGGCCGGTTCCGACCTGACCGTCACCCTGCACACCGGCCACGGTCTCGTGTTCTGCAAGGGCATCCAAGCCGATCATCCGCTGGTGCGGATGCACCGGACCGAAGCGCGGGCAGCGGGCGCGGGCGTCGGTCCGCGGCTGCGGTGGCAGCTCGAAGCCGATGGCTGGCTGCTGCTGGGCCTGGAACACATCGCCGGCCGGCACGCCGCGCTACCGCCCGGCTCGGCCGATCTGCCACTGCTGGCCGACGCACTCGAACGCACGGCGACGCTGCTGACGCCCAGCCCGATGGACCCGGTGCAACCGTTGGCCGCCCGCTGGGCGCCCCCGCTGGGCTGGGCCAAGCTTGCCGGGCAGCCGCCGGCGTGGCTGGACGACTGGACCCGCGACCATGTGGAACAGTTCGCGCACTTGGAGCGTGCCGCGCCTGCGCTGGTCGACGGCGACACCCTGGTTCACACCGACCCGGCCCCGCAGAACTGGCTGATCGACGGCGAGCGGGCCCGGCTGGTGGACTGGGCGTGGCCGGCACGGGGTGCGGCCTGGGTCGACACCGCGCTGCTGACGATTCGGCTGCTTGATGTCGGCCACACGGCAGAGCAGGCCGAACGGTGGGCCCGCACCGTCCCCGTCTACGCCGACGCCCGCGCCGCGGCGGTCACCGTCGCGGCCATCGCGATCGCGGGGCTGTGGACACTACGCGCCGGCGCCACCGGCCGGCAGCACGAGCTTGCCGTGGCCGCCCAGCAGTGGGCCCGGTACCGGCTCACCCACCTGCGGCCCGCGGGCCCCACCGGCACCATCGGTCCGTAGTGGACGCCCATACCGCGTCGGAGTGCAGCGGAACTGCGGCAAGCACCGACCTCACACCCGGCACCGACGACCGTCAGGACAGCCGTGCAGTGTCGCCCACCGCCGCCGAGACGATCACCGGGGCGGGCGGGGCCAGAGGGAACGGGCGGCGGACTGGTGGGCCAGGTAGCGCTGGTAGGCGTACTCGTAGTGGCGGGCGGCGGTCGGGTCCGGGTCGACCACGCGGACCGGCGCGGTCCAGGTCTTGGTGTCCGGCGTCGCCTCGGCGCCACCGACAGCGGCCAGGCCGGCGAGAATGGCGCCGCGGGCGCCGACCTCGGCGCCGGCCACCTCGATCGGCCGGCCCAGCACCGAGGCGAAGATCTCCAGCCACGGCAGCGAGCGGGTACCGCCGCCGCAGACGACCAGGCGACCGTCCAGCCCGGCGGCCGTCAGGCACTGCCGGGCGGCGAACGCCAGCCCCTCGCACAGCGCGCGCACCAGGTCCTCGCGGGTCGTGGTCAGGCTGATGCCGGTGAGCTGGCCGCGGGCGGCCGGGTCGACGAACGGGGCGCGCTCACCGGACGGAGCCAGGTACGGGAGCATCTCGACGCCGTGTGCGCCGGGTTCGGTCGAGCGCAGCACGCCGTCCAGGTCGGCGTGCGAGAGCCCGACGAGGTTGAGCGCCCAGTCCAGCGAGGCGGTGCCGACCATCGCCGGCATCGCCCGCAGCCATCGCCCCGGCGTGCCGGTCGCCAGATGCATCCCGGCCGGCTCGCCGGCGGCGTCCACCGACTCGACGAGTACCTGGCAGGCCAGCGTGGTGCCGAGGGTCAGCAGCCCGTCGCCCGGCTCGCGTACGCCGCCGCCGATCGCGCAGGCCGGCAGGTCGAACGGACCGTTCGTGACCGGTGTGCCGGCCGGTAGGCCGACCGCCGCGGCACCGGCGGGATGCACCGTGCCGACCGGCAGCGGGGTCACCACGGGTGCCAGCAGGTCGGCCCGGTGCGCGAGCCCGCACAGATCCAACGCCTCGGCGGAGTACCCGCCGGCGTGGTCACCGAACGGCAGCGAGGAGTCGGACGGGTCGGTGGCGCGGTCCCCGGTCAGCCGGGTGAACAGCATGTCCTTGCAGTACCCGGCGGTCTCGGCGCGGGCCAGGCTGGCCGGTTCGTGTTCGTCGAGCCAGTACAGCAGCGGTCCGAGCGCGCCCGGGAACATCGTGTTGCCGTTGATCCGGTACACCGCCTCGGCGATCCCGGCCCGGTTCCAGTCGGCGAGGATGCCGGCGGCACGACCGTCCAGCCAGGAGATCGCCGGCCGGACCGGATGCCCGGACCGATCGGTCAGCCAGCACCCGTCGCCCTGCCCGGTGATCGCGACCAGCGCGAGGGCGTCGGGATCGGGGCACAGCTCGCGACCCAGATCGCGGACCGCGTCGACGATCAGGCTCGCGTCCTGCTCGACCCGGCCGGGCGCCGGATGCTCCAACGGTACCGACCTGGCGGCGGTCGCGACCAGGTCACCGCACTCGGTGAACAGCGCCAGCTTCGCGACCGAGGTACCCAGGTCGATGCCGAGGTAACGGCCGGTCAGCCGCACCGGTTTTCCTCGTACGCGTCGATGACGGCGACCTTGTCCGCCGACGCCGAGGCGGGATCGAACACGTGCCCCAGCCACTCCCGGGCCAGCAGCCGGGCCAGTTCGACGCCGACGACGCGCTGGCCGAGCGTGAGCACCTGGCAGTTGTTGGACTTGACGGACCGTTCCACCGAGAAGCTGTCGTGCGCGGTGGTGGCGCGCACGCCGGGCACCTTGTTGGCGCTGATCGCCATCCCGATGCCGGTACCGCACACCAGCAGCGCCCGGTCCGCCTCGCCGGCCGCCACCTTGCGCGCCGCCGCGAGCCCGATGTGCGGGTACGCGGTGTGGTCACCGTCGTGCACGCCGAGATCGTCGACCGCGCCGACCCGGGGGTCGGCGAGCAGATCGGCCTTGATCCGCTCCTTGTACGCAAGCCCCGCGTCGTCGCAGCCGACCACGATCCGCCACCCGCCGGACGGGACACCCGAACCCGGCCCGCTCATGGCCGCTCTCCGCTCCGCTCCGACCGGCCACGAGGCACCACCGCGCAGTACCCGTGATTCGCTCGCTGACGCTCGCTCATGTGCCTTCCTCCTTCGTCTCGACGTGCCGTCGTCCGCTCGCGCGGCCGGCTCACGCGCCCTTCTCGCCGGTACCGAAGATCGCCTCGCCGGCGGCGCGCAGGCAGGCGGCCATCGAGGTGGCCCCGGCGTCCGGGGTGCCCACGCTGCGCGCGGCGAGTGGCCGGGCCCGCCCCACCTTCGGCACCAGGTCGGCGGTCGCGGTCGCGGCACGTTCGGCCGCGGCCACCGCGGTACGCCACGCCGCCGCGCTGTCCGCGCCGGCGTCCAGCGCCGCCTCGAACGCATCCGCGAACGGCAGCAGCACGTCCAGCATCGTCTTGTCCCCGAGCCGTGCGCCGCCGACCGTCGCGACCTCGGTGATCCCGGCCCGCACGCCGGCTCGCAACCGACCGCGATCCGGTGCCACGTCGTCGCCGAAGGCGGCGCCGACCGCGCCGAGCATGACGCCCCACAGCATCCCGCTGGTGCCGCCCGCCTTGTCCCCGAACGCGGCGCCGGCCGCGCCGAGCGTCGAACCGACTCCGCCTTCGTACCCGTCGGCCGCGGCCGAGGCGGCCCGCAGCCCGCGCACCATGCCGGTACCGTGATCGCCGTCGCCGGCGACCGCGTCGATCCGGCCCCAGTCCGCGGCGCTACGTTCGGCCACCGCGAGCATCGCGGCGAGCGCCGACCGGGCGAGGCCGGCCGCCCGCACCGAGTCCGGATCCGGCTCCGCGCAGGTCGGGGCCGATCCGGCACCGGGATCCACAGTGGACAGTTCCGCGGCGGTGGCCGGTATCGCGCCGGTGGCATCACCCGGCACCGCCGGATCCGTGGCCGCGGCACCGCCGCGGCGCGCGCCCGGGATCCTCGCGGCTTCGGCGCCGCTGCCGGCGGTCTCCGGTGCCGTCCCGGCACCGGGCGGCGCGGCGGTGAGCGAGCCGCGGCGAAACGCCGGGGTGTCGGCCGGCGCGGACCACAGCTCGGCGAGTTCGTCGTCGAGCCAGAGCAGGGTGAGCGAGACGCCGCCCATGTCCAGGCTGGTGACCAGCTCACCGACCTCGGGCAGCAGCACCGTGAGCCCCGCGTCGGCCAGGATGGCGTCGAGGTGTCGCCACAGCACGAACAGTTCCTCGTACTTGGTGCCGCCCAGCCCGTTGAGCAGCACCGCGACCCGGTCGCCGGCGCCGGCGGGGCGCTCCGCGAGCAGCGGCGCGGCGAGCGTGGCCGCCAACTCGCCGACGCGTTGTCGCGGCACGGTCTGGATGCCGGGCTCGCCGTGGATGCCGAGCCCCAGCTCCATCTCGGCCGGATCGACGACGAACAGCGGCGCGTCGGCGCCCGGCACGGTGCAGCCGGCGAACGCGACGCCGAAGCTCCGGGTGGACGCATTCGCCTTGCGCGCCAGGCGTTCCACCGTGTCCAGGTCGTCACCTCGCTCGGCCGCGGCGCCGGCGATCTTGAACACGCAGAGGTCGCCGGCGATGCCGCGCCGCTTCGCCGCCTCCGCGGCCGGGGCGGACGCCACGTCGTCGGTGACCAGTACGGTCCGGCAGTCGATGCCGTCGGCCACCAGCCGGCGCTGCGCCGCACCGAAGTTCATCACGTCGCCGGCGTAGTTGCCGAAGCTGAACAGCACGCCGGCGCCGCCGGACAGCGCCCGGCCGGCCCGGTACGCCTGCTCGGCCGACGGCGAGGTGAAGATGTCACCGACCACCGCCGCGTCGGCCAGCCCGGCGCCGACCGTGCCGCAGAACGCCGGGTAGTGCCCGGATCCGCCGCCGATGATGACGCTGACCTTGCCGGCCCGCGGCCCGCCGCGCCGCATCACGACCGAGGTGTCCGGCACCCGCTCGACGTACCGCGAGTAGGCGGCGCAGAAGCCGTCGACCATCTCGTCCGGGAACGCGGCGGGGTCGCCGTAGATGTGCGCCACCGGCTCACTCCTTCTCGGCCAGCAGGGACAATGCGTGGATACGGGCGTCGACATGATCGGTCGCGACGTGCTCGGCCAGCGCCAGCGCGTCGGCGGCCGGCGGGTACCGCGGGTTCGGGATGGCGATGACCCGCAACCCGGCCGCGGCGGCGGCCCGGATCCCGTTGCCGGAGTCCTCGAACGCCAGCCCGTCGCCGGTGAAACCGACCCGCCGCACCGCCGCCGCGTACACGTCCGGGGCCGGCTTGCCGCGGGCGACCTCCTCGCTGGACACCGTCGCGGCGAACAGGTCGGTCAGCCCGTTGTCGGCGAGGATACGGTCGATGACCGGCCGGGCGGCCGAGGACGCGAGCCCGAGCGGTACCCGGCCGGCGAGCGCGGTGACCAGTTCGCGGGCGCCGGGCAGCAGCGGCCCGCGCCCGGCGTCGATCGCGTCCACCACGTAGCCGACGCACCGGGCGCGGACCGCACCGGCGTCGCCGCCGATCCGGTCGGCCAGGTAGCGCGCCCACTCCGGGGCGCTCATCCCCTGCATCGCCCCGGTGTACCCGTGGTCCCAGCGGTCGCCGGCGCAGGCCCGCCAGCTCTCCTCCCACAGGTGTTCGGTGTCGGCCAGGACGCCGTCGAGATCGAGGACAGCACCACCGACACCGCCCACTTACCTCACCTCACATGCGAAACTTAACAAGCCACGTGAGAACTGATTCTGCGCGAGTGCGCCGCGGTGCGCAATACTCCGCCGGCCCGGAAAACGCTCGGTCAGCGCCCCGTAACGATCCATCGAGTCCGGCTCGGCCGCCAGACCAGCGTGGAAGTCGGGTGCGGCGGCTGATCGGCCGAACCGCCACGAGCCACCCAGGGTCCCTAGGATCGGTACATGCGGATTGCGGTGGCGGCCGACTCGACCGACGGGGTGGCGGCGGTGCTCGTCGACGAGCTGGGCCGGCGGGGCCACGAGGTGCTCGTGCACGGCGCCCTTGCCGCCGGTGACCGGGCCGACTGGGCGTGGTCGGCGGAGGCGGCCGCCCGCGAGGTGGCCGCCGGGCGGGCCGAGCAGGCGGTGGTCTGCTGCTGGACCGGTACCGGTGCCTCGATCGCGGCGAACAAGGTGGCCGGGGTGCGCGCCGCGCTGTGCGCCGACGCGTACACCGCGACCGGCGCCCGCCGCTGGAACGACGCGAACGTGCTGGCGTTGAGCCTGCGTACGGTGTCGGAGCCGACCCTGGCCGAGATCCTGGACGCCTGGTTCGCCGGCACCGCGAGCACCGACGAGACCGACCGCGCCAACATCGACCACACCGCCGAGATCTGACCGTCGGCCGGGGCCGGCAGCCGACCGCCGCGGCACCCGGTTGGGCGACGGAGCCGGCCTCGGGGCGGGCGGCCCTCCCGTCCCGACGCCTTGATCAACTATCCGGGTTCTCGGCCAGCCGGGTACGGGCGTGTTCGTGCGCGGTGGCCAGCGCCTCGGCGGCGGAGGTGGCGAGGTGCGGGGGCACGCCGGTGCCCTCCCAGTCGGTACCGGTGATCGGGTTGATGCTGCGGCAGGTGGGGATGCTCGCCTCCAGGTGCGGTCCGAGCCGGACCCCGATGCGCGGGTGCGCCCCACCCCCGGTGGTCTCGCCGACCAGGGTGGCGCGGTCGTTGTGCCGCAGGTCGTACGCCAGCTCCTCGCCGCCGGAGAACGTCCGGCGGCTGGTGAGGACGTAGACGGGCCGCTCGGTGCCGTACCGCGGGCCGGGCACGTGGGGCAGCGTCCAGAACTGTGTCGTGCTGTCGCTGCCCCGGTCGTACACGTCGTTGAGGTGGGTTTCGGGCGGCAGCAGGTAGCTGAGGAAGTACGCGACGGAGCCGGGGTCGCTGCCGAGGCAGCCCCGCAGGTCGAGGATGAGCGCGTCGGTGTGCCGCAGGATCCGCATCGCGGCGGTGATCTCGTCGCCGACCAGGTGCGCGGCGAACAGCGCCGGGGAGATCTCCAGCAGCCCGATGTTGCCGTCGAGCCGTTCGATCCGGCCGATGCCGCTCATGCTGCGCCGGGCACGTCGCTCGTACGTCGCCTCGGCCACCGCGCCGTCCTCGGCCCCGTCGATCGACTCGGTGTGGTGGATCAGCCGCAGATGGCCGTCACCGTTCGCGCGCTGCAGGTCGGCAGTGACCAGCTCGGCGAGGGCGGCCTCGTCCGTGGCGGTCGCGTACCGGCCGGTGGCGGCGGTGGCGGCGAGGTCCGCCGCGATCTGCTCGCCCAGCTCGGCGAAGACGTACCGGGTGGCGACGAGCTTGCCGACCTCGGCCACGATCCGGTCGATGTCCGCGCGTTCCATGGCTTCCTCCGTTGTTCGCGCCGGGTGTCCCGCTGCGCTCCGCGTGCCACCGGCCACGGGGCCAGCCCCGGCTCGGCAGGGGTTGGCCCCGTGGCCGGCGCGGGCCTGCTCCGGGCCGGCATGGGGCCGCTCCGGGCCGGCGTGCTGCCTGGCCGCGGCAAGTAGAGCAGACCCGTTGACAAAGCGTCAAGAGTTCCAGACACTTTAATGGTGATCGAGCCCGAGGACTCCCTGCGGATCGAGACCGCCGCCCAGCACCGGGCGTTGGGCCATCCGCTCCGCCAGCGGCTGCTGTTCTCGCTCGGCCAGCAGCCGGCGACCACCAGCCAGCTCGCCGCCGCGCTCGGCGTCGCCAAGGGCAGCGTCGGCCACCACCTCAAGACGCTGCGCGAGGCGGGCCTGGTCCGGGTGGTCGAGACCCGCCAGGTACGCGGCGGCACCGAGCAGTACTACCAGCGCACCGCCCGTCGGATGGATCTCGACGACCCGAGCCACGCCACCACCTCGGCCATGCTCGGCGGGCTCGCCGAGGAGCTGTCCACCGCCGACGACGATCCGCTGCTGGTGCTCCGGCACCTGCGGCTGAGCGACGCGCAGGCCGAGCGACTGCGCGCGGCACTGACCGAGATCGCGGAGAGCGCCACCGACGACGGCGACGAAGCGCCTCGGCACGGACTGCTCGTCACCATGTACCGGCAGGGCACCACCGGCGCCGGCCCGGCCTGAGCACGCCAGCGGACGCGGTCAGGCCACCACGGCGGGTTCGGCCGCCGCGGGTTCGGTGGCGGACAGTCGGGCGCGGGTGGGCAGCAGCAGCGGGGTGGCGAGCAGCAGCACGCCGGACACGGTGATCGCGGTGCGCGGGCTGGTGAGCGTGGCCAGCAGGCCCCAGCCCGCGGTCAGGCCGGCCTGCACCAGCTTGCCGGCGACGCTCCAGGTGCCGAGCAGTTGAGCGGCCCGGCCGGCCGACACCCGCCGCAGCCGTTCGGTGGCGTGGATCGGGTTGAACACGCCCATGCAGGTGACCAGCAGCGCCTCCACCACCAGCACGGTCAGCAGCCCGGGTACGCCGGGGCCGACGAAGGCCAGCCCGAGCGGGAACAGCGAGCGCAGCCAGCCCGCGACGCGCAGCACCCGGTACCGGCCGAACCGGGCGACCAGCCGGGCGGAGAGCCGGGCACCCAGGAACCCGCCGAGCGCCGGCACACCGAAGGCGAGACCGTACTGCCAGACCGGGAACCGGTACCGGCCGAGGAGCAGCACCGACAGCAGCGGCACGGTGGCCATGATCAACCCGCCGACCAGGACCGAGTTGGCGAACAGCCGCCGCAGCACCGGATCGCCGGCGATCGTGCGCGCGCCGGTGAGCAGGTCGGCCACCCTCACCCGGCCCGCCTGATCGCGCGCTGCCGGTACGTCGCCGCCGCGGAGCCGGGACACCCCCAGCGCGGACAGCAGGTAGCTGAGCGCGTCGGCCGCCAGCGTCGCGACCGGGCCGAGCACCCCGACCAGCGCCCCGCCGAGCGGCGGCCCCACCGCGGTCACGACCCAGCTCGTCGCCTCGAACCGACCGTTCGCCGCCAGCAGGTCCGGGCCGGTGACGAGGTGCTTGAGGTACGCACCGGAGGCGGCGGTGAAGGCGATCCCGGCGGCGCCGGAGATCACCGCCACGGCCAGCAGCTGCGCGTAGGACAGCACGCCGAGCAGCGCGGCGACCGGCACGCTCGCCAGCACGGCGAACCGGACCAGGTCCATCGCGATCAGTACCGGCCGCTTCGTGCGGTGCGCCACCCACGGTCCGAGCGGGAACGCGACGATCGCCGCGACGGCGAGCCCCGCCGCCTCCAGCAGCGACACCGCGAACGCGGGCGCGTGCAGCACCCGGACCGCGACCAGCGGGAAGGCACCGAAGGCGAGCCAGGTCCCGGACGCGCTGACCGCGTAGGCCCGCCACAGCCGATCCAGGTCGCGCCGCACCGCCACTCGCATGCCACTCCCCCGCCCAACCGATCGATGTGACACCGCATCAGATCAGCCGCGACGACGCAGGATCAAACAACCAGCCCGGTGGCGAGCCACAACCTCTGGTTGGAGCAACTCCGGTCGGGCCACAGCGCCGGCCGGCCGGCCGCGCTCTAGTCTGCTGCGATGGACACCGAGGCGATGCGATCGTTCGTCCGGGCGGCCGAGCTCGGCCAGTTGCAGCGGGCCGCCGACGAACTCGGCGTCACCCAGCAGGCGGTGTCGAAGCGGATCGCCGCGCTGGAACGCGAACTCGGCACCCGGCTGTTCACCCGTACCGCCCGCGGGGTCGAGCCGACGCTGGACGGCCAGGCGTTCCTGCCGCACGCGCGCTCCGTCGTCGCCGGCGCCGACCGCGCCGTCGCGGCGATCCGGCCCGGCTCCCGGGCACTGCGCATCGACGTGCTCGGGCTGCGGTCGGCGCAGGCGGTCGTGCTGCACGACTACTGGCGCAGCCATCCGGGGATCGAGCTGGATGTGGTGACGCTGCGGGTCGAGGACCCGCGGCTGGCCGTCGATGCGGTCCGGGCCGGCGACGTCGACGCCTCGTTTCGTAGCGTCACCGACCTGTCCGCGCTGCCGCCCGAGGTGCGGCAGGTGCCCGCGTTCGACTCGCCGCTGGAACTGCTGGTCGGCCCGCGGCACCCGCTCGCCGGCGCGCGGACACTGACCCCGGCCCGGCTGCACGGGTACCGGATCTGGATCCCGGGCATCACGCCGCGCAGCGAGTGGGCGCGGTTCTACGCCGAGCTGGGCGCCGCGTTCGACCTGCACATCGACCCGGCCGGGCCGAACTTCGGCACCGAGGTACTGCTGGACGCGCTGGCCGACTCCGCGGACGTGGCGACGCTGGTGGGCGCGCGGGACCGGTACGTCTGGCCGGCGAGCCACGACCTGCGGCGCATCCCGATCGCCGGCCCGGCGCTGGTGTACCCGCTGTCGCTGCTCGTGCCGGGCACGCATGCGCACCCCGGTTTGCGGCCGGTCCTCGACCACCTGGCGGGGCTGGCACCGCCGCCCGAGCCGGCCTGGCGCCCCTCCTGGGCACCGCACGCTCGGTGACTTCTGTCGAGATCATCAAAAGTTGTTGACCTCAGCGGCAAAAGGCTCCTAGCGTAGGAGGCTGCTGGGGGCCTGCGGCGCGGCCGAACGCGAGGCCCCCACCGTCCGCCGCCGACACCGCCCTACGGAGGCACCATGCTCGGTGTCCAGCTGTACTCAGTCCGCGACCACCTCGCCGCCGACCGCGACGCCACCCTGCGCCGCATCGCCGAGCTCGGCTACCAGGCGGTCGAGTGGTTCAACCCGCACGCCGACCCCGCCGGCCTCCGCACCCTCGCCGACCGGTACGGCCTGACGGTCTGGAGCACTCACGCCCCGCTCCTCGACGACACCGACGCGGTCCTCGACGCCGCGACCGCGGTCGGCACCGACACCGTCGTCGTCCCGTGGCTCGACCCCGACCAGTTCGTCGACCGGGCCGCCGTCGAGCGCACCGCACAGCGACTCAACACCGCCGCGAAGCGCGCCGCGGAGCGTGGCATCGCGGTCGGCTACCACAACCACTGGTTCGAACCGGGACAGCAGGTCGACGGGCGGCCGGCGCTGGAGGTACTGGCCGACGCGCTGGACGACGAGGTGTTCCTGGAGGTCGACGTCTACTGGGCCGCCGTCGGTGGGCTGGACGTACCGGCGCTGCTGACCCGGCTCGGCGAACGGGTCCGCTACCTGCACGTCAAGGACGGCCCGGCCAGCACGCCCGAGGCGGCGATGACCGCGGTCGGCGCCGGCACCCTCGACATCCCGGCGATCCTCGCCGCGGCACCGCACGCGCGCCGCATCGTCGAGCTGGACCGGTGCGACACCGACATGTTCGCCGCACTGTCCGACAGCATCGACTACCTGCGCGGGGTGACCCCGTGACCGCCCGGCCGGTCGGCGTCGCGGTCGTCGGCTGCGGCACGATCTCCACCCAGTACCTGGACAACCTGACCGCGTTCCCCGACATCAGGGTGGTCGCCTGCACCGACCTGGACCCGTCCCGGGCCCGCCAGGCCGCGGAGCGTTACCACATCCCGGTGGTGGGCGACACCGACCAGGTGCTCGGCCACCCGGACGTCGAGATCGTGGTCAACCTGACCATCCCCGCGGTGCACACCGAAGTGGCGCACGCGGCCATCGCGGCCGGCAAGCACGTGTACTCGGAGAAGCCGCTGGCGCTGGAACGCGACGCCGGCGCCGCGCTGCTGGCCGCCGCCTCCACCGCCGGGGTACGGGTGGCGAACGCGCCGGACACGTTCCTCGGCGCCGGCCTGCAAACCGCGTACCGGATGATCGCCGAAGGCGCGATCGGCACCCCGCTGACCGCACTGACGCTGATGCAGAGCCCGGGACCCGAGTCGTGGCACCCGAACCCGGCGTTCCTGTTCCAGTACGGCGCTGGCCCGCTGTTCGACATCGGCCCGTACTACCTGACCACGCTGGTCGGCGCGTTCGGCCCGGCCCGGTCGGTGGCGGCGGTCGGCCGGCGCGCCCGGGACAGCCGGGTGGTCGGCTCCGGCCCGCTCGCCGGCACCGCGTTCGACGTGGAGGTACCGACGCACGTCGCGGCGCTGCTCGACTTCACCGGAGGGCAGGCCGCGACGAGCGTGCTCAGCTTCGACTCGCCGCTGGCCCGGGCCGGCTTCGTCGAGATCACCGGATCCGAGGCGACGATGGCGCTGCCCGACCCGAACACCTTCACCGGCACCATCAGGCTGCGCCGGGCCGGCGACGACGACTGGTCCGCGGTACCGGCGAAGGGCCCGGACACCGGCCGCGGCCTGGGCGTGCTCGACCTCGCCCGCGCGGTGCGGGCCGGCACGCCGCACCGGGCGTCCGGCGAGCTGGCACTGCACGTACTGGAGCTGATGACGGCGATCGCGGCGTCCGCGGAGACCGGCGCGTTCGTACCGATCGGCTCCAGCTGCGCGGCGCCGGCGCTGCTACCGGACGACTTCGACCCCTACACCGCCACGCTGTGACGGCCCGGCCCGGCCCGCCGATCGCGGACCGGGCCGCCGGGCGGTCAGTCGAACAGGTCGCGGTCGAGGCGCTTCGACAGCGTCCGCAGGGCCGCCTCGGCACGGGTCGAGACCTGCGCCTCCTCGTCCGCGGTGGCCTTCCGCAGCGGCGGCGCGTGCTCCGCCTCGCCGACCACGCCGAGGGCGCGGGCCGCCGCGGCCCGCACCCGCGGTACCGGATCGGACAGCAGCGGCACCAGCAGGTCGCCGGCCGCGCCGAGCTGGTGCGCGATGACCACCTTCGCCGCCATCTCCCGCACCCGCCAGGCATCGTCGCCGAGCGCGTCGAGCACGGCCGGGATCGCCGCGTCGTCCCACACGTAGACCAGCGCGCGGGCCGCCCAGACCCGCGGCCAGTAGAGCAGGGACGGGTCGTCCTCGGGGGTGCGCAGCCGCATCTCGCTCGCCGCCGACTCGTCGGCCAGCCAGACCAGGAACTCGACCTCGGCGAACGGATCGCCGTGCCGCAGCAGCGCCACGCAGCGCGCCACCGTCTCGTCCACGCCCAGCCGCCGCGCCGTCGCCCGCGCCAGCTCCGCCGGTGTCTCGCCCATCCACCCAGGTTGCCACACCGGCCCGGAAACCACCTTGAACGCGACGCCGGAGCCGGTTAGCGTCCCAGGCCATGCGCGAGATCAGTACCGCGGCGGCGATGCTCGCCGCCCTCGGCCGCACCGAACGGCTCGGCATCCTCGCCGCGGTCGGGTCCGGCCGCGCCGGGACCGTGACCGAAGCGGCCGCCGAGACCGGCCTGCCGGTCCGCCGGGTGCTCAAGGAGGCGGCCCGGCTCGCCGACTGTGGGCTGCTGCGGCTCGACGGGCAGCGGCTGTCCGCCGACCTCGGCGCGCTCGCCACTGCCGCCGACGCGCTGGACGCGACGCTGCCGACGAGCCGGCCACTCGCCGACGATCCGGTACTGGCGCGGCACTTCCGGCACGGCCGGCTCATCGCCGTACCGGAGGATCTCGCGCTGCGGCACCGGCTCGCCGACCTCGCCGCCACGCTGCTGCCGGCCGACACCACGCTGACCGAGGCCGAGGTCAACGTCGCGCTGCACGAGCTGTACGACGACCACGCCGCGCTGCGCCGGTTGCTCGCCGACTTCGGCCGCGTCACCCGGGACGGCTCGGCCCGCTACCGGGTCGTCCCGCCGGCCGACCGGCCACCGCTGCCGGTCTGACCAGGTACCGGCACGACGCCGGAACCGACCGCCGCCACCGGCCGGGCCGGGTGCCGGCCGGGCCGGGTGCCGGCCGGGCCGGGTGCCGGCCGGCCGGATCACGCGCGACGGCCGGCATGTCGGCGGTGACCGCCGCCGGTCAGTCGTTCGAGCCGAAGGCGGCGTCGAAGGAGGCGGCCGGCGGTTCGATCGCGGCGAGCCTGCGGACGAACGCCAGCGCCTCGGGAGCGCCGGTCAACCGGTCCATCCCGGCGTCCTCCCACTCGATGGAGATCGGCCCGTCGTACGAGATCGCGTTGAGGGTACGGAAGCACGCCTCCCACGGCACGTCGCCGTGCCCGGTGGACACGAAGTCCCAGCCACGCCGCGGGTCACCCCACGGCAGATGCGAGCCGAGCCGGGTGTTGCGCCCGTTGAACTGCTTCTTCGACTCCTTGCAGTCGACGTGGTAGATCCGGTCCTGGTAGTCCCACAGGAACCCGACCGGATCGAGGTCCTGCCAGATGAAGTGGGATGGATCGAAGTTGAGACCGAACGCCGGCCGGTGCCCGATCGCCTCCAGCGTGCGGGCCGTGGTCCAGTAGTCGTAGGCGATCTCGGTGGGATGCACCTCGTGCGCGAAGCGCACCCCCTCGGCGTCGAACACGTCCAGGATCGGGTTCCACCGATCGGCGAAGTCCTGGTAGCCGCGGTCGATCATCGAATCCGGGGTGGGCGGGAACATCGCCAGCGTGTACCAGATCGACGAGCCGGTGAAGCCGACCACTGTGGACACTCCCAGCGCGGCGGCGGCGCGGGCGGTGTCCTTCATCCGTTCCGCGGCCCGCTGCCGGACCCCCTCGGCGTCCCCGTCGCCCCACACCGCCGCCGGCACGATCGCCTGGTGCCGCTCGTCGATCGGGAAGTCGCAGACCGCCTGGCCCACCAGATGATTGGAGATCGCGTACACCGACAGGCCGTGCTCGGCCAGGATCCGCTTCCGATCCTCCACATAGGACGGATCGGCGAGTGCCCTGTCGACCTCGAAGTGATCGCCCCAGCAGGCGATCTCCAGCCCGTCGTAACCCCACTGCGACGCCAGCCGGCACACCTCGACGAACGGCAGGTCCGCCCACTGGCCGGTGAACAGCGTGATCGGTCGCGCCATGGCGCGTGCTCCCTTCGTACGGTCGGTGCACCGGCCACGCCGGCGCCCCGGGCAGGTCAGTGGACGATCGGGCACCAGGCGCGGTCGCGGGCGCTGCGCCCGACCGCGTCCAGTACCCGCTGGGCGGCGAGGCCGTCGTCGAACGACGGCCGCACCGGTTCGCCGCCGCCGATCGCGGCGAGCAGGTCGCGGGCCTGGTGGGTGAACGCATGCTCGTAGCCGAGCAGGTGACCGGGCGGCCACCAGGCCGACAGGTACGGGTGGTCCGGCTCGGTGACCAGGATGCGGCGGAAACCCGCCTCGCCGGACGGCTGGGTGCCGTCGTAGAACTCCAGCTCGTTCAGTCGTTCCAGGTCGAACGCGAGGGTGCCGAGGCTGCCGTTGAGTTCGATCCGCAGCGCGTTCTTGCGCCCCGTCGCGTACCGCGTCGCCTCGAACGTGCCGACGATGCCACCGCCGAGCCGGGCCAGGAACAGCGCGGCGTCGTCCACCGTGACCGGGGCGTTGCCGGTACCGCCGGGCAGCGGTCGCTCGGCCACGAACGTCTCGGTCAGGGCGCTCACCGCCTCGAACTCGGCGCCGGTGAGGAACCGGACGGCGTCCACGACGTGCGCGCCGAGGTCCCCCAGCGCGCCCGAACCGGCCCGGTCCGCCGACAGTCGCCAGGTCCACGGCGCGCTCGGATCGACCAGCCAGTCCTGCAGGTAGCACGCCCGCACCTGGCGGATCCGGCCGATCCGGCCGGCGGCCACCAGCTTCGCCATCAGGCTCACCGCGGGCACCCGCCGGTAGGTGAACCCGCACATCGCGACGGTACCGGCGGCGCGCGCGGCGGCCGCCATCTCCTCGGCCTCGGCGACGGTGTTGGCCAGCGGCTTCTCGCACAACACGTGCTTACCGGCGGCCAGCGCGGCCAGCGCGATCTCGGCGTGCGTGTCGCCCGGCGTGCAGATGTCCAGCAGGTCGACGTCGTCTCGCCCGATCAGCGCGCGCCAGTCGGTTTCGGTCGCGGCCCAGCCGAACCGGGCCGCCGCCGCCTCGGTGCGGGCCGCGTCACGGCCGCAGATCACCGCCATCCGTGCGGTGGCCGGCAGCTCGAAGACCCGGTTGACGGTGCGCCAGGCCTGCGAGTGCGCGGCACCCATGAACGCGGTGCCGACCATCCCGATGCCGACCCGGCCCGCACCAACCGCGCGGGCGCCCTCGCTCGCCGCGGCCAGCCGATCGCCTTCGTCTACAGTGGACACTCGGTGCCACCCTTCCTCGATGCGCTGGGGTCAGGACTGCCGGAAGACCAGGTCACTGGCGAGCTTCGCGGCACCGAGCGCGCCGGCCCGCTCCCCCAGCTCGGACACCACCAGCGGCAGGTTGCCGGTCGCCAGCGGCAGCGACCGCCCGTACACCACGGCGCGAACCTCGGCGAGCAACCGGTGCCCGAGCCCGGCGAGCCCGCCGCCGATCACGATCATCGACGGGTTGACGAAGCTGACCAGGCTGGCCAGTACGCCGCCGAGCGCCGCACCGCCGGCCCGGATCAGCGCCACGCTCGTCGCGTCACCGGCCGCGGCGGCCTGCCCCACGTCGTACGCGGTGAGCGTGCCCGCCGCCGCCAGCCGCCCGGCGAGCGCCTCGGAGCGACCCGCGCGGGCCGCCGCGGTCGCGTCCCGGGCCAGCGCCGCCCCGCCGAACACCGCCTCCAGGCAGCCGGTGTTGCCACAGGCGCACACCGGGCCGTGCGCGACGACCTGCATGTGGCCGATGTCGCCGGCGCAGCCGTCCTTGCCGCGAAACACCTCGCCACCCAGGTGGATGCCGCAGCCGACGCCGGTACCGAGCTTGACGAACAGGAAGTCCTCGACCGACCGGGCGACACCTCCGTAGCCCTCGCCGATCGCCATGATGTTGACGTCGTTGTCGACCACGACCGGGCAGTTGTGTTCGTGCGCCAGCAGCTCGCGCACCGGGAAGCCGTCCCAGCCGGGCATGATCGGCGGCGACACCGGCACCCCGTCGCGGAAGCTGACCGGGCCGGGCAGCCCGACACCGAGCCCGTCCAGCTGGCGGTACGCGCCCTCCGCGCGCAGCTTCTCCAGCAGCTCGGTGACCACCCGCAGCACCGGCCGCGGGCCCGACCGGATGTCCACCGCCTCCTCGACCGCGGCGACCGGGTCCAGGCTGCGGTCGGTGACCTCGATCCGTACCGAGGTGGCGCCCAGGTCGACGGCGCCGAACCGGTGCTTCGGCGACAGCTCGATCAGCGTCGAGCGGCGACCGCCGCGGGACGCCGCCGGTCCGGCCTCCCGTACCCGGTCGGCGTCGGTGAGCCGGGCGAGCTCGGACAGCAGCCGGGCCCGGGGCACCGCCAGCCGGTCGGCGAGTTCCACCCGGGACAGCGGCCCGTGTTCCCGCAGCAGGCACAGCACCTGGTACGCCAGCCCCTCCGCCACCGCGGCCCCTTCGGTCGTACTCAACCCAACTTTTGCTATCTTGAACGAAAGTTGGCCCGAACACAACCGCGCCCCGGCCGCCAGTCGCTCCGGCATTCCCGGAGCGGCTGGCACCATGAAAGGCATGACCGAGGTCGTACGGCTCAGGACGGTCGTGGACGTGGATGCGGCGGGCTCGTCCCACCGGAACCTGTCCGCGACGGCGCGGCACGAAGCGGTGCTGGACGACGGTCGGCGAGTGCTGCTGCTCGACGACCGCGGCTGGGGCGCCTCCGGGCCGCCCGGGATCTGGGCCGCGACCAGCGTGGCAGACATCGAGGACACCGCCCGGATGGTCGTCGGCCCGGACGAACCGTCCGCCGGCCACACCGCGACGGACATGGCCGCCGACCACTGGGCACACCTCGCCGCTCTACTGCACCGGTCCGGCGTCACCGTCGACGCCGACCGGCTGGCCCGGCTCCCGCACGACGTCGTACTCAGCGACCGGCTGCGCGCCCGGCTCCGTGCGGGACCGGCGAACTCCCGGTAGCCGCCACATCCGCGCCGCCGTCGCCACGCGCGCCGCCCGGCCCGACGCGTGGGCGACCGGACTAGCCCCCACCGAGCGGGGCGGCATGGAGTAGCGTCCGCGGCGTGCCGCTGCTGATCATGTTTCTGGCCATCGCGGCGCTCGGCGCCGGGATGCTCGTAGCGAACCTGGTCCCGATGCTGCGCAGCGTCGTGGTGCGGCGCACCGGTACCCGGGTGGCGGGCTCCGTCACCGGCAACGACGTCAAGCGGGTCGGCAACGGCGCGAGCCTGTTGCGCCCGACCGTGCGTTACACCCTCGACGGGCACGAGTACGAGGCACGGCTGGCCAACTACACCTCGAACGCCGGCCTCCCGGAGGGCACCGCGATCGATCTCGCGGTGGCGCCCGGTCGGCCGTACCGGCCCGTCGCGGTCGAGCTGAGCTCCTGGCCGGCGGTGTTCTGGTGGCTGATCCCGCTCGGCGTCGGCGTGCTCGGTGCGATCTGCGTCGGCTCCGGGTAGCGTGCCGGCACCGCCCGCAGGTACCCGGTCAGATGCGGCCGAGGATGGTGCGACGCACGTGCAGCACGTACAGCCAGACGCCGGCGAAGATGCAGCCGATCACGGCGATCGCCCAGTGTGCCAGGCCGGTCGCGATCACCAGCGCCTGCAGCACGATCCCGGCGTACCAGGCCCACCGGTGCCGGAGCAGCCCGATCAGGACGATCCCGAGCGCGGCCAGGATCGCCACCGCAGCCATGCCCCAGCCGGGCGCCTTCAGCATCCGCAGCGGCAACACCGCGAGCAGCAGCACCAGCGCCTCGATGGCCAGCACCCCGGCGCCCACGCCGCGCAACGCGCCTGCCGGGTTCCGCAACCCCGACACCGGCCTCCCCTGCGCATCCGTGCCGGCACCGGACTCCGGATCGTTCCCGGACTCCGGATCCGCGCTGCGGTCGGCGGGCCGGTCGGGGTGCTCGTCGCTCATCGCCGCAGCAGCTTCCGCGCGTCGGCAACGGTGACCACCGACCCGGTGATCAACACCCCGAGACCGCCCAGCGCCGGATCCTCGCCCTGCTCGGACAGGCCGACGGCCTCCTGGATCGCGTCCGGAAGCTCCGGCTCGACGTGTACCCGATCGGCGCCGAAGATCTCCGTGGCCAGCGCCGCGAGCTGCGGCACCGGCATCGCCCGCGACGACGAGTTGCGGCTCACCACGATCTCGTCCGCGACCGGCTCCAGCAGCTCCAGCATCGAGCTGACGTCCTTGTCGGTCAGCGCCGCTACCAGCACCACCAGCCGGCGGAACTCGAACTCCTCGGTCAGCGCGGTGACGGTGGCGGTCATCCCGGCCGGGTTGTGCGCCGCGTCCAGCAGCACGGTCGGCGAGGTGCGTACCCGCTCCAACCGGCCCGGCGAGCTGACCTGCGCGAACCCGTCCCGGACCAGGTCGGCGGACAGGGCCCGGCCGCCGGCTCCGGCGCCGAACAGCGCCTCCACCGCGGCCAGCGCCACCGCGGCGTTCTGCGCCTGGTGCGCGCCGTGCAGCGGCAGGAAGACGTCCGAGTAGACCTCGCCGAGGCCCTGCAGGTTGAGCAGCTGGCCACCGATCGCGACCTGCCGGCGCAGCACCCCGAACTCGCTGCCCTCCCGCGCGAGCGTCGCGTCCACCGCGGCGCACCGCTCGACGATCGGCCGGACGGCCTCCTCGACCTGCGCGGCGGCGATCAGCGTGGCCCCCTCGTACACGATGCCCATCTTCTGGGTGGTGATCTCGGCGATCGTGTCGCCCAGCCACTCCGAATGGTCCAGCCCCACCGGCGTCAGCACGCACACCGGCGCGTGCAGCACGTTGGTGGCGTCGGTGGCGCCGCCCAGGCCGACCTCCACCACCGCGACGTCCACCGGCGCGTCCGCGAACGCGGCGAACGCCATCGCCGTGGTCAGCTCGAAATAGGTCACCGGCTCCGGGTACTCGGCGTCGACCATCGCCACCAGCGGCGCGATCTCCTCGTACACCTCGACGAAGCGGCGCTCGCTGATCGGCTCGCCGTCGATGGAGATGCGCTCCCGGACCGTCTCCAGGTGCGGGCTGGTGTACCGGCCGGTACGCACCCCGTGCGTGGTCAGCAACGAGTCGATCATCCGCGCCGTGGACGTCTTGCCGTTGGTGCCGGTCAGGTGGACGGACCGGAACGCACGCTGCGGGTTGCCGAGCAGATCGAGCAGGGTGACCATGCGCTCCGGCTCGAACACCATCCGGGTGAACCCGCGCTCCAGCAGCTCCGCGTCGACCGCCGCGAAGTCCGCCGACTCGTCGCCGCGATCAGCCACGCCCGGCCAGCCCCTCCAGCGCCGCGGTCAGTCGCGCGATGTCCGCGGTCGCCGCCACCTGCCGATCCCGGATCTTCGCCACCACCTGCTCCGGCGCCTTCGCCAGGAACCCGTCGTTCGCCAGCTTCCGCGTGGTGCCGTCCAGCTCCTTGCGGGCGGCGGCCAGGTCCTTCTCCAGCCGGGCGCGCTCGGCGGCGACGTCGATGCTGCCCCGGGTGTCCAGCTCCACCGTGACCCCGGTGACCGTGACGCTCGCGGTCGGCTCGAAGCCGTCGGCCGGCTCGTTCAACCGGGCCAGCGAACCGATCAACTGGTGGTGCCCACCGATCCCGGCCTCGGCCAGGCCGGCCAGCCGGGCCGCGACCCGCTGCCCCGGCTTGAGCCCCTGGTCGGACCGGAACCGGCGGATCTCGGTGACCACCCGTTGCAGGGTGGCGACCTCCGCCTCGGCCGGTGCGTCCACCAGCGACTCGTCGGCGGCCGGCCAGGCCGCCACCATCACACTGTCCGCGCCGGTCAGCGTCGACCACAGCTCGTCGGTGACGAACGGCATCACCGGATGCAGCAGCCGCAGCAAGGTGTCCAGGACGTGCCCGAGCACCCGGCGGGTCACCCGCGCAGCGTCGCCGTCGGCGGACAGCACCGGCTTGGCGAGCTCCAGGTACCAGTCGCAGACGTCGTCCCAGGCGAAGTGGTAGAGCAGGTCGCAGACCTTGCCGAACTCGTACGCCTCGAACAGCCGGTCGACCTGCGACACCGTGCGCTGCAGCCGGGACAGCACCCAACGGTCCACAGTGGACATCTCGGCCGGCGACGGCAGGTCACCCTCGACGGTGGCACCGGACAGCAGCGCGAACCGGGTCGCGTTCCACAGCTTGTTGCAGAAGTTGCGGGAGCCCTGCGCCCACTCCTCGCTGACCGCCACGTCCGAACCGGGGTTCGCCCCGCGGGCCAGGGTGAACCGGGTGGCGTCCGCGCCGTAGGTGTCCATCCACTCCAGCGGATCGACCACGTTGCCGCGCGACTTCGACATCTTCTTGCCGAACTGGTCACGCACCAGGCCGTGCAGCACCACCTGATCGAACGGCTGCCGCCCGTCCATCGCGTACAGCCCGAACATCATCATCCGGACAACCCAGAAGAACAGGATGTCGTACCCGGTGACCAGCACGCTGGTCGGATAGAACTTCGCCAGCTCCGGGGTCTGTGCCGGCCAGCCCAGCGTGGAGAACGGCCACAGCGCCGAGGAGAACCAGGTGTCCAGCACGTCGGAGTCCTGCACCCAGCCGTCGCCCGTCGGCGGTTCGTCGTCCGGACCGACGCACACCATCTCGCCGTCCGGCCCGTACCAGATCGGGATCCGGTGGCCCCACCACAGCTGGCGCGAGATGCACCAGTCGTGCATGTTGTCCACCCAGTCGAAGTAGCGTTTCTGCTGCTCGACCGGGTGGATGGTGACCCGCCCGTCGCGCACCGCGGCGCCGGCCGCGGCGGCCAGCGGCTCGACCTTGACGAACCACTGCTTGCTCAGCCGCGGCTCGACGGTGGTGTTGCAGCGCGAGCAGTGCCCGACGGCGTGCACGTACGGGCGCTTCTCGGCGACGATGCGGCCCTGCTCGCGCAGCGCCGCGACGATCGCCGGCCGCGCCTCGAACCGGTCCAGCCCCTCGAACGGGCCGTGCACGGTGATCACGCCGTGCTCGTCGAGGACCGTGATCGACGGCAGGTCGTGCCGCTGCCCGATCTCGAAGTCGTTCGGATCGTGCGCCGGGGTCACCTTCACCGCGCCGGTACCGAACTCGGGGTCGACGTGCGCGTCCGCCACCACCGGGATGTGCCGCCCGGTGAACGGCAGCTCCACGGTGCGACCGACCAGGTGCGCGTACCGCGCGTCGTCCGGGTGCACCGCGATCGCGGTGTCACCGAGCATCGTCTCGGCCCGGGTGGTGGCCACCACGATCGCGTCGTCGCCGTCCCCGTACCGGATGGAGACCAGCTCGCCGTCGTCGTCGGAGTGCTCCACCTCGATGTCACTCAGCGCCGTCAGGCAGCGCGGGCACCAGTTGATGATGCGCTCGGCGCGGTAGATCAGGCCCTCGGAGTAGAGCCGCTTGAAGATCGTCAGCACCGCGCGGGACAGCCCGGCGTCCATCGTGAACCGCTCGCGGCTCCAGTCGACCGAGTCACCCAGCCGGCGCATCTGGCCGAGAATCCGGCCGCCGAACTCCTCCTTCCACTGCCAGACCCGCTCGACGAACGCCTCCCGGCCGAGATCGTGCCGGGACTTGCCGTCCTGCTCGGCGAGCTGCCGCTCCACCACGTTCTGGGTGGCGATGCCGGCATGGTCCATGCCGGGCATCCACAGCGCCTCGTACCCCTGCATCCGGCGCCGGCGGATCAGCGAGTCCTGGATCGTGTGGTCCAGCGCGTGGCCCATGTGCAGCGAACCGGTCACGTTCGGCGGCGGGATCACGATCGAGAACGGCGGTCGCTGCGACGTGGCGTCCACCCCGAAATACCCCGCCGATACCCACTGCTCGTAGCGGCGGGCCTCGACCTCGCCGGGCTGGTACTGAGCGGACAGTTCGGACTGGGTCTGCGGTGTCACGGTCACCCCGACGAGTCTACGGAGCCCCCGTCACGCGATGCCACGGGGCGCCCACCGCCGGCCCGGCCACCCGACCCTGACGGCACCCACCCGAAGCCCGCGGTACGCCGCCGGCGCGACGCCGGCCGTTACCGCCAGGGGCCGTACTGCCCCGCGCCGTACTGCCCGTACGGGTCGGGTGGCGGCGGCGCGGCCCCCGAGCGGTACCACGCCATGGTCTCCGCCCGGCGCAGCACGAACAGCGCGTAGATCCCGCACGGGATGCCGGCCAACAGGCAGCATCCGGTCAGCGGCACGATCGCCAGCACCGCACCCACCGTGGTGAGCCGGCGGTTGCGGCGCCGCAGCATCTGCACCCCGCCGATGATCGTCGCCGGCGACAGGAACACCGACAGCACCGGCGAGAACAGGACCACGTACGCGAAGATGTCGCTGCCGCCGAAACCCACCTGCTGCTGCACGTCGTCGTGCACCACCGACAGGCCGGCGGCCATCCAGATCGCCGCGCTGACGAAGCTCGCGGCGCCGGACAGGATCAGCGCGATCGCGGCACCGGTGACACCGGGCGGCCGGGAAGGCATCGGGGCCGCCGTCGCGGGCTGGTACGCCATGATCGCAACATAGTCGCCCGGCTCCACCCGGGCGGTCGGCCTTTCGTACCGAGCGTCCGAATCCACCGAAAGGCCGAGGCCAGCACGACGGAACGGGCGATAACGTGTTTCGGCCCCACGCCAGATCCCCAGCGGCGATGTCGGGCGGCACGACCCTACGCGTACCGCCCTGCGCTCGTTCCGGGACTTCTCCGCGTCCCTGGGGCCGTCCCCTCCCGTAGGAGCATGATGAGTTCGGCAGACGACACCGTCCGCACCGCACCACAGCCCGGCGAGTCGGCCGACGACGGCCCGTCGACAGCACCCACCGCCCCGCCCGCCGCGAGTTCGCCGGCAACGACGACCTCGGTCCGGAAGCCGCAGGCCGCGGCCGGCGACGAGTGGGTGGCCGGGTTCCCGGACGCGCCACCATCGGAGAGGAAGTCGCGCAAGGGGCTCGTCACGCTCATCGTGCTGGCCGTCGTGGTGCTGATCGCCGGCGCCGTCACCGCCGGCTACCTCAACCACCGGGCCGACATCGCGGCCGATGCGCACACCACGGTGCAGACCCCGGCACACGCCGGGGGCCTGACGAAGGTCGACGGCAACGCCACCGCCAGCACGCTGGAGCAGCGGATGTCGGACGCAGGCCTGTTCACGCACAGCATCGGCGCCGCCTACCGCAAGCCCGGCGCCGAGACGCTGGTCCTCGTGTGGGGCGGCGAGCTGGCGGAGTCGGAGCCCGGCACCATCACCGACCAGAGCGACGAGTTCTTCGGCTCCGGCGCGGGCGGCCGGTGGGGCGACCTGCACCGGGTCGACGCACCCGACTCGATCGGCGGCCAGATGAAGTGCGCCGACCAGATGAACGGCGGCGTACAGGGCGGCGCCACCGCGTTCTGCCTGTGGGGCAACCACAAGGCGGCCGTCGCGTTCATGGCCGCGGGCTCCGGCGACCAGCTCGCCGCCACCGCCGCCGGCATGCTCACCGACCTGGTCCACCGTGGCTGACGGGCCCGCGCCGGCACCGGGCGAGGGGACCGCCACCCCGCCGCCGGATTCCGCGCCAGCCGGCGAACCGTCTGTTCCGACCCTGCAGGCCGAAACCCCAGCGGTGCCCGATCCTCCCACCCCACCGGTCGACGCCTCGGCACAGTCATACCCGGGATCGGACCACCCATCCGAGCGCCACGGACCCGAGATCACGGCCGGGCAGGTGCCGGCGGAGAACCCCCGGCGGTATCGGGTAGGCGGCCTGATCGGGGCCCTCGCGTTGATCCTGATCG
The DNA here is from genome assembly GCF_016865425.1 of Actinocatenispora thailandica. NCBI lineage: Bacteria > Bacillati > Actinomycetota > Actinomycetes > Micromonosporales > Micromonosporaceae > Actinocatenispora > Actinocatenispora thailandica. The sequence continues at coordinate 1,352,894 of NZ_AP023355.1, read as the reverse complement.
CGGTTACCAGCGGTTACGTCTGGCGCCACCTCGGCCGGCACCTCGTCGAGTCCGGCACAGCGGCGCGCACCACGCTGTCCACGCCGAACCACATCGGCGATCTGGCCAGGGAACCGCACAACGACGTCGCTGCTCGGATGAGAAACGATGTCTCCGGGTCGTTCCGGTCCCCGATCGGAATCGCCTACCAGGACCCAACCGCCACCGCAGCCGTCTACGTCTGGGGTGGACTGTTCACCCACGGCCTGTCGACCGACGTCGACGACGGCTTCGACAGCTTCTTCGGCAACCTTTCCAACGGCAAGCAGTCCGTCGAACACAAGCAGACTGTCACCCCACCGGCACAGATTGGCGGGCGCATGGCCTGTGCCCAGCTGACTCTTCGGACAGCAACCGGCACCGTCGTGGGAGGTGTGTGCAGCTGGCACAACCGCGATGCGCTGGTCAGCGTGCTCTGCTACGGCCAGTCCGAGGCGGCCCTACAGCAACGCGCGAGCCAGATCCTGCCGGCCGTCGTGCACCAGCGGTGACGTCGAGGACCGTGCTGCCCTCACCCGGCTGATCGCTGGACGGCCGGCGTCTCGGCCCCGTGCACCGGGGCGCCGCCGCCGCGTCCCGGTCATGATCGCGCCGCGAGGCTCCGGCCCCCGCTCGTACCCTGGCGGCACCCGCAACCCGATCGGAGCACCGATGTCCGCGCCGTACCCCCCAGGCACGCCCGACCCGGATCCGCAACGGCAGCCGCCGCAGTACGAGGTGTCGCCGTTCGGCGACCAGCAGCAGGGCGGTGGCGCGCAGCCGGCACCTCCGCCGTACGGCGGAAGCCAGCCCGCGCCCCCGTACGGCGACGTGCCGCCGCCCGGCCCCCAGTACGGCACGGCGCGGCAGTACGGGTCTGGCGGGTACCCGCCAGACCCGTACGGGGTGGAGGCGCCGGGCACCGCGTACGGCGCGCCACCGGCCGCGCCCGGCTACCCGGCACCCGGATACCCGGCGCCCGGATACTCGGCACCGGGGTATCCCGCAGCGGCGCCGCCGGTACCGGCGAAGAAGTCCCGGACCGGGCTGATCATCACGCTGGTGTGCGCGGGCGCGGTGCTGCTGGTGCTGTGCGGCATCGGCGGGTACGCGTTCGTGCAGGGCACCGTCGGCATCGGGCTCGGCGCCAAGAACTCCGCGACCACGCTGTCCACGCCGAACTCGGCCGGTGGGCTGACCAAGAAACCCAACGACACCGTGGCCGCCTCGATGAAGCGCGAACTGGACGGTGAGGACGCGTTCGCCACCACGATCGGCGCCGCCTACACCAACGGCTCCGACACCACCGTCTACGTGTGGGGCGGCACCATGGACACGACGCTGGACAGCGTCGCGAACCACCTCGACGACTTCTTCTCTGGCCTGTCCGGCGACTCGGTGACGGTCAGCGGGAAGCACTCGGTCGACCCGCCGTCCGCGGTCGGCGGCTCGATGAAGTGCGCCAAGGTCTCCCTCGGCTCGTCCGGCTCAAAGGGCGGCGTCTGCGCCTGGGCCGACCGGGTGGCGCTGGTCGGTGTGATGAGCCTGACCGGCGGCGAACCGCCCGTCGAGACCCTCACCGGCAAGCTGCTCCCGGACGTCGTGCACAAGGGCGGCAGCTGACCAGGCCGCTCGGCCGGTACCGACCGACGAAGCCGGGCGGAGCGACCGGGCCCGCAGGGGTCGCCCCGTGGCGGGGACCATGGTCACGGCCGGGAGCGGGCCACGCGCGGGCAGCGGCACGAAACGACACCACGACACCACGACACCACGACACGCGAAACGGCCCCGGCGATCGCCCGCCGGGGCCGTTTCGTCGTCTGGTCGGTCAGGCCGACTTCTCGCGGCGCTCCCGGCTGCGCGACTCGCGCGCCTCCCGCGGCACGATCGTCGGGTTGACGTTCTCCAGGACCACGTCGCGGGTGACCACCACCCGGGCGACGTCGAGCCGGGACGGGATCTCGTACATCACGGGGAGCAGCACCTCCTCCATGATGGCGCGCAGCCCACGGGCGCCGGTGCCGCGCAGGATCGCCTGGTCGGCGATCGCGGCCAACGCCTCCTCGTCGAACACCAGCTCGACGCCGTCCAGCTCGAACAGCCGCACGTACTGCTTGACCAGCGCGTTCTTCGGCTCCTGGAGGATCCGGATGAGCGCGTCGCGGTCGAGGTTGCGCACGCTGGTGACGATCGGCAGCCGGCCGTTGAACTCCGGGATCATGCCGAACTTGAGCAGGTCCTCCGGCATCACGTCGGCGAACACGTCGTCGGTCGAGCGCTCTTCCTTGCTGTGCAGCTGGGCGCCGAAGCCGATGCCCTTGCGACCGACCCGCTGCTCGATGATCTTCTCCAGGCCGGCGAACGCGCCACCGCAGATGAACAGCACGTTGGTGGTGTCGATCTGGATGAACTCCTGGTGCGGGTGCTTGCGGCCGCCCTGCGGCGGGACGCTCGCGGTGGTGCCCTCCAGGATCTTCAGCAACGCCTGCTGCACGCCCTCGCCGGACACGTCCCGAGTGATCGACGGGTTCTCGCTCTTGCGGGCGACCTTGTCGATCTCGTCGATGTAAATGATGCCCGTTTCGGCCCGTTTGACATCGTAGTCGGCCGCCTGGATAAGTTTGAGAAGAATGTTCTCGACGTCCTCACCCACGTAGCCGGCCTCGGTCAACGCGGTCGCGTCCGCCATCGCGAACGGCACGTTGAGCATCCGGGCCAGGGTCTGCGCCAGGTGCGTCTTACCGCACCCGGTGGGCCCGATGAGCAGGATGTTCGACTTGGCCAGCTCGACCGGGTCGGCGCCCGAGGCGCGGTGCCCGGCGGCATCCGCCTGGATGCGCTTGTAGTGGTTGTAGACCGCCACCGACAGGGCGCGCTTCGCCCCGTCCTGGCCCACCACGTACTGGTCGAGGAACTCGCAGATCTCCTTGGGCTTGGGCAGCTCGTCCCACTTGACGTCGCCCGACTCGCTCAGCTCTTCCTCGATGATCTCGTTGCACAGGTCGATGCACTCGTCGCAGATGTAGACCCCAGGGCCCGCGATGAGCTTCTTGACCTGCTTCTGAGACTTCCCGCAGAAGGAACACTTGAGCAGGTCACCGCCGTCGCCGATCCGTGCCACCTACGACTCCCCTGCAACGGCGGCCGGGGCGCCCGGCCGCTCCTGACTGATTCGCGCTGCACCTGCTCCAGCGCCGTACCTGTCGAACAGACTCTTCGACCGTACCCGCTCGGCGGCCCGAAACGGACCCCGAGCGGGGCTTTCAGCCCGCCACCGCCGCGGCCGCGTTCTTCTTCCGGCTCGGCAGCACCTGGTCGACCAGCCCGTACGCCATCGCCTCGTCGGCCGTGAGGATCTTGTCACGGTCGATGTCGCGCTTGACCTGCTCGACATCGCGATCCGAGTGCTTGGAGATCAAGTCTTCCAGCAGCGTGCGCATCCGCATGATCTCCCGTGCCTGGATCTCGATGTCGGACCCCTGACCGTACCCGCCTTCGGTCGCCGGCTGGTGGATGATGATGCGCGAGTTGGGCAGCGCCATCCGCTTGCCGGGCGCGCCGGCCGCCAGCAGCACCGCCGCCGCGGACGCCGCCTGGCCCAGGCAGGCCGTGGAGATGTCACACCGGATGTACTGCATCGTGTCGTAGATCGCGGTCATCGCGGTGAACGAGCCACCCGGCGAGTTGATGTACATGGTGATGTCGCGGTCGGGGTCCATCGACTCCAGCGCGAGCAGCTGCGCCATCACGTCGTTGGCTGACACGTCGTCGATCTGCGCGCCGAGGAAGATGATCCGCTCCTCGAACATCAGGTTGTACGGGTTGGACTCCTTCACCCCGTACGACGTGCGCTCGACGAACGACGGCAGGATGTAGCGGTTCTGCACCGGCGCGAAGCCGGTCGGCATGGCCATCGGGCTGCCGGGTGTGGAAAGGCTCATGGTGGTTTCCTTCGTTGAGGCCGGGCGTTGACTCGCGGACGACTGCTGGCTCAGGACAGCCCGGCGCCACCGGGGACCTGCGAGGCGCCGGTCACCACGTGGTCGATGAAGCCGTAGTCCTTCGCCTCCTCGGCGGTGAACCACCGGTCCCGGTCGGAGTCGGTCTCGATCTGCTCCAGCGTCTGCCCGGTGTGGCGCGCGACGCACTCCTGGAACATCTTCTTCGTGTACACCATCTGCTCGGCCTGGATGGCCACGTCGGCCGCCGTGCCGCCGATGCCGCCGGACGGCTGGTGCATCATGATCCGCGCGTGCGGCAGCGCGTACCGCTTGCCGGTGGTGCCGGCGCACAGCAGCAGCTGCCCCATCGAGGCTGCCATGCCCAGCGCGTAGGTGGCCACGTCGTTCTTGACGAACTGCATGGTGTCGTAGATCGCCATGCCCGCGTAGACCGACCCGCCCGGCGAGTTGATGTAGAGCGAGATGTCGCGCTCCGGGTCCTCCGCGGCCAGCAGCAGCAGCTGGGCGACGACGCGGTTCGCCGACTCGTCGCTGACCTCGCTGCCCAGGAAGATGATCCGCTCCCGCAGCAGCCGGTTGAAGACCAGGTCGTCGAATCCGCCGCTGCCGCTGTCCGCGGAGCGCGCGGAAGGCGTGTACAGGTCAGTCATGTTGCGATCCTCTCGGCCCACACGGCACCGGCGGCGATGCTGCCGACCCGGCGCTGGTTTCGTCATCGACCCTAGCCGGTACGTGCGCCCCACTGCCGCCGACGGGCCGGGTGTTCGCTCTCAGCGCATCGTGCCACGCGGCGCGCCGCAACCGGACGGCAAACACCGACCGGCCCGCACCCGGGACACGGGTGACGGGCCGGTCGGCGCAGAAACGAACCAGCTCACTCGGCCTTCGCCGCGGCCTCCTGCTCGGTGGCCTCGGCGGCCTCGGCGGGCGCCTCCGGCGCGTCACCCTCGGGCGCGTCACCCTCGGGCGCGTCGTCCGCCGCCTCGTCCCGCGGCTCACCGGCCGGGTTGAGCACCGCCGTCAGGTCGACCTCGTTGCCGGCCGAGTCGGTCACCTTGGCGTGCTCAAGCACCATCGACAACGCCTTGCCGCGGCGCACGTCGGCCACCACGCCCGCCAGCTGACCGGAACGAACCAGCTGGTCGGCGAACTGCTGCGGCGGCGCACCGGCCTGCTGCGCCCGGCGCACGACCTCCTCGGTCAGCTCCTGGTCGTTGACGCCGACCTCCTCGGCGTCGGCCAGCGCATCGAGCACCAGCTGGGTCTTCACCGCTTCCTCGGCGTTGCCCTTCAGCTCGGCGTCGAAGTCCTCCGCCGACTTCTCCTCGGCCGCCAGGTACTGGTCGAGGTTGGAGCCCATCTGCTCCAGCTGCTCGGACATGTTCTGCTTGCGGTACTCGACCTCCTCGGTCACCACGCCCTCGGGGATCGGGACGTCGGTGGCCGCGAGCAGCGCCTCCAGCGCCTTGTCCCGCGCCTGGTAGGCCTGGTCGAGCTTCTTCTGCCGCTCGACCCGGCCGCGGCCGTCGGCGCGCAGCTCGTCCAGCGTGTCGAACTCACTCGCCAGCTGCGCGAACTCGTCGTCCAGCTCGGGCAGCTCCTTCTCCCGGACGCTGCGCACGGTGACCTCGATCTGGGCGTCCTCGCCGGCGTTCGGGCCACCGACCAGCTTGCTGGTGAAGGTGGTCGTCTCGTCCTTGCTCAGCCCCACGATCGCGTCGTCGATGCCGTCCAGCAGCTGGCCGGACCCGATCTCGTACGACATGCCGCTGGCCGTGCCGCCCTCGACCTCCTTGCCGTCCACCGTGGCGGCCAGGTCGATGGAGACGAAGTCGCCGGTCTGCGCCGGCCGCTCGACACCCTTGAGGGTGGCGAACCGGTCCCGCAGCTGCGCGATCTGCGCGTCCACGTCCTCGTCGGTCACCGAGTACTCGTCGACCGTGGCGGTGATCGTGGACAGGTCCGGCAGGGTGATCTCCGGGCGGACGTCGACCTCGGCGGTGAAGGTGACCTTGTCACCGTCGTTCAGCTCGGTCACCTCGACCTCGGGGCGGCCGATCGCCTTGACGTCGTGCTCCTTGATCGCCGCCATGTACTGCTCCGGCAGCGCCTCCTGCACCGCCTCCTGCAGCACCGCGCCGCGACCGACCCGCTGGTCGATCAGCCGGGTCGGCACCTTGCCGGGCCGGAAGCCCGGAATGCTCACCTGCTGGGCGATGGTCCGATACGCCTTCTTCACGCTCGGTTCGAGCTCGGAGAAGGGCACCTCGACCGACACCTTCACCCGGGTAGGGCTCAACGTCTCGACGGCGCTCTTCACAGGGGTACTCCTCGGCAGGTGATCGGGTGCTTTACGACGGCGGTCTGGTGGTCGGGACGTGCGCCCACGCGGGCAGACCGGCCGCTGACCGACCGAGTCTAGGCGAGCGCCACGGAACGCAACGACTCGGGCGCCCGACCGGCCGGATGGTGCGACCCGACCAGCGTACGCCGGACCTGCCGCCACCCCGGCGGCGCCTCGTGCCCGGTCAGGCAGCGGGCGTCGGGTACAGGTCGACGAAGGAGAACGGTGGCTCCACGCCCGGCCGGTAGACCACCACGGTCACCGGCGACTCCGGCTCCGTCACTCCGACCCGGTCCAGCACCGACGACAGCGGTTCCTCCGCCAGGGCCAACACCAGGCGACGGCCGGCCCGAAACCCGACCGACCGGGCAAAACACCGAAACATCGGGTCCCGCAGCCGGCTCGCGAACTCCCGCGCGGCCCGCCAGGCGACCACCTCAGACACCCCTGCACCGTTCATCGTGTACCCATCGTGATGCCTCCGGCGGGGCGGCGACACCGGCCGCCCGTCCCACCTGCCGGCGCCGTTGGGTCACCCTTCGCGGACCGAATCGGCGACCCGGTCCGAGCAGCACCGGCCCTCCCCACGCCGCACGGCCCGAGCCGAGCCGCACGGCCCGAGCCGAGCCGCACGGCCCGAGCCGAGCCGGCCCGTACCGCGCGAGCCGAGCCACCGTCCACACCACCCAGCCTGGGCGAACCGATGGGTACACCGCCCTGCTCCGAGCGGGCCGACGCCCGCACATACCCTGCGCCGAGCGAGCCGAGACGGCCGATCCGACCCGCTCACGTCGCCTCGGTTCGGACGGGTGCCACCCGCGATCCGACTCGGTCGGGGCCGGGCGCGACACGACCCCGGCCGCATGGTCGCGGGCCGGGGTCGAGGTCACCTGGTCGGGGTGGCGGGATTTGAACCCACGGCCCCTCGCTCCCAAAGCGAGTGCGCTACCAAACTGCGCCACACCCCGGGTGTCTGCGACAGTGTAGGCCGTCGGTCCGCCGAGCCGCGCACACCGCCCCGCCGCTCCCTATGTACCCTGATGCCGCAGGCTCGGCACCGTCGGGTCGGCGCCGCGGGTGTAGCTCAATGGCAGAGCCCCAGCCTTCCAAGCTGGTCATGCGGGTTCGATTCCCGTCACCCGCTCCACACCCGAAACCCCAGGCCCACTTGTCCGGCTTGGGCGTCTTGCCCCGGGAGCCGCCGGGCACGGTCGCAGCAGCCTGCTCCCCCGCTGAAGCGGCGCCTGCCGGTCGGTTGGCGCTGATCGGCTCGCACCCTAGGCTGTGGGGCCATGGCGGAGCGGTTCGAGCTTCAGCAAGGAACGGCTCGCTGGGTGCTCGGCGCGCCCTACAACCCCTGGGAAGAACCGCACTTCGGATGGCGAGTCGCGACCGAACTCCACGACGGAGCGATGAACGCCGCCACCGACGCCGGTATCGACGGCTGGTCGGACGACTCACGAGGCCTCACGGTGGCGGGCTTCGTCGCCGAACTGGCCGCCAGCTGGCGCGGATGGCACGGCGTCCGGCGTTGGCGGTCACTCGACCACGAGCTGCAACTCGATGCCCGGCACGACGGCCACGGACACGTCGACCTCGGCGTAACCCTTCGAGAGTCAGGCGCCGACTTCGTCGGGAGGCATTGGTGCGCCCGCACAGTCTTCGTACTCGAAGCCGGCGAGGAGACGGGCCGCCTCTCCTCGGACCTGGCGGACGCACTCCGGCACTGACCCGAGCCTGGGGCCGTCAGGGGTGGCCGGCCGGGGTCTCCGGGCCATCCCGGGCCTGCTGGAGGACCATGGAGCACCCGGCACGCTGCTTCGTGAGGTGCTGGGGCCTGTCGTCGCAGCCAAAGGGTGTCCCGATCGATATCGTCGCTGCGACTCGCGCACCTCGCCGGGAGGAGTCGGCATGAAGCGACAGCCGTTCCCGCTCGCCGATCAGGTGCCCGACCAGCTGCGCGGAGTGCTCCTCGACTTCTGGTGGGATGCCGAACGACCGTGGCAGCTGGACCTACCAGTGACGCGGTTTCCCGTCGAGCGGCTGTGCTGGCAGCTCGACCTCCCCATGTGGGCGGTGCACGGCGTTCCCTTCCAGGTATCGCCGGCACAGGTTGCGGCAGCCCCGGACCGGTATCCGGTGCAGCACGCTCGCACCATGGCCGCCGACCTGCGGTACCCGCTGCACATCGCCTGGCTGACCGGGCGCCCCACCGTGCTCGACGGAGTGCACCGGCTGCTCGGCGCGCAGCTGGCCGGGCATCCGACGGTGCTGGTGAAGGTCGTCCCGGACGATCGCTTCGACGACTTCGCCGTCCCCGCTCCCTGACTCGCCGGTCGGGTCCGACGAGCCAGGATGGCGGACGAAGGCCAGCCGACCGCGCGAGCGGTGCGCTCCGGCGATCGGGAAGTTCGGGACGCGATCTCCGAGCTGGCAACGCACGCCGCGGGCACGAGCACCGCCCGCCCACGGCGCCGCGTGTCGACCCGGGCCGAGAAGCGGCGCGCGCCCGAGGGGCTCGCGTTCGCGTCTACGCTCACGTCGTGGCCGCCACGATGATCGAGATGGACGACGGGGCGCGTTTGCGCACGTGGACCACAGGCCCGGCGACGTGCTCGCACCCTCCGGTGGTGCTGATACATGGCGGTCCGGGGATCCCGGACTACCTTGCCCCGGTTGCCGGCATCCTCGATGACCGGTGCGTCGTCCACCGTTACGACCAACGCGGCACCGGTGGATCACCCTGGCAGGGGCAGCACACGATCGCCCGGCACGTTCGAGACCTCGAGTTGCTGCTCGACACCTGGGGGCACCGTCGGGTCACCCTGGTCGGGCACTCCTTCGGTACCAACATGGCCAGTTACTTCCTGCTCGCCCATCCGGACCGCGTGGCCGGCCTGGTCCAGCTCGCGGGCCCGTTCCTGGGGTCGTGGCGGGAGCCCGACCTGGCGGCTCAGCGAGCCCGACGGTCCCGGCGGCAACAGGAGAGGCTCGAACGCCTGGATGCGGTCGCGTCGCGTACCGAGGCCGAAGAGGTCGAGTACCTTGCGCTGTCCTGGTTCACCGACCACGCCGACCGGGCGCGAGCATGGGACTGGGCGCTGGCCGCCGCTCGCACCCTGCGGCCGGTCAATTACGAGATGAATGCGCAGCTCAATGCCGCGAAGGTGACCGACCCGCTCGAAGCGCACGTGGACGAGCTTCGCGAGCTGCTGCCGCCCCACGCGGCCATCATCGGTGGAGCCGACGACACCCGTCCCGCGGACAACCTGCGACGACTCGGTACCCGCCTCGGTTGTCAGGTCACGCTCGTCGCCGACGCCGGCCATCACCCGTGGCTGGAGGCGCCGGACGAGTTCAGCGCGGCGTTTCGGGCAGCGATCCGGAACCAGGCTCCTGCGTCGTGAGCCCAGCGATCGGCAGGTCGGAAACGGCCGCGGCCTCCCGGACACCGCAGGCACGCAGGTACGGCAAGAAGGCGCTGATCCTGGTGGAGCAGCGGACGCCGGTTCGTCGGTGAACTCACGCCGCGGGGACGCCGCGAGGTTCACCGGGGCTCGCTCATCGCGACGCTCACCGTACGGCAGGATCACGGCCGGTGCGGACGGCCGCGGCGGCGCGGGCGAGGGCGGCGAGGCTCGGGGACCTGGTGTGCGCGGGCCAGGCGAGCAGCAGCGTGACCGGCGCCGCGTCGACGACCGGTACTCCGGTCACGTCGTGCCGCAGCGGCATCGCGGCCGCCAGCGAGCGGGGTACCACGGCGATCGCCTGACCCAGCGCGACGAGTTGCAGCAGCTCGGCGACGCTGGCCGGTGCTGGGTTCCCGGGCGCGGCGGCTCGCCGGGGCGTGCGGTCGCCGTCCGGCCCGGGCAGGTACTCGTCGGGGAGGTCCGCGAGGCGAACCTCGCGGCGGGCGGCGAGCGGGTGGGACGCCGGCAGTACCGCCATCCGGGTGTCGGTCCGCAGCGGCTCGACGTCGAACCCGTGCAGGTCGTCCGACGGCTCGAACAGCAGGGCGGCGTCGGCGCGGCCGTCGCGCAGCAACTGCCCGCGGTCGGCTTCGAACACCACCCGGACCGGCCGCGACTCGGGCTGCCGCGCGAAGGCGGCGAGAACGGCGGGCAGCAGGCCGAAGTCGCCACCCGCCTTCAGCGCGAGGACCAGCCCGCGGTCCCGGCTCGCCGCTCGCTCGGTGCGGCGAGCGGCCGCCTGCACCGCGGTGAGAACCCGGCGCGCCTCCCGCGCCAGTACCAGACCGGCCGGCGTGATGGTGACGCCCCGGCTGCCGCGGTCGAACAGCACCACGCCGAGGCGGCGTTCCAGCTTCTGCACCGTCCGGGACAGCGCCGGCTGCGCGATGCCGAGCCGGGCCGCCGCCCGACCGAAGTGGAGTTCGTCGGCCACCGCCAGAAAATGCGCCAGCTCCCGGGTCTCCAGCATCGTCCCCATGCCCGAAGGGTATCGATCGCGGTGCAACGGGCCTTGGACGCGAACCGGTCGCGGCTGCTGGAGTGGGGGCATCGAACCGACGATCGGGAGGCGACGAGATGGCATCGACGGCGGGCCCGCGCGAGGTCCTGGCGCGCTTCCGGGACGCGGCGATCGGGCAGTCCACCGACGGCATGCGGCGGCTGTACGCCGCCGATGCGATCCACGAGTTCCCGTTCCACCGCCCGGGCGTACCGGCACGCCTCACCGGGCGCGACGAGATCGTCGCCTGGACCGCGGCCGGCTGGCGGGCCCGCCGCTTCGAGTACGAGCGGTACCGGACGCTCGCCGTGCACGACACCGGCGATCCGGGGACGATCGTCGTCGAGCAGCAGGCGATCGGACGCAACACCGCCAGCGGCCGGGAGTTCGTCCTGCCGAACATCGTCGTGCTGACCGTCCGGCACGGTCTGATCGGCCACCTGCGCGACTACGTCAACCTCGTCGCGGTCGACGCCGCCCTGTCCTGAACCGTTCCGGCCATCGCCGTACCGGACACCCCGCCGGCAGCCGCACCGTGCCAGTCTCTCCCCGTTGCCGGCGGCGGGCCGGTGCGGTGTCACGTGGCCGGGGCGGCGAGCAGGGAAAGGCCCAGTTGGGTGGGGACGTGCAGGGCGGCGTTGCGGTGCCGGACGGTGCGCACCAGCCCGGCGGCCCGCAGTACCGTCGCGTGCTGGCTGGCGCCGGCCGGGGAGATGTCGGCCAGCCGGGCGAGTTCGGTGGTACTGCACTCCGGATGCTCGGCGATCGCGGTGAGCACGGTGGCTCGGGTACGGCCGAGCAGCGCGGCGACCGCCGGCCCGGCCGCTGCTGCGGGCGTGAGCGCGGTGAGCCAGGGCAGCCCGGCGGCGGCGTCCACCGGGTAGGCGACGACCGGTTGCTGGTCGCCCTCCGCGCTGACGAACGCGCGGCTGGCGAACGCGGACGGGGCCAGCAGCACGCCCTGCCCGGCGAGGTACAGGTCGTGGTCGAGGCCGGTCGGCATCCGGATCTCCAGCACCGGCGAGCGCCAGCGCAGCCATTCCGGGCTCGCCGCGGCCAGCACCGCCGCCACCCCGCCGGCCTGGAACTGGCGCAGCCGGACCGCCCGGTCGGCGGCGTAGGTGTCGGCCAGCCGTGGCCAGTAGGGCGCCAGGAGCCGGTCGAACAGCTGCTCGACCCCGGCGTGCAGGCTGGCGCGCAGCTCGGCGTCGTGCCCGAGGCCGGCGGCCCAGCGCGGGACCGGGTCGTGGCAGGTGATGTCGGCGAGTTCGCGGGCCACCGTGGCGTCCGGGATGGTTCGTGCCTGCTCCAGCAGCTGCTCGGGGGTACCGGGGAGGCCGGGCCAGCAGAACGTGGGCGCGACCGCGTTCGGCGGGCTCAGCGAGAGCGCCATCCGGGCCGGCTCCGGCAGCCGGACGGCGCAGTGCCGGCGCCACGCCGCGAACCGCACCGGCTGGCTGCGGTCCTGCACCGCGCGCACCGCGAGCTGCAATTCCAGCAGTGGCAGCGGCTCGGCCGACACCCGGGTACGCGCGAGGTCGTGTGCGGTGAAGTGGATCCGGTACACCCAACCCTCCGAAACCCGGCGGCCAGTTCTCCCCCGATCATCCCGGAAACGTCCAGCTTCAGCCCACGCTGAATGCTGTCGCGAACCGGACTCATCCGGCCGCACCCTCGGTCCCGCGTCGCCGTCACGGCGTCGGGATGGTGGTCCCGCCGGCATCGAACGGGGGCCGGCGGGACCACGCGGGGCCGGCCAGGACCGGTGACCGTTTCGTGACCCGGACGCCGGGGTAGGAACACCTCAGATCGCCGGGCAGGTGCCGAACACCTCGACGGCGATCGGTTCCGGCGACACGAGGTCGCCGGCCGGACCTTGGAGGCGGCGTGCGCATCGGACGCATCGGCATCGTCGTGGTTCTCGTCTGGCTCGTCATCGGCGCGATCGCCGCGGCCCAGCGTGGCTACTTCAGCAGCTCGACGGCACACTGCGGGACGGTCGGCAGTACGGTCGTGACGATCGTCGCCGGTCCGCTCAACTACCTCGGCGTCAACCCGAAGATCAGCTGCCACGTCCCGCAGCCGTCGAAGTAGCGGCTGGGTGGCGGTGGCTACGATCGGGTGATGTCTTTCCGGGGGCTCGACGCGATCGACGTGCTGCGCAAGGTGTTCGGCTACGACGAGTTCCGCGGCGAACAGCAGCACATCATCGAGCACGTGGTCGGCGGCGGCGACGCCCTGGTGCTGATGCCGACCGGCGGCGGAAAGTCGCTGTGCTACCAGATCCCGGCGCTGGTGCGAGACGGCGTCGGGATCGTGGTGTCGCCGCTGATCGCGCTGATGGCCGACCAGGTCGACGCGCTGACCGCGCTCGGGGTGCGGGCCGGGTTCCTCAACTCGACGCAGGACTTCGAACAGCGCCGGCTGGTGGAGCAGGAGTTCCTGGCCGGTGAGCTCGACCTGCTCTACCTCGCGCCGGAACGGCTCGGCGTGCCGGCCACCCAGCGGCTGCTGGAGCGCGGCACGATCAGCCTGTTCGCCATCGACGAGGCGCACTGCGTGTCGCAGTGGGGCCACGACTTCCGGCCCGACTACCTGGGGCTGTCGATGCTGCACGAGCGGTGGCCGGACGTGCCGCGCATCGCGCTGACCGCGACCGCCACCCCGGCCACCCACACCGAGATCGCGCAGCGGCTCAACCTGACCGGCGCGCGGCACTTCGTGGCGAGCTTCGACCGGCCCAACATCCAGTACCGGATCGTGCCGAAGGGCGAGCCGCGCAAGCAGCTGTTGCAGGTGTTGCGCAGCGAACACGACGGCGACGCGGGCATCGTGTACTGCCTGTCCCGGGCATCGGTGGAGAAGACCGCCGCGTTCCTGACCGACCAGGGCATCGAGGCGCTGCCGTACCACGCGGGGCTGGACGCGCGCACCCGCGCCACCAACCAGTCCCGGTTCCTGCGCGAGGACGGCATCGTGATGGTGGCGACGATCGCGTTCGGGATGGGCATCGACAAGCCCGACGTGCGGTTCGTCGCGCATCTCGACCTGCCGAAGTCGGTCGAGGGCTACTACCAGGAGACCGGCCGGGCCGGCCGGGACGGGCTGCCGTCCACCGCCTGGCTGGCGTACGGGCTGGCCGACGTGGTGCAGCAGCGCAAGATGATCGACGACTCGGACGGCGACGACGCGCACCGCCGGCAGCTGACCGCGCACCTGGACGCGATGCTGGCGCTGTGCGAGACGGTGCAGTGCCGTCGGGTGCGACTGCTCGACTACTTCGGCGAGTCGGCGCAGCCGTGCGGCAACTGCGACACCTGCCTGGACCCGCCGGCCTCCTGGGACGGTACGGTTCCGGCGCAGAAGCTGCTGTCGACGGTGCTGCGGCTGGACCGCGAGCGGGGGCAACGGTTCGGCGTCGGGCAGGCGATCGACATCCTGCTCGGCAAGCAGACCCCGAAGGTCACCCAGCACCGGCACGACCAGCTGTCGGTGTTCGGCGTCGGCAGCGATCTGACCGAGGCCCAGTGGCGCACGGTGACCCGGCAACTGCTCGCGCAGGGACTGCTGAACGTCGAGGGTGACTACGGCACGCTGGTGTTGACCGAGCGCAGCGCGGACGTGCTGCGCGGCCAGCATACGGTCCGGCTGCGCACCGAGCCGGAGCGCCGCAAGGCGGCGAAGACCAAGCGCGCCAGCGCATCCGCCGAGTTGCCGCCGGAGGCCCAGCCGGTCTTCGAGGCGCTGCGCAGCTGGCGCGGCGGCACCGCGAAGGAGCAGGGCGTCCCGGCGTACGTGGTGTTCCACGACGCGACGTTGCGGGAGATCGCCACCCGCCGGCCCACCGACCTGTCCGAACTCGGCGCCGTCTCCGGCGTCGGCGAGAGCAAGCTCGCCAAGTACGGCGAGGGCATCCTGGCGGTCCTCGCCGAGCAGCGCTGACCCGGACCCGGGCGGGCTACCCCAGGCGGCGGGCTACGGCCGGCGGCGGTCTACGCCGGGCGGCGGGCTACGGCCGGCGGCGGGCTACGCCGGGCGGCGGCGACCGGCGCGGTGGTCGCCGCCGGGGTGCGCGGCACGGACCGCAGCCGTGGCGGGCCGCGCGGTGACAGCGGGCCGTCGCGCGATCCGCCGTTCGGCTGATTTCCGGTGCGGATCTGTCCGCACTGTCCGCTCTTGGGGCAGATCCCGGTATTGACCGGCACGAAAGACTGACGATGCTCGCGTCGCATCCCCTACCGACGCGAGTCGGACGCAGACCCCCACCCGAAAGGGTTTCCGTGAAGCTCACCCTGCTCGCCGCCGGGTTCGCCGGCGGCGTCCTCGTGCTGGCCGGTGCGACCACCGCCGCAGCCGACCCGCCCGGGCCCGGCGGGCCCGGCGATCCCGGCGCCCACCACCCGGTGACGGTGTCCGCGGCCTGGTCGCAGCAGCTCGCGTACCAGGGCGACACCATCGTGCTGACCGCGCGGGCGAAGCAGCCCTCGGTGTCGACGCCGTCGATCACGATCAGCGCGACGGTGCCGGCCGACGCGCTGAAGCCGGCCGGCGGCGCCGGCTGCCACACCGACGCCGCCGCGAACACGGTGACCTGTACCAGCACCTCGTACCAGAAGGCGCCGTTCCGGTTCGTGGTGAAGACCGCCGAGTCCCGGAAGGTGGTCGCCGCGGTCACCGCCAAGGCCGCTACCGGGGATGCCGGCCGGACGCAGGCCGTCGTGGCGGTGGACGCCGCGGCGAGCCCGTCGCCGTCGGCGTCCAGCCCGAGCGCGTCGCCCAGCCAGTCGCCGAGCGAGTCGGCCAGCGCCGAGCCGAGCGGCTCGGCCAGCGCGCAGCCGTCGGGTTCGGCGAGTGGGTCCCCGACCACCACGCCCCCGGGGTCGGCGAGCCCGTCGTCGGGCTCCGGCGGGGACCTGCCGGTGACCGGGACCTCGCTGACGATCTTCGCGGTCCTGGCGGCGGTCCTACTGGCGGCCGGCGGCGCCCTGCTGGTCGTGGCCCGCCGCCGGACGGGCCGGCAGAGCCGGTGAGCCTCCGGCCGGCGGACAGCCAGGGCCGCCACGGCCGGCCGGGAAGCCTCTGAGCCGGACCCAAGCTCCGGGCATCCCCGGCTCCGGCCGGCTCCGGCTCCAGGCGGCTCCGGCTCCAGGCGGCTCCGGCTCCGGCCGGCTCCGGACCGTCCGGCTTCCGGCGGGCCCCGGGTCCGGCGGACCCCGGCTCTGCGGCGCTGACCGGCCGACGCGGGTCGGGGCCGGTCACCGCGGTCGCGGCGACGGTTGTGGATCTCACCGTCGCCGCGACCGGCGCCGCCATTACCGGCGGGTAACGTAGCGGCGGTGAGCACATCGCCGACCCCGTCCGGCACGGTCGCCCCGGCCGTCACCGTCACCGGTACCGCGCAGCACGCGGCGTGGCAGCGCCGCGAGCTGCCGCCGGTCGAGCAGGTGCGGCCCGGGCTGTGGTCGGTGCCGGTCCCGATCCCGCACAACCCGCTGCGGTACACGCTCTGCTACCTGTTCGCCGGCAGCGGTGGGGTGGTGGCCGTCGATCCCGGCTGGGACAGTCCGGAGGGCCGCACCGCGCTCGCCGCGGGCCTGGCCGCGGCGGGAGCCGGCACCGGCGACGTGGCCGGGGTCGTCGTCACGCACACCCATCCCGACCACCACGGGCTGAGCGGCTGGCTGCGGGAAGCGGCCGGCGCCTGGATCGCGATGCATCCCGCGGAGGCGGCGAGCATGCCGTCCCGGCTGTGGCAGGGCCTCACGCTCGACGACGACAGGGCGTTCCTGCGCGCCCACGGCGTACCGGCGGGCGAGGTGGACACCATCGCGGTCGACCCGGAGCAGGTCGCGGCGCTGCTCGCGATGGCCGCACCGGACCGGTACCTCGCCGACGGTGCACTGGTGCCGATCCCGGACCGGCAGGTACGGGCGGTACTGACGCCGGGCCACACGCCGGGTCATTTGTGCCTGCACGACGCCGAGGCCGGGGTGCTGCTCACCGGCGACCACCTGCTGCCCCGGATCAGCCCGACGATCGGGGTGCACACCGACCGGGACGGCGATCCGCTCACCGACTACCTGGCCGCGCTGCACCGGATGGACTCGTACGGCGAGGTCGAGGCGCTGCCGGCGCACGAGTACCGGTTCCGCGGCGTCCCGGCCCGCGCCCGGCAGCTCGCCGCGCACCACGACCACCGCGCGGCGGAGATCCTCGCCGTACTCGACGCCGCGGCGCCACCGACGACCTGGCAGCTCGCGGAGCGGATCACCTGGTCGCGGGGTTGGGACCAGCTGGTCGGGGTGCCGCGCCGGTTGGCGCTCGCCGAGACCGTCGCCCACCTGTACCAGCTGCGCGCCGCCGGCACCGTCACCGGCAGCGGCGACACCCCGATCCGCTGGCGCCGCGCCTGAGCCGGGCCGCCGGGAGCACCCGAACGCCGCCGACCAGGCACGACGGCCGTCTGGTGAGCCACCGGCCGACCGGGCAAGATGGGTGGGTGCTTGAGCCGATCGGGGTCAGCGGCGAGGACGAGGCGGTGTACCGCGGGCTGCTGTCCCGGCCGGACACCTCCCCGCACGACCTCGCCGCGGCGCTGGACCGCGGCGCTGCCGAGGTGCGCCGCTCGCTGGCCCGGCTCGAAGAGCTGGGGCTGGTGCACCAGCTGCCGGGCGAGCCCACCAGGATGCGCGCGGCACGACCGGACGTGGCGATCGACGCGCTGGCCGACCGGCGCCGGGAGGAACTGGCGCGCACCCAGCTCGCCGCGCGCACCCTGCTCGCCGAGATGCCCGCCGACCAGCGGTACCGGCCGGAGGAGATCGTGGAGGTGCTGGTCGGCTGGCCGGAGATCGCATCCCGGTTCGAGCAGTTGCTCGGTGCCACCCGGCAGGAGCTGATGGTGATCGACCGCCCGCCGTACGTCGCCGATCCCGGCCGGTCGGACAGCTCGGTACGGCGGCTGCTGCGGGCGAAGGTGCGGGTGCGCGGCCTCTACGCCCCCGAGGCGCTGGACCTGCCGGGCGCGCTGGCGGAGGTGCAGGACGCGGCCGGCGCGGGCGAGCAGTCCCGGGTGCACGCCGGGCTCCCGATGAAGCTGGCGATCGGCGACCGCCGGCTGGCGATCCTGCCGCTCGGCGGGCAGAGCGCCGATGCGGCGGTGTGCATCCGGCCGTCGGCGCTGCTCGACGCGCTGATCCAGCTGTTCGAACTGCTCTGGGAGCAGGCGACGCCGATCGCCGCGCCGGTACCGGAGGGCACCTCCGGCGACCGCCAGCTCGCCGTGCTGCTCGCCTCGGGGGCGAAGGACGACGCGGTCGCCCGCCGGCTGGGCACCAGTACCCGCACGCTCAGCCGGCGGATCGCCGAGCTGCTGGACCACCTGCACGTCCGTACCCGTTTCCAGGCGGGCGTGCAGGCGGTCCGGCTCGGCTGGCTGCCGCCGTCAGCGCACGACGTCGAAGGCCCGGACGACCGTCTGGTCGACCACTGAGCCACCGGTGTCCTGCGCGTGCAGCCGCAACGAGACCGGCCCGCTACCGGCGGGCAGCTCGACGCGCCACCCAGCGGCATCCCGGGTGACGGTGGCCGGGCGCCAGGTCGTGCCGTCGTCGTACGACGCCTCGACGCTCGGCGCGGCGCTCAGCGTCGGGGACACGCCGTCGGCGCGCCGCAGCGCGAGGCCGACGGCGACCCGGCCGTGGCGTCCGGCCCGGACCCGGTTGTGCAGGTCGACGCCGACGTCGTAGCCCGGCAGCAGCAGCGGCTGGGTCTGCACCGAGTCGCTCGTGCTGGACGGGAAACTCCAGCTGCTGTCGGTGTGCGTGGACAGCTCGTTCCACGACTGCGGGTTGTCCGCGGTGAACGAGATCGAGACGCGGGACCCGCCGGCAGGCAACCGGACGGTACCGGAGGGCAGGTTGTCGGTCTCCCCCACCAGGGTGCCGTCGGCGCTGATCCGGAGGTGGGTGTGCACCCCGCTCGCGTCGCTGTACTCGGTGCCGTGGTTCCCGTCCGCGTCGGTGAACCCGTCCACGGCGACCCGCATCAGGTCACCGGAGCGCTGCACTGGTCGGGCCGGGTTGGGCGCGGCGGTGATCGGAGCGCGGCCGAAGGACAACCGGTCCCGCTGGTGCGCCGCGTACGAGTCGCGTCCGGGCCGGGACAGGGTCATCGCCTGGACCGGCGGCTCGGGGAACATCACGTTGTAGGCCGAGCCGGGCGCGAACACGGCGTAGGCCCATGCGGTGTCGGGATCGGGCACCCGGTACTCGGTGCGGGTCCGCGGGCCGCCCTGGAACGGGAACACCGTGGAGACCACGAACGCGTCGCTCGGCTGCCAGGGGTAGGCAGCCTCGGAGAACGTGGACCGGCGCGTCGGCTGCCCGTGCACGGTGCTGACCTGGGTGGCGAGCTGTCCCGGGATGGCGACGTAGCCGGGGTGGGCCGGGATCCGCTGCTTCTCCCGCAGGTACAGGTCGTACACGTACGGGCTGGCCGGCTGGCCCCCGACGGTCACCCGGGCCCAGCGCGGCAGCCGCGCGAGTGCAAGGCCCTCGGCGCGGTTCAGCCGGATCGTCGGTACCCGCAGCTTGACCCCGGTGCCACCCGGGTCGCTGATGTCGCCCGGGCCGTCGTTGCGGATCACGACCACGCCCGCGCCGTGCGCGGCGGCGTTGTTGGACTGCTCGGCGATCGACATCTTGGCCGAGTGGGTCACCAGCGCCAGCGCGCCGTGCAGCTGGCGGCCGGCGAGGTCGGCCTCGGTGGCGTGGCCGACGTCGACCACCCGCAGCCGGGACCGGCCGTCGACGACCGGGAAGTCCGACGCCCGGTCGGAGAACCAGGTCCGGTCCACGTACTCCGGGTGCAGCCGCGGCGCGGTCGGCGCGGACAGGGTGATGTCCGGCGCCTCCAACCGCACCCGGGTGCGCACCTGGAACGTGCCGACCGACACCTTCGCCGTGGGCTGCAGATAGAAGTGCTGGTCGAGCAGGTACGCCGGGTGCATGTCCAGGCTCAGCGGGGAACCGTCCGCGGCGGTGCGGTCGTAGCCGAGGAGCATCGTGCCCTGCGGCGGCACCTTGGTGTCGCGGCCCGGGGTCCGGATCGCGAGCTGTCGGGCGTCCCGGGCGTCGAACGCGAAGGTGCGCTCGCCGCGCACCGTGGTCTCCGGTTCGCCGACCAGCGAGAGGTTCTGGAACGTACGGCTGGCACCGATGCTCGGCCGCTGCGCGGGCAGCGTGCTGACGAAAGCCATCACCGAGTACCGGCCGGGCGGGACGAGCGCGCAGGTGGTCCGGGCGAAGGTGGCCGCGGAGCACTCGTCGCCCGGGGTGGGGTCGGCGGCCAGTTGCCGGGTCCACGCCGCGCCGTGGTCCAGGTCGAACACCGTGATGTAGGCGTCGGCGACCCGGCCGTCCCGGCCCACCGCGGAGAAGTGCAGCGGTACCGCATCGGTGGCGGCGCCGGCACGCAGCCGCGGGGCGTGGCCGTCGATCGCGGTCGGCGTGCTGAGCGGGTCGGTGGTCTGGACGGTGGTGCCGGTCCTGCTCGTCGCGACGACGAGACCCGGAGTCGCCCCGTCGTCGCCGGGCAGCGCGGCGAGCGAGGTGGCGCCGGTGTCGCCCAGCGGGGTCAGGGCGACCTGGGTTCCGTCGCCCACCGAGACGGTGCGGGCCGCCGGCGGCGGGGCGAGCCCGGCGGCGGAGGTCCGCGGTTCCGCCGCGGCAGGTACGGCGGTGAGCAGGCCGGCCACGACGGCGAGCGAGGTGAGGCCGGCGGCGCCCACCCGCTGTGGGATCGAGAGTGGCATGGTCATGGACTCCCAGTGGTCCGGGGGGTGTGTCCGCCTCTTCATAGCCGAGCCGGGCGGGCCCGGAGCGCTCGACCGGTGGCGATTACCAGCCATGGCTGCCGGCCGCCACCGGTCCTTACCGGGATGATCGGTCGCGGCACCCAGCGCGATCGTTTCGGCCGGTCGGAGCGCCGGGTCGGTGCGGGACCGGCAACCGGACCGGGCCGCGGTCGAGTACCTCGGCGAGCCGGGCGGCGGTCGCGGCCAGGTTCGCCCGGTCACCGGTCCACAGGTGCCAGCCGAGGTGGGTGAAGCCGATGTGCAGCTGGTAGCAGTGGTGTCGCACCGCGGCATCGACCAGCGCTGCGGGGTCGGCCCGCACGCTCGGGTCGGTCAGCAGCCCGGGCAGTGGATCCACCGCGGCGATACCGGGATGGAACGGCGCCCAGAAGGCACACCAGGCGGCGTCGTAGAGGAAGTCGCCGCGGACCGAGCACTTCCAGGACAGCACCGCCGCCACCCGGCTCGCGTCCGGCGCCAGCAACACGTTGCCGTGCAGCAGGTCCCCGTGTACCAGGTCGCGGCGCTCCGGGCAGGCCTCGACCAGCGTCGACACCCGGTCGGCGACCGCGGTCGACAGCGTGGCCAGCTCGGGGTCGCCGGCGAGCGCGGCGCCCCAGCCGTTTACCACGTTCGACGGATCGTCGACGAGGCCGGCGAGCAGATGGTCCCGCCAGCTCGCCGGGGAGGTGCCCGGCTGGTGCCAGCCGACCGGCGCGCCGGGGCTGGCGGGCGCCCGGAACAGCGCCACCAGCAGCCGGGTGAGGGTGGGGCCGAGCGCGCCGGCCAGCTCGACCGGGGTGTCCTCCAGGAACCGGCCGTGCCGGCGCACCGAGACGGCGAAGGCCCGGCCTGCCGGGGTGGTGCCGACCGCCCGGACCTCCGGTACCGGCAGGTCCGGCCCGGCGAACCGGCCCGCCGCGCGATCCGCCTGGTACCAGGAGACCTCGGGGCCGAACCGGACCACCAGCTCCTCGCCACCGGACCGGTACGCCCAGGCCGACGACCAGGCGCCACCGGACAGCGGTTCCAGGGTTTCCGCGGCACCGGGCTGATCGGCGAGGAACGCGACCGCCTCGTCCCGGCTCGCCGTCGACTCGTCCATCGCTCCAGTATCCGGGACGCACGATCGTGGCGGTTCTGCGCCAGTGGGCGGATTGATGTCCTATAGGTGTCGCAACTGTTGTGTTGCGTCCTTCGTTGCTGTTTCGCTCGGCGGGGTACGAATCCTCGACGTGGGAGATGCCGATGAACAGACGGGTACCACGCGCCCTGCTCGCGGTCGCTGCCGCGACCGTGCTGGCCACCGGAACGGCCAGCCGGGCGGCCGCCACCGACACCGCGGCCACCCCGACCCACTCCGGCCACACCTCCGCCACCGCGACCAACCACCGCTACTGGACCGCGCAGCGGATGCGCGCGGCGACGCCGGCGGATCCACCGAGCGCCGGCACGTCCGCGCCCGCGCCCGCACCCAGCACCGGCCCAGCCGCCCGCGTCCGCGGGGCGCGCGGCACGGCGGTGCGCGCCGACTCCGGCCTGTTCTCGATGACCGGCCGCATCTTCTTCACCGAGGACGACGGCACCGATCACAGCTGCACCGGCAGCACGGTCAACAGCGACGGCAAGAACCTGGTGTTCACCGCCGGCCACTGCGTGCACGGCCAGGGCAGCGGCCACGCCTGGTGGACCAACTGGGCGTTCGTACCGGGCTACGACAACGGCAGCGCGCCGCACGGCACCTGGTATTCCAGCTGGCTGTGGAGCATGCAGGGGTGGACCACCGACGGCAACCGCTACTACGACGTCGGGGTGGCGATCATGGACACCGACGCGAACGGGAACCACATCGTCGACGCGCTGGGCGGCCAGGGCATCGAGTGGAACTACGGCTACCAGCGTGACGTCCACGACTTCGGTTACCCGGCCGATCCGCCGTACGACGGCTCCACGATGTACTACTGCACCGGTACGACCTATCCCAGCGCGACCTCGCTGGGCACCTTTCCCGGTCTGGACTGCAACATGAACGGCGGGGCCAGCGGCGGGCCGTGGCTGGACGGGTACTCCGACGGCACCTGGAGCGCCTACCTCTACACGGTCAACAGCTGGATGTACTACCACGGCAGCACCGACGACGACGTGTACCGCTGGGAGGCGCCGTACTTCGGCGACGACGTCAAGAATCTCTACGACGACGTGGCGAACCTCTGAGGCTCCCGCCGCGTCCAACCGGTACGGGTGCCGCACCGTGCGGCCCGGGAAGGGGGGCGATCGACGTGCGCAGCCGCATCGTGATCGCCGCGGCGGCGGTGGCGCTGGTCCTGGCCGGCGCCGCCGCGGTCGCGTACCAGCTCCGCGCCGTCGGCCACCGCCCGGGCTGCCCGGCGACCGCCGCCGACCCCGCGACGGCGGTCGCCACCCGGGCCAGCCCGGACCGCAGCTACTGGACCCGGGACCGGATGCGCGACGCGCGCGGCGCCAACCCGCGGACGACGCCGCGCCGCGGCTGCACCGCACCGGAACCGACCGGCCGTCCGAGCCGGCACACCGGCGCCATCGGCTGACGGCCGCCCGACGCGGCGCCGGCGCTGGTGCTTCAGCGCGTTTCGGTGAGTTGGGTGGTGATGGAGTCGGTGAGTTCCCGCATGGTGCGGGTGAACGCCGCCGGCAGATCCACCTCGTACCGGTGCGCCAGGATCAGCACCGACCACAGGCAGTCGGCGAGTTCGTGCTCCAGCGCGGCCCGACCGCCGGGCATCTCCCGGGCCCCCTCGGCGGCCATCACCAGCTTCGCCAGGTCCCCGACGTCACCGACCATGCCCAGCATGAACTCCTCGCGGGTCCAGAGGCGGCCGCGGCGGGCGTTGAGCTCGTCGTACAGGTCGTGTACCCGGACCGCCATCTCGCGCAGCTGTTCGATGTCCATCGCGCGACGGTATCAATCGTCCACAGTGGACGCCACGGTGCCGGGAAGGGCCGGTGGGATCCAGTCGGTGAACCGCGCGGCCTGCCGGCGCCACAGCGGCGGCGGGATGATCCTGGCCAGCCGGGTCACCGCCCGATGGTGCGTCACGTTCAGCTCGGCCTGCCGCGCCGCCGCCCGCGCGACGAGCTGGGTGCGCGGTCGCCGCTGCCGGTCGTACGAACCGATCGCGGTGGCGAGATCGCCGTGCGCCGCGACCGCGGCCGCCAGCACCACACCGTCCTCGATCGCCTGGCAGGCGCCCTGCCCCAGATCCGGCGTCTGCGCGTGCGCCGCGTCGCCGAGCAGCACCGCCCGGCCGCGGGCGAAGCCCGGCACCGGATCCAGCGCGTACAGGTCGTGGTGCAGCACGCTGCCGGGCGTCGTGGCGGCCAGCAACTCGCCGATCGGGGCGTGCCAGCCGGCGACCCGGTCGGCCACCGCGGCCCGCTCGTCGGCGCAGCGCTGGTCGGGCTCGGCGGCCGGCGCGGTGAGGAACCAGTACGCCGCGTCGCCCGGCAGCGGCAGGACACCGAACTGGCGGTCGGCGCCGAGCGTGATGCTCGCTTCGATGCGCGGCGCTCCCCCGGCGACCACCGCTCGCCAGACCGCGCGACCGTCGAACCGCGGTTCGTGCCCCGGCCACATCGCCTGCCGCACCATCGAATGCAGCCCGTCGGCCCCGACGACCAGGTCGGCGCCGCACTGCCGCGTGTCGCCACCCTGCTGGTAGGTGACCGTGCCGGCGGCCAGGTCGACCGAGGTCACCGTGGCACCCGGCCGCAGCGAGCCGGCCGGCAGCGGGGCCCGCATCGCCGCGTGCAGCTCGGCCCGGTGCACCATCAGCACGTGCACGTCGTCGGCGCGGGCATGCCGCAGCCAGGCACCGGACGGCAGCCGCAGCCCGCCACGGGAGACCGCCGAGACGCCGGCCGCCCGGACCGGCGCTCCGACGCCCAGCTCGTCCAGCGCCCGCAGCGCGTTCGGCCACAGCGACAGGCCGGCACCAACCTCGGCGAACCGGGCCGCCCGCTCCAGCACGGTGACCTGCCAGCCGACCCGCCGCAGCCCGAGCGCCGCGGCCAGCCCGCCGATCCCCCCGCCGACCACCAGTGCCGTTCCCGGTGAACCCATTCGCTCATCATCACCGTGCCGACGCCGAACGGGGACCTGCCCGGCAAACGTGACTCCTGGGTCACACTGTCGCGACAGGGTCAGAACAGCGTCGCCGGGGCCGGCTCGGGGACCGGGTCGAGCAGGTGCGGGCCCTCGTTGCGGACCGAGCCGACCGCACCGCCCACCGGTCGGATCTCCAGCCCGGCGACCAGCTCGTCGGACGGCGGCACGGACAGCAGGTCGGCGGCGTCGGCGCCCGGTGCGAGCCAGCCGGCACGGTCCTCGCCGGCCAGCAGCAGCGGCATCCGCTGGTGCACGGTGCGCAGCTCGCCGACCGCCGCGGTGGTGATGATCGTGCAGCTCAGCAGCCGGCCGTCGGGCCCGTCCCACCAGGAGTAGAGGCCGGCGGCGGTGAGCAGCCCGGCGTCGCGCGGGACCAGGTAGCAGGGCTGCTTGCCGGACTCGCCGACCCGCCACTCGAACCAGCCGTCCATCGGCACCAGGGCCCGCATCGACCGCACCGCCGAGCGGTACGCCGGCTTCTCCGTGACGGTCTCCGCCCGCGCGTTGATCATGCGGGAGCCGATCGACGGGTCCTTCGCCCAGAACGGAACCAGCCCCCACCGCGCGGCCTGGATCGTGCGCCGCTCCCGCTCCGGGTCGTACACCACGATGCGGACCGGCTGGGTGGGCGCCGTGTTGTACCGACCCGGCACGGCACCGCCGGTGTCGTCGTCGGCGTCGAAGTAGGCCGACAGGTCGTCGGTGGAGCGATGCGAGTCGTAGCGGCCACACATGGCGTGCAGGCTAACCGTCGGGTACGACACCGGCCGGCGCCGGTTGCCGCCACCGGCTAGGGTGCCGCCATGGCCATCAGACCGTGGGAAGTGCTCAGCGGGTTCTGTTGTCTCGTCGTCGTCGCCGCGGTCGTGGTGCTGGTCGTGGTGCTGGCGACCCGCAAGAACTCCAACGACAGGCAGGGTCCACCGCGGTAGCCGGCCGGCCGCGCCTCAGCGGCCGAACTGGACGGCCGACCACTGTTCGGCGAGACCGGCGTCGTCCACCCGGAAGATCACGATGCCGTCGCTGCGTACCGGCTCGCCGGGCGGCGGCCGGCCCAGGCCCTCGCCGGTGTGCCGACCGGTGCTGGTCCAGCGCGCCACGACCCGGTCGTCGCCGGCACCGAACACGTCGTGCACCGTGAAGTGCAGGTCGCTGATCGCCCCGCGCAACACCGATGCGCTCTGCTCGAGGTAGTCGGGCCCGGTGTCGTCGCCGCCGGGTCCGCCCCGTGCCCGACGAACGTCGGCGAGACCAGGTCGTCGACGACGGCGAGGTCGCCGCGGTTGAAGACCTCGTCGTACAGGCGCCGTACCGCCGCTCGGGGTCCTGGCCTGCGACTTCTACACCGCCGCGATGCCGAGCTGCACGTCGGCCGCCTCGTGGACGCGTTGCTCGACACCGCCGCCCCTGAACCGCCGGGTCTCCCCCTGTCGGGGGAGGACGTCCACCCTGCCGGGCGAGGAGACCACCACCGTCCGACGCGACGCTGATCGCATGAAAAACCGATTCGACCCGTACTGGGCCGCCACCACCTCCGCCTGGGCGCTCGGGTACGGCGGGCTCCGGGTCTGGTGGGCGCTCGGGCACCGTCCCGCGTTCGCCCCGTTCGGCTGGGACCTGCTGCTGCTCTCGCCCTGGCAGCCGGTACTGCTGTGCGCGCTGGCGCTGCTCGCGGTGCCGGCCATGCTGGCGGCACCGCGACGCTGGGGCGCACCGATCGGCTGCGCGGCCATCGCCGCCGCGATCGTGGTGTCCTGCCCGATGACGCTGCTCGATCTGGTCGCCACCGTGCTGCCCGGGCTCGGACTGCCGTACGACCCGGCGGCGATCCTCAGCCGCGCCGGCTACCTGCTGGGCGCGGCGCTGCTCGCCGTCGCGGCGATCCGCCGGATCCGCCAGCTGCGCGGCGGCTGCCCGCGCTGCGGTCGTACCGACCGGGACGGCATCCCCGGCCGGGTGCCCGCCTGGGCCTGGCTCGGCGGCTACCTGGCCGTCGCCGGCTGCCTGACCCGGCTCGGCGCGCAGCTCGTCGCCGGCTTCGGCGCGGTGCCGCTGCGCTCCGGGCCGGCCGAGATCGGCTTCGAATTCGGCTTCCTGCTCGCCGGCACCGTCCTGCCGCTCGCGACGGTGCACCGCTGGGGCCGGGTGTGGCCGCGCTGGCTGCCCGGGCTGCGCGGTCACCGGGTGCCGCGCTGGCTGGTACTCGGTCCGGCCAGCGTGCTCGCCACCGGGCTGCTCGTCTACTTCGGGATGAGCCTGGCACAGCTGATCGTCGACCCGGCGGGATGGACCGCCGACGGCCGCTTCCCGCTCGCGTTCTACTGGGTCGCGATCCCCGCCTACGTGTCGTGGGGCCTCGGCCTCGCGATCGGCGCCGTCTGGTACCGGCGGCGGACCCGGCCGCGGTGCCGTCGCTGTGGCCGCGGCCCGGCGGCGCGACCGGTGGCTGGGCCGGACAGCCGGGCCACCGGCGCAGGGCCCGCCGCCGGCCCGGGCCGCCGGACCACCGGTTCAGGACCCGCCGGCGGCCCGGACCGCCGGCTTGCGGGCTCAGAGCAGGGCGCGGAGCCCCTCGATCAGCAGCCAGACACCGAAGACCGCGAACAGCACGGCGGCGCCGTACCGGATGAAACGCTCCGGTAGGGCCTTGCCGAGCAGCCGACCGACCGCGATCGCCAGCGCGTCGGCGGCGACCATACCGAGCGTCGACCCGATCCAGGTACCGAGCCAGCCGTGGTTGGTGGCCAGCGTGATCGTCGCGAGCATCGTCTTGTCGCCCAGCTCGGCCAGGAAGAACGCCACCGAGGCGGCGACCACCGCCGAGCGGGTCGACCGCCGCGCCTTCTCTCGTTCCTCGTCGGTGAGCTTGTCGCCGCGCAGCGTCCAGGCACCGAAGGCCAGGAACGCCACCCCGGCGACCAGCGAGATCCAGTCCGTCGGGAGGGCCGCACCCAGCCCGTACCCGATGCCCACCGACACCGCGTGCACCACGGCGGTGGACACCGAGATGCCGACCAGTACCGGCAGCGCCCGGTACCGGGTGGCGAACGTCAACGCCATCAACTGCGACTTGTCGCCCAGCTCGGCGACGAAGATCACCGCGAAGCTGAGCGCCAGCGCGCTCCACACAGCGGTCATGTCATCCTCTCGGTCACACCGGACCGAGGCATGCGAGACCCGACCCGGCACAGCTGCCAGATCGAAGGTCTCGCCCGCCCGACGAATCGGGCCGCGCGGCCGGGCTGCCGGTGCGAGACCGGCGGCCAGTCTGTCGACCGCGACATTGGGGGCTACTCCCCTTCGCGCCGCCCAGCGTAGTGCACCGCGCGGCCGGCCCGGACACCGCGTGGCCGAGGTCACCGGCCGTCCCGGACATCCGGCCGGCGCTGGCCGGCCACCGGGACGAACCGACCCAGCGCACGACCCGGACGGGCCGGGTCGACTTCGGGACTGCCACCAGGACGAGCCAGCGGCGGCCCACGTACCGGGAGGTACCGGACCACGGCCCGCGACACCGGGCGGGTCGGCCCCGGACCGTGGAGCAGTCGCCACGGCTCCGCCCGCGAACCGGGCGCTACGGCAGCCGGACCGCGCGCGGGTGCACCGACAGATCGGCCATCTCGAGTACGACCATGGTCAGGTCCTCGATCGCCCGCGTGGTGTGCTGCTCCCCGGACCGCCAGATCGCGGCCTGCCCCGCCTCGATCGGTCGCCAGGCGCCATCGCCACCGGACACCTCACCGCGCCCGGCGACGACGAGCAGGGCCTGGTCGGGGCCGGCCGGATGTCGTGGAATCTCGGCGCCCGCCTCGACCCGCAGCACACCCAGGTGGGCGGCCGCACCGCCGACCACGCCGGCGCCGGTGCAGCCCGGCGCGATCTGCCGGGCCACCTCGGCGGCACAGTCGATCATCTCCATGACAGGCACTCTAGGCAGGCGGCGCACACCGGCCGCGCGGCCGAATCGGGATGCGGGCGGCCAGGGCCGGCCGGCATGATGCGCGGCGGGAGGTGGCCGTGGCAGCGAACGATCCGGAACTGGCGGTGCGCGGTGCGGTGAGCGACGCGGAGCTGCGAACACTGTTCTCGGCGGCCTGGGGCGACGACAGCGGCACCTGCTGGGCACCCATCCTCGCCCGCAGCCTCAGCTGGGTCACCGCCCGGCGCGGCGAGACGCTGGTCGGGTTCGTCAACGTGGCCACCGACGGCGGCCGGCACGCGTTCCTGCTGGACACCACCGTGCACCCGGACGAGCAGCACCGCGGCCTCGGCACCCGGCTGGTACGGGCAGCGGCCGACCAGGCGCGCACGGGCGGCGCGGAGTGGCTGCACGTCGACTACGAACCGCACCTGACCGGCTTCTACGCGGGCTGCGGCTTCCGCCCGACCACCGCCGGACTGCTCCGCGTCGCCCCATCCCCCGGTTCGGCCCGCTGACCGCCCCGGGACGGCACCGCACCGGACCCGCAGCGCACCGGACGGCACCGTACCTGACCCCGCACCGCACCTCGACCCCTGCCGGCGGCACCGGGACCCGACCGCGTACCGGGCCGCACCGGCCGGGTCAGGACGCGGCGGCGACCAGCTGCGACATGGTGAACACCGGGCGCAGGTCGAGCCCGGCGGCGGCCAGATTGCCGGCACCGCCGGCCTCCCGGTCGATCACGCAGACGACGGTGTCCACCTCGGCGCCGAGGGCCCGGAGTTCCGCGGTGGAGGCGAGGATCTGACCGCCGGACGTCACCACGTCCTCGATCACCACCAGGCGCCGGCCCGCCACCTCGCCGCCCTCGGCGAGCCGGGCGGTCCCGTACGGCTTGGCCTTCTTGCGGACGAACAGTGCCGGCAGCCCGCTCACCTGGCTCGCCGCGACCGCCACCGGCACGCCGCCGAGTTCCAGTCCGGCCAGGGCGTCCGCGCCGGCCGGCAGCAGCGCCGCCACCTCGGCGCCGATCTCCGCGAGCAGCACCGGATCGGACTCGAACAGGTACTTGTCGAAGTACTCGTCACTGGTCGCGCCGGAGCGCAGCAGGAACGTGCCGGTCAGGTGCGCGGTGCGGTACACCCGCGCGGCGAGTTCGCTGTTCGTCACGGCTGGAGGATACGACGTGCGGCGCGACGACGACGCCGTCGTGCCCGCCCAGCCGCCGAGCAGCCGGCCATCGGGCAGCCCGCCGTCGGGCCACCGGACTTCGAGCAGCCCGACGGCCAGCGGCCCGCCGTCGAGCGGGCGGCCAGCGGGCGGCCGAGGATCACAGCTGGCCGGCGACCCAGTGGTACGCCTGGCTGACCCAGTCGACCCGGGCGGCGAAGCCGCAGCCGGCCGCGACCAGGTAGGCGGCGACCGCCAGGTGCGACAGCCGGGCGCTGGCCCGGGACCGGTGCATCATGCCCTCGATCACCAGCCGACCGATCAGCCGGCACAGCGCGAACAGGCCGACCGCGATCACCAGGACCAGTACGAACATCATGAAGTTGTTGGCCAGCTTGGCATCCCGGTTGGCGATCGCATACACGCCCCAGCACACGAACGCGAACAACGCGCCGGTGATCGACAGCCCGATGCCGCGGCGCAGCGTGTGCAGCCGCGCGCCGGGCAGCGGTCGAAGCCGGTCGTGTTCCGGCTCGGCCGGCGGTTGCTCCGGCTCCTCCCCGTACGGCCGGTGGGCCGGCTGCGGCACCGACGCGACGCCGCGCCGCTGCTGCTCCGGATGCGCCGGCTGGCCCCCGCCCTGGTACGGCGGCGCCGGCTCGTTCCCGCCCTGGTACGGCGGCGCTCCGCCCGGGTAGGCCCGGGTCGCGGCACCCTGCTGGTACCGGCCGGTCTGGCCCGGCCCGGCCATCACCCGGGTGCCGTTCGCCCCGCCGGCCGCAACCGGCGCGCTGCGTACCGTCGGATCGGCGCCGGTGGGCGCGGTCCCGCGTTGCTGGCGGACCGTGGCACGGGCCGGCCACATCGGCCCGGCATCCGGCGACCCGGCCGACGCACCGGCATCGCCACCCACGGTGGTCCGGTCGGCACCGGCCCGGCCCGGCACCGCGGCGCCGCCGGCGCCCGCCGCGCCGTGGCCGGCAGAACCGAGTGCGGCACCCGCGGCCAGGCCGGCCGCCGCGCCGCCGAGGGCCGCGCCACCCCGGCCGTCGCGGGAGTCGGACAGCGCCGCACGCAGCTCGACGACCTCCTGTTCGAGCCGCTCCACCCGGGACCAGTCGTCGGTCGCGGCGACCGGTCCGGGCTTCACGCCGGCCCGGCCGACCACTCGGGCCGAGCGCGACACGCCCCAGTACAACCCGACGTCCGGGGTACCGGCGCGATCGACCAGGTCGGCCAGCCGCGCCGTCCAGGCGGTCAGCTCCTCGGTACCGGGCCGGTCGGCGGGGTTGTCGGCGAGCGGCGCGAGCAGGTGGTCCCGCAGCGTCGGATGCGCCTCCAACAGCGGATGCCGGCGCAGCACCGCCCACGGCGGCAGCGGTTCGGCGCCCGCCAGCGCCTGCTGCGGCGACTCGGTCCGCGGGAAGGTACCGGTGATCATGTAGTAGGCGACGGCGCCGAAGCCGTGCACGTCGTACGCCGGGCCGACGGTGCCGCTGAACGCCTCCGGCCCGCCCGCCTCGCGGGTGTAGGCGATCGTGGTGATGTGCCCGCTGCGGTGGTAGCGGGCACCGGTGAAGTCGATCAGCCGCGCCTCACCGGACGGCAGCACGATCACGTTCGACGGCTTGATGTCCATGTGCACCACCGGCGAGGCACCCGGCTCGCTCGGATGGTGCAGTGCGAGCAGCACCCGCACCAGCGTGTCCAGCGTGCCGACCGCGTCGAGCCGGCCGCCCCCGACCGCGCCGGGCCCGGCGGCACCGGCGCCGGCCGGGTCGCTGCGCTGCCGCACGTACTCCCGCAGGTTGACGCCCGGCAGGTAGTCGAGCACCTGGTACGGCTCGGGCTCGCCGCGCGGTGAGCTGCCCGGCGGGTGCGGCGGCGGCCCGTAGAAGCCGTCCGCCCGCCGGCAGATGCCGGGCACGCCGCGGCTGTTCAGGTCCATCAGGACCGCGTCGCCCTTGTCCCAGGACATCAACTGCTCGGCGCGCGGCCGGGAGTCGTCCAGCCGGAACACCTTGACGGTCAGCGGCGCCGAGCTGACCCCGTTGGACAGCCGGACCGCGCGGTACACCTCCGCCTGGCCGCCGGAGGCGATGTGCGCGACCAACCGGTAGCGCTGGTGGGTCTCGGGGAGCGGGCTCGCCGGGCCGCAGACCAGATCGAGCAACTCGGCCACCCGCACAACCCCCTCGACTGCCTGCTTCTCGACCGACCCCGGCTCGCCCGCGCGCGAACCCGCACGGCGATGCCGGTCTATCGAGGGTAGCGAGGGCCGGCCACGCGGCACCCTCCCCATGCGGGAAATGGGGGCCGACCCGGGTCCGGCTGGGATAGACAGGGCGCCATGGACAACTACGAACTGCGACCGATCACCGAGGACGAGGTGTTCTCGTTCCAGCGCTGCTTCGGGAAGGCGTTCGGCCACGACCATCACGACGACGAGGCGAAACTCCTCCGCGACCAGTACGAACTGGGACGCACCCTAGCCGCGGTGCACGAACGCGACGGCGTGGTCGGTACCGGGGTGTCGATGCGGCGCGAGCTGGGCATTCCCGGCGGAACGGTACCGGCGGCGCACGTCACCCTGGTCTCGGTGGCCGGGACGCACCGGCGGCGCGGGCTGCTGCGCCGGCTGATGACCCGGCAACTGACCGACCTGGCGGGCACCGACGAGCCGGTCGCGGTGCTGTGGCCGAGCGAGCCCGCCATCTACGGAAGGTACGGGTACGGTCCCGCGACGTACACGTTGGAGTTCGACGCGGACAACCGGGAGCTGGCACTGCCGGCCGCCGCGGAGCCGTACGGCTTCCTGCGCGAGGTGGAGCTGGCGGACTCGCTGAAGGTGATCGAGGAGGTGTTCGACGCGGCACGAGCGGACCGGCCCGGCATGTCCGGCCGTACCCCGGCGGGCTGGCGCGCGGTCGTCGCCGACCCGGAGCACCAGCGGCACGGACGCTCCGCGCTGCGCACGATCGTGCACGAGGGCCCGGACGGCCCGGACGGGTACGCGATGTTCCGGATGGAACGGTCCAGCGACGCCACCGGGCCGCAGGCCGTCGTGCACGTCGAGGAGGCGGTCGCCACCGGGCTGGACGCGTACCGGGAGCTGTGGCGGTTCCTGTTCGACGTGGATCTGACCCGACGGGTGCGGTACGACTACGGCACCCTGGACGAGCCGCTGCGCTTCCTGGTCACCGACCCGCGCCGGCTCGGCGCCCGGCTCACCGACGGGGTCTGGCTGCGCATCCTGGACCTGCCGGTGGCGCTCGCCGCCCGCGCCTACCCGGTCGACGTCGACGCGGTGCTGGACATCACCGACGACCTGCTGCCGGGCAACGCCGGGCGCTGGCACCTGCGCGTCGCCGGCGACGAGCTGACCTGCGAACGTACCGACCGGCCGGCCGACGTCGCGCTGTCGATCGCCGAACTGGGCGCCGCCTACCTCGGCGGCACCTCGCTCGCCGCGCTGGCGGTCGCCGGGCGGGTCACCGAACTGCGCGAGGGTGCGCTGGCGCCGCTGTCGGCCGCGTTCGGCTGGCACCGTGAACCGGCCGCGATCGAGGTTTTCTGACCGACGGCCCCCAGCACCCGGCGGGGCCGCGGGAGTCCGCGGCCCCGCCGGGTACCGGTCAGTTGCGCAGCGCCCGACCGGGCAGGACGCGTTCCAGCCGGGCGAACACGACCGCCGCCCCGACGTCCAGTACCGCGAGGGCCAGCCAGGGCAGCGCGCGGTGCAGCCCGAACAGGGTCGCGAAGAAGGTCGGCGCCACGATCCCGGCCAGCGTGAACGAGTACTGGAAGGTGGCGAGGTAGCGGCCCGGGAGTGCGCCGGCGACACCGCCGAGGCGAGCGCCATCGAGGTCGGCGCGTGCAGCGACTCGGCCACCGTGAACAGCAGGGTGCCGACCGCGAGCAGCGGCACCAGCAGCCACCGGCTGCCCGGGCGCAGCGCGGCGAGCAGCAGCGCCCACGCCGCCCAGATCAGCAGCGCGCCGGCCAGCACCCGGGTGCGCCGCGCCCCGGCGGCCCGCCGTATGAGCGGGGCGGTCGCGAGGGACACCAGCACCGTGTTGCCGGACAGCAGCGCCGCGGTCAGCCAGCCGGGCCCGTGCAGCCCGCTGGCCACGAACGTCGGCAGCGCCAGCCCGAGCATCATCGAGGTCATCGCACAGATGGTGTTGAGGCCGGTCAGCCCGAGGAACGGGCGATCCCGCAGCAACGCACGGTAACCGCCGGTCGCCTCGGTGTGTCCCCGCAGCCGCGGCGCCCGGACGGCGATCCCGATCGCCACCGCGGCGACCAGGAAGCAACCCGCCGTCGCGTACGCCACCAGGTGGTACGCGCCGGTCCGGTCGGCGCCGACCACCAGCCCGGTGACCAGGCCGCCGACGCCGAGCCCGGCGGTACGGGTCATGTTGGCCCAGGCGAACCAGTCGTCCTTGGTCAGCCGGCCGCCGGGCCGGCCGTCGGTGTAGTCGGCGATCGCGGTGAAGATCGCCGACCAGAAGAACCGCACCCCGACCCCGGTCGCCGTCATCGCGAGGAACACCGGTACCGGCGTCCGCACGTAGGCGTAGCCGAGGAACCCGCCGGCCTGCAGCAGCTGCGCGCCGACCACCAGCGGTACCGCGCCGAACCGGTCCACCAGCGCGCCGGCGAACACCGGGATCGGCAGCGTCAGCACGTTGCCGACGCTGATCAGCACGCCCAGCAGCGCCAGCGGAATGTCGGTCAGCCGGGTGAAGTAGACCAGCGACAGCGGCAGGAACAGCCCGTTGCCCAGCGAGTCGACGACCAGCCCGGCGATCAGCACCGGACCGCCCCGGCCGGTACGGGCCCGGTCGACGACGCCGGTGACGGCGCTGCGCTCGCTCATCCTCGTCCCGTCGTCGTGGTCGGCGTCGGCGTCGGCGTCGGCGTCGGCGTCGGCGTCGGCGTCGGCGTCGGCGTCGGCGTCGGCGTCGGCGTCGGCGTCGGCGTCGGCGTCGGACACGCTAACGGCCGCGCCGCCGGCTGGCGAACGCTTTCCGCCGGCCGGCTCAGTCCACCCGGGTCTCGGCGAGGGTCAGCCAACGCTGCACGGTCCGCGCGTCGTGGTGCCGGATCGCCCAGTCGACCTGCCGCAGCGCCATCGACGCCCAGTACGGCCGGAGTTCGTCGGCGGTCAGCCGGGCGGCGAGCTCGGCGTCCAGCCGGGCGGCGAGCGCCGGCCGGTCCGGCGGTACCGCGAAGCGCAGCGTCACCAGGTCGAACCGGTGGTCGCCGCGGGCCGCGCCGTCCCAGTCGACGATCCCGGTCAGCGCGCCGGAGCCGTCGACCAGCACGTTGCCGGGATGGAAGTCCAGGTGCACCAGGTCGTCACCGGCCATCGTCGGCGTGCTCACCGCACCGACCGCC
This sequence comes from Actinocatenispora thailandica, assembly GCF_016865425.1. Taxonomy (NCBI): domain Bacteria; kingdom Bacillati; phylum Actinomycetota; class Actinomycetes; order Micromonosporales; family Micromonosporaceae; genus Actinocatenispora; species Actinocatenispora thailandica. Next base: position 1,317,605 of record NZ_AP023355.1, on the reverse strand, counting down.
TCGATCCAGGACAGCAGCCGGGCGCTGCGCCGGTCGTGGCCGGCGAGCGGGCCGTGCAGGCAGAACCCCGGCCCGTCGCCGGTCAGGTACAGCGCGGCGGGCGGCACGTCGGACCGGTCGGCGAGCAGCCCGGCGAACCGCTCGTGCGCGGCGAGCATCGCGCCGATCAGCGCCTCGTCGAACCGATCCGGGGGCGCGCCGGGCAACCGCTCCTGCACCACGGCCACCGCCGGCTCGCCGCCCACCGTCAGCGGCACCACCAGCCGGTACGCCGGGGCCGGCACACCCCGCGAGCGGGCCAGCGCGAGCAGCTCGGCGATCGCGCGCTGCCGCCCGAGCAGCGAACCCGGCTGCCAGGTCAGCACGCCGGGGCGCCCGTCCGGCCAGCACACGTACGCGGCACCGACCTCGCCGCCGGGACACCGCCCGCGGTAGCTCAGCGGTACCCCGGTGGCGGCCGAGACGCGGGCGACGAGGTCCGGCCCGTCGAGTCGTCGAGCCCGCTGCCAACTCACGGTAAGGCTCCGGTAAACGTCATGGCACGGATCGTATCTGCCGATTTGACCGGCATCACCGCGATATTTCTCGGCGATCCGCCGCGCGACGTACCTCAGTCATGAGATATGGTCCCGGACATGCCCGACGACCAGTACCTGCAGCGCATCGGCCGGCTCATCCGCGACTCGCGCAAGCACCGCGGCTGGACCCAGACCCAGCTTGCCACCGCGCTCGGCACCAGCCAGAGTGCCGTGCATCGCATCGAGCAGGGCGGCCAGAACCTGAGCCTGGAGATGCTGACCCGCATCTCCGACGCGCTGGACTCGGAGATCGTGTCGCTCGGCCACTCCGGCCCGATGCACCTGCGAGTCCGCGGCGGCGCCAAGCTGTCCGGCAGCATCGACGTCAAGACCAGCAAGAACGCCGGTGTCGGGCTGCTGTGCGCGGCGCTGTTGAACAAGGGCCGCACCACCCTGCGCCGGGTCGCCCGGATCGAGGAGGTCAACCGCATCCTGGAGGTGCTGAACTCGATCGGGGTGCGAACCCGCTGGCTCAACGAGGCCAACGATCTGGAGATCATCCGGCCGGCGCAGCTCGACCTGGCCGCGATGGACGCCGAGGCCGCGCGCCGCACCCGCAGCATCATCATGTTCCTGGCGCCGCTGATGCACGACCACGAGCGGTTCGAGCTGCCCTACGCGGGCGGCTGCGACCTGGGCACCCGCACCGTCGAACCGCACATGACCGCGCTGCGGCCGTTCGGCCTGGAGGTCAAGGCGACGGGCGGCTCCTACCACGCCGAGGTGGACGGCGACGCCGTACCGGACCGGCCGGTGGTGCTGACCGAACGCGGCGACACCGTCACCGAGAACGCGCTGATGGCCGCCGCCCGCCGGGACGGCGTGACGATCATCCGCAACGCCAGCCCGAACTACATGGTGCAGGACGTCTGCTTCTACCTCACCGAACTCGGCGTGCGCATCGACGGCATCGGTACCACCACGCTGACCGTGCACGGCGTGCCGAACATCGAGCGGGACATCGACTACGCCCCAGCGAGGACCCGATCGAGGCGATGAGCCTGATCGCCGCCGCGCTGGTCACCGAATCGGAGGTGACCGTCCAGCGGGTGCCGGTGGAGTTCCTGGAGATCGAGCTGGCGCTGCTGGAGGAGATGGGGCTGGACTACGACCGGTCCGCCGAGTACCACGCCGCGAACGGGCACACCCGGCTGGTCGACCTGACGATCCGCCCGTCGTCGCTGCACGCGCCGCTGGACAAGATCCACCCGATGCCGTTCCCCGGCCTCAACATCGACAACCTGCCGTTCTTCGCGCTGATCGCGGCCACCGCGCAGGGCCAGACCCTGATCCACGACTGGGTGTACGAGAACCGCGCCGTCTACCTCACCGAGCTGACCAAACTCGGCGCCCGGGTCACCCTGCTCGACCCGCACCGGGTGTACGTGGAGGGCCCGACCCGGTGGTCCGGCACCGAGGTGATCTGCCCGCCGGCACTGCGCCCCGCGGTCGTGGTGCTGATCGCGATGCTCGCGGCGAAGGGCACCTCGGTGCTGCGCAACGTGTACGTGATCAACCGCGGGTACGAGCAGCTCGCGGACCGGCTCAACCTGCTCGGCGCCGAGATCGAAACCTTCCGCGACCTGTAGGCGTGCCCTCCCGGCCGGCCACCCGGCGCGCCCGGCAACCCCCGCGGACCGACGCCGCGGGGCCGGCCTGCCCGGCCCCGGGCACCCCCCACCCGAACGACAGCTGGAGCAGCGCGGATGAATGGCATCGTGACAGCGGTCAGCAGCGACCCGGAACACGCGTTCAGCAAACCGAACCGGGACCGGATCACGCTGCTGGCCGGCATCGGGGTGGACGGTGACGCCCATGCCGGCGCGCGGGTCCAGCACCGCTCGCGGGTCGCGCGCGACCCCAGCCAGCCGAACCTGCGCCAGGTCCACCTCATCGGCGAGGAACTGTTCGCCGAACTCGACGCCGCCGGGTTCGCGGTGGCGCCGGGCGAGCTGGGCGAGAACGTCACCACCCGCGGGGTGGACCTGCTCGGCCTACCGGTCGGCGCCGTGCTGCGGCTCGGCCCGGCGGCCGTGCTGGAGGTGACCGGGCTGCGCAACCCGTGCCGGCAGATCGACGACTTCCAGCCCGGGCTGCTCAAGCAGGTGGTGGACCGGGACGCGGCGGGCGACGTGGTGCGCCGGGCCGGGGTGATGAGCATCGTCCGGGTCGGCGGCCCGGTGCGTCCCGGCGACCCGGTCACCGTCGAGCTGCCCGCCGGCCCGCACCGGCCGCTGGAGCGGGTCTGACCGCGCGGCGCCCCGGCCCCGGCGCCGCGGTGCGCAGGGCGGCGCCGGGGCTCCGGCTCAGCCGGTCGAGCCGGCGAAGACGGCCGGGGTGACGGCGTAGCAGCGGCGAAACCAGCGGGTCAGGTGCGCCTGGTCGGCGAACCCGGCGGTACCGGCCGCCACCGCCACCGGGGTGCCCGCGGCGAGCAGCCGCCGCGCGTACCGCAGCCGCAGCTGCCGCTGGTAGTCGCTGGGCGACAGGCCGAAGGCGGCACGGAACGCCCGGTACACGGCGAACCGGCTGGCGCCCGCCGCCGCGGCCAGCTCGGCGGTGTCCAGCCCGGTCAGGTACGTGTCGTCCAGGTACCGGCGGGCCGCCACGGCGACCGACCGGTCCGCGGGCGCCGCCGGGTCCGGACGGCCGGTCGCGCCGCGCGCCACCACCAGCCGTACCGCGGTGTCGACCAGTTCGGCGCGCCGCAGCGGTGTCGCGGTGGGCAGCCCGTCGTCGGGGAGCAGCGCCTGGTGCGCGCGGCGCAGCGCGGCCCCCAGTACCGGGTCGTCGAGGACCGGGTCGACGAACAGCGGCGAGCCAACCGGGCGGCCGGCGAGGTCGGCGAGCGCGCCGCCGATCAGGTCCGGCCCCAGGTGCACCATCCGGTAGGTGAACCCGAGCGTGTCGGCGGCGCGGCCGTCGTGCGGATCCTCCGGGTTGAACGCCATCACCATCCCGGCGGCGCTCACCCGCGACGCACCGCGGCAGGCGAACGCCTGCGCACCCGACTCGGTCACCCCGAACGAGTACGCGTCGTGGCTGTGCCGGTGGTACACGTGCCGTTCGAAATGCGCGTGCATCGCCTCGATGCGCCCGGTGTCGGACCGCCAGTACCGGGACCAGTCCTGCGTCACGTCGCCATCCTGCCTCGCGGCACGGCGCCGGCGCACCAGCGTTCAAGACCGAGCGCCGCGGTCCGCGCGATGCTGCCGGCATGCGTTTCTCCACCAAGATCGGCCTCGTGGTCCGCGACGACCTGGCCGCCTGGAAGCGACTCAACGTCACCGCGTTCCTGTCCGGTGGCATCGCCGGCGCGATCGGCGAGACCGTCGGCCTGCCCTACCGGGACGGCTCGGGAGTCGACTACCTGCCGATGCTCCGCCAGCCGGTACTGGTGTTCACCGCCGACGCCGGCGCCCTGAACCGGGCGCACGGCCGGGCCCTCGGCCGCGGGCTGCGGGTCGGCGTCTACACCGAGGAGCTGTTCGGCACCGACAACGACGCCGACAACCGGGCCGCCGTCGCCGCGGTACCCACCGAGAAGCTCGCGCTGGTCGGCATCGCCGTGTACGGGCCACGGGCCGACGTCGACAAGGCCCTCAAGGGCCTCACCCTGCACCCCTGACATCCCGACCGGTGCCGTCGGGGTTGACGGATCGGCGGGCAGGTGCGCGATGCAGCTACCCGGCGGGCGGCACGGGCCCGGCGAGTGGCGCCGATCCGGAGTTCGGCGCGGACGCAGGGTGCGGCACCGTCATGCCGGTTGGCAGGTCGGGCACCAGAACAGGTTGCGAGCGGCCATCTCGGCGACCCGCACCTCGGTGCGGCAGGCGTGGCACGGCTGGCCGGCCCGGCGGTACACGTAGACCTCGCCGCCGTGCGCGTCGACCCGCGGCGGCCGGCCCATCGCCCGCGGTTCGTGTTCCGGGCGGACCGTGTCGATCCGGCCGGTGCGCACCCCGGCCCGCATCAGCGTGACCAGGTCCGGCCACAGCCGCGCCCAGGTGTCGGCGGACAGCTCGTGGCCCGGCCGGTACGGCGAGATGCGGTGCCGGAACAGGATCTCCGCGCGGTAGATGTTGCCCACCCCGGCCAGCACCGTCTGGTCCATCAGCAGCTGGCCGACGGCCACCCGGGACCGGGCGATCCGGCGGTACGCGGTGTCCGGGTCGGCGTCGGGTCGCAGCGGGTCGGCACCGAGCCGCGCGTACAGCGCCTTCTGGTCGGCCGGGGTGTGCAGCTCGCAGGCGTTGGGGCCGCGCAGATCCAGCCACCCGTCGGCGGTCTCCACCCGCAGCCGGACCGCCCCGGTCGGGGCCGGCGCGGCCCCGCTGCCGGTGAAGAACTTGCCGGCCAGCCCCAGGTGCACGTGCAGCCGCAGCAGCTCGCCACCGCCGGTGCGGTAGCGGTGGTAGAGATGCTTCCCGTACGCGTCGGTGCCGGTCAGGGTGGCCCCGTCGAGCCGAGCGGCGCCGGCCGCGAACCGGCCCTGCGGGCTGGACACCCGCAGGGCGCTGCCGCGCAGCAACCGCCGGTGCTCACGCGCCAGCCGATGAATCGTGTGCCCCTCCGGCACCGCGCCTCCCCCTCGCCCACCCGAAAGCCGCGGCAACTCTAGCGCGCACCGGCGGCGGCGCGGGCAGCCCGGGAACGCGGTCAGCGGCTGCCGGTGTCGGTGCCGGCGGCGAGGGCGGCGAAGTAGTCGACGAGGTGGCGCTGCCCGATGGGGGTGCCGACCATGTCCCGGCCGAGCGACTCGCAGAAGAACCGCAGGAACCCGGACGCGTTGCGGTTGATCGGGCGCAGCGCCGCGGACAGCGCCTCGACCGGCCAGTACGGCAGGTGCCACGGTCGCCGACGACGCCCGAGTACCCGCTGGGCCAGTTCGACGATCTCCGCGGCGGTGTAGGTGTCCGGCCCGCCGAAGCCGAACTCCTGGTCGACCAGCGCCGAGTCCCGGATCGACTCGGCGACCAGGTCCCCGATGTCTCGCGGGTGCACCGGGTTGATCCGGTACCGACCGTCGCCGAACACCATCCCGGCCCCGCGCGCGGCCAGCCGGAAGATCTCGGCCATGTCGTTGAACGCGCCGGTCGGCCGCAGCACCGTCCAGGTCAGCCCGCTGTCGACCAGCCGGTGGGTGAACTCCTCGCGCGGGCGCAGGATCGGCACCCGTTCGGCCAGTTCCGCGGCGTGCAGCACGCTGACGAACAGGAATCGGCCCACCCCGGCCTCGCGCGCCCGGGCGAGGATGTTCAGGTTCGCGCCGAGATCGACCTGCTCCGGCGTCGGTTTGCCGCGCAGCGTGCGCAACCCGACGGACGACACCACCACGTCGACGTCGTCGCAGAGCCCGGCCAGCGTCTCCGGCCGGGTCGCCGCACCCACGAACACCTCGTCGCAGGCCGGCCGGATCGGGTCGAGCCGGCGCGGGTCGCGGGCGAGAGCCCGCACCCGGAAGCCCGCGTCGTGCAGCGCGACGGCGATGTTGCGGCCGAGGTACCCGGTCGCTCCGGCGACCAGTACTCGGGCGTTGCGGTCCATCCCGGCTCCTTCGGTGAACGTGGCGATCAAGGCGGCGCAAGGCCGGCGAGCGGCGCGATCAGCGCGGCGCGAGGCCGGCGAGCAGCAGGTCGGTGGCGGTGCGCGCGGCCGGTTCGGCCGCGACGCCGGCGGGGTCGACGAGCCACTGCAGCAGGACCCCCTCGACCAGGCCGACGAGTACCGCCGGGGTCTGCTCGGGCACGTCGGGGCGCACCGCGCCCTCGGCGGCGGCGTCGTCGAGCAGCACCGCGACCAGCCGGCGGTACTCCGCGTAGATCCGGGCGAAGTCGACGGTGCCGGTGCCGGGGCCGCGGACCGCCCAGAAGTCGAACACGATGCGGGCCAGTTCCGGCTCGGCGGTCGCCCCGGTGACCATGGCGCGCACCAGTGCGTGCAGCCGGTCGAGCGCCGGGCCGTCCGCTTCGACGATGGCCCGGACGCCGTGCAGTGCCTCGTCGGCGAACCGCTCGAACGCGGCGGCCAGGATGTCGTCCCGGCTGGTGAAGTAGAGGTAGATGGTGCCCTTGGCGACCCGCGCCTGCCGGGCGACGTCCTCGATCTTGGTCGGGTGGTAGCCGTCGCGGGCGAACACCCGGATCGCCGCGTCCAGGATCTCGGCACGCTTCTCGTCCTTGTTCACGGGTCGCGGGCTCACCGTCGCCTCCTTGATGACTGACCAGCCAGTCATCAATATACCCACCACTACCCGGCCGCACCAGCGGCGGGTGGTGGTGGAGGTGTCGGTCAGCCCGCGCGGTGTTCGGTGACGACCGGACCGCCGGGCCGCCAGCGCCGGACCACCATGCCCTCGTCGCCACCGAACCGCACCGTGGCGGCATGCTCGACGTCGAGCGCGAACAGGTGGTAGTCCCCGGTCGGGTGCCAGCCGATCCGCGCCTCGATCGCCGCACAGTACCGCTCGCGCGGGTCCGGGTCGGTCACCTCGACGGCCCGCCCGTCCAGCTTGATGTCGCCGCCGGCGTTGTCCTTGTCCGCCGGCAGGCTGTGCACCGTCAGGCGCGGGTCGCGGCGCAGGTCCAGTGCCTTGCGCGAGCGCCACATCATGCCGAGCATCAGGTCACCGGCGGCGAAGTCGACCTCGCACGGGCTGATCCGCGGTGCCCCGTCGGACCGGATCGTGCCGAGCAGCACCAACTGGTCGGCGGCGAACCGGTGCCGCGCCGCCGCGGCGAGCTCCGGGCACCGTACCGAGAATTCCTGCCATCGCATGCCACCGACGCTAGGCCGGCGGCCTGACAGGTGATGTCAGGTTCGCCGGGCCGATCCCGGACCCGCCGGTGCCGACCCGGCGGGCGTCAGAGCTTCGGGAACCAGAGGGCGATCTCGCGCTCGGCCGAGGCGGTCGAGTCCGAGGCGTGGATCAGGTTCTCCCGGTTGGACAGGCCGAAGTCGCCGCGGATCGTGCCCGGAGCCGCCTGCCGCGCGTCGGTCGCGCCGGACAGGGCGCGAACCACCGCGATCGCCTCGTCGCCGGACACCACGAGCGCGAGCAGCGGGCCGGAGGTCATGAACTCCTTCAGCGGCGGGTAGAACGGCTTCGCCACGTGCTCGGCGTAGTGCGCGTCCGCCAGCGCCGCGTCCATGGTGCGCAGCTCGGCGGCGTCGATCCGCAGCCCCTTGCGCTCCAGCCGGCCGAGAACCTCACCGGTCAGGCCGCGCCGGACGGCGTCCGGCTTGATCAGTACGAGCGTGCGCTCGGACACGGATCCTCCCCACAGGATGTGACGGTGCGGCGGTCGCCACACCCGGGGCGGACACGGTGCGTTCCCGCTGCCCCCGGGGCGAGCCTAACGAACGGTCGGCACCGGCCAGGCAAGGCCCGGGTGACCAGGTACTTTTCCGGACAAACCGCTGTGAAAAACCCCACGCACCTACCGACCTGCCGGCACATCGGCGCTGGTCAGCGGCACCATGACCGGACCGCGTTCAGTTTCCTTTCAGGTCTATTGGGTACCAACTACGCAATGAGCTCCAGCACTACTACCAGCGACCGTACCGGCACCGACAGCACACCTGCCGGCGCGACCACCGGCGCCGCGATCCAGGCCAGCGGCGCCGCCGCGGCCCGGGCGACCGGCGGCTTCGGCCAGCGGCGCCGCTACCACGAGGTCGACCTGCTCCGGCTGGTCGCCGCGCTGGGGGTGCTCGGGTTCCACTTCCTGTTCCGGGCCAGCACCACCGATCCGGTGTTCTCGCACACCGGGTTCCACGACCCCGGCGGCATCTTCCACTACGGCAACCTCGGCGTCCCGCTGTTCTTCGTGATCAGCGGCTTCGTCATCCTCAACAGCGCCTGGAACCGCACCCCGATCCGCTACCTGTCGTCCCGGATCGGCCGGCTCTACCCGGCGTTCTGGACCGCCTGCACGTTCACCGCGCTGATCATGGCGTTCGACCCGACCGGCCGGTTCAGCGTCTCGTTCGGCCAGTGGCTGCAGAACCTGTCGATGGCCTCCGAGGCGTACGGCGTGGACTACGTCGACGGCGTGTACTGGACGCTCACCATCGAGCTGGCCTTCTACCTGATCATCCTCGCGTTCGTGCGGATCGGGATCACCACCAACCGGGTCATCGCGTTCGGCCTCGGCTGGCTCGCCATCTCGATGTTCGCCCTGCACCACCCCGCGCCGGACTGGCTGAACCTGATCCTGGTGCCCGCCTGGGCGCCGTACTTCGTCGCCGGCATGTTCTTCGCGCTGGTCGCCCGGGACGGCTGGCGCGCCAAGTACGTGCCGCCGCTGCTCGTCGCCTACGCCGGGTGCGGCCGCTACGCGATCCACTACTTCCACGCCCAGACCGACTACTACCACGTGCTGTTCAGCCCCTGGGTGGTGGCCGCGGTGATCACCGCGATCTTCGGGATCTTCGCCGCCATCGTGTCCGGCGTGCGGGTGCCCGGTGCGGCGAAGGTGGCCTGGCTCGCCGGACTGACCTACCCGCTCTACCTGATCCACGAGAACGTCGGCTTCATCTCGCTGGACTTCCTGCACCACGAGCTGGGCCTCAACCGGTACCTGGTGCTCGGCGTCACCATCGCCGGCGTCTGTGGCATCGCGTGGGCGCTGCACGTCCTGGTGGAGAACCGGTTCTCCCGGCCGCTCGCGGAGCTGATCACCCGGATCTGGCTGCGCATCCGCGGCGCCGTGCTGGCCCGGGTACCGGCGCTGTCCGAACGGTGACGCCGCCGGCGCCCGGTGGCCGGCCGGGCTCCGATGTCGGACCCGGCGGCTAGGGTCGCCGCATGCATGCAGCAGGGACCTTCACCGTCGCCGCGTTCGACCCGACCGACCTGACCCCGACGCCGGCCATCGGGACCGGCCTCGCGGTCGGCGTCTCCACCATGACCAAGCAGTTCACCGGGGAGGTCAGCGGGCGGTCGGCGACGCTGTTCACCGCCGCGTTCGATCAGGCCCGCGGCGTGGGCACCTATCTCGCGATGGAGTCGTTCGAGGGCACGCTGGGCGATCGCGCGGGCACGGTCAACTTCGCGCATTCGGCCACCACGCTCGGCGACGGCGGCCGGGCCGGCGACTACTTCGTCATCGTGCCCGGCAGCGGCACCGGTGACCTGGCCGGCATCACCGGTTCCGGCGGCATCGCCATCGACGCCGACGGCACCCACCGGATCTGGTTCGACTACGAGCTGCCCGGCTGACCCGCACTGGTCCGTGCGCGCGGGCCGGCCGCACCGTCCCACACTCGCGCGGGCCGGCCGCACCGTCCCACACTCGCGCGGGGCGGCGGCTTCGTGCTCCGGCCGGGTGGCGGCCGGAGCACGGATCCGCTACAGCGCCGACCAGTCCAGGATCGGGGCGGCCAGGTCGCGGATGGTGGCGAGCAGGCCGAGCCGGGCGGCGCGCAGCTCGGGTTCCTTCGCCATCACCAGCACGTCGTCGAAGAACGTGTTGATCGGCCCGGTCAGCGCGGCGGCAACCGGGACGAACCCGGCCAGGCCGGGGTCGGCCGGCAGCGCCTCGGTCACCTCGGCGGTCGCCTCGGCCAGCGCGATCTCGGCCGGCTCGACCAGCGCCGCGGCGTCGAAGCCGGCGGCGGTGTCGGCCGGCACGATCCGGCGGACCCGGCCGAGCGCCTGGGCGAGCGCCTCGAACCCCTCGTCCCCGGCGAGCTTGCCCAGTTCGGCGAGCGTCGCGTCGGCGTGCGCCGGCGCGTCGGCCAGCGGCAGCACCGCGTCGACGTGCCGGTGGTCGTGCCCGGCGTCGGCGAGCTGCTGCGCGTACCGCTTGACCAGGAAGTCGTGCAGCTCGGCCAGCACCTCGTCGGTCACCTCGACCGGGGCGTGCGCCGCGGCGGCACGCAGCCCGGCGGTCAGCGTGATCGCCGCCAGCTGTGGGAACGCCCGCAGGATCGACACCACCCCGACCGCGGCCCGGCGCAGCCCGAACGGGTCGGAGCTGCCGGTGGCCTTCTCCCCCACCGCGGACAGCCCGGTCAGCAGGTCGAGCCGGTCGGCCAGCGCCAGCACCGCCCCACTCACCGTGCTCGGCAGCGCGCTCGACCCCCGGGGCAGCTCCATCTCGTACAGGGCGGCGGCGACGGTGTCGGGTTCACCGGCCCGCCGCGCGTACTCCCGGGCCATCGTGCCGGCCAGGCTGGACAGTTCGATGACCATGCTGGAGGCCAGGTCGAACTTGGCCAGCTCGCCGGCCCGCCGCACCGTCGCCGCGGTCCCACCGGTCAGCCCGGCCAGGTCCGCCAGGTCGGCCGCGGTGGCGGCGATCCGCTCGGCCCGGTCGGCCATCGAGCCGAGCTTGTCGGCGAAGGTGAGCTTGTCCAGCCCGCCCTTCAGGTCGGCCGGCGCGACGGCGAGGTCGGCCCGCCAGAAGAACGCGGCGTCCTCGTACCGGGCGCGCAGCACGGCCTCGTTGCCGGCCCGGACCGCGTCGACGTCGATCGGCCCGTTCGCGACCGCGACGAAGTGCGGCAGCAGGGTCCCGTCGGCCGCGCGCACCGGCAGGTAGCGCTGGTGCTTGCGCATCACCGTGGTCAGGATCTCCGGCGGCAGGTCGAGGTACTTGGCGTCGAAGTGGCCGAGAAGCGGGTTCGGCTCCTCGACCAGGTTGGTCACCTCGTCGATCAGCGCCGCCTCACCCTCGACGTCGATGCTGCCGCCGACCTCGGCGGCGAGTTGCTGGGCGCGCCGGACGATCCGCTCCCGCCGGTCGGCCGCGGCGAGCACGATCCCGTGCCCGGCCAGCGTGTCCACATAGGACTGCGCCGAGGGTACGTCGATCACCGGCGTCGGCGCGGTGCGGCGGATCCGAGTGGTCCGGCCGGCGGACAGCGACGAGACGGTCACCGGGATCGGGGTCTCGCCGTAGAGCGCGGTCAGCCACCGCACCGGCCGGGCGAACGACAGGCCCTCGTCGCGCCAGCGCATGTTCTTGTCCGCGCGCAGCTCCGCCACCACGGAGCCGAACAGCTCGGACAGCACCTCGGCGGCCGGCCGGCCGGTGTCGGTGACGGTCACGCCGACGTGCTCGACGCCGTTGACGTCGATGCGCTCCAACGCGGACACGTCGACGCCGCGGCCGCGGGCGAACCCGGCCGCGGCCTTCGTCGGGTTGCCGTCGGCGTCGAACGCCGCCGCCACCTTCGGCCCGCGCATGGTGCGCCGCGCGTCCGGCTCGGTGTCGGCGACCGCCTCGACCAGTACCGCCAGCCGCCGCGGGGTGCCCTCGACCCGGATCTCGCCGTGCGCCAGCCGGGTCGCGGCGAGCTTGTCGGTGACCGCCGCGCGCACCGCCTCGACCTGCTGGGTCACCTCGTGCGGCGGCAGCTCCTCGACGCCGATCTCGAACAGCACGGTGGCCGGGCCGGAGACGGTCGGCAGCTCGCCGCGGACCGCCGGGGCGGGCGGCGCCGCGACACCCAGCGGGTACCCGAGTTCCTCGCGCCGCTCCGCCCACAGCGCCGAGACCTCGCGGGCCAGGCCGCGCATCCGGGCGAACGCGCGGGCCCGCTCGGTGGTGGAGATGGCACCGCGCGAGTCGAGCACGTTGAAGGTGTGCGAGCACTTCAGCACGTAGTTGTGCGCCGGCACCGGCAGCCGGGCGTCCAGCATCCGCCGGGCCTCGGTCGCGTACGCCTCGAACAGCTCCTGGTTGGTCGCCACGTCGGCGTCGTCCAGGTAGTAGCGCGACATCTCGTACTCGGACTGGCCGAAGACCTCGCCGTAGGAGATGCCGTCGGAGTAGGCGATGTCCTTGAAGTGGCCGACGTTCTGCAGTGCCATCAGGATGCGCTCGATGCCGTAGGTGATCTCCACCGAGACCGGCTCGACCGGCTTGCCGCCGGCCTGCTGGAAGTAGGTGAACTGGGTGATCTCCAGCCCGTCCAGCCAGACCTCCCAGCCCAGCCCCCAGGCGCCGAGCGCCGGCGCGGCCCAGTTGTCCTCCACGAACCGCACGTCGTGCGCCCGGACGTCGATGCCCAGCGCCTCCAGCGAGCCGAGGTAGACCTCGACCGGGTCGCCCGGGTCCGGCTTGAGGATCACCTGGAACTGGGTGTGCGTCTGCAGCCGGTTCGGGTTCTCGCCGTACCGCGAGTCGTCCGGCCGCACCGACGGCTCCACGTACGCCACGTGCCACGGCTCGGGACCCAGCACCCGCAGGATCGTCGCCGGGTTCATCGTCCCGGCACCGACCTCGGTGTTGAACGGCTGCATGATCATGCAACCGCGGTCGGTCCAGTACCGCTGCAAGGCCAACAGGGCGTCCTGCATCGTCAACACGAGATCTGTCCCACCTGAATCGGGTCCGTCGAGTCCCGCCGATTCTATGGGCCGAGCCGGCACGCGCCGGCCGCGGGCGGGTGCGCAGCGTGGGCACCAGGGCGTACCGCGCGGGCGCGATCACGCCTAATGACGCATTTACCCTTTTCATCGATCAATCGGCGCAATAACGTTCTGTCCGGATTATTCATTACGAAAGGAGTCGCCATGCTGCGACGACGTCTCGTACCGCTGCTGGCCGCGGCGCTGTTCGCCCTGGTCGGCGCGCCGATCGCGACGGCACCCCAGGCCGCCGCCGCGGTCTCGCCGCACGCCGTCACCACCGTGTACTACGACGCCAGCCAGGCGCCCGATCTCGCCGACAACATCACCGAGGCGGTACAGATCTGGAACGACAGCGTGCAGAACGTCCGGCTGGTGGCCGGCGGCCCGGCCGACGTCACCATCAGCGAGGGGTACGGGGGCGGCTCGTACACGATCCCGGAGGGGCTCGGCGCCGGCGAGGTGTACCTCGACCTGCAACAGGCGCAGGAGTACAACCCGACCCGCATCGTGGCGCACGAACTCGGCCACATCTACGGCCTGCCGGACAACTACGACGGTGACTGCTCGATCCTGATGAGCGGGCACAGCGCCGGGACCGGCTGCCAGACCACGCACCCGAGTGCCGGGGAGGCAGCGCAGGTCGACGCGAACTTCGCCGGCGGGTTCCGCGCCGCGCGGCTGCCGGCCGTCTACCAGGGCTGCTTCGACCGCAGCCCGGCCCGGCAGCGGGCCTGACCGGACCCGGCCAGCTGGCGCGGCTTCTCGGACCTACCGGGCGTTTGGTGCCGGCTCCTACCCTGCCAGCATGATCCACACACCCTCCCGGGTCCGGCGCCGGGTGCTCGGTCTCGCGGTCGTCACGGCGCTGTCCGGCGCGACGCTGCTCGGCGCCACCGGCTGCGACCCGAGCACGGCCGGCGACTGCTACAGCCTCGGCAGCACCGACACGATCACCCTGGCCCGCGGCTCGCACGGCGGCTCGCACGGTGGATCGCACCACGTCAGCGGCGGCGACGAGGGCGGTTCGGGGTCCGGCTACCACGACTACGGCGACGACGACGGATCCGGCTCGGGGTCGGGTTCCCGCTACCGCGGCGGCTACCACCACAGCACCCGGCACGGGTCGTCCTGCCCACCGTCGCCGAGCCCGTCCGCCGACTCGCCGAGCGGCGGCGGGCTGGGCAGCGACCCGAACGGCGATGCCGGCACCGGAACCGGCCTGGACGGCAACGGTCCGACCGCCGGCAGCACCGACGGCGGCGGGCTCGACCCGCTCAACTGAGACCGCCGGCACGACACGGCCGCCGGGGCGCCACGGCACGGTTCCGCTCAGCTGGTAAGGAACCGGCACCGGTCTCGGCGCGTCCAAGACGCATGCACGCCACCCGGATCCTGCGCTGCACGCTGGTCGTCCTGCTGCTCGGCGGTACCGCGGCCGGCGCCGGCCGGCAGAACGTCGCGGCACCGCTGACCATCGGTACCGCCCGTGCGGTCGACGCGACCGGCGCACCGGGCACCGCCGCGCTGGCGGCCGCGGACACCCGCTTCGGGCTCGCCGTCCTCGCCGCGCAGCCCACCGGTCGCACCGTGGTGCTGTCGCCGGAGAGCACCGCGACCGGCCTCGGCATGGCCTACCAGGGCGCGCGCGGGCAGACCGCGGCGGCGATGGCCCGGGTGCTGCGGCTGCCGGCCACCGGCGACCCGCTGCTGGCCGGCCTGCGACGCCGCACCGACACACTGCGCGGCACGCCCGGGCTCCGGATCTCCGACACGGTCTGGGCCGACCGGCGGGAGCGGACCCGACGTGACTACCTGGACCGGCTCGCCACCGCTACCGCGCCGGGGTACGCCGGGTACCGCTGGGTGCCGACCCGGCGACCAGCGCCACATCGATCAACGAGACGGTGTCGGCGCAGACCGGCGGGCGGATCCCGGCCATCGTGTCCGCCGACCAGCTGGCCGGCACCGGCTGGGTGCTGACCGATGCGATGGCGCTGGACGCCCGGTGGGAGCACCCGTTCCAGGCCGACGACACCCGCTCCGGCTCGTTCCGTACCCCCGCCGGCCCGGTGCGCGCCGACTTCCTGCACGGCGAGGGCCGGTACCGGTACGCCGCGGCGGACGGCTGGCAGGCGGTGGCGTTGCCGTACCGGGGCGGGCGGCTGGAGATGCTCGCACTGGTCCCGGACGGCGACCGGGGCGTGCCGACCGCGGCGACGCTGGCCGCGCTGACCAGCGGGCTGCACGACACCCGACTCGGGCTGGCCCTGCCGAAGGTGGAGCTGTCCTGGTCGGCGGACCTGACCGGCACGCTGTCCACGCTCGGCATGGGCATCGCGTTCGGCGGCGGCGCGGACTTCACCGGCATCTCGCCGGACGCGGCGAGGTTGGCGTTCGTCGCCCACCGCGCGACCCTCGCGGTCGCCGAGAAGGGCACCCGGGCCGCGGCAGCGACCGCGGTCGGGGTCACCGTCACCAGCATCAGGGTGCCGCTGCGGCAGCTGCGCTTCGACCACCCGTACCTGATGCTGATCCGGGACCGCCACAGCGGCGAGCCGGTACTGTTCGCCCGGGTCACCGACCCCACCGGCGGCGGCTGAGCGGCCCCGGCAGCACGACGGCCCGGCAGCACACCGGTCCCGGCAGCACGATGGTGCCGGGCATGCTGCCGGGACCTGCGAATCAGTCCCGGGCGTCGAGGTGCGCGCGCAACTCGGCGACCAGCTCGCCGGTGCCGAGCAGCCGGCGGGCACCGTCCCTGGTACGCACGGTCGCCGCGTCGGCCGCCACCTCCCGGGCGCCGAGGACCGCCTGGTAGGGCACCCGGCGCTGGCGGGCCCGCGCCACTCGGGCACCGAGGCTGTCCTGCGGGTCGGCCAGCTCGGCCCGGATACCGTTGTCCCGCAGGACATCGAGCAGCCGCTCGGCGGCCGGCAGGTGGTCGGCGGCGACCGGCAGCACCGCCACCTGCACCGGGGACAGCCAGGTCGGCAGCGCGCCGTCGTGCCGCTCCAGCAGGTAGGCGACCAGCCGTTCCATCGCGCCGACGGTGCCACGGTGGATCATCACCGGCCGGTGCCGGCGACCGTCGTGCCCCACGTACCGCAGGTCGAACCGCTCCGGCTGGTTGAAGTCGAGCTGCACGGTCGCGAGACTCTCCTCCCGACCCGACGCATCCGCGACCTGCACGTCGATCTTCGGACCGTAGAACGCCGCCTCACCAGGTGCGTCCTGATAGGACAGTCCGAGCCGGTCCAGCGCGTCCGCCAGTTGTTCCTCCGCGGCCGACCAGAGCGCGTCGTCGCCGAGGTAGCCACCGCCGGATCCGCGGCGGGACAGCCGGTAGCCGGCGACCTCGACACCGAGCCTGCCATGCACCCGCTGGATCGCCCGCAACGCCAGCACGATCTCGTCGGCGACCTGGTCCGGCGCGCAGAACACGTGGATGTCGTCCAGGTTGATCTGCCGCACCCGGGACAGCCCGGACAGCACGCCGGACAGCTCGCTGCGAAACATCGACGCCAGTTCGCTCAGCCGCAGCGGCAGGTCGCGCACGCTGCGCTGGCGCGACGCGTACACCAGGGCATGATGCGGGCAGTTCGCCGGCCGCAGCACCAGTTCCTCGCCGCCGACGCGCATCGGCGGGAACATGTCCTCGGCGAACTTCGCCCAGTGCCCGGATCGCTCGTACAGCTCGCGCTTCGCCAGCACCGGGGTGTACACCCGGCGGCAGCCGTCGGCCGCGGCGGACTCGGCGGCGAGCTTCTCCAGCTCGTACCGGATGATCGCGCCGTCCGGCAGCCACAGCGGCAGGCCGGAGCCCACCAGCGGGTCGGTCGCGAACAGATCGAGTTCCCGGCCGAGCCGCCGGTGGTCGGGGCTCCCGCCGGCTTCGGCGTCGGCGGCAGCGGGTGCGCAGGATTCGATGGACATCGGGGTTCCCTTCCACCCGGGGCCACCCCGCACCGACACGACGACGGCCCCGGGGCTCGCCCGGGGCCGTGGTCGTTGGCTGAGATCAGCTCAGCATCGAGGGCGCCGGGTCACCGGCGTCGTCGTCTGCTGAGCGAAGTACATGCCGGCACCTTACCTCGCCGCACGGCGGACCGCTACCGGCATCGTGCAGCGGCCTCTTAACCGACGGCCGGCAGCCGCACAGCGAACCCCTAGTGGATTGGGGCAGCGTCGGGCGCCAGCGGCATGATGAACACCGGGTTCGGGGTCGCGGGCATCCTGTCCCCGGCCGCGTTCGGCTTCGTCGAGCAACTGACCGGCAGCTGGCAGATCCCGTTCGTGGCCTCGGTGGTGCTGCTCGCGGCCGCCGCCGTGGTCGCGTTCCGGATGAACCCCCGCCCCGTCACCGGTGGCTGACCGGCGGTCAGTGCGAGCCGTCCGCGATGCGGGCGCCGAGCGGGCGGGCCAGCGCGAGGACAGCCTGGTCCAGCTGGGTGAGGTGGTTCACCGCGCGGCGGGTCCGCTCGTCCAGGCCCGCGGGGGCGTCCCGGCCGATGGCGGCGGCCGGCGTCTCGTCCCGCGCCAACGGCTCCGGGTGCGGTTCGTCCCGCAGTACGGCACGCAGCCGGCGTAGGTTGGCGGCGACCCGGCCGCCCACGGCGGCCAGCGTCCGGTCGGCCGGCAGCGCGGCGACCTCGGCGTTGGCGGCGATGCCCCGGGCATGGTGGGCGCACCGGGTGAGTACCCGGACCAGGTGCCGGGTGTCGCTGCGCCGGGCCCGGCGCGGGCTGATCCGGTGCAGCAGCGGCTCGGCGCTGGTCTGTACCGCGTCGAGGTCGGCATCCACGTCCCGGGAGGCGTCGATCAGGTCGACCAGCTCACCATCGGCCAGCAGCCCCACGGTGGACGTCACGAACCCGGCGAGCCGTTCGAGCAGGCCGTCCACCGAGTCGCGCAGCAGGCTCTTGGTACTGGTGGGCAACACCACCAACGCGGCGAGCGCGCCGGCCGCCGCGCCCGCTGCGGTCTCCTCCAGCCGCAGCACCAGAAGCCCCGGCGTGAACGTACCGAGCAGGCTGTAGAGCAGGCCGAGCATCACGGTGATGAAGAACGTCATCGCGCTGTACGAGATCGCCACCAGGTAGAAGCCGGCGAAGATGCAGACGAACAGCAGCCCCACCACCAGCGGCAGGTCACCGGCCACCAGCAGCGCCACGACCGTACCGGTGACGATGCCGACCAGGGTGCCGACGACCCGGCGGAACCCCTTCATCAGCGTCTGGCCGGCCGAGGTGGTGCCGGCGAACACCACGAACGCGGCGATGACCGCCCAGTACCACCGCTGCGGGGACAGCAGCTCACCGGCGAGGATGGCGAGTCCGCAGCCCACCGTGGCCTGCACCGCCTGCCGGGTGGACGGCAGCATCCGACCGACCAGGCCGCGTACCGGCGGGGCGGCCGGGCCGCGGTCGGTGCGCTCCGGCACGTCCTCGTCGTCGTCCACCGGCGGGCCGACGACCGGCCGGTGATTCGCCGTGCGGGTGACCGCCGCGCCGACCTCGGCGATCGCCCACAGCAGACCGCGCGCCGCGGGACCGGCGCCGGCGGTTCGCTGCTCGCGGTCGCAGACCCAGTCCGGTACCCGGAACTCCCCGAACCGCCGCGCTGCCGGTCGATCCGGATCAGTTCGATGAGCGTCGCCAGCCGGTCCCGTGCGACGGCCCGGTCGGCGTCGCCGGGGCGGTCGGCCGCGGTCATGGCCCGGCGCGCCTCGTGCGCCAGCGACTCCGCGGCGAGTTCCGCGCCGAGGACCCGGCGCTGGTGCAGCGCCGCGTCGTCCGGGGCGAGCGGGGTGTCCAGCTCGGCCTCGACCATCAGCGCGCTCTCGTGCATCCGGTCCACCCGGCGCCGCAGCCGGTCCAGCCGGCTCGGCGTGGCGCCGTCGGCGAGCAGGTCCGCGACGCTGTCGAGTACCTGCGCCAGCCGTGCCTGGAAGCCGCGCCGGACCCGCCGGAAGGTGCGCGCCGAACGCGGCGGCAGCACGACGATCCGGATCAGCCCGGCGCAGACCAGCCCGATCGCGATCGCGAGCAGCAGCATCGGCAGTGCGGCCGGCGAGGCGCCGACGAACGAGGCGAAGAAGAACATCATGAACGCCGGGAAGCCCAGCGGGAACCCGTAGTCGGGGATCCGGCGGATGTACACCGCGACGAAGATGACCGCGAGGAAGACCAGATCCGAGACCACCCGGTGCCCGCCGAGCAGCGCGGACAGCGTCAGCGCGCCCGCCGCCGGCACGATGGTGAGGCCGATCACCGCGGCCTGCCGGCGCACCGTGCGCTGCACCGGTCCGGACGAGGTGACCATCGCGATGCTCGCGCCGAGCAGCACGCCGGTGATCGCGAAGCCGGCGAGGCCGAGTACCAGCACCGCGAGGGCGACGCTGACCAGCACGCCCAGCGCGAGCCGCAGCCTGGCCAGGCCGGGGTCGGAGGCGACGAGCCGGTCGTACCCGCTGGCGATCAGATCGGCCCACCGGCGGCGCAGTGCGAGTGAGGATCCGGCGGCCGACATGGTTCCATTCTTGCCGAACTACCAGATCGGGACCGATCCGCCGTGGCCGGAAGTGAAGGCGGTCATGGTCCGCTCACGAGCACCGTCGATACTGCGCATCGCGCGCGCGCCATCACGCAGTGTCGCGTTTTCGAACGGCCGCGCGGTGTGTTCTGGCTTCGTACAGCAAACGCACGGTTACGCGGTGCGATTCGTCCGGTCCCGGGTGGTGTCGCACCGACTGGACGTGGCCCTCTTCACGATCCCCCCGCCGGACTTTGCGTCCGCGGACCCGGGGCACCTACGGTCAGCCGGTCCGCCGTCGCGGGCAACCACGGCCGGTACGCCGAGTCCATGCCGCCGGCACCGTGGTTCCACGTACTTGCCAGGCATGGAGCGGGGGACCCAGGTTCCTCGGCACCGCGCGGGTCTCCGCGGCCGGTGCCTCGGGGTGAAGCCGCAGCACGCGGCCGGGCCAGTACCCCTCGGCCCGAACCCGACAGCTCACCTCGTAGGCGTCGAGGGAGACAACCCATGGCGAAGCACCGTGCCCTTTCCCCCCGGGCCAGGCTGGGTCGCAAGATCGCCGTCACGGCGGTCGCGGCCGGCGCCGTCACCGCGGTACCGCTGTTCGGCCTGACCGAGACCGCGAGCGCGTCCGGCACCAACTGGGATGCGATCGCGCAGTGCGAGTCCGGCGGCAACTGGGCCATCAACACCGGCAACGGCTACTACGGCGGCCTGCAGTTCTCCCAGAGCACCTGGGACGCCAACGGCGGCGGCCAGTACGCGACACGCGCCGACCAGGCCAGCCGTACCCAGCAGATCGCCGTCGCCGAGCGCGTCAAGGCCAGCCAGGGCATCGGCGCCTGGCCGGTGTGCGGCGCGCACGCGGGCGATGCCGGCAACTACACCGGCAGCAACACCAACGGCTCCGGCGGTGGCTCCTCGACCGGCGGCTCCTCGACCGGCGGCTCCTCGACCGACGGGTCGTCCTCCGGCGGCTCCGCCTCCGGTGGGTCGTCCTCCGGCGGGTCGTCGCAGCTGCCGGCCACCCACGCGCAGAAGAAGGGCCCGAAGTACACCGTCAAGCACGGTGACACGCTGTCGGCCATCGCCGCCAAGCACAAGGTCAAGGGCGGCTGGCAGGAGCTGTACGCCAACAACGGCAAGACGCTCAAGGGCAACCCGAACCTGATCTTCCCCGGCCAGGTCCTGGTACTGGCCTAGTGCTCTCCCGGTGTGCCGGGTCCACCCCCCCCGGCCCGGCGCACCAGCTCCGAAGGAGGTGCGGCGCGTCATCCCCCCGACGCGCGGCACCGGTACGGTGCGGTCCCGCCCGTACCACCGTGGGTCGCGACTCCCCCGCCGCGATCCGCACCGATTCGGCCGGCCATGGTCCGTTCCGGGCGATGGCCGGCCGTCGGTCGCTCAGCCCCAGCCGGTACCGGGCTGCTGCTTGGCCCCGTGGCCGACCGCACCGTCGATCGACTCCCGGACCACGTCGGCGTGCCCGGCATGCCGGGCCAGCTCCTCGATCGAGTGCAGCACCAGCCAGCGCACCGTGTACGCGGTGTCGTTGGGGAGCCACTGCCGGACGTTCGCGGGGATGTCCACGACCCGGTCCAGGTCCGTCTCGGCCAGCAGCACCTGCTCGGTGCGCCGGCCCACCTCGTCCCATTCGGCGAACAGCGCCGGCACCGTGTCTGCGTCGGTCAGCTGCCAACCGGCCTGCCACTTCGCCACCGGATCGGCGGCTTCCGGCGCACCGGCGACCCGGTTGATCATCGTCCGCTCGCCGTCGATGCAGTGCTTGACCAGTACCGCGAGGCTCAGCGCGCTGGCCGACGGCGCCGACCGGGCCTGCTTCTCGTCCAGCCCGGCCACCGCCTGCCGGAACGCCTCGCGCTGGCCGGTGAGAAACCGGACCAGCAGTTCCTGCTCGGACGCCATCTCGTCATGACTCATGGAGCGAGTCTGACCCCGAACGAGGACAACCTCCGTCCGCAACGACCCACCACAACGGGTTGATCATGGCGTGGTCCGGCGCGGAACGCCCTCCCCACCGGACAACGCCATGATCGACAGCGTCGGCGTGGGGGCGGTCAGGTCTGCCGGTTGAGGCGGGCCAGGTAGGCGTTGTACGCGGCGAGCGCGGCGTCGCCGTCCCGGTCCGCGGCGCGGTCGTCCCGGCGGGCCCGCCGCTCGTCGTCGGAGATCCACTGCGCGAACAGCGCGATCACCACCAGCAGCGTGGGCGCCTCGCTGAACGCCCACGCGATGCCGCCACCGGTGTGCTGGTCGGACAGCGCGTTGATGCCCCAGAACAGCGGCGGGTGCGCGAACGTCGTCGTGATCAGCGTCGCCGACTGCATCACCGCGATACCGAAGAACGCGTGGAACGGCATCGCCAGGAACAGCTCGATCATCCGGAAGATGTGCGGCGGGCGGTGCGGCGCCGGGTCGGCACCCATCACCGGCCAGAAGAAGATCCAGCCGACCAGCAGGAAGTGCACCAGCATCCAGTGGTGGCCGAGCCAGCTGCCCATCGCCAGGTCGAACAGCGGGGTGAAGTACAGCCCGTACAGGCTGGCGATGAACAGCGGCAGGGTGAACACCGGCGAGGTCAGCACCCGCGCAACCCGGGACCGCAGCACCGCGACGATGACCTCGCGCGGGCCGGTCCTGCCGCGCCCGGCCGGCCGGATCGCCCGCAATGCCAGCGTGATCGGCGCCGCCAGCAGCAGCAGGATAGGCGAGAACATGCTCAGCACCATGTGCTGGATCATGTGCACCGAGAACAGCGCCATCCCGTAGCTGCCCAGCCCGGTGCAGGTGACGAACAGGATGGAGACGACACCCGACAGCCAGGCCACCGTCCGCAACACCGGCCAGCGGATGCCGCGCCGGCGCAGCCGCAACACGCCGGCCAGGTACAGCCCGGCGGCGGCGAGGCAGCAGAGCAGGAAGAACCAGTCGATCGACGGCCCGAGCAGCCGGCCCAGGGTGGGGGCCAGCACCGGCCCCATGTGACCCATTCCCGGCACGACCCACCCCTGCACGCGTCGGCTCCACGGTACGCGGAGCGCACGGCTCGGCGCCCGGCAGGTGCGCCACGGATGCCGTGCGACCAGCGGCCGGGCCGGGTCCCGGACCCGGCCCGGCGGCGCGGTCAGTGGTGGCGTTTGCGCTTGTGTTCGGCGCTGGAGAGGTGCCCGGCGATCTTCTTCGACGGCCGGCCGAACTGCCGCACCGCCGAACCGGCCAGCGACCGGCGGATGGTGTCGCCCACGGCCCAGTCGACCTTGTTCGCGTACGCCTCGCCGACCGCGTTACGCGGGTTGTCCGGATCGGCGGCGATGGCCGCTGCCGCGAGCTGCGGGGTGAACCCGACGAACGTGGCGGTCTGGGTGTTGTCGGTGGTACCGGTCTTGCCCGCAAACGGCCGCCCGATGGAGGCGCCGAACCCGTTCGGCGCGGTACCGCCGTTGCACCGCTTGTAGTAACCCTGCTGTCCCACCGGGCAGCGGGCCGCGTCGGTGGCGGCGCGAGCCACGTCGGCGGAGATCACCCGGTGGCAGTCGGCGCCCGGGATCGAGACCGCCCTGCCGTCCCGGTTCGACACGGTGAGCACGCTGCGCGGTGCGCAGTAGACGCCCTCCGCGGCGACCGTGGCGTAGGCGTTCGCGAGGTCCAGCGGGGTCACCGCCGACACGCCGAGGGTGAACGCACCCCACTCGTGCGGGTGGGCGGCGAGCTTCGCGTCGGACGGGGCAAGGAACCGGACACCGAGCTTCTTCGCCATCGCGACCGCCTTCTCCGCGCCGATCTGCTGCTCCAGCCAGGCGAAGTAGGTGTTGACCGAGCGGCCGAAGCCGTCCCACATCATCCGCTTGCCGTCCATCCAGGACGGGTTGGCGTTGCTCGGGCACCAGTAGCCACCGCAGCTGGCCGGACCGCCGCCCACCGGGTAGTGGGTCTTCAGCTTCGCCGGCGCCTTGAAGGAGGTGGCGAGTGGCTTGCCGGCGGTCAGCGCCGCCAGCATGGTGAACATCTTGAACGTCGACCCGGCCTGGTAACCGTAGATGTCGCCGCCGCCGGAGATCAGCGGGTTGGTGGTGTTCGGGTAGTTGCCGCGCTGCCCGTCGTGCCGGGTCGATCTGCCGTTGTGGCTGGTGTCCAGGCTGTAGTTGCGGTTGGTGGCCATCGCCTGCACCTTGCCGGTGCGCGGCTGCACCACCGCCATGCTGATCGCGTACGGGTTGTGCGTCGACACCTGGCGCAGCACCTCGTGCTGCGCGATCTGCTGCACCTTCGGATCCAGCGTGGTGACGATCTTGTAGCCGCCCCGGTCGAGCGTGTCCAGCCGGGCCTGCCGGGTGTCACCGAACTGCTGCTGCGCGGTCCACCAGGTCAGGAAGTAGTCGCAGAAGAAGCCCCAGTCGCGGTGCTTGGCCGGCACGTCGACGCAGCCGTTCGGTACCTCGGAGGGGTGCAGCCCGAGCGAGCTGTGCTTGGCGGCGGCCGCCCGCTTCGCATCGACGTAGTGCAGCGCCACCATCTGGTCCAGCACGTAGTTGCGCCGCTGGGTGGCCGGCTTCGGGTCGGCCTGGGTCGGGTCGTACGCGTCGGGCGCCTTGACCAGGCCGGCCAGCAGCGCCGCCTGCGGCAACGTCAGCTTCGACGGCGGCACCGAGAAGTAGCGCTCGCTCGCCGCGTACACCCCGTACGCCTGGTGGCCGAACGCGGCGATGTTGAGGTAGCGGCGCAGGATCTCGGTCTTGGACATCCGCTTCTCCAGCGCCAGCGCGTACCGCATCTCGCGCAGCTTGCGGTCCGCGGTCTGCGCGGTGGCCGCCCGCGCCTGTTCCGGGGTCTTCGCCGAGGTGAACAGAACGTTCCGGACGTACTGCATGGTCAGCGTGGAGGCGCCCTGCTGGACGTCGCCGGCGGTGTTGTTCGCGATCAGCGACCGCAGCACGCCGTGCAGGTCGACGCCGCGGTGCTGGTAGAACCGGGTGTCCTCGGCGGCGACGATCGCGCGCCGCATCACCGGCGGGATTTCGTCGATCCCGACGTCCTTGCGGTTCTCCTCGTAGAACGAGGTGATGACGGTCTTGCCGTCGGCCGCGTACAGGTAGGAGTTCTCCGGCGACGGCGGGATCGTCAGCGCGGTCGGCAGGTCCTCGAAGGTGTCCGAGCCGGACTTCGCGGCGTAGCCGGTGGCACCGATGGCCGGGAACGCGACCGCGGCGACGACGACGCCCGCGAGCACGCTCGCGAACAGCAGGTACACGAGGTTCAGCAGGGGATGCCGGTCGCGGTCGGGGTGGGCCACGCGGCGAGGCTACCGCGAAGCGCACAGTAGGCGCACAAAGGCCGGATGAGCGTGATCGTCGCAGAACGCACGGTGAGCAGCAGGTCGGGCCTCGGTGCCCGGCGCCACCCACGCCACCGGCTGACAAAGCAGGAAAAGCCGACGTGCACCCAAATGCGAGTGATAGGCAGAGGCATGTCCTGCGGTACCCGGCGGGTGCGATGACGCCGTTGGGGACGAGCCGGGTGCCCGTGGACCCGACGGGGGAGGGTGCGCGGTGCGCTCAGTGATCCGAAAAAGGCGCAACACGCAGGGAAAACACCGGAAGGTACCGGCGCTGGCGGGTGTCGCCGCGCTGGCGGCCACGGCGGCGCTCGGCGGCGGCACCGGTGCCGCCGCACCGGCCGGCCAGCTGGTGTCCTACCACGGCGTCAGCCTCCGGGTGCCGGCCGACTGGCCGGTGATCGACCTGGCCCGGCAGCCCGACACCTGCGCCCGCCTCGACCGGCACGCGGTGTACCTCGGTACGCCCAGCGACTCGGCCGCCTGCCCACCCCGCATCTACGGCCGCACCGAGACCATCAGCCTGCGCCCGGCGGCGGCGACCGCGGCACCGGGCAGCACCGTGGTACCGCGCGGGATACCGGAAGCGGCGCCGCGCACCACCGACCACACCGGCCGGTTCGCGCTGGCCGCCGCGGGCGTCGAGCTGACCACCACGTACGGCAGCCGGCCGGAGCTGGTCGACGCCGCCCTGGCCACCGCCCGGGTCACCGAGCGGGCCCGGCCCCGGGCGATCCGGGAACCGGAGGCGGAGCCGGCGGTGAGTACGAAGGTGCCCGGCACCTTCCACGGGTACGGCTTCGACTCCTGCGCGGCGCCGAGTTCGGCGACGATGGACGCGTGGCTGAAGAAGGCCCGGTTCCGCGCGGTCGGCGTGTACATCGGCGGCGGTGACCTCGGCTGCCCGAACCAGCCGAACCTCGACCCCGCCTGGGTGGCCCGGCAGACCGGCAAGGGCTGGCACGTCTTCGCCATGTACGTCGGCCGGCAGGCACCGTGCTCGGGCGAGCCGTACCGGATCAGCAGCGCGGCGAAGGCGTCCAGCCAGGCCAAGGCGGACGCCACCGACGCGGTCGAGCAGGCCAAGCACTACGGCCTCGCCGCCGGGTCGATCATCATCCACGACATGGAGTACTACCCGCGCGGCGGTTCCTGCTCGACCGCCGTGCTGCGGTACCTGTCCACCTGGACCGCGACGATCAACTCGCTGCACTACCGCTCCGGGGTCTACTCCAGCCGCGCCGCGGCGATCGACGAGCTGGTCGCCGCGCGCAAGGCCGGCCGGTACCGGATGCCCGGCACCATCGACTTCGCCCAGTGGGACAAGAAGCCGACCGTCGGCAGCAGCGCCATCCCGAGCAATTACTGGGTGCGGCACCGGATGAAGCAGTACTGGGGTTCGCACACCGAGACGCACGGCGGCATCAAGCTCAACATCGACGCCGACTGGCTGTACGTGCACTGACCCGCCCGCGCGGCCCGGCCCCGCGCTGCCCGCGTCGATCCTGGCGTTGTCCTGGCGAGCACCCGCTTTCACACCGGACAACGCCATGATCAACCCGCCGTGGGGGGTGCGCGTGGCGGGGTGGGGAGGCGGCGCGGGTAACCTCGGGCCATGCGACGGTTCCTGTCGCCCCGATGGCTGGCGCTGCACCTGCTGATGGTGCTGGCGTTCGCCGTCTGCCTGTTCATGTCCTGGTGGCAGCTCACCCGCGCCCAGGGCGGCAACGCGCTGAGCTGGGGTTACACCTTCGAGTGGCCGGTGTTCGGGGTGTTTGCCGTGGTCTTCTGGGCGCGACTGATCCGGGACGAGCGGCGCAAGACCACCAGTGCGGCTCAGCCCGAGCCCGACCGGCTCACCGAGCCGGTGCTGCCCGGCGCGCCCCGGGTGATCCGCCGCACCGAGCGGCAGGTACCGGCCGCCGGAGTCGAGGACGACCCGGAACTCGCCGCCTACAACGCCTACCTGGCCTGGCAGAATGCCAACCCGCACCGCAGCCGCCGGGACTACCCGGGCTGACCGACGAAAGGCAGCACCCGTGGACGCTTCCGTCAGTGGCGCACTCACCCGGTACCGCATCATCGCGATCGTGGTGAGTGTCGGCCTGGTCGTGCTGTTCGGGATCGGCGTGCCGCTCAACCACCTGGCGCACATCTCGATCGTCTCCGCGATCGTCGGCCCGCTGCACGGCTTCCTGTACATGGTGTTCCTGGTGCTCACGTTCGACCTGGCCCGCCGGCTGGACTGGCCGTACGGCCGGATGCTCGTGGTGATGCTGTGCGGCACCATCCCGGTCGTGTCGTTCTTCGCCGAGCACGTCACCACAAAGCGGGTCCGCGCCGACCTCGCCGCCCGCACCGAGGCGCAGCAGCACGCCGCCACCGCCTGACCCGGACCGCCGGCGCGGCCCGTCGCGGTCGCCGGATCAGCCGGGATCGCTCAGCGCGGTCAGCGGGATCGGCTTCACCGGTGGGCGCGCCGTGTAGCTGCCGACCGCCGCCACCTCCTGACCGGTCTCCGCGGCGACCAGCGCGCACAGCCCCGGCTGGCACGACCGGCCCTGGCACATCCCCATTCCGGCCCGGGTGACCAGCTTGACCGCATTGGCGGTACGCAGGTGCGGGTGGCCGCGCAGCGCCGCCCGCACCGCGCCGACCGTCACCTCCTCGCAGCGGCACAGCACCGTGTCGTCGGTGCGTACCGCCGCCAGCGCCGCGTCCGGCGGGGCGAACGTGTCGGCGAGCAGCCCGGCCAGCCGGCGGCGCCGGCGCAGCTCCCGGCGTACCGGCCGAGCCAACCGGTCGGCCGTCGGCGGGCGCACCCGCCCCAGCTCGACGAGCGCGCCGAGACCGGCCAGCCGCCCCTCGGCGGTGGCCTGCTCGGCGCCGGCCACCCCGGTCACCTCGCCGGCCACGTACACCCCGGGCAGGCTGGCTCGCTGCCACCGGTCGTGCTCGATCACCCAGCCGCCGCCGGCCGCGTCGTACCGGGTGGCGCAGCCGGCCTGGCGGGCCAGCTCGGTGGACGGCACGAAGCCGTAGCCGAGGGCGAGCACGTCGGCGCCGACCTCGCGTTCGGTGCCCGGTACCGGAGTGTCGTCGGCGGCCAGGTCGGCCAGCCGTACCGCGCCGAGCGTGCCGTCGGCGCCGGGCAGCGCCGCGGTCACCATGGTGCCGAACCGGACCGGTACCCGGGCCCGGCGCAGCGTGCCGAGCGCGCGGGCGCCCTCGGCGAGCTTGCCGGTGTTGCCGGCCACCGCGGGCAGCGCGCGCCACGCCGCGGCCACCCCCGGCCGGCGTACCGCGAGCGCCACCTCGGCCACCTCGGCACCGGCGGCGATCAGTTGCGCGGCGACGACCAGTACCAGCGGGTGGGCGCCGGCCAGGACGAACCGGCGCCCCGGCACCAGCCGCTGCGCCTTGACGAACACCTGCACCCCACCGGCGGTCAGCACGCCGGGCAGGGTCCAGCCGGGGAACGGTACCGGCAGGTCGTACGCGCCGGCGGTGAGCAGCAGCAGCCGCGGGTGCACCAGCCGGGTACCGGCCGGGCCGTGGGTGGCGAGCCGCAGCCGCCCCGGCGGCGCGTCCGCCGCCGCGAAGTCGTCCAGCCCGGCGCCGGCGCCGAAGACTCCCCAGGCGACGGTGCCCGGCCACCAGCGCACCGGCGCGTCGGCCGCGGCGGACAGCAGCCGGCGGCCGGCCGGGATCGCGGTACCGGCGGGTCCGCCGCGCTCGGTGAAGCTCGCCGGCGGCTGGCGGTAGATCTGGCCACCGGGGCGGAGCTGCTCGTCGACGACGAGGACGTCGGCGCCGTGCTCGGCGAGCACGGTGGCCGCCGCCAGGCCGGCCGGCCCGGCCCCGACCACCGCCACGTCCGGCTCGGCCGCCGATCCGGTACCGGCCGGGGCGGCTTCGCTGCCCGTCGACGGCGCGGCACCGGCCGGCGCCTGACCGGCATCGGTCCGCCCGTCCTCCGGGAACGGCGTCGTCCACTGCGGGCCATCGTGGGTCACCGGTTCGTCTCCACCCGGATGCCGGCCCGCACCGGGAGGGTGCAGGACCGGATCGCCGGCACTCCGTCGACGGTGACCAGGCACTCGAAGCAGACACCCATGTTGCAGTACGGGCCGCGCAACGCACCCGACGCGGTACGCCGGGTGGCCCGGGCGCCGGCCGCGAACAGCGCGGCGGCGAGCGACTCCCCGGGTGCGCCGGAACCGGCCGGCCGTCCACGACGATGCTCACCGGCTCGGGCAGCTCGACCCCGGCCCGGTACCGGGAGGCGCCGGGTCGAGGTGGGGGCGCGTCCGGCCGGACGGCATCGGGCCGCGAAACCCCGGGCCGGGAGACGGCCGGCTGGACGGCATCCGCCGGGGCGGCGGACCGGGTGACGTCGGACAGGCTGGCGTCGGACCGGCTGACGTCGGACCGGCTGACGTCGGACCGGGTGACGTCGGGCCGGGCGGCGGACCGGGTGACGTCGGACAAGGTGACGTCGGACCGGGAGGCGGCCGGCCAGGGGGCGTCGGGCCGGGAGCCGCGGCGCCGGGCGGGATCGGACCGGGGGACCTGGCGCCGGGAGGCGTGGTGCCCGGGGGCGTGGTCAGACAAAGTTGAGGAATCCAAACCGGGCGGGTGAGTACTCGTCGACGGGCAGCGACGGCGCGCCGGACAGCATCGTCTCGGCGAGCAGCCGGGCGTACGTGGGGCCGAGGGTGAACGCCGACCCGCCGGTCGCGGCGAACAGCCCCGGCCGGCGCGGGATCTCGCCCAGGATCGGCAGCTGGTCGGGGGTCAGCGTGGTCGCGCCGGACCAGCAGCGCAGTACCGGCAGTTGCAGCACCGCGGGCACCACCCGGGCCGCGTCGGCGTTGCCGGCGAGCGACTCGTACCGCAGGTCCGGCGCGGTGTCCAGGTCGATCCGGCCGGCACGGGTGCGGAACTTGGCCGGCCAGCCGCCGCCGATCAGCACGTTGCCGTCACCGCTCTGCTTCATCGACAACCGCCGGCCGACGTGCTGGATCAGGTGCGGCAGCAGCGGCGGCGCCGGCGCGGTCACCGTCATCGACAGGGCCACCGGGATCACCGGCAGCCGGATGTCGGCCATCGCGGCAACCTCGGCGGTCCACACGCCGGCCGCGATCACCACCGCGGATGCGGTGAGCAGCCGGCCGTCGTCGAGCGCCAGCCGCCAGCCGCCGGCCGCGTGCGTCAACCCGACCAGCCGGGTACCGGTGTGGATCGTGGCGCCGGCCCGGGTCGCCGACCGCGCGTACGCGAGCGTCACCAGCCGCGGGTTGGCCTTGCCCTCGGCCGGCGCGTACGCGGCGCCGAGCACCGAACCGGACAGGTACGGCGCGAGGTCGCGCAGCTCGGCGCCGGTGCGCACGGTCACGTCCAGCCCGTACCGCCGTTCCAGCGCTGCCTTGCGGCCGAGCCGGTCCAGCTCGTCGGGGGTCTCGGCCAGCATCAGCCCGCCGTGCTGGGCCACCCCGACCGGTTCGGACAGCTCGGCCGCAAGGCCGGCCCAGGCCCGCTGCGCGTCGAGGTGCAGCGGCAGGGCGCGGGCGGCGCGCGCGGCGTCGGTGCCGTCGGCGACCATCCGGTACTCCAGCTGGAAGTGCAGGCTGCCGGCGTTCTGGCCGGACGCGTGCCGGTTCAGCTGGTCCTTCTCCAGCAGGACGACCCGACTGCCGGCCCGGGCGAGGTGGTGCGCGGTGGCGCAGCCGAGCAGCCCGCCGCCGACCACGGCCACGTCGTACCGGTCCACGCCGTCACCCGACCGGGCTGCGGTCGAGCAGGCCGAGCCGGGCCAGGGTGTCGTCGACCCGGCGCTGTTCGGCGTCGGTCAGCGGCAGCAGCGGGGCCCGGACGTGGCCGGCGGGCACCCCGCGGCGGCGCAGCGCGTACTTGAGGATGGCCGGCGCGGAGCCGAACCGGCCGCCGAGGTCGGCGGTGAACCAGTCGCCCATCAGGATCCGGTCGCGCTCTCCCAGCCGCCGCGCCTCGTCGAGGTCGGCGCGCTCCAGCGCGCGGAAGAAGTCCGGGTGGTCGGCGCCGAGCACCGCACCGGCGCCCATCAGCCCGTCACCGCCGATGCCCCGCAGCAGGGCGATCCCGGTGTCGTTGGTGGGGATACCGAAGTAGCGCAGCCGCCCGCGCAGCGCGACCAGGCCGCGGACGAACGCGCCGAAGTCGGGCGTGGAGTTCTTCACCGCGACGACGTGGTCGATCCCGGCGAGTTCGGCGAGCAGCTCGGTGTCCAGCTCGACGTTGGTGCCGCGCGGCCAGTTGTACACGCAGATCGGGATGTCGACCGCCGCGCTGACCGCGGTGTAGAACGCGACGATCTCGCGCCGGTTCGGCACCAGGTACGGCGGCGGGGACAGCAGGATGCCGGCGAGGCCGGCGCCGCGCGCGGCCCGCGCGTGCCGGACCACCTCGGCCGGGGTGTACGCGTTGCAGCCGCCGAGCACCGTCAGCCGGTCACCGACGCGGTCGGCCGCCTGCTCGAACAGGGTCGCCCGCTCGCGTTCGCTCAGGCTGAACCACTCGCCGGTGGTACCGGCCACGATCAGCCCGTGCATCCGTTCGGCGGCGAGCCAGTCGAGCTGCTCGCGCCAGGCGCCGGTGTCCAGCTCGCCGGTGGCGGCGAACGGGGTGGTGACGGCGGGAAGGTAGCCGTGCCAGTCGACACTGTCCCGGTTCACGATGCTGCCTTTCTCCCGGGATCGAACCCGGGGTGAGCCGCCAGCGCACCGGCGGGGCCGGCACGCCGGCGGCTCAGGGGGTGGGTGGGGTGACGGCGATGATGATCCGGGCGGCCGCATCGCTGTCGTTGCGGTAGCGGTGTGGCAGCCGGGAGTCGAAGGTGATCGACTCCCCCTCGGCCAGCCGGTGCCGGTCACCGTTGATCTCGGCGACGATCTCGCCGGCCAGCACGACGGTGCACTCCGTCGACGGGTGCGACCACGGCTCGGGTGACGAGGCGTCGCCCGGTGCGAGGTCGGCCTGCAGGACCTCCAGGTCGCCGCGGCCGGGGGTGAGCCGGTCGTAGGCGATCTGGCCGCGCGGCGCGGCCAGCCGGGTCCGCGAGCCGGGCCTGCTGACGTGCACGGCCGGTGCGTCCGGGTCGGCGAACAGGGTGGCGATCGAGGCGTCGAAGACCCGCGCAAGCTTACGCAAAGTGGCCAGACTCGGGTCGGTCGCGCCGTTCTCGATCTGGCTGAGCAGCGCCGGTGACACGTCTGCCTGCTGGGCCAGCTGACGCAGCGTCAGGCTGTGTTGGGCCCGGAGGTCGCGGAGTCTGTCGCCGAGCATGACACCCCATTCGATCGCTGACGATGAACTTGTTTGACGAGACTACACGGGTGTGTCTAGCATGGTCAAACAGCACCAGGTAAGGTCTGCTAGAACTGAACACCAGCCCGGCGCGCCGCCCACCCTCGCGACGCCGCCGATCCCGCGTACCGGCCGGCCATCGTCACCGACCGTCGCGGGCGACCGACCGGCAGGCAACGCCGCCTGCCCCACCACTCACCGTCACTCCGCGGCCGTGTCCGTACGGCCGCTCCCCCGCCCCTGCCCCGAAGGGAATCCGCCATGTCGGCGACGCCGCGCCTGATGCGCCGCGCCGGGATCGCGCTCACCGCGCTCGCCCTGGCCAGCACCGCTGCCGCCTGCTCCGCGGGCGGTGACGCCGGCTCGGCCGGCGGCAGCACCCTCACCATCGACACGTCCTTCGTGGTCAAGAGCCTCGACCCGGGACACGTGTACGAGGCGACCGGCAACACCGCCGTGCACGCCATGTACGACACGCTGCTGACGTTCCACGGCTCGGACATGACCAAGCCGCAGCCGGACCTCGCCACCTCGTACCAGGCGTCCGCGGACGCCAAGACGTTCACCTTCCACCTGCGCAAGGACGCGACGTTCGGCAACGGCGACAAGCTGACCGCCGACGACGTCGTGTTCAGCCTGAACCGGCTGCGCAACCTCAAGGCGAGCCCGTCGGTGACGGTCGCGAACCTGACCGCGACCAAGACCGACGCGTACACCGTCGTGGTGCACGCCGCGAAGGCCGACCCGAACGTGCCGGTGATCCTGACCCAGCCGTACACCGGGATCGTCAACGCGAAGCTGGTCAAGGAAAAGGGCGGTACCGACGGCGCCGACGCGGCGAAGACCGACAGCGCGCAGAAGTACCTGGACGGCACGTCCGCCGGCTCCGGCCCGTACCTGCTGGACAGCTTCGACGCCTCCTCCCAGCTGGTGCTCAAGGCGAACCCGAAGTACTGGGGCGCCAAGCCGAAGTTCAGCCGGGTGGTGCTGCGCAACATGGACGTGCAGAACCAGAAGCTGACCATGTCCCGGACCAAGGGCGCCGAGCTGGCGCTGGACCTGTCCGGCACGATGCTGGAAGGGCTGCCGAAGACCCTGCAGCAGTCCAGCGCCGACGACACGTTCTACTTCCTCACGTTGAACGCCGACCCGAAGATCTCGAAGACCACCAGCAACCCGGCGTTCGTGCAGGCGGTCCGGGCCGCGATCGACTACACCGGGGTGGCGAAGCTGTTCGGCGGCAACGCGAGCCCGGCAGCCGGAGTCGTCCCGCCGGCCTTCCCGGGGGCGCTGCCCGCGAGCGAGGCGCAGCACCAGGACCTGGCCAAGGCGAAGCAACTGCTCGCCGACGCCGGGCTGCACGACCCGTCGGTGAAGCTGATGTACCCGTCGATCACCTACCGCGGCGTCGATCTCGGCACCATCGCCACCAAGGTGCAGGGCGACGTGAAAAAGGCGGGCATCAAGCTGGTGCTCGACCCGCAGCCGCTCACCTCGTTCCTGAACGCGCAGCAGTCCGGCAAGGTCGCGATGCGGTTCAGCCCGCAGAGCCTCAACTACCCGGTCGCCGCGTCGCTGGTGAACAACCTGGCGCCGGGCCAGGGCACCGCCGCCACCACCGGCTGGACCGTCGCCCGCGCCGACAAAGCGGTGGTCGCCGCCGGCAAGAAGGTGCAGCAGACCCTCGACCCGGCTGCGCAGCAGCGCGCGCTGCAGGACTGGCAGCGGCTGCTCAACCAGCACTCGCCGTACATTCCGATGGCGTACAACTCCGGCGTGGTGGTGGCCTCGCCGGCGCTGAGCGGCGCGGTGTACGCGCCGGCCGGCTGGCAGGTGGACATCGCGGCCGTCGGGACCAAGTGAGTTCCCGATGACGGCGACGACGATCGAGCCCGCGGCGGGCGAGCAGCCCGCCGCGCGGCGGCCCCGGGTACCGACGCTGGTGCGGTTCCTGGCCAAGCGGATCGCCATCACGATCGGCCTGCTGTGGGGCGTCACCGTGGTGACGTTCGCGCTGGTGCACGTGGTGCCCGGGGACGCGGCGACGGCGAACCTGTCCGAGCAGGCGCTCAACGACCCGGCGGTGGTCGCCGCCTACCGCGCCAAGTGGGGGCTGGACCAGCCGATCTGGCTGCAATACCTGCACTACCTGCAGAACCTGCTGCACGGCGACCTCGGCACCTCGCAGCAGACCGGCCGGCCGGTGCTCACCGACCTGGTGCAGTACGTTCCGGCGACGCTGGAACTGGCCGTGCCGAGCATGATCCTCGCGCTGGTGATCGGTACCGCGGTCGGCATGCTCGCCGCGGTCCGGCACGGCCGGGCGAGCGACCAGGTGGTCCGGGTCGGTTCGCTGCTCGGGCTGTCCACCCCGCCGTTCTGGCTCTCGCTGGTCGTGCTGTACCTGTTCTTCTACCTGCTCGGGGTGTCCCCGTCCGGCGGCCGGCTCAGCCCGCAGTTCGCCCCGCCGCCGTCGGTGACCGGGATGTACACAGTGGACGCGGCGCTCGCCGGCCAGTGGGCCGCGGCGTGGGACGCGGTGCAGCACCTGGTGCTGCCGGTACTGGTGCTGACCTGCCTGACGGTGGCGACGCTCATCCGGTTCGTCCGATCGGCGATGCTGGAGGTGCTGCAGCAGGACTACATCCGGGCCGCGTACGCGAAGGGGCTGCCGACCCGCACCGTCCTCGGCCGGCACCTGCTGCGCGCCGGCCTGGTACCGGTGATCACGGTGTCCGGGCTGGCGTTCGCCTCGCTGCTGTCCGGCACCGTACTGGTGGAGAACATCTTCGGCTGGCCCGGCCTCGGCCAGTATGCGTTCCGCAGCGCCACCGGGCTGGACCTGCCGTCCATCCTCGGCGTCAGCCTGTTCGTCGCCCTCGTCTACACCGTCGTCAACCTGCTGGTCGACCTGCTCTACGGGCTGATCGACCCGAGAATCCGGCTGTCATGACCGAGCAAAGCGAGCGCACCGTGACCGAGCCGACCGGTACCGAGGCACCACCGGCCGTGGACCTGACCGACCGCCGGGTGCGCCGGCCACTCGCCCGGCGCAGCTGGCTGCGCCGGCTGCGCGGCAACGGACCGAGCCGCCCACTGTGGCGGCAGCCGCTGACCGTGGTGTCGCTGGCGATCCTCGTCGGCTGGCTGCTCGTCGCCGCGCTGGCGCCGCTGATCGCCCCGTACGACCCGCTCGCGCAGCATCCGGCCACCTACCTGCCGCCGTCGGGCGCGCACCCGTTCGGCACCGACGAGCTGGGCCGGGACATCCTCAGCCGGGTCGTCTACGGCGCCCGGTTGTCGATCCCGCTGGCGCTGATCATCGTGGCGCTGGCACTCGCGGTCGGTGGCGTGCTCGGGCTGATCGCCGGCTACCTCGGCCGGTTCGTCGACGAGGCGCTGATGCGGCTGACCGACCTGGTGTTCGCGTTCCCGCAGATCATCCTCGCGATGGCGGTGTCCGCGGCGTTCGGACCGAGCACCCGCAACGCGGTGCTGGCGCTGGTGATCGTGTCCTGGCCGGTGTACGCCCGGGTCATCCGCAGCGCGGTACTGACGGTCCGCGGCGAGGACTACCTGCACGCGGCACGGCTGCTCGGCGTCGGGCCGGTCCGGGCGCTGCGCCGCGACGTGCTGCCGAACAGTGTCGGCCCGGCCGTCGTGCTGGCCACCCTGGAACTGGGCAACGCGGTACTGATGCTCGCCGCGCTGTCGTTCCTCGGGCTCGGGCCGCGACCGCCGGCCGCCGAGTGGGGCGCGATGATCGCGCTCGGCTCGCACGACCTGTCCAAGTGGTGGGTCAGCGTGTTCCCCGGCCTGGCGATCCTGACCGTCGTCCTCGCGTTCAACATCCTCGGCGACGCGCTGCGCGACCGGATCGATCCCCGCTACGCGAAGGGGCGCTGACGATGAGCGATCGTGCGAACCACGAACACGGGGCGCCCTGGTGCCTCGTCGGCGTTCCGACGAAGGAGGAAGGCCGATGAGCGCGCTGCTGTCCCTCGACCGGCTCGGTGTCACGCTGCCCGGCGACGTACCGGTCATCCACGACGCGACGCTGCACGTCGACGCCGGCGAGATCGTCGGGATCGCCGGGGAGTCCGGTTCGGGCAAGAGCCTCACCGCGGCGGCGCTGCTCAACCTGCTGCCGGCCGGTTCCCGGGTCAGCGGGTCCGCCCGCTTCGCTGGTGAGGACCTGCTCGGGCTGGACAAGGCGGGCTGGCAGCGGGTCCGGGGCGCCGGCATCTCGATGGTGTTCCAGGACCCGACCGCCGCGCTGCACCCGATGCTGCCGATCGGCCGGCAGCTGACCGAACACATGCGCCGGCACCTCGGACTGTCCAAGTCCGACGCCCGGGCCCGCGCGGTGGAACTGCTCGACCAGGTGCGGATCCCGGACCCGGAGCGGACCCTGCGGTCCTACCCGCACCAGTTCTCCGGCGGCATGCGGCAGCGGGTGGCGATCGCGATCGCCCTGGCCTGCCGGCCGAAACTGCTCATCGCCGACGAGCCGACCACCGCGCTGGACGTGACCGTCCAGGCCGGGATCCTGGCTCTGTTGAGCCAACTGCGGGACGAGATCGGGCTGTCGGTACTGTTCATCACGCACGACCTCGGGGTGCTGAGCGCGCTGACCAGCCGGACCTACGTGTTCTACGCCGGCCGGGTGATGGAAACCGGGCCGACCGGGGCGCTGCTGTCCGCCCCGCACCATCCCTACACCGCGGCGCTGCTCGGCGCCCGGCCGCACGGCGCGGCCGGGGTCGGCGCGTTGCGACCGATCCCCGGCAGCCCGGTCGTACCGGGGCAGGCGCCGCCCGGCTGCCCGTTCCAGCCGCGCTGCACCTTCGCCACCGCCGACTGCGCGACGGCACCACCGGAACCGGCGCCGGTCGGCGCCGGCCGGCTGTCGGCCTGCCCGGTCGCGCCCGAACTGGAGGTGCTCGCGTGAGCCCGGAACCCGTGGCCGGCGCGACGGTACCCGGCCCGGACCCGATCGGGTCCCCGTCCGGCCCGCTGCTGGACATCGACGACCTGGCCGTCGAGTACCGGTCCCGCGCGCGCGGCGCGGTGCGGGCGGTCGCCGGGGTCAGCCTGTCCGTCGGCGCCGGCGAGATCGTCGGCCTGGTCGGCGAGTCCGGCTGCGGCAAGTCGTCGCTGGCCCGCGCCGCGGTGGGGCTGACCGCGCCGCACGCCGGTACGGTCCGCTTCGCCGGCCGGCCGGTGACCCCGGTGCAGTGGGCGAAGCGCCCGGCCGCCGAGGTCGGGCTGCAGATGGTCTTCCAGAACCCGTACGCGTCGCTCAACCCGCGCCGGCGCATCGGGGACCAGATCGCGGACGGGCTCCCGGCCGGGCTGTCCGGCGAGCGGCGCCGGCAACGGATCAGCGAACTGCTCGACCGGGTCGGGATGGGTGCCGACACGGCAGCCAAGTACCCGCACCAGTTCTCCGGTGGGCAGCGGCAGCGGCTCGCGATCGCCCGCGCGCTGGCCGGCGAGCCGTCGATGATCATCGCGGACGAACCGGTCACCGCGCTGGACGCATCGTCCCAGGCGCAGGTGGTCAACCTGCTGGTGCGGCTGGTGCGCGAGCTGGGCATGGGGATGCTGTTCATCTCGCACGACCTGGCGCTGGTGCGCCAGATCGCGGACCGCACCGCGGTGATGTACCTCGGGAAGGTCGTCGAGGTCGCGCCCACCGAACGGCTCTGGTCCGCGCCGAACCACCCGTACACCCGGGCGCTGATCGACGCGGTACCGACGATCTCGGCGCGGCCGGAGCTGCCGGCGGTGCTCGCCGGCGAGGTACCGGATCCGGCGAACGCACCGTCCGGTTGCCGGTTCCGGCCGCGCTGCCCGGCGGCGTTCGAGTCCTGCGGGCACGAACCCCCGCTGGTACCGATCGGGGACCGCGCCTCGGTCGCCTGCTGGCTGTCGACGAACGGAGAGACCGGATGATCCCGACCGCGACCGAACGCGTCCTGGTCAACTGTGCCCTGTACGACGGGGTCGGCAGCAGCAGCGTGACCGACCGGGGCGTGTGGATCGGCGCCGACGGGACGATCCGCGCCGTCGGCGGCTCCGACGACGTGCTCACCGAGGCGAAGTCGGTCCGCCCGCAGATCGTCGACCTCGGCGGTCGGTACCTGCTGCCCGGCCTGGTCAACATGCACGTGCACCTGGGGCTCGGGCTGCCCGGCGGGATGGCCGAGGCGGTACACCGGGCCAACCTGGCCGAACTCGTGCTGCTGATGGCCGACTCGGCCCGCCAGACGCTGCACAGCGGGATCACCACGGTCCGGCTGGTCGGCGAGACCCGGTACGCGGACTTCGCGCTGCGCAAGGCGATCGAGGCCGGCGCGGTGGACGGGCCGCGGATCTTCACCGCCGGGCACGCGCTGTGCTGCACCGGCGGGCACGGCTGGGACGCGGACGGTCTGGAGGCCGACGGCGCGGACGGCTTCCGCCGGGCGGTACGCGAGCAGCTGCGCGCCGGCGCCGACCTGATCAAGGTGTGCGTCTCCGGCGGGATCGCCGGCGAGCACGAGCAGATCGACACCCCACAGCTGACCGACGACGAGATGGCCGCGGTACTGGGCATCGCGCACGACTGGGGTCGCAAGGTGACCGCGCACGCCGGGCCCGCCGACACCATCGAACGCGCGGTCGAGCTGGGACTCGACTGCGTCGAGCACGGGTACCAGCTGACCGACGAGCTGACCCGGACGATGGCCGCGCGCGGCGTCTGGTACGTCCCGACGATCACCGTGAGCCGGTGCGAGCAGTTCTTCGTCGACTCCGGCGTACCGACCTGGATGATGGACCGGGCGCTGTCCGCCGGACCGCGGCACTGGGAGAGCCTGCAGTACGCGCTGCGCAACGGCGTGCCGATCGCGCTCGGCTCGGACATGCCGCCGCACGCCCGGTACGACGAGACCACCGCGACGGTGCGCGAGCTGGAGTTCATGGTCGAGGCCGGGATGCCGACCCTGGACGCGTTGCGGGCGGCGACGATCCGGCCGGCCGAGTGGCTCGGCGTGGCCGGGACGCAGGGCACCGTCGAGGTCGGCAAGCGCGCCGACCTGATCGCGCTGACCGCCGACCCGACCCGCGACATCGCCGCGCTGCGCACCCTGCACCTGGTGCTCAAGGACGGCGCGGTGTACCGCGACGACCTCGGCCTGACCGCACCGCGGGACGCCCGA
Source organism: Actinocatenispora thailandica (assembly GCF_016865425.1). NCBI lineage: Bacteria > Bacillati > Actinomycetota > Actinomycetes > Micromonosporales > Micromonosporaceae > Actinocatenispora > Actinocatenispora thailandica. The sequence goes on along the minus strand of NZ_AP023355.1, from coordinate 1,278,227 downwards.
TGACCCACCAGCCGCGTTCCGCGACCGCCGGGGCCGGCACGCCGGATCCGACCGGCCGCCCGGCCACGCCCCCGACCGGCGCCGGGACGACCGGGGGTACGGTGCCCGGCGGCGGCGCGGTGACCGAGGTGGCCGACCTGCGGGTGGTGGTGGACCGGATCGAGGGGCGCTCGGTGTGCGGCCTCGCCCCCGGCGACTTCTTCACCGTCACCGACTCCAGCCGGCTCGCGACCGCACCGGGTCGGCACTTCTGCCTGTACGCGCTGGCCGCGGTGCTGCCGCTGCTGCCGGCCAAGCAACGCACCCTCGACCCGGCCGACTGGCTCGCCGCCGACACCGAGGTTGCCTGCCCGGACCCGGAGGAGCGCCTGGTGATGCGGATCGAGACCGTCGGGACCAGCCGGATCGCCACCGAGGAGCTGACGTGAAGGTCAGCATCGCGCTGCAGACCGACAAGACCACCGCCGAGTACGCGGCTCTCGGCGCCGCGGCCGAGTCGTACGGCTTCGACGGGGTCAGCGTGTTCGCCGATCTCGGCTACCAGCCGCCGCTCGGCGCGCTGCTGACGATCGCCGCGCACACCAGCCGGGTACGGATCGGGGCCGCCTGCCTCAACCCGTACCTGACGCACCCGGTGGAGCTGGCCGGGCAGCTCGCCGTGCTGGACACCGCCTCGGGCGGCCGCGCGTACCTGGGGCTCGCCCGGGGCAGTTGGCTGTCCCGGGTCGGCGTGGCGCAGGACCGCCCGCTGCGCACCCTGCAGGAGGCGGCCGAGGTGGTCCGCTACCTGCTGGCCGGCAAGACCGACGGCTACCACGGCGAGGTGTTCGCGATCGAGCCGGACACCGCGCTGCGCTACCCGGTCCGGCGCTCCACGGTCGACCTGCTGCTCGGGGTGTGGGGGCCGCGCGGCGCGGCGCTCGCCGGCCGGATCGCCGACGAGGTCAAGCTCGGCGGCTGCGCCAACCCCGACATGGTCGCCACGATGCGCGGTTGGCTGCGCGACTCGGCGACCGCCGCGGGCCGCACCGCCGACGCGGTCGGGGTGGTCGCCGGCGCCGTCACCGTCGTCGACGACGACCGCGCCGCCGCCCGCCGGCTGGCCCGCGCCGAGGTCGCCATGTACCTCGACGTGGTGGCTCGGCTCGACCCCACCGTCGAGGTCGATCCCGAGCTGCTGCGCCGGCTGGGCGAGCTGGTCGCGGCCGGCGCGCACGCCGAGGCCGGTGCGCTGATCGGCGACGCGCTGCTGGACCGGTTCTGCTTCGCCGGCACCCCGGACGAGGTCGCCGAGCATGCCGCCGCGCTGCTCGACGCCGGCGCCGACCGGATCGAGTTCGGTACCCCGCACGGCCGCACCGACCGGCACGGCGTCGACCTGCTCGGCGCCAAGGTACTTCCCCGCATCCGCGACCTGGCAGGTGAACGATGACCGTCCCGACCAACCACCCCGGCGGTGCCGCCTCGGACGTCCGTACCGTCGCCGACGGCTACCTCGACGCGCTCGCGGACTGGGAGCCCAAGGCGGCGCAGACGATCGGCCGCGCCGCGCCGGTCATCCCGGACCTGTCGCCGGACGCGTACGACGCCCGCGCCGCACTCGCCGGGCGCACCGCGACCGCGCTGGCCGCCAGTGCCCCGACCGGGAGCGCCGACCGGATGCTGGCCGGCGCGCTCGCCGACCGGCTCGCCGCCGAGACCGACCTGCACGACAGCGGCTTCACCACCCGGTTGCTCGCACCGCTCGCCACCCCGGTACACCTGGCCCGGTCGGCGTTCGACGACCTGGCCACCGACACCGAGGCCGACTGGGCGCTCGTCGCCGACACCCTCGCCGCGCTGCCCACCGCGCTCGCGCAGTACCGCCAGACGCTGGCCCGTTCGGCCGGCCGCGGGCAGCGGGTCGCCCGCCGGCAGGTGCTCGCCGTCGCGGACCAGTGCGCCGCCTGGATCGACCCGCGCCGGGACGACTTCTATCCCCGCCTCGTCGCCCGCTACCCCGGCGGGCGCAGCGCCGCCCGGCTCGCCGCCGGCGCCGCCGCCGCGACCACCGCCACCGCCGAGTTCGAGGCGTACCTGCGTACCGAGCTGGCGCCGGCCGCACCCGAGGCGGACGGTGTCGGGCGCGAGCTGTACGCGATCACCGCCCGCAGCTTCCTCGGCGCCACGATCGACCTGGACGAGGTCTACGCGTACGGCTGGGCCGAACTGGACCGGCTGGCCGCGCGGATGCGCGCCGTCGCCGACGAGATCGTGCCCGGCGGTACGGTCGCCGACGCGATGGCGGCGCTGGACGCCGACCCGCGCCGGCGGCTCGTCGGGCTGCCCGCGCTCACCGACTGGCTCAACGAGCGGGTCGCCCACGTCACCGCGGCGCTGGACGGTACCCACTTCGACATCCCCGCCGCGACCCGCCGGGTCGAGTGCCGGATCACCCCGGCCGCGTCCGGCGTCATGTACTACACGGCGCCCGATCCCGGCCTCACCCGGCCGGGCCGCGTCTGGTGGTGCCTGCCGCCCGGCACCGACGAGGCGAGCACCTGGCGCGAGATCAGCACCCTGCACCACGAGTCGCTGCCCGGCCACCATCTCCAGCACGCCATCACGCTGACCCTGCCCGACCTGCACCCGTGGCAGCGCACCCTGTGCGAGGTGCACGGGTACGCCGAGGGCTGGGCGCACTACGCGGAGGGGCTGGCCGACGAGATCGGGCTGATCGCCGACCCCGGCGAGCGGCTCGGCATGCTCTGCGGCCAGATCTGGCGCGCCTGCCGCATCGTCATCGACGCCGGGCTGCACCTGGACCTGCCGATCCCGGCCGGCAACGGCTTCACCACCGCGACCCGATGGACCCCGGAGCTCGGCGTGTCGTTCCTGGCCCGGATCGCCGGCATGGACCGGGCGACCGCCCGGTTCGAGGTGGACCGGTACCTCGGCTGGCCCGGCCAGGCGCTCGCGTTCAAGGTCGGTGCGCGGCTGTGGCAGCAGGCGCGCGACCGCGCCACCCGTACCGGCCTGGCCACCCGCGAGTTCCACGCCCGGGCGCTGCGGCTGGGCCCGGCCGGGCTGGACGTGCTGGCCGGTGCGCTGGCCGAGGAGGGCACCCCGCGATGAGCGAACCGATCACCGGCGGCCCCGCCGGTACGACGAAGGAGAACGGTCGATGAGCGACACGATCGCCGCGCACATCCGGCAGCTGTACCGGTGCCTGGGCGACCGCGACGGGTTCGACGCGCACCTGGACCGGGCCGTCACCATCTGGGAATCCGACGCCGACCGGCTGCTCGTCGGGCTGGCCGAACTCGACGCGCTGCGCGACGGCCGGCAGCCCGCCACCGGCGAGGCGCCGCCGCGCGTGGCGCCGGAGCAGCTGCGGGTCGACGACTGGGGCGACACCGGGCTGGCCCGCTACCTGCTGCGGGCGAGCTATCCGGACCGGGATCGGCCGGACGAGTGCTTCCGCGTGTCGGACGTGCTGCGCCGCGGCGCCGGAGGCTGGGTCATCGTGCACCACCACGCGGAGGCCACCACGCACCAAGGCTGACCCGGGGCGCCACGGGTCGTGCCGAAGCATGGCGGCGAGCCGGTGCGTGCCGCGCCGCGGCGCGCGGGCCGTCCCGGAGGCCGCCGCGGCGCGCTGGCCTCACGCCGGCCGCTACCCGGCCGAGGGGGCGATGAACACCAGGCGAAACTTGCCGATGCGGATCTCGTCGCCGTGCGACAGCACCGCCGACTCGACCCGTTCGTCGTTGAGATGGGTGCCGTTCAGGCTGCCGAGGTCGCGCACCGAGAACCTGGTGCCGTCCCGGAGGAACTCGGCGTGCCGGCGGGACACCGTCACGTCGTCCAGGAAGATGTCGCCGTCCGGGTGCCGGCCGGCCGTGACGACCTCCCGGTCGAGCAGGAACTGGGCGCCGGTCTGCGGGCCGCCGCGCACCAGCAGCACCGCAAGGTAGGGCGGCAGGGCGTCGGCGACAGCGGCGTTGTGATCGACCCGGGAATCGCCGAGCATCTCGGCCAGGGTGTCCAGGTTGAGCACCGAGGTGGCGTCCATCAGCGGATGCGTCTGGTCGGCAGTGGTCATTGGGCCACCCTACCGCCGCAGCCGGACAATAACCGCACAGCCCGACGCCCGGTGACACAGCCGCCCAGGTCACCGGCCGTTAATCGCCCGTCCCGGGCAGAACCACGCAGCTGCCCGGCCAGCCCGCCGGCACCCCGCCGCCATCGCCCATTCACCCCGGAGCTGCCGGCGGTCGTCGATGCCGAACCGACCCGGCTCGGCCCCGCCCGGCTCGGCCCCGCCCGGCTCAGCCCCGCCCGGCTCAGCTCGACCCGGTCCGGCTCGGTCCGGCTCGGTCCGGCTCGGCTCAGCTCGGCTCGGCTCGGCGGGTCGATGGCCCCGGTGCTCCCCGCCGGTCAGCTCGGCGGCACGATGCCGCGGCGGTACGCCTCGCCGGTCAGCTCGGCCCGGCGCCGGGCGCCGGTCTTCTCCCGGATCCGGTCCAGGTGCGAACGTACCGTCCGGACGCTGATGTTCAGCGCCTCGGCGATGTCCTGGTCCCGCTCCCCGGCCGCGACCAGGCCGAGCACCTCGCGTTCCCGGTCGGACAGCTCCAGCCGCACCCCGGCCTGCCGCTCCCGGGACGATTCGAGCAGGAACGAGGCGAGCGTCGGCGAGACGTAGCTGTTGCCGGCGGCGACCTCGCGCACCGCGCGCAGGATCTCGTCCGCGTCGGAGTTCTTCGTCAGGTAGCCGCGGGCGCCGGCGGCCATCGCGGCGAGCACGTCGCGCTGGTCGCCGTGCGCCGACACCACCAGTACCCGGTGACCGCGCCCCACCACCTCGACCACCGCGGCCGCGTCGCGTACCCCGGGCAGCCGCAGGTCGAGGATGACCACGCCGCCGGGATCCGGCCGGTACGCGGAGAACTCCTCCAGCGAGCCGGCGGTGACGCCGACCGTCACGTCCGGCGCCTCGGACAGCGCGCGCACCAGCGCGGCGCGGTAGAGCGGGTGGTCCTCCACCACGCAGACCGCGATCTGCCGAACCGTCGTGTCCATCGGCCCTCCCCAGGAAGCCGTAACGCCCGTCGGGTGGTACGGCTGCTCAGCCGGTGCTCGCCGCCGCGGCGGTCGACAGCGTCGGCCCGGACGGGAACAGTGCGAGCAGCCCGGCCGGCACCGGCGTCGGCCGGACCGACCCGTAGCCGAGCGCGGCGAGCGACGCGGCGTCCGCCACCCGGAACCGTTCGCCCTGGTCGGTGATCAGGTAGACGCTACCGGCGGAGACCAGGGCGGCCCGCCCCGGCGGCAGGTAGATCTCGTTCGCGACCCGTTCGGTACGGCCGGACACCGGCACCGGCTTCGCCCCGTCCGGCGCCGGCCGGGCGGCCAGCAGCAGCGTGCTGGGGGTGCCGTCCGGCGCGGTGGCGCACACCGAGAGACGATCGGCGCCGGTCACCGGGTGCGGCAGCCGGGCCGGGAAGTCGGCCGGGTCGGTGCGCGCGCGTTTGGCGTCCGCGACGTCCGCGCCGGCCACGTCGACCAGCCTCGGCGCCGCCCCGCCGTACGCGGCGCGCTCCCCCGGGGCGCCCAGCAGCAACGCCGCCTGCGTCTCGGTCACCGCGACCAGCCCGTCGGACCGCACCACGTAGTAGCGGTAGGACTGCGAGCCGACCGTCGCCGCCCGCAGCACCTGGCCGACCAGCCGGTCCTTGCCGCCGACCGGTACCCCCGTGGCACCGGTGTGCGGCACGGTGTCCGCGACCAGATCCGGTCCGACCGGCAGCGCGTCGACGAACGACGCCGGCACCGGCACCGGATCGACCGAGTCGAAGCCGATCGCGACCAGCGCCCGGTCGCTCGCCACCCGGTAGCGGGTGGCGGCGACGACCAGGTAGCGGGTGCCGTTCGGGTCCGCGACCACCAGGCCGCGGTTCGCCGGCACCGTGCTGCCGGCGGCGCGGGCGCCGACCAGCACCGTCGTGGTCGGGGTCGCCGCGGCCGGGCCGCCGGACGGGCGCTGCGCGCACACCGTCCACGGGCCGGTCAGCAACTGCTTGGCGGCCGGCAACGCCTCGGGCGCGCCGGCGATGCCGAGGGTGGCGCCGCGCGGCGCGTCGTGCAGCGCGCTGGAGGGGACGCTGACCGTCGCGGATCCGTTGCCGCCGGCCAGCAGCCGCGCCGAGGCGTAGTTGCGCATCGGATGCAACCGGCCGTCCGCACCGAGCACGTAGCTCGCCCCGGTGTCGGTGGCCAGCACCACCTGGCCGGTCTTCCGCCAGTCCGCGCCGGCACCGGGCTTGAGCAGCCCGTACACCCCGAAGCCGCCGGCGACGAGCACCACCGCGGCCAGGCCGAGGATGCTGGACAGGATCAGCCGGCGGCTCGGCGAGACCGGATGGTTCGCGTCCGCGGCGACCAGCGCGGACACCAGCCGGCGGCGCAGGAACTGGTACGCCTGCACCTGGTCGCGCTGGGTCCACATGCCTCTGTCCTCGCTGTGCCACCGTCCTCGCGGCGGCACGGTCCTCGTCATGCAGGGTCGTTACGGCACCGTCGCCGTGGCACCGCTGCGCGCGCCACCGCGGTCGCGGTGCCGTCGTCGTCGCGGTGCCACCGTCCCGGTTCCGGCCTCGACGGGCGGCCGGTACCCGGTGCACTATATGTGGGCCCGCCGAACGGCCGACACCGTAGAAATACCGACACCGAATGTGGGGCATCCGTGGCGATCGCGACCCTGCCCACCGCGCCGGCACCGGCCCGGCTGGCGCACCGCCGGCGCTTCCCGGTGCGGCCCGGCCAGATCGCCACCTGGCAGCTCGCCGCCGCCGGCACCGCGCTGGCCGGCGCGCCCTGGCAGCTGCCGGGGATCGCCGTCGCCGCAACCGGTCTGGCCGCGGTGGCGGTGACCGCGCCGCGCTGGCGGGGCCGGTTCGGTTACCAGTGGCTCGGTTCGCTGCTGCGCTACCGGGCGCGCCGCGGTGCGCCGGCCGCGAGCGAGGCGATCGACACCGTGCTGCCCGGCCTCGCCGTGTCCACGTGCGCCGACCGGGCCGGCAACCGGACCGGCGTCGCCGCGTACGGCCGGTTCTTCTCGGCGGTGCTGCGGATCGGTTCCGGCGTCGAGCCGGACGAGCTGATCGGGCCGCTGCTCGCCGGGTACCGGCGGGCCGAACTGCCGCCGGCCGCGGTGCAGCTGGTGACCTGGCGGGTCCCGGTCGGCGACGAGCAGGTGCGCACCAGCTGGCTCGCGGTGCGGTTCTCGCCGGCCGCCTGCCCGGCCGCGGTCGAGGCGCGGGGCGGCGGGACCGCGGGGGCGTTGCGGGCCACCGCGAACTGCGCGCTCGCGCTCGGCCTGCAGCTGGCCGAGGCCGGCATCGAGGCACACGTGCTGGACGGCGCCGCGCTGCGCGAGGAGCTGGCCGCGGCGCTGGGCGCCACCCCCGGCTCGCCGACCGCGATCGCCGAACACTGGCGCGGCCAGCAGGTCGGCGGCGGAGCGCAGGCGGTGTACCGGCTGCCCAGCCGGGTCGACGTGGCCGACGCGCTGGGCCGGCCGGCACCGGCGGACGCCGCGTTCACCGCGGTCTCGTTGACCCTGACCCGGCCGGACACCGGGACCGAGCCGGACGTGTCGTTGCTGCTGCGGGTCGGCGCACCGGCCGCGCAGGGCCGGATCACCCCGGACACCGTGGTCGACGACCTCGGCCTGCGCGCACACCGGCTGGACGGCGAGCACGCCCCCGCCACCCGCCGCACCCTCCCCCTCGCCCTCTGACCACGCGCCCCGGCCCAGCCCGCCAACGGCCACCGCCACCGCCACGGCCACGGCCACGGCCACGGCCACGGCCACGGCCACGGCCACGGCGATCAGGGTGTAGTCCGTCCTGGCAAGCGCACACCGTCAAGACGGCACCACTGTCAACCGGGGGTGTGCGGCCGGCGGGGTCAGCCGGTGAGGTCGCGGACCCGCTGGTAGATCTCCAGAACCGCGGCGGCGAGCGGAAGCACACCGACCAGGGACAGGAACTCCAGCACGTCGAACAGCCGGGACCAGTACGGCGACGGATCGCGCGCCCCCGCCCGCAGCGCCACCAGCGTCGAACCGACCACCACCAGCAGCGCGACCAGCAGCAGTACCAGCCGGAGCGAGTCACCGCCCTCGACGGCGAGCCGGGCGCCGACCGCGATCAGCGCCACCGCCCCGCCGACCAGCAGCGCGATCCGCTGCCCGGTACCGGCATAGGACCGGGACCGCAGCAGCAGCGCCAGCCCGGCGACGCCGGCCACCGCCCACCCCCAGCGGGAGCCGCCGAGTACCAGGACACCGGCGGCACCGGCGACCACCGCGGCCAGCGCCGCGAGCAGCCCGGTCAGCGCGGACTGCGCGGCGGCGGTCTCGTCCACCACGTCGCGGCCGGCGACCGGGCTCTCCTCGGCCCGGAACGCGGCCACGTCGGACGGGATCCGCGGCAGCGGCAACCGGCCCAGCCGCAGCGCCAGCATCGGCAGCGCCGGGCAGCACACCACCGCGACCGCGGCGGCGACCGCCGCGCCCCGTACCGGGGTGGAGTGCGCGAGGACCGCGATCGAACCGGCCAGGCAGCCGCCGGCGCCCGCGACGCCGACCGCGACGAACCAGGCGATCCGGTCCGCGACGGCGAGCGCGGCGAGTGCCGCGTACACGGTGACCGCGGCGAGCCCCAGCGCGAACCGGGCGGTACCGGTGACGTCCGGGATCGCGGTGGCGCCGGCGAGCAGCGCGGCCGGCACCCCCGCGGCGGCGAGCACCGCACCGGCGGTGGCGTCCGCGTACGCCCGGGACAGCGCGCCGCCGGAGACGACCAGCAGCAGCGCGAGCAGCCCCGTCCCGGCCGGGGCGAGGGGCCAATCGGGCCCGGCGAAGGTGAGCAGCGCGACCGCGCAGGCCGCGGCGAGAGCGGCGGCGAGCAGCGCCGCCCGCCGGGCCAGCCGCGGCCGCCAGCCGCCCGGCCCGTCCGCCGCGCTCGCGATCGCGTCCACCACGTCGTCGAACAGCAGCGGGGTGATCCTGGTCCGCCGCGGGTTGAGGTAGAGCACGTCGCCGTCGTGCACCCCGGCCCGGGCGACCGTCAGCCCGGCCTCGAACGGTTCGGCACCGAGCCGCGCCAGCGACCAACCGGTGACCGCGCCGGTCGGCGCCGGCTCCGGCAGCTGCGCCCCGGTCATCGCGACCAGCTGCGGCAACAGTTCGGCGAGGGTACTTTCCACCGGCAGCGCGACGTCGACCCGCGCCCGCGGACTGACCACCGTGACCCGACGGGGCGTCGAGGACACCGACATGGCGTTGTGCTCCCTTCAGCGGTCCGCCGAGAACGGACCGTCGGCGACGCCGTCCCACGCGCACCTCTGCACGCCCGGATGCACCGTGCGGTCGGCGCGGTGCGGCGGAACGCTCAGATGTCGGTACCGGCGGCGTCGATGACCGGCTGGAACTTCGCGGTACTGGCCTCGCCGAGCCGCCGCAGCCCGTCGTTGACGGCCTCCAGCACCACATCGCCGAGCGCCTCCGCGTCGAGCCGCCGGGCCACGTCCGGGTCGATCGAGATCTCGGTGAACCGGCCGGTGCCGCGCAGCGTCACCTTCACCTCGTTGTTGCGCGAGTAGCCGGTGATGGCGAGGTCGGTCACCGACTTCTGGATCCGCTCGACCTCCTCCTGCTGCTTGCGCACCCGGTCGAGCAGGTCGTCGATCTCGGCGTTCATGTCACCATCCCTGTGGTCACTGGTGGATCGCGGCCGGTGCGGCACTGCCCAGGTCGGCGAGGCGGGACCGCAGCGCGGTGGTCACGCTACCGGCGGCGGTCAGGTATGTCTCCCCCACCGAGCGGGCCACGGCGAGCACCGCGGCGCACTGCCCGGCCGGCACCGCACCGCATCGCGCGATCAGCGCGCCGAAGTCCCGCTCGAAGCCGGCGCCGAGCGCGTCGATGCCGGCCGCTGCCCGGATCAGCGCGTCCGCGGCGCCGTCGAGCACGTCGCGCTGCGAGCGCAGCAGCGTCGCGGTGTCGCCGAGCCGGTCCGCCGAGACGCCACCCGCCCGCCGGTACGCATCGGCCGCCGGTCCGGTCCAGTCGTCGACCAGTGCGGTGTCGCGGACCGCGTCGGCGACCTGCCCGAGCCGGTCGGCGCGGGTGGCGTGGCCGGACCCGGCCGCCCGCAGCGCCGCCGGGTCACCGGTCGCCGCCCGCCGGTACGCGGCCAGCACCGACCGGTACCGCTCGCGCAGCGCGGCCAGCACCCCGGACAGGTCGACGGTGCTCACGACACGCTCACCGCACCGTTCGCGTCGATGTCGACGTGCTCGGCGATCGACTCCGAGCCGGACGAGACGTTCAGGTCGATGCCGGTGGCGTGGCCCTGCTCGACCGGTACCTCGACGGTCACCGACAGGTCGCCCTTGGTCGCGGTGATCGTGGTGTCGTGCACGTCGCCGGAGCCGGTCGTGGTCGTCCCGCCGTCGCCGCTCCCGCCGTCGGAGCTGCCGGAGTCACCGCTCCCGGCATCACCGCTGCCGGCATCGCCGGCGGAGCCGGTGTCGGTGCCACCGGCGTCGCCGTTGCCGTCGACCGGGATCCAGCTGTCGTCCGCGCCGCCGGTGCCGGCGAGCGCGGTCGGGTTGTACCCGGTCAGCCAGGACGGCACCCCGCTCGTGCCCAGGCCGGTCGCGCCGAGTCCGAGGCCGGCGGTGACGCCGCTGGTGACCTGGCCGGGCACGTTGAGCAGCCCCTGCAGCCCGGTCGCCGCGGTGGTCCCGGTGACCGGGGTCATCGTCGGCAGCCCGGCGGTGCCGACGCCGCCGGCGATCGCCTGCTGGCCGGTACCGGAGGCGACCGTGGTCACCGTGCCCGGCGCGGTGACCGGCGAGGCGGAGACGCCGGAGCCGGACACCGCGCCGCCGGTGGCTGCCGAACCGCCGCCGAACAGCTGCTGCAGCGCGCCGATCACGGTGCCGAGGTCGGTCAGTACGGTGCCGAGCTTGGTCACCCCGAGGGCGTTCAGCAGCTGCCCGATGGCCTGGATGAACGAGCGCAGGGTGCCGGAGGTCGCGGTGGACAGGGCGCGCGCGGCGGCGTGCGTCCACGGGTTCGACATCAGCGCGGCGACCGTCGGGTTGACCGCGGAGACGATCGACCGGTACGCGGTCTGCACCGTCTGCACCAGCTGCGCGGCCTCCTGGAGCAGCTTGGCGCCGTCCTGGATCGCCTTGATGATCTTCTCGAACTGCTGCAGCGACTCGGCGATCTTGGTCAGCGCGCTCTCCGAGGCGTGCCCGGACCAGATCTCACCCAGCTGCTTGCGGGCCTTGTCCAGGTCCTCCAACAGCGAGACGAACTGGGTCGCCTTGCCCAGCACCTCGGTCACGTGCTGCAGGATCTGCGCGGGTTGGCCGGTGACGATCAGCGGCAGCATCGTGATGGGGCCGCCGCCGGCCGCGGTGGCATCCATCGCGCTGGAGTTCGGAAACGCGGTCACGACGCACCTCTCAAAGTCGTCGAGCCTGGTCAGGCAAGTGGTCGGTACACGCGGACCAGGCTTTCGTCCGGAAGGTCCGGGCCGACCGGACCGTGGTTGTAGAGCTGGCCGTCGCCACCGGCGACGCCGATGATCGACGGGCCGGTGGCGCCGCCGGCGGGGGCGGCGATCACCACGTCGCCGCGGGCCACGCCCGGTACGTCGGCCAGGCCACCCGCCTGCCCGCTGTACACCCCGATCACGCCGAGCCGGGACTGGTGGTCCGGGTCGCCGTCGAGCCAGTCGGCGAAGTCGGCCGCGTCGGCGAACCGGCCGGTCGGCGCCGGCCGGTAGCTCAGCTCGCCCATCCCGCTGTCGGACAGGTAGCCGAGCACGGTGTCGACCGAGTGCGGGGTACCGGTGGCGCCGGCGCTGTCGCCCACCGCCTGCCCGGCGAGCTGCGCGGCCGTGCCGTCGTGCCACAGCGGCGAGGACCCGCCGGAGTATCCGGCGGCCACCTGCTGGTCGGCCTGGTCGTAGCCGTCGGCGCTGCGCCGCACCGAATCCGCGGTGTCACCCAACAGATCCAGCAGCGAACGGACCGCGACGATCTGCTGGCCCTGCAGTTCGGTATTGGCGGTGGCGACCGCCGAGCCGAGCGTCGCGAACGACTCCGGCTCGACCATCAACGCCGACAGGTCGTGCAGCGCGTTGATGGCCTGCACCAGGATCGCACTGACGTTACCGACGGTGGCGCGCATCGCCTCCGGCGACGCCTGGTACTGGCCGTCCACACCCGCTCACCCCCTCGGCTCCGGCCACATCGTAGGTGCCGCCCGAGCACCGAATGAACGGCAAAAGTACCCACCATGAAGGGCTTGACCGATGGGCAATGTGACCGGGCAGTATGTCTGCTCGGGCCGTCGGTGCGCTGCGCCGGCGGCGGAGACCGCGAGGGAGTGCGATGAGCGTCGATACCGTACGGCGCCGGGGTCGGCGGGTCGCGCTGCCGGCGCCGCCGACCGGGGAGATCGGGCTGCAGTCGCCGCCGGTGCTGCCGCGCGGGTCCGGTCAGGGTGGCATGCAGCTGCTGTTCATGCTGCCGATGATGCTCGGCATGGGCGCCATGTCGTTCGTCTACATCGGACGGTCCGGCGGCGTGATGACCTACCTGTTCGGCGCGCTGTACGCCGGGGCCATGATCGGCATGCTGGTGATGTCGTTCTCCCGCGGCGGGATGGCGAAGAAGGCACAGATCAACAACGAACGGCGGGACTACCTGCGCTACCTCGCCGGGCTTCGCGGCCAGGTGCACAAGGTCGCCACCGCGCAGACCGCGGCGGCGCTGGCCGGCGCACCCGACCCGGCCGACCTGTGGACGATCGTGGACACCGAACGGCTGTGGGAGCGCGGCCGGGACGACGCGGACTTCTGCCGGGTGCGCATCGGCACCGGGCCGCAACGGCTCGCCACCCCGCTGCGGGCGCCGCAGACCGCGCCGCTGGAGGACCTCGACCCGCTGTGCTCGACCTCGCTGCGCCACTTCATCCGGGCGTACGCGACGGTGCCGGGGCTGCCCGTCGCGATCTCGCTGCGCGCGTTCCACTCGGTGCTGCTGTCCGGCGACCGGGCCGAGTCGCTCGACCTGGCCCGGTCGCTGCTCGCCGAACTCGCCGTCTTCCACGCCCCGGACGACCTGCGCATCGCGATCGCCGCGCCCACCGACCGGTGGTCGGACTGGGCCTGGACCAAGTGGCTGCCGCACACCCACGCGGCCGGCGCCGCCGACGCCGCCGGCCCGGTCCGGCTCTGCGCCGACGATCCGGCCCGGCTGGCCGAGCTGCTCGGCGCCGACCTGGGCGAGCGGCCGGCGTTCGGACACCGGTCCGCGAACGAGCTGCCGCACGTGCTGCTGGTGGTCGACGACGCGACCGCGGCGGCGGCGCCGTTCGACGGCGCGCTCGGCGGCGTCACCGTGCTGCGGGTCGGCGCGCCGCTGGACGAGGAGGCGCCGTCGATCCCGGGGGTGCTGCGGCTGCTGCTGACCGACGGCCGGGTCGGCATGGTCACCGACGACGGCGTCGCGTTCGCCGGCGACGCCGACCACCTGGACGCCGCGTCGGCGGAGGCGCTGGCCCGGCTGCTGACCCGGCGGCACGTCGGTACCCCGGTCCGCGACGACCTGCCGCTGTCGGCCACCTTCGGGCTCGCCGACCTGATCGGCATCGGCGACCCGCGGCGGCTCGACCCCGCCGTGACCTGGAGTTCTCGTACCGCGGGGAACCGGCTGCGGATCCCGCTGGGCATCGACCCGGACGGCCGACCGGTCGAGCTGGACCTGAAGGAGTCGGCGGAGAACGGGATGGGCCCGCACGGGCTGGTCATCGGCGCCACCGGGTCGGGCAAGAGCGAGCTGCTGCGTACCCTCGTGTCCGGCCTGGCGGTGACGCACTCGTCGGAGACGCTGAACCTGGCGCTGATCGACTTCAAGGGCGGTGCCACGTTCGCCGGCATGTCCGGGCTGCCGCACACCTGCGCGGTGATCACCAACCTGGCCGACGAGCTGCCGCTGGTGGACCGGATGGCGGACGCGCTGCGCGGCGAGCTGGTGCGCCGGCAGGAACTGCTGCGGGCGGCCGGCAACTTCGCCTCGGTGCGCGACTACGAGCGGGCCCGCGCCGGTGGGGCCGACCTCAAGCCGCTGCCGTCGCTGCTGGTGATCATCGACGAGTTCAGCGAGCTGCTGCACGACCGGCCGGAGTTCATCGACCTGTTCGTGATGATCGGCCGGCTCGGCCGGTCGCTCGGCATCCACCTGCTGCTCGCCTCCCAGCGGCTGGAGGAGGGCCGGCTGCGTGGCCTGGACTCGCACCTGTCGTACCGGATCGGGCTGCGCACCTTCTCCGCGTCGGAGTCGCGCGCGGTGCTCGGCGTGCCCGACGCGTACGAGCTGCCGCCGGTGCCCGGCTCGGCCTACCTCAAGGTCGACACGGCCACCCTGATCCGGTTCAAGGCGGCGTACGTGTCCGGCGAGCTGCCGCCGCTGGATGGCGGAGACGCGCACACCGGGCCGGCGCCGGTGCACCGGGCGCTGCCGTTCACCCTGGCCCGGGTGCCCGAACCGGAGGCGCTGCCGGCACCGGACACCGGACCGCGGCACGCGGCGCCCACCGGTGCCGCGCCGGCCGGCGAGACGATCCTGGACGCGATGGTCGCCGCGCTGGTGGGCAAGGGCCCGGCGGCACACCAGATCTGGCTGCCGCCGCTGGCCGAGCCGCCGAGCATGGACGGCCTGCTGCCGCCGCTGTCGGTCGACCCGGAGCGCGGCCTGTGCCCGGCCGGCTGGGCCGGCAACGGCCGGCTGACGGTGCCGGTGGCGATCGTGGACAAGCCGTTCGAGCAGCGCCGCGACCTGCTCTGGGCCGACCTGTCCGGGCAGGCCGGCAACGCGATCGTGGTGGGCGCACCGCAGGCCGGCAAGTCGACCCTGCTGCGCAGCCTGCTGACCGCGCTGGCACTCACCCACACCCCCGCCGAGGTGCAGTTCTTCGTGCTGGACTTCGGTGGCGGCGCGCTCGCCGCGATGGCCGGGCTGCCGCACGTGTCCGGTGCCGCCGCCCGGGTCGACGTGGAACGCTGCCGTCGGATCGTGGCCGAGCTGACCGCGCTGCTCGCCGAGCGGGAGGCGCTGTTCGCCGAGCACCGGATCGACTCGATGGCCTCGTTCCGGCGCCGGCGGGGCGAGCTGCGGGGCGCCGACGGGCGCGAGTTCGGCGACGTGTTCCTGTTCGTGGACGGCTGGATGACGCTGCGCCAGGAGTACGAGCCGTTGGAGCAGCAGATCACCACGCTCGCCGCCCGCGGTCTCGGCTTCGGCATCCACGTGGTGCTG
Source organism: Actinocatenispora thailandica (assembly GCF_016865425.1). Taxonomy (NCBI): domain Bacteria; kingdom Bacillati; phylum Actinomycetota; class Actinomycetes; order Micromonosporales; family Micromonosporaceae; genus Actinocatenispora; species Actinocatenispora thailandica. Next base: position 1,262,837 of record NZ_AP023355.1, on the reverse strand, counting down.
TCCGCGAACCGCTGGATGGAGGTCCGGCCGCAGCTGCGCGACGTCATCGGTACCCGGTTCGAGCTGCGGCTGGGCGACCCGTCCGACTCCGGCATCGACCGGCGGGCCGCGGAGAACGTACCGAAGGCGGCCCCCGGACGCGGGCTGACCGCCGAGAAGCTGCACTTCCTCACCGCGCTGCCACGGCTGGACGGGAAGTCCACGGTGGACGACCTGACCGACGGCGCGGCCGACCTGGTCGCCCGGGTGCGCGCGGCATGGCCCGGCGAGCCGGCACCGCCGGTACGGCTGCTGCCGCGCCGGTTCGGCATCGACGTGCTGCCGGCGCCGGCGAGCCTGCCCGGCCGGACGATCCCGATCGGGGTCGGCGAGTCCGACCTCGGCCCGGTGGGCATCGACCTGTCCGCCGAGCCGCACTTCGTGCTGTTCGGCGACACCGAGTCGGGCAAGTCGAACCTGCTGCGGCTGATCGGCCGGGGCATCACCGAGCGCTACACCCCGGCCGAGGCGGCGGTACTGGTGGTCGACTACCGGCACGGCCTGCTCGACGCGGTCGGCGGCGACCACCTGATGTCGTACGCGGCGGCCGAGCCGACGCTCGCCGGGGTGGTGGGCGAGGTGCAGCAGGCGATGCAGGCCCGGCTGCCCGGCCCGGACGTCCGCCCGGAGCAGCTGCGGGACCGCTCCTGGTGGTCCGGGCCGGACCTGTTCGTCCTGGTCGACGACTACGACCTGGTGGCGGTGTCGGGCCGCAACCCGCTCGCCCCGCTGCTGGAGTTCGTCCCGCTGGCCCGCGACATCGGCCTGCACCTGATCCTCGCCCGGCACGCCGGCGGTGCGTCGAAGGCGCTGTACGAGCCGATCATGGGGCGGATCCGGGAACTCGGCAGCCCCGGCCTGCTGCTGTCCGGGGCCAAGGACGAGGGCGTCATCCTGGGCGACGTGAAGATGTCCGCCCAGCCGCCCGGGCGCGGCACGCTGGTCCGCCGGCGGTTCGCCCCGGAGCTGATCCAGCTGGCGCTGTTGGACGGCTGACATCGGTTTCTCGCCCGGATGTGGGTAATTCGGCCGTACCGCGAACGGTAGTTGTGCCGTGCACTGGGGTGACCGTCAACTCATAGGGTTTGCGAACAGAAGAGACTGATCAACGAGGAGGTGACCCGTCGTGGGTAGCCCGGGATTCCAGTCAGATTCCACCGCCATGACCAAGGCGGTACAGGGGTTCGACGAGTGCGCGAGCGGCGCGGCCAAGACCATGGCCGAGCTGGAGAACGACCTCGTCAACGTGCTCAGCCACTACGCGGGCGACCAGGCCAACGCGTTCTGGCAGCTGCACGGCAAGCTGCAGGAGGACATGAAGGTCGCCGCGCGCGAGCTGGACAACATGTCGCAGCTGGTGAACCAGAGCTTCCACAACTACGGCAGCGGTGACTCGACGGTCTCCGACTCGTTCCGCAACCTCAACGGTGCGGTCAACTCGGGCGGCGCCGTTCTCAACCGGCTGTCCGGCAGCTGAGAGGTCCGCTGACGGCGGCTCGCACCCCGCCGACCCCCACACGACAGCGCCGCAGATCCTGATCGGAGTAACCATGTCGGCCGAAGTCATCAACGTCGAGTTCGGCGCCCTGCGGTCCAGCGCGGACGCACTGTTCGCCAAGGCCAAGGCGTTGGACAACTACATGGACCAGCTGCACCAGCACCTGGCTCCCGTCAAGCAGACCTGGTACGCGTCGGGCTCCAGCGCCGGCCAGGCCGCCGAGCAGTCCGAGACCCGGCTGCGCGCCGCGATCGCCGACATCGTCGGCGTGATCGGCCAGTTCTCCGGGAAAGTCAACGAGGCGCACGATCTCCAGCTGGCGCTGGAGAACAAGAACGCCGGCTACTTCAACTGATCGATCCGCTACGGACGATCGCCCGTGGCCGCACCCGAACCGACCCGTTCGGTTCGGGACCCGGCCGCCCACGTGCCGGCGGACGCATCCTCCCTACTGATGAGCGTCCGCCGGCACCCGGGAGCCACCCCGGGAGCCCCGGCACCCGGCCGGGGCTCTCGCCGCCGGAACGCCGCACAGGCCGCCGGCGGCGAGGGCCCGGTCGGGTTTCTGGTGTCGGTGCGGCGGTTCGGTCGGCGACGGCGACACCGTTCGGCACCCTGCGCCGGTCCGCCTGCCGGCACAGACCGCCTGCGATCCCGGGAGACGGCATGCACGACCATTCGTTCCGCGTCCACCTCCAGTCGCTCAAGGACTTCGCGCACGAGCTGGAGACGCAGCTCGACGCGCTCGGCCGGCCCACCGACGGGCTGGCCGCGCTGGCCGAGCACCCCATGCTGCTGGGTGACTTCGCCGAAGCGACCTCACTCGCGCAACGCCACCAGGCAGCCGTGGACCAGATGCACGCGCTGCTCGGCAACGTACGCGAAGCGATCGGCTTCGCCGGCGACGTGACGCACACCGTCGCCGACGGGTACGAGCAGGCCGACGAGGACATCGCCAACGCCATCGGCTACCACGGGAGGGGTTGACGATGACCGACTTCAGCAAGTTCAGTCACCCGCAGCTCATCGCCATGCTGTACGCCGGGGACCCGCAGACGGTGCGCGCGGCGAGCGGCACCTGGGACTCCACCGGTGGCACCCTGCACGACCGGGCCAACGACCTGGAGAAGCAGCTGCGGTCGTTCTCCGACAAGTGGTCCGGCGGCGCGGCGCAGCAGTACCACACGATGATCAAGGACCTGGCCAACGGCATCCGCAAGGTCGCCGGCACCGCGTACGACGTGCGCGACCTGACGGTGTCCGCGGCCGAGGCGCAGGAGAAGGCGCGCAAGGCGATGCCGCGGGCACAGTCGGTGCCGGACCTGTCCGCGAGCACCGTGCAGCTCGCCAGCACCCCGCTGTCCGCCGACCCGGGCCTGTCCCCGCAGGTACAGCAGCAGCTGGCGGAACGCCAGAGCGCCGCGATCAAGGCGGTCAAGGAGCACCAGCAGGCGGCCGCCGCCGCGGACGAGGCCCACCAGCAGGCGGTCCTGGTGATGACCACGCTCGCCGGCCACTACACGGCCGCCGAGCAGTCCATGCCGGTCACGCCGGACGCCGCGCCCGCCCCGTCGGTACCGCAGGACACCACGACGACCACGACGACCACGCTGCCGGCCCTCAACCCGGCGCTGGAACCGGTCTCCGCCGGCGGTACCGTCTCGACCGCGCTGCCGGTGATCGCCGGCGTCGGCGCGGTCGCCGCGACGAGCCCGCTGTTCGGCCGGATGTTCACCGCGGGCCTGGCCGCCGCGTCGGCAGCCACCGCCGGCCGGTTCGGCGGCGTGCTGCCGAAGCTGCCCGGGTTCATGAAGCGCAACGGCGACAAGACCAGGAAGAAGGCCGCGGGTACCACCGGCACCGGCGGTGCGGGTACCGGTGGTCTCGGCGGCGGCGGCGGCATCGGTGGCGGCGGTGCCGGCGGTGCCGGCGACTCGGCCGCCGCGGCGGCCAGCCCGTCGCTCGCCTCCGAGGGTGTTGCCGGCGCCGCCGCGGCGGGTGTCGGTGCGGGTGCCGCCGCCGCCGGTGGCGCCGCCACCAAGGGCATGGGCATGATGCCGATGATGCCGATGGGTGCCGGGATGGGTGCCGGCGACATGGGCGCCGGGCGGCGCATCCCGCCGTGGCTGGTCGAAACCGAGAACGTCTGGGGCGAGACGACCATGGTCGCCCCGTCCGTGATCGGTGAGGACTCGGTGTGAACAGCGTGGCGCTGCCGACCGGCACCCGGACCGGCACGCCAGCACCGGCGTCCACCGGGGCGGCCACCGGCAGCGCGATCCGGGCCTCGGCCGCCGGGGCGTTCTTCGCCCGCCCGGGAGCCCTGGCCCGCGCCGCCGGGACGCTCGCCGACCGGGCCGGCACGCTGGCCACGATGGACGCCGAGGTCGCCGCCACCGCGCTGCCGGCCGGCGCGTTCGGCGGGGTGCCGGAGTCCGCGGCCCTGCAGCAGCGCTACGCCACGGCCGTGGCGGCGGTTCGCGACCAGCTCCGGTCGGGCGGGCAGGGACTCACCGCGCTGGCCGACGGGCTGCGCGGCAGCGCCAGCGGGTACCGCACCGCCGACGCCGACGCGGCCTCCGGCTACCGGTCGCTGCTCGCCGGCGAGAGTTCCGGCAGCGCGTCGTTCGACCAGCTGATCGCGGCGAACCGGGGCAAGGTCGCGACCGCCCTCGCCAACGAGCAGGGCACGCTCGCCTCGCTGCGGGCCGCGCAGCAGGCCCGCTCGCGGGAGTCGTTCTTCCAGCGGCTGTTCGACGGCGGCCACGACCTCGGCGACGAGATCGACAGCGCCCAGCGACGGGTGGACCTCTACCAGTCGATCCTCGACGACAACCGCAAGATCCTCGACTTCGACCCGAGCGGCAACGGCCGGATCGTCGAGCTGGTCGGCGACCTCGACGCCGGTACCCACGACGTCGGGGTGCTGGTGCCCGGCACGTTCGCCAACCTGGACAACTACGACGGGCTGTACGAGCGGGCGAAGTCGTTCGTGGACGCCGATCCGACCGGCGGCCTGGCGATGGTCACCTGGCAGAACGGCGACTTCCCGCCGAGCCTGCCGGACGCCGCGTCGGCCAGCTACTCGCAGGCCCTGGCGCCACGGCTGGCGGACTTCTCCCACCAGCTGCGCTCGGCGATCGACTCGTCCCCGGCCGCCGGCAACGACGTGCAGGTCACCGTCGCCGGCCACTCGTACGGCGGGGCCGTGGTCGGCCTGGCCGAGCACGACGGGCTGGACGCCGACCGGGTGCTGTCGATCGAGTCGGCCGGGATGGGCCACGACGTGTGGGGCCCGGCCGACCTGCACGACACCCAGCCGACCGTGCAGCACTACTCGATGACCGCGCCCGGTGACCCGATCGGGTACGTGCAGGGGGTGCAGGTCGGCAGCCTCGGCCACGGCGCCGATCCGGACACCTTCCCCGGCACGGTCGACCTCGCCACCGGCAACTACCCCGACGGCACCGAGCTGCACGGGGTGTCCGCGCACTCGGACGTGTTCACCTACCACTCCGACGCCTGGTGGAACATGTACGGCGTGTTCACCGGCGGCGCCATCAGCACGGTGGCCCCGTGAGCGAGCCGGGCGTCCAGCTCGCCGAGGCCGCCGCGCAGCTACGTGCCGCGGTCGAGGACATCCTGCTCCGGCTCGGTGTCGGCCCGGCGGGCGGCACCGTCACCCGGGACGAGGCGCTCGCCGCCGGGCCCGGCGCGGTGCGCTGGGAGTACAACGTCCGGGCGGGCGCGGCCGGCAGCGTCGACGTGGCCGCGCTGGCCGCCGCGTACCGGGCCGCCGGCTGGACCGTCACCGACCGCAGCGGCCCCCGGGAGCAGGCGGTGCAGCTGCAACGCGACGGGATGGCGCTCGGCGTCCACCACGCCGCCGGCACCGTCGTCGTCGGCGGCGCCACCCCCGACGTGCCGACCCGCTGACCGGCACCGTCCGGCGCCACCGGGCAGCGGCCGGCGGTCAGGACCCGACCGGTACGCCGGCCGACACCGCACCGGTCCGATGCATCCGCTGCCAGCGCAGCCGGGCCCCGGCCACCGCCATCGCCGCCGACTGCAGCACCACGAGGTACAGCAACTGCCGGTACACCAGCTGCTGCAGCGGCAGCGTCCACAGCGGGCGCAGCGACTCGCGGTCCAGCCGCAGCGCGTACCCGGCCGCCAGGCCCTGCGCGAGCAGGAACCCGAGCCACACCGCACCGACCCGGACCGGGTCCAGGAACACCAGGGCGTAGCAGGCGAGCAGGTCGACCGACGGCGCGAGCAGCGGCAGCACCAGCTGGAACAGCAGGAGGTACGGCAGTGCGCGGCGCCCCAGCCGGCCGGCCTGGCCGCGCTCGAACACGGCCCGGCGATGCTTCCACATCGACTGGAACGTGCCGTAGCACCAGCGGTACCGCTGGCGCCACAGCTGGCGCAGCGACGACGGCACCTCGGTCCACGCGCGCGCCGACTCCTCGTACACCACCCGCCAGCCGGCCCGGCACAGCGCCATCGTCAGGTCGGTGTCCTCGGCGAGGGTCTCGCCGCTCAACCCGCCGACCTCCATCAACGCGTCGCGACGGAACGCACCGATCGCGCCGGGCACGGTCGGCATGCACTCGGCCATCTCGTACATCCGCCGGTCGAGGTTGAACCCCATCACGTACTCCAGGTGCTGCCACCGGCCGAGCAGCCCCGTCCGGTTCGCCACCTTCGTGTTGCCGCTGACGGCGCCCACCCGTGGATCCGCCAGCGGTTGCACCAGCCGCGCGATCGTGTGCCGCTCGAACACCGTGTCGCCGTCCACGAGCACCAGCACCTCGCCGCGGGCGACCCGGATCCCGGTGTTCAGCGCGGCCGGCTTGCCGGCGTTGCGCTGCCGCAGTACCCGCACCCCGGGCAGTCCGAGGTCCGCGACGATCCCGGCGGTACCGTCGGTCGACCCGTCGTCGACGACGACCACCTCCACCCGCGGGTACGAGGTGTCGACCAGCGACCGCACGCTGGCGGCGATGTTCGCCGCCTCGTTGTAGGCCGGGACCACCACGGTCACGGTTGGCCAGATCGGCGCCCGCCGGGTCCTGGCTCGTCGCCGGACCCGACGGCGATGCCGTCGCGCGCACACCAGCTGGACCAGCAGCCGTACGCAGGTCAGCACCCCGGCCGCGGTCAGGATCCAGGTCAGCCAGCCGGCGACCGCGTGCGCCGCGCGCTGGGTGGCGGCGAGGACGTCGCCCTGGATCCGTTCGCCGCGGGTGGCCGGGGTGTTGCCGGGCAACCCGAGTGCGGCGGACAGCGTGCTGAACCGGTAGCCGCGCTCGGACAGGCGGGTCAGCAACCGGTCCACGGCGGCCACGGTCTGTGCCCGGTTCCCGCCACCGTCGTGCAGCAACACGACCGCTCCGTCGTGCCCGGCGGGCGTCGCGGCCGAGACGATGTGGTCGACGCCCGGGCGCTGCCAGTCGTCGGTGTCCCGGTCGGCCAGGCACACCAGGTACCCCTCGGCGGCGGCTCGCCGGGCTGCCGCGTACTCGGTGGCGTCCAGCGCGGCCGGCGTGGACGAGTAGGGCGGCCGGAACAGCCGGGTCCGGACGCCGGCCGCCCCGGCCAGTGCGGTGCCGGTCAGCCGCAGTTCGCTGGTCTGCCGCCAGCGCCCGGCCCGGCCCAGGTCGACGTGGGTGAACGTGTGCGAGCCGACCTCGTTGCCGCCGGCCAGGATGCGTCGCACCAGCTCGGGATGGGCGTTGGCGCGGGAGCCGACGACGAAGAACGTGGCGGTCGCGTGGTGCCGGGCGAGCACCGCCAGGATCCTCGGCGTCCACACCGGGTCCGGACCGTCGTCGAAGGTCAACGCCACGGTACGGGCGGGCACCCGACGGCTGGTCACCCGGCCGCCGTCGAGGCGCAGTACCGGCCCGGCGTGCCGCGCCGCGGCCGGGGCCGGGCGGGACGACGGCGACGCCGGGCCGGTGCCGGCCGCGCCCTGTCGGTGACTGACGTACCCGTCGACGGACAGCAGACCGAACAACACGACGAGGAACAGGCTCAGCAACACCCAGTGCGCGCGCGGTGCCGGCAGGTTGGCATGCCGGCCCATCAGTGGTTGCCGTGCCCGTTCGGGTGGCTGGGTGTCGCACGGGCGTGCCCGGGCGCCGTGGTGGCGCTCGCCGCCGGCTCGGCGGCCCGCGTCATGCCCGGCCGGGCGGACGTCGCCGACGGTGTGCCGTGCACCGGGGCCGCCGGGCCGGTCGGCTGCGCGGGCTCCGCCGGTGCGCTCGCGGCGGCCGCCGGCCGGGACGGGTGGGTACCGGCCGAGCGCTGCGGCCACGGCGGTGCCGGTGAGGCGGGCGAACCGGACAGCGCGACCACCACCCCCGCCAGCGCCGCCAGCGTCCCGGCACCGGCGAGCACGGCCAGGCTCGTCAGGATTCGCCGTCGACGCCCGGACTCGTCGACGAACACCGGCCTGTCGGCTGCCTGATCGAGGGTGGCCAGTTCGACCGTCCGGTGGTCCGTCGAGCGCTGGGGTTGCCGAGTCACGATGGTTACTTCCCGGCCGCCGTCACCAGCGTTACAGCAGCGTACGGGTGCCCGGGCGGAGTTGTCGCCGGCATCACCGCCCGACACCGTCCTCGCCGGCGCCGCCCGGCGGGCCGACCGACGACGACGTGCCGGCCGCCGTTCAGGTCTGGCGGGCCGGGCGCCAGCGGCGGCGCCGGCCGCGACGCACCGTGCGTACCGCGAGCAGCAGGAGCAGCGCGGCGCCCGGCGCACCGAGTCCCGACACCAGCACCAGGTCGCGGTACGGCTCGGACGGCGGTACCGCGGCCACCGCCGCCGGGATGGCGGTCGGGCCGGGCGACGGCGACGACCGGTGCGCCGGCAGCGGGGCGCCGACCGCGGCGGCCGGGTCGATCATCCCGGCACCGAGCCGCGGGTCCCGCGCGGCCCCGGAATCCGTTGCGGTACGGGTGATCCGGTCCACCACCTGAGCCGCCGTCAACTTCGGCTGGTAGGCCCGGAGCAGCGCCGCCGCGCCCGCCGCGTAGCCGGCCGCCGCGGCCGGATCGGTGGCCGGCCACTTGTGCCCGAGCGCCCCGCCGGTACCGGCGGCGAGGCCGACCACGCCGGCACCCGGCGCCGCCACGTCCAGATAGTCGCCGTCCTCCGTGGACGCTGCCGCACCGTCCCGGCCCGCGACGGCGACGCCGAGCACCCCGGGCGAGGACGTCGGGTACGACCGGCCGACCGGGTGATCGGACGAACCGATCCGGGCCGGTGCCACCACCACCGCGTCGGCGTCCGCGGCGTCGCGCAGCGCGTCGGTCAGCGCGCCGCTGCCGTGCGCCGCCGGTACCGCCACGCAGATCACCGACGCGTGCGCGGCCACCGCCGCCTTGATCGCCGCCGCGAGGCCGTCCGGGTCCGGTTCGCTGTCGCCGCCGCTGGTCGTCTGGGTGTACTTGACCGACAGCAGCCGCGCGCCCGGAGCCAGTCCGACGAACGTGGTGTGCGCGTCCGGCCGGGCCGCGATCATCCCGGCGGCGAGCGTGCCGCGGCCGTCGCAGTCGTGCCGCGGATCGCTCATCCCGGCCACCGCCTTGGCGTCCGCCAGCCGGCCGGACAGCTGCCGGTTGGCCGCGTCGACCCCGGTACCCACCACCGCGACCAGCTGACCGGCGCCGGTGGACAGCCGCCAGATCCGCTTCGGCCCGAACAGGCCCTGCGGCCACGGCGCGGCGTCTGCGTACACCCCGGTGGGTGCGGCGCAGCCGGGCGCCGCGCTCGCCCGTACCGGGATGGCGAGTGTCGCACCGACCAGCAGCGTCACCGCGACCGCCAGCCCCGTCCACCGCATCGACATGCCCGCTCCGTTCGGTCGCCACGATCCGGCCTGCCTCCGGCGGTCCGGCCTCACCGCGGCACCCACAGGGTGATCCGGGTACCGCGGGACGGGCGGGACTCGATCTCGGCCCGGCCGCCGACCTCGGCCAGCCGGGCCCGGACCGATTCGGCCAGGCCGAACCCGAGGGTGTCGGCGTCCACCACGAAGCCCCGGCCATGGTCGCGCACCACCACCCGGATGCCCTCCCCGGCCTCGTCCACCCGGACCACCGCGTCGCAGCGCCCGGCGTGCTTCCTGGTGTTGCGCAACGCTTCCCGGACCGCGTCACGCATCGCCTCGCGCCGGTCGACCGGCAACCCGGCGTCGTCGATGTGCGCGACGACCAGCTCCACCGGCAGGCCACCCGCGACCGCCTCGCCGACCACCTCGGCCAGGTCGTCGGTGAGCCGCCGGTCGCTGTGGTTGGTCAGCTCGTCGAGGGTGCGGCGCAGCAACCCGGCCTGGCTGCGGGCGGTCGCCCGCAGCTCGGCCAGCGCGCTCGCCGGCTCGGCGTGGTCGAGCCCGGCACTGAGCGCCATCGCCTCCAGCGCCTGCAACACGGTGTCGTGCATGCCGCGCAGCATCCTGGCCCGTTCGGCCTGACGTCCGGCGCGCATGCCGATCAGCATCGCCAACCGGATGCCCATCCCGACCAGCGCCAGGACCAGGACGGTGAGCACCACCGTGAGCACCAGTGCGCCGAACCGGCCGATCGCGCCGCCGAGCGACAGTTCGCCGGGTCCGGCCGGGCTGAGCCACACCATCGCGAGCTGGGTCGGCACCGACAGCACCAGCGCGGCGACCGCCGCCTGCACGCCGCGCGCCGCCGACCACAGCGCGACCGTACCGATCAGGTACCCCCAGAACACGTCGTGGTACGCCGACTCCAGGTCGCCCGGCACGCTCGGCGCGGCGAGGACGTTGACGGCCACCGCCACCCCGAGGTCGACGACCAGGCCGATCCGCAGGCCCCGCTCGGTCAGTACCGGACGGGCCAGCACCAGCGCGATCACCGCGATGTTGGCGACCGCGAGCAGGATCGCGAGCGGCAGCACCGGCCCGAGCGTGGTGGCCCCGAACCGCGCGACGAGCACGCCCACCGGTACCGGCAGCGCCAGGGTGCGAAACACCGCCGGTGCGATCAGCAGGTACCGCCCGGAGCGGTGCATCAGCGCGTCCGGCCCGCCGGGCGCGGCGTCGGCACCGAGCAGCATCGTCACCCGCCGCCAGGCCGGCTGCGGGGTCGGATCGGCGGCGCCGTCGACCGGGGTGGCGCCCATCGCGACCACGGCGACGCCGCCGCGAAGCAGGGTGCGGACGAATCCGTGCGGGCGGACCGGTGGGCCGCTCGTCGGCCGGGTCGGGGGCACGACGGGGTCGGTCAGCGAACCGCCGTCCCGCGCCGACCGCACGCCTCGCCTCCCCAGGACGTGCCGTCATCGCCTCTGACCGCCGGGCCGTGGACAGGACACCCGGCGTCGCCCGATCCGGCCGACACGTACCAGTGGTGTAGCAAGACCGTTGCGTCCCGGGCAAGGGCCACTGGTCGGTGATCCCGGATTTACCGGTATTTCTGACGACGGTCGTCCCGCTCGCCGGGAGAACCGTCCCGACCTTCGGGCAGTGAGCGGTGTCGGGATGGATGGCCGGAGCCGACGGGGTGACGGCTACACCCGCCGGCTCCGGCCCGCGCCGCCGGGGCGATCCGGCCCCGGACACGCCCTCAGCATTCACCGGGAGTTGCGTTGCGCGACGGACAGGATGTGCGAAGTCCACCGTTGTGGCACAGAACATCCCCGGTTTTCCGGCCGGGCGGTCCGGACCGCGGATGGCACCGCCAGGTCAGCGGTAGTAGCCGTGGCCGCGGCGGTTGCGCCGATCGTCCCGGCGCTGCTGCCGCGCATCGCGGCGATCGTGCGGCCAGTCGCGGCGATCGTCCCGCCCGTTCAGCTCGCGCTGCCAGCCCTTGCCCCAGATCGAACCGAACACCACGGACAGCGCGATCGGGATCGCGAACATCCACCAGCCGAACCCGGTGGTCACCATCAGCACCACCGCACCGATCCAGGACACGCCGATCAGCGCACCGGCCGCCCGCTGCGCGGGGGTGCCCGGCGGGCGATGCTGGTCGAGGTCACCGCCGGCCGGGACCGGCCGGACCGCCGCGCCGGCGCCGGCGTCCGGCAGCGTCGGATGTGGCGCCGGAAGATCGGTGAAAAGGCTGGTCAGCTCGTCGGCGGTGCGCGCCTCGGCCGCCCTGCCGGACCGTTCGCTGTACTCGTCGACCTGGAGCCGGCCGGCCTTCATGTGCTCGCCGAGCGCCTGCACCGCCGACTCACGCTCGGCGTCACCGATCCGGACCGCCGTCGGACGGGGGCCCTCCCCTGACGTCCCGTCTTCGTTCGTCACGACTCCATCGTACGAGCCCGGGGCGCGCCCGGCGGACCGCGCGGCGGCAGCGGTACCGGGCGGGCAGCGGCCGGCAGAATGGCGGGTGGCGATCGTGGCGGTGCGCACCGGGTGGCGTCGGATGCTGTCGAGGCTCGACCCGGGGCTGCCGGGCGGAGGCGCAGCCGCACACCGGTGTCGTGTGCGAGTGTGTCGGCAACCCCGACAGCGTCGTGCCGAGTCCGACCGGCGCCGACGGACCACTGGGTGCGAACTCTGGGAGGCATGCGGCATGACCGACCGGCTGATCTTCATCGGCTGCTACACACCGGATTCCAGCGGCGGCGGGCGCGGCACCGGCATCGCGGTGTACCGGCAGGACCCCGGCAGCGGCGCGCTGACGGTGGCCGGCGAGACCGTCACCGCGCCCGGGCCGTCGTTCCTCGCCGCCCACCCGACCGGTCGGTACCTGTACGCGGTGGCCGAGCGGCCGGACGGCGCGGTGCGCGGCTACGCCGTCGACGGCGCCGGTCTCACCCCGCTCGGCGCCGAGCAGCCGACCGGCGGCAGCGACCCCTGCCATCTCAGCGTCGACCCGACCGGCCGCTGGCTGGTGACCGCCAACTACACCTCCGGTTCGGTGTCGGTGCACCCGATCGAACCGGACGGCAGCCTCGGTGAGCGCACCGACCTGGTGCAGCACACCGGATCCGGACCGAACACCGGCCGGCAGGAGGGGCCGCACGCGCACCAGGCCCGGTTCGATCCGGCCGGCCGCTACCTGCTGGTGAACGACCTGGGCACCGACACCGTGCACACCTACCTGCTGCGCGACGGACGGCTGGTGCAGCAGCGGGCGGCGCAGCTGCCGCCGGGAACCGGGCCGCGGCACCTGGCGTTCGCCGGCGACGACCGGGTGTACCTGGCCGCCGAGCTCGGGTCGAGCGTCACGCCGGCCGGCTACCAGCCGCGGACCGGCACGCTGAGCTTCGGCTCGCCGGTGCCGACCACCACCCGCGACCGGGAGAACTACCCCAGCGAGATCACGACCAGCCCGGACGGCCGGTTCGGCTACCTGGCGAACCGCGGTGCGAACACGGTCGCGGTGTTCGACCTGGACGGTGCGACGCCGCGGCTGCGCACCGAGGTACCGACGGACGGCGACTGGCCACGACACCTGGTGCTGTCCGGCGACCACCTCTACGTGGCGAACCAGAACTCCGACACCGTCGCGGTCTTCCAGCGGGACGCCGGCACCGGCGCGCTGCGCCAGACCGGCTCGGTGGCGGTACCGAGCCCGGCCTGCGTGCTGCCGGCCCTGGGCTGAGCCGCCGGCGGGGAACCTCACCGTCGGTCGGCGGGCCCGCTCTCCGGCTCGCTCGACCGGAGGTTCCCCCGGCAGCCGCCGCGGCCCTCAGGACAGGTACCGGCGGATCGCGACGTCCAGAGCGACCGCGATCCGCTGCCGGAACTTCGCCGAGGCAAGCTTGCCGGCGTCCCCGCTGTTGCGCATGTTCCCGCATTCCAGCAGCACCTTCGGCACCGTGGACAGGTTGAGCCCGGCCATGTCGGTGCGCCGGTTCAGCCCGTCGGTGCCGATGTAGTCGGCGACCGGCAGCCCGGTGCCGGACCGGTAGCCGTCCCGGACCGCGGCCGCCAGCCGGCGTGACGCCGCGGCCACCTTCTTCCCGCCGGCCATCGACGGCGGGTACATCACGTGAAAGCCGTGCCCATCGGCCGGACCACCGTCGGCGTGGATGGACAGCGCCGCATCCGCGTGCGCCTTGTTCCCGATCTCGGCCCGCTCGTCCACGCACGGGCCGACGCCGTGGTCGTCCTTGCGGGTCAGCACCACCTTCGCGCCGTCCGCGCGCAGCAACGCGGTGAGCCGCTTCGTCACGTCGAACGTGAACGCCGCCTCGTGGTACCCGCCGTCGGTCTCGGTACCGGTGGTGTCGCACGCCTTGCGGAACCCGCCCGCATTCACCAGCCGGTCGATCTGCTCGGGGTGGTCGAAGTTGCCGTCGTTGTGCCCGGCGTCCACGACGATCACCCGACCGGCCAGGGCCGGCCGCGCGGACCGGGACGGGGACGGAGCCCGTGTCGAGCCGGCCGTCGCGGACGGGCCGGGCGCTGCGGCGGCCGGCCCGTCACCGTGCCCGCTGGCACAGCCGGCCGGCACCAGCGCCGCGCCGAGCGCCAGCAGCCCGCCGATCCGCCACAGACCGCGTCGCAGGGCCGGGCGCCGCGGCTCGGCGACACGCTCCGGACCGGGTGCCATTCTGTGCGGAGCTCTGACGATCACGCGCGAACCGTACCGGACCGGGGCCGCACCCGGATCATCGGCCACGCAGCGCGAACCTTCCACCACCCACCGATGTCACCGGCGGCGCGCTGCCCCCTCAGGACGGCCGTGGCCGGTACACCGAACGCGGCCCGGCCACCACGGCGCCGAGCGCCCGGACCCGCTCCCGCAGCTCGCGGTCGGCGGTCACCACCAGGCAGCGGTCCGGCTGCCCGGCCCGGACGAACGCGACGATCGCATCGTCGCCGGACCGGGGCGCGGAGACCACCTCGACCCCCGGCACCGCGGCGACCCGGCGGGCCGCACCTTCCACCACCAGCACCATCCGGACCGGCCCGGTCCGGGCCCAGTCGGGCACGTCGGCGTCCGCGGCCAGGCCGGCGGCGGCCTGCGGTACCAGTGCGTCCCGCAGCCGGGCCGCCGCGCCCGCCCGGTCCCGCCACCAGCCGTCCGGTACCGAGCCCACCACGTTCGCCGCGTCGACCACCACCACCGGCTGCGTCATCCCGCCAGTGTCTCGCGCCGGACGCCGGTCGCCTCGTTGCGCCGGCCGTACGCTCGGCGCCGGCCCGGTACCGGGGTCCGGTGTCGACACCGGACCCGGTCCGCGGTGAGATCGGTGCATGAACGGCAACGCGATCCCGGTCACCCCGCTGCTCGGCGCGGTACTCGCCGCGCTGGCGCTGCTCGCCGCCGCGGTCGCCGCGCTGGGCCGGCTCGGCGTCGCCCGGCGGGTACTGACCGCCTCGGTCCGGGCGGCGATCCAACTCGGCGCGGTCTCGCTGGTGATCGCCGCGGTACTGCGCTCGCTGTGGCTGACCGCCGCGTTCGTGGCGCTGATGTACGGCATCGCCTCGGTCACCTCGGCCCGCCGCATCACGACGGTGCGCAGCGGGCTGTGGGCCGCGATACCGATCGCCGCCGGCCTGCTGCCCGCCCTCGTGATCGTGCTCGGCTCGGGCCTGGTGCCGTGGAAGGGCATCTCGGTGGTGCCGGTGGCCGGCATCCTGATCGGCGGGGCGATGACGGCGACCTCGCTGTCCGGCCGCCGCGCGCTGGACGAACTCGCCACCCGCCGGGGCGAGTACGAGGCGGCGCTCGCGCTGGGGCTCACCCGCCGGGACGCCGCGCTGGAGGTGTGC
This sequence comes from Actinocatenispora thailandica, assembly GCF_016865425.1. Classification (NCBI taxonomy): domain Bacteria; kingdom Bacillati; phylum Actinomycetota; class Actinomycetes; order Micromonosporales; family Micromonosporaceae; genus Actinocatenispora; species Actinocatenispora thailandica. The sequence continues at coordinate 1,247,586 of NZ_AP023355.1, read as the reverse complement.
CGGCCGTCCGCGGCCCAGGCGCTGGTCCCGGCGCTGGACCAGACCCGCACGGTCGGCCTGGTGACGCTGCCGGGCGCGTTCGTCGGGGTCCTGCTCGGGGCGCCAGCCCGGTCGCCGCCGGCGCCGCCCAGCTGCTGGTCCTGGTGGCGTTGCTCGCGGTGGAGTGCATCGCGGTGCTGGTCGCGGTGGAGCTGGTGGCGGCCGGCCGGCTGCGCCGCCCGGAGACGCCGGCCAGCCGCTGACCGGCTCCGGCGGGCAGGACGGCGGCCGGCGGGCGTCGCCCACCGGCCGCCGGCTGCGAGTCTGCGTTACGTGCCCGGTGCGACGAGTGGTCGCCCGAGCTTGAGCACCTCCCGGCCGGACACGCTGTTGAACACGATGGCGAACGACGTGTACCACGCGACCACGGCGGTCAGCACGCCGATGTAGCCGCCGATCTTGGTGATCGAGTCGTTCGTGGCGAACGCGCCGATGAACAGCACCACCTCGGTGGCCTGCAGAGTGAGGAACACCGCGAACAGGGCCGTGTTCAGCCTGGTGCTGGCGATCAGCAGGTACAGGTTGACGATGGCGAACGCGAGCAGGATCCACCCCTCGTCGTTGGCGATCTGGTCCGGCTTGGCCGCCGGAGCCACGAACTTGGCGTAGAACCCGAGCCCGAGCCAGAACGCGCCGTACGTGCTGAAGGCGGTGGCGCCGAACGTGTTGCGGTTACGGAACTCCCACATCCCGGCGAGCAGTTGCACGGCGCCGCCGTAGAAGAACGCGTAGCCGAGCCAGGCATCGGTGCCGTGGGTCCAGCCGGCGTTCTTGGCCGACAGCAGGAACGTGGTCAGGGCAAAGGCAGCGAGCCCGAGTGGACCAGGATCGGCGATTCCCGACCCGACGGGCTCCTTCTCAGTGGGCATGACGGCTCCCCTCGATTCAAGGGGGTGGACAGACGCCCATCCCACGAAGATCATATCGCCGCCTGTGATCACCATCACTACCTTGAGAGAAGTTTTCTCCCATCTGTACGGCCCTTTCCGAAGCCTGGCCGGCACGATCGGAGCACGCCAATCGCCCCGGCCGGCACGCGGGATGGTGGCCGGAACACGCGAGTGGCCGCCACCCGGATCGGGCGACGGCCACCGGTGGAACGGACTGCGTCAGTGCAGCGCGGAACCCTTCACCCACTGGTCCCAGCTGACGTTCCAGTCGCCGTAACCGCGAGTCAGCGTCACCTTGTCCGGAGTACCGGACATGATCACGATGTCGCCCGGCTTGAGATGCTCGTACGCCCACTCGGCGTCGGCGGTGCTGAGGTTGATGCACCCGTGCGAGTCGTTCTGCACCCCGTGCAGGCCCTCGTTCCAGGGGGCCGCGTGCAGGTAGATGCCGTCGCCGGTGAGCCGGGTGCCGTAGTCGACCCACAGGTCGTACGCCTGCGGGTTGTTCTTGGCGATGCCCCAGCTGGACGACGTCATGTGCACCTTGCGCTCCAGGTCCATCACGACCATCGTCCCGCTCGGAGTCCACAGCGAGACGTTGTTGCCGTACTTGTCCTGGATGTAGCCGCCCTTGCCGCCGCTGAACGGCATGTCCTTGACCACGCTGCCGTTCTTGTAGATCTTCATGTGCAGCGACTTGTTGGACGCCTTCGCGATGATCTGGTCACCGATGGTGAACGAGACCTTGCGGTCCTCCTGGCCCCACAGCCCCTTGCCCATGTTCACGCCGTACACGTCGGCGGCCACGGTGACCTTGGTGCCGGCCGGCCAGTACTTCCCGGCGTCGGTCTTCGGCCGCCAGTGCACGTCCTGGTCGTTGATCCAGCTCCAGGACCCCTCGATCGACGGGCTGGTGGTGACCTTCAGCGCCTTCTCCGCGGCCGCCTTGTCCGGGATCTTCTCGTCGAAGTGCACCATCACCGGCTCACCCACGCCGTACGTCTTGCCGTTGCCGTTACGAAGGTAGGGCAGCGTGAAGTTGCCCGGCTTGACGGTGCTGAACGAACTCTTGCCGCTGGTCTTCCTGCCGTCGGCGTTGGTCGCGGTGGCCGCCACCGCGTACTTCTTGTCGTAGCCCAGCTTCTCGCTGGAGGTCCACGTCTTCTTGTCGGCCGACAGCGTGCCGGACACCTGCTTGCCGGCGGCATTGGTCAGCGAGACCGTGGCAAGCGTGCCGCCGGTCGCCTTCACCACCACCGGCTCGCCGGGCGACACCTTGCTGGTGCCGGTGGTCGGTGTGATCGCCACGGTCGCCGCCGGGACCGGCTTGCCCCCGCCGAGACCGTCGTCCTTGCTGCCCGCCGACGCCTTGCCGTCGCCGTTGTTGCACCCGGCCAGCATCGTCGCCGCCAGGCCGGTGGCCATCAGCGCCGTGACGATCCTGGCTCGGCCGCGCCACGAGTGACGTGGCATACCGCCTCCCCTGTCCCTGGCCGTGTCGACCAGTAGCTCTGCCTTGCGGTGCCCCGCTGCGGGACGTCCACTCCCCGTCGATCCCGCGCCACCCGCCGATCGGGATCGGTCCCCGGATCTCGGCTCATTGCCGGCGAAGTCCGACATCGGGTGATGCGCCGGCGACCATCGGCCGCCACACCTGAAGAACGCATCGGCGTTGCGATCGGGTTGCACCGCGATCCACATCGTAACGATCGTGTGCCACGTCCAGCAGCTCCCGGTCGGCTGTGACGGCGCCGACACGCAACGTCCCACCGCGCGCCTGACTCCCCTATTCGTGCCAACGGGTTCCGCCCGCGGCCGGGCAGTTCCCGGATTCGTGCCAGCTGCCTCGCGCGACTCCCCGTAGCGCCCGCTCTCCCGGTGGAATCAGCGTCACGGACGACGCGGGTCACCGACGCGGCGGGCCGGCATCGACAAGCACTCAGGCGCCCAGCGCCCGGCACGGGAGGCGGAAGACAGTGGCCCTTCCACTGAGCGAGGAATACCTGACGACGCGGACCGACACCGACGATCGAGCGAACTCGGCGGACCTGGTGCGTACCTACCTGAACGCGATCGGCCGGGTCCGGCTGCTGACCGCCGCCGACGAGGTCACGCTCGCCAAGAGGGTCGAGGCCGGACTCTACGCGACCGAGATCCTCCACGGCCGGGCCACCGAGGGCCCGCTGGCCACCGCGTACCAGGCGGACCCGGAGTCGTTGCGCGACGCGCTGTCCCGCATCGTCACCGAGGGTGTCGCGGCCCGTAACCGGTTGTTGGAAGCCAACCTGCGGCTGGTGGTGTCGATCGCCAAGCGCTACACCAACCGCGGCATCGGGTTCCTCGACCTGATCCAGGAGGGCAACCTGGGGCTGGTCCGCGCGGTGGAGAAGTTCGACTTCGCCAAGGGCTACAAGTTCTCCACGTACGCGACCTGGTGGATTCGGCAGGCAGTCACCCGGGCGATGGCCGAGCAGTCCCGCACCATCCGGCTGCCGGTGCACATGGTCGAGCAGGTCAACAAGATGGTACGGGCGCGCCGCGAGCTGGCGCTCGCCCTCGGCCGGGAACCCAGCCACCTGGAGATCGCCGAGGCGATGGGTGTCGCACCGACCGACGTGCTGGAGCTGATCGGCTACGACCGCGACCCGGTCAGCCTGGACCAGGGCGTCGGCGAGGACGGCGAGAGCTCGCTCGCCGACTTCGTCCAGCCGCAGCACGACAGCGACGACACCGTCTCGTACGGGTTCCTCAAGCACGCGCTGGAGGGCGTGCTGTCCACCCTGACCGAGCGGGAGCGGGCCGTCATCCGGCTGCGGTACGGGCTGGACGACGACCGGCAGCGCACCCTCGACGAGGTGGGCCGCGAGTTCGGCCTGTCCCGGGAGCGGATCCGGCAGATCGAGAAGATGACGCTGCTGAAGCTGCGCCGCCCGGACAACGTCAGCGCGCTGCGCGACTACGTCAACTGATCCGTCCGTCCCGGACCGGCCGCGGGGGAGCCGGCGCCGGGACGACCCGAGTCAGGGTGGGGCGGTCAGGAACCCGCCGGGTCCGCCCGGGACGGGCGCAGGATGCGGTCGGGAGATCCGGATCGCTCCGCCTCAGGTCAGCGAGCGGGCCACCGCGCCGAAGCGGTGGTAGGAGGCGCTGGAGCCCTGCGGCCGGAGACCAAGTTGCCGGACGAACTCGGCGACCCTCGGCGACTCCGCCTCTTCGTAGCGGGCCTTCTTGCGCCGGCCGGTCAGCCGCTGCAACTCCTGCTTGGGGTTACGGATGCGTTCCACGTCCCGAGCGCGGCGCGGGATCGTGTCCCGCCAGGCGGACGGCCGTACCGCCTCAACCGCGTCGGGGAACAGAAACCACCATGCTTCGATCTCCTCCACCGGTACCACCGGATGGGCGCGACCGAGGGGCGCCAGATCGTTGCTCAACGCGATCGCTACCGCACCGTCGGGATCGGGGTCGTCCGCGTCCCGGTGCACCAACGCCGCGGTGACCTGCCGTCCGCCGGCCTCATACCCTCGAATCGTACGGTCCAGCTCGGTCACCCAGCTGCGCACCGCCTTCGCCTTCGCCTGTCGAGTCAGCGAAGTGGGCCGTGGTAAGGGTCTGACCCGGCCGGCAAGCCGCGGATTGAGATGGACGAGCAGATGCCCGATGCTCTGCGAGTCGTTGTAGTTCTCGCCGAAGACGAGCACCAGGCCCGGTCTGTCGGAGCCCTTCCCGCCGGCACTCCGCGCAGCGCACCCGAGAACCAGAGTTCGCCCGCCTGCCAGTCGGTGGCCGCCAGCTGTGCCCTGATCTGCTTCGAGCTGGTGGCCGGAATCAGCGACGCACCGGTCTCGGGCTCACGATCGCAGACGATGATCTCGTCCGCCGTCAGCCTGTTGACCAGCGTCGGCGAGTGGGTCGCGGCGAGGATCTGGGTGCGCGAGCTCGCCGCGCGCATCCGATCCACCAGGATGTCCAGGGCGTAGGGATGAAGACCGTGGTCGATCTCTTCGATGGCGGTGAACGGCGGCGGGTCCGGCTCGTGCAGCGCGGTGAGTAGGGCCAGGACCCGGACCGTGCCGAACGACGCGTCGGCCAGCTCGATCGGCTTGGTCACCCCCTGCTCCACGAGCTGCACCGACACCGCCCGGCCGGGGCCGCCCACCGGAACGATCTGGATCTCCTCGAGCCCCGGCAGGCAACTGCGCACGTCGGCGACGAGCAACGGCCAGGCGTCGGGATCGCTGACTTTCAGCTGAGCAAGCGCGTCAGCGAGATTGCTGGCGTCGTCCGCGAGGTTCGCGTTGTACGGACGGCTGGGCTGCCGGGCCGCCACCACATCCGGCTCCAGGACCCGGATCGAGGACAGGAAGTTGGCGAAGGTACGGATACCGAGGCCCCCCTGCTCATCCGCCAGCTTGGGCAGGGTGGCCAGCCCGGTTGTCTGCGCGTCAGCCACCCGCTGCACCTGACGAGGTGCGTCGCTGTCGAGATCGGAGATCTCGATCTCCTTGCCCGACGCCTTGTACCGCCGCCCGCGCCCACTGCTGCGCTTGAACGTGAACTCCTCGGTCCGGGAGATCCCGGAAGCCGTTTGCGACAGCCTCAGCATGTACTCGTCGAGTGCGTTGTCGCTGGAGTGCTCGGTGATGCGGCCCTCGATCGTCAGCCGGACCGGTAGCGGCTTGCCCGCCTGGCGTTGGATGTGGTCGAAACCGTTCCAGTCGCGGACCGCGAAACTCAGATCGTAGCGCGCCATCGTGGCGAGAAACTGCAGCACCTTAAGCAGGTTGGTCTTGCCCGAGCCGTTCGGGCCGATCAGCACGTTCAACCGGCCCAGCCGGACGTCGACCTCCGCGAGCGAGCGGAAACGCTGCGCCCGGATGCGGGTGATCTGCTGAGGCACTGGACTCGCCTCCGTCTGAATGTGGTGCGCTGGTAGCGGCAGCGCAGCCGACGCCCCACTGCCGGCGCCGCGCGCTTGCCACGGTACCGGTTGGCCATATCGTCGGCCGCCGGGAACGACAGAAGATCCTTGTGCGAACGAAGAAGTCGGTCCGATACGAAATCGTCCTCGACGAACTCGTTCTCCGGCGCCGCACCGCTCCAGACGACGTGTTGGAGACCCAGCCTCGATGGCTCGTCATGGCAGCCCAGGTCCCGAACGTCGAGATCCGAGTCTTGCCAATCGAAGCCGACCTCGGCTACCACCACTCCCCCGTGCTCCGCTCCTTGACGAGCTACAGCTACCCGGCGGCACCGAGTATCACAGTGATCGAGACCGAGACCACCGAGGCACCGAGTACAGGCGAGGACCAGCTCGACCGATACAGTCACGCAGCGGCGGCCGGGCCAACGGCGTGGCGGCCGGCAGCGCGGGCGCGGTGGTCGGCGTCCGTGATTCCAAGGACCGCGAGGCGTCCATGCTGCGGGGTCTCGCCCGCAGCATGGACCGCCTTCGGGCCCGTCGTGACCGGCACGCCTGACGCTCGCTGAGGTCTCGGCGACCTCGTTGGCGCGCCGTGTCCGCGAGGTCGTCTCACATTCCCCGGCCACGCACACCGGGGATTGTCGCGGAGTCCGGCTGGCCGGTGGAGACCTGCCGGCACACCACGCACGTCAGGGGCGGGACGGGCGCAGGATGCGGTCCAGGAACTCCAGCTCCAGCCGGGGCAGGTTGGCGGCGACGTCCTCCTGGCCGGCCATGTGGGTGACGCCGGTGAGCGGCAGCACGGAGTGCGGCCGGCCGGCGGCGAGCAGCGCGCCGGACAGCCGCAGCGTGTGCGCCACCACCACGTTGTCGTCCACCATCCCGTGCATCAGCAGCAGTGGCCGGGTCAGCGCGGTGGCGTCCGGGATCAGCGAGTTGCGCCGGTACACCTCCGGCTCCTGGTCCGGGTGGCCCAGATACCGCTCCTGCCAGTGGGTGTCGTACAGCATCGGGTCGGTGACCGGTGCGCCGGCCACGGCCGCGTGGAACACGTCCGGCCGGCGCAGCACCGCCGCCGCGGCCAGGTAGCCGCCGTACGACCAGCCACGGATGCCGACCCGGGACAGATCCAGTTCCGGATGCAGTTCGGCCGCGGCGCGCAGCGCGTCGATCTGGTCGGTCAGCGCGTGGGTCAGCTTGTCGCCGCGGATCGAGTGCTCCCACACCGGGCCACGCCCCGGGGTGCCGCGGCCGTCGGTCACCAGCACCGCGTAGCCCGCCTCGGCGAACCACTGCGACATCAGGTACATGTCGAGCGCGTGCAGCACCCGCTGTCCGTGCGGACCGCCGTACGGGTCCAGCAGCACCGGCAGCGGGGCGGAAGAGCCCGGCTGGTACCAGGACGGCAGCAGCAGTGCGGAGCGCAGCGCGCGCTCGCCCAGCTCGTACAGCCGGACCCGCGGGGTCAGCGTCGCGGTGGCGGCGTGCGACGCGATCGGGGTGACCGCTTCGGCGCGGTGGACGGTGACCCGGGCGCCCGGGTACTCCAGCGAGCGGGACGTCAGCACCGTGGTTCCGCCGCCGGTGACCCCCTGGTGCACCCCGGCGCCGGCGGACAGCCGGACCGGGCCGGTGTCCGGCGCCCAACGCCACACGTGCACCTCGGTCGGCTCGGTACCGGCGGTGCACAGCACCGCATCGCCGTCCACCCCGGACACCGCGCGCAGTTGCAGGCCGGGCGGGGTCACCGCGGTACCGTCCACCAGCAGTCGGCGGGTGTCGCCGTCGTCGGCCGACCAGACCAGCGCGCCGGACGCGGTGCGGGCCGGCAGCCCCGGTACCAGCTCCCACCAGTCGTCGTGGTGGTCGGCGTGCAGCAGCGAGGTGGCGCCGGTCTGCTCGTCCACCGCGAGTACCTGCACCTCGCGTTGGTCCCGGCTCTGCACCAGGATCGACAGCGGGCCGGACCAGTCGACCGCGGCGAGGTACTCGAAGCCCTCCCGGTCCCAGACCACCTCGGTCCGGCTGCCGTCGTCCGGGTCGATCAGCCACAGCGTGACGATCGCGTTGGCGGTACCGGCGGACGGGTAGCGCACCGCGGCCGGCGGGCGCGCCGGGTCGGCCGGGTCGGCCAGGTACCAGGTCGCGACCGGCGCGTCGTCGACCCGCGCGACCAGCAGCCGGGACGAGTCGGGCGACCACCAGTGGCCGCGGTCGCGGTGCATCGACTCGGCGGCGACATGCTCGGCCAGCCCGTAGCTCACGTCCGGCGTCTCGGGCTCGGCGAGCACCCGGTCGTCGGTACCGTCCACGCCGATCACCCGCAGCGCGCCGCCGGAGACGTACGAGATGTGCGCGCCGGCCGGGTTGATCCGCGGATCGACCACCGAACCGGTCGCCGGCAGCCGCACCGGGATGCCGCCGGCCAGCAGCCACAGCTGGCCGTCCACGGTGAACACGGCCCGGTCCGCGGCGCGGTCGGTGGCGTAGCCGACGATGCCGGCGGCGCGTTCCCGGCTGCGTTCCCGCCGGGCCCGTTCGGTCGCGGACAGCTCGCCGCCGGTCAGCGCGGCGCCGTCGGCGAGCAGCGTCTCGGCACCGGTGGCCACGTCCAGCTGCCAGAGCGAGGTGGTGGCGTCGTGGCCGGACGCGGCGCGCAGGAACAGCACCCGCGCGCCATCCGGCGAGACGGTCACGTCGCGCGGTTGCCCGAACCGGAATCCACCGGTACGGGCGAACTCGCGCAGGATGTCGTCACTCATGCCGGCCCCCCGGGTCGCCGGCCGAGAGACACGTGCTGGATTGGATCATGACCAGCACGATGCCACGGTTTCCGGGGGGTCAGCGAAGCAGGTCGCGAACGTAACGCAACTGTTCCGCGCGCTGGAAGGCGGCGCCGCCCTCGTGCTCGTTGTACGGCCAGACCCGGATGTCCTTGTTCGTTCCGGCCCAGTGGTTGTACGCGGCGAACACCGTCGACGGCGGGCAGACCGCGTCCATCAGCCCGACCGAGAACAGCGCCGGCGCGCTCGCCCGGGCGGCGAAGTTGACCCCGTCGAAGTACGCCAGCGAGGCGAACACCCGCTCGGTGGCGTCCCGGTGGGTCCGGCAGTACTGGGTGATCTCGTGGTACGGGTTCTTGTCGGTGATCTCGGTGGCGCGCCGGTAGTGGCACAGGAACGGCACGTCCGGCAGCGCCGCGTACAGCCCGTCCACGAGGCCGGCGACCGCGATCGTGATGCCGCCGCCCTGGCTGCCGCCGGCGACGACGACCCGGTCCGGGTCGACCCGGGGGTGCTCGCGCGCCACCTCCACCGCGCGCACCGCGTCGGTGAACACCCGGCGGTAGTAGTAGCTTTCCGGGTCGGTGATGCCGCGGGTCATGAACCCCGGCGTGTTGGGCAGCCCCACCGGGTCGGGGTCGGCGGTGGCGCCGGCCGTCGAGCCGTTCGAGCCCTGGCCGCGGGTGTCCATGATCAGGTGCGCGTAGCCGGCCGCCGACCAGTCGAGCCGCTCGTGCGCGAGCCCGCGGCCACCGTTGTAGCCGATGTACTCGACCACGCAGGGCAACGGGCCCTCGACCCCGGTGGGCAGCACGAACCAGCCGCGCACCGGCTGCCCGTCGAAGCCGGCGAAGGTCAGGTCGAACACCTCGACGGTGGCCAGCGCCGCGTCGTGCGGGGTGAACGTCGCCGGGCCCGCCTTCGCCCTGGCCTGCTTCAGCGTGCCCGCCCAGAACTCGTCGAAGTCGGCGGGTTCGCTGCGCTCCGGCCGGTACTCCCGGAGCCGTTCCAGTGGCCAGTCCACCAGCATGTCGTCCTGCCTTTCGTCGTACCCACGATCCGACGGCCGGACGACGACGCTGGGCCCGGGCCGTGACCGGGGAACAGCTTAGAGGCTGTCGCGGGCCCCGTGACCGGCTGCGCCGGGCCGATCTCGGGGCCGCTCGACCGCGGGCCGGGCCCCGCGACCCCGGCCGCCGGCCCACGCGTCCGGGCACCTGCTCGGGGACCGGCGCGGCCGTGCCGGATCGCGTCCGGCGCCGGCCGCAGCTCGCCGAGTCGGGCCGGCCGGTGCCCGGCAGGTACCCGCTGGCGGGGAGCGCGTGCCAGACCGCCTCCGCTTCCGGGGCGGCGTTTATGGCGTGCGCAACGTCACGCAGGAGGGAAATACCGGGAAGATCCGGCTCGACCTCCAGTTGACGTCTAGCGTCGACGACGCGGGGTGAGGACGGCGTCGCACGGCGCACCGACGCTCCCCGCGCGGCTCCGCCGGCGTACCGGCGGGACCGGACGACCGGCCACGCGCCGGTATGACCGTTCGACCGGCCACGGGGCCCTGCCAGGCAGGCGCCGACAGTCCTTCCTGTCGGGCCCCGAGCGCCGGCGGCCCCCGGGGGAGGACCTTGTGGCAGTTCGTACCCGACTCCTGTTGTCGGTGGTGTCCGGCGTCGGCCTGGTCGCGACGCTGACCGCGGTACCAGCCGCGGCCACGCCGATCGGCGTGGCACCGGAGCAGCCGACCCACTCGGCCGCCGCGTACAAGGCGGCACACGACACCGACCCGCACGTACCGCTGAGCGCGGCGGCGCGGTCCGGCCTGCAGCGCCGGACCGAGGCCGCGCAGCGCACCATGGCCCGGGTCCGGGCCGAGGCGGCGCGGCCCGGGGCGACGGCGGCCAGTACGGCCAAGTCGCTCAAGGGCACCCAGCAGGCACAGCAGACCTACTACTGGTGCGGCCCGGCCGCGGTGGCCGGCGCGCTGAAGATGCGCGGGGTGTCGCTGAGCCAGAGCAGTACCGCGAAGCTGCTGCGCACCACCGTCGACGGCACCGACTGGTCCGGCCGCAACGCGGCGGTACCGAAGGCGTACCAGACCGGCTACCCGGTCGCCGACGTGCTCACGTACAAGCTGCACGGGCAGGGCGCCACCTACTACCCGGTGGGCCTGTCGTACGACCCGACCGCCAAGGAGAAGTCGACCTACAAGACCCGGCTGGTCGCCGACATCAACAACGGCTGGGACCTGATCGGCGACGCCTGGGAGGTACCGGGCGGGCCACACCTGGTCGGCCACCCCGGCAACCAGGAGATCTTCCACTACTACACGATGCGCGGGTACTCGGGCTCCGGCACGTACACCCGCTACCAGGACTCGGTGCACGGCGCCGGGAGCATCTCCTGGTCGTCCGGCGTACCGGCGTACTCGACCATGTCGTCGGCCACCATCACCACGATCAACGGTGGCCGTGGCTACGTCTGGTAGGCGCCGGCTGCTGGCCGGTGGGGCGGCGCTGCTGCTGCTCGCCGGCTGCGACACCGCGGCCGACCCGGCATCCGACGAGGGTGCCGGGTCGGCCGCGTCGCGCACCCCGAGCGCGAGCCCCACTCCCCCGGCCGGTACCGCGGTGCCCGACGCGGCGCCGGCGGCGGACTTCTGCCCGGTCGCGCAGCCGGCGAGCTGGCGGCGGGCGCTGCACGGCGACCGGTTGCCCCAGCGTGCCGGCGAGACGCTGGTGGTGCACGCGGTCGGCGCGGACGGCGCGACCGCGGTGGTCGACGACCGTACCGCCGACCGGCGCAGCGTGGTGTTCTGGCGGGACGGCCGGCGCACCCGGGTGCTCTCGCTCGCGCACCCGGACACCGACCAGCTCTACGGCGCCGCGTTCGACGGCCGGTACCTGGTCTTCTCGGTCAGCCACAACCCGTCCGACCTGTCCTCCTGGACCCTGTACGGCTGGGACTCGGTCACCGGCGGCGAACCACACCGGCTGGCCGGCAACGCGGTCGACTCCGCCGGTAACCCGGTGCCGAGCCCGCTGCTGTACCCGGTGGTCGCCGCCGGGGTGGCGGCCTGGACCGCCGGCCGCCCGGACGGCAGCACCGCGCTGCACCGGTACTCGTTCGCCACCGGTACCGACCGGGTGGTGCGGGCCGGGCATCCGGGCGCGCCGTTCCTGTTCGACGCCGACCTGGTGTGGCCGGAGTCGGCGCGACCGGACGCGCTGACCGAGCTGCACGCGGTACGGCTGGCCGACGGCGCACCGGTGACGCTGCCGGCGACGCTCGCGGCGGTGCGCGGCCCGGCGTTCATCGTCGGTACCGGCAGCGGGGTGGTGGCGTGGGTCGGCGCGGACGTGCGCACGCTGTGGGTGTGGCGGTCCGGCTGGCGTGCCCCGGTCAAGGTGCGGCACGTGTCGACCGGCCGGAACGTGCAGTGGGTCCGCGCCGCGGGACCGCTGGTGACGTGGGACGACGGCACCGCGCAGTTCGCCGCGGACCTGCGCACCGGTGCGTACACGAAGCTGACCCCGCGGTACGGCTACACCGAGGCGACCGGCGACGCGCTCGCCGTCGGGTACGCGCCGGCCGCCAAGGGCGGCGGCGCCGCGGCGCCCAGCCTGGTACGGGTCAGCGAACTGCCCCCGTTACCGTCCTGTCACTGATCGTTCTCGCTGCGTCATCGCGGCAGGTCCGCCGCGTTTCGCCGATGGATCCACCATCGTCGATGTCGTACGGTCGACATCATGATGTCCGATATTCGACTAGGGTGTGACGCGCGGTAGGCAGCTGTCACACCGGAGGGCCTTCCCGTCAGGACCTCTCCAGCCGGATGCGAGGCATGTGCCCAGACCTTGAACTCAGCGATCTCGACCTGGCCCCGACCGTGGCCGGTGCCGTCCCCGGCCGGGCCATCGACGGTCTGAGCTGCGCGGTCGCGCCCGGTCAGGTGGTCGCAGTGATCGGCGAGACCGGGTTCGGCGGTACCCGGCTGGCCCGCGCGGTGGCCGGCCTGGACGAGCCGGCGGACGGCCGGATCCGGTTCGGCGACCAGCACTGGTCCGGCGAGGTCGCACCGTGCGCGTTCGTGCCGTCCGGCGGCGGCCTGCTCCCCCAGCTCTCGCTGCGCCGCAACATGCTGTTCGGCGTGCGGCTGCGGGAGGAGATCCGGGCCCGCGAGGAGTCCACCGCCGGCTGGCTGGAACGCCGGCGGATCCGCTGGCGCCGGTACGGCCAGGACAGCGACCAGGTCGACCGGATGCTCGCCGCCTTCCGGCTCTCCGCGGTCGAGCGGTACGTGCCGGACCGGGTCAGCGCGGCGCAGCGGATGCTCACCGCGCTGGGCCGGGCACTGCTGCACGGCCGGCCCGTCCTGGTGGTCGACGCCACCGGCGGCCAGGAACCCGACGACGCGTACGTCCAGCTGCTCGACCAGGCCCGCGCGCAGCGGCCGGACCTCGCCGTGCTGCTCTGCACCGATCGGCCGGGGCTGCTGCGCGCCCGCACCGACCCGTACGCGATCGACTGGGTGGTCGTGGTCGGCTACCGCGGCACCGTGGTGGCGCAGGGGCCGACGGCCGCAGTGGTCCGGCCGGCCTCGGTCGACGCCGCCGCGGTGCTCTACGGCGATCCGATGCTGATCGTGCCGGTCGACGACTGGCCCACGGAATGGGGTGTGCCGGGGCCCGCCCCGGCGCCGGGTGCCGACTGGATGGCGGTCGGCGCGCCCACCACCAGCCCTGCTGGCAGCGCCGGCCGGGCCCGCGGCAGCCAGCTCGTCGTCGAGGTACTCGGGCCGCACGAGCGGCCGCGGTTCCAGCGGGTCCGTGCCGTCGCCGGTGGTCGCCGCGACTGGCTGCTCCGGCTCCGCCGCCCGGTACCGGTCGGGCACCGGGTCCGGGTGTCGGCCACGCCCGGCCGCGCGGTCCGGGTGCCGCTGGACGCCGCCGCGCCGTCGGCCCCGCTGCCGCCGCTGGCAACGGATCCTCCGGGGGCGCCGTCGTGAAGCGCCGCACCCTGCTCGCCGCCGGCGCGGCCACCGCCGCGCTGCCGCTCACCGGCTGCGCCAGCACCAGCCACGGGCTGGAGGTGGTGTGCGCCTGGGGTGGGCCGGAGCTCGCCGCGTTCCGCAAGGTCCTCGCCGGCTTCACCGCCGAGTTCGGTCACTCGGTCCGGATCGTGGTGGCCAACGGCAACGGCGTCGACGCGATGCTGTCCGCCCGGCTGGCCGCGGACAACCGGCCGGACGTGGCGGTGCTGTCCGAGCCATCGCTGATCACCGAGTACGCCAACGCCGGCCACCTGGTCGAGCTGCCGGACCGGAAGTACGGCGCGAACCTCCCGGACTACTGGCGCACCCTCGCCGGCGTCGACGGCACCCTGTACGGGTGCTGGGTGAAGATCGCGCACAAGTCGCTGTTCTGGTACCGGCAGAGCGCGCTGTTCCCGGCGGCGGACGGCGATCCGCTGATCCAGCAACCGCCGCAGACCTGGGCCGAGTTCGTCGACCTCGTCAAGCGGTGGCCGGTCCGCGGCCAATCGCCGCTCGCGATCGGCGCGGCCGACGGCTGGGTGCTCACCGACTGGTTCGAGAACGTGCTGGCCTCGCTCAACAGCAACGACCAGACCGGCAACGCGTACGACGCGCTGGTCTCACCGCAGGCGGACTGGGACGTCGACATCGTCCGGCACGCGCTGCGCAACCTCGGCGAGCTGTGGTCGCTGCCGAACACGCTGCCCTACGGCGGCGCCCGCGCGCTGCTCACCCCGTTCGACGCGTCGGTCGCGCAGGTGTTCGGCGAGCACCGCGCCGGGATGCTGTTCGAGGGTGACTTCGTCGCCCCCATCGTGTCCGACCTGCATTCCGCCGACGAGCCGTCGTGCTTCCCGTTCCCGCCGGTGGAGGGGCGCCGGCGACCGCAGATCGTCGCCGGGGACGTGGCGGTGCTGCTGCGCCGCAGCACCGCCGGGCTGGACCTGATGGAGTACCTGACCACCAAGGCGGCCGCGACGCCGTGGGCGGACGCCGGCTTCCTGGTCGCCCCGTACCAGCAGAACCTGACCGTGGAGTACCCGCAGGCCCGGATGCGGCAACTGGCCGGCGAGATCAGCGATCCCACCGCGGAGGTCCGGTTCGACCTGTCCGACCAGCTGACCGGCAAGCTGATCGGCGACGACGGGAAGGGCAGCTGGCTGATCCTGTCCGACTTCTTCCGCGCGGTCACCGGCGGCGCACCGGTCGGGCGGGCGGTGGACGAGGCGGTGCGCCAGTTCGACCTGGCGACCGGGAGGCCGCGATGACGACCGCCCCACCGTCCCGGATGCGACCGGTCGACCGGCTGCTGGTGCTCGACGACGCCGGGCCGGTGCGGCGCGACCGGGTCCGCCCGGAGACCCGCCGCGCCTACCTCTACCTCGCGCCGGCCACGCTGGTGGTCGGCGGGCTGCTGGTGTGGCCGGCGATCCGGACCGTGGTGGACAGCCTCACCATCGGCTGCCGCGGTGTCTGCCTGGCCAACTTCACCGACGCCTGGTCCGACCCGCTCGCCCGCCGCGCGCTGCTGCGGACGCTGGCCTGGGCGGTCGCGCTCCCGGTGGTGCTGACCGCGGTCGGCTACCTGCTCGCCGTGGTGTCGCGGCGGGTCCGCCGGGCCGGTGTCCTGACGGTCGTGCTGGTGGCGCCGATGGCGCTGCCGATGCTCGCGACCGCGGTGTCGTTCCGGCTGCTGTACGACCCGGATCCGAGCCGCGGCCTGGTGACCGCGCTGCTGGGCCGGCTGGTCGGGTCGCACGCACCGCAGGCCCTCGGGCCGGGCCTGGTCACGTTCGCGATGATGTCCGCGTTCGTCTGGGCCTACCTGGGGCTGTCGGTGGTGGTGTTCCGGCGGGTGCTGGACGCGATCCCGAGCCAGCAGGTGTCCATGATCATGGCCGAGACCGGCCGCCGCCGGGAGGTCTACCGCTGGCTGTACTGGCCGATCCTGCGCCGGGTCGCCGCCCTGCTGGTCGGCCTCGCCGGGCTGTTCTCGGCCCGCAGCTTCGACCTGCTGCTCGCGCTGGTGCCCGGATCCAGCCAGCCGGCCGGTGAGGTGCTCGCGCTGCACGTCTGGCGGTACGGCGCCGGACCGACCGCCGGGCCGGCGGCGGCCCTGTCGGTGCTGTGGTTCGCGGTGCTGGCGCTGACCGTGGTGCTGCCGCTGATCTCGTTCCGGGCCCAGTGGCGGATGCCGCCGGTGGACGTCACCGTGTGGGACCGGCACCTGCCCGCCCGGTACTCCGGGCTGCGGCACCGGCTCGCCCAGGCGCTGTGCGTGGCGGCGATCGTGCTGTGGCTGATCCCGGCGCTGCTGCTGGTGTTCGCGTCGCTGCACGCGGACGCGACGCTGGCCTCCGACGGGCTGTCCGGTGCCCTGTCGCTGGCCTCGTTCGCCGAGGTGCTCGGCGCCGGCGGGATGCTCGGCAACTACCTCGGTACCGGGCTGTTCGCGCTGCTGGTCGCGGTGCTGGTGGTCGCGTTCGCCGGCCCCGCCGCGTACGCGCTGGGCTGGCTGCGACCACCCGGCCGCGGCACGGTGCTGACGATCGTGGTGGTCTGCGCCACCGTCCCGGTGCAGGCGATCACCATCCCGCTGGTGCAGACGCTCGGTGCGGCCCGACTGTCCGGCACCGGCCAGGCGTTCGTCCTGGCGCACCTGGCGCTCGGGATCCCGCTGACCACCGCCCTGCTGTACGGCGCGTTCGGTTCGCTGTCACCGGAACAGATGCGGCAGGCGGTGATCCACCACGGCGCCGACCAGGCCGGCCCGGCGCGGGCCACCCTGACCCAGGTCGGGCCGAACCTCTTCGCCGCCGGCGTACTCCAGTTCGTGCAGGTGTGGAACGACGTCGCGGTCGGGCTGCTGTTCGCGCCGCCGCAGCTGTCCCCGATCGGGCTGAGCCTGCTCGGCCAGCTGCGCTACTACACCACCGGCACCGGGCACGTCGCCGGTGCGACGGTGCTGTTCTCGGTGGTGCCGCTGGTCGCGGTGATGGTGGCCCGCAAGCAGCTGGTCCGGCTGCTGATGGCGGGCGTGTCCGGAAACTGGCAAGCGAAGCCGACGAAACGATGACCGACGACCGCAAACGGTTGCGGCGACAGCGGATCCGGCGCGTCGCCCGGTTCGTGCTGCCGCTGGCGGCGGCCGAGCTGGTGTCCCAGCTCGCCTCCGCCATGGGCGCCAACCTGATCACCGAGTCGTCGCTGATCAACTCGCTGCTCGCGGTGCTGTTCGGGGTGGCGCTGTCGCTGCTGCTGGAGATGCGGTACCGGACCCGCCTCGATCCCGACCCGGATCCGGACCCCGACCCGGACACCGCGACGCTGACGGCGACGACCGTCGCCACCCGCGTCGCCGAGGCGCGGGCGGCGCTGGCCACGGCCGAACCGGACGCCGGCCCGGCCGAGCCGCCGCCGAGCCCGGAACGGCGCCGGCTGCGCGGGCTCAACCGGCGCGCGGTACCGGTGTCCGGCCAGCTGCCGGAGGTCCCCGACCTGGTCGGGCGGGAGTCGCTGTGCGACGAGGTCAAGCAGCAGATCGAGGACGGCCGGGTACTCGTGCTCTACGGCGCGCCCAACTACGGCACCTCGGCCGTCGCCCTCAGCTGCGCCCGCACCTACCCCGCGGCGCGCACCCTCTACGTGGACCTGCGGTCCGGGCCGCAACGTCCCTACACCGCGCAGCAGGTCGTGGACGCGGTACTGGCCCAGCTGGGCAAGCCGGACGGCTCGATCACCGAGGCGCTGCGCGCCGAACAGCTCCTGCTGGTACTGGACAACGTGCAGCACGACGAGCAGGTCGCGCCGTTCGTCTCGGACACCCCGCCGCTGGGGCTGACCGTGATCGCCGGCACCGGCATGAGCATCCGGTCCATCCAGCCGCACGTGTTCACCTGGGAGGTCGCCGGGCTCAGCGACGAGGACGCGATCGACCTGTTCGGCCGGGAGACCGACCGGGGCGACCTGTCCCGCAACGACAACGCGAAGATCATCGTGCGGGAACTCGGCAAGCAGCCGACGGCGATCCGGCTGCTGGCGAAGAACATCGAACCGGACGACCGGCTCAGCGACTGGCTGCCCGACACCCAGGTCAACGACGCGGTGTGGCGGGCCTGCTGGCGCACCTTCGAGCTGGTGCACCCGGTGCAGCTGCGGCTGCTGCGACGGATGGCCGCGGTGGCCGAGGTCGAGCTGGACCTCGCCGGCATCGCCGCACTGCTGCGCCGCCCGAAGGGCCAGTCCGAGGTCTACGAGCTGCTCCGCACGCTGCGGCACCGCCAGCAGATCCGGCAGGGGTACGCGATCGGCTCCGCCGCGGCCGGCGACGACCGCAGTCCCGAACCCCGGTACCTGATCAGCGACGACTGGGTGCCGCCGCTGACCGGGTACGTGGAGTGGTCCCGGCGCTCGGTGCGCGGCGAGGCGCAGCGCGCGCTCACCCGGCTGCTGCGGCACTACGGCGAGCTGGCCGGGCGGCACGCCGACCGGCTGCCGGAATCGTCGGCCCGGGAGTGGTTCGGCGAGTACGAGGCGACGCTGGTGCCGCTGGTGACCCGCTGGGTGCCGTTGACGGAGCCGGCGACCGCGGCGGCGCCCCGCAAGGCCGGCCCACCCGGGCTGACCCGCGGCGGGGTGCGCGCGGTGACGGCGATCGCCGTCGCGCTGTGCCGCTGGTACGAGGCGACCGGCGACTACCGCGGTCTCGGCGACAGCAACCGCACCGCCCGGGCGTACCGGGTGGCGCACTCGGTGCGGCTGCTCGCCGACCGGTACGGCGAGGCGACCGGGCGGGTCTGGGCGCTCAACCAGGTCGCCGCGATCCGCCGTGCCACCGGCGACCAGTTCGGTGCGCAGCAACGGCTGCACGAGGCGCAGCGCGGGCCCGGCCGGCCGCGCGGCGGCGCCCAGGTCAGTACCAACCTGAGCATCGCCGAGCTGGGCCGGGACCCGACCGTGGCGCTGTACCGGGCGACCAAGGGCCGGCAACTGCGGCACCGTTCCGATCACGCCGGCCGGGGCCGCGCGGATCTCGCGCTGGCGGTGGCGTACCTGCACAGCGGCGGGGACGGCAGGTTCAGCCACCGCCGCCAGGCGGAGGCGCGGTTGGAGGCGGCGCTGCGCGAGTTCGGCCGCGCCGGTGACACCCGCGGCGAGGCCTGCGTGCTGCACAACCTGGGGCTGCTGTCCTTCGACACCGCGCCGCACCGGGCGCACCAGCTGTTCCAGGAGGCGCACGTCCGGCTGCTGCACGGCGCCGACCCGGCGCTCGCGATCCAGCGGGCGCTGGCCGAGGCGGACCTGCTCTGCTCGTACCCGGCCGCGGATCGGGCCCCGACGATCACCCGGCTGTCCGAGACCCGTGACCTTGCGGAGCGCTCCCCGGACATCGACCTGGTCACCCAGCTCGACGCCTACCTCGCCGCGCTCGGCGGCTGACCCGCTGTCGCACCCACCGGATACCGTCCCACCGATGATGCAGAAGGTCGCGTGGGTGCTGGCCGTCGACGGGCGGATCCTGGTGGCCCGCAACACCGGCCGGCGGCTGTTCTACCTGCCGGGCGGGCGGCGGGAGGCGGGCGAGAGCCGGGCCGAGACGCTGGTTCGGGAGGCGCACGAGGAGCTCGGGGTGCGCATCGACCCGACGACCATGCGGCACTTCGGTACCTGGGTAGCGATGGGCGACGCCCGTCCGGAGCTGTTCCGGATGGTGTGCTTCACCGCCTCGTACGCGGGCGAGCCGCGACCGCTCGGGGAGATCGCCGAGCTGGGCTGGTTCGGCTACCGCGACTACGCACGGGTTACGGTGGCCGAACAGTACGTGTTCGATGCGCTGCGCGCGGACGGCCGGCTCGGAGACTGAGCATCCCGCACCGGGTAAGCCCCGGCCGCCGGGTTCGGACCGGTTCGCGACCGGGCCGTGGTGTGGGCTGGCGGGGTGGTGCGCTACGATTGCCGAGCACGCGGACGTAGCGCAGCTGGTAGCGCATCACCTTGCCAAGGTGAGGGTCGCGGGTTCGAATCCCGTCGTCCGCTCCGATCCGAAGGGCCCGACCGATCACGGTCGGGCCCTTCGACGTCCTGCCGGCCCGGTCGGCCGCGCGTCCTGCCGGCCGGTCAGTCGCGCTGCTCGACGATCCGTTTCAGGCGGGCGAGATCGGCCGAGACGAGACCGGCGTCCCGGTCGAACTCCGCGTCGGTCAGCCCGGGCGACCGGCGCAGCGTGAACACCACGTCACACCGGTCGGCGCCGTCGGCGATCACCCGCATCGGGTTGTCGAAGACCTGCCCGGACGGCGTCGTCACCCGGTGGTCGAGCACGCCGAACTCGTTGCGCGGCGCGAACTCGAACTCCACCCGGTCGTCGCCCATCCACACGAACCAGCGCCCGTCCAACTGCTCGACGCGGCTGGTCAACCCGGGCGCCCACTCGGTCAGGTGACGCGGATCGGCGGCCCACTCGTAGACGTCGGGCGCGGGCCGGTCGATCGACACGCCGAGGTGTCTGGTCTGCTCGGTCATACCGGCCACCCTGCCATCCGGTACCGACGTTTCCGCCTCCCGCACCGACCGCCTCCCGGTACCCGCGACGCCGGGGAACGGGGATTCCGCGCCCGGCTCGTCAGCGGTCGTCGAGGCCGTGGAGCAGGCCGGGCAGCGCGCGCAGGGTGGTGATGCGGTGCGACCCGGTGTCGGTACCGGATGCGGGGGCCAGCCCGGCACGGTTCAGCCAGACCGCGGCGCCCAGGTCGGCGGCCCGGCCCCCCCCGCGACGTCGGTGGCCAGGCTGTCGCCGACGTGGCAGGCGTCGGCGGCCGACCGACCGGCCCGGGCCAGCGCGAGGTCGAAGATCTCCCGGCCCGGTTTCGCCGTCTCGACCTCCCCGGAGATCACCACCAGATCCAGGTACCGGGTCAGCCCGGTCGCGGCGATCTTGGCGCGCTGCGCGTCGCCCGGGCCGTTGGTGATCACGCCGAGCGTGCGGCCGTTGCCGCGAAGCGCGGCCAGCGTGTCGAGCACGTCGTCGTACAGCGCGTAGTCGGTCCGGCGCTGGTCGATGTACGCCTCGACCGCGGCCCCGGCCAACCCGGGGTGCCCGCACTCGGTCAGTGCCTGCCGCCACAGCCCGAGCCAGACGGTTCGTGCCGCGGGTATCGACCCAGGCGGATGCTGCGCGCCCGGCCCGGCGGCGCGGGCCCGCGCGACGTAGCGCGCCACGTACCGGTCGGCGAGCCGCCCGGGATCCAGGCCGGGCGTGCCCGCCGCGAGCCGCCGACACACCGCCCGTACCGTGGCGCGCCAGGCCGCCGGGCCGAAGTCGACCAGGGTGGCGTCCAGGTCGAAGAACACCGTGGTGAGCACGGTGGACCACGCTACCGGCGTCCCGGCCCGGCGGGCTCCGCCAGCTCGGCGGTACGGGCTTGCGGTCCGCGCCGCCGGGGATGCGGTCCGCGCCGGCGACGCATGAGGTCCCCGACAACCGCCGAGGGGTGGCTCGGCGCCGGCGTCGCCGGTACGGCACGATGGGCGGACCGAGAACCGACGAATCGGACGCGTGGAGGGTGTGTGCGGCAGCGGCAGGGACCGGTCCGGCGATGGGTACGACGAGTCGCGCTGCTCGCGTCGACCGGGCTGGCGCTGGCGATACCGGCGACGACCGCGCTGTTCACCCCGGGGCCGGCGACCGCGTCGATGCCGGTGACCACCGCGGACCGGGCCTGGCTCGCCGACCGGGCGGACGGGCGCCCGCTGCCCGACCCGCGGACCGCGACGCCGGCCGCGGTGGCCGCGTTCTTCCACCAGCTGCGGTGGCACGACGCGGTGACGCTGACCGACCGGTACCCGACGGTGGTGGGCAACCTGGACGGTGCCCCGTGCGGCTGCGGTACCGGGCGAACCGGGCGGTGATGGCGACCAGCCACGGCGAGTTCCGCGCCTGGGCGGAGCAGCGCAGGCAGATCCTCGAATTCGACCGGCGGTCCGGCGGCCGGGTGGCCGAGGTGTTCGGCGACCTCGCCCGCGCGGACCGGATCGCGGTGGTGGTACCCGGGGTCGGCAACCGCCCGGCCACCTTCGACCGGGCCACCGCCGAGCACCCGTACCGGTCGCCGCACGCCCAGGCCGCCCAGCTGTACCGGCAGGCCACCGCGACCGCCCCGGGTGCGCGGGTCGCCGTCGTCGCCTGGCTGGGGTACCGGCCGCCGGTCGACCTCGGCCGCGGCGCGGCCAGGGAGGAACTCGCCCGGGCCGGCGCGACGGCGCTGGACCGGTTCGCCGCCGGGCTGGCCGCGGTGCGACCGCACGCCGCCATCACCGTCATCGGGCACAGCTACGGCAGCGTGGTGGCCGGCCTCGCGGCGCACCGGCTGCCCCGGCAGGTCGGCGACATCGCCGTGGTGGGCAGCCCCGGGATGGGTGTCGACCGGGCTGCCGACCTGCACACCCGGGCGCGGATCTGGGCAGGCTGCGCCGGCGACGACTGGATCCGTGACGTACCCGACGTGCAGTTGCTCGGCGTCGGCCACGGCACCGCGCCGACCGACCCGGGCTTCGGCGCGCACGTCTTCGGCACCGCGGGGGTGCACGCGCACGACCAGTACTTCGCCCCGGGCACCGAGTCGCTGGCCAACCTGACCGCGATCGTGCTGGGCCGGGACGCGGCGGTCCGCTGACGGTCGGTGCCGGCCTCAGCCGGCCGCGGTGAGCAGGCGGCGGATGTCGGCGGCGAGGGCGACGGAGGCGTCGATCTCGGCCTTGCGGATCGACACGCTCTCCACGTTGAAACCGAACGGCAGGCCCAGCTCGGTGCAGAACTCGACGAGGTCGGCGGCGGTGGCGAGGCAGCGCCGGTACGACTCGGCGAGCGGGTCGGTGGAGTGCCGCAGCGAGTTCTCCAGCCACTTGGGCACGTTGACGCCGAGCCACTGCAGGAACGCCAGCGTCTTCGTCGAGCCGCACACCGACAGGGTGAAGATCACCGGCCGCGGCGCGATGCCGCGTTCGGCGCAGGCGTAGTAGTAGTCCGAGGCGAGGCTCTTGGTCGTGTCGACGTCGTAGACGACCTGGGAGACGAAGAACAGGCAGCCGCGGGACTGCTTGGTGAGCATCCGCAGGTGCTCGTCGCCGCGCTGGGCGTACCGCTCGGTGATGGCGACGCCGCCGAGTTCCAGCTCCGGGCGCACCTCGTCGTGCAGCGCGTGCGCCTCGGCGAGCCCGGTGTGTACCGGCTTGTCGGTGGACGAGGATCCGACGAACACGCTGAGCACCCGGGCCGGATCCACCGAGCGCAGCCAGGCGGTCAGCTCCGGCGCGCGGTACTTGCCGACACACCGGTAGATGATCACCGGGTGTGGCCAGCCGCCGAGGTGCTCGGCGTGGAAGACCGCCGGATCCATCGTCGGCAGGTACGGGAACGGGCGTTGCTCCGGGTTGCGGTCGCTCTCGTCGTCGATGTCGTACAGGATCAGGCCGTCCAGGTCGAGCCCGGCGAGCCGGCGCAGGGTGACGTCCGCGATGTCGGCCGCCTGCTCGGCGGTGGCGCTGCGCCGCGGCGGGGTGAGTCCGAGCAGCAGGATCCCGCCGGTTCCGGCGGCCAGTCGCTCGGCCAGCGAGGACGCCGCCGGCCCCGGCCCCGCCACCGGCCCCGACCCTGGCCCCAGCCCCGCCACCGGCCCTGGCACCGGCTCCGGCTCCGGCCTCGGCCCCGCCACCGGCTCCGGCCCTGGCACCGGCTCCGGGGACGCCGGTGCGGGCGGTGCCGCCGGGCTGGCCGGCCGGGTGGCGGCCGGCCGGGCCGGGTGCGGTGGCGTCGTCATGGCGGACACCCTACCGATCCGCTTCGGCAAGATCATCTGCCCCGATCGCAGCGCTCTTCCGGTGCGCGCTTGACAGCATTTACCTGCATGAGTAACTTCTTACTCATGCAGGTAACAGAGCGTCGCTCGCCCGCGGCACGGGCCCGGCGAGCGCAGATCATCGACGCGGCGATCGAGGTCATCGCGGACGCCGGCTACGGGCAGTGCTCGTTCGGCCGGATCGCCCGGCGCGCCGGGCTGAGCAGCACCCGGCTCATCTCGTACCACTTCGAGGACAAGACCGAGCTGATCCAGGCGGTCGTCGACACCGTGCTCGGCGAGGCGACCCGGTACGTGCAGCCCCGGATCGCCGCGACCACCGACCGCCGCGCCGCGCTGGCCGCGTACCTCACCGCGAACCTGGAGTTCCTGCGCGACCATCCGGCCCGGATCCGGGCGCTGGTCGAGATCTTCGCCGGCACCCGCAACGACGACCGGCTGTCCACATCGGACACCCCGCGGGCGGTGGCGGTCGAGTTCTTCCGCGCCGGACAGGAGGAGGGCGTGTTCCGCCGGTTCGACCCGGAGGTGATGGCGACGACCCTGCGGGCGGCGATCGACGCGGTCGCGGTGCTGCCGGACGTCGACCACGTGCGCTACGCCCGGGAACTGTTCGACCTGTTCGACCGCGCCACCCGCGCCGAGCCCACGGCGGCCGGCACACCTCCCCCGGCCGGCGCGCCCGGCCACCCCGAAACCGGGGCCTCGCGGCCGGCAGCCGACCGCGGTACCGAGCGGACCGGCCGATGAGGTCGGCGAAGGAGCACCCGATGAGCCAACCGACAACGCGAACCGCGGCGCCGGCCGCGACCGCGCACCAGCCACCGGCCCGCCACACGCCCGGCCGCTGGGCGCCGATCGGGTCGATCGCGCTCGACATCGTGGCACCGCTCGCGGTGCTGTACGGGCTGCGCGCCCTCGGCGCGAACCTGTGGACCGCGCTGGTGGTCTCCTCGGCGGTACCGGTCCTGGTGCTGCTGGTGCGGTTCGCCCGCCGCCGGGTGGTCGACCTGCCGTCCCTGTTCGTCCTGGTACTGATCGCGGCCGGGGTGGGCATCTCGGTACTCACCGGTGATCCGCGGGTGCTGCTGATCCGCGACTCCTGGCTGTGGCTGCTGGTCGGCGTTGCTGGCGTGTGGCTGCTCGCCTCGGTGCGCTACGGCCGGCCCGGGCTGCTGGTGGTGTACCGCTCGTTCGTGCTCACCAAGGTCGGGCCGGACGGCCTGCGGGCCTGGGCGGGCCGGTGGGACACCGACCCGGGCTTCCGGCACGGCCTGCGGGTGCTGACCGCGGTCTGGGGCCTCGCCACCATCCTCAACGCGGTGCTGCACGTGGCCGCCGCGATGGTGCTGCCGCTGGCGATCGCGCCGCTGGTCCTGCAGCTGATCTGGCCGGCGATCATCGCACCGCTGATGGTCTTCCACGTGCTGTACACCAAGCGCCGGGATCTGCGCGCATGACCGGCGCCACCGGGGCCGGCGCGGGCGGGCCGGAGATGCGGTACGAGGTGGTCGTGGTGGGCGGCGGGCCGACCGGACTGCTGCTGGCGAACGAGCTCGCCCTGGCCGGGGTGTCGGCCGTGGTGCTGGAGAAGCTGGTCGAACGCCCCGGCCAGTCCAGGGCGCTGAACCTGCAGCCGCGCTCGGCGCGGATCCTCGACCTGCGCGGGATGCTGCAGCCGGTCCGCAAGCGGGCGATCGACGAGCTGCCGGCCGGCCACTTCGCCGGCATCGAGCTGGACTACACGCCGTGGGGCGAGTGCCAGCTGGGCATCCCGCAGGCCCGGGTCGAGGAGTACCTGGAGGACCGGCTCGCCGAGCGGGGCGTGCCGGTGCGCCGCGGTCGCACGGTCACCGCGGTCGAGCCGGGCCCGGACGGGGTGCTGGTCCGCACCGGGGCACCGGCCGGGCCCAGCACGGGCGCCGCCACCAGCGGCGGTGCCGATGCCGGGCCGGCCGGGAGCGGCGGCCCGGCCGGGAGCGGCGTTCGCCGGCCCTCTGCGGGCGACGACGAGCAGTTCCGGTGCCGGTACCTGGTCGCCTGCGACGGCGGTCGCAGCACCGTGCGCGGGCTGCTCGGGCTGCCGTTCCCCGGCCGCGACGCGCGGGTGTCGGCGGTGGTGGCCGACGTGACGCTGAACGGGCCGCAGGACGCGGCCGGATCCCCATGGCGGCTGCCCCGGTTCGACCGGCCGGACGGCACGGTCGCCGAGCTGCTGCCGCTGCCGGACGGCGTGCACCGGGCGGTGGTGGCCGGCCCGGAGCAGCAGGCCCTGCCTCGGGAGGCGCCGGTGACGCTCGACGAGTTGCGCCGCGCGCTGCCGTCGGTGGCGACGATCCGGTGGGCGTCCCGGTTCACCGACGCCTCCCGCCAGCTGGAGCGGTACCGGCACGGCCGGGTGCTGTTCGCCGGCGACGCGGCGCACATCCACTCCCCCACCGGCGGCCAGGGCCTCAACCTGGGCTTGCAGGATGCGTTCAACCTGGGTTGGAAGCTCGCCGCGGCGCTGCGGGGGAACGCGACGGTGCTCGACACGTACCAGGCGGAGCGGCATCCGGTGGCCGCGCGGGTGCTGGCCAGTACCCGGGCGCAGGGGGTGCTGCTGGTGCCGGACCCGGACGTGGTGGCGCTGCGCGAGCTGGTGACGGAGTTGATCGCGCTGCCGGCGGCGAACCGGCAGCTGGCCGGTTTCGTCTCCGGGCTGGAGCTGCGCTACGAGCTGCCCGGCCGGCATCCGCTGCTGGGGCGGGCGCTGCCCGGTCTCGATCCGGCGCTGCTGCACGCCGGGCGGGCGGTCGTGCTGGAGACCGGCCGAACGCCCCGGTACGGCGGCATCGCCGTACCGGGCGCCGGCTGGGACGCCGATGCGGTACTGGTGCGGCCGGACGGCCGGGTGGGCTGGGTCGACGACGGGTACGAACCGCTCGCCGCGGGACTCGCCCGCTGGACCTGACCGCGGAGAAGGGGTGATTTCCCGGGATACCGGTGGTACTGGCGGGTCGTAAATAACACCATGTAGCTGTACAGATACCCTTCGGAATTGCTCCGTTGTCGGGGGGCGCCCGGAAAAGCGGGCGGCGACACGGACCACCCGACGCGCCCACGCTCGTGTCGGCGCTATCGAACAGGGGGTCGGAGGATGAGCACGCATGGTGCAACCGCCCCGGCGGCGGCGACAACCGCCCGTCCGGGTACACCGGTGACCGCGCCACGCCAGACCATGCCCACCGGCGGGTCCACCGGCAGCGCCGGTACCCAACCGTCCGGCGGCGCCGCCCGCGACGGCGCCGGTACCGGGGCGGGCCAGTGGCCGGTGGTCGACGACCCGCGACGGTGGCGCCGTTTCGTCCTGCAGGTGATCGAGGCGCACCATCGTGTCACGGTGCCCGGTATCGGCGCCGACCAGTGCTCCTGCGGTCGTCCGTTCATGCTCTGCCCGATCGGTCCGCTCGCGCACCAGCTGCTCGGCTGACCCGGTCGTCACGGCGCCCGGCGGGTACTCCCCGCCGGGCGCCGTCGTGCACGGCGGGACGAACATCCCCCGACGGCCGGCGCACCCCGGCCACGCCAGTACCATTCGGTCGGTAGCCGATCACACGCTGTGGACACCTCGAGTGCCTTGCGGAGGACGCGATGCAGGTTTGGCCCGGTACCGCCTATCCGCTGGGCGCGAGCTACGACGGCGTCGGCACCAACTTCGCGCTGTTCTCCGAGGTCGCCGAGTCGGTCGAGGTGTGCCTGTTCGACTCCGACGGCACCGAGCAGCGGGTCCGGCTGCCGGAGAGCGACGGGTTCGTCTGGCACGGCTACCTGCCCGGCATCTCCCCCGGCCAGCGGTACGGGTTCCGGGTGCACGGGCCGTACGAGCCGCGCCGCGGGCTGCGCTGCAACCCGAACAAGCTGCTGCTCGACCCGTACGCGAAGGCGGTCGAGGGCGAGATCGACTGGGACGCGTCGCTGTTCGCCTACCGGCTGGACGACCCCGGCAGGCGCTCCGACGCCGACTCCGCCGCGCACATGCCCAAGTCGGTGGTGGTCAACCCGTACTTCGACTGGGCGGACGACCGGGCGCCGCGCCGGCCGTACCACGAGACGGTCATCTACGAGGCGCACGTGCGCGGCATGACGATGCGCCACCCCGAGGTGCCGGAGGAGCTGCGCGGCACGTACGCGGGGTTGGGGCACCCGGCGGTGGTGGCGCACCTGAGCAAGCTGGGCGTGACCGCGATCGAGCTGATGCCGGTGCACCAGTTCGTGCACGACGACGCGCTGGTGCGCCGCGGGCTGCGCAACTACTGGGGCTACAACACGATCAGCTTCCTCGCCCCGCACAACGGGTACGCCTCCCGCGGCTCGCGCGGCCAGCAGGTCAGCGAGTTCAAGGCGATGGTGCGCGAGCTGCACATCGCCGGCATCGAGGTGATCCTCGACGTGGTGTACAACCACACCGCGGAGGGCAACCACCTCGGTCCGACGCTGTGCTTCCGTGGCATCGACAACCCGGCGTACTACCGGCTGCTGGACGACCGGCCGGAGTACTACATGGACTACACCGGCACCGGCAACAGCCTCAACGTGCGCAGCCCGCAGTCGCTGCAACTGATCATGGACTCGCTGCGGTACTGGGTGACCGAGATGCACGTGGACGGGTTCCGGTTCGACCTGGCCGCGACGCTGGCCCGGGAGTTCTACGACGTGGACCGGCTGTCCACGTTCTTCGAGGTGGTGCAGCAGGACCCGGTGGTCAGCCAGGTCAAGCTGATCGCCGAGCCGTGGGACGTCGGCCCCGGCGGCTACCAGGTGGGCAACTTCCCTCCACTGTGGACGGAATGGAACGGGCGGTACCGGGACACGCTGCGCGACTTCTGGCGCGGCGAGCCGGGCACCCTCGGCGAGTTCGCTTCCCGCATCTCCGGCTCCTCCGACCTGTACCAGGACGACGGGCGCCGGCCGGTCGCCTCGATCAACTTCGTCACCTGCCACGACGGGTTCACCCTGCACGACCTGGTGTCGTACAACAACAAGCACAACGAGGCGAACGGCGAGGACAACCGGGACGGCGAGAGCCACAACCGGTCCTGGAACTGCGGCGTGGAGGGCGACACCGACGACGAAACGGTGCTGGCGCTGCGGGCCCGGCAGCGACGCAACTTCCTCGCCACCCTGATGCTGTCGCAGGGCACCCCGATGCTGTGCCACGGCGACGAGCTGGGCCGCACCCAGCGCGGCAACAACAACGCGTACTGCCAGGACTCGCCGCTGTCCTGGATGGACTGGGAGTCCGCCGACCGGCCACTGATCGAGTTCACCTCCCGGCTCGCGGCGCTGCGTGCCGAGCACCCGATCTTCCGCCGCCGCCGGTTCTTCGACGGCCGGCCGCTGCGCCGGACCGCCGAGTCACCGGTACCCGACGTCGAGTGGTTCACCACCGAGGCACGGGAGATGACCGAGGACGACTGGGAGACCGGCCTGGGCCGGGCGGTCGCGCTGTTCCTCAACGGCGAGGGCATCCGGGAGCGCGGCCCGCGGGGCGAGCAGATCACCGACGACTCGTTCATCCTGTGCTTCAACTCGTACTGGGAGCCGGTCACGTTCACCACCCCGGCCGGCGAGTACGGCGAGAAGTGGCGGGTGTTGCTGGACACCGCCGAACCGACCGGGGACGGCTGGGACGAGGACCAGGTGGCCGAATCCGGCGGCAAGGTGCGCGTCGAGGCCCGCTCGCTGATCGTGCTGATCCGGGCCGTGTGATGGCGACCCCGCGCGCCACCTACCGGGTGCAGGTCCGGCCGGACTTCGACTTCGACGCCACCGCAGACATCGCCGACTACCTCGCCGCGCTCGGCGTCACCCACCTCTACTCGGCGCCGCTGCTGACCGCCACGCCCGGCTCGGCGCACGGGTACGACGTGGTGGACCACTCCCGGGCCAACCCCGAGCTGGGCGGCGAGGAGGGCCGCCTGCGGCTGCTGGACGCGTTGCGGCGCAACGGGTTGGGCCTGGTGCTCGACATCGTGCCGAACCACATGGGGGTCGCCCGGCCGGAGGTCAACGCCGCCTGGTGGGACGTGCTGCGGCTCGGCCGCGACGCCGAGCACGCCTCCTGGTTCGACATCGACTGGTCGGCCGGCAAGATCGTACTGCCGGTCCTGGGCGACGAGACCGACCCGGAACTGTCCGTCGTGGACGGCGAGCTGCGCTACCACGAGCACCGCTTCCCGATCGCCCCCGGCACCGGGGACGCCGACCCGGCCACCGTGCACGACCGGCAGCACTACCGGCTGGTGTCCTGGCGACGCGACGAACTGCTCAGCTACCGGCGGTTCTTCGCCGTCACCGAACTCGCCGCGCTGCGGGTCGAGGACCCCGCGGTCCGGGACGCCACCCACGCCGAGATCCTCCGCTGGTACCGCGCGGGCGACCTCGACGGGATCCGGGTCGACCACCCGGACGGCCTGCGCGACCCGGGCGGCTACCTGGCCTGGCTCGCCCGCGCCGCACCGGACGCGTGGCTGATCGTGGAGAAGATCCTCACCGCCGGCGAGCGACGCCCGGACTGGCCGGTCGCCGGCACCACCGGGTACGACGCGCTCGGCGAGGTGACCGGGCTGTTCGTCGACCCGCGCGGCGCGACCGCGCTGACCGCGGCGGACGAGCCGTTCGACGATCTGGCGTACGCCGGGCGGCGGCAGGCGGTCACCGAACTGCTGCGCGCCGAGCTGGCCCGGCTGGTCCGGCTGGTGCCGGAGCTGGACGGCCCGACCGCCCGCGACACGCTCGCCGAGATCGCCGCGAACTTCGGCGTCTACCGCTCGTACCTGCCGGACGGGGTGGAGCAGCTGACCGCCGCGGCCACCGCCGCCGGGCTGCGCCGGCCGGAGCTGTCCGCCGCCCTGGCCACGCTGCTGCCCCGGCTGTCCGACCCGACCGACGAGCTCGCCGCCCGGTTCCAGCAGCTGACCGGCGCGGTCGTCGCCAAGGGTGTCGAGGACACCGCCGACTACCGGTACACCGGGTTCCTGGTCGGCGACGAGGTCGGCGGCGAACCCGACGCGGTCGCCCGCACCGTCGCCCAGTTCCACACCGGCTGCCGGTCCCGGCACGCCGACCAGCCGGCCTCGATGACCACCCTGTCCACCCACGACACCAAGCGCAGCGAGGACGTCCGGGCCCGGCTCGCGGTGCTGGCCGAGATCCCGGACGAGTGGCTGGCGCTGTCCCGCCGGCTGATGGAGGCGGTACCGCTGGCCGACGACGCGGTCGCCCGGCTGCTGTGGCAGACCGCCGTCGGAGCCTGGCCGATCGAGCGGGACCGGTTGCAGGCGGTGCTGCTCAAGTCGGCGCGCGAGGCCAACACCGCGACCAGCTGGCGCGACCCGGACGCCGACTTCGAGGCGGCGCTGGCCGCCGTGGTGGACCGGATCTACGACGACAGCTGGCTGCACGACACGCTGGCCCGGTTCGCCGACCGGATCACCCCGTACGGCTGGAGCAACTCGCTCGGGCAGAAGCTGGTGCAGCTGACCATGCCCGGCGTACCGGACGTGTACCAGGGCTGCGAGCTGTGGGACAACTCGCTGGTCGACCCGGACAACCGCCGCCCCGTCGACTTCGCGGTACGGCGTGCGCTGCTGGCCCGGCTCGACGCCGGCTGGCGCCCGCCGGTCGACGCCAGTGGCGCCGCCAAGCTCCTGGTGACCTCGCGCGCGCTGCGGCTGCGCCGGGACCGTCCGGACGCGTTTACCGGGTACCAGCCGCTCCCGGTGCGCGGGTCGGCGGCCGAGCACGCGGTGGCGTACGACCGGGGTGGCGTCGCCGCGGTCGGCGCCCGGCTGCCGGTCGGGCTCGCGGACCGCGGCGGCTGGGGCGACACCGTCCTCGACCTGCCGGCGGCCGAGCACACCGACCTGCTGACCGGCCGCACGTTCGCCGGCCCGGCGAAACTCGCCGAACTCCTCGACACCTACCCGGTGGCCCTGCTGACCCACCCGTGACCGTTGCCGCCAGCGCACAGCCGGCACGTTCCCGGCGATGGGTCCCGGCGGTGTCCGGGGCTGGCCGATGCGCGGGGGACACGCTGCGCTGCTCGGCGAAGCCACGCTCTCCGCACTGACGCGCGCGCCGTCTCGTGGACCAGCGCCGTCGAGGTTCTACCGATGGGCCCCGGCGCCGGGCCTGCTGTTGGCCAGCGGGCTTCGCGCCCGGACATCTTCCCCCGTGAGGTTCGAACGTCTGCCGACGATCCGCACCGGCGCACCGCCTCTCTCATCAGGAATCGCCGAGACAAGCGCGTTGGCCTACGACACGCGAGGTCGACGACGCTCGCCGCCACCGCTGTCGCGGCAGATCCCTGGACGATACCGGCGCGACCGATCTGGACATCGGGCGTTGTACACGACAGCACGTCGCTTGCACCGCACGCAGAGTGATACACCTCAGCAACGCCGCCCCTCACCGGAGTCGCCGTGTTCGTCAGTCGATCTCGCCGTGCCGTCCTGGCCCTCGCCGCCACCCTCGTCACCGTCCTCGCCACCCTGAGCACCGCGCTGGCCGCGCCGCCGGCGCGGGCCCAGGCCGGCACGCCCGGGCTGGTCCGGGACTGGCCGCGTGCCGGTACCCCGAACGTCGCGGACGGCGCGGTGCAGGCCATCGCGCGGATCGGCGACACCGTACTGGCCGGCGGTACGTTCACGCAGGTCGCCGACGCCGGCAGCGACACCGAGCTGTCCCGGCCGTACCTGTTCGCCTTCGACGCGGCGACCGGCGCGGTGTCCACCACGTTCCGGCCGGCGCTGTCCGGCGAGGTG
The DNA here is from genome assembly GCF_016865425.1 of Actinocatenispora thailandica. Taxonomy (NCBI): domain Bacteria; kingdom Bacillati; phylum Actinomycetota; class Actinomycetes; order Micromonosporales; family Micromonosporaceae; genus Actinocatenispora; species Actinocatenispora thailandica. The sequence goes on along the minus strand of NZ_AP023355.1, from coordinate 1,215,263 downwards.
GACGCGATCGCGCCGGGCCCGCCCGGCACCGTGTACGTGGGTGGCCAGTTCCGCACCGTGGACGGGGTGTCGCAGAAGGGCGTCGCGCTGCTCGATCTCGCCGACGGTTCGCTGGTCCGGTCGTTCGATCCGCCGTACCTCAACGGGATCGTCACCGAGCTGTCGGTGCAGGGCGGCCGGCTGCTGCTCGGCGGCACGTTCCACACCGTCGGCGGGCTGGCCCGGTCCGGCCTGGCCAGCCTGGACGCCGGCACCGGCGCGCTGGACGACTACCTGAGCGTGCAGTTGGCGGGGCACCACAACTTCGGCACCGGCGCGGTCGGTACGAAGGCGTGGGCGATCACCCCGGACGGCGGCACGATGATCGTGATCGGCAACTTCCGCACCGCGGACGGCGTTGCGCACGACCAGATCGTCCGGATAACACTCGGCGCCGGCTCGGCGAGCGTCGACCCGACGTTCGCGACGAGCGCGTTCGGCGCGACCTGCAACTCCAGCGCGTTCGACTCCTGGGTCCGGGATGTGGCGATGGCGCCGGACGGCTCGTACTTCGTGGTCGTCGGCACCGGCGGACCCGGTGGTACCGCGCTGTGCGACTCGGCGAGCCGGTGGGAGACCGACGCGGTCGGCGCGGACGTGGCGCCGACCTGGGTCGACCACTCCGGCGGCGACACGTTCCTGTCGACGACGGTGACCGGCACCGCGGTGTACGTCGGTGGCCACTTCCGGTGGCTGAACAACACCCCCGGGCACGACTCGGCCGGCGCCGGTGCGGTCGGCCGGGCCAGCATCGCGGCACTCGATCCGGTCAGCGGCCTGCCGTACGCCTGGAACCCCGGGCGCAACCCGCGCGGTTTCGGCATCTCCGCGATGACCGTCACCGCCGACTGCCTGTGGCTCGGTTACGACACCGACTACCTCGGCAACTTCCAGTACCGCCGGAAGCGCATCGGTTGCCTGCCGATGCGGGGCGGCACCGACCCGGTCGGCACCGCCGTACCGACCCTGCCCGGCACCGTGTACCTGGCCGGCGTCGGCGGGGCGGACACGCTGGCGGCGCGCGGCTACGACGGCGACACCGGGGTCGGCGCGACGAGCACGACGGCCACCGGCGGCGGCTGGCAGCACCTGCGCGGCGGGTTCGTCGTCGGCGGCTACCTGTACACGCTGGCCGACGACGGCACGCTGGCCCGCCGTGCCTTCACCGGCGGCACGCCGGGCAGCCCGCAGGCGCTGGACCCCTACCACGATCCGTACTGGGACAGCGTGTCCACCGGCAGCGGCCAGACCTACCGCGGGTCGCCGTCCTCGTTCTTCACCGAGCTCGGCGCGGTCACCTCGATCACCTACCGCGCCGGCCGGCTGTTCTACACGATGGCCGGCTCGACCGCGCTGTACTGGCGGTGGTTCGCGCCGGACAGCGGCACCGTCGGCGCCGACCGGCACCAGCTGACCGGCACGTTCGCCGGGGTGCGCGGCATGTTCACGGCCGGTTCGGAGTGGTACACGGTGGACGCCACCGGGACGCTGACCCGGTACCCGATCGTCGGTGGCGTGCCGGCGCCGGCCGGGGTGCAGGTCTCCGGCCCGCTGCTGGACGGCCACGACTGGCGCGCCGCCGCCCTGTTCGTCGGCCCCTGACCGCACGCACCGGTTGGCCGGCGCCGCGTCCCGTGCCGCCGTCACTCGTGCTTGCGGGCGACCGACTCGGTGCCGGTCATCGCGATCTCGGGGGCGTCGTCGGCGCCGGTGGTCCACTCGCCACACGGGCCGCCGCCCTCGGCGACCGCCAACTCCAGCGCGGTGCCGTCCATCCGCAGCGCCGGATGGTAGTACCGGGCCACCCGTTCCGCCTCGCCGGAGATGTAGTGGCCGATCAGGGCGCGGCGGAACCGGTCCGGGCTGGTGTTCGGGAAGCTGCCGTGCACCAGCGAGCCGTTGAAGAACAGCACGTCGCCCGGTCGCATCGGCACCGGCACCGGCCGCTGTCCGGCCAGCGGTACCGTCACGTCGGTGAAGCTGCGACTGGTGTCGGCCCTTTCGGTGCACAGCAACGGCCACCGGTGGCTGCCCGGCACCACCACCATGCAGCCGTTGGCCTCGTCGGTGACATCCAGCGCCATCCAGGCGGCCATGCAGGTACCGGGCTCGGCGCGCAGGTAGAAGTTGTCCTGGTGCAGCGCCTGGCCGCGGGAACCGGCGGGCTTGAAGTAGACCATCGTCTGCACCGCGTACGGTTCGGCGCCGAGCAGCGCGACCAGGGCGTCGCGCAGCCGCCGGTCGAGCAGCCAGCGCAGGGTGGTGTCGTCCCACCGGTGCAGCTGCGCCATCCGCGGGTACCGCCGGAGCGGGTCCCGGGCACCGGCGTCCACGCCGACCAGGTCGTGCCGGTCGCGGTGCCGGTGCCGTACGGACATCACGTGCTCGCGCAGCCGTGCCGCCTCGTCCGCGGAGAACAGCCCGCGCGCCACCAGGTATCCGTCCTTGCTGAAGGATTCGCTCATCGCAGCCTCCCCGCGGTCGTCGGTCCTGCCTAGGATCACGGCTGGAACCGGACAGGTGCCATGGACGATCAACGCGAGGAGTTGCACTTTTGACGCACACCGACGACGAGGGGCGGCAGGACTCGGCGCTGCTCGACTGGCCGCCGCCGGTGCTGCGCGCCGTCTCTCCGCCGACGTACTGGCGCTGCGAGGCCGACTGGGCGTGGGACGCCCGGCCGCTGCCGGAGTACCTGCTGTGGTGCGTGCTGGACGGCGTCGGCACGCTGCGGCTGCACGGCCGCACCGGCGCGCTGACGGCCGGCAGCTGTGCGGTGTTCGCGCCCGGTGACGCGCCGCGGGCCCGGCACGATCCGCGCCGCCGGCTGCTGGTGTTCGGCATCCACTTCGACGCGTACGACGCGGCCGGCCGGCGGTTGGCCCCGGCGCGGATCGTCCCGCCGCACAACGGATCCGTGACCCACGACCGCGGCCTGCTGGTCGCACTGGCCGGCCGGGCCGAGGCGGCGCACCGGCAGCCCGGCCGGTACGCCGCCCGCAGCGTCCTGCTCTGCCTGGAACAGCTGCTGTGCCTGCTGTGGACGGATGCCGGCCGGCCGGCACCCGATCCGGTCGACGCCACCCTCGACGAGATCGCCCGCGACCTGCGGCAGGATCCCGGCCGGCGCTGGACGGTGCCGGAACTCGCGGCCCGTACCCGGCTGTCCCGGGCCCAGTTCACCCGCCGGTTCACCGCCCGCACCGGGCTGTCGCCGGCCCGGTACCTGATCCGGGCCCGGATCGACCGGGCGCACGAGCTGCTGACCCGGACCACGATGTCGGCCGCCCGCATCGCGCACGCCCTCGGCTACTCCGACCCGGCGTACTTCGCCCGGCAGTACCGGCAGCTCACCGGGGAGCCGCCGAGCAGTTCCCGGACCGGTCCGTGACGTCCGCGGCGCTCAGTACGGCAGGGTGTCGCCCTGGACGGCTTCCACGTCGAGGGTGACCCGCACGGTACTGCCGACCATCGCGATGCCGGTGGCGAGCGTCTGGGCGAACCGGATCCGGAAGTCCTGCCGGCGCAGCTGCGCGGTGGCGCTGAAGCCGGCGCGGACCACGCCGAACGGGTCCGTGTCCACCCCCAGGTACCGCAGGTCCAGCGGGATCGGACGGGTCTGGCCGCACAGGGTCAGCTCGCCCCGCACGGTCCACCGGTCCGGCCCGGCCGGCGCCATCCCGACCCCGCGGTAGGTGATGGTCGGATGCTCGGCGACGTTCAGGAAGTCCGGCGAGCGCAGGTGGTCGTCGCGCATCTTGTTCGCGGTGTCGACCGACTCGGCCTGGATGGTCGCGGTGACCGTGGACGACTCGGCCGGCGAGCCGACCATGATCGAGCCGCCGAACTCGGTGAACCGGCCGCGCACCGACGAGATACCGGCATGCTGCACGGTGACGCCGACCGTGGTGTGCGCCGGGTCGATGGTCCAGATGCCCGGCTCGGGCAGCGTGGTCTCGGTGGCGATCCGGTCCAGCCGCACGACACCCAGCTCGGCCGGCCGCCCGTCCGGTACCACCACCGCGGTCGCCGACGGGCTGAATCCGGCCGCGGTGAAGATCGCGGTGTACGGGCCGGGCGGCGGCGAGTCGAGCAGCGCGGCACCGTCCTCGTCGGCGACCGCGATGCCGGCCTGCTGCCCGGACAGGTCGGTGAGCGTGAAGATCGCGCCGGCCACCGGCCAGCCGTCACCGGACTCGATCCGTACCGTCAGGGCCTGGCCGGTCATCGCGCGTACTCCTCGTCGACGGTGTCGGTGGTCGCCGGTGTCCCGGCGTACCCCAGTCTGATCTCGTGGTCCTCGACCCGGTCGACGGCGTCCAGCGGGGTGCTGACCAGCGGATAGCCGGATGCGGCGACGGTGTAGTGGCCCGGCCGCAGCCCGGTGAAGCGGTACCGGCCGGACGCGTCGGAGAAGGTGGTCGCCACCTCGGCACCGGCGCTGTCCAGAACCGACACCCGGATGTCCGCGAGCGGTCGGCCGTCGGCGTGCCGGGTCGTTCCGGCCAGCGTCAGGGTGCGCGGCGCGAACGTGACGTCCTGCCGGGCCACCCCGGTCGGCGGCACGTCGACCAGCAACGCCACCGGTTCCCGCGCCGGGGCCGTCGCGGTCACCGTGTACAGCCCGGGTGTCAGGTCGGTGGCGGCGTAGCCGCCGTGCGCGTTGCTGCGCAGCGCCGCCACCACCGCGCCGGCGGTGTTGGTCAGGATCACGGTCGCGCCCGGCACCGGGCTGCCGTCCGCGTCGGCGACGCTGCCGCTGAGTCCGGCCGAGCTGGCCAGCCGGATGTCGCAGGTGGTCAGCACGCCGTGCACCTCGACGGTGGCGGCGTGCGGCTCGTGGTTGACGCCGCGCGCGATCACCACGTACCCGCCCTCGGCCGGCATGGTCAGCTGGTAGCCGCCGTCGGCACCGGTACGGACGTTGCCCGCCTGCCCGCCGCGCACGTTGATGACGGTCAGTACCGCGTCGGCGAGCGGTTCCCCGGCGGCACCGGTCACCACGCCCCGCAGTACCGGCCGGGCCAGCTGCCGGGACGCGGCGGCCAGCTCGCGCATGTCGATCTCGGACCAGCGCCGCTCGGCAGCGGGTACCGGCTCGTCCCCGGCCGCCGCCGGGCTGCCGGCCGCCCGCGCGCCGGCCGGTGCCGGGTGCGCGGCCGGCGCCGGCTCGGCGCCCGCCGGCGGCACCGCGCCGGTCGCCTGCTGCAGGCTGGGCCGGTCGGCCGTGGCCGGCGACCGCGAGTCGGCCCGGTCCGGCGGCCCGGACGGGCCGGGCGAGGTCGTGCCGGCGACACCTCGCCGGGCACGCCGGAGCGCCGACAGAAGCAGTACGGCCAGGATGACGATCACCGCCAGCCCGGCGGCGGCGGCCAACAGCGGCCAGCCGATCGTCAAGTGCACGGCCATCGTGTGCACGGCTCACCATCCACGTCGTTGCGGACCGGTGCTCGCCGCGAGGCCGGCAGCCGGACCTCATCCCCCCCGATGCCCGACACTTCGCACAATGCCAGGACTATGGCGAACGTAGAGACATCCTGCCTCATGATCCGGCGCGATGCGCACCCGCCCGCACTTCCGAGACCAACGATGCACCGAACGGAAGGTCGCGTTCACGGTCCGCACAACGGAGCCGTCAGGCGATCCGGACCAGCCGCTTGTCGCTGTACATCCGCTGGTCGGCGCAGCGCACCAGCGCGTCGGCGCGCACCGCCGGGTCGACCGCCACCGCGACGCCGATGCTCGCCGGCGCGTGCAGCGCGCCACCGGCCACCGGGTACGGCTCGCGCAGCACCGCGCGGATCCGGTCCACGATGTGCGCGGCATGGATGGTGTTGTTCACCTTGCAGACCACCAGGAACTCGTCCCCGTGCAGCCGGGCGGCGAGATCACCGGCGCGGGTCACCGACGCGAGCCGGCGGGCCGCGGCGGCGAGGATCTCGTCCCCGACCTGGTGCCCGTACGAGTCGTTGATCCGCTTGAAGCCGTTCAGGTCGAGGTAGATCACCGCGACGCTGTGGTCGTGGTCGGCACGCAGGTGCCGCAACGCGCTGGACAGGTATGCCACCGCGTGCGCCTCGTTGTACAGCCCGGTCAGCGTGTCGTGGGTCGCCTGGTAGGCGAGCTTGCGCTGCACGCCGGCCTGCTCGGTGACGTCCCAGGCGATCAGGTGGCCGCAGCTGCCGCCGGGCGCGGCGATCAGCTCGGTGCGGGCCTCGATGATGCGGGTCCGGCCGGTCGGCAGGGCGAGGCCGTACTGCCCGTTGAGCCGCCCGTCGGAGTAGCCGGTGCTCGGCTGGAGCTCGGTGAGCAGGTCGCGCAGCCGGGCCCCGACCAGGCTGGCCCGAGACAGACCGGTCAGCCCGACCATGCCGAGGTTGGCGTAGTCGATCACACCGGTGTCCAGCGCGTAGACCGCGATCGGGTGTGGGGACGACTCCACCAGGGCGTCGAACAACCGGGCCGACGCCTCGGGTGTCGGCCCGCTCTCGGAACTCTCGTCGGGAACCAGCAGGGACATGCTCAACCGCCCAACGGGTGGTTCGATGGCTACCGGGACAAAGTGTAGGAGATGTTCAGGCGAACGTGAAGATCATCAACCTTTCTTCTTCGGTGGATTAACCAGGTATCTTGCCTGCAATTTGCAGCGCAGAAGTTCACCCCGAATCGGCGCCGAATTGCAGCCTGATCTGGACCGCCATCGCTACCCCGGATGGGCGAGACTGGGACGATGACGGCGCCACCGGACGGCACCATGGGCTGGCTGCTCGCGCAGTTCGCACGCGACGTCGGCGCCGCCCACGCCATCGCGGTGTCCGCCGACGGGCTGCTGCTCGCCTCCTCCGGCCGGCTGGCCGCCGACGCCCGCGAACAGCTCGCCGCCATCGCCGCCGGGACCACCTCGCTCGCCGCCGGCGGCGCCCAACTGCTCGGCGGCGGCCGGGTGGTACAGACCGTCGTCGAGATGTCCGTCGGCCTGCTGTTCCTGATGAGCATCGGCGACGGCGCCTGCCTCGCCGTCCTCGCTCCCCCGGACTGCGACGTCGGCCGGATCGGCTACGAGATGACCCGCCTGGTGGACCGGGTCGGCTCGGTCCTCAACCCCGGACAGCGCAGCGTCACCCAGCCGGAGGGGTCGTGACGGGCGACGAGCAGCAGGCGCGGCGGCGGGCGAGTGCGCACGCGGCGGCGGTGCACGCGGACGCGCAACGCAAGGCGCGGGAGGCGCAGCAGCGGAAGGCGCGGGAGCTCGTCGCCGGATTCGTCCGGGACGTGACGGCGCGCGGGATCGCCGCCGTGCCGCTGACCGCCCGGGGCTACGGCGGGCGGCACCGCTACCGCACCGGGCTGCGTGGCTGGTACCTGAAGCCGGACCGGTCGATCGCGGTGGGCACCGACGGCGAGTTCTACATCCTGTCCGTACCGGACTCGGCGCTCGCCCGGGTGCGCGGGGCGCGGTTGGCGCCCACCCCGCCGCCGCTGACCGTGGGTGAGGGCGCCCGGGACGGCGAGACCCTGCCGCTCGCCGACCTGCTCCGGTTACGGCTCGACCGCCCACTCGACTGACTGTGCGGATTCGGTTCGCCGCCCGATGGCGCGGTGGGCGGGCCACCGGGGGTCTGCCGCAGCGCGGCGAGGGACGGCGCCGGGGTGCGGTCTCGGCGGCGCACCCCGGCGCCGGCTTGCGGAGGCCCGGCCCGAGCCTCCGGGTGGAGCGAGGCGCCCCCGCGCTGCGCGGGCAGGCGGGAAACGCCTCGGTTCGAGGGGCGCCGGCTACTGACCGGTGCCGTGCGACATGTTCAGGAACTGCTGCTGTTCCCGGTCGTACCGCTCGGTCAGACCGTGGCCGTACCGGTGCCACCAGTTGTCCGTGACCCCGCCCTGGTGCGTCGTGGTGTTGCCGTAGATCGCCCGGTCGTAGTCGATCCGGGCATCGTGGTACGACTGCTGGAACTGCTCCGGGCTCATCTGCTGGATGGTCTGGATGGTGTGCTGCGACAGGGTGCCGCTGCGGTGGATCGGATCGCCGGCCATCGAGTTGAGGATGGCCTGCACGCCGCCCTCGCCGCGCATGTGCGCGCCGGACACGATCGCCGCCTGCACGCCCGGGTCGGAGAAGTGCAGCGCGCCGGCGGCGCGGGCGTGGTCCGACAGCAGCCCGCTGACCACCGCGACCTCCTGCGGGCTGCCCTGCCCGTACCGGTTGCGCGCGGCGAGGATCTGGTCGTAGCCGTTGTGTTCGCTCTGCCGGAACCCGTACAGCTCGCGGACACCGCCCTGCTCGCCGGACGCCCCCTCGGATGCCATGATGCTGCGCACCACCGCCGGGTCCAGCTGGTCGGTGGCGCCACCCGCGGTCTGCGTACCGCCGCCGTTCTGCTGGCCGCCGTAACCGTCGGCGACTGCGGTGTCGGTGCTGGCGTAGTCGTCGCTGGCCTGCTGCACGTGTCCGTTGATCTTCTCGAACAGCTGCATCGCGCTGCGCAGCGACGACACCAGCTGGCTCTGCAGGCTGGCGTTCGCGGCGGCGACCGGGCTGCCCAGCTCGGCGAACGACAGGCCGTCCAGCACCGCGGTCTCCAGGCCGCTGATCACCTCGCCCATCCGGCCGGTCAGGCCGGACACGTCGGAGGTGAGCGTGCGCACCGCGGTCGGGTTGATGGTGAAGCCGTCCGAGCTCATCGACCTTCCTCCTTCGCCGGGAGCCCGACGAGGCACCGCGCGATACCCGAGGCTGGCTCGTTGCCCTCGCTCGTCGCGCCGGTTGTGCTGCCGGGATGTCGTCGCCCAGTTTCGGCGATCCGGCGCCGGTGGCGTACGGCACAACTACCCACCACCGCCGGTACCGGTGTGGGCATTCTGACCGGCAGGCCGCCGGCCCGGCAGCCACCGGACCACGAGCAGTCCGAGTACCGCGACGGCCACGGCGACGGCGCGCAGCGCATTCCCGGCCGACCCGGTGAACGCGTCGAGCACCGTCACCCGGTCGGCGCCGGCAGCCAGCGCGGCCGGTACCGTGCCCGGATCGCCCACCCCTGCGGGCAACCGCGCGTCGAACCCGGCGGCGGTCAGGCTGCCGGCGACCGCCACCCCGATCGCGCTGCCGAGTTCCCGGGCCAGGCTCTGCAACCCGGATCCGGTACCGGCGCCGGACGCCGGCAGCGCGGTCACCAGCACCTCGGACAGCACCGGCCCGGCCAGGCCGCACCCGGCGGCGACCAGGACCACTCCGGACACGTAGCCGGGGTAGCCGGTGTGCGCGTCGAGGGTGCCGACGACCGCGAGCCCCGCGGCGAGCACCAGCAGGCCGGCACCGGCGCCGGCACGCCGGCCGTACCGGCGGGCGACCGCGGCCCCGCCGCGCGGCGCGAGGTAGAGCGCCGCCGCCATCGGCAGCAGCCGGAGCCCGGAGCCGAGCACCGAGAAGCCCCGGACGTACTGCAGGAACTGGCCGTTGAGGTACATCACCGCGAACATGCCGGCGAACGTCAGTGCCATCCCGAGCGCACCGGCGCGAACCGCCGGTGCCGCCAGGATGCGCGGGTCCAGCAGCGGCGTGCGGGCCCGGCAACCGTGCACCACCCAACCGGCGAGCAGCAGTACCGACAGCGTCCCGGCGACCACGACCGGGGCGCCGAGCCAGCCGTACCGCGGCGCGGCGATCACCGCGAACAGCAACGCCAGCACGCCGGCCGTGAGCAGCGCGGCGCCGGCCGGGTCGAGCCGGCCGGGATGCCGCGGTACCCGCGGGGCGGCCAGCGCGGTGGCCGCCACCGCGACGGCGGTCAGCGGCACCGCGGCGGCGAACGGCACCCGCCAGGACCCGGTCTGCAGGGCCGCGCCACCGCCGACGTTGCCGAGCACCGCGGCGAGGCCGGTCATCGACGACCAGGCGGCGATCCGCCGGCCGCGGCGGCGCCCGGCGGCGCCGGGCGGGTCAGCCGGTTCCGAACCGCCGCTCAGCAGCAGGGCCAGCGTGCTCGGCAGTACCGCGGCGGCACCGACCCCGGACAGCATCCGGCCGCCGATCAGCACGCCGGTGGCCGGCGCGAGCGCGCACAGCGCGCTGCCCAGGCCGAACACGCTCAGCCCGGCGAGCAGGGTGCCCTTGCGGCCCAGCCGATCGGCCAGCGCGCCGGCCGGGACCAGCAGGCAGGCGAACACCGCCACGTACCCGTCGACCACCCACACGACCGACCCGGCCGACGGGTGCAGCGCGCTCGCCGACAGCAGCGGGATGCCCAGGTTCAGCGCCGAGACCATGCCGACCACCAGCGACACGCACAGCCCCATCGCCGCCGTCAGCGCGCCGCCGCCACCGCGGGTCATCGGTGCAGGGTGGCCGACAGGGTCGTCCGGTCGCCGCGGACCCGCAGGTACTCCAGGTCGACCGGGCGGCCGTCGGCGAGCCGGCTGAACCGTTCGATCGCGAACAGCGGCGCGCCCGCCGGTACCGCGAGCAGCGCGGCGGTGTCGGCGTCCGCGACCGCCGGGGCGACCGTCACCTCGGCGGCGCCGAGCGGCTGCCCGGTGATCTCCTCGATCAGCCCGAACACGTCCCGGCCGGCGAGATCGCGGGCGAGCAGCTGCCGGCCCACGTCGGCGGCGAGGTAGCTGGAGTCCAGCGACAGCGGGCGGCCGGCGAGGTGCCGGAGCCGCTCCAGGTGCAGCACGGGGTCACCGAGCCGGGCGGCGATCGCGGCCGGTGCGGCGATCACCTCGGCGACCCGGACCTCGTTGCGCACCTCGCCGGCGTCCCCGAGCGTCTCGGCCAGCCCGGTGAGGCGGTCCAGCGGATGCGAATGCCGCCGGCCGACCACGACCGTACCGACGCCGCGGCGGCGCTCGACCAGGCCCTCCGCGGCCAGCAGCGCGAGCGCCGCCCGCACCGCGTTGCGGGAGGCGCCGAAGTCGCGTATCAGCGTCGCCTCGTCCGGCAGCCGGCCGTCCCGGTACCCGCCGGACAGGGCGTGCTGGCGCAGCACGTCGGCGACCCGCCGGGCCTGGTCGGCGCGCCGCGCACCGGGCGGCCGGCCGGGCCCGGCGCCGGTGCGGTCGGCTGGCGGTGTCATGCCGCCGACGCTAACCCGCGAAATGTTTCGGTCGAGTTACGCCACCCGGGCTGACCTGCACAAACGGCTGACCAGCCGGTTCGGTCGACGGTTCCGGTGCTCCGCCACCCGCCGTGGCAGCAGCGGGTGGCGGAGCCTGCCGGTCGCCCCTACCCGGCCGGCGGAGGTTCGTCAGGAGGCCGGTATCCCGTACACGGTGACCTCGGTGAGGTGGAAGGTGGCGTTGGCGGTGTTGCTCAGCCCGACCACCCGGACGTACCGGGCGGTCCCGATGGTGTCGAAGGTGTCGCCGGCATCGGTCGCCGGATCGGTGGTCATCCGGCCGCCGACGGTGAACCAGTGCGTGCCATCCTCGCTCGCCACCACCCGGTAGGTGTAGTACCGGCCGCCGCCGACGTAGTTGCGGACGTTGATCCGGGACACGTCGGTCGCCGCACCCAGGTCCACCTGCCACCAGGTGCCGTTCGCCTCCAGCGGGCCGCCCCAGTACGGGTAGTTCGACCGGCTGCCGTCGTTCGCCGCGGTGGCCGGGTGCCCGTTCTCCGCGTTGAACGCGGTGACCGGCTTGCCGACGCTGCACTGCGGGTCGCCGCTGCCGTCCCGCGGTAGGGCGAACGCACCGGTGGTCATCGCGTCGAAGACGCCCAGCCCGGCGGTACGGGTGTGCCGGTCGACCGCGGTGAAGAACATCCCGACGTCCTCGGCGTCGCTCGCACCGGGCAGCTGCGCCGACCCGATGACGGTCCAGTGCGTACCGTCCGACGAGCACTCACCGACGAACGTGTCGCCGTGCCGGCCGAGCCGCACCTGCACGCTGGCGCCGAAGCCACCGACCTCGGACACCTTGTTCAGCAGCCCGTCGCCGTCCGGGTCCCAGTTGAACAGGCAGCCCTGCTGCGGGGTCACCGCGACCGCGGCGAACCCGGCACCGGGGCTGGTCAGGTCGGCGCTCGCGATCAGCCCGGCCCGGGCGTACGGCGCCTGCGCGTCGACGCGGGTCACCGTCGTGGTGGCGGCGCTGCCGTCGGCCAGCGCGCCCGGCCGGTACACCGAGGCGAACTGGGTGGCGGTGGAGTTGATGTCCTCGCCGCCGCCGGCGATCGCGATCGTGTCGCCGGACTGCGCGTACGACGCGTCGGTGGTGTCGACGGTCTTCCAGTCGCCGGACACCGCGCCGGACACCAGCACGCTGGTCGCGGCGCTCGCGTGCCCGTCGGTACCCCACCGTGCGGTGGCCGCGAGGTCACCGACCTCGCCGGCGGTCGCGCCGGCCGGCACCGTCACCGACCAGGTCGCGGTGAAGGTACCGCCGGCGGCGACGTCGCCGGTGCTGCTCGGCGTGCTCTCCTTGGCCGCGTACCCGTCCGGTGTGGACAGGGCCAGCTCGAGCTTCCCGGTGCCGCGCAGCATGTTCAGGTTGCTGAACGTGGCGGTGACCGAGACGGTGCCGCCGGGCTCGGCGGCGTTGTGCGTGCTGCCCAGGCTCAGCGTGCCGTCCGGGCTCGCCGCCACCTCGCTGGCCAGCTGGTAGGCGTCACCGTGCGGCCGGGTCGGGTACTCGGTGTCGGCGTGCGCCCAGTCGGCCGCGACCTTCTTCCAGTCGACCGGCACCGGCGGCTTGCCGCTCGACAGCGCCGTGTCCAGGCTGTCGAAGTAGGTCTTCCAGCGCAGCCCGTAGTAGTCGCCGACCAGGCCGTTGAACTCGCGCCGCGCGTAGTCCTGCAGCGTGGTTCCGTCGGCCCACAGGGTGACCAGCGAGCGCACGTCGTAGCGCAGCGCCGCCCGCTCGGCCGGCCCGGCCGCCGACCGCTCCGCGCCCTGCTGCCAGCTGCCGAACAGGAAGTGCTGGTCGCTGCCGAGCAGCCGGTCCATCAGCGCGATCTGGTCGCAGAACCGGCCGGACAGCCGGTCGAACTCGGCCTTGTCGCCCGTCCGGTACGCGGCGAGGATGCGCGGCAGCGCGGTCCGGCTGTGGTTCGCGATCACCTGCCGTGCCACGTCGACCAGGTCGTACCGGTACGCGCTGGTGCCGCGCAGCGACTCCGGCACCGCGAGCAGGTTGGTCAGCACGGTGTCGAACGCGGCGGTGTCGTACGGCAGCGGGGAGGAGGTCGTGGACAGGCTGGGCTGGTTGTCGAACAGCGCGGTCGGGTGCCGGCTGTCCACGTTCGCCGGCCAGCTGTACACGGTGTCGGCCAGGGTGCGCCACGCCGCGGCGGCGTGCGCGTCGGCCGCCCCGTACCGGGCGGTGGCGTACTGGGCGAACCAGTCGTGCAGGTCGACCGGCCCGCTGCGCCACGGCAGTTCGGTGAAGAACTCGACCGCGGCCGGGTTGTTGTCGATGGCCTCCGGCATCAGCGCGATGCCGTCCTGCGCGCTGCCCGGCTTGTCCTGCCACTGGTAGAACTTCTGGTTCCAGGTGGTCAACTGGGCACCGAGGTTGGTGTGCCCGCCGAAGTTCCAGATCGTTCCGAACGCGTACGGGGTGCCGAGGAAGTCCTTGTCCCGGTCGGTGATGCTCGACTGGTCCGAGATCCCGTCCAGCACCACCATCTTCGACCGGTCGATCGACTGCAGGGTGGCCGGCAGCGGGTTCTTCTGCCAGCCGAGGATGCCCCACAGCGCGTCCGGGTGCGCGTCGGCCAGGGCCCGCTGCACCGCCCTCGACGCCGCCGGCACGTCCACGTCACCGGCCTTGCCGCCCTCGTGCAGCAGATCCATCTTGTACATCGTGGACGGTCCGAGCAGCCTGGTCTGCGCGGCGTAGAAGGTCTTCGCGACCCGGCCGAACCACTCGTTGGTCGGGTCCAGCCAGTCCGGCCTCGGCAGGCTGTTCCAGGTGCCCTGCGGCACCGTCTCGGCGCCCGCGTTGCGATCCGCGAACCCGTCCGGCACGGTGCCGAAGTAGCCCGGCAGTACCGGCGTCATGCCGAGCGAGCGCAGCCGGTCGGCGATCCGCCGGCCCAGCTCGGCCCGCTGGTCGAGCAGGTGCTGCGAGATCGGGCCACCGACCCCGGACAGGTTCTGCAGCAGCCACCAGGACTGGTGGCCCGGCTGCGGGATCCAGTGCCGCATCTCGTCGGCCGAGTAGCCGAACTTCTCGAACGTCTGCTGGTACACCGCACCGGAGCCCTCGTACAGCAGCACCTCGTTGATGCCGCGCAGGGCGAGCACGTCGATCCGGTGCTGCCAGGCCGACCAGGACAGGTACGGCCCGGCGTACCCCTCGTTGGTGTCGTTGAAGGCGAACCGGTGCGTCACCGAGGAGGTGTGCGAGATCGGCGCCGCCGGCAGCGGCAGCCGGTGCGGCAGCGCGGCGAGGCTGTCACCCTCCAGCGACACGTCCACGTGCGCGACGTACTTGAGATACCAACCGAAGCCGGTCAGCAGCACCGCCGGGGTGGTACCGGAGATCACCAGCCGGCGGTGCTCGGCGGTGATGCCGAACGTGTCCTTCCCGGTACCGCGGTCCACCGCGCGCAGCGTCACCTGGTTCGCCCGGGCGCCGATCAGCCGCCGGAGCGCGGCGGCGGCCGGCCCGGTGTCGAACGCGCCGTGCCGGTGGCGTTCCGGGGCGGGTGCGGCCTGCGCCGGTGCGGCCGTACCGAGGACCGCCAGGGCGGCGACGGCGGCGAGCAGGGTACGGCCGAGGCGGCGGGCGAGGGATCGTCGGTCGGGACGTCGGTGCGGGGAGGGGGCGGGCGGCAAGGTGCTCACCTCGTTCTGCTGGGGGCCGAGACGCAGCGGTGCGTACCTGACTGACAGTTATCAACTTGTCCGAGAGATCCGACGAAAGATCTTGCCGCAGCATGGCCCGCCCGATCCCACCCGTCAACCCCCGCCGCACGTCCCGAACCGGGAGTCGAGCGCCAATGGCGCCACCGTGCGGTCCGGGCCGTCGAGCCAGATCGTCTGCTTCCCGTCGACCGTTACAGTCAGTCCGAATCTTTCCCGGCCGGGACTTCCGAGCTGCTGCCAGAGTCCGTACGCAGCGGCAATCTCGTCCCAGATCCGCCGTTCGCCACGTTGTTCGACCCCATCGTCGTCCCGCACAGCCCAGGATCCATCGTCACCGAGCAACCAGAGCTGCGACCGACCGCCCTCTGGGGTAAAGCCGATCCAGGCGACGTGCGGTACCAGCAGACCGATCAGCATTCCGGCATCAATCTGATGGAGCACGTCAACCGGAACCTCCGTCGCGGTTCGTCGGCCGTCTGCACTGCGCAGCGCGTCGCTGAGACGTTCCTGATCGGATCTGGCCGGCTGGTGGGCGCGGAAGGGCATGAAGGCGCCATAGGAGGGTAGGAAGCGCCCCTCGGCCCTGCCTCGGTCCGTGACGGTCAGCAGCACCAGTGGCCCGCTGCCCAACTCGGTGTACGGGTTGAGCAGGATGAGCCCACCGATCCTTGTCTGCTCAACCCAGGCGGCAGGAACGGTGGGGGCAGCGACGGTCGCGATGATCCGGTCGTAGGGCGATGCCTCCGGGACACCGTTCGTGCCGTCGCTGGTCACGATGGTCGGGTGGTATCCGCACTCAGCGAGCCGCTGACGCGCCGTGCGGGCCAGCCCCGCGTCCACCTCGACGCTGGTGACGTTCCGACTGCCGATCCGGTGGCTGATAAGCCCGGCGTTGTACCCGGCACCGGTACCGATCTCCAACACCGTGTGACCGTCGCGCACATCGAGCGCTTCCAGCATGGTCGCCATCAGCCGAGGGTCGGACGACGATGAAGTCGGCGTACCACGCAGTGGGGCGTCACGCGCGCGGCCCCAGTACGACTCGTCGCCGCCGAGCTGGGTGACGAGGCTGCCCAGCGTGTATGCCCGCTCGGCCCAACCGCGGTCCTGTGCGCAGACCGCAGCCCAGTGGCCGGTATCGGTTGGGATGAAGAACCGCGGCACGAAGGCATGCCGGGGTACCGCCTGGAACGCGTCGATCCACGCCGGGCTACGAAGCCAACCTCCGCGCCGAAGCTCACCAACCATGCGCCTTCGGTAGCGTCCGGTGTCGTCCTGGCTGATGGTGGCCACGATGTTTCACTCTTCCGGTCAGGCGGGGATGGTCAGGGCATCCGCGATCGCGGCGGCGATGTCCAGGCCGGTGGCGTTCTCGATGAAGCCGAACTGACCATTGGGATTGACTTCCAACAGCCAATGACAGCCGGTCGGGTCAACGATCATGTCCACGGCCGCGTAGCGGAGACCCAGAGCCTGGATCAGGTCGCCCAGCATCCGGGTCACGTCGTTGGGCAGGTCATCCACCCGGTAGCTGACGTGCTCGTGGTCCGCGCGCCAGTCCTCGGCCGCGCGGCGCGAGCCGGTGTCGATGCGGGCGGTGTAGCACGTGCCGTCGACGTATGCGACGCGCAGCTCGTGATCCTTCGGGATGCGTTGTTGAAACAAGTGCATCGTCAAACTGACGCCAGCGCTGGACGCCTGTGCTGTGGTGACCGGCGTCGTGTAAAGCATGACGGGGTCGCCGCCTGGACTCGTGGCGAGCGGCGCGGAGAGCGGCTTGTACATGACGCTGCCGCCCAGCTCGGTGACGAACCCGGCTGCGTGCTCGGGATCGTTGGTGATCATGGTCGCCGGTACGTTGAGGCCCAGTCGACGAGCGGCGTCCAGTTGGATCGGCTTGTACTCGGCACGGCCGATGGCCGCCGGATGGTTAAGCCAGTTCGGCACGAGCTGTATGAGCCCACCGAGTGCGGCGCGCGCCTCGGCCGCTGCCCATCGGCGATCACCATCCGTGAGCCCTCGCGGGAAGTGAAACGCGGTGGGGCGTCGATACCAGGCACAGCTGACGTCGGCCAGGCTGAGCGAGCGCTCCGGGAGTTGCAGGAAGGCAGTGAAACCTTCTGGCCCGAGCTCGCCAGTAACGGTCAGACGGCTGGGCAGGTCGCCCGGATCGACGCGGTAGACCGGCACTCGACGCCGGTTCAGCTGCTCGATCACCATGTCGGCGGTCGGGTCGAACCAATGCGTCAGCACCAGCACGGTCGATCCGGAAGTGGGCATCGCTCAGTCCTCCGTGGCGTCGCGGTCGGCGTCGCCAGGCGCCTTGTCGCTGCTGGCGGTGTCGGTGTTGGTCCAACCGGTGGAGTGCTTTGCCAGCTCGGTCAGCCTGCCGTCCGCCTCGAGCACGACGCCTATCTGCCGCTCCGAGTCGTACGACACGCGGGTCAGGTCGATGTCGTCGGTGTGGCTGGGCGAGATCGCCAGCGTGATGCCGAACGGACGGCTGTCCGCCAGGGCGGAATCCGGTGTCTCGGTGAAGGAGCGTCCAAGCGGGAAATGGTCGGTGACGGTGGTCAACGAATCACGGGAGCTGGTTGCTCTTGGCATGGCGGTCGCCTTCCAGTTCGATCGGGCCGAGGCCAGTGCTGTCGTGGATCACGATGGTGTTGATCAATCCGCGGGTGTAAGCGCGGATGGCTCGCTCTGCCTCGCAAGTAATCTCCGAGGTCCGCGAATCGACGACGATCTGGTCGTAGCCGTGCCGGTCGACCAGGTTGCCGGCGAGGGCGAATACCGCATGTTTCGAGATACCCAACTCGTCCGCGAGGCGCCGCGCCAAGTCCCCATCCAGTTCGTTCCGTCTGCCGAGCTCGAACCCTGTGTGACGTCCACGCTACGATCAGAACGATTCGTCGACGACTCACTGTGGGTACGAATAACAGGACTTCGACTGGCTCGCGCAGTCCCGCTGACCGCCGGAACGCTGACCGTCGGTACGTCCAGAGGTGTGACATGCCAGCAGCAAGACCACGGCGCGGGGTGGTCACCGGTTATCTGATGAAGTTGATCCGCGAATCCATCCCCGCCAGCCAAGAGCAGCTCGCCGAGCACCTCGGCGTGGATCGCGGCACTATTCAGGGCTGGGAGTCCGGTCGCCGATCGTTCACCGCCGTACCACACGGTCACGCTCTCACCATCCGGCAACGACTGGCGCGACTCGGTGGCCACCGGATCCTCTTGCAGGCGTTGGACCGATCGGCCGAAGCCGATCTGTTGATTGCCCAGATCCTCGATGCGAGCCCCGTCACCACCACTTGCGACCAACCCCCTTGGCTGGTCGGTGCTGAACCACGCAGTAACCGATCTGATCAGCTGGGCGGTGTCGGGAGCCGAGCCGCGCATCGTCCAGCACGCGAATCTCCCGCGCACCGAGCGTCGTGGGCCGGGCGCTGCCGGACCCGCGCTCGATGCCTCCGACCGTCGGCAGTTCTTCGAGAACCTTCGGATGCTCGCCGATCGCGCTGCTTCGGACGATGACGTGATCCTGCTGCATCGACAGGCGTGTTATCTCGGCAGCCTCGACCGCACCGGGGCGTCAGCCAGCTGGCTCTCTCCACCCCGAGCCTTCCCGCACTTCCACCGCGCGGAGCCATGGACGCCGCGCTGGGTCGATGCGCGATCTGTCGCCACATCGCTGGCCCGGCAAGGCGACCGCCAGCCACTTCGCGACTTCATCACTCATGCTCACGGCGACGATCGATCGGAGTTGGCTGGATTGAACTACTGGGCCTTCTGGGTCGGCGAGATCGACCAGCAACAGCCCGATGACTCGTACATGGCCGACTCCTCACTACGGTGGCGTGGGGCGGTGCTACTGCGTCACATCGTTGACCGGCTCGATGCCGACCATGCATTCATCGATCTGAACGTGCACACCTTGTGGGCACTCTTGCAGGCCCGGCCAGGGGTTGCAGTTGCCGAGCCCGAGACGGCATCGCTCCTGGTTACCCGCAGCCAACGCCTCATGGATACCGCGGAGTTGTCCGCCCGGGCCCGGGGGAGCTGACCGCCGTACTCTACGGTCTGCGGGTGCAGGGATTGGCCACGAACGGAAGGAGCCCGTCGATGGATGACGCGGATGCGGCCGGTGCGATGAGCTTCATTTTCGAGGCCGGCGTCCTCAAGCGTGCCGCGCGCACCGGGTGGTGGTTCGTCGGCGAGAAGAACCCGGAGACCGTCGCCGAGCACTCGTTCCGGGTCGGGATCATCGGCGCGGTGCTGGCGGCGATGGAGGGTGCCGATGCCTCCCGCGTCGCACTCATGGGGCTGCTGCACGACTCGCAAGAGACGCGGGTGACCGACATCCCGCACATTGGCCGCCGGTACCTCGATGCGACACCGAACGAGAAGATCACCGCCGACCAGGTCGCCGCCGCGCCGGAGCCGGTACGCGCCATGATCCAGTCCGCGGTCGACGAGTACGAGGCACGCCGGACCATCGAAGCGATCGTGGCCCGGGATGCGGACAAACTGGAGTGCCTCGTCCAGGCCGTGGAGTGTCGGGAGGCCGGCTACCAGAACGTGCAGCCATGGATCGATTCCTCGCTGAATGCGCTCGAGACCGACTCTGCGCGGCGCCTGGCCGACGAGGCGCTGCGCGGTGACACGTTGCGGTGGCAACAGACGTTCTCGGCAACCGAGTGAGCGACGAAGCCAGTGCGGGCGATGGTAACAGGACAGCGGTAGCGGTCGACGCCCACGAGGCTGTGATCTGGGCGAAGGTTCGGTGGTGATCGGGCCCACGGAGCCGGTGCCAGTTGGCAGGCTGGGGGCGTGAACGGGAACGGAAACGGTCGATGACCGAGTCGGGCCGCTGGTCGGCGCGCAGCGCCGGGGTGAACCGGGAGACCGCGCTGCGCAGTTTCCTGCAGACCGAGTCCGGCAGCGCCACCGTGCTGGTGATCGCCGCGGTGGCGGCACTGGTCTGGGCCAACCTCGACGGCGCCGGGTACGAGCGGTTCTTCGGTACCGAGCTCGCCGTGCGGTTCGGCGACGTGGGGATCACCCAGAACGTGCGGGAGTGGATCAACGGCGGCCTGATGGCGCTGTTCTTCTTCGTGGTGGGGTTGGAGGCGCGGCGCGAGTTCGACATGGGCGAGCTGCGCGACCGGCGGCGGATCACCCTGCCGCTGCTCGCCGGCCTCGGCGGGATGGCCGTGCCGGTGCTGATCTACCTCGCGATCAACGCCGGGCAGCCGTCGGTGCACGGCTGGGGTACGGCGATGTCGACCGACACCGCGTTCGCGCTCGGCCTGCTGGCGCTGGTCGGCCGGCGGCTGCCGGACCGGGTTCGCGCGTTCCTGCTCACCGTGCTGGTGGTCGACGACTTCGTCGCGCTCGCGGTCATCACCTTCTTCTACAGCGGCCACGTCACGCTGGTACCGGTGCTCGTGGCGATCGGCACGTTCGGCGTGCTGCTGGTGCTGCGCCGGCTGCCCATCGCCGGCCGGATCATGGGCTTCGTGACCGTCGTACTGGCGGTCGTGGTGTGGGGCGCGCTGCGGGCGGCGAACGTGGAGCCGGTCGTCGCCGGGCTGGCGGTCGGCCTGCTGACCGCGGCGTACCCGCCGGCGAGCGACGACCTGGAGCGCGCCACCGGCCTGTTCCGCTCGTTCCGGGAACAGCCGACACCGGAGCTGGCCCGCACCGCCCAGGCCGGGCTGGCCGCCGCACTGTCACCGAACGAGCGGTTGCAGCAGCTGTTCCACCCGTGGACGAGCTACCTGATCGTGCCGGTGTTCGCGCTGGCCAACGCCGGGATCGCGATCAACGGCGGGTTCCTGGCCACCGCGTACACCTCGCCGATCACGCTCGGCATCCTCTTCGGGTACGTGCTGGGCAAACCGGTCGGCATCCTCGGGGTCAGCTGGCTGGCGAACCGGATCAGCCGGGGCCGGCTGCAGCCGCCGGTCGGCTGGGCGTCGATCGCCGGCGGCGGTGCCATCGCAGGGATCGGCTTCACCGTGTCGCTGCTGATCGCGACGCTGGCGTTCCGCGGCGAGCAGCTGGCCGAGGCGAAGCTCGGCGTGCTGTCCGCGGCGCTGTGCGCGGCGGCGCTGTCCTGGGCGGTGTTCGCGGTGACCGGGCGGCTCGCGCCGCTCCCCCGCAGCCGGGCGCTGCTCGGTACCGGGGAGACGCTGGTGGATCTCGCCGTGCCGGTCGCCGACGACCGGGACCACGTTCGCGGGCCGGCGGTGGCTCCGGTCACGATCGTCGAGTACGGCGACTTCGAGTGCCCGTACTGCGGGCAGGCCGAACCGGTGGTGCGGGACCTGCTCGCCGGGCACGCCGAGATCCGGTACGTCTGGCGGCACCTGCCGCTGCGCGACGTGCACCCCCGCGCGTACCTGGCGGCCAAGGCGAGCGAGGCGGCGGCGAAGCAGGGCGCGTTCTGGCCGATGCACGACCTGCTGTTCGACCACCAGGACGAGCTGCGGCCCAACGACCTGCTGCGGTACGCCGAGACGCTCGGGCTCGACGTGGAGAAGTTCACCGCGGACCTGCGCGGCCGCTGGGTGCAGTCCCGGGTCGCCGACGACGTCGAGTCCGCCCAGCTGTCCGGCGTGTCCGGCACGCCGTCGTTCTTCATCAACGGGCGGCGGCACTACGGCGCGTACGACATCGAGTCGCTCACGACCGCGGTGAAGACCGCCAAGGCCCGCGCGCTGATCCGCAGCATCGGCGAGGACGCCGAACCGGCCTGACCGGTCAGGTGGCGGCGTCGAGCAGGGCCGCGGCGGCGGCCCGGGCGGTGCGCGACACGGCGGCGGGGTCGTGGTCCATCCGGGCCGACACGCTCGTCCCGTCGTAGATCATGTGCAGCTGGTGCGCCACCGCCGTCGGGTCGGTCACGCCGGCCTTCGCCGCCAGGTCGGCGAAGACGCCGCGCAGCCACGCCCGGTACCGGTCGGTCTCCTCCTCGACCACGCCGCCGCGCGGCGACTCGGCGCTCGCCGCCACGAACGGGCAGCCGTTGAAGCCCGGGGCGGCGCAGGTCTCGGTCTGCGAGTCGAAGATGGCGAGGATCTGCTCACGGGGGTTGTCGGACCGGGCCATGGCCGCGGCGACGCGGTCGGCGATGCGCGCGTGCCGGCCCGCCAGGTACGACCGGACCAGCTCGTCCTTGCTGCCGAACGTGCTGTACAGCGAGGCCTTGGCGACGCCGGCCCGCTCGATGATCCGGTCGATGCCGACGGTGTGCACGCCCTCGGCGTAGAACAGCTCGTTCGCCGCCGCGAGCAGCCGTTCCCGGGGTGGCCTGCGGCCTCCCGGTTCCGTCTTCGTCCCCATCGCGCACACCTCCGGTCCGGCTGGTCGTCTCACGGCTCGACGGTGATCTCCACCTTGTTCGGGTAGAACGCCAGGTGCCCGGCGATCTGCTCGACCGCAGGGTACGGCGTGCGGTACGTCCAGGCCGCGTCGACCGCCTCGTCGCCGTTCACCGCCACCGTGTAGTACGCCGCCTCGCCCTTGTACGGGCAGTACGTCGTGTTGTCGGTCGGCCGCAGCACCGCCGGGTCGAGCGCGTCCACCGGCAGGTAGTGCACCGGCGGGTAGCCGGCCTCGCGCAGTTCCACCGAGGCGGTGGTGTCGGCGAGAACCGTGTCGCCGAGGCGGACCGTCACCCGGGCACTCGACGGCGCCACCGTGATCGGATGGTCCGGACCCGGAATCCTGCGTTCGCGTGTCATCGTCTCCCTTTCCGTCCCCGCCGTCCGGCCGGGACCCGATCGTGGCCTTCTCGTCAAGGGTGCTACTCGCCGGCCGGATCGGGTAGCCGGTCCGGGCAGCCGGAGGCGGTCGCGCCGACCGTCGCCCGGACGGGTTCCGGCCGGGGGGACGGCGCGGCCGGCCGGCGCGGGCGCCGCAGCAGCAGCCCGGCCAACGCGAGCGCCCCCAGCACGAGCACGCCGATGCCGTAGTCGCGGGCCGCGGCCGGCAGGCTGCCCAGCCGGACCGCGAGCACCCCGCCGAGCACCGCCGGGCCACCCATGCCCAGGTAGCACACGATGTAGAGCAGGGACAGCACGCCGGCGCGCTCGTGCGGCGCGGCCAGCGGCACGACGGTACGGATGCCGCCCTGGAACCCGGCGCCGAAGCCGAGCCCGGCGATGGCGGTACCGACGAAGAACCCGACCGCGGAGCCGGCCGACACCGAGCCGACCACCAGCGCGATCCCGGCGAGCAGCCCGATCGTGCCGAGGTGCAGCACGGTACGGGCGGGCACGGTGCGCAGTGCCAGCACCGGTACGGTGCCGACGGCAGCGGCGAGGAACAGCCCCAGCCCGCCCAGCAGCGGCGCGTGCGAGTGGGCCATCCCGGCCACGATGCCGGGTGCGAGGGCACCGTAGAAGCCGACCAGCGACCAGACCGCGAACAGCACCGGCGCGGCCACCGCGACCGCGCCGCGGGTGGCCCGCGGCAGGCTCAGTTCCGGGCGCAGGCTGCGCAGCGCGCCGGGCGCCCGGGTCACCGTCTCGCGCAGCAGCAGTACGCCGATCGCCTGCGCCAGGTAGGCGGCGATCAGCAGCAGGTAGATCAGGTGGGTCGGGAACGGCAGGAACTGGACGACCGCGGCCGAGCCGACCACCCCGACGGCGGTGCCGATGCCGGGCGCGACCGAGTTGGCCAGCGCGCCGCGCTCCTTGTGCAGGTCGAGCATGCCGGCGCCGACCGCGCCGATCGCGGCACCGGTGGCCACCCCCTGCACGGCCCGGGCGACGAGCAGCGCGGGCACGCTGCCGGCGGTGAGGAACACGATCATCGCGGCGACCGCGATCCCGAGCGAGACCAGCAGTACCGGTCGCCGGCCGAGGTGGTCGGAGATGCGGCCGAGCAGCAGCAACGACACCAGCACGGCGAGGGCGTAGGTGCCGAACACCACGGTCGTGGTGATCGGCGAGAAGTGCCATTCCGCGGCATACGTCGCGTACAGCGGGGTCGGCGCGGCGGAGGCGGCGAGCAGCGTGACGACGATCGAGGCGAGCAGCAGCAGCGCCGCGGTCGGATGCCGCGAGGCGGGACGGCCGCGAAGGTCGGGCATGGTCGCGCCGGTCATGATCCCCCGGAAGCTCGGGTCGTGGGCCGCCCCGGCGGCTCACGAACAGACAGGTCTGTCTAGACGACTACCGACACTAGACAGGTCTGTCTGGCCAGGCAACCGGCTCGACCGCACCGGCGGTGTGAGCTGCCTCGCTCCGGCCGGGCCGATCAGCGGGTGCGGTCCCGGGTACCGACCGGGGACCAGGCGCGGGCGGTCGACGCGCCGGCGCCGTGCCGGCCGGCCGCGTCCCGGGAGCGGTACACCAGGTAGGGCCGGAACAGGTAGTGCACCGGCGCGGTGAAGGCGTGCACCAGCCGGGTGAACGGGAAGATCGTCAGCAGCAGCATCCCGATCAGGGTGTGGATCCGGTAGTCGACCGGCGCCGCGGTCATCTTGCCGATGTCCGGCTGGAACCAGAACAGCGACCGGAACCACGGCCCGACCGTGGCGCGGTAGTCGTAGCCGCCGGTCGATGCCCGCTCGATCGCGTTGAACGCCAGCGTCACCCACAGCCCGGCCAGGATCGCGGCGACGAGCACCACGTACATCGCCTTGTCGTTGCGGGTGGTGGCCATGAACACCGGGCCGGTGGTGCGGCGGCGCACGATCAGCAGCACGATCCCGGCGAGGGTACCGATGCCGGCGACGCCGCCGAGGGTGAGCGCCAGCGCGTGGTAGCCGGTCTCGGACAGCCCGAGCGCGGACGTGAACGACTCCGGTACGACCAGCCCCATCAGGTGCCCGAGCAGCACGAACAGCAGCCCGAAGTGGAACAGCGGCGAGCCCAACCGCAGCAGCCGCGACTCGTACAGCTGGGACGAGCGGGTGGTCCAGCCGAACTGGTCGTAGCGGTAGCGCCAGATCGTGCCGCCCACCAGCACCACCACCATCGCGTACGGCAGCACCGCCCACAGCACGATGCTCATCGCCGTTCCTCTCTCGTCGAAGCAACGAAGCAGGATGTGCGGCACCCGTGATCCGCTCGCCGACGCTCGTTCATCGGGGCCCCCTCTGGTACGGCTGGAGTGGCAGGTCGAGGCCGACGGTCTCGGTCGGCGGCCCGGTCCGGGCCAGCGCGAGCGCCGCCGCCCGGTCGGCGGGCTGCTCACCCGGCAGCGTGTCGCACAGCGCGCCGACCACCTCCGCGTACGGCGAGCCGGCGTCGGCCAGCGCCAGCCGCAGCAGCGCGAGGCCGGCGCGGTGCTCGACCAGCAGCTCGCGGCCCACCCCGTCCGGCGCGTGCGCGGCGAACTCGCACACCGCGGGCAGGAAGTCGGGCAGCTCCCCCGCCGCGACGGCGAACCCGTGCCCCGCGTACCGCCGCTTCAGCGCCGCGAGCGACCCGCCGCGGCGCCGGGTGTCGCCGTCGGAGTACCAGGTCAGGTAGAGGCAGCACCGTTTCCGGAAGTCGAAAGTGTCCACATAGGACGACTGCAGTTCGGCCAGCGGTGTCGCGCCGAGCGTGGCGACGAACCGGGTCAGCGGCGCGATGCCGGCGGTCGCGTCCCGCAACAGCGGGAGCAGTTCCTGCAGCCGACGGTCCGGGTAGCACAGCAACAGCGCCACCGCCTGCCAGACGGTACGGTCCCGGTCAGCCACGGCCCGACTCCCCCGCTTCGGGCCCGCCGGGACCTACCGGTGGCCGTCCGGCACCCGGATCCGGGCCCCGGGCTTCACGCTCGACGGCCGCGGGCGGCTCGCTCGGCGCCGGGAACATGCCCTCCGGGCGACCGGAACCGTCCCAGTTGAGCAGGTTGTAGCGGTGCTCCGGCTCGGATCTCGCGTCGCTCTCCTGCCGCTGCCGCAGCGCGTGGAACGTCTCGATCGACACCGGTACCGGCCGGCCGGAAGCCTCGCCGAACGGACCCGAGCCGTACATCCCGGGGCCGCCCTCGGTCTCCAGCGAGCAGCTGAACTCGTCCAGCTGCGCGGCCTGCTCGGCGTGCGCGGTCGGAATCACGTACCGGTCCTCCCGCTTCGCGACCGCGAGCAGCCGGTACATCTCGTGCAGCTGCGCGCCGGTCATCCCGACCGCGGCGGGGATCGACTCGTCGGCGTCCTCGCCCAGGTTCTCCGCCCGCAGGTACGAGCGCATCGCGGCGAGCCGGCGCAACGCCGAGGCGACCGGTGCCGGGTCGCCGGCGGTGAACAGCTCGGCGAGGTAGCCGATCGGGATGCGCAGGCTGCCGATCGCGCCGAACAGGTTGGCCGCGTCCTCGCCGTCGTGGCCGGTGCGGGACAGCACGTCCACCACCGGCGACAGCGGCGGCACGTACCAGACCATCGGCATGGTGCGGAACTCCGGGTGCAGCGGCAGGGCGATCCGGTAGGTCTTCGCCAGCCGGTACACCGGGGAGCGGCGGGCGGCGTCCAACCAGTCCTCCGGGATTCCGTCCCGGCGTGCCGCCGCGACGACCTCCTCGTCGTCGGGATCCAGCAGCAGGTCCAGCTGCGCCGGGTACAGCTGCTTCTCGTCGGCGACCGCCGCCGCCTCGCCGACCCGGTCCGCGTCGTACAGGAACAGGCCGAGGTAGCGCAGCCGACCGACGCAGGTCTCCGAGCACACCGTCGGCAGGCCGACCTCGACCCGCGGGTAGCACAGCGTGCACTTCTCCGCCTTGCCGGTGCGGTGGTTGAAGTAGATCTTCTTGTACGGGCAGCCGGTGACGCACATCCGCCAGCCTCGGCAGCGGTCCTGGTCGACCAGCACGATGCCGTCCTCGGTCCGCTTGTAGATCGCCCCGGACGGGCAGGCCGCCATGCACGACGGGTTGAGGCAGTGCTCGCAGATGCGCGGCAGGAAGAACATGAACGCCTTCTCGTACTCCAGCCGCACGTCCTCGTTCGCCTGGCTTCGCATCCGCTGCAGCACCGGGTCGGCCGGCGCGCGTTCGGGGGCGCCGGCCAGGTCGTCGTCCCAGTTGGCGCTCCAGGTGATCTGGGTGTCCTCGCCGGTCAGCAGCGACTTGGGCCGGGCCACCGGGAAGTCGTCGGAGAGCGGCGCGTCGATCAGCTTCTCGTAGTCGTAGGTCCAGGGCTCGTAGTAGTCGGAGATGTTGGGCAGCACCGGGTTGGCGAAGATCGACAGCAGCCGCCGGAACCGCCCGCCGGAGCGCGGCCGCAACTTCCCGCGGGCGGTGCGCACCCAGCCGCCGCGGAACTTCTCCTGGTCCTCGTACCGGCGCGGGTAGCCCAGCCCCGGCCGGGTCTCCACGTTGTTGAACCAGACGTACTCGGTGCCGGCCCGGTTGGTCCAGGTCTGCTTGCAGGTCACCGAACAGGTGTGACATCCGATGCACTTGTCCAGGTTCATCACCATGCCCACCTGGGCCATCACCCTCATCGGCAGCGCGCCTCCCCACCGGTGCTCATCGGTACCGGACCTGCTGGCTGCGGCGGCGGACCACGGTGATCTCGTCGCGCTGGTTGCCGGTCGGGCCGAGGTAGTTGAACGCGAACGACAGCTGCCCGTACGCGCCGATCAGGTGCGTCGGCTTGACCAGCACCCGGGTCAGCGAGTTGTGCATGCCGCCGCGGCGGCCGCCGGTCTCCGAGATCGGCACGTCGATGGTGCGCTCCTGCGCGTGGTGGACGAAGGCCGTACCGGTCGGCATCCGGTGGCTCACGATCGCCCGCGCGACCAGGATCCCGTTGCGGTTGACCGCCTCCACCCACTCGTTGTCGGCGACCCCGATCGCGGCCGCGTCGGCCACCGACAGCCACACCGTCGGCCCACCCCGGGACAGCGACAGCATCAGCAGGTTGTCCTGGTACTCGGAGTGGATCGACCACTTCGAGTGCGGCGTGAGGTACCGCACCGTCACGCTCGCGCCATCCGGGCCGATCCGCGGTTCGCCGAACAGCGCGGCCATGTCCAGCGGTGCCCGGTAGATCGGCAGCTGCTCGCCGAACTCGGCCATCCAGTCGTGGTCCAGGAAGAAGTGCATCCGGCCGGTCAGGGTGTGCCACGGTTTGCCCCGCTCCACGTTGAGGGTGAACGGCGCGTACCGCCGGCCGCCCTTCTCGCTGCCGGACCACTCCGGGCTGGCGTGCACCGGCACCGGGCCGGCCTGGGTGTCGGCGAACGTGATCCGGCTGTCCGGGTCGGCCAGGTCGGCCAGCGGCTTGCCGACCCGCTCCTCCAGCGCCCGGAACCCCTGCTCGGCGAGCCTTCCGTTGGTGGTGGCGGACAGCGCGAGGACCGCCTCGGCCATCTTCGCGGCGGTGTCCAGCGCCGGCCGGCCGGCCGCCGCCCCGGACGACATGACGCCGCCGGTCGCCGCGAGCCGCGCCACCTCCTCGTCCGGCCGGTACGTGACGCCCTTGTTCGGCAGGCCCAACCGCTCGGTCAGCGGCCCGAGCGCCCGCCACTGGTCCCCGATCGCCGGGTAGTCGCGTTCCACCACGGTCACCGCCGGCATGGTCCGCCCCGGCACCGGCCGATCCCCGGTCCGCCGCCAGTCCGGTACCGTGCCGCCGGGCTGCGCGGTCTCCCCCGGGGTGTCGTGCTGCATCGCGGTGACCACCAGGTCGCGTCGCCGGCCGAGATGGTGTGCGGCCAGCTCGCTGAACCGGTCGGCGAGCGCACCGAACAGCGCGTAGTCGGTGCGCGCCTGCCACGGTGGGTCGATCGCCGGGTTGAACGCGTGCACGTACGGATGCATGTCGGTCGAGGACAGGTCGTGCTTCTCGTACCAGGTGGCGGCCGGGAACAGCACGTCGGACAGCAGTGAGGTGGAGGTCATCCGGAAGTCCGCGGACACCAGCAGATCCAGCTTGCCCTCGGGTGCCTCCTCCCGCCACACCACGTCGCGCGGCCGGTGTTCCGGGGGCGTCTGGCCGGCGCGTACCTGCGCGCTGCCGGTACCGAGCAGGTGCTTGAGCAGGTACTCGTTGCCCTTCCCGGACGAGCCGAACAGGTTGGCGCGCCACAGCGTCAACACCCGGGGCCAGTTGCGCGGATCGTCCGGATCCTCGGCGGCGAACCGCAACCCGCCGCTGGCCAGCCGGTCGGCGACGTAGCCGGCCGGGTCGTCGCCGGCCAGCTCGGCCAGG
Organism: Actinocatenispora thailandica; assembly: GCF_016865425.1. Taxonomy (NCBI): domain Bacteria; kingdom Bacillati; phylum Actinomycetota; class Actinomycetes; order Micromonosporales; family Micromonosporaceae; genus Actinocatenispora; species Actinocatenispora thailandica. The sequence goes on along the minus strand of NZ_AP023355.1, from coordinate 1,186,256 downwards.
TCCAGCGGGTTGGCGTCGAACTGGGGGTACGACGGCATCCAGCCCAGCCGCGCGGACAGCGCCAGGGTGTCCGCGGTGTGCATCCCGTCCAGCATCCCGCGGGCCAGCGGCGAGGCGAGCGCGTTCGCCGGGTAGCCGTCGTAGCGCCACTGGTCGGCGTGCGTGTACCAGTAGCCGGTGCCGATCATCTGCCGCGGCGGCCGGGACCAGTCCAGCCCCATCGCGAGCGTCTGCCACCCGGTCAGCGGCCGGCACTTCTCCTGCCCGACGTAGTGCGCCCAGCCGCCGCCGTTGCGGCCCATGCTGCCGGTGAGCATCAGCAACGTCAGGATCGCCCGGTACGCCGCGTCGCCGTGGAACCACTGGCACACCCCGGCGCCCATGATGATCATGGATCGGCCGCCGGACCGGCGGGCCGAGTCGGCGAACTCGCGGGCGATCCGTTCCGCCGCCCCGGCCGGTACCGAGGTGATCGCCTCCTGCCAGGCGGGCGTGTACGGCTGCGTCGCGTCGTCGTACCCGGCCGGCCAGTCACCCGGCAACCCGGGCCGGGACACCCCGTACTGGGCGAGCATCAGATCGAAGACGGTGGTGACGAGCTTGCCGTCGATCTCCCGGGCGGGCACCCCACGCCGCAGCACCCCGTCGGTGTCGAACCGGGGCAGCAGCACCTCGACCGTCCGGGTGCCGGGCCCGGACAGCGACAGCAGCGGCGTCACGGCACCGAGGTCGAGGTTCCACTTCCCCACCCCCGAGTCCGCGTAGCGGAAACCCAGCGATCCGTTGGGTACCACCGGCTGCCCGGTCGCCGAGTCGAGCAGCACGGTCTTGTGCCTCGCCTCCGGCGCGGCGTCACCGAGATCGGCGGCGGTCAGGAACTTGCCCGGCAGGTACGCATCGTCCTGTGTGGACAGTGTGACCAGGAACGGCAGGTCGGTGAAGCGGCGGGCGAAGTCGGTGAAGAAGTCCACCTGGGTGTCCACGAAGAACTCGCGCAGGATCACGTGGCCCATCGCCATCGCGAGCGCCGCGTCGGTACCCGGCTGGGCGGGCAGCCAGGCGTCCGCGAACTTGGTGTTGTCCGCGTAGTCCGGCGACACCACGACCACCTTCGTACCGCGGTAGCGCACCTCCGACATCCAGTGCGCGTCCGGCGTCCGGGTCACCGGCACGTTCGAACCCCACATCACCAGGTAGGCGGAGTTCCACCAGTCGCCCGACTCCGGCACGTCGGTCTGGTCGCCGAACACCTGCGGGCTCGCCACCGGCAGATCGGCGTACCAGTCGTAGAACGAGGTCATCACCCCGCCGATCAGCTCGATGAAGCGCGAGCCGGCCGCGTGCGAGACGATCGACATCGCCGGGATCGGGGAGAACCCGGCGATGCGGTCCGGACCGTACCGCTTGATGGTGTGCACGTGGGCCGCCGCGGCGATCTCCAACGCCTCGTCCCAGGACGCCCGCACCAGGCCACCCTTGCCGCGGGCCCGCTGGTACCGCTGCCGCTTGGCCGGATCGCCGGTGATCTCGGCCCACGCCGTCACCGGGTCGCCGAGCCGGTGCCGCGCCTCCCGGTACATGTCCAGCAGCACCCCGCGCACGTACGGGTAGCGCACCCGGCTCGGCGAGTAGGTGTACCAGGAGAACGCGGCACCGCGCGGGCAGCCACGCGGCTCGTACTCCGGCGAGTCCGGCCCCACCGACGGGTAGTCGGTCTCCTGCGCCTCCCAGGTGATCACCCCGTCGGAGACGTACACCTGCCAGGAACACGAGCCGGTGCAGTTCACTCCGTGCGTGGACCGCACCACCTTGTCGTGCGCCCACCTGTTGCGGTAGAAGGCATCCCCCTCGCGGCCACCCCGCCGGTACACGTCGTGCAGGTCCGGCGACACCTCCCGCCGGGTCAGCAGCCGCCCGGCGCGCAGCAGCGCCGCCTGCACCGCGCCGTCGTCCACCGGCCCGATCGCGGCGCTCCGGTCACCGGGCGGTGGTCCAGCGGTGCCGTCGCGGTCGACCGTCATGGCGTCCCCCTCACGTCCAGCGCGGCGCTGCGCAGCCTGTTCGCCGCGCCGTACGCGACCGCCGCCCACACCGCCAGCGCCGGCCAGATCAACACCTGCCCGGCGGTACGGATCGCCGGCAGGTGCGCCGCCATCCCGAGGTTGATGCAGGCGGTCGCCGTCATCCCGAGCGGGAACACCGTCGACCAGCGACGCACGTCGTAGCGCGGCCGGCGCCAGACCGCCTCGGCGACCGCGAGCACCAGGTACCAGCCGACGGCGAGCGCCCACAACACCAGGGCCGCCACCCGCAGCGCACCGCCGGGAACCCCGAGCAGACCGGCGGCCAGGTACAGCTTCGTCGCGGCCAGGGTGGAGATCGCCAGCGCGCCGCCGGCCACCCAGTGATCCCCCGCCCCGCGCGCGACCTGCCGGAAGTCGAACGTGACCAGCACGCCCGCGTACGCCACCAGCCCGGCGACGAACAGCACCCCGGCCACGACCGCCAGCCAGCGCAGCTGCTCGGCGGCTCCGATCGACGCGGCCAGCACCACCAGCCCCTGCGTCGAGACACAGAGCAGGAAGTTGGCCCCGACCGTCGGTTTCTGCCAGTGCGCCAGCACCAGCGGCAGCAACACCAGCCACAGCGCGGCGGACAGCGCCAGCATTGCCGCCGCCACCGGTAGCCAACCCAGCATGCTCAGCCGGGTGGCGAGCACGCAGGTACCGGCCACCCCGGTCAGCGATGCCGGTACGTCGGCGTCGGCCACCCAGCGGGCCCGGTGCACCAGCAGCCGGTTCAGGAACAGCACCGCGAGCGCCAGCCAGAGCACCGCGGCGATCACGACCAGCACGTACGACAGCCACCGCACCGGCACCCCGGCCATCCCGGTCGACAGGATCGCGGTACCCATCACCGCGGCGCCGGCGCCCGGCGGCACCGTCGACACGACCCGGCCCAGCTCACCGTTCACGCTGCCTCCGCCGCGGGGAGCACGTCGACTGTTCGTCCGCCCGTTGCCGCGAGCACGCGGCCGGGCTCATCGTGGCGCCGGGAACGACACCGGGCGGAACCGGCGGTACCTCCGTGGCCCGCCGATCCCGCCCCGACGTGATCCTCGGTCGGTGACGGTCACCTTTCGGAGCGTAGAAGCGCGGCGTGCCGCGCGCACCACTTTCCTCGCTTTCGGCCGCTCCGACGCGCCATGCTCTGGGCAGCTCCGACGCGCCGCGCTCTGGGCAGCTCCGACGCGCCGCGCTCTGGGCAGCTCCGACGCGCCGCGCTCTGGGCAGCTCCGACGCGCCGCCGGGTGCCCCGTCCGGTCCCGCCGGGCGGCCCTGGTGCCGGCCGGCCGGCGTTCACCGGGCCGGCGAGCGTCCGGTCAGGAGCGGTTGGCGGCCCGGTGCCGGCTGGTCGCGGGGGCGTCGGCGTTCGCGGCCAGCAGCGCGTCCAGGCTGCCGCGCGCGGACCCGACGTCCTGCCGGGGCAGCGGGATGCCGCCGAGCGCCAGCACCTCGATGGCCTCGGCCGCGAACTGCCGGCTCGGGGTGCGACCACCGGCCGCGTGCCAGGCCTCGATCGCCAGCTCGTAGACCGCCGCCACCAGCGCGCCGGCCAGCGCCGGGACGACGGTGTCGGCGGCACCGGCCAGCCGGTGCCGCATCTCCTCGGCCAGTTCCCGCCGGAACTCGGCGACCTCGCCGTGCATCGCCGCGCGTACCGCCGGGTTGGCCGCCATCAGGTCCTGCGCGGCGAGCGCGCGCGGCACGTCGACCGTCTCGTCGTACCGGGCCAGCGCGCCGATCAGCGCCTCGCTGAGCGCGTCACCGATCGGCGCGTCGACCGGGATCGCCCGCAACCGGTCCAGCACGCCGGCCAGGCCACCGCCGATGTAGTGCAGCGCCAGCTGTTCCTTCGTCACGAAGTGCCGATAGACGGTGCTCGGCGCCACCTCGGCCGCGGCGGCGATCTCCTCGATGGTGACCTGCTCGTACCCGCGGTCGGCGAACATGTCCAGCGCGGTGGCGGCGATGCCCTCCCGGGTGCGGGCCATCTTGCGCGCCCGCAGCCCGTCCGCCTTGCTCACCATCCGCCCATCCTATGAGGTGCCGTTCCCCGGACCCGGCACGCCGGAGAGGCAGGTGCGGACGGCTAGGAAGCGGGCGACAGGCCCACTGCCACCAACATCGTGGGCAGCACCAGCAGGATCCCGCCCTCCCCGGGCGAGCCAGGTGGCCGGGACCGCCGGGCGCGCCGGTCGCAGCGCGCCGGGTCGCAGCGCGCCGGGTCGCAGCGCGCCGGCCGCGGCGCGCCGGGTCGCAGCGCGCCGGGTCGCGGCGGTGCGGCGTGACCGGCTCCACATCTTCACGGGAGTCACTCCCAGGCGAGAGTCACTCCTGCGAGACTGGCGGGCAGTGACCGTCGAACGAGGAGTGTCGATGTCTGGTCTGCTCTACCGACTGGGCCGGTTCGCGCACCGGCGCCGGTGGTGGGTCATCGCCGCCTGGCTGGTCGTCCTGGTGGGCATGGCCACCGCGGCGGTGACGCTGAAGGGCACCCTCGCCGACACGTTCAGCGTGCCCGGCACCCCGCCCAGCAGACCATCGACCAGCTGCACCGCAGCTTCCCGGCTGCCTCCGGCGGTACCGCCCAGCTCGTGGTACAGGCGCCGGCCGGGCACAACCTGCTCGAACCGGACATCGAGCGGCAGGTGTCCGCGACCACGGGGCAGCTGGGCAAGGTGGACGGCGTCGTCGGCGCGCTCAGCCCGTACCAGGCGAAGACGATCTCCGGCGGCGAGCACCGCACCGGGTACGTCACGATCCAGTTCGTCGAGCGCGACCAGCAGGTCAGCGACGCCACCAAGAGCCGCATCCAGCAGCTCGCCGCCGAGCTGCGACACGACGGGCTGCGCGCCGAGGTCGGCGGCCAGGCGTTCAGCAACGCCTCCCAGATCGGCAGTACCGAGGCGATCGGCGTGGTGGTGGCGGTCGTGGTGCTGCTCGTCGTGTTCGGCTCGCTGATCCCGGCACTGCTGCCGCTGGTCACCGCGCTGGTCGGGGTCGGCATCGGCTATCTCGGCATCACCGCGCTGTCCGGCGCCATCTCGATGAACAGCGTCGCACCGGTGCTGGCGCTGATGATCGGCCTGGCGGTCGGCATCGACTACGCGCTGTTCGTGGTGTCCCGGCACCGCGGCCAGTTGCGGGACGGGATGCCCGTCGCCGAGTCGATCGGCCGGGCCAACGCCACCGCCGGCTCGGCCGTCGTGTTCGCCGGCACCACCGTGTTCATCGCGCTCGCCGCGCTGTCGGTGGTGAACATCCCGTTCCTGACCATCATGGGGCTGGCCGCCGCCGGTACCGTCATCGTCTCGGTACTGGTCGCCGTCACGTTGCTGCCCGCGCTGCTCGCGGTCGCCGGCCGCCGGCTGGACGCGGTGCCGCTGCCGATCCTGCGGCGCCGCCAGGCCCGCGCCGGCGGGGAGCACGGGTTGGGCGCCCGCTGGGCCGGCTTCGTCACCCGGCGCCGGATACCGGTGCTGGTCGGCGGCCTGATCGTGCTCGGCGTGCTGGCCATCCCGGCGCCGAAGCTCAGCCTCGGGCTGCCCGACGCCGGCGCCGAGCCGGCCGGCTCCGGCAGCCGCGCCGCGTACGAGCTGATCGCCGACAACTTCGGTCCCGGCTTCAACGGCCCGCTGGTGGTCGCCGCCGACCTGCGCGGCACCCCCGACCCGACGAAGGCGGCGTTCGCCGTCCGGCAGCGGCTGGTCGGCACGGACGTCACGGCGGTGGCGGCGCCCCGGTTCAACGACCACAAGACCACCGCGATCATCACCGTGATCCCGTCGTCCGGCCCCAACGACCAGCAGACCAAGGACCTGGTCAACCGGATCCGGGACGACGCCGGCTCGATTCAGCGCGCGACCGGCGCACAGATCGGGGTCACCGGCAGTACCGCGCTCTACATCGACATCTCGTCCCGGCTGTCCGACGCGTTGCCGGTGTTCGTGCTGATCGTCGTCGGGCTCTCGCTGGTACTGCTGGCCTTCGCGTTCCGCTCGCTGCTGGTACCGCTGAAGGCGGCGATCGGGTTCGTGCTGTCGCTGCTCGCCGCGATCGGCGGGGTGGTCGCGGTGTACCAGTGGGGCTGGCTCGCCGGCGCCTTCCACGTCGCCGAGTCCGGCTGGGTGCTCAGCTTCCTGCCGATCCTGCTGATCGGCGTGCTGTTCGGGCTGGCGATGGACTACGAGGTGTTCCTGGTGTCCCGGATGCGCGAGGAGCACACCCGGCACGGCGACCCGCAGCAGGCGGTACGCACCGGGTTCCGGCACGGCGCCCGGGTGGTCACCGCCGCCGCACTGATCATGATCTCGGTGTTCGCCGGGTTCATCTTCGGCGACAACATGACCGTCGCGTCGATGGGCTTCGCGCTGGCGCTCGGCGTGCTGCTGGACGCCTTCCTGGTCCGGATGACCCTGGTACCGGCGGTGATGTCGCTGCTCGGCCGCTCCGCCTGGTGGCTGCCCCGCTGGCTGGACCGGATCCTCCCGCACGTCGACGTCGAGGGCACCCCCGAGCCGGAGCGCACCCCGCAACCCGTCGCCTGACCGCCTCGTAGGTCTTGCCTGCGAATTGAGTCCATACAACGAGATCCCGGGCCTGGTGGCGGCCGGGGATCTCGTTGGTGTTGGGCCTAGCGGGTTGTGACGGCTTCGGTGAACGCCCGGAACGCGGCCGGCCCGACCATCAGCACCGGCCCCTCCGGGTCCTTGCTGTCTCGGATGGCGACAATCTCCGGGAGGTTGTCGGCCACCTCTACGCAAGCTCCGTTGCTGCCCGATCGGCTACTCTTGCGCCAGTTGGCGCGGGCGAGGTCTGGCAGAGACATCCCGCGCCTCCTTTCTTGCCTCGCGGATCTACAGGTCCTCCGCGAGCTTACGCATCAGCCGTTGTGAGGCATCCACGGAGAGCGCGTCGTTGCACAGGCTCTCCCACGTGGCGCTGTAGCGGGTGAGCTGATCGGATTCCTCCAGATACAGAGCGCTCACCATGTTGTCCAGGTACACAACCCGTGGATCGGCCGTGTCCGGCAACCCGGCCGGGGCCGAAGGAAAATCCAACAGGATGAACGGGCCGTCGACACCGGCGTGGGCACCGGCCTCAAACGGCAGGACCATCACCTTGATATGCAGGTGCTCCGCCGTCAGGTCAAGGATCCGTTCCAGCTGACCGCGCAGCACCGTGCGGCCACCGATCGGCCTGCGGATCACCGACTCGTCGAGGATGAACCGCAGCTGAGGCGGGTTGTCCGCGGTCAGAAGCTCCTGACGTTCCATCCTCAACTTCACGAACCGATCAACGTCGGTGGGCTGCCCTGGCAGCGGAACGGCGCGCATCACGGCACGGGCGTAGTCCTCCGTCTGCAGCAGACCGGGCATCACCCCGTTCTCGAAGTTACGGATCACGGAGGCGGCACCCTCCAGCCCGACGAACTTGCCGAACCATTCCGGCATCGCTCGGGTGTAGACGTGCCACCATCCTCGGGATCCCGCGCTCGCGGCGAGATCCAGCACCGCCTCGGCCTGCGGCCCGGTGATCTTGTAGACGTCGAGCAACCTCGTCACGGCGTCGGGGTGCGCACGGATCTCTGCGCGTTCGATGCGGGCAAGCCACGATGCGTCATGGTTGACCCGCTTGGCGACCTCGGCGGGTTTCAGGTCGAGTCGCTCACGGAACTCCTTCAACGCAGCGGCGATGACACGGCGCTTCGCCGTCGGGTTCTTCCTTTGCGTCATATGGCCAGTGTCATCCCTTGGCGGACGATGAGCAACCGCCTTATGCGACTCGCCAATAAAAATCTGCCTCTTGCGGATTTCGGTTGGCGGGTCCAATATGGCCATGTCGATATCACCGTCGTCATCTGCCACAGGTACCGAGGGGATGTCCGAGCAGTCGGACCGTGGGTGCGCGCTTCGCGGAGCAACGACTCGCGGTTCGGCTGGAAGGCGGCTCGTCGTCGTACCCGGCGGGCCGGAGAGAAAGGTGGGGGCGCGGTGTGTGCTTGCCGGCTGCACCGCGCCCCCGCCCCATCGTCAGCTTGGAGGCCAGACCGATGGAGCTGTTTCACGCTACCCTGACCGCGCTGCGGCGACTACGGACCCGCATCGGCGCTTGGCGCGACGAGATCGCCGCCCGGCCGATCGACCCGAACGGGTGGTGGCGGTGATCGCCGCCTGGCGCGCCCGCCGCGCCCGCACCCGCCGCATCCGCGCGATCCGCCGCGCGCTGCACCGCTACGCCGACCCGCTCGACCCGTACGCCGCGGCGCTGGCACTCGCGGCCCGCCGGAAGGCCCGGCCATGGTCGTGATCCCCGGCGACCGCGTCCGCATCGGCCGGCACGACCTCACCGTCGCCGAGGCGTACCTACACGGCCCGCACCTGACGCAGATCACCAGCACCGACGGCCGCACCTGGTGGGCGCCACCAACAGCAGTACGCCGCCTCGACCCCGAACCGCTCCCGGTCACGGAGTCGTGGCGGTGAACCGGCCCGACGTCGGCGATGTGGTCAGGCTGCCCGGCTGGTTGCCGGATCCACCGTACCGGGTGCTCGGCGTCCGCGACCCCGGCATCGACGGGCACCTGTGGCTCGACGGGTACCTCATCGAGGACACCGGCATCACCGTGGCGAGCTACCTGGTGCCGGTCAATCGGCTACGCCCGCTGCCCGACCCCACCTGGGACCAGGCGTGAGCGCCGTCGACGTCACCGGGGCCATGCCGCTGCCCGGCGACCAGGTACCCATCTCGCCCGCGGTGGCGCCGCTCGCGGTCGGCGCGGACATCCTGACCGTGCTGTGGGTTCAGCACTGCGAAACGCCCGGCTGGGCGTACCTGACGGGAACCTGGCCAGGCGGCCAGGCGGCCCGCGTGATGGTCTGGCTCGACCACCTGGTCCTGCGCCGCCCCACCCCCGCTGACCCAGACCGCCGTGTTGATCATGGGATTGTCCGCTCCGGCAGGCGATTGCCGGCCGGATAGACCCACGATCAACGCACCCGGCGCCATGATCAACGCACCGGGTTGGCAACGCGCGCCGCGCCACAGGTCCCGGATCAGCGGACCGGCCGTGGCAGTGTGGTGGCGCACAGCGGTACGGCAAGTTGGCGGATAGGTTGGGCGGCATGCGACTGAGCCGGATCCGGATCTATCCCGTCAAGTCGACCCGGGGCAGCGAGCTGGCCGAGGCCCCGGTCGAGCCGTGGGGGCTACGCGACGACCGGCGCTGGCTGGTCGTGGACGCCGCCGGTGACAACCTCACCGCCCGGACCAACGACCGGATGCTCACGGTGACGGCCACACCGACGCCGGACGGCATCAGCCTGACCGCACCCGGGTACGGGTCGCTGGCGGTGCCGCGGCCCAGTGCCGACGCCGAGTCGCTGCCGACCCCGATCCGGCACCTCGACCGGTGCCGCGCCGCCGGCAAGGCCGCCGACGACTGGCTGTCCGAGGTGCTCGGCGCACCGGTGCGGCTCGGCTGGCAGGACGACCCGCAACGCCGGCCGGTGGCCGACGACCACGGCGGCCGGCCCGGCGACCACGTCAGCCTGGCCGACGACGCGCCGCTGCTGCTGACCACGACCGCGTCGCTGGATCGGCTCAACGAGTGGGTGTCCGCCACCCGGGCCGAGCGCGGCGAACCGGCCGGCGACCCGCTGTCGATGGTCCGGTTCCGGCCGAACGTGGTGGTCGACGGCGCGGCCGAGCCGTTCGCCGAGGACGGCTGGGACCGGGTCACGATCGGCTCGGTGCCGTTCCGGTTCGCCGAACGCTGCGACCGGTGCGTGCTCACCACCATCGACCCGGACACCCGGGTACACGGCAAGGAGCCGATCCGCACCCTGTCCCGGCACCGGCGCCACGACGGCAAGGTGTGGTTCGGCGTCCGGCTGATCCCGCTGGCCACCGGCACCATCCGGCTCGACGACCCGATCACGCTCGGCTGACCGATGCGCACCGAAGGCCGCCCGTCGTCCCCATGCCCGGCCGGCGCGAACCCCGCCGCGGGAGGTGGCGACACCTCCCGGAACGGCGGGGAAACCGGCGCCACCGGTACCGCCAGGGGTCGCGGGGGATGCGGCGCGACCGGTGCCGACATCGTGGGTGTGGGAGCCGCGGTGGCCGCGGCCCGGGTGCTCGCGGACCGGCCGGGGCTGGCGGTGCTGGGCATCGTGGGCGCGCCCGGCGCCGGCAAGACCACCCTGGCCGAACGGATCGTCGCCGAGCTCGGTGACCCGGCGTGCCTGCTGCCGATGGACGGCTTCCACCTGGCGAACGCCACCCTGGCCCGGCTCGGCCGGGCCGACCGCAAGGGCGCCCCGGACACCTTCGACGCTGCCGGGTACGTGGCGACGCTGCGCCGCATCCGGGCCGGCGGCGAGACGGTCTACGCGCCCCGGTTCCACCGCGAGGTCGAGGAGTCGTACGCGGCGGAGCTCACCGTCGATCCGGCGACCACCCGGCTGGTGGTCACCGAGGGCAACTACCTGCTGCTGACCGAACCGCCGTGGTCGCCGGTGCGCGGCCTGCTCGACGCCTGCTGGTACGTGACGGTCGACGAGGCGCTGCGGCGGCGCCGGCTGGTGGACCGGCACCGCCGGTACGGCCGGTCCCCCGCCGCCGCGCGCGCCTGGGCACACGGCAGCGACCAGCGCAACGCCGACCTGATCGCCGCCACCCGTCCCGCCGCCGACGCCGTGGTGCGCCTCTGACACCGAGCCGGCCGCGCCCGGAACAGGCCGCAGGCGGACCGCAGGAACCGCGCGAGGAGATCCGCGCGCGGACCCGCCCCGCCGGCAACGTCCGTTCCGTGCGCATCACGCCAGGGCCCGTCGCCTCCCGGTCACCGGTCAGGGGTCAGGGGTCAGGGGTCAGCGGTCAGCGGTCAGCGGTCAGCGGTCAGCGGTCAGCGGTCAGCGGTCAGCGGTCAGCGGTCAGCGGTCAGCGGTCAGCGGTCAGCGGTCAGCGGAGCGACTTGACCAGGACCTGCTCCACGGGCCGGTAGCCGAGGGCGTCGTAGAGCGCGCGGGCGCCGTCGTTGAAGCCGAACACCGACAGGCCGATGGTGGCGAGCCCCGCGGTACGGCACCGGTCGTGCATCGCACGCAGCATCCCGGCCGCGTGGCCGCGCCGCCGGTGCGGCTCGTACACCAGCAGGTCGAGGACGAACGCCGAGCCCGGATCCACGCAGTACCAGAGGAAACCGACCGGTTCGCCGCCCGCGTAGCCCATCAGGAACCGCTGGTCGGGGGTGTCGCGGCCGGCGGGCAGCAGCTCGGCCAGCTCCCGCTCGGCCCGGGCGGCGGCCTCGGCCGCGGTGGCGCACTGGCCGGCGCGCAGCATCTCGGCCGCGTAGTCGGACTCCTGGTTGGCGCGAAAGGCCGCCCACTGGTCGGCGGTCATCTCGCGCAGCTCGCGCCGCGGTCCGGCGTCGTCGGCGTCGGTCAGCGCGCGCCGCATCTGGGTGTTGACCACCCGGTATCCCGGTGCGCCGGGGTACCTGTCCGGCTCGAACATGCTGATCTTGATGGCGTCGGCGCCGATTCCGGCCGCGTACCGCTCCAGCGCCGGCAGCAACTCCTCCCCGGCGAGATCACGGACGAGTGCGCCGCGGCCGTCCAGACCCAGCCAGGCCTGGCCGACCACCTCGGCGCCGACCCGGGCGAGCAGCAGGTGCTCACCCGGCGTGTCCGGCCCGTCCGGCAGCAGGGTGCCGAGCGCCCGGTCGACCGTCGCCTCCGCCGCGGAGTCGGCCGGATCACGCCGTCGGACGAGCCGGGCGCGCACCGGTGCCAGCCACTGCTGGTACTGCGCGGAGCTGACCGGCGCCCACTCGATCGTGCGGACCTGATCATGCGTCATGGCGTGCATGGTGCCGGTCGGTGCGCCGGTCCACAAACCGATTCCCTACCGTGTCTCGCATGGCCGATGTCGAGGTGTGGGTGGCGGACGCGGTGGCGCTGGCCGACCGGGCCGAGCCGCTGCTGTCGGCGGCCGAGGCCGAACGTTCCCGGCGGTACGTGTCGGCGGCGGCGCGGCGGCTGTTCGTGCTGTCCCGGGCGCTGCAACGGCTGCTCGGTTCGGCGCGCCTCGGGGTGCCCGCCGACCGGGTCGAGATCGGGCGGCGCTGCCGGCTGTGCACGGCCGGCGGCGACCACGGCAAGCCGTACCTGGAGGGCGCGCCGGGCCTGGACTACTCGGTGTCGCACGCCGGCAGACTGGTGCTGCTCGCCTGGTCGCCGGGCTGCCGGGTCGGGGTCGACGTCGAGTGGCTGGACCGCCGGCTGGATCCGGCCCTGCTCGGCGCCCGGACGCTGGCCGCGGCCGAGCAGGCCGGCCTCGACGCGCTGCCCGCCGCGGACCGGCCGGCGGAGTTCCTGCGGTTGTGGACCCGCAAGGAGGCCGCGGTCAAGCTCGCCGGGCACGGCCTGACCGTACCGCTGGCCGCGGTCCGGGTGGACGGGCCGACCGCGCGGCTGGCCGAGCCACCGCCGGGGTGGCCGGCCGAGCCGCTGAGCCTGACCGCGCTGCCGGTACCCGACGGGTACACCGCGGCGCTCGCGACGACCGCGTCGCCCCGGCTCGCGCTGCGCGAGGTCATCGACCTGCGCAACGGTGTCGAGCTGGGCCCACCGGCGGCAGGTCGGGCGACCCGGGGGTTGCCCGTCGAGCCGGGAACCACCAACTAGCCATTGACAAGTTCAGCACGCTCCGGCAATCTAGTCGTCGACTAGATTGCCGGAGGAAACCATGGACCCGATCAGGCTGTTCACCGTCATCGCGCTGGTCGCCGTGCCGACCGTGATGTTCGGCGGCTACTCGCTGCTGCGGCTGCTACCGACCGGAAAACTCACCGACCAGCAGACCGCGTCGTTCCGAGCCGGGCACGCCCACGCCGGAGTCCTGCTGATCCTCACCCTGGTCGTCCTCGACCTGTCCGGCCGCGGCGGCCTCGGCGAGACCGCCCGCTGGATCCTGTGCCTGCTGCTGCTCGTCGGCGTACTCGCCCAGTCCGGTGGGTTCTTCGTCCACCTGGCGATCGGCAAGCGCGGCAGCTGGTCGGCCGGCAACACCCTGACCGTCGCCGGCGCCGTGCTGCTCGCCGCCGCGATGATCATGGCCGCCGTCGGCGTCGCCACCGGCTGACGGCCCGCCGCGCAAGGACCGCGCCCGACGCACGGCCCGGACGAGAAACGGCGCCAGATCGACGGCAGCTGGGAGCCGCTGCGTGACGGGCGCGCCTCAGGGGACGAGGAGGGTCTTACCGAGGGTGCGACGGGTCTCGATGGCGGCGTGCGCGGCGGCGGCCTCGGCGAGCGCGAAGCGCTGGCCGATCGTCGGGCGCAACCGCCCCGCGGCAGCGAGCGCCAGCGCCTCCGCCGACCGGGCCCTCGCACCCCCCGCCCCGAACGAGACCGCGGACAGCGGCACCACCTCGACCCCGGCGTCGGTCGGCGGCGTGCTCATCGCGCCGCTCGCCGCACCGTGCACGACATATCGCGCTCCGGCGCGGGCCAGCGGAAACGCGGCCGCACCGAGCGCACCGCCGACACCGTCGAACACCACGTCGACGGCGCCGACCCGGTCGGCCCAGCCATCGGCCGTGTAGTCGACGACGGCCGCGGCACCGACCCGCCCGGCGAGCGCGCGCTTGGCCGCACTCCCGGCGGCGCCCACGACCTCGGCACCGGCGTTCCGGGCCAGCTGCACCAGCAGGCTGCCCAGCCCGCCGCCGGCGGCCAGCACGAGCACCCGGTCGCCGGCCCTGATGCGGGCGGCGGCGGCCAGCGCGATCGCGGTACGGCCGTCGGCGAGCAACGCGGCGGCGTCGTCCAACGGCACCGCGGCCGGCACGTCGATCAGCTCCTCGACCGGCACCACGGCCAGCTCGGCGTAGCCACCGCTGCCACCGGTCACCGCGACGACCCGCCGGCCGACCAGCTCGCCCGGTGCGCCGGGCCCCACCGCGCGGACCACCCCGGCGGTGCCGTTGCCCGGCACGTACGGCAGCTGCCGGGCCGCGGGTGGGCCGCCACCAGCACGGATCTGGGTCTCCACGAAGGTGATCGGGCACGCCTGCGCCGCGATCGACACCTGGCCCGGCGCGGGGACCGGGTCGGGCACCCGCTCGATCCGCAACACCCCCGGCCCACCCCACTGCCGCTGCAGCACCGCCCGCATGGCCCCTCCCACTTTTATCGGAGCGAAACGCTCCGATAAAAGCTAGCGCGACCGGCGACCACCGGCAATACGCTGTGCCGGTGAGCCAGGACAACCCGGCCGGCACCCGGGGCGACGCACCGCCCGACCGGCACGATGCGGCGGCGGGCCCGCCCGGCATCGGACGGCCGCACGAGCGGCGGCGCGGGCGGCAGGCGGAGGCCGCCCGCAACGACCGGCTGGTGCTCGACGCCGCCCGGGAGGTCTTCGCGAGCCAGGGGTTCGCCGCGCCGGTGGCGGCCGTCGCCGCCCGGGCCGGCGTCGGAATGGGCACCCTGTACCGGCGGTACGGCAGCAAGACCGAACTGTTGCAGCGACTCTGCGTGCTGGCCATGACGCAGGCCAGCGCCGCCGCCGAGCAGGCGCTGGCCGCCGACGATCCGTGGGTCGCGCTCACCGGATACATCACCGAGCGGGTCGGGTTCCGGTCCGGCGCGCTCGCCCCGCTGGCCGGCACGATCCCGGTCACCGACGAGATGCTGGCCGCCGCCCGGCACGGCCGCCGGCTGCACAGCCGGGTGGTCGGCCGGGCCCATCGCGCCGGCGTACTGCGGCACGACGTCACCGCGGTGGACATCGCGCTGCTCATCGAACACTTCAGCCGGCGCGCCCCGGACGAGCTCACCGGCAGCGGCGACCGGCTGCTCGCGATCGCGATCGCCGGCCTGCGCCCCACCGACGAGCCGGAACTGCCCGAACCCGCGCCGGGCTGGCACGCCTACGAGCAGCGCTGGCACGGCTGAGGCAGGACCAGCCAGCTCGCCCGAGCACGGCACCGAATCGGCGGCAACGGCCGACCCGCGGCGCCGGCCCGCAACGCCGCCCGCTCGGCGCACGGTCGTCCAAGCGGCCACGGCGGCACCGCCACGGGACCGCAACAGCTGGACTCGGCCGGTGCTTCGAGGCGGACCTAGGCGGGCCCGGTCGCGACGGCGAGGTCGGGGGCGGCGAGGTCGACGGTGGCCGAACCGTCGGCGGCGACCTGGATCGACAGCGGCGCACCGGCCACCCGCAGCCCGGAGACCGCCAGCGGGAACCACGCGGCGAACGCCGGGTCCGGCGCCACCGTGAGCGACCCGTTCGGTACGTCGGGGCGCAGCCCGAGCGCCGCCGCGAGCAGCGCCACCGGTGCCGCCGCCGCCCACGCCTGCGGCCGGCACGAGGCCGGGTAGGCGAGGACCGGCTCGCTCCGGCCGGTACCGGCGAACAGCTCCGGCAGCCGGTGGCCGAACGCGGGCGCGGCGGCGAGCAGCCCGCCGGCCAGCCGGGCGGCGAGCGCACCGTGCCCCTCCGCGGCGAGCCCGGTGACCGCGACGGCGGTGTCGTGCGGCCACACCGAACCGGTGTGGTAGCCGAGCGGGTTCGCCCCGGCGACGTCGGCGGAGAGGGTACGCAGCCCGTACGTGTCGGCGAGATCGGCGGCGCCCAGCCGGTGCGCCACCGCCGCCGCCTCGTCGGCGTCCAGCAGGCCGGTACCGAGCAGGTGCCCGAGGTTGGAGCTCGCCACCGGCACCGGCCGCTTCGCCCCGTCCAGCGCGAGCGCCGGGAACCGGCCGTGCGCGTCGGACACCCAGTAGGCGGCGCGGAACCGGTCGCGCAGCCGGTCGGCGAACTCGGTGAGCCGCGCCGCGGTGTCCGCGTCGGCGCCGTCGCCCAGCGCGGTCAGCAGCGCGGCACCCGCCCGCGCCGCCTGGTGGTCGTACGCCTGCGCCTCGCACAGCGCGATGGGCGCCGCGGCGAGCGTGCCGTCCGGGAACTGCACCGCGTCCGGCGAGTCCTTCCAACCCTGATTGACCAGGCCGGATCCGCTCTCGTCGAGGTACTCGGCGAAGCCGTCACCGTCCGCGTCGGCCGGGCCGGACAGCCAGCCGAGCGCCGCGCGCAGCGCCGGCAGCAGCGCGCGGACCTCCGCCGCCGGCATCCCCCACCGCCACGCCTCGTGCAGCGTCACCACCCACAGCGCGGTGGCGTCGATGGTGCCGTAGTAGCGCGGCGGCAGGTCGACCCCACCGGACTCGTCCCGCACCTCGTGGATGATCTTGCCGGGCGCCTCGCCGGTGGCCGGATCGTCCCGGCGGCCCTGGTTGCGGGCCAGGATGCGCAGCGTCCCGGCGGCCAGTTCGGTGCCCAGCGGCAGCAGCATCCGGGCCGCCCACAACGAGTCCCGGCCGAACAGGGTGAAGAACCACGGTGAGCCGGCGGCCAGGAACACATCGCCCGACGGGTCGTGGTCGGTCATCGCCAGCCCGGCGAGGTCGGCCACGCCGCGCTCGATCGCACGGTCCAGGTCCGGTGCCGCAGAACGAACCCGGGGCACCGACCAGGGCGGCGCGGGCGCGGCCCGGAACGGCCCGGAGCGCCCCTCGCCGGTGGCCCGCAGCGTCACCGTCCACCGCGTGCCCGGGTCCAGGGTGAGCTGCCAACCCAGCCGGGCCGCGTCGTCGTCGAGCAGCACCTCGTCCGGCGGCACGTCGATCCGGAGCGACACGCCGCCCGCCTGCCGCGGCGCGGCGAACCGCAGCGTGCTGTCGGCGTCGCGCCGCGGCGGCGCCGGCGGCACCCGGTCGCCACGCTTGATCGCGGGCAGGCCGGCGAGGTCGGCACCGACCCGCAGCGCCAGCATGGTGCGCACCGGCGCGTGCGCCCGGCTGCGTACCGTGATGCGCTCGGTCAGGCCGTCCGCGGTCACGGTGCGAACCCGGTGCACCAGCACCGTCGGGTCGGCGCCGGGGTCCCCGAGCTGCCGGGCGACGGCGGTGAAGGTCACCTCGTCCGCAGCGCCCAGCCGGTAGCCGAGCGGGGTCGGCTCGACGCCGTCGAGCGTCACGGTCAGCTCGGCGAGGATGCGCCGGTCGGCGCTCAGCACCCCCTGGGTGCCGCCGGGCCGCAGCTGGCCGTCCGCGCCGGACAGCGCCACCGTGGGCGCCGCCAGCACCGTGACCAGCTCGTGCAGGAATGGCTGTGGCCGCACCGTGTCTCCCTCGCCGAGGCTTCGTGTCCAGGGTATCGGCACCCGAAGTCCGATCGGCGCCGGCAACACCGGTACGGCAGACTGGCAGCGGGGGTGATCGGATGAGCCGGGCGGTGCTGGCGCTGGGGGCGAACCTCGGCGACCGGGAGGCCACGCTGCGGGCCGCGCTGCGCGGCCTGGGCGAGCGGCTGGTCGCGGTGTCCAGCGGTTACCAGACGCCGCCGTGGGGCGACCCGGACCAGCCGCCCTACCTCAACGCCGTCGCGGTCGTCGAGGACGACGCGCTGGACGCCGACGGCTGGCTGGCGCTGGCGCACCGGCTGGAGACCGCCGGTGGCCGGATCCGCGACCCCGCCCGGCGGTACGGGCCGCGCACCCTCGACGTCGACGTGATCGCGGTGTGGCGCACCGGTTCCGGCGCCGGCCGGGAGCCGGTCGTGCGGGACGACCCGGCACTCACGCTGCCGCACCCAAGGGCGCACCTGCGCGCGTTCGTCCTGGTGCCCTGGGCGGAGATCGAACCCGACGCGCAGTTGCCCGGGCACGGCCCGATCACCGATCTGCTGGGCACCGAGGCGGTCGCCGCCGACGTACCGGGCGTGACGCGCCTCGGCCCGCTCACCGGGTGAGCCGCCCGGCACCGCGCGGCACCAACACCACACCGCATCGCCGCCGCACCACACCGCATCGCAGCGCGTCGGCACCGCACTGCGGCGCTTCGACACCGCGCGGCAGCGCGTCCACAGTGGACCGACGGTAGGGTGTGCGGATGGCCATCCGGGAACGCGAGATCACCGAGCCGGTCGAGCTGTGCACCGACCGGGGCCGGCTCAACCCGGCCGCGGTCGGCTGGACCCGCACCCCGCTGCACCGCGCCAACCTGCGCGGCTGGGGCCGGACCAAGCGCTGGGAGTACTGGGGTGTCGTCACTCCGCGGCACCTGATCGGGCTGACCGTGTCGTCGCTGGACTACGCCGCGCTGCACGAGATCTGGATCCGGGACCGGGAGACCGGAGTGGAGCACGGCCGACAGGCGGTGGTGCCGCTCGCCCGCGGCGCCGTGCTGCCGGATCGCAGCGGCGCCGGTACCGTCGTCGGTTCGGCCGGCGCGCTGCGGATCCGGATCGAGCAGGGCCCGGCCGGCTCCGTGATCAGCGCGCGAGTGCCCGACGTCGAGCTGGAGCTGACCGTCCCGCTGCCCGCCGGGCACGAGTCGCTCGGCGTGGTGGTGCCGTGGAGCGCTCGGCGCTTCCAGTACACCGTCAAGGATCTCGGCCGCCCGGTGCACGGCACGTTGCGGCTCGGCGACGCCGAACACCGCATCGACGCGGCCGGCTCGTTCGCCGTGCTGGACCACGGCCGCGGGCGCTGGCCGTACCGGATCTCGTGGAACTGGGCGGCCGGCTGCGCGCCCGGCCGCGGTCTGCAGCTCGGCGGCCGGTGGACCGCAGGTACCGGCTCGACCGAGAACGCGCTGTTCGTCGACGGCCGGCTGCACAAGATCGGCGCCGAGCTGACCTGGGAGTACGACCCGGGTGACTGGCGCGCGCCGTGGCGGATCCACGGCGACGGCGTCGACGTGCGGTTCGTTCCCTCTCATGTCAAGGCATCCGGTACGAACCTCGGCGTGGTCGCCTCCGCCACCCACCAGTGCTTCGGCCACTTCGCGGGTTGGGCGACCACCGACGACGGGACGCGCGTCGACCTGCCCCGCCTGGTCGGCTGGGCCGAGGAGGCCAACCAACGCTGGTGACCGGCCGCCGAGAACGATCTCCGGGCCGAGCGCGAAGCTGACCGGGGCGAGCGCACCGCCCGGGTCGGCGGTCGGCGGTCAGCGGTCAGCGGTCAGCGGTCAGCGGTCAGCGGTCAGCGGTCAGCGGTCAGCGACCGATCGTGCTCGACGCGGACGGCCACGAGCCGCGCAGCATCGACACCGACGGCACCGCGGCGTCGTCGCGGCGCGCCGCCGCGAGCCTGGACGCCGACCCGGGTGCACGTGTCGAGCTACAGATCGCCGGCCACCTCACGGCGCGACCCGCCGCCGCGACCCGGATCGGCCCCCGGCGGTGGGGTGGCCCGCACCGCGACCGCCCGGGACCGCGGCGCCGGGCGCGCCGGCGGGTACCACCCGGTGGGCCACGACCGCGGCACCCAGCCAGAGCAGCGCGGCGGCGACCCCGAGCCGGTGCAGCCCGGCGACGAACCGGCCCGGGTCGGCCGCCGCACCGACGACCGCGCCGAACACCGCGACCCCCAGCGCGGTACCGGCCTGCCGGGCGGTGTTGACCATCCCGTTGGCGAGACCGGCCCGGCCGGGTGGCGCGGCCCGCAGCGCAGCGGCCACCACCGGGGCGGTGAACAGGCCGACGCCCACGCCGACCCCGAGCAGCGTCGGCAGCAGCCGCAGGTACCCGCCGGCACCGAGCCCGGCCGCCCCGGCGGGCACGGCGAGCAGCCCGACCTCGCCGGCGGCGGCCAGCAGGGCGCCGGCGAGCATCGGCCGGCGCGGACCGTACCGGGCGGTGAGCCGGCCGGCGACCGGGGACAGCGCCACCAGCGGTACGAAGATCGGCACCAGCAGCAGGCCCGCCGTCGCCGGCGACACCCGGCGTACCGACTGCAGGTAGAGCGTGACCGCGAACAGCGTGCCGTTGGTGGCGAGGTTCATCGTCGACGCGAGCAGGTTCGCGCCGGTGAACGCCCTGCCGCGCAACGCGTCCAACGGCAGCGTCGCCGCCGCGACGCGCCGCTCGACGGCGACCAGGCCGGCGCCGGCGCACACCGCCACCACGGCAGCCGCGGCCACGAGCGCCCCGCCGGCCGCACGCCCGGCGCCGATCACCGCGTACACCAGGGCGGCCAGCGCGACGGCCACCAGCCCGGCGCCGGCCGGGTCCAGCCGCCGGGCCCGGTCGGCGCGCCCGGCCGGGACCGCGAGCAGGATCGCGGCCAGCACGGCGAGCACGATCGGCGGGTTCAGCCAGAAGATCGACCGCCAGCCCAGCAGCTGCACCAGCACGCCGCCGAGCAGCGGGCCGGCCGGCAGGGCGAGCGACGACACACCCGCCCAGACACCGAGGGCGCGCGCCTGCTCGGCCCGCCCGGGGTACGCGTCGGTGATCACCGCGACGCTGCACGGCAGCAGCAGCGCGGCGCCCGCGCCCTGCCCGGCGCGGGCCCCGGCGAGTACCGCGAGGTCGGGCGCCAGCGCGCAGACCACGCTGGCGGTGCCGAACACCAGCAGCCCGACGAGAACGGCGCGCCGGTGACCGATCCGGTCACCGATCGCGCCACCGGACAGCAGCAGCGCGGCCAGCGCGATCGTGTACGCGTCGATCACCCACTGCACGCCGCCGGTGCCGGTGGACAGTCCGGCCGCGATCGCCGGCACCGCCACGTTGATCACCGACACGTCCAGCAGCACCAGGAACATCCCGGCGCACATCAGCAGCAGGGTGCGTTTCGGCCGCCTCGTCATGCCACCACGGTGGTACCGGAACACTTCCGTACCGGTGGAAGTGTCGCCGTGGCAGGCTCGGTGCATGGCAGCCCGAGGCATCCCCGGCGGGGACGTGGACGTGTCGCAGGTGGCGGCACTGTTCGCGGACCGGACCCGGGCACGGGTGCTGACCGCGCTCGCGGACGGGCGGGCGCTGCCGGCGAGCGTGCTGGCGGCGGAGGCGGGGGTGACCGCGCAGGCGGCGAGCGCCCAGCTGGCCCGGTTGCTGTCGGCGGGACTGATCAGCGTGGAACGCTCCGGCCGGCACCGCTACTACCGGATCGCGGGATCGCAGGTCGCGGCGGTGTTGGAGGCGCTCGCCCGGATCTCCCCCACCGAGCCGGTGCGGTCGCTGCGGCAGGGCACCCGGGCCGCCGCCCTGCGCGCCGCGCGGACCTGCTACGACCACCTGGCCGGCCGGCTCGGGGTGCAGGTGTTGCAGGGCCTGCTGGACCGGGGTGCGCTGATCGCCACGGACGGCGTCGGCACGCCCCGGCGGCGGGCCGGTGACCGGTTGTCGCAGCAACTGCGCACCCACCCGTACCGGCTGGGCCCGACCGCGGCGGACGTGTTCGGCGCGCTGGGCGTACCGGACGCGCGGCTGGCACCGGCGCCGGGTGGCCGGCCGCTGCTGCGCGCCTGCCTGGACTGGAGCGAGCAGCAGCACCACCTGGCCGGCCGGCTCGGCGCCGACCTGCTCGCCGGCCTGCTCGGCCACGGCTGGCTGATCCGGTCGCCGGGTCGGCGGGCGGTGCGGCTGACCCCGGCCGGTACGGCCGGACTGTCCAGCATCCTGGGCGTCAGCGCCGGGCTGTCCCGGTCCGAACCGGCCCGCCGGGCCTGAGCGGTCGCCGTCTCGCGCGCGGGTTCGCCCGCCGCGGCGACGAGTTCCGGCAATCCGGGCCGATGCCCGGCACGCGGTCTTAGCATCGGTTCCGGGACGCAGCAACGGTTTCGGCGGATCGTCGACGGCCGTGTGGTCGTGTCGTGCCAGCGCGGGGGTGGCGAACGGGGCGGTGCGTGCCGTCCGGCGGCGCCGCCCGGGCGCTGGCCGCCGGAGGGTGCACCCGCCGCGGTTGCGGGCGGTACGCGGTGCACCGGGCGCGGGGGGTGGCGCGGTGACAGCAACGGTCCAGGATCGCGGCGAGGACGAGGATGCGCTGCGGGTGCTGGAGTCGCTCGCCCGGTTGCCCGCCGGCGACCCGGACCGGCAGCGGCACCGGGAGGCGGCGATCCGCGCGTTCCTGCCGCTGGCCCGGCGGCTCGCCCACCGGTACGCGCACACCAGCGAGGACCCGCAGGACCTGGTGCAGGTGGCGACGGTGGCGCTGATCTGCGCGGTCGACCGGTACGACCCGGAGCACGGGAACTTCTACGCGTACGCGGTGCCGACGATCCGCGGCGAGTTGAAGCGGTACTTCCGGGACCGGTGCTGGATGATCCAGCCACCGCGGTCGATTCAGGAGCTGCGGCACGGGATCAACGGGGCCCGGCAGCGGCTGGTCGGGGAGCTGGGCCGGACACCGACGGTGCCGGAACTCGCCGCGGCGGTCGGTACCAGCGTGTCGCGGGTGCGCGAGGCGATCGGCGCCGGGCAGGGCTACCAACCGGTGTCGCTGAACCTCTCGTGCCCCGGCCCGGACGGGACCGGCGGTACCGAACTGGCGGAGCTGATCGGCGGCCCGGACCCGGCGGTGGAATCGGTGCCCGAGCGGGTGTCGCTGCCGGGTGCGCTGGCCCAGCTCACCGACCGGGATCGGGCGGTGATCGTGCAGCGTTTCGTGCACCGGCGCACCCAGGTCCAGATCGGCCGGTCGCTCGGCATCTCGCAGATGCACGTGTCCCGGCTGATCGCACGGGCGCTCGCGCAGTTGCGGGCCTACCTGGAGGGTGCGGAGCCGGTACCGCCGGTGACGCCGCGGCTGCGGGGTGGTCACCGGCAGGCCGCCTGACGCCCCGGTTTCGCATGCACCGATCGGGGTAGTCGGTGAAGCATTCGGACGGATCGGGAGGTGGGCGGCAATGGCCGAGCCGGTGGGCGCAACCGTTCTGGACCGGTTGGATCAGCGAACACCGACCCGGTTCTACTGGTCGCTGACCATCCTCGCCACGATCGGCGGTTTCCTCTTCGGCTACGACACGTCCAACATCGGGGCGGCGCTGAACTTCGTCCCGTTCCACCTGTCCGGGTTCGCGCTGGGCTATCTGGTGGCCGGTACGTCGATCGGTGCCGCCGCCGGAGCGCTGGCCGCCGGCCCGTTGACCGACCGGTTCGGCCGCAAGTCGCTGCTGATCGCCGACGCCGCGATCTACGCCGCCGGTTCGCTGCTCGCCGGGCTCTCCTGGCACGCCTGGGTACTGATCATCGCCCGGACCCTGATCGGCCTCGCGATCGGCGCCGACTCGGCGATCGCGACCGCCTACATCGCCGAGTACGCGCCGGCCGGCAAGCGCGGTTCGCTGAGCCTGCTGCAGCAGTGGATGATCACCATCGGGATCCTGGTGTCGTACCTGGTGGCGCTGCTGATCCTGAAGATCGCGCCCGGCGCGGCGACGACCATCGACTGGCGGCTGATGTTCGCGCTCGGGGCGCTGCCGGCGATCATCGGGCTGATCTTCCGGACCCGGATGCCGGAGTCGCCGCGCTGGCTGCTGCACCACGGCAAGTTCGACAAGGCGCGGCAGTCCCTCGGCATGCTGGGCGTGCAGACCACCGACGATCAGATCGAGGCGGCGGCCCGGGAGGTCGCCGAGCGCGAACGGCAGGAGAAGGTGCAGCGCCGGCGGCGGTGGACCCCGGCGGTGCGGCGCGCGGTGATCATCGTCGCGGTCTTCTTCGTCTTCCAGCAGATCACCGGCATCAACGTACCGCTGTACTACGGCCCGACGCTGCTCGCGCCGATCCTCGGCGGGGCGCATTCGACCGTGGCGCAACAGATCCAGGCGGTCGAGATCACCTCGATCATGACGGTGATCAACGTCGGCGCGACCTATTTCGGCTTCAAGTACATCGACCGGCTGGGCCGGCGCAAGATGTCCATCGGCGGCTACGGCGGGATGATCGTGTCGGCGCTGATCGCCGCCGCCGGCCTGGGGCTCTTGCACGGCACCGGCGAGATCGTCGTCGGGATGATCGGGCTGTGCCTGTTCATCGCGTCGTTCGCGGTCGGCGTCGGTGGTACCGGCTGGCTGCTGCAGGGCGAGTCGTTCCCGACCGAGGTGCGCGGCCGGGCCGCGGCGATCTGCGCGACCGCGGACTGGATGGCGAACTTCGCGCTGATCCAGGTGTTCCCGGTGTGGCAGGCCGGGATCGGGCTGCCCTGGGTGCTGGTCTGCTTCGCCGGGCTGGCCGCGATGGCGATCGTGTTCATCTCGATCTTCCTGCCGGAGACCAAGGGGCTGCCGGTCGAGGAGGTGGTCCGCCGCTACGAGCGGCACGCCGCCCCCGGCGCCGCGGAGATGACCAACTGACCCGCTCGCGGCCCACCGCGGCGGCCCGTCACTCGCGGGCGGCGGCATGCTCGATGAACCGGTCGAGCAACTCGTGCAGCTGCTCGCGCTCGGCCGTGGACAGCGGCGCGAACAGCTCGGCCAGCACCGCGTCGGTGGCGTGCACCGCGGCGGCGAGACGGTCCCGCCCGGCCGCGGTCAGGTGCACGGCGTAGCTGCGCCGGTCGCGCTCGTTGCGGCGGCGCTCGGCGAGGCCCTGCCGTTCGAGTTCGTCGACGATCAGCACCATCGAGGACTTGTCGAGCTGGAGCCGGTCGACCAGGGCGCGCTGGCTGAGTGGGCCGTCCTCGGCGAGCGCGCCGAGGACACCGAGGTGCCGGAGCTCGACGCCATGGTCACGCAGCGCGCGGTTGGCAGCGGCCCGGGCGTACCGATGGGCGAGGTAGAGCTGGTTGCCCAGGGCGGCGTCCAGTGCCGGGGAGGGTGTCGTCGTCACCCGGTGAATATTACACCGATGACAGATGATCTGAACTCAGATAGTCTCAACTCATGCATACAGTGATCGTGGGCGCCGGACTCGCCGGCCCGCTCCTCGCCCAGGGCCTGCGCCGCGCCGGCCACGACGTCGTGGTCCACGAACGCGACGAGCCCGACCGACCCGACCAGGGGTACCGGATCGCCATCGCCCCCGAGGGCGACCTGGCGCTGCGCGCCTGCCTGCCGCCGGACGCGTACCAGCGGGTCCTCGACACCGCCGGGAAGCGCGGATCCGGCTGGCGGGTGCTCGACCCGCAGCTGCGGGTGGTCCAGGAGACGCTGGTACCGCCCTCCCCCGACGAGGAGCGGGACGGGCGGCACCTCACCGTCGACCGGCAGACCCTGCGCCGGATCCTGCTCGACGGCCTGGAGGTGCGCTACCGTGCCCCGTTCGAGCGGTACGAGCTGCTCGCCGGCGGCCGGGTCCGGGCCCACTTCGGCGACGGTACAAACGTCGAGACCGACCTGCTCGTCGGCGCCGACGGCACCCACTCCCGGGTCCGGCCGCAGCTGCTGCCGGACGCGGAGATCGTCGAGCTCGGCCAGACCGAGATCTTCGGCAAGACGCCGCTGACCGACCGCGCGCGCGAACTCGCGCCGGCCGTGGCGCTCGACGGGTTCTGCGTGGTGACCGGCCCGGACGGCCGGTTCATGCCGCTGGCCGCGCACGAGTTCCGCACCGGCGGGGACGACTACCTGATGTGGGTGGTCGCCGGCCCCAGCGAGCTGTTCCCGGCCGATCTGTCCACCATGGACAAACTCGACCGGCGCGCGCACGCGGCGCGACTCGTCGCGGACTGGCATCCGCATCTCGCGGCGCTGGTGCGGCTCGGCGATCCGGCCACCGTGGGCAGCACGACCATCCGTACCGCGAAGCCGGTGCCGCACTGGCGGACCGTGCCGGTGACGCTGCTCGGCGACGCGGCGCACACCATGGTGCCGCAGGGCACCAGCGCGGCGGTCGCACTGCGCGACGCCGGGCTGCTGTGCCGGCGGCTCACCGAGCGCGGCGACCGCTCGTTGCTGGACGCGGTCGAGAGCTACGAGACCGAGATGCTCGACTACGGCTTCGCCGAGGTGGACCGCTCGCTGCGGTCGGCCTCGGCCTGAGCCGGCACCTCGACGCCATCCGGTGCTTGCAGCCGACGGCGGAGCCGGTTCGCCGCAGCCCACCCGCCGCCGGCGGAGCCGGTTCGCCGCAGCCCACCCGCCGATGGCGGAGCCGGTTCGGCGCGTCCGTGCCGATCCGGGTCGAGGTACCCACCCGGATCGGCACGGACGCGCCGCCGTCCCGACCGGACGGCGGTGCGGTCAGACGATCGCGAGCCAGGGGTTCTCCAGCAGCCGGGCCAGATCGGCCAGGAACTGCGCCCCCTGGGCGCCGTCCACGACCCGGTGGTCGACCGACAGCGTCACCGTCATCCGCTTGACCACGGCCACCGCGCCGTCCACCACGCCCGGCTCCTCGCGGAGCGCGCCGACCGCCAGGATGCCCGCCTCCGGCGGGTTGATCACCGCGGTGAACTGGTCCACCCCGAACATGCCGAGGTTGCTGACGGTGAACGTGGAGCCGGACATCTCGGCCGGCGACAGCTTGCGGTCCCGGGCCTTGCCGGCCAGCTCCCGCGCGGCGCCGGCGATGTCGGTCAGGCTCCGGGTGTCCGCGTCCCGCAGCACCGGCACGACCAGCCCGGCCGGGGTGGCGACCGCCATCCCGACGTGCACCCGCTTGTGCGTGACGATCGCGTCCTCGCCGAACGACGCGTTCATCTCCGGGTGCTGCCGCAACGTCACCGCCACCGCGCGCAGCACGATGTCGTTCAGGCTGATCTTCGGCCGCTCCGCGGCGACCAGCTTCGCGTTCAGCTCGGCACGCAACTGCCCCATCGGCCCGGCGTCGACGGTACGGGTGAGGTAGAAGTGCGGCGCGGTGCGCATGCTGTCGGCCAGCCGGCGCGCGATGGTGCGCCGCATCGAGCCGAGCGGCGTCACCTCGTCGTCCTCGGTCACCGGTACGGCAACGGCGGCGGCCGGCTCGGCCGGGGCCGCCGCGGGCGCGGCCGGCGCCGGGGTGGCGGCCAGCCGGTCCAGATCGGCGCGGATGATCCGGCCGCCGGGGCCGCTGCCGGTCACGGCGCCGAGGTCGACGCCGGACTCCCGCGCCAGCCGGCGCACCAGCGGCGTCGCCCGGACCCGAGATCCGTTGGCCCGCACCGGATCCGCGGCAGGCGCCGACGGGCCGGCGGGTGCCGGCGCGGCGGCCGCCGCGGTTTCCTCGGCGGCGGCTTCGGTCGGCCGGGCGGGTGCCTCGGCCGGTGCCGACCCCTCGACGGCTCCGGCCGACCCCGCGGGCGGCTGCTCCGGCTCGCCCGCCACCCGCAGCCGGCCGATCGGTGCACCGATGTCCGCCGAACCACCCTCCGGCACCAGGATCTCGGTGAGCACACCGTCCTGATAGGACTCGTGCTCCATCAGCGCCTTGTCGGTCTCGATCTCCACCAGAGTCTCGCCGGCATGCACCTCGTCACCGACCTTGGCACGCCAGCTCGCGACGACGCCTTCCTCCATGGTGTCGGACAGGCGCGGCATCAGGATGTCCATCGTGTTCTCCGTCTCGACGCGGCGGGAGCGCCCACAGTGGACGTTCCCGCCGACGATCCAGTGGTCAGCCGCGGCCGGTGGCACGCAGGGTCTGCTCGGCGGCGACGACGATGTCGTCCACCGCGGGCAGGGCGGCGGTCTCCAACGACTTCGCGTACGGCAGCGGGACCTCGGCCATCGCCACCCGGCGCACCGGCGCGTCCAGCCAGTCGAACGCGCCGTCGGAGATGGACGCGGCCACCTCGGCACCGATCCCGTACGTCAGCCAGTCGTCCTCGACGACCACGGCGCAGCTGGTCTTGCGTACCGACTCGACGACGGTGCGGCGGTCCAGCGGGCGCAGGCTGCGCAGGTCGACCACCTCGGCGTCGAACCCCTTGGCGGCCAACCGGTCCGCGGCGTCCAGCGCCATCCGGGCGGTGCGCGAGTAGCCGATCAGGGTGATGTCGGTGCCGGGCCGGCTGATCGCCGCGCGGCCGATCTCGACCGGTGTGTCGTCGTTCGGCACCTCGCCCTTGGTGTTGTACAGCG
Organism: Actinocatenispora thailandica; assembly: GCF_016865425.1. Classification (NCBI taxonomy): domain Bacteria; kingdom Bacillati; phylum Actinomycetota; class Actinomycetes; order Micromonosporales; family Micromonosporaceae; genus Actinocatenispora; species Actinocatenispora thailandica. The sequence continues at coordinate 1,158,382 of NZ_AP023355.1, read as the reverse complement.
CGAGGTTCTCCAGGAACAGCACCGGGTCGTCGTCGCGGATCGCGGCGAGCAGCAGCCCCTTGGCGTCCGCCGGGTTCGACGGCGCGACGACCTTCAGGCCTGGCGTGAAGGCGTAGAACAGCTCGACGTTCTGCGAGTGCGTCGCGGCGAGCTGCTGCCCGCCGCCGCCCGGCGTGCGGATCACCAGCGGCACCTTCGCCTGGCCGCCGAACATGCCGTAGATCTTCGCCGCGTGGTTGATGATCTGGTCCAGCGCCAGCAGCGAGAAGTTGATCGTCATGACCTCGACGATCGGCCGCAGGCCGAGCATCGCGGCACCGACCGCGGCGCCGGTGAACCCCTCCTCGGCGATCGGGGTGTCCTTCACCCGCTTCGGGCCGAACTCGTCGAGCAGCCCGGCGGTGATCTTGTACGACCCCTCGAAGCGGCCGATCTCCTCGCCCATCAGCAGGACGTTCTCGTCCCGCAGCAGCTCGGCACGCAGCGTGTCGTGCAGCGCCTGCCGGTAGCTCATCGTCGTGGTGCCGGCGGTGGCCGGCGAAACCGTCGTCGGCGCGCTCATCGCCGCTCCTCCTTCGCCGGACCGCCGATGCGGCCCGAAATCGCGCCGTACCCGCTCACTGCGCCACCACCTCGGGGAACAGCGGCTCGGCCGGGCGGCGCCGGGTGTCGTTGGGCACCGGGCTCGCGTACGTGTAGTCGAACAGCGTGCCGACCTCGGGCTTCGGGCTCGACTCGGCGAACTCGACCGCCTTGGTCACCACCGTGGCCACGTCCTGCTCGATCGCGGCGAGCTTCTCGTCGCCGACACCGGCGGTCTGCAACTGGTCGTGCAAAGCCACCACCGGGTCGGCCCTGCGCACCGCGGCGACCTCCTCGGCCGACCGGTACGTCGCCGGGTCGACCACCGAGTGGCCGCGCAGCCGGCCCACCGTGGCCTCCAGCAGGAACGGGCCCTTGCCGGACCGGGCGTGCGCGGCGGCGTCGCGCATCGCGTCCCGTACCGCGGTCACGTCGTTGCCGTCCACCCGCGCCGAGGCCATCCGGTAGGCGGCGCCGCGCTTGTGCAGCTCGGGTTCGGCGGACGACATCTCGACCGTGGTGCCCATCCCGAGCGCGTTGTTGACCACCGCGAACACGATCGGCAGCTGCCAGAGCGCGGCGATGTTCAACGCCTCGTGGAACGCACCGATGTTGGTCGCGCCGTCGCCGAGCTGGCACAGCACGATCTCGTCGGTCTCCTTGTACTGCAGGGCCAGCGCGGCGCCGGTCGCGAGCGGCAGCTGCCCGCCGACGATGCCGTACCCGCCGAGCTGGCGGGTCTCGACGTCGAACAGGTGCATCGAGCCGCCCCAGCCGCGGGAGACGCCGTCGGAGCGGCCGTACAGCTCGGCCATCACGCGGCCCGGGTCCATCCCGCGCAGCAGCGCGTACCCGTGGTCGCGGTAGCTGACGAACAGGTAGTCACGGGCCTCGATGCCGTCCATCAGGCCGACGACGGTGGCCTCCTCACCGAGGTTGAGGTGGCAGTAGCCACCGATCTTCGCCTCGGTGTAGGCGCGCGCGGTACGCTCCTCGAACCGTCGGACCAGCAGCATCCGCCGGTAGAACTCGGTCAGCTGCTCGACGTCGGGTTTGTCACTCGCGCCGGATTTCCGCCTCGCCACGGCAGTCCTCTCACGCCCACCGGGGTCACCGGATGGAGCACGACTCGGTAATGAAACGATGCCGTGACATTATCTATCCGAGTGGCCGGCCGGCAAGCGGCCCCCCTCGGACCGGGATGGAGACCGTGACCACAACCCGTGCCCGCCGTCCCGCGCGCCGCGGGCGGCCACCGGAGGCCGAACGCGCGGCCCGCCGGGACGCGCTGCTGGCCACCGCACAACGGCTGTTCCTGCGCCTCGGCTTCGGCCGTACCACCATCGATGCCGTCGCCGCCGAGGCGCACGTCGCGAAGCGCACCATCTACGACACGGTCGGTGACAAGACCGACCTGTTCGTCGCGGTGGTGCGCCGGCTCAGCGACGAGGTGCTCGCCGCGCTGCCGGCACCCGACTCCCCCACCGGCCGGGACGACCTGCGCGAGTTCTCCCGTACCCTGCTCGGCGCGTTGCTGACCGACGAGGCCGTCGGGATGAAACGGCTGATGATCGCCGAGGCCGGGCACTTCCCGGAGATCGCCGAGCGGTTGTACGACAACGGGCCGCGCCGCTACATCGAGATGCTGCGCGCCCTGCTCCCGCCCTGCCTGCCGGACGCCACCGACACCGAACTGGACGCCACCGCCGAGGACCTGTTCGCCGGCCTGCTCGGGGAGCCGCACCGGCGCCGACTGTTCGGCGTCGCACCCGCACCCACGCCGGAACAGATCGCCACCCAGGTCGACCGCGTCCTCCCCCGCTTCCTCCCGGCCGAACCCGGGGCCTGACCAGCGGCACCCGGTCGGGCCTGACAAGCCCGGACGACACCCGCCCGATCGGCGCCGGCGGCCTGGACGGGAGGCGCCACCGTCCGGAAGAGTGCGCGGGATGAGGATCCTGCTCACCTCCGCCGGCGTCCAGAACGCCACCATCCGGGACGCGCTGGTCGACCTGCTGGGCAAGCCGATCGCCGAGGCCCGCGCCCTGTGCGTGCCCACCGGGATCTACCCGTTCCCCGGCGGGCCCGACCTGGCCGGCCGGATGATCCGCGGGCTGACCCCGAGCCCGCTGTGCGACCTGGGCTGGAAGTCGCTGGGAATCCTCGAACTCACCGCCCTGCCCAGCATCGACCGGGACGTGTGGACCGCCGGAGTCCGGGAGACCGACGCGCTGCTGGTCTGGGGCGGTGACCCGCTCTACCTCGCGCACTGGATGCGGCAGTCCGGGCTGACCGACCTGCTGCCGTCGCTCCGGCCCGAAGCCGTGTACGTCGGGGTGAGCGCCGGCGCGATGGCGGCGACGGCCCTGTTCGGCGAGACCTACCCGGAACCGCCCAACGGCACCGGCACCCCGCTCACCACGGAGCACGTCGCGTTCCCCACCCCCGACGGCCCCGCAGACCGCACCTTCGTCACGGCCCGGGGCGCCGGGTTGGTCGACTTCGCCGTGATCCCGCACCTCGACCACGAACACCACCCCGACGCCTCGCTGGCCAACGCGGCAACCTGGGCCGCGAAACTGCCGGTACCGACGTACGCGATCGACGACGAGTCCGCCGTCACGGTCGTCGACGGCGCCGTCGAGGTGGTCTCCGAGGGGCACTGGCGCCGGTTCGACCCGGCATCCTGAACCGCCGGGACGGACCGCAGGCGACCACCACGTGCTCCCGGAACCGGCGCTCGCCGGCCCTGGCACCCGGTCGAGACGCGGTTCAGGCGGCGGCAGGCAGCGCGAACGGGCCGGTCAGGCCGGCGGGGCACCGTGGTGGACGGCCTCGACGTTGTGGCCGTCGGGGTCGCGCAGGAACACCGCGTAGTAGCCGGGGTGATATTCCGGCCACTCGCGCGGCGCGTGCAGCACCTCCACCCCCGCGTCGACGGCGGCGGCGTGCACCGCGTCGACCGCGGCCCGGTCGGCCGCCGGGAACGCGAGGTGCAGCTCCCGGGTCTCCGCGCCCTGCGCCGGGGAAAACCACAGCGCCGGCTGGTCGCCGGTGGCGAGCGCCACGACCAGCGCGCCGTCGTGCTCGAACCGCACCGCCTCGCGCATCCCCAGCGGCGCGAACATGCGCAGAAAGAACGCCACCGACGCCTCGACGTCGGCCACCTGAATTCCCACGTGATCGAACATGCGCCGGACGCTAGCCGACCGGTACGACATCGAGTCGCGGTTCGGTGCGGTGCCGGCGAAACGGCGCGGAGCGCGGCGCCCGGTTCGTACCATGGCGGCAGGGGTCGACCGGGAGGCGCGGTGATGGACGGTCCGGTGCCGGGGTGGCTCGCCGACACGGTGCTCTACCAGCTCTACCCGCAGTCGTTCGCGGACGGCAACGGCGACGGCATCGGTGACCTGGCAGGCATCGTCGACCATCTGGACCACCTGGCGTGGCTGGGCGTCGACACGGTGTGGATCACGCCGTGCTTCGTCTCGCCGTTCCGCGACGCCGGCTACGACGTGGCCGACCACTTCACCATCGCGCCCCGCTACGGCGGGAACGACGACCTGGCCGCGCTGGTCGACGCGGCCCGCGGGCACGGCATCCGGGTGCTGCTCGATCTCGTCGTCGGGCACACCTCCGACCGGCATCCGTGGTTCCGGGCCGCGATCGACGACCCGGACGATCATCGCTACATCTGGGCCGACCGGTCCGAGCCGCCGCCGGGCTTCGTCGCCTCGCCCGGCACCCGCCCCGGCGGCTACCTGCCGAACTTCTTCGACTTCCAGCCGAAGCTGAACTTCGGGTACGGGCGGGCGAACCCCGCCGAGCCGTGGCGGCAGCCGGTGGACGCGCCCGCACCGCGGGCGAACCGGGCCGCGGTCCGCGAGATCATGGACTTCTGGCTGGGCCGCGGGGTCGCCGGGTTCCGGGTCGACATGGCGTCCTGGATGGTGCGCGACGACCCGGAGTGGGTCGAGACCGCGAGGCTCTGGCAAGAGATCCGGGGATGGCTCGACGCGACGCATCCGGACGCGGTGCTGATGTCGGAGTGGGGCGACCCGCGGATCGCGGTACCGGCCGGGTTCCATGCCGACTTCTTCCTGCACGTGGGCGGCGACGGCAACGGCCGGCCGCTGCGCTCGCTGTGGGACACCGGCGACGGCGTCCGGCGCGACGACTGGGGCCGGCTCGACTGCTACTTCGACCCGGACGGCCGGGGCAGCCCGGCCGCGTTCCTCGCCGCCTGGCGGGAGGCCGTCGACGCGATCGGGGACGCCGGTTTCGTCGCGCTGCCCACCGCCAACCACGACTTCGACCGGCTGTGCTGCGGCCGGCGTACCGCGGAGCAGTTGCCGGCGGCGTTCTGCTTCCTGCTGACCTGGCCGACGCTGCCGGCGATCTACTACGGCGACGAGATCGGCATGCGGTACCTGCCGGACCTGCCCGACGTGGAGGGCAGCGTGACGGTGCCCGGGTACAACCGGGCCGGCTCGCGCACCCCGATGCAGTGGTCCGGCGGGCCGGGGGCCGGCTTCTCCACCGCGCCGCCGAACCGGCTGTACCTGCCGCCGGATCCCGATCCGCGCCGGCCGACCGTGGCCGCGCAGCGGGCCGATCCGGGTTCGCTGCTGCACGTGGTGCGGCGGTTGATCGAGCTGCGCCGGCACACCCCGCAGCTCGGCGCGCGCGGCTCGGTACGGGTGCTGCACGCCGGCTACCCGCTGGTCTACCTGCGTGGCGACCGGTTCCTGGTGGTGGTCAACCCGCGCCGGGCGCCGGCCCGGATCGGCCTGCCGCGACCGGTGCGCGGTACCCCGGTGCTCGGGGGCGGTGTCCGGTTGGCCGACGGCGGCACCGGCGCACCGGCCGGCGGCCGACCAGCCAGCAGCGGGCCGGGCGGCGACGCCGCACCGAACGGCGGCGGGCCGGGCGGCGCCGGTGGCAGGCCGGGCGGGGACCGGGTGCTGGCCGACGGGTTCGGCTACGCGGTGCTGCTGCTCGACGAGCCGTACCCGCCGGCCTGACGCCGCAGCCACCGGCCGGGCCGCGCGGTGGGGCCGCCACCTCGCGTACCGACGGGTAACGTCGGGGCCGGCGCGAAGGAGGCGGCAGATGGCGGACGCGGACGCGATCGTGGTGGGAGCGGGACTGGCCGGGCTGGTGGCCACCGCCGAGCTGGCCGCCGCCGGCCGCCGGGTGCTGCTGCTCGACCAGGAACCGGAGACCGGGCTGGGCGGGCAGGCACACTGGTCGTTCGGCGGGCTGTTCCTGGTCGACTCGCCGGAGCAGCGGCGGCTGGGGGTGCGCGACTCGTACGAGCTGGCCCGCAGCGACTGGGCCGGTACCGCCGGGTTCGACCGCGGCGTGGCCGACCCGCTCGGCGAGGACCACTGGGCGGCCCGCTGGGCGGAGGCCTACCTGCAGTTCGCCGCCGGGGAGAAGCGGTCCTGGCTGCACGGGCTCGGGGTGCGCTGGTTCCCGATCGTCGGCTGGGCCGAGCGCGGCGGCTCGCTCGCCACCGGGCACGGCAACTCGGTCCCCCGGTTCCACGTCACCTGGGGCACCGGGCCGGGCGTGGTGGCGCCGTTCGCCCGGCTGGTGCGCGAGGCGGTGGACGCCGGGCTGGTGTCGCTGCGGTTCCGGCACCGGGTCGACGCGCTGACGCTCACCGGCGGCGCGGTGGACGGGGTGCGCGGCACCCGGCTGGCGGACAGCGACGCGGCCCGCGGTACCCGGTCGTCCCGCGACGCGGTCGGCGAGTTCGAGCTGCACGCGCCGGTCGTGCTGGTCACCTCCGGCGGCATCGGCGCCGATCACGACCTGGTCCGGGCGAACTGGCCGGCCCGGCTCGGCCCGGCGCCGAAGCACCTGATCACCGGCGTGCCGGAGCACGTGGACGGCCGGATGCTCGGCATCGCCGAGCAGGCGGGTGGCCGGCTGGTCAACCCGGACCGGATGTGGCACTACACCGAGGGCATTCGCAACTGGGACCCGATCTGGCACCGGCACGGCATCCGGATCCTGCCCGGGCCGTCGTCGATGTGGTTCGACGCGACCGGCCGCCGGTTCGGCGCACCGAACTTCCCCGGCTTCGACACGCTCGCGACGCTCGCCGCGATCGGCGAGTCCGGGTACGACCACTCCTGGTTCGTGCTGACCCAGAAGATCATCGAGAAGGAGTTCGCGCTGTCGGGCTCCGAGCAGAACCCGGACCTGACCGGCAAGTCGATCCCGACGACGCTGTCCCGGGTGCTGCCCGGCGCGCCGGCCCCGGTCGAGGCGTTCAAGCGGCGCGGCGCGGACTTCGTGGTGGCCGACTCGCTGGCCAAGCTGGTCGACGGGATGAACCGGCTGACCGACGAGCCGCTGCTGTCGGTCGGCCCGCTGCACGATCAGATCGTGGCACGCGACCTGCAACTGGCGAACCCGTACTCGAAGGACGCGCAGGTGGCGGCGATCCACGTGGCCCGGCGGTACCGTGGGGACCGGCTGTCGCGGGTGGCCACGCCGCACCGGATCCTGGACCCGAAGGCGGGGCCGCTGATCGCGGTGCGGCTCAACATCCTGACCCGCAAGACGCTGGGCGGCCTGCAGACCGACCTGTCCGGCCGGGTGCTGCGCGCCGACGGCACCCCGCTGCCCGGCCTGTACGCGGCGGGTGAGGTCGCCGGTTTCGGTGGCGGCGGGATGCACGGTTACCGCTCGCTGGAGGGCACCTTCCTCGGCGGCTGCCTGTTCGGTGGCCGGGTCGCCGGCCGCGCCGCGGCCGACGCCACTGTCTGATCCCGCCGGCCGCCCGTCGGCTCCCCGGCGGCGGCACCCGACGGCGGCACCCGACGGCGCGGGAAATGCGGTGCCGCCGCCAGCGGGCGCATCGTAGAGTGCGCCGGTGCGGGGGCGACGGGCCCGCCGCCACGTCGCGAGCCGCGCTCGCTCCACTCCCACGCCTCCGAAGGGAGACGGCGCGCATGAGAGCAGCAGAGCGTCCGGCCGCGGTGGCCGCCGCGGTCGCGACGGCCACCGAGCTGGGCCTGCGGGTCGACGACCCGATCGTCCTGCAGGACTCGAACCGGCTGACCCTGCGGCTGCTGCCGTGCGACGTGCTGGCCCAGGTGGCGCCGGCGGCGCACCGGGCCGCACCGTTCGAGATCGAGCTCGCGCAGCGGCTCGCGGCGACCGGCAGCCCGGTCGCGGTTCCCGATCGCCGGGTGGAGCCGCGGGTGTACCCGCGGGACGGGTTCTCGGTCGCGCTGTGGACCTACTACGCCCCGGTGGGGCGGCCAGAGGCGGCACCGGCCGACTACGCCGCCGCGCTGCACCGGCTGCACGCCGGCATGCGGGGCCTCGACGTGGCCGCGCCGCACTTCACCGAGCGGGTCGAGCAGGCGCAACGGCTGGTGGCGAGCCCGGCGCAGGCGCCGGCACTCCCGGACGCCGACCGGGCCCTGCTGGTAGACACGCTGCGAAGCCTGCGACGGGCGGTCGGCGCGCGCGCGAGCAGCGAGCAACTGCTGCACGGCGAGCCGCACCCGGGCAACGTCCTGGTGACGCGGGACGGGATGCGGTTCGTCGACCTGGAGACGTGCTGCCGCGGACCGGTCGAGTTCGACCTCGCCCACGCGCCCGACGAGGTGGCCGAGCACTATCCCGATGTCGATCGCGACCTGCTGCGCGAGTGCCGGATCCTGACGTTGGCGATCGTCACGGCCTGGCGCTGGGACCGGGACGACCACCTCCCGGACGGGCGGCGGCTGGGCGTCGAGTGGCTGGACCGGCTCCGGACGGCGCTCGGGCGGCGCTCGGGCGGCGCGCGGACCCGCGCCCCTGACCCCGGCAGCGGGCGCCGACGCCCCGCGGCCGGCGTCCCCGCGGGCCGGGCGGCGGGTCCTCCCAGCCCGCCGCCCGGCCGGTCAGTAACGGATGCGCTGGATCTGGTCCAGATCGGGGGCGAACAGGTAGGCGGTGCGGGTGGCCGGGTCGAGCTGGATGCGCTGCTCGGTGACCGGGTCGTACGCGGTGCCGTAGCCGGTCCCGGCGATCACCCCGGTGATGGTGCGCACCGTGTTGCCGGTGGTCGTGTCGACCACGTCGATCTCGCCGGTGCCGTTGACGTCGTCGACCTTCGGGTACGGCGAGCCGTACGTCGGGGTGCCGGCCGGCTGCGGGAACACCACCAGCGCCAGGTGATGCGCCCCGTCGACGGCCATCGTGGTGCCGATCTCCCGACGCACCGCGGTCGCGGTGCCGGCCGCCAGCGAGGACTCGTCGACGCCGACGAGCGAGCTGGTGCCGGTGATGTTGAGACTGAACGAGTGGTAGCTGAGCAGGTACGCCGAGCCGCCGCGCTGGTCGGCCGCGAACGCGTACCCGCACGGGTCGCCGGTCGCGCCGGTGACCGTGCCGCGGTCCAGGTCGACCCGGGCCACGTCGTCGGCCGTGCCGAACCCGAAGCAGATGTAGCTCGCCTGGCTGTGCGCGAGCAGCACCGCACCGGTCGAGGCGTCCACGTCGATCATCGAGTACCAGCCGGAGACGCCGTCCGGGTCGGCCGGCACCGGGTCACCGAGCGCACCGGTATGCAGGTCCACCACGAGCACCGTGTCGGCCTGGTCCGCCTCGTGCCGGGCCAGCAGCGCGGCCCGGTGCCGGACCCGGTCGACCCGGCCGCCCAGCACCGAGTACCCGTCGGGTACCGGCACCGCGGCCACCCGGGTACCGGCGACCGGATCGTAGGTCTCCAGCCGGGTGTCGTGCGCGGTGACGTGCAGCGCGAGCGCGCGGTGCGCGTCGGCGTCGGCGCCGATCACCTCGTAGAAGCCGCCGCTGGTGTCGGTGGCCAGCGCGGCGCCGTACGCGCCGGTGTCCGGCCGGTACGGCAGCAGCGCCGCGCCGTGCGCCCCGGTTGTCGAGACGACGGAGTCGTCGCCGGCCATCCCGAAGCTGAGGATCTGTCCCTGGTCCGGCGCCACCCCCTCGATCGTGTCCACAGTGGACACCGGGGAGAACTGGCCGAGCACACCGGTCGAACCCCGGGCCGCCACCCGCACGGTGTACGACACGGCCGAGTCCAGGCCGAGCTTGCCGGTGTCCAGCCGGACCGTGCCGTGCGTCGCGCCGAGATCCTGGTACACCACCGAACCGGTGTCCACGCCGTTGCGGTCCCGGCGGGTCCCGTTCGGGTTGGAGAAGGTGTTCCGCAACCGGTACAGGGTCGGCCCGGGAGCGGAGATCTCCAGCACCGCGCCGGTCGCGCGCCGCACCCGACGCACGTCGTACGAGACGGACAGGGTCGGCGCCGAGGAGGGGACGCCCGCCCAGTGGCCCGGCTGCCCGCCGCTGCCGGCGAGCAGCGGCGCGGCCGGCCGCTGCGCCGCGGTCGAGCCGGCCACCCGGATCGGGGTGAACTCGCCGTAGACCGGCCGGCTGGGCACCGCGTCGTTCTGGACGATGCCGATGCCGTACAGGCCGCCACCGTCACCGAACGCGCCGGCCGGGACGGTGACCGTACCCTTCGTCGCGGTCAGCGGCAGCGACCACGCGGCGGTGAAGATCGGCGCGAGCACCGGGTTCCACCGGCCGGCGTGCGACACGACCAGCGTCGGGGTGTCCACCCGGCGCACGCCGGTCAGGTCGTAGCCGACCCGCACCGAGCGCCCGGCGGGCACCGAGGCCGGCGCGTGCGGCGCGGTCGCCTCCGCGTAGCCGCCGTCGGTCGCGCCGACGGTGAACGTGTGCGTCGTCGAGGCCAGCACGTGCCGGCCACGCAGCACGTCGTACCGGACGGACACGCTGCGGTCCGCGTCGGCGACGACCGGCAGGCCGGCGGCGCGCAGCAACTCGGCCGGGGTCAGCCGGATCGCCGGCGAACCGGACCGGAAGCGGGTGTGCCCGACGGTCAGCACGTAGTCCAGCCGACCGCGTGGCCGGCCGACGACATCGGCGCCGATGGTGATCGTGCCGGCCAGGTGCTCACCGGTGCCGTCCGGGCCGGCCAGGTCGATCCGGTCCGGGTCGGCCACCTCGGTGTACGCGCCGCCGAGGTTGCCCAGGGTGGCCCGCTGCGCCACCGACAGCCGCACGATCGACGGCCGGCGCGTGGCGGCGCCCAGTACCGACTCGACCGCGGCGGTGACGTCCAGCTGCGGCCCGACGTGCACGTCGGTGTCCAGCTGCGCCGGCGTCGGCACCGGCCGGCCGGTGCGCACCAGCAGCGACCGCACCTGGCGCGGCGTCAGGTGCCGGTGCGCCAGCCGCGCCGACTGCAGCACCACCGCCGCCGCGGCGGCGATCTCCGGCGCGGAGGCCGAGGTACCGCCGTTGTCGACGACCGAGATCGCCTGCGCGTCCCCGCCGTCGTCGTGCACGAACGAGGGGATCGCGTCACCGGGCGCGGACAGGTCGATCCGGGTGCCGAAGCCGGACGAGTAGTCGCCGGAGCCGGAGACGCGGGTCGCCGCGGTCACCCCGGTACGGGCCGAGGCCGCCCGGTCGCCCGGCCGGGCGGACAGTACGTCGTCGGTGGTGGTCGCGCCGGCGGCGATCACTCCCGAGTCGACCACCCTGGTCGGGGTGGTCGACTCGGCGTCGTCGTCGATGTCGGTCTGCGTGCGAGGATCACGCGTCAGGTCGGTCGGGGTGCTGCCACCGTCCGGGCCGACCGCGGCCGGGCTGAGCCCGACCCGGACGCCGTCGTTGGAGGACACGCACACCACCACGTGGTAGCGGTCCACGATCTCGGCCAGCGCGGCCCGCGCCACCGGATCGTCCTCCAGGTAGCGCCCGGCGAAACCGGCGCTGTCGGTGCCGAAACCGAGGCTCGCGGTGATCACGTCCGGGCGCGGCGACTGCCGGGCGGCGGCGAGCAGCGCGGTCACCACCTGGTCGATCGTCGGCGTGGTCGGGACGACCAGCCGGTACCGGGCACCCGGCGCGATGCCGAGCAGGTCGGTGACGCCGGTACCGGTGCGGCCGGGGCGCTGCGCGTCGTGCGGCAACGGTGCCATCACGCCGAAGTCCAGCAGCGCCTCGTCCAGCGTCGGATCCTCGTTCTCCACCGCACCGGCCGGGTCGGCGGTGCCGTCGGGACCGACCGCGTACGTCGGGATCAGCGGCATCGCGGGCAGGTCCAGGTACCGCTTGCCGTCGCGCAGCACGGTGGTCGCGCCGTGCTGCGCGGCGTAGCCGTCGGTCATCGACGCGTCGGTCAGGTCACCGATCGAGACGTTGGTGATCCGCGTCCCGGCGCCGGGCAGTTGACCGCGCGCGTGCAGGGCCGCGAACGCCCCGGTCGCGTCCACCCCGCCGGCGTTGAGGTAGCTCTGCAGCGACGAGGTGAGCCCGTAGTTCGCCGGCACCCCCGCGGCCGTCGTCGCGGGCGCCTTCGCCGCTTTCCCGGCCCAGCGCGGCATCGTGGCCGGCGCGGTGTGCATCGCCGACACGTACCGGTTCGGCTCGGCCAGCGCGACCCCGGGCGAGCCGGCGAGCTGCCGGGCCGCGGCGGTGGAGTCGTCGTGCGCCAGCGTGACCAGCACGGTACGGGCCAGCGTCGGGTCGGCCGCACCGGTGGCCACCGGCCGCAGGCTCGCGGCGTGCACCCGGCGCAGGGTCGCGTCCAGCGTGCCGTTCGAGGTGTCCGGCCGCAGCTCGCGACCGCGGATCCGGGCGCCCGTCGCCCGGGTACCGTCCGCGAGCACCACCAGTACCTGGTTGGGGACCACGGTGCGCGGGGTCGCCTTCGGCGCCGTCCAGGCAGCGCCGAGGGCGGGCCGGCCGGTGCGCTTCGGCGCCCGCTGGGTGAGCGCCCGGCGCGCACCCGCGGGCGGGTGGTCGGTCGGCGCCGCCGCGGCCGGCGTTCCGGCGGCGGCGAGGCCGAGCACCGCCGCGATCGCGACCGTACCGACGAGTGGGCGGCGTGCCATGGCGTGATCCTCTCTGCGGCACCGCACCGGGCCCGGCGCCGCCGCGGCGGGAGGCGGCCGGTACCGGCACGGAACCTGGATGGCGCGTGAGGGGGCGGCACGCCGGGGTCGGGCGATGGCGTACCGATGTCCCAACCTGGCAGAGGCGGCGCCGATGGCACAAGACGGCCAGCCTGACCAATAGTTGCCAGCTGGCCGATCCATGCCACATGATGCGGACCATGTTCGAGCCTGTCGGATTGTCCACACCGGACAGCCGGTTGTACGCGGCGCTCGTCGCCGCACCCGGCGCCCGCGGCGGCGAGCTGGCCGCCGAGGTCGGCCTGCCGGTGGCGGCGGTGACCCGCCGGCTGGCCCGGCTGATCGAGGCCGGGCTGGCCAGCCGGCTGCCCGGCCGCCCGGCCCGCTACCTGGCCGCCGCGCCGGACGTGGCGATCGCCGACCTGATCGGCCGGCGCGAGGACGAGCTGCGCGACGCCCGCGCCGACATGCACCGGCTGATGGACACCTACCGGCAGGCCGCCCGCTTCACCCACCCGGACCAGTCGGTGGAGGTACTCGTCGGCCGGGAGGCGATCGCGGCCCGGGTGGTCGAGCTGCACGCGACCGCCCGTGTGCAGGTCCGTGGCTTCGACAAGCCGCCGTACCTGATGCGTTCGGCCGGCGCCACCGGCGGCGAGCACCGCCGCATCCGGGAGGGCGTCCGCTACCGGGTGCTGTACGACCGCGGCGCGCTGACCTGGCCGGGCCGGCTGGCCGGCGACATCGCCGCCGGGCAGCGCGCCGGCGAGCAGGCCCGTTCCCGGCCCGCGCTGCCGCTGAAGATGATGCTGGTCGACGACCGAGTCGCGCTGGTACCGATCACCACCGCCGACCGCCCGCTCGACTCGATGTACCTGATCCACCGCTCGTCGCTGCTCGACGCGCTCGCCGCGCTGTTCGAGGCCGAGTGGGACCGCGGCACCCCGCTCGGCCCGGCGCCCGCGGCCGGCGAGCTGGACCCGCCCGACCCGGACAGCCGCCGGTTGCTGACGCTGTTGGTCAGCGGCGCCACCGATGCCGGCATCGCCCGCGCCCTGGGCATCAGCCCGCGCACCACCCAGCGCCGGCTGCGCGACCTGTTCGCCCAGCTCGGCGTCACCACCCGCTTCCAGGCCGGCGCCGCCGCCCAGTCCCGCGGCTGGCTCTAGGTGTTGTTCTGTCCTGTGAGGTTCGGGACGCGGCTGGCGGGTGGTTGGCCATGAGGACACGCCCTAGGTGTACTGACCACGGAGGTTGGTGACGGAAGCCACGGGTTGGTGTTCTTGCATGGGTGAGGGCCTTCCGGGTTCGGTGTGTAGCGACCAAGCAGACACGCCGAACGACCCAGGAAGGCCCTCGATGGTTCACGCTAACGCACCGGTGGCGCCGGCCTGAGCGGCGCACCGATGGGCGCCGGCCTGAGCGCCCCGGGCGCCGGTCCGGCCCGTGTGAGGGGGCCGGTCAGCCGGTTTCGACCAGCTGCGCCTGGTGCTCCGACGACCAGCCGGCAAGCCGGGCGAGCGGGCCGTTCGCGAAGGACCTGCCCAGCTCGGTGAGTTCGTAGCTGGCGACATCGCGCCGCGCCTCGCCGCTCCTGCGCCGAACCAGCTCGCGGGCCGTCAACCGCCGCAGCGACTCGGTCAGCGCCTTGTCGCTGACGCCGGCGATGCGCCCCAGCAACACGTTGCGACGCAGCGGCCCCGGGCGCAGGGCCAGCAGCACGACCGGGTCCCAGGTGTGGCGCAGCAACTCGACCCCGGCCCGCACGTGGCATTCCGACACGAAGGTTTCGCATCCGTTCTCGCGCATCGAACCAGTGTCCCACCGTGGGCCTACCGACTGGTAGGAACGCGGCTTCGTGCTGCGTCTCGTCGCCGCCGGCGCCAACCCACGCTTCGCGGTACCGGACGTCGACCCGTCGCCGCTCGCCCCACCGGCAGCCGCCGCGCAGCCGGTCCGCCCGCTACCGGACGGCACCGGGTCCGCGGCACCGGCGGGCGCCGCACAGCGGTGAGCCGCTCGGTGTCCGACCGGCCGGGCCACCGTCGGTGGTGACGCTCCTCGTCACCCCGTCGGTGCGGTGCGGCGGGTCAGCTGGGTGAGCGCGCGGCGGAGCTTGGTGTCTCGTCGCGACGCGGCGTGCTCCAGCAGCGCCACCTCGGCGACCAGGCCGACCCAGAGCCGCGCGGTCTGCTCCGGATCGGGCCAGCCGAGCGCGCGGAAGTCGTCCAGCACTTCCGCGGCGCTGGCGGTGTTGCGGGCCACGATCTCCTCGGCGATCTGCGGATCCGCGCGGGCCTCCAGCAGCAGCGCCCGCACCCCGCGACGTTCGAGACAGGTGTCGAGGTAGGTACCGGCGATCGCGTCGAGCCGGTCGGCGCCGGGTTCGAGACCGCGCATGGCCGCGCGCATCCGGTCGAACAGCCGGTCGTGGAACTCCCGGTGCAGCCCGATGACGTACGAGGAGCGGTCCCCGAAGTGGTGGAAGAAGGTGCCCTTCGACACGCCAGCCTCGTCGACCACGAGGTTGACGCTCAGGCCCATCAGGCCGGTCTGCTCGGCCAGCCGCAGGCCGGCGTCGACGAGGCGTTGGCGGGTCTCGGCGGCTGCCGCCTGCCGCTTGCCGGCGGGCGGCGCGCCGGCGTTCGCGTCGGGATCGGTTTCCTGGGACGGGCTGGCGCTCACCCGACCATGGTCGCAGGTCGGGTGTTCGGGAGGCCGCTCGCGTTCGCACCGCACATCTCGTAGCGTATGGTTTGACCGACCGGTCGGTCAATGAGATACGAGACATCAGGGAGCCCCTGTGCCGAGCCTTCAGACATCCGCGGGCCGGGTCGCCTACTCCGACACCGGAGCCGGCCCGCTCCTCGTGCTGCTGCACGCCACCCTGCACGACCGCCACGACTTCGACCCCGTCCTGCCCGCGCTCGCCACCCGACACCGGGTGATCGCCGTGGACTGGCCGGGTCACGGCGACTCGGATGCCGACGCGGGCGGCCGGCCGGTGACCGCACCGCTGCTGGCCGATGTCCTGGAGGAGGTCGTGCTCGCACAGGACCTGCGCGGCCTGCGGCTGATCGGCAACTCCGTCGGCGGATTCGCGGCCGCCCGGCTGGCGATCCGCCACCCCGACCGGGTCACCGGGCTGGTGCTCGTCGACAGCGGTGGGTTCGCCGGCCACGATCCGGTCAGCCGCACCCTGTTCCGGGCCATCGGTACCCCGGCGATCGCCAAGCGGCTGATGCCCCGGTTCGTCCCCGGTTACATGAAACCCCGCACCGCCAGCGACCGGGAGATCGTGGCGCGGACCGTCGCGCGGGCCCGCACCGGGGCGGGCGCGGCGCTGGCCGCCTCGATGTGGCGCAGTTTCGCGACCGCCGAGCACGACCTGCACGGCCAGGCCGACCGGCTCACCGCACCCACCATGATCGTCTGGGGCAGGAGAGACACCGCAGCCCCGCTCCGGGCGGGCCGCGCGACCCACCGGTACCTCCCGAACGCCACCATGGAGGTCCTGGACACCGGGCACGTCGTGTTCTCCTCCGACCCGCGGTCGTTCCTGCGGGTCGTCGAGCCCTTCCTGGCCGCACTGCCGGACGGTCCGGCGTCGGAGCATCCGTGATCCGCCACGCCAGCGCGTCCGCACTCCGGGACAGGATGCCCCGACACGTGGGGAGTCCGGAGGCGCGAGCACACGCCGGCCCGGGGGCCGCGACGGCGCGGCGGATCAGGAGGTCGTGGCGGCGCGATCAGCCACGCTGCGCAACACGCAGAACTCGTTGCCCTCGGGATCGGCCAGCACGGCCCAGCCCGTACCGTCGGGGTGGCGGCGGTCGGCGACCAGGCTGGCGCCGAGGTCGAGCAGCCGCGCGACCTCCTGGTCCCGGGTGGTGTCCGGGCGCAGGCACAGGTGCAGCCGGTTCTTCACCGTCTTGGCCTCCGGCACCTGGTTGAAATAGAGCGCCGGGCCGTCCGCCAGCACGACCTGGATCTCGTGGTCACCGGGCCGGTCGTCCGGACCGAGCGGGCGGCCGGTCACCTCGCTCCAGAAGGACGCCAGCCGGTAGGCGTCCGCACAGTCGATCGCCACGTTCTGCAACACCGAAACCATGACAGCAGCCTCCCCGATCCCACCCCCGAACACCAACCCCCGACCCACGGCCCACGCGGTTGATCATGGCGTTGTCTCGCTGGCAAGCGTGGCGCTCTCCAGACCGGACAACGCCATGATCGACCCGGGCGGGCGGGAACGGGGCGGCGGGATGGGGGTCAGGGGCGGACCGTGAAGGTGGCGGACAGCGGGAGGTGGGTGGCCGAGTCTCCGATGTGGACGGTGTAGGTGCCGGGTGTCAGCCGCCAGGCGTGCGCGTCCGACGACCACACCGAGGCGTCGGCCGCGGTCAGCCGCAGGCTGACCCGCTTGGTCCGGCCGGGCCGCAGCGACACCTTCGCGAACCCCTTCAGCTGCGCCGACGGTTCACCGGCCGCCTTCGGATCGGCAAGGTAGAGCTGCACCACCTGGGATCCGGACCGGTGTCCGGTGTTGGTCACCGACACGGTGGCGGTGACGTGGTCGTGCGCGTTCAGCGTGTGCCCGGACAGGTGCAGCCCCGACATCCGGAAGCTGGTGTACGACAGCCCGTAGCCGAACGGGAACGCCGGCGTCCGGTCCTGCGAGTCGTACCAGCGGTAGCCGACCCGCAACCCCTCCGAATAGGACACCTTGCCGCCGACGCCGGGCCACTGCGCCGCGGTGGCCGCCGGTACCTGGGACAGCGAGGTCGGAAACGTCACGGGCAGCTTGCCGGACGGGTCGGTGTCGCCGAACAGCAGCGCGGCGATCGCGTTGCCGGCGTCCTGCCCCGGGTACCAGGCCTCGAACACGCCCTTCACCTTGGACAGCCACGGCATGGTGACCGCGGAGCCGGTGTTGAGCACCACGATCGTGTTCGGGTTGGCGTCCGCGATCGCGTCGATCATCGCGTTCTGGGTGCCGGGCAGGTCGATGTCCTTCAGGTCGGAGCCCTCCGACTCGTAGTCGTTGGCGTACACGACCGCGACGTCGGAGTCCTTGGCCACCTGGACCGCCTGCGCCAGCGGGTCGGAGTCGGGCAGCGTCCAGCCGAGGTCGACCACCGCGTCGCCGGCCGCCTGGTAGTAGTCGACCTCGATCGAGACCGGCTTGCCGGCGGTCAGCGTCACCTGCGCGGTCTCGGTGTGCTCCGCCTGGTCGCGCCAGTTGTCGATGACCTGCTTTCCGTCGATCAGCAGCCGGCTGCCGTCGTCGGAGGTCAGCCCGAACGTGTAGCTGCCGGTCTGTGGCGGGGTCAGAGTGCCGGTCCACTTCGTGGAGAAGTCGTTCGCCGGCACCCCGGCGGGCCGGTTCGCATCGCCGAAGGTGAACGACACCTGCGGGTCGGTACGGGTTGCCACCGGGTCACCGGACATCGTCGTGTTGTCGTAGTACGCGCCGGTCAGCCCGTGCCCGCTGCCGTCGGCCGGGGTCAGGTACCGGCTGTCCACGGTGGGCAGCTTGCCGGAGCTGCCGAGGTTGCCCTGCGCGTACCGGACGTCGATGCCGGAGCCGGCCCGCGCCTTGATGCCCTGGTACGGGGTGACCGTGCCGGTACCGGCGACCCGGGCGCTGCCGCCGCCGGCGGTCATGGTGTCCGGGCCGGCGCCGTCCCCGATCACCGCGATCGAGCCGAGTTTCCTGTCGTCCAGCGGGAGCACGCCGTCGTTCTTGAGCAGGACGGTGCCGTCCTCGCTGATGCGCCGGGCGGTCGCGACGTGCTGGTCGGTGGACGCCGGTGCGGTCGGGGTGTCGGCCGACGGGTGGTCGAACAGCCCGAACCGGAACTCCTGCCGCAGGATCCGGCGCACCATGTCGTCCACCCGGGAGCGCGCCACCTGCCCGGCGGCCACCGCCTGCTCGAGCGCGGCGCCGAAGTAGCTGCCGCCCGGCATCTGCATGTCCATCCCCGCGTTCGCGGAGCCGACGGTGGAGTGCGTACCACCCCAGTCGGAGGTGATGAACCCGTCGAAGCCGAAGTCCTGCTTGAGGATCTGGTCGAGGTAGGCGTTCTCGCAGGCGAACGAGCCGTTGACCATCGAGTAGGAGCACATCGCGGAGGACGGTTTCGCCTCGTCGACGATGGTGCCGAACGCGGCGGCGTAGATCTCGTGCACCGACCGGTCGTCGATCTGCACGTCGTCGTTGGCCGAGTTGCGGTTGGTCTCCTGGTTGTACACCGCCCAGTGCTTGACCTGCGCCATCACGCCCTGCGACTGGATGCCCTCGATGTCGCCGGCGCCGATCTGGCCGGTCAGGTACGGGTCCTCGCTGTACGACTCGAACGAGCGGCCCCAGCGCGGGTCGCGGACGATGTTGACGGTGGGGCCGAGGTCGACGTCGACGCCCTTGGTCCGGTCCTCCGCACCGATCACCGACCCGTACCGCCGGGCCGCGTGCTGGTCGAAGGTGGCGGCGAGGGTGGTCGCGGACGGCAGCTGGGTGGTGTCGGCCATCCGTACCCCGGTCGGGCCGTCCTGCAGCTTCAGCGCCGGGATGCACAGCGCCGCGTTCCCCGGGACGTACCCGGTGTACGCGGAGCCACCGGTGCCGTGCACCATCGCGATCTCGTCGTCCAGCGACATCCTGGCCACGACCTGCTGCACCCGGGTGCCGATCGGCGCGGGTGAGCCGACCCAGGGGCAGTCGGGGTTCGCCGCGGCCTGCGCGTTGCCGGTCGCCGCGGCGACCGGCAGCGCCGCCGCGACCAGGCTGAACGCTGCGGCCAGGGCGAGTCTGGGACGTGTGGGTCGGTGCATCGGTCCTCCCGACGATTGCCAACTCGGCCGGGCTGCAGGGTGACCCGGGACGCGAAAGATGTCCGGCCTGGACGCCGGACATCTTTCGCGTTCGTTACATCGATGTCAACGGACCAATCCGTTGTGTCACATTATCAGGGCCTGAAGACACCGATACCGTCCGTTATCGCGCCCGACCCGATGCCGTACCCGGGTGGCGCCGGTGGCCGGGCAGTGCCCGGCCACCGGCTCACGGGTGCAGCCGGCGCAGCCGGGCGCGCATCGCGGTGGCGTCCACGAAGCGGGTGGCGATCGCCGCGATCGCGACCAGCGGTACCGCACCGGCCAGGAACAGGCCGACCTGCGGACCGAGATGCTGGTCGATCGCGCCGATCACCGGCCCGCCGAGCGCGGCCGAACCGGTGAACACCAGCAGGTACACGCCCATCGCGCGACCGCGCAGGTGCGGCTCGACCGACAGCTGGTAGGTCGAGTTCGCGGCGGTCACGAGCAGCAGCGTCGCCGCACCGAGGCCGGCCAGCACCACCCCGAACGCCCACTGCGCCGGCGTCAGGGCGGCGAGCATCGCCAGCGCGGCGACGACCGTACCGGTGGCGAGCAGGCTGCGCACCCCACCACCGGTGCGGCGGGCCGACACCAGCGCGCCGGCCACCGAACCGATCGCCACCACCGAGCTGAGCAGCCCGTACCCGCCGGCGCCGGAGACGAACACCGACTTCGCGTACACGCTGAGCGTCACCGCGAGGTTGCTGGTGAAGAACGTGAACGTGCCGACGAGCACCACGGTCCACAGCATCTGCGGCCGGCCACGAACCAGCCGCAGCACCTCGACCGTGCGGACCGGGGACGCGGTCGCCGGGCGGAGCAGGCGCACCATCTCGTGCCGGCGCATCACGAGCAGGCCGGCGATCGGCGCGGCGAACGAGCACGAATTGGCCAGGAACGACCAGCCGGGGCCGACCGCACCGATCAGTACGCCGGACACGGCCGGGCCGACCAGCGCGCCGAGCTGGAACACGGTCGAGTTGAGGCTGATCGCGTTGCGCAGCTGGCGGGCGGGCACGAGTTCGTTCACGAACGCCTGCCGGGTCGGGTTGTCCACCGCGGTGATCAGCCCGAGCACGAACGCGATCAGGTACACGTGCCACGCGGCGACGTGCCCGGTGAGCGTCAGCGCCGCGAGTACGGCGGCGGTCAGGCCCATGCCCGCCTGGGTGGCGAGCAGGATGGTGCGCTTGGCGAACCGGTCGGCGAGCGCGCCACCGGCGATGCCGAACAGGACGGTCGGCGCGGCCTGCAAGGCGGTGGTGACGCCCACCGCGGTGGCCGAACCGGTGATGCTCAACACCAACCAGTCCTGGGCGATGCGCTGCACCCAGCTGCCGGTGTTGGACACCACCTGCGCGCCGGCGAAGACGCGGAAGTTGAAGGTACGGAGGGATTCGAAGGTGCGGTGCCGTCTCGGCGCCGCGCCGGGTAAGTGGTCGTCGGTGGCCGTGCGCGCGATGCTCACAATCGTCCCGAGGCTCGAAAGCGGGTGGGTGTGCCCTCCATCCTTGCCACCCGCGTGCTCATAGCCAAATCCAATTGCTCCTATTAGTGTTATAGCGTCTCGCAATAAGGTGGTAGACGCTGTGTACAACCCGGAGCACCTCAGGAGCTTCCTCGCAGTCAGCGAATCGCTCAGCTTCACCCGCGCCGCGGCGACCCTGGGCATCCGGCAACCGACTGTCTCGCAACACATCCGCAAGCTGGAGGGCGAGGTCGGCCGGCCCCTGCTGGTGCGCGACACCCGCACCGTCGCGCTGACCGCGGACGGTGAGGCGATGGCCCGGTTCGCCCGCACGATCAT
This sequence comes from Actinocatenispora thailandica, assembly GCF_016865425.1. Classification (NCBI taxonomy): domain Bacteria; kingdom Bacillati; phylum Actinomycetota; class Actinomycetes; order Micromonosporales; family Micromonosporaceae; genus Actinocatenispora; species Actinocatenispora thailandica. The sequence goes on along the minus strand of NZ_AP023355.1, from coordinate 1,137,178 downwards.
CGCCGCGAACGAGGCGGCTGTGGGGCACTTCACCGGCTCCGAGCTGTCCGGCCGGCTGCGGTTCGGGGTGACCGACGACCTGGCCCTGACCCCGGTGCCCAAGATCCTCCGCGAGTTTCGCCGGCTGTACCCGCAGATCGTGCTGGAGCTCACGATCTCGCAGAGCCTGACGCTGCAACGCCGGGTCGAGTCCGGCCACCTCGACGCCGCGTTCGTCAAGTACCCGCCGGGCGAGGGCCACGGCCGCCTGGTGCGCCGGGACCCCCTGGTCTGGGTCGCCGTCGAGGACGCCCGGCTCGACCTGACCCGGCCGGTGCCGCTGATCGTCTACCACGCACCGAGCATCAGCCGGTCGCGTGGCGTGCAGGCGCTGGAACACGCCGGCATCCCGTACCGGATCTCGTGCACGGTGCGCGGGGTCAGCGGGGTGCTCGCCGCGGCGCGGGCCGGGCTCGGGGTGGCGATCTTCGCCCGCAGCCTGGTGCCGACCGACCTGGTCGAGGTGCCGGCCGACGTGGGCCTGCCGGAGCTGGGCGAGACCGACCTGGTGCTGCTGACCAACCCGCACTCGGCCAGCGACGCGGTCGAGGCCCTGACCTCGGCGATCCTGTCCCGCCGGGACCCGATCCGCAACATCGCGCACTGAGTGACGCCGCGCGCGCCGGTGCGGGTACCCGCTCGCTCCGGACGGGGCCGCAGCCGGCGCGCCGGGCACCCCGGCCGGCCCGGCCACCGTCCGATGTGGACTGATCGGGTGCCGGCCGGCCGGGTGCGGTCACGGCCAGTAGCGAGCCGCATGGGCCAGCGCGGGACCGGCCAGCAACTCGACGAGCCGCTCGAAGCACTCCACGGCGGCCGGAGCGCTCCAGTCCTCGGCGAGCAGCTCGCGGGGCAGCCCTGGGTCGCGGAACGGGAGCTGCCGCCACGCGTCGACCACCCGCAGGTAGCGCACGAAGGCGGTCCGCGGGTCGACGGCGGCTCCCGCCTCCCCCGCCGCGACCAGCGGTTCGTGCTCCCTGATGAACTCGCGGTAACTGTGGTCGATGCCGGCGAGGTCCCAGCTCTCGTAGAGCAGCGAGGTCAGGCTGCGGCTGCCGGCGTACGCCCCGACGAAGAGCGCGGCGTGCTCGTCCATCCCCAGCTCACCGATGGCCCCCTCCGCCGCGGCCCGCATCCGCGCCGGTGCCAGCCACATCGCGGTACCGACGTTGCCGAACCCCAGGTGCGCCAGGTGCGTTCGGAGCTGGTCGCGCTTGCGGCGCTCCGCCTCGGGAACGCTGAGGTGCACGATGCACCAGCCGTCGGACAGCTCCGCCGGCCGCCGGGAGTGCCAGATCACCTCGTCCCCCTCCGCGAGCACGGCGCTCGCCCGCTCGGTGAGCGCGTAGCCGCGCACCCCGTCCCGGCTCTGCGACTCCAGCCAGCCGCGCTGCTTCAGCCGAAAGACCGCGGTACGGACACCCGGCGCGTCCTGCCCGGCCTGGCGCATCAGCTCGACCACTCCCGCGATCGGCATCCAGTCGCCCATCCGCCGCACCACCGCGCCGAGGAAACTGACCAGCAGGGTGCGGGACACCCGCGTCCGGGAGGTGGTCGTCGGCGGGTCGCTGCGGCTCGTCACGACACCGATTGTGCCGTCCGTGGTCGCCATCGCAGATGCACGTCCTCGTTCCCGCCGCCCTCGCGCAGCAGCCGCAGCCGGGGCGGCACCTTGTCGGTCCGGGCGGCCGGCGGGCGGCGGCTGCCGGCCGCCCACTGCTCGGGCCACGGCGCGGCGGCGCCGGCGTACCCCTGCTCGGCGGCGGCGTGCAGGGTCCAGTTCGGGTCGTAGAGATGTGTCCGCCCCAGCGCGCACAGGTCGGCCCGGCCCGCGAGCAGGATCGAGTTGACGTCGTCGTAGCTGGAGATCGCGCCGACCGCGATGACCTTGGCGCCGGTGCCGGCCGCCGCCCGGTGCCGGATCTTGTCGGCGAAGGGCGTCTGGTACGAGCGCCCGAACGCCGGCCGTTCGTCCTTGCCGACCTGGCCGGACGAGACGTCGATCGCGGCTGCCCCGTGCTCGATGAAGGCAGCCGCGATCGCGACCGCGTCGTCGTCGGTGTTGCCGTCCGGCAGCCAGTCGGTGGCCGAGATGCGCACGGTCACCGGGATGCTGGCCGGCACCACGGCGCGGACCGCGTCGAACACCTCCAGCGGGTAGCGCAGCCGGTGCGCCAGCGGCCCGCCGTACTCGTCGGTGCGCCGGTTGGCCACCGGGGACAGGAACTCGCTGAGCAGGTAGCCGTGCGCCGCGTGCACCTCGATCAGATCGAACCCGGCGCCGACCGCGCGGCGAGCGGCGGCGGTGAACTCCGCCCTGATCCGGTCGAGGTCGGCCCGGGTGGCCTCGCGCGGCAGGTGGCAGCCCGCCCCGTACGGCACCGCGGACGGGCCGACGACCTCCCAGTTGCCGGTGTCCAGCGGCTCGTCCAGGCCTTCCCACATCAGCTTGGTCGACCCCTTGCGGCCGGAGTGCCCGAGCTGCGCACCGACCCGGGCCGTCGACCGCTGGTGCACGAAATCGGTGACGCGGCGCCAGGCGTCGCGCTGCTCGTCGGTCCACAGGCCGGTACAGCCGGGCGTGATCCGTCCCTCCGCCGAGGTGCAGATCATCTCGGTCATCACCAGCCCGGCGCCGCCGAGCGCCTTGGACCCCAGCTGGACCAGGTGGAAGTCGTTCGGCAGCCCGTCGGTCGCCGAGTACATGTCCATCGAGGAGACGACGACGCGGTTGCGCAGCCGCAGCTCGCCGATCGAGACCGGCTGGAACATCGGTGGCGTCACCTCGACGGATCCCTGCTGCCGGGCGAACTCCGCCGCCATCCGGTCGGCGAACTCGTGATCGCGGTCCCGCAGGTTCTCGAAGGTGATCCGGCGCGACCGGGTCAGCAGGTTGAAGACGAACTGCGCCGGCTCCTGTCCGGCGTACATTCCGATGTTCTCGAACCACTCCAGGGAGGCCTGCGCGGCCCGCTGCATCGACTCGACGACCGGCTTGCGTTCCTGCTGGTACGCGGCCAGCGCCTGTTCGATGCCCGGTTGCTCGTGCAGGCAGGCGGCGAGCGCGAGGGCGTCCTCCATCGCCAGCTTGGTACCGGAGCCGATCGAGAAGTGCGCCGTGTGCGCGGCGTCGCCGAGCAGCACGAGGTTGCCGTGATGCCACGAGTCGTTCCGCACCGTGGTGAAGTTCAGCCACCGGGAGTTGTTCGTCAGGATGCGGTGGCCGCGCAGCTCCTCGGCGAAGATCTCGCCGATCCGGGCGACCGCGTACTCGTCGGAGGCGCCCGGCGGGAGGTTCTCGTGCTCGGTGCGGTCGAACCCGGCGGCGCGCCACACGTCCTCGTGCATCTCGACGATGAACGTGGAACCGGCATCCGAGTACGGGTAACCATGGATCTGCATGGTGCCCCACTCGGTCTGCTTCACGAAGAACTGGAACGCCTCGAAGACCAGGTCGGTGCCGAGCCAGATGTACTTGTTCCGGCGCCGGTCCAGCCGCGGCCCGAAGACGTCCGCGTACCTGGCCCGTACGGTCGAGTTGACCCCGTCCGCAGCGACCACGAGGTCATGGTCGCGTCGCAGTTCGGCCACGTCCGGCGCAGCGGTCCGGTAGTGCACCGTGACCCCGAGCTCGGCGACCCGTCGCTGCAGGATCGCGAGCAGCTCCTTGCGCGACATGGCGGCGAAACCCTGCCCGCCGACGGTGAACTCGTGCCCGTGGAAACCGACGTCGATGTCGGTCCACCGCGCGAAGCGCCGCTCCATGGTGGCGTGCACGACCGGGTCGGCGCCCTCGATGGAGCCCAACGTCTCGTCGGAGAACACCACTCCGAAGCCGAACGTGTCGTCCGCGGCGTTGCGCTCCCACACGGTGATGTCGTGGCCGGGATCGAGACCCTTCAGCAGCGTCGCCAGGTACAGCCCGCCCGGTCCGCCGCCGACCACCGCGATCCTCATGACGTCGGCTCCGTCGCGGCGGCCTCCCGGCCGACGATCTCCCGCAGCCGGAAGTGCTGCAGCTTGCCGCTGGCGTTGCGGGGCAGCGCGTCGACGAACCGCACGTCCCGCGGGTACTTGTACGGCGCGAGGTGGCCCTTCACGAAGGCCTGCAACTCGGCGGCCTTCGCGGCGCCGGCGGTCGCCTCCGCGCGCAGCACCACGAACGCGCAGACGACGGAACCACGTTCGGCGTCCGGCTTGGCCACGACCGCGCACTCGACCACGTCCGGGTGTTCCTCCAGTACCGCCTCGACCTCCGGGCCGCCGATGTTGTAGCCGGACGACACGATCATGTTGTCGGTGCGCGCCTGGTACCAGAAGTAGCCGTCCTCGTCCCGGGTGAAGGTGTCACCGGTGACGTTCCAGCCGTTCACCACGTAGTTGCGCTGCCGGTCGTCGGCCAGATAGCGGCAGCCCACCGGGCCGATCACGCCGAGCCGGCCGGCGACGCCGGGGCCGAGCTCGTTGCCGTCCGGGTCCAGGATCGCGGCCCGGTAGCCGGGCACCGGCCGGCCGGTGGCGCCCTCCCGGATGTCGTCGCCCGCCGCGGTGATGAAGATGTGCAGCATCTCGGTCGCACCGATCCCGTCGATGATCTTCAGGCCGAGCCGCTGGTACACCTCGCGCCAGGTCTCCAGCGCGATGTGCTCGCCGGCGCTGACCGCGCTGCGCAACCCGCGCAACCGGTCCGCGTGGCCGGACTTCAGGATCTGCTTGTACGCGGTGGGAGCGGTCGCCAGCACCGTGACCCCGTGCGCGGCGACCAGCTCCGCCAGCTGCGGCGGTGTCGCCGTCTCGGTGAGGAACGCGCACGCCCCGGCCCGGAGGGTGAAGACCACGAGCATCCCGAGGCCGAACGTGAAGGCGAACGGCGCGGTGCACGAGACCAGGTCGTCCGGCTCCAGCCGGAGCGTCATCCGGCCGAACGTGTTGTCGATGGACAGGATGTCGCGATGGAAGTGCGTGGTGATCTTCGGGACGCCGGTGCTGCCGGAGGTGGGCCCGAAGAGGGCGACGTCGTCGGCGGCGGTGTCGACCGCGGTGAACTCGGCCGGCCGGCCGGCGATGCGCCGTGTGAGGTCGTCCGCGGTGTCCCCGCCGTAGACCAGCACCGTGAGGTTCGGCGCGGACGTGTCGCGCAGCTCGTGTACGGCGGCCGCGACGCGGTGATCGACCAGGGCGATGGTCGGGGCGGTCTTCTCGACGATCGGCGCGAGTTCGCGGGCACGCAACGCCGGCATGGTGGTGACGACGATGCCGCCGGCCTTGAGTACCGCCAGCCAGGCCGCCACCGTCCAGGGGTTGTTCGGCGCGTGCAGCATGACCCGATTGCCGGTGACCAGGCCGAGCTCGTCGGTGAGGTACCCGGCGAGCTGGTTGGTGCGCCGCGCCAGCTCGCCGTACGTCCAGACCACGCCGGTGGGGGTCCGCAGCGCGGGCCGGTCGGCCCCGTACCGGTCGATCGTCGCGTCGAGCAGCTCGACCGCCGCGTTCAGCCGCGGCGGGTACTGCAGGAGCTCGGTGGTGAACTCCAGGGTCGGCCACTGGTCCCGCGGCGGCAGGTGGTCGCGGGCGAAGGTGTCCGCGTACCCGGAGGGCGCGAAATCTGCCGGGTACCCGGAAGGTGCGAGGTCCGTCATGTCGTCGCTCCCGTCGGGGTGCGGATCATGCCCTCCTGGACGACCGTCGCCAGGTGGGTGCCGTCCGGGGTGAAGAAGCGCCCGAGGTTGAGGCCGCGGCCGTCGCTGGCGGAGAGCGCCTCCTGGGCGTAGAGCAGCCAGCCGTCGAGCGGCGCGGTGCGGTGGAACCACATCGAGTGGTCCAGGCTCGCCGTGACCAGGCCCTCGCGGGCCCAGGCGAGACCCAACGCGCGCAGCGTCGGCTCCAGGATCGTGTAGTCGCAGACGTAGCTGAGCGCGGCGGTGTCACGCTGTGCGTCGTCGAGCCCCGGCACCCCGCGAAGCCCGTCGAACGGCCGGACCCACACGGCCTGGTGCGGGACCCGTGCCCCGTCGACGGTGAGGTAGACCGGGCCGGGGACGTGGCGCATGTCGAAGCCGCGCCCGTGCTGCCAGTAGTCGCGCGAACGGTCGGTCATCGTGCCGCCGGCCCTGCCGGCGAGGTACTCGGCCGAGGTCGGCAGGCTGTCCGGGCCGGCGACGTTCGCCGGCGGGTCCGACTGGATCCGGCCGCCGGGGCCACCCGCGGCGAAGCTCGCGAGGCAGACGAAGATCGGCTTGCCGCCCTGGTAGCCGCGAACCTGCCGGGTGGCATAGCCGCGTCCGTCTCGCAGGATCTCGACCTCGTAGCGGACTTCCGCGCCGATCTCGGCGGGGCGCATGAAGTACGAGTGGGTCGAGTGCAGGTGCTTGCCCTCGACGGTGCGGATCGCGGCGACGACGGCCTGCGCGACCAGGTCCCCGCCGTACGCCTTGGGCCACGGGCACGGCTGGGTGACCGCGGTGTACGCCCGGTCGAAGTGCTCCGGCGCCACCTCGGTGAGGGTGACGGCCCGGGTGAAGATCGCGGAGGTGGCGTCCTCGGTCACGGGGGGCCGCGCCGGACGCGCGTCGTCGGTCACGGGCGGTCCGTCCAGTCGCGCAGTTCGTCGTCGCGCACCTGCGGCAGGTTGACCACGATGTTCTCCGGGGTGCGGGTGGTCATCCAGGTGAGCGGGTTGTTGCGGTCCAGGTTGCACTCGACGTGCGGCAGGTACGGCGGTACGAACACCCAGTCGCCCTCGGACATGTCGAGGTAGTCCTGGAACTTGTCGCCGAAGTAGATGCGGGCCCGGCCGGACAGCACGTAGCCGCCGGTCTCGGCGGCGCCGTGGTGGTGCGGGGTGGACCGGTAGCCGGCCAGGTTGTGCACCTTGCCGAACCAGATCCGGGTGGCCGGCGTGTGCTGGATGCTGACCCCGGAAACCCTGGTCGCGCCCTCGGACTGGCCGGTGAGGCCGGAGTCCGGTTCGTGCCCGGCGCGCGTGACGAACGGGACGACCAGCCCCGCGTCGTTGCGGTACCTCGAGTTGTCACCGATCTCGTGGTCGTCGGAGTTCGGGTGCATGCCTGGTCCTTCCGCCGGTGAGGTGGTTCCACGGGCGCGGTCCGCGTATTTCATTATCGGCACGTTCGTTGTGAACATGTCAATAGACAGTTAGCGTGGCTACCACGGGGCGGCGACGACAGCCCTTTGCCACCCCGGACCAGGCAAGGAGAACCGATGACGAACCCGCTGCGGCCGGTACCGGTGAACCCGGCCAGCCTGCCGGCACCCCGCGGCTACTCGCACGGGACGCTGAGCGGCAACACGCTGTACCTGGGCGGGCAGACCGCGCTGGACGCCGACATGAAGATCGTCCCGGGCGGGATCGTCGAGCAGTTCCGGCAGGCGTTCGGCAACGTGCTGACGACTCTTGCCGCGGCCGGCGGCGTGCCGGCGGACCTGGTCAGCGTCACGATCCACCTGACCGACATCCCCGACTACCAGGCGCACGGCCGGGAGATCGGCGCGGTGTGGCGGGAACTCGCCGGCCCGGTCTACCCGGCGATGGCCGGCCTCGGCACCACCGCGCTGTGGCAGCCGGAGGCGATGATCGAGATCCTCGGCGTCGCGGTGATTCCGGACGACCGGCTGGTCCGGCCGGCGGACTGACCGGAACCCGCAACGCGGCGAGCCGCCGACACACCGATGGCCGGCCCCGTAACCGGGACCGGCCATCGAACGTTCACCCGGAGGTCAGCCGACCCAGGCGTCGACGTAGCTGATCGCACCCGGCGGGTTCTCGATCTTCACGTCGTGCACCTTGCTCCCGGTGAGGCTCAGCTGCTTGAGGTAGTCCACCGGAATACTCGGCGCGTACTTCTTCATGATGTACTCGTCGAGCTTGCCCCAGTCCTTCGTGGCCTGGTTGGCCGGCTCCTGCTTGATCTTGTCGATCCGCTTGTTCACGTCGGGCGCGTTCAGGTACGAGGTGTCCTGGTTGCCCTGCGCCACGATGGTGCGGCCGTCGAACAGCGGCGGGATGACGGTCGAGCCGCTCGGCCAGTCCGCTCCCCAGTTGGTCGCGTACATGTCCCAGCCGTTGTTCTTGCGGTCGATCGCGGTGAAGAAGTTGTCCTTGTCCTCCGGCCGCAGCACGATCTTGAAGCCGGCCTTCTGCAGCGCGGTCTGCACCGTGGTGGCGAACTTCTGCCCGGCCTCGGTGTTCGCGAACGCGTAGACGAGCTTCGGCTGCTTGCCGGCCAGCAACTTCTTCGCCTTGGCGATGCCGTCCGGCGTGCCCGCGCCCGGGTAGGCGTCGTACTTGTTCCAGCCGGCGACGGTCGGCGACATCAGCGTGGTGGCCGGCGCCGCCTGCGACGTCCCGCCCGACACCTGCACCCACGCGTTGCGGTTGATCGCGTAGTTGAGCGCCTTGCGCACGTTGACGTCGGTGACCCGCTGGGTGTTGATGTCGATGCGCTCGGCGTACGGCAGGAAGTCGTTGAGCGTGCGGCCCTTCGCCGACGGATCGGCCAGCACCTTGCTGGTCAGCTCCGGGCTGACCCCGGGCTGGTCGACCACCGCGTACTGGTCGTTGCCGTGATCGGCCAGCACCCGGTTGGTCTGGTCGGTCGGGCTGACACCGATCTTCACGTCCAGCGTGTCGAAGTAGTCGTGCCGCACCGGGTCGCTCTTCGGATCCCAGTACTTGTTGCGCGCCAGCTTCAGCTCGGTGCCACGGTTGTAGCTCTCGATCTGGTACGGCCCGCAGGAGAACGGGTGCGTGTCGATCTTCTGCGGGTTCGAGTCCTGCGACTTCGGCAGCGGCGAGGTCGTACCCCAGGACGCCGCGTACGGGAACTCCGGCTGCGACGACTTGAGGTGGAAGGTGATCGTGTTGCCCTTCACCGTCACGCCCGGCGGCGTCGCCGCGCCACCGTTGTACGGCCCCTTGTACTTGCCGTTGTAGGTGCCCGGGCCGGCCAACCACTGCTGGATGTAGTGCGGCCCGTCGGCGAGGTTCGGCGAGAACGACCGGGCCACGCCGTAGGCCACGTCGGCCGCGGTGACCGGCGTGCCGTCCTGGTACTTCAGGCCCGACTTCAGGGTGTACTTCCAGGTCTTGCCGTCGTGGTCGACGTCGACACCGGTGTTGGTGGCGAGGTCGCCGACCAGGATGGACTTGCCGGTCTTCTGGTCGAACTTGAACGTCGTCAGGGTGCGGGTGACCAGCTGGTCGAGCGCCTGCGCGTCGGAGATGTAGATCCGCTGCGGGTCGAGGTGCTCGTAGTCACGCTCGTGGTAGGAGATGAGGGTGCCGCCCCGCTTGGCGCCCTTGATCGCCGCCGCCGGCCCCTTCGAGTCCGCGGGGTTCGTGCTGATCGAACCGGACGCCACCTTCGCGCTCGGCCCGCCGTTGTCGCCACCCTTGCCGGTGTTCTTGCTGCATGCCGTGGACATGCCGATCAGCGCGACGGCCACCGCGCCGACGGCCACAACCTTGCCTGTTCGCATCACACCACCTCGTCGAGGCTCCCCCTTGCAGGACAGGCACCATCCACCCGCCCCAATCGGGCTTGTCAGGAACGCTAGAAGCGGCACGTCAGCGACCGGTAACGACCGGATCACCAAAGCATCGACATCGGCTTGGAAACGATGATATTTACCCTGACTTTGCCTTTCTTGCACACGGCTAGCAGGAAACGCACGCCGGTGCGGGGCCCCGCGCGACGAACAGATGACAGAATTTGGAATCTGTCAGCATCCGGGGCAGGATGGCACTCGGCCAACACATCACCAGGAGGACATCGATGCGACTTCGTCGACTCGGTACACACGGGCCGTCGGTCTCGGCGATCGGCCTCGGCTGCATGGGCATGTCCGGCGCCTACGGGCCGGCCGACGACGCCGAGAGCGTCCGCACCGTGCACGCCGCGCTCGACGCCGGCATCACGCTGCTGGACACCGGCGACTTCTACGGCATGGGGCACAACGAACTCCTGCTGCGCGAGGCGCTGCGCGGCGGCCGCCGGGACGCCGCGACGCTCAGCGTGAAGTTCGGCGCCCAGCGCGGCCCGGACGGCGCCTGGCTGGGCTTCGACGGGCGGCCCGCCGCCGTCAAGGCCTCGCTGGCGTACTCGCTGCAGCGGCTCGGCACCGACCACATCGACATCTACCGGCCGGCGCGGCTCGACCCGGCGGTACCGATCGAGGACACCATCGGCGCGATCGCCGAGCTGGTCGACGCCGGGTACGTGCGGCACATCGGGCTCTCCGAGGTCGGGCCGGCGACACTGCGCCGCGCCGCCGCCGTGCACCCGATCGCCGACCTGCAGATCGAGTACTCGCTGCTGTTCCGCGGCATCGAGGAGCAGATCCTGCCCACCTGCCGCGAGCTGGGCATCGGCATCACCGCGTACGGTGTGCTGTCCCGCGGGCTGCTGTCCGGCCGCTGGCGTGCCGACCAGTCGCTGCCGGCGAACGACATGCGCGCGCACACCAGCCGGTTCCAGGGCGACAACCTGGCGCACAACCTGGCCCTGGTCGAGGCGCTGCGCACGATCGCGGCGCGACTCGGCCGCACCGTGCCGCAGCTGGCGACGGCCTGGGTCGCCGCACGCGGCGACGACGTCGTACCGCTGGTCGGGGCGCGGCGGGTGGACCGGATCGCCGAGGCCACCGGCGCGGCCGCACTCGACCTGGACGCCGACACGCTGGCCGAGATCGACGCCGCGGTCCCGGCGGACGCCGCCGCCGGCGAGCGGTACCCGACCGGCCGTACCCCGACACTGATCTGACCGTGGGCGGACCGCTGACCCGGGAACAGATCCTCACCGCCGCCGAGGACGTGCTCCGCCGGTATGGGCCGGACAAGGCGACGGTGGTCGACGTGGCACGGGCACTCGGGGTCAGCCACGCCAGCGTGTACCGGCACTTCCGGAGCAAGGCCGAACTGCGGGCCGCGGTGGCCCGGCGGTGGCTCACCCGGGTGCATGCCCCGGTCACCGCACTGCGCGATTCGACCCAGGCGGCACCGGACCGGTTGCGTACCTGGCTGCACACGTTGCTCGCGGTGAAGCGGCGCAAGGTGCTGGACGACCCGGAGCTGTTCGCGGCGTACCGGCGGCTGGCCGCCGAGTGGCAGGAGGCGCTGACCGCCACCCTGGACGGCCTGGTCGACGACATCGCCGCGATCGTCCGGGCCGGCGTGCGCGACGGCAGCTTCCGGCCGGTCGAGCCGACCGCCACGGCACGGGCGATCTTCACCGCGACGCTGGCGTTCCACCACCCGAGCCACGCCGCGTCCTGGTCCGATCCGGGTACCGAGGAACGACTCGACGCGGTGTGCGACCTGATCCTCGCCGGCCTGTCCGCCGACCGGCCCGGCCCCGCGGCACCGGCCGGTAGCGGCGACCGCGAGGCGGCACGGCCGGCAGTGGCGGACGCGGCGCCGGCCGCCAGCAGCGGACGGGGCGCCGGCCGCCAGCGGGGGCCTCGACCCCGGGCCGGCGGCCACCGGAGTGGTCAGGAGACGACGTCGGCCGGGTCGGGGCGCGGTTCGCGGGCGCGGCGGACCACCTCGTGCGTGAGCAGGTCCGCCGGGTCGACGACCGGCAGCGCCGGATCGGTCGCGCCGCCAGCGGCCAGCGCGAGCACGATCTCGGTACAGCCGGCGATCGCGGCCTCGGCGCCCGCGGCGCGCAGCCCGGCCAGCACCTCGACGAGGGCGGCCGCACCCGTCGCGTCCGCGGTCCCCGCCTTGACCGCGGTGATCGCCGCGGTCACCCGGGCCTGCTCGGCCGGTTCCGGCGCCAGCACGGTCAACCCGACCGCGACGCACGCGTCGTGGTAGAGCCTGCTCGCCACGGTCCCCTCGGTGGCGAGCAGCCCGACGGTCGCGCCAGCCGGCAGCGTCGCGGCCAGGTGCCGCGCGGTCACGTCGATGATGCTGACCAGTTCCAGGCCGGCCTCGGCGGCCAGCGGCGGGACGAACGCGTGCGCGGTGTTGCAGGCGACCGCGAGCAGCCGCACCCCCGCCGCCGCCAGCCCGGCCACGCCCGCGCGCAGCACCGGCGTCGGGTCCTCCCCGTCGCCGACCAGCGCCGCGGTACGGTCGGGCACCCGCGGGTCCGACCAGATCACCACCGGCAGGTGTTCCTGGTCCGTGGCGGCCGGGGTGGCCGCGACCAGCTTGCGGTAGAAGTCGACCGTGGCGGCCGGCCCCATCCCGCCGAGGATCCCGACCACCGGTGGCGACACCGTCATGCCCAACCTCCTACGACGAGGAACACCAGGTCACGTCCAGTCCGGTTCCCGGCCGGACGACAGCACGCCGACCACGATCCCGAAGGTACGCAACGCGGTGGCAGCGTCCGGCGCGTCGAACTCGACGGTGCGCTCGGCGACCACCCGGACGCCGGGGACGGACCCGGCCCGCACCGCCAGGTACGGGTAGTCGACGTCGACCTCGACGGTGTGCGGTGCCGGCGCCCCCGGGCCGGCGCCGGCGAGTGCCGCGGCCTGCTGCGCCGCGGTGGCGATGTCCGCGGCGGTCGCGGCCGGCGGCCGGCAGACCGCGCTGTGCCGGGACAGCGCCCGCTTGACCGCGACCGTACGGGCCCGTGGAGCCCAGTCGCTCGCCGCGGCGCACAGCACGTCGTCGCCGGTGACCAGCACGACCGGTACGCCTGCCTCGGCGGCGACCAGGGCGTTGAAGCCACCCTCGTCGACCTGCCGGCCGTCCACCCGGACGTCCAGGATGGTGTGCGACAGGCAGGTGTGTGCGAGCACGCCCGGCCGGCCGGCGCCCATGTGGTAGCCGATCATCGCGACCGCGTCCACGCCGCTGTCGATCAGTTCCATCATGCCCAGCGGCTTGTGCCGGCCGACGACCAGCTCGGCCCGCGGATCCAGCTCGGCCAGCGGCAGGTTCGCCATGCCGCAGTGCGAGTCGTTGACCACGATCTGGTCCGCGCCCGCCGCGGCGAACCCGGCCACCGCCGCGTTCACGTCCCCGACCAGCAACCGCAACGCCTGGTGGTACCGGGCGGTGCCGGCGATGACGTCGTCCGGCAGCACGGTGCCGGTGGCGCCCTCCATGTCGGCCGAGATCAGGATCCGCATGCGGCCGACTCTACGGTCCACCGGACGCCTGGCTGTGCACGGATCGGGTCCGCGCCGCCGCCCGGCGAGTCCGGGCGGGGTGCGGTCGACCGCCGGTCACGTCCACCAGGGTGCGGCGCCGTTGATCAGCCGGTCGTGCCCGACGAAGGTGAACAGGCTGGTACCGGGCGGCAGCGGCTGCGGATCCTTGAGGAAGCGGTGCCGGCCGACACCGTGGTCGGCGGCCGGGTCCGACAGGTACGCACGCTCGAAGCCGGACTCGTCGAACCGGTCGCAGATCCACGGCACCGGATCCGGCTGCTCCCGGTGCCGGGTCCAGACCACCGACCCGCCGGTGTTGCACAGCTGGGTGCAGTGCTCGACGAGCCGGGCGACGCCGGGCAGCGTCAGGTTGCCGAGGATCCCGCAGAGCAGCACCAGATCGGCCGGTACCGCCGGAAGGTAGTGGGTGGCGTCGGCGGCGTCGCCGGCGATCGCCTGCACGCCGGGCAGGCCGGCGCGTTCGGCGGCGGCGCGGGCCGCGAGCACGTTGCGCTCGTCCAGCTCGACCAGCACGGCCTGGACGTCGGCGGCGCGCGGATGGCCGGCCAGGGCGCCGATCAGGTCGCGGCCCTGCCCGGCGCAGAGGCTGATCGCCCGGAGCGGACCCGGCGGTGCGTCGTCGAGCGCCGCGGCGATCTGCTCGCGTACCGCCGCGAGGCGGCGGGCGAGCTTGGAGCCGGGGTGTCGTAGAGCTCGTGCCAGGTGAACCAGTCGCGGTCAAACACCTCACAAGGCTACAAAGATCGATTCAGATGGTGAACACCGCAGAAATTCAAATAGTGATCACAACACGACAACAGGTCATGTTGACATTCGGGCTCATCGCGGAAACGGGTCCGACCTCGGCGCCGGCGCGGGCCGACGCGGGCAGCGCGCGGGCCGACGCGGGCAGCGCGCGGGCCGACGCGGGCCGCCGAGCGCGGGCCGACGCGGGCCGCCGAGCGCGGGCCGACGCGGGCAGCGCGCGGGTCAGCTCGGGGAGAGCGCGAGGCCGACGGCGCCGGGGCCGAGGTGGACGGCGAGCGTCGCCGAGGACGGTGTCACGATCGGTTCCGGAATCGCCGGGTACCGCCGGGCGAGCAGCCGCGCGGTCTCGGCAGCGCGGTCCGGCGCGTCGATGTGCTCGATCGCCGCCTGCACCCGCCGGCCGCCGTTCCCGCGGCCGACCAGCTCGACCAGCTGGGACAGCGCCCGCCGGGTGCCGCGTGCCCGGGTCACCGGGACGATCTGCCCGCCGTCGACGCCGAGCAGCGGCTTGATCGACAGCGCGGTACCGAGAAACGCCGCCGCCGGGCCGATCCGGCCGCCGCGCCGCAGGTAGTCCAGGGTGTCGACGTAGACCAGCTGGTTGATGTGCGCGCGCTGCCCGGCGGCGAGCGCGAGCACGTCGCCGGGCGCGTGGCCGGCGGCGGCGGCCCGGGCGGCGGCCAGCGCCGCGAAGCCGAGACTCATGCCGGTCGTCTGCGAGTCGACCACCCGTACCGGCACGCTGGACCGGTCCGCCGCCGACTGCGCCGCCGCGCAGGTCCGGGACAGCCGGGCGGAGATGTGGATCGAGATGATCGCCTCGGCGCCGGCCTCCGCCGCCTCCTGGTAGGCCCAGAAGAACGCCGACGACGACGGCTCGGCGGTGGCCACCGGGACGTCACCGCGCAGCGCCGCGAGCAGCCCCGCCCGGTCGAGCCGGTCCTCGTTCGTGACCTGGTCGCCGATCTTGACCTGGAGCGGCACCACCCGGATACCGAACCGCGCGGCGACGTCGCCGGGCAGCGACGCGGTGGAGTCGGTGACGATCGCGAGGCGCTGACGCATGACCCGCAGATTAGCGAGTAAATGGTGCAAAACCAATCGGTTGAGCCCGCTGCGACTCACCGTAAGTAGCCGCATCCGGTCCGCCGACCGCGCCGTACCCACCCGGACACGCCTGGCGACGGAGCGGGTGTCGCAATCCCGGCCACGCTAGGGTCTGGTGCGAGTCCTCGCCGACCTGCATACCGGGCCCCCAGGTCGGCACGGCGTCCAGACACGGGGGTGTGCTCGGTGCGGTTGACGATCCTGGGCGGCGGCGGCTTCCGGGTACCGCTGGTCTACCGCGCACTGCTCGCCGACCGCACCGAGCCGCGCATCACCGAGGTCGTCCTGTACGACGTGGACGAGCCGCGGCTTTCCGCGATCGGCCAGGTGCTGCGCCAGCTCGCCGACGGCGTCCCGGACGCCCCCGGGTACGGATCAGTGCCGAGCTCACCGACGCCCTCACCGGCGCCGACGTGGTGTTCTGCGCGATGCGGGTCGGCGGCCTCGCCGGCCGCGCCGCGGACGAGCGGATCGCGCTGGACGCCGGCCTGCTCGGGCAGGAGACGACCGGACCCGGCGGCATCGCGTACGGGCTGCGCACCGTGCCGGTGGCGATCCGGGTCGCCGAACTGATCGTCGAGCTGTGCCCGCGGGCCTGGGTGGTCAACTTCACCAACCCGGCCGGCATGGTCACCGAGGCGATGCAGCGCATCCTCGGCGACCGGGTGATCGGGGTGTGCGACTCGCCGGCCGGGCTGTGCCGGCGCGCCGCCCGGGCACTGTCGGTCGCCCCGGACCGGGTCGCGTACGACTACGTCGGGTTGAACCACCTGGGCTGGCTGCGCGCCGTCCGGCAGCAGGGCCGCGACCTGCTGCCGGAACTGCTCGCCGACGACGCGGCGCTGGCCGGCTTCGAGGAGGGCCGGCTGTTCGGCGCGGACTGGATCCGGGCGATCGGTGCGCTGCCCAACGAGTACCTCTACTACTACTACTTCACCGCCGAGGCGATCACCGCGATGGCCGACGGGGACACCCGCGGCGAGTTCGTGGCCAGGCAGCAGCAGGCGTTCTACCGCGCCGCGGCGGCCGAACCCGGGCAGGCGTTGGCGCTGTGGGAACGTACCCGGGCCGAGCGCGACGCGACCTACCTCGCCGAGGCGCGGGACGCCGACCGCGATCAGTCCGATGTGGACGAGGGCGGCTACGAGGCGGTCGCGCTGGCGCTGCTCGCCGCGCTGCGCCACGGCGCACCGACGACGCTGATCCTCAACGTACGCAACGGATCGACGCTGCCGACGCTGCCCGCCGACGCGGTCGTCGAGGTGTCCTGCGCGGTGGACTCCGCGGGCGCCCGACCGCTCGCCGTCGCACCGCTGAGCACCCACCAGCTCGGTCTGGTCGCCGCGGTCAAGGCGGTCGAGCGCGCCACCGTCGACGCCGCGGTGTCCGGCAGTGCCAGCACCGCGGTCCTGGCGCTCGCGCTGCACCCGCTGGTGGACTCGGTCGGTACCGCCCGGCGGTTGCTCGCCGCCTACCGCAACGCCATCCCCGAACTGGCCGCCGTGCTGCGCTGAGCCCGGCCCGGTCGGCGCCGGACCCGTGCTCGGTGCGCGTGGCGCTGTGTTCCCGCCGGCACCGCCGGCCGAGCCGCTATCCGGTGGGGCCGGCGGGGGTCCATCCGGGCGCCTGGGAGCGCAGCCGGTAGCGGGACGGGTCGTGCGGGTCGAGGTCCTCGCCGCAGTGCGCGCAGCGGGCGACGACGTGCAGCGGATGCCCGCAGTCGTGTTCGACCACCATCGGCGGCTCCTCGACGAGCCAGTGGTCGCCCCAGATCCGCAGCGCGTTGAGCACCGGTACGAGATCGCGGCCGGCGTCGGTCAGCCGGTACTCGAAGCGGGGTGGATGTTCCTGGTACGCGCGGCGGGTCAGCACCCCGGCGGCCTCCAGCGCGCGCAACCGGGCGGTGAGCACGTCGCGCGGGGCGCCGGTGTTGCGGGCGAGCTGGCCGAACCGGCGGTTGCCCAGGTTGATCTCACGGATCGCGAGCAGCGCCCAGCGCTCCCCCACCACCTGCAGCGCGGCAGCGATCGAGCAGGGTCGGCCGGGCATCTCGGTCGCCGGGCGCCGCGCGGGCGCCGCGCTCCCGGTGCCGGGCGCGGGACGAGCGGCGTGCTGGTTGGTGTCGGTACCCATCGCGGTCAAGGTTTGCATATCAAACCGACTCCGGCTACCGTCCCAGTCAGTTGGGAATTCAAACTCACCCGGGAGTCCACATGCCCGAGGCACTGATCGTCGACGCGGTACGCAGCCCGATCGGCCGCGGCCGGCCCACCGGCGCGCTGCACGACGTCCACCCGGTCGACCTGCTCGCGCACAGCCTGCGGGCCCTCGCCGACCGCACCGAGCTCGATCCGGCCGTGCTCGACGACGTCATCGGCGGCACCGTCACCCAGGCCGGCGACCAGGCGCTCAACCTCACCCGCAGCGCGGTGCTCGCCGCCGGCTTCCCGGAATCCGTGCCCGCCACCACCGTCGACCGGCAGTGCGGCAGCAGCCTGCAGGCGCTGCACTTCGCCGCGCAGGGCGTCCAGGCCGGCGCCTACCAGGTGGCGATCGCCGCGGGGGTCGAGTCGATGGGCCGGGTGCCGATGGGTTCCGCGGTCCTGCCAGGCAGCAACCCGTTCGGGCCGACACTGGCCGAACGGTACCCGGAAGGGCTGGTGCCCCAAGGCATCTCGGCCGAGCTGATCGCCGCCCGGTGGGACATCGGCCGGACCGAGATGGACGAGTTCAGCCTCGCCTCGCACCAGAAGGCCGCCGCCGCGGCGAAGGACGGCGCGTTCGACGCGGAACTCGCACCCATCGCCGGCCTCGACCGGGACGAGGGGGTACGCCTGGACACCAGCCTCGCGGCGCTCGCGGCACTGCGCCCGGCGTACCACGACGCGGCGATGGCGGCCCGCTTCCCGCAACTGCGCTGGCAGGTCACCGCCGGCAACACCAGCCAGATCAGCGACGGCAGCGCCGCCGTGCTGGTCGCCTCGCCCGACGCCGCCCGCCGGTACGGGCTGCGCCCGCTCGCCCGGGTGCACAGCGCCGCCGTCGCCGCCGACGACCCGCTGTACATGCTGACCGCGATCGTGCCCGCCACCGAGAAGGTGCTGCACCGCGCCGGGCTGCGCCTCGACGACATCGACCTGTTCGAGGTCAACGAGGCGTTCGCGTCGGTGGTACTGGCCTGGGCCCGGCGCACCGGCGCCGATCCGAACCGGGTCAACGTCAACGGCGGCGCCATCGCGCTCGGCCACCCGCTCGGCGCGACCGGCGCCCGCATCACCAGCACCCTGGTACACGCGCTGCACCAGCGCGGCGCCCGCTACGGCCTGCAGGTCATCTGCGAGGCCGGCGGCCAGGCCAACGCCACCATCCTGGAACGCCTCACCGGCTGAACCCGGTCCCACCAGGCACCCGGGGCGCGGACCAGCTGCCCGCGACGACCGCGCGCGTCGGCGAGGCCGGTCCCGATCGGCCGGCACCCGCGAGTGCCCGCGGGCGGGCACGATTCGGTCGCCGCCGCACATCCGCTGTCCGCACCATCGATATCGGCCGAACGCATCTTTTCCGTCCGAGACCACCCGCTTACGCTGAGCCAGTGTTCCTGGCCGTCGAGGCCGGCGGATGTCCTCGGAGGTAGCGCATGTCGGACGGTGAGGTCTTCGCGGTCACGGTCCCGGAGGAGCTGGGCGAGCACCTTTTCGCCGAGGGCTTCGAGGAGGCGTTCGTCTGGCGCGGGCCCGGTCCCGACACCGTCTCGGGCACCCTGGAGTTCGTCGGCTCCGCGGTCTCGCTGGGGGCGAACGCGGTCGCGGTCCTCGTCGGGGTGGCGCAGTTGCGCGCGCTCGCCGCCTCGGCACGGGCCTGGCTGCGGCGGCGGCGCGCCGCCGGGGCCGACTCGGTGCGGCTGGAGCTCGCGGTCCGGCGCGGACCGACCGTCGCGCGGTACCTCGTCGAGGTCACCGGCGAGCCGGACGACGCCGAGGTACGGCGGTTCACGGAGGCGGTGGCCGGCATGCTGTCGCCGGCCGGGGACCGGCGACCTTGACCGAGCACGCCGCCGAGCCCGCCCCGGCGCCGACCCAGCACGGCGTCGGGCACGCCACGACCGTTGCCGGCGCGGGGGTCGCGGCCCACCCGCACGAACTGGCCGCCGTGTTGCGCAACCCCACGCCGGCGGCGCTGCACGTGCTCGACCATGCGGCGCTGCTGTCGGCGTTCAAGGCGGGGCCGGTCCACTGGGGCGTCGGGCCGCTGGCGGCGGCGCTGCTGCTGGTGCCGCCCGGGGAACACGCCTGCGTCACCGAGGCGCTGGGCATCCTCGACCTGGACAGCCGGACGGTCTTCGACGCCCTGCACGGCGAGCATCTCGACTACGACTCCGCGTCGTACGAGCGGCTCGCGGCGAGGTTCGCGCCGGACCGCGGGGCCGCGGCGGCGTCGGTCCGCGAGGTGTGCGCCGCCGCGGCGGCGATGCGCGACCGTACCGGCGACACCGCGGTCAACACCGCGCACCTGTTTCTCGGCCTGCTGCACGTCGTGGCCGACACCGACGAACACGGCCTGGACGGCTACTTCCGCGACTGCGGCATCACCGTCGACCTGATGGTCTCGGCCGCGGTGGCGGCGCGGGCCCGCACCGGCGACCCCGACCGGCGGGGCGGCAACGGGTACGGGATCGCCGGCGGCCGTCGCGGTCCGGCGCCCCGGCCCAGCGAGCGGTTCGGGGTGTCGGCGTCGTCCGCGCCGACCACTCTCCGGGCGAAGGTCCGGCGCCGCCGGCAACGGGCCACCGCGCCGACGCTGGCCGACATCGGCACCGCGTGGCGCGGGTACACGGTGCGGCGGTGGACGGTGCTCGCGGTCATCGGGCAGTTGATCGCGCTGTCGTCGCTGGCGTGGGCGATCACGGCGATCGTCGCCGGTGCGCCGTGGTGGCTGTTTCCGTTCGCGCTCGTCGCCGGGCGCGGGTACGGGTTCAGCGCCCGCGCGCAGTGCACGACGGCGATCGCCTCGGCGGTCGCGGCGACCGTGGTGTTCGTGCTGTGCGGCGCGTGGATCCTGGTTCTCACCACGGGAGCGACGGTGGCCGTCTCCGTCGGCCTGCTCGGCTACCCGCTCGACTGGCGGCGCGGCGACACCGGCGATCCGGGCTACGGCCTGGACCGGATGGTGCGCGACCAGGTGGTCTCCAGATCGTCGGTGGCGTGGCTGCTGCGGTGGGATCGCCGTGCCCGCGGGTGACCCGCGCGGCTCCGACGAGGCGGCGCTCGCCTGGCTGCGGGAGCGGTCGGCGACCGCGCTGGACGAGGACGAGGTCGTCACGCTGGCCGACCTGGCGTTCGCGCTGGTCCGCGGCGACCATCCGCGGCTGGCGGCGGCCGGGATGCTCGGCGATGCGGTCGCCGGGCAGCGGGAGGTCCGCCGGCACCGCACCACCCCGGACCGCATCGGCGACGTGCACGCCGACCGGGCGCGGATCATCGGATCGTGGGTGGTGTGGCAGCCGTTGGTCTGCCGGATCGTCACGGGACTGCTCACCGCCCTGATCGCCGCGGCGTTCGGGCTGCCGTTCGCGTCGAGCCTGCTGCTGGGCGGAGCGAGCGCAACGCTCGCGGCGTCCACCCAGCTGCCGGCGCGGCGCGCCGTGCTGTGGGGGCCCTGGCTGCTCGGCATCCCCTGCGCCGCACTGGCTCTGTGGTTCGCGCGCGGGCAGTGGTGGCTGGGGGTACTGCTGCTTCCGGCCGCGTGGACCGCGCACCACGCGGTGACCGCCTTCGCGGTGTTCTTCGCGCAGGGTCGTCGACACCTGTTCGGGTTCGTCCCCTTCGCTGTCCGGCTGCGTCTCGGGCTGCGCGGACGGTGGAAGGTCCTCGCCACGGGCCTGGACAAGGCCGTCACCGACGACGTGTACCGGGCGGACCGGTTCCTCGACGTGGTCGCTCCGACCGCACCGCCCGTACTCGTGCCGGTGATCGCCGCGGCTCGCGCGGTCGCCGCCTGCCGCCGGGGTGAGACGGACCTCGCGCTGCGTCTCGTCGGGCGGGTCCTGGGCGGGCTGAACGGGCTGCCACCGCGCTGCGCGGGATGGGTGCTGTTGCAGGCCTCCGACGTGCTGGTCACCTGTGGCCGGGTCGCCGAGGCCGAGACCGCGATCGAGCGTGCCCTCGCGGGCCTGCACCCGCGCCGCGACGACGACTGGTACGACCAGGCGCTCGGCCGGCGGGTCATGCTGCACCTCGGCGCGGACGGCGGGCAGGCATCGGTCCTGCGCGACGTGCACCGGCTGCGGCTGCGCGCGGTACGACGCGCCGACGTCGGCCTGCTCAACGTCACGGAGACGTGGCTGCTGCGGATGGCCCTGCTCGCCGGCGACACCGACGGAACGCTGCGGGTGGCGCGGGCGATGCTGCCGTGGTCCCGCGCGCACACCGAACTCGGCGTCACCAGCGAGCAGCTCGCCGCGCGTCAGGTGCTGCTGGCACAGATCCTGCTCGCCGGCGCGGACCGCGATCGGGCCGTGGACCTCGCGTTCGCCGCGCTCGACGCGCTGCGCGGTACCCATCAGCCGCTCGCCGAGGCCGCCGCGCGGGTCACCATCGCCCGCGGCCTGACCGGCACCGACCCCGCCGACGCGCTCGCCCACGTACTCGCCGCTCTCCGCACCGTCCAGGACGTCCGGTACCGGCTCCCGTCGGCGGCGTGGCGGGGCAGCTGGGCCGCACTGCACGCCGCCGCGTACGCGCTCGCCCTGGACCTGGCCTACTCGGTGGCCGACGTGCTGCTCGTGGTGGAGTTGCTGGAGGCGGTCAAGAGCCAGTCCGTACCGCTGCCCCGGGACGCGCGCAGCGCCGAACGGGTCGCGGTGCTGGACGCGCTGCTCAACACCCCGGTACTCGCCGGTGATCGGGACGCCTCCGAGGCGGGCGGGGCGGCCGACCCGCTGCACTACGTGCCCGCTGTCACGGTGGCGCGGGCGTGCTGGTCGACCAGCGGCGACGGCCACCCGGTCGACCTGTCGCCGGCCCTCGACGCCATCGCACCGCAGTCCTGGTACTGGTCGGGGATCGTCGTGGACGGGCGGTATTACTACGCCGTCCGTGACCCCGGCCGGGGCTGGTACGTCAACCGGAAGGACGGCGCCGCGGTGCTGCCCGCGCTGGACGCGCTGCTCGACGCGCTGCCGGTGCCGCGGCCCGGGGAGTCCGACTCCGCGGCGGGGCACCGGGCCGGGGCCGGGCCGCTCGGCCGCGACCGTACCGGCGCCGGCCGCGAGCTGACGGTGCTGCGGGCCGCGGCGGAAGCGCTGCTGCCGCCGGTGTTACGGGACGCGCTGGCGGGCGCCCGGCCGGACGCGCCGGTCCGGCTCCTGGTCGGTCTCGGCGGGGAGCTGGCGGCGCTGCCCGTCGCGGGCTGGCCGCTCGGCCCGGCCGCCGACGCACCCCGGCTGGTGGAGCACGCGGTGGTCAGCTACACGCCGTCGATCGCGCTTCTCGCCGCCGTCCCGCGGCAGCCGTCGGCCTGCCGGCGCTACCCCATCGAGCTGGCCCTGCTCGGCCCCGACCAGGACGACCGCACCGCGGCCGGAAACCGCCTCCGGCACGCCCTCACGCCACCCGGTTCGGCCCGCCGCCAGCACGCCGGCGCCCTCGACAAGCACCGGCTGCGCGAGCTGCTGATCGAGGCGCGGGACGCCGGCTCCGCCGGGCACACCCTGTACGTGGCCGGGCACGTGGTGCGCTCGGAGCTGCCCGCCGACCCCGGTGGCGGCGGGCTGGCGCTGGCCGGCGGGGACCGCCTCACCCTGCGCGATCTGACCGCCAGATCGGGCGACGGACCGGCGTACCCGATGCCGGCTCGGGTGCTGCTCGCCGGCTGCGGCAGCATCGGCGTCGAATCGACGGGTCCCGCGGGCCAGCGGCAGTTGTCCGAGTGGCTGGGCCTTGCCGCGGGCGTGATCGCGGCCGGCGCCGAGGACGTCGTGTGCACCCTGCACCCGATCCCGGAGCTGCCCGAAACGGCCGAGTTCGACCTGTCGGTCGCCGACCTGCTCGTGCTGCCGGACGACCCGGCGGCCGCACTGCGGACCGTGCAGCTGCGGCAGCTGGCACGGTGGCGCTCCGGTGACCGGCCCGTACCGCTCGTCTGGCAGGCGTACGCGCACGTGCACGGCGCCGGGCCGGCCGCCACCGAGGGGTGAGGGGCCGGGTCAGCCGTCCGGCTGGTCGGTGATCCGGCCGATCGCGTCGGCCAGCTGTTCGCGGTGCTCGTCGAGGACGGCGTGGGTGAGCCCGGCGCCGGCGGCCCCGGCGAGCCGGTCGGTGGCCACCCGCAGTACCGCGCTGAGCGCCGCGGCGCGCACCTGCACGCCGAGGCTGTCCACGGGTTCGCCGAGACGATCGGCCAGCACCTCGGCGAGGGTGGTCTCGGCGCGTTCTCGCAGCATCAGGTAGGTCGCGCGCAGCGCCGGCTCCTGCCCGGTCATCCGGACGACCTGCAGCACCGCGTCGAGGTCGGTGGCGGGGGCCGAACCGAGCATCGGGGTGTACGTCGCGCGCAGGTGTTCGGCGAGGGCGATCTCGGCTGGCCAGGCGCGGACGGCGGCCTGGAAGGCGTCGACCATGGTGGTCAGCAGCGGTTCGGCGCAACTGTCCTTGGTGCGGAAGTGGCGCCACAGGGTGCGTTCGGAGATCCCGGCGGCCCGGGCGATCTGTTCGCCGGTGGTGGCGGCGACGCCCTGCGCGGCGAACAGCCGTACCGCGTGCCGGGAGATGGCCAGGCGTTGCCGCTGGCGTTGCCGGTCGCTGACCGGCGGCCGGCCTCGTCGCGGCGTCCCGTCTTCGCCGGTCACGCTCGTCACCTCCGTACCGGTCCGGTCGGCATCCAGCGATGGAAGCACGTGGCGGGCTCCGATGCCGGCCGGCCGAATTGTTGTCAGGCAATGCCAATAAACAGTATGGTCGACTTGCCCGATATGACCGGAGGAGTGCCCATGAGCGTCGCCGCCGAACCCGTCCAGTTACCCATCGCCCGGCCCAACGTGCTCGACCTCGCCCCGCTGTACGAGGTGCTGCGCCGGGAAGCTCCGATCACGGCGGCCATCACGCCCGCCGGCGACCCCGCGTGGTTGGTCACCCGCTTCGCCGAGGTGCGCGACCTGCTCGGCGACAAGCGGCTCGGCCGCTCCCACCCGCAGCCGGAACGCGCCGCGCGGATCACCACCGCCGCGATCCAGAACGGCCCGTCGGGCAACCACGACACCGAGCAGGCCGACCACGCCCGGATGCGCCGGCTGCTCACACCCGCCTTCTCCGCCAAGCGGATGCGACTGCTGGGCGACCACGTCCAGCGCCTCGTCGACGGGTACCTCGACCAGCTCGTCGCCGACCACGCGGCAGCGCCCGACCGGGTCGTCGACCTGCGCGACGGGCTGGCGTTCCCGCTCCCGGTCGCCGTCATCTGCCGGCTGCTCGGGGTACCCGAAGCGGACCGGGAACGCTTCCACGGGCTGTCCGAACGGATGGCCAACTACGCCATCGGCGACGACGCCGAGCGGGCCCGGGCCGAGTTCAGCGCGTACATGACCGGCCTGGTCGAGGCCAAGCGCGCGGAGCCGGGCGAGGACGTGATCACCGACCTGGTCCGCGCCCAGAGCGCGGACGAGTCCTTCGACTACGCCGAGATGGTGCGGCTGTGCGTCGGACTGCTGTTCGCCGGGCACGAGACCACCGTCAACCGGATCGGCCTCGGCGTGCTGTTCCTGGGCACCCACCCCGACCAGTGGCGGGCGCTGACCGCCGATCCGGACGGGCGGGTCAACGTGACGGTCGAGGAGATCATGCGGCTGGGTGCGCCTGGCGAGCTCGGCCTGCTGCGGTACGCGCACACCGACCTCGACGTCGCGGGCACCACGATCCGGCGCGGCGACGCGGTGATCCTGTCGATCAACGCGGCCAACCGGGACGCCACCGTCTACGCCGACGCGGAGACCTTCGACCCCGACCGCGCGGAGCGTACCCACCTCGGGTTCGGGCACGGCGCGCACTTCTGCATCGGCGCCAGCCTGGCCCGAACCGAACTGCGCATCGTGTTCGCCACCCTGGCCCGCCGGCTGCCCGGCCTCCGGCTCGCGTGCGGTCTGGACGACCTGACGGTCTCCCCCACCCTGACCGGCAGCCTCGCCGCCCTTCCGGTGACCTGGTGACCCCGCGCCGGGGGGCCACCCCGGCGCACTGCCCTGCCGACCACCCGCAGCGAGGAGAAGACCGTGCAAGTGTCCGTCGACCAGGAAGCCTGCGTCTCGTCCGGCCAGTGCGCGCTGACCGCCGACGACGTGTTCGACCAGCGTGACTCGGACGGCGTGGTGGAACTGCTGGACGCCGACCCGCCGCAGGGCCGGTGGCGAGACGTCCGGGACGCCGCCGCGCACTGCCCGGCGATGGCGATCACCGTGCGGGAGTGACGGCTCGTACCGCCGGCACGGTGCCGGCGCGTGCCTCGGGTTGCTCCGGAAGGCGGTCGGGCTGGCGGAACGCGCCCGCGCCCGACCGCCGACCTCTAGCGTGGTGATCATCACTGACTGCGAACCGCGCGTCGGAGGTACCCGGCATGCAACCGATCCCCGCGTCCGAGCCGCTCCAGCTGACCGGCCGGCTCGACCCGCCGCCCAACCGCTGGCTGTGGCTGCTGAAGTGGCTGCTGGCGATCCCGCACTACATCGTGCTGTTCTTCCTGTGGATCGCGGTCTGGGTGGTCACGATCATCGCGTTCTTCGCCATCCTGTTCACCGCGCGCTATCCGCGGCCGCTGTTCGAGTTCACCGTCGGCGTGCTGCGCTGGAGCTGGCGGGTGGGCTACTACTCCTACTCGGTGCTGGGCACCGACCGGTACCCGCCGTTCACGCTCGCCGAGCGGGAGGACTACCCGGCCACCCTGTCGGTGGCCTACCCGGAGCGGCTGTCCCGCGGGCTGGTGCTGGTGAAGTGGTGGCTGCTGGCGATCCCGCACTACCTGCTCGGCGGCGCGATCGCCGGCAGCAGCTACGGCGGGTACCGGTGGGCCGAGGACACCGCCGGCCGCTACGGCACCGCCAGCCTGGTCGGGCTGCTCGTCCTGTACGTCGGCCTCACCCTGCTGTTCGCCGGCCGGTACCCGCGCGGCATCTACGACCTGCTGATGGGCATCCAGCGCTGGGGCTACCGGGTCGGCTGCTACGTGTCGCTGCTGACCGACCGGTACCCGCCGTTCCGGCTCGACCAGGGCGGCGACGAGCCCGCCAGGACGCCGGGCCACCCGGGAGTGGCCGCATAGCTCGGCCCGTGCCAGCCGCAGCCCGTCGGGCTGCGCACGGGCGGCGGGCAGCCGGCGTCGGAGCGTCGACGGGATCGTGAGACTGTCACCGTGGCGTCGTATTGTGCGGGGCGTCGTTGTACCGGGGGGCAGGCGGGGGCGTTCGTGGCGGGTAGGGGTGCCGAGCAGTTGCTGCACGAGTTCAGCAGCAACGCCGAGGCGGACGTGACCATGTCGCTGCTGCGGTCCGGCGACGCGCTGCTGCACCTGGCGTTGATGGCGGCGCACCTGGGCGACGGTCAGGTGGTGGACGGGGCGGCCCTGGCCACGGCCATCGACCGCGACCTGCCGCGGCTGGTCCGGTCGGCACCGCTGTCCGGCGACGGCCCCGGGTTGGCGTTCGCCGACGCCGACGCGCTGTTGACCCGCTGGACGAAGAAGGGCTGGGCGCACCGCACCGTCGACCCCGAGTCGCGCTCCGAGCGGTACCAGCTGACCGCCGGCGCGGCGCAGGCGGTGCGGCAGATGCGCAACCTGCGTCGGCACACCTCCACCGCGACCGAGTCGGCGCTGGCGATGGTGATGGCCGGGGTGCACCAGATCGCGACGGAGGCCAACCCCGACCTCGAGGCGCGTCGGGCAGAGCTCGACGAGCAGATCGGTGCGCTGCGCGCCAGGCGGGCCGAGCTGGAGCGCGGCGTCGCGCCGGCGGTGGCGCATGCCGAGCTGGTGGAGCGGATCTCGGCGTTGATGCACCTGGTGGAGCGGATCCCGGCCGACATCGCCCGGTACGGCGAACGCATGCAGGCCAACACGATGGCGCTGATCCGGCAGAGCCTGTCGGACGACGCCGCGGAGTTCGCCGAGTCGCTGCAACGGATGTTCGACGGGCACGACGTGATCGCGGAGTCGCCCGAGGGGCAGGCGTTCCGGGCGTTCGCGACGTTGATCGGGACACCCTCGCAGCGCTCCCGGTTGGAGACCGACATCGCCGACGTGCTGCTGCGCGTCGAGGGACTGCCGGCGGAGGTCACCGAGGCGTTGGACGGGTTCATCGACGCGATGTGGCAGCGGGTGCGCGAGGTCGAGCAGGCCCGCGCGATGGCGTTCCGCCGCATCAGCACCTTCGTGCGCGGCGG
Organism: Actinocatenispora thailandica; assembly: GCF_016865425.1. Classification (NCBI taxonomy): domain Bacteria; kingdom Bacillati; phylum Actinomycetota; class Actinomycetes; order Micromonosporales; family Micromonosporaceae; genus Actinocatenispora; species Actinocatenispora thailandica. The sequence continues at coordinate 1,109,714 of NZ_AP023355.1, read as the reverse complement.
CGACATCGCGCACTACCGCAGCATGCGCACCCGGGTGGTGGAGGCGCAGACCGCGGCGGCCGAGGCGTTCGCGGTGACCCACGGCGGTCGCGACATCGGCTTCGCCGTACCGACGAGCGGGGTGGACGCCACGTCGGTGGGACGGCTGCGACTGCACGAGGGGCCGCCGGAACGACCCGATCCGCTGGTCGACGACGCGGGGTTCGCGATCGACCCGGCGACCCTGATCGGCGCCGAGTCGATCGACTGGTCGGCGCTGCGGCAGGCGGTGAACGCGGCGATCGAGGCGCACCACGGCATCGCGACGCTGCCGGACGTGCTGGAACTGCTGGCGGAGCCGCGTACCGGTGACATCGTCGGGCTGTGGTCGCTCGCGGCCCGGTTCGGCAAGGCCGACCTGCGGACCCGGGTCACCGTGGTGGCGCACACCGCGCAGGGGCTGCGCCCGATCACGTTGCCCTACCTGCTGTTCGGTGACGAGCTACCCGACCCGGCCGAACGCAGCGGCCCACCACGCCCGCGGCCCGGCCAGGGCAGCCTGCTCACGGAGGTGCCGGCCGGTGCCTGAGGAATCCGAGGCCTTCGACCCGGCGCTGTTCGCCGAAACACCGTCGCCGCCGTTGGACCCGACCGAGGTCTTCGCCGCCGAAGCGGCTGCCGCACCGGTCGGCGCGCACCTGGAACGCGACCACGAACCACGCTTCGACGGCGACACCAGCGCGCTGCCGCCCGAGGTCTGCTGGACGCTGCAGGAACTGGTCGCCGCGCCGCACCTGACCGACAAGGCGAAGAAGCACTGGGCGATCGTCCTGCAGTACGAGCAGGTGCTGCGCAGCCGGCTGGCGGAGCTGGGGCTGCTGCTGGAGGTCAACCGGGAACACCGGTACGCGTTCACCCGGCAGGCCGACGACCCGAGCCCGCACAGCCGCGCCATCCTGCGCACCCGCACCCTGAGCCTCGCCGCCAGCGCGCTCGCACTGCACCTCTACCAGCAGTACCTGGTGGCGCCGGACGATCCGGTGGTGTCGACCACCGACATGATCGACCACATGTTCGCGTACAAGCGGGCCACCGACACCGACGCCGCCGCGTTCGACAAGAAGATCCGCACCGCGATCAAGTCGCTGGACGACGCGTCGATCATTCAGCCGATCCGCGGCACCGACCGCTACCTCATCCTGCCGGTGATCACCGCGATCCTGACCGCGGACCGGGTCGAGGCGCTGACCGACACCTACACCGCGATCGCCCGCGGCGACATCGGCGCGGCCACCGAGGAGGACGACGATGAGTGACCGGGCTCGGACCATCCACCTCGGTCAGGTGCGGCTGACCCGGCTGCAGGTGATCAACTGGGCGACCTTCAGCGGCTACAAGGACTTCCCGATCGACGAGCGGGGCGTGCTGTTCACCGGCCCGTCCGGTTCCGGGAAGTCGTCGCTGATGGACGCGCACTCGCTGGTGCTGCTGCCGACCCACGACCAGCGGTTCAACGCCTCGGCCGACCTGAGCGCGCGCGGTGCCAAGCAGGCCACCCGCAGCGTCGCCGACTACGTGCGCGGTGCCTGGTCGGAGACCAACGACGACCACGCCCAGGCCCGCACCCGCTACCTGCGCGGCGGCAAGCCGACGTGGTCGGCCGTGGCGGCCAGCTACGACGACGGGCTCGGTACGGTCACCACCGCGGTGGTGGTCAAGTGGTTCACCGGCGCGGAGACCGACAACGCGTCGCTCAAGTCGCTGTTCCACCTGTACGAGGGGGCGTTCGAGCTCACCGCGCTGACCGGCTGGGCCGACCGCGGCTTCGACACCCGGTGGCTGCGCGCCACGTTCGCCTGCACGCACTGCGACGGGCCGGTCAGGTTCTCCCGCGAGCTGTCCCGCCGCATCGGGCTGGCCAACTCCAGCATGGCACTGTCGTTGCTGGGCAAGGCGAAGGCGATGAAGAACGTCGGCGACCTGAACCTGTTCATCCGGGAGAACATGCTCGACGAACCGGAGACGTTCACCGCCGCCACCGACATGCTCGACACCTTCACCCCGCTCAACGACGCGTACGAGACGGCCCGGCGCGCGCACGCCCAGGAGAAGGCGCTGCACGACCTTCCCGACGCCTGGCAGCGCTACCAGCAGTCCGAACAGCGCCAGACGATGGCCGACGAGCTGCTCGGCGCCTCGCTCGACCACTACGTGCGGGCCATCCAGGTGCGGGCCGCGCAGACCGCGCTGGACGAGATCGACGGCACGGTCGAACGGCTCGACGCCGAGCTGTCGGCGGCGAACACCGAGGTCGAGCAGGCGTCCGAGCGCTACCAGTCGCTGGAGGCGCAGCTGCGCCGGGACGGATCGATCCTCAGCGAGCTGCAGACCCAGCTGCGCGGTGCGCAGAGCGAAGCACAGGCCCGCCGGCGCGCGTACCAGAGCTTCACGGGCCTGGTCGACCAGGTGGAGCAGCCGGTGCCGACCAACCGGCAGGAGTTCGACGAGTTCCACACCCGGCTGGGCAGCCTGGTGTCCACCGCCGCCCGCGAACGCACCCAGCTCGCCGGCCGGCGGCACGCGGTGTTCGCCGCGGCCGCGGCCGCTCGCGACCGGCACAGGGGCAAGGAGTCCGAACTGGCGGCGCTGCGCTCGGCGCGGTCGCTGATCCCGCCTCGCCAGCGCGAGCGCCGCGAGCTGATCGCGCACGGGGCGCAGATTCCCGTCGAGGACCTGGCGTTCGCCGCGGAGCTGATCGACGTCGCCGACGGCGCGGAACGGTGGCGGCCGGCGGCGGAGAAGGTGCTGCGCGGTTTCGGACTGCGGCTGCTGGTGCCGGCCCGGCACCAGCAGGCGGTGATGCGGTTCGTCGACGAGCACGACATGCGCGGCGTCGTCGAGTACAGCGTCGTCGGCCCCGTCACCGCCGCTGCGCCGCGGCCGGCGGCCGACACGCTGGCCGGCAAGCTGACCGTCGACACCGACCATCCCAGCGGCGGATGGCTGGCGGCGCAGCTCGCCAAGCGGTTCCAGCACGTGTGCGTCGAGTCGGCCCGGGAGCTGGAACCGCACCCGGTCGCGGTCACCGTGCACGGCACGGTCAAGCAGCCCGGCAACGTCTTCCGCAAGGACGACCGACCCGAGCTGACCAGCCGCTCCTCGTACATTCTGGGCGCCAACACGGCCGCCAAGATCGCCGCGATCGAGGACGAGCTGGCGACCCTCGACGAGCGCCGCCGGGTCACGCAGGCCGAAGCCGACCAGCTGGACGGGCGGTGGGCGGCGCTGGAGCGCATCGGCCGCTGCGGAGCCCAGCTGGCCGACCACACCGACTGGGACCAGCTCGACCACGCCAGCGCCGGACACCGGGTCGACGAGCTGACCGACCGGCTGACCGAGGTGCGTGCGAACGACGCCAACCTGCAGCTGCTGGAGAAGCGCCGCGACGAGGCCAAGCAGCGGTGGGAGGACCTGGTCGACCAGCGCGCCGCCCTCAAGAGCCAGCTGTCCGGGCACAACGCCCGCCAGCAGGCGCTGATCGAGATCCTCGACGCCGAGGCCGGCCGTCCGCACGAGCTCGACGCCACCAGCCGCGGCTACCTCGACGAGGCGCTCGCCGCGACCGAGATCGTGCTCGACCCGGAGAACGTCAACCCGGCCAGGACCGCGCTGCGCCGCGAGCTGCAGAACCGGCGGGAGGCGGCCAACGCCGAGCGGATGCACGCCCGTACCCGGGTCAAGAGCGCAGTCGACCGGTTCTGCGAGCAGTGGCCCGACTCCGCCCCGGACACCAGCGGCGACGTCGACGCCTGCGGAGCGGACTTCGCCGCGCTGCACGCCGACATCAGGCAACGCAGGCTGCCCCAGGCGATGGACCGGTTCCAGCAGATGATCAGCGAAGACATGGTGCCGTCGATCAGCGTGCTGCAACGTGCCATCGAGAACGCCACCGACGACATCCGGCGCCGCGTCGACATGGTCAACAACGGGCTGCGCCGGGTCGAGTTCAACACCGGCCGGTACCTGCAGATCGCCTACAAGGCCGCTCGATCCGCCGACGTGCGCGAGTTCCGCACCATGGTCGACACGCTGCTCAGCCAGGCGCCGGGCGCCCGCGGCAACGCGACCAAGCTGCTCGCCCAGTTCCAGCGGGTGCAGAAGCTGATGGCACAGTTCACCGCCGACACCGCCGAAGCCCGTGCCTGGCGCCGCAACGTGCTGGACGTGCGCACCAGCTACAGCTTCTACGGCCAGGAGGTCGACGAGGACGGGGAGATCCATTACACGTACCGCAACACCTCGTCCAACTCCGGCGGCGAGCAGGAGAAGCTCGTCGCGTTCTGTCTGGCCGCCGCGCTCAGCTACAACCTGGCCGACCCGGACGGCGACGGGCTGCCCACGTTCGCCCCGCTGATGCTCGACGAGGCGTTCAGCAAGTCCGACGAGGAGTTCTCCCGGCAGGCGCTCGCCGCGTTCGACGACTTCGGCTTCCAGCTGGTGATCGCGGCACCGATCCGGATGGCCGGCATCCTCGAACCGTTCATCGGCCAGGCCATCCTGGTCGACAAGCGGCTGCTGCCGCACGGCGCCCAGTCGGACGCCGCCACCGCCACCTTCGGCGAGCTGATCACCCGCGCCGAACGCCCCGACGACCGCCGCGCCACCGCCTGACCTGCTCACCCCGCACGAGGTCCGGCTGCCGCCGTCCGACCGGTTCCGCTCCGTGTCCGCCGCCGCGCGGCCGTGCTCGGTCGGGCGCCGTCGGCCCAGGTTCGTTGCCGCCTACCGCCGCAGTCCACCGGCCGGCTGCCGCAGTCTGGCGCCCGGTCCACCGGGGTACCGGCGGGTGCCGGTCGCGCCGCAGCCGCCCACGCCCGGGTCAGCGGTCGTCGCCGGCGCCGCCGAGGACACCGCGGCGTTGCCGGCTGGCGAGCTTCGCCAGGTTGCCCGCGGCGATCTCGTCCAACGACAGGTCGAGGTAGTCGGCGAGCACCGCGAGGTACCAGAGCACGTCGCCGAGTTCCTTGGCGATGTCGGCCCGGTCGATGCGCGCCTCGTCGCTGGCTGCGTCGCGGACCCATTTCTTGAACTTCTCCGCGACCTCCCCGGACTCCCCGACCAGTCCGAGCACCAGGTGCAGCAGTTCGTTCTTCTTGTCGCGGGGAGCCGCGGTACGCAGCGCGCCACGCTGATACTCGTCCAGGTCCATGGCCGCCCAGTATGGCCGACCCGCCGGGCCCGACCGGCTCGGCCCGTCAGTCGAGGCGGAAGATCTCCGGGAGCAGGCCGGGACCGTCGTCGTCGACGCGGTGTTCGAGCAGCTCCGCCATCCGGTCCTGCCAGCGGGTGTTGACCTCGGTGTCGGCCATCGCCGCCAGCGCCGCCTCCGGATCGTCGGCCTCGAAGTACCCGAACGCCTGCCGGCCGCACAGGTGGATCGAGTAGTTGCGGAAGCCGGCCTTCCGCAGCGCCGCCCGCATCTCGGGCCAGACCTCCCGGTGCGCCGCCACGTACTGCTCGACCCTGCCTGGCCTGATGGTCAGCACGAACGCGCCCCGCGCCATGCGATCACCTCCGTCGGTGCCGGAACCGTACCGGGCTACCGGGCTACCGGGCTACCGGTCTGCCGGTGGGCGGCTGCGGTCGCGGTACTTCAGGAGTCCCTCGATGCCGAGCAGGAACGTCTCCCCGATCGGCTTCGGATCGGTCAGGCAGCCGGCGGCCATCGCGCCGTCGCGCAGCATCACGAAGTGCCGGGCGGCGGGCTCCGGGGTGGCCTCGCCGGTGGCGGCGAGCAGTTCGGTGACCGTGGCCAGGAACCACTGCCGGTGCCGGAGCACCGCCTGGTGGACCGGGTGCGCCGGGTCGGGGTACTCGGCGGCGGCGTTGAGGAACGCGCAGCCCCGGAAGCCCTGGCTCTGGATGTCCTCGGCGATGTGTCTGCCGACGGCCCGCACGATGTCCTCGGGTGCGGCGTGCTGGGACCGGGCGGCCGCCGTGCGCGCGCGGATCGCCTCGTCGGCCTGGGTCAGGTACGCGACGACCAGGTCGTCCTTGCTCGGAAAGTGCCGGTAGAGGGTGGCGCGGGTGACCTTCGCGACGGCGATGACGCGGTCGACGCCGACGGCGTGGATGCCTTCGGCGTAGAAGAGTTCGGTCGCCGTGTTGAGCAGTCGGGCTCGCGCCTCGGACATCTGCCGTCCCTCCCTCGTCGCGCCGCGTCGAGCCTAGCAGACAGAACGATCGGTCTTGACAAGGTCGACGGCAGCTCGCATCATCAGGGAGACCGATCGTTCTGTCTCTCTCGTCGTCACCTCCCGGAGGAACTCCGATGTCCACGTCCATCGACACCGACGCCGCGGTGAGCGCCGCCAGCGGCAGCAACGGGCTGCGCAACCTCTACTACGTCCGGTTCGGGTTCGCCATCGTCTGGGCCGGCCTGATCGTGCTCGTCGCGTCGACGCTCGACCCGGCGAGCATCGGCCTGCTGGTGATCTACCCGCTGTTCGACGCCGCCGCCGCGGTGATCGACTTCCGGACCGCGGGAGGCACCCGACCCCGCAACCCGCTGTACGTCAACATCGCGCTCAGCGTCGCCACCTTCCTCGGACTGGCCGCCGCGGCGACCTCGGGCATCCCGAACGTGCTGCGGGTGTGGGGCGCCTGGGCGATCACCGCGGGCGTCGTGCAGCTCGTCGTCGCGATCCTGCGGTACCGGCTCGGTGGCCAGTGGGCGATGATCCTCAGCGGCGCGATCTCCACCGTCGCCGGCGCCGGCTTCGTCCTGCAGGCCGGCGGGAGCAACGCGTCGCTGACCAACATCGCCGGGTACGCCACGCTCGGCGGCGTCTTCTTCCTGGTCTCGGCGATCCGCCTGCACCGCCGGGCCCACTGATGCGCGGGTGTGACCTGGGCGGCGGAGGTTTGACTTCGGTCCGCCGATGAGCTTAGGCTCGCCTAAAGTCGCTGAGTGTCCGCCGGCCCACGGAAGGTGGGTATGTCGATCGTCTTCACCCGCCCGCGGGCCCGCCGGGCCACCGCGCCCGGGACCGTCGGCGGCCGGCCCGGTGCCCGGCTCGCCGACATCCGCCCCGGAACCAGCTGCCGGATCGTCGACATCGACCACCGGGTCGAACCGGCCGCCGCGCGCCGCCTGATGGATCTCGGGTTCGTCCCCGGCGTCACGGTCACGGTGCTGCGCAAGGCACCGCTGGGCGATCCGGTCGTCCTGCAGGTGGCCGACTACGAAGTGGCGCTGCGCCGGACGCAGACCAGCGGCATCCTCGTCGCCTCGTGAGTTCGCACTGCGGCCCCACGAACCAGACCGTCACCGGCAGCGCCCGGCTGGCGCTCGTCGGCAGCCCGAACTCCGGCAAGACCACCCTGTTCAACGCGCTGACCGGGCTGCGCACCAAGACCGGTAACTACCCGGGCGTCACCGTCGCCCGGTTCGAGGGGAAGGTCCGCCTCGACGGCCACGACCTCGTCGTCGAGGACCTGCCCGGCACCTACAGCCTGGACCCGATCAGCCCGGACGAGCAGGTCGTGGCCGACGTGCTGGACCCCGAACACGACGGCATCAGCACCCCGGACGGGATCCTCGTCACCCTCGACGCCACCGCGCTGCGGCGGTCGCTGGGGCTGCTCACCCAGGTACTGCGGACCCGGCTGCCGGTCTGCGTGGTCCTCACGTTCTCCGACGAGCTGGCCCGCCGCGGCGGCAGCCTGGACGTGGACGCGTTGCAGCGCGCGCTCGGCGTCCCGGTGGTCGCCGTCACCAGCGGTTCGCGTACCGATCTCGGCCGGTTGCGGCGGCTGCTGCCCGACGCGGCCAGCTGGCAGCGGCCGGTACTGCCACCGCCGACCGACCGGGCGCAGGCCCAGGCCTGGGTGGAGTCGCTGCTGGACAGCGCGCACTACCGGGTGCCGCACGCCGACCGGCGCACCCGGCGGATCGACGCCGTACTGCTGCATCCGCTCTGGGGCACGCTGATCTTCTTCGCGACGATGTTCGCGTTCTTCCAGATCATCTTCACCGTCGCCACCCCGCTGCAGGACGGCGTGCAGGCGTTCTTCACCTGGCTGGGCAACCTGGTCACCGGGCACGTGCACAACCCGCTGCTGTCCGGTTTCCTGGGCAACGCGCTGATCGGCGGCGTCGGCAGCGTCCTGGTGTTCCTGCCGCAGATCGCGCTGCTGTTCGTGATGATCTCGCTGCTGGAGGGCAGCGGGTACCTGTCCAGGGCGGCGTTCCTGATGGACCGGCTGATGGCCAAGGCCGGCCTGGAGGGTCGCGCGTTCGTCGCGCTGCTGTCCTCGCTGGCGTGCGCCATCCCGGGCATCATGGCCACCCGCGCGCTGCCGTCCGCCCGGGACCGGTTCGCCACCATGATGGGCGCGCCGCTGATGACCTGCTCGGCGCGGCTGACCGTCTACGTACTGCTGATCGGCCTGCTGGTCAGCCCGGGCACCAGGCTGGGTCCGTTCGGCGCGCAGGGTCTGGTGATGTTCGCGCTCTACCTGTTCGGCGCGCTGTCCGCGATGGGTACCGCCTGGGTGTTCAAGCGGTTCAGCAGCCGCGGCGCCGCGCTGCTGCCGTTCTACATGGAGATGCCCTCCTACCGGCTGCCCAAGCTGCGTACCGTTGCCGTCTCGGTCTGGGACTCCTGCAAGGGATTCCTGCGCAAGGTCGGCCGGATCATCCTGCTGGTGACGGTCGTGCTGTGGCTGCTGCTGAACCTCCCGCTGCGCAGCGACGCGCAGTTGACCGCCGCCGGGGTCGACCCGGGCAACCATGCCGCCGCCTCGGCGTACGTGATCGACCACAGCTACGCGGCGACGGTGGGCCACGCCGTGGAACCGGTCTTCGCCCCGCTCGGTTTCGACTGGCGGGTCGACATCGGGGTGCTGGCGTCGCTGTCGGCGCGGGAGGTGTTCGTCGCCACCCTCGGCCAGGTCGCCGCAGCGGAGAACCCGGACGAGCCGACGAAGGCGCTGCGGGACATGACCTACACCGATGGCCCGCACCAGGGGCAGCGGCTGTTCACCCCGGCCACCACCGCGGCGCTGCTGGTCTTCTTCCTGTACGCGTTGCAGTGCATGTCCACCATCGGCGTGATGCGCCGGGAGACCGGTACCTGGAAGTGGCCGGCGGTGGCCTTCGGCTACATGTTCGCGCTCGCCTGGATCATGGCCTTCCTGACCCACACCGTCGTCGCGGCGCTGACATGACGGTTCTCGTACCGATGCATCCGGAGGCCACCGGCGACCCGCAGACGGTCCGGTGGGTGATCCCGGCCGGGACGCTGCCGGTCGCCGGGCCGATGGCGGCGCTGCCGGACGAGCTCGACGGGTTGGCGGCCGCGGGAGTGGTCGACTGCGTCGAGGTCGAGAGCCGGGCCGTGCTGGTACGGCTGGCCGACGGGCACCGGTGGGACGCCGACGGCCCGGCGGTACGGGCGGGGCTCAGCGCCGCGCTGCAACAGCCGGAACGGTGGCGGCCGGTACACCGGGGCAGCGACGAGGAGTTGCTCCGCGGCGCCCTGCAGGACGTGCTGGACGGCCCGGCCGGCGACTACGTCCGGTCGCACGGCGGGCAGATCACGATCACCTCGACCCGGGACTGCCGGGCCGAGGTGTCGATGACCGGTACCTGCGCGCACTGCCCGGCGGTCGATCTGACCCTGCACTCGCGGCTGGAATCGGAGCTGCGGCAGCGGTTCCCCCGGCTGGTCGAGCTGCGCGCCGTGGACGGCTCGGGTTCGACACGGCACGGCGGCCGGCCGACCTGGCTCACCCTGCGCCGCCGGCGCGGCTGAACCCGCCCTGGCACCCGCCCGCCGGTGAACCCGGCCGCCGCGCCGGGACTCGACCACCGGCTGCCCGCGACGCCGGCCCGCGGCGGCGGCCCGGCGCTGCGGGCCGCCGCCGGGCACCGTCCTCAGGCGGGCCGGACGGTGAGCCGGCGCAACCGCGGGTCACCGTGCCGCCAGCCGGGCACCGCGACGGCGACATAGCGCGCGGTGCGGTCCAGCCCGGCGCGGCGCTGGCCGGCACGCAGCCGGGCCGCCTCCCGGTACGACAGGCCGTCGGTGCTGGTCGACACGGTGACGGCGGGCGAGTGCCGGGACGTCCAGTCCAGTTCGATCGCGTCGAGCGGCTGGTCGCTGCCCAGGTCGACGACCATCCGCCCGGCGCGGCCCGGCGTCCACGCCGTCGACTCGTGGCCGTCCACGGCAGCGGCCGGGTCGGTCATCCCGTCGGGCAGCGGGCTGGTCGGGAACGTCACCCGACCCAGCGCCAGGTCGTCGATCGGGTACGGCGGGACCGAGTGGAAGACGACGTCCCGGCGGTGGCCGCCCGCTACGACGACCCGGTCGCCACCGGTGCGGCTGCGTACCCGGACCGGGCCGGACGGCCCGTGCAGCCGCAGCCGGTGCGCGTCGACCACCTCGACGACCAGGCCGGCCGGTAGCCGGCGCCGGCCGACCGGTTCGATGGTGAACCACGGCGCGAGCACCGCGGCGCTGCCGGCGGCGAGGTCCGCCTGGTAGGCGGTGCCGTCCGCGGTGGTGGTCTGGGTCCCGGCGAACACCGGCACGGTCTCGCCCTGCGGGGGAATCGTGACGGTGCCGGCCAGCGGTGCGGCGGTCAGGTTGAACAGGCTGAGGTGCCCTTCGGCGAGGCTCGCCAGCAACCCGTCGGCGTCGGTGGACGGCGCGGGCTTGGCCGCCGCCGCCCGGGTAGCCGCGGCGTCGAGCCCCGGGTGCCCCTCGACCAGCAGTGGCGCGGCGGCACCGTCGGCGAGCGTGATCACGTTGCCCTGCACGGTGATCGGGTGCTTGGAGCCGCGGACCACCAGCCCGGCACGGCCGTCCACGTTGAGCCAGCCGCCGGTGCTGGACAGGTCGGGATTCGGATAGCTCGCCACATCGGTCCAGCTCGCGCCGTCCGCGGACACCTGCACCCGGTAGGCGCGGCCGGCCGCCGCCTCCCAGTAGACCTTCACCCGGTCGAACGTCGTCGTCGCGCCGAGGTCGACCGCCAGCCAGCTGTCGGACCGCGGCCGGTCGGCCCGGGACACCGCCCAGCGGGTGCCGTCGTCGCCGTCGGTGGCGTACCTGGCGTCGTGGCCGCGGTCGGCCGACGACGCGCTGGTCGCCTGGCCCAGCGCCAGGTTCGCGCCGTCGCCGTCCCGCACCTGGAACTCGATGACCGAGTAGCCGTAGGTCGGATCCGGTGTCACGCCGAGCATCCGCACCCAGCGGGCGCTGGTGGCGGCGAACCGGACGGTGTCCACCCGGGCCGCGCCGGACGAGTTCTCGGCTGCCGGCACCGTGACGCCACCCTCGGCGGCGGTGTAGGTGCGGTCGCCGTCCAGGCCGGGTACGCCCGGCATCGTCAGGTTGTACACCTCCAGGTGCCCCTCGCCGGCGGCGACGCCGCTCGACGCGTACACCACCGAGCCGCCGGGCAGCGAGGCGAACCCGGCGCGGCCGGCGTCGAAGCCGAGCACCACCGCGCTGGCGTCGAAACCGTCCCGCGAGCGGGTGTACGCGGCGACCGACCGGCCGCGGACCGTGGCGCCGGTGGCGGGCAGGAACATCGGTGTCTTGCCGCTGAGCGTGAACAGCCAGTCGTCGTGTCCCGGCTGCCAGCAGAACTTGGCGAAGCCCGGCTTGCTGACCGCGCCCGCCCATGCCGCCGGCGACTGGTGCGCGACGAGGCCCGGCCCGGTACCGAAGTCGAGCACGCCGGACGCGTCGGCGAACACCTCCGCGGCCGACATCGGCTGCACCGGGCCGTGTTCCCGGGCCCGCCACTCGTGCAGCAGGTAGCTGATCGCGACCTCGGCGCGGGCCTCCGGCTCGTACTTCGGTTGGCCGGAGAACTTCGTGATCCGGTACTCCGGCGGGTACGCCTGGTAGGCGTCCAGCCGGGCGGCCAGCGCCTGCTCGGCCCACGCCGCGCGCCGGTCGCCGAGCACCTGGGCGAGGAACGCGATCGGGATGACGTCCCGGCCGTACAGGTGTTCCCGGTCGGCGACCATCGGCATCAGCGGCTCGCCGGCGTCGCTCATCACCGCGAGGATGCTGCGCCACAACCGATCCCCGTTCGGCTGCTCGGCAAGTACCGCCGGCATCGGCTGGCCGGCGGCGATGAAGTGGATGCCGTTGCGCCCGGAGGTGCGCCACAGCTCGCACTGGTAGTGCGGGCCGAACGAGCCGTGGTTCTCGACCAGGAACGTGTCGTACAGGTTGTGCGCGGTGTTGCTCGACACCCGCGCGCCGTCGACCATCGCCGGGTTCGCGTGGTCGGCCGCCGGGTGCCCGGTCTCGTTGCGGCTCCACCGCGCGTACCAGTCGCGCCAGCCCGGCGCGTTCCCGGCCTGCGGCGCCCAGGCCATCGCGGGCGCGATCGACTGCGCGTAGACCCCCATCTCCTCCAGCTTGGTGTCGCCGACCCAGCCGCCGGCCAACCCGTTGGGCGTCCAGGATCCGGACAGCGGGTCGTTGCCGCTGCCCAGCGACACGGTGTAGTCGGCCTGCCGGGTCGCGATCAGGTCGAGGTTGGTCCGGGTCGACGCGTCCAGGTCGTCCCAGAGCAGCCGCCCGGCCAGCTGGAAGTACAGCTGGAAGGTGGTGTCCCAGAACAGCTTCTGGCCCCACTCGGTGCCGCCGAGCAGCCGGTTCGAGGCGGCGAAGTGCGACAGCGTGGCGACGGTGTGTTGCTTCAGCGTGGCGGCGTCGATGCCGGCGAGGTCCGCGTCGTAGCCGTCCCGGGTCAGCAGCACCGCGTTGCCGAGCACGACGGCGAACGAGAAGTCCTTCGCCACGTAGTGCCCGGCGCTCTCGTCCCACTGCGTCTCGGCCCACCGAGTGTGCCGGAGCAGTACCCGATGGTAGGTCCGGGCGACCTCGTCGGCGGCCAGCCCCGCGGTCGTGGTGGCGGCGGCGGGTTCGGTTGCAACGTAAGGCAATGCCGCGGCGAGTGCACCGGCCGCGCCGGCCGTCTGCAGGAGCCGGCGGCGGCTCAGGCCGGACTTCGCTGTCAACGTTGTCATATCGGGATCCTCACACATCCGGCGCGCCCGGTCGAGCCCGTACCGCACCGCGCCGGTCGGTCACGACAGGTGGCCACGCCACTACCGGGCCTGCCGTCGGTCACCACCGGCACCGACCGAGCTGCAGGGTGCAACCAGCGCGGCGGCTTGCGGCCAGCGCTGACAATGAGAGGCCGCAGGCTGCGGATGTAGGCTTTCTCGGCTGTCTGGGTATGGCTGACCCGCAGACCACCACACGGCGTCGACCAGGGCGCCGTGGCTGACGGAGGAGAAAAGCGAGCGTGACTACCATCCCGCCGACCGGCCCCGAGGGCCCGGGCGGTCCCTACGACGGAGGAATGTCGCAGCCCCCGTACGGGCAGGGCCCGGGCGGTCCCGGCATGCCGCCGCCACCGCCCGGCATGGGCGCTCCGCCCGCCGACACCAGCGGCAACGTGCTCAACCTGCTGTCGATGATCGCGGGCATCGTGTCGATCGTCCTGTGCTGCCTGTGGGCCGGGGTCTGGGGCGGTGTTCCGGCCATCGTGCTCGGCATCCTCGGCCGCAAGAAGGCCGAGAACGGGCAGGCCAGCAACAAGACGATGGGCACCGTCGGCCTGATCCTCGGCATCATCGGGGTGGCGTTCTTCCTGGTCCAGATCATCCTGGCGGTGTCCGGCGTCAGCACGGACTGGGTGAAGCAGATGCAGAACCAGACCTGAGCGCCCGGGTGGGGAGGCGACCCCTCCCCACCCGGCGCCACGCGGCAGGCCCGGAGTGGCGCGGTTCGCCGACTCCGCCGCGCGCCGGGGTCCATGATGGTCAGCGGGGCCTTCGAGGCAGGCCCTGAACGCAGCGGACCGACCTCCGCCGCCACGTTCCTCTCACGGTACGACCTTCTGGCAGTCAGGAAGAGGGCTCATGGCCGAGCAGCGGACCATCGTCATCACCGGGGCCAGCGACGGGATCGGCGCCGCCGCCGCCCGGCAACTCACCGCGCAGGGTCACGACGTCGTCTTGGTCGGGCGCTCACCGGACAAGACCGAGCGGCTCGCCGAGGAGCTGGGGCGTCCCTACCACCTGGCCGACTTCGTCGAGTTCGACCAGGTGCGCCGGCTGGCGCGGGAGCTGCTCGACGCCTACCCGCGGATCGACGTGCTGGCCAACAACGCCGGCGGCATGTTCCGCCCGCAGACCAGCCCGGACGGCTTCGACTACACCCTGCAGATCAACCACCTGTCGCCGTTCCTGCTCACCACGCTGTTGCTGGACCGGCTGATCGCCTCGAACGCCGCTGTCGTGCAGACCTCCAGCGCGATGGCCCGGGGCGGCCGCATCGACGTCGCCGAGTTCGGCACCGCGGGCAGGCGCGGCGAGGCCCGAACGTACAGCGACAGCAAGCTGGCCAACATCCTGTTCAGCAACGAACTGCACCGCCGCTACCACGAGCAGGGCCTGTCCGCCGCCGCGTTCCACCCCGGCGCGGTCGCGAGCAACTTCGGTGCCGGCGCCTCGGCGCTGGTGCGCTACAGCTACCAGCTGCCGCTGATGAAGCTGTTCCTGGTCAGCCCGGACAAGGGCGGTGCCCGGCTCACCTTCCTCGCCGCCGGCACGCCCGGCGAGACCTGGCAGTCCGGTGCGTACTACGTGCAGAGCCGGCCCGCCAAACCGGTCAACAGCCAGGCTGCGGACCCCGGGCTGGCCCGCGCCCTCTGGGAACGCACCGAGGAGCTGATCCCCACCCCGTGAACCTCCGGGAGTACCTGCCGGCATCGCGATTCGGCCGGTGAGCGCCACCGACAGCGTGCCGCGGCACCGGTTGCTGCGTCGCGGCTTCGTGCTGGAGTACGTCACGCTCGGCTGGAACGTGCTCGGCATCGTGATCCTGGCGGTCGCCGCGATCCGGGCCCGGTCCGTCGCGCTGGCCGGCTTCGGGCTCGACTCGCTGATCGAGATCGGCGCCTCGGTCGTGGTGGTGTGGGAGCTGTCCGGCGCCGGTGCGACCCGGCAGCGCCGCGGGCTGCGGCTGATCGGGGCGGCGTTCACCGCGCTGGCGGCGTACCTGGCGGTGCAGTCCACCGTGGTGCTGGCCGAGGGGTTCCGGCCGGGGCATTCGCCGGCCGGGATCGGGTGGACCGCGGTCACCGCGGCGGTGATGTTCGCGCTGGCCGCCGGCAAGGCCCGGACCGGTGCGGCGCTGGGCAACCCGGTGCTGGCCACCGAGGGCCGGGTGACCCTGGTCGACGGCATCCTGGCCGTCGCGGTACTGACCGCGCTGCTGCTCAACGCGACGCTCGGCTGGTGGTGGGCGGACCCGCTCGCCGGGTACGTGCTGGCGGGCTACGCCGCCCGCGAGGTGCGCACGATCTGGCTGGACACCCGGGCCGAGCACGACGACGTCGGCGCGCGCTGAACCGCAACGCCCGGGCGGGTCAGCGGGCCGCGCGCCGGAGACGTTCGTCCGGCGGGAGCGTCGTGGCACCGGCCGCGGCCGGATCGGGCGGGGTGGCGTTCAGGGCCGCGACGAGCCGGCCGGCGCTCGTGCCGTAGAACGGGCCACGGGCGTCCGCCGGCGTGGTCCGCCCCGTGCCGCGCAGGCTGGGGATCACGTCGCCCCGGCCGAGACGGCCACCAACAGCCTGGCACGCATGGGAACCTCCTCGTGACCGCGGCCCGGTACGACGCCGGCCCCGCTTCCCGTTCGACGCCCGCCGGCCGACCACGGTTCCGCGCCGCCACCTCCGGCCGGGTTACTCGCGAACGCAGCTCAGCGGCACCGTCAGGGTGCGGTCACCGGGACTCGGCTCGTCCAGGTACCAGCCGCGCAGCGTCACGGTGCCGGGCCGCTTCCCCGGTCGCACGATCACGGCGCGGAAGCGGCGCGGGCGGCCCGCCGTCAGTACCAGGACGACGACGGAACCGTCCGCGGGGAGCCCGGTCATCGCACCGGAGTCGGCGGCGCCGGGGAATCCGCCGGCAGCAGGCGGATCGCCGCGGCCGGCGCCCACCAGGTCAGGCCGTCCGCGGCCAGGATCTCCACCTGGCGGTCGCTGTGCCAGTACGCCTCGACGACCCGCACGGTGCGGCCACCGATCCGGGCCAGGTCGCCGGGAATCACCACCATGGCCGGCTCCGGTCCCGGGCCAGCGCGAGCGCCCGAGCGTACGGGTCGGCCGCCGGCACCGGCGCCCGGCCGAGCGCGCGGACCCGGCGGCGACGCCGCCGCGCGACGACCTTCTCCAGGATGACGAGCGCCGCCAGCGCGAGGCAGGGCATCGTGACGACGAACGCGGCGGCGGCGAGCACCGCGGTCGACAGCGGGGTCACCGCCACCACCCGGCCGGGTCGTAGTCGTTGCGCCGCAACCGTTCCAGCGCGTTCCGGTACCGCGCGCGCAGCCGGTGCACGGCCCGCGCGGTACGGTGGATGAGCTCCATCGGTTTTGCCTCCAGGCGTCGGTGGGGCCGGGGGCGCGGTGCGGTTTCCAGGCCTTTCACCGCGCCCCCGTCATTACTGCGCCCCGCTGGGTACGGCAGCCGGGCGCGCCGGCGCCACGCCCTTACTCGACGCATCGCTACGACGATCGAGCGTCACAACCGACACTCCGGACACTAGACCGAGAACGGCTTCTGTGCAAGTGCACAGAGCTATGGCTCAGAGCGAACTCTCAGTGCTCATGCTTGTACGAACGCGAGGTTCCGGGAAGACTGTGCCGATGGCTGAGGACGACGGACGCATGGTTCGACGGCGACGGGTCGGGATGCTGCTCCGGCAATACCGGAACGCGGCGGGGCTGACGGCACAACAGGTCGCCGACGAACTGGACTGCTCGGTGTCGAAGGTGACGCGGATCGAGCTGGCCCGGGTGCCAGCGCAACGCCGGGATGTCCGCGACATGCTCAACATGTTCGGCGTCACCGGCGAGGAGCGTCAGGAGATCGTCGATCTGCTGGGTGACTCCAAGAACCCCGATTGGTGGCACGCCTACCACGAATACCTGTCTCGCAAGTACCGGGACTTCATCGCGCTGGAAGCCGACGCCGCATGCCTGCGCACCTACGAGCCGCAGGTCGTACCGGGGCTCCTGCAGACAGCCGACTATGCACGAGCGGCGATCCACAAGACGCTGCCCGAGGCCACGCCGAAGGACATCGATGCTCGGGTCGAGGTACGACTTGCCCGCCAGGATCTGCTCACCCGGCCGGATCCGGTCCGACTGGTCGCCGTCCTCGACGAGGGCGCACTGCGACGCCAGGTCGGAAGCACGCACATCATGCAGCAGCAGTACAAGCGCCTGCTCGACGCGAGCGCGATGCCCAACGTGCGGTTACAGGTCCTCGACTTCAGTCGCCCCTCGGCCTGTACGACCGGTCCGTTCATTCTCATCGAGTTTCCACGGCGCTCCGACCCGTGGACCGTCTACCTGGAGAACGCCGCTGGCGACCAGACTCTCGAAAAGCCCGCACGGGTGGATCGCTATAAGCTCACCTTCGAGGAGCTTGCGGCCGATGCGCTGGGCCCAGCAGACAGCACGGCCTTCCTCGAAAGGCTGATCCGCGACCAGCGGTAGAGGAGCGCGACGATGTCGACTGATCTGTGCAGTGCGGTATGGCGCAAGAGCACACGAAGCTCGGGAAACGGCGCCTGCGTCGAGGTGGCGGGGAACCTGCCGGGGGTCGTCGCGGTGCGCGACAGCAAGGACCCGGACGGGCCCGCGCTCGTCGTGACGCCGGCGGCGTGGACCGCGTTCGCCGCGCACGTGACGACGTACCGCTGAGCACGGCGCGACGCCCCCGACACCGGTGTCGGGGGCGTCGCGCTGTGCCGGTCAGGACAGGGTGGCGGTGCGGGTCCTGCCGTAGGTGTGGCGGGTGGTGGCGACGATCCGGGTACCGCCGGGAACGCGGTGCGCGGTGACGCCCTCGTCGGCGTCGGTGAGGTGCAGCGGGCGACCGCGGACGATCACCGACACCGTGTCGCGTTCGGTGGTGGGGTCGCTGATCGCGAGCTGCAGCGCGCCGTGCCGCCCGGACCGGGCGAGCAGGCACGCCGGGCCGTCCAGCACGAACCGTTCGACGTGGTGCGAGCCGGCGGTGAAGGTGTTGGCGCAGACCAGATCCAGCCCGCCGTGCCGGATCGCCTGCAGCTTGGTGGAGTTCGCCAGGACCGCCAGCGGCCCGCGCCGGTAGCCGGCGAGCTGGCGCTCGGTGGCGTTCGGCACGATCGCGTACGCCATCCGGGCCGCCCGGGCGCCGGCCGGCTGCTCCACCGACAGGCCGAACACCTGCTTGGTCGCGGTGCTGTCCGGGTTGGATTCGCGGACCGACCGGCGCGAGCGCGACACCGTCGACAGCGACACGGTCGGCCGCTGCCGGTACAGGAAGGCGTAGCCGACCGCGGTGTCGTTGCTGGCGTTGGCGTAGCGCAGCCAGGACAGGTCGGCGGTACCGGTGCCGGTGAAGTCCTGTCCGTCGCGGGTGCGTCCGGTCAGGCTGACCGTGTCGGACGGGTCGGCGATGCGGGTGTCCACGGTGGTCGACACGGCCCGGCCGGCCGGGTCGCCGACGCCCGCGGCGAGCACCACGATCTCGTCGTCCAGCAGGAACCAGGACTTGACCGCGCGGGCGTTGCGGTAGGCGACGAAGTCACCGGGCAGTTTGCCGGCCTGCTTCGCCGCGTACGCGGCGTCGTCGGACAGCACCAGCGCGGCCGAACCGTACGTGTCGAGGGTGGCGCCGCCGGAGTGCGGGTCGGTGCCGAGCGGGAAGTAGACGTAGGTGTTCTGCGACTCCGACGACGAGGTGAACCCGGCGTCCGGGTTGTCGTACCAGTCGGTGCCGTACAGCTGCGGGATCGTCTTGCGCTCCTCGACCGGCGCGGTGACCCCGGCCAGCCGGTACGGCGACACGGTGGTCAGGTAGTCGACGCCGAACGCCGTCGACTGGTCCTGCCCCGCCAGGTAGAGGTAGTGCGCGCCGTCACCCTCGAACCACGGCGTCAGGTTCTCGCCGCTCATGTACTCGTACTTGCTGATCCGGTTCGAGCTGCGCGCCAGGGTGAACGCGAAACCGGGGCGGCGGTGCACGGTGCGGTCCATCGCGTTGAAGCCGACGCTGACCGCCGCCGGGTTCAGGTCGGCCGGCTCGATCGAGTCGTCGGACAGGATGTCGGCGTAGCTCGCGACGGTCACCGGGGACACGAACTTCGCCGGGTTCACCGTCGCCTTCGACGCCTCGTGCAGGTACTTCGCGTACCCGGCGAGCGCGGTGTGGTCCGCGCCGGTGGAGTTCGTCGCCAGGTTGACCACGCCCTCGATCACCGCGGCGGCGTCGGTGTAGCCGGTGGTCGTGCGGGAGATCGCCCGGCCCTTG
Source organism: Actinocatenispora thailandica (assembly GCF_016865425.1). Taxonomy (NCBI): domain Bacteria; kingdom Bacillati; phylum Actinomycetota; class Actinomycetes; order Micromonosporales; family Micromonosporaceae; genus Actinocatenispora; species Actinocatenispora thailandica. The sequence goes on along the minus strand of NZ_AP023355.1, from coordinate 1,090,322 downwards.
ACCGCCTCCATCATCCAGCCCTCGAAGATCACCGGCGCGAACCCGTGCTGCACCCAGCCGCGCACCACCCCGGTCAGGTCGTCGCCGCCGAGGTAGCCGGTGCCGGCGAGGATCGTGATGGTCTGCAGCGCCGCGGTGAGCAGCACCTTGCCGTACGACCCGTTGTACGCCACCGACGCGTGCTGGATGAACGACCCGTCGGCGTAGTACCCGTCGGTCACGTTGTGCTGCAGCTGGTAGGGGTCGACCGTGGCGTACACGGTGAGCTGGTCGGCGACCGCCTTGCTGATCCGGGCGTCGTCGCCGAGCACCGCGCCCTGCACGATCCGGTTGGTGGTGATGTTGGCGAGGTTCGCGCCGGTGTGGAACCGCGAGTCGAGGTCGACGTCGCCGTCCTTGCCGTTGCGCAGGTAGCCGTCCATCGCCGCGACGAAGGTCGCCGGCAGGTCGGGCCGGTAGTCGGCGATCGTGTCGGCCAGCAGCGCGAGCGTGTTGCTCACCTGGGTGGAGATGCCGATCTCCCAGTTCCACCAGTTGCCGTAGTAGCCCTTCGACTGGTCGCCGTAGTAGTTGTCGTACAGCCAGCCCATCTTGTCGATCACGGTGTGCTGCACGTCGAGGTCGTCGTGCAGGTCCGAGGTACTGCCCGGCACCCGGGTCGCCAGCGCGATCTGGTTGAGGTACTGGAACGACTTGGTCAGGTTGCTGTCGTTGGTGCCGAGCGGCACCCCGTGGAACAGCTCGCCGGAACCGGCCGAGTCGAGCGCGGCGAGCCGGCTGCGCGCGGTCGAGTCGATCGCGGCGAGCTTGGCGGCGACCTCGTCACGCGCGTTCGAGGCGGTCGTACCGGCGAACAGCGCCACGGTGTTCGCCAGCACCGTGGCCTGGTCACCGGCCGCGGCGGCGGAGCTGCCCGCCGGTGCGGCGGCGGCCCGGTCCCGGAGCGGACCGGCCACCGCGACCAGGCTCGCGGCGGGGATGATCGACAACACGGCTCGGCGGGTGACAGCCACGCTCGCTCCCGACACTCGATGTATCCGACACTCTGCACGTCATCCACGTCCGGAGAATTCCTGCTTCCGGCGACGCGATGAGGAAAACGCTTACCGGATTCAACCAGCCCTTCCGGTGCGCGGCAATACCGAACGACCACGCGCCTGAACTCCGGATTCGGAGGTCAGCGGCAAATGCCGCGTTCCCTCCGGCCGACCTGACACCGCGCAACGACGCGAGCGCTCCGGGGTCCACACAGCGAGCTCACAGTCCTCCTCCGACGGCGATGTGCTGGCCGGTGACGTACCCGGCACCGGCCGAGCAGAGGAAGCCGACCACCTCGGCAACCTCGCGGGCGGTGCCGAAACGGCCGAACGGGATCTGCGCCGCCATGGCGTCGGTCACCCGAGCGACCTCCCCGGCCGGCAGCCCGATCTTGGACCAGATCGGCGTGTCGATCGCCCCCGGACTGACCGCGTTGACCCGGATGCGGCGGGGAGCCAGTTCGATGGCCAGGCTGGGCACCATCGCCAGCAGCGCGCCGCGACTCCCCGCCGCGACGCTGCCGCCCGCGATGCCACGGGTCACCCCGGTACCGACCGTGAAGACCACCGACGCACCGTCGGCGAGCAGCGGGGAAAGCCGTTGCAGGGTGAAGAACTGGCCCTTCGTGTTGACGTCGAACACCTCGTCGAAGGTGGCCTCCTCGACCGCGTCGATCGGGGCGCTGCGGGAGATGCCGGCGTTGAGGAACAGTGCCGACAGCGCGCCGAACCGGGTCTCTACCTCCTCGACGAGCCGGTCGGTGTCGGCCAGCGAGCGCGAGTCGGCGCGGAGCGTCACGATCTCGTCGGGCAGTTCGCGGCGCGCGGTGGCGACCGACTCCGGCGAGCGACCGGTGACGATCACCCGGTGGCCGCGCTCGTGCAGCAGTTCGGCGGTGGCTCGGCCGATCCCGCTGGTACCGCCGGTGATCAGGGCTGTTGGTGCGGGCATCGCGACCTCCTGCGTCCGGGCGGGACAGCAGGACCCCGCCGGCGAATTCAATCGGAGGACCCTCCGATTGAATTCACGATAGCAGCCGGAGCGCCCGCCGACGACCGGCCCGGTACCGCTTCGACGGCGGCCGCGCCCGCTGCACCGGGGCGAGCCCGCCCCGGCCCGCCCCGCTCTAGACTCGGCGTCGATGTCCACCGCCGAGCCCGGCCGGCCCCGCGCCCGCATCGCCGAGGCGCGGCGCAACCGGCAGAAGCTGATCGAGGTCGCGACACAGGCGTTCGCCACCGAGACGAAGCCGGTCGCGCTGGAGACGATCGCCCGGCGCGCCGGCGTCGGGATCGGCACGCTGTACCGCCACTTCCCGAACCGGGAGGCGCTGGTCGAGGCGATCTACGCCGACCAGATCGGGCAGCTGTCGGCCAGCGCCGAGCGACTGCTCGCGAGCCATCCACCGGCGGCGGCGCTGCGCCGGTGGACCGGCACGTTCCTCGAATGGTCGGCCGCCAAGCACGGCATGGCCGAGGCGCTGAGCCGGGTCGTCGCCAGCGGGCGGATCACCCCGAGCGAGATGCGCGGCGAGCTGGTCGCGGCGCTCGCGCTGTTCCTCGACGCCGGCGCTGCCGCCGGCGACCTGCGTGCCGACGCCCGGGCGGCCGACGTGGCGGCGCTGTTCGCCGGCGTCCTGGTCGTCGCCGGCGCTCCGGACCAGCGCGACCAGGCACAGCGGATGCTGTACCTGATCGTCGACGGCCTTCGTCCGGCGGTGCCGGGCAGCTGACCGACAGCGCCGGAGCTGCTCGACGATCCGGTCAGCTGCGGCGGGGCAGCAGGAGGGTGCCGAGGGCGACCACCACGTCCACCACGGCCAGCAGGGTCAGGGCGATCGCGAACGCCGGCGGGAAACTGTCCGCGGTCGGCTGCGCGCCGAGAATCCGGTAGAACACCACCCCGACCAGCGCCACCCCGACCGCGCCGCCGGCCTGCTGCGCCGCGGTCAGCACGCCGGAGCCGGCCGCCACGTCCGCCCGCGCCACCGTCGACAGCGCGATCGCCGGCAGCGGCGGGATCGCGAACCCCATCCCGGCCCCGGCCACCACCAACGCCGGGACCAGCGCCGCGACACCCGCGTGCGACCAGCCGGTCGCCGTCTCGGCGAGCATCCCGTACCCGACCGCGACCACCGACGCACCCAACGTGATCGTGTACCGGCCGAGCCGGGCGGCGACGCGACCGGACAGCATCGTCGCGACGAAGTACCCCAAGCCCAGCGGGACGAAGATCAAGCCGGCGCCGAGCGCGCCCAACCCGCGTCCCTCCTGCAGGTACAGCGCCAGTACCAGGAAGAACGACGCCATCGTCAGCTGGAACACGAACGCCAGCGCCACCCCGACCGAGTAGCTGCGGGCGGCGAACAGCGACGGAGTGACCAGCGGCGCCCGACCGCCCGCAGCGCGCCGCCGCTGGTGGCCGACGAAACCGACCAGCAGCGGGACCGCGGCGGCCAGGCAGCCGAACAGCCAGCTCGGCCAACCCAGGCTCCGCCCCTCCACCAGCGGCAACACCACCGCGACCAGACCGACGGTGACCAGCGCGGTACCGACCAGGTCGGGCCGGGCCGCCACCGGCGAGCGCGACTCGCGCAGCAGCCGGGGCGCCAGCAGCACCGCGGCCAACCCGACCGGCACGTTGATCAGGAAGATCGACCGCCAGCCGGCGCCGGCCAGGTCCAGGTGGATCAGCACCCCGCCGATGAGCTGGCCGAACACCGCGCCGAGACCGATCGCGAGGCCGTAGGCACCGAACGCCCGGGACCGCCGGACACCGGTGAACTCGGCGTTCAGGATCGCCAGTACCTGCGGCATCAGCAGCGCCGCGGCGACACCCTGCGCCACCCGGGCGGCGATCAGCACGCCGACCGACGGCGCCAGGCCGCACACCAGCGACGCGGCGGTGAACGCGGCCAGGCCCACCATCAGCAGACGGCGCCGCCCGTACAGGTCGCCGAGCCGGCCGCCGGTGATCAGCCCGGCGGCGAGCGCCAGCCCGTACCCGGCGACGGTGAACTGGATCGCGGTCGGCCCCGCCGCCAGGTCCTCCGACAGCGACGGGATCGCCACGTTGACGATGAAGAAGTCGAGCGTGGTGACGAACGTCCCGGCCAGCAGGACCAGCAGGCTGACCCAGCCGAGCCCGGCCGCCGGCCGGGTCGGTGCGCTCGTCGGTACCGCGGTGGTGGCCATCGTGGGTGCCCTTCGATCTCGGCGTACCGCCCCGACCGGGCGGCAGGACCGACGCTACGAATCCCGGTGCCGCGGCGAATCGGTCACGCTTAGGTACTTCGACCGGCCCTCCGGGCGTCGCGCCCGACCCTGCCGGCGGAGCTGCGGAAACGCGCTCGGGGCAGGTCGGGGGTGGCGGGTACGGTGCCGGCATGTTGTACGGACGGCAGGACGAACTCGCCACGCTCGACGACCTGGTCGCGGCGGTGCGCGCCGGCGCGGGTGCCGGCCTGGTGATCCGCGGCGAGGCCGGCATCGGCAAGACCGCCCTGCTCGACTCGCTGGCCGGCACCGACGGCGTCCGGGTGCTGCGCGCCGCCGGCGTCGAGGCCGAGGCCGAGCTGCCGTTCGCCGGGCTGCACCTGCTGCTGCGCCCGGTGCTCGACCGGCTCACCGCGCTGCCCGACGTGCAGGCCGCCGCGCTGCGCGGCGCGCTCGGCCTCGCCGCCGGCACCGACTCCGACGGGTTCCTGGTCGGCCTCGCCGCGCTGTCCCTGCTGGCCGAGCTGGCCGCGGACCGGCCACTGCTGGTGCTGGTCGACGACGCGCAGTGGCTGGACCGCTCGTCCGCCGAGGCGCTGCTGTTCGCCGCCCGCCGCCTGGACGCCGACTCGGTCGGCATCGTGTTCGCCGCCCGCGAGGTGCCCGACTTCGCGGCACCCGGCCTGCCCGAGCTGCGCCTGGCCGGGCTGACCGACGCGGCCGCCGCCGAACTGCTCGCCGCCACCACCGACCTCGACCCGGGCCAGCGCGACCGGGTGCTCGGCACCGCCGCCGGCAATCCGCTCGCGCTCCGGGAACTGCCCGACGTGCTCGGCGACGCGTCCCACACCGGGGCGCTGCCGCTCACCGAGCGGCTGCGCACCGCCTTCCGGGCCCGGCTGCGCGGGCTGACCGACGGGGTGCGCGACCTGCTGCTGGTGGTCGCGCTGGACGGTACCGGCGAGCTGGCGGTGCTGCTGCGCGCCGCGGCGCGGTTCGGCGCCGGCTCCGACGAGCTGGACGCGGCGGTGCGGGCCGGGCTGCTCACCGTGGCCGAGGCGGACGGCCGGATCGGGTTCCGGCACCCGCTGGTGCGGGCGACCGTGGCGCACGACGCCCCACCGGGCCGGCGGATCGCCGTGCACACCGCGCTCGCCGACGCCCTGGACACCCCGGCGGGCGTGGACCGGCGGGCCTGGCATCTCGCCGCCGCCGCAACCGCGCCGGACGAGGCGATCGCGGTGGCGCTGACCGACGCCGCCGCCCGGGCCACCGACCGGCACGGGCACGCCGCCTCGGCCGCCGCGTACGCCCGGGCCGCCGAGCTGAGCGAGGCGACCGACGCGCGGCTGCGCCGGCTCACCCTCGCCGCCGAGGCAGCCGCGGAGGCCGGCGAGCTGGACCGGTCCATCCGGCTGGCCGACGACGCCACCGCGGCGCTCGCCGCCGGCCCCGGCGGGCGGCCCGCCGACGCCGCGCCGGGGCCCGCCGTCGGCGCCGATCCGCGGCTCGCCGCACGCCTGCTGTCGGTACGGGCGGCGGCGTCGTTCTGGCGGGGCCACCTCGGCGCCGCGCACCGGGCCTACCTGCACGCCGCCGACCTGCTCGCCCCGCTCGACGCCGGCGCCGCGACCGCGCTGCTGGTGGAGGCGGTGCACGTCGGCTGGTACTCCGGGGAACGCGAGCTGACCGAGGCGTACGACCGGCTCGCGGCGGCGCTGGCGGCCGACCACCGGGCCACCCCGAACGCCGGTGACTGCGAGGCCACCTCGATGGGCCGGCTCACCCTGCTCGGGACCGGACCGGTCATCGGGCGCGCGACCCCCACCGAGCCGGCCCCGGACGAGGCGATGGCCACGGTGCGCCGGATGGTCCGCCGGCCCGGCTGGCGGATCATGACCGCCGCGCTCGGCATCGTGCTCGGCCAGGACGGGGGCACCATCGACGTGGGCGCCGAGGAGGTCGCGCTGGCGCACCGGCAGGGCCGGATCGGCCGGTTGCCGCAGGCGCTGTTCTACCTGGCCTCGACCCGGGCGTTCGCCGGCTGGCACGACGCCGCCGCCCGGGACGCCGGCACCGCCGCCGAACTGGCCCGCGCCACCGACCAGCGGCAGTGGGCCGGCCGGCTGCGCGAACCGCTGGCGTACCTGGCCGCGGTGGCCGGCGACGAGGCGCGGGTGCGGCAGCTCGCCGACGAGGCACGCGCCGACGCGGCAGCGTCCGATCCGGACTGGGACGTGCCCTGGGTGCACTGGTCGCTGGGCCTGCTGGAGCTGGGGCTCGGCCGGGCCGAGCCGGCGCTCGCCGAGCTGTCCACCCTCGCCGAGCAGCGGGCGCTGTTCCACATTCCGGCGATCCGCAGCGTGCCCGACCTGGTCGAGGCCGCGGTCCGGGCCGGCCGGCCGGACGCGGCCACCGAAGCGCTCGGCCACTACCGGCGCTGGGCGGCACACACCGGGCAGGGCTGGATCGCCGCGCTCGTGCTGCGCTGCGAGGCGCTGCTCGGCGACGACGCCACCGCCGAACCGAAGTACCAGGCGGCGCTCGCCGGCTCGCAGCGGGCGAACCGGCCGTTCGAGGTCGCCCGGACCGCCCTGCTGTACGGCGAGTGGCTGCGCCGGCTGCGGCGCCGCACCGAGGCGCGGCCACAGCTGCAGGCGGCGGTCCGCGGCTTCGACCGGTTGTCGGCCGCCCCGTGGGCGCAGCGGGCCCGCGCCGAGCTGGCCGCGGCCGGCGACGCGGGCGAGCAGGCGCCGACCGACACGCTCGCCGTGCTCACCCCGCAGGAGCGGCAGATCGTGCTGCTCGCCGCGCGCGGGCTGTCCAACAAGGACATCGCCGGCCGGCTGTTCCTGAGCCCGCGCACCGTCGGCTACCACCTCTACAAGGCGTACCCGAAGCTCGGCGTGCTCTCCCGCGGCGAGCTGCCCGCCGTAGTCGGGCCGCACTGACCCGGCCGCGCCAGCGGCCCCCACGCAGCGAGCCGCGCACGTTCCTCGGCACCGGGGCGCGGCGGCGTCGCTGGACTCGCGCCACGCCCCCACCCGCGCCGCCCCCACCCGCGCCGCCACCGACCGCCCGGGCCGCCGATCAGTGCACGAGGCCGTGCCGGCGGTCGCCCAGCACCCGTTCGCTGACCGCCGCCTCGGTGGCCGCGGAGAACCCGGACCGGTGCGCCGCGACGGCCTCCCGGAGCCGCTCGTCGACCAGGTCCGCGTTGATCTGCGCACCGGCCAGCGCGCCCGCCGCCGCGGCGGCGCCCACCTGGGCGGACAGGTCCGTGACGTTGCCCGCGGCCCACACGCCGGGCACCTCGGTACGACCGGTGGCGTCGACCGGCAGGTGTTCACCGAACCCGGACGGGTGCGGAACCGGCCGCAGCCCGAGCGCGCCCAGGAACCCGGCGCGCGCCACCATCCGGGTGGCCAGCACGATCGCGTCCCGGCGTACCAGGGTGCCGTCGGCGAGGCGCAGCCCGACCAGCCGGTCGTCGACCACCTCCGCCGCCGTGACGGCACCGGCCAGCACCGGGACACCCAGCGCGGCGAGCCGCTCGGCCGCCTCGCCGGCCGGCGCCGGCGCATCCTGCGCGAAGTACACGACGTCGCTGCTGAGCTGGGCGAACAGTGCCGCCTGATGGACCGACATGGGGCCGGTGCCGAGCACCCCGATCGCCTGGTCACGCACCTCGTACCCGTGGCAGTACGGGCAGTGCACCACCTCGCGGCCCCACCGCTCGCGCAACCCCGGGATGTCGGGCAACTCGTCGACCAGGCCGGTGGTGACGAGCAGCCGCCGGGCCCGGACCGTACCGCCGCCGGCCAGGCGCACCGCGAACCCGGCGCCGTCCCGGGTCGCCGACTCGACCGTGCCGGACACGACCTCCCCGCCGTACCCGCGGACCTCGTCCCGGCCGCGGGCGAGCAGCTCGCCCGGCGGCATCCCCTCCCGGCCGAGCAGCCCGTGCACGCCGTCCGCCGGGGCGTTGCGGGGTTGCCCCGCGTCGATCACCAGCACCGACCGCCGGGACCGGACGAGCATCAGGGCCCCGCTCAGCCCGGCGGCACCGCCACCGATCACCACCACGTCGTAGCCGTCGTTCCGCGTCTCGGTCACCATGACCACCTCCGTGGACCACTCTCCGAAGAGCAGCGACGTCCGGCAAGCTTCCTTGCCACTATGGCAAAATGACGGCGTGGCCCACGACGACGATCTGGACCGCGCACTCGACGCGGTCGGCGCCCGGCTGCGGGCCCTTCGCCGCCAGCGCAACGTGACGCTCGCCGACCTGTCCGGCGTCACCGGCATCTCGGTGAGCACGCTGTCCCGGCTGGAGTCCGGCGACCGGCGGCCCACCCTGGAGCTGCTGCTGCCGCTCGCCAAGGCGCACGGAGTCACGCTCGACGAGCTGGTCGACGCGCCGACCACCGGCGACCCGCGGATCCACCTGCGCCCGGTCACCCGGCACGGCATGACGATGCTGCCGCTGACCCGGCACGCCGGCGGCATCCAGGCGTACAAGCTGGTCATCCCGGGCAGCAGCGGGCCCACGGAACCGCAGTTGCAGACCCACGAGGGCTACGACTGGCTCTACGTGCTCAACGGCCGGCTGCGGCTGGTGCTCGGCGAGCACGACCTGGTGTTGGCGCCCGGCGAGGCCGCCGAGTTCGACACCCGCACCGGGCACTGGTTCGCCGCGGCGGGCCCCGAACCGGTCGAACTGCTCAGCCTGCTCGGCCCGCAGGGGGAGCGCGCCCACCTGCGCGCCCGCCCCAAGCAACGCTGACCCGGCCGCCAGAGGCGGGGGGGCGTCAGGCCGGCGGGAGCGGCAACCGCACCGACCCGGCCCCGATGTGGTGCGCGTAGGCGGCGATACCGGCCTGCAGCCGCGACTCCAGTCCGAGCTTGGCGAGTACCCGACCCACGTACGACTTCACGGTGCGTTCGGTGATGGACAGCGCGCGGGCGATCGCGGCGTTGGACAGTCCGCGGCCGAGCAGCCGGAACACGTCGCGTTCCCGCGGGGTGAGCTGGTCGAGTCGCGCGTCGTCCGGCCGCACCTGCGGGGCGTCGTCCGGCGCCGCCCCCGCGGACAGCCCCTCGGCAACCAACGCGTACTCGATGACGACGGCCTCCGGAACCGAACCGCCGCACTCCGCCACGGCCTCCGGCAGGCTGCTCGCCTCGGCGACGACCTCCAGCTCGGCACGCCGCCCGGCCAGCCCGAACCGCAGCCCGTCCCGGGTCAGCTTGTACTTGCCCACCAACAGGATCCGCATCGCCACCCCGTTACCTCCTGCCCGGCCGCGAAGGCCACCCGTCCGCCGACGCCGGCACCGCCGCACCGCGCGGCCGGGCATCGATGGTCTCTGGTCTTTAGGACGCCAACAGCCTGTCCTTTGGTTGAGCGAAACCTGTGCAGCGAATATCACATTGTGCGGCGTACCGGATCGCTTGCCGTCTTTCGGGCGACTCCTTTCGTTCGCCCCGCTGCGCACGAAAGACCAGTGGTCGCCCGCACTGTCCGGATGGTTGATTGGACGAGCCAACCGGGCCGGGCCGTCGGAGCGCTCGATCCGACTCCCTGCCCACCCATCCCGAAAGGGCGTGACCCACATGCGTTCTCTGACCCGCAAGCTCGGCGACCGGCTGCTGGCCGCGGTGGTGCCGCAGGCGACCGCGTCGGCGTGCATCCCCACCGAGTACTGGACCGAGCACAAGAGCCCGGCCGTCTGCCGGCACTGCCACAACGACTGCACCGGCAAGTCGTACTGCGACGCCTGGGCCTGCTACATCGACTGCTGATCGGCGGGGGCCGTCTCGTCCGGAACCGTGAGACAGCCCCGGATTCGGGCGCGAGGCCCAGGCGGGCCCCGCATGCCCCCGGGCGGCCGACCTTCTGGGGTGTTGGGTCGGCCGCCCGACCGGCTCGAAAGGACATGTCGATGGCCTACCTGTCGTTCGCGGCCCGCTGCCTGATCCTGGCGATCTTCGCGGCGTCCGCCGCCAGCAAGCTGCGCGGCCCCGCCGCGTTCGCCGAGTTCCGGCGCTCGGCCGCGGCGCTGGGCGGGCCGGTTCCGTTGCCCACCGCCGCGCTCGCGCCGATCGTGGTCACCGCGGAGGTCGCCGTCGTGCTGCTGCTGGCCGTACCCGCGACCGTCGGATTCGGGTTCGCTCTGGCGATCGCGCTGCTCGCCGCGTTCTCGATCGCGATCGTCGCGGCGGTCCGCGCCGGCACCCGCGCGCCCTGCCGGTGCTTCGGCGCCTCGACCACGCCGCTCGGCGCCCCGCACGTCGTACGCAACGCGGCACTGCTCACCGCGGCGGCGCTGGGCCTGGTCGCGACGATCCGACCGCATGCCGGGCTGCATCCCGCCGGGGCGGCGCTGAGCCTGGTGGCCGCCGCGGCGGTCGCGGTGCCGGCGATCCGCTTCGACGACTTCGCCGCCCTGTTCACGGGGACCACGCCGCGGTCTCCCAGCCAGTACCGGAAGGGGACCTGATGGCCTACCTCGTCGCGGCAGTCGTCGTGTTCGGCGCACTGTGCCTGCTGAACCTGGTGCTCACCACCGCGATCGTGCGCCGACTGCGCACCCTCACCGAGACGATCGGCAACACCGCCGCACCGGACGGCGGGGTGCTGCCCGCCGGTACCGGCATCGAGCCGTTCGCGGCCACCGGCATCGACGGCGCCGAGATCACCGACGTCGCGCTCCGCGGCGCCCCCGGCCTCGTCGGGTTCTTCTCCGTGGGGTGCAGCCCGTGCCGCGCCCAGCTGCCGCTGTTCGCCGAGCACGCCCGGCGCTTCCCCGGCGGCGCGGCACGGGTGCTCGCGATCGTCAACGGCGACCCGGCGGAGAACGCCGCACTGGTGGACGGGCTGCGCGGGGTGGCGTCGATCGTCGTCGAGGACGGCAACGTCGGGCTGTCCCGGCACTTCCGGGTCGCCGCGTTCCCGGTGATGTACGCGCTGGATCCCGAGCTGACGGTCACCGCCGGCGGGCACGCCGTCGACGACCTGCCCGCCGTCGCGACGGTGTGATGCGCACCCGACTGCGCGCCGCCCGGTCCGCGCTCGCCGCCGCGGCGGCCTCGGTACGGCTGCTCGGCACGGCCTCCGGCACCGCGGTGCGGATGGCCTGGCGAGCCAGCCCGGCACTGGTGCTCGCATCGATGACGCTCGCGGTGCTGTCCGGCGCGACGCCGGGCGCCGCCGCCTGGCTGACCAAGACCGTGCTGGACCGGTTGGCCGGGCACGCGTCGTGGGCGCAGCTCACCGTACCGGCGGTCGGGTTGGCGCTCGCCGGCCTGGTCGCGGCGGTCGCCCCGCAACTGTCCGGGTACGCCGAGAACGAGCTGCGCCGCTCCGTCAACCTGCTCATGCAGGCGGAGATGTTCGCGGCCATCAACGGGTTCGCCGGGATGCGCCGGTTCGAGGACCCGCGCTTCCACGACCGGCTCCGGCTCGCCCAGCAGGCCGGCCAGTCGGCACCGCAGAAGCTCGTCGCCGCCGCACTGATCGTCGCCCAGTCGCTCGTCACGCTCGCCGGGCTGCTCGGCGCGCTGTTCGTGCTCAGTCCGCTGATGGCGGTCGTGGTGCTCGTCTCGACGCTCCCCGCGGTACTCGCGCAGCTGGCGTTGAGCCGGCAGCGGGCCCGGTTCATGTGGCGGTCCAGCCCGACCGCACGCCGGCAGCTGTTCTACGCCGCGCTGCAGACCGACCCGGTCGCGGCGAAGGAGGTCCGGCTGTTCGGCCTCGGCGACTGGCTGCGTGGCCGGATGCTGACCGACCTGCGTACCGTGAACACTGGGGAACGCGCGCTGGATCGCGGCGTGGTGCGCACCCAGGCGGCGCTGGCGCTGCTCGGCGCGCTGGTGGCGGCCGGCGGCCTGGTGTACGCGATCGCCGCAGCGGCCCGCGGATCGCTGACCCTCGGCGACGTCACCGTGTTCGTGGCGGCCATCGCCGGCGCCCAGTCGGCGCTGTCCAACCTGGTCTCCCGGATCGCCGACTCGCACCAGTCCGCCACCATGTTCGAGCACTACCTCGACGTGGTACGCAGCCCGAGCGACCTGCCGGTGCCCGCCACACCGGCCGCGCTGCCGGCGCTGCGGCGCGGGATCGAGCTGCGCGACGTGTGGTTCCGCTACGACGAGTCCGGGCCGTGGGTGCTGCGCGGCGTCGACCTGTTCCTGCCGTACGGGCAGGCGGCGGCGCTGGTCGGGCTCAACGGGGCCGGGAAGAGCACGCTGGTCAAGCTCGTCTGCCGGTTCTACGACCCGACCCGCGGCAGCATCCGGTGGGACGGCGTCGACATCCGGGACGTACCGGTGGCGCAGCTGCGCGACCGCATCGGCGCGGTGTTCCAGGACCACATGAACTACGACCTGTCCGCCGCGGAGAACGTCGGGCTCGGCGACCTGTCCGTGCTCGACGACCGGGGCCGGATCCGCGCCGCCGCCGACGCCGCCGACATCGACGAGACCCTGGCCGGCCTGCCCCGCGGCTACGACACGATGCTGAGCCGGCTGTTCTACGCCGGTGAGGACGACGAGGACCCCGAGGTGGGTGTGTCCCTGTCCGGCGGCCAGTGGCAGCGCGTCGCGCTCGCCCGCGCGCTGCTGCGGCAGGGCCGCGACCTGCTGATCCTGGACGAACCGAGTTCCGGGCTGGACGCCGAGGCCGAGCACGCCATCCACGAGCGGCTGCGCGCGCACCGGGCCGGCCGCACCAGCCTGCTCATCTCGCACCGGCTCGGCGCGGTCCGGCAGGCCGACCTGATCGTGGTGTTGGCCGGCGGTCGCATCGTGGAGCGGGGCGACCACGCGACGCTGCTCGCCGCCGAGGGCGAGTACGCCCGGCTGTTCGCCCTGCAGGCGGCCGGCTACCAGGCGGAGAACGCCGGTTCGGCGGCCTGACCACGGTCGCGGCCCGTCAGCCCGGGCCGACCGATCGCGCCGTGACGGCCGCGCCGTGACGGCCGCGCCGCGACGGCCGCGCTGTGACGGCCGGGCCCGAGCGGTCGGGCTGCGGCGGTCGCGGCGGTGGGTCAGCGGGCGCGGCCGAGTTCCCGGACGACGGTGCCGAGCAGGCGTTCGGCCGGGAAGTAGCCGAGCGACCGGGAGTCGACGCTCCGGTCGTTGTCCCCCAACAGCACCAGGCACCCCGGTGGTACCGGCGCGGCCGGCTCGGCGACCGCCGCCCGCACCGTCGCCGGCACCGGGTCCCCGGGCAGCGCCGCGACCCGCTTGATGAACCAGTGCCGGCCGTCGAGGCGGCCGTCGAACGCCGGCAACCCCGACCAGTCCGGCACGTCCGGGTTCGGCGGCCCCTCGACGACCACGATCTGGCCGACCCGCACGGCCTCCGGGCGGCGCCGGCGCACCAGCACCCGATCACCGGGATCCAGCGCCGGCGCCATGCTCGATCCGCTGACCGCCACCGCGACCAGCTGCCGGCGCGCGGCGACCAGCGCGGCGGCGACCGCGCCGACCGCGACGACTCCCCCGACCAGCACCGCCACCGAACGCACCGCCACCACCCCCGTCCAGGTCCGGCGCGCCGCCGGTACCGCTGCCGTGCCCGGCGCCGGATCGCCGTGGCGGCAAGCCTATCCGGCCCGTCCGGGGAAGCGGCGGTGCAGGTTGCCGACGACCCGACGACCGATGCGGCGCCGAGCCGGCACGAGCAGCGGCGCGAGCACCCGAGCGCCCGGCAGCACGTTGCCGGCCAGGTAGCCGACCCGGGTGTGCTCGCCGGCCGGCACGGCGGCCATCCCGAACACCAGGAACCGGTTGCGCAGCAGACACCAGCCGTCCCGCAGCACGCCGTCGAATCGGCCCCGCAGCCCGCTGCGGCCCAGGACGTGCACCTGCAGGCGTTCGCCGTCGGCGGCCAGCACCCGCAGCCGCCGGATGTCCGGCACCAGCGCCGGGAACTCGCGTTCCAGGTCCCGCAACACCGGCCAGGACGCGGCGAACGGCACCGGCAGCGTCGTCTCGGTCAACCACGCACCGGGGTACGCGGCGTGGACGGCGCGGAGCCGCCGCAGGTCGTCGAGTTCGGCGACGGGCCAGCGGGAATGTGGCCGGTTCACCGCGGTCTCCTCTCGGTCGAGCGAACCTCGTCCCGGTCCGCCGGCTCGCCGGCCAGCCAGGCCCGCCGGAACATCCGGCGGGCGCGGAACAGCCGGGACCGGACCGTGCCGGCCGGTACGCCGAGCAGCCGCGCGGCGTGCGCCTCGTCGAGGCCCTCCAGGTCGCGCAGTGTCAGCACCGCGCGGTGTTCCGGCGCGAGGCGGCGCAGCACGTCGGCGACGTCGACGGCGAGTACCGGGTCGCCCGGCGCCGGGATCTCGGCCAGCTCGGCCGGTACCGTCCGGGCCGAGCGGCGGGCCACCCGGACCGCCTCCCGGACGGTGATCACCCGTACCCAGCCGAACAGCGCTTCCGGGCTGCGCAGGGACCGCAGGTTGCGCAGGATCACGATCAGCGCCTCCTGCGCGGCGTCCGGCCCGTCCGCGAGGGCGATCGGTCCGCACAGTCGCCGCACGTACGGGGTGATCAGGTCCAGCAGTTCGTGCAGCGCGAGCAGGTCACCGCGCTGCGCGTCGCGCACCACCAGCGCGACCCGCTCCTCCCGTCCGGGCGCAGCGGCGTCGAGTGGTGCCAGCTGCGCCCGGTCGCCCGAGGCGTCGCCGCGGCGATCGGGCGCGGTCATCGGCACGGCCGCCGGTCCTGCGGTCGGCCGTACCCGGCGCGACGGTCCCTCGGCTACCTCCGTCTCGTCGGTGTACCGGGAAGGAGCCTGCCGGGCGGCCGAACGTTCCCGACTGTGAGGTGGTTCACCGAACGGAGCGACCCGACCGTGACGCGGCTCTGTCCGTACGAGATCGGGCCGGTCGACCCGCGACCGGCCGGCTCCAACCGGGCCCGGCAGCACCGCGTCGGGTGGCCGGGAAGGCGCAGGCGGGCCCGCCCAACGGCGACGCCCCAGGCGGCCTCCCCGGCCGCGACGCCGCTCGCGGCCCGGACCACAGGGAGGTAACGGTGAGGCTCCGTCCGATCGCCGGCGCCACGATGGCGTCGGTACTGGCCGCCGACGGCGGCCTGCACACGTTCTGGGCCGTGACCGGCAGCCCGTGGCCGGCACCCGACCACCGGACGCTGTCCGCCGCGCTGCTCGACCGGCAGGTGCCGTTCACCCCGCCGGTACTGGTCCCGCTGGCGGTGCTGCTGTTCGGCGGTGCGGCGCTGGTGGCCGCGCGGGCCGGGCTGCTCGGCGCGACCGGCCGGCGACTACCGCACTGGCTGCCGTACCTGGCGACGCTGGCGGTGACCGGCGGCATCGCGGTACGGGCGGTGGCCGGCCTCGGCTGGCTGTTCGCCGCCGATCCGGCGACCGCCTTCTTCGCGCTCAACCTGGCGCTCTACACGCCGCTGTGCCTGCTGCTCGGCGCCGCCGGGCTGGTACTGCTGCGCCGGGAGCGGCGCGACCGGTGGGGACGAAGCCAGGCCGGGCGCCGCCCGGATGCCCGCCCCGCCAACGGCACCCCGCCGGCCGTCAGCGCCGGCCGGCCAGCGCCGCGGACAGCCGGGACAGGTGGTCGGACACCGGGCCGAGAGTGAGCACGCCGCTGCCGGCACCGGCGAGTTCGCCGGCCGCCGGCCGCAACGCGTCCCGGGCGCCGCCCATCACGGTACGGTCGCCCAGCTGCACCGCGGCATCGCCGACGAGGCACCACAGCGCCTCGGCCAGGTGATCGTGCCGCGGCTCCGGTACCGCCCGCAGCGCCGCACCCGCCGCCCCGGTGCGGCCCGCCGCGAGCAGCGTCAGCGGCCGCACCCACGGCCGGTACGGGCCCCAGTCCAGCTCCCCGGTCGGTGCCGGGATGCCGTTGCTGCGCCGCACGCTCAGCAGCGCGAGCGGGAGCAGCCCGTGCCGCATCCCGGGCATCCCGGCGCCGTCGAGCAGCGCCGCGGCCTGCCGGTAGGCGGTCACCGTAGTGTCCGGCGCCGCCCCGGTGATCGCCGTCCGCAGCGCCCGGTACCAGGTGGTGAACACGGCGACCAGCGGCGACTCGTACCGGCGGGCGAGCGCGTCGGCGGCCCCGGCGTGCCCGTCCGCCGCGGACACGTCGCCGAGGCCGGCGGCAGCCTGCATGCCGATCAGGTGGCCGAGCAGCTCGTAGGTGGTCAACCCGCGGCCGGCGGCCAGCTCGACCAGTTCGGCGCCGATCGCGGCGCGCTCCGCGGCCAGCCCGGTCCGGCCGAACGACTGGAGGAACAGGCCGTTCAGCGCGAACGCGAGCAGCGCCGGGTCACCGGCCGCGCGGGCGAGCGTCACCGCCTCCTCGGCCGCGGACCGTACCGCCGGGTCGCCACCGCCGCGGGACTCCACCGCGATGGTGGCGAGCAGCCGGGCCCGGTGCGCGACCGGGCCGCCGGCCGGCAACCGGGCGAGGGTGCGCCGCGCCGCCGCGACCACCTCGGCGGCCTGCTCCTCGTCGTCCACCCGGGACCAGATCGCCGGCACGTCGTAGCCGCCGATGACCCGCGCGGTCAGCTCGACGTCGCCGAGCTCCTCCGCCGCCCGGATGGTGTCCAGCCGCTGCGCCCGCGCCTCCACCAGCCCCGGCCCGCCGGTGACCGCGAGGGTGCGCAGCAGGTCCACGGTGGAGCGCAGCCGGGTACGCGCGCCCGGGGTCGAGCGGTAGCTCGACGCGGCGCGCAGCCAGATCCGGTCCGCCACGTCGTCGTGCCCCGCCGGCGCCGGCTCGGACCGGCGAAGGATGTCGGTCTCCAGCTGCTGCAGGGCCGGGCTCGGGTCCAGCCCGAGCCGGTCGACCAGCATCGACCGGGCCCGGCGCAGCACCGCCAGCGCCTCGGCCTGCCGGTCGGTGTCCCGCAGCGCCTCGGCGAGCATCGCCCACGCCCGCTCCCGCCACGGATGGTCGGCCAGGTGCGCGTCGAGATCGGGTACCACCTCGGCGGCCCGGCCCAGCGCCAGCCGGGCGCCCGCGGACAGCTCCACCGCCTGCAGCCGCAGCTCGGTCAGCCGGGCCCGGTCGGCGCGGGCCCACGGCTCCTCCGCGAACTGCCCGTACGCGGGGCCGCGCCACCAACCCAGCGCCACCGCGAGGGTGCCGGCGGCCTCGACCGGCGCGGCGGTACGGGCCGCGCGCACCGCCGCCTCGAACCGGCTCGCGTCGAGCAGCTCGGTGGGCAGCCGCAGCGCGTACCCGGCGCCCGCGGTGACCAGCACCCGCGGCGCGGCGCGCGGCGGCCGGTCCGGTTCCAGCGCCCGGCGCAGGTCACCGACGAAGGTACGGATCGCGCCGGCCGGGTTGGCCGGTGGCGCCGGCCACAGGTCGTCGACCAGGATCGGCAGCGACACCGACCGGCCGCGGGCGGCGACCAGCCGGGCGAGTACCGCCCGGTGCCGCGGCCCCTTCAGCGCGATCTCGGCGCCGTCGGCGTCCCACGCGGTGACCGCGCCGAGCACCCCGACGGTGACCGGGCCGCTCACCGCGGCTCCGCCCGCGCCCGGAACCCGGCAGGGCACCGGGACGCGTCACTCGCACGCCGCCGGCTCACCGCGCACCAGCCGCTGCTGATCGGATGCTGATCGGCCCCGGGCACGGTGGACCCGGACACCGGCAATCGAGCAAGGAGCAGCGAGCATGACCAGCACCATCACCGACTTCGAGTACCGGCGGGTGCCCGTCGCCGACGGCGTCGCGCTCAACGTGGCGATCGGCGGCACCGGCAGCCCGCTGGTCCTGCTGCACGGGTTCCCGCAGACGCACCTGATGTGGCGGTACGTGGCCCGCGAGCTGGCCGCCGAGCACACCGTGATCTGCCCGGACCTGCGCGGCTACGGCGCCAGCGACAAGCCGGCCGCCACCGACGAGACGACGTACGCCAAGCGCACCATGGGCGGTGACATCGTCGCGCTGGCCACCGCGCTGGGCTACGACCGGTTCGCCCTGGCCGGGCACGACCGGGGCGCGCTCGTCGGGTTTCGTACCGCGCTGGACCACCCGGACCGGGTCACCCACTTCGGCAGCCTCGACGTGGTACCGACCCTGGACACCTGGCAGGTGCTGCACGGCGTGTCCGCCGCGGTCGGCTTCCACCTGTACCTGATGGCGCAGCCGCCCGGCCTGCCGGAGCTGATGATCGAGCGCAGCGCGGACGAGTTCTTCGGCCACTTCCTCGACGCCTGGTCGAGCCGGCCGGACACGATCGAGCCCGAGTACCGCGCCGCCTACCTCGCCGCGAGTGCGCACGCGGTGCCCTCGATCGTGGCCGACTACCGCGCCTCGGCCGGCATCGACATCCGGCACGACCAGGCCGACGCCGACCTGGGCCGCCAGCTGCGGATGCCGGTCACGGTGATCCAGCAGGACTGGGGCGACGCGCTCGGCTACGACGCCGCCGCCGTCTGGCGGGCCTGGGCGCCCGACCTGCAGCACCTGACCACCAACGCCGGGCACTTCATGGCCGAGGAGGCACCCGCCGAGATCACCGCCGCGCTCCGCGACCTGCTGGCCCGGTGACGGCCCGGCCGGCACGGCGTCCTGCGGTGGCGGCGTGCGCATACCGCCGATCGTAACCAGCCCACCGCGCACCACCGGCCGAACCGGGCATCAGCGGGCCGCGCGCACCGGTGCCGGGCATCAGCTGGCGGCGCGCACCGGCCGGAGCGGGCGTCGGGTCGCCGCCGGCCCCGCCACCGGCCTCAGGAGGTGAGGCCGGCGTCGCGGGCGAGCAGGCCGGCCTGGGTCCGGTTGCGGCAGGCGAGCTTGACCAGCAGCCGGGACACGTACCCCTTGACGGTGGCTTCGCTCAGGTACAGCCGGGCCGCGATGGCCGCGTTGGACAGCCCGGCGCCGAGGCAGCCGAGCACCTCGCGTTCCCGGTCGGTCAGCTCGGCGACCAGCCGGGCGACCGGCTCGGGCGGCGCCGCCGGAGCCGCCGAGGCGGCGAGCAGCCGCCGGGTCGCCGCGGCGGACAGCACCGTGTGGCCGTCCGCGGCGACCCGTACCAGGCCGATCAGATCCTCCGGCGGCGTCGACTTGAGCAGGAAGCCGGCCGCGCCCGCCCGCAGCGCGCGGGTCACGTACTCGTCGGTGTCGAAGGTGGTCAACGCCACCACCGCCGGCGGCTCGGGCAGCGCGGTGATGCGTTCGGTGGCGACCAGCCCGTCCGTACCGGGCATCCGCAGGTCCATCAGCACCACCTGCGGGCGCAGCCGGGTGACCGCGTCGAACGCCGCCGCGCCGTCGGCGGCGGTACCGACGACCTCGATGTCGGCGGCGGTGGTCAGGATCGTGCGCAGGTAGGCGCAGACCATCGCCTCGTCGTCGACGAGCAGGACCCGGACGACGCGGTCAGCCGGTACTGGTGGACACATGGGAAGGCATTCTCGCATCCAGCTGGAACCCGCCGTGCCCGGTCGGGCCGGCGCGCAGGCTGCCGCCGATCGCGTCGAGCCGGCCGCGGAGGCCGGCGATGCCGCTGCCGGTACCGGTACCGGCCAGGTCGACGCCGCCCGCCGCCGGGCCGGGAGACTGTCCATTGTGGACAATCAGGTGCACCTGATCGGTCCGGTACCGCACGGTCACCGTCACCGGCGCGCCGGGCGCGTGCTTGTGCACGTTCGTCAACCCCTCCTGGACCACCCGGTAGGCGGTGCGCCGCACGACCGGTGAGGCGAGTGCCGGATCGCCGGCCTGGTCCAGCTCGACCGGCAACCCGACCGCGCGCGAGTCGGCCACCAGCGCGGCCAGCTCACCCGGCGGCCCGACCGGCAGGCCCGGCCCGGCCGGCAGAACGGCCTCGTCGGGCCGCTCGGTGCGATCCGGGCCGCGGCGCAGCACACCGAGCAGGTCGGACAGCTCCTCCAGCGCCTGGCAGCCGGTGACCCGCAGCGCCTCCGCCGCGTCCCGTACCGGCTGGTCCGGCGAGGTCATCCGGAGCGCGCCGGCCTGCAGCACCATCAGGTTCACCCGGTGCGCCACCGAATCGTGCAACTCGGCGGCGAGCCGGGTACGTTCGCCCGCGCGGGCCCGTTCGGTCAGCAGGACCCGTTCCCGTTCGGCCAGCTCGGCGCGCTCGCGCAGGGTGCGGACCATCTGCACGCGGGCGGCCAGGTACAGCCCGAGCAGCGCCGGCACCGCGGTGTGCAGCAGCCCGATCGGCGTGTCCACCCAGGTCGGCTGCCACGGCCGGGCGGCGAGCACGGTGCCGGCGGCGATCAGTACCCACACCGGGACCGCGCGGCGCTGCGGCGCGCCCAGGCGCAACCCGATCACCACCGTGGACAGCGCGAGCGGCGGCCACAGGTTCACCCCGGTGTAGCGCAGCAGCGGCGCCGTCGGCGCGACCAGGGTGGGCAGCAGGCCCGCCACCACGACCGCGGCGACCAGCACGGCCGCCGCGACCGGCCGGGTGCGCAGCAGCAGCACGGCCGGCGTCGCGGCCAGTTGCAGGCCGGTGACCAGCCACACCGTCGCCAGCGCCGCCGGGTCGGCGGCGCCATCCAGCGCCAGCGGTACCGAGCCGAGCGCGGCGGCGGCGAGCAGCACCACGGCCAGCGGGCCGGTCCGGGTGTGCCGCGACGGGGGAGTTTCCTGCACGGTCACCCACGCTACGCAGCCGCCGCCCCGCCGCCACGCATCGCCGCCGGGTACCGACGAAAGTCGCACGGTGATCGCGACGAAGGTCGCGGCTCGGCGCCGGCCAGCAGCCGTTCGGCGGCCCGGAACCAGACCATCTCCGCTGGTCCCGAAGCCGCCCCGGCTGCTGGTATCGGTACCGATCGCCGGCCGCCGGCCGGCCGCCGAAGGGGGCAGCCGTGACGTACCACCCACCGGGCCGCAAGCGGGCCGCGCTGACACTGATCGTCCTCACGCCGCTGGTCGCCGAGCTGGCGCTGGGCAGTACGCCGATCCACTTCGCGTTCCTGCTCCTGCTGTGGCTGCCGATCTACGGGTTCGGGGTGCTGCTGATCCGGGAAGTGGTACGTCGCTGCGGCGGTGGGTGGCCCAGCCTGGTCCTGCTCGGGGTGGCGTACGAACTCGTCGAGGACGGCATCGGGTTGCAGGCGCTGACCAGCCCGCACCTGTACGGCGCGGCCCGGATGGCGCCGCGGCTGTTCGGCTTCAACACCGCGTACTGGGAGATGAACGTCGTCTATCACGTGGTGTTCAGCGTGCTGATCCCGATCGCCCTCACCGACCTGCTGTTCCCCGCCCTGCGGGACCGCCCGTACCTGCGCCGCTGCGGCCTGGCCGGGATCGGGGCCGGGGCCTTGCTCGGCGTGGCGCTGCTGCGCGCGACGGTGCCGCCCAGCCAGGATCCCGGCTATCAGGCGCCGGCCTGGGTACTGGCCGGTTGCGTGCTCGCCGTCGCGGTGCTCGCCGTCCTCGGCCTCGCGGTGCTGCCCCGGCGCGCGCCCCGCCGTACCCCGGTCGGTTCTTCCGTTGGCGCGCCACGACCGTGGCTGGTCGGCGCGGTCGGCGCGATCGCCACCGGCGGGTTCCTGGTCCTGTCCTTCCCGATCGGGGACGCCACCCAACCGGCGTTCACGCACGGCGCGTGGGTGCTGGTACCGATGGCCGCGGCGGCGGTGCTCGCGATCGGCACCGGCGCGGCGATCGTCCGCTGGTCGGGAGCCGGTTCCTGGTCCGACCGGCACCGGATCTGGCTGCTCGGTGGCGCGCTCGCGGCGCACTCGATGTTCGGCGCGGTCGCCGTCGTGCACCAACCGGTGGACCGGATCGGCCTGGTCGTGCTGGCCGCCGCCAGCGTCGCGTTGCTGGCCGCGCTGTCCCGCCGCCGGCCCGCAGTGGCACCCGACCGGATCCCGGCCTGACCGGCGGATCGCCGCCGCCCGCGAACCTTGTCGTCGCCATCCGCGGCCACCCCTCGACGCCCGGTCGCCGCTCGCCGTGACAGCTCGCCGCCGGGCCGCCGCGCGCCGTCACCCTCGCCGCTCGCGGCCCGCCCACCGGGAACCTGCGAAGGACGCGCCCCACCGACCGTGGCTAGGCTCGGCAACCGTGACCTACGAGCAACAGCGGCAGGACTACGTGGCCGCCCTGGACTGGGTGGCCAGGCTGATGGCCCAGACTGCGGCGGAGCAGCTGGGCCGGCCGACCCCCTGCACCGAGTTCACCGTGCGGGCGCTGCTGGGACATCTGGTCGGGACGGCGCGGCGCGGCCTCGGCACCGCGGACGGGACGTCGACCCGGGGCGTGCCGCACGTGGTGACCGACGTGCCGGACGCCGAACTCGCCGCGGAGTACGCCCGGCTGGCGGCACGGCTCGGGCCGGCCTGGTCGCGGCGGACCGGACAGCAGCCGGTCACCGCGCCGTGGGGGCGGTGCAGTGCGCTCGACGCCGTTCGCGGCTTCACCGTGGAGACCCTCACGCACGGCTGGGACCTGGCGGTCGCGACCGGGCAGCCCGCCGACGCGCTGGAGCCGGTGGCGCAGCGATGCCTGGCGCTCGCTCCCGACGTGGTGCCGGACCGGCTGCGCGGCGTGATGTACGACGAGCCGGTGGACAGCGACGCGACGATCCCGGCCACCGAGCGGCTGGCCCGGCTGCTCGGCCACCGACGGCTCTGACGCGGCGCCGGTACCGCCGGCGGTCCGGCCCGGCGGCCGGACCGGGCACCCGCGACGGTGTCAGGATCGTCGGCATGGATGCGCCCGTGGGCTCCGACGCCGAGCCGGTCACCGCCACCGCTCCCCGGCCGGTACCGGTCGCCGTCCTGGCGCAGGACTGGCGGGAGGTGACGTTCCTGCACTGGGCGGTGTCGCCGGCTGCGGTCGCGCCGTTGCTGCCGGCCGGGCTGCGGCCGGACCTGCACGAGGGGCGCACGTACCTGGGGCTGGTGGCGTTCCGGATGGTGCGGGTGGGGCCGCCTCGGCTGCCGGTGCCCTACCTCGGCACGTTCGCCGAGACGAACGTCCGGGTGTACTCCGTGGACGGTCGAGGCCGGCGCGGCGTGGTGTTCCTGTCCCTGGACGCGGCCCGACTGCTGCCGGCCCTGGTCGGCCGGTGTGCGGCGCGGCTGCCGTACCGGTGGGCGGCGATGCGGCTGCGGCGGGAGCCGGGCGGCACCGTGCGGTACCTGTCCCGTACCCGGTGGCCGGGCCGCGGTGTCCGGGACCTGCTGGCGGTACGGCCCGGCGCGCGGATCGCGACGCCGAGCGCGACCGAGACGTTCCTGACGGCACGGTGGGGCCTGCACACCCGCCTCGCCGGCCGCACCTGGTACCTGCCGAACATCCACCAGAGCTGGCCACTGCACCGCGCGGAGCTGCTCGACCGGGACAGCGGGCTGGTCACGGCGAGCGGCCTGGCGGACGCCGCAGCCGACCCGGTGAGCGTGCTCTGGTCGCCAGGCGTCTCGGTCCGCTTCGGCCCGCCGAAGCCGGCTTGAACACTCCGTTGAAAACAACTCGTTGACAACTGGCGCTCGCCCGAGGCAGGCTGGTGGCATGTCGAGTCCCAGCTCCCCCGACCCGTTCGTTGCCCCCGAACCGAGCCGCGCTCGCGCCGAGCGGGTGCACGCGGCGCTGCTGCGCATCGGCGAGCGGCACGCAGCCACCGACGCGCAGCGCGCCCGCCAGGTGCACCCGTCGATGCTTGCGCCACACGAGGCGGTGCGGCTGGTGTCGTTCCTGCTCAGCGGCGCCGCACTGACCGACGGCGACGAACCGGAGGTCGACCAGGCGGACATCACTGCCGCGTTGAGCCTGGTTCCGCTGGTCCGCTCGGAGCTGGACGAGTTGGAGGGTGGGCTGCTCGCAATGGCCCGCGGTCGCGGCCTGACCTGGGCGCAGATCGCGTTCGGGCTCGGCCTGGGCACCCCGCAGGCCGCCCGCCAGCGCTACGAGCGGCTCGCCGGCCGCATCGCCGACCCCGGGCCGTCCGAGTAGCCGCGTCGCCCGGCCGACGACCAGGGCGCCAGCCGGCAGCATCGGTTGCCGGCTCGGCCGTGCGCCGTCGGCGGAGCTACTCGCCGACGACGCGGCGCAGCAGGGCGATCGCGTCGTTGATCCGTGCCAGCTGGTCGGCGGTGAGTTCGCGGTCGAGTTCCTGAGCGAGCCAGGCGTGCCGGCCCTGCCGCCCGCTCGCCACCTGCGCCTGCCCGGCCGCGCTGAGCGTGATGATCTGGCGCCGGCCGTCCTCCGGATCGGGCCGCCGTTCGATCAGCCCCTGCGCGTCGAGTGCGTTGAGGATCACCGTCATCGACTGCGGCCGGACGCCCTCGGCGGCGGCGAGCACGGTGGTGGACGAGGCGCCGTCCTTGCCGAGCCGGATCAGAACCGAGGTCTGCGACGGGGTGAGCCCCTCGGTCGGTACGGCGCGCATCCGGGTGCGCAACCGGCGAAACAGGACGACGAGGTCCCGGGCCGCGGCGGTCGCGGCCGGCGAGGTGGCGGGCTCCCGGTCGGGCGACGATGCCATGGGCAGATCCTTCGTTGATATACTCAGTTCCAGCTACACAGTTTACCTGCAAGTACCACCGCGCGGAGCAGCCGACAGCAGGAGCCTAGCCGCGCGGCCACCCGTACCGACGCGTCCCGAAGGAACACGATGACCGACTCGTTGCCCACGATCGACCCACGGCACACCGCCCTGCTCGTGATGGACTACCAGCCGGCGGTGCTCGCCGCCACACCCGACGCCGAGGCCCTGCTCGGACGGGCCCGGCAGGCGATCGACACCGCCCGCCGGCACGGCGCGCACGTCGGGTACGTGCGGGTCGGGTTCACCGACGCCGACCTCGCCGCGATCCCCGCGCACAGCCCGATGGCCGCCGCGGCCCGCCACTACGGCGACCAGATGCACGCCGACGCCCCGGCCACCCAGGTACACGAAAGCCTTGCGCCGCAACCGAACGACATCGTCGTCCGGAAGACCCGGGTCGGCGCGTTCGGCACCACCGACCTGCACCGACAGCTGCGCGACCGGGACGTCGACACGCTGGTACTCGCCGGCATCAGCACCAGCGGTGTGATGCTCTCGACGGTGCGGGACGCGCACGACCGTGACTTCCGGGTGCTGGTCCTCGCCGACGCCACCGCCGACCGCAACCCGGACGTGCACCGGTTCCTGACCGAGCAGATCTTCCCGCACCAGGCCGCCGTGCTCGGCACCGCCGACCTCGACGGCCGGTTCGCCGCCTGACCCGCGGCGCCGACGGTCAGCCGATGGTCCGGACGACCTCGCCCGAGGTGGCGCTGCGGATCTCGGACCGTTCGACGTGCACGGTCAGCGGAAAACCCGGCACCGGGTGGTCACCGGCGACCGGCCGCAGCACGCCGGCGAGTCCGGTGACCGCCGCCGGCGGCAACGTCAGGACCAGCGTCGCGTCGTCGACGTCGATCCCGAACGACACACCGGGTTCCAGCCGGATCGGCTGCCCGGGGCCGTGCAGAACAAGCGGCCGGCCGTGGCCGAGCCGGGCCGGGATCATCCGGCGCAGCGTGTCGGCGGCGATCGCACCGATCGTCAGCGTCGCCACCCCGGCCGCCACCGAGCAGGCACCCACCTCCAGGTACTCGCTGCCGGTGAACGAGCCGTCCCGGTCGCTGCCGGCCGCGGCCGCCGCGGCGGTCGCCGGATCGTCCAGCGCGCTCGGCCGGTCCAGGTCGGTGACGTACGACGGCAGCCGGGGCCCGAGCAGGTCGAGGAACGACGAGACCCGCCACAGCTCGGCGGCCGTCAGCTCGTCCAGGGTCAGCCCGACCAGCTGCAGGAACCGCACCCGCCCGTGCGGCGTGTCGATCGCGGGCAGCTCCGGATCCTCGACGAACGCCACGGCCCGGATCAGCGTGTCCGGACGGTCCAGCGCGATCGGCCCGTTGAGGTTCAGGTGGTGCCCGGGCTCGAACCAGTTGCCGGACTTGAAGACGTAGCGGGCCAGGTTCTGCAGCACGTTCAGCGCCCAGGCCGGCGGCTCGGTCTCGGCGCTCCCGCGCGCCACCCGGAAGGTGAACTCGAAACCCCAGCCGGACTCGTCGGCGTTGCTGGACTCCTTCTCGTACAGCTCGGTCATCCCGTAGCTGACCAGGTGCCAGTGCGGCACCGGATCGGCCCGCGGGTACGCGCTGATGCCGTCCAGCGGGTCCGGCCCGCCGAGCCGCCACTTGACCAGCGTGCCGTAGTGCCGCGGTTCCGCGTCGCCGTACAGCCGCGCCAGCGCGCCGTCGATCGCGTCCCAGCCCGGTACCTCGTCGCCCGCCATCGTGCTCCTCCCCCGCCCGCCACCCGCCGCTGTCCGCGGCCCGGCGGGCCGCCCGCTGATCGGTCCGGCGAGTGCCGGGCCCGCCTGCCGCGTCCCGGCATTCTGGCACCTCCCGGTCCGGCGGGCCGTCCGGGACGCCGCCGCGGGGACCGGCCGGCCTGGTGTCCGCCGCGGACGCGACTCGGGCGCGCGCCGGCAGCCTGCCGGCGCGCGCCCGAGCGCCGATCGCCGGGCCGGTGCCGGGAGCCGAACGCGAGTCACCGCCGGCACATCGCACCGCCCCGGACGGGCAGCCGTTGGTCGGCTGCCGCCGGATACGTGCCTACGGCACCCAGTTGTGCGTCATCGGTCGCCTCCACTCCACTCGACGGGACGGACGATCGAACCGTAGCGACGCGGCCTGCCGGCGCCGCACATTCCGTGCACACGCCCCGGCCCGGCCCGATCCGGTACGCCCCGCGGGGCGGCTCACCCGGCGAGCGCGGCGGCGGCCGGCCGCCACGCGTGCACCGGGTCCGCGCGCAGCTGCGCGGCGGCGTACCCGGCGACCAGCTCGGGCAGCCGATAGGTGCCGTCCGGCCGCTCCTCGACCAGGTGCACCCGGGCGAGCCGGTCGAGCTGCTCGACCGCCCGATCGAGCGGCACGCCGGCCAGCGCCGCCGCGGCCACCGCACCGAACCCGCCCCGGGGGGCCATGCCGAGCAGTCGCAACAGCTCCCGCGCCGGTGCCGGCAGCGTCCGGTCGGACCAGGACAGCCGGGCGGTCAGATCGGTGTCGTCATCGGACCGCAGGGCGGCGAGCCGGTCGGCCGGCGGGCCCAACCGTTCGATCAGGTCGACCGCCGGCGGGGCGCCCGGCCGGCCGAGCCGCTCCGCCACCAGCCGCAGCGCCAGCGGGACACCGGCGCACAGCGACACCAGCGCGGTCACCTCCGCCGGGCCGACCGTGCCCGGGCACAACCCGGCGGTCAGCACCTCCGCCGCGTCCGCTGCCGGCAGCGCGCCGACCACGATCCGCTGCGCCGCGTCGTGGACCACCAGCCGAGGCAACCGATCGCGGCTGGTCACCACGGTCACCCCGGTACCGGGCAGCAGCGCCCGGACCTGCTCGTCGTCGCGGGCGTTGTCGAGGACGAGCAGGCAGTGCCGGTCGGTGAGCAGTTCCCGCCACAGCGCGGCCCGCCCGGCCAGATCCGGTGGCACGTCCGCGACCGCCGCGCCCGCCTGCCGGAGCAGGCCGGCCAGCACCGTCGCCGGATCGGCCGGCGGCCCCGGCGCGTACCCGCGCAGATCGGCGTGCAGCGCACCGCCCGGGAACCGGCCGGCAACCCTGTGCGCCCAGTGCACGGCCAACGCCGTCTTGCCGACGCCGGCACCACCGGTCACCGCGAGCACCGCCGCGCCCCGCTGGTATCCGCCGGTCAGGGCGTCGAGCTCGGCCGTGCGGCCGACGAACCGGCCGGCGTCCGGCGGCAACCACCGCAGCCGCCGGGCACGACCGCGGCGACCGGCCGCGCCGCCCGCCCCGGCCCCGGCGGCCGGCCCCGCCGCCCGCTCCGGGTCCGCCGGCCCACCCGCGGCCGGCAGCCGACCCGGAGCCGCCGGCCGGCCCCCGACCGCCAGCCCATCCGGGACCACCAGCAGATCTGAGGCCGGCAGCCGACCCGGGGCCCGCGGCGGGACCGCGTCGGCCGCGGTCCGGTGCCCGGCGACCAGCACCGCCGGGCGCAGCCCGGTCGGCCGCGGGGCAGGGCGGCTTGGCACGGCCGTACCGTCGAGCACCGCCCGGTGCAGCCGGCGCAGTTCGGGCCCCGGTTCGATGCCGAGTTCCGCGACCAGGGTGGCCCGCGCCCGGGCGTACGCGTCGAGCGCGCCCGCGGTGTCCCCGGCTCGGGCCAGCGCGGTCAACAGCAGCGCCCAGCCGCGCTCCCGGAGCGGTTCGGCCGCGACCAGCGCGCGCAACTGGGTGCGGATCGCGCCGTCGGTCTCGCCGCTCGCCAACCGGGCATCGAGCAGGTCCTCACGGGCAGCCACCAGGTCCTCGGCGAGCTGTGCCCGGCGCGGGCCGCTGACCGGGCCGGCCGGTACGTCCTCGGCGACCCGGCCCCGCCACAGGCCGACCGCGGCGGCGAGGTACCCGGCGGCGACCCGCGGTTCGCCGCCGGCCGCGGCGGCACGACCCCGGGCGGCCGCCGCCGCGAACCGGGTCAGGTCCAGCTCACCGGGGTCGAGCCGCAGCAGCTGGCCGTCCGGCCGGGCGACCAACCGGTCCCGGGCGCCGCCGAGCGCGGTCCGGATCCGACCGAGGTAGGTGCGCAGATTGGCCGGCGCCGACCGGGGCGGGCGCCCGTCCCACAGTTCCCGGATCATCGACCCGGTCGACACCAGCTCACCCGGCCACAGCAGCAGCAACGCCAGCAGCGCCCGCTGTTTCGGCGGCCCGGTCGGCACCACGGCGCCGTCGACCCGCACCTCGACCGGCCCCAGTACCCGCGCGGCGACCGGACCGGCACCCCGGTGCTCCGGCGGTGGCGCGGTCATCCCGGCCACGGCCCCGCCACCGGAACGTCCGGCTCCGCGTCCGCCCGTGACCAGGCGATCGCGAGTGCCGCGCCGACCGTCGCGGTGAGCGCGCCGGCCAACCCGACCGCGTCGGCGGCGCCGATCCGGTCCGCGCCCAGGCCGGCCAGGATCGTGACCACGCCCTGACCGGCGACCGCGCCGGAGGACATCAGCCCGATCGCCTGGCCCCGGCCCGCCGCCGGGATCCGCGCCACGTACAGCGCCGGGGCCACGGTCACGTAGCTCGCCGCGGCGCCGGACAACGCGAACACCAGGCAGGCCACCGCCAGCGGCGGCCGGGCCGCGACGACCAGCAGCGGCAACCCGGCGAGCGCGGCCAGCGGGGCCATCACCCGGCGGCGTACCGACGGGCGGCAGCGGCCGAGCAGTACGGCGCCGACGACCGCGCCGAGCGGGGTCGCCGCCAGGAGCCACCCGGCGGCCGACGGGCCCGGGTACCGCCCCACCGCGTACGGCACGGCCAACCCCTCCGCGGCCACCGGCAGGCCGATCATCCACACCAGCCCCAGCAGCACCCGCAGCCGCCGATCGGACCACACCAGCCGCGCGGACCGCCGGGCCGAGCCGAGCAGCGACGGCGGTACGTCCGCGGCGCCGGCCGGGGCCGGCCGGCGCCGCAGCGCGAGCCGCAGCACCAGGGCCGAGACCGCGAAGCTCGCCGCGTCCAGCGCGAGGACGCCGTGCGCGGTGAGCAGCGCGGTCAGCACGCCGCCGACCGCGTACCCGCCGATCTGGCTGAGCTGGTCCACGATCGACCGGGCGCCCTGCCCGACCACCAGCCGGTCCCCGACGAGGATGTCCGCGAGCACCGCGCCGTGCGCGGCGTTCGCCGGCGCACCGATCAGCTCGGCCAGTACCAGCAGCGCGAACAGCACCGGCAGCGGCGCCCCCGGTACCGCCATCAGGCCCAGCAGCACGGCGCGCAGGAGGTCCGCCGCCACCAGTACCGTCCGGCGCGGGTACCGGTCGGCCAGGCCGGCGAGCAGCGGCCCGGCGAGTGCGGGCAGGAAGCTCAACGCGAACGTGGCCGCCGCCAGCGCGGCCGACCGGGTGCGGTCGAACACCAGCAGCGACAGCGCGACCCGGGCCACCTGGTCGCCGGCCATGGAGACCAGCCGGGCGCCGAGCACGGCCCGGAACTCGCCCAGCGACAGCACGTCCCGGTAACCGGCGGCACGATCGTCCACGCCGGCCCGCGGTGCCTGCGCCATCCCCATCACCTCCCGGCCCCGTGACCTCCGGCGACGACGGCCGACGGGTGGCGGCCGAACCCGCGTGGGCCCGGATCGAACCGGCGCGTCGGCGGCACCGGCGACCGTAGGCGGAGCCGGTAACCGAACGGATAACCGGCGCCGCCCGCGCCCGCGGGGCTGTCAGCCGAGTTCGTCGAGGCTCGCCCGGACCGCGGTGGCATCCGCGTGCCCGAGCTCCTCCAGCAGCCGCAACGCCCGGGTCCAGGACTCCCGGGCGCCGTCCACGTCGCCGGCGTGGCGCTGCGCCGCACCGAGATGGGTCAACGTGTCCGCCGCGTAGTACAGGTCACCGGCCTCGGTGAACAGGGTCAGCGCCCGGCGGTACGCGTGCACCGCGTCGTCCTGCCGGCCGAGCCGGTCGTTGATGTACCCGATGGTGTCCCACACGTTCGCCTCGGCGTACCCCTCGTTCGCCGCGCGCAACAGGCCACGGCTGCGCCGGCAGCAGTCCAGCGCCGCCTCGTAGTCACCGCGCAGCGCGTGCAACCACCCGACGTTGTTGAGTGCCAGGCCCTCACCCACCCGGTGACCCGCGGCCTGGAAGTGCGCCAGCGACCGGTTGGTGTGGTCCAGCGCCGCCGCCGGCTCGTCCCGCCGCTCGAACATCAGCCCGAGATCCGCCTCCACGTGGCCCTGCGCCACGAGATCACCCACCTCGGCGAACAGGTCCAGGGCGCGCTGGTACTGCTGCTGCGCGGCGGCGTACTCGCCGAGCCAGTGGTGCGTCTGCGCGACCTGGTGCCGGGCGTGCGCCAGACCGGTGCGGTCACCGGCCGCGGCGGCGGCGCGTACCGCGATGTCCATCAACGCGGCCAGCTGCGTCCAGGGCCCGCGCCGCTGCAGGAAGTCGGCGGTCGCCACGGCCAGTTGCCAGGTGTGCCGGGCGAACCCGGCCGCCGCCGCCTGCCGGACCAGCGCGTCCAGCGTGTCGCGTTCGGCGGTGAACCAGGCGAGCGCGTCCTGCACCGTGGCCAGCTCGGCGACCGTCACGCCGGGCACCGGCCCGTCGAGCCGCACCACCCCGCGGTACGGCCGGAGCAGCAGGTAGGCGGCACGAGCGGTGTGCAGGTAGTGGTCCAGCGTGCGGACGAACGCCGCCCGCCGCTCGACCGGGTCGTCCGCGTCGGCCAGCTCCGCCGCGTAGGCGCGCAGCAGGTCGTGGCTGCCGTACCGGCCGGTGGTGCGCTCGACGATCAGGTGTGCCCGGACCAGTTCGTGCAGCGCGACCCGGGCCTGCCGGGCGCCGATGCCGGCGAGCGACGCAGCCGCGGCGAGGGTCACGTCGGGGCCGGGGTGCCGCCCGGCGCGCCGGAACACCGCGGCCGCCGCCGGGCTCAACACGTCGTACGACCAGGAGAAGACGGCACGCAGGTCGGTGGTCGCGTCGCCGCCGTCCAGCGCGTCCAGGGCGGCGGCCTCGTCGCCCAGCTCGGCGACCAGGCCCGGCAGCGAGGATGCGGGGTGAGCCGCGGCGCGCGCGGCCACCAGCGCCAGCGCCAGCGGCAGCCCGGCGCAGCGGCGGATGATCTCGTCCAGCAGCGCGGTGTCGGCGGCGATACCGCTGCGGCCCAGCCGCCCGGCCAGGAAGCCGCGCGCCTCGTCCGCGGCCGGCACGTCGAGCCGGAGCGGGCCGGCGCCGTCGCTCGCGACGAGCCCGGACAGGTGCACCCGGCTGGTCACCAGCGCGACGCTGGCACCGGCGCCGGGCAGCAGCGGTCGGGCCTGGTCGCTGTCGCGCGCGTTGTCCAGCAGCACCAGCGCCCGCCGGCCGGCGAGCAGGCTGCGGTACAGCGCGGCCTGCGCGTCCGGGTCGGCCGGGACCTCGGCCGGCGGCACCCCGAGTGCCTCGACGAACGAGCGGACCGCGTCCGACGCCTCGACCGGAGCCCGGTGCGGGTCGAAACCCCGCAGGTCGACGTACAGCTGACCGTCGGGGAAGTCGGCGGCGTGCTGGTGCGCCCAGTGCACCACCAGCACGGTCTTGCCGACCCCGGCGGTACCGGTCACCGCGGCCACCGCGGTGGCGGCCCCCGGGCCGGTACCGGCCGGGCCGGGGTCGCGACCGGTGCCGGGCGGGTCCGGGACCCGGACCAGGGCGGAGAGCAGCGACAGCTCGCCGGTGCGGCCGGTGAAGTCGGCGACGTCGGCCGGCAGTTGCGCCGGTCCGGCCGGCCGGGGGCGCGGTGCGGGCGCCGATGGTTCCCGGTCGGCGTCCAGGATCTCGCGGTACGCGGCGCGCAGATCGGCGCCGGGGTCCAGGCCGAGCTCGTCGGCGAGCAGCCGACGGCCCTCGTCGTACAGCTCGATCGCGGCCGCCCGCCGACCGGCCCGGTACAGCAGCCGCATCAGCAGCGCCCGCAGCCGTTCCCGCAGCGGGTGGTCCAGCAGCGCGGCACGCACCGGCTCGACGAGATCGGCGCCGGCATCGGCGGCCAGCGCCCCGGCCGCGCAGTCCTCGACCGCCGCCAGGTACTCCTCGTCCAGCGGTACGGCCAGCCGCTGCCCGCCCACGGTGTGCCGCAGCTCCGGTACGGCCGGGCCGCGCCACAACTCGATCGCCTCGCGCAGCAGCCGCTCCGCCGCCGCGGGCGGCACGTCCCGGGCCCGGCGTCGCAGCGACCGGAACCGGGCCAGGTCGACGCTCGCCGGATCGACGTCGAGCCGGTAGCCGCCGCGCACCCCGGTCAGTACCGCCGGGGTGGCGGCGAGAGCAGCCCGCAGCTGCGACATCCGCACCTGCACCAGTTTGCGGGCACTGGCCGGGAACTCGCCGTCCCACAGCACGCCCATCAGCGCCTCGACGGGCACCACGCGGCCGACGTCGAGCAGCAGCACCGCGAGCAGCTGCGGTGCCTGGCCGGCGGGCAGCGGCACGTTCCGGTCGCCGCTGCGCACCTCGACCGGCCCCAGCACCTGGAAGGTCACGCTCACCGCTCGCCCCGGTTCCGCCGTCCGCCGCGACCGCCACCCCGTGGCGGCCCAGCGAAGACTACCGGCGGCTGCGCCGGGTGCGGTCGACCGCACCCGGCGCAGCCGGTCACCAGGAGGTCCGGCGGCCGCTCAGGGCACCAGGGTCGGTACCGGGGTGTCCTCGGCGGCCAGGTCGCGGTCCCGGGTCTCGGTGGAGAGCAGGACGCCGACCACGGAGATGACCGCGGCGGCGAGCACGTACCCGGCGACGGCGTACCCGGTGCCGAAGCTGCGCAGCAACGCCAGCGCGATCAGCGGCGCGACCGAACCGGCGACGATCGCGGTCACCTGCGCGGCGATCGAGGTACCGGTGTAGCGCACCGTGGTGTCGAACTGCTCGGCGAAGAACGCCGCCTGCGGCCCGTACATCGCGGCGTGGATGATCAGCCCGACCACCACCGCGACGCCGATCGCGAGCACGTTGCGGGTGTCCAGCAGCAGGAAGAACACGAACGCCCAGACGCCGGTACCGACCGCGCCGAACAGGTACACCGGGCGCCGCCCGATCCGGTCGGACAGCGCACCGAACGCCGGCAGTGCCAGCACGTGCACCGCGTTCGCGACCAGCAGCGCGTCCAGGATCAGCGACTTGGAAAGGCCCAGCCGGGTCGTGGCGTACACCAGCACGAACGCGGTGATCACGTAGTAGACGACGTTCTCGGCGAAGCGGGCCGCGGCGCACACCAGCAGCTGCCGGGGGTAGCGGCGCAGCACCTCCAGGACCGGTGCGCGGCGCTGCGCGGCCTGCTCGGCGCGCTGCCGGGCGGCCACGAACAGCGGGGCGTCCTCGACCGACTGCCGCACCCAGTAGCCGAGCGCCACCAGCACCGCGGACAGCAGGAACGGGATCCGCCAGCCCCAGGACAGGAACGCGTCGTCGGAGAGTACCGAGGCGAGCACCGCGAGGACCGCAGTGGCGATCAGGTTGCCGGCCGGCACCCCGGACTGCGGTACCGAGCCCCACAGCCCGCGCCGCTTCGCCGGGGCGTGCTCGGTGACCAGCAGTACCGCGCCGGACCACTCGCCGCCGACCGCGAACCCCTGGATCAGCCGCAGCGCCACCAGCAGGAACGCCGCACCGATACCGAGCGTGTGGTAGGTCGGCAGGCAGCCGATCAGCAGCGTGCCGCCGCCCATCATCAACAGGCTCACCAGCAGTAGCCGCTTGCGGCCGATCCGGTCACCGAAGTGCCCGAACACCAGCCCGCCCAGCGGCCGGGCCGCGAACCCCAGCGCGTAGGTGAGGAACGAGAGCATGGTGCCGACCAGCGGATCGCTGTCCGGGAAGAACAGTTTCGGGAACACCAGCGCCGCGGCCGACCCGTACAGGAAGAAGTCGTACCACTCGACGGTGGTGCCGGCCATGCTCGCGGCGAGGACCCGGGCCAGGGCGCTGCCGGAAGCCGGGGTGGCCGGACCGGGTGATGCGGGTGCGGTCTGTTCGGTCATGACTGCGCTCCAGTGCTCGTGCGGCGGAACCCGCCGCCGGGGGTCAGAGGGCGGTCCAGCCGCCATCGAGGGTGAGGGAGGCGCCGGTGATCGACGCCGCGGCCGGCCCGCACAGGTAGCCGACGAGCTCGGCGACCTCGGCGGGCTCGACCAGCCGCTTGCTGGGGGTACGCGCGAGCAGCACCCGGTCGAGGACCTCGGCCTCGGCGATGTGGTGCTCGCGTGCCTGGTCGGCGATCTGGCGTTCCACCATCGGGGTACGCACGTAGCCGGGATCCACGCAGTTGCAGGTGATGCCGCGGCCGGCCGACTCCGCGGCGACCACCTTGGACAGGCCCTCCAGGCCGTGCTTGGCGGCGACGTAGCCCGCCTTGTACGGCGAGGCACGCAGGCCGTGCACCGACGAGACGTTGACGATGCGCCCCCAACCGCGCCGGTACATGTGCGGCAGGGCGGCGCGGACCAGCCGGAACGGCGCCTCCAGCATCAGCCGCAGCAGGCCGGTGAACTGCTCCGGTGGGAAGTCCTCGACCGGGGCCACGTACTGCCGGCCGGCGTTGTTGACCACGATGTCGACGTCGCAGTCCAGCGCGTCGAGCTGGGCCGGGTCGGTCAGGTCGACCGCCACCGACCGGCCGCCGACCGCGTCCGCGATCGCCGCCGCACCCGCACCGTCCCGGTCGGCCGCGACCACCGTGGCGCCGGCCGCGGCCAGCCGCCGGGCGCACGCCGCGCCGATTCCGCCGGCCGCGCCGGTCACCAGCGCGGTCCGGCCGTTGAGGTCCTGCCCGCTGTTCATGGCGCCACACGTTAGGCACCGGATGGCGCGAATCACATGTGCCGTCACGCCATATTCGAGCGCCGACGAGTATGGCGCCGGCCCACCGGTCCGGGCACAATCCGCGGGCATGGAGTCCGCGTTCCTGGAGTTGCTGCTGGCCGAGGCGCCGGCAACGGAGTACGAGGTGCCGCTGGAGCGCGCCCGCCAGGCCGGCGCCGACCCGGCGACGCTGGCGGCGCTGGCCCGGGCGAGGACGCTGGCGCTGCGGCTGCGTACCCAGCTGGCCCGGCACCGCCGCCGGGAGAACGAGTTGGCCGCGCTGTTCTCCACCGCAGGTGACCTGGCCACGCTGCGCGACCTGGACGACGTGCTGCACGCGATCGTGCGCCGGGCCCGCCGGCTGCTCGGTACCGACGTGGCCTACCTGACGCTGGAGGACCCGGCGCGCGGCGACACCTACATGCGGGTCACCGACGGCTCGGTCGCCGCCTCCTTCCAGCGGCTGCGGCTGCCGATGGGCGCCGGGCTGGGCGGGCTGGTGGCACAGACCGCCTCCCCGTACCGCAGCCCCAGCTACCTGGCCGACCCGCAGTTCGCGCACACCCGCGACATCGACACCGGGGTGCGCGACGAGGGGCTGGTGGCGATCCTCGGCGTACCGCTGCGGCTCGGGCACCGGGTGATCGGCGTGCTGTTCGCCGCGGACCGGCGGGAACGCCGGTTCGCCCAGGACGAGATCGCGCTGCTGGGCTCGCTGGCCGACCACGCCGCGATCGCCATCGACAGCGCCCGGATGCTCACCGAGACCCGGGAGGCCCTCGCCGAACTGGACCAGGCGAGCCGGCTGGGCGCGGCCCGCGCCGCCGCCACCGAACGCGCCGCGACCGCGCACGACCGGCTCACCGCGCTGGTGCTGCGCGGCGGGGACCTGGACGACCTCGCCCGCGCCGTCACCGACGTACTCGACGGCACCCTGTCGGTGCTCGACCCCGACGGCGCCCGGATCGCCGGCGCGGCAACCGATCCGGGCGGCGACGTGCCGGCGCTGGTCGGCGCGGCGCGGGAGAGCGGGCGGGCCGCGCACGCCGGGCCGTACTGGGTGGTCGCGGTGACCGCCGGCACCGAACAGCTCGGCGCGCTGGTACTGCACACCGCGGCGCCGCTGGACGAGGCCGACCAGCGGACCCTGGAACGCGCCGGCCTGGTCACCGCGCTGATCATGCTGTTTCGCCGGTCCGCGGCCGACGCGCACGCCCGGGTCGGCGGCGACCTGCTCGCCGACCTGCTGCTCGCACCGGACCGCGATCCCGCCGGCCTGCGCGACCGGGCACACCGGCTCGGCCTCGACCTGACCCGGCCGCACCTGCTGCTCGCCGTCGCCTGGGCCGAGCACGCGCACCGTGGCGACGGCGCCGCCGGGTCCCGGGCCCGGCTGGCGGCGCTGGCGGCGGCGCACGGCGGGCTCGCCACCCGGTACGAGGGGCGCGACGTGCTGCTGCTGCCCGGCACCGATCCCGCCGGCACGGCCCGGGACGTCGCCGCCGAACTGCGCCGGCACGGTACCGTCGCCGCCGCCGGCCCGGCGGCCGGCCCGGCGGCGGTCGCGGCCGCGTACCGGGAGGCGATTCGGTGCCTGTCCGCGGCGCTGGCGCTGGGCCGGCACGGCGACGGCGTGACCACCGCCGACCTGGGCTTCCTCGGCGTGGTGCTCGGTGAGGGCCGCGACCTGGACGGCTACCTGGCCGACACGCTCGGCCCGCTGCTGGACTACGACGCGGCGCGCGGGGCCCGGCTGGTGCAGACGCTCGACGCGTACTTCGCCGCCGACCGCAGCCCCAGCCGCGCCCGGCACGCGCTGCACGTCCATCCGAACACGGTGCACCAGCGGCTCGACCGGATCACCCAACTGCTCGGCGCCGACTGGCGCTCGCCGGCCCGCGCGCTGGAACTGCAGCTCGCGCTGGCCCTGCACCGCACCCGTACCGTGCCACCGGCCGGGTAGCCCGGGCGGCCGGCGCGGCCCGGCCGGGCACGATCAGGCGTGGCGGAAGGTGGCCCGGTGCGCGCTCGGGCGCCGGCCGGTGTGCCGGGCGAACAGTGCGGCGAACGTGCCGGGGTCCTGGTAGCCGACCGCCGCGGCGATGCTGGCGACGGTGCGGTCGGTGGTCTCCAGCAGCTGCCGGGCCCGCCGCACCCGGGCCGCCTGCAGGTACTGCAGCGGGCTCTGCCCGGTCTCCGCGGCGAACCGGCGCAGCAGCGTCCGGGTGCTGGCATGGCAGGCGGCGGCGAGCCGCGGCAGATCGTACCGGTCGGCGAGGTGCCGGTCGAGCCAGCGCATCGCCCGGTGGGAGAACTCGGTGCCCGGCTTCGGCAGCAGCCGGGCGTCCACGTACGGCGCCTGCGAGGAACGGACGTCGTCGAGCAGCGCGACCCGGGCGGTGCGCCGCGCCACCCGGGCGCCGCTATGCCGGCGCACCAGCCCGAGCGCGAAGTCGTACATGGCGCTGAACGCGGCGGTGGTGGTCACCCCGGCGTCGGTGACGACGAGCCGGTCGGCGAGCACCTCGGCGCCCGGGTACCGGCGGGCCAGCTCGGCCGCGAACAGCCACGCGGTGGTGGCCCGCCGGCCGTCCAGCAGACCCGCCTCGGCCAGCAGGAACGCGCCGACGCAGATCGACACCACGGCGCTGCCGGCGGCGACCCGGTCGCGGATCACCGCGATCTCGGGGCCGAGGGCGGCGAGCCGGGCGGCCGTGTCGATGTCCGGCCCGAGTTCGAAACCGGGCACCACCAGCACGTCCACCTCGCGCAGCGGGACGACCGCGAGCGGGACACCACCGGCGGCGACGACCCGGTGCCGCGCCGACAGCACCGACACCTCGACGCCGGGCCGGCCCGGACCGGCGATCCGGCTCGCCATCGTCAGCAGGTCGGGCACCCCGAAGACCTCGGAGGCGAAACAGCCCGGGTACGCAAGGACACCGACGCGCACGCCACCCCTCCCGACGATGGCGGGATCGCCGCCAGACCTGGCGATCCCGCCACTGTCAGCCTACGGCCCGGCGCGGCACGCTGCCAGGGTGACCACTGCGGAACGCGACCAGAACGACCCGATCACCGATTTCGACCGCCGCCGCGTCGACGTGGCCGGCACGGTGAAGACCGTGTACGTCGCGGGCACCGGGCCGGCCGTGGTGCTGCTGCCGGAGATGCCTGGCATCAGCCCGGACGTGCTCCGGCTGGCGCGCTGGATCCGGGCCGCCGGCTGCACGGTCTTCGTCCCGTCGCTGTTCGGTGTCGACGGCGCCTGTCCGACCGCCGCGGACGGCGTCGCGGTGTTCCGGCGCGCCTGCGTCAGCGCCGAGTTCCGCGCCTTCGCCGGCGGCGGTACCAGCCCGGTGACGTCCTGGCTGCGCGGCCTCGCCCGGCAGGCGCACGAGGAGTGCGGCGGCCCCGGCGTCGGCGCGATCGGGCTCTGCTTCACCGGTAACTTCGCGCTGGCGATGACGCTGGAGCCGGCGGTGATCGCGCCGGTGGTGAACCACCCGTCGCTGCCGATCGACGACCCGGCCGGCATCGAACTGAGTGCCGGGGACGCGGCGGCGGTCCGGGACCGGGTCGAACGGGACGGGCTGTCGGTGCTGGCCTACCGGTTCGACGACGACAAGTGGTGCACCGGGCAGCGCTTCGCCGCGTACCGCAAGCTGCTCGGCGACGCGTTCGACGGCCGGGTGCTGCCCGGCGCCTGCGCGAACCCGGCGCCGCCGCCGTTCTTCGCCGACGTGGTCGGTACCCCGCACAGCGTCGTCACCGCGCACCTGGTCGACCGGGACGGCCACCCCACGATCGAGGCCCGCGACCAGATCCTCGCCTTCCTCACCGAGCGCCTGCTGCCGGCGACCCGCGGCTGACCGGGCGGTGGTGCCGCGGTCGCCGTTGCCGGCTGCCGCACCACCCCCGGGCGAGGGAGGCCGCTCGCACCGCGGAGTGCGCCCAGGCGGCGGAGTTCCCGCGAGTGTGGGTGGCATGACGATCTCGACCTCCGGGCTCGAACCGGTGACGCAGCGCCGGGTGCCGCGATGGGCCGAACGTCTGGCACATGCCATCCCCTTCATGGTGTTGCCTTCCGGGCTCTGGCGACTCGCCGTCGCGTCGGGCTTCTCGATGGGCGGTCTGGACGACGCCGGGAGGCCGGCCGTCGTCCATGGCTGGGGCGCCGCCTACCTCGTCGCGGTCACCCTGCTGTCGGAAGTCATCGCGCTGAGCGGCTTCGCGCTGGTCAGACCCTGGGGGGAGCTGACTCCGAGGTGGTTGCCGTTCATCGGCGGTCGCCCCGTGCGGCCCACAGCGGCGACTGTTCCGGCGACGCTCGGGGCGGTGGCGCTCATCCTGATCTGGACCGTGGGTTTCTGGGACGTCTGGTCCGGCGGGCAGTCATCCCGGATGGCCAGCCCCTTCTGGGCGGCCGTCTTCACCGCATGCTATGCGCCGTTGAACCTCTGGGGTCCCGCGCTTCTCGCGTTGGCCTGGGCCTACCACCGCCGCCGTGCGGGCCGCCATCGAGGCTGAAACCGTTCGAGCCGGGATGGATCGGGTGCACGACCGAGTCGACCGGGCACCGGTCCTGTGCACGACCCGTCGGGTGCGCCGGCATCCGGTCCGTCGGACCCGGGCCGTCGCGGGAAGGTGTGCCGCGACCGCGCGCGGGTAGTCGCCGGACGGCAGGCTCGCCCTCCTCGGTGTGGGCGTCCGGTCGAGCCGCGAGACAAGAGCGGGAACACCGGGTTTCAGACGGCTCCGCGGAGCATGCGTCAAGCAGAGCGCGGCTGGTCCCTCCCGCCGCCGGACGCCCGGCGCCGCAACCGAATCGGCCCCGAACGAACGCGGACGCCGAAACAGGATGGCGCGTTTGGGTGGATGACGGACGACGATCGGTCAGATCCCCGCCAGAAGCATTGGGTTCACACCCGGTTCACCCTAGGGTTTCCGGTGGGAGCTGGCGCGTCGCCGGCGCTGCGGCGGAGGTGATGCGTGGTGGCTGCGGAGACTCTGACCGCAAGACCCGCATCGTTCCCACCCCGACCGGATTCTCCTGGCACGCCCGAGAAGCGTGGATCCGGGCAGCGCTGGATCGGCCGGTACGTGCGCGGGCTGGTCGGCCTGGACGTGGCGATCGCGGTGCTCGCGGGCTGGGCCGCGCTGGGTGTGGTGTTCGGCGCGGTTCCGTTGCACGCCAACGTGGTGCACCTGCTGATGGCGGGCGCGCTGCCGATCGCCTGGCCGGTGGTGCTGGCCGCGAACCAGTGCTACGACCGGCGGCAGCTGTTCGTCGGCAGCGCCGAGTACGACCGGGTGTTCCGTTCCGGGGTGGCGCTCGCCGCGGTGGTCGCCCTCGCCGCCTACCTCGGCGACCTGGGCCTGTCCCGGGCGTACACGGTGGTCAGCCTCACCGTCACGGTCCCCGGTACGGTGCTGGGCCGGATGGCGATGCGGCGGGTGCTGCACCACGGTCGCCGGCACGGCCGGTGGCTGCGCCGGGTGGTGGTCCTCGGGCACGTTCGGGCCGTCGCCGACCTGTGCCGGCAGCTGCGCCGCGAGCGGTACCACGGGATGAGCGTCGCGGGCGCCTGCGTGCCGGTGGCGAACCTGGCCCGGCACGGCGGCCTCGACCAGCTGGACGGGCACCTGGTCGTCCCCGGTGTCGACCTGCCGGTGTACGGCAGTTTCGACGACGCCGCGTACGCGGTCGAGGCGGCGCAGGCCGATGCGGTGATCGTGCTGTCCTGCCCGGAGCTGGACGGCCCGGCGGTGCGCCGGCTGGCCTGGCAGGTGGAGAACGACGACACCGACCTGATCCTCGCCAACTCGCTGATGGACGTGTCCGGCGACCGCATCACCGTCCGGCCGGTCGACGGCCTGCCGATGCTGCAGGTGACCCATCCCCGACTGCGCGGCACCGGCCGGCTGGCGAAGGCGCTGTCCGACCGGATCGGCGCCGCACTGCTGATCGTGCTGACGCTGCCGCTGCTGGCCGCCGCGGTCGCCTGGATCCGGCTCACCTCACCGGGCCCGGCGCTGTTCCGGCAGGTGCGGGTGGGTCGGGACGGCCGGCCCTTCACGATGGTCAAGCTGCGCACCATGTACCTCGACGCGGAGCGCCGGCTCGCCGGGCTGCGCGGCGACGACCCGGACAACGTGCTGTTCAAGCTGCACGACGATCCGCGCGTCACCCGGGCCGGACGGCTGCTGCGGGCGCTGTCGATCGACGAGCTGCCGCAGCTGTTCAACGTGCTGGCCGGGCACATGTCGCTGGTCGGCCCGCGCCCGCCGCTGCCCGACGAGGTCGCCCGCTACCCCGCCGACATGGGGCGCCGGCTGGTCGTCCGGCCCGGCATCACCGGGCTGTGGCAAGTGTCCGGCCGGGCCGACCTGTCGTTCGACGACGCCGTGCGGCTCGACCTGCGGTACGTGGACAACTGGTCGCTGTCGCTGGACCTGGTGATCCTGCTGCGCACCGTGACCGCCGTGCTGCGCCGCTCCGGCGCCTACTGATGGCCGGTGGGCACCGGCCGGTCTCAGAATCCCGGACGCGCCATCGGATGCTCGGCGACCGGCGCGGTCCGCGGGCGGGAGCCGCGGCGCAGCACGTGGTAGAGGAAGCGCGGGTTGCCCAGGACGTAGCGGGCGAACAGCCGGCGCGGCTCCTGCGCCAGCCGGTACGCCCACTCCAGGCCGAACCGGTACACCAGCGGCGGGCACGGGCGGCGTTCACCGGCGGTCCAGTCCAGCCAGCCGCCGCAGGTGATCGCGACCGGGGGTGCGAGCGCGTCGCGGTGCTCGGCGAGCCAGAGCTCCTGGCGCGGGTTGCCCAGCCCCACCAGCAGGATCCGGGCGCCGCTGGCGTTGATCGCGGCGATCAGCGCCGGCTCGTCGGCCGGCTGGAAGTAGCCGTGCGCCACGCCGACGACCCGCACCCGGTGGTCGGTGTGCAGCCGCTCCGCGGCCCGTTCGGCGACGCCGGGCTTGCCGCCGAGCAGGAAGACCGGCAGCCCGGCCGCGGCCCAGGCGCCGCACAGCGGCGCGGTCACGTGCGTCAGCGGCACCCGTCCCTTCGGCCGGTTGCCGAGCAGCCGGGCGGCCCACACGATGGACTGGCCGTCCGGGAAGTTCAGGTCGGCGGCGGCGATCGCGGACGCGAACGCCGGCTGCCGGGCACACAGGTTGACGACGTGCGCGTTGACGCCGACGACCGTCGCCCGGCGCCCGGTGGCCGCCCACCGGGTCGTCAGGCCGACCAGGTCGTCGGTGTCGCACAGGTCGACCGGGGTGCCACCGACGTGGACGCGCTGTGGCGGGAGCCCGTCGGGGAACCTTCGATCGGGCGAGCCGGAGTCCGTTCGTCTGCTCGCCGGGCGGAGGTGCGAGTGCGTGCCGGTGTC
Source organism: Actinocatenispora thailandica (assembly GCF_016865425.1). Taxonomy (NCBI): domain Bacteria; kingdom Bacillati; phylum Actinomycetota; class Actinomycetes; order Micromonosporales; family Micromonosporaceae; genus Actinocatenispora; species Actinocatenispora thailandica. The sequence continues at coordinate 1,047,321 of NZ_AP023355.1, read as the reverse complement.
GGGTGCGCTCGCCCGGACCCGCGAGCCGCCGCTCGGCCGCCAGGTGGGCGGCTCGTCGGTCCGACCGGCGACCCGGTGAGCGGCGGGGGTGGCGAGGCCGGTCCGCAGCCAGCGGGCCAGCGGACCTCGCGGCCCCGAGAACGGGCCGGGCGCAGCCGATCACGAGGTTCACCAACAGGTTCTGCCATGGCGTGCTCCGAGGGGTGACGAGAGGGATGGATGGATGAGCGATCCGCGCGCCGGAACGGACGGGTTGGGATGGGTGTGCCGGGCGCTGTTCGCCGGTGCCGACGTGCGGGTGTCGGTACCGGCCGAGCCGCCCGCCGCCGGTTGGCGCACGGTGGGCCGGTTCGCGGTCGTACCGGACGCGGCGCGGGCCAGGTTCCTGCTGCCGGTGGCCTCGGCCCGGGTGACCGCGGCGTCGCTGCTGTGCTTCAACGCGTTGCGCGAGCCGCGCACCCGGGCGTTGCGCTGGGCACTGGGCACCGCGGCCCGCACCGGCGCGGCCCGCGCGCTGCCGGCACTGACCGTCTCGATACCGTCCGATGTGGATAGTCGGGACCGGTACGTGGTGCACCATCTCGCCGACCGCCTCGGCGCCGGCGAGCTGCACGCCGCGGTCGGGGTCCGGCCACCGGACCCGCACCACAAGCCGACGGTGCAGCTGTTCGACCCGGCCGGCACGCCCCGCGGGTACGCGAAGATCGGCTGGAACGGCGCCACCCGCGCGCTGGTCCGGGCCGAGACCGCCGCCCTGGCCGCGCTGCCGTCCGGTGCCGGCTTCCCGCTGGTACCCAGGCTGCGCTACGCCGGGGAGTGGCGGGACCGCAGCATCGCGGTGATCGAGCCGCTGCCCGCCGACGTGCGCGCGGTGCCCCGCGCCGACGACCCGTACCCGACGGAGTTGCTCGCGGTGGCCCGCAACGCCGGCCCGGCCACGCCGCCCCACCGGTTGCGCGGTACGGACTTCCTGATCCGGCTCGCCGACACCGCCGGTACCGCGCTGGCGGGCGGCTGCGCGCCGGCCGGGCGGGCGGTCCGGGCCGCCGCGGCGCTGCGCGACCGGTACGGCGAGGTGGCCCTGGAGTTCGGGCACTGGCACGGCGACTGGGTGCCGTGGAACCTCGGCACCCACCACGGCCGGCTGGTGGCGTGGGACTGGGAGCACCACGCCGCCGACGTTCCCGTCGGGTTCGACCTGGCGCACCACGGGTTCCAGCGCGCGCTGACCCTCGACGGGGTACCGGCCGCAGCGGCCACCGAGGCCGCCGCGGCGGCGCTGGCCCGGTACGGTCCGATGCTCGGCCTGGACGCCGGGGCGCAGCGCGCCGTGCTCGACTGCTACCTGCTGGAGCTGTGGCTGCGGACCTGGCACATCGCCGACGCCGGTGCCGGCTGGAACACCCTGCTGCATCCCCACCTCCTCGACGTGCTGGCGGACCGGCTGGCCCACCCGTGACGCCGCTCCCGGCCGGCCCGCGCGATCCCGGTCGCGCCGCCGGCCGGGCCCGGCCGGCGCGGTCGTCCAGCCGGCTCGGCCGTCGAACCGGCTCGGCCGTTCAGCCGGCTCGGCCGGTTCAGCCGTCCAGCGGGCTCGGCCGCTCAGCTGGCCCAGTCGAAGTCGATCCCGAGCCGCTCGGCCAGCGCCCGGTTGTACGGCCGGAAGTACTCGGTCAGCTCGGCGCGCACGGCCGGGTCCATCGGCGCCGAGCGGCGGTCGTTGTACACCCGGAACTCGCCCGGGTCGAAGTGCGGCAGGCCGACGAACTCCAGCACCCGGCGGTAGCTCGCGGCCGGCTCCCGGTACAGCGACTCGCTGGGCAGGACCAGCAGCTGGCCGCGCTCGAACCGGTCCAGCCACGGCTCCAGGTGCTCCAGGTACCGGCCGCGGGCCCGGTAGGTGTGCCAGTCGTACGGCTCGCTGAAGTAGTTCTCGTCGGCGATCAGCCGGCCCCGCTCCCCCGCGGTACGGGCCGGTTCGGCGGCGAGCGCGGCGGCGAAGTCGAGCGGCTCGTGCCCCTCGGTGCGCCGCTCCTTCCAGTGCGAGTAGGCCCGTTCCACCGGATCGCGCAGCAGCACGATCAGCCGTACCCGCGGCATCAGCTCGTGCACCCGTTGCGGCGCAAGGGGATGGAACATGTACAGCGGCGCCGCCTCACCGGCGCGCACCGGGCCACCGTAGCGGTCCGACTGCGCCGCCCGCTGCCGCTCGGTCGGGAAGTGCGACCGGTACCAGTCGACGCCGCGCGGCCAGTTCTCCTCGAAGTAGTGCGAGGTCTTGGTGTTCCAGGCCGGAAACAGGTGCGGTACCCCGGGATGGCGCAGCAGGTAGTTCCACAGCGAGGTGGTACCGCCGCGCTTGGTCCCGATGATCAGGAAGTCCGGCAGCGGGCGGCGGGACGCGGTGGCCTGCCCGTACCGCACCAGGGCTCGCTTGAGCCCGCCGGTCACCGGCGCCGGGGTGAGTTCCTTGACCCGGTCCTTGATCGTCGCCACCTGGCTACCGCCCTTCCCCGTTGCTGGACACCGATGTGGGTCGCGCGCCGGCCGGGCGCAGCGTCGCGACGATCCGCCCGAGCCGGCGGCGAACTCCCGGCACCGCCAGCGCGCCGCCGGCACCGAGCGCCAGCAGTCCGACCGCGACCAGCAGCGACGGCACCCCGCGGCCGGCCGGTACCGAGACGGCCGTACCGACCGCGCAGACCGCGGCGCCGACGCCGAGCGCGGTGCGTACCAGCGCGGCGGACAGCAGCGGCTCACCGACCACGCGGCGGGCGGCCAGCGCCGCTGAGACGTTCTCCACCACGATCCCGCCGGACCAGGCGAGCGCCGCGCCCAGCGCCCCGTACCGCGGGATCAGCGCGACGCCGCCGCCCACCGTGACGGCCAGCCCGGCCGCCGCGGCCGCCAGGTGGATCCGGCTCGCGCCGCTCATCAGCAGCAGCGTCTGCACGTTGCCCAGCCCGACGTTGACCAGCATCGCCACCGCGAGCACGGTCAGCGCGCCCGCGCCGGCGGTGAACCCGGACCCGAACAGCCGCAGGAAGCCGGGCGCGAAGAACGCCAGCAGCAGGTAGACCGGCCAGGACAGCACGATCACCCAGGTGGTCGTCTGCCGGTGCACCGCCGCGGCGTCGGCCCGGCGCCCGGCGCCCAGCAGCGCGGACAGCTGCGGCGCCACCGCCACCCGCAGCCCCTGCATGGCGAGCTGCCCGGCCAGCACGTACCGGCCCACCGCGCCGAACACGCCCGCCTCGGACTGCCCGGCGAGCGCCGCGGTGAGCAGCACGCCGACCCACATGCTCGCCGCGTCGATCGCCGCGGACGCGGCGCGGGCGGCGGCGAACCCCCAGAACCGGCGCCAGTCCGTACCGTCCGGCCCGCCGCCGGTGTCACCCGGGCGGCGCAGCGCCGGTACCAGCATCGCCGCGCAGACCAGTGCCGCGAGCGCGACCGGCAGCAGCCAGCCGATCGCCGCGGCGACGAGTCCGGCGCCGGCCAGCGCGACCGCGCCGACCAGGACCGGCCGGCTCACCGGCAGCAGCAGGAACTGGACCGCGACGTAGTGCGTGATCGGCCGGGCCGCCCGGACCGCGGCCAGCAGCAGCGTCATCAGTACCGCGACCGGCAGCGCGGCGGCCACCCAGCGCAGCAGTACCACGCCGGAACCGCCGGCGTCCGGCAGCAGCCGCGGCGCGAGCGCGCCCGCCGCCGCCGCGAGCGCCGCCGCCAGCAGCGCCGACGCCAGCAGCGGTGGGACCAGCGCGACGGTCAGGATCCGGACGCCGCGCTCGCGCCACCGGGGCAGCGCCCAGATCAGCCCGGTGTCCGCGCCCAGGCAGCACAGCGCGCCGGCCACGGTGACGACACCGACCAGCGCGAAGAACGCCCCGGCGCCGGTGGTACCGAAACCGCGGGTGACCACCACGGTCAGCAGGAACCCGAACAGCCCGCTCACCGCCGCGCCGGCCAGGCCGAGCGCACCGCTGCGCGCGCTGCGCCGGACGCTCTCGCCCGGCCGGGAACCGGTGCCGCCCGGCGCATCCGTACCGGCCGGCGCACCGGCCGGCACGGTGCCGGCGCGGTGCCGCCCGGTCTGCGCGGTCACCGGGACCCCGCCGGTACCAGGGTGCGCGGGCCGGCGGGCCGGTCGACGGCGGGACGGGCCCGCGGTGCGGCGGCGGCGATCGCGCCGGCGACCAGGAACAGTACCGACAGGTTCTGGTAGTTGAGGCCGTAGAACGGCAGCTGGACCAGCGCGATCAGCGGCACCGCGGACAGCCACAGCCCGGCCTGGCTGGTCAGCCGCAGCCCGGCCCGAACCACCAGCAGGAACCAGCCGAGGAACACCGCCAGCGCCGGGATCCCGTTGCTGTACAACACCATCCACAGCTGGCCCTGCGTGCCGACCGGGGCCGGCGCGCTGGTGGTGTCGACGGTGGTGGGCGCGCCGAAGCCGAGCAGCGGCGAGCCGACGATGCGGTGCAGCACCTCGGCGTACAGGCTGAGCCGGTCGGCGGTGCTGTCACTGGTCTCGGTGCGCGCCACGATCAGCGCGTCGATCGGGATGAACCAGGTCAGCGCCGCCGCGGCGACCCCGAGCACGGCGATGGTCGCGAGCAGCCGCGGCCGGCCCCGCCGTACCGCCCGCAGCGCGACGAACACCAGCCCGATGCCGAGGCTGACGAACATGCCCCGGTTCAGGGTCAGGAACGCCGGCGGCAACGCCAGCGGTACCGACAGGATCAGCAGCCGCCGCGGCCATCCCGGCCGGATCGACGCCACGCACCCCAGGGCCACCGGCAGCAGGATCGCGAAGCAGCTCCCCCACAGGTTCGTGTACGGGAACGGCGCGGACGGGCGCAGCGTCGACACCCCGTCCGCGCGCAGCTCGGCGCCGCTGGCGTGCACCATGTCGTGCACGTACGGGGCAGCGGCCAGTCCATGCGGCAGCAACCGCTCGACCGGCGTGGCGAACGCCAGGCCGGGCGCGAGCACGCCGACCCAGCCGAGCGACACCAGCGACGCCCAGAACAGCATCAGCGGCAGCCACAGCACGCCGGTACCGCGCTCCCGCGCCAGCGTGTACGCGTAGACGCCGGCGACGAGCGCCGTCAGGTAGAACGCCAGCCGCAGCAGCGCGGTCTCCGCCTCGGTGACCCGGGCGACCTCCACCAGGCTCAGCGCCGCGATCGCGCAGAACAGCAGCCAGACCGGCGCCCAGCCGGGCAGCCGGACCCCACCACGGGCCGCCAGCAGCCCGGCCAGCAGCAGCCCGAACACCGGCCACAGCAGGTAGAACGCGCCGGCCAGCCACCACACCGGGACCAGCCCGAACATCAGCACCAGCGGCCAGGCGGGCAGCGCCGCGCGGCGGGGCGGGAACGCGGCGGGAGGCGGCGACGAGGCACCCGGCGGGGTGGCGTACTCAGACACCCCGCCCCCGCGACTGCGCCAGCGCCAGCACCCGCTCCCCCGACACCAGCCCGGTCAGTACCGGCATGGTCGCGGCGATCCGCTTCTCCGCCGGGTTGAGCCGGGCCACGATGCGCAGCTCGCGCAGCGCCTCCCGGCGCCGGCCGGACGCGGCCAGCGCGAACGCGATCTGGCCCCGGATCCGGGCGGTGCCGTGCTTGCTGCGGGCGAACTCCGGGTGCCGGTCGAGCAGGTAGCGCAACGCGTCGACGATCGTGGTCCAGCGGCCGAAGAAGAACGACCCGCCGTGCCACTCGACCACCACCAGCGGCGCCGGCACCACGGCGATCGGCCCCAGGGCGGCGATCCGCAGCAGCCACTCGTAGTCCTCGGCGTACCCGCCGGGGATGTCCTCGTCGACCGGACCGGCCGCGGCGACGGTCGAGCGCGGGACCAGCAGGGTGGACGGGTGCACCTCCATGATCCGGTCGGCGAGCAGGTCGTCCAGGGTGACCGGCCGGGTCGGGCCGGGGCGGTCCCGGTCGATGCCGGGGCCTTCCAGCCGCACCCCGCAGGTGACCGCGGTACCGGCCGGGTCGGCGCGCAGCGTCTCGACCTGGCGACGCAGCTTGTCCGGCGCCCAGCGGTCGTCGTCGTCGCAGAACGCCAGCAGCTCACCGGTCGCGTGGTCGCAGCCGGTGTTGCGACCGCCGGGCAGCCCCGGGGTCCGGGCGTTGGCCAGGTGCACCAGTTCCCGGCCCGGCGGCACCTCGACGGCGAGCGGCCGGACCTCGACCCCGTCGTACACCACGAGGCACTGCACGGTGCCCGGGTAGTCCTGGTCGAGCACCGCCCGGACCGCCCGCTCCAGCTTGCCGGGCCGGTCGCAGGTGGCGATCACCACGCTGACCGGCGGGTGCGCCGTCACGTCCGACCCCGCACCAACACCACGCCGGACGCCGGGCAGCCGGCCGCGGCCAGCCGGTCCGCGGCGCGCCGCAGTTCGGCCAGCCGGGTCCGGTGCGGCACGGCCACCAGCACGGCCGCCGCGTCCTCGAGCATCCGGACGCCACGGGCGTCGTCGTCCAGCGGCGGCGCGTCGAACAGCACCAGCCCGTCGTCGTGCGGTGCGGCGCCGGCCGGGCCGACGGCCACCGCGCCCCTGCCGACCGGTACCACCGGGATCGGCCGGGCACTCAGCGCGTCGTCGGAGTCCGCACGGACGCTGACGATGCGTCGCGGGGTGCCGTTGACCGGCACCCGCACGGCGGCCCGGTCGGTGCCGCCCTCGGCCAGCCGCATCGCCGGCAGCTGCACCGTGTCCGTGAGGTCCGCGGCTGCCTCGACGGCGGCGTCGGTACCGGTGCGCTGGGCGCCGGCCCGGCCGGCGCGCGAAGCCGAGAGCCGGTCCCGCGCCGGGGCGTTCGCGTCGGCGGCCGGGTCGACCCGGACCGAATCCCGCGGCCGGCTGGTGGACGCGCCGCGCACCCGGGCGCACAGCTCGCTGCCGGTGCCGACCACGTCGCCCAGGTAGACCTCGCGGCCGAAGCCGGCCAGTGCCACCACGACGTCGGCGGACAGGTCGGCCCGGCCCTCGTCGTCCCGGGCCGACAGCAGCATCACCGGCCGGCCGTCGGCGCCGAGCCGGGCCACCGCGAGCGCCACGTGGTCCACGTCGGCGTGCCGGGCGCGGGCCGGCGTCCGGTTTCCCCGCCGTACCACGCCGAGCAGCGGCGCCGCCGCGGCGTTCGTGGCGTCCGCGGCGCCCCGGACCCGGCGGTCGGTGGACTCCCGGACGAAGCTCGCTGCCGCGCCGAGCAGCGCACCACCGAGCAGCCCGGCCAGCGCGTACAGCAGCGGCCGGTCGTGGTTGGACGGCACCGGCGCCGCCGCCGGCCCGGTCAGCGTGCCCGGCGTCAGGTCGATCGCGGCCACGTCCGCGCGCCGCTCGGTGACGGTACTGATCTGGTCGTTGAGCGCGCGGGTCGTGTCGTTGCCGGTACTGCCGTTCTGGCCGAGCTCGCCGTCCTTGCGCGCCGCCTTCTGCGCCGCGTCCAGCTTGCTGTTCAGCTTCTTGAGCGTGGCGTCGTACGCGGCGAGCCGGCGCCGCTGCTGATCCCGGTAGTCGTCCCGGCGTACCCGCAGGTAGGCGCTGGCCGCGGTGTTGCTGCCGCGGATCGCGTCGGCCGAGCTGCCCGCCACGTACTGGAAGCGCAGCACCTGGCCGCCGACGGGTACCTCGACGGTCAGCGCGTCGTCGACCGCGGCCCGGCTGCGCCCGGTCGCCTTCGCCACCGCGTCGGCGACCTGGCTGCCGGTCGCGATGCCGGTCTCCACGTTCATGTTGACCGCGCGGTCGGCGCCGGGACCGGGATAGCTGAACGGGTCGGTGACCACGGCGCGCACCGTCACCACCGCCGTCGCGGTGTACGTGGCCGGCAGCAGGACGAGGTAGCCGGCGACCGCCAGCACGCCGAGCAGCGCGCAGGCCAGCACCCAGCGCCAGCGCCGCCGCGGTACGGCCAGCAGCTGGGTCAGGGTCATCGTCGGTGCGGCGCCGGATCCGCCGTCACCGTGGGGGTGTCGCGGGCACCCAGTCGATCAGACATCGAACCTCTTGACCACCTGTTGCGGGTTTCCGATGACCACACAGCGCGCCGGCACGTCGGTGCGGACCACGCACGCCGCGCCGACGACGCTGTCGGCTGCGATCGACACGCCCTTGAGCACCAGCGCGTTGCTGCCGATCCACACGTTGTCGCCGATCCGGATCGGCGCCCTGGTCGAGGCGTCCGGCGGATCGTGCCGGCGGGCCGGATCGACGTGGTGGAAGTCGTTGTCGACGATCTGGCAGTCGGACAGCAGGCATCGCGCGCCCACCGTCACCGTGCTCCAGCAGCCGATCCAGCTGTCGTTGAGCAGCGTGTCCGGCCCGACCGTGATCTGCCCGGTACCGGCGAAGCGGACGTGCTTGTTGATCCGGCACCGGTCGCCGATCGTCACGCGCACCCCGCGGCGCAGCCGGATCCGGCCCCGGATCTGCACCCCGGCGCCGAGGGTCAGGCGCCGGTAGCGCAGCCGGTACCAGGTGCGGCGGGCGGCGTACAGCGCGCGTACCGCACCCGGGGCGCGGGCCGCCAGGGCGAACCGCTCGGGCGGGTTGACGGTGACCGGTGCCGCACCGGTGTCCGGCCTCATCGGGTGGCGAAGAACAGCGTCTGGTTCGACCAGGACAGCCCCCGCCGGCGGTCGCCAGGGTGGTCGCGGCGCTGCCGTCCACCGCCGTCGCGGCGGCCGGGTCGAACGGCACCGAGCGCAGCGTGCCGTCGGTGTAGCCGTACACCAGGTGGCCGTCGACGTAGGTCATTCCGCGCACCTTGCTCCAGGACACCCCGGTGGTCGGCACCGCGAACCAGGTGCAGCCGACGACGTAGCTGTCCGGCTCCAGGAACCGGTAGTACAGCGTGTCGGCGGTACCGACGGTGTAGAACATCCGGCCGTCGAGCAGGAACGCACCGGTCATGTTCGCGGCCTGGAACCAGTCGTCGTACCCGTTGGTCCAGGGCGCGCCGACGGTGCCGTTGAAGGTGGAGAACTGCAGCTGGATGGACGCGCCGGAGCGGGCCCAGTAGAGCTTGTTGCCGACCGAGAACGCGGCCCGCGCGTCGACCAGGTTCGGCTGGCTGGTGCTGGCCGGGGTGCCGAGGGTGCCGCCGTCGTACGGCACCTTGGTCAGCGCGCCGTTGCCGGCGCCCAGGTAGAGGTAGCCGGTGTCGCCGGTCGGCCCGTTGTCGGTGCTGATGGCCCGCCCACCGGCGGTCGGGAACATGCCCAGCCGGCCGTGGTACTCGTTGCCCATCCCGTCGGAGTTCTGGCCGAAGTAGACGCCGTCCGGGCCGCGCCACAGCACCGGGACGTCGGAGCCCCAGGCGGTGGCACCGGACGGCAGGTTGCTACCGGCGCTGCGCCGCGGGTTCCAGTTCAGCGGCAGGCCGTTGACCGGGTCGAGGGCGGCGATGCCGAGCCGGTCGACCGCGCCGTCGCCGGCGGCGTCGTTGCCGTTGGCGTTGTTGACCCAGCGGAAGTGGCCAGCGGCGTAGACGACGCCGTCGACGGCGAGGATCGAGGTGACCGAGTCGGTGCCGGTGCGGTCCACCCAGGTGTGCTCGATGTCGCTGCCGCGGGTGGCGGTCTCCCACCGGCTGACCGAGTCGCAGTCACCGGTGCTGCCGCGCCCGCCGTTGGCGCTGACCACGAAGTAGCTGCCGTCGTCGGAGAAGTCGATGCCGGTCACGTAGCTGTCGAACGAGCCGCTGTAGCACGGGTCGACGAACCGCTGGGTGGACCAGTCGGCCAGCTGCGGGGTCCCGGTCAGGTCGACCATCGCGAGCTGGTTGCGCGGCTGCCCGTCGACCTGGGTGAAGTTGCCGCCGACCACCAGCGTGCCACCGTCCGGCGAGACCGCCAGCGTCCAGACGTACTCGGAGCCGGACCGCGGCACGCTCGCGTCGACCTGGAACGACGGGTCGATCTGGCCGCTGGTGGCGTCCAGCCGGCCCAGCAGCGAGTGCTGGGTGCCGTCGAGCCAGTGGAACGCACCGCCCACGTACAGCTGGTTGCCGTGCAGGGCAAGGGTTCGCACCGCGCCGCCGTCGGAGTGCGCGGACCAGCCGGCCACCGTGGCGCCGGTCGACGGGTCCAGCTCGACCAGCTGCCGGCGGCTGACGCCGTTGACGGTGCCGAACGCGCCGCCGACGATCAGCTTCCCGTCCGGGCTCGCGACCAGCGCATTCACCGCGCCGTCGAGCTGCGGCAGGAACGTGGTCGACACCGCACCGGTGGTCGCGTCGTAGCCGAACAGGTAAGGCCGGGACGTCCAGGTCGACGCGCCCGCGGCGCGGACCTGGCTGAACGTACCGCCCACGTACACCGTCGAGCCGATCCGGGCGAAGGCGCGCGTCTCACCGTCCCGCGCGTTCGGCGTGCGGTCGTCCGGGTTCGTCGACGCCAGCGTGCCGGGCGCCGAGTGCGGCACCGGAGCGGCCTGCGCCGCGCCGGTCGGTACCAGTACGGCGCCGAGCAGGGCCGCGGCGCCGACGGCGGCAGCGGCCGCCCAGGCGCGGGCACGACGGTGGATCGAGGGCAGGTTCACGGGACGCGCCTCCAGCGACGGGTGAAACGGCGCGCGCGAACCACCGATGACACGGCGGGCACGCGCCACGAGAGGTCCTGTCGGGCCGCTCAGCGCACCTTCGCAAACCGCGACGCGTCCCCGGAATCCACCATTCGGTCAGGAAGACCGCACCGTCGGTGATCCGACACGACCGATCCGGACCTGTCGGCCCGCCACCGGGACCGGTACGGCGCGGTCAGCGGGAACCCTGGTGGTAGGACGGGCGAAAGTACGGGTCGGTCGCGATCGACCGGAAACCGGACCAGTTGTCGTCGCTCGCGGTGACCCGCGTGTCGCAGCCGGCCACCGAGGAGTCGAACGCGACCAGGCCGCGGATCCGCGGCGTCTTGCGCACCAGTTCGCCGACCCCGCGGTACCAGTCGCCGCGCGCCGCCCCGTTCGAGCCGAACTCCGACAGCAGGACCGGTTTGCCGTCGCCCAGCCCACTGCCGGAGAGCCAGTGCAGGAACGGCAGCACCGCCTGCGCGGGCGTCCGGTATCCGGTGTGGTGGCAGGTGTTGAAGTCGTACGGGTCGTAGCTGACCCAGTCCACGTACCGGTCGCCCGGGTACAGGTCGGGGTACCAGGCGGTGTGCCCCATCGACCCCATCACCCACCACACCCAGCGCACGTTGCGCGCGCCCGCCGCGACCACCACGTCGTGCACGTGCCGGTACGCGGCGGCGAACTCGCGCGCGGTCCCCGCCACCGAGGTACCCCGCTCCAGCTCCTGCTCCGGCTCCTGGTTGAACGAGAACAGCACCGGCGCGCGGTAGCCGGCCAGCCGCTCACCCACCCGTCGCAGGTACGCGTCGTGGTCACCGGCCGCGATCGAGGCCCACGACACGTACCGGTCGGTGCCGAAGTCGCGGGCGCGCAGGTCCATCAGGACCAGGTGGTCGGAGTCGCGCCACGCCTGGTCGGTGGCGTCCGCCGGCAGCTGGTTCCACCCGTAGTACCGGCTGACCAGCGTGATCGGCTGGCCCAGCCGCCGCTCGATGCCGGCCAGGTTGCCGCGCAGGTCGGTGCTCTTCGTGCCGGACGCGGTGGTCCGCGGCCAGATCCCCAGCCACGCCCCGCAGCGCGGGGCGAGGTTCGCGTCGACACCGCAGCGCTGCGAGCCGGACGGCGTCGGGCGCACGGAGGTGTCCTCCGGCGCGCGATGACCGGACACCGCGGTGCGCGGCGCGGCGCCGGGCCGGCCACCCGCCGCCGGCTGGTCGCCGCAGCCGGCCGCCACCAGCAGCAACATCACCGCACCCGCCGCGGAGGCCGCCAGCCGCCGCACCGGAAGCGGCCGCCGGCGGCCACCGACGGCGCCCGTGCGAACCGCGCCGAGGCCGAACACCGCCACCCCCGTACCGTCGCGGCGCCACCGGCCGCTACCGGCTCACCGTATCCCGCGCGACCGGCTCGCTCACCTCACTGCGGGGAAGCCGAGACGATCGCCTTGCGCTCCGGCCAGTCGCCGTCCTCGTACTCCACCTGGTAGCTGTCGCTGATGTGCCCCACGTCCAGCGCCCACCGGCCGCGAAGCGCCAGTTCGGCGGCGAGCACGCTGCCGGCCGGGCCGAGCGCGATGAGGAACAGCTCGGCGTCGTGGTCCATCGCCTCGGCCACCAGCCGGGGTACGTCGTCGAACGCGTCCCGCGGCGTCGAGTGCAGGAACGTCGCGTCCGCCACGTTGTCGAACAGCGCCGGCAGCAGGGTGAACCGCGAGTTCTCGCCGGTGATCACGCAGATCCGGCGGTCGGCCCAGACCGACCGCCACGCCGCGACCCCCGCGTCGCGCGTGTAGCTGAAGAACACCGGCCGGCTCACGTGCGTGGTACCGAACCGGTCGAGGTCGGCCACCAGCGGTCGCAGCTGCGGCCAGATGTCGGCCCAGACCCCGGACCAGTGCCGCACCCCGTACGGGAAGGGCAGGCCGAGCAGCAGGTTCGGCTCGTCCCGGTACCGCGGCTCGGTCAGCAGTGCCCGCAGCGCCTGCCGCAGCTCGGGCGAGTTGCGCTGGAACCGCAGCGTGTAGTCCGGCCGCAGCATCATCCGCAGCTCGCCGTCGCCGAACCGGGCGAAGCTGAGCCGGTTCTTCCGGATCTCCGCCAGCGTTTCCAGGAAGCCCAGCTGCCGGGGCTCGACGACCGACTCGACGTCGTCCAGGATCGGTCCCGTCATCGCCAGCCGGAAGATCTCCAGGTACTGGCGCTGCTCCTGCAACTCGGTCAGGATCTTCTGCAGCACCTTGCGGTCCCTGGCGTGCTGGTCCGCGATGGCCTTGGGCAGCCGCGCGGTGTTGCGTTCGATCCCCTGCAACGGCGTCACGATTCGGCGCAGTGCGCGTCGCGCCTTGTCGATCACTCGATGGACGTCCCTTCCGAACTCCGGCTGCGCCGTCGGCGACGCGGTGCGGCCGCGCAGGTTCGACTTTCGCGGCCGGTGCCATGGTCGCGAGAACGCTTCGGTCGCGGCCATGGGCCGTGCCGCCGGGAAACACTGCCCGTTCGACCGACAACTGCGACCCCCCGATCGGGCATCGGGCACGGGCCGCCAGCCCGTCGCGGGCGGTCAGCGCCGCTGACGCCGGGCCGGCGCCCGATGACCGGCGGCCCCGGATGGATCGGCCCGGCCGGCTCGCACCGCGGCCCCGGTACCGGTCGGCACGACCGCCCGGTTGCGCAGGTGCTCGTAGACGACGGAGGTCCGGACGTCGGCGATCTCGGCGCGCTGGGTCAGCCGGTCGATCACGAACGCGTACAGGCTCTCGTTGTCGGCGACCGCGACGTGGATCAGGAAGTCCTCGGTCCCCGAGGTGACGAACACGGCGAGCGTCTCGGGCAGCGCCGAGACCCACTCCCGGAACGCCTCGATCACCGCCCGCGACGGCGGCCGGATCCGGACCGCGATCAGCGCCTGCACCGGCCGGCCGACCGCGGCCAGGTCCACGTCGAGCAGCGCGCCGCGGATCACCCCGCGCTCCTGCAGCGCCCGGGTACGGTCCAGCGCGGTGGTGGGCGACACGCCGACCGCGGCGGCCACGTCCCGGTTGGTGCGCCGTGCATTCGCCTGCAGTTCCCGCAGGATCGCCGTATCAAGTTCGTCCAGGTCCACCGTCTACCCGCCTTTGCCGTACGAAATACGGATCTGTTGACGCTGTCTCGCAGCAATGCCTAGCGTATTGCACATCGTCCGTACTTCGTGACAGTGAGGCGCTCGTGACATCCATCGCCGAGAGCACCGTCGGGTTCGCGCCCGACGAGATCGACACCGCCGCCCCGACCCGAGCGGCCCGGCTCAAGTGGGTCGTCGCCGTCGACGACGCGCTGCCGGCCGGGCTGGCGGTCAACGCGGCGATCTGCGTCGCCGCCGCCACCGCGCGGGCGGTGCCCGGCCTGCTCGGCCCGGACGGCGCCGACCGCGGCGGTACCGTCCATCCGGGCCTGCCGTGGGCCGGCTGCACCGTGCTCGCCGCCTCGACCGAGCAGTTGCGTACGTTGCGGGACAAGGCGAGCGGCACCCTCGGCACGTACGTGGCGGACATGCCCGGGCTGGCCCAGCAGACCCGGGTCTACGACGAGTACCTGGCCCGGCTGCGCGACGTGCCGGGCAGCGAGCTCGGGTACCTCGCGGTCGGGATCGTCGGCCCGCGCAACCGGGTCGACAAGCTGGTGCGCAGGCTCCCGCTGCTGCCCTGACCGCGTCCCGCGCCCCGGTCAGGTCCGGGTCGGGCGCAGCGCGTCGACGAGCAGGTCCAGCATCGCGTCGATGCGGTCGGCGTTGTCGCCGGAGGCGGTGGCGAGGAAGCTGCCCAGCAGCATCGTGGTCACGTCGTACGGGTCGGCGTCGGCGCGCAGCACGCCGGCCGCGGCACCGGCCGCGAGGATGCGCCCGACGGCGACGCTGAGCCGTTCCCGGGTGTTGGGGGTGGCGATGCGGCCGCTGGCCCAGCCGGCGCGGAGCGTGTCGGCCATCCCCCGCTTCGCGGCGAAGAACCGCGCGTACCCGCCCATCCAGGCACGCAGCGCCACGTCCGGCGGGTGCCGTTCCAGCAGCTCGGCGGCACTGTCGGTGAGCGCCGCCAGCTCGCTCGCGTAGACCGCCTCGACCAGCGCCTCCCGGGTCGGGAAGTTGCGGTACAGGGTGCCGACCCCGACGCCGGCGTCGCGGGCGATGTCCTCCAGCGGCACCGGTCCGTCGGCGTCGGCGAAGGCCGCCTTGGCGGCCCGGACGAGCTTGTCCCGGTTGCGCAGCGCGTCGGCCCGCGGCGCTCGGGCGGCCTTCTCCCCAACCAAAGCGGAGGCACCTCCAGAACAGTGCTACAGTCGATGAAGCGGAGGTAGTTCCGCTTAAATCCATCGTCGCACACCGGAGGCCGCCATGCCCACGAGCCATTCGCCCGCAACGCCGCAGCCCGCCGTCGGCACCGTCCACGCCGGCGGCACCGGCCCGCTCGGCCGGCACACCGTCTCCCGCATCGGCTACGGAGCGATGCAGCTGGAGCGGTTGCACGACGACCGTGCCGCGGCCCTCGCCGTCCTGCGCCGGGCCGTCGAGCTGGGCGCCGACCACGTCGACACCGCGCAGTTCTACGGCAACGGCTTCGTCAACGAGCTGATCCGCGACGCGTACCGGCCGGACGACGGGGTCGTGGTGGTCAGCAAGGTCGGCGCCGACCCGGACCTGGGCGCCCGCATCCCGCTGCGCTCCGCCCAACGCCCCGAACAGCTGCGCGCCAGCGTCGAGGACAACCTGCGCAGCCTCGGCCTCGACCAGATTCCGGTGGTGAACCTGCGCCGGCTCGGCAGCGGCCCCGGGCTACGCCCCACCGGCGACCAGATCGTCGACCTCGACGACCAGCTCGCCGTCATGACCGCACTGCGGGACGAGGGCAAGATCGGCGCGATCGGGCTCAGCGGCGTCACCGCGGACGAGGTGCGCCGGGCGGTTCCGGCCGGCATCGTCTGCGTGCAGAACGCGTACAGCCTCGTCGCCCGGGACGACGAGCCGACCCTGCGGCTCTGCCAGACCGAGCAGATCGCCTGGATGCCGTTCTTCCCGCTGGGTGGCGCGTTCCCGGGCATGACCCACGTCCAGGACGTACCGGAGGTCGTGGCGGTCGCCGAGTCGCTCGGCGTCACCGCCGCGCAGGTCGGGCTCGCCTGGCTGCTCCGGCACGCACCGAACGTCCTGCTCATCCCCGGTACCGCGAGCGCCGAACACCTCGCGGCCAACATCGCCGCCGGTGACGTCGAGATCCCCGACGACGCCCTCGCCGCGCTCGACGCGGTGCCGACCCACTCCACCGACATCGCCGTCGACGAGGACAACTGGCCGGACGAGGCAGGCGCCGAACGGCAGGCCCCGGCCAGCCACGGTGGATGATCGGCCTGGCCGCGGGGCCGCCCCGCGGCGACACCGGGTCAGTGCGCTCCCAGCGGGATCCGGCGGGAGGCGAAGGCGTCCCGGACGATCGACAGCCCCGCCATGCCCGGCAGGTTCGCGATGTGCCCGTCGATCCGGTCGATCTGCCCGGCACCGTCGGGCCCGGCGAACAGGTGCCCCATCACGTGCGCGACCTCCGCATCGGGCGTCACCCCGGAACCGACCGGGCCCCAGAACTTGCGCAGCGCGTACCGGGTGAGCAGCTGCGCCTTGCGGCTGCGTTCGAGCCGGCGGCGCGCCTGCGAGGCGTAGAACGCCACGTGCCGGGTCTCCTGCTTCGCGATGCGGCGCAGCAGCGGGCTCAGCGCGGGATGCGACTCCATCGCCGCGAGCCGCTGGTACGCCGCCGTCGCCGACCACTCGTTCGCCGCACCCCAGCTCATGTGTACGGCGATGAAGTCGGCACCGACCAGCATCCCGGCCAGCGCCTGCCGGACCGGGGCAAGCTTGTCCTTCCAGCCGGCCCGCAACCGCGTCGCCTTCAGCTCGTCGTAGTCGACGGTGATGCCGTGCTCGCCGAGCACCGCGGCGAGCGCCTCGCCGTGCCAGTACTCCTCCCGGTTCCACATCGTCATGAACGTGCTGACCTCGCCGTCCACCTGGGACGGGGTCATCAACATGTCACGCATGTAGCAGACGGTGTGGAACTCGATGTCGCACATGTAGCGCAGGCTGCGCAGCGTCTCGGGGGACAGCGGATCGGTGCGGAAGCTGGCGAAGTCGAGATCCTGCCACGCCAACCGTCTGGAGTCCCGGGCAAACTTCGTGGTGTCGAACGCCATGGTCATCTCACCCTTCGAATGCGCAGCACGGTGGTACGCCTCGGTGCCAGCAACGCGGGCCGGTGCTCGCCGAGCCCCAGCGCGCCGATCCGCTCGGCGATGCGGTCCAGGCTCGCCGCGGGGCTGCGCACCAGCCGCCGCAGCGCCCGGGTCTGCGCCGGCCGCACCGCGGCGTCCGCCGGCCAGCCGATCCGCCGCAACGCCCAGCCGACCAGCCGCCGCCCGGCCCCGCCGCCGGCAGCCGGAGCGCGAAGGCCAGTCGCAGGATCTCGGCGTGTTCGGCCTTGACCCGCCGGATGTCGTCCACGACCTCGGCCGACCGCGCGTCCGGCGCCTCGTCGGCGAGCGCCGCGTACACCTCGGCCAGCACCCACTCGTCGACGAGGCACTGCAGTACGTGCGCGGCGACCATCGGCGCGCCGACCAGGTTGGTGGCGATCGACGCACCGAGCAGCCACACCCGCTCGCGCCGGTCCCGGCGCAGCGCCGCCCGGTCGTCGACCCCGTCCGCCGCCTCGTCGGCAGCGCCCGGCTCGCCGGCGGACGCCAGCTCGCCGGCCTCCTCGGGCTCGCCGGCCTCCTCGGGCTCGCCGGCCGGGTCAGCCTCGACGCCGGAGCTGCCATCGGAACCGGCGGCGGTACGCGAAGCGCGGCCCGGCGGCGCCGCAGTGCCGGACCGCCCGGCGGCGGCCTCCGGCGCCGCGTCCCCGGACGTCCCGGTACCGCCGGACGCGTACGCGGCGCCGAGCTGGTCGAGCCGATCGGCGATCCAGTAGCGCTCGTACGCCCAGGTGGAGAAGAACGCGGTCAGCCGGGCGTCGAGGTGGGTCGGCGAGACGAGCATCCGGCGCAGCCGCGGAATCGTCGACCGCTCCAGCCGGGCCACGGCGCGAACGCCGGCGGCGAAGTCCGGGTTCGGTGCGGGGGGCTCGGGGTACTCGATCGGGTCGTGGCTCTCGTCGGCGCCGGCGGCGTGCGCCCGCAGCCGGGCGTCCAGCGCACGCGACGCATCGTCGGTCTCGATTGCTCCAGTCACCGGCCACCCCCGGCGGCCACCACCACCGCACTTGAACCTTCAGGAAGGCTAACCTAATCAGCCGAACTGCTCTTTGCAACAGATCGAGGGCCATCGCTGCGGACATCGTGACAGACGTCGCCCTCTCCGGCCAGCACGCCAACTCGGGCGCGCACGCTGCTGCCCGCCGGCACCGGCCTGCGGTCACCCGGCGCGCGCCGGGCAAGCCCCGGCACGGCCGGGCGGCACCGAGCCAGGTCGTGCCGCGTCCGGGCGGTGCTGAGCCCGGTCATGGCACGGCCGGGCGGTGCTGAGCCAGGCGATGGCACGGGTGGGCGGTGCCGGCCAGCCGGCTGCCGCCCGCCCGTGGCGGCCGCGAGGTCACTTCGCGTCGATGCGGTAGCTGCCGTCGCCGACACCGTGCCGCAGGTTCGTCCAGCCGCCGCGGTCGATCGCGAACACGTCGCGCAGGTAGGTGGCGGTCGCGACCGCCACCAGGGCGACGCGGGCCGGGTCCTCGTCGGTGGTCTCGGCCACGCTCTCGCCGGCGATACCGCCGAGGGTGTGCTCCCCGTCGACGACGGTGAGCAGGCGCTTCGGCGCCGGGCTCAGGTGGTACGCGTCGGTGAACCAGTCCGGCCCGCGGGTGGACAGCGCCGACCGGTCCCGGTCGCCGGCGACGATCAGCGCCGGCGCGCGCATGGTGGCGTAGTCCGGCCGCATGAACGGCAGATGCTCGGCCGCGAACGCGGTGAGCGTGTCGCCGGTGCCGGCCGCCGCGAGGAGCACCCCGGCCTTCGCGGCGGGGTGGGTGAAGTCCTCGCCGGGGATGCCGTCGGCGTCGAGCACCCGGGCGCCGAGCACGGCGCCGGCCGTCTGGGCTCCCCAGGAGTGCCCGACGACGGCGACCCGGTCGCGGTCGGGCCGGGCATCCAGCCCGCCGGCACCGGCGAGGATCGGGTCGAGGTTGTCGAGGATCGCGTGCAGATCCGCGATCCGGCTCCGCCAGATGGTGCCGAACCGCGGATCGTCGAACCCGATGCCGTTGCGCCGGGAGTCGAGGTGGGTGGGCTGGACGACGGCGAACCCGGCAGCGGCCCAGCGGTCGACGAGCGGCTCGTAGCCGTCCATGGACCATCCGTTGCCGTGCGAGAACACGATCACCGGGAGTTGCCCGCCGCCGGCCGGGGCGGTGACCTTGACCCGCAGTTCGGGGCCGCGGCCGGTGGTCGGGACGGCGATGGGCTTGATGGCGATCAGCTGGGGTTCGAGCTGGCTGGGCGGCATGGCGGAGGCTGCTTTCGGTCGGCGCGCCCCGCCAGAGTTAGCGGAACGCTGTTCCGGAAACAGTATCGGAACAGCGTTCCGGATGCAATCCGGCCCCGCGACCTCAGGGGCGGAGGTTCTCCAGGTCCTCGATCAGGCTCGGGCGGGTGGGCCGCCACCCGAGCACCTCCCGGGTGTGGGCACTGGTGGCCGGCTGGTCCAGGGCGAAGATCGGACCGAACGGTCCGAAGCTCTCCGGCGGTACCGAATCGACCGGCAGGCCGAGCCGCCGGCCGATCACCGCCGCGATGTCCCGTACCCGGTCACCCTCGTCGGCGACCGCGTGCCAGGCGGTGCCGGCCGGCGCGGACTCCAGCACCAACCGGAACAGCACCGCCGCGTCACGGGCGTGCACCGCCGGCCACCGCTGCGTGCCGTCGCCCGGGTAGCCGGCCACTCCGGTCCGCCGCGCCTGGTCGGTCAGCAGCCCGGCGAAGCCACCCTTGCCCTGGTCGTGCACGGTGCGCGGCAACCGGACCGCCGCGCTGCGCACGCCATGGGACGCCAGCTCCAGCAGCGCGGCGACCGAACGACCGCGGCCGCCCACCGGCCCCTCGATGGGCAGCGGGTCACCCTCGGTGGCGACGCGCCCGGGTACCCACGGGGTGCCCGAGACGGTGACGATCGGACGATCGCTGCCGAGCAGCTCCTCCCCCAGCGCGGCGAGCGCCGCGCTCTCCTCGGCGACCGAGCGCGCGAGCGCCTCCTCGGTGCTGTAGTCGGTGCCGAACGCCAGGTTGATCGCGCCGTCGCACTGCGCGGCGCCGGCCCGCAGCACGTCGAGGTCGGCCAGCTCGCCGCGCAGCACCCGGGCGCCCGCGTCGGTGAGCGCCCGGGCGGACTTGTCGGAGCGAGCCAGCGCGAGAACGGTGTGCCCGGCGGCGAGCAACTCGGGGACGACGGCGCTGCCGACGGTGCCGGTACCGCCGGTGACGAAGACATGCATGAAGTTCCCCCACAGTGACGGGACAATGGTCCCATCACCATACACGGTGATGGGACCATTGTCCCGTCACCTATGATGTCGGCATGGCCCGATGGCAACCGGAGACGACCGAGCGGTTGATCGTCGCGGCGGTCGACCTGTTCGGCGAGCAGGGGTACGACGCCACCACGGTCGCGCAGATCGCCGAGCGGGCCGGCGTCACCAAGAGCACCTTCTTCCGGCACTTCTCCGACAAGCGGGAACTGCTGGTCGCCGGCCAGGAGACGCTGAGCCGGCTGCTCGCCGAGGGGATCGCCGACGCGCCAGCGAACGCCAGCCCGCTGCAGGCCGTCGCCGCCGGGCTCGAACGCGCCTCCGGCGCCATGGGGCCGACCAACCGCGAACTCGGCCCCCGGCTGAAGGCCGCGGTCGAGGCCAGCACCGAACTCCAGGAACGAGACGCCCTCAAGAGCGTCGGGCTCGCCGCCGCGATGGCCGCCGCCCTGCTCGCCCGCGGCGTACCCGATCCGACCGCGCACCTCGCCGCCGAGCTGGGTGTTCTCGCCTTCAAACGGGGCTTCACCCAGTGGATCGACGGCGACCGCAGCGACGACCGCGGCTTCGCGCACCACGCGCTGACCGCCCTGCGGGAGCTGCACGCCGCCACCACGTCGCTGGGCTGAACCGGCGGCCACCAGCTCTCAGCCGGCCCCGGCCAGGATCCGCTGTAGCTGCCCGACCAACCGCAACGACTCCTCGTGCTCCCGCTGCCAGACGTTCCGTCCGAAGATCAGCCCGGTCGCGCCCGCCCGGATGGACTGCCGCGCCTTGTCGAGCATCTCCGCATCACCCGCCCGGGCGCCACCGGACACCAGCAGCAGCGTCCGGTTGGCGGACCGTACCACCGCGGCGATGGCGTCCTGGCTGTCGATCGGCCGCCGGTACGCGGCCGGCACCTGGTCCTGCTTCTCCGGGTGCGGAAAGTTGACCTTCACCACGTCGGCGCCGAGCTCGCTGGCCACCCGCGCCGCGTAGTCGACCGCGTAGAACGAGTCGCGCCCGCCCTTGCCCTCGATCGCCGCCCCGCGCGGGTACGCCCACACCACCAGCGGCATGCCGAGCAGCCGCGCCTGTTCGCGGACCTCCCGGTACTGCGCGAAGTCGGCACCGGCCGCGGGCGTCCCGACGTACATCGTGTAGCCGACGGCGTCGGCACCCAGCCGCACCGCCTCGGCGACCGAGGCGTGCAGCGGGGACAGCGCCTCGGCATCGGACGGGATGTCGGTCTTGCCGTTGAGCTTGAGGATCAGCGGGATCTCGCCCGCGTACTCCCAGTGGAACTTCTCGGCCAGGCCGATCTGCAGCACGATGCCGTTGAAGCCACCCTCGACCGCGAGCTTGAGCACGTAGCGCGGGTCGCCCGCGGCCGGGTTGGCCGCGAAGTCCCTCATCCGTGCTCGAATCCCTGGTCGTACGGCAGGAACAGCGCCCTGCCGTTGCGCTGGCCGTGTTGGTAGAGGATCCGGTTCAGCCGCGTCGTCTGCCCGGGGCCGAGCCCGCGCCCGGCGAGGCGGCCGGCCGGCTCAGGCGGCGCGCTGGACGAAGGCGGTCGCGTCGGCGATGGTCGCAAGGTCGTCATAGTCGGACTCCTCGATCCTGGTTCCGGTGCGGGTACTGAGGTTCTCGACGAAGGACAGGAAGTCCAGCGAGTCGAGCCCGGCGGCCTCCCGCAGCGGATCGTCGGGATCGATCCGCTGCGGGTCGGCCTCGGGCGCGATCATCAGCAACGAGTCGAGGACCGCCTGGCGTGCATCGTGCGTGTTCACAGCTCCTCCGGGTGGTTGAGGTGCCGGTCGATCCGGCGCAGGTACCGTGCTCCCACCGCGCCGTCGGTCACCCGGTGATCCGCGGACAGGCTCACCGTGACGACGGGCCGCACCCCGATCAGGCCGTCGAGGGCCCAGGGCCGTTCGACCACGGTGCCGAAGCCGACCAGGGCAACCTGCGGTGGGTAGATGACGCCGAACAGCGCTTCGACACCCTGGTCACCCAGGTTCGACACGGTGATCGACGGCTCGGCCAGTTCGGCGTTGCGCAGCCGACCCAGCCGCGCTCGGGACACCAGGTCCTTGAGCCGGGTCATCAACTCCGTCAGCGGAAGTTCGTCGGCATCGTCGATACCGGGCACGAGCAGGCCTTCGGGCAACGATGTCGCGAGCCCGAGCCGAACCCGGTTCGCCGCCCGGAACTTTCCCTCGACGAAGTGGCCGTTGAGCTGCGGTACTTCGCGGACTGCCCGTGCCGCGGCCTTCGCCAGCAGCGCGGCGGGCAGGATCCGCCGATCCACCGGCAGTTGCCGGTTTTGCCGGTGCAGCCAGTCCAGGGCGGTGCCGAGGTCCACCGTGGTGCTCAGGTAGTAGTGCGGGATCTCCCGCTTGGCCCGCGCCATCAGCGCCGCGGTGGCCGCCCGCCGGGCCTCGTGCCGGTCCGGTACCGGTGCGGGCCGGCGCCCCGGGCCGGCGCCGGGTCGGGCCCCGGTGGCCGCATCGGGCGCGGTCGGTGCGGCGCTGGCGGCGATCGGTGTCGCACCGGCCGCGGCGGGCTCGGCAGCGGCGGCGGGGGCCGGTGCCGACTCGGCGCCGGCTGCGGCGGGAGCGGTACCGGCCGCCACGGCCGAACGCACGTCCACGGCCCGAATCTCGCCCGCCGCACCGGAACCGGTGACCTGCGCCAGGTCGACGCCGAGATCGGCGGCGACCCTGCGGGCCAGCGGCGAGGCGGGGCGCGCCGATCTCGTCGGGTGCGAGACCGGCGCCTCCTCGGCGACCGGTGCGGCCGGCTCCGGCGCCGCTGCGGGTGCCGGCTCTACGGATGCCGGCTCGACCGACGCCGGCGCCACCTCGGATGCCGGCGCCGCTCGTGCCGGCTCGGCCGGCGCCACCTCGGATGCGGGCCCCGGCTCGACCGGTGCCGGCTCGACCGACCCCGGGGCCACCGCCGCTGTCGGCACCACGGGCTCCGGTGCGGCCGGTTCGGCTGCGTCGTCGATGACGGCGAGCGGGGTGCCGACCGGTACCCGGGTGCCCTCGTCGACGAGCAGGGTCTGCACCGTGCCCGAGGTGAAGCACTCGACGTCGATCGCCGCCTTGTCCGTGTCGACCACGGCGACCAGGTCCCCCCGCCGGACGCGGTCGCCGGGACGCACCAGCCACTGCAGCAGCGTTCCCTCGTCCATGTCGGCGCCGAGGGAGGGCATCCGGAACTCTGCCATCGCTCAGCCCACCGCTCGTCGGGCCGCCGCGACCACGTCGTCCGGGCCGGGCAGCGCGGCCTGTTCCAGGTGACCGGCGTAGGGCATCGGCACCTCCGCCGCGCACACCCGTTCCACCGGCGCGTCCAACTCGTAGAACACCCGCTCGGTGATCCGGGCGGCGATCTCGGCGGCGAGGCTGCCGCTGCGCCAGCCCTCGTCCACGACCACCGCGCGGTGGGTACGGCGTACCGAGCCGACGATCGCGTCCTCGTCCAGCGGCCGGAGCACCCGCAGGTCCAGTACCTCGGCCGAGATACCTTGGCCGGCCAGGGTTTCCGCCGCCGCGAGTGCGACGCCGAGGGTGCCGCCGTAGCCGATCAGCGTCACGTCGTCGCCGTCCCGGCGCACCGCGGCCGAGTCGATGTCGACCTCGTCGAGATCGTCGGAACCGGCGACGTTGTAGAGGGTGCCGTGTTCGAAGATCAGCACCGGGTCCGGATCGGCGAGCGCGGGGGCCAGCATCCGGCGGGCGTCGGTGACGGTGGCCGGCGCCAGTACCCGGATGCCGGGAATGTGGGCGTACCAGCCTTCCAGGCTGTGCGAGTGCTGCGCGGCGAGTTGCCGCCCGGCACCGGTGGTCATCCGGATGACCAGCGGCACGCTCAGCTGCCCGCCGGACATGTACGAGAAGGTCGCGGCGTTGTTGAGGATCTGGTCCAGCGACAGCAGGCTGAAGTTGACCGTCATGATCTCCACGATCGGTCGCATCCCGGCCAGCGCGGCCCCGATCCCGGCCCCGACGAACGCGGACTCCGACAGCGGGGTGTCCCGGATCCGGTCCGGGCCGTACTCCTCCAGCAGCCCCAGGCTGACGCCGAAGCAGCCGCCGTAGCGCCCGACGTCCTCGCCCATCAGGAACACCCGGTCGTCGGCGTCGAGCGCGTCGCGGATGGCGGCCCGGATGGCTTCCCGGTACGTCGGGTGGCCGGCCGCGGGCGCGGCGGGCGGGTTGGTCATGACGGCACCTCGGGTTCGGTGAGCACGAACCGGGTCAGGTCGGAGACCGGTTCCCGCGGAGCGGACTCGGCCGCGCCGACCGCGGCATCGATCTCGCGCCCGACCGAGGCCTCCAGCTCGGTCCGGTCCTGCTCGGTCAGCTCGCCCGACCCGAGCAGCTCGGCGGCGTACGTGTCGATCGGGTCGCGCTGCTTCCACCGGTCGATCTCGGCCGCGTCCCGGTACCGGTCCGAGTCGTACATGCTGTGCGCCCGGAACCGGTAGGTGCGCAGCTCGAGGAAGCACGGTTCCCCGGTGGCGGCGACCTGCGCCCGGGCCCGGTGGGCCGCCGCCGCCACGGCCGACACGTCCATCCCGTCGACCGGCCAGGCCACCATTCCGTACGACGCGGCACGCAGCGCGAGGTCGGTCTGTGCCTGCGCGCGATGCAGCGCGGTGCCCATCGCGTACCGGTTGTTCTCGCAGCAGAACAGGACCGGCAGCCGCCAGAGTGCCGCCAGGTTCAGGCATTCGTGGAACTCGCCCTCGGCGACCGCACCGTCGCCGAAGAAGCATGCGGTGACCCGGTCGGCGCCGCGCATCCGGTCCGCCAGCGCGAGTCCGACGGCGATCGGCAGGCCGCCACCGACGATCGCGTTCCCGCCGTAGAAGCGCCGGGACACGTCGAACAGGTGCATCGAACCTCCCCGTCCGCGGCTGCATCCGGTGGCCTTCCCGTACATCTCCGCGAGCACGGCGGTCATCGGCACCCCGCGGGCGAGCGCGTGGCCGTGCTCGCGGTAGGTGGACACGACGTTGTCGTCCGCGCCGAGCGCGTCGAACACGCCGGCGGCCACGGCCTCCTCCCCGATGTACAGGTGCATGAAGCCGCGGATCTTCCGCGCGCTGTACAGCTCGACGCAGCGTTCCTCGAAGCGCCGGATGCGCAGCATCGAGGCGAACAGGTCGCGACCGCGCGCGTTCATGGCTGGCTCTCCAGGGTGGACAGGTCGCCGGCGTCCAGCCCGAGGTCACGCGCCCGGAGCAGCCGGCGCAGCACCTTCCCGCTCCGGGTGTGCGGCAGGTTCGGCTCGAACGCGATCTCGCGCGGGGCGATGCCACCCAGCCGGAGGCGGGCGAACGCCAGCAGTTCCTGCCGGAGCGGCTCGGTCGGCCGCTCGCCCGGCCGCAGCGTGACGAACGCCTTGACCCGCTCCCCGGCCACCGGATCCGGCCGGCCGATCACGCCGGCCTCCAGCACCGCCGGATGATCCATCAGTACCGACTCGACCTCGAACGGGCCGATCAGGTGTCCGGCCGACTTGATCACGTCGTCGGCGCGACCGGCGAACCAGTAGTAGCCGTCGGCGTCGCGGCGGGCGATGTCCCCGGTCAGGTACCAGTCGTCGGCGAAGCAGCCCGCGTAGCGTTCCGGCTGATCGAGGTAGTCGCGAAACATCGACGGCCACCCGCGCCGCAACGCGATCTCGCCCTCCACCTCCGGCTCGACGATCGGGGTGACCGCCCCGCCGGTCACCCGCGCCCGGCCGTCCGGGCCGCGGGCCAGCAGCGCCACCTCGATCCCCGGCATCGGCAGGCCCATCGAACCGGGGCGGATGTCGACCGCCGGGAAGTTGCTGATCATGATCGAGCCGGTCTCGGTCTGCCACCAGGTGTCGTGGAACGGATGCCGCAGCGTCGCCGTGCTCCACCGCACCGCTGCGGCGTCGAGCGGCTCGCCGACGCTGGCGGCGTGGCGCAGCCGCGAGAGGTCGTAGTCGCCCGGCAACTCGTCGCCGTACCGCATCAGCATCCGGATCGCGGTCGGCGCGGTGTACCAGACGGTGACCCGCATCCGGTCGAGAATGCGGTACCACCGGCGCGCCTCGAAGTCGGCGGCGACGCTGACCACGGTCACCCCGTGCATCAGCGGTGCGAGGATGCCGTAGGACGTTCCGGTCACCCAGCCGGGATCGGCGGTGCACCAGAACACGTCGTCGGGCCGCAGGTCCAGGGCGAACCGGGCGCTGGCGTAGTGCGCGACGGCCGCGTCGTGCACGTGCACGGCGCCCTTCGGCCGGCCGGTGGTTCCGCTGGTGAAGTGCAGCAGTGCCGGCTGCTCCGGATCTGTCGCCGGGATCTCGTACCGGCCCCGGGCGGAGCGCAACGCCGCATCGAGGGCGACCGTACCGGGCGGGGCGGTGTCCGCGTCGGCGATCAGCACGTGGCGCAGCTCGGGTAGCCGGTCGCGCAGCGGGGCGATCCTGCGGGCGTACAGCTGCGCCGTGGTCACCAGCACCCGCGCCCGGCTCAACGACAGGCGCTGCGCGACCGGTTCGGGCCCGAACGCGGGAACAGCGGGGTGTAGACGGCGCCGCGCTTCATCGTGCCGAGCGCGGCGACGTAGAGGGCCGGCCGCGGCGTCAGGTACGTGCAGACCCGCTCGCCGGCGCCGACCCCCAGCTCGGCGAGCAGGTTCGCGAACCGGCTCGTCGCCTCGGCCAGCTCACCGTAGGTCAGCTCGCTGATCTCGGTGTCGGACCGGACGAACCGGATCGCCGCCTTGTCCCGCAACGGTGCCGCATGCCGGTCGACCGCCTCGTACGCGAGGTTCAAGCCCCGCCCGCCGGGCAGCCCGTCGAGCCAGCCGCGTGCCTGTGACCAGGTGAAGTCACGGCGGGCGGCCCGGTAGTCGGCCAGGTTCGGCGTGCCCGGCCGCACGAACGGCTGCACCATCGGAAGCCTCCTTCGCCCAGCCCGGCGCTCACTCGGCCGAGTTGCGGACCACGGCCACCGGGCAGTGGGTGTGCCGGAGCAGCCCCTGGCTGACCGAACCGAGCAGGAGCCCGGAGAACCCGCCGCGCCCGCGGGCCCCGACCACCGCGAGCCGCGCGGTGCTCGACTGCTCCACCAGCAGGGCGGCCGGGTGGCCGCGCAGGTCCCGTACCTCCAAGGTCACCTTCGGGTACTTCTGGTGCCAGCGTTCCAGCTGCTCGTAGCTGGCGACGGCAGCGTCCTCCTCGTCCGGGTCGGCCAGATCCGGCGCGTGCGCCGGCCGTTCGGGCCACACCCGTACCGCGACCAGCGGCGCGCGGTGCGCGGCGGCCTCCTCGAACGCCCAGCCGATCGCCGGGTCGCTGGCCGGCCCGTCCACCCCCAGCACGATCGGGCCGTCGGCGTGCCCGCCGTCACCGGAGGGCACCACCACGACCGGTCGGGAACAGTGCTCGGCCAGCTGCATGCTCACCGAGCCGGCCAGCAGCCCGGAGAACCCGCCGAGGCCGCGGCTGCCGACCACCACCAGGGACGCCTGTTCGGCGGCGAGCAGCAGCCGCCGAGCCGCCGGGCCGTTGTCCAGCCGGCTGGTGACCTGCACCGAGCCGGCCTGCTCTCGGGCCCGGTCGGCCATCCGCAGCACCATCTGCCGGGCCTGCTGCCGCGGGTCGTAGCCGGCCGGTACCCCGCTGAACGGGATGCCCATGATCGGCCACTCGAACGCGTACAGCACGCTCAGCGCGGTGTCCCGGCGCACCGCCTCCGCCGCCGCCCAGTCCAGTGCCGCCTCGCTCCAACTCGATCCGTCCACCCCGACCACGATCGGCGCGTTGCGCATCGTGCACCCCCTGCTGTTTGCGCCGGACCCACCGCGAGGCGAGGCACCGGCCGGACGGTCTCCTGCTATCAGGGTGGCAACGGCGGCCGGGCGCGGGCAGTACCGAACAGCCCGGTGAACTCGGGCCATCCGTACCCGGGTCGGGCACCCGTCCGGGCCGCCAGCGGGCCCGGCGGACCGGCTCGCCGGACCGGCCGGACGGACCGGCCCGGCGGACCAGCCCGGCGGACCGGCCCGGCGGTCCGGCGGTCCGCCGCGCCGGCCGGGCCGGTGTCGTTGTCCACAGCGGAGTCGTACATGTCGGATGCTTCGCTTCCGGTCGAGAACGCGGCACCCACCGGTGCCCGGCCCGCGGCCACGATGCGGTGGGGCGCGGCGAGCAGTGCCGAACGGTTCGGGCCGGCCGGGACCATCGCCGGGCGGGGACGCCGGGCACCACCCGCGGCGGGCCGACAAGCCCGGTCCGGCCAGGGCGACGGGCCGTCCGAGAGGGGCCGGACATCCCTGGGGTGGCACCGGCGCCGCACTGACGATGGTGATGTGCCGCGGGATCGTCGTTCCCGAGCCGGTGCCGCGACCCGAGCATCGAAGCGTGGACCGGACCGGTGGGACCAGACCAGTGGGAGTTGCCATGTCGACCAGACACCGGAACCGCCGGGGTGGACGGCCACCGACCTGGCCGCGGCGCACCATCCGCCAGCTCCGGCCAGGCCGGAACCCGCTGTGCCGGCGATCGGACCGGATCGAGGCCGCCGTACTGCGCGTCGCGGGCGTCGCGTTGCTGGTGGGCGTCGCGATCGGCGTCCTGGTCGGCGCGCAGTCGGCGGCACGTGCCGAACGCGCCGCCCGGCAGGCCAGCGCCGGTACCCATCCGTATCGCGTCGTCCTGCTGCGCACCGCACCCGCCGCGGCGCCCGTGTCGGGCCAAACCAGTACCGTCGGCGACCGGACGTCCGCCCCGGCGCGGTGGCGCACCCCGGCCGGCACCCGGACCGGTACCGTCCAGGTCGCCGCCGGCACGCCCGCCGGCGCCCGGGTGACCGTCTGGTTCGACGCGCGCGGCCACCAGACCACCCGCCCCGAATCGCGCCTGGGTACCGTCCTGGACGGCATCGGTTCCGGCCTGTCGGTGTCCGTGGGCACCGCCACCGCCGGCGCGCTGCTCGTCTTCGGTACCCGACTGCTGCTGGACCGGCGCCGGCTTCGTGACTGGGATCGGGGCTGGCAGCGCGTCGAACCGATCTGGAGCCGCCGGCCGCGCCGGGACCACCGCACCTGACGGTGAGCCCGGCGCCGGCCCGCATCGGTCGTCAGGCGCGAAGCGGGCCGTACGGCGGGGTCGGACCGGGGACGGGGCGCGCTTCGGGCCGAGCAGCCACCAGCTTGTCGACGACGTCGACCACACCACTGATCATCCAGGTCAGATGCACGGCGATGGGGATGCCGGCAGCCCGTTCGAGTTGGCCGGACAGGGTGACGACCCCGTCCGAGACCTCGACCGACACCTCCGACGGGTCGGTGGCGAGCGCGCCCCGGACGACGTCGCGCAGCACCTCGGCCCGGATCTGCCGATCGCTGCGCAGGAAGTCACGGAGCAGGTCGTTGCGTGCGACGATGCCGACCAGCAGGCCCGCATCGTCGAGTACCGGCAGGTGCTTGACCTTGCCGTCTCGCATCAGTCGTGCCGCCTGCGGCACGGTGGCGCCGGCCGACACGGCGCGCGCCGGTGCCGACATCAGTCCGGTGACGCGATCGCTGGCCGCCTTCACCTGGGCGTGTCGTCGCTTGCGGCGGGTGAGCAGGCCGGGCCGCACCGCGTCCTCGACGAGCGCCACCTTGGCCAGCAGGTCGGACTCGGAGACCACGCCGACCACGTGGCCCTGCCCGTCGAGCACCGGCAGGGCGCCGACCCTGTTGGCCAGCAACAGTTCCGTCGCCTGCTTGTACGTCGTGTCCTCGTTCGCGGTGACCACCGGCGCGCTCATCACGTCCCGGACCGTGGTCGTTGTCACGGTGACCTCCTCAGGCCGGTTCGGCGGCGAGGCCTCGAAGGCGTCGTTTCGGCCCGTTCGAGCGCTCGGGCATCGATCGACCGATTCGGCGCGCGGGCCCCGTCCGTTCCGACCACGCAAGCACCCGCCGCCGTCGCGGTACAGGGCCGTGCGGCCCCGGCGCCGAGGGCCGACGGCCGGCCCACCCCCGCGCAGCGGTCCGGTACGCGCCCCGAACGGCCCGGATGGCAGGCCCGTTCGGCCCTGGCAAGGGATGCCGGCCGCACCCAATCTGGCGGTGAAACGGTGCCCCGAGGGGGAAGCATGGTCTCCGCGCGACGGTTCCTGGACCGGTTCCGACCGGTCGGCGTACCCGGTGGCGTGCTGCCGGCCGGGCCCGCGACCCACCGGACCCGAGCCGCCGAGCAGGAGCTGGCGCCGGTGTTCGACGCCCTCGCCGGCGCCGGGCGCCAGGCCGACCGGATCCGGGCGGACGCTCGCACGGTCGCCGCGGCACACCGGCGGATGGCGCAGCAGGAAGCGGACCGGATCGCCGCGGCCGCCGCGGCGGCGGTCGACGCGATCCGTGCTGCCGCCGCCGAGCGCCGGCGCCGCGAATCGGCGGCCAGCACCGTCCGGGCGGAACAGGACAGCGCCCGCGCCGCGGCGGAGCTGTCCTCCCGGCTCGACTCGCGGATCCCCGCGCTGGCCGAACTGCTCACCGAGCGGATCGTCACGGACCTCCCGGCGGAGCCGGAACCGTGAGTGCGCGCTGGGCGGCAGGCGCGGTACGGTCCCGCGGCCTGCTGAGCCGCCGGCTCGGCCGGGACCGGGCCCGCCGGCTGGCGGCGTCGGCGTCGCTGACCGCCGCCGTCACCGCGTTGGGCGACACCGCGTACCGCGAGCGGATCCGGCCCGGCACCGACCTCACCGCCGCGCAGCGGGCCGTCGCCGCCGAACTGCTGTGGCAGCTGCGGATCCTCGCCGGCTGGCAACCCGCGGCCGGCGCCCGGATCATCCGGTGCGTCGCCGGCTGGTACGAGGTGGACAACATCGTCGGCCACGCCCGCCGCCTCGACGGCGCGCCCGCCGCACCGCCGTACGAACTGGGTGCCCTGGACACCGCGTGGTCGCGGGTCGCGGTCACCACCGGCCCGGCGACCATGCGGGCGGCGCTCGCCGGCTCGGCCTGGGGCGATCCGGGTAGGCCCGACGCCGAACTGGACACGAGGCTGCGGCTGGTGTGGGCGCGCCGGGTCGCGGCGACCGCCGCCGAGACCGACGCGTGGGCCGCCGGTGCCGCCGCCGTGGTGCTGGCCCGCCAACGGTTCCTGGCCGGTACCGCGGCGTGGATCCCCGCCGAGCTGCTCGCCGGCCACCGGCCGGACCTGTCCTCGTGGCCGGCGTTCACCGCCTCGCTGCCGCCCCGCGCGGGGTGGGCGGTCGCGGGCGTGGCCGGTCCGGCCGACCTGTGGCGCGCCGAGCCGGCCTGGTGGCGGCGGGTGGAACTCGATGCCGCGAGCCTGGCCCGGCGCGGCCGGCCCGGCCCCGACGCGCTGGTCGGCACCGTGGCGCTGCTCGCGGCGGACGCCCGCCGGGTGACCGCCGCGCTGGAGCTCGCCGCGCGGGGCGGCCGGCCGCTGGAGGCGTTCGATGCGGTGGTCTGACCTGTACCGGCAGCTCGGCCCGGTGTCCATGCGGCGCATCGCGATCGTGGCACCGGCCGCGGCCATGCGCAGTGCGCTGGCGGTGGTCGGCGCGGCCGGGGTGGTCGACGTGGACGAGCCGCCCGGCCGGGACGGCACCGGGCCGGCCGGGCTGCCCGGTTACCTGGCCGCCGCGGTACGGCACGACCAGGTCGCGGCGCTGCTCGGCTGGTGTCCCCGCGGCGCGCTGCGCGACCTGGCGTGCCGGCTGCGCGCGGTCGGCGCGGCACCGGTACCGCTGCCGACGCCACCCGGCACGGAGCCGCCGACGCTGCTGCCGGCCGGCCCGGTCCGGCGCTCGGTGGCACCGTTGGTCGGCACCTACCAGACGGTCGCCTACCCGGACGTGGATCCGACGGTGCTCGCCGGCGTCGCGTACGTGGCGATGTTCGGCATCATGTTCGGCGACGTCGGGCACGGGTTGTTGCTGACCGGCTTCGCCCTCGCCGTACGGTTCGGCACCTGGCCGCGGCTGGCGCGGCTGCGTGCCGGCTGGCCGTTCCTCGCCGGCGCGGGCGTCGCCTCGGTCGCGGCGGGTGCCGCCTACGGCGAGTTCTTCGGACCCACCGGCCTGGTACCCGCCCTGTGGCTGCAGCCGCTGACCGACCCGATGCGGTTGCTGACCGCCGGCATCGGCGTCGGCGCGGCGCTGCTGGCCGCCAGCTACACGGTGGGCATCGTCAACCGCTGGCGGGAGGGCGGGCCGGGTGTCGCCCTGTACGCCGCGTCCGGCGTCGCCGGTGCCGCCGTGTTCGTCGGGCTCGCGCTCGGCGCCGTCGGCCTCTTTCTGCACCTGCCGCCGCTGTGGCTGGCCGCCGCGGCACTCACCCTGGTGGGTCTCGGGCTCGCCGCGGTCGGCTTCGCCAGTACGGCCGGCGGCGGCGCCACCGGCATCGCGCAGACGGTGGTCGAGCTGTTCGACACCGCCGTCCGCATCGGCGCGAACCTGGTGTCGTTCGCCCGGCTCGCCGCGTTCGGCCTGACCCACGCCGCGCTCGGCCTCCTCGTCTGGCACGCCGCCGCAGCGCTCGCCGGCCGCGGCGTACTCGGCGTCGTCGCCGCCGCGGTCGTCTTCCTGCTCGGCAACGCGCTGGCGATCGCGCTGGAAGGGCTCGTCGCCGCCGTGCAGGCGCTGCGCCTGGAGTACTACGAGATGTTCTCCCGCATCTTCGGCCCGGCCGGCCGGCCGTACCGGCCCTGGCGTATCACGACCGAGGAGCTGTCATGACCATCTGGATCGCGGCGCTACCCGCCCTGCTCGCGGTGGCGGTCGGGGCCGGCGTGCTGCTGCGCCGGCACCGCCGGCTGGCGGTACGGCTGTTCCTGGCCCTGGATGCGGTGTTGCTGGTGGCCGCGGCGGTCGTCGCGGTGGTGGCGCTCAGCGCCGGCCCGGCACAGGCCGCACCGGCGGCGGCCGGGGCCGCGCCGGGCGGCAACTGGGCCGCGCTGCTCGGCGCCGCGATCTCGGTGGCGGGCTCGTCGATCGGTGCGGGTATCGCGGTGGCGTACACCGGGGCGGCGGCCCTCGCCGCGCTCAGCGAGCGGCCGGAACTGTTCGGCCGGGCGATGGTCATCGTCGGTCTCGCCGAGGGGATCGCCATCTACGGCCTGATCGTGGCCGTCATCGTGATCGGCAAGGCATGAGCGGCGCCGTGCCACCCGTGGATCGCGGCGGTGCCGTGATCATCGGCGAGTGGGCGCGGACCCGCGGGTGGGCGCTGGCCGGGGCCGCCGTGCGGGCCGCCGACGACCCCGCGGCGGTGCACGCGGCGTGGCGGTCGCTGCCGCCGGACACCGTACTGGTGGTCCTCACCCCGGCCGCCGCGGCCGTCCTGGCCGGCGAGCTGACGGCCGGTACCGCCCCGCTGACGGCGGTGCTGCCATGACCGACCTGCTCGAACCGGTCCGGCTGGCGCTGACCGCGCAGGCCCGCGCCGCGGCCCGGGCGGAGGTGGCCGACGCGGAGTCCTGGGCCCGTACGGCGCTCGCCGAGGCACGGCGCCGGGCCACCGCGGCCGTCGCCGCGGCCCGTACCGAGGTCGCCGAGGCGGCCCGGCTCGCCGCGCGCGCCGACGCCGCCGACGCCGACCGGCGGCTCACCCGCGCCCGGCTGACGGCACGGGCCGAGGCGCACCGGCGGCTGCGCGAGCGGGTGCGCGAGACGCTCCGGCTGCGCTGCAGCGACCCGGCGGTACGGGAGCGCATGGCGGCGACGATCCGGTCGGTGCTGGGGGAACCGGCCCGGACCGGCGACGCGCCGGGCGGCGGGATGCTGGGTACCGCGGGCGGCCGCCGGCTCGACCTGTCGGTCACCGCCCTCACCGACCGGGCGATGGACCTCACCCGCGCGATGGAGGACCCATGGCAGGCGTGATCCGGCGTGTCGCCGGCCCGCTGGTCGACTTCGACGTCGCCGACGCCGGCACGGCGGTCGGTGACCTGGTGAGCCTCGGCGCCGCCGGCGTCCCGGGCGAGGTGGTGTCGATCGCCGCCGGCCGCGCGACCACCCAGGCGTACGAGTACACCGGTGGGCTGGCGCCGGGGCAACCGGCGCGGCCGCGGGGCGCACCGCTGTCCGCTGCGCTCGGCCCGCACCTGCTGGGCGGCGTGTTCGACGGGCTGCTGCGGCCCCTGTCGGGTGCGCCCGACTTCCTGGAACCCGGCGCCGGCACCGCGGTCGACACGGTGCCGCGCCGGTTCACCCCGCGGGTCCGTGCCGGCGACGTGCTCGCCGCCGGGGCGGTGCTCGGGGTGCTGGACACCGGCCCCGTCGAGTACCGGGTACTCGTTCCGCCCGGCGGTGGCGGCACCGTGCAGATGGTCGCCGCGGCCGGGCTGCTGCCGCCGGACGCGGTGCTGGCCCGGGTCGGCGACGCGGACGTCCGCCAGCGGTCGGCCTGGCCGGTACGCCGGCCCCGCCCGCACGCCGGCCGGCTCGGCACCGGCCGGTTGCTGCGGACCGGGCAGCGGGTCGTCGACCAGTTCTTCCCGCTGCCGGTGGGCGGCACCGCCGGGGTACCCGGTGGCTTCGGCACGGGCAAGACCCTGCTGCTGCAACAGATCGCGAAGTGGTGCGACGCCGACGTCGTGGTGTACGTGGGGTGCGGCGAGCGCGGCAACGAGATGGCCGAGGTCGTCGCCGACCTCACCGGGCTGACCGATCCGCGAACCGGTGGGCGGCTCGCCGACCGGACGGTGATCATCGCCAACACGTCCAACATGCCGATGATGGCCCGCGAGGCCAGCGTGTACACCGGGGTCACCGTCGCCGAGCACTTCCGGGACATGGGCCTGGACGCCGTCGTCATCGCCGACTCCACGTCCCGGTGGGCCGAGGCGCTGCGCGAGTTCGCCGCGCGTACCGGTGAGCTGCCGGCCGAGGAGGGGTACCCGGCGGGGCTGCCGTCCGCGCTGGCCGCGTTCTACGAGCGGGCCGGCGCGGTCCGCACCCTCGGCGGGGACACCGGTTCGGTCACCATCATCGGGGCGGTGTCCCCGCCCGGCGGCGATCTGACCGAGCCGGTCACCACCTACACGGAGCGGTTCGTCCGGTGCCGCTGGACACTCGACCGCGACCTCGCCTACTCCCGGCACTATCCGGCGGTGTCCTGGTCGGAGTCGTTCTGCCGGGACCTCGGGGCGGCGGCCGCGGCGCACCGCGCGGCGGGCGACGCCGGCTGGCCGGACCGCCGGGACCGGATCCTCGCGGTACTCGCCGAGGCGGACCGGTTGACCACCGTCGCCGAGCTGGTCGGGGTGGACGCCCTCCCCCGGCCGAGCGTGCGGCCCTGCTGTGCGGGCGGCTGGCCCGGGACGCGCTGCTGCGGCAGAGCGCCCTGTCCGCCGTCGACGCGTACTGCGACGAGCGGCGCGGTGCGGCCCTCGCCGAGGCGGTCCGCACGGTGTGCGACGCGGTACGGGCGGCCGTGGCCGGCGGCGCCGACGCCGCCGACGTCGAGCGCGTCGACTTCGGGCCGCTGGTCCGGGCCCGGGAGGACCCCGACACCGACGGTGTCGCCGGCCGGGTGGCCACCGTGCTGGCCGCCGTCCGGGGGGCCGCGCCGTGACGGGCTGGGTCGAGTACACCGAGGTACGCGAGCTGCGCGGGCCGCTGCTGGTGGTGACCGGGGTCGGCGGCGTCGGCTGGGACGAGTCGGTCACGGTACGCCTGGGCGCCGGCGGTACGCGGCACGGCGTGGTGCTGGAGGTGGCCGGCGACCTGGCGGTCGTGCAGATCATGGAGGGCACCGACGGGATGCGGCCGGACGACACGACGGTACGGTTCGCCGGCCGCCCGATGACCGTCCCGGTCGGCGACGGGTGGCTGGGCCGGGTGTGCACCGGGCGTGGCGAACCGGCCGACGGCGGCCCGCCGGTGACCGGGGCGCGCGAGGTGCCGGTCGCCGGAGCGCCGATGAACCCGACCCGCCGGGAACCGCCGAGCGACCCGGTGCCGACCGGTGTCTCGGTGATCGACGCGATGACCACCCTGGTACGCGGGCAGAAGCTGCCGATCTTCTCCGTCCCCGGCCTGCCGCACCTGGAACTGGCGACGCAGATCGCGGCGCAGGCGACCGCGGGAGGCGAGCCGTTCTGCGTGGTGTTCGCCGGCCTCGGGCTCAGCCACGCCGACGCGCACGCGGTCCGCGCGGCGCTGGACAAGCGCACCGCCGCCGGCGAACTGACGCTGCTGCTCAACACCGCCGACGACCCGGCCGTCGAACGGGTGCTCACCCCCGCATCGCGCTGACCGTCGCCGAGGACCTCGGGTACCGGGCGGGGCGGCACGTGCTGGTGGTGCTGTGCGACATGACGAGCTATGCGGAGGCGCTGCGGGAGGTGTCCGCGGCGCGCGGCGAGATCCCGGCCCGCCGCGCCTACCCCGGGTACCTCTACAGCGACCTCGCCTCGCTGTACGAGCGGTGCGGCCGGCTGCGCGGCCGGCCCGGGTCGGTGACGCTGCTGCCGGTACTGACCATGCCCGCCGGCGACATCACCCACCCGGTACCGGACCTGACCGGGTACATCACCGAGGGGCAGATCGTGCTGTCGGCCGAGACGCCCGGCTACCCGCCGATCGATCCGCTGTCCTCGCTGTCCCGGCTGATGCGACACGGCGTCGGCCCCGGCCGGACCCGCGCCGACCACCTCGACCTGGCCGGGCAGCTGCTCGCCGCCCTCGCCCGGGTACGGCAGGTGCGGGAACTCGCCGAGATCGTCGGCGAGTCGGCGCTCGGCGAAGCCGACCACCGGTACCTGGACTTCGCGACCGCGTTCCGCACCGGGCTGGCCGGGCAGGGCAGCACGGACGACCGTGCCCTCGACGACACGCTGGATCGGGCCTGGCAGGTGCTGGGCCGGCTGCCGCGCGCCGAACTGACCCTGCTGCCCGACAGCGCCCTCGACGCGCACGGTATCGGCTGAGCGGGGCATCGGATGGCACGACTGCGGGTACCTCCGGGGCGAGCCGGGCTGGCCTGGCTGCGGCACCGGGCGGCCACCGCGGAACGCGGCGCGGACCTGCTGGAGCGCAAGCTGCGGATGCTGCGCGGCGTCCGGCGCCGGCTCGCCGCCGACGCGGCCGACGCGGCCCGCGACTGGACCGACCGGGTCCACGACAGCGAGGCCTGGCTGCTGCGTACCGGCCTCGCGGGCGGCCAGGCCAGGCTGGAGGCGGCGACCCCGGACGCTGCGGCGTCGGTGGCGGTGGACACCGCGACCGCCCTCGGGGTGCGCTACCCGGCGGCCGTCACCGTCACGCTGCCTCCCGAGCCCGCGGCGGCCACGGCCGTCGAGGCCCGGCGCGCGGTCCGTACCGCGCTGGTCGCCGCCGGCCGGCACGCCGCCGCCGCCCGCGCGCTGGCGGTGCTGGACGCGGAGATCGCCGCGACCGCGCGGCGGGAGCGGGCGCTCCGGCACGGGTGGCTCCCGCTGCTGACCGACGCCCTGTCGCGGCGGCTCGTCGAACTCGACGAGCGCGACCGCGACGAGGCGACCCGCCGGCGGCTGGCACGCCGGCCGGGCCGCCCGGTGGGTCCGCCCGGTGAGCCGCCGGCGCCCGGCCGCTCCGGTACGCGACGGTGACCCCGGCACCGCGGCCGGTGCCGGTCCGTCCAGCCCGCGACCACCTGTCGTCCGGCCCTGTCGGCGCGACCGCTGCCGGGTTTGCACTGGCGGCAGGGATGGCACACCGGCACGGGGGAGGAACGATGCATGCCCTGGTGGTGTACGAGTCGATGTTCGGTGACACCGAGCAGGTCGCGCGCGCGATCGCCGAGGGGTTGAGTACCCGGGCCGTGGTGCGAGTGGTCTCGGTCGACGGCGCGCCGACCCCGGTACCCGACACGGTGGATCTGGTGGTGGTGGGCGGGCCGACGCACGCGTTCGGGATGAGCCGGCCGAACACCCGGAGTTCGGCGGCCCGGCAGGACGAGAGGGCGGCCGGCGGCACCGACCGTGGAGTACGCGAGTGGTTGGCCGCGGCGGGCCCGCTGCACGGCCGGCTTGCCGCCGCGTTCGACACCCACGCCCGGACCCGCCTGCCGGGGTCGGCGGCCGGCGCGATCGACCGCCGGCTGCGGCATCTCGGTGCACGGATCGTCGCGCCCGCGCACAGTTTCTACGTCACCGGCATGCAGGGCCCGCTGGACAGCGGCGAACGCGACCGGGCGTTGCGGTGGGGCGTCGACCTCGCCGAGCTGGCCGCGGCCGTCCCGGGACGGGCCGGCTGAGCCGGCCGGGTCCGCCCGTTCGGCAGCCGCTGCCGGGCGGCGCGTCCGAGCCACGGGCCACCCGCTCGGGGGCCCGGTGCCGGGCGGCGTGCCCGAGCCACAGGGCACCTCGGGAGGGGGCCGATCAGCTCTGGGACCCGGCCGGTCGTCGCGGTCTGCTGAGCGGGGAGGGTCCGCACTTTCGCGAAGCGGGACGATTCGCCCGTACCGTCGATCTGCCGACAGGAGGCTGGCACCGTGACCTCGGTTCTACTCGATGACCTCGCGCGGCTGGTCGACCAGCTGCGCGCGGACGGCCGGCGCGTCATCGGCCCCACCGTGCGCGACCACGCCATCGTCCTCGACGAACTCACCGACGCCAGCCAACTCCCGTACGGCTGGGGCGTGGAGCTGGAGGCGGGCAGGTACCGGCTGCGGCGCCGCGAGGACCAGCTGGCGTTCGGCCACGCGGCCGGCCCGCAGTCCTGGAAGACGTTCCTGCATCCGGCCCGGGAGATGCTGTGGTCCACCGACGCGGGTGTCGCCGGCGCGGTCGAGCCCGCCGATCCCCACCCGCCTTCGCGTTCCTCGGCGTCCGGTCCTGCGACCTGCGGGCGATCGGCGTGCTGGACCGGGTACTCGGCGACGGCCGCCGGTACGCGCAACGGCGCGACGGGGTGTTCATCGTCGCCGTCAACTGCACCGAGCCGGGGGCGACCTGCTTCTGCGTCTCGGCCGGCGGCGGCCCGCGCGCCGAGTCCGGCTACGACGTGGTACTCACCGAGCTGCCCGACGGCCGGTACGTGGCCGAGAGCGGCAGCGAGCCCGGTGCCCGGCTGTTGACGCGGATCCCGGCGCGACCGCTGGAGCAGCCGGTCGCCGCGGGCGCCGCCGCGGCGGTCGACGCCGCCGCGGACCGGATGGGCCGGACACTACCGTCCGGCGACCTGGCCGGCGCCATCGCCGCCGCGCGCGAGTCCGGCCGGTGGGACGACGTCGCGTCCCGCTGCCTGACCTGCGGCAACTGCACCATGGTGTGCCCCACCTGCTTCTGTACCGACATCGTGGACAGCACCGATCTGACCGGCGAGCACGCCGAACGCTGGCAGCGCTGGGATTCCTGCTTCGACCTGGACTTCAGCCGGCTGCACGGGGGGCCGGTGCGCAGCTCCGGCGCCAGCCGGTACCGGCAGTGGCTCAGTCACAAGCTGTCCAGCTGGAACGACCAGTTCGGCGAGTCGGGCTGCGTGGGCTGCGGGCGCTGCATCGTCTGGTGCCCGGTCGGTATCGACATCACCGAGGAGGCCGCGGCACTGGTCGATCCGGTCGGCGGCCGGAGGCCGGGATGACCGCCGGGCCGGTGGCCGAGCTGGCCACGCACCCGTTCCTGGCCGGCATACCCGACGACCAGCTGGCGGCGGTCGCCACCGTGACCCGGCCGCTGCGGCTGCCGCCCGGCAGCAGGGTGTTCCGGGAGGGGGAACCCGCCGCACGCTGCTGGCTCATCCACACCGGACTGGTACGTCTCGACACGCTGGTCCCCGGCCGGGGACACGTGACCGTCGAGACGCTCGGTGCCGGCACCGTGCTGGGCTGGTCGTGGCTGTGCCCGCCCTACCGGTGGCACTTCGGCGCCGAGGCGACCGAGACGACGCACACCAGCGAGATCGACGGCGGGCAGCTGCGGCGGCTGTGCGACGACGATCCCGACCTCGGGTACGCGATCATGTCGCGGTTCCTGCCGGTACTGCTGGACCGGTTGCAGCACACCCGGATGCGGCTGCTCGACCTGTACCGGAGCCCGGCATGGACGAGATGACGCCGGTCGCCTACCGGGTCGTCGGCAGGCGCGCCGAGACCACCGACACGGTGACGCTGGACCTCGCCCCGCACCGCGAGCGGCTGCCGGACTACCGGCCCGGCCAGTTCACCATGATGTACGCATTCGGGGTCGGTGAGGTGCCGCTCTCCGTCGCCGGCGGCAGCGACGGTACGTTCCGGCACACCGTGCGCGGAGTCGGCGCCGTCACCAGGGCGTTGCACGCCCTGCGCGACGGAGACCTCGTCGGGCTGCGCGGCCCGTTCGGCACCGACTGGGGCGTACCGGCACCGGCCGGCACCGACCTGGTGCTGGTCGGCGGCGGCATCGGTACGGCGCCGCTGTGGCCGGTGGTGGCGCACGCCCTCGCCGACCGCTCCCGCTACCGCCACGTCACGGTGCTGATCGGCGCCCGTACCCCGGCCGACCTGCTCTATGCCGGCAGCTATCGCCGGCTGCGCCGGGCCGGGCTGGACCTCCAGGTCACGGTCGACCACGCCGACGCCGGCTGGGCCGGGCGCGTCGGGGTGGTACCGGGCCTGGTGGACACCGCCGACTTCGATCCGCGGCACTGCCTGGCCCTGGTGTGCGGGCCGGAGGTGATGATGCGCTTCACCATCCGCGCCCTGCTGGCCCGCGGGGTGCCACCCGGGTCGATCCGGCTTTCCATGGAACGCACCATGCGCTGCGGCGTCGGGCATTGCGGGCACTGCCAGCTCGGACCGCTGCTGCTGTGCCGGGACGGGCCGGTCGTCGGCTACCCGGTCGCCGCGCCGCTGCTGGAGGTGGCTCAGCTGTGAACCGAACACCCACCCTGGCGGTCTGGAAGTTCGCCTCCTGCGACGGCTGCCAGCTCACCCTGCTCGACTGCGAGGACGAGCTGCTGCCGCTGGCCGACCGGGTACGCATCGCGCACTTCACCGAGGCCTCCAGCGCGACGGTGGCCGGCCCGTACGACCTGTCGCTGGTCGAGGGGTCGATCACCACGCCGGACGACCTGGAGCGGATACACCGGATCCGGGAGCAGTCCAGCACGCTGGTCACCATCGGCGCCTGCGCCACCGCCGGCGGCATCCAGGCGCTGCGCAACCTCTCCGGCGTCGAGCAGTACGCCGCCGTGGTGTACGCCGAACCCGGCTACATCGACAGCCTGGACGCCTCCACGCCGATCTCGGCGCACGTGCCGGTCGACTTCGAGCTGCGCGGCTGCCCGATCGACAAGGGCCAGCTCATCGAGGTCATCACCGCCTACCTGGCGGGGCGCGAACCCGACGTGCCGGCGCACAGCGTGTGTTTCGAGTGCAAGCAACGGGGCACCCCGTGCGTGATGGTCACTCAGGGCACCCCGTGCCTGGGCCCCGTCACGCACGCCGGTTGCGGCGCCCTGTGCCCGTCGCTGGGACGCGGCTGCTACGGCTGCTTCGGCCCGATGAACACCCCGAACACCGACGCGCTGAGCAGGCAGCTCGCCGCCTCCGGGATGCCCGACGGCACCCGCCGACGGTTGTACCGCACCTTCAACGCCGCCGCGGACGCGTTCGCCCGGGCCGCGGAGCGCCGGCCATGACCCACCGCAACACCCGTTCCCTGCAGGTCTCCGCGCTCGCCCGGGTGGAGGGCGAGGGCGCCATGCGGGTGACCGTCGACGACGGCCGGGTCGGCGACGTGGCGCTGCAGATCTACGAGCCGCCCCGCTTCTTCGAGGCGCTGCTGCGCGGTCGGGCCCACACCGAGCCGCCGGACATCACCGCGCGCATCTGCGGGATTTGCCCGGTGGCGTACCAGATCAGCGCCTGCCACGCGATCGAGGACGCCTGCGGCGTCCGGGTGCCCGAACCGGTCCGGCAACTGCGGCGCCTGCTGTACTGCGGGGAATGGATCGAGAGCCACGCCCTGCACATCTACCTGCTGCACGCGCCGGACTTCCTCGGCTACCCGGGCGTGGTGGAACTCGCCCGCGACCACCGGCAGGTCGTCGAGCGGGGACTGGCCCTGAAGAAGGTCGGCAACCTGCTGATCGAACGCGTCGGCGGACGGTCGATCCATCCGGTCAACGTCCGCGTCGGCGGCTTCTACCGCGCCCCGACGGTCGCCACGCTCGCGGCGCTGCGGGCCCCGCTGCACCGCGCGCTGCGGGACGCGATCGCCACCGTGGAGTGGGTGGCCGGGTTCGACTTCCCGGACCTCACGATCGACCACGACTTCCTCGCCCTGTCCGACCCGGACCGGTACGCGATCGAGGACGGGCGACCGCGCGTGTCGACCGGCGTCACGTTCCCGGTCGCCGACCTCGACCGGCACGTCGTCGAGCACCAGGTGCCGTACTCCACGGCGTTGCACGCCACGCTCGACGGACGCCGGTACCTCACCGGCCCGCTCGCCCGCTACGCCCTCAACCGTCCGCAACTGTCCGCGCCGGCGTTGCGCGTCGCCGACCGGGTCGGGCTGGAACCGGTGTGCCGCAACCCGTTCCGGTCGATCATCGTGCGCGCCGTCGAGGTGGTGCACGCGATCGTCGAAGCGCTCACCATCCTGGACGGGTACCAGCCGCCCGACCCGCCGTACGTGCCGGTGCCGCCGCGCGCCGGCGTCGGCTACGGCGCCAGCGAGGCGCCGCGGGGCAGCCTGTTCCACCGGTACACGCTGGACTCCGCCGGCCGGATCACCGCCGCGCTGATCGTGCCGCCGACCGCGCAGAACCAGGCGGCCATCGAGGAGGACCTGCGCCGGCTGGTGCAGGACCGGATCGGCGAGCCCGACACCGAGCTGACCGCCGCCTGCGAGCGCGCGATCCGCAACTACGACCCGTGCATCTCGTGCGCCACGCACTTCCTGGACCTGACCGTGGACCGGGCATGAGGACGGTGGTGATCGGCGTGGGCAACCCGTACCGGCACGACGACGGGGCCGGGACCGCGGTGGCCGCCGCGCTGCGCGACCGGCCCACCGACGGCGTCGCGGTGGTCGACAGCGACGGGGAACCCGCCGGGCTGATCAACGCGTGGCAGGCCGCGCGCGAGGCGATCGTGATCGACGCGGCCCGGCACGCACGGTCGGCGCCCGGCACGATCCACCGCATCGACCTGGCCCGCGATCGGCTGTACCAGGAAGGGAACGCGAGCAGCCACGGCATCGGGCTGGGTGAGGCGATCGAGCTTGCCCGCGTGCTGCGGCGGCTCCCCCGCCACCTGGTGCTGTACAGCATCGAACCCGCCGACACCAGCCTGGGCGTCGGCCTCGATCCCGCGGTGCGGCGCGCCGTGTCGGTGCTCGCCAACCGGATCCGCAGCCACCTGGAGCGTGCCTGATGTGTCTGACCCAGATCGGCCAGGTCGTCGACGTCCTGGACGACGAGCGCGCCGAAGTCGAACTCGGCGGACAGGTCCGGGTGGTCCCGCTGACTGCCGTGGACGATCCGGTACGGGTCGGCGACCAGCTGCTGATCCAGTGCGGGCTGGCGGTGGCCCGGATCTCGCCGCCGGAGGCGGACCAGCTGGCCAGGGCCGCCCGCGCGGCCGGGGAGTC
Organism: Actinocatenispora thailandica; assembly: GCF_016865425.1. NCBI lineage: Bacteria > Bacillati > Actinomycetota > Actinomycetes > Micromonosporales > Micromonosporaceae > Actinocatenispora > Actinocatenispora thailandica. Next base: position 1,003,633 of record NZ_AP023355.1, on the reverse strand, counting down.
GAGATGAGCAGCCGTGCCCGCCGGGGCGTCGCGCTGGCGTTCGTGGCCGCCGCCATCAGCGGCGTGGCGGTCTTCGTCAACGCCCAGGGCGTGTCCACCGCGCCCGACCCCACCGTCTACACCACCGCCAAGAACCTCGTCGCGACCGCGCTGCTCGCCGCCGTGGCGGTCGCGGCGGTACGCCGGCCGGGAGGCGCCCGGTGGCGGCCACGTGGCGCCCGGCAGGTGCTGGGCGTCGCGGCCGTCGGACTCGTAGGTGGGGCCGCGGCCTTCGTCCTGTTCTTCGAGGGGCTGTCCCGCACCTCGTCGACGCACGCCGGGTTCCTGCAGAAGACCCTGGTGATCTGGGTGGCGGTGCTGGCCGTCCTGCTCCTGCACGAACGGCTGAAGGCACGGCACGTGCTGGCCGTCGCGGCGATCGTGACGGGCCTGGTCGTACTGGAGGGTGGGCTGGCCGGGATGGTCGCCGACCGCGGCGAGCTGATGGTGGCGGCCGCCACGCTGCTGTGGTCCGGCGAGGTGATCGTGGTCAAGCTGCTGCTGGCCGACCTCGGCGCGCTCCCGCTCGCGCTGTACCGGATGGGCATCGGTGTGCTGGCCTTGCTCGGCTGGATCGCCGTGACCGGGCGCTGGCCGGCCATGCTGCATCTCGGGCCGGCCGGGTGGGCGTGGGCCGGCGTGACCGGCACGCTGCTCGCGGCGTACGTGACGACCTGGTTCGCCGCGCTGTCCCGGGCGCCGGCGATCGATGCCACGGCGGCGCTGTCCAGCGCGGCGCTGCTCACCGCCGGGCTGTCGGCCCTCACCACCCTGGCCGTACCGGCTCCCGCCGCCGTCGCCGGCATGGCGCTGCTGGCCGCCGGGGCAGCGATCGTCGTCGCCGGCAGCCGTCGCCCCGCGAGGCCGGTGCCATGACAGCCCCCGGCCCCGTACTGTTCGCCCGGTACGCCTACCCGCCCAACGCGCTGGGCTACTGCGGACCGGACGACGCGGGCGAGCTGCTCGAACGGGTCGACCGGGGCCGCGGCGATCGCGGCCTGATGGTGCTCGACCGGCAGTTCGACGGGGCATGGCCGTACCTGACGCTGATCGCCGCCGCGGTCGGCGCCCACGACCCGCTCTCCGCTCCGGTGGTTCGCGCGTACTGGATCGGCAGCCCGCTGCTGGAGCGGGTCTCGCCGCGGCTGCTCGCCACCGACGTCGTCGACCGCTTCGCCTCCCGTCTCGGCCGGCACCAACCGGAGTTGGGCACGGCGATCGCGGCGGCGGGGCGGGCACACCACAACTTCCACGTCTTCACCGTGTACCCGTGGGTCGGGCAGCTCCGCGCGGGTTGGGTCGAGGAGCCGCTGCGGGTTCTCGACGGCTGCCGCATCCGGTGGGGCACGGTCGAGTCGGTGTCCGGCGACACCGCCCTGGTACGGCAGCGTCCGCTCGTCTGGCACGCCGGCCGTCTCGCGCTGGGGGCGCCGCACGTGGCGGCCGTGCGGGTGGGCCGTCGCGGCTACCGGCTGGTCCCGGGGATCCGGCCGGGCCGATCGGTGGCGATGCACTGGAACTGGGTCTGCGACGTGCTACGCCCGGTCGACCTGGCCGCCCTGCGGCACTACACCTGCACCCAGCTCCGGCTGGCGAACAGCGGCGGGGAGTGAGCGGCGTGGCGGCGCCGCGGCTGGCCGACCGGCGCTGCCGGCGCTCGCGTCACTCGTCGACGAGTTCGTCGGTCGCGCGGCCGCCGGCGTCGGTGGTACGCCGCAGGAAGTCGGCGATGATCCGGAGTTCGTCGTCGTCGTAGTCGGCGCAGAGCTCGTCCATCGACGCGTTCATGCCCGCGTACAGCGCGAACAGTTCGCTGTTGCGGTCGCGGAGGGCGCGAACCGTCACGGCACGCCGGTCGGTCGCCTCCGGGTCGCGATCGCGCACCACCCAGCCACCGCGTTGCAGCCGGTCGAGGATGCCGGTCATCGTGGCCGGATGCAGTCCCGCCCGCCGGGACAGCGCGCTCGGGCTGAGCGGACCGTACCGGTTGACCAGGTCCAGGCAGTAGAAGTCGACGTCCTTGAGATCGACGTGCGCGCCGATCTGGTGGTTGAGCAGCGACAGCTGGATGCTGAGCCCGCGCAGCGACTCCTTGATCTCGGTCATCACGCGCCGTCGGCCTCGTCTCGACCGGGCATCGGCGGCAGGCGTGGACGGCATGAGATCACCTCTCGGGACGATATGAAACGTCCTTCATATGATATCGGCCCTCGCTGCAGGCTGCCGAGGCTGCGGCAGGCGCGGCGGCGCCCCCGCGTGGCATAGTATGAGAGTCGAATGATATGAAGCTCATATCTATTTCCCACCGATCGAGAGGGTGCCATGACCGGCAAAGTCGCAGTCGTCACCGGAAGCTCCCGCGGGATAGGCCGCGCCATCGCGGCCCGGCTCGCCACCGACGGGATGCGCGTGATCATCAACTACCGGAGCAACGCGGACGCCGCCGAGGAGGCCGTGACGGCCATCGAGAGGTCCGGCGGGCAGGCGACGGCCGTCCCGGCCGACGTGACCGACCCGGCCCAGCTGCGCGGCCTGTTCGACGCGGCGGAACAGCACTACGGCGGGCTGGACGTGTTCGTACACAACGCCTACGGCGCCGCCTACGGGGCCATCGCCGAGGCACGCGACGAGGACTTCGACCGGGCCTTCGACGGGAACGCGCGGGCCACCTTCGTGGCGCTGCGGGAAGCGGCGACCCGAATGCGAGACGACGGCAGGATCGTGTTCATCTCGTCGTCGATCACCCGCACCGGCAACCCGCCCGGCCTGTACGCGGCCAGCAAGGCTGCCGGCGAGCAGTTGGTGCGGGCCTTCGCCCGCGAGGTCGCCGCGCGACGGATCACCGTCAACAGCGTGCTTGCCGGGTTCACCGAGACCGACGGCCTGAAGACCGCGGGCATTCCGGTCGAGCAGATCGCCCAACGGATGCCGATGGGCCGGCTCGGCCGACCCGACGACGTCGCCGAGGTCGTCGGGTTCCTCGCCTCCGCGGGCGCCCGCTGGGTGACCGGCCAGCGGATCGCCGTCGACGGCGGACTGACCTGAGCGGCCGGCGGGGCGGCAGGCATCGCGCAGCGCCGCGAACCCGTCCGCCCGCCGGGCCGTGCCATTAAATATCTAACTCATATAGTATGCTTCTCATCTGACATAGAGGCTCATCACCTGAGCCGAAGGAAGATCGGTACCGCCATGTACACCGCCTACCTCGTCATCGGCATCGTGACCGTGGCCGCCAACCTGTTCTCCGGCGCCTGCGCCATCACCCGCTTCGGCCCGGTCATGAAGACCCTCCGGCCGGCACTCGCGACCGCCGACATTCCCGAGTCCTGGCTCACCTTTCCCATCGGCACGCTCAAGACTGCCGGCGCCCTCGGCGTGCTCCTCGGCCTCGTCGGCGTGCCGCTGGTCGGCACCGCCGCCGCGATCGGCCTCGTCCTGTTCTTCGTCTGCGCGGCCTACACGCACATCCGCGTGGCCGACTTCTCCCCCACCTTCTTTCTCGGCAGTTGCTTCTTCCTCCCGCTGGCCGCGGCCAGCTTGGCCCTCGGCCTCGCCCGGTGACCCGCCGGGCAACCCGCTCCGGTCCGAGCGGGACCAACACCGAAACCGTCGACACACCACGCGGGCACGCTCGCCCGGAGCGCCCGCCGTACGGAAAGGACCAGTCATGATTCTGGTGACAGGAGCGACCGGGGTGGTTGGCCACCCACTGGTCGAACTGCTCGTCTCGGCGGGCGCCGAAGTCCGCGCGGTCAGCCGTGACCCGGAGGCCGCCAACCTTCCCGCCGGCGTCGAGGTCGTTCGCGCCGATCCGTCCCGGCCCACCACCCTGGACGGGGCGCTGCACGGCGTCACCGCGATGTTCGTCAACCCCCGGACGGTCGGTACCGCCGCGGCGGAGTTGCTGGACCGCGCCCGGGACGCCGGGGTACGCCGGGTCGTGTCGATGTCCGCCCTGAACGTCGACTTCGACCTGGACCGGCAGCCGTCCCGGCTGCGTGGCGAGTACAACAAGGAGGTCGAGGCCGCCGTCGCCGCGTCCGGCCTGGAGTGGTTCGCGCTGCGGTCCGGCTTCTACGCAGTCAACACCATCGGGATGTGGGCCGGCCAGATCCGCGCCGGCGACGTGGTGCGCGGCCCGTACGCCGACACGTCCTGGGCACCGCTGCACGAGCGGGACATCGCCGCGGTCGGCGCGCACGCCCTGCTCGCCGACGAACTCTCGCCCGGTTGCCCGGTCCTCACCGGCCCCCGCGCCCTCACCCAGACCGAGATGGTCGAGACGATCGGTGCGGCCATCGGCCGGCCGCTGCGCTTCGAGGAGGTCCCGGTCGAGGTGGCCAAGCGGGGCATGGTCGCCTCCGGCATCCCGGCGGCGCTCGCGGACGGCTTCATGGCGATGCAGGCCGACTCGTACGGGCAGGCCGGCCTCGTCACCGGAGAGGTCGACCGGATCCTCGGACGTCCCGGACTCGACTTCGCGGCCTGGGCCGCCGACCACACGGCCGACTTCCAGCAGTGACCGTGGCGCTGCCGTAGCGGGGCGCGGCCCTTAGCGGGGCCCGGCCGATCCGGGGGCGGGCGGTTCCGAACGGCGCGGCTCGCGGCGGCGGTTCGGGGCGGCGCGGCTGGCGCCGGGCGATCCGGGGTGCGACTGGCGGCGGTCGCCGCTACCGGTCGTAGCCGGCGCCACCGTAGCCGTGATCGGCGACGGTGGTGCCGGTCGGGTCGGCCGGGTTCCTTGCGGTGCGATCCGCGGTCCGGCGCCCCCGGCGCGCCGCCAGCCGAGCAGCCTGGTACCGGTCGAGGGGGCGGCGATGACGGCGGCGAACCGCGAGGACCACCGCCACGCCGGCGATCGCGGCAGCGATCAGAGCCGCAAGTCCGACCAGTGCCGTCACCATTCCATGCAGTGTATGAACCCCTTTCCACCGCCTCTCGAACGAAGCCGTACCGGCAAACTGGACCACGACGAAACGACGACCGACGAGATCACCGACCGACACACCCGCCAGGGCACCGCCACACCGCGTACCGACGCGACGGACCGCCGGCACCGGCGCCGCTAGGAGGTCCCAACAAAAGTGATCTTGGGTCCCGACGGCTGTTTTCGGCAGACTGGTTCGCCGTTCGCCGGCGCCGTAGCGGGCGGCGTGGCTGTGGTTGGGGCCGGGAGGACGGCCGGGGCCGGGCCGGATGTCGAACAGCCCGCGATCAACCGCCTACCAGCTTGACAGCGGCCTCGGCGAAGGCACGGACACGGGCAGTGGCGGCGTCGGCGGACCAGTGCATGGACCACTCCAGCGGCGAGGCATCGTCGAAGGGGATGTAGGTGACGTCAGGGCGGGCGTAGTAGCGCCGGAAGTGCGCACCGACGATGAAGCCGCCTTGGCCGGCGCCGATGAGAGTGAGGGTCTCGTTGAAGGTCTTGGTCGCGGGGCCATGCTCGATCGGGTGTCCAGCGGGAGTGACGCTGGGTGCGTAATGGTCCTGCAGGGAGCCGGGCACGCTCTCAGGCAGCCGGAAGAGACGCACCCGGCTCAGATCCTGCAGGGACACCGACTCGCGGCGGGCGAAGGGATGCCCCACGGGAACTGCCAGCATGCGCGCCTCGCGCACCAGCACCGGGCCGGAGACGAGACCGGGTTCGTGCACGGGGCGAGGGGCCAGCGCGAGATCGACCACTTGGTCGCGGATCCAGGGGAAGACCTCTGACATCTGCGCCTCGTGCAGCAGTACTTGACAGCCGGGCTCGCGTTCGCGGAACAGTTCGGCTACTCCGGCCATGAGCTGACCGCCGGCAGCGCCGACGAAGGCGACGCGCAGCGTGCCGGTGAGGCCGCGTCCGTTGTCGACCGCCCGCTCGACGGCGGCGGTGATCTGGTTCCAGGCGGGCCGGATCTCCTCGTCCAGTTGCCGGCCGACCGCGGTGAGCGCCACCCGGCGGCTGGTGCGGTTGAACAGCGGGACGCCGATGCGCCGTTCCAGCTTGGCGATGGTCTGGCTGACACGGGCGGTGGACAGGTGCAGGCGTTCGGCGGTGCGGCCGAAATGGAGCTCCTCGGCCAGGGTGAGGAAGGCGTCCACCTCGTGTCGTTCCAGCATCGCGCCTCCCCATCATGAACCCAGGCTTCACGATCATTGCACAGGTCGGCGTTGATGAGGGCTGCGGCACCGGCGAGGGTTGGAGCAGCTCAGCACCCCATCTGACCTGCAGAGGAGCCCACGATGTACGTCACCGACGCCTTCGCCCTGTCCGCTCCGGCCACCGAGCCCGCCAACGTCGCGGCGCAGCTGCGCGACCGGGTGGAGATCATCGACGCGCTGTACCGGTTCGGCCTCGGACAGGACCTGAAGGACGCCGCGTTGTTCGCCTCGGCATTCGCCGCCGACGCCGAACTGGACTTCAGCCCGGCAGCGGCCAAGTGGGGCGGAAAGGCGCCGCTGATGGTCGGCCGGGACATGATCGTCAGCACCATCCTCGGCCTGTTCGACGGCCGGGTGGACACCACCCATCAGGTCACCAACCCGCGCGTCGCCGTCGACGGTGACACCGCGCGCCTCACCGCGCTGGTCGAGGCCCAGCATCTGCTCATCGCGGACCGCGGCACCTTCGCGTTGTTGAAGAACCCCTACGCCGTGGATCTGGTCCGCGACGGCGACCGCTGGGTGGTCCGCCGGATGCGTATCGACAACGCATGGCACACCGGCGACCCCGCCGCGATCTTCACCGCCTGACGACCCTCCGAAAGAGAACGAAGCTCATGAAGACCATCTTCCCGCGCTCGGGGCTCGCCCTGGCCCTGTTGGCGTTCGCCCAACTGATCATTTCCCTCGACTACAACATCGTCTACGTGGCGCTGCCAGAGATCGGGGATGGCCTCGGTTTCTCCTCCCAGACCCTCCAGTGGGTGGTCAGCGCCTACGCGGTGGCCTTCGGCGGGTTCCTGCTCCTCGGTGGCCGCGCCAGCGACTTGTTCGGCCCGCGTCGGATGTTCGTGACCGGACTGGTGCTGTACGCGGTGGCCTCGCTGGCCGGCGGGATGACCCACTCGCCCTGGCCGCTGGTGGCGGCGAGGGCTGTCCAGGGGCTGGGCGGGGCGCTGCTGTTCCCCGCGACCCTCATGCTGATCAGCACCGGATTCGCGCCGGGCCGGGATCGCAACCGCGCCTTCGCGCTATGGGGCACCGCCGGCGGCGGCGGGATGATCCTGGGCTCGCTGCTGGGCGGGATGCTTACCGAGGCGTTCGGCTGGACAGCGGTGTTCTTGGTCAACGTGCCGCTCGCCGGTGTGGCCGCGCTGGCCGCCCTGCCGCTGATCCCTGGCCAGCCCCGGCCGGAGAGAACGACGCGACGCCGATTCGACGTCGCCGGAGCGCTGACCGGGACTGCCGGAACCACCCTGCTGGTGGTCGCGCTGGTGCAGGGCCCCGAGTCGGGATGGGCGTCCGCACCGGTCGTTGGGGCGGCCGTGGCCGGGATGCTGCTGCTGGCCGCGTTCGTCACCATCGAACGGCGCGGGAGCCACCCGCTGCTGCCGCTCGGCCTGCTGCGTGGCCGGGACCTGGGTTCGGGTGCGCTGGTCACCTTCTTCTACATGGGCACCTTCGGCTCTCTGCTGTACTTCCTGACCGTCTACTTCCAGGCCGTACTCGGCTACGGCGCCCTGCGCACCGGCCTGGCGTTTCTGGTCCCGATGGCCGCGATCGTTGCGGGATCGCAGCTGGCCGGACACCTCGCGACCGCGCGCGGCGTACGAACCACCATCGTCGGCGCCCTGCTCGTCGGGCTGGCCGGGACGCTCGTCCTCGCGACGACCCTGGCCGTCGGATCGTCCTACCTCGCCCTCGTCCCGGGGCTGTTGGTCCTCGGGGTCGGTCAGGGCGCGGGTTACACCCTGATGTTCGGCGCGGCGACCTCCGCGACCCCCGCCGAACAACAGGGCGTCGCATCCGGGGTGGTCTCCACCACCCAGCAGATCGGCGGTGCGATCGGCCTGGCCGTCCTGGTGGCCATCGCCAACTCCGGTACCAGCGGGCTCACCGGCGCGGCGTTGCGCGCGGCCACCGTCCACGGCCTGCGGACGGCGATGCTCGTCGCAGCGGCGGGCATCGCACTGACCGCACTGGCCGCGCTCGGATTCTCCCGCGCCCGCAAGCCCCGATCCATTCCCCGTGCCGTGTCCACCGATGACCGGATGATCCTTGAGGAGAGCCAACGATGAACGCTCTGACCGAATTGCGCGACCGCGTTCGCGGCCGGGTGCTGCTTCCCGAGGACACCGGGTTCGACTCCGCCCGCCGACCCTGGAATCTGGCCGTCGAACAGGACGTCGCCGCGGTGGTCGAGGCGGCGGACGCCGCCGATGTCGCCGCGCTGGCCCGTTACACCGCGGCCCACGGGCTGCGGGTGTCGGCCCAGCCCAGCGGGCACGGCGCCACGGGCGACCTGGACGGCGCGATCCTGCTGCGCACCCGGCTCCTGGACGAGGTCGCGATCGACGCCGCCGGTCGCACCGCCCGGGTCGGCGCGGGTGTGCGCTGGGGCCAGGTCCAAGGGATCGCCGCAGAGCACGGTCTGACCGGGCTTCCGGGAAGCTCCCCCGTGGTGAGCGTGACCGGCTACACCCTCGGCGGCGGCCTCAGCTGGTTCTCCCGCGCATACGGCTGGGCCGCCGACAGCGTCACCGCCATCGAAGGCGTCGGCGCCGACGGCACACCGTTCCGGGTGATGGCCGGCGACGACCTGTTCTGGGCCCTGCGCGGCGGAGGTGGCGACTACGCGCTGGTCACCGCGTTGGAGTTCACCCTGCACCCCGCACCGCGGCTCTACGGTGGGCGGATGCTGTGGCCCGCCGAACGGGCGGCCGAGGTCCTGGACACCTACCGGACAGTCACCGCAGCGGCACCGGAGACCCTCACCCTCTGGCTCGACCTGCTGAACTTCCCCGGGAGCGCGCCGCTGGTCGCCGTGGACGCAACCTATCTGGGCGAGCCGGCCGAGGGCCGGGACCTGCTCCGCCCGCTGGCGAACCTCGACGGGCTCCTGTCCGACGGCCGCGGCCCCCTTTCCACCGCCGATCTCGGTTCCATCACGGCCGAGCCGACCGAACCGGGGCCGGGGCTGTCGCGGGGGGAGTTGCTCACCGCGCTGGACGACCGCGCGGCCAAGACCCTCCTGGCGGAGCCGATCGACCCACTGCTCAGCGTGCAGCTCCGGCACCTCGGCGGCGCACTCGCCCGCCCCTCCGACAGCCCGCACGGCCCCCTCGAGGAGCCGTACGCCCTCTACCTGTTCGGTGTGCCGACCTCACCGGAGTCCGCCGCGGCCGTGCGGGCCCGGCAGCGAGACCTCGTCCGAGACCTCGCGCCCTGGATCAGTGGGCACAAGCCGTACACCTACCTGACGCCGAGCGAGACCGCAGCCGACGCCTTCGCACCCGACACCCTGGCTCGGCTGCGCGCCATCAAGCACCGTTTTGATCCGCACCACACGATCCGCAGCAACTACCCCATCCCGTTCTGACCGCCCGCGCCCCCTCACTCGCGCGAGAAAGGAAGACGCCCGAGTGACACCGAGCGTCAACCAAACCCTGGCCAGTCCCCTTGCCTGCAACGTCGCGGAACGTGCAATGCGGAAAGAGGCGCATCCGCCGTCACCGGCATTGATGATCATGGATTCGAGCTAGATCACCTGATCGACCCATGGCAATGAAAAAACCCGCTGACCTGCGAGAACGCATCGGCCAACGGGTCTTCGTACGGGTGGAGCTGAGGGGACTCGAACCCCTGACCCCCACACTGCCAGTGTGGTGCGCTACCAGCTGCGCCACAGCCCCGTGCTCGCCGCCTCAGCGACGTGCGTGGGCAAGTGTACACAGCCGGGTCGGGCGGGCCAGTCGGGTACCCCCTCCGGTCAGTTCAGCGACGGATCGGACGGGAACAGGGCAATGGCGGCGAGCAGCCCGCCCTGCCGGCGCAGCACCATCGACCACAGATCGTCCGGGCGGGGGAAGAAGGCGTCGCCGGGCAGTCCGTCGAACACCAGCCAGGAGCCGGTGTCGATCTCGGACTCCAACTGGCCGGCCTCCCAGCCGGCGTAGCCGGAGAAGACCCGCACCCCTTCGATGCCCTCGTCCACGTCGTCCGGGCCGGCGGGCAGGTTGACCGAGCAGACCGGGCCGGCGACCCGGGTGACGCCGCGAATGTCGCGCTCCGGGCGGACCCGGGCGAGGCAGATCGCCGCCTCGGGCTGTACCGGCCCGCCCTCGAACACCACGCCGGGGTCGCTCGCGCGCTCGGCCCAGCCGCCGAGCGCCTCGATGTCGCTGACCGGCATCTCCGTCGCGCGGTTGAGGACGACGCCGAGCGCGCCGCCGCGTTCGTGCGCGAGCAGCAGGACGACGGTGCGTTCGAAGTTGGGGTCCCGCAGGGCGGGGGTGGCGACGAGGAGTCGCCCGGTGAGCGACTCGACCGCCATGTCCCCGATCCTTCCTGGCTCGTGCCGCACGCCCGCCTCCCCTGCTGTGCCGGTGGCCCGCCGTCCACCGCTGTCCCCGCACGCTATCGACGTGCACCCCTCGCGCGGAAGTCGAAGAGCGCAACGCCAGCTAACAAGATTGTTGAGATTGCGGTCACGAACAGTGTCGGAAACCCGCCCTTCGGCGGACGCCCGCCCTCGTCGGCGGGGACCAGCCGCAGGTGGGCGTACCCCGCGGTACCGCGACGCTCGGTGACCGCGGATTCCGGGCAACCGTCACCGATCGGTAATCGGGGCCGGGCGACGCACCCGGCGGTACGCCCAAGAGAATGGTGGGGCGCACCGTACGCGACGGGCTACGGGCACGAGGAGGTGTGGTCCGGTGGCCGAGGCAGGCACGGGCGGGCCGGTGGCCGACGTCGGGGTGATCGGCGGGTCCGGGTTGTACGAGTTGCTGCCCGACGTCGTCGAGCACGCCGTCGACACGCCGTACGGGCCGCCCAGCGACCCGCTGATGGTCGGTCTGCTGCCTGGCGGACGCCGGGTGGCGTTCGTACCCCGGCACGGTCGCGACCACCGGTTCCCGCCGCACCGCATCCCGTACCGGGCCAACCTGTGGGCGCTGCGTTCGCTCGGAGTGCGGCAGGTGCTGGCGCCGTGCGCGGTCGGCTCGCTGCGGCCGGAGTTCGGGCCGGGCACCTTCGTACTACCGGACCAGTTGGTCGACCGGACCAGCGGCCGCGTGCAGACCTACCACGACCACGGCGCGGTGCACGTCTCGTTCGCCGACCCGTACTGCCCGGTCGGGCGGGACCGGGTGGCGCGCACCGCCGCGAGCGCCGGGACCGACGTGGTCGAGCACGGCACGATGGTCGTGGTGGAGGGGCCCCGGTTCTCCACCCGGGCGGAGTCGCAGTGGTTCGCCGCGCAGGGTTGGTCGGTGGTGAACATGACCGGCCATCCGGAAGCGGTGCTGGCCCGCGAACTCGGGCTGTGCTACACGCCGATCGCACTGGTCACTGACCTGGACGCGGGGATCGAGGCGGGCGCCGGGGTCAGCCAGGAGGAGGTGTTCGCGGTGTTCGCCGCCAACACCGAACGGATGCGCACGCTGCTGCTGAGCGCCGCGGCCGCCCTGCCGGTCGAGCGCGACTGCGCCTGCGGCGAGTCGTACGAGGAGGCCGGGGTGACGGTGCCGTGATCCTGGTGACCGGCGGGGCCGGATTCATCGGCTCGCACGTGGTCGACGCGCTGCGGGCTGCCGGTGCCCCGGTTCGGGTGCTGGACTGCCTGCATCCCGCCGCACACCGCGGCGTGCCGTCCTACCTGGCGGACGGCTGGCTGCGCGCGGACGTGCGGGACGCCGCCGCGGTGCGGTCCGCGCTGGCCGACGTGGACGTCGTGGTGCACCAAGCGGCGATGGTCGGGCTGGGCGTGGACACCGCCGACCTGCCGGAGTACGTGGGCTGCAACGACCTGGGTACCGCGGTGCTGCTGGCCGAGATGGCCGCCGCCGGGGTGCGCCGGCTGGTGCTCGCCTCGTCGATGGTGGTGTACGGCGAGGGCAGGTACGCGTGCGCCGAGCACGGCACGGTGCGCCCGGGGCCCCGCCGGGAGGCGGATCTCGCCGCTGGTCGGTACGAGCCGCCGTGCCCGCGCTGCGGCGCCTGGCTGCGGCCGGAGAACGTCCCCGAGTCCGCGCCGCTGGATCCGCGGAACACCTACGCGGCGACGAAGGTGGCGCAGGAGCACCTGGCCGCGGCGTGGGCCCGGGACACCGGCGGGTCGGTGGTGGCCCTGCGGTACCACAACGTGTACGGGCCGCGGATGCCCCGGGACACGCCGTACGCGGGGGTGGCCGCGCTGTTCCGGTCGGCGCTGGAACGGGGCGAGGCGCCCCAGGTGTACGAGGACGGCGCGCAGCGGCGCGACTTCGTGCACGTGCGCGACGTGGCCGCCGCCAACCTGGCCGCGGTGACCGCCACCGGCGGTCCCGGCGGGACCGCCGCCGGCCGCGCAGACGCCGGTCGCGCGGGCCGCGGGCGTGCAGACGGCGGGCGCGCGGACAGCGGGCGTGCAGACAGCGGGGGCGCGGACGGCGGACCCGGCGGCTTCCGGGCGTACAACGTGGCGTCCGGGCAGCCGCACACGGTCGGTCAGATGGCCACCGCGCTCGCCGACGCGTTCGGCGGGCCGGCGCCGGTGGTGACGGGCCGGTACCGGCTGGGCGACGTGCGGCACGTCGTCGCCGCGCCGGACCTGGCCCGCACCGAACTCGGTTTCCGGGCCTCGGTCGACTTCGCCGACGGGATGGCCGAATTCGCCGGTGTGCCGCTACGCAGGTGAGACCCGCGGGCGTTGTCCACAGGGGTGCCCGTTGTCCACAGGGGCGCCGATGGCTAGGTGGCTTCCGAGAGTTCCGGGGTAGGGTCGTTGCGGGGTCGCCCCCGGGTGGGTGGGGTGACTTCTTCCACACCAAGACGACCAACTCGGGTCCGGGTTGCTGCGACCGGGTTCGCCGGGTCAGGCCGGCAGGCGGACCAGGAAGCGGCAGCCAGTGTCCACATTGGACACCGCTACCTTGCCGGCATGCGCCTCGACCAGGCCACGCACGATGGCGAGGCCGAGCCCGCCGCCACCGCCGCCGGCCGGCCGCGGGGTGCGCGCGGTCTCGCCACGGAACGCCACGTCGAACACCCGGGGAGGTCTGCCTCCGGAATGCCGCCGCAGGCGTCGGTGACGGCGAACCAGCCATCGGCCCCGTCCCGCCCGCCGCTGACCGAGACCGTACCGTCCGGTGGGGTGTGCCGGATCGCGTTGCGCAGCAGGTTCGCCAGCACCCGGGACAGCTCCGGCTCGCTGGCCCGCACCACCGGCCAGTCGCCGGCCGCCGCGATCAACCGGACCCGCTTGGCGGTGGCCAGCGGCTCGGCCGAGGCGACCGCGTCCGAGACCAGATCGCCCAGCGGCACCGCGGACAGCGACAGCCGCAGCGCGCCGGCATTGATTCGGGACAGTTCGAACAGGTCGTCGACCAGCCCGGCCATCCGGTCGGTCTCGGTACGGATCCGGCGGTGGTACTCGCCGACCGTGCCGGGGTCGGCGACCACGCCGTCCTCCAGCGCCTCGGCCATCGCCCGCAGCCCGGCCAGCGGGCTGCGCAGATCGTGGCTGACCCAGGCCACCAGCTCGCGCCGGCTCGCCTCCAGCTGCCGTTCCCGCCGCCTCGCCTCGGCCGACCACATGCTCGCCGCGGCCAGCCGCCGGCCCTGCCACAGCGCGGCCACCAGGCTGACCGCCCCGGCCACCGCCACCACCGTCAGCAGCACGCTCAGGTCGTGCGGCGAGATGAACATCGCCAGCGCGGTGCCGACCACCCCGGCGGCCATCGCGAGCACCGTCACCGCGATCAGCACGCACACGTGCACGGTGACCGACCAGCCGCGCCGCAGCCGGAGCAGTACGACACCCGGCACCGCGACCGCCAGCGAACAGCCCAGCGCGATCAGCACCACCAGGATCCGGTCGGTCATCGCGCCTCCCCTCCGTCCGGTTGGTACCGGTAGCCGACGCCCCACACCGTGACGATCCGGTGCGGCTGGGCCGGATCGCGCTCCACCTTCTCCCGCAACCGCCGCACGTGCACGGTCACCGTCGAGTGGTCGCCGAACGTCCAGCCCCAGACCTGCGCGAGCAGTTCCTCCCGCCGGTACGCGGTGCCCGGGTTGCGCACCAGGAACGCCAGCAGGTCGAACTCGCGGACGGTCAGGTTGAGCCGCTGCCCGGCCAGGGTGGCGATCCGGGCCGCGGTGTCGACCACCAGCTCCCCGTCCCGGAACACCTCCGGCTGCGCCGGCTCGACCGGCCGGTACGAGCGGCGCAGCACCGACTGCACCCGCAGCGCCAGCTCCCGCGGGCTGAACGGCTTCGTCACGTAGTCGTCGGCGCCGGTGGCGAGGCCGAGCACCCGGTCGGACTCCTCGCCCAGCGCGGTGAGCATGATGACCGCGACGTCGGCGCCGGCCCGCATCCGCCGGCACACCTCGATGCCGTCGAGGCCGGGCAGCATCAGGTCGAGCACCACCAGATCGGGCCGGTAGTCGGCGAACTCGCGCAGCGCGCCGGGGCCGTCGGCGGCGAGCCGGACATCGAGGCCGTCCCGGTGCAGGTAGCGGGCGACGACATCGGAGACGGTCGGGTCGTCGTCCACCACCAGGACCCGCGCCGGCCGCTCGGTCACCGTCCTCACCACCACGTCTCGATCGTCAGGGCGATCAGCACCGCCCAGCCCAGTTGTACCGCGAGCAGCAGCCGCCCGTACCGGCGGATCGGCAGCATCGCCGTCAACGGCAACATCAGCAGCGCGAACGGGAGGTAGATGCGTTCCACCTCACCCTTGGACAGGTCGGACAGCACCGCACCGAGCACCGCCAGCGCGGCGGCGGCCGGCAGCACCAGCAGCCGGGACCGGCGCAGGAAGCCGAGGGCGGCGATCGCTGCCGGACCGAGCAGCACGGCCAGCGCCGCCGGGTTCGCGAACAGGAAGTACCAGGTGGGCCGGTCCTGCCAGACGGTCGGCGGGTGCGCCGAACGGGCGCCGGTCCGGGTGCGTTCGGCGGCCAGCGACAGCCCGTGCCACCAGTCGAAGCCGGCCAGCCGCGCCGCCACCAGCACCGCCAGCACCATCGCGGCGCCGATCAGCAGCGGCCGGATCCGTTGCGGCGACAGGGTTTCCCGGGCCCACCGGGCCAGCAGCCGGCGCCCGCCGGCCGGGCGGTCCGAGTCGGGGGACAGCCGGCCACCGGCCGCGCGCCGGTCGGCCCGGCGCGGGGCGAACAGCACGACCGCGACCGCCGGGAGCACCAGCAGGCTCAACCCGTACGACAGGAACAGGCAGCAGCCCAGCGCGAGCCCGCCAACGGCGGCGAGCAGGTCGGCGCCCGGCTGCCGGAGTCGACCACCAGCGAGAACCTCGCCGCCCGGCTGCCGGAGTCGACCACCAGCGAGAACCTCGCCGCCGGGCGGCCGGCGCCGGGCACCGGCGACGGCGAGGGCGCACAGGCCGGCCGCGGCAACGCCGGCGAACAGGGCGTCGGCGCTGGTGGCGATCCACAGCGCGGCCGGCGCCAGCGGTACGAACAGCGCCGCCCGCCGGCCGGCACCCGCCCCGCCGTACAGCCGGGTGAGGACCAGCACGCTCGGCACCGCGAGGGCGCCACCGGCGATGCACAGCGCGGCGGCCCAGCCGAGGCCACCGAGCCCGAGCCGGTCCAGCAGGACGAAGACGCCGAGCGCGCCCGGCGGGTGACCGCCTACGTGCACCGCCCACACCGGCCCGTTGGCGGGATCGACGACGTGACCGGCGAAGGTGGCGAGGTAGCTGCCCAGATCGGTCACCCGCGACACGTCGTGCGGATACTGCTGGTAGGGCGCAAGCGGCGCGGTCAGGCCCTTCGGCCCGTCGACGAGCGCCAGCGCCACCGACCAGCCGGCGGCGACCACCGCCGACACCGCCAGCAGCACCCGCCAGCGCAGCCGGCGGACCAGCAGCGGCCAGCCCCAGTACGCCAGCGCCGCGGCCACCACCGGCACCAGGAACCAGCCGGTGACCGCCGAGCGCCAGGAACCGGCGATCGGGTACGTCTGGCCGAGGTGCAGCGCCCCCGCGATCCGCACCCCGGCCAGGTGACTGGCCAGCACCAGCGCGCCGGCCACCACCAGCGGCAGCAGCCCACGCGGCCACCGCCGCACGGGAGTGGCCGGTGGCACCTCGACACGGTCCAGCTTCGGTGCGGCGCTGCTCACCGCATCGACGCTAACCCATCCGGCGGGCCCGGTCCGGCACACCGGCCGGGACGTTCGCGGTTCGTAAGAACCGCCCACCTTTCGGGCCGCCGTCATGGACATGTAAGGGTCGCGGAGCTGCCCGTTCGCCTAGGTTCACCGGCATGACCGACGTCATCCTGCCCTGTCTGAACGAGGCTGCGGCGCTGCCCTGGGTGCTGTCCCGGATCCCGCCCGGGTGCACCGCGATCGTGGCGGACAACGGCTCCACCGACGACTCGGCCGCGGTGGCCCGGGACCACGGCGCGGTCGTGGTCCCGGTACCGCGTCGCGGGTTCGGTGCCGCCGCGCACGCCGGGTTGTGCGCCGCCACCGCCGAGATCGTCTGCTTCGCCGACGCGGACGGTTCCTGCGATCCGGCCCAGCTGCCCGACCTGCTCGCGCCGCTGCTCGATCACACCGCCGATCTCGTTCTCGGCCGGCGGGTACCGACCGACCGGACCGCCTGGCCGACCCACGCCCGGTACGCGAACGCGCTGCTGGCCCGGCGGCTGCGCCGGCGCTACCGGGTACCGGTGCGCGACCTCGGGCCGATGCGCGCCGGCTGGCGGCGCCCGCTGCTGTCGCTCGGCCTGACCGACCGCCGGTTCGGGTACCCGCTGGAGATGGTGCTGCGCGCCGCGCACGCCGGGTGGCAGCTGCGCGAGATCGACGTGGACTACCGGCCGCGCGCCGCCGGTACCCGGTCGAAGGTCACCGGCACGCTGCTCGGCAGCGCCCGCGCGGTACGGGACATGAGCCGGATCATGCGCGCCCTCCCGGCCGGAGGTGTCCAATGAGGACTCAGTTGCTGGTGGTGGCGAAGTGGCCGGCGCCCGGCCGGGTCAAGACCCGGCTGTGCCCGCCGGCGACGCCGGCGCAGGCGGCCCGGATAGCGGCCGCGTCGCTGGACGACACGCTCGCCACGGTGTGGGCCGCCCCCGCGGACCGGCGGACGCTGGTGGCCGCGGGCGAGCCGCACCAGGACCATCCGGTACCGAACGCGGCCCGGTTCCCGGTGGCGGCGCAGCGCGGGACCGGCCTCGCCGAGCGGCTCGCGAACGCGTTCGCCGACACCGCCCGGCCGGGTACCGCCACGGTGCTGGTGGGCATGGACACCCCGCAACTTCGGGTGTCGCACCTGGCCGCGGCGCGCGCCGCGCTGCGCGGTGCCGACGCGGTACTCGGTCCGGCGGCGGACGGCGGCTGGTGGCTGCTGGGGCTGCGCCGACCGGCGGACGCGGTCGCGCTGCTCGGGGTGCCGATGTCCACATCGGACACCGGTACCGCGACCGTCGCCGCGCTGCGCCGGCGCGGCCTCCGGGTCGCGCTGCTGGAGACGCTGCGCGATGTGGACACCGCGCCCGATGCGTGGGCGGTCGCGCCGCACTGTCACGGCGGCTTCGCCGCCGCGGTCGACGCCGAGCTGGGTCGTGCGGCGGAACGCGAGATCCCGCCGCACGGCTCGTCCGCCTCGTCGCCGGGCCGCCCGGCGGCTTCCCGGGACGCGGAGGTACCGGCGTGACGGCACCGCTCGACACCACCGCCGTGGCCGACGGGACGGCCGCCAGCCCGATCGCCATGTACGACGCCGCGCTGGCCCGGCACACCGCCGGCGCGCCGCCGACGCTGACCGCGCACCCGACCCGGTCGGCCGCGGCCGGCCACGACCACCCGGCATCGTCCACGGTGGACATCGCCACCTGGTGCGCGGCGCCGAGCGACACCGACCGGGCCCTCGTCGCCCGGTGCGCCGGCGCCACCCTCGACGTGGGGTGCGGCCCGGGCCGGTTCACGCTCGCGGTGGCCGCGGCCGGGATCCCCGCGCTCGGGGTCGACATCGCGCCCGCCGCGGTCGCGCTGGTCCGCGCCCGCGGCGGGATCGCGCTGCGCCGGTCGGTGTTCGGCCGGCTCCCCGGGCAGGGCCGCTGGCGGCACGTGCTGCTCGCCGACGGCAACATCGGCATCGGCGCCGACCCGGTCCGGCTGTTGCGGCGCTGCCGCGAGCTGCTCGCCGCGGGTGGCACCGTCCTGGTCGAGGTCGGACCGCCCGGCACCGGCAGCGGCACCGCCGCGCTGCGGCTGCGCGACGGGGAACGCTGCAGCGCCCCGTTCCGCTGGGCGTACCTGTCGGTCGACGCGCTGGCCGACACCGCCGCGGCGGCCGGGCTGCAGGTCCGTACCCAGTGGACGGAGGCAGGGCGATGGTTCGCCGAGCTGGCCGGTTGACCCGGCTCTGGACCGCCGATCCGATCTCGTTGCTGCCCGGGCCGCTGCGGAACCGGGCGAGCGCGATCGGGGCGCTGGTACGCGACCGGTTGCCGAGGTTCGGTTCGCCGCTGCGCTCCACCCGGCTCACCTCCTGGCTCGGGATCGCGCTGGCCGTCACGTTCTCGGTCTGCTTCGTCACCGGGCTCACCTCGCACCTGATCCAGCATCCGCCGAGCTGGTTCGCCTGGCCGTCGGCCCCCACCCAGCTGTACCGCATCACCCAGGGCGTGCACGTCGCGACCGGCATCGCCACGGTGCCGATCCTGCTGGCGAAGCTGTGGTCGGTGTACCCGAAGCTGTTCGAGTGGCCGCCGGTGCGCAGCATCGCGCACCTGCTGTCCCGGCTGTCGGTGTTCGTGCTGATCGGCGCCGGGCTGGCGCAGGTCACCACCGGCATCCTGAACATCGCCCGGTGGTACCCGCCGATGCCGTTCTTCTTCACGGTGGCGCATCACTGGCTGGCCTGGGTGGCGATCGGCGCGCTGCTGGTGCACATCGCGGTCCAGCTGCCGACGGTCCGCGCCGCACTGGCCCGCGCCCCGTCGCCGCACCCCGCCACGGATCAGCCGGCACCACCGGTCGCCGACCGAGACCGGCCGGCATCACCGGTCGCCTCGGACCAGCCGGCGCTGGCCGCCGCCACGAACCGGCCGGAGCCGCCGGTCGACGGCACGGACCAGCCGGGACCGGCCACCGCCCCGGGTGGTCGCGACCGGGCCGAAGCAGCGGGTACGGGCCCCGCGATGCAGCGGCGCGGGCTGCTCGGCGCGGTCGGCGCGGCGGTCGGGGTGGTCACGCTCGTCTCCGTCGGCCAGACGGTGCGCCCGCTGTCCCGGCTGGACCTGCTCGCGCCGCGCCGCCCCGACATCGGCCCGCAGCAGCTACCGGTGAACAAGTCCGCGGTCGAGGCGGGCGTCGCCCGCGCCGACGACCGGTACCGGCTGCACATCGACGGGCCGCACCCGCACACCCTGACGCTCGCCGAGCTGACCGCGCTACCGCAGCACACGGTCGCGTTGCCGATCGCCTGCGTCGAGGGCTGGAGCGCCACCGCGCACTGGACCGGCGTACCGATCCCGGATCTGCTGGCGCTGGTCGGCGCGCCGGCCGGCAGCCGGCTGCGGGTCGAGTCCGCCCAGCGCGGCGGCCTGTACCGGGCGGCGGTCTGGCCGGCGGCGCACTGCCACGACCCGCGCAGCCTGCTGGCGCTGCGGCTCAACGGCGCCGAGTTGGATCTCGACCACGGCTTCCCGTGCCGGGTGATCGCACCCAACCTGCCCGGGGTCATGCAGACCAAGTGGGTCGACCGTCTGGTGGTACTGCCATGAGAGCGATCCGCGCCGCCCTGGTCCTGCTCGGTCTCGTCGGCATCGGCTACGGGGCGCTCGGCCTGGCCACCGAGTCCCGGCCGGTCTCGGTCGGGCTGTTCGCCGTCGCCGCCATCCTCGGCCACGACCTGCTGCTGGCCCCGCTGGCGATCCTGGTCGCGGTGCTGGCCCGCCGGCTGGTTCCGGCCGACCTGTACCCGGTGGTCCGCGGCGGGCTGATCGTCTCCGGCGCGGTGGTCCTCGCGTTCCTGCCCACCGTGCTCGGGTTCGGCCGCCGTGCGACGAACCCGTCCGCGCTGCCGTTGAACTACCCGCTGGGCCTCGCCGTCACCCTCGCGGCGGTCTGGCTGGTCACCGCCGCGCTCGCGGTGCTGCGCCGGCGCCGCCCCGGGGCGCACCAGTACGCCACCGGACCCGCGCCGCACACGGCACCCACCGGGGGAAACCCCGAGCCCGGCGGGCCCGAAAGTCCTACGAAGGATGGAGAGTCGGGCCAGCCAGGACCTTCCAAGGTGGGATGACATCGCGGGCGACCGCCGCTTAGGGTTCTGCCAGGGGTGGTCGCCGGCCCGTTCGGTCGAGCGGAGTGCAGCGGCACACCGGAGGGCGGCGGAGCCGGAGGTGCGGCGGTGCACGGTGTGGAAGCGTGGCTCGGCACGATTCCCCCGATCGCCGTGTACCTGCTGCTGCTGGCCGTGATCGGCATCGAGTCGATGGGTATCCCGCTGCCCGGTGAGGTGGCGCTGGTCAGCGCGTCGCTGCTGGCCGCCACCGGCGCCGTCTCGCCGTGGGGCGTCGGGATCGCCGCGGCGGCCGGCGCGATCGTCGGCGACTCGATCGGGTACTGGATCGGCCGGCGGGGCGGGCAGGCGGTCTTCGACCGGCTCGGCCTGCGGTTCCCGAAGCATCTCGGCCCGGACAAGATCGACCGGGCGCGGCGGGCGTTCCACCGGCACGGTGTGTGGGCGGTGTTCTTCGGTCGGTTCGTCGCGCTGCTGCGCATCCTGGCCGGCCCGATCGCCGGCTCGCTGCGCATGCCGTACTGGAAGTTCCTGCTGGCCAACGCCGGTGGCGGGGTGTTCTGGGCGGGCGGCACGACGGCGGTGATCTACTTCCTGGGCCGGGCCGCGGAGCGCTGGCTGAAGGACTTCTCCTGGGCGCTGCTCGGGGTCGTCGTGCTCGGCGGCGTCCTGACGGCGCTGGTCGTGCGGCACCGGGCCCGGCGGATCACCGCCGACGACACCCCGGACAGCGAACGGGCCGAGCGCCTGGCCCCAGCGAAACGCCGCTGACCTCCTCGGCTCCCGTACCCGGCGAAACGCCGCTGACCTCCTCGGCTCCCGTACCCGGCGCAGCTGGCGCGACGGCGGGCGCTGAGCGCCCGCGCGGCTCTGGCCCGTGCCGTCGCGATCCGGTAGCGTCTGGCGTAAATATTCCGAAATCCCGAATTCGGGCGGAGGAAAGTGCCAATGAAGCGACGAACGGTTCTGACCGGCGGCGCCGCACTCGCCGCCGGCCTCGCGAGCGGCGGCCCCGCGTTCGCCGGGTCGAAGCCCCGCTCCGGCACCCGCGACATCGCCTACCAGTCGTGGACCGGCACCGAACTCGGCGCCGGCACCACCGCCGGTACCGCGGTCGAGAACGGCGCGCTCGTGCTCACCGAGCCGATCGGCACCATCGACTACACCGACCCGTACGGATCGACCGCCGGCTACGAGTACGGCCAGTGGACGTCGCCGTCGGTCGACCCGGGCTTCGGCCTGACCGAGCTGATCAGCTCCTGGAACGCCACCACGCCCGGGGGTAGCTGGCTGCAGGTCGAGATGCACGGCCCGAACACCGGCTGGTACGTGCTGGGCCGGTGGTGCGCCGACGACACCGCGCTGCACCGCACCTCGGTCGGCAACCAGGCCGACGCCACCGGCACCGTGCAGGTCGACACGTTCGTCGCGGCGTCCGGCGTGACGCTCGCCAGCTGGCAGTTGCGGCTCACCCTGTACCGTCCCGCGGGCAGTACCGACGCCCCCGCGCTGCGCTCGATCGGCGCGGTGGCCTCCGCCCTGCCCAGCAGCAAGCCGACCGCGAGCGCGCCCGGCGCGGCGGCCGGCACCGTGCTGGACGTGCCGCAGTACTCGCAGGAGATCCACTCCGGCCAGTACCCGCAGTGGGACGGTGGCGGCGAGGCCTGGTGCAGCCCGACCTCGACGTCGATGGTCGTGGCGTACTGGGGCACCGGCCCGACCGCGGACGACTACGCCTGGGTCGATCCGAGCTACGCCGACCCGTGGGTCGATCACGCGGCCCGCAACGTGTACGACTACCGGTACACCGGGTGCGGCAACTGGCCGTTCAACACGGCCTACGCGGCCCGCTTCGGCGGCCTGTCCGGGTTCGTGACCCGGCTGCGATCCCTGGCCGAAGCGGAACTGTTCATCCAGGCCGGGATCCCGCTGGTGCTGTCCGCCTCGTTCAAGAAGGGCGAGATCCCGGGCCTCGACTACGGCACCAACGGACACCTGATGGTCCTCGCCGGCTTCGCGGCCGACGGCAGCCCGGTGCTCAACGACCCGTACTCGGCCGACGACGCCTCGGTCCGTAAGGCCGTCGGCCGCGCCGAGCTGGAATCCGCCTGGCTCACCAGCTCCGGCGGCACCACCTACGTGGTGCACGACCCCGGCACCCCGCTCCCCTTACCTCCCGGCCAGCCGAACTGGTAACCACCACGCGGTGCCGGGCGGCTCGCCCCCCGGCACCGCGACGACCGCCATATCAGCGGTGGTCACGCGCCTGGACTCGAAAGGGTCGATCCGGAAGCAACCAGCGCAGAGCACCCCAGCGAGTCACCGGGGGTGCCGGGGGGCGAAGCCCCTCCGGCGCGGGGTGCGGGGGCCGCGCCCCCGCAGAACACGACGAGGCGGACCGGCTCGCGCACTTCGCGAGCACAGTCCGCCCATCCGACTCGGTGGAGGTGCCGGGAATTGAACCCGGGTCCTTCGCTGTGTTGCCAGGGCTTCTCCGGGCGCAGCTCGCTATGCCTCTACTTGGCCCCATCGATCACGCGAGCGAGACGATGTGACAGGCCCAGCCGCTGTGAAAGTCCCGTCCGAGTTCCGCGGCCGAACTCGAACAGCAAGCCCTCTAGCTGATGCCGGCTACCGGACCGAAGGCACTTCCGGACCGACAGACTTGCTACTCGCCTCAGGCGGCGAGAGCGAAGTCAGCGCGCTTAGAGTTGGCGCTTTTTGGTTTCCGACGACCGATTAATGAGACGACGTCGGCTTCCTCAGCCCGCTTCCCCTGGCTCGACGTACGAAGTCGAAACCAGTCACCCCCCTGTTGAGTTGTACATCGATCTTAACGTCCGACCGCCCCGGTTGTCTTCCCGGTATCGCTCACCGCACCGGGCTGCGCAGCACGATCGGGAACGGCTCCTCGACCGCCAGCTCCGAACCGGGCCGAATCACCCGAACCTCGTTCCACGTCGAAGACCACCAGATCGGGAACGGCCTGCCGGCCACCGATGGTCAGCCCGTAGTCGTACCGCAGCGCCCAGCCGTCCGGCAGGGCGGGCATGATTCGGGCAAGCAGCCCGAAGCCGAGGTTCTGGCGGTGGCCGCAACGGCCCAGCTCAGGCGGTCATGCCCTTGCGGCGGCGGCCCATCACCCGGGCGATCTCCCGGTCCGCGTCGCGCTTGGCGATGTCCTGCCGCTTGTCCCAGGTCTTCTTGCCGCGGGCGAGGCCCAGCTCGACCTTGGCGTACCCGTTGTTGAAGTAGACGGACAGCGGCACCAGGGTGACACCGGACTCGCTGAGCTTGCCGGCGATCTTGTCGATCTCGCGCCGGTTCAGCAACAGCTTGCGGGTCCGGCGCGGGGCGTGGTTGGTCCAGGTCCCGTTGACGTACTCCGGCACGTGCATCCCGTAGAGCCAGATCTCGTGGCCGTCGAGGTGTGCGAACGCGTCGGTGAGCGAGGCGCGCCCGGCCCGCAGCGACTTGACCTCGGTGCCGGTCAGCACCATGCCCGCCTCGTACGTGTCGAGGATGGCGTAGTCGTGCCGGGCCCGCTTGTTCGACGCGACGAGCTTGCGCCCCTGTTCCCGTGGCACCGTTCCTCCACTCCCCGACAGGTACCGGCAAGCTGCACCGACACCTCTGCTTCCCGACCGACCGCCCATGGTACGGGACCGGGTACCCACCGCGTCCAACCGTTTCCCCCGGACACGGACCGGCCGGGTCGCCCGCGGTGGGGCGGCCCGGCCGGTACCGGTCGGGTGGGCGGTCAGGTGCGCAGCCGGAACCGCAGCGTGACCCAGCCGGTCGCGGCGCTGATCACCGCGGCGACCAGCAACAGCAGCGGCAGCGTCAGCAGGATGTCGTTCCAGCTGATCGGCGGGATGATGCCGGCGGTGAAGATCCCGGACAACGTCTTGTCCAGCAGGAACGCCTTGGCCACGCCGAGCACGATGAACGAGATCACCGCACCGATCAGGCCGGCGAACACCGCCTCCAGCACGAACGGTAGCTGGATGAACCAGTTCGACGCGCCGACCAGCTTCATGATCCCGACCTCGCGGCGTCTGGAGTACGCGGCGACCTGGATGGTGTTCGCCACCAGCAGGAGCGCCGCCAGACCCTGCACGATGGCCACCACCAGCGCGAGGTTCTGGATGCCGTTGAGGACGGAGAAGATCTTGTCCAGCGTCTGCTGCTGGTTGACGATCGACTCCACGCCGGGCTTGCCCTTGTAGTCGGCCTGGACCGCGGCGTACTGGTGCGGGTCCTTCAGCTTGACCCGGAACGACGCGGGCAGCGCCTCCGGCTTGGTGGAGTCGACGAGGTCCTTGGCGTCCTTGAACTCGGTCCGGAAGCGCTGGTAGGCCTGGTTCTGGCTCTCGAACTGAAGCTTCGACACCCGGTTGTCGTTGTTCAGCTCGCTCTGCAGCTGCTGCTTCTGGTCCTGCGTGAAGCCGGTCTTGAGGAAGACCGACATCTCCACCTTCGTATTGAAGTAGTCCTGCATGTCCTGGACCTTCCAGTACAGCAGGAGGCTGGCGCCGAGCATCGACAGCGACACCGCCATCGTGATGATCATGGCGATCGTCATCGTGACGTTGCGCCACAGTCCGAGGAAGACCTCGGACAGGACGTACTTCGCGCGCATCTGCTTCCTTCCGGTGGTGAGCCGCGCTCTATCTCGGACGGGAGTCTTGCGACCCGGATCAGCCGTAGACGCCGCGCGGCTGGTCCCGCACGATCCGGCCGGTGTCGATCTCGATCACCCGACGACGCATCTGGTTCACGATGTTGGAGTCGTGGGTGACCATCACGATGGTGGTACCGGTGCGGTTGATCCGATCCAGCAGCCGCATGATCTCGATACTGGTGTCCGGGTCGAGGTTTCCGGTCGGCTCGTCGGCCAGCAGCACCAGCGGGCGGTTGACGAACGCCCGCGCGATCGCGACGCGCTGCTGTTCACCGCCGGACAGCTGGTGCGGGTACCGGTTCTCCTTGCCGCCCAGGCCGACCAGTTCCAGGACCTCGGGCACCACGCGCCGTGCGACGGTGCGTGACTTGCCGATGACCTCCAGCGCGAACGCGACGTTCTCGGCGGCGGTGCGGTTCGGCAGCAGCCGGAAATCCTGGAACACGCACCCGATGGACCGGCGGAACGCCGGCACCTTCCAGGAGTGCATGTTCGCCACGTCGCGGCCGTTGACGACCACCCGACCCGAGGTCGGGGTCTCTTCCCGCAGCAGCAACCGGATGATCGTGGTCTTCCCCGAGCCGGTCGGCCCGATGAAGAAGACGAACTCACCCTTCTCGATGAAGGCGCTGGCACCCTCCAGCGAGGGTCGCGTCGCCCGGGGGTAGGTCTTGGTGACGTTCTCCAGCTGAATCACGGGTCGGAAGTTTACGCGGAGCGACAAGTGCGGGCGGGGGCAGGCACGCCACTTCGTCCGGTACCTCCATCGATGGGTGCCGTTTCAGTGGCTGAGACCTCGAAATTCGCCGCTCAGGGTGTCGCGAATCACGCCATTGTGGGCAGTTCGTCCGACACGGGCTGGGCCCGTCGCGACCGGAAACACGACGGGCCCGAGGGGTTTCGCCCGTACCGCCACCGACCGACAGCGTCCCGGGCCGTGGACGACTGGGGAGGTCGCCCACACAGAAAGTTACCTTCTTCGCGGTCCGGCTCGGCGCAGCAACGCGCAGTGCTCACTCCCCGGAGTGAGCACTGCGTCGTCCGATGACACGAAAGAGCGAGCGGTGGCCGCGAGGCCCGACCCGGCTAACCGACCGGCTGCTGCTCCCGGCGCCAGCGGATGCCGGCCTCGATGAACGCGTCGATGTCGCCGTCGAACACCGCCTGCGGGTTGCCGGTCTCGTGCGCGGTGCGCAGGTCCTTGACCATCTGGTAAGGATGCAGCACGTACGACCGCATCTGGTCGCCCCAGGACCCGGCCACGTCGCCGCGCAGCTCGTCGATCTTGGCGCGCTCCTCCTCCTGCTTGAGCGCGAGCAGCTTCGCCGACAGGATCGCCATCGCCGACGCCCGGTTCTGGATCTGCGACCGCTCGTTCTGGCAGGTCACGACGATGCCGGTGGGAATGTGGGTGATCCGCACCGCCGAGTCGGTGGTGTTGACACCCTGGCCACCCGGACCGGACGAGCGGTACACATCCACCCGGATGTCGTCCTCCGGGATCTCGATCTCGTCGGTCTTCTCCACCACCGGGACCACCTCGACCGCGGCGAAGCTGGTCTGCCGGCGGCCCTGGTTGTCGAACGGACTGATCCGCACCAGCCGGTGGGTACCCGCCTCCACGGACAGCGTCCCGTACGCATACGGCGCCTTGACCTGGAAGGTCGCCGACTTCAGGCCGGCCTCCTCGGCGTAGGACGTGTCGTACACCTCGGTGCCGTAGCCGTGCCGCTCGGCCCAGCGCAGGTACATCCGGAGCAGCATCTCGGCGAAGTCGGCCGCATCCACCCCACCCGCGCCGGCGCGGATCGTGACCAGCGCCTCACGCTGGTCGTACTCCCCGGACAGCAGGGTGCGGACCTCGAGCTCGTCGACCGCCTTGCGCAACCGCGTCACCTCGGCCTCGACCTCGGCGACGCTGCCCGCATCGTCCTCGGCCTCGGCCAGCTCCAGCAGCACCCCGGCGTCGTCCACCCGGGACCGGAGGCTCTCCAGCCGGGCGATCTCACCCTGCACGTAGGAAAGGCGGTAGGTCACCTGCTGGGCGGCCTCCTGGTCGTCCCACAGGTCCGGCGCCGCGGCCTGCGTCTCCAGCTCGGCCTTCTCCCGGCGCAGCCGGTCGATGTCGAGCACCTTCTCGATGCCGGACAGGGTCTGGTCGAGGCGGCGCAACTCGTCGGCGAGGTCCTGGATCGTCACGACTGCCAAGGGTACGCGGCGGGGCGACACTTCGTCTGCTCGCCCGCCGCGGACCCGGCCGGCCGCCCGGGGCGGGGTGCCGGCGCACCGGTGCGGACCGGTCCGGTCGAGTCAGCCGCGCGGAGCGTTCTTCAGCCAGGTCAGCGCCGCGCGATGGTAGGCGACGGCGAAGTTGAGCGCGGCGGCACCGTACTCGTCGCCGTCGGCCGTGGCCTGCTTGGCCTGCTCGCGCGCCGCGGACAGCGCCTCGCTGTGCTGCGCCTCCGCCTGCGCGTACAGCTCGGCGAGCTGCTGCCCGCTGTGCAACTTGCCGAACGCGACCCGCAGGATGACCGGATTGCGCAGCTGGTCGCGTCCCACCGGCTCGGACAGCCAGCGGGCGAACGCCCGCTTACCGGCCGCGGAGATCGTGTAGGGCTGGCTGGCCCGCGGGCCCGGCTTGCCCATCCGCACCAGGCCGGCGTCGGCCAGTGCGGGCAGTTCCCGGTAGACCTGGCTGCGCGTCATCGACCAGAACGGCCCGAGCTTGCGCTCCGCCGCCGCCATCAGCTGCCCGCCCGTCATCGGGCCCTCGTGCAGCAGGCCGAGCAGGGCCGCCGCCGTCGCGTTGAGACCAGAATCCGCCATAGCCATCACGCTGCCACCTCGTCGCAGTGAAATCCAGACTTTTCGTCGATCCATTGTGTACTGTCCGGGCCGGACGGTCGCAACTGGACAGTCACATCGGCCGCCAGCGATCCGCGGCGTCGGCCGCGAGGCGAGGCGGTCGGTCGGGGCGGCCCGGCAGTCGCGAACGGCGCCGGTCGGTGTCCCGACCGGCGCCGCCGTTACCTCGCAACGTTTCCCGCACCCGACCGCCCGCTCGGTCAGTTGCCGAACGTACCCATCGTCGGCATCGGCCCGCCGATGCCGGGCGGATCACCCGCGGTGCCACCGGATCCGGAGCCGTCGCCACCGGTACCGGCGCCGCCGTCCGTACCGGTGCCGCCGTCGGCGCCGTCGCCCTGCCCACCGCCGGGCCGGGCCCCGTCGCCGCCCCCGGCCTGGGCACCGCCGTCACCCGGCGTGGCACTCGGCGACGCCGGCGGCGGGCTGGCCGACCGGTGCTGCTGCCGGGCCGGCGTCGAAGCGGACGGGTGCTTCGGATCCGCCGCCGGCGCGGCCGGCCGGCCGCCGCCCCCGCCCACCAACAGCCAGCCGCCGAAGGTGAGCAACGCCACCAGCACCACGCCGGCGGCCACGCCGAGCAACAGCTTGGTCCGGTTGCCGCCGGGTGCCGGCTCGCGGTCGGACCGCCACGGAGCGGGCTCGGCCGGCGCCGCCGCCCCGACCCGCGCCGGCCAGACCGGCTCGGCCGGCGCCGGCTCGGCCGAGGAACTCACCGCCGGGGCCGAGCCGAGCAGGCTGTCCAGGCTGACGAAGCCACCGTCGGTGGGCTCCCGGTCGGCCCGCGGGCGCAGCGTCGGGCTGTCCGGTGGGAGGGTCACCGGCGGCAGGCCGATCAGCTCCGGTGCCAGCTCACCGAGCCGGACGCTCAGCTCACCGGCGGTCGGGCGCACCGCCGGGTCGAGCGCCAGGCAGCAGTTGATCAGGTCCCACAACGGTTCCGGCACCCCGGGCAGCTGTGCCACGGTCCAGCCGTGGTGCCGGCGCAGCACCTCGTCGACGCTGCCGCCGCGGAACGGGCTGCGGCCGGACAGCGCCTCGTACGCCACGATGCCGATGCCGTACACGTCGCTGGCCGGCACCGGCGGGCGCCCCGCCACCACCTCGGGCGCGACGTACTCCGGGGTGGCGTGCGTCGCACCGGTCGGGCACTGCATCCGTTGCGCCACACCGAAGTCCACCAGCCGGACCCCGTCGGTACCGGGCGGCTCGGGGACCAGGATGTTGCCCGGCTTGACGTCGCCGTGCACGACACCGGCCGCGTGCACGGCCGAGATCGCCGCGGCCACCTGCGCCAGTACCGACGCGGCGGCGGCCGGCGCGAGCGGGCCGTCCGCGATCAGCAGCCGGCGCAGGTCCCGCCCCGCCACCAGGTCCATCACCAGCGCGTACGTCCCGTCGGAGGGGTGCAGGAACTCGCGCGCGCGCACCACGCCCGGGTGCCGCACCTCGCCCAGGATGTGCGCCTCCGCCTGGAACGCCGCGACCACGTCGGGCTGCGCGGCGGCGGAGGGATGCAGCAACTTGACCGCCACCGGGGTACCGGTGGCGAGGTCCCGCGCGCGCCACACGGTGCCGGCGGCACCGGACGCGATCTCCGCCTCCAGCTCGTACCGCTGCTCCAGCGTCCTCGTCATGGCCCCTCCCCTTGACTCAGGCCATCACGCTAAGGGCTTGTTCGGCGCCGGGACGGGCCCGAGCCGAGGGGTGGCACAAACCCGGGAGCACGGCCGCCGGATCCGGCCCCGGCGGCCCCGGCGTGGCGGGGAGGCGAGCCGTTTCGTCCGGTCAGAGGCGGCTGCGCAGCTCCCACAGCTCGGGATAGAACCGCAGCTCGACCCGGGCGCGCAGGTACTGCGACCCGGTGCTGCCGCCGGTGCCGCTCTTGGTGCCGATCTGGCGCTCCACCATCAGCACGTGCCGGGCCCGCCACAGCGCCCACACCTGGTCGTGCTCGATCAGCGCCTCGGCCAGGTCCCACAGCGGGCCGAACCGCGCGCGGTCCCGGGCGATCGTCTCGTACGCGGTGAAGCGCTGCTCGGCGGTGTCCACCGGGAAGCCGGCCGCGGCGAGCACCCGCAGGAAGCCGTCCCACAGGCTCGGCTCCTCCAGCCGGCGCAGCAGGTTCGCCCGCTCGGTGTCGGTGAGCCCGCGGAACCGGCGCACGTAGCCGGGGTCCTTGAGCCCGGACAGGAACTCGATCTCGCGGAACTGCACCGACTGGAATCCGGAGGCCGGCGCGAGCACGGTACGAAACTCCAGGAAGTCCTGCGGGGTCATGGTGTCGATGACGTCGACCTGGGACACCGCGAGCCGCCCGATCGCCCGGCACCGCTCCAGCCGGACCCGCGGCAGGTAGGTCTCACCGGCGAGCAGCCGGTCCCGGGCGTCGGTCAGGTCGTGCAGCACCAGCTTGAACCACAGCTCGTAGGTCTGGTGCACGGTGATGAACAGCAGCTCGTCGTGCGCCGCCGGATCGGTCTGCGGTCGCTGCTGGTCGAGCAGCTCGGGAAGGCGCAGGTAGCTGCCGTAGGTGAGCAGGCCGCCCTGTTCGCCGAAGTGGGTGTCGTGGGTGTGCGTCACATCCGCGCACGCTACCGGGTGGCGATGGGGGTGGTGGCGAGCGTGCTCGCCGCGGTCGCAGTCGCCCCCTTTGCCCTCCGGTGCGTGCCGGCGGGCCCGGACGGTCACCCGGGTGAGCTGTCGCGTTCGGCATGCGATTTCAGGGTGCGAAGCTGCTTGCGCATCATGATCAGGTCGCCGCAGACCAGGGCGAGGGTCAGCAGCCGGGCCGGGCCGCGACGCCGGGCCATGACCAGCCGGCACAGCAGGCGGCACCGGTGCGGGTCGATCGGCTCCACCGCGTAGGTACCGGCGATCGGGCCGAACAGGCGTTCCGCCGCCGGCAAGCCGCGGCCGGAGAAGCTGTGCCCGGGGTCGATCTCGCGCAGCTCGAACACCATCAGCCGCTGGCCGATCCGCAGCTGGTCGGCACCGGGGGTCAGCTCCGCGGGGCTGCGCCGGCCGCGGTTGTCCAGCAAGTCGTACGAGTAGGGAGCGACGGCGAGCTGGCAGAGCCAGCGATAGGTCGCCGCCGCGGGTGCCTGCACGGTCACCGCCCTGGTCAGCCGCTCGACCGGCCCGGTCAGGTAGTCCTCGCCCGGGTAGTGCCGGGCGAGGTCCGCCTCGGTGCCGCCCCAGTTGCGCATCCGGTCGAGCATCGGGACACCTCCGTACGCTTCCGTATGGTCGATCCATACGGTAGCGTACGGACGCGATGCGGAAGACCCTGACTCGTACCGACTGGGCCGACGCGGCGCTCACCGCGCTCGCCGACGGCGGGCTGGCCGCCGTCGCGGTCGAGCCGATCGCGACCAAGCTCGGCGCCACCAAGGGCAGCTTCTACTGGCACTTCGCCAACCGGGGCGCGCTGATCGACGCCGCCCTGGCGCACTGGGCCGACCAGCACACCGAGGCGGTGATCCAGGAACTCGGACCGATCACCGACCCGCAGCGGCGGCTGGACGCGCTGCTCGCCAAGACCATCGGCCAGACCACCGCGAACCGGGCCGAACTGGCGCTGCTCGCGCACGCCGACCATCCCGCCGTCGCACCGGTAGTGGCCGCGGTGACCGAGCGGCGGGTCGAGTTCATCGCCGCCGCGTACCGGCAGGCGGGCTGCCCCGAGACGGAGGCCCGGTTCCGGGCGGTGCTCGGGTACACCGCCTACATCGGGCTCATCCAGGCGCAGCGGGCCACCGCCGGCGCGCTGCTCCCCGACGCCGATCGCCCCGCCTACCTGGACTTCCTGCACCGGACCTTGCACCGCGACGACACCTGACAGCGGCGGTACCGACAAACACGAGGGGGAGGGCCCGGCGGCCCTCCCCCTCGTCGAATCTTCCCGGTCAGCCCATGTGCGGGTAGCGCCAGTCGTGCACCGGAACGAACGTCTCCTTGATCGCCCGCGGCGACACCCAGCGCACCAGGTTCTGCCAGGAGCCGGCCTTGTCGTTGGTGCCGGAGGCCCGGGAGCCGCCGAACGGCTGCCGGGACACGATCGACCCGGTCGGCTTGTCGTTGACGTAGAAGTTGCCGGCGGAGAACCGCAGCACGTCGCTCGCCCAGGTGATCACCGCGCGGTCGGTGGCGAACACGGCACCGGTCAGCGCGTACGGCGAGGCGTCCGCGGCCTGCCGGGTGACCTGCTCGAAGTCACCGTCGTCGTACACGTGGATGGCGATGAACGGCCCGAAGTACTCGGTGCTGAACACCTCGTCGGTCGGGTCGCTGCACTCCACCACGGTCGGCTCGATGAAGAAGCCCTCGCTGTCGTCGTACCCGCCGCCGGCCACGATGGTGCACGATTCGGTCGCCTTGGCCCGCTCGATCGCCGCGACGAGCTTGTCGTACGCCCGGCGGTCGATCACCGCGCCGCCGAAGTTGGCCAGGTCGGTCACGTCGCCGTACCTGATCTCCGCGGTGGTCGCCACCACCCTGTCGCGCAGCCCGCCCTGCCAGATCGAGCGCGGCACGTACGCCCGGGAGGCCGCCGAGCACTTCTGCCCCTGGTACTCGAAGGCGCCGCGGACCAGCGCGACGGTCAACGCCTCCTGGTCGGTCCAGCTCGGGTGCACGATCACGAAGTCCTTGCCGCCGGTCTCGCCGACCAGCCGCGGGTACGCCCGGTACCGCTCGATGTTGCCGGCGACGGTGCGCCACAGGTGCTGGAAGGTGCGGGTGGAACCGGTGAAGTGCACGCCGCCCAGCTCCGGGTCGGTCAGCGCGACCTCGCTGACCGCCTGCCCGTCGCCGGTGACCAGGTTGATCACCCCGGACGGCAGGCCGGCCTGCTCGAAGATCCGCATCGTGTAGTGCGCGGCGAGCTGCTGGGTCGGTGTCGGCTTCCACACCACCGTGTTGCCCATCAGCGCCGGAGCGGTCGGCAGGTTGCCGGCGATCGCGGTGAAGTTGAACGGGGTGATCGCGGTGACGAACCCGTCCAGCGGGCGGTGGTCGAACCGGTTCCACTCGCCCGGCACGCTGCGCGGCTGCTCACCCAGGATGAACGCGCCGAAGTGCGCGTTGAACCGGAGGAAGTCGATCAGCTCGCAGGCCGCGTCGATCTCGGCCTGCTGGATGCTCTTCGACTGGCCGAGCATGGTCGCCGCGTTGATCGTGTCCCGCCAGGGCCCGGCCAGCAGATCGGCGGCGCGCAGGAACACCGCGGCCCGCTCGTCGTACGGCATCGCCTGCCAGCCGGGCGCCGCCGCCTTGGCCGCCGCCACCGCCGCCGCGACGTCGTCGTTGCTGGCCTGGGCGCTCTCCCCCAGCACGTGCGCGTGCTTGTGCGGCTGGACCACGGCGAACCGGTCGCCGCCGGCCATCCGCTGCTCGCCGGCAATGGTCATGGTCAGCTCGACCTTGTCGGCGGCCAGCTCGGCCAGCCGGCGGGTCAGGCTGTCGCGCTCGGCGCTGCCCGGCGCGTACGTGCGCACCGGCTCGTTGCTCGGCTCGGGTACCTGAAAGAGCGAGTCCATCTCCCACACCTTCACTCGGCGACGCTGGCGAGTGCGTGCCGGGCCGGCACGCGGAGAGGTCCGGCGCGGACCTCCTGTTTCCTGATGATCACGTCCCGGCCACCCCGGTCGGCCCGGGACCCGCGGAACGTCGGTTCAATACTGACACGGCACCTGGGATACGTCGGCGGCGCAGCCCGGTGACCTCCGGTTCTTCTGAACTTGCCCGGCGACACCGGGCGATTCGACCCCTACCGTACGTCCGGGTTGTGCCACCGGTCACCCGGCCGCCGCTGCCGCGGGGCGCGCCGACGGCCGGCGTAGGCTGGGCACCCGTCGGGCGTACCCGGGCGGAGGGACCAGAACAGCATGACCAAGCGCGCCGCTGGGTCCGATTCGAGGCCGGCTTCGGGCTCCCGGTCGGGGCCCGCCTCGGGACCCGCCGCGCTCCCCGAGCCGGGCCTGCGTTCCACCCTGATCCTGCTGGTCATCGCGATCGTGCTGTTCGCGATGATGCTGCGCGGCGAGCACATCCTGGTCCGCGCCGCCGGCGACCCGGCGGTCGCCGCGATCCAGGTGGCCACCTTCCTGTCCTCGATCCTGTTCGCCGGGCTGATGCTCGGCAACGCGGCCGGCCTCGCCGCGATCCGCGCCTTCGCCGGCCACGACGGTACGGCGCTGCTCGACCGGGTCGCCCGCCGTACCGTGCTGGCCGTTCTCGGCGGCCTGGTCGCCGGCGTGGTCGCCGGCGGCGCCGCGTACCTGCTGGAGGCCGACCTGCGCACCGGCGACCGGCTCGCGATCGGCGCCAGCATCGCGATCAGCGCGCTGCTCGGTGGCGCCGCGGCCGCCGTCCGGCCGGGCCTGATGGTCGCCGCCGGGGTGCTCGGCACCCTCGTCACGCTCGCCGTGCTGGCCCTGCGCAGCGTCTTCATCACGCCGCTGACCAGGCTGTTCGGCGGCGAGGGCACGATCGAGAAGTACGCCAGCGCGCAGTCGATGCTGGCCCTGGTCAGCTTCGTCGTGGCCGGCGTGGTGGCCGGCGTCGCCATCCACCTGTACGCGCGCCGCACCGGCAACCGGCTGCGCATCGCCGGCACCATCGGCGCGGGTGCCACGGCCGGCGTGTTCACCCTGGTCGGGCTGGCGCTGACCTGGGTGTTCGACCGGCAGCTGATCAGCAGCGCGGGCGGCCTCGACCTCGGCGACCAGCTGGCCTTCCACATCGCCGGCATGTACCAGCTCAACGGCGGCCTGGCGCTGTTGTTCGCGGGCGCCATCGTCGCCCTCCTGCTGTACGGGCGCACCCGCGGCCCGCGCCGCCGCCGCCCGGCGAAGCGGCCGGCCGCCAAGCCCGAGTGGGCCGTCCGGGAGGAACGCCGCGCCGCCGAACTCGACCGCGCCGCCCGCACCGGTTCCGGCCCGACCGGTACCAAGCGGCCGACTGGTACCAAGCGGCCGGCCGGCGGCAAGGGATCGACCGGCAGCAAGGGATCGACCGGCGGCACGAAGCGGGCCAGCGCCGAGGACACCGGCGGGGCCGAAAGCTCGGCCGGGAGCGCACCGGCTGGCAAGTCTTCCGACGGGGCGAAGAGTCCTACCGGAGCCAAGGGATCGAGCGCGACCAAGGGAGCGAGCGGAGCCAAGGGGCAGTCCGCGGCCAAGGGAACGCCCACGGTCAAGGGGGCGGCCGGAGCCAAGAGGCCGACCGTTGCCAAGAGGTCGTCCGGAGCCAAGGGGCAGTCCGCAGCCGAGGCGTCGTCCGGAGCCAAGGGGCAGTCCGCGGCCGAGGGGTCGTCCGGGGCGGGCCCGGGCTCATCCGGGAGCAGCACGCCAGCGGGCGACAGCGGTGCCCGGAAGGGCGGCCAGAAAGCTGGCAAGCCGGCGGACAACGGCACCCGCAAGCGCGCCCGCACCTGACCCGGCCGCCGGCGGACGCCGGACCGCCTCGCTCAGCCGGCGACGAGGTCGGCGAGTTCGGACACGTCGTACCACTCCAGCTCGTGGTCCTCGGCGCCGTCGACGACGAACTGGGCGTCGGCGTCGCCGCTCGCCGCCGCCACGATCACCTCCGCTGCGGCCGCGACCGCCGGCTCGGCGTCCACGCCGTCCACGTGCAGCGCGGCCACCGCGGCGAGCGGCACCGAGCCGGTCACCGTCACCTCGCTGTCGCCGAGTTCGGCGCCCGCCGGACGCGCCTGCGACGGTGGCAGGTCGACCGAGACCACCACCCGGCGACGCGGCGCGGACGGGTCACCGGCGAGCAGCGCCAGCGCGGACTGCGCCGCACGGGTGAACGCGACGTACTCGAGTTCCTCGTCGTCGCCCTCCGCGTACCACTCGCGCAGCGGGCCGGTGACCGCGTGGCCGGTCAGGGCGGGCAGCGCACCGTCCGCATGCAGCCGGGCGAGCAGGGGCAGCGTCGCCGGCAGGTAGACGCGTATCGATGCCTCGGACACCGTGGTTGCACATCCTTCCTCACCGACCGCCCGCTCGCGCGGCGGTGGCACCGACGGGTTGGCGTGCGACCGCCCGGCAGTCTGTCGTGCCCCGAGCCGCAAGGCTACGGTACAAGCAAACGGCGGCAAACGGACGCACTGCCGCCGGCCGCCCAGCCCACGACGGGAGTCGACGGATGTCGTCTCGTTTCCTGCCGCTCGCCGACGTCGCCGACGAGCTGAACGTCACCGAGTCACAGGTGTACCACCTGGTGCGCAGCGGCGATCTGGCGGCCATCAAGATCGGCGGGCGCGGCCAGTGGCGGGTCGAGCGGGCGAAGCTGGAAGAGTTCATCGAGCGCAAGTACGCCGAGACCGCGGCCTGGGTGGCCGAGAATCCGCTGCTCGCCCGCGACACCGCCGACTGAGCACCCTCGCGGCCCGGCCCGACGAACACGCGTCGAAGCCCTGGTGACCGCCGTCTGTCACATACTCGTCAGCTCCGGGCACGGGCGCGTCCGGCCCGGAACGTGTATAGCTATCGGGGTAGAACCGAAGCAAACGAAGGCAAACGAAGGCAATCGCCCCCTCTGGCCCTCTCGGAGAATCCCCATGGCGACTCCGCTCCCCGCCGACCCCTTCCCGGAGCCGATCCCCGGCCCCTACCCGAGGCTGGTCCCGGACGACGACCTCGGCGCACTGCGCGTGCTGCCGCCGCCGGACACCGAGCCGGACCACGACCCCGACCCGTACTGGGTGCGTCCCCGGCTGTCCGCCGTCGCCCCCCGGCCACCCCGGGCCCGGCCGGCGGCGGACGACGACGCCGACGGCGCCGATCCGGGCGAACACCCGCCCGGCGCGCAGCGGGCCGCCTGGCTGCTGATCAACGGGTACCTCGAAGTGTTGGCCGGCCGGCGCCCCGCCAGTCAGCTCGCCGGCCCCGCCACGCCGGCCGCGGCTCGCCAGCTCATCCAGGTCACGCCGAACCCGCAGCGGCGGCTCCGACTGTTCCGGTTGCACGTCATCGAGCAGCTGCCGGGGCGTGCCGAGGTCGTCGTGCTGCTGACCGACCTCGACCGCGGGCAGGTCCTCGCGATCGCGCTGCGGCTGGTGCACGCCGACGGCTCCTGGCGCTGCGCCGACTTCCAGGGAGTCTGGTGATGCGGCAGACGACTTCGGCTATCCGGCCGGCCGGTGCGACGGCCGCGATGCGGCAACCCGGCGCGGCGGGCGACGCCGGCTACCCGCGGGCTCGATGCATCGGCATGCAGCGGGCTCGACGCGCCGGGCTCGACGCGCCGGGCTCGATGCGCCGGGCTCGATGCGCTGGGCGACGTCCGGTGCCACGCCGGGGTCAGCTGACCCGCGCGAACCGCCACGCCGCCAGAACCACGAACAGCAGCGTGCAGACGCCCGTCAGCGCGAGCTCATCGGTCACGCTCATCCGGTGCCCGAGCAGCACCAGGCCGGTCAGCGCACCCTGGTCGGCGCGGACGTTCGACCCGATCAGCAGCCGGCGGATGGCGTCGACCGGGTAGCTGAACAGGTTGAACGTGGCGATCGTGCCGACCCACGAGGGCAGCCCGGCGAGCGGCACCAGCGCGCCCGACAGCACCAGCATCGGGTACGTCAGCGCCTGCGTCACCGCGGTGAAGCTCTGCGGCTTGGCGATGAACGTCGCCAGCGCCACCCCGAGCGCGGTCACCTCCACGGCCATCAACCCGGTACCGGCGAGCACCGCGAGGATCGTCCCGGGCCCGGGAAACAGTCCCATGATCGGCGCACCGAGGAACAGCAGCACCGCCTGCACGGTGGAGATCAGCGCACCGCCCAGGATCGCGCCGAGCACGATCGAGATCCGGCTGGCCGGCGACACCAGCATCTCGCGCAGGAAACCGAACTCGCGGTCCTGCACGATGGTCACCGCGGACAGCAGTGAACGGCCCAGCACGGTCATCGCGATCACGCCGGGAAACACGAACGCCTCGAAGCTCACGCCGCCGGTGGTGCGCACCAGCGTGCGCATCCCGTACCCGAAGATCAGCAGGAAGAAGAACGGCTGCACGAAGCTGGAGAGGATCTTCGCCTTGGAGCGCAGGTACTTCTTCAGCTCGCGGCGGACCACCATGCCGATCACCCGCAGCTCGGCGACCAGCCGCGGTTCCCGCCGGTGCGCGCCGGGCTCGAAGTCGCCGACCGGTCCGTCGTCCAGCTCCGGCTCGGCCACGGTGCGCGCCGCCGTCCGGACCGCGCCGCCGCCCCGCGTCGCGGGCTCCCGTTGCGCCGCGCCACGGGGCGCCGGCGACACCGGTACCGGATCGTGCCGGGCCGGGCGCTGCCGGGACGGCGGCGGCGCCGCGGACGCCGGATCCGCATGTCCTGCCACCTCGTGTCGCGCCAGCCGCGCGTCCGACTCGACGCCGCGCCGGGCCGGCGCATTCGGCTCGAGGCCGCGCCGGGCCGCCGGTGCGGCCGGCTCGGCCTCGCGTCGAGGCGCCGGAGACACCGGTTCCGCGCTGTGCCGGGAAGCGGGCGAGGTCTGCTCCGCTCCGTGCCGGGGCGGCGGCACGGAGGCGGCTGACACCGGTGCGTCGCCGTGCGGGGACGCCGGGGTGCCTGGCTCCGCACCGTGCCGGGCCGCCGGCGAGGCCGGTTCCGCACCGTGCCGCGGCGCCGAGGCGGGCGGTTCGGCGCCGTGCCGGGGCGCCGGCGACACCGGGGCCGGGGACGACACCGTGGCCGCGGATCGCGACCCGAGGCGGCCCGAGTCTGCGCCGTGCCGCCCCACCGACTGCGCCTCGGATCCGGTGTCGGCGCCATGCCGCCCCGCCGACTGCGCCTCGGATCCGGAATCGGCGCCGTGCCGACCGGCTCGCGCCTCGGATCCGGTGCCGGCGCCGCGCCGACCGTGCTGCACCGCGGACCGCGAATCGCCGCCGTGCCGGCCGCCCCGCGCCTCGGGCCCGCTGCCATGCCGACCAGTCTGGTCCTCGGACCCGGTGCCGTGCCGACCGGTCTGGTCCTCGGGTTCGGCGTGCCCGTGACGCCCGCGCGGCTCCGGCGCCGGCTCCCTACCGTGTCGACCGGTCCCGGCGTCGGACGGCGCCGCGGAGTCGGCGCGCGACCGGTCCCCCGCGCTGGGCCCCGACGGGGCCGCCCGCTCCGGCCGATCCGACGGGCGGCCCGGCTCGTACCCACGTCCCGGCCGGGAGGGCGCTTCGCGGTCGCGATCCGCCGCGGAAGTCGGCCGTTCCGCCGGGCGGGGACCTGTCCGGCGGCGAGGCGACGGCCGGCGCGACTCGCGGTCCACGGCGGCCGGCTCCCGGTTCGTCGCAGCGGACTCGGGCCGCAGCCGGACGGTGCGTTCGGCCTGTTCGGTGTCGTCCTCGCCGGCCACCGGCACCGGCCCGCCGAACAGCGACCGGCGGATCCCGGTCGTGCCGCGCGACGCGTACACCCGGGACGACTGACCATCGCTCACGAACGCCCCTCCCTCGGGACGCTCATGAGGCACGCAGCGCGCGACACCCGCGGCTCGCTCGCCGACGATCGCTCATGACCGCACCCGGCGACGGTGCGTGCCGGACGGCGGCTCGGCCGCCTCGCGCGCCAGCGCCTGCTCGGTGAAGTGCACGAACACGTCGTCCAGGCTGGGCCGCTGGACGCTGACCGAGGTGGCGGGCACGTCGACATGGCCGAGCAGCCGGCCGATGCCGCGCTCCGCGTCGGGCACGCAGCAGACGATGACCTCGCCCTCCGCCCATGCCGGTACGCCCGCGGCCACCAGCTGGTGCAGCGCCAGCGCGTTGTTGGTGGTACTGAGCCGGATCCGGTCCAGTCCGACGGCCGCCTTGAGCCGGCTCGGGGTGTCGATCGCGACGAGTTCGCCGGCGTTGACGATGGCGAGCCGGTCGACGTTTTCCACCTCGTCCATGTAGTGCGTGGTCATCAGCACCGTCAGCCCGTCGCGTTCGCGCAGGTGCCGGATCTCCTGCCAGAGCCGGGTGCGGGTGGGCGGGTCGAGGCCGAGGCTCGGCTCGTCCAGGAAGAGGATCTTGGGCTTGTGCAGCAGCGCGCGCACGATCTCCAGCCGCCGCGCGAGACCGCCGGACAGCCGCGCAACGATCGCCTTGGCATGTGGTTCGAGCCCGAGCAGCATCAACGCGTACTCGATGCGTTCGTCCAGCTGGCGCCGCGGCGTGCCGTACAGGGTGGCGTGGAAGCGTAGGTTCTCCAGCACGGTCAGGGCGGGGTCCAGGGTGCTCTCCTGGAACACGAACCCGATCCGGTGCCGCACCTCGCGCGGAGACCGGACCGTGTCGTAGCCGGCGACGCGGGCCCGGCCGCCACTCGGCAGCATCAGCGTGCTGAGCATCTTCATGGTGGTGGACTTGCCGGCGCCGTTGCGGCCCAGCAGCGCGAAGATCTCGCCGTCGGCGACGTCGAAGCTGATCCCGGCCACCGCCCGGTGCCGTCCGTAGTACTTGGCCAGGTCGGTGACCTCGATGGCCAGTGACTGACGCATGTCGCTCCCGTCCACGGTGCGGGCGTCCGCGGTGCCGGCAACGGCACCGGTACGGCGGGGTCGTCGTCCCGGCGGCCGGCGCCGTGACGGCCACGTACCGGCACCGCTTCGCGCGACGGTGCCGGTACGGCAGTGCGGGCCCGGGCCAAGGTCCGGGGCCCGGCAGCCACCAACTGCTTCGGGCCCGTGCGGGCCCGCGAAGCAGGAATCAGAGGCCGAGGTTCTGGTCGAGCACGGTCACGTCGAGGTTGTTGCCGGCCTGACCGGGCGTACCCACCCCGACGACCTCGTGACCAGCGGCGCCGACACCCAGGTGCGCGCTCTGGTCGGCCAGGCTCACGTCGCCGCCCGCGTTCACACCGGCGGGGCCGTGCACGCCGACCGCGCTGGTGCCGGTCAGGTCGAGGCCGGCGCCCCCGTGAATCGGGCCGGCCTCGAAGCCGGTCGCGCCGTGGGTGACGTCACCCAAGTTGTCCAGCGGCAGAATTCCACCGAGACTCATCTGCGCGTACTCCCTTAAATTCGGTCAGTAATCAATGAACCAGGCGCCTGGTCCGGGCCAGTTTGACCAGCCAAACCGGAGGCGTCAAGTCATGATCTGCCGTATCTCTGCCGATTTGGCCGGCCAGCCCAGACCATTCATTGACATGCATCGGTGAATGCATGAATGCATTCCGTAGTGATCGCTGTTGAAATGCGCCCGAGAATCGAGTCACCGGAACCCGCGTGCATCCCTAGGAGATCGACGGCGAGTGACGAAGAAAATTGCGGAAAAGCTGTGACCGGGCGTTGCGCGCCCTGTCCGGTGCCCGGCCGGGCCGACGAGGCCGATCGCGCCACGTACCCCTACGGGCACGTGGCGCGATCGAGTCGGGCGAGCAGCGTCAGCGAGGTGTCGCGTGGGTCAGCTCGGTGCCGGCCGGCAGCACCAGGAACACCCGCGGTGCGATCCGGTCCATGCCGCCACGCAGCCCGAACACCAACCCGGAGGCGAAGTCGACGACGCGCTTGGCGCCCGCCTCGTCCATCCCGCTCAGGTCCATCAGCACCGGCACACCCTCACGGAACCGCTCGCCGACGGTCCGTGCCTGGTGAAAGCTGGTGAGGTGAATGGTGGCGAGACGACGGTCGGCAGCGGGCGCGGCGTCCGGCACGCGAGGCGGCACGGCCTCGTCGTCGTGCGGCTCACCGGAGTCCAACCCCAGCCAGGAACGGGACCTGTCCACCGCGGCCATCTCGGGCACCTCCTCCCCACGTCGCTACTGCTACGCGCTCCCACCTGTCGTTCGACCTGCGAGTTCCACAATGGAGTGTCGCACCGGGAGGCAAGTCACCGCGAGTGCGATATTCGCTTGGTGATCACAGGTTAACCCAGATTCACCCGCCGACCCGGTACGCCGCGCGCACCCACCGGTGATCCACAGCCAACGCTACGGGCCGTACCGACACTCACCATCCGCCTGACGCCGATCCGACAGTCCGCCCGACGCGGCCCGGCATCGTTTCCTCCATTCCTCGGCCGGCGAGCCGACTCACCACAGGAGCGCAGGATGTCCACCATGCGTACGCTGCACGTCGGCCTGCGGGTCAGCGAGCCGGAACGTTCCCTCGCCTTTTACACCGCCGTCGGGTACCGACTCGTCGGCACCGTCGAGGGGACCGCCCACGGCAGCCTCACCATGCTCCAGCTGCCCGGCGACGACTTCGTCACCATCGAACTGGTGCACGACCCGGCACGAGGCGCGGCCGGCCCCGGTGACGGCCTCAACCACCTGGTGATCCAGGTCGAGTCGGTGGCGGAAACACACGCCGATCTTGCCGCCCGGGGGATCGAACCCGGGCCGATCGAGCGCCCTGGCGGCCCCGCCGGCCCGCAGACCTGCTGGATCAGCGATCCGGACGGCTACCGGATCGAGCTGGTCCAGTGGCCCGACGGCCACCCCGACGGTCTCACCAGGGCCGACTTCAGGTGAGTTGTCCTGCGACGAGCTCGGCGCTGTCGGGATGGACGGACAGTCAGTCGTGGACACCATCTGGGTAATGGCCGTGATCCTGAGCCGCCGTCGTGAAGCTGCCGACGAAGTCGTCAGACGAGTGCTTCGGCTGGCCCAT
This sequence comes from Actinocatenispora thailandica, assembly GCF_016865425.1. Classification (NCBI taxonomy): domain Bacteria; kingdom Bacillati; phylum Actinomycetota; class Actinomycetes; order Micromonosporales; family Micromonosporaceae; genus Actinocatenispora; species Actinocatenispora thailandica. The sequence goes on along the minus strand of NZ_AP023355.1, from coordinate 961,028 downwards.
GTGACAGCCACTGTAGCGGTGGGTCAGCGCCATCCGCGGCCCGCTCCGGACACTGCGAGGAGACCGTACCGACCGCGCTGCCCCGGCAAGGTGGGGTTCTGCCGGGGCATGCGGTGTCTCTGGCGCCCGATTGTTGGTCCGTCTGGGCCGTCACCGGGCCGTCTGATCAAGCCCGATGACGACCACCAACGACCGTCGACAACTGTCGAACTGTTCAGGTCAGAGCATGATCACTCGGGTAGCGGAGCCGAGCCAGGGGCGCCGTGGCACTTCTGCTAATTCTCTGGTTGATCATGCACCTGACCTGCGGTGATGTAGATCAACTGACCCCCTGGGCCGCCACTGGGCCGTCGGAGTCACTCACCCTATTACTAGGGGCTGCCCGAAGCACGTCGGCAATCGCCTTCCGCGTCCGCGCCTCACTGGACGACATCAGGTGCGTGTGCGTACGCAGCGTGAACCCCCGTCCGCGTGCCCGAGGTATGACGACAGCGCCTTGATGCTCTCCCCCGCGTCCAGCAGGACCGAGGCGTAGAAGTGCCGCAGCGCGTGCATCCCGTTGACCCGCTCGAGAGCAGGCGCAGAAGCTCGCCACTGAACTGGTCGAGGCCCGGCTTGCCGCGTGCGCACAGGTGACCTCGCCGATCCGAGCGATCTACCGGTGGGAGGGCCAGGTCTGGAACGAGGCCGAGTGGCAGATCTGGATCAAGACCGCAGCCGACCGGGTCGACGCGATCGTTGAATGGCTGCCCGCGCACCACAGCGGCGAGGTCCCCGAACTGATCGTCCTGCCGATCACCGGTGGATGGGACCGGTACCTGGACTGGATCATCGAGGAAATGCGTCCAGCGGATCAGCCCGCCTGAGTCGCTACAGGTCCAGCGTGGCCCTCAGCGCCATGTCTAGACGCTCCACCGTCTCGGCGGACAGCTCGCCAAGTTGCCCGCCGAGACGATCAGCCGCCATGTAGTTGATCCGCCACGAGAGCACCGCTCCCGGAACCGGGTCCGCATCGGTGAGCGGAACGGCCAACATCCCGCGTGCACCACTCGGCACCGCATCGGCAATCTCCGCGACGACAACCGTTCCGGTGTCGGTGATTGCCTGGCAGGAGACAACGACAAACCGCCGGTCACGCAGAGCGTGGCCGACCACCGTTCCCCGCCTCACGCCATCGACTCCCGCTCAGCATCCCAATCGGGATCGCCGTGCGTTCGCTCGTACTCCGCGACCATCCGCGCTTCCTCGCGCACCAGGGCATCCCGGAGTTGCCGAGCCGCCCATGCGGACACGTTCTCCCCGCCAGCCTCCCGGATCAAGCTGGCCAGATCGTCCGGCACCGTGATCGTCAACCGCGTCATACCAGCGAGCATACCCGGCCGCGCACTCGTACGCAGCAGCAGCCGCCCGGGGTCACTGCCGAATTGCTCTCTACTGGATCAAGGCGCCGCTGGCGCGGCGCAGGCGCCGGGCACGGTCCGGGAAGGGCCGCCCGCCTACGGCCTCCGGCCTCGGCGGGCGGAAGGCCGGCCCGCACCCGGCGCCACCGTCGACGAGCACCGCCAGGACCAGGGCGAGCTGTCGGGGCACGGCCTTACGCTCGCCTCTGCGTGGCCACCGTTGGCCGTGGTTCCGGGCGAGCGCTGCCGCGATGGCCCAACCCCGGGGCCATCTTGCCCCGAGACCGGCTGGGCACGGTCCGATGGCGAGACGAGCTGGGGCAACGCTGCGGCCCTCCCTGCCTGGCACTGGCGCGCCGGCGGCCGTGAGTGCACCTCAGCAGGCAAGACCTGCCGAGTGCGGCTGGCAGGGCTGCGGGGCCCCAGGACTCACCGAGCGCGGCAGACTGACCAGATGCTGGTGTGCGGAGTGAAAGGCTGTGCCCGTGTCGCGACCCATGGGGAGTCATGGACCAACGCGCCGTTGCAAGAGATCCAGCAGTACCGGAGAGGCATACAGCTTCGCCTACAGGTAGACGACCTCGCCGTGACCATGCAGCTCTGCGCGGAGCACGCCCAGGAGCTCGCTGCGGTTGCGTGGGAGCCGCTGCTGCACAAATTGGACAGCTGGGGCTGGCGCGGCGTTCGTGGTCTGCCCTTGGTCGATGAAGAGCCGGACTCCACGACTTAGCGAGCCGCGCCACAGACAGTGATGCCCCGACAAGGGTCCTCCTGCCGGGGCATCGCGGTGTCTCAGCCCCTCGGTTTCTGGGCCGTCTCTGGGCCGTCTGGGCCGTCACCGGGCCGTCTGACCAAGCCCAATGACGACCACCAACGACCGTCGATGACTGTCGAACTATGCAGGTCAGCGCATGATCACTCTGGTAGCGGGGCCGAGCCCGGGGCGCCGTGGCACTTCTTGTACTTCTTGCCGGAGCCGCACGGGCAGGGCGCGTTGCGCGACGGGCCGGAGCCGACCTTCTGGCCCGGTGCGTTCTGCTTCTCGCCCGCGGCGATCTTCGACTGCGGCCCGATGCCCAGCGCCGCCGCGGCGGTCGCCGAGCCGGAGTCCTGGCCCACCTCGACCGCGCCGCTGCCGGCGGCACCGTCGATCGTCGGCTGCGAGTACTGCAGCGACTGCGGGGACCGCTCGCCGAGCCCCTTCGCGTGGATCTCGACCTTGCCGTCGCCGCCCGCCGGGGTGAGGTCCGCGGCGGCCTTGTCGACCTGCGCGGCGAACTCCTCGGCGGTCAGCTCGGTCGGCTCCTCGGCGGCCGGCGGTGTCTCGCCCTCCTCCTCGACCTGGACCTCCAGGTTGAACAGGAAGCCGACCGCCTCCTCCTTGATGCCGTCCAGCATCTGCTGGAACATGTCGAAACCCTCGCGCTGGTACTCCACCAGCGGGTCGCGCTGCGCGTACGCCCGGAGGCCGACACCCTCCTGCAGGTAGTCCATCTCGTACAGGTGCTCGCGCCACTTGCGGTCGATGACCGCGAGCAGCACCTGACGCTCCAGCTCGCGCAGCGCGTCGGCGCCGAGCTCTTCCTCGCGCCGTTCGTACGCCTCGTGCGCGTCGTCCTTGAGCTGCTCGGCGAGGAAGTCGGCGTCCATCGCCTCCAGCCCGCCGGCCTCGTCCTCCAGGTCCTCCACGGTGACCGAGATCGGGTACATCTGCTTCAGCGCGGTCCACAGCTTGTCGAGGTCCCAGTCCTCGGCGTAGCCCTCGGCGGTCGCGCCCCGCACGTACGCGTCGATCACGTCGTCGATGATGTTGTCGATGTAGTCGTGCAGGTCCTCGCCGTCCAGCACCCGCTTGCGCTCGGCGTAGATGACCTGGCGCTGCTTGTTCAGCACCTCGTCGTACTTGAGGACGTTCTTGCGGATCTCGGCGTTCTGCTGCTCGATCTGGGTCTGCGCGCTGCGGATCTGCCGGCTGACCATCTTCGACTCGATCGGCACGTCGTCCGGGATGTTGAGCCGCTCCATCACCGTCTCGACGGCGCCGGCGCGGAACCGGCGCATCAGCTCGTCCTGCAGGGACAGGTAGAACCGGGACTCGCCGGGGTCACCCTGCCGGCCGGACCGACCGCGCAGCTGGTTGTCGATGCGGCGGGACTCGTGCCGCTCGGTGCCGAGCACGTACAGCCCACCGGCGTCGAGCACCTCCTCGGCCTCGGCCGCGCACTCCTTCTCGGCCTCCTCCAGGGCCGCGCCGTACGCCTCCTCGTAGCCCTCCGGGTCCTCCTCGGCGCTGATGCCGGCGTTGCGCAGCTTGGCGGCGGCGGTGAACTCCGGGTTGCCGCCGAGCAGGATGTCGGTACCGCGGCCGGCCATGTTGGTGGCGACGGTGACCGCGCCCTTGCGGCCGGCCTGGGCGACGATCTCCGCCTCCCGGGCGTGGTACTTCGCGTTCAGCACCGAGTGCTCGATGCCGCGCTTGGTCAGCATGTCCGAGAGGACCTCGCTGCGCTCGACGCTGACCGTACCGACCAGGACCGGCTGGCCGATCTCGTGCCGCTCGGCGATGTCCTCGACGACCGCGTCGAACTTGGCCTGCTCGGTCTTGTAGATGACGTCGGCGCGGTCCTCGCGGATCATCGGCTTGTTGGTCGGGATCGGGGTGACCCCGATCTTGTAGACCTTGTTGAACTCGGCCGCCTCGGTCAGCGCGGTACCGGTCATGCCGGCGAGCTTCTCGTACAGCCGGAAGTAGTTCTGCAGGGTGATCGTGGCGAGCGTCTGGTTCTCCTGCTTGATCTCGACGCCTTCCTTGGCCTCGATCGCCTGGTGCATACCCTCGTTGTAGCGCCGGCCGTGCAGGATGCGGCCGGTGAACTCGTCGACGATCAGGACCTCGCCGTCGGAGACGATGTAGTCCTTGTCGAGCTTGTACAGCTCCTTGGCCTTGATCGCGTTGTTCAGGAAGCCGACCAGCGGGGTGTTGACCGACTCGTACAGGTTGTCGATGCCGAGCTGGTCCTCGACCTTGTGCACCCCGGCCTCGGTGATCGCCACGGTGCGCTTGGACTCGTCCACCTCGTAGTCGCCGTCCGGCTCCGGCGCGCGGCCACCGAGCGAGGCGGTCGGCGCCATCGGACTGGACCGCTTGAGCCGCTTCACCACCCGGGCGAACTCGGTGTACCACCGGGCGGAGTGCTCGGCCGGGCCGGAGATGATCAGCGGGGTCCGCGCCTCGTCGATGAGGATCGAGTCGACCTCGTCGACGATGGCGAAGTTGTGCCCGCGCTGCACCATCTCGTCGGCCGACCAGGCCATGTTGTCGCGCAGGTAGTCGAAGCCGAACTCGTTGTTCGTGCCGTAGGTGATGTCGCACTCGTACGCGGCCTTGTGCTCGGCCGGCGTCATCTGCGGCAGCACCACTCCGACGGTCAGGCCGAGGAAGCGGTGCACCGCACCCATCCACTCGGCGTCGCGCTGGGCCAGGTAGTCGTTGACGGTGATGATGTGCACGCCCTTGCCGGAGAGCGCGTTCAGGTAGGCCGGCAGGGTGGAGACGAGCGTCTTGCCCTCACCGGTCTTCATCTCCGCGATGTGCCCGAAGTGGAGCGCGGCGCCGCCCATGACCTGCACGTCGTACGGCCGCTTGTTGAGCACCCGGGAGGCCGCCTCCCGGACCGTCGCGAACGCCTCCGGCAGCAGGTCGTCGAGCGACTCCCCGTCGGCGAAGCGCTCCTTGTACTGGTCGGTGAGCTCGCGCAGCTCGGCGTCGCTCAGCTCGGTGTAGTCGTCCTCGAGATCGTTGATCGCGGACGAAATCGCCTTGAGCCGCCGCAGCATCCGGCCCTCGCCGGTGCGCAGCATCTTTTCCAGAACCGACACTTCTCAACGCTCCCTGGGGGATGTTCTCCGGCGACCATCGTAGGCAGGGCGGCGCCCGTTGGACACATCGCGCCCGGCAGACCGGCTCCGGATTGTCACACGGCACCCTGATCCGGTCATTGGACCACGCCCCGCGGTGCCGGTGACCAGCGGCACACCCGACCGGCGGCGCGCGCCCGGCGCACCGGCGAAGCCGGGCCGACGTGCCGCGGCGACCGGCGACGCCAGGCCGACGTGGCGCGGCGACCGGCCCGACCGGCCCGAGGTGGCGAAAACGGTCATGGCCTGATCAGCCGGGACAGCACGCCACCGACGGCGAGGTACGCCACCGCCGCGATCACCCAGTCGACCAGGACCTGCTTGGTGTGGTCGGCGAACGTGAACAGGTCGCCGAACGGCCCGGCCAGCCAGTTGCCGGCCCGGGTCAGCCCGCTGACCAGCACGTTGTGCGGGTTCGCACCGAATCCGACGAGTACCGCGCCGAGGCCCAGCAGCAGGGCCGCCACCAGCGCCGCCGTCATGATCGTCTTCGCCAGGTAGGTCCGGCCGACCCGCACGCCGGACCGGACGCGCGCGCCCGTCGCCACCCCCGTCGCCTCGGCGCCGTGTTTCGCCACTGCCACCGCCTCGTCACCGACCGTCCATGGTTACCAATGGGTACGAGTGTGCCCTGCCGCGCCCCGTTTTCCCAGCCCGCCCGCCACCGTCCGGCGCCCGCCCGCCATCGCCCGCCGCCGGCCACCGGCCGCGCACACCCCGTACCGTCCGGCCACCGCCCGCCGCCGGCCACCGTCCGGCGCCTGCCCGGTACCGTCCGCGCACGCCCGGCACCACCCACCGCCGGGCCCGGCGAATTCGGTGTGCCGGCCGCCGCGGTTCCGGCAGGATCCCCGGCATGGACCCGGTGCGGCTGACCGACGACGAGCTGACCCTGCGCTGCTGGCGCCCGGACGACGCCGACGCGGTGTACCGCGCCTGCCAGGACCCGGACATCCAGCGCTGGACGACCGTGCCGAGCCCGTACACCGAGGCGGACGCGGCCCACTTCGTCGCCACGGCGCCCGACCAGTGGGCCGCCGGTACCGTCGCCACCTTCGGCGTGTTCGACTCGGCGACCGGCGAGCTGCTCGGATCCCAGGGGTTGCACCGGCGCGACGGGACCGCCGAGCTCGGGTACTGGACGGCGCCGTGGGCGCGGGGCCGTGGCGTCACCGTGCGGGCCGGCCGGCTGGTCGCGCGGTGGGCGTTCGACACGCTGCGGGTCCACCGGCTCGGCTGGCAGGCGGTGGTCGGCAACCACGCGTCCCGGCTGGTCGCCGCGCGGCTCGGGATGCGGCTGGAAGGGGTGACCCGGTCCGGGCTGGCGCCGCACCTCGGTGACGAACCGCAGGACGGGTGGCTGGCCGGCATGCTGCCCGGCGAACTGCGCGCGGCCGGACCGGACGACGCGGCGTTGGCCCGGGCGGCACGGCAGGCGCGCACCTACCTGACGGCCCAGCCCACGATCGAGGCCGGCGGGTACCTGCTGCGCCCGGTCACCGAGACCGACGTGCCGGCGCTCGTCGAGCTGTGCCGGGACCCGGCGATGGCGGAGTTCACCACCGTGCCGGTGCCGTACCAGCCGTCGCACGCGGCGTTCTTCGTCCGGCTCGCCCGGGACCGCTGGGTGGCCGGCGACGGCGCGGTCTTCGCGATCACCGAGCCGGCCGGCCGGCTGCTCGGCACGATGGACCTGCGACTGCTGGACTGGCCCGCCCGGATCGCCGACATCGGCTACTCGGTCGCGGCGTCGGCGCGCGGCCGGGGTGTCGCCACCAGCGCCCTGCGTGCGGTCTGCGACTGGACGTTCGACGCCCTCGCGATCGACCGGATCGAATGGCGGGCGTACGTGACGAATCCGGCGTCCCGCCGGGTCGCCGAGAAGGCCGGTTTCACCGTCGAGGGCACCGAACGCGGCCACACCCTGCACCGCGGTACCCCCGTCGACACCTGGTACGGCGCCCTGCTGCGATAGGACGCACCGCCGCACTGAGGCCAAAGCCCGAGAAATTCTCCCCCCAGAGGGTTGTGACGTCTCCCCGAGGGGACGTGAGCGAGCCGTACCTGAGGCGTTCGCTGGCAAGCCGAGACCGGGCGCCGTGTGCGAACGCACACAAGTCCGGGACCGGCGCAGTTCAGCGGACGCCTCAGGTGCGGCGCAGCGTCACATCAAGGAACGCACACAAGTCCGGGATCGGCGCAGTCCAGCGGACGCCTCAGGTGCGGCGCAGCGACCTCACTCAACCGCGGGCGTGCGGGGTGAGCCAGCGCAGCGGGTCGGGGCCCTTGGGGACGACCCCGGTCGGGTTGATCTTGGGGTGGGTCAGGTAGTAGTGCCGCTTGATGTGGTCGAAGTCGACGGTGTCGCCGAAGCCGTGGGTCTGGTAGAGATCGCGCGCGTACGCCCAGAGGTTGATGAACTCGGTCAGCTTCTGCCGGTTGCACTTGAAGTGGTTGTGGTAGACGGCGTCGAACCGCACCAGCGTGGTGAACAGCCGCACGTCCGCCTCGGTGAGCCGGTCGCCCATCAGGTACCGCCGGTCCGCGAGCCGCTCCTCCAGCACGTCCAGGCGGGCGAACAGCGCGTCGTAGGCCGCCTCGTACGCCGCCTGGCCGGTGGCGAAGCCCGCCTTGTACACCCCGTTGTTGAGGTCGGTGAAGATCTCCGCCATCAGCGGATCCAGCTCGGCGCGCAGCGCCTCCGGGTACAGGTCGGGGGCGCCGGGGCCGTGGTGGTCCACCCACTCGGTGGACAGGTCCAGCGAAAGCTGCGGGTAGTCGTTGCTGACCACCCGGCCGGTGATCGTGTCCACCAGCGCCGGGACGGTGACCCGGCCGGCGAAGCCGGGGTCGGTCGCCAGGTACGCCTCGGACAGGAAGCCGATGCCGAGCACCGGGTCCTTGCCGCCCTCGTCGAGGGTGAACCGCCAGCCCTTCTCGTCCCGGATCGGATCGACCACGGCGAGCGAGATGGCCTCCTGCAGCCCGAGCAGCTCCCGGTCGATGATCGACCGGTGGGCCCAGGGGCAGGCGAGCGAGACGACGAGCCGGTAGCGTCCGGCCTCGACCGGCCAGTGGCCGTGCTCGTCCGGCCCCTCGCCGGGAGCGGACCGGGAGTCCCGGGTCACCCGGTCGGTGAACCGGTTGGGTTGGCGGACGAACGCGCCGTCCGACGCGGTCTCCCGGCCGAACTGTGCGGCGTCCTGCCTGCCGCCGGGCTGCGTGGCAGCCGACGACCCGGTGCCGGGTGCCGTGGCATCCTGCTGCGTGGTCGACGAAACGTCAGCGGTACTCATGCCGGCAAGCCTGCCGCAGTCGGCGGGCGAGCGCATCGGAAAAGTGGTTCGAGCGGGCCGCGAATCCGCCGGCCGGAAGGCATCGAATGCCGGCGGGTTCCTTCGGGGGCCGGTCTCGACGTCCCTGGTCGAGGTCGGCGGGGCCCGGCCGGTCTCGAGGGGCCATGGTATGGGCGGGAGAGCCACCCGGCCGAACCGTGACGCGGCGAACGGCCACCGCAGCGGGCAGGCGGACGTCGGGACAGACCCTAAGGTGGGTGCGGGGTGGGGAGGGCGAGGATGGGTGGGCTGCCACGCGAGGAGCTCGACACCGTACGGCTGCGGCTGCGCGCGCCCGCCCGGGCCGACGTCGACGACCTGGTCGCCGCGGGCCGGGCGGTCGCGGCAGGCGACGGCAAGGCGGCCGGCGGCGGAACGGGCGGCACCGGCGGCGTGGTCGGCGGGTGTGCCGGGTTCGCCGACCCGGCGCGAGCGCGGACCTTCGTCGATGTCGAGGCGCCGGCCCGATGGGCGGCCGGTGGCGCGGTGTTCGTGGTCGCCGACCGGGACACCGACCGGCTGCTCGGCTGCGTCGAGCTGGACCGCTACCTCGAACCGCTGGCCCAGGCCGAGGCCGGGTACTGGCTCGCGCCCTGGGCGCTGGGCAAGGGGTTCGGCGGGGAAGCGGTCGCCGCGCTGACCGACTGGGCGCTGCAGCACGGACTGGCCCGGCTGGAACTGCGCGCGGCGCCCGCCGACGCCCAGCGGCAGCGCGTCGCGCTCGCGGCCGGGTACCGGCGGGAGGGCGTCCTGCGCGGTGCGGGTACCGGACCCGGCGGGACCCGGCGCGACCTGGTCCTGTGGGCCCGACTCACCGGCGACCCGGCCGGCCCCACCCCCCGGCTGCTGCCCGACCTGCCCGGCGGCGAGCTGTCCGACGGGGTGGTCGCGCTGCACCCGCTGGACCGGACCGACGCCGACGACGCGTACCAGGTGCTGCGGCTGCCGGAGGTCTACGAGTCCTCGGTGCCGCCGGTGGCGCCGACCCGCGCCCAGGTGCGGGACAGCTGCGAGACCGCGCAGAGCCAGTGGCTCGCCGGCGCCGCCGCCCGGCTGACCGTGCGGGACGCACCGAGCGACCGCTACGCCGGGGAGATCGTCCTGCACTACACCGAGCCGGTCACCGCGAACGCGATGGTCGGCTACCACCTGGCGCCCGCCTGGCGGGGCCGCGGCTTCGCCACCCGGGCGGTCCGGCTGCTCGCCGGCTGGGCGTTCGACCATGTGCGGCTGGCCCGGTTGTACGCCGGGGCCGACGTGCGCAACACCGCATCCCAGGCGGTGCTGGAACGGGCCGGGTTCCGCCGGGTCGGCCGCGAGCTGAGCCGGCGGCCCGGCGCCGACGGTGGCCGCGTCGACGACGTGCTGTACGAGCTGGTTGCCGGATCGGCCTGACCCGGCGCGCGACGGCCCGGCACCAGGGGCGCCGGGCCGTCGATCCGATCAGGTGCCGAGCGGTCAGCTCATCAGCCGAAGGATGCCGTAGTCGAAGCCCTTGCGTCGGTAGACCACGCTCGGCCGGCCGGACTCCTTGTCCACGAACAGGTAGAAGTCGTGGCCGACGAGTTCCATCTGGAACAGCGCGTCGTCGACGGTCATCGGGTCGGCCGGATGCTCCTTCTCCCGGACGATGCGGCCCGGCCCCTGCTCGCGCTCCCCCTCCGCCAGCTCGTCGGTCCGGTCGAGCACGGCGACCGCACCCGGCACCGGGCTGTCGGCGCCCAGCGCTGCGGTGGCCGCCGCCACCGACTCCGGGGTGCGCCGGCCGCGGTGCACCCGGCGCCGGTCGGCCGACTTGCGCAGCCTCGCCTCCAGCTTGGTCAGCGACGCGTCCAGCGCGCTGTAGAAGTCGCCGGCGCAGGCCTCGGCGCGCACCGCCGGGCCGCGCGAGCGGCAGGTGATCTCGACGCGCTGACAGCGGCCGGACTGCCGCCGGTTGCGCTCGTGGGACAGCTCCACGTCGACCTCGAACATCTTCGGGTCGTACCGGCCGATCTTGTCCATCTTGTCGGTGATGAGCTGGCGGAAGTGGTCGGGCACTTCCAGGTTTCGGCCCTTGATCACAACATCCACGCCTGACCTCCCACGGTCTTCGCATGTGGGTTACGGCGGACCCGCAACGCTGTGCGTACCGGCCGGCGATGGCGGCGCCCCTCGCGCCTCGCGGTGGCCGGCACTGTCGTCTCTGTCGACCTCCCTCGCTCCCGTGCGAGCACATCGGGTGCACCCGACGGTAACCTCCTGGTCTCGAATCGGCATCCCCAAGGTCAGCGAGATTTTGGGGCACCGACACCGCTCCCCCGCGTATCGGGGCAGGAACACCCACCGGTGACGCACTGGGTGTGCGTTCCGGCCGGGCGCCCCGGGTACGGAGCGTGTTGCCAGGAGCCTCCAGCCTAGGGTCACGAAGCCCCGAACCAGCTGCCATTTCGCCGTGAATTACCAGGTCGAGTGGGTGGCGGCGGGTCGCTGGTGGCGCCGGGTCGCGGCGAGCGTGACGGCGGCGGCCACCGGCACTCCGGCCGCGCGCAGCAGGCGGGCCGCGCCGGCCAGGGTGGCCCCGGTGGTGATCAGGTCGTCCAGCAGCACCACCGGGTCGCACCGGGCCAGCCTCCCGGCGCCGGGGCGCAGCCGAAACGCCTGGTCGGACCGGGCGATGCGGGCCGCCGCGGTCAGCTCGGTCGAGTCGGCACCACGCGGCCGGGCCAGCAGCGGTCGCCGCACGACGGCGGCGGTACCGTCCCGGCCGAGCCAGCGCGCCGCGGACCTGGCCAACCGGAGCGTGTGGTCGCCGTGCCGGGCCCGAACCGCCGCGGCCGTCGCCGGCACCGGCACCAGTGTCACCGCCCCGGAATCCCCGCCGGCGCGCCCGGCCACCGCGGCGCGCAGTGCCACCGCCAGAGCCCGGCCCAGCGGCCCGGCGAGCCCCAGCCGGCCACGCTCCTTGTACGACAGGATCAGCTCACGCAGCATGCCCTGGTACGCACCGAGGGCATGGCACGGCGGCAGGCCCGGCGGTGCCGGATCGGGCGCCGTCGGCCCTGCCGTCGCGGCCCGCAGCGCCGCACCGCACCGCAGGCACAGCGGCGCCGCCGGACCGGCCGCCCCGCACCCCGGGCAGTCGGCCGGGAACACCAGCTCGACGAGATCCACCAGCACATCACGCATCTGCCCAGCGTCGCTCGCCGGCCCCGCGCCCCGGCCGGTCGTGCACAGCCCGGTGGACAACCCGCCGAGCACGAGAGTTGCGTGCTATCGCGTCGAACCGGTGCGGCGAACCCCTAGTTCGGGAAGAACGGGGCGGTGCCGGTCGGTGGCTCCGCAGCCCCGTCCGGCGCCGCCAGTTCGTTGCCGGTCAGCTGCCACAGCTTGCCGTTGATCGCCAGCAGGATGATGCCGTGCGCCGCGCCGCGGGCCGGGTCGGTGGTACCGGACGCCACGTACTCCGGGACCCGGTCCCCGCTGGTGCCGGTGAGCAGGTCGGACGACACGTCGTCGAGGCTGAACTGCCACGCGCCGCCGCGTACCGCGCTGGACTGGCCGCTGGCCCAGCCGACCGAGCCGCGACCGCCGAACGCGACGTCGTCGTCCTGGGTCCAGGAGACCTCGCTGAGATCGGTGAAGCTGCTGGCCACCGCGCGCATCCGGCCCACCGACAGGGTGGTGTCCTGCTGGATGAGCGGCGCCACGTACAGGTGGCCGCCGCGCACCAGCGCGACCCGGCACCCGTCCGGTGAGACGGCCACCGCGGTCACCGCGCCGCCCGGCGAACCGGGCGCGAACGCCACCTTCTCGGTGTGCCCGGTCCCCGTCGCGACCCGCAGCGTGCCGTCCACCGGTACCAGGGCGGTCGACGAGTGCGGCAGCAGGCTGGGGCGCCCGATCTCGGCCGCGTCGCCGAGCCCCTCGGCCCGGACGAAGCGGGCGTCGGACGACTTCGCGTCGCCGATGGTGTGTCCGATCCACAGCGCCGGCCGGCCGTCGTCGTCGGTGCGGACCAGCGCGGTGGCGGACGAGTCGACGTTCAGCGCGGCGCGCTGGACGTCACTGTTCAGCCCGCTGGTGGCCGGGGCGGACAGCACCCCGGGCAACCACTGCTTGCTCGACGCGGGGATCACGATGCCGTGCGAGACGTAGTACCCGCCGGAACTGGCGGCGAGGGTGGCCGGGTTGAAGGTGCGCAGCGAACCGACGTCGAAGGTGCTGCCGCCGTCCCTGATGCCCGGCACCGGGAAGGGCCGGCCCTCGACCCGCAGCTGCAACCGCGACGCCCGCGCGTGCAGCGTCCAGGCCAGTTGCGCGGCCATCGTCAGCAGGTGTTTCGCTCCGACCGCCTCGCTGGTCAGGTCGACCACCACGACATCCTTGTCGTTCTGGGCGACCACGTTGCCGCGCCGCTTGGTGCCTTCCGGGATGTCGTTGACCACGGCGGGCGCGAGCCACGGTGACGGGCCGTCGAGCAGCCAGTCGACCAGGATGGTGCGCTCCTTCTGCGGCGCGATCGTCTTCGACACGTACCGCAGGTCGGGCACCAGCGACTGGTGGTCGGGGCTGGCGAAGTAGACCGGGGTGGCCGTGTAGTCGGCCGTCATCGCCTCGGTGGAGATGAGCGTGTGGTCCGGCGGGTTGGTGATCAGCCACTCCTTGCCGCCGGTGCCGGTCGGCCACTGCGCGAGCCGGAACTCCTGCGCGTAGTCGCGGCTGGCGTGCGAGCCCGGCGCGTCGACCGAGCCGTTCTCGGTCAGGGTGCCGACCAGCTCGCCGCGTACCCGCACCGTGGCCGTCGGCCGCCCGTGCTTGTCCTTGCCCTGCGCGGTGACCGTGTTGGTGTAGATGCGCACCACGGTCAGCCCGGCCGGGTCCTGGTGCCATCGACCGCGGGCGTCCGCGGAGAAGAACTGGGTCACGTTGCCGCGCAACTGGTCCGGGTTCGGGTCGAAACCCGCGGCCCGGTAGAACTGGTTGACCAGGTCGGTCGGGCTGCTCGCGGTGGCCGGGTCGGGCGGCGGGTCCTGGTGCGGTGCCTGCGGCTCGTTGTCCTCGCCGCCGCCCGCCGGCGCCGGCTTCACCACCACCGGCGGGCCGGAACTCGGTACCCCGCAGCCGGCCAGCGTCGCACCGAGCAGCCCGGCGAGCACGACACCCAGCAGGCTCCCGCCGCGGACCCGGCGCCGGCTACTCATCGCCGACCCCGGCCGAGAGCGGGTCGACGTCCGGCTCCCGCTGCGGTTCGTCGTCGAGGCTGCCGCCGGCCGGGCCGGCCGGCAGCGCCAGCGGCGCCGGTGACACGTCGGCGTCCGGCGGCACCAGCGGCAACGGCGACGACACGATGCGGTCGCCGGCGCGGGCCGGCACGGTCAGCCGGAACTGCGAGCCCTGCCCGGGCGCGCCCCACGCCTCCAGCCAGCCGCCGTGCAGCCGGGCATCCTCCAGGCTGATCGACAGCCCCAGCCCGGTGCCGCCGGTCTGCCGGGCGCGGGACGGGTCGGCCCGCCAGAACCGGTTGAACACCAGCTTCTCCTCACCCGGCCGCAGCCCGATGCCGCGATCGCGGACCGCGATCGCCACGGTCCGTTCGTCGGCCGCCAGGTGGACCTCGACCGGCTGGTGCTCACCGTGTTCGATGGCGTTCCCGATCAGGTTGCGCAGCACCCGCTCGACCCGACGCGGATCGACCTCGGCGATCACCGGCCCGTCCGGGGTGTGCAGGTGCACCGGCGCGCGCAGCCGCTCGGCGAGCACGCCGAAGCCGGCGGCGACCCGCTGCACGATCGGTACCAGGTCGACCGCCTCGGCGTCGAGCACCGCGAACCCGGCGTCGAACCGGCTGATCTCCAGCAGGTCGGTCAGCAACGCCTCGAACCGGTCCAGCTCGTCGGCGAGCAGTTCGGAGCTGCGGGCGGCGGCCGGCGGGAACTCGTCGCGACCGGCGTAGAGCATGTCGGCGGCCATCCGTACCGTCGTCAGCGGCGTGCGCAGCTCGTGCGAGACGTCCGAGGTGAACCGGCGCTGCAGCCGGGACAGCTCCTCCAGCCGGACGATCTGGTTCTGCAGGTTGCTCGCCATCTGGTTGAACGAGGCGGCGAGCCGGGCGAGATCGTCCTCGCCGCGCACCTCCATCCGTTCGTGCAGCAGCCCGGCGGACAGCCGCTGCGCGGTGCGCGCCGCGACCCGGACCGGGGTGACCACCATCCGGGCCACGATCGCCGCCATCAGCGCGAGCAGCAGGACCAGCGCCAGGCCGGCGATGATGGTCGTGTTGCGCACCAGGTTGGCCGCGGCGACCTCGTCGTCCAGCGGGAACAGGTAGTAGAGGTTGAACACGCCCCAGCCGACGTCGACGTGCTCGCCGACGGCGAGGTAGGGCCGCCGGCCCTGACCGTCCGGGTCCGCGGTGGTGAACTGGTATGCCAGGGCACCCTTGCGGCTGACCGTGTCGCGCAGCGCGGCCGGCACCTCGATCTTGGTCTGGTCGGTCGCCGGCCCGCCGTACGGTGCGACGTCGATGCGCGAGTCGGGCACCAGCTTGACCTCGTAGGTACCGGCGCGGGCGGGCACGCTGTAGAGGTTCACGACCACGTCGCGGACGCTCGCACCAAGCTGCGGGTCCTGCGCGCCGGACAGCGCGGCCAGCTGCTGCTGCACGGTGGTGGCGCCGCTGGACACCTGGCGCACGGCGGCCTGCCGCTTGGCCACCACCAGTCCGGCGGTGATCTGCTTCGCCACGAAGTACCCGAACGCGGCCACCAGCAGCGACGACACCAGCAACGTGATCGACACGACGCGCAGCGACAGCGAGCGGCGCCACGGGGACACCGCACGGCGGGCGCGTCGACCCAGCCCCGGCGCCACCCGGTGCAGCGTCTCCCGGGCCCGCCGCACCAGTGCGTCGCGTCGACTCATGTCCGCGCCCCGGCACGCTCGGAGCGGCCCCGGGGGACGAACGGGCGGCGCGCACGATCCGCCCGCCGGCGCCGGCTCATGTCCGCGCTCCGCCGTGCTCCGGGCGACGGCCGACCGGCGCCCGCGACTCGTTCGCCGACGCCCGCCGTCCGCTCCGCTCCGAGCGGCGCTCGCTCATGCCTTACCCCGTGCCTGCCTTGTAGCCGACACCGCGGACGGTCAGGATGATCTCCGGACGTTCCGGGTCGGGCTCGATCTTGGCCCGTAACCGCTGCACGTGCACGTTGACCAGCCGGGTGTCCGCGGCGTGTCGGTAGCCCCAGACCTGTTCCAGGAGCACCTCACGAGTGAACACCTGTCGCGGCTTGCGTGCCAACGCCACGAGCAGGTCGAACTCCAGCGGGGTCAGCTTGACCTCGGCGCCGTTGCGGGTGGCGGTGTGGGCGGGCACGTCGATGCTGATCTGCCGGCCGGGCGGGCCGATGGTGAGCAGCTCCGGCGCGGTGTCCTCGCCGCGCCGCAGCCGCGCCCGCATCCGGGCCACCAGTTCCTTGGGCTTGAACGGCTTGACCACGTAGTCGTCGGCCCCGGACTCCAGGCCGAGGACCACGTCGACGGTGTCGCTCTTGGCGGTGAGCATCACGATCGGCACCCCGGACTCGCCCCGAATCGCCCGACAGACGTCGATCCCGCTCATCCCGGGCAGCATCAGGTCGAGCAGCACGATGTCCGGCCTGGTCTCCCGGAACGCCGCCAGGGCCCGCTCACCGTCGGCCACGAACGAGGGCATGAACCCCTCGCTGCGCAGCACGATGCCGAGCATCTCGGCCAGCGCCGGGTCGTCGTCGACGACGAGCACTCGCGCCCTCACGCGGACACCGACCGCGTCGCGCACCGACCGAAGTCCCACCGCCGCGCTCCGCCTCGTTGCGTATCGCTCATGGCCCTATCGTTTCATCAGCCGGCCAACCTACGGAAAACCCGGTTGCCCCCACGCGCCCGGCGCGACCCGTTCGGCCAGTCGAATCCGCCCGAAAGTACCGGTCTCAGCGCGATTGCGACCGTGCTTCGTCCTCGATGTACCGGTTGCGCCCGGCGGCCAGCCCGCCGAACAGCTGCGGTACCAGCATCACCAGCAGGAACAGGATCGGCACCAGCCAGCCGTGCGTCGCGTCGTGCAGCACGCCGACGAGCAGCGGGCCGACGGCGGCGATCAGATACCCGACGCTCTGCACGAACCCGGACAACCCGGCCGTACCGGCCGGCGTACGCGCGCGCAGCCCGACCATCAGCAGTGCCAGCGGGAACGCGCCACCCCCGACGCCGATCAGCAGCGCCCAGGCCAGCGCGCCGGCGTGCGGGGCCAGCAACAGCCCGAGGTAGCCCACCACGTAGCAGCCGATCAGCAGCAGCACGTACGGCCGCTGGTCGCGGGTCCGGCCGGCCAGCGTGGGCAGGAAGAACGCGATCGGCATCCCGACCGCGACCACCAGCGACACCAGCAGCCCGGCCGTGGACGAGGAGTAGCCCGCGGCGGCGAAGATCTTCGCCAGCCAGCCGAACACCACGTACGCCTGCAGCGACTGGGTGCCCATGTAGACGGCGAGCGCCCAGCCCAACCGGGTACGGGACGGCCGGACGCCCGGCGCCGCACCGACCGGCGCGGTGGCCGCGGGCGAGGGCTGCCGGCGGCGCAGCGCACCGAGCCAGGGCAGCAGCCCGAACGCCGCGATCGTGGCCCACAGCGCCAGGCCGCCGCGCCAGCCACCGGCGGCGGCCGCCACCGGGACCGCCACCGCGGAGGCGAGCGCGGCGCCCAGGTTGAGCACCGTCGTGTACAGCCCGGTGAGCAGCCCGAGCCGGTCCGGGAAGTACGTGCGAACCAGGACCGGCAGGGTCACGTTGCCGGCGGCGATGCCGGCCAGGCACAGCACGCTGACGGCGAGGAACACCGGGGCCGAGCCGGCCAGCGGGCGCAGCACCAGGCCGGCGACGAGCGCGGCCATCGCGGCGAGGAGCACCCGGTCGGCCCCGAACCGGCGGGCCAGTCGCGGCGCGAGACCGGAGAACGCGCCGAAGCACAGCGCCGGCAGGGTGGTCAGCAGCCCGGCGGTGGCGCCGGACATGGACAGTCCGGACTGCAACTGGTCGAGCAGCGCGCCGACGCTGGTGATGGCGGGTCGCAGGTTGAGCGCGACGAGCAGGATGCCGGCGCCGATCAGCCAGCGGGCTCGACGTCGGGCCGGCTCACCCGCACCGGCGACGGCGGTACGGGTGGGCTGCTGGTCCTGGGTCGTCTCCGGCACGAGAGCCAGCCTAGAATCATGGGATGACTGGATGACAGGAGGTTGTGCCCAATGCCACTGCTCCAACAAGGAGGTTGTTGTCGATGCCACTGCGCAACGCCGCCCGTACCCCGCTGGTCGACCAGGTGATCACCCAGCTGCGGGAGCAGATCTCGTCCGGCGAGTGGCCGGTGGGCAGCAAGATTCCCACCGAACCGGACCTGGTCGCGGCGCTCGGCGTGGGTCGCAACACCCTCCGCGAGGCGGTCCGGGCGCTCGCCCACCTCGGCCTGCTGGAGTCGAGGCAGGGCGCCGGCACGTACGTGCGGGCCGACAACGAGCTGGCCGGCGCGGTCCGCCGGCGACTCGCCCGGGCCGAACTGCGGGACGCCACCGAGCTGCGGCGCGGCCTGGAGGTGGAGGCGGCCCGGCTCGCCGCCCGCCGGCGTACCGACGACGACCTGGCGGCGCTGCGGGCCGCGCTGGCCGCGCGCGAGGCGGCGTGGGCCGATCAGGACGCGCAGCTGTTCGTCGAGACCGACGCCCGGTTCCATCACGCGGTCGCCGACTGCTCGCACAACGCGATGCTGATCGAGCTGTACGCGGACTTCGGCGAGGCGCTGCGCGACGTGCTGCACACCTGCGTCGGCGGCGAGGTCCGGCCGGACGAGTACCTGAGCCACACCGGGCTGGTCGAGGCGATCTCGGCCGGCGACGAGGACCGCGCCGCGGCCGAGGCCGCCACGTTCCTCCGGCTGTACGACACCGGCTGACCGCGCCGCGCCCGGCACCAGCGGGCCCGCCGCTACGACCCGCGGGCGCGCGCATGCCAGGATGGCGGCTGCGTCGGGGCCCGCCACGGCGGCGTCCCGCGGAGGCCGGGGGCCTTCGAGCACGGGGTAACCCGACTGGCCTCCGGGCGGGGAGAGGGCGATGGAGACGGAGCTGCCGCTGCGGCCGATGACCGTCGGCGAGCTGCTGGACGCCTCCGTCGTGCTGCTGCGCCGCGGCTGGCCGCCCCTGGTGGCCCTCGGCCTGGTGCTCGCACTCGGCCAGCAGGCGCTGGTCGGCCTGGTCGCCCCGATGCCGGACCAGGTGTGGACCGACCCGGCCGGCTTCTGGGCCTGGCTCGGCGTCTGGCTCGGTACCGAGTCCACCGCGATCGCGATTCTCGGCGCGCCGGCCAGCGTGGCCGCCGCCCGGGTGGTCGCCGGCGAGCCCGTCGGGCGGCGCACCCTGCTCACCGCGCCGGGCCGCCGCTGGCCGGCGACGCTCGGCCTGGCGGTACTGGTGGGCGCGGTCGCCGTCGGCGGCGCGTTCGCCTGCGGGTTGCCGTGGCTCGTCGCCTACGGCGCCGCCGGGCTGCTGGTACCGGTGCTGATCGCGGACCGCGCCACCGGCGGCCAGGTGATCGCCCGGCCGCTGGTCCTGCTCGGCCGCGGCGGCTGCCGGGCGGGTGGCATCCGGCTGCTCGGCTACTTCGGCTGGCTCGCCGTCCGGCTGGCGGTCGGGATCGGCGCGCAGCAGTTGCTCGGCGAGCTGCCGCTGCCCGTACCGTTCGCCGGTGCGATCGGCTGGGTCGTCGTCGATGCGCTCGCGTACCCGGCGCTGGCCTGCCTGGACGCCTGCCTGCACGTGGAGAACCGGATGCGGACCGAGGGCCTGGACCTGGCCCTCGCCACCACGACCGGCCCCCGCCGTGCCGTCCTGGAGGCGATCCGGTGAGCGAGCGAACCAGGCGTGCCGGGGGCGCCGCCGCCCCGGCTTCCGGGGAGAGGGCGGAGCCGGCGAGAGC
Organism: Actinocatenispora thailandica; assembly: GCF_016865425.1. Classification (NCBI taxonomy): domain Bacteria; kingdom Bacillati; phylum Actinomycetota; class Actinomycetes; order Micromonosporales; family Micromonosporaceae; genus Actinocatenispora; species Actinocatenispora thailandica. The sequence continues at coordinate 941,392 of NZ_AP023355.1, read as the reverse complement.
GCGCGCGTGGCCCCGCGCCGGCGGGTCGGCACGGGAGGACCAGCCGTGAGTCTCTCCCGGTCCTGGACCGAGTTCGTCGCCGACCTGGCCGATCACGTACCGGGCGGGGTCGCCGGGCTCGCCGCGCTGGTGCTGCTGCTCGCCGGGCTCGCGCTGATCGCCCTGTACTGGCGGCCCCGGCGGCGGCACCGGCCCGAGCCGGTCGACCCGCCGGCCACCGACGAGCCGGCCGAGGCGGCCACCGACGACGAGGACGACGCGGTGCCGGAGCTGCCGCCGGCGCAGCTGGCCTCCCTCGCGGACCGGTACGCGGCGGCCGGCCGGTACGCCGAGGCGGTCCGCGAACGGCTCCGGGCGATGGTGCGCGAGCTGGTGGAACGCGGCGTGCTGCGGCACCGTCCGGAGTGGACGGTCACGGAACTGGCCGCCGCCGCCGGCGCCGCGGCACCGGGACTGGCCGGGACGATGACCGAAGCGGCCGACGTGTTCTCCCGGATCTGGTACGCCCGGCGCCCCGCCACCGCGGCCGACGACGCGCGGATGCGCACCCTCGCCGCCGCCGTGGCCGAGCGAGCGGGGGCGACCCGATGAGCACCCGGAGCAGCCGGCGCCGGTTCCGGTTCCGGCGCTGGATGGCGCCGGTGGCGGTGCTGCTGGTGCTGTTCACCGGCACGATCGTGACCTGGGCGATGCAGCGGGTCACCCCCGGTGACGCGCAGTTCCTGGAACCGGCGTCGCGTGCCGGCATCGGCGCCGCCACCGCCGCGCACCGGCTCGCCGCCACCGGCGTACCGGTGCGCCGGGTCGGCGGCTCGGCCGCCGCCCTGTCGGCCGCCACCGGCGGCGCGACGCTCCTGGTCACGGCGCCGGGTTACCTGCGGCCGGCGCGGCTGGGCCGGCTGCTCGCACCGGGCCGGTACCGCCGGGTGGTGCTGGTCGCGCCGTCGCCGACGGTGCTCGACGAGCAGCGGCTGCCGGCCCGCCGTACCGGCAGCCGGTGGACCACCGGGGTGGCCGACGCGGGCTGTTCCGGCGGCCCGGCGGTCGGACCGGCGGCGGTGCGCGGCGACACGTACGCGGCGACCGCGCCGGGGGCGCGCCGGTGCTATGCCGGCGGCGTACTGCTGCTGCCGGCGGCCGGTGGGCCGCAGGTGGTGCTGGTCGGCGCGGCGGACGTGTTCCGCAACGACCGGATCGCCGAGCACCGCAACGCGGCGCTGGCCGCCGCGCTGCTCGGTACCCGCCCGGTGGTGTGGCTCAGCCTGCACCGGCCGGAACCGGTCGAGCAGGTCCAGCTGCCGCCACCGGCTCCGACCGCCAGCCCCGATCGGCCCGAGCCGTCGGTGACCGCCGGTACCACCGCGCCGTCGGCGACGGCGGGCGACGGGTCCGCCCGGGCCGGCGGCGGCTCGTCCGGCGGCGGCAGCCCGCCGAACCCGCTGTGGTCGGCGCTGCCGCCCTGGGTGTGGGCGATCGTGGTGCAGCTGCTGGTGGCGGCGGCGCTGTTCGCCGGGTGGCGGGCCCGGCGGCTCGGCGGTCCGGTCGGCGAGCCGCTGCCGGTCCTGGTACCGAGCACCGAGACCGTCCTCGGCCGGGCCCGGCTGTACCGGCGCGCGCACGCCCGGGAGGCCGCGGCGGCGGCGCTGCGGGCCGGTACCCTGCGGCGGCTACGAGCGGGGCTCGGTGCGACGGCGGAGGCGAGCAGCCCGGTCGCGCTGGCCACCGCGTCCGGCTGGCCGGTGGGGCGGGTCGAGTCGGTGCTGTACGGTCCGGCTCCGGAACGCGACGACGATCTGCGCGCGCTCGCCGCCGACCTGGCCGAGCTGCGGCGCCGGGTGCTCGACCCGCGGTACGGCCCTGCGAAGGAGGAGACCAGGCGTGCAGGACATCGGTGAACCCCGGATCGGTACGCCGCCCGGCGAGCCGGCGGAGCCGCCGGCACCGGCCCCGGCGGGTGCCGACGGGGACGCCCGGGCGGCGCTGGGACGGCTGCGCGCCGAGGTGGGCAAGGTGGTGGTCGGGCAGGACGCGGTGGTCACCGGCCTGGTGATCGCGCTGATCTGCCGCGGCCACGTGCTGCTGGAGGGCGTCCCGGGGGTGGCGAAGACGCTGCTGGTCCGGACGCTCGCGCGGGCGCTGTCGCTGTCGCACAAGCGGATCCAGTTCACCCCGGACCTGATGCCCGGCGACGTCACCGGTTCGCTGGTGTACGACGCGCGTACCGCCGAGTTCGAGTTCCGCGAGGGGCCGGTGTTCACCAACCTGCTGCTCGCCGACGAGATCAACCGGACGCCGCCGAAGACGCAGTCGGCGCTGCTGGAGGCGATGGAGGAACGGCAGGTCACCACCGACGGGGTGGCCCGCAGGCTGCCGGAGCCGTTCACCGTCGCCGCCACCCAGAACCCGATCGAGTACGAGGGCACCTACTCGCTGCCGGAGGCGCAGCTGGACCGGTTCCTGCTGAAGCTGACGGTGCCGCTGCCGAAGCGGGCCGCGGAGCTGGCGATGCTGGCCGCGCACCACCGCGGGTTCGATCCGCACGACCTGGCCGCCGCCGGGGTCGAGCCGGTGGCGGGGCCGGCCGAGCTGGCCGCGGCACACCGGCAGGCGGGCGCGGTGCAGGTCGCCGACGTGGTCCTCGGCTACCTGCTGGACGTGTGCCGCGCGACCCGGACCGCACCGTCGCTGGCGCTGGGCGCCTCGCCCCGTGCCTCGGCGGCGCTGCTGTCCGCGGTGAAGGCGTGGGCCTGGCTGGCCGGCCGCGACTTCGTCACCCCGGACGACGTGAAGGCGCTGGTCCGGCCGGTACTGCGGCACCGGGTCCGGCTGCGGCCGGAAGCCGAACTGGCCGGTGTCACCGCCGACGCGGTGCTCGACTCGGTCCTCGCCAGCGTCCCGACGCCGCGCTGACCGCGATGCCCAGCCGAGCCGGCTCGCGACCCGTCGCGCAACTCCGCGCGGCAGCGCCGAAGCGCGCCCCGGAGCCGCGGGCCGCGTCACCCGCCCGGTCCGTCGCCGGACCGTCGGGCACCCTGCCGTGCCGTGCCCGGGGGCGGCGATGCTGACCTGGCGGCCGGTGGCGCTGCTCGCGGTGCTGGCGGTGACGCTGCCGCTGTGGCCGAGCCCGGTGCTCGGGGTGGCGTGCTCGATCGCCGCGGTACTCGCGCTGTCCATCGTGGACATGGTGGCCGCGGCGCCGGTCTCCCGGGTCCGGCTGTCCCGCACCGGCGACACCCGGGTCCGGCTGAGCGAATCGGCGACGGTACGGCTGCACGTGCACAACGAGGCGACCCGGCCGCTGCGGGCCACGGTGCGCGACGCGTGGGTGCCGTCCGCGGGCGCCGCCCGGCCGGTCCGGCGGGTGTCGCTGCCGGCCGGTGGCCGCGCGACGATCACCATGACGCTGACCCCGACCCGGCGCGGTGACCGGCCGGCCCGGCGGGTCACCGTCCGGTCGTACGGGCCGTTGCGGTTCGGCTACCGGCAGGCCACCGCGCGCGCGGCGGCGGCGATGACACCCGGCTGGACGCTGCGGGTGCTGCCGCGCTTCTCGGCCCGCCGGTACCTGCCGGAGAAGCTGGCCCGGCTGCGGGTACTGGACGGCACGGTGGCCATCCGGGGCCGCGGCCAGGGCACCGAGTTCGACGCGCTGCGCGAGTACGTGCCGGGCGACGACGTCCGGTCCATCGACTGGCGCGGTACCGCCCGCAGTGCCGAGGTGCTGGTGCGCACCTGGCGGCCGGAGCGGGACCGCCGGGTGCTGTGCGTGCTGGACACCGGCCGGACCGCGGCGGCCCGGATCGGCGACGAGCCGCGGCTGGACGCCGCCCTGGACGCCTGCCTGCTGCTCGCCGCGGTCGCCTCCCGCGGCGGTGACCAGGTCGACCTGCTCGCCGCCGACACCGAGGTACGCGCGGCGGTGCGCGGCGCGGGCGCGGCCACCCTGCTGCCCCGGTTCGCGGACGCGCTGGCGCCGCTGACACCGGCACTGGTGGAGACCGACTTCGAGCTGGTCACCGGCGAGGTCCTGCGCACCGAGCGGAAGCGTTCGCTGGTCGTACTGTTCACCGAACTCGCCCCGGGCGCGCTGGTGGAGGGGCTGCTGCCGGTGCTGCCGATGCTCACCGACCGGCACACGGTGCTGCTCGCCGCCACCCACGACGACACGCTGGACCGGCTCACCGAGCGTTCCGGCGAGATCGCCGAGGCGTACGCGGCGGCCGCCGCGGAGCGCGCCCTGGCGGAGCGGCACCGGATCGCGGACGCGCTGCGCCGCAACGGGGTGGTGGTGGTCGACGCCGCCGCGGCCGAGTTCGCCAGCACGGTCACCGACGTCTACCTCGACCTCAAGGCGGCCGGGCGGCTCTGACCGGTGGTACCTCGGCCCCGCGGCCGCCGACCGGGGAAGGACGGCTCCGACCGGTGCGGCGCCGGACCGGTGCAGGTGGCGCGGGACGGTCAGGAGGCGAGCCGTGCCCCGGCCCGGTGGGGCGGTTCGACGCCCTGCTCGGGTTGGTTGATCTCGGACCACACCGCGTCGAGCGACAGGCCGAGCACGTCGGCGATCGCCGCGATGGTGGAGAAGGCGGGGGTCGCCACCCGACCCGACTCGATCTTGCGCAGGGTTTCCGGCGAGACCTGGGCGTCGAGCGCGGTCTGCAGCATCGAGCGCTCGCCCCGGGCGCGCCGCAGCAGCACACCGAGGCGGGCACCGCGTTCCAGCTCGGCGGGACTGAGCGGCAACCTGACCATGACCCGATTCTAATACCGGGATAGTATTGCCGGTATAGTTATTGGGGACCGGGAAGGTACGGCATGATCGAGATCCTGAACGACACCGAACTGGCCCGGGCGAAGGTCACCGGCGCCCTGGTCGCCGACATCCTGCAGACGCTCGAGAGGCGCAGCACCGTCGGTACCAACCTGCTGGACATCGACACCTGGACCAGGGAGATGATCGTCCAGGCCGGGGCGGAGTCCTGCTACGTCGACTACGAGCCGTCCTTCGGCCGCGGGCCGTTCGGCCACTACATCTGCACCTCGGTCAACGACGCCGTGCTGCACGGCATGCCGTACGACCGCCCGCTGGCCGACGGCGACCTGCTGACCCTCGACCTCGCCGTCGCCAAGGACGGCATCGCCGCCGATGCGGCCATCAGCTTCGTCGTGGGCGACACGCAGCACCCGGACAGCATCGCGATGATCGACACCACCCGGCGCGCGCTGCGCGCCGGCATCGCCGCCGCCCGCCCCGGCGCCCGCATCGGCGACCTCTCGCACGCCATCGGCGAGGTCCTGAGCGCGGCCGGCTACCCGATCAACACCGAGTTCGGCGGGCACGGCATCGGCTCGACGATGCACCAGGACCCACACATCCCGAACACCGGTCGCGCCGGCCGCGGCTACCCGCTGCGCCCCGGCCTGCTGCTCGCGCTGGAGCCGTGGATCATGGCCGACACCGCCCGGCTCGTCACCGACGCGGACGGCTGGACGCTGCGCAGCGCCACCGGCAGCCGGACCGCGCACAGCGAGCACACCATCGCCATCACCGCCGACGGTGCCGAGATCCTCACCCTGCCGACCGGACGCTGACCGCGGCACCGGCGCGAGCGGCCGTTGATGACTGTCAGCGACCGCATTGCCAGCCGGGTTCGGAGTGCCCGGACGCGGCCCAGCCACCGGCAGCGACCGCCGCCCGACGGTGCGCGATCATCCCCAACCGCAGCTCACGGGCGCGAGGAGGGCTTGCGCGGCGGCCTACCATCGGTCGCCGACACGATGTGCCGGCCCCGCGGATCCGCGCGGGACGCCCGCCGAACCCCGGGAGTGGCAGTGCCCGCCATCACGTTCCGTCGACGAATCCGGTACTGGTTCGACCGGACGATGTCCAGGGGCACCCCGGCCCTGGTCGGCTGGCTCGCCGTCGCCTCCCTCGCCGTGGTGGTCGTCGGCGGCGTGCTCGCCTGGCTGGTGGAGCTGCTCGTCCACCCCGGCTCGGCGGAGGGCGAACCGCGCGGGCTGCTCGCCGCGCTGTGGCAGGCGGTACTGCACGCCATGGACCCGGGCACGGTGGCCGGCGACACCGGGCACTGGTGGTACATCGCGATCGCGTTCCTGATCACGATCGGCGGGATCATGATCGTCACCGCGTTCATCGGGGTGCTCACCACCGGCCTGGACGCGAAGCTCAGCGACCTGCGCAAGGGTCGCTCCGACGTGCTGGAGCAGGGGCACACCGTGGTGCTCGGCTGGTCCGACCAGGTGTTCACGGTGCTGTCCGAGCTCGCCGAGGCGAACGAGAACCAGCGCCGGTCCTGCGTGGCGATCCTGGCCGACCGGGACAAGGTCGAGATGGAGGACGAGATCCGGGCCAAGGTGCCCGACGTCGGCCGGATGCGGATCGTCTGCCGCACCGGCGATCCGGTGGATCCGGACGACATCATGATCGTCAACCCGGCCGAGGCGAAGTCGGTGATCATCCTGCCGTTGGCGGAGTCGAACCCGGACGCCAACCTGGTCCGTACCCTGCTCGCCATCAACCGGGCCCGGGAGGGCAGCACCCGACCCTGCCCGATCGTCGGCTGCGTCAGCGAGACGAAGAACCTCGCCGCGGCGCGACTCGCCGGCGGTCCGCACGCGTACCTGATCGACGCCAACGACATCGCGGCCCGGCTGATCGTGCAGACCTGCCGGCAGTCCGGGCTGTCGGTGGTGTACACCGACCTGCTCGACTTCGGCGGCGACGAGGTGTACCTGAAGGAGGAGCCGGCGCTCGTCGGGCGCACCTACGCCGACGCGCTGCACGCCTACCGCACCTCGTCGATCATCGGGATCCTCGGCGCCGACGGCCGGATCGGCGTCAACCCGGACAGCCGGACGCCGATCCGGCCCGGTGACCGGCTCATCGCGATCTCGGCGGACGACGACACCGTGATCCTGTCGCCCACCGGCCCGGCGCCGGTGCACGGCCCCGCGATCACCGCGATCCCGAACTCGCCCGCGACCAGGGAACGCACCCTGATCCTGGGCTGGAACGCCCGCGCCGAGGGCGTGCTGCGCCAGCTCGACCAGTACGTGTCCGCCGGCTCCGAGGCGCACGTGGTGGCGAGCCACCCGGACGCCGAGCCGTCGATGCGCAAGCTCAGCGTGCAGAACATGCTGCTCGATTTCAAGGCCGAGGACAGCTCGGACCGGGCGGTGCTGGAGTCGTTGGGAATCCAGAACTTCGACCACATCATCGTGCTGTGCGGCGACGACGTCGATCCGCAGCTGGCAGACTCGCGCACCCTCGCGACGCTGCTGCAGCTGCGCGACATGGAGCAGCGGCTGGGCGACCGGTTCTCCATCGTCAGCGAGATGGCCGACGACCGGAACCGGGCGCTGGCGCAGGTCACCCAGGCCGACGACTTCATCGTCAGCGACAAGCTGCTGACCCTGATGATGACGCAGGTGTCGGAGAACCCGCACCTGGCCCGGCTGTTCGACGACCTGTTCGATGCGGACGGCTGCGAGATCTACCTGAAGCCGGCCGGCCGGTACGTCCGCCCCGGGGTACCGATCAACTACCAGACGGTGGTGGAGGCGGCCCGCGCGAAGGGCGAGTCTGCGATCGGTTACCGGGTGGCGGCGCAGGCGCACCAGGCGCCGGCGTTCGGCATCGTGCTCAACCCCGACAAGGCGGAGCCGCTGACCGTCCGGCCGGGCGACAGCATCATCGTGCTCGCCGAGGACTGAGCGGGGCCGGGGCCGGACGGGCCGGTCTCAGCACAGGAAGCGGTCGACGAGCAGGGCCACCCGCTCGGCGGTACGGCCGGGGCGCAGCCGGTGGCTGTCGTCGAGCGCGACGAGGCCGTGCAGCGCCGCCCAGAACGTCTCGGTCAGCGTCTCCAGGTCCGCCCCCGGCCGGGCGAACGGCCGTACCGTCGCGGCGAACTCGCCGAACGCGGCGCGCAGTGTCGCCGGGCTCTGCTCGGTGCCGAACGACAGGTCGCTGGTGAGCGTGAACATCGCCGCGTAGAGCGCGGGCTGCCGCTCGGCGAACTCGACGTAGCCGGCCGCGACGGCGCGCATCGCCGCCGCCGGGTCGGCCGCGCCCTCGCGGGCCGCCCGGAGCCGGTCGGTCAGCTCCCCGATGCCCTCCAGCGCCGCGGCGCGCATGATCGCCTCCTTGCCGCGGAAGTGGCTGTAGAGCACCGGCTGGCTGTACTCGATCCGGGCGGCGAGCCGGCGGGTGGTGACCGCGTCCCAGCCCTCGGCCTCGGCCAGCTCGCGGGCCGCGGTGACGATCAGCTGGTGCCGCTCGGCGCGTTCACGTTCGCGACGGGACTGGATGCTCATGGGCCGATCCTAGCATTGCTAGTTTCAAAATCAGTGCTACTCTATCGCTGACCACATTCCTAGCATTGCTAGATTCTCGGCCGGTCGAGCCGGCCGCACGATTCGGAGAAGTCATGACCATCGCCGGTACCGTCATCGCTGCCGTGATCTCCGCCGGCCTGGGGTGGATCGCGATCCGCTTCCTCGTCGCCCCGCGGGCCTCGGCCGCCGGGTACGGCGTCCCCGCCGACCCCCACGGGGACGCCGGAACCTACCTGTCGGTCAAGGGCAACCGAGACCTCACGTGCGCCCTGATGATCGCCGTGCCACTCGTCCTCGGCGCCCACACCGTCGCCGGCTGGATCCTGCTCGCCGGCAGCGTCGCCGCCTTCGCCGACTGCCTGACCGTGCTGCGCCACGGCGGCCCGAAGATCGTCGCGTACGCGGTGCACGCCGGTACCGGCGTCCTCGCCATCGTGGGCGGCCTGCTCCTGCTGCTGAGCTGAGACCGTCGGGGCCGCGGCCCCGACGGTCGATGCAGGTCAGGCCGGGCGGTAGGTGAGCAGGGCGAGGTTCTCCCCCACTGTCCTGGTGTCGGCGAGGCCCAGCGACCGCACGGCGTCGGTCGCACCGAACAGCCGCTCGCCGGCGCCGACCACGAACGGGTACGTCACCAGCCGCAGCTCGTCGACCAGCTCAGCTGCGAGCAGGGCGCGCGCCAGCCGGCCACTGCCGTACACCACGATCTCGCCGCGCACCTCGCGCTTCAGTGCCGTGACCGCCTCGGTGACCGGACCGGTCAGTACCGTCGAGTTGGCCCAGCGGCCCAGATCGGTCTCACCGGCCACGACGTACTTCGGCAGCTCCCGCAACCGGTCCGCCCAGGCCCCGGAGCGGGACGGCCAGCCCCGCGCGCCGAACCACTCGTAGGTCCGGCGGCCCAGCAGCAGGGCGTCCGCGCCGAGCGCCTCGTCGTACTCCAGCTTCGCCCAAGCCTCCCGGTCGGTCGCGCCGATCCGGCCGTACCAGTCGCCGCGGTCGAAGCCGTCGCCGACCTCGACGACGCCGTCGACCGAGACGTTCTCGCTGATGACGATCCTTGCCATGGTGTACTCCCAAGGTCGCGTGCTCGACTGTCAGCGGGGTAGACACCGCGGCGCGGCGCAGGTGGCGCCGCGCCGACGTGACGAGACCGACAACCGGCCGGCGCCCCCTTTCCGGGATCGACGGTGTCCCTACCGCGGAGGGCGGGACCAGCGAGACGATCGGGGTGGGTGCGATGTCGACCGAACTGATGTCGCGGGCGCGGGCCGGCGACGGGGAGGCGTTCCGGGACCTGACCGAGCCGTACCGGCGGGAGCTGCAGGTGCACTGCTACCGGATGCTCGGCTCGTTCCACGACGCCGAGGATGCGCTGCAGGACACGCTGCTGGCCGCGTGGCGCGGGTTCGCCGGGTTCGAGGGCCGGGCCTCGCTGCGCACCTGGCTGTACCGGATCGCCACCAACCGGTGCCTGAACGCGCGCCGGGCCGCCGGCCGTCGCAAGCCGGCCCGCTGGGAGATCCCGAACGTCGAACCGCCCGAGCCGACCCGGCTCGGCGAGGTGGTCTGGCTGGAGCCGTTCCCGGACGCGCTGCTCGCCGACCCGGACGCGGCGCCGCCCGGCCCGGAGGTACGGGTCGAGCAGGCCGAGGCGATCTCGCTCGCGTTCGTGACCGCCCTGCAGACGTTGCCACCGCGGCAGCTCGCGGTCCTGGTCCTGCGCGACGTGCTCGGCTTCCGGGCGGGCGAGGTGGCGGTCATGCTCGACACGACCGTCGACGCGGTGAAGAGCGCCCTCAAGCGGGCCCGGTCCGGGCTGCGGGAGCGGCAGCAGGCGGGCGCGGAACCACCGCCGGCGGCGCCGACCGAACGCGCGCTGGTGGCGCGGTTCGTCGCCGCCTGGGAGTCGGCCGACCTGAATGCGCTGGTCGGACTGCTCACCGACGACGTGTTCATGTCGATGCCGCCGCTGCCCCTGGAGTACCAGGGTCGCGACGTGGTGGGCCGGTTCTGCGGCCTGCTGTTCCGGGCCGGCCGGCGGTTCGAGCTGGTACCGACCCGGGCCAACGGGCAGCCCGCGTTCGGCGCCTACCTGCACGGCCCGGACGGAACGCGGCACGGCACCGGGCTGTTCGTGCTCGGCCTCGCCGGCGACCGCATCTGCGCACTGACCCGCTTCGAGAAGGGTGTGTTCCCCGCGTTCGGGCTGCCACGGTCGCTGCCGCCGCGCCGCGGCCTGCCGCCCGGCTGATCCCGCCACGGCCGGCCGGGATCAGCGCGGTGCGTCGACCAGCCGGGAGAGCAGGGCGACCAGCCGGCGCCGCTCGGCGACGGTCAGGGGCGCGAGGAAGTCGTCCTGGACGCCGTCCACGATCCGGTCCAGCTCGCGCAGCCGGTCGGCGCCGGCCGCCGTGATCGTGACGATCTTGCGGCGCCCGTGATCGGGGTCGGCGGACCGCTCGACGAGGTCGCGGGTCTCCAGTTCGGCCAGGGCCGCGGTCACGTCGCTGCGATCGATGCCGGTCTGCCGGCCGAGTTGCGCCTGACTCGCCGGCCCCCACTCGTGCAGCGCGGCGAGCAGCCGGTAGTGGTAGCTGCGCAGCCCGGCGCCGCCGGCCTCGAAGCCGGCGTGGAGCAGCCCGGACGAGCGCGCGTACGCCCGGCTGACCAGCCAGGTCGCCCGACCTTCCAGCCGACTCGGTACCCGGTCGGTGTCGCGATGCTGCGGAGGCACCCACCGAGCCTAACAATTGTGGGTCTAGCCAACACTAGCTATGTTGGTGTTACCAACATTTTTGCCGGCCAGCGAGGAGAGCCGACCATGCGCACCGAACCCGAGAACCGACCCGGACGCGTACTCGTCGTCGGCCGCAGCCCACAGGTCCTCACCGACACCGTCGACCTGCTGCGGGCCAACGGGTACTCCGCCGACGCGACCAACCGGTTCGGCCAGGTCGTCGACGACTACGACGTCAGCGCCCTCGACGTGCTCGTCTTCGGCGGCATGGTTCCCGCCGAGACGAAGGAACAGCTGCGGGCGACCGTTCGCGACCGCAACCCGCGGGTGGTCTTCGTCCAGGGACTCGCCGGCATCCCCGGCCTCATCAGCGCGCAGGTGCAGGCCGCCACCACGACCGAGCCACCGGCCATCGGTGCGGTCGGTTACGACCCGGACCAGCGCACGGTGCGGTTCACCCTCCGCGAGCCGGCCCACGTCACCGTGGCGGCGTGGTGGCTCACCTCCGTCGTACCGCCGGAGCCGCGGAGCGCGTCGATGCGAGTGCTCGACGAACGCCGTCCCGCCGGGTCGCACACCGTTGCACTCCCCGAGCGGGTGCCGTCCACGGCGTCCTTCGCGGCACTCACCGTCGGCTCGTTCGCCCGGGTCTTCACGGTCGGCCCGATGCCCACCGCCGTCACCCGGCTGGCGCCGGCATCGGCCACCGACAACCGGCTCCCCCCGGTCCGGGAGGTCACGACGCGCAGCGACGACCAGTGATGCGGCCAGCGCGCCCCGGTCGGCGGTCGGCGCCCGGTCGGCGCCGGGTCACGCCGGCGCCTCGCCCACCGTGCGGGCGTCGTCGAGGTGGTCCGGGTCGAGGTGCCAGCTGATGATCCGGACCGGATGGATCCGGATCACCTCGTTGGCGAAGAACCCGGGCGCCATCGGCGGCTCCGCCAGCGTCAGCGTCTCGGCCCGGCCGCGGATCTCGACACCGCGCCCCCAGCCGGGCTTCACCGCGCCCGGCTCGTCCGGCGTCATGTCGTCGACCACCAGCGACACCAGCGGGTTCGCCTCGACGTTGCGGTACTTGCGGCTGGCGGTCAACCGGGGCCCGCCGATGTCGACGGTGCCGGCGTCGGCGTCGAACACGAACCCGACCGGCCTGACCTGCGGACCACCGTCCGGGCCGATCGTGGCCAGCCGCGCCAACCGCTGGCTTTCCAGGTACGTCCGCTCCGCGGCGGTGAAGATCTCGTCACCCATCCCCGGACCGTACGACTTCGAGCGCGGTTGAAGTCAACCTCAGCGCACGACCTGGAGGGCGCGGCTGGTGTCGTTGAACCGGCGCCCGCCGGACTCGGTGACCGTGACGATGTCCTCGATCCGCACCCCGAACCGGCCCGGCAGGTAGATGCCCGGCTCGATGGAGAAGCACATCCCCGGCACCAGCGGCTGCTTCTCCCCGGTCACGAGGTACGGCGGCTCGTGCGTGGTCGTCCCGATGCCGTGCCCGGTGCGGTGGATGAAGTGCTCCGCGTACCCGGCTTCGGCGATCACCCGGCGGGCGACCTCGTCCAGGTACTCGCACGGTACGCCCGGCGCCACCGCGTCGAACGCCGCCTGCTGCGCCGCCCGTACCACCTCGTGCACCTCGCGGACCTCCGCGCCCGGCTCACCGACGTGCACCGTGCGGGTGGTGTCCGAGCCGTACCCGTCGCGCAGCCCGCCGAAGTCGAGCACCACGGTGTCGCCCTCGGCGATGACCCGGTCGGTCGGTTCGTGATGCGGGCTCGCACCGTTCGGGCCGGACCCGACGATCGTGAAGTCGACCTGCTCGTGGCCGTGCGCGCGCAGCCCGGCGGCCAGGTCGGCGGCGACGTCGCGCTCCCGCCGACCGGCGAACCGCACCCCGAGAATCTGCTCGTACGTGGCGTCCGCGGCGGCGCCGGCGGCGGCCAGCCGGGCCAGCTCGGCCGGTTCCTTGACCGCGCGCAGCATCGGCAGCGCCTCCGACAGGCCGGCCCAGCGCAGCTCCGGCACCGTGCGCTGCAGCCCGAGCAGGTGCAGCGCCCAGGCCGAGTCGGAGACGCCCAACCGGCCGGCGGCCGGCAGCAAGTCGGCGAGCAGCCGGTACGGGTCGACGCCGTCGGTGAAGTCAACGAAGGACAGCCCGTCCGGACCGGACCGCGCCGCCGGGGCCAGTTCGGCGGCCGGCCGCTCCAGCGCCGGCACCACCAGCGTCGGCGCCGCGTCGGCGGTCAGGACCAGCGCGGTCAGCCGCTCGGTGTCCGCCGGCGGCGTGTAGCCGGACAGGTAGGCCAGGTCCGGCCCCGGGGTGAGGACCAGCGCGGCCAGCCCGGCCTCCCGCGCCGCCACCGTCGCCCGCTCGCACCGCTGCCGGTACACCTCGGGCCCGAACTCCGTCCCCGCCATGACTCCCCCGCTTCGCACGCGTTGCCCCGAACCTCGCCACCACGGTACGGAAATGCGGTGCGGGCCGGCCTGCTGCCGGCGATACTGCCGGGCGTGATCAGCCGCAGCAATCCGAATAGCCTGCACGTACCGGACGGGTACCACCACGTGACGATCGTCGAGGCCGGTCGCACCGCGTACCTCGCCGGGCAGTGCCCGATCGACGTCGACGACCAGCTCGTCGGCCCCGGCGACGTGCTGACCCAGGTCGACCAGGTGGTGGCGAACTGCCTGCTCGCGCTGCGCGCGGCCGGCGCCGAGCCGGAGCACGTGGTGCGCTCGGTGGTGTACGTGGCCAGCGACGAGCAGCCGGTCCTGGTGTCGGTGTGGGAGCGGCTGCAGTCCTCGCCGCTCGCGCCGGCGTTCGGCACCGCGAGCACCCTGCTCGGTGTCACCGCCCTCGGGTACGCCGGCCAGCTCGTCGAGATCGACCTCACCGCGGCGCTGCCGTGAGCGACTCCGAAGCTGCGGCACCAGCGGCCCCGAGCCGGGTGCCGGCAGCGGTCGCCGGTCCGGGCCCGGGCACCGGGACCGAAGCGCTGCTGATCGGCGGCCGCTCCGGGGTCGGCAAGTCCAGCGTCGGCTGGGAGATCGCCGCCCTGTTGAAGGCGGCCGACGTGGCACACAGCTACGTCGAGGGCGACACGCTCGACCAGACCTGGCCGAAGCCACCCGGCGACCCGACCATCGCCTCGCTCACCGAGGAGAACCTGCGCGCGCTGTGGCGCAACTTCGCCGCCCGCGGCCAGCACCGGCTCATCTACACCAACACCGCCGCGGTACTGGACGCCGACCTGATCCGGCGCGCGACCGGCGCCACCCGCTGCATCGGCGTGCTGCTCACCGCGTCGGACGACACCGCCCGCGGCCGGCTCGCCGCTCGCGAGATCGGCAGCGAGCTGGACCTGCACACCCACCGCAGCGCCCAGATGGCGGCCCGGCTCGACCGCGACACCCCGGCCTGGGTGCACCGCGTCGGCACCGACGGCCGCACCGTCACCGACATCGCCACCGAGATCATCACCCTCACCGCCTGGGGCGCGGGCACCTCGTTGCGCTGAGGTGCTCCCGAAGCGCCCGTGTCGGTGCGGGTTCGCTTGTTGTCACCGGTGTAAAGACCACCTCTGTTCGCGGTTTTCACCCCCGTGGGGGAACGTGGGGAGCGGGCTTCGCCCCTCCCCACACCCCTCCCCATCAAGGGGGCAGTCGCCCCCTTGACATCCCCTGCCCGGGAATCAGTGTTCAGGCAGGACACCGCCTGGCCGCTTCGAAACTACGGGGAGTCGGCCCGGCATGCCCATCGACGCCCAGCCCGCCACGACAACCCCCGCCGTGTGCGGTGCACGACACGGGTCGATGCGCACAGTGCCGTGATGGGTAGGCCGGGCCGTGTCCCGTTCTTCTTCGTCTGCTGCTCGGCGTCGATGGGCAGCAGTACCGGGGGCTGGGCGGGGATGGTCAAGGGGGCTCAAAGCGTGAACAGAGGTGGCTTCTACACCGCCGCTTCGGGCGCACCTCAGCAGGCAGCGATGGCGCCTTTCCTTTACCGCACAGCGCGAATCGACTCGCGCAGTGAGGACATCGTGGCCATGATCGCGGTCGGCTCGTACCCGCAGTGCGCCATGCAGTTGTCGCAGCGCGGATCCTTGCCCCGACCGTACTTGTCCCAGTCGGTCTCCTCGACCAGCTCCCGGTAGCTCTTGGCGTAGCTGTCGCCCATCAGGTAGCACGGCCGCTGCCAACCGAACAGCGAGTACGACGGGATACCCCAGGCGGTGCAGTCGAAGTCGCGCTTGCCCTCCAGGAAGTCCAGGAACGCCGGCGAGTGGTTGATCCGCCACTTCTCGCGGCGCCCGTTGGCGAACGCCTTGCGGAACAGCTCGCGCGTCTCCTCGACACCGAGGAAGTGGTCCTGGTCCGGCGCCTTCTCGTACGCGTACGCCGGGGACAGCATCATCCCGTCGACCTTCAGGTCGTTGTTGAGGAAGTCGAGCACCTCGATGACGGTCTGCGGGGTGTCGGTGTTGAAGAACGTGGTGTTGGTGGTGACCCGGAATCCCCGGTCCTGCGCCATCTTGATGGCGTCCACCGCCTGCGCGAACACGCCCTGCTTCGCGACCGACTCGTCGTGCCGCTCCTCCAGCCCGTCGATGTGCACCGCGAACGACAGGTACGGCGACGGGTGCAGCTTGTCGATCTTGCGCGGGATCAGCAGCGCGTTGGTGCACAGGTAGATGAACTTCTTGCGCTGGATCAGCCCCTCGACGATGTCCTCGACCTGCGGGTGCATCAGCGGTTCGCCGCCGGCCAGGCACACCACGGGGGCGCCGCACTCGTCGACGGCGGCGAGCGCCCGCTCCACCGGCATCCGCTGCTTGAGCACGTCGTGTGGATGCTGGATCTTGCCGCAGCCCTCGCAGGCGAGGTTGCAGGCGAACAGTGGTTCGAGCTCCAGCGTGATCGGGAACTTCTTGCGACCGGCCAGCTTCTGCCGGAACAGGTACGCACCGATCTTCGCCGCCTGGCGGAACGGAATACTCATCGCCGCGAGACTCCTTTGCCTTCGTGGTCTTCGGCCCGGGTGCGGAACCCCACGAACGCTGCACACCGGACCGCCCGAAGCGGTCAGATCTGGACTACCACAGCGAACCGGCCCGCCGCAGCGGAAGCGCGATCCTGGCGGCACCGGCCGGAGGACCCCGGAGCACGCAGAACGCGAATCCGGGCAGGTACCGCCGAAGCCGCCGCCGGCCTGCCCGGCCCGCGGCACGATGGGCCCGGAACGCCGCCGTGCCGGGCAGTCCGGACATCGTCCGATCCGATCCGATCCGGCCGGCGGCACACCGCAGCGCCACACGGCGGCACGCCGGCAGCGGCCCTACCGCACGCCGGTCGTGCCGAGATGGCACCGGGAGGGCACGGTGACACGGCTTCGCAAGGTCATCGCCACGCTCGCAGCACTCACCGCCGCGGTCGCCACGACCGCCGCGTGTACCGGCAGCGGCGGCGACACCAACGACACGATCGGCGCGCCGACGCCGGCAGCGGACAGGACGCCGCTCTCGCTGACGGTACGGCCGAAGGCGCACGCCACCGGTCTGCCGGTCAGTACCGAGATCGGTGCCACGGTGGCGGGCGGGTCGGTCGACTCGGTCCGGCTGGTCGACGCGCACGGCGACCGGGTCGACGGTTCGCTGCGGGCGGACGGCACCAGCTGGGTGCCGGACCGGCCGCTCGCCTACCACCGGCGCTACACCGCGACCGTGGTCGCGGTCGGCGCGCGGCGCCAGCACATCGAGCGCAGCACCACGTTCACCACCATGAGCGAGCCGGGCAACCGGGTCGGTACCGGCATGTACGTGCAGGACGGCCGGACCTACGGGGTCGGCATGCCGATCGCGGTGGAGATCCTGCGCGACGTGCCGAAGAACCTGCGGGCGTCGGTGCAGCGGCGGCTGTTCGTCCGCAGCGATCCGCCGCAGCCGGGCGCCTGGCACTGGTTCAGCCCGCAGCGGGTCGAGTACCGGCCGGCGACCTGGTGGCAGCCGGGCACGAAGCTGACCGTACGGATGGCGCTCGGCGGGCTGCCGCTGGGCCACGGCGGCTACGGCGACACCGACCGCACCGCCACCGCGCGCATCGCCACCGACCGCGTCGAGCTGCGGATCACCAACCGGCCCAAGCAGCTGAAGGTCTACCAGAACGGCAAGCTGACCCGCACCATGCCGGTCAGCCTCGGCAAGGCCGACGCGCCCTCCTCGTCCGGGCACATGGTGATCATGGACAAGGCCGCGCACACCGTGTTCGACACCCGCGGCATCCCGGGCGAGAACTACGTGGCGCCGGTGGACAACGCGCAGCGGCTCACCTGGGGCGGCGAGTTCATCCACGCCGCGCCGTGGTCGGTGGCCGACCAGGGGCACCGCAACGTGTCGCACGGCTGCGTCAACATCTCCGACCCGGACGCGGCGTGGCTGTTCGCCCGTACCCACATCGGCGACCCGGTCACCGTGTCCGGTACCGGCACCCGGCTCGCCACCGGCAACGGTTGGACCGACTGGGACATGGACTGGGCCACGTTCGTCGCGGGCAGCGCGCTGCCGGTGCCGGACTCGGTGCGGCACGCGAAGGCGTACCAGCCGTACCCGAAGCGCTGAGGCGGCCCGCCCCGGCGCCCGCGGTGGTCGACGCCCGGCACCGGGGGCGAGGATGGGGCCATGAAGGCAATCGTGTTCGACCGCCACGGCGGTCCGGAGGTGCTGCACGCCACCGAGGTCGAGGTGCCCGAGCCGGGCACCGGTCAGGTACGGATCCGGGTGCGCGCGGCGGGCGTGAACCCGATCGACGGCAAGCTGCGCTCCGGCGGTGGCTGGCCGATCGAGCTGCCGTCGATCCCGGGCGTCGAGGCCGCCGGCGTGGTCGACGCCCTCGGCCCGGACGTCACCGACCTGGCCGTCGGCGACGAGGTGCTCGGACCGACCGCGACCGGGTCGTACGCCCAGTTCGCGCTGTCCAGTCGGATGGTGCTCAAGCCGGCGGGGTTGACCTGGGACACCGCCGCGGCGCTGCCGGTCGCGGCCGAGACCGCGCTGCGGGTGTTGCGGCTGCTCGACCTGTCCGCCGGCGAGACGCTGCTGGTCCACGGCGCGTCCGGCAGCGTCGGTGGGCTGGCGGTGCAGCTCGCCCGGCAGCGCGGCGTCACCGTCGTGGGCACCGCCGGCGCCGCCGGCCGGGAGCGGCTCGGCGGGCTCGGCGCGATCGCGATCGGCTACGGCGACGGGCTGATCGACCGGGTCCGTTCGGTTGCGCCGCAGGGCATCGACGCGGTGCTCGACGCGGCCGGCAAGGGCGCGCTGCCGGACTCGATCGCGCTGCGCGGCGGACCGGAGCGCATCGTCACGATCGCCGATCCGAACGCCGCCGAGTACGGCGTGCTGTTCACCGGCGGTCCCGAGGTGATGATCGAGCCGGCCGAGGTGGCGGACGTCGCGAAGCGGGTCGCCGCGGGCGAGCTGACCGTGCCGGTCGCCGCCCGGTACCCGCTGGCCGACGCCGCCGAGGCGCAGCAACTCAGCGACAGCGGGCACGCGGGCGGCAAGCTCGTCCTCATCGTCGACTGAGCCGCGCGGCGCCTCGTCGTCTCCGGTTGTCACCCGGTGCTGTGCGAACTATCACACACTGTTCGGTCCATCCTGCCCGTTATCGTGCGGATACGCGAACGACGACGGGCGGGAGCGGCGGATGGACGGTACCCACCTGGACCTCCGGTTCGCCGAGGTGCTGCGCTCCTACCGCACCACGGCCCGGCTCAGCCAACGGGAGCTGGCCGACCGGGCCGGGCTGAGCGTCGGCGCGGTCCGCGATCTGGAGCAGGGCCGGCGGCGGACGCCACGCCGCAGCACCGCCCGCCGGCTCGGCGCCGCCCTCGGCTTACCGGCGCCCCGCCGTCCGGGCCCGCGGCCGCCGGCCGGTTCGTCCTGCGCGTGCTGGGCCCGCTGGAGCTGCGGGTCGGTGGCCGGCCGGTCCGGCTCGGCCCGCCCCGGCAGCGAGCCGTACTCGGGCTGCTCGCGCTGCACCCGAACACGCTGGTGCATCGGGAGGAGATCATCGACCGGCTGTGGCCGCGCGCCGCCCCTGCGACCGCGGTGCACCTGGTGCAGGCGTACGTGAGCCGGTTGCGGGCGCTGCTGCTGCCCGGCGCCCCGGCGGAGCGGCGCCGCGCGGTCCTGGAGTCCACCGGGGCGAGCTACCGGCTGCGGATCCGGGCGGACGGGCTGGACCTGCTGCGGTTCGGCCGGCTGACCGAGCAGGCGCGAACCGCGGTCACGGCCGGCGACCACCTGCTCGCCGGGGAACGCTACGAGGCGGCGCTGCGGCTGTGGCGTGGCACCCCGCTGGCCGACGTCGACCTGCTGCGCGGCAGCGCCCCGGTCGCCACGCTGGCCGAGCAGCGCATCGCCACCGCCATCCGGTACGCCGAGGCCGCCGCCCGGACCGGACGGCACCATCCGGTGCCGCAGCTGCGGATCCTCGCCGACGCCGACCCGCTGCACGAGGCGCTGCACGCCCGGCTGATGATCGCCCTGGCCGGCGGCGGTCAGCAGGCCGCCGCGCTGCAGGTGTACGCGCAGATCAGCGCCCGGCTGGTGGACCAGCTGGGGCTGACTCCCGGGCCGGAGCTGACCGGGGCGCGACTCCAGGTGCTGCGTGGCGACGCCGATGCTCCGCCCGGCCCGGGGTGACGAGCGCGGCGGGATCGAGTCGACTCCGTCGCCCGGACGACGAGCGCGGCGGGACCCGACCGGCCGCCGGCGTCCCGGGATGCTCGGGTGTTTTCAACGGAGCCCGTGATGGATCAGGTGCAGGGTTCGGTCGGCGACCTGGTTCGGGTCCGCGCCCTGCTCGACGGCGGTCATCGCCGCCTGCAGCAGGCCACCGACGAGCTGGGCCGTCAGCTGCGGCTCCGTGGCGCTGCTCGCCGCGATCGCTGCCTGCAGGGGCAGGTAGTGCAGCTGGTGGAGTTCGTGCACCCGGTCGCGGCATTCCGCCGGTAGTTCGGCGCGCAGCAGCGCGGCGGCGGGGCGGTGCAGGCCCTGCGCCGCGAGACGAAGCTCCGCGCGTACGAAGGCGTCGATCCGTCCCGACGGCTCCTCGACGGCGCCCAGGGCCTGGTCGAGGACGGTGTTTGCGGCGGCGAAGGCGTCCTCCACGATGGCCGCCAGGATGCCGGCGCCGGAGGGAAAGTACTGGTAGAAGCTGGACCGGGCGAGGCCCGCGCGAGCGCCGACCGCGCCGGGGGTGACCGCGGCGGCGCCCTGCTCGATCAGGATGTCGATGGCCGCCCGGATCAACGCAGCCCGTTGCTGGGCACGGTGCTCGGCCACGGTGGCTGCGTTGATCTTGGGCATGGGTGGCTGCGCCTTTCGCGGTGCGGGTCAGGTCAGTCGACCATCCCGCAGCTGCCGGACCTGGTCGGCCGCGTCCAGTATCTCGGTGTCGTGGGTGACCATGACGGTGGCCGTGCGCCGGGTGCGGGTCTGCTCGGCAAGCAGGTCGACGATGTCGCGGGAGCGGGCACGGTCGAGCGCGGAGGTGGGTTCGTCCACGAGCAGTACCTCCGGGGCGAGCAGAAGTGCGCGGGCCAGCCCGACCCGCTGGCGCTCGCCTCCGGAGAGCTGGTGCGGGCGCCGGTCGGCGTGCCCGGCCATGCCGACCGCGTCGAGCAGTTCGTCGGCCCGGCGGCGGGCCGACGAGTCGAGGCGGCCGGCGATGTGCGCCGACACGAGCAGCTGTTCCCGGGCGGTGAGGGAGGCGAGCAGGTTGGCGTGCTGGAAGACGTAGCCGATGTGGTCACGTCGGTGTGCGGTGCGCCGGCCCTCCTTGAGGCTGGTCAGGTCGGCGCCGGCGACGTGCACGCTCCCCTCGGTGGGGCTCTGCAGGCCACCGGCGACGGCGAGCAGGCTGGACTTTCCCGAGCCGGACGGGCCGGTGACGGCGACGAACTCGCCCGGCGCGACGGCCAGGTCGACCCGGTCGAGCGCGGTGACCTGCTGGGCTTCGCTGCCCAGGCGAAGGGTGACACCGGTCAGGCGCAGCGCGGCGGACCGCACCGCGCCCTCGACGGTGGTGGACGCGTTCGGGGTGGTCATCGGTTGGCTCCGAGTGCGGTGAGGGCCTGGACCCTGGTGATGCGGCGGACCGCGACGGCGGCTCCGGCCAGGCCGAGAACGATCAGTGCGGCGGCGGCCACGAGCAGCTGGCCGGCGTCGAGGGAGAAGGGTGCCGACCGGTTCATCGCTCTGCCCAGCGCGACTCCGACGGCCGTGCCGGCCGCGGTCGCCACCAGCAGGACGGCCGTGACCTGGGTCAGCGCGTCGCGCAGGAGGTAACCGGTGCCGGCACCGATGGCCTTGAGCAGGGCGATCTCCTGGCGGCGCTGGATCGTCCAGACGGTGAAGAACGAGCCCACGACCAGCGCGGAGATCGCGTACAGGAAGCCGCGGATCAGGGTCATGGTGCTGGACTCGGCGGTGTAGCCGGGTGATGCCGCGTAGCTGCCCGACTTGTCGACGGTCCGGGTGCCGAGCCGGCGGTCGGCCGCGGCCGGGTCGGCGCCGGGCGCGAGCTGGAGAGCGACGGCGGTCGCCTGGTCGGTGGCCGCCGCGGGCACCGGCCCGGGCAGCCCGTAGTGCAACCGCTGCCACAGCGGGAGCGGCGCGTAGACGACCCCGACGTGGCCGAACGACGCGTGGCCGATCGTGCCCACCACCGTCAGCTCGGTTCCGGCCTGCCCGGCGCTCAGCCGGTCGCCGATCGCGATGCCCTGCTTGGCGATGTCCTCGCTGATCAGGACGCCGTTCGGGGCGGCCGACAGGGGCCGGCCCGAGACCGGCGCGGGTGCCAGGAACCCACCGGGTTCGACCCCGAACACGGCGAGGTCGAGCTGCTGGTCGCCCGCACCGACCCGCCGCGCGTGGACGAGCTGTTGCCCGAGCGGTTCGGCCCTGCGCACCCCGGGCTGGGACGCCCACGCCTGCCAGGTGGACTTCGTGACGGTGGAGCGGGAGAACAGCTCGCCGGTGGCGGATTTGTCGAAGGCGAGGTGTGTCACGGGCAGGCCACGCAGCCCGGAGACGCCGGAGTCGGCCAGCCCGCTGGCCAGCCCGGACAGGATGACGCCGAGTACGGCGATCATGGCGACCACCGCGCCGATGAGGGCGAAGCGACCGCGGGCGAACCGGAGGTCGCGGAGGGCGAGGTACATGAGAAGGATCCGCCCGTGCTCAGGCGCCGACGGCGGCGACGGTCTCGAACATCTCGACGCTGCCGCCCATGCCCTGGGTGTCGGGGCCGTGGGCGGCGTGGAAGGCCGGTGACCGCATCCACGCGGTGAACGCCTCCCGGTCGGTGAACTCCATCACCGCCACGTACTCGTCCCCCGGCTGCGCGGGCGCAGCAAGCGCGCACCGAGCAGGCCGGCCACGCCGGGCAGCGTCTCGCGCATGCTGCCCACGAAACGCTCCTCGAACGCGGCCGCACTTTCAGCGGGGACCGGAATCCGGTTCATCACCGTGTACATCGACTGCTCACCAATCTCCTCCGGCCGGAGGGGGTCGAGGCCGGCAAGAATTTACCGACGCAGGTGTCAGCATCCTAGCGTAGGTTACCGACACCGGCGTCGACAACTCTTCGGGTGGCATCGATGCGCGGCGCGAAACCCCCTCCGCGAGCCCGAGCAGGACGAAACGATCCGTGACCCCGGGAGCGGATCGAGCCGGCGTCAGGACGTCGCGGACCGGTCGGCCGCCGGCGGGTGCAGGGCGAGTACCGACGGCACCCGGTCGGGGGCCGCGGCCCGCAGCAGGCCGTAGCCGATGCCGGCGAGGCCGACCAGCAGCGCCGGGTTCTCGGTGCCGCCGGCCAGCCCGCACACCCACCCGCGCTCGTCGAGACGGTCCATGATCGCGTCGGCCTGCCGCAGCGCCGTCTCGCCGGCGGCACGCGCGGCGGCGCCGTCGAGTACCCCGGTGGCGGTGCGGAACAGGTCGAGGGCACCCAGATCACCGTGGCAGAGCGAGAAGTTCCAGCCGAACCCGGCCGCCGCGGTGGTACCCAGCGCGGTGTGCAGATCGGCGGTGAGCTCGCCGACGGTACCCACACCGGGCAGGTCACCGGGGGTATCGCGCCGCCCGGCGACGGCGGTCCCACCGGCGCCGGCATCGCCGGCCACCCGGGCACCGGCGGCCAGGTCGCTGGTGCCCAGCTCGCGCGCGGTGGCGAGCAGCCCGGTACGGGACAGGCCAACCCCGACGGCGCCGTGGCACCACAGCACCGGGAACGCCGCCGCGTGCGGGACACCGGTACGCACGTCCGGCCAGTTGCCGGCGGCGGCGTCGAACAGGGACCGCTCGTACGCCAAGGCCGCCGCCGCGGTGCCCGCGTACCGGGGCTCCGCGGTCAGCGCGGCGGCCCGGGCCAGCGCCCAGGCCTGCCCGGCGACCCCGTGCGCGAAGCCGGCCAGCGGTCGCGGCGACACGTCGGCCATCGACGCCGCCCGCCAGCCGATCCCGGCCGGCTGCCGCTGCGCCCGCGCGCACAGGTGGTCCGCGCAGGCCCGTACCGCGGCGCGCACGGCGGCAGACGGCCGTACCGCGTGCCAGGCGACCAGCCCGCCGATCGAGCCGGCCGCGCCGCTGATCACGTCGTACTCGGCGTCCTCGGTGGCGAGTTCACCGACGCCCACGGCCATGTTGTCGGCGAGCGCCGCGAGTTCCTCGTCCGGCCGGATCGCGTGCAGGTGGGCCAGCGCGTACAGCACGCCGCCGTACCCGCAGAGCCCGCCGGCCAGGTTCCGCGGCAACCGGAGTACCTGCGCGCGCAGCGTGTCCAGCGCGCCCGCCGCCGCAGCCCGGTGGTCCGCCGCGCCGGTCAGCTCCGCCAGCCGGGACAGGAACAGCGCGACGCCGGCGGTACCGGAGTACAGGTCGGCGCCCAGCGGCGCCAGCGCCCACGCGCCGCCCGGCAGCAGCCCCGGGCCGGTCCAGGCGAGGCTGCCGTCCTTCCGGTACGCGAGCGCCACCAGCCGGTCGGCCGCCCGTCCGGCGTAGTCCAACGCGCGGGCCGCGACCCGGTCCGCCGCCGGCAGCGGCGCCACCGGTACCGCCGCGGAACCGGTGCCGCCCGCCTGCGGCACGTGATCGGTGCGGGACGACTCGACCGCCCACCGCAGCAGCGACCGCTGCACGGCCAGGTCGTCCTCGCCCAGCGCGTCGAGCTTGGCCAGCGCCAGGGCGAGTGCCGGTTCGTCGGCGACCGCCGGCAACCGCCGTCCGGCGGCATCGGACAGTGCGGTACCGGCCGGCCGCGCGGTGAACACCGGCACGTCGGTCTCGACCAGGTCGGCGCGCTCCGACGCCAGCAGCGGCGCGACCACCTCCAGCCGCGGCACCAGCTCCCACAGCCGGTCCAGGTGCCGGTCGGCGGCGAGCCCGTCCCGCAGCCGGTCCGGGTGCAGCCCGGACACCAGCAGGGTGCGGTACTCCATCGTCTCCCGGCACAGCACCCGGATCTCGTCGTCGGCGAACGCGGCGAGCAGCTCGCGCACGGTGTCCCGGTGCCGGGCGAGGATCCGGTACGCCTCGGTGAAGCCGGCGTCCAGATCGGCGTGGAAGTCCGCCAGCCGCAACGGTTCACCGGGCGGCAACGGCCGGGACGCGACCTGGCCGATGCCGACCCGGCGGTACCCGACCCGGACCTCGTCGGTACCGGCGTGCACCAGCTCCGGGATCTCCCGCGGCGGCAGCTCGCGCGGATCCCAGCCCAGCGCCGACACGTCGGCGCCCCCGTTGCCGACCTCCACCCAGGCCCGGTACGGCAGCATCCCGGAGCGCAGTACCGAGCCCCGATCGCGGTGTTGGCCAGCAGTTCGGCGGCGGACAGCTCGTGCAGGTCCTCCCGCAGCCGCGGGGTCAGCAGCGTCTCGTGGTCGATCAGGACCGGCTGGTCACCGACCGCGATCAGGTTCTGCGCATGGCAGTCGGTCGCCTCCAGCAGGTAGAGCAACGCGATCAGGGTGCCGGCCCGGTGGTAGAACCGGTGCAGCTCGGCCGCGTCCCCGCAGTGCCGCGCCGACACGTGCGCCACCCAGCCGTACGAGTCCCGCGGCAGGCAGGCCAGCTCGGCGAGCGGCCACCGCAGGTACCCGTTGAGCCATGACACGAGCTGCTGGTAGTGCGCGTCGACGGCGAGCGACCGCGGCTTGTACAGGATCGCTACGCCGTGCTCGAAGTGCAGCCGGGCCACCGTGCGGCCGCCCCGATGCCGGTCGCCGAGGTTGGTCTCCAGCTCCGTCACCACGCCGAGCGCGGCGCCGTCGGCGAACCGCGCGGACAGCTCCGGCAGGTCGGCGACGAGCCGGTGCACCAGCTCACTGCTGGCCGTCACCCAGTTGCGGCACGCGGTGACCAGCCGCCGCGCCAGCACCGGGTACTCGGCGAGCAGCCCCGCCGCGATCCCCGGATCCCGCAGCCGGTCCAGGAACTGCCGGTACCGGCCGGCCGAGGTGTCCGCGGTCAACACCCCGGTCACCCTCGCCACCTGCACCTCCAGCACCATGCTGCGCTGCGCCAGCTCGTACGCGTGCCCGATCAGCGAGGGCAGGAACCGCGCGACGGCGGCGTCGGCATCGCCGAACGGGGTGTCACCGAGCGGGGCGAGCGCGGCGCGCAGCCGGTCGGCGGCGGCGGCCAGCAGCGGGCCGGCCACCGCGGCGAGGTCGTACTCGGCCGGCAGGTCGATGGTCGCCGGATCCGCGAACGCGGCCACCAGCTCGTCCACCCACGAGTCGCCGGCACCGACCCGTTGGGCCAGCGGCTCGGTCGGTGCGCCGGCCTCGCCGGCCATGACGCGTTCGGCCAGCGCGTCCGGCGGCTCGGCGAGCAGGTCGCGCACCACCTCCACGGTCAGCCCGTCGGCGGCCAGCCGGCGGTCGAACCAGCCCGCCTTGTGGAACGGCGGCTGGGCCCGCCAGCGGGCGAGGATCCGCTCGGCGCGGGCCGACCGGCCCGGCTCGACGACCGCCGCCTTGCCCCGTTCCACCGCGGACAACGCCTGGGTCATGGCCCGCCGCAGCGTCACCGGATCTGCCTCCACGCCGACCTCCCAGCCACCTGGATCCGTTGCCGGTCCGCGAGACGTGCGCCGACCGGCACCGACGTACCCGCCGGCGAGGGCGCGGGGCGACTGCCCGCGGCCGGCGAGGGGCCGTCGGGGGCCGCCCGACCGGACGACCCGGTCGGGCGGCCCCCGACCCCCGATCAGATCGCGCAGCTGCAGATGTGCGAGCAGGTGACGCTGGCGTAGTTGCAGGTGGACGCCGCGCCGGTGGACACGTACAGCTCGCGGTCGACCTCTCCGGCCGGGTGCGCTACGGCGGACTCCAGCTCAAGCCGGAAGTCCTCGTCCCGCCAGGCGCGGACCAGTTCTTCTGCCGACATGGACCCTCCCTCGTGGTGGAGCATGCGGTGCGGTACGCGCCCAGTATTCGCACGCCGGTTGGTGTCCGGCTTGGCGTGGCGCTGACGGCGATTGCCGTACCGCGGCGTTCCGGGAGGTGAGGCGGGTGTATCGGTACTTCGCCGAGGGTGGTCCGGACCGGCGGCGAGGTCCGCGGTCGTGCCGCGGCGTCAGGACCCGGGCCGGGCGATACAGCGGAAACCGATGTGCGACATCGCCGACTCGACCTGCTGCGCCTGGCGAGCCGCCGGACGGTACCGCCGGCAGTAGTTCTCCGCGCACAGGTGCGAGCCGCCCTTGAGCACCCGCCGCGGCACGTGCGCGCCGCCCTGCTCCTGGTCGCCGTAGCTGCCCTCGGCGTCGTCCACCCGCGGGTTGACCGGCGGCGCACAGCAGGCGTGCGTGGCGGGATGGTTGCTGCGGTAGAAGTCGGCGGTCCACTCCCACACGTTGCCGGCCACGTCGTACAGCCCGTACCCGTTGGGCGGGAAGGTGCGCACCGGCGTGGTGCGCTGCCGCCGGGCGGGTTTCAGGTTGTGCCACGGGAACTCGCCGGCCCAGGTGTTCGCCATCCGCTTGCCAGCGGGCAGGAACTCGTCGCCCCAGGCGTACGTCGCACCGGACAGGCCGCCGCGGGCGGCACACTCCCACTCCGCCTCGGTGGGCAGCTGCTTGCCGGCCCACGCCGCATACGCCTCGACATCCTCGGCGCACACGTGCACGACCGGATGCTCGTCCCGGCCGGTCACGTCGGAGCGCGGGCCCTCCGGATGCCGCCAGCTCGCGCCCGGCACGTACCGCCACCACTGCTGCATGTCGGTCAGGTCGACCGGCTTGTCGGTCGGGGTGAACACCAGCGAACCGGCCAGCAGCAGCCGCCGGTCGACGTTCGGGTACTGCGCCGGGTCCAGCGGCCGCTCCGCCACCGTCCGGTATCCGGTGTCGGCGACGAACCGGGCGAACTGCGCCACCGTCACCGGGGTCGGGTCGATCCAGAACCCGTCGACGGTGACCGGATGCGGCGGCCCCTCCTCCGGGTAGTCGGCGAGGTCCGACCCCATCGTGAACGTGCCGCCCGGCACCCACACCATCGCCGGGTCCGGCGGCTGCTCTCCCGTTGCCATGACCCCCGCCACGTTACGCGCGGGGCACGGCGCGCCCGGCCCGGGGCGGCATTCGGCACCCGGCCCTCGGCCAGCCCGACGGCCGGCGCCGCGACGGCCCGGCGGCCCGCCAGCCCGGTGGCCGGCCGCCCGGCGGCCCGACGGCCCGGCGGCCTTGCCAGTCCGGTGGCCGGCGGTCCGGCGGCCCGGCGGCCGTCAGCCCCGTGGCCCGGTGGGCCACCAGCGCGGTGGCCTGGCGGGCTGCCGGCCGGGGGTCCCGCACGGCACCGGGCCGGTACGGGGGTCAGGAGGTCGCGGCGCCAGACCGCAGCGTCAGGACGGTGATCTCGCTCGGCGCGAACACCCGGAACGGCGGGCCCCAGAAGCCGGTGCCGCGGCTGGTGTACAGCTGTGTACGGTCGCCATGCCGGCTGAGCCCCGCGACGGACGGCTGGTCCAGCCGGACCAGGTAGTGGAACGGCCAGATCTGGCCGCCGTGGGTGTGCCCGGACAGCTGCAGATCCACCCCGTGCTCCACCGCCAGCCCGATCTGCTGCGGCTGGTGCGCCAGCAGCAGTACCGGCAGGGCCGGGTCGGCGCCGGCGAGCGCCGCGGCGTGGTCGGCGCGGTGCCCGGTACCGGAGGAGCCGGCGGTGCGGTCGTCGACGCCGGCCACCACCAGCCGGTCGCCGCCGCGCTCCACCACCAGGTGCTCGTTGTGCAGCGTCGACCAGCCGAGCCGGGCCATGTGGTCCATCCAGGCCTGCGCCTCGCCGTAGTACTCGTGGTTGCCCGTCACGTACGCCCGGGCGAGCCGAGCCCGCACGTCGCCCAGCGGCGCGGCCTGCGCCAGCCGAGCGGTCACCGAGCCGTCCGCGATGTCACCGGTATGGCAGACGATGTCCGCGTCCAGCTCGTTGACCACGTCGATCACCCGACGGGACCAGCCGGCCCGGTCGATCGGGCCGTAGTGCGTGTCGGTGATCAGCACCACCCGCAGCCCATCCAGGCCGGCGCCGAGCCGGTCCAGCCGGACCGACCGCTCGGCCACCCGCGGCAGCCGCATCGCCTCGACGTAGCCCCAGGCCAGCAGGCCTATCGTGACGACCAGGCCGACCCCGGCCACGATCCGGGACACCGCGGTGCCGGACAGGTCGGTCGCGAGCAGCGGCAACCGCACCAGCTGCGCCAGCGTGCACCAGACGAACAGCACGCCGATCACGCCGAGCATCGTGTCGCCGGTCCGGGCCGCGGCGTCGTTGGCGCGCCGGTGGCCCAGGTTCATCAGCACCGGGAAGGCAACGGCCGCCGCGACGAACACGACGGTACCGGCGGCCACGACACCGGTCGGCCACCCCGGGGCGAGCGCCAGCGTCCACCACGGCAGCCCCAGCAGCAGGGCCTCCACCACCACCAGCACGGCGGCGAACGCCACCCGCCGGCCGACCCGTCTGCCGGGTTCGGCCCGTACATCCTCGGTAGTCGCCACCGCACTCTCCGTCTTCATCTCGCGCCGCGCCCGCCCGCCGCGCACCCGCACGAGCATGACACCCGAACCTGACACCCGACACCGCACCCAGCACACCGCAGACCCCAGGCCGCAGCGTCACCGGTCCAAGCAAGCTGGACGTCAGTCGGCGAAACCGGACAGCACCGCGCGGGCGTCGGCCAGGTCGCCGCGCAGTCGCTCGGCGTCGAACCGCCACCGTGCGTCGAGACTCAACGCCCGACCCCGTTCGGTCCAGAACGCGAACGGGGAGACCGAGTCGGCGCCCGGCCGGATGAACTTGACGACCTCGGCCAGCGCCGCGATACCGGCACCGAGCGCGCCGGACGCCTCCCGGCGCTGCGCGTCGGTCAACCCGACCGGGCTGTCCGGCACCTGGGCGAACATCGCGTCGGCCAGCTCCAACCACTCGCCCGGATCCAGCAGCTCCGAGGGCGTCGGGCCGCCGAAGCCGGTCCCGTCGTCGAGCGGCGCCGAAGCGTCGTCCGGCACCCGGAAGACGAACTCGCGCCACATCCCGCACGATGGGCAGGCCCCCAGGTAGCGCCGGGCGAGGACCCCGTCGACCACCTCCGAGGCGGAGCGTTCCGGCTCGAAACCGGTCGCGCCGCAGTGCTCACACGGCTGGCGGGCCATGTACAGGTACGCCTCGGACGCGGTCCGGGCCAGCCGAAGGCTCATCGAAAGCTCACGTCTCCTCGCGTTGCCGGGGGCGACTCGTCGTCATCGTCGTCGATCCCGTACAGCGCCTCGAACTCCGCCACCGCGGCCCACCGCCGGGCCCGTGCCGCGGCCAACTCCTCCGGGTCGAGGAGCGGCCCGGCCACCGCACGCACCGAGCGGCCCTGCTCGGTCCAGAACGCGTCCGCCGGCAGCTCCGCGGCGCCGGCCGGAAGGAACTTGCCGATCTCGTCCACGGCTGCCGCGGCCAGCAGCACCGTCTCGTGCACCGCCGGGATCTGCACCCCGGTCAACGACTCACCGGACTCGGCCACCTGTTCCAGCACCCGCCGGCACATCTCCGCGACCAGCAGCCACTGGCCGGCGTCGATGATCGTCGACGGCTGGTCACCGTATCCGAGCACGAACCCGTCCGGGGCCACCGCCGGCGGCTCCGCCAGCTCGAAGACGAACTCGCGGGATCGCCCGCAGCGGGGGCAGTCACCGACGTAACGCAGCACCCGGGGAGGCTCCGGGTCCAGCACGTCGACGTCGGGGGCGAACTCGTTCTCGCCGCACGGGCACGGCACCAGATCCATGTAGACGTGCGCTTCGCTCCTGGTGCGGGCGCGAGGCATCGACATGCCGCCACCCTACCCGGGCGCCGCCGGAAGGCCGTCAGCCGCGAACCAGGCTGGAGATCACGAAACCGGGCACCGTCACCGCGAGCGGCCCACCCGGATCGACCACCAGCCGGTACGTCCGGTCCGGCCACCCGGCGGCCACCTCGGCCAGTTCGACCGGTGTCACCTCGACACCCACGCCGAGCGCGCCAGCGGCCCGCTGGGGCGCGGTGAACACACAGACGGCCAGGCCGCCGTCCATCGGCACCAGCGGCCAGCCAAAACCCGGGTCGGCCGGTCGCAGGTCGGCGGTGCTGGTCGCCATCCAGACGAGCACACCGTCGGCGCCGAGCGCGGCGAAGATCGCATCCCGGTCGTCCGCACGGACCGCCTCGGACAGCGCCACCTCCAGGGCGTTCAACGGACGGAACGGCTCCGCATCCGCCGGGCCCCGCGGCGGCCCGGCGGGCAACCGGACCGCCCCGTCGGCGGCCGACGGCGCCGGCAGGTACGCCTCGATCGGCGTACCAGGGTCCACCGCCAGCCGCCAGCCCGGATCCGGCCACCGCTGCGCCAGGTCCAGGTAGGTGGTCGCGCGATAACCGCCCTCGGTCCCCAGCCCCGACGCCGGTGCCGTGAACGCGACCAGGTGCACCAGACCGTCGACGACCACCGTGGCGAACTCCGCCGCCGCATCGCCGGACGCCGGCAGATACAGCGGCGCGTCCAGCAGCAGGCCTACGTACCTCCGTTCGTCGCCGCGGTCGACGGCCGCCTGCAACGCCGCCTGCAACTCCCCGGCCGGCGACCACCCGTCCGCCGGCCGGGCCCGCGGCGCCGCCGCAACCGGCTCCGGTGGCGCCGCGTCGGCCCACCCGGCAAAGCGCAGGATCCCTTCGTCGGCCCGAACCGAGGCCACCACCCGGTGCCCCGGCCGTTCCGCACGCAGTTCGTACCGCTGCCGGTCGTCGAACGTCGGTTCCGCCCCGACCGCCCACCCCCGCCCGGTGAGCGCATCGGCCGCGGCTCGGACCAGCTCGGGAGCGCTCCACGACATCCCGGGTGGGGCGGTCGCCACGGTGGCCGCACACACGTACCGGCCGGCGCCGGTGGGCGGTTCCACCTCGACCAGGAACGGCCCGCGCTCGCGCTCGACGACCGGCGCGCAGTCCGGGCAGGCCACCGCCGCCACGTCCAGCAACGCGCGGCGCAGCGCACGGCGGGTCGCCAGATCGTCACCGTGAGCCTCCGCCATGCTCACCTCCGGTCGTCGATCTCGGCGAGCAACACCTCGTACCCGTCCCGCATCGTTCGCATCCAGTCCCGGGTCAACCGCCGCGCATCCGCCGCGGCCACCTGCCGGCCCAGCGGCGAGAACAGGTCGGCCTCCGGCACCCGGTCACCGTCGGGCGGCAGAAACCGCATCGCCTCCACCACGGCGTCACGCGCGTACTCCAGCCGGGCCCGGCGCTCCGCCGCCGGCTCGGCCGGGCCGGCGTCGGCCGCCGCCTCGGTCAGCGTCGCCGCCTCCAACCACTCCGCCGCGTCCAGCAGCTCCGAGGGCCGGCCAGCGCCGAACCGCGTCGCCGGCTCGGTACCGCCCGCATCGGTCGACGCGTCCCCGGGGGCACGGAAGTCCGCTTCCCGCTCGGCGCCACACCGGCCGCAGCTGCCCGCGTACCGCTCCAACGCGGTACCGGCGACAGTGGCCGTCGAAACCAACCGCCACCGGGTCTCCCGCTCGAAGCACACCGGGCACTCGGTCAGCTCCAGCCGCAACCGGGCCTCGGCCGGAGTCCGTGCCAGCGCCGGCCGCTCCGGCATCACGACCGGTCGCCACCCGACTGCCGCTCGGCGAGCGAGGACCAGTAGCTGTCCCGAACCACCAGCAGCCGTTCCCGGTCGAACCGACCGGGCTCCTGGTCCCGCACCCGACGGCCCCGCTCGGACCAGAACGCCTCGTCGGGCACCGCCTCGGCGCCCGCCGGGATGAACTTGACCACCTCGTTCATCGCCGCCACGGCGATCGACAGGGCGTTCAACCCGGCAGTCGGGTCGTCGGTGGGCACGTCACTTGCCGTCATGTCCGCGACCCACAACCACTCGCCGGCATCGAGCAACTCCGACGGCTGATCGCCGCCGAAGTGGTACCGGTCACCGGACGCCGGCACCGAACCGGGGGCCGGCAGCCGGAACACGAACTCCCGCAGCGCGCCGCACTCGCAGCTGCCGGAATAGCTGCGAGCCAGCTCACCCTCGGCATCCACCAGGGCGCTCTTCCATTCCACCTCGACCGACCCGCACCGCTGGCATGGATGCAGATCCATGTACAGGTGCGCCTCGTCCCGCGTCCGTGCAAGCCGCAAAGCCATCCGCCAACCCTAGTTCGATCCCGCTACGCCATCCCGGCCGGCAGGTCCGCGTCGTCAGCGCTCACCGCTGCTCCCGTCGGTCGGCCGGCTCCGGCGGCTCAGGTACCTCGACCGGCCCCGGAGGCAGCCCGGACAGCACCCGATAGGCGTCCTCCACGGAGTACCCCGGAGCCGATCCGGTCGGCCGCAGCCGCACCGCGTTCGGGTCGGTCACCCCGGTCAGCGGCCCCTCGGCCGAGCCGCCGTCCGCGACACCACCCGCCTCATCGGCCCGCCCGGCCGCGGCCCCGCCCGGTACGACCCGATCGTCATCACGAGCCGGGCTCTCGGTGTCGCTCTCGTCGACGAAGCCGTAATAGGTCATCCGAAACGGCTGCAACAGCGCGCGCAGGAATGCATCGCCCGCCGAGGGCGGAACCCGTGCACCGGTCGCCAGCAGCGGCACACCGTTGTCGTAGTAGTCGCGAGCGAGCCCGGCGCGGTCCGGATCGATCACCGAAAGTCGGACCAGCCCGTCCGGCCCTCGAGTGAACTCCGCCACCCGGCGTCCGGCACCCGCCGCGTACGAGTAGAAGCCGACCCTCGTCGGCGCCGCGTCGCTCATCTGCCCAACCTCGGCGTCTCGCCGCTCTCCACAGCCTCGTCCCGTTCCGCGAACACGATCATGCCGTTCGCCTGGACCTCACGGAGCCGGGCGATCGCGGCGTCGACTGCCGCCACCCCGATCCCCCGGCTCTCCAGCCTCTCACGCAGGTCACCGGCATCGATGCGGCGCAGCCTGGTCATCAGATCGGCGTTCAGCCGGGTGCGCAGTTGCGCCTCGACGAACGGCGACTGGAGCTGGTCGCGAGCCGACTCCGAGAGCACCAGCCCGTGATCGATCGCCACCACGGAGTCGTCCACGGTCAGGAAGTTTCCCTGGTTCCGGTCGGTATTGCCCAGCACGAAGTCGATGACCGCGATCTCCTGCTGTTCCGCCAACGGGTAGTCGTCGACCGGCCGGCTCGGCATCGAGTCGGCCACCCACCGCTGCAGCGATCCCGGCCGACCCTGATGAACCATCGGTACCGTCGGGGGCACCAGGGTGGAACCGAGCAGCTCCGCGAAGTCGGAGGCGGCCACCTCACGACCGGCGAGCTGGCCCGGCACCGCCGGGATACCGTGCCGGATCACCTGCCCCTCGACGGCGAAGACCTCGGCGTCCGCGGGTTTGAAGGCCCCGATCACCCGGTCGCCCTGCATCGCCCGGTACGTGCCGTTGATCCCGCCGCCCAGCGAGTTCAACCGGTCGACCTGCTGCCCGGCCAACTCCGCCCGGCTCGCCGCCACCGCAAGAACCTCGGCCGAGCGAGCCGGCAGCCCCTCACCGCCGGCAGCGAGGTCGGCGGCCAGCGCCTCCGCCTGGCGGGCACGGAAGTCGTGCCAGTCGGCCCAGCCGCGCACCTGCGCCGCCGCGAACTCCGCGTCCCGGGCCCACCCGTGCTGCTGCCACCGATCGGTGAACGATTCGAGCAGCGCGGTGACTCGCTCGGCCCGCCGGGTCAGCTCAGCCGTCTGGGCGCGCAGCGTCGCGGCACGCTCCTCGGCGCGGCCCGCGTCGCGCAGCAGGTCCACCACACGGTCCGGATGCGGGACCCCGGACCGCCGCAACGTCTCGGCCGCGGCCCGTCCCGACACCGCCTCCTCGGCCGCCCGGCCGGCCTCCCGAGCCAGTTCGTCGGCTTGGGCCGACAACGCGTCCCGCGCGCCGCGAACCCGGTGTGCGGCAGTCGAGTCCGCAGCGTCGGCCTCCGTCGGACGCACCGATCGCTGCAGCGTGGCAGCGAGACCGTACTCGTCGATCGCCGTCGTCAGCAGCTCCACCTGGCGCTCGTGGCCGGCGAGCCGGGCCGACAGTTCGTCGGCGGCCGAACCGGCGGACAGTACGGCGCCGCGCCGTGCCGAGGCGGCCTGCTCCTGCTGCCGGGACAGCTCCCGGCGCAGCAGATCGAGATGCTGCTCGGCCCGGTCCGGATAGCCGCCTTCCGCCTCGTCCGCCTGCGCGGACAGCTCCCACGCCCGTTCCTCGGCGGCACCGGCGGTGATCGCCGCCGATCGAGCCTCCTGTTCCGTCCGCGCCGCATCGTCCCGGGCCGCGCGCTGCTCCTGCTCGGCCGCCACCCGCCGCGCGTCGAGGTCGGCCAACAGCTCCCGCTCTGCGGCCGACCGACGCCGCAGCTCGGCGATCGCCTGCTGGGACCGCTCGTAGCGTTGCTCGGCGTGCTGCTGGGCGGCCGCATGCTGGCCGCGTTGGCGCTCGAACTCCGCCACCTCGGCGCGGACGGCCTCCGCGGCGGCGTGCTCGGAGTCGGCCCGCGACTGGTGGTACGCGTCCGCGTAGCGCGCCCAGTCGCCCTCCGGCCGGTCCGCATGCTGGCGAAGCTGATCCAGATGCGACGCGAGCCGCTGTTCATGGCCGGCGAGCCGGGCCTGCGCGTCGCGGTGCGCGGCGCTCGCCGCGGCGTGCTCGGTCGCCGACCGGTCACGCTGGCCGGACGCGTCGTCGGCTTCCCGGGTCCACCCGTCGAGGTCGCGCTCGAACCGGCCGAGCCGCTCGGCGGCGTCCCGTTGCTCCTCGACGGCACGCGCCCGCTCCGCCTCGGCGGACGCGATCCGGCGCTGATGGTCCACAACGCGGACGCGGTGCCACGCCTCGGCCAACCGTTCCTCCGCCGCGATCCGCTGCTGGTCCACCGCCTCGTCGCGCCATCCGGCCGCTCGGTCCCGGTCCGCCCCCGGCGCTCCCGGCTCGATCGCCGGCCCGGCATCCGGGACCGGCCGCTCCCCCGCCCCGTCGCCGACGGCGGCCAGGTCCGTCGGCCCGGCCGGGCGGCCGGATGCCGGCGCCGGGTCCGGCCCGGGCGACACGTCGGGATGCTCCCCACGGGCCTCCCCCTGACCCACCACCCGGGCGCGCAGCACGTACTGCACTTCGCCCTGGAAGTAGCGCCGCTCCAGCCGCATACCGACGATCCGGGTGTCCGGCGCCAACAGCACCTCCGCCTGCTCTGGCCGCGGGCTCAGCCGGCCGAGCCAGGCGAGCCTCGTCCCGGCCGGCACCTCCAGCTCCAGCTGGAACCGCTCCGCCTGGAAGCCGGCCCGCTCGGCCGCGGAGGTCGGCATGAACCCGGGGTCGGCGAGCTCCCGGCCCAGCAGCCCCGGCAGCTCCGCCGGGCTGGAGACACCGAGCGCATCGAGGCTCACCCCGCGCCGCAACAGCAGGTGTTCGCTGCTCGCCCGCATACCCCGGTCCATCGCCTCGCACACCGGGGCCTGGTCCGCGTACCGCGGCAAGCGGTCCCGCTGCCACCCGTTGATGCGTTGGTAGTTGCCGTCCAGGTAGGTGCGGTAGGCCGCCCGCGACTCGGTCGGCCAGTCACCGCCCTGATCGGCGTGCACCCGATCCATGTCCTCGACGGTCGTGGTCTCCGGGAACCGCGCACTGCTCTCCGGCAACGGACGCGGGTCGGCCAGCTCGGCGTCCAACGCCGCGTGCCCCGCCGCGTGCGCGCGCCCCTCCGGGGTGGCGACGAACTCCACCAACTGCCGCTCGAAGTGATGATCGTTCGGCCCGCCGTCCGCGCGGGCGACGTCCAGCATCCGCGCCACGTCGAGCGGATGGATCGGATGCTCGGCGGCGACACCGGCGCGCTCCCGGATCGCCCCCATGACCCCGTCGTACAGCCGCCTGGACCAGGCGTCGTGGTCGACGGAACCGTCGTACCGGTCGATCCCGCGCAGCGACGCGACCAGTTGCCGAACCGTCGCCGGGCTCGGTTCCGGCGGCGCGTCCCGCGGGTCGTACCCATCCCACGCCCGGTCGGCGATCTGGCCCTCCGGGGTGCCCAGCCAGTGGGTGATCCGGCGCTGGAAGTCGTGCGCGTTGCCGAAGCCGTAGAGCCGCGCCTGCGCCGCGTCGACGAGCGCGGCCGCATCCGCGACGGTCAGTCCCCGCCCGGCCAGCGGCTCGGCGACCAGCGCATGCCGCAGTACCTCGTGGATGTGCTCGATGTCGTGATCGGCGTTCAGCCGGGACGCGACCTCGGCGTCGAAGATGCGGCGCTCGTCGGCGCCCAGCGCCGCGTACTGGGCGCCGGAGCTGTCCGTCGCGTCGACGGGACCGGCATCCCCGTGCCCGGCATCGAGGTAGCGCTCGATCAGGTACTCCCGCCGCGCCTTCAACGCGAACCGGAGGTCCAGCGCCTCCTTGGCGGGCAGTTGCGCCCGGTCGATCAGCGCGTCGATCTGCTCCGGTGTGATGTCTCGGATCCGGGCCACCCCGGCACGTATCTCCTCGGCGGTCAACCCCTGGAACGCCCGCGCAGCCGCGTCGTTCCGCGCCGGATCGAGCATCGACTCCAGCTCGCCGACCTCGGTGCCGAACGCCTCCCCTTCGCGGTGCCCTGCGCCCGGAACAGCAGCGCGCCGCCGGTGTCCAGGCGGACCGGGTCTCCGGCTCCGGTGACCAGAACGTTGTTGTACCCCTCGCCGATCACGTCCCAGTTCGCCAGCCACGCATCGACCACGAAGTCCCGGCGCAACTTGGCCGCGAACTCGGGCTGCGGCAGCCAGCGGGTCAGCGCCGTGTCCCCGTCGATCATCCGGGAGCTGAGGCCCAGCTGTTTGCCGTCGAACCGGCCTCGCACGTCGACCAGGTCAACCTCGGCGACCCGGGTGCCGGCCGCCTGGTACAGCCGGTTCGCCAGCCACTCGACCCGGGTGTGCAGCTCGGATGCCGGCGCCTTCACGTACCGCTGGTGCCCGGCGCCGTCGGCGTACGTCGCCGCGTCCACCGAACCGCCCTGCCCGCCGACCTGAACGTAGTCGCGGATGTCGGCGGGCCGCTCCGGGACGGTGCCGCCGCCGTCGAACAGGTCGAACAGGCGGTCGACGTCGGCTGCGAGGGCCGGGTGCAGCTCGCCCCGGTCGGCCATCTCCAGCAGCTCGCCGCGCGTGACCCACCGGGCGTCGGCGACCTCGGCCCGGTCGGTGATGTGCGGTTCGAACAGCCGCGGGGAATCCACCGCCATCGTGGTGTACGCCCAGCCCCGGGTACCGGACTGGACATGGCTACCGATCAGCCGGAGGTCGGCGAGGTCGGGGTCGGTGATCCCCACCTCCTCGCGCATCTCCCGCGCCACCCCCTGGGCCGCGGTCTCCCTGGAGTCCATCGCGCCGCCGGGCAACTGCCACTTCCCGGTGTTCGTCGCAAGGCCCTCGCCCCGCTGTACCAGCAGGAACCGGCCGTCGTGGTGCACCAGTGCGCCGGCCGCGCCGTACCGGCCGAACTGGCCCGCGCCGAGGTACTCCCCGCCGTCGTCGCCGGTCTCGGCAAGCACCCGGAACTCCGACGGCTCCGACGGCTCCGACGGTGCATGATCGGCGGCGGCGACGCCGGGGACGTGTCCGGCGAGCGGGGCGTCGGCCCGCTGCATCGCCGGATCCACCGCCGGGGGCACGCCGGCCTCGCCGGGGCGCGGGCCGCCGATCAGGTTCCGCCGACCCTCCCCCACCGGGTGCCGCTGCACGTCGGAGCCCCCGGAGGAATGCCCGCTCTCGCGCGCCGGCACGCCGCCGGTCGCCGACGCGGCTGCCCGCGCCCCGTGGCCCACGGTCCAAGCTGCCGGCAGCCCGGACGCCGCGGTCGGCGCGGCCTCCCCCGGCGCCCGCCCGCGGGCGGCCCAGCCATCCGGTCGCGAGCCGGCACCGGAGCGCGGCATCGGCGTCGGCGGCACCGGCTCCACACCGTGCCGACGCAGGTAGCCGTCGATGTCCAGCAGATCCCGGTAGGACTGGTCGCGCACCGTCGGATCCTGGCTGGACAGCCGATCCAGCAGCAGCAGCCGCTCGTTGGCCCGGGCCCGCACGCAGTCGTCGGTGTGCTCCGGATCCGGCCCGGTGCGCCGGGACACCAGGCGGTGCAGGAACCGGCGGACGGTGCCCTGCTCCTCGCCGCGGGCGCGGGCGGTCAGCCGGTCGACGGTGTCGGTGATCTCGTGGATCCGCACCCGGGCGACATCCACTGTCAGCACGCGTGGGCCGAGCCGGGTCTGGAAGACGGGGCGCCCCTGCACCCATTCCAGGACCTCGCCGGGATCGGTGTGGGTCTGCCCGGCCCGCCCCGGAAGCAACGGGGAGTCCGTGGACTCCCGGAACCCGATCGTGCCGTGATCGCGGGTGTGCACCCAGAACACGCCGCGCGCGTCGCGGCCCGCCGGCTGCCAGAGCCCGCCGCCATGATGTGACCGGATCTCCCAGTCGGTACCC
Organism: Actinocatenispora thailandica; assembly: GCF_016865425.1. Lineage (NCBI taxonomy): Bacteria > Bacillati > Actinomycetota > Actinomycetes > Micromonosporales > Micromonosporaceae > Actinocatenispora > Actinocatenispora thailandica. The sequence continues at coordinate 902,252 of NZ_AP023355.1, read as the reverse complement.
GGCACCTCGCGAACGTCGAGGTCGGCTCGGATTCCGGCGGCATCCCGGCCCAGCGCCACCGGCCGGGACCCGTCGATGTCGGTGAAGGTGACCACGCCCTCGCCGTCCGGCGCGACCCGGTTCGTGCCGTCGAGGGCGTCCAGCTCGTCGCCCACCCGCCGGACGTCGAGCGCCTGCTCCGCGATCCGGTGTTCCGGCCCGCCGGACGTACCCGCGGCGGCATCGTGCCCGCCCTCGGCGACCGGCTCGGCGTCGGTTCGCAGCCGCGACACCGGCTCGACCAGGGACTCCGCCTCCGGAGTACCCAACCGGTGCAGCTCGTCCACGATGGCGGTGACGGTGTGCTCCGCCAAGTCCCGCTCCGCCGCCCGGTCGGTGCGCGCCAGGTGGTCGCGGGCCGCCGCCTCGTAGGCGGCGTACCGGTCGGTGGCGTCGACCGCGAGCCGGCTGACGGACTCGTCGGAGCGATCGGCGGCCCAGTGCTCACGCGCCGCCAGCTGCGCCACCGACTGGTCGAACTCCCGTCGCAACGCGGCGACTCGTTCGAGCTCGACCGCGGTGAGCCGGTCGACCGCCGACCGCCATTCCTGCCGGCCGGCAAGTGCCTCGTACCGCTCCGCCAGCACCGACCGGGCCTTGCCGAATCGGCGCCGCTCACCCCAGGACGACGACTGCTGATGCTGGTCGGTGTCCAAGCGCTCCAGCAGGTGGCGCAGGCCGGTGGCGATCCGGCCCGGATCGGCCGGCGCCGCGGCCAGCTCGTGCCGGAAGACCTCGTGTCCGTCGACCAGATCGGCCAGCACCTCGCCGGGGGTACGGACCGGCGACGGCTCGGGGCGCAACCCGGCCAGGGTGAGCACGGTACGCACGTGTTCCAGCAGCGCCTCGTCGGAACGCGCGATCCGGTCGGTTGCGGTCCGGACGGCGTCGAGGTGACGCGGCGGCGCACCCCACGCGTACCACGCGCGCGGGGGTCGGTTCGACTGCCACAGGTCACCGAACCGCGTCTCGTCGAGGTGCCCGGCAAGGGTTTCGAGGGCTCGGGGCAGCAGCCGCGGGCCGTCGACGGTCGCGGCGGCGGCGGTGAGCCGCTGGTGCAGGCGCGCGTACGTGTCCCGGGCCGAAGCGGTGGCGGTCGCCTCGTCGTACCCCTCGCCGGGCTCCGCCCTGGCCGCATCCGATCGAACGGCCTGTTCGGCGTCGACCAACGCACCGAGCGCGTCGACGACACGCCCCGCGGTTTCCGCTCCCGCCGGCTCGGTGTGCAACGGATCGCCGGTGAGCCACCGATCCAAGCGGTGGTACCGAGCGGCCAGCAGCTCGGCGCGGATCCGATGGTCGACCGCCGCGCCGACCGCCTGGCCCCGGATCCCGACCATGTCGGTACCCGTCTCCTCCGCCCGCTCGAACCGGGCCATCCGATCCAGCGTCCGGTCCGCTGCCGCCAGCGTCGCATCGGCCACCGTTTCGCCGAGCCGGGCGGCGTGCCACTGGTCGAGCAGCTCCTGCCGGTCCGTCCAGGCTTCCGCAATCCGGCGGTAACGGGCCGCGACGGTCTCGTCGGCGGTCCCCGCCGCGGTGGCCCGCCACGTCTCCGCCACCTGCTGCGCACACCGGGCTTGACGGTCCCGCGCCGCCTCGTACTCGGCCCGTGCCGCGTCAACCCGCGCGGTGGTGCGCTCGACGTCGGGGTCTCCGCTCGCCCGCAACCGGTCGACGGCCTTCTCCGCCCGCTCCGAGAACCGGACGGAACTGCGATGCCCCATCGTGTCCGCGCGTGCCGAGGCCTCGCTGGCGCCCAGGTACTCGCCGAAGGCGCGCTCCTCGTCCGCGCGGGCCGCCTCGTACTCCAGCTCCTTCTCGACGATCTCGCGGGGGACCCCGTCGAGCAGCTCCGATCCGGTCGACTCGGAGCCGATGGCGAGGCGCTCCGTCGAGCCCGGGTGCTGCGCTTCGTCGAGCGCCGGGCGGCTGCCCGGCAGCCCGTCGTCCGCCGCTCCGGCGGCCCGCTCGGAACCGTGCTTCGCACCGACGTCGCGCGGCGAACCGCTCGGCCGACCGGCGGGCGCCCCGTCGGGCGAGCCGGCGTTACCGTCGGCGCCGGTCAAGCCCCCTGCGGCCACCCCGTCGCGTTCCAGCAACGTGATGTGCTCGTGCAGGGCCCGGACACGGTCCGGCGCGAGCAGATCGACGCCGATACCACGGGTGAGCGCCTTACCCGCGGCGTCGGCAAGCTGTCGGTACGCCGCGGCGAGGGCGTCATGGTGCTCGCCGTCGCCAGCGGCGAACAGCTCGGCATGCAGGTCGGCCTGCTGCTCGGCGAAGTCGGCGAGCCTCGGGGCCCGCGCGATCCGCTCGATCGGCCAGTCGACCAGCCGCGTCAGCTGGTCGACGAGTTCGCCGCGCACCGTTCGAGCCGCGTCGGTACCGAACACCGACACCGACACGTCCGCGGGCAGGTCACCCTGCGGCGTGTACACGCGTTCGCGAAGTTGGGTGACCGGGTGTCCGAGCCCACCCGCCGACTCTCCGGCGGCCGGCACGCCGGCCACCGCGACGGTCGCCGCCTCCCGACCGGGCTGCGCACCGTCCGTCGCCGCCTCGGCCAACCGGGCCGCGGCCTCCTGCGGGTCGGGCGTCTCGGAAAGAATCCGGGTGATGTCGGCCGGGTCCAGCCGGCCGAGACCGGTACCGACCACGAAACGGTCGCCGGGTTGCACCGCACCGTGCGCGACCTGGGGCCGCACCGTCGCGCCGAAGAAGCCGTCGTTCTTGCTGAGCATGATCGGTGGCGCCAGGTCCGAGTACGGGTCGTCGACGACGACGGGCTTGGCGTCGGTCAACCGGTGCAGCTCGCCATCACGCAGCAGGTAGGTGTCGGTACCGGAACCGACCACCGCGAAGCGGCCCGCGTCGACGCGCAGCGCGGCGAGCCGGACCCCACCGTTGTTCCCGCCGACCAGATGGTTGACGTCTGCGGCCCGAGCGGCCAGTCCGGTGAGCGGGTCGCCGGCCGCGTCGTCCGGTCGGCCGAACAGCCGAGCCGCCAGGTCCTCGGCACCGTGCCCGCCCACCGAGTGCGCGACCATGATGCCCCGCTCGTCCACCACCGCGGCGTTGCGCAGGGTCGTGGCGCCGCCGGCCTGCGTGTGCAGCCCGCTGGCGAGCGGACCGACCGGGGCGTCCCCGCCGCCGGGAACCTCCGTGATCAGCTCCGGATCGAGAACGAGTCGATCACGCCCCGGCGGCTGCGACCCGTCGCCGACCCGTGGCCCGACGTGCTCCCCGTCGGATTCGTGCGAGGCGAGGTCGATCGCGACTTCGTGCCGGGCCAGTTCCCGCTGCAGCGTGTCGATCCGCCAGGCGACCTCGGCGAACCGCCGTTCGGAGGCGGCGACGTTGCCGCGGGCCTCCGCGAGCGCAGCTGCCGTCCGGGCCGGGTCACCCCCGGTGGCGCTTGCGAGGACTTCCTGGTGTGCCCGGTCGGTGGCGAGTTGGTCGCCGATCCGGTAGCACCGCTCGATCGACCGCGACAGCTGCTCGAACTTGCCTGCGGCGGCCGCGTACTCGGCCGCCATCCGCTGGTGCACGTCTGCGTCGACGTTCGTCCTGGCGGCGGCGGCGTGCAGGTCGTGCAGGCCGCGCACGGCTGCGGTGCCGGTCCGGGCCAGGTCGTGCAGAACCGACCACTGCGTCCGCAGCGCCAGGTCGGCGACCTTGACACGCTGCCGGAACTCGTCGAGCCCGTCGACGCCCCGGAAGGCGGAACGATCCACGCCGGCTCCGGCCGGCGGATCCTGTGCCTGCTGGTCCGCCGCCTTGGCGTGGCCGAGCCAGTCCACGGCCGTACCGAGTCGCTCCAGGGCCGGGTCGAGATGCCGCAGAGTGCGGTGCCAGATGGTTTCGATCTCCACCCGATGATCCCGGACGAAGCGAAGGTCCGCGCTGTCCCCGTCGCCCAGCCCCTCCGGTACCCGCCACGCGGTGCCCTCGCTCTCGGGCGTCACCGCCGACTCCCGCGGCAGCCAGTCCAGGCCGTACCGGGCCGAGTCGACCGGTGTCGCCGACGGCCGGTGAGGGCTGTCGGCGGACACCGTCACCGGGTGGCCGTCCGGCCCCAACACCTGCCGCAGCCCGCCGTCCGGCAGGACCGCGGTGCGCCGCCAGGAGCCGCGATGGTCGAGCGAGATCTCGTACTGCTCCGTGGGTCCACCGAGCTCGTGGCGGACTCCGAACATGCCCACGTACTTGGCCGGCAACATCCATGGAGCAAGCGTCTCGGACAGGAAGCCGGGGCCAACCGATCGGATCCCCTGCAACGCCTGCGGCAGCTCGCCGTTCTCGTCCCGAACCGGTTCCACCCCGGCCGGAACCTCCGTTTCCGCCGGCCGACCGGTCGGCTGCTCCGGAGTGAACACCCGAATCTCCGGGAACGGCCGGTTCGCGGCGGTCAGTGCGCTGGTCGCGTCGTACGACCGGGCGATCGTGTGCGACCCGTAGGCGTGCGTGAAGTCGGTGCGGCCCAGGACCGGCGTGCGAAGCACCCGAGCCACCCGCGACGCCGCGGAGTCCGCACCGAGGTGCCCGCCATGGCAGGTGGTCAGATCGATCTCGTCGCCCGGCCTCCATTCCACCAGGCCCTCGGCGGCGAGCACCGCGAGCCCGTGCGCGAACAACTCCGGCCGCAGCAGCACGGACCCGGAACTACGCCCGACGAAACCGTCCGAGGATCCGTGCACCACCACCGAGAGCGTCCCGGGCTTGGCGGTCAGCTGCGTCGGGAAGCCATCCTCGGACCGCGAGACGAAGAGCACGGCGTGCCGCGGCGATCCGTCCAGTGCATCCATCATGGCCCGCACGGCCAGCTCGGGATCCTCCACGATCCGGTGGTCCACCCGGCTGACGACCTCGGGCACGTCGTCCGGGCGAACACCAGTCATCTCGGCCAGGCGCACCGCCCGGTCCACCGCCAACCGGTACCCCTCGTCGAAGATCGGGGCGGTCGGATCGACGGTGCCGTCCGGGCCCAGCGCCTCCCGGCGCTCCCGGACCTCCCGCAGCGCGTCGTCCAGCCTCTGCAGCAGATGCCGTGGCGGGGGTGCGATCTCCCGCACCGGGTCACCGCCCCACTCATCGCGAAGAAGCTCATCGAGGGCGCTGGGCGCCCGGTCGGCCGCGGCCGGGTCCGCCGCGCTGCCCGGAGCGCTGCCGTTTTCCGCCCCGCCGGCCCGCCCTTCGGTCTCGTCCACGCCCGCCCAGCGCGACTCTGCGTCGGCGATGCGGTTGTGCAGGGTGTGCAGCCGGTCCACCGCGTCGACCCCGGCGGCGGTCGTGGTCCGAATCTCCCACGCGGCGCCGGACCGGTCCGCGCCGGCGACGCCGTCGGTCCGCGCGGTCTCGGTCGCGGTGCCGGCCAGCTCACGGTAGAGCCCGGCGAGCTCGCGGTGCGGGCCGGCCGCACCGCGGTCGGCCAACGCATCGTGCAGCTCGGCGCGGTGCTCGGCGAAGTCGGCGAGCACCTGGTTGCGCTGCGCGAGAGGGGTGGTCGACCCGTCGCCGAACATGTCCAGGTGCTCGGTCAGCAACCGGGCCCGTACCATACCCACGGTCTGTGCCGGCATCAGCTCGGTCTCGACCTCGGGCGGCAGCTGGGTCGACGGGGAGAAGACCTGGTCGCGCAGCACCGTCACCGCGTCGCGGAGCCCACCGGCGTCGGTTCCCGCCGGGGGTACGTGCGTCACCGTCACCGCGACGTCGTCCGCACCGCCGAGTGCCGCCAGCTGACGGGCCGCGTCCTGTGGATCGATCGTCTCGGTGAGTATCTGCTCGATGCGCTCCGGCGCCACGCCTTCCAAGCCCGAACCGAGCACGAACCGATCGCCCGGCTGCACCGCCCCGTGTGCGATGCGGGGGGCCGAGCTGCCACCGTCGATCCACGGGTCACCCGCCGGCTCGGCCGCCGCCCCGGCGAGCTGGTGCAGGACACCGTCGCGCAGTACGTAGGCGTCGCCGCCAACGCTGAGCAGGCCGAACCGCCCGCCCGAGACGAGCAGCGCGGAGACCTCGGCGCCGTTCGCGTCGCTCGACGGCTGGAAGGACGTGTTGGTCTCGGCAAGCCGGTTCAGCAGCGCCTCGGTCGGGTCGGCGTGCTCGGCGGCGCCCAAAGCCTCGAACGCCCTGACCACCCGGGCCGAGTTCTCGGCGGCGCCGCGGGAGCGCGCGACGACCGCCAGCCGCTCGCCCGCGCTGGCCGAGTTCGCCTGGTGGATCGGGTCGTCCACCCGGATCGCCAGCCCCGAACCCGGACGGCCGCTCGGTTCGGCGGACCGCGCCGGGAACTCGGTCACCAGGTGGTCACGCACCACGATCCGGGCGCGGCCAACAGGCGCCGGCGCGTCACCGACGCGTGGACCGTCCCCGCTGTCGCCGCCACTGTGCGCGGTGGTCTCCAATCGCTGGTCGAGCTCGCCAAGCGTGCGCAGCGATGCGTCGATCCGGCTCTCCACGTCGGCCAGCGCACGCCGGGCGACCGCCGCCCGATCGACCGCCAGCCGGCCCGGCTGCTGGTCGAGCCGGCGGCGCAGCTCCAGTTCGGCGTCCGACCTCGACACGGCCTCCACCGCGAGACGGTGCCGGAGATGCAGGCCGAAGAGCCGCTTGTACTCCGCACCAAGCTCGGCATAGTCGGCCGCCATCCGCTGGTGCAGCTCGGCGTCCGGGCCGGTGCGCCCCAGCTGCCGGTGGAACGCTGCCAGGCCGTCCACCGCCGCGCGGCCCTGCCTGGCCAGCGAGTACAGCGAGCGGTACTGGCCATGGAAGCTGTCCATGACCACCGAACGCCGGTGCCCGTAGTCCGCCAGCACCGACGGCTCGGCACCGAGCGCCTTCGCCACCCGCAGGTCGGCGCGGGCCGGGCCGATCCATTCCACGTTCTGCGCCACCCGCGCGGCCGCCGGCCCGAGGTGACGGATCGTGCGCCGGTACAGCGTCTCCAGCTCGGCCCGGTGGTCCCGGACGAACGCGAAGTTGTGGCGCTCCCGCGAGGTGCGCCAGCGCGGCAGCTGGGCGTCGTCGGGTACCCGCCAGTGCGTGCCGTCGCCGACCGGGCGCACCGCGGTTTCCCGGGGCAGCCAGTCGGCGCCGTACTCCGCCGATGCCACCGGGGTGTGCCGCAGGCCGCCGTTGGCTAGCCGCTCCTCGATCGCGGTGACCAGCTCACCGTTGCGGGCCAGGACCTGGACCAGGGTGTGGTTCGGCGCGTCCGAGGCTGGTGTCAACCGCCAACGCCCATCCGGGCCGAACTCGACGGTGTACGTCTCTGCCGCACCACCGACGCCGGCGGATCGGGCCTCGAAGACGCCGACGTACTCGTGTGGCGCCATCTCCGGCATCAGGTGCGGCGGCAGGAAGCTGGGCACGGTCGTGTGGATCGCCCGCACAGCCGGCGGCGTGACACCATCGGCGAACAGGCCGGGGTCGAAGCCGGGTGGCGTCTCCCACGCCATCGGTCGGCCCACGGGATCCTCCGGGGTGAAGACCCGCAGGATCCCGTGCGTGTCGCGGCCACCGTGCACCAGCGCATCGTCCAGCCGGGACGCTCCGAAGCTTCGCCGGTCGATCGTGTGCGAGCCCGCGGCGGTGTCGGCGGTCTCCGTGGTGTGGCCGGCGACGGCAACATCCAGTACCCGCGAAAGGCGCCACGAGATCGCCTCGAAGCCAGCCCGCTGGCCACCCAGGCAGAAGTGCCCGTGGACGAGTTCCTGGCCGGCGATCCGGATCGCACCCTCGTGCTCCAGCACCGCGAGGCCGTGCGCGAACAGCTCCGGCCGGACCCGGAAGGAACGCGGTCCGGTGAAGTCGGCTGGCTCGCCGCCCGCATCCAGGTGCGCCTCGAACTCCGGGTTCGGAAGCGCGACGAGACCGTCCTCGGTACCGTGCGCCACGACCTGCGTCTCGTGCTCCTCGCCGGCGATCAGCTCCTGCCGGGCGGGGTCGCGCAGCGACATGAAGGCCACGTACCGGTCGTGTCCGAGCCGGGTCTGGCGCATCACCTCGACGACCCGTTGCGGATCGTCGATGAGCCCACGGTCGAGGTGTTCGGCCAGCTGCGCGTCGTCGATCCCGGCGGGGCGCTCGCCGGTCGCCGCCACGTACTTCGCGAGCCGGCGCAACGCGGCGTCGAGCCGGCCGCCGGCCTCGGCCGAGCCGGCAGACGCCGCCTGCAGCGCCCGGACCTCGTCAGCGGCGGATCGCAACGCGGCTCGGACGGTACGCGGCGCCGGAGCGACCTCGGTGACCGGATCACCGTGCCACGGGTCGGGGTCCGGTTCCGCCGCCGCCCACCGCGGCGTCGAGGCGCCGTCGGAGCCGGATGGTTCCACCGGGTCGACGATCGACGACTTCGGCCGCAGCCCCGCGCCGTGCACCTGGTCGAGTTCGGTGCCGTCGAAGACCCGGGGCGGGTGGTGGGCGCTGAAGCGCAGCACGGTCTCGTCCGGCCGCAGGGCGGGTCCGGCGGTCGGTTCGCCGGCCAACCGGGCACTCGCGGCCGGCTCCAGTTCGACCGGCCGGCCGAGACCGTCCTCGGCGAGCGTGGCGCGCAGCGCGCGCCGCTGCCGTGGCGTCCACTCGGTGCCGTCGTGTCGCCGGACGTCCACCACGTGCAGCCGCCCGTCGACATGCCGTACCTCGATGTCGGCGTCGTAGCGGACCGCGACGTCGTGCAGTCGGCGCTGGTCGAGGGTGCGCAGCTGGTGCTGCTGGTCGATCGTCGTCCGATCCGGGTACGGCTCCGACCGCTCGACGACCGGCGCCGGCTCGACCGTGGGCTCCGGTTCGGCGGCAGGTTCCGGCTCCGGCATCCGCTCCGGCCACAGCAACGACTGCAGCTCCTCGGCCGGGATCGGGACGTCCTGGGTCATCCGGGTGACCTTGATGCCCAGGATCCCGGTGTCCTTGCCGCCCTCGTCGCGCAGCCCGATGATCTCGATCCGGTCGACGACCTCGGCGGGTAGCCACCGCTCCATGTAGTCCCGGTGCGCCCAGGCGACCCGGCCCGGGATGCAGTTGCTCGGACGCATCGGCAGGGCGTCGGTGTAGAACTCGAACCCGACCTCTCCACCGTCCCGCATCGCACCGCGATAGGCCTCGGGCTTGGGGTCGTCGTACCCGTTGAACTTCTGCCCCCACACCTCGGCGCTGCGCAGGATCATGGCGACCTTCTCGCCGGTCTGCAGATCTCTGGTCCGGGCCACGCCGGTGTGCTCGGAACCGACGCGGCTGAACGGGCCGAACAGCCCGGGCGCGCCCTCCGGCGCGATCCACTCGCGGATCCACTTCAGGCTCGGATCCTGGTACGACAGGTCGAGCAGTTCCTGGCGGGTCAGCGGTGCGGGCGGTTCCGGCGGTGTCGGCGGGTCGGTCTCCCAGGGATGCTCCGGCGGCTGCTGGCCGTGCTCGATCAACCGCTCGTCGAGCGCGGCGATCTCGCCGGCCCAGTGCTCGCGCTCCTCCTCGGTTTCCGCCTTGCGCCACCGGTCGTCGACCACCGCACGCTCGTGCAACTGGGCGACCGCGCAGTCGTCCCGGCCATCGACGGTTGTCTGCGCGCCGCGCCGGAACAGCGAACGCAGCACGCCTTGGTCCTCGCCGCGCTCCAGCGCCGCGAGGCGCTGCAGCGTGTCGGTGATCTCGTGCACCCACGAGCGCGCGTGCTGACCGCCGTGCTCCCCCTGCCCGAGCAGTTCGCTCGGCCGCACGGTGTGCGGCGTTCCGCCGGGCTCGCCGGCCGTACGGGACACCACCGTGTGCGCCGGGTGATCACCCAACGCGGGCCCCGGCTCGGCGTCGAAGCGCTGCCAGCCGAAGTCGCGGGTGTGCACCCACACCAGGCCGTCCGGCCCCTCGACGATGCGCAACACCGATCCGTCCGGGAAGTACGTCTCGACCTGGTCGCGGAGCTCCCGGATCGCGTCCACGTACTCGTCGCGGGACAGCGGATCGCCCTCGGGCCGGCCGTCCGCGGTGTACTCGCCGAGACGCTCGGACGTCACGACGTCGGCCGTCTCGTGCGGTAGGCCCGCATCGTCGACCGGTACCGACCGGTCCACCTCGCGAGGCTCGTGCAGCCAGCTGAACCGCAGCCGGCGGTCGCCCTCCGGCCACACGTCGTACCGGTCGCCGCCATGCCGGATCGCGTCGACGTCGAGGTCGACCGGGATGCCTTCCTCGCCGAGGCGGGCGACCAGATCCTCCAGCGCCGCCCGGGAGGGCACGTCGGCGGCGCCGGACACCAGCCGCACGTCGGCGATCGGCAGCGGCTGCCGCCCCAACAGGTCGTCGCCGTGCGCCCGCAACACACGATCGGTGGTCGGGTCATACCGGAAGCCGGCGCGGCTCAACTCGTCGAGCATCTGCTGCCGAGCCCGCGGCAGACCCTCGTGCCACTCGTTCCAGGCGTCCCGGACGTCCTGCACGTCCTCCCAGTCGTCTCGCCAACGGTCCGGGAACCGGAATCGCCGCTGCAGTTCCGCGTGCTCGGCGGGGTCGCGGGCGAGCAGCTGCTCGATCCGCCCGCGGGCGGTGTCGACGTCGGCGGCACCGAACTCGGCCAGCCAGCGCAGGTCGTGCTCCACCTCGGGCGAGGTGACCCCGTCGTACCGGTCGGCAGCGGGGAACCGGGTCGGTTCGTCCCCGGCCGCATCGAGCGGGCGGACGTCGATCGCGACGCCGAACTCGCGGGCGACCACGCGCAGCACGACCTGTTCGCGTTCGGACACCCCGTAGTGCGTCCGGACCTGCTCGACGTCGGGGAACAACGGCTCGTGGTTGATCAGCTCCGCCGGGCCGGCCCGAGCGGCAGCTCGATCCGGCGAGGCAGGTCGCGCCAGTCGAACCGCACCGCCGGCCCCTGCTCCGGATCCGCGCCGTCGGCCATCTCGGCGGGGCGCGGCACATCATCGTGGCCGAAGCGGTCGGCGTCCGGCTGGATCGCGTGCCGCTGCGCATCGACACGAACGCGGAAGCCGAGGTCGGCCAGTTCGTCGGTCAGCCGACGGAAGTCGGCATCGGGCAACAGCGTGCCGTCGGTGCGCCGCAGCCCCACCACGTCCAGTGGCGCTACCAGCCGTCGCCCGACGTCGTCGAGCGGGTAGACATCGCGCCCCTCGTACTCGAACAGGCCGCGCCGGGTCCGCCACGTCGGCCGATCGTGTCGCGGTGGCTCGAACCCGCGGTCCGGATCGAACCGGACGAAGTCCCGGGCCCGTTCGGCGGCCCGGCTGGCCACGTCGATCGGCCAGTCGCCGAAGCGGCGGCGCGGTTCGTAGTGCACCGCAAGGCCCTCGGACCGCCGGGGTGCCCGCAGCCGGCTGACATCATCGTGGGTCGCCACCCACCGGGCCTCGCCCAGCGGGCCAGGGACCGCACCGTGCCGCACCTGATCCAGCACCGGGCCGTCCAGCGGCCGCACGTCCACGGTCACCCCGTACCGGCGGCTGAAGTCCAGCAGGATGGCCTGCTCGCCGTACGGCACGCCGGTGTCGTGCTGCACGCCGTCCGCGCCCGGCACCGGAATCCGCACGTCCACGTCGACCGGGTCGGACCGGTCGACGATCCGCGGGTCGTACCGGGGCGAGACCCGCAGCACCGGGTCGACCGTGCCGGGCGCGTCGTTCACCCGGTCGACCAGCCACGGATCGACGTCCCAGCGGAGGCCGGGCAGTTCGGTACCGGGCAGGTCGATCTCCAGGATCGCCCACCGGTCGGCGGGCAACCGGCTGCCGTCGACGGCGCGCGCATCGACGATCTCCGGCAGCTCGCCGGGTTGCCGCGGCGGCCGTACGTCGAACACGACGTCGTGCTCGCGACTGAGCCTGGCCAGCGTGCCCTGGTCCGCCAGCGAGATCCCGAACAGCTCGGCGACCTCGCGGACGGTCGGGAACCGGGCCGGGCGGCTCAGTCGATCAGCACCGTCCCGACCGTCACCGATCCCGCGTCCCGCCGGTCCAGTACCAGGGTCGTTCGGCCCAACGCCGTCGCGGCCGGCGTCGGGAAGTCCACCGCGACGACCCGCACCGGCTGCCCGGTCGCTTCGATCCGCAGCGTCGATCCCTCCCGGACCGTCCCGGCCAGGACCTTCCCCGACGCCAGGACGCCAGCGCGGTCCGGCGGGTCCACGACCGTCAGCACCGAGAACCGAACCACTCTCGTACCTCCGGAATCGCTCCAACGCGACAGCCTCGGCCCGGTGCGCCTCGGCTTCCAACTCGTGCACGGTCGAGGAGTCGACCACCCGGCCGGCCAGCCGCTGCTCGACGTGCGCCTGCTCGTGCGCCAGCACCGCGACGAGCGTCTCGGCGTCGGCGAACGCCGACGGGTAGAGGTGGACGGCCGGCTCGCCGTGCTCCAGCACGGTCTGCGCTGCGGCGGGCCGCACCGGTTCGCCGAGTACGGCGGTCGCCTCGGCCGCTTCGGCGTCGATGCGCTGCGCGGTTGCCCGGTCGTCGACGATGCGCAGCCGGCTCGGATCGATCGGCACGCCGGCCCGGGCCGCGAGATCGACCACCGTCTCCATCGAGCGCTCGACCCCACCACCGTGGTCGAGCAGGTCCAGGTTGGCGCGGTGCGAACCGCGCGAGTACAGCTCGGGCTCGGTCCGGCCGTCGGCGTCGACCTGGGTGTCGTGCCGGGCCGGCCCAGCGTCCCGGTGCGTCGCCTGGTGGCCGTGATCGGTGGTACGCGCGTCCAGCCAGTCCAGCACCGCCCGGCGGGACGGAGCCCCGTAGTACTCGACCGGGCGGCTCGGGGTGCGCAGCACCGGCTGGTCGCGGGCGTCGATCAGGTGCCGGTACGACTCGGCGCGCTGCCGGTGGTATTCGGCGATCTGGTCCTCGTGCCCGGCGCGGTCGGCGAGGTCGGCCCGTTCCGCTTCGGTGAGGCGCGGATCCTCCGCGCGGGCGGCGAACGCCCGCTGCGCCAGGCGATGCGTGGCGAACCCGTGCTCGGCCCGCTCGGCGAGCCGGGCCGCCCAGGCGTCGCGCAGCGCCCCCGGTCGTTCCTGGCCGAGCAGCTCCGGCGACGGGTCGACGTGGCTGGTCGCGGCGTCCCCGGCACCGAATCGCACCTGGTAGTGATCCAGCTGGCTCGGTGGGGCGTCCGCGATCAGCCGCACCTGGTCGTTCGCGTCGAACACCTGGGCGTCGAGACGTTCGATGGCGCCTTGGTCGATCTCGAACGGACGCGACCGGCCGAACGGGGCGTCGGCATCGTAGTAGGTGGTACGCGCGCCGTCGTGGAACGCGAGGAGCACGTGACCGCGACCATCCGGTCGCACGTACCCGACCGTCGCGTACGCCGTGCCGGTCTCGGCCGCGGCCTGCCGCAGCGTCTCCTCGATCCGGTCGAAGCCGCGCGCCGCGTCGGCGACCCGATCGCCGGTGGTGCCGAGCCGCCGGTACGGGTCCACCAGCGCCTGGGTGCGTTCCGCCGTCGCGACCCTGCTGCGAATGCCGCCCAGCTCGTACCGCTGACCGGGCGCCGGCTCGCTGGCGTGGCTGCCGAGCGATTCGACGGCCGTGGCGTATCGCGCGGCCGGGATCGTCGCGTCCAGGGTGCCGCGGACCAGGTTGACGGTGTCCTCGGGCGCAACGGTCGGGCGCCCCCGCAACGTCTGCACGGCGGCGCGCAGCACCTCGACGCAGTTGGACCGGCCGTCCGAGACGTGCCGGAACCAGCTGCGCGGGTCGCTGCGCGCGAACCGACCGTCGGCGTCGCGCGGCAGCTGCGCCTCCAGCCGTTCCTGCCGGGCCCGCGTCGGCGGCATCGTCTGCTGGTCGAGGCCGCGCCTAATCAGGTCGACGCCGTCGCGCAACGGCTCGACGGTCGGGCCGTCCGGGCGGTTCAGCTCCGCGTGCGCCCGAGGCGTGTACCGCAGGTCGATCGTGCCGCGCACCAACCACCGCCGGGTCCAGTCGGTGAGCACCTGCACCCGTTCCCGGGCGGCCTCCACCTCCCGCAACCGCGCCTCGGCCTCGCGCGCCAGCGACCGGTCCACCTCGGCGAGGTCGGCACCGGCCGGCCGGCCCCGCCCGGTGTCCCGCCAGATGTCGAGGCTGCGCACCGCCTCGGCGTGCCGGGCACGCGCCGCGTCCAACTCCTGACGCGCGGCCGGCAGCAGCTCCTCGGCCTCCTGCCGAGCCACCTGCCGCACCCGCTCCGCGCGGGCGTGCTCGATGGTCACCGCGTTCCGCGGGTCGTGGGCACCGTGGTAGCCGACCGGATCGCTGCCGGCGGCTCGCCAACGTGGCCCCGGCTCGCCCGGGCCCTCGTGCAGCCTGGCTTCCAGGCCCACGATCTGCTCGTGCAGCCGCCGCGCCGCGTCCGCGCCGGCCGGGCCGTCCAGCGCGGCGTCGGTCAACCGTTCGTACCGGTCCGCCAGTCGGGCGTGGATCTCCGGCTGGGCGTACAGCTTGGACAGCCGATGGTGCTCGGCGCCCTGTTCGTGCGCGAACCGGGCGAGGTCCGCCGGCGCCGCACCCTGCTCGTGCTCGCCGATCAACCGCTCCCGTTCGGTGGCCGCCGAAGGCGCCGCCGCGTCCCCCGCGCCGCGCTCGGCGCGGGCGGCCGGCTCGACCGGCTCCGGCCGGCCCCCTCGGGCCCGCCGAGCGCGTGTACCGCCTGCCGCAGCGCGGGCGTACCCTCCTCCAGCGCACCCCGGATCAGCGGGTGGTCGCCGCGGCCGGCGCCACCCAGCAGGACCACCGCGTCGGCGCCGGCCCCGTCGAGGTGGCGGAGCGCGCCGCGCTCGCCGGCGGGTACGAACAGGGTCGTCTCGGCGCCACCGGCCTCCCGGCCCATGGTCAGCAGCAACGAACGCAGCCCGGCCACCGTCTCCGGCGTCGGTGCACCGAACCGCTCCCCGCCGTGCCCGGCCGACGACGTGACGATCGCCAGGTCGGGGCGGTCGGCGGCGTCGAACAGGTTCTCCGCCCACCGATCGGTCTCCGGCCGGCCGTGCATGGAGCCGACCAGCACACCGACGCTGGCCGCGGTGGACAGGTCGCCGCGGATCCGGACGGCCCGGTCGATCCCGTCGACGGTGCCCTCGAAGGCGGCGAACCGCGGCCGCTGCGCGACCACCCGGGTGACGCCGTTGGCGTCCCGCACCAGTCGCTGCTCGGGCTCGCGGAACTCGTCCAAGGTGCGCACCAGCCGGTCGATCGCCCGGTAGCGGGGGTGGCCGAGCAACTGCTCGGGCCGCCGGTACCCGTCCGGCCACAGCTGCCGGCGCAGCTCGTCCCGGGCCTGCCAGGCCTGCCGGTGCAGCCGGTCGATCGCCACCTCGTTCGCCGCGAACCGATCCGCGATCGGGATGCCGTCCAGGTTTCCGACCAGCTGCGGCGCCAGGTCGATGACCGCGCGCCGGTCCGCGGCGGAGAGCTCGTCCCACCGGCCGCGTACGGCCTGTTGCAGGCCACGCAGTTCGCCCGCGGTCGACGCCGGATCGTGCGTCGTGGCGTGGCTCGCCGCCGCCAACTCGGTCAACTGGCCGACCCGATCGGAGACGTCGGCCGGATACCCGGGCCAGGTGGTCAGCTGGCCCGGGTCGGCGGCCCCCCGGTCGACACCGAACCGCAGCTCGTAGGTGCCGTCCGCACCGTGGAACCGCAACCCTCCGCCGTGCGGTGCGCCGTCGGTACCCCACGGGAACTCCGGTGGCTCGATCCCGCCGCGGCGCAGCGCAGCGGCGAGCCCGCGCAACGTCGTCGCCCACCGTTCCCGCGCGCCGGCGTCGGTTGCCTCCGCCCACTTGCGGGCGAGGTGCGGCCACTCCCGCTGCCGCGCGACCAGGTGCTCCCCGGCGACGGCGTCCGCACCCTGGTGCGTGCCGGGCAGGGTGTCGCGCGCGACGCCCTGCGGCTCCCCGCGCAACTGCGCGTTCAGCTGGTCCACGGTGCGTGCCAGCTCGTGGATCCGGACCGACGCGACCACGTCGAGCGGGGTGCGCTCGTCGATCGTCACCAGGTGCGGATCGTCGGCGGTACCGGCCCGCAGCTCGGTCTCCGCCAGGTCACGCCCTTCGATCGCGCCGGTCCGGTACTCGACGTGCTGCCGCGGCAGGCGGGAGTTCGTGGGTTCGAACCATGCCCGGCGCCCGTCCCAGCCGGTGGCGGCGCCGTCGTCCCGCACCAGCTCGGCCAGATCCGTTGCGCTGGGCCGGGTCTCCTCCCGCGCCAACGCGGTGTCGGTGAGCCGCGGGTTGTCCGGATGCTTCACCAGCGCGGTGCCCGGCAGCTCCGGGGTGGCCACCCGGGACGGATCGGGCAGGCCCGACTCGAACGCGGTCGCCGGACGGGTCGCCGCCCGGTACGCGTCGAACCACCCGTCGCCGTGCCGAGACGATCGGAAGGTCAGGCGCGGCCGGTGCCGAGCCGGCGCGTCGCCCGAACCGGTCTCCGGGCCACCAGTGCCGTCCCCGGACCGGTCCAGCGGGATGCGGTCCCGGGCGTCGCCGACCCGGCCGGACCGCGCCTCCAGCTCCGACCAGCGCCGCTCGATCTCGGCCGGCATCTCCGACAGTCGCTCGTAGTGGTCCAGGAAGCTGTCCGCGACGCGGGCCGACGCGAAGATGTGTTCGGCCGACGGGCGACCCACCAGTCTGCCGCCGAGCTGACCGAAGGCGATCGCGTCGGTGATGGCCTCGCGGGTGGCGAAGTCGGCCCCGTATGCCCGGACCGGCCACATCGCCACCTGCCCGAGCGTGCCGTGCAGCAGCCGGGAGCTCAGCACGCCGTGCGACGCGGCGGTGATCACCTGCGCGGTGACACCCACCGCGGACGGCAGCACCGCATCCTTCAGGTGTTCCCGGAACGGCGCCGGGTCGGGACGGTGCCGCAGGTCGTAGGCGAACTCACGCAGCACGTCCTGGGCCGCGCGAAGCTTCGTCTCGTACGGCACCGACGGATCGTCGGAGACCTGCACGTGCAGGTGGGTCTCGTCGTAGAAATAGCGGGCGCCCCGCGCCGTCGCTCCGTCCAGCGTCGCGGCCGGTACCACCGTGATCCGTGCATGCAGGGCGTCGAACCGGGAGACCGGTCCGCGCCGCAACGGGTCGTCGTCCTCCGGGAACTTCACCCGGAACGTGGAGCCGCCGAGCCGTTCGGCCCGTGCCGCGCCGGGCAGGCCCCGGTCGGTGATGTCGGAGACCAGTCGCCGGCCCAGCGGGGCGTGCTCGTCACCGAGCAACTCGCCGAGGCGGGTCTGCACCGCCGTCAGCCGCTCCCGGTCGACGTCCTCGGCGTTCTCGTGCTGGGCGATCGACCGGTACGAGTCCAGCACCGTCTCGGTGAACCGTTCGAGTTCGCTGCGCGCCTGGATCTGGTGTTCGCGCAGCAGCTCGGCGGTGACGTGGCTCGGATCGTCCCCGCCGTACTGGTGCTCCACCCGCTGTGCCTGCCGGACCCGGGCGACCAGCCAGTCGCCCACCGCGACCGGCGCCTGCACCGCCAGCCCGGCGAGGCTGAGCCACGCGCTGTCGATGTGCCCGGTCAGCATCGCGACGGCGCCGCCGACCACGGTGTACGCGCCGTAGCCGGACATCCGCTGGGTGAACCGGACCCACAGCCTCGGACGCCCGGTCTGCTGCCAGTTGATGGCCTTCTCCGTCACCCGGACGATGAGCCGGCCGGCCTCCTCCGGGTCGATGGTGCGATGGCCGTCCGCATCCACGTGCGTCGGCAGCGTGATGCGCACCTTGCCGTGGCCGACGCGCGCCCAGCGCGGCTCGGTCTCGCCGTCCTTGCCGGCCACCACGTGGATCCGCACGGAACCGCGCTCGGTCTTGATGCGGAACCCGGTGACCTCCTGGGTCTTGGCGCCCGTCGACTCCGCACCGTCCGCGGCCCGGTCACTCTCCGCCCGACTCCCGTCGGTACCGCCTTCGGCTTCCGGGCGACCTTCGTCGCCCGAACGAGATTCGCTGCCCGCGCGGGCTGCGGCGTCCGAACGGTCTCCGGTGTCGGCACGGGGTTCGTTGTCCGGGCGCGGTTCCGCCTCCGGCCGCGCCTCGGGCGCCGCAGTGTTCTCCTCCGACGGGCGGGTCTCGGCGTCCGGGCGCGTCTCATCGTCCGGGCGGGCCTCCTCGCCCGGACGGGTCGCGTCGTCCGGCTTCTCCTCGCGGACCGGGACCTTGAACGTGGTCCGCTCGACCGCCTTCTCGCCGAAGGCCTCCCGGCTCCGCAGCGTCTCCTCCAGCCCGCGGAACCCCCGGTCGAGGGAGCCGTCCGGGTTGGCGCCGACGAACTCGTCGAAGCCGACCCGCTCGGTGTCCAGGTTGGCGTCCCCCAGCTCCTCGGCCAGCCGACGCCGCTGTTCGTGCGCGGCGTCGGCGAGCGCGCTGAACGCCCGGTCGACCTCCGCCGCCGAGGACTTCTGGACGTTCTTGTCGAGCTTGTTCTCGAACTCGTAGTTGTCCTCGAAGTGCTCCTGGCTGGCCCGCAGCGCGGCCTTCTCCGAGCTGCGGTTCATCAGCACCTGGTAGGCGCTGTCGGTCCAGCTGTACAGGAACCGTTCGAGCGAGGCCGCCTCCCGGAACTGCGCGTGCTCGACCATGGAGGTCCGGCGGGCGCCGCTGGCACCACTGGACGAGATGATCGCGTCCTCGACCGCCCCGGTGGTACCGACCCGCTGGCCCTGCCGCAGCGGCTGGCGCACCAGGCCGCGCAGCCAGTCGCCGAGACCGTTCAGCTCCCGGACGCGGGAGCCACGCTCGGCGTCGGCGATCGCCGCGAACGCCTCGCCCAGCTTCTCCTGCCGCTGCTGGGCATCGAGTTCGTGGAACTTCGGCGCCACCGTCATCCGGTAGTGGCCGGCACGGCCGGATATCGGCTGCACCTCCACCGTGCGGTCGGACCCGGTGAGCTCGGCCACCCGAACGTGCACGTCCGCGTGCAACATCGACGGAGCCAACCGCAACGCGCCGCGCCAGCGCTCGCCCCACGACGGCCGCTCGTCGGCCAGCGGGCCCTCCAACCGGTAGCGGAACTCGCCGTACCGGATGCCACCGACCTTCACGTCCCTCGCCCGGAGGTCGAGCCGGTCGAAGCCGTCGTACGTGGGCTTGTCCGCGAGCGTGGCCCGCTGTTCCTCGGTCAGATCGGTCCGCTGCGCCTCCCGGTGATTGCCGGCCAACGCGTCGACGGCCTCGGTCACCGCCTTCCGGACCTCGCTGCGCCGCTCCGCGCTGATCCCGCCCGACGTGCCCGACCCGGACTCGGCCGGCTCACCCTCGGCCGGCTTCGACTCGCCTTCGGCCGGCTTCCGGGGCTCGCTCTCGGCCGGCTCTTCCGACTCGCCCTCGGCCGGTCGGGCCTCCTGGCGGGCCGGTTCCGCGCCGGGGTCCCCGGCCGGCTTCTCCGCGGCCTTCTCCGCGGCCTGACGGTCCAGCTCGGCCCACCGGTTTCCCGCCGTTGCCTCGGTCAGCGCCCGCGCCCGCGCCTGGATCTCGGCCGTCCGGGTGGTCAGCTCGTCGACTCGGACGTACGCCCGACGCTCGATGTCCCAGGCCTCACCGGCCCGCTTGGCCTCGACCTGGCGGACCAGCCGGGTGTGCTGCCGCACCCCGTACGCGCCGGTGTTCGCGGTGGCGCCCTCGATCATGCTGGCCGAGTAGCCGTTGAGCGGGTTACCGGCGCCCGCCATGACGCCCTCGAACAGGCCGAGCTTCACCGCCGCACCGAACACCGCGCGCTTGGTGTTGGTGCGCCAGGACACGTAGCCGCCGGGGTGGTCGCGTTCCAGGGTCCGCGTCTCGCGCAGCATGCCGTCGACCGCGCTGAGCACCGCGTCGTGGTCGGCCGCAGCGGGATCGAACAACACCCGGTAGGTGCGATCGGCCCGGGCGATCAGCAGCACCCCGTCGGCGTGCTTGACGACCACGCCCTCGGCCACCCGGTCACCCGGTTCGAGCGGCCGGGGCTGCCCGCCTTCCAGCTGGACCCGGGCGCGCTCGTCGGCACCGAACTCCACGACCCACGGATGCCGCGGCCCCTCGCCATGCTGGAACTCCTTGTCGAAGGCCAGCTCGTAGACGTGCTCGGCCCGCGGCGTCACCACCACGTGCTCGGCGTCGAACTCGCCGACGCGGGTGTAGATCGTGCCGCGCAACCGGTCGGCCGGCGGCGCCGCATCAAGCCCGCGCTCGGTCCGCACCGCGTCCAGCGCATCGCCGGTCAGGTGCTCACCGACCCGCTCCCACTTGGCGTCGCCGCCGGGCTGCCACTCCATCAACCCGGCGCGCTCCAGCACCGCGCGCAGCTCGGTGCGGGCCGCCCCGGCGGCCTCGCCGCCGCGACCCACCTGACCAGCCAGGTACCGCAGCGGCTGCACCACGTCACGGTGGTCCGCCGCCCCCAGCCGCAGCCGGCGTGGATCGGTGACCTGCACCGCATCGGCGGTCAGCGTGCGCCGCTCCGGCATCCGGAACGTCTCGCGGATCCGGTCCCGGGTGCCCACTCCGACGTCGGCCAGGTCGGCGGCGAACCGGTGCAACGCCGTACCCGCCACGAGTTCGTGCACGCCCTCGGCGACGAAGACGTGGAAGGTGTCCCCATCCGCTCCGGGGGCCGGGTCGCGAGCCAGGATGGCGTCGACACCCTCGGGCAACCGGGCGGCGATCGGGCGCAGCCGGATCGGCTTAGCGTCGCCGTCCCGCGGTACGAACACCGCGACCCCGTCGCGGGCGTCGACCGCGCCGAACGGCGACCGCGCGCCGTGCAGGTCGGGCTGGTAGCCGGCGGCGGCGGCGACCATCCGCCCGGTGTCCAGCGGCAACCCGTCCGCGGTCCGGGCCGGGTCGGCCGACACCAGGATGTCGGTGCGATGCCGCAGCGGCTCCGGCCGCACGTCGGCCGCGAAGAACCGGCCGCCGCGCCACGGGAACTCGGGCGGTTCGATCCCGCCGCGCCGCAACGCGTCGGCCATCCCGCGCAGCGTGCGTTCCCAGTCGCCGCGTTCCTCCGCGTCGCGCGCCTCGGCCCAGCGACGGGACACGTGGTTCCACTCGCGGCTCCGGGCGACCAGGCACTCCTGGTCCACCGCGTGGTCGCGGTGCCGCGCCGCGGCCAGCTCGTCCCGGCCGACGCCCTGCGCCTCGGCACGCGCCTGGGCCCGCAGCTCGTCGACCGCGTGGGAGAACTCGTGGATGCGAATCGAGCCGAGCACCCGCGCCGGCGTGTGCGGGTCGATCGTGACGATGTGCGGGTCGTCCGCGGTGCCGGACCGCGGATGGAGTTCCGCGAGGTTCTCCCCTTCCACCCGGCCGATCCGGTAGTCGAAGTACTGGCGTTCCAGCCGCGGCTGGGTCGGATCGCCCGCGGTCGGCTCGAACCACGCGCCGTGCTCGTCCCGGCCGAAAGCGTCGATCAGCCCACCCAGATCGCCGCGGTGCAGCTGATCGTCGGAGGCACGCACGTCCGCATCGGTCAGCTCCGGGCCGGCCGGGTCCCGCATCAGCGCGGTACCGGGCAGTTCCGGGTCGTTGATGCGACCGTCGGCGCCGCCGCCGGGGCGACGCGGGCCCGTCGGATCCAGCTCGTCCGGCGTGGCTCGCTGCGGACGGGCGCGGAGATGGCGCTCGACGGCCCGCCAGCGCGCCGGCGAATCGGCATCTTCCGGGTGCAGGCCCAGGGTCGCGTCCAGGTCACGGAGCCGGCTCGCCGCCTCCCTGGCGAGCGGGTCGTCGGCGGCGCCGGCCCGTTCGGCCAGGAACCAGCGTCGCTGCAGGTTGCCGGCGTCCGTGTCGGACAGCCGGCCGTGCCCGTCGGAGCCGACCGTGAGCACGTCCGGTCGGGTACCGAACCGTCGCCCGAACCGATCGAGCGGGCTGGCGTCCCGGGCCGCCAGCAGCGCACCGGCCTGCTGGTGGAACGCCTCTCCGATGCCGAGCCGATCCAGCCGGTTGGACAGCACGATGACGTCGACCGGCTCACCAAGATGCCGCATCGCCGACGGCACGGTGGTCGCCCGCAGATCGCCGGGCAGGTCCGCGAACACCGCGAGCACCTGCACCGGGTCCTCCCGGTGCACCACGCCGTGCCCATCGACCCGGTCGCGGTTCAGCAGCAGGAACCCGTCCTGCTCCCGGATGTCGCCGTACGCGCTGCCCAACGGGCCGGTACGCGGCCGGCCGGTCAGGGCGCGCAGATCGGCCCACTGTCCGTCCCCATCGGCGCGGCGGGTACCCAACGGGATCCCGGATTCGTCGCCCAGGTGCAGGGCCCCGGCCGGCTCGGCGCCGTGCGGCTCGGCGCCGTGCGGCTCGGCGCTCTGCGGGCCGGCGCCGTGCGGGTCGGCGCTCTGCGGGCCGGCGCCGTGCGGGTCGGCGCTCTGCGGGCCGGCGCCGTGCGGGTCGGCGCTCTGCGGGCCGGCGCGGTGCGGGTCGGCGCCGGGTTGCCCGGTCGTCGCCGGCTCGGCCTGACCCGGCCGAGTGCCCGCGTTCGGCAGCGGATCCGTGCGATGCCAGGCGTCCCCGGCCGGGTCGATGAACACGGCGCGCACCTCGGTGGCCGGGCCGTGCTCCGCCTCGTGCTCGGCCAGCAGCGAGCGCAACGGGTCCCGGACCAGCCGCCCGTCCGGGCCGATCTCCGCCCCGTGCCGGATCTCACCGAGCCGCGAACTCCTCGGCGACGCCTCCGGGCCCGGCTCCAGATCGGGCGACTCCGGCGGCCGTACCCGCACCGCCTGCATCGTTCCGTCGTGGTTGCCGACCACCCAGTGCCGGGTGACACCGTCGGCGTGCTCGGTGGCCACGATCGCGGTCGCGCCGTGCCCGAGCCGGCGAACGGCGTCGCCGAACACGTCGGACTGCGCCGGATGCGGAACCGGCTCGTACCGGCCGCCGGTGACGTGCTCGATCGCGCCCGGGATCCCGCCGACCTGGTCGCCCCCGATCCCGCCGCCGGTCAGCAGTGCCACCCCGCGGTCCAGCGCGCCGATCCCGGTCGGCGCGAAGCTCGCTGGCAGAGTGGGCTCGGGCAGCTCCGGCAGGTTCGGATCCCGCGGCACATCCGGGTCGGTGGCGCTGCCGTGCCCCACCTCCGGCGCGGCGGTACTGGCCGGTTCCAGCCGATGTGGCTCGCCGGCACCGCTCCAGGTCAGCCGGATCGGCTCGGTCGGTCGACCGGGCACGGCCCAGTCGCCGGCGCCGAGGCCGAGGCTGTCGCGGAGCCCCAGCACGCCGGACACCACCCGGTCGATGCGGCCGTCCCACTCGTACAGCGAGGTCGTGCTCTGGGCCATGTTCCCGACCAGGTCCCGCGACGCCTCACCGGTCAGCCAGGACACGTACGCCTTGGCCCGGCCCTTCTTCAGCTCGGCACCGAAGTCGTGGTAGTGCCCGCCGTACGCGTCGGCGACACCCTGCACCGGGCCGCCGACGACCCACAGCGAATAGCTGCTCACCGACTTCGCGTCGAACCCGGGCGCCTGCATGACCTTGGCGGTGGCGCCGCCCGCCAGGTGCTTGGTCACCTCGACCGGGTGCAGGCCGTTGTACAGCGCGCCGACGCCCTGGCCGACCACGGTCGGCAGCGAGTTGATCAGCTGCTGGCGCAGGTAGTCGGTGGTGCCCGCGACGTGCGGGGACATCCCGTAGATCGTCGCGAGGTGCGTGGCGACACCGGACCAGATCGCCTCGGTGATCTCGGCCGGATCCCTCGTGACGTCGACGAACGCCACTAGCTTGCCGTCCGATACCCGCAGGTCGACGGCGGGCCGGTCGGCCGGATCGCCGGCCGCCGGATCGTGGTCGAACCGCGTCGGGACGGTCTCCATGGTGAATTCCTGCCGCGGCAGGACCGACACGGCATCCGGCCGTGCCTCGATCCGGAACATGTGCGGACCGGTCTGCTTGATCAGCCGGATGCCCAGCCGGTCATGAATGGTGGTGGCCGGGTCGTCGGGCAGGGTCGCGTTCCGGTCCAGCAGCGACCGGTACACGTCGTGGACCGTGTCGATCGGGTCCGGCGTCTCCAGTTCCGTCCACAGCCGGCGCGCCTCGTCCCCGACCTCCGGGTGGTCCAGCAGCGGACGCAGCAGCTCCCGCGCCGCGTCGTGCTTGGACATCAGCCGGTTCATCGCCCACTGCCGGGACATCGACAGCCCGATCGGGGTGTTCAGTTTCTTGAGCTGCTCCGCGTCGGTGACCGGGCTGGCGCCCGGGCCGCGGGAGAAGTCGTTCCAGTGCCGGTGCAGGTTCGCGTGGTACTCGGCCAGCACACCGGGGAACGAGTCGGCCGCGGCCACCCGTACCGCGATCGCCGAGTTCTGGGTGAAGCCCTCCAGCGCCGAGGCGACCCACTTGGTACCGGCACCGGTCGCCCGCCCGACCAGGTTGCGCGAGATGTAGTTCCGCAGCTCGCGCGGGTTGTTGTGGGCCAGCGCGCGGGCGGCGATGTCGCGCGCCTCGCGGAAGCTGTTCTCGATCTCGCTATGGGTCGCCTGTTGCGACGCGCCGACCACCATCGAGTCGTCGCTCATGCTCAGGATCCGCGCGGCGGCGGTGCCGGGGTAGTCCTCCGGGACGATGTAGACGTCGATGTGCCGCTCCGGCCGGAAGCCACGCAGGCCCGGGACCCGGTGGCCGAACCGCGTCGTCGACAGGGTGTACCGGACGATGTTCGGGTGCTCGGGATGGACCTGCGGCCCGGTCAACCGCACGCCCTTGGGCAGGTCGTCCACGTGGTCCCCGAACGCGTTGCTGGCCTCGCGCACGACGTCCTCGCCCGGCCGCCCCCGCAGCGACGCTTCGCTCGCGGCACCCGTGTGCACCCGGATGGCGTCCTCGTCCAGGCCGGCCTTCCAGGCCAGTTTCTCGATGTACTCACGCAGTTCGGTGGCGCCGTTGGTGGTCTCCTCCGGGAGCACCGACCGGCTCAGCTCGCCCTCGCGTGCCCCGGAGGACATGTCGGCCGCCTCGAACATCCGCTCCGACCAGTGCTTGACGGTCGTGCCGACCCACCGGCCGGCGAACTCGGCGGCGAGCAGGCTGAAACCGAGCTGGGGCGCGTTGGCCTTGATCAGCAGGGCGGCCAGGGCGCCACCGGTCACCGACGCCCACAGTGAGTTGACGGTGAGTTTCGTCCGCAGGTTCTGGAACTTCTGCACGAGTTGCCGCTCGGACGACATGACCTCGCCCAGCCGCTCGCGCATCACGTCTTCCATCGTCCGGCCCGCGGGCACCTCGCGCGGCACGTAGACGATGTGCTCGTTGGTACCGACGCGGCGGGTGGCCGGGTCGCCCGGTCCGGCCGGTTCGAAGCGGACCCGCACCCGCGGCGACATCCGGCTGGCCAGCCGGTGCCGCCACCCGTCCGGGTGCGCCGCCCCGTCCGGGTGCGCCGGGTCCGGGTGCGCCGGGTCCGGGTGCGCCGGCCCGTCCGGACGGTTCTCACCCTCCGGCCGCACCCCGCCGTCCGGCCGCGTCGCACCCTCCGTGCGGTTCCCGCCGTCGCCCTCCGGCCGCTGCCCGCCCTCCTGCCGGACGGCCGGCTGGTGCGTGCCGTCGGCGTTCGCGTCCTCCCATCCGGTCGCCGGACGTGGCTCGGTGTGCCGGACCGGGTCACGGCGCAGGATCAGGGTGCCGTCCTTGTCCGTGTGCGCGCGAACGTGCTCCACCCGATGCCCGTCGAGCACCGCGACAGCGGCGCTGCGACCCGCCTGGACCAGTTGCTCTCGTTCCTCGGGAGTGATCAGCTCGCCGCCGGGCCGCCGCGCCACCTCGGCGCCATGGCCCGGTCCACCCTCCGGCGACGTCGCACCCTCCGGCCTCACCGCACCGTCCGGCCTACCTGCAGCGCCCTGCCGTTCCGGCGCCGCACCGTCCGGCCCGGCCGCCCCCTCCGGGCCCGGCGAACCCTCGCCCTCACCCGGGCGCCGGCCACCGTCCGGGTGCGCTCCGGCCAACTCTGGCCGGCTCGCGCCGCTCGCCCCGGGCAGCTCGGCCCGCATACCCCGGGCGGCGAGTCGCGGATCCGCGGCGTCGCGCAGCGCGGCGAGATCACGCTGCAGGTTGGTCCGCGGATCGGGATCGTTCCAGCTGGTTCGCTGCTCGCGCAGCATGGTCTGCACGTTGTCGATGGTGTGCCGCAGGTAGTGCACCAGCACCGGGCCGCTGACGAACAGGCCCAGCAGGCCGGCGGTGAACGAGCCGGTGCCCTGGCTCAGCGGAAGGTAACCGGACAGCAGCGCACCGGCCATCACGGACACCTTGGCCAGCGGTCCGGCGATCTCGGTCGCCAGGATCTTACGGACCGAAGGCAGCCGGCTCGGGGTCCGCTCGGTGGCGAGCATGTCCGCCAGCTGGCGGTTGAGTTCCCGCCGGATGTGCTCGGCGGAGACGCCGCCGGGCCAGTCCTCCCGGACGGTGAGCTTGAAGTACCCCGGGGAGACCTGCCGGGCGTCGACCAAGGCGTCGGGCACGTCCCGGTCCGCGCCGTCGAACCGCACCAGCTCGCTGTGGAACAGCGCGTCCGACTCGACGTGGCCGATCTCGACCCGTACCTCGATGCCGGGATCGATCGAGGCCAGCAGCCGACTCATCCCGTGCTGCTCCGGCCGGACGCTGAACAGGCTGTTCACCCCGCGTTGGGGCAGCAGGTCGTGCGGGCCGCGTACCTCGGCGAGGTGAGGCAGCGACGGGTCCCGCTCGGTGCGCGGTTCGATGCGCAACCCGTCGATACCCTCGCCGAGGATCCGGACGACCTCGTACTGCGCCGGCAGGTCGTGGCCGTCGTTCACCTCGGCGAGGAGCCGCCAGGTTTCGTCGCTGACCCGGTCGGCCACCCACTCCCGGCGCGGCTCGGCGCCGTCGGTGCCCTCGGTCAGCGCCCGGGACCGGACCGCATCCTCGATGCGATCCCGGGTGGCCGCATCGGCCGTCTGGTGCAGTCGGCCGAGGGCGCGCAGTTCGGCGAGACGTACCGCGTCGTGCGGGCTGGTGAACTTCAACCGCTGGACGGTACGCGGCAGCCAGCCCTTGGACGGCTCGTTCCAGAGGATGTCGTCATGCCGCCGCTCCGGATGGATCAGGCGAGACACCAGTCGCGGTGGCCGCAACCTGGCCTGCGCCACGGCCTCGGCCAGGGCCCGGGTGACCGCGACCCGCCGCCCGGCGCCGTCGGCCGGCAGTTCCCGGTTGGCCCGGTCGAACAGCTCGACCCGCAGTGTGCGGCCGTTGTGCCGGGTGACCTCCAGCGAGCCGTCGGCATTCAGGCGCAGGCCAGCCGCGAGTTCCTGCCGATCCGGGCCGACCAGGTCCGGCAGCAGCTCCCGTACGGTGTCGAAGAACGCGGCCTCGTTCGCGGTCAGGCCCTCGGCCGCCAGGCTGATCTCCTCGACGGTGGCGCCACGGTCGGTACCGTCGGCGAGCAGCCGCCGGGCCGCCGCCGGCAGCTCGCCACGATCGAAGCCGCCCTCGGCCGCCAGCTCGGCGAACCGCTGCCGCGCCGCGTCCCGCACCTCCGCCGGCAGCTCGGCCCGGCCGGCGACCTCGGCCAGCGCGGACAGCGTGGTCGCTCGGCGGTGTGCCGCCTCGTCCGCGCCGGCCGGACGCACCGCGTCGTCCACGGCGGCGGCCAGCCGTTCGACGGCGGCGACCGTACGATCCGGCGACCGGCCGTGCGTAGCGAGTTCGTCGAGCACCCCGCGCGGATCGACGTCGACGTCCCGGCCGTCGCCGGTACGCAGCCGCAGTCGCCCGTTGTCGAGTCCCGCCGAGCGCACCGGGTGCCCGGGTTCCGCGCCGGTCAACGCCTGCACCGCGGTCGCCACGTCGTCGCGAACCGACTCGTCGAACTGGCCGTCCAGCCCGTCGCGCAGGTCCTCGTGCCGTACCTCGTCGACGATCCGCCGCAGTTCACCCGGCAGCATCGCCCTGGCCCGCGCCGGCTGTGCCTCCGCGCCGGTGCGCTCGGCCAGGCCGGTGTCCGCAGCCCGTTGCCGCATCTCGTCGGCGAGCGCGTGCCGGGACGCATCCAGCCGCGCCGCCTCCGCGGCGTCGCCGGCGCGGCGCGCCTCGGCCGCACGCTCGGTCAGCCGGGCATGCGCCGCGGCGCGGCCGTGCTGACCACCGACCTCCGGCAACAGCGCGCGCTGTTCCGGCGGCCAGCTTTCCAGCCGGCCCGGCGCCTGCTCGGCCAGCGCACGGCCGATCGCCTCGCCGACCGTCGTGAGCGCCAGCTCCTCGTACCGCTCGCGCGCGGCCCGAACGTCCACGTCGGTCAGCTGTTCGGCCGCCACCGCGGGCGCCGTCTCGTGTGGTTCGGGCAACCGGATCTCGATCGGCCGCCCGTCCATCGGCCAGACCCGGACCGTCGCGCCGTCCACCAACTCGGCGCGGCGCACCAGGCCGGTACCGTCGGCACCGAGGTGCGCCACCACCGCGTCCACCGCGTCCACGAAGCGCAGGTGCTCGGCCGGCGGGACACCCAGCTCCACCTCGCGCGGGGCGGCGCCGAACTCGTCGAGCAGCGCCCGCTCGTACCCGCCCAACGGCCGGCCGAACTCCACCCGCAGCTGTTCGGCGTCGTGCAGGTCGGCGCGCAGCCCCAGCTCGGTCAGCAGGCTCGCGATGCGGCGCTGCACCGCGTCCCGCTGGGTGCCGTACGACTGCTCGTGCAGCCGCGCCAACGCCTCGAACCGGACCGACCGGGTGGCCAGCTCCGGGTTGCCGGACAGCTCGGCGAAGTCGCCCCGGGACAGCCGCAGCTCGGTCGCGAACCGGCGGGCCAGCGCCTCGGTGACCAGCGCCGGAACCCGCTCGTGATGTGGGCCGGTGACCGCCGGATCGGCGGCGACGTGCGGGATCGCCACCTCGGCCCGCCGACCGTCGTGGCTGAGGCCGATCACCCGGTCGCCGGCGGCGCTCAGGTACGCCCTGGCCAACGGATGCCGCCCGGCCGGCCCCTCCAGCGCAGCCAGCACGTCCGGCAACACGGCACGCACCTCGGCCGGTACCGGCGGGAGGGCGCCGGCGGCGTCCGGGACCGGTTCGGTCACCTCCTCGACCGGCGTGTCCCGGTAGACGCGATCCAGCAGCGCACGCGCCGGCGGCCGCAGCTCGGCCCGCAGCAGCCGTCGAGCCATGTCGTCGCCGTGCACGCCGGTCTCGTGCAACAGCTGGTCGAAGCGCGACTCGATGGCGGCATGCGTCGCGTCCGGCGTCTGCGCGTGCAGGTCGGCCAGCGCGTCGAGGGCACCGATCACCGGTTCGTGGTGCAGATCGAGCGCGGCGTCGACGCGTTGCCCCAGCCGGGCGACCAGCTCGGCATCCGCGGACGCGTCGGTGATCCGGGGTGCGACGTCGGCCAGCACGTCACCGATGTCGACCTGTTCGGTGCGGCCCTGCCGGGTGGTCACGGTGAGTAGCCGATCGGACCGGAGCCCGGTGTCCGGGTCGGTCGCCCAGTCGGCCCTGGCGACGGCGTCGCCGGGCTGGCCGGCATGCTCGGCCGGCGCGGCGAGCAGTTCGAGCGCACGGTCGGCGGCCGACACCGCGCGAGCCAGCTCCCGGGCGTCCGGCACGGCGGGCGTACGGCGGTGCTCGGCAGCGGTAGCGTCCGGCGCCGCCGCGGGCCGCGGTGCCGCCGGGATGTCGGCGTCGATCAGCCGGCGCAGGACAGGCACCTCGCCCGGCGCGGACCGGGTCTCACCGGTCGCCAGCGCCGGCCGCTGGCGGTGCGCCGCGTCCTCGGCAGCGAGTCGTTCGGCGTGCTGGCGTACCGTCTCGGCGGCGTGCGGGGAGGTCAACCGACGGGCGACCATCGACAACGCCCGATCCGACTGGTGCACCCCCAGCTCGCGGGCCAGCCGCGCCGCCTCCCGGTCCGTCAGGTCGCGGACGTGGCCGAGCCGGCGGCGCTCGGCATCCGCCGCCGGATCGGGCGCGGCCGGGTCGGCATCCCCGAGCCGGGCGAGGTCCTGCACCGCATTGCGATGCAGGTCGAGCACCCGGTCGAGGTAGTTGATCTGCTGCCGGTCGCGCTGGGTCAACCGGGGCATGTACCAGTCCGGCTTGCGGTGCTCGCTGAGCGTGTCACCGGAGGTACGGACCCGGTGGTGCCACCACTGGCTCAGCCGCCGGTGGTCCGCCCGCGGCCCGTTCGGGCCCTCGACGGCGCGGGTGTGCATGTCGACCAGCGCATCGCCCACCTCGCGGAGCACGATCAGGTCGAGCTCCTGCCGGCTCTCGACGTGGATCCGGTCCGAGACGACGATCACGCCCGGCTCGCCGTTCTCCGGATGTGCCCGAACCTCGGCGATCCGCCCCGGCGGCAGCGGCCCCCGCTCGATCCTGGTCCGGATCTCGGTGCCATCCCAGCCGCGGGCCCGAGCGATGTAGCGCGCCTCGTCGCCGTGCTGGCCGGACAGGTATCGCTCGGCCACCACCTGTTCGAACGCCGACCGCTCCGCCTGCCGTATCCAGGTCGCCGCCCGCCCCAGGCCGAGCTTGCCCAGCAACTGGTCGAGCCGGACGCTGGCCCGGTCGGACCGGGACGATGCCGGGTCACCGATGCCGACCCGGCCAAGCAGGTGGTCGAGCGCCGAACTCGCCCGCGAGCCACCCATCAGCTGCAGCATGCGGCGTACCGAGTCGTCGATCTCCTCGGTCGCCGCGACTCGGGTCCGGCGGTCCGCGTCCTCGCCCTCGATCCGGCCGGGCTGGCCCCCTCGCGGGTTTCTTCGGCCGTGTGCTCCGGCTCCGGCTGCGGCTCGTGCGTGCGGGCGGTCGCCAGCGCGTCGGCCGCCCGGTCCAGCGCCGCACGCAACTCCCGATCCGCCTCGGCCGCTGCGGCCCGTTCGCTCTCCGCCCGTTCCCGGGCCTGCTCGGCGAGACTCTGGTGCCGTTCCCGCTCCGCCGGATCAGCCGCGGCGGCGGCCTGCCGGTCGTGCTCGATCGCGGCAAGCTCGGCGCTGCGCCCGGCGGCGAGCGAACTCTGGTGCTGCGCGTCGGCGGCGGCGAGTTCGGCCTCGACGTCGCGCAGCGACTCGGCGACCCGGTCGAACCGGTCGGCGGTGTCGCGCAGCTCGGCGACCCGATCCGCGTGCGCGGCCCGGTCCGGATGGTCGGCGGGCAGTGCGGCCAGCTCGGCGTCCGCTTCGTCGGCCCGACCACGCAGCTCGGCGGCGTGTTCCTCGACCGAGGTTCGGGCCGCGCGATGCCGTTCGACGGCTTCGGCCGTCAGCCGGGAGTACCGCTCGGCCGGCGCGTAGACCGACCGGCTCGCGACGAACTCCCGCACCTGGGCGTCCGCCAGCCGAACCGCCGCCTCGTCCCGCTCCCGCTGGGCCGCATCCAGGGCGGCCGGGTCGGCGTCGGGGTCGGCCTCCAGCCTGGTCAGCCGCTCGTCGGCGGCGCGCAACTCGCCACCCGCAGCCGCCGTCGCCGCCACCGTCCGGCTGATCTCGTCGACCGCCGCGCGGTGTGCGTCGTGCCCGGCCAGCAGGCCGTCGAACGGACCCCCGGCCTCCGCGGCCGGTCGTGCCGCCGCTCCCGCCGACGGCTCGCGGACCTCCGGCAGCCAGGCGGTCCGGTCCTCGCTGTCCCGCACCTCGTCGAGCCGGTCGATCGAGGTCCGGAGCTTGTCCGCGAAGCGTTCGGTGAGGTCGGCGGCGCCGTGCCACTCCTGGTCGGCGATGACGCCCGCGTCGACGACGTCCTGGTGGCCCTCGTCGACACCCGCCGCCCGCAGCACCGCCTGCTCGCGCATGAACTCGCGGGCGTCGTCCATCCGCTCGTTGGCCCTCAGGTGGATCCCCTGCGCATTGCGCAGCGCCCACTCGGCGTTGTGCAGCCGCTGGGCCCGAGCTTCCAGCCGATGCGCCTCATCGACCCGCCCGACGTAGCGCAGGTCGCCGGCGCGGTTGCGCAAGAGCGTGGCGGCATGCCGGTAGTCGTCGGCCTCCCGGCCCAACGCGTGACTCACCTGCTCGACGTGCTCCCGCAGCCGCTGCTCGGCCTCGCCCAGCCGGCCACGCAGCTCGGTGAGCCGGTCGGCCGCCCCGTCGACACCGGCCCTCCGGTCGGCCTCGGCGCGGGCGAGTTGCCGATCGAGTTCGACCACGTCGTGCCGGGCGTCCAGGGCGGCGCGATGGGCGTTCCACAACTCGCGGTGGGCGGCCGGGACCTCACCGGCACCGGCCAGCACGTGCCGCGGGTCCTCGACGTGCGCGGGGCGCGGCCGCGGCGGCGGTTCGGCCCCCGTCGCCGGCCGAGGGGTACCGGCATCACCCGACCCGCCGTCCGCGGAGTCGGCGGCCGGCCGCGGGGTCGCCGTGGCGTCCGGCCCGGTGTGCTGCGCCGGCTCCGGCGTCGGCTCGACCGCGGCCTCGGGCGTCGGCTCGGCTGCCGGCTCGCGGGTGGGCTCGGTGGCTCGTGGCGAGCCGGTACTGGCCGGGCCGTCAGGGGCGGCCACGACCTCCGGCGCCTGCCGCGCGGCCGGGAGGTCGAGCACCAGTGCGGTGACGTTGTCCCCGCGCCGCCCCGGCGGGACCCGATCGAGCCCCAGCTGTACGAGCTGGTCGGCCGCCTGCTGCGGATCCGGGTGCCGGTCGAGCACGTCCACGATGTCGCGGTCGGCGACCAGCTTCGGCGGCGGGGTGATCCCGTCGGTGTCTGCCGGGTGGAACGGCCGCAGGCCGTCGCTGGCCAGCACGATCCGGTCGCCGGGCCGCAGCTCGAACTGCACCACCTGCGGGGTGAGCGCACTGCCGTCGACCGCCTGGCTCAGCAGGTGCCGGCGCTCCGCTGGATCCCACACCTCGTCCGCCCGGGCGAGGCTGTGCAGGGCGCCGTCGCGCAGCAGCAACGCCTCGGAGTCGCCGACATGGATGAGGGTGGCCCGGTTCCCGTCGACCATCAGCGCGGTCAGGGTGGTACCCATGCCCTGCTTGTCGGGATCGGCGAGCCCGCCCTGGTGTACCGCCTCGTTCGCCGCCCGCAGGTGTTCGACCATGGCCCGGACGTTCGCCTCCGGGCTGCCGGTCCCGGCGCCGGACTCGTCGAGCGCCCGGAACGCCTCGACGGTCAGCGCCGACGCGACCTCGCCGGCGTTGTGCCCGCCCATCCCGTCGGCGACGACCGCGATCCGCTCACCCCGGTACGCCGCGTCCTCGACGTTCGGCCGCCCACCCTGGGCGATCGTGAAGCCGCCGTCCGGCCGGTCCACGGATTCACCCGGCGTACCCGGAACCGCCTCGGCGGGCAGCGCCTCGACCCGATCCGGCTCGCCCACCGCCGCGGCACCGGCCGGCCGCGCCGGGGCCGGTA
Source organism: Actinocatenispora thailandica (assembly GCF_016865425.1). Lineage (NCBI taxonomy): Bacteria > Bacillati > Actinomycetota > Actinomycetes > Micromonosporales > Micromonosporaceae > Actinocatenispora > Actinocatenispora thailandica. Next base: position 868,930 of record NZ_AP023355.1, on the reverse strand, counting down.
CCGAGGCGGCCGGGTCCGGTGCCGGCGCGGTCGCCGGGTCGGGCGCCTGCCGGGCAGCCGAGGTGACCGGTTCCCCGGCACGGGGTGCCGATCGCTCGAGCCGCGCCTGCTGGTCCTCGGCCTGCCCGACCTCGCGCCACAGCCGGTCGATCGCCTCGGTGGCCGTGGGCCGCTGCTGTTCGAGCCGGCGGATGGCGGCATCGCGCGCACCCTGGTACGCGTCCCGGGTGCCCGGAGTGTCGGCGGCGCCCGCCAGCCGGGTCTCGGCGCGGGCGACGGCGGCGCGCGCGCTGCCGAACGCGTTCACCTCCGCCACCGCCGCCGCGTACGAGTCGGCCAGCCGCCGATAGGCCTGCTCCGCGTCGCGGGCTGCACCCGCACTCGCCACGAGGCGCGGATCGTCGCCGCGCGCCTCCAGGTCGGACGCCAGCCGGGACGACTCCGCGATACGGTCCGCGAGCACCTGCCGGACCCGGGCGTGCTCCGCGTCCAGCGCGGCACGCGCCGCGCGCAGCTGCCGACCCAGGTCGTTCTCGGTTCGCTGCACCTCGGTCGAACGCCGCATCGCGGCGGCCCGCTCCGGGTCGCTCTCCGGCCGGTTCATCAGCCGCGCCACGTCGTCGAAGACCGCCCGCCGGGCGTCCACAGCGGCCTCGTGTCGAATCCGCAGCTCCGCGAGCTCGTTCAGGTCCTGCAGGGTGAGCTGCAGGTCGGCACGCAACTCCCGGGCCGCCCGCACCGCCGGATCCAGAGCGGACAGCACCTGGTCCAGCCGAGCGCGGCGCTCCGGCGACATCTCCGTCGAGGGCCGCGACCCCTGCCCCGGATCACCGGCGGCGTGGACCGGACGCGGCACCGGGCGCGGAGCCTCCTCGTACCAGCGGATCTCGGCGGAGGCCCGCTCGGCCATCTCGTGCCGAGTGCGGGCCAGCGCGTCGGCGATGGCCGCGGCGTCTCGCTGTTCGTGCTCGGCCCGTTCCGCGGCGGCCTGGCTGTCCCGGGCCGTACGCACCGCATCCAGCAGCTCGTCGCGTTCCCGGGTGGCCCGATCGGCCTCGGCACGGAACTGCCGGGCCTGCTCGGCGTGCTCCTCGGCGGCGCGGCGGTGCGGTTCGGCGGTACGTCGCACCTCCGGATCTCCCGAACCGTGCAGCCTGGAGTAGGTCTCCCGCTCGATGCGCTCGGCGTCCTCGTGCACCTCGGCGCGGCCGACCGCCTCGGCCCGCGCCCGGTCCGGCACCCGGGCCTGCTCCAGCAGCCGCTCGGCCTCGGCGGCATGCCGTGCCGCCTCGCCGTGCCAGCCGCCGGCCGCCTCCCCGCCGTCGCCCGCGCCGGCCTCCGACGCTTCGGGGCGCTCCCCTCGTCGACCCGGCCGGCGGCGCGATCCTCGTGTGCTCCGACCCGGTCCCGTGCCGACGCCGCCGTCCGGTACGCGTCGCTCGCCTCGGCGGCCGATCGACTGATGCCGTCGTAGTAGTCGGCCAGCCGCTCGTAGCGGGGGCGCAGCGGATCACCGGCCGGCAGCCCGTCGGCACGATCCCGGTAGTTGTCGCGCACCGCCTCGGCCGCGCCGGAACGCGCCCGCAGCTGGTCGCTCGCCTCGCGCGCCCAGCGGGAGTACTCCCGGCCGGCGCGGTCGGCGGCGGCCCGGTGCGCGGCCGCGGCCCGCTCGGCGTCGGCGTGCGCTCGGATCGCGTCCTCGGCGTGCCCGCGCGCCGCCGACGCCAGCCGTTCCGCCTCGGCGAGCCGGTGCTCGGCGCGGACCCGGGCGCCCTGGTGACCGGCGGCGCTGCGGCGGGCCTGGGTGGCGGCGGCGCGCTCCTGCTCGGCCGCGCGCTGGTGCGAGGCCAACTCGGACGCGGACCGCCGGTCGGTTGCGCCGGTCAGCCGGTTGATGTCCGCCTCGTGCCGGCGCGCCTGCGCGGCGTGCCAATCGGCCCGCGCCCGCGCGTCGTCGTGCCGTTGCTGCTGCACGTCGACGGCGCGGCGGTGCCTCGCCGCGGCGAGCTCGTGTTCGTGCGCCTGCTCCGCGTGCTGCCTGGCCAACCCGGCGTGGTGGGCTGCCTCCTGCCGGGCGGCGTCCTCGCGCGCTCGCACGTCACCGAGTTCTCGTTGGTACGACTCGGCGCCGGCGGTGCCGCGCTCGGCTTCGGGCAGGTGCGGCAGGTAGTCGGCGGTGGCCGTGCCCGGATCGCGCATGGTCACGTCGTGGAACGGCACCGGCCGGCCGGTGTCGCCGGAGATCACGGTGGCTTCGACGGTGCGGAACTCGTCGAGCCGGTAGATCGGGTCGTAGCGCCACTCACCGGTCGCCACGTTGACGTAGACCCGCGCGTCGCCGTCGCCCGCGCCCAACCCGGTTTCCCGACCGGACGTGGCGTCCACCCAGCGTTCGGCCCCGGTCATCGTGTCGAACCGTGCGACCCGCCACCAGTCGCCGGTGTTCAGATCGGCGTAGAGGATCTCACCCACATGGTTGACCGCGGCATAGACGTGGTCGCCACCGTCCCGCCACTCGGCGCCGATCGCCGCGATGGAACCGTGTCCCGCCGCCCGGAGCTGCTCCTCCAGCCGCGCGAACGCCTGGTCCGCCCGCAGCTCCGGCACCGCCGGGCGGCCGGCCGCGTCCCGGGCCGGCACCGCATCGCGATGAAACAGCGTCTGGAACCGACCGCCGGTCGCCCGGTCGATCCTGGACCGCAGGTCGCCGTGCGGCACCGGCCGCGGCTCGCCGCCGCGGTAGCCGGTGTAGACGGGCTCCGCGGCCATCGTCGGCCGACCATGCAGGTAGGTGTCGAACAGCGACAGCCAGCGGTCGACACAGTTCCCGTCGCCGGGCCCGAGTAGCCGGCGCAGCCACCCGGACTGTGGCTCCGGTGCCCGTCCGATCTCCCCGTAGGCGTTGCGCAGCGCCTCCTCCAGCGCCCGCTGCTCGGTCTCCGACGGAGGCTTGTAGCCGACCCCACCCACCTCGTCGGGCCGGCCGTACGGTCGGGTGGCGCGCACCGACGGCGGCTCATCGGAGCCGGTCAACTGGGAGTCCTGCGGGCCCTGCTGCGGGTCGATCGGCTGGCCCTGCTCGCCAGCGTCGTTCGCGAACCGGTCGAGCTGCTCGTCGGCGGCGATCGCGGTCTCGGTGATCCGGTCGATCCGCGCCTCGACCCCCTCGGCGCGGGTCGCCGCCTGGTCGGCAGCCCGCTCCAGCCGGTCGGCGTCGGTGCGCGCCCGGTCGGCCTCGGCGGTCAGGTCCTGCGCGTCCCGGGACGCCTGCTCGGCCCGTTCCCGCAGCTCGGCCCGGCGCGGATCGTCGGCCTCGTGGGTGCGCGCGTCGGCCGCGTGCTGCCGGGCCTGCTGGCGCTGCTCGACCGCGCGCTCCCGCAGGTCGGCCTCGTCGGCCCGGCGGTCCGCCGCCTCGCCACGCAGCTCCCGCTCGGTCTGCTGGTGCTCGGCCTGCTCCTGCCGCAGCTCGACGACCTCGGGCCGCGCCTCGACGGTGTCCCGGACCAGTTCCAGCCGAGCCTGCCGGTCGGCCTCGTACCGCTGCCGCCAGCGGTCGGCGGCGTCGGCCGCGCTCTCCCGCCGGCCGGTCTCGGCGCCGGACGACTCCGGCCCACCCGACTCGCCGGAGTCCGGCCGACCCTCCTGCGCGCCGGTCGGCCCGGTACGTTCCGGGGCGGCCGCGGCGCCGCGCTGGGTGACGCCCTCGGCCAGCCCGGCCGCGTGGTCGCCGCCATACGGGTTGTCGGCGTCCACCCGGGTCAGCGGCTGGTGCCCGTCGGTGTCCGACAGCCGCACCTTGCGCGGCGCGTACTCCCCGGTACCGCCGGCCCGCTCGTGGGCGGCAGCGCGCGCGTTGTCGAAATCGGCGTGCACGTCGTAGCCCGGGTGCACCCCGTCGGCGTCGATCAGCTCCCACCGGCCGTTGGTGTACTCGCCGGCCGGTCGGGGCGGCGCGGCGCTCTGAACCGTGCCGGCTTCGGCGGGCCCGCCCCCGAACGAACCGTCCTGCGCCAGGTACGTCGCGTCGGGCGAGACGACGACCGGCACTCCGGTCTCGTTGTGCAGCTCGGCGCCGAAGCTGCCCGGCCAGTCGTAGCGGACCTCGCCGCCCCGGCAGCCGAGCAGGACGATCCGCTGGTCCGGTCGCCAGCCCGCCTGGACGAGCAGGTCGTGCACCTCGCGCGGGTTCAGCCGGTACCCGTCGAACGTCAGTGCGTTCGGCTCGCCGTGCGCCACCAGGACGAACGCGTCCGGGTGCCGGGGAATGTTGGCCGCGTACCGGGCGAGATCGGTGCCCGGCTCGGCCAGCACGAGCTTGTTGGGCTCACCCAGCGCCACCCGGTCGGCGATCTCCCGCAGGTGATCCGGAACGATGCCGAGATTCCGCTCCGCATGCTCACAGCTCGTGCACGGCGCGCGGTACTCACCGTGCTCGACCTGGAAGGTGCCGCCGATCTGGTGCGCGGTGATCGAGATCTCGCGCAGCCGTTCGGCGACGTAGCTGTGCCGGGCCAGCTCCTGGTCGGTGGCACCCGACCCCTTCAGCCGGTCGTACAGCTCGCCCAGGTTGCGCCGCTGCACCGACTCCTTGGCGTGCTCGACCCGGGCCGCGTCCCGCCGGCCCAACTGGTCGTACTCGCGGTCGAGCCGCTTGGCATGGTCGGACAGCCCGGACACCTCGGAGCAGCGGCCGTGCCCCCGGCCAGGCGTGTACCGCTCGGCGATCTCCAACCGGCGGTTCAACCACTCCTGCCGGCGACCGGCCTCGTCCGGGCGCTCCGCGTCGTACAGGCTCTTGAACCGTTTGTAGTCGGCGAGTTCCTGCTGCTTGCCCTGCTCGGCCGCCTTCTCCTGCAGGGCCCGGTCGATCTGCCCGGCCTCGGTCTCCCGCTGGGTCGCCAGTTCGGTCAGCCGCGTCCGGGCCTGCTCCGGCGCGCTGGCCGGGAGCTTCCTGAGGCTGTCCAGCACCCCCTGGCGGCGGTCGAGAGCCGCGTCGTGCTGCTTGGCCAGTTCCGCCAGTTCCGGGTTGCGCTGGCTCCACTCCTTGAACCAGACCGGGCTCCCGCCGTGGTTGGCGTCGCCGACCCAGAACTCTGCCTCACCGTTGCCGTGTCCGGTGAGCTGGTGCTCGACGAGGTGGTAGTCCGCGGCGATCAGCGGGTGTGTCCCCGCCGGCACGCCATCACCCGCGACACCCGTCCGGGAGGTACTGAAGTGCAACGTGCCGTCCGGGCTCATGATGACCGTCGCCATCGACGGCCGCGCCGGCGGATCGTCCGGGTGTTCCGCGAACGCCCGCAGATCGGCGTAGAGCACGTCGTCGGCGAACTTCACCGCCCTGGCGCGGGCATCGGCACGATCCGCCGGGCTGTTCGGATCCCGGTGCCTCGACGGCGGCTCCGACCGGGTGTACCCGTGCCCCTCGCCGCCGGACCCGCCGACCTGCTCCAACCGGTCGCCGTACTCCGGGGTGCCGGCGCGGGTGTCGCCCGCGGCCCGCGCATCCGCGTACTCCTGGCGTGCCTCGGCTCGCAGTTCGGCGATGCGCTGACGGATCTCGGTGGTGCTGTTCGGCGTCCGGTTGCCGTCCGCGTCCAGATGCGTGAACTCCTGCTCCACGATCTGCTGGAGCCGGCGCCGCGCCGGGTCGTCGCGCTCGTCCACCTCCGTCTTCAGGATCTCGGCGACGCGCTGCTCGTCGAGCCGCAACGGGCGGTGCCGGTCGAGGCCCAGATCGCCCACGACCCGGTCGATGATCCGGGCGTTGGACAGCGTCTTCAGCCGTCCGGTGCCCTCCTCGGACAGATCGCGGTGCAGGTCGCTCTGGCCGTTCCCGGCGAGGCGGATCGGTCGCTGGTCGCGGTCGGGGCGCTGGCTCGGCTCGTGCCGGGTCTCGCGCTGCTCGTACCCCTCCCAGCCGCGCTCGTGTGCCTCGGCGCGGGCGTCCTGGTACTCGCGGTGCAGGTCCGCCTCGGTGCTGGTGCCGTACGGCTCGTGAAGTCGCCAGCCGTCGCCGGCCGGCACCTCCTCGCCGCCGGCCCGCCGCTCGACGCCGAACGTGCCGTCGCCGGCGAGCGTGGCGTGCTCCGGCAGCGCGTACACCTCGGTGCGGAACTCCCGGGCAAGATCGCGGGCGACGCTGCCGCCGTCGCTGGTGACCAGCACGATCCGCTGGTCGGGCCGCGGCAGTCCGACGTCTCGGAGCACCTTGACCAGCTCGGCATGGGACAGGTCGCGACCGTCGAAACGCAGGCCGTTCGGGCCGCGCTCGGCGACGATCACCAGGTGGTCGGGGTGGTCCGGCACCTGCTCGCCGAACTCGCGCAGCTCGCTGCCGGCCCGCCCGAGCACGATGCGGTTCGGGTGTTCCGGATCGGCGAGCAGTGCGCCGTCCAGCACGTCGGCGAGCCGGTCGTGGTCGATCCCGGCGCGTTCCAGGCTCCGCTCGGTGACCGGGTCCGGATGGGAGATCTCGCCGTGCCGGTCGCCGCCGATCTCGTACGCGTGCACCCGCACGTCGGCCAGCTTCTCCGCCACGTGGGTGTGCCGTGCCATCCGGTCCTCGACCGTGGCCGCGTCCCGACCGCCCTGCTCGGCCTTGGCGCGCAGCGAGTCGTAGCCGTCGCCGAGGACCCGACGCTGGTGGGCCTCCCGGGTGGCATCGGCCATCCGCTCGCGGACCCCGGCCGGGTCGCCACCGGCGTCCCGCTGGGCATCCGCGCGCACCGCCGCGTAGTCGTCGCCGAGCGCCTGCCGCTGGAAGTCCTCCTGCCCGTACCGGGCTTCGTCCGCGACGACCGTGGCCGGGTCGATCTGCCGCTCGACGTGCCGCGCGTAGTCGGACATGACCGCGATCTCGGCCTGGCTGGCGTTGCTCGGCAGGTGCCGCAGCAACCCGTCGGGCGCGTGGCGCCGGTCGGCCCGCTTCTCCGCCCTCGCGTACTGCCGCTCGGCGTTCTCGTGCCGCACGGTGGCGATGGCGCGGTCGCGGGCCGCCCGGGCGAGGTCCTGCCGGGCCCGCACCCGATGCTCGTCCTGCATCGCCCGCAGGTCCTCGCCCGCCTGCCGGATCCGCGCATCGTAGGCCTCGTTGGCGGCCCGGATCCGCTGCCCGTCGTAGCCGCGGCCGATGGTGCGCTGCTTCTCCGCCCGCAGGTCGGCGATCTCCTGGTGCTTGGCGGCGATCCGGTCCTCCAGGCCGCGGATGCCCTCGTTCACCGCCTCGTAGCGGCTGTTGGTCAGGTCGAGTTCGGCGGTCGCGTCGCGCAGTTCGGCGCCGCGCCGCTGTACCTCGGCGACCTCCGCCGGCGGGGTGTAGGTGAGTTCCTGGACCACGTCGTGCACCGATGGCGCGACCCCCGGCTCCGGCGCCTCGCCGGTACGGCCCTCCCAGCCGGTGCTGTGGAACACGCCCTCCGGGGCGACCAGCGTGGCCCCCCGGGTCGGTTGCGCGCCGACGGTCTCGCCCGACGGGTCGAGCAGCCAGCGACGGGTGTGCTCGGTGAGCACGTCGTCGGCGAACTTCTGGGACTCGTCGCGGGCCGCCTCGCGATCCGTCGCCCGGGACGGGTCCGGCTGCGCATCCAGATCACTCCGGCTGTACCGGTTGCCGTCGGTCGGGTGGCTCTGGTAGCTCGGACGGCGGTCGGTGGACTCGGTGGGGAAGCCCGCGGCATCGCGGGTCTGTTCGGTGCTGTGCGTGGCCGGGTCGGCGGTGCGGACCTCGTTCAGCTCGGCGCGCACCTGATCCTGCAGTTCCCGCAGGTGCTCGCGGATCGCCGCGTCGTCGCCCATCGGGACCCGCTCGCCGTGTGGCCCCTCGACGGTGAAGTGTTCCACCAGGGTGTCGCGCAGCCGGGTCAGCTCCGGCACCTCGTGCAGCCGGCCACCGACCCGCACCGTCGGCGCCGCCTCGCCGGCCGCCGCGTGCCGGACGACCTCCGCCATGTCGACGTCGACCAGCTCTTTCCGGTTGGCCAGACCGCGGTCGAGCAGATCCAGGTCCTCGCCCAGGGTGCGGTGTTGGGTGTGCGCGTCCGGGTCGGCCGATCCGAGCCGGATCCGACGCTGTGTCCGGTCCTCCGAGCTGCGGTGCTCCGTCTGCTGGTCGCCGTGCCGCGTGCCGTCGCCCTGCTGGCCGTCCGGCTGCCGCTGATCGTCGCCCTGCCGGTGGTCACCCGACTGGCCGTCCCCCTGCCGACCATCGCCCTGCTGGTTGTCGCCCTGCCGACCGTCGTCGCCCGACTGGCCCTCGTGCGGCCGGCCGTCGTCGCCGCGCTGGCTGTCGCCCTGCCCGGCCTCGTGCGGCTGGTTGGTGCCCTGCTCGTGCTGGCGGGGCTGGTCGGGCGCCTCGGAACCGCGGCCGGGACCACCGCCGGCGTGCTGCGGGTCGCCGGCCGCCTGCTCCGGGCGCTGCGCCACCCGATGGGTCGGGTTCTCGGCCGACGAACCCTGCGACGGATCCTGCCGCCCGGTTGCCGGTTCGGGCTGCCTCGGACGCACCACGGTGCGCCGCTCCGGGGCCTCGCGCGAGCCGTTGTCGCCCGACTCGCTGCCACGCGACTCCGACGGCTCGCCGGACCGCGTGCGCTCCCGCTGGGACGGTCCGTTCGACTCCTGCGTCGACGAGCGGGTCCGTGGCCCGCCGCCGTCGCCGCGCACCTGGCTGCCACTGCCCTGGGTGCTGGTCCGGGTGGCCTCCGGGGCGGTGGTCCGGCTCTCCGGCGTCCGGACGTCCGGGCTACCGGTACGGGAAGTGAACGCCGTCGTCGGTCGGTCGGTCGCGAGGTCCTGCTGGGCGGTGAACTCCTCCGCCTTGAGCCGCATGTGCTGGGCGCCGCCCATCGCGCCGTACGCGGCGGCGTGCACGGCGTTGTGCTTCTCCTGGCCCCAGAAGGCACCGAACCCGCCGGACTTCTCGTGCCCCTGCTCGTCGACCCAGTGGAACTGGTGGTCCTTGAAGCTGTAGGCGCTGGCCGCATCGAACGCCACGGTGCCGCCGACCATGCCGGAGATCTCGGGCAGCATCCCCTGCCGCCCGAAGCTCAGCGGTGCGCCGAGCACCCCGGTGACGAGCGCGCCGCTCTCCTGGTTCCACAGGTTCTTCAGACCATCGCCGACGCTGATGTGTCCGGTCGCGACCTGGTACGCGTCGACGACGCCCTGGGTCTTGAGCGTGAAGGCGGCGAAGTTCTTGCCCTTCATCAGCGCGTCCTTGCCGAACTCCTTCCCGAGCATGCCGGCCTTACCGGCCAGGCCGCGCTCGCCGTACTCCTTGAGGAAGGCGTTGCGTGCCTCGGTGCGCGCGGCGCTGCGGGCGGCCGCGTTCTCCGCCTGCTCGCGGACCGAGGCCCGCATCGCTTCCTTGAAGCCCTTTCCGGCGTTCAGCGCCTCCCGCGCCGCGGTCCGGGACGCGTACCGTTCGGCGGCGTGGTTGGCCGCGTGCCGGGCGGCCAGGTTGCTCGGTTTGAGGCCGCCGCGCGAGTCCCAGGCGAACCGGCCGGCGCTCTTCGCCCCTCCCCAGGCCGTCTTCGCCCCGCGTCCCAGGCCACGCCCGGTCGCCTTGACGCCGTCCCAGACCTCCCGGCCGCCGGCCCGGGCGCCACGCCCCACCGTCTCGATCGGGTGCCGGGCCGCGTACTTCAACGCGTCGCCGCTCTTCCTTGCCCCGTTGGCGATGTAGTGGCCGATGTCGCCCTTGCTCGGCATGTGGTCGACGATCTTCGGCACCGAGGACTTGATCTTCGGGCCGAGGTCCTTGACCGCGTTCTTGCCGAACTTGTACAGGTCCGGGGCGTGTTCGACGGCCTCCTTGCCGAGCGTCGGAATCACCTTGATCGGCGCGGTCGCCAGGTGGCCCAGCACGCTGGGATTGGTGACCGCCTTCTTCAGCCCCTGCTCGCTGATCTTCTTGACGGCGTCCTCACCGAGGATCTTCTCCAGGAACTCGGCGAGCGCCTTCTTGATCCCCGCCTCGGCGGCCGCCATCGCACCGCCGACCTCGCCGATGCTGAGCAGCCCGCCGAACGGCGGCAACGAGACCGCCGTCATGATCGCCGCGTAGATGGCCTGCCCCAACATGTACAGGTCGGTGGCGGCCATGAACTTCGACATCTCCATGCTGCTGGAGGTGTTGTAGGCGATCTTGGCCTTGTCGTACTGCTGCTGGGCGATCGACTGCAACTGGTCGCGCAGATCCCCGTCGCGGCCGGCGAACGCGGCCGGCGCGCCGTCGCCGACGTACTTCTCGTAGATCGTCGCGGCCGGGACCGACTGGTCCTGCAGCGCGTTCATCAGGGTGTCGCCGGCCTTGGTGCGGGAGTCGCCGACGTCGGCCAGCCCGTGCTCGGAGCCGGCGGGGATCTCGATCAACCACCGCAGGACGTCCCCGAGCACACCGGGCACCCACTCCTCGACCTCGCGGAAGAATTCGAGGATGGGGTCGAAGAGGTAGTCGTTGGCGCCGTACGAGCCGCCCACCGGCTACCTCCTCTCCGCTGCAGATGTGATGACTCGGGCGGCCCTCCAGAACGGCCGCCCGAGGTTGTGTTTCCGTCCTGGGGCGGGCTAGACCTGTTCTGCCCCCGGCAGCACCGTTCCCTCGGCCCGGACCATTCCCTGGGGATCGGCGACCGCCGCCGTCGGGGTCCAGCCGCCGTCCTGCCGGTAGACCTCCTGCACGTACCGTTCGGCTCCGTCGACGGGCTGGCCGGCACCGTCCACCCGGAACTCGGCGTGCTCCATGCCCTGCACTCCGCCGTGCTGGTCGGTGGACACGACGTCCTGCGCCTGCCCGACCACCCCGCCGGTCTGGTCCACGGCGCGGAACTCCGGGTAGCCATGGCCGGCCGACCAGCCGGATCCCGGCTGCGGGGAGCCCGCGGGGTGCATCGGCGCGGCCCCGTCGGTCGGTGCGCCGTCCTGCCGGTACACCGCGTGCAACTCGCCGGCCCGCGCCGACGCGCCGTCCACCGGCGTGAACTCCGCGGCGGTGGCACGCCGGAACTCGACCTGATCGGAACCGTCGCCGGGCCGCTCGGAGCCCTCCGGCAACACACCGTCGGTGACCCAGCCGACGCCGGAACGGAAGACCTCGTGCGCCATCCGTCGGTCGCCCTCGTGCGGGGTCGGTTCGTCCACCGCATGCAGCATCGTCATGCCGCCGGTGGCGACACTGGCGAGCGACAGCCGGCGGTCCGGCTGCCGGCTGTCGGTGCCCTCGCCGCCGGTGGCCTCGGCGGTCGCGTACCTCGCGTCGACCGCTCCGGTGGTTCGGCTTCCGCCGGACCCGGACCCGGTGCCGTTGCCGGACGAGCCGGTCCGCTCGGAGCGGGTCCGGGTCGCGGTCATGATGCTGCCGCTGCGCGAGCCCGCCACCTTCGGCTTGTCGGTCTCGAGCGAGTGGATCGCCTGCTTGGCCTGCGAGTCCGCGTCGATTCCGTCGACGGCCGCCCACTGCACCGCGTTGCCGACCGTACTGACCTGGTCGCCACCGTCGGTCATGAAGGTCAGCGTCTCGTCGCCGTCCTGCGGGTTGCCGTACTTTTCCAGGAAGGCCTTACCGAACTTGTCGTCGCCCCAGGGCGCCGGTCCCTCGGCCGACTCGATCCCGGACCGCACCGCCGACCCTCTGGCGGTCAACCGGTCACCGGCCAGCGCGTACCGGGCGCCGGCGGAGTTGGTTGCGTCGCCGTCCATCTGGACGAACGTGCCCTCGCCCATCAGTCGTCCTCCTCCGCGTCGACCTTCTTCGGGAGTTCGGCGTCGTGGCTCTTCAGCACGGCGCGGAAATCGACCGCACCGGTGCGGCCGATGCGCAGGTCGGCCGGGACGTCCTCGTCGAGGATCTGCTCGGTCTGCACGGCGATCTGCTCGATCGCCTGCCGGCTGGTCTCCAGGATCGACCGGGCCAGCGCCTTGGAGTTGGGCTGCCGGTAGACCCGGGGGTCGATGTCCAGGTCGACGAGCTGGCCCCGCGGGCCGACGACGACCTTGATCATCCGGTCCGGCGACCACGCGGTGGCCGTGAGATGGAAGACCTTCTTCTGCACATCCTTCGCCCGGGCGACCTGTTTGCGCAGGTCGGAGAACGCGCCGTGCAGCGCGCTCCAGTCCGGGTGGTCGACCGGTCGCTGCGGCCGGTCCGGCCCGTCGATCATCCAGCACCTCCTCGGACGTTCCTCGCGTCGCGATGCACGCATCGACGAGAAATGATGCCGACTCTATCCGAGAAAACGGTAATCGCCGCGAGCAAGTGAACGGCAGTTCACGAGCCGGTTCGACGGGGCATGACATCGGCCACCCTGGCCCGCGGCACCCAACCCCGGTACACCCCGGGTTCGACCGCGGGCAGTCCGAGCGCAGCTCCGACCGGGCCCCGGCCGCCGACGTACTCGGCCAGGACCTCGTCGCCGCGCTCGGCGAGCAGCACGACCGGCGCGCCGTCGATCCGGCCGGTCACGTGCAGGTAACCGAACCACTCCAGCTCGGTGACCGGCACGATCCGCCGGTACCGGCCGGGCCGCACCTCGTCGAAGCCCGGGGCCTGGTCCGACCCGTACAGCCGGACCAGGGCGCCGTCCGGGCTCGCCTCGTACTCGGTGCCCTGCCAGCGGGCTCGGTATCCGGACGCGATCATCGAACGTCCTCCGTCCAGCTCGGCCGTCCGACGGCGGCGGCCCAGGTCCCGGTGTCCGCGTCGAAGTTCGCCACCTCGCTCTGCCGCCCGTACCGGTCCAGCCGGCACAGCTGCGCGCCGTGTGGCAACTCGACGCTGTCCACCTTGAACTCCGGTGCCCCGGCGCTGCCCGGCGCGATCCCACTGCCCAGGAACGGAGCCGGCGCCACGACCCAGCCATCCACCGCGGCTCGGGTCCGTTCGTCACGTCCACCGATGGCGAGCCGATACAGCTCCGGACAGTAGGCAGTCCACCGCAGAACGTGCACTTCCTCGTCGTCGACGCGGAACGGGGTGCGATCGTGCAGCAGGCCGAGCCCGGTGTAGAGCTGCTGTGGCGTGGTCAGCTCACGCACGCTCTCGTACGGGTGGACGAAGCCCGCGACACGCCGGTCACCGCCCCGCAGGTACGCCTGGACCTGTTCGGGCGTGAGCACCTTCTGGAACAGCACCGGGTCGGCCACCGGCGCCGCGGCACCGACCGGCGGCGCCAGGTCGCCGATCGCCGGCGGCATCACCGCGTCCACCGCATGCCCTCCGACCACCACACCGGTGCCGGCCGCGTCCGCCAACCGGGCATCGGCCGGCTCCGCGTACTCGCCGGACTCGACCCGCTCCATCAGGTCCGAGGCCCAGGACACGAACGAGGGGATCATCGCGCCCTCGAACGCCAGCTCGATCGCCGAACCGATGTTGACCATCAGCTGGCAGTCCTCGTCCGGCCAGGCCAGCGCCAGCTTGACCAGCGTCGTCGGGTACGCCGGGGTGTCCGGTGGAAGCACCTCGGTCAGCCGCTGCTGCGAGGTGAACACGCAGATCGACGGGATGTCGTCGATCGACTCCAGCTGCCACGGGAAGTCCGGGTCGGTCAGCGCCGCGTCCGGCCGGGCCTGCTCCGCCGTGGCGACCAGCACGTCCGCGACGACCAACGCGTCGATCGCGACGTCGATGTCGCGGTGGACCAGTCCGTACTCGATGGCCCGCTCCGCCTCGTTCGCTGGGACGAAGTCCGCCGGGATCGGCGCGCGCTCGCCGACCCCGGCCGGGTCGATCAGCTCGTCCGCGAGCGGGATCTGGATGTCACCCAGCGCGGCGTGCATCACCGCGTCGATCTCGACGTAGGCGTCGATCGGCTGGCCCGGGTTGATGGCCAGCCGCCACTCCGGCTCCGGCCGCCGGGCGGCCAACTCCTCGTAGCTGGTCTGGGCGTACCCGTCGGGGCGACTGTCGGGCGTGTAGCCGGCCTCGACGTACCCGGTGAGCCCCCGCACCGAGGTGAACACGAGCAGGTGCTCGGCGTCGGAGATGGTCTTCACCACGACCCGCTGGCGGTCGGTGTTGGCGTCGCCCAGGAAGACCGGCAGGTACAGCGGGGCGGTCGCCACCAGCCGGAAGTAGTCCTGTGAGTGGTTGCGCACCAGGGCGTCGAGCATCAGCCGCTCGACGTCGTTCGCCGGCTGCCAGGCCGGCGGCTGCTCGTCCTCGCCGAGATCCACGTCGTCCGCGTCTCCTCAAGCTGTTGCGTCGTCAGTACTCTAGGGCGTGGCCAGGAAGTCACCGCGTCCCGCGCCTGCGTGGACCCCCTGAGATAGTGTGCGCAGAAGTCAACCCTTCCACCGGCGGAGCCATGGCACGCAACCTTGTCGTCTCGACCCAGCAGCCCGGGGCCTACCCCACGATCCGCGATGCGTTGGAGATCGCCTCGCCCGGCGACACCATTTCGATCGCTCCGGGTGAGTATCCGGAGGCGCTGGTGCTGTCCGGCCTGCGGGTGTCCCTGGTGGCGTCCGGCGACGCGGGGTCGGTGACGGTCGACTCGACCTCGGCCGGGCTGCCGACGCTGCAGGCGCGCGACTGCGAGGTGACCGTTCGCGGGCTGTCCCTGCGGTCCGCGGACCGGGCCACCGTCGATGTCCGCGGCGGCCGCATCTCGCTGGAGAAGTGCACTCTGCAGGCCGGGTACGCGCCCGCGGTGAACGTGACGAACCGGACGCGCCTGGAGGCCGCCGACACGAAGGTGACCGGCGGGCAGTACGGCTTCGTCATCGAGGACGCCGGCGGGCTGCTGGACAAGTGCGAGATCACCAACGTCGCGGACGACGGAATCATCGTCCGACTCGGCGCCGACCCCACGATCCGTAACTCGACCATCACCGGGTGCGGCTTCCGTGGGGTGTACGTCTACCAGTCCGGGCGTCCGACCATCGAACGCTGCGACATCTCGCAGACCGGCGACGCGGGCATCTCCATCGCCCACGGCAGCTCACCCACGATCGACGGCTCCTGGATCCACGACACTCAGGGCGTCGGGATCATGTTCGGCCGGGGTTGTGGCGGCAAGGTCGACGAGTGCCGGGTCGAGAACACCGCCAGCCCGGGCATCCACGTCGACGAGGGCGCGAACCCCAGCATCCGGGAGCCGCTGTCCACCGCACACCGACCGAAGGTCGGCGTCGCCGCGCTGGAAGGCGCCACCCAGCAGGACCCCGCCCAGATCGATCGGCTGCTGTCCGACCTGGACGCCATGGTCGGCCTCGCCTCGGTCAAGGCCGAGGTCCGGGCGCTGATCGACGAGATCCAGGTCAACGAGTGGCGCCGCAACGCGGGCCTCGCGGTCGGCGCGGTCAGCCACCACCTGATCTTCACCGGCGCCCCCGGTACCGGCAAGACCACCGTCGCCCGCATCTACGGGCAACTGCTCAAGGCGCTCGGCGTGCTCCCGGCCGGCAAGTTCAAGGAGGTCGCCCGCCGAGACATGGTCGGGCAGTACATCGGCCACACCGCGGAGAAGACCTCGGCCGTCATCGAGGAGGCGATGGGCGGCGTGCTGTTCATCGACGAGGCGTACACGCTCTCCCGGGCATCCGGGGGCGGCAGCGGCGACTTCGGTCAGGAGGCCATCGACACCCTGGTGAAGCTGATGGAAGACCACCGTGACGAGATCGCGGTGATCGTCGCCGGCTACACCAACGAGATGACCGAGTTCCTCGACGCCAACTCCGGTCTGGCCTCCCGGTTCGCCAAGACGCTGGAGTTCGAGAACTACACGCCCAAGGAACTGCTGCTCATCGTCAGCCGCATCGCCAAGAACGACGACTACCTGCTCGGCGACGGGTTGGACGACGCGCTGTACGAATGGTTCAGCCAGATCCAGATGGGGCAGAACTTCGGCAACGCCCGCGAAGCCCGCAAGCTGCTGGAAAGCATGCGTAAGGCGCAGTCCGGCCGGCTGCGCAGGCTCGGCCGGATGCCGTCCCGCGACGATCTGCGCACCCTGGAGCTGGAGGACCTGCTCGGCGCCACCCAGTAGGGGCCGTCCTCGGTACCGCGGCGCCCGACCGCGGCTCGACCGCGGTGGCTATCGTGGCGCCCATGGCTGTTCCCCGCGCCCGCACCTTCGACGAGGCGTACCTCTACATGGAGTTGCGGCCGTGCGCCTGCGGCGAGGCGCAGTTCGACCGGCAGAGCGACCACAGCTCGGCGGACGGCGCGTTCGTCGTGCGGTACTCGGGTCGGTGCCCGGCGTGCGGCCGGGACCGCAGCTTCACCTTCGAACTGCCGACCGAGCCCCCCGTGGTCTCCTTCGACGTGCGGTACGGGCCGGACGACGTGCCGTCCACGCTGCTCGACGCCGGCGAGTGGCTGGGCGCGGCGGAGCTCTTCACGATGAACGCCGAGGCCGTGCTCGGCTCCGGCGACCTGTCCGACGACGATCTCACCACGGTCTACTACCTGCTCTCCGCGGCGACAGCGGCAACCGCGGAGGTGCTCAAGTTCGCGGCGTCCGGGGCCGACGAGGTGCCCGAGGCGTCGTTCTGGACGCCGGCCGGCCGGCTCGCGCTCCAGGTGGCACCCGAGCGGTTCCGGCGGGACGCAATCGAGGCGGAGCTGGCCGGCCGGCGCAAGGCGTTGGCCGACTTCGAGCACCGCTACGAGGCGGGCTGAACCGCCGGCGGCCAGGTCCCGTCGTCCCGCAGCCGGGGCGGTCGGCGCCCCGCGACGAGCGTCTCGATCGCCGCGTCCACCGTCGCACCGAGGAACCACTCGCCGGTGTGGTCGATGGAGAACACCCGGCCCTGCTCGTCGATCGCCAGCAGCGCGGCGACGTCACCCTCGACGCCGAGCGGGTAGAGCGGCAGACCGAGGACGGTGGACACGTCGGCGAGGGTCTCGGCACACAACGGCGCCAGCAACGGATCGAACGCGAAGGGCTGCGGTACCTGATCGACGCCCGGCTCCCTGGGGACGATCGCCAGCCCGCCGAACTCGTTCAGCGCCGTGACCGCCGCCGGGAACGCCCGCAGCCGGGCACCGTCTGCGCCGATCCGCTCACCGGTGCGCCGGATCGCCTCGGCGGTCGCGGCCGACACGTCCCGGCCGGGGGTCCAGCCGGCGGTCCGCAACGCCGTCTCGGCGGTACGGCCGAACCGCGCGGTCACCGCCGTCCCCCCGCCATCTCGAAGCCGAACCACCCGAGCAGGTACTGGCAGGCCAGGCAGGGCGGCACGGTCCGACCACCGAGTTCGTCACCCGGCTCGCACACCCGGTAGGTGACGATCTCGGCGCCGCGGAACAGGGTGGCTCGTACCTCGTCGAGCGACAGCGTCGGCCGCCGGTCCGCCTGGCGCTGGGTGTCGGCCCGGTGCAGCACGTCGGAGAAGGCCGCGACCTCCGAGCACCTCTCGGCGGCCCGCTCCCGGGATCCTGGCGGCAGCTCCGCCAGCGCCGCGGCGACGAGCGGATGCAGGTTGAGCTCACCGTCACCCTTCGTGCTGCGGCTGATCTGGGCTCGCCCATCCGCCAGCGTCAGGTGGGTGACGTGCTCCGGGAACCCGGCGCGGGCCAGGTCGCGGCGGGCCTGGGTGGCTGGGTCCCAGGTGCGTGGAGCGGGGATCTCCCGGGCACGCTCGGCACGAAACATCTCGACGATGCTCGACACGGGCAGCGATGGCCACAGCGACAGCTCGCCGGTCATCCTGTCCACGACACCACGGCCAGCACCGACCTCGCGCCGGTCGCCGTCGGCCGGGACGGCCCAGATCACGTAGCCCAGTTCGAACTCGTGCACCCGAGCCTGCCAGCGAGCACCGTCCGGCCGCCCACGGTCGACCCAGGCGGCAGCGATGCGCCGAGCCTCGTCCAGCGTGAACACGACCCCTCCCGTGCCATCGTTCCCACGACCCCGGTCGAGGCTACCCAAGCCGATCACCCGGTACGCGGGTGGCGACGGGCGGGTCGCCCCGCGCATCGCCTGCCGCCCGGCGGATGCGTCGCCGGGTTAGGGTTGGCGGAACGGATCCGAGGGCGGTGAGATGGCAGAGCGCGCACAGGGGTCGGCATCGGGTGACGCCGGCTGGCGACCGCCTCGACCGCTCCCGATCACCCCCCGGAACAGGTCGCCGGGTTCCGGTTCGCCCCGGTCGCGGACGGCTTCGACGAGCACGATCGGCCGCGCCCGTGGGCCAGCCGGCCCTGGATCGAGGACGACGAGGAACGCGACCGGCTGCTGCGCTACCTGCAGTCCGGTGCGCTGCTGGTCCCCTCCGACGAGCGCACCTACGACGTGTTCGATCCCGCCAACCCCGCGCTGCGCTGGGCGGTCCCGGTGCAGTACCTGACCGACGGGGTCTGGATCTGGTCCACGATCTCGACGTACCAGCTGGAACACCGGCGGCTCGCGCCGCAGCCGGCGTTCCTGGACCACATCGTCGAGCAGGGCTACCGCTGCCCGCCCGTCCCGGAGGACGTGCGGCTCGCGGCCCGGGAGGCGCTGTTCGAGTCCGGTCGGATCGAGAAACGACTGCGCGCCGAGTACGAGCAGCGGCAGTCCCGGGAGAGCACGCCGGCCACACTGGTGCGGGGCGAGTTGTCCAACGAGCCGCCGACGATCCCGTTCGACGCCGACCGGTTCGACGAGATCGACGTGCACCACCCGCGGTTCCAGCGAGACGTCGAAGCGGCCCTGCTGGCGGCCGGTTGGCTGCCGGGGAGGGATGCGGCGGCCCGGGTCGACCCGTGGCTGGCCGAGTTCGCGGCCCAGACCGACGGGCGCGGCCAGCGACACGAACCGTTCCCCGCCGCTCGGGACCTGTACCGCGAGTTCGGCCTGCTCGACCTGGTGCCCTACGGGCGAGGCGAACAGGTGGGCGCGTTTCCGATCCACTTCTTCCCGGCCGATGTGCGCCTGGTCGAGGTGTCGGCGTTCCGGCTTGCGAGTCGGCTCGGCATCCGCACGTTCCCGGTCGGCCGGACCGGCGACGAGGGCAGCATTCTCATCGTCGACGAGCAGGGCCGGCTGTACCTCAGCCACCCGGCCGAGGAGTTCTTCCTCGGCACCAGCATCGAGCCGGCGCTGGAGGTGCTGGTGCGCGGGCTGCGCGCCGACACCCTGGCCAGCCGGCTCGACGATCTGCGCTCCGGCCGGCTGCCGGGGCGGAACAGGGACGCCGATGGTTGACGACTCCGCTGACGACGGTCCACTGATCCCGGGCGCCGCGTTCGCCGCGCAGATCCGCCAGTTCGACCAGCCCTCGCTGCGGATGCGCTACCGCGAGGGCGTCGTCGTCAACGCGTACGGGTTCCCCGAGTGGGATCTGCTCGCCCGGGCGATGGTGCAGCTACCCGAGCTCAAGGCGGAACTCACCATCGACGAGCAGCGGGTGCTCGACGTGCTCACCGCGAACGAGGTCATGGTGAAGGCCAACGACCCGCTGTGGACCTTCACCGCCGACGACTACGTGGCGCTGAGCCCACCCGGCTGGGTGTGGGTGCACCTGCCACGGGTGCGGCGGCTGGCTCTGGTGCCGGCCGAGGTGCACGGTGCGTTCCGACACCTCGGTGGCGCGGCGCTGCTCAAGGTGCCCCGGGCCCGGCGCGGCGTGCGCATCGACGACGCGACCCCGGTGCCGATGGACTACACCGAGCAGCTCGCCGACTCGCTGGTCGACCGGTTGGAGCGCCGGCTCGGCTTCCCGTTGCCGCCGGCCTACCGCACCTTTCTGGCCAGTACCAACGGCGCGACCCCGACCACCCCCGGCATCCATCCCGACCAGGGTTTCGTGCTCGACCAGCCGTTCTTCGGTCTCGGACGCGGCGACCGGATGCAGGACCTGGTGTACGTCAGCGGCTGGTTCGGTGACCGGTTCACCGCCGACTTCCTGCCCATCGGCTACGTGCAGGGCGGCATCCTGGCCGTCCGGGTGGCGGGCGACGACATCGGTTCGGTCTGGTACCACGACGACGACGACTATCGCGACGACGACCGGTACGACGCCGAGTACATCTCGGCCAACCTGCTCTACCGCTGCGCCGACGACTTCGACGCGTTCCTGCACGCCCTGGCGGTCGCGCCGAAGTGGCTGTTGGAGCTGGTCGACGACGCGGTCGAGGCCGGTCGGGCCAGCGCGCTCCGGCCGTCGGGCCTGGGCGCCTCGCTGCCGGCCGACGCGCGCGCACCGCGCTGACCGGCGCCCGCCGGCGCGGCCTGCCACCGACAGGCGACCGCTGGCGTTGCGCGCCCTGGCACGTGAGCTGCGGCACCGCCCCACGTTCGGTCACGGGCGCACGCCGACCGCGCCGGTCGAGGCACTGCACGGCGGGCGCGCCGGTCGAGGCACTGCACGGCGACCGCGGTGGTCGCCGGGGCGGCCACCGCGTCGCACTTCGTCAGGCCCCGAGTTTGGGCTTCGGGTGCGCCAGCTGCTCCGGCGTCGGCGCCTGACTGGACACGACCGGCCCGCCCGGGGTCTCCACCGTGAACGCTTCCTCGCCGTCCATCCAGGCGCGGATCTTCTCGTACTCCTCGTCGGTCTTCTTCTGACGCTCCCGCTCACGCTGTGCCGCCTTGCGCGCCGCCAGTTCGGCGGCGCTGTCCGTGCCCGGCCGGGCACTCGACAGGTTCGCGCCGCTCGGCATCCGGGTCGGGGTGCGCAGGCTCGTCGGTACCTCGCTGGTGTCTGCCGGCGCCCCGGGCCGCATCCACTGCGTCGGGTTCTCCAGCACCGGTGCGGTCCCGCTCGGCGGCGGGACGAACGCGTTGTCCATCGGCAGCCCGCTCACCGGCCCGGTCGGCCTGGACTGCTGCCGGTCCGGTTTCTTCTGCTTCTGGCCGCGGTTGTTCAGCACCGGCTTCGTGGTGTTCGGCGGCCCGCTGCCCGGCCGGCCGGACAGGCGCTGGGCGTCCTCGGACGCCGGGTCCGGCGGCCGCACCCGCTTGTTGTCCAGCACGGACGGCGAGGTGCCGCCCGGCGGGCGGCGGAACGCGCTGTTCTCGTCCAGCTCACCGGGCGCACCAGGCCGCCGTTGCTGTTGCTGGCCCGGCTTGCCCTTGGCGCCCTGCGGGTTCGCCGGCGAGCGCGAGCCCGGTCGGCCACCACCCCGGCCACCCTCCGGCTCGCCCGGTCGCGACGGAGCCTTGCCGTTGCGGGCCGGCTTCGCCGGGCTCGCCGGCGGGCGGCTCGCGTTCGGACGGCCGCTCGGCGCCTCGCTGTTCGGTGCCGACGGCCGGTTCGCGCCACGATCGCCGAGCACCCCGGACCGGTTGAGGCCGGGCGGCCGCTGCGCGTTCGACCGGAACGCGTTCTGGGTGGTGGGGCTGGTCGATGGCGCGAGCCGGCGGCCGAGCGCGGGCGGCGCGGTCGGCGCCACCGGCGGCACGGGGGCGGGCACCGGAGCGGGAGCCGGTGTTGGGCCCGGTGGCGGCGGCGCGGAAGTCTGTGCCGGCGGCGGCGACACAGCCGGCGGGGCGACCGGTGGCGGTTCCGGCGCCACCGCGTCCTGCACCGGCTGGTCCGGCGGCGGCACGTTCGGCTTGGCGATGTTCGGTTTGGCGATGTTGGGCTTCGCCACGTTCGGCTTGGCCACGTTCGGCGTGGCACCCGGGCCGGCGCCGGGGCCGGCGCCGAGGTTCGGCGGCGGCACCGTGCCCGGGCGGTCCATGACCGCGTTCCACGGCCCCTCGAACGTCGTGGAAAGGCCCTGCTGGAGCTTGGTGATGGCCGTCTGGTAGTCGTTGGCCATGTTCAGCTCGATGTCCTGAGCCTTCAGGTGATAGATGGCGCCGACGCCCTTCATCACCGCGATGAACTGGTTCTGGTCGGACGGGCTGCCCTTGGACATCAGCTCGTCGGCGCTCTTGATGTGCAGGTGGGTGTGCTGGTCGTACACGTTCCAGCCGGGATGGCCGCTGTCGAAGTACGTGTCGGAGGCGGTCTTGATGGCGCCCTTGTACTCGTTGTACAAGTCGATGATCTGCTGGTGGTAGCCGGGAATGATGCTGGCCAGATGGTCGAACGCGTCGATGTTGTTCTGGGCGGCCTGCGTCCAGTCCTGTAGCGACTTGAGGGTGGCTCCGGGCCCCATCTGGAAGAAGGCCTTGGCCGCGTCACCGGTCCACTTGTCGCTGCTCCACAACGCGTACGTCGGGTCGTGGACGGACTTGCTCATGTCGTCCAGGGTGCCCTTGACCGCGCGCCAGTGGCCCGCCACCTCGCTGGCACCCTTGGCGTTCTGACCGAGAATCCGGTGCCGGATGTGCTCGATCGTGTTGTTCTTCATGATGTTCTGAACGTTGGAATCAGAGCTGTTCGCGAACTGCCAGGCCTTGTGCGCGTCGTCGTAGTTGCCGCGCGCATCGGCCCAGTTCGAGCCCCGATTGTCGGTGTTGATGCCGGAGGCGTCCTTGCCGCCCGGCATCTTGCTGCGATCCATCGTCGGGTGGTACTTCGAGAAGTTGTTCCCGCTGGCGCCTTCGATGTTGTAATGCGAGACGTCGCCGTCCCCCATCTTGTACGCCATGTGCCGGTTTTCCAGCAGTTCGGTGTTCTTGCTCGTGTCGTACCCGAAGAAATTGCCGTCGAAGTCCGGATCGTCCTTGTTGTGACTGCCCATCCGAGACGCCCCCTGTACTCGCCGATCGATGCCGCGGACCTGGTAAGCGGACCTAGTAACCGGCGTAGACGTCGCCGTCCTTGCTGCCGTCCGGAGCGTGGTCCTGCTGCTCCCAGGTCTGCAGCGGACCGTCGTCCCGCGGTGCCGGGGCATCCGGAGCGTCCGTGTGGGCGGTGGTCACCTTGGGTTCACCGCTGCCGGTCTTGGTGGTCGTCTTCATGTCCACGGCCCCGTTGTCGTACGTGGTCGTCTCGACCGTGGTGTTCCCCTCGTGCCGGACCTTGGTGTTGTACCCCGAACCGTACGTGGTGTCCTCGGTCTGGCCGGCGTTCTTCAGTTCCTTGCCGTTCTCGTCGTACACCGTGGTGGTGCTGTGGTTGGTGTACGTCCCGTTGGCGTTGGTCGTGGTGTACGAGGAGACGACTCGCATCGACCCGTCCATGTAGGTGGTCGTGGTCAGATGCGCACCCGGCTCGGTGTACGTCTCGGCGAACTGGCTGTTCGGGTCGGAGAGCGCCTGGGGCTGGTTGGACATGGTCTGCACCTGGGTGTCGGCGAACGTGCCGTCCTTGAACATGTCCTTCGGCACGCCGTTCGGCAGCTTCGCGCTGGGGTCGGCGGACGCGAACGCGAGCGCCGCCGACACGTCCTCCGCGTCGATCTCACCGGCACTGCCGCCGTCGGTGGCCAGCAGGATCTGTCCCACGCCCTGTGCCTGCTGCGCGCAGCACTGAATGCCGTTCGCCGCGTCCGGGATGAACTTCTGGAACGCCGCGACGTTGTCCGCAAGGTAGCCGGCGACCAGCAGGCCCTCCTGGAACTGGCCGGCGGTGTCGGTCGTCGCCGGCTTGGTGAACGAGTTGTAGCTCAGCTCGCTCATCTGGTTCAGCGGCTGCGCCCCGGTCAACGCGGCAAGGATCGGCAGCTGCGCCTTCTTGCCGGTGCCGATCTTGGTCAGCTGACCGGCGTACTTGATGATCTCGGTGCAGTCCGCGTGGACCTTGTCGGCCATCGATGCCCTCCCTCGCACTGTCGGCACGGTTCGCGCGACCGGGACACCGAGACGCCGCCCGGCGCCCATCACTCAGGTCCCTGCCAGGCAGGCTAACCGGTGCCGACAAGGAGGGAAAACGTCGCGGCCGTCACGCGCCGAGCATCGGCCGCGGGTGAGCGACCTCGGCCCTCGGCTGGTTGGCCACCACCGGGCCGCCCGGCGTCTCCACCTGCCACGCCTCCTCACCCTGCAACAACGCCCGGATCTGTTCGTACTCGGAGTCGATCTTGCGCCGGCGGTCCTTCTCCTGCTGGGCGGCCCGGCGGGCGGCGAGTTCGGCCGGGCTGTTGGTGTTCGGCCGGGCGCTGGTGAGGTTGGTGTCCGGACGCATCGGGCCGGACGGGCGCAGGCTGCGCGGGATGTCGTTGGCGTCGGTCGGCGCCACCGGGCGGGACCGCAGCGTCGGACTCTGCAGCACCGACGGCGCCACCGACGGCGGCTCGCCGACGAGCTCGTTGCCGGGCCAACCCACCGCCGGCGGGATCGCCTGCCGGTTCCTGTCCCCGGCGCCCGACTTCTTCGGCTGACGGTTGTTCAGGATGGGCTTGGTGGTGTTCGGCGGGCCACTGCCCGGTCGACCGGACAGCCGCGGGGTGTCGGTCGCGGCCGGATCGGTCGGCGGCTGATGTGAGCCGGTCAGCACCGAGGGGCTGTGCGGGGCCGAGTAGCGGAACGCCGTCGGCTCCTCGGTGTTGCCCGGCATGCTCGGCCTGCGTTGCTCGGACGAGCGGCCCGAGCGCTGCGGATTGGCTGGGCTTCGCCCGCCGGGCGGCCGGCCCTGCCCGCCGCGCTCCGGTTCGCCACCCGGACTGCCGGGGGCCCGGCCCCGGGTCGGCTTGGTCGGGTTCGGCTGCGCACTCCGGCCCAGGTTCGGGCGTCCACCGCTGCCGCCCGGGCCCCGGCCCGGTGCCGACGGGCGGTTGGCGTCGGCACCGCTCCGGTCACCCAGCACGCCGGACCGGTTCAGCCCCTGCGGGCGGGACACGTTCGGCCGGAACGACGACGGGTCGGCTGCGGGCCGGGACACCGCGGTCGGCCGCAGCGCGGGGCCCGCACCGGGCGCCGGCGGCGCCGCAACGGGAGCCACCGGTACCGGCGGGGCGACCGGCGCGGGCGCCGGCGGCGCCGCGGGCGGCGCGGCAGGTGGCGCCGCGGGCGGTGCGGCCGGCGGCGGGGCCTGGGTGGCCGGCGGACTGTCGGGCGCCGGCGGATCGGCCGGCGGCGGGTTCGACGCCGCGAAGTTGCGGGGCGGGGCGACGTTCGGTGGTGCCGCCGACGACGGACCGGCCGGTGGCGCCGCGCCCGGCGGCCGACCGCCCAGGTCGAGGATCGGCGCGCCGGGGGCGTCGATGATCGAGTTCGTGATGCCTTCGAACGTGGTGGATCGGCCGGACTGCAGGCTGCCGATCGCGGTCTGGTACTCGACCGCCATCGAATGCTCGATGTCCTGCGCCATCAGGTCGTAGATCGCCCCGGCCTGCTTGACGCTCTGCATGAACCGCTGTTTGTCCTCCATCTGCCCGTGCTTGAGGAAGTCGTCCAGCTCGGTGTACGTCTTGATCTCGTGGTGCCCGCCGCTGCGGGGCGCGTTGTCCTTCAGCCAGCGCTGCGCCTCGGCGGTCACCGCCGCCTTGTACTGCTCGTACAGCTGGGAGATGGCGTGCTGCTTGCCCGGGATGACGCTCGCGACGTGCTGGAAGCCCTCGATGTTGTACTGCGCGGCGTCGATCCAATCGTCCAGTGACTTGAGCGCGGCACCCGGCCCCTTCTGCAGGAACGCCTCGGCCGCGTCACCGGTCCAGGCCTGCTTGGCGACCAGCGCGTCGGTCGGCCGCTGGATGTCACGGGCCATCGTCTCCAGCGACTGTTTGACCCTTTCCCAGGCGTGCTGGATGGCCAGCACCGGACCCTGCTTCTGGCTGTCGATGCGAGCCTTCACGTGCTCGATCGTGTTGCCTTCCATGATGTTCTTGTACTTGCTGTCGTTGCTGACGTAGATCGCCGCCGCGGTGTGCGCGTCCCTGCCGTTCGGGTCCGGATGCGGGTTGGACAGGTCTATGTCGCCGTCCTTGCCGCCGGGCATGTCCGCCCGGTTCATCGTCGGCTTGTACTTGGCGAACAGGTCACTGCCGGCGTTGTCGACGTAGTAGTGCGTCGGGTCCGAGCCGGGATCGGTCTTGTACTGCAGGTGCCGGCTCTGGATCAGCTCGGTGTTCAGGTTGCTGTCGTAGCCGTACCGTGCGTGGCTCTGCGGCGACTGGTGTCCCATGACGGTGGCCTCTCGTCTCGCGCCGGTGTCGGACGAATCGGCGGTCAGTACCCGCCGTAGGCGCCGCCCAGGCTTCCGCTGCCGTCGATGTGCGTCTCGTCGTACCAGCCCTCGATCGGGCCCTTCTCCGGCTGGTCCTGCTGCGTCGGGGGATCCTCGTGATAGTTCTTGGTGACGGGGTGGCCCTGGGCGTCCTTGGTGGTCGTGGTGACGTCGACCGAGCCGTCGTCACGGATCGTGGTGCTCGACGTGGTGCCACCTTCACTCCGGGTGGTGGTGCGGTAGCCGTTGCCGTACTCGGTGTCCTCGGTCTGCGCGCTGTTCGAGATCTCCTTGCCGTTGGAGTCGTAGAACCGCGTCGTCTGGTGCACCGTGGACGACCCGTTCGCGCCGGTCACCAGGTAGCTCTCGACCACCCGGTACGAGCCGTCCGAGTAGGTGGTGGTGGTCGTGTCCTCGCCGGGGTAGTGCGTCGTCGTCGCGTTCGGGTCGTTCGGGAAGGCGATCGCGTCGGCCTGGTTGCCGCCCCGCGAGGCGTTCTCGACGTCCTGGTCGAGCTGCGTCTTGGTGCCCAGTGCCTTCTTCGGGATGCCGTCCGGCCGCTCGGCGCCGGGATCGCCCATCGCATAGGCCATCGCGTCCGCCACGTCGGTGGCGTCGAACTTCCCGGCGCTGTCCGCGTCGGTGTAGTGCAGGATCGTGGCGATCGCCTGCGCGGCCATCGCGGTGCACTGGATGCCCTTGCCGCATGCCTGGATGAACTGCTGGAACGACTTGGCGTTCACGGCCAGGTAGCCGCCGACCTGGTAGGCCTCGGCGAACACCTCGGGGCTGCCCAGCAGGCCGGTGGTCACCAGCTCACTCATGTTCGACAGCGCCTGGTTGGCGGTGGTCGAGGAGGACATGATGCTGTCCTTGCCGTGGTGCGTTCCGCTGGAGAGGCCGGAGATGCTCTTCGCATAGTCGACGATCTCCGGAACCTTCGCCACCACCCGGTCGGCCATCGGTACGCCTCCTCACCACCACACGCACACCGGCGCACCGCGGGCGGCTCGGGCCGCCGCCGGTGCCACGATTCGACTCCGGTGTCCTCTTCTGGCGAGCTTAACCGGGCTGTCCACCGCGACGGGACCCCGTCCGGTCGACGAACGGGGCCGATCGCTTCCCCGGAGGTCAGACGACCGGGGGCAGCCAGGCGAGCTGGACCAGGCGGTTGCCGTGTCGGCGGGTGGTCAGCCAGCCCCGCCCCGGCGGCAGCTGCTGCGGCTTGACGTTGCCCAGCAGCGCGCCCTCCTCACGCGGGCCGGACATCGTGATGCCCGGCGACGCGAGTTCGCGGATCCGCGACATCATCGGCTCGTACAGCGCGCGGCTGGCACCGCCGACCCGCCGGGCGAGAATCACGTGCAGCCCGATGTCGCGGCTCTGGGCGAGGAACTCGGTCAACGGCGAGAGCACGTGCGACGGCCCGGTCGCGACCAGGTCGTAGTCGTCGACCAGCACGTACAGTTCGGGGCCCTTCCACCAGCTGCGATCGCGCAGCTGTTCGGGGGTGACGTCCGGACCGGGCAGCCGCTCCTTCATCACCTCGACGACCTGCCGGATCATGTCCTGGGCGACCTGCACGGAGTGTCCGTAGCCGATCAGGTGCGGGCCTTCCAGCGAACCCAGCAGGCTGCGGCGCAGGTCGATCATCATGATCTTGGCTTCGGCGGGCGTGTACCGCTCGCTGATCGCGCGGGCCAGGCTGCGCAGGAAGGTGCTCTTGCCCGCCTCGATGTCGCCGAACAACAGGAAGTGCGGCTCGGCGGCGAAGTCCAGGTAGACCGGCTGCAGGTCGCTCTCCGCGATGCCGATCGGGATGCCGCGCTGGGTGTCGTGGCCCGCCGCCGGCAACGCCTCGTACGGCAGCCGGTCGGGCAGCAACCGGACCCGTGGTGCCGGCTCCCCCGCCACTCGTTGCGGACCGCCTGGACGAACTTGGCGATGCCGTCGGTGAGGTTGCCCGGGTCCTGCTGCCCGTCGATGCGGGGCAGCCCGGCGAGGAAGTGCAGCGCGTCGAGGGTGAGGCCGCGGCCGGGCGTCCCGGTGGGTACGTTCAGCGCCGCCCGCCGGTTGATCTCGGAGTCGGCCGGGTCACCCAGCCGCAGTTCCAGCCGGGTGCCGAACATGTCCCGGACCGCGGGCCGCATCTCCATCCACCGGGTACAGGTGACGATCAGGTGGATGCCGTACCCCAGGCCGCGGTTGGCGAGCTCGGTGACGCCGGGCTCCAGGTCCTCGAACTCGTTGCGCAGCGTCACCAGGCCGTCGAGAACCAGGAACACGTCGCCGAACCGGTCCTCGGCGAACTTCCCGTCCCGCTTCATCCGCCGGTAGGTCGCCATGCTGTCGATGCCGTTGGCGGTGAACCGCGCCTCCCGCTCCGCCAGCAGGGTGCGCAGCTCGGAGATGGTCCGGCGGACCTGGTTGGTCTCCATCCGGCTGGCGGTGCCACCGACGTGCGGCAGGTCGCGCAGCGTGCTCAGGCCACCGCCGCCGAAGTCCAGGCAGTAGAACTGCACCTCGCGCGGGGTGTGGGTGAGCGCGAGGCTGCCCATCAGGGTGCGAATGATGGTGCTCTTGCCGGTCTGCGGGCCGCCCACCACGACCACGTTGCCGGTGGCGCCGGACAGGTCGGTCCAGAGCAGGTCGCGGCGCTGCTCGAACGGCTTGTCGATGATGCCCGCGACGCCACGCAGGGTACCCAGCAGCTCCGGGTCCGTGACGGTCAGGCCGCGGCGCGGGTCGGCGCTGAGCGGGGGCAGGATCTGGTCCAGCGTCGGCGACTCGGCCAGCGGCGGCAGCCACACCTGGTGCGCCGGCACGCCCTGCCCCTCCAGGCGGGCGACCACCACGTCCAGCAGGGTCTCACCGAGCACGTCGTCGTCCTGCTCCGGCACCTCGGCCGGCTTCTCCTCGGTGACCACCGGCGGCGTCGCGTACCAGGTGGAGTACGCCTGCACCGGGTCGGTCTGCCGGTCCTCCCGGCGCTGGTTGCCAACACCGCGCCGGTAGCGACCCGACACGTACGCCGCCCGGAAGCGGGTGAGCCCCTCGGTGCCCGCCTTGAGGTAGCCGTGACCGGGCGAGCGGGGCAGCTCGTACGCGTCCGGCACGCCGAGCACGCTGCGGCTTTCCATCGAGGAGAACGTCCGCAGGCCGACCCGGTACGACAGGTGCGTGTCCAGGCCGCGCAACCGGCCCTCCTCCAGCCGCTGGGAGGCCAGCAGCAGGTGCACACCCAGCGACCGGCCGACCCGGCCGATCTGCACGAACATGTCGATGAAGTCGGGCTTCGCGGTGAGCAGCTCGGAGAACTCGTCACAGATGATCAACAGGCTCGGCAGCGGGGCCAGCGGCACACCGGCGGCGCGGGCCCGCTCGTAGTCGCGCTGCGAGGCGTAGTTGCCGGCCGAGCGGAGCAGCTCCTGCCGGCGGATGAGCTCGCCCTGGATCGCGTCCAGCATGCGGTCCACCAGGGAGAGCTCGTCCTCCAGGTTGGTGATGACGGCACTGGTGTGCGGCAACCGGTCCAGCGTGGTGAACGTCGCGCCGCCCTTGAAGTCGATCAGAACGAAGTTGAGCACCTCGGAGCTGTGCGTCACCGACAGGGCCAGCACCAGGGTGCGCAACAGCTCCGACTTGCCGGAACCGGTCGCGCCGACCAGCAGGCCGTGCGGGCCCATGCCGTCCTGCGCCGACTCCTTGAGGTCGAGCTCCACCGGGCGGCCGTCCGGGCCGATGCCCAGCGGCACCCGCAGCCGGTCCCGGTTCGGCCGGGTCGCCCAGGTCCGGCCGAGGTCGAACTCGTACGGGTCGCCGATGTTCAGCAGCTCGGCCAGGCCGAGCTCGCCGGACATCGGCTGGTCGGTGAGCGAGGCGGCGGACAACCGCAGCGGGGACAGCTGCCGGACCAGCGCCTCGCACTCGACCGGGTCGAGCCCGTCGGCGGTACCGATCTCGGCCGTGCCGTCCATCGTCGTGCTGG
The DNA here is from genome assembly GCF_016865425.1 of Actinocatenispora thailandica. Classification (NCBI taxonomy): domain Bacteria; kingdom Bacillati; phylum Actinomycetota; class Actinomycetes; order Micromonosporales; family Micromonosporaceae; genus Actinocatenispora; species Actinocatenispora thailandica. Next base: position 839,013 of record NZ_AP023355.1, on the reverse strand, counting down.
TCATGGTGCCGTTGTCGGCGACGTCGAGCACCAGCGAGGCCTGGTCGAGCAGCCGCGGCGGCGGGTTGGTCAGGTCGATGATGGTGACGCCCTCGACGCCGCCCTCGGTCATCAGGTGGTCGGAGCCGGCGGTGTCGCCCCCGTCGATCACCACGACCAGGTGGGTCGCCCCGGACGGCGGCGCCGTCGGGTCGAATCGCGGCCGGTTGACGAGAACGTCGTCGAGCATCGCCTCCAGCGCGGTGACGGTCGGCGCCACCAGCCGCAGCTGACCGACCGCGTCGACCTTGGTCGGGTGCAGCGCGTGCGGCAGCCACTTGGCCCAGTCCCAGCCGGCCCGACGGTCGTCGGACACGCACAGCCCGAGCAGCGCGTCGTCCGGCGCGTGGAACGTGCCGTACTGGCTGAGCAGCGCTCGGACCAGCCCCCGGACCCGCTCGTCGGAGCCGCGCAGGTAAACCCGGGAGAAGCCGCGCAGGGCCATCGCGACCGGCAGGTCGGGGACGATCGAGTAGGTGGTCACGAAGCGCCGCAACGCCATCGCGCACAACGGCTCCAGCTCGTCGACGGAGCGGGTCTGCGGCGGCACCAGCGGGGTCGCGATCTCCTGCGGGCCGAGGCCGATTCGGACCACCGCGAAGTCGCCGTCGGTGGCGCGGCGCTCCCAGAGCCGGCCGCTCGCCGCCGTCGACCACAGCGCACCCGGGTCGGGGTGGCGGTAGTACATCGCCTCGCGCTGCTTCTCGATGGTGCTGCGCACCTGTGCGCGCAGCTGGCTCAGCTTGCGCATGAACTGGCGGCGTGCCTCGATCATCTCCTTCTTGCTCTGACCGCCGGACTGCTGGGTGAGCTGGACCGCGATCATGCCGAGGATGGACACGCCGTACATCCCGCCGGCGACGTAGGCCATCGGGCCACCCCGCTGGGTGCCCATCATCAGCCCCATCGCGGCCGCACCGGCGGCCATCGGCAGGATCATCATCATCCGCTGCCAGCCCTTGGCATTGGGCTGGGGCGCCTCGGGTGGCGGATCGAGGATCACCTCGCCGGAGGGCAGCTCCGGCGAGGGGCGACGCGGTGGCCGCTTGACGATCTCGGTTCCCACCCGTACACCTCCTGGATTGGGATTGTCCGCCCCCCACTCGACGCAGTGTCGTCGGAGATTCACTCTGTGCAAGGGCGGGTACGGGGGAACACCGGCCTCGACGGAACCCTACCTGCCGAGGAAACCCTGTGCCGCAACGCAGGGATGTCTGAATCGAGGCAGTGCGCCTGGCTGCTACCTTGGGCACTCGTGGCCACCGGCCCTCGCCGGTGTCAGCACCGTGTTCTCGCCCGGAGGTGACCTTCAGTGACGGCCCCAGTGGGGACCTCGGTGGGTATGGGCCTCGCCCGCGTCACCGTCTCGACCCCCAAGCGCCGCATCGACGTCGCCCTGCCCGAGGACATTCCGGTCGCCGAGTTGGTGCCCAACCTGCTCCGGCACGCCGGCGAGAACGCCGCCGACGAGGGCGAGCTGCACGGCGGTTGGGTGTTGCGGCGATCGACCGGCGCGCTGCTGGTGCCGACCCGCAACCTGGCCGCTCAGGGCGTCCGCGACGGCGAGGTGCTGCATCTGGTGCCCCGGCGCACCGAGTGGCCCGAGCTCGAGTACGACGACGTGGTCGAGACGATCGCCAGCGGCGCCCGGCGCTACGGTCGGTCCTGGGGTGCCGCCGCCACCCGGCGCTGCGCGATGGCGGTCAGCCCGGCGATCTTCCTGCTGGGCACCACGCTGGTCCTGTTCTCCGACCCGCCCTGGCTGGTGCCGGGCATCGTGTCCATCGGCCTCGCCCTGGTCCTGACCATCGTCGGCATTGCGCTGGCCAGGGCGATGTCCGACGCGGTCGCCGGTGCCGTGCTGGCCGGCAGCGGGCTGCCGTTCGCCTTCCTGGGCGGCTTCCTGGTCGCCGCTCCGGAGGTCCGGCTGACCGCGCTGGGCCTGCCGCATCTGCTGCTGGGGTCGGTTCTGCTGCTGGTGTTCGGCGTGATCGGCTACGTCGGTGTCGGCGCGTTCTCCCGACTGTTCGCCGCCGCGGTCACGGTCGGGTTGCTCGGCGGCATCGCGGGACTGCTCGGGTTCTCCTCGATGCCGTCGGCCGGGATCGCCGCGGTGGTGCTGACCATCGGCATCGCACTGATGCCCGGCTACCCGCTGATGTCACTGCGGATCGGCAAGCTGCCACTGCCGGCCCTGCCGCAACGGGCCGAGGACATGCTGGCCGACCCGCCGATGCCGCAGCGGTCCACCGTGTACGCGGCGGTGGCCCGGTCCGACGAGGTGCTCACCGGCACGTTGCTCGGGGTCAGCATCGTCGCGCTGGCCAGCATGGCCGCGCTGCTGCTCGACGGTGCCGTGACCGGGGCGATCCTGGTGCTGGTCGGTTCGGTGGCGATGCTGCTGCGGGCCCGGCTGTTCCCGACTCCGCGACAGCGGGTGTCACTGCTGGCCGGCGGCATCGTCGGGATCGCGATGCTGGCCGTGGCCGGCGGCATCGTGGCCGACTCGAACCTGATGCGCTACCTGCTGCTGATCGGTGTCGCCGCGGTGGGGGCGCTGGTGCTCGTCGCCGGCATGCTGTTCAGCAAACGCCCGCCGTCGCCCTACCTGGGGCGTTTCGCCGACATCTTCGACGTGATCGCGATCATCGCCCTGGTGCCGATCACCTGCAGCCTGGTGGGTCTGTACTCCTACATCCGAGGCGTGTTCGCCTCGTTCGGCTAGGCCGCTGAGGCTCGGAGGGACCGCGGATGGCGTCCAGGAAGGACCAGCTTCACTCGTACCAGTTCCTGCTGCGACGGGTGATCTCGGCCGTGGTGATGCGGGAGACCGACCCGGCGCAGGCGCCGCTTCGGCGGGGCACCGGCGCGGCGTTCGCCGGGGTGATGATCGCCGTGATAGTCGCGGCGGCGTTCGGCGTGATCGGCATCTTCACCAAGGTCGGCAGCACCTCCTGGAAGCAGGACGGCACGGTCGTGGTGGAGAAGGAGACCGGCGCGACCTACGTCTACAACAACGAGCTGCTGACCCCGACCCTGAACTACGCCTCGGCGCTGCTGCTGGCCGGCAAGGAGACGCCGACGACGGTGACGGTGCCACGGGATTCGCTGGCCTCGGTGGGACGCGGCATCATGCGCGGAATCCGGGACGCGCCGACCGCGCTGCCGGACGCCAAGCGGGTCACCGGCACGCCGTGGACGCTGTGTTCGGTGCCCAGCCAGGACAGCAACGGACACGCCATCACGCGCACCAGCCTGGCGGTGGGCCGCGGCGCGAACGGCGGCGCCGACCTGGGCGACAAGGGCCTGCTGGTGAAGGACTCGCAGAGCGGCGACACGTACCTGGTCTGGCACAGCACCCGGTACCGGATCCAGAGCCCGGACACCGTCGTGCCGTCCCTGTTCGGCGCCCAGGTCAACCCGACGATGGTCGGCCTGGCGTGGCTGAACGGGCTGCCGGCCGGGATGGACGTCGGACCGATCGAGGTGCCGGATCGCGGCAAGGCGTCCTCGGCGGTCTCCGGGCACACCGTCGGCGACGTGCTGTTCGACCGCACCGGGTCCGGCGGCAAGCAGTACTACCTGGTCCTCTCGGACGGTGTGGCCGCGATCACCGATCTGCAGCGGGCCATCCTCGCCGGCCAGTACGCGACGCATCCGCAGGAGGTGCCGGCGGCCGAGATCAACGGCATGGCCAAGAGCGGCAAGCTGGCTCAGCCGAACAACACCGGGGTGCGCGCGCCCGGTTCCGCACCGCATCTCACGGACGCCGGCTCCACCAGCACCTGCGCGGTGTACCGCAGCGCCGCTCAGGCGCCCCGCATCGTCGTGGGCGCGGCCGAGAGCGCGGTCAGTACCCGGACGCAGCAGCAGACACAGGACGGCAACGCGCTGGCCGACGCCGTCTGGGTGCCGTCCGCGCACATCGCGGTGGTCCGGGCGATGAGTTCGAGCAGCTCGGTCACCGGGACGTACGACCTGGTCACCGACGACGGCGTGCGGTTCGGGGTGCCGACCGTCGCGGCCCTGCACATGCTGGGATACCAGGAACAGCAGGCGGTGAGCATGCCGGCCGGGCTGGTCAGCCGGATCCCGGCCGGGCCGACCCTCGACCCGAAGGCCGCCGCGGTCGCGGTGGACATGCAGAAGTCCGGCAACTGAGCACCCCCTGATCGAGGTCACCGGGCCACCGCCGGCCCGTGCAGCTGGTTCGAGCTTGACCACTCGGGTTATCGTCTGGGCTGACCGACCACCCGGCCGGCACGAGATACTCGCCCCGCGGCTAGGGGGCACGCTCAGAGAAGGGGTGACGCATCTTGGGAGACCGCGCCCATGTAGGGCAAACCCAGATCACCGCGGCCGCCAGGAAGGCGGACGACGTCGGTGAGGGCATTGCCGGAAACCTCAACGTCCTCATGCTGCAGATCGAGGCGGCCGAGGCCGGCTTCAAGGGCGGCGGCGGCCGGGCGTTCCAGCAGAAGTCGCAGGAGATTCACAACGACCTGAAGGTCATCCTGCAGAACCTCAACAAGCTGGCCTCCTCGGCCGACTCGTCGGTGACCGACTACGGCAGCACCGACGGCGACATCGCGAACGAAATCAACCAGGTCGGCGCCTCCTACGGCGGCGGCTCGGTCGCCGACGGCCTTCGCGCCTAAGCCCGGGTTCGAAAGGTAGCCAGGTATGGGGTACAGCGACGACGATCTCGTCTACCACTTCTCCGGCATCACCGATGTCGCCGATGCGATCAACCGGTTCTGCTCGGAGATGCAGAGCAACCTCGACGAGGTGGACACCCAGTTCAAGGCGCTGCTCGCGGGCGACTGGAACGGCATGGGTGCCGATGCGTTCAACAGCGTCAGCAACAAGATCCACAGCGCCGCGAACGACCTGGAGGCGACGCTGCAGAGCCTGTCGAAGAAGGTGGGCGACGCGGCGTTCAAGTTCAAGGACGCCGACGCCCGGGCCGCGGCCCGGATCTATCAGGGCTGAGCCACTGCCACCTGCACGTCGGGCCCCGGACCTCGTCCGGGGCCCGACGTGTGATTACCGCTCCACGGGGCGGGGCGACGGCACCCGAAGGCCTCCCACCCTTCGCATCGCCGCTCAGGACAGCTTGTCGAGGCCGCTCAGGGCATCTTGTCGAACAGTTCGACCGGCGGGGAGGGGAGATCGTCCTCCGGACGGTTCTCCGGCGGGGTGGCCAGCCGGACCCTCCAGCGGCGCCGACGTCCGCGCGGGATCGCCACCGCGGCGCCGACCACGACGAATCCGGCCAGCACGCTCAGCCCCGCGATCAGCAGTGCCATCCGGCTGCTGTGGCTCCAGACCCGGCTGCGCTCGGCCTCGGCGGCGTTGTGCCGCGCCTGCTCGTATCCGGGCAGGGCCGCCGGGCTGTGCTCGGACATGGTTTCGGTCAACGCCCGGTGCGGGTTGACCATGCCGGCGCCGTACTCCTGGCTTCCCGGCCCGCCCGGGGTCGGCGACGCGGTCGCCTTGAGCCGTCGCTCGATCTGTGCCGGGCCCAGTTCCGGCCACCGCGCTCGGATCAGCGCCACCGTCGCGCTGACCTGCGCGGCAGCGACATCGCTGCCACTCGCCGTGGTCAACCCCTTCTTACGGGCGGTCGTCGTCACGCCGGCGCCGGGCGCGACCAGGTCGACGAACGGCCCGGTCGCGGAGCCCTCCTGCAGCGTCTCGTCGGGGCCGACCGCGCCGACGCCCAGCACGCCCGGGTACGCGGCCGGATACGGCGTCTTCTTCTTCGGATCGCTGGCCTCGTTGCCGACCGCCGCGACCACGACGCGTCCCTTGTCCACCGCGTACGCGACGGCCGACTTCAGCGCGCTGTCGTCGGTGTGCACGACGACCGAGACGTTCACGACGGAGGCGCCGTGGTCCACCGCGTACCGGATGCCCTTCGCGACGGTGCTCGGATCGGGCGTACCGTCATCGCTCTGCGTACTGTCGTCGATCTGTTTGGTGACGTCGATCGGCAGGACCTTGGCGCCCGGCGCGATCCCGTAGAAACCGACGCTGTCGCTCTGCTGCGCCACGATGACGCCGGCCATCCCGGTGCCGTGCCCGACGCAATCGGTGTCGCCGGCGCCGCCGCCCTTCAGGAAGCTGGTGCCCGTGCTGACGTGCCCGGCGAGCTGGGCGTTGGAGGCATCCACGCCGGTGTCGACGACCCCGACCAGGACGCCGGCGCCGGTGGTGAACGGCCACACCGACTGCGGATCCAAGGCGAGCTGGGCCCAGGAGACCCCCTTGGCGGAGGTACCCGGCTGCGCGCACTGGTCCTGCGCCGAGGCCGGCGTGCCGGGTGCGAACGTCCCGGACAGCGCCACGACGCAGCCGGCCATCAGCAGCGCCACCGGCCGGCGCCGACCGGCCCTTCGCGTTCGCCGGGTACGAGCCCACACGGCAGCCAGGGTACGACGACGGGGAGCTGCCGCGACCGCGGCGTCCACCCGGTTCACCGGCGGCTCGGGGCGCCGAAGCGTTGCTGCTCCACCGACGTCGGGGTGACCCACACGTACCGGTCGGCACCGCCGCCGACCAGTGCGAACATGTCGTCCCGCAGCGCGGTGAGCAACTGGATGGCACTGCCGTCGAGCCGCAGCACCGAGCCGAGCGAGTACGACTCCTCCTTGCCGAGCCGCTGCAGCATGACCAGGTTGGACTCCTGCACGGCCGGGAACCCGTACGCGGTGAGCTGGTGCAGCACCGTCAACTGGGTCTGCCACGGGCCGAGGTCCGGGCGCCGGGCGGCGCCCAGCAAACCCATGTCGTAGATCAGCAGCGCCGGGTGCAGCGGGCTGGACGCGACGGTGACCGGTCGCTCCTCCGGCATCACCGCCATCCGGTCCGACCGACCGGTCGCCCACTGGCCGAAGCCGTTCCAGTGCTCCGGGCGGCGGGAGAACACGACGACCCGGGCCCCGAGCGCCAGCGCCCGGAACGCGAGCAGCCGGGCACCCCACAGCCCGCCGACGAAGGTGAGCCGGGTCGGCTCCGGCCGGAAGGTGCGGACCTGGACCGGCTTGCGATCCCGGTCGTGGCCGAGAACCATGCCCACGGCTGGCATCCCGAACCGAATCTCGTCCAGCGCCGCGTCGGATGCCAGGTGCGAGCCCACCCGCAGCGGCGGCAGCGGCCGAACCCGGTCGACGACCCGGGACTGGTCGTCGTTCGGCCCGTACCCCCCGCCGTACACGGTGCCGTGGCCCGGGTCCGGCGGAACCAGGGTGCCGGCCGCGGTCGGGGTGCGCACGCCGGTGGCGGTGGCCTGCCCGGACGCCGTCGACTGGCTGACGCCACCGGCCGTTCCGGTCGGCGCCAGCAGCAGGGTGCCGCCGGTCTCGCCGACGATCTTGCTGGTCGCCGCCGTGTCCGTGGTCGCGCCGGTCGCCGGCTCGACCGCCCCGCGCTCGACCGGTCGGGCAACCGGGGGCGCGGCCTCCGGCGCCGTCACCGGCGGCGGCAGCGCGCCGAGCACCGGGCCACCGGCCTGCTGAGCGGGCCACAGCGGCCGTGCCGGCACGGGAGCAGCCGGTGGCATCGACCGTGCGGCGGCAGGCCCGTCCTGGGTCTGTTCGCGCGGCGTGTCCTGACCGCTCACACCGCCTCCCTTCGGTACCGCCGGTTGGCCATCATCGCGCACCGCCGCCAGTCGGCGCAGTCGCGTACACCGCGGGCGCCTGCTCCCCGTCGAGCCGGAACACGTTGCCGCCCGCCCGGGAGACCGCCCGCTTCACGGCCGTGCAGGTCTGGGCCAGCAGCTCCGGCTCGGCGGCCACCCGCAGCAGGCAACGCACCTCGATCAGGTCCTCGTACGGCGCCAGAACGATGGACAGGCTGGTGAGAGCCGCCGGCACCCGGCTCATCGCGTCCAGGAACGGGCCGCTGTCGCGCAGCCCGGGCCACGAGCTGACCCAGAAGCACGCATGCGCCAGGCTGGTCGACTGCCAGGCCGTCCAGCGCTCCTTGACCGCCGGTGTCGGCCCACCGGCGGCGGACTGGCTCAGCTCGCACGAGCGGGTCAGCGCATCCAACAGGCCGTCGCTGTTGAGCACCTGGTAATCCAGCCCGGCCCGGCGCAGCGCCTTGCCGACCCGGCGGACCAGCGCGCCGAGCATCACCGGCACCTGATCGGACTCGTCCGCGCCGCCGACCGACGCCTCCGCCACCGCGCGGGCGTCGAATCGGATGGCCACCCAGGTGGCCTGGTCGGCCGCGCTCGTCAGGCCGAACTTCCCGACGAGTTCCTGGTACGACTCGCCGGCGGCGCCGCCGGCCCGCACCGGCAGGGTGTGCCGGACGACCTGCACCACCGCGCCGGGCTGCTCGGCGTCCTGCGCCAGGCTGGCGAGCTTGGTGAGCGGCACGTCACCGAGCGCTTCGCCGTTGACGCCCTGCGGCGGAACGACGGCGACCACCGCGAACGAACCGGCCCCGTCCCGGCCGATCCCGACATCGATGCCGCCCGGCCCCTCGACCGACCGGACGATCAGGTCGGGGACGAGTCGGTGCAGGGCGACCAGCCGTTTGTCGTCGGCGGGCAGCTGCCGGCCGGCCTTCCGGCGCAGGTACTGCCGGCGCAGCAGCATCCGCTCCACCCACCACCGGCCACCCGAACGAGCGAACGTCACCACCAGGATCGCGACGCTCAACACGATCCCGCCGACGATCGCGAACAGGGACTGCCGGAGCAGCAGCAGGACACCGACGATCAGCACTTCGATCAGCACGAGCTGCAGCACGTTGACCGGGCCGAGGTAGCCGTGTCGACGGCGGCGCAGGAACGTCACCGGGCCGCTGGTGGCGACGGGCTCGGCGCCGATCCGCGCCACCGCGCGCACCCGCGCCGGCGGCTCGTTCATCGTCATCCACAGACCCTTTCCGACACGTACTTCCGCCACCCGACTCGGTCCCCGCCATCCTAAGGATCGGCGCACGATCCATGCCATCTGCGGCGCCCCAAGATCAGGTAGCCGGACGACTACCCACAGCAGCCAGGCACGTTCGGGCTCGCGTCACCCCGTGTCAACGGCGGTTCGGCCCGGCCCGGACGGGGGCTCGACCATCCCGGACAGGGGCTTGACCGGCCCGGACGGGCGCTCGGCACGTCCCGGACGATGGTGATTGCCCGGTCGGGGTGCGGATCGGGGCGGGGCCGGGCTGGGGCCGGTGCACCGTCCGGAATCAGTCCGGGTCACGCTCGCGGTCGGCCCGCTTCGGCGGTGGCGGGGCGCTGGCCTCGGGCGGCGGGGTGGCGGCGAGCGCGGTACCGATGTCTCGGTACACGTGCACCTCGACGGCCTTCGCGCGGCGCAGCACGTCGCGCACCTGACCGACGTTCCGGGCGAACCGCAGGTCGCAGCCGGCGGCGGCCAGCTCGGCGTGCAGCTGGGTGAACATCCCGGCCGCGGTCACGTCCAGGAACGGTACGGTCTCCGCGTCCACGACGACCACCCGTACCGGCCGCTGCCCGGCGAGGGTACGGATCCGGGTGCGCACGAAGTCGGCGTTGGCGAAGTACAGTCCGGACTCGACCCGGCAGACCAGCGCGCCGTCCGGCGCTACCGCGTGCGGGTCGCGCTCCATGTCGACCCACACGTCGAGCCGGTCCGGGCGCCGGCCGAGGACCGCGATGTTGGGTCGCGCCGACCGGTACAGCAACAGCAGCAGGGCCACCGCGATCCCGATGAACAGCCCCGGCAGGGTGTCGAAGACCACGACGCCGGCGAGGGCGGCGAGCGCGGCGATGAAGTCGGCCCGCGCCGCCTTGCCGTAGATGCGGCCCAGCCCGCGGGTCGACACCTGCCACAGCTCGCGCAGCGAACGGAAGTCGACCAGCTCGACGACCGCGGCGATCACCACCGCGGCGAGCGTCGCCTCCGGTAGCTTCTCGAACAGCCCGGTCAGGAACAGCAGCGTGATCAGGGTCAGGCCGGCCACGGTGGCGCCGGACAGCTGCGACCTGGCGCCGGCCCCGCCGTTCACCGCGGTCTTGGACAGGCTGCCGTTGACCACCATCCCGGACGCCAGCCCGCTGCCGAGGTTGGCCGCGCCGAGGCCGATCAGCTCGGCGTTCGGGTCCACCTCGTACCCGTGCTGGGCCGCGTACGTCTTCGCCGCGCCCAGCCCTTCGGCGAACCCGATCAGCAGTACGCCGATCGCCGGCCCGACCAGGTCGACGTAGCTGTGCGGGCCCGGCAGGTGCGGTGGCATGCCGAGGCGCGGCAGCCCGGAGTCGACCTTGCCGACGATCGCGACGCCGTGCTGGTCCAGCCGCAGCACGGTGACCAGTACGATCCCGGCGACCACGACCACCAGCGCGCCCGGCACCAGCGGCAGCCAGCGCTTCAACACCAGCAGTACGGCGAGGGAACCCAACCCGATCGCCACCGTCACCGGCTTCGCGTGGCCGAGCTGGCCGATCACGTGGCCCAGCTTGCGGAAGAAGTCCCCCTCCCCCTTGCCGACCCCGAACAGCGCCGGTAGCTGTCCGACGATGATGGTCAGCGCCAGGCCGATGATGAACCCCTTCAACACCGGCTCGGAGATGAACGAGGCGACGAACCCGAACCGCAGCAGCCCGGCAACGACGCCGACCACCCCGGTCGTCAACGCCAGCGCCGCGGTCAGCCCGACGTAGCTTGCGGTACCGCCCTTCGCCATCCCGCCGACGATCCCCGCGGACAGTGCCGCGGTTGCCGACATCGGCCCCACGATCAGGTGCCGGGACGAGCCGAACACCAGGTACAGCACCAGCGCCGGCACCGCCGCGTACAGCCCGACGACCGGGGACACGCCCGCGATCCCGGCGTACGCGAGGGATTCCGGGACCAGCACCGCCCACACCGTCAGCCCGGCGATCAGGTCGGCGCGCAACCATGCCGGCCGGTACCCGGCGAACGACGGGAACAGGAACCCCCACCGCCGCCGCCCGTCACCCCGCCCGGCCGCGGTCACCCGTCACCGCCCCGGCCCCGTCACACGCCCCACCGCCACGCCGTCCCCCGAATGCCGAACCCACGCTGTCCCGATGCTATGGCCGCGCCCGCGCGAAATCCGCCGATCAAGGACTTGCGCCCGCTGTTCCCGCCCTGTCCTCCGCTTCCGCCACTGCGGTCGGGCCGACGCCGCCGACCGGGTCCTTGATCGACGCACCAGGCGGGCTCGGCTCCGAGACCGGCGGAGGGTCGCCGCTGCGGACCGATGACCGCTCGATCTGGTGCCGGGTGACGGAACGGCAGTCATTGCTGCATTGCGGCCTCCGCGCCGGCGACCACGGTGCGGTCCGGGCGGTACTGGTGGGTGAGGAAGTGGGCGCAGTCGGGGCAGTCGGCGAGGACGGCATGCCGGCAGGTCACGATGTGTGCCAGGAAGCGGTCGGCGGCCCGCAGCAGCTCGACCCGGTCGTGGATCTCGGCGCGCTTGCCGTCGATCAGCGCGGTCTTGTCGTCGTGGTCGCCGCGGGCGATCCGGCGGATCTGGTCGAGGGACAGCCCGGCCCGTTGCAGGGTGCGGATCATCCGGGCGTGGTCCAGGGTCTGGTCGTCGTAGTTGCGGTGGCCGGACGAACTGCGGGCCGGCACCAGCAGCCCCAGCGACTCCCAGTGCCGCAGTACGTGCGCCGCGATGCCCAGGGTCGCCGCCGCGTCGCCGATCTTCACATCGTGCCCCTTTACTTCATGTCGACCTGAAGTTCTACGGTGGCGACGCCGATCGTAGCGGCGGGTCGCACCGCCTGGAGTCTGGAGTCGTGTCATGCCTGATCCGGTCCGCGCACCGAGCCTGCTGGACTGCTGTTCCGCCGCCGCGGGGCTGGTCGCCGGGATGGTACGGCCCCGGCGCCGGGACGAGCGGCTGCTGGCCTCGATCACCGACGCCGGCCTGCCGGCACCCCGCCGTACCGTGCGGGTGACCGCGCTGCCGCAGGTCGTGCGCCAGGTGCCGACGATGGCGATCGTCGAGGGCACGTTCACCCCGCGGCGGGTCGGCAACGCGCTGACCTCGTTCGTGGTCGAGCATCCGGAGGCGACCTTCCTGGTCGACCCGAGCGTCTGCCGGGACGCCGCGCATCGGGCGATCGCGCAGCTCCCCGGCGTACTGCGGGTCGCGGTGCGGGCGCCCGCCGGCACCGTCGCGACGGTCGACGCGCTGCGCCGGGTGCCGCAGTTGCCTTCGCCGGAGTTCGCGCTGCCGACGCACGCGCACTGGGACCACGTGTGCGGCCTGCTGGACCTGCCCGGTCTGCCGGTGCACCTGCACCGCACCGAGCGGGACTGGGCGATGACCGGGCCGGTCGCGCCGGTCGGCGGGGTCCGGGACGCGCTGCGCGACCGTACCGTCGTGGACTACGAGCTGGACGGTCCGCCGGTCGCCACCTTCAGCCGCAGCCACGACCTGTTCGGCGACGGCTCCGTCGTCCTGGTCGACCTGACCGGGCACACGCCCGGCAGCGTGGGCGTCCTCGCGCACACCGAACGCGGCTGGCTGCTGCTGGCCGGCGATGCCGCCTGGCACCAGTTGCAGATCGAGACCGTGCGGCAGAAGGCGAGCTATCCGGGGAACTTCGCCGACGCCGACCGCGACGCCACCTTCCGCACCCTGCACCGCCTGCACCTGGCCCGGCACCAGCTCACCATCGTTCCCACCCACGACCCCGCGGCGAGCTCGCTGGTGGCGCCGGCCGCGGACTCCCCCGGTACCCGGGGCGGCCGGGTGGACTGAGCGCCGGAAGCCACTCGTTCGCGTGACGACAGATACCCCCGGGGGTATATGGTGGCCAGGTCGCCGGCACACCGGCGGCAGCGCAGACCGATACCGGAGGGCATCTGATGTGTCGAGCAGTGAAGTGCCGGCAGTGCGGCAAGACGACGTGGGCCGGCTGCGGCCAGCACGTCGACCAGGTCATGCAGGGCGTACCGGCCGACCAGCGGTGCCCGGGCCACGACGGTGACGCGACGGCCCCCTCGTCGGGCCGGGGGCTGTTCGCCCGGCTGCGCCGGCGCTGACGGCCGTCGCTCCCGCCCGGTGCGGCGGTGAGCGGCTTCACGCGACGACGCGATACCCCCGGGGGTATGTTCGAGATCGGAGGTGGCGCGATGGAAATGGACGCCAACACGCTGTCCGAGGCCGTGACCCGGTTGAAGCGGGCACACGGGCAACTCGGCGGGGTGATCGCCATGATCGAGGACGGCGAGGACTGCGAGCGGGTGCTGACCCAGCTGGCAGCGGTGTCCCGTGCCGTGGGACGGGCCGGATTCAAGATCGTCGCCACCGGGATGCGGCAGTGCCAGCTCGCGCGCGAGCGCGGCGAGGAGGAGCCGATGTCCGAGGAGCAGTTGGAGAAGCTGTTCCTCGCCCTGTCCTGACCCGGCCCTCACCGACCGTCCGGTGTCGCCACCGGCGCCGGGAACGGCCGCACGCTGTCCCGTACATACCCCCGGGGTATATGACAAGGGGTGAAGAATGATGGAGGAGAGCGAGAACCCGGGACGAGCGGGGGTTGCGCTGATGACTGCCGAACAGACCGGCATCGCCGTCGAGGTCGTCGAGACCTCGTCGCTGGGTGACCGCAGCTACCTCGCCCACGACGGGCAGGTCGCGCTGGTCGTCGATCCGCAACGCGACATCGACCGGATCCTGGCGCTCGCCGGCCGGCTCGGCGTCCGGATCACCCACATCGCCGAAACGCACCTGCACAACGACTACGTCTCCGGCGGGCTGGCCCTGTCCCGGCTCACCGGCGCCACCTACCTGGTGGCCGGGGCGGACGAAGTCGCCTTCGACCGCACCCCGGTCGCGGACGGAGACCAGCTGGCGCTGTCGCCGCGGATGCGGCTGTCCGCCGTCGGCACCCCCGGCCACACGTTCCACCACCTGTCGTACGTGCTGGCCGGCCCGGACGGCCCGATCGGCGTGTTCACCGGCGGCTCGCTGCTGTTCGGTACCACCGGCCGGACCGACCTGCTCGGCGCGCAGCACGCCGAGACGCTGGCCCGACACCAGTACGACTCGGCGCGGCGGCTGTCCGACCTGCTGCCCGACGGCGCGCGGATCTGGCCCACCCACGGGTTCGGCAGCTTCTGCTCGGCCAGCCAGTCCGATGCCACCGCCTCCACGATCGGCCAGGAACGCCTCGCCAACCCGGTGCTGCGGCTCGCCGCCGACGAGTTCGTCGACAGCACCCTGGCCGGCCTCGACGCCTACCCCGCGTACTACGCGCACATGGGGGCGCGCAACGCCGCCGGAGCCGAACCGATCGACCTGACGCCGGTACGGCGCGCGGACCCCGAGGAACTGCGGCGCCGGATCGACGCCGGGGAGTGGATCGTCGACCTGCGCTCGCGTACGGCCTTCCTGCGCCGGCACCTGACCGGCACGCTCAGTTTCGGCCTCGACGGGCCGATGGCCACCTGGCTGGGCTGGCTGATGCCCGCCGATCGGCCGCTCACCCTGCTCGGCGAGTCCGTCGAGCAGGTCGCCGAGGCGCAGCGGGAACTGACCCGCATCGGCGTCGACCGGCCGGCCGCGGCGGCCACCGGTACCCCCGAGCAGTGGGCCGGCGGCGACGCCACCCGGCTCGGCTCGGTACCCGTCGCCACCTTCGCCGACCTCGCCGCCGCGCGCGCCGGGCGCGTTCCCGCCGGGCTGCCCGCCCCCGACGTCGTCCTCGACGTACGGCTGGGCAACGAGTGGCGTGCCGGGCACCTCGCCGGCGCCGTGCACGTACCGCTGCCCGAACTCACCGGCCGGCTCTCCGACCTGCCCGCCGGCACGATCTGGGTGCACTGCGGCTCCGGATACCGGGCCGCCGCCGCCACCGGGCTGCTCGCCCGCGCCGGCCGCGAGGCGGTACAGGTCGACGACGACTACGCGCACGCCGCCGCGGCCGGCCTCCCCATCGTGGCCGCCGAGCAGCAGGACGACCGATGAGCGCCGCGCGACACCGGCACGGACCGGTCGGCGCCACTCCCGGTACCGGGGGCTGACCGGTGGGCGCCGCACTCGGGCTCGGCGCGGTCGTCGGCATCCTGCTCGGGTTGCTCGGTGGCGGCGGCTCGATCCTCGCCGTACCCGCCCTCGTCTACGGAGTCGGGCAGCCACTGAGCGCCGCGGTACCCACCTCGCTGCTCGTGGTGGGGATCTCGTCGATCGCCGCGGTACTCCCCCGGTTGCGTGCCGGGCAGGTCCAGTGGCGCATCGCCGGGGTGTTCGGCGGTGCCGGCGCCGCCGCGGCCTTCGCCGGCGCGGCGGTCAACCGGCTGCTCGACCCGCGCCTGGTACTGGCCGGGTTCGCGCTGCTGATGGTCGCCGCCGGCATCCAGATGTTGCGCGACCGCAAGGAGCTGGGCGGCGCCTGCGCGCTGCCCAGCGGCCGAGTGAACTGGCGCCGCTGCCTGCCCCGGGCCATCGGGGCCGGGCTCGGCGTCGGGTTCCTCACCGGCCTGTTCGGCGTCGGCGGCGGGTTCCTGATCATCCCCGCACTGGTGCTGCTGCTCGGGTTGCAGATGCCGGTGGCGATCGGAACCTCGCTGGTCATCATCGTGCTCAACTCCGCCGCCGGGTTCGCCGCGCACGCCGGGGACGCCACCATCGACTTCCGCGTCGCCGGCGCCTTCACCGCCGCCGCCATCGTCGGGTCGCTGGTCGCCGGCCGGTTCGCCGCCCGCCTCCCGGCCGCCCGGCTGCGTCGCTGGTTCGCGTACCTGGTCTTCGCGGTGGCCGCGTTCGTGACCGTCCAGGTGCTCACCCAGCCACTCGCCTCCTGACCGCCACCCCGCCGGTGCGCTGCCTGCCACCTAGGATGGCGCGATGGTGCTCTCGTCGCGCTGGGTTCGGCTGGTGCTGGTGGTGTTGGCAGCCTGTTTCGCGGCTGCGGCCTACGCGATCCGCGCGGCGATGGACGGGCCGATCGAGCAGTACTCCGGCGCCGCCCTGTCGGGAGCGATCGTCTACACGATCGTGCTCTTCGTACGGCCGTCGATCTTTCCGCCGATCGCCGGCGGCGTCGCGGTCGCGTACTGCTGGTTCGTCGAGTTCGCGCAGCTCACCGCCATCCCCGCGACGCTCTCCGGGCACAGCTGGCTCGCCCGCCAGCTGGTCGGCGCGCAGTTCGACCTCGTCGACGTCACCTGGTACCCCGTCGGCATCATCCCGCTGGTCGCCGCGCACTGGTACCTCCGCGCCCGCTCCGCTGGAACAGCCAACGCCCGCTGAGCGCCGCGGCGTCCGAACGTCGACCGGGCTGACCGCCGCCCCGAGTCGGCACGCACCGAGATCGACCGCCGCCGCCACCTGCCCGGCGCATCCTGCCGCCTGCGCCGAGGCCTCCCACGATCCCTCCCCCGATCAGCCGAAGAACCCTGACCATCCTCGTTCGTGTCTCCTGCCAAGGAATCCGTACGCTCGACCGATGCGGTCGGCACAGCTCCGTGGTCGTCCCCGATGAACGACATGGGGATCGCCGCCACGTGCATCACCGAGGCCCCCCGCCGGCAACGCTCGACGTCGAGGACCTCGAAGACTTCGCCCAGTACGACGGGCTGCAGCTCATCGGTGCCGGCTGAACTTGGCTACATGATGCGCGAGTGACGGGCCCGCAACCTCAGGGGTGGGCGCCGGCTGGGGAGGGCGGACAGGTGCGAATGAGGTTGCGGGAACTGCGTGCCGGGGGCCGGACGTTCGTGTGGCGGGCCGAGATCTTTCATGTGTCCGGCGAGGGTGACTGTCACCGGTGTATCCGTGTGCGGGTGTGGGGCGCCGGGAAGAACAGCCAGGTGTTGCAGGCGGATCTGTTGTCGAAGAGCTGGGGCACCCCCTGGAGTGCGTGTGCGACTGATGGCGCGTATCCGCGTGCACGCGACGTGCGGGCGGTTGTGGACTACGCGCTTACGCATGGTTGGGAGCCCGATCATGTCGGCGGAAAGTTCTTGCTCACCGAGAAGAAGCACGCGGGCATGTTTGAGCTGGCCGACTTCCTGCTCACCGATCGTCTTTGGGACTCCGGGTCGCCGGATCCGACCGCCCGAGTGGTCCATGCCTTCGAGCAGCACCCCTCTGGTTAGGAGGCTGCCGCGATCACAGTCGGACCGTGTCTCTCCGCGTGAACCACTCCCCCGCCTGGCGTGCCTCGGTGGCTGTCGTAGCGGCCGGTTGGGGTCAGCCGGGGGGCGAGGGCTTTCATCCGAGAACGAGGTCGACCGAGCTTCGACCGCGGAACCACTGCGAACGGTGGCCACGCAGAGGCGAGCGAAAGGCCATGCCCGACAGGTCTGCCTGGTCCTGGCGCTGCTGGTCGACGGCGGCGCCGGGTGCGGGCCTGTCCTCCGCCCGCCGAGGCCGCCAGACGGGGGCAACGTGGTCAGCTGGTCGAACTGCTTCCGCGTGTGGCAGGTGGCCCGGCCGATCGCGCCACGGCCGGATCGGTGGACTCACCCCATGGCGCCTCGAGCGTATGACCTCCGGCACGCGGCGGTGTCGCTCTGGTTGACCCGGGTGTTCCGCGACGGAGGTAGCGGAGCGAGCCAGGACATCGATCGACGTGCCTTGAAGTTGTACGCAGGCGCATGGACGGCAACGCGACGTGAGCAACAGCCGGATAGAGGAAGCGATCGGCGATGTCGCCTGACGCGCGTAGCCTCAAGGGGCCCCGGCAGCTTGCGGGGCGCTTCCCGCATCCAGGTTGATCTGCGGAAACTCTTCAAGATCCCTTGCGCGTATCTTGCGGGAGCATCGACAAACAGCAGCCCTCGGTGGCATGTAGCTGCATACGAAGAAACCCCGGTCGCCAGCGTTTGTGCTGGTCAGCCGGGGTTTACCCAGGTTACTGAGGGTGCCCCCGGCAGGATTCGAACCTGCGCACACGGCTCCGGAGGCCGATGCTCTATCCCCTGAGCTACGGGGGCTCGGGACGGTGTGAAGAGTAGCAGGTGGCCGCGGCGGCGCCCCGGGGCGGGGGCGCGTACCACGGTGGGAGTACCCGGCGGTCGATCCGGGGACGATGTGCCGGGCGCCGGCCACGCCCTACCGTGGGCAGGTGCGGTGGGGAGTGGCTGGGCGGGTGCGCCGCGGCGGGGTCGGCGACCCGGGCCGGCGCGGTGAGCTGGCGCGCGCGGGCCGGGGTCGGCGCGGTGAGCCGGCGCGCCCGGACACGGACCTGGGCCCGGGCCGGGGTCGGGGCCCGGGCCGGGGTCGGGGCCGGGGCCGGGATGGCGAGGCTGGGTGCCCGCCGGAGCCGGAGCCGGCCGCCTGGTCGGTGCGCGGCTGGACGCTGCCGATGGTCGCGGTGCTGGTCGCGGCGGTGTCGGTGGTGGGCACCCATTTCGCGGCGAGCAAGGTGGACGGGCATCTGGACCTGCCGACCCTGCTGCTGTTGCTGGTGGGGCCGGTGGCGTTGCTGTTCAGCCGGCGGTGGCCGGCACCGGCGCTGGTGGTGACGACGGTGGCCACGGTCGGCTACTACGGGCTGGGCTTCCCGTACGGGCCGCAGTTCACCGCGTTCGCCGTGGTGCTGGTGATGGCGGTGCTGGCCGGCTACCGGGTGCTCGCGTGGGTGTGCAGCGTCGGCGCGCTGACGGTGTACTTCCTGCTCTACTGGGCGATCGAGCACGGCACGATGAGCTGGACGTGGGTGCTCGGGCACGTCGCCGGGGTGGCCGCGATCCTGGCGCTGTCCGAGCTGTACCGGGTGCACCGGCAGCGGGTGGCGGTGCAGCGCCGGATCCGGGCGGAGCGGCAGCGGCGGCAGGCGAACGAGGAGCGGCTGCGGATCGCGCAGGAGTTGCACGACGTGCTGGCGCACAACATCTCGCTGATCAACGTGCAGGCCGGGGTGGCGCTGCACCTGATGGATCAGCGACCGGAGCAGGCCCGTACCGCGTTGTCGGTGATCAAGCAGGCGAGCAAGGAGGCGCTGGGCGAGATGCGCTCGGCGCTCGCGGTGCTGCGCGGTGAGACGTACGCGGCGCACTCCCCCACCCCCGGGCTGGACCGGCTGGGCGAGCTGACCGGCCGGCTGGGGTCGGCCGGCCTGGCGGTGCGTACCACGGTCACCGGGTCGCCGCGCCCGCTGCCGGTCGAGGTGGATCTCGCCGCGTACCGGATCGTGCAGGAGGCGTTGACCAACGTGTACCGGCATGCTCGCGCGAGCGAGGCGGTCGTGTCGCTGGCGTACCGGCCGGGGCAGCTCACCGTGCTGGTGACCGACGACGGTACCGGCGACCCCACCGCCGCGCACCCGGACGGCGCGGGGCCGGTGGCCGCGGCTGAGCCGGCCGACGCGAGCGGCGGGAACGGGATCCCCGGCATGCGGGAACGGGCCACCGCGCTGGGCGGTAGCCTGACCGCCGGCCCGCTGCCGGGCGGCGGCTTCCGGGTCGTGGCGACGTTTCCGCTGGGCGGGGAGGCACCGTGATCCGGGTACTGCTGGCGGACGACCAGGCGCTGGTCCGGGCCGGGTTCCGGGCGCTGCTGGACGCCGAGGGCGACGTCGAGGTGGTCGGTGAGGCCGCCGACGGCGACGAGGCGGTCACCGAGATCCGCCGGCTGGTGCCCGACGTGGTGCTGATGGACATCCGGATGCCCGGCGCGGACGGGCTGGACGCGACCCGCCGGATCGTCGCCGACGACCGGCTCAAGGCGGTCCGGGTGATCATCCTGACCACGTTCGAGCTCGACGAGTACGTGTTCGAGGCGATCCGTTCCGGTGCGTCCGGGTTCCTGGTCAAGGACACCGAACCGGCCGAGCTGGTCGCGGCGGTACGGGCGGTCGCGCGCGGCGATGCGCTGCTGTCGCCGAGCGTGACCCGGCGGCTGATCGCCGAGTTCGCCCTGCGCGCCCAGCGGCCCCGGCCGTACCCGCAGCTCGCGGCGCTGACCGACCGGGAGCGGGAGGTGCTGGCGCTCGCCGGGCAGGGCCTGTCCAACGAGGAGATCGCCGCGAAGCTGGTGGTCAGCCCGGCGACTGCGAAGACGCACGTGTCCCGGGCGATGGTGAAGCTCGCCGCCCGGGACCGCGCCCAGCTGGTGGTCATCGCGTACGAGTCGGGTCTGGTGCGGCCCGGCTGGCTGACCTGACCGGAGCCGGCGACACCGACACCCGACCCGGCCCCCGACCCCGACACTCGGCACCCCGGCACCCCGGCACCCGGCACCCGGCACCCCGGCACCCCGGCACCCCGGCACCCCGGCACCCCGGCACCCCGGCACCCCGGCACCCCGGCACCCCGGCACCCCGGCACCCCGGCACCCCGGCACCCCGGCACCCCGGCACCCCGGCACCCCGGCACCCGCGGATATTGCTCGCCGGACCGAGCTGCCTGTTGGCATGATGGCGGCCATGGCAGAGGATCGGCTGGAGCTGCGCCCGACCTACCCGGTCCGCACGGGGCGGCTGCTGCTGCGGCCGGTGACCGCCGACGACGTCGACGCGCTCCTGGCGTACCGCGGGCAGGTGGACGTCTGCCGTTACCTGCCGTTCGAGCCGATGGACCGGGCCGAGATCGTCGAGGCGGTGGCCACCCGGTGGACCGCGACCGCGCTGACCGATGCGGGGCAGGCGCTGATGCTGGGCGTCGAGCTGGCCGCGACCGGCGAGCTGGTCGGCGATGTGGTGCTGTTCTTCCGCAGCCGGGAGCACCGCGGTGGCGAGCTCGGGTACGTGCTCAATCCCGACTTCGCCGGCCGCGGGTACGCGACCGAGGCCGCCGCGGCGCTGCTCGACCTGGCGTTCGACGGGCTGGGGCTGCATCGGGTGGTCGCGCGGCTGGACGAGCGCAACGACGCGTCGGCGCGGATGGCGCGCCGGTTGGGTATGCGCCAGGAAGCCCGGCTGGTGCACAACGAGATGTTCAAGGGCGAGTGGGCCACCGAGCTCGACTTCGCGATGCTCGCCACCGAGTGGCCGGCACACCGCGACCGCCTGGCGGCCGCCGTCTCGGCCTGACCGGCTCCTCAGACCGGGTTGCGGGGGCGCGCCGGCGGCGCGTCGAGGGTGTGCCGGGCGCCGGTGAGCGGCAGTTCGGCCCAGACCACCTTGCCGGCGTCGACCGGGCGGACGCCCCACCGCAACGACAGCAGCTCGACGATCATCAGGCCGCGGCCGGAGGTGCGCAGCAGGCTGTGTACCAGCGTCGGGCAGGGCAGCCGCGGATCGGTGTCGGCGACCTCGACCAGCAGCGAGTCGGTGCGGCGGCGCAACCGGAGCAGCGCGGCCGACCGGGCGTGCAGGAACGCGTTCGCGATCAGTTCGTGGCTGACCAGGGTGATCTCCCGGGCACGGGGGCCGAGCCGCCAGTCTCGGATGGCGTCCTCGACGAACCGCCGGGCCGCCCGTGCGGCGCCCCGGTAAGGCTCGATCCGTAGCTCCCGATCCACGTCCATCGTCCGATCAGATACCCACCGGGTGGTGTTTTCATGCCCGCGGCGGCGGGAATCCCGCTCCCTGCGGGGACAGCACACCGACACTACGTCTTTTGTCAGACATATCGCGCCGACCACCATCGTGCATAGCTTGATTCAGTAGCTTGACCGATGAAAGTCCTGATGCATAGGCTGCGGCCGTGGTCGAACCGGTACCGGACAGCCCGTCGTCGCGGCTGCTCGCGCTGTTCGCCGGGCAGCGGTTGACGCCGACCCAGCGGCGCATCGCGCAGTCGCTGGTCGAGCACGCGCCCCGGGCCGGATACCTGTCGGCGAGCGAGGTCGCCGAACTCGCCGGAGTCAGCCAGCCGTCGGTGACCCGGTTCGCCACCGCCCTCGGCCACGACGGCTACCCGGCGCTGCGGCAGCGGATCCGCGAGCTGATCGGGCTGGACACCGGCGCCGCGGCCGAAACCACCGACGAGGCCCGCCGCAACGAGTGGCAGCGCGCCGTCGCCGCCGAGCGCGACAACCTCGCCAGCCTGTCCGACTTCCTGGCCGACCCCAAGCCGGTACTGGCCGCCGCCGCGGCGCTCGCCGCGTCCCGCCCGCTGCCGGTGCTCGGGCTGCGCGCGGCGCGGCCGATCGCCGAGTACTTCGGCTACTTCGCCGCGAAGGTGCAGCCGGACGTGCGGGTGCTCGGCGCCGGCGGTACCGAGCTGGTGGACCAGATCGAGCAGGCCCGGGACGCCGGGGCGGAGGCGTTGCTGACGTTCGTCCTGCCGCGCTACCCGGCCGAGGCGCTGGCCGCGATCCGGGCCGCCCGGTCCGCGGGGCTGACCGTGGTGACGGTGACCGACAGCCCGATGAGCCCGGCGGCGGCCGAGTCCGACCTGGTACTCCCGGCGCCGGTCGGCTCGCAGCTGGTGTTCGACGTGCACGGCGCGCCGATGATCCTGGCGATGGTGCTGCTGCAGGCCATCTGCGACGCGCAGCCGGCACGCACCCAGGGCCGGCTGGAACAGTTCGAGGCGTCCGCGGCCCGCCGCGGGCTGTTCGTACCATGACGAGAGGTCCTACCTGGACAGTCCATTCTGGACGTCGATGCACCTCGGCGGTGCCGGCTTCCTGGATACTGGGGCTGAGTGGGTCCGCGGCCCTCCACCACGTACCGACGCGCCCGGTGGCAGTCGCCGAACAGGCGGCCGGGCACGTCCGAGAAGAAAGCGAGGCGCTCCCGTGACCGCACCGACCGAACCGATCCGTGCACCGCGCGGCACCACCCTGTCGGCGCGGAGCTGGCAGACCGAGGCGCCGCTGCGGATGCTGATGAACAACCTCGATCCGGAGGTGGCCGAGCGTCCCGAGGACCTGGTGGTGTACGGCGGGTCCGGCCGCGCGGCACGCTCCTGGCCGGCGTATCGGGCGATCGTGCGCACCCTGCGCAGCCTCGGGCCGGAGGAGACCCTGCTGGTGCAGTCCGGCAAGCCGGTCGGGGTGTTGCGGACGCACGAGTGGGCGCCGCGGGTGCTGATCGCGAACTCCAACCTGGTCGGCGACTGGGCCAGCTGGCCGGAGTTTCGCAAGCTGGAGCACCTCGGCCTGATGATGTACGGCCAGATGACCGCCGGTTCCTGGATCTACATCGGCACCCAGGGCATCCTGCAGGGCACCTACGAGACGTTCGCCGCGGTGGCCGCCAAGCGGTTCGGCGGCACCCTCGCCGGCACGCTGACGCTGACCGCCGGCTGCGGCGGCATGGGCGGCGCGCAACCGCTGGCGGTGACGATGAACGACGGCGTCTGCCTGATCATCGACGTGGACCGCACCCGGCTGCAGCGCCGGGTGGACACCCGCTACCTGGACACCATCGCGGCCGACCTGGACGAGGGCATCGCGCTCGCGGTACAGGCGAAGCGGGAGCGGCGCGCGCTGTCGGTCGGGGTGGTCGGCAACGCCGCCACCCTGGTACCCGAGATCCTGCGCCGGGGCGTACCGGTCGACATCGTCACCGACCAGACCTCCGCGCACGACCCGCTGTCGTACCTGCCGGCGGGCATCGACCCGGGCGACGCGCCGGACTACGCGGCGAAGAAGCCGGAGGAGTTCACCGACCGGGCGCGCGCCTCGATGGCCAAGCACGTCGAGGCGATGGTCGGCTTCCTGGACGCCGGCGCCGAGGTGTTCGACTACGGCAACTCGATCCGGGGTGAGGCGCAGCTCGGTGGCTACCAGCGCGCGTTCGCCTTCCCCGGGTTCGTACCGGCCTACATCCGGCCACTGTTCTGCGAGGGCAAGGGCCCGTTCCGGTGGGCGGCGCTGTCCGGCGACCCGGCCGACATCCACGCCACCGACCGGGCCATCCTCGACCTGTTCCCGGACAACGATCAGCTCGGCCGGTGGATCCGGATGGCCGGCGAGCGGGTCGCGTTCCAGGGGCTGCCGGCCCGGATCTGCTGGCTCGGCTACGGCGAGCGCGCGCAGGCCGGCGCCCGGTTCAACGAGATGGTCGCCGACGAGCGGTTGTCCGCGCCGGTGGTGATCGGCCGCGACCACCTGGACTCCGGTTCGGTCGCCTCGCCGTACCGGGAGACCGAGGGGATGGCCGACGGCTCCGACGCGATCGCCGACTGGCCGCTGCTCAACGCGCTGGTGAACACCTCGTCCGGGGCGACCTGGGTGTCGATCCACCACGGCGGCGGCGTCGGGATGGGCCGCTCCATCCACGCCGGGCAGGTCACCGTCGCCGACGGCACCCCGCTGGCCGCCGCGAAGCTCGACCGGGTGCTGACCAACGACCCGGCGATGGGGGTGATCCGGCACGTGGACGCCGGGTACGAGCTGGCCGAGCACGTCGCCGAGCGAGACGGGCTGCGGATCCCGATGCGCGAGGGCGATGCGCAGTGACCACTGTGGACGAACGGGACGCGTTCCGGACGCTGTGGGAACAGCTGCTGCCGATCGGCGCCGCCCCCGACGGCGGCTACCTGCGGCACGGGTACACCGACGCCGAGCTGGCCTGCCGGAGCTGGTTCACCGACCAGGCGAAGTCGCGCGGGATGGCGGTGGAGACCGACGGCAACGGCAACCTGTGGGCCTGGTGGGGCGACCCGGACGCCGGCGACGCGCTGGTGACCGGCAGCCACCTCGACTCGGTACCGCAGGGCGGCGCGTACGACGGGCCGCTCGGCGTGGTGTCCGCCTTCCTCGCCGTGGACGCGTTGCGTGCCGCGCGGATCACCCCGTCCCGGCCGATCGGCGTGGTCGCGTTCTGCGAGGAGGAGGGCTCCCGGTTCGGCGTGGCGTGTCTCGGCTCCCGGCTGCTGACCGGAGCGCTACCCGTCGAGCGCGGTGCGGCGCTGACCGACCCGGCCGGCACCACCCTCGTCGACGCGATGGCGGCGGCCGGCGCGGACACCTCCCGGCTCGGGCCGGATCCGGCCCGACTGAGCCGGATCGGGCACTACGTCGAGCTGCACATCGAGCAGGGCAAGGGGCTGGTGGACACCGGCGCGCCGGTCGGTGTCGGTACCGGCATCTGGCCGCACGGCCGCTGGCGGTTCGACTTCACCGGCACCGCCGACCACGCCGGTACCACCGCGATGGCCGACCGGCACGACCCGATGCTCAGCTACGCGATGACCGCGCTGGCCGCGAACAAGCAGGCCAGGCTGCACGACGCGCGGGCCACCTTCGGCCGGATCGCGGTGCGGCCCAACGGAACCAACGCGATCCCGTCCGCGGTGACCGGGTGGCTGGACGCGCGCGCCGCGGACGCGACCACCCTGGAGTCGATGCTGATCGAGCTGGAACGGCAGGCCCGGGACCGGGTCGGCCGGGACGGCACCGCACTCACCGTCACCGCCGAGTCGGTCACCCCGCCGATCCGGTTCGACGACGCGCTGGCCCGGCGGCTCTCGACCAGCCTGGGCGCTGCGGGTATCGCCGGGAGCGGCGCCGCGGGCAGCGCGCAGGGCGGCACCGGCCCGCTGCCGCTGCTCGCCACCGGCGCCGGGCACGACGCGGGCATCCTGTCCGACGCCGGGGTGCCGACCGCGATGCTGTTCGTCCGCAACCCGACCGGCGTCTCGCACTCCCCCGCCGAGGCCACCGACGACGTCGACTGCCTGGCCGGGGTACGGGCGCTGACCGCGGCGCTGCGGGAGCTCGCGTGAGCGGGTACTGGTGCGAGTACGCCTGGCTGGGCGATCCGGCCCGGCCGGCCGAGCCCGGCGTGCTGGTCGAGGAGGCCAACGGCATCGTCACCGCGGTGACCTCCGGGGTGCCCGCGCCGCCGGCCGGCGCGCGGCGGCTCGCCGGGCTGACCGTACCGGGGTTCGCCAACGCGCACTCGCACGCGTTCCACCGGGCGCTGCGCGGCCGTACCCACGACGGCGGCGGCACGTTCTGGACCTGGCGGGACCGGATGTACCAGGTGGCCGCACGCCTCGACCCCGACTCGTACCTGAGGTTGGCCCGGGCGGTCTACGCGGAGATGGCGCTGTCCGGCGTCACCGCGGTCGGCGAGTTCCACTACCTGCACCACGACACCGGCGGGACCGGCTACGCCAACCCGAACGCGATGGGCGAGGCGCTCATCGAGGCGGCCCGGCAGGCCGGCATCCGGATCTGCCTGCTCGACACGCTGTACCTGACCGGTGGCCTCACCGACCACGGCTACCAGCCGCTGTCCCCGGTACAGCAGCGGTTCGCCGACGCCGACCCCGACGCCTGGCAGCGGCGGTACGAGAGGATCCAGCTGCCGCCGCACGCCACCCGAGGTGCCGCGATCCACTCGGTACGGGCGGTGCCGGAGACCGCGCTGCGCGGCTTCGCCGACCGGGTCGGCAGCGCGCCGCTGCACGTGCACCTGTCCGAGCAGCGCGCCGAGAACGCGGCCTGCCAGGCATTCCACGGCCGTACCCCGGTCCGGCTGCTGGCCGACCACGGGCTGCTCGGGCCGCACCTCACCGCCGTGCACGCCACCCACCCGACCGACGAGGACGTCGCCGCGCTCGGCGCGGCCGGCGTCGGGGTGTGCCTGTGCCCGAGCACCGAACGGGAGCTGGCCGACGGGATCGGTCCGGCGCGCGCCCTGGTCGACGCCGGCAGCCCGCTGAGCCTCGGCAGCGACAGCCATGCGGTGATCGACCCGCTCGCGGAGGCGCGCGCGGTGGAGCTGGACGCGCGGCTGGCCACCGAACGGCGCGGCCACTTCACCGCCGGCGAGCTGCTGGCCGCCGCGACCGGCGGCGGGCACGCCGCGCTCGGTCGACCGGACGCCGGCCGGCTCGCCCCCGGCGCACCCGCCGACCTGGTCACCGTCGCGCTCGACTCGGTGCGTACCGCCGGAGCGGACGAACCGCTCGCGGCGGCCGTGTTCGCCGCGACCGCAACGGACGTCCGCTCGGTCGTGGTGGACGGGCGCCCGGTCGTCGAGGACGGCCGCCACCTGCTCGTCGACGACGTCGCCGGCGAACTGGCCCGCACCGTCCGGGAGGTACTGCGATGACCCCGTCGAGCGACGCCGCCGACCCGCGCGCCGTCCCCACGGCCCGACGCCACACCACCACCTCGCACGCCGTACCGGTGGCGCGAAGCCACGCCGCCGACGCGCAGGCCGCGGCGGCCGACAGCGTCGCCGCACCGACCGCACCGTCGAAGGGAGCCGCATGACCGCGCTGCTGGTCGACCGGATCGGCGAACTGGTCACCAACGAGCCCGGCGGCCGCGATCCGCTGGCGATCCGGCGGGACGCCGCCGTGGTGGCCGTCGACGGCCGGATCGCCTGGATCGGCCCGGCCGGCGGGGCGCCGGCCTGCGACGTGCGGGTCGACGCGTCGAACCGGGCGGTGATCCCCGGATTCGTGGACAGCCACACGCACCTGGTGTTCGCCGGCGACCGGTCCGGCGAGTTCGCGGCCCGGATGGCCGGCGAACCCTACACCGGGGGCGGGATCCGGCGGACGGTGGCCACCACCAACGCCGCGCCGGACACCGAGCTGTCGGCGAACCTCGCCTACCTGCAACGGGAGCTGACCCGCCAGGGTACGACGACGTTCGAGACGAAGTCCGGGTACGGGCTGGGCGTCGAGCAGGAGGCCCGGCTGCTGCGGATCGCCCGCCAGGTGACCGCGGAGACCACGTTCCTCGGCGCGCACCTGGTACCCGACGAGTACGCCGACCGGCCGGACGACTACGTCTCGCTGGTCTGCGGCCCGATGCTCGACGCCTGCGCGCCGCACGCCCGCTGGGTGGACGCGTTCTGCGAGCGCGGCGCGTTCGACGCCGACCAGAGCCGCGCGGTGCTCACCGCCGGCATCGCGAAGGGGCTGGCGCCCCGGCTGCACGCCAACCAGCTCGGCGCGGGGCCCGGCGTGCGGCTCGGCGTCGAGCTGGGCGCCGCCGCGGTGGACCACTGCACGTACCTGTCCGACGCCGACGTCGACGCGCTGGCCGGCGGCGACACGGTGGCCACACTGCTGCCGGGTGTCGAGTTCTCCACCCGCTCGCCGTACCCGCCGGCCCGCCGGCTGGTCGACGCCGGGGTCACCGTCGCGGTCGCCACCGACTGCAACCCGGGCTCGTCGTTCACCTCGTCGATGCCGTTCTGCATCGCGCTGGCGGTCCGGGAGATGCACCTGACGCCGGCGGAGGCGCTGTGGTGCGCGACCGCCGGCGGTGCCGCGGCACTGCGCCGCGACGACGTCGGCACCATCACCACCGGCGCGGCGGCCGACCTGGTCGTGCTCGACGCGCCCAGCCATGTCCACCTGGCCTACCGGCCGGGAGTCCCGCTCGTGCACACCGTCGTGGCGAGCGGGGAAATCGCTTACCAGCAAGGGATCCAGGGATGAAGAAGGTGACCGTCGGCCCCGAATCGGTGACGCCGGAGCAGGTGATCGCGGTGGCCCGGCACGGTGCCCGGGTCGAGCTGTCCGAGGCGGCGCTGGCCGCGATGCGGGCCAGCAGGTCCATCGTGGACTCGATCGAGCGGGACGAGCGCGCCGTGTACGGCGTGTCCACCGGGTTCGGCGCGCTCGCCAACACGTTCATCGAGCCGGCGCGGCGGGCCGAACTGCAGCACGCGCTGATCCGGTCGCACTCGGCCGGGATGGGCGACGCGATGCCCACCGAGGTCGTGCGGGCGATGATGCTGCTGCGGATCCGGTCCCTCGCGATGGGCCGCTCCGGGGTCCGGCCGCTGGTGGCGCAGTCGCTGGTCGAGCTGCTCAACGCCGACATCACGCCGTGGGTGCCGCGGCACGGCTCGCTCGGCGCGTCCGGCGACCTCGCGCCGCTCGCGCACTGCGCGCTGGTACTGCTCGGCGAGGGCTGGGTACGCACCGCGGACGGCCGCCGCATCACCGGCGCCGACGCGCTCACCGCCGCCGGCCTGGCGCCGATCGCGCTGGCCAGCAAGGAGGGCCTGGCGCTGATCAACGGCACCGACGGCATGCTCGGCATGCTGCTGCTGGCGATCGCCGACGCCCGGCACCTGTTCACCATGGCCGACGTGACCGCCGCGCTCGCGGTGGAGGCGATGCTCGGCTCGGACCGGCCGTTCCTGCCGGAGCTGCACGAGATCCGGCCGCACCCCGGCCAGGCCGCGTCCGCGGCGAACATCCACCGGCTGCTCGCCGGATCGTCCATCATGGACTCGCACCGCGACGACCTGACCCACGCGGTACAGGACGCGTACTCGATGCGGTGCGCACCGCAGGTGGCCGGCGCGGCGCGGGACACCCTGGAGTTCGCGGTCCAGGTGGCGGCGCGCGAGCTGGTGTCGGTGGTGGACAACCCGGTGGTGCTGCCGGACGGCCGGGTCGAGTCGACCGGCAACTTCCACGGCGCGCCGCTCGGCTTCGCCGCCGACTACCTGGCGATCGCGGCGAGCGAGGTCGGTTCGATCTCCGAGCGCCGGGTGGACCGGCTGCTGGACGTGGCGCGCTCCCGGGAACTGCCCGCGTTCCTGTCCCCCGACCCGGGCGTCAACTCCGGCCTGATGATCGCGCAGTACACCGCGGCCGGGGTGGTGGCGGAGAACCGGCGGCTGTCCGTGCCGGCGTCGACCGACTCGATCCCGACCTCGGGCATGCAGGAGGACCACGTCTCGATGGGCTGGTCGGCGGCGCACAAGCTGCGTACCGTGCTGGCGAACCTGTCGCACCTGCTGTCGGTCGAGCTGCTCGCCGCCTGCCGCGGCCTGCAACTGCGGGCGCCGATGACGCCCAGCCCGGCCGGTGCCATCGCGGTACGCCGGATCGCCGAGGTCGCCGGCGAGCCGGGGCCGGACGAGTTCCTCGCACCGATCCTGGAGCACAGCCGCGCGCTGCTGGTCGGTGCCGAACTGCGCACCGAGATCGAGGCCGCCATCGGCCCCCTCGCCTAGCCCGGGCGGGCTTCCGGGGCGCCGCGGTCCCGGAAGCCGCCCGCCGGCGGATCCGGCACGCGCCCGCGCGGCGGCACGCCGAACGGCAACGCCGTACCGCCGGAATCGGGTCGCCGTCCGACGGTGCGGCTGCGAGGATGCGAGGATGATGGAGGTACCCGACCGGCCGGATCCGCCGCACCAGGCCGACGAGTTCGGCATGCTGACCGCGTTCCTGACCTACCAGCGGCAGACGTTCGCGATCAAGTGCGCCGGGCTGAGCACCGAGCAGCTGCGCACCCGGGCGGTACCGCCGTCGGACCTGTCGCTGCTCGGCCTGGCCCGGCACCTGTCCGATGTGGAACGAAGCTGGTTCCGGTTCGTCTTCGACGGCGAGGACATCCCGCCCCGGTGGGATCCGCAGGCCCGGCCGGAGGTCGAGTTCGCGGTCCAGGACGCCGATCCGGACGAGGCGTTCGTCGCCTGGTCCGAGGAGTGCGCCCGCGCCGACGAGATCATCGCCGCGGCCGGCTCGCTGGACGACACCGGCAGCTACCAGGACCAGGTCTACTCGCTGCGCTACATCCTCACCCACCTGATCGAGGAGTACGCCCGGCACAACGGCCACGCCGACCTCCTCCGGGAACGCCTCGACGGCCGCACCGGCGACTGACCTCGGGCCGCCGGTCCCGGAACCGGGCTCAGGGGTGCAGGAGGCCGCGGGAGAAGGCGGTGGCGACGGCGGCGGCGCGATCGTTGACGCCGAGCTTCGCGTAGATGTGCAGCAGGTGCGTCTTGACCGTCGCCTCGCTGATGAACAACCGACCCGCGGCGTCACGGTTGGTGCAGCCCTGCGCGATCAGCGCCAGTACCTCCAGCTCGCGGTTGCTGAGCGGCTCGGTGGCCGGCTCCCGGATCCGGCCCATCAGCCGTCCGGCGACCGACGGGGACAGTACCGCCTCGCCGCGGGCCGCGGCCCGGATCGCCTGGCACAGCTGGTCTCGCGGGGTGTCCTTGAGCAGGTAGCCGGTGGCGCCCGCCTCGATCGCCGGCACCACGTCCCGATCGGTGTCGTAGGTGGTGAGCACCAGCACCTTGGCCGGCAGGCCGCGCGCGGCGAGCCGGCGGATCGCGGCGACCCCGTCGACCCCGGGCATCCGCAGGTCCATCAGCACCACGTCGGGCGCCTGTACCGCGGCCACGTCCACCGCCTCGGCGCCGTCGCCGGCCTCGCCGACCACCTCGATGTCGTCGGCGTCGGCGAGCATGCCGCGCAGCCCGTCCCGCACCACCGGGTGGTCGTCGGCGAGCAGTACCCGGATCATGCCGCGGCGCCCGCCGGCACCGCCGGTACCGTCACCGACACCGCGGTGCCGTTGCCCGGCTCGGACTCGATGGTGAGCTCCCCGGCCAGCCGGGCGACCCGCTGCCGCATCCCGATCAACCCGAACCCGCCGTCCGGGCACGCGGCCACCCCGGAACCGCCGTCCGGGCGAGCAGCCATCCCGAACCCACCGTCCGGCCGAGCGGCCGTCCCGGAACCACCGTCCCGGCGAGCGGCCGTCCCGGCGCCACCGTCCGGGCAAGCGGCCGTCTCGGAACCACCGTCCCGGCGAGCGGCCGTCTCGGAACCACCGTCCCGGCGAGCGGCCGTCCCGGCGCCACCGTCGGCCGTGGCGACCGCTCCGGTGGTGTCGGCCGTCCGGGCCGTCCCGGAACCGCCGCGGCCGGTGGGTAGCGCGGCGGGGTCGAAGCCGGCTCCGTCGTCGCGCACGTCGAGGCTGATCACGTCCTCCATGTAGGACAGTGTGACGCCGACCCGGTCGGCGCGGGCGTGCCGGGCGACGTTGGTCAGCGCCTCCTGCGCGACGCGCAGCAGGGTGGCCTCGATCTCCGGATGCAACGGCCGGGCGGTGCCGGTGGTGACCAGGGTCGCGGTCGGCGCCTCCCGCGCGGTCCACTGGTCGACGATCCGGTGCAGCGCGACCGGCAGCGTCGCGTCCTCCAACGGCATCGGCCGCAGCGCCTGGACCGAGCGGCGCGCCTCGCCGAGACTGTCCCGGGCCAGCCCGAGCGCGGTCTGCAGGTACCCGGAGGAGTCCGGGACCCGTTGCGCCGCCTGCAACTGGGTGATGATCCCGGTCAGACCCTGGGCGATGGTGTCGTGGATCTCCCGGGCCAGCCGGGCCCGTTCGTCCCGCACCCCGGCTTCTCGCGCCTGGGTGAGCAGCTGGGCGTGCAGGCCGGCGTTCTCCCGCAGCGTCTCGGACAGCTTGCGGTTCGCCTCGGCAAGTTCCAGCAGCGCGACCCGGCGCTGCTCGTTGCGCACCGCGACGTACGAGAAGGAGGCGCCGAGCGTCCCGGCCAGCACCAGGTTCAGCAGCAGCATGACCAGGTAGGCACCGATCAACGGGCCGGAGAGGTTCTGGAACCCGCCGATCTGGGTGCCGGCGAGCAGCGCGGCGGTGACCGCGACGCCGATCCCGGTGGTGATCCGGCCACCGAGCAGGTTCGCCCGGAAGAAGTCGAGGTAGCCGAGCCAGGCGAACAGCCCCCACCACGGGTCGAGCACCACCAGCACGGCCGTCAACGCCAACCGGACGAGCAGGTAGCACGTGGTCAGCGCGGGCCGCTCGTGCTCCCACTGGGGATGCAGGGTCTCGAACCAGCAGACCAGGGCCAGGGTGGCCACCGCGCCGGCTCCGATCCACAGCATCCGGGCCGTGTCGAAGCGGCCGAACGTGGCGAGCACCACCGCGGCGACCGCCAGCCCGTACGGCAGGAACCGGTAGACGGTCGCGAACCGGTCCTCCCAGGACGCCGGCCGGCCCCGGCCGCGCGGGTGCCGGCCCGGCACGCCCGCCGGCTCGGTGGTCGACCGCGGCGGCTCGGTGGTCGACCGCGGCGGCTCGGACGTCACCACGACCCCCATCTCGGTCAGCTGTCCCACCGGAACGAACGCACCGCCACGGTACCGAACACCAGCGCGTACCCGGCGAGTACGGCGAGGTGGCCCCAGCCCGGCCAGGAGCCTGCGGCGGCGTCACCGAGCGCCTGGGTCGCCGCGCCCGCCGGGGTGAACTCGGCGATGTGCCGCAGTACCGCCGGCATCGCCGCGACGGGCAGCCACAGCCCACCGAAGAACATCAGCGGGAAGAACAGGATCATCCCCAGCGCGTTGCTCACCTTCGTGTTCGGCGCGACCGCGGCGATCATCATGCCCAGCGCCAGCATCGCGCACAGCACCAGCAGGAAGGCGACCAGGTAGCCGAGCGGCTGCCGGGGCAGCGCCACCCCGAACCCGATCCGGCCGAGGCCCACCACCAGCAGCAGTACCAGCACCTCGACCGCGACGTTGACGACGACCTGAGCGAGCAGCAGCCGGGACGCCGGCATCGGCGTGGTGGACAGCCGGCGCAGCACGCCGCGCTCCCGGTACAGGCCGATCGTGGCGGGCAGCGTGTTGACCGCGGTCATCGCCACCACGAACAGGATCATGATCGGCACGTACAGGTCGATCACCCGCAGGCCGCCCAGGTCGTGCTGATGCACCCGGAACGCCGGTACGCAGCCCAGGACGACCAGCAGCAGCGGCGGG
Source organism: Actinocatenispora thailandica (assembly GCF_016865425.1). Taxonomy (NCBI): domain Bacteria; kingdom Bacillati; phylum Actinomycetota; class Actinomycetes; order Micromonosporales; family Micromonosporaceae; genus Actinocatenispora; species Actinocatenispora thailandica. The sequence continues at coordinate 805,627 of NZ_AP023355.1, read as the reverse complement.
AACGCGATCGCCCACAACACGGCCATCGGCTCGCGGCCGAACAGCTTCGCCTCGGTGCGGACGAGCACGGCGAACGACGACATCACTGGTCTCCCTCGGAGTTTCCGGTCAACGCCAGGTAGGCGTCGTCCAGGCTGGCGCTGTCCATCCGCAGGTGCTCGGCGAGGACGCCGGCCGCCGCGAGGGTGCCGACCACCTCGGCCAGCACGTTGCCGGTACCGGTGACGAGCAGCTCCGCGCCGTCGCGCCGGATCGACGTGACGCCGGGCAGCCCGGCCAGCAACGCGGTGTCGACCGGCTTCGACGGCCGGAACCGGAGCTGCTGACTGTTGTCCACTGTGGACACCAGGCCGGCCGGGGTGTCGAGGGCGACGAGCCGGCCGGCGTCGATCACCGCGACCCGGTCGCACAGCCGCTCGGCCTCCGCCATGAAGTGCGTGACGAGCAGGACGGTCACCCCGTCGGCGCGGATCTCCTCGATCAGGTTCCAGGTGTCCCGTCGGGCCTGCGGGTCCAGTCCGGTGGTCAGCTCGTCCAGCACCGCGATCCGGGGCCGGCCGATCAGCGCCAGCGCGATCGCCAGCCGCTGCTTCTGCCCGCCGGACAGCTTCTGGTACCTGGTGCGCAGCCGGTCGCCGAGCCCGAGCCGGTCCGCCAGCGCGCGCCAGTCGGCCGGCTGCCGGTAGCACGACGCGTACAGCTTCAGCGCCTCGACGACGGTGATCTTGTCCGGCAGCGCCGACTCCTGCAACTGCGCGCCGAGTACCCGGCGGACCCGGTCGCGCTCGGTGCGCGGATCGGCGCCCAGTACCGAGACGGTACCGGCGTCGCGGGTGCGCAGCCCGCTGACGCACTCGACGGTGGTGGTCTTGCCGGCACCGTTGGGCCCGAGGATGCCGAAGATCTCGCCCTGCGCCACGTCGAACGACACGTCGTCGACGGCGACCTTCTCGCCGTACGTCTTGCGCAGCCCGCGTACCTCGATGACCGGCACGGCCGGCCCCCTCCCGACGGTCGATGAGGTCCTGGCAGGACCTCTCTGTCGGGTACGACGCTAGGAGCGCCGGGGCGCGACCGGATCGACCACGAGACCGCTCCGGTACCGGCAGGCCGGTGGAGGCCGGTCATCCACCGATCGGTGGATGACCGGCCTCGGTTCACGGCTTGGGTACGTCGCCCAGCTTGTCCACCTCGCGGGTCAGCGCCTCCAGCACCGAGCGCAGCTGCACCTCGGTGACCTCGGCGAAGGTACGCAGGTAGGTCACCTTCTGCTCCAGCGCGGCGCGGTCCGCCTCGCTAGCGTGCGCGGGCAACGCCTCGGCCGCCCGCTGCGCCTCGGCCGCCGCCTGCTTCGCCTGTTCCTGCGCGTGCTGCAGGAGCTCCTCGTAGCGTTGCCGGGCCTGCCCGACGAGCTTGCGCGCGTACTCCTCGGCCTGCGCGACGTGCGTGTCGGCGGCCTGCTGCGCCTGGCTCATCAGGTTGACCGCGTCGACACTGACCCGGGACCGCTGCGTCTCGGCGTTCGGGTCCTGGCCGTGTTCCCGGTAGTAGTTGGTCAGCCGGGCGATCTCGGCGCGCAGCGCCGCCTTCTCCGCGTCGGCCGCCGCGAGGTCGTCGGCGACCCGGCCGAGGAACATCCGTACCTCGTCCTCGTGGAAGCCGCGGCGGCCGAACGGCGGTCGGGAGAACGTGGTGGTACGCACCCGTTCCGCGCTGAGCGGCACCCGCCTCGGGGCGCTCTGGTCGGTCACTGTCCCCACCTTCCCCCACCGATACCGCCCGGTGTGGCCGCCGCGGCCGGTGCCGGCGTCGGCTCCGTGCCGGGCGTGAACTCGTCGTAGCGCACCTGCTCGGCGGGCACTCCGGCGGAACCGAGCGCGGACACCGTGTGGCGCACCATGTCCGGCGACCCGCACACCAGGCACAGCCGGTCCGCCCAGCGTCCGGCACCGGCGGCGACGTCGCCGACCAGGCCGCGTTGGCCGGAGAAGCTCGCGTCGTGCGACACCACCGGGACGTACCGGAACCACGGCCGGGCCGCGGCGAGTTCGCCGAGCAGCTGGTGCTCGTACAGGTCGAACGCGGTGCGCACGCCGTGGAACAGGTCGACCCGCCGCTCGGTCCGGTCGGCCTGCCACTGCCGGTCGAGCTGTTCCAGCAGCGCCCGCAACGGCGCCAGGCCGGTGGCGCCGGCGACCATCAGCAGGTCGGCACCGTCGTCGGGAAGCACCAGCGCGGTCCCGACCGGGGCGCCGATCCGCAGCGTGTCACCCAGCGCGGCGGACTGCACCAGCGCGGTGCTCACCTGCCCGCCGTCGACGATCTTGACGTGCAGTTCGATCGTGTGGTCGGCACGCGGCGCGTTCGCCGGCGTCAGGTACCGCCAGAGCCGCGGCCGGCGGGAGAACTCGACGGCCGCCGACTGCCCCGGCTGGTACGGGTAGGGGTGGTCGGTGCGCACCTGCAGCACGGCGATGTCCAGGCCGCGCCGCTCGATGCCGATGATCTCGCCGTTCCACCACGGCGGGCTGTGCTGCGCCGCCTGCTCGGCGGCCTCGGTCATCACCTGCGCGACCAGCCCGTACGCCTCGGCCCACTGCCCGGCCAGCGCTTCCGTCCACTGTGCACCGTTGAAGTGCGCGAGGGTGGCGAGCAGCGACTCGCCGACCGCCGGGTAGTGCTCCGCCAGTACCGCGAAGCGACGGTGGTCGCGCCCCAGCTGCTGGATGAACGGCAGCACCTCGTCGAGCCGGTCGACGTCGCTGACGATCCGACCCAGCGCGGCCACCAGCTTGTCGCGCTGACCGGCCATCGACATCGGGAACATGCCCCGCGTCTCCGGGTGCGTCAGGAACAGGTGCGAGTAGAAGAACAGCGGCACCTCGTCGCCGTGCCGCGCGGTGTTGGCCCAGCTGTCCTTGAGTGCCTGCGGATCCATCCGACTCAGGCCTCGACGATCTCCGCCTTGGTACCGCCGAGCACGTCACCGACGCGGCCGATGATGTCCTCCGACACGCTCGCCTCGCGCAACGCGGCGACCAGGTGCACGACCACCCGGCCGAAGTCGTCGGAGCTGATCCCCATCCCGCGGTGCGCGGCGCCGAGCTCCCGCCCGTCGTACTCGGCGGGGCCGCCGAGTACCTGGGAGATCAGCAGCGCCTGGTGTCGTTTGAGCCGAACCAGATCGGCACCGACGAAGTAGCCGGCCAGTTCCGGGTCGCCCAGCACCAGCTCGTAGAACCGGCCCACCACCTGCCGGACCGCCTCGCCGCCACCGATGCGTTCGTAGTCGCTCGTCGCCTCGCCCACCATCAGCCTCCATGTCATCATTTATCGACGATGGTCGATGGAGTGTAATGAGCCGCCCGTCCTGGCGATACCCCGAACCGACCGCCGCTGCGGGCCGGGGTGAGATAACTCAACAATCGGTAACGTCCCGACCGGACGCGCCGAGCGCGAACCGGACTGTCCAAAATGGACGTTCAGGGCTCGGGGTGCTCCGGCAGCCCGGCACGGCGCCGCAACGACGCCAGGTCGGTCAGCACGATCGAGCGACCCTCGGTGCGCAGCCAACCGCGGTGGGCGAACGTCCGGATCACCTGGTTCACGCTCTGCCGCGAACCGCCCACCAGCTCCGCCACCCGGCTCTGACTCAACGTCGGCGGATCGTGCTCGCCCTCACCCGGCACCAGCAACCGGACCAACGTCTTCGCCACCCGGCCCGGCAGGTCCAGGAAGATGTGGTCCGCCTTCTGCTCGGTCAGCCGCCGGGCCATCGCGCCCATCGCCCGGAACACCTCGTCCATCAACCGCCGATCGGTGTGCACCAGATCCAGGAACGCGGTCCGCGGCAACACCAGCGCCTCGGTCGGCGCGATCGCCTCCACCGACGCCGACCGCGGTGCGCCGTCCAGCAGCGAGATCTCACCCAGCACGTTCGGCGCCCGGACCAGCGTCAGGACCGCACGGTCGCCGCCCGGACCAGACCGGTACACCGCGACCGCGCCGTGCCGGAGCACGAACAGCACGTCACCCGGGTCGCCCTCGCGGAACAGCACCTGCCCTTCCCGGTACACCCGGGATTCGGCGCTCGCGGCGAGGCGGCGCCGGCTGCGCAGGTCGAGCCCGGCGAACAACGCGACCCCGCGCAACGGGTCGTTCGGAACAGCGCGCCAGCGGTCCAACCGTCCCGACCTCCCCCGAAAGGGTCACCTTCCTCCAAAAGGCTAGCGTGTACCTCCTGCGACGCAGAGTTCAACGAACTGAACCTTGACGAACCCGCCATCCGGCGGGTTCGTCAAGTGCCGCTCGTGGCGTTGACGGTTCGAGACGTGACCGCCGGGTACGGGGGTGCAGGCCCCGGTGCGCTGGCGTGCTGGTACCGGAGACGCCGCGTCGGATCCGGACGACCGGTCTCGCGGCTCGCCGAGGTGCTGGTGTCGCGGCGTGGCACGATGCACGTACGGGTTTACCGGTTACGGGCTTGGGGGTGGGCCGGACGTGGCGGCCATGAGCAAGGTGGGCTGGAAGGTGACCGGGCTGGCGTTCGCGCTGCCGCTCGGCTTCGTCGCGCGCAAGGCGGTCGCCGCCGGTTGGCGCGCGGTGCGGCACGACGATCCGCCACAGCACGCCGACGACTTCGAGGCCAGCTGGGGCGAGACGCTCGCCTGGGCGGCGCTGTCCGGGGTGGCCATCGCCGCCGCGGAGCTGCTCGCGGCACGCGGCGCGGCGCGCGTCTGGCGGCAGTTCACCGGCAACGAACCCCCAGGTCACGAGCATGAACCGGCGGAAATCGAGGCCTGAGCCCACCCAGCCCACGTCCCCGCTGGCAGCACACCAGCGAGCCGTGACCTGCACCCAACACCCCAGCACCACCTCTCGACTGCCAGGACTCCAAGCGGCCGTTTCGGGGGCCGCCGAATGGCGACCCCCGAAACACATCTCAAGCTGCCAGGACCCCGAGCGGCCCTTTCCGGGGCCGCCGTTCGGCGGCACCGGAAAGGCGGGGAGGATGGGGGCATGACCGACCTGCTGAACCGTTCCCTCGCCGACACCGACCCCGAGGTCGCGGCGGCCATCGGCGCCGAGCTGCACCGCCAGCAGTCGACGCTGGAGATGATCGCCTCGGAGAACTTCGCCCCGGTCTCGGTGCTGTCCGCGCAGGGCTCCGTGCTGACCAACAAGTACGCCGAGGGCTACCCCGGCCGCCGTTACTACGGCGGCTGCGAGCACGTCGACGTGATCGAGCGGCTGGCGATCGAGCGGGTCAAGGGCCTGTTCGGCGCGGGGTTCGCGAACGTCCAGCCGCACTCCGGCGCGCAGGCCAACGCGGCCGCCATGTTCGCCACCCTGACCCCGGGTGACACCATCCTCGGCCTGGACCTGGCGCACGGCGGCCACCTGACCCACGGGATGAAGATCAACTTCTCCGGCAAGCTGTACCACGTGGTCGCCTACCACGTCGACGAGATCGACTACCGGGTCGACATGGCCGAGGTGCGCCGACTCGCGGTCGAGCACCAGCCGAAGATGATCGTCGCCGGCTGGTCGGCGTACCCGCGGCAGCTCGACTTCGCCGCGTTCCGGGAGATCGCCGACGAGGTCGGCGCGCTGCTGATGGTCGACATGGCGCACTTCGCCGGGCTGGTCGCCGCCGGCCTGCACCCGAACCCGGTCGAGTACGCCGACATCGTCACCACCACCACGCACAAGACGCTCGGCGGCCCGCGCGGTGGCGTCATCCTGACCAACACTCCGGAGCTGGCCAAGAAGATCAACTCGGCGGTGTTCCCCGGCCAGCAGGGCGGGCCGCTGGAGCACGTGATCGCGGCCAAGGCGGTCGCGTTCAAGGTCGCCGCCTCGGACGAGTTCACCGACCGGCAGCGCCGCACCCTGGCCGGCGCGAAGATCCTCGCCGAGCGGCTGAGCGCACCGGAGCTGGCCGCCGCCGGCGTCCGGGTGCTGACCGGCGGCACCGAGGTGCACCTGGTGCTGGTCGACCTGCGCGACTCCGAGCTGGACGGCCGGCAGGCCGAGGACCGGCTGCACGATCTCGGGATCACCGTCAACCGCAACGCGGTGCCGTTCGACCCGCGGCCGCCGATGGTCACCTCCGGCCTGCGCATCGGTACCCCGGCGCTCGCCACCCGCGGGTTCGACACCGACGCGTTCACCGAGGTCGCCGACGTCATCGCCGGCGCACTGTCGGCCGACTTCGACGAGTCCCGGGCCGCCGCGCTGCGCGACCGGGTCACCGCGCTGGCCGACAAGTACCCGCTGTATCCGTCGCTGTGACCGTGGCGCGCCGGCCGGAACGGTCCGGCCGGCGCGCCGGTCAGCGGGCCCGCTCGGCGAGCTCCGATCGGTTCGGCCGCGGTTCCCCGATCGGCCGGCGCGGCCGGCGGGCGAGCAGCAGCGCCGCCGGTACGGCGAGCAGCGCGCCGGCGCCGAGCGCGAGCGGCGGGTAGCCGGCGGCACCGAGTACCGCGGTCGAACCGAGCGTCGCCGCACCGCCACCGGCCCAGGACCAGCTCTCCACCAGCCCCTGCACCCGCGACTCCACCGCGGCCGGCAGCCCGTGCACCAGCAGGGCGCTGGCGCCGACGAACGCCAGGTTCCAGCCGTACCCGAGCACGAACAGCGCCACCGGCAGGCCGGGCCCGGTCGACCCGGCGGTACCGGTGACGAGCACGGTGGCCAGCGCCAGCGTCGCCAGGCCGGCAGCGACGACGGTCCGGCCGCCGAACCGGTCCGCCAGCCGCCCGGACACCGGCGCGAACGCGAACATGCCCAACGTGTGCGCCGACACCACCAGGCCGACCACGCCCATCGACTGCCCGTGCCGGTGCATCGACAGCGGCGCCGCGGTCATCACCGCGGTCATCACCACCTGGGCGGTCAGCATCGCAGCCAGCGCGAGCCGGACGTCCGGCCGCACCAGCACCGTCCGCAGCGGCCCCGCCGCCGGCACCGGCTCGTCCGGCGTCGCCGCCGGGCGCCGTGCCACCAGCAGGAACGCCACGACGGCCACCCCGAAGCAGCCCAGTGCGAGGGCGAAGGCGCCGGTCAATGGTGCCCAACCGGAAGCACCGGCCGCCCGCGTCGACGGGCCGAGCAGCAGCGGCCCACCGACGGCACCGACGGTGCCCGCCCACACGACGGCGCCGAGGGCCGTTCCCCGCCGGCGCGCCTCGAACAGCCCCGCCGCCGCGTACCGGGCGAGCTGCGCGGCGGCGTTCCCGACACCCAGCAGCAGCATCCCGGCAAGCAGCACCGGCACCGAGCCGGCCGCGGCACCCGCGGTCGCCACCGCCGCGCCGGCCGTACCGGTGAGGGCGCCGGCGCCCAGACCGGTACGCCGACTCCACCGGGCCATCACCCGGCTCAACAGCAGCACGCCGGCGGCGGTGCCGGCGACCCCGGCCGTACTGCCGAGCCCGCCCCAGCCGGTGCCGAGCCGGTCGGCGACGACCAGCGTCGCGGCGGTACCGGCGAGCACCATCGCGGCGTTGACCGACGCGGCACCGAGAAACAGCGCGCCCATCGTGCGCCGGCGTCCCGGCGGGGTTTCGGGGTAGTTTGCCATGCGAAGCAGGCTAGAAAAGTCGCGACGGTTGCTGAATGGTCAGTGCACGGGGGTTTCGTCGAGCCTGCCTACCGTACGAAAGGAGATTGCCGGCAATGGCCTTCCGTTCGGAGATCGCCCTCGACGACCTGGACTGGCGCATCCTGCACGAGTTGCAGACCGACGGCCGCCAGTCGTACAAGTCGCTCGCCCGGCGGGTGAACCTGTCGGCGCCGGCGGTGGCCGACCGGGTGCGCCGGCTGCAGGACGCCGGGGTGATCACCGGCTACCAGGCGCGGGTCGATCCGGCGCGGGCCGGCTCGCCGCTCACCGCGTTCCTGATGCTGCGCTGCACGCCCGGCCGGTGCCTGCTGCGCACCGCGCGGGCCGCCGACTACCCGGAGATCGTCGAGGTGCACAAGCTCGCCAGCGAGTCCTGCACCCTGTTGAAGGTGCGGGTCGCGTCGATGACCCACCTGGAGGGGTTCCTGGAGCAGCTCGGCCAGCGGCACGGCGAGGCGCGATCGCACATCGTGCTGTCCACCCAGTACGAGCGGCACGAGGTCGAGCAGCCGCCCGCCGCGCCGGGCGAGATCACTCCCGCCGACGGCTGGTGACACGGTGCGGCGACCCCGGGCCGGGCGCGCCGCACCGCCCGCTCATTCGGTACTGCGTTCCTCGTCGCCGGCGCGCACCGCGACCACGCCGTCGATCTCGGACAGGCTCGCGGCCAGGTCGCCCGGGTCGCGGACGCCCCGAAGGGTCAGCGCGACCCGGACCCGGCCGCCGGCACCCTCCTCGACCTGCTCGGTGGAGATCTCCGCGACGGCGATGCCGCGGTCGGTACAGGCGGCCAGCGTGTTGCGCAGCACGCCCTGCCCACCGTGGTAGGTCATCGTCAGGTTCGACGGCGCCCACTTCGACCGCGGCAGCAGCCGGCCGATCGCCGGGTAGCCGTACAGCACGAGGAAGTGCCCGGCGGTCACCGCGATCGCGAGCAGCCACAGCCCGGCACCGCAGGCCATGCCGACCGCGGCCGACATCCAGATCACCGCGGCGGTGGTCAGACCGCGGACCGCGTCGCGGCGGACGAAGATCAGCCCACCGCCGATGAAGCCGATGCCGGACACGATCTGCGCGGCGATCCGGGACGGGTCGAGGGTGACGTGCTCGCCGAGGATGTCGCTGAAGCCGTACTTGGAGATCAGCATGATCAGCGCCGCGCCGACCCCGACGAGGGTGTGGGTGCGCAGCCCGGCCGCCTTCTGGGCGAGTTCCCGCTCCAGGCCGATGACCGTACAGAGCACCAGCGCGAGGGCGAGTTCCCCGATCTGGGTCCAGCCCTGCCCGATGGGCTCACCGAACGCCACTATATTGGTCATACCGGTTGAGGATCCTCCCTTCCTCTCGCGGTAACGCGAGACGGGTAAGGGTAGCGGAAAACCCTCCGACATAGCGTTAAGTGGGCCGTAAGATCACATCGAAAATAGTTCATTTCGCATCGGCATAACACTCCGCGGTCGCCACGTCGAGCGGGAAGCGCACCCGGGTCGGCCCGAACAACATCCCCGTCGCCGCCTGCGCCGACGCGGTCACCGCGGCCGTCACCTCGCCCGCCAGCTCCCGCCGGCAGTGCACGACCACCTCGTCGTGCTGAAAGAACACCAGCTCGGTACCGTCCATCGAGGCCAACCGCCGGCGCAACTCGGCCAGCAGCAACAGCGCCCACTCCGCCGCCGTCGCCTGAATGACGAAGTTGCGGGTGAACCGGCCGCGGGCCCGCGCCGACGACGCCGACACCGGCTCCGCCGCCTCGGCCGGCTCGCCCGGCCCGGCGACCGGGGTCGACGCCGGCGGGCAGGTGCGCCCCAGCAGCGAACGCACCAGGCCGCCCTGCTCACCCACCCGGGCCGCGGCCTCCACGTACCCCACCGCGTCCGGGAACCGCCGCCGCAGGGTGGCGAGCAGCGCGCCACCGGCGCCGGTGGTGCCCCCGTACATCGCGGCGAGCAGCGCGACCTTCGCCTTGGCCCGGTCGCCCTCGAACGCCGAGGCGGCGAGCGCCGCGTACATGTCGCCGGGGCCCGCCGCGGTCGCCATCCCGCGGTCCCCGGACAGCGCCGCGAGCACCCGCGGCTCCAACTGGCCGGCGTCGGCCACCACCAGCACCCAGCCCGGTTCCGCCACCACCGCGCGACGCACCGCCTTCGGGATCTGCAACGCACCACCGCCCCGGGTGCCCCACCGCCCGGACACCACCGCGCCCGCGACGTACTCCGGCCGGAACCGGCCGCCGACCACCCAGTCGGCGAGGAACTGCCACCCGTTCGCCACGTGCAGCCGGGACAACTCCTTGTACCGGAGCAGCGGCGCCACCGCCGGATGCTCCACGTCGCGCAACACGTACGCCCGGGTCGAGGGCACCGCGATGCCCACCTTGCGGAACGCGGCCACCACCTCCGCCGGCGAGTCCGGGTTGAGCCGAAACCCGAAGGCCGCCTCGATCTGCGCCGCCAGCCCGGCCAGCACCGGCGGCCGGCCACCACCGGTCGGCCGGGCCCCGAGCGCCTCGGTCAGCAACCGGTCGTGCACGTCGGCCCGCCACGGCAGGCCGACCGCGCCCAGCTCCGCCGCCGCCAGCGCGCCCGCCGACTCCACCGCGACCAGCAGCCGGAACCGCGCCGGGTCGGGCAGCGCGCCGATGCGCGCGAGCTGGTCGGCGTGCACGCCGGCCACCGCGGCCAGCGGCGACGCCGCGCCCGGCAGCGGCTGGCGGGCCGGCGCGAACAGCGCCGGCTGGGTCGGCCGGCCCGGCTGCGGCGCGCCCGCCAGCGGCTCGTCGTCCGGCACCGGCAGGTCGTGCAGCCGGGCCCACGCCGCCGGCAGCGCCCGCGGCTCACCCCAGCGGCCGGCATGCCCCAGCAGCAGCCCCTCGGTCAGCGCCAGGTCGTGACACCGGGCCACCCGGGCGCCGTCCCGCAGCAGGCCCGGGTAGCAGCGCGCAGTGTCCGGCCAGACCCACCGCACGTCGCCGGCCTCGCGGGCACCCACCGCCGCGGCCAGCGCCGGCACGGCGGTCGCGGCACCGATCGCACCGGACGCGTCGAGGCCGGCAAGCGCGCCGCCCCCGGCCTCGTCGTCGTACACCGCCCACCGCACGCCTCGATCCTGCACCCACCCACCGACAGGATCGCCGTACCGCGAACGCGACGGGGCCCGCCGGATCTCCGGCGGGCCCCGTCAGGGCGGTACTGGGTTACTTCGCTGCCGCGAGCGTCGCGGTGGCGGTGTGTGACTTGCCGTTGCGGGTGTAGGTGACCTTCACCTTGTCGCCCGGCTGGTGCTGGGCCACCACCGAGACCAGCGTGTCGGAGTCCGGCACCTTGGTCCCGTCGACCTGGGTGATCACGTCACCCTTCTGGATGCCGGCCTTGTCGGCCGGGCCACCCTTGGTGACCGCCGCGACGAGCGCGCCGCTGCCGTTGCCGTTCGAGTCGGTGGCGCTGGTCACCGAGACACCGAACAGCGGGTGCTGCACCTTCTCGCCCTTGATCAGCTTGTCCGCGGTGGCCTTCGCGGTGTTGATCGGGATCGCGAAGCCGATGCCGATGCTGCCACCCTGGCCGCTGCCCGAGCTGTCCGACGAGCGGATCGCGCTGTTGATCCCGATGACCTGGCCGGACATGTTCAGCAGCGGGCCACCGGAGTTGCCGGGGTTGATCGCCGCATCGGTCTGGATCGCGTTCGGGATCGTGATCGAACCGCTCTGCTGCTGTTGCTTCTGCGGGTCCTGGAAGTTGAACGGGTTCTGCTGCTGCGGCTGCTGCTGCTGTTCGGTCGACACCGTGTAGCTGCGGTTGAGCGCCGACACGATGCCCTGGGTGACCGTACCTTCCAGGCCGAGCGGGCTGCCGATCGCCACGACACCGTCGCCCGGCGAGAGCTTGTCGCTGTTGCCGATGGTCGCCGGCTTCAGATCCGACTTGCCCTGCGCCTGCACCACGGCGAGGTCGCCGGACGGATCCCGTCCGATGATCTTCGCCGGCGCCTGGCTGCCGTCGTCGAACGTGACCTGGATCGAACCGTTGCCCCCGCGGCGGCCTCGACCACGTGGTTGTTGGTCACGATCATGCCGTTGGTCGAGATGATGACGCCGGAACCCTCGTCTCCGGACTGGCCGGACTGCACCTTCAGCGACACCACGCTGGGCTTGACCTGCTTCACCATGTCGGCGAGCGAGCCGCCCTTGACCGACACCGGGCTGGACACGACCGTCGACTCCATCGGCGTGTTCCCGTCCAGCGCGTGCACCGTGACACCGCCGACGACGCCGCCGGCCAGCACCAGGACGACCGCCGCGGCGCCGGCCGCGACCCACCGGCGGGCCCTGCTCGGCGGCTTCGGGCCGTACGGCCCGGGCTGCTGCCAGCCGGACGCGCCGTAACCGCCCGGGTAGGCCGGGACCTGCTGAGTCGCGCCGAACTGGCCGGTCGTGTCGGCCGGCCCGCCGATCGGCTGACCGGGCACGGGCTGGCCGGGCACGGGCTGGCCGGCGGCCGGTTGGTACGGGCCCGCCGCGGGCTGCTGCCCGTACGGCCCCGCGGCCGGCTGCTGCGGCGGCGTGCCGGCCGGCTGCCCGTACGACTCGGTGGCGTACTCGGAGGGCGGACCGGCCTGGTCGCCGGCCGGACCGGCGCCGGGCGCGCCCTGCGCACCGGCCGCCGCCGGCTGCGCCCAGCCCGGCGGGTTCGCATCGTCCGGCTGGGCCGGGTTCGCAGCCGCCGCGGGTTGCGCCGGGGCGGCGGGCTCGGGCTGCCCGGCGGTCGCCGCGGGCTCGGGGTGGGCGGCGGCACCGGCGGACCACTGCTGGTCGGCGCCCGACGCGCCGGGGGTACCGCGTCGGGCGTGCTGGCTGCGGTCGCGCCGGCGGCCGGAACCGCCTGCGTCACGTCCTCGGACCCGGCCGCGCCGGCGAACCCCGGAGTGCCCTCGGGCCCCGGGGTGTCCTCGGGCTCCGGGGTGTCCGCCGGCTCCGGCGTGGCCGGCGGGCCCGAGGTGGCGGCCGGCTCCGGAGCGTTCGCCGGGCCCTCGTCGGTACCGGCGTCGACCGGCGGTGTCGTCGAGTCGGGCGCGGCACGGTCGGCGCCGGTCTGGTCGGCGGCCGGTCCGGACGCCGCGGCGGGCTCGGTCGGCTGGCCGGGCCCGGCCGCGGGCTGCTCGTCGGCGCCCCTGGGGTCGCGGTCCTGAGTGCTCATGGGCGGTCTCCGCTCCGCTGCCTCCGACCATCAGTCACGGGCGCGCCGTACCGCTGGGTCGCTCGCTGTCGCTCGCTCATGGGGCCAGATTTGCTCGACAGCCTGCGGTCGGCCTGGGCTCTCCCTGAGAATCCCCTGGGAGCGTGAATCCCTCTGGGGATCACTGTCCGAATCAATCGGACAGTGATCTCGCCATCACCGGATCCCCCGGTTGGGCCGTCACGCGCCCGGCGCGTCACTCGTGCAGGGTGCTCGGATCCACCGTCGGCGCCGGCAGGCCGAGTGCCGCCACCGCGGCGCGTGCGTCGTCGGTGAGCGGTACGCCCCATCGATCGTAGAAAGCCGTCAGGTCGGCGCCGGCGATCCGGCTGGTGTACGAAGCGAGGTACCCGAACCGCACCTCGGTCGCGTCCGGCGCGTCCCACTGCGTCTGCGGGTTCTCCCGGCGGATCAACCGGTGCAGCCGCGGCCAGAAGTCGTCGCCGAAGCCGAGCGTCAGCTGGTTGAGCATCACCAGCTTCTCGTACGCGCCGAAGGTGCTCGCATAGTCCACGCCGGCGGTGCCGAGCTTGGGCAGCGCGCTCTGGTACGGGGTGAGCCCGGTCTTGCCGTCCGGCACGGTCAGCCGCGGCTGGTCGCCGAGCGCCCTGCCGACCGCCAGCGAGTACAGGTTGACGCTGACCTCGGTGAGCACCGCCGGCTTGTAGGCGAACTGCTGGTGTTCGTGACCGAGCTCGTGCCACATGCCCCAACCGTTGGTGCGCAACGCATCGACCACCAGCAGGCGGTCCAGGTAGGTGTTCGGGAAGGCCATGTAGCCGTGCGAGGTGTACGCACCGACACCGGGTCGGGTCGCGGTGATGTTGACGAAGTGGTACGGGTGGGCGTTGCGCCGGTCGATCGGGTTGCGCCCGGCCAGCCCGCTGGTGGCGTCCTCGACCGCCACGATGCGCGCGAACAGGGCCAGCAACGCCGACTGGTCCTCCGCCGCGTACTGCGCTGCAGACTCGCGCTTGACCGTGAGGATCACGTGGTCTGCGGTCAGCTCGGCCCACGGGGTCGCCCGCTGGTCGAGCTGGCGGCGGAACTCGGCGTTTCCGGTGCTCCCCAGCCGGAAGTACGGCACCGGTCGGGCGGCGGCGCCGAGCGTCACGGACACCGGTTGCCCGTGCCCCACCGCGGACAGGTACACCATGCCGCCGTGCGGGTCGGTCACCGTGTTCGCGCCGGCGGTCAGCGGATAGCTGCGCGGCGTCTTGGCCTGGTCGTCCGCGTCCGGGGCGCCGATGTGCAGGGCCGGGACCACCGGTCCGTCGTGTACGGTCAGGCGCAGCGGCGTGTTGGGCGGCAGGTAGTAGCCGGTCGACTCGAAGTCGGTGGCGCGCAACGCCTGCGCCAACCGTAGCCGCTCCTGCTCGGCGGACGGCTTGGCGGTGAACCGGACGGTGCGGTCGCCGGCCGGCCCGGGCGCGGCGGTCGCCGGCCCGGTGCCGAACCCGGTGGCGGCGACGGCCGCGCCCGCGGCGGCCGAGGAGAGCAGTGCACGTCTGGACAGGGACATCCGAACCTCCACAGTGGACGCCGAAGCCTCGGCGAGTGAACGGGACGCCGCGCGGACGCGGGGTGTGCCGGCCGGCGCGGTGCCACCCCCGCGGCCGGCAGCGGATGATGCGATCGGGAGTCTCAGCGCAGCAGCGCGGCGGTGTGGGTGGCGCCGCTGGAGCCGCCGACCGCGACGGCGAGTACCGCCCGCGGCCCGGCCGACACCAGTCGTACCGTGTCGTCCGCGTCGGTCAGCCGCCGCACCGGGAACGGCAGCGTCACCCGCACCGTCTCCGCGGTACGGCTCGGATCGCTGACCGCGACGGTGATCCGGGCGCCGTCCGCGGCGACCAGTACCGCCGCCGGGCCGTCGGTGGCGAGCCGCCCGGCCTGCCCGGCCGCCTGGAAGGTGGCCATCGTCAGGCGCGGCCGGGAAACCTGGATCGCTTGTACCGCAGCGGTGTTCGCCAGTACCCGCACCGGCGGGTCGGCCGCCCAGCGGGCGGTCGCCGCGGCCGACGCGGTGGGCAGCAGCACGTACTGGTAGCCGGCGTCCGACGGCGTCGTGCCGTGGTCGAACCACAGGGTCAGGTACCGGCGGGTCAGCTCGTCGCCGTTGCCGGCGGTGTCCGATCCGGTGTTGATGTCGTGCCAGCTGCCGGTGCGCTCGGCCCGTTCGGCGTGCAGTGTGGCGTCGCCGCCGAACACGTAGCCGCCGACGCCGTCCAGGTGCGCCCACCGCGCGCCGCCGAACCGCCCCTGCCAGCCGAGGTCGTCGGGCTGCCGGTGCCCGTCGACCAGCAGCCGGTTGGTACCGCCGGCGTGCAGGTTCCGGTTCTCCACCACCGACAGCACCGGGTGCTCGTCGCCGGACCGGGCGATCCCGGCGCCGAGCGCGACGACCGCGTCGTCCAGCAGGAACCACGACTTGCGGGCCGTGATGGTCCGGTCGTAGGAGGTGAACGCCATCCCCACGGCGCCGTACCGGTCGGCCAGGCTGGTGCCGCCGACCCAGGCGTCGAAGGCGATCGGCCCGGACGTGCCGTGGCTGACCGCGTCCGCCCGCGGCTCGGTGCCGACGGTGACGCCGGGCAGCCGGTACGGATCGACCGTGGGCCAGAACCCGTCCGAGAACTGCGCCAGGTCGTCGGCGAGGTAGAGGTAGGTCATGCCGTCGCCGGTGTACCAGCCGTGCAGGTTCTCGCCGTTGCCGCACTCGTACCGGAAGATCCGGTCCGAGCTGAGCCCGAGCGTGAACGACCAGTCCCGGCGCCGGTGCACGATCCGGTCCTGGTGCGGGAACTGCCGGTGGTACTCCGGTTCCGGTGTCGCCGTGACGCCACCGTCGGCGAGCACCGCCTTCGCCGCCACCAGCTGCGGCAGCGTCGCGGTGGCGAGGTAGGGCCGGGCGGTGTCCCGGCGCAGCCAACCCTTCGCGAGCGCCCGGAAGCTCGCCGCGTACGACGCCGGCGCGCCCTGGGCGAGCAGCAGCACGCTGTCGACGATGCCGTGCCCCGCGTCGTGGTCCGACGAGTGCTGCCGGGACACCGCGCGCCCGCGCACGCAGTCCATCATCGCCCCGCTGGTCAGGAACGGCGCGTAGCTCGCGGACACCGCGTCCAGCACGACGTTCTGGTTCGGGTCGGTGATCGCCCAGCTCGATCCGGCCAGCAGCAACAGCAACCGGGAGATGTCGTCGAGCAGCACCGCACCGTACGAGCCGACGTACGGGATGCTGTCGTGCTGGATGAACGAACCGTCCCGGTAGAACCCGTCGCCGCGGGTGACGTACTGGAAGATGCCGTACCGGCCGGAGTCGCGAACGTCCGAGACGCCGTCCCGGGCCAGCGCGATCCGGTCCGGATCGCGGCCGACGATGCCGCTGAGCGCGACGATCACCGCCTTGTCCATCCGGTTCGCGCCGGTCTCGGCGAGGCTCGGGTAGTTCGTCCGCCGGTCGGCGTTCGGCACGAAGTGACCGATCACCCGCAGGTGGTTGGCGAGCTGGTCGGCGGGCACCTGGCCGGGCAGCAGCACCAGGATCTGGGCGAGCGTCTTCGGGCAGCCGATCTCCCAGTTCCACCAGTTGCCGAGTTCCCGGGCGTTCTCGTTGTACCGCTTGCAGTACACCAGGTCCAGCGCGCCGACGATGGCGGCCAGCACGGCACCGTCGCCGTGCTTCGCCGCACCCTCGGTCGCCCACGCGACCGCCAGCGTCAGCAGCCGGTTGAGGCAGGCGTTGGCGTTGACCCCGTCGGTGGCGGTCAGCGGCAGGTCCGGCCACGGGGTCGCCGCATCGGCGCCGGTGTCCATCGCCTGCCACACGCTCTCGGCGGCGTCGTCCACATCGGACAGTGCGCGCACCACGTCCGGGTCGGCCGGATCCGCGGTGCCGCCGGTGAGCAACGTGGCCCAGCGCCGGCGCAGCGTCTCGAACTCGTCGGCGTCCCCGGCGCGGGCGGCTCGGGGCGCGAGAGCCGACGCGCCGCCGGCCGCACCGACCGCCGCGGCGCCGAGTACCAGCGCCTGCCTCCGGGTCATCTCCATGCCGGTCTCCTCACTGGGTCAGGGTGACGGTGCGTGCCTGGGTGTCGAGTACCTCGGTGCTGTGGTGGTCGCCGCAGGTGCCGTCGGCACCGTAGTTGGGCGTGCCCGGCGCCGATCCGTCGTTGCCGACCGGGTAGCCGAACACGGCCGCGGCGGCCGGTTCCGTGTCGCAGGAACCGGTGGGGCGGGCGAAACTCTCGATCCAGTTCGAGGAGTAGGACAGCCCGTCGGCACCGGGCGCGCTGGTGATCTGCCCGGCCTGCTGCCAGCTGGACGTCGCGGGGTCGTAGACCTCGCCGAGCCAGGTCACCGAACCGTCCGCGCTCTTCGCGGTCTGCCACACCCGCAGGGTGTACGTGGTGCCGATCTGCCAGCCGAAGTCGCGGACACAGGTCCAGCCGGAACCCTCGCTGTCGAAGGCGTGGCAGCTCGCGCCGGCGGATGCGGTGCCGCCGACCGCGTTCCACACCGAGAACACCAGCCGGTGCTGCGGCGCGTTCGCGTTGTCCTGCAGCCCGACGTAGAGCGCCGCACCCGTGCCGCTCTGCGCGATCTGGTGGGCGAAGAAGCGATCCGTTGCGGTCGCGGTGATCCGGATCGTCTGATCCACGTTGTACATGTCGGCGGCGGTGGAGTGCCAGTTGTAGTGCGGGTCCGCGGCCACCGCCGCGGCGGGGCTGCTCGCGGCGACGAGGCCGGACGCCGCCAGCAGGATGGCGAGGGCGCACCGCAGCAACGGGCGGAGTCGGAGTGTGGTGCCGGGTCGAGGTACGGTACCGAGGCGGTGCATGCGGTGCCCCTTCCTGGTCGTACGGGTGAGATCCGGGCCGGAAGCCGGTGCCGCCGGTCCGCTAGAGCGGTTCGACCTCGCCGGGCGGGCTGGCGCCGGCGGCCCGGGCCACCGCGACCGCCGCCGGCGGCAGCGCGGTCAGCCCCTCCTGGTTGTCCACCAGGGTGCTGCCGGCGCCGGACAGCGGTGGCGCGGTGGTCGAGGACCAGTTGTGCGTCGCCGTGTTGCCGACGCCGTAGCCGGCCCAGTTGGACACCCACTTGTAGCTGATCCGGGTCAGCACGTTGTGCTCGACGAGGATGTACGAGCTCTGCTCGTCCAGGTAGACGCCGTTGGCGCCCTCGCCGTCGGTCTTCGGGTAGTCGGACCGGTCGAGGTAGTTGCCGCTGATCACCGTGCCGGGCTGCTGCCCCTGGGTGTAGATGGCGCCGCCGTCGTGCTGCCCGGCCTCGGGTCGCATCACGTCGATCAGCCGGTTTCCGGTGATCCTGTTGTCCCGCAACGGGGTGTGCTGCGCCTGCGGCTGGTTCCAGCCCCAACCGACGCTGATCGCGCTGTACGGCAGGTGTTCCAGCGTGTTGTGGTCGATGGTGAGGAACGCGTCGTACGGCGACCAGATGCCCACCGCGTCGGTGAACTCCGCGCCGATGCCGTGGAAGGTACTGCCGGACACGGTATTGTGCGTCGAGGTCGCCGCCGGGCTCGGATGCGGGTCGGTGTCCCCGACGTACACCCCGCCGCTGCCGAGGTCGTCGAACACCCCGCGCGACACGGTGCAGTACTGGCAGCCGTGTTCCAGCACCGCGCCGGCGCCGGCCAGCTGGGTGAACGTGTCGTGGTCCAGCGTCACGCGGTGCCCGGCCCGTACCGTGACGGCGCCCGTCGGCTTGGTGTAGTACTGCCCGGAGTGGTCGGTCGGCCCGGTCCCGGTCAGCGACAGGCCGGCCTGCATCCCGTCGTACCCGGTGCCGGTGCCCGGCTGGTTCCAGGCGGCGTGGGCGAACGACAGGCCCCGCACCGTCACGTCGTGCACCGGGGCGTCCGGCGTGCCGTCGACGACCAGCAGCTGCTCGGTCACCGGTACCTCGATGTCCGCGGTGCGTGGGTCCTCGCCGGGCCGGGCCAGGTAGGTCAGCGTGCCGTCCGAGGCGGACACGAACTCACCGGGCCGGTCCAGCAGTTCGGGCGCGTTCTCGAAGTACTGCACGCCGTGGTACGAACCGCCGCCGAGGGCCGAGGCGTCCCAGCCGGGGCCGGTTCGCCCGGTGCCCGGGCGCCCGTTGCGCCAGCACGGCTGCGCCATGACCAGGTCGGCGCCGTCGGTCCCGGCGACGTCGCAGTGGTACGAGCGCCACCGCGACTGCGCGACCATGGTGACGTCGGCGGGGTCGCTCCAGCCGGCGACGATCGCCGCACCGGCACCGGTCAGGCCGGTCCCGGTGACCGCGCAGTCGGTCCGGTCGCACGCCTCGCCGCGGGCGGGTTCGGCTCTGGTCCCGTCGACGAACAGCTGGCGCGGCCGGCTGGTGCCTCCGGTCCGACCGCGCCAGGCCGCCTGCCACCGGCCGGTGCGGGCGTCCACCAGCCGCCAGCCGCGGATCCGCGCGCCGCCGTCGAGGACGGGGTGGGCGCCGGGCTCGGCGCCGACCGTCACCGGGCGGCCCAGGTGGCCGGACATCGCCGGGGTCAGCCGGACCGGTTCGGTGCGCCGGTAGGTGCCGCCGGCCAGCAGTACGGTGACCGGACGATCGCGCGCGGTCCAGCGCGCGATGTCGTCGATCGCGGTGGGCAGCGAGCAGGGATGGCCGGGGCTGCACGCGCTGCCCATGCCGCGTGGCGCCGCGTGCAGCACCTTCGTCGCGGGTGCGGCGTGCCCGCCGCCGGCCGGCACGAGCGCGAACGCCGCCGCGCCGAGGGTCACCACCAGAGGGATCCGCATGTTCACACTCCTACTGGAGCCGGCAGGGGCCGGCGAACGGTGCGGGGCAGGAACGGACCGGCGGTCGAGACAGGGTTCGCGAACCGCGCGGCACGTCACACAGTCTGGTAAGCGCTTACTCGTTCGTCAAGGGCCAAAGATGGCTCAATACCAAGGAAGTCGAAGAATCGACGAACGAATATAGAAAGGGGGATAGAAAGCGATTACTGTTGCCGCCACGCACGACGGCCCCGACACCGTCGACGGTGTCGGGGCCGTGGGACCGGTCCGGTCAGGTCAGCGCCGCACCTGACCACCCTCGAAGTAGTCCACCAGCTCCGGATCGAGCGGTGGCACGTCGTACGGAGTGCCGTTGTCCCGCAACGACTTCGTCGCCTGCACGCCGGCCGCGACGCTCATCCGGGCGGCGACCGGCGACGTGTCGGTCCTGCCGCCCTCCCGGACGAACCGGCAGAACTCCGCGATGATCTTCGGATCGGCGCCGCCGTGCGAGCCGCCCGAGTCCGGCACCCGGTACTCGATGTCGGCATCCGGGCGGTAGCCGGATCGCTTGGCGTTCCACACCTTCACCACGTCGCCCGGCCCGTCGCCGAAGTTCTCCAACCGGCCGGCGTCGCCGATCACCGTGTAGTTGCGCCAGTAGTCCGGGGTGAAGTGACACTGCTGGTACGCGGCGAGCACGCCGT
Organism: Actinocatenispora thailandica; assembly: GCF_016865425.1. Classification (NCBI taxonomy): domain Bacteria; kingdom Bacillati; phylum Actinomycetota; class Actinomycetes; order Micromonosporales; family Micromonosporaceae; genus Actinocatenispora; species Actinocatenispora thailandica. The sequence goes on along the minus strand of NZ_AP023355.1, from coordinate 785,304 downwards.
TGTCCAGCCGCATGTTCACCAACGACACGTCCTCCACGTCGACCACGTCGTTGAGGTCGTGCTGGGAGCGCGGCGGCCAGTTCGTCGCCGGGGCGAGCCAGTCGTCGGTCTTCGGTTCGCCGGGCGCGCGGCGCGGCAGGTCGCCGTACACCTTCAGATCGCCCAGCGCCTGCACCTGCTGGGCGTAGCCGCCGGCGATCCAGTGCAGCACATCGATGTCGTGTGCGGCCTTCTGCAGCAGCAGGCCGGTGGTGTTGCGCCGGTCCGCATGCCAGTCCTTGAAGTAGAAGTCGCCGCCGTGCCCGACGAAGTGCCGCACCCACACCGTCTGCGGGGTACCGATGTCGCCCCGCGCGACGATGTCGCGCATCAGCCGCACCACGCCCATGTGCCGCATGTTGTGCCCGACGTAGATCCGGGTGCCGGTGTCCCGGGCGGTACGCAGCATCGCGTCGCACTGCTCGATGGTGATGCCGAGCGGCTTCTCCACGTACACCGGCTTGCCGCCGCGCAGCACGTCGAGCGCGATCGCCTCGTGCGTGTGGTCCGGCGTGTTGACGACGATCGCGTCCACCTCGGGCGAGGCGATCAGGTCGCGGTAGTCGGCCGTGACCAGCTCGGCGCCGAACTCCGCCGCCTCCTTCGCCCGCACTTGCTCGTCCAGGTCGCAGACCGCGACCACCCGCGAGCCGGCGCCGGGCCGGTGTGCCGCCACGGCAAGGCTGCGGCGCAAGCCGAACCCGATCACGCCCAGCCGTACCTCGTCGCTCATCGCTCCCCCATCCTCGTCCGCCTACCGCATCCGTCCGACGCATCCTGCCGCGCCCCGCCGGCACCACCGCCGCCGGGCGCGGGGCGTCCCACCGCCACCGCTCAGCCCTCGCCGAGGAACAGCTCGATCACCGGGATCGCGACGTCCGGCCGCTGCACCGGCAGTTGCAACGTGAGCGTCCCGTCCGGCGTACCGAGGTACTCGTGCCCGGGCTCGGCGTCGTCCAGCACCAGCGGCCGCACCTCGGACGCGTCGTGCAGCAGCTGCGCGTACTCGACCCTGCCGGCGAGTCCGGGCAGCCGCAGGTGCCGCATCGGCCAGGCGAACAGGTGCACGTACAACCTGTTCCCGACCTGGGTGTACCGGCAGTCCGGCGGTGCGGTGAACCCGCTCGGCCCGGCGCCGCGGATGGACCGCTCGTGCCGGCGCAGCCACTCGCCGATGCCGGCCAGCCGCTCGACCGCCCGCGGTTCGAACTCGCCGCGCGCGGTCGGCCCGACGTTGAGCAACAGGTTGCCGCCCTTGGCGACGCCGTCGATCAGCATGCGCAGCAACAGATCGGTCGACTTCCAGTCCAGGTTGTCCCGGTCGTAGCCCCACGATCCGTTCAGCGTCTGGCAGGCCTCCCAGGGCACGCCCGGCGCTCCGGCGGTGGTGACCGCGCTTGCCGGCTGCACCTGCTCGGGGGTGAGCAGGTCGCCGGCGCCCAGGTCGAGCCGGTTGTTGACGATGATGTGCGGCTGCAGCTCGCGCACCATCGCGAGCAGCTGTTCGGAGCGCCACTCGTCGCGTCCCTTGGCGTTGAACCCGCGCCCCGGGTACGAGAAGTCGAACCACAGCACGTCGATCCGGCCGAAGTTCGTGAGCAGCTCGCGTACCTGGCCGTGCAGGTAGTCCGCGTACTTCGACACGTCCCGGTCGGCGTGCGCCGCGATGAAGTCCGCATCGTCAGGCTGCGGGTGGTACAGGTCCACCGGGAACTCCGGATGGTGCCAGTCCAGCAGCGAGTGGTAGAAGCCGATCTTGAAACCGCGGTCCCGGAACGCCGACACCAGCGGGCCGAGCAGATCCTTGCCGTACGGCGTGTTCGTCACCTTGTAGTCGGTGAGCGCCGAGTCCCACAGACAGAAGCCGTCGTGGTGCTTGGTGGTGACCACGATGTAGCGCATCCCCGCCGCCCAGGCCGTCTCCGCCCACTCGGCCGGGTCGTACAGGTCCGGGTCGAAATGATCGAAATAGCGCTGGTACTGCTCGTCGGTGAGCCTCTCCCGCGACTTGACCCATTCGTGCCGGCCGGCCGCGGCGTAGATACCCCAGTGGACGAACAGCCCGAACCGTTCCTGCACCAACCACCGGGTGCGTGCCGCCACGTCGTCGGTCATGGTGTCCTCTTCCTTCGGGTGCACACATCCGATGTTTCCATGCCCGCCCGTGCCGCGCAGCAGCGCGGGGCACGCGCGGTGTCGGGTCCGCCGCAGGCAACCCCGGTCCCGCCATCCGGCGGCTCCGGGGCTGCGTCGCAGCCGTCGCCCGGTCGACCGTGGACCGGGGTTCGGCTACTTCTTGCCCAGCGCCTGCTCGTACTCCTTGCGGATGGTGTCGCCGCCACCGGACCGCCACTTCTTGACCGCGTCGTCGAAGGCGGACAGCGGCTTGCGGCCGGCGATGATCGAGGTGACCGTGTCGGACACGGCCTGGTTCAGCGTCGCACCCTGCTTGCCGTCGGTCGGCGAGTAGAGGGTGTCGACCGGGTTCGCGACCGAACCGGGAATCAGCTTCGCGTACGCGCCGTGCAGGATGTCCACGTAGTCCCGCGAACTCGGGTCGTACACCACCTGGGACGGCGCGGACAGGAACTTCCACGGTACGAGCGTGTCCTGGTTCCCCTTCGCGGTCAGCGACGGGTTGCCCTTCGCGTCCAGCGAGTAGTCGGCCCCCTCGACACCGTAGTTGAGCAGCAGGTACTCCTCGGTCCCGAACGGCGAGGCGAGGAAGTCGCACGCCTTCAGGACCGTGTGCAGTCGCTTCTCGTCGGCCTTGGCGAGCATGATCCAGCCGAAGGCGATGTTGTCCTTCCACGTCACCGGCTTGCCGCCGTCGTGCCCGAACGGCAGGAACGGCTTCGCCTGGTAGCCCTTGTGGGTCTGCGGCAGCGTGCGGAAGTACCCGGTCGGGCCGGCGTACGCGGGGAGCCCGTCGTAGATCATCGCCACCTTGCCGGCGGCGAACGCGTTCTGCATCTGCTGCTTGGTCCACCCCTCGGACCCGGGCACGAAGCAGCCGGCCCGGTGCGCCTTGACGAGGAACTCCAGCGTCGCCTTGTACTCGTCGGTCTCGTAGTTCTTGACGAGCTTCCCGCCGTCGAGCTTCCAGACGTTCGGCGTACCGAAGATGTGGTGGAACGGCGTGGTACCGAAGTTGGTGCTGCCCAGCGCCCACCGGTTCTGCTTCGGTCGGGTCAGCTGCTTGAGCACCCCGAGGAACTCGTCCGCGTTCTTGATCGCGGTGGTGTCGCCGACGCCGACCTGGCCGAACAGCGTCGAGTTGTAGAAGCCCGAACCGCCGACGATGCTCCGCGGAATCGGCAGGAAGTAGAGCTTCCCGGCCTGGGTGCAGGTCTCCCACACCGCCTTCGGGATCATCGCCAGGTGCGGGTACTGCTTGGCCTTGTCACCACCGAGCAGCGGCGTCAGGTCGGCACACGCCGACTCCAGGAACCTTGGCAGGTTGCTGATGCCGGCACCGTCGTACAGCATGATGTCGGGCAGCTTGCCGCCGGCGATCACCGTGTTCAGCTTGGTCTCGTAGTCGGCCGAGGACACCGAGGTGATGTCGACCTGGGCGCCGAGCCGCTTCTCGATCTCCTGCCAGGCCGGGTTCTTCGAGCGCCCCGGCGGCGGCGGACCGAACACGTTGGTGATCGCGCTGATCTTCTCGTTCTTCAGCGGCGGGTTCGGGAACGCCCGCTGCGGCTTCGGGTAGTTGTAGAACGCCGCCGGGACGCCGTCCGCGGTCGCCGCGATGTCCGGCTCCGGCCCCTGGTAGGGAACGCTGGTCGGCAGCTTCACGTCGGCGGCACTGGACACCTTGCTCGTGTCGCCGCCCGAACCACAACCGGCGAGGGTGGACAGGGCGCCGGTACCCAGCGCTCCGGCCAGAACCGCACCGGCGCCGGTACGCAGGAAGCCGCGCCGGCCCATCGCGAGCGACGATTCGTCGATTCCCACGGATCTCTCCTCTAGGTCTTGGGGGTCAGTCAGCCCTTGATGGCGCCGGTGAGGACGCCCTTGGTGAAGTACCGCTGCAGGAACGGGTAGACGAGCAGGATCGGCACCAGACTCACGACCACGACCGCCATCTGGATCGCCTGCGCGGGTGCCGCCGCCTCGCTGGAGGTCACGGTGTCCGACAGCGACTGTCCCTGCAGGACGAACTGACGCAGCACCATGGACAGCGGCCACTTGTCGTCGTTCACGTACAGCATCGCGTTGAAGAAGGCGTTCCAGTAGCCGACCGCGTAGAACAGCGTGACGACGGCGAGGACGCCCTTGGACAGCGGCAGCACGATCCGCGCCAGGATCCGGAAGTCGCCGGCTCCGTCGATGCGCGCCGCCTCGTACAGTTCGGTCGGCAGGTTCATGAAGAACGACCGCAGCACGACCAGGTTGAACGCGCTCACCAGCGTCGGCAACACCAGCGAGGCGTACGTGTCGAGCAGCCCGAGCTGCTTGACCACCAGGAAGTTCGGGATCACGCCGGGGCTGAACAGCATCGTGAACAGCGCCACCAGCAGGAAGAACCGGCCACCGACCACGTTGCGCCGACTCAACCCGTACGCCATGCCGACGGTCGCCGCGACCGAGCATCCGGTACCGACGGCCGTGATGAGAACGCTGCGCAGCAACGCATCCGTCACCACGCCACCCGCGAAGATGATGCGGTAGGCGGCGAGCGTCGGGTGGGTGGGGAACAGCACCAGACCACCGTGCCGGGAGATGTCCGCCTGGGTGGACAGGCTCGTCGCCAGCACCGACACGAACGGGTACAGCACGAGCAGCGAGATGACCACCAGCACGGCGACCTTGGCGCCGGTACCGAGCGCGGACGGCTTCTCCATCCACACCGGGCGTGCCGCACTACTTGCCACCGGAGTACACCCCTCCTGGCCGAACAGGTGCGCGAGCTTGTTCGCGCCGAGGACGAGGCCGAGCCCGACGAACCCCTTCACCAGGCCGACCGCGGCGGAGGGCCCCCACTGGCTGTCGACGATGCCGTGGAAGTAGACGTACGTGTCGAGTACCTCGCCGTGCTCCGGCCCGACACTGTTGCGCTGCAACACGATCTGCTCGAACCCGACCGACAGGATGTTGCCCAGGTTGAGGATCAGCAGCAGCACCACGACCGGCATCAGGCCCGGCAGGGTGATCCGCCACAACCGTTGCCAGCGACCGGCGCCGTCGACCGCCGCCGCCTCGTACAGCTCCTGGTCGATGTTGAGCAGCGCGGCGAGGAAGATGATGGTGCCCCAGCCGCAGTCCTTCCAGATCGACTGGATCGTGACCAGGAACGGGAAGAACCAGGGGGTGGTCATCGCGTCGAACCGGCCCAACCCCAACACGTCCAGCATGTTGGGCAGCGCACCGGTGGCCCCGAGTACCTGCTGGAAGATCGAGACGATGATCACCCAGCCGATGAAGTGCGGCAGGTAGACCACGCTCTGCACGAACCGGCGCACCTTCGTCGACAGTATGCTGTTGAGCAGCAGCGCCAGCCCGATCGGGGCCGGAAAGAAGAACACCAGCTGGAGCGCGGTGATCTCCAGCGTGTTGAGCAGCGCCTGCCAGAACGCCGGATCGGCGAACACCTGGGCGAAGTTCGCCAGCCCGGTGAACGTGGAGTCGACGAAACCGAGGTAGGGCTGGTAGTCCTCGAACGCGACGATGTAGCCGAGCAGCGGCGCGTAGTGGAACACCACGAAGTAGAGGAATCCCGGCGCCAGCAAGAGCAGCATCACCCGGTCCCGCCGGATGCGCTCCCGCAGGGTCAGCTTCCGCCGCGGTACCGCCTTCGCCGCCCGCCGCTGCGCCCGGCGCCGGGCCCGCGCGCTCGTCGCCGTGCCGTCGGCGGACCCGGGCACCGCCAGCTCGGCCGGCGCCCCCGGCACTGCCGGCTCGGCCGGCGCCCCCGGCACTGCCGGCTCGGCCGGCGCCCCCGGCACTGCCGGCTCGGCCGGCGCCCCCGGCACTGCCGGCTCGGCCGGCGCCCCCGGCACTGCCGGCTCGGCCGGCGCCCCCGGCACTGCCGGCTCGGCCGCCGTCACCACATCTCCCGGCCGCCGACCGACGGCCAGCCTCGAAGCCGAACGCCCATACCCGCTCCTCGTCCACCCGCCATTTTGATGGTAAGCGCTTACTGGATGCGCCGAAGTTACGGCGAGCACTCTGGCTTGTCAAGAGCCGTCCACGGCCGAATCAGCCGATCTTTTCCCTGCGTCTACCGGCGACTTGACGTCCGCAGAGCGGCCGACCTAACGTCTGAACTCGATAGTAAGCGATTTCTATAGGAGGACGAGGTGGCGGACACCGGGCGGCGCGGGAAGCTGCGCATTGCCATCGCGATGCGCGACGCGGACCTGAGCGCGCTGTTTGGCCCGACGACCCTCGCCGAGCTGTACGAGCTGGCCACGGTCACCCATCCCGGCGTCCTGCAAAGCCTCGACACCGAGGTCGCGGCGGCGGCGCTGGCCGACGCCGAGGTGCTGCTCACCGGCTGGGGAACGCCGCGGATCGACCACGCCGTTCTCGACCTGGCGCCGAAGCTGCGCGCCGTGGTGCACTCCGCCGGTACGGTCAAGACGTTCCTGACCGACGAGGTGTTCGCCCGCGGCATCCAGGTGTCGTCCGCCGCCGACGCGAACTCGGTGCCGGTCGCCGAGTTCACCTTCGCGGCGATCGTGCTGGGCGCCAAACGATTCGGCCGGTTCGCCCACCAGCTGCACGCCACCCGCGCCAGCCGCCGCACCGAGGGCATGCCGCCCACCGGTACCAACGGGATCACCATCGGGGTGGTCGGCGCGTCCCGGATCGGCCGCCGGGTGCTCCGGCTCGTGCAGCACCTGGACGCGACCGTCCTGGTCTACGACCCGTACCTGCCGCGGGCCGAGGCCGCCGCGCTCGGCGCCCAACCGGTGGAGCTGGACGAGCTGTGCCGGCGCAGCACCGTACTGACGCTGCACGCCCCGGAGGGTCCGACGACCCGGCGGATGCTCGACGCGCGGCGGCTCGCGCTGTTGCCCGACGGCGCGGTCGTGATCAACACCGCCCGGGGTTCGCTGATCGACACCGCGGCGCTCACCGCCGAGCTGGTCACCGGCCGGCTGGACGCGCTGTTGGACGTCACCGACCCGGAGCCGCTGCCGGCCGACTCCCCGCTGTACGAGCTGCCCAACGTGGTGCTGACCCCACACATCGCCGGCGCGCTGGGCAACGAGGTGCGACGGCTCGGCGCGCAGGCGGTCGACGAGCTGAACCGGCTCGCGACCGGCCGCCCGCTGGCCCATCCGGTGCTCGGACCCGACCTGCCGCACATCGCCTGACCGGACGGCTCCCGGCACCCCCGACGGGCGCCGAGACGGCACCTGGCGACGCGTACCCGAAGGATAGTGTGATCTCATGAATCGCCGAGGCTCCACCGGAAACGGCACCACCCGGCGGCGCGCCCGCAGCGGGCCGATCACGATCGAGGACGTCGCGGCCAAGGCCGGTGTCTCCGCGGCGACCGTCTCCCGCACCCTGAACGGCAACTACCCGGTCGCGACGGCGACCCGCAGCAAGGTCGAGCGCGCCGTCCGGGAACTCGGCTACGTGGTCAACGCGCACGCCCGGGCGCTGGCCGGCAACACCACCCGCACCGTCGGCATCGTCGTCAACGACGTGATCGACCCGTTCTTCGCCTACATCGCGCGCGGCGTGGAACGCGAGGCCACCGGCCGGGGCCGGCTCTGTCTGATCGCCGCGACCCAGGGCGACTCGCGGCGCGAACTGGCCCTGGTCGACCTGCTGCACGAGCAGCGCGCCGACGCGGTGGTGCTGGTCGGCGGCGCGTACGACGATCCGACGTTCACCAAGCAGATGACCAAACGCGCCGAGGCGCTCGCCGCGGCGGGCTCGGTGCTGGTGCTGTGCGGCCGCCCGTCGCTCGGCCCGGACGTGCCGACGGTGCAGGTCAGCTACGACAACGAGGGCGGCGCGGCGGCGATCACCGACTACCTGATCGGCGCCGGGCACCGGCGAATCCTCTACCTGGGCGGGCCGACCGCGCTGTCCACCACCGCGGCGCGGCTCGCCGGCCACCGGCGGGCGCTCGCGGCGCGCGGCATCCCGGTCGAGGAGGACCTGATCCAGACCGGCGAGTTCGGCCGCCGGTTCGGCTACCACCGGCTGCGCGAGCTGCTCGCCGCCGGCATCGACGCGACCGCGGTCTTCGCGGCCAACGACATGGTCGCCGCCGGCGCGCTGGAGGCGCTCACCGAGGCCGGCCTGCGGGTACCGGCCGACCTGTCCCTCGTCGGGTACGACGACCTGCCGGTCGCCGCCGAGGTCGCGCCGGGGCTCACCACGGTGCACGTACCGCTGGAGGAGATGGGCCGGGAGGCGATCCGGCTGGCGCTGGCGGAGGAGGACTCCGACACCAACGCCGCGCCGGGCAGCTCGATCATGGTCGGCACGCACATCGTGACCCGTGCCTCGGTCGGCCCGCCGGCCGCCGGCCGGCCGCTCCGCCGGCAGTCCTGAACCGCCGCCACCACCGTCCGTCCGTCCGTCCGGGAGAACGACCAGATGACCGACGCACCGCCGTACCTGACCCTGCCGCCGCTGGCGCGGTCGCTGTCCACCCGCACCGGCTGGGGTCGGCAGCACTGGGAGACGCTCGCCGACCACCTGCTCGACTCGGTCGCGCCGTACGCGACGGCCGGCGGCGGGCAGTTCCGGCTCCCCGGCCGCAACAGCCGGTCGGGGGTGGTCTCCGACGGCCTGGAGGGCTTCGCCCGCACCTTCCTGCTCGCCGCGTTCCGGATCCGCGGCGCCGCGGGACAGGGCGTCGCCGGGCTGATCGAGCGGTACGCGGCGGGCGTCGTCGCGGGCACCACACCGGGACGGGACGACTCCTGGCCGGCCATCGTCGACCGGTCCCAGCAGATGGTGGAGGCCGCGTCGATCGCGCTCGCGCTGCACGAGACCCGGCCCTGGATCTTCGACCGGCTGTCGACCGCCGAGCAGGACAACGTGCGCGGCTGGCTCGGCGGCTTCGTCGGCAAACGCACCTGGGACAACAACTGGATCCTGTTCCAGGTCGTCACCGAGCAATTCCTGTCCACAGTGGATGGACCGCACGACCCGGCCGAGATCGAGCGCGGCCTGGACGCGATCGAACCCTGGTACCGCGGCAACGGCTGGTACTCCGACGGCGCCGGGGCGAACTTCGACTACTACATCGGCTGGGCCATGCACCTGTACCCGCTGCTGTGGACCAGGATGGTCGACGACGACGGTGGCCGCGGCGAGGTGTACCGGCAGCGGCTGCGCGAGTTCCTCGCCGGCTACCAGCACTTCTTCGGCGCCGACGGGGCGCCGGTGCACCAGGGCCGGTCGCTGACGTACCGCTTCGCCTGCGCGGCGCCGCTCTGGCTCGGCGCGCTGTTCGACGCGAGCCCGCTGAGCCCGGGGCAGACCCGGCGGCTCGCCTCGGACGTGGTGCGGCACTTCGTCGAGCGGGGCGCGCCGGACCGGCGCGGCCTGCTCACCCTCGGCTGGTACGAGCCGTTCCTGCCCACCACCCAGTCGTACTCCGGCCCCGGCTCACCGTACTGGGCGAGCAAGGGGTTCCTCGGCCTGCTGCTGCCGCCGGACCATCCGGTGTGGACCGAGCCGGAGCGGTCGGTGCACAACGACACCGCGGACCGGGTGATCGCCCTGCCGGAGCCCGGTTTCCTGCTCTCATCCACCGTGCACGACGGCATCGTGCGACTGCTCAACCACGGCAGCGACCACAACGAGGCGCCGCCGGCACCGGCGCACGACGATCCGCACTACGCCAAGCTCGCGTACAGCACGCACACCGGGCCGGAGGTCGCGGCGACGGCCTGGCACGCCGACGTGGACAACCACCTCGCGCTGCTCGGCCCGGACGGCACCGCGTCCCGGCGGCGGCGGATCGAACGGGTCGCGATCGGGGACCGGTTCGCCGCGTCCCGGCACACCGCGACGGTCGGTGACGTCGAGTACCGGGTGGAGACCGCGACCGTGGTCCGCGGCTGCTGGGAGCTGCGCGCGCACCTGGTTACCGGACCGGCCGGCCCGACGGTACGGGAGGGCGGCTACGCCGTCGCCGACCGGACCCCGCCGGCCACCGCGGTCGGCGACCTGTTCGCCCTGGCGCGTACCGGTGCCGCGGTCAGCTCGGCGCTGGTCGGGCTGGCGGGCTGGACCGGCGCCGGGGTGCACACCGATGTGGAGGCCAACGCGTACGGGCCGTGCTCGGCGACGCCGCTGCTGCGCGGCGCGCATCCGGGCGGCGACGCGGTGTTCGTCGGCCTCACGGTGCTCACCGGTGACGCCGTGCACCCGGAGGCGCTGGCGGCCGGCTTCGCGGTACGGGTGGCCGGCCGCACCGTGCTGGTGCGCTACCCGGACGGGGAGCTGGTGCGCATCGTGCTCGGCGAGTTGCCGGCGGGCGCCCTTCGCTACCAGCGACACGCGACCGACGGCCCGGGCGCGTCGCTACGAGCCTGACCGGAGCGGGGCGCGCGCATCGCGGGCCCGGCATGTCGCCGGCTCGGCGCGGTAACTCAGCGCCGCCGACTCTGCGCCGTGGCTCAGCGCCGCCGCCGCGGCACGGTGGCTCGGCGCCGTGGCTCAGCGCCGCCGGCTCGGCGCGGTGGCTCGGCACCGTGGCTCAGCGCCGCCGACTCGGCGCCGTGGCTCAGCGGCGCCGGCCCGGCGCCGCGCCGTCGTCCGTTCGGTACCGCGTGCCGGGGGTGCCCGCCGCGCCGTCGGCGGCGGTCGGCGCGTCCCGGCCCGGCGCCGCCGGATCGGCCGGTCGCCCGGATGGTTCGTCGGTGGCGGACGACCCGGCGGTGGCCGGTTGGCCGGCGGCTTCCGGTGCGTCCGGCCCACCGGCGGTCTCCGGTGCACCCGGCCCGCCGGTGCGCTCCGGAAGATCGGTGTGCTCCGGACCACCGTCGCGCTCCGGCTCGCCGGCACCCGCCGGCCCACCACCCGCAGGCTCGTCGAGCTGCCTCGACCCCCCGGCACCGGTCGGCCCGCCGTCGGTCACCGAACCGGACCCTGCCGGCTCGTCCGGCGACGCCGGCCCGCCGTCGGGGGCCGGCTCGTCGGTACCGATCGGCCGGCCCGCACCGGCCGGTTCGTCGATGACCGCCGCCTCGGGCGGCGGGTCCGCGTGGTACGACGCGTCGTCGTCCGGCGGGTCGGTGTCGTCCGGCGCGAGCGGCAGGGTGACCCGGAAGGTGGCACCCTGGCCCGGCGCGCTGTCCACGTCGACCCGGCCGTGGTGCGCGGCGACCAGCGAGGCGACGATGGCGAGCCCGAGGCCGGTGCCGCCGGCCTCCCGCGAACGCGCCTTGTCCACCCGGTAGAACCGCTCGAACACCCGGTCCCGCTGTTCCGGCGTGAGACCCGGGCCCTGGTCGCTGACCTCGACGACCGCCGCACCGTCCGCGGTGCGTACCCGGATCTGCACCGGGGTACCGGCCGGGGTGTGCGCCAGCGCGTTGTCGACCAGGTTGCGCAGCACCTGGCGCAGCCGCGGCTCGTCACCGAGCACCACCGGCGGACCGTCGGAACCGGCCCCGACGTGCAGCGACACGTCCCGTTCCGGCGCGATGGCCCGGGCCGACTGCACCGCGTCGGCGGCGATCGCGAGCAGGTCGACCGGCTCGGAGGCGACCGGGCGCTGCTGGTCCAGCCGGGCCAGCATCAGCAGGTCCTCGACCAGCAACCCCATCCGGGACGCCTCGGCCTCGATCCGGCGCATCAGCCGGTTCGCCTCGGCGGAGCGCGACTCGTCCAGCTGCTCGACCGGGCCCGGGGCGGTGTCCATCCGCTGCCGGTACAGCTCGGCGAAGCCGCGGATCGTGGTCAGCGGGGTGCGCAACTCGTGGCTCGCGTCGGCGACGAACCGGCGCATCTTCTCCTCGGAGCGGTGTGCCGCGGCGGCCGAGGCGCGGGCCGCGTCGGCGGCGCGCCGGGCGGCGTCGGCGGACCGGCGGGCGGCGTGCTCGGACCCGGCCTGCGCGGAGAACGCCGCCTCGATCTGGCCGAGCATCGCGTTCAGCGCCCGGCCCAGCCGCCCCAGTTCGGTACGCGGGTCGCGCTCGGGCACCCGTAATCCCAGGTTGCCGGCGGCGATCGCGCCGGCGGTACGTTCGATGTCCCGCAACGGGTGCAGGCTGTAGGTGACCACCGCCGCCCCGACGATCGCGAGCAGCACCAGCACCGCGGCGCCGACGATCACCTCGATCGTGATCAGCCGGCTGATGGTGGCGTTCACCGAGTCCATCGACGCGGAGATGATCAGGTACTGGTTGGAGGCGCCGAGCTTCAGCGGCTGCACCAGCACCCGCCACCGGTGCGCGTCGTCGTTCGACCCGGTACTGAACGGGTGCCCGGCGGCGGCGTCGAGCGCGCTGGTGCTGTGCGGGTAGACGGGGTAGGTGGCCGGGTTCTGGGTCTCGCTGCTGGTCCTGCTGTACAGGGCGCCGTTGTCCTGCCGGGTCTCGAACGTGTACTGCGCGCGTACCTTCATCGGCGACTCGGAGCTGGACGGCACCAGGTCCTGCACGTTGAAGATGATCTTCTGCGAGCCGCCGGTGTTCGGCATCGCGTTGACCTTCTGCTCGATGCGGGTGCGCGTCTGGCGGTACAGCGAGTTGAGCTGGTCGTCCACCCGCGCGGTCAGGTAGCCGCGCAGGAACATCACGCTGGCCGCCCCGATCAGCACCAGCCCGGCGAGCACCAGCACCATCGCCGCCGCGACCATCCGGCTCGCCAGCGGCATCCGGCCCACCGTGGCGCGGGCGAAGCCGACCAGCCCGCGACGCGACCGCGGCGGCGGCATCCTGGTGGGACCGGCGTAACTCACTGGCTTTCCCGCTTTTCCCCCGTGGCCGGCGCGCGGCCGGTCACCACCTCGACGTTCCTGGTCAGCTCGGCATCCGCAGCACGTACCCGACGCCACGCAGGGTGTGGATCAGCCGCGGCTCGCTGGTGTCGACCTTGCGCCGCAGGTACGACACGTACGACTCGACGATCGAGTCGTCGCCCCGGAAGTCGTAGTTCCACACGTGGTCCAGGATCTGCGCCTTGGACAGCACCCGGCCGGCGTTGGTCATGAAGTACCGCAGCAGCTTGAACTCGGTCGGCGACAGCTTGATCAGCTTGCCGCCGCGGTAGACCTCGTGGGTCTCCTCGTCCAGCTCGATGTCGGCGAAGGTGAGCCGCGGTGGGGGCTCGAACTCCCCGCCGGTGCGCCGGAGCACCGCCCGGATCCGGGCGATCACCTCCTCCAGGCTGAACGGCTTGGTCACGTAGTCGTCGCCGCCGAGCGTCAGGCCGCGGACCTTGTCCTCGGTGCCGTCCCGGGCGGTCAGGAACACCACCGGGGTGCGGTCACCGCCGGAGCGCATCCGCCGGGCCACCTCGAACCCGTCCATGTCGGGCAGCATCACGTCCAGCACGACCAGGTCGGGGCGGCGGCGCTGCACCGCCGTGGTGGCCTCCTGGCCCCGGGTCGCGGTGCTCACCTCGAAGCCGGCGTAGCGCAGGCTCGCCGACAGCAGCTCCAGAATGTTCGGATCGTCCTCGACGACGAGCAGGCGCGCCTCGCTCTGCCGACCGCTCGCACCGGCCCGCACCTGTGCAAGATCACTCGGTCCCGCGGATGTTCCTGTGGCCATGGGACCCATCATTACCCAGAAGCGCTGGGCCGCCACTGACGAAAGCCTGTGAGTTGACTGGAAATCGCTGCGGTAACAGCGTGCCGCCGAGCCGGCGATGTGAGACGGTTGGTGCATGACGAGGAATGCGTACCGTCACCAACTGTCCCGTTTGACGTCACATGGCGTACAGGTACGGTGAAGGCGACCTCGCACCCACGGACGGCAACCTCATGACACAGCTGACGATATCTCCCCGTTTCGCTGGCCGGCCCGACAGCGCCAGCCCCGGCTACGTCGCCGGACAGCTCGCCAAGCTCGCGCACAGCGCCAACGGCACGGTCGTGACCATACACACGCCGCCGCCGCTGGCGCGACCGCTCGACATCGACACCGAGTCGTCCCGCACCGGCGACGTCCACCTGTACGACGGGGAGCTGCTCATCGCGAGCGCCCGGCCGGCCGAGCCGTTCGACGCGCTCGTCCCGCCGGTCGGTTTCGAGGTGGCGGAGCTGGCCTCGGCCGGCTACCCGGGCTTCACCGAGCACCCGTACCCGAACTGCTTCGTCTGCGGCCACCAGCGCGACAAGGGCGACGGGCTGCGGCTGTTCCCCGGCCGGCTGGACGACGGCACCGGCCGTACCGCCTGCCCCTGGGTGCCGGACGAGTCCGCCACCGACGCCGACGGGCACGTCCCGGAGGAAATCGTCTGGGCAGCGCTGGACTGCCCCGGCGGCTGGACCGTCGAACACGAACACCAGCCGCAGGTGGTCGGCCGGATCGCGGCCCGGGTGCGCGACGTGCCCAAGCCCGGCGAACGTTGCGTGGTGATGGGCCGTAGTCTGGGCACGGACGGCCACAAGACGTACGTGGCGACGACCATCTACGGTCCGGACGGTGCCATCCTCGGGCAGGCTCTTGCCACCTGGCTCACCCTGCGCGACTGATCCGTCGGTACGATCTGCGCCCGTCCGCAGCAGGTGCTGGCGGGCCGCGACGCCACGACGGAGGTTGACGTGCGGGTACGGATGGCGGGCCCGGGGCGCGCTCCGGGAAGCCGCGTGCCGGGGGTTCTCCGACGCACCGCCCTGGTGCTCGGCCTGGCCGCCGCGCTGGCCGGTACGGTCACCGCCTGCGGTGGGCCGGATCTCGCCATCGACGAGACCACCGCGTCCGCGATCGACGTGCCGGCCCGGGTCGGCCGGCCGGACAAGGTCGCCTGGAGCGTGCCCGCCACCGTCGAGTCCGGTACCGCGCCGCTCGCGGCCGGCGCGGGGCTGATCTACGGCACCTCGTCGACCGCCAACGGGCTGCCCGACCAGGTGGTCGCGATCGACGGGCGCACCGGCAAGCAGCGCTGGCACTACGCCCGCCGGGGCGCCCGGTCGAGTCTGGTCAGGCTCGCCGCGAGCCCGGACGGCAAGCGGCTCGCCGCGTGGTTCGAGCGAGACAGCCAGCAGCTGCTCGTGGTGTTCGACGCGATGACCGGCACGGTGAAGTGGCACCGGTCGCTCGGCTCGCCCGGCGACGGCTACCGCGCGGTCGACCGGATGTGGGCCACCGACAACACGCTGATCACCCACGCGGACCGGATCGCGCACGGGATGTTCCGCATCGACGGGTACGACATCGACTCGGGCAAGCACCTGTGGCACTGGCGGCCGGGACCGGAATCGCACCAGTTCGCGCTGCTCGGCCAGGACCAGACGGCCACCGCCAGCTCGATGCTGCTGCCGGTGCAGCGCAACGACTCCGACTCGCTGTCGGTCGAGCTGGTCGATCTCGACGACCGTACCGGCAAGCCACGGTGGCGGCACGACTTCGTCACCGACGCGCAGCCGATCGGCCCCGGTACCCAGGTGCTCGCCCGGGTCGACGCGTTCGCCCAGGACCCGGACCGGCTGTGGTTCTCCGCCGGGGTGATCGGCGGGCCGCAGTTCGCCGGCGCGGTGTCCGCCGCCGACGGCACCGCGCTGTACAAGCTGCCCACCCCGACGTACGGGCTGCCCGACACCCACCTGGCGGTCGGCTTCACCCCGACCGCGGACGTGTACGCGGCACAGGTCTCCAACGACCGGGTGCTACCGGCGTCCACCCGCGACCCGCGTACCGGCAAGGACACCAGCTGGCCCGACTTCACCGGGCTGAACGCCGCGCTGCTCGGCGACGGTGGCACCGTGCTGGAGGCGCACCGCAGCGGCAAGCGGTACTCGGCCGTCACCTGGTCGTTGCCCGGCCGCAAGCGGCTGGAGTCGGTGTCGATCCCGGGCGAGGTCAACGAGATCATCGCCGCGCCGGGCGCCGTCGTGCTGTACGACTCGGTCGCCCGCCGGCTCACCGGCCTGCGCTGACTCCACGCCGGCCGCTGGCTCACCGGCCTGCGCCGACTCCACGCCCGTGGCTCACCGGCCTGCGCCGACTCCACGCCGGCCGCCAACCCGGCCGGCCGGAAAGTCGTCCGGCGACCCAACCGATCCGGCGCGTCCCACCCTTTTGTCAGTGGGGAGTCGAGGGAGGTTGGATGCGGGCCGATCGGGAACGCGAGTACGTGGCGTACGTCGAGGCGAGCATGGTTCGCCTGCGGCGCACCGCCTACCACCTCAGCGGCAACTGGCACGCCGCCGAGGACCTGGTCCAGGAGACGCTGGCGAAGCTGTACCAGCGGTGGAACCGGCTGCGAGAGATCGAGGCGCTCGACGGCTACGTCCGGAAGATGCTCTACCGCACCTTCCTGTCGCACACGAAACGCGCCTGGTACCGCCGGATCTCGCTGACCGAGCCGCCGGACGCACCGGCACCGGACGGGCGCGCGCCCGATGACCGGCTGGACCTGATGGCGGCGCTCGCCCGGCTGCCCGCGGGGCAACGCGCCGTGGTGACGCTGCGCTATCTGGAGCGGCTCGACGTGAACGAGACCGCCCGAGTCCTCGGTCGCTCCCCGGGCACCGTCAAGAGCCAGACCGCGAACGCGCTGGCGAACCTGCGCACGCTGCTGCCCGGGTACCGGGACGAGCCGCGGCATGCGGAATCGAAGGGATGAGGCATGTCCGATCCACGACTGCAGGAACTGTTCGACGCGCCGCACACCGCCGACGAGCCACCGATGCCGGCGGGCTTCGCCCAGGGCGCGCTGGCCCGGGGACGGCGCCGGGTCCGGCACCGGCGCGCCGTCCGGGCGGTCGCCACCGGCGGGGTGGCGGCGGTCGCCGCGCTCGCCGTCGGCGGTGTCGTGGCGCTCGGCGGCGGGGCGCCCGGCGGGCCCGACCGGCCGCCGGCAGCGGCCGGCACCGGCTCGCCCGCCAAGGCCAGCCGGCCCACCACCGCAACGGCGCTGCTGCACCAGGCGTCGCTGGCCTCCTACGACCGGCAGGTGACGGTCCGCCCGGACCAGTACATCTACGTCTCCACCCTGGGCAAGCACCGGGAGCCGACCGCCGAGGCGGACAACCCCGACCTGCACGGCGACGCCGAGTCGGATCTGCGTGGCGTCGAGACCCAGGTTCGGACCGTTCGGATGAAGACGTGGACGTCGGCCAACGGCCGGCGCGGCTGGGGCTGGAACGACAGCCCGAAGGCCCCCCGGGACGGGTCGAAGTACCGTACCGCGGCCGTCCCGCACCCGACGCTGGACGAGCCGACCTACGAGTACCTGAAGACGCTGCCGACCGATCCGGACGCACTGCTGCGGCGGGTCCGCGCGGCGGCGCAGGCGACCGCCGACCAGAAGCCCGGTCAGCAGAAGCTGGTCGACTACCTGACCTTCGAGGACATCGAGCAGCTGTTGCGGGTGCAGGTGTTGCCGAGCAGGCTGGCCGGCGCGCTGTACACCGACCTCGGCCGGATCGAGGGCGTCACGCTGGTACCCGACATCGCCGACGCGGCGGGACGGCACGGTGTCGGCGTCGCGATGAGCGATCCGCTCAGCCACATCAGGACGACGATCATCCTGAACAAGAAGAGCTACGAGTACCTGGGTGACCGGCGAGACGACCGCGACGGGCGGTTCCTGGACTGGACCGCCGTGCTGGACACCAGGGTCGTGAACAGCGTCGACTGACGCTGGACACCAGGGTCGTGGACAGCGTCGACTGACGCCGAGGAGTCGGGGTGGGGCCGTCCGGCTGGGCGGCCCCACCCCGGCCGGACCCGCGCCCGCTCCCCCGGCGCGGGTCCGGCCCGGGGTGCCGCCCGAAGTTGGGGATTGCGCCGCCGATGTGGTATTCACCTGCCGTGACGATCGGAACGGTGGGACCTGCTCGCAACGAACCCGACCGGCTCCGGTCGCTACAGGACGAAGCCGAACAGCTACTCACGGATCATCGTGCCGACGAGGCGTCGGTACCGTTGCGCGAGCTCGCGGGGCGGCAGCCCGGCGACGCCCGTACCTGGCTGCGGCTGGCCGCGGCGCTGCTCGCAGGCAACGGCGGCGCGGCGGCCGACGCGGAGGCCCGCGACGCCGCCGAGCGGGCCGTGGCGCTCGACCCGTCCAGCGCGATCGGGTACCGGATGCTGTCCGAGGCGGCGCTGCGGATGGGCGACCGGGACGCGGCGCTCGACACGATGCGGGCGGCGGTGTCCGCCGCGCCGGACAGCTGGGTCACCCACCTCGACCTGGCCGCCGCGCTGATCGAACGGCCCGGCGGTGGCAGGGAGGCGTGGCAGCTGGCCAAGCGCGCCGCGTCGATCGCGCCGGAACGGGCCGAACCGCACGTCCTGCTCGGCGACCTCGCCCTGCGGGCCGGCGACATGGACAAGGCCGCCGCCGGGTACGCCGACGCGCTCGACCGGGCGCCCGGCGACGTGATGGTCACCCGCAAGCTCGCCGAACTGCACCACCGGTTGGACGGCGGGCCGGCCGCGGCGCTGCGCTCCGGGGCGCCCGCACCCGACCCGGCGATGGCACCGAGCGACCCGTGGGCGCAGTCCGCCACCCCGGACGCCTTCCCGGCCTCGGAGGCGTGGCCCGCGGACACCGCAATGCAGCAGTCCGGCACCGCGCACGCTGCCGGCGCGACCCCGCCCCGCGGCGCGCCCGAACCGGACGAAACCACCGGTCGCCGCCCCGTCCGGGTCCTCGCCAACTGCGTCTCCGTCCTGTCCATCCTGGCCGCGGCGGTGGCCGGGATGCTGCTCGCGCTGGCGCCCGCGCCGCTGACCGGCTGGTACCGGGTGGTCGCCGGAGTGGCCGGTGCCGCCCTGGTCGTGGTGGCCGTCCTGCTGCTCGCCGGCAGCGCGCCCGGCTGGCGGCAGACCGCGGGCGGCACCCGGTTCGCGCTGGTCGTCGGTACCGGGTGCGCCGTGCTCGCGGCGCTGTCGGCACCGCTCGACGCGCTCGCCGGTTCGTCCCCGGCGCTCATCGGTACGGCCGGCGTCGGGGTGTTCGGCTGCCTGGTCGCGCACCTGGTCGCCCGCGCCGTGGTCCGCGAGGAACGGCGGCGTGCCCGCCCCACCGGCCGGCACAACCGCGCCGGCTGACACCCACCGCCGCCGGCCCCGCGCGCTGGCTGGCCGTCAGGCGGGGTCCACGCCGACCGAGCTGGCCGGTGCGCCGGGCCGGTTGCGCCGCGGGCCGAGCGGGCTGCGCGGCGACCCGCGACGTGGTACGCAGTCGGCATGGCGGATGTGATCGTGGTCGGTGCCGGCCACAACGGGCTGGTCGCGGCGACCCTGCTGGCCCGCGCCGGCCTCGCGGTGCAGGTGCTGGAACGGGCCGAGGTCGTCGGCGGGGCCTGCCGCACCGAGGCCCCGTTCGGCAGGACCCCCGGGGTCCGGGTCTCCTCCGGGGCGTACCTGCTGGGGCTGATGCCGCCGGAGCTGATCGCCACGCTCGGCGTCGAGCTGCCGCTGGTGCGGCGCGATCCGCACTACTTCCTGCCCGCGCGGGACGGGCGGTACCTGCTGCTCGGCGGCGACCGGGCCGACGCCCGCCGGCAGTTCGCGGAGTTCTTCACCGAGGCGGACGCGCGGGCCGACGAGGCGCTGCGGGCGGAGCTGTCCGCGCTGGCGAACGACCTGGCGCCGGCCTGGCTGGCCGAGCCGCTGCCGGTGGAGCAGACCGCCGAGCGCCACATCCGCCCGGAGCTGCGGGACACGTTCGTCGAACTGGTCCGCGGGTCGGCGATCGACTACCTGTCCCGGTTCGGGTTCGCCTCCGAGCAGGTCGTCGCGATGTACGCGATCACCGACGGGATGCCGGGGCTGACCGGCTCACCGTGGACCCCCGGCAGCGGCCACAACATGCTGGTGCACAACATGTGCCGGCTGCCCGGCGCGGACGGCACCTGGATGGTGGTCCGCGGCGGCATGGGCACCGTCACCCAGACCCTCGCGCGGGCCGCGACCGCGGCCGGCGCCACCATCCGTACCGGGGTGACCGTCGACGAGATCACCACCACCGGTGGCGCCGTCACCGGCGTGCGTGCCGGCGAGGAGGAGTACGCGGCGAGCGCGGTGCTGGTGGCGACCGACCCGTACCGGCTGCCGGCGCTGCTCGGCGCGGCCTGCCCGCCGGCGCTGCGGGAGCGGGTCGACGGCTACGCCCGCCGGTCCGGCGGCCAGACCATGAAGGTCAACCTGGCGCTGTCCGACCTGCCGCGGTTCGCCGCGCTGCCGCAGCCGCGCGGCCAGCACGGCACCACCGTGCACCTGCTGCCCGAACCGGCGGCGGACGGCTCGGTGCTCACCGCGGTACGGGCCGGGTTCGACGCCGCCGCCGCCGGCCGGCTCGATCCGCTGCCGCCGGTCGAGTGGTACCTGCACTCCACCCTCGACCCGTCGCTCGGCGACGACGCGGGCCGGCACTCCTCGGCCCTGTTCGTCCAGGGGGTGCCGCACACTCCGGCCGGCTCCGACTGGGCCACCGAGAAGGCCGGCTACGTGCGCCGGCTGCTGGAGTTCGTGGACGGCTACGCGCCGGGCGTCGGCGAGCTGGTCGACGACGTGTACGCGCTGGCCCCGCCGGACATCGAGGCGCACTTCGGGATCACCAACGGGAACATCTTCCACGTCGACAACGCGATCAGCTTCACCGACCGGATGCCGTACCGCACCGGGGTGGACGGTGTGTACGCCGGTGCCGCCGGTTGCTTCCCGGCCGGCTCGGTGATCGGCTGCGCCGGCCACAACGCCAGCCAGGCACTACTCGCCGACCTGCGCTGACGGCCGCCGCGACCGCGCCCACCGACCCGGCACCTCGGCGGCACCGAAATCGGATGCGGTCGCTGGGCCGCCGCCGGTAACATGCCGCGCATGGGAGCCTGTTCCACGCGGCTGCGCCAGCACTGAGCGCGGCCTGACCCGAACCCCGGCCCGGGCGCCGGTCCGCACCGCGGACCCGTGCCGGCCGGCGAGCCGTTTCGCCGCGCTCGACAGCGGTTGTCGATCGACACCGTCCCGTGCGTGGCCGTGCGTGGTTCCCTTTCCTGACACCGTCGGCTGCCTGCCGCTGCGGCACGCCCGGGACCCTGATCCCGGGAGTACCCGCATGCGTGTACCTGCAGTCAACCCGTCCGGCGTGCACTTCCTGCGCGACCGGACCGTCATCGCCGGCCTGCTGCGGTCGGCCCGGCCGGACGCCGGTGATCTCGTCCTCGAACTCGGGGCCGGCCCCGGCGTGCTGACCGCGGCGCTGGCCGGTACCGGCGCGCGGGTGGTGGCGGTGGAGCGGGACGCGGCGTTCGCGGCGCGGCTGCGGCGCCGGTTCGCGCACCGACCGGTCACCGTCGTCCAGGACGACCTGCGCCGGGTCCGGCTGCCGCGGCGCCCGTTCGCGGTGGTGGCGAACCTGCCGTTCGCCACCGGTACGGCGACGCTGCGCCGGCTGCTCGGCGACCCCGGCTTGCGGCTGCGCGGCGCCGACCTGCTGGTCGAGTGGGGGTTCGCCCGCCGGCTGACCCGGCCGGTACCGCGGGACGCGGAGACCGCCGGCTGGGCCGCCCGGTACCAGCTGCGCATCGCCCGGCGGGTGCCGCCCGCCGCGTTCTCGCCGGCACCCCGGGTGGCTGCCGCGCACCTGGTGGTCCGGCCGCGCGAGCTGGACCGGCGGACGCTGCCGGTGCTGCGCGCACTGCTGGCCGACGCGTACCGCCGGCCGGCCGCACCGCTGACCGCGGTGCTGGCCGCGCACGTGCCGGGTGGCCGGGCGCACCGGCTGGCCCGCAGTACCGGGATCGCGCCGCCGGTGCTGGCCGGTGCGGTACCCGCCGCGGCGTGGGCGGAGCTGGCCGCGGCGGTGGTTGTCGCCGAACCCGCCGCGCGCGCCCGGTCCATCTCCTAGTGTCGCTTCCAGGAGTCTGGTGGCGTGTACGTTCGATCGATCGGGCCGGGGAGGTCACGGTGACGGCGGTGGAGACCCGGAACGGACCGCTGGACGAGTCCGAACTGGCCGGACTGGACGCCTACTGGCGGGCGTCGAACTACCTCGCCGTCGGGCAGATCTACCTGATGGCGAACCCGCTGCTGCGCGAGCCGCTCGCGGCCGAGCACGTCAAGCCACGGCTGCTCGGGCACTGGGGTACGACGCCCGGGCTGAACTTCTGCTACACGCACCTGAACCGGATCATCCGCGAGCGCGAGGCGAAGATGATCTTCCTGTGCGGCCCGGGGCACGGCGGCCCGGCCGTGGTCGCCCAGTCGTACCTGGAGGGCACCTACTCGGAGCTGCTGCCGCACATCGGCCGGGACACCGCGGGCCTGGCGACGCTGTTCCGGCAGTTCTCGTTCCCGGGTGGGATTCCCAGCCACGCCGCCCCGGAGGTACCGGGGTCGATCCACGAGGGCGGCGAACTCGGCTACGTGCTCTCCCACGCGCACGGCGCCGCGTTCGACAACCCCGACCTGGTGGTGGCGGCGGTGGTCGGCGACGGGGAGGCGGAGACCGGGCCGCTCGCCACCGGGTGGCACGGCAACAAGTTCCTCAACCCGGCCACCGACGGGGCGGTGCTGCCGATCCTGCACCTCAACGGGTACAAGATCGACAACCCGACGATCCTGGCCCGGATCCCGGACCACGAACTCGTCGCGCTGCTCAACGGGTACGGCTGGCACCCGCACCTGGTGGACGGGGACGACCCGGCGACGATGCACCAGCTGATGGCCGCGACGCTGGACGTGGTGTTCGACGAGATCGCCACCATCCGGCACGACGCCCGGACCGGCGCCGGCATCGAACGGCCGGCCTGGCCGATGATCGTGCTGCGCACCCCGAAGGGCTGGACCGGCCCGGTCGAGGTGGACGGCAAGCAGGTGGAGGGGTCGTACCGGGCGCACCAGGTGCCGATCCCGAACGCCCGCACCAACCAGCAGCACCGGCAGCAGCTGGAGGACTGGCTGCTGTCGTACCGGCCGGAGGAACTGTTCGACGACGACGGCCGGCTGGCGACCGAGATCGCCGGGCTGGCGCCGCGGGGTCAGCTCCGGATGAGCGCCAGCCCGCACGCCAACGGCGGCCTGCTGCTGCGGGAGCTGCGGCTGCCGGACTTCCGGGACCACGCGGTCGCGGTACCGTCGCCGGCCACCACCACGGTCGAGTCCACCCGGGTGCTCGGCGGCTGGCTGCGCGACGTGATCGCCGCGAACCCGACCAACTTCCGGTTGTTCGGCCCGGACGAGACGGCCTCCAACCGGCTGTCCGCGGTGTACGAGACCACCGACAAGAACTGGCAGGCCACGCTGTATCCGAGCGACGACCGGCTCGGGCCGGACGGCCGGGTCGTCGAGGTGCTCAGCGAGCACCAGTGCCAGGGCTTCCTGGAGGGCTACCTGCTGACCGGTCGGCACGGGCTGTTCGACTGCTACGAGGCGTTCATCCACATCGTCGACTCGATGTTCAACCAGCACGCGAAGTGGCTCAAGACCACGCTGTCGATCCCGTGGCGGCGGCCCGTCTCATCGCTGAACTACCTGCTGTCCAGCCATGTGTGGCGGCAGGACCACAACGGCTTCTCGCACCAGGACCCCGGCTTCATCGACCACGTGGTCAACAAGAAGGCCGAGATCATCCGGGTCTACCTGCCGCCGGACGCGAACACCCTGCTGTCCACGATGGACCACTGCCTGCGGTCCCGGCACTACGTCAACGTCGTGGTCGCCGGCAAGCAGCCGCAGCTGCAGTTCCTGACCATGGACGAGGCCATCGCGCACTGCACCCGCGGCGTCGGGATCTGGGAGTGGGCGTCCACCGACGCCGGCGACCCCGACGTGGTGCTCGCCTGCTGCGGCGACGTGCCCACCCTGGAGACGCTCGCCGCGGCGGCGCTGCTCCGCGAACACCTGCCGGACCTCGCGGTACGGGTGGTCAACGTGGTCGACCTGATGCGGCTGCAGGACGAGCACGAGCACCCGCACGGGCTGTCCGACACCGAGTTCGACGCGCTGTTCACCCCGGACAAGCCCGTCATCCTCGCCTACCACGGCTACCCGTGGCTGATCCACCGGCTGACCTACCGCCGCAACAACCACGGCAACCTGCACGTGCGCGGGTACAAGGAGAACGGCACCACGACCACCCCGTTCGACATGGTGATGCTCAACGACCTGGACCGGTTCCACCTGGTGATGGACGTGATCGACCGGGTACCGGCGCTGCGCAGCCGGGCCGCCGGACTCCGCCAGCAGATGGCCGACGCCCGGCTCGCCGCCCGCGCGTACACCCGCGAGCACGGCGCGGACGACCCGGCGATCAGCGAGTGGACCTGGCCGTACTGAGATGCGGGTGCTGGTCGTCAACGCCGGCTCGTCGAGCGTGAAGGTACGGCTGCTCGACGGCGCCACCGCCGGCGGCGACGACGACGGCTTCTCCGTCGTCGGCAGCGTCGATCTGCCGGCCGTGGCCGGCGAGTTCGCCGTCGCGACGCTGCGCCAGGCGCTGACCCGGCTGGGTACCCCGGACGCGGTCGGGCACCGGGTGGTGCACGGCGGGCGCGAGTTCCGCGGCCCGGTCCGCATCGACGACCAGGTCCGCGCCGACATCGCCGCGCTGCGCGACCTGGCGCCGCTGCACCAGGACGCGGGCCTCGCCGGCATCCGCGCGGTCACCGAGCTGCTGCCCGACACCCCCGCGGTGGCCTGCTTCGACACCGCGTTCCACGCCGACCTGCCGGCCGCCGCCGCGACCTATCCGGTACCGGCGGAGTGGCGGGAACGCCACGCGGTGCGCCGGTACGGGTTCCACGGCCTGTCGCACCGCTACGCCGCGCGCCGGGCCGCCGAGCTGACCGGCCACGACCCGGCCACCGCCCGGGTGGTCAGCTGCCACCTCGGCTCCGGCGCGTCGCTGTGCGCGGTCGCCGGCGGTCGCTCGATGGACACCACGATGGGCTTCACCCCGCTGGAGGGCGTCGTGATGAGCACCCGGTCCGGCACCGTCGACCCCGGGCTGATCACCTGGCTCGCCGCCAACACCGGCCTGGCCGTCGACGAGATCGGCCGGGACCTGGAGCAGCGGTCCGGGCTGCTCGCCCTGGCCGGTACCGGCGACATGCGCGAGGTGCTCGCCGCCCGCGCCGCCGGCAGCCGGGCCGCCCGCCGCGCCCTCGACGTGTACCTGCACCGGCTGCGGGCCGGGATCGCCGCGATGACCGCCGCCCTGGGCGGCCTGGACGTGCTCGCGTTCACCGGCGGCATCGGCGAGCACGCCGGCGCGGTACGGGCCGGCGCGGCCGGCGGGCTCGGCTTCCTCGGCGTGGCGCTCGACGCGGCCCGCAACGAAGGCGCGCAGGGTGACGCGGACATCTCCGCCGCCGGCGCACCGGTACGCACCGCGGTGGTCACCGCGCGGGAGGACGCCGAGATCGCCGGCCAGGTCCGTACCCTGCTCACCGCCTGACCGGGAAGCCGGCCCCGGCAGCGGTCGGCCGGTACCCGGGCGGGCCGGCCGGGGTGTGCCAGCCAGCGCGGCTGGCCGGCACATGTAACACTCGGTGTTCCTTATCGCCCAGCGCCGCCGCGACGCGGCGCGTGCACGCCTGCTGGGGAGGCTCGCGTTTTCATGGCTGACGGCCAGATCGTCGTCTCCGGCCTGACGAAACAGTTTCGTCGGGTCAGAGCCGTCGACAATCTCTCGTTCACGGTGGAACCCGGTCGGGTGACCGGGTTCCTCGGCCCCAACGGGGCCGGCAAGACCACCACGCTGCGCATGCTGCTCGGCCTGGTGGCGCCGACCGCGGGCCACGCCACCATCGGTGGCCAGCGCTACGTCGACCTGCCCGACCCGCTGCGGGTCGTCGGCGCCGGGTTGGAGGCGGCGAGCTTTCACAAGGGCCGGACCGGCCGGGACCACCTGCGGGTGCTCTGCGCCGCCGGCGGCCTGCCCGGCCAGCGCGCCGACGAGGCGCTGGAGATGGTCGGGCTGACCCCGGCCGCCAAGCGCAAGGTCAAGGGCTACTCGCTGGGCATGAAGCAGCGGCTCGGCATCGCCGCCGGGATGCTCGGTGACCCGACCGTGCTGATCTTCGACGAGCCGGCCAACGGGCTGGACCCGGAGGGCATCCGGTGGATGCGGGACCTGCTGTCCGGCTTCGCCAAGCAGGGCCGCACCGTGCTGGTCTCCAGCCACCTGCTGTCCGAGGTGCAGCTGTTCGCCGACGACGTGGTGATCATCGCGGCCGGCCAGCTGATCCGGCAGGGCCCGGTGAGCGAGCTCACCGACGCCGACGGCATGCAGCGGGTTCGGGTGCGTACCCCGGAGCCGCAGAAGCTGCTCGCCGAGCTGAAGGCGCCGGACACCGCCGTGCAGACCGAGGAGGACGGCGCGCTGCTGGTCACCGGCGTTCCGGCCGCCGCGGTCGGGCACGCCGCGCTGGTCGCCGGGGTCGAGCTGCACGAGCTGTCCCCGCAGCGCGCCGACCTGGAGCGCATCTTCCTGGAACTGACCAGCGGGAAGGCGGGCATCCGATGAACCGGATCATTCGCAGCGAGCTGCTCAAGGTGCGCAGCACCAGCCTGTGGTGGCTGATGCTGATCGGCGTCCTCGCGTTCACCGCGATCGCGATCGCCTACAACATGCTCGGCAGCTACGTGCAGCTGAACCCGGACTCGTTCGGCGCCAACGCCGCGGACATGCACGTGGACAAGGCGAGCATCGCGGCCAACCTCTACACCTCCGGCCAGTACTTCGGCACCCTGCTGGCGATGGTGTTCGGGATCCTGATCTTCACCAACGAGTTCTTCCACCAGACCGCGACCGCGACGTTCCTGGCCACCCCGAAGCGCACCCGGGTGGTCGGCGGCAAGCTGATCGTGGCGATCCTGGTCGGCGTGGTCATCGCGCTGATCACCACCGTGCTCGCGGTGCCGTCCGGGTTGGGCTTCCTGGCCAGCCAGCACGTCGACACGTTCCTCGGCGACGGCACGGTGCTCAAGTCGATCGGGCTCAACTGGCTGGCGTTCGCGATCTGGGCGGTGTTCGGCCTGGGCATCGGCGCGCTGCTGCGCAGCCAGATCCTGTCGGTGATCGTCGGGCTGGTCGCGATGCTGGTCGGCCAGACGGTGATCCAGATCGGCCTGGCGCTGCTCGCGTCGTACTTCCACCAGGACTGGCTGGGCAAGGTGTCGTACTGGCTGCCCAGCGGCGCCTCGTCGGTGATGACCTCCCCGGCCGGCGCGGGCGGCATCGCCTGGTGGGCCGGCGCACTGACGCTGCTCGGCTACGGCGTGCTCGCGGCCGTGATCGGCACCCTGATCACCCGCCGCCGCGACATCAGCTGACCACCGGTACCCCGATCGGGGCATCGGGCGCGAAAGCGATTTCCCGTCCGATGCCCCCTGATCGACCGCAGCTCGGACACCGCGCCGGGCGGGCCGGCGAGGAGACCGCCGCGATGCAACTCACGGCACGTAACTCCCGCGTGACGGCGATCGTTTTCCAATCTGTGAAACACGCCACCCCGGTGGACAAAGCGCCTGCACCGTCGGTCCCATCACACCAACCCGTTGGTACGGGCGCGTAGCCTGGAATGCCGGGCGTTCAGCGTGGCGGCCGCGCGATTCGCGGCCGAGAAGAAATCACGTCGGAAGAGGCGATAACGGCCGTGTCGAGCCAGAGCAACGGACAATCAACCCCCACCGCGTCCGGCGAGTCGGAGACGAGTCTGCTCGCGGGATTCGGACCCAACGAGTGGATCGTCGAGGACATGTACCAGCGGTACCTGTCCGACCCCTCCAGCGTCGACCCCGCGTGGCACGAGTTCTTCGCCGACTACAAGCCGGCCTCCGACACCGGCACCACGTCCGCCAGCTCCGCCGGCAGCAACGGTACGGCCCCCGCCGACGCCGGCCCGGCCACCTCCGGCAGCAACGGTACGGCCGCCAGCAGCAACGGCAGCGTCGCCACGGCGAGCGCGCCGGCCCGCCCGGCCCCGGGCGGTACCGCCCAGCCGCAGCCGGCCCCGGCCGCGCCCGCCGCGAAGCCGGCCGCGCCGAAGCCCGCCACCGCACCGCAGCCGGCCGACGGCACCACCAGCAAGACCATCCGCGGCGTCGCCGCCAAGATCGTCAGCAACATGGACGCGTCGCTGACCATCCCGACCGCGACCAGCGTGCGGGCCGTGCCGGCCAAGCTGATGGCCGACAACCGCATCGTGATCAACAACCACCTGGCCCGGTCCCGCGGCGGCAAGGTGAGCTTCACCCACCTGATCGGCTTCGCGGTGGTGCGCGCGCTGGCCGGCTACCCGGAGATGAACAACTCCTACTCGGTGGTCGACGGCAAGCCGACCCTGGTCACCCCCGAGCACGTCAACCTCGGGCTGGCGATCGACCTGGCCAAGCCGGACGGGTCGCGCACCCTCATCGTGCCGAGCATCAAGCACACCGAGACGATGGACTTCCGGCAGTTCTGGGTGGCCTACGAGGACCTCGTCCGCCGGGCCCGGAAGAACGAGCTGACCATGGAGGACCACGCCGGCTCCACGATCTCGCTGACCAACCCCGGCGGCATCGGTACGGTGCACTCGGTGCCACGGTTGACCGGCGGCCAGGGCACCATCATCGGCGTCGGCGCGATGGAGTACCCGGCGGAGTACGCCGGGATGTCCGACGAGGAGCTGGCCAAGCTCGCCATCAGCAAGGTCATCACGCTGACCTCGACGTACGACCACCGGATCATCCAGGGTGCGGTGTCCGGCGAGTTCCTGAAGCGGGTGCACGAGCTGCTGCTCGGCGGTGACGGCTTCTACGACGAGGTGTTCACCGCGCTGCGGGTGCCGACCGAGCCGGTGCGCTGGGTGCGTGACACCGCGCGCAGCGCCGACGGCCAGATCGAGAAGAACGCCCGGGTCATCGAGCTGATCGAGGCCTACCGCGTGCACGGGCACCTGATGGCCGACACCGATCCACTCGAATACCACATCCGCAAGAACCCGAACCTGGACATCCTGCAGCACGGTCTGACCCTGTGGGACCTGGACCGGATGTTCCCGGTCGGCGGGTTCGCCGGCAAGCAGAAGATGAAGCTGCGCGACATCCTCGGCGTGCTGCGCGACTCGTACTGCCGCCGGGTCGGCGTGGAGTACATGCACATCCAGGACCCGGAGGAGCGGCGCTGGCTGCAGGACCGGGTCGAGGTGAAGCAGCCCGCCCCGTCGACCGACGAGCAGAAGCACATCCTCGGCCGGCTCAACGTGGCCGAGGCGTTCGAGACGTTCCTCGCCACCAAGTACGTGGGGCAGAAGCGGTTCAGCCTGGAGGGCGGCGAGACGCTGATCCCGCTGCTGGACGGGATCCTGCGCGACTCGGCCACCGAGGGCATGGACGAGGTCGTCATCGGCATGGCGCACCGCGGCCGGCTCAACGTGCTGGCCAACATCGTCGGCAAGCCGTACGAGAAGATCTTCAGCGAGTTCGAGGGCAACATCGACCCGAAGTCGGTGCAGGGCTCCGGTGACGTCAAGTACCACCTGGGCATGGTCGGCAAGTTCACCACGCCGGACGGGCAGCACTCGACGACCGTGTCGGTGGCCGCCAACCCCAGCCACCTGGAGACCGTCGACCCGGTGCTGGAGGGCATCGTCCGGGCCAAGCAGGACCGCATCGACCTCAAGCTCGAGGGGTACACGGTGCTCCCGGTCGCGGTGCACGGCGACGCGGCGTTCGCCGGTCAGGGCGTGGTCGCCGAGACGCTGAACCTCTCCCAGTTGCGCGGCTACCGCACCGGCGGCACCGTGCACGTGGTGGTCAACAACCAGGTCGGCTTCACCACCTCGCCGGAGTACTCGCGCTCGTCGCTCTACTCCACCGACGTGGCGCGGATGATCCAGGCGCCGATCTTCCACGTCAACGGGGACGACCCGGAGGCGTGCGTGCGGGTGGCGCGGCTGGCCTTCGAGTACCGCCAGACGTTCAACAAGGACGTCGTGATCGACATGGTCTGCTACCGCCGTCGCGGCCACAACGAGGGCGACGACCCGGCCATGACGCAGCCGCTGATGTACAAGATCATCGACAACAAGCGCTCGGTCCGCAAGCTGTACACCGAGGAGCTGATCGGCCGCGGCGACCTGACCCTGGCCGAGGCCGAGGAGGCCCTGAAGGACTTCCACGACCAGCTCGACACGGTGTTCAAGGCGACCAAGGAGGCCGCCAAGACCACCAAGCAGCTGCCCCGCAAGCGCGAGCCGGAGCCGGAGCCGGTGGTGGCCACCGCGACCGACGCGGCGACCATCGAGCGGATCGGCCGGATCCACGAGGAGCTGCCGGACGGTTTCGTACCGAACCCGCGGGTGGCCAAGATCCTCAAGCGCCGGATCGCGATGGCCACCGAGGGCAACATCGACTGGGCAATGGGCGAGCTGATCGCGTTCGGTTCGCTGCTCACCCAGGGTGTCGGGGTGCGGCTGTCCGGACAGGACTCCCGCCGCGGCACGTTCGTGCAGCGGCACTCGGTGGTGGTGGACGCCAACACCGGCGCCGAGTTCACCCCGCTGACCCACCTCGGCGACGACCAGGCCCGGTTCTTCGTGCAGGACTCGCTGCTCAGCGAGTACGCCGCGATGGGCTTCGAGTACGGCTACTCGGTCGAGACGCCGGACGCGCTGGTGGCGTGGGAGGCGCAGTACGGCGACTTCGCCAACGGCGCCCAGTCGGTCATCGACGAGTTCATCAGCTCCGGCGAGGCCAAGTGGGGCCAGCAGACGTCGGTCACGCTGCTGCTGCCGCACGGCCTGGAAGGTCAGGGCCCGGACCACTCGTCCGGCCGCATCGAGCGTTACCTGCAGATGTGCGCCGACGACAACATGCGGGTGGCGGTCCCGACCACCCCGGCCAGTTACTTCCACCTGCTGCGCCGGCAGGGGCTGACCCCGAAGCGCAAGCCGCTGATCGTGTTCACCCCGAAGGTGCTGCTGCGGCACAAGCTCGCGGTGTCGTCGATCGCCGACTTCACCAGCGGGACGTTCCAGCCGGTGCTGGCCGACCCGGGCATCAAGGGCCAGCCGCTCGACGCGAACGGCGTCAAGCGGGTGCTGCTCTGCTCCGGCAAGGTGTTCTACGACCTGCTGGAGGCGCGAGAGCAGCGCGGCCTGACCGACGTCGCGATCGTGCGCATCGAGCAGCTGTACCCGCTGCCGATCGAGGAGACCCGGGCCGCGCTCGCCGGGTACCCGAACGCGGAGGACTTCGTCTGGGTGCAGGACGAGCCGGCGAACCAGGGTGCCTGGTCGCACATCGCGCTCAACCTGCTGGAGCACCTGGACGGGGTGCGGCTGCGCCGCATCTCCCGCCCGGCCGCCGCGGCGCCCGCCGCCGGCTCGAACAAGGTGCACGGTTGGGAGCAGCAGGCGCTCATCGAGGCGGCGCTGCCCACCCCGCAGTAACGACAGTTCGCCGGCTCCCCGCCACCCCCGTCGGGTGGCGGGGAGCCTTCGCGTGGAGGATCGACAGCATGTACTTCACCGATCGCGGCATCGAGGAGCTGTCCGAGCGGCGCGGCGAGGAGTCCGTGTCGCTGGACTGGGTGGCCGACCGGCTGCGCGACTTCGTCGACATCAATCCGGAGTTCGAGGTTCCGATCGAACGGCTGGCCACCTGGCTGGCCCGGCTCGACGACCCGGACGAGGACTGACGTCGCCGATCCAGCGTCGCCACCGCGACGGCTCGCGCCGCGCCGGCCGGTCGTCGACGGTGGTGCTCCTGGAAGACGTTTCCACATGGTGAGCGGATCCGACGGTTATTCGCCGATTCGGTGTCGTCCGGCGGTACTCGTCCGGTAGCGTGGCCGCGGTCCGGGTTCGCCGCGGCATCCCGCCGGCGCGGATTGCTTGCGCCGCAACGTGATCCGCCGCACATGCGCCCCGGCGACAGCGCCGACGCAGGTGGAGGTAGGTCCGTGTCGCTGACCGATCCGGCCGGGTTCGATCCCGCACCCGGCGCTGGCACCGCCGGCGCACCGGAGACGATCCGGGCCGCCCGGCCGGGCGACCTGGGCCAGATCACCGAGCTGCTCGCCGCCGCCTTCGCGCCGCTCGCGGTGGCCGACTACCTGGTCCCGGACCCGCGCCGGCGGCTCGCAGTGCTCACCCCGTACTTCCGGCTGTTCGCCGAGCACGTCGTGTACGAGCCGGCCGCCACCGCGCACGTCGCGGTGGACGAGGACTGGGGAACCATCGACGCGGTGGCGCTGTGGCTGGACAGCGAGGACCCCGGCCCGCCCGGGTACGACAAGCAGCGTGCGGTGATCGCCGGCGACCTGGCCGACCGGTTCGAACTGGTGGACGATCTGCTCGCCGGTGCTGCCCCGGGCAGCTGGCACGAGCGGCTGCTGTTCCTCGCGGTACGACCAGAGCAACGGCACCGTGGTCTCGGCGCCACGCTGCTCGCCGAACACGACCCGGACCTCGACGCGCTCGGCACCGCCGGATACCTGGTGGCGCCGGACGCCGTCACGGCCAGCCGGTACGAGCGGCACGGCTACCACCGGTTCGGGCCGCCGCTGCTGCTCCCCAACAACGCCGACCTGCACCCGCTCGTCCGCGACCCCCGCTGATCCTCGGCGCGGGCCGCCCGGTCAACCGACTGATCCTCGGCGCGGGCCGCCCGGTCAACCGACTGATCCTCGGCGCGGGCCGCCCGGTCGACCGAGCCGCCGCGCCGCGGCCCGGTCAGCGCTGGCCAGCGCCGCAGCGTGCGAGGTCTCGGTGAGGCTGCCCAGCGAGTACGACGCCGCCCAGTTCCCGGCACGGGCGGACCCGATCGGCGCCATCCGTGGGTCGGCGACCGGGCACGGCCACGTCCGGTGCGCGGACGGGGCCAGCACGTGCGCCGGCAACCGACAGCGACCGACCGTCCATTCCCCGGCGGTGACCCGCACCGTCACGGTGCTCGACGCGGTGACCGCATCGCTGGCGTTGTCGGCCGTGACGGCGAGGTCGAGGCGGGTGCAGCCGTCGTACCGGCATTGCCCGACCTGGGCGCCGTTCGTCGGATCCGCGCTGACGGTGACCTCGTCCGCCGCTGCCGGCCCGGCCGCGATGGTCGCCGGCACCGTGGCCGCCACGGCGGCGACGGTGTGGTACTCGGCGCGTGCCCGGGCGGCCGATCCGGCCCGCACCGTCAGCCGGGCCCGGTGCCCGCCGACGGTGACGGCACCG
The DNA here is from genome assembly GCF_016865425.1 of Actinocatenispora thailandica. NCBI lineage: Bacteria > Bacillati > Actinomycetota > Actinomycetes > Micromonosporales > Micromonosporaceae > Actinocatenispora > Actinocatenispora thailandica. The sequence continues at coordinate 751,997 of NZ_AP023355.1, read as the reverse complement.
AGCCCGCGCTCCGACCGACTCAGAACAGCGCGTACTTCGACCAGCCGGTGGCGATCTGATGCTTGACCGACCACGTCGCATGACCCGACCCGTCGTACCGCCAGATCGTGCCCGCCGAGTCCCGCGCGATCAGATCCGGGACGGCATCGCCGGTGATGTCACCGACACCGATGATCGTGTTGTACTTGGCCCAGCCGGCCTCGACCCGCACCTTCGTGGCGAACCTGCCATCCTTGGTGCCGCGGTAGAACCACATCACCCCGTCACCATCCACCGCCAACAGATCACCACACCCGTCGCCATCCAGATCACCGGCACCGATCAACTTCACGTACTTGTTCCACCCCGACGTGAACCGCACCCCCGGCTTGAACTGCGAGGCACCGGTGCCGGCCTTGAAATACAGCACACCAGCACCGTTCCGAACGACCAGGTCGTCGATCCCGTCGTTGTTCAGGTCACCGGTCGACACGATCGCCGTGAACCCGCCATAACCGGGGCCGATCGTCACGTGCCCGGCCGTGCTCCGGTCGAAGGCCGCGTCGCCGGTGCCGAGGTAGCCACCAACGTCGCCGGTTCCGTTGCGTACCAGCAGGTCGTTGTAACCGTCTCCGTTCAGGTCACCGAACGGGATCAGCATCGTGTAGGTGCGGCTGGTGGTGCCGAGTGGCCAGGTCTCCGTGTAGCCACCCTCGTTGTGCAGCTTGCCGTCACCGTTGCCCACCCACCAGGAGGCACGGTCGTCGTCGGACTTGTTCACCGCCAGCACGGCGCCCGAGCCGAGGCAGGAGTAGTCGCGGTAGAGGCTGGTGCCGCACACCATCGTCACCACACTGCCGCCACCCGGCACGGGTGTCGCGGTGCCGTCCACCATGGCGTCGAACTGCCATCGGTACTGCCCGTTCGGTGCATAGGAGCCGTCGGCGAGCTTCCCATCCCAGGTCTGGTGGGCGCCGACACGCGTCGGACCCCCGGTCGCAGAATGGACGACCTGGCCGGTTGCCACCCGGGTGATCGTGAAGCGCCACCCAGCGATCGGATGGTTCATCGAGACCGACGCGTTCCAGTCGCTCGTGCCGCCCTGATGCGGATAGATACCCGAGCCGCTGGACTCGCTCGTCGCCTGCAACGGGGATGCCGGGACGCCGGAGGCCAGCACGTGCACCGAGTCGTCGGACGTCACGTACGCGATGTCGCCGCTGTAGCGGTCCACCGTCCAGTCGATCCCGCGATCATCCGGGTACGTCGTCGAGGCCAGCGCGGCGAGTTTCACCGGCGGCGCCGCAGCGTCGGTGTGCACGTCCACCAGCTGGAGCGAGTCCGCGGTCCGCAGCACCAGGTAACCGTCGCCGAGCAGAGCCGGGCCGTCCGGCACGGTGAACGAGGCACCTGTCGTGAGGTCGTACACGCCAGCGGCCGCTCCGGCACACGACCAGTACAGCCAGTGCTGTGCGGCCTGTACCTCGTCCGGCCGACACGAGTCTCCGGTCTGGACCGACCCGAGCTTCGTCACACCGGTCGACGCCAGCCGGTACTGGGTGATCGTGCCGGCGCCGGTGGACCGCCACAGGGTCGCGTTCCACAACGCCGCACCGGTGACCGACCCGACGGTCACCGGATCGGAGTAGCCGGACCGCACCGCGTACTGCTCGCCGGTCGCGGTGCTCTCGACGAGCACCCAGCCACCCGAGACGTCGACCAGTCGGACCCCCGTCACGGCCAGGTCCGTGCTCGTACTCGCGTGGTACGGATCGACGTTCTCCCGGATCGTCGTGTGCCCGGCGGTGTCGGTCGACAGGTAGGTCAGCCCGTAGGCGTTGCCGTCCAGGGTGCGGACGCACTGGCGGCCGGACGAGCACCGCACGGCGGCGGGCACCAGCGTCCCGCCGTCCACCCGACCGTACGGAGCCGCCGTCGGATCGGTGTCCGGGGCGATCCCGTGGTTGTACAGGTGCAGATCGGTACCGCCGGACACGGTCGGGTTGCTTTCGACGTGCCGCAGGTTGCCGTGCGCCATCGCCAGCCCGGCATTGGCCTGCGGCACCGGCGGCAACGTCAGCACCGTCGCGTCCGAGAGCGCTCCGTCCGCGCCGGGGGTGAACCGGTGAACGGCCGCGTGGCCGGCGTCCGGTCCACCGGTGACCAGCACGCTGCCGTCGGCCGCCTGGACCGGGGTGGACGCGTAGCTGTCCAACAGCGTGCCGGGGCCGCTGCCATCGAAGGGGATGTCCACCACCGAACCGGTCGTCTTGCCGTCGGGTCCGATGTGTGCGGCGGCGACGACGTGGTCCCCGGCCAGCGCCCAGTCGTACGAGGAGTCCACCACGATCGGGTACACGGTCGGGGTCGGGTCCCCGGCCCGGATCTGCTGCGGCGTCAGCACCGCGATCGCGGGGGACCCGGCCACCGCGGTTCGCCAGGCGATCTCGGTGGGGGTCACCCGGAACGTGCTCTGGGCCTGTAGCCCGTCGATCGGGGTCGCGGTGTCCGTGCTCAGGTCGAGCAGCAGGTACTCGACGGCCCCGCCCCGGGCCGCCACGTACGGCACCAGCGCGTCGTGCTCGCCGTCGACCTGGATCGGAGTCCCGGTCGACGCGGTGACGTAGCCGCCGGCGGGCACGCCCTCGACCGGCTGGGTCGACCCGTCGGTCAGGTCGAGTATCTCGGTCACCGGTGGCGCGGTGGCGCCCTGCGCATAGATGATCGCCCGCGTCCCGTCCGCGCCGACACCCTTGACCGTGAACCCGGCCGGTACCTGGTGGCTGGTCAGCGTGGCGTCACCGGGCGTACCGACCTGCAGCGTGCCACCGGGATCGGTGCCGTAGACCGCGACGTGGTCGCCGCCGCCCGGGTGCAGCTCGGCCGCGGGCACCCCGTCCAACGCGGGCGCGGCCCGCGTCGCACCGGTCGCGTAGCCGGTCCACTGCACGCCGGCGACGCCCTGCCGACGGTGCGCGAACCCGGTCGCTCCCGCGAACACCACGGTGTCCTGAGCGGAGACGGTCAGCCGGTCCGCCGGGATGGTGGCGATCTCGGTCGGCGCGGCGGCCGAGGCGGTGGTGGGTGTGGCGGAGACGAGGGTGGCGGTGAGAACCGCGGTGGCACCGGTGGCGAGGAAAGCGCCGAAAACCTTACGGGAACGGGTAAGCACGTCGTCAGCTCCCAGGGGAAAAGTCGAGGAACGATAGCACCATCGGCGGACGTTTTGGGGACAGGGAGTGGCCGATCAACTACCGTTGTGCACCATTTGTCGCCAACGCTGGGAATGCCGCACCGCGTCAGGCGTTGTACTGCACGGCGCCGGCGCGGCGGTCCCGGCGCGGCGCGTACGGTCGGTGCAGCCCGGCAGCGACCCAGAACCACGAGACGGAGCGAGCGTGACACTGACCGACCTGGTACCCGGCAGCGCAGAACCGGACGCGGTCTACGAGGCGTTCGAGGGCTGGGTCGGCGAGCAGGGCCTGGAGCTGTACCCGGCGCAGCAGGAGGCGCTGATCGAGCTGGTGTCCGGCTCGAACGTCATCCTGTCGACGCCGACCGGCTCGGGCAAGAGCCTGGTCGCGGTCGGTGCGCACTTCGCCGCGCTGGCCGGGGTCGCCACCGCCGGCAAGCGCGGCCGGAACCCCGACGCCCCCGGCCGGAAGTACCCCGGCCGGACCTTCTACACCGCGCCGATCAAGGCGCTGGTCAGCGAGAAGTTCTTCGCGCTGTGCGACACGTTCGGCGCGGCGAACGTCGGGATGCTCACCGGCGACGCGAGCGTCAACCCGACCGCGCCGATCATCTGCTGCACCGCGGAGATCCTGGCGAACCTGGCGCTGCGGGACGGTTCCGACGCCGACGTCGACCAGGTGGTGATGGACGAGTTCCACTTCTACGCCGACCCGGATCGCGGCTGGGCCTGGCAGGTGCCGCTGATCGAACTGCGCAACGCGCAGTTCCTGCTGATGTCGGCGACCCTCGGCGACGTGTCGCGGTTCGAGGCGGACCTGACCCGGCGCACCGGGCGCACCACCACCGTGGTCAGCTCGGCCGAGCGCCCGGTGCCGCTGACCTTCGAGTACGTCACGACGCCGCTGCACGAGACGCTGGAGCTGCTGCTGGAGGAGCACCAGGCGCCGATCTACGTCGTACACTTCACCCAGGCAGCGGCGCTGGAACGGGCCCAGGCGCTGATGAGCACCAACGTGTGCAGCAAGGCGGAGAAGGAGGCGATCGCCGGGCTGATCGGCGACTTCCGGTTCGCCGCCGGTTTCGGCAAGACGCTGTCCCGGTTGGTACGGCACGGGATCGGCGTGCACCACGCCGGCATGCTGCCCAAGTACCGCCGGCTGGTGGAGCTGCTGGCGCAGGCCGGGCTGCTGAAGGTCATCTGCGGTACGGACACTCTCGGCGTCGGCATCAACGTACCGATCCGCACGGTGATCTTCTCCGGGCTGACCAAGTTCGACGGTGTCCGGATGCGGCAGCTCAACGCCCGCGAGTTCCACCAGATCGCCGGTCGGGCCGGCCGGGCCGGCTACGACACCGCCGGTACCGTCGTGGTCGAGGCGCCCGACCACGTGATCGAGAACGAGAAGGCGCTGCGCAAGGCCGGCAACGACGAGAAGAAGCGGCGCAAGGTCGTCCGCAAGAAGCCGGCACCGGGCACCGTGTCCTGGACGAAGTCCACCTTCGAGCGGCTGGTGGCGGCCGACCCGGAACCGCTCAGCTCGCAGTTCAAGGTGAGCCACGCGATGCTGCTCAACGTCATCGACCGCGGCGGCGACCCGTTCCTGTCGATGCGGCACCTGCTGGAGGACAACCACGAGACCCGTGCGGCGCAACGCAAGCACATCCGCCGGACGATCGCGATCTACCGGGCGCTGCGGGCCGGCGGCGTGATCGAGGAGCTGGACGAGCCGGACGAGTACGGCGACACCATCCGGGTCACCATCGACCTGCAGGCCGACTTCGCGCTGAACCAGCCGCTGTCCCCGTTCGCGTTGGCCGCGCTGGAGGTGCTGGACCGCGAGTCGCCGAGCTACGCGCTGGACGTGGTGTCGGTGATCGAGTCCACCCTGGACGATCCCCGGCAGGTACTGTCCGCGCAGCAGTTCGCGGCGCGCGGCGAGGCGGTCGACGCGATGAAGGCGGACGGCGTCGAGTACGACGAGCGGATGGAACGGCTGGAGCAGATCACCTGGCCGAAGCCGCTCGCCGAGCTGCTCGACGTCACCTACGAGGCGTACGCGAAGGGCCACCCCTGGGTCCGCGACCACGAGCTGTCGCCGAAGTCGGTGGTGCGCGACATGTACTCGCAGGCGATGACCTTCACCGAGTACATCGGCGCCTACAAGCTGGCCCGCTCCGAGGGGGTGCTGCTGCGCTATCTCGCCGACGCGTACAAGGCGTTGAAGCAGACGGTGCCGGACTCGGCCCGTACCGAGGAGCTGACCGACCTGATCGAGTGGCTCGGCGAGCTGGTCCGGCAGGTCGACTCCAGCCTGCTCGACGAGTGGGAGAAGCTGAGCCATCCGGACGCCGTACCGGACGAGTCCACTGTGGACGACAAGCCGCCGGCGGTGACCGCGAACGTGCGCGCGTTCCGGGTGCTGGTGCGCAACGCGCTGTTCCGGCGGGTGGAGCTGGCCGCCCTGCGCCGCTACGACAAGCTCGCCGCCCTCGACGACGCCGGCCTGGACGCCGACGCGTGGGCCGACGAGCTGGCGGACTACTACGCCGAACACGACGAGATCGGCACCGGCCCGGACGCGCGCGGCCCGAAGCTGCTGCAGATCGAGCAGCAGTCGGACCGCTGGCTGGTGCGCCAGGTGCTGGACGACCCGGCCGGCGACCACGACTGGTCGATCGACGCCGAGGTCGACCTCGCCGCCTCCGACGAGGCCGGTACCGCCGTCGTCGCGGTCACCGGCGTCACCCGCCTCGACACCTGACGCCGCACCGTCGGCACCGGTGGTTTGCACGGCCCTTTGCTCTGCCTACCTCAGCGCACCACCCGTGGTGCAGGTGGGTGCGCAGAGCAAAGGAACACGCATAGAAGGTCCTACCCGGCAGCCGAAGGCGCGGCGTCAGGGCAGCAGGAGGGTCTTGCCGGTGACGGTGCGGGCCTCGATGGCCGCGTGCGCACCCGACGCCTGCGCCAGCGGGAAGGTCTGTCCGACGACCGGCACGATGGTGCCCTCGACCGCGGCGGCAAACGACCGGGCGAGCAGCTCGCGCCGCCGCGGCGGGTCGAACTGCACGTCACCGATGCCGTAGCTGGTCAGGTCGCGGTCGGCGGCGACGGTGGCGAACCCGCCGCTGGTCGCGGCGCCGTAGCCGAGGAACGTCCCGCCGTCGGCGACCGCGGCGACCGCGGCCGTACCTGTCGTACCGCCGACGCCGTCGAAGACCACCGCGGCGCGCAGCGACGCCCAGTCCGCCCGGCCGGTCTCGACCACCTCGTCGGCGCCCAGCCGCCGCGCCAGGTCGAGTTTCGCCGCACCACGCGCGGTCGCCAGCACGTGCGCGCCGATCGCGTGCGCCAGCTGGACGAGCAGGATCGCCGCGCCGCCGGTACCGCCGACGACCACGACCCGCTGGTCCGGTTTGAGGCCGGCCAGCTCCGCGAGCGCCAGCGCGGTCGGCCCGTCGTGCAGCAGAGCCGCCGACTCCGGCAGGTCCAGGGCGTCCGGGACGTCGACCAGTTCGGCGGCCGGAGCCACCACCTGCTCGGCGTACGAGCCGTCGACGTACGCCGCGACCCGCCGACCGCGCAGCGCCGGGTCGACGCCGTCGCCGACCGCCACGACGGTACCGGTCACCGCACCGCCCGGCACGTACGGCGGCGTCACGGGGAACCACTGCCCGGCGGTACCGGCCCGGATCCGGGTCTCGATCACCATCGTGTCGATCGCGGCGACCGCGATCAACACCTCGCCGGGGGCCGGAACCGGCCCCAGAACCTGGTGTGCCACCAACACGTCCGGTCCACCGAACCGGGTCGCCTGCACCAACAACATGGTCCGTTCCTTCGTCGAGTACGGAGCCGCCCCCGCCCGGAGTCGGCACCGGTGCCGGCTCCGGGCCGGCGCGGTCACGGTTGCAGCAGGATCTTGCCGAGTACCGCGCGGGACTCGATCGCGGCATGTGCTGCCGCGGCGTCCCGCAGCCCGAACACCCGACCGATCGCCGGCCGCAGTCGACCCTCGATGGCCGCCTGGAACGCTTGGGCGGCAAGCGAAGTCACCTCGTTGCGGGCCTGTGAAAGCTCCGCGATGCCGTACCGGGTGACGTCCCGCTCGGCCGCCCGAGCCGCGGCGATGTCGGCGAACCCACCGGTCGGCGCACCGTAGGAGAGGAACCGGCCGCCGCGGCGAACCGCGTCGAACCCCGCCGTACCGATGTCGCCGCCGACGCCGTCGAACACCACGTCCACGCCACCCGCGTCGCGCAGCCGCGCCGGCCACCCTGGTTCGCTCGGATCCAGTACCGACTCGGCGCCGGCCTGCCGCACCAGGTCCTGCTTGCGTTCGCCGCGCGCCGCGCCGAACACCCGGGCACCGGCCGCCGCGACCAGCTGCACCGCGAGCAGGCCGGCGCCGCCGTTCGCGCCGAGCACCAGCACCGCCTCGCCGGCCCGTACCGCCGCGGTGGAAAGCAGCGTCAACGCCATCGGCCCGTCGTGCGACAGCGCCGCCGCATCGACCAGGTCCAGCCCGTCCGGTACCGGCGCGAGCTGATCGACGGCGACGTTGGCGCGCTGCGCGTACGCGTTGGCGCTGCCCGTGTAGCCGACCACCCGGCGGCCCAACCAGTCGCTGGCAACGTCGTCGCCGACCGCGGTCACCGTGCCTGCGACGCCGTCGCCCGGCACGTACGGCGGGGTCACCGGGAACCACTCCCGGCCCCAGCCGGACCGCACCTGCGTCTCGACGTACAGCACGTCGATCGCGGCGACGTCGAGCACCACCTGCCCCGGCCCGGCGACCGGTTCGGGCGCCTCCCGGCCCACCAGTACGTCCGGTCCGCCGAACCGCACCGCTTCCGCAACCAACATCCCGACACTCCCTCGTCTGGTCTCGGGAGGAGTCTCGAACATGAAGTCGACTTCAAGTCAAGCCCGGAACCGGCCCTCCGCCGCGCCTGCGACGATCCATCGGCCACCCGGCGCTTCGGACCCGGCTCGCAGCCCCACCCGGCTCGCGGGAGGGCGGGACGGTGTCCCGGATCATGCTTGAGGTTGACCCTGGGTCAGGGTGCACGCTGCCGGCATCGGCCAGCCGCACCACGGCGGCGAACCGGAACCACCGAGCCAAGGGAGCACCGCCATGTCCACCACCCAGACCGGCCAGGACCGCCCCGAGCTGCGGAAGGCCCTGGACGACATCGTCGCGTCCGGCATCACCGGGATGACGCTGCGCGTGCACGACGAGCGCGGCGAGTGGGCCGGCAGCGCGGGCCTGTGCACGCTCGGCGAGCCGGCCGAGCCGCCCGTGGACGGGCACGTCCGGATCGGCAGCAACACCAAGACGTTCACCGCGACGGTGGTCCTGCAGCTGGTGGCCGAGGGCCGGATCGACCTGGACGCCCCGGCGGCCTCCTACCTGCCCGAGTTCGGCCTGGACGAGCGGATCACGGTACGGATGCTGCTGCAGCACACCAGCGGCGTCTTCAACTTCACCGGCGAGTACTACCCCGACGGCACGGTCGTCCCGGGGATCCCCGCGACCCCGGCGGGCAAGGAGTGGGTGGACAACCGGTTCAAGACCTACCTGCCGGAGGATCTGGTGCGGCTGGCGTTGTCCAAGCCGGCGCGGTTCGAACCGGGTACCGACTGGAGCTACTCGAACACCAACTACGTGCTGGCCCGGCTGCTGATCGAGCGGGTCACCGGTCACCCGGTCGCCGAGGAGATGCAGCGGCTGATCCTCGGGCCGCTCGGGCTGACCGGCACCGTGGCACCCACCACCCAGACCGACCTCCCGGAGCCGTACGCCCACGCCTACTACCGGTACGAACAGGACGGCGAGCAGCACACCGTCGACGTCACCCGGCAGAACCCGTCCTGGATCTCCAGCGGCGGTGACATGATCTCGACGACCCGGGACCTGCACACGTTCATCTCCGCGCTGTGCGGCGGCACGCTGCTGCCGGCCGATCTGCTGGCCGAGATGCGCACGCCGCGCCCCACGCCGATCCCGAACATGGGCTACGGCCTGGGCGTGTTCGTCCAGGACACCGGCGGAGGCACCGTGATCACGCACAACGGCGGCGCCGCCGGGCACGCGGCGCTGATGTTCAGCACCCCGGACGGCAGCAAGACCCTGACCGGCTCGCTGAACTACGTGGACGACGCCGCGATGTCGCTGGCGGTACCGTTCCAGCAGGCCACCCAGCGGCTCGTCGACGAGGTGTTCGGCGGCGGGCAGGACGGGTCGGCGGGCTGACGGTGCTGCCCCGGCCCGCGCGGCGGACGGCGCCCGAACCGGGGCGCCGGGCCCGACCAGCCCGGCGTGCCGGACGCCCCGCCCGGGTGCGCTGCTCGGGTGTTGCCTCGTGGCCGGGCCCGGCCACGAGGCAAGCTGGGCAGATGCGCAACGGAGTCACGATCGGGCAGGCAGCCGCGTTCGCCGGCGTCACCGTCAAGACGGTCCGGCACTACCACAAGCTCGGCCTGGTCGCGGAGCCGGAACGGGACAGCTCCGGCTACCGGCGGTACGCGTCGGCCGACCTGCTCCGGCTGGTACAGGTGCGGACCCTGGCCGCCGCGGGCGTGCCGCTGGCGGAGATCGGCCCGCTGGTCGACGCGGACGCCGAGCGGTTCGCCGACGCCATCGTCCGCGTCGAGCGGCAGCTCACCGAACGGATCGAGGAGTTGACCGCCCGGCGCGAGATGCTGCACCGGCTCGCCGACGGCAACCGTGCCCTGCTGCCCGACCGCGCCGTGGCACTGCTGGAGCGGATGCCCGGGCTCGGCTTCTCCGCCGAGGAGATCGCGGCCGCCCGGGAGGGTTGGGTGCTGGCCGCCGCGCTCGTCCCGGAGGGCTTCGACGAGTACCTCGGCCTCGTCGAGCACGCCCTGCACGACGACCGGTTCGTCGCGTTGAGCCGGCGCGCCGCGGAGGCGGCGAGCTGGGCACCGGACGACGCCCGCATCGACGCGCTTGCCACCGCCACGACCGACCACTACCTCGCCAATCCCGAACACCTGAAGATCCTGACCGGCCTGCAGGCGCGCACCGACGCCGCCACCCGCTACCGGCTGATCGCCGACCACAGCGAACCGCCGGCGTCGGGCGCCGCCCGGCTCGTCGCGCTCGTCGAGGACAAGCTCCGCGCCGCCGGCGTCCGCATTCCCGGCCCGGACCCGTACTGACGGCGTCACCGACCCGGCCGGCCGCAACGCCGTCGGCTCGACGGCAGTGCGGCGGCGCGCCACGGCGCGGCGCGCGGGCGGTCAGAGCTCGGTGACCTCGCCGCCGGCGACGGACAGCCGGCGCGTGACGTGCACCGCCTCCAGCAGCCGGCGATCGTGGCTGACCAGCAGCAACGTGCCGTTGTAGTCGGCGAGTGCCGACTCGAGCTGCTCGATCGCGGGCAGATCCAGGTGGTTGGTCGGCTCGTCCAGCACGAGCAGGTTCACCCCGCGGGCCTGCAGCAGTGCGAGCCCGGCCCGGGTGCGCTCGCCCGGCGACAGCGTGTCCGCGGCGCGCAGCACGTGGTCCGCGCGCAGCCCGAACTTCGCCAGCAGGGTACGCGCGTCGGCCGGCAGCAGCCCGGACGCCGCGGCGAACGCGTCGACCAGCGGCTCGGCGGTGTCGAACGTCTCGCGCGCCTGGTCGACCTCGCCGACGACGACACCGGGGCCGAGCGTGGCCGTACCGCCGTCCGGCGCGAGCCGGCCGAGCAGCAGCGCGAGCAGCGTCGACTTGCCGGCGCCGTTCGCGCCGGTGATGGCGACCCGGTCGGCCCAGTCGATCTGCAGGTCCACCGGGCCGAGCGTGAACCGTCCACGGTGGACGGTCGTACCACGCAGGGTGGCGACCACCGCGCCGGACCGGGGCGCCGCGGCGATGTGCATCCGCAGTTCCCATTCCTTGCGCGGTTCCTCGACGACGTCCAGCCGCTCGATCGCGCGCTCGGTCTGCTTCGCCTTGGCGGCGAGCTTCTCGCTGCCCTCGATCCGGTACGCCTTGATGTTCTTGTCCGGGTCGGTCTGCTTCTTCGTCGCGTTCGCGACGCCCTTGTCCGACCACGCCCGCTGCTTGCGAGCGCGAGCCAGCAGATCCTCCTTCTTGCCGGCGTACTCCTCGTACGCCTCGCGGGCCCGCCGCCTGGCCCGCTCCCGTTCCTCCACATAGGACTCGTACCCGCCGCCGTAGACCCGGATCTGTTGCTGTGCCAGGTCCAGCTCGACGACCCGATCGACGGTGCGGGTGAGAAACTCGCGGTCGTGGCTGACCAGCACGGTGCCGGCACGCAGCTCGGTGACGAACCGCTCCAGCCGGGCGAGCCCGGCCAGGTCCAGGTTGTTGGTCGGCTCGTCCAGCAGGAACACGTCGTACCGGGACAGCAGCAGCGAGGCGAGCCCGGCCCGCGCCGCCTGCCCACCGGACAGGGTCGCCATCGGTACCCCCAGGTCGACCGCGAGGCCGAGGTCTGCGGTCACCTCCCCGGTGCGCTCGGCCAGGTCGGCGCCGCCGAGGGCGAGCCACCGCTCCAGCGCCGCCGCGTACGCCTCGTCGGCGCCCGGGCGCCCCTCGGTCAGCGCCTCGGTCGTGGCGTCCAGCTGGCGCTGCGCCTCGGTCACCCCGGTACGCCGGCCGAAGAACTGCTCGACCGTCTCGCCGGGCCGCGGCTCCGGCTCCTGCGGCAGGTAGCCGACCGTCGCGGTCGGTGGGCTGAGCGACACCGCGCCGGACTCCGCGGTACCGAGGCCGGCCAGCAGGCGCAGCAGCGTCGACTTGCCGGCGCCGTTGGCCCCGACCAGGCCGACCACGTCGCCCGGCGCGACGATCAGGTCGAGACCGCTGAACAGCACGCGGTCACCGTGCCCGGCGGAGAGGTCCTTGGCGATCAGGGTGGCAGTCATCGGGTGCCGATGGTAGCGGCCACGCCACCCCGGCCGACCACCGATATTGTTCGCGTCGCCCGCGGTCGCCGGATAGTTTGCCGGCATCGTCCCAGCCCGCGGCGGCCCGTCCCGGCGGATCGCCGGCCACGATCGGAGCGCACGTGTCGGATCCCGTCACCCTGACCACCCTGACCGAGACCGGAGCCCACCCGCGGCTGGTCTGGCTGGCCGCCCACCCGGACGGCCATCCGGTCGGTTCGGCTCACCTGCGGCTGTTCGACTCGGACGGCCGGCGGCATCTGGGCGAGTTGTCCCTCGCCGTGCACCCCGCGGAACGCCGCCGCGGCACCGGTACCGCGCTGCTCGCGGCGCTGGTCGCGGCGGCCCGCGTGGACGGCCGGCGCAGCCTGCTCGCCGAGGTGCCCGCGGACACGCCCGGCGACGCCTTCCTCGCGGCCCGCGGCTTCCGCCGGGTGCTGCAGCTGATCTACACCCGGCTGCCGCTGGCCGAGGTCGACCGGGCGGCCCTGGCCACCGAGATCGGCACCCCGCACCCCGGGTACCGGCTGGTCAGCTGGCGCGGCACGGTGCCCGACGAGCTGGCGGCGAGCTTCGCCGCATCCCGCCGGGCGATGGACGACATGCCGATGGACGACACCGACTACGGCACCACGCACTGGGACGTCGACGCGGTGCGCGAGGTGGCCCGCGCGGTCGCCGACCGGGGCGAGCACCTGGACACCGTGGCCGTCGCGGCCGAGGACACCGGCGAGATCGTCGGCTTCACCGAGCTGGTCGTGGGCGCCGACGGTACCGGCGACGGGCAGCACTACGGCACCGGCGTGCTGCCCGAGCACCGCGGCCACGGGCTGGCCCGCTGGATGAAGGTGGCGGCGATCGACCGCGCCGCGCACCGCTATCCCGAGCTGGCCGGGCTGCTGGCGGACACCGCGGCGAGCAACGGCCCGATGCGCCGGATCAACGCCGAGCTGGGCTACCGCCCCACCCATGTCAGCCACGAGTACCAGCTGGACCTGTAGCCGGTGTTAGGTCCGCCACGGCGGGCGCCGGGGTGGGCGTAATTCGCTGCCGGGCTGTCGCAGGGCGGTGGCACGATTCGCGGTTGAGATGGCAACTTCCTTCACCACCGCCCCCGCGCCCACCGACGCCCCCGGCATGCCGCCGCTGGCGCGCCGGATGTTCGCGGGCATCGCGTTCTCCGCCCTCGGCAGCGGCATGTCCATGCCGTACCTGTTCGTCTACTTCACCCAGGTGCGGCACCTGCCGACCACCCAGGTCGGACTGATCCTGTCCTGGATGGGCGTGGTGGCGCTGGTCGTGTCCCCGCTCGCCGGTACGTTGATCGACCGGTTCGGCCCGCGGGTCGTGCTGCTGGTCGGGCTGCTCGGCGAGGCGACCGGAATGGCCGCGGTGGGTTTCATCCACTCCAGCCTGGACGCGATCGTGGTGGCGAGCTGGGTGGCGGTGTTCAACTGCGCCACCTTCCCCGGCTCGTCCGCACTGCTGACCCGGATGGTGCCGGTCGCGAAGCGGGAACGCGCGTACGGCGTGCAGTTCATGCTGATGAACGCCGGCTTCGGGGTCGGCGGGCTGGTCGCCTCGGCGCTGGTCGACCTGGCCGACCCGCGTACCTTCCAGTGGCTGTACTGGATCGACGCGGCCAGCTACGTCGGCTACATCGTGGTGCTGCTGACCCTGCCGCGCGGCACCGGCACGCTGGACCCGACCAGCGCCGAGCACGACACCGCGACCCCGCAGCCCGGCTGGCGGGAGGTGCTGCGCGACCGCACCCTGCTGCTCGTCATCGTGGTCGGCACGGTGCTGCTGACCTGCGCGTACGCCCAGATGGACACCGGCTTCACGGCGTACGCGGTGAACCAGGCGCAGGTGCCGGCACGCACCCTCGGCTGGGCGTTCGCGGCCAACACCGTGGTGATCGTCGCCGGGCAGTTGGTCACCCTGCGGCTGGTCGCCGGCCGCCGCCGCAGCACCGCGCTGGGCATCGCCGGGCTGATCTGGTCGGCGGCCTGGGTGGTCGTCGCGGTCTCCGGCGCCTTCGTCGGCCGGCCGCTCGCGATCGTGGCCGTGGTGCTCGGGCTCGCGGTGTTCGGCGCCGGCGAGACGATCTGGGCGCCGGTGATGCCGGCGCTGGTCAACGGGCTCGCCGACGAGCGGGTCCGCGGCCGGTACAACGCGCTCGCCGGGATGACCTGGACCATCTCCGGCATCGCCGGCCCGGCGCTGGCCGGCCTGCTGATCGCCCGCGCCGACGGCCGGTACTGGGCGGCGCTGTGCATCGGCGGCAGCCTGCTCGGCGGCCTCGCCTTCCTCACCCTGCGCCGCCGCCTCACCTCCGCCCAGGACGGCCTCGCACCGACCCCGAGACCCGAACCCGCCCAGTCGGCAACCTGAGATCGCGGGCAGACCGCGTTCGTGCTGGGGCTCTGCTGTGGACTCGAACGGGAGTAGCCGTCAGGGGTGGAGGACCAGCTTGCCGAAGGTGGTGCCCTCGGCGAGGCGGGCGAACGCGGTGGCGGCGTCCGCCAGCGGGTAGGTCGAGTCGACGACGGGACGCAGGTTCTTCGCGACGCAGAGGTCGAGCAGCGCGGCCAGCTCGTCCCGGGTGCCCATGGTGGCGCCGACGATCTCCAGCTGCAGGAAGAACACCCGGCGCAGGTCGACGGCCGGCAGGTGGCCGCTGGTGGCGCCGGCGACGACGATCCGGCCGCCCGGCTTGGCGCACTTGAGCGAGTGCTCGAAGGTGGCCTCGCCGACCGTCTCGATCACCACGTCGACCCGCTCGGGCAGCTTCGCGCCGGGCTCGACCGCGGTCACACCGAGGGCGGCGACCCGATCACGCTTGGCGGCGACCCGGCTCGTCGCGTACACCCGGGCGCCGAGCGCCTGGGCCAGCACCACCGCGGCGCTCGCCACCCCGCCACCGGCGCCCTGCACCAGCACCGCCCCGCCCTGGGGCAGCCGGCCGCGGGTGGTCAGCATCCGGTACGCGGTGAGCCACGCGGTCGGCAGGCACGCCGCGGTGTCGAAGTCGATCCCGTCCGGCAGCGGGACCAGGTTGCGCGCCGGCACCGCGACCCGCTGCGCCAGGGTGCCCGGGTACCGCTCGGACAGCAGGCTGCGGCGCGGGTCCAGGGTCTCGTCGCCGTCGCCGACGGCCGGGTCGCCGAGCACCGCGTGCACCACCACCCGCCGCCCGTCCGCGTCGGTACCGGCGGCGTCGCAGCCGAGGATCATCGGCAGCGCGTCGGCGGAGAGGCCCACCCCGCGGAGCGACCACAGGTCGTGGTGGTTGAGCGCGGCGGCGGCGACGTCGACGACCGCCCAGCCGTCCGGCACCTCGGGTTCGGGTCGGTCACCGACCGCGAGGGCGGCCAGCGGATCGTCCGGATCGATACGTTCTGCGTAGGCGGCCAGCATGCTCCGGAGGCTAGCAGTCGTCGCCGGCCGGGGCCGGGCGACGACCGGGGTGCGGATGATCACGTGCCCGTTCCGGCACGATGCGTTCTAATGGCAGTCGTGCCGTCAGACATCGAACCGGACGAATACCGCGGATCCACCGGGCCGGAACCCGCCGAGTACCGGCGGGTGCTCGGCCACTTCCCGACCGGGGTGACGATCGTGACGGCGCTCGGCCCGGACGGGCCGGTGGGACTCGCGGTGAACTCGTTCACGTCGGTGTCGCTGCGGCCACCGCTGGTCGGGTTCTTCCCGGCGCACACGTCCGGTTCCTGGCCGGTGATCCGGCATGCCGGCGGGTTCTGCGTCAACATCCTCGGCCACCATCAGGAGTCGCTGGCCCGGACCTTCGCCTCGCCCGGTACCGACCGGTTCCGCGACGTCGAGATGCGCCCGGCGCCGATCACCGGCGCACCCATCCTGCTGGGCGCGGTGGCCTGGCTGGACTGCACGATCGAGTCGATCACCCCGGCCGGCGACCACGACTTCGCGCTGGCCCGGGTGCGCGCCATCGCCGCCGACTCCAGCCACCCGCCGCTGGTGTTCCACCGCGGCCGCTACGGCACCTGCGACTGACCGGGCCACGAGGCGGTGCGGGCGCGGTACGCGGCGGTCTTGACCCGGTTCTGGCAGCGGGTCGAGCAGAACCGGCGGTGCGCGTTGCGGGAGAGGTCGACGTAGGCCCGGTCGCAGCCGGGCGCCGCGCACAGCCCGAGCCGGCTGCCGGCGTCGCCGCCGATCGCCATCGCCAGCCCGGCGGCGATGCCGGCCGCCCAGCCGCGGGCGAACGAGTCGTCCGGGCCGTGGAAGTGCAGGGTGTGCCCGCCGTGGCCGTTGGCGTCCAGCTGCGGCCGGGCGTCGCTCGCCCGCAGCATCGCGTTGACCAGCGCGGCGGCCCGGTCGGCGTCGTCCGCCTCCAGCGCGGCGAAGACCTCGCGCGCCTGGCCGGCGCAGCCGCGCAGCGCGCGGGCGTCGGCCGCGCTGGGCGAGAAGTCGCGGCCGACGCCGAGGACCGTCTCGGCGACCACCTCGCGCAGCGCCGGGCCGGTCGGCGGGGTCACCGGCCGGCCGCCGTCGAACCCGGGTGTCAGCACGTTCACCAAACGGACGGTGGTGCTCAGCAGCCGCTCGATGTGACTGTTGAAAGGCATCTCACTAGTCACGTAACCTCCTCGGCATGTCACTGAAGTCCGAGGTTACAACGGTCACACGATGGCTCGTGCTGATCCGGGTGGTGAACCGGCTCGGCGCGTTCGCGATGGGGTTCCTGAGCTTGCGGCTCACCCACGACCTCGGCGCCAGCCTGGCGCTGGCCGGGCTGGTACTCGCCGCCTTCGGTGCCGGCACGATCCCCTCCCGGCTGCTCGGCGGGGTGCTCGCCACCCGGTTCGGCGCCCGCACCGCGATGCTCGCCGGGCTGCTCGCCTGCGCGGCGGCGCAGGCGACGATCGGCCTCGGCCGCTCGCTACCGGTCGTGGTGGGCGGCGCCCTGCTGCTCGGCCTCGCCTACGAGCTGGTCGAACCGGCCACCCAGGCGCTGATCGCCCAGTCGGTACCGGATGAGCGGCGCGCGTCGAGCTACTCACTGCTGTGGGCGGCGCTCGCGGTGGCCGGCGTGGTCGCCGGCCTGCTCGCCGCGGTACTGACCCGGTGGAGCCTCGGCGCGCTGTTCCTCGCCGACGCCGTGACCAGCCTCGCCGCCGCGGTCGTGGTCTGGCGCCGACTACCCGCCGACCGAAAGCCGGACCGCACCGAGGTACGGGCCGCGTGGTGCGCGGTGCTGTCGCGCCGGCTCGCCGCCTGGACCGCCGTGGGCAGCGGCTACGCGACGCTCGCGATGGTGGTGGTGTTCATGCTGCCGCTCGCGGTGCAGGCCGGCGGCCACCCCGCCGCGCTGACCGGCTGGCTGCTCGCGACTGCCGCTGCGGCCGCGATCGCCGCGCAGCGCATCGTCGCCCGCACCGAGCTGTCGCTCACGCCGGCGACGACACTGGCGATCGGGTACGCCTCGCTCACGGTGGGCCTGCTGTGCTGGGCGGGCGGCACGGTACCCGAACTCGTGACCGGCGCCGCGTTCGAGGGGGCGAGCGGCAGCCTGCTGCTCGGCACCCAGCAGGCGATCGCCTCCCGCCTCGCCCCGCCGCGGCACGCCGCCACCGTGCTGACCGGGTACGGGCTGTCCTGGGGTGTCGGTACCGTGGCGGCACCGCTGATCGGCGCCCCGCTGTTGGCGCACGGCGCCGCGACGCTGTGGTTGGTCACCGCCGCCGGCGCCGCGTCCCTCGGACTCGGCACCGCCCTGTACCAACGGATGATGCTTCGCCACCGGGCACCCCGAGCCGCCCGAGGCGGGCGCGGCCGGACGCCGGCCGGGTCGGCGGTCCACCCGGTGCGCGGGTCGGATCGCCCCGGCAGCAACGGGATCAGCGGGTTCGGCGCGGCTGGCTGAGCTGGTCGGCGGCGGCGGTCCGGATCGCGGCGGCGGTGCGGTCCAGCGCCTCGGTGTGCAGCGTCCACTGCTGCCAGTTGAGCACCACGTCCAGGTGCGCGCCGGGATCGAACTCGACCAGCTGACCGCGCCGGCGTTCCGCCCGAAGCTGCTGGTCGGGCAGCATCCCCCACCCCATCCCGAGCAGCACCGCGGTGCCGAAGTCGGCGGTCGCCGGGATGTAGTGCCGGGGCGGGTCGAGCCGGCGCCGGGTGCGCCGCCGCAGGTAGGCGTCCTGCAGGTCGTCCCGGCGGTCGAAGGTGAGCACCGGAGCCGCCGCCAGCGCATCGACGCTGGCGCCGTCGGCGAACCAGCGTCGGACGAACGCCGGCGACGCCATCGGCCGGTACCGCATGGTGCCGAGCCGGGTCACCGTGCAGCCCTGCACCGGCTGCGCCGCGGTGGTGATCGCGCCCATCACCACACCCTGCCGGAGCAGTGCGGCCGAATGGTCCTGATCCTCCCGGCGCAGGTCGAACCGGATCTCGTCGGCCAGCGGCGCCAGCGCGGGCAGCACCCAGGTGCCGAGCGAGTCGCCGTTGACCGCGAGGGCCACCACCGGCGGCTCGCCCGCCGCCCGGTCGGCGGCGACCGCGTCGGCGGTCAACGCCTCGATCTGCCGCGCCAGCCGCAGGTAGGCCTGGCCGGCGTCGGTCACCGTGACCGGCTTGCCGCGCAGCAGCAGCACCCGGCCGGCCGCGGTCTCCAGCGCCTTGATCCGCTGGCTGACCGCGGACGGCGTCACGTGCAGCGCCCGCGCCGCCGCGTCGAACGAGCCCTCGTCGACCGCCGCGACCAGCGCCCGCAGCTGCGGCAGATCCACCTGCACATCAGCGATTCTAACCCACCAACAGAACGATGAACTTCACTGTTGGCGGTGGGCCGGTCAGGCTGGAGCCGTGATCGTCGCCGTCCTCTCCGGGCTCGGGTTCGGACTCTCCCTGATCGTGGCCATCGGCGCGCAGAACGCCTTCGTCCTCCGCCAGGGCCTGCGCCGCGAGTACGTCGTCGCCATCGTGCTGGTCTGCACCGCCTCCGACGCGGTACTCATCTCCGCCGGTGTCGGTGGCCTCGGCGCCCTGGTCGAGGCGGCACCGGCGATCCTCACCGTGGCTCGGCTGGCCGGCGCCGCGTTCCTGCTCGGGTACGCGGTGCTCGCCGCCAGGCGTGCGCTGCGGCCCGGCACCCTGACCGCGGCGGCCGGCGGCGCGACCGCCGCGGCACCCGCCGTACTCGCCAGCTGCCTCGCCCTGACCTGGCTCAACCCGCACGTCTACCTGGACACGGTGGTGCTGGTCGGCTCGGTGGCGAGCGCGCACGGGTCGCTGCGCTGGTGCTTCGGGCTGGGCGCGGTGCTCGGCAGCGCGATCTGGTTCAGCGCACTGGGTTTCGGCGCCCGGCTGCTCTCGCCGCTGGCGCACCGCCGGACCACCTGGCGGGTGCTCGACGCCGGCGTCGCCGTGATCATGCTCGGCTCCGCCGCCACCCTCCTGTTCGGCCTTCGCTGACCCCCGCCGGGGTCCGCGCGGCGGGCCGAACGGGCCGCCACGACCGGAACCCCCGGGGAAGACGGCGCGGGCACCGGGGCGCCCGCCGACCGCGCTGCGGCGGCGCACCAGCAGCCGCACCGGCCAACGGCCGGTGCGGCTGCCTTCCTCGATCTTGACAAGGTCCATCGCTACAACTCTATAGTGCTAGGAACCTAGTTGAATGGTGGTTTCGTGATCGACTTTCATCTGGACGCCCGATCGGGCGTCTCGCCGTACCAGCAGCTGGTGCACCAGGTCCAGCAGGCGCTCCGGCTGGGGCTGTTGTCGGTCGGCGACCAGCTGCCGACGGTCAAGGAGGTGATGGCGAAGGTGGCCATCAACCCGAACACGGTCCTCAAGGCCTACCGGGAGTTGGAACACCTCGGGCTCGCCGCGGCCAGGCCGGGGCTGGGCACCTTCGTCACCCGCAGCCTCGCCGGCGACACCCTGGCGGCGCACCAGCCGCTCCGCGTGGAACTGCAGACCTGGCTGGACAAGGCGTTGCGGGCCGGTCTCGACGCGGACAGCATCGAGGCGCTGTTCATGGCGACCTTCCGCCAGGCGACCGACCTCCGCAAGGCGACCGAGGCGTCGCGGTGACCGCCGCCCTGTGCACCCGTGACCTGACGAAGCGGTACGGCAGGCACACTGCGCTCGCCGACGCGACCCTGACCGTACCGGCGGGCCGGGTCGTCGGTCTGGTCGGCCCGAACGGTGCGGGCAAGTCCACCCTGCTCAACCTGGTCGCCGGGACGATCCGGCCGACCTCGGGGAGCATCGAGGTACTCGGTGCCCGCCCGGCCGCCAGTGCCGCACAGCTGGCCCGGGTCGGGTTCGTCGCGCAGGACACCCCCGTGTACGCGGGGCTGACGGTTGCCGAGCACCTGCGCCTCGGCGCCCGGCTCAATCCGGGCTGGGACGCGGATCTGGCCCACCAGCGCGTCACCCAGCTCGGGCTCGACCCGGCGCGCCGGGCTGGACGGCTCTCCGGCGGGCAGCGTGCGCAGCTCGCCCTCGTTCTCGCCACGGCCAAGCGCCCCGAAATGCTGGTCTTCGACGAGCCGGTCGCCGCGCTCGACCCGTTGGCCCGCCGTACTTTCCTGCAGAACCTGATGGAGTCGGTGGCCGAGCTGGAGGCGACCGTCGTCCTGTCCTCGCACCTGCTCGGCGACCTGGAGCGGGTGTGTGACCACCTCGTGGTGCTGGCCGGTTCGCGGGTGCAGGTGGCCGGCGACGTCGAGGACATCCTGGCCGCCCACTACCGGGTCGTCGGCCAGCCGGGGACGATCGACCGCCTACCGCCGGGGGTCGAGGTCATCCAGGCCCGCGACAACCAGCGGCAGAGCACCCTCATCGTCCGCGACACCAGCGGCGTACTGCCCCGGCTGCTACCCGATCTGCTGCCCACCGCGGAGCCGCTCGCGTTGGAGGACATGGTCCTCGCGTACCTCGGCCGGGCGGTCACCGCGCCAGCCGCCGGTTCGCCCGGCACGACCGTGGAGGCGAACCTATGATCTGGCTGACCTGGCGTCAGTTCCGCACGCAGGCCCTTGTCGGCGGTGCGGGCGCCGCGGGACTCGCGGCCCTGCTGGTCGTACTGGGGCTGCGGATCCGCGACACCTACGAGGCGACCACGAGCTGCGGCAGCGGCTGTTCCGCGTCCGCCGCGCGCGACACCCTCGAACACGACTACCTCACCGTACTGTTGCTCGCCGGCCTGCTGGTCGTACTCGTGCCGGCGCTGGTCGGTGCGTTCTGGGGCGCGCCGCTCGTCGCGCGGGAGTTCGAGTCCGGTACCCATCGCCTGGTCTGGAACCAGAGCATCACCCGCGGCCGATGGCTCGCGGTCAAGCTCGGCCTGGTCACCGCCGCCGGGGTGGCGCTCACCGCGGTGTTGAGCACGCTGCTCACCTGGGCGGCGAGCCCGTACGACAGCCTCGTCGACGGCCGGTTCGACCCGCTGGTGTTCCCGACCCGCAACCTGGTTCCGCTCGGGTACGCCGCGTTCGCCGTGATCGCCGGCATCGTCGTCGGGCAGTTCACCCGCCGCACCGTCAGCGCGATGGCCGTCACTCTCGCGGTGTTCGCGGTGCTGCAGATCCTGCTGCCCACGGCGATTCGGCCGTACCTGCAGCCGGCCGTCACCGAGACCGTCACGTACGACGCGGCCTCGGTCCGCCAGGGCGCCCGCATCAACCTCAAGGGCGGTACCGCCCGGATCGAGGGATTCAACAAGCCGGGAGCCTGGGTGTTGTCAAGCAGTACCGAGCTGCTCGACCCATCCGGTCACCCGTTCACCGGCGCCGCGCTGGCATCGTGCGCCACCGGCAACCGCAGCCACGACGACGCCTGCTTTGCCGCCCGGCACGCACACTTCGTCGTCGCGTACCAGCCCGCCGACCGGTACTGGACGTTCCAGTGGCTGGAGTTCGGCGGATACCTGCTGCTCGCCGCGGCGCTCGCCGGACTCTCGTTCCGGCGCATCTCCCGCAGCCTCTACTAGCGCGTGTCTTCATGGCCAGCCACCCTGCTGCGCCGGGCCCGTTCGCCCCGGCGGAGCCATGAAGACACGCCCTAGGCGAGCAGGCGCTGCCGGACCGCCCGGAAGCTCTCCGCATCGACACCGGTCTCCCGCAGGTACGGCACGATCCCGCCGTACCGGTGCTCCAGGTGGGCCAGCGTGTTGCGCATGGTCTGCGCCGGACAACCATCGGAGCGGGCGTAGTCCGCGACGATGCCGTCCGGCTCGACCTCCAGGACACCGAGCAGCAGCGCCACCAGCACCCCGGTGCGGTCCTTGCCCGCGTGGCAGTGCACCACGACGCAGCCCGGTGGCGCCTCCGCAACCGCCCGGAAAGCAGTACCGATCCGGCGCTGGCAGTGGTCGAGCATCGGGCCATAGCTGTCCGGAGGCGGCTCGTAGTCGAGCACGTCGTCGAGCATCGGTACGTGCCGGTAGACCTCGTCGGCAGCGAACGGACTGGGATGCTCCGCGCACTCCCAGCTCCAGCGCAGGTCGACGATGCGCCCGATCGCGCCGGCGCGGATCGCTTGGACGGTCGCCGGCGGCAGTCGGTCGAGCCGGTCGGACCGCAGCAACGCACCCGCGCGGATCCGGCCGCCCGGCACGGTGCGCAGACCACCGACGTCACGCTGGTTCGTACAGCCGGCCCAGTCGAGGGTCACGGCCGGGCCGAGAGGTCGCGCAGCCAGTCGGTCACGGCGGTGAAGTCGCGCTCGGTCAGCCCGTGCCGCGCGTCCACCCGATGCAGCAACGCCACTCCGGCATGGTGGGCGCCGACCCAGGCACGGTCGGCGTCGTTGATCTCGTCGTCCAGCCAGACGAACGGCCGGCCCGCGGCCTGCTCGACCAGCGCCCGGGTCTTCCAGCCCAGCGAGCCGCCGGCGGAACTCAGCGCCCAGCTCGGGTCGTCCGCGTCGGGCACCTCACTCAGCTGCGCCACCGGCAGCTCGGGCAGCCCCAGCACCGGTGCGATGACGTCGTTCGCGTCGGCCATCCACGCGGTGGCCCAGACCAACTCGCACGGCAGCGCCAGCAACCGCGGGCCGTGCTTCGGCGACAGCCGCGCCAGCAGCGGGTTCGATGCGTTCTGCCAGCTCTCGTCCCAGTCGGACTCCGGCGCGTCGCCGCCGACCGGCAGCAGCGTGCCGTCGACGTCCAGGAACAGCAGCGGGCGGTTCATCCGGTCGGCCACGCAGGGCAGGATAGCGACGTCGGTGCGGGCGGGCCACAGCAGCGGCCGGTCGTCCGCGTGCCCGCAGGCCGCCCGTGGCACGACCGGCCGCCCGTCGGCGGCGGAACCACGTTGCCGGTGGCGGGCGGGATATCCGGCCCTGCGCGACCGGCTCACCGCTGGACCGCCAGCTGACCGGCTGAGACTGCGCTCCCGGCGAGAGAGGGTTTCCATCGCCCTTTGCTCTGCGCACTCACATGCACCACCGGTGGTGCATGTGAGTGCGCAGAGCAAAGGCGGCGACGACCGCTTGCCCTTGCCGCCAGGCGGCAGGGGCAGGCGGCCGGCGGCGGGCGGCGGGCGGCGGGCGGCGGGCGGCGGGGCCGAGCGGGCGCCGGGCCGGGCAGCCGGCGGTGGTTGCCCGTCAGCGGGCGACGGCAGCGGCAACCGCGGTGGCGACGGCCGGCGCGACCCGCGGGTCGAGGGCGCTCGGCACGATCCGGTCGGCCCGCAGGTCGTCGGCCGCCACCGCGGCGATCGCCTCGGCCGCCGCCAGCTTCATCGGCTCGGTGATCCGGGGCGCGGAGGCGTCCAGCGCGCCGCGGAAGATGCCCGGGAACGCCAGCACGTTGTTGATCTGGTTGGGGAAGTCGCTGCGGCCGGTGGCGACGATCGCCGCGTACCGGTGGGCGACGTCCGGGTGCACCTCGGGCGTCGGGTTGGCCAGCGCGAACACGATCGGATCGGGCGCCATGCCGGCCACCGCGGTCTCCTCGATGTGCCCGCCGGACACTCCGATCAGCACGTCGGCGCCGCGTAGCGCGTCCGCGATCGTCCCGCGCACACCGCGCGGGTTGGTGCGCCGCGCGAGGTCCGCCTTGACCGGGGTCAGGCCGGCGCGGGAGGCGTGCAGCACGCCGCGGGAGTCGCAGACGACCTGGTCGGCGGCGCCGGCCGCGGCGAGCATCCGGCTCACCGCGACGCCGGCCGCGCCGGCACCGGAGATCACGATCCGCTGGCCGGCCAGGTCGCGGCCGAGCAGCCGGACCGCGTTGCGCAGCGCGGCGAGCACGACGACCGCCGTCCCGTGCTGGTCGTCGTGGAACACCGGGATGTCGAGCCGCTCGTCCAGCCGGCGCTCGATGTCGAAGCAGCGCGGGGCGCTGATGTCCTCCAGGTTGATGCCGCCGAACGACGGGGCCAGCCGGGCCACCGTCGCGACGATCTCGTCCGGATCGGTGGTGTCCAGGCAGATCGGCACCGCGTCAACGCCGCCGAACTGCTTGAACAGCACCGCCTTGCCTTCCATCACCGGCATCGCGGCGGCCGGGCCGATGTCCCCGAGGCCGAGCACCGCGGTGCCGTCGGTGACCACCGCGACCGTGTGCGACACCCAGGTGTACCGCCGGGCCAGGGCGGGGTCTGCCGCGATCGCGCGGGACACCTCGGCCACGCCCGGCGTGTACGCCTTGGACAGGTCCTCGGGTGTCTCGATCGGGGAGGTGGCAGCCACCGCGAGCTTGCCGCCCTCGTGCAGGGTGAAGATCGGATCATCGGTACGAATCGACAGCGCGGTCACGGGCGTCTCCTTGCCGGTCAGCTCAACATGCTTGGGTGCCGTCGGCGGCGCCGGCCGCGTCGTGTCGCGGCACGGCCGCGGCGGGTCGGCAGCGTGCCGTGAGCGGTGCGGCCCGAGGGCCGCTCGGCACGGGGCCGGCTCGGCACGGTCGACTCGGCACGAGACCACCGAGGCTCGCCACGGCGGTCGGCCGGACGCGTAACACATCGGGCGGTGGGTGCACCCGATGCCGCAGGAGTCTAGCCAGCAACCGCGCAGTCGTCATGCGCAATCGGCCGGCACACCGCCGCCAAACGTTGTCCCGTTTTCGCCGTTCCACGTGGCGAAACGGACCGCTCAACGGATTGCGCGAAACGTCCCCGTCACGATGCCGCGACGGCGGCCACCAACCGCGGCGAAACGCCGGGCGACCGGTGCTCAGCGCTCGGCACGGAAGTACCGCAGGCGGACCACGCCGAGCACGTCGGCCACGCCGTACCGGCGGGAGTCGTCGGTGACCGCCGGGTTGTCGCCCTGCAGCCACCAGCCGTCCCGGTACGGACGGATCGCACGCTTGACGACCAGCAGGTCGGGCCGCACCCGGAACCGGGCGATCACCACGTCGCCGGGCCGGACCCGCCGCGCCGGCGTCGCCAGTACCGCGTCGCCGTGCCGGAGGGTGGGCACCATCGACGGCCCGGACACCGCCACCGCGCGGGCGCGCCCGACCGTCCAGCCGGCCACGGCCCCCGCCGCGGCGACCGCCAGCCCGACACCGAGTACCAGCCGAGTCCGTGTCACCCGCCCGACCTTAAAGGCCGGTTCAGCTCCACGGTGGACCGGCGTACCCGGAAGAGCGTGATCAAGGTCGCTCCGGGACTTCCCCGGTTTCGGGCGGGACGCCGGGGGTAGGGTCCTGCTGTGGGGAGATCCAGGCCGATGGCACGGTGTCTCCCTCCCTGCGCGGATTGACCACCCGCGTTGCCATAGCCATGTTGTTGACGGAGGACCGAATGCGACTGCCGCGTTTCCTCGCTCCTCGTCTCGTCGCGCACGCACACTGCGACCTTCCGTGCGGTGTGTACGACCCTGCGCAGGCGAGGATCGAGGCCGAGTCGATCAAGGGCATTGCGGACAAGTACCAGGCGAACGAGGACCCCGAGTTCCGCACCCGGGCGCTGATCATCAAGGAGCAACGCTCCGAGCTGGTCAAGCACCACCTGTGGGTGCTGTGGACCGACTACTTCAAGCCGCCGCACTTCGAGAAGTACCCGCAGCTGCACCAGCTGGTGAACGAGGCGACCAAGCTCGCCGGCGCCACCGGTACCAAGGGTTCCGTCGACCCGGCGGTCGCCCAGCAACTGCTGGACAAGATCGACGAGATCGCCAAGATCTTCTGGGAGACCAAGAAGGCCTGATCTCCGCTCGGTGCCCCGGCCAGCCGCCGGGGCACCGTCGTCTCCGCACCCCATGCGGCACGGCCCGCGCTCGCGGGGCATGCTGCGGGGATGAGCGAGACGCAGATCAGGCCGGTACGACCGGCCGACGTGCCCGCCGTCGTGGCGATGGTGTACGAGCTGGCCGAGTACGAGAAGGCGCCCGAGTCGTGCCGGCTGACCGACGCCCAGCTGCACTCCTGCCTGTTCGGCGAGCACCCCGCGCTGTACGGGCACGTCGCCGTCGACGCCGACGACACCCCGGTCGGTTTCATGCTGTGGTTCCTCAACTTCTCCACCTGGGAGGGGACCCACGGCATCTACCTGGAGGACCTGTACGTCAAGCCGGCGGCGCGGGCCGGCGGGATCGGCCGGCGGCTGCTCGCCACGCTCGCCGGCATCTGCGTCGAGCGAGGGTACGCCCGGCTCGACTGGTCGGTGCTCGACTGGAACCCGGCGCGCGAGTTCTACGCCGCGATCGGGGCCTCGGCGCAGCAGGAATGGATGCCGTACCGGCTGACCGGTACCGCTTTGACCGGACTCGCCGAATATCGATGAGCGTCACCGTCACGACCCGGTTACCGGAGAGTGGCAATCGTCCGTCGGTCGGGTGCGAGGCATGGGCGAACCCACCGGTGACCCTCTAGAGTGCAGTCGTGACACAGGCGCTGCCCGAACCCGACGTGGACGACGAGGACCTGGTCGTCCTCACCGTGCCCGCGGACGGCGCGTACCTGTCGGTGCTGCGTACCGCGACCGCCGGGCTGGCCGCGCGACTGCACTTCACCCTGGACGAGATCGAGGACCTGCGGATCGCGGTGGACGAGGCGTGCGCCATGCTGCTCGCCGCCGCGCCCGCCGAGGCCGAGCTGACCTGCCGGTTCGAGGTCGCCGAACAGACCCTCACCGCCGCGGTGAGCGTGCCCAGCAACGGCCAGCGGCTGCCCGGCACCGAGACGTTCGCCTGGATGGTGCTCGCCGCGCTCGCCGGCAGCGTCCGGTCCGACGTGTCCGGCGGGCGGGCCACCATCTGGCTGACCAAGAAGCGGGACGGCTCCCGGTGACCGCCGCGCCGCGCCGCCTGGACGGCACGTCCCGGCGGACCGACCCGGGCAGCCGGGCGCCGAGCCAACGCCAGCCGGCCGGCCCGTCCCGTACCGAACCGCCCCGCGCCGGACCGGCGCACGGTGCGCCGACGCATGGTGCACCGACGCGCGGCAAGCCCCGCGGCATCCCCCGGCAGTCCCCGGCGTACGCGGAGGAAGCCTGCACCGGTGAGCTGCTGGCCCGGCTCGGCCGCAGCCACCCCGGCGAGCCCGAGTGGTCGGCGCTGCGCGCCGAGCTGTGCCGCCGGCACCGGTCGCTGGTGCGGGCGCTGGCCTGGCGGTTCCGCGGCCGGGGCGAGGACCTGGACGACCTGGTCCAGGTCGGTACGGTCGGGCTGCTGCACGCCATCGACCGGTTCGACCCCGGCTGCGGGGCGGAGTTCACCAGCTATGCCACGCCGACGATCGTCGGCGAACTCAAACATCACCTGCGGGACCGGGCCGGCACCGTCCGGGTGCCGCGCCGGCTGCAGGAGCGGCACGCCGCGGTGTCCGCCGCCTCGGTCCGGCTGTACCAGCGGCTCGGCCGTTCCCCCACCGTGCACGAACTCGCCGAGGCGGCCGGGCTGACCGACGAAGAGGTGCTGGAGGCGCTGGAGGTGGCGCAGGTCAGCACCACGATCCCACTGGACGACAGCGATTCCGGCGCCGACACCGCCGCGCTGGACAGCGCCGACGCCCTCGCCGGGGTCGAGAACCGGGCCGCGTTGCGGCCGCTGCTCGACCGGCTCGCACCCCGGGACAAGCGCATCATCGTGCTGCGTTTCTTCGCCCACCGCACCCAGTCCGAAATCGCCGCCGAGCTCGGCATCTCCCAGGTGCAGGTGTCCCGCCTCCTCACCCGCACCCTCGCCACCCTCCGCACCGCCCTCGCCGACTGACCTCGCTGCGGCATGCAGGCGGGGCACGCACCTCGGTGGTGCGTGCCCCGGTGGGGTCGGCGGGTCAGGAGAGGGTGAAGTCCAGCGTGGTCGTCCGGTCCGGGTCGACGGTTGCGGTCTTGGTTGCGGGAGTGTGATCGGGTGCCGCGGCGGTGACCGACTGGTCGCCGGCCGGGGCGAAGAGCCGGTACCGCCCGTCGGCGTCGGTGTCGACGGCGCTGCCGGCCGCGGTGACCGTACCGGCGAGGCCGGCGCCGGCGGTGTCGGTCACGCGCCCGACGAGCAGGCCACCGGCGACCGGGTCGCAGCTGCGGTCGCCGACGAACACGTCGTCGACCTCCCACCACTGCGACCAGCTCCCGGTGTAGTGGAAGCGCACGACGGCCCGGTGGCCGGCCGCCGCCGGCAGCCCGACGACCACCGGCCCGCGGGAGTTCGCCGTGCCTGCCTTGCGCCACACCGACTTCCACGTCCCGCCGTCGTCGACGCTGACCTCCACGGTCGCCGTCGAGTTGACGGCGCCGCGCAGGTCGGTGTCGAACGACAGTGCCGGGGTGCTCGCCCCGGTCAGGTCGAAGGACGGCGAGGTCAGCGTCGTGTCCTGGATGGCGTGCTGTCCACTGTGGTCGGAGTCGACGATCGCGAAGTTGCCGTCGCCACCGGTGTGGTTGGTGCGATCGCCCGGGTTGGTGAACTGCCACCCGGGTACCGGATCGTAGCCGGGTTGGTGGTGGTCGACGTTGCCGACCATCCAGCCGGACGGGACGCTGCTGCCGGTGAACGCCTCGCTGGCGCCGGAAAGGTCGGCGTGGTAACCCGCGGCGGTGCACACCGCTGCGACCGTCAACGCCACGTCGCGGGTCAGTGCCGCGGTGCCGACGTCGACGGAAAGCCGCGCCGGGTCGTAGCCCGGGTCGACGGCGGCCACCTGCACGGTGTAACTGCTGTCCTGCAACAGATCCAGCTCGTACCGCCCGGTGGCCGGGTCGGTGCGGGTGGTGGTGCCGTCCGAGGCCGTGACCGTCGCGTACAGGCCCCAGCCGTGGCCGGATCCGTCGGTGACGGTACCGGTGACCGGCACCGTCGGGATCGCGTCCAGCGCAATGTCCACTGTGGACGACATGCCCGCCGCCACGGTCACGGTGGTCGTCCTCGTCCGGTAACCGTGCCGGGACGCCGTCAGGTCCCAGCTTCCCGCCGGCAGCGCCAGCGTCCGCCCACTCCGGGAACAGCTGCCGCAGTGCCCCGCTCAGGCTGCTCAACCCCAGCTGGGCGACGGTGTCGACGGCGGGCCGGATCGCGTCCACGACCGGCCCCAGCGTGTACGGCACCCGAAACGGCGGGCAACCGCCGACGAGTACCCGGCCGCCCGGCGGCCGGTCCGGCTGGGTGGCCAGGAACTCACGCAGCAGCCGGCTCTTGCCGATGCCGGCCTCACCCTCGATCAGCACCACCGCCGGCGGCTGGGCCAGCGCCTCGCGGAGGGCGTCGAGTTCACGCCGGCGACCGACGAACCGGGGGCGGGCCAGCGAGGGGCCGGGCGTCGGGCGGTCGCGCTGCATCTCTGCCGCCATCGCCGGTCCTCTCGCCGTTGCCGACGGGTCAGCCGGACGCTACCGGCATCTCGGGCGGTTGGGAACCACCGAACCCGAGCGGTCGGCGAACACCACAGGAGGGTTCCGACCGGGCACCGTCCGGCGCCGGCCCTCAGGGCCGGAGGTTGCGGCCACCGGCCGGCGCGGCGGCGGGGCGGCGGGACAGGACCAGGAGGGTGGCGCCGAGGGCGCCGAGCAGCAGCGCGACGGTCTGCGGGCCGAACGGACCCGTCGCCATCGTCCCGGTCGTGATGACCAGCAGCAGGGCGGCGAACAGGCAGCCGATCCCGGTGTACCCGGCGAGCGCCCGGGCGGACCGCGGCGGCCGCGGCGCGCGCAGCTCGACCCGGCCGAACACCCGGACCAGGACGGCGGTCAGCGCGATCAGCACCCCGTACCAGAGCGGCCGGGTCGCCCACCAGCCCGCCGACCAGGCCACCGGCAGCTGCCGGTGCAGGCCGAACAGAACCACGCCGACCAGGACGAACATCGCGGTCAGGTGCCACAGGTAGAGGGTCATGCTGCGGGCCTGGACGAACCCGACCGCGCGACCGACCGGCCGGTACCGCAGGGCGCGCAGCACCGGGCCGCGGGCGAGCAGCGCGATCGGTACCTGGAAGCCGGTGACGAGCAGCAGGCAGATCGTCGGCGGGTTCATGTTCGACATGGTGTCGCCGGGCAACCCGACCATGCTCGCCGGGTACGGCCCGGCGGCCACCAGCAGCGCCAGTACCAGCACCGAGGCGGCGGCGACCGCCACCAGCGCGCGGCGCGGCACGTTCCGGAACCGGCCGTCGGCGTACCCGAACCCGAGCAGGTAGGGCACCGCCCAGACGAACAGCACGTTCAGGTAGCCGAGCCAGGACGGGCCGCCGAGCAGGAACCGCGCGGCGTCCACCGCGACCGCGGCGCCGGCGAGCGGCAGGACCAGGCCCAGCCCGTACCGGTGGTAGGCGCGCAGCAGCAGCGGGGTGGCGAGCGACAGCAGCAGGTAGACCGCGACGAACCAGAGCAGCTGCGGCGCGATCGACGCGCCGCGCGCCACCGCCGCCGCCGGTACTCCCAGCGCCAGCGCGGCGGGCGCCAGCACCATCGCCCAGACCAGTACGAACACGATCACCGGTGGCAGCAGCCGGCCCAGCCGGCGACGCAGGAACGGTACCGGCGCCGTAGCGTCACCGCGCGAACACCAGGCGGCGGCGCCGGCGGCGAAGAACATCAGCGGGATCACCTGCAGCGGCCAGGTGACGAGCCAGCCCTGCCCGGCGGACAGCGCGTTGCCGATGGCGAGCCGCTGCCCGTCCCACCCGACGACCGGGATCAGCCAGTGCAGCAGCAGGACCGCGATCGTGCCGAACGCGCGGATCGCGTCGACGAACCGGTCCCGCCCGGCGGCGGCCGGTGCGGCGCCATGGCCCGGCGTTTTGGCTGGTACAGAGGTCAGCAGTGCCATCGTCAGCCTCGTGGGGTGGAGGGGATTTCGCTGCACCCAGCCTTCCGTCCGGACGACCGGTGCCCAATCCGGCGACCGGTAGCATCCGGCGCGGACAGCCACCGCACCGGCGGTGGGGTAAACCCCCGGACGCCCGCGACATTCGGCCCCCCGGTGCCGGCCGGCGACGGGTCATAGACTCCCGGTGACAGGCGACGACGTGGGAGGAGCCCGGGTGCGGAAGGTGCTGATCGCCAATCGGGGCGAGATCGCGGTGCGGGTGGTACGTGCCTGCCGGGACGCCGGGCTGACCAGCGTCGCGGTGTACGCGGACGAGGACCGCGACGCGCCGCACGCCAGGCTGGCCGACGAGGCGTACGCGCTGGGCGGCGTCACCGCCGCCGAGACGTACCTGAACATCGGCAAGCTGGTCGAGGTCGCCGCCCGCGCCGGCGCCGACGCGGTGCACCCCGGGTACGGCTTCCTGTCCGAGAACGGCGACTTCGCGCAGGCGGTGCTCGACGCCGGGCTGACCTGGATCGGGCCGAGCCCGCAGGCGATCCGCGACCTCGGCGACAAGGTCACCGCGCGGCACATCGCCGCCCGCGCCGGCGCCCCGATGACGCCGGGCACCCCGGATCCGGTGTCCGGGCCTGAGGAGGTCGCCGCGTTCGCCCGCGAGTACGGGCTGCCGGTGGCGATCAAGGCCGCCTTCGGTGGCGGTGGCCGCGGCCTGAAGGTGGCCCGCGACGCCGACGAGATCCCCGAGCTGTACGCGAGTGCGGTGCGCGAGGCGCAGGCGGCGTTCGGCCGCGGCGAGTGTTTCGTGGAGCGCTACCTGGACCGGCCGCGGCACGTCGAGGCGCAGGTACTGGCCGACACGTACGGCACGGTGATCGTGGTCGGCACCCGGGACTGCTCGTTGCAGCGCCGCTACCAGAAGCTGGTGGAGGAGGCGCCGGCGCCGTTCCTGTCCGACGAGCAGCGCGCCACCATCCACGCCGCGGCGAAGGCGATCTGCGCCGAGGCCGGCTACCACGGCGCCGGTACGGTGGAGTTCCTGGTCGGCGCGGACGGCATGATCTCGTTCCTGGAGGTCAACACCCGGCTGCAGGTCGAGCACCCGGTCACCGAGGAGACCGCGGGCATCGACCTGGTGCGCGAGCAGTTCCGGATCGCCGACGGGCAGCGGCTGCGGCTCACCGAGGACCCGGCGCCGCGCGGGCACGCGTTCGAGTTCCGGATCAACGGCGAGGATCCGGGCCGCAACTTCCTGCCGGCCCCCGGTACGGTCACCCGGTTCGTCGCTCCGGCCGGGCCGGGGGTGCGGCTCGACTCCGGGGTGGAGTCCGGCTCGGTGGTCGGCGGCAACTTCGATTCGTTGCTGGCCAAGCTGATCGTGGTCGGCGAGACCCGGCAGGAGGCGTTGCAGCGCGCCGCCCGCGCCCTCGACGAGATGCAGGTGGACGGGATGGCCACGGCGCTGCCGTTCCACCGCGCGGTGGTCGCCGACCCGGCGTTCGCGCCGGCCGACCCGAACGAGCCGTTCACCGTGCACACCCGGTGGATCGAGACCGAGTTCGACAACACCATCCCGCCGTACGCCCAGCCCGCCGAGCCGGCCGAGCCGGAGCCGCGGCGCACCGTGGTCGTCGAGGTGGCCGGCAAGCGGCTGGAGGTGACGCTGCCGGACGCCTTCGGTGCGGCAGCAGCCGCGCCGTCCGCCACCCCCGCCCGCCGGTCCACCACGAAGCGCCGGGCAGCCGGGGCGCACGCCACCCCGACCGGAGCCACCCTGGCCAGCCCGATGCAGGGCACCGTGGTCAAGGTCGCGGTGGCCGACGGCGACCTGGTCGCCGAGGGCGACCTGGTGCTGGTGCTGGAGGCGATGAAGATGGAGCAGCCGATCACCGCCCACCGCGCCGGTACCGTCGCCGGCCTGACCGCGGCCGTCGGCGCCACCCTCACCGCCGGCGCCGCGATCTGCGACATCGTCGACTGAGCGGCCCGGACGGGGAGGCGTCGGATGGTCGCCGCGATCGAGGTGTACTTCGACGGTGCCGCCCAGGCCCGGCTGCGCCGGCTGTGGGACGCGTTCGAGCAGGCCGGGATCCCGAGCCTGCGGGAGCACACCCACCGGCTGCACCGGCCGCACCTGTCGTTCGCGGTGGCCCGCCGGTTCGACGCGCAGCGGGTGGCCGACGCGGTGTCCGGGCTGCTGCCGCCGGACGGCATCGAGGTCGAGTTCAGTTCGGTCGGCGAGTTCCCCGGCCGGGTGCTGTGGCTGGGCCCGGTGCCGCACGCCGGGCTGCTCGCCCGGCACGAAGCGGTACACCGCCGGCTGACCGAGGCCGGCATCGAGGTCGACGCGGTGTACCGGCCCGGTGCGTGGGTCCCCCACTGCACGGTGTCCCAGCAGGTACCGTGGGCCGACCTGGCGCGGGCGGTCGGGCTGTGCCTCGATGCGTTGCCGATCACCGCGTCGCTACGCTCCGCGGCGGTCGCCGACCACTCCCGCGGGTTGTACCGACCGATCGGCTGACCGGCGGCCGTCGTGTCGCGGTGTGCAGGAGGACGAGCATGAACGAGGACGTGGCCTGGTGGCTCGGTGACGGCGACTGGTACGACCGGCGCCAGCGGCAGCAGATCGAGGACCTGGACGCGGCCATCTCCGGTGCGTACGCGCAGTCGTCCCGGCTGCGCAGCCGGCTGTCCGCGATCGAGGGCAACCTGTCCGCGAAGGTGAACCGGATCGCCGCCGCGTTCGACGCGTTCGTCGAGCTGTCCGACATCCGCGCCGAGCTGATGGTGTACAGCAAGCCGGCGGTGGTGCGGCATGCGGTGCGCGAGCTGATCGGCCAGCTGTCCGCCGGCGCCACCGTGGTGCCGCCGGACCTGCCGGAGGTGCCGGGGTACTGGCTGGTGCCGGCGACCCGCGCGCTGTACGCGCAGCTGACCGACGACGACGCGACCGCGGCCCGGCACATCGAGCAGGCCACCGAGTTGGACGGCCCGCGGACCCGCTACTTCCTCACCGCGGCGCTGCGGCTGGCCGGTCCGGTCGATCTCAGCGCGGTGCAGCTGGCCGCGCTGCTGCCGGCGCCGGGCGGCCCGGTGACCCGCTCGGCGCGGGCGATGTGGCGCGCCACCGCGGCCGGTGCGTTCGGCTCACCGGGGACCGCGCTGCTGGTCAGCGCCCTGGTCAGCGCGCTCGGCCGGCCGGACGCCGGTACCGGCCCGGTGGTCCCCGAGCCGCGCAGCGGTGCGCAGGAGGACGGCCCGGCGGACCCGGCCGGCGAGGCGGAGCGACCGGACCGGCTGCCGGCGTGGCTCACCGCGATCGGTGGGTCCGGCAGCTCGGCGGGGTCGGTGGCGACCGCGCTGGCCGGGCTGGCGAAGCGGTGCACCGCGCCGTCGGAGGAGCCGGCCGGGACGGATCCGGCCGAACCGTTGCGCGAGATCCTGGCCGCGCTGATCGACGAGGGGCACGAGCCGGAGCGGCCGCTGCTGCGCCGCGCCGAGAAGCTGCGGTCGCTGGTCGAGTCCGGGCTGCCGCGACCCGAGTTCGAGCCGTGGGACGAGCCGGTCGGGTCGGTCGACGAGCTGGTCCGGCAGGACATCTTCGGCAGCGAGCCCGGCCCGCTGCGGGCCCCCGCGGTGCGCGCCGCGCTGCCCTGGCTCGGCCGGGCCGCGGACACCCTGGTCGCCGGCGTGTCGGCGCCGCCGCGGGCCCGTACCGCGAGGATCCGGGGCCGGGAGGTCACGGTCACCGCGTCGGGCGCCGACGCCACCGTCCTCGACCAGCTGCGCGCGGAGCGCGACGCGTCGCACCGGACCTCGCCCACCCGGCTGATCGCCGGCCTGGCGGTGGCCGGAGCCGGCCTGGTCGCCGGGGTGATCGGGATCGTCGCGGCCAGCACGCTGCTCGTCGTGCTCGGCGTGCTGGCGCTGCTGGTGGGCGTCGGGGTCGCGATCTCCGGGTGGCGCAGCAACACCGAGGCGAAGCGCTACGCGGAGCTGGACCACGACGCGCTGGAACGCTCGATCGCCAGCCAGGTGGACAGCCTGCGCCAGACCGTCGAGCAGGACAACCGCGACCGGGCGCTGCTGGACCGGGCCCGGGCCGAGCTGTCCGAGGTGCTCGCCCAGCCGGTCACCAGCCGCTGAGGCACCCGGACCGGCCGGCCGCCGCCGGCAGATCCCGCCCCGGCACCGACCGTCACCGCGGTGCCGTCAGGACCGCCGAGCCTCCGCCAGCGGTTCGAGCAGCGCGGTCTCCCACATGTCCGAGTACGGCTGGGGCTCCTCGACCAGCACCAGGTGCCGGGCCAACCGCTCGGCGATCACCTCGGTCGCCTCTCGCAGGCTGCTCACATCGGCCAGGTGCTGCCGCAGGTAGCGCACCTTCAACCCGGGCACCGTCGACCGCGGGTAGCCGAGCTTCTCGGCGTTGTGCGCGGTCACCCGCACCACGTTGTACCCGTTGATCGGGTCGAGGGTGTCCCACTCCTTCCCGAGGCTCGGCCCGTGCAGCACGGTCGGCTCGTCCGACCTGGGCTCCGGCGGTGTGGACATGATCTGCGCTCCCGTTCGACCAGAACCATCCCGTCGACGACCCGTACCGCCGCCCACACATCGACAACGCCGCACCAGCGGCCACTCAATTCATACCCGGGGGATCAAGCTCGGCATCCCGCGGCACGGGCCTGCCCGGACGGTAGCCGCTCCCGGGCCGCCCCGCACCCACCGCTTCGGAAGACGCCGAACACCGTCGCCGGTCAGTCGAACTCGTGCTGCATCAACTGCCGGGCGGCCTCGGCCAGTGAGCCGGACAGCGACGGGTAGATCGTGATCGTCTGCGCCAACTGCTGCACCGACAGGTGGTGTTCGATCGCCATCGCGATCGGCAGGATCAGCTCGGACGCCTTCGGCGCCACCACCACACCGCCCACCACCAGCCCGGACGCCGGCCGGCAGAACAGCTTGACGAAGCCGTCCCGGATGCCCTGCATCTTGGCCCGCGGGTTCGTCCGCAGCGGCAGCATCACGGTCCGCGCCGGCACCCGGCCCGAGTCGACGGCCGCCTGCGAGGCCCCGACGGTGGCGATCTCCGGGTCGGTGAACACGTTCGCCGACACGGTCGACAGCCGCAGCGGCTGCACCGCCTCGCCCAGCGCGTGCCACATCGCGATCCGGCCCTGCATCCCGGCGACCGAGGCGAGCATCAGCAGCCCGGTGCAGTCGCCGGCCGCGTAGATGCCCGGCACGTTGGTGCGCGACACCCGGTCGACGGTGACGAAGCCGCCGCGGCCCAGCGCCACGCCGTACTCCTCCAACCCGAGCCCGGCGGTGTTCGGCACCGAGCCGACCGTCATCAGCGCGTGCGAGCCGGTGACCACCCGGCCGTCGGTCAGCTCGACCCGCACCCCGTCGCCGTCCCGCCGCACGCTGGCCGCCCGGGACCGGTGCAGGACGGTCATGCCGCGGTCGCCGAAGACCTTCTCCAGCGCCGCCGCCGCGTCGGTGTCCTCGCTGGGCAGTACCCGGTCGCGGCTGGACACCAGCGTCACGTCGACGCCCATCGCGAGGTACGCGGAGGCGAACTCGGCGCCGGTCACCCCGGAGCCGACCACGATCAGCTTCTCCGGCAGTTCGGGCAGGTCGTACACCTGGCGCCAGGTGAGGATCCGCTCGCCGTCCGGCCGGGCGTCCGGCAGCACCCGCGGGGTCGCGCCGGTGGCGAGCAGCACCACGTCGGCGTCCACCTGGTACTCGGCACCGTCGGCCGGGGTGATCCGGACCCGGTGGGTGTGCCCGAGGGTGTCCTCGGCGAGCCGGGCGGTACCGGCGACCACCTCGACGCCGGACTTCACCACCTTGTCGTGAATGTCCTCGGACTGCTTCGCGGCCAGCCGCTGCACCCGGCCGTGCACGGCCGCCGCGTCCACGGTGGCCCGCTCGGCGCGGACTCCGAGGGCCTCGGCGCCGCGGAACGTGGTGACCACGTCGGAGGAGGCGATGAACGTCTTGCTCGGCACGCAGTCGTACAGCACGCAGGCGCCGCCCGAACCGTCCCGCTCGACCAGGGTGACCTCGGCGCCGAGCTGCGCGGCCACCAGCGCCGCCTCGTACCCGGCCGGCCCGCCTCCGACGATGACGATGCGTGCCACCACTGACTCCGATCTGCGACGTGCGGTTCGAGAAGCTCCTGCCTGCGGATTCTCCTCCCCTTCCGGGCCCGCCGCCGCAGCCGGGGTACCGGCGGTGTACCGAAAAGTGGGACGTACGCATCATCGTGCGGCCAGTCGCCCCGAGATGGGCGTGCGCCCGACTAGTGTTGCCTTCCGTGTCGCTGTATGCCGCGTACGGCTCGAACCTCGATCCCGCCCTGATGCGGGAGCGCTGCCCGCACTCCCCCCTGGTCGGTACCGGCTGGTTGGAGGGCTGGCGGCTCACCTTCGGTGGCGCCGAGCTCGGCTGGACCGACGGCCCGCTCGCCACCATCGTCGAGGACCCCACCGAGCGGGTCTTCGTCGCGCTGTACGACCTGCACAAGTTCGACGAGCCGGCGCTGAACCGGTGGGAGGGCGTGGAGAGCGGCCTCTACCACAAGCTGCGGCTGCGGGTCGAGACGCTGGAGGGTGACCAGCTCGCCCGGGTGCACGTGCTGCGCGGGTACGAAGGCGGGTTGCCCTCGGCGCTGCACGTGCAGCTCGTCGCGGACGCCGCGGTCAAGGCCGGCGCCCCGGACGACTACGTCAAGGCGATCCGCGCCCGCCCCTCACTCTGAGGCTGCCGGTACGGCCTGTCCCGGCCACCGGCGGCGCTGTCCGGCCGGCCCGCCACGCGGCCCTCCCGCCCGACGGTCGCGGGGCGGTCACAGCGACGGATCGGAAAGCGCGGCGAGCGCGGTGTGCACCAGCACCCGGACGCCGTGCCCGATCGCCGCCTCGTCCACGTCGAAGTTCGGCTGGTGCAGGTCGAGCTGCTCGCCCGGCCGCCCGACCCCGAGCCGGGCCATCGCGCCCGGGACGTGCTCCAGGTACCAGGCGAAGTCCTCACCGCCCATGCTGATCGGCGCCTCCACCACGTGCTCGCGGCCGAGCGCGGCGGTCGCCGCGGCACCGAACACCGCCGCCGCGGCGCGGTCGTTGACCACCGGCGGCACCCCGCGGCTGTAGTCGACCTCGACCCGGGTGCCGGTGCCGGCCGCCGCCGCGTGCACCAGCTCCTCCACCAGCGCCGGCGCCTCGCCCCACGCCGCGCGATCGAGCACCCGGACGGTGGCCTCGGCGGTACCCTCGCGCGGGATCGCGTTCGCCGCCTGCCCGGCGTGCACCGCGCCGAACACCACCGAGATGCCCGAGCGCGGGTCGGCCCGGCGGGCGACCAGCGCCGGTACCTCGACGACGACCTTGGCCAGCGCGTTGACCAGGTCGGCGGTCAGGTGCGGCCGGGCGGTGTGGCCACCGGCACCGGACAGTCGGATGCGCATCATGTCGGCCGCCGCGGTCAGCGGACCGGACCGGACCCCCACCATCCCGGTGGGCAGCTTCGGGTCGCAGTGGAACGCGAACACCGCGCGGGCGTCGGCGAGCCCCCCGGCGGCGACCATCTGCGGGGCGCCGGACGGGAACTTCTCCTCGGTCGGCTGCAACAGCAGCCGTACCCGGCCGGGCAACTGGCCGCGCCGGGCCAGCTCGGCGAGCGCCAGCCCGGCCCCGGCGACCACCGTGGCGTGCACGTCGTGACCGCAGGCGTGGCAGGCGCCGGCCACGGTCGAGCGGTACGGGACGTCCTTGACGTCGTCCATCGGCAGTGCGTCGATGTCCCCGCGCAGCGCGATCAGCGGGGTGCCCGGGTCGTCCGGCCCGACCTCGCAGAGCACCCCGTTGCCGGTCGGCAGCAGCCGCGGCGTCAGCCCGGCCGCGGTCAGCACGCCGGCCAGGTGCGCCGCCGTGTTCTGCTCGTGCCCGGACAGCTCCGGATGCGCGTGCAGGTGCCGCCGCAGCGCGACGAGGTCGGCCTGGTGCCGGCCGAGCCAGTCGGCCAGCAGGTCGGGCAGCGGGTCGGAACCCGGCTCGCACGGGGTGGGCAGGTCGGCGCTGAGCGTGGATGCAGTCACGGTCGGGTCGTCTCGATCTCGGGTCGACGGAAAACACGGACAGTTACGGAACGCGCTCTCACCGGGGCGGCGCGGCGATCTGGCGGTACCGGCCGGATCGGCGTCGAGATCCCCGGCGAACGCCAGAATCCTAGACCTGCCGAATCGCACCCGGTGCGGAGGAACCCCGGCCGTCCCACCATCTCGTCCGAGCATGGTTGCAGGGAAATCCCCGAATCCGAGCCGAACGCCGACCGACCTTCCCCGTGCGGTCGCTGGCCGGGTTCGGCCAGCGGAGGCCGGCGGGCCGGCCGCCGTCGTCGGGATGCCGCGCGCCGGTCGGCCACCACCGGCTACAACGTCGTACCGGCACCGCTGGTGACGCTGCGGGGTCACGCGACCGGGTCGGCCGCGGCTCGGCGCCGGCCCGCCCGGACCACCCGCCCGGCTCGGCGCCACCCGGACCACCCGCCCGGCTCGGCGCCACCCGGACCGCACAGCCGCATCGGCGCCGGCCGGACCGCACGCCGGCCCGGCGCCGTACCGCGGCCGGTCAGAACTGCTCGACCGGGCGGTAGGTGCCCCACACGTCACGCAGCGCGTGGCACACCTCGCCGACCGTGGCCCGAGCGGCCAGCGCCGCCTTCAGCGGCGGCAGCACGTTGTCGGTACCGGCCGCGGCGGCGCGCACCGTGTCGAGCGCCGCCCGGACCGCCGGGTCGTCCCGGTCGGCGCGCAGCGCGGCGAGCCGCTTCTCCTGCTCCGCGCCGATCGCCGGGTCGACCCGCAGCGGCTGGTACGGCTCGTCGTCGTCGGTGACGAACCGGTTGACCCCCACCACGGTGCGCTCGCCGGACTCGATCTGCTGCGCCACCTCGTACGCGGACAGCTCGATCTGCCGCTTCTGGAAGCCGGACTCGATCGCCGCCACCGCCGAGCCGTGCTCGAAGACCTTGTCGATCAGCGCGACCGCGGCGTCCTCCACCTCGTCGGTCATCGACTCGACCAGGTACGACCCGGCGAACGGGTCGACGGTGCCGGTCAGGTCGGTCTCGTAGGCCAGCACCTGCTGGGTGCGCAGGGCGAGGCGGGCCGCCTTCTCGGTCGGCAGCGCGATCGCCTCGTCGTACGAGTTGGTGTGCAGCGACTGGGTGCCGCCGAGCACCGCACCGAGGCCCTGGACCGCCACCCGGACCAGGTTCACCTCCGGCTGCTGGGCGGTCAGCTGCACCCCGGCGGTCTGCGTGTGGAACCGCAGCATCTGCGCCTTCGGGTTGGTCGCACCGAACCGCTCGCGCATGATCCGGGCCCAGATCCGGCGCGCCGCGCGGAACTTCGCCACCTCCTCCAGCAGCGTCGTACGGGCCACGAAGAAGAAACTCAGCCGGGGGGCGAAGTCGTCGACGGACAGCCCCGCCTCGACCGCGGTCCGCACGTACTCGATGCCGTCGGCGAGGGTGAACGCGATCTCCTGGACGGGCGTCGCACCGGCCTCGGCCATGTGGTAGCCGGAGATCGAGATGGTGTTCCACCGCGGCAGCTCGGCCGCGCAGTAGCCGAAGGTGTCGGCCACCAGCCGCAGCGACGGCCGCGGCGGGAAGATGTAGGTCCCCCGGGCGATGTACTCCTTGAGCACGTCGTTCTGGATGGTGCCGGTCAGCTTCGCCCCCGGCACGCCCTGCTCCTCGGCGACCAGCTGGTAGAGCAGCAGCAGCACCGCGGCCGGCGCGTTGATCGTCATCGAGGTGGACACCTCGCCGAGCGGGATCCGGTCGAACAGGGTGCGCATGTCGTCGATCGAGTCGATCGCGACGCCCACCTTGCCGACCTCGCCGCGGGCGATCGGGTCGTCCGAGTCGTACCCCATCTGGGTGGGCAGATCGAACGCGACGGACAGGCCGTGACCGCCGGCGGCGAGCAGTTGGTGATAGCGGGCGTTGGATTCGCGCGCCGTACCGAACCCGGCATACTGGCGCATGGTCCACGGCCGGGAGGTGTACATCGTGGGATATACGCCCCGAGTGAACGGATATTCACCGGGCGCACCCAGCCGCGCGTCGAGGCCCGGCCGGACGTCGTCCGGACCGGCCACCGCGGGCAGCTCGATGCCCGACTCCGACCGGTACGCCCCGGTCATCGGGCCACCTCGCGCCGCCAGCTGTCGGACTGTCGCCACCCCGACGTACCGTGTGGGCCGACCGACGCGTGCGGCCGGCGTGCCTGCACGGCGGAACCCGGCACGGCGGAACCTGGCATGGCTGCGGTCATGCGCCGATCGTAGGCGCCGCGCCGGGCCGGCGCACCGGCGCGCGACCGGCACCGGCGCCGCGCTCGTCCGGGCCGGCCGGGAGCCGGCCGCGAGCTGGCCGGATGCCGGTGCGCCGGACGCGATGGTCCTGCCGGCGCCGAGCCCGATCCGACCCGGCGTCACGACCCGATGGACGGAAGGTGATGGCGCGATGGACGGCGAGACCCCCACGCTGCGCGCCGTGCGCCGACCGCCCACACTAGGGCGTGTTTCAGAACCCCCGGCGCGCTCCTTTCTGAGACACGGCCTGCCGGCCGCTCCGCATCGATGCCCGCTTCGGAGGCCGCCCCGCACCGGGGAGCGGTCGACTACCGGAGGACCCACCTCGTGACCACCCCTGCTTCCCTCGGCGGCACCCCCGACCAGCCGCCCCAGGCGCCGAGCGACAGCCACGGCAGCCCCGGCGCGGTCATCGGCGGCCGGTACACGCTGCACGAGCTGATCGGCTCCGGCGGCATGGGCGCCGTCTGGCGCGCCTGGGACGACCTGCTGCGCCGCGACGTGGCGATCAAGGAGGTGCTGCTGCCGCCGGGCATCCCGGCCGACGAGCGCGCCGCGCTCTACGAGCGCACCCTGCGGGAGGCGCGGGCCGCGGCGAGCCTGTCGCACCCGTCGGTGGTCCGGATGTACGACGTGGTCAAGGATGCCGACCGCCCCTGGCTGGTGATGGAGCTGCTGCAGGCCCGCAGCATCGCCGACATGATCAGCCGGAACGGGCCGCTGCCGCCCCGGGCGGTGGCGAAGATCGGCCTGTCCGTGCTCGGCGCGCTGGAGGCCGCGCACTCCGCCGGCGTGCTGCACCGCGACGTGAAACCGGCGAACGTGCTGATCTGCTCGGACGGCAGGTGCGTGCTGACCGACTTCGGCGTCGCCCGGATCATGACCGACCAGAACGCCGCGCTCACCACCCCGGGCATGGTCCTGGGTTCCCCGCAGTACATCTCTCCGGAGCGGGCGATGGGCGCCGACTTCGGCCCGCCGTCCGACCTGTTCTCGCTGGGCGTCACGCTCTACACCGCGGCGCAGGGCACCCCACCGTTCGACCGCGGTGACCCGCTGTCGACCATGCACGCGGTCGTCTACGAGGACCCGGAGCCGCCCCGCAACGCCGGGCCGCTCGCCCCGATCCTGTTCGGCCTGCTGGTCAAGGACCCGTCCCAGCGCTGGGACGTGGAGCGCACCCGGTCCGAGCTGCGTGCCGCGCTGGCCGGCCCGCTGGCCGCCGGCGCCCAGCCGGGTGCCGGCGCACCGATGTCCGGCCCGCCCGGCCCGGCACCGGTGCCACCCGGCCCGATGTCACCCGGCCCGATGTCACCGGGTCCGATGTCGCCCGGCCCGATGCCGCCGGGCCAGGCGCCACCCGGCCCGATGCCGCCCGGTCCGATGAGCGGCGCACCGGCACCCGGCGTGCCGAACCCGATGTCCGGCGCACCCGCGCCCGGTGCGCTCGGCCCGATGAGCGGCCCGCCGGTGTCCGGCGGACCGGGACCGATGGCCGGGCCACCGGCACCGGGCGGCCCGGCCAACCCGATGCGCGCCACCGCGTCGGTACCGCAGCGGTACCCGGAGCCGGGCTACCCCGAGTCGTACGAGCAGCCGCACTCGCCGTCCCGCCAGCTGCGGCACCTCGGCCCGTGGCTGGTCGGTGCCGGCGCCGCGATCGTGGTGATCATCCTGGTGGTGGTGGCGCTCGGCGCCGGTGGGGTGATCGGCTCGGACGAGCCGGACACCAACCCGACCACGCCGGCTGCCCAGGCCGGCGGCCCGACCAAGGCGGTACACGACCCGGCCGGGTTCAGCACCGTGGTGGCGAGGGACTGGCAGCAGATCGCCAAGGATCCGCAGAAGTACGCCGCGCCGGGAGACCGGAACGAGTGGATCATGTTCCAGGCCAGCCGGACCGGTAAGAACGCGGCGGCCTTCCTCCGCGGCGCCGGGCACGGGCTCAAGGTCGGTAAGAAGTACCAGAACTATCACCAGATCGCCCTGCGCACCGGCGTCAAGATGGGCGGCCACGACGCCGCGGAGATCGAGTACACGCTCAGCTCGAACGGCCAGCAGCGGCACGGGCTGTGGCGGGTCGCCGCGGTCGACGGCCACCTGTACGAGGTGTACCTGTCGGTGCCGCAGTCCTCGTTCGGCAAGGACAAGACGGTCTACCAGCAGGCGGTCAAGCACTACCGGTTCGAGTGACGCCCACGGCGGCGGCCCCGAAACGGCCGCCGCCGGACCCGGCCGGTACCCGCGGCGCCGGCCCGCCCCGGGACGGCCGGCGCCCGGTTGGCCGGGTGCGGCAGGATGGTGCGGTGACCGCGGAGATGACCGAGCAGCTGCGGGCCCGCGCGGCGGCGTGGCTCGACGACGACCCCGACCCGGCCGACCGGCAGGAGCTCGCGGCGCTCCTCGCTTCCGGTGCCGCCGGCGCGGCGGAACTCGCGGACCGGTTCGCCGGGCCGCTCACCTTCGGTACCGCCGGGCTGCGCGGCCCGCTGCGGGCCGGCCCGAATGGGATGAACCGTGCCGTGGTCCGCGCCGCCGCGGCCGGCCTGGTCCGCTGGCTCGCCGCCCAGGACGCCGCCGGCCCGATCGTGATCGGCTACGACGCCCGGCACCGCTCGCACGAGTTCGCGGTCGAGACCGCCCGGGTGGCCACCGGCGCCGGCCGCCGAGCGCTGCTGCTGCCCGGCCCGCTGCCCACCCCCGTCCTGGCGTACGCGGTGCGCGACCTCGACGCCGCGGCCGGTGTGATGGTCACGGCCAGCCACAACCCACCGCGGGACAACGGCTACAAGGTCTACCTGGGCGCCGCGCTCGGCGGCCCGGGCGGCGCCGGCGCCCAGCTGGTGTCACCGGCGGACGGGGCGATCGAGTCGGCGATCCGACAGGTCGGGCCGCTGAGTGCGGTGCCGCTGGGCGAGCCGGGTGAGGTGCTCGGCGGTGACCTGCTGGAGCGCTACCTCGACGCCGCGGTGTCGGTCGTCGCACCGGACGCGCCGCGCGAGCTGACCGTGGCGTACACCCCGCTGCACGGGGTCGGCGGCGCGGTCGCCACGGAAGCGTTCCGCCGGGCCGGGTTCGCCGCGCCGGCGATCGTCGCCGAGCAGGCCGAGCCGGACCCCGACTTCCCGACCGTGGCGTTCCCCAACCCGGAGGAGCCCGGCGCGATCGACCGGGCCGTGGCGCTCGGCGCCGCCGCCGGTGCCGACATCGTGATCGCG
The DNA here is from genome assembly GCF_016865425.1 of Actinocatenispora thailandica. NCBI lineage: Bacteria > Bacillati > Actinomycetota > Actinomycetes > Micromonosporales > Micromonosporaceae > Actinocatenispora > Actinocatenispora thailandica. Next base: position 707,091 of record NZ_AP023355.1, on the reverse strand, counting down.
AACGACCCGGACGCGGACCGGTGCGCGGTCGCGGTGCCGGATCCGGCCCGCGGCGCCGGCCCGGACGACCCCGCCGGCTGGCGGATGTTGCGCGGCGACGAGGTCGGTGTGCTGCTCGCCGACCACCTGATCCGCCGCGCCACCCCGGGGTGTACGCGACCACGATCGTGTCGTCCTCGCTGCTGCGGGTGCTCGCCGAGGCGCGCGGGGTGGCGTACGCGCAGACGCTGACCGGGTTCAAGTGGATCGTCCGCGCCGGCAGCGCCCCGCAGCCGGCTCCGGAGCCGCCGGGCGCCAGTGCCGCGCACCGGCCCGGCACCGACACCGACCTGGCCTTCGGGTACGAGGAAGCGCTCGGCTACGCGGTGGCACCCGGGCTGGTGCGGGACAAGGACGGCATCACCGCCGCGCTCCTCATCGCCGAGCTGGCCGCGACGCTGCGCGCGCACGGCCGTACCCTGGTCGACCGGCTGGACGAGTTGGCCGCCGAGTTCGGCCGGTACGCGACCGATCAGCTGTCGGTGCGGGTCACCGACCTCGCCGACATCGGCGCGATGATGTCCCGGCTGCGCGCCGCACCGCCGGACGCGCTGCTCGACCGTAAGGTCTCGGTGGACGACCTGCTGCCCGACGCCGACGTGTTGCGACTGTCCGCGGACCGGCTGCGGGTGGTGGTGCGCCCATCCGGCACCGAGCCGAAGCTCAAGGCGTACCTGGAGGTCGTGGTCGCCGCCGACGCCGACCCGGCACCCGAACTGGCGCGCCTGCGCAGCGAGATCTCCACCGCCCTCGGCGTACCGGGCTGATCGGCCTCGGCCGGAACCGCCGGCTCACCGGCCTCGGCCGAAACCGCCGGCACACCGGCCCACCGGCCTCGGCCGGAACCGCCGGCCCACCGGCCTCGGCCGGAACCGCCGGCCGGCCGTGCGGCCCGCCGCGGTCAGCGGGAGAAGCGGGGCATGCCACCGAACTGGCGGTCGCCGGCGTCACCGAGGCCCGGCACGATGAACGCCCGGTCGTTGAGCCGCTCGTCGATCGAGGCGGTCACCAGCCGCAGCGGCAGGCCGCTGGACTCCAACCGGGCCAGCCCTTCCGGCGTGGTCAGCACGCACACCACGGTGATGTCGGTGCAGCCGCGGTCCGCGATCAGCCGGCAGCAGTGCTCCAGCGAGCCGCCGGTCGCCACCATCGGGTCGAGCACGATGACCGCGCTGCCGGTCAGGTCGGTCGGCAGCGACTCCAGGTAGGCGCGCGGCTCGAAGGTCTCCTCGTCCCGGGCCAGGCCGACGAACCCCATCGACGACTCGGGCAGCAGCCCGAGAGCCGAGTCGGCCATCCCGAGCCCGGCGCGGAGCACGGGGACGAGCAGCGGCGGGGCGGCGACCCGGACGCCCTGGGTCGGCGAGACGGGGGTGTTGATGTCGAAGCGCTCGACCGGCAGTTCCCGGGTCGCCTCGTAGACCAGCATGGTGGTCAGTTCGTGCAGCGCCGCCCGGAAAGTACCGGGTTCGGTGAGCACGTCCCGCATCGCGGTCAGTCGAGCGGCGGCCAAGGGGTGATCAACGACGGTGACATCCACGCGGACAACCTAGCCGCCCGACGCCGCCCCGGCGGTACCGCCTCTGGTCGGCCGAGGTCCTGGGAGACCTGCCAGACGTAGCCGGCAGGTGCTGGTACGGATGCCCCGGGCCAGGTCGGCCGGGCCGCTGAGCGACACCGGCCCGCGCCCGGTCAGGTCGGCGGCCACCTCGTCCACGTCCGGTACCGACATCGCGAAATGGCCGACGCCGCAACGTGGGTTTCGTCCGTTGGACGACGCGACGGAAGCGAACTCATCGGTTCGGCCGATGTCGTGCGGGGGCGGGATCGGGCACGATCCGGTCACGTCGGTGGGGATCGGTGCCGCTGGGAGTGCAGCCGCGAACGGCCACGATTAGCATGTGCCACGCATCGGGGCGGACGATGCTGCGGCCAGCACCCGACCGGCCTCACGCCGGGGCGCCCGGCGCGCGAAACAGTCGACCGGGACGCGACGAGCCGGGATGCCCGGCGCGCGAAGCAGGCGTCCGGTACGGGAAGAAGAGGAATGTGATGCCGCTCAACGCCAGCCTGGTCGGCCGAAGCTACCCACCGACCGAGCCGTACGAGGTCAGCCGTGAGCACATTCGGATCTTCGCCGAGTCGCTGCACGACGACAATCCGCTCTACCTCGATCCGGCCGCGGCGCGCGCCGCCGGCTACCGGGACGTTCTCGCGTCGCCGACGTTCCTGACCGTGCTGTCCGAGCGCGCGGAGCGGGCGCAGGTCGCCGCCGACGTCGAACTCGGCCTGGACTACAGCCAGACCGTGCACGGCTTCCAGCGGTTCGTGCACCTCCGGCCGGTGCACCCGGGTGACGTGCTCAACCTCGAGGCCCACATCGACGACATTCGAGTCACCGGCGGGATCGGCCTGGTCACGGTGAGTTGCAAGGTGTTCCGGGACAGCACCGAGCACGTCGCGACGATGTACTGCACGATGGTCGAGCGGCCCGTCGGGGTGCCGCTGAGCTGACCACCGCCCGGCGGACACCGCGCAGCCCAGCGCGGCCCGACGGGATCTCGCTGAGCCGAGCGCGGCCCGGCGGGATGACGCGTAGCAGGCCCGCGGCCCCGCGACACGTGCCGCCGGGCCCACCACGACCCGACCGCCGATCCGCACACCGCCGCCGGTCCGCCCCCGAGCCGCCGGCTGACCCAGACCGCCGGCTGACCCAGACCACCGGCTGACCCAGACCGCCGGCCGTGCCGCCGGCCGACGCCCCGATCCCGGGACTCTCGCCTCTGTTGCGCGTGATCCGCCCGGCGGGCCGAACCGTTCGAGCGCAACGCGCAACCGGCCCGGCATGACAAGTTCTTGTCGGCGACGGCGCCCGGGGCCGAGAAAAGTGCCGCGGTAGGCAAGACTCGACGACGTCCCAGAGCCCACGCTGGGAGGTACCGAGACAACGACCTGCCACCCGAAATCCTGGGGAGAAACCGGCGCCGGCCCGCGCGGCGACGCTGCGCCAACGGTACGACGGCCACCGCCCCTGCGCCGTCGATGCCGTACCCGCCCGTCGCACGCCGGCCGGCCACGACACCCGCCCGCCACGGCCGCGGTGTTCCGCGTCCCGTGCCGAGCGGCAGCGCGTGTTCCGGACCGGCCGTCGCTTCCCCCGCATCTCTCGGACCCATCGAGAATCGGAGGTACGAAACCATGTCGCCGGTCAGCCCAGCCGGAGCGCGCGAATCACTGACGGAACGGGTCGAGGAACTCGACACGCTCAAGCTGTGCGTCGAACGGCTGCTCGCGGGGTCGTCCGGCCTACTCGTGATCGAAGGCAGCGCCGGAGTGGGCAAGACCTGCCTGCTGGCCGCCCTCGTGACGCTCGCCCGGCGATCCGGTGCCCAGGCGCTCACCGCCTCCGGCGGCCCGAGCGAGCCCGACATGCCGCTCGGCCTGCGCAGCCAGCTGTTCGGACAGGACGGCCGGCACGAGCCGCTCGACCCGCCGCCGGAGCGGCTCGCCGAAGCGTTCGACGCGCTGCACGGCAAGCTCGTCCGGCTGGCCGGCACCGGGCCGCTCGTCATCGCGGTCGACGACGTCCACCTGCTCGACGCGCTGTCGTTGCGGTGGCTCGGTTTCCTCAGCCGGCGGCTCGGTGAGCTGCCGGCGATCCTCGCCGTCACCGGACGTACCGACGAGATCGCCGCGATGGCCACCGGCACGCAGACCGACCTGCGGTACAGCCTGGACGCGACGACGCTCCGGCCGGCCGCGCTGAGCCGGACGGGCGTTGCCGCGATGCTGCGATCCCGGCTGCGGGCACCGATCGACGACGACTTCGCCGCCACCGTCCACCGCTTGACGTCGGGCAACCCGCGGTTCGTCACCGAGGTCTGCCAGACCCTCGCCACCGAGAACCTCGAACCGGCCAAGACCGACCTGGCCGCCCTACGGCAGCTGGCGCCGCCCGGCGTGACCCGGTACGTGCTGGGACGGTTGCGGCACAACGATCCGACCACCGCGGCCGTGGCCCGTGCGATCGCCGTCGTGGGCGGCGGTACCTGCGCGTCGACGATCGCGGCGATGTGCGGCATGGAGCGCGGTTCGGTCGCCGACGTCATCACCGAACTCGCCCAGCTCGGCATCCTGCGCAGCTCCGAGCCGGCCACGTTCGTCCACCCGATCGTGCGCAACGCCCTCTACGCGAGCCTTCGCTCGTCGGAACGCCAGCAGTACCACCGGAACGCGGCGGCGCTGCTCACCGAGCAGCACGGCGATCCGGCGCAGGTGGCGCGGCACCTGCTCGCCAGCAGCCCGGCGATCGACCCGGAGCTGGTCGACACCCTCTGCCAGGTCGCCGTCGACCTGATCGCGCGGGGCGAGCACGCCCTCGGTACCGAGTGCCTGCAACGCGCGATCCACGGATCCATGTCGCCGACGCACCGCGGCCGGCTCGCGCTGAAGCTCGGCTCGGCGCTGGCCGTGCACCATCCCGCCAGCGCGATCTCCCACCTGCGGCACGCGAGCATGGTGGTACGCCAGCCGGACCAGGTCAACGCCGCGCACCGGGCGCTGAGCGAGGCGCTGGCCGGGGACGGCCAGGTGTTGGAGGCCGTCGAGGTGCTCGACGACTGCGCCAGCCAACTGACCGGGGTCCGGCCGGAGCTCGCCAGCAAGGCCCGCGACTCGGCCACCCTGCTGTCACTGCTGCACGGCGACACCGCCCGGGACGCCCGATCCCGGCTGCCCACCGACCGCCCGCGCGGCGACGCGGCCCGGACCGTTCTCGCCACCGCCACCGCAGCGCTCGGCGCCGCCTGGTCCGGCAACGACCGGGAGTACTGGGTCCGGGCGCTCGCCGGGGTGGTCGACTCGAACGCGCTGGCGAACCTGCAACCGATCGAGTGCCTGGCGGTGGTGCTGCCGCTGCTGTACGCCGACCGGCTCGATCTGGCCGACCGGCTGCTCGGGCGGCTCGACGACGAGACGACCGGCGCGGTGGCCGAGATCGCCGCGCTGCGCTCCTGGGTCGCCCTGGCCCGCGGGCACGTACCGGCCGCCGCCGACCAGGCACGGCGGGCCGCCGCGGCCGTCGACGACGGCAAGGGCATCCCGCTGTACACCGACCACCGGTCGGCGCTGCTGCTCACGCTGACCGAACTGGGCGAGGTGGACGAGGTCAACCGCATCGTCGACCTGACCGCGCCGGCCGACGAACTCCCGCCGCACTGGCGGTACGCGCAGCTGCTCGCCTGCCGCGGCCAGATCAGGGTGGCGAACGGCGAGCTGCACGCCGGGCTGACCGACCTGCGGGAGTGCGGGCGGCGGCTGACCGAGTTCGGGGTGACGAACCCGGCGGTCAACCGCTGGCGGTCGGCGACCGCCATCGCGCTCACCCGCGCCGGCGAGCCGGGCCGGGCCCGGCAGCTCGCCGACGAGCAGCTGCGCGACGCCCGGCGGTGGGGCACCCCGCGGGCGATCGGGTCGGCGCTGCACGTGCGTGGCCTGGTGGCCGAGGAGACGGCGGACCGTGCCCGCTACCTGAGCGACGCCGTCGGTCGGCTCCGGGACTCCCCCGGGATGCTGGAGCTGGCCCGGGCCCTGATCGATCTCGGCGCCGCGCAGATCGACTGCGGGGCCGCACCGCAGGCGCGCGACCTGCTGCGCGAGGCGCTCGACCTGGCCCAGCGGTGCGGCGCGGTGCAGCTGACCGACCGGGCCCGCCGCGAGCTGGTGCGCTCCGGCGCCCGGCCACGGCGCCGCACCGAATCCGGATTGGGCTCGCTGACCTCGGCCGAACGGCGCACCGCGCTGCTCGCCGCACAGGGCCAGACGAACCGGGAGATCGCCCAGCAGCTGTTCGTCACGCAGCGCACGATCGAACTGCACCTGACCAACACGTACCGCAAGCTGCGGGTGTCGGGCCGGGCCGGGCTGATCGCGCTGCTCGCCGAGGAGGCGGTCGAGCCGACACCGCTGCCCGGCCCGTACGCGCTGCCGTCGCCGCACGAGGCGCACCGCAGCGACGGCCCGGCCGCCTGAACCGCAGGCTCCACCCGGTACCCAGGCGGAGCCGCTCGACCCGCCGCCGACTCCACCCGGTACCCAGGTGGAGCCGGCGGCCCGATCAGTGGTGGCCGAGGCCGATCCGGTCGCTGAGCCGCCGCATCCCGGCAGGGGCCCACCAGGCGGCGCGGCCGGTCAACCGCAGGAAGATCGGTACCAGCACGCCGCGGATCAGGGTGGCGTCCACCACGATGGCGAGCCCGGCGCCGATGCCGAACAGCTTCGCCACCGACACCCCGGACATCGCGGTGGAGAAGAACGTGATCGCCAGGATCACCGCCGCCGCGCTGACGATGGAGCCGCTCATCCCGAGGCCGATCCGGACCGCGGCGCGCGGATCACCGGTCGCCTCGTACGTCTCCTTGATCCGGGACAGCACGAACACCTCGTAGTCCATCGACAACCCGTACGCCACGCAGAGCACCAGCACCGGCATCGACACGGCGATCGGTGACGGGGTGAAGTTCAGCGGACCGGACAGGTGGCCCTGCTGGAACACCCACACCAGGACGCCGAGGATCGCGGTCAACCCGAGCGCGTTGAGCAGCACCGCCTTGACCGGTACCAGCAGGCTGCCGGTGGCGAGGAACAGCAGCACCATGGTGACCAGGATGGCGAGCCCCACCGCGAGCGGCAGCCGGTCGGTCAGCGCCGAGTCGATGTCGAGCAGCTGGGCGGACATGCCACCGACCCGCACCGTCCGGTGGTCCGGTACCGGGGCCGCGCGGACCGCCTCGGCGAGCTTCTTCCCGTTGTCCGAGTATGGCGTCACGTCGTTGAGCACCTGCAGGTACACCGCGTCGCCGCGGTGCATCGCGGCCGCCTGGCCCGGCGCCGGGGCCGCCACCTTCGTACCGTGCTCGTACCGCCCGGTGGCGGCGTTGACCGCCACCACGTGCGGCAGCCGGGACAGCGCGGTCGCGTAGTCGCCGAGCGCGTTGCCGCTGGGATCGCCGAGCCACTGGTCGGTGGTCACCGCCACCGCGCCCTCCTGCTCGGCCGCGCCGGGGAACTGGGCACGGATGGTCTGGGTCGCCTGCCGCCCTCCGACGAGGTCGGCAGGACCCGCTCGTCCGGCACGTTGAGCTGGATGGACCGCAGCGGCGACGCCGCGACGACGAACATCGCCAGTGCGACCAGGCCGAGGATGAGCGGGCGGCGCATGCTGATCCCGGCGATCCGCCCCCACAACCGGTTCTGCGGCTCGCGGGCCGGCTTGCGCCGCCGGATCGACCACTTGTCGACCCGGTCGCCGAGCAGCATCAGCGCCGCCGGCAACGGCAGCAGCGCACCGATCGCGGTCACCGCCACCACGGCGACGCCGGCGAACGCGAACGAGCGCAGGAAGTCCTGCTTGAACACCAGCATGGTGAGCAGCACCGCGGCCACCACGCTGGCGCTGAACAGCACGGTCCGCCCGGCGGTGCGCAGCGTCGCCGACATGGCGGCGGCCTTGTCGAGCCCCTTCGCGCGTTCCTCCCGGAACCGGGACACGATCAGCAAGCTGTAGTCGATCGCCAATCCGAGCCCCAGCGCGGTGATCAGGTTCAGCGCGAACACCGAGATCGAGGTGAGCCGGCCGAGCCCGTCGAGCACCGCGAACGAACCGAGGATCGCGAACACCCCGATGAACAGCGGCAGCAGCGCGGCGATCACCCCGCGGAACACGAAGAACAGCAGGATCAGCGTGAGCGGCAACGCCACCAGCTCGGAGGCGCCCAGGTCGGCATTGAGCTGGTCGCTCATGTCGTTGTTGATCTGCAGGATGCCGCCGAACGTGACGTGCACCCCGTCCCGGTGCCCGGCCAGCTCGTCGTGCAGCTGCTTCGCCGTCTTCCCGGACGCGTCGTCGTCACCGGGCACCCGGGCGAGCACCAGCCCGTACGAGCCGTCCTTGCCCTGCATCGTCGGGTCGGCGCCACCGACGTAGGAGCCGACGACCTTGACCCCGGCGTGGGACCGCAGCGTGTCGACGATCTGCCGGCCGGCGCGCTGCGCGGCGGCGCCGTCGATCTTCCCGTCGTCGGCCCGCACCAGTACCGACAGGTTCGGCTGGGTGGCCGGGAAGTGCCGGGACAGCACGTTGGTGGCGGCGACCGAGTCGGAGGACGGGTCGTCGAAGCCGCCGTTCTTGAGCAGCGCGGTGGCGCTGCCGGCGAGTACCACGCCGGCCACCATGACCAGGAACGCCAGCACCAGGATCAGCCGGGGCCGGCGCAGCGCCAGCGCCAGGCGCCGCCGCCGCGGCCCGTCGACCGGTGGATCCGCGGTACCGGTGTCCAGCTGCCCGGACGAGGTCACATTCACGTGCTGGCTCCATTCGACGAGGACTGGGCGTTCGACGCGGTACCGGGGCGGGTCGCCCGGCGGCACCTGGTGCCGTGCGGATGGCCGGCGAGGGACGTGCCGATCCGTCCATCGGGGATGGATCGGTGGGTACCGGACCAGTCTGGCATCGATCGGACCGTCCGTCGCCGAACCCCGCACCGAAGTCTTTGCCGTTCAGGGCCCCGCGACGGCCCGGCCGGCGGGTGCCGGTTCAGTGGCCCATGCCCATCCCACCGTCGACCGGCAGCACCGCCCCGGTGATGTACCCGGCGTCGTCGCTGACCAGGAACCGGGCCACCCGGGCGATCTCGGCCGCCGAGGCGGCCCGGCCGAGCGGGATCCCGGCGAGCGCCGCGGCGCGCTGCCGCTCCGACAGCACCGCGGTCATGTCCGTGTCCACGAACCCGGGCGCCAACGCGTTGGCGGTGATGCCGCGGCTGCCCACCTCCCGGGCCAGCGAGCGCACGAAGCCGACCAGGCCGGCCTTCGCCGCGGCGTAGTTCGTCTGCCCGGCGGCGCCCTGCAACCCGACCACCGACGACACCGCGAGTACCCGCCCGTACCGGGCCTTCACCATGCCGCGCACCACCCGCCGCGCCACCCGGAAGGTGCCGGTCAGGTTCGCGTCGAGTACCGCGGTGAAGTCGTCCTCGGACATCGTGGCGAGCAGCGTGTCCCGGGTGATGCCGGCGTTCGCGACGAGTACCGCCACCGGCCCGTGCCGGTCGGTCACGGTGGCCAGCGCCGCGTCCAGCGAGTCCGGGTCGGTGACGTCGCAGCGGACGCCGAGCAGGCCGGACGGTGGTTCGCCGGTGCGGTAGGTCACCGCCACCTGGTCGCCGTCGGTGGCGAGCGCCTGCGCGATCGCCAGCCCGATCCCCCGGTTGCCGCCGGTGACCAGTACCGACCGGGTCACGACCGGCTCCGCTCGCGCCGGGCGTTGCGTTCCGCCCGGCGGGTGACGAACCGCTCCGCCGCGGTGTCCACCTCGCCCAGGAACCCGGCGAGCTGCTCCCGGGCCTGCTCCGCCTCCGGCGTCAGATCGGTGCGGTCGAACACCTTCCAGTACCGCAGGACCGGCATGATGACCGCGTCGTGGTGCAGCCGCAGGTCGTAGATGCCGGCGTTGGCGATGATCGCCGAGTACCGCAGGAAGTCCGGCTGGCCGGCGCCGGGCATCTCGAAGGCCAGCACGACGTCGCGGATCGCGCACATCATCGCCTCCGGCGCGAGTTCCAGCGCCGCCTCGACCAGGTTGCGGTAGAACACCATGTGCAGGTTCTCGTCCGCGGCGATCCGCGCCATCAGCTGGTCGCCGATCGGGCAGCCGGTCTCGCGGCCCGCGTTGCGGTGCGACACCCGGGTGGCGAGTTCCTGGAACGACACGTACGCGAGGTTCTCCAGCAGGCCCTGCGGCCCGTCCTCGATGCCGGTACTCATCAGCTTCATCCGGCGGCGTTCCAGGTCGACCGGGTCGACGCCGCGGGTCACGGTCAGGTAGTCGCGCATCGCGACCGCGTGCCGGTTCTCCTCCGCGGTCCACCGGTCCAGCCAGGTGCGCCAGGCCGCGTCCCGGCCGAACGCCGTCGCGATGACCCGGTGGTACGAGGGAAGGTTGTCCTCGGTGAGCAGGTTGACGATCATCGCGGCCTTGGCGACGGGGGTCAGCCGGGACTGCTCGGGGGCCCAGTCCTCGCCGCCGAGGAACGCGAAGTTGCGGCCCTCGCTCCACGGCACGTAGTCGTGCGGGTTCCAGTCCCGCGCGACCGACAGGTGCCGGTCGATGTTGGCCGCCACCACCGGTTCGAGCTCGCCGAGCAGGCCGCGTTCGACGGTGGGGTCGAGGATCCGGGTCATACCAAGCCCTCCTCGGCTTGTTGCGTGCTGGTCTCGGTCGCGCTGCCGGTCGGCCGGAACGGGCACGTCCAGTCGTCCTCGACCAGCCGACCGGAGTACATGACGGTCTCCGGGCGCTTCGCGTCGAACTGCCGGAGACTCGGGTTCTCGCTGCCCTGCACCCGCCGGTCCCGCATCCGTACCGTCTGCTGCATCCGCGGCATCACCCCGGCGTCCCGCAGCAGGTCGAACTGGGCGTGCGAGTTGAAGATGAGGGTCGGCCAGGCGGTGCGTCGCGCCCACCGGGACGCGCCGGGATGCATGCCGACGATGAAGAAGGCCCGTTCGGCGAAGCTGAACGAGAAGCCGTACTCGGCCGGGTCGTCGCCGACGTCGGCGTCCCACCGGCTGTGCCGGACGTCCAGCTCGTGCAGCAGCTGCAGCTGGCGCCACAGCAGGTCCTCGAAGCCCCGCTCGGTCGCGGTGCACGGGCCGTCGAAGCTCGCCACGAACGAGGCGTACCGGTCCGGCCGGATCGGGAACTCCGCCACGAACTCCCACAGGTCGCAGGCGACCGCGGCGGCGGCCTCCCCGCTACCCAGGGCCGGGTAGCAGCCGAACCGGTAGTCACCGCGCCGCATCGCCGACCTGGCCACGACACAGGGGTAGGTCTCCGACAGCGCCATCGACCGGAACGACTCGTGCACCATCGTGGCGGCCGCGTCCGCCGGGCCCTCCTCGGGCCGCAGCCGCATCAACCGCTTGCCGCGCATCCCGTGGTACGAGCGTCGTACCTGCTCGCCGAGGTACGGGTTTGCTGCGCCGTCCTGCATCACTCGCCCCTCTGCAACGGTCCGTTCGGGTGCCGCCCGCGGCGCCGGGCCGCCCTGAGGTCTCCCCGGGCGGCCCGAACCCCGCGGTACCTGCTCAGGCCGGCGTCGGCGCCACGGAGTTCTCGATGAAGTCGACGAGGTCGCCGACCGTCTGCAGCCCGGTCATCGCGTCGTCCGGCAGCTCCACGCCGTACTTGTCCTCGATGGACACCACCACCTCGACCATCGACAGCGAGTCGATGTCCAGGTCGTCGCGCAGCGACTTCTCCCGGCTGATCTCACCGGCCGGGGCACCGCCCAGGTCCTCGATGACGGCGGCGAGGTGGGCCAGGATCTCTGAGTCGGACATTGCTCCTCCTTGAACGCGGGCGGCTTCCGGCCGCCACTGTGAGAGTTCGGAAAGTCTCCGCACCGTTGACCGGCGCCGGGATCAGCCCTGCCAGCGGCGCACCACGGCGACCGCGTTGTGGCCGGCGAAGCCGAACGAGTTGCTCATCGCCACGTCGACCCGATGCTCCTGCGGCTTGTGCGGCACGTAGTTCAGCTCGGTGTCCTCGGGGTTGTCGCAGTTGATCGTCGGCGGCACCCGACCGTCCAGCATCGCGTTGACCGTCGCCATCAGCTCCACCACACCGGCCGCGCCGATCATGTGGCCGGTCATCGACTTCGTCGACGAGATCGGGATCCGCAGCGCGTGCTCGCCGAACAGGGTGCGGATCGCCTGCGACTCGGTCCGGTCGTTGAGCACCGTACTGGTGCCGTGCGCGTTGATGTAGTCGATGTCCTCGGGGCGCACGCCGGCGTCGGTCAACGCGGCCTGCATCGCCTGCCGGGCACCGCGTCCGGTCGGGTGCGGCGCGGTCGGGTGGTACGCATCGGTGCTCGCGCCGTAGCCGATCACCTCGGCGAGGATCGGTGCGCCCCGGGACAGCGCGTGGTCCAGCTCCTCCAGTACCACCATGCCGGCACCGGCCGCGACGACGAAGCCGTCCCGGTCGGTGTCGAACGGCCGGCTGGCCCGCTCCGGGTCGTCGTTGCGCTTCGACAGCGCCCGCGACATCGCCGCGGAGCCGACGTCGACGGAGGTGACCGAGTTGTCCGAGCCGCCGGCGAGCACCACGTCGGCGTTGCCGTACATGATCATGCGCATGCCCATGCCGACCGCGTCGGTGCCGGAGGCGCAGGCGGTGCTGACCGCACCGCTCGGTCCCTGCGCGTTGACCCGCAGGGCGACCTCACCGGCCGCGCTGTCGATCGCGGCGCCCGCGGTGATCCACGGGGTCAGCCCGCGGAACCCCTTCTCCACCATGTTGATCGCGCTGTGGTGCAGGATCAGGGTGGCGCCGAAACCGGAGCCGACCAGGACGCCGACCCGCGGTGCGAGTTCGTCGTCGATCTCCAGCTTCGACTCCTCCAGCGCCTGCAGGGTCGACGCGATCGCGTAGTGCGCGAACCGGTCGATCCGCCGGGAGACCTTGCGTTCCATCCAGTCGGTCGGGTCGAATCCCTTGACCTCGCCGGCGATCCGGACCGGCAGGCCACTCGCGTCGAACGAGGTGATCGGGCCGACCCCGCTACGACCGGCCATCAGCGACGCCCAGAAGTCGGCGACGTTGAGTCCGATCGGCGTGATCGCACCGCGGCCGGTGATGACCACCCGGCGCCGTGCTGATTGTGGGTTCATGACCTTCTGCTCCGATCGCTGTCGCGTGCACCGCGGCGCGGTGCAGTGGGGCCGTCAGCGGTCCTCGACCGCCGGGAAGTCACCGTCCAACTCGTCGAGGTCGGCCGGGACGTCGGACAACGCCACCGGTACCTCCAGTACCGCCACCCGGCCGGCCGCGCACTCCTTCAGCGCGCGGTCCAGCTCGGCGCCGATCGCGTCGCTGGTTTCCACGACCGCCCGGTGTACCGCGGCGGGCAGGGCCCCCAGGCCGCGCGGTGCGACGAAGCGGAACCGGTCGCCCCGGCCCGAGTCGTCCCGCTCCCGCTTGTCCCACTGGGACTGCAACCAGCCGTACCCACCGTTGTCCAGCACCAGGAACAGCACCCCGACCTGCTGCTCGGCGAGTACCGCGAGGTCCGCGCCGAGCATCCCGAACGCGCCGTCGCCGACCAGCGCGACGACGGTACGGTCCGGCGCGGCGAGCTTGACCCCGGCGGCCGCCGCGGCGCCGAACCCGAGACTGGTCTGCTCCGACGGGACGATCGAACCGGCCGGCCCGGCGCAGCACCAGGACGGGAAGAAGTAGGACCACATGTCCTGCAACCCGTTCTCCTGCACCAGAACGTGCTCGGCGGGCAGCCGTTCGGACAGCCGGGCGAGCAGCGCCGCGACGCGCGGGGCGCCCGACGCAGCGGCCTCGGCGGCGTCCGCGGTGACCCGTTGCCGCGCCCGTACCGGCACCGAGCCGGCGCGGGCGACCCAGTCCGGGTCGGGTTCGCGGCGGCTCGCGACGAGCCGGGCACACCAGTCTTCGACGACCCGGCCGGCGTCCGCGACCACCGACGGGCCGGCGAACTCGGTACTCAGCTCGCTCGCGTCGACGTTCACCTGCACGACCGGAACACCCGGCCGCGCGAACCCGGTGCCGAACGTGGCGGTCTCCTCCAACCGGCTGCCGAGCGCGATCACCAGGTCGGTGTCGCGCCACAGCTCGACCGCCTCCGGCGGGGAGTACAGGCCGGACAGGCCGCAGCACAGCTCGTGCGTCTCGTCCACCGCGCCGCGGCCGGACGCGGTGCTGAACAGCGCCGCGCCGAGCCCGGTGGCCAGCTGCTCCACCGTGCCGGGACCGTTGCGGTGCCGCACGCCGCCACCGACCAGCAGGATCGGCCGCCGGCTCGCCCGTACCGCCGACCAGGCGGTCGCCGCGGCGGCCGGGTCGGGTGCCGGGTACTGCACGGCGACGTCGCGCCACGGCCGGGTCCGGGTCACCGCCGTGTCGCACAGGTCGTCGGCGATCTCCAGGTACACCGGGCCCGGCGCGCCGGCCGCCGCGATCGTGAACGCCTTCTCCAGCGACGGCACGAGCCGGTCCGGATGGTCCACCCGGTGGGCCCACTTGGCCAGCGGCCGCAGCAGCGACACCTGGTCGAGTTCCTGGAACGCCCGGGCGCCGCGCCGGTTGACCGCGGTGCCGGCGGCGAGCACCACCAGCGGCGCGGCGGACGCCGCCGCCTCCAGCACCCCGGTCAGCACGTTGGTGCTGGCCGGCCCCTTGCCGATCAGGCACACCGCCGGCGCACCGCTCTGCAGTGCGTACCCGGTCGCCATGAACCCGGCGTTGCGCTGGTCCCGGTTGAGCACGAACCGGATCCCGCTGTCCCGCAGCGCATCCAGCACGGTCAGGTCGTCGGCCGGCAGCCCGAAGACGGTGTCCACACCGCGGTCGGTCAGAAAGTCGACGACCGCGTGCCAGGCGCCGGGGTACCGGTTCTCGGTCATCCGCGTACCGGACATTCGTCCGCCACCACCTTCGAGATCAGCAGCGGCTGGGCCCAGCGCCGCTTGCGATGACTGACGTAGTTGGCCATGATTCCGCGACCGCCGAACGGGCGGTTCCCGTCGTCGACGTCCAGCAGGGTCCGGTCGACCGCCACCACGTGCCGCTTGCCCAGCTGCTCCACCAGATCCGGCGCGTGCCCGTACACCATCGCGCCCATCGCCCGGTCCTGGAACGAGGGTTCGGTCAGCCGGGTCCGCAGCTGGTCCCGGTCGGTGTAGCTGACGACGTTGAACACCGGGCAGAACAGCTCGGTGAGCGACATCGGCGCGTCGAAGTCGCGGAGCAGGATCGTCGGATGCACCTGCCGGGTGCGGAAGTCGACCGCACCGCCCTGCACGATGTACTCGGCGTTGCGCGGCAGGTACTCGGTCACCGCGGTCAGCGCGCTGTCGTAACAGATCGGGCCGTAGTCGGCGGCCGGGTCGGCGCAGTCGCCGAACGTCATGGCGGCCAGCCGCTTCCCGATGCCCTCGACGAACCGCGCCGCGTCCTGCTCCGGGACGAAGAACACGTCCGGGCCGAAGCAGTCCTGGCCGGAGTTGAGCATCCGGATCCGCACCGCGTCGTCGATGGACAGGTCCAGGTCCGCGTCCGGCGCCACCACGAACGGGTTCGCGCCCTGCCCGAACAGCATGAACAGCTGATCGGTGCGCAGCTGGGCGCGGACCGCCTCGGCATTGTGGTACGTGCCGGTGAACACCACGACGTCGGCGTCGGCGACGGGCCCGGTGACGAACTTGCGCTGGCTCAACGAGGCCAGTTCGATCGGAATCTGGTGTACCGGCGCCAGCAGCTCGTGCAGCTCCCGGGTGACGTCGGCGACCTGGCTGGACGGGCGGAACGCGAGGTCCTCCACGAACAGCGCCGGCACCAGCAGGTACAGCACGTAGGAGTAGAGCAGCACGTTGGACGGCATGAACACGGCCATCCGGCGGACCGCCTGCGGCCCGTTGCGCAGCACCTCCTCGACCGCCCCGGCCAGCGTGTCGATCGACCCCTCGATCTCCATGTCGACCGCGCGGTGCAGCGAGATCCGGGTCAGCACCCGGCGTACCTCGTCGGGCCGGTCCCGCAGCAGTTCCAGGACCGCGCGCAGGCCGGCCACCCGGGCCGGGAACGGGACGTCGCCCTCGCCGCCGGTGGTGGCCACGCCCGGCAGCAGCACCATGCCGTCGTCCTCGTTCGCGGCCGGCCGCCGGGCCGGGGCGACCAGCTCCTGCGCCATGTCGCGCAACCGGGCCAGATCCGGCTTGCCGTTGCGGTTGAGCGGGAACGACGGCAGCACCGCCACCTTGTTCGGCCGCTCGTAGTCCGGCAGCAGCGCGGCGATCTCGCGCCGCAGTTCACCGGCCGGCTGCCCGCTCCCGTCGGCCACGAACAGCACCAGCTGGGTGCCGCGGCCCTCGTCCGAGACGGCCACGATCTTCACCGGCCGGCCGCACATCTCCGCCTTGCGTTCGATCGCCTCCGGGTAGAGCGTGTGCCCGAGCCGGTGCACCGCGTACTTGCGGCCCAGCACCACGATGTTGCCGTCCGCGTCGGCGTAGCCGAGATCGTTGGTCCGGTACGGCCCGTCGCCGCGCGGTTCGATCGACCCGTCGCCGCTCAGGTACCCCTGCATCAGGCTCGGCGACTGCACCCAGATCTCGCCGGTCTCCCCCGCCTGCACCGGATGCCCGTCACCGTCGACGATGGTGACGTCGACACCCGGCAGCGGGCGGCCGCAGCCGACCGCGTTGCCCGGCGCCGCCAGCGCGACGTTGCCCGCCTCGTTGCTGCCGTACCCGTCGAGCAGCGGGTGCCCGAACCGGTCCTGGAAGCGTTCGGCGAGCGACCGGGGCATCGGCGAACCGCCGACGCAGAACATCCGTACCGAGGCGAGGTCCCGGGCGATCTCGGGTCGCCGGTCCATCAGCTTGAGCAGGCTGTGGTAGGTGGACGGGGCGGCGTCCAGCACGGTCGCGCCGCTGTCCGCGGCGAGCTTGACCGCCTGGTCGAGCCGGCCGAGCGGCGCGATCGCGAGCGAGCAGCCGAGCGTCCACGACATGACGAGCAGCGTCAACCCGTAGAAGTGAGAGAACGGGACGAGCGGCAGCAGCACGTCGGTGTTGCGGTACGCCATCCGTTCCCGGGTGCGCTCCAGGTCGTGCAGGAAGCCGCGACCGCTGCGCACGATGCCCTTGGGGATCCCGGTCGAGCCGGACGACCAGGTGATGAGCGCGTCGCTGCGCCGGTTCCAGGCCTGGAACGACAGCACGTCGACGTCGGAGGCCGCGTCCGCCTCCTCCTTGACCAGGCTGGCCAGCGACACCACGTCGGACCCGCCGGTGCTCTCGTCGAGGTCACCGCGCACGACCCAGCGGGCCCGGGCGCGGCGCGCCATCCGCACCCGTTCCGCCTCGGTCTCCCGATCGTCGGCCAGCACGATCGAGACGTCCAGGTGCATCAGTGCCAGCAGGGTCACGACGTAGTCGGCGGAGTTGCTGGCCGCCAGCATGACCCGGTCGCCTGCACACACGCCCCGGCCGCCGAGCACCGCAGCCATCCGCAGCGCGCGTTCCTCGATGTCGACCGACGTGTTCACGGCCTGGCAGGTGAAGATCCTGCCCGTCAACCATTCCACAGTGAGTCCATTCATCGCGTACGAAGGGGATTCCGGCCTCGGGAGACCGTCGCGTGCAGCGGCCACCGGTGCCGTCGGGTGCGCCCGGCCCGCTCACACGGGGGCGGCTACCAGCGGCGCGGTGAGCCGGCCGAGTTCCTCGGCCACGATCTGCACGGTTCGTTCGAGCTGCTCGGTGGTGTGTTCGGAGGTGATGAAGAACCGCAGCCGGGCCAGTTCCTCGGGCACCCCGGGGTACATGATCGGGTTGACGCTGATCCCGCGGTCGAACAGCGCGTGGCACAGTGCCAGGCAGCGGACCGAGTCACCCACGATGCACGGCACCACCGGGGAGTCCTGGCTGGTGCCGGTGTCGATGCCGGCCTTGCGGGCGAGGTCCAGGAACAGCCGCGAGTTCGCGGCCAGCCGGGCCAGCCGTTCCGGCTCGGCGCGCATCGCCCGCAGCGCGCCGAGTGCCGCCGCCGTGTTCGCCGGCGTCATTCCGACGCTGTAGACGAAGCCCGGCACGGTGTACCGCAGGTACTCGATCAGGCCACGCGCGCCGGCGACGTAGCCGCCGCAGGAGGCCAGCGACTTGGACAGGGTGCCGGACCAGATGTCCACGGTGGACCGGTCGATGCCGAAGTACTCGCCGATCCCGCCGCCGTGCGCACCGACCGTGCCGATGCTGTGCGCCTCGTCGACCATCAGCAGGGCGCCGTACTTCTGCTTGACCGCGACCAGCTCGGGCAGCTGGGCGATGTCACCGTCCATGCTGTACACGCCCTCGACGACGACCAGGCAGCGACGGTGCCGCGGCCGGTGCCGGCCGAGTACCGCCGCCAACGCGGCGGGATCGTTGTGGCCGAACGGGCGGCGGGTCGCGCCGGACAGCGCGCAACCCTGCAGGATGCTGTCGTGTGCCAGTTCGTCGTGCACGATCAGGTCACCCGGCCCGACCAGGTGACCGATCACCGACACGTTCGTCGCGTGCCCGCTGACCATCGCCAGGCACGCCTCGGTACCGAGCAGGGCGGCCAGTTCGGCCTCCAGCTCGTCGTGCAGCGGGCGGTTCCCGGACAGGAAGCGGCTCGCCGACACCGACGTGCCGTACCGCCGGACCGCCTCGAACACCGTCTCGTTCACCTGCGGGTGCCCGGACAGCCCGAGGTAGTTGTAGCTGGAGAAGCTGACCAGCTCCTGCCCGTCGATCCGGGTCGTCTCCCGCGCGTTCCCCTCGTGCGTCAGGAAGTACGGGTTGCGCCCGAGCCTGGCCAGTTCCTCGTCGTGCCCGGCGAGTTCCGGCATGTCGGCGAGGCCGTGCTCGGGCACCACCGTGCCGACCGGCGGCTCGGTGGTCGGCGCTTCGGGTACCGCGTGCCGCGGCCCCGACACCGGTGGGGGAGTGGGGTCGGGTGTCGGGGCCGCGGGCGGTCGGCCGCCGCGAGCGGCGGCCGCTGCCGGCGCGGTGTCGTCCGGGCACACGATGGCGGCGATGGCGGCGACCATCTCGCCGAGTGTCGGACGAGCCGGCAGGTCGGTACCGGCCCGGGCAAGCACGGGCCAGACGCGGGTCAGGGCGGACAGCAGCTCGGTGACCATCAGCGAGTCGAAGCCGAGCTCCTGGACGAGCAGTTCGGTACCGGTGAAGTGATCGACCGGGAAGGCACTGATCCGGGCCACCTCGCGGTAGACGACGGTGGCGACCTCGTCGGCGCCGGGCCCGGGTCGCGGCGGCTCCGGCAGCTCCGCGGACCGCGCCGCCGGCGCCGGTGCCGGCGGCGCGGCGTCCGTGGCGCCGGCCGTGGCCGGGTCCATCGACCGCAGCAGCGCGATCTGTTCCCGGAACAGGTTGACTAGCTCGCTCACCGGTTGTGCCTCCTGGATCGCTCCGGTCGGATCGGTCGTCCGGGCCGGCCGCGCGGTACCCGGACCGTCGACCGTGGCGGGTGGCGCCGGCACCACGGACCCGTTCGGCGCCGGCGTGTTCCCCGGCCGGGCGGTACCGGCCGGGGCGGCCGCCGGGGTGCTGGCGTCCGGGTTGCCGCCGGCCGTGGCCGGGCCGGCCGACGTCGCGGCCTTCGTGTCGTTCTCGGGGTGCAGGTACGCGTCGACGTCGGGCCACGGCGGCGTCGGGTAGCTGCGGTTGGCGAGCGGCGTCACCGGCGGGCTGAGCAGCCGGCCCGGCGCCGCCGTGATTCCGGAGCCGTCCACGTCCACCCCGAGGGTGACGAGCTGGGCCAGCCCGGCGAGGAAGCTGCGGGCGTCGTCCGGGCCGGCACCGCTCATCGACACGTACTGGCAGTCGGTGCGGTCCCGCAGGTTCTGCCGCACGGTGCGCAGCAGCGCGGAGCCGCCCAGTACCTGCACGAAGATCCGCGCACCCGCCTCGTACGCGGCGACCGCGGCGTCGGCGAACCGTACCGGGGTGCCGGCGTGCCGGGCCCACAGCTCGGCCAGCTCGGCCGGTTCGGTACCGGCGGCACCGGAGACCGAGGAGACGAACGTGCGGCTCGGCGGCTGGATCGCGGCCGTCGGAACGGTGGCCCGGATCTCGTCGCGGGCGCCGTCCAGCAGCGGCGTGTGGAACGCGTTGGAGACCGTCAGCGGCTGGCTGCCGATCCGTTCCGCGGCCAGCCGCTGCTCGAACTCGGCCAGCGCCGCGACCGTGCCAGCGACGACGGTCTGCCGCGGATGGTTGTAGCAGGCCGGCCACAGCCCGGCGATGCCGTCGAGCAGCTCGACGACCCGGTCCGGTCCGGCCTGTACGGCGAGCATGCCGCCGCGCTCGGTGGCCTCCGCGGCCCGCATCGCGGCACCGCGCTGCGCCATCATCGTCACCGCCGCCTCGGCCGGCAGGGCGCCGGCCGCCACCGCCGCGGGGAACTCGCCGACGCTGTGCCCGAGTGCCACGTCCGGCGTCACACCGCAGCTGGCGAGCAGCCGGGTCGCCGCCACCCCGAGGATGCCCAGGGTCGGCTGGCACACGTCGGTACCGGTCAGCCGGTGCCGGCCGGCCTCGGTGTCCGCGTCCGGCCCGTACACGGCGTCCAGCACGGAGAAACCCGACCCGGTACGGATCCGGTCGTCCAGCCGGCCCGCCTCGGCGGCGAACGCCGGGAACCGCTCGTACAGGTCGCGCAGCATGTTCGGCTGCTGACTGCCCTGCCCCGGGTAGACGAACGCGACGACCTTGGCCGCGTCCCGTACGGTGCTGCGGGCGAGGTAGACCCCGTCGTCGAGCCGGCCGGTGTCGGTACCGTCGAGCCGCGGCAGCGCCGCCTCGATCCGGGCGCGCAGCTCGGCCCAGGATGTCGCGACGATCGCGAGCCGGGCGCGGAGCGGGCGCCGGGTGCCGAGCGTCGCCGCCAGGCGGGTGAAGTCCTCGCCGCTACCGATGCCCTCCTGGCCGGCCCAGTCAAGGAACCGGCGGAGGTGGCCGGCCAGCCGCTCGACCGTACCGGCGGTGAACACGAACAGCTCCGGGCGGCCCTGGACCGGTTCGGCGGCGGGCGGCTCGGGCGCCTCCTGCAGGACGACGTGGACGTTGGTCCCGCCGAAACCGAACGAGTTGATCCCGGCGCGCCGCGGCGTCTCCGGATCGGCCGGCCAGGGGACCGCGGTCGCCGGCAGCCGGAGCCCGGCCCGGTCGAGCCCGGCCGCGTCCTCCACGTCGGTCTCGGGCTGCGGCGGGATCGTCCCGCGGTGCAGGGCGAGCGCGGTCTTGATGAGGCTGGCCAGCCCGGACGCGGTCAACGCGTGGCCGACGAGCGCCTTGACCGAGGTCAGGTACGCCGGGGGCACCGGCGCCGGGTCGCTCGCCGCGGCGCGGACCCGGGTCAGCGACGCCAGTTCGACCCGGTCGCCGACCACCGTCGCGGTGCCGTGCGCCTCGATCAGGCCGACCGAGTCGGGTGCGACGCCGGCGTCGGAGTACGCCCGGTCCATCGCGCGGACCTGCCCGTCTTCCCGCGGGGTCATCGGGCCGTCCGCGGTGCCGTCGTTGGAGCAGCCGATGCCGCGGATCACCGCGTACACCCGGTCGCCGGCGGCCAGCGCCGCGTCCAGCGGCCGGAGTACCACCACGCCGACGCCCTCGCCGAGCACGAACCCGTCCGCGCGGCGGTCGAACGGCCGGCACACTCCGGCCGCGGACAGCGCGCCGACCCGGGAGAAGCCGACGAGCCCGACCGGCGCGAGGCTCAGGTAGGCGCCGCCGACGAGCGCTTCGGTGCAGACCCCGGCGCGCAGCGCGGTGACCGCCTCGTTCAGCGCGGTCAGGCCGGAGGAGCAGGCGGAGTCCACGGTGAAGCTCGGCCCGCCGAGGTCGAAGTGCTGGCTCACCGTCGCCGCGGCCATGTTCAACAGCGACCCGGGCACCGCGTACGGGTCGATGCCGGCGGCGCCGGGCGTCAGCTGGTTGAACTCGGCCGAGCTGAGTGCGAAGTACACGCCGGTGTTGACCGCGTCGTACGGGCGGCGCTCCCAGCCGGCGTCCTGCACGGCCTCGCGCGCCACGTCGAGCAGCAGGCGGTGCTGGGGGTCGGTGTTGCGGACCCGGCGGGGTGACATCCGGTAGTGCACGGCGTCGAACTCGTCGACCCGGTCGAGGTAGGCGACCTGGTCGGTGTAGCTCTTGCTGTCCGAACGCCGGTCGTCCGGGTCGAAGTAGCGGGAGTGGTCCCAGCGTTCGGCGGGCACCGGGTGGAACTGCCGCTCGGCCGATCCGACCATGCGCCAGAATTCCGTCAGATCCCGCGCACCCGGGAAGCGGCAGCTCATGCCGA
Organism: Actinocatenispora thailandica; assembly: GCF_016865425.1. Taxonomy (NCBI): domain Bacteria; kingdom Bacillati; phylum Actinomycetota; class Actinomycetes; order Micromonosporales; family Micromonosporaceae; genus Actinocatenispora; species Actinocatenispora thailandica. The sequence continues at coordinate 685,103 of NZ_AP023355.1, read as the reverse complement.
TTATCGCAATGTCCCGCATGAACGCTCCCGACTTCACATCGCCTTCACTCGCCTGACCGGTACCGGTCACCCAATTGACCGGCCCTGCGGCGGAATTCGAAACTGTCGTGCTTCTGAATTCATCGCCGTCGATGCCGCTCAGGATGCCATCGGGGCGGTACCGGGAAACCGATGAGATAACCGAAGTATTTGCCCTACGGGACACTGCGGTACTGGGTGTTCTCGCACTTCGGAGGCGACGGCCTGGTATTCGACCGGGCCGGCTGATGGCGAAACCACGGCGGCACTCTGCGTTGAAGTTGCCGTTATCTCACCGTTACCAAAACGGTGAATGCGCAGGATGAATCGCGAATGGACGGAAGAATGACGAAAGCGCGGCGGCGATGCCGGTGGACTGGTTAGCGCTCCCGTGATAGAGGCAGCTCGGCGTTCAGAATCCACTGCGCCACGCCGACCCGGGAACGACAGTCGAGCTTCCGCATGACGTGCCGCAGATGATTTATAGCTGTCCACTCGGAAATGTCCAGATCTACGGCCACCTGCCGGTTGGTGTGACCCGCCGCGACCAGCCGCGCCACCTGCAGCTCGCGGGCGGTCAGCGGGGTCTCCGGCGTGGCCGACCGGGGGGTCACCGGGGCGGGTGCTTCGGTACCCCCATCGCCATCGCCACCGCCTCCGACACCGAGGCGACGTGCCCCTCCTGCCGCCCCCGCCGAAACGCCGGCTCGCCGACCGCGTCCTGCAACCGCACCAGCGCCTGATCGAGCATCCCGGGCGGGCAGCCCGGGTACGCGGAGCCGGCCGCCGACCGGATCGCCTCGGCGGCGCCCACCAGCCGGACGGCGTTCGCCCGCTGCCGCGGATCCCGGCTCCGCGCCGCCACGATGACCAGCGACTCCAGTGCGAACGCCACCCCGGGCAGGTGATGCAGCTGGTGGAACAGCTGCAGGCCGGACTCGATCCGGGACCGCGCGGCGGACTGGTCGCCGGCCGCACCCGCCACGGCGCCCGCCCGAACCGCCAGTACCGCCTCGACCAGCGTGTCGCCCGCCGACGACGCCGCGTGCCGCGCGCACAACCGGGCGGCGGTGGTCAGGTCGCCGCGCAGCAGCGCCAGCGTCGCCATGCCGTCCGCGACGAGCATCCCGGCCATCCCGACACGCGCGCCGCGCGCCCGGCTCTGCGCCCACCGCTGCGCCGCCTCGTCGTACTGCCGGCGCACCAGGGCGACCTGTCCGAGCAGGCCGAGCGCCAGCGCCTCCCGCCGGGTGTCGCCGGTGCGCCGGCAGCGGGCAGCCACCTCGACCAGCAGCGAGCGGGCCCGCCGGTCCTGCCGGAGGCAGGCGCAGAGCCCCCCGTACAGCAGCCAGCCGGAGACGTCCGCGCTGGCCGGGTCCGCCCCCGCGAGGTGGCGCCCCAGCCAACCGTGCGTCGCCGCGACCTGACCGCTGGCCACCACGTACCGGCTGACGTCGAGGATCAGCGAGAGCACCGCGGCGGCGCGCCCGGTGTCGACGAGGTGCCGGCAGGCGTGCCGCAGGTTCTCGTGTTCGACGCTCAGCGCGCCCAGCGCGGCGGCCTGGCGCGGGCCGGACAGGTCGGGCGCGAGGGCCCGCGCCCGCTCCACGAAGTACCCCGCGTGCCGGTCCGCCAGCTGCTCCGCCCGGCCGGTCCGACGCAGCCGGTCAGCCGCGTACAGCCGGGTGGTGCGCAGCATCCGGAACCGCGGTTCGCCGTCCGGCCGGTGCGTCGCGACCTCCACCAGCGACCGGTCGATCAGCGTCTCCATGGTGCGCTCGGCCGCCGCCGGTTCGGCGCCGGCCAACGCCTGAACCGCGGCCAGGTCGAACCCGCCGGAGCACACCGACACCGAGTCGAGCAGGTCGTGCTGCGCCCGGCTGAGCCGTTCGACGCTCGCGCCGATCGCGGACCGAAGGGACCGCTGCGGTGCCGGTCCTTCGGTGTCCTGCGGTTCCAGCACCGCCAGCCCGTCGGCGAGCCGGCGCAGCAGCGCCTTCGGCCTGAACAGCGTCGTGCGGGCCGCGGCGAGTTCGATCGCGAGCGGGAGCCCGTCGAGCAACCGGCAGATCTCGGCCAGCGCCCGGTAGTCGTCGGCGGTCGGCCGATACCCCGGCCGGACGCTGCGGGCCCGGTCGACGAACAGTTCGATGGCCGGCACCGCGGCCAGTGCGTCGGGATCCGAGTCGTCGGGGGTACCGACGGGCAGCGGGCCGACCGGGAAGACCTGCTCGCCGTAGAGGTGCAGCCGTTCCCGGCTGGCGATCACGAACCGCAACTGCGGGCAGACCGGCAGCAACGACCGGACCAGGGTGAGCACGGCGTCGCGCTGCTGCTCGGCGTCGTCCAGCAACACCAGCCCCCGCCGGACCAGAACGTGCTGGTCGGAGAGTTCGGCCGCGCCGACGGTGTGCAACAGCCAGAGCAGGTCGTCGGCACCCGGATCCGGGCACGGCTCGCCCCCGCGACGCGGTGCCGGCTGCCCGTTCGGCCGCCAGCGCTGCAGGAACTCCCGCGCCAACCGCGACTTGCCGACCCCGGCCGGACCGACCAGCGAGATCACCCGCGGCCCGTCGGCGCCCGCCAGGCGCGCCAGCTCCGCCAATTCACGTTCCCGGCCGATGAAACGACCCCGTGTAGCGCCGAATTCAGGCACGCGCAACCCCCGGTGCACACAGATCCCGCCCGCCGCGATCGGCTCGCAGCCAGACCGGCGGTCCCAGCAGCCGCTCAGGGTAATCGCATCGACTTAGAAGAAGACTTACTCCATGATTCTTGCGGTCACGACAGTTGAATGCGCAATGAAACGTCGGCCGCTGGTTCGAACGGCGGATGCGGGGCGGGAAATGGCCACCGAGGTCGGTACCGAATGGGCTCGGGGACCAACAACGGATCGGTTCTGTCGCGAGTCGCCGGACCGAATTTAGGGAATTCCCTGAAACCCGCTGAACGCACCCCTAGAACGCGGACGCGACACCGGACAGCCGCGCGCGCAGCGCCCGCAGCGCCTGGCCGCCGAGGTCGCAGGCCTCCCGCAGCGCGCGGCGATCCGGCTCCGGCAGCTCCGGCCGGCCGGCACCCGGGCCCGGCCGTACCAGCGTCACCGCCTCGGCCAACCACCCGTCCGGGGCGTCGACGCCGAGCATCGCGGCGAGCTGGCGGAACCGGTGCACCGGATCGGCCAGCACGTCCTCGTACCGCAGGTACTCGATCCGGTCCGCCGGTACCGCGGCCAGCTCCCGCACCCCGTCCGCCACCAGGTGGGACCAGATCATCCCGAACACCGGGAGCGGGATCGGCTGCGACATCAGCGCCGCGCCGTCGAACCGGTCCGGCAGCAGGCAGCGCAGCTCCGGTGGCAGCCGCGCGGCGTGCTCGGCGGACGGCGACAGGTACGGATCGACGCCCAGGACGTCCATCATCTCCAGCACCCGTACCTCCAGCCGGAAGGACGGGTGCCGGCTCATCGACGCGGACGCGGCCGGGCCGTCCCGGTCCAGGTACAGGTACCGGGCGGCCGGGAAGCAGGCGCGCAGACCCGGCACGAACCGCAGCGACGCGCCGGAGCGCTCCACCACGACGTCCCGGTCGAACCGGTCGCACAGCCAGTCGAACAGCCGCCCGTACTGCTCCGCCACCGGCGCCCGGCCCCAGCGGGGCACCGCCGCCGCCAGCTCGTCGAACACCTCGTCCGGCCGGTCGGACAGGTGCGGCAGCGACACCAGGCAGATCGGCGGCACGCCGGTCTGCGCGGTGAACCGGCCGGAGCCGAACGGGTACAGGTACTCCCCGGGCGCGACGCCGTGCCGCAGCTGGGTCATCGCCTTCGACCGTGGGGTGCTCAGGATCCCCCAGAAGCGTTCACCGTCGATCTCCCCGGCCGGGAACGCGTCCGGGTCCAGCGAGGTGAAGAACTCGCTGAGGCTGAGCACCCGCGGGTGCCGGTTCAGCACCGTCGACAGCAGGGTGGAACCGCACCGACCGGTGCCCAGGACGACCGTCAACGGGCGCATCTCGTACCGCTCCTTCTCGACTGTGTCGCCGGGGTCAGTAGGCGGCCCGGTTGGCGGCCGGCGCGTGCCGCGGCACGTTCACCGTCCGGTCGCCGCCGCGCCGCCACAACAGCACCGCGATCGCCACGTACCAGATCAGCGGCAGCAGCGTGGCGAACACCGGGTACAGCACGCCGTAGCCGAGGTTGGTGTTGCCGGTCATCCACAGGTAGCCGGTGGTGAACACGGCGCCGATGCCGCCCAGCACGCCGAGCCAGCCGACCCAGCGGGGCAGCCGCGAGCCGAGCAGGATGGCGAGGCCGTACCCGATCGGGGCGAGCCCGGTCATCGCGGCGAGCGAGCCCAGCTCGGTGCCCAGGGTGTCCCGGACCCCCTCGGCGAAGATCGGCACCCACTCCGGCCGGGTGGCGGCGTTCGCCTGCTCCCAGCTGGTCGCCAGGTACTCGTGCAGGTAGCCGTCGTGCACCATGGTGACCAGGAACATCCCGGCACCGCAGATCGCCAGCCCGCCGGCCGCCCGGGCGAGCGGCCGCGCCGGCCCCTGCTCCAGGATGTCGCCCAGGCTGAGCAACCCGACCAGCTTGAGCAGCACCACGAAGGCGAACACCAGGTGCACCACGAGCCACACGTTGCGGGCCGCGAGGATCCCCTTCAGGTACGTCAGGGTCGGCACGTCGCCGAACGGGTCCTGCACGCCCAGTTCCAGAACGACGGTCACCACCAGCCCGGCGGCGACACCGAGCAGCGTCGCCGCCGCGCCCAGCCGGTACACCGACCGGCGCACCGGTACGGCCTGCGGCTGGGCCACGGCCGCGCTCTCCAGCACGGTCATCTCAGTCACCCACCGCGTGGTACCCGCCGTCGGCGTGCACGATCTCGCCGTTGGTCACCGGCATCCAGTCGGACAGCAGCGCGATGCAGGTCCGGGCCACGGGCTCGACCGCGTCCGCCTTCCATCCCATCGGCGCCCGCGCCGCCCAGGCGCCCTCGAACTCGCCGAAGCCGGGGATGTTGGACGCCGCCATGGTGCGCAGCGGGCCGGCCGCGACCAGGTTGCACCGCACCCCCTTCGGCCCCAGGTACCGCGCGAGGTAGCGGTTGCAGGACTCCAGGCCGGCCTTCGCCACCCCCATCCAGTCGTACGAGGACCAGGCGAACCGCGCGTCGAAGTCCATCCCGACCAGCGACCCGCCGGTCCGCATCAGCGGGGCCACCGCCATCGCCAACGCCTTCAACGAGTACGCCGACACGTGCATCGCGTGCGCCACGTCGTTCCACCGGGTCTGCAGGAACTCGCCGCCCAGCGCCGTCTCCGGCGCGAACGCGATCGAGTGCAGCACCCCGTCGAGCTCGTCGACGTGCTCGGCCACCCGGTCGGCCAGGCTGTCGAGGTGCTCCTCGTTCGTCACGTCCAGCTCCACCACCGGCGCCGGCGCCGGCAGGCGGTTCGCGATCCGCTTCACCAGGCTCAACCGCCCGTACCCGGTCAGCACCACGGTGGCGCCCTGCTCCTGCGCCAGCCGAGCCACCTCGAACGCGATGGACGCCGTCGTCAGTACCCCGGTGACGAGGATCTTCTTCCCGTCCAGGATTCCCATCGGCAGTACCCTCCTCCAGTTCGTACCGCTCAGTCGACGGTCGGCATCGCAACGGATTCGACCGGTTTGCTGCCGGCCGCCACCACCTCGACGACACCGGCGCGCTTCAGCAACTTGATGAAGTTCAGCTGGATCTCGTTGAGCTCGCCGCGCAGCTCGCGGTAGCTTCGCGGCCCGGACGACAGCGCCTTCCACACCACCACACCGCCGTCCTGGTCCGGGAAGCTGCGCACCTCGCGGTCCGCGCCCGGCACCGAGAACCGGTGGCACACCTCGGGGTTCGCGACCGGCGACGGCAGCACGTCGCCGTTGGCGACCGGGTCCCGCCAGTACCGCGCGACGGCGTCCCGGTACTCGGCCGGGATCTCGAACGACACCGGCGGCAGGTTCCCCTTGAAGCCGGGCAGATCCAGCCCGAGGCTCTCCCGCATCGTGGCGCCGTCGACGATCCGCACCACGTCGTCGTCACCGGGATCACCCGGATCGGCCAGCCCGAGCGCCCGCACGTACGGGCCGTCCGGGTCGAGGTCCTCCGCCGCGTAACTGTGCTTGGTCATGGTGCGCAACAGTTCCGCGTCCATCGCCGTACTCAGCAGGATCTCGAACGTCTCCTCGCGAACACCCAGGTCGACGGTGTTGCCGCGGGACTTCCAGTACACGCTCTGCGGGTGGTTCTCGCCGATCGCGTGGTACCACTGGTCGATCGACAGCGAGTACGTCTCCGCGATGGCGTGCCACTCCCGGTCGTAGTCGGTCCACACGTCCCGCTTGTACTGCTCGGGAACGTTCGGATCGACCGCGGTACGAATCAGGGTCGCGGCCGACAGCGCGTGGTGCATCGCGAACGCGACGCCGGACGAGAACAGCGGATCGACGAAGTACGCGGCATCGCCGACCAGCAACCACTTGTCGTCGAAGTCGACGAACTCGTCGTTGATCATCGAGTAGTTCGTCGCGGTGCTCATCTTGCGCCGGATCGGCGTGCCGTCGGTGGCGAGATCGCGGATCAGCGGGATCCGGTCGATCGTCTTGCGGAACACGTCCGGGTCGGTGAAGTCCTTCCCCTCCTCACGCAGCACCTCGGGCACCGTCACGATCCCGATCGAGTGGGTGACCACCCAGCGACCGTCGATCCTCTTCGGTACCGGAATGAACCAGGCCCAGCCGTCCTCGAACGCGGAGCACACGATCGGCGACTTGCTCTCGGCGTGGAAGATGTTCCAGTCGCGGTCGATCGAGTAGCCGTGCCGGCAACCCGTGTAGTGCTGCCACACCGCGATGTTGCGGTACGCGGACAGGTGCTGGCGCTTCTGCGGCGAGGTGATGCTGTTGCGCCGACCGGACGCGTCGACGAAGAACGTCCCGTGCACGGTCCGGCCGCCGGCGAGGCGCACCTCGCAGCCACCCGGCAGCGGCGTGTAGCCCTGCACCGACGTCTCCTCGAACACGTGCACACCCAGCTCCTCGGCGTGCCGCAGCAGCAGGTCGTCGAGGTCCTCCCGGTTGACGTGGAAGGCGAAGCGGGACTCCCCGTCCTCGGCCCAGTGCGCGTGGTCGAAGAAGCCGGCCGTCGGTTCGGTGCCGTCCCAGTAGAAGATGCCGCCGAACTTCTTGACGGTGAAGTCCGCGTTCGCCACCTTGTCCAGGATTCCGATCTCCTGCATGGCGGAGGTCGACGGATGGGCGAGCGACTCGCCGATGTGTTCCCGCGGGAACTTGACCTTGTCGAAGATCGCGACACTCAGGTCCGTCGTCCTGGCCAGCTGCGCACCCAGGGTGGATCCGCCCGGCCCGCCACCCATGATGATGACGTCGTAGTGGGTACCGATCTCACGGCTCATTGTGGCCCCGATTCATCTCTCGCCCACCTCGTGGCGGGGGAACGGCCCGCCAGATGTGCCGTACTCGGACGTCGGCTGTCAGCGAGCGGATTCGACCGGACACCGCCGTCGCACCATCACCGCGGCGCCCGGGTGCACACAGCGTGCCAGCATTCCCGCAACGGCCGACCGAGAACATCACCGAAGTGTTTGTCGGCAACCAATCTCGGTGCGGAAATCGGCAGTATGGTCCGCATCGGAGGCTGCGCACCCACCATCCCGTCCGTGGCACCGCACAGCTGCATCGCGCTCCCCACAGCGAAACATCCACACGCAGGCCCATCACCCGGGCCGGTCGACACCGGCGACGGGCGACGTTCGGAACCGGTACGGCAGCCGCGAGGGGCGGGCGACGGGCGGGAGAACGCGTTGAGCAACGACTACGGCAAGCTGCTGTCGATCCGGTACACCAAGGGTTTCGTCATCACCGGGCTCATCGGGCGGCTGCCGATGTCGATGCTCGGGCTCAGCGGCATCCTGCTCGTCACGTCCACGGTCGGCTCGTACACGCTGGCCGGCATGCTCAGCGGCTCGCTGCTGCTGGCACAGTCGTTGACCTCCGCGCAACGCGGCCGCCTGGTCGACCGGTGGGGGCAGCGCCGGGTACTGCTGCCGGTGGTGCTGGCGCACACCGCGGCGCTGACCGCGATCCTGTTGTGCTGCCTGCTGCACGGTCCCGACCTGCTGCTGCTGGCCTTCGGATTCGTCGCTGGCACCACCTTCCCGTCGATCGGCGCGCTGGTGCGGTCCCGCTGGACCGACATCCTCAGCGGTCCGGACGCACCACCCGGCGCACCCGCGCTGAGCGTCGCGCTGTCGCTGGAGTCCGCGATCGACGAACTCGTCTACATCCTCGGCCCGCTGCTCGCCACGCTGCTGTCCACCTCGATCACCGGCGCCGCCGGCTTCGTCGGCGCGATGGCCTGCACGCTGGTCGGCGGCGTGCTGTTCGCGACCCGCAAGGGTGGCGGCGGCCCGCACCCGCGACCGGCCGTCGACTCCGGTTCGGTGCTGCGCATCGGCGGCATCCGGGTCGTCGCCGCGGTGTGCGTCGCGCTCGGCACCATCCTCGGTGCGGTCGAGGCGACGATCGTCGCCTACACCAAGGAACACGGGCACACCGGGCTGTCCGGGCCGATCGTCGCCGCGTTCTCGGTCGGCAGCCTCGTCGCCGGCCTCGTGTACGGCTCGCGTACCTGGCGGGGTCGCGCGGCGAACCGGTTCGTGCTGTCGATCGCCTGCGTGCTCGTCGGCATGGTGCCGGTCATGCTGGCACCGAACACCGGCCTGCTGGCCGCCGGCGTCGTCGTCGCCGGTATCGCCCTGGCGCCCGCGCTGATCGGCGCGCACGAACTGATCCAGGAACTGGTACCGGCGGAGAAGATCACCGAGGGGTACTCCTGGGTGCAGACCACCGTCGGTCTCGGCCTCGGGATCGGCGTCAGCGCCGCCGGTACGGTCACCGATGCGCGCGGCGCCCACACGTCGTTCCTGATCGCCGGCGCCGCCGCGGCGCTCGCCGTGCTGATGTCGCTGCCGTTCCGCCGGGTGCTGGCCCGCGCCGCGGTGCACGAGCCGCAGTACCGCGGGACGCACCGCCGCACCGGTTGGGTGCCGAGGCACGCGATCCGCGGCGGTCAGGTCAGGTAGTCCAGCTCGGTCGTCATGCCGAGCGCCATGTGGTACGCGTTGTGGCAGTGCAGCAGCCAGCGGCCGGGGTTGTCGGCCTGGACCAGGATCGAGGTCGTCTTGCCCGGCAGCACCACCACGGTGTCCTTGCGCACGCCGGTGTCGGCCAGCGCGAAGGTGTGGCCGTGCAGGTGGATCGGGTGGGCCATGGCGCTCGCGTTGACCAGGTCGATGCGCACCCGCTCGCCTTGGCGTACCGGCACCGGTTTGCGGTGCGGCCAGGCGTGGTCGTCGATCAGCCAGGTCACCGGATGCGACGTGCCCTGGCTCAGCAGCAACCGAACCGTGCGGTCGACCGGCCGCTTCGGCAGCGCGGTGCCGGCGACCGGGCGCAGGTCCGGGTAGCACAGCAGCCGGCGGCGCAACTCCGCCGGCCGAGCGGTGGGCGGCGGAGTCGTGCCGGCGCCGGTGCGGACCACCGCCCGCGCGACACCCTTGCCGCCCTCGGCCGCGGCCACCAGCCCGAACGCGCCGTCGCCGACGGTGACGAGTACGTCGTACCGCTCGGCCATCCCGATCAGCAGCGTGTCCACAGTGGTCGGACGAACCGGCCAGCCGTCGGCGTGCGTCACCGTCATCCGGTGCCCGGAGAACGCGACCCGGTACGGGGTGGCGGCCGAGGCGTTGATCAGCCGGAGCCGCAGCCGCTGGCCGGGCCTGGCCCGGATCACGGCCGGATCCTCCGGCGGGCGCGCGTTGGCCAGGTGCAGCGGGTAGGTCAGTTCGGAGGTCATCGGCCCCCACGGCGACGACGGCGCCATCACCGGCCGTACGGTGCCGCCGGTGTGCCCGGCCCGCAGCTCGCCGAGGATCGCGTCCGGGGTCGGGCCGACCCCGTCGGTCCAGTCGTCCAGAACGATCGTCTCGTCGTGGTCGTAGTCGCCCGGCTCGTGCGGATCGGTGACGATCAGCGGCGCGTACAGGCCTCGATCGCGTTGCACCCCGACGTGCGAGTGCAACCAGTAGGTGCCCGGATCGGGCACCACGAACCGGTAGTCGAACGTGTCACCGGGCCGCACCGCCGGCATCGTCACGTCCGGCACACCGTCCATGTCGTTGCGGATCCGGAGCCCGTGCCAGTGCACCGTGGTGGCCGCCTCGAGCCGGTTCACCAGCCTGGCGTGCAACCGGTCGCCGGCCCGGACGCGTACCGCGGCGGCCATCGGACCGCCGTCGTAGAGCCAGGTCCGCGCCTGCCGCCCGGCGAGGTCGAGGGTGCCCTGTTGCGCGGTCAGGGTGACCGAGGTGGTTCGCCCGGACCAGTGCCGCCGCTGGTCGGTCCGCTCGACCACGGTGTCGTGCGGCCCGACCGTACCGGCGGGTTTCGGCTCGTCCGGCCCGAACTGCCGCCTGCCGCTGCGCCACCACCAGGTACCGGTCAGGGCCGCGCCCACCACACCGACGCCCCCGGCGAGTACCGCCCGCCGGCCCGGGCCGGTGCGCCGGTCCGGCTGGTCGGGGTCCGGCTCGGGCGCCTCGCGGTCGGGCATCAGCTGTGCCCGGCCCGCACCACGAACGTGCCGACCATGCCGTGCTTGGCGTGCCAGGAGCACTCCATCCGGAAGCTGCCGGTGCGCGGTACGGAGAAGGTCACCGACTGCGTCTCGCCGCCGACCACGATCGCGATCTTGGCCCCGCTGATCCCCTCGACCTCCCACTCGTGCGGCATCGATCCGGTGTTGTGCACCCGCACCGTCACCCGACCCGGATGCACCTCGACCTTCGCGGGCTGGAACCGCATCTGCTGGGTCGCGTCCAGCCGGACGACCTGGTCCTTGCTGCCGGCACCGCCGCCGTCTGCGCGCGCGGACGGCGTGGCGGACGAGGGCGTGGGATCCGCGGTGGCGGAGGCGCCGTGGTGGGTGCTCGCCCCGTGTGGCGCGGCCGACCCGGACGTCCGGCCGTTGCAGCCCGCGACGGTAGCCAGCAGGGTGAAGCCGGCCACGGTGCCGACGGCCAGCCGCCGCAGCGGCGACCCGGCCGAGGTGCGCCGGAACTCACCGGTCGATCGGTATGCGTTGCGCGCCATGCCAAAGATCTCCGTTTCCACACCGCGGCGTCCGCTCCGGTGCACCCCGGGGCGCCGGACGACCGGCCGTCAGGCCCGGCCCGGCACCGCTGTCAGCTGGTCCAGATATCCGTGCGCGAGCTCGGCGGCCAGGGCGGTCCCGACCCGTTCGGGGCCGAGACCAGGTGCACCACGAGCCCGTCGATCAGCGCCTGCAGGCGACCGCCTTCCCGCACCAGGTCGAGGTCGGCGGGCAGTTCACCGGCCTCGACCGCGGCGCGCAGCAAACCGACGAACACCTCGTTGAGCCGGGTCCACACCTCGGCGGCCATCGGCGCCAGCTTGGCGTCGGTCGTCGCCCGGGACACGAAGGCCAGCCAGACGAGCGCCTCCTCGCGTCGCTGCACGTCGAGCGGCAGCAGCTCGTCGATCACCGCGTGCGCCCGGCCGAGCAGTGTCGGCTGCACGCACGAGGCGTCGAGCCGCTGCTCGATGCGGTCGTCGACGCGCCGCAGAGCGAACTGCAGCAGCTCGTCCTTGGTCGTGAAGTAGTACCGCATCGATCCGATCGACCAGCCGGCCTCGTCCGCGACGACGCGGAGCGAGACGCCGGCCAGCCCTTCCCTCGCGATGACGCGGCAGACCGCGTCGGCCAGCTCCCGCCGACGCGCCTCGTGATCGACTTCCTTGGGCACCCAGTCAATCTAGCACGCTCGTATTAATACGTCTATGTTAATATCGCGGTGCTAATTCAAGCGCGCCTGAAACGGGGAGGCCACGCCATGGCCATGCGTCGATCCCGAGTCCTGCTGACCGTCGCCATCGCGGTCGTCGTCGTGCTCCTCGGCGTCGCCGGCCTCTTCGTCTGGGCATACCAGCACTTCGTCGAGCGCGAGCGGTTCACCGTGGCCGAGGGGACGGTGACCATCGAGCACCACACGGTGCCGAAGCTCGGCGACATCCTCGTCACCGACAAGGGATACCCGCTGTACATGTTCCCGCCGGACCACCAGTCCGAGGTGACCTGCACGGGCAACTGCGCGGAGAACTGGCCCCGATCGTGGTGCCGGCCAGCGGCCATCTCAAGGCCGGGCCCGGCGTGCGCGCCGACCTGCTCGGCACCCGGACCGCACCGAACGGCAAGCACGTCGCGACGTACCACGGGTGGCCGCTCTACGTGTTCATCGGAGACGACAAACCGTACAAAGCGACCGGGCAGGGCGAGGTCACCGACGGCGGTGCGTGGTACGTGCTCAACCCGGCCGGCGACGTGGTGACCACCGGCGGCAAGCACAGCTGACGCTCCCCCGACCGCGCATCGCCCGGTACGACGGTCCGGCGCGCGCGGCCAGCGCCGGCGCCGGGCCGGCCGCGGCGGGCACGGTCGGCCCGGCGCGGGTGGTCGGTGCGGCACGCCGCGCCCGGCGCGGTCCGGGCCGTCGCCGGAGGCCGGCGATCGGCACCCGTCGATTCCGCCCCACCCACGCCGGTACCGGCGTCGTTAGACTCGGCCGCATGACCAGTTCGGCGTCGATGACGACGCTTCCGGCCGGTGCCGGCGCCGCGGAGTTCGCGGCCGAGGTGACCGCGACCGCGGCGTCACTGCGTACTTTCCTGCACGGCCTGCCGGGGGTGGACAAGGTCGGTGCCGACCAGCGGGCGGCGACGCTCGCGACCCGGTCGATCAAGACCACCGCCAAGCAGTGGGCGCTGGACCTGGCGATCCGGATGGTGGATCTGACCACCCTGGAGGGCGCGGACACCCCGGGCAAGGTCCGGGCGCTGTGCGCGAAGGCGATGCGCCCCGACCCGGCCGACCGCGGCTGCCCGCCGGCCGCCGCCGTCTGCGTCTACCCGGCGCTGGTGCCGACCGCGGTGGAGACCGTCCGCGGCTCGTCGGTGCGGGTGGCGAGCGTGGCGACCGCGTTCCCGTCCGGGCAGGTGCCGCTGCCGGTCAAGCTCGACGACGTGCGCGCGGCGGTGGCCGCCGGCGCCGACGAGGTCGACATGGTGATCGACCGCGGCGCGTTCCTCTCCGGCCGGTACGACGAGGTGTTCCGCCAGATCGTCGCGGTCAAGGAGGCCTGCGGGGCGGCGCACCTGAAGGTGATCCTGGAGACCGGCGAGCTCGGTACCTACGACAACGTGCGACGCGCGTCCTGGCTGGCGATGCTGGCCGGCGGCGACTTCATCAAGACCTCCACCGGCAAGGTGTCCCCCGCCGCGACGCTGCCGGTCACGCTGATCATGCTGGAGGCGGTGCGCGACTTCCGCGAGCTGACCGGCCGGCAGATCGGCGTCAAGCCGGCCGGCGGGATCCGTTCGGCGAAGGACGCGATCCGCTACCTGGTGCTGGTCAACGAGACCGCCGGGGACGACTGGCTCGACCCGGACTGGTTCCGGTTCGGCGCCTCGTCGCTGCTCAACGACCTGCTGATGCAGCGCAGCAAGCTCGCCACCGGCCGGTACGCCGGCCCCGACTACTTCACCCTGGACTGATCGCGATGGCCTTCGAATACGCACCGGCACCCGAGTCACGGTCCATTGTGGACATCCGCCCGGCGTACGGGCTGTTCGTGGACGGCGAGTTCGTCGCACCGACCGACGGCGAGTCGATGAAGACGGTCGACCCGGCGACCGAGGAGGTGCTCGCCGAGGTCGCCGTCGCCGGCCCGGCCGACGTCGATCGCGCGGTGGCCGCCGCCCGCAAGGCGTACCAGCGGGTCTGGGGGCCGATGCCCGGCACCGAGCGCGCCAAGTACCTCTACCGGATCGCCCGGATCATCCAGGAGCGGGCCCGTGAGCTGGCGGTGCTGGAGTCGATCGACAACGGCAAGCCGATCCGGGAGTCCCGCGACGTGGACATCCCGCTGGTCGCGGCGCACTTCTTCTACTACGCCGGCTGGGCCGACAAGCTCGGCTACGCCGGGTTCGGGCCGAACCCGCAGCCGCTCGGGGTGGCCGGCCAGGTCATCCCGTGGAACTTCCCGCTGCTGATGCTGGCCTGGAAGATCGCACCGGCGCTCGCCGCCGGGAACACCGTCGTGCTCAAGCCGGCCGAGACGACGCCGCTGACCGCCCTGCTGTTCGCCGAGATCTGCCAGCAGGCCGACCTGCCGGCCGGCGTGGTCAACATCCTCACCGGCGCCGGCGACACCGGCCGCGCGCTGGTCGAGCACGGCGACGTGGACAAGGTCGCGTTCACCGGATCGACCGAGGTCGGGCGGCAGATCGCCCGCTCGGTCGCCGGCACCCGCAAGCGGGTCACCCTGGAACTCGGCGGCAAGGCGGCGAACATCGTGTTCGCCGACGCGGCGCTGGACCAGGCGGTCGAGGGCATCGTCAACGGCATCTTCTTCAACCAGGGCCACGTCTGCTGCGCCGGCTCCCGGCTGCTGGTGGAGGAGTCGGTCGCCGACGAGTTGCTGGCCCGGCTGAAGCGGCGGATGAGCACCCTGCGGGTCGGCGACCCGCTGGACAAGAACACCGACGTCGGCGCGATCAACTCGGCCGAACAGCTGGCGAAGATCCGGGCGCTGTCGGAGATCGGCGAGCAGGAGGGCGCCCAGCGGTGGAGCGCGCCGTGCCCGCTGCCGGACCGCGGCTTCTGGTTCTCCCCCACCGTGTTCACCGGGGTCACCCAGGCGCACCGGATCGCCCGGGAGGAGATCTTCGGCCCGGTGCTGTCGGTGCTGACGTTCCGCACCCCGGACGAGGCGGTCGCCAAGGCCAACAACACGCCGTACGGCCTGTCCGCCGGGATCTGGACCGAGAAGGGGTCCCGCATCCTGTGGCTCGCCGACAAGCTGCGCGCCGGCGTCGTCTGGGCCAACACGTTCAACAAGTTCGACCCGACCAGCCCGTTCGGCGGGTACCGGGAGTCCGGTTACGGCCGTGAGGGCGGCCGGCACGGCTTGGAGGCCTACCTTGCCCACTGAGCAGAAGGCGGCGCCGGCGCGGCTGGCGGTGCGCAAGACCTACAAACTCTTCGTGGGCGGGAAGTTCCCGCGCAGCGAGTCGGGGAGGTCGTACCCGGTGCAGGGGGCGGACGGCGAGTTCGTGGCGAACGCGGCGCTCGCGTCCCGCAAGGACGTGCGCGACGCCGTGGTCGCCGCCCGCAAGGCGTTCGGTGGCTGGTCCGGCGCCACCGCGTACAACCGGGGGCAGATCCTCTACCGCATCGCGGAGATGCTGGAGGGCCGGCACTCCCAGTTCGCCGACGAGATCCGCACCGCCCGGGGCGGCACCCGGTCCGCCGCCCGCGCCGAGGTGGACGCGGCGATCGACCGCTGGGTGTGGTACGCGGGCTGGTCGGACAAGATCGCCCAGGTGCGCGGCAACGCCAACCCGGTCGCCGGCCCGTACTTCAACCTGTCCGCGCCGGAGCCGACCGGCGTGGTGGGCATCGTCGCCCCGACCGAGCCGCTGCTCGGCCTGGTCTCGGTGCTCGCGCCGGCCATCGTCACCGGCAACACCGTGGTGCTGCTGGCGAGCGAGACCCAGCCGTTACCGGCGATCACCCTGGCCGAGGTGCTGGCCACCTCCGACCTGCCCGGTGGCGTGGTCAACCTGCTGACCGGGAAGGTCGCCGAGACCGCGCCGTGGCTGGCCGGGCATGCCGACGTCAACGCGCTCGACCTGACCGGGGTCGTCGACGGCGACCTCGCGGTCGAGCTGGAGCGCACCGCCGCCGACACGCTGAAGCGGGTGCTCCGGCCGCCGCTGGCCACGGTCGACTGGAAGGCCGAGCCCGGCACCGAGCGGCTCACCACGTTCCTGGAGACCAAGACCGTCTGGCATCCCCGGGGCGCCTGACCGGTCCATCTGGCATCCCCGGGGCGTCTGACCGGTCCGCGACAACCCCTCGTCGTACCACGGCGAGGGGTTGTCTGTCGTCCCGCAGAGAAACATTCACGTCGATCACTTGCCGACGGGTACGCACGCACAAGATCTCGTGCCAATATGGCGCAGGTGGCCCACCCCCCGGAGCCTGCACCATGCATGGCAGTCGACCTGTGCTACCCCGACCCGCCCGACATCGACCCGCGCGCCCTGACCGTCCGGATCAGATCGGCGCTGCCTGGCACGATGCTGGTGTGGGCCGGGCAGACGAACCTGCTGCTCCGACATGAGCGGGCCGATCCGGCCCAGCCGTACCGGCCGGATCCGGCCGACATCCTGGGCCTGCCGCCCGAGCACCACCCGTTCACCGAGGCCGACCGGCACCGGCGCGACCACCTGCTGCACACGGTCGCGTTCGGCACCGAGCCGCCGGCCGAGCGCGACCTGAGCCAGTGCTGGGCGTGGCCGGAGGCGAGCGCGACGCTGGTGGGCTGCCGGTACCAGATCACGATCAGCCAGCCGTTGGGCCGCGGTCGCGACTGCGCCGAGCGGGTCCAGGCGCTGCGGGCCACGGTGGACGCGGCGATCGCGCTGGCCCGGCCGCTCGCGACCTGGTGGCCGGCGAGCCAGCAGGCGCTGCCACCCGGCGCGCTGGTGACCCACCCGCTGACCGGCGTGGTGAACATCCGGCTGTTCCGGTCGATGTCCGATCCCGAGGTCACCCTCACCGACACCCTCGGCCTGTACGCGCTGGGCCTGCCCGACGTGCAGTGCCAGTCCCGCCGGCTGGACCCGAACCGGCTGTCCGACCTGCTGTTCGAACTGGCCGAGTACCTGTGCAAGCACGGGGACGTGCTGCGGCCGGGCAGCCCGGTGCCGGGGCTGTCCACCGACCAGCAGTTCGTGCCCGACCGGCAGGTGTCGATGGTGCCGCCGCACCGGATGGTGATCGACCTCGACCCGGGCCCCGGCTACCGGCCCTGACCGCAGCCGACCGGCGGGGTGCGTCGCAGACTAAGCTCGGCAGCCGTGAGCGCCACCGAGTTCGCCCGCGCCGTCGCGTTCGGGCACGCCTTCGCCCGCCGGCAGGCGGTTCGGGTGGTCGACGTGCCCGGCGGGTTCGGGGTGCTCGATGGCGAGTTCAGCCAGATCCACGACCTGAACCGGATCATCTGTACCGGGCCGGTCACGTCCCGTGAGATCGCCGCGGCGGCCGACGGCATGTTCGACGCGGCCGGCCTGGCGTACCGGCAGATCAGCGTCGACGGTCCGGACGGGGCCGAGCTGGTCACCGGGTTGACGGCCGCCGGCTACCAGGCGACCGGCGAGCTGCTGATGGCGTACCACGGTGGGCAGCCGCCGGCGGGCGTTCCGGTGACGGTGGTGCAGCCGGCCGTGCTGCTCGGGCCGGCCGAGCGGGCCTGGCGGGAGGAAGTGTCGGGCCTGTCCGACGGGACCTACCGACAACTCGCCGAGCAGCGGCTGCGCCGGCCGGCCGAGCTGACCCGCCGCCTCGCGGTACTCGGCGACGACGGCGCGCCGCGCGCCTGGTGCGAGCTGTACCTGTCGGCCGGCGAGCGGGTCGCCCAGGTCGAGGACCTGCTGACGCTGCCGGGCTACCGGGGCCGCGGCTACGGTTCGGCGCTGCTGTCGGCCGGTGTGGCGCAGGCTCGCGCGGCCGGCTGTGACCTGACGTTCCTGCGGGTCGAGGCCGACGACGGGCCGGTCCCGCTGTACCGGCGGCTGGGGTTCGAGCCGCTGGGTGAGGCACATCAGTTCCACCGGGCCGCGGGCCGGGCCTGACCGCGCGGCGGCGCCGGGACACAATGACCTAGACGCTGGAGTCCGGGACCGGTTCCCGGGCATGAAACGGAGGACGCCGTGGCTCGCCACCGCGCCGAACACGAGTCGGACGAGCCGACCACCGAGTCGGATGAACCGACGACCGAGTCGGACGAACCGACCGCCGAGTCGGACGCTGACGACACACCGGACACCGAGGACGAACACCAGGTCGACGAGCCGGAGCGGACCGAGGCGGTGGCCGAGTTCTGGTCGGACCTCGCCGTCGACCCGATCGAGATCGCCCTGCCGTCCGGGGTCGGCTACACCCTGCGCGCCTACCGCAGCCCGGACGAGGTGACACCGGTACCGGGCGCCGACCCGGAGCCGGCCGAGGAGACGGAGCCGGCCGAGGAGCCCGCCGCCGCGACGGCCACCGCCGCTGCCGAGGAGAAGTCCGGTACCGGCAAGGGCGTGACGGCGAAGGTCGCCGAGCCGGCCGCCGAGGACGAGGCCATCGAGGACGAGGCCACTGCGGGCGAGGCCGACGACGCCGAGTCCGACGGCAAGACCGCCCGGCGCGCGCGTGGCAAGGGCAGGAAGTCCGACGCCGCGGCGAAGGACGACGCCAGCGACGAGGACGCCGACGACGAGAACGAGGCCGACGGGGACGAGGACGCGGACGACGCGGAGCTCGACGCCGAGGCCGACGAAGACGAGGACGAGGACGAGGCCGGCGAGCCGGCCGGCCCGGACGAGATACCGGTGTTCCTCACCCAGCGGGGCAGGCTGCTGCTGTTCCGCACGCCCGAGGCGCTGGTGGAGTTCGTCCGCTCGGACGAGCCGCACTCGCTGCGCGGCGTCGAGCAGGCCGGGACGCTCGCCGAGCGCCTCGACAGCTCGCACGTCGCGCCGGACCCGGACGACCGCTACGAGCTCGATCTGCTGGTGAAGAACCTGCGCGGCGGCCACGACACGTGGGAGCCGGAGCTCGTCATCTCGGCCGGTGAACTCGCTCGTGACCTTGCGTACGCCCTGGATCTGCAGTCGGTGCAGACCTCGCTGGCACCCGGATCGCCGCTCGACGATCTGGACGACGCGATGCGGGGCCGGATGAACGGCGGCATCGCCGCGTTCCGGGCCCGCCGCCGGATGCGGAAAATCGGGGCACAACAGGCAGCACTCGCGTGGCGGACGATCATCGGAAAGATCAGTGCCGCTGTGGACTGGCGCGATTGACCCCTGACCAGGGAGCATCGGAGGCGGTAACCGGATGCCCGACTCGCCGACCGGCGGCTCAGGCATCCGTCCGGCGTCGGAGGTGTTGACGTGCGTGTGTACTGCGGCCTGGCATCGGCCGGGGACCGACTCACCGCTGCGGTGGTCGACGACGGCGGCCGGGTGGCCGCCCTGCAGCAGGTCCCGGACACCGCGGCAGGCTACGCGGAGGCGTTGGCGCTGCTCGCGGAGCGGGCCGACACCGCCGACCCACGCTGCGTCCCGATCGCCTGCGACGCCCCGGATCGGATCGTGCCGCGACTCATGGTGGCCGCCGGTCGTACCGCCTGTTACGTCGATACGTCCACTGTGGAGAGTCTGGCCGCGGCCGAACCGCCGGACGCGGCCGACGACGCACGCCGCGCCGTCGCGATGGCGCGCGGACTGTACGCGGGAGCGCTCAGCGCCGCCGGCCAGCCGCCGGCCGCCGAGTTCGCGCCGCTGCGACCGGCGTTGTCCGCGCACGCGGCGCTGACCGCCGCCCGCAGTTCCGCGGTCGCCGCGCTGCGCCAGGTGCTGCGCGAGCTCTACCCGGCCGCGCTGCGCGCCTTCCCGGACCCCGGGTCGGACACCCCGCTGGCGCTGCTGGACGCGCTGCCCGACCCGGCCCAGGTGGGCCGGGATCAGGACGAGAGCGTCGTCGCCCGGCTCGCCACCGCCGGCTATCCGGACGCCACCGACGCGCTCGCCGCGCTGCGGCAGGCGGTGACCGACACACCGGTACCGCAGCCGCCGGTCGCCGCCGTCGGTGCGACCGTCCGGCAGGCCGTCGCCGCCGTCCTGGCCTGCGACACCGCCGCCGGCGCGCTGATCCGGGAGGTGGCCGAGCGGCTGTCCGCGGAGGGGAGCGCGCCGGTCTCCACCCCGCCGGTGCGGACCGCGGCCCAGCCGGACCCCGACCTGACCGCGGAGTGGGCGACCACCCCGCCGGCCACCCCGATCGACCCGTTCCGGCCCGGCGTCCCGGAGCCGTCCTGGACCCCGCCCGCGCCGGCCCGGCCGGTCAGCGCGGCGCCGCTGACCTCCCGTGGTCGCGGGCCGAAGCTGCCGTCCCGGCCGATCCGTCCGGTGATGGCGCCGGCCGGCGAGGACACCACCCTGCAACTGCGCGGCAAGCGGCGGGCCGCCGAGCGGGACGACGACGCGGTACCCACCGAGCCGGCCCCGGAGCAGACGTCGACCAGCGCCGCGAACGAGCAGACCGCGGAGCGGCCGACGCTGCCCGGTGAGCCCGAGCCGCCGCGGCTGGACTTCTCCACCGACTTCCAGCCGACCGTGATCCTGGACGAGGCCGAGCCGACGCCGCCGACGCTGCACCCGGTGCAGCAGGGCGGCGCCCCGGCCGAGGACGACCTGGCCCCGGCCGCCGACCCGCTGGCCGACGCCGACCCGCTGGGCCCGGCCGAGGGCGCCTCGGTGACCGCGCTGTCCGACCGGAGCCACGGCCGGTCCCGGCGCGCCGAGACGACCTCCCGCAGCCGGCGCCGGTCACGCGGCGCCGAGCCGAACGCGCGCAACGTGTCCGCCGGCCCACCGCCGGTCGAGGAAGGCGACGAGGACTCCGAGCTGCTGATCTTCGCGGCGGCCCGGTCGGCCTGGTTCGCCGGCGAGCAGGCCGAGATGGCCTGGGAGAACCTGTCCGACGAGGGCTGGCGGGCCGCGGAGGCGGCGAGCCGCCCGGCGGTCGGCCAGAACACCGAGAGCGGCCTGCCGCGCCGGGTGCCGCAGGCGAACCTGGTGCCCGGCTCGCCGCTGGACGAGGCGGCGCCGGCGCCCATCGCACGGGACGCCTCGCAGCTCGCGGCGCAGACCGCCGGCTACTTCCGTGGCTGGCAGCGAGGTCGGCGCAGCGCCGGCCACGAGCAGCCGGAGCAGGCCGTGTCGTCCGGTTCGTTCTCCTCGGCGCGCTCGTGACGGAGCTGGAACTGTCCGCCAGCAGCCTGGGGCCGGTACTCGTTGCGCTGGTCAACCGGGTCCCCGGCGCGAGCCACGCCGTCCTCGCGTCGGTCGAGGGGGTGCCCATCGCCGTCTCGAACGGGCTGCCCGAGCAGCGCGCCGAGCAGCTGGCGAGCGTGGGCGCCGGCCTGCTGTCCATCGCGGACGGAGCCGGCCGCTGCATGGACGCCGGGGCGCCCCAGCAGGCGATCGTCGAGATGGCCGCGGGCGTGCTGATGGCGACCCCGGTCAGCACCGAGCTCAGCCTGACCGTCCTCGCCGTGTCCGACTGCGACCGGGAGCAGCTCGGCTTCGAGGTCGCGGAGTTCATCGACCACGTCGGCCCGCTGCTGAGCTCCTGAGGCGCCCCGCGCCGCCCGACACCCCGAGCCCGCTGCCCGACGCCGGAGCTGCACGCTGCGCTGCCCGACGCCGCAGCGCTCCCCGAGGCCGGGGCGTTCCCCGGCGCATCCCGGTGCCCCGAGCCTCGCGGCGCCGAGCCCGGCCGCGCCCGGCCGCACCCGGCCGGCGGCCACCTCCGCCGCTGCGGGGCTCGGCGGTACGGGCGGAGGCGGCCACCTCGCCGGGTCAGGTGGTCAGGTAGACGTTGTAGAAGATGGGCGTGCCGAGCACCTGGCTGAGCACGACGTTCTTGCACTTGGTGCCGGACAGCGTCACGTTCGACGTGTTGATGATGGGCACCACCGGGGCGTACTTCGTCATGATCGTCTCGTCCAGCTTGGCCCAGGCCGGCGCCGCTTCCTCGGCGTGCTGCGCGACGAGCTTCTCGATCTGCGCGTTGACATCCGGCTCGTTCAGGTACGAGTAGTCCTTGTTGCCCTTGGCCCGGATCGTGTTGCCGTTGAACAGCGGCGCGATGATCGACGAACCGCTCGGCCAGTCCGCCGCCCAGGTGTTGATGTACAGGTCGTACGGGTTGGTCTTGGTGCCGATGTTGTCGTAGTAGTTGGAGCTGTCGACCGGCTTCAGCACGATCTGGAAACCGGCGCGCTCCAGCGAGTTCTTGATGACCACGGCGGTGGCCTGGTTGGCGGAGATGTTGGAGTAGGCGTACACCAGCTTCGGCTTCTTGCCGCCGAGCAGTTGCTTCGCCTTCGCCGGGTCGCCGTGCACGCCGCCCGGATAGGCGTCGTACTTCTGGTAGCCGATGGTCAGCGGCGACTCCAGCGAGGTGGCCGGCTGGCCGGTCAGGTTGCCGCCGCGGGCCTGCAGGTACGCGCCGCGATCCAGGGCGTAGTTGAGCGCCTTGCGGGTGTTCAGGTCGGTGACCCGCTGGGTGTTGATCGCGAGGTAGCTGACGAACGGCGACAGTCCCTGCACCATCCGCTTCTTGATCGACGCGTCGCCGGTCACCTTCGGCAGCAGCGACGCCGGCACGTTCTCGTACTGCGTCGCGTAGGCGTCGTCGCCGTTGCTCGCTATCACCCGGTTGGTCTGCTGCACGTTGTCCGGGCCGAACTCGGCGACCAGCTTGTCGAAGTAGTCGTGCCGGACCGCGTCGGTCTTCGGATCCCAGTACTTGTTGCGCACCAGCGTCAGCGAGGTGCCGCGCAGGTACTTGTCGATCTTGTACGGCCCGGACGCGAACGGCCGCCGGTCGTACTTGGTCCCGGTGTCCTTGCTCGGCGGCACCGGCGCGGTGGTACCCAGCGACGCGGCGAACGGCAGGTCGCACTGCGGCTTGGCGAAGGTGAACGTGATGGTCTTGGCGCCGTCGACGGTCACGCCGGGTGGTGTCTTCGCGCCCCCGTCGTACGGCCCCTTGTACGTGGCGTTGTAGTCGTCGCTGTTCGCCAGCCAGCGCTGGATGTAGGTGGGGCCCTCGCCGAGCGTCGGGGAGAACGAGCGCGCCACCCCGTACGCCACGTCGGCGGCGGTGATCGGGCTGCCGTCCTCGTACTTGAGGCCGTCCTTGAGGGTGTAGCGCCACTGGGTGCAGTCGCCCTTGACGTCCTTGCCCGGGGTGGTGGCGAGGTCGCCGACCAGCGTCAGCTTGCCGTCCCCGGTCTCGGAGAACATCGTCAGGGTGCGAATGTAGAGCTGGTCCATCGACATCGCGTCGACCACGTAGTTGCGCTGCGGGTCGAGGTGCTCGAAGTCGGACTCCTCCAGGTAGTGGAAGGTGCCGCCGCGCACCGCACCGGGTACCGGCTTCGCCGGGCCCAGCGAGTCCTTCGGGTCCATCGCGATGGTGCTGCTCTGCGGCTTGTGCTTGCTCTGGGTCGAGGCGTCCGTGCCGGTGTTCTTGCTGCACGCCGCGACGCTCGCCGTCAGCGCGACCGCGCCGAGCACGGCCACCGCCATCCGTTGTCGCATCCGTTCCTCCCGCTCGCCGATCGTTCGTACGAGCCGGTGCGGGCGCGAGCGCCACGCCCCGGGAGCCGGCCCGGTACGGGGGTGTACCGGGCTTTATGGCGCAGGCCACGCCGCCGGCCATGACCAGTGAAATTAGCGGCGAATCCGGCGATGAACGTCACGGCGGAACAACGAGCGCGTCTCAACTTGATAGAAGGAAACTTTCATCATCTTAAGTGAAGCTGAAAAACACCGGCACGTGCCGGCCGGTGCCGGCCACCGCGCCGGCACGAAAAAGCGGCGGCCGGTGTCCGCGAGGGACACCGGCCGCCGCCGGAAGCGGGGTACGACTACTTGAGGTAGACGCTCGTGTAGACGTTGGTACCCAGGTCGGTCGACAGCTCGACACCGCCGACCTTCGAGCCGGTCAGCGACAGGCTCTTGTTGAAGTACACCGGAACGGTCGCGGCGAACTGGGACCACTCCTGGTCCAGCTTCGCCCACTCCGCCGCGGACTTGTCCGACGGCAGCTTGCTCGCGGCGTCCAGCTTCTGGTTGTACGCGTCGTTGTTGTAGTACGACACGTCGTTGTTGCCGTTCGGCTGGATGGTGCGACCGTCGGTCAGCACCGGCATCACCGCCGCACCGGTCGGCCAGTCGGCCGCCCAGTCGGTGATGTAGAAGTCGAACGGGTTGTCCTTGCGGCCCAGCTCGGTGAAGTAGTTCTCCGGGTCGACCGGCTTCAGCACGACCTGGAAGCCCGCCTTCTGGAACGACTGCTGCACCGCCGGCGCGATCCGCTGGCCCCACGGGTTGTTGCGGTAGCCGAAGATCAGCTTCGGCTTCTTCCCGGCCAGCAGTTCCTTGGCCTTCGTCGGGTTGCCGCTCTCGCCGCCGTTGAACGTGTTGTAGTTCTTCCAGCCGATCACCGTCGGCGACATCAACGTCGTCGCCGGCGTGGCCAGCGCGGAGCCGCCGACCGTCTGGATGATCGACTTGCGGTCCAGGGCGTACGCCATCGCCTGGCGGACCTTCAGGTCCTTCACGGTCTGGGTGTTGATCGCCATGTAGTAGACGAACGGGCCCTGGCCGCTGATGGTCCGGTCCTTCAGGCTCGCGTTACCGGTCACCTTGGGCACCAGTGCCTGCGGCACGTTCTCCTGCGCCACCGCGTACTGGTCCGGGCCGGCGTCCGCGATCATCCGGTTGGTCTCGGTGGTGTCCGTCGGACCGAACGTGTAGGTGATCGTGTTCGGGTAGGCGTGCCGGATCGGGTCGGTCTTCGGGTCCCAGTACTTGTTGCGCTCCAGGACCAGCTTGCTGCCCCGGTTGTACGTCTTGATCTTGTACGGACCGGAGGAGAACGGGTGCAGGTCGTACTTCGCGCCCTTGTCCTGCGCCTTCGGCACCGGCACCGAGGTCGGCAGCTGCAGCGCGAACGGCAGGTCGCAGTGCGGCGCCTTGAAGTGGAACAGCAGCGTCTTGTCGCCCTTGACCTCCAGGCCCGGGGCAATGTCGGCACCGCCGTTGTAGGGGCCCTTGTAGGTCTTGTTGTACACCGACTCGCCCGACAGCCACTGCGCCAGGTAGTGCGGGCCCTCGGCGATCTGCGACGAGAACGACCGGGAGATCCCGTACGCCACGTCCTTGGCGGTGATCGCGGAGCCGTCCTCGTACTTGAGGCCGTCCTTGAGGGTGTACTCCCAGTTCATGCACTTGTTGCCGTCGAGGTCCTTGCCCGGCCCGGTGGCCAGGTCGCCGACCAGCGTCAGCTTGCCGTTCTTGCCCTGCTTGAACATCGTCAGGGTGCGGGAGAACAGCTGCTCGGCCGACATGGCCTGCACCACGTAGGTGCGCTGGCCATCCAGGTGCTCGAAGTCGTTGGTCTGCAGGATCTGCAGGTCGCCGCCCTTCTTCGCGCCGGCGACGGCCGGCGCGGGGCCCTGCGAGTCCTTCGGGTTGGTCGAAATACCGCCAGTGTTCTTCGTGACGTTGTTTTCGTTGCCGCCGTTGCCGCTACCGCCCGTGTTCTTCGAGCAGGCGCCAAGAGCAGCGACCACGACCATGGCGCCCACGGCAGCCACAGCCATCCTTGGTCGCATCACATAACCTCCGCAACCTCGTTGGCCGCTCGGCTGAAGCACGCTCGCACCGGCGGCGCTGTGCCTCCCCGGCGCACTCCCGAAGGCACGGGAGAAGAACCGCCGACAAGGCTGTTTCACAGGGAACTTAGTCACATTGCCAGGCCGGCCGGTCACGAGCACGCAACGACACGGTCTCAGCGCGGCCTAGCGGGTGCCCGGAACGGGTCACGGGGTCGGACCCCGCCCACACCGGGCGACCACGTCAGATCAACCGGACCCGCGGGTCGATCACCGAATACAGCATGTCGACCACGATGTTGAGCAGGATGATGAAGAAGGCCGCCAACAACACCGTGGCCATCACGACCGGGAGGTTCAGGTCGTTCACCGCCTGCACCGCGGTGCGGCCCAGGCCGTTGACACCGAACACCGTCTCGGTGATCACCGCCCCGCCCAACGAGGCACCGAAGTAGAGCCCGGCCGTGGTGACGATCGGGGTGATCGCCGCCCGCAACGCGTGCCGACCGTACACCCGCCACTTGGTCAGGCCCTTCGCCCGGGCCGTGCGGACGAAGTCCTCCGAGAGCGTCTCCAGCATCTGCGCCCGGGACAGCCGGGCGAAGATCGCCGAGTTCAGGAAGCCCAACGTCACCCACGGCAGCAGCATCTGCATGAACCACTGGCCGGGATCCTCGAACGGCGAAGTGTACCCAGGGTTGGGTAACAGGTGCATCGTGTACACGAACAGGAGCAACAGGATGGGGCCGAAGAAGTAGATCTGCATCGACGCACCGACGAGGCTCACGCCCACCGCCGCCTTGTCGAACGCGGTGCCCCGGCGCAACGCCGAGATCATCCCCAACCCCACGCCGAGCACCAGCTGCAGCACGGTCGCACCGACCACGATCGACACCGTCACCGGCAGGGTGCGCTTGATGATGTCGGTGACCGGCTCGTTGGTACGGAACGAGAAACCCAGGCACGGCGCCGGACACTTCACCGCGAGATCGCCCGTGCCGTACGTCCGGCCGGCGACCATCCCCTTCATGAACTGGCCGTACTGCACGTAGGTCGGCTGATCGAGCCCCAACCGGTGCTCGGTCTGCGCGATCGCGTGCGCATCGCACTGCTTGCCACACATGACGTACGCCGGGGACGTCGGCACCGCAAAGAACAGCAGGAACGTCACGATGCTGACGGCGAACATCGTCAGCACGGCGAGCAGGACCCGCCTGATCAAATACCGAGCCATCACACACCTTGCCGATCAGGGTTCTTCGCGCCGTCCGGCGCCGGGACCTCGGTGCTCGCCACCACCGCGGCGAGCAGGCCTGCCGGCGCGCTCATCGAGACGACTTCGGGTCGAGGGCGTCTCGCACGGAGTCGCCGAACAGGTTGAACGCCAGTACCAGGATGAGGATCGTGGCGCCGGAGACCATCGTGTAGAACGGGTCGGTCTGCAGGAACGTCGTCCCGTTGTTGATCATGCGGCCTAGGTCTGGTGTTGGTTCGACCACGCCGATGTTCAGGAACGACAACGCCGCCTCACCGGTGATGAACTGCGGCACGTTGAGCGAGAAGACCACCAGGATCGGCGCCCAGATGTTCGGCAGCAGCTGGCGGAACAGGATGTGGCCCATGCCGGCGCCGGCCGCCCGGGCCGCCTCGACGAACTCGCGCTCGCGCAGCGACAGCACCTGACCGCGGACCAGCCGGGCCGGGTAGGTCCAGCTGAAGCAGGCGAACACCCCGATGATCAGCCCGACCCGGAACAGCGCCGAGACGTCGCCCCGCTCGCCGTACACCTTGTTCGTGATGACCGGGATCGCCGCCAGGCAGAAGATGAAGAACGGGAAGGCGAGCACCAGGTCGATGAACCAGTTGATGATCGAGTCGATGATGCCGCCGGCGTAGCCGGCCACGATGCCGATGATGATGCCGATCGAGATCGTGATGATCGCGGCCAGGAAGGCGATCACCAGCGAGGTGCGCATCCCGTAGATCAGCTGCATCAGCACGTCGCGGCCGAGCTGCGGCTCCAGGCCGAGCCAGTGCGAGCCGCTGATGCCACCCAGGTAGCCCAGCGGGTAGCCCGACGTGTCCAGCAGGTCGGAGTGCTGGTCGGTGGCGTTCGCCCCGTAGAGCTTGGAAATCAGTGGCGCGGCGATGGCCAACACGAACATGATCACGAGCACGATGCCACTGACGAGTGCCACGCGGTCGCGCTTGAGCCGGATCCAGGCGAGTTGGCCCGGAGACCGGCCGACGATGGCGGCGCCCGCCGTACCCGCGGTGCTGTCGCCGTCCTCGACGGCGGGCACCTCACCGACCGCGATGCCGCCGCCTGGCGGCTCCGCCTGGTCGTGAGGACCCAACGGGGTCTGCGTCATCGAATCTGCTCCCTCCGGGCTGGACCGGATCCAGACTCGCCGAACCGCCTTCCTTCCGGCGGCTGGGGATCCCGTCCGAGCATGCTGCTGCGCCCCGACTTCGACGCGAAACTATCTATGGTTGGCGCCCGTTTTGAATTCCCGGCGGCATCAGGTTGGTAACAAGTGACCGGAACGCGTAACCGCGGGGGACTGTGACGCAGGACAGACGCGAAGTTTCGCCTGATCCGCGCGGCCGGGACGAGCCGTTGGTGCGACACCGGGATCGGCTGTCCAGCCAAATCCCAGACTCTGGTATCGGCGATCCGCTTGCCTCCGACCGCCGTGAGTCGCACCGTTGCGCACATGGGGACCCTACTATCCGCTCAGCAGGTCGCCGATGGGCTCCTGGCCCTACCGGCCTGGCACGGCGACACCACAGAGATTACGCGTAGCTACACCGCGCCGGATTTCCTCTCCGGCATCCGCGCCGTCGACTCGGTGGCCGCGGCGGCGGAGGCCGCCGGACATCATCCGGACATCGACATCCGCTGGACGACCATCACGTTCACCCTGGTCACGCACTCATCGGGCGGAGTGACCGAAGCCGACCTGCGACTCGCCGCGACCATCGACCACCTGCTCGACACGCCGGGTTGACGGTACCCAGCGGCGCCGCCGGGGCCTCGACCGGGTTGCCGGCCGCGCTCACTGTGCGTTGCCGATCGTCGATACCTCCCAAGATCAACTGAACCGCCGAGGCCGTCCCGGTCCGATGATCGTTACCTCGGGTCTTCCGATTCAGTTGTCAACGCGGGACACTCCTGCGCACACACCGATGATCGCGCGGCGTAACGTATGGCCGCGTATGCACGCATTGACGGGCATTTGTCGGATGCGTAAGTCGGCCGCCGTCGGCGGCCCAACATCGCTGAGCAGGAGAGCGAGTCAATGACGACGACCGCAACCCCGCCGACTCGACCGTCCGGGCCGGGCCGGCGCGCGAACATCGCGGCCCGCACGCTGCGGACCGACCGGTGGTGGTTCCAACCGCTGATCACCGTGATCGGGTTGGTGGTCTGGGTGACCTACGCGGTGATCCGCGCCGCGACCCAGAAGGACTACTGGGTAGCCGCCTACCACTACCTGACGCCGTTCGCGTCACCGTGCCTGAGCAAGTCCTGCATTCCGGAGGCGGCGCACTTCGGCCGCCCGCTGCCGGAGTTCCCCCGGTGATCCCGTTCGCGATCATCACCCTGGCGTTCCTGCTGTGCTTCCGGCTCACCTGCTACTACTACCGCAAGGCGTACTACCGGTCGTTCTGGCAGTCGCCGCCGGCGTGCGCGGTGTCCGAGCCGCACAAGAAGTACTCCGGTGAGACCCGGTTCCCGCTGATCGTGCAGAACTTCCACCGCTACTTCTTCTACATCGCGATCCTGATCTCGCTGATCAACACCTACGACGCGGTGCTCGCCTTCCACGGCAAGGGCGGCGGGTTCGGGTTCGGGCTGGGCAACATCATCCTGGTCGGCAACGTGGTCTGCCTGTGGATCTACACGCTGTCCTGCCACTCCTGCCGGAACATCACCGCCGGCCGGCTCAACCACTTCTCCCGGCACCCGGTCCGGCACAAGCTGTGGATGTGGGTCTCGGTGCTGAACGCGCGGCACATGATGTGGGCCTGGATCACGCTGGGAACGCTGATGCTGACCGACGCCTACATCGGGCTGGTCGCCTCCGGCACGCTGACCGACCTGCGCTTCGTCCACTGAGAGGTCACTTCGGATGACACCGACAGGCTGCGGCCGACGCACTTCGCACGACCTCTAATCATTCAAGGCGGCTGAGACACATCATGACCGACATCGAACGCCACTCCTACGACGTCGTCGTCATCGGGGCCGGTGGGGCGGGGCTGCGCGCCGCGATCGAGGCGCGGCTCGCCGGCAAGCGGACCGCGATCATCTGCAAGTCGCTGTTCGGCAAGGCGCACACCGTGATGGCCGAGGGCGGCGCCGCCGCCGCGATGGGCAACGTCAACCCGAACGACAACTGGCAGGTGCACTTCCGCGACACCATGCGCGGCGGCAAGTTCATGAACCACTGGCGGATGGCCGAGCTGCACGCCAAGGAGGCACCCGAGCGCATCTGGGAGCTGGAAACCTACGGCGCGCTGTTCGACCGCACCCCCGAAGGCAAGATCTCGCAGCGCAACTTCGGCGGCCACGAGTACCCGCGGCTCGCGCACGTCGGGGACCGCACCGGCCTGGAGCTGATCCGTACCCTGCAGCAGAAGATCGTGTCGCTGCAGCAGGAGGACTACGCGGCCACCGGCGACTACGAGGCGAACATCCGGGTGTTCGCCGAGACCACCATCACCGAGATCCTCAGTACCGGCGGCGCGGTCTCGGGCTGCTTCGGCTACTACCGCGAGTCGGGCGACTTCCTGCTGTTCGAGGCGCCGGCGGTGGTGCTCGCCACCGGCGGCATCGGCAAGTCGTTCAAGGTCACCAGCAACTCCTGGGAGTACACCGGGGACGGGCACGCGCTCGCGCTGCGTTCCGGCGCGAAGCTGCTGAACATGGAGTTCGTGCAGTTCCACCCGACCGGCATGGTGTGGCCGCCGTCGGTGAAGGGCATCCTCGTCACCGAGTCGGTCCGCGGCGACGGCGGCGTGCTGCGCAACGCCGACGGCAAGCGCTTCATGTTCGACTACGTGCCGGACGTGTTCCGCAAGCAGTACGCGGAGACCGAGGAGGAGGGCGACCGGTGGTACACCGACCCGGACAACAACCGGCGCCCGCCCGAGCTGCTGCCCCGTGACGAGGTCGCCCGCGCGATCAACGCCGAGGTGAAGGCGGGCCGCGGCTCGCCGCGCGGCGGGGTGTTCCTGGACATCGCGTCGCGCCGGTCGGCGGAGTTCATCCACAAGCGGCTGCCCTCGATGTACCACCAGTTCAAGGAGCTGGCCGACGTCGACATCACGAAGGAGCCGATGGAGGTCGGGCCGACCTGCCACTACGTGATGGGCGGCGTCGAGGTCGACCCGGACACCGGCGCGGCGACCGTACCGGGGCTGTTCGCGGCCGGTGAGGTCTCCGGCGGCATGCACGGCTCGAACCGGCTGGGCGGCAACTCGCTGTCCGACCTGCTGGTGTTCGGCAAGCGGGCCGGCGACGGCGCCGCGTCCTACGTGGCCGGGCTGCCGGCCCGGCCGGTGGTGGCCGACGACGACGTCACCGCCGCGGTGCAGACCGCGCTCGCCCCGTTCGAGCGCGCCGGCGGCCCCAGCCCGTACGAGGTGCACGCCGAGCTGCAGCAGACGCTCAACGACCTGGTCGGCATCATCCGCCGGCAGCCGGAGCTGGAGCAGGCCGTCGAGCGCATCGCCGAGCTGCGCAAGCGCATCGACACGGTCGCCGCGCCGCCCGGCCGGCGGTACAACCCGGGCTGGCACCTGTGCCTCGACCTGCGCAACATGCTGATGGTCGGCGAGTGCGTGGCGCGGGCCGCGCTGGAGCGGCAGGAGAGCCGCGGCGGCCACACCCGGGACGACTACCCGGGCATGTCCGCGGACTGGCGGCAGGTCAACCTGGTCTGCACCGCGAACGACGCGGACGAGGTCACCGTGGCCCACCAGCCGCTGCCGGAGATGCCCCGGCGGTTGCAGGAACTGTTCGAACGCAGCGAGCTGGCGAAGTACCTCACCGAGGCGGAGCTTGCCGCGTTCGACCAGGCAGCGTCCGCACCGGGCGGTTCGGATGCCGGGGCCGCCCAGGCCGGCACCGCCGACGGCCGGACGGCCACCGGCGCCGGGGAGGCCGGCGGGGCCGAACCCACCGGGACAAGCACGGCAGCAACGGACGACGGCGCGGCGACAGACGGAGGCGAGAAGTAATGGGCACCCAGCGCCACTTCCGGGTCTGGCGGGGCGACGACGAGAACGGCGACCTGGTCGACTTCGACGTCGAGGTGAACGAGGGCGAGGTCGTCCTCGACATCATCCACCGGCTGCAGGCCACCCAGGCGCCGGATCTCGCGGTCCGGTGGAACTGCAAGGCCGGCAAGTGCGGCTCCTGCTCGGCCGAGATCAACGGCATGCCGAAGCTGATGTGCATGACGCGGATGAACACGTTCGCCGACGACGAGACGGTCACCGTCACCCCGCTGCGCACCTTCCCGGTGATCCGCGACCTGGTCACCGACGTGTCGTTCAACTACCGCAAGGCGCAGCAGATGCCGGCGTTCGACCCGCCGGAGGGCGTCGCACCGGGCGAGTACCGGATGCAGCAGGTCGACGTGGAGCGCTCGCAGGAGTTCCGCAAGTGCATCGAGTGCTTCCTGTGTCAGAACACCTGCCACGTGGTCCGCGACCACGAGGAGAACAAGACCGCGTTCTCCGGCCCCCGGATGTTCATCCGGGCGGCCGAGCTGGACATGCACCCGCTGGACGCGCGGGACGACCGCAAGGACATCGCCCGCGACGACCAGGGCATCGGGTACTGCAACATCACCAAGTGCTGCACCGAGGTCTGCCCGGAGGGCATCAAGATCACCGACAACGCGATCATCCCGATGAAGGAGCGCGTCGTCGACCGCCGGTACGACCCGATCTTCTGGCTCGGCCGCAAGATCTTCCGCCGCCCGGGCATGTCCGCCGATCCGGACCCCGCCAAGGGCCGTCGCGGCTGACGTCGCCCGCACCGACTCCGGCCGGCGTACCCACCTCGGGGACGCCGGCCGGATGTCGTTGCCACGGCGGGACTCGGCTTGACTCTGACACCGTGTCAGCTGGTGTGCTCGGGCATGACGAACTCCGGCAAGACCAACTACGGCGGCTCCGGCCCGTACTGCTACGCCAACTCGCTCGCCATGGTGCTCGGCGACGCGGCACCACCGGCCGGCACCATCGAGGTACTGACCGGGTCCCCGTTCGGGTTCGAGCTGCTCGGCGGCACGATGCCGCTGTTCGACCCGTACGGCTGGGATCCCGAGACGGGCCTCGACGCGGCGACCGCCGCCCTCGGCTGGCGCTGCGAGTACAGCAACGGCGGCGATCCCGGTACCGCCGACCCGGACGAGGCGTGGCGGCGGCTGCGGGCGGCGCTGACGCAGGGGCCGGCGATCGCCGGCGCACTCGACATGGGTCGGCTGCTCTTCCAGCCCGGCACGCCGACCGACGAGGGCATCGACCACTACGTCGTGGTGCTCGAGGCGGACGACGAGCAGGTGCTGCTGCACGACCCGCACGGCCACCCGTACGCGACGCTGGACCGCGCCGCGTTCCTCACCGCCTGGCGCGGCGAGCGGGTGCCGTACCTGGCGGCGTCGTACGTGCTGCGGTCCGCGTTCGCCGCGGTACGACCGTCCACTGTGGACGATGCGGTGCGCAGCACGCTGCCGGCCGCGGCGGCCTGGTTGCGCGGCCGCGACGACCGCCCCGTGCCGCCGGGCACGCTGGCCAACGCGGCCGGCCTGGCGACGCTCGCGGAGCGGGCCGACGCCGGCCTGTCCGACGCGGTACGCGACCACCTGGCGTACTTTGCGATCCGGGTCGGCGCCCGCCGGCTCGCCGACGCGGCCCGCTGCCTGCGCGCGCTGGGCCTCGACGCCGCCGCGGAGATCGCCACCGGGCAGGCCCGGCTGGTCGGCGCGCTGCAGCACCCGATGGTGCGCCGGGACGACGCGGCGGTTGCCGCGCTGTTGCGTCGCCTCGCCCCGAGCTACCACCGCCTCGCCGCCGCGCTCCCCCGCTGAGCCGGGCCGCCGCCTCGCACCGCCGGGCCCGCGGCCCGGGCAGGCAAGCGCAGCGCCGCGCCCGTCCCTGCGGGGTGGTGGGCCGGTCAGCCGGCGGCGAGGCCGCGGGCGGCGGCGACGTACCGGTCGGTGACCCGGTCCTGCAGCCAGCGGGCGGGCGCGGCGCCGAGCCTCGCGTACCAGGTGGCGGGTCGGCTGAACGCGGCGAGCCGGAACACCACGTCGTCGGTGCCGGTCCACTCGACCAGGAACGACTCCTCACCGCGCTCGGGGTGGCCGGCCAGGGTGCCGAAGCCGTAGCCGTACCGGTCGGGTTCGTCGACCGACCAGACGATCCGGCAGGGCGCGGTGAGCCGGAGCGGACCGAGCCGGATGCCGGTGACGAACTGGACGCCGAGCGCCGGCCGGGCCGCCTCGGTGCGGACGGTCAGCCCGGCATCCCGGTGGATCCGCCAGGCCGCCAGCCCGGCCGCGACCCGGTGGTACACCTCCGGCCCGGCACCGAGCCGCTCGGTAAGCCGCACGTGCCGGTACCCGGTCGGCAGCGCACCGCCCGCGGTGGCGCCGACCTCCGGGTAGGTCAGCGGCTCCGGGTGGGGTTTCATCCGGTCAGGTGCGGCACCAGGGCCGCGGCCAGCGGCGCGTCGGCCGGCAGCCACGGCACCGAGTCGAGTTCGTCGGCCGAGAGCCAGCGCACTTCGAGGTGTTCCAGCGCGCGCGGCTCGCCGGCGAGCAGGTCGGCCAGGTAGAGCCGGAGCACCGCGCCGTTGACCATCGGCACGTCGGCGCCGACTCGCCCGCCGACGCCGATCCGGACGCCGAGTTCCTCGATGCACTCCCGCACCAGCGCGGCGGTCTCGGTCTCGCCCGGGTCGACCTTGCCGCCCGGGAACTCCCACCGGCCGGCGGCGGCGGGCGGTGTGGCGCGCTGCGCGGCCAGCACCCGACCGTGCCGGATGATCGCGGCACCGACGACGATCTGTGCGCCGTCGAGGGCGGAGGGTAAGGCGGCCGGATCCGGCTGGGGTGTGCTCGTCACGTTCCACAAGACTGCCAGAATTCCTGGACCGCCACGAGGAATTCTGCACTCATTCGAGCGTTCTGACCGAAAAGTGGGCGTGGACATCACGGGGAGATAACGGCAGACTCGAGCCACCAACCGGTGCAGGCGAACGATCGGCTGGTCACAAGCCGGCGACGAAGCGCCTCGAAGGGGCCGTATGTCCACACTCAACGACGAGATCGTGCGCGAAGCGCTCGCACAACTGGACGGATGGCAGGGAGACCGACGCGGCATCCACCGCACCCTGGAGATCACGGATTCCGAACACGCGGAACTGACCGAACGCATCAAGGTCGTGGCCGACGCCATGCGGCTGCGCCCCGACCTGCACCGCACCGGCGACCACACCGAGATCGACCTCGATCCGGTCGACGGCGACCTGCTGACCACCGCACAGATCGCGCTCGCGGCCCGCATCGAGGCCGCGTACCGCAGCATTGCCGGGCCGACGCTGACGTCCGGCCCGGAGCGGCTCGCGCAGCTGCGGGTGCCCCGGATCTGGCAGCGCTGGCGCCGGCACGCCGGCGGCTCCGTCGCCGACCCCGGCTGACCGACGATCGCGGCCCCACCCCCGGCGGGGCCGCGGCGTCACACCTCGTTCACCGCGGCGCGTTCCAGCGCGGCGATGTCCAGCTTCGTCATCCCCATGAACGCGGCGGTCACCCGGTTCACCACGGTCTGGTCGGTGTGCGCCAGCAGGGTCGGCAGCAGCTGCGGCACGATCTGCCACGCCAGCCCGAACCGGTCGTACGCCCAGCCGCACGGCCCCTCCTTGCCGCCGTCGGTCAGCGCCGACCAGTACCGGTCGATCTCCTCCTGCGTCTCGCACAGCACCTGGAACGACACCGCCTCGGTGAACGGGAACTGCGGGCCGCCGTTCAGCCCCACGAAGCGCTGGCCGTTCAGCTCGAACTCCACCGTCAGGACCGAGCCGGTCTCACCCGGCGCCGCCTCCGGGTTGCGGGTGACGCTCAGGATCCGGGAGTCCGGAAACACCGACGTGTACAGCTGGGCGGCCTGCTCGGCCTGCCCGTCGAACCACAGGCACGGCTGGATCGGACGAATAGCCATGATCTTCACCCTTCTGGTCGTGGCCCCGCCGCTGCGGGCGCCCACCGGTACCGACGATCCGCGCACCGGCAACTGATCGGTCCCGATCCGCGCCCACGGCACCCGCCGGCGCGCCTCCCGCGGACCGGTACCGCCGGGTGGCTGACCACGACGACACCCCCATAGGGTCGACACGTGGTCGACGACGAACCCGAGCTTGCCGAAACGCTGCTGGCCGACTTCCGCACCGCAACCGGCGGCGCCCCCACCCGGCCGGCGCCGGTGACCTGGACCGGGCCGGCGCAGGCGTTGCCGGCACGGCTGCCGGTGACCGCGCTGGCCACCGGTACCGTCGCCGCCGCGGCCACCGCCGCCGCAGAGCTGGTCGCGGTCCGTACCGGCGGGGTGCCGCCGGCCGTCACGGTGGACCGGGCGGCGGTCGCCACCGCGTTCACCAGCGAGCGGCACCTGCGGGTGAACGGGGAGTCGCCCGGGTCGAGCTTCGCACCGCTGTCCGGGTTCTGGCGCACCCGGGACGGCTGGGTGCGCACCCACGCCAACTACCCGCACCACCGCAGGCGGCTGCTCGCCGCCCTCGGCATCGCGCAGGACACCGACGACGAGGCCGCCGCCACCCTGCTGCGGGCCACGCTCGCCGGCCGGAACGCGGACGAGGTCGCAGCCGCGGTCACCGCCGCCGACGGGCTCGCCGTCGCCGCCCGTACCCCGGCCGGGTGGGCGGCGCACGCGCAGGGCGCCGCGGTCGCCGAACTGCCGCTGCTCGCGCTGCGCCGGCTCGGTGACGCGGCACCGCGACCCCTGCCGGCCCCACCGGGCGACCCGCTGCGGCCCGCCGCCGGGCTGCGGGTCCTCGACCTGACCCGGGTCATCGCCGGCCCCGTCGGCACCCGTACCCTCGCGCTGCTCGGCGCCGACGTGCTGCGGGTGGACAGCCCGCGGCTGCCGGAGCTCCCGGCCCAGCAGCTCGACACCGGGTTCGGCAAGCGGTCCACCCTGCTCGACCTCGCCGCCCCGGCGGACCGGGCCACCTTCGACGCCCTGCTGGCCGGCGCCGACGTGCTCGTCACCGGGTACCGCCCGGGGGCACTGGCGCGGTTCGGGCTGACGCCCGGTGACCTCGCCGAACGGTACCCGGGGCTGGTGGTCGCGACGCTCAGCGCCTGGAGCAGCACCGGACCGTGGGCGCGGCGGCGCGGGTTCGACAGCCTCGTCCAGGTCGCCACCGGCATCGCCGCCGCCGAGGCGGGCCCGGACGGCGAGCGGCCCGGCGCGCTGCCGGCGCAGGCACTCGACCACGGGACCGGCTACCTGCTCGCCGCGGCGGTGCTGCGCGCGGTGGCGGCCCGGCACCTGGACGGCGGCAGCTGGCACGCCGAGCTGTCGCTGGCCCAGACCGCCGGCTGGCTGCTCGACCACGGCGGCGCCGGCCGCCCCGGCGTGGCCGCCGACACCACACCGGGTGCCGTTCCCGATCCGGCGCCGTGGCTCGCCGAGGTCGACACCCCGGCGGCCCGGCTGCGGTACGCGCTGTCCCCGGTGCGGTTCGCCGGCAGCCCGGCCACCTGGACGCATCCCGCACACCCGCTGGGGGCCGACCCCGCCGCCTGGGCCTGATCCCGCCGCGCCGGGCGCCGGGACGCCGCGGCTAGGTTGGCCGGCATGGAGTCGATGGACGCGGCGTTCCTCGATGCGGCCCGCACGACGCTCGCCCTGCTCGGGCGGGACGAGGTCCGGGACCGCTGGGACGA
The DNA here is from genome assembly GCF_016865425.1 of Actinocatenispora thailandica. Lineage (NCBI taxonomy): Bacteria > Bacillati > Actinomycetota > Actinomycetes > Micromonosporales > Micromonosporaceae > Actinocatenispora > Actinocatenispora thailandica. Next base: position 647,652 of record NZ_AP023355.1, on the reverse strand, counting down.
GCCGAGTGCGCTGGACCGGATGAGCGTGGGAATGCTCGCCTGCCACCTCGGCCGCCAGCTGGAACGGGCCCGGCAGATCCTGCCGGTCACCGGTACCGGCGAGCCGATCAGCGACGCGGCCGAGCACTACCGGCGCGCCACCTGGGTGACCGCGACCGCACTGGACGACGAGTCGATGGACCGGTCGACCGACGAGCGGCAGGCGGCGGCCGGGTACGCCGCCATGGTCTCCCGGTGCGGCACGGCCCTGCACGCGGCGGCGGAGTTGCTGGCCGCGGGCGGGGCGGCGGCGATCGTCACGATCCCCTGGCAGGGTTGGAGCCTGCGGCGCGCGGACTTCCTGCATACCCGGCTGGTGGAGCTCGTGGTACACAGCGACGATCTGGCGCGCTCCGTCGGCATCGCCACGCCCGAGTTCGCGCCGGCCGCGTTCGCACCGGTACTGCACCTGCTGGCCGACCTCGCCGCTGCCCGGCACGGCCAGTCCGCGCTGATCAGCGCGCTGACCCGGGGCGAGCGCCAGCCCGACACCATCACCGCCTTCTGACCGGCACCGCCGCCTGACACCGGCCCGCCGGCCGTCGCCCCGGCGCTCGCCGGGCCGTCCGCGGGCCCACACCGCCGGCCGCTCGCCGGGCCCGCACCGCGTGTCCACCCCGCAGGACCTGCGGCGCTTGCCCGTCCGTGGGGCCCGCGGCGCGCGGTTCGAACACCGGCCCGGGTGACGCCGGCATCGAGCGCGTTGACTTAGGCAGGTATTTGCCTGCATAATTTGGCCGTGGACGAGACACCCATCGAGCTGGACCTGGTGTTCAAGGCGCTGGCGGACCGCACCCGGCGGCTGCTGCTCGACCGGCTCCGGGAGCGCAACGGCCAGACCCTCGGTGAGCTGTGCACGCCGCTGGGGATGGCCCGCCAGTCCGCCACCCAGCACCTGGACATCCTGCGCCGGGCCAACCTGGTCGCGGTCGTCCGCCGGGGCCGGGAGCGGCTGCACTACCTCAACCCGGTGCCGATCCACGAGATCCAGCAGCGCTGGATCGCCGAGTTCGACCGCCCGCGCCTCAACGCGCTGGGCGCCATCAAGACCACCGCCGAGGAGTACGCCATGAGCGAGCAGCCGATCCCGACCTACGTGTACGTCACCTACATCCGGGCCAACGCCGACCAGGTGTGGCGGGCCCTCACCGACGCCGAAGCCACCGCGCGGTTCTGGGGCCATGCCAACGTGTCCGACTGGCAGCCCGGATCGACCTGGGAGCATCGTCGGGTCGACGGCTCGGACATCGTCGACGTCGCCGGTACGGTGCGGGCAGCCGACCCGCCGAACCGGCTGGTGATGACGTTCGACGCCCCCGGCGCCGAGACCCCGGGCGGCCCGTCCGTCGTCACGTTCCTGATCGAGCCGCACCAGGACATCGTCCGGCTCACCGTCACGCACGAGAACCTGGCCGGCCCCGGCCAGCTGCGCGGCATCTCGCAGGGCTGGCCCGCGGTGCTGGCGAACCTCAAGTCCCTGCTGGAAACCGGCGACGTGTTGCCGCAGGCGCCGTGGGAGATGGCCGCCGACGAGGAGCGGACGCACTGATGGACACCGACACCCTGCGGCAGGCGTACGACGCGCTGCTCGACGCCGCGGCGTCGCTGGCCGGGCAGCCGACGGCGCCGCCGGCCGGTGAATGGGACACCGACGAGATCCTCGCGCACGTCGCGCTGGTGGACGCGGGCACGCTCGCCGCCGGGTACGCGGTCGCGGCCGGTGCCCACGCCGGCTACGACAACCGGATCGCGCAGGACCGCTGGACCATCCGGCGCACCATCCACCGCGCCGGCGGCAACACCGGCCTGCGCGACCGGATCCGGCGCCAGGGCGACGCGCTCTGCACCCTGGCCGGCCAGTTGCTCGGGCCCGACGAGCTGAACACCGCGATCCCGACGCTGCTGGTGTCCGGCGACGCCGTGCTGGTCGACCAGCCGGTACCGTTGCGCGACATCGTCGCCGGGCTCGCCGCCGACCACCTCCCCCGGCACGCCGCCCAGCTGATCGCCCTGCGATCGCCGCGCCGGCCCGCCGCGGACCAGCTGCCGGCGGACGGGCGCGGCGGGCGGCCCCTGCCCGCCGCGCGGTAACCGGGTCGCCCGACCGCACGGCCGGTGCTAGAACAGCGGTATGGACGTCGAGCTCCGACCGCTGCGGCACGAGGACGCGCCCGCACACTGCGCCGGCGAGGACGACGCGACGGTGCGCTGGCTGACCGGCGGCCACGGGACCCTCGCCGGTACCCGCGCGCACTTCGACCGGCTCGCCGCGAACGCCGGCGCCGGCCGGGGCAAGCGCGGCTTCGGGGTCTGGTGGGACGACCGGCTCGCCGGCTACGTGGACTGCGACCCGGACAACCGGGATGGCCTGCGGCCGGCCGAACCCGCCCCGGTCAACCTCTCCTACTGCGTGCACCCATGGGCCCGCGGGCACCGCGTCGCGGTCGCCGCGGTCGGCCTGATCTGCTCGTACGTCAAGGAACACGCCATCGGCGAGGTGGCCGCGATCCGGGTCGAGCCGGCCAACACCGCCTCGGTGCGCGTCGCGCGCCGATGCGGCTTCCGGCACCGCCGGCGCTACCCCGCGAGCCACCCCGACGGCTCCCCCGCCACCTTCGACCTCTACCTCCTGGACCTCTGAACCGCCCGGCCGACGCCGGCTGCGCTCGTTGCCGCGCCGCTGGTTGCCAGGCCGATCCCGGCCGGCGAGGATCGGGGAGTGACGGAAGAACGGTCCACCGAACTCGACCAGCTGCTCGCCGAGCAGATCGCCTACTACCGCGCGCTCGCCGGGGAGTACGAGGATCACGCCCTTCCGTTCGGTGGCGGCGACGAGTTGTCCGCCGCGCTCGACGCGTTCCGGCCAACGGGGAGCGTCCTGGAGCTCGCCTGCGGGCAGGGTCTCTGGACGCGTCAGCTGGTCCGGTACGCCGACGAGGTGACGGCCCTGGACGCGTCCCCGGAGATGCTCGCGATCGCGGCGGAGCGGGTCGGCAGCGACCGGGTGCGCTTCGTGCGGGCGAACATCTTCGACTGGGTCCCGGACCGCCGCTACGACGTGGTCTTCCTCGGCTTCTGGCTCTCGCACGTCCCGCTGGAACGGTTCGATTCCTTCTGGGCCACGATGGCGGACTGCATCACGCCGGCCGGCCGGGTGTTCTTCGTCGACGACGGCTACCGCACCGCCGACGAGCTGGTCGAGGGCGAGTCGTCCACGACGGTCCGCCGCCGCCTCAACGACGGGACCACGCACCGCGCCGTCAAGGTCCCGCATCGGCCAGCCGAACTGGAGCAACGCCTCGCTGCCTGCGGCTGGCGGGTGACCGTCACCCCCACGACGTCCGGGCCGTTCTACTGGGGTGCCGGCGGTCTGGCGCACCGAACCGGCCCACTGCGGAACGCGGGCGATCAGTGCGCCGGATCATGACCGGGGCCACCGCCATCGCGGGCTGACGCCGTCCGCCCGCCGCCCGGAGCATCCGGGCGGTCTCCCGCCGGCTGGCCTGCCGCCAGGCGGCCTCGCCGGAGCTGCACGCTGTCGGCGAGCTTGAGCCAGACGACGCCGGCGATGATGACGGCGAGCCAGAACGCCCGCAGCGGGGTGAGGGTCTCGTCGAACAGGACGGGACCGAGCAGCGCCGCTCCGACCGCGCCGATACCGGCCCAGACCGCGTAGCCGATCCCGACGTCGATGCGCTTGAGCGCGACACTCAGCGCGAACAGCGTCAGCAGAAAGAAGACGGCGGCGGAGACGGACCAGCCGGGGGCGGTGAATCCGCTGCTGCCAGCGACGCTGAGGGCGTAGCCGATCTCGAATCCCCCGGCCAGCACGAGCATCGCCCAGGGTCCGGCCTGCTTGGTGGGGCTCATGGTGTGCATCCCTTCGCTCTGGTGACTGGGTACGGTCGGCTCACGCGGCGCCGCTGAGCTGCAGGCCGACGACACCGCCGATGACGATCGCGATGCCGAGCGCCTTCCGCCAGTTCAGCCGCTGGCCGAGGAAGAGCGCCCCGATCACGGCGATTCCGACGCCGGAGATGCTGGTCCAGATCGCGTAGCCGACGCCGACGTCGAAGGTGAGCAGGGCCAGGCTGAGCAGGAAGGTGCCGGCGGCACCGCTGGCGAGCGTGGCCACGGTCCACCATGGCCGGGTGAAGCCCTGCGCCTTGCTCGCGAAGATGCCGACGGCGACCTCGAAGACGACGGCGACGGCGAGGTAGAGCCAGTTCATGACGGATCCCTTCCGGTAGCGCAGCTTCCTGCGGTCACCTGAATTTTCTATGCCTGTACATGCATATATATGGGTGGGCCGGCCCCATGAGCACGGTCAGTTCGGCGCGTCACTGCCGGACGGAGTGCCCAGTCACCCCGACAGCAGCGCGGCCACCTCGCCGAGCGCGTCCGAGAGCTGCCGCAGATCCAGCTCCGGGAACCGCTCCGCCGCCGACGAGAGCAGCTCCCGGACCCGTTCTTCGTACGGCGTGCGCAGGTCGCCGAGCAACGCCTCGCCCGGCGCGGTGAGGACCGCGTAGACGCCCCTGCCGTCGTCGGCGCAGAGGTCTCGACGCACCAGCTTCTTGGCCTCCAGCCGGCTCACCAGGCGGGTCGCGGAACTCTGGTTCAACCCGACCTGCTGGGCCAGCTCGCTGACCCGCAGCTCCTGGTCGGCCGCCTGCCCCAGCGCCGCGAGAGCCCTGCAGTCGGTCAGCCCGATCCGGTAGCGATCGGCAAGCCAGCGGTCCAGGCCGGCGTCCACCGCGGACGCGAACGCGGCGACCCGCGCCCACGCCGAACTGACCGTGGCGGTTGACCCAGTCGAGGCACTTGCCTGCATGTGCATGCATCGATCTTACCGGGGCGGAGCCGGCACGCAACCGTTGTGGCAGGACACACCCCCGGGCCTGCCACCGAGCCGGGTCGGCGGCCCCGGCAGCAGCGGCGGCGCTCGCTGCGCCCGCCGTCCCGCACCGCAGCCGGCCGTCCCAGCGCGAACCGGGACGCCTCCCGCCCCGCCCTACCCGTCCCGGCGCGGCGCCTTCAGTCCGACGCGGTGGCCGTCGGGGTCGAGCACGATCGCGAAGTGCTGGCCCCAGGGCATGTCGGTCGGCGGCTTGACGGTCGGCGCACCGGCGGCGGCGAGCGCCGCCACCGTCGCATCCAGGCAGTCCGCGGAATCCAGCTCGAGGTCGAGCTGCGGGCCACCCGCCGACGGCTGCGGCGCGGTCTCGTCCCACCATGCGGCGAACCCGGTCGAGTGCAGCACGATCGTGACGCCGGTGTCGGTCGAGACCCAGGCCTCGGCAGGCCCGTCACCGTGCCGGTTCCGCGGCCGGAAGGCGATACCCAGCCGTTCGTAGAAGGCGCGGCTGCGCTCGAGGTCCGCGACGACGAGGTTGACTTGGACGACGGTGGCCATGGCCACCACCCTGCCATGCGATCGCGATCGGCTGTCGCGGAAGCGACCCGGCGAGCACGATCCACGCACAGCCGGCGCGGTCGGTCACCAGGTCACCGGGCCACCGGGCCACCGGCCACCGGGTCACCGGGCACCGGTCACCGGTCACCGGTCACCGAATGTGCTTCACGTCGGCGCCACACGAGACCGCGGCCGAGTTGCCCCGCCTCGGTCAGCGGCGCCACTGGTAGGGCGTCGTCGTCGACACCTTGACCAGACCGGCGCGTTCGAGGATCGGACGCGAGTATTCGGTGGAGTCGCTCTGCACGAACGCCTTGCCGGCGATGATCGCGGACCGGGCACGCGCCGCCGTCAACGCGCGGTAGATGCCCCGGCCGCGCCACGGCTGCAGCGTCGCCCCGCCCCAGATCCCGGCGAAGTCGGTACCCTCGACCGGCTCCAAGCGCCCGGCGCCGACGATGCGTCCGTCGGCTTCGGCCACCCAGAGTTCCAGGCCGTCGTCGAGGGCCAGCCGGCGCACGAGCGCCTCGGCCATCCGATCCGAGACCTCGTCGCCGAACGCCTCGTCCTGCATCGCGCACATGGCACGGACGTCCGGCGCCGCGGTCACCCGGCGTAGCGTGACACCGGCGGGCAACGGGACGTCGACCGCCAGCGCGGTCGCGGGCCCGACCATGATCGACTCAGCCTCGCCCGGCTCGAACCCGTTGCCGACCAGCGCCTCGTGCAGGCCGGGCGCGCGGTCGTGGCCGCGCGTCTTCCACTCCACCCGACGAATCGTGCGGTCGTCCCGGTAGAACCTCAGCACCTCGGAGACCAGCCGGGTGATCGCCGCGGCGCCCATGCCGCCCAGGTCGCGGTAGGTGACGAAGCCCCGCCCACCCTCGAACGTGGCCAGCCGCAGCGGCCCGTGGCTGGTGACCGCGAGCGCGTCCAGCGTCTCGGCATCGGTGCGCAACTGCTCGTCGTACGCCTGGAGAAGGCCGGCCGCATTCGTCACGGCGACCACCCTGGTGGCGGTACGGTCGGATCGGCAAGCCGATTATCGGCGCGGCCGTCACACGTTGAAGCGGAACTCGACCACGTCGCCGTCGGCCATCACGTAGTCCTTGCCCTCCATCCGTACCTTGCCCTGCGCCTTCGCCTCCGCCATCGAGCCGGCCGCGATCAGGTCGTCGTACGAGACGATCTCGGCCTTGATGAAGCCGCGCTGGAAGTCGGTGTGGATCGCTCCGGCGGCCTCCGGCGCGGTCGCGCCACGCCGGATCGTCCAGGCGCGCGACTCCTTCTCCCCCGCGGTCAGGAACGTCTGCAGGCCGAGCGTGCCGAAGCCGACCCGGGCCAGCTGGGACAGGCCCGACTCCTCCTGGCCCATCGACTGCAGCAGCTCCAGCGCCTCGTCGTCGGGCAGCTCGACCAGCTCCGACTCGATCTTCGCGTCCAGGAAGATCGCCTCGGCCGGCGCGACCAGCTTGCGCAGCTCCTGCTTGGCGTCCTCGTCGACCAGCTGGTCCTCGTCCACGTTGAACGCGTAGAGGAACGGCTTCGCGGTGAGCAGGTGCAGGTCGTACAGCGGTTCGGTGTCCAGGCCGGCGGCGAACACGGTACGGCCGGAGTCCAGGACCTGCTTGGCCTCCTCGACGGCGGCGAGCACCGGCTGCTTGTCCTTGACCAGCCGGGCCTCCTTGGTCAGCCGCGGCAGCACCTTCTCGATGGTCTGCAGGTCGGCCAGGATCAGCTCGGTGTTGATCGTCTCGATGTCGTCGTGCGGCGACACCCGGCCGTCGACGTGCGCCACATCGTCGTCGTGGAACGCGCGGATCACCTGGCAGATCGCGTCCGACTCGCGGATGTTCGCGAGGAACTTGTTGCCCAGCCCCTGCCCCTCGCTGGCGCCCCGCACCAGGCCGGCGATGTCCACGAACGTCACGGTCGCCGGCACCACCCGCTGCGAGTGGTACAGCTCGGACAGCACGCCGAGCCGGGGGTCCGGGACACCCACCACGCCGGTGTTGGGTTCGATCGTCGCGAACGGGTAGTTCGCGGCCAGGACCTCGTTCCGGGTCAGCGCGTTGAACAGGGTGCTCTTGCCGACGTTGGGCAGGCCGACGATGCCGATCGTGAGACTCACAGCGGGCCAGTCTACGTGCGGCCCGACGCCGGCACCCACCGTGCCGGGCGGCGCGGGTACATCGCCGGGAGTACCGGGTGCCTCCCGGCGGAGGACACCCGGGGTACGGTCGCGCGCCTAGGCTCGTGGTGTGACGGCGACGCGGTACCCGGGCGTGGTGCGGTGGCGGCTGCCTCCACTGCTGCTGGACGCGGTCCTGGCGATCGTGGTCACCGCGCTGGTGGTGCTCGGTTCGGTGGGCGAGTCGTACCCGACCAGCCCGGACAACACGGTGGCCGGGTTGGTGGTGCCGCCGTGGCCGGCGTACCTGCTGGCCGGTGCCGCCGCCGCGGTGCTGCTGTGGCGCCGCCGCCGGCCGGTCACGGTGTGGGCGGTTTCGCTGGCGCTGGTCGTGGCGTACACGATCCCCGGGTACGTCAACGGCGCCGCGCTGGTCGCCCCGGTCCTCGCGGTGTACACGGTGACCACGCTGGGCCGGGCCCGGCGGGCGCTGCTGCTGTCCGGGATCACCGTCGTGGTGCTGATGGGTAGCACCATGCTGTTCGGCCCGTTCGGGTTCGGCGGGCCCGTCACGGTGATCCCGTTCGAGGTGGCGGTGGCGCTGGCGGCCGGGCTCGCGGTGGCCAGCCGCCGGGCGTACGTCGCGGAGATCGCGGACCGGGCCGAGCAGGCCGAACGTACCCGCGAGGAGGAGGCGCGGCGCCGGGTCGACGCCGAGCGGCTGCGGATCGCCCGGGAGCTGCACGACGTCGTCGCGCACACGATGGCGACGATCAGCGTGCAGGCCGCCGCGGCGGCGCACGTGCTGAAGGACCCGCCGCCGGAGGCGGCGACGGCGCTGGCCGCGATCCGGGCGGCCAGCAAGGACGGCCTGGTCGAGCTGCGGGCGATCCTGCGGCTGTTGCGCACCGACGGGGAAGCCGACCCGCGACATCCGACCCCCGGGCTGGCCCAGCTCGACGCGCTCGCCGAGCGCACCCGGCAGGCCGGCGTCCCGGTCACCCTGCGGCTGCCGGCCCCGCTGCCGGAGCTGCCGGGCGCCACCGAACTCGTCGCGTACCGGATCGTGCAGGAATCGCTGACCAACACCGTCAAGCACGCCGGCCCGGCCCGCGCGACGGTCACCGTCGAAACCCGGGACGGGCAGCTCGACCTCACCGTCGTCGACGACGGAATCGGTTGCGCCACAACCGAATCCGACGGCCACGGGCTGCTCGGCATGCGGGAGCGGGCGGCGTCGATCGGCGGTACCGTCGAGGCCGGACCGCACCCCGGCGGCGGCTTCCGGGTGCACGCCCGCCTGCCGTTGCAGGCCGGTGCGCCACGGTTGCCCGCCGGACCCCGGTACCCGGACCCGCTAGGTTGATGCCGTGGTGATCAAGGTGGTGCTCGCCGACGACCAGGCGCTCATCCGGGCGGGGTTCCGCACCCTGCTCGCCGATGCCGGCGACATTCAGGTGGTGGCCGAGGCCACCGACGGTGACGAGGCGGTACGCGCGGCCCGCGACACCGCGGCCGACGTCGTCCTGATGGACATCCGGATGCCCGGCACCGACGGGCTGACCGCGACCCGCCGGATCGCCGCCGACGACGACCTGGCCGGCGTCCGGGTGCTGATCCTCACCACCTACGAGACCGACGAGTACGTGTACCAGGCGCTCAAGGACGGCGCGTCCGGCTTCCTGGTCAAGGACATCGAGCCGGACGAGCTGCTGCACGCGATCCGGGTGGTGGCCCGGGGCGACGCGCTGCTCGCACCGTCCATCACCCGCCGGCTGATCGCCGACCTGGTCGCGCGCCCGGCCCGGCGGGTCGCCGACACCTCGGTACTGTCCCGGCTCACCGACCGGGAACGCGAGGTCCTGGTGCTCGTGGCGGGCGGGTTGACCAACGACGAGATGGCCGGCCGGCTGTTTCTCAGCCCGCTGACGGTCAAGACGCACGTCAGCCGGATCATGACCAAGCTCGCCGCGCGGGACCGCGCGCAGCTGGTGGTGCTGGCATACGAGAGCGGCCTGGTCACCCCGGGCGGCTGAGCTTCCGCCGGCCGGGCCGGGGGTGCCTACTCCGCAGGGATGCCATCCCCGGAGGTAGCAGGCGGCAACTCCGGGCGGACGCCAGCGGCCGTGTGCGGCGCGACGCTCAGGGGGTTCGCCCGAACCCCGGAGGAGCACGTCATGCGCCCCAGGAACACCACACAGGTCAGGCCCGAGAAACCGGCCCGGACCGCTTCGGCGCCGGCCGGCCCACTCGCCAGGCTGGCCGGCGGTTGCTACCGGCATCGCTGGCTGGTGGTCGCCTGCTGGCTCATCGCGACCAGCGCGCTGCTGGTTCTCGGCTTCCGGTACGCGGCGGCCGCCGACCACGACTTCTCGGGTGGCGCCAGCGAGTCCGCGCACGCGCAGGCGCTGCTCCGGCAGCACTTCGCCGACCAGAACGGCGACACGCTGACGCTCGCGGTGACCGCGAAGAAGCCGCTCACCGACCGGGCGGTACGTGCCCGGGTCGAGTCGCTGCTCGGCGCGCTGTCCGACGCGCCGCACATCGTCGCGGTGGCCGACCCGTACCGGACGCCGGGGCAGATCTCCGGCGACAGGCACACCGGGTACGCGACGATCCGGTCCAGCCAGGACCAGATCTCCGCCGACACCGTGACCCCGTTGCTGGACAAGGTGAAGCGCGCGTCCGGCGGCGGCGTCACGTTCGCCCTCGGCGGCGACGCGGTGCTGTCGGTCGAGCAGCCGCCCGGCGGGCCGAGCGAGGGCGTCGGGCTGCTCGCCGCCGTGATCGTGATCCTGATCAGCTTCGGGTCGCTGCTCGCGATGGGACTGCCGCTGACGACCGCACTGTTCGGCATCGGTACCGGGCTGGCCGGCATCGAACTGCTCGGCCACCTGCTGCCGGCACCGTCGTTCACCCCCGTCGTGTCGGCCCTGATCGGCCTCGGTGTCGGAGTCGACTACGCGCTGTTCATCGTCACCCGCTACCGGGAGGCACTGCACGGCGGAGCCGGCCGGGACGCATCGCACAGCGGAGCCGATCCGGAACGGGCCACGGTCGTTGCGATCACCACCGCCGGCCGGGCCGTCCTGTTCGCCGGCAGTACCGTGGTGATCGCGCTGGCCGGGCTGTTCGTGATGCAGCAGCCGCTGCTCGACGCGACCGCCGTCGCCGCGTCCGTGACGGTACTGGCGACGATGGCGGCGGCGGTGACACTGCTGCCGGCGCTGCTCGGCTTCGCCGGCCGCAACATCGACCGGCTGCGGCTGCCGTACTTCGGCCGGACCTCGACGACCAGCCCGCTCGCGGCCCGCTGGGCCGGGACGATCCAGCGGCACCCGGTGATCGGGCTCGTCGCCGGGGCCGCGGTGCTGCTGGCGCTCGCGGTACCGGCGCTGTCGATGCGGCTCGGCTTCGCGGACGCGTCGACCGCGCCCCGCGACACCTCGGCGTACGCCACGCACCGGATGCTCGCCGACGCGTTCGGGCCCGGCCGGGACGCGCCGCTGGTGATCGTCACCGACGGTTCGGCCGGCACCCTGCGGCGGGTGGCGGCCGCGGTGTCGCACACGCCCGGCGTCGCCACGGTGACCCCGGTACGAACCAGCGCGGACGGCCGAGCCGCGGAGTTCGTCGCGATCCCGACCACCGGCACCCAGGACGCCGCGACCCCGAAACTGGTACACCGGTTGCGGGACAGTGTGATCCCCCGCGCCGCGGCGGGACAGCGGGTGTACGTCGGCGGGCCGAACGCGTCGACGATCGACTTCGCCGATTCGGTCGCCACCCGGCTGCCCTGGCTGATCGCGATCGTCGTGTCGCTGTCGCTGGTCGTGCTGCTCGTCCTCGTGCGCTCGGTGGTGATCGCGGTCAAGGCGGCGGTGATGACGCTGCTGTCCACGCTCGCCGCGTACGGCGTGCTGACCGTGGTGGTGCAGTGGGGGTGGTTCGGCCACGCGCTCGGGTTCGCGACCGCCCAGCCGATCACGACCTGGGTACCGCTGTTCGTGTTCCCGATCCTGTTCGGGCTGTCCACCGACTACGAGGTGTTCCTGGTGTCCCGGATCCGCGAGGAGTACGACGGGGGCGCCGACACCCGGGAGGCGGTGCGGCGCGGGCTCGCGTCGACCGCCCGGATCATCACCGCCGCGGCGGCGATCATGGTCCTGGTGTTCCTGACCGTACTGCTCGGCGACGACCCGGCGGTCAAGCAGTTCGGCCTCGGCCTCGCGGTCGCGGTGCTGCTGGACGCGACGCTGGTCCGGATGGTGCTGGTACCGGCGCTGATGGAGCTGCTCGGCGCCGCGAACTGGTGGCTGCCCCGCTGGCTGGACCGCGTCCTGCCGGGCCGGCCGGCCGGCCGGAACCGCGCGGTACGGCGGAATCGGGACGGCGCGGCGGTGCGGGGCCCGGACCCGGCGGCGCACGGGTGATCCCGTCGGTATCGCCGCACCGGCCGCGCCCGACGGCCGGCCGCCGGGCCCGATACCCGCGAACGGCCGGCCCGCCGGCCGGGTCCGGACCCCGCTGACGGAACCCACCACGATCGGGTCCGAAACCCGCTGGTGGAGCCCGCCACGGTGGGGTCCGAAACCCGCTGGTGGGGCCCGCCACGGTCGGGTCCGAAACCCGCGAGCCACCGGCCGCCGGCGGTGTCAGGATCGAGGACGTGAACACGCTTCCGGACTTCGAGCACTGCTACCGCGCGGTGGCCAGCCGCGACCAGCGGTTCGACGGCTGTTTCTACACCGCGGTCACCTCGACGAAGATCTACTGTCGACCCAGCTGCCCGGCGCAGACGCCGCGGCGGGCCAACGTCCGGTTCTACCGGTCCGCGGCCGCCGCGCAGGGCGCCGGCTTCCGCGCCTGCATGCGCTGCCGGCCGGACGCCACACCCGGCTCGCCGGAGTGGGACAGCCGAGCCGACGTCGCGGCCCGCGCGATGCGGCTGATCGCGGACGGGTTGGTGGACCGGGCCGGCGTCAGCGGCCTGGCGAGCCGCCTCGGCTACACCGAACGCCACCTGAACCGGCTGCTGACCGCCGAGGTCGGCGCGGGGCCGCTGGCGCTGGCCCGGGCGCAGCGCGCGCAGACCGCGCGGCTGCTGATCGAGACGACCCGGATGGGGCTGGCCGAGATCGCGTTCGCGGCCGGCTTCGGCAGCGTCCGGCAGTTCAACGACACGCTGCGCGAGGTGTACGGGAACACCCCGTCCGCGCTGCGCGCCGCGAAGCGACGCGGCGCCGGTACGCGCTCGGCGGGCCGGGCGGCCGACGCTCGCCGGCCGCTCCGCCCGGGGGCCCCGGTGGCCGGCACGGCCCTGCCGACGACCGGGGCGGCCGAACCGGTCGCGGCGGGTGCCGCGGTCGTCGCGGACCCACCGGCGGCCGGCCCGGGCTGGACCACGGTCCCGGTACGGCTCGCCTACCGGGAGCCGTTCGCCGCGGCCGACCTGATCGCGTTCCTGGCCGCCCGCGCGCTGCCCGGCGTCGAGTCCGTCGTGGACGGCACGTACCGGCGGACGATGCGGCTGCCGCACGGCGTCGGGTGGGCCGAACTGAGCCCGGCCGACGGGTACGTGTCGGCGGTGCTGCACCTGTCCGACGTGCGGGACCTGGCTCCGGCCGTGTCCCGCTGCCGCCGGCTGCTCGACCTGTCCGCGGACCCGGTGGCGGTCGACACCGTGCTCGGCGCCGAGCCGGCGCTGGCGGCGGACGTCGCCGCCACCCCGGGGGTGCGGCTGCCGCGGTCGGTGGACGGGTTCGAGATGCTGTGCCGCGCGATCGTCGGCCAGCAGGTGTCGGTCGCCACGGCCCGCAGCATCCTCGGCAACCTCGCCGCCGCGGTCGGTGCGCCGGTCGCCGCCGGCGAGCTGACCCACACGTTCCCGTCCGCCGCCGCGATCGCGGACGCCCCGGACGAGCTGCTGCCGATGCCGAACGCCCGGCGCCGCGCGCTGCGTACCGCGGCCGGGCTGGTCGCCGACGGCTCCGTCGACCTCGACGGCGGCGACCCGGAGACCGTCGCCGGGACGCTGCTCGCGGTACCGGGTATCGGCCCGTGGACGGTCAACTACGTGCTGCTGCGCGGCCTCGGCGAACCCGACACGTTCCTGGAGGGCGACCTGGGCGTCCGGCACGGTGCCGCCGAACTCGGCCTGCCGGACGCGCCGAAGCCGCTCGCCGCGTGGGCGGCCACGGTGCGGCCGTGGCGCTCGTACGCGGTGATCCGGCTCTGGCGGCAGGCCGCGAACGCCGCCGGCCGAGCCAGCGGCGGCTGACCGCCACCAGCCAGACCCCACGCGACGCCACACCGACCCGACCGGCGCCGGCCATCCGGCGCCCGCACCTGGAGGAACAGATGAGTGCCTACACGTTCACGACGACCACGCCGGCCGGGCCGTTCACGGTGCTGGCCGCCGCCGACCACGCGGTACTGGCCAGCGGCTGGACCGACGACCCGGAGACGCTGCGGGTGCTGGTGCATCCGTCGCTGCGGCCGGACCGGGTGGTGCCCGGCGACGGTGGCGACATCGCCGCCGCGGTCCGGGAGTACCTCGCCGGCGACCTGACCGCGACGGACCGGATCGCGGTCCGGCAGGCCAGCGGGGCGTTCCTGACGCACTCCTGGGACGTGCTGCGCACGGTGCCCGCCGGGGATCCGGTGACCTACACCCGGTACGCGGAGCTGTCCGGCCGGCCCGCGGCGGTGCGCGCCGCCGCCAACGCCTGCGCGCGCAACGCCGCCGCGCTGTTCGTCCCGTGTCACCGGGTGCTGCGCACCGACGGCTCGCTGGGCGGGTTCCGGTGGGGGCTGCCGGTCAAGCGCTGGCTGCTCGACCACGAGGCGGCCTGATCGCGCGCCAGCCACGCACGCACAGGTACGCGGCGAGCAGCAGCACGAACAGGCCACCGTCCGCGGCGATGATCGTCGCGGTACCGGTGGCGCTGCCGGCCGCCTGGTAGCCGAGCGCGGCGACGGTCAGCGCGAGCTTGCTCGCGAGCACCAGCTCCCACAGGTACGGCAGGGCGTGCGGGCGCGCGGCGAGCAGCGCGAACAGGCCGGCGAAGACCGCCAGGCCGACCATCCGCCAGGTCTCCACGATGCGGGTGTCCGCGCCGGCGCCGGCCACGTCGGCGATCGCGGCCACCGCCGAGACGAGAGCGGCGGTGGCGGCGACCGCGGTGAGGACGCGGCCGACGGCGAACCGCGGACTCCGGTCGGCAGGACTCGAGGTAATCGTCATAGCCAAAAAGCTAATTCTAATAGCCACGAGAAGCAAGGCTTCGACGGTGAACTCCGCCACACCACAGCGGACGCGCCAGCCTGTCTGCGCTGTACAACGGACGAAATTGACGAGAAGGCCGTCGGTCCTTACCGATAACGTCGGGGGGTGCCCAAGGACCCTCCTGAACCCAGCCGCAGTGCGCACAATCCTCTGCACAATCTGTGGCGAATCCGGCACTATCTGCGCCCCTACCTGCCGCACATGACGGTCATGCTGGTCTCCGCCGGCCTCGCCGTCGGCGCCAGCATCGTCGTCCCGATGGTGATGCAGCGCGTCGTCGACGGACCGGTGCGACACCACGACCAGACCGGGCTGATCTGGTTCGGCCTGGCAGCGCTCGCGCTCGGCGTGCTGGAAGCGCTGATGGTGTTCCTCCGCCGCTGGACCCAGTCGTACGCGTCGCTGTCCATGGAGGCCGACGTCCGCGACGACCTGTACGCGCACATGCAGAAGCTGCCGCTGACCTTCCACGACCGGTGGCAGTCCGGCCAGCTGCTGTCCCGCGCCATCACCGACATCGGCTCGCTGCGCCGGTTCCTGTCGTTCGGCGTGATCTACCTGATCGTCAACGTCTGCCAGTACGTCGTGGTGGTCGTGCTGCTGATCCGGCTGTACCCGCCGCTCGGCGCGCTGGTCGCGCTGTCCGCGGTGCCGCTGTTCCTGATCAGCCGGCAGTTCGCGAAGCGGTTCCTGCGGGTCTCCCGCCAGGTCCAGGACGCCCAGGGCGACCTCGCCACCTACGTCGAGGAGTCGGCGCACGGCATCCGGGTGGTCAAGGCGTTCGGCCGGCGACACCACATGTTCACCCGGTTCACCGCCAACGCCGACAGGGTCTACCAGCTGGCCGTGCAGCGCGCCCGGCTCGACTCCCGGTTCGCCCCGCTGTACGAGCTGATCCCGAACCTGTCGCTCGCCGTCATCATCGTCGTCGGCGCCATCGCGGTGGTCCAGCACCACATGACGCTCGGCCAGCTCGTCGCGTTCGCGACCCTGCAGATGGGGCTGGTCTGGCCGGTCGAATCGCTCGGCTGGATCCTCGCCAGCGGCCAGGAGGCGATGACCGCCGCCGACCGCATCTACGAGGTGTTCGACACCGAGCCCACCGTCGTCGACCGGCCCGGCGCCGTCGAGCTGCGCCGCGACGAGATCCGCGGCGCGGTGCGGTTCTGCGACGTCCGGTTCAGCTACCCGGGCAGCGACGCCCCGGTGCTGTCCGGCATCGACCTTTCCATCGCGCCCGGCGAAACCATGGCGCTGGTCGGCGTCACCGGCTCCGGCAAGACCACGGCCGTCTCGCTCGTCCCCCGGCTGTACGACGTGACCGGCGGGCGGATCACCATCGACGGCCACGACGTGCGCGACTGCACGCTCGACTCGCTGCGCCGCAACGTGGCGACCGCGTTCGAGGAACCGATCCTGTTCTCCATGAGCGTCCGGGAGAACCTGGCGCTCGGCCGCCCGGACGCCACCGACGACGACCTCGCCGAGGCGCTGCGCGTCGCCCAGGCCGACTTCGTGTACGAGCTGCCCTGGGGCCTCGACACCCGGGTCGGCGAGCAGGGGCTGTCGCTGTCCGGCGGGCAGCGGCAGCGGCTCGCACTGGCCCGCGCCGTGGTGTCCCGGCCCAAGGTACTGGTGCTCGACGACCCGCTGTCCGCGCTCGACGTCAACACCGAGGCCCTGGTCGAGGAGGCGCTGGAACGGGTGCTCGCCGGTACCACCGCGCTGCTCGTGGTGCACCGGCCCAGCACCGTCGCGCTCGCCGACCGGGTCGCGCTGCTCGAAGACGGCCGGATCACCGCCGTCGGTACCCACTCCGAGCTGCTCGCCACCGTGCCGAGCTACCGCGCGGTGCTGTCCGCCGAGGCGGACGACGACGTCGACGCGCCCGATCTGCTCCCCGACCGGAAGGGGGTCGCGGCCCGATGACCGAACGTGTGCCAGCCCGAGGTTCCGCCGGAGCAGCCACCTCGACCAGCGACGACGCGCTCCAGCAGCCGCTCGACATCGAGGCGTGGCGGGGGATCGCCAGCGAGGAGAACTCGGAGCGTACCGCCGCCGAGGCGACCGACCGTCGTTCGATGGCCCGGCTGCGCTCCCGCAGCATGCAGCTGCTCGGCTCGCTGGTCCGGCCGCACCGCCGGATCCTCGCGCTCGCCGTCGTGCTGCTGCTGGTCCAGGACGTCGCCGCGATGGCCGGCCCGTTCCTGGTGCAGCTCGGCATCGACCGCGGCATCCCACCGCTGCGCGACCACCACAGCTACGCGGTGCTGATCTCCGTCGGCATCGCGTTCCTGGTCGCGTCCGGCGTCGGTTACCTGACCAAGCGCGCGTTCCTGATGCTGTCCGGCCGGATCGGCCAGTCGATCCTGTTCGACCTGCGCCGCCGGGTGTACAAGCACTTCCAGAAGCTGTCCCTGTCGTTCCACGAGCGGTACACGTCGGGCCGGATGATCGCCCGGCTGACCTCCGACATGGACTCCATCTCCGAGATGGTCGACAACGGCATCGACGACCTGGTGCTCGCCGGGCTGAACGTGATCAGCGTGGCGATCATCCTGCTGTTCCTGGACTGGCCGCTGGCACTCGTGACGCTGTGCTCGTTCCCGTTCCTGCTGTGGCTGTCGGCGTGGTTCCGCAACCAGTCGGCCAAGGCGTACCGCAAGACCCGCGAGACGGTGTCGCTGGTCATCGTGCACTTCGTCGAGTCGCTCGGCGGCATCCGCGCGGTGCACGCCTACCGCCGCGAGCCCCGCAACCAGGAGATCTTCGAGGCGGTCAACCACGAGTACAAGCGGGCCAACCAGCGCGCGTTCCGGCTGATCGCGATCTTCTCCCCCGGCATCAAGCTGATCGGCAACGTCACCATCGCCGTGGTGCTGACCTACGGCGGCTACCGGGTGCTGCACGGCCACGCCGAGATCGGCGTGCTCGCCGCGTTCGTGCTGTACCTGCGGAAGTTCTTCGAACCGATGCAGGACCTGTCGATGTTCTACAACTCGCTGCAGTCGGCCACCGCGGCGCTGGAGAAGCTGGCCGGTGTCCTCGACGAGCAGCCGGACGTCGCCGAACCCGACACGCCGCGCGAGCTGGCCGCGTCCCGGGGCGAGCTGCGGTTCGAGTCGGTGCGGTTCGGCTACCGCGCCGACCGGCTGGTGCTGCCCGAGCTGAACCTGACCCTGCCGGCCGGGCAGACCGTGGCGGTCGTCGGCGCCACCGGCGCCGGCAAGACCACCATCGCCAAGCTGGTGTCCCGGTTCTACGACCCGACCGCCGGCCGGGTCACCCTCGACGGCGTCGACCTGCGCGACCTGTCCGAAGCCGACCTGCGACGCGCGGTCGTGATGGTCACCCAGGAGAACTTCCTGTTCTCCGGCACGGTGCGGGAGAACATCGCGTTCGGCAAGCCGGACGCCACCGACGCCGAGATCGAACGCGCCGCCCGGGCGATCGGCGCGCACGAGTTCATCGCCGCGCTGCCCGACGGGTACGGCACCGACGTGGCGAAGGGCGGCGGCCGGCTCTCCGCCGGGCAGCGGCAGCTCGTCGCGTTCGCCCGGGCGTTCCTCGCCGACCCGGCGGTGCTCATCCTCGACGAGGCGACAAGTTCGCTGGACATCCCGTCCGAGCGGCTGGTGCAGCGAGCGCTCCGGACCATCCTCGCGGACCGTACCGCGATCGTGATCGCGCACCGGCTGTCCACAGTGGAGATCGCCGACCGGGTACTGGTGCTGGACGCCGGGATCGTGGTCGAGGACGGCACGCCGGCCCAGCTCGTCGACGGCGACGGCCGGTACGCCGACCTGCACCGCCAATGGGAAGACTCCCTGGTCTGAACCTGTTCCGATATGTCCTCTGCGGACCCGGCGGACGACCCGACGGCGCTAGGATCCGACGGCTTCACAGCCTCCTTTTCCTCCCCTAGTAGAAGGAAGACGAGTATGCGAAGGATCCGGACCGTCCGCCTGTTAGCCGGTGCGGCCGCCGTAGCAACGGCGGCCGCCACGCTGCTGGCGGCCCCGGCGACCGCAGGAACGTTCCACCAGGACCTGACCCGCAGCTCCTGGTCCTACACCGACTCACTGGCACCCGATACCAGCCACGGAGATCCCGGCGGATCGGTCCCGCTCGGTGCCTGGCAGGACGACGCGGGTGCCACCCACCTCTCCCGGGTGTACGCCAGCTTCGACCTCGGATCACTGGCCGGGCGGCACGCTGTCGTCGCCCATCTCTACGCCCAGGAAACCGATGCGACCGACTGCGCCGAGCGGAACGTCGAGGTGTGGCGGACGGCCGACGGGCCACCGAATCCGACCTGGCACCGGGCGCCGCGGGAGATCGAGAAGATCGGCACCTTCGGTGCCACCGATGCGTGCCCGGCGGATCTCGGGGTTGATCTGACCAGCGCCGTGCAGGCCGCTCTCACCGCCGGCCGGGACCGATTGTCGATCGAACTCCGTGAACCCCTCTCGGCCGAGAAGCAGCTCGCACACGGGCGTCAGCTGGACGCCCAGCCCGGCCTGCGACTCGATGTCGGCTCCAACGCGGTCCCGGACACCCCCACCCAGCTGCTCAACGACGAACAACAGTGCGCGGCGAACGCCCCTTACCCGTACATCGGGGTACCGCCGTCGACGACGCTGGGCTTCCAACCCACCCTGTCGGCCGTCTTCTCGGACGCCGACAAGAACGAGTCGACGTTCTCCGCCGAGTTCGCGCTCTGGCCGGTTGACCATCCGGACCAGACGACCGTGCTGACCGGCGATGCCATCGAGGGCGCGCCGACCGCCGTGCACATCCCGGCGGGCACGTTGACCGGCGGCGTGACGTACGCGTGGCACACCCGCGTCAGCGACGATCTCGACACCTCGGACTGGTCGACGACGTGCTACCTCGTCGCCGACACCCAGCGGCCGGACAAGCCGCCAACGGTGACCTCCACGTACCAGACCGGCGCCTGGAACCCGGGCGGCACGCCGATGCAGGTCACGTTCGGCGCCAACGGCGTCGCCGACGTCGCCGCGTACCAGTACTCGTGGTCCTCGCCGCTCGGCGTGGTCGACACCCGGGACGGAGATCCCTTCGACGGCACGGGTTTCGTCCGCGCGGACTCGCTCGGTGGGTCGGGGACGGTGAGCCTGGTGCCACCGAACTCCGGCCCGAACACGCTGACCGTCGCCAGCTACGACCGGGCGTACCAGCGGTCCGACTCGACGACCTACACGGTTGACGTGCGAGACACGTCGCCGGTGGTCGCAGTCGACGGGACACCGCAGTACGGCAGCCCGGTGACCGTGCACCTCGCTCCCGGACCGAACGTCAGCGACGTGGACCGTTACACCTACACGGTGAACGGCGGTACGGAGCAGACCGTGGTGGCGAACGACGACGGCTCCGCGACGGTCACCGCCGACCTCGACAGCCCGGGCCTGAACCATATCGACGTACGCAGCCACAGCAGCAACGGGTGGATCAGCCCGGTCAAGACGTGGAGCGTCACGTTCGACACCAGCCCGTCCGTCGCCTCCGACACGTGGCCGGAGTACGCCACCGGCGCCGGCGTCGGCGTGTCCGGCACGTTCACGGTGAGCTCGACGCTGCCAGGGGTCGTGTCTTTCGGATACGCGTTCGACTGGGGGGAGCCCAGTGTCGTCGCAGCTACCGACGGCAAGGCGACGATCCAGTACACACCGGAGTCCAATGGCGGGCATGCGCTGGAGGTCTACGCGATCCTGTCGGACGGAACACAGCTCAGCTCGTACACGTACTACTTCACGGTCGCCGATCAGTGAGGCCTGGGCGAGCGTCTCTCGACGAGCCCGACCGGCCACACGCGAGGGACGCTCGCCCCGTCGGCTGGCCGCGGGCCTCCCGGGTCGGTACGGCGGGCGAACGCCGGCCTGCGATCCGCCGACGGCACCGCCCTGGCGGAGGAGTACTTCAGCTTCACCGTCGCTGGATGATGAGGTCGTGAACGCGTAGCGGCCCCTTCCCCGGCGAGGTTCTGCCGCGGCGCGTTCGGCGGGCGCCTGCCCGGGTGCCAGAGCTCCCCGGGGCGCGCACCGGGCCGCCCGGAGAGCCACCCGGGAGAGGATGTCGAAGACCGCGGCGGTCCCGGTGCCGCAACGGTCGTACGCGGCCGGTGGCCGAAAGGCCCAGCCGGGGCGCCGGACGTCGGAGCGCACGGCGTCCGGGCGGACGCTACCGGGCACAACCGAGCGGGCGGATCATCAACAGATCCTCGTGCGGCGGATCCGCCCGCTCCCCCTCGTGCGAGCAGCCGCTTGGAGGGGTCATGCGAATGGCATACCGGGTAGTGGCATACCTGATCGCGGCCGCGGTCGTGGTGCAGGCGGCGGCGATCGCGTTCGCGCTGTTCGGCCTGGCGAAGTGGGTCAGCGACGGCGCGACGGCGAACGAGTCGCGCTTGGAGCATGCCACCTTTACCGGGCATTCCGGGTTCGACATCCATGCAGTCAACGGTCAGATGATCATTCCGGTGCTGGCGATTCTCCTGCTGATCTTCGCGTTCTTCGCCCACGTACGCCGGGGCGTGCTCTGGGGTGGGCTGATCCTGCTGCTGGTGGTCGTGCAGGTACTGCTCGGCTACGTGTCGTTCCTGGTGCCCGGGCTCGGGGCGCTGCACGCCATCAACGCCTTGGCGATCTTCGTCCTCGCGGTCGTGGCGGCGCGGGCCGATGCCGTGCCGCGGCAGTCCAGCACCCCTGCGATGCCCAGCGGGGCCGACCGGACCAGCGCCTGAGCCACCCCCGGGTACCCCTGTGCCGGGTAACGACCGGCGGACCAGGTGGGCGGAGGACACGGCAGCCTCGCCGCCGTCGGGCCGCCTGGTGACGAACGTGCCGCGCAGCGACTCGGCGGCCGGGCCGCTGGCTCGGCCGGCAAGTCCGGCGCCGCGCGCAACGGGGTGGGTGACCCGACAAAGGGAGCGACCTGGCTAAACCCGTCGCCTGCCGGTCACCGAGTCCCTAGCATCGGCACATGACCGATACGGAGCGCGCCGGAGCGCGCGTCCCCGACCGGCCGTCCCTCGACGGGTTGGCCGAGAAGTGGACGCGGCGCTGGGCCGAACTGGGCACCTATACCTTCGACCGGCGGAAGAACCGGTCCGAGGTATTCGCGATCGACACCCCGCCGCTCACCGTATCCGGGTCCATCCACATTGGACACGCGTTCTCCTACACGCACACCGACACCGTGGCCCGCTTCCAACGGATGCAGGGCAAGGAGGTCTTCTACCCGGTGGGCTGGGACGACAACGGCCTGCCCACCGAACGACGGGTGCAGAACTACTTCGGGGTGCGGTGCGATCCGACGCTGCCCTACGTCGCCGGCTACCGGCCGCCGCAGCAACCGGTTCAGGAGCAGCAGGCCGTCTCGCGGCGCAACTTCATCGAACTCTGCGAGCGGCTCACCGCCGACGACGAACTGGTGTACGAGGACACCTGGCGACGCCTCGGGCTGTCGGTGGACTGGTCGGCGCGGTACACCACGATCGGCACGCCGGCTCAGGTCGCCAGCCAGCGTGGCTTCCTGCGGAACCTGCGCAGGGGCGAGGCGTACCAGGCGGAGGCCCCGTCGCTGTGGGACATCTCGTTCGGCACCGCGGTGGCGCAGGCGGAGCTGGAGGATCGGGAGCGCCCCGGCGCCTACCACCGGCTGTTGTTCCGGGAAGCGTCGGGCGCGGTGGATCCGGAGGACGACACCGCCGGCGGCGAACCGCTGTACGTGGAGACGACGCGGCCGGAGCTGCTCCCCGCCTGCGTCGCGCTCGTGTTCCATCCGGACGACGAACGGTATGCGCGGCTGGCCGGTACGACGGCACTCACGCCACTGTTCGGGGTCGAGGTCCCGGTGTACCCGCACCGGCTCGCGGACCCGGCCAAGGGCACCGGCCTCGCCATGATCTGTACGTTCGGGGACCTGACGGACGTGATCTGGTGGCGCGAGCTGGACCTGCCGATCCGCTCGGTGATCGGGCGCAACGGCCGGATCCGGCACGAGGTGCCGGCCGGGCTGCACTCTGCCGAGGCGGGGTTCCGGTACGCCCAGCTGGCCGGGCTGACCGTCGGCGCGGCACGTCGGCGGATCGTGAAGCTGCTGCGGGAGTCCGGGGAGCTGGCCGGGGAGCCCCGTCCGATCACCCACCCGGTCAAGTTCTACGAGTACGGCGACCAGCCGTTGGAGATCGTCACGGCCCGCCAGTGGTACCTGCGCAACGGTGGCCGCGACCTGCCGCTGCGGGAGCGGCTGCTGGAGCGGGGGCGGGAGCTGCGCTGGGTGCCGGAGTTCATGCGGCACCGGTACGAGCACTGGGTGAACGGCCTGACCGGCGACTGGCTGGTGAGCCGGCAACGGTTCTTCGGGGTACCGATTCCGGTGTGGTACCAGGTGCGCGACGACGGCACCGTCGATCACGGGGCGCTGATCCTGCCCGACGAAGCCGAGCTGCCGGTGGACCCGCAGAGCCAGCCACCGGTGGGCTACTCGGAGGAGCAGCGCGGCCGGCCCGGCGGGTTCGCGGCCGACCCGGACGTCCTCGACACCTGGGCGACCAGTTCGCTGACGCCGCAGATCGCCGGCGGCTGGGAGCGCGACGACGACCTGTTCGACCGGGTGTTCCCGATGGATCTGCGGCCGCAGGCGCACGAGATCATCCGGACCTGGTTGTTCGCCACGACGGTGCGCAGCCAGCTGGAGCACGACACGCTGCCCTGGCGGACGGCCGTGATCTCCGGATGGATCCTGGATCCGGACCGGAAGAAGATGTCCAAGTCGAAGGGCCGGGCGGTCGGGCCGGACGAGCTGCTGGAGCGGTACGGCCCGGACGCGGTGCGGTACTGGGCGGCGTGCGGGCGTCCCGGGTCCGACTTCACGTTCGACGAGAACCTGCTGCGGGTCGGTCGCCGGCTTGCCACGAAGGTGCTCAATGCCAGCCGGTTCGTGCTGGGCCTCGGATCGGCCGACGCGTTGCGCGCCCCGGTGACCGAGCCGATCGACCGGGCCATGCTCTCGGAGTTGCGGGCCGTGATCGGTACGGCGACGGCGGCGTTCCAGGCGTTCGACCACACGGCGGCCCTGGAGGCCACCGAGCGCTTCTTCTGGACGTTCTGCGACGACTACCTGGAGCTGGTCAAGTCTCGCGCGTACGGGGAGCGCGGTGACGCGGCGGCCGCCTCGGCGCGGTCGGCGCTGGGCTGGGCACTGTCGGCGCAGCTGCGCTTGCTGGCACCGGTACTGCCGTTCGTGACCGACGAGGTCTGGTCGTGGTGGCGGTACGGGTCGATCCACCGCGCGACGTGGCCGACGGCGCACGAGTTGACCCCGCTGCTGGACGGCGAGCCGGGGCTGCGGCTGGCCACGGTGGGCGAGGTGCTGCGCCAGATCCGGAAGGCGAAGTCGCAGCGGAAGGTCTCGATGCGCACCGAGGTGCCGCTGGCCGAGGTGAGTGCGCCGGCTGCGGTGGTCGAGGAGATCCGGCTCGCGGCGGACGATCTGCGCGCCGCCGGCCACATCGACAAGCTGGAGTTCCATCCGGAGGCCACGCCCGAACTGATCGTGGCCTGCGCGTTCTGACCGGCCGGCCGCGGGTGCGGAGTGCGCCGCGCGGTCCGCGCTGCGGGGTTCGCCGCGCGGGCCGCGGGTGCGGGGGTGCGCCGCGCGCATCCCCGTACCTCGATCGGCGCCCGATGCGGACATCCGGTCGGGTACGGACCGTTCGCGGATGTCGACGACGCGTCCTTCCGGTGCTCGCGCGTCGACGTCGGCTGACCGGGTACCCGCGTGCCCGGTATGCGGCTGCCCCGGCGCGGGGGTCCCGCTAGGCTTTCGGCTGTGGCGGACGAACCGGAGCGCAGGCCGGCGGTGCGACCCCAGGCGGCGGTCGCCCGGAGCGCCATGCGGGCATCCGACGACGACCGCGAGCGCGTCGCGCAGGTGTTGCACGCGGCAGCGGGCGAGGGGCGCCTGACGCTCGACGAGTTGCAGGAACGGCTCGACACCGTCTATGCGGCGCGCACCTACGGCGAGCTGGAACCGGTGCTCGCCGACCTGCCGGACACCGGTACCCCGCTGGCCACCTCGCCGCGCCGGGTCGCCGAGGAGCCGGAGGACACCCGCCTGGTCGTCGGCTTCCTGTCCGGCCCGACCCGGCGAGGCAGCTGGCTGGTGCCGCGGACCCAGATCGCGGTGGCCGTGCTGGGTGGCGTGACGCTCGATCTGCGGGAGGCCCGGTTCGGCACCGACGAGGTGACCATCCAGGCGTACGCGATGATGGGTGGCGTGGAGATCATCGTGCCGGACGATCTCGACGTACGGGTGGACGGTTTCGGGCTGATGGGCGGGTTCGACGACACCGCCGCCGGGCCCGGCGACGGCACCGGGCCGCGGGTCCGGGTCACCGGCTTCGCCTTCTGGGGCGGCGTCGACGTCAAACGCAGGCAGCGCCGGCTGCCCACCGACGACTGAACCCGGCAGCCGCACCGAGATGCCCGGCAACGGCGCGGGCGGCCCGCGGTCCCTCCGCCGAGCACCCACCACCGCGCGGGCGCGGCGTGGGCCGTTCCGTCAGTCGCCGCCGCCGAAGTCACCGAAGTCGAAACCGCCGTCGAACATGCCGCCGCCGTCGCCGCCGCCACCACCCCCGAAGTCACCGCCGTCGTGGCCCTCGGCGAAGCCGTCCGCGAACCCGTTGTCGTACCCGCCGTCGAAGCCGCCGATGCCCATCCCGGGCGAGAAGAACGCGTCGAACAGCAGCATCGTGCCGACCCCGGCGGCGCCGGCGACCAGAGCGGTCTTCCACCACGGCTCCGAGTACCACCCGGCCGGGACGGGCCGGCCGCGCACCACGCCACCGGGGTAGTAGTACGGCGTGTCCGAGCTGGCCTGCGGCCCGGCCCGGTACTCCTTGCCCTCCAGGGTGACCTCGCGCTCGGCGGTCAGCGCGCCGGCGGTGCGCTGACCGGGCATCGGCGGCAGGTCGGGCCCCGGGTCGAGGTCCATCGCGGTGCGGGCGGCGCGGACGTAGTAGAGCCCCTCCAGCGCGGTGTGCCCGGCGAGTTCGAACTGCTTGGTGCTGGTGGCCTGGTCGAGCTGGCTGCCGGCCGCGTTGTACCGCTCACCGGCGTCGACCAGCGCCTGCTTGACCGCGGTGTCGTCGTTCGGGACCAGGTTCATCACCTGGCCGCCGAGGCGTTCGTACCACCGTTGGGCGTCGGCGCGGGCGTCGGCCAGGGCGCGCTCCTTGCGCTGCTTGCTGGCGCGGGACCACCACACGGCGCCGGCGACGACGAGCACCACGAGAACGATGACCAGCACGAGCGTCTTCATGAATCGACGGTACCCGCATTTACCAAGCGCTTACCCGAGAGCCCGTCCGCCCTGCCCGGTACGTCCGCAACGATCCGCACCCGTGGCGGTGCGTGAAATCGTCGCACCCGCGGGGCATGCTGGCGCCCATGGACGTCGCTGTCGTACTCGTCGTCGCCGTGCTCTGCCTCGCCGCGGGAGCGGCGATCGGGGTGCTGTTCGCCCGTTCCCGGGCCGCCGCCGACACCGCCCGGTTGGAGGAGCGGCTGGCCGCGGCGCGCGATGGCGAGCAGCGGCTGGAGCAGTCGCTGCGGACGCTCACCCACGACGCCGCCCGCGAGCAGTCGGCGAGCCTCGGCACCCTGGTCGCCCCGCTGCGCGACAGCCTCTCGCGGTACGAGCAGCAGCTGGCCGAGCTGGAGCGGTCCCGGGTCGGCGCCTACGCGGAGTTGCGCGAGCAGCTGCGCGAGGTGGCCGGTACCTCCGAGCAGTTGCGCACCCAGACCGGCCAGCTGGTGTCGGCGCTGCGCGCCCCGCAGGTGCGCGGCCGGTGGGGCGAGCACCAGCTGCGGCGCATCGTGGAGGCGGCCGGCCTGGTGTCGCACTGCGATTTCGACGAGCAGGTCACCGTGACCACCGACGACGCGGTCGTCCGGCCCGATCTGGTGGTGCACCTGTCCGGCGGCAAGCAGGTGGTGGTCGACGCGAAGGCGCCGTTCAGCGGCTACCTGGACGCGATGGAGGCGCGGGACGAGCAGACCCGCAACGCCCGGCTGGACGCGCACGCCCGGCACCTGCGCGGGCACGTCGATCAGCTCGCCGCCAAGGCGTACTGGTCGGCGTTCGAGACGGCGCCCGAGTTCGTGGTGCTGTTCGTGCCCGCGGACACGTTCCTGGACGCCGCACTGCAGCGCGACCCGACCCTGCTGGAGCACGGGTTCGAACGCAACGTGGTGATCGCGACCCCGGCGACGCTGATCGCCCTGCTGCGCACGGTGGCGTATGCGTGGCGGCAGGACGCGCTCGCCGCGAACGCGGCCGACGTGCACCGGCTCGGCAAGGAGCTGTACGGGCGGCTCGCCACCATGGGCGGGCACGTCGCCAAGCTCGGTGGCGCGCTGTCCGGTGCGGTGACGGCGTACAACAAGACGGTCGGCTCGCTGGAGAGCCGGGTGCTGGTGACCGCGCGCAAGTTCGCCGACCTGGGGGTGGCGGGCGAGTCGGAGGCGGCCGAGCTGCTCGGCGCGCCGCCGCAGGTCGAGTCGGCGGCCCGCCAGTTGCAGGCACCGGAGCTGGTGGCGAGCGAGCAGTCCGCGCTGGTCGCGTTCGACGAGTTGCCCCGCCAGCCGCGCGATCCGGCGCCCGCTGCCGCGGAGTCCGCCCGGCGCAGCGGCGAAGCCTGACCGCCCGCCCGTTCCGTAACGGTGTGTGAACGGATGCCAGCGCTCGGGTGAATAGGTGTTTTTGCCACTGTTGCCGGCGTCTGTGGGCACTTATCCTGACCTGTTCTGCTCACGGCCAGGGAGGTCCCATGCGCCTGACGACACGACCGCGCACCATCGCACTGCTCGGCGGGGCCGCCCTGGTGGGCGCCCTGCTCGCCGGCGCCAGCACCGCCGCCGGAGCGCCGGCGCGCCACACCGCCACCCCGAACGCCGACGCGCCGATCCGGGTCCTGTTCGACAACAGCAAGGCGGAGACCGCCGGCAACGCCGACTGGATCATCAGTACCTCCCAGCCGGATCCGTTGGGAGAGAACGCGAACCCGCAGTCCGAGACCGACTGGACCGGCGCGCTGTCGTCCTGGGGGGTGGCGCTGCAGAAGACCGGCGGGTACAGCCTGCAGACGCTGCCGGCCGGCGACACCATCACGTACGGCGGGGGCGGCGCGCAGGACCTCGCCAACGTCGACGTGTTCGTGCTCCCCGAGCCGAACGTGCAGCTCAGCGCCGCAGAGAAGACCGCGGTGATGAAGTTCGTGCAGGCCGGCGGCGGGCTGTTCATGATCAGCGACCACAACAACAGCGACCGCAACAACGACGGCATCGACTCGGTCGGCGTGCTCAACGACCTGATGACCAACAACAGCGTCGACTCGTCGGACCCGTTCGGGTTCTCGATCGACGTCAAGGACATCAACGCCGACACCCCGAAGGCGATCTCCGACAGCAGCGACCCGGTGCTGCACGGCAGCTTCGGCGACGTGACCTCGTCCAGCATCAACGACGGCACCACGCAGACGCTCAAGCCGGCCGACAACTCCGCCGTCAAGGGCCTCGTCTACCAGTCGTCCGCGACCGCCGGCGGCGACACCGGTTCGTTCTTCGCCACCAGCAGTTTCGGCAGCGGCCGGGTCGCGGTCTGGGGGGACAGCTCCCCCATCGACGATGGCACCGGCCAGTCCGGCAACACCCTGTACGACGGGTGGAACACGAACAGCAACGCCGCGCTGGCGCTGAACGCGACCGCGTGGCTGGGCGGCGGCTCCACCACCGGCGGCGGCACCGGGGGCGGCGGTACCTGCACCGCCGGTCAGCTGATCAGCAACGCCGGCTTCGAGAGCGGCAGCACCGGCTGGTCGGCCACCTCCGGCGTGATCACCACCAGTTCGCAGGAGCCGGCACACACCGGGTCGTACAAGGCGTGGCTCGACGGCTACGGCAGCACGCACACCGACACGCTGTCCACGTCGGTCGCCATCCCCGCCGGCTGCGGCACCGCGACGTTCTCGTACTGGCTGCACATCGACACCGCCGAGACCAGCAGCACCGCGTACGACAAGCTGAAGCTCGACGCGGTCACCTCGGCCGGCACCAGCACGCTGGCCAGCTACTCCAACACCGACGCGACCTCCGGCTACGTGCAGAAATCCGTCGACCTCTCCGGGTACGCGGGGCAGACCGTCACTCTCCGCTTCACCGGTACCGAGGGTTCCAAGCTGCAGACGTCCTTCGTGCTCGACGACACCGCCCTCGACGTGTCCTGAAGATCGTCGTGCCGCCGGGTCCTCGCCCCCGGCGGCACACCCCGGCAACACCCACCGGGCGGGTTTGCCCGCCCGCGAGATCGCCCGCGCCAGGCAGCGAACCGGCGACGGACCCCCCTCACCGTCACCGGGCGGCCGGGCGCGGGCGATCCGCACCGTACGGCCGATGGCCAACGAACGGGCGCGTTGCCACCATCGTCCGGTGCTGATCTTGATCCGCGTCGCCACCGTCGCGACGGCGTACTGCGTGGCTCTGGTGGGGGTCACGGTGCTGCCCGGCCCGTGGGCCCCACCGTGGTGGTTGTCGATGCCCGCGGTGCCGGTCGCGGTGGCCGGTGCCGTGCTGGCGCAGTGGAGCATCCACCGCCAGCGTCGCAGCTGGAACAGATCCTGGCTGGCCATGGCGGACGACATCCGGTCGGCCGCCGCGTTACCCCGACGGCTCCGGGTGCCTGCCAGCATCGCGGGCGTGGTGCTGGTGTCGTCCATCCTGGTGAGCATGCCGATGGCAAGCCCGTTCGGGTTGGTACACCGCGGCGACCGTTACTGGCGCAACGCGGGTTCCGGCCAGGTCACCGAGATCTCCGAAACCGAGTACTGGCGGTCCCGGGCCGCCACCGACCGGATCTTCTTCGGCGTGCTGGGCTGGTTCTGTCTGGCAACCGCCGCGGTGCAGGAGGGTCGGCGGCGCCGCGGCGAAGGCGAGCCCGACTCCCGGTGACGCCGGTGCTGGGGGCGGATCGAGCTCTCCCGCTCCGGCTGACCGACAGGGTTCAGGTGTTGCGGGCGGCGAGGTCGCGCTTGATCTCCCGCGGCAGGGCGAACGTCTGGCGTTCCTGCACGGTGGTGATCTCCTCGACGTCGGCGTACCCGCGTTCGGCGAGGTGACCGACGACCTGCTCGATGAGGTCCTCGGGTACCGAGGCACCGGAGGTGAGGCCGACGGTCTCGGCGCCGACGAGCCAGCCGTCGTCGATCTCGGACGCGAAGTCGACCAGGTACGACGCGCGGGCGCCGGCCTCCAGCGCCACCTCGCGCAGCCGCACCGAGTTGGACGAGTTGCGGGAGCCGATCACCAGCAGCACGTCGCAGTCGGGCGCGATCTGCTTGACGACCTGCTGCCGGTTCTGCGTCGCGTAGCAGATGTCGTCGGACGGCGGCGACTGCAGGCCGGGGAACTTGCGCTTGAGCCGGTCGACGGTCTGCAGCGTCTCGTCGACCGACAGCGTGGTCTGGGACAGCCAGACCACCTTGCTCGGGTCGCGGACCTCGACGTCGTCCACCGAGTCGGGGCCGTCGACCAGGGTGATGTGTTCGGGCGCCTCGCCGCTGGTGCCGACGACCTCCTCGTGCCCCTCGTGACCGATGAGCAGAATGTCGTACTCGTCCCGCGCGTACCGCCGGGCCTCCTGGTGCACCTTGGTGACCAGCGGGCAGGTCGCGTCGATGGCGCGCAGGTTGCGCTGCTTGGCCTGCTCGTGCACCTCGGGGGCGACGCCGTGCGCGGAGAAGATCACCGTGGCACCTTCCGGCACCTCGTCGTTCTCCTCGACGAAGATCGCGCCCTTGCGCTCCAGCGTCTGCACCACGTGCTTGTTGTGCACGATCTGTTTCCGCACGTAGATGGGTGCGCCGTAGAGTTCGAGCGCCCGCTCGACGGTCTCCACGGCTCGGTCGACGCCGGCGCAGTATCCGCGCGGCCTGGCCAGCAGCACCCGCTTCGTCATGATCCCCATGGTAGGCCGCCGCGCCGGTACCGCAGGCCGAGGTGAGGTCCTCCACAGCCGGCGGTCCGGGCGACCGGGGTGCACGGGCGGCCGGCGGCGGGGACCTAAGCTCGTCGGATGGCCGAATCTGCCGCCGAGGCGCCGCGTACCAGCCCGGACGAACCCTGGCCGGTGCGGGTGGTCAGCCAGAAGATCTCCGCCTGGATCGCCCGGCTCGGCTGGGTCTGGGTGGACGGCCAGGTCGCGCAGGTCAGCCGGCGCCCTGGCGCCGGGCTGGTGTTCCTGACGCTGCGGGACCCGTCGGCCGAGATGAGCCTGTCGGTGACCTGCTACCGGGACACGTTCGAGTCGTGCGACCCGCCGCTGCGGGAGGGCTCCCGGGTGGTGGTGCACGCGAAGCCGGAGTTCTACGCCGGCCGCGGCAGCCTGTCGCTGCGCGCCGACGAGCTGCGGCACGTCGGGCTCGGGGAGCTGCTGGCCCGGCTGGAGCGGCTGAAGAAGGTGCTCGCCGCGGAGGGGCTGTTCGCGCCGGAGCGGAAGCGGCGGCCACCGTTCCTGCCCCGTACCGTCGGGTTGGTCACCGGGCGGGCCAGCGCCGCGGAGCGCGACGTGCAGGAGAACGCCGCGGCCCGTTGGCCGGCGGTGCGCTTCGCGGTCCGCAACGTGCCGGTGCAGGGCCCGACCGCGGTACCGCAGATCCTCGACGCGCTGGCGGAGCTGGACGCGAACCCCGAGGTGGACGTGATCGTGCTGGCCCGCGGCGGCGGCAGCGTCGAGGACCTGCTGCCGTTCTCCGACGAGGCGCTGTGCCGGGCGGTGTTCGGCTGCCGCACCCCGGTGCTGTCCGCGATCGGGCACGAGACCGACACCCCGCTGGTCGACTACGTCGCCGACGTGCGCTGCTCGACGCCGACCGACGCCGGCAAGCGGGTGGTACCCGACCTGGCCGAGGAGCGGCGGGTGATCGAGCAGCACCGGTACCGGCTGGACCGGGCGGTGACGCACCTGCTCGACGGCGAGCGGCGGTGGCTTTCCGCGGTCCGGTCCCGTCCGGTACTGGCGCGGCCCGAGCTGTTGCTGTCCGGCCGGCGCGACGAGGTCGACGGGCTGCGGGACCGGGCCCGGCGCGTCCTGGCGCACCGGATCGAGGCGGCCGGCAGCGACCTGCGGCACACGGTGGCCCGGCTGCGCTCGCTGTCCCCGCTGACCACCATGCAGCGCGGGTACGCGGTCGTGCAGCGCGCCGCCGACGGCGCGGTACTGCGCGATCCGGCCGACGTGGCGCCCGGCGCGGCGCTGCGGGTACGGCTGGCCGGCGGGGAGCTCGCCGCGACCGCCGGCGATCCCGCCGAGCCGCCGCCGGCGTGACACCGGCCGGCGCCGTCCGGCGGACCGCGCCGGGCCGCGCCGTAAGGTGATCGCTGTGACGGACGAGGACACGACGGTCAGCTACGAGAAGGCGCGGGCGGAACTCGCCTCGGTGGTGGAGAAGCTGGAGGCGGGCGGTACCTCGCTGGAGGAGTCGCTGGCGCTCTGGGAGCGCGGCGAGCGCCTGGCGGACGTCTGCCAGCGCTGGCTGGACGGCGCGAAGGAGCGGCTGGACGCGGCCCGCGCCGCGCGCGACGACAGCGCCAGCTGAGGCCCAGCGGTACCCCAACGGTCCGTTCGGTCAGGTGCGGCTGTACCAACGTCGGGTTAAATCGCCCCGCCAGCCCTGTCGCAACCTGCCCACCGAGGGCTAAGCCTTGAGGTGAGCGATCGGCCGAGGTGTATTTCCGGGGGGTATACGCATCGTCGGACCGCAGCACACCGCCCATCGACACCGTCGGTGGGCGGTGTGCTGTCCGCCCCGGGCACGGTCAGTGCAGCGAACCGGCGAGCGTGCGCATCTCGTCGTCGTTGGTCTGGCCGACGACCAGGATGGTGCGCTTCGGCTGCATCAGCGCCAGCACCTGGTTGTTCTTGTCGCCGGTGTAGCGCGCCCAGTCGGCGCCACCGATGTGCACGCTGCCGGACGGCCGCGCATGCTTCGGCACCGAGTCGGCGAGCAGCGCGGCCGCGTCGCCGTTGCTCTCCACGATCTGGGCGAACCCGCCGGACGGCGTCACGTACCCGAGCCGCAGTGTCGCGGTGCCCTTCCTGGTGGTGGTCTCGGCGCTGGTGACCTTCCAGTCGGCGCCGAGCGAGCGCGGCGCCGCGACCGGGAACCGGTCGGCCTGCCGGGCCTGCGCGATGGCCGGCTTCGGATCGACGACGTTGACCTGTTTGTCCGAGTCGAGGTAGCGCCACACCCCGACCGCGATCAGGATCGGCACCAGCAGCGCCGCCATCGACAGGATCATGTCCCGGCCGGTACCGCCGCGGCGTCGGCGCGCCGTCGGCTCGCCCTCGGTCGGTGCCGGGGGCGTGCCCTCGTCGGTGTACAGCGGTACTCGGCGCGCCACGTATCCATCGTCGCCCATCCGCGCCGCCGTGACCACGCCGGGGTGGCCGCACCGGGTGGCCGAGCCGGGTGGCCGAGCCGGGTGGCCGCGCCGGGTGGCCGCGCCGGGGTGGCCACGCCACATCGGACCCCGGCCCGCCCGCGGCCGGCCCGGCGATCTGCCAGGATTTCGGGGAACGGGTCGGGGCGGCGGCCCGGCCATCCGGCACCGGTACGGGCACAGCTGGCGGAGGGGGAAGACCATGGCAGGCACTTCGCGACACACCGAGGTTCTGGACCGAAACCTGGCGTTGGAGCTGGTACGGGTGACCGAGGCGGCGGCGATGGCCGCGGGCCGGTGGGTCGGCCGGGGCGACAAGGAGGGCGGCGACGGTGCCGCGGTCGACGCCATGCGCCAGCTGATCAACTCGATCCAGATGCGCGGCGTGGTGATCATCGGTGAGGGCGAGAAGGACAACGCCCCGATGCTCTACAACGGCGAGCGGGTCGGCGACGGTACCGGCCCGGAGGTCGACGTGGCGGTCGACCCGGTCGACGGGACCACGCTGATGGCGGCCGGGATGCCGAACGCGCTGGCCGTGCTCGCGGTGGCCGAGCGCGGCGCGATGTTCGACCCGTCCGCCGTCTTCTACATGGACAAGATCGCCGTCGGGCCGGACTGCGCGGACGTCATCGACATCGAGGCGCCGGTCCGGGAGAACCTGCGGCGCGTCGCGAAGGCCAAGCGCACCAGCATCTCCGACGTCACCGTCTGCGTCCTGGACCGGCCCCGGCACGACCAGCTGGTGGCCGACATCCGGGACACCGGCGCCCGCATCCACTTCATCCGGGACGGCGACGTGGCCGGCGCGATCAGCGCCGCGCGGGAACAGTCCGGGGTGGACGTGCTGATGGGCATCGGCGGTACCCCGGAGGGCATCATCGCGGCCTGCGCGATGAAGTGCCTGGGCGGCTCGCTGCAGGCGAAGCTCTGGCCGAAGGACGACGCGGAGCGGCGGAAGGCGATCGACGCCGGCCACGACCTGTCCCGGGTACTGCGCACCGACGACCTGGTCGCCGGCGACAACGCGTTCTTCGCCGCCACCGGCGTCACCGACGGCAACCTGCTGCGCGGCGTCCGGTACCGGTCCGGCGGGGTGACCACGCAGTCGATCGTGATGCGTTCCAAGAGCGGCACGATCCGCATGATCGACGGGATGCACCGGCTGGAGAAGCTCCGCCAGTACTCGATGGTCGACTTCGGCGGCGACCCGGTCGAAACCGACTGACCGCCGCCCGGTCCGGGTCGACGGGTCTCGCACCTGCGGCGCCGCAGGTGCGAGACGACGGGCGTCAGCCGGCGCCGCCGCCGGGCATCTCGACGGTGCGGTCGGTGCCGGTCTTGCCGAGGCCGAGACCGTCCGCGCCGGGCAGGGTGAGCGTCGGGGACGAACCGCCGAGGCCGGTCGAGGGGCCGTCGCCGGTCGGCTTCGACCGGCGCGCCCGGGGCTGCCGGAACAGGATGGCCGCGACCAGACCGGCGAGGAAACCGCCGAGGTGGCCCTGCCAGGAGACGTGCTCCTCGCCGGGCAGGATGCCGATCAGCTGCCAGCCGAACAGCAGCCCCATCAGCAGGCTGATGCCGAGGCTCCACCAGCGCCGCTCCACCAGCCCGCGCAGCAGCAGGTAGCCGAGGTAGCCGAAGATCACGCCGCTGGCCCCGACGGTGATCGAGTTGCTCGGGCCGAACACCCACACCGTCAGCCCGGACACCAGCGCGATGAACCCGGTGATGAAGAAGAACCGCTTCGGCTGGCCGGCCAGCACGAACGTGCCGAGCAGCAGCAGTGGCACGCTGTTGGCCAGCACGTGGGTGAAGCTCGCGTGCAGGAACGGGGCGAACACGACGCCGTCGATGCCGGTCAGGCTGCGCGGCTCGATGCCGCCGGCGCGGTCCAGCGCACCACCGAACAGCGCGTTGAGCCCTTCGATGCCCCACAGCACCGGGATGAACGCGCACATCGCGAGGAACGCGCGGCCGATCGAGGCGTAGAACGCCTCGGTGCCGAACCGCAGCCGGTCGTCACCCGTCGCGGTATCGGAACGCAGTCCGCCGGTAGCCATACCTCCTTGGTACCAGCGTCGCGCCAGCTCGCCCATCGGGGTTTTCCCCGGTTCCACGGTCGCGGACATGCAACGCGGCGACACCCGGTCGTGCGGCCGGGTGTCGCCGCGGTTCGCTGCCGCGCCGCGCCGCGCCGTCGACGGCGCGGGCGGGTCGGTGTCAGTACCAGCCGGTGGACTGCGAGTGGTCCCAGGCACCACACGGCGTGGAGTAGCGGTTCTTGATGTAGTTGAGGCCCCACTTGATCTGGGTGACCGGGTTGTCCTGCCAGTCGTCGCCGTACGAGGCCATCGAGTCACCGGGCAGCGCCTGCGGGATGCCGTACGCCCCGGACGGGTTCGAGGCGTGCACGTTCCAGCCGCTCTCCCGGGTCCACAGCTTGTCCAGACAGGCCATCTGGTCGAGCTTGAACCCGGCCTGCAGCATCAGCGTGCACCCGGTGGCGCGGTTCCCGCTGTACTCCTTGCAGGATGTCGGCACCGGGCCGACGGAGCCGCCGCTGGTACCCGAGGAGCCGGCCTTCTTCTGGTCCTCGGCCTTCTTCGCGGCGTCCGCGTCGCCGGCGACCGCGGCGGCGTGCTCACCACCGGCCGCGGCGCGCTGCTTGGCGTCCCGGGCCGCGCTGCGGCTCGCCTCCTCGCGCATCTTCTGCTGCCGGTACCCGTCGGTCGCCTGGCGTTGCGCCTGCTGCTCCTCGATCGGATCGATCGGCTGCCCGACGACCTGCTGCTGCGCCACCTCGGTCGGTTGCCGACCGGGGCGGTGCACCGTCAGGTACGCGCCGCCGGCGAGACCGCCGACGAGGACGAAGACTGCGAACATCCGAACTGACAACTTCGTGCCGATCCGGCTCACGCGTCGTTCCCTTCGACGGGGACAGGGGGTGGAACGGCTACCGCGCGTGCCGGCGACCGTTCGGCGTACCACCCTGACTCACCCGAAGGCGACACGCCAGGCCGGAGCCCGCGGATAGTGGCAACCGTCACCGTCAGTCGCAAACACCGTGAGCGGTACGGACGCGCCGCATCACGCTGAGTCAACTCAGCGCAGACGATCGCCCGTTGGTCCATGCCAGGGCCAACGGGCGACCGGGGTTTCGGGTGACTCGTCGGGTCACCCGGAGGTGGGGATCTATGGGGTCAAATCCTCCAACAGATCCGTTACCACTTCAGCGATCCGAGATCGTTCCGACCTGGTGAGTGTGACGTGCGCGAACAGCGGATGCCCCTTCAACGTCTCGATCACCGCCGTCACCCCGTCGAACCGGCCGACCCGCAGGTTGTCGCGTTGCGCGACGTCGTGCGTGAGCACGACGCGTGACCCGGTACCGATCCTGGACAGCACCGTGAGCAGCACCCCGCGCTCCAACGACTGCGCCTCGTCGACGATCACGAACGCGTCGTGCAACGACCGGCCCCGGATGTGGGTCAGCGGCAGCACCTCCAGCAGCCCGCGTTCCAGCACCTCGTCGACGACGTGCTGGGAAGCGATCGCACCGAGCGTGTCGAACACCGCCTGACCCCACGGCGACATCTTCTCGGCCTCGCTGCCGGGCAGGTAGCCCAGTTCCTGGCCGCCGACCGGGTACACCGGGCGGAACACCACGACCTTCTTGTGCGCCCGGCGTTCCATCACCAGCTCCAGGCCCGCGCAGATCGCCAGTGCGGACTTGCCGGTACCGGCCCGGCCACCGAGCGAGACGATGCCGATCTCGTTGTCCAGCAGCAGGTCCAGTGCGACCCGCTGCTCGGCGGACCGGCCGTGCAGCCCGAACGCCTCCCGGTCGCCACGGACCAGCTGGACGTGCTTGTCCGGCCGGACCCGGCCCAGCGCCGAGCCGCGCGGCGAGGACAGCACCAACCCGGTGTGGCAGGGCAGGTCCCGCGCATCGGGCAGGTCGAACGGGTCCCCGCCGTACAGCGTCGCCATCTCGTCGGCGGTCAGCTCCGCCTCGGCCATCCCGGACCAGCTGGGATCGGACGCCTGCCCGTGCCGGTACTCGTCCGCGGGCAGGCCGACCGAGGCGGCCTTGACCCGCAGCGGCATGTCCTTGGTGACGAGCGTGACGTCCTGGCCGTCGGCGGCCAGCGCCAGCGCGACGGCGAGGATGCGCGCGTCGTTGCTGCCGTTGCGGAACCCGTCCGGCAGCACCGCCGGGTCCGAGTGGTTCAGCTCGACCTGCACGGTGCCGCCGGCATCGTTGACCGGCAGCGGCTCGTCGAGCCGCCCGTGCCGGTACCGCAGGTCGTCGAGCAGCCGGAGCGCCTCGCGGGCGAACCAGCCGAGCTCGGGGTGGTGCCGCTTGCCTTCCAGCTCGCCGATGACGACCAGCGGAAGGACGACCGCATGCTCGGCGAAACGCCGGAACGCGGACGGATCGGACAGCAGCACCGAGGTGTCCAGCACGTAGGTGCGGCGGGGTGAGTCAGGGGCCTGGGTGCTACGACGTGTGCTCACAGGGCCACTCCGCGAGGCGCGCACCTCCACGCCGGGTCGGTGAGAGGCCCCGCCGGAACGGCGTCCCGCGGCACGTTCCGGGGCCGTCGGCCGGTCCGGCCCACGGGACACCCGCAACACGGCCTGGGGACGGCACGGCCGTCGGGCCCTCTCGGCCGGCGCGGTGATCCCCACGCCGGTGACTCATCGGCCGGACTCGCCCGCACGCGGGCCGGGTGCCGGCCCACCGTGACGACGTACGCCGCATCCGGGCCTCCCGGGTGGCCCGGGACGTCCCCGTACCACGATCCAGACGTTAGCCAGCAAATCCGGATACGGCCAGTAGCCCGCCCTTACGCACCGCGCGTGTCATCCACTCGCCACCCGCCCGTCATCGACGCCCCGGCCGGATCGGCTCCCGTGCCGGCCGGTGGCCCCCGGGTCGGCGCCCGCCCGACGCCTCGGTACGGCGGGCGAAATGACGTTGCTCCCGCGCTGGTGGGCTGACACCGTCGGATCATGCGTACGACCCGCACCCGCCTGCTCGCCGCCCGCGCTCCGCGTACCGCCACCGCGCGCCGGCAGCAGCAGGCCCGGGTCGGGAGGCGTACCGGCGCCCGACCGTGACCGGGGCGCTCGTCGCGGGGCTGCTCGCCGGGTACGGCATCGCGATCCCGATCGGCGCCGTCGGCGCGTACCTGGTCACCCTGTCCGCCACCGCCGGCCCGCGGGTCGCTGCCGCGGCGGCGCTCGGCATCGCCACCGTGGACGGCCTGTACGCCGCGGCGGCGGTGCTCGGTGGCGCCGCGCTGGCCGGCCGGATCACCCCGTACGCCGGGATCGCGCACCGGCTCGCCGCGCTGGTGGTCCTGCTCGTGGCGGGGTGGCTGGTGGTCGGAGCGGTCCGCCGGTACCGCCGGCACGCCACCTCGACCGCCGCCGGGGGCACCGCGCTGACCCCGGTACGGGCGTACGCGGTGCTGCTCGCCATGACGCTGCTGAACCCGACGACGCTGGTGTACTTCGGTGCGGTCGTCGTCGGCGGGCAGGCCGGCGGCCTGGGCGGTCCGGTGGCCGGCGCGGTCTTCGTCGTCGCCGCGTTCCTCGCCTCGGCCAGCTGGCAACTGCTGCTCTCGGCGTCCGGGCTGCTGCTCGGCCGGCTGCTCACCGGGCGGCGCGGCCGGCTGGCGACCACCCTCGTCGCCGCCGTGGTGGTCGTCGCGCTCGCCATCCGGCTCGCCCTCAGCTGACCCGCCCGCGCCGATCGTGGCCCTGCGCCTACCCGCCACACCGATCTCGGCCCATGCTCGAAACGCGGGGACTCGAGTCCACCATCGACACGGTCGGCGGGGCCGGGTCCATGGCCGACGGCGGCGGAGCGGGTCAGTGACCGTAGCGGCGCTGCCGGTTGGCGTACGAGCGCAGCGCGCGCAGGAAGTCGGTGCGCCGGAAGTCCGGCCAGTGCGCCTCGCAGAAGTAGAACTCCGAGTGCGCCGACTGCCAGGTGAGGAAGCCGGACAGCCGCTGCTCGCCGCTGGTCCGGATGATCAGGTCCGGATCGGGCTGGCCGCGGGTGTAGAGGTGCTCGGCGATGTGGTCGACGTCGAGCACCTCGGCGAGCTCCTCGATGGTGGTGCCGGCGGCAGCGTGCTGCTGCAGCAACGACCGCACCGCGTCGGCGATCTCGCGCCGCCCGCCGTAGCCGACCGCCACGTTGACGCGGGCCCCGCCGGTACGGTCGGCGGTGCGTTCCTCGGCCGCCTTGAGCACCTCGGCGGTGCGGGCCGGCAGGATGTCGAGGGCGCCGGCCACGTGCACCCGCCACGGCCGGCCGTCGGCGGACAGCCCGGTCACCACGTCCTCGATCACCCGCAGCAGCGGCTCCAGCTGCGCCACCGGCCGGTTCAGGTTGTCGGTGGACAGCATGTAGATCGTCACGTGCCCGATGCCGAGGTCGTCGCACCACTGCAACAGTTCCTCGATCTTGCGGCCACCGGCCTGGTGGCCGAGGGCCGGGTCGTCGAAACCGTTCTCCTTGGCCCAGCGGCGATTGCCGTCGATGATGACCGCGACGTGGTGCGGCAGCGGCTTCCCGGACAGTCCCGCGCGAAGCCGTCGCTCGTACAGACCGTAGACGAGGGTGCGCAGGCTCACGGCTAGGCAGCGTACGCCGCCCGGTACGCCGCGCAAGCGGCCAAGGGCCCGGATCGGTGGCGACGAACACGCCCAAGTCTGCCAATCGCCGCGTGCCGGCACGACCGGGCCGGCAGTACCGAGAGCCGCCCGAACGGCGCTGGCGACGGGGTACGTGCCGCCGGGCAGCTCGGGCAGTCGGCGGCACGATGATGTTGCGGCGCGATGCCGTCGGGGTACCGGCGGATCGGGCCCGAAGCCGGAAGCCGGAAGCCCCGACTCCGTGCTCGGGTCAGGCGCCCCGGCGCCAGGCGTCCCCGGCGCCGGGGCTGCCGGCGGTACCGCCGTCCCGGTGTGGTCACGGTCGGCCCAGATCGGGGCCGTCGCGGTCAGCCCAGGTCCGGGCCCTTGCGACGGAGGTCCTCGACGGTGGACATGGCGCCGCGCAGCTCGTCGAGCCAGTCCTCGGCGTGCTCGCCGACCAGCCGGACGCACCAGGCCAGCGCCTCCGAGCGGGACCTGGCGACGCCGGCGTCGACCAGGGTGTCGAGCACCACGCGCTGCGGCTGCCGCAGCCGGGTCATCACCGGCACCGACTGGGTGGTGAACAGCTCGCGGGTCTCCCCGCAGGTGGCGCCCCAGCTGGCGTGCCGCCGGTAGCGGTGCTCGATCTGCTGCGCGATGCCGATCCGCTCGTCCCGGGTCTGCTCCCGGAACCGGGCGATCCGGCCCTGCTCGGCGGCGGCCCGCTCCGCCTCGGTGCCCTCGCCGGCCGCGTCGCCGGACGGCTCGGGCGGCGGGATGGCGCCGACGATCAGGATCTCCTCGCGGTCGACGGTGATGGTCGGCGGCTCGACGAACCAGTCGTCGGGCAGCCGCCCGCGGATCCACCCGGCCGCGTCGGCGGCGGATGGCGGCTCGGGTTGCGCGCCGCCGCGACCTCGTCCCCAGCCCCGGTGTGGCGGCCAGGTTCCTTCTCCTCGCATCGTTCCTCCCCATCGAACGAAATGACGATTACAGCATTACACGCACAATCATCATTGCCAACGGTGCGAGGGCAACGCGAACACATGCGGCACAGCCAGCGGTCAGCGACCGGCGACGCGGCGGCGCGGCGCGGTCAGCGAGCGGCGCGGTCAGCGAGCGGCGGCGCGGTCAGCGTGCGGCGGCGCGGCGCGCGTCCCGGGACCCGGAACGGCGGGGTCGCGGGGCGCCGGTGGCCGTCTCCGGCGGCGCGAGCAGCACCACCGCGGCCGGGGTACCGGCGAGGCGGCCGAGCGGGTCGTCCGCGCACGCCGCGGCATAGAAGCCGGCCGGACGGTCACCGACGCAGGCGAGCACCTGGCAGCCGCCGGCGACCCGGTCGGTACCGACGACCGCGCAGCCGGCGATGCCCGCGGCGGCGTCGTCGCGCAGCCCCGCCCGTACCGCGGCGAGCAGGTCGGCGGCGGCGGCCTCGGGGTCGGTCGGTGCCGCGGCGACCGCCACGTTCGCCGGGAAGGTGGCCCGCTCGACCGGACCGCGGACCTGCCGGACCGGCTCCCCGGCGATCCGGTCGAACATGCCGTGCCGGTGCAGCAGCCGCCCGCCGGCGCCCGCCGCGGCGGCGAACAGCACGCGGCGCAGCCCCGCCTCGTCGATCGCGGTCTGCATCGTCCACGGGTTGCCGAGGCCCTGCCAGGACCGGTCCCGGACGAACTCGGACATCCGCCGCGCCCACCAGCCGGGACGCAGCTCCCACAGCGGTCGCACCCGGCCCTGCGTGACCGCGAGCGGCCGGGCCGCCACCACCAGGTACCAGCAGCGGCCGAACCGGCGCCGGTACCGGTCGTCGGCGCAGGCGGCGCGCACCCGCTCGGTGACGTACCAGGCGATCGAGTCGGCGTAGGCGTCGCCGGCGCGCAGCGTCCGGGTCGCGACCGGCAGCCGCAGCCACCGGGCACCGTCCACCGTGGTCGTGGACGGTTGTTCCGGCGGCGCGTCGGCGGGCCGGCTGGCGGCGCCGGACTCGATCAGCCGCAGCCACCGCTCCAGCAGGAACGCGCGCCAGAACCGGCCGGCATCGGTGCGGCGTCCGGCGAGCAGGTCACCGAAACCGGCGACGACCGCCCGCGCGTCGTGCCCCGGCCGGCCGGTGAACGAGGCGGACAGGAACGTCGCGTACACGTCGGGCCGCAGCGCGCGGAGCACGCTCAGCGTCGGGTCCACCGGCGCCGGCTCCGCCGCCGGTACCGCCCCGGCGGGCAGCCCGCGACGGCACCGGGCGAGCAGTTCGCGGGCCGCCCCGGTGCCGGCCACCCGCCGGTACGGCATCTGCAGCGCCACCCCGAACCGGGTCGTGACGCGATCCGCGACCCGGGTCAGGTAGCCGGGCGCGGTGGTGTCGGCGAGCAGCGCGGTACCGCCGAGCGGGTCGAGGAGCGCGTCCACCTCACCGGCGGCACGGCGGGCCACCACCCAGGCGGCCAGCACGTCCGGATCCGGTACCGGCTCGCCCAGCCCGAGGAGCAGGTCGTC
Source organism: Actinocatenispora thailandica (assembly GCF_016865425.1). Lineage (NCBI taxonomy): Bacteria > Bacillati > Actinomycetota > Actinomycetes > Micromonosporales > Micromonosporaceae > Actinocatenispora > Actinocatenispora thailandica. The sequence goes on along the minus strand of NZ_AP023355.1, from coordinate 605,104 downwards.
GACGTCGGCGACCGTCACCGGTACCGGTTCGTCCCGCAGGTCGGCCGCGGCCACCGCGGCGGGCGGCGCCGTGCCCGGCAGCACGGCGCGGTACACCGGCAGTACGTCCGGGTCGGTGGGCGGCGCCGGGTCGGTGCGGGCCAGGCCGAGCAGCGCCACCCCGGTCATCGCACCGTCCAGCCGTACGCCGAGGCGCGCTCCGGCGCCGACCGGCAGCGGCGGCGTGACCGGCGCACCGGCCGCGTGCGTGACCGGCCGGACGCCGTGCGCGCCCACCTCCAGGACCTGCGCCGGCAGCAGCCGCCGCACCCCGGCGAGGAAGGTGCGCGTGTCGCGGTCGCAGTCGCCGGTGCCGAGGAACCGGCCGACCGTCTCCGCGTCCGGCACGGCCGGGACCCCGGCCGCGAGCAGCGCCGCCGGCTCGGAGGCGACGAGCACCGCGCCGCGGTGCCGGGCGTAGTAGAGCGGCGGCCCGTCGCCGTGCCGGCACAGCACGAGCACGCCGCGCGTCGGGTCGGCGAGCACCGCGGCGTACGGGTCGGTCGCCGGCTGGCCGAGCACCGCCGCGGCGCCACTCTCGGCGTACCGGGCGAGCAGCGTGGACGGCTCCGCGACGCCGTCCACGACGACGGCGGCACCGCGGTGGTCGTGGTGCACCTGCGGGATCCCGGCCCGTACCGCCATCGCCAGTTGGCCGCCGCCGTCGTGCCAGTCGGCGATCTCGTCGCCGCGCGGCGCCAGGCCGCGGACCAGGTCGTCGAGCGCCTGCCCGGCGGGTACCTGACCGCCTTGTGCCGGACCGTCTTGTGCCGGACCGCCTTGTGCCGGACCGCCGGGTGCCTGACCGTCGGCCTGGCCGCTGATGCCGAAATATGCGGCAAGTCCTGCCATCTGGCGTCATCTCCATCGATCGGGCGATGACTGATCGTACATACGTGATCACGGACGGCCTTCTCCGGCGTCACCTCCCGCCGCCCTCCGGCGCATGCCGGCGAATCCACCCGGTACCGGTGTCGGCGCGGCTACGGTCGGACCGGACCCGCCGCCGGTCGGGCGCCGGTACGACAGCGGTCGGCGGCAGGACCTGGCCGGCAGCACGATCGCGCGGCGCCGGCGGCCGGCGCGCGGCGGCACCGTCGCCGGCAGCACGGCCGCGGAGAAGGGGGAGCCATGATCGAGCCAGCACGGCCGGAGGTGCGGCGGTTCGTCGCGGCGGTCAACGCCGGCGACCGGGCCGCACTCGCCGCGGCCCTCACCGCCGACGCGACGATGTCCGACGACGGCACCGACCGGGATCTGCACGACTGGACCGAGCGGGAGATCTTCCGCAGCGACGGGAAGATGGCGGTCGAGTCGGAGTCCGACGACGGCCTCGATCTGCTCGTCCGCTACACCAACTCCACCTGGGGCGCGATGAACACCCGGTGGCACTTCGTCGTCGCGGACGGCCGGATCAGTCGCTTCGAAACCGGCCAGGCCTGATCATCCGGAGCCGGCCCGGCGGTCAACCGGACAGTTGGGCCTGCAGCTCCTCGGCGGTACGGGCCGGGCGGTCGCAGACGAAGCCCCGGCACACGTACGCGGCCGGGCCGCCGTCGACGAGCCCCCGATCGGCGAGCAGCGGCACGCCCGGCGCGTCCGGCTCCCCCGCGACCAGAACCGACCCGGCCGGCGCCGCCCGCCACGCCGCGTCGCGCAGCGCGTCACCACCCACCACCGCGATCTGGTACGGCCCGGTCAGCGCCGCCGCCGCCACCGCCAGCGCGTGCCCGGCGAACCGCGGATGGTCGGCGACGATCGGCGCCAGTACCGACAGGGCCGCCTCGGCGTCGTCCCGGTGCGGCGCCGAGCCGGTCAGCGCGGCGTAGGTCAGCAGCGCCTCGGCGATCGCGGACAGCCCGGCCGGGGTGGCGTTGTCGGTCGGGTCGGCCGGCCGGCTCACCAACCGTTCCGCGTCGTCGGCCGTGTCGTACCAGCCGTCCTCGGTGCGGAAGTGTTGCCGGGCAACCGAAAGCAGCGCCTCGGCGCGGGCCAGCCAGCGCGGGTCGCCGGTGTGCTGGTGCAGCGCGCAGAACGCCTGCGCCACCGCGCCGTGGTCGTCGAGCACGCCGGCGGGGGCGCCGACCCGGCCGTCCCGCGAGATGCGCCGCAGCCGGCCGTCCACCAGGTGCACGTCGGCGAGGAACTCCCCCGCCTCGACGGCCGCCGCGCCGGCGGCCGCGTCGCCGGTCAGGTTCGCGTACTCGACCAGGGCGGTGATGGTGAGGCCGTTCCAGGCGGCGACGACCTTGTCGTCCCGGGCCGGTTGCGGGCGCTCGCCGCGCGCCGCGAGCAGCCGGTCGCGGACCGCGGCGAACCGCGCCGCGTCGTCCGGGTCGGCCGGCAGTTGGAGCACGCTGGCGCCGCCCTCGAACGTGCCGGCGTCGGTCACCGCGAACGTCCGAGCCGCCCAGGCGCCGTCCGCGTCACCGAGTACGGCGCGCAGCTGCGCCGGCGTCCAGACGTACGTGCTGCCCTCCGCGCCGGCCGCGTCGGCATCCAGCGACGCCGCGAAGGCGGGGCCGGCGCGCAGGTCGCGCAGCAGGAACTCGACGGTCTGCGCGGCGACCCGTCGCGTCGACTCGTCGCCGGTCAGCCGTCCCAGGTGGGTGTAGGCGCGCAGCAGCAATGCGTTGTCGTACAGCATCTTCTCGAAGTGCGGCACCGTCCAGGTGGCGTCCACCGCGTAGCGGGCGAACCCGCCGGCGAGCTGGTCGTACATGCCGCCGCGGGCCATCGCCGCGCAGGTGTGCCGCACCAGCGCGAGCGCGTCCGGGTCGCCGGTACGCTCGTGCTGCCGGATCAGGAACTCCAGCACCATCGACGGTGGGAACTTCGGTGCCGTGCCGAACCCGCCGTTCATCTGGTCGTACTGCCCGGCCAGGGCGCGGGTGGCCGCGGCGAGATGGTCGGCGGTCAGCGCCGTCCCGGGGCCCACCGGCGCGGCGGCCCGGCGCAGCGCCGCGGTCACCGCCGCGCCCTGCCCGACCGCCTCGTCGCGCCGGTCCCGCCAGACCCCCGCGACCGCCTGGACCAACCCGACGAACTGCCGCTTCGGCAGGTACGTGCCGCACCAGAACGGCGCGCCGTCCGGGGTGGCGAACACCGTCATCGGCCAGCCGCCCTGCCCGGTCATCGCCTGCGTCGCGGTCATGTACACCGCGTCGACGTCCGGGCGCTCCTCCCGGTCCACCTTGACCGGCACGGTGTGGTCGTTCACCACGGCCGCGACCGCCGGGTCCTCGAACGACTCGTGCGCCATCACGTGACACCAGTGGCAGGCCGCGTACCCGACCGAGATCAGCAGCGGCACGTCCCGTCGCCGCGCCTCGGCGAACGCCGCCTCGCCCCACTCCCACCAGTCCACCGGGTTCCCGGCGTGTTGCAGGAGGTAGGGCGACGTCGCATCGGCAAGGCGGTTCACCACCCCATCGTCACACGCCGGGCCGGGACCGGCACCGGTACCGCCGCGGCGGCGACCGGGGCGCTGGTCGGTGCGATGCCGGGGAGACGACGACGGGCAGCGCGCCACCGTCGGCGTTCCGGACCTTTGCGGTGACCTGCTGCGCGCCGCCCGCGGCCAGCGTGATCGCCGACGCCGAGGCGCCGATCGAGTAGGGCGCGACCCCGGACGGGATCGGTTCGTCGCCGGTGGGCTGCTCGATCCGCAGCGTCGGGTTGCCGCCGGGATCCGGGTGCCTGGCGTCGAACGACAGGCGCTCGGTGTAGAGCCGGCGGTCAGGCGTGGTCGCGGTCGGCCGGCCGTGGTGCAGGTAGTACAGCTGGCGGCCGTCCGGCGAGGCGACGATGCTGCCGTGCCCGGTCGGCCGTACGGCCAGTAGTCGATCGGCTGGTCGCCCATCCACCGGGGGAGCAAGCTAGCCAGACCGCACCGGGGCGTCAATCGCAGGACCCGACGCCCGGCCCGCCGCGACGGGGCTACTCCTGGCCGGGCTGCGCGGCACGGCCGGACAGCGGAATCACCTGCGCGCCACGCGCGCTGGCCGCCTGGCGCAGCGTCCACAGCACCTTCGCGGTCTTGTCCGCCGGCATCGGCGGGAAGAAGTGGTAGCCCTGGCCCGCCTCGCACCCCATCGCCGACAGCGCGGCCTTCTGCTCGGCGGTCTCGACCCCCTCGGCGACCACCCGCAGCCCCAGCGCCCGCCCCAGCTCCACAGTGGACCGTACGATCGCCTCGGCCTCGGGTGCCTCGCCCATCCGGGCCACGAATTCCTGGTCCACCTTGACCTCGTCGACCTCGAACCGGGCCAGGAACGTCAGCGACGAGTACCCGGTGCCGAAGTCGTCCACCGACAGCCGGACCCCCAGCGCCCGCAGCCCGGCCAGCACGTCGTCGATGATGTCCAGCTCGGTCATCATCACCGTCTCGGTGATCTCCAGGACGAGCCGCTCCGGCGGGACGTGGTGGCGGCCGAGCAGCTCCGCCACGTCGGCCGGCAGGTTGCGGTCGAGCAGGCTGCGCGCCGACATGTTCACCGCGACCGGGATGTCGAGCCCCTCCGCACCCCAGCGCGACATGACGCCGAGCGCGACGTCCAGCACGTACCGGGTGAACGGTCCGACCAACTCGCTCTGCTCGACCACGCCGACGAACTCGCCCGGCCCCAGCAGGCCGCGGCGCGGGTGCTGCCACCGGATCAGCGCCTCGGCGCCGGTCGGCTCCCCCGAGGCCAGGTCGATCGCCGGCTGGACGTGCAGGATCAGCTGGTCGTCGGCCGCGAGCGCGGCGCGCAGCTCGGCCAGCAGTGCCAGCCGGTCGGTGCTCGCCGCATCCCGCGCCGGGTCGTACCGGCAGATCGCCCGCCCGGTGCGTTTCGCCTGGTACATGGCCACGTCGGCGCGGCGCAGCAGTTCGGCCATGACGCACCCGCCGGCCGGCACCGCGGCGACCCCGATCGCCGCCTCCACCGACAGCGCGACGCCGGCGATCTCCACCGGCGCGGCGAGCGCGGCGGCGAGCTGGCGGGCCCGCTCCGCGGCGTACTCGGAACCCTGCCGCCACACCGGCGGGGACGGGATGAGCAGCGCGAACTCGTCCCCGCCGAGCCGGGCCAGCATCTCGTCCGGCTCGGTACGCGACGACAGCGTGGTGGCGATCGCGCGCAGCAGCTGATCGCCGGCGGCGTGCCCGAGGGTGTCGTTGACGTCCTTGAAGTGGTCCAGGTCGAGCAGCAGCAGCGCCACCTCGCGCGGGTCCTCGTTCGGCTCCACCCGCAACTGCTCGTCGCCGTACTCCAGCAGCTTGATCCGGTTCACCAGCCCGGTGAGCAGGTCGTGCTCCGCCTCGTACGCCTTGCGGTCGGCCATCTCCCGCAGCCGCGCGTGCGAGGCGGCGTTGTGCAGCGCGGCGCCGAGAGCGTCGGCGAAGGCGGACAGCGCGAGCCGCTCCCGGACCCCGACCGTACTCGGATCGTGGAACCGGACCCGCAGCTCACCGACCTTCTCCTCGCCGACGGAGAGTTCGTGCACGAGCACCCCGGCGCCGTCGATGGGCGGCTCGGCGCCGGCCCGGACCTCGCCGGCGGTGTCGCTGCGGTACCGCCGGGTCGGCGCGCCGGACCGGCACACCGCGACCTCGACGGCCTCCGGGGCGAACAGCCGGTGCGCACCGGCGGCGGCAGCGGACACCACCCCGGACACGTCCAGCCGGCTCATCGCGTGCACCGCGCCGGCCAGTTCCTGCCAGGCCCGGCGTTCGTCACCGGCCCGCATCCGCGCCGTGTACACCTCGTGCAGCAGCCAGATCAGCGGCGGCGCGGCGGCGAGGTACCGGAAGTCGGCGAGGCCGAGGCCGACCGCGACCAGGCCGAGGGTGATGTTGCCGGCAAGCATGACGAGCTTCGCGCTCGGATTGCTGAAAACCGCGGCGCGGGCACGCGCGCGACCGGCGGTGAGCCAGATGGCCGCCCCCGCGAGCAGCGAGCTGATCAGCCAGTACGTCACGCCGGCGGCAGCCAGTGCGACCGCGGTGCGGACGCTGAGCGGTGGCACCTCGCCGACGCCGCCGAGCCCCCGACGACCAGGCAGGCGGCGGCCGTGCTGATGGTCGCGGCGGCCGTGTTGTACAGCGTCTTGATCGGCGCGGCGCCGCTGAGCACGCCGCCGACCAGGGCCCCGACCGGGACCACGGCGACCAGCCAGTGCAGTGGCAGCAGGCACATGCCGACCAGCAGCGCGGCCTCACCCCAGCTCAACCCGAACCGCTGGCTGCCGGCCCGGATCCACAGCACCATGCTGCGGGCCAGGGCGAACAGGCCGATGGTGGCCAGGAACCGGTACGGACCGGGCGGGTGTTCCGCGCTGGCGATCGCGGCGCCGGCGATCGCCAGCGCCGCGACGCAACTCGTACCGACCAGCATTCGCAGGCTGGTCGGAGTGTCTCCGGAGAAGGGCCGGATCGACCTCATCGGCCCGCCTCCTCACCTGCATCCGAACCATCGGATGTGTACTCAGCCCCAAACGCCCTCACGCATGAGTGGTGCACCCCCCTTCTCGACACGGCAGAAAGGGTCCGGCACCTCCCCGCGGCCAGCGTAGGGATGTCCGGTATCAATCGGAATTGGAAAACCGGCCGATGTGACCCGATCGATGGTACCGAAGTGGTCGAAGGGGCGCAGTCCGACAAAACGGTCGCGGCAAATCTACTCAGAGAGTGAAACAGGGGCCACTTCGAGTGGCGCAGGGATGGCGCGCGGTCAGCGCGGGTCGGTCGACCCCGACTTGCTGCTCGCCTCCGCATCACCGGCCGCCTCGCTCTGCTCGGGATGGTCGCCACCGGAGTGGTCCTCGCTGGAGTGATCCTGCCCCGAAACCTCGTCGAGCGGGAGGGGCTGCTCGGATGTCGAACCATCGTCGAACCGAGCGGGCAGGCGCCGCAACCGTCGGTTCATGTTGCGGATGAGCAGCACCGTGGCGATCGCCAGCAGGATGATCACGACGAGGCCGAGCGGACCGGCCATCCCGCCCGCCTCGGTGTCACCGAAGTCGTTCTTCGCCAACGGCAGCGCGGCGGCCACCGCAGACCCGGCAGCGAGCACGGACATCGTCGGCACCTCCACACCCTCGGCGCATCCCACGCATCGGCCGGCGCCGCGCAGCTGCGCCGGCCGGAGCGTCAACGGTACGCCTGGGGCAGGTGGGCAGGTCAGCGCAGCCCGGCGAACAGGTCGTCCTCCGGCAGAGACGTCTCGACCAGCGATTTCGCCAGCTCGAAGTCCTCGGTCGGCCACACCTTCTGCTGGATGTCCAGCGGCACCCGGAACCACTGGCCGTCCGGATCGACCTGGGTCGCGTGCGCCCGCAGCGCGTCGTCCCGGATCGAGAAGTATTCGCCGCACGGCACCCGGGTGGTGACCCGGCCGCCCTTGTCCCGGCTCCAGTCCCACTTCTCGATCGCCTCGGCCCACGGGGACTCCAGCCCGGCGGCGAGCATCGCCTCGTGCTGGGCCATGATGCGGTCCTTGCTGAAGCCCATGTCGTAGTAGAGCTTGCTCGGCTGCCACGGCTCGCCGAACTCCTGGTAGCGGTTCGGGTCGCCGGCCGCGTCGAACGCCTCCGCGCTGATCGTGTGGCACATGATGTGGTCCGCGTGCGGGTAGCCGCCCTGCTCGTCGTAGGTGGTGACCACCTGCGGCCGGAACTCGCGGATCAGCCGCACCAGCGGCGCCGCGGCCACCTCCAGCGGCACCCGGGCGAAGGAGTCCTCGGGCAGCTCGTCGACCCGGGCCGGGGTGTAACCCTCCAGGTAGCCGGAGTCGACGAAGCCGAGCCAGGACTGCTGCACACCGAGGATCTCGCGCGCCGCTGCCATCTCCTTGGACCGGATCTCGGCGAGGTCGCGCCACACCTCGGGCCGGTCCATCTTCGGGTTCAGCACGTCGCCGCGCTCGCCACCGGTGCAGGTGGCGACCATGACCTCGACGCCCTCCCGCGCGTAGCGCGCCATGGTGGCGGCACCCTTGCTGGACTCGTCGTCAGGGTGTGCGTGCACCGCCATCAAGCGGAGATCACCGGACACGTATGCTCCTCGAAACTCATCGTGTGACTTAGCCCATATCCAGCCGGCCGATGCACCGTCAGCCAACTTCACCGGGTCGCGCTGGCATGATGGAACCGCTGTCCATGGGGCGTCGGTACAGCATTCTTGCCGACACATCTGACAACACTGCGAGGACATCGATCGTGACCAGCATCCGGAGCGGCGTGACGACGCCGACATTTCCGCCGGGCCGTTACGGCCGCCGGCGGGAGCGTCGCGCAACGCCGCGCTGGGTGCTTCCGGTGCTGATCGCCGGGGTCCTCGCGGCGGGCCTGGCCGTCTCCGTCGGGTACTACCAGCGGTTCGGCGAGTCGGAATACCAGGCCCAGGTGGTGCGTTCGCGAGTGGTGAACTCGTCCACGGTGGCGATGACCCTGCGGATCTCACACCCCGACGACAAGGCGACCAGCTGTACGGTCCGGTCCCGCGCCTACGACGGCGCCGAGGTCGGCCGGGCCGAGGTGACGCTCCCGGCGGGTGCACCCGACGACACCGTCGAGTATTCGTTGCACACGTCCCGCCAGGCGTACACAGCCGAAGTCGTGGGCTGCGGCCCGGCACACTAGCCGACGTACCGCAGCCGCCCGACAGCATTCCGTGAGTCGGGGTACACCCATTGGTGTGCTCCGCTGCTAGCTTTGGAAATTCGCAGTCAGCGCCGGCATGCCGGCGAGGATCGCACGTGAAGGAGTACCAAGTGTCGACGACCGACCGCGAGGCACCTGTGACCTGGCTGTCCCAGGACGCCCATGACCGGCTCAAGAGCGAGCTTGACGAGCTCATCGCCAAGCGGCCGGAGATCGCCGCCGAGATCAACGAGCGGCGCGAAGAGGGCGACCTGCGGGAGAACGGCGGATACCACGCCGCCCGCGAGGAACAGAGCAAGATGGAGGGCCGGATCCGATACCTGCAGGAGCTGCTGCGCGGCGCCCGGGTCGGGGAGGCGCCGAAGAGCGACTCGATCGCGCCGGGCACGGTGGTGACGATCCAGTTCGACGGCGACCCGAACGACACCGAGAAGTTCCTGCTCGGCTCGCGCGAGATCGCGGCGACCACCGATCTGACCGTCTACAGCCCGGAATCGGCGCTGGGCCAGGCGATCCTCGGTCACAACTCCGGCGACACGGTGAGCTACACCGCCCCCAGCGGTGCGGACATCTCGGTCACGATCGTCGATTTCGAGCCCTACCAGGGCTGACACCCGACGTCGCGAAGGCGCCCGGCACGTTCCCGCCGGGCGCCTTCGCCGTCTCCGCGCCGGCGACCCGGCATCCGGGCGCCGCGACCCGACATCGGGTCGGGGTGTGCCCCGGTCCGCGGCCCGGCACCGCCCGTAGGGGCCGGGGCCGGACAGATCCGTCCCGGAGCCGATGCCCGCGCCCGGCGCCGCGCCTACCGTTGATCTTGTCCGGACGGGGTCCGGGACGACGAAGGGGTGGGTGCCATGGCGTTGTATCGTCCGCGCGAGGGTCGCATGATCGCCGGGGTGTGCGCCGGGCTGGCGCACCGGTTCGGGCTGTCGGTGGGCCTGGTCCGGCTGCTGTTCGTGCTGTCGGTGATCCTGCCCGGCAGCCAGCTGCTGGTGTACGTGCTGCTCTGGCTGCTGATGCCGAACGAGGACCGGGTCAGCTATCACGTCGCCTGAGCACCGCCCGCACGAGCCGGACCCGGCCGCCGCGCGGCGGCCCGGCCGGCACCGGTCCGGTCAGGTACCGGCGCCCGGCTCCGGGAGCGGCTCGATCCAGGTGAGGTGGCCGTCGGCGGCGGCGAGCCGGCGGGCCGGCTCCGCCCCGGCGCGCACGCTGAGCGCGTAGCTGATCCCGTACCGGGCGTACCACTGCGCGGTGTCGTCCGGCGCCTCCAGCGACACGGTGTACAGCCGGCGACGCCGGCCGAGCGCGCCGATCGCGGCGTCGAACGCCGCCCGTCGCTCCTGCGGTACGTGCACCCGGGTGGCCGCGTGCCAGACCACGAGCGGCCGGTCGGTCGGCAGGGTCTCGTCCAACTGCGGCAGCAGCGTGGCGGCGTCGCCGACGAGGATCCGCGGCGAGCGCGCCGCGACCAGGTCGGCGGCGGCGCGCAGCAGCTCGTACTGCGGCAGGTTCTCCGGCCAGACCAGGGCGCGCAGCCAGCGGCGCTCGGTCGGGTCGGTCAGGTCGATCGGGTGCAGGTCGATGCCGAGCCGGTCACCGATCTCGGGAATGCGGGTCGGCACCGGCAGCGGCGAGCGCCACTCGGTCCGGATGCGTACCGGCGAGCCGGTGGGACCGATCTCGATGTCGCCGATGCGGCACCGGTAGGCGTCGAAGGCCAGGTGGATGCCGCCGCTCGCGCCGACCTCCAGCAGGGTGACGGGCCCCGGTTCGTCGATCGCGGCCAGCCCGATGCGCAGCGCGGCGGAGCGCTGGACCACGTTGGTCTGCACCAGCCGGCTGGCGACGAGCGCGGTCAGCGCCGCCTCGTGGGTACCGCAGAAGTCGGTGAACACCGACGTCAACGCCGGGTCGCGGGGGTCCCGGGTGCCGCCGAGCGACGGGTACCACGCGGCGAGCGGCGGCGGTGTGCCGGCGCCGGACAGCAGCAGGTAGTGCACCGCGGCGAACAGCAGGTTGGTGGGTTGCTGGCCGGCGCGGCAGTGTTCGGCGATGGCGAGCAACCGGTCGTCGGCGGCCACGATGCCGGACAGCCGCTGGTACAGCGGCGAGCTGGTGAACTCCCGCTCGCCGTGGGAGAAGCGGCGGGCGAGGTCCCGGCGGTCGGGGCGGCGTACGTGGTCGACGGTCATGGCTGACAGGCTCTGCCCCACCGAGACATGTTGTCAATATTGATTGCATCAACATATCGTGCGGGGATGCCCGACCCGCGATGGTTGACCACCGAACAGGCCGCCCAGCTGCTCGGCGTCAAGGCCAGCACCGTGTACGCGTACGTCAGCCGCGGCCAGCTCACCCGGCACCACGGACCCGACCGGCGCAGCTCCCGGTTCGAACGGGCCGAGGTGGAACGGCTCGCGGCGCGGGCGCGCCGCGGTGGCCGCGCCGGCGCCCTCGACGTCGTGCTGGACACCGAGCTGACCCTGCTCGACCCGGCCGGCCGGTTGTACTTCCGCGGCCGGGACGCCACCGTGCTCGCGAGCCAGCCGTTCGAGCAGGTCGCCGAGCTGCTCTGGGCCGGCCCCGCCGAACGCCCCGATCCGCCGGTGTGGGCCGCCGAGCCGCGGATGCTCGCGGTGGCGCGCGCGGTGCAGGCGGCGCTGCCGCCGGGCACCCGGCCGGCGGACCGGTTCCGGGTCGCCGTGGCCGCCCTGCCGGCAACCGACCCCTTCCGGTACGACCAGCGGCCCGCGGCGGTGGCCGCCACCGGCCGCGGCCTGATCGCCGCCGCCGTCGACTGCCTACCACCGCGCAGCGCACCCGTGGACGACAGCGTGGCGGCGCGGCTGTGGGCCGGCTGCGCTGACCGGCCACCGACCCCGGCCCAGCTGCGCGCGTTCGACGCCGCGCTGGTGCTCAGTGCCGATCACGAGTTGGCGGTCAGCGCGCTCGCCGCGCGGGTCGCCGCATCGGCCCGGGCCGACCCGTACCTGGCGGTGCTGGCCGGGTTGGCGGCGCTCGGCGGCGGGCTGCACGGCGGTTCGGTCGGCGCCGCCGAGGCGCTGCTCACCGAGCTGGCGGCCGGCCGTACGGTCGCCGACCTGGTCGCCGACCGGCTCGCGGCGGGCGACCAGGTGCCGGGCTTCGGCCACGCCGTCTACACCGGTACCGACCCGCGCGCCGAGGCGGTGCTCCGGCTGCTCGGCCGGGGCCCGGACGCGGCACTGGGCGGCCGGTTCGACGAGCTGGTCGCGGCGGTCGGCCGGCACGGCGGACCGCGCCCCAACTTCGACCTGGCGCTCGGTGCGCTCGCCGTGACCTGGAACCTGGCGCCGGGCAGCGCCGAGGCGGTCTTCGTGCTGGGTCGCTGCGCCGGGCTGCTCGGCCACACGATCGAGGAGTACCGGCACCGGTTCCGCTTCCGCCCCCGCGCGGTCTACGTCGGAGCCGCCCCAGCCACCGACGGCTGACGTCGATCGGTTGCGGCGCGGTCGATCTCGACGATCGTGCCGGGTACCCGCGGCGCCGACCCCAGATAGTCCACTATGGACAGCGGGGCCTGGCGTGGCAGAATCGGCGCGTGCTGACCCCGATCCTCGCCACCCTCGGCTACGTCACCGACGGTCGCAACGTGCTGCTGATCCATCGCGACAAGCGACCCGACGACCTGCACTACGGGCACTACAACGGGCTCGGCGGCAAGGTGGAGGCGGACGAGGACGTCGCCGCCGGGATGCGGCGGGAGATCGCCGAGGAGTCCGGCCTCGCCGTCCAGCGGATGACGCTGCGCGGCACGATCTCCTGGCCCGGCTTCGGCCGGCACGGCGCCGACTGGTTCGGGTTCCTGTTCCGGGTCACCGCCTGGCAGGGCACCGCGCACGCCGGCAACCACGAGGGCACTCTGGAATGGGTACCGCTGGAGCGCCTTCCGGAGTTGCCGATGTGGCCGAGCGACAAGCTGTTCCTGCCGATGGTCTTCGACGACGATCCGACGCCGTTTCACGGCTGCATGCCGTTCGAGAACGGCGAGATGACCTCCTGGAGCTATTCGCGCTGACCGCCCATCCACAGCGGACGGTCTACTGTGGATGACCTCGTGTCCGCTCCGGCGCGGGGGCGTCGGGAATGCCGCCGGAGCGTCGTGCCCGGCACCGGGCGCCGGGCACGATCGCGACGTCGTAGGCTCGGGTCATGTTCACGGTGCTGTTGACGATCCACGTGGTACTGGCGGTCTTCCTGATCGGCCCGGTGGCGGTGATCCCGATGACCGCGTTGCGGTCGGTCCGGCAGCGTGACGCCGCCGCGGTGCGGGGCGGGGCGCGGCAGACCGCGGTGTTCGGGTTCGGCTCGATCCTGGTGTTCCTGTTCGGGTTCGGCGTGATGGGCAGCAAACCGGACTGGTTCAGCTTCTCCGACCTGTGGCTGCTGGTCTCGGTGATCGCCTACGTGGTGGCGATCGTGCTGGTCCTCGCGCTGGTCGTACCCGACCTGCGACGGGCCGCGCGCGCGATCGAGGCCGACCCGGTCGACGAGGCGCGGCTGGGCGCGTTGCGCGGCCGGCTCAGCGCGGTGGCCGGGCTGGCCAGCCTGCTGTTCCTGTTCATCGTCGTGCTGATGGTCGCCCGGCCGTTCTGACCCGACCGCCGGGCCGGCCCGGTGGCCGGGCACCCGACGGCGGTGCCGGGTCGACCTGGCGCCGGTGGCGCCGGCCCGGCGATCGACGAGGCGGCGGCTCAGGGATCGGTCCGGGGGTAGCCGGGGGCGTGCCGGGCCCAGGGTCCGACCTGTTCCAGCTGAGCGGCGACGCCCAGCAGCAGCCACTCGCTGCCCGGCGGGCCGACCAGCTGCACCCCGACCGGCAGCCCGTCCGGCCGGGTCCCCGCCGGTACGGCCAGCGCCGGTAGCGCCGCGACGTTCCACGGCGCCGCGTAGGGCGCGTACCGCACCGCGGCCAGCACGTTCGGCAGCCAGCCGCGGGCGGACCAGCGGGCCGCGGCCGGCGGTGGCCCGGCGAGGACCGGGGTGAGCAGCAGGTCGTGCCGTTCGAAGAATGCCAGGCTGTCCTCGCGCCAACGCTCCGCGTCGGCCTCCCGGACCAGCCCGCGGCCGAAGGCGAACGCGCCGAGCCGGGCGTGCCGCCGGGTCCTCGGCTGCAACGTCTCCGGCCCGAACCGCTCGGCGTCGGCGTAGGCCGAGGCGAACCAGCGGGCCATGGTGGCTTTCACCAGCCGGGGCGGATAGCTCGGGTCGGCCCGCCGGGCGCTGTGCCCGAGGCCGACCAGGGCCCGGGCCACCCGGCCGACGGCGTCCCGCACCGCGGTGTCCGGCAGCACGCCGACGACCGGGCTGCGCAGCGACACCGCGACGTTCAACGGTGCCGGCTCCGCCGGCCGCCGGCCCACCAACCGCCCGCCGTCGTCGGCGAGTACCGCGTGGCCGAGTGCGGCGTCCGCGACGGTGCCGGCGAGGACGCCGTTCTCCGCCATGCCGAACCAGTCGGTCTCACCGATGTCCGCCGGTACCACGCCGCGGCCGGGTTTGAGCGCCACGAGACCGCAGCAGGCGGCCGGGATGCGCAGCGAACCCAGGCCGTCGTTGCCGTGCGCGATCGGCACCAGGCCGGCGGCGACGGCGGCGGCCGAACCGCCGGAGGAACCGCCCGGTGTGTGGTCGAGCTGCCACGGGTTTCGGGTGATCGCGGTCTCGTCGTCGGTGACCGGGAACAGCGCCAGTTCCGGCATCCGGGTGGTACCGACGACCACGGCGCCGGCGCCGCGCAGCCGCCGCACGACCTCGTGGTCGGCCTCGGCCGGCGGCAGACTCGCGGCGGGCGATCCGTACCAGACGGTCTCCCCGGCGACCGGGACGTTCTCCTTGACCGCGACCGGGACTCCGGCGAGGGCGAGCCCGCCGAGGTCGGGCAGGTCGTCGATGACGTTCGCCTCACCGAGCGCCGGCACCGTGCGGACCTCGCGGAACGCGTGCAGCTGCGCGTCGGCGGCGGGCAGCCCGCGCAGGTGCTCGTCGACCACCTCGCCTGCGGTGGCGTCGCCGCGTCGCACCGCCCGCGCGATCTCGCTCGCCGTGGCACCGACCCAAGCCATGACCCGCCCCCTTTTCGGCAGCAGCGCGTCCATGGTGCCAGTTCCGGCCCCGATGCAGACATCCAGGTACGGCATGTGACACAGGATCACGCACGGTCACACTCGCCCCGGGTGTCCGCCACCTCTCGGGTACCACGGGCACGGGCCGACAACCACGGCACGGCGCGGCGCCCCGCCGGCATCCTGCGGCACGGCGCGGCACCCGGCGGTCCTGTGACCCGGCGCGGCACCCGGGTCGCGTACGGCCAGCGAGATGCGGTCGGGGCCGCGGACTACCGCGGGGTGGGGCCGTAGGCGCCGAAACCGTCGACGACGAGGCCGTCGCGCAGCCGGAGTACCTCGCTGACCGGCCGACCGGCCTCGTTGTGGTAGTTGATCACCACGGTGTCCAGGCATACCTGCACGCCGGTCACGGTGAAGTGCAGGTCGGGCAGCCGGGCCAGCCCGGCGGTCCAGTACGCCCGGAGCGCGGGCTTGCCGACGATGGTGTCGGTGCCGACCACGGTCGCCGCGAACGGGGAGCGGAACACCACGTCCTCGGCGTAGTCGGCGAGAACCCGGTCCAGGTCGTGCGAGTTCCAGCTGGCTTCCCAGCGGGCGGCGAACCGCTGCGCGTCGTCGATGTCCACAGTGGAACCCTACCGGCGCCGCCGGCAGCCGCCGCAGGCGCTTTCCGCATCGTGGACGGTCGCGGGTTCGCCTGGCACGCAAGCGAACCCGCGCGCGGTCAGGACAGCGCCTGGGACAGGTCGGCGAGCAGGTCGTCGACGTTCTCGATGCCGACCGACAGCCGCACCAGGTCGTTCGGCACCTCCAGCGGAGAACCGGCGGCGCTGGCGTGGGTCATCCTGCCCGGGTGCTCGATCAGCGACTCGACGCCGCCGAGCGACTCGGCGAGGGTGAACAGCCGGGCCCGGTCGCACACCCGTACCGCCGCGTCGGCGCCGGCCGCGAGCCGGAAGCTGACCATCCCGCCGTACCGGCGCATCTGCTTCGCCGCGGTCTCGTGCCCGGGATGCGATTCCAGCCCCGGGTACAGCACCGAGGCGACGGCGTCGTGGTTGGTCAGGAACGCGGCGATGCGTTCGGCGTTGTCGCAGTGCCGCTCCATCCGTACCGCGAGGGTCTTGGCGCCGCGCAGCGTCAGCCAGGCGTCGAACGGGCCGGCGACCGCGCCCATCGAGTTGGAGTGGAACGCGATCTGCTCGGCGGTCTCGTCGTCGTCGACGACCAGCGCGCCGCCGACCACGTCGGAGTGGCCGCCGAGGTACTTGGTGGTGGAGTGCACCACCACGTCGGCGCCGAGCAGCAGCGGCCGCTGCAGGTACGGCGAGGCGAAGGTGTTGTCCACCACCAGCCTGGCGCCGTGCTCGTGGGCCAGCCCGGCCAGTGCGGTGATGTCGGCGATCGACAGCAGCGGGTTGGTCGGCGTCTCGCACCAGACCAGCTTGGTGGCGTCGGTCATCGCCGCTCGCACACTGTCCACATCGGACAGCCTGGCCGCGGTCCAGGACAGCCCCCAGCGCGCGGCGACCTTGCTGAACAGCCGGAACGTCCCGCCGTACGCGTCGTCCGGGATCACCACGTGGTCCCCCGGCTGGCACAGGGTGCGCAGCAGGGTGTCCTCGGCGGCCATCCCGGAGGCGAACGCGAAGCCGCGCCGGCCGCCCTCCAGCGCGGCGAGGCACTCCTCCAGCGCGGCGCGGGTCGGGTTCTTCGTCCGGGAGTACTCGTAGCCTTCCCGGGTGCCGCCGACCCCGTCCTGCGCGTAGGTGGACGTGGCGTAGATGGGTGGGATCACCGCGCCGGTGCGGGGATCCGGCTCCTGCCCGGCATGGATGGCAAGAGTCTCGAAACTCTGGTTCATCCGGCGAGCGTAGCCGGCCGGGCCGGCGGCCGGCGCCGAGCCGCCGATCTCCGGCCCGCCCCGTACGCTGGCGCCGTGGCGGACTGTCTGTTCTGTGCGATCGTGGCCGGCGAGGTGCCGGCCCAGCGGGTGCTCGACGAGCCGGGAACGGTGGCCTTCCTCGACGCGCGGCCGGTGTTCAAGGGGCACGTCCTGGTGGTGCCGCGGATGCACCGGGCGACGCTGACCGATTTGCCGGGCGACGACCTCGGTGCCTTCTTCGGCGCCGTACAGCAGGTCGCCGGCGCGGTGCAGACCGGGCTCGGCGCGGCCGGCAGCTTCGTCGCGGTCAACAACACGGTCAGCCAGAGCGTCCCGCACCTGCACGTGCACGTGGTCCCGCGCAACCGCAAGGACGGGCTGCGGGGCTTCTTCTGGCCCCGGACGAAGTACGCGGACGAGGCCGAAGCGGCCGACTTCGCCGCCCGGATCCGCGCCGCGCTGTAGCCCGCCGCACCCACGCGCGGTGGGCGGGAACAGCCGACCCGCCGATCCGGTTTCCCCTGATGAGTCACCAGCGGGTTTGCTGGTGAATCACCAGCGAGGAGGGACGACGTGACGCTGTTCGGCCACTCGACCAGGATGCCGACCCCGGACCAGGTGCTGCCGGGCCGGCCGGACCCGATGCCGGTCGCCGACCGGCACACCGTGCTGGACACCCCGCTGCGCGGCCCCTGGCCCGAGGGCTACCGGGTCGCCGTGTTCGGGATGGGCTGTTTCTGGGGCGCCGAGCGCATCTTCTGGCAGCTGCCCGGGGTGTACTCGACGGCGGCCGGCTACGCCGGCGGCAGCACCCCGAACCCGACGTACGAGGAGGTCTGCTCGGGTGGCACCGGGCACGCCGAGGTGGTGCAGGTGGTGTACGACCCGGCGAAGATCTCCTACGAGCAGCTGCTGAAGACCTTCTGGGAGAACCACGACCCGACCCAGGGCATGCGGCAGGGCAACGACCGCGGCACCCAGTACCGGTCGATCGTGCTGACCACCGACGCCGAGCAGGCCGCCGCGGCGGAGCGCACCAAGCAGGCGTTCCAGCCGGCGGTGACCGGCGCCGGGCTGGGTGCGATCACCACCGAGATCGCGCCGCTGACCGAGTTCTACTACGCCGAGGACTACCACCAGCAGTACCTGTCCGACGCCAAGAACCCGTACGGCTACTGCAACCACGGCCCGAACGGGCTGTCCTGCCCGATCGGCGTGGCGCGCACCGCTTCCTGAACCACTGTTGGCGACGGCGGATCCGACCGAGGGTAGCCGTCACGGAGACGACGGGAGCCGCCCGGCGCGGCTCCCGTCGGTGTCTGTCCGGGCGACTCCGAGTAGCCGCCGGTCGGCGATGCCGGCGTGGCACGAAGACGGGATGAGCGGATTCGCGGGCCACCTGTACCTTCGTGTTCAACGCACCGGACAGCGGTCAACGCGCCGGACACGCAGGTAGAAGCACGAGGGAGCAGCGCGATGAGCGACGAGACCTACGAGGCCGACGTCAACGGCGACGGTGTCGACGACACGATCGACGTTCAGCACGACGGCAACGACACCGAGTACCTGATCGACACCAACGGTGACGGCACGGCCGACTACCAGGGCGTCGACGAGGGCAGCGACGGCACCATCGACGCCGTCGAGGCGGACACCAACGGTGACGGCACCGCCGACGTGACCGCCACGTACGACAGCAACGGCAACATGACGTACGCCGCCGAGGACACCAACGGCGACGGCAGCTACGACCAGGCGGTCGCGCTGGGCTCGGACGGGCAGTACCACGAGGCCGACTACTCGGACCCGAACAACCCGTACATGAACACCTGAGCGACGCTCGACGCGGCGGGCCGACCCGGATTCCGGGTCGGCCCGCCGTCGTCTGCGCGGCGCCGACCCCGCCGTCGTCTGCGCGGCGCCGACCCCGCCGTCGTCTGCGCGGCGCCGAACCCGCCGTCGTCTGCGCGGCGCCGACCCCGCCGTCGTCTGCGCGGCGCCGAGCCCGCCGCGCCGCCGGCTGCGGGCGTGCCGCCGCCGTTGTACACCGCTCCGGTCCGCGCACCGCCCGGCCCCGACCCGGGCAGTACCCTCGCGTCATGTGGTTGCGCGCGGGGGTACCGGAGGACACTCAGCGGCTGCTGGCGATCCAGCGGGCGGCGTCGCTCGCCGGCTACCAGCACATCTTCCCGGCCGAGCAGTACCCGTTCCCCGACCAGCAGGTGCTGGCGGAGTGCTGGACGATGCTGACCGATCCGGCCTGTCAGGTGCTGGTCGGCGTCGGGGACGACTCGACCGTCGTCGGGTTCGTGGCCCGGCAGGCGGAGTCGATCTCCCGGCTGTACGTCGACCCGGCGTACTGGCGCCGCGGCTACGGTGCGCGCCTGCTCGCCGCCGCGGTGGACGGCGCCCGCGCGGACGGGCACCGCACCGCCCGGCTGTGGGTGTTGGCGGACAACCGCAACGCGCGCACGCTGTACGAGCGGCACGGGTGGCGGATCGACGGCCGCACCGGCAGCGCCGGCTTCCCGCCCTACCCGACCGAGGTCGGCTACCGCCTGGAGCTGACCGACGAGCTCACAGCCGGCGACGCAGCAGCGCCACCGACTTCGCGAAGTACCGGTGATCGGTCGGTCGGTTGAGGAACTGCACCAGCGCGAACAGGTCGACCGCCGCGGACACCGCGCGCCAGTCGTCCGGCAGCAGCCCGCCGGCCGCCCGGAACGCCGCGACGAGCCGTTCGGCGTAGCCCGCCGGCCGGTCGGCCGCGAACCGCAGCGCGTTGCCCAGGTCGAACATCGGCGAGCCGGACAGCGCGAACTCCCAGTCGAGGACGGCGGAGAGCCGCCAGCCGCCGGCGTCGCGTACCGCCAGCACGTTCTTCGGGTTGTAGTCGCAGTGCACCAGCCGTGCCTCGGCACGGACCGTCTCGACCAGCGGCGCGGACCGCCGGGCCAGGTCCCGCAGCGCGTCGAGTTCGGCGGGGCTGAACGCCGCCGCGGCGTTGCCGTCCGGCAACTGGCCGGCGACGAACTCGGCGAGGCCGGTCGCGACCGGACCGCCGGAGACGGTGAGGTCGGGGCCGAAAAAGCCGGGTTCGGCGAACCGGACGGTGCCGATCGCGGCAAGCGTCTCCCCCATCGCGGCGCCGATCCCGGCCGCGTCCTCGGCGGTGCCGAACCCGATGACCCGGTCCGCCGGGGTACCGGGGACGAACCCGGACACCAACAGCGGGTCACCGAGCAGCGCGCCGGCCGGGTCGGCGAACACCGGCGGCGGCACCGGTACCGCGGTGTCGGCGAGCCGCGCGGCGAGCGCCGCCTCCACCGCGCAGGCGGCGCCGTCACGGTAGCGGCGCAGCACGTACCGGTGGCCGCGCGCGGTGCGCGCCAGCACGTTGCGGTTGCGGTACCCGCCGGTCAGCGCGCGGACCGCGACGATCGGCGCGCCGAGCCGGTCGCCCACGGCGGCCAGCTCGGCGGCGGTGAACCCGACCCGGTCGACGAGCCTCGCCCCGGCGCCGGCCGGCATCAGGCGGTGGACAGGTAGGCGAGCAGGTCCTGCCGGGTGAGCACACCCTTCGGCTTGCCGTCCACCAGCACCAGCGCGGCGTCCTCGTGCTCCAGCAGGGCGATGGCCTCGCCGACCGGCTGGCCGGCGCCGATCATCGGCAGCGCCGCGGACATGTGCCCCTCGATCGGGTCGTGCAGATGGGCCTTGCCGGTGAACACGGCGTCGAGCAGGTCGCGTTCCTTGACCGAGCCGACCACCTCGGCGGTGACCACCGGCGGTTCCGCCTTGACCACCGGCATCTGGCTCACGCCGTACTCGCGGAGGATGTCGATGGCATCCCGCAGCGTCTCGGTGGGGTGCACGTGCACCAGCTCGGGCAGGGTGCCGCGCTTGCCGGCGAGCGCGTCGCCGACGGTGGCGGTCTCACCGCCGGTGGCGAGGAACCCGTACCGGGACATCCAGCCGTCGTTGAAGATCTTCGACAGGTAGCCGCGGCCGCCGTCCGGCAGCAGCACCACGACGAGATCGTCCGGGCCGGCCGCCTCGGCGACCCGGACCGCCGCGGCGGCGGCCATCCCGCAGGAGCCACCGACCAGCAGCCCCTCCTCGCGGGCCAGCCGGCGGGTCATCTCGAACGAGTCGGAGTCGGAGACCGCGACGATCTCGTCGCACACGCTCCGGTCGTACGCGTCCGGCCAGAAGTCCTCGCCGACCCCCTCGACGAGGTACGGCCGGCCGGTGCCACCGGAGTAGACGGAGCCCTCGGGGTCGGCGCCGATCACCCGCACCGCGCCGTGGGAGATCTCCTTGAGGTACCGGCCGGTACCGGAGATGGTGCCGCCGGTGCCGATGCCGGCGACGAAGTGGGTGATCCGCCCCTCGGTCTGCTCCCACAGCTCGGGCCCGGTCGTCTCGTAGTGCGAGCGCGGGTTGTTCGGGTTGGAGTACTGGTCGGGCTTCCACGCGTTGGGGATCTCGCGCACCAGCCGGTCGGAGACGTTGTAGTAGGAGCGCGGGTCCTCCGGCGCGACGGCGGTCGGGCAGACCTCGACGCGTGCCCCGTACGCCCGCAGGACGTTGATCTTGTCCTCGCTGACCTTGTCGGGGCAGACGAACACGCAGTCGTAGCCGCGCTGCTGCGCCACGATGGCCAGCCCCACGCCGGTGTTTCCGCTGGTCGGCTCGACGATGGTGCCGCCGGGTTTGAGCTCGCCGGACGCTTCGGCGGCGTCGATCATCCGGACCGCGATGCGGTCCTTGACGCTGCCGCCCGGATTGAAGTATTCGACCTTGGCCAGCACGGTGGCCCGGGTGCGCGCGCCGATCACGTTGCGCAGCCGGACCAGCGGAGTGTCGCCGATCAGGTCGACGACAGAGTCGTAGTACCGCACGCCGTTGTGCTCCTTCGTTCGCGCCGGGAGACCCGGCCACCGCCGGTGATGTGCTGTCGAGCTTAACGATGGCTCGGTTTCGCCGGCTGGCGGCGGGTGTTCTCATCTTCTACATTTCGTAGTAAGTTCTACATATGATAGAAGTTCAGCGCCGATCCGTGGCGCCTGCTGCCGCCGACTGGGCGGACCGGCGGCTGGCCGGGGCAGGGCCGCTGCGCAGGGTGTTCAACAAGGTCTTCCCGGACCACTGGTCGTTCATGCTCGGCGAGATCGCGCTCTACTCCTTCCTCGTCCTGCTGCTCACCGGCACCTTCCTCGCGCTCTTCTTCACCCCGTCGTCGGCCGAGGTCGTCTACCACGGCTCGTACCTGCCGCTGCGCGGGGTGCGGATGTCCGCCGCCTACGCGTCCTCGCTCGACCTGTCGTTCGACGTGCGCGGCGGGCTGATCCTGCGACAGCTGCACCACTGGGCGGCGCTGCTGTTCATGGCCTCCATCGTGGTGCACATGCTGCGCACCTTCTTCACCGGCGCGTTCCGCCGACCGCGCGAGCTGAACTGGATGGTCGGGTTCCTGCTGTTCTGGCTGGGCTTCACCGAGGGGCTGCTCGGCTACTCGCTGCCCGACGACGCGCTGTCCGGCACCGGGCTGCGCATCGTCGACGCGATCATCATGTCGATCCCGATGGTCGGTAGCTGGATCTCGTTCTCGCTGTTCGGCGGGGAGTTCCCCGGCACGGTGATCCTGGAACGGTTCTACATCCTGCACGTCTTCCTGGTACCCGGCATCATTCTCGCCCTGATCGCGCTGCACCTGGCGCTGCTGGTCAAGCAGAAGCACACCCAGTGGCCGGGCCCGGGGCGGACCGAACACAACGTGGTCGGGCACCGGATGTTCCCCGGCTTCGCGGCCCGGGGCGGCGGCTTCTTCATGATCGTGTTCGGGGTGCTCGCGCTGTTCGGCGGGCTGATCCAGATCAACCCCATCTGGCTGTTCGGGCCGTACCAGGCAGCGGTCGTCTCGTCCGCCTCGCAGCCCGACTGGTACGTGATGTTCCTGGACGGCTCGGTACGCCTGTTCCCCGCCTGGGAGCTGCGGTTCTCGCTGCTCGGCCACGGCTACACGGTGCCCGCGGTGTTCTTCGCCGGGGTCCCACCGCTGGTCGGGATGCTGCTCGGCGGGCTGCTCTACCCGTTCCTGGAACAGCGGTTCACCCGCGACCGGGCCCACCACAACCTGCTGCAGCGACCCCGCGACGTACCGGCCCGCACCGGTCTGGGCGCGATGGCGGTGACGTTCTGGCTGGTCCTGACGCTGTCCGCGGGCAACGACGTGATCGCCGACAAGTTCCACGTCAGCCTCAACGCGATGACCTGGGCCGGCCGGATCGGGCTGCTCCTGCTGCCGCCCCTGGCGTACTGGCTCGCGCACCGGCTCTGCCTCGGGCTGCAGCAGCACGACCGGGAGGTTCTTGCGCACGGCGTGGAGACCGGCATCATCAAGCGGCTGCCCGACGGCGCCTTCGTCGAGGTGCACCAGCCGCTGTCGGACGGCGACGAACCGTTGCCGTACCGCGGCTGGGTGGTGCCGAAGAAGCCGAACCGGATCGGCGTCCTCGACCCGCCGGTGAAGGGCTTCTTCGTCCCGGTCGCACCGGCGGCGGACGACCTCCCGGCGGCGGGCGACGAGGAGCCCGCCGCCCGGCTCACCGGGTCTCGGCGTTGACCCCGGACCTGCCGGACCGCGATCCGTCACCCGGCGCCGGGCCGAACCGCGCCTCCGCGGCGTACCGGCCACCGGTCGGCGTCTGCTCCTCGCCCGCCGGCGGCTGCTGCCCGGCGTGGCCGGGACCGCCGGGCTGCGCACCCGGGTACCCGCCACCCGGGTACCCGGCACCCGGCCCACCGGCGCCCGGCCCAGCGGCACCGCCCGGGTACGGCTGGCCGTACTGCGGGCCGGCCGCACCGGGCGGCGGGCCGGGCTGCCGGGCAGCCGACTCGGCGCGGGAACGCTCCCAGGACAGGAACCGTTCGCCCTCGTCGAGCAGCGCACCGGCCAGCCACAGCACCGCGACGCCGTCGTCGGCCAGGCCGAACACCAGCAGGAACGCCTCCGGTACCAGATCGATCGGCGAGATGACGTAGACCAGCGCGACCACCATGGCGGCCAGCCGGCCGGCGGTCAGCCCGTCGTACTCGCCGCGCATCCGGGCCCGGAACAGCCGCGGCAGCGCGCCGATCCGCCGGGGCAGGCTCGCCCCGCCCCGGGCGAGCAGGGCCCGGCCCAACGCCCGGAACCCGTTGTACCTGCGCTGTGCACCACTACCGGCCATCGACGCCTCCTGCGGTCGCGTTGTCACCATGGTGCCCGTACGTCGCCATCGGTGGAAGGCTCGCCGTCCCGGCGGGTCGCCGGGACCGCCGGCGAACCTGGGGCACGCTGGTGGGATGGATCTCGACGAGGCACGTGCCGTGGTGCGCGAACAGCACCACGCGGTACTGGCAACCATGAAGCAGGACGGCACCCCGCAGCTGAGCCCGGTGACCGTGGGCGTCGACGGCGCCGGGCTGATCGTCGTCAGCACCCGGCAGACCGCGTACAAGACGAGGAACCTGCGGCGTGATCCGCGCACCTACCTGTGCGTGCTGCCGGACGGCTTCTTCGGCCGGTGGATCCAGATCACCGGTACCGCGGAGATCGTGGAGCTGCCGGACGCGATGGAACCGCTCGTCGACTACTACCGCCGGACCGCCGGCGAACACCCCGACTGGGACGAGTACCGGGCGGCGATGGTGCAGCAGCGCCGGGTGCTGGTGCGGATCACCCCGCTGTCGGCGGGACCCGACCGGCAGGGCTGACCACCGGTACGAACGGGTCGGCGGGGTGGCCCGGCCGGGCGAAGCCGCACGGGCGGATGAGAGGCAACAGACAGGTCGAACGAGCGCACCCCGGTTAGCTTTGAGGGAGATCAACAACGAGGGGGATGAGGATATGAGCCGTGCGTCCCGGGCCCGTCGCATTGCCCTCGCCGCCGCGTACGGGGGCGGCGGTCTCGGGCTGCTCGGCGCGGCGGCCACCGGCTTGCTGGTCGGCGAGGTGCAGCTGGCGAAGTGGACGATCAAGGTGCCGGACGGGCCGGTCCCGGAGTGCGACGGGGAGTACGGGACGCGGTTCGCCGCCGACGGGGTCGCGCCGCTGACCGTCGCCGTGCTCGGCGACTCCACCGCCGCCGGGATGGGCGCCGAACTGCCCCGCCAGACACCCGGCGCGCTGCTGGCCAACGGCCTGGCCGACATCCTGCGCCGGCCGGTCCGGCTGCACTGCTTCGCGGTCGTCGGCGCCCTCACCGCCGATCTGTACCCGCAGCTCAACCTGGCGCTGGAGGTGCGGCCCGACGTGGCGGTGGTGCTGGTCGGCGCGAACGACGTGACCCATCTGGTCCGGCCGCCGGTGTCGGTGCGGCACCTGTCCCGCGTCGTCGGCCAGCTCGGCGCGGCCGGCGCCCGCGTCGTGGTCGGTACCTGCCCGGACCTGGGTACGATCCGGCCGATCCGGCAGCCGTTGCGGTGGATCTGCCGCCGGTGGAGCCGCGAGCTGGCCGCGGCGCAGACGATCGCCGTGGTGGAGGCGGGTGGGCGCACCGTGTCGCTCGGTGACCTGCTCGGGCCCGAGTTCCTGGCCTCCCCGGAGGAGCTGTTCAGCGCCGACCACTTCCACCCGTCGCCCGCCGGGTACGCGAAGGCGACCGCGGCGCTGCTGCCGACCGTCGCGTCGGTCTGCGGCGGGCTGGGCGAGCCGGCCGAGGAGAGGCTGACGGCGGCCATGCTCCGGTCGCTGCCGCACGCCGCGGTGGCCGCGGCGGACCGGGCCGGTACCGAGGTCAGCGCGGCCGGGCCCAGCCTGGCCGGCGGCCGGTGGGCGCAACTACGCCGTCGGGTGCGTTTGCTCGCCGCCCGCCCCACCGACCCGCATCCACCCGGGACAATGGTGCCGGAGCCCACCGCGGAGGCCTGATCGGCGGAGGGCACCGGCGAGAGACGGGAGCACGCGATGAAGGCTGGCCAGATCGTCCGTTTCGCCGGTCGGGGCGTGCTGCTGTCCACCGCCGGTCTCGTCCTGATGTCCGCCGGGTTGCTCGCCGTCGAGGCCGGGCTGGCCCTCGGCCGGCGGTACGGGCAGCCGGCGATCGGGCCGGGCATGCGGGCCACGTTCGGGCCGCCGCACGCACCGGTGCTGAAACTGGCCATGCTGGGCGATTCCACCGCGGCCGGGGTCGGCGTGCACCGGGTGGACGAGACGGTCGGCGGCCAGCTCGCGACGCGACTGGCCGACACCGGCGTACGGGTCGCGCTGACCAGCGCCGCGGTCTCCGGTTCCCGCACCGCCGACCTGGACCCGCAGGTGTCGCGCACCCTGCTGGTCGACCCGCCGGATCTGGCGGTGATCCTGGTCGGCAGCGCCGACGTGGTGCACCTGACCGCGCCGAGCCGGGCCGCCGCCGAACTGACCGCCGCGGTCACCAGGCTCCGCGCCGCGGGCATCGCCGTCGTCGTCGGTACCTGCCCCGATCTGGGTGCCTGCCGCGGCATCGGGCAACCGCTCCGGGAGCTGGTCGGGCTCGCCGCGCAGCGTCTGGCGCAGGCCCAGGTGTCCGCGACGCGCGCCGCCGACGGCATCCCGGTCGACCTGGCCGCCGCGGTGGGTCCGCTGTTCCGCGCCGACCGGGGCATGTTGAGCCCGGACGGGTTCCACCCGTCCGGCGACGGCTACCGGATCTGGGCACACGCGCTGTACCCGGCGGTCGCGGCGCTGCACGGCTCGACGTACTGACCGGCCGGTTCGGCACGGCCTGCCGGGTTCGTTCGGTGCCGGCCGGCGAGCGCAGCCCGAACCGGCGACGGCGAGCCTGTCCGCTCGGCACTACCGAGCGGTAACATGCGGCCATGGCTGAAGCAGTGATTGTGGCGACGGCGCGGTCGCCGATCGGGCGGGCGGGCAAGGGTTCGCTGCGCGAGGTGCGGCCCGACGACCTGGCCGCGTCCATCGTCCGTGCCGCGCTCGACAAGGTGCCCGAGCTCGACCCGACCACCATCGACGACCTGTACCTGGGCTGCGGCCTGCCCGGCGGCGAGCAGGGCTTCAACATGGCCCGGGTGGTCGCCACCCTGCTCGGCTACGACACGCTGCCCGGCGCGACGATCACCCGGTACTGCGCGTCCTCGTTGCAGACCACCCGGATGGCGTTCCACGCGATCAAGGCCGGCGAGGGCGACGTGTTCGTGTCGGCCGGCGTCGAGTGCGTCTCCCGGTACGCCCGGGGCAACTCCGACGCGCTGCCCGAGGAGGCGCAGGCGCTGGTGGGCGGCGGCTGGCAGAACCCGAAGTTCGCCGCCGCCCGGGAACGCTCGGTCACCCGCGCCGGCGGCCAGCAGCCGGCCTGGACCGACCCGCGGGACGATGGCGTGTTGCCTGACGTCTACCTGGCGATGGGCCAGACCGCGGAGAACCTCGCCGAGGTGTACGACGTGAGCCGGGCCGCGATGGACGAGTTCGGGGTGCGCAGCCAGAACCTCGCCGAGAAGGCGATCGCGAGCGGCTTCTGGGCCCGCGAGATCACCCCGGTGACGCTGCCCGACGGTACCGTCGTGTCGGCCGACGACGGTCCGCGCGCCGGCACCACGCTGGAGGGCGTGGCCGGCCTCAAGCCGGTGTTCCGGCCGGACGGGCGGGTCACCGCCGGCAACTGCTGCCCGCTCAACGACGGCGCCGCCGCGGTCGTCGTGATGAGCGACGCCAGGGCCGCCGAGCTGGGGCTGCGGCCGCTGGCGCGGATCGTGTCCACCGGGGTGTCCGCGCTGTCGCCGGAGATCATGGGGTTGGGCCCGGTCGAGGCGTCCCGGCAGGCGCTCGCCCGCGCCGGCATGACCATCGACGACATCGACCTGGTGGAGATCAACGAGGCGTTCGCCGCCCAGGTCATCCCGTCGTACCAGCAGCTCGGCATCCCGCTGGAGAAGCTGAACGTGTCCGGTGGCGCGATCGCCGTGGGGCACCCGTTCGGGATGACCGGGGCACGCATCACCGGAACGCTGTTGAACAACCTGGACTGGCACGGGAAGCGGTTCGGGTTGGAGACGATGTGCGTCGGTGGCGGGCAGGGCATGGCCATGATCATCGAGCGGCTCTGAGCCGACCATGCGGTAACGGCTGGGGGGCCGTCGCCCCTTGGCCGTCCCCGCCGGGGCACCGGAGACGAGATCCTGGCCCTGCCTGGCCGCCCCGGGAGATCGGGGCATCGGTGGTGCCGCTGGCGCCGCCCGGCCGATCCGGAACCGCTCTGGTCAGCGGGCGGGGAAGAGGGTTCGGTGGGCGGTCTGCAGGGCAGCCTCGGCGCGGGACCGCACGGGTGGTGGCGCGGCGGTGAGGTCGGCGGCCACCACCCGGAGCTGGTCGGGCAGCGCGAGGTCGTTGTCCAGCCGGGGCACGGGCTGGTGCGGCCGGGCCTCGGCGTCGGCGCCGAGGTCGGCGAGTTGCTGCACCAGCGCGTGCAGCACGTCGGCGCGGCTCGGCGCGGCGCCAGCCCCCGGCTCCGTCGAAGCACCGCCCGGCTCCGCCGAGGCGGGGGCGGGCGCGGGGCGGTGTTCGCCGCCGGGGTGCTGCGGGCGGCCCAGGCGGCCGGGGTCCAGTGTGCGGTGCCGGCGACCAGCCGGCCGGTCAGCTGCGCGAGGTCGGTCACCGGCGCAGGTAGCCGAGCATCCGCAGGATCTGCCAGTACAGGAAGATCAGGCCGACCAGCAGGCCGAACGCGCAGTACCAGGCGTACTTCTGCGGCGCGCCGGCCCGGATGCCCTCCTCGACGGCGGCGAAGTCGAGCACGAACGTCAGCGCGCCGACCACGATGCAGACCAGGCTGAACACGATCGGCAGCCAGCTGACCTTGCCGGTCACGGTGTACTGGATCAGGCCGGGGTTGTGCCCGAACGCGCTCATCAGACCGTTGAACAGCCCGAGCACCAGGACGCCGATCAGCGCACCGATGACGAACTTGGTGAACTTCGGCGTCGCCCGCAGCACCCGGAACTTGTACAGCACCGTCATGCCGGCGAAGATCGCGAACGTGCCGACGACCGCCTGCAGCACGATGCCCGGGTAGAAGCTCTCGAACACCCGGCTGACGGTGCCCAGCAGCAGCCCCTGCGCCACCGCGTACACCGCGATGACGGCCGGGTTGGTGATGGGCCGGAACCAGGAGAACAGCGCGATGCCGAGGGTGGCGATCGCGGCGACCGCGAGCAGCACCCCGGCGAGCGGCCCGGCGGACGGCAGCAGCACCCAGCTGAGCGCGGCGACCACCCCGGTCAGCCCGATCAGGCCGAGGGTGCGGATCACCACGTCGTCCATGGTCATCGGCCGAACCTCGGGCGCCACCGCGCCGGGCGTCAGCGGGTACGGGGTCTGCGTCCCGTACTGCCCGTAGCCGCCCTGGCCGTACTGCGGCTCGCCGTACTGCGGCTGGCCGTAACCCGGCTGCGCGTAGCCCTGCTGGCCGTACTGCGGGGCGTAGCCGCCCTGCTGGCTGTACTGCGGGGCGCCGCCGGCCGGCACCCTGTCCCGCACCGCGCTGCGCAGCATGCGGTTGAGCATCGGGTTGGAGCTCCTCAACGCCGCCTCCTCGTCGCGTCCACCCAGGTCGGCGGCCCTGCGGCCCGACCGGCATCGATCAAGCGTACCGGCCGGAACCACGTAACCGCCCACCTGCGCGCGCAACCATCACGTACCGGAGTTTCCTGACCTCTTTCAGTGTCGATCCGGCTGCGCGTGCCGCGCGGCGCGGAGCTGGGCGGCACTGTCCGCGGAGCTGGCGTGCACGTAGTCGACGACCATCCGGGCCGGGAACGCGGTGTTGCCGTCCGGGTTGCCCGGCCAGTCGCCGCCGACCGCGAGGTTGAGAATCAGGAAGAACGGGTGGTCGAACACCCACGGGTTGCCGTTGGTGTCGGCCGGCGTCCGGGTCTCGTACGCGTTGCCGTCGACCGACCAGACGACCTGGTTCGGCGACCAGTCGATGGCGAAGGTGTGGAAGCCGTCGGCGAACGCCTGCCCGTTCGGCAGCGAGTAGGCGGCACCGGGGCCGGCGGCACCCGAGTACCCCGGGCCGTGCATGGTGCCGTGCACCGTGCCGGGCTCGAACCCGACGTTCTCCATGATGTCCAGCTCGCCGCAGCCGGGCCAGCCGGCCGAGCCGATGTTGTCGCCGAGCGCCCAGAACGCCGGCCACATACCCTGCCCGGCGGGGATCTTGATCCGCGCCTCGAAGTGCCCGTACGCCTGGCTGAACGACTGCGACGTGTTGAGCCGGGCGGAGGTGTACTGGCAGCTGCCGTACCAGCAGGTGTAGTTGGCCGGGTTCTCCCTGCGCGCGGTGATGACGAGGTTGCCGTTGCCGTCCAGCGCGGCGTTGGACGTCGAGTCGGTGTAGTACTCCAGCTCGTGGTTGTTGCCGCCGTTGTCGCCGATCTCGTGGATCCACTTGCTGCCGTCCGGTGCGCTGCCGGCGGCGCCGTCGAAGTCGTCGGCGAACGTGGTGGTGTGCGGCCGTACCGGTGCGGCGTCGGCGGCGGGTGCGGTCGCGGCGGCGAGCACGGTACCCAGCATGGCGGCGGCCAGCACGACGCGGCGTCGGGGGATGCGCATCGGATACTCCTTCCGGCGGCGTAGGGAGCCGCTAATCGGAAACAAGGTGAAGTATTCGATTGTTGAGCTTCGAACCTTTGGTCCGGCTTGTCAACATTTCAACTCTTGTACGCGAACACGCCGCACCCACCGCACCGCACCCCCACCGTCGCCGGAACCCCGTTCAGCGCAGGTCCGCGGTGCGCACCGCCGCGGTGGCGCTGTGGTTGAAGCCGCTCGCGCCCGCCGCGGACCGTTCGGTCGGCCGCCCCGGATGCGACAGCCGCTCGACCGCCCGCCCCAGGTCGGCGAGCAGCAGGTCGGCCATGTCGACCGACAGACCGTGCCGCACCACGACCCGCTGGACCGCCACGTCCTGCTGGTCCGGCGGCAGCGTGTACGCCGGGACGAGCCAGCCGCGGGTGCGCAGCTCGTCGGCCAGCTCGAACAGGTCGAACGGGTGGTCACCCGGAGGCAGCCGCCACGTCACCGCCGGGATGCCGCGGTGCGGGTCCCCGTCGTACACCAGGTCGAAGAGACCGAGCCGCTCGACTCCGGCCGCCACGTGCCGGGCCACCTCGTAGGCGGCGGACTGCACCTTGGTGTAGCCGGACCGGCCCAGCCGGACGAAGTTGAAGTACGAGGTGATGACCTGGCCACCGGGGCGGGAGAAGTTCAGGCCGACGGTGGGCATCTCACCACCGAGGTAGTTGACGTTGAAGACGAGTTCCTGCGGCAGGTCGGCCGCCTCGCGCCAGAGCGCCCAGCCGCTGCCGACCGGCGCCAGCCCCGTCTTGTGCCCGGAGGCGTTCATCGACTTCACCCGCGGCAGCCGGAAGTCCCAGCGCAGGTCCGGCGCGCAGAACGCGGCGACGAACGCGCCGCTCGCCCCGTCCACGTGGATCGGCACGTCCAGGCCGGTACGCGCCTGGAGGTCGTCCAGCGCGGCCGAGATCCCGGCGACGTCCTCGAACAGGCCGGTGAACGTCTGCCCGAACGTCGGTACCACCATGATCGTGTTCTCGTCGCACTGTTCCACCGCCGCCTCGGGCGTCATCAGGTGCCCCGGCGGCATCGGCACCTGGCGCATCTCGATGTCGAAGTAGCGGGCCAGCTTCTCCCAACAGACCTGGACCGGGCCGCAGACGAAGTTCGGCCGCGAGTGGTCCTGCCCGGCGGCCTGACGCCGCTTGCGCCAGCGCCACTTCGCCGCCAGCCCGCAGAGCATCGCCGCCTCCGAGGACCCGACCGTGGACGTACCGGCGGCGTGCGCCGGGTCCGGCGCGCCGAACAGGTGGGCGAGCATCTGCACGCAGCGCCGCTCCAGCTCGGCGGTCTGCGGGTACTCGTCCTTGTCCACGATGTTCTTGTCCATCGACTCGGTCATCAGCAACCGGGCCTCGGGCTCCAGCCAGGTGGTGCAGAACGTCGCCAGGTTCATCCGGGACGTGCCGTCGAGCATCAGCTCGTCCCGGATCAGCTGGTAGACCTGGCGAGGTCCGCGTTCGGACGTCGGGAACTGCTCCTTCGGCGCCGGGTGGACCATCACCGAGGTGGCGAACAGGTCCTCCTCACTGCTCCCGCTGTCCCGCGCCCCCACCCGGTCGACCTGTCCGTCCGGGTGCGTCGGGCCACCGTCCTTGCGCTGCGCTGCACACATAGCCGCCTCCTCGCGGCGGTCGCTGCCGCGTCGGCGGCGACACCACGACCGCCGGTTCTTCGCAGCGTATCGACGGAGCCGGTACGCCCGGGCCGGCTCGGCACCATCACCCCAGAGCGGCGGACCCTGCCGTACCGGGCGGTAACAAGTTCTCCGGGCGACCTTGCCGGAGTGGTACCGGCAGCTCTATGTTCATGAGGAAATTTCGCGACGTACGTCGCGTATGTCCCAGTCCGGACCCCCCAAGGAGCCCCCATGCCCCTCCCCGCGTCCGGGGCCGGCGCGCGCTCGCCGCGCTCGCCAGCCTCGGCGCCGCCGCGGCAACCGTGTTGGCCGGACCGGCCATCGCGCACGCGGACGGCACCGACGCCCCCGCGTACCACGAGTACGTGGCGCTCGGCGACTCGTACACCTCGTCGTCCGGCTTCACCAACCTGCCGGACACCAGGTTCGTCCCGCTCGGCTGCGCCCAGTCGACGAACGACTACCCGCACCAGGTGGCGAAGCTGCTCGCCGTCGACAAGTTCACCGACGCGTCCTGCGGCGGTGCCACCACCGACGACTTCACCGGCGCCCAGTCCGTGCTCGGCGGCAGCAACGCGCCCCAGTTCGACCGACTGACCGCGACCACCGACCTGGTCACCATCGGCATCGGCGGCAACGACATCGGACTGGTCGGCCTCGCCACCACCTGCATCGAGGACAGCCTGACCGGCAAGTCCTGCAAGAAGCAGTACACCTCGGGCGGCACCGACCAGATCTCGGCGAGGATCGCCGCCGCCGAGCCGAAGCTCACGGCCGCGATCGACGGGGTGCGCGCGCGGTCCCCGCAGGCCCGCATCGTGCTGGTGAACTACCTGGACGCGGTGCCGGACAACGGCAGGGCGTGCTTCCCGCGGGTACCGATCCTCAGCAACACCGACATGGCCTGGTTCACCGCGAAGTTCAAGGAGATGAACGCGATGCTGGCGCAGTCGGCGAGCAGCGCCGGCGCCGACCTGGCCGACACGTACACCCCGACCATCGGGCACGACGCCTGCACGTCGCCGACCACCCGGTACGTCGAGCCGCTGACCATCCTGTCCCTCAACCCGGTCGGCAGCCTGTCGGTTCCGTTGCACCCCAACGTTTCCGGCGCCAACGCCCAGTCGCAGATCGTCTTCGACCGGATCCGCCGGGGCTGATCCGCGCCGCCCGCCGCCCGGCCCGGCGGCGGGCGGCGGGCCGCTGCGTCCGGATCCGCGCTGGGCGGCAGGCCGCTGCGTCCGAATCCGCGCTAGGCGGCGGGCCGCTGCGTCCGAATCCGCGCTGGGCGGCAGGCCGCTGCCCGTTCCGGTTCGCGCCGAGCGGGGCCACTGACGTCGCGCTGGCGGCGAGACCGGTGCGTCCTGCCGCGGCACGAGGCAGCCGCCGGTCAGGGCGCGGCGTGCGCGACCCGGTGCGCGGCGAGCAGCGCGGTCGCCCGGTCGTCCGCCGGCTCGGCCGCGATCGCGGCCAGACCGCGCAGCGCGACGTCCAGCACCGCCTCGAACGTACCGGCCGGATCGCCACCCCGGCCGCGCTCCTGCTGCACGGTGCCGACCACCGTGGTCAGCATCAGATGCCAGCCGAGGTGCGCGATCGCCCGGTCGACCCCGGCGACGACCAGCCGGTCCACGAACCGGCGCAGCAGCACCGGGCCGACCGCGGTGCCGCCGGCGCGCGACAGCACCAGCGCCGCACGTTCCGGATGGTCGCCGAGCTGGGAGCGCAGCCCGACGGCGACGGCACGGACCCACTCCGGCCAGGGTTCGTCGGTCTCCGGCAGGACGAACCCGGCGAGGAACCGTTCGGCCACCGCGTCGAGCAACTCGTCGCGCCCGCCGACGTGGTTGTAGAGCGCGTTGGGACGCACCCCGAGCGCGGACGCGAGCGCGCGGAGGCTGAACCGGTCATACCCGTCGGCGTCGATCATCTCCTCGGCGCGGGCCAGCACCGCATCCCGGCTCAGCCGTTGGCCGGCCGGCGGTGCACCCCGCCGCCTTGCTATATGACCGTCGTCCATATAGCCTCCCTTCCCGGAGCACAAATGTACGCTGTCCATAAAGTCAGCCGGGAGGAGCAGCCATGCCGCTGTCGATACGGACCCGGTGCGTCCCGGTCCGCCCCGCGGCGCCGCTGCCCCGGCGCGGGATGGCGGGCTGGGCCATCGGCACCGTGGCGTTCTTCGCCGCGGTGGGCGGGCTGCCGAAGAGCTGGACCAGCGCCGCCGGTGACCTGATTCCGGTCCTGCTCGCGGTGTTCGTCGCGGCCGTGGTACCCGCCGCCGCGGGCCGGAACCTGCAACGGTGGCTCACCGCGCCGTACGTGCTGGGCTGCCTCGCGGCGGTCACCCTTGACGTGGCGGCGTTCCCGCACGGCAGCGTGCCGGCGCTGCTGGTCGGGGTGCTGCCCGCCAGCGGCGGGCTGCTCAGCTGGTCCCGGCCACGCACCGGGCGATCCGGACCGGAAGGGGAGACACGATGACGGCACGTGACGCGCTGGCCGGAGCGCTGCTGGTGAACGCGATCCCGCACGCGATCATGGGCATCGCCGGCAAGCGGTGCATGACACCGCTGCGCGGCCCCGACTCCGGCCCGGCCGCGAACCTCGCCTGGTCGGCCGCGAACCTCGCCGGCGGAGCCGTACTGCTCGCCACCGGCTGGCGCGGCCTGGACCAGCGCACCGCTGACAGCCGGCTCGGCTGGGTCGTCGTGGGCAGCTTCGCGATGACCGCCTTCGGCGTCGGGTACGAGCTGAGCCGCCGGCTGCGACGGGAAACGGCCTGACCCGCGGCGCCGGCTGCCGAAGCGGCCCCCGGCGCCCGGGGTGGACGACGGGCGCTCAGGACGAGGCGGCCGGGTGCGCCGCCAGCGCGGCGAGGGCGGCCGCCGGATCGTCGGCGAACAGCCGTACCGTGTGCGCCTCGGCGCGGCGGCCCAGCGGCCGGGTGACCGGGACCGGCTCGCGCAGCGTCAGCTCGACGTTGGTCTGGGCGGCGACGGCGACCGACAGCTCGCCGCCCGCGACGCGCACCATGCCGCGCTCGTCGTACCGGCGGATCCGGCGCGCCCGCAGCACCAGGTGGCGCGGGATGCGCAGGTCGAACAGCCCCGCGTACCGGATCCGCACCTCGCCGGCGGTCACCACGTGCGGCCGGGTCACGCAGCCGGCGAGGATCCCCAGCACGGCGAGCACCCCGTACCCGTCGAGAACCAGCAGCGGCACCCGCACCGCGGCCGGCACCCCGAGTGCCCGCAGCAACAGCTCGATCCCGACCAGCTCCACCGCGGTCAGCACCGCGAACGTGACCAGCAGCCCGAACTGGGCGGCCACGTACGGCACCGCGACCGCGTCGGGCGGCACCCCGTGCCGGCGACGCCGAACCCACAGCAGCAGGCTCGCTGTGCCGGCGGCGTCGATCGCGACCAGCCGGCGTACCAGCGGCGGCACGGCACGCTCGGACCGCGCCCGGGGCGCCGGGACGACCCGGCCACCGAGCATCCACAGCAACGGGACCACCCGGCCACCGAACGCCCGCGGCAAGGGGACCACCCGGCCACGGAGCACTTGGAGCGCCGCGCGGACCCGCCCCCGGTGGGCTCGGAGCGGTGCGGCCGTGCGCGCCCCCGACGCGGCACCGAGCCGGTCGCGGGCCGGCTGCCGCGCGTTCATCGGCGGTCCCGGGCCAGCGCACCGACGGTACGAATCACCGCCGACTGAGCGACGCTCAACTCGGCGGACAGGGCGTCGAACCAGCGAGCCTGCCCGGGATCGTGCAGGCCGTCCGCGAGCGCGCCGGTCAACCGGGCCGGCAGGATCTCGACGAGCTCCGCGGCGAGCGCGGCGACCCGCGCGTCGGCCGGATCGGCGTCGGCCAGCTCGTCCAGCCGCCGGTACAGCTCGGGCAGCCGGTCGGCCGCCGCCCCGGTCAGCGCCGGCCGCAGCAGGTCGGCGAACTCGGCCGCCTGCCCCGGCCCCGCGGTCGCGGCCGCCAGCGCCAGCAGATCGCGGTCCAGCTCGGCGAACCGGGATCCGGCGACCGGCAGCCCGCGGAGGACCTCGGCGAACTCCGGTACCGCGGTCGCGTCCGGGTCGATCCGGTCCGCCGCCAGCAGCTCGGCCAGCCGGGCCCGCCGCTCGGCCAGTACCCGCTGCTGCCGGGCGAGGTCGGCGTCGAGCTCGGCCAGCACCTCGCGGATCTCGCGGCCGGCGTCGTCGGCCAGCACGTCGGCGATCTCGTCCAGGGACAGCCCCAGCTCGGTCAGCCGCCGGACCCGGGCCAGCCGGACGGCGTCCGCCAGGCGGTACTCGCGGTAGCCGTTGGACAGCCGTACCGGCTCGGGCAGCAGCCCGGTGTGGTGGTAGTGGCGCACCGTCCGGGTCGACACCCCGACCAGCGCGGCGAGTTCTCCGATCCGCATGCCACCAGTAGAAACGTTGCCGCTACGGCAAGGTCAAGCCACGGCAGCGGATGGCGGACCGCGCCGGCCGGCAGCGCCGCGATACCCGCCGGGGTCAGCCGTTGCGGACCCGGCGGCGGGACGCACCGGGACGGCCGGGGCGGGCGACCGAGCGGGTCGCCGCCGCCGGCAGGTCGAGACCCGCGGCGCGCAACGCGTCGCCGAGGCCCCGGGCGGCGAGCCGGTCGGCGCGCTCGTTCCCGGGATGCCCGGCGTGGCCCTTGACCCAGTGCCACGCCACCTGGTGCCGGCTCGTCGCCGCGTCCAGCGCGCGCCACAGGTCCTCGTTCTTCACCGGCTGCCGGGCACCGGTCTGCCAGCCGTTCCGCTTCCACTTGGCCAGCCACCCGGTGACCCCGTTCCGCACGTACGTGGAGTCGGTGTACAGGTCGACCCGGGCCGGCCGGGTCAGCGCGTTGAGTGCCTCGGTCGGCGCGGTCAGCTCCATCCGGTTGTTGGTGGTCGACTCGACCTGCCCGCCGCACAGCTCCTTCTCGTGCTCGCCGTAGCGCAGCAGCGCACCCCAGCCGCCCGGCCCCGGATTCGGCACGCAGGCGCCGTCGGTGAAGATCTCCACCACCGCGCCAGTCAGCTCGTCGCTCACGACCACACCCTACGAGGTGCCGCCCGGCGGCGCGGCGCGCCCGGAAAGCACGTGGTGCGCGGGGCTCCGGTACGGGCACGATGGGCGGATGGAGAGCAGGCCGGAGCCGGCGGTCGTCACGACCACGACGGCGCGGATCCCGACCGGGATCCGCACCGCGGTCCTGGTCGAGGGCGACAGCGACGCTGCCGCGGTGCGCATCGTCGCGGCCCGGCGCGGGCGCGACCTGCCGGCCGAGGGTATCGCGGTGGTACCGATGGGCGGGGTGACCAACATCGGGCACTTCGTCCGGTTGCTCGGCCCCGGCGGGCTCGGCGTCGCGCTCGCCGGGCTGTACGACGTGGGCGAGGAACACGTGGTGCGCCGGGCGCTGGAACGTGCCGGCGCCGGCACCGGGCTGACCCGTGCCGGGCTCGCCCGGCTCGGCTTCTTCGCCTGCGTCGAGGACCTGGAGGGCGAGCTGATCCGCACCCTCGGGATCCCGGCGGTCGAGCGGATCATCGCGGACGCCGGCGAGCTGCGCTCGCTGCAGACCCTGCGCCGCCAGCCCGCCCAGCGCGACTGGACCGAGGTGGCGATCCTCCGGCGCTTCGTCGGCACCCGCTCGCACCGCAAGCTGCGCTACGCGACGCTGCTCGCCAGCGCGCTGGACCCGGCCGCGGTCCCGGCGCCGCTCGACGACCTGCTCGGCCACCTCGCCGCGGCCCGCTGACCGGCCGCCCGCCCGGTGCGGCCGGCCGGCGGTGCGGGCACTCCCTGGGGTGCCCGGAGCGGGGCTCGAACCCGCACGCCTTTCGGCAGCCGCTTTTAAGGCGGCCGTGTCTGCCTCTTCCACCACCCGGGCGCGTCGGAATCACCGTATCCGTCAGCGCAGCGCCACCGGACGTGGCGGTCCTGTGATGTTGATCAGCCTAGCGACGCCACCGCGGTACCGATCGCGCGGTGGAACGTGGGGTACGCGTCGATCATCGACCGGAGCCGGTCGATCGGCACCTCCGCGTGGACCGCCAGGGTCAGCGCGGCGAGCACCTCACCGCCGCACGGTCCGACCGAGGTGGCGCCGACCAGGACGTTGCGGTCCCGGTCGGCGACCAGCTTGACCACGCCGGCGTTGCCTGCCTTGTGGATCCAGCCCCGGGTCTCGGCCGCCACGTCGGCGGTACCGATCAGGGTGTCGATGCCGGCCTTCGCGGCCTGCGCAGCCGTCAACCCCACCGCGCCGACCTCCGGATCGGTGAACGTCACCCGCGGCACCGCGCGGTAGTCGGCGGAGAAGCCGCCCTGGCCGAGGATGTCGCGCACCGCGATGTCCGCCTGGTACATCGCCATGTGCGTGAACCCGCCGTGCTCGGTGACGTCACCAACCGCGTACAGCGCGCCGCCCGCCCGCATCCGGTCGTCGGTGGCGATGAACTTGCCGTCGGGCAGCCCGGCCGCCGCGATCCCCAGCTCCGCCAGTTCGGTCCGCCGGCCGGTCGCGACCAGCAGCCGGCCGGCGACGTGTTCCTCGCCGCCGACCCGGGCGGTGAACCCGCGCCAGTCGTGCCCGACGTGCTCGACCGCGGTGCCGGTGCGGACCGTGACGCCGTCCGCGGCGAACGCGGACCGGACCAGGTCCGACGACTCGGGTTCCTCGCCGGGCAGCAGCCGGTCGGCCGCCTCCAGCACCGTCACCGCCACCCCGAACCGGGCGAACACCTGCGCGAACTCGCAGCCGATCGGACCGCCGCCGAGGATCAGCAGCGACGCCGGCAGCTCGGTGGCGCGCACCGCGTCCCGGTTCGTCCAGTACGGCGTGTCGGCGAGGCCGGGGACCGGTGGCGCGGCCGGTTCGGTACCGGAGCCGACGATCACCGCGCGATCGGCCCGGAAGACCAGCTCGCCGGAGCCGTCGGCCGGCCGCACCGCCACGGTGTCCGGCCCGGTGAGCCGGCCCTCGCCGCGGACGAACCGGACGCCCTTGCCGACCAGCCGGTCCACCGCGACCTGGTCGTTCCAGTCGTCGGTGGCCTCGTCCCGGATCCGCCGGGCGACCTGGCCCCAGTCCGGCCGGACGTCGGCGTGGCCGGCCAGCTCGCCCACCCGGCGCGCGTCGGTGAGCAGGTCCGCCGCCCGGACCATCATCTTCGTCGGCACGCAGGCGAAGTACGGGCACTCGCCGCCGACCAACCGTCGCTCGATGCCGACGACCGACAGGCCGGCCTGCGCGAGACGACCGGCCGCCTCCTCGCCGCCGACACCAAGGCCGAGCACCACCACATCCACCCGTTCGGCATCCGTCATGCCCCAAGCCTGGCAGTTCCCGCGGCGCGGTGCATCCCATTCGGGACGCGCCGAACCGCAGTGTTCGTCACGTCACCGCCCCGGAGCGACCGACCGTCCGGGTCGGCGAGTTCGGTCAAACGGCCACGCGCCGGCGGACCGTTGGGCAGGGTGGGGCAGGGGACCTGGGAGAACCCCCGGCACCACAGGAGCAGGTCATGGCGCAGGGCACGACACGATTCGCGCACCGGCCGGCGCTGGACGGCGTCCGCGCGTTCGCGGTGGCCGCGGTACTCGTCTACCACGGTGGCGTGGCAGCGGTGCCCGGCGGCTTCATCGGCGTCGACGCGTTCTTCGTACTGTCCGGCTTCCTCATCACGTCGCTGCTGCTCGCCGAGATCGCCGGTACCGGCGGGATCCGGCTGGCGGCGTTCTGGGGCCGGCGGGCCCGGCGGCTGCTGCCCGCGCTGCTGCTGATGCTCGCCGTGGTGGTACCGGCGTCCCGCTTCCTGCTCGCGTCCGGCGACCTGCCGCCGGTGCGCGGCGACGCGCTCGCCGCGCTGTGCTACGTCGCCAACTGGCGGATGATCTTCCGCGGCTCGGACTACTTCGCGCAGACCGCGACGCCGACCCCGCTGCAGCACACCTGGTCGCTCGGCATCGAGGAGCAGTTCTACCTGATCTGGCCGCTGGTGGTACTTGCGGTGCTCGTCGGCGTGGCCGGCTTCCGGCGCGGCCGGGGCGCGCCGCCGCCGCCGGCGGCGGCGCGGCGATGGGTGCTGCTCGGGATCTGCCTGGCCGGCGGCGCGGTGTCCACGGTGCTCTGCTGGCTGCTGTACGCACCGACGGACTCCAGCCGCGCCTACTACGGCACCGACACCCGGGCGGTGGCGCTGCTGACCGGCTGCGCGCTGGCGGTCCTGCTGCAGCACCGGATGCCGGCGGCGAACGCCGGCCGGCACCGCCGCGCCGGCCGCCGCCGGGTCGAACACCCGCTGCTCGGCGCCGCGACCGTACTGGCGGTGCTCGGCCTGTGCTGGGCGGCCTCGCACGCGACCGGCGCGACCGACTGGCAGTACCGCGGCGGGTTCGCGGCGATCGCCGTCGCCGTCGCCGTGGTGATCGCGCACGCCGTCCTGTCGCCGGGGTCGCCGACCGCGTGGGTGCTGTCCCGCTGGCCGATGGTCGCGCTGGGGCGCATCTCGTACGGCGTGTACCTGTGGCACTGGCCGGTGTTCGTGTTCTGTTCCGCGGCCCGGCTCGGGTTCGCCGGGATCGGGCTGTTCGCGGTCCGCTGCGGGATCACGCTGGCCATCGCGATCGGCTCGTACTTCCTGGTCGAGCTGCCGATCCGGCGGGGCCGGCTGGTACCCCGGGGCAGCCGGCTGGCCCCGGCCGGGGTGCTGACCGGGATGGCGCTGGTGGCGGTCGTCGTGCTCGGCGCGACCGCGGGCCTGCCCGGCGGCGGCCCGGTGCGTGCCGCCGGTGGCGGCGGCAAACCGGTGGTGGTGCCCAGCCGGTCACCGGCCCCGGTGGCGCCGGTGCGGCGGCCCGGCCGGGCGCCGGGGCGCGAACCGCGGATCGACTTCTTCGGCGACTCGGTGTCCTGGACGCTCGGCACCTACCTGCCGCCGCACCCCGGGCTGAACGTGCACGTCCGGGCGTTGGAGGGCTGCGGCATCGCGACCCTGCCCGACATCCTCGAACTGGGCGGCCCGCACACCAACTATCCGGGCTGTACCCGGTGGCCGAGCCGCTGGAAGTCCGGCGTCACCGCGGACGACCCGGACGTGTCGGTGATCCTGCTGGACCGCTGGGAGCTGATGGACCGCCGGCTGAACGGCCGCTACCAGCACGTCGGCCAGCCCGGGTACGACGCGTACCTGACGAAGCAGCTGACCACCGCGGTGCGGACCGTCGCGGCGCGCGGCGCCGCGGTGGTGCTGCTGACCGCGCCGTACACGCACCGGGCCGAGCGGCCGGACGGCAGCCTGTACGGCGAGGACCAGCCGGCCCGGGTGGACGCCTGGAACACCCTGCTGCGCAGGGTCGGCGCCGCGCACCACGCCACCGTGCTCGACCTCAACCACGTGCTCTGCCCGGCCGGGAAGTTCACCTGGTCGATCCACGGCGTGCAGGTCCGCAGCGACGGCCTGCACCTGACCCCGCAGGGCGACCAGCAGATCGTCGCGCCGTGGCTGCTGCCGCAGCTGTCCGCGATCGCCACCGGCACGCACCGCTGAGGCGACCGCGGCCCGGCCCGCCGCCGCGACCGGGCCGCCGCCGCTGCTCAGGAGCCGGCGGCGCCGGTGGATCCACCGGACGCGGCGCGCTCGAACCGCTGCCGCGGCTCGTGCAACTCGCCGAGCGCGACGGTCTCCCGGCTCAGCACCAGGGCGAGCGTCCAGTCGGCGATCACCCGTACCTTGCGGTTCAGGGTCGGGATCCGGGTCATGTGGTAGCTGCGATGCATGAACCAGGCCGGCCAGCCGCGCACCTTCACGCCGTACACCTGCGCCACGCCCTTGTGCAGGCCGAGACTGGCGACGCTGCCGACGTAGGCGTGCCGGTACTCGACGGGCGCACCACCGCGCAGCGTGGCGAGCACGTTGTGGGCCAGCGTGCGGGCCTGGCGGACCGCGTGCTGCGCGGTCGGGCCGCACAGCGCGGTCGGGTCCGGGCTGGTCAGGTCGGGCACCGCGGCGCTGTCCCCGGCGCTCCACACCCCCGGCAGCGGCATGCCGTCCGCGACCACCTGCAGCCGCGCGTTGCACACCACCCGGCCCCGCCGGTCCAGCGGAAGGTCGGTGTCGCGCAGCATCGGACTCGGCTTCAACCCGGCGGTCCAGAC
Organism: Actinocatenispora thailandica; assembly: GCF_016865425.1. Classification (NCBI taxonomy): domain Bacteria; kingdom Bacillati; phylum Actinomycetota; class Actinomycetes; order Micromonosporales; family Micromonosporaceae; genus Actinocatenispora; species Actinocatenispora thailandica. The sequence continues at coordinate 562,987 of NZ_AP023355.1, read as the reverse complement.
GATCGTGTCGCAGTCGAACTCGGTACCGTCGGACAGCACCACGTGTCCGTCCACACAGGACTCAAGCTGGCAGGACAGCCGGACGTCGAGACCGCGCATGCCGAGCTCGCGCGCGGTGTACTGGGCGAGATCCAGGTCGACCTCGGGCATGATCCGGTCGGCCATCTCGACCAGCACCCAGCGCATCTGGGCCAGGGTGAGTTCCGGGTAGTAGCGGATCGCGTCCCGGGCCATGTCCTCCAGCTCGGCGACCGCCTCGACACCGGCGTACCCGCCGCCGACGAACACGAACGTCAGCGCCCGGTCCCGGACCGCGTGGTCGGTCGTCGCGGCGGCCACGTCGAGCCGCTCCAGCACCCGGTTGCGCAGCCAGATCGCCTCACCGATGCTCTGGAACCCGACCGCCTCCTCGGCCAGCCCCGGCACCGGCGCGGTGCGGGTGATGCCGCCCGGACACACCACGAGCTGGTCGTACGGCAGCTCGCGCGGCGGGCCGATCAGCGGCTGCACGCTGACCATCCGGTCCGCGTGGCTGATCCGGGTGACCGTACCGCCGACGACGCGACAGCGACGCAGCACCCGGCGCAGCGGAATCACCGCATGCCGTGGCTCGATGCTGCCCGCCGCCGCCTCCGGCAGGAACGACTGGTAGGTCATGTTGGAGCGCGGGTCGACGACGGTGACCTGCGCCTCCCCCGGATGCAGCTTCTTCGATATCCGGTGCGCGAACTCCAGACCGAGCTGCCCACCGCCGACCACCACGATGCGTTGCGCCACGCCGCGACCTCCGAGCGTCGTACCGCTGCGCGCCACGACCGCCCCGGGCCGCGCGCCGGTCCAGGCCCGTCACCGAGCGCGGCTGGCGGCGAGCCCCACCCAGGGTATGCCCGCCGAGATCACCGCGCGCGGCAATGCCGGTGTCACGTCCCCCACGCCGGGACGGTCGATCATGGTGTCGGCTGGCCAGCAAGCGCTTGCCCGAGCGGACGACGCCACGATCGACCGCGCCGCGGCGAGGATCAGCGGTGCCGGCGGTGCAGCAGGTACGCGACGCCGACCGCGGCGCCGAGCGCGGCGAGCAGGCCGATCACCGGGAGCAGGATCGAGTTGTGGCCGGTACCGGACGGCGGCAACAGCACCGAGGCGGCCAGCGCGAACGCCACCGTCACCAGCAGCACGCCGCCGGTCCGGGCCAGCCAACCGAGCAGTACGGACGGGGCGAGCTGACCGCGGATCGGCAGCGTCGCCGCCAGCGCCGCGGTCCCGTGATGCAGGTAGAGCAGCGCGGCGAGCAGCAACGTACCGAGCAGGCCACGCTGCTCGTGGTAGACCAGCCCGCCGAGCACCCACACCCCGACGACGATCAGCTCGGTGGCGGTCACCCACGGACCGTCCGCCCGGACCGCGGCGACCAGCCCGAGCGCCACCGCGACCAGGTAGGACCAGCCGTTGCCGCGCATCGGCCCGGTCATCGCAACGATCAACGCGAGCACCCCGAACACCAGCACCGACCCCCGCACCAGCGCGGGTCCGGGAGCGATCGCGCGCACCCGGTCGGCGCCCCGCTGCACCGCCTGCTCGGCCCGGGTCACCGTCGGGGACAGCCGCAGCGCGGCGAGCCGGCGGCGCCCGCCGGACGCCGCGGGCCGGGTGTCGTCGGCCGTCATCGCAGCACCGCCCGGGGAGCGGCGGCCATCCTGGTCACGTCGCGCAGCACCTCGTCCAGGCTGCCGGCGCCGGCCCACGCCACCACCGGTACCCCCGCCTCGCGCAGCCGGCCGATCAGGTTCGCCCGGTCCAACCGCCACAACCGGTACGCCAGCTCGGTCCACTCGCTGGTCTGCGCCGGCCGGGCACCCTCCGGAAGGGTGTCCACCGCCAGCACGAACCGGCCGGTGCGGGCCAGCTGAGCGAGCATCGTGGAGCTGCGCTCGTCCAGCAGCGGGGTGAGGAACAGGATCAGCGCGTTCGGCGGCAGCAGGCGCGGCGACAGCAGCCGGGAGGTGGGCGCCGCGCCGGACGGCCAGACCCGGACGTCCAGCAGCCACTCCAGCAGGGTCAGGAACTGCCGGTGGCCGGAACTCGCCCGCAGGTACCGGGCGGACGGGCCGAACTCCAGCACCGAGACCCGGTCACCGCGGTGCAGGTAGTGCTCGCCGATGCCGGCGGCGGCGCGCACCGCGGTGTCCAGTACCGACGCGGCGGCGGGGCCGGCCGAGCGGCCCGCCTCGTGCAACACGTCCAGGACCAGCACCACCTCGGCGTCCCGCTCGGACAGCGTCGCGTTCACGTACAGCTCGCGGTTGCGCAGCGACACCCGCCAGTCCACCCGGCGCAGCCGGTCCCCCGGCTGGTACGGGCGGACGCCGGCGAGCTCGCCGCTCTCGCCGGGGCGGCGGGACCGGTGCGTGCCGGCGATCCCGGCCGCCTTCGGCATCGCGTCGGCCGCCTCGAACGGCTGCGCCACCGGATGCACCTTCACCGTCACCGCCGGCAGCCGCACCGGGCGGCTGCGCAGCAACCCGTCCGCCGCGTACCCGCGCACCTCGACCGGGCCGATCCGGTGCCGGCCCCAGCGCATCGCGCGCCCCTCGATCAGCACGTCGGTACCGGACCGGCCGGGCACCGCGGCCATGTACTCGCCGGCGCCGGTGCGCATCCGCAGCCAGCGGCTCGCCGGGGTCCGCACCGCGACGCCGCTCAACGGCGCCGGATCCGGGTTGTCGATCGACACCCGGCCGAGCACCGTGCCGCCCTCGGCGCTGATCGTGGTGTCCACCGTCAGCTCCGCGGCCGGTACCCGGTGCGGCCGGTGAGCCAGCCCCCAGCCGGCGCCGAGCACGAACGGCAGGGCGAGCACCACCAGATCGAGGCGGCCGACGGTGACGCCGACGATCAGCAGCACCAGCGCCATGCCCACCGCGCGGCGCAGCGCGCGGGTCGGCACCCAGTCGTACACCGCCGAGTCCTCGCTGGGGCCGCGCAGCACCGGCTGCTCGCCCGGCTGCGGCGGCTGCGGATTGTCCTGGGTGCGCACCCAGAGGCCGACCTCGCTCAGCGCTGCCCCCTCGGCGGCTCGGTGTAGCGGTAGACCGGGTCGGGGCCGGCGGTGGAACCGGCCGGCTCCGGCGGTCGCGCCGCCGCGTCGTCCACAGTGGACGTGTCGTAGCTGGGCCGGGCGCCGCTGGCCGGCGCCGCGGTCGCCGCGACCACCTCGGCCACCACGTGCGACGGTTCGACCCGGCGCAACCAGACCTCCGGCTTGAGCGAGACCCGGTGCGCCAGCGCGGGCACCGCGAACGCCTTCACGTCCTCCGGAATCACGTAGGACCGGTCGGCGAGCAGCGCCCGGGCCCGCGCGCACAGCAGCAGCGCGAGCGAACCACGCGGCGAGGCACCGACCATCACCTGCGGATGCGACCGGGTCGCGGTGACCAGATCGACGATGTAGCGGCCGATCGAGTCCTCCACCGCGATCGTCTCCACGGTGGCCTGGAGAGCCCGCAGCGTCCGCGCGTCCACCACCGGCGCCAGTTCGGTCTCCTCCCGGCGGCGCGACATCCGGTTGCGCAGCACGCCCCACTCGTCGTCGGCGCTGGGATAGCCGAACGAGACCCGCAGCAGGAACCGGTCCAGCTGGGCCTCCGGCAGCGGGTACGTGCCCTCGTACTCGATCGGGTTCGCCGTCGCGAGCACGTGGAACGGCGGGTGCAGCGGGTAGGTGGTGCCCTCGACGCTGACCTGCTTCTCCTGCATGGCCTCCAGCAGCGCCGCCTGCGTCTTCGGCGGCGTCCGGTTGATCTCGTCGGCGAGCAGCAGGTTGGTGAAGATCGGGCCGGGCCGGAACTCGAAGTCGCCGGTCGACTGGTCGTACAGGAAGGAGCCGGTGACGTCGGCCGGCAGCAGGTCGGGGGTGAACTGCAGTCGGCGGAACGACAACCCGAGCGCCTGGCCGAACGACCGGGCCGCGAGCGTCTTGCCCAGCCCCGGGAAGTCCTCCAGCAGCACGTGGCCGCCGGCCAGGATGCCGGCCAGTACCAGCGCCAGCGGTTCCGCCTTGCCGACCACGACCGTACCGACCGCGTCGAGCACCTGCCGGGCCAGCGCGCCGGCCTCGGCGACCGGCAGCGGCGCCGGCTCGGCCTCGGGTTGGGTGTTGACCGGTCCGCTCACCGGTTGCCTCCGTCCTGGGCGAACAGTCGCTCCATCGTTCGTACCGATTCGGTCAGCTGCGCCCGGCTCGGCGCCTGCTCGGTCGGCTCGGTCAGCAGTGTCCACAGTGGATCACCAAGCAGCGCGCGGACCCGGGTCGTACCGCCCGGGCCGGCGCCGGACAGGTCGGTACCGTGGTCGATCCGGAGCCGCTCGTCGACCAGCGCGGCGAGCCGCTCGCGCACCGTACGATCGAAGCTGACCGGGTCGCCGTGGGTCCAGGCGAGCCGGTCCTCCCAGCGGCGCACCGCGGCGAACGGCCGGTCGGACAGCTCGGTGGTCGGCGCCGCCCCGGCCGCCGGGAACGGCTCCGGCGGGCCGTGCACCGCCACCGCGACCCGGTAGCCGAACGCCACGGCGAGGATCAGCGCATCGGTCATCCCGTACGGCAGGCGAACCTGGACCACCTGCAGCATCCGCCACAGCACGTCGCCGCCGGCCAGCGCGACCAGCACCATCCCGATCACCCAGCCGGGCGTGATCCGCAACGGCTGGTACGGCTTGCGCATCGGGTCGCGCTTGCCCGGCGCCATCATCTGCCCGTACGAGAAGCTCATTGGCGTTCCTCCTCCGTCGGAACACCAACGAGACACGACGCACGGCACCCACGACTCGCTCGCGCACGCTCACTCATGGGCGTTCCTCCTCCGTCGGAACACCAACGGAGCGGGCCCGAGTCGCTCGCCCAGGCTCGCTCACTGGGCACCGCCGGTGGGTGCCGCGTCCCGCACCGACAGTTCGGCGGCGAGCCGGTCCAGCGCGGTGCGGGCCGCCGCGCGGTCCGCCTCGGTGACCGGGGCCGGCGCGTACCGCGCGGCGCGGTACCGCTCGGCGAGGTCGGTCAGGGCTCGCTCGGCCGGCCCGGTCAGCGCCCGGAACCGCGGCGCGCCGGACGGGTCGCGGGCCACCCCCAACATCCGGCCGACCAGGTCGCCGGGGACGTCGGAGGCCGACCGCGGGACGCCGCCGCGGGACGCCAGCTCCTCCAGCGTCAGCCAGCAGGCGATCACCGCCGCCCGCGGGTCGTCGCCCTCGATCAACGCCGCCCGGCTGGCTGCCATCGCGGCACGCACCTCGTCCGCGGTCGGCGCGTCCGGCTCCTCCGGTTCGGGGTCCGGCTCCGGATGGCGCCGGCGCCGCAGCACCAGGCCGTCTCGCAGCGCCAGCATCAGGTAGAGCATGATCGCTCCGTAGGCGAGCGCGCACAGTGCGGCGATCACCACGATCAGCACCGTGGTCCCGGGACCGGAGTCGTGCGGCTGCGGCGGCCGGACGACGCTACGGCTCGGCTGGGCGGGTGGGCTGCCGCTGGTCGACACCGTGGGGCGGATCGGGAGCGGCGCCACGTGAGTGACCCGCGGGCCGCGCGCGTTGGCGCCGAGCGCAGCCACCACGACCAGCAGCAGGATCAGCACCACCGGCAGGTATCGCAGCCCTCGACGCAACCTGACACTCCCGTCGCCGATCGGCCAGGCACCGCCAGCGACCGGCGGCTGATCCCGCTCAACGGGGCGGATCGACGGCTAGATGCCGGCCAGCGTGCGGGCGCGGCCCAACACGTCGTCCAGCATGCCCGTCGTCAGCCGCCCCGTGAAGGTGTTCTGCTGGCTGACGTGGTAACAGCCCAGCAACATTATTTCGGAACCGACATACTCGGCGCCGTGACCGAACCGCGGCCGGGGCCTCGGCACCTGCTCACCCAGCGCCGATGCCGAGGCCCAGTACGCATTCCAGGCGAACTGCCCCAACGCGACCACGACCCGTACCGTGCCGCGCAACAGCGCCAGCTCCCGGTCCAACCAGGACCGGCAGGTGTCTCGTTCCAGCGTGGTCGGCTTGTTCTCCGGCGGGGCACACCGCACCGGGGCGCACAGCCGGGTGTGGTGCAGTACCAGCCCGTCGTCGGCGGACACGCTCCGCGGTGCGCTGGCCAGCCCGGCCCGGTGCAGCGCCGCGTACAGCACGTCGCCGGAGCGATCGCCGGTGAACATCCGGCCGGTCCGGTTCGCCCCGTTCGCCGCCGGCGCCAGGCCGAGCAGCACGATCCGGGCGTCGGCGGCGCCGAAGCTCGGCACCGGCCGCCCCCAGTACGTCTGGTCGGCGAACGACGCGCGCTTGCGTTCGGCCACCTCCTCGCGCCAGGCGACCAGCCGGCTGCAGGCCCGGCAGACCGAACTGCGGGCCGCCAGCGCGGTCAGGTCCCCGGCACCCGCCGCCAGGTCCGCCACCCCGGCCCGATCCGTCGCCACCGGGGTACCCGGATCCGCCACGTCACCGGGAAACCCGGAACCCGGCACCACGTGGCATCCGAACTCGGTCCGCTGCACCGCCACCATGCCGACATCCTGCCCGCCCAGGCCACGGCGCCGGGTCCGGGGTCAGACCGAGAGCGCGATGCCGTCGAGGATGTCGTGCTCGGACGCGACGAGCCCGTCGCACCCGGCGCGCTCCAGCACGGTACGAAGGATCAGCGCGCCGGCGCCGATCACGTCGGCGCGTCCCGGGTGCATCACCGGGATCGAGCGCCGCTGCGCCCGGGTCTGCGCCAGCAGCTCGGTACCGATCCGGTCCACCTGCGCGCGGTCGATCCGGGCGTGGTGGATCCGGGTCGAGTCGTACCCCGGCAGGTCCAGCGCTATCCCGGCGATGGTGGTGACCGTACCGGCCAGGCCGATCAGGGTGCGGGCCCGGCGCGCGGACACCGCGGCGAGCGCGCCGTCCACCACCTCGGTGACGTGCTCCCGCGCCGCGGCGATCTCGGCCCCGGTCGGCGGGTCGGAGTGCAGGTAGCGCTCGGTCATCCGGACGCAACCGATGTCGACGCTGATCGCCGCCTCCGCGGTACCGGTGCCGACGACGAACTCGGTGGAACCGCCGCCGATGTCCACCACCAGGTACGGCGGGTCGAGGTCGGTGGGCAACCCGGCGACGGCGCCGGCGAACGACAGCGCCGCCTCCTCGTCGCCGGTGATCACCTCGGGCGGCGCGCCGAGCACGTCGAGCACCATCGCCCGGAACTCGGCCGCGTTGCCGGCGTCCCGGCTGGCGGAGGTGGCGACCATCCGCACCCGGGCCGCGCCGAGCTCGCGGATCCGCGCCGCATACCCGGTCAGCGCCTTGCGGGTGCGCTCGATCGCCTGCGGCGCGAGCATTCCGGTGCGGTCGACACCCTCGCCGAGCCGGACGATCTCCATCGTGCGGACCAGGTCGGTCAGCTGGTCGCCGGCCCGGTCGGCGACCAGCAGCCGGATCGAGTTGGTACCGCAGTCGATCGCCGCGACCCGCTCAGTCATCGTCGCCTCCGAGGCTCGCCCTGGTCCGTACCGGCACGGCGTTCGGCACCGGCCGCCCGCGCACCGGGTCCGCGTCGACCCGCCGCGACTCCCACCCGCTCAGCGGGTTCACATCGACCCGCCGCGACGTCCACCCGCTCATCGGGTCGCCGCGGTCCCGCCGGCGGCCGGGCCGTCGGCCTCGCCCGCGGTCCGGCTCTCGTCGCCCGCGGTCCGGGCCTCGTCGCCCGCGGTCCGAGCCTCGTCGCCCACGCGCACGGTCCGGTCCTCGTCGCCCGCGCCGGCGGTCGGGTCCTCCTCGTCCGGGCACACGCAGGGGCCGTCCGCCCACCAGGGCGCCATCGTCGCGAGCGCCTCGTCGCCGAACGGGTTGACGCCGGGCCCGGCGGCCAGCGCGTGCGCGACGTGCACGTGCAGGCACTTGACCCGGGTCGGCATGCCGCCCGCGGACACCCCGGCGATCTCCGGTACCTCGGCCAGCTCGGACCGTCGCCGCAGGTAGTCGTGGTGCGCCGCCTGGTACCGGGCCGCGAGGTCCGGGTCGTCGGCCAGCCGCGCGGTCATCTCCCGCATCGTGCCGGCCGACTCCAGCCGGCTCACCTCGGCCGCGGCGCGCGGGCAGGTCAGGTAGAACAGCGTCGGGAACGGGGTACCGTCCGGCAGCCGTGGGCTGGTCTCGACCACGTCCGGGTTGCCGCACGGGCAGCGGTGCGTCACCGCCGCGGCGCCCCGCAGCGGCCGGCCGAGCTGCGCGGACATCGCCGCCGTCGCGGCCGGCGTGACCGGCTCGCGCACCGGCGGGCCGACCGATCCGGCCGCGCTCACCGGTCCGCGCCCTGCACGCTGGACCAGACCTTGCCGTACCAGGGGCCGTCGGAGCGGACCCGGCGGTCGTCCGAACCGTTCCCGCCGGACTTCTGCGGGTCGCCGTACACCGCGTACACCTTGTCGCCGGGGCGCACCATCCGCAGCCGGCGCCGCGCCTGCGCCTCCACGTACTGCGGGTCGTCCCACTTGGCGCGCTGGTCGCGCAGCTTCGCGATGCGCTCCCGCTGCTGCGCCTGGGCGTCCGTCAGCTCGGCGATCTGCGCCCGCTGGCCCAGATAGGTCCGCACCGGGTACGCGTAGGCCAGGATCAACGCCACGAACACCAGCGCCAGCACCACCGCGCGCCCGGTGAACCGGCCACCGGGCCGCGGCGCCCGGGTACGGGTGGCGCCGGTGCGGCGGGCACCCGGCCGACCGGCCGAGTCGCGACCGCGCCGGGGTGGTGCGGCGCGACCGGCCGCGGGTCGGCCCGGCCGCCGACCGGGGCCGTTGCCGGTACCGGACCGGCCGCGCTGCGCCATCACTGCCTCCCGTTCAGGCTCCGCGGCGGGCGGGGTGCCGCGGTGCCACTGTCTGCGTTCAGCGGGTGAAGCGCGGGAACGCGTCGGCGCCGGCGTACCGCGCCGCGTCGTCCAGCTCCTCCTCGATCCGCATCAGCTGGTTGTACTTGGCGACCCGCTCGGAGCGGGCCGGCGCGCCGGACTTGATCTGCCCGCAGCCCATCGCCACCACCAGGTCGGCGATCGTGGTGTCCTCGGTCTCGCCGGACCGGTGGCTCATCATCGTCCGGTAGCCGTTGTTGTGTGCGAGCGTCACCGCGTCGAACGTCTCCGACAGCGAACCGATCTGGTTCACCTTGATCAGTACCGCGTTGGCGGCGCCGTCGTTGATGCCGCGCGCGATCCGCTCCGGGTTGGTGACGAACAGGTCGTCGCCGACCAGCTGCACCCGGCCACCGACCGCCGTGGTCAGGTGCTCCCAGCCGGCCCAGTCGTCCTCGGCCAGCGGGTCCTCCAGCGACACGATCGGGTACCCGTCGAGCAGCTCGGCGTAGTACTCCGACATCTGCTCGGCGGTCTTCGCCTCGCCCTCGAACTGGTACGCACCGTCGGAGTAGAACTCGGTCGCCGCGGCGTCGATCGCGAACGCGATGTCCCGGCCCGGCGTGAAGCCGGCCTTCTCGATCGCCTCGGTGATCAGGTCCAGCGCGTCCCGGTTGCTCGGCAGGTCCGGCGCGAAACCGCCCTCGTCACCGAGACCGGTCGACAGCCCCCGGGACTTCAGCACGCCCTTGAGCGCCTGGTACGTCTCGGAACCCCAGCGCACCGCCTCGCGGAAGCTCGCCGCGCCGACCGGCGCGATCATGAACTCCTGGATGTCCACGTTGGAGTCGGCGTGCGCGCCACCGTTCAGGATGTTCATCATCGGCACCGGCAGCAGGTGCGCGTTCGGCCCGCCCAGGTAGCGGAACAGCGGCAACCCGACCGAGTCGGCGGCGGCGCGGGCCACCGCGAGCGACACGCCGAGGATCGCGTTCGCACCGAGCTTGCTCTTGTTCGGGGTGCCGTCCAGGTCGAGCATCACCTGGTCGATCAGCCGCTGCTCGGACACCTCGTTGCCGAGCAGTTCGCGGGCGATCACCTCGGTCACGTTCGACACCGCGTGCTCGACGCCCTTGCCGCCGAACCGGGACTTGTCCCCGTCGCGCAGTTCCACCGCCTCGAACTGGCCGGTCGACGCGCCGGACGGCACCGCCGCCCGGGCCACCACCCCGTCGTCCAGACCGACCTCGACCTCGACCGTCGGGTTGCCCCGCGAGTCGAGGATCTCGCGCGCGACGATGCCCTCGATGGTTGCCACGTAGCCTCGCTCTCCTTGTGTCACCAGCCCGGGCCGCGCTGCCGCGTCGACCGGGCCTGAACGCCAGCCGCCACGCTGCGGTCGGTCCGCGTCACCGGCCCGCAGGTCCGGGCCGGCTCTCCCCGCGAGCGTAGCCAGCGCCACCGAGCCGGCCGGAACCGGCTCGCCGACCGTCCGCGGTGGCCTCCGGCACGCCGGACGAATCGCACCGACCGGCCGGTCGGATTTGCGCCCGGCACACCCCGCGCGCGAATCTTGGTGCCATGCCCGCCACCGCCGAGCCAGCGAAGGCCGTGCCCGCGCCCACCGATCGTTCGGGTGCCCTGCCCGCGGCGGGCCCACCCGCGAACGCCGGGGGCCGGGGCCGTGCGGCGGCGGCTACCGGGCAGGCCACGTGGCGCGGACCGGTCCGTCGGCTCCGGGCCGCCCTGCTGGTACCGCTGGCGGCCGTGCTGCTGGCCGGCTGTTCGGCCGACCCGCTGGGCCACCTGGACAGCCGGGCGACGCTGGTGAACGACCTGGCCGCGCAGCTCGACCACGGCCAGACCCGGTCGTACTCGGCCGACTACCGGCTGTCCGACGGCAGCCGGGCGACGCTCGCGCAGCAGGGCGACCCGCACCGGATCGCGTACATCTTCTCGTCCGGCCGGTACGTCCGGCTCGTGCTCAGCGTGCTGCGCTGCGGCGACACCAGCTGCACGCTCTCGACCAGGCCGCCGAACAACTACCAGCAGCCGCCGGACGCCGACGCGGTCGGCACCGCGAGCGACCACCGCTTCCTCACCGCCCAGCAGATGCTCGGGCTGATCCAGGCCGCCGGCGAGACGCCCGGCAGCACGATCGCCGGCACCACCCGCACCATCGCCGGCCAGCGTTCCCGCTGCGTACGGGTGAGGTCCGGGGGCGACGCGTTCACCGCGTGCCTGACCCTGTCCGGCGCGCCGGCCTCGTTTCGCGGGGTGGCCGGCGGACACCGGTACGAGTTCAGCCTGACCGGCTGGCGCGACCAGGTGGTGGGCCGGCCGTTCAGCGTGCCGCACGGGGTCCGGGTCGTCGACGAACGCACCTCGCCCACCCCGCGCTGACCACGCTGCGTGGCCCCGCCGCCAACTGTCGGGGATCCGACTGACCGCCCCGAAACCGGGCGATCGAGGCGGAAAGCAAGGGTGCCCTTCGCTGCCCGTCGATCTGCCGGCACTCTCCCTGCGTATGGCGATGCGAGCGACAGCAGGCGGCGTCTCGGCACTCTGCCGGCCAGCCTGCTGCGAAGAACGATCTGCCATATGGCAGGTTGAAGTCTTTCCTTTTGCTGACGGCAGGTCCATACTCGGACACAGGGAGATCCCCCCGCTATGGCGGGCGTCGACGACGAGGTCGAGAGCTCGGCGACAAGTCCAGCAAGCCGGCGACATCCGTCAAGCCGGCACAAATGCACAGAGACGACAGCCAGACGTGTGAGAGGGCGGCCACCGGATGCCGCCGAGACCGCCCTCGAAGCTCACCACCGTCGCCTGACCGGAACGGAGAGCTGTCATGGATGTTACTCCCACCACCCTGCTGTTTCGTAGTCCCACAAGGACCGAGATGGCGGCAAACCGGGCGCGGAGGTGGCCGCGATGACCACCTACTACGACCGCGCCGGCGTGCAGGTGACCAGCCACGAGCTGGTCGTCCAGGGCCAGCGCTACCAGCTCAACGAGCTGCGCGGACTGCGCATCGCCCGCGGTTCGGCCAGCCCGGCCGGAACGATCTGCGCGATCCTCGCCGTGCTGTTCGTGCTGCCCGGCAGCTGCAGCCTGCAGACCTCCGCCTGGACCATCGGGCTCGGCCTGACCGCGATCGGTGTACTCGCCCTCGGCGCCGCCGCACTGATCATCCGGCGACTGCGCCCCCGACCGTTCGAGATGTGGGCCGACTACCAGGGGCACACCGTGCAGCTGTACTGGAGCCGCGACGAACGCGTCTTCAACGCCATCCGGTTCGCGCTGGTACGGGCGACCCAGGCCGACCCTCTCACCAGGTGAGATACCACAGAAAAGGTTGGGGTCGGGCAGGCAGCGACATGTCGGAGAGATAGCATGCACTCAGCATTGACCGCTTAGCAGCAAGGCTAGCTGCAACCTGGCACCTTGCCGCCGTCTACTCATCGGGGAGTAGAAATGCCCGCTGGCCAGCGCCCACTCATCCGGCGCCGCCTCCGTACCGAGCTGCGCCAGGAACGCGAGCGCGCCGGCAAGAGCCAGGCCGAGGTCGCCCGGAAGATGGACTGGTCCCTCTCCAAGATCATCCGTTTGGAGGCGGGACAGGTAGGCGTCTCCACCAACGATCTCAAGGCGCTCCTCGACCTCTACGACGTGCAGGACCAAGATCGACGGTCTTTCTTCGTCGAACTCGCCCGTGCATCTCGCCAGCAAAGCGCCTGGTGGAGCGCCTTTCGCGACGTGGCCTCGTCACCCGACTACCTCGACTATCTGGGATACGAAACCGACGCGGCACGCATCCTCGGATACTTCCCAGCGATGGTTCCGGCGCTACTGCAGACCGAGGAATACGCACGCGAAATCGTCAGCATCGGTGGCATCCAGCAGCTCGACGAAGACACGGTCGATCGGCTCGTCGAGCTGCGGATGCAGCGCAAGGAGCACGTGCTGGACCGAAAGGACCCGCCAACCTTCGTGGCGGTCCTGGACGAGGCGGTGCTGCACCACACGGTCGGCGGCGGCGAGGTGATGAGCGACCAACTTGCCAGCGTCGCCGAAGTCGCTGCTCTCTCCACCATCGAGATCCGCGTCGTCCCGTTCAGTTCAGGCGCGCACCCGGGTCTGAGCGGGCCATTCCAGATCTTCGAGTTCTCGGACCCCGCAGACGCACCGATCTTGCAGTCTGACACGGCGTTCCGGAGCGTCATGCTTCGCGAAGAACGAGATCTCATTCGGGAGTACACCGAAGGCTTCGACAGGCTCCTCGATTTCGCACTTTCTGAGCGCGAATCAGTTGCCATGATCCAGGGGGTTGCGGATCGAGTCCTGGGGGACGATACGGAAAGTAATTGATCTGGGCATCCAATACGTCCGCCGGTATCCTGTCCTTCCGAAGGCGGCCCGGCTGAGTACTCTGTGCTCCAGCGTGCTTACAAGGCATCCCGGCCGCCGAAGGTCGAGGGAGGCCGCGCATGATCGAGCACTGGTCAAGGGCCGAACGTTGGCGGAAGAGCACGCGTAGTCAGGGACAGGCCAACTGCGTCGAGGTCCGGTGCCGTGACCATGACGTTCTTGTCCGCGACTCCAAGGACCGGCTCGGCCCGGTGCTATCCGTGCGGCACGCCGCATGGGAGGCATTCGTCAACGAGATCACGTGTGACGTTCGAACCACCGAGTGACTTCTCCTGGCCAACGGTGTCCAGTGCTTTGGCGGCCCGCCTGCCCTCACAAGGGGCGGCGGGTCGTTTGGGGTCAGCCGGGGACGCCGCGGGTGAGGAGGTCGCGGAGGTGGCGGGGCGACGGGGAGCCGTGCGCGAGCATCTCGTCGTGCCAGCCGCGTAGGTCCGTGTCGGCGGGACGGGCGGCGGCGATGTCGGACACCTCGGTGTAGCCCACGAAGTACGTGGAGAGCTGGGTCGAGGTGAGCAGCGCGCGCTGCCACTTGCCGGCCGCCTCGCCCTCCTCCTGGAAGCCGTGCGTGGTCAGCAACGCCAGCGCCTCGGACTCGGCCAGCCCGTCACAGTGCACCGCCTGGTCCAGGATCGTGTTGAGAGTGCTGCGCAGTTGCATCTTGAGCTGCTGCAGCCGCACCTGCGGGCCGCCGAAGCCGTGCTCGGCGAGCATCCGCTCCGCGTACACCGCCCAGCCCTCGACGAAGGTGCCGGAGGTGAAGACGGCGCGCACCGGGGTGGCGCCACCGAACCGGCGGGCGTGCGCGAGCTGCAGGTAGTGGCCGGGCATGCCCTCGTGCACGATCAGGTTGCGCAGCATGTCGTTGTTGTACTCGCGGTAGAACGAGGTGATCCGTTCAGCGGACCAGTCGGCCGGCGGCGGCGAGATGGCGAGCAGGGTGGGCAGGCCGGGGCGTTCCATCGGGCCCGGCGCGTCGCAGTAGGCGGCGGCGACGCCCCGCTCGTACTCGGGCATCTCGGCGATCCGGCACGGCTCGTCGGGCAGCGTGGACACCAGCTCGAACTGTTCGACGAACGAGGTGGCCTCGACGAAGTCGGCGCGGGCGGCCGCGACGATGTCGGCCGGGTCGGGGCGCCGGTCGGCGGCCATCGCGAGGGCCTGCCGGACCGCGTCGTCGGTGGGCTTGCCGCCGACGATGCGGGCGGCCACCTCGCGGAGCTGGTCGGCGCTCTGCGACAGGTTCGACCAGGCGCGGCGGTCGAGTTCGGCGGCGGTGAGCGGGGTGTCCAGGGTGTGCCAGAGCTTGGCCTCCCAGTGCCGCCGGCCGAGCCGCGGGCTGCGGCCCGGGATCTCGGCACGGGCGCGCAGCCAGGAGTCGAACTCGGCGAGCGCGGCGAGCGCGCCGGACCGGGTCTGCTCGACCCGGTCGCGGGCCGACGGTACCGCGGCGGCCAGCTCGTCGACCCGGCCACGGATCAGCCCGGCGACGCCGGCGAACTGGTCGATCGCGGTACGCACGTGCAGCTGCGGGCAGTCGTCGAGCACCGCGCGGGCGGTGGCGAGCGCGTCCGGCAGCGCGGCGAGCCGGTTCACCAGGTGCACCAGCCGCTCCTCCGCGGGCGCGAAGTCGCGGGAGATCAGCACGTCGAGCAGCGGCCCGGGGTTGTGCAGCAGCGGGTTCCACCGGTGCTCGGCGATCTCGGTCAGCGCGAACAGCCGGGCGTCCACCACGGCGCTGAGCATGGCGTGGTCGACCTGCTCCTCCGCCTCCAGCTCCTCACTGTCCACTTCGGACAGTGCATGGGACGCGTCCCGGAGGGTCGCGACCTGGTCGGTGACCGCGCTCGGGGAGAAGTCCATCAGCTCGTCGTCCGCCACGTGCGCGCCGGCATAGTGCGCCGTCAGCGGATCCAACATCGCCGTCACGATCCGCTCGGCCAACGTCGGGAAGTCGATCGACATACCTTGACCGTACCGGCGTCGTCGACGGACGGCGAAGTGGCGCGGCGGCCGATGGCGAATGATGCGGTACCGGGTCGGGCCGCGGCGCCCTCCGGTCAGCCCTCCCGGTCGGTCGGCTCGTCGAAGTGGACCTCGATCCGGACACCCGGGGCGAGTCGCTGCATCGCCGCGTACCCGCGGTACGCGCGGCGGTCGGCCTCGGTGCTGGGCGGCCCGGAGAGGCTGCGCGGCCAGAGCCGGCGGGCGCGTACCACGTTGAGTTCGGTGGCGATAAGGATCAGCTGGCCGAGGACGAAGAACCAGGTCAGCAGGCCGATGACGATGGCGAACGTGCCGTACGTGCCGCTCGCGGAGTGCAGCTTGGTACCGATGTAGTAGCCGCCCAGCCACTGCAGCAGCTGCCAGCCGACGGCGGACAGCACGGCGCCGGGCAGCACCGCTCGGGTGGAGACGTCGCGTACCGTCAGGATCCGGAACGCGACGGTGAACAGTACGACGTTGATGACCAGCGACGCGAGCAGCAGCAGCAGCTGCGCGCCGCGGCCGATGCCGAAGCCGAGCGAGCCGGCGCCCGAGGACAGCCCGCTGATCGCCGTGGTGATCAGCACGTTGCCGCCGAGGATGGCGAGCAGCCCGACACTGCGCAGGGTACGGCGAGGCAGACCGGGGCGGTCGTCCAGCGGCACCTGCCAGACCGTGTTGAACGCGTTCTGCGCGGCGTTCGCCACCGCGAGCCCGGCCCACAGCGCCAGGACCAGCCCGATCGCCAGGCCGATGCCGCTGCCGTGCAGGGTGGTACCGGCCGGCATGATCTGCTGGCCGAGGCCGGGGAACTGGTCCGCGATGGTGTGCTGGACCCGGTCTTGCAGCGCCGCGTTGCCGGCCAGGACGAAGCCGAGCACGGTGACGAACACCAGCAGCAGCGGGAAGAACGAGAAGAACGCGTAGTACGCGATGAGCGCGGCGAGGTTGCCGGCGGCGTCCTGGCCGAACTTCTTCAGCACCGCGAGCGGCAGCGCCAGCGCGGGCCGGCTCTGCTGGTACCGGTCGAACCGGCCGGCGAGACCCCGACCGGCCGCGACGGGCCCGGACTCGCCCTCGGCGCTCACTTCCGCCGCGGCCCCGGTACCAGCACCGCCACCGCCACGCCGACCGCCAGCGCCGCCGCGGCGCACAGCAGCGGGCGTTCCGCCAGCTGGCGGCCCACCAGGCCGGCCACGATCCGCACCGGGTTCGGCGCCTGCTCGGTCCCGGCGGAGTCGCTCTGCTCGCCCGCGCCGGCCGAGCCGGCCGGTAAAGGGGATCGGCCCCCGCGACGCCGGTGCAGCAGGTCCTGGGCGAGGGCACGCGGGGTGGCACGATCCCGGAACGCGTGCACGTTCGCGGACAGCGCGGCGCGGGTGTCGGCCATCCGTTCCCGGATCTGCTCCGGGGTCACTTTTTCAGGCTGCGCGCCCATTCCAGGTTCTCCTTGAGAGTGGCGATGGTGAGCTGTGGCCCGTTCAGCCGCTTCAGTACCGACCTCGCGATCAGCCCGGTGAACAGCGCGAACAGCAGCCAGACACCGGCGACGATGAGCGCCGCCCACCCGTTGCCCAGCAGGTGGCCCAGCCCGTACACCGCGGCGAGGCTGCCGAACAGCAGCATCATGAAGCCGCCGAGCAGGGCGGCGGCGATCAGGCCACCGCCGATGCCGGCCTTGACGCCTTCCTGCCTCATCTCGGCCTTGGCGATCGCGAGCTGCTCGCCCACCAGCCGACCGAGGTCGCCCTTGATGTCGGTGAGGATGACGCCGATCGGTCGATCCTCGTCGGGGGCCCCGGCCCGGTGGACCGGTTCGGCCTGGGGCTGCGTCACCGTCATGGATGCTCCCGGATGCTTCGTGGATGGGCTAGCCGCGGGACCGCGCGATGCGCTTCACCAGCCGGCCGAGGACGAAACCGGCAGCGACGGCGGCCACCAGGACCACCGGGCGCTGCCGGATCAGCTCGCCGGCGCGGGCGAGCGGTCCCCCGGCCGGGCCGTCCGACGGCTCGTCCGGACGGGGCGCGGCGGTACCGTGCAGGCGGTCGGCGAGGTCACGCTCGTCGACGGGCGGGTCTACCGGTTCGTCAGTCATGCCGCCTCCGCGGTGCGAGATGGGCCGGGCGGGCCACCGAGGTGCGCAACGCCCGCCGGTGTCGCATCGCCGCCGCCCCCATCTGGTTGCCGGACCGCTCGCCCCCGGCCCGCGCGGTCCGGTTGCGGTGCGGTTGGTACCCGGTGTACCTACCCAGGAGATCACAAGTTATCCCGTGGCCGGGTCGGCACACGGGATCAGGGGGCGTGTCGCGTCCCCCGGACCCCGAATCGGTAGTACCGCCGGGCCCAGCGTCGGTGGTACCGGCGGGTTCGCCGGCCGCCGCAGCGCGCTCGCCGGGGCCGGCGGTCTCGGCGGCCGCGGGGGCCGACTCGCCGCGGCCGGCGGCCTCGGCGTCACGGCCGGCGGCCTCGGCGTCACGGCCGGCGGCCTCGGCGTCGCGTACGGCGGCGGCGTAGCGCAGCGCGGCGCGGCGCAGCGCCGCCTCGGCGTCCAGGCCATCCGCCCGAGACCGGCGGACCAGCTCGAACAGCTGGCGGCCGAGTTCGCCGTCCGGGTCGGCGGCGGGCGGCAGCGCGGCCTCGACGCCGGCCCGTTCGGCCCGGGACTGCAGCTTGGCGGCGAGTTGCAGCGCCGGTTGGGCGAGCGGTACCCCGTCGACGGACGAGTCGCGGGACTTCTCGGCGCGCTTGATCTCGTCCCAGTTCGCGACGACCTCGTCGGCTCCGCTCACGGTGACGTCGGCGAACACGTGCGGGTGCCGGCGGACCAGCTTCTCGACCAGCTCACCGGCCACGTCGTCGACGTCGAACCGGTCCGCCGCGGTCGACTCGGCGGCGACCCGGCTGTGGAACGCGACCTGGAACAGCACGTCGCCCAGTTCCTCGCGCAGGTGCGCCCGCTCGCCGGAGTCGATCGCGTCGATCGTCTCGTACGCCTCTTCCAGCAGGTAGGGCGCCAGCGAGGCGTGCGTCTGCTCGCGGTCCCAGGGGCAGCTGGTACGCAGCCGGTCCATCACCGCCACCACGTCGAGCAGCCGCGCGCCCGGAGGGTCGAACGAGCCGTACTCGGCCTCCAGCACCGGCCGCTGGTCGGGCTCGGGGTGCGCGACCAGCCGTTCGGCGAGCGCCTGGCCGAGCGGCGCGTCCCCGTCCGGACCAGCGAGCCAGACCACGGTGTCGGCGTCCACCGCGAGCAGCGCGTCGGCCTGCGCGGACGCCGGTCCGGCCAGCACCGTCACGTCGGTTCCGGCGGCGCGGATCGCCGCGGCCTGCGGCGTCTCGGCGCCGGCGTACACCGTCGCGTCGGACAGCAGTCGCCAGGCCCGTGCGGTCAGCAGCCCGGCCGGCAGCCGCGGCGAGGTGTGCAGCAGCACGATGCGCGCCGGCCGCCCCATCGGATCAGCCGGTGAAGCCGTTGGTGCTGACCACGTGCACGACGTCCGGCGAACCCTCGCCGAGCTGCAACTGCAGCTGCCCGGACAGCGGGCCCCGCTGGGTCTGCACGGTGAACGCGTCCAGCGGGTACTCGAGCTGGCCGTACCGCGGGCTGACGTCCACGTGGTACTTCTTGATCGCGCCCTGGAAGGTGCCGCGCAACGCCGCGGTCTGCCCGACCTTCGGCGTCTTCTTGATCTCGGGCGCCGCCTTCTCGTACGGCACGATGCTGAGCTGGTTCTGGTTGGCCTGGGTGGCCAGCGAGTCGTAGATCTCGCGGACCGCCTGGTCGTCCGGCGCGGTGTTCCAGGCAGCGTTGCGCAACGTGTTGATCGCCGCCTGGTTCTCGGCCTCCAACCGGACGTACTTGCTGCTCTCGGGCAGCTTGGTCTGCCGCGCGAGCGCGGCGTAGTTGGCCGGCGGGATCTCGATGTGCTCGTCCGCGGCGACCCGCTGCGTCAACTGATGCATGATCAGGGCACCGGCGGCGCTGGTCCGCATGTTGGCGATGGTCTGCTGCCGGCTGCCGTCCGGCGCCTGCTGCACGCTCTGGTAGGCCGGGGCGTCGATGATCGACTGGAACACGTCGTCGACCTGGGCCTGGGTGATCCGGTTGCCGTCGATGAACGCCGCGGCACCCGGCTGCACGTTGCAGGCGGTGGCGCCGGCGACGACCGCGGCGGAGGCGGCGAACACGGCGGCCAGCCGGACGGCACCGCGCCGAGTGAGGCCGCGCCGGCCGGAGCGGCGGGATCGACCGGCCCGAAGGGTACGAGAATGCTCGGTCACGGTAGCCAGTCTGTCGCGTCGGCCGGCCCGGCGGAGCACCGGGGTACGACGCGCAGTGCGCGGATGGTGGAATCGGTGCATGGCATGGGCCGGCGCCGTCCACCTGGACCCGGGACAACTCACCTATTACGGCACGGTAAGCGACATTCCGCTGCACTCGTCGATCGCGATCGGCCTGATCCTCGTCACTGAGGGTGTGGCCGAGCTTACCGACGAGGCCGGTCACACCGTCGAGCTGCGGCCCGGTGGCCCGAACGCCGCCGTACTGCCGCCGGGCGAGTCGCACGCCAAGCCGATGCGACCGGACGGCAGGCCGGACGACACCCGGGCGGTGCTCGCCGTGCTCGACCCGGAGCGTCCGGAGGGGCAGCGGTTGATGGCCCGGATCGGCGCCGACCGGCACCGACCGCAGGCCTGGGTGGACGCGGCGGCACCCGCGGCGAAGCTGGTCCGGCCGCCGGAGCCGGACGACCCGGCCGGGGCGGCGCTGGTCGCCGAGGTCGTGCGCGAGCTGGCTGCCTCCGACCAGGGGCCGGCGCCGAGCGTGCACCCGGCGGTACGACGGGCGGCCGAGCTGATCCCGGAGCGGCTGGCGGCCGGGGTGGAACTGCAGGACCTGGCCGCGGCGGTCGGGTTGTCGGCGAGCCGGCTCGGCCACCTGTTCGCGGTCGAGCTGGGGCTGCCGTACCGGGCGTACGTGCGATGGGCCCGGCTGCAGAAGGTGGTCGAGGTGCTGCGCGAAGGCGCGACGCTGACCGCCGCCGCGCACGCCGCCGGCTTCACCGACTCGGCACACATGAACCGGGTCTGCCGCAGCGTGTTCGGCATCAACCCGTCCCGCCTGATCAGCAACCTCAGCTGGGTCTGATCCGGGCGCTCGACCCCGGCAGGGACCCTCCGTTGTTCGCTCCCTTTGCTCTGGCCACTGACATGCACCACGAAGCGGTGCGCTCAGGTGCGCAGAGCCGGCTCTGGACACTCCTGTGCAACACGGGTGGTGCATGTCAGTGCGCAGAGCAAAGGAGGTGATAAGAGCACTGTGCTCCGGGCGGGCCGGCGTGACCGAGGCCACCGGACTCCCGGCGTGCCGGCGTGCCCGCCACCGGGTTCCGGGCGAGCGTGACCGAGGCCACCAGCACGGTCAGCGGAAACGTACAAGGCGTTCCGGCTGGTTCGGGCCGACCGTGGGGGCATGGCGCTTTCCAGGTTGGGTGAGGTGCTTGCCCGGCACCGGGTGACGGTGCTGGTGGTGGCGGTACTGGCGGCGGCGCTGGCGGGCGTGTTCGGCGGCGGCGTGGCCGACAAGCTGTCCGGTGGCGGCTTCACCGACGCGCACTCGGAGTCGGCGCGCGTGTCCAGCGCGCTCGCGGACGACTTCCAGGCCGGTGACGCGAACCTGATCGTGCTGGTCCGCGGCGACGGGAAGCCGGACGATCCGACGGTGGCGGGGCCGGCGACCCGGTTGGCCCGGTGGGCGCAGCACGCCGACGGTGTCGCCGCGATGCAGTCGTACTGGACGTCCGGGCACCCGGCGAGCCTGCGGTCGAAGGACGGTACCCGGGCGCTGATCACGCTGCGGCTGTCCGGTGACGAGGACACCTACATGAACGCGGCGCAGCGGCTGACGCCGCAGCTGACCGAGCACGCCGGCGGGCTGCACCTGGAGTTCGCCGGGGCCGCGCAGGTCTACTCGGAGCTGAACAAGCAGACCCAGCACGACCTGAAGATCTCCGAGGCGATCGCCACGCCGATCACCGCGGTTCTGCTGATCCTGGTGTTCGGCAGCGTGGTGGCGGCGGTGCTGCCGTTGCTGATCGGTGGGCTGTCGATCGTGACGACGATGCTGGTGCTGGAGCTGCTGACGCACGTCACGTCGGTGTCCACGTACGCGCTGAACCTGACCACGGCGCTCGGGCTGGGCCTGGCGATCGACTACAGCCTGTTCATCCTGACCCGGTTCCGGGAGGAGCTGGCACAACGGGGCAACCGGGGCGATCGCGCGACGGTTCGGGCCGCGATCTCGGCGACGATGCACACGGCCGGCCGCACCGTACTGTTTTCCGCCGTCACGGTGGCGCTCGCGATGGCCGCGCTCGCCGTGTTCCCGCTGGACTTCCTGAAGTCGTTCGCGTACGGCGGGGTCTCGGTGGTGGTGCTCGCCGCGGCCGGCGCGCTGCTGGTGCTGCCCGCGCTGCTCGCCCTGCTCGGTACCCGGGTGAACAGGCTCGACGTGCTCGCCCGCTGGCGCCGCTCGCGCCGCCGGGCGAGCCCGCCTGCCGACGGAGCCACCGGTACCGAAACCGCGGGTGACGACGGTGCGAAGCCGGCGGTGACCGGCGACACCGGATTCTGGCACGCGCTGGCGGTACGGGTGATGCGCCGGCCGGTGCCGTTCGGGCTCGGCGTGATCGTGATCCTCGCGGTGCTCGGCAGCCCGTTCTGGCACATCTCGTTCGGGCTGGTGGAC
This sequence comes from Actinocatenispora thailandica, assembly GCF_016865425.1. Classification (NCBI taxonomy): domain Bacteria; kingdom Bacillati; phylum Actinomycetota; class Actinomycetes; order Micromonosporales; family Micromonosporaceae; genus Actinocatenispora; species Actinocatenispora thailandica. Next base: position 540,947 of record NZ_AP023355.1, on the reverse strand, counting down.
GACCGGCAGCTGCCGGCGAGCGCCGCGGTGCAGCAGGCCTCGCAGCAGCTGCGCGACGATTTCGACCGCTCCGGTGACCGGTCGGTGCAGGTGGTCACCCGGGACGTGGCCGAGTCCGCGCTGCCCGGCTACGCGCGCCGGCTGTCCGCCTTGGACCACGTGGCTCGGGTGGACACCGCGACCGGCAGGTACGTGCACGGGCGGCGGGTCGCGCCGCCGACCGCGGCGGACGCCCGGTACCGCAGCGGGAGCGACGCGTGGCTGACCGTCGTCGGTACCCGCAGCCCGCAGAGCGACGCGGCCCAGCAGCTGGTCGCCGACGTGCGCGGCACGCACTCCCCCGGGCACGACACGATCGTCGGCGGCAAGGCGGCCTACCAGTACGACAGCACGCACGCGCTGATGTCCCGGCTGCCCGCGGCCGGCGCCATCGTCGCGATCGCCACGCTGGTACTGCTGTTCCTGTTCACCGGCAGCGTGGTGCTACCGGTGAAGGCGATCGTGCTGAACATCCTGAGCCTGACCGCGACGTTCGGCGCGATGGTGTTCGTGTTCCAGGACGGGCACCTCGGCGCGCTGGTCGGGCATCCGATCACCACCGGCTACCTGGACATGACGGTGCCGGTGCTGATGTTCTGCATCGCGTTCGGGCTGTCCATGGACTACGAGGTGTTCCTGCTCTCCCGGATCCGCGAGCAGTACCTGCGCACCGGCGACAACACCGCCGCCGTCGGTACCGGGCTGCAACGCACCGGCCGACTGATCACCGCGGCGGCGCTGCTGATCGCGCTGGTCCTGGTCGCGTTCGGTACCTCGCAGGTGGCGATGCTCAAGATGCTCGGCATCGGGCTGGCCCTGGCGGTACTGGTGGATGCCACGCTGGTGCGCGGCGTGCTGGTACCGGCGTTCATGCGGCTGCTCGGCGCGGCCAACTGGTGGGCTCCGGGGCCGCTGCGCTGGCTGCACGAACGCGTCGGCCTCGCCGAGTCGGAGGCGGCGCCGGCGAGCGCCGCCGAGCGGGACGGCGAACCGCTCCCGGTGCCCTGATCCGGCCCCTCCCCGGACGGGCTCGCCGCGGCGCCGGTGCCGCGGCGCGCAGCCGGCGGGAAGAGGATGCGGAGTTGCGGCGGAGTCCTGGTGTCAGCACCGACTTCGAGAAGGGGACACCGTATGACCGAGGCAGTGACATGACCGTCGGTGCGGCGGACACGTCCAGCGACGTGGAACTCGCCGCCCGGCTGCGGGACGACCCGGCCCAGTTCGCCGCCGTGTACGACCGGTACTTCCGGGTCATCTACCGCTACATCGCCGGCCGGCTGGGGTCGCAACACGCGGACGACCTCGCCGCCGAGACGTTCCTCGTCGCGTACGCCAAGCGGGACCGGTTCGACCCGGCCCGCGGCGAGCTGCGGCCGTGGCTGTTCGGCATCGCCACGAACGTGGTCCGGCAGCACCGGCGGGTCGAGGCCCGCCGGTACCGGGCGCTGGCCCGGACGCCGGCCGAGTCGGTTGCCGAGGGGCCGGAGGACCGGGCCGTCGACGTCGCCGCGGCGCAGTTGCGGCGCCCGCAGCTGGCCCGCGCGTTGCGGTCGCTGTCGGCCGGCGAGCGCGATGTGCTGCTGCTCGTGACGCTCGGCCAGCTCAGCTACGGCGAGGCCGGCGAGGCGCTCGGCATCGCCCCCGGCACGGCCGGATCCCGGCTCAGCAGGGCCCGTACCAAACTTCGTTCCGCACTGAACCAGGAGACCCGCCATGGATGAGGACCTGCAGGCAGTCACCACCCTGCTGGACACGCCGGAACCGACCACCCAGGTGGTGGACGAAGGGCGACACCGGCTGCAGAACGCCGCGCTGAGCGGCCCGCGCCGGGTCCGCCGCACCGGTCGCTGGGCGGTGGGGGTCGGGGCCACCGCGATGGTCGCCGCCGGCGCCGTCGTCGCCGTCACCGCCGGGCAGTCCACGCCGCCCGGCGGCCACTCCGCGGGCGGGCCGCGGGCGGCGTCGACCAGTACGGTGTCCGGCGGGCAGAACGTGCTGCTCGCCGCCGCCACGACCGCGGAGGACACCACGGACGGCTCCGGCCGGTACTGGCACCTGAAGATGACGTTCTCCGACGGCGGCGCGGCCGGCGAGAGCTGGCGCAGCCGGGACGGCCAGCTCTGGGTACGCGGTGCCAAGACGAACGGCGACGTCCGGGAAATGCCCGGGGCGCCACCGCTGCGGCTGGCCGGCGTCGCGATCAGCGAGGGGCAGCTGCGGTCCCTGCCGCAGGACCCGACCGCGCTCCGGGCCTGGATCACCAACGCCGTCGAGAAGAACTCCGCGGACGGTTCGGTGCGCACCAGCGGCGGGAAGCTCAGCAAGGCGCAGCGCAGCGAACTGGTCGTCGACTCGCTGGCCAGCCTGGTGTCGCAGCTGCCGGCGCCGGAGCGGGTCCGCGCGGCGGCGTTCCGGGTCCTGGCGACCCTCCCGGGGGTGCGCGACCTCGGCCCGGCCGACGGCGGCCGGGCGATCTCGATCCCGGTCGGCGAGCACACCGCGCGGCTGGTCGTTGACACCGGCACCGGCCGGGTGCGGGGGACGAACTTCGTCGTCACCACCGACGGCGGCGAGCTGTGGCTGCCGGCCGGCCACACGGCGACCGTCACCGGCGAGTGGACCGACACGCTCCCGCACTGACCGCGTTCCCCCGTCCGGTCAGGCACCGGTCGAGACCGGGCGGGGGTGGCGGGTGCCGATCAGCCGCAGCGCGAGGGTGCCGATCAGCGCCGCCAGAATCGCCACGTGGTACGCGATGTCGGCGGTACGGCCGCCGCTGGCGGTGATGCTGAGCCCCACGATCACGCCGACGATGCCGAAGCCGAGCGCCCCCAGCGCGAACGGGCCGGAGCCGGGCACCCGCAGCAACGTCAGGACCGCGGCGGCCAGCAGCATCGCGCCGATCAGCGACTCGGCGACCGTCGCCGGCGGCAGCCACTCGCCGGGCACGGTCGCGAACCCGAGCGGGATCCGGCCGTTCAGGTGCAAGTATCCGGCGACCCCGAAGGTGACCGCCTCGACCACCATCAGCGCCGCGACCAGTCGCGTCGAACTCATCATGGGCTCCCCGGTGCGGTGGGATCGGACTCGTCCAGCACAGCACCGTGGCAGCCCCACCGCATCCGCCCGGCGGTGACACCGCGCGTACCGCCGTCGGCGTAGCACCCGGGCGTTCCCGTGCACCGAGCCGATCCGGTACGCCGGGGCGGCTGGCGCCCGGGGTGGCACCGCGAAGGCCCGGCGCCCGTGGTGGCACCGGGCGGGCCGGCGCCACCACGGGCGATCAGCTCGTCTTCGCCGGTGCCGGGGCGTCCAGGATGGTGGTGATCAGCTCGGCGCACCAGTTGAGCAGCGGCAGGTCCCGCATCGGTTCGCCGCCGACCCGGCGGGTCGACGGCCGGTTCACACTGACAGTGTCCACAGTGGACTTGTAGCTGGCGTCCGGGTAGAACCGCTTGAGCCGCAGCTGCTTCGAGTCGGGCAGCGGCATCGGGGTGAACCGGATGTGCCGGCCCTGCAACGACACGTCGGTCAGCCCGTATCGCCGGGCGAGCAGCCGGAAGTGCGCCACCTGGATGAGGTTCTCCACCGGGGTCGGGATCTCCCCGTACCGGTCGGACAGCTCGGCGCGGACCTCGTCCAGCGCCGCCTCGTCGCGGACCTCGGCGAGCTTGCGGTACATCTCCAGGCGTAGCCGCTCGACCGAGATGTAGTCGTGCGGCAGGTGCGCGTCGACCGGCAGGTCGACCTTCACCTCAGCCAGTTCCTCCGGCGCCTCGCCCTTGAACGCCTGGACCGCCTCGCCGACCATCCGCACGTACAGGTCGAAGCCGACGCCCTCGATGTGCCCGGACTGCTGGCCGCCCAGCAGGTTGCCGGCGCCCCGGATCTCCAGGTCCTTCATCGCCACGAACATGCCGGCGCCCAGCTCGGTGTGCTGCGCGATCGTCGCCAGCCGCTCGTGCGCCTGCTCGGTCAGCGGCTTCTCCCCCGGATAGAGGAAGTAGGCGTAGGCGCGCTCCCGGCCGCGACCGACCCGGCCACGGATCTGGTGCAGCTGGGACAGGCCGAGGATGTCGGCGCGCTCCACGATCAGCGTGTTCGCGTTCGGGATGTCGATGCCCGACTCGACGATCGTGGTGCAGACCAGCACGTCGATCTCGCGGTTCCAGAAGTCGAGCATGATCTTTTCCAGGCGTTCCTCGCCCATCTGCCCGTGCGCCACCGCGACCCGCGCCTCGGGCACCAGTTCCCGGATCCGGCGGGCCGCCTTCTCGATCGACTCGACCCGGTTGTGCAGGTAGAACACCTGGCCGTCGCGCAGCAGCTCACGCCGAACCGCGGCGGCGACCTGCTTGTCCGCGTACGCCCCGACGAAGGTGAGCACCGGGTGCCGCTCCTCCGGCGGGGTGGCGATCACCGACATCTCGCGGATGCCGGTCACCGCCATCTCGAGGGTGCGCGGGATCGGCGTCGCGGACATCGTCAGCACGTCGACGTGGGTGCGCAGCTGCTTGAGGTACTCCTTGTGCTCGACGCCGAACCGCTGCTCCTCGTCCACGATCACCAGCCCGAGCTGCTTGAACCGGGTCTGCGAGGACAGCAGGCGGTGCGTACCGAGGACGATGTCGGCGCTGCCGTCGGCGATTCCGGTGAGCGTCTGCTCGGTCTCCGTCGCCGTGTTGAACCGGGACAGCGTGCGGATGTTCACCGGGAACTGCGCCATCCGCTCGGTGAACGTGTTGTAGTGCTGCTGGGCCAGCAGCGTGGTCGGCACCAGCACCGCGACCTGCTTGCCGTCCTGCACCGCCTTGAACGCGGCCCGCACCGCGATCTCGGTCTTGCCGTACCCGACGTCGCCGCAGATCAGCCGGTCCATCGGGTACTGCTTGCGCATGTCGGCCTTGACCTCGTCGATGGCCTCCAGCTGGTCCGGCGTCTCCTGGAACGGGAACGCGTCCTCCAGCTCGCGCTGCCACGGGGTGTCCGGGCCGAACGCGTGCCCCGGCGAGTTCTGCCGCGCCGCGTACAGCCGGATCAGCTCGGCGGCGATCTCCTTGACCGCCTTGCGCGCCCGGGACTTGGTCTTCTGCCAGTCGGCACCGCCCATCTTGGACAGCGTCGGGTGCTCGCCACCGACGTAGCGAGTGAGCTGGTCGAGCTGGTCGGTCGGCACGAACAGCTGGTCGCCGGGCTGGTTGCGCTTGCTCGGCGCGTACTCCAGCACCAGATATTCGCGCTCGGCGCCGTTGATGGTGCGGCGCACCATGTCCAGGTACTTCGCGATGCCGTGCTGCTCGTGCACCACGTAGTCGCCGGGTTTGAGCTCCAGCGGGTCGATCGCGTTCTTCCGCCGGCGGCTCGGCATCCGGCGCATGTCCTTGGTGGACGCGCCCTTGCCGCCGGTGATGTCGTTGCCGGTGACGACCACGATGCGGCCCGTCTCGTCGACGAATCCGCGGTCCAGCCCGCCGCAGCCGACCAGGATCGACTGCGGCTTCGGCGGGTCGGCGATCGCGTCGACCAGCACCGCACCCTGGTCCGCCTCGTGCAGCAGCTCGACGGTGCGCTGCGCCGGGCCGTGGCCCTCGAAGACCAGCGCCACCGCGTACCCGTCGGCGACCCAGCGGCGCACGTCACCGAGCAACGCGGCACCGTCCCCGTGGTACAGCGGGGCCGGCTGGGCGCCGAGCGCGACCGCGTCGTCCGGCACCACGTCGTCCACGGTGGACGCCAGTTCCGGATCGATCTCGGCGAGTTCGGCCTCGATCGAGGACGGCGCGGTCTCCGCCTCAACGGTGCCGAACGGGCTCAGGCTCCACCACGGCATACCCAGCTCGTCGGCGTGCCCGCGCACGTCGGCCAGGCTGTGGAACGCCGCCGCGCCCAGGTCGATCGGCTCCGCGCCGCCGGCCGCCGCGGCGGCCCAGCTGGCGGCCAGGAACTCGGCCGAGGTGGACACCAGGTCGTGCGCCCGGGACCGGATCCGCTCCGGGTCGCAGGCCAGCACGACCGTACCGGTGGGCATGCCGTCGACCAGCAGTTCCAGGTTGTCGCCGCCGACCAGCGCCGGGGTCAGCGACTCCATGCCCTCCACCGGGATGCCCTCGGCGAGCTTCTCGCACATCTCCGCCAGGCCCGGGTGGTCGGCGGCCAGCACCGCGGCCCGGTCCCGTACCTGCGGGGTCAGCAGCAGCTCCCGGCACGGCGGCGCGATCATCACCGGCTTGTCGCCGGACGGCTCGAACGAGCGCTGGTCGGCCACCGCGAACGGGCGGATCTCGTCGACCTCGTCGCCCCAGAACTCGACCCGCAGCGGGTGCTCCTCGGTCGGCGGGAACACGTCGAGGATGCCGCCGCGGACCGCGAACTCGCCGCGCCCGCCGACCATGTCGACCCGGCTGTACGCGAGGTCGGTCAGTCGCCGCGCGACCTCCTCCAGGTCGGCGGTGTCGCCGGCGGCGAGGCGCACCGGGGCGAGGTCACCGAGCCCGCGCAGCTGCGGCTGCAGCACGCTGCGCACCGCCGAGCAGACGACCCGGATCGGCCCCTGCGCCGGCTCGCCGGCAACCGGATGGGCCAACCGGCGCAGGATCGACAGCCGGCGGGCCACGGTGTCCGACCGGGGCGACAGGCGCTCGTGCGGCAGCGTCTCCCAGGCGGGGTACGACACGACCTCGTCCGGCGGCAGCAGCGAGCGCAGCGCCTCGGCCAGGTCGTCGGCCTCCCGCTCGGTGGCGGTGACCGCGAGCACCGGCCGGCCGGCGCCGGTCGCCGCGTCCGCGGCGACCGCGGCGACCACGAACGGCCGCAGCGCCGGCGGCGCGGTCAGGTCCAGCCGCTGCGCGGCCGGGCCGCCGTCCCGGGCGGTGTCGCGGGCGCGGGCGAGGGCCGGGTCGGCGAGGGCAGCGGAGAGCAGGCCGGCGAGTTTCATGTGTGAGTCAACTCCAGGGCGCAGGCACGCAGAAAGCCCCCCGGGATCGCAGGCCCAGGGGTTGTGCCGCAAGCCTACGCCGGCCCACCGACAACCCGGCCGGGTCGCCCACGCCGCCGCTCACCCCCGGTCGATCATGGTGTTATCTACCTCGGAGAGCGTTTTCCGCCCCGATAACGCCATGATCAACGGGTGGGTCGGCGGGGACGAGGACGGCGATACCGGCGAGGAAGCGGTCCATCGCGAAGTCGAAGCGGGCGGCGAGGTCCGGGGCGGTCAGATCACCGGCGAGCGCGACCACGTTCGGGTAGCGCTCCGGCGGCATCGCGCGCAGCCGGCCGGCCAGCCCGTCCAGGTACTCGCGGGGCGCCGTCCCGGCGGCGACCTCGGCGGACAGCCGGTTCTGCTCCGCCGCGACGAAACCGAACAGCGCGGTGACCCAGGCGTACGCGGTGAACGCGGCGTCGCGGTCGGGCAGGCCGGCGGCCCGCAGCACGGCCAGCAACGCCTCGATGTTGCGCAACCCGTTCGGGCCGGTGGTGAACCGGCCGGCGATCAGCCGCGCGGAGTCCCGCCGGGCGAGCAGGTGCCGGCGCAGCGCGCCGGCCATCGCGGTCAGCGCGGCTCGCCAGTCGTCCCGGACGTACCGGGTCAGGTCGAGGTCGGCGAACAGTTCGTCGGCGAGCGCGTCGAGCAGTTCGTCCTTGTTCCGCACGTACCGGTAGAGCGAAGCGGCGCGCACCCCGAGCTCGGCCGCGAGCCGGCGCATGGTGACCGCATCCAGGCCGTCGGCCGCCATCAGGCGCAGGCCGGCGTCGAGCACGACACGTTCGGTCAGGGTGGCCTCGTCCTTGCGCGGCCGCCCACGCCGCACCGCCTCGTCCTCACGCGGCCGGCCGCGCCGCACCGCCTCCTCCTTGCGCGGCCGGCCGCGCGGCGCAGCCGACTCCTCGCGCGGCCGGCCGTGCCGCGGCGCGCCGTCCTCACGCGGCCGGCCGTGCCGCGGCGGCGGCGGTTCGTCCGCGGTCACGCCGGCCCGCTCATGCCGGCTCGGTCGGGTGGGCTGCCATGGTCCGCACGCTACCGGGCTATGCTGGCCCGAATTAAATGAACGGTGTTAGTTTTTGGAGGAGCGATGCCCGCGCGCTACGTCACCGACCTGTTCGACGCACTGCACGCGCACGGCGACACCACCGCCCTCGTCGCGGGCGACCGGTCCTGGAGCTTCGCCGAGCTGCGCACCGACGCGTACCGGACGGCCCGCGCACTGGTCGACCTCGGCGTCGGGCCCGGCGACGGCCTGCTGCTGCTCGCCGGCAACACGCCGGACGCGCTCGTCGTCCGGCTCGCCGGGTACCTGCTGGGGCTGCGGTTCACCCACGTGCACCTGGGACCGACCACCCAGTCGGTGCCGCACATCGTGGCCGACGCGGCACCGGCGCTCGTCGTCGCAGCGGACGCCGGCCTCCCGCTGCTCGACGGTTCCGCGCCGGGCGACCGGACGCGCGGGGCGCGGGTGGTGCCCCTCCGGCGGCTGGCGGCGTTGGCGGCCAGCGAGCCGGGCGATCCGCTGCCGATCGCCGCGGCGGAGGGCGACATCGCGCGGATCTCGTACACCGGCGGTACCACCGGGCTGCCGAAGGGCGTGCCCACCACGTACGCGGCGCTGCACGCCGCGGCGCGCTCGGCGCTGGCCGGCGCCGCCGCGGCCCGGGAGGAGCTGGCCGATCGGACAGCGCACGCGCGATTCCTTGCCGTGACGCCTATCGCGCACGTGGCCGGCGACATGGCGCTGATGATGTTGACGCTCGGCGTCACCGTCGAGACGTACGACTTCGAGCCCGGCGCGATGCTCGCCTCGCTCGCCGCGCTGCGCGGAGGTGTCGCCCTGACCTACCTGTATCCGGCCCTGCTGGGGCAACTCCTGGACCATCCGGACCGCCCGCGCACCGACACCAGCGCGCTGTCGTTCGTGGTGTACGGCAGCGCGCCGATCGCGCCGGCCCGGCTGCGGGCCGCCATCGACGCGTTCGGCCCGGTCTTCCAGCAGGGGTACGCGTCGACCGAGGCGCCGGCGATCACCGCCCTCACCGTCGCCGACCACGTTCGCGGCCTGGACGACCGGCCGGAACTGCTCGCCTCCGCCGGCAGACCGCTACCCGGTGTCGAGGTGACGATCCGGGACGCCGCCGGCACCGTGTTGCCGGGCGGCGAGATCGGCGAGGTCTGCGTCCGCTCCGCCTCGGTCATGCCCGGCTACTGGCACCGGCCGGCCGAGACCGCCGCGGTGCTGCGGGACGGCTGGCTGCACACCGGCGATCTGGGCCGGTTCGACGACGACGGCTACCTCTACCTGGTCGGCCGGGCCCGCGAGATGATCATCGTCGGCGGCTGGAACTGTTACGCCGCACCGATCGAGGCCGCGTTGACCGAACATCCGGCGGTACGCGCGGCATCCGTGCTCGGTGTTCCGGACGAGACGACCGGCGAGGCGATCGTCGCCTACCTGGTCGCGGACTCCCCGGTACCGGTGGACGAGCTGCGCACGGCGGTGACCGCGCGGCTGCCGGAGATCAACGTACCGAGCCGGATCGAGTACCTCGACGCGCTCCCGCTCACCCCGCTCGGCAAGCCCGACAAGAACGCCCTGCACGCCCGGTCGCACTGACCCTGCCGCCGATCCGTACCGAACGCCGATGCCGGAGGGCGGCCGATGTACGGCGTCGGTGGTCGAGGGTGGGCGCGCCGCCGGGGCCGGTCAGCGGTCGCGGTGGGCATGGGCGGCGCCGAGCACGAACGCGAGTACCAGGGTGAACAGCCAGCCCAGTGCGATCGGGACGGTCATGGCATCTGCCGTACCAGCAGCCCGGACAGCCGCGCATAGAACGTCGTGACCTGCGGGTCGTCGCCGATTTTGTCGACCGGCACCACCCGCAGGTAGACCGCCCCGTCGACCAGCGCCGACATCCGCGACACCACCATGCCCCACCAACAGCCATGCCCGTGGATCCCGGCCGCCGGCGAGATGAACACCTGATCGCCTGCCCGGATATCGTCCGCGGACAACACGTATGTCGCGGTTGGTCTACCCTTTGCCACAGCCGGTACCTCCAATACCGGTCAGACCCCCGGCTTGCTCTCACCAGCAGCCGGGGGTCGCTCCGTATCGACAGGCTTACCTTACGCCACTGGTCTAGTGTGCACAACCGTGCACTGTTCTGCGAACCTGATGTCACCCGCGCAGCTAGGTGCTGAGCATTGACGGATGACGGTTGATCCGGACAGCCCGAGCTGGTGTGGGAACAGGTGTTGCGGATCCTGCGGGAGCGCATCTCCGACGGGACCTACCCGGTACGGCTGCCCGGTGAGCTGGCGCTGGCTCAGGAACTCGGCGTGGCCAGGCAGACGCTCCGGCGCGCGATCGCGGTCCTGGTCGACGAGGGCGTCGTCACCGTCGTGCGGAACAAAGGCGTCTACGTGAAGAAGTGACCGCACCGGTGGTCGGCGCGAGCCGCGCCCGACGGTGCCCGCAGGTACCGACACGTGACGAGGGGCGCCACCCGGTGCGGTGGCGCCCCTCGGTGCCGGGTGGTCAGCTGGTTTCGCCGGCCATCGAGAAGGAGCGGAGCCGGTCGACGGAGATGACCAGCGCGCCGACGGTGAGCACCACCGACATCACGATCGCCAGGACCAGCGACATCGGGCCGTGCAGCAGCGAACTGCCGGAGAACGTCGCGGCGAACTCGGAGACGTACTTCTGCACCGACAGCACCTTGGTGCCGTCCAGCACGTTGCCCAGCAGCCCCTCCCACAGCAGGATGTACGCCAGGCCGACCAGCACCGCGCGCCGGATCACCAGGCTCGCCAGCACGAACAGCGCGGAGTAGACGAACGCGCCGATCAGCCCGGCGAGGCCGAAGCCGATGCCGACCGACACCGACGCGACGATGGTGCCGGCGATCAGCAGCGACACTCCCGCGACCAGGCCGGAGACCACCGCCGCGATCAGGTACTTCGTCAGGATGATCTCGCGCCGGGCCACCGGTTTGGCCAGGATGTGCACGATCGTGCCGTCGTCGATCTCCGAGCCGAGCACGCTGGTCCCGATGATCAGTGCGGTCAGCGGCAGGATCACTGCCACGCCGAGACCGCTGACCACCACCTGCAGCGCATCGCGGGTGGCCACGTCACCGCTGCGGACCAGCAGCGACAGCGCGATCAGCACCAGCGGCAGCGGGATCAGCAGCAGCGACCGGCGCCGGCCGAGCAGGCCGCGCAGGGTGATGCCGGCGATCGTCGGGTTGAACAGGCGCGGCCCGCTGGCCGGCGCCACCGTCATGCGTGCGCTCACTTGGCACCTACCAGGTAGGAGAAGACGCTTTCCAGGGACTCGTCGGCCGGGACCACCGCGGACAGTCGGATGCCGCGGTCCTTGGCGATCCGCGGCAGGGCGCGGGTGAACCGGCCGTAGTCGCTGGCCCGTACCGTGATGCCACCCTCGGCCACGCCGCGGGAGGCGTGCCCGGCGGTCAGCTCGACACCGGCGACCGAGTCCTCCGCCATCAGCGCCACCGCCAGCGCGCGGTCGTCCGAACTCGCGATGACGAACTCGTGCGGCCGGCTCGTCATCAACCGCCGGATCCTCCGGTAGTCGCCGGACGCGGCGAGCCGGCCGGCGACGATCACCTGGACGGTGCCGGACAGCTGCTCGACCTCCTCCAGGATGTGCGAGGAGAACAGCACGGTGCGGCCGGCGGCCGCCATCCGGTGCAGCAGGTCCATCATGTGCATCCGCTGCCGCGGATCCATCCCGTTGAACGGCTCGTCGAGCAGCAGCACCTGCGGGTCGTGCACCAGCGCGGCGGCGACCCGGGCGCGCTGCCGCATGCCCTTGGAGTACGTCTCGATCCGGCGGTCGGCCGCGTCGACCAGGTCGACCATCTCCAGCGCCCGCTGGGTCGCGGCGGCCACGTCGGGCAACCGTTGCAGCTTCGCCGAGGCACGGATGAACTCGCGGGCGGTCAGGAACCCGTGCACGTTCTCCCGCTCGGTGACCAGGCCGAGATAGCGGTACACGTCGGGGTTGCGCCAGGCGGGCTGGCCGGCGATGCGGACGCTGCCGCGGGACGGCGCGAGCATCCCGGCCATCATGTGCAGCAGCGTGGTCTTGCCGGCACCGTTCGGGCCGAGCAGGCCGGTCACGCCGGGGCCGAGCCGCATCGAGACGTCGTTGATCGCCACCACGTTGCCGTACCACTTGGAGACGGTGGACAGCTCCAGCGTGGCCGCGTCGGTCGGAGCGGCCGGCTTCGTCGCCGGCTCGGTGCCGATACTCATCGGCCTTCCTCCTTCGTCGGAAACCCGATGAGGCACGACGCACAATTCCCCTGGTTCGCTCGCCGACGCTCGCTCATCAGGACGCCACCTTCCGGTACCGGGTGATCAACAGTGCGGTGCACAGGCCGACCAGCACGACGGCGGCCGCCGCGTAGACCGGGCCGTACGAGCCGATGTCCAACTCGGAGCCGGAGAACAGCCAGGTGCGCAGGCCGGCCAGGATGCCGGTGATGCTGGTCAGGCCGGCCAGCTCGCGGGTCGCGCCGGTACCGACGACCTCCAGTACCCGGTTGATCGGCGTGGTGACGAGGAACAGCGCCACCACCGCGCCGGCCGCGATCGCCCGCCGCGAGGACAGCGACGAGACCAGCAGCGCGACCGCCGACAGCACCAGCGCGAAGATCGCCGAGACGACCAGACCCGGCACCAGGGCGGTGAACTGGCTCCAGACCCCGCTCGCGGAGCCGGCCGAGAACGCACCGCCGAGGAACATCACCAACTCAGGCACGGCGAGGATCAGGAACACCCCGGTGACCAGCGCGCCGAGCTTCGCCAGCACGTAGTCGTCCCGCCCGATCGGCCGGGAGAAGTAGAGCGGGAGCACCTTGTTGCGCAGATCGCGGGAGGCCAGCTCGGGCGCGGCGGTCGCGACGAACAGCATCAGCAGGAAGCTCAGCGTGCCGGGGAAGTTCGCGTAGTCCAGCGGCGCGATCGAGACGTTGAACCGTGCCTTCACCGCCGCCACCACCACCGCGACGACCAGCAGGATGCCGGCCAGCGAGAACGGGAAGATCTTCGACTTCGGGCCGCGCCCCAACCCGAACACGGTGCGCAGGCTGTACGCGTAGAGCGAGCGCACCGAGTAGCCCCGGCCCAGCCGCGGACCGGTGTAGCGCTGGTAGCCGATGTCGTGGATGGTGCCGGTCGCCGGCTCACTCATCGCCGCTCCTCCCCTCGTCCCCGCCGGTGGATCCCGGCGTCCCGGCGGGTGCCGGCGCCCCGGCGTGCGCGGCCGGCGAGCCGAACAGCTCGGCGACCCGGTGCCGGCGCTCCTCCAGCCGGTGCAGCGGCAGGCCGAGGTCGACGATCACGTCCCGCACCAGGTCGTACGTCGCCGGCGACTCGACCGGCGTCATCAGCGCGGCGCCGTCGCGCCCGATCCGCACCCCTCGCGCGGACAGGGCCGCCGCCAGCTCGTCGGTACCCTCGTCGACCTCGACGGCGAGCACCGCGGTCCGCGCGGTCATGCTGGACACCCGGTCGGCCCGCAGCAGCCGGCCGCCCTCGATCGCGACGAGCCCGTCGGCGATCTGCTCCACCTCACCGAGCAGGTGCGAGCAGACCACCACCGAGATGCCGAACTCGGTGCCGATGCGGTGCACCAGGTCGAGCATGGCGTCCCGGCCGGCCGGGTCGAGGCCGTTGGTCGGCTCGTCCAGCAGCAGCAGGTCGGGGTCGTGCACCAGCGACTGCGCCAGCTTGACCCGCTGCTTCATTCCGGTGGAGTAGCCGCCGATCTGGCGGTATCGCTCCTCGTAGAGTCCGACGTGCCGCAGCACCTCGGAGGCGCGTTCCCGGGCGGCCGGCCGCGGCAGCCCGGACATGCGTCCCATGTGGGTGACGAACTCGGCCGCCGAGACGTCCGGCGGCAGGCTGTCGTTCTCCGGCATGTACCCGACCCGGGCGCGCACCTGCTCGCCCTGGCGGGTCGGGTCCAGGCCCAGCACCCGCAGCTGCCCGCCGGTCGGCGGGAGCAGCCCCAGCATCGTCTTGATCAGCGTCGACTTGCCGGCGCCGTTCGCGCCGACCAGCCCAGTGATTCCCGGCTCGATCTGCACGGTGAGATCGGCGAGGGCGGTGACCGCCGTGCCGTACCTCTTCGTGAGCGCCTGGGTCGTGATGATGGCCACGTACCGAACCGTACGTGCCCGGCGGCCGGGTGTCGTCCGGCGAGCGTCGTACATCGACCCTGACATTCGACATAAGGGGAACCCCGAGTGCCCCGCACTGTCGCCCTCGATCGCTACCCTGCTTCGGCGAGACAGGGGAGGACCGTGGACCGGACGTTTCAGGTTGATCTGCGCGGCGTCGTCGATCTGCTGAGCAATCACCTTTATGGCAGCCCTCGGGTGTATCTGCGGGAGTTGTTGCAGAATGCCGTCGATGCCCTGACGGCTCGACCCGACGGGCCGCCACCGGCGGTGTCGGTCCGCACCGGGGACGGCACCCTGTCGGTGTCGGACAACGGGGTCGGGCTGACCGAGGCGCAGGTGCACGAGCTGCTCGCCACGATCGGCCGCAGCGGCAAGCGCGACGAGCTGGGCTTCGCCCGGCAGCAGTTCCTCGGCCAGTTCGGCATCGGGCTGCTGTCCGCGTTCCTGGTCGCCGACGAGGTGCGGGTGGTGACCCGCTCGGCCGCCGGCGGGCCGGCGCTGGGCTGGGTGGGCCGCGCCGACGGCACCTACCTGGTCGAGCCGGCGGAGCGGGACGAGCCCGGCAGTACCGTCACGCTCACCGCCCGGCCCGGCTGCGCGCAGTGGTTCGAGCCGCGCACCGTCACCGAACTGGCCGCGCTCTACGGGTCGATGCTGCCGGTGCCGGTGACCGTGGACGGCGCGCCGATCACCGGCGGCGGGCCCCCGTGGCGGGACGACGACCGGCCGCCCGGCACCCGCCGCGCCGACCTCGTCGGGTACGCGCAGGACGTGCTCGGGTTCACCCCGTTCGACGTGATCGAGCTGTCGGTGCCGGAGGCCGGGCTGACCGGCGTCGCGTACGTGCTGCCGTTCGCGGCGAACCCGGCCGAGCGCACCCGGCACCGGGTCTACCTGAAGCGGATGCTGCTGGCCGAGTCGGTCGACGGGCTGCTGCCGGAGTGGGCGTTCTTCGTGCGCTGCGTGGTCGACGCGACCCAGCTGCGGCCCACCGCGAGTCGCGAGGCGCTGTACGCCGACGACGCGCTGGCGGCCACCCAGGAGGCGATCGGCGCCCAGCTGCGGGGTTGGCTGGTCCGGCTGGCCGACACCGATCCGGCCCGGCTGGCCCGGTTCCTGGCCGTGCACCACCTCGGCGTCAAGGCCCTCGCGGTGCACGACGACGAGATGTTGCGGCTGGTCGCGCAGTGGTGGCCGATGGAGACCAACGTCGGCCGGGTCACCCTCGCCGAGTTCGCCGCGCGGTACGGCGAGGTGCGGTACACCCAGACCGCGGACGAGTTCCGGGCGCTGGCGGCGGTGGCCGCGGCGCAGGACGTGCCGGTGGTCAACGGCGGGTACACCTACGACGCGGAGATCGTGGCCCGGTTCGGCGCGCTGCCCGACGGGCCGACGGTGCGCCGGTTGGACCCCAGCGAGCTCGCCACCCGGTTCGATCCGCTGCCGGCGGAGGTGGAGCTGCCGTTGCAGGAGTTCCGCCGGATCGCGCAGCGCGCGGTGGACGAGCTGGGCTGCGAGGTGGTGCTGCGCAGCTTCGAGCCGGCCACCGTCCCCGCGCTGTACCTGGTGGACCGGTCGGCCGCGCACGCCGCCGAGCTGCAGGCGACGAAGGCGCAGGTCGACGAGCTGTGGGCGGGTGTGCTGGACGCCTTCACCAAACCGACACAGCAGCGCCCGCAGCTGGTCCTCAACCACCGCAACGAGCTGGTTCGCCGGGTGTGCGGGTTGCGCGACGAGCGGCTGGCGCACACCGCGACGCAGGCGCTGTACGGGCAGGCGCTGCTGCTCGGCCACCACCCGGTGCGGCCGGCGGACGTGAGCCTGATCAACCGGTCCTTCCTCGGCCTGCTGGACGCGGCCGTACCTCCCGAGCGGGACGAGAGGCGATGACCGTGGCGTACGACGAAGACGAGACGTGGGCGGCGCTGTCCGCGGCGTGGGACCTGCCGTACGGCGCGGCCCAGGTCGCCGCGGTCGAGCAGGTGATGGCCGCCGCGGACGCCGGGCAGTGGCCCCGGCTGCAGTTCGCGGCCCGCTCGCTGGCCGTGGTGGCCTACGAGTACGCGGGCGAGGCGAGCAAGATGTTCGTGCCGTTCGCGTGGTGCCTGGCCGCGCTGGACCGCGGCGACGCGCCCGACGAGCGTTCCGAAGGCATGGTGCTGTGGCGGTTCAAGCACGTGGTCAGCCAGCTGGCCAAGTTCCCGGACGTGCCGCTGGCCCGCACCCGGTCGATCCTGGACGACATGGAGCGGCGGTACCGCGCCGGCGGCCGCAGCATGCACGCGGTGCACCAGCACCGCTGGCTGGTCGCCGCGCACGTGGGTGACGCCGCCGAGGCGGCCGAACAGTACCGGCTCTGGTGCGCCGCACCGCGCGACGAGCTGTCCGACTGCATCGGCTGCGAGCCGAGCGCGCGGATCGAGCACCTGTCCGGCGTCGGTGCCGACGAGGCGGCGATCGAGCTGTCGGTGCCGGTCCTCGCCGGCACGCTGACCTGCGCCGAGCAGCCGCAGCGGATCCTCACCGCGCTGCTGCTGCCCTACCTGCGCACCGGCCGGTACGAGCAGGCCGCCGACGCGCACCGCCGGGCGTACCGGCTGCTGCGGTCGTCCCGCGCCGAGCTGGCGTCGATCGCGCAGCACGTCGAGTTCTGCGCCCGGACCGGTAACGAGCCACGCGGCCTGGAGCTGGTGCAGCGGCACCTCGGTTGGCTCGCCGCGCCGCCGGACCCGTACGCGGAGATGCGGTTCGCGGCGTCGGCCGCGCTGCTGCTGCGCCGGCTGGCCGCGGCCGGCCACGGCGACACCGAGCTGGACCGCCCGCCGCTGGCCGCCGACGAGACGACGCCGGCCACCACGACGGTGGCGGCGCTGGGCGACGAGCTGGCGGCGCGGGCGACCGCGCTGGCGGCCCGGTTCGACGAGCGCAACGGCACCGGTCACCAGGGCGCCGAGATCGCGGTGCTGCTGGCCGCCGAGCCGCTGGCCGACCGGCTGCCGCTGGCCCGGGCCGGTTGGGGCAGCGCGGCGCCGGCCCCGGCGGTAGCGGCCGAGCCGATCACCGTGCCGGACCTGCCGGCCGACCCGGCCGGGTTGGCCGATGCGGCCGAACGGTACGGGCGGGAGTTCGACGAGGCGGCCGAGCGCGCCGGGTGGGCCCGGTTCGACGAGGTGTGCCCGGCGCCGACCGGCGAGCTTGCCGGTCGGCGGCTGGTCGCCCGCGGGCTCGCCGTGTCCGACACCGACGTGTCCGCCGCCGAGCGGCACTGGCGGGCCGCGGCCGAGCTGTTCGCGCACTCACCGGTGCGGCGGCACGGCGCGCTGAGCCTCGCCGGCCTGGCTCGCTGCCGGCAGGACGACCCGGAAACCGGTCTGGCCGAGCTGACCGCGGCCGAGCGGGCGCTGGCCGCGCTGGCGGGCCGGTCGCCGGCGAGCATCGACGAGTCGATCTCCCCCGGCACGGAGGGGCGCACTATCCCGCCGGCCGGCACCGAGGACCCGGCCGGCGGAGGCGAGCGCCCGGCCACCGGAGGCGAGGAGGCAGCAGCCGGTGCCGGCCGTGAGCCCGCCGGGACGGCGGGCACCACCGGTGCACGGACCGGGGCATCGAGCCGGGTCGGGGAGGATCCGGCCGTCGCGGCGCGGTCGGCGCTGGAGCGGCTGGCGATGGGGTTGGACGCGGCCGACCGGTTGCCCGCGGCGATCTCGGCCGCGCGGCAGGCGCTGGCGATCCCGACCGACGACCGGCATCGGGGCCGCACCCACGCGCTGCTGGCCTTCATGTCCGCCCGCGCCGAGGACGCGACGGCCGCGCTGGCGCACGGTGCCGAGGCGGTGCGGCTGCTGGCCGGCCGGCCGGCCGCGATGGTGGCCGGGGTCCGGCTGCTGTGCGGCGGGCTGCACGCGCAGTCCGGTGACTTCGACACCGCGATCGGCGAGTTCCGGGCCGCGGCGGTCGGCGCCGACCCGACCACCCGGGCCGAGGCGCTCCGGCTGTACGGACACGCCACGCTCGACGCCGACCGGCCGGACGAGGCGGTCGAACCACTCACCGAGGCCATCGGGCTGTGGTCGAGCCTCGACCAACCGCGGCCGGTCGCGCACCTGCGCGCCGCACTGGCCGACGCGCTGGCCCGAACCGGCCGGTACGACGAGGCGGCGAGCGTCGCGGAGGACGCGCTGGACGGGCTGGCCGACCCGGACGACGCGCCGACCCGGATCGACACGCTGTTGCTGCTGGGCGTCGCGTACCGGGAACTGCGCGCCACCGAGGCCGCCGTGGAGGCGCTGGACGAGGTGGCGCGGTACTGCGCCGCGGACGGCAACACCGCCGGGGTCGGCGAGGTGAACGCGCGGATCGCCGAGATCCTGGACGGCGTCGATCGGGACGCCGAGGCCGCGCAGCGCTGGTCGGACAGCGCCGCCGCGTTCCACGACGCCCGGCTCGCGGTGGAGTCCGGCGGAGCGGAGACGGCACCGCGCGACGAGCGGGTCGCCGGCTGGGCGGTGGACGAGTTGCGGGCGGCGCGGAACGCGGCGCTGTCCTGGCAGTGGGCCGAGGCGCCGGACCGGGCGATCGCCGCGCTGCCGGCCGCGGACGCCGCCGCCGAGGCCGCCGGTACCGACCGGCCGCGGGCCCGCTGGGAGGTGGCGGTGCTCGGGTACGACGCGGGCCGGATCCTCGCCAGCGCCGGGCGGCCGGACGAGGCGCTGGCGCGTACCGGATCGGCGGTGGCGCTGTTCGCCGGGCTGCGGGCCAGCGGCGACCTCGATCCGGCCCCGGCTCCGGTGGAGGTCGCGGTTCGTACCCTGCACGCCCGGCTGCTGCTCGCGCTGGACCGCCGGGCCGACGCCCGCAGCGTGCTGACCGCACTGCTGGACGAGCTGCCGCCGGACGCCGAGGAGCACCGGGCCGCCATCGCCGGCCTGTTGACGGAGACCGAGCACCGACCGTCGTCGACGGGGTGACATGGGGACGAAACCGGCATCGGTCCCGGTGAGTGGACGATCTCACACCGTGCCGAACGCCACCGGCCCGGCCGCTAGGGTCGGTGGCGAGGCTCGCCGGAGTCGGCGAGCGGTCCCGCGGACCTGCCTTTAGGATCGCGGCGGACAAACGATCTCCCGACAGCGTCGTCGGAGGCACCCTGGACATCGGGAGGGAGCTTCGATGACCGATCAGTCGAACACCGACACGCCGGATGCGGCGCTGCGGGCGGACATCCGGCGGCTGGGCACGCTGCTCGGCGAGGCGCTGGTCCGGCAGGAGGGCAGCGCACTGCTGGCCGAGGTCGAGGAGGTCCGCGCCCTGGTGCGCACCGACTCGGCGACCGCGGCGGAGCGGTTGGCCGCGCTGGACGTGGCGACCGGTACCAAGCTGGGCCGGGCGTTCTCGACCTATTTCCACCTGGCGAACGTGACCGAGCAGGTGCACCGGGCGCGGGAGCTGCGGGCGGCCCGGGCGGTCACCGGCGGCTGGTTGCGGGAGACCGCCGAGCTGATCCGCAAGGCGGGTACCCCGGCCGCCGACATCGATGCGGCGGTCCGGCGGCTCGCGATCCGGCCGGTGTTCACCGCGCACCCGACCGAGGCGGCCCGCCGGTCGATCCTGGTCAAGCAGCGCGCGCTGGCCGACACGCTGGACGCGGAGGCGGCCGAGCGGGCGCTCGGCGGCGGCGCCGACACGGCCGCGTACGACCGGCGGTTGGCGGAGCTGATCGACCTGCTGTGGCAGACCGACGAGCTGCGGTTGACCCGGCCGGAGCCGACGGACGAGGCGCGCAACGCGATCTACTACCTGACCGAGCTGTACGCGAACGCCGCCCCGCGGGTGCTCGCGGACCTGCACGACACGCTGGCCGACCTCGGCGCCGAGGTGCCGGTGACCGCGCAGCCGTTCACCTTCGGTACCTGGATCGGCGGTGACCGGGACGGCAACCCGTACGTCACCCCCGAGGTGACCGCGAACGTGCTGCTGTTGCAGCACGAGTACGGCATCCGGGCGGCGGAGCACGCGATGGACGGGCTGGTCAGCGACCTGTCGCTGTCCGCGCGGCACGCCGACCTGTCCGACGGGCTGGCCACCAGCCTGGCCGCCGACCTGGCCGCGCTGCCGGAGCTGCCGACCCGGTTCCGCCGGGTCAACGCCGAGGAGCCGTACCGGCTGAAGGCGCGCTGCATCAAGCAGAAGCTGGCGAACACCCGGGCCCGGCTGGCCGCCCGGCGCCCGCACGAGCCGGGCCGCGACTACCTGGGTACCGCGGAGTACGTGGCGGATCTGGAGCTGATCCGCACCTCGCTCGCCGAGCACGACGGCGCGCTGATCGCGGACGGGCGGGTGGCGGACGCGATCCGCGCGGCGCAGGCGTTCGGTCTGCAGCTGGCGACGATGGACGTCCGGGAGCACTCGGAGAAGCACCACGCGGTGCTGGCGCAGTTGTACCGGGCGGTCGGCGAGGTCGACTACGCCGGCCTGGACCGCCCGGCCCGCACCGAGCTGCTCACCGCCGAACTCGCCGGTCGCCGGCCGTTGACCACTCCGGACGTGCAGCTGACCGAGACGGAGCGGCGCACCTACGACGTGTTCGCGACGATCCGCGAGGTGCAGGACACGTTCGGGCCGGAGGTGATCGAGAGCTACATCGTCTCGATGACGCACGGCGTCGACGACCTGCTCGCCGCGGTGGTGCTGGCCCGGGAGAACGGCCTGGTCGACGTGCACGGTGGGCGGTCCCGGCTGGACTTCGTCCCGCTGCTGGAGACGGTGCACGAGCTGAAGCCGGCCGGTGAGCTGCTCGACGCCTGGCTCAGCATCCCCGAGTACCGGCGGATCGTGGCGGCCCGCGGCGACGTGCAGGAGATCATGCTCGGCTACTCGGACTCCAACAAGGAGGCCGGGATCGCCGCCAGCCAGTGGTCGATCCACCAGGCCCAGCGCGCGATGCGGGACACGGCGGCCAAGCACGGCGTCACGCTGCGGCTGTTCCACGGCCGCGGCGGTACGGTCGGGCGCGGCGGCGGCCCCACCCACGAGGCGATCCTGGCCCAGCCGTACGGCACCTTGGGCGGTTCGATCAAGGTCACCGAGCAGGGCGAGGTCATCTCCGACAAGTACACGCTGCCGGCGCTGGCCCGGGAGAACCTGGAGCTGACGGTGTCGGCGGTGCTGCAGGCGACGCTGCTGCACACCGAGCCGCGGCAGCCGGCGAACGAGCTGGCGGAGTGGGACGCGGTGATGGACACCGTGGCCGGTGCCGGCGAGCAGACCTACCGCAAGTTGGTGGAGCATCCGCGGCTGCCGGACTACTTCTGGGCCTGCACGCCGACCGCGCTGCTCGGCGCGCTCAACATCGGCTCGCGGCCGTCGAAGCGGCCCAACACCGAGGCCGGCCTGGACGGGCTGCGCGCGATCCCGTGGGTGTTCGGCTGGACCCAGACCCGCCAGATCGTCCCCGGCTGGTACGGGGTGGGCACCGGCCTCGCCGCGGCCAACGCGGCCGGGCTGACCGACACGCTGCGCGCGATGTACCAGCGGTGGCAATTCTTCCGCACCTTCGTCTCGAACGTGGAGATGATGCTCGCGAAGACCGATCTGTCCATCGCCCGGCGCTACGTGGACGCGCTGGTACCGGAGGAGCTGAAGCACTTCTTCGACCAGATCGAGGCCGAGTACACCTCGACCGTGCGGGAGGTGCTCGCCATCACCGGTGAGCAGCACCTGCTGGACGCCCAGCCGGTACTGCAGCGCACCCTGGCGGTGCGCGACACGTACCTGGAGCCGCTGCACCACCTGCAGGTCTCGCTGCTGTCCAAGTACGCGGCGGCGGGCGGGGCGGACGCCGGCGACGAGGCGCTGCAGCGGGCGCTGCTGAGTACGGTCAACGGCATCGCCGCCGGCCTGCGCAACACCGGCTGACCCGCCCCACACTGTTGATCATGGCGTTATCTGCACGGAAAACGCTTGCCGGTCAAGATGACGCCATGATCAACGCGGCAGGGTGCCGGCCCGTGGTGGTGAGCTGGCAGGGGCGGTCGGTGCTGCTCAGGATGGGCTGCGAGACTGTGCAGACCTGCCGATTGGGGGTGCGATGACCGACTGGGTCCTGCCCGACGGGGTGCTGCGCGACGCGCCGTCCTACACCCCGCGGCCTGCTGAGCTGGCCGACCTCGAACTCCTGCTGTCCGGTGCGTACGCGCCGCTGACCGGGTTCCTGGCCGGCGACGACGCGGCGAGCGTGGCCCGCCGCGGCAGCCTCGCCGACGGTACGCCGTGGCCGGTGCCGGTCACCCTGGTCGTCCCGGTGGAGGTGGCCGAGCGGCTCGATCCCGGCCAGCCGGTCCGGCGGCTGCTGATCCTCACCGACCCGGAGGGCGCCCCGGTCGCCGCGGTCGAGGCGATGGAACTCACCGAGGTCCGGGACGGCTGGTTCCGGGTCGGCGGGCCGGTCCGTCGGGTCGGCGCCCCCGAGCACGGCGCGTTCCGCCGGCTGCGCCGGACGCCCGAGGAGGTCCGTGCCGGGCTGCCGGACGGGCGGGTGCTCGGGGTGATCGCCACCCGGCCGCTGCACCGCCCGCAGCTGGCGCAGATCGGCAACGCGGCGCGCACGATCGGCGCGCACGTGCTGGTGTTCGTCCCGGTGGCCGGGCCGACCCCGGAGGGGCTGGCGCCGGAGGTGCTGGTGCGCTCGATCCTCGCCGCGAGCGACCGGATCCCGCCAGCGACGATCGTGGCGGTACCGCTGGCCTCGCGCGGCGACGAGGTGCGCGACGGGCTGCTGCGGGCCCGGGTCGCGGCCAACTACGGCGCCACCCACCTGCTGTCCACCGGCGCCGCGGTCGGCGGCGCGATCCGGGTGGTGGTGCCGCGCGACTTCGCGTACGACAACCGGGACGGCCAGTGGCGCCCGATGGACGACGTGCCGCCGCGGCAGCGGCGCACCGCGATGTCCGTCGACGACATCAACGACCTGCTCGATCGCGGGTCCCCGCTGCCGGAGTGGCACACCCCGCCGGCGGTCGCCCGGGAGCTGCGCAAGGCCCGGCCGCCGCGCCACCAGCGCGGGCTGGTGCTGCTGTTCACCGGGCTGTCCGGGGCCGGCAAGTCGACCGTGGCCCGCGGCGTCGGCGACGCGCTCGCCGAGTCCGGCGAGCGCCGCGCGACCACCCTGGACGGCGACGTGGTGCGCCGGATGCTGTCCGCCGGGCTGGGCTTCTCGGCCGAGGACCGGGACCGCAACATCCGCCGGATCGGCTTCGTGGCGGCCGAGGTGGCCCGGCACGGCGGGATCGCACTGTGTGCACCGATCGCGCCGTACGCGCGGACCCGTGCCGAGGTGCGGGAGATGGCCCACGCGGTCGGCGGCGACTTCGTGCTGGTGCACGTGGCGACGCCGCTGGCGGTCTGCGAGGAACGGGACCGCAAGGGGCTGTACGCGAAGGCGCGCGCCGGCATGGTTCCGGCGTTCACCGGCGTGACCGACCCGTACGAGGAGCCGACCGACGCGGATCTGACCCTCGACACCAGCAAGCTGAGCGTCGAGGAGGCCGTCGAGGAGGTCCTCGACTTCCTCGTCTCCGGCGGCTGGCTGGACTCGGTGTGAGCACCGACCTGCTGCTGATCGTCGCCGGCCTGGGGGTCGGCGTCGTCGTCGGGCTGACCGGGATGGGCGGCGGCGCGCTGATGACGCCGCTGCTGGTGCTGTTCTTCGGGGTGCCGCCGCTCGCCGCGGTGTCCAGCGACCTGATGGCGAGCCTGGTGATGAAGCCGGTCGGTGGGCTGGTCCACCTGCGCCGGGGCACGGTGGACAAGCGGCTGGCCGGCTGGCTGTGCGTGGGCAGCGTGCCGGCCGCCTTCGGCGGCGTGCTGGTGGCCAGATCGTTCGGCGACGGTGCCCGGATGCAGCAGGTGGTGCAGCTGGCGCTGGGTGCGGCGCTGCTGCTCGCGGTGGCCGGGCTGGCCGCGAAGGCGTTCGTCGGGGTACGGGACCGCAGCCGCGGCGCGGTCGCCGAGCCGTCCCGACCGGTACGGGTCCGTCCGGTGCCGACGGTGCTGGTGGGTGCGGTCGGCGGCCTGATCGTCGGGATGACCTCGGTCGGCTCCGGTTCGCTGATCATCGTCGCGCTGCTGGTGCTGTACCCGATGCTCTCCGCGCGGGACCTGGTCGGCACGGACCTGGTGCAGGCGGTGCCGCTGGTCGCGGCGGCCACCCTGGCGCACCTGGCGTTCGGCGACTTCCGGCTGTCGCTCACGGCGTTCCTGCTGGTCGGAGCGCTGCCCGGGGTGTACGTCGGGGCGAAGTTGTCGTCCCGCGCGCCGGGCGCGGTGGTCCGCCGGGCGTTGGGACTGGTGCTGCTCGCGAGCGGGCTGAAGATGCTCGGCGTCGGCAACCTGGTGCTGCTCGCGGCGGTGGCCGGCGGCCTGCTGGTGTGCGTGCCCGGTTGGCTGCTGCTGCGGCCGGTGCTCGCCGCCCGGCTCACGGCGCGTGCCGCGCCGGCGGCCGCGGCCGATCGTCGTACCCAATAAACCCACTAATCCGGTCGGAACAGTTCTTCGGGTCCGTCAGCGTCGCGAAGGCGGCTCCACCGGCGGAACCGGCCCGGCGGACGGGAACGTCGGCGGCGCGGTCGGCAACGCGGGCGGGCTTGCGGCCGGCACCGTGACCTGGAAGATCGGCAGCGCGCCGAGCTTGCGGTACGCGGGCAGCGCAGCCGCCGGCCGATCCACCCGCGAGTCACGGCCGTTGTCGTGCGGCGTCTCGAAGTAGAGCAGCGCCCTGATCCGCGGGTACCGGGCGATCTCGGCACCGACGTTGTCGAAGAACCACGCCTTGTGCTTGGCGTCCGTGCCGCTCCACACCCCCCACTCGCCGATCATCAGCGGCTTGTCCGGGAACCGCGTGGCGGCCCAGTTGTAGAAGCCGGCGAAGCCGTCCCGCCGCCCGGCGCCGGCGTCCCGCGGGCCCGCCGACGGCAACCCGGACGACGCGGTACCGGACGGAGCGGGTGCCGCCGACGACGGCGGCGGACTCGACGGTGCCGCGGTCGACGGCGACGGGCTCGGCGATGCCGCGGAGCCCGACGGGGACGGGGACTGCGACGGAGACGGGGATGGCGTGCCGGACGTCGGTGACGGGGACGGGCTGGGCGGCGGGGACGACCCGTCGCCGCCGCGGTTGACCATCTCGCCGAAGTCGCCGTAGCCGTACCCCGGCGTGCTGTACGCGTAGACGTCCAGCGCGATCCAGTCGACCACGTCGTCGCCCGGGAACAGCTGGTCGAACCACGGTTGTGCCGGCCACTTGGGGTATCCCATGTAGGTCATCACGGTCACCACGTTGGTCGCACCGTCGTCCCGCAGTCGCTGGACCACGTGCCGGTACATCGCGGCGTAGTCGGCCGCGGTGTAGCCGGAGCCCTGCGCCGGCCGGACGTCGTTCTCCGGCTCGTGATGGATGGTCAGGAAGAACGGCCCGGGAAACCGCTTGGCGATGTGCGCGGCGAGCCGGTCGATGAAGTCGTCGACCTGCGGATCGCCGGCGGCGATGTCGGCCCAGCTCGCCGCGGCGGGCTTCCAGTTGATGAACGGGATCCGCGGGTGGCCCGCCTCGTCGGCGGTGGCGATCTCCTCCGCGGTGGGAAACAGCGTCCCGAGCCCGCGGTGGTACGTGTGGAACACCGCCTGGGTGCGCTGCGTCTTCTGTTCGAACTCGCGCAGCGAGGCGGTCAACGAGCTGCCGGTGTGGCCGCCGGTGGCGGCACCCCACAGCACGTGGCAGGTGGGTACGAGCTTCGCACCGAGCGTGCAGTCCGACGGGCCGGTGTCGGTGGGTGTCGGTTCGCTCGCGATCGGGACGGGTCGGACCGCGTTGCCCGCTTCCGGGCTGAGTAGCCCATAACCGCCGAGACCGATCGTGAGGACCGCGCCGACCGCCACCACGATCAGTACGGTGGCCGTGCGGCGTCGCATCCGTCCGCCTCCTTCCCGACCGTCGGTGGATGTTTCCACTGGTAGCAGCGCCGCAGACCGAGCGGTCGGACATTTATACTTTGTCTTACTTTTGAGTGATAGTTCTGATCTGTTCGGCCGGCGATTCGGGACCACGGCAGCCCGACACAATTAGTAGCTGATCAATCACCTATGGTGTGAGGCTATTCGTGGTGTCTTCACCGTCATCACCCGGCTACCGAGGGTCGCGAATGGGATCGTCCGCGAACTGCGGACCGGCCTCGCGACCCCCGCCCCGGTGAGAGGCGCCACGAGAGACGAAGTGCTCCCGGCGAAAGGCACCGCTCGATGGACGTCACCACCCCCGCGCCCGCGCCCGGCGACCTCGCCGACCACCTCGCCGCGCTCCGCCGCGGCTGGCTCGTCCTCGCCTGCGCGGCGCTGCTCGGCCTGATCGCCGCCAGCGTGGTCACCATGCTGCTGCCGCACCGGTACCGAGCGACGACCGCGGTGCTGGTGCTGCCCACCGGCGTGCAGGACGTCAACGCCACCGGCGGCCGCACCAAGGAGACGATCAACCTCGACACCGAGGCGCAGCTGGTGCGCTCCACCGCGGTCGCCCAGCGGGCCCGCACCCTGCTGCACGTCACGACCCCGCCGGCCCGGCTGGTGCAGGCCGTCGACGTGTCGGTACCGCCGAACAGCACGGTGCTGCAGATCGCCTACTCGGCGACCGACCCGGCCGCCGCGCGCGCCGGATCGCACGCGTTCGCCACCGCGTACCTGGCCAACCGCTCGGACAGCGCGCAAGCCGCCACGAACGCGACCGTACGGGCCCTGCGCGCGCAGGCCGACCGCCTCAACGCCCAGCTGCACAGCACCACCGGCAAGCTCGCCGGCACCGAACCCAACTCGTCCGCGCACGCGCTGCTCGACGCCCAGCGCCGCAGCCTGACCAGCCAGCTCGGCACCCTCGGCAACCGGATCAACGACGCCACCACCACGGCCGCCAGCGCCGGCCGGATCATCACCGACGCCGCGACACCCACCCGACCGACGAGCCCATCGGTACCGGTCGACCTCGCCGCCGGGCTGCTCGTCGGGCTGCTCGTCGGTGCCGCCGCCGCGCTCACCGCCGCCCGGTACGGCCGGCGGGTACGCAGTGCCGCCGACCTGACCCGCCGCACCGGGGTGCCGGTACTCGCCGACGTACCCGCCGGCCCGGCCGCGGCCCGCTGCTTCGGCCGGCTGCGCAACGAGCTGAGCGCCGCCGAGGAACGCCCGGCGGTACTGGCCGTCGTCGGGGTCGGTGGCACCGGCGCCGACGTGGCCGCCCGGCTCGCCACCGCGTTCGCCCGTGCCGGCGAGGCGACCGTACTCGTCGCCGCGACCGGCGGCGGCGTCGCCGGGGTACCGGACCGGCCCGGCCTGGCCGACGTGCTGGCCGGCGCCGCCGGCCTGTCGACCGCGCTGCACCCGGTCGACACCCGGCCCGGCCTGACCGTACTGCCGGCAGGGAGCCCGTCCGGGCCGCTGCCGATCCCGGCCACCGCTGCCGTACTGGACCGGCTGCGCGACGGGCGCAACACCGTGCTGCTGGCCGCACCGGACGCCGCCGACGGCCCGGAGACGCAGGCGCTCGCCGCGCTGGCCGACGCGGCGATCCTCGCGGTACCCCGGCGCACCGCGCGCTACGCGGAGGTACGCGACGCGGCCGAACAACTGCACCGGGTCGGCACCAGCCTGCTGGGCGCGGTACTCACCGCGCCGGTCCCGCCCGCACCCGCCGCCGGGCCCCCGGCCGGTACCGACGACCCCGCGGCGAGCCAGAACGCCGTTCCCGGGCAGCACACCGCCGCGGACCGCGACACCGCCGCCGCCGACACCGTTGCCCCCGGCGACCTCGCCGCGGAGCACGACACCGCCGGCGAGCACGCCACCGCGGCTGCCGGGACGCCGACGGGCAGGGTCGGGTCCGGGGCGCACCGGGCCGTCGCGACGGACCGGGCCGAGACCGTGGACCGGGCCGAGACCGTGGACCGGGCCAAGACCGGGGACCAGGCCGACGCCGCGCCGGTCGGCAGCTCGGTCCGGGGTTAGCACCGGTGTCGACGGCCCGCACGACGACCGCACCGACCCAGCACCATCCACTTCGGACAGACGCGGCCAGCCGCCCGGACTCTCGCCCCGGGGCAGCCCGACCGCGTCCCGGCGCACTGCGCGCGGCACTGCCCCGGCTGACCGCGGCATGGCCGCTGACCTGGCTGCTCGGCGGCTATCCGATCTGGTGGGCGCTCGGCCTGGGCGTGCTGATCTTCCCGCTGCTGGCGCTGCCGATGGCGGTCGCACTGCTCCGCCGGCCACCTCGCCGGCTGCCACCGGAACTGTTGCTGTGGTTCGGTTTCCTGGCGACCGCGGTGGTCGGAATCGCGGCGCTGGGCATCGACCCGGTCGGCACCATCGCGGGCGACCCGGTCGGCCGGCTGCCGGGCGTCGCGTTCCGGCTCGTCGAGTACGGGTCGCTGACGGTGCTGCTGCTGTACGCGCTGAGTCGCAGCGAACGCGAGCTGCCGCAACGCCGGTTGGTGGCGCTGCTGGCCTGGCTGTTCGTGCTCACGGTCGCCGGTGGGCTGCTCGGCACGTTCGCCGGGCACCTGCAGTTCACCTCCCCGGTCGAGCTGCTGCTGCCAGCGCACCTGCGGCACAACAACTTCGTCGCCTCGCTGGTGCACCCGGCCGCCGCGCAGCTGATGGACGTCCTCGGCTACCAGGCGCCCCGGCCGGCCGCGCCCTGGGGGTACACCAACACCTGGGGCAACAACCTGGCGCTGTCGATCGGTTGGTTCGTGGTCGCGGCGTTCGCGCTGCGGGGCCGGCGCGGCGACGCCCCGGACGCCACCCACCGCGCCACCGGTACCGGACGGCGACTGGCGGCGTTCGCGGTACTGGTGGTGGCGGTGGTGCCGGTGGTGACCTCGCTGAACCGGGGGCTGTGGATCGACCTGGCGCTGCTCGCCGGGTACCTGACGTTGCGGCTCGCGCTGCGTGGCAGGCTGCTCGCGCTCGGCGCCGCGGTGGCCGGTGCCGCGGTGCTCGGCGTGCTGCTGCTGGCGACGCCGCTGGGCGGCGTGGTGCACGGCCGGCTGGAGAACGGCAAGAGCAACAACGTCCGGATGTTCGTCACCGAGAAGGCGGTCGACGGGGTCGTCGCCTCACCGCTGATCGGGCTCGGCAGCACCCGCAACACGCAGGGCAGCGACCAGTCGATCGCGGTCGGCGGCACCCCGGACTGCCAGCGCTGCGGCGGCCACACCATCGGCGGCAACGGCCAGCTGTGGCAGGTGCTGTACCTGCACGGCGGGCTCGGCACCCTGCTGTACCTCGGCTTCTTCGGCGCGATCCTCTGGCGCCACCGGCGGGACGCCAGCCCGATCGGGTTGGCTGGCAGCGGGGCGATCGTGGTGTCGCTCGCCTCGATGTTCTACTACAACGCCCTCGTCACGCCCCTCGCCTTCACCTTCCTGTCGTACGCGCTGCTGTGGCGCAACGCCGGAGCCCGAGCACTGCCGGGCCACGGACTCGGAGATCCCGACGAGAGGGACCGCCGGTGCCCGCCGGACTCGGACCGACGCCACCGGCGCCGCCACCCCGAGCGCCGACGACCAGCCGGCACCCCCTCGCCCGGACCTCACCCGAACCCAGTCGAGGAGCCCGCATGAACGCGCCGGCCGAACTGACCGCCGACACGGCGGCGAGACGGACCGCCTACCTGACCGAGGTGCTGCCGCTGCTGTACCCGCAACCGTGCCGGATCGCGTTGCCGCGGACCGGATCGGTACCGCAGCCGACCCGCAGCTTCGTGGTACTGCCGGACCTGCGCCGGGCGCGGCTGCTCGCCCCGCTGGGCAGCACCCGGGTCACCGTCGGCGCGGTCCGCCGCTACTCCGAGCCGCAGTCGCTGTCCTCGAAGGTCAAGCGGTCCGCGGTGACCGCGGCGCTGCGGACCGGGGCGAGTGCGGTGCTGCTGCGGGACCGGATCCGGGTCCAGGCGCCGGACGACGCCGACCACATCGAGTCGTACCTGGCCGGGCTGCTGGGCGTCCGCCTCACCCCGTCCGTCCACATCGGACCGGCCCGGGCGAACCGCAAGCCGGTGCTGCAACTGCTCGACGACGCCGGCCGGTCCATCGCGTTCGTCAAGATCGGGGTGAACGAGCTGACCCGGGGGCTGGTACGCGCCGAGGCGCGGGCGATGCTCACCCTGGCCCAGGCCGGCCTCCGGCACCTGCGGATCCCGGCCGCGCTCGGTACCGGGCAGTGGCACGGGCACGAGCTGGTCGCCGCGTCGGCGCTGCCGGTCGACGCCCCGCGGGTACCGCTGCGGCACGAGGCGCTCGCCGCGGCGATGCGCGAGGTGTGCGGGGTGGCCGGAGTGCGGCGGCAGCCGCTGGCCGCCTCCGAGTACTGGGCCCGGCTGCGGGCCCGGCTCGGCATGCTCACCGACGACGAGGACGGCCGTACCCTCGCCGATGCCGCGCGCGAGCTGATCGGCCGGGCCGGCCCACAACGCATCGACTTCGGTTGCTGGCACGGCGACTGGACGCCGTGGAACATGACGTCGACCACCGAGGGCCTGCTGGTGTGGGACTGGGAGCGGTTCGGCACCGAGGTGCCGGTCGGCTTCGACCCGCTGCACTACCGGTTGCAGGCGGCGATCGTCCGGGACGGCAGGGACCCCCGCGACGCGGTCGCCGACCTGCTGACCATGTGCGGCCCGCTGCTGTACGGCTTCGGGGTGCCGGGTGGCTCGGCCCGCACCACCACGCTGCTCTACCTGATCGATCTCGCGGCGCGCTACCTGACCGACCGGCAGGCGGAGGCCGGCGCGCGGCTGGGCGTGTTGGGCAGCTGGTTGCTGCCGGAGCTGGTTGCCGCGCTCGCGGCGGTACCGGACGTGGAAGGGGCCCGCTGAGATGGTCGGATCGAGCCTGCCGGTCGGCGTGAAGCGGCTGGCGCACACCGGATCGGTGAACTTCGGCCGGCTCACCGCCGGCCGCCGGATGCTGCCGTCGTTCCTGATCGCCGGCGGTCAGCGGTGCGGCACCACGTCGCTGTACCGGGCACTGGCCGCGCACCCGGCGGTGCTGAAGGCGGTGCTGCACAAGGGCGTGCACTACTTCGACGTCGGGTACGAGCACGGCGCGGACTGGTACCGCGGGCACTTCCCGCTGCGGCGCACCGCGGACCGGCAGGCGCGGCGGATCGGCGCCCGGGTGCAGACCTTCGAGTCCAGCCCCTACTACATGTATCACCCGCTCGCCGCCGAGCGGATCGCCGCGGCGCTGCCGGACGTGAAGCTGATCGTGCTGATCCGCGACCCGGTCGAGCGGGCCTACTCGCAGCACGCGCACGAGGTGGCGCGCGGTTTCGAGACCGAACGCGACTTCGCCCTGGCACTGGCGCGGGAGCCGGGGCGGCTGGCCGGTGAGGCCGCCCGGCTGCGCGCCGACCCGAGCTACTACAGCCACGCCCACCAGCACCACGCCTACGCCGAGCGCGGCCAGTACGTCGACCATCTGGTACGGCTGGAGAAGGTGTTCGGCCGCGACCGCATCCACGTGGTCGACTCCGAGCTGTTCTTCACCGATCCGGCCCCGGTGTACGACTCGGTGCTGTCCTTCCTGGGCCTGCCCGATCTCGGCCATCCGCCGTTCGAGCGGCACAACGCGCGCGCCCGCGGCCCGATGCCGGACCGGATCCGGCGGCGGCTCGCCGCGCACTTCGCCCCCTACGACGAGCGGCTGGCCGACTGGCTCGGCTACCGACCGTCCTATCTGGAGCGGTGAGGTGGCGCTGACCCGGGCGGCGCCGGAGCACGGCGCGGTACTCGGCGGTACCGCGCGGTCCGGCGCGCTCAACCTGGTCGCCGCCGGATTCTCCGGTACCGCCGGGCTCGCCGTGACGATGCTGATCGCCCGCGGGCTCGGGCACACCCAGGCCGGCGTGTTCTTCGCGGCGACCTCGGCGTTCCTGCTGGCCCAGATGGTCGCGAAGCTCGGTACCGACACCGGCCTGGTGTACTGGCTGGCCCGGCTGCGCGCGCTGCGCCGGTTCGATCTGCTGCACCGCTGCCTGCGCTCGATGCTGCTGCCGGTACTGGTCGCCTCGGTGCTGATGGCCGCGCTGCTGGTGGTGGCCGCGCCGCGGCTGGCGACGACCGGCTGGTTCGGTGCGGACGCCGCGCACGCGCCCCAGTTCGCCCGCGAGCTTCGGCTGCTGGCGCTGTTCCTGCCGCTGGCCGCGCTGTCCGACGCGCTGCTGTCGGCGACCCGCGGCTACCGGACGATGCGGCCGACCGCGCTGACCGAGAAGGTGCTGCGGCCTAGCCTGCAACTGGCCGGGCTGCTGGTGGTGCTGCTCGCCGGCAGCGTCACCGCGGACGTCGCCGCCTGGGTCGCGCCGTATGCGGTGAGCGTACTGGTGGCCGGCTGGTTTCTGTCCACTGTGGACCGCAAGGCCCGGTCCCGGCCGGTTGCCGAGCAGGTCTCCGACCGCCGACTGCCGGCCCGGCTGTCCCGGGCGGTCTGGCGGTTCACCGCGCCGCGCGCCCTCTCCTCGATCGCGCAGGTCGGCCTGCAGCGGCTGGACGTGCTGCTGGTCGCCGGGATGCTCGGTTTCCGGGCCGCGGCGGTGTACACGGTGGCGACCCGGTTCATCGTGGTCGGCCAGCTGGCCAACCAGGCTGTCGGGGCCGCCGTGCAGCCACGGCTGGCCGAGTTGCTGGCCCGGGGCGACACCGCGGCGGTACGCACCCTCTACCAGACCTCGACGGGTTGGGTGGTCGCGTTGACCTGGCCGCTGTACCTGCTCGTCGCGGTGTTCGCGCCGACCTACCTGCGGGCGTTCGGCGCCGGGTACCGGCAGGGTTCCGCGGCGGTCGTGGTGGCGCTGCTGTGCGCCGCGATGCTGGTCGCCGGCGCCTGCGGGATGGTCGACATGGTGCTCACCATGGGCGGCCGGACCAGCTGGAACCTCGCCAACGTGGCCCTCGCGTTCGGGGTGAACCTCGCCGTCGACCTGGTGGCGATCCCCCGGCTCGGCATCCTCGGCGCCGCACTCGGCTGGGCGCTCGCGCTGCTGGCGAAGAACCTGCTGCCGTTGGGCCAGATCTCGCTCGTGTTGCGGCTGCACCCGCTCGGCCCGGCGACCCTGCGGGCGGCGGCGCTCGCGGCCGGTTGCGTCGGCGTACCGGCGGTCGCGTCCCGGCTGCTGCTCGGCGCCGGCCCGCTGGGCCTGGTCGTCGCGCTCGCCGTCGCGCTGCCCGCATACCTGGCCGGTTGCCTCGCCTGCCGGCACCGGCTCGGCCTGTCCCCCACCGCACTGCTCGGAAGGTTGTCCCGTGCGCACTGACTACCCGAACCTGTTCCTGGACGACACCGTGGTCGACCGGTACCGCGACGTGGTGTACGCGAAGGGCGGCTACGCCGCGGCGATCAGCGCCCGGCAGCGCGCGTTCATGCGCGAGCTGGTCGCGCGCGAGTTCGCGGCACCACCGGTACACCACGACTTCGCCTGCGGCACCGGCCGGGCACTGCTGATGCTCGGCGACCTGGTCTCCGACGCGCACGGGTACGACGTGTCGCCGGCGATGCTGCGCGCCGCGCGGGACGCCGGCAGTACCGCCGAGCTGCACCTGGTGCCGGTCGGGGGCGCGCCGCCGGCCCCGGCCCGTACCGAGGGGCCCGCGCTGGTCACGATGTTCCGGTTGCTGCTCAACGCCGCACCGGCGGTACGCGACCGGGCGCTCGCGTTCGCCGCGGCGGCGCTGCCCACCGCCGAGTCGGGGCTGCTGGTCCTGGAGAACCACGGCCGGTCGCCGTCGCTGCGCCACCTCGGTGCGCGCCGGCGACGCGGCGAGGCCTGGTTCGCCGAGCTGACCGACGGCGAGGTGGGCGAGCTGCTGTCCCGGCACGGTTTCCGGCTGGTCGGGCGGCGGGGCTGCGCGTTGACCTCCCGCGGCTGGTACCGGCGGCGGGCGTTGCGCCGCGGCGCCCGGTTGCTGGACGACCGGCTGGCGCACCGGCTGCCGTCGGTCGCCACCGACGTCCTCTACCTGGCGCGGCGGACCGCCTGAGCGTTCCCGTTGCCGACAATAACCGTCATCGAGGCAATTAATTAGAAAATTCTTGCCTGCGGGTCTTTCGGATTACTTGCCGGTAATGCTGTGATACGAGACACGATTCACAGATCCCCTACCCGGAGGTGCACATGCGCAGATCCCGCCTCGTCGCGGCGCTTGCCGGCCTGCTCGCGTCGGCCGGCGCCACCCTGGCGTTCGCCGCCCCCGCGCAGGCCGCAACCGTCAACTACGTCGCGCTCGGCGACTCGTACTCGTCCGGCGTCGGCGCCGGGTCGTACATCGACTCCAGCGGCTCGTGTGACCGCAGCACGAAGGCCTACTCGGCGCTGTGGGCGGCGGCCCACTCGCCCAGCTCGTACTCCTCGGTCGCCTGCTCCGGGGCGACCACCAGCGACGTCAACTCGTCCCAGCTGTCCGCCCTGAACAGCGGCACCACGCTGGTCAGCCTCACCATCGGCGGCAACGACGTCGGCTTCTCGAACATCATGACCACCTGCGCGCTGCAGGGCACCGACGCGTGCGTCGCCGCGGTGCAGAGCGCCGAGGACACCGTGCGGAGCACCCTGCCGGGCAAGCTCGACACCACCTACAACGGGATCCGTTCGCACGCGCCGAGCGCCCGCGTCGTGGTGCTCAGCTACCCCGTCTTCTACCAGCTCAACACGTTCTGCATCGGACTGAGCGCGAAGTCGCACGCCAAGATCGACGAGGGCATCAACCTGCTCGACGACACGATCCAGGCGGCGGCTCAGCGGCACGGCTTCACCTTCGCCGACGTCCGCGACATCTTCGTCGGCCACCAGCTGTGCAGCGGCGACAAGTGGCTGCACGCGCTCAACTTCGCCGACATCACCGAGTCGTACCACCCGACCGCGACCGGCCAGTCCAGCGGCTACCTGCCGATCTTCACCAACAACGCCTGACCCGCCGCGCTCCCCCGCTGCGGCCCGCCGGCATCCCCGGCGGGCCGCAGCGCGTCCGGGGACCGGTCTCGGACGCCGGCGGGGCGCGCGACCACCGGGCGAGCCGCGGCGAGCGCGTCGTGCGCACCCCCTGGTGAAGGTGCGCGGCGTCGTCACGGCCGACCAGGGCCCGCGCGGCTCCGCGACGCGGCGTCCTCACGGCCGGCCGAGGAGGGCAGCGACCGCCTCGACGACGATCCTGCGCCGGGCCGTCACGGTGTCGACGTCGACGACCGCGTCGAACTCGGGCACGTTGGCGTCCCAGAAGCCCGACAGGTGCAGCACCAGGCCGAGCAGTACGTCCGGCGGGAACCGGACCGGAACGGCACCGGCGGCCTGTGCCTCCGCGACCGCCTTGATCTTGGCCCGGTTGCTGTCCAGGACGGCCTGCGCGAGGTTGCCGGTGCCGGCCCGTTCCAGTCGGTACCAGCTGGCGATGCGCTGCACCCAGGGCCGCTGCCGGTAGGAGTCGAACAGCCGTCCGGCGTACTCGGGCAGGTCGGTCGCGTCGATCGGAACGGCGTCGACGGTCTGCCGGCACATGTCGTCGAAGACCGCGTCGAACAGCCCGTCCTTGCTGCCGAAGTAGTGGTAGATCTGCGCCTTGTTGCTGCGCGCGGCGGCGGCGATGCGGTCCACCCGGCTGCCGGCGATGCCCCGGGCGGCGAACTCGTCGCGCGCCGCGGCGAGCAGGCGCTGCCGGGTCGCTGCTGCGTCTCTGGTCACATCCGCAGCTTATCAACTGACCATTTAGTTGACGACGTGGCCGAGGGGCGCTTCACTGGAGCCAGAGCTAATCAACTGGTTAGTTAGAAATCGACGAAGGAAGTGAGTTCCATGTCGTCCCTGGTTTTCCTGGTCAGCGGCGCTTCGCGGGGCCTCGGCCGGGAGATCGTCCGTACCGCACTCGCCAACGGCCACCGCGTCGTCGCGGGCGCCCGCAGCACGTCGACGCTCGACGACCTCGCCGCCGAGTACCCGGACCGGTTCGTCGCCGTACCGCTGGACGTCACCGACGACGCCGCCGCCCGGTCCGCCGTGCGTACCGCCGTCGACCGGTTCGGCCGGCTCGACGTGCTGGTCAACAACGCGGGCTATGCCAACGTCGCGTCGATCGAGGACGTCGAACCGGCCGACTTCCGCGCGCAGGTCGAGACCAACCTGTTCGGCGTGGTCCGGCTGACCCAGGCGGCACTGCCCGTCATGCGGCAGCAGCGCGCCGGCCGGATCATCCAGATCTCGTCGGTCGGCGGCCGGCTCGCCACCCCCGGCCTCGGTGCGTACCAGACCGCGAAGTGGGCGGTCGGCGGCTACTCCTCGGTGCTGGCCGCCGAGGTCGCGCCGCTCGGCATCGCGGTCACCGTGATCGAACCCGGCGGCATGCGCACCGACTGGGCGGGCTCGTCGATGCGGGTCGCCAACATCCGGCCGGAGTACGCGGACACGGTCGGCCGGGCGGCGGCCATGCACGGTTCCGGCGAGGCCACCGCGGCCAGCGACCCGGCGAAGGTCGCCCGGCTGGTCCTCGACGTGGTGGCACTCCCCGACCCGCCGCTGCGGCTGCTCGCCGGCGCCGACGCGTTCCGGTACGCGACCGCGGCCGGCCGGGCCCTGCTCGACTC
Organism: Actinocatenispora thailandica; assembly: GCF_016865425.1. Classification (NCBI taxonomy): domain Bacteria; kingdom Bacillati; phylum Actinomycetota; class Actinomycetes; order Micromonosporales; family Micromonosporaceae; genus Actinocatenispora; species Actinocatenispora thailandica. The sequence goes on along the minus strand of NZ_AP023355.1, from coordinate 504,036 downwards.
CGACCAGCGGTGGCGCGCGCTGAGCGAGTCGACGACCGCGTCCGGCGCCACCGCCGGCGACCTCGATCCGCTGGCCCACGGCTGAACGCATCGGGCGCGGCGGCACCCGGCCGCCGCGCCGCGGTCGTTCCATCCGCCCGGCAACGTCCGGTGCCAGCGACGTCGGCAGCCGCGGTCTCCCGCGCACCACCGTGCGGCCGGCCCGCGCGGTGGTGCGTGCGTCGCCGGACGGGAACTGTGAAGTTACTTGACAGATAACCCGGTTCGGCGGTGTACTCCTCCGTAAGCGCTTCCGTCCGCATTCACCCCGATGTGTACGGAGGTGTTCCCCTGCGGGCGGCGCCCCTCGACGACCCGCCCGCGCTCGCCTCGGATGCACCGCGGAGGTCACCGTGAGCAGATCGATTGGGCACAGGATCAAGCTGGTACTCGTGGCCGGCGCGGCCGTCACGCTCGCCGCGTTCGGCGCCGCCGTACCGTCCGACGCGGCACCGTCCGGCGCCGCGACGCGGGCCGCGACACCGCAGGCGGTGCCCGCACCACCGACCGGGTGGAGCACCGTGTTCAGCGACGACTTCGGCGGCTCCGCCGGCACCGGGGTGTCCCGGTCCACCTGGCTCTACGACACCGGCACCGGCTACCCGGGCGGCGCCGGCAACTGGGGCACCGGCGAGGTCGAGACGATGACCGACAGCACCAGCAACGTCTACCAGGACGGCTCCGGCCACCTGGTGATCAAGCCGCTGAACAACAACGGAAGCTGGACCTCGGGGCGGATCGAGACGCAGCGGACCGACCTCGCCGCACCGGCCGGCGGGCAGCTGGAGGTGACCGCCTCGATCAAGCAGCCGAACCCGGCGAACGGCCTCGGCTACTGGCCGGCGTTCTGGATGCTGGGCGCGGCGGCCCGGCCGGTCGGCGCGACGAACTGGCCGAGCATCGGCGAGATCGACGTGATGGAGGACGTCAACGCGCTCAGCAAGGAAGCCGGCACCTTCCACTGCGGCGTCGACCCGGGCGGCCCGTGCAACGAGACGAACGGGCTGGGCAGCGGGCTGCAGTCCTGCTCCGGCTGCCAGACCGGCTACCACACGTACTCGGTGATCATCGACCGGACGAACACGTCCGCCGAGCAGATCCGCTGGTACCTGGACGGGACGAACTTCTACACCGTGAACGAGAGCCAGGTCGGCACGAGCACCTGGCAGAACGCGGTCGACCACGGGTTCTTCATCATCCTGAACGTGGCGATGGGCGGCGGCTTCCCCAACGGCGTGTGCGGCTGCGGCAGCCCGTCGGGCTCCACCAGCTCCGGCGCCGGAATGAGCGTGGACTACGTGGCCGCGTACTCGACCGCGTCCGGCACCCCGCCCGGCGGCGGTGGCGGCACCGGCGCGTACTCCACGATCCAGGCCGAGGGCTACTCGGCGGCGTCCGGCGTGGCGACCGAGACCACCACCGACACCGGCGGCGGCCAGGACGTCGGCTGGATCGCCAACGGCGACTGGGCGCGCTACGACGGGGTCGACTTCGGATCCACCGCGGCGACCCAGTTCCGGGCCCGGGTCGCGTCCGGTGCCGGAGCCGGTGTCAGCGGGCTGGTCGAGGTTCGGCTCGACTCACGGTCGGCGTCCCCGGTGGGCAGCTTCGCGATCGGCAACACCGGCGGCTGGCAGAGCTGGGAGACGGTACCGGCGAACATCGCCGGGGTCACCGGCACCCACACGGTCTACCTGACCTTCACCAGCGGCCAGCCGGCCGACTTCGTCAACCTCAACTGGTTCACGTTCGGCCATTGACCTGCTGCGGCCCGTGGGTCGGCGCGACCGCGCCGGCCCACGGCGCCCGGTGCGCGAGCGCGGCCAGCAGCAACCGGGTCGCGAACGGCAGGTCGTGCACCAGGTACCGGCGGGCCAGCCGGGTCGGTTCGGATGCCAACCGGTGCAACCACTCCAGCCCGGTACGTTGCATCCAGCCCGGCGCCCGGCGCTGCTCGCCGGCGACGAAGCCGATCGCGGCGCCGCAGCCGACGAACCAGCAGCGCGGCAGTTCCGGCGCGAGCCGCGCGATGAGCCGCTCCTGTTTCGGGAACCCGAGCCCGACGTAGACGAGGTCGGGGTCGGCGGCCCGGACGGCCCCACAGACGGCGTCGAGTTCGGCCGGCTCGTCGAAGAAGCCGTACGACGGCGACGCGGCACCGGCCACCACCAACCCCGGGTACCGCTGCGCGAGCACCGTGCCGGCCCGGCCGGCCACCCCCGGTGGCCCACCCAGCAGGTACACCGAGCCGGACCGGGCGGCGAGCGCGGCGGACAGCGACCAGATCAGGTTCGAGCCGGCGACCCGCTCCGGTAGCGCCACGCCGGCCAGCCGGCTGGCCCACACCAGCGGCGTACCGTCCGCCACCACGTAACTGGCCGCCTCGACGTGCCCGCGCGCCTCGGTGTCGCGCCTGGCCAGCCGCAGGATGTCGACGTTGGGCGTGACGATCGTGCCGCCCCGGCCGGCGGCCGAGGCGGCGGCCACGGCGGCGACCAGCTCGGCCTCGGTGTACGGGTGGAAGGCGACGTCGGCGAGCACGACACGTTCGGTGACGGGGACGGACATGAGCCGAGACCCTAGCGCAGAAACTACACATCGTTCTCATGTACCTACCGATGGTGACCATACTCGCGAAGTGTCGTTGTACCCCGGGGCGATCTACCCGCGGGTCCCGGTACCCGTGGCGCCAAACCGGAACCGAGCGCGAGAAGGCGAGGACATCCGTGGTACGTGTGCTGTTCCTGGGCGGCCTCGGCCGCAGCGGCACCACGCTGATCGAGCGGGTCCTCGGCGAGCTGCCCGGCATCTGCGGGCTCGGCGAGGTCGTCCACCTGTGGCGCCGCGACGTGCTCGACGACGAGCGGTGCGGTTGCGGCGAGCGGTTCTCCCGCTGCCCGTTCTGGCGCGAGGTCGGCGGCGAGGCGTTCGGCGGCTGGGACGCCGACCTGGCGCTGCGGGTCATCGGGCTGCGCGACGCGATCGAACGCACCCGCTACCTCCCGGAACTCGCCGCACCCCGGCTGCGCACCGCGCGGGCCCGGCTCGTCGCCGAGTACACCGAGGCGTACCTGCGGATCTACCGTGCCGCGGCCACGGTGGCCGGCGCCCAGGTCGTCGTCGACTCGTCCAAGCACGCGTCGCTCGCGTTCTGCCTGCGCTGGCAGCGCGACGTCGACCTGCGGGTGGTGCACGTGGTCCGCGACCCGCGCGGCGTCGCGTACTCGTGGACCCGCACCCGGCTGCGGCCGGAAGCCGACGGCAGCGCCGAGATGACGCGCTACCCGCCGGCCCGCTCCGCGCTGCTGTGGAACGCGCACAACGCCGCGTTCGGCATCCTGGAGCGGCTCGGCACCCCGGTACACCGGGTCCGGTACGAACGGTTCGTCGCCGAGCCGGCCACCGCGGTGGAGCAGATCCGCCGGTTCGCCGGCCTGCCGCCGCAACCGCGGCCGCCGGCGTTCCTGACCGACCACGGCGCCCGGCTGGGTCGCTGCCACAGCGCCGCCGGCAACCCGATGCGGTTCCTCACCGGCGACGTCGAACTGCGCTGCGACGACGCCTGGCGGGCCGAACTGCCGGCACCGAGCCGCCGGCTGGTCGGCGCGCTGACCGCACCGCTGCTCGGCGCGTACGGCTACCCGCTGGGCACCGTCCGCCGTCCCGTCCCCGCCGGAGCGCCGCGATGACCGACCACGTCGGACCGTCCACAGTGGATGACACCGGGGCCGCGCGGCGTTCGCCCGCCGTGGACGGCGGCCCGGCCGCCCCCGCGGTGGGGGTGGTGATCGCGACGCACGACCGGCCGGTACAGGTGCGGGAGGCCATCGCGTCGGTGCTCGGGCAGCGCTACCGCGGCACGGTGCGGGTCGTCGTGGTGTTCGACCGGGCCGAGCCGGATCCCGACCTCGCCGGTGACCGGGTCACCGTGCTGGGCAACGACCGTACCGCCGGGCTGGCCGGGGCCCGTAACACCGGCATCGCCGCACTGTCCACCATGGACGTACCGCTGGTCGCGTTCTGCGACGACGACGACGTGTGGCTACCGGACAAGCTCGCCGCGCAGGTCGGCGCGCTCGCCGCGCATCCCGGCGCCGAGTTCGCCACCTGCGGCATCGAGGTCGAGTACGACGGGGCGGTGCGGCCCCGGCTCGCCGGCACCGACGTCGTCGACCTCGCCGACCTGGCCCGGTCCCGGATGTCGATGCTGCACGCCTCGACGTTCCTGATCCGCGCCGACGCGCTCGCCGCCGACCGGCTCGGGCTGGTCGCCGAGGACGCCCCCGGCAGCCAGAACGAGGACTACGACCTGCTGCTGCGCGCCGCCCGGCGGCGGCCGATCGTGCACGTCGACCGGCCGCTGACCCGGGTCCGGTGGGGCGGCTCGTTCTTCACCCACCAGTACCGGACGAAGATCGACTCGCTGCACTGGATGCTGGACCGGCACCCGGAGCTGTCCGCCTGCCGGCCCGGCGCCGCCCGGCTGTACGGGCAGCTCGCCTGCTGGCACGCCGCCGCCGGCGAGCGGCGCGCCGCGGTGCGGTACGCGGGCCGGTCGCTGCGCCGCAACCCGCGCGAGCCGCGCGCCGCGATCGCCCTCGCCGCCGCCGCCCGGCTGGTCCGCGTCGAGTCGGTTCTGTCCACCCTGCACCGCCGCGGCCGCGGCATCTGACCGCCCACGGCAGCCGCGTCCCACCGCCACCCTGGTCGATCACGCCGTCGCCCACCCGGCGATCGCCGACCCAGCCGGACAGCGCCCCGCGGCGCGCGAGGGCCCCCACGCCGCGGCACAGGAGACGAACGCGGCACAGGAGGCGAACGTGGCGCACGAGGCGGACGGGAAGGAGGCGGACGCAGGCGTCCGCCTCCTCGTGATTCCGGACCGCCGCCCGGGCGCCGGTGGCCGGGTCAGTCGGTGGCGACGATCATGCCGGCGGCCACCGTACGGTTGGTCTGCTCGTCGATCAGCACGAACCCGCCGGTGGTGCGGTTCCGGCGGTACTCGTCGGCCAGCAGCGGCCGGGTGGTGCGCAGCTTGATGCGGCCGATCTCGTTGAGCGACAACGAATCCGCCGTCTCGTCCCGGTGCAACGTGTTGACGTCCAGCCGGTAGTGCAGGTCGCGTACCATGGCCCGGGCCGAGTGCGTGGTGTGCTTGATGGCGTACTTGCCGCGCGGCCGCAGCGGCCGCTGCTCGTCCATCCAGCAGACCATCGCCTCGATGTCCTGCGCCTGCGCCGGTGCGTTGTTCGGCCGGCAGATCAGGTCGCCGCGGGAGACGTCGAGCTCGTCGTCCAGCCGGATCGTCACCGACATCGGCGCGAACGCCTCCGCGACCGGGCCGTCCGCGGTGTCGATGCCGGCGATGCGGGTGCTGAACCCGGACGGCAACACCATCACCTCGTCGCCCGGCTTGAACACGCCGGACGCGATCTGCCCGGCGTACCCCCGGTAGTCGGGATGCGCCGACGACTGCGGCCGGATCACGTACTGCACCGGGAAGCGCGCGTCGACCAGGTTCCGGTCCGAGGCGATGTGCACGTTCTCCAGGTGATGCAGCAGCGAGGACCCCTCGTACCAGGGCATCTTCGCCGACCGGGACACCACGTTGTCGCCGTGCAGTGCCGAGATCGGGATGACCGTCAGGTCCGGCGCGTCGAGCTTGGTGGCGAACGCGGTGAACTCGGCGTGGATGTCGTCGAAGACCTGCTGCGAGTAGTCGACCAGGTCCATCTTGTTGACACACAGCACCAGGTGCGGCACCCGCAACAGCGAGCACAGGAACGCGTGCCGGCGGGACTGCTCGACCAGTCCCTTGCGCGCGTCGACCAGGATCAGCGCCAGGTCGGCGGTGGACGCGCCGGTGACCATGTTCCGGGTGTACTGGATGTGCCCCGGGGTGTCGGCGATGATGAACTTGCGCCGCGGCGTCGCGAAGTAGCGGTACGCCACGTCGATCGTGATGCCCTGCTCCCGCTCCGCGCGCAGCCCGTCGGTCAGCAACGCCAGGTTGGTGTACTCGTCGCCGCGCGCCGCCGAGGTCGACTCCACCGCGGCCAGCTGGTCGGTGAAGATCGACTTCGAGTCGTACAGCAGCCGCCCGATCAGCGTCGACTTCCCGTCGTCGACGCTGCCGGCGGTCGCGAACCGCAGCAGGTCGATCGGTTCGGCGTCGGCGCCGGTCCAGGCGCCGTCGACGGAGTCCGTGCTCAGGTCGTGGGTGCCCATCTAGAAGTAACCCTCCCGCTTGCGGTCCTCCATCGCGGACTCGCTGAGCTTGTCGTCGCCGCGGGTCGCGCCGCGCTCGGTGATCCGCGTCGCGGCCACCTCGTCGATCACCTTCGCCACCGTGTCGGCCGCGGACGGCACCGCCGCGGTGCACGTCGCGTCGCCGACCGTGCGGTACCGGACCCGCTCGGTGCGGACCGTCTCGGCCTCGGTCGGGACGATGAACTCGTTCACCGCGTACAGCATGCCGTCGCGCTCGACCACCGCACGATCGGCGGCGAAGTACACGTCGGGCAGCGCGATGCGCTCCCGGGCGATGTAGTGCCAGATGTCGAGCTCGGTCCAGTTCGACAGCGGGAACACCCGGATCGACTCCCCGGGCTGCACCCGCCCGTTGTACAGCGACCACAGCTCGGGACGCTGGTTCTTCGGGTCCCACTGGCCGAACTCGTCCCGGAAGCTGAACATGCGTTCCTTGGCCCGGGCCTTCTCCTCGTCCCGCCGGGCGCCACCGAACAGCGCGTCGAAGCGGTACTTCTCCACCGCGTCCAACAGCACCGGGGTCTGGATCCGGTTGCGCATCCCGCTCGGCGGATCGACCACCAGGCCGGCCTCGATCGCCTCCGGCACGCTGGCCACGATCAGCTGGACGCCGAGTTCCTCCGCCCGGCGGTCCCGGAACGCGAGCACCTCGGCGAAGTTCTGCCCGGTGTCGACGTGCATCACCGGGAACGGGATCGGTGCCGGCCAGAACGCCTTCTGCGCCAACTGCAGCATGACGATCGAGTCCTTGCCACCGGAGAACAGCAGACAGGGACGTTCGAACTCGGCGGCCACCTCGCGGAACACGAAGATGCTCTCCGCCTCCAGCGCGTCCAGCTGGCTGAAGCGGTAGTCGGTGGAACCCATCGTCCACTCCTGTCCGGTATCGACGTCGATCAGATGTCAGCGGCCAACCGGCCCGGCGACGCACGAACGACCCAGCCACGGAGCGGAACTCCGAGACCCACCGCACTGCTGCGGGCGCGGGTCATCGACCACCCATGCTGCCGGATCACCCGGTCACGCGTCCACGGCGAACCTCACATCACATCATCTTCCCGGCCGACACCCAGCTCGGCCAGCACTTCCAGCAACCGCGGCGCCAGGTCGCGCCGACAGACCAGCACGTCCGGCAGCCACGGGTCCGCCCGGTTGTACCGCAGCGGCGAGCCGTCCACCCGGGACGCGTGCAGGCCGGTCGCCAGCGCCACCGCCACCGGCGCCGCCGAATCCCACTCGTACTGGCCGCCGGCGTGCACGTACGCGTCGACCTGGCCCTGCACCACGGCGGCCATCTTCGCGCCGGCCGAGCCCATCGGTACGACCTCGCCGTCGACCCGCTCGCACAGGTCGGCGAGGAACCCCGGCGGGCGGGTCCGGCTCGCGGCGAGCCGGATCGGGCCGGCGTGCATCGGCGGGTACATCGGCGGCGCGTCGGTGCCGAGCACCGTGCCGCCGGCCTGCGCCGGCAGCGCCACCGCACCGGCGACCAGCCGGCCCGCGTCCGCCGGCCGGTCACCGCCGGCCGCGCCCCGCTGCCACAGCGCCACGTGCACCGCCCAGTCGGCGCGGCCGGCCTCGGCGAACTCGCGGGTGCCGTCCAGCGGATCGACGATCCACACCCGCTCGGCGGCGAGCCGGGCGTTGTCGTACCGCTCGCCCTCCTCGGACAGCACCGCGTCGCCGGGCCGCCACCGGGCCAGCTCGTCGACCAGCAACTCGTGCGCCCGCCGGTCGCCGGCCGCCCGCAGCGCCGCCGGATCGCCGAACCCGAGTTCGGCGCGCAGTTCGGCCAGCGCGGCACCGGCCCGTTCGGCCAGCCAGCGGGCGAACGCGGCATCGCTGGCCGGCGCCACCACGCCGCCACCGGCGAGCGCGGACTGCTCCTCCATCACGCCACTCCCTGCCTTACGGGTTCGTGCACGATAGCCTGGCGGGCCGCACGGCTCTCGAGCACACCAGCCCGTTACCTCAGTAGGCTCCGGACGTTCGTACCACGGCGGTAACGGTACGCAGCAGGATCACCAGGTCCAACGACAGGGACCAGGTCTCGACGTACCGCAGGTCGAGGCGGATCGCCTCCTCCCAGGGCAGATCGGACCGCCCCGATACCTGCCACAATCCCGTCAAACCAGGCTTGACCACCAGCCTACGCAACATGTCCGCCGGATACCGTGCCACCTCCGCGGGCAGCGGAGGACGCGGCCCCACCAGGGACATCTGACCGACCAGCACGTTGACCAGCTGGGGCAGCTCGTCCAGGGAGAGCCGGCGCAGGTAGCGGCCGATCCGGGTGACCCGCGGATCGTCGCGGATCTTGAACAGCACCCCGGCGCCCTCGTCCAACCGGGCCAGCTCGGCCAGCCGGGCGTCCGCGTCGACGTACATGCTGCGGAACTTCCAGATCGCAAACACCGCACCGTCTCGGCCGACCCGGGACTGCCGGTACAGCACCGGGCCCGGCGAGTCCAGCTTGATCGCCGCCGCCACCGCGGCCAGCAGCGGCGCCAGCACCAGCAGCAACAACGCCGCACCGAACCGGTCCACCAGCGCCTTCGCCGCCCGCGCCGACCCGCGCAGCCGGGCATGGTCGACGTGCAGCATCGGCAGCCCGTCCACCGGCCGGATCGTGGTCCGCCCGGCCACGTCGATCAGCGCGCTCGCCACGATCAGGTCGACGTCGACCCGCTCCAGCTGCCAGGCCAGCCGGCGCAGCGCCACCCCGTCCAACTCCGGGCAGGACAGCACGATCACCGTGTCCGCCTCCGCCGCCGCCACCGCGGCACCGGCGTCGGCGAACGTACCCAGCACCGGTACACCCAGGTCCGGCGCCGGCCCCAGGGTCGGCCGGGCCGGCGCCGCGGTACGCACGCGCCCACCACCGAAAGACCGTGATGCCGCTCCCGGTGCAGCTGGCGGCACACCTGCGCGACCGCCTGCCGGTGCCCCAGCACCACCACCCGGCGCAGATGCCGGCCCGCCGCGCGGCGGCGGTGCAGCCGCTGCCGCAACCCGAACCGGACCACCACCGTGGCCACCACCGCCAGCGGCAACACGATCAGCACGTACCCGCGGGACAGCCGGACCTCCGCCAGGTACGACCCGACCGTCACCACCGCGGCCAGCGTCACACCGGCCCGCAGCACCCGCTCGTACTCCGCCGTACCCACGAACAGGCGGCGCTTCTCGTACGCGTGGTTGGCCGCCAGCGCGGCCACCCAGCCCACCGGCAACAGCGCCACGACCAGCAGGTACACCCGGTTGTAGGCGGTCACATCGGGACCGAACCGGGCCGAGAAGCCGATCGCGCCGGCCAGCAGACCCACCATCAGGTCACCCGCCAGCATCGCCAGCAGGTACCGGGACTCCCACGGCCGGCGCCGCACCCGGGCCCGCGCCGGGCCGAGGGCCACCGGCACGTCCACGGCAGGCAACGGGCGCGCCGCCGGCGCCGCCACCTCCACCATCGGCCACGCCTCCGCCACGACACACCGGCCATTCAGCGAAGACAACGCCCCGGCCGGTCAACCCGTGACGGCATCGACACGTAACGTTAGAGTCACGCCCCGTGGAACGAGTTCTGCGCCGATTCGACGCCGCGCTCCACGACCGCCTCCACCGCATCGGCGGCCTGCTCCAGCAGCACGTCGAGCTCCTTGCGTTCCACCGACGAGAACGGCTTCAACACGAAGTCGGCCGGATCCTGCCGGCCCGGCGGCCGGCCGATCCCGAACCTGACCCGCGCGTACTCCTTGCTGCCCAACGACCGCGAGATCGACCGCAGGCCGTTGTGCCCGCCCTCACCGCCGCCGCGCTTGAGCCGAATCGACCCGTACGGCAGGTCCAGCTCGTCGTGCACCACCACCAGCCGGTCCACCCCGACCGAATGGAACGCCGCCACCGCCGCCACCGGCCCACCGGCCAGGTTCATGAACGACTGGGGCTTCACCAACACCAGCTTGGTCCCACCCGGGCCGCCCAGCCAACCCTCCGCGACCTGCGCCTTCGCCCGGCCGTGCCGCTTGAACGTGGCGCCCAGCCGACCCGCCAGCAGGTCCGCCACCTGGAACCCGGCGTTGTGCCGGTGCGTCGCGTACTCCGGGCCCGGATTGCCCAACCCGACCACCACGAACGGTCCGGCCACGAGTCCTCCCCGCACACGAAACGGGGGCGTGCGGTGCGCACGCCCCCGTCGAGACTACGAGACCCTGTTGCCGGGCCCGCTCAGACCTGTTGCCTGGCCCGGCTCAGGCCTCGACCTTCTCGGACTCCTCGGCCGCCGGCGCCGGCGCCTCGGCCGCCTCGCCGGAGGTGTCCGCCTCCACCTGCGCGGCGGTCGGCGCCGCCACGATCGCCACCACGGTGGCCTCCGGGTCGGTCGTCAGCTCCGAACCCGCCGGCAGCGGCACCTGGCCGGCCAGCACCTTGTCGCCGACACCCAGACCTTCGATCGACACCTCGAACTGCTCCGGCACGTGCGTTGCCTCGACGTTCACCGCCAGCGTGTCCAGCTCCTGCACCACCAGGCCGTCGGCCTCCTTGGCCATCTCGCCGGTGATGTGCACCGCCACCTCGACCGCGACCTTCTCGCCGCGCCGCACGATCAGCAGATCGACGTGGTCGATGGTGTCCTTGATCGGGTCGCGCTGCAGCGCCTTCGGCAGCGCCAGGGTGCGCGCGCCGTCCGCCAACTCGATCGTGAACAGCTGGTTCGCCCCGCCGTGCCGCAACGCGTTGGTGAACTCGTGCGCGGGCAGCGCGACATGCTTCGGCTTCTCGCCGTGGCCGTACAGCACGGCGGGAATCTTCCCTGCCCGACGAGTACGGCGGGCACCACCCTTGCCGAACTCTGTGCGGGGCTCGGCGCTGATACGGACCTCGGACACGGGAGTACTCCTGTAGATGATGCTGCGGCCTGATTGCGAACTGGCTCGGCAGGCGCCGAACGCTGCGGTGCCGGGCGGGAGCGCGACGCGACCCGGGTCAACCGTGCTGGCTCAACACCGTGTCGATAACGACGGCCACGAAGCCGATCACCTCGACCGAAACAGTGGCTCTCGAAGAACCACACCGATCAGGATCGAAACCGGATCGCGGCCACCCTCGCCATGGCAACCCACCCAGTCTAGCCCCGGCCGTCGCGCACGTGTCCCCGGGTCCGCCGATGAGACGCGGCACGCACCCTCGACGACATCGATCACGACCGACGGACCCGACCCGGTGACCGCACCGTGACGACGGGCCGAAGCCCGGCGAACCGCCGCAGCCGCACCCGAGGCGACGGCCGGGCACCTCGCCACTGGTACTAGCCGGACAAACCACCGAACAGCGTCGTCACCGAGCCGTCCGCGAAGACCTCCCGGATCGCCCGCGCGATCAGCGGCGCGATCGACAGCTGGGTGATCTTGTCCAACCGCTTCTCCGGCGGAACCGGCAACGTGTTGGTCAGGATCACCTCGGAGACCCGGGAGTTCTTCAACCGCTCCGTCGCCGGATCCGACAGCACCCCGTGCGTCGCGGCCACGATCACCTCCGCCGCCCCCGCGTCGAACAGCGCGTCCGCCGCCTTGCAGATGGTGCCGCCCGAGTCGATGATGTCGTCGATCGCCACGCACACCCGACCCTCGACCTCACCGACCACCCGGTTCGCCGACACCTCATTCGGCCGGGTGATGTCCCGGGTCTTGTGGATGAACGCCAGCGGGCAGCCGCCCAGCCGCTCGGTCCACCGCTCCGCCAGCCGCACCCGGCCCGAGTCCGGCGACACCACGGTCATGTCCCGACCGTCGTACTTGTTGCGCACGTAGTCGGCCAGCAGGTCCAGCGCGAACAGGTGATCGACCGGGCCGTCGAAGAACCCCTGGATCTGCGCGGTGTGCAGGTCCACGGTGAGAATCCGGTCCGCACCGGCGGTCTTGAACATGTCCGCCACCAGCCGGGCCGAGATCGGCTCCCGGCCGCGGTGCTTCTTGTCCTGCCGGGCGTACGGGTAGAACGGCACCACGATCGTGATCCGCTTCGCCGACCCGCGCTTCAACGCGTCGATCATCAGCAGGGTCTCCATCACCCACTGGTTGATCGGCTCCGTCATGCTCTGCACCACGAAGGCGTCCGAACCCCGCACCGACTCGTTGTAACGCACGTAGATCTCGCCGTTGGCGAAGTCGTACGCATCGGTCGGCGTCGGCGAAACCCCCAGCGCCTGGCCGATCTCCTCCGCCAGGGCGGGGTACGCCCGGCCCGAGAAGAGCATCAACGACTTGTGGTTCTCCGCGACGATGCTGCCCATGGCGGCCGCCCCCCTAGCGATGGAAAATCAACACTCAGCACCGGCAGCGCCGGTAGGGCCGGCACCGCCCGCGGAGCCGGTCACAGCGGCACCACCGGCGGAGCTGGTAGGGCCGGCACCGCCGGGATCGCCGGCAGGCTCCGACCCGGGCGAAGTCTGCCCCGCCGCCGCTGCCGCACCCCCGACAGCGCCCTTCTCGGTGGCCTTGATCGCAGCAGCCGCCGCCGGTGTGTCCGGACGATGCCCCACCGTCCAGTCCGCGACCACCCGCTGCGGTGCCGCCGAGTACGACAGCGCCCCCGGCGGCACGTCGCGCCGGATCACCGCCCCCGCCCCGGTGTACGCGCCGTCGCCGACCTGCACCGGGGCCACGAACATGTTGTCCGCACCGGTGCGCGCGAAGCTGCCGATCCGGCTGCGGTGCTTGTGCACCCCGTCGTAGTTGACGAAGACCGTCGCCGCGCCGATGTTGGTCTGCTCGCCGATCGTCGCGTCACCCACGTACGACAGGTGCGGCACCTTGCTGCCGGCACCGATCTCCGCGTTCTTGGTCTCCACGTACGTGCCGACCTTGGCGCCGGCGTGCAGCCGCGAACCCGGCCGCAGGTAGGCGAACGGACCCACCGAACAGTCCGGACCGACGACCGCGCCGGCCGCCTGCGCCCGCACCACCGAGGCGCCCGCACCGACCTCGGTGTCCACCAGCGTGGTGTCCGGGCCGACGACCGCGCCGGCCGCCACCGACGTCGCACCGCGCAACTGCACCTGCGGCTCCAGCAGCACGTCCGGAGCCAGGGACACCGTCACGTCCAGCCACACACTCGCCGGGTCGACCATCGTCACGCCGGCACGCATCCAGGCGCCGTTCACCCGGTCCCGCAGCAGCGCACCCAGCGCGGCCAGCTGGGCCCGGTCGTTGACACCCATCGTCTCGGTGGCGTCGGCCGCCACGTACGCACCGACCCGCTCGCCCGCCTTCACCAGCAGGCCGATCGTGTCGGTCAGGTACTCCTCGCCCTGGTCGTTGTCGCTGCGCAGCTCGGCCAGCGTCGCGCGCAGCGCGTCGGCACGGAACGCGATGATGCCCGAGTTGATCTCCCGGATGCGCCGCTGCTCCGGCGAGGCGTCCCGCTCCTCGACGATGCCCACCACGGCCCCGTGCTCGTCGCGAACGATGCGGCCGAGACCGGTCACGTCCGGCGGTGCCGCGGTCAGCACCGTCGCCGCCGCACCGGCCCGCTCGTGCGCCGCGACCAGCTCGGTCAGCGTCTCGGCGCGCAACAGCGGGACGTCCCCGGTCAGCACCACGACGGTGCCGGCCGCCTCCGGCGCCGCGTCGAGCGCCACCCGGGCCGCGTGCCCGGTGCCACGCTGCTCGGCCTGGTGGACCGTCCGGGCGGCCGGCGCGATCTCGGCCAGGTGCGCGGACACCTGCTCGGCGCCGGCGCCGACCACCACCAGGGTGCGCCGCGCGGCGAGCGGTTCGGCCGCGGCGAGCACGTGCCCGAGCAGGGATCGCCCCAGCAGGGTGTGCAGGACCTTCGGGGTGGCCGACTTCATGCGGGTGCCGAGACCCGCGGCCAGGACGATGACGGTGCGCCCGTCACCGTCGTGCGCAGGGTCGGGGCGACTGGTTGGCTCGCTCACGCTGCGGGCTCCCTTTCGGCGCCGAGTCATCGGACCGGAGCCCATGCTAACCGCCGTTCGGCCCTTCAGACCCCGCGGGTGAGACTCTCGCCAGATACACCGCACGGTCCGGCGCCGTATCCGTTTTAGGCTGGGGTGCCCGGATTCGAACCGGGAGCTCAAGACTCCAAAGGTCTGCGGGTTGCCGTTACCCCACACCCCATCACGAACCGCTCTCCATGGCCAGGGCGGAGCGCTCGACGGTCATCGTCGCACGATCAGGCTGCCCTCACTGCGGCCAGGGGTCACATGGAGCGGAAGGCCGACCCGCGGCACGCACCACCCCGATCACCAAGCCCTCGACCATGTCGTAGATCGCGCGACTTCGCCGCACCGAGACGATCAAGCAGCCGTGATAGTCCGCTCCCGTGTTGTAGCGAACGGTCTTCGGGTTGTGCCGCTTGAGCGAGGTCCGGCGGAAAATCGTCCGGTCGGCACCGACCTTCGCCGCCCACCATCGGACGGCGGCATCGGCATCCGCTGTCTCGTGGATCTGGACACGGAAGTCGATGGTGCTCTGCTCCACCCCGACGGCGCGCAGGAAGGCGAGGAAGACCAAGATCAACCCAGCGTCACTGTTGACGAAGGTGATGCGCCGGGTGGAATTCCAGGGCTTGGCTTTTGCGCCCTCGCACCAGTACATCATCGCGCCGATCCGGACGAGTTCTTCCTGGGTCAAGCCGCCGACCGAACCTGCGGCCCCGGTCACACGCTCGGCTTGGCGGGCGTCCCGCTCGGCCCGGTATTCGGACCAGCGCGCCTCGGCCATCATTTGGCCGTGGCCGGTGGTGGACGAGTGCTCGCGAGCGAACAGCGCCTTGCGGGCGTCGACGTCAAGCGGAATGTCTCGCACCCAGCGGTACGCGGTGGACTTCGCGATGCCGAGTTCGGCGGCAACCTCCGGCACCGAACGATGCTGCCGGCGCAGCTCGCGGGCGCGTTCGCGGAGGTCGTCCTTGGCGTTGGGGCGTGTGGTCCATGCCGGCGGAGCCACGCCCTGCAGGCATTTCGAGAGCAGACCGGTGGAGACCGGCGATCTGACTCTTGGACAGGCCCTCGGCGCGGAGCCGTCTGGCTTCCGCGATGCGCGCCGACCGGTCCGCGGTGTCCCCCGTGCCCGTTGTCATGCCAGCCGCGTCCCTTCGTCGTTTCTGACTTGTTCTGTCGTGACGCTACGGCAGGGGTGCGACAACGGCGAGTGAGCTGCGAACTCTGCGAGGATGGGCGGATGGCTGAGGTGGGTGGCGAACGTCGCCGGGTCCGGATGACGGCCGCGCAACGCCGCGAGCAGGTGCTCGGGGTGGGGCGGCAGCTGTTCGCCGAGCGCGGGTACGACGGCGCCAGCATGGAGGAGGTCGCGGTCCGGGCCGGCGTGTCCAAGCCGGTGGTGTACGAGCACTTCGGCGACAAGGAGAAGCTGTACCACGCGGTCGTGGACCGGGAGGTCCGGGCGCTGCTGGAGCAGATCACCGCGGCGCTGACCGCGGGGCATCCGCGGCGACTGCTGGAACAGGCGACGCTGGCGCTGCTGCGCTACATCGAGGAGGACACCGACGGGTTCCGGGTGCTGATGCGGGACTCGCCGATGATGTCCGGCGGCGGCAGCTTCGCCGGCCTGCTGAACGAGGTGGCGCACCGGGTGCAGCACCATGTCGCGGCCGGGTTCGCGGCGCGCGGGTACGACCGGGGGCTGGCCGAGCTGTACGCGCAGGCGCTGACCGGGCTGGTGGCGTTCACCGGCCGGTGGTGGCTGGACGTCCGGCAGCCGCCGCGCGAGGTGGTGGCGACGCACCTGGTGAACCTGGTGTGGAACGGCCTGGCGCACCTGGACCACGACCCGCATCCGAGTGTCACGCCGGCGCCGGACGGGGTGTCCTGACCGCCGGTGGGCGGGCGCGCCGGTGCGGGTTCAGGCGGCGGCGTGCTGGCCGGTGCGAGCCGGCACGGTGCGGCGGACCCGGCCGTACAGCGAGGAGAGCCCGACGATGCCGCCGAGCAGGTAGGACACGATGCAGTTGGTGACGGAGAAGGCGAAGTAGTTCAGGTCGGTGCGCAGGAACGCCAGACTGAACAGCCCGGCCAGGACGAAGATGCAGCCGAAGATCAGGTTGACCACCACGTCGACGTTTCGGCCGATCACCGACGCCAGGAAGATCACCGCACCCACCGCGATGGAGATGGCGGAGAAGCCGGGGTTGGTGGTCAGCCCCAGGACCCGGATCCCCTCGGTGGCGAACGCGGCCATCCCGCTGGTCTGGACGACCCCGACGATGCCGAAGATCAGGATGTAGAGGCCGGCCAGCGTGGAGAGCACCCGCCAGAAGCTGCGCATGTGGTGGTTGACGGGCAGGTGGCTGGCCATGTCGGTCCCCTCCGATGCTGGTCACCGGTGTGCCGGGTCGCCCCGCCGGGCCAGGTGGCCCCCCGCAACCCGTTCCAGCACGGATTGTTCACCATAGGGTTTCCGGGGGTGGCGATACCCCGCCAACTCGGGGTGTCTCGGGCGGCGGGTGGCAGGATGCCGGGCATGGACTACCTCGCCGCGGACGACCGGTACGACTCGATGCAGTACCGCCGGAGTGGGCGCAGCGGGTTGCGGCTGCCGGCGGTCTCGCTGGGGTTGTGGCACAACTTCGGCGGGGACCGGCCGCTGGAGTCGCAGCGCGCGATCCTGCGGCGGGCGTTCGACCTGGGCGTGACGCACTTCGACCTGGCGAACAACTACGGCCCGCCGTACGGGTCGGCCGAGCGCAACTTCGGGCTGCTGTTCGACTCGGACTTCCGCCGCTACCGGGACGAGTTGATCATCTCGACGAAGGCGGGCTACGACATGTGGCCCGGCCCCTACGGCGAGTGGGGGTCGCGAAAGTACCTGCTGGCGAGCCTGGATCAGTCGCTGGCCCGGATGGGGCTGGACCACGTCGACGTCTTCTACTCGCACCGCTTCGACCCGGACACTCCGCTGGAGGAGACGATGGGCGCGCTGCACTCGGCGGTGCAGCAGGGCAAGGCGCTGTACGTGGGGATCTCGTCGTACTCGCCGGCGGACACGGCGCGGGCCGCCGAGATCCTGCGCGAGCTGGGCACCCCGCTTCTGATCCACCAGCCGTCGTACTCGATGCTGAACCGCTGGATCGAGCCGGATCTGCTGGACACGCTGGAGGACGCGGGCGCCGGTTGCATCGCGTTCTCCCCGCTGGCGCAGGGCATGCTGACCGACAAGTACCTGCACGGGGTACCGGCGGAATCCCGCGCGGCGCAGGGCAAGTCGCTGTCGCCGGAGCTGCTGACCGAGGAGACCCTGGGGCGCATCCGGGCGTTGCACGAGATCGCCGGACGGCGCGGCCAGTCGCTGGCGCAGCTGGCGCTGGCGTGGGCGTTGCGCGATGCGCGGGTGACCAGCGTGCTGATCGGGGCGAGCAGCGTGCGCCAGCTGGAGGACAACGTGGCGGCGCTGGGCAACCTGTCGTTCACCGCCGAGGAGCTGGCCGAGATCGACCGGTACGCCGTCGACTCCGGTCTCAACCTGTGGGCCCGCTCCTCCAAGACCCCGAACTGACCGTCGCGGCCGGCGTGGTGCCGCGTTGGCGTGGCGCGAGCTAGCCGAGCGTGGTGGCGAGGGTGAGCCACTCCTCCTCGGCGGCGGTGCGTTCGGCGCGGATGGCGGCGAGTTCGGCATCCAGCTCGGTGACCTTGGCGTAGTCGGTGGCGTGCTCGGCCAGCTGGGCGTGCAGCGTCGACTCCTTGGTCTCCAGCCGGGCGACCAGACGCTCCAGGCGGGCCAGTTCCTTCTTGCCGGCGCGTACCTCGGCGGCGCTGGGGCCGGTACGTTCCGGCTTCGGGCCGGCCGGCGCGGTGGTGATCGGCGTGGTGCCGTCGCCGCCGGGTTCGGGCAGCAGCGTCAGGTACTGGTCGATGCCGCCCGGCAGGTGCGTCACCGCGCCGTCGCCGAGCAGCGCGAAGACCGTGTCGCAGACCCGCTCCACCAGGTACCGGTCGTGGCTGGCCACGATCAGGGTGCCGGGCCAGGAATCGAGCAGGTCCTCCAGCTCGGCCAGGGTGTCGGTGTCGAGGTCGTTGGTCGGCTCGTCGAGCAGCAGCACGTTGGGTTCGCCGGCGAGCAGCCGCAGCAGCTGCAGCCGGCGCCGTTCACCACCGGACAGGTCGGCGACCACCGACCACAGCCGGGACTCGCCGAAGCCGAACAGCTCGGCGAGCTGGGCGGCGGTCAGTTCCCGGTCGCCGAACCGGACCCGGCGGGCCACCTGCTCGATGGCCTCCAGCACCCGGGCGCCGGTGGGCAGCTCGGACAGCTGCTGGGACAGGTAGCCGGCGCGCACCGTCTGGCCGATCCGGACCGTACCGGTGTCGGGGGTCAGCTGGTCGGTGAGCAGCCGCAGCAGGGTGGTCTTGCCGGCGCCGTTCGCGCCGACCAGGGCGATCCGGTCGCCGGGGCCGACCCGGAAGGTGGCGTCGTGCAGGATCGTCTTCCCGCCGCTGCCGGCGCCGTCAGCCGGCCCCGGGCCGGCGTCGTCGTCAGCCGGCTTCGCGCCGGCGGCGGCCGGGGCCGGGTGCGCGACGGTGACGTTCTCCAGGTCGTACACCTGCTTGCCGAGCCGGGCGGTGGCGAGTCGGTGCAGCGAGACGCTGTCCCGCGGCTGCGGTACGTCGGCGATCAACGCGTTCGCCGCGTCGATGCGGAACTTCGGCTTGCTGGTCCGGGCCGGGGCACCGCGCTGCAGCCAGGCGAGTTCCTTGCGGAGCAGGTTCTGCCGGCGCTGCTCGGTGACCGCCTCCCGGCGGACGCGTTCGGCGCGGGCCAGCGTCCACGCCGCGTACCCACCCTCGTACGAGCGGACCGTGCCGTCGGCGACCTCCCAGGTGGTGGTGCACACGGCGTCGAGGAACCAGCGGTCGTGCGTGACGACGGCGAGCGCGCCGCGGTGCTCGCGGGTGAGCCAGGCGGCGAGCCAGGAGACTCCCGCGATGTCCAGGTGGTTGGTGGGCTCGTCGAGGATCAGCAGGTCGGCCGGGCGGATCAGCAGGGCGGCGAGGGCGACCCGCCGCTTCTCCCCGCCGGACAGCGGGCCGGTGGCGGTGTCCAGGCCGAGGCCGGGCATGCCGAGGCCGCGCAGCACGGCCCGGACGGCGGCGTCGCCGGCCCACAGGTGTTCGGCCGGGCCCGTCTCGGTGTCGGCGCCGAGCGCCGGCAGCCAGGCGTCGCCGACCACCACGTCCCGGACGGTCGCGGTCGGCGGCAGGTCCACCTGCTGCGGCAGCGAGCCGACGGCGAGGCCGCGGCGGCGGGTGAGCCGGCCGGAGTCGGGTTCCTCGGCGCCGGTGATCAGCCGCAGCAGCGTCGACTTGCCGGCGCCGTTGAGCCCGACGACCCCGACCCGGTCGCTGTCGTCGAGCCCGAGCGAGACGTCGTCGAACAGCACCCCGGAGGCGTACTGCTTGGCGACCCGGTCCAGGTTGACGATGTTGGCCACGCGGGCGGTCCTTCCTCGGTACGGCAGCTCGGTCAGTGGACGCCGCGGCGGGCGGCGGTCCGGTAGCGGGGGCGGGCGACGGTCAGGACAGCAGGGTGGCGCCGGGCACCGGCCCGTGCGCGACGTGCGCGGCCCGGCACGCCCCGCGGTCGGTGACCTCGGCGGCGATCCGGCCCGCGTCGCCGGCGTCGGCCGCGAGGTACAGGCAGGTCGGGCCGGAGCCGGACACCAGGGCGGCGAGCGCGCCCGCCGCGAGCCCGGCATCGAGCGTACGTCGCAGCGCCGGGCGCAGCGCGATCGAGGCCGGCTGCAGGTCGTTGCCCAGCGCCGCGGCGAGTTCACCCGGATCGTCCGAGCACAGCGCCGCGAGCAGCCGATCCGGTACCGCCCGGCCGGGAGCCGGTGACGCGGCATCGCGCGACGTCGGCGGGGCGGGGGCACCGAGCGCGGGCGGCGGCGCGGCGCCGGTGGCGCGCAGCACGTCGAGCTGCCGGTACACCTCCGGGGTGGACAGGCCACCGGCGGCGGCGGCGACCACCCAGTGCCACCGGCCGGCGGTGCGGACCGGTTCGACCAGCTCACCGCGGCCGGTCCCGTGCGCGGTACCGCCGAACAGCAGAAACGGCACGTCGCTGCCGAGTTCCGCGGCGAGCACCGCGAGTTCGGTACGGGCGAGGTCGCCGCCCCAGAGCGCGTCGCAGCCGACCAGCACGGCGGCGGCGTCCGCGCTGCCGCCCGCCAACCCACCCGCCAGCGGGATGCGTTTGTGCAGGTGGATGGCGACGTTCGGGGGACGCCGAGGTGGTCGGCGAGCAGCTGCGCGGCGCGTACCGCGAGGTTTCCCCGGCCGGTGGGCAGGGTGTCGGCGCCGACGCCGTCGAGGGTCAGCCGCAGCCGGTCCGCGGGTGTGACGGTGATCTCGTCGTACAGCGAGATCGCCTGGTAGACGGTGTCCAGGGGGTGGAAGCCGTCGGGGCGTGGCGCACCGACGGACAGCCGCAGGTTGATCTTGGCGGGTACCCGCACCCGCACCGCGCCCGGCCGGTCCGCCGGGAGCTGCCCGGACTGCGTCATGCTTGCCCCTTCCGCGACGGCCGTGCACCGGCTACCAGCATCCCGGGCGCGCGTCCCGGCCGCGCACGCACCCCGAGCCGCACGCGTCCCGGCACACGCGCGCCCCGAGCAGCGCGCGTCCCGCCGCGCACGCACCCCGAGCAGCGCGCGTCCCGGCCGCGCACGCACCCCGAGCAGCGCGCGTCCCGCCGCGCACGCACCCCGAGCCGCATGAGTCACGGCAGCGCACGCCGAGCGACGCGCGTCACGGCCACGGACGGACGGACGCGGCCGGCACGAGCCACGCCGCACCCGGACGACGCCGGCCGGCCCGACGGGACGGCCGCGGGCCGGCTCAGCCCGCGGCGGCGGCGATCCGGGTGAACTCGGTGATGGTGAGCGACTCGCCGCGGGCGGACGGGTCCACGCCCGCGCCGCGCAGCAGCTGTTCGGCCCGGGCCGGGCTGCCGGCCCACCGGGCCAGCGCCGCCCGCAGCGTCTTGCGGCGCTGCGCGAACGCCGCGTCCACCACCGCGAACACCGCCTCCCGGGAAACCGCCGGACCGTGAACCGCCGGACCGGACGGCGCCGGACCGGACGCCGCCGGTACCGCGGGAGGATCGTGCCGGGTGAACGCGACCAGTCCGGAGTCGACGTTGGGCACCGGCCAGAACACCGAGCGGCTGACGGACCCGGCGGCCCGGGCGGTCGCGTACCAGGCGAGCTTCGCCGACGGGACCCCGTAGGTGCGGGAGCCCGGGCCGGCGGTCAACCGGTCCGCGACCTCCTGCTGCACCATGACCAGCCCGTGTGCGAGCGCCGGCAGCACGGCCAGCAGGTGCAGCAGTACCGGCACCGCCACGTTGTACGGCAGGTTCGCCACCAGCGCCGTCGGCGGCTCGGCGAAGGCGTCTGCGCCGACCCGCAGCGCGTCCGCGGCGACCACCCGGAGCCGGTCGGCGGATCCGGGCGCGTGCGCGGCGACCGTGTCCGGTAGCCGGGTGGCGAGCCGCGGGTCGATCTCCACCGCGTACAGCCGGCGGGCGGCCGGCAGCAGCGCCAGGGTGAGCGAGCCGAGCCCCGGGCCGACCTCGACGACCACGTCGTCGGGTGTCAGGTTGGCGGCGGCGGCGATGCGGCGCACCGTGTTCGGGTCGATGACGAAGTTCTGGCCGAGCGTCTTCGTCGGCGTGACACCGAGTTCGGCGGCCAGCGACCGGATCTGCGCCGGCCCGAGCAGGCCGGACGGCGCCGGACCGGTGTCGCCGCCGGACGGACCGGGCCCCCCGTCGGCCGGCGGGCGTGCGGTCACAGCTTGGCCCCACAGACCGGCCACTGCCCCTTGCCGGACGCCTGGTACAGCTTGATCGCGCGGTAGGTCTGCTCGCGTGGGGTGGCGTCCGACGGCCGGCCGATGCCGCCCATCCGCTCCCAGGTGCTCTGGCTGAACTGGTACAGCCCCATGTACTGACCGTTCGCCGACACCGAGTGCGGGTTGCCGCCGGACTCGCACTGCGCCAGCCCGGACCAGTTCAGCCCGGTCGGGTCCGGCGGGTACGGCGTGGTGCCCTTGGCGATCACCTTCGGCGACGCCTTGCTCACCCAGCTGCTGGACAGCACCTTGCGCTGGTACTTCTTGCCGTCCCGGTAGACGTACTCCACCTTCTCGGTGCGCTTGCCGTCGTGCCCCTCGTCCACCACGGCCTGCTGGTCGAGCATCCAGTCGTTGCGCTTCTCGGTCTTGGTCGGCGCGGACACGGTGACCGTCTCGGTCTTGACCTTGCGGCTGACGGTGAACAGGTCGACGTTGCGGACCCCGGCGAGGGTGTGCGACAGCGCCGGGGCGGTCTCGTCGTGCCGGCCGAGCTGCACCTCGTGCTCGGCGAGCAACTCGCGCACCGTCGCCGCGTACGTGGTGTACGCGGTCTTGCGGCCGTGCGAGACGAGCGTCACATGCTTGCGGGTGCGGATGGTGACCGTGGCGCCGTCCCGGTCGATCACCCCGTCGACGCCGGACACCCGGACCGCGCTGCGCCGGTACCCGAGGTCGGCGAGCAGCGCCGGCACGGTGCGGGCGGTGACCCAGCGCCGGCTCTGCCGGCCGTCCACGGTGAGGCGCACCTGCCGGCCCCGGCCGACCACCACGTCGCCGCGCACCAGCGAGTCGCGCCCCGGCCGTACCGTGTCGTGCGGTCCGAGAGTCACTCCGGCCTGCTGCAACACCCCGGCGACGGTGAACGCATGGCTGCGCACCAGCCGGCGCGCGCCGTCATCCACGATCGTCACCGAGTGGGTGCGGAGCAGGAAGAAGCCACCCGTACCCAGCACCGCCAGCACCGCGACGAGCTGGACCACGAGCGCCCCGTACGACTTCCAGCCGACCTGCTGCGCCCGGCGGGCGCGGTATGCCTGCTTCACGAACACGACACTGTACGAACTCCGCGCCGCGCGCGCTGCCCCGGGTGCCGCCGGCGTGGCTCATCCGCCACTCACCAGCCACCGAACGCGGCGTCCGCGTTGGCCGACAACGCCCGGCACAGGTCCTCGACCGGCAGCTGCTTCACCTCGGCCAGCGCCCGCACCGTCAGCGGCACCAGGTAGGGAGCGTTCGGTCGCCCGCGGTAGGGCATCGGGGTCAGGTACGGCGCGTCGGTCTCGACCAGGATCAGCTCGGTCGGCATCGCCGCCGCCGCCGCGCGCAGCTGCCCGGCGTTGCGGAAGGTCACGTTGCCGGCGAAGCTCGCGTACCAGCCGTGCTCGGCGCAGCGCCGCGCCATCTCGGCGTCGCCGGAGAAGCAGTGGAAGATCACCGTGTCCGGCGCGCCCTCGGCGAGGATCGCGAAGATGTCCTCGTGCGAGCTGGGCGCGTCGCCGCCCGGTTCGGCCGCCCGGTCGTGGATCATCAGCGCCTTGCCGTGCCGCTTCGCGATCTCGATGTGCGCCCGGAACGACTCCTGCTGCACCGGCCGGCCCTCCGGGCCGGTCCGGAAGTAGTCCAGCCCGGTCTCGCCGACCGCGCGCACCCGCGGCCGGGCGGCCAGCTCGTCGATCGCGGCCAGCGCGGCCGGCAGGTCGGCCAGCTCGGCCGCGTCGTTCGGATGGATGGCGACCGCCGCGAGCACCCCCGGGTGCGCGGCGGCGAGGGCCGCCGCGTCCGTCGACGACGGCACGTCGCAGCCGACCTCGACGATCCGGTCGACCCCCACGGCGGCGGCCGCCGCCAGCGCCGCGGACGCCTCCGCGCCCTGCAGGTAGAGGTGGGTGTGCGCGTCGGCGACCGGGACCGGCAGCGGCGCAGGTGTCGGCGGCGGGTCGCCCCGCCGCCCGTGGCTGTCAGTCATGATGCCCAAGCATCACACACCCCGGGCGGCGCTCACCGGGCGGTCGGTCTCGTCGGCGAACTCGCCGATCACCTGCTCCACCAGGTCTTCCAGGGTCACCAGGCCGACCAGCGCGGCGCCGTCGGTGACCACCGCGAGCTGCCGGCGGTCCCGCTGCATCGTGGTCAGCGCGGTGTGCGGGTCGGCGCCGGCCGGCAGCCGCAGTACCGGCGTGGCGAGCCGCGCCGCGCTGGCCGACGGTGCCCGGGCCGCATCCCGTACGTGCACCACACCGAGTACCTGGCCGTCGTCGGTGACCGGGAACCGGGACCGGCCGGTACGCCGGTGCGCGGCGACCACGCCGTCCCCGTCGGTGTCGGCCGGCACCGTGTCCATCGCCGCGGCCGGCACCAGCACCGCGGCCAGCGTGCCGGTGCGCAGCGCGAGCAGCCCGTCCAGCAGCCGGTGCTGGTCGGCCGGGATCAGCCCGGCGTCGGTGGAGTCGGCCAGCAGCGCCCGCAGCTCGGCCGGCCCCCGGGCGGTCTCCCGGTGCGTCACCGGCGTCACGCCGACCAGCCGCAGCACGCCGTTCGCCGCCGCGTTCAGCGCCGTCAGTACCGGCCGCAGCAGCCGGACGAAGCCGAGGAACGGCAGCGCGAGCGCCCGCGCCGCGGTCTCCGGCCGGCTGATCGCCCACGACTTCGGCGCCATCTCACCGACCACGATGTGCAGCACGGTGACCACCGCCAGCGCCACCACGAACGCGACGCCCCAGGACACGGCGGCCGGCAGGCCGACCGCGTGCAGCGCCGGTTCCAGCGCGTGCGCGATGGTCGGCTCCGCGAGCGCGCCGAGCCCCAGCGAGCACAGCGTGATGCCCAGCTGGGCGCCGGCCAGCATCAGCGTCAGCTGCCGGGTACCGGCCAGCGCGGCCCGCGCCGCCCGGCTACCCTGCTCGGCCTGCTGGGTCAGCCGGTGCGCCCGGCTCGCGGTCAGCGCGAACTCGGCTGCCACGAAGAACGCGTTGCCGGCGAGCAGCAGCAACGACAGCAGCAGGGCGGTCACCGGGGCGCCCCCGTTCCGGCCGGTGCCGTCATGCCGACACCTGCTCGGGCAGTACCGAGCCGTCCGACGTCGCGCTCGCGGTCCGCGAACCGCTCGGCGTGGCGCCCTCGGGTGCCGCGTCGGCCGCCGCCGGGCCGGCCGAGGCGCCGGCCCCCGCGGCCGAGTTCGCCACTGTGCCGGCCCCCACCGGGCGGCCGGCCGTCGAGCTGGCCGATGCGCCGATCGCCGCCGAGTCGCCCAGCACCGCGCCGGCTGCCGCCGCACCGTTCGCCGGCTGGTCGTTCGTGGCCGGGTCGGCGGCTTCCGCGAGGCGGGTCACGTTCAGCTCGGCGGGCACCCGGCGAGCGAGGCGGGTGACGGTGAGTTCCACCCGGCCGCCGTCGACGGTGTCGACGCGGACCCGGTCGGCGACCCGGGGCAGCCGGCCGAGAGCGGCGAGCAGGCAGCCGCCGAGCGTGTCGTACCGGCCGTCGGCGGGCAGTTCGATGCCGGTCGCGGCGGCCAACTCGTCCGGCCGCAGCCGGGCCGGCACCAGCCAGCCGGTCGCGGTACGGCGGGGTTGCGGCAGCTCGGTGTCGTCCTCGTCCCGGATGTCTCCGACCAGCTCCTCCACCACGTCTTCCAGGGTCACGATGCCGGCGAACCCGCCGTACTCGTCGATCACGCAGGCGAGCTGGCGGCGCTGCGCCCGCAGCGCCTCCAGCACCCGCGGCAGCGGCAAGCTGGCCGGCACCAGCAGCGGCGCCGCGGCGAGCGCACCCACCGGTACGCCCGCCCGGCGGTGCGCCGGGACCGCCAGCACCTCGGCCAGGCCGACCACGCCGACCAGGTCGTCCACCCCGTCCCGTAGCACCGGGAACCGGGCGTTGCCGGTGTCCAGCGCGTCCAGTACGGCGGTTGCCGGCGCGTCGGCGGGCAGCGTGTGCACGTCGACCCGGGCGACCATCACCTGCCCGGCGGTACGGTCGCCGAACGCCAGCGCGCGCCCGAGCGCGGCGGCCAGGTCCGGGGCGAGCCGGCCCTGCGCGGCGGAGTCGGTGACGATGCCACCGAGATCGTCGGCGGTGACACCGATCGGCAGTTCCTCGGCGGGCTCGATCCCGAGCCGGCGCAGCAGCCGGTTCGCGGCCCCGTCGAGCAGCCGGACCAGCGGCGACACCACCCGCAGGTACGCCCGGGTGCTGCCGGAGAGGGCAACGGCGAGCCGGTCCGGGCGGGCGATGCCGAGGTTCTTCGGGGCCAGTTCGCCGAGCACCATCTGCACCGCGGTGGCGAGGACCAGGGCCAGCAGGCCGGCGGCCGGGCCGGCCAGGGCGGCCGGCAGGCCGAGCGCGGCCAGCCCGTCGCGCAGGCCGCCGCCGAGGAACGGCTCCGCCAGGTAGCCGGCGAGCAGCGCGGTGACGGTGATGCCCAGCTGGGCACCGGACAGCACGAACGACAGCCGCCCGGTCAGCTCGACGGCGCGGGCGGCGGCCGGGTTGCCCTCGGCGGCGAGCCGGGACAGCCGGCCGCGGTCGGCGCCGAGGTAGGCGAACTCCTGCGCGACGAAGTAGCCGGTACCCGCGGTGACCAGCACCAGCAGCAGGACGCCGAGCGCGGTCAGCATGAGCGGGCGGGGGTCCGTCGCGGTCGGGAGCGCGCGACGAACGCCGGGAAGTCGGAAAGCCGGGCCGGACCCGGCTGACTACTGCAGGGCTGCATGCACCCACAGTAACAAGATCAACTAAGTGCACCCTGATATCGGAATCGGCCACCCGATCGGGTCGATCATGGTGTCATCCGCCGCGGTAACCGTTTACCGTGCAGACAACACCATGATCAACCCCGGAGTGGGTCAGCCACCGAGCCGGAGTGGGTCAGCCACCGAGGCGGGACAGCTCCTCGTCCACGATGGACGGATCGAGCTTGGTGAACACCGGCTTCGGCTTCGCCAGCTCCCGGCCGGCCGGCAGCGGCGTCGGCGCCCACGCCGGCACGTCGGCGTAGTCGCCGGTGAGCACCGGGTAGCCGGGGCCGCCGTCCAGATCGTCCACCTCGCGGATCTCCGGCTGCGGTGCCACCACGCCGGCGCCGCCGAGCAGCTCGTGTACCCGCTGGGCGGAGTGCGGCAGGAACGGCGACAGCAGCGTGTTGCAGTCGCTGACCACCTGCAGCGCGGTGTGCAGCACGGTGCCCTGCCGCTCCCGGTCCTCGCCGAGCTTCCACGGCGCCGACTCGGAGATGTACTTGTTCGCCTCGGCGACGACCCGCATCGCCTCGGTGATCGCCGCCTTCTGCCGGTGGGTACCGATCAGCTGACCGATCGGTTCGAACGCCGCCGCCGACTTCGCCAGCAGCGCCCGGTCGGTCTCGGTCAGCTCGCCCGGCGCCGGTACCGCGCCGAAGTTCTTCGCGGCCATCGAGATCGACCGGTTGACCAGGTTGCCCCAGCCGGCGACCAGCTCGTCGTTGGTCCGGCGAAGGAACTCCGACCAGGTGAAGTCGGTGTCGTGGGTCTCCGGCCCGGCGACCGCGATGAAGTAGCGCAGCGCGTCCGGCTGGTAGCGGGCGAGGAAGTCACGCACGTAGATGACGACCTGCCGGGACGAGGAGAACTTGCGCCCCTCCATGGTGAGGAACTCGCTGGAGACCACCTCGGTCGGCAGGTTCAGCTCGCCGTAGCGGCCCGGCGTACCGCCCTTCGCGCCCTTCCCGTCGTAGGCCAGCAGCTCCGCCGGCCAGATCTGGGAGTGGAAGGTGATGTTGTCCTTGCCCATGAAGTAGTACTGCAGCGCCGCCGGGTCGCTCCACCAGCGCTGCCACGCGTCCGGGTCGTCGCTGCGCCGGGCCCACTCGATCGCCGCCGACAGGTAACCGATCACCGCGTCGAACCAGACGTACAGCCGCTTGTTCGGGTTGTCCTCCCAGCCCTCCATCGGCACCGGGATACCCCAGTCGATGTCCCGGGTCATCGCCCGCGGCCGCAGATCGTCCAGCAGGTTGAGGGAGAACTTCAGCACGTTCGGCCGCCAGCCCTGCCGGCTGCGCAGCCAGTCGCCGAGCGCGTCGGCCAGCGCCGGCAGGTCGAGGAAGAAGTGCTCGGTCTCGATGAACTTCGGCTTCTCCCCGTTGATCCGGGACCGCGGGTTGATCAGGTCGGTCGGGTCGAGCTGGTTGCCGCAGTTGTCGCACTGGTCGCCGCGGGCCCCGTCGTACCCGCAGATCGGGCAGGTGCCCTCGATGTACCGGTCCGGCAGGGTGCGGCCGGTCGACGGCGAGATCGCCCCCGAGGTCTTCTGCTCGATCAGGTAGCCGTTCTTGTACACGGTGCGGAACAGCTCCTGCGCCACCGCCGCATGGTTGCGGGTGGTGGTGCGGGTGAACAGGTCGTAGGACAACCCGAGCGCGTGCAGGTCCTCGACGATGACCCGGTTGTACCGGTCGGCGATCTCGCGCGGCGGCACGCCCTCCTGCTCGGCCTGCACCAGGATCGGGGTGCCGTGCTCGTCGGTGCCGGAGACCATCAGCACGTCGTGGCCGGCCATCCGCATGTACCGGCTGAAGACATCGGAGGGGACCCCGAAACCGGACACATGGCCGATGTGTCGCGGGCCGTTCGCGTACGGCCAGGCGACTGCCGTCAAGACGTTGCTCATACCGGAAAGCCTATCGGGGCCGGCGAGCCCTTTTCCCGCCGCGTACGCCGCGTGGCGCGTCGGCTGCCGCAGGATCCGGCGGGTCGCGTACGCCCGCCCCGGCACGCCGCCCGCGCGGGATTTGTCCCGACCCGGCCGGTGTGGCAGCTCGCTCCCGCCGGCCCCGCGGTGTCGAATGGGCAGGTGACCGCTCAGGACGCCGACCGCCAGCCCGCGCCGCCCGCCGCGCCGGAGCCGCCCCAGCGAGGCGCGGCCGAACCGCCGGCGGCCGGTTCCCCGTCGCACCCCGAGCCCGAGCCGCCGGCAGACAGCCGGACAGAGCCGGCCGGGGCCGAGCCAGCGGCGCACACCCCGGCAGAGCCGTCCGCACGCACCGCGCCGGATCCGTCGACCCGGACCAGTTCGGAACCGTCCACACGAGTCGCGCCGGACCCGTCGACCCGGACCGGGCCGGTGCCGTCCACCCGAACCGGTTCGGAGCCGGTGGGGCCCGCGGCCGGGCCGGCGTACCCGGCGGTACCGATGCCCTCCGCCAGGGACACGACCGGAGCCAGGGACACGTCCGGAGACAGGGACACACTCGGCGCCGGGGACACAGTCGGAGGCGGGGACACCACCGAAGCCACGAACACGACCGGAGCCGGGGGCCCGGTCGGAGGCGGGGACACAGTCGGAGGCGGGGACACACTCGGTGCCGGGGACACCGCCGGAGGCGAGGACCCGGACGGAGCCGAGGAACTGCTCGACCCGTCGACCGGCTGGCCGGACCCGGCGATGCTGAGCCGGCCGGCGTCGACCGTCGCGGCGCGGCGGGACCGCCCCACCTCTTCGGCCGCGGCCCCGGCCCCCGGGCGGCCCGGTGCGGTCGCCACCGCGTACGCCGACGACGGTGGGGAAACCGACGGCGGCGGCGTCGCGGTGGACGACGCGCCGGCGAGCAACTTCCCGCTGTGGCCGACGGCCAGCGGCACCCGGTCGGCCGGCCCGGTTCGGCCGGCCGCGCCGCCGATCCCGCGGCGGCCCCGCCGGCCGGCCGTCGGAATCCCGCTGCTGGTGGTGTTCGCGCTGCTGGCGGCGCTGTTCGCCTGGCTGGGTGCGGCGCCGGCGTGGCTCGCCGCCGGGCACGGCGACGCCGGCACGGTACGAATCTCCTGGTGCACCGGGGCCGGCTGGTCCCGGCACTGCGTCGGCGACTTCGTCGCCACCGGCCACCGGTACTCGGTGCGGCACGTCACCGTGTACGGCGCACCGGTGCGGGCGCACACCACCCACGCCGCTCGGATGGTGTCACGCGCCAGCGGCAAGGCGTACCTCGGCGACCGGGCCGGGCTGACCCTGCGCTGGGCGGTACCGCTGGCGCTGGTGCTGCTGTGTGGCCTGCTGATCGCGCTGACGACCGGTGCCTGGCGACTGCCCGGCCGGGGACGCGCCGCGGCCGTGGCGATCAGCCTGCTCGCCCCGCTGGCGGTCGCCGCCGGCATCCTCGCCGCCGCCTGGTGACCGGCGCGGTCAGATCACCTGGCGCAGGAACGGCGAGGAGTAGTCGGGCACCCGGGCCAGCACCGATTCGGCCTCGGCGCGGGACTGCAGGGAGCGCTCCGCCGCGACGAAGTAGCGCAGCAGCCGCACGTCGGACGGCGTCGGGATGCCGGTGATCTCGAGGTGCGACAGCACCCAGGACACCGACGCGGTGATGTACTCCTGCTCGTCGAGCGGCTCGTACCAGGTGGTGTAGCGGTGGTCCGCGCCGTCCGGCCAGTTCCGCCGGGCGCCGCTCTTGATCGTCATCAGCCCGACGCCGCGGCGCTGCGTCTCGGCGGCGAGCGCCCGGAAGTCGCGGTAGTAGTCGGGGCGGGCGCCGAGCGTGTAGTTGAGCGGCGTCAGCACCGTCGCGAAGTCGTACCGGCGCAGCGCCTCCAGGTGGGTGGCCGGCGCCTGGTGCCCGTGCCCGGTGATCCCGACCGCGCCGACCAGGCCCTCCTCCCGGGCCCGCACCGCACCGGCCAGCGCACCGTCCGGCGCGCAGACCCGGTCCAGCTCGGCGAGGTCGCCGACCGCGTGCAGCTGGAGCAGGTCGACGCGGTCGGTCCGGAGCCGCTCCAGCGACTCGTTGATCTGCCGGTACGCGCCCTCCGCGGTGCGCTCGCCGGTCTTGGTGGCGAGGAAGATGCGGTCCCGGATGTCCGGCATCGCCGGGCCGAGCCGCAGCTCGGCGTCGCCGTACGAGGCGGCCACGTCGAAGTGGTTGATACCGGCGTCGAGGGCCTCGACGATCGACGCGTCGGCGGTGTCCTGGTCGACGTCGGACAGCGCCGCCGCGCCGTAGATGAGCACCGTACTGCGCTGGTCGAGGCCGCCCAGTGTGCGTGTCTGCATGCCACCGAGCCTGCCACCTGGACCGCGCTCCAGGTCAAGGACGAGCCGATGAGTTGACTTCAACCGCGGTCGAGGGTGCAGCCTGACGCCATGGTCACCATCGTCACCGACCGCGAGGTCGGACAGCTGCCCCGAGGTCCGCGATCGCCGCGATGCGGGCGGCGGTCCTCGCCGCGCACCGCGGCGAGCTGGTCGCCCCACCGCGCGCCGCGCTCGACCTGGCCGGCGGCCGGCTGATGGTCACCGCCGGCGGCACCGACCGCTGGTACGGCCACCGCGCGTACCTGGTCGGCGCACCCGCCGACCAGGTCGTCGTGCTGGTCGAGGACGGGCGGCTGCGCGCGGTGGCCGTCGGTGACCTGCTCGGCCAGTACCGGGTTGGCGCCCTCGGCGCGGTCGCGGCGGACGCGCTGGCCCGGCCGGACGCGCACCGGCTCGGCATCATCGGCACCGGCGCGCAGGCGTACGCGCAGGCCTGGGCGATCCGCGCGGTCCGGGACCTGACCGCGGTCACCGTGTACGGGCGGGACCCGGACCGGCGCGCCGGCTTCGCCCGCCGGCTGCGCGACGAACTCGGGCTGCCGGCGGTTGCCGCCACCGAGCCGGCCGCCGCGGTGCGGGACCACGACATCGTGGTCCTCGCCACCAACAGCACGACGCCGGTGCTCGACCCGGGCTGGCTGTCCCCCGGTACCGCGGTCACCACGCTCGGCCCGAAGCAGGCCGGCCGCAGCGAGTTCGACCTGCGCCTGGCCGAGGCGGCCGCGCTGATCACCACCGACTCGGTGCGCCAGCTGGACGGCTACGACCCGCCGTTCGTGCTGGCCGGTACCGCGGCGCGGGCCGGCATGGTCGGCCTCGGCGCGGTGCTGACCGGGGAGCGGGCGCTGCCGGCCGATCCGGCGGCGATCCGGCTGTACTGCTCGGTCGGGTTGGCCGGCACCGAGCCCGCGCTGCTGCGCGCGGTCCTCGCCTAGGCGTGTCTTCATCGCCAGCCACCCGGCCGCGCCGGGCGGAGCCATGAAGACGGGCCCTGGCCGCGCTGGCCCGGGGGCCGGCACAACCGGAGCCGCGATCGTCGACCCGTTCGGATCCGTACCGGCCGGCGTCACCGGGTGCCGAGGGCCGCGGCGTACACCTCGCGGCGAGGCAGGCCCAGCTCAGCGGCGACCGCGTCGACCGCGTCGCGCCGGGACGCCCCGGCCGCCTGCCGCTCGGCGACCAGCGCGGCGAGGTCGGCGGCGTCCCGGGACACCGGTTCGGCCGCCGGCGCGCCCGCCACCACCAGGGTGATCTCGCCGCGCGGCGGATCCTCCGCCACCCCGGCCGACAGGTCACCGAGCCCGCCGCGCCGCACCTGCTCGTACGTCTTGGTCAGCTCGCGGCACAGCGCACCCGGGCGGTCCGCACCGAACGCGGTGGCCAGGTCGGACAGGGTGGCCGCGACGCGGTGCGGCGACTCGAAGAAGACCAGGGTGCGGCGTTCGGCGGCGAGTTCGGCGAACCGGGAACGGCGCTCGGCCGGTTTGCGCGGCGGGAACCCCTCGAAGCAGAACCGGTCGCTGGGCAGCCCGGACACCGCGAGCGCCGTGGTCACCGCGCTGGGTCCCGGCACCGCGGTCACCGGCACGTCCGCCTCGATCGCCGCCCGCACCAACCGGTACCCGGGGTCGGAGACGCTCGGCATCCCCGCGTCGGTGATCAGCGTGACGTGCGCACCGGCGGTCAGCTCGGCCAGCAGTTCCGGGGTGCGGCGCGTCTCGTTGCCCTCGAAGTACGACACGACGCGCGGCAGCGTGACCCCGAGTTCCCCGGCGAGCCGGCGCACCCGCCGGGTGTCCTCGGCGGCCACCAGGTCGGCGTCGGTCAGCGCGGTGCGGAGCCGTTCGCTGGCGTCCGCGACGTTGCCCAGCGGCGCCCCGGCCAGCACCAGCAACCCCGCACCCTGCCCTGTGTCCACCGTCTCACCTCTCGCTTTCGCACCGCCCGACGGGCCGAGCACCCGGCTGCCGGCGATCGAGCGCCCGGGCGTCGCGACGCGGGTGGTCGGCTCAGCCTACGATCGTCGGGTGCCCGCGACCGAATTGACAGTCGAGTCCGGTCCCGACCAGGCGGCGACGGCCGACGGACCTGGCGGGGTCGGCGCCGATGTGCGGCGCCGGCTGCACCCGCCGATGCCGTCCGATCGGCTGGTGTCCTGGCTGGTCACAGCCGGGATAGCGGCGATAGCGGCGACCCTGCGGCTGATCGGTCTCGGCTTCCCGAAGACGAAGATCTTCGACGAGATCTACTACGCGACCGACGCGCACCACCTGGTGCAGCACGGGGTGGAGTGGGACGACAAGACCAATTCCGGTTCGTTCATCGCGCACCCGCCGCTGGGCAAGTGGATCATCGGCCTGGGCGAGCAGATCTTCGGGTACAACGCGATCGGCTGGCGGATCACCTCGGTGGTCGCCGGGGTGATCGCGGTGGTGCTGGTGATCCGGCTCGGTCGGCGGATGTTCCGCTCGACGCTGCTCGGCGCGGTGGCCGGGCTGCTGATGACGCTGGACGGGATGGCGTTCGTGTCCAGCCGGGTCGCCCTGCTGGACATCTTCCTGATGCTGTTCGTGCTGGCCGGGTTCGTCTGCGCGGTGCTGGACCGGGAGCAGAGCCGGCGCCGCTGGCTCGCGTTCCTGGACGCCGGTGGTGACGCCGAGCACGGTCGGCCGCGGCACGGCATCCCGTGGTGGCGGTTGTCCGGCGCGGCGCTGCTCGGTTGCGGGATGGCGGTCAAGTGGAGCGCCCTGTGGTACATCCTGCTGTTCGTGGCGCTGATCTACGTGTGGGAGGCGCACACCCGGCGCACCGCCGGCGCACGCCATCCGTGGCGGGACGCGCTGCTGGACGAGTTCGGCTGGCTGCTCGCCTCGCTGGCCATCTTCACCGTGGTGTACGTGGCGAGCTGGGCCGGCTGGTTCGCCAACGACCACAGCTGGGACCGGCACTGGCTGCGCGACCACGGCCACGCCGAGCCGCCGCTGATCGGCCCGCTGTACAACCTGTTCCAGTACCACCGGGACATCCTGGCGTTCCACACCGGGCTGAGCACCAAGCACGACTACCAGTCGTGGCCGATGCAGTGGCTCACGCTGGGCCGGCCGGTGGCGTACTACTACAGCCCCGACGGGCTGTGCACGGCGTCGCAGTGCTCGGCGGAGATCCTGCTGCTGGGCACCCCGGTGCTGTGGTGGGCGTTCATCCCGACACTGGTGGCGGTGGCCTGGTGGTCGATCGCGAAGCGCGACTGGCGCGGCTGGTTCCTGCTGCTGACCTCGGCCGCCGGGATCCTGCCCTGGGTCTACTACGAGCTGAGCGACCACCGCACCATGTTCTACTTCTACGCGCTGCCGTCCGAGCCGTTCCTGGTGCTCGCGGTGACGATGGCGCTGGGGATGATCATCGGCGGGCCGCGGGCCCGACCGGAGCGCCGGCTCGGCGGCACGCTCGTCGCCGGCGGCTTCGTCGCGCTGGTGGCGCTGTGCTTCCTGTACTTCTACCCGATCTACGTCGGGGAGACCATCACCTACTCGCAGTGGTACGCGAGGATGTGGCTGGGAAACAAATGGATCTGACGGACATCGCAGGTGTCGGGTAGGTCCACGCACGGATAGATTCCTTCACGGGTCGGTGTGCCGCAGCGCCGGCGGACCGATCCGTGACCGACGCCGTCCCGCCCGAGCAGCCGCGGCCGGGACGGCAACGACAAGCGGGCGGCTCGGCCAGTGCTCCTGAGGGGCCGGGTCGTCGAAGGGAGTGAGCGGTGCCGGACGCCGACGAGACACCGAGCGCGCTCGGACCGCTGCGTGCCGAGCTCGTCGTCATCCGGGCGCAGCTGACCGCACTCAGCCACCTGCCCGACCGGCTGGCCGAGCTGCACAAGGCGGTGGCCCGCGAGCAGGAGCGCGCCGCCTTCCGCGAGGAGATCATCGACCGGCTGCACTCGGAGAACCAGCAGCTGCGACGCAGCGAGGTGGAGGCGACCCTGGAGCCGGTGCGCGCCGGCCTCTACCGGCTGTACGACTACGCCCGGCGCGAGTCGGACCGCTGGGCGCTCGCCGGCAAGGAGAACCCGGACCAGCACGACCCGCAGTCCGACGCCTCGCTGTACGCGATGTTCGCCGGGCAGGTGGGTGCGCTGTTCGCGGCGTTCGCCGAGGAGACCATCGAGGTGCTGGGCCGCACCGGGGTGGAGCCGTTCGACGTGGCCAAGGGCGAGCGGTACGACATGGCCCTGCACCGCCCGGTGGACACCGTGCCGGTCGACGATCCCGCCTGGGACGGCCTCGTGGTAGAGACGGTGTCGAGCGGTTTCGTGCGCGGTGAGCAGATCGCCCGCCGGGCCGACGTGGTGGTGGCACAACTGACCGGGCGCTGACGCGGGGATCAGTCGCCGAGCGAACCGGAAGAGAAAGCGATCAGCGTGGCTGTCTTCGGCATTGACCTGGGCACGACCTACTCGAGTGTCGCGTACCTCGACGCGACGGGTCGTCCGACCGTGATCCGCAGCCGGGAGGGTGACGACTCGACCCCGTCGGCGGTGTACTTCGCCACCGCCGACAGCGTCGTGGTCGGCACCAAAGCGAAGGACACCGCGGTGTTGGAGCCCGACCTGGTGGTCGACCTGATCAAGCGCGAGCTGGGGCGGCACCTGACGTTGCGGATGCACGGCGAGTCGTTCACCGCCGAGGAGGTGTCCGCGCTGATCCTGCGCCGGCTGGTGGCGGACGCGGCGGAGGCCACCGGCGAGGCGGTGACCGAGGCGGTCATCACCGTCCCCGCGTACTTCGGCCTCGCCGAACGGGCCGCGACCCGGCGGGCCGGTGAACTCGCCGGCCTGACCGTCATCGACGTGCTCTCCGAGCCGCTCGCCGCGGCCCTGTCGTACCGGGTCGGCGAGTCCGGCGAGGACAGCGCCATCCTGCTGTACGACCTGGGTGGCGGCACGTTCGACACCACCGTGGTGCGGGTGTCGGCGGCGGGCCTGACCGAGATCGCCACCGGCGGCGACACCGAGCTCGGTGGCGTCGACTTCGACGAACGGCTCGCCGAGTACGTGGTGGAGAAGTTCTGCGCCGAGCACCCCGACGTGTCGCACCCGTTCGACTCGCCGGCGACGGTGCAGGACATCCGGGCCCGGGTCGAGGAGGGCAAGCGGCGGCTGTCGGAGGAGGACGAGCACACCATCCGGATCATGCACGAGGGCCGGGTGACCCGGGTGTCGATCACCCGGGAGACGTTCCAGCAGCTCACCGCCGACCTGCTGGATCGCACCATCGAGGTGACCCGGGAGGTCGTGGCGGCCGCCGCGGAGCGCGGCGTGGACCGGATCGACGAGGTGCTGCTGGTCGGCGGCTCGTCCCGGATGCCGGCGGTGGCCGAGCGGATCGTCACCGA
This sequence comes from Actinocatenispora thailandica, assembly GCF_016865425.1. Lineage (NCBI taxonomy): Bacteria > Bacillati > Actinomycetota > Actinomycetes > Micromonosporales > Micromonosporaceae > Actinocatenispora > Actinocatenispora thailandica. The sequence goes on along the minus strand of NZ_AP023355.1, from coordinate 467,372 downwards.
GCTGGGGCACCGGCCGCGGCTGCACGATCCGGACCTGGCCGTCGCGCGCGGCGCCGCCTGGTACGCGTTCGAGGAGACCTACCGGCGGCTGATCGCGGCCGGCGACGACACCGCCGCGTCCCGGATGGCGAGCCGTTCCGGGTTGTCCGCCGAGGCCGAGGAGCGGATCGCCAACCGGGTGATCCGCCGGGTCGCCGCCCGGGGGTACGCGTTGACCGCACGGCCCGGGGCCGCCCTCGCCGACGGCGCGCAACTGGTCGACGTGGTCGCCGCGCACGACGCGCTGCCGGCGACGGCGAGCAACGTGCTGGCCAGTACCGCGGCCGGGTCCGGGCAGCTCGACTTCACCCTGCTGGAGCAGACCGCGGCGGGCGTCCCGTCGCAGTCGCGGTACGCGCCGGACGGCTACCGGGTGATCGGGGCCGGCGCGGTCCGCATCCCCGGTGACGCCCCGGCCGGCCACACCGCCACGCTCACCGTGCGGCTGTCCGGCAGCGGCATCCCGACGCTGTCCGCGGTCGGCGCCGACGGAGCGCCCACCCAGGTCGCGATGAACCTGATCGGCCAGGGCACCGTGCCGACCGCGGCGACCCGGGACCGGATCGCCGCCATCAAGGTGAGCTGACCCGACCCGCCCTGTTGATCATAGGGTCATCCGGTGGGAAACCGCCCGCTCTCCGGACCAGATGACGCCTCACAGTCAGGCGAGGGCGCCGTTGTTCTCCAGCTCGCTGTAGCGCTGCAGCACGTACTCGACCAGGGTGATCAGCACGCCCTTGCTGGAGTCGCGGCGCCGCGCGTCGCACAGCAGTACCGGCACCTGCGGGTCGAGGTCGAGCGCGACCCGCACGTCCTCCGGCCGGTACCGCTTGGCGCCGTCGAAGCAGTTCACCGCGACGATGAACGGCGTACCGCGCTGCTCGAAGTAGTCGACGGACGGGAAGCAGTCGGCGAGGCGGCGGGTGTCGGCGAGCACCACGGCACCGACGGCGCCGAGCGACAGCTCGTCCCACATGAACCAGAACCGGTCCTGCCCCGGCGTACCGAACAGGTAGAGGACCAGTCCGTCGGTGAGGGTGATCCGGCCGAAGTCCATCGCCACCGTGGTGGTGGTCTTCTGCTCGACGCCGTCGAGGTCGTCGATGCCGACGCTCTCGGCGGTGATGACCTCCTCGGTGCGCAGCGGTTCGATCTCGGACACCGAGCCGACCATCGTCGTCTTGCCCGCACCGAAGCCGCCGGCGACCAGGATCTTGATCGCGTAGGGGATCTCGTCCACAGTAGACACTCCGTCGTCGTTCACAGCGCGCGCAGGCCGTTGATGGCGGCGCGCAGGACCCGCTTGGTGGGTGCCTTCGCCCCGGACATCGGCGATCGGACCTGCACGGCCCCCCGTACCCGCAGATCGTCGAGCAGGATCCGCACCACCCCGACCGGCAGGTCGGCGCGGGCGGAGATCTCGGCCACCGACACCGGCTGCCGAGCAAGGTTCAGGATGCTGCGATGCTCCGGCTCCAGGCCCTCGATGGACACCGGCCCGTCGACCGCGACGACCAGCGCGATCAGGTCGAAGTTGTCCGAGGAGGGCCGGGTCCGGCCGTGTGTCATCGCGTACGGGCGGACCAACGGTCCGGCGCCGTCCGGTGCCGCGTGCTGGCTCACGGTTCCCCCGACCTACCGGGAGACCGGCACGTCGGCGTCGTCGGCACGCGTCGCCCGGGCCGTGGTCGCGAGGTTGTTGCCGACCCGCTGTACCAGCAGGTTCATCTCGAACGCGACCAGCCCGATGTCGCTGTCCGCCTCGGCGAACACCGCCAGGCAGGCGCCCTGCCCGGCCGCCGTGACGAACAGGAACGCGGTGTCCATCTCGATCACCGTCTGCCGGATCTCGCCGGCACCGAAGTGCCGGCCGGCGCCGCGGGCCAGACTCTGGAACCCGGACGCGACCGCGGCCAGATGCTCCGCGTCGCCCCGGTTGAGCGCCTCGGACCGGCCGATCAGCAGGCCGTCGGCGGACAGCAGCACCGCGTGCCGGATCTCCGCCACCCGCTGTACCAGGTCTTCCAGCAGCCAGTCCGCATCGGTGTTCGATGCCTGCGCGTGCTGCGTCATCAGCCGTCCTCCCTACCACCGTCGGCCACCTGAGCGGTGTCCTGCCTGCCGCTGTCGGCCACCTGCGCGGTACCCGGCGCCGTCGGTGCCGGTGACCGGGCCGCGTCGGTGCGCCGGCCGCGGAGGGTGCCCTGCTGGTACGAACTCATCATCCGCCGGATCTCCTCCGGGCCGCGCCCCGCCCGCGGCCGGGCGTCCTCGACCACGGCTGGTACCGCCGATTCGACGCGGAGGCCGGGCGCCAGGTTCGCCTGCCGGACTCGCCGGGGCAGTCCCAGGTGGGTGTTCTCATCGTCCACATCGGACGGTACCGACCGGACTGGGGGCACCGTACCGCCGGTGGCCGCCGCGGCCGGCTCCTGGACCGTCGGCTCCGGGCTCCCGGTCACGGCCCCGAACGAGCCGGCGTCCGCGGACCGGTCCGGGTCACTCACCGCCGAGGACCGGTCCGGGTCGCTCACCGCCGACGGGCTCGGACCGCCGGTCGTGGACCGGGCCGGCTCCTCCACCGCCGTCAGGCTCGGACCGCCAGCCGTGAAGGCGGCCGGCTCCTCGACCGGCGTCAGGCTCGGACCGCCGGCCGCGGACCGGGCGGCCGGGGCCCGATCCTCGACCGAGGCCGGGTCGTCGATCTGGGCCGGGTCGATCTGGGCCGGGTCGTCGACCTGGGCCGGGTCGATCTGGACCGGGTCGTCGACCGGGGCCGGCACGTCGCCGCTCGACGCCGCCGGTTCGGCCATCCCCCCTGGCTCGGGGCCGGTCGACGCCGGTTCGGGGTCGAGCCGCTCCGGGTCGGGGTCGAGCCGCTCCGGTTCGGGGTCGAGCCGCTCCGGGTCGGGGTCGAGCCGCGCTGGGCCGTCCGGTACGGGACGCGCGTCGGTACCGGCCGGGGCGGTGCCCGGCTCGGCCGGAACCGGCGCCGACCGATGGCCGGCCGGAGCCGGCCGCGGCCCCGGTACCGACGGGTCGGGCTCGGCATGCGCGCCGAGCGTGGCCAGCCGCGGCAACCCGGACGGCGCAGCGCGCCCGGTCCGGTCGGCGCGGTGCCGGGTGCCGGCGGCGACCAGGACCGGCGGCGTCGGCCGCGCCGGCGCCGGGCGATCCCGCGGCTCGTCCGGCGGCTCCTCCTCGACGCGCTCCACCAGTTCACCGGGCAGCAGCACGATCGCGGTCGTGCCGCCGTACGGCGAGGGGCGCAGCTGCACCTTGATCTCGTGCCGGGCCGCGATCCGGGCCACCACGAACATGCCGAGCCGGGCGTCGTCGTTGAGCGCCAGCACGTCGAACGACGGCGGGTGCGTCAGCCACTCGTTGATCGACTCGATGTCCGCGGCGGACATGCCCAGGCCGCGGTCCTCGATCTCGATCGCGAACCCCTTCGGGACCGGCTGGCCGGTCACGTTGACCCGGGTGTGCGGCGGCGAGAACGCGGTGGCGTTGTCGATCAGCTCGGCGACCAGGTGCACCACGTCGGAGATGACCGAACCGGCCAGCAGCGTGCTGGGGAACGGCAGGACGTGCACCCGCTCGTACTGCTCGACCTCGGAGGCGGCGCTGCGCAGCACGTCGAGCAGCGGCTTCGGCTCGGACCACACCCGGCCCGGCACGCCACCGCCGAGGATGACGAGGTTCTCCGCGTTGCGGCGCATCCGGGTGGCGAGGTGGTCGACCTTGAACAGGTCGTCCAGCGCCTCCGGTTCGGCGGCCTTGCGTTCCATCACGTCCAGCTGGCCGAGCTGGCGGTGCAGCAGGGTCTGGCTGCGCCGGGCGATGTTGAGGAACATCGTCGCGGCGCCGGTACGCAGCTCGGCCTGGCCGGACGCCGCCTGCACCGCGGTGCGGCCGACCTCGTTGAACGCGTCCGCGACCTGGCCGATCTCGTCGGATCCGGTGGGCAGCCTGGGCACCTCGGCGGCCACGTCGACGCTCTGCCCGTCGGACAGCCGCTGCACCACCGCCGGCAGCCGTACCCAGGCGAGGTCGCGGGCCGAGTCGCGCAGCGCGCGCAGCTGCCGGATCAACGACCGGGTCAGTCGCCGCGCCACCAGGACCGAGATGACGATCGCGATCAACCCGAGCAGCCCGGCCAACCCGAGTCGCAGGAAGATCACGTACGACGGGGCCTTCGCGTGCTCGCCGAGCAGGTCGTACAGGTGCTGCTCGAACCGGTACTGCGCGGCCAGGCCGCTCGCGTTGGCCTGCTGCCACTGCACCGCGTTGACCGGGACGGCGCTGGTCGGCCCGCCCTTGTCGACCGCGGTGCGCTCCATCGCGGCCAGCTCGGTGAACGGCGCCTTCGCCATCAGCGCGTCGTACTGGTGCAGGTCGGCGGCGGGCAGCGCGGCCGCGGCCACCTCGTACTGGTCTCGTTCGACGCCGACGGCCTGCACGTACAGCCGGAACGTCTCGGGGCTGAAGTGGCCCTTGGCGAGCGCGAAGGCCAGCACCGCGTCGGTACGGGAGCGCATCTCGCGGGCCCGCGACAGCATCGCCACCGCCCGCCCCTCGGCACCCGTCTCGTCGTCCGGGAAGGTGGTGATCTGCTCGTACAGCGGGTCGACGCCGTCGAGCAGCCCGGCGGTACCGGTCATCAACTCGGTCGGCGAGAGCGACCGGTGGTCGACCTTGCTGCGCAGGTCGGTCAGCCCGGACAGGTCGGACAGCTCGGCCTGGGCGAGCGTGAGCATCCGGTCGGTGGCGACGCTACGAACCGAGTCGGACGACAGTCCCGACCGGAACGCGGCGATCCTGCGGTCGGCGGTGCGCCGGGCGGCGGCCAACTGCCGCTGGTGGGTCGAGTCCGGGCTGGCCAGGTAGACCATCCCGGCGCGGCGCTCGCCCTGGACCGCGATCACCACGTTGTCGACGGGCACGGACAGCTCGTTCAGCAGCCGACTCTGGTTGTACAGCCGGACCCCGTCACCGAGGGTCAGGTAGTTGGCGAAGCCCCAGAACAGAACCAGGCACACGATGGGCACCGCCACCAGCGCCACGAGTCGGGACCGAATCGACCAGGTGCGAACGCTCATCGACGGGGGGCCTCATCACTGTCTGCAATCTCGGTGCCGACCTGTCCGTGGACCACGCGCACCGCTGTCGACCTGCCGGACATTGCGGTCCGCACCGGCCCTGACGGGCCGGCGCCGTTGCGGTCGCCATCCGGCGGGCAAACACGCACATCGGAGACCATAACAGCCCAGCACGCCGCAGCGGCGGCACGACCCCTGGCCGGCTACCCCGATCGTCACGCCGATCCGGCCGCCCCGATCGCACACCGTGTCCGGGTGCCCACCAGTCGCCTCGATCGGTACTTCCTGGTCACCGTCCGTGGCCGCCGGTTGCGGAACGCGTCGCCGTACCGCGGGGCGCTCGGACCGGAAGCGCAGCCGCGCTCACCGGCGCGGCACCCGCGCCTCCCGATCCGAACGAAGAGAACCGATCGGTTCGATCCGGAAGATCCGCGAGACTTCCGGCTGCGGCGGCAGGAAGTCGTCCCCGGTGACGCTGCACACCTCGACGAGTTCGAAGGATCCACGGAGCCGCCCGAGATCGGTGCGCTCCCCGACCGCAAGGACGGCGACGCGGAACGACAGCTCCGGCAGCGCATCGACCAGCCGATCCGTCACCCAGTGCGGCAAATTGCCGATCAGGACGTCGCACGGCAGTTCCCGGACGAGCATCAGCGCGTCGCCCCGAACGACCGTCGCTCGCGGTACCCGGCGGCGCAGCAGGCGCGTCAACCTGCTGTCGAGTTCGACAACCGTCAGGGACGCCGAGGGCGGCAGCATCCTCGCGACCGTGCCCGCTCCCGCACCCAGTTCCAGGACATGGTCGGCCGGGGTGATGCCAGCCGCCGAAACCAGCCGCGCGAGCTTGCTGCTCGACACCAGGAAGTGCTGATCGAGGCTCGGGTCGGCAAGGGCGGCAAGCTCGCTGTCCATCGGCATCCCGCGATCATGCCTCCCCGCCCCGCACGCCAGCGAGGCCACCACACCGCAGCGCCGCACCGGCACAACACCGGCTCACCGCACCGCAGCGCCGCCCACCCGACAAGAGATCACCGCACCTCAGCGGCCCCACCCGACAAGAGATCACCGCACCTCAGCGGAGGGGGTGCCGGGGGCGAAGCCCCGCCGGCGCGGGGCCTGGGGGCCGCGCCCCCAGAAAGCACAAAGGCCGGAGGGTCCGCGCTGATCGCGGACACACTCCGGCCACCGGCCGGTGGAGCTGAGGGGACTCGAACCCCTGACCCCCTCGTTGCGAACGAGGTGCGCTACCAGACTGCGCCACAGCCCCAGCGCGCAACAGCCTAGCAGGTGGCTTTTCCGGGTCGCCAACCGATACCGGCGGGTCAGAACCCGACGGCACGCGCCTGGTACGGGCGGCCGCGCAGGAAGGTCGCGCCGTAGGTGCCGTCCGCCAGCTCCGCCTCGGCGGCCCGGGCCGCCGCCAGCGCCTCGGCCCGCTCCTGCGCCTCCGCGGCCCGGCGGGCGGCGGCCAGGGCCGCGGCCCGGCGGCGCCGGATCGCGCGCGCCCGCTCGGCCCGTTCCGCCCCGGCCCGCTCCTCGGTCAGCCGGCGCAGGTGCTCGCGGCGGCGGCGCGCCTCGTCGAGCGCCCGGTTGCGCAGATGCACCACGTACGCCCCGAGCAGCAGCACGGTGCCGCCCGCGGCGACGAACGACGCCGGTACCAGCAGGCCGACGGCGAGCTCGACCACCAGCACCGCCAGCAGGAACATCAGGATGCGCCGACGGTGGTACCGCCACCAGCGACGGCGCTGGTCGGGGTCGAGTTCGGCGGCCGGCCGGCTCAGGATCGGCCGGGCCCGCAACAGCTGGGCGAACGGGCTGCGGCGCAGCCGGCGCCAGGCCCGCCGGCGCCGCCGGATCCCGACCGAGCGGCGGTACTGTCGCCGGTCCGGACGCGCGACGGCCGAGCGACGCGATCCCGGCGTCGCCGGCTGCGCGGTGCGCGCCCGGGGCAGCCGCGCCGAGGTGCGGGCGATGGCGGTCCGGGGCTCCGCGGCGCCGCCGGCGGCCGGCACGACGTCGGGGGCACGGCGTGGCGGGTTGACCGGGTGGCGTCCCGGCACGGTGCAGCGCCGGCGCCGCCGGGTCACCACCCGCGCCGTGGACCACTCCCGCTCCGCGACCTGCCGCTCCGTGGTGTCGTACCGGCGGACCAAGGCCGGTGCGAGAGCGAGCAGGCCCGCCGCCGCCAGCACGGCGAGGAGCACCGATGTCGGCACCCCGTCACGACCCCCCTCGGTTCGTGATCACAAGCCGTTATCTGAGGCTACGGGGCACTCGCCACATTTCCGCGACGCCACACCGAACGCCTTACCTGTAGGTAACGTTCACCGGACCGGGGGGTGAGGTCCGCTGGCACGCGTGGTCGGGGGCCGACCGGTCAGGCGGAGTCCCTGCCGCGGTGCCAGCGGCGGAGCAGCCCGCCGTCGGTGGCGACGTCCTCGGTGGTGATGGCGTAGCCGAGGTGGTCGCGCCAGCCGCCGGCGATGTAGAGGTACCGGTGGTGGTACGCCTCCTCGCGGAACCCGAGCTTCTCCACCACCCGGCGGCTCGGCTTGTTCTCGGGGCGGATGTTGACCTCGACCCGGTGCAGCCCGCCCTGGTTGAACGCGTGGTCGACGGCGAGCGCGAGCGCGATCGGCGTGATGCCGCGCCCCGCGTACCGGTGGTCGACCCAGTAGCCGGCGTAGCCGGAGCAGAACGCCCGCCGCACGATGTTGCCGATGGTCAGCTGGCCGACGAACCGGTCCTGGTAGCACACCGCGTACGGCATGGTGCTGCCGTCGGCCGCCGACTTGCGCAGGTCCCGGTGCACGAACCGGAACGCCCGGACGGTGTGCACGTCCTGCCAGCGGCCCGGCGGGTCGGGCTCCCAGGGCGCGAGCCACTGCTCGTTGGCCAACCGGACCTCGACCCAGGCCGCCGCGTCGGATCGCTGGTACGGCCGGAGCGTCACGTCGCCGTCGCGCAGCACGGCGGGCCAGCCTGGGTGTGCGTTCATCTCCGCCGATCGATCAGCAGTACGTCCACTGTGGAGCCGGCCGCCGCGGTCGAGACGCGCTCACCCAACACGAGCAGTCCGTTCGCATCGGCCAGGCCGGACAGAGTGTACGGCCCACCCGCCAGCGGCTGCACCGTGTAGCCGCCACCGCGCCGCTCCGACACCAGCGCCGGGCGGAACTCGCGCAACCCCGCCGGCGACGACAGCGTCTCCAGCAGGTGCGCCTTGATCGACGGCCGGAACACCGGCTCGGCACCGGCCAGCCGCTGGATCACCGGGCGGACCAGCACCTCGAACCCGATCAGCGCGGTACCCGGGTCGCCGGGCAGGCAGACGATCGGCACCTCCTCCACGCCGACGGTGCCGAACCCGAGCGAGGAACACGGGTACACGGACAGGTCGGTGAACCCGACGGTGCCGTCCCGGCCGAAGATGCGCCGGACCATGTCGCCGGGGCCGTGCCCGGTGCCGCCGGTCATCACGATCAGGTCGCTGCGCAGCGTCTGGTCCTCCAGCACCGCGCGCAGCCCCTCGGGGTCGTCGTCGCAGATCCCGATCCGGTACGCGAGCGCGCCGGCCTCGACCGCCGCCGCGGTCAAGGCGTGCGAGTTGACGTCGACCACCTGGCCGGGTGCGGACATCCGACCGGTCTCCACCAGCTCGTCGCCGGTGGACACGACCACCACCCGGGGGCACGGCCGGACCACCACGTGCGCCACCCCGGCAGCCGCGAGCAGCGCCACCATCGGCGCGGTGACCTGGGTACCGGCCTGCGCCACGACGGCGCCGACGGCCAACTCCTCGCCGGCCCGGCGGACCCCGTGGCCCCGCTTCGGCGTCGCGTAGATCTCCACCGACGCCATGCCCTCGTCGGTCCAGGACGTCGGTACCACCGCGTCGGCGGCGGCCGGCATCGGCGCGCCGGCCGCGACCGACAGGCAGGAACCGGAGCTGACCCGTACCGGCCGCCAGGAGGCGGCGCCGACGTCGCCCACCACGTTGAGCCGGACCGGCCGGTCCTCGCGGGCGCCGACCACGTCGTCCAGCCGCACCGCGTACCCGTCGATCGCCGCGTGGTCGAACGCCGGCAGCGGACCCGGCGCGACGACGTCCTCGGCGAACACGTTCCCGTACGCCTGGGTGAGTTCCAGGTCGAGCGGGGGCAGCGGGCGGATCGCGGCGAGCACCTGCTGGAGGAAGTCCGCGAGCGGGGTCAGCGTGGCGGTCACCATGGCGCCTCCGTCACCGACCGTTCTTCGGCGGCTGTTCGGTGAACCCGTCCGCGACGTAGCGGGTGAGCCACTCCCGGAAGTCCGGACCGATGTCGTCGCGCGCGGTCGCCAGCTGCACGACCGCCTTGAGATAGCCGGTGGGGTCGCCGGTGTCGTACCGTCGGCCGCGGAACACCACCCCGTGCACCGGCGTGCCCGCGCGCAGCAGCCGCACCATCGCGTCGGTCAGCTGGATCTCGCCGCGGCGGTCCGGCTCGGTGTCCCGGATCGCGTCGAAGATCGACGCCGGCAGCACGTACCTCCCGACCAGGATGAGGTTGCTCGGCGCGTCCTCCCGCGCCGGCTTCTCCACCAGCCCGGTGACCTGCACGATCTCGGCCGCACCGACGCTCTCGGCGGCCGGCTCGACCGACGCGACGCCATACTTGTGCACCTCCGACCAGGGCACCTCCAGCAGCGCGAGCACGATGCCGCCGGTCCGGGCCTGCAGGTCGAGCATGGTGGGCAGCAGCGGGTCGCGCTCGTCGATCAGGTCGTCCCCGAGCAGCACCGCGAACGGTGACCGACCGACGTGGTCCTCGGCGCACGAGACGGCGTGCCCGAGGCCGAGCGGCTCCGGCTGCCGGGACGAGTGCAGCGCGGCCAGCTCGCCGGGCCGGCGCACCGCCTCCAGCCGCTCGGTGTCGCCCTTGGCCTCCAGCGCCGCCTCCAGGTCGAGCCGCCGGTCGAAGTGGTCGACCATCGAGCTCTTGCCCCGGCCGGTGATCAGCAGGACGTCGCCGATGCCGGCCGCGGCGGCCTCCTCCACGATGTACTGCAGGGCCGGTTTGTCGACGACCGGGAACAGTTCCTTGGGCACCGCCTTGCTGGCCGGCAGGAATCGGGTGGCCAGCCCGGCCGCCGGGATGACCGCCTTGGTGGCGCGCTGCGTCGGCGTCGCGTCCGCGGACGGCGCGGCTGTCGGGTCGGACGTGGTCGAGTGGTCGGGCATGGGGCGAGACTATCCGCCTCGCGTCTGCCTCGGCGTTCGTGGCCGATGCGACGCGCCGCCCGGCCTGTCCGCGGCACCGTCGCCGGCACCCGTACCGGTGCTGGTGGTGGCACCGTCCGTGTCGGCGCAGGGCGCGGCGGCGTCACCGGGTGGCGCGTCGGCGGGTGCCCCAGCGGCGTCCGGGCACGGCAGGTCGTCCGGCGCCGCAACGCCGTCCGAGACCGCAGGTCCGCCCGGGCGTGGCGCGCGGTCCGGAGTGTCGTCCGAGACCGGGGCACCGCCCGGGCGTGGCGCGCGGTCCGGGGCCCGGGCGTCGTCCGGGGTGTCGTGGGCCGGGGTGACGGAGCCTGGCTGGCTGCCGCGGCGCCGGGTACGGCCGGCGGCGAGCCGCCAGGTGTCCCGGCCGGCCGCCTTCGCCGCGTAGAGCGCGTCGTCGGCCGCGTCGAGCACCTCCTGGCCGGTACCGCCGTGATCGGGGTAGACGGCGATGCCGACCGAGACGGTCACCTGGATCTCCCACGGCTCCCGGCCGTCCGGCGCGGCGATCGGCACCCGCAGGTCACGGACCGCGGCGCAGATCCGTTCGGCCAGCGCGACGGCGCCGGCCCGGTCGGTCTCCGGCAGCAGCACGACGAACTCCTCGCCGCCCTGCCGGCAGGCCAGGTCGATCTCGCGGATCTCGGCCCGGATCCGCTGCGCGAACGCGACCAGTACCGCGTCGCCGGCCGAGTGCCCGTAGGTGTCGTTGACCTCCTTGAACCGGTCCAGGTCCATCGCGAGTACCGACAGCCGGCGCTCGAACCGGGTGGCCCGCTCCACCTCGTTGGCCAGCGCGACCCGCAGGTACCGGTAGTTCCACAGCTCGGTGAGCGGGTCGGTCAGCGACAGCCGCTCGGTCTCCTGGTGCAGCAGCACGTTGTCCACCGCGACCGCCGCCTGGCCGGCGAAGGTACGCAGGGTGCCCAGGTCGGCGTCGTCGAAGTCGTCCTGGCCGAGCCGGTCGTACAGGGCGAGCACGCCGCGCAGCTGCCCGTGCTCCCCGTCGCCGCTGTCCGCGGTACCGGTCGGGTTCGGCCGGGCGGACCCCGAGAACGGGACCGCGATGTAGGTCCGGCAGCGCGGTTCGGTCGGCGCCAGCACGATGCCGTCCGCCCGGCCGCGGCGCGGCTCGCCGCCCTGGGCGACGCCGCCGAGCAGCCCCTCACCGAGCGCCACGTGGATCGACGACAGCGACCTGATCCGCCCGTCGAAGCCGTCCGCACACCGCGCGACCAGCTGGTTCGGGTGCGCCCCGTCCGGCCCGTCGACCAGCAGCACGACGCCGGACTGGGCGCCGGTGGCCGCCATCGCGGTCTCCAGGATCACCGACAGGATGCCGTCCAGGTCGTGCGTGTTGGACAGCGTGTCGCCGAGCATGCCGAGGTTGCCGCGCAGCTGGTCCCGGCTGGCGGTCAGCGCCTGCACGTACGCCTGCATCTCCCGGGTCATCCGGTTGAACGTGCTGGCCAGCTGGCCGACCTCGTCCCGGCTGCGCACCGGTACCCGGGCCGCGAGGTCACCGCCGGCGACCCGGTCGGCGGCGCCGGCGAGTTCGGCCAGCGGCCGGGTGGTGGAGTTGGCCAGCCACCAGGCCGCGCTCACCGCGACCAGGCCGGCGAGGACGACGACACCGATCAGCACCGCGTACAGGGTCTGCGAGTCGGAGCGGCTGGTGGACAGCGCGAGCCGCAGCGGTTGCTCCGAGCGGGCCGGCGCCAGCCGCACGAACACCCCGTCGCGGGTGGGTTTGACCTGGTCGCCGTGCAGCCCGCGGGCGGTGCTCGCGATGGCGTCGGCCCGCACCGCGGTCTCGGTGGACAGCGGGTCGCCGGCGGACAGCAACGTCACGTCCACCCCGGTCGAGGCGCCGAGGTGGGCGACGAACGCCCGGTCCACCGGTACCGCGGCGACGACCTGGCCGATCGACCGGCCGCGCTGGTCGGTCAACCGGACCCGGGCGGTCAGCGAGTGCGGGCGCTCGCCACCGGCGGGGAACGCACCGGCGCAGTCGGCGGACGGCCCGAGCAGTTGTCCGGCGGTGGACCGGACCATGCCGTGCTGGTCGGTGATCTGGACCGCGCTGGCGAGCCGGGTGGCCACGCCGTCCCGGGCGGCGCTCGCCTGGTCGGCGGCGGTACCCCCGCCGTACAGTCGGGCGGCGATCTGCGCCGCGGACCGCAACTCGTGGCAGGCCGCGTCGACGGTGGTCCGCACGGTCGTGGTGGCGACCTGCAGCCGCTCGACCGCGCGGCGGTTGCTGACCTCGGACACGGTGATGCCGACGAACACCGCACCGATCAGCACCGGCCCGAGTACGACGGCGAGGAACGCCGCGGTGAGCCGCGCGCGCAGGGTCACCCCGTCCTCCGATCCTCGGCCGCCCGGTGGCACCGGCGCGGCACGATTGCCCAAGAGGCCCTGCCTCGGGACCTCTGACAGGTCAGCTCGCGATGAGCGGTCGGCACCCGACGTCATTGTGGACTGCCCGCAGCCGGCCGCCGATCGGTGATCCGGGCACCGTCCGGCGACTCGCAGTGCGATGCTGTCACAGCACGCGCAGGCACCCCTACCCCGGCAAGGTTGGATCCAGCGAAGATGCACGCAGTTTCGGATAAGTCGGGCATTCGTGAGGGGTTGCTCGCGGCGCGCCGGGGCATGTCCCCCGGACACCGAGCCGCGGCCGACGCCGCGATCCGGGCTGCCGCTGTCGCGCTGCTGCGCGCCGGGCGCCCGGTGGGTCGACCCGCGGTGCCCGATGCCCGACGTACCGTGACCGGCTACGTGCCGACCGATCTGGAGCCGGGCGGCCCGGAGCTACCGGAGTCGCTGCGCCGCTGGGGCGATCGGGTACTGCTGCCGGTGCTGCGCTCCGACCTCGACCTGGACTGGTCGGAGTACACCGGCCCGGACTGCCTGCAGCCGGCCCGCTGGCGGCTGTGCGAACCGTCCGGGCCCCGGCTCGGTCCGGGCGCGGCGGCTCGCGCGGCGGTACTGTTCGTCCCCGCGCTCGCGGTGGACCGGCACGGCAACCGGCTCGGCCGGGGCGGCGGCTCGTACGACCGGGCGCTGTCCCGAGTGCCCCGGCGCGCCCTGGTCGTGGCGCTGCTCTACGACGGGGAACTCGTCGACGAGTTGCCCACCGAGCCGCACGACCGGCCGGTCAACGCGGTGCTCACGCCCGGTGGCGGGCTCGCCAGGATCACCGGATCGGGCGTGTCTACCCCGCCACCCCGGGTGGACGCCGGGCCCCGTCATGGCGGATGATTAGCACTCAGAAATAGAGAGTGCCAGCGGAGGCAAAGGGTGCCCACCTACCAGTACGTCTGCACCGAGTGCGGTCACACGCTTGAAGCGGTCCAGTCCTTCAGCGACGGCCCGCTCACCGAGTGCCCCGACTGCGGCGGTCGACTGCGCAAGGTCTTCTCGGCGGTCGGCGTCGTGTTCAAGGGCTCCGGCTTCTACCGGACCGACTCCCGATCCTCGTCGACTGCGTCGTCGGCCGCGGCCACCTCGTCCAGTTCCTCGGACGGCAAGGGCGCCGGGGACGGCAAGGGCAAGAGCGGGGATTCGGCGAAGAGCGGCAGCGACTCCGGTTCGTCCGCGTCGAGCGCCTCCTCGTCCGGCTCGTCGAGTTCGGCGGGCGGCAAGTCCGGCAGTTCGGGCAGCGGCGGTTCCGGCAAGGTCGCTGCCAGCGCCTGACTCCGGCCCGGCGCCGACGGCGGCGCCAACCGCTCCCAAGGTTCGTCCACCAGGGCGTCGCGCTGTGCGCGGCGCCCTTCCGCGTATCCGCGCGCCGGCTGGATGGGCGCCGACCGGGGTGGGCGCCGACCGGGGTGGGCGCCGGCGCGGTGACGGTCGGCCCCCACCGGTGGACACCCGTAGCACGGACCGCAGCCGGTCCTTACTGATATCCACAGCGTTGTCCACAGGCCAGCGTGGGCGGTGGATACCCGACCTAGCGTTCGCGGCGAACCCCCGAGGCCGGTTCGGGGCGACGCCGGACGCGTGCCGGCAGCAGCGCACCCGAGCCGACCCCTCAGTCGCGGACACCGTCGTGTCCCCAGCCCGAGGAGCTGCTGTGTTCCCAGGACGTGAGCGCGCTTCCCGGCCGCGCCGGTGCAAGACCGAGCGGCTCGATCCGATCCGCTGGTCGGCCCGCCGCCGCTCCCGGCTGCTGCGCGCGGGCGCGGTCACGGTGCTGTTGCTGCTGGCCGCCGGCGTGCTGGCCACGGGCAGCGGCGCCGCCGCGGACGACGGCCGGTGCCCCGCCCGGCCCACCCCGGCCCCGAGCCACCGGCCCGCGCCGGGAAGCAGCGTCCCGGCCGGCTCGGTCGGCGTCGCCGTGCCGATCGGCGGCGCCGGCGTCGGTGGTCTGGTGCACCCCGGCGATCGGGTCGACCTCACCGTTACCGTCACGACTGACCCGGACAGTGCCGATACCGACACCCAGCGCGATCCGGCCGAGCTTCTGGTCCGCGATGCGCTCGTCCTCCGGGGGACGACCGGCCATTCTGCGGACATGACGGGAGGATCCGTGGTCTATTTGGCGATGACCGAACAACAGGCGCGTCGGGTGGCGGGAGTGGCGCCGTCGGCCCGGATCGGACTCACCCTCCGACCCGGCTGACCGGAGCCGCCGCCCCCGGCACCGCACCGGCTACAGCATGAGGAGAACGAGAGCGGTGCTCAAGGGTTTCCGGGACTTCGTCCTGCGCGGCAACGTGGTCGATCTGGCCGTCGGCATCATCATCGGTGCGGCGTTCACGGCCGTGGTGAATTCGCTGGTCAGTGATCTGCTCACGCCGTTGATCGCGGCGATCTTCGGCAAGCAGGACTTCAGCAAGCTCTACTTCACCTGGAACGGCAGCCAGTTCAAGTACGGCAACTTCGTGAACGCGGTGCTCTCCTTCCTGATCGTCGCCGCGGTGGTCTACTTCCTGGTCGTCATCCCGGTCGACAGGCTGCTGCAACGGTTCCTGCCGAGCAAGGTGGACGCACCGAAGCGGGACTGCCCGCAGTGCCTGTCCACCATTCCCGCCGCCGCGACCCGGTGCGCGTTCTGCGCCTCCGAGGTGCCGCCGGTCCTGGAGAACCCGATCACGCACTGATCGGCGCGGCCCGGCGCGGGGCTGGACTCAGCCAGGCTGTCGACGGTCCCCGGCGAGATCGGATCGCCCAGGCAGCGGGCGAGATCGGGTCGCCAGTGCGTGCTGCGAGATCGGGCCGCCGGGGCGCGGTCCGAGATCGGACGGCCGGGGCGCGGTCCGAGATCGGGCCGCTCGGCGGCGGGCGAGATCGGTGCGCCCGACCGGGCGCACCGTCAGTCCCAGTGCGGCGGGCGTTCGGCCAGCAGCCGGTCGTCGTTGCTGTCCGGGCGTTCGCCCCAGCCGGCGTCGGTGTCGTCGCGCGTCTGGTCGGGCAGGATGTCCAGGTCCTCGTCGAGGGCGACCTCGCGGTCGTCGCCATTGTCCGCCACTGCCCGACTCCTGTCCGCGTGCGCCGGCCACCGCCGGCGGGAAAGCCACCGGTAGCCAGCGTATCCGGCCCGGCCGGCCCGATCCGCCGACAGACTGGGAGGGTGATCGACAGGACACGCACCGCGCGCCGCTCGGATCGCCCCGAAGGCCCCGCGGCGGCAGCCATCGCCGCGAGGTCGACCGACGTACCGGTCGGCGGCCCGCCGCGACGCTGGCCGCAGTCGTTCGCCGACCGACTGGCTGCCCCGCTGCCCGGGCTGCCGCAACTCGCCCGGCTGGTACGGGCGAGCCGGCCGCTCGCGTCGGTCGGTGACGTGGACCGGATCCCGATCCGGCGCGACGGCCTGCCGGCGTTGCGGGCCGACACCACCGCGGTGACCTGGGTCGGCCACGCCACGTACGTGCTGGACATCGGCGGGCTGCGGGTGCTCACCGACCCGGTGTGGTCGCGCCGGATCCCCGGGGTGCGACCCCGGTTCGTCCCGCCCGGGGTGGCGCTGACCGAGGTCACGCCGGTCGACGCGGTGGTGATCAGCCACAACCACTACGACCACCTGGACGCACCGACGATCCGCCGGCTGCCCCGCGATACCGCGGTGTTCGTTCCCGCCGGGCTGGGCGAGTGGTTCCGCCGGCGCGGCTTCCGCCGGGTCACCGAACTCGACTGGTGGGAGTCCGCGCGGCTGCACGACGTGCGGTTCGACCTCGTCCCGGCGCAGCACTGGAGCCGGCGCGGCCCGGCCGACACCTGTCGCAGCCTGTGGGGCGGCTGGCTGCTCGGCGCCGCGGACCACGGTCCGCGGATCTACTTCGCCGGCGACACCGGCTACGGCGACTTCTTCACCGCGATCGCGCAGCGCTACCCGCGGATCGACCTGGCACTCCTGCCGATCGGGGCGTACCACCCTCGCTGGTTCATGCGCGCCGTGCACCTGGACCCCGCCGAGGCGGTCCGGGCGTTCGGGGATCTGGCCGCCGACCGGATGGCGACGATGCACTGGGGCACCTTCGCGATGACCAAGGAGCCGGTGCTGGAGCCGCTGGAGTTGGTGCGCGCGGCCTGGTCGGCGACGGGACTGCCGCGCGACCGGCTGTGGGACCTGGCGATCGGGGAGACCCGCCGACTCGCCCCGCGCACCACCTGACCTCGACCGTCAGGCAGGGCCGGACGGTGACCGCCACCCGGCGGGGCCGTCGCCGGCTCAGTTGACGGCGTCGACGCGGTCGCGGTGGAACGGGACGGCGACCACCGGGCACCGCGCGTGGCCCAGGCAGTAACGGCTGACCGACCCGTACACCAGCCGGTGCAGCGGGTGTCGGCCGTGGCTGCCGACGACCAGCAGCAGCGCACCGCACGCGGCCTCGGTGAGCACCGGGCCGGCCGGGCCGAGCCGAACCTGCACCTCGACCTCGGCCTCCGGGTACTCCGGCAGCGCGGCGAGTGCCGTGTCGCGCCATTCCTGGGCGGAGCGCTGCACCTCCTCGGCGTGCGCGAACGTGTCCGGCGGCAGCATCGTCGCGTCACCCACGACCGGCTCGCTGTAGGCGTGTACCGCGAGGACACGGGCGCGGTGTGCCCACGCCTCCGGGACCGCCCAGCGCAGCGCGGCGATCGACGACTCCTCGCCGTCGATGCCGACCACGACGAACGGTGGGATCCGCTCCATCGGGCACCTCCGATCCGGGTACCGGTGCACGCCTGCCGCCTCGATTGTGCCTCAAATAGTGCTCCAGGTCACACCGCCTCGATCACGGATGGGGCGCGATCGGCACCGCGGGACCCGCTCGAACGCGCCGGCACGCCGGGTGGGGGCGGTCCCGGTCCGCGGTCTGGGTCATGCTGTGCTGTGACCAGTACGGTTCCGGCCGGCGTACCGCGACGGCCCGGGCCCGTCCACCGGACCAGGCAGCCCCATGCCCAGGAGGACAGGTGCCGCGACCGAAGGAACCCGAGTTCAGTCCCGAACCCGGGGTGTTGACCGTCTACTCGGACATCGGGTGCCCGTGGGCCGGGCTGGCGCTGCACGGGCTGCGCCGCGCCCGGCACCGCCTGGGCCTCAAGCGGGTCCGGATCGACCTGCGCGCCTACCCGCTGGAGTTGCTGCGCGGCACGCCGACCCCGAAACGCCGGCTGGACGCCGAGGTACCGGTGATCGGCGGGCTGGACGAGACGCTCGCCTGGCAGCAGTGGCAGGGCCGGGCGGACGAGTGGCCGGTGTCCACGCTGCTGCCGATGGAGGCGGTGCAGGCGGCGAAGCGGCCGGACGTGGGCGGCCTCGCGGCGAGCGACGAGCTGGACGCCGCGCTGCGGTACGCGATGTTCGGGCAGAGCCGGTGCATCTCGCTGTTGCCGGAGATCCTCGCGGTGGCGGCGGAGTGCGAGCGGGTCAACGCGGAGGCGTTGAAGAAGGCGCTCGCGCTGGGCGCCGGCCGGGCCGAGGTGATGACGCAGTGGCGCAACGCGAAGGACCGCGCGGTGCACGGCAGCCCGCACGTGTTCCTGCCGGACGGCTCGGAATGGCACAACCCGGGCGTCGAGGTTCGCTGGACCGGCCCGGAGCCGGAGACCGGCTTCCCGGTGATCCTCTCGTACGACCCGACCGTGTACGACGAGATCGTCACCACCGCGACCCGCTGAGCACCGCGGCGCCGCCGCGCCGACCGGCACCGTCGGCGCGGGACCGGTCGGCGACGGCGGCGCGCTACGGGTGGCTGTCGGCGGCGCGGGCCTTGGCCCGGCGCACCGACCACCACAGCAGGATCGCGGCCACCAGCAGACCCCACAGCACGTACTCGATCGCCGACGAGCCGGTCGGGCGGCCGAGGATGAGGTGCATCGGCGGCAGCAACAGCACGATCGCGACGAGCGGACCCGCCGCGTACCAGCCGACGACGGTGACCATGCCGATGTTGCCCACCGGGGTGTCCGCGCCGGTCATCGCCGCCGCCGGCACCGGACCGCGGTACGCGGAGACCAGCGCCGCGGCGACCAGCGCCGGTACCGACACGACCGGTACCAGCAGGGCGACCACCGAGCCGGTGAGCACCACCGCGACCACGGCGCCGATCTCGGCGAGCACGCCGGCGACGACCAGCGGTACCACCGCGTGCCGGGTGGCCAGGTGGTCGAACGAGTACGGCAGGCCGCCGGCGCGGCGCGGGTCGTCCGCGTCGAGCCGGGCCGGTTCGGTCAGCTGCGCGGCGGCCAGGTAGCCGGCGACCAGCCCGGCGGCCAGCAGAGCCAGCGACAGGTAGAGGTTGCCGGCGCCGAGCGAGAGCGCCATCAGCAGGAAGCCGACGGCGGTCAGCAGGATCGCCCAGGCCAGCCGGGACGGCGCCCGGACCAGCGCGGTCGCGTCCCGCCAGGCGATGATCAGCTCGGCCCGGTGCGGCCGGGGCAGCCGCAACGCGCGCATCGGCCGACCGCGCGCCTCGCGTACCTCCAGGGCGGCGGCACGGGGGTTCATCGTGGTCAGGCCGACGGTGAAGCCGGCGACCGAGCGGGCCCGGCGGCGGATCGTGCGGGCCGGCATGCCGGCCGCGATCAGCATCGCGCACACCGTCGCCAGCAGCGCCAACGCGACCAGCAGCAGCAGCGCGACCGGCCAGCCCGGCGCGTCCAGGGTGCCCGGATGCGCCGGCGTGGTCACCGCGCCGATCGCCGCACCCGCGGTCCGGGAGCCGGTACCGGTGGGCTGCGGGCCGGCGGTCACGGCGAGCAGTGGCTGGATGGCCCAGCCCCACGGGCCGGACCAGGTCTCGGCCCGCACCAGGGAGGTGGCGGTGTGGCCGTACCAGCCGAGCGCGCTCTGCACCGCCAGCGCGAGCGCGGCCACGACCGCGATCGGGGAGAGGATCCGGGTGATCCGGTCGGCGGTGCGGTACCGCTCGATCAGCGCGCCGAGCCCCACGGACAGCAGCCCGACCGCGGCGAACGAGCCGGCGCCGGCGCCGAGCAGCGGCCAGAAGCTGCCGCTGGCGAGACCGCCGGTGACCAGCGTGATCGCGATCGCGGCACCGAACACGGCACCGAGCACCACGCCGAGGATCAGCTGCATCCGCAGCCGGGGCCGCAGCAGCCGGCCGCGGTCGATCGGCATCGGCAGCAGCCAGCTCGCCGCCGGTACCGGCAGCGTGACGGGGCCACGCCACAGCGCGTCCCGGGCGACCGCGAGCATGCCCAGCAGTACCAGGGCGACCAGGGCCGGCGGCGCGGCGGCGGCGAGTTGTGCGGCGTCGGTGGTGTGCTGCTCCCCGCTGGACAGCCGGCGCAGCCACGGCAGCAGCGCACCGCCGTACACGAGCAGGCCGATGACCACGGCGTACGCGGCGAAGGCGGCGTTGCCGGCAGCCTCCCGCCGGTGTTCGGCGCGCAGCCGGCGCAGCGCCGCGAGGGTGCCGCGGGTGCGCGCCCGGACGGTACCGGCGGGCAGGTCGTCGACCGGCTCGGGCCGCGGCGTGACCAGCTCCGGGATCTCGGGCTCAGGCGATGTCACCGGAAAGCACCTTGTCCGGTTTGCCGTCCGCGACGACCTCGCCCTCGCGCAACACGATCACCCGGTCGGCGACCGCGGCGGCGAGGTCGGTGTGGTGGGTGGCGATCAGCAGCGCCGTGCCCGCCTGCTTCTCGGCGGCGAGCACGCCGGCCAGCCAGTCCCGGGCGGCCGGGTCGAGTCGCTGCTCCGGCTCGTCGAGGACGAGCAGCCGGCGCGGCCGGACCAGGACCGAGGCGAGCAGCAGCGCCTGGGTCTGGCCGGACGACAGCGAGCCGGGCAGCGCGTCGGCGTGTTCGTCCAGCCGGCAGTCGACGAGCGCGCCGGCGACCAGCTCGTCGGCCTCGTCACCAGCGCCGTGCGCGACCGCGACGAGGTGCAGGTGCTCGGCGACGGTCAGGTCGGGGTAGTAGCCGACCTGGTCGCCGACCACCCCGATCTGGGTGCGGACCCGGACGTCCTCCTCGGTCAGCGCCGAGCCGCCGAGCCGGACGGTACCGGCGGTCGGGGTGTCCCGGCCGCACGCGATGCGCAGCAGCGTGCTCTTGCCGGAGCCGTTGGCACCGAGCAGGACGACGCAGCGGCGTGCGTGCAGCTTCAGGTCGATGGGGGCGAGTGCCTCGCGCTCGCCGTACGTGCGGCTGACGCCGGACAGCTCCAGCAGGGCAGGTGTGGCCACGAGTGCCGATACTACGGAGCCCGGCCGCCCCCGAGCGCCCCGGCCGCGACGACTGTGCCATTTCCCGGTACCGGCGGGCCCGCCCGGCGCGGCGCTCCGGTGGCGGGCACCCAGGTGGCTGGCGAAGCCGTAGCGGGCTGGCGTGGGGGACCCGGGCGGCGCCCGGCTCGCTGGCGGAGCCGTAACGGGCGCCCGGGTGGCGCCGGGAACCCGGGCGGGCGCTCAGGTGGCGCGGGGAACCCGGGCGGGCGCTCAGGTAGCGCGGGGAACCCGGGCGGGCGCCCGGGTGGCGCCGGGAACCCTGGTGGGCGCCCGGGTGGCGCGGCGCATCACCACCCGGGTCGGGAGCGGGCGGGCGAGGACGGTGAAACCGTGCCGCGCGAACAGGCTTTCGGTACCGAGGTAGGCGTCGGCCGGGCGCAGCCGGTCGGCGGCGGCCCGCGGGATGCCCTCCACCGGCCGGTCGCCGGCCCGCGCGAGCACCTCGGCCAGCAGCGCGTCGACGACACCGTCGCCGCGGGCGTCGGCGGCGACGAAGAAGCACGGGACGAGCAGGGCGCCGACGTCCGGCACGCCGCGCAGCACCGGGGACCGGGCGAGCCGCCGGTACCGGCTGCGCGGGCCGGTGGCGCACCAGCCGACCGGCCGGTCGTCCCGGTAGGCGAGCAGGCCCAGCGGTTCGGTCTCGGCCTCGACCTGCGCGGCGAGCCGGGCCCGGTTCGCCGCGCCCCAGCCGGCGCTGAACTCGCTGCCGGGCAGCACGAAGAACTGGCACCAGCAGCCGGCGCACTCCCGGTCCGGCGCGAACAGCGTGACCAGGTCCGGCAGCGTCGCCGCGCTCAGCGCGCGGAACCGCACGTCGCCCATGATCACTCCTCAAACACCATCGAATCGAAGACAGTGGTGTCGCGGGGACACTAGCCGCTCGGCAGTGACCGGTCAAGCTCGTACAGTGGTGTCGGAGGTGGTAGGCGATGGCCGACGTGCCGGCACCGCTGACGCTCGTCGAGTCGTTCCTGAACTCGATCGACGTGGAGAGCGGCCTGGACGACCTGCGCGACCTGGCCACGTTCCGCCGCTGGCTGGCCGACCACGACCGGCCGGCGCCGGCCGACGAGGCCGACCTCGACCTCGCCCGCCGGCTGCGCGCCGAGCTGCGCGCCGAGACCGCCACCCACCACGACCCGCCGGAGCAGGCCGGGCACCGGAGCCGGGACGCACTCGACGCCCTCTCGGTACGGATCCCGCTGGCGGTGCGGTTCGCCCCGGACGGCGCCGCGGTGCCGGCCCCCGCCGGTACCGGCGTGACCGCCGTGCTGGGTGAGGTGCTCGCCGCGGTGGCGCTCGCCGCCCACGACGGCAGCTGGCGGCGGATGAAGATCTGCCCGGCGGACGACTGCCGCTGGGTCTACTACGACGCCTCCCGCAACTCGTCCCGCCGCTGGTGCTCGATGCGGGTCTGCGGCAACCGCAACAAGACCCGCACCTACCGGCAGCGCACCGCGCCCGCCTGACCGGCGCCGCCGCCGTCGTCCGGACCCTGCGGCCGGAACCGCGATGGGGCCCCCGCGAACCGGCCGGGACACTACGATCGGGCGCCGTGCGGGACGCGGCGCGCCAGGCGGCGCTGGATGTGGTCGTGGTGTTCGACGGGCTCTCCCCCGCGGTGATCACCCCGGACCGGTGCCCCTGGCTGCACTCGGTGCGCCGGCGCAGCAGCCGGTTCACCGCCGCGCGGGCGCAGCTGCCGTCCGTCACCCGTCGTGGTGAACACCGGCAGCGCCGGCGTGTCGCTGCTGCTGGACCCCACCGCGCACCAGGACGGGCCGGGCATCCGGGTCGACACCCGGGACACCGAGCCGCGCGCCGAACCGGCCTGGGCGGCGGCCGAGCTGCACGCCCGGCTCGGCGCGCCGTCCGACGACCGCGCGGGGCAGTTCCGCTACGCGGTGGACGCGCTGGCACACCTGGTGGACACGCACCGGCCGGACGTCGCGGTGCTCTGGCTCACCGAACCGGACGCGAGCCAGCACCGGTACGGGCCCGGTTCGGCGCAGTCGCTGGCCGCGCTGGCCGCCGCGGACACCGCCCTCGGCTGGCTGGTCGACGCGCTGGAGGCGCTCGGCCACGCCGACGACACGAACCTGTGGATCGCCTCCGACCACGGCAGCTCACCGATGACCGGCCGGATCAACCTGGCCGCGGAGCTCGCCGCCGCGGGTTTCGACCGCGGCATCTACTGCTGCGACGACGGTACGTCCGCGATCTGGCTCGACGATCCGGCCGACCCGGTGGCGGAGCGACTGGTGGGCTGGCTGCGGCGGCAACCGTGGACCGGGGTGCTGTTCGGCGCCGGCGGGCTGCCGGACACCGTCCCGCTGTCACTGATCGGCGCGGCCGGCCCGCGCTCGCCGCAGCTGATCGTCGGCTATGCGCCCGGCTGGTACGCGGCGCAGGCCGGCCCGACCACCGATGCGCCGGACTTCCACGGCTGCCACGGCAGTGGCTACCGGCGGGACGTGCACGCCGTGCTCCAGGTCACCGGTCCGGACTATCGCAGCGACGTCGACCTGCCCGCGCCGGCTGGGCTGGTCGACGTGCTGCCCACCATCGCGGCCACGTTGGGCATCGAGGCGGACTTCGACGGCCGGGTACTGACCGAGGCCCGTCCGGGCGGTCCGGCGCCGGCGGCGACCACCGCGCGGCTCTCGTTGCCCGGCGCCCGCGCCACCGTCAGCCGGGTCGCCGGAGTGTCCTATGTGGACGAAATAGTGCCGGCCCGCTGAACCGGCAGCCGCCGCGGAGTCCGGCACGATGGCCGGCCGCCGCCGCGGCGTTCGGCACCATGGCCGGCGCCCGCGCCGGTCGCCCGCGGCACCGTGACCGGCGTCCGCGCCGGTCGCCCGCGGCACCGTGCCGGCGGCACGGCAGCCGGCGTCAGCGGTAGCGGCGCTGGTCGAGCAGGTCCGGGATGCGGCTGTCGGCCAGCCGGGCGGCGGGCAGCCGCCAGACGGAGGTCGGCCGGCCGTCGTCGTCCACGATGTCGTCGGACCGCTCGAAGCCGAGCGCCCGCGGCACCGCCGCGCTGGCCAGGTTCGCCGGGTCGTGGTGGATCTCGATCAGGTCGATGCCGGGAACGGCGAGGCCGGCCGCGGCCAGTGCGGCGGCGGCGCGCCGGGCGACGCCGCGGCCGGTGTGCCGGGAGTCGACCCAGTACCCGATCTCCAGCGCGCCCGGCCCGACCCGGGCCATCAGGCTGGTGGCGCCGATCACGTCCCGGCTGCCCCGCACGATCGCGTAGTTGAACGCCCGGCCCTCGTCCCACTGCCGCCGGCCGTCGTCGAGGAAGGCCCGCGCCTCGGTGTTCCCGTACCCCTCGACCGCCCACGGCATCCAGGGCGACAGCTCCGGCAGGGACGCCTGGACGGCCCGCACCATCGGGCGCACGTCGGCGGACCGCCAGCGCCGCAGCAGCAGGCCCGGCGCGGTCAGGGTCTCGGAGGGCGGGACGAGCCGTACAGCCATGGCGTCATCCTGGCAGACCCCGCCAACCGGCCGCGCCCGGCGTCAGCCCCGGGGCCGGCCGAGTGCACCGACGTAGGCTGGGCGGGTGCCCGAACCACTCGCCGCCGCCCTGGCCGACCTTCGTACCCTGCTGACCGACTCCGACCGGTTGGTGCGGGCGGTCGGCGCCGGTCGGCGCCGCGGCGCGACTCCCGAGGTGCCGCGGGTCGAGCTGCGCCCGGTGCAGGTCGGCGCCGGGCCGCGACTGCAGATCGTCGAGCAGGACGCCGCCCGGCCGCGCACCCGCAACGTGGCCTGGGGCACCGATGCCGAGACGGCGGTCACCGAGCTGCTCGCCCGGCCGTACGGGAACTGGCACGTCACCGGCACCGACACCACGGTGCAGCTGCGGGTGACCAAGCGCGGCGAGGCGCAGGTGCACCGCTCGGCCGGGGCGGGCGCACCGGCCGACACCGGGCACGATCGGGCGAAGCGCTACCTGCTGCCACCGGACGACGAGCTGTACGGCGTGATCGGCGGCAACGCGGCGAAGCGCCGCCAGGTCGACGCGTTCCTGCGGGCGCTGGACGCCACCCTGCCGGCGCGGCTGCCCGACCCGCTCCGGGTGGTCGACCTGGGTTGCGGCAATGCCTACCTGAGCTTCGCGGCGTACCGCTACCTGACCGCTCGGCGCAATGCGAACGTGCGGTTGACCGGGGTGGATGTCCGGGCCGACCAGCGGGACCGGAACACCGCGCTGGCGGCTCGGCTCGGCTGGAGCGACTCGGTGTCGTTCGTCGCCGGGACCATCGCCGACAGCCGGATCGACGGCGCCGACAGCGTCGCCGGAGGCGACGAGCCCGGCACAGTCGCCGGAGCCGACGAGCCCGGCACAGTCGCCGGAGCCGACGGAGCCGGCACGGCCGACGGAGCCGGCACGGCCGACGGAGCCGCCGGAGCCGACGACCCCGGCACGGTCGCCGCAGGCGGCAAGGCCGGTGGGCCGGCCGGAGCCGACGGGATCGGTGCGGCGGGCAACGGCGCCGGGGTCGACGTGGTGCTCGCCCTGCACGCCTGCGACACCGCCACCGACGACGCGCTGGCGCGGGCGGTGCGCTGGCAGGCGCCGTACGTGCTGGCCGCGCCGTGCTGCCACCACGAGCTGTCGGTCCAGTTGCGCGATCGCAGCGATCCGCTGCTGCGCAGCGCGATCCTGCGGGAACGGTTCGCCGACGTGCTGACCGACGCGGCGCGCGCCGAGCTGCTGCGCGCCCTGGGCTGGTCGGTGGACGTGGTCGAGTTCGTCGACTCCGCGCACACCCCGCGCAACGTGCTGCTGCGCGGCACGCGCGGCGGTGTGGACACCGCCGCCGCGCGTGCCGGCTATCGGTCCCTCGTGGACACCTGGCGGATCAGCCCGGCACTGGGGCGTCAGCTCGCCGATCTGCTGTCCTGACCGGCAGCGCGGCCCGCGGTGCGGCCCGGAACCGGAACAGCCGCAGCGAGTTCGACACCACGAACACGCTGGAGAACGCCATCGCGGCGGCCGCGAGCACCGGGGTGACCAGGCCCAGCGCGGCCAGCGGGATGGCCGCCACGTTGTACCCGAACGCCCAGAACAGGTTCCCCTTGATGGTGCGCAGGGTGCGGCGGGACAGCCGGATCGCGTCCGCCGCGGCCCGCAGGTCACCGGCGACCAGGGTCAGGTCGCTCGCCTCGATCGCCACGTCGGTACCGGTGCCCATCGCGATGCCCAGGTCGGCGGTGGCGAGCGCGGCGGCGTCGTTGATGCCGTCGCCCACCATCGCGACCACCCGGCCGGACCGTTGCAGTTCGGCGACCACGTCCGCCTTGCCGGCCGGCAGCACCCCGGCGTGCACCTCGTCGATGCCCACCGCCTGCGCGACGGTACGAGCCGCGGCCTGGTGGTCGCCGGTCAGCAGCACCGGCCGCAACCCCAGCTCGCGCAGCGCCGCGACCGCTTCCGCGGCGCCGTCGGCGACGGTGTCGGAGACCACCAGGACGCCCCGGGCCACCCCGTCCCAGCCGGCCAGTACCGCGGTGGCGCCAGTGGCACCGGCGGTGCCGATGGCCTCGGTCAGCTCCGCCGGTACCGACAGGCCCTCGCGGGTCAGCAGTTCCGGCCGGCCC
This sequence comes from Actinocatenispora thailandica, assembly GCF_016865425.1. Classification (NCBI taxonomy): domain Bacteria; kingdom Bacillati; phylum Actinomycetota; class Actinomycetes; order Micromonosporales; family Micromonosporaceae; genus Actinocatenispora; species Actinocatenispora thailandica. The sequence continues at coordinate 440,664 of NZ_AP023355.1, read as the reverse complement.
ACCACGACGCGATGACCGTCCACAGTGGCCAGTGCACCGAAACCGGCCACGGCGGCGAAGTCGTGCACCTCCGGTAGTTCCCCGGCGGCCGACGCCGCGGTGGCCACCGCACGGGCGATCGGGTGTTCGCTGGCGTGCTCGACGGCACCCGCGTACCGCAGGATCTCGGCCGCCGACTCGCCCGCGGCGGCGATCGTGTCGGTGTGCGTCATCCGGCCGGTGGTGACCGTACCGGTCTTGTCCAGCACCACGGTGTCGATCCGCCGGGTCGACTCCAGCACCTCCGGCCCCTTGATCAGGATGCCCAGCTGCGCGCCCCGACCGGTACCGACCAGCAGCGCGGTCGGCGTGGCGAGCCCGAGCGCGCAGGGGCAGGCGACGATCAGCACGGCCACCGCGGCGGTGACCGCCGCCGCGGCCGGCTGCCCGGCCGCGAGCCACGCCACCAGCGTGCCGAGCGCGACCACCAACACCACCGGGACGAACACCGCGGAGATCCGGTCGGCGAGCCGCTGCACCTGCGCCTTGCCGTTCTGCGCGTCGGCGACCAGCCGGCCGAGCTGCGCCAGCTGGGTGTCGGCACCGACCCGGCGGGCGGTGACGACGAGCCGGCCGCCGGCGTTCACGGTCGCCCCGACCACCTCGTCGCCGGGACCGACCTCGACCGGCACCGACTCGCCGGTGAGCATCGACGCGTCCACCGCGCTGGTGCCGGACTCCACCACGCCGTCGGTGGCGATCTTCTCCCCCGGCCGGACCACGAACCGGTCCCCGACCGCCAACCGTCCGATCGGCACGGTCTGCTCCCGGCCGGCCGCGGTGAGCACCGTGACGTCCTTGGCGCCCAACGACAGCAGCGCCCGCAGCGCGGAACCGGCGCGCCGCTTGGCCCGCGCCTCGAAGTACCGCCCGGCCAGCAGGAAGGTGGTCAGCGCGGCGCCGACCTCCAGGTACAGCTGGGGTCCGGTGTCCGCGCCGGCGAACAGGTGCAGGCTCATCCGCAGGTGCTCACCGCCGGCACCACCGAGGAACAGCGCCCACAGGCTCCACAGGTACGACACGGTCGCGCCCAGCGAGACCAGCGTGTCCATGGTGGCGGCGCGGTGCCGCAGGTTGGTCAGCGCGGCGCGGTGGAACGGCCACGCACCCCACACCACCACCGGTGAGACCAGCGTCAGCGCGAGCCACTGCCAGTGGTTGAACTGCAGCGGCGGCACCATCGCGAGCAGCAGCACCGGCGCGGTCAGCACGGCCGAGCCGAGCAGCCGGGTGCGCAGCGAGCGTTCGGCCTCGTCCCGCTCGTCCGGGGCCGGCGCGTCGCCGGTCTCGACCGGCGGCTCCGGCGGCTGCGCGGTGTAGCCGGTCGCCTCGACGGTGCCGATCAGATCCTGCACCGAGACTCCGGCGGGATGGTGCACCCGCGCGGTCTCGGTGGCGAAGTTGACGGTCGCGGCCACGCCGGGCAGCTTGTTCAGCTTGCGTTCCACCCGGGCCGCGCAGGACGCGCAGGTCATGCCGCCGATCCGCAGTTCGGTGGCGGATCCGTCACTGTCCACAGTAGACATCTACCCTCCCCGACCGGCGCCGTCCCGGCGCCGCACTCAGGCCAGCTGGTAGCCGGCCTCGTCGACCGCGGCGGCCACCGAGTCGGTGGCCAGCGGCTGATCGGTGTCGACCTCGACCCGGCCGCTCGCCACGTCGACCCGGACCGCCTGCACGCCCGGCAGCGCGCCGAGTTCCGAACTCACGGCGCTGGCGCAGTGGCCGCAGGTCATACCGGTGACGGTGTATGTCTGAGTTGCCATGATTGCCTCCACAACGATGATGTGCGGTCAGGAACGGACCAGCCGGGCGATTGCCGCGCTGGCCTCCTTGACCTTCTCTTCGGCCTCTTCGCCACCCTTTGCCGTGGCCTCGGCCACGCAGTGTGACAGGTGACCGTCCAGCAGCCCGAGCGCGACGCCTTGCAGTGCTCGGGTCGCCGCCGAGATCTGGGTGAGGATGTCGATGCAGTACGTGTCCTGCTCGACCATCCGCTCCAGCCCGCGGATCTGACCCTCGACTCGCCGCAGTCGGGCCAGTAGTGCCTGTTTGTCGTCGCTGTACCAGTAACTCGCCATCTGGCCACCTCCCCCGTTCGATCCCGACAGTACCATACCCCCCTACCGTATCCAACCACGGAGCGCAGCGAGTCGGACGCGAACGGATCACTTCCCGAAACGAATGTGTGTGGCGCGCCGGGGGCGACTTGCGATCGACTGACGGTTACTCCTAATGTGACTCCCCGTCTGACCGGATGTCTGCCGCCTGCCCGTGGGCGGCACCGGTGGACACCGCCGAGTTGCCGCGCGAGCCGCCTCCCCTGGTGCTTGCCGGCGAGCCGGGGACCCACCTCCCTGGGGTGAATCCGCGACCGCGGGTCGTGGTAGGGCGCACTTCTTCCCCGCCCGAACCCGTCAGCTAACCCGGCAGGCGGTGCGAGGAAGAAGGAGCCGGCTGCCGGTGCCTACCTCCGCTGTCATGCCGCGGCCGCTTCGGGCCGTCGGCCTGGTTCTGTTCGCCGCACTCACCGCGATCGCGCTGCTGCTGCTCGGAACCCCAGCGCACGCGACGCCGTCCGAGGCCGAGCTGACCAAACAGATCGACGCCAAGTCGAAGCAGTTCGACAAGGCCGTCCAGGAGTACGACAAGGTCCAGGACCAGCTGTCCGCCAGCAAGAAGAAGGAAAAGGCGGTCAACAAGAAGCTCAAGCCACTGCAGAAGAAGGTCGACGCGGCGGAACAGACGGTCGGCAAGATGGCCGCCGCCGCCTACCGGGGTGGCAAGCCCGGCGCGGTGAACGCGATCCTCTCCGACGGTTCCGCCAGTACCCTGCTCGACTCGCTCTCCCTGCTCGACCAGCTGGCCCGCAGCCAGAGCAAGCAGATCGCCGAGTACAGCAAGGCGAAGGCCGCGCTGGACAAGCAGAAGGCGGCGCTGGACACCGAGATCGGCAAGCAGACCCAGGCGAAGAAGAAGCTGGCCGACCAGAAGAAGTCGCTCGACAAGGACGTGCAGAAGCTGCGCGACCTGCGCACCCAGGCCTACGGCTCACCGACCAACTACAACACCAACGTCGACTACGGCCCGGCGCCGAACCTGCCCGGCAGCGCCGGCAAGGCGGTCGACTACGCGTGGGCGCAGCTCGGCAAGCCGTACAACATGGGTTCCGCGGGGCCGAACGAGTTCGACTGCTCGGGCCTGACGATGATGGCCTGGAACGCCGCCGGCTACTCGCTCGCGCACAGCTCGTACACCCAGTACAGCCAGACCCACCGGATCAGCCGCAACCAGCTGGAGCCCGGCGACCTGGTCTTCTACAGCGGGAACGAGCACGTCGCGATCTACATCGGCGGCAACCAGATCATCCACGCGCCCACCTACGGCGAGCCGGTGCAGAAGGCCAGCGTCGACATGATGCCGCCGGACGGCTACGGCCGCGTCGGCTGATCACACAAGCCTTACCCCCACCCCCACGCGACGCCGGTACCGGAGCATCCCCCCGTCTCCGGCACCGGCGTCGCGGTCTCCGCGGCCCGAGCTCCGGGATCTCCCTGCAGCCGGACCGCACCGAGCCGGTAAGCTCGCTGTAGGCCCGAGGGGCGCGGAAGGGGCGGCCGGCGCAAGCCGGAGCCTCGAAACGCGGCGGGCCCGACAGATGGCTGGCTCACCAGGGAAGATGCCGGTCGTTGCCCTCGTAGCTCAGGGGATAGAGCACCGCTCTCCTAAAGCGGGTGTCGCAGGTTCGAATCCTGCCGGGGGCGCCAGGTCACACCGCTCGATGACCGACCCGGGCCGCCGGGCGCGCCCCGTCCGGGCGCCGTCGATCCCGCCGTGTCGACCGCGGGCTGCCTCCGTACGACACCGCATCCGGTCCCGGGACCCGGCCGTACGGACGATCCCGTGGCACCGCGCGTCCGGCACCCTGGACGCCATGTCGACCTGGGTGCGCGTGGCCCCCCGCACTCACGGATCGAGCGCATCGAGGTCGCCAGGCCCACCCGGTTGCTCGGCCCGCCGGCCCGCTACACGATCTGGATCGTCCCGACGCACGGCCGCACTGTCGAGACGCCGATCCAACGTGACGATCGCTGGCGGCTGCTGCGTCCTCGCGGCAACGCGGCGGTGGTCTCCGTGGACGAGTTCGCCGAGACGGTGGCCACCCTTCGCGGCTACCTCGCTCGTCCCGGTACCCGCCCGGTCAGCCGGTGACGAGGACCTCACGGAGCCGGCGGGCGAACGCGGCGGGCTGGCCGGCGTAGGGGTGGTCGCCGCCGGTGAAGCCGCCGTGGTGGCTGGGGAAGACGGTGGCCGGCTGGCCGAGCAGCGCCGCGGTGGCCGCTGCGGTACGGGCGGTGAAGGTGCCGGCGGACTCCTCGCCGACCGCGATGATCACCCAGGTCGGCGCCGCGGTCAGCGCCTCGACGTCCGGCCGGTACTCGGTGATCGCCAGCGACCGGTCGGACAGCAGCGGGTCGTCCCGGCTGCCGTCGTCCTCAGTGGGCATCCCGAACGCGGCCGGATCGGGAGCCGGCTGGGCGAAGTACTCGTCGGTGAACTCGCCCTGCCACGAGGTCATCGCGATGAATCCGGCCATCCCGGCGCCGAACCCCCTCTGCCGGTACGCCGAGCGCCAGGCGTCGGCGGCCCGTGCCGCGGCGGCAGCGTCCGGCAAGACCGGGATCATCGGCGGCTCGTGCGCGACGAGCGTGGTCACGTCGTTCGGGTACGTCGCGACCAGCGCCAGTGCGGTCACCGCGCCGCCGCTGCTGGCGAACATCTCGACCGGCCCGGCGTCGAGCGCACCGATCAGCGCGTGCACATCGGCCGCCTGAGTCTGCGGGATCTGGTCGACCCGGCCGTCGGAGCGGGTGCTGCGGCCGAGGCCGCGCGGGTCGTAGGTGACGACGGTGCGGTCCGGGAACTGCGCGGCCAGCGCGGCGAACCCGGAGGCGTCCATCGGCTGGCCGATCATGACCAGTGGCGGCCGGCCGTCCGCGGTGGGCAGCGGCCCGTGCACGTCGTAGGTGATCTCGGCGCCCTTGGTGGGAAGCACGTGTGTCGTCGTCATACCGGTGTGGACGGTACCGCCGGCCGGAACTCATCGGTGTCGAGCCGCCCGCCAGCGACACCGCCGGGTGACACGCCGCCGGCGACACCGCCGGGTGCCGTGCCGCCGGCGACACCGCCGGGTGCCGTGCCGCCGGCGACACCGCCGGGTGCCGTGCCGCCGGCGACACCGCCGGGTGCCGTGCCGCCGGGGACACCGCCGGGTGCCGCGCCACCGGCGACCGGCACCAGGGTTTCCCGTGTCCCGGAGCGATGATTCCGGTGCGCGAGCGCCGTCTGTACCGGCGATGCTCGGTGCCCGCGCGGCGTGCACCGTCCCGAGACGAAACGGAGGTCCGGATGGACGAGGTGGTGATCGGCGCGATGCCCGGCCGCAGCCGGTACTGGCGGGGTCGTGGCAGGCGGTGCTCGGCGGGATGCTCGACTTCCACCGGGCGACGCTGGTGTGGAAGTGCAGCGGGTTGACCGACGCCGAGCTGCGCCGGCGGCCGTTGGCGTCCGAGCTGAGCCTGCTCGGGCTGCTGCGCCACCTGCAGGGCGCCGAGCGGTACTGGTTCGGGGTGCGGCTGGGCGGCACCGCACCGGCGTTCCACCCGTACCGGATGTACCGGACCGGGCAGGGCGAGGAGTGGTACGACGAGGCGGATCCGACGCCGGCCGGCGAGGTGTACGCCGATTACCTCACCGCCTGCGACGAGTCCCGGGCGGTGTACCAGCGGCTCGGCGAGGCCGACCTGGACCGGATCGTCGACAACGACGAGTTCGGGCCGGCGAGCGTCCGGTTCGTGCTGTTGCACATGGTCGAGGAGTACGCCCGCCACGTGGGTCACGCCGACCTGCTGCGCGAGGCGATCGACGGCACCACCGGCGAGTGACTCAGTCGCCGGCGGTGTCCGGCTCCGGCAGCGCCGCGGCGGGTTCCGCCACGGCGGTACCGCCGGTCCAGCGGCTGCGGGCGAGGAGCCGGTCGAGCCCGGCGAAGGCGGCGAGCAGGACCAGCCCGAGTATCACCACGAACGCGAGGTTCCGCAGCGCCACCGGGTAGCCGAGGTCGGTGACGGTCAGGAACGGATAGGGGTACCAGCCGCTCACCGCACCGTGCCCGAGCGTGTAGCCGATCCACAGCAGCGGCCAGATCAGCGCGAGCCCGAGCGAGCCGGGGTCGATCCGGCGGCGCGGGCCGAACAGCAGCCAGCCCACCACGGCGATCGGCGGCGCCGCGTAGTGGAACATCAGGTTCAGCCACCAGGCCAGCCCGGTCGGGTGGCTGTCACCGGCCAGGACCAGCGCGAACACCAGGCCGGTCACGGTGATGCCGAGCAGCGCGTCGAGCCGGAGCACCCGGCGCAGCGTTCCGTCGGCGTCCGGCCGTACCGCCCGGACGAGGCAGTCGGCGAGCACCAGGAGGTTGCTCTGGATGGTGAAGAAGCTGAACGTGCGCACCAGCCGGGCCGTGACCGACACCTCGGTGTCGCCGTCCCCTCCGGTGCACACCAGCACGACCTGCGCGACCAGCGCGGCCGTGAGCAGTACCGCGAGCGCGCCGTGCCAGGCACGCCCGGCGCGGCGCAGCGCGAGCTCGGTTCCCATGGCGCCTGACGCTACCGGCAGCGCGCACGCCGGTACCGGCGGCTCGGCTCGGTCAGCGGCGGACGGTACCGGCCAGCCAGCCGGCGGTGGCCCGCATCATCGCGGGAATCGGCGTACCGGCCAGGATCCGCGCCTCGTCCCGCCGGGTCGAGGTGCCGTCCAGGAAGCCGAGAATGCGTGCCGGCGGGTGCCGCGTCAGCAGGTCGGTGAACAGCCGCCGGCCGTCCACCAGGCCACGATCGACCGCCCGCAGCAGGATCGCGTCGTAGCGCAGGTGCCGCACCGGGTACGGGCGGGGCGGCACCGGCTCGACCCCGGCGGCGAGCCGCGCCGCCACCACCGTCGCCTGCCGCAGCATGGTGGCGAACGTGTACCCGGTCGCTGGCCGGGTCGCGCCGCCGGCGGTACCCAACCGGTACACCCGCGGTGCGGCCCGGCGGGCGAACCCGCCGTCGGTCATCGGGATGACCCCGTCCTCGGTGGACTCGACCGTCGCGGTGCCGACGCCGAGCCGGTCGCACAGCCGGGACAGCGCGACGTCGTACTCCTCGGATGCCAGCCGGGACCGGGAGAACACGGTGTACTCGACCAGCGCGCGCCGCTCGTCCACCGGTAGCAGGTAGCCGAAGGCCAGCCCCGACTCCGGCTGCGGCACGGTGAAGTCCATCAGGGTCGCCGCGGACCGGTCGAGCCGGGCGCCGACCAGCCAGCGACCGCGGAAGTGTTGCAGCAGCGTCGTCGCGCCCGGCCGGTCCGGCGGCCGCGGCCGGGAGTCGAACACCCAGCGCGCGGTCAGCTCGCCCGCGTCGGTGGCCAGCCGGACCAGGTCACCGGCCGGCCGTACCGCGTGCACGGCCGTCGACAGCCAGCGCACGTCCAGGCCGCCCGCCGCGCACCGGTCCCGCACCAGCCGGTAGAAGTCGGCCGACCGGACCATCGCGTACGAGACCGGCGCCAGCTGGTGTGCCACCCCGTCCGGGCCGACGACCCGCAGCGCCGGCCAGCGCCGGCGCACCGCCGGCTCGACCGGGCTGGTACCGCGGTCCCAGAAACACCAGGTGCGGTCGTTTCCCTGGTGCGACACGGGATCCAGCACCGCGACGGAGAGCGCGACACCGGCCCCGGCGAGCGCGTGCAGCAGGCAGTGCGCCGCCCCGCCGCCGCCGACCAGCGCGACGTCGACCGCGGTGGCCGGGGCGGTCATCGCCGACCCGGCGCCGGGCCGGTGATGCGTTCGGCGGCGAGCCGGCCGGAGACCAGTACCATCGGCACGCCGACCCCGGGCTGGGTGCCGGACCCGACGAACACCACGTTGGACAGGCCCGGCGCCAGGTTCCCCGGCCGCAACGGGCCGGTCTGGCCGAAGGTGTGCGCCGCCGCGAACGGGGTACCGGCGGCCATCCCGGCCGCGGCCCAGTCGGCCGGCGTCACCACCACCCGCTCGGTCACCGCGGCCGACAGTCCCACGTACCCCATCGACTCCGCGGTGGACAGCAGCCGGTCGGCGTAGCGGGGGCCGAAGTCGGCCCAGTCGATCCGGTTCCGGTGCGCGAGGTTCGGCGCGGGCGCCAGGAGGTAGTAGGTGTGCTGCCCGGCCGGGGCGAGCGTCGGGTCGGTGCGGCTCGGGTTGGTGATCAGCAGCGACGGGTCACGCATCGGTACCCCGCGCTCGATCACGTCGTCGAACACCGGCCGCCAGGACCGTCCGAAGTGGACGTTGTGGTGCGCGGCACCGCGGTACGCGGCCGTCGCCCCGAGGTGCAGCAGCACGCAGGACGGCGAGTACCGCAACCGGCGCGGCGGCCGGCCCAGCAGCTCGCGGTACGCGACCGGCAGGTCCGGGTTGAGCACCACCGCGTCGGCGGCGAACCGCTGCCCGCCAGCGGTGGTGACCCCGGTGGCCCGCCCGGCGCGCCGTTCGATCCCGGTCACCTCGGTGCCGTACCGGAGGTCGACGCCGTGCTTGACCGCCACGCCGGCCATCGCCCGCGCCACCGCGGCCAGGCCGCCGCGCGGGAAGTACACCCCGGCGACGGTGTCCAGGTACGAGATGACCGCGTAGAGCGCGAGCGCCCGGTGCGGCGCGACCCCCGCGTACAGCGCCTGGAACGAGAAGATCCGGCGGGTCCGCGGGTCGCGGAAGAACTGGCCGATCTTCGCGTCGAGGCTGCGGAACCCACCGGCGGCGACCAGCCGCGCCAGGTTGGCCGTCAGCAGGTCGGTGGGCCGGTCGAAGTTGCGGTCGATGAAGTCGCGCCACTCGATCCGGTACAGCCGGCGCGCGTAGTCGGCGAACCGCAGGTAGCCGTCCGCCTCCCGGGGCCCGCACAGCGCCGCGATCTCGCCGGCCATCGCAGCGGTGTCGGTCCTGACGTCCAGCGTGGACCCGTCCGGAAAGTGCGCCCGGTAGGCCGGATCCAGCCGGGTCAGCGTGAGCCAGTCGTCGAGCCGTTCGCCGACCGCGGCGAGCGTGTCGCCGATCAGCTGCGGGGCGGTCAGCACCGTCGGCCCGGCATCGAACCGGAAACCGTTGCGGCGCAGCAGGCCCGCCCGGCCGCCGGGCCCGTCGGCCCGTTCCAGTACGGTCACCGCCCGGCCCGCGCCGGCCAGCCGGATCGCCGCCGCCAGCCCGCCCAGCCCGGCGCCGACGACCACCACCCGGTCGGTGCGCCCCGGTACCGTCCTCACGACGATCCCCGCCGGTGCGCCGGGGCACCCGACGCCGCAGCGACGCCGGACGGGCGCATGGTTCGGTCGCGAGGCACCGACCGGGACGCCGACGCCGGCCGGCACGCCGACGCCGACGCCGACGCCGACGCCGACGCCGACGCCGACGCCGCAACGATGCGAGGCGATCGGACGAGCGCGCCACGTGGCACCGGCAGTGCCACTCCCGGTATCCCCGGCGACGGTGCGCGGCCCTCCCGGTCGGCCGCGCCGGGCCCGCTCGCCCACCGGCCGAAGGCGGCCGGCCAGTCGCTCATGCGAGGCGCTGCACGGACGCGAGCGCGAGGGCGCCGAGCCGATCCCGGGCCACCGGATCGATCGGCGCGGCGGCGAGCGCGGCCAGACCGGTCGACACCCGAGCGGAGATCATCGCCTCCGCCTCGGCCCGCGCACCGGACTCGGTGATCGCCGCGGCCGCGTCGGTCACCGCCGCATCGGACGCGTCCGGGTCGCCGAACACCCGGTCCAGTCGCCGGTGCTGGGCCGGCGCGGCCAGCGAGAACGCGAGTTCGGCGAGCACCGTCCGCTTGCCCTGGCGCAGGTCGGCGCCGACCGGCTTGCCGGTCACCGCGGTCTCGCCGTACACCCCGAGCAGGTCGTCGCGCAGCTGGAACGCTTCGCCGACCGCGCCGCCGAACCGGTCGTACCCGGCGACCACGTCGGGCGCGACCGCGCCGGACAGCGCGGCGCCGAACTGCAGCGGACGCTGCACCGTGTACGACGCGGACTTGAACCGCGCCACGGTCACCGCGGCGCCGACTCCGGCCGCACCGTCCGCGCCGTGCAGAATGTCCAGGTATTGCCCGGCCACCGCCTCGATGCGCATCTCGTCGTACTCGCGCCGCGCGCCGAGCAGCACCGCCGCCGGCAGCCCGGAGGTACCGATCAGCCGGTCGGCCCAGACCGTGCACAGGTCGCCGAGCAGCACCGCGACCGAGTCGCCGAACCGGCCCGGGTCGCCGCGCCAGCCGGCCGCCGCGTGCCGCTCGGCGAACCGGCGGTGCAGCGTCGGCGCCCCCGCCGGGTCGCCGCCGCGTCCATCACGTCGTCGTGGACCAGCGCGAACGCGTGCAGCAGCTCCAGCGCGCTCACCGCCCGCAGCACCGCCTCGTCGTGCTCGCCGCCGGCGGCCACCCCGCGGTACCCCCAGTAGCCGAAGGCGGGCCGGAGCCGCTTGCCGCCACCGAGGATCAGCTCACGCAGCGGCGCCGCCGCGGCCGCCACCTCGGGCGACAGCGCGCGCAGCGTGTCGATCTCGGCGGTGACGAACTCGTCCAGCACCCCGTCCACCCGCGCCGCGATCCCGGCAGCGCCGCCGCGGGCGCCGGTACCACCGGGGCCGGCGGCGCGGGATCGGGTGGCGCCGCTGCGGGCGCCGGGGTGCGCAGCCACGGGCCGAGCCTACCCAGCCGTACGCCCGCGGCCCGCGCCTGGTTGGGTAGGGGTCAGGCGCACCACGCCCGCCGCCCGCCACGCCACGGCTGCCGACGGCGGCGCCCGACCCGGCAAGGAAGGACGCGCATGTTCGACTCCACCCCGGCCGTGCTGGGCCATCGCGGCCTCGGCAAGGGCACCGTCGCCGGCCTGGCCGAGAACACCATGGCCTCGTACCGGGCCGCGATCGAGCTGACCGACTGGCTGGAACTGGACGTGCAGCGCTGCGCGGACGACGAGCTGATGGTCTACCACAACCCGGCCACTCCGGACGGGGTGTTCGTGCTGGAGCAGACCGCGGACGAACTGGCCGGGAAGGGCGTGCTGCGGTTCGCCGACGTGCTCGCCGAACTGCCCACCGAGGTCGGCCTCGACATCGACGTCAAGACGCCGGTCGAGGACGCGGTCGCCGCGCCGGACCGGCGCACCGCGGCGCTGGTGGCGCCGGTACTGGCCGCCGAGCTGTCCCGGCGCCGGCTGTTCGCGACCGCGTTCGACCCGTCGCTGCTGGTCGAACTGAAGGAGGCGGTACCGGGGCTGGCGACCTGCCTGGTGCACTGGCTGGCGTACCCGCTCGGGCCGGCGATCGCCGCGGCGGCCGGCCTCGGCGCCGACCTCGTCGGCCTGCACGCCGACTCGTTCGGCCCCAGCTCGCTGCAACCGGACCCGGCGATCCAGTACGACCACGGCTACGCGGTCGAGGTCGCGCACCGCGCGGGTCTGGAGGTACTGGTGTGGTGCCCGGCCGCGGACCGCGCGCCGGCGCTCGCCAAGGCCGGGGTCGACGCGCTGTGCGTGAACGACATCCCCGGCGTGCTGGCCGCCGTCGGCTGACACTGGCCGGCACCCACCCGGCTCCGCCGACCGACCGCCGGGCAGCACCGTTCGGCGCCACCGGGCACCGCCGACCGACCGCCGGGCAGCACCGTTCGGCGTCACCGGGCACCGCCGCCCGACCGCCGGGCCCCGGCGGCCCCCGACACACCCTGTGAGGAACCCGCCGCATGACCGATCTGTCCGTACCGCTGGAGGACATCGCCGTTCGCGCCGCGCGCGGCGTCGGTGACCCGCTGCGGGCCGCGTTCGCGCAGGCCCAGCAGCCCAGCTACAAGCGGGACCACCACGACCTGGTCACCGAGCACGACCGGCGCACCGAGCAGGTACTGCGGGCCGAACTGCTCGGCGCCTGGCCGGACTCGGCGGTGCTCGGCGAGGAGGGCGGCGCCAGCGGGCACGGCACGGTGCGGTGGCTGGTCGACCCGATCGACGGGACCGCCAACTTCGCCCTCGGGCTGCCGTTCTTCGCGGTGTCGATCGGCGCGGTGGTCGACGACCGGCTGGTCGCCGGGGTGATCTACGACGTGATGCGGGACACCGCGTTCTCCGCGACGCTGCACGGCGCGTACCGGGACGGCGAGCCGCTGCGCTCCACCGGCCCGGCGACCGACGCGCAGAACGTGCTGATCACCTCGTACCCGGGGCCCGGCACGCTGGCCGCCGGCCGCGGCGTCGCGGAGTACACCACGCTGCTGCGCGAGTTCGGCGCGGTGCGGCGGATGGGGTCGACCGCGCTGGCCCTGGCGTACGTGGCGGCCGGCGCCGGCTGCGCCTACGCGTACGGCATCCACCCGTGGGACGTGGCAGCCGGTGCGCTGATCGTGCAGCAGGCCGGCGGGCGGTACCTGCCGCTGCCGGCTGACACCGAGCGGCCGTGGGAGGCGCCCGGGTACCTCGCCGTCAACGGCGACTTCGACCTGCCCGGCTCCTGCCTGACCGAGTTGCTTCCCCGGATGCTGCCCGGTTCGGCGGGCCCGGCGGCGCCCTGACCGCACCGGCACGGTGGCCGGGTCGGGCCCTCAGGGGACTCCGGCGCCGGCTCGCCACCGGGCCGGGCCCTCACGCGGACTCCGGCGCCGGCTCGCCACCGGGCCGGGCCCTCACGCGGACTCCGGCGCCGGCTCGCCACCGGGCCGGGCCCTCACGCGGACTCCGGCGCCGGCTCGCCACCGGGCAGGGCCTCCGGCGGTTCCGGCGCCGGCTCCGCCTCGATGTTCGGCAGCAGCCGGTCGAGCCAGCGGGGCAGCCACCAGTTGGCCGGACCGAACAGGAACATCGTGGCCGGTACCACGACCAGGCGGATCAGGGTCGCGTCGATGAGCACGCTGACGCCGAGGCCCAGCGCCAGCATCTTGACCACCACGTTGCTGGAGAGCAGGAACGCCAGGAACACGCTGGTCATGATCAGCGCGGCGCAGCTGATCACCCGGGCGGTCGCGGCGAGCCCCTCGGCGACGCTGCGGCGGTTGTCGCCGGTCGCCAGCCAGCGTTCCCGGATGTGCGAGAGCAGGAACACCTCGTAGTCCATCGACAGGCCGAACACGATGGCGAACATCATCATCGGTACGTACGACTCGATCGGCACCTTCTCCGCCACGCCCAGCAGCGCTCCGCCCCAGCCCCACTGGAACACGGCCACGATCACGCCGTACGCGGCGCCGATCGAGAACAGGTTCAGCACGGCCGCCTTGAGCGCCAGGACGGGGCTGCGGAAGCTGCTCGTCAGCAGCAGGAAGGCGGCGCCGATCACCACCCCGATGATCACCGGTAGCTGGGCGGACACCTGGTCGCGGAAGTCCAGGTTGGCCGGCAGCGTGCCGGTGATGGAGGACTGCGCGCCGGTGCCCTGCAGCGCGGACGGCAGGACGTCGTCGGTGAGATGGTGCAACAGCTGGTCGGTGGCAGCGTCCTGCGGCCCGGTGGTCGGTACCACGGTGGTCACCAGCAGGGCCCCGTCCGGGGTGGTCGTCGGCGACGACACCGACGCCACACCGGCGGTCTTGTGCAACGCGTCGCCGACCGGGGTGGCGAGCGAGGAGGCGGACTTCCCGGCCGCCGGCTGCACGACGACGGTCAGCGGGCCGTTGGCGCCGGGGCCGAAGGCGTCGCTGATCGCGTCGTACGCCCGCCGGTCGGTGTAGGAGGTCGGGTCGGCGCCGGCGTCGACGTGGCCGAGGGTCATCGAGAACATCGGGATGGCGAGGACGACGAGGACGGCCAGCCCGGCGCCCAGGAAGCGCCACGGGTGCCGGCTGACCCGCCGGGCGTAGCGGTGCCAGCCGGTCGCCGCGCCGCCCGCCCCGGACTCGGCGACCGGCCGGCGCACCCACAGCCGGTCGATGCGCCGGCCGGCCAGCCCGAGCAGGGCCGGTACCAGCGTGATGGCGGCCAGCGCGGCGACCGCGACGGCGATCGCGGCGGCCAACCCGAGCTTGCCGATGAAGCCGATGCCGGAGGCGTACAGCCCGATCATCGCGATGATCACGGTCACCGCCGCGACCAGCACCGAACGTCCGCTGTGCGCCGAGGTCCGGCCGACGGCCTCGACCGGATCCATCCCGTCCATCACGTACTGCCGGTAACGGGTGGTCAGGAACAGCGCGTAGTCGATGCCGACACCCAACCCGATCATCACGGCGAGCGTCGGCGACACCGACGCGAAGGTGGTCGTGGCGGCGACCAGCCCCAGCACCCCGATCCCGGTACCGACGCCGGCCAGCGCGGACAGGATGGGCAGCCCCGCCGCGTAGACGCTGCCGAAGCCGAGCAGCAGCACGACCACCGCCACGCCCATGCCGATGGCTTCGGAGAGCGCATCGTTCGCCTTGGGCCGGGCGGCCTGGCCGAGCACCCCGCCGTAGTCGACGTGCACCCCGGCGGCGCGGGCACCCGACACCGCCCGGTCGACCGAGTCGACGTACGAGCTGCCGAGCGTCGACGGGTTCACGTCGAAATGGACCGTGGAGTAGGCGGTCCGGCCGTCCTTCGACGTCGTGCCGGACGAGAGCGGATCGCTCGCGGACAGCACGTGGGACAGCGCGCCGACGTCGTGCGTGGCGGTCTCGACCTGGGACCGGTGATCGGCGACGGTGCCGTGCCCGACGGTGAACACCAGCTGGCCGGACTGGCCGCCGGCCGCCGCGTCGTGCGCCTGGAGCAGGTTCGCGCCCTGCTGGGCCGGTGAGTTCGGGATCTGGAAGTCGTCGGAGTACGTGCCGCCGGCCAGCCGGTTGCCGACCGTGGCACCGACCAGCAGCACCAGCCAGGCGGCGGCGACCCACCAGCCATGCCGCGCGCAGAACCGGCCCACGCGCGCCATCACCGAGCCGGGGTGCCGAGGATCCGTCATGGCCGGCAGAACCGCCAGTGTGTCAGCACTCACAGATTGTGACATGATCATCGCGAATGCTGGCCCGAACCCGCGGTCCTGGCACACCCGGGTACCGGCCGGTCAGCGGCTCACCGCCGGGCGCCGGGCACCGAGCGTCTCGACGCGGTGGAAGACCAGGCAGCAGCCGACCAGTACGGCCGCGAACGCGGGCAGCCAGAGCAGCCGGAGGGCGAACCAGTCGGCACCGACCGGGCTCAGCAGCCCCGGTACCGGGCCGAACGGCAGCCCGGCGAAGCTGACCGCGAGCAGCGCGCTCTGGTGCCAGCAGAAGATCGTCATCGCGGCCAGGTTGAGCACCGCGATCGGCGCCCACACCGCCGGTCGCCGCAGCAGCCGGGCCAGCCGCCGGCGCAGCACCAGGAACAGGCCGAGCTGCGCGGCGGCCAGCGCCAGCGTGAACAGCGACGGTGGGTCCAGGTTCGACCAACCGTCGCCGGGTACGCCCACCGCGCTCGCCGGGTACCCCGCGGCGATCAGGGCGGCACCGGCGAGCACGCCGGCCGGCAGCAGCACCGCACCGGCCCGGTCGGTGAGCTTCCGCTCGGCCAGCGCGATGCCCAGCGTGTACGGCACCGCCCAGCCCACCGGCACCACGGTGATCGTGAGCCAGCCCGGCAGCCCGCCCGGCCGCATGGTGTCGATCAGGCCGACCAGGCCCACCAGCGGCAGCAGCCACCACAGTCCACATTGGATGGTCAGGCGGCGCAGTACCGGCGTGAGCGCGGTGAGCAGCAGGTAGACCAGCAGGAACCAGAGCGGGTGCGACACCAGCGACCAGACCACCTGGCGGGTCGGCCCGGGTACCCCGGCGGCCGGCAGCACCGCCGCCACCGGGACGAACACGGCAGCGAGCGCCAGCACCGGCAGTACCAACCGGCGCAACCGGCCGGCCAGCCACGGCAGCGCCGCCCGGCCGCGACTGCCCCGGGCCGCCGCGTAGCCACCGGCGAAGAAGAACGGCCCGAGCAGCTGCAGCAGCCAGCTGACCGGCGCGGCCGCCGGCCACCCGGACAGCGGGCTGTGGTTGGTCAGCACGCCGGGCCGGGCCGGGTCGGCGACCAGTGCGGACACCAGCCAGTGCCCGAGGACCACGCCGAGCATCGCGAGCGCCCGCAACGCATCGACCGTCCGGTCCCGGTGCGCCGGCGTCGCCGCCTCGAGCCGACCCGCCCAACCGCGCCACTTCGCCCTCGTACCAGCAGTTTCCGAGCCCGGTACCGGGCCGGCCCCGGTCGCCGCCCTGGGCAGCTCGGTGGTACTCATGCCGCACCCCCCGTCCGGCCGGCCGCCGCCGCGAGCTGCACGCGACCCGGCGAGCCGATGCCGCTGGCGATGCGCGCCAACGCATCCAGCGATTCGGTGCCCGGGGCGAGGTAGTGGTCGTGGTCGCTGACGTCGGCGGTCGGGAAGACCCGGGCGCCGAACGCCGGGTCCGCCGGCTTGCGGCCGTGCCCGAAGCCGAACAGCCGCAGCCCGGGCACGTACCGGATCCAGTCGTGCCGGGACTGCCCGGCCCAGACCCGGGCGGTGGAATGCAACGCCTTGGCGGTACCGACGCCCATCCCCGGGCTGCCGAACACCGCGATGTCGGTGACCTGCCCCGGCAGGTACCGCGCGGCGAGGCCGATGACGGTCGACCCGTAGCTGTGCCCGAGCAGCGCGATCGTCGCGCTGGGGCGCAGCGCGGTCAGCCCGGCGACGAACCGGCGCAGCGCCACCGCACCGGTCGCGGCCAACCGTTCCCGCGCCGCGTCGATGCCGACCCCGTGCGGCGTCTGGTACCCGAGCCAGGCGACCACCGCGATCCGGCCGCCCGCGGCCCGGTACAGGTTCGCCGCCTGCACCGCCGGCGACCGGTACGCCTTGCCGCCGAGACCCCGGTGGAAGTTGGCCAGCCGGTCGTCGACGCCCGGTACCAGCACGGCGATCCGATCCGCGGTGGACAGGTCACCGAACACCTGCGCGACCCGGCCGTCCCCGCGCGGATCGAACAGCAGGTAGCGTCCCCGCCAGCCCGCGTAGGGCGCGCCGGTCGCGGCCATCGCCGCCCGGTTCGCCCGGTACCGCAGCGCGACCGGCGCCCCGTCCAGCTCGCCGACCACCTCCGGATACCGGGTCGCGAGGGAGCCGGGCGCGCCCGCCAGCGCCGCATGCACCGCTGCCGGCGTCGCGGTCACCGGGTCGGGCAGCCGCCGCGGATCCGCCCGCCACGCCGCGGTACCGGACGGTGCCGCCGCCGCGGCCGGCGTCGCCGGCCCGTCCAGTACCGCGTTCGCCGCCGGTGCCGCGAGCAGCACCGCGCTGAGCAACGCCAGCGCCAGCCGTCCCCGTCGAGGTCGCATCGCCCGTCCCTTCGCCCCGGGTGGCGGGCGATCGCCAGCCTGGCGTCGCACCCACCCGTCGTCACTGCGGCGAAAGTTAGGGCCGGGGCCGGCCCCGGGACGTCACCCCGTGGAGCCGGATCCCGCGTCATACTCCGGACCGACCCCGGCCGGCGCCGGCACGGCGACCGGCAGGTCGGCGGCGACGGTGAACCCGCCGTCCGGGTCCGGCCCGAGGTGCAGCTCACCACCGAGCAGCGCGACCCGTTCGCGCATCCCGACCAGGCCGTGCCCGGAGCCGCCGGCGCGACGAACGGCGGGGCCACGGTCGGTGCCCGGCCCGTTGTGCACCCGCAACCCGACCCGGTCCGGCGTCACCTCGACCGTGACGTCGACCGGGCCACCGGCGGCGTGCCGGGTCGCGTTCGACAGCGCCTCCTGCACCAGCCGGTACGCGCAGACCTGCACCGCGCCCGGCACGTCCTGCTCGGTGCCGGTGACGTGGTAGGTCAGCCGCACCCCGGCGCGCCGGCTGCCGGCCACCAGTTCGTCCACATCGGACAGTCCGGGCTGCGGCGCCCGCAGGGCGCTCTCGTCGCTGCGCAGCACGCCGAGCAGCCGGCGCAGCTCGACCAGCGCGCTGCGCGCCTGGGCGCCTGGGCGCCGATGGAGTCGAGTTCCTCGGCGGCGCCGGGCGAGATGTCGTCCCGCCGGTACGGCGCGGTCTGCGCCTGCACCACGATCAGCGACATGTGGTGCGCCACCACGTCGTGCAGTTCCCGGGCGATCCGGGTGCGTTCCTCCAGCGCGGCCCGGCGCGCCTTCTCCAGCTCGGTGCGCCCGGTCTCGGCGACCAGCGCCCGCTGGGCCCGCAGCCGGGATCCGATCAGGTCGACCAGGACCGTACCGACGGTCAGCGCGGCCAGGCCGCCGGGCGCGTTGCCGGCGTCGACGTGGACCAGCAGTACGCCGGCCATCAGCGCCCACATCCACCACAGCACCGCCCGCCGGTACCGCAGCCCGGCCAGTACGAACGCGACCGCGAGGATCGGGATCTGGGCCGGTTCCCACGGCCAGGAGCCCCAGTGCGGGGCGGACCGGACCGCCGGTGCGAGCAGCGCCGCGAGCAGCCCGATCCGCCACCCCATCAGCGGGTAGCGCAGCGCGAGTACCAGCGGGAGCAGCTGCACCACGGCGAGCACCAGCACGATCGTGCTGTGCTCGCCCGGATGGCCGTTCAGGGTGGTGATCATCGTCACCGGGTAGAGCACGGCGGTGGCCACCAGCACGGCGATCCGGGCCGCCCACCTGAGCCAGCGCCGGCGGCCGCCGGGCCAGCGGATCGGGGTGTCCGCCCCGTACAACAGCTGCCGCAGGCCACGCCACCCGGCGCCCGTCACCTGTCGCCACGTTCCCGCAACCCGTTCGTCCCGCACCACGCCGACGGTAGGCGGGCCGGGGCGACCCCGTCGTGCCGCCCAGGTACGACACGCCTCGTCACACCTGGGTGCCAGTGGGGCCAGGCCACCCGACCGCATGCTTTTCCAGGGTGGAAACTCGTCACTTGACAAGGTGGAAACCAACCCGGAGACTTTCCACCATGGAAACAGAGCACCTGTCGCTCCCCAGCCCGGCCGACGCCGCCACCGCACTGCGTGAGGTCGAGCAGGCACGCCGCGCGCTCGACGGCACCGTCCCGCCCTGGTGGTACTTCATCGCCATCGCGGCACTGATCTCGGTGATGCCGACGGTCCAGTTGTTGCCGTCCGGCGCGCTCGGCGCCGTGCTCGGAGTCGTCGGCCTCGCCGGCTGGGTGGTCCTGCTCCTGCTGGTGCTTCGCGGGTACATGCGCGAGGTCGGTTTCACCGTCCGGTTGCAGCGGCTCAAGGTGTGGCACCTGGTGCTCCCCGGGCTCGGCTCCGGGCTGGTGATGGCGGTGGCGATCGGCCTCGCGACCAGCTACGACCGGTGGTGGATCGGCTTCTTCGGCTCCGGCGTGCTCGCCCTCGCCATCCTGCTGTGGGCGGTGCCGATGCGCCGGGCGGCGCGCCGCCGGCAGAGCGGCTGCGTCGGCGCGGCATGACGACCGAACCCCGGTTCGATCCGACCATCCACGCACCGAACCGGCTGCGCATCTGCGCGCTGCTGGACGCGGTGCAGTCGGCCGAGTTCGCCACCGTGCAGGAGAAGCTGGACGTTTCCGCGTCGGTGCTGAGCAAGCACGTCGCGGTCCTGGTCGACGCCGGGTACGTGCAGCAGCGGCGGGCCACCCGCAACACCCGGCAGCGGGTCTGGCTGGCGCTCACCGACGCCGGCCGCACCGCGTACCAGGCACACGTGGCGGCGCTGCGCGCCATCGTCGCGGGCGACGCCGCGCCGTCCGGAGAGGCCGCCGCGCGGCCGTGACCGGTCACGCAAGACATCCGGTGGCCGCGGGCCACCGGGAGCAGAAGGGGGAGCAGACAGTGGCAGACGCGCGCCTCACGATCGACGCGGTCTCCAAGCGCTACGGCGACGTGGTTGCCTTGCAGGACATGACCTTCGACGTACGGGCCGGCGAGCTGTTCGGCTTCGTCGGCAGCAACGGTGCCGGCAAGACCACCACGATGCGCATCGTGCTCGGGGTGCTCGCGGCCGACTCCGGCGAGGTCCGGTGGGACTCCGAGCCGATCACCGCGGAGACCCGGCGCCGCATCGGGTACATGCCGGAGGAACGCGGGCTGTACCCGAAGATGAAGGTCGGCGAGCAGCTGACCTACCTCGCCGAACTGCACGGCATGCGGCGGCCGGTGGCACAGGCAGCGGCGCGGCAGTGGGCCGAGGAGCTCGGCGTCGCCGGCCGGTTCGGCGACGAGGTGCAGAAGCTGAGCTTGGGCAACCAGCAGCGGGTGCAGCTGGCCGCCGCGCTGGTGCACGATCCGCGCATCCTGGTGCTGGACGAACCGTTCTCCGGGCTCGACCCGGTCGCGGTCGACGTGATGAGCGACGTGTTGCGGCGCAAGGCGGAGCAGGGCATCCCGGTGGTGTTCTCCAGCCACCAGTTGGATCTGGTCGAACGGCTCTGCGACCGGGTCGGCATAGTCCGAAGTGGACAGATGGTGGCCTGCGGGCCGGTCGACGAGCTGCGTGACACCGGCACCGCCCACCTGTCGGTGCTCGCCCCGGACGCGCCGGCCGGGTGGGCCGACGGGCTGCCCGGCGTGACGGTCGTCGACCACCGCAACGGCCGGACCACGCTGTCGCTCGCGACCGGCGCGGACGACCAGGCGGTACTCGCGGCGGCGCTGGCCACCGGCCCGGTGCACGAGTTCGCCCGGCAGCGACCGGCGCTGACCGAACTGTTCCGCAACGTCGTCTCCGCACCGACCACCGAGGAGGCCGCATCGTGAGCGACCCACAGTACGACGGGCCGGGCGCCTTGAGCGCCATCGGTGGGGTGCGGCTGATCGCGCGGCGCGAGCTGGCCACCCGGTTGCGAGCCAAGTCGTTCCTGGTCAGCACGGTCATCATCGTCGTGTTCATCTGCGGCTACCTGGTCCTGATGAACTTCATCGGGAACAGCACGTCCAGCGCGACGGTCGGGCTCACCGGCCAGACCTCGACACTCGCGACGCCGCTCGGCAACGCCGCCAAGGCGACCGGCCAGAAGGTGGACGTCCGTACCGTCGACGAGCGGGCCGGGCGCAGGCAGGTCGCCGACGGCAAACTGGACGCGCTGCTGGTCGGCACCGCCGACGCGCCGACGGTGGTGGTGAAGAAGAACCTGCCGTCCGGGCTGGGCAACACCTTCACCGTGCTGGCGCAGCACGAGGCGCTGACGCAGCAGATCGTCGCGCTGAAGGGTGATCCGAGCGCGGTGCGGCACGCGATGGCCACCGCGAAGCTGCCGGTGCAGCGGCTCGAACCGGTCGGCGGCTACCAGGTCGAGCGGATCGTGCTCGGCATCATCGCGGTCATCCTCATCTACATGTCGCTGATGATCAACGGCCAGGCGGTCGCGCAGGGCGTGATCGAGGAGAAGTCCAGCCGGGTCGTCGAGTTGCTGCTGGCCACGGTCCGGCCCTGGCAGTTGATGGCCGGCAAGGTGCTCGGCATCGCGGTGGTCGGGCTGATCCAGATGGTGATCTTCGCCGTGGTCGGCGCCGGCCTCGGCCTGGCCACCGGGGTACTGAGCATCCCCGCGTCGCTGCTCACCGGGGCCGCGGTGTGGGCGATCGTCTGGTACGTGATCGGCTTCGCGATGTATGCGGTGATGCTCGCCGCGGCCGGCGCGCTGGTGTCCCGGCAGGAGGACGCCAACGCCGTCGTCACCCCGGTGATCATGATGATCGTGGTACCGGCGGTGATCGGCTGGTCACTGATCCCGGCGAACCCGGACGGGATGGCCGGCCGGGTGCTGTCGCTGATCCCGCTGTTCTCGCCGATGATCATGCCGATGCGGATCTCGCTCGGGGTGGCCGCACCGTGGGAGATCGTGCTGTCGGTGGTGCTGTCGCTGGTGCTGGTGGTGGGGCTGGTCGCGCTCGCCGGCCGGGTCTACCGCAACGCGGTGCTGCGCACCGGTGCCCGGGTCCGGCTGGTGGACGCCCTCCGGGCCGCCTGAGCCACCCGCGCACGGGGTGGGACACCCGCACACCGTGCTGCGGACCCGCAGGTCGGAGTTCTAGGGTCGGTACATGCGCTATCGGTCTCTGGGCAACTCCGGCCTGCGGGTTTCCGTCGTCGGGCTGGGCTGCAACAACTTCGGACGCAAGCTCGATCTCGCCGGTACCCGGGCGGTGGTGGACGCGGCGCTGGACGCCGGCATCACGCTGCTCGACACGGCCGACATGTACGGCGGGGGCGGCGCCTCCGAGCGGCTGCTCGGCGAGGTGCTGCAACACCGCCGCGACCGGGTGGTGCTCGCCACCAAGTTCGGCCACCAGGGCGCCGACATGGGCTACGGCCCGGCCGCCGGCGCGAAGGGCGGCCGGGCCTACATCCGGCGCGCCGTCGAGGCGTCACTGCGCCGGCTGCGCACCGACCACATCGACCTCTACCAGCTGCACACGCCGGACCCGGAGACGCCGATCGAGGAGACGCTCGCCGCACTCACCGAGCTGGTCAACGAGGGCAAGGTCCGCTATGTCGGGCATTCGAACCTCACCGGCTGGCAGCTGGCGGAGGCGGCGCACGTCGCCGCCGCAGGCGGGTACGCACCGTTCGTCTCGGCGCAGAACCAGTGGTCGCTGCTGGACCGCGACATCGAGCGCGAGCTGGTACCGGCGGCCGAACACTACGGCGTCGGCGTCCTGCCGTACTTCCCGCTCGCGAACGGGCTGCTCACCGGCAAGGTGCGGCGCGGCCGGGAGCTGCCGGCCGGCAGCCGCATCGCGGAGCGTTCGCATCTGGTCACCGAGGAGCGACTGGACACCGTGGAAGCGCTCGTCTCCTGGGGCGACAAGCACGACCGCAGCCTGCTGGAGATCGCCATCGGCGGCCTCGCCGCGCTGCCGACGTGCGGGTCGGTGATCGCCGGCGCGACCACCCCGGAGCAGGTACGGGCGAACGCCGCCGCCGGCGACTGGCAGCCCGCCGCAGACGAGCTCGACGAACTGCTCGCGCTGCTCTGACCACCGGCCGGCGGGCCGCTGCGACCCGCCGGCCGCTCGGCTCGCCGGCCCGCTCCGACCCGGCCGCCCGGCTCGCCGGCCGGCTCCGACCCGCCGGCCGCCCGGCTCGCCGCCCGGCCACCCGGCATCTCGGCGACCGCCGGCATCTCGACCTGCCTACGACGGCCGCGGCGACCGCCGACACCGCCCGGCGCGGTGCCGGTACGCCCGGTGAACGTGGCCACGGCCGAGCACCGACGAACGCGACAGCTCCGGCCCGGTAGGCGATGATGGACCCTCACGAGCAGAGGAGGAACGGTGCGCTTCGAGGTGACCCGCGTCTTGGACTCGATCGAGCGACGGCTGTGCACCGACCCGGGTGCCGCTCGCGCCATCGTGGATCTGGCACCGATCGTGCGCCAGGTCGAACTCGACGGCGGCCGGCCGGCGCACCTGCTGCGGCTCGGGCTGGTCATCGACGCGCTCGGAACGCATCTCGGCGAACCCGGCGCCAAGGTCTACGTGGTGGTCGACCGGGCGCTGATCACCGACCTGGAACTGACCTCGAACGAGAAGATGGTGCTGCGTCGCTGGGCCGACGACGGCCTGGTGGAGGCGTTGCCGGAGGTGGACGACCGGCTGCTGGAGCTGTCCGCCTACACCGGGCTGCCGGTGGTCAGCCGGGACGACTTCGCCCGGTTCGCCGGCCGGCACCCGTGGGCGGCCGGCGCACCGTTCCTGATCCCGGTACCGGGGGTCGGCGGCGCGGCGCTGATGACCCGCCCCGGCGCGGCGCCGACGATGCCGCGCCCGACGCTGGATCCGGCCACCCAGGCCGTGCTCGGCCGGTACTGGCGGTGTCCGGAACCGGGTTGCGTGCTGTACGGCACCCCCGGCCCGGCGCAGCCGCCACCGCGGGTCCGGTCCGGCCGGGCGGTCTGCCCGCGGCACGGCGTGCCGATGCACGACGGCGGCCCGCGCCAGCAGGCGACCTCGGTGACGATCTGGATCCGCGGCGAGGACCGCGGCCGGTTCCCGGTGGCGTCCGGCGCCCCGGTGGTGGTCGGCCGCTCCCCGGAGGGGCCAGGCGGGATCCGGCTCGGCGAGCTGCTCGACGACGAGGCGGTGCACTGGGTCAGTCGCAGCCACGTCCGGCTGGAGCTGCTGGACGGCGCCCTGGTCGTCACCGACACCAGCACGAACGGGACGACCGTGCACACCCGGTCCGGCCCGGACGCGGTACCGGAGACGATCACGCTGCACCGCGGCCAGCAGCGCCGGCTCGGCGACTGGGACGTGGTCGAGCTGCACGAGGGCGTCCAGCTGTGCCGGGCCGACCGGCGACCGGACGCGAGTGGCGCGGACGACGCACCGGTGATGGCGGAGGCGCCGACGATGGCGATCCGGCTGCCCGGTTCGGCCGCCGACCGGCGCGGCTGACCGATCGTTCCGGCAGCACCGCTCGGCGCCGTCGTTCTGGCATCGCGGTCCAGCACTGCCGTTCCAGCACTGCGGTTCCAGCACTGCCGGCTGACGCTGCCGGTCGGGCGCTGCCGTTCCCGGCGCTGTCGATCAGCACTGCCGGTTCAGCACTGCCGGTCGGGCGCTGCCGTTCCCGGCGCCGACGTTCCGGGCGGGGGCGGCAGTGAGGGGGCCGCGCCATCGCGGGACGCGTTCCGAGAAGGGCCCGGGGCGACCGCCGTTCCCCCGTGACGGCGGCGACAGCCGACGGTGCCGGCCGAGACTGCGGCCGGCCGCCGGATGCGCGAGCTGGCCCAGGATGCCTCGAGGCTGCGCTCGCGCGAGCCGGAGTCCGGTCGAGCCGGCTTCGAGGACCCTAGCGGCGGCTGAGCGGAGCGGTCTGGTCGAGGGCGACACCGGCGGTGCGGACCGACACGGTGCGTTGCACGACCCGCTGACCGCGGGGGCCGAGCTCCCAGCCGGTGAGCAGCAGCCAGCTGGCCCGCTCGGCCGGCTTGCCCTGAGCGGCGTCCACAGTGGACGGAAGCGGGGGTTCGGTGATCAAGAGGCGGAGGGGTTGCTCGCGGAACTGGGGCGACGCGTCACCGGAAAGCTGGACGGTCTGGCCCGGTTGGGGAACGATTCCGATCATCACGGAACCATGGTGCCCTCTGCCGCGGGCGATGCAAAGGCCGTCATCGATGTTCACCGGCAACGCTCAGGATCCGGCGACGCAGGGCAGGTACACCTCGACGCAGGGTGAGCCCGATCAGCAGCGCACCGGCGACCAGCGCCGCGCCGTAGGCGACCGTCGCGGGCCACTTCCCGTACCCGTAGGCGACGCCGCCGAGCGAGCCACCGACGCTGCTGCCGAGGTAGTAGCAGAGCAGGTATACGGCCGCTCCCTGGGCATCGACGGCTCGGCCGCGCGCGCCGGCCCAGCCGCTCGCGACCGAATGGCCGGCGAAGAAGCCGGCCGTCACCAGCACCAGGCCGATGATCACCAGGGCGAGCCGGCCGGACAGCGTGACGGCCAGACCGACCAACGTGACCACCGCGGTGATCCAGAACACCCTCGGCCGGCCGAACCGGTCCGCGAGCCGGCCGGCCGTCGCCGACGAGGAGGACCCGGCGAGGTAGACCACGAAGATCAGGCCGACCAGGGTGGCGGACAGCCGAAACGGCGCAGCGAGCAGCCGGAAGCCGAGGAAGTTGTAGACGGTGACGAAGCAGCCCATCAACAGGAAACCGACCGCATAGAGCCGGATCAGCCCACCGTCGGTGAACGCGCGACCGACGGCGGCGGCGAGCCGGCGCGGCGCCAACGGTTCCGGCACGAACCGGCGCGAGGCCGGGATCGACAGGCGGAACAGCACGGTACAGACGAGTCCGAGCACGCCGATCGCGCCCAGTGCCAGGCGCCAGCCGCCGAGATCGGCGAGCAGCGAGGCGAGCAACCGGCCGGCCATCCCGCCGATCCCGTTGCCCGCCACGTACAGCCCGGTCGCGAAGCCGAGCGCACCGTGGTCGACCTCCTCGGCGAGGTAGGTCATCGCGACCGCCTGCAGACCACCGAGCGCGATGCCCTGCACCGCCCGCAACGCCAGCAGAATCTCGAACGACGGCGCGAAGGCGGCGGCGAGGCCCAGCACCCCGGCGGCGAGCAGCGCGACGGTCATCATCGGGATCCGGCCGGTCACGTTGGACAGCGCGGACAGCGGGATGATCGAGACCGCCAGCCCACCGGTGGCCACCGAGACGGCGAGGCTCGCGGTGGCCGGTGTCAGCCGGTACGACTGGGCGAGTTGCGGCAGCACCGCCTGCGCGCAGTACAGCAGGGTGAACGTGGCCAGGCCGGCGGCGAACAACGCCAGCGTGATGCGGCGGAAGCCGGGGCTGCCGCGCCGGTGCGCGACCGCGGGGAGGGTGGCCGAAACACTCACGCTCCGACGCTACGGTGAGTGCATCGATTCGTCCAATACGGTAGTCGGACCAGATCGATTCATGGATGGATGATGCAGATGGCCGAGGAGGAGACGATCGCCGCCGCGGTGCGGCACCTCGCACCGCGCCTCGCCGTGCTGCGCGCCGTCGCGGCCGACGAGCACGTGACGCACGTCGCGCAGGCGCTGGGCGTACCGCAGCCGACCGTGAGCCGCTGGCTCGCCGAGCTGGCCGAGACGCTGGAGGTGCCGGTGCTCGCGCGCACCGGCCGCCGGGTGCGACTGACCCGGTCGGGCCGGGAACTCGCCGAGGCGGCCGGCGCCGCGCTCACCGCGCTGGAGACCGGCATCCGCCGCGCCGTCGAGGAACACGACCCGGACAGCGGCCGGGTGGTCTTCGCGTTCCTGCACACGATGGGCGGCGTGCAGGTGCCCGAGCTGCTGCGCGAGTTCCGCCGGCACCATCCGCGGGTGCGGTTCGCGTTGCAGCAGGCCGGGCACGCCGAGATGGTGCGCCGGGTGCTCGACGGCGAGGTCGATCTCGCCCTCACCGGCCCGCTGCCCGAACCCGGTGAGCGGCTCGCCACCGCGCTGCTGCTGCGGCAACGACTGGTCGTGGCGGTACCGGTGGGCCATCGGCTCGCCGACCGGCGCCGGGTGCGGCTCGCCGAGCTGCGCGGCGAGGAGTTCGTCGGCCTCAAACCCGGGTACGGGCTGCGCCGGATCACCGACGAGCTGTGCGCGGCGGCCGGTTTCACGCCCCGGCTCAGCTGTGTCGGCGAGGAGGTGGACACGATCCGCGGGCTGGTCGCGGCCGGGCTGGGCCTCGCGGTACTGCCGCCGTCGGTGCCTCGGCCGCCGCGCGGCCTGGTGGAGGTGCCGGTCACGCCGCAGGCGACGCGCTCGATCGGCCTGGTCTGGCCGGCCGACCGGCCGCTGTCCCCGGCCGCCGCCCGGTTCCGCGACTTCGCCCTCGCCCGGCGCCTGTAGCGACCGCGGCGCGCCGGGGGCGTCCCGACGCGCCGCGCGAACCGTGCCGTACCTGCCGGCTCAGCCGATGTGCACGTTGTAGGTGCTGAGCGGTTCGGTCACCGGCTGGAAGAACGTCTCGCCGCCCGACGAGCAGTCGCCGCTGCCGCCGGAGGTGAGCCCCAGCGCGGTACTGCCGTCGAACAGCGGGCCGCCGCTGTCGCCGCCCTCGGCGCACACGTTCGTGTCGATCAGCCCGCTGACCGTACCCTCCTGGTAGTTCACCGTCGCGTCGAGTCCGGTCACGGACCCGCCGTGCACCCCGGTGGTGGACCCGGAGCGCCGCACCGACTCACCGACCTGGGCATTGGCCGCGCCGGTGATCTGCTGGCTGCCGCCGTACAGGTCGACCGTGCTCGGGTGCGACACCCCGCCGACGTACTTGACGATCGAGAAGTCGTTGCCCGGGAACTGGCTGTCCTGGGTGGTGCCGATCTCCTGGCTGGAGCCGGAGTCGGAGTACCAGGTGTCGGCCACGTTGCCGCAGTGGCCGGCGGTCAGGAAGTACGCGGTGCTGCCGTCGGTGACGTTGAAGCCCAGCGAGCAGCGGTAGCCGCCGCCGTAGATGGCGTCCCCGCCGGCGATCCTGGTACTGAACGTGCCGGACACCACCCGCACGTGCGCGGCGGCGCCGTACCGGCCGGCGACCTGGCGGACCCTGGCCAGGTCGGCGCGGCCGACCGTGCTGTCGGCGGTGACGTTGACCCGGTCGTTGCGCGGATCGATCGCCCACGCGGTACCGGGGATCGTCGCCTTCCGGCCGAGTTCGGTGGTGATGGAGTGCAGGTGCGCCGCGGAGTACCGGACCACCTTCGGGGTCAGCCCGGCGGAGCGCACCGTCGCCGCGCTGGCCTCGTCGGTCACCGTGACGATCTGGGTGCCGTGGTCGAGATAGCTGCCCGCGGTGTGCGTGCCGAGCCGGTCGACCAGTGCGGCGACCGCGGCCCGGTCCGGCGTCTTGGGTGCGGCCTGCGCCGCGGTGGTGGCGACGGCGCCCGTGGCGAGCAGGGCGGCCGCCGCGACCGCGGCGACTCGGAACGAGGTCCTCGTGGGCCTCATGGATGCCTCCCAGGGATCCGTGGGTGCGGCGCCGTCTCGCCGCACCCGCTGCGCCCCGCACCAATTGATGCGATTCGATGAAGGGCGTGGAAAGTATCCCTTTTGCCGGATAGTTCGGCAAGATATAGATACGCCGGTATGGTGAATGTCTATCGCCTCCGGCGATACTCGGGACGTGGACGAACAATCGCGCTATGAGCTCGGCACCGACGGACCGCGGGTGATGGTGGTCGGCGTCGACGGATCCCCCACCTCGCTGCGGGCCGCGGCGTACGCGACCGGGCTGGCCCGCCGGCAGGGCTCCCGACTGATCTTCGTCTACGTCGTGGGCTACCCCACCGTGCCGGGCTTCGCCGCCGGCTACGTCGGCCCGCTGACGGAGGCGTACGGGCAGGTCGCCGACGAGTTGCAGCACGACGTGGTGGACCTGGTGAACGCCCGCGGCGTGGCGGCGAGCCTCCAGGTGCGGCGGGGCGACCCGTACACCGAGCTGGTCCGCGTGGCCGACGACGAGCAGGCCGACGCGGTCGTGGTCGGCGCCTCGATGCAGGCCGGCCACAAGCTCATCGGTTCGCTCGCCGGCCGGCTGGTGCGGGCCAGCCGGTGGCCGGTCACCGTCGTGCCGTGACCCACACCTCCCCCGCGCCCCCGCCCCGGCTGCCCGAACTCGCCTGGTAACGCCGCATTCGGCCGGGCGGGCGCGCCGGGCTCGCCGCGGCCCGACCGGTACCGTCGGCGAAGCGGTCGACAGGTGGGGAGTGGCGATGCGATTCGGTGCGATGGCCAGGCGACTCGTTGCATCCGGTGCGGTGCTGGTGACAGCGTGCGGACTGGCCGCCTGCAGCTCGGATCGGGACGACGCGAGCAGGGCACTGTCCGCGTTCCTGACCGACTGGCACGCCGGCGCCCTGCAGAAGGCGTCGTACGCCAAGGGCAGCGGCGCCCAGGTGGCCTCGGCGTACCGCAAGGTGGCCGGCGACCTCGCCGACGTGCACCCGACGCTGTCCGCCGGTTCGGTCCAGGTCGACGGTGCCAAGGCCAGCGCACCGGTCCGGGTGTCCTGGCCGCTCGGCGGGCACGACTGGCGTTACACCACCACCGTGCACCTGGCCAAGACCGACGGCGACTGGCGGATCGCCTGGGACGGCGCGACCGTGCACCCGAAGCTGACCGGCGACGGGCATCTGGTGCTGACCAGCGAACAGGGCCCCCGAGCGTCCATCATGGACGGTTCCGGGCAGCCGATGGTGACCAACCGGCCGGTGGTGTACGTCGGCGTGCAGCCCAACCGGGTCGACGACGCCGCCGCGCTCGCGAAGCAGCTCGGCGACGCGCTCGACCTCGACCTGTCCGACCTGCCGAAGCGGGTCAAGGACGCGGCGCCGACCGCGTTCCTGGACGTCGTGACGTTGCGCAAGGCCGACTACGAGAAGGTCAAGTCGAAGATCCACGACCTGCCCGGCACCGTCTTCCGGGACGGCAGCCTGCCGCTCGCGCCGAGCCGCACCTTCGCCCGGGCGCTGCTCGGCACCGTCGGCCCGGTGACGAAGGAGATGATGGACAAGCACCCGGGCCGCTACCAGATCGGCGACACCGCCGGCCAGTCCGGCCTGCAGGCGCAGTACGAGCAGCGGCTCGCCGGCGGCGCCGGCGTCACCGTGACCGTCAGCGGCAGCAAGCAGGCGCTGTACCGCGGCAAGCCGGTCGCCGGCAAGCCGGTGGCGACGACGCTGGACCCGAAGGTGCAGCAGGCGGCCGACGACGCGCTCGGCACCCAGACCAAGCACCGCACCGCGCTGGTCGCGATCCGGATCTCCACCGGCAAGGTGCTCGCCGTCGCGAACGGGCCGGACGGCGGCTCGGACGATCTCGCGCTGACCGCCTCGGTACCGCCGGGGTCGACGTTCAAGGTGGTGACCGCGCTGTCCTACCTGGCCGCCGGGGTCACCCCGGACTCCACAGTGGACTGTCCGGAGTACGCGACGGTGTCCGGCCGCAAGTTCCACAACGAGAACAACTACCAGCTGGGCAAGGTGCCGTTCCGCACCGACTTCGCGCAGTCCTGCAACACCGCGTTCGTCGGGCTGTCCGGCAAGCTCGGCCCGGACACCCTGACCAAGCAGGCCGCCGCGCTCGGCATCGGCGCGAAATGGCAGCTCGGCCCGGACGTCAACAGCGGCTCGGTGCCACCGGCCAAGACCGCGGTCGACCGGGCGGCCGCCGCCTTCGGGCAGGGCAAGACCACGGTCAGCCCGATCGCGATGGCCGGCATCAGCGCCGCGGTGGCCCGCGGTCACTGGACCCAGCCGACTCTCGTCACCTCGCCGGCGTACCACCCGGCGAAGGCCGGCCCGCAGCTGCCGGCCAAGGACCTGGCAGCGCTCAAGTCGATGATGCGCTCGGTGGTCACCGACGGCACCGCGACGGTGCTGCAGTCCGTACCGGGCGGGCCGGTGTACGGCAAGACCGGGACCGCCGAGTACGGCTCCGGCGCCGAACCGCCGAGCCATTCCTGGTTCACCGGCTGG
Source organism: Actinocatenispora thailandica (assembly GCF_016865425.1). Lineage (NCBI taxonomy): Bacteria > Bacillati > Actinomycetota > Actinomycetes > Micromonosporales > Micromonosporaceae > Actinocatenispora > Actinocatenispora thailandica. The sequence goes on along the minus strand of NZ_AP023355.1, from coordinate 409,644 downwards.
CAGGGCGACATCGCGTTCGCCGCGTTCGTCGAGGGTGGCGGTACCAACGAGCAGGCGGTGGCCGCTCCGCTGGTGGGCAAGTTCCTCACCAACCTCAACGGCTGACGACCGCCGGCCGGCGCAGCTGGCACCGGGAGCGCCCGGCCGCACCGCGGCCGGGCGCTTCGTCGTCCACAGTGGACTCCCAGGGTGTGGAACCTCGGTTGCGCGTGCCGCACCCGGCCGCTTAGTGTTCAAGATATAAGACACTGATCTCATATCTTGGGAGACGAGATGGCGGCCGGCGATCGACGCCGTTGGCTGGTACTGGCGGTCGGAGTGTTCGCGCAAGCAGCTTCCTGCGCCTTCCTGTACGGCCTGCCCGCGCTCGTGCCGGCCCTCCGCGCCGACGAGCACCTCGACCTCGCCGGCGCCGGCCTGGTCGTCGCCGGCCCCACCATCGGCCTGCTCGCCACCCTCATCGCCTGGGGCGCCGCCGCCGACCGGTACGGCGAGCGGCTGGTCATGGCGGTCGGCCTGGCCCTGGCCGCGATCCTCGTCGCCGTCGCGGCGCTCGCGGTGCCGGGCCTCACCGGCTTCGTCGTGGTACTGGGCCTCGCCGGCGCGGCGGCCGCCTCGGTCAACGCCGCCAGCGGCCGGATGGTGATGGGTTGGTTCGCCCGCGACGAGCGCGGCGTGGCGATGGGCATCCGGCAGACCGCCCAACCGCTCGGAGTCGGCATCGCCGCGCTCACCCTGCCCGGCCTCGCGGCCCACGCAGGCTTCCGCACCGCGCTGCTGCTGCCGGCCGCACTCTGTCTGGCCGCCGCGGTACTGGTGCTGCTGCTCGCCGCCGACCCGGCGCGGCCCGACACCGACGGCACGACGCGCACCGGCAACCCGTACCGCGGCGGGACGCTGTGGCGGCTGCACGGCGCGAGCGCGCTGCTGGTCCTGCCGCAGTTCGCGATCGCCGCGCTGGCCATGGAGTACCTCGTCGGCCGGCGGCACTGGGCGGCGCTGACCGCCGGCGCCTTCCTCGCCGCGGCACAGGTCCTCGGCGCGCTGGGCCGGATCGGCACCGGCTACTGGTCGGACCGGGTCGGCAGCCGGCTGCGACCGATGCGCCAGTTGGCCGTCGCGAGCGCCGCCGTGATGCTCGCCTTCGCGCTCGGCGACGCGGTGGCACCGTGGCTCGCCGTGCTGGCGATCGCGGCCGGTTCGGTGATCACCGTGGCCGACAACGGGCTCGCCTTCACCGCGACCGCGGAACTGGCCGGGCTGTCCTGGTCCGGCCGCGCCCTGGGCATCCAGAACACCGGCCAGAACGTGATCTCCTCGCTCACCCCGCCGCTGCTCGGGCTGATCGTCGGCGCCTCCAACTACTCCGTCGGGTTCCTGTCCGCGGCGATCTTCCCGGTACTGGCCATCGCCCTCACGCCGGTCGCCGCAGAACACCGCGCCCGCAGTACCCGAGCGGCACCGGTCGGCTGATTCGCGGCACGCCACGGCCGGCCGGGATGCCCGGTTCCGGCAGTGTCACGCCCGCGTGCAATCCGACCCGGCGCGACCGGAACCGCCGACGCGATCGCGTCGGGCGGTTTGCCGCGATACCAACCCGCTGGGTGGACAATGCGGAATCATCGGAAGATTCGACGGTCGTCAATGGAGTGTCGTGCCGAATCTGTTGCCGGACATGGGTAAAACTTCCCTTGACAACCTATGTCGGCCACCGATCTGATACTTCGGGGAATCGAACGAGTCACCGTGCGTGGGTCCCTGGACGGCTGTTGCCACCGGTCATCCGCCACCGTTCCGTTCGTCCCTGTCCAGTGCAGGAAAGGAGACACATGCGGCACACCCTCATCCGACGCGCCGCTCTCGCGGTGGGCGTCAGCGCTCTTGCGTTGCCGTTCGCTGCGAGCGCAGCGCAGGCCGCACCAACCCGACAAGCGGTGTCGGGCAGCACACCGGCATGGGCCACCCCAGCCAACCGCGCCGGCAATCCCAGCTCCAGCCAGCGCGTCGACGTCCAGGTCTTCCTGAAGCTGCGGCACACCGCGAGCGCCGAGCGGTTCGCCAACCAGGTGTCCACCCCGGGCTCCAAGCAGTACGGCAAGTACCTGACGGCCAAGCAGTTCAACGCGCGCTACGCGCCGACCGCCGACAGCGTCCGCACGGTGCGCAACTTCCTGCGCCAGCAGGGCCTCACCGTGGACGGCGTCGGCCAGGGCAACCGGTACGTCAGCGCCAGCGGCACCGTCGCCGAGCTGAACAAGGCGTTCGGCGCCGATCTGCACACGTACTCCTACCGCGGCCACAAGCTCCGGGCGCCGGGCAAGCAGGCGACCCTGCCGGCGAACGTCGGCAACCTGGTGCTGTCGGTCAACGGCCTGGCCCAGACCGGCCCGCTGCGCACGCCGTTCCACCACAAGGTGGTCAGCAACAGCAGCGCCGCGAAGACCCGCAGCGCCGCCCCGAAGGCGGCACCGGCCCCGGCCCAGTGCTCGAACTTCTGGGGCGAGCACAACCAGACCATGCCGCAGGCGTACGGGCGCACCGAGTTCCCGACCTACATCTGCGGCTACGGCACCGACCAGCTGCAGACCGCGTACGGCGTGAAGAAGGCGATCGCCACCGGTACCAACGGCGCCGGCACCACGATCGCCATCGTCGACGCGTACGCCTCGCCGACCATGCAGGCCGACGCCGATCAGTACGCGGTGGACAACGGCCAGGGCCACTACGCCAAGGGCCAGTACTCCGAGAAGGTCTTCAAGCCGTTCGACATGCAGGGCGAGTGCGGCGGCGAGGACGGCTGGAACGGCGAGGAGGCCATCGACGTCGAGGCGGCGCACGCCATGGCGCCGGGCGCGAGCATCAAGTACGTCGGGGCCAAGAACTGCGACACCGGCCTGGACGCCGCGCTCAACTGGATCGTCCAGAACCACCAGGCCGACATCGTCTCCGACTCCTGGGGCAACCTGGGCGAGGACATCCCGGCCAGCGCCATCGCCGCCGAGCACACGATCTTCGTGCAGGCCGCGGCCGAGGGCATCGGCATGTACTTCTCCTCCGGTGACAGCGGCGACGAGGTCACCGCGGGCAACACCCCGTCGGCGCAGCCCGACTACCCGGCCTCCGACCCGTACGTCACCGCGGTCGGCGGCACCAGCCTCGCGGTCGGCAGCGACAGCAGCTACGGCTTCGAGACCGGCTGGGGCTCCACCCGCGCGGTGGTCGACTACAGCCAGGACCCCGCCGCGTACTCGCAGGCCCCGCCCGGTGAGTTCTACGGCGGCGCCGGCGGCGGCACCAGCACCCTGTTCGACCAGCCGGCGTACCAGCAGGGCGTCGTCCCGACCAGCCTCTCCCAGCAGTACGGCGGGGCGCCGGCCCGGGTCGTCCCGGACGTCGCCGCGCTCGCCGACCCGTACACCGGGATGGCGGTCGGCCGCACCATCGACGGCGAGTACACCCTGCAGACCTGGGGTGGCACCAGCCTGGCCTGCCCGCTGTTCGCCGGCATCCAGGCGGATGCCAGCCAGGGCCGCAGCACCCCGATCGGCTTCGCCAACCCGCTGATGTACCAGCTGAAGGCGGGCTCCTTCCGCGACGTCGCGCCACAGCGCACGCCGGTCGCGGTGGCCACACCGACCGGCTCGTCGCTCGTCACGTTCGACCGTGACTCGTCGCTGTTCACCGCGCCGGGCTACGACAACGTGACCGGCGTCGGGTCGCCGAACGGCACCAGCTACCTCAGGGCCGTCGCCAGCGGGTCGCACCGCGGCCACGGCGGTGGGCACCACCGGCACCACTGACACCCACCCGTACCGCACAGGGCCGTCCCGGGCATCCCGGGGCGGCCCTGCCGCGTCGATGGCCTTCGGCGGCGCCCGGCCCCGGTGGGCCGCTCGTACCGCGCCGCTAGGATCGGCTCGATCCTGTTGGTATGGCGTTTCGAGGTGAGATGGGCAGCACCGGCATCGCGCGGCCGATCGTCGTCTACGGCACTCCGGTGCTGCACCGGCCCTGCCGGCCGGTCACCGAGTTCGACGACGGCCTGCGCGCCCTGATCGACGACATGTTCGCCAGCATGTACGAGGCGGACGGGGTCGGCCTCGCCGCCAACCAGATCGGGGTGGACGCCCGCGTCTTCGTGTTCGACTGCCCGGACGCCGACGACGTCAACCAGGTCGGCCACGTGGTCAACCCGACGCTGGTGCTGCCCGACCTGCCGCGGGAGCTGGACGACGACAGCGAGGGCTGCCTGTCCGTACCGGGCGAGCACGCCGACCTGGCCCGCCCCGCCCTGGCGTCGGTCACCGGTGTCACGATGACGGGAGAGCCCGTCCGGTACGACGGGACCGGCATGCTGGCGCGGTGCTTCCAGCACGAGACCGACCACCTGGACGGCACGGTCTACGTCGACCGGCTGTCCAAGCGGATCCGCAAGAAGGTGCTGAAGGCGGCCGGCCTGCCCACCGAGGCGCCGTCTCGCTGAGACCACGTTCCACGGCCGCGGCGCTGCTGGCGCCGATCCCTCCGCACCGGCACCGTGGCGCACCGGACGGGGCGTCCGGTGCTCGCAGGACGGTGCGCCGTGCGTCGCTGCCGGCGGGCCGTACCGGGCCTGCAACCCGGCGCCGTAGGCATCCAGTTAGGCATCGCCGAGTACGCCCGGACCTGCGTCGACGCCGCCATTTCGGGCATCGCCGGCAGATCGACGGTGAGTACCGTCACGCTTCGAGGTCGTAACCGAACATCCCGTGTCTAGGGTTCCGGTGACGCGTTGTCCCGGCGAGGGGAAGTCACCTGTACGTGCACACGCGCGTACACCTTGTCTTCGACATCGAAGGGACACACATGCGCGTCACAGCAAGACTTGCCGTCGCCGGCGCCGTGGCGGCCGCCGGGCTCACGCTCGCCTTACCGACCGCGGCATTCGCGGACACCGGCTCCGCCGGCAACAACGGCATCGGCAACGGCAGCCAGGTGCACGCTCCCGTCCAGGCGCCCGTGAACGTCTGCGGCAACGGCGTGGGCGTGCTGGGCGTCGGCGCGGGCGCCAGCGGCGACTGCAAGGCGAGCGCCGCTGCGGAGCCGAGCGAGAGCCCCAGCGCCTGCCCCACCGCCTCGTCCGGCGGCTACGAGTCGCAGACCCGCGAGAGCGCTCCGGAAACAGCCTGCGCATCGGAGTCGACGCCGCCGAGCTCCCAGTCCCCGAGCGCGTCGCCGAGCACCGTCGAGGCAGTCACCAACACCAAGAACACCGGCGCCACGCTGCCCGTCACCGGCGCGAGCCTCACCATCCTGGTGGTGGCCGCGCTGGCGCTGCTGGGCGCGGGGGCAGCTGCCCTCATCCTGAGTCGGCGCCGCCGCGCGGCCTGAACCGCCACCGTCGAACTCGTCGAAACCGGGCCCCGAAACGCGAACGGCGGGTCGATCTGGGATCACATCCCGATCGACCCGCCGTTCTGCGTCCGCGATCCGAGCACCCGGCGCCGGGCCTCCCGGCCGCGGCGGGTGCCGGAGCATCGTCGATCCCTGACGTGCCGCGCTTCCCGAATCGTCGCCGGTTCCCGGGGCACCCTCGTTCTCGAAGCATCGCGTTCTGGACGTGCCGCGCCTGACGAAGCGTCGCCGGTTCCCAGAGCATCGCGCTCCGGACGTGCCGCGCCTGACGAAGCGTCGCCGGTTCCCAGGGCACCGTCGCTCCCGAAGCATCGCGCTCCGGAAGCAGTACGCCCCGCGCGGTACCGCGTCCCGCGTGCCCGGTCCAGGGAACTCGACACATCCGGAGCATCCGAAGAACGGTCGGGAGCGGGGCCCGCTGAGGTTTCAGTGACACCCGGATCCAGGGTGCGAACGTCGCCGGACGCACCCGATCCGGGAGCGGAGATGAGTCGGGAGATGCCGGGCCGCGGACCCGTCCCCCGGTGGATCGCCGTGCCGGCAGGACTGCCGTGCTGCGCAGCGTCTCCCACCGGCCTGGTGCAGCGGGACGATCCGGCGCGGACCGATTCGTAGCCCTCGCAATACCGCATGACCGGGAAAGCAGCCGAGGGCACAAAAAAGTCGGGCTGGAAGACCCTAAGATCTTCCAGCCCGACTTCACGTGAGCTTCGGCGGCGACCTACTCTCCCACACCCTCCCGAGTGCAGTACCATCGGCGCTGTAAGGCTTAGCTACCGGGTTCGGAATGGGACCGGGCGTTTCCCTCACGCTACAACCACCGAAACATCTCTCAAACCAGCCAGCCACACACCCCACACCAAAACGGGGCACTCTGACCGTGGTTCCAGAACTACACAGTGGACGCACACAACCTTGTAGTCAAGCCCTCGGCCTATTAGTACCGGTCAGCTCAACACGTTACCGCGCTTACACCTCCGGCCTATCAACCCAGTCATCTCCTGGGGGCCTTACCCCCGTCTCCGGGGCAGCAGACCTCATCTTGAAGCAGGCTTCCCGCTTAGATGCTTTCAGCGGTTATCCCTTCCGAACGTAGCCAACCAGCCGTGCCCCTGGCAGGACAACTGGCACACCAGAGGTTCGTCCGTCCCGGTCCTCTCGTACTAGGGACAGCCCTTCTCAAATCTGCAACGCGCGCGGCGGATAGGGACCGAACTGTCTCACGACGTTCTAAACCCAGCTCGCGTACCGCTTTAATGGGCGAACAGCCCAACCCTTGGGACCTACTCCAGCCCCAGGATGCGACGAGCCGACATCGAGGTGCCAAACCATCCCGTCGATATGGACTCTTGGGGAAGATCAGCCTGTTATCCCCGGGGTACCTTTTATCCGATGAGCGACACCGCTTCCACTCGCAAGTGCCGGATCACTAGTCCCGACTTTCGTCCCTGCTCGACCCGTCAGTCTCACAGTCAAGCCCGCTTCTACACTTACACTCACCACCTGATTGCCAACCAGGCTGAGCGGACCTTTGGGCGCCTCCGTTACCCTTTAGGAGGCAACCGCCCCAGTTAAACTACCCACCAGGCACTGTCCCTGAACCAGATCATGGCCCGAGGTTAGACATCCAGTACGACCAGAGTGGTATTTCAAGATTGCCTCCGCCCCAACTAGCGTCGAGGACTCAACGGCTCCCACCTATCCTACACAAGCCGAACCGAACACCAATACCAAGCTATAGTAAAGGTCCCGGGGTCTTTCCGTCCTGCCGCGCGTAACGAGCATCTTTACTCGTAATGCAATTTCGCCGGGCCTGTGGTTGAGACAGCGGGAAAGTCGTTACGCCATTCGTGCAGGTCGGAACTTACCCGACAAGGAATTTCGCTACCTTAGGATGGTTATAGTTACCACCGCCGTTTACTGGCGCTTAAGTTCTCAGCTTCGCCACGCCGAAACGCAACTAACCGGTCCCCTTAACGTTCCAGCACCGGGCAGGCGTCAGTCCGTATACATCGTCTTACAACTTCGCACGGACCTGTGTTTTTAGTAAACAGTCGCTTTCCCCTGGTCTCTGCGGCCATACCACGCTCCCACCGCAAGGGTGTTCACGCGTCCGGCCCCCCTTCTCCCAAAGTTACGGGGGCAATTTGCCGAGTTCCTTAACCACAGTTCACCCGAACGCCTCGGTATTCTCTACCTGTCCACCTGTGTCGGTTTAGGGTACGGGCCGCTCGAAGCTCGCTAGAGGCTTTTCTCGGTAGCATGGGATCACTGACTTCACCAAAATCGGCTCGGCTTCACGTCTCAGGCACATGCGATGCGGATTTACCTACACCACGCCCTACACGCTTACCCCGGCACAACCACCGGCCGGGCTCAGCTACCCTCCTACGTCACCCCATCGCTTGACTACTCCCAACCAGGATCCCCGATCCACCAGCCTCGATCCGAAGACCTCAACCAACATCACGGGTTAGCACAGAAAGTTTCATCAGGGACGCTTCTACGCGGGTACGGGAATATCAACCCGTTATCCATCGACTACGCCTCACGGCCTCGCCTTAGGCCCCGACTTACCCAGGGCAGAAAAGCTTGACCCTGGAACCCTTGGACATCCGGCGGCAGGGTTTCTCACCCTGCTATCGCTACTCATGCCTGCATTCTCACTCGCACCACGTCCACAACTCGGTCACCCGGCTGCTTCACCCGTGGCACGACGCTCCCCTACCCATCCACACACCTAGACCCAACCCACAAAGAGTCGAGCCAGATACACATGTGAATGCCACAGCTTCGGCGGTGTGCTTGAGCCCCGCTACATTGTCGGCGCGGAATCACTTGACCAGTGAGCTATTACGCACTCTTTCAAGGATGGCTGCTTCTAAGCCAACCTCCTGGTTGTCTCGGCAACCCCACATCCTTTTCCACTTAGCACACGCTTAGGGGCCTTAGCTGGTGATCTGGGCTGTTTCCCTCTCGACGACGAAGCTTATCCCCCGCCGTCTCACTGCCGCGCTCTCACTTACCGGCATTCGGAGTTTGGCTGACTTCAGTAAGCTGGTAAGCCCCCTAGGCCATCCAGTGCTCTACCTCCGGCAAGAAACACGCGACGCTGCACCTATATGCATTTCGGGGAGAACCAGCTATCACGGAGTTTGATTGGCCTTTCACCCCTACCCACAGGTCATCCCCCAGGTTTTCAACCCTGGTGGGTTCGGCCCTCCACACGGTCTTACCCGCGCTTCAGCCTGCCCATGGGTAGATCACCCCGCTTCGGGTCTAGGACACGCGACTCAACGCCCTTATCGGACTCGCTTTCGCTACGGCTCCCCCACACAGGTTAACCTCGCCACGCACCACTAACTCGCAGGCTCATTCTTCAAAAGGCACGCCATCACCACACCCAACGGTGCAGCCCTGACGGATTGTAGGCACATGGTTTCAGGTACTCTTTCACTCCCCTCCCGGGGTACTTTTCACCTTTCCCTCACGGTACTAGTCCGCTATCGGTCACCAGGGAGTATTTAGCCTTACCAGGTGGTCCTGGCAGATTCACGGCAGATTTCCGGGGTCCGCCGCTACTCGGGAACTCACATAGACAGGCCGCGCACTTTCGCCTACAGGACTCTCACCCTCTACGGCAGGCCTTTCCAGACCCTTCAGCTAGCACACGACTTTCTCACTGCCCGACCCCCAGCGGGAGGATCACAGCAAGCCCCACAACCCCGAACACACAACGCCCGCCGGCTATCACATGCGCTCGGTTTAGGCTCATCCGCTTTCGCTCGCCACTACTCACGGAATCACTATTGTTTTCTCTTCCTACGGGTACTGAGATGTTTCACTTCCCCGCGTTACCTCCACACGCCCTATATATTCAAGCGCGGGTAACACCACATGACTGGTGCTGGGTTCCCCCATTCGGAAATCCTGGGATCACAGCTCGGTTGACAACTCCCCCAGGCATATCGCAGCCTCCCACGTCCTTCATCGGCTCCTGGTGCCAAGGCATCCACCATGCGCCCTTAAACACTTGACCACAAAGATGCTCGCGTCCACTGTGTAGTTCTCAAACAACGGGCAGAAACCCCACACACCACACCAACACCAAACCCCCCAACAACACCAGACAACCCGGCACCATCAGAAGCGGTATATTGGCCATGCAGGACCTGCAACCAACCCGAAAAAACAAACAACAGTTTGTTCCTTCAGGACCCAACAGGGTGTCGACCATCCCAGCCGCATCCACGCCCCTTCCTGAACCACCCACCCACAGGCAGATGACAGTACTAACCACGCGAACCGTCGCCAGAACAGAACTAGCCAGCACTCCACCACTGAGCAACCAACAGAAGACATCCGCTCCTGCCTGGCCCTGGACAACCTTTCAGCTGCCAGACGCTCCTTAGAAAGGAGGTGATCCAGCCGCACCTTCCGGTACGGCTACCTTGTTACGACTTCGTCCCAATCGCCAGTCCCACCTTCGACAGCTCCCTCCCACAAGGGGTTAGGCCACCGGCTTCGGGTGTTACCGACTTTCGTGACGTGACGGGCGGTGTGTACAAGGCCCGGGAACGTATTCACCGCAGCGTTGCTGATCTGCGATTACTAGCGACTCCGACTTCATGCAGTCGAGTTGCAGACTGCAATCCGAACTGAGACCGGCTTTAAGGGATTCGCTCCACCTCGCGGTATCGCAGCCCTCTGTACCGGCCATTGTAGCATGCGTGAAGCCCTGGACTTAAGGGGCATGATGACTTGACGTCATCCCCACCTTCCTCCGAGTTGACCCCGGCAGTCTCCGATGAGTCCCCGGCATAACCCGCTGGTAACATCGGACAAGGGTTGCGCTCGTTGCGGGACTTAACCCAACATCTCACGACACGAGCTGACGACAGCCATGCACCACCTGTCACCGGCCCCGAAGGACCCCACATCTCTGCAGGATTTCCGGCGATGTCAAACCCAGGTAAGGTTCTTCGCGTCGCATCGAATTAATCCGCATGCTCCGCCGCTTGTGCGGGCCCCCGTCAATTCCTTTGAGTTTTAGCCTTGCGGCCGTACTCCCCAGGCGGGGCGCTTAATGCGTTAGCTACGGCACGGAAACCGTGGAGTGGTCCCCACACCTAGCGCCCAACGTTTACGGCATGGACTACCAGGGTATCTAATCCTGTTCGCTCCCCATGCTTTCGCTCCTCAGCGTCAGAACAGGTCCAGAGAGCCGCCTTCGCCACCGGTGTTCTTCCTGATATCTGCGCATTTCACCGCTACACCAGGAGTTCCACTCTCCCCTACCTGCCTCTAGCCCGCCCGTATCGGCTGCACGCCCACAGTTAAGCTGCAGGTTTTCACAACCGACGCGACAAGCCACCTACGAGCTCTTTACGCCCAATAAATCCGGACAACGCTCGCCCCCTACGTCTTACCGCGGCTGCTGGCACGTAGTTAGCCGGAGCTTCTTCTGCAGGTACCGTCACTTTCGCTTCGTCCCTGCTGAAAGAGGTTTACAACCCGAAGGCCGTCATCCCCCACGCGGCGTCGCTGCGTCAGGCTTCCGCCCATTGCGCAATATTCCCCACTGCTGCCTCCCGTAGGAGTCTGGGCCGTGTCTCAGTCCCAGTGTGGCCGGTCGCCCTCTCAGGCCGGCTACCCGTCGTCGCCTTGGTAGGCCACTACCCCACCAACAAGCTGATAGGCCGCGAGTCCATCCCCAGCCGGTAAACCCTTTCCACATCATCCCATGCGAGACGACATGAATACCCGGTATTAGCCCCGGTTTCCCGGGGTTATCCCGAAGCTGAAGGCAGGTTACTCACGTGTTACTCACCCGTTCGCCGCTCGAGTACCCCCGAAAGGGCCTTTCCGCTCGACTTGCATGTGTTAAGCACGCCGCCAGCGTTCGTCCTGAGCCAGGATCAAACTCTCCACCAAAAACTTGAAGAAAATCCCAGCAACACACCCAACCCCTCCACCAACGAAGGAGCCAGGCGAACTGCATCAAAGGAACCCCACCACAACCAACCAACGGTCAGCCATGGCAACGGGGCAAAACATAATGCACTGGCTTTTCAACACCCTGTTGAGTTCTCAAGAAACAAACGCACATCTGAATCTTCCGGCTTTCGCCATCCGCCTCAGAGGCTTTGTTTTGTTGCCGTTTCCGTCTTGCTCGTTTAGCTTACCCGGCCGATCTTCCGCGGTCAAATTCGGCCCCGGCGGATCTTTTCGGGCACCCTTGGTCGCTCAGCGCCGAATGGCTCTGAATTTCCAAGAGAAGGATTTGCAGGCCGGCCATTTTGCCGCGCGAAATCTCCCGGTCGATTTCTCCTGGAGACTTTGCTCGGCTGCCGTGTCCGGCGCCCTGCTCGTCCAAGCTTACCTGGCCGCTCCCGGGGGCTGCCACCGGGGTCGTAACCCTCGGGCGGAACCTCCGCGACCGACTCGGTCAGCGCACCCCAGGCAGGCCGATCAGATCGTCCTTACCTTGGGATGTCCCGCGAGCCGTCCAACCCGGCCGCCTCGGCGGCTCGGTTTCGTCCGGTGCCCCGCGGGCAGAGAGAAAGTTACGCGATGGCGGATCCGGGCGTCAAACCGGGGTCGGGTGTCCGCGCTCACAGCCGACACCCGACCCCGGACGACCCGGTCAGTTGGACGTCAACACGCCGCCGCAACTGCAGACGACGATCAGCAACAGCAGTACCAGCGCCACCACGTTGATCGTGATCGCGACGGTCTTGCCGGGCGACTCCACCGGCTGGTGCCCGATGGCGCCGCCCATGTAGGCCCACCACGGTGCGGCGTAGAACACCGGTACCTGGGCGCCCGGGTACACGTCGACGGGCATCCCCGCCTGGCCGATGCGCCACAGGTACGGGACGTACATCTGCATGTCGTAGCGGCCCGGCTGGACCGGCACCTGGTTCTGGCCCCAGCGGAGCTTGATCTCCTGGCCGTTCAGGCTCACCCGGGGCGGCGTGAACGCCATCATCCAGGCGAGGACCGGCTTCGTGGTCGTGATGTTGAGGACGGCGCCGGCCTGCGGCGGCAGCTGGTTGGGTTGCACGCCGGGACGCTAACCGATGTCGGCCAGCACCGAAAGACCGCTGCCGGCGCCGCGCACCGGTGTCCCCGCCCGTTCTCCCGCCGTACACCGCTAGGCGAGCACCGCGAAGTAGACGGCGACGTGGTGGCAGGCGGCGGCGATCAGCGTCGCGGCGTGGAAGAACTCGTGATGGCCGAACGTGCGCGGCCACGGGTTCGGCCGCTTGAGCGCGTAGCAGAGCGCGCCCAGGCTGTACACCACGCCGCCGGCGAGCAGCAGTGCGAACGGCGCCCAGCCACCGCCGTGCACGATGTCCGGGAACACGAACGCGGCCACCCAGCCGAGCGCGATGTACAGCGGGACCGACAGCCAGCGCGGCGCCCGCGGCCAGGCCATCTTGAGCGCCACCCCGAGCAGCGCGCCGCCCCACACCACCGACAGCACGATCAGCGCGGTGTGCCGGGGCATCAACAGCAGGCTGAACGGCGTGTACGTGCCGGCGATGAACAGGAAGATCATCGAGTGGTCGAGCCGCTTCATCACCGCGTAGCCGCGCGGCCCCCACACGTGCCGGTGGTAGAGCGCGCTGGTGCCGAACAGCCCGCAGATGGTCACCGAGTAGACCAGGCAGCTGGCGAACGCGAGCCAGCCCGGGCGGGTCGCCGCCACCGAGCAGAGGACGACCCCGCAGATGGCGGCGACGCCGACGGCGTAGGCATGCAGCCAGCCGCGCATCCGCGGCCTTGCGTACGGATCCTTCGCGGCGCTGGCGCCGAGCGTCGTGGCGGTCATCCAACGATGCTACCGGTTAGTAGCCTACGACGCCGTAACCAAGAGGTGAAACTCACCTGCCGGCGCCCGCCGACGCCGGGCCGGGTGCCGGATGACGCCGGGTTCAGCACTCGATGACGTTGACGGCGAGGCCACCACGCGCCGTCTCCTTGTACTTGACCTTCATGTCCGCGCCCGTCTCGCGCATCGTCTTGATGACCTTGTCCAGCGAGACGTGGTGCCGGCCGTCGCCGCGCAGCGCCATCCGGGCCGCGGTGATCGCCTTGATCGAGGCGACGGCGTTGCGTTCGATGCACGGGATCTGCACCAGGCCACCGACCGGGTCGCAGGTCAGGCCGAGGTTGTGCTCCATCGCGATCTCGGCGGCGTTCTCCACCTGCTCCGGGGTACCGCCGAGCACCTCCGCCAGGCCGCCGGCAGCCATCGAGCAGGCCGAGCCGACCTCGCCCTGGCAGCCCACCTCGGCGCCGGAGATCGACGCGTTCTGCTTGAACAGCGCCCCGATCGCGCCGGCGGTGAGCAGGAAGCGGACCACCCCGGCGTCGTCGGATCCGGGCACGAACCGCCAGTAGTAGTGCAGGACCGCGGGCACGATGCCGGCCGCGCCGTTGGTGGGTGCGGTGACCACCCGGCCGCCCGACGCGTTCTCCTCGTTGACGGCGAGGGCGAACAGCGTCACCCAGTCCATCACCCGCAGCGGGTCGGTGGTGAAGTGCTCGCCGGTCAGGGTGCGGTGCATCTCGGCGGCGCGCCGGTGCACCTTCAGGCTGCCCGGCAGGGTGCCCTCGGTCTCGCAGCCGTGCCGGACGCAGTCCTGCATGACCGCCCAGATGTGCAGCAGCTCGGCACGAACCTCCGGCTCGGTGCGCCAGGACAGCTCGTTCGCGAGCATCACCTCGCTGACCGAAGCGCCGGCCGCGGAGGCCTGTCCGAGCAGCTCGGCGCCGGTGCCGAACGGGTAGCGCACCGGGGTGTCGTCCGGCTTGATCCGGTCCGCGCCGGTGGCCGTCTCGTCCACCACGAACCCGCCGCCGACCGAGTAGTACGTCCGGGTGCGCAGCACCGCGCCGGCCGCATCGTAGGCGGTGAAGATCATCCCGTTCGGGTGGAACGGCAGCGAGCGGCGCCGGTGCAGCATCAGGTCGTCGTGGTCGTGGAAGTCGACCTCGTGGGTACCGAGGACGGTCAGCCGGCCGGTCGCCCGGATCGCCGCGACCCGGTCGGCGACGGTGTCGGTGTCGACGGTCTCCGGGTCCTCGCCGGACAGTCCGAGCAGGACCGCGGCCTCGCTGCCGTGGCCGTGCCCGGTGGCGCCGAGCGACCCGTACAGCTCGGAGCGGATCCGGGCGGTGCCGGCGAGCAGGCCGTCGGCCTTCAGGCCGTGCGCGAACCGGGCCGCGGCGCGCATCGGGCCGACGGTGTGTGAGCTGGATGGTCCAATGCCGATCTTGAACAGATCGAAGACGCTGATCACCGGGCACTCTCCCCCACGGTCGCCGCGAACGCCCCGCTGCCGCGCGACCGACCCGTGGGTCCACGGCGGGTGCCGTGACCCGAGCCCGAGCGGCCGCCACGTTGCAGGCCGATTGTGAGCCTACTTCCCACGTCAGGGGGTTGCGACGTGGTGGACGCAACGCCCCGGACCGGTTGCCAAACCGGGGTAGTTCCGTTGCAGAATAGTTCTGATGCAGAACGAAGTGGCGGTGCTCCTGGCGGAACGACCGCGCCCCGAGGCGATACGCAGCTCGCGGTACGCGCCCTGGTTCGCGGTCGCCACCGTGTGCCTCGGTGCGTTCATGGGCCAACTGGACGCGAGCATCGTGACCCTGACGTTCCCGGCACTCGGGCGCCACTTCCACACCTCGCTCGCCGCGATCGAATGGGTCTCGCTCGGCTACCTGGTCACCCTCGCCGCGCTGCTGGTACCCGCCGGGCGGATCTCCGACGCCGCCGGCCGCAAGGCGATGTACCTGCTGGGCTTCGGGCTGTTCACCGCCGCCTCGGTCGGCTGCGGGCTGGCCCCGACGCTGCCGGTACTGGTCGCGGCCCGCGTCGCGCAGGCCGTCGGCGCGGCGATGCTGCAGGCCAACAGCGTCGCGCTGATCACCACCAGCGTGCCCGGCAACCGGCTGCGCTCGGCGCTGGGCACCCAGGCGGCCGCGCAGGCGATCGGCCTGGCGCTCGGTCCGACGGTCGGCGGCCTGCTGGTGCACGGGGTCGGCTGGCGCTGGGTGTTCATGATCAACCTGCCGGTCGGGATCGCCGGCCTGATCGCCGGCCGGTACCTGCTGCCACGCACCCGGCACGCCCGGCCGATCGGCCGGTTCGACACCGGCGGGGTGGTGCTGCTGGCGACCGCGACCACCGCCGCACTGCTCGCCATCTCCGCCGGCTCCGGGCTGTCCGTACCGGCCGTCGTGCCGATCGCCGCTGCGGTGCTCGCCGCCGCCGCGGTGGCCGCCTTCGTCGCCCGGGAACGGCGCGCTTCCGAGCCACTGCTGGCGCTGGACCAACTGCGCCGGCCGGTCCTCGGCGGCGGGCTGATCGCGGCACTGCTCGGCTACCTGGTGCTGTTCGGCCCGCTGGTGCTCGGGCCGTACGCGCTCGCCGCCGTCGGGGTGCCCGGCGCCGCGACCGGTCCGTACCTGACGGCGCTGCCGCTCGGGTTCGCGCTGGCCGCGGTGCTCGGCGGCCGGCTGCTCCCGGCGCGGATCGGCAACCGGGCCCGCGGCGCGCTCGGACTGGGGCTCGCGGCCGCCGGCATGGCGGTACCGGCGCTGCTGGGTGCCGCGCCCGCGGTGCTGGTCCCGGGGCTGTTCGCGACCGGGTTCGGGCTGGGGATCTTCACCCCGGCGAACAACGCGGCGGTGATGGCGGCGGTACCGCAGCGGGCAGCCGGCAGCGCCGGCGGCCTGGTGAACACGGCGCGCGCGCTCGGCACCGCGCTGGGGGTCGCGCTGGTCACGCTGGTGCTGCACGTCGGCGGCGGCGCCGGCGTGCAATTGTCCAGCGGCCTGCTCGGAATTGTCGCGGTGGCCGCCGGTATCGTCACGCTGGTCAGCGCGGACCGACCCGCTGCCCGCGCGCAGCGGCCCTGACGGGGCGGCCCGCCGGCGTCCGTCGCCGCCCAGTGAGGACCCACCGTGACCGAGGCCAGCACCGACGAGCAGGTCGGTCGGCGGCTCGCCGACACCGTCGCCCGGCTGCGCCGCTCGATGCGCCGGGCCGCCCGGGCCAGCGCCCCGGACAACCCGCTGTCGGTGGCCCAGCTGGAGCTGATGGCCCGGCTCGCGGAGCGCCCCGGCAGCCGGCCGGGCGAGCTCGCCCGCGCCCTGCGGATCGCCCCGAACACGGTGACGACACTGGTCAACGCGCTGGTCCGGGCCCGGATGGTGCGGCGTGACGACGACCCCGCGGACCGCCGTACGATCCGGCTCACGCTCACCGCGCACGGCGACGCGGCGCTCGCCCGGTGGGAGAGCACCAACGAACGGATCCTGAGCCGGGCGCAGGCCCGGCTCGACGGGGAGCAGCGGGCCGCGCTGCGCGCCGCGCTACCGGCGCTGGCCCGGCTGATCGAGGAGATCGACAGCGACACCGAGACCGCCCGCGCTGACCGGGTGACCGCGGTACCCGTTCGGCACCGTCCGCACGATCCGCGCGGCTAGGGTCGGGACCATGCATGCGGGTACCTCGGACGGTCGGCTGTTCCTGGATGTACGGGGCAAGCCGGGCGCCGCGCCGCTGCTGTACCTGCACGGCGGGCCGGGGATGGGCTGCTACGAGTTCATGCAGTGGCAGGGCGAGCGGCTCGGCCAGCGGCTGCACCTGATCGGGCTGGACCAGCGCGGCACGCTGCGCTCGGCGCCGCTGTCGGACGGTGAGACGCTCGCCGAGTCCGACGTGATCGCCGACTGCGAGGCGCTGCGCGAGTCGATGGGCATCCAGCGGTGGGCGGTGCTCGGCCACTCGTTCGGCGGCCGGATGGCCCTGCGGTACGCGCACCGGCACCCGGAGCGGGTCACCGCCGTGCTGTTCGAGAACCCCGGGTGGGATCTTGCCGAGGCGGACCGGGCGAAACTGCTCGCCGCCGCACCGCTGTTCACCGAGCTGGGCGATCCGGTGTCGGCGCGGCGGTGCCGCAACCTCGCCGCGGCGCCCCGGTTCGAGCACTGGGAGGTGGCCGACCTGCTCGCCGGGCTGGGCGAGCGGCACCTGGAGCTGTACGTGCACCGGCCGGAGGCGCGCGCGGCGCTGGCGGCGACGCTGGCGAGCGCCTTCCCGGCCGAGTTGCGCGACCGCGGCGACGCCGCCGCCCGCCGGCTGCTCGCCGCACCGGACGTGCTCGCCTCGATGGTCGGCCTGCTGCCCGGGCTGGCGGTACCGGCACTGCTGATGAAGGGTCGCTACGACCTGGTGACCGGGCCATCCCAGCTGGCGGCGTTCCGGGGCGAGGTGCCCGGCGGCCGGGTCGAGCTGTTTCCACGCTCGGCGCACTACCCGCAGTTGGAGGAGCCGGACCTGTACCAGCAGACGGTGCAGGCGTTCGTCACCGCGCACGCCCGCTGACGGCGGCGCACCGGCGGGCCGGTCAGAGCACCAGGACCCGGGCGTGGATGGAGGTGCGCTGTTGCAGCGCGGCGCGCAGCGCCCGGTGCAGGCCGTCTTCCAGGTAGAGCGCGCCGGACCACTCGACCACGTGCGGGAACAGGTCACCGTAGAAGGTGGAGTCCTCGGCGAGCAGCCGATCCAGGGCGAGATTGCGCTTGGTGGTGACGAGCTGGTCGAGGCGGACCGGCCGGGGCGGGATGTCGGCCCACTGCTTCGTGGACATGCCGTGCTCGGGGTACGGCTTGCCTTCCCGTACCGCCTTGAAGATCACGACCTCACGACCCTTCTCCCGTCTCGTCCGCTCAACAGAGTAGCGGTCGGGTCGGGCGCGCCCTGCGCGTCGACACCACGGCGCCTGATCCGCCCGGCGAGCCGGCGGCGGACGGCCGGGCCACTCGAAGGTTCCCCAACGGCAACCGGGCAGGCAACCTTTTGTGCGCCGGGACACGTACGTACCGGTGACGGGCATCGACCCCGGGCGGGAGGCACCGCGTGCAACGTACTGACGACGAAGAGTACGGAGAATTCGTCGAGGCGCGCTACGACGCGCTCCGCCGGTTCGGCTACCTGCTCTGCGGCGACTGGCACCTCACCGAGGACGTGGTCGCCGCCGCACTGACCAAGCTGTACCTGCGCTGGCCCCGGCTGCACCGCGCCGGCAACGCCGACGCGTACGTCCGGCGGATCGTGGTGACCTGCCTCGCCGACGAGCGGCGGCGCGGGTTCACCCGGCGCGAACGGCCCTCCGAACGCACCCCGGAACGCCTCGTCGCCGATCACGCGCCCGGCACCGACGACCGGCTCGCCGCCGAGCAGGCACTCGCCACGCTGCCGCCGCGACAGCGTGCCGCGATCGTGCTGCGGTACTGGGAGGACCAGTCCATCGAGCAGACCGCCCGCCTGCTGGGCTGCTCGACCGGCACCGTGAAGAGCCAGTGCGCCCGCGGCCTCGCCGCCCTACGTCACCAGCTGACAACGGCCTGACCCGCCGTCCCGACACCGTGGAGCGCTGAACGAGATGGATGAAGACGACATCAAGGACGTATTGCGGCGGGCGCTGCCGGACCAGCTGCCGCCCGGTGCGCTGGACCGGGCCCGGCTGGTGCGAGACGGCCGGCGGCTGCGCCGTCGCCGCGCCGTCGGCCTCGGCGGTACCGGGGTGGCCGCGGTCGCCGCCGTCGCGACGGTCGTCGGCGTCGCCGCACTGCAGCCCGGCTCCGACGGCCGGCAAGCGGTGCCGGCCGGACCGCGGGCCACCGTGCGACACACCCCGGGTCCCGACCGGGCCGGGACGGCGTCGCCCCGCCCGTCGCACCAGCAGTCGGCGGAGAGCACCGGGCAGCGCGTCACCCGGCTCACCGACGAGGTCAAGAGCGTGCTCGGGAAGCTCGTGCCGGGCGCCTCGTACAGCGTGCGCAGCTACCCGGCACCGACCAACGAGTTCCCGCCACTGCAGCTGATCCAGCGGCAGCACACCTGGTACGAGGCGAAGGCGTTGCTGACCACCAAGGCCGGCACCGGGTCGATCGACATCGGCATCATGCCGGCCGCGGGCACCGACGCCGTACAGGTCGCGGGCTGCGCCACGCCGGGCCCGCCCCGGTACCAGAAGGGCACCTTCGCCTGCGAGACCCGGCACTCGCAGGGACTGTCGGTGACGGTCCGGACCGAGCGCAACCCGAACGGCGCGCTCATCATCCACGTCGCGACGCGGCTGGACCCGGCCACCGTCGTCTCGGTCGAGGTGTCCAACATCGACCCGAACGACGTGCCGCCGGAGAAGTTTCCGAACGCACCGACACCGCGGGCCAAGCAGCCCGCCGTGTCCGCCGACCAGGCCGTCGCCCTCGCCACCGATCCGGGCCTCAGCCTCGCCTGACAGTGCGGACGGCACTCACCCGCCCGGCGTGCCGGCCACCCGGGCTCGGGCGGGCTCCTCAGCCGGCGATGGTGGCGCGGATACCCCAGGCGCCGCGCCAGGTCTCGCCCGGCGCGAGCACGATCAGGTCCTGGCCGCTGCGCAGCGCATCCGGCGGGCAGGTCATCGGCTCCACCGCGAGCGACCGGCGGGTCCGCGGAGGCTTCGCGGTGTCCCCGGTGAACAGCTGCACCCAGCCGAACGACTCGTCCGCCCACAGCGTCACGGTGTGCCCGCCGGGGCTGGTCAGCGTCACCTCGACGGTCCCGGCATCGCCCCGGGCCAGGTTCGTGAACGCGGTGTCCAGCACCGTGTCGCCGATCGGCCGGGAGGTACCGAAGTCGTACTCGCTGCCGGCCACCGGGTCGGTGCGCACCGGCAGGCCGCGCTCGTCGGTCCGCAGCAGGGTGCGGGCCGGTACCCGCAACAGCCACTCGTCGAGCGGGCCGGGCAGCCGCAGGTACGGGTGGCAGCCGAGGCCGAACGGCGCCGGCCCGTCGGCCAGGTTGCGCACGCTGTGCTCGGCGCGCAGGCCGTGCTCGGACACCGTCCACCGGGTGGTCAGCGCCAGCGGCCACGGGTACCCGGGCTGCGCCGGCAGCGCGCAACCGACGGTGACCGAGTCGGGGGTACCGGCGAGCCGCCGCCACGGCAGCCAGCGAACCAGCCCGTGGATCGCGTTGTGCCGGGCCGGCTCGCTCAACGCCAGCTGGTACTGCCCGCCACCGAACTCGTAGCGCCCGTCCCGGAGCCGGTTGGGCCACGGGGCGAGCTGGGCGCCGGCGCCACCGGGACAGATCTCGTCGGTGCCGTACCCGTCGAGCACCGGGACGCTGCGCACCCCGTACGCCCGGATGCCGCCGCCGACCTCGGCCACGGTGGCGCGGTGCGCGCCGGCCTCGATGTCCCACTGTTCGCCCGAGAGCGCCATGCCGCGCAGCCTTCTTCCTGTGCCGTACCGGTGGATCCCGGACAGGAATCTACCGAGCCGCGGCCGGCTCGGCGGCGGGATCCGCCCCGTCCGGCACCGAACGCGGCACGTCGACCGGCAGGCCGGTGTCGTACCGGGCGCGGGCGGCCTCGACGTCGTCCATGTGCCGTTCGGTCCACTCCCGCACCGCGACCAGCGGCGGGGCGAGGCTGCGGCCGAGCGCGGTCAGCGAGTAGCCGACCGCGGGCGGCGAGGTGGGGTAGACCCGGCGGGCCACGAAGCCGTTGCGCTCCAGCGCCCGCAGGTTCGCGGTGAGCACCTTCTGGCTGATGCCCTCGATCTCGCGGCGCAGCTCACCGAACCGGTGCTCCCGGTCGAGCAGCGCGCCGACGATCAACGCGGTCCACTTGTTCGCGATGACGTCGAGCAGCGGCCGGCAGGGGCACTGCGCGAGGTACGCATCGTAGCGGTGTTCGAGCTGGTCATCGATGGTTTCCATCGGGCACCTAGGCTACAGGATTGTGCCTACTGGCCATCCGGCACCTGGCATCCGATGATCGTGACGACGCCCCGCACGAGGACAGGAGATGGTGATGCAGGCGATCGTGTGTGCCGGCTTCGGCGACCCGGCGGTGCTCCGGCCGGCCGACCTGCCCCGGCCCGAGCCGATCGGTACCGAGGTGCTGGTCCGGGTGCACGCGGCGGGCGTGAACCCGGTCGACTGGAAGACCCGCGCCGATGGCGAGACGCCCGCGCCGGCCGGCCCCGGGCCCTCCGTGCTCGGCTGGGACGTCTCCGGCGTGGTCGAGCAGGTCGGCGTCGGCGTCACCCGGTTCGCGGTCGGCGACGAGGTGTTCGGGATGCCGTGGTTCCCGCGCCAGGCGGGCGGCTACGCCGAGTACGTGACCGCGCCGTCCCGGCAGCTCGCCCGCAAGCCCGGCGGGCTGAGCCACGCCGAGGCGGCCGGCCTGCCGCTGGCCGGGCTCACCGCCTGGCAGGCGCTCGTCGACACCGCCGACGTACGGCCGGGGCAGCGGGTCCTGGTCACCGGCGCGGCCGGCGGCGTCGGCCACCTCGCCGTACAACTCGCCAAGGCCCGCGGCGGGTACGTGCTGGGGACCGCCAGCGCCGGCAAGCACGACGTGCTGCGCTCACTCGGCGTCGACGAGCCGATCGACTACACCACCGTGGACGTACCGGCAACGGTACGAGACGTCGACGTGGTGCTCGACCTCGTCGGCGGTGCCGCCGGCCCGTCGCTGCTGCGGGTACTGCGGCGCGGCGGGATCCTGATCCCGATCGCGGGCGGGGCGAGCGACGACACGATCGCCGCCGCGTCCGCCGCCGGAGTACGCGCGGCGACGGTGCTGGTCGAGCCGGACGGGGCGGCGCTGACGCAGCTGTCCCGGCTGGTCGACGAGGGCCGGCTCCGGGTTCGGGTGGCGGCGACGTTCCCGCTGGCCGAGGCGGCCTCGGCGCACCGGCTCGGGGAACAGGGCCGCACCCTCGGCAAGATCGTCCTGACCGTGTCCTGAGGCGGCTTCCCGTCGGTCGCGGGCCCGCCGGCCTGGCCGGTCACACGCCCGGGTGGCCGCACGCCCGGCCGGGCACACGCCTCGGCTGGCCGCACGCCCTGGCTGGGCGGGCCGGCGGGTCGCCGTTGTCCACAGGGGCGCCGGTTGTCCACAGCTTGCCCGTCGCGCCGGCCAACACGCAAGATCGGGCGGTAGCGTGGTTGCCGGGGCGCCCCCCTGGGTGGGCGGGGGTGTCTGGCCGCGACGACGTCACCAACCAGACCGCCCGGCCGTCGGTCGCCGCCGGCCCGTCCGCCGCCACCGGCCCGTCAGTCGCCTTAGCCCGTCCGCCGCGACCAGCCCGTCCACCACCGGCCCGTCAGCCACCACCGGCCCGTCAGTCGCCGCCGGCCCGCGGCGCCGGCGCCCGGCCGTCGTAGCGACGCAGCGCCGGGAACGCCAGCGCCAGCAGCACGATCACCGCGGTCGCGGCGAGGCCGCCGACTGTCCATGCCGCGGTCGGCCCGAACGCCTGCGCGGTCAGGCCGGCGCGCACGTCGCCGAGCCGCGGCCCGCCGGCCACCACCGCGGTGAACACGCCCTGCAACCGGCCGCGCAGCTCGTCCGGCGCGTGCAGTTGCAGGATCGTCTGCCGGTACACCGAGCTCACCAGGTCGGCGCAGCCGGCAGCGGCCAGGAACAGCACCGCGATCAGCAGCGAGTGCGCCAGCCCGGCCGCGGCGACCGCCAGCCCCCAGCAGGCGACCGCGCCGACCAGGGCGAGACCCTGCCGGCGGATCCGCCCGATCCAGCCGGAGAACAGCCCGCCGACGACCGCGCCGATGGCGATCGCCGAGTACAGCCAGCCGGCGGCGCCCTCGCCACCGAACTGTGTCCGGGCCACCACCGGGAACAGCGCCCGCGGCATCGCCAGCACGTTCGCGGTCAGGTCCGCGGCGAACGACAGCCACAGCAGCGGGGTGGCGGCGATGAACGCCAGCCCGGACAGCACGGCCCGCAGGTCGGGCCGGTTCCGCCGGCCCACCGGTGGCATCGCCGGCAGCCGGAAGCTGGCCCACAGCGACACGGTGAACAGCACCGCATCCACCCCGTACGCGGCGGCGTAGTGGCCGGTGCCGAGCACCGCGCCGGCGAACAGCGGCCCGATCACCGTCGCCACGCTGGAGACCGTGAAGTTGAGCGTGTTCGCCGACGGCACCAATCCGGCCGGTACCAGCCGGGGCACGATCGCGCCGCGGGTCGGCGACACCACCGCGAAGCCGACCGCCTGCAACGCGGTCAGTACCAGCAGCAGCGCCGGGCTGTGCAGCCCGATCAGCGCCTGCGCGAGCAGCGCGAGCGTGACCCCCCAGGTGAACAGCGAGCCGATCAGCACGAGCCGGCGCCGGTCCAGTACGTCGGCGATGGCGCCACCCCAGATCGCGAAGACCACCAGCGGGACCAGCCCGGCGAGGCCGAGGTAGCCGTTCCACGCCGGCTGGTGGGTGATCGCATCCATCTGCACCGGTACCGCCACCGAGGTGACCTGGAAGCCGATGAACGAGACGCCGTTGCCGATCCACATCCGCCGGTACGCCGGGTGGCGCAGCGGCCGGGTGTCCACGGCGACGCGGCCGAGCAGCCCGCGGCGCACGGCGGTACCGGTATCGGACGGTTCGGTGTCCGAGGCGGGTGTGCCGGTCACGGGGCGAGGCGCTCCAGCCGCCACGCCGCCCCGTCCCGCCGGTACCGCAGCCGGTCGTGCACCCGGTTCTCCCGGCCCTGCCAGAACTCCACCGTCTCGGGCACCAGCCGGAAGCCGCCCCAGTGCGGCGGCCGGGGTACCGGGGTGCCCTCCGGCCACCGCGCGTCGTACGAGGCGAACGCGGCGTCCAGCACCTCCCGGGAGTCGATCACCTGCGACTGCGGGCTGGACCAGGCGCCGAGCTGGGACCCGCGCGGCCGGGACGCGAAGTACACGTCCGACTCCTCCGGGCCGACCCGGGTCACCGCGCCGCGGGCGTGCACCTGCCGGTGCAACCCGTACCAGGGGAACGTGACCGAGCCGTACGGGTGGGCCGCGAGCTGCTCCCCCTTCGCCGACGCGTAGTTGGTGTAGAACACCAGCCCGGCCGCGTCGTACCCCTTGAGCAGCACGGTGCGGCTGGCCGGCCGGCCGGCGCCGTCGACGGTGGCCAGCACCATCGCGTTCGGCTCGGGCAGCCCGGCGACGGTGGCGTCGGCGAGCCACCGGCCCAGCTGCGTGTGCCAGTCTGCGGCGAGGTCCCCCGGCGCAATACCGACGCTGGCATACTCCGCACGCATCGTGGCGAGGCGGGCGGAGTCGATCGGCGCTGGCGTGTCGGGCACCAGCACATCTTCTCCCGCGTCCCGACCGGTCCAGGTGTCGAATGCGACACAGCGGGCAGCGTTCGCCGCTGGCTGACAGGTTGACCCGGTAGGAACACCCGACATCGGTGGCGAGACGACGAGATCTGGAGACTGCGGGATGGCCGACTTCACACCGGGGCTGGAGGGCGTGGTCGCCTTCGAGACCGAGATCAGCGAGCCCGACCGGGCCGGCGGTTCGCTGCGGTACCGCGGCGTCGACATCGAGGACCTGATCGGCCGCGTCTCGTACGGGGACGTGTGGGGGCTGCTGGTGGACGGCGAGTTCGGGCACGGGCTGCCGCCGGCGGAGCCGTTCCCGGTGCCGGTGCACACCGGTGACGTGCGGGTCGACGTGCAGAGTGCGGTGGCGCAGCTGGCCCCGCACTGGGGTCTCGGCCAGCTGCTCGACATCGACGACGACCGGGCCCGCAGCGACCTGGCCCGGGTGTCGGTGACGGCGCTGTCGTTCATCGCGCAGTCGGCCCGCGGCGTCGGGCTGCCGGCGGTACCGCAGAAGATCATCGACCGGGCGGGCACCATCGTCGAGCGGTTCATGATCCGGTGGCGCGGCGAGCTGGACCCGCGGCACGTCACGGCGGTCGACGCGTACTTCACCTCCGCCGCCGAGCACGGCCTGAACGCGTCCACGTTCACCGCCCGGGTGATCGCCTCGACCGGCGCGGACGTGGCGGCGGCGATGTCCGGCGCGATCGGTGCCCTGTCCGGGCCGCTGCACGGCGGCGCGCCGAGCCGGGTGCTGCACATGATCGAGGAGGTGGAGCGCACCGGTGACGCCGAGTCGTACGTGCGGGGCGTGCTCGACCGCGGCGAGCGGCTGATGGGGTTCGGGCACCGGGTGTACCGGGCGGAGGACCCGCGGGCGGCTGCGCTGCGCCGGGTCGCGCGGGAACTCGACGCACCCCGGTACGAGGTGGCGGCGGCGCTGGAGCGGGCGGCGCTGGCCGAGCTGGCCGCCCGCAAGCCGGACCGGGTACTCGCCACCAACGTCGAGTTCTGGTCCGCGGTGGTGCTGGACTTCGCCGAGGTACCGGCCGAGATGTTCACCTCGATGTTCACCTGCGCCCGGGTCGGCGGCTGGTCGGCGCACATCCTGGAGCAGAAGAAGCTGGGGCGGCTGGTCCGCCCGTCCGCCCGCTACGTCGGCCCGCCACCGCGCCGGCCCGCCGACATCCCCGGCTATCCGACGGTGCACACCCTCTGACCGGCGCCGGCCGCCCGGTTGGCAGGATGGTGGCTGGCAGCGTCGCCGTGACAAGCCCGCCGACCAGGGAGCGTGCCGTGGGTCTGCCCGACATTCGGATACCGGCCGAGCTGCTGCCCGCCGACGGCCGGTTCAACTGCGGCCCGAGCAAGATCCGGCCGGCGCAGGTCGCCGCGCTGTCCGCGGTCGCCGGCGACTACCTCGGTACCTCGCACCGCCAGCGCACCGTCCGTGACCAGGTGGCGCGGCTGCGCCGCGGCATCGCGCAGCTGTTCGACGCCCCCGACGGGTACGAGGTGGTGCTCGGCAACGGCGGTACCACCGCGTTCTGGGAGGTCGCCACGTTCGGGCTGGTCCGCGAGCGGGCGCAGCTGGCCAGCTTCGGCGAGTTCGGGCAGAAGCTCGTCGACGCGATGACCGCGGCACCGTTCCTCGCCGACCCGTCGGTTCGGTCCGCTCCGGCCGGCTCGGCGATCGGTTTGACGCCCGAGGACGGCGTCGACGTGTACGGCACGCCGCAGAACGAGACGTCCACCGGCGCCGCGGTCCCGGTCCGGCGGGTCGGCGGTGGGCTGATGCTGCACGACGCGACGAGCGGGGCCGGCGGGCTGCCGGTCGACCTGGCGGAGACCGACTGCTACTACTTCGCCCCGCAGAAGTGCCTGGGCTCGGAGGGCGGGCTGTGGCTCGCGATCCTGTCCCCGGCGGCGCTGGAGCGGGCCGCGCAGGTCCGCGCCACCGGCCGGTACGTCCCGGCGTTCCTCGACCTGACGGTGGCGATCGAGAACTCGCGCAAGGACCAGACGTACAACACGCCGTCGCTCGGCACGATCCTGCTGGCCGCGGAGCAGGTCGACTGGATCCTCGACCAGGGCGGGCTGGACTGGTCGGTCCGGCGCTGCGCCGAGTCGGCCGCGATCCTCTACGACTGGGCCGAACGCACCGACTACACGACGCCGTTCGTCACCGACCCGGCGCTGCGTTCGAGCGTGGTCGGCACCGTCGACCTGGCCGACGGGATCGACGCGCCGACGGTGTCCGCGGTGCTGCGGGCGAACGGGATCCGCGACACCGAGCCGTACCGCAAGCTCGGCCGCAACCAGCTGCGGGTGGCGTTGTTCCCGTCGATCGAGCCGGCCGACGTGGCTGCTCTGACGCGTTGCGTCGACCACGTCGTGGCCCGGCTCGGCTGAGGGTCGCACCCCGGTCCGGCGCGCTGACCGGCACCGATGCCCTCCGTACCGGGAGTGTCGGATCGACGATTATCTCCGTGACAGTCGGCGTGGCCTGGCATCGACCCGCTAGGGTTCGGCGTACCGTGACGTGACGGGGTGTCGAGGGACGGAGGACAGCGATGCGGCCGGTACGCTTCGTCGCCCTCTCCGAGGACGGTCAGGCTCTCGTCCTCGCAGACGAGGTCGGACGCCTGCTGACACTGCCGATCGACGATCGGGTCGGTGCGGCGGTCCGGCACGAGCAGACGACCCCGCGAAACCAGTTCGGCGCCGCCACCGATCCGGCCGCGGCCGAGGCGGCGCTGTCGCCGCGCGACATCCAGTCCCGGATCCGGTCCGGTGAGTCGGCCGAGGAGGTCGCCCGGATCGCCGGCGTCCCGGTCGACCGGGTCCTCCGGTACGCGGGGCCGGTGCTGCAGGAGCGCGCCATGCTGGCGCAGCACGCCCGGCGCACCCGGCTGCGCTCCTCCGAGCGCGGTGCCACCCTCGCCGAGATCGTGGACACCCGGCTCACCCAGCACGGCGTCGACGCGGAGGGCGTGTCCTGGGACGCGTACCGGCGAGACGACGGGACCTGGCGGGTCACCGCCAGCTGGGCGTCCGGCAAGGCCACCGCGCAGGCGGTGTGGGCGCTGGACAAGGCACGCCAGGTGGTCACACCGGACGACGACATGGCCCAGTTCCTGTCCGCCGAGCGGCCGGCGCCGCTGCTCGGCCAGGAGCCCGAGCCCGAGCCGGCGACCCGTTCCGGGCACGCGCTGACCCGGCCGGACACCACGCGGTCCCGGCCGGAGCAGACGCGCCCGGAGCCGGGCGGCGGGCACGGCCTGCCGACCAAGACCACCCGGCGCGAGGTGCGCCGGCTGCCCGAGACCGCCCGGACCACGCTGGACCGGCCGCTGTCGACGCCGAGCCGGCCGGCCGAGCCGGCACCGGCCCGGCCGGCCGCCGAGCCGCTGTTCCCGACGCCGGAGCGGCGCAGCGCGGACGCCGCGCCGACCGAGGCGACGCCGCGCCGTGCCGCCGAGCCGCTGCGCCCGTCCGGTGAGCGGCGGCCCAACGCCGAGCCGCTGCGTCCCACCGGCGAGTCCGAGGCGGCCCGCCCGGCCGCGCGCAGCGAGCCGATCCGGCCCGCCGGCCTCGGTGAGCCGCGCCGCTCCACCACCGACACCCGCACCGCCGGCTTCACCGAGGACGAGGCGGAGGGGCGCGAGCTGCCGGCGGTGCCGTCGCTCGCGGTGCTGCGTCCCCGGCGCAACGAGCAGGGCGCCACCGGCGCCCGGTCCCGGCTGCCCAGCTGGGACGACGTGCTGTTCGGCGACGGCAACACCCAGCAGGGCGGTCGTTGACCACCTGCCCGGTCGCGCGATCGAAGCCCGCCCCGGCCATCGGCCGGGGCGGGCTTCGTCGTCACCCGTCGCTCAGCGGATCGGTTCGAAGCGCAGGTGCGGCCGCCTGCCCTGCCGGACCCGGAAGGCGACCGCGACCAGCGCCGTGAGTACCGCCGCCGCGAGCACCCCGTGCAGCAACCCGCGGTCGAGGTACCCGTCGCCGGTGTGGTCGACCGCGTAGGTGGCGAGTTCCCGGCTGAACCAGAACGGCAGCGCCCGCGCCGAGGCATCGCCCGGGTCGAGCATCATCTGCAGCCCCACCACCGCGAGCAGCACCAGGGTGCCCTCCAGTTCGCGCGGCAGTACCACGCTCAGGGCCAGCCCGAACGACGCCGACACCAGCACGGTCAGCGCCATGATCGCGGCGATCGCCCCGTACCGCACGTCGTGCTGATCCAGCCGGACGAGCAGGAAGTACGGTGCGCTCAGCAGCACGCCGACCGCCCACAGGGCGGCGAGCCGGCCGACGATCAGATGCCGGGCGCAGTATCCGGACAGTCGCAGCCGCGGTTCGATCGTCCGCGCGGCGCTGCCGGCGAACAGCGCCGCGGTGGACAGCGCCCAGCCCAACCCGAGGCACACGAACCGGATCGACTGGCCGAGATGGTCGCCGCGCCGGCTCAGGTAGAACGCCAGCGGCAACAGCAGCAGGATGATCAACACGACCCGGCGCCGCGCCATCTCGCGCAGCGCCATCTCGGCCACCACCAGGGTCCTCGTCATGCCGCCACCTCCGCCCGGGTCAGGTCCAGCACGGTGTCGACCCGGTCCAGTTGGTTGAGCAGGTGGGTGACCACCACGATCGCCGTGCCGCCGTCTCGCCAGCGCCACACCTGGTGCCAGAAGTCGAGGTAGGAGCCGCGGTCGAAGCCCTGGTACGGCTCGTCGAGCAGCAGCACGTCCGGGGTGCCGAGCCGGGCCAGCGCCAGGTTCAGCTTCTGCCGGGTGCCGCCGGACAGGTGCCGCGCCAGCACCCGCGGCTGCGGCGCCCAGTCCAGCAGGGCGGCGTCGGCGCGCCCGGCACGCCGAGCCGACGCCCGGTCCAGGCCGCGGCCGGCGCCGACCAGCGCGAAGTGCTCGTCGGCGGTGAGGAACTCGCTGACCCCGCCGTCCTGCGGGCAGAACCCGAGCCGGCCGTCGATCCGTACGGTGCCCCGGTCCGGTCGGGCCAGCCCGGCGCAGATGCGCAGCAGGGTGCTCTTGCCGCAGCCGTTCGCGCCGATGACCGCGGCGACCTCACCGGCCCGCACGGTCAGATCGACGTCGGCGAGCACGGTGCGCCGCCGGTACCGCTTGGTGATGCCGCGGGCCGCGAGCCGCACCGGTCCGACGGCCCGGCCGGGTGCGGCGGGCGCCGGGCCACCGACGCTCGCCGCGACGGCCGCCGCGTACGCTTCCGGCGCGCCGAACGCGGTCAACGGTGCCTCCCCGCTGTCACGCAGGTGCGCCGCCGCCTCGGCCACCACGTGCCCGGTCAGGTCCGAACCGAGCCCGTGCCGGTGCAGTTCGGTGGCCAGCGCGGCCAACCATCCGTCCGTCCTCACCCGACACCTCCGGCATCCGTGCTCACCCGACACCTCCGGCATCCGTGCTCACCCGACACCTCCGGTCGAAAGGATCGCGGTCACCCGGTCGGCGAAGCCGGACCAGTCGGTCGCCGCCTGCCGCAGCGTGGTCACGCCGGACCCGGTGATCCGGTAGTACTTCCGGGCCGGGCCGGCCTCGCCGCCCCGCCAGCGGGCGGCGATCAGCCCGGCCCGCTGCAACCGCAGCAGCACCGGGTAGAGCGTGCCGCCCTGGATCGGGCCGAGGCCGGCGGCATCGAGCGCCTGCGCGAGCTGGTAGCCGTACGACTCGCCGCGGGCGAGCGTGCCGAGCACGCACAGGTCCAGCACACCGCGCAACCACTGCGCCCGCCGGTCCGGTTCCACCCCGCGAACCTAGCATGTCGCACGACCATCTAGATAGCGGCGCCATCTACCGGTTTGCGTGGGGTGACCATCCGGTCCGCCCGGATGGCACCGGTGGCGGCCGGCCTCGTCTCGGGCGAACCGCCCGGCGGCGGGCGGGGATGAATCGCTTCGCCGACGGCGGTCGCGCCGCGGCCGGCCGGCATGGCCCGTCGCTTGCGACGGCCCGCGGCGCCACGCCCGCGGCGGCCGGCCGGGGCGCCTCAGCCGGTGAGAAGGTGCTCGCTGAGCAGGTGATGACTCGGCTGCGGGCCCAACTCGCTGCGGAACAGCAGCAGCCGGTCGACCGGGAACGCCACGCCGGTGAAGCCGCGCAGCAGCTCGACGTCGGCGGTCAGCTCGGCCGCGCCGAGTTTCGCGCCGGGCCGGGCCAGCGTCAGGTGCGGCCGGAACGGCTTGTCGTCGTACGGCAGCCGGGCCCGGCGCAGCTCCCGCCGAACGCTGCGGGCCAGCCCGGCGAACGCGTCGAGTGCGCCGTCGGTGGCACCGTCGACGCCGGCCCAGAGCACCGCGAACCTGCCCCGGCCGAACCGACCGCCGCCGGCCAACCGCAACCGCAGCGGCGCGGCGGGACCGGCGGCGGCGGTCAGTGCCGCCGACACATCCGGAACCCGGTTCTCCGGCACCTCGCCGAGGAACGCGACGGTCACGTGCCACCGGGACCGATCGGCCAGCCGGGCGCCGGCCCGGGACGCGGCGAGCCCGTCGACCAGCGCGCCGAGCTCGGCGAGAGCCTCCGTCGACGGCCGGACCGCGACGAACAGCCGCACGCTCGGGCCGTCCGCGGCTGGTCGGCCCGGTCGCCGCGGCCGGCGGGGCGCCGGATGCCGCCGGTCCGGCGGGGTCACAGTGTCGCGTCGGCGAGCAGCTGACGCAGCTGATCGACCGGCGCCCGGTCGCCGTCGATCGTGGCGGCGTCGGCCGGCGCCCGGTTCCACAACCAACGCAGCATCGTCGGCGGGTCGGCCCGCACCGTGACGTCCCCGGCACCGCCCGGGGTCAGCTCGACGCCCGCCGCGCTGACCCGCACCGCGTACCGCCCGGCGCCGGTGTCCAGGCACACGGCTCGGCCGTCGCCGGCACGCAGCAGCGCGGCGGTGTCCGGATCATCGGGAAAGGCGTTGGTGCCCCAGGTGAGCATGATGCTCAGCACCTCGTCGACACCGTCGAGCGCCAGGTCGTCCGGCACCGGGGTGACCGCTCCGGCGGCCAGCTCCGCGTCGATGCGGTGCACCGCCGTCTCCTGCGCCATCCGGCGCAGCCAGAACGCGACGGTCTGGTCGCCGGGGTAGAAGGTCCAGGTCGGATCGGTTGCGGCGTGCCGATCGAACTCGGCGGACAGCTCGGCGATCGCCCGGTCGAACAGCGCGAGGGTCGGCTCGGCAGCGAGGTCCGGCGGCCAGTCGACTGGCCGCTCACCGCGCTGCATCGCCGCCACCTTGTGCAGGTAGACCTGGGCGACGTGCCGGACCAGGTCGTCGACCGACCAGTCCGGGCAGCTCGGCACCGGGGCGGCGAGCCGGTCGGCGGCCACCTCCCGCAGCCGCGCGGCGTCGGCCGCCAGGCACTCCCGGTAGCGCGCCGGTGTCAATCTCGTCGTGCCGGCGGTCCGGGTCGGATCTGTGGAGTCCATACCGCCACCCTGGCACAGCGGGCCGACATTTCTGCCGGCCCGCACCGAACCGCCGCCGGCTCGCGCCAGCCGACCCCACCCACGGCCACCCGTCCGCGCCCCTTTGCTCTGCGCACCTGAGCGCACCACTGCTCTGCGCACCCGAGCGCACCACCTGCTCTGCGCACCCGAGCGCACCACTGCTCTGCACACCTATCCGCACCACGAGTGGTTCGTATGGGTGTGCAGAGCAAAGGGAGCCGCTCAGGTACCTGTCCGGCGGCGGGCCGGCCGGGGCACCGCCGAACCAACCCGGCGCCGATCCGAACGGCCGTACCCCGAGCAGCCGGCACGTGGTGCGGTCGGCACGGGGCGGCCCCACCACGGCTAGCGGGCAGCGCGGGCGCGACCGGCCGGATAGGTCACCGCGGAGCCGGCAGCAACCGGCTCGTCGACGAGGTCTCGCCGGCCGGCCGCCCCGATCGGTGTGCTGCTGGGCAGCGGCGCGACCAGGCGGGGGTGCGGGACCGGCCGTACCCGGATCGCCAGGCGGGCGCCGCGCCGGTGGGACCGGTACCCGAGGACCAGGGCCGCGGCGGCGATCGACGCGACGCCGCCGAACCACAGCGTGGAGCGGGCGCCGAGGGCGCCGGCGAGCCAGCCGACGATCGGCGCGAACACCGGCGTGGACCCCTGGAAGACCAGTACGTACAGGGCCATCACCCGGCCGCGGAACTCCTCGCCGACGCCGAGCTGGATCCGCTGGTTCGCCGCCTGCGCCAGGTAGATCATGAAGAACCCGGTGCAGACCAGGATCCCGGCCGCGGCCGGGTAGCCGGGTGCCAGCCCGGCGAGCGTCTCGAACACGCCGAACCCGAACGCCGCCCCGATCACCGTGTACGAGGAGGGCCGCGAGCTGCGCCGGCTCGACGCGAGGGCGCCGAGCAGCGCGCCGGCCGCGAGCGCCGTGGTGAGCAGCCCGAAGGAGGCGGCGCCGCGGTGGAACACGGTCTTGGACAGCAGCGCGAGGGTCAGCTGGAAGTTGAATCCGAGGGCCCCGATCACCAGCATCAGCGCCATCGGCAGCAGCAGGTCGGGCCGGCGCGCGGCGTACCGGATGCCGTCGGCGATGCGGGCGTCGCGGACCCGCCGGCGGGCGGAGCGGTACAGCTCGGCCGGGCGCATCAGGGTCAGCGCGGTCAGCGTCGCGGCGTAGGTCAGCGAGTTGAGCAGGAAGACCGGGCCGGTGCCGATCAGCGAGATGGCGACGCCGGCGACCGCCGGGCCGACGATCCGGGCGGCGTTGAACACCGCGCTGTTGAGCGAGATCGCGTTCGGCAGCAGCGCGCCGCCGACCATCTCGGACACGAACGACTGCCGGGCCGGGTTGTCGATGGCGTTCGCGGTGCCGAGGCAGGCGGCGAGCAGCAGCACGTGCCACAGCGCGATCGTGCCGGTGAGGGTGAGCACCCCGAGCGCGACGGCGACGAGCCCGGCGCCGACGTTGGTGAACATCAGCAGCTTGCGCTTGTCGTACCGGTCGGCGAGCTTCCCGCCGTACAGGGTGAGCGCCACGACGGGCAGGAACTGCAGGGCGGTGACCCAGCCGAGGGCGGCGCCGGAGTTGTGCGACAGGTGCAGCACCGTCCAGTCCTGGGCGGTGAACTGCATCCAGTTGCCGATGAGCGAGATCACCTGGCCGGTGGCGAACAGCCGGTAGTTGCGGACCTTGAGCGAGCGGAACGTGTGGGCCACGGAAGCGTTCATGTGGCGGGCGGGTCGCCTCCTCGAAGCGGTCGGTACGTCGGTGTTGCCGACGGTCCGACCCGGCGCCCCGCGCGCGTGCCCCGGCTACTCCGCCTGGGCGATGCGGGCCAGCAGCTCGGCGGCGCGACGGAGCGTCTCGCGCTCCTCGCCGGTCAGCTCGGCCAGCCGTTGGGCCAGCCACGCGTCCCGCGCCTTCCGGTCCGCCACGACGATCTGTCGCCCCTGCTCGGTGGGGGCGAGGATGACCTGCCGCCCGTCGGTCGGGTGTGGCGTGCGTTGCACCAGCCCGCGCCCCTCCAGCGCCGCCACCGTCCGGGTCACGGACGGCGGTTGCACCCGCTCGGCGTCGGCCAGCTCCTTCGGCGACAGCGCGCCGGCCAGCTCCAGGCTGGTCAGTGCGGACAGCTGGCTCTGGGTGAGCTCGCTGACCGGGCGGGCGCGACGCAGCCGGCGGTTGAGCCGGGTGATCGCCATCCGCAGGGTCGCGGCGAGTTGCGCCGAGCTGACCCTCCTGGTGGAGCCGGTTCCCCCACGTGTCATGGCACCAGGATGACACGTGGCTGCCGGGTGTGGCGTGAACGGTCGGGCCGTCACGGAACCGGGACCACCCACGGCACCGGCTCCGATCGTTAGCCTAGCTCATTACCTTCGCTAACGAACACGATTCGTGCCGACCGTCACCCGCACCGTGACCGCGCTAACGGTCACCGTTCCGGCCGGACCAGCACGACGTACCGCAGCCCGGTGGTGGTCGCCGCGAACTCGTCGACCCGGACGAAACCCGACGAGCCGACCACCCGCAGCGCCCGCTCGTTGTCCGCCGCCACCGTCACCCGGAACGCCGGCGGCGCGAACCGCTCCCGCCCGTACGCCAGGCCGACGGCCAGTGCCTGCCGGCCGAGGCCACGCCCGGTACGCGAGGGCCGCAGCCCGCCGCCGGTGTCGAGCGCGGAGTCGTCGTACCGCCCGCCGGGCACTTGCCCGTCCGGGCCGAACGAGCGGAACCCGATCAGCTCGGCGCCGTCCAGCAGCGCGACGAACCCGTTCGCCGGGTCCAGCAGCGGCGCCGCCTCGCTCAGGTCGTACCGCTGGTAGGGCGGCGGGTAGCGCCAGGTGGCGATGTCCGCGGCGTACTCGGGTGTCAGGTCCGCGACGTGCATCCCGCCAGCAGACCGCAACCGCCCGCCGCCGGCAAGCCGGTTACGCCGCCGCCAGCGGGCCGATCAGTGCACGCCGAGCCAGGCCTCGATCGGGTGGATCGCGAAGTACACCGCGAAGAACGCGGCCACCACCCAGAGCAGCCAGTGGATCCGCTTGATCTTGCCGACGGCCACCTGCAACACCACGTAGGAGAGGAAGCCGGCGCCGATGCCGTTGGTGATCGAGTAGGTGAAGGGCATCAGGATGATGGTCAGGAACGCCGGCACGGCGATCTCGAACCTCGTCCACGGGATGTCCTTGACCTGCGTCATCAGCAGGAAGCCGACCACCACCAGGGCCGGCGCCGCGGCCTGCGACGGCACGATGCCCACCAGCGGCGAGAAGAACATCGCCAGCGCGAACAACACGCCGGTGACCAGGTTCGAGAAGCCGGTCCGGGCGCCCTCGCCGACCCCGGCCGTCGACTCGACGAAGCAGGTGTTCGAGGATGCGGACGCGGCACCACCGGCGATCGCGGCGACGCCGTCGATGAACAGCACCCGGCCGATGCCGGGCAACCGGCCCTGGTCGTCCACCAGACCGGCTTCGTTGCTGACGCCGATGATGGTGCCCATCGCGTCGAAGAAGTCCGACAGCACCAGGGTGAACACGAACAGCACCGCGGTGACCACGCCCGCCGACGCGAAGCCGCCGATCAGGTCGACCTTGCCGACCAACCCGAAGTCGGGCAGCGCCACGACCTTGTCCGGTACCTCCGGGGTGGTCAGCCCCCAGCCGTGCTCCGGTACGTGCACGATCGCGTTGAGGACCATCGCGAGGATCGTGGAGACCACGATGCTGATCAGGATCGCGCCCCGGACCTTGCGAATCAGCAGTACCAGGGTGAGCAGCACGCCGATGCAGAAGATGATCGTCGGCCAGCCGCGCAGCACGTTGCCGACGCCCAGCTGCACCGGGGTGGTGCTGCCGCCGGCGTCCGGGATGCGGGTGACGAAACCGGCGTCGACGAAACCGATGAACGCCACGAACAACCCGATACCGACGCTGATCGCCTGCTTCAGCGGCAGCGGGATCGCCGCCATGATGGCCTGCCGCAGCCCGGTGACCACCAGCACGCAGATCACCGCGCCCTCGATGACCACCAGCCCCATCGCCTGCGGCCAGGTCATCTGCGGCGCCAGCTGGAACGCGACGACACCGTTGAGGCCGAGCCCGGCGGCGATCGCGAGCGGCAGGTTGCCGCCGACCCCCATGATGATCGTCATGACCGCGGCGACCAGCGCGGTCGAGGTGACCAGCTGCGGGCCGCTCAGGTGGTGGTGCAGCTTGTCCTCGGCCCCACCGAGGATCAGCGGGTTGAGCACCAGGATGTAGGCCATCGTGAAGAACGTGGCGAGGCCGCCGCGGATCTCCCGCGGCATCGTCGACCCGCGCTGGCTGATCTTGAAGTACCGGTCGATCGGATTCCGGGGCGCCCGGGGTGGGATGCCGGTCACGGCCGTGTCCTGCGCCATCGCTGTCCTTCCGAGGATCCTGTGCCGCGGGGTCGGCCGGAGCGCCGCCCTGGTCCGCCTGCCGTAGCGTGCCAGACACCGATGTCCGGCACGTTACCGACTCGGCCCGCCGGCCGCGCTGCGGGACGCCCGGGCGCGACAGGGAGGTGGGCGAGACGATGCGGCGCAGGTTCGTCCTGGTGTCGGTCGTGGTCACGGTGCTGGTCGTGGCCGTCTTCGCGGTGCCGCTCGCCTGGCTGGCCTACCAGTACGCGTACGACCGGGCGATGTCCGGGGCCGAGCGCGAGGTCGTCGCGGTCGGCACCGTGCTCGCCGTGGACGGCGACCGCACCGAGCTGCATCATGCGGTGGCCAGTACCTCGGCCGGGCGGGCCCACCGGCTCACCGTGCACCTGCCCGGC
Organism: Actinocatenispora thailandica; assembly: GCF_016865425.1. Classification (NCBI taxonomy): domain Bacteria; kingdom Bacillati; phylum Actinomycetota; class Actinomycetes; order Micromonosporales; family Micromonosporaceae; genus Actinocatenispora; species Actinocatenispora thailandica. The sequence goes on along the minus strand of NZ_AP023355.1, from coordinate 372,775 downwards.
GGTACGGTCGCCGGCCCGCCCGGGTGGGCGCCGGGCGCGGTGACCCGGCGGGTGCTGCGTACCGGCCGGGGCGAGACGTTGCCGGTCGGCGACGGGGTGGTGCACCTGCATCCGACCCGGACCGCGGCCGGCGGCGTCGCCGTCGTGGAGATCCTGGTACCGGACGCGCTGCTGCACCGCGGCGTGCACCTGGCGTGGGCCGGCCTCGCCTCGGTGAGCGTGCTGCTGGTGGTCGGCGCCGCGGTGCTCGCCGACCGGCTCGCCGCCGGCCCGGTCCGGGCCACCCGGCAACTGGCCCGCGCGGCCGGCGCCCTCGGGGACGGCGACCTGACCGTACGGGTGGTGCCGGACGGACCACCGGAGATCGCCTCGGCGGGCGCCGCGTTCAACGACCTGGTGGGACGCGTCGCGGCACTGCTCGCCGCCGAGCGGGAACTGGTCGCCGACCTGTCGCACCGGCTGCGTACCCCGTTGACCGCGCTGCGGCTCGGCGTCGAGGCGCTGCCCGACGGGGCCGACAAGGACCGGCTGTCCGGCGCCGCCGAGGCGGTCGAGGAGCAGGTCGACGCGGTCATCACGCGGGCCCGGGAGCCGCTCGCGGCGAGCCCGGCCGGACACTGCGACCTGCGCGCGGTGGTCGGTGAGCGGGTGGCGTACTGGGCCGCGCTGGCCGAGGACCAGGACCGGTCGTTCACGCTCGGCCCGATCCCGGCCCCGGTGATGGTGCCGGTGCCGGACGCCGAGCTGTGCGACGCGCTGGACTCACTGCTGGGCAACATCTTCCGGCACACCCCGGAGGGCACCGGTTTCGCGGTACGGGTGGCGACCGAACCCGGTCGCGCCACGGTGACGATCGACGACGCGGGGCCGGGCATCCCGGTACCGCCGCGGCGCGGCCGGTCCGACTCCTCCACCGGGCTGGGGTTGTCGATCGCCCGCCGGGTCGCCGAGGCCGGCGGCGGCACGCTGACCATCGGTACCGCGCCGCTGGGTGGCGCCCGGTTCGTCCTCAGCTTCGCCACCCCCGGCGCCCCGCCGCCGCGCTGACCCCGCCGCCCAGCCCCGTCGATCCGCCCGCCCAGCGCCGTTGATCATGGCGTTGACACAGCTGAAAGCGCTTACCCCACCAGATAAGACCATGATCGACCCCGGGCGGCGCGGGTCGTCGCCCGATCGACTCGGGCCGGCGGGGTCGGTCAGCGGGCGGCCGGGGCGACCAGTTTGATGCCGACGCCGCGCACCGTGTGCAGGTACCGGGGCGCCGCCGCGGTCTCGCCCAGCTTGCGGCGCAGCCAGGAGATGTGCACGTCGATGGTGGCGTCGTCGCCGCCGTCCGGCTGACCCCACACCTCGGCGAGCAGCTCCCGCCGGGACACCACCGCGCCGGGCCGGGCGGCCAGGTAGGCCAGCAGGTCGAACTCGCGGCGGGCCAGCGAGAGCGGCCGGCCGTCCAGCGCCGCCTCCCGGGCCGCCGCGTCGAGCCGCAGCCCGCCGACCGCGATCGCCCCGGCGACGGTCGGCGCGGCCCGGCGCAGCACCGCGGAGATCCGCGCCACCAGGTGGGCCGCCGAGTACGGCTTCGTCAGGTAGTCGTCGGCACCGGCGTTGAGCAGCCGGACGATGTCGGCCTCCCGGTCCCGGGCGGTGGCGATCAGCACCGGCACGGTCGACCGGGCCCGGATCATCCGCAGCGCGGCGGTACCGTCCAGGTCGGGGAGGCCCAGGTCGAGCACCACGACGTCGGGCGCGTGTTCGCCCAGCGCGGCGAGCGCGCCGCGGGCGTCCGCCGACTCGGTCACGTGGTGGCCGAACGACGACATCGCCCGAACCAGGGCGGCCCTGATCGTCGTGTCGTCCTCGACCAGCAGCACCCGTGCCATGGCGACACGGTACCGGGACCGGGACAATGACGGGATGCCTCGCCACCCGCCGCTCCGGCTGCTGACCGGTCTGGCCGCGCTGTTCGTCGCGGTCCTGATCGGCGCCGCAGCGATGTGGTACGGGCTGACCTCGGTCGTCGACCCGGCCGGCCAGGAACCACCGGTAGCCCCGAGCAGCCCGGGTCGTTGAGCCACTTGTCCTGGTTGCCGTCGGTTCCCTAGGGTCTGTTTGGTCGACGTTGCTGATGGGTGCCGTCACTGTGCGGTACCCGGGTGGGGCGGCGGGCCCGCGCCGCCCCACCCCCTGTAACGGCCATCTCCCGGACCACCCGACCGGGCCGCGGACGGGCGTTCGGGTCGTAGGCTTGCGACGTGCGCCGATACCCACCCCGCCCGGTTCCCGAGCCACTCGACACCAACGCGGTGCCGGTGGTGCTGATCGGCATGGCGCTGTGGCTGGTGGCCGGCCTGATCCTGGTGTTCCGCCGGGCGACCCTCGGGCACGCCCACCACGGCTGGTGGCTGTGGACCTGCGTGGCCGGGTTGATCGTGGGCATCGTGCTGCTCGGCTACGAGTGGCACCGGCGCTGGCGCCGCGCCGTCGCCGCCCGCCGCGCCGACGACACCACCCCGGCCTGACCGACCCGGCGCCGGACGGAGCCCGGCCGACCGAACCGGCTGACCGCGCCCACCGAACCGCCTGACCGTCCCCACCGCGCCCACCGTGCCGAGCGAACCGGCTGACCGAGCCCGGTGCGCCGGGCGCCGGGTGGGCCGCACCGCCCTGGAGCGGGTCGGGCGGCGGTCCGGTTCGCGCTACTGCGGTGCCGGGTCCGGCTCGGGCAGTTCGCTGAGCAGCGGGAGGTCGAGCAGATCGGCGACCGCGACCGGGTCACCGCCGCCCGGCACCGGGTGGCGGCCGGCGAGCCGGTGCAGCAGCCAGGGCCGATCCAGCACGACCGCCTCCGCGGCCGGTACCGTCCGGTCCGGCGCGACCCGGATCCGCGCCGGCGGCGGAACCTGTTCGGGATCGAGCACCGCGGCGAGCCTCGGGTACAGCACTGCCAGCAGCTCCGGTGCGAGTTTTCGGTCCGGGTCGCCGATCCGGTCCAGCAGATCGGCGGCGACGTCCGGGTCGGCCTCTGCCGTGTCGAGCAGCTCGGCCAGCCCCCGGTACGCGCCGAGCAGCGCGGCGACCTCCGCCGGCCCGGGTGCCGGGTCGTACAGCCCGGTCAGTTCGCTGTCGCCGGGTAACCGGGTGTCGATCGGCCGGCGGCCGTCCAGTACCGGCTGCCGGGCCAGCCACCACCGCTGGTAACCGGGCACCGGCACCGCCTCACCGGCGGCCGTCCGCAGGGTGGCATCGGCCCCGAGCACGCCGACCAGCGGCGGCGCGGTGAGCAGCGCGAGCGCCGCCGGCCATTGGCCGGGCCGGACGAGGTCCAGGTCGCGGACCGCGCGCAGCCGGTCGATCCGCAGCCCGGCCGGGTCGGCGTCGCCGGCGATCCGGTGCACCGTCGCCGCCCAGCGGTCCACGTCCACCAGGTCCGCGGCGGCGAGGTCGCCGGCCGCCGTCCCGGCCAGGTCGGCGAGATCGACGTCGGTCTCGTCCAGTACCTCGAAGCTGGTCAGGACGCCGACCGCGGCGAGCGTCGCGGGCCGGTACCGGTCGGCCGGCTCGTCGTCGAGCACCCCGAACGGCGCATCCGGGACGAACAGGTCGGGCAGCGGGCCGGTCGGCGACAGCAACTCGCCGGCCGGGTACCAGTCGGGATCGGCGGCGGGGTCGTCCAGGGGACGCCCGGGCAGCGCCAGGTCGGCGAGCCAGGGCAGCTCCCCGGCGCCGTACCGGCCGCCTCGACCAGGTTCAGCACCGCGGTCGCGACGGGCGCCGGGTCCTCGGCGTCGAGCGAGTCGTCCACGGCCGCCCGGACCCGCTCGTCCCGGAGCAGGTCGGACGGGGTGGCCGGGCGGGCACCGAGCCGGGCCAGCAGCGGGTGCGCCGCGTCCCGGTGGGCCACCAGCAGCCCGAGCGGGCCGAGGCCCGGTGGCAGCGGCGCGTCGTCCGGCAGCAGTACCCGGGCCGGGCCGGTGACGGTGCGCCCGTCGGCGAGCGGTACCGGCAGCGCCGCGAGCGCCTCCCGATCGGCGGTCTCCAGGGTCAGCGCACCGAACCCGGCGTACAGGTCGTGCCACCAGCCGGCCGGCCGGTGCAGCCCGGTGACCGCGGCGACGAGCTCGGCGGTCTCCAGCCGCCGGGTGCCGAGCGACGCCAGGTCGCGGTGCCACCAGCCGGCCGGCAGCAGGTCGGCCAGCACCTCGGTGAGCGCCGGTACCAGCGGGTCCGGTACCGCGATCGCCCGGTCCGGGCGGGTCCGGCCGCCGTCGGCGGTGGGCAGCAGGTCGCGTTCGCGCAGCGCGGCGAGTCCGGCGGTGCGCAGCGCCTCGGCGAGCGGCCCGGGTGGGAACCCGGCCGGCGGCAGCAGGTCGCGTACCGCCGGGGTCACGGCGAGGCCGACCACCAGATCGGCGTAGGCGCCGGCGCAGCGCTCCAGCACGAAATCGGTCAGCGGCCCGGCCGGGATCGTCCGCCGCGACGCGGTCAGCGGGAACGAGGCGATCACCCGGACCGACAGGCCGACCGGTTCGTCGGTCGGCGTCGGCGCGTGCACCATCTGCCCGCCGGCCGGTTCCGGTACCCAGTCGTCGCCGGCGCGCCGGACCGGCACGGCGACCAGTACCGACCAGTCGGTGCGAGACCGCTCCTCGACGGGGCGGTCGGCGAGCAGTTCCGCCGGTACCCGGCCGGCGCCGGCCGCGGTGCGCCAGCGCTGTTCCCGGCCGTCGTCGGTGAGCAGCACGTCGGCCCCGTCGGTCGCGCGGGTCACCACCCGACCATCGACGTCCACTGTGGACAGCTGGGGTAGCCCGAGCAGCAGGGCCGGATCGAAGTCGGCCAGCCGGGTGCGCACCTCGGCCAGCGCCGTGTCGTCGCGCAGCGGCAGCAGCACCTCGGTGACGTACCCGTCCGGCGGTGCGACGTCGAGGGGCCAGGCCAGTCGCAGCACCGGCACCCGGCCACCACGGTGCCGCGACTCGTCCGCCAGGTGCGGCACGTCGGCGATCGCCGCGGCGGTGTCGGTGGCGGAGAACCGGACCCCGCCGGAAGTGGAACGCAGCTGCGGCTCGTCACTGACCGCCAGGACCGCGGCGAAACCGACGCCGAACCGGCCGATGCCCCGCCGTCCCGCTTCGCCGAGGCGCGCAACGAGGTCAGCGCGTCGATGCCGGCAGCGGTGAGCGGTTCGCCGGTGTTCGCCGCGGACAGCGCGACGCCACCATCCACTGTGGACACCAGCCGGAGCCGGAGCCGGCCGGGCACGCCGGCACGGGCCGCCGCGTCGGCGGCGTTCTGCGCCAGCTCGACCAGCAGCCGGTCCGCGTAGCCGCCGAGGTACAGGTCCTCCTCGGCGTTCGCGTCCTCGCGGAACCGGGTCGGCGAAGCCACCCAGGCGGACCGGATCGCGTCCCGCCGGGCCCCGGTCCCGAACGGGTCGGCGTCGAAGCCGGACGCGAGCGCCCCGCCCGCAGACCGCCCGGAACCGGCCGCGCCGGAGTCGGCCGCGCCGCCCGCCGGTTCGGACCGCCCGGAACCGGCCACGATGCCGGACGGGTCAGACACGTTCCACGGACGCGTCGTCGTACACGGTGGTCAGCGAATCGACGGCGGGCACCTGGTCGGGCACCACCTCGGAGTGCGCGCCGCAGCCGTGGTCGGCGCTCACCGCCCGGCCGTCGTCCGGCGCGAACAGGTTGCCGCACACGCCGAACATCGCTCGCAGCGAGCCGGCGACCGGCAGGTAGAACCCGCAGGTGCCGCAGCGGGCATGGCGCGGCGCGGCCTCGGCGATCGGCGCGGTCGGGCCGTGGTCCGACTCGTACCACCGTTCGGCGGCCTCCAGCCGGCCCTCCCGGCTCATCACCCGGCTGCGCCCCAGCCCCAGCTCGTACGCGGTCTCCTCGACGGCCGGGTCGTCCGACTCCAGGTAGCCGGGGGCCAGCCGGTCGTCGTCCGGCACCGTGGTCATCACGTCGCCGACGCCGAGATCACCGGGCTGCAACCGCTCCTGCCACGGCACCCAGGTCGGCGCCATGATCGCGTCCGGCCCCGGCAGCAGCGCCGTCTCGCAGACGGTCACGTGCTTGCTGCGGATCACCCGGGTCACCGTCGCCGCGTAACGCCAGCCGCGGTAGCCGGGCAGCAGGCACTCGAACAGGTGCATCACCAGCCGCTCGCCCTCGACCCGGGCGCCCAGGTGTTCGCCGACGTTGGCGCCGCCGGCCGGATCGGTCTCGGCCAGCGCCGCCCGGGCCAGCTCGACCGCCTCCGCGCAGGCGGCGTCGAGCCGGATCGACCGGCGGCGGGGGGTCGGTGCGGATTCCGCGGACTGACTAGTCACGCCCCCATTGTCGCCCAACGGCCGCCCGCCGTCCGCCGCACCCCGGTACCGGTCCGGCGGTGCGGCCGGATCCGCCTGCCGCCGACCACCGTCGGGCACTGCGACCGGGCTCACAGCCGAGGCCGTGACATTCGTCGCCGGTCGCCCGTCTTCCCGGTGAACGCGCCGGCACCCGGCGCACGAAGGTGACGGAGGAGCCATGCGGGTACTCGTCGCGGGAGCAACCGGGGTCGTCGGCCGCCAGCTGCTGCCGCTGCTGACCGAGATCGGACACGAGACGTACGGGCTGGCCCGCTCGGACGCCACGGCGCGGCGGGTGCGGCAGCTCGGCGGGCACCCGGTACGGGGCGATGCGCTCGATCCGGACGCCGTCGCCGAGGCGGTACGGACCGCCGCACCGGACGCCATCGTCAACATGGCGACCGCGATCCCGGCGAATCCGGACCCCCGGCACCTGGCCCGGGACTTCGCGCTCACCAACCGGCTGCGTACCGAGGGGACCCGGAACCTGCTCGCCGCCGCCGGGCGTGCCGGCGCCCCCCGGCTGATCAGCCAGGGGCTGGCCTACGCGTACCAGCCGGGCCGCGGCGCGGCCAACGAGGACACCCCGCTGTGGGCGAACCCGCCGCGCCAGTTCGTCCCCGTCCTCGACGCGCTGCGCCAACTGGAGCGGCAGACCACCGCGGCCGGCGGCCTGGTGCTGCGGCTGGGCCACCTGTACGGGCCGGGTTCGGCGTTCGCCGCGGACGGGGCGCTCGCCCGCTCGGCGCGCACCGGCAGGCTGCCGATCGTCGGCGACGGCGCCGCCACCTACTCCTTCGTCCACGCCGCCGACGTGGCCAGCGCGATCGTCGCGGCGCTCGACCGGCCGGTACCGGGCGTGCTGAACGTGGTGGACGACGAGCCGGCGCCGGTACCCGAGTGGCTGCCGGCGCTCGCCCGGCTCACCGGTGGGCCGGCGCCGAAGCACGTACCCACCGCGCTGGCCCGGCTGGCGGTCGGCGGCTGGGGGGTCGCGTTCATGACCCGGCTGCGCGGCGCCGACAACGCCCGGGCCCGGCTGTCGCTGGACTGGCGCCCGCGGTACGCGTCCTGGCGGGACGGTTTCGCCGCCGAGTTGCACGGGATCACCGATGCGTCCGCATGATGGGGCGGTGAGCGACGAGTTCGAGCAACACCGCCGGCTGCTGCTCGGCCTCGGGTACCGGATGACCGGCAGCATGTGGGACGCCGAGGACCTGGTGCAGGAGGCGTACCTGCGGTGGCGCCGCACCGACCGCGACCAGGTACGGGACGCGCGCGCGTTCCTGCTGACCGTGGTGTCCCGGCTCGCGTTGGACCAGCTCCGGTCGGCGCGGGCGAAGCGGGAGACCTACCCCGGCCCGTGGCTGCCCGAGCCGGTGGCGACCGACGCGCTGGATCCGCTGGACACCGCCGAGCTGCGGGACACCGTCTCGTACGCGACGATGCACCTGCTGGAGCGGCTGTCCCCACCGGAACGCGCGGTGTTCCTGCTCCGCGAGGCGTTCGCGCTGCCGTACGACCGGATCGCCGGGATGCTCGACCTGACCGCCGGCGCCTGCCGGCAGATGCACCACCGGGCCACCCGGCGGCTCGCCGACGGCCCGGACCGGTACCAGCCGTCGGCGGACGAGCATCGGGAGATCCTGACCAGGTTCCTCGCCGCCGCGCGCGGCGGCGACCTGGCGCAACTGACCGCGCTGCTCGCCGAGGACGTCACCGCCTGGAACGACGGCGGCGGCAGGGTACGGGCCGCGCTGCGGCCGGTGTCCGGCCGGGACAACGTGCTCGCGTTCGTGGCCGGGCTGGTCGCCCGGTACCCGATCGGGGCGACCGAGATCGTCGAGGTGAACGGGTCGGTGGCGCTGCGGCTGAGCGTCGACGGCGGCCAGCAGGTCGTCACGGCGGCCGTGCGGGACGGGCGCATCCAGCACCTGTTCGCCGTGCTCAACCCCGACAAGCTGCACCACCTGCACCCCGGTACCAGCTGAGCCGCCGCCGGCCCGGCACCGGGTTCACCCACCCGCACCGCACCGCCACCCGGCCGGCGGGATCGCCGGCAGAGATGGCCCCGCTGCTCTCGGTACGTCAGGATGGGGGGCATGTCCTGGCTGCGTCCGGTTGCCGTCGTCCTGCGGTTGATCGTGCGCTGTGTGACCGGCGTCGTCGGTGCGGTGGAGTGGCTGACCCGGCGCGCGGCCGGCCGGGTGCGCACCGCGCGCGACCGCGGTGGCGCCGGCGACACCGGGATGATCCGGCTGCTCGACCTGCACGCCGCCTCGTGCGCCGGGGACGCGCTGGTCGCGATCGGGCTGGCCGGCACGATCTTCTTCGCCGGCGCGACCAGCGAGGCCCGCACCAAGGTGGCGCTCTACCTGCTGGTCACGATGGCGCCGTTCGCGCTGCTGGCGCCGGTGGTCGGGCCGCTGCTCGACCGGTTCCGGCACGGCCGGCGGTACGCGCTGGCGGTGACGTTCCTCGGCCGCGCCTTCCTGGCCTGGGTGATCTCCGACCAGATGAACACGATCGCGCTGTACCCGGCCGCGTTCGGGGTGCTGGTGCTCTCCCGGTCGTACGGGGTGGCCCGGTCGGCGGCGGTCCCCCGGCTGCTGCCGCCCCGGCTCGGCCTGGTCGAGGCCGGCGCCCGCGCCTCCCTGTTCGGTACCGTCGCCGGCGGCGTCATCGGTGCGATCGGGGTGGCGCTGGCCTGGCTCGGCCCGCAGTGGCCGCTGCGGCTGGCGACGGTGGTGTTCGTGTTCGGCATGGTGGTGGCGCTGCGGCTGCCGCCGAAGGCCGACTCCGAGCCGCCGGAGACACCGCCGCGTATCTTCCAGGTCTTCCGCTCGGTCGGCGTCAAGGTGTTGACCGGGCGGCTGGTGTGGGCCGCGCTCGCCGGTAGTGCCACGCTGCGCGCCGGGTACGGCTTCCTCACCCTTTTCTTCGCGTTCCGGATCCGGGAGGGCGACTTCGCGGTCCGCCTCGCCGGCTACCAGCTGCCGCAGACCGCGCTGCTGGCGCTGGTGGTCGGCGGCCTCGGGGTCGGCTCGTTCCTCGCCACCGCGGTGTGCACCCGGCTGACGATCCGCCGACCGCTGCTGCTGCAGGCGATCGGGCTGGCGCTGACCGGTCTCGCCGGGATCGCCGCCGCCGTCTTCTACACGGCCTGGACGGCGGCGGCGCTGTGCCTGCTCACCGCGTTCTGCTCGGGCGTGGCGAAGCTGTCGGTGGACGCGATCATCCAGGAACGCATCGGGGAGAAGCTGCGCGCGTCGGCGTTCTCGCACTCCGAGACGCTGCTGATGCTGGCGTTCGTGCTCGGCGGCGCGATCGGCCTGATCCCGCTCGGCGGTACCACCGGGGTGGCGATCCTCGCCGCCGGCGTGCTGGCCGCGGCGGTGCGAGTCGGCTGGTGGGCCCGGTCGCTGCGGGCCGAACGGCTGCGCGGTGTCCCGCGGCGAGGATCGGAGGACGACATCCCGACCGAACGGGTCGAGGCGGCGGCGCGGCCGGCCGGCGGTACCGGCCGGCACCCCGGGACCGAACGGGCCGACACCGAACGGAGCCGGCCCGGCGCCGGCGCGACCGACCGCGGCGGGGCGGACCTGGGTGCGTCCGACCGGGGCGGGGCCGGTCGGACCGGGGCCGGGTCGACCCGTCGGATGCCGGGCGCGACCACCTCGGCCGCCGACGAGTCAGACACCGAACCGCTGGTCCCGCCCGGCTACCACCTGTACCGCCCGCACCGCGACACCCCGCCGGAAGGCTGACGCCGCCAGGCGCGAACACGGCCGGCAGGCCGCGTCGCCGGCCGGGCGCGCGTCACCGGACGGCACGCTGCTCACCGGTGCCCGATGAACCACCGGCCCGGGGTCACGGCCCGTTGCGGCGTCCCTTTGCTCTGGACACTCACCTGCACCACCAGCGGTGCACTGGAGTGCGCAGAGCAAAGGACACCAGCCACACACCCCCGCCGGGGCCGGCGTCGGTTCCGCGGGGCGGGCAGGTCTGTGAGGATGCGAGGTGGCTCGGCGGCGGTGCTTCAATGGGCGGATGCTGCCTCGCCTGCTGATCGCCACCGCGGTGGCCGCCGAACGCGACGCGGTGCTCGCCGGGCTCGGCGGCGCCACCGTCCTTCCGGACCCGCTCGCGCCGAACGCGGCCGAGGTGACGGTGGTCGAGGTCGGCGTCGGCCCCACCCAGGCCGCCGCGGGCACCTCCCGCGAGATCGCCACGGCGATCGCCGACAGCGCGCCGTACCAGGCGGTGATCTGTGCGGGGATCGCCGGCGGCTACCCCGGCCGGGCCGAGATCGGCGATGTCGTCGTCGCCACCGCGAGCATCGCCGCCGACCTCGGCGCCGAGTCGCCCGGCGGCTTCATCCCGGTCGACGAGCTCGGCTTCGGCGTCAGCCGGTTCGCCGCCGACCCGACGCTGTTCCCGCTGCCGGCCGGCGCCATCGGCGGCGAGATCCTCTCCGTCAGTACCGCCACCGGTACCGCGGAGACCTGCGCCGCACTGACCACCCGGTTCCCGGAGGCGGTCGCCGAGGCCATGGAAGGATTCGGGGTCGCGACGGCCGCGGCGCAGCAGGGCCTGCCGTTCGCGGAGGTACGGGCGATCTCCAACCTGGTCGGCCCGCGCGACACCGCGAGCTGGCGTTTCGATCTCGCCCTGGCCGCCCTGACCAGGACTTTCTCCATCCAGGGGGTCGCATGACGAACCTTTCGCTGGCGTTCTCGCCATGCCCGAACGACACGTTCGTGTTCCACGCGCTGGTACACGGGCTGGTACCGGGGGCACCGAAGTTCGACGTCACGTTCGCGGACATCGACGTGACGAACAACGCCGCCGAACGCGGCACGTACGACCTGGTCAAGGTGAGCTACGCGGCGCTGCCGTGGCTGCTCGACCGGTACCAGCTGCTGCCCTGCGGCGGCGCGCTCGGCCGTGGCTGCGGCCCGCTGGTCCTGACCGCGGGCGCGACCGCCGACCCGGCCGCGCTGCGCGGCGGCACCGTGGCGGTGCCCAGCGACCGGTCCACCGCCTACCTGCTGTTCCGGCTGTGGGCGGCGGACTTCGCGCCGGCCCGCGTCGAGGTGGTGCCGTTCGACACCATCATGCCGGGCGTCGCCGCCGGCCGGTGGGACGCCGGCCTGGTCATCCACGAGGCCCGCTTCACCTACCAGCACCACGGCCTGAGCAAGCTCGCCGACCTCGGCGAATGGTGGGAGGGGACGACCGGGCTGCCGATCCCGCTCGGCGCGATCCTGGCCCGCCGGGACAGCGTCGACGCGGCCGCCGCCACCGACTGGATCCGCGACTCGGTCCGGTACGCGTGGGCGCATCCCGACGCGAGCCGCGACTTCGTGCTCGCACACGCGCAGGAGATGGACCCGTCGGTCGCCCAGCAGCACATCGACCTGTACGTCAACCACTTCACCGCCGACCTCGGCGACGAGGGCTACGCAGCCGTCGACGCCCTGCTCACCCGCGCCACCGCCGCCGAGATCATCCCACCGCTCCCCGGCCCGCTCCGCTGACCGCCCCGGGTTCGTGGCAGCCGGTCACCCCCGACCGGTTGCCATGAAGTCGGTCTCACGTGGTGCGGAGACTGCGCGGAGGATCTCGTCGGTCTCCCGCGGCTCCAGCACCCGCTGCACGACCAGTTCCGGCGGCATCGCCTGGTAGCAGCGAGCGTTCGCCCAGGCCATGGCCCCGAGCGGCGGCCGGACCAGCAGGATCCGCCGCCCGCCGACCGGAGTGATGTCGGCGGGCACCCCCTCGACGACCACGAGCGGTTCGTCGTCGAGCACCCGACACAGCCCGACGAGCATGCCGGCCTCCGGCAGCCCGCGCTCAGCAACGCGTCGATCTGGCTGCTCAACGGCGACGACACGGCGCACACCGTACGCAGCCGGGCAGCGGGCCGCGATCCCGGCTGCCGGAAACCGACGAACAGGACGGGACGATGGAAGCGCCGACCGGATCAGAGGCCGAAGAGGGGGAGGCAGGGGGCGAGGCCGTCGACGGCGACGGGCGGGTGCTCGCCGCCGAGCCAGCCGGCGCGGGTGAGGCGGAGCCGGTGCGAGACCAACGCCTCGTCGCCGCGGGCGTCGACACTGATCCCGTCCGGCTGGTACCCGAGCTTGCGGGAGACGCCGCAGGACGCGGCGTTGTCCGGGAACACCTCGGTACGGGCGGCGCGCGCACCCAGGTGGTCGAACGCCAGGGCGAGCAGGCCGGTCCTGGCCTCGGTGCCGTACCCCTGACGCTGGTGGGCCAGGCCGAGCCAGGACGAGGTGGTCACCTCCCGCACGACCCGGAAGTCGGTGCCGCGCAGCGTGACCGACCCGACCGGTTCACCGTCCCGGAACACCCCGAGGCCGAGGCACCACGACGCCGGCTGCCACTCGGCCAGGTCCGACCAGTGACCCCGCAGCACCCGCCGGGCCCGGTCGGTGGGGCTGCCGTCCGTCCAGGGCGTCAGGAACGGCCGCTGGTCCGGCCGGTGCACGCCGCGACCGGCGAGCTCGGCCAGCGCCGCCAGTTCGTCGTCCCGGGGCAGCCGCAACTCGATCCGGCCGGTCCGCAGCACGAGCCCGAACAGCGGCCACACATCCGTCAGCACGGCAGCCATCCTGCCGGCCCGGCCACGGCCGCGCCACGGCGTTTCCGACCGCCGGCCACCCTTTCTGCCAGGACTCGTCAGACTCCGTTGCTGGGCGGGGACGCGAGCGAGCCGCGCCTGGGGCGATCCCTGGCAGGGCCGAGCAGGGCCCGTGTGCGGACGCTCTCGGGTCCGACGACAACGCCGCGAGGGGCGCCCCCAGGCGCGGCACAGCGACCTTAATTCTCCAGCTCGCGGGCGACGGCGTGCACGAGTTCGGCGATCTTGGCGGAGGCCTTGCGGTCGGGGTAGCGGCCGTGCCGCAGCCCCGGTTGCACCTTCGCCTCCAGCACCTTGATCATGTCCTCGATCAGGCCGTGCAGCTCCTCCGGCGGGCGACGGCGCAGCTCCGACAGCGACGGCGGCGCATCCAGCAGCCGGACCGACAGGGCCTGGTTGCCCTTGCGGCCCTCGACGACGCCGAACTCGACCTTCTGGCCCGGCTTGAGCGCGGCGGCACCGGCCGGCAGCGCGGCCTTGTGCACGAACACGTCACCGCCCTCGTCCTGGGTCAGGAAGCCGAAGCCCTTCTCCGCGTCGTACCACTTGACTCGCCCGGTGGGCACCGCGCACCTCGTATCTCGTCCGCGCGACACCCCGGCCGCGCGTGGCTGTCCCCGCGGCGGCTGCCGCGCGTGAAGTCGCGCACCGCCGCACCACGAGTGGTCGACGGCGACACACGATCGGGCGGCCGTACCGCGCCGCCCGTACCAAGATTATCCGCCCGTGCCCGACTCCGGCGACCGAGCTTTCGCCCCCGCCCGGCCCCGACCGACCGAGCCGCCCGCCACACCGCACCACCTGGAGAATCGCCGTGAAGCAGTGATCCCAGCCCCGCGACTGCTACCGAAACACCTCGGGGTCGGGCAGAAGTTCGTTCATCGCGCCGGAGCGGAAGCCGCGCGGGTCGACGGTGACCGTGTCGAAGTCGGCGAGCCCGGCGAGCAGGTCGGGCCGGTCCCGCACCGCGCCGACCAGGTCGGCGTCGACCTCCACCCGGGCGCCGTCGGCGCCGAGGTCGCGCACCCGCAGGTTCCGCACCGGGATGCCGGCACCGGTCAGCGCGCTGCGCAGGGTCGTCTCGGCGCGCTCCACCCGGCGCAGCTTCGCTGGGCTGATCTGGATCCCGTACGCGATCCGGCTGGACAGGCACGCCGCGGCCGGCTTGTCCCAGGTGGACAGCCCGAGCTCGCGGGAGGCGTACCGGATCTGCGCCTTGGTCAGCCCGGCGTCGCGCAGCGGGGTCACCGCACCGCGCTCGGACGCGGCCCGGATGCCCGGCCGGAACCCGGCGACCGCGTCGTCGGCGTTGGTACCGGTGGCCACGTGCTCGATGCCCAGCTCGGCGGCGAGCGGGCCGACGGTGTCGAGCAGCTCCGCCTTGCAGAAGTAGCACCGGTCGCCCTCGTTGGCCCGGTAGCCGTCCCGGCGCATCTCGTGGGTACCGGGGGTCAGGTGCCGGACGCCGAGCCCGGCGGCGAACTCGCGGGCCGCGGCCAGCTCCGCGGCCGGCAGGCTCGGGGAGATCGCGGTGGCGGCCACCACCTGCCCGGCGCCGAGCACCCGGACCGCCTCGGCCAGCAGGAACGCCGAGTCGGCGCCGCCGGAGAACGCGACCACCAGGCTGCCCAGCTCGGCCAGCCGGGCCCGCAGCGCGGCCAGCCGCCGCTCCCGCAGGAAGTCGTCGAGTACGGCGGGGAACCCGGTCAGGTCGGGCAGCACGACGTCGGCGCCGGCCGCGGTGAGCTGCTCGGCGGTGCACCCGCCGGTGGTGACGCCGACCGAGTACGCCCCGGCGGCGCGGCCGGCCGCCATGTCGGCGGTGTGGTCGCCGACGTAGACCGCGGCGGCCCGCTCGGCCAGCGCGGCGCGCTTGCCGTCCGCCCAGGCCGAGCCGACCAGCTCGGCGACCTCGAACCCGGCGGCGTCCAGGTGCCGGCGGGCGCCGTCGGGATGCTTGGCGGTGATCACCACGGCGCTGCCGTGCTGGGCGCGGACCGCGGCCAGCGCGTCGACCACGCCGGGCAGCACCCGCTGGGCGGCGACGTGGTCGGGGTAGACCTCCCGGTACCGGTCGACCATCGCCGGGACCTCGTCGGCCGGGAACCAGTTGGCCAGTTCGTCGGCCAGTGGCGGCCCGAGCCGCCCGACGACGGCGTCCACGTCGATGTGGGTGCCGGTCTCCGCGGCCAGCAGCCGGTACACGGCGCCGATCGCGGGACGGGTGTCCAGCAGCGTCATGTCCAGGTCGAACCCGACGACCAGTGGGGGAAGCTCGGCGGCGGTCATGCCACCGAGCCTACGCAGGTACCGGCCGGGGACGCTGTTGCCGATGCCACCGTCGTGCCGGTGACCGGCACACCTCCGCGGGCCGGCGCCGATGGCTCAGTTCAGCTGCGGGGACGCACCGAAGGTGGCGGTGAACAGGTCGGGGCGGTTGGAGATGATCCCGTCCACGCCGGCGGCGACCGCGGTCCGCATGTCGTCCGGTTCGTCCACCGTCCACACGTTGACCGCCATGCCGAACTGGTGCACCTGCTCGATGTACTCGGCGGTCAGCCCCACCGCGTGCGGGTTGATCTGGTCGCAGAAGGTGGCGAACCCGACCAGCTGCTCCGGGGTCGGTGCGCCGAGGAACCCGACCGGGACGCGGGGCAGCACGGCGCGCAGTTCCCGGATGAACTCCTCCTCGAAGCTCTCCACGATGACCTGGCCCGGCGCGGCGAGCCACTGGGCGCGCTGGTCGCGCAGGATGTGCGCGATCTGGCCGGCCATCCCCGGGTAGCTGCTGGGGGTCTTCGCCTCCAGCAGCAGCCGCAGGTGGTGCCCGGCGAGTACGTCCATCGCCTCGTCCAGGGTCGGCACCCGCTCACCGGCGAACCGCGCGTCGAACCAGCTACCGGCGTCCAGCTGCCGCAGCTCCGCCAGCGTGAACGCGTGTACCGGCGCCTCCGCGCGGTCCGGGAACACCCGGGCCACGTCGGTGGTGCGGGCCGGGGTCGGGTCGTGCATGACGACCAGGTGCCCGTCCAGGGTGCGTCGTACGTCCAGCTCGACGGCGGCGGCATGGTGCGTCGCGGCCGCGGCGAACGCCGCGAGGGTGTTCTCCGGCGCGAGCCCGGAGGCGCCCCGATGCGCGTAGTTGACGACCCGCAGGGCAGGCGGCACCGCGGTATCGGTTGGCATGCTCACTCCTCGTGGCACAGGGCGTCCTGCGTGAGCGCCGTGCACTGCCGAACTCAGCGCCGAGTACAGGGCTCGTTCTGTGCCGAAGCCTCAGACGATTGGGTGTACGGACAGTGACGGCGAACCGACGCGTCGGTCGACGTCGGACGAACCCTGAAGGGCGGGCACGACAATCCCCGCCACGAACCCGACGGAGCGGGTCGGACGGGGAGGAAGGGCCGGACCACCGGCCGCGACGACGCGCGGCCCGGTGGACGCTGGCGAACTGCTGCCCGGCACGACGGCACGCATTGCCGCGCTGCGACTGAACTCAGGAGTCGTGCTCGGCGGGCAGGTGGTAGACGATCCGATCGGCCGGCAGCGGGAAGGTCAGATCCTCGCCGAACGGCGAACCCGCGCCGGCCCGGTCGGAGAACATCTCGCTGATCGGCAGGTGACCCGGCTTGACCGGGCGGCCCTCGACCGCTTCCGGACCCGTGTGCGCCGACATATCTCCTCCTTGGCGCCAGGCGACTTCGGCAAGTCTGACACACGTCGGCGCCGGTCCGCCCGCCGGAGGGACCGGGCGGCGGCGGAGGCTCTACCGTTGGCAGACGATGCCCACACGTCTCGTCGATCAGCTGCGCGAGCTGTCCGACTCCCAGCTCGCCGCGCTGCTGGCCGCGCGCCCGGACCTCGCCGTGCCGGTACCTGCCGACCTGTCGGCTCTGTCCTCGCGTGCCCAGTCGCGGCTGTCGCTCGCGCGCGCACTGGAGCGGCTGGACCGGTTCACCCTGGAGATCCTGGACGCCGTCCGGCTGGCCGCCGAACCCACCGGATCGACCACCCTCGGCGATGTCGTGGCGTTGGCCACATCGGTACCGGAGGGCCGGGTCCGGGCCGCGCTGGCGTCCCTGCGCGAACTCGCGATCGTGTACGGGCCGGACCCCGAGCTGCACGTCGCGCACACCGTCGACGAGCTGTGCCCGCCGTACCCGGCCGGGCTGGGACGACCCGCGGCGGAGCTGGACCCGCAGGTCGCCGCGCTCGCCGCGGACCCGGGTGCGCTGCGCCGGGAGCTGCTCGCCGCGCCGCCGGCCGCGCGGGCGGTGCTGGACCGGCTCGCCGCCGGGCCCCCGGTCGGCACCGTGCGGGACCCGGACAGCGACGGCCCGGTGCGCTGGCTGCTCGACCACCGGTTGCTCGCGCCGGACCGGGTCGACACCGTCCAACTGCCCCGGGAGCTGGGGTTGGTGCTGCGCCGGGAGGTCGGCCCGCTGGGTGCGCTGCACCCCGACCCGCCGGTGCCGGACGCCCCGGTGCGGTCCGCGGGCTCGGTCGACTCGGCCGGCGCCGGTCAGGTGATGGAGGTGCTGCGGCTGACCGCGGCACTGTGCGACGCGCTCGCCGACCGGCCGGCGCCGGTGCTCAAGTCCGGCGGCCTGGGCGTACGCGACCTGCGCCGGCTCACCGAGACCCTGGGGTGCAGCGAGGGCGACTGCGCGCTGCTGCTGGAGGTCGCGGCCGCCGCGGCGCTGATCACCGACAGTGCCGTGGCCGGCGGTACCGACGGCGAGCTGCCGACCTGGCTGCCGACCGCCGGGTACGACGACTGGCGCGCGCTGCCGCCGGCGCAACGCTGGGTGCGGCTGGCGTACGCGTGGCTGGAGCTGCCGCGGCAACCCGGCCTGGTCGGTACCCGGGACGACAAGGACAAGGCGATCACCCCACTGTCCGGCGGCGCCGCCCGGCTGTCCGCGCCGGCGCTGCGCCGGGACGCGCTGGGGGTGCTGACCGAGCTGCCGGCCGGGGCCGCGCCGGCGGTCGACGACGTGGTGGCGCTGCTGTCCTGGCGGTCGCCGCGGCGGGCCGGCCGGGCCGCGGACGCGACCCGCTGGGCGCTCGCCGAGGCGGCCACCCTCGGCGTGACCGGCCGCGGCGCGCTCACCGGGTACGGCCGGGAACTGCTCGTCGAGGCGCCGGACGCGGACCCGGACCCGCTCGGCATCGAGCCGGTGCCGGCCGGGCCGGACCCGGCGGTACCGCTGGCGGAGCTGCTGCCGGCGCCGGTGGACACGGTGCTGCTGCAGGCCGACCTGACCGTGGTCGTACCGGGGCCGCCGGAGCCGGCGCTCGCCGCCGAGCTGGAACTGGTCGCCGACGTCGAGTCGGCCGGCCAGGCCGCCGTGTACCGGGTCACCAACGCGAGCGTCCGGCGGGCCCTGGACGCCGGGCTGACCGCCGCCGACCTGCACGCACTGTTCGCCCGCCGGTCCAGTACGCCGGTGCCGCAGGCGCTGACCTACCTGGTGGACGACGTGGCGCGGCGGCACGGCGGGCTGCGCGTCGGCGCCTGCTCGGCGTACCTGCGCAGCGAGGACACCGCGCTGCTGGCGCAGCTGGTCGCGGATCGCCGACTCGGGCTGCTGGCGTTGCGGCAGGTCGCGCCGACGGTCCTGATCAGCCCGTTCCAGGTGCACCGGCTGCTTTCCATGCTGCGCGACGCGGGGTACGCGCCGGTCGCCGAGGACGCCGGCGGGGTGGTGCTGGCGCAGCGGCCGGACCAGCCGCGCGCGGTGGCCCGGTCCCGGCCCCGGGTGGCGCCGCGGGAGCTGCCCGGCCGGCTCACCACCGACCAGCTCGACCAGGTGATCTCCGCGCTGCGCCGCGGCGAGCGGGCGGCGCGGGCGGCGAACCGGGCGCCGAACCCGGACGTGCGCTCCACCACCGACGCGATCACCGTGCTGCGCGAGGCGATCACCACCCGGCAGCGGATCTGGGTCGGGTACGTGGACGCGCACGGCGGCAACGTGTCCCGGCTGGTCCGGCCGGTGTCGATCGGCGCCGGCTACCTGCGGGCGGCCGACGACCGCACCGAGACGCTGCACACGTTCTCGCTGCACCGGATCGTCTCCGCCACCCCGGCCGAGGTCTGACCCGGCGCTACCGGCGGCGGGCGACGGACCGGACCGGCGGGTCGGCGGGCGATCCCGGCCCGGTCCCGCGCTGCCGGCCGGCGAGGCAGCACGCGCCGATCACCGACAGCACCACCAGCAGCCCGAACGCGACCCCGAACGCCTCGACCGCGGACTGCCGGGGCGAGGTGCCCATCCCGCGCCAGAAGACCAGGAAGCAGAGCACGATCAGGCCGGCCACGAACACCGCGCCCAGCGGTACGACCCAGCGCGGCGCGACCCAGACCAGGTCGTCGGTCTCGTCGCGGTGGGTGGCCGTGGCCGCCGGCGTGGCCTGCGGGTAGGCCGCCGGCACCGCCTCGTGCTCTCCCGGAACCGACACGTTGGCAGTATCGTCCGCGCTGGCGGCACGCGGGCCGGGTGGTGGCGACCGGGGCGCGGATGTCACTTCTGGATCCCCCGATGGAGGCGAAAGTGCTGCGTTGGCTGCCCGGCTGGGCCGCGATTCTGCTACTGACCGCCGGCACCGTGGCGCAGCTGGCGACGCCGGCACCGGCGCCGGCGGACGCACCCGCCGACCAGTTCAGCGCGACCCGGGCGTACGTGCACGTGCAGCGGCTCGGCGGGCACGTGCACCAGGTCGGCTCGGCGGCCCAGGACGCGAACCGGCGGTACATCCTCGGGCAGCTGGCCGCGGACGGGATCGACGCGAGGGTGCAGCGCGGTGTCGGGGTGAGCTCGTCGCTGGGCGCCGGCAGCCAGCTCGCCGAGGTGTCCAACGTGGTGGCCCGCATCCCCGGCCGCCGGTCGACCGGCCAGGTCGTGCTCGTCGCGCACACCGACTCGGTGCGGGTCGGGCCGGGTGGCTCGGACGACGGTGCCGGGACCGCCGCGCTGCTGGAGACGGCGCGGGCGCTGATGCACGGCCCGCGGCCGGACAACGACGTCGTGCTGGTCTTCACCGACGGCGAGGAGGCCTGCCTGTGCGGCGCCGCCGCGTACGTCGCGGCGCACCGCGACGAGGCGCCCGACTCGGTGGTGCTCAACCTGGAGGCGCGCGGCGGCGGCGGGCCGGTGGTGATGTTCGAGACCTCGCGGGACAACGCCGCGCTGGTGCGGCAGTTCGGCGCGCACGCGCGGTACCCGGTGGGCACCTCGTTCGCGGTGGAGATCTACCGGCGGCTGCCGAACGACACCGACTTCACGATGTTCCGCGAGGCCGGTTTCGTCGGCCTCAACTCCGCCTACATCGACGACTCGGCCGTGTACCACACCCCGCAGGACACCCCGGCCGCGATGGACCGGGGCAGCCTGCAGCAGCACGGTGCCAACGCGTTGGCGCTGGCGCGGGCGTTCGGCGGCGTCGACCTGACGAAGCGGTCCGGGACCGGAGACGACACGTACTTCCCGATGCTCGGGCTGCTGGTGCGCTATCCGGGCGCGATGGTGTGGCCGCTCGCCGCGCTGGCGGCGCTCGCCACGGCCGCGGCGGTGGGGCTGGCCCGGCGCCGCCGGCTGGTCACGCTGCCCCGGCTGGCAAGCGGCTTCGGGCTGGCCGTCCTGCCGCTCGCGGTGGCGGCGGTGCTGGCCCAGGCCGGGTGGGCGTTGCTGCGCCTGATCCGTCCCGGGTACGCCGGGATGCTGACCGGCGACCCGTACCATCCGGGCGTCCTCCGGCTCGCCGTGGTGTTGCTCGCGGCGAGCGTGCTGGCGCTGTGGTACGTGCTGCTGCGCCGGCGGATCGGCGGCGTGGCGCTGGCGCTGGCCGGGGTGTGCTGGCTCGCGCTGCTGGGGCTGGTGTTGGCCGCGTTCGTGCCGGGCGGCTCGTACCTGGCGGCGCTGCCGGCACTGTTCGCCGCGGGCGGCGTGCTGGTGGCGCTGCGCTGGCCGGCCGCCGCACCGGTCGCGTTCCCGCTCGGCGCGGTGCCGGCGGTACTGATCCTGGCGCCGACGGTGGCGCTGCTGTTCCCGGCGCTGGGCCTGGCCACCGGTGCGGCCGGCGCGCTGCTCGTGGTGCTCGCCGGGTTCGCCCTGGTGCCGCTGCTGACCCTGACGATCGGTGGCCGTACCGCCGGCCGGGTGGCCGACACGATCGCGCCCCGAGCAGCGACCGGGAACCGGGCCGACCCGCCGGCAGGCCCGGACCCGGCCGACCCGACACCGGCAGGCCTCGACCGGGCCGGCTCGGAGACGGCGAGCGAAGACCGGACCGGCTCGGAGACGGCGAGCGAAGACCGGGCCGACTCGGAGACGGCGAGCGAAGACCGGGCCGTTCCGCGGCTGGTGAGCGGCGACGGGGTGCCAGTGGATCGGCCGGGGTGGCGACGGCCGGTGTTGCTGCCGGCCGGGCTGCTGGTGTTGACGCTGGTCGCAGGGGTGATCGGGGTGGCCCGGTCCGGCTTCGACGCCGCGCACCCGGAACCGGCGCACCTGACGTACGCGCTGGACGCCAACACCGGCCGGGCGATCTGGGCGAGTTCCCAGGCCACCGGGCCGGACCGTGGCGCGGCGCAGCGCTGGCTGGACCATTTCGTCGGTACCGCCACCGAGCCGGTCGGCGACCGCTTCCCGGTGCTGGGTGGCCGCAGCGACGGCACGATGCGGACCGGGCGGGCGCGGCCGGCGGACCTGGCCGCACCGACGCTCACCGTGCTGTCGACCGGCCGGCCGGACGCCGACGGGTACGCCACGGTGCGGCTGCGGCTGCGCTCGGCGCGCGGTGCCCCGATCCTCGGCCTCTACCTGCCGCGCGGCGCCGCGGTGCGCTCGGCGCGGGTGCAGGGCGAGCCGGTGCGCACGCTGCCGGACGGCCGGTGGGCGCTCGCCGTCACGTTCTACGCCGCACCGGCCGCGGGCATCACGGTGACGCTGCGGCTGCAGGGCGCCACGCGGGCCCGGATCCTGGACGAGAGCGACGGCCTGACCGGACTGCCCGGGTACCGGCCACGCCCGGCGGACGTGAGCCCAGCGCCGGCGCACGACGCGGACGAGGCCGTGGTGGCACGCACCGTACGGGTGTCGACACACCGGCACTGAGAGCGTTCCAGCCGCTCTAACCGTCCCCTTGCCGTTTTCAGGAAGCTCCAAGGCTCGGGCCAGCTTCACCGCAGGTAACGGCGGCAGAGTGGCAGTTGTCAGCCAGCCGGCACGACAACCGGCCGGATCGCTGGGGGTAGTGATCCGACACGGTGACGGCGGCGTCCCTGATGGGGATCCAGGGGCGCATGGGCCGGTGCCACCGCAGGGGCGCGAGGATTGCGGTGGCACCGGCGAGCCGGCTGCATGATCCTGGTCGGCCTGGCCACAAGGTCGGCCTGGGGTCGGTGGCCGCCGGTCGGGTTCGACCGTTCCTTCCTCCCAATGGCTGGATTCCAACCGGCGGCGCTGCCGCGGTACCGGCGTGCCGGCAGCTCCCGCGCGCGCCCCGGTGACCACACCCCGGTGACCACGCCCCGGTGACCACGGTCCGGCGTTCCGCCATCCGGCGAGGCACACTAGAGGGTCCGCGCCGTTTCCGCTGGAGGCCGTCCCGTGCCCGAAGGTCCGCTGATCGTCCAGTCCGACAAGACCCTGCTGCTCGAGGTCGAGCACCCGGACGCGACGGCGTGCCGGATGGCGATCGCCCCGTTCGCCGAGCTGGAGCGCTCGCCGGAGCACATCCACACGTACCGGATCACCCCGCTCGGGCTGTGGAACGCCCGCGCCGCCGGGCACGACGCCGAGGGCGTCATCGACGCGCTGATCACCTTCTCCCGATACCCGGTGCCGCACGCGCTGCTGGTCGACATCGCCGAGACGATGGACCGGTACGGGCGGCTCCAACTGCTGAACGACCCGGCGCACGGTCTGGTCCTGCACGGCCTGGACCGGGCGGTGCTGGTCGAGGTGTCGAAGTCGAAGAAGCTGGCCGGCATGCTCGGCGCCACCGTCGCCGAGGACACCGTGGTGGTGCACCCGTCGGAGCGGGGCCGGCTCAAGCAGGCGCTGCTGAAGCTGGGCTGGCCGGCCGAGGACCTGGCCGGCTACGTCGACGGCGAGAAGCACCAGATCGGGTTGGACAACACCGACTGGCAGCTGCGCACCTACCAGGTGCAGGCGGCCGATTCGTTCTGGGCCGGCGGCTCCGGCGTGGTGGTGCTGCCGTGCGGCGCCGGCAAGACGATGGTCGGCGTCGCGGCGATGGCGCACGCCCAGGCCACCACGCTGATCCTGGTGACGAACACGGTCGCCGGCCGGCAGTGGAAGCGCGAGCTGGTCGCCCGGACCACCCTGACCGAGGACGAGATCGGTGAGTACTCGGGCGAGCGCAAGGAGATCCGGCCGGTCACGATCGCGACCTACCAGGTGTTGACCGCGCGGCGGAAGGGCGCGTTCACCCATCTCGACCTGTTCGGCGCCCGCGACTGGGGCCTGATCATCTACGACGAGGTGCACCTGCTGCCGGCGCCGATCTTCCGGTTCACCGCCGACCTGCAGGCCCGCCGCCGGCTGGGGCTGACCGCGACGCTGGTCCGCGAGGACGGCCGGGAGGCCGACGTGTTCTCGCTGATCGGCCCGAAGCGGTACGACGCGCCGTGGAAGGACATCGAGGCGCAGGGCTGGATCGCACCGGCGGAGTGCGTCGAGGTGCGGGTCACGCCCACCGACGCGGAGCGAATGGCGTACGCGACGGCCGAGCCGGACGAGCGTTACCGGTTCGCGGCGACCGTGCACACCAAGGTGCCGGTGGTGGAGGCGCTGGTGGCCCGGCACCCGGGCGAGCAGGTGCTGGTGATCGGTGCCTACCTCGATCAGCTCGACGAGCTGGCCGCCGACCTGGAGGTGCCGGTGATCGAGGGCAAGACCACGACCCGGGAGCGGGAGCGGCTGTTCGACGCGTTCCGGTCCGGCGAGCTGCGGGTGCTGGCGGTGTCGAAGGTGGCGAACTTCTCCATCGACCTGCCGGAGGCGGCGGTGGCGATCCAGGTGTCCGGCACGTTCGGCTCCCGGCAGGAGGAGGCGCAGCGGCTCGGCCGGGTGCTGCGGCCGAAGGCCGACGGCCGGCAGGCGCACTTCTACACCGTGGTCACCCGGGACACCCTGGACGCCGAGTACGCGGCGCACCGGCAGCGGTTCCTCGCCGAGCAGGGCTACGCGTACACGATCCTCGACGCGGACGACGTGCTCGGCTCGGCGACCTGAGCCGTCCGGCCACCGGCGGTGTCGGGCCGGCCGGACCGGTCCATGTTGGCAAGATCTTTCAGCGAGTTACCCAAAAGGCGGAAAGTTTCTCTAGCGTAGCGAGCGGACGACGACGACAATCTCCGACATAGCTCTCTTCTGCGAGAGGAGCGGAGATGTCCGTAGTTCCCGTCATCACCCGAAGCTGGGCCCGGGTGGCCGTCGCGATCGCCGGCGGCGCCATGCTCGCCCTGGTCTCGTTCGCCGCACCGGCCTCGGCCGCGGCCAGCGGCACCGTGCACACCGACAGCGGCGCCAGCGTCAACGTCCGATCCGGCCCGCACACCTCGGACGCGTCGGTCGGCTCCGTCGCCAACGGCGAGACGATCTCGATCGACTGCCAGACCTACGGCGACACCGTCACCGGCAAGTACGGCACCAGCAACGTCTGGGATCACGTGCCGGCCAAGGGCGGCTACGTCACCGACACGTACGTCTACACCGGCTCGGACGGCCTCGTCGCGCCGCTCTGCGCCGGTACCTCCACCAGCTGTTCGACCTCCGGCCTCGGTGACCCGCGCAGCTGCTCGCAGGCGGTCTCCTGGGCGGTCTCGCACGAGACCACCTCGTACGTGGCCGACTACTACAACCGGTGCGACCACGTGGTCGGCCTGGCGTACGGGTTCAGCGCGAGCGGTTCGTACACCGCGTACGACCACTGGCTCGCGGTGCCGTCGCAGTACAAGCACACCGGCGACACGAACGTGCCGGCGGGCGGGCTGGCGTTCTTCTCCGGCGGCGCCGGCCACGTGATGATCTCGATCGGCGACGGCAAGTTCGTCTCGAACGACATCCACGGCAACGGCACCCTGACCGAAACCACCATCAGCGAGATCAAGAACACCTGGGGCAAGCCGTACCTGGGCTGGACCCAGCCCTGGTTCCAGGCCAACCACTGATCCGGTCGCGACCGGTCGGCGCCGTCAGCGCGGCGTCCTCCCACCGGCCGGCGCCGCGCCCGGTAGGTGCTGCGTCGCCCCGGCCCTTGCCCCAGCGCCAGGGCCGGGGCGACGCAGCGGTTTCCGGCGCCCCTCAGAGCCGGAAACCTCAGGTGTCACGTCTGTCCGGTACCGATCGGACATCTGTCGACTCGGCACCTCAAATCGGTGTCGCCTTTCCCAGCAGCTCAACGATCGCGTTGAAGGTTGGTGTCTGTGCCGAGCCACCGCAGTTCACTCGGGTCAGCGTGAGGGAGCCCACGGTCAGCCGGTACGAGACGCCGTCGGCGCAGGTGTTCTTCGGCATCCGCAACCGCGCCTCCGCGGCCAGCTTGGGGTCGGTGACCAGCGCGGTGAGCCGGTCTCGCTGCGCCGCGGTCAACGTGCCGTGCTTGCTGCCGCTGCGCCCGGTGTAGGTCCAGGCGCCGTCGCCGTCGACGGTCAGCACGTCGTTCTTCCCGACGAAGCCACCGGTGGCCTGCAACCGCACCGATCCTGCCGGCGTCGCCGGGCTGGTCGACGCCCCGCCCGGCGGCGGGGTGGCGGACGCCGACCCGGACGGCGCCGGGGAGGCCGGCGGGCCGGAAGTGGCCGAGGCCGACGGCCCGATGCTCGCCCGCGATGAGCCGTCGGCGTCCGAACCGCCGCCGCTCGGCCCGCAGCCGGCCACCGCGAGCGCGGCGACCGCCACCGTCCCGAGTACCGCTGCCCGTGCGTTCATGACCGTTGGACGCGCCGGACGGCACGGGCGGTTCCCCGCGATTCAGGATTTCTCGGCACCGGGGCCGACCGCCCCGCCCGGGGGCAACGACCCGGCCGCGGGCGACGGGGCGGCCGGTGGGCGCCGGGGCCGGCCGCGACGCTTCGGGCGGCGCAGTCCGGCCGTGGTCAGCAGCCGGACCAGCTCCCGGGACGGCACCACCCGGGCGCCGAGCGTCACCGCCAGCCGGTGCGCCTCCGCGGTCAGGTCGTAGTGGTCGCGCTCGAACGCCCGCCGTGGCACCCCGCACGCCTCGGCGAAGGCGTGCAGTTCGGCCGGGGACGCGTCGCTGACCAGGTGCGACCACAGCCGGCCGCGGCCCGGCCAGCGGGGCAGATCGGTGTAGACGGTCACCTTGCTCCGTTCCGGCGAATCGTGGGACTGCGTCCCGTCCCCGCCGACCGTACGTCGGGCGCCGGGTACGGTGCACCCGCAGAACCTGCCGGGGCCTCCGATCCGCCGCGCCAGCCCAGCAGCCGGCCCGGTCGCGGGCTCCCGCACCGCCTCACCGAGACGACCGGGAGGACTCGATGGCGCACTCCGGCACCCCGCGCTGGGCCGGCGCGGACGACGTACCGGCGCTGCTGTCGCTGGTGCACGCCGCCTACCGGGCCGGACCGGAGTCGGCCGGCGGCTGGACCACCGAGGCGCACCTGCTGGACGGGCTGCGCGCCACCGACGACATGGTGCTGGCGATGATCGAGCAGCCGTCCGGCGGGGTGCTCTACTACCCCGACCCGGACGAGCCGGGGCGGCCGGTGGCCTGCTGCCAGCTGGAGTGGCACGGCGACACCGGCTACTTCGGCATGTTCGCGGTGCGTCCGGCCCGGCAGGGCGGCGGGATCGGCAAGCTGGTGCTGGCCGAGGCGGAGCGGCGGGTCGCCGCGCACGGCTGCACCCGGATGCGGATGACGGTGCTGTCCGCCCGCACCGACCTGATCGCCTTCTACCGGCGCCGCGGGTACGACACGACCGGCGAGACGCAGCCCTTCCCGTACGGCGACGACCGGTTCGGCACCCCGAAGCGCGACGACCTCACCTTCGTCGAGCTGGTGAAACCGCTGCCGACCTGATCACCGCCCGGCGCGATCACCGCCGTCGACGAACTCGCGCACCTGCCGGCGGGTGCGCAGCCGGACCAGCGGGGTTTCCGGCGCGTACCGGGCGATCGCGGCGAGCAGCCGACCACGGTGCCGGCGCCGGTAGGACCAGATGTAGCGCAGGAACTGCCACTCGATCCGCTCCGGGCAGCCGGGGGCGACGTCCGGCCGGCCGGTGCGGCGGAACCGCCAGCGCCGGCGCAGCGCCCGGTACCCGCACAGCGCCGGGGACAAGTCGGGAAACACGATCAGGTCCGCGCGCGGCAGCCGGATGTCCAGCGAGCTGCCGTAGTTGCCGTCCATCACCCAGGCGTCGCCAGCGGCCAGCTCGCGGCAGAGCGCGCGCCACGGCTCGCGGGCCAGCGCCACCCAGCCCGGCGTCCAGAAGTGGTTGTCCAGGTGGATCACGGGCAGCTCGTACCGCGCGCCGAGTGCCCGGGCCAGTGTCGACTTGCCCGAGCCGGAGCAGCCGACCACCAGGATCCGCCGCGGCGCCGCGGCGGCGGGTTCGGCTCGGTGCGGTGTCGCGCCGGTCTGGTGTCCGGCCCGGTGCGGTGACGCGTTCATACCCCTCCCCCGCGCGGCAACCGGTCCAGCGTAAGGGTCGGCGGGTCAGTCCCGGCGGCGTTGGAAGCGGTCGGTGAGGGTACCGGCGAGGACCGCGCCGGTCGCCGCGAGCGGCACCGCCGCGAGCGCGGTGGGGATCGGTGACCACGGCCAGGACTGCCCGCCGAACGGCAGCACCAGCAGGTACGCGGCGGCGGCCAGGGCGGGGCCGATGGCCGCCGCGGCGGCCCGGCTGCGCAGCGTTCGGGTGGACCAGACGATCCCGATCGCCGCACCGTAGAGCAGCGCCACGACCAGCCCGCCGAACCGCTGACCGCTGCCGGCGGCGCCGATGCCGAGGTCCGGATGGTCCAGGATCGGCGGTCGGCCCGGCCGGAGCAACCCGGCCAGTACGGCGAAGCCCCAGGTCAGCGCGATCCCGGTGGCGAGCCCGACGGCGGCGGCACGGTACCGCTGGGCGACGGCGGCGGCGACCAGGCCGAGCCCGGCGCCGAGCAGGACGTGCAGCACGACCCGGCCGGTGGCGACGTCGCCGCCGTAGATGGCGGCCCAGGCCGCGGACGAGGTGGCGAGCGGCACCGCGAGCAGGCTGCCGAGGCCGGCGGCGCCGAGCACGAACGCGTCCTGCGCGCGGCGGGCGTGGGTGATCCGGCGGGCGCTGAGCACGCCGAGCACGACACTGGCCGCCGACAGCCAGACGAGGGTGCCGAGTTCGATGCTGGACCACTCGCTGTTGGCGGCGGCGAACCGGAGCAACCCGCAGCGCTGCGCGACGAGGGTCTGCGCGACGCCGAACACGCCGCCGGCGGCAAGTGCGATGAGCGGCGTACCCGGGCGCCTGCCGCCGGCCGAGTGCGCGGCATTGGGTAATGCGGCCGCCATGGTCAACACGCTACGTACCCAGTTGCCGCCCCGATGTCACGGGAACATCACAAATAGATCAAGGCGGACAAGCGTCCAAATATTGGACAGCAATCGGGGCTTTTCGTCCCGATACGTGGTGCATTCCGGACTGCGCCCTCGACGACACCGTCCCGGGCGGTTGACACGCTCCGTAGATATTGTCGCAGCCGACACCGGCTCCGTCGCGCGCCGGGACAGTGACCCCTGTCGCGTTCCCCGGCCGGCCCGTTGATCATGGCGTTATCTCGGCGGAGAGCGCTTGCACCGGCGGACAACGCCACGATCAACGCGCCCGTCCGGCCTCGGAGGGGTGGCCGGGGTCAGAACAGCGGGGCGGTGACCGCCGGATCCGCGCCGTAACCGCGCACGTCCGGCGCGCCGAGCCGGGCCGCGTCGGCGGTACGGTCGTCCGGCTTGCGCTGCGACTCGCGCTCGGCGGCCACCCTGGTCAGGTAGTGCTCGATCTCCCGTTCCCGGGTCACGTCGTCCCAGCCGAGCACCGCGCCCATCAACGCGGCCACCGCCGGCGCCGTTTCGGTACCGCGGTGCGGCGTCTCGATGGAGATCCGGGTGCGCCGGGTCAGCACGTCGTCGAGGTGCAGCGCGCCCTCGGCCAGCGCGGCATAGTGGATCTCCGCGCCGAGGTACTCCGGTGCGCCGGGCAGCGGCCGGCCCAGCTCCGGGTCGCCGTCCACCAGCGAAAGGATCTCCAGTGCGAGCGCGCCGTACCGCTCCAGCAGGTGCTCCACCACGCCGACCGTGACGCCGTGCCGGGCGGCGATCGCGGCGCGGTGCGCCCACGCGGCGTGGAACCCGTCCGCTCCGGCCAGCGGCACCTGATCGGTGCGTGACGCCGGAGTACCCGGCAGCCGCCGCGCGGCGTGGTCGATCACGTCCCGGGCCATCACCCGGTACGTGGTGTACTTGCCGCCGGCGACGAGCATCAGCCCCAGCATCGGCTCGACCACCGCGTGCTCCCGGGACAGCTTCGAGCTCATCTCGGACTCGCCGGCGAGCAGCGGGCGCAGCCCGGCGTAGACACCCTCGATGTCGGAGTGCCGGATCGGCCGTTCGAGCACCGTGTTGACGTGTTCGAGCAGGTAGTCGATGTCCACCGAGGACGCCGCCGGGTGGGCCCGGTCGAGGTTCCAGTCCGTGTCGGTGGTGCCGATGATCCAGTGCCCGCCCCACGGGATGACGAACAGCACCGACTTCTCCGTACGCAGGATCAGCCCGACGTCACCGGAGATCACGCTGCGCGGCACCAGCAGGTGGATCCCCTTGCTGGCGCGGACGCGCAGGCCCGGCGCATTGCCGGAGGCGATCGGATCGCGCGTGTTGCCGGAGGCAGTCCGGCCGGTAGAGCCGTGGATCATCTCGGAGATGTCGTCCGACCACACCCCGGTCGCCGCGATGACCGTGCGGGCCCGCACGTCGAACTCGGCCCGCGACTCCATGTCGCGCACCCGGACGCCGGTCACCTCGCGGGCGTCCCGGATGATGCCGACGACCCGGGTCGAGGTGGCGATCGCCGCGCCGTAGCTCGCCGCCGACCGGGCCAGAGTCAGTACGTACCGGGCGTCGTCGACCTGTCCGTCGAAGTACCGGATGGCGCCGCGCAGGGTGTCCTCGGCGAGGCCGGGGAACAGCCGGTGCGCGCCGCGCCGGGACAGGTGCCGGTGCCAGGGCAGGCCCCGCCCGTACCCACCGGCGGCGGACATCGCGTCGTACAGCGCGACGCCGGCGCCGTAGTAGGGCCGCTCGAACCACTTCGTCAGCGGGACGAGGAACGGCACCGGGCGCACCAGGTGCGGCGCGAGCCGGGTCAGCAGCAGCCCGCGCTCCCGCAGCGCCTCGTGGACCAGCGGAAACTCCAGCTGCTCCAGGTAGCGCAGGCCGCCGTGGATCAGCTTGCTGGACCGGCTGGACGTGCCGGAGGCGTAGTCGCGCGCCTCGACCAGCGCGACCGACAGCCCGCGGCTCGCCGCGTCCAGCGCGGCACCGGCGCCGGTCACCCCGCCGCCGATGATCAGCACGTCGAACGTCTCGTCGCGCATCCGCGCGAGGTCGGCGGTGCGCCGGTCGGCCGACAACCGACTCGCCTGGTACCGGGAAACCGCGGGATCACGTCGCACCCGACCACCGTAGCCACCCGGGGCGGCGCTCCGGACCGGCACCGGTCCGATCTCACACCGCAGGCACCCGCGCGGCCCGCCGCCACCCGCCGGGAGCCCCGGGGGTGCGCACGAACCTCGGGGCGAGCGGCTACGCGGGGGCACGGTGTGGCGTCCGCGGGTGCCCGGCGCGGGGTCCGCCGGCTCACCGCGAGCGGGTACCCGGGTGCACGGCGCGGGACCCGGCGGCTCAGGGCGCGGGGCCCGGCGGCTCACGGCGCGGGTGGCGGGCCCAGCCGGTACACCGTGCCGGCGGTGAGGGCGGCCAGCTTGTCGGGGTTGGCGACGTTGTGGATCGCCGCGATCCGGCCCCGCTCGTCGAGATCCAGGGTGAACGCGCCGACGACCCG
The DNA here is from genome assembly GCF_016865425.1 of Actinocatenispora thailandica. NCBI lineage: Bacteria > Bacillati > Actinomycetota > Actinomycetes > Micromonosporales > Micromonosporaceae > Actinocatenispora > Actinocatenispora thailandica. Next base: position 341,655 of record NZ_AP023355.1, on the reverse strand, counting down.
GCCACCGCCCCGGAACACGATCCCCGGGCCGCCGTTCACCTCTACCAGCTCCAGCGCCATGTCCGCCACGGCGATGCCCTGGTAGGTCCGGCCGCCGAGGGAGGCGAACATCGCCGCCACCCGGTCCGCACCGGTCAGCGGGCGGATCAGCTGCGGCACCCGGCCGCCGCCGTCGGTCCACACCGTCACGTCCGGCGCCAGCAACCGCATCAGCGTACCGAGGTCGCCGCCGGTCGCCGCCGCGACGAACCGCTCGGTGACCGCCTGCCGGCTCGCCCGGTCCGGGTGGAACCGCGGCCGCCGCGCCCGCACGTTCCGCCGCGCCCGCAGGCCCGCCTGCCGCACCGTGGGCTCGGACCGCTGGACCGCGGCGGCGATCTCGGCATAGCCGAAGCCGAACGCCTCGTGCAGCACGAACACCGCACGCTCCAGCGGGCTCAGCGTCTCCAGGACGACCAGCAGCGCCAGCGACACCGACTCCGGGTCGGTGTCGTCGGTGGCGGTACGGACCGGTTCGGGCAGCCACGGCCCGACGTACGCCTCGCGCCGGCGCTGCGCCGACCGCAGCCGGTCCAGCGCGAGGTTGGTGACGATCCGTACCAGGTACGCCTTCGGGTCGGCCACCGCCGACCGGTCCGCGGCGGACCACTTGAACCAGCTGTCCTGCACCGCGTCCTCGGCGTCGGCGGCGGTACCGAGCATCCGGTACGCCACCGAGAACAGCAGCCGCCGGTACGCCTCGAACGTCTCGTCGTCGCCGGTCATCGGCCGGCCCCAGCCGGCACCGCTGACCCAACCGGCACCGCTGACCCAACCGGCACCGCTGACCCAGCCGGCACCGCTGACCCAGCCGGCACCGCTGACCCCACCGGCACCGCTGACCCGGGCGGTGCGCCGGTCATCGGGTGTACCGGCCGCCGCGCGGCCACACCGACCCGGTGCCGGGCACCCGCTTCATCCGGCCGTACGTCGGCCACGGTGCGGCGCTCACGGTCTCTTTGTACCGAACGGCGAGCCGGCCGGTCAGGCAGATCCGGCGCGGCGCCCCGTCCGGCCGGGTGAACTGGACGACCGCGTCGCCCCGGCCCAGACTGATCGTCGTGTGGTAGTACCCGAACCGGAACGCGGGCGGCTCGTGGCCAGCCAGGACGGCAAGGATCGCGCGGGCCGCGTGCACCCCGGTCGGCATGCCGCTCTGGCAGGTGCCGTGCAACATCCCGTAGCCCTGCTCGATCGCCGCCGCGTCGCCGACCGCGTACACCTCGGGATGCGACACCGAGCGCAGCGCCGCGTCCGTGACGATCCGTCCCGCAGTGTCCACCGCCAGCCCGGCGACCGTGGCGAGCGGCGTGGCGCGCACCCCGCTGGTCCACAGCACCGTGCCGGCCGGCACGGTCTCGGCCGGCACCGTCTCGCTTCCGGCGAGCGCCACCCCGTCCGGCAGCACCTTCACGATCTCCACCCCGGTACGCACCCGGACGCCGAGCCGCCGCAGCGCGTCCCGCAGGTGCCGCCGGGCGGCCGGGCCGAGCGCCGCACCCGGCTCGGTACGGCCGAGCAGCGTCACCGTCGCCTGCGGGTGCTGCTCGGCGATCTCGGCCGCCGCCTCCACCCCGGTCAGCCCGCTGCCGCAGACCGCGACGGAGCCGCCGGAGTGCGCGAGCCGGCGGGCCAGCAGTTCGGCGTCGTGCCGCCCGTCCAGCACGTAGGCGTGCTCGTCGGCGCCCGGCACGCGGGTCGTGTCGGCGACGCCGCCCAGCGCGTACACCAGGGTGTCGTAGCCGAGCTCGCGCTCGTCGTCGAGCCGGACCACCCGGGCCGCCGGGTGCACCGCGGTGACCCAGCCGTACTCCAGGGTCACGCCGGTGCCCGCCAGCAGCGCGGACAGCCGCAGGTCGGCCACCTGCTCGCCGGCCGCGACCTGGTGCAGGCGGAGGCGTTCGGTGAACCGGTCGGTGGCGTTGACCAGCGTGATCGACACGCCGTCGGTTCGCTTCAGCCGTGCCGAGAGCACCACCGTCGCCGCGAGTCCCGCGTACCCGGCACCAAGAACCACGATCCTGTGCATCGCTCCGCCCTTCCTCGTCTCGATGCGGACACCCACGAGACGGGGCCTGGCAACACAGCCGTGAATTCGTGTGACATACACCACTCGTCAGTGGACTGTCGTCACCTGCCTGCGGGGGCGGGTGGGGTGACGGGGCGGCGGGGTAGCGGGGTGGAGTAGACGACGGCGGTGGTGACCGGGCCGAGACCGGCGACGCGGCCGGTGACCTCCTCCAGGTGCCGCATCGAGGTGGCCGAGACGGTGAGCACGAAGCAGTCCTCCCCGGTGACGTGGTGCGCCTCGACGATCTCCGGGGTGCTCTCCAGCAGGGCGTGGAACGGGCGGTAGTTGCCGTGCGGGTATCGCAGGCGGACCAGGGCGGTCACCGTGAGCCCGAGCCGTTCCGGGTCGACCACCGCGGTGTAGCCGGTGATCACGCCGGCGGCCTCCAGCCGGCGGACCCGCTCGGTCACCGCGCTGGCCGACATCGCTACGGCGCGGCCGAGTTCCGCGTAACTGGCCCGACCGTCGCGTTGCAGGGCGGCCAGGATGCGCCGGTCGGGATCGTCCAGCACGATCGACCCCTGCGCCGTGGATTGCGTCGTCATCCGTCATGGATACCGCGGGTACCCCGGCCATACAACCGATCTTCCGTGGATCATCGGTTCCGCGGGCGGCCCACCGTGCCTAGCGTTTCGGGGGTGAACGCACTCGACTTCTTCACCGCCCGGCTGACCTTCCAGACCGACGTCAGCGACGTGCAGGCCGCCCTCGCCGGCGGCGCCGACCGGTTCGTCCTGGTGGACAGCCGCAGCGACGCCGCGTGGGCGCAGGGCCACCTCCCCGGGGCCGTCCACCTGCCGACCGCGGAGATCGCGGCGCGCGCCAGCACGCTGATCCCGGCCGGCAGCAACGTCGTCACGTACTGCTGGGGGCCGGGGTGCAACGGCGCCACCCGGGCGGCCGCCGAGTTCGCCCGGCTCGGCTACCCGGTGCGCGAGATGCTCGGCGGCATCGAGTACTGGACGCGGGAGGGCTTCCCGGTCGCCACCGCGACCGGTGAGCTGGTTCAGCCGGCCGACCCGCTGACCGCACCGGCCGGGATCGCCTGCGCCTGCTGACACCCGCGACCGGCGAGCACCCGGAACCGGTCGGGCGGCGTCCGGGCCGAGGCCGTCGACCGCGGTGCGCAGCCCGCGGTCGGGCGGCCTCGGCCGATCACCGCCGGGCCGGGGAGTTGATCTGGAACGGGCCGAGCACCAGGCGGCGAACGAACGGGCGGCCCCAGTACATCTCGTCGGCGGAGACGTCGAGCGCGAACTGCTGCAGCATCCCGAACCGGCGGCCGGCGATGGTGACCGCACGGCGTACCTCGTAGATGGACGACCAGGGGCAGCGGTGGAAGCAGGTCACCTTGCCCGGCAGGAACACCCGGACGATCGCGCCGTCCGCGACGGCCTGCTCGATCTCGGCGCGTACCTGCAGGGTCGCCGCCGGGTCCGGGTCGGCCTGCCACATCGCGGTCAGCGCGTGCACCGCGGCCGGATCCGCCTGCCAGGTCGACAGCGTCGCCTCGTCGGTCAGGCACCACGGGTCGAACCGCTCGCCGCCGGGCAGCCGGGACAGGTCGAACCGGGCGTGCTCGCGGGGCAGCCGCAGATCGCGCAGCAGCTTCGGGAACGCGGTGAGCTGCCCGATCTGGTACCAACCGGCGAGCGCCTGGCGCAGGTTGACCACGGCGATCCGGTCGGTCGTGGGCTCCCGGACCGCGCCGGTCAGGGCGCGCGCGTAGTCGCCGGCCGCACCGGCGATCGCGGCGAACTGGTGCAGCCGCTCCATGTCGGCGTCCGCGTACGGCGGGCGCTGCTGCTTGTCCAACGCGAACACCGCGTACTCGGCGCGCTCCCGCAGCCGCACCTCGGCGTCCAGCAGCCCCCGCAGGTGCGGCGCGGTCACCGGCTCGGCCGGCCAGGACGTCTGCTCCGCCGGCAGCGCCAGTTCCTCCCGGATGTCGTAGCTGTCGCTCGCCCTGGCCTGGCGGGCCCGACTCAGCCACGGCTGCACCTGGCCGAGCCAGCGCCAGGCGAGATCGAAGGTGGCCGGCGGGACGAAGCCGGAGTCGACGTCGTCGGCGTCCAGCAAAGTCTCGCCGAGCGTCTGCAGCGCGTACGCGTTCCAGGTGGCGAGCGCGTGCGAGCAGCTGCCGGCGCTGCCGCGCCAGCCGGTCGCGCCGTCCGGGTCGGCGTCGACCCGGGTCAGCTCCTCGTACACCGCGGTGCCGGCGTCACGCAGCGCGGCGAGGGTGGCCGCGTTCCGTTCGCCCTGCAACGCGGCCCGCATCCGGGTGAACACACCGGGGTCACGACGTTCCGCCATGCCTGCAGCATCGCCCATGCCGGCCACCCCGGGGCGCCCCGCCCGGTGTTGATCATGGCGGTAGCTGCCGTGGCAGCGTTCACCGCGCCGGACAACACCGTGATCGACACGGCTCGGGACGACGTTCCGCGCCGCACAACACCGTGATCGACACCGCTCGGGGACGGCCGAGGGTCAGCGACCTTCCGCGGCGGACAGCGTCTCGCGGACCACGCGCAGGGCGTTCCTGCTGGTCAGGCCGGCGAGTTCGGACTCCGACCAGCCGCGGCCGGCGAGTTCGGCGAGCAGCGCCGGGTAGCCGGACACGTCCGGCAGGCCGTCCGGGGTCGCGACGATGCCGTCGAAATCGCCACCCAGCCCGACCGCCCGTACCCCGGCGACCTCGCGGACGTGCTCGACGTGGTCGGCGACGTCGGCGACGGTGCACGGCGGGCGCGGGTTCGCGTCCAGCCACGGCTTGATGTCGCCCCGGTCCGCGGCGCCGACACCCGGATCGGTGGCGCCGAGCCGCGCCTCCTCCGCGGTCATCGCGTCCATCCAGGCGTGGCACTCCTCGGTCAGGAACCCCGGTACGAACGTCACCATGACCACGCCGTCGGTGGCGCCGACCCGGGCCAGCACGTCGTCGGGCACGTTGCGCGGGTGCGAGCAGAGCGCGCGGGCGCTGGAGTGCGAGAAGAACGCCGGCGCGGTCGAGACGTCCAGCGCCGCATGCATCGACTCGGCGGACACGTGCGAAAGGTCGACCAGCATGCCGAGCCGGTTCATCTCCCGGACCACGTTGCGGCCGAAGTCGGTGAGCCCGCCGTGCACCGGTTCGTCGGTGGCGGAGTCGGCCCAGTCGGTGTTCTCGTTGTGGGTCAGCGTCAGGTAACGCACCCCGAGCCGGTGCAGCATCCGCAGGGTGCCGAGCGAGTTGCCGATCTGGTGGCCGCCCTCGGCACCGAGCAGCGAGGCGACCCGGCCGGCGGCCATCGCCCGTTCGACCTCGTCGGCGGTGGTCGCGAACGCCAACTCGGCCGGGTAGCGCCGGATCATCGCGTCCGCGGCGTCGATCTGTTCCAGCGTGGCGGTCACCGGGTGCGGCTCGCTGCACGGCACCCACACCGACCAGAACTGGCCGCCGACGCCACCGGCGCGCAGCCGGGGCAGGTCGGTGTGCAGCCCGCTGCCGCTCTGCTCGACGGCGAGATCGGTGTGGTCGAAGTCGTACCCGCACCGCTCGCGCAGCGTCCACAGCAGGTCGTTGTGCCCGTCCAGTACCGGCGCCGCCGCCAGCACCCGATCGGTCGTCGCTGTCACCGCACCCAGCCCCCTGCCACGTTGATCATGGTGTTGTCCGCCGCGAAAGCGCTTGCCGTACCAGACAACCCCATGATCAACGTTGCCGGGGCGTCGTGTCGAGGGCGGCGCGGAGCCGGTCCGGCAGCTCCGGAGGTACCGGCAGGCCGGCGGCACGGAGGGCGGCGAGCAGGGCACCCGCCACCGGGTCCGGCGCGACCACCGGGTCGACGCCGAACCGGGCCGCCAGATCGGTACGGACCCGGTGCGCGACCAGGCCCGGCGAGGTCAGCAGCGAACCGGCGAGCACCAGGCATCGCGGCTCGTCCGCCACCACCGACGCGGTCCGGACCAGCGCGGCGCAGCCGGCAGTGACGATCCGCTCCGCCACCGGGTCACCGTCCGCCGCGGCGGCCACCACGGTCGGCGCCAGCTCACCGAGCCGCGCCGCCGGCACCCGGAACGCCGCCGCGACCAGATCCTGCCGCGGGTCGCCGGTCGGCGAGTCCGGCGCCAGCCGCGCCACCATCGCCGCGGCCAGCGCGGTGTCCGGGCCGCGGCCGTCGAACGCGGCGACCGCGGCCCGCAGCCCCTCGATGCCCAGCCACACCGCGGAACCCTCGTCGCCGAGCAGCCAGCCCAGCCCGTCGCACCGCTTCGTCAGCCGGTACCCGGTGAACGCCGCGGACACCGCGCCGGTACCGGCGAGCAGCAACACCCCGTCGCCGCCCGTCGCGCCCGCCGCGTACGCGATGTCCAGGTCGGTGCCGATGCTCGGGCTGCCGGTCAGTCGGGCCGCCCGCCACGCGGCGTCGGCCACCCGGCGCGCCCGGTCCGGTACCGCGGCGGAACCGGCCATGCCGATCATCCCGGCCACCACCCGGGTCGGGTCGTGGTCGCCGAGCGCCTCCCGCAACGCGGCGCCGATGTTCTCGGCCGGGTCGCCGTCGGAGGAGTTCACGTTGCCGCCGGCGGCCCGCCCCCGGCCGAGCACCCGGCCGGCGGCGTCGATCAGTGCCGCCTTGGCGCTCGTACCGCCGACGTCGGCACCCAGCACCAGCGCCTCGGACATGCCGCCTCCCCAGAGTCGCGCATCGCTCGCGTCGCGAGGTCCTCGGGCCGCGCCGCGTACCCGGACCATCTTGGTACCCGCGCGGTACCGCCCGGACGTCGGTACCGCGCCGCGGCGCCGACCCGACGCGATCGGGACGCGGCACCGACGGGTACGGCTGCGGTCAGTCGCGCTCGCCCAGGCAGAGCGTCACCGCGGCGTCGTCCTTGGTCCCGGTCCAGGTGACCGGTATCACGTCACGGGCGTGGTACATCGCCGGGCAGCGATCCTGCAGCAGCGGGTTCGCCCGCCGCAGTACCAGGTAGTTCGTCGACCAGGGGACCGCGAACGAGCACGGCTGCCGGTACCAGTGGTCGGGCTTGTCGGCCGAGCTGGCCCGGTCCACCCACACGCACTCGCCGACCTTCGCGTCCCGCGCGTCGGCCAAGTAGAAGTGCCAGCCGAGCAGCCCGGCCACCACCAGGGCCACGATGATCTTCCATCCCGAGGAACCCGAACCGCTCGATGTCGAGGAATCCTCGCCGCCGGGTTCCGGTTCGTGTCCGGCCGGCGGATCCGGCGCCGGGCGACTCGGCCCGGCGCGCTCGCCGGGCTTGTCTGTCGCGGCAACCGACCCGCTCCTCGACGCACCCGCGCCGCCCTTCTTCCCGCCGCCCGCCTTCCCGGCGCCACCCTTCTTCCCACCGGCGCCCGACTTCCCGCCGCCACCAGCCTTCTCGGCGCCACCGGACTTCCCGGTGCCACCAGACTTCCCGCCGCCGCCCGACTTCCCGCCGCCACCAGACTTCTGGGCACTGCCCGACTTCCCGGCACTGCCCGACTTCCCGGCACTACCGGACTTCCCGCCGCCGCCCGACTTCCCGGCGTTACCCGGCTCCGCGGGCTTGCCCGACTTCCCGGCGTTACCCGGCTCCGCGGGCTTGCCCGGCTTACCGGCCCTCCCCGCCTTGCCGCCCTTCCCGGCCGCCCCCGCTTCCCCACCCGGGGCCGGCGCCGACTCGTCGCGCACGGCGGGGAGCGGCTTCGTCCTCGGCGGCGTGCCCGCCGCGGCAGGTGGCGCGACCGGTACCGGGCGGGCGGCCAGGCCGGCGACCAGCTCGATGGCCGCCGCGCCGGTCGGCCGCTGCGCCGGCTCCTTCGCGAGCAACCCGCCGATCAGCTGTTGCAGCGGAAGCGACACGGCCGGCGGGTCCGGTTCCACGCTGAGTACCGCGTGGATCGCGGCGGCGGGCAGCTCCCGGTGGAACGGACCGGCGCCGGTCGCCGCCTCGTACAGCGTGGCGCCCAGCGAGAACAGGTCGCCGGCCGCGTCGTCGGGCCCGCCGAGCAGCCGTTCCGGTGCCGTGTAGGCCGCGGATCCGACCAGCATCCCGGGCGCGGTGAGCGCGGTGTCGGCCGCGTGCACCGCGATGCCGAAGTCGGTCAGCAGCACCTCGCCGGCGGTGGACAGCAGCACGTTGGCCGGCTTCACGTCGCGGTGCACGACGCCGGCGGCATGCGCGGCGGTCAGCGCCGACAGCAGCCCCCGGGCCAGGTGCACCACCTGCGGTTCGGACAACCGCCCGCGGGTCTCCAGCCGCTGCCGCAGCGAAACCCCGTCCACCAGCCGCATCACCAGCCACGGGACCCCGTCGTCGGTGACCACGTCGTACACCGTGACGATGTTCGGATGGTCCCGCAGCCGAACCGCATGGCGGCCCTCGCGCTGCGCCCGGGACAGCCGTTCCGCCCGGTCCGCGGCGGACGCCGCCGGCGGCAGCCACACCTGCTTGAGCGCCACCTCGGCATCGAGGGTCTCGTCCCGCGCCCGCCAGACCCGGCCGAATCCGCCACCACCGAGTTCGTCGAGCAACCGGTACCGGGCCGCGATCGACCGGCCGGGCCGCGCTGCGTCTGCCACGGTCCTCCCGTCGGTCCGGTATCGGCGTTGGTACTCCCAGCGTACGGATCGGCGCACGCCGCGCGGGCCCCGCGGCCCGGGCCGTCGCGGTGCCCGGCCGGCGCGGCGAAGTGCCCCGGTGGGCCGGCAATGCGGTGCGGCGTCGCGGACTTCGGGACGGCGCCGGGCCGGCAGCCGGGTTCGGCCGGGCCGATCAGTAGTATCGGCCCGCGACCGGGCCCCACCAGCACGGCCGCACAACCCCGGGCGGACCGGGCCGCGGCCCGAGCGACCCGGCCGTGCGGCGCCCGAACGACCGGCCGCGCGGCGGCCCGCGAAGTGAATGGAGCAGGTGATGGCAGATCCGGTACCGGCGGTCACGGCCGTCGAGCCCGACCCGGCCGGGTTCGCCCCGCTCGTCACCCGGGCGCTGACCTACGACAGCACCGAGGCGACCGGGATCCTCACCCGGCTGGCCACCCCGCCGGCCGGCCGGCACGCCGCCTGGCTGCGCGCCGGGGATGCCGGCCTGGTCCTGGTGTCGCGCAACGGCAACGATCCCGCCGTCGCGCACCTGGACCTGATCGCCGTCGACCCGGATGCCCGGCGCCGCGGCATGGGTACCGCGTTGCTGCGCGCCGCCGAGCAGACCGCGGCCGGGTTCGGCGCGCGCGAGCTGCGGTTCATGGGCAACCCGCCGTGCTACGCCTGGCCGGGCATCGACGTGCGGTACACGCCGGCGATCTGCCTGGTCGAGGCGGCCGGCTACGAGCGGTTCCGCACCGCGCAGAACATGGTCGTCGACCTCCCGAGTGCCGATCTGTCCACTGTGGAGGACGAGGAGCGGCTGTCCGCGCGGGGGGTGTCGATCCGGAAGGCCACCCCGGACGACCTTCCCGCGTTGCGCGCCTGGGCGGAGCGGGTCTTCAACGCGACCTGGGCGTGGGAGATCGAGCAGTCCGTGCTGGCACCGGGCGCCGGCTGCCACGTGGCCGGGCGGGACGGCGCGGTGCTGGCGTTCGCCGGCCACGGTGCGAACCGGCCGAGCTGGTTCGGGCCGATGGGCACCGACCCGGAGGCGCGCAACCTGGGCCTCGGCAAGGTACTGCTGCGTCGCTGCCTCGCCGCCCAGCGGGACGCCGGCATCACCGCGGCGCAGATCGGCTGGGTGGGCCCGATCCCGTTCTACTCGCGGACCGTCGGCGCCCGCATCGACCGCATCTTCTGGCTCTACCGCAAGGAGATCTGACCCGCCGGCCGGCCCGGCCGGTCACCGAGGGACGGTACGCGCCGGGCCGCGCCCCGGTGGGGTGCGCGGCCCGGCGTGCAGGGGGTTGGTGGCCCCGACGGTGGGGATCGTCAGGGCAGGTCGAGGGTCTGGTGCCCGCCGGAGCCGGTGGCGAGGGCGACGGCACGCTGGTGCCCGCACAGGCACCCGCGGGTGGTCATCAGCGCGGTGTAGTAGTCGATGTAACGGAACCCGTAGGTCTCGCCGCGGGCGAACGCCTGGCCACCGATCGCCTCCCGCCAGCGGGTGAACGCCTCCTCCGGGATCGGCACGTACACCGAGGGGGTGAAGCCCTCGGCGTCCTCCCAGTTCTCCGCGTACAGGAAGCGGGAGACGCCGTGCCGCGGCAGCGGATGCTCCATCGGCAGCCCGGCGAGGAACCGGCCGCGCTCGGCCAGCGTCGACGCGTGGGTGTGGTCGGTGTGGATGCTCTTCGGCCAGTGCGCGATCAGCACGTCCGGCTTGATCTGCCGGATCAGGTCGGCGACCCGGCCGGCGAGCTCCTCGGTGGGCGACAGGAAGCCGTCGCTCTGGTCGTCGAAGACGTGGAACTCGGCGCCGATGTGTTGCGCGAACGCCGAACCCTCGGCGATCTTCTGCTTCTTGTACTCGTCCGGTCCGATCCGCGGGTGCCCGCGCTCGCCGGGGGTGAGCGCGACGATCGCCGTGCTGTCCCCGTTCAGCGCGTAGGTCGCGAGCAGCGGACCGGCGGTCAGGTCCATGTCTCCGATGTGGCCACCGATCGCCAGCACGGTCCGGGACATCGTTCTCCTTACAGGTCGTGCGATTCGCGGTTGCCGCCGGCAAGGGGCCCGGCGGGCTCGTGGTCAGGACAGCTCGGCGCGCATGACCTGGAAGCGGCGGGTGACCGTGAAGCCGGTGGCGAGGTAGAGCTGACCGGCGGGTGACTTCTCCCCGGTCCACAGGAACCAGGCGCTGTGCGCGCCGAGCGCGCGCATCCGTTCCAGCGTCAGGTGCAGCAGGATCTTGCCCAGCCCGGTGCCGCGCCGCGATTCCAGCACGCCGAACGGGCCGAACCGCTCGGTCACCCCCTCGTACGCCTGGTGCTGGGCCCAGCCGACCAGCACGCCGTCCGGGTCGTGCGCGCACACGATCCGGTCGGTCGGGGTACCGGCGGCGACGCACTCCCGGATCGCCCGGGCCCAGTCCGGGTTGAACTGTTCGCCGGCGAGCGCCACCAGCTCCACCAGGTCGTCGTCGGTCGGGGTACCGAACCGGTAGCCCTCGGCGGTCAGCGCCGCGACGCGCGACCGGAGCTGGTCCGGCATCGTGTAGTCGACCAGGCTCCGGTCCATCGCGACCGCCTCGTACCTGGTGTCGAAACCGCTGCGCTGCAACAGCTTCAGCGCTTCCGGGTACGCCTGCGCGTCCAGTCCGGGCGCGATGTAGTTCGGCGTGTAGCCGGCGAACTCCACTGTGGACACCCCGTGCCCGCGCAGGAAGTCGAGCGCCGAGTCGAGCAGCGCGGTGCCGACGCCGTTGCCGCGGGCCGCGGGGTCGACGAAGAAGAACGGCAACCAGCCCATGCCCGGTTCGAGGTCGGCTCCGACCATCGCGGTGGTCCGGCGCACCGCGTACGCGGCGCCGACGATCTCGTCGCCGTCGACCGCGACGCGCAGCCCGGCCGGGTCGAAGTTGACGTCCAGCAGCACCAGGTTGCGGAACCGCTGCGCGGTCACCGGGTCGTACGGCAGGCTGCGCCGCCACGCCGCGACCAGCTGCTCGCCGTCGCCGACTCGAAAATCCCGCACCGTGGCCATCGCGCCGCCCACTCCCCGGTTCACCGAACTCCTTGTTGGAAAACTACCTACCAACAAGCCACATGGTCAATAACCTTCCGACCTCGTTCCCCGAACCACGCCGCACCTTCCGGCCACCGGCCCGCCGGCCGAGCGGAGGTCAGGACTTCCTGGCACGAACGTCGTCGACGGCACGGAACGTCAGCCGCAGCGCGTCCAGCGTGTCGTCGTAGGTGCGCTGGGCCACCGCGACGAAGATGCAGTCCACGATCGCCAGCTGGGCGATCCGGCTGGCCATCGCGCCGGACCGGAACGTCGTCTCCCGGGCCGCGGTGGTCAGCACCAGGTCCGCCTCCGCCGCCGCCGGCGCGGCGCCGTTGTTGGTGATCGCCACCGCGACCGCCTGGTGCCGCCGCGCCTCGCGCAGCACGTTCACCGTCTCCACCGTGGTACCGGTGTGGGTCAGCCCGATCTCCACGTCACCCGGCCGCAGCAGCGCGGCGGCGACCAGCGCATCGTGCGGATCGGCGAAGAAGAACGCGTTCCGCCCGATCCGGTACAGCTTGCGCTGCAGGTCGTTCGCCGCGAAGCCGCTCGCGCCGATGCCGAACAGGTTGATCCGGTCCGCGGTCGCGACCGCGTCCACCACCTTCGCCAGCGCGTCCAGGTCCAGCTGCGTCACGGTGTCCTCGACGCCGCGGGCGTCCGCGTAGCCGATCTTCTCGACCACCTCGCGCAGCGTGTCGGCGCGGCCGATGTCGGCACCGAGCTCGCGATGCCCGTCGCCACGCGCCGCGTCCCGGCCCAGCTCGGTGGCGAGCGTCAGCCGCAGCTCCGGGTACCCGCGGAACCCGACGGTGCGGCAGAACCGGATCACCGTCGTCTCCGAGGTGTGGCAGGACTCGGCCAACTCGGTGATGGTGCGGCCCACCACCACCGACGGCTGGCCCAACACCGCCTCGGCCACCCGGCGTTCCGCCGGCGCCATCCCCGGCAACAGGGTACGGATGTGCGCCAGAACGCCGGCCGGGCGCGCGGCCCGCTCCGCCGGCTCCCCACGACCAGTCACCGCCACCTCCTCGATCCGCGCAGCCGTACAGCGTAGGCCCGAAACCGTCCGTGAACCACTACTTGTGTGCTGCCGGCGCCGCCGGCCGTCAGCGGTAGAGCAGGTGCTCGCCGGCCCAGTCGGCCGGTGCGGACACCGCAGGTACCAGGGTGAGCGGGTCGACGCCGGCATCGACCGCGTGCCGCAACTCGTCGCTGCCCCACAGCAGGTCGACGAAGTGCCGGTGGCCCAGCGACTCCGCGCCGCTGTCCGCGACCCGCCAGCCGAACGCCTCCGGGTACTCCCGGCGCAGCACCCCGATCATCCCGACCGCGGTGCGGACCGGTTGGAACGTACCGGGATCGGTCACGTGTACCTGCACGCCGCGCACCGTCTCGCCGGCGTACTTGTGGAACGTCGGCGCGAACCACACGTCCCGGAAGGCCACCCCGGGCAGGTCCAGCGCCCGCACCGCCGGCAGGAACCGGTCGTCCACGTACGGCGCGCCGATCAGCTCGAACGGCCGGGTGGTGCCCCGCCCCTCGGACAGGTTGGTGCCCTCGAACAGGCCGGTACCGGGGTAGGCCAGCGCCGAGTCGGGCGTCGGCATGTTCACCGACGGCATCACCCACGGTTGCCCGGTCCGCGCCGCGAACAGCTCGCGTCGCCAGCCGTCCATCGCCACCACGTCCAGCTCCACCGGGCGACCGGCGGCGGCCGGGACCGCGTCGGCGTTGAGGAACCGGGCCAGTTCACCGACGGTCAGCCCGTGCCGGATCGGGATCGGTACCCGGCCGACGAAGCTCGCGAACGCCGGCACCAGCCACGGCCCCTCGGTGACCACGCCGCCCACCGGGTTGGGCCGGTCCAGCACCACGAACCGCTTCCCGGTCCGCGCCGCCGAGACCATCACGTCGAACATCGTCCACACGTAGGTGTAGAACCGGGTGCCGATGTCCTGCAGGTCGTACAGCAGGGTGTCCACCGTGGACCTGTCGAGCAGCGCGTCCAGCTCGGCGCCGGAGCAGAGGTAGGTGTCGTACACCGGCAGCCCGCTGCCCGGGTCGGTCGCCTCGTGCTCGCTGAACCCGGCCTGCACCGTGCCGCGCACCCCGTGCTCCGGCCCGAACAGCGCGACCAGCGGTACCCCGGCCCGCAGTGCACCGTCCACAGTGGAGTCCAGGTTCGGCAGGATGCCGGTGTAGTTGGTCACCAGGCCCGGTCGGCCCGGTCCGGCCAGGCTCGGGTCGGCGCACAGCCGCTGCGCCCCGGTCCGTACCGCCGTCATCGTCGCACTCCCCGCTCCTCGCTCAGCATTCCCGGGCGTACGCGATCGCGCCGTCCGGGCCCGGTACGTCCACCGGCAGCCGGCCACCGCCGACCCCGGCCCCGGTCAGTACCGCCAGCAGCGCCGCACGAGACACCGCACAGTCGCCGTAGGTCAGGAACCGCGCGGTGGCGCCGACCGCCAGCCCCGCGTCGTACGGCCCGGCCAGGGCCAGCTGAACGTACCGGTGTCCGGCCGCGGCGAGCCCGGCGAGCAGCGCCCGCTGCCCCGGCCAGCGGACCGCGTTGCGGCTCACCACGATCGTCTGGTCCGCCGCCGCGGCAGCGGCGAGATCGGCGTCCACCGCGGCCGGGTCGCTCCCGCTGTCCACCACGGTCACCTCGGCGCCCGCCGCCCGCAGCGCCGGCAGCAGGTCGGCCTCCAGGCCACCGAGCGCGCCGACCAGCGCGACCCGACCGGCCGGCAGCCGCCAGCTCCGGTCACCGAGCACGGTCAGCCCGGCCAGCGCCAGGTCCGCGGCGATCGCCGCGTTGGCCGCCGCGTCCGGCGCCGGCGCCCCGGCCGGCGCGGCGTCGAGCAGGCCGACCCGGTGCTTGAGGGCGAGGACCCGGCCGACGGCCGCGTCCAGCCGAGCCGCCGAGATCCGGCCGGACGCCACCGCGTCGGTCACCGCGGCGACCGCGACCGGCAGGTCGGCCGGCATCAGCAGCTGGTCGGCGCCGGCCAGCACCGCCCGTACCGCGATCTCGCCTTCGCCCAGCCGGTCCCGGGCGCCGGCCATGTCCAGCGCGTCGGTGACCACGGTGCCGGTGAAGCCGAGCCGGTCGCGCAACACGCCGGTCAGGATCGCGGCGGACGCGGTGGCCGGGTCACCGGAGCCGTCCGCCGCCGGTACCGAGACGTGCGCCGACATCACCGCGGCCACGTCGGCGCCGATGGCCGCCGCGAACGGCGGCAGGTCGATCGCTGCCCAGGCTTCGGCGTCCCGGTCCACCGCCGGCAGCATCAGGTGGCTGTCGCCGGAGGTGTCCCCGTGGCCGGGGAAGTGTTTCGCGGTCGCGGCGAGGCCGGCGCCCTGCAGCCCGCGTACCGCGGCGGCGACGTGCGCGGCGACCCGGCCCGGGTCCGAGCCGTACGACCGGACGCCGATGGCCGGGTTCGCCGGGTTGGAGTTGACGTCGGCGTCCGGCGCGTAGTCCTGGTGGAAGCCGGCCGCGCGCAGCTCGGCGCCGATGATCGCGGCGGCCCGCGCGGTCGACTCCGTCTCGCCGGTGGCGGCGAGCGCCATCGCGGACGGCACGCTGGTCACGCCGCGACGCAGCCGGGCGACCGTACCGCCCTCCTGGTCGACCGCCACGACCGGCGCCAGGCCGGCGCCTCCGGTGGCCGCCGCCAGCTCGGCGAGCAGCGCGGACACCTCGCCCGCATCGTCACCTTCCGGCTTGGTCGGGAAGTAACAGACCCCGCCGACGTGCCGGCTCCGGAGCGCGTCGACCACCGCGCCGAGGCCGTCGGAGTTGATCGCACCGGTGCGTTGGTCCGGCGGCAGGCGCAGCGCGTTCGGCGAGTGCCGGCCGAGCGGCACCACGAACAGCTGACCGACCTTCTCGGCGATGGACAATGTGCTCAACCGGTCGGTCACTGCCGCCGGCTGGCGGTGCGCATCCACGTGAGCGGCTCCCGCGTATCCTGACAAGAATATTCAATGATTGCTGCGTTGTTGCTAAGTTACCGACGTCGAGCCTTCGCCGTCAACGAGTAACATCGCAACCGGGGGTCCAGGCGGACGTCGAGCCGTGCGGGGCCTCCCAGGCAGCACCACCGCAAACCTAGGAGCCGCAGGTGTCTCAGGCCGCATCCCGCGCCGTCCGGTCGGACCTCGCGCAACTGCGCACGGAGCAGACCGACCCGCGATACGCCGAGATCGACCGGCTGCCCACCGCCCAGCTCGCCGCGCTGATGAACGAGGCCGACGCGGGCGTGCCGGCCGCCGTCGCCGCCGCCATCCCGGCGGTGGTACCGGCGATCGACGCGATCGTCGAGCGCCTCGCCGCCGGCGGCCGGCTGATCTACGTCGGCGCCGGCACCCCGGGGCGGATCGGGCTGCTCGACGCGGCCGAGTGCCCGCCCACCTTCGGCACCGACCCGGAGACCGTGCAGGGCATCATCGCCGGCGGCAGCACCGCGATCACCCGCGCGGTCGAGGGCGTCGAGGACGACGCCGAGGCCGGCGTCACCGACCTGGCCGCGCGCGACGTCGGCGCCGGTGACGCGGTGCTCGGACTCACCGCCAGCGGGCGCACCCCGTACGTGCTGGCCGCGCTCGCCGAGGCCCGCCGGCGCGGCGCCGTCACCGTCGGCCTGTCCTGCAACGCCGACGCCGAACTCAGCGACGTGGTCGAGTTCCCGGTCGAGGTCGCCGTCGGCCCCGAGTTCATCGCCGGCTCGACCCGGCTCAAGGCCGGCACGGCGCAGAAGCTGGTGCTCAACATGATCTCCACGATCAGCATGGTGCGGCTGGGCAAGACGCACGGGAACCTGATGGTCGACCTGGTCGCCACGAACGAGAAGTTGCAGGCGCGGGCGATCCGGATGGTCCAGGAGATCACCGGCGCCGCCGCCGAGGTGGCCGAGGCCGCGCTCAACGATGCCGGCCGGCACGTCAAGACCGCGGTCGTGATGATCGAGCGCGGTACCGACGCCAACACCGCCCGGGCGCTGATCCAGGCCGGGCAGGGCCGGCTCGGCGCCGCGCTCACCATCCCGCTGCCCTGACCTCACCCTGCTCGGCCGATACCGCGGGCGGGCCGGCGCCAGCGGCCACCGACCGCCCGGCCAGCGCGTCCAGCGGTGTGCCGGTTGTACCGGATTGCTACGTTCGTCGCGTGGCTGACAGCAACGAGTACTCCGACCTTGCCGGGTCGGCGGCCGACGCCGAGGACCCGCTCGAACGGCTCACCACGATGCGCACCCGGATGGCCGAGGCGGTCGGCACCGGCGAGTCCGCCGAGGGCCTGATCAGCGCGCGGTTCACCGCCGCCGAGGGCCTCGCCGCGCTCGAGGTCGACCCGCGCGCGCTCCGGGTGCCCTCGGAGGATCTCGCCGAGTACGTTCGGCTCGCGGTCAACAACGCGTACGACGACTATCGCGCCGCGATCCAGCAGATCGGCGCGGAGGGCTTCGGCGGGTCCGATCCGGAGGCCGCGGACCTGGTCGACAACCCGCAGGCGGCGCTCGGCCAGCTCGCCAAGCTCGGCAACGACTTCGCCGGTCGGCTGCAGGGCCTCGCCCGCGAGCTCGGCATCCAGCAGCACCGGGCCAAGGACGCCATGGCGCGCTTCCGCCCGCCGGAGGAGTGATCCGAGGCGCGCGCCCGAGCCGATCCCGAGGCGCGCGTCCCGGGCCTAGTGTCGGGGCCGCCGCCACCCGGCCCCGCGCCACGGCTGTTGCCGCCGCCCGGGCGGCCGCTGCCAGCCCGGCGGCCCCGGCGCCGGCCCGGCCGGTGCCCAGCCCGGAGGACCCGACGGCGGCCCCGGTGGGCCGTCGGCCGCGCGCCGCGCCCCGGCGCGGCGGCGCCCCACCAGCCACGCCAGCAGCGGCAGTGCCAGCAACAGCACCATCGGCAGCGCGATCAGCACGACCAGGAACGGGCGCAGCGCCGGGACCGCGGTGCTGAACACCGCCGGTACCCGGCCGGTCGGGTCGTAGGTCACGTCGTAGCGGGTGCCGACCTCGCTCGGCCGCGTCCGGGCCAGCGTGTAGGTGCCGGCCGGGCAGCGCATCGTGTGCTGGTAGCTGACCCGGGTCTCCAGGTGGGTGCCGCCGGTCGGCTGCAGCACCCCCGGCGAGTGCGGTGCGCCGTGCACCGGAACCTGCCGCTGGTGCCTCGTGACCGCGGTGACCCGGCAGCTGACCGTACGGCCGGAAGCCTGGTAGACGAGCGCGTCACCGGCCTGCACCAGCCCGGCGATCAGCGGCACGAAGACCACGAACGACAACACGAACAGCGGGATCCGGCCGCTGAGCAGCACACTGCCGGCCACCACCAGCAGCACGCCGACGATCGTCGCCACGAGCAGCTGGGTGGCGACGGTGGCCATCAGCACCGGGCCGAGCGCCGCGAGCACCCAGCCCGCCACGACCAGGCCCCAGGCCCAGCGGACCGGAGCAGCGCTGGGGGTCAGCGGTCCGCCTCGCGCCACGGCTGCGCTCCCCTCACGAGTCCGTCCGGGTGACCCGGCCACTGTCCGGGTCGTACCGCAGCTCGTGCTCGTGCCTCTCGCCCTCCTCGCCGTTGCCACCGTGCTCGGTCCCGGCCTTGGTGTACACGCTGTCGTCGCCGCCGGCGTGCTGGTCGTAGCCGCCGGTCAGGCTGCCGTCGCCGTGCCCGTACGGCGTGGTGTAGCCGCCGGTGCCGGTGGCGCTGTAGTGGTTGCTGCCGTCCGCGTCGTGCTGGTCCGTGCCGCTCGCCCCGCCGTGCACCGACTCACCGGTGGCGGTGTCGCCCGCCGAGGCGGACACGCCGCCGGAGTACGTGCTGCTGCCGTCCGCGCCGTGCGTGTAGCTGCCGTTCACCCCGGCGTCGGCGCTCGCCCCGGAGTACTCGTTCTCGTACTTGCCGGTCACGCCGCCCGAGTAGGTGTGGCTGCCGTCCGCGTTGTCGTCGTACTCCCCGGAGGCGGTGCCGCTGTAGGTGCTGCCGTCCGGCGACTTGTAGCCGCCGGTCAGGTCGCCCTTGTAGACGTTGTTGCCGTCGGCGTCCTGCTCCCAGCCGGCGTTGCCGGTGACCTGCGGCCCCTCCTCCGGCGTGTACCCACCGCTGACCGAGGCGCCCTGCCAGCCGTGGTCGCCGTACTTGACGTCGGCGCCGGCCGAGAAGTCGCCGTACTTGCCGGACGCCCCGACGTCCCAGGTCTTGTCCCAGTCCCGGTCCGCGTTCAGGTTGATGTCACCGAACTTGGTCTTGCCCTCGTTCAGCTCCGGCTTGCCGTCCGGGCCGATCACCGGCTGGCCGTCCTTGCCGAGCGCCGGCGTCTTCTCGTTCATGTTCGCGTACGCGATGCCGGCGTTGGCGGCGTTCTGCAGCAGGTTCGCGCCGGCCGCGGCGGCGCCGACCGCCTCGCCGTTCAGCAGGTCGCCGAACGCCTTGTCGTTGCCGTCGATCTCCTCGGCGGTGGCGTCCAACACCGCGCCGCCCTGCAGCACCTCCGCGATCGCCACCCCGACCTCGGCCAGGATCCCGGTCGCCACCTGGGTGATCTCCAGGCAGACCGCCGCCGCCGCTTCCAGCTCCGGCACCGCGACGGAGCCGACCACGGTGCCCTCGCAGGCGAGGATCGCGACCCCGATCGCGATCAGCGCGATCGCCATTCCGGCGGCGAACACCGCGTACGCGCAGAGGGCGCCGGCCATCACGCTCAGCGCGATGCCCGCCGCCTCCAGGTAGATCTCCACCACCTGGTACTGCTCGCAGGCCTCCCTGACCTTCTTCTCGTACGCGTCGCGATCCTGCGCGGTCCAGTCGTCGCCGGACACCCCGGCCACCGCCTGCTGGAACGCCTCCGCAGCCTGCCGCACCAGCGCCGACGCCTGCCGCCAGTCCTGCCCGGCCTTGTCCACCGCGGCGGCGTCGCCCGCGGACAGGGTGAACATGAACTTGATCATGACCGCCGGCGCGACCTCCATCGCCGCCGCGGCGAGGCAACCGTCCGAGGCCGCCTTCATCAGCGGCTTGTCGAAGCCGAACGCACTGCTCTGGTTGGACGCTTCGTCGCCCATCGTCGCCTCCCGCCGGCTCGGTCAGACCTCGAAGGTGTTCTTCTCCTCGCAGAGCTGCCAGTTCTTCGCGGTCGCGTCGAGCTTGTCGGCGAACCCGTTCGCCTGCCTGATGTGCGTGCGCAGCGTGTTGAAGGCGAACTGCAGCGCGCCCGGGTAGGCGACCCCGCAGGCGGTACCGGTGATGCTGAACGCCCCGCCGTCGAGGTTGTAGACCTTGTTCAGCGTCTCGCCGGCCTTCTCCAGCTTGGTCGCCACCTCGCGGCGGATCTCCTTGCCGTGGTCGGCGATCCGACCGTGGTCGATGCTGCGCAGCACGCCGCCCATGACGCCCTCCCGAGAAGCTCCGGTAGTTGCCGGTTCGGCCGGCATGACACCGACTGCCGCCGATGACCGTATCGAACCGGCACAACTCGCCGGGGTCGGACGAGTCCGCGGGCACGGCAAGGGGCGGACCCCGTTCGGGATCCGCCCCTCGTCTGGTGCGTGTTCAGTTACCGGGTGGCGTGGCTCAGAAGTCCATGCCGCCGGCGTCCGGAGCGGCCGGGGCCGGGTTCTTCTCCGGCTTGTCGGCCACCACGGCCTCGGTGGTGAGGAACAGGGCCGCGATCGAGGCGGCGTTCTGCAGCGCGGAACGCGTCACCTTGGTCGGGTCCAGGATGCCGGCGTCGAGCATGTTGACGTACTCGCCGTTGCCCGCGTTCAGGCCGTGGCCCGCCTCCAGGTTGCGGACCTTCTCCGCCACGACGCCGCCCTCGAGGCCGGCGTTCACGGCGATCTGCTTGAGCGGGGCGTCCAGCGCGGACCGCACGATCGCGGCACCGGTGGTCTCGTCCGCGTTCAGCTCCAGCTTGTCGAAGGCCTTGGTGCCGGCCTGCACCAGCGCGACGCCACCACCGGGGAGGATGCCCTCCTCGACGGCCGCCTTCGCGTTGCGCACGGCGTCCTCGACGCGGTGCTTGCGCTCCTTCAGCTCGACCTCGGTGGCCGCGCCGACCTTGATGACCGCAACGCCGCCGGCCAGCTTGGCCAGCCGCTCCTGCAGCTTCTCGCGGTCGTAGTCGGAGTCGGACGCCTCGATCTCGTTGCGGATCTGGTTGACCCGGCCCTGGATCCGGTCCGCCTCGCCGGCACCGTCGACGATGGTGGTCTCGTCCTTGGTGATGACGACCTTGCGGGCCTTGCCCAGCAGCTCCAGGCCGACGTTCTCCAGCTTGAGGCCGACGTCCTCGCTGATGACCTGGCCGCCGGTCAGGATGGCCATGTCGTCCAGCATCGCCTTGCGGCGGTCGCCGAAGCCCGGCGCCTTGACGGCGGCGGACTTGAAGGTGCCACGCACCTTGTTGACGATCAGGGTGGCCAGCGCCTCGCCCTCGAGGTCCTCGGCGATGATCACCAGCGGCTTGCCCGACTGCATGACCTTCTCCAGCACCGGCAGCAGGTCCTTCACCGCCGAGATCTTGGAGTTGACGATCAGCAGGTACGGGTCGTCGAAGCTGGCCTCCATCCGCTCGGTGTCGGTGGCGAAGTAGGCCGAGATGTAACCCTTGTCGAAGCGCATGCCCTCGGTGAGCTCGAGCTCGAGCCCGAAGGTGTTGCTCTCCTCGACGGTGATGACGCCTTCCTTGCCGACCTTGTCCATCGCCTCGGCGATGATCTCGCCGACGGACGAGTCCCCGGCGGAGATCGACGCGGTCGCGGCGATCTGCTCCTTGGTCTCGATGTCCTTGGACAGCTGCGCCAGCTGCTCGGTCACGCTGGCCACGGCGGCCTCGATGCCCCGCTTGAGGGCGATCGGGTTCGCGCCCGCGGCCACGTTGCGCAGGCCCTCCCGGACCAGCGCCTGGGCCAGCACGGTGGCCGTCGTCGTGCCGTCACCGGCAACGTCGTCGGTCTTCTTCGCGACCTCCTTGACCAGCTCGGCCCCGATCTTCTCCCACGGGTCCTCGAGCTCGATCTCCTTGGCGATCGAGACACCGTCGTTGGTGATGGTGGGGGCGCCCCACTTCTTCTCCAGAACGACGTTGCGGCCCTTCGGGCCGAGCGTCACCTTCACGGCGTCGGCGAGGCTGTTCATGCCACGCTCAAGGCCGCGGCGCGCCTCCTCGTCGAACGCGATCATCTTTGCCATTTGGGCGTTGTCCTCCGGTGTGTCAGACACCTAGGTGCCGGCCCTGGTGGGGCTGGCACGCGGGTAAGTACACGCTCGGCCGGTCGATGCCCGCGACGGACGACCCGACGACCGCGACACCCAGCTGGTGTGCCTCGGCCCCCCGGCCTCACCGCCCGACCTTTGGCACTCCCGTACTGCGAGTGCCAGCTCAAGGTTTAGCACTCTGCCCGGGCGAGTGCAAGCGAACCGCACGGTACGAGGCCCCGGTCACTCCATCGCGGCGACCAGTTCCTCGCCGGTCGGCGCGTCCTGCTCCTTCGCCCGCAACCCGGTGTACGTGCCGAGCGCCCCGGCGCACTGCGCGACCACGCCCGGCGCCGACGCCACCAGGACCAGCACGAAGAACACCCCGAACAGCCACGGGGCGAGCTGCACGGACGTGGCGTTCACCGTCCCGTCCGGACCGGCCGCCGTCGCCATCGTCGCCACCATCGGGATCTCCGCGATCATGCCGATCACCCCGCCGAACATCCCGACGATCATGGCGGTGATCAGCATCCGCCCGACCGACGGCCAGAAGTCGCTGTGCATCAGCCGGAACGAGCGGCGCAGCGCGTGCCGGCCGGGCTCGAACGCCACCAGCGCCGGCGTCTGGCTCATCGCCAGCTGGAGGTAGTAGCCGGGGATGATGCAGGCGCAGAAGCCGACCAGCACGATCGGGATCTCCAGCAGCTGCCAGAGTCCCAGCACCCAGCCTCGGCGCAGGCCGAACCGGACGTCGGCGGCGATGTCGCGGGGCCGGCCGACCGCCTCCCGCGCGATCAGCCGCATGATGGCCACCTGTGCGGCGGACTGGGCGTAGAGCAGCAGCAGGGCCAGCGGCAGCATCACGAGGTAGAGCACCACGAGGGTGCCGCCGGGGTGAACCGGCTCGCCCTCGTTCGCCAGCCGGGAGAGCTCGAACAGCCTGGCGTACAGCAGCGCGCCGGGCACGAGCATCAGCACGCCCGGGATCAGCAGGGCGCCGCCCGCGATCAGCGACGCCGGCAGCCAGTTGCGCCGGAAGAAGCCCCAGGAACGGGTGAACCAGCCCGCGAACGACTCGTCCGGGGTACCGGTCAGCGGGTCGCCGGGCGTCCGCGGCGGCGGCCGGTACCCGGCCTGCGGTGGCACCCGGTAGCCACCCGGGGCGGGGCACCGTACCCGCCGCGCGGGGCGCCGGGCGGCGGGCCGTACCCACCCGGCGGCTGGTGCCGGCCCGAAGGGGGTGGCACCGCACCCGGTGGCGCCGGCGGCGGTGCCGAATCCGGCGGCACGGCACCCGCCGGGGTGGCACCGGGCCGCGCGGCCGCGTCCGGCGGGGTGGCACCGGGCCGCGCGGCCCCGTCCGGCGGGGTGGCACCGGGCCGGGCGGCCGCGTCCGGCGGAACGGACGGGATCTCGTCGGCCGCTCCCGGCCCCCACCCGCTGGCGTACGCGCTGGTCGGCGTCGACTTGCCGGGGGGTGCCGGTTCCGGGGTGGAATCGGCCGGGCCGGTCGGGGCGGGATCGGAATCGGTCACCGGACGCCTCTCGTCGACAGAAGTGAACGCCGGGACCGTAACAGGATCGGTCCAGCCGCCGGGGCCACCCGATCGGCCGGGGCCGCACCGCCTGCTCGGTGCCGGGAGGGCGGCAGGTGGTGCGGTGCCGCGCGGTTCAGGGCCGGAGCGTGTCGAGGAACTCGGCGGTGAGGTCGTGCGCGTGCGCCGGCCGCCACACCGCGCGCAACTCGCGGCGCAGGTCCAGCCCGGCGACGGGGACCTCGACGAGCGCGCCGGCGGCGAGTTCGGCGGCGACCGCGAGCCGGCTGACCAGGGTGGCACCCAGCCCGGCGCGGACCGCGGTCTTGAGCGCCTCGGTGGAGGTCATCACGCCGAGCGGGGTGGCCACGGTACGGCCGGCGCGGTGCGCGGCGTGCTCGTAGGTGGCGCGGGTGCCCGAGTCGGGTTCGCGCAGCAGCAGCGGCGTGCCGGTCAGTTCACCGGCCGGCAGCGGCCCGTCGGCGCGGGTCCACGGGTGGCCGGGCGCGACCACCACGGCCAGCTCGTCGGTCGCGACCGTACGGGTGGCGAGCTCCGGATGCGGGGCCGGGTCCTCGACGAAGCCGAGGTCGGCGGTGCGTTCGGCGACCCGGGCGATCACCGCCGCCGAGTTGGCGACGGCGAGGCTGACCACCACCTCCGGCCGCACCGCGCGGTACCGGGCGATGACCGGCGGCAGCAGGTACTCGGCGTTGGTGTAGCTGGCCGCGATCCGGACGTGCCGGCGGCCGGCGGCGCGCAGCGACCGGGCCTCGGTGAGGAAGCCGTCCAGCTCGGCGAGGACGCGTTCGGCGTGCTCGGCGAGCCGGGCACCGTCCGGCGTCGGCCGGGAGCCGCGCGGGGTGCGGACGACGAGTTCGACGCCGAGTCGGCGTTCCAGCCGGCGCAGTGCCTCGCTCGCGGACGGCTGGGTGATGCGCTGCGCGCGGGCCGCCGCCGACAGGCTGCCCAGCCGTACCGTGTCGACGAACAGCCGAAGGCTGGCCAGATCGCCCGGCCCCAACTCCTGACTCATAGGCACACCCTATGTGCCCATCTCGGATCCGCCTCTGGCTGGCTGCCCCGATCCACCCGAAACTGACCGGGTGACCACTCAGACCACCGCCGCCCCGGCATCGACCGGCAGCGGTACCGGCCCGGTGCGCCGGCTCGGCCCCGGACTGCTGCTCACCCTCGCCGTCGCCGTCGTCGCCACCGGGGTCGGCACCGTCGCGCCGGTGATCGGCGCACCGGTGGTGGCGATCCTGCTCGGCGCGGGGGTCCGGGCGGTGGGCGGCTCGCGCCGCTGGTGGCCGCGGCTGCGGCCGGGTGCGGCGTTCGCCGGCAAACGGATCCTGCAGGCCGCCGTCGTGGTGTTCGGGCTGGGGTTGTCGCTCGGCGCGGTGGCGAAGGTGGGGCTGACATCGTTGCCGGTCATGCTCGGCACGCTGACCGTGTGCCTGCTCGGCGCCTGGCTGTTCGGCCGGGCGCTGCGGGTGCCGCACGACCTGCGCGCGCTGATCGGCTCCGGGACGGGGATCTGCGGCGCGTCGGCGATCGGCGCGGTCAGCCCGGTGATCGCGGCGACCGAGGCGACGACCGCGTACGCGGTGTCCACCATCTTCGTGTTCAACGTGGCCGCGGCGCTGCTGTTCCCGCCGCTGGGTCACCTGCTCGGGCTCAGCGATCAGGGTTTCGGGCTGTGGGCCGGTACCGCGGTCAACGACACGTCCAGCGTGGTGGCCGCCGGGTACACGTTCAGCCAGGCCGCCGGGGATCATGCGGTGGTGGTGAAGCTGGTGCGGTCGTTGATGATCGTGCCGGTGGTGATCGGGATTTCCGCGCTGTGGCGCCGTCGCGCGGCGACCGCCACCGCCGCCGCGCCGGGCAACGCCGCGCTCGGGGCGCCGGGGAGCGGGCGGCCGGACGACGGCGTGCCGGCCGAGGCGGTGCGGAAGCCGGCGCGGGCCCGGCTGCTCCGGCTGGTACCGGTGTTCCTGTGGCTGTTCCTGGTGGCCGCGGGCGCGAACACGATCGGCCTGGTACCGGCGGGTGCGCATCACGCGCTGGGCGTGCTGGCGACGTTCCTGGTCGCGGTGGCGCTGGCCGGGGTGGGCACCGGGATCGGCGTGGCGGACTTCCGCCGCGCCGGGCCGAAACCGTTGCTGCTGGGCGGAATCCTGTGGGTGCTGGTCGCGGTGACGAGCCTCGGCGTGCAGGCGGTCACCGGCCTCGGCTGACCGGGTCGGCCGGCACAACCGGAAGGCGCCGGCCGGCTGCCGACGCCTTCCAGGGACGAGTGAATGAACCGGTGATCAGCCGGCAGCGAGACGAACGTTCTCCGCCTGCGGGCCCTTCTGTCCCTGGGCGATGTCGAACTCGACACGCTGACCGTCGTCCAGAGACTTGTAGCCGTCCATCTGGATGGCCGAGAAGTGGACGAACACGTCCTGCCCACCATCCACGGCGATGAAGCCGTAGCCCTTCTCCGAGTTGAACCACTTGACGGTGCCCTGTGCCACGGTGCACTTCCCTTACCTCAACCTGCTCCGGACCGCGGTTGCGGCTCCGGGACCCTCACATCCTGCGGGAAGCGTGCACGCGACACAACCCCGACCGGAGACTGACGGCCGATGCGAAACGCTACACGAGCAGGACCACCCTGCACAGCCTCTTCGCTTTCATGTGGTATGAGGACTCGGTAAAAGCCCAGGCCAACCCGTCGGATCCGGTCGCCTCTCGCGCCGCGAAACCTCAGGAATGGCGGCGCGACTGCACGATGCGGAACCGCCCCGCGACGTACGCATCGTCGGTGAGGCAGGCGTTCGCGGCCGGATTCGCGCCGGTGGCGTGGAAGTCGCTGAACGCCGCGGACTGGTTGACGTACACGCCGCCGGTCAGGTTCTCCGACAGGTGCACGCCGACCGTCACGGCGACCCGCTCGGCCGCGGCCAACACCGACTCGTCGGTGGAGTAGACCGACGCGGTCAACGCGCCCCGGTGCGCCACGGTGCGCTCGAACTCGGCGAGCGAGGCGGTCGTACCGTCGGTCGCGACCAGGAAGCTGATCGGGCCGAACCACTCCCTGCCGTACACGGTGTCGTCGGTGACCGACAGCCGGCGGATCAGCGGCGTGCGCACCACCGCGTCGGCGTGCGCCGGATGCGCGACGGTACGCGAGTCCAGCACCGCGTCGCCGACCTGCGCCGCGGCCGACACCCGGTCGCGTACCCCGTCGTTGACGATGGCGCCGGTCAGCTCCACACCGCGGGCGTCGTCGTCGGTCAGCTTGCGCACCGCTGCCGAGATGCCGTCGGCGACCTCGTCGAAGCTCTTGTGCCCCTGCTCGGTGTCGATGCCGCCGGCCGGCAGGAAGATGTTCTGCGGGGTGGTGCACATCTGCCCGGAGTAGAGGGTCAGCGAGAAGCCGATGTTGGCGCACATCCCGGCGAAGTCGTCGGTGGAGTCGACGACGATCGTGTTGACGCCGGCCTTCTCGGTGTAGACCTGCGCCTGCCGCGCGTTCGCCTCCAGCCAGTCACCGAACTCGGTCGAGCCGGTGAAGTCGACGATGCGCACCTCGGGCCGGGTGGCCAGCTCGGCGGCGATCCACTCGCCGGGCGCCTCCGCGGCGAGCTGCACCAGGTTCTCGTCGAACCCCTGCTCCGCCAGCACCTCCCGGGCGTACCGGACGGTGACCGCGAGCGGCAACACCGCGCCGGGGTGCGGCTTGACGACGACCGGGTTGCCGGTGGCGAGGCTCGCGAACAGTCCCGGGTAGCCGTTCCAGGTGGGGAACGTGTTGCAGCCGATCAGCAGCGCCACGCCGCGCGGGATCACGTGGTACTTCTTGTCCATGGCCAGGGGCGCCCGCTTGCCCTGCGGCTTCTCCCAGTGCGCACCGGCCGGGTGCCGGGTCATCGCCGCGTACGAGTAGGCGACCGCCTCCAGGCCGCGGTCCAGCGCGTTCGCGCCGCCGGCCTGGAAGGCCATCACGAACGCCTGGCCGGTGGTGAACTGGACCGCGTTCGCCAGCTCGAACACGTGCTGGTGCAGCCGGTCGAGGATCTCCAGGCAGACGCCGACCCGCGCCTCGACCCCGGCGTCCCGCCAGCCGGGCAGCGCGGCGGTGGCGTTGCGCAGCAGGGTGTCCACGTCGGTGTGCGGGTACCGCACGTCCAGCGGCAGGCCGAACGGGCTGGACTCGGTGGCCACCCGGTCGCCGGGCTGGTCGAGGGGGAAGTCGGCGCCGAGGTACGCCTCGAACGCCGCCCTGCCCTCGCCGGCCGCCGCCTCCCCGTACACCCGGGGGCTGGGGGACTCGGGGTAGGCGGACCAGAAACCGCGCCGCCAGATCGTGTCCAGCGCCTGGGTCAGGGTCTTGAGATGTGCCGCGAACAGCGGGTGGCTGCCGGTGGCTTCGGTGGTAACCGTCATGCCGCCATCATGCCGCCGGCACCGCCCCCTCGACGACCACCCGCACCCTGTCGATCATGGGGTCGTCCGGGTTGATCATGGGGTGGTCCGGGCCGGCAAGCGCTTACCCTGCGGACAACGCCATGATCAACGGGCGGTGGGAGGGTCAGACGGACTGTTGCCAGGCGTCCCAGAGGTCGACGATGCGGAAGCCGAGCTGCTCGTTGATCGCGATCATGTGCGCGTTCTCGGTCGCGTTCCAGGTGTGTACCGAGGTCAGTTCCGGCACGTCCGACATGGCCTGGTGCAGGTTGGCGAGCTTGGTCAGCAGGCCCAGCCGGTGCCCCCGGTGCTCCGGCAGCACCAGGGTGATCTCCTGGTCCATGGTGTCCCGGCGGCAGCCGTACCCGACGAGTTCGGTCCAGGCGACCAACTCGCCGGACGGCTCGTGCCGGACCATCGCGTGGTAGTTGCGGTGCCCCCGGGCCGCGCCGGAGCGTTCGTACTCGCGCACCCGGGCGACGTCGATCTTCTCCGGCTCCCACTCGATGTCGCCCAGCGGCACCTCGCCGATGAACCTGCTGCTCAGTACGGCCCGGCCGGCGACGAGATCGTCCGGCGTCGCACCGGACCAGGTGAGCAGGGTGTAGTCCGCGCCGGCCGCCCGGCGGTACTCCTCGACCTGTTCGGCCAGCCGGTCGAGCGACAGCCCGGTGGTGTTCAGCACCCGCCGCGCCTCGGTCTGCGCCCGGGCCGCACCCATCGCCGTGGCGAACGGGGTACCGGCGTCGGGCCGCGGCGGCCCGTCCGGCAGCGCCCGGACCGACTCGGCCAGCAGCCGGGACCGGCCCTCGGCCCGCAGCACCCGACGCAACTCCTGGTACAGCGCGGTCCCGATGCCCCGTCGGCGCGCGTCCGGCCGCACGGTGAGGTCCACCTCGGCGTTGTCGAGGTTGTCGAGCGTCGGCAGGCCGATGCCGAGGATGCCGTCGATCCGGCCGTCGCGAACCGCGACCCGCCGGAGCATCCGCGTGCCGGCCGCCGGTACCCGCAACCGGCCGAGCAGTTCGGCCCGGCACCCGGCCACCACGCCCGGCGCGTCCACCGCCGCCGCGGTCCGCTCGACCTCGAGCCAGCCGTCGACGTCGGTCTCGGCCCGGAACTCGCGAATCTCCATCCACCCAGGATGCGAGCGACGGTCACCGCCCGCGACCGAATTCCGCACCGGGTCGCCGCCCGGCCCGGCCGGCACCACCCGGCGACGCCGCGCGCGGCCCCGGGACGCCGCAGCGGCCCGGGGCAGCGCCGCTGGTCAGCCGCCGAAAGCGCCGAGACCGTTCGGGGTGCCCAGCCCTGTCGGGCCGTCGTACCCGGCGACCCCGGTGCACAGGTAGTCGCCACCGCAGTCGAACTCGTCGGTGGCGTTGCTGCCGCCGACCACGTCGCGCAGCGCGCCGGCATGCCCGTACAGGTAGCTGGCGTCACCGAACAGCTCGGGATGGCCGGCCAGCGCGATGACCCCGGCGACCAGCGGGGCGGCGGCGCTGGTACCGCCGGCGACCGCCCAGCCGAGCCCGTCGGACGAGTCGTACACCGCGACGCCGGTCGCCGGATCGGCCACCGCGGCCAGGTCGGCGACGGTCCGCCCCGGGCAGTACGGGTCGTGCTGCCACGCGGGCTTCGCGGTCCAGGCCGAGCAGCCGCTGCCCGCGCCGGACCACGCCGACTCGGTCCACTTACCATCCACTGTGGACAGCGCCGTGCCGCCGACCGCCAGCACGCTGTCGTAGGCCGCCGGTACCTGCGGAATCCGATACCCGCTGTCGCCCGAGGACGCGACGACCGCGACGCCCGGATGGCGGTAGTGCGCGGCCAACCGCCCCGTGGCGCTGTACTCGTCGCCGCCGTAGGAGTTGGAGATCTCGGTCGCGCCCAGCGCCGCGGCGGTGTCCACCGCCGCGGCCATGTCGTCCAGCGCCGCGGAGTTCGCCGCCACCACCAGGATCCGGCAGTCCGAGCAGGCCGCGGACACCATGTCCACGTCGAGCGAGATCTCCGGCCCCCAGCCCTGGTCGCCGGGCAGCGGCCCGGCGGCACCGTCCTGGTTGACCACCCGCAGGCAGCCGTCGTCGACCGCGCACGGCGGCAGGCCGTACGCCTGTCGGTAGACGGCCAGGTCGGCGGCGAGGTTCGGCGCGGTACCCGCATCGACGATGGCCACCGTCTGGTCGGCGCCGCCGCTGTCCGGCAACCGGTACGCGTCCCGCAGCTGCGCCGGCCCGTACCCGGCCGGCAGCGCCGCGCCGGTCCGTCCGCCGCCGGACCTCGCCGGGTGCCGCGGCACGTCGGTCCGCAACTGGGCGAAGCAGCGCACCTCCCCGGTGCCGGGTCACCGCACACGTCCCGTACCGCCGGGCGGGTCGGCGCGGCGGTGGCCTGCGCGGCCGTGGACAGCCCGGTCACCGCCAGCGCCACGGCGGCGACCAGTGCTCCCGTTCGTACTCGCATCGTTGACCTCCTGACCGGCTCAGCCGGCGATCGTGTAGGCGGCGGTGATGGTCTGGGTCAGCGAGCCGCCGAGCGCGTCGGTCGCGGTCAGCCGCAGCGACGGCGAGCTGCCGCGCGCAGCCGCCGGGTTGGTCCAGGACACCCGGTACCGGCCGTCGTCGCCGGACACCCGGGCCCGGTGCCAGCTGGCGCCGCCGTCGGTGGACAGTTCCACCTTGACCGCGGTGATCCGCGCGCTGCTGCCGAACTTCCCGTACCGCTGGTGGCCGACCCGCAGTCGCATCGTCTGGGTGGCCAGATCGCTGGTGTTGTGCGCATCCACGGCCAGCCGGTAGTTCGCGGTGAGTACCGGCAGCACCCGGCACGGGGTGTCCACGGTCTGCCCGGGGCAGCTGGCGGGCGCCGGCATCGCGACCGCCGTGTCCGGCGAGTACCGGAACCGCACGTCGGTGACCGACCTGGTCGCCTGGCTGACCGTGCCGACGGCGCGCTGATCCATCTCGTACCGCATCCGGAAGGTGGCCGGCTGCGCCGGATCCGCGGTGAGCTGCCCGTCCAGGTACGGCATCGGCCGGTCCGCGACGACCGTTCCGTTGCGGTACAGGCGGAAGCGGGTGGTGGCGCCGCGCGGCATGTAGCCGGTGGCGTGCCCGTCGCTGTCCACCGCGGCCTGCAACCCGATGTCGAACGTGTCGCCGGCGACGCAGGCCACGCAGCCGGCCGGCTCCGGGTACCGACCGACGCCGGGTACCAGCGGGCCGCGCCCCCAGTCGACGTGGTACTCGTGGCCGGCGACGTAGCGGTGCGGCTGACCCCAGAACGGCAGCCTGTTGCCGTTCTGGATCGCCTGGATCCAGCCACCGCCGTCGCTGGTGCCGACGTAGTCGGTCACCTCGCCGGGCATCTGCTGCACCGGCGACGGGTTGAGCAGCGTCGGGGTGTGCGCGAGCATGTCGTCGTACGCCCCGCTGTACAGCATTCCGGTGTCGTCGGCCTGCGCCGGATCGCCGAAGAAGTGCTGGTGGATGGTCGCGAGCTGGCTCGGCGCCACCTGCAGCGACTCGTCGGCGGGGATGCGGTCGAACCCGAACGCCACGTCGTAGCGGTACGCCTCGGCGCCCGCCGGCGACTGCCCGCTCCACTGCACCACGTAGTGCAGCCGGCCGACCTGCGCCGCCGGTTGCGGCGACACGTACAGCGCGTCGCCGGCGGCGACACCCTGCATGTCCTCCACACCAACGCCGGCCGCGTCCTGCCGGACCAGCCGGATCATCGCCTGCGCCGGTACCGTCGGCCGCGGCGTCGCGACCGACACCCGGGCAGTGGCGGCGGCCTCGGCCACCGGCACCGTCGTCGTGGTGCCCGCCTCGACCGTCACGTCGGTACCGACGACGTAGTGCAGCCCGGTCTGCTCACCCTGCTCGTCGAAGTCGCGGAACGGGGCGGTGAAGCTGTAGTGCCCGACCGGCACCGCGATCCGGCCGACGCCGTCGACGACCGGTACGTACACGTCGGTGCGCCGCGCGTCGTCGGTGTTGACCAGCAGCACCCCGGTGGTGGCCGCGGCGCCGGTCAGGTCGGTGGCGTCGAACTGCACGATCGCCTGCTGGTAGTGCGGGGAAACCCGCTGCGCCGCAGCCGATGCCAGCCGCATCCCGGTCATCCCGGGTACCAGCTCACCGCTGCCGGCCGGGCGGCCGGCCCGCACGTCGGCGCCGATGGCCGCCCGCACCGCGGCGCCGAACGTCCGGGTCGAGGCGGCGGTCAGGTACCCGTCGGCGGTGTCGCCGTCGACCGCCGTCACGGTGACCCCGGGCGGGGCGCTCGGCGTCACGCCGGCGGCGAACGTCATCCGTACCGGGATCCGGTGGCCGGCACCGAGCTTCGCCAGCTCCGTCACGTCGAACAGGGACCGGTCCAGCGGGCGTCCCAGGTACTGCCCCGCCGCCGCAGGCACCGCGTACCGGTCACCGTCGGCGCCGGTGTGCCAGGACAGCCCGGCGTCCCGCGCCGATGTGGCGCCACCGGGCCCGACGGTCACCCGCTGCCCGGTGGCGAGCACGACCTCCGCGCCGGCCGGCTGCCCCGCCAACCGGGTACCGCCGGTGTCCGCGCCGCGCGACCCACCGCCGGCGCTCGTACCGCCGCCGTCGGCGCTGGCCGTGCCACCGGCCGCCACCGCCGCCAGCGCGGTCATCGCCACCACCACGCCCTGGCCGAGTCTCCGCCGTCGACCACTTCTCGCTGGTTTCCGCACTCGCCGCCCCTTCCCTCTACCGGCTTCCACCCGGTACTTGCCGGGAACGGCGCGCACCGTTCGCGGCGCGGTGACGACGCTCACCGTCGGGCCGGGTCACCCGCCCGCGGGGCTGCTCGTCGAGAGGGTGCAGCGTGCGGTACCGAGGAAGGGGAAGGCCGAGGAACGCGGGATCCGGGGGCTCGGCCCCCGGGCGCTGAGCGAGGCCCAACGCGCTGCGGTCTGCGCGCACGCTTCGGCGCCGAGCGGATTGGCGCGGGAGGGGCACCACGTCGACCGCGCCGAAGCGCAGGATTTGGGTGTCACTGCTCGACGAGTCGTGCAGGACAAGAGGTGTGGTGCCCTCCCGCGTCGCATATGTTCCACCTTCACGACGCTGCCGTCAAGTGCGGTGACGCTGCGCAACGATGACCGGTGGACACGCCTCGTTCCCCGCCGATCGCGGTGCCCGAACCGTCCGGAATGTCGGGCTCTCGACCCGGGAGGTCAGCCGAGCAGGCCGGCCTCGCGGGCGGCCTTCAGCGACGGCCGCACCGTGTGGGTCGGACCGACCTGCGCGGACACCGCGTCGATGGTCTTGAGCCCCTCGCCGGTGTTGTACACGACGGTTTCGGCGTCCCGGTCCAGCTTGCCGGCCTCGACGAGCTTCTTGAGGACGGCGACGGTCACCCCGCCCGCCGTCTCGGCGAACACCCCGGTGGTCCGGGCGAGCAGCTGGATGCCGTCCCGGATCTCGTCGTCGGTGACGTAGTCCATCCAGCCGCCGGTGCGCCGCACCGCCTCCAGCGCGTACGGCCCGGCGGCCGGGTCGCCGATGTTCAGCGACTTGGCGATGCCGGTCGGCTTGACCGGGGTGATCTGGTCGGTACCGGCGTGCAGCGCGGTGGCGATCGGGTTGCAGCCGGCGGACTGGGCGCCGAACACCCGCCACGGGGTGTCGTCGACCAGGCCGATTTCGACCAGTTCGGTGAACGCCTTGTCGATCTTGGTGAGCAGCTCGCCGGACGCCATCGGGATGACGACCTGCTGCGGCAGCCGCCAGCCGAGCTGCTCGGCCACCTCGTACCCGAGGGTCTTGGAGCCCTCCGCGTAGTACGGCCGGACGTTGACGTTGACGAACGCCGTCTCCTCGAACTCGTCGGTCTCGGTGAGTTCCTGGCACAGCCGGTTGACGTCGTCGTACGAGCCCTCGATGGCGACGACCTGCCCCTGGTAGACGGCGCTCGTGACGACCTTGTTCTGCTCCAGGTCGTACGGGATGAACACGATGCTCGGCACGCCCGCCCGGGCGCCGTGCGCGGCGACGGAGTTGGCCAGGTTGCCGGTGGAGGCGCAGGCGAACCGGCTGAAGCCGAGCCCCTTCGCGGCGGTCAGCGCCACCGAGACGACGCGGTCCTTGAACGAGTGCGTCGGGTTGGCCGAGTCGTCCTTGACCCACAGCGTCTTCAGGCCCAGCTCGGCGGCCAGCGCGTCCGCCTTGATCAGCGGGGTCATGCCGGGGTTGACGGTGACCCGGCTGGCCGGGTCCTGCCCGGCGGGCAGCAGCGGCGCGTACCGCCAGATGTTGTGCGGGCCGGCCTCGATGTCGGCGCGGGTGACCGCGCGCAGCGCCGCCTGGTCGTAGCCGACCTCGACCGGCGCGAAACACTCGTAACAGGCGTTCTGCGCGATCAGCGGGTATTCGGCGCCGCAGTTGCGGCAGACCAGCGCGCGGGCCGGGTTGGCGGCGATGCCGGAGGAAGCTGCGATCACGCTCATGCGAAGCCTTTCGCTCATCTTTCCCACGCCGGTGACGGTCGCAGGCCGGA
The DNA here is from genome assembly GCF_016865425.1 of Actinocatenispora thailandica. Taxonomy (NCBI): domain Bacteria; kingdom Bacillati; phylum Actinomycetota; class Actinomycetes; order Micromonosporales; family Micromonosporaceae; genus Actinocatenispora; species Actinocatenispora thailandica. Next base: position 307,177 of record NZ_AP023355.1, on the reverse strand, counting down.
GTTGGCACCTGCCGGCTCGCGTCGAGCGCGAGCTGCGGTGGTTGCCGGGGCGTCATCGGGCCGGTCCCTCAGCCCCTCTGGATGAGGTGCATATGAAGTTGTACGCGCAGCTTACCCACCGGCGCGGCGACCTCCCGGCCCGTGGTCCCACTGCGTGGACGTGAGATCGACCATGCCTTCTGCCGGTGCCGCACCCCTCGGCGGCACCGGCAGAAGGCCGACGCGGTCACCGGCCCGACAGCACCTCGGCCGACGCCCACTCCGGTCCGGTCAGGACACGTCGGGCCGTACCGGCGGGCGCCGGCGTGGCCGGGGCCCCGCCGGGCCTGGGCTGGATCCGCCCGGCGCCGGCGCCGCCAGCCGGACGGTCGGCGGACACCGGGCGAGCGGCGGACACCGGACGGTCGGCGGACTCCGGGCGGGCAGCGGTCCCGCGCGGCGGGTCGGCCGGCACCGCGGCGCGGACGCCGGTGGTGGCGCGGGCCGCGGCGCGGCGGGCCAGTACGTTCGTCGCGACCAGGGCGGCGACGGTCAGCGCGGCCCCGACGATCTCGGCCGGCACCGGCCGGTACCCGCGGGCGATCTGGATGCCGAACGTGATGACCGGTACCAGGTTCATGAACAGCGCCGCGTTGGGTGCGCCGAGCCGGCGGATCGCCACGTTCCAGGCCAGTACCGCGAGCACCGACGAGGCGATCGAGATGTACCCGAGCTGCCAGGCGTCGGCGCCGAGCGCAGCGATGCCCGGCAGGTGACCGATGCCGGCCAGGTCGACGGCGACGGCCACCAGCACGGTCGCGGCGGCGCCGACGATCTGGGTGAGGGCACCGAACCGCAGCGCGCCCCAGCCGGCGAACCGGCCGGCGCCGTGCGTGTACACGGCCCAGCCGACGACGCCGAGGAACGCCATCGCGTCGCCGCTGCCGATCGCACCGAGGTCGGTCGGGTGACCGTGCGTGATGACCAGGCCGACGCCGGCCAGCGCGACGAGCATCAGTGCGATGGTCGGCAGGGTCGGCCGGACCCGGTCGCGTACCCAGCGGACCAGCACGGTCAGCAGCGGGGTGAGCGCGACCATCAGGGCGCCGTTCTGCGGCGCGGTGTAGCCGAGCGCGATGTTGACGAGCAGGTTGAAGCCGGCGATGCCGACCACGCCGAGTACCGCGATCTCGGCGAACCGCCCGTCGGTGCGGAACGCGCGCCGGCCGGCGGTGGCGGCGAGCAGCGCGGACAGGACGGCGGCGGCGATCAGGTAGCGCGCGGCGGTGAGGTGGTACGCGTCGACGTGCCGGAGGGCGCCGGCCATCACGATGAACATGCCGCCCCAGATGGCGACGGAGAACAGCGGCAGGCCGTACGAGCTGGACCTGGACATGAGCGAGCTTCCCTTGTTCGACGAATCTCGAACCTTTGACTCGGCTCACCCTAGGCGCATGTTCGACGTTTGTCGAACATGCGTTACCCTTGCCACATGGAGCTCTACGAGCCGGACGTGGCCGCCGTACCGGTGACCACGATCCTGTCCGCGCTGGGCGACGAAGCCCGGCTGGAGATCGTGCGCGAACTCGACCGCGACGGTGAACGATGCTGCGGCACGTTCGACCTCGGGCTGGCCAAGGCCACCCGGTCGCACCACCTCAAGGTGCTCCGCGAGGCAGGGGTCACGCACACCAGGATCGAAGGGACCAGCCGGTACGTCTCGCTCCGGCGCGACGAACTGGAGCGCCGCTACCCCGGCCTGCTCGGCGCCGTCCTCGCCACCGCCCGCACCCCCTGAGCACCGGGACCGGCGGCAAGGCGGCCCCGCGGTGGCGGCGGTTCGCCACACTGGGGGCATGACGATGCCTTCGCAGCCTGCCGCGCTCACCTGCCCGCTGTGCGGAAACCGGGAGTTCCAGACCGAGGCCGGCCGGCTGGACAGCAAATGGGGCGTGACCTCGCACAAGATGGTGCTCAAGATCTGCACCCGGTGCCGCTACATCCTGCACTTCTACGACAAGCACTCCATCTTCGACTTCGACTGACCGGCCGTCCCGCTTCGACCTCGGCTGACCGGCCGTCCGGCGGTCAGGACGTGACGTCCTTGCGCAGGAACCGCCACCAGGCGAGGGCGGTGAAACCACCCGCGTAGATCAGTGCGGAGAAGGCGCCGCGGGCCATCAGGTCCCAACGCACCGGGTCTGCCAGCAACCCGGTGTAGGCATCCTGGTAGTGCGTCGGCAGCAGCGCGCGCAGCCCGCCCAGCGCCGTCACCTGGTCCAGGATGCTGGACACGATGACCAGCAGCACCGCGCCGCCGACCGCGCCCAGCGCGTTGTCGGTGCAGACCGACAGCAGGAACGCCAGCGCCGCCGGCACCAGCAGCACGATCGCCAGATAGCCGACCACCCCGGCGATCCGGCCCAGCGCCGGGCCGGGCGCGATGGTGTCGCCGGTCATCGTCACCAGCGGATGCCAGCCGAACGCCGCCGCGCCCACGGCCAGGGTGACGCCGGTCAGCACCACCAGCGCCGCCGCCGAGGACAGCAGTCCCACCGCGTACTTGACGCCGAGCAGCCGGCGCCGCGGCACCGGCGCGGCGAGCAGGTAGCGCAGCGAACCGGCACTCGCCTCGCTCGCCACGGTGTCCCCGCAGAACAGCGCGACGATCACGACGAGCAGAAACGACGCCGAGACGAACAGGGTGAAGACGGTGAAGTTCGCCGCCCCGGACTTCGCCACGGTGACGAACGCGTCGCTCTGGTTCTGCGCCGAACCGCCATTGCCGTCGGTGCCGAACCGGAACGCGAGGAACAGGATCACCGGCAGCGCGACCAGGAAGGCGAACACCAGCTGGGTGCGCCGACGGGTCAGCTGCCGACGGATCTCGGTCCCGACCGACAGCGTGCGGGCCGGCCGGTACCCGGCCGCCCGGCCGTCCACGGTGGACGCGGTCATCCGGCACCCCGATTCCGGCGGCCCCCCGCCAGCCTGTCCACAGTGGACATCGTCATGACTCACCCCGATCGAGCAGGGCCAGGAAGGCATCCTCCAGCCGGCGCCGCGGTACCACCCGGTCGACCGCCACGCCGCCGCCGACCAGCGCGTCGACCAGCCGGTGCCGGGGCGTACCGTCGGCCAGCTCGACCAGCAGGCCGCCCTCGGCGCGCGCCACCGTCGACACCCCCGGTACCGAGCTGAGCAGCGGCTCGGCCGCGTCCGGGTCGGTGACGCCGACCAGCACGCTGGGCGAGTCGCCGATGATCTCGGCAACCGGGCCGGCCGCCACCAACTCGCCGCGGCGCATCACGACCACGTGGGTGCAGGTCTGCTCGACCTCGGCGAGCAGGTGGCTGGAGACCAGCACCGCGCGGCCGTCGGTGGCGTAGCGCTGCAGCACCCGGCGCATCTCGGCGATCTGCGGCGGGTCCAGTCCGTCGGTCGGCTCGTCCAGGATCAGCAGGTCGGGCAGGCCGAGCATGGCCTGCGCGATGGCCAGCCGCTGCCGCATCCCGTGGCTGTACGCGCGGACCCGGCGGTGGATCGCGTCGCCGAGGTCGGCGATGTCCAGCACCTCGGCCACCCGGGCGTCGTCGAGCGGGCGGCCGGTCGCCTTCCAGTACAGGGTCAGGTTGTCCAGGCCGGACAGGTGCGGTAGGAAGCCGGGACCTTCGACGAGAGCGCCGATCCGGGACAGCACCGGCGCACCCGGGCCGGCCCGGTGGCCGAACAGCAGCGCCTCGCCGGCGGTCGGCCGGATCAGTCCGAGCACCATCCGCAGCGTGGTGGTCTTGCCGGCACCGTTCGGCCCGAGCAGGCCGACGACCTGCCCCGGCTCGACCGTGAAGCTGGTCCCGCGGACCGCGACGAACCCGTCCTTGTACGTCTTGCGCAGCCCGCGCACCGCGAGCGGGGTGTCGGCGAGTTCCGCGACCACCGCCCGCTGCCGGCCGCGCCGGCGGGCCCGGGCGATCAGCAGCGCCACCGCGATCACCAGCACGGCGAGCACGACCGCGGCGGCGAGCAGCCAGTACCAGATGCCCGCAGGATCGGTGAGCGGGGTGGCGGCGACGGCGGGCAGCTGCAGCGCGCCGGCCACCGCCACGGTGTAGGTCGCCGGCTCGCGCGGGCCCGCGTACGCCCGGTCGGCGGTGTCGACCACCAACCGGATCCGGTGGCCGGTGGCGAACCGGTGCACCATGCCGGGCAGTGTCACGGTCACCGAGCCGCGACCCGTCACCCGGATCGGGGCGGCCTGGCCGGCGACGAGGCTCTGCGCACCGTCCGGCGCGACGTCGTACAGCTTGGCGAACAGCACGCCACCGGGATGCGCGGCGCCGATGCGGATCGGTACCCGGGCGGCACCGGTCAGGTCGACCGGCGCCGACACCGCGGCCGAGGTGAACGCCGCGGTCTGGCCGGGGATCTCGGTGGCCGGGGCGACACCGGCGATGCCGACACCGGGGACGGTGGAGGTGGCGGCCGGGGTGCCGTTCGGCGGGCTCGCCACCGGCTGCGCCGGGCCGCGCAGGGCGACGTGCGCGCCGGGCCGGCGCAGCCCCGGATAGTGCGGCGCGGACATCGCGGTGGTGCGCACCGCGCCGGCGGACCGGTCGTACCCGACGATCCGGCTGAAGGTGAACGAGTCCGACGCGTGCCCGCTGCCGCCGCGCAGGTAGCGATCCAGCCAGTCCGCGGTGAGCTGGCGGACCCGGTCGTGGTCGGCCGCCGAGCCGGCACCACCGTCGTGGCCGCCGGAGAACCACACCACCCGGACCGGCGCGTGCGTGATACCGCGCGCGTTCGCGTCCGCCTCGGACAGCGGAAACAGCGTGTCGGACAACCCCTGCACGAGCAGCGTCGGCGCGTGGATCCGGTCGAGTACCGAGGCCGGCGAGGACCGGCGCAGCAACGCGACGGCCGCCGCGTCGGGCTTGCCGTCGGCGAGGACCTGCCGGTACATCCGGCACACCTCGGGCGCCCACCGACCGCAGCCGACCGCGTTCGGGTCGGGTGCGGCCGGGCCGCCGTCGTTCCGGCGCGGCGGGCCGGCGTGCAGGCCGGCGCCGAACAGGTAGCCGAGCCAGGCCTGCTTGAGCACGCCGTCGGTGGCCGGGCGACCGGTCGACTCGGGGAACAGCGAGGTCGCCAGGTCGTGCCAGGTGATCTGCGGGACGATCGCATCGACCCGCCGGTCCGCGGCCGCGAGCAGCAGCGTCAGCGCCCCGCCGTACGACCCGCCGACGGCCGCGACCCGCGGATCGTCCGGGCCGTCGGAGCGGACCTCGGGCCGGTGGCCGAGCCAGTCGACCAGCCGGCGCGCGTCGGTGACCTCCCAGTCCGGGCTGTCCAGGTGGATGTCGCCGCCGGAACGGCCGAACCCCTGCGCGCTCCAGGTGAGCACCACGTAACCGAGCCGGGCCAGGTCCTTCGCGTCTCCGGCGACGCTGGCCTTGGTGCCGCCGAGACCGTGCGCGAGCAGTACCGCCGGGGCTGGGGTGCCGGAGTCGGGCAGGTAGAGCGAGGTGTCCAGGCGGACCGGTTGGTCGCCGTGCGGCCCGGTGCGCACCGTGATCAGCTGGTTCTGGACCCGGTAGCCGGGCAGCGCGCGGACCACGAAGAACACCGTCAGGCCGGCGGCCAGCGCGAGGACGACGATCGCTGCGACGACCCGGTCGCGGGTCCGGTGGGGCAGCAGGCGCGGCATGGGGCAACGGTACGCGGCGGCATGATCGCGTCGGTCCCGTTCCACAGCGCCGCCTCAGCCAACGACCGGCACATACTTTGCGCTTCGGTCAGCCGGCCACCAGGCGGACAGACCGCTGCGGGTGCCGCCGGCCTTCGTCCCGGCAACCGGCCCGCTGTTCTTCGCGGCCGGCTCGCCGCCCGCATGGCCGGCCCGCTGTCCTCGCGAACGGCTCGCTGTCCGCATGGCACGGCCCGCTGTCCTTCGCGGTCGCACCCACCCGTGCGGCCGGCCCTTTGCTCTGCGCACCTGAGCGTGCCATCGCTGGTGCACAGGAATGCGCAGAGCAAAGGACGGCCAGCAGGGGCTACCCGTCATCGAGATGCGGGGGTGAGATCGTCGACCGAACGCACCGGCGGGGCCGCACCGGTCCACGCCGCGTCTGGACGACCGGTCGCGGGATGCGGATAGGCTCGCCGCGTGACCAGAGCGACCAGCTCCCTGACCCTGACCGCGAGCCTGCGGCCGGCCGCGCTGGACGGCCGGCGCGGCATCGTCCGGCTGCATCCGGAGGTGCTCGCCGCGCTCGGGCTGTCCGCCGGCGCGCCGGTGCTGCTGACCGGCCGGCGCGCCTCGGCCGGGCTCGCGCTGCCGGCCGAGCCGGACGCCAGCCGCGCCCTGCTGTACGCCGACGATCTCACTCTCGGCAACCTCGGGGTACGGGACGGCGCCGAAGTCACGGTGGCTCCCGCCCCCGTCACCGCCGCCCGCACGGTGCAGGTGGCGGGCCCGGCGCAGACGGTCGCCCTGCTGTCGCCGGAGATGCTGCGGCTGGCCCTGCTCGGCAAGGTGGTCACCGCGGGTGACAACGTGTCGCTGCTGCCGCAGGACGTGGCGCCGGCCGCGGGCGGCCGGACGGCCCGGCAGTGGGTGGCCGCCGGGGCGGTGACCCCGCCGGTCGAGGCGACCAAGCGGAGCCTGTCCAACAGCCTCGGGATGGGCTGGGTGTCGCTGCTGCTGACGGTGACCGACACCGGCTCGACCGGCCCCGGCGTGGTCACCATGGACACCGTGGTGCGCTGGCAGGACGGGCCGGCGACCCGGTCCAGCGCGACCCCGGCGCCGACCCATCAATCCACAGTGGACAGCGCAGCGACGGTGGACCAGGAGCCGGTCGAGGTGGCCGACCTGGCCGGGCTGCGGCCCCAGGCGCAGGAGCTGACCGAACTGCTCGACCTCGGCTTCCACCACGGCGAGATCCTGGCCAAGCTGGGCACCACGGCAAGCCTCGGGGTGCTCGTCACCGGCCAGGCCGGTTCCGGCAAGTCCACCCTGGTCCGGGCGGTCGCCGACGAGGTGGCGGCCACCGTGGTCACCGTCTGGGCGCCGGAGGTCGCCGCACTCGCCAACGACCCGGCCGCGGCCCGCCTCGCCGACGCCGTGGTACGCGCCCGCGACGCCGCCCCCGCCGTCCTGCTGGTGTCCGACGTGGACGCGCTCGCGCCGCGCGAGGCGCCCGGCCCGCTCGGCACCGTGTTCCGCCGTACCGTGCGGGCCGCGCTGGACGCCGGCGTCGCGGTCGTGTGCACCACCAGCCGACCCGAGGACGTGGACCCGCAACTGCGCGGCCCCGAACTGCTCGGGCACGAGATCGCAGTACCGCTGCCGGACGCGCCGGAGCGGCGCGAGCTGCTCGCCGTGCTGACCCGCGAGGTCAAGCTCGCCGAGGACGTGCGGCTCGACGACGTGGTCGCCCGTACCCCCGGGTTCGTCGCGGCCGACCTGCTCGCGCTGGTCCGGGAGGCCGGGGTGCGCGCCGCGGTCCGGCACCGGAACGCCGAAGCGACCGCCGCCGGGCGTACCGACACCGAGTCGCCGGCCGAGCCGGCCATCGCCGCGGCCGACTTCGACGCGGCGCTGGAGGTGGTCCGGCCGACCGCGATGACGGAGTCCACTGTGGACGTTTCCGGGGTGACGCTGGACGACGTCGGGGACATGACGGAGGTCAAACAGACCCTGACCGAGGCCGTACTGTGGCCGCTCACCTACCCGGACACCTTCGACCGGCTGGGCATCGACCCGCCGCGCGGCGTGCTGCTCTACGGCCCACCCGGCTGCGGCAAGACGTTCCTGGTGCGCGCGATCGCCGGCCAGGGCAAGGCGAACGTACTGTCGGTCAAGGGCGCCGAACTGCTGTCCAAGTGGGTCGGCGACTCCGAACGCGCGGTGCGCGAGCTGTTCCGCCGGGCCCGCGACGCGTCCCCGTCGCTGGTGTTCCTGGACGAGATCGACGCACTGGCGCCGGTCCGCGGCCAGGCCACCGACGGCGGTACCACCGACCGGGTGGTCGCCTCGCTGCTCACCGAGCTGGACGGGGTCGAGTCGCTGCGCAACGTCGTGATCGTCGGCGCCACCAACCGCCCCGACCTGGTCGACCCGGCGCTGCTGCGGCCCGGCCGGCTGGAACGGCTGGTGTACGTGCCGCCGCCGGACACCGAGGCCCGTGCCGCGATCCTCGCCTCCGCCGCCCGGAAGGTACCGCTGGCGCCCGACGTCGACCTGCCGTCACTCGCCGCCGACCTGGACGGCTTCTCCTCCGCCGACTGTGCCGCCCTGGTACGGGAGGCGGCGCTCGCCGCGATGCGCGAGTCGCTGACCGCCACCGAGGTCACCGCCGCCAACGTGGCCGCCGCCCGGGACCGGGTCCGCCCCTCGCTCGACCCCGACCAGGTCTCCTGGCTCGCCACCTACGCCAAGACCCACAACGCCGGCTGACCGACCGCGCCCACGGACCGACGTCCGAACTGGAGCGGCCGGGATGTCGGACCCGGCTGGTACGACGGGCGCATGACGATCACCGTGGCGCGCGGCGACCTGTTGACCGCGGACGTCGAGGCGCTGGTCAACCCCGTCAACACGGTCGGCGTCATGGGCAAGGGCCTGGCACTCGCTTTCCGGCAGGCGTTCCCGGAGATGTACCGCGACTACCGGCAGGCCGCGCAGGAAGGCCGGCTCGCGGTGGGCCGGATGCACGTGTGGGCGATCGGCGCCGGCACCGGCCCGCGGTACGTGATCAACTTTCCGACCAAACGGCACTGGCGCTCGGTGTCCCGACTGTCCGACATCGAGGCGGGCCTGACCGACCTGGTCACCACGACCGACCGGCTCGGTCTGCGCTCGCTCGCCGTGCCGGCCCTCGGCTGCGGCCATGGCGCCTCCGACCGGCCAGGCGAATCACTACGAATGCGATGAAAAGCTTCAATTCAGCGGCCTACATCGGTAGATTTCGACTGCAACGCGCATTCCGTACCGAGGAGGCCGCCATGTCCGTCACCCGACGTTCGCTGCTCACCGCCGCGGGGCTGGCCGCCGCCGGCCCGGTACTACTGTCCAGGTCCCGGCCGGCACGGGCCGCCAGCTCCCAGGTCCTCGCCGGCCAGCGCGTCATCCACTCGTACTCCGGGCTCACCCCGCCCGACTCGCTGCTGGCCACGATCAGCTCCGGCGGTACCGCCGGGGTGCTCTTCTTCGGCGGCAACATCTCCTCCGAGTCCCAGATCGCGTCGGTGATCAGCCGGCTGCGCGACGCCGCGGCCGAGAGCCCGATCGACGCCCCGCTGCTGCTGCTCACCGACCAGGAGGGCGGTCAGGTCCGCCGGCTGCCCGGCGCGCCGAACGAGTCGGAGAAGCAGATCGGGGCGTCCAGCGACCCGACCGGCGCGGCGCGCGACGCGGGTACCGGCGCCGGGCGCAACCTGGCCGGCGTCGGGATGAACCTCAACCTGGCCCCGGTGCTCGGCGTGTACCGGTCGGCCGGCGACTTCCTGGACGAGTACGGCCGGTCGTACAGCATGGACGCCGGCGTCTGCGACGACTGCGGCGGCGCGTTCGTCGGTGCCCAGCAGGCGACCGGGGTGGCTGCGACCGCCAAGCACTTCCCGGGCCTCGGCGCGGCGACCTCCCGGCAGAACACCGACAGCAGGCCGGTCACGCTGAACGTCTCGGCCAGCACGCTGCGGTCGGTGGACGAAGCGGCGTACGCGGCGTCGCTCTCCGCCGGCGTCAAGCTGGTGATGTGTTCCTGGGCGGTCTATCCGAGCCTGGACGCGTCCCGCCCGGCCGGGCTGTCCAGCACGATCGTCGGCGGCGAGCTGCGCGGCCGGCTCGGCTTCGGCGGCGTCACCGTCACCGACTCGATCGGCGCCGGAGCCCTGTCGTCGTACGGTTCCGTCGGCAACCGTTCGGTGTTGGCGGCCGGCGCCGGGATGGATCTCATCCTGTGCACCAGCGAGAATGCCGGCGACTCAGCCGCCGACGCGTTGAGCGCCGCGCTGGACGACGGCACCCTCGACCACGACACGTTCGTCGCCGCCGCAGACCGCGTCACCGCCCTGCGCCACACCCTGACCTGACCCCGGTACGCCCGGCCCGCGCACCGCCTGCCGGCGCCGGCGCTCAGCGTCCGGCCGCGGACTCGTGGGCTTCGGGGATGCTGGGCTGGAAGAGTTCGACGAGGTTGCCGGCGGGGTCCTGGACGAGCGCCTGCCGGCCGCCGATGCCGGTAACCGGGCCGGCCCGGAACGGTACGCTGGCGGCTCGCAGCCGGGCGACTTCCGCATCCAGGTCGTCGACCTCCAGCACGATGCGGTTCCAGCCGCCCGGCGTCTGGACCGTGCCGTCGGCCATCGGGCGCGAGCCGCCGCCCGCCTGGTCCGTGGTGACCGGTGCGACGAGCAGGAAGCGCAGATCGCCGCGGATCAGCATCGCGAACGGCGGCGCCGGATGCATCACCTCGCGGAAGCCGAGCCACCCGCAGTAGAAGGCGATCGCCGCGTCGACGTCGTCCACCAGGTACCGCACCGTCGCCACCGTGATCACTCCCCTCGCGCCATCGACACTAGACCGATCCGTTCCGGCAGAAGGCCGATCGGGCCGGTCGGCGGCGGTCGCGATCGATCACCCGATCGCGGCGACCGGCTCGGCCGAGGTCGGCGGAAGAACGTCCTGGTGGCTGCTCGTGCCCCTGCGCTGAAGTTCCCAGCGGGACGGGACGACCTCGTGGGTCTCGTCCCAGACGATGTGCTCGGTACCGAACGGCCAGCCGGTGTTGCCGTCCTCGTCCAGGGTGCTGTAGACCGCGTAGAACAGCGACAGCTCGGGGCGCAGGTCGGCGAGCCGCGCGGTCGCCCAGTCGTGCAGTGCGAGCTTGCGTTCGCGCAGCTCGTCGTCGCTGTCCACGCTGAACTCCTCGACCGCGACGTCGTCGTAGTGCGTTCCGTCGTCCGCCGGCCGCACCCGCATCAACGTGTACCCGAACCGCAGCGCCATTGCCCGACCCCTCCCGACTTGCGCGGTACCAATAGAACCGACACCGCTACGATCCGTCATCTGTTGGACGGATGGTAGCTTAACGGCAATTGCCTATTAGCGGTAGACCATCTGAGGGGATGTCGGTCGTGACGTCGGAAGGCGTTCAACGTCGGGTCATGCGGATCCGGTTCGGTCTCCAGATGCGACGGTTGCGGGAGGCCGCCGGACTCCAGTCGAAGGACGCGGCGAAAGCGTTGCGCGTCAATCCATCCCGGCTCTCCCGGTTCGAACGCGGCGCCGCGAGCCTCAAGGCCGCCGAGGTCGACGTGCTGCTCAAGCTGTACGAGACGCCGGACGACCACGCGGAACGGCTGCGCGCCCTGGGCGACGAGGCCCGGCGCCGCGGTTTCAGACTCGACGTCCCCGACTGGGCGGAGACCTACATCGCCCTCGAAGCCGTCGCCGACGAAGTCAAGATCTACAACGGGGAGCTTGTTCCCGGTCTGCTGCAGACGGAGGATTACGCACACGCGCTGCTCCGAACATCTCCCAAAACAGTTCCGCCAGGCTCAGTCGACGACGCCGTCGCGACTCGGCTGGGTCGACAGGAGCGCGTGAACGACCCCTCGTTCAAGATCTGGATCATGCTCGGCGAAGCCGTCTTGCATCGCGCGGTGGGTGGTGCCGACGTGATTCGCGAACAGTTGCTGCATCTACACACGCTGAACAAGCAAGAGAACGTCTGCATCCAGCTCATCCCGTACGAGGCGGGTGGTCATGCGGCTCTCGGCACCTCCTTCGCGATGTTCCGCATGATCGACCTCGCGGCCACATTCGCTTACGTCGAGTGGCTGACGGACTCGGTGTACATCGACCAGCCCGAGGACATCGAAGTCTACGGATACGTCTGCAATAAGCTGATGGCGTCCGGAACCGACAAGCCGACGACGCAACGGATGCTCATGAGACGCATTCGCGACCTCAGCTAGAGCGGAGACTTCGCCATGCTCGTGCCAGATCTGACCAGTACCTCTTGGCGGAAGTCCAGCCGCAGCTCCGGCGGCGCCGACAACTGCGTCGAGGTCGCTGCTGGCACAACCTGGCGGAAGTCCAGTAGGTCGACCGGGGCGAACGCCTGCGTCGAGGTGGCGGACGGGGCGGGGTGGGCCGCGGTACGGGACTCGAAGGATCCGGCGGGGCCGGTCCTGGTGGTGTCGCCGGCCGCGTTCGGCGCGTTCGTCCGCGACGTGACAGCCGGCGGGCGCCGGTAAAGCCTGTCGTAGCCGGGCGGTACGTTCGGCCGGTGCCAGGAGAACGGTTCCGGATGGTGGTGGCGGTCTACGGGCTGCTGCGGGACGGCGATCGGTTGCTGCTGATGCGGCGGGCCGGGTCCGGCTACCACGACGGCGAGCTGTGCGTGCCGGCCGGGCACGTCGACGGCAACGAGGACGTGGCCAGCGCGCTGGCCCGCGAGCTGCGCGAGGAGCTGACGATCGCGGTCGACCCCGACGCGTGCCGGCTGGCCCTGGTCGCGCACCGCGCGCCGGAGACCGCCGGCGACCACGAGTACCTCGACCTGTTCTTCGAGGTACCGCGCTGGGACGGCACCCCGGCGATCGGCGAGCCGGCCAAGTGCGCCGAGCTGTGCTGGGTCGACGCGGCCGACCCGCCGGCCGACACCGTCGCCTACGTCACCGCCGCGCTGCACGAGGTCGCCGCCGGCACCCCGCTGCTCCGGTACGGCTGGGCGATCGGCTGAGCCGCCCGGCGCTCCGGGTCACGTCCCGCGCTGCCCGAGCGCGGCCTTCCGCCGCGCCGGCTCCCACCGCCCGTACCGGCCGGCCCGACTCCGGCTCGACGGCCGAGCGGCGGACTCCGGCGGCTCGACGGCCGAGCGGCGGGCTCCGGCAGCTCGGCGGGCGGCAGCTACCCGCCGGACGCCGTAGCGATCACCTCGTCGAGGATCTGGCGCGAGGTGGCCAGCTCGGTCATCAGCCGGTCGATCCGGTCGCGCTCGGCGGCCAGGTCGGCGACCAGTCGCGGCGTCGCGGTGACCGCCGGGCCGCCGTCGGTGTCCCGCATGCACGGCAGCAGTTGCGCGATCTTCCGGCTGTGCAGGCCGGCGGCGAACAGGTGCTGGATGAGCACCACCCGATCGACGGCCCGCTCCGGATAGTCGCGCTGGCCACCGGCGGTGCGGTCGGCGGCGAGCAACCGCTGCTGCTCGTAGTACCGCAGGGAACGTTCGCTGACGCCGGTGCGCCGGGACAGCTCGCCGATGCGCATCACACCTCCCGCGGGTTGAACCTGACACTGATGTTAGCTTCTACCGTCTGGTCATGACGAACGACGAGGCGGCGCTGCTGCCGTACGAGTACAGCCCCATCACCGAACGCCCGACGATCCGCTGGCCCGGCGGCGCCCGGGTGGCCTTCTACCTCGGGCTCAACATCGAGCACTTCCTGCTCGGCCGACCGTCCACCAGCATCTGGCCGGGTACCGCCGAACTCCAGCCGGACGCCCTCAACCACGGCTGGCGCGACTACGGCAGCCGGGTCGGGATCTGGCGGATCATCGACATCCTGGACCGGCACGGCATCCGGGCCAGCGCGCTGCTCAACTCGATGGCCGCCACCGAGTACCCGCAGATCGTCCGCGCCGGGGTCAGCCGCGACTGGGCGTTCCTCGCGCACGGCCAGACCAACTCGATCCTGCACACCGACCTCACCGAGCAGGCCGAACGGCGGGTACTGACCGAGGTGGTGGACACGATCGCGACGGCCACCGGGCGCCGGCCGCACGGCTGGATGGGGCCGGGGCTCACCGAGACGTTCCGTACCCCGCAGCTGCTCTCCGAGTTGGGCCTGGACTACGTGCTGGACTGGACCAACGACGACCAGCCGTACCCGCTGCGGGTGCCCGGGATGCTCGGGGTGCCCTACTCGGTGGAGCTCAACGACCTGATGCTCTTCGGCCGCAAGAGCACGACCGGCCCCGAGTTCGTCCAGATCGTCCGCGACCAGTACGAGCAGTTGCGTGCCGACGCGGCGGACAGTGGGCGGGTGATGGCCCTGGCGCTGCACCCGTTCGTGACCGGTCAGCCGTTCCGGGCGAAGTACCTGGACCAGGCGCTCGCGTTCCTGGCCGCGCAGCCGGACGTGTGGCTGGCCACCAGCGACGAGATCGCCCAGCACTACCGCCGGACGGTCCTGCAGCCGGCGGCGCGGTGACCGGCTCGGCCCGGGGTCCCGCCGGCGCGCGGCCGGCGGGATCGGCGCTACTTGGCGGCGCGGGGGTCGGGGACGGAGGCGAAGCTCGACGGGGCGGACAGCCAGGTCATCCGGTTCAGCGGCCAGTAGGTGGCGAACGCGCGACCGACGACCGAGGACTCCGGCACCGTCGACAGCATCACGTTGTGACTCTGCAGGTAGTGCTCCCGCGAGTCGGACGAGTTGGACCGGTGGTCGCCCATCAGCCACAGCCGGCCCTTCGGCACCGTCACCGAGAACGGCGCCTCGCTCGGCGGGTCCTGCACGCCCTGCGCGTTGTGGTAGATGTACGGCTCGTTGATCGCGGTGCCGTTGACGGTGATGCGCCCCTTGGCGTCGTCGTACGCCACCTTGTCGCCGCCGACGGCGATGACCCGCTTGATCCAGTCGCCACCGTCGCCGGTCTCCTCGGCCCACTGGTGCGGCGCCTTGAACACCACGATGTCGCCGCGGTGCGGCTCGTGGAAGCGGTAGCCGAGCTTGTACACCAGGACCCGGTCGTGGATGTCGAGCGTGTGCTCCATCGAACCGGACGGGATGTAGAACGACGCGGCGATGAAGGTGCGGACGCCGAAGGCGACCACCACGGCGACCACCACCAGGATGATCAGCTCGCGCAGCCAGGACCCGGCGCGCTTGGATCCGGCGCGCTCGGACTCGGCGTGCTTCGACTCAGCCTTGGACACGCTGGGAGAATACGGCAGCGACCCGACGTAGCCGCGACCGCCCGGCTGGGAGTTCTCTGTCAGTCTCGTCCGACCCCGCCCCGTTGATCATGGTGTCATCCGCATGGCAAGCGCTTACCGAAGCAGACAACACCATGATCAACGCGGGCGGAGTGGGCGGGGTCAACGCGGGCGGGGTCATGCGGAGACCGCTACCACCTGGCGCTGCTCCGGGTAGAAGCAGGCGTGCAGTTGGGCGGTGTCGCCGTGGTGCGCCAGCTCGGGGCGCTCGGTGCGGCACCGGTCGGTGGCGAACGGGCAGCGCGCCGCGAACAGGCAGCCGCTGTCGGACTGCGTGTCGGCCAGCGGCTCGGTCGGCGTCAACCGGTCCGCCCCCGGTACCTCCAGGCCGTGCAGCACCGGAATCGCGGACAGCAGGCACTGGGTGTACGGGTGGACCGGGTCGGCGATGATCGTCTCGGTCGGGCCACGCTCGATGATCTCCCCGCGGTAGATCACGTACAGGTCGCCGTCCGCGCCGATGTAGCGGGCGGTGGCCACGTCGTGCGTGATGAACAGGACGCTGACCCCGACGGTCTCCCGCAGTTCCCGCAGCAGCCGCAGGATGCCCAGCCGCAGCGACACGTCGATCATCGACACCGCCTCGTCGGCGACCAGCGCCTCCGGGTCGACGGTGAGCGCCCGCGCGATCACCACCCGCTGCCGCATCCCGCCGGACAGCTGGTGCGGGTAGCGGGACAGGACGTAGTCCGGCTCCAGCCCGACCAGCGACAGCACCTCGCGCTGCCGCTTCGCGATCCACGACTTCGGCCGGCCGGTCTGCCTGGCCCGCAGGGTCAGCGGGTCGGTCAGGATCGCATCGACGGTGCGGGTGGGGTTGAGCGCCGAGTACGGGTCCTGGTGGATCATCTGGATCCGCCGGAAGTACGGGTCCCGCTTGCGCTTGGACAGCGCCGTCAGGTCCACGCCGTTGACCGACAGGGTGCCCGCGTCGTAGTCCTCCAGCCCGGCCAGGATGCGCCCCAGCGTGGTCTTGCCGCACCCGGACTCGCCGATGAACGACGCCGCGCCGCCGGGTGGGATGTGAAAGTCGACGCCGCGCAGCGCCTGCACCGTCGACCCGGCGAGCACGTTGCCGCGCGCCTTGAACGTCTTGACGATGCCGCGACCCCGGATGCCGCTGCCGTCGCCGGCAACCGGCACCGAACCGTCTACTGTGGACTCGCTCATCACGCCCCCTCACCGGCGTCCTGGACCGCGGTCGGAGCACCGGCCGCCACCGGATGGCAGGCGACCAGCCGGCCCGGAGCGACCTCGCTCGCCGCCGGATCGACCGTCTCGCAGTCCTCCCGCGGCTCCGCCGCGTAGCGCGCGCACCGCTCCCGGAACACGCAGCCCTGCTTCGGGATGGTGCCCAGCGTCGGCGGCCGGCCCGGCAGCGGCTGCGCCACCTCCGGGTCACCGGTCAGCCGCGGGATCGCGTTGATCAGGCCCCAGGTGTACGGATGCTTCGGGTTCTTCAGCACCTCGGTCGTCGGGCCCTGCTCCACCAGCCGCCCGCCGTACATCACCGCGACCCGGTCGGCGACCTCCGCGACCACGCCGATGTCGTGCGTGACCACCAGCGTGGTCAGGCCGCGCTCGGCGTGCACGTCGCGGATGATCGACAGGATGTTCGCCTGCGAGATCATGTCCAGCGCGGTGGTCGGCTCGTCCAGTACCAGCAGGTGCGCGTTGAGCACCAGCGCCAGCATGATGCCGACCCGCTGACGCATCCCGCCGGACAGCTCGTGCTGGTACGAGTCGAGCACCCGCTCGCCGGACAACCCCATCCGGGACAGCAGCTCCTTCGCCTGGCGTACCAGGGCGCGCTTGTCCTGCACCTGGTGCGAGCGGCCGAGATCGAGCAGCTGCTTGCCGACCGTCTTCAACGGGTTGAGCGAGTTCTGCGCGGCCTGGAAGACGTAGCCGATCTCGCCGCCGCGGGCCTCCCGGAGTTGCTTGCCGGACAGCGACACCACGTTGCCCAGGCCGTCGATCTCGATCGAGCCGCCGGTGATCCGCCCCGGCGTCTGCACCGCGTTGAGCATCGCGAGCGCCATCGTCGACTTGCCCGAGCCGGACTCGCCGACCAGGCCGGTGATCGAGCCGGGCGCCAGCTCCAGGTTGATCCGCGACACCGCCGGCAGCTCACCGGCCGGCGTCCGGTACGCCACGGTCAGATCCTCGATCCGCACCGCCGGGCCGAGCTTTTTGTCGTCCACCTCGGACGTTTCGGTGATCGCCGTCATCAGTCCTCCCGCAGCCGGGGGTTGAACACCTCGTCCAGGGCGTCGACCAGCAGCACGACGCCGAGCGTCAGCAGCAGGATCGCCACCAGCGGCGCCATCAGGTAGCCCAGGCCGGCACCGGTCTGCGTCACCCCGTTGGTGACCGCGAGCTGGATCATCACGCCCCAGTTGTTCGACGTGAACGGGAGCACGCCCAGGTAGAACAGGCCGACCTGGGAGTAGATGAACGTGGTCACCCCGATCAGCAGGTTCATCGCCACGTACGGGGCGATGTTCGGCAGCAGTTCGCGGGTGACGATGTGCCGGGTCGGCATCCCGAGCCCGCGCGCGGCCTCGACGAAGCCGCGCTCGCGCAGCGACAGCGTCGCCGAGCGCACAGAGCGGGCCAGGCCACCCCAGCCGGTGAGACCCAGTACCAGGCCCATCTGCAGCGCAGACGAGAACTTCCACACCGTGGACAGCACCAGCAGCAGCGGGAACCCGGGGATGGTCAGCACGAAGTCGGTGATGCGCATCAGCACCGAGTCCGGCGCGCCGCGCCGGTAGCCCGCGTACAGGCCGAAACCGGTACCGATGAGCACCGTGATCAGCGCCGCGAACGCCGCCGCGACCAGCACGTAGCGGGTACCGGTGATCAGCAGGGCGAGCACGTCGGTGCCCTCGAAGTCGGTACCGAGCAGGTGCGAGAGGCTCGGCCCGGCGAGGATCTGGTTGCTGTCCCGCGGCAGGTTGTCCGGGTACAGCCAGGGTCCGACGAGCCCGGTCAGCACGAACAGCACCACGATCACCGCGCCGACCATCCGGCTCGGCTTGCGCTTCAGCACCTTCCACAGGTTGCGCCAGAATCCCGTCCGCCGGGCCGGGGCCACCGTGGCCCCGGACACCGGCAGATCGACAGTCGTACTCATGCCGCTCCTCCGTGCCGCACCCGCGGGTCGACCACGCTGTACAGCAGGTCGGCGGCGATGTTCGCCAGGATCACCGCGCCGGTGATCAGCAGGAACGCCCCGGACATCTCCGAGTAGTCCCGGCTGCCGATGCTGTCGATCAGCATCGCGCCCATGCCCGGATAGTTGAACGCGTGCTCGATGAACACCGCGCCGCCGATCATGAACCCGAGCGACAGCGCGAGCACGGTGAACAGCGGCAGCAGCGCGTTGCGCGCCACGTACCGGAAGATGATCGAGGGTTTGATGCCGCGTAGCTCCGACGCCAGGATGAAGTCGTCCCCGAGCACCGAGATCACGCTCGACTTCATCGTCAGCAGGTAGCCGCCGAAGCTGGACAGCGCGAACGCCGCCGCCGGAAGCACCGCATGGCTGATGATCGAGGCGATGTACGGGCCGTTGAAACCGGGATCGAGCAGCCCGTCCACCGGACCGGTGGAGAACAGCTTCAGCTTCACCGTCAGGAACGTCACCAGTACCAGGGCCATCACGTACTGCGGGATGCCGTGCAGCAGCGACCCGACCAGCGACAGCACGCTGCCGACGTGGCCGTTGCGCTTCATCGCGGCGACCACGCCCAGCAGTACCCCGATCACGAAGCTGAGCAGCACACCCGCCAGCACCAGACCGATCGTCCACTTGAGCGCGCCGACCACCTCGGTACGGACCGAGACGCCCTGCGCGGACACCGACTTGCCCAGGTCGAAGTGCAGCAACTTCCAGAGATAGTCGCCGTACTGCGAGAGCCACGAACCGTGCGGCACGAACCCGTACGTCACCTGCACCTGGGCGCGCGCCTGTTCGGCGGACACGCCCTGCGCGAGCAGCTTCTCGTACTGGGTCTGCACCGGGTCCCCGGGCATCAGCCGGACCAGCACGAACGTGAACGTCGTGACGACCCAGATCATGACGATCCCGCGGACCAGGTGGCCCGCGAGACGCCGGAGGAACGCAAGCACGCCGACCCTACTTCTTCTTCTGGATGTAGCCGAGCTGCATCCACATACCCGGGTGCAGCCGCAGCACGTCGGAGTCGTTCTTCGGGAAGTTGGTGAACCGGGACGTGTTCACGAACTGGATGTTGGTGTAGTCCCAGATCTGGATCGCCGGCAGCTGGTCGTTGCTGTAGGCGGCCAGCTTCTTGATGATCTCCTTCTGCTCCGCCTCGGTCGCCTGGGCCAGGTTGTTCGTCAGCTTGCCCGGGTTGATCGTGCCGAAGCCGGGGATCGTGGCCGTCTCCGCGCCGCCCATCCAGTTCCCGTTCTTGCCGGGCGCGGAGTGCTGCACGTTGGCGCCGAACTGGTTCCAGCCGTTCGACGGGCCGTACAGCCGGGCGTAGGCGTCGTGCGTGGACGGGCCGAGCGCGACCAGCCAGAAGCCCATCTGGTACTTGCCCTCGGCGATCTCCGACAGGTACGTCGCGTAGTCCGCGGAGGTCTTCACCTCGGTCTTGATGCCGGCGTCGGTCAGCTGGCTGGAGATCGACTTACCGCCGGCGATCCAGTCCGAGAACCCGTTCGGTACCTGCAGCTGCAGCGTGAAGGGCTTGCCGTTGGCCTGGATCCACTGGCCGCCCTTCTTGCTCATGCCGGCCTTCTTCAGTTCCGCCTCGGCCTTCGCGGCGTCGTGCGGGTACTGGTTCAGCTTGTCCACCGCGTCCTGGCCGATCCAGGCGTTCGCGGCGTCGGAGATCAGGCCGGTGGTGGTCTGCGCCGCGCTACCGCCGACCGACTCGCCGATCTTGGTGGTCAGCTTCCGGTCGATCAGGTACGCCAGGGCGCGCCGCACGTGCACGTTGTCCAGCGGCTTGACCGACTGGTTGAACGCCAGCGCGGCGGCCACCGGGCTGAACCCGGAGATCATCTTGTTGCCCTGCTTGGCGAGGATCTTCTTGCGCACGTTGGCCGGGGTGGCGGTGTAGATCGCCGCGTCCAGGTCACCGGAGATCAGGTAGTTCCAGATCTGCTCGTTGCCCGAGTAGTTCTTCAGCACGACCTTGCTCGGGGCGATCTTGTCGGCGTCGAAGAAGTGCGTGTTCTTGACCAGCACCGCCTCACCCGGGTTGACCCGCTGCAGCACGAACGGGCCGGCCGAGACGTCCTTCTTCGGACCGAACTCCACCAGCTTCTTGCCCAGCGCCTGGATCTTGCTCTGCGCCGAGGCCTGATCCTTCTTGCTCGCCTTCGGGTCGGTGGCGGTCTTGATCAGATCCCAGACGTTCGCCGGCATCTGCGGCCCGTACACCGAGTTCGGCACCACCCACATGTTCAGCACGTTGCGCAGGAACGAGTTGTTCGACGAACCCGGCGCCTGGTCGAACTCGATGGTGTGCGCGTCGACCACGGTGACCGCGCCGACGCCGCCGGCCGCACCCGGCGCGATCGCGAACGCTCCACCGCCCTGGCTGAACGACACCGCGGCCGAGGCCTTCACGTCGTCCGCGGTGACCGGCTTGCCGTCCGACCACTTCGCGTCCGGGCGGAGCTTGACCGTCAGCTTCAGGTGGTCCGGCGTCTCGCTCCAACTCGCCGCCAGCGCCGGGTAGAACGCGTTCGCGTCGGTCAGCGAGTTCTTCGCCCAGCCGAGCTTCATCGCGTTGTAGCCCTGGAACGAGTTCGTCTTCTGGTTGTACGGGTTGATCGGCGCGTTCGCGTCGATCTCCGTTTCGATCGCGGTGAACACGTCCGCCGAGGACGAGGAACTGGAGTCCGTGCAGCCGGCCGTACCCATCACGGCGGCGAAGCCGCCAGCCGCGGTGAGACCCGCGAAGGCCCTTCTCTTCATCTCTTCTCCTGGGGGGAAACGGGGGGACTAGCCACATGAGGTGCAGGTAGGGCTACCGGCGCGCGCCGACCAGCAGGTCGGCCGCGGCGGAGAGGTTGACCCGGGCGCCACCCCGGGTGCCGAGGTATCTACCGGCCGCGAGCGGCCGGTCGGCACCGGTACCGATGCCGACCACGACCGCATCCGGCCTGTTGGCGAGCACCGTACCGAGCCGTTGCCGGGTGGCGGGCACCCGGTGCGCGTCCCGAACCACCACGACCAGCGGTTTTCCGGCCGCCGCGGCCAGCGCGTCGGACAGTGCGCGGTCCGCGATGTCCGCCGTCATGCCGGTATCGCCGGCTGCCGGATCGGCCGTTCGGCCGACCGTGTGATCCGGCCGACCGCCGCTGTGATCCGGCCGACCCGCGGTACGGCCGGCAGGGCTTCCGGGCACCGTGTCCGGGGCGAGCCGGGCGCCCGTGACGCGCGGGTCGCGCGCGGTCAACATGGCGAGCAGGCTGCCCGCGGTCGGTTCGATGCCCTGCCGCGGCGGGCTGAGCTCCAGCACGTACGGCGCGGCGTCGAGCCGGCCGACCCCGGGGTCTGCGACCAGCGCGCCACGCGCCGCGTCGGCCATCTCCGCGGTCGTCGCCGCCGTGGTCGGATCTCCCGGTACCGGCCGGGCCAGCGCGCGCACCCGGGCCGCCGCCTGCGCGATCCGGGCGCCGGTCAGCGCCGGATGACCGACCAGGTGGTCGCGCACCTCCCGTTGCAGGCCGAAGTCGCCGGTCATGCAGACCAGGTCGGCACCGGCGGCGAGCGCCCGCGCGGCGCCCTCCGCGACCCCGACGCCGCCGGCGATCGCCGACATCGTCATCGAGTCGGTGACCACCGCGCCGGTGAAGCCCAGCTCGTCGCGCAGCAGCCCGGTCAGTACCGCCCGGCTCAGGGTCGCCGGGCCGTCGCACAGCCCCGGGTAGGTCACGTGCGCGGTGAGTACGGACCGGACCCCGGCGGCGATCGCCGCCCGGAACGGGACGAGGTGCGGTTCGAGGTCGCCGGTGACCGTCGGCAGCGCCAGGTGCGAGTCGACGGCGGTGTCGCCGTGCCCCGGGAAGTGCTTGGCGCAGGCCGCGACGCCGGTCGACTGCAGGCCGGTCAGGTACCCGACGACGTGCGCGGCGACCCGATCGGGGTCGGCGCCGAACGAGCGGGTACCGATGATCGGGTTGTCCGGGTTGGTGTTGACGTCGGCGACCGGCGCGAGGTTGAGGTTGATCCCCAGCGCGGCGAGTTCGGCGCCGATCGCGGCGCCGACGCGTTCGGTCAGCGCGACGTCGTCGACGGCGCCGAGGGCGAGGTTGCCCGGATGCGGGGCGCCGGTCGCCGCGTGCAGCCGGGTGACGTCGCCGCCCTCCTCGTCCACCGCGACGACGACGTCCTCGCCGGCGGACCGGATGTCGGCCACCAGTTCGCCGAGTTGGTCGCGGTCGGCGATGTTGCCGGCGAACAGCACGACGCCGCCGAGGCCGTCGGCGAGCCAGTCGCGCAGCCGGCCCGGCAGCGTGTAGCCGTGCATGCCGACGAGCAGGCAGCGGTCAACGGTGCTGGTCACGCAGAGCATCCTCGCATCGCCGTAAGCTTTTGTCCCATGATCAAAGCTCACAAGAAAATAAATTTCTTGTTGGCTGCGCGTTGCACACCTGCACTACTGCGATCGTAGAGGACGATCAGGACAACAGGCTTCGGATGCCGCGTCTGCGGCCAGGTCGGAACGGGCCCGCGGGGCCGCGCAGGACGGCGTCAGGCGCTGGCCGGGCGCGGGCGGCGGTGCGCGTCGCGCAGCCGGCGCAGCCGACCCACCGTGACCGGATCGGCGGCCAGCGCCGCCGGCGAGTCGAGCAGGGCATTGAGCACCTGGTAGTAATGCGTCGGGGAGATGCCGAACTTGTCGCGGATGGCCTGCTCCTTGGCCCCCGCGTAGCGCCACCACTGCCGCTCGAACTCCAGGATGCCGCGCTCACGCGGCCCCAACTCGTCGCTGTCCGGCACAGGCTCGTTCATCGACCGCATTCAACCACGGACCGCGGACAACCCGACGCGGCGGCGGCGAGCCGGCCAAAACGGGTCCGGGTAGAAAAACAGCCCGCACGACGAGGGGGCCGCCCCGCCGTACGGGCTCTTGCGTACAACTGCTCATTATTGAGGGTCATCGCGCACGAGTCAACGGTGACAACCACAGATGGTTACCGTGATCCGCGCCTCACCGGGAACCGCCGTCAGACCCTGATGACCTCCACACCCGCGGTCGAGAACTTGTGCGTGAGCTCCTCGTTCGCGGTGGAATCGGTGACCAGCGTGTGCACCCGGTCGATCGGGCAGATCCGCGCGAAGGCGTGCTGACCGAGCTTGGACGAGTCGGCGACGATCACGATGCGTCGCGCCCGCGCAGCCATCAGCTGATTGATCGCCGCCTCGCCCTCGTTGTGCGCGGCGGCGCCGAGCGCCACATCGACCGCGTCCACCCCGAGGAACGCGACGTCGAGCATCAGGTCACGCAGGATGCCGGTGGCGAGCGGGCCGATCAGCTCGTACGACTGCGGGCGGACCACCCCACCGGTGACGACGAGCTTCACGTGCGGTCGCACGATCAGCTCGTTCGCGATGTTCAACGCGTTCGTGACGATGGTCAGCGCGGTGCCGTCACCGGTCGTCCCGGCGGCGAGATCGGGCCGGGTGGCGAGCGCGCGGGCCACCTCCGTGGTGGTGGTGCCGCCGTTGATGCCGACCACCATCCCCGGCGTGACCAGGGATGCCGCCGCGGAACCGATGCGTTGCTTCTCCGGTGCCCGCTTCGCCGACTTGTACCGCAGCGGCAGGTCGTAGGACACCGCGCTCGCCACCGCACCGCCCCGGGTGCGGGTGATCATCTGCTGCTGGGCGAGCTGGTCGAAGTCGCGCCGGATGGTCGCCTGGGAGACGTCCAGGCGATCGGCCGCGTCTTCGACGCTGATCCGGCCGGACTCGGCCAGCACTTCAAGCAGCGCGGTCCAGCGCGCGTAGCGATCCACCGGGGCCTCCCTTCACTTCACCGCGAGTGCGCGTGCACAATGATGCGCGAAACACGGGCACATCGTCGAAGGACATGCGCGAAGCTTACGCGCAACCGGCGCGAACCGATAATGCGCCGGCGGCGCCAACCTACTGGAGGGGCCATGTCGGACGCAGCAGGGAGCACACCGGCGGTACTGGGCGAGATCGCCAGCCAGCCGGACTGTTGGCGCCGCGCCGCCGCGATCGCCACCGACGCGGCCCGCGCGCTGCCGGCCGACGGGGAGCGGGTCGCGGTCGTCGGCTGCGGCACCTCCTGGTTCATGGCCCAGTCGTACGCGGCGCGCCGGGAGGCCGCCGGCAAGGGCGTCACCGACGCCTTCGCCGCCTCCGAGATGCCGCTGACCCGCGAGTACGACCGGCTGGTCGCCATCAGCCGGTCCGGCACCACCACCGAGGTACTGAACCTGCTGCACCAGCTGCCGCCGAGCGTGCCCAGCGTGCTGCTGACCGGCATCCACGACGCGCCGATGGCGCCGCTGGCCGGGGACACCATCGTGCTGGACTTCGCCGACGAGCGGTCCGTGGTACAGACCCGGTTCGCCACCACCGCGCTCGCGTTGCTGCGGGCCAGCCTCGGCGAGGACCTGACCGCCGCGGCCGACGACGCCGCGACCGCCATCGCCGAACCGCTGCCGCTGCCGGTCGGCAGCACCGAGCAGGTCACGTTCCTCGGCCGCGGCTGGACCGTGGGCCTGGCGAACGAGGCGGCGCTCAAGTGCCGTGAGGCGGCGACGTTCTGGACCGAGTCGTACCCGGCGATGGAGTACCGGCACGGCCCCATCTCGATCACCGGCCCGAACCGCGCGGCCTGGCTGTTCGGCATCCCGCCCGAGGGGCTGGCCGACGAGGTGGCCGCCACCGGCGGCACGTTCGTGGACAGCGCGCTGGACCCGATGGCCGACCTGGTCCGCGCGCAGCGGTTCGCCATCGCGATGGCCACCCACCGCGGTCAGGACCCGGACCACCCCCGGCACCTGACCCGTTCGGTCATCCTCGACGCATGACGCAGCACAGCGCCGGCGCGGATCAGCCCGGCAGGGACGCAGCCGGTACCGGCGGGGCCGAGGTCGCGGTGGCGATCGACGTCGGCGGTACCGCGATGAAGTGCGCGCTGGTCGACGGGTCCGGGCAGGTCCGGCACACCGAGCGGCACGACACCAACCGGGACCGCGGTCCGGACGCGGTGGTGGCCACGATCGGCGACGTCGCGGCCGGGCTGGCCGACACCGCACGCGCGCAGGGGCTCTCCCCCGCGCGGTGGGGCTGGTCGTCCCGGGCGTGGTCGACGAGGTGCGCCGGATCGCCGGGTACTCGGCGAACATCGGCTGGCAGGACGTGCCGTTCGGGGAACTGATCGACGCCCGCACCGGACTGACCACCGCACTCGGCCACGACGTACGGGCCGGCGCGGTCGCCGAGGCCCGGCTGGGTGCCGGCGCCGGCAGCGACAACGTGCTGTTCGTCGCCATCGGTACCGGCATCGCCGCCGGGCACGTGCTGTCCGGCGTGCCGTACCCGGGTGCGCACGGCGCACCGAGCGAGCTGGGGCACGTCCAGGTGGTGTGCACCGACGGGCCGCGCTGCGGCTGCGGCCGGTACGGCTGCCTGGAGGCGGTGGCGTCCGCCGCCGCGGTCGCCCGCCGGTACGGCGAGGCCGGCGGCGACCGGGTCGCCGCCGCCGAGGTGGTCCGCCGCGCGGTCGCCGGTGAGGAGCGCGCCGGGCGGGTGTGGCGGCGCACCGTCGAGCTGCTCGCGGACGGCCTGATCACCGCGATGCGGCTGCTGGACCCCGAGGTGATCGTCATCGGCGGCGGGCTGGCCGA
The DNA here is from genome assembly GCF_016865425.1 of Actinocatenispora thailandica. Classification (NCBI taxonomy): domain Bacteria; kingdom Bacillati; phylum Actinomycetota; class Actinomycetes; order Micromonosporales; family Micromonosporaceae; genus Actinocatenispora; species Actinocatenispora thailandica. The sequence goes on along the minus strand of NZ_AP023355.1, from coordinate 281,309 downwards.
GGCGGGCGCGGCGTTGCTCGACCCGCTGCACGCGGCGATGATGGAGCGGCTCGCGTTCCAGACGATGCCGCGGTTGGTGGCGGCCGCACTCGGCGACCAGGCCGGCTGCATCGGGGCCGCGCTGCTCGCGCTGGACCGTTTCCATGCCGGGTTCGCCGCCGGATCGACGACCGGGCACTGACCGACAGGCCGCCGGGTCGAGGACCGGCACTGACCGACAGGCCGCCCGGCCGACGACCGGGCGCTGACCGACGGGCCGCCCGGTCGAGGACCGGGCGCTGAGGCGAGGAGCTGTGCGGATGCCGCTGTTGCACGACGCCCGGGTGGTGACACCCACCGAGGTGCTGGGCCGGGCGTGGCTGCGCGTCGAGGACGGGCTGATCACCGAACTCGGTACCGACACGCCACCATCCAGCGTGGACAGCGTGGATCTGGGCGGGCACACCGTACTGCCCGGATTCGTGGACATCCACACGCACGGCGGGGGCGGCGCCACGTTCACCACCGGTGACGCGACGCAGGCGCGTACCGCGGCCGAGTTCCACCACCGGCACGGCACCACCACGCTGCTGGCCAGCCTGGTCACCGCGCCCGCCGAGCTGATGGCCGCGGCGACCGCGGCGTACCAGCCGCTGATCGCCGACGACACCATCGCCGGCCTGCACTACGAGGGGCCGTACCTGTCGCAGGCACGCTGCGGCGCGCAGAACCCGGCGTACCTGCGCGACCCCGACCCGGCCGAGATCGACCGGCTGCTGGACCTCGGCGGGGTGCGGATGGTGACCATCGCGCCGGAACGCGACGGCGCGCTGGACGCGATCCGGCTGCTGGTCGAGCGCGGCGTGGTCGCCGCGATCGGGCACACCGACGCGAGCTACGAGCAGGTCGGTGCCGCGATCGAGGCCGGCGCCACGGTCGGTACCCACGTGTTCAACGGGATGCGGCCCATCCACCACCGGGAGCCGGGGCCGATCGTCGCGCTGCTCGACGCGCCGGGTGTCACCTGCGAGTTCATCGCCGACGGGCACCACCTGCACGACGGCACGCTGGCCTTCGCGGCACACGCGGTGGGCGCCCGGCGGGCGGCGCTGGTCACCGACGCGATGGCCGCCGCCGGGATGTCCGACGGCGAGTACGAGCTGGGTGGCCAGGCGGTCACGGTCACCGACGGGGTGGCCCGGCTGGCCGCCGGCGGCTCGATCGCCGGCTCCACCCTGACCATGGACGCCGCGCTCCGCCGGGCCGTCCGCGCCGGGCTGTCCATCGTGGACGCCGCCCGGATGGCCGCGAGTACCCCGGCCGCCGCGCTCGGGTTCACCGACCGCGGCGAGCTGGCCGTCGGCAAGCGCGCCGACCTGGTGGTGCTGGACGGGTTCCTGGCGGTGCGCCGGGTGATGCGGAACGGGGTGTTCCAGTGATCCTCACCGTCACCCTCAACGCGGCGCTGGACGTCACCTATCGCGTCGACGAGCTGCACCCGCACGCCACCCACCGGGTCCGCGAGGTGTCCGCCCGGCCGGGCGGCAAGGGCGTCAACGTCGCCGCGGTGCTGACCGCACTGGACGAGCCGGTGGTCGCCACCGGGCTGGTCGGTGGGCCCACCGGCGAGCAGATCCGGGCCGGCCTGGCCGCCGCGGAGATCCCGGAGGCGTTCGTCCCGATCGCCGCCGACTCGCGGCGCACCCTGGTGGTCGCCGACGGTACCGACGCGACCGGGTTCTGGGAGCCGGGGCCGCCGGTGACGGAGGCGGAGTGGGACGCGTTCGTCAACCGGTTCCGCGGGCTGGCCCAGGTGGCGCGCGCCGTGGTGCTGTCCGGCAGCCTGCCCACCGGGCTACCCGACGACGCGTACGCGCGGCTGCTGGCGATCACCGCCGAGGCGGCCGTACCGTCCATCGTGGACGCCGAGGGAGCGGTGCTGGCGGCCGCGCTGCCGGCCAAGCCGACCGTGGTGAAGCCGAACGCCGCCGAGCTGGCCTCGGTGCGCGGTGGGGCCGCGCCGCGGTCACCGGCCGAGGTGCTGGCCGCCGCGCACGCGGTACGCGACGCGGGCGCCGGCGCGGTGGTGTGTTCGCGCGGTGCCGACGGGTTGATCGCGAGCACGCCGGATGGTGCGTACCGAGCGGTTCCGCCGGAGGTCGTCGCCGGCAACCCGACCGGCGCGGGCGATGCGGTGGTCGCCGCGCTGGCCCGCGGGCTCGCCAACGGTGTGGCCTGGCAGGCGGTGCTGGCCGACGCGGTGGCGTTGTCCGCCGCGGCGGTCGCGGCGCCGGTCGCCGGTGCCGTCGACGGCACCAGGTACGACCGGCTGCGGCGATCGGTGCAGGTCGAAAGCATGGTGCTGCCGGAAACGCTCGCCGACTGACCTCGTTGTCCGAGAACGGATCCCGCTTCCCGACGTCTCCCGTGAGGACCCACGATGCCCCTGACACCCACCGGTCGACTGGTCGCCGACGCCGCTGCCGCCGGCCGCGGCGTCGCCGCGTTCAACGTCATCACCGTCGAGCACGCCGAAGCGATCGCGGCCGGCGCGGAGCGCGCGGGACTGCCGGTGATCCTGCAGATCAGCCAGAACGCGGTGAAGTTCCACGGCGGCCGGCTCGGGCCCATCGCCGCGGCCACCGCCGCGATCGCCGAACTGTCCACCGTGGACTGCGCGCTGCACCTCGACCACGTCGAGGACCCGGCGCTGCTCCGGCAGGCGCCGGCGCACCGGTTCGGTTCGGTGATGTACGACGGGTCGACGCTGCCCTACGCCGAGAACGTCGCGGCGACCAGGGATGCGGCGTCGTTCTGCCACGAACACGGGCTGTGGCTGGAGAGCGAGCTGGGCAAGGTCGGCGGCAAGGACGGCGCGCACGCGCCCGGGGTGCGTACCGACCCCGACGAGGCGCGCGAGTTCGTCGCGGCCACCGGGGTCGACGCGCTCGCCGTCGCGGTCGGTTCGTCGCACGCGATGACGTCCCGGTCGGCCAGCCTGGACCACGTCCTGATCGAACGGATCGCCGCCGCCGTCGGCGTACCGCTGGTGCTGCACGGTTCGTCCGGGGTGCCGGACGAACAGCTCGCCGCCGCGGTCCGGGCCGGCATGGTGAAGATCAACATCGGCACGGCGCTGAACATCGCGGGCACCGGGGCGGTGCGTACCGTGCTGGCCGCCGACGAGAAACTCGTCGACCCGCGCAAGTACCTCGCCCCCGCCCGGGACGCGATGGCCGACACGGTCGCCCACTTCCTGACCGTCCTCGCCGGCCGCTGACCACCGGCGAACGGCAGGCCGGAAGCGCCGGCCCCAGCGGGCCGGCGCTTCCGTTGCCGGGCAACGAATCGACTACCCCACCGGCGGCTTGACCACGTGCACCGGGTCGCCGAAGTGCGAGAAGACCAGGCCGGTCGGCAACGCCTTCGCACCCTTGGGTGCCTGCCACGATTCGAGCTTCTCGACGTAGCCGGACTCGACACCGACCCACGCCTGCGTGGTGTCGTAGCTGCCGTCCCCGATGACCGGCTTGGTGCTGGTCACCGAGTACACCTCGTACTGCTTGCCGCGCCACGTCTTGCGGCCGAGGTCACGGATCGGCCCCTCCTGCTTCATCTCCTTCAGCACGCCCGCATCGTGGCCGTACGGCCACCGCAGTAGAACGTGTCGGCGGGGTCGCCCTTGAACCCACCCTTCTTCAGGTCGGCCGAGTACGCCTTGAAGTCGACCTTCCGCCACCCGGTGGGGCCCGAGGTGTGCGGCGCCGACCACACGTAGTAGTCGCCGTGGATGGCCCGGATCTCCTCCGCCTTCTTGCCGTCCTCGTAGAAGTAGCTGGCACCCGCCTGCTGGCGCGGGTCGTAGGCGCCGACGCAGTGGCTCTCGTGACCGGGCTCGTTGCCCTTGTTGAAGTCCCGCACCCGGAACGTCGTGTTCTTCGTCTTCTCCACCGCCGAAGCGAGCTGGATCGACGGATTGGCCGCCGGGCTCCTGGTGCCGGCGGGCGGCCGCTTCTCGGTACCGTGCTGCGGCGAGCCGCCGGTGCCGGCGACGGCGACGGCGGTACCGACACCGACCACGGCCACCGCACCGAGGGCGGTCACCGACCGGCCGGCGACGCGGTTGCGGGCCGCGGCACGGCCACGCCGCATCAGTTCCGGTACCGGTGCCTGACCGGTCGGCTCGTGGTCCACCATCGCGTGCAGTGCGCGGGAGAGATCGTCGTGCTCGTTCATGCCTTGGCTCCTTGGTCGGTCCGGGATGTGAGCAGGCCACGCAGCTTGTCCAGGGCCCGCGAGTTCTGCGACTTGACGGTGCCGACGGTGCACCCCAGGGCCGCGGCCACGTCCCGCTCGGACAGGTCCGCGTAGTGCCGCAACACGACGACCGCGCGCTGCCTGGGCGGCAGCGACAGCAGCGCCTGGCGCAACTCGTCGTACGGTTCACCGTCGGCGTCCGGCCCGGCATGGTCGGGCGGGTCGGCCACCAACTGCTCGCGGCGCCGTCGGCGCCACCAGCTCACCCGACCGTTGGCCAACATCCGCCGCAGGTACGCATCGGGGTTGCCGGACCGGGACACCCGGCGCCATTTCGGGTACAGCTTGACCAGGCAGTCCTGGAGCAGTTCCTCGGCACGGTGCCGGTTCCCGACAAGCAGCGTCGCCACCCGCAGGTTCGGGCCCCAACACCGCTCGACGAAGGCGGTGTACCCCGCGTCGTCGGCTCGTTCGCTGTCTTCGCTCACACCTCTCCCACGCCGCACGCCCCGGCAAGGTTGGCTGGCTCAGGGCCAGTAACGCTCCGGCGGCTGCGGCCGGCGCTCCAGCAGGTCGGGCAGCGGGATCGAGGACCAGCCGACGCGACACACCACGCGGTAGATCAGGGCGCCCAGCAGCAGGCCGGCGAGGTCGTCGCTGAACCAGTGGAACCCGAGGTAGATCGTCGAGCAGCAGACGAGGACGGGTGGCCCGGCCCGCAGCAGCCGCCGGGCCGTCGCCGGCAGGTACGGGGCCAGCAGCGCGGCGGCGATCCCGTACCAGACGACCGCGTTGACCAGGTGCCCCGACGGGTACGACTCCTGCCCCGGCACCGTGAACGCCGGCACCGGCCCGAAATAGTGCGGTGCGGGCCGTGCGGTGACGCGTTTCAGCACGGTCAGTACGACGCCGCTGGCCACGGCGGCGGCCAGCGGCGGCAGCAGCGGCCGCACCGTGCGCCGGCGTACCGCGAGCAGCACCGCCAGCAGCAGCACCACGCTCATGACCCAGCCGCCGTTGCCGAGCAGGTTGACCGCGCGGGCCAGCCAGTACGCGGCGGGCGGGCGGTGCGCGTCGGACAGGTCCCGCAGCCAGCGGTCCAGCGCGGTCAGCGGGCCGGGCCGGGCCAGCAGCACGGTCAGCGCGGCGAACCCGACCGCCAGCACCGCCTCCACCCACCAGCCGGCGGGACGCAGCCGCGGCTGGCAGCGGATCCGGGTGCCGGTCAGGACCCGCCCGCCCGATCCAGCGCGGCCGGTAGCGGGATGCGTTGCCACGGGATGCGGGCCAGGATCCGGCACAGCAGCACCCCGAGCAGCAGCCCGGCGAGCGTGTCGGTCAGCCAGTGGTACCCGAGATAGACGGTGGTGATCGAGGTGACCACCACCGGCACCACCCGGACCGCGGTCAGCACCGGCGCCGGCAGGTAGCCGGCGAGCAGCGCGGCGAGCACCGCGTACCAGACGATCGTGTTGACCAGGTGGCCGGACGGGTAGGACTGCTGGCCCGGGGTGGCGAACAGCTCGACCGGGCCGTAGTGCGGCGCCGCCCGCTCGGTGCCGATCTTCAGCGGACCCACCACCCCGTAGGTGAGCAGTTCCGCGGCGAGCACCGGCAGGACCGGCCGGGCGGTGCGCGCCCGTACCGCGAGAACGACCGCGATGACCAGCGCCAGCACCGCGAGCGGGGTGCCCTGGCCGAGGTGGTTGAGCACCCAGGCGGTCCAGTACGCGGGCGCCGGACGGTGCGCGTCGGAGAGGTTGCGCACCGCCACGTCGAGCCGCAGCAGCGGCGACCACAGCAGCAGCGCCGCGGTGATCGCGAGGAAACCGCCGAGCAGTGCCGCGTCGACACCCCAGGCCCGGGGCACCGGCCGGATCGCCACGACCGCGGAGCCGGAACTCACCGGCGTCCCGTCCCGCCGCGAGGGCCGGCATGCCCCGGCTGTGTCATCGCGCGCTCCCCTCGCCGCCGTCGGCCACCGACAGCGACCGTACCCGGCGGCCCCGGAAGCATGCCGGCGATGACGCGAATCGGCCCGGATGTCCTGTTCGGACATCCGGGCCGACGGCTGGTACCGGCAGGGCGGTTACAGCAGCGACTTGATCTGCGGGTAGATCAGGTCGATCCGGACCCCACTGTTCGGGCAGCCGCCCAGGTGGTGCAGCGCGATCACCCGGTTGGTACGGCGGGCGATGACCGGCGAGCCGGACGCGCCCGGCGCGGTGTCGCAGCGGTACCCGGTGTCGGAGTTGCTCGCGTACCCGTCGATGGTGGCGTCGTCGATCCGGCAGGTCGAGCCGTTCTCCCCGTCGGAGGCGATGGCGAGCTTGGTGGGGTCGCCCTCCGGGTGCTGCGGGATGTAGACCTGCTCACCGGCCCGCGGCTTCCGGATGTCCAGCCCGAGGTAGCCGAAGTGCTTGATGGATGCGAAGTCGGACACGCTGAACAGCGTGTAGTCCAGCGTCTCGTCGGTGCGCAGCAGCTTGTCCGCCGGTACCTTCGTCACCGGCGCGACCTCGCTGCCACCGCAGCTGGTGCACTGGTAGTTGAACCAGACCTCGGTGTTGGACGTGTCGGCCTGGTCGCCGAGGCAGTGGTGGTTGGTGAGCATCCGGTCGTCGGCGGTGACCCGCCACGCGGTGCACAGCGTGGTGCCGTTGATCAGCAGCCGCGCCACCGGCAGCGAGTGCTGGTACTCGACCGGGTGGCTGGTCTTGTAGCAGACCGCGTCCTGCGCGTCGTCCGAACCGCACACGCTCTCCGGGCGCCGGCCGCCCTCGGCGAGCCGCTCCCGGTGCGCCCGGTCGGCCCGTTCCGCGGCGGTGAACCCGTGCGCGACCCTGTCCACGTCGACGCCGAGCTTGCCCAGGCTCGGGCCGGGCAGCGTCTTGTGCAGGGTGACGATCGCGGTGTCCCCGGTGATCGACATCGCCCAGAAGCCGTCCTGGCCGCTCACCGTGCTCGGCGAGTCCTTGGGCAGGCTCAGCAGCCGCGGGTCCCCGCGGTAGCTGTAGCTCTGCTTGCCGGACTCGTCGGAGACCGTGACCCAGTCGCCGGGGCGGACCAGCAGGCGGGAGAAGTGCACCTTGACGTAGTCGGCGCCGGGGTAGCTGAACCGGGTGGTCGGACTGCCGGCGTAGTCGACGTGCCGGGTGACCGACTGCTGCCGGCCCGCCTCCGCCACGCCACCCGCCGCCGGCGCGGTGGCCGACTCGGCGTGCCGGGCCCGGCTCGTACCGTCGACCTTGGTACCGGTCGCCGCGGCACCGTGGCCGGTGCGCCCGGCGGTGCTCGGGTTCGCGGCGTCGTGCGCGCCGGTACGGGCGTCCGACGGCCGGTGTGCCGCCCCCGTGGCGTGCGGCGTCGAGCCGGTCACCAGGTGCCCGACGACGGGACCTCCCGCGGCCGCATCGCTGCCCACCGCGAGCGCGGCGACCGCCACCCCCGCGGCGACGAGCAGCGCGGTCCGACGACGTGTCATGTACCGCTCCCTCCTTGACGGGCGCCGGCGGCGTGGCCGGTCGGCGCGGGCCACCGACGGTGGTCTCCTGAGCGGCTGCCGGGGTGACGCGTTGGGCCACGTCAGACGGCTGCGCGACGCCCCCGGACAGCCTCTCCGCCGTTAACGACTGGCCGGTGGCGAAAGATGCGGTAAGTGGCTGTCGTGCCACTCTGTGGAGTCACGGAGCGGCAGGATGGCGAGCGCGACGATCCTCACTGCCCCGATGGGCTGCCGCCGGCCCCGCACCGACGGCATGCTGAACAACGTGCACATCACCTCCGCGTTGACCGATCCGGCGCTGCTGGACCTGCCGTGGGAGACGCCACTCGCGCAGTGGCCGGCCGACTGGCTGGTCGCGCTGCCCCGCGGCATCTCCCGGCACGTGGTGCGCTTCGTCCGGCTCGGCGAGGTGGTGTACGCGGTGAAGGAGACCGGCCAGCGCGTCGCCGACAAGGAGTACGGGCTGCTCCGCGGCCTGGAACGGCTCGACGCGCCGGCCGTCGCCGCGGTCGCCATCGTGTACGACCGGAAGAGCGACGACGGCGAACCGCTGGAGCCGGCGCTGATCACCCGGCACCTGCAGTTCTCCCTGCCCTACCGCGCGCTGTTCTCCCACACGCTGCGACCCGACACGATGAACCGGCTGCTCGACGCGCTCGCCGCGCTGCTGGTCCGGCTGCACCTGGCCGGCTTCTTCTGGGGCGACTGCTCGCTGTCCAACACGCTGTTCCGGCGCGACGCCGGCGCGTTCGCCGCGTACCTGGTCGACGCCGAGACCGGAGCGCTGCACAACCAGCTGTCCGCCGGCCAGCGCGACGAGGATCTGGAGCTGGCCCGGGTCAACATCTTCGGCGAGGCGCTCGACCTGGAAGCCGGCGGCTACCTGCACCCGTCGATCGACCCCGAATGGGTCTCCGAGCAGGTCGTCGAGCGGTACCAGGGGCTCTGGCACGAGATCACCTACGAGCAGGTGATCGGCCGGCGCGAACGGCACAAGCTGGAGTCGCGGATCCGCCGGCTCAACGACCTCGGCTTCGACGTCGCCGAGATGTCGATGAGCACCACCGAGGCCGGCGACGCCTACCGGGTGCGGCCCAAGGTCGTCGACTCCGGCCACCACGCCCGCCGGCTGCAGCAGCTCACCGGCCTGGACGCGGAGGAGAACCAGGCCCGCATCCTGCTCAACGACCTCGACACCTACCGGGCGGCGAACGGCATCCACGACGAGCAGATCGCCGCCGCCCGCTGGCTGACCGACGTGTTCGAACCGATCGTCGGCGCGGTGCCGGCCGAGCTGCGCGGCAAGCTGGAGCCGACCGAGCTGTACCACCAGCTGCTCGACCACCGGTGGTACATGTCCGAGGAGGCCGGCCTCGACGTCGGCATGCACATCGCGCTGATCTCGTTCCTGGACAACGTGCTCGCGCACAAGCCCGACGAGCAGGCCGTCCTGGGCGAGGACGTCGCCGCGTCCTGAGGCTGGTCCAGTGCGCTGCGGGCGGTTTCCGCACCGAAGACAGCCCCCACCCACCCTGGGGGGCACCCCGGCGCCAATCCTAAACCGTCGTCGGGCGCGGATCGGGCGCTGTCCCGGACGCCTGTGGACAACGCGGGGCCCTGTGGACAACGGTGCGAGGCACCGGCTTGCGGGCTGCACCCCGCCGTCCGGCCCGGTAGGTTGCGGCGACATGAGACTTCGCAACGTACTGGCGGCGACCGCGGTCGCCGCGGGCGTGCTGTCGGCGGCGGTACCCGCGGCCGCGCATCCCGGGCCGCCCCAGCTGCGGCATCCGGGCCAGCAGCCGAGCTGGCGGATGGTGCACACCGGCGGTGGCCAGTTCCGCGGCCTGGCCGCGGTGAACTCGCGGGTGGCGTGGGTGGCCGGGGCCGGCGGGGTGGTCCTGCGCACCACCGACGGCGGGCGCGACTGGCAGACCGTGTCCCCACCGGGCGCGGCGGACCTGGAGTTCCGCGACATCGAGGCGACCGACGCGTACCACGCGGTGGCGTTGTCGATCGGCCCCGGCGAGGCGTCCCGGATCCTCGTCACCGACGACGGCGGCCGGCACTGGACGACCGCGTTCCGCAACACCGACCCGAACGCGTTCTACGACTGCACCGCGTTCTACGACCGGTGGCACGGCCTCGCCATGTCCGACCCGGTCGACGGCCGGTTCCGGATCCTGTCCACCGCGGACGGCGGGCACCACTGGCGGGTACTGCCGGCCTCGGGCATGCCGCCCGCGCAGGCCGGCGAGGCCGGCTTCGCCGCGAGCGGTACCTGCCTGGTCACGATCGGGCGCACCGCGTTCCTGGCGTCCGGCGGCGGCGCGGTGTCCCGGGTGTACCGGTCCGACGACCTCGGCCGGCACTGGCGCTACGCCGGCACCTCGGTACCGAGTTCGCCGTCGGCGGGGATCTTCTCGCTGGCGTTCCACGACCCGCGGCACGGGGTCGCGGTCGGCGGCGACTTCGCCGACCCGGATGCCGCACCCAACGCCGCGGCGATCACCGGCGACGGCGGGCGCAGCTGGACGGGCGTGGACGGCCCCGGCCAGTACCGGTCCGGTGCGGCGTTCCTGAACCGGCGCACCGTCCTCGCCGTCGGCCCGACCGGCAGTGACGTCTCCACCGACGGCGGGCGCAGCTGGACCCGGTTCGACGACGGCAGCTTCGACGCGGTGCAGTGCGCGCACGGCTCGTGCTGGGCGTCCGGCGTCGCCGGCCGCATCGCGGTACTGACCCGCTGACCGAGCGCCCCGCGGCCGGGCGAGCGTCGCCGGTGTTCCGCGGCCGGGCGAGCGTCACCGGCCGCGGGACACCGGAACGTCAGATCTCCACCAGCACGTCGTCGAGCGGCTTGCGTGCGATGTCGGGTACCCGGGCGTCGGCGGCGGGGTACCCGACCGGCACCACGACGTAGGCGCGTTCCTCCGCCGGCCGCCCGCACACCTCGGTGAGGAACCGCATCGGACTCGGTGTGTGGGTCAGCGTGGCGAGCCCCGCCTGGTGCAGCGCGGCGAGCAGGAACCCGACCGCGATGCCGACGGACTCCTTGACGTAGTAGGGCCGCGGCGTGCGCGGCCCCTGGTGCACCTCGAACACCACGATCAGCGCCGGCGCGTCGGTCAGGAACGGCTTGTCCGGGTCGGTACCGAGCGGCGCGAGCGCGGCGAGCCACTCCGGCGACGCCCGCCGGGCGTAGAACTCGCGTTCCTCCGCCTCGGCGGCCATCCGGATCCGCCGCCTGGTGTCCGGGTCGGTGACCACCACGAATCGCCACGGTTGCAGGTTCGCGCCGCTCGGTGCGGTGGCCGCGGCCCGGACCGCGGCGGTCAGTACCTCCCGCGGCACCGGCCGGTCGTCGAACTCGCGGATGGTGCGGCGCCGCGCCATCGTGTCGGCGAAGGCGCGGGCGCGGGCGATCGCCTCGGCTTCCGGTACGTCGAAGTGCGGTGCGGGGATCGTCGGGTAGCCGGTCATCTCGGTCCCTCCTGGATCGGTCCCATCTCCAGCCAACACCCACCGGACCGCGTCGGTACCCCGGCCGCGGGCCGGCGAAGGCTGCGGTCACCGGCCCGGTCAGTCGCCGTCCTCGGTGCCGGCGGACTCGTCGCTTGCGGCCAGCAGCCGGCCGAGCCCGGTACGGGTGGCCAGCACCATGATGCGCTCCCCGGTCCGCAGCACCCGGTCGAGCCGGGGCGCCCAGGTCCAGTCGCCGTCCTTGCCGCGCAGCGCGATGACCCGGCTCTCTCCGGCCATGTTGCCGACCCGTACCGCCTGGCCGGCGAGCTGCGCGCCGGCCGACACCGGCAGGTCGGCGATGACCAGCACCCGGCGGCCGACCGGGATCGTGTTGATCACCTGCCGTTCCACCAGCGCGGCGGCGAAGACCGGCGCAGCGAGGTAGGCGACGCTGCGCGAGGTGGTGATCCCGAACTGCTCCTCGACCCGGGCGGCGAGGTCCGCGTCGAACAGCCGCAGCACCACCCGCAGGTCGGCGCGGGTCGCCGTGGCGTTCAGCGCGATCTCCAGGTTGGTGACGTCGTCGCTGGTCACCGGCACGAGGGCGCGGCAGCTGTGCAGGTTGGCCTGGCTGAGCACGTCCTCCCGGGTGGCGTCGCCATGGATCACCGGGATGCCGCGCTCGCGGCAGAACGCCACTCCGGGGCCGTGCTCGCCGCTCTCGATCGCGACGACCCGCTCACCCATGTCGTCGAGCTGGCGGACGATGCGTTCGCCCACGTCGCCGAGGCCGGTGACGATGACGTGGCCCTCCCGGTACACCGGGGCGGTCTGCTGGGCGGCGGTCAGCCGGGCCCGCACCACCCAGTCGACCAGCGCCGCGGTGATGGCGGGGATCAGCGCCACACCGCCGATCATGGTGACCGCCTGGATCGTCTCCTCCAGACCGGAGTATTGCCGGTCCGGGTCGCCGGCGCCGGCGATGGTGAGCACCGTGTCGTACAGCGAGAAGCCGAGCGGGTCGCCGAGCACCCCGACGCGCAGCACGATGCCGAGCACGACCAGCCCGAGCAGCACGCCGACCGCGATGGCGAGGCCCCGCCGGACGCTGCGCCGCAGCGCCTGCCGCATCCGGTACGAGGGGCGGGCCCGCGGCCCGGACCGCTCGCGCTGCCCGTCGGCGGTGGCGAGGACCAGGTCGTCCGGCCGGTTCCGGTTCGGCAGCAGGCTCAGCGGCCCGGTCGGTTCGGCGGTGCCGGCGAGCGCGCAGACCACCGACTCGGCGGGTACGTCCCGGCGGCGGGCGGTGATCAGGGTGCGGGTGGGCAGCCGGATCGGCGCCGGCCGGTCGAGGGCGGCGGCGACGAACGCGGGCGCCGCGGTACTGGCGTCGTGCAGCGCGGTGCAGTCGGCGAACAGTTCGTGGATGCGGTAGCGCAGGTTCGCGTTGGACATCCGGATCACCAGCCGGAGTTTCGGGCTGACCTCCTGGGCCCGCAGCGCGGCGTGCAGGTTGCCGACGTCGTCGTCGGCGACCAGCGCGAGCGATCGCGCGGTGCGCAGGTCGGCCTTCTCGAACGCCTTGCTGTCCAGCCGGCTCGACTCGATGAGCTGCACGCCGTCCAGCTCGGCGATGTCGGCGGCCCGGTTGTGGCCGATCGACGGGACGATCGCCACGACCGACTCACCGTGTCGGGTGGTCAGCTCCTCCACCAGCCGGTAGGCGAGCTGGTTGGCGCCGCACACGACGATGCGGCCCCGGCGGGGTCGCTGCCCGAACGGCAGCGAGATGGGCAGAACTCGTCGGGTGGGCGGCACAGCGCCGATGGTAACCAAGATCGCTTTCGGCGCGATGCCTCGCGGCGGGGCACAGAACTCCCGGGCGGTCGACATCTGAACGCGATCGGAGAATGTGTCGCGTAACCCATCCCCAGCACTTGCACGTTATGTACGTGGGTAGGCACAATCCGTGCCCGGAGCTCTCTCTATCCGACGAGGAGGTGTCAGCGGGATGGCAACGGCGATTCTGCCGGCATCTCCCTGTGACGGTGCAGTGCACCAGGGGCGTACGGCGTCGGCGCGCGGGCAGGCGCTGCCGGCACCGTCCATACCAGCCCTGGCGCAGCTACCTGCGGCCCCATGCCACACGGCGACCGTGGCCGGGTCGAGCCGTCACGACGTGGATCCGGAGTGCTCCGAGGAGAAAACCGCGGAGCGAGCAGATCGACGAACGACCCGCCAGCCGGGCTGGGTCCGTTCGGACGTACCGCACCCCGGGCGCGCCGGGGCGGGCAGCCAGCCCGCGCCGGGCTGCCCCGCGCCCGGGAGGTACCTCGCGCTCTGCTCCCTCACGACACGCGGTTCGCTTCACCTTCCGCACCATCACGGGCACGTGCCGGCGCTGCGCCGCCACGTGCCGGTCGCTCGCTCCGCGGGTACGCGTGCCGGCACCGCCGGCGCGAACCAATCACGTACCCGATGCATTGAGGACATAACGATGAACCGCAAGTGGATCTACCGCGCGATGACCGCGGCCGTCGCCGTCGGCGGCATGCTGCTGTTCGGCGCGGCGTCGGCCGAGGCCAGCACTCAGGTGGCGGCGGCCGACAAGCCGGCGGCACTGGTCAACTCCGGTGGCGTCACGCACCCGGTCATGGTGCAGCACGACCCGGCGAGCCAGCTGGGTCAGTTGGGGCTGCCGATCACCGGTGGCTTCATGCACCCGGACACCGCGCAGCCCGGTGCCGCGCAGCCGGGCACCGTGTACAACGAGTCCGCCAGCCGGCCGGAGGGCCTGCCGGGCATCTCGACGGGCAACCCGCCGACCAACGGCACCAAGGTCGACGTCCCGCAGCTGACCGGCGCGGCCGCACCGGTGGTCAAGCCGGTACAGCGGCTGGCCGGCCCGGCCGCGGGGCCGCTGTCCGGGCTGACCGGTACCGAGGCCGGCGGGCCGACCGACCTGGCCGACCCGAGCGGTCTGCCGGTCGTCGGGCCACTGCTGTCCGGGGCAACGCAGGGACAGCAGGCACCGACGCAGCAGCCGCCGGCGGCGCAGCCGCAGGCACCGACCGCGCAGCAGCCGACCGGTGAGGTCGGCCCGACCGACAGCAACACCACCGAGTCGGCGTCGCTGCCGCTCGGCTCGGCGCCGCTGCGGGCGCTGCCGGTGCTCGGCACCGAAGACGGGTTCACCATCGGGCAGAACAACAAGCTGCCCACCGATGGACTCGTCGCCAAGGCCGGCAGCGGCCTGGGCAGCACGGTGGGCAAGCTCACCGGCGGCCCGAGCCTGGGCGGCCTGCCCGGTACCGAGTCGGCCACCGAGGGTTCCCCGGTCGACTCGCTCGCCAGCGGTGCGAACGTCGGCGGCCTGCCGGTCGGCGACCTGACCAGCCCGGTCACCAGCCAGCTGAACGGGCTGCCGGGTCAGGAGGACGGCATGCTGTCCACCGGTGCGCCGGCCGCGGCGCCGACCGGCGCTGCCCCGACCGGTACCGCACCGGCGGGTTCCGCGCCGGCCAACCCGGACCAGCCCACCAACGGTGGCGCCCCGGGCCTCGGCTCGAACCCGCTGTCCACGGTCACCGGCCTGGTCGGCGGCCTGGGCGCGTAACGCCAGGTAACGCACGCGGCGCCCTTCCCGCTCCGGCGGGGAGGGCGCCGCTTCGTCGCACGCGGTCCACCGCGGCAGGCACCGCCGCCGGCCGAAGGTTCCGGCCCGCGTCCAACCCGGCCAGGACTCAGCCCGGCGCCCAGCCCGGCCAGGACTCAGCCCGCGGCGTTCAGCCCGGCCAGGGCTGCGCCCGGCGAGGACGTCGCACCGCGTCCACCCGCGCCGGCCGACCGCGAGGTCAGCCCCGCCAGAGGGTGAGCATCATCGACTCGACCGCGATCCGCGGCTTGACGTTCGCCGCGATCGCGTCCCGGCACTCCAGTACGGCGGTGAGCCGGCGCAGCGTCGCGGTCGGCGCCCAGCGCTGCGCCGCCGCGCCGGTCAGCTCGGTGGCGTCCGCGTGCACCATCGGTACCGGCGCGGCCAGCCGGGTCATCAGCACGTCCCGGTAGAAGCCGGCCAGGTCGGTCAGGGCCCGGTCCAGGGCGTCCCGCTGGGCCCGGGTGGCCCGGGTCTTCTGTCGCCGCTCCAGCTCCTTGAGCTGCCCGGCCGAACCCCGGGCGGCCCCGGCCGAACCCTTCCCCGTCCCGCCGGCGCCGAGCGCGGTGGCCAGTTCGTCCCGCTCCTTCGCGGACAGCTCCGCGTACTCGCCGGCGCTCTCCCGCTCGGTCGCGGCGACCAGCTCACCGGCCGCGTCGAAGCAGGCGGCGAGGCTGGTCAGCTTGCGCGGGATGGCGAGTACCGCCTGCCGGGTGGCCTGCGCGACCTCGTCGGTGGCGAGCGTGCGGGCCCGGCCGAGATGCCCCTGCGCCGCCGCCGCGGCCCACCGCGCGGTCGCCGGGTCGGTACGGCCGTCGGCGGCCAGCGCCGCTGCCACCGCGTCCACCGCCGGGGTGCGCAGCGCGACCACCCGGCACCGGGACCGGATCGTCACGGAGATGTCGTCCGGGTGGGTGGACGGGGTGCACAGCAGGAACACCGTCCGGGCCGGCGGCTCCTCGACCGCCTTGAGCAGCGCGTTGCTGGCCGCCTCGGTGAGCCGGTCGGCGTCCGCGATGACCAGGATCTGCCACCGGCCGGACGACGGCGCACCCTGCGCCCGCAGCACGAGCGCGCGCATCGCGTCGACGCCGATCGTCAGCCCGTCCGGCACCACGAACCGGACGTCGGCGTGGGTACCGGCGAGCACGGTGTGGCAGGACTGGCAGGTGCCGCAGCCGCCCTGCTCGCACTGCAACGCGGCGGCGAACGCGCGGGCCGCGTCCGTCCGCCCGGACCCGGGCGGCCCGGTGAACAGCCAGGCGTGCGTCATGGCGTGCACCGGCGCGCCGCCGGGGCGGCCGGCACTCGCCGCGCGCCGGAGTACCGCCACCGCCTCCGGCTGCCCCACCACCGTGTCGAACACGTCCGTCATGGTCGCTCAGCGCTTCCGCCGTGGCCGCCGGCGGCGCAGGTCGCCGGTGCGGGACGGCATGATCATGGTCTCGTCGTCGTACCCGGGCCGTTCCGGCTCGGCGGGCCGCCCCCACGGATCGAAGCCGGGCGTGACCGCCGGGAACGTCGCCGTCTCGGTCGACGACCGCCACGGATCGCTCGGTTCCGCGACCACCGGCAGCACCGTCGTCCCATCCGGGCCGGCCGGCGGCGCCGTCTCCTCCGTGGCTTTCGGCGGCGCGCTCGTCTCGTCCGTCACCTTCGGCAGCACCGTCGTCTCGTCCACCAGCCGGGGCAACACGCTCGTCTCGTCCGCGGCCTTCGGCAGCACCGTCGTCTCGTCCCCGGCCTGCGGCGGCACCGTCGTCTCGTCCGCGACCTCGGGCAACACGCTCGTCTCGTCCGCGGCCTTCGGCAGCACCGTCGTCTCGTCCCCAGCCTGCGGCGGCACCGTCGTCTCGGCCGAGACCTGCGGCAGCACCGTCGTCTCGGCCGCGGCGACCGCGACGGCCGGCTCGCGCGCCGCCTCCGCGGGCGGCACCGTGGCCGCCGCTTCCGGGGGCAGCACCGCGGTGGCGTCCGGGCGGGGCGCGGACCGCTCCGCGGACGCCGGCCGGTCACCCGGCGCCGAACGTCGCGGCGACCCGGTGCCGGCCGGCTCGGAAACACCGGCAGCATCGCCCGGCGCGGCAGCCGACGGCGCCGGCGCGCGACCGGCGGCCGGCTCGGAATCGGCGTCGTCGTCGGTCGGCTGGAGCAGCCGGGAGACCCGCTCCCGGACCCGCTCGGCGAGCTGCTCCTGGTCCAGCGTGCCGTCCAGCACCAGGTAGCGTGCCGGGTCACGCTCGGACAGGTCGAGGAACGCCTGCCGGACCCGCTCGTGGAACAGGATCGACTCGGCCTCCAGCTTGTCGGCCGTGCTGCGGGCGGCGGCCCGGGCCAGCCCCACGCTCGGGTCGATGTCGAGCAGGACCACCAGGTCGGGTCGCAGGCCGCCGGTGGCCCAGTCGGACAGCCAGCCGATCTCCTCGCTGGGCAGGGTGCGGCCGGCGCCCTGGTAGGCGAGCGACGAGTCGACGTACCGGTCGCTGACCACGACGGCACCGCGCTGCAACGCGGGCCGGACCACGGTGGCGACGTGATGTGCCCGATCCGCCGCGTACAGCAACGCCTCGGCGCGGGGGGACACGGTGGTGTCGCCGGCGTCCAGCACCAGCCCGCGGATCCGCGCACCGACCTCGGTCGCGCCCGGTTCCCGGGTCACCACCGCCTCGTTGCCGTGCACCCGCAGCCAGGCGGCCAGCTTGATCACCTGGGTCGACTTCCCGGCGCCCTCGCCACCCTCGAACACCACGAACAGCCCGCTGCCCTCGTGCGGCTCCGGCCGGCCGAGCGGGCGGCCCCGGATCGAGGAGATGATGTCGGCGAGCAGCGGTACGCCGCGCTTGTCGTCCATCTGCCGCAGCGCGGCGAATCCGGCGAACACCCCGACCACGCCGGCGGCGAGCAGCAGCACCCGGGTGGAGCTGATGCTGACCGCGACCGGTCCGAGCGACAGCACCCGGGACGAGCCGATGCCGACCAGCACGCTGGACGCGGACAGCGTCAGCAGCAGCACGCCCTGCACCGACACCTGGATGAACGAGTACACCCGGCCGCGCATCGCGTCGTCGATCTCGACGCCGAGCAACGTGATGCCGTTCAGGAACGCCATCCCGGCGCCGGCGCCGACCACGACGGTCAGGAACGCGGCGACGAACAGGTGCGGGGCGATCGCGAGCAGCCCGACCGCACCGGTGGCGAGGATGATCGACAGCCCGAACCAGCGCCGCCGGGACAGCTGCCCGACCAGCTTGGGACCGGCACCGATGCCGATACCGAGGCCGACGAACAGCAGCGCGAACAGCAGGAAGAACGAGGCGTCGCCGCCGCCGAGCGACTTCGCGTAGGTGCGGCCGGCGCCGATCACCACGCCCGCCGCGGCGAACGCGCCGAAGATGCCGAGTACCAGCCCGCGGGCGAACCGGAACCGGGCGATGTAGCGCCAGCCGTCGACGAACTGGCGGAGCATGCCCTCCTCGGCCCGCTCCGGCCGGGACTCCCGGTGCCCGGAGATCTCCTTGATGCCGAACCACACCATCAGTGCGGTCGCCGCGTACGTCAGGGCGTTCAGGACCAGCGCCACCGAGTACGACGAGCCGAAGCCGAGCGCGCCGATCAGCCAGTTGAGGAACGCCAGGACGAGGCCGGCGAGGATCGGCGTGATGCCGTACGTGGTGGCCATCGCGAGCTGGTTCGCCCGCTCCAGCCGCTTCTTCGGCACCAGGTTGGGTACCGACGCCTCCTTGGCCGGGGCCCACATCATCTGGCAGGTCTCGATCATGAAGGTGGCGACCGCGAGCCAGGCGGCGGTCAGCACGCTGCCCGCGAAGATGCCGACGATCGGGATCGACGCGTACAGCACGAAGCGGGTGGAGTCGCAGATGACCATGGTGCGGCGGCGGTCGAACCGGTCCGCGAACACGCCGGCGATCGGCCCGAGCACCAGCGCCGGGATCAGCCGGACCACGATGGCGCCGGAGAACGCGGCGCCCTGGGCTGCCGGGTTGGAGAACAGGCTGGAGGCGAAGGTACTGGTGGCGAGGATGCCGAGCCAGTCACCGATGGAGGAGAAGCCGAGCACGATCCACAGCCGGCGAAACGCCCGGAGCCGCAGGATGGCCTTGAGCTCGGCGATCCCGGACAGCTTGCTGGTACCCGGCGCCTCGGCTCCGCTGGTGCTCGACCGCTCCTCGGCGGGATGCGTGGCGATGACTGACTCCTCCCCCGTTGCGGGCGGGGCACCGGTGGCACGGTGCCGGGCCGCCGGCTGCGCGGTCGACGACGGGTCCGTCGGGCCCTCGCGCGTGCATTCCACTCTATCGGCGGGTTGTTCAGGGTAGGTGCGCACCGCGCTCGGGGTGGGCCGCCCGCGCCGGCGGGAGCGGTGAGCGTCACCACGCCGGCAAATTCATGAAGAGATCTCGCGTTTGACCGGATCCGGCGCTACGTTTGGCGCCATGGAGCAACGGTCGAGCCGGGCGCTGCGGGACCGGCTGGACGCGGCGACCGCCGAGCTGGATCCGCCGTTCGCGGTGGTCGACCTGGCGGCGTTCGACGCCAACGCGGCGGAGCTGCGGTCCCGGGCCGCGGGCCGGCCGATCCGGGTGGCGAGCAAGTCGGTGCGCTGCCGGGCGCTGCTGACCCGGGCACTGGCCGAACCGGGGTTCGCCGGCATCATGGCGTTCACCCTGCCGGAGGCGGTGTGGCTGGCCCGGGCCGGCCACCCCGACGTGCTCGTGGCGTACCCGAGCGTGCACCGCGCGGCGCTCGCCGAGCTGGCCGACGAGGCGCTCGCCGAGCGCGTCACGGTGATGATCGACGCACCGGAGCAGCTGGACCTGATCGACTCGGTGCTGCCGGCACGTCGCCCACCGGTACGGGTCTGCCTGGAGCTGGACGCGTCCTGGCGGCCGCTGCTCGGGGCGGCGCACATCGGGGTCCGGCGCTCCCCGCTGCACAGCCCGGCGCAGCTGGCGCGCGCCGCCCGCGCCGTCGTCGCCCGCCCCGGGTTCCGGCTGGTCGGCCTGATGGCGTACGAGGCGCACATCGCCGGTCTGCAGGACCACCCGCCGGGGCGCCCGCTGTACGGTGCGTTGCTGCGCCGCATCCAGCGCGTCTCGCGGGCCGAGCTGGCCGCCCGCCGGGCCGCCGCGGTCGCCGCGGTCCGCCAGGTCACCGAGCTGGAGTTCGTCAACGGCGGCGGCACCGGCAGCGTGCACAGCACCGCGGCCGAGCCGGCGGTCACCGAGATCGCCGCCGGTTCCGGCCTGTACGGCCCGGTCACGTTCGACGGCTACGCCGCCTGGCGCCCGCATCCGGCGGCGTTCTTCGCCCTGCCGGTGGTGCGCCGGCCGGCACCGGGCGTGGTCACCGTGCTGGGCGGCGGCTGGGTCGCTTCCGGCGTACCGCGCGCCGACCGGTTGCCGCGGCCCACCCTGCCGGCCGGGCTGCGCTACGTCGGTACCGAGGGCGCCGGCGAGGTGCAGACCCCGCTGACCGGCCCGGGGGTGTCGGAGCTGACCGTCGGCGACCGGGTCTGGTTCCGGCACGCCAAGGCCGGCGAGCTGTGCGAGCACGTCGACGAGCTGCACCTGGTCGACGGGGACCGGATCGTGGACACCGTCCCCACCTACCGCGGCGAGGGCCACGCGTTCCTCTGAACAGGTCGTGCCGGCCGCGTCAGCTCGGCTCGCCGTCCTCGGCCTCCAGGTCGTCCAGCGATGCGGTCCGCTCCAGCGCGTACCGCCCCTTCTCGTCGAGTACGAACAGCTCAACGATGTAGTCGGTGATGTTCCCCTCGTCGTCCTCGTTCTCGGTGATCCGCCAGAACGCTGGAATGCCCAGCTTCGCGTACAGGATCGGCTTGTCCCGAAAGTCGTTCTGCGCGGTGCTCGGCGACACCACCTCGACCGCCAGCGCGATCTGATCGGCACTGAAATAAGCCTTGTGCAGGTCGCGCTGCCCCTTGAACACACCGACGTCGAGGACGCGGGTTTCCTCTGGAGCGATCTCGACACCGACTTCCATGCCGGCAACGAGACCACGCTCTCGGAGCATCTGCACGACACGCATCTGGACATCGGAGTGCCACTGTGCTGCCGGGGTCATCACGAGGATGTTTCCCTCATGGAGTTCGAAACGGGTACCGGGAGGGAGCAATCCCTCGGCGGTCTCCACAGTGAACCCCTCGCCCGCAACTCCGCGATCGGTCGACGCTGCCATCGTGCGCACCTCCGCTGGTGGCTGCCACCACCAGCGTATGAGGCGTCAGACGGTGACGTAGCCCGCGAGGTACTGCCGGATCAGCGCCTTGGCCTCGGTGATCACCGCGGCGTCGCCGTCCGGGGTCCGGCGGAAGGCGAGCTTGATCAGCGCGTCGCCGGTCTCCACCGCGATCGCCAGGGCGAAGTCGAGCCGCTCGTCGGCGACCAGCTCGAACCGTTCGACCAGCACGTCGCGCAGCTTGCCGACGATGACGTCGTTGTTGTCGCGGTTCTCGTCGAGCAGGTGGGTGTCGACGATGTCGCCGAAGTGCAGGCCGCGGAAGCCGGGCGTGCCGCGCTGCATCTCCACGTACTCGTCGATGACCGCGTCGACGCCGTCCCACCAGTGCTCGAAGCCGCCCTCGGTGAACCGGCGGGAGATGCGCTGCAGGTACGTCTCCAGGTTGCGGACGGTGACCGCCTGCACGACGGCGCGCTTGTCCGGGAAGAACTGGTAGACCGAGCCGATGGCGACGCCGGCGCGTTCGGCGAGCAGCGTGGTGCTCAGCCCGTCGTAGCCGAGTTCGTCGACCAGTTCGGCGCAGGCGTCGAGCATCCGCTGCACCCGGGCCGCGCTGCGCTCCTGCATCGGCACCCGCCGCAGCGGGGCCCCACTCTTACCCCCGGCAACCTGCCGACCCTGCGCCACCGTCACCGCCCCCTCACCGTGCGCCGCGCACCCGGACGGGCGAGTGCCCCGGGTGGTGCGGAACCGCCCAACAGCCCTAGGATCGCACCACCTCGTGCCGGGCCCGCCGCGGAGTGCACGGCGACTCGCCGTCGTCGACCGCCAGGCGGGCCCGAGTCGCGTTGTCCATCATGCCCGATCGATCTTGAGGGCGTTGACGTTGCCAGACATGAGGAGTATTCACCTATCATGACCCGGCGGATCCTGGCGACGGCGCTCGGCGTGCTGTTGCTCCTCGACGCGCTGCGCGTCTTCCTGCCCTCCCTCATCACCATCTTCGGCGACGCGGGCAGCACCTCGCCGGTCCTGCTCGGCGGGTTCGCGCTGGGGTGGTTCGCCGCCGGCCTGGTCGCCGCGGTCGTCGGGCGGTACACGTACAGCGGAGTGGTCCGGGCCGCCGGCGCCGCCGCACTGCTCGCAGGGCACCTCGCCCTGCTGTTCACCGACGGCGGCCAACCCCAGCTGTACGCGGCGGCCGTCGCCGTCGCCGGCGGCTACTGGTACGTGACCGGTGACGCGCTGAGCGGGGCCCGGCTCGCCGCGGCCGACCGGACGCAGCCGCGGCTGGTCGGCGCCTGGCATGCGGTGGGGGTCACCGCCGGGCTCGCCGGCAGTACGGTGCTGGACACGCTGCTGGGCGACGAGGACCTGATCTGGCGGCACGGCGCCGGCTGGGTGCTGCTGCGGCTCGCGCTGCTGGTCGCGTTCGGCGTCGCGGTGCTCGCCACCGCGGCGCTGCGGACCCCGGCCGGCGCCCCCGCCAAGCGGTACTGGTCCGCCGTCGGCCCGGCGATCCTGCTGTACGGCGTGCTCACCGGCGCCACCGCCCGCGCCGGCGCCGGCACCATGCCCGCACCGCTGGCGGTCGGCCTGGTCGCCGGCGCCGGCGTACTGGCGGTGCTCGTCGCGGCCCGGCCCCGGCTGACCGGTACTCCGTGGCTGCCGGCGGTGGCGCTGCCGCTGCTGGTGCTCGGCACGTTCCCGACCACCGACGGCGGGCTGGCCGCCTGGTACGGGCCGGTCGCGCAGGCGCTCGGCGCGCTGGCGCTGGCCGGCTGCCTCGGCTGGGCCGGCCTGCCGGGCAGTGGCGCCGGATCGGTGTGGCGCGGTCTGGCGGCCGGCGGCGGGCTGTTCGGCGCGGGTGCGCTGCTGTTCGGTTACTACGCCGCCTACGACGCCTCGATCGGCTTCCCGAACGGCGTCCTGCTGCTGATCGCGGCGCTGTGGATCGGCGCGACCGCGGCGCCGTGGCGGCCGGTACGGGCGACGGTGCGGCAGCGGCCCGCCACGATCGTGGCCATCCCGGTCCTGGCCGTCCTGGCCGGGCTGGCCGGCGCGCTCGTGGTGCCGTCGCTGCCGGCGGTCGCCGACTCGTCGAGCAACCGGCTGCGGCTGGTCACCTACAACATCCGAATGGGGTTCGACCTGCGCGGCCGGTTCGCGGTGGCCGACGTGGCGGCCGCGCTCGCCGCGCAGCACCCGGACGTGGTGCTGCTCAACGAGGTCGACCGCGGCTGGTTCCTCAACGGCGGGCACGACGACCTGGTCGCGGTGGCCCGCCGGTTGCACATGCGGTACGAGTTCGGGCCGGCGGCGGATCCGGTGTGGGGCGACGCGGTGCTGACCCGGCTGCCGATCCGGCAGGTGCGGCGGGTCGCGCTGCCGGCCGAGGGGCCGACCGGGGCGGGCGCGCTCGCCGTCACGGTGTCGCTGGGCGACACGAACCTCGCCGTGGTGGCCACCCACTTCCAGCCGAACGCGGACGCGCCGCCGCAGTCGCAGGCGCGGGCGGTGGTGCAGCTGGTCCGCACCCTGGGGCCGAGGGTGGTGCTGGCCGGCGACCTGAACGCCGAGCCCGGTTCGCCGGCGCTGGTGACGTTGCAGTCCGCGGGGCTGGCCGAGCAGCGGTCCGTCCCGTCCTATCCGTCGAATCACCCGAGCAAGCACATCGACCACGTGTACGCCACGAATGCCGTCACCGTCTCCGACACCGTGGCGGTGCGCAGCACCGCGTCGGATCATGTACCGGTAGCCGTCGACCTGGAGGTGTGATGACGAGTCCACAGTGGACGAACTGGGCGGGCAACCAGCGGTCGGTGGCGCGGCAGGTCACCGAGGCGGACACCGCCGAGCATGTCGCCGAGATCGTCGGCCGGGTACGCGAATCGGGCGGCACCCTCAAGGCGGTCGGGTCCGGGCACTCGTTCACCGGCGCCGCCAGTACCGACGGGGTCCGGCTGACCCCGGCGAGCGGGGCGTACTCGGTCGACCGGGAGGCGAAGCGGATCACCGTGCCGGCGGGGATGCCGCTGCACGCGCTGAACCGGGTGCTCGCCGCGGTCGACCTGGCGCTGCCGAACCTGGGGGACATCGACCGGCAGACCGTCGCCGGCGCGATCTCCACCGGTACCCACGGGACCGGCGCGAAGCTCGGCGGGCTGGCCACCTTCGTCGCCGGTCTGACGCTGGTGACGGGCACCGGCGAGGTGCTGCACGCGTCGCCGACCGAGCACCCGGAGGTGTTCGAGGCGGCCCGGCTGGGTGTCGGCGCCGTCGGCGTGCTCACCGAACTCGAACTGTCCTGTGTGGACTCCTTCCCGCTGCGCGCGGACGAGCGGCCGATGCCGCTGGACACCGTACTGTCCACTGTGGATGAGCTGGCGGCGGCCAACGACCACTTCGAGTTCTACTGGTTCCCCTACACCGAACTGACGTCGGTCAAGCGCAACAACCGGCTCGGCCCGGACGAGGCACCGCACCCGCTGCCGACCTGGCGTCGCCTGCTCGACGACGAGCTGCTGTCCAACACCGCCTTCTCGGTACTGTGCAAGCTGGTGCGCCGCGCACCGGCGCTCGCCCCGCGGGTCAACGGGCTCTCCGCGCGGGCGCTGTCGGCGCGCAGCTACGCGGACCGCTCCGACCGGGTGTTCTGCACGCCGCGCCGGGTCCGGTTCGTCGAGATGGAGTACTCGGTGCCGCGCGAGGCGCTGCCCGACGCGTTCGCCGGGTTGCGCCGCGCCGTCGAGACCTGCGGGGTGCACATCGCGTTCCCGGTGGAGGTCCGGGTGGCGGCGGCCGACGACGTCTGGCTGTCCACCGCGCACGGCCGGGACGCCGCCTACCTCGCCGTGCACCAGTACGTCGGGATGGCGTACGAGCCGTACTTCCACGCCGTGGAGGCGGTGCTGCGCGACCTGGACGGCCGGCCGCACTGGGGCAAGCTGCACTGGCAGGACGCCGATTCGCTGCGCGCCAGCTATCCCCGGTTCGACGAGTTCCGCGCGGTGCGCGACCGGCTCGACCCGGACCGGGTGTTCGCCAACGACTACACCCGCCGCGTCTTCGGCGACTGAGCGGCCCCGACGAAACCTGCCCGGACGAAACCTGCCCGGACGAAACCTGCCCGCGCGGATGTCCCCGACCGGGCGCAGCCGGGTCGCCGCCGCGGCGACCGGGCCCGGCGCCGGCCGGCTTCATCCACGGTGGACAGCTAGGATGCCGCCCGGGTCACGGGGTCCAGCTCGGGGTACGGCCCGCGAGCGCGACGACCCGGTCCAGCAACGGCGCGTCCTGCGGCACCGGTACCGGTGCCGCGAACAGGCCCTCCTGACCCCGGCCGCCGGTGCGCTCCACGGTGGCGGTGACCCAGTCGTGCGCGGCGCGCAGCGCCGGCTCGTCCGCCTGGTACGGGGCGCCGATCGCGCGGGCCAGATCCCAGCCGTGCAGCACCAGCTCGTCGGTGACGATCTGACCGGCCATCGCGCCCGGCATCTCGCGGCCGAAGAACTGCACGGTGCCCTCCCACGCCGCCGGCAGCTGCCAGGCGTCCGCGAGCTCGTCCAGCACCCGCGGCAGCAGCTCGCGCCAGTCGTCCGGCAGCTCGGTCGGGCGCGGCCCACCGGGCAGCGTCTGCTTCTGCGCCAGCATCCGGAACCCGACGGTGAGCTGGGCCAGATGCGCCAGCAGGTCGCGCACCGTCATCTCGGTGCACGGGGTCGGCCCGTCGAGCTGGTCGTCGCGTACCCGACCGACCAGCCCGGCGACCTCGCGCGTGATCGGTTCCAGGTCCACCGCCATGTCTCCCCCTCGTTCCGCGACCGTTCGCGGCTCCGACCCGCGGCTGCCGCCGGATCGGCACCGGGCCGCCGGGCCACCGGGCCACCGGGCCACCGGGCCACCGGGTTTCATGATGGCAGCCGTCCCCCGGGGCGGGCGACCGGACCGGGGCGCGGTCAGCGGCGGGCGGCGAGTTCCAGCCCGCCGCGGGCGAGCGCGATCACCTCGGGCAGCAGCGCCGCCTCGTCCAACGACCGTTCCGGGTCGGACAGCAGCAGGCTGGCGGCGAGCTGCTCGCCCCGGTCGGTACCGGCCAGGAAGTTGACGGTGAGCACGCCCGGCTCGCTACCCCCCTTGTACCAGACCATCGGGAAGCGGCGCCGGTTCAACCCGATGTACTGGTCGTTGGTGGACATCGCCGTGCCGAGCGGCGCCATCCCGGCACCGCGGTACCGGTCGGACAGGCCGGCGAGCGCCCGGCAGATGTCGGCCGGGGTGGCGAACCACTCCAACCCGTTGACCCGGCGTGGCGTCGTCCACGGTGTGACGGCCGACAGCGGCACCCGGTCGATCGCGGCGAGCTGCGCCCGGCGGGCCGGCACCGGCAGACGCTGGTAGCGGCTGGCCAGCCGCGGGTAGTCGTGCCCCTTGAGCACGAACAGCTCCCGGGTGGTCAGGAACGGCAGGTCGGCGGCCGGGTCGGCGTTGCCGAGCCGACCCAGTTCGCGCTCGACCCGCGCCCGGCCGACCCGGTGGATCAGGTGGTCGGCCGCGGTGTTGTCGCTGATCGAGATCATGTAGCGGGCGAAGTCGGCCAGGGTGAGTTCGGTGCCGGCTGGCCGGTCCTGCAGCACCCCGGACGGCAGGCTCTTCCAGTCGTCCCGGATGGCCAGCTTCTCCTGCCAGCTCGCCCGCCCGGCGGCGATCTCGTCGGCGAGCGCGCCCAGCACGTACAGCTTGAACGCGGAGCCGAGCGGCCGGCGGGTGTCCGGCGCGATGCCGTGTACCAGCGCGGTGTGGCCGTCCCGGCCGACCCGGGCGGCGGCGAACGACACGTTCGGCGCGAGCGCCCGGGCCCGGCGGTCCAGCTCGGCCCAGGACCGGGGCGTGTCGTGGTACCCGGCGAAGTGCAGTCCGGCGATCAGGCCGGTGCCGTCCACCTCGACCGTCACCACCCACTGCGCCGCGCCCGCGGTGGCCAGCCGTTCCGCCTTGGTCGCGGCGTCGGTCAGCGACCGTCCCGCGGTCAGCGCGCCGACCTGGGCGAACACCTCGTTCAGCGCGTCGGTACCGCCGATCGCGGCCAGCGTGTCGGCGGCGACGTGTGCGGCCAGCTCGTCGGCGGGCACCGGCACCCGGCGGGTGGCGCCGATCAGCCAGCGCAACTGCCGGTCGGCCACGCCGGTGGAGCTCTGCGCAGTGGCCGGCGCACCGATCCCTGTTCCGACCGCCGCGCCGACGGCGGCGCCGGCCGGCAGCGTGAACCCGATCATGGACATGACACTGCGCCGATCGATCCCCATGAAGCCTCCTCGAATCTCGACCCCGGCCGGATGCCCGGCCGAGACACCGAGGTCGCGGGGTGGCCTGCTCGATCGAAGGCCCCCGACGACCTCAGTTCTGCGCGATGGGAAGCAGGAACAGCCCGGCGATCGCCCCGCCGTCGTCGTACGCCACCCGCAGGGTGGCGTCGCCCGCCTCGCAGCGGACCGCCACGTCGACCACCGTGTGCCGGCCGATGCGACGGACGAGCGTCGTGCCGATCCCCTCGTACCGGCCGATGGTGTCGGTCACCTCGGCCCACACGGCGGCCAGCTTCGTGGCGTCGATCGCCCCCGCCATCCGCGGCGAGAACCGCCGGGTGACCGCCGACCACCGGTGCTCGCTGAGATCGACCAGCAGCCGGACCGACCGGTCGGCGGCGTCCGGCAGCGGTGCCGCCCCGGTGCCGGACCGCTCGTCGGCCCGCCCGAACCGTTGGTAGGCGGCCTGCCGGGTGATCCCCAGCGTTTCGCCGATCACCTCCCAGGTCTCGCCGGCGGATCGGGCGGCGCGCACCGCCCGATGCAGCCGCTGCTCGGCGGCACGCAGCGTGTCGTGCGCCGCGATCACCGCCGCCAGCGGGTCGTGCTCCCCGCTGTCAACCGTTCCCTGACGACCGTGGCCTGTCAACTTTTCCTTCACGGAATCGCGCTCGCGACGCGCGGCGCTGCGGCAGGTAGCGTCGCAGTAGAGCCGCGATCGCCCCTTGGATCGCCTTACTGCCAGCACTTTCCCGCACTGCCGGCAGCGGCCTGGCGCCTTGCCTTCGATCATCGTCAGCCCCTTTTCCGTGCCGCACGGAATGCTATCCCCATCGGCACGGAAAGCAAAACGTGCCGGCCGGGAAGGGCATGGCAGGATGGGCACGTGCCGTTGCTGATCGAGCCCGTCGTCCCGGCCGGACGGATGTCCGGCATGCCGCAGCCGGTCCTGACCGTGCCGGCCGAGGACGGACCCGCCGGCCCGACCGCCGCGCGTGAGCCGACCGCCGACGGCTCGGCCCCCGGGGCGAGCTGGCGTTGCGGCCGTGGCGGGCCGACGACGCGCCCGCGCTCGCCCTGGCGTACCAGGACCCGGCGATCCAACGGTGGCACGCGCGCTCGATGGACGAGGCCGAGGCCGCCGACTGGATCCGGCAGCGGGCTCGCCGTTGGTCCGCCGAGACCGGCGCCGACTGGGCGGTCACCGCGGGCCAGGCGCTCGTCGCGCGGATCGGGCTGCGTACCGTCGATCTCACCGAGGGCCACGCCGAGGTGGCGTACTGGACGCTGCCGGTCGCCCGCGGCCACGGTGTCGCCGGCCGCGCGCTGCGCCGGCTCACCCGCTGGTGCGGCGCCGAGGTCGGCCTGCACCGGCTCGAACTGCTGCACGCCGTCGAGAACACCGCCTCCTGCCGGGTCGCCGAGAAGTCCGGCTACCGGTACGAGGGCACGCTGCGCCAGGCGGTCCCGCACGCCGACGGCTTCCACGACATGCACCTGCACGCCCACCTCGGCACCGATCCGATCTGATCGGCGTCGCCGGAAATGCGTTGCCGGCCGGCGCCGGTGGCCGGCTAGGTTGCCGCCATGGACGACACGGACACCCCGCCGCGGCTGACCCGGCTCACCTTCCACGGCCCGCTCAGCGAGACGCGCGCCGACCGGATGGTCTCCCGACTGTCCGAGGGCGACCCCGCCACGGTGCTCGACCTCGGCTGCGGCTGGGGCGAACTGATGCTCCGGGTTCTCGACGCGGTACCCGGCGCGACCGGCGTCGGCATCGACCGCAACGCCGAGGACCTGGACCGCGGCCGGCACAACGCCACCGTCCGCGGGCTCGCCGACCGGGTCGAGTTCGTCGAGGAGTCCGGGCACCGGACGACCCGCGAACCCGCCGACCTCGTCCTGTGCCTGAACGCGAGCCACGCGGTGAGCGATGCGACGCCGCCACGGCAGACCGCCGACGCGTTGCACCAGTTGCGCCGGCTCGTCACACCCGGCGGGCGGGTGCTGTTCGGCGAGGGCTTCTGGGACCGTAACCCGACCCCGGACGAGCTGGCCGCGATGTGGCCGGACGCGCACCTCGACGAGCAGCACGACCTCGCCACCCTCGTCGATGTCGCCGCCGCGGCCGGCTTCCGCCCCTGCTGGATCGAGACCGCCAACACCGACGAGTGGGACGAGTTCGAGTCCGGGTACCTGTCCGATGTGGACGAATGGCTCGCCGAGCGGCCCGATCACCCGCTCGCCGCCAAGACCCGTACCCGGGTCGACGCGCATCGCGCGAGCTGGCTGCGCGGCTACCGCAACGTCCTCAACATCGCCTACCTCACCCTGATCCCCGTCGGCTGACCGGCCGAACCCGCCGGTCCTGGCCGGTGCCGGCGGCCAGGACCGGGCACACCGGCACGGCTGCTCCCCGGCGCGACGTGCCGGCGCCGTCAGGGGCGGGCGGCGAGATGGGTCAGGGTGGTGGTGACGTGCATGCCCACGTGGCGGTAGAGCTCGAGCGCTCCGGTACGGGAGTCGGTGGACAGCTGCGCGCGCCGCGCGCCACGGGAGCGCGCCGCACCGAACGCCTCGGCCAGCAGCCCGCGGGCGAGGCCCCGGCCGCGCTGGTCGACCCGTACCGCCAGCTGGTTGACCCAGGCGTCGCCGTCGGTGTCGAGCAGGTGGCAGGCGCCGACGATCTCGTCGCCGTGCACGACCACGAGCAGTTGCTCGGGCCGGAACCCGGGCCGGTCGAGCACCCCGGCGGCCCAGTCCTCGTACCGGGTCGGTGCCCGGTCCGGCCACTCGGCGAACGCGTCCTCGACGATCCGGTGGACCGCGCGTTCCTCGCCCGGCCGGTACGGGCGGATCGCGTACCCGGCCGGTAGCGGCGCCGCGGGGATCGCCGCGCCGGGCGGCAGTTCCAGCACCCAGCTCGTCCAGAGCGGCGTGTAGCCGTGGCGTCGCAGCAGATCCGTTGCTCCCCGGTTGCGTTCCGGTACGGTCTGGCCGACCAGGTTGCTGCCCACCTCGCGGGCCCGCCGCCGGGTCCAGCCGAGCAGCGCGGTGCCGATGCCGCGGCCCCGGTGGTCGGGATGCACGTACGCCTCGGCCCGCCGGCCCTGGTAGACCTCGGCGTAGCCGACCAGCCGGTCGCCGTCGAGCACGGCGATCGTGTCCGCACCGATGTCGAAGCTGGGCCGCCGCCAGTCGCCCACCAGGTCGGCCTCCTCGATGAACACCGCACCGAGGTCGGCCCGCTCGCAGTCGGCCATCAGCGCGGTCACCGCCGCCGCGTCCGCCGTGGTCAGCGGCCGGGTGGCCAGCCCGGCCGGCATCGTCGTCGTCACCCTCGCAGCATGCCCCGGCGCACCGCCGACGGCACCCGGATTCCGGTTCAGCGCCGGCCGGCACGGCGGCTCAGCCAGTGACCCGGGTGGCTTCGACGTCGGCGTCCGGGGTGCGTTCCTGGTGCAGTACGAGGACGCGGTCGCCGTCCCGGGCCGGGAACCGGACGTCGAGGTTGAGCACCCGGGCCCGCCAGCTCTCGTCGGTAGCTGCGATCAGCGGTACCGGCGGCTGCCCGGGCACCGTGAGCGTCAACCCGGTGCCCGTCTCGGCGACCACGAACTCGTCGTCCCCGCCGACGTACCGCCCGGCGAGGTCGCCCGCCGCCACCGCCGGGGCCGGCGCCGGCGCGGTCGGCCAGCCGTACTCGGCGGTCAGCGCCGGCAGCACCACGTCGGTGATCAGGTCGTACCCGTAGTCGCCGTTGGTCATCACCGCGGCGCCGCTGCCGTCGTCCAGGTGGATGCCGGCCCAGCTGCGGTACCCCTCGTCGGTACCGCTGTTGCCGACGAACGCCGGTGCGCCGGGCTCGGCGATCACCACGCCCAGCCCGTACGGCTGGTTCGGAGCGCCGCGGGTGACCATCGCGCGGGCCGAACCTTCGGACAGCAGGGCGCCGGGCACGCCGGCCAGGCTGTCCCGGATGGCGGCGAAGAACCTGGCCAGGTCGCTGGGCGTGCTCCACATGCCGGCCGCGGCCATGTCCGGGTAGGTGTGCCAGCCGCCGGCGACCAGGGCCGGGCCGGGCCGGTGCCCGGACGCGGCGCGGGCGGCGCGGTGCGTACCGAGCGGCTGGGCGAAGGTGCTGTGCACCATGCCCGCCGGCTCGAACACCAGCTCCCAGGCCAGGGTGTCGAAGTCGAGCCCGGTCACGTCGGTCAGCACCAGCTGGGCGATCGTGTACCCGCCGCCGGAGTAGCCGTGCCGCACCCCGGGCAGGCCGGTGACCCGCACCGGTGTCGAGTTGCCCTTGCCGTCGAGGATGTCCGGCACCGACGGCACCGGCATCCCCGGCGGGTAGCCGATCAGGCCGTGCACCGTCGTACCGGCGGTGTGCGCGAGCAGCTGGCGCAGCGTGATGCGCGGCTGCCAGCCGTCGTTGGCCGGCACCTGCCACGACTTCAGCAGCTCGTTCACGTCGGCGTCGAGGTCGAGGACGTCCTCGTCGGCCAGCCGCAGCGCGCAGGCGGCGGCGATCGACTTGCTGATCGAGCCGGCCTGGAACAGCGTGTCCGGCTGGACCTCCGCGTCGCTGGTGATGCTGCGGCGGCCGACCGCCCAGGTGCGGGTGACGGCGCCGCCCTCCAGCAGCGCGATGGAGACCCCCGGTACGTGGTGGTCGGCGAGGGCCGACGCGAACCCGAGTGGTCGGTCGGTTCTCGGCCGGTCCAGCTGGTAGCGGTCCAGGAACTCCGGCACGTCCCCCATGACACCCTCCCTGCTCGTTCGCCGGGCTGCCTCGCCCGGCTGTCGCGGTGGGCGACCCACCCGATCGATGACACCGTAGTGACATCATATCGACGCCGTCAATGCCATCACGCGACATCGTCGGCGTTGCAACCGTCCGGCCGGTCGGAAGATCAGGGCTTTGCGCAGCGCGATCGCCGCCGGGGAGGTCGAGCTGGTCATCGAGCACGCCCGCACGCTCATGGCCGGTACCCCGGCCGACGCCGAGCGCATCGCCGCCGACCGGTGACCCCGACGCCGCGAGGCCGGGAAACCTGCGGACCGCTCGGCCGACAGCGGTCCGCGCCGCGCGCGAACCCTACCGACTCGACCGGGCCGCCCCCGGGATCCGGCTCAACCCAGGGCCTTCTCCAGGGTGGTGGCGAGGGCGACCGGGGTCTCGTACATCGCGTAGTGGCCGGCGTTCGGGAACGTCTCCAGGATGCACGACGGGAACTGGGCGAGCCAGGTACCGCGCATCGCGTCCGGGCCGAGCGCGGCGTCGTGCTCCCCGGCGATCACCGTCATCGGCACCGTCGGCGCCGGCACCTGCGCGGCGAAGTCGCCCTTCGCCCACGGCCGCAGGTAGGCACCGAACGCCGCCCGGGTCGAGTTGTCCACCGAGTGCCGCACCATCTGGTCCAGCCAGGTCTTCGAGTGCCGGCCGCCGGTGGTCAGATCGACGATGGCGTACCGGTTCTCGTCCCGCTGCGCGGCGCCGTCGAACAGTGCCCAGCTCTCGTCGTCGAACGGCACAGCCGAGGCCGGCACCGGGCTGACGCCGGCCATCGCGGTCACCCGCTCCGGCGCGTCCGCGTACACCTGGAGCATCGCCTTGCCGCCCATCGAGTGCCCGAGCAGCGCGTAGCAGTCCCAGCCCAGCTCGTCGGCCAGGGCGCGCGCGTCGGCGCTGATCTCGGCCATCGAGTACTCGCCCGGCTCGTCCCGCCGCCGCCCGTAGCCGCGGTAGTCGACGAACGCGTAGCTGTAGGAGTCCTGGTCGATGAGTTCGGGCAGCCAGCCCCAACCGCGGGCGGAGCCGAACCAGCCGTGCAGTGCGAGAACCTTCGTCGGCCCGGAGCCGACCACCGTCGCCGGAATCGCCATGCCGCACGCTACCGCGTCCGCCGCGCCGCCTCCGCCCCGTTGATCATGGCGTTGCCCGAACGGGCAAGCGCTCTCCCCCCAGACAGCACCATGACCAACCCCGCCCGACTCCGCAGCCCGAACCGGCGTCCACTCATCGGCGGCTCGTCCACCGGGGACCACCGCGTCGCTGTCCACAGTGGACTGATTGGCCGGGTTCAGTCGAGGATCCGTTCGGCGAGCTGGCGGGCGATCCGGCCGGGGTGCGTGCCGGGCCGGGCGGCTCCGGTGGCGAGCGTGCCCTCGATCAGGAGTTGCAGTTGGTCCGCGGCGGCCCCGGGGTCCGGGTGGCGCAGCCGGACCAGCTCGTGCTCGAGCAGCGCGTGGATGCGCTCCCGGTAGTCGCCGGTGACTGCGTGCGCGGGATGCGCCTCGGCCGGCAGCGCGAGATCGGCACCCAGGTAGCGGCAGCCACGAAAGCCGGGCCGGGTCACGATCGCGTCCAACTCGTCGAACACGGCGAGCAGCCGGGCCCGCGGATCGTCGCCGGCCCCGTCCAGCACCGCACGGTAACGCTGGATGTCCTCGTCCGCGCTGCGCCGCAGCATCTCGGCGATCAGGCCGTCCTTGCCACCGAAGTGCTCGTACAGCGAGCGGCGTGCCACGTTCGCCTCGGTGAGCAGCGCGTCGACACCGACCGTCGGGCCATGCTCGTACGTCAGGCGCTGTGCCGCGGTGAGCAGCCGCTCGCGGGGCCCGGAATCCTGTCGTGCCTTCACCGGTCGAGCGTCGCACACCTTGACCGGTAGAACAACTGGTCTATATATTCCGAGTAGACCGACTGTTCTATCTAAGCTCGACCGAGGGGACACCGTGTCACGGCTCGACAGCATCCAGCGGCCAGCATCCGAACCCGCCGCACCGGCCCGAACCATCCGCAGCTACCACGCCCGCAGCGGCGGCGGCATCGCCAGCCTGGCGGTACGCGAACATCCGATGCCCGTGCCGGGCCCCGGAGAGGTGCTCGTGGCGGTGCGCGCGGTGTCGCTGAGCTTCCGGGAACTGCTGGTCCTGCGCGGCAGCTACGTGCTGCCGGTCCGACCCGACGTGGTACCGGTCTCCGACGGTGCCGGCGAGGTCGTCGCCACCGGGCCGGGCGTCGGCACCGTCGCCGCCGGCGACCGGGTCACCGCCACGCTGTTCCCGACCTGGCAGCACGGCCCGTTCGGCGCGCAGCATCTGCCCCAGCTCGGCGGCTCGCTGGACGGCCTGCTCACCGAGTTCGCCGTCCTGCCGGAAACGGCGCTGGTGCCGATCCCGGCCCACCTGTCGTACCGGGAGGCGGCAACGCTGCCGTGCGCCGCGGTCACCGCCTGGAACGCGCTCACCGGCGACGGCCGCGGGGTGCGGGCCGGGGACACGGTCGTCACGCTCGGATCCGGCGGGGTGTCGCTGTTCGCCATCCAGTTCGCCCGGTTGCTCGGCGCCCGGGTCATCGCCACCACCGGCGACCCGGCCAAGGCGGCGCGGCTGCGCGCGCTCGGCGCCGACGAGGTCGTCGATCGCCGGGACACGCCCGACTGGGACGGACCGGTACGGGAGCTGACCGCCGGTCGCGGCGCCGACCGGATCATCGACGTGGTCGGCACCCTGGACCGGTCGCTGCGCGCGGTGGCGATCGAGGGACACGTCGCGTGCGTCGGCTTCGTCGGCGGCGCGCCGGTCCCGCTGGATCCACGGCTGCTGTTCGCGTCCGCCGCCACCGTGCGGGCGCTGGCGGTCGGCAGCCGGGCCCAGTTCCTCGAGATGAACCGCGCGATCGGCGCTCGCGAGCTGCGACCGGTGATCGACCGGGTGTTCGGCTTCGACGACGCCCCCGAGGCGTACCGCTACTACGAGTCGGCCAGCCCCTTCGGCAAGGTGGTCATCGCCCTGGACTGAGCCTCGCCGCAGCCTGGTTGATCATGGCGTCATCTGCACGGGCAAAGGCTTGCCATCCAGACAACACCACGATCAACCCTGTCGGGTAGCCGCGGTCGGCCACCGGCGTCAGTCGTCCGAGGTGGACTTCTTCGGGGCCGCCTTCTTGGCCGGCGCCTTCTTCGCGGTGGCCTTCGCCGCGGTCTTCTTGGCGGCGGTCTTCTTGGCGGCCGTCTTCTTCGCGGCGGTCTTCTTGGCCGCCGTCTTCTTCGCAGCGGTCTTCTTGGCCGCGGTCTTCTTGGCCGCGGTCTTCTTGGCCGCCTTCTTGCGCGGGGCCGGGCCCTGGGCACGCTTGTCCGCCAGCAGTTCGGCCGCCCGGTCCAGCGTGATCGACTCGGCGGTCTCGGTACGCGGCAGGGTGCGGTTCGTCTCGCCGTCGGTGACGTACAGCCCGAACCGGCCGTCCTTCACCACGATCGGCTTACCGGTCGCCGGATCGTCACCGAGGGTACGCAGCGGCTCCTTCGGCGCCGCCCGCCGGCCCCGCCGCTTCGGCTCCGCGAACAGCTTCTCGGCCTCCTCCAGGGTGACCGTGAAGATCTGCTCCTCGGACTCCAGCGACCGCGAGTCGGTGCCCTTCCGGATGTACGGCCCGTACCGGCCGTTCTGCGCGGTCACCGGTTCACCGTCCGGCGCGGTACCGACGGTGCGCGGCAGCGACAGCAGCTTCAAGGCGTCGTCCAGCGTCAGCGTGTCCATCGAGTGCGACGAGAACAGCGAGGAGGACTTCTCGCCGGACGTCACGTACGGTCCGAACCGGCCCGACTTGAGCGTCACCACCTCGCCGGTCGCCGGGTCGGTGCCCAGCTCGCGGGCGCCGGAGTTGCTCTTGAACAGCTCCTCGACCTTCGCCGGAGTCAGCTCGTCGGGCACCACGTCGTCCGGGACGGACACGTTGCGGCGCGGCGCGTCCGGGTCCGGCTCGGTGTCCTCGTCACCCGGAGTCCGCCGCTCCAGGTACGGCCCGTACCGCCCGACCCGGACGACGACCTTGCGGCCCTCGTCGTCGGTGAACAGCGGGATCGAGTTGATCCCGCGCGCGTCGATCTCCGACAGCTGCTCGGTGACCAGCCGCTTCAACCCGCCGGAGCGGGCCACCGAACCCGCCTCCGCGGCGTCGTCACCGAAGTAGAACGAGCGCAGGAACCCGAGCGTCTGCACCCGGCCGTCGGTGATCTCGTCCAGGTCGTTCTCCAGCCCGGCGGTGAAGTCGTAGTCGACCAGCCGCGGGAAGTAGCTTTCCAGCAGCTGCACCACCGCGAACGCCACGAACGACGGGATCAGCGCCTGCCCGCGCTTGAACACGTACCCGCGGCGCTGGATCGTCTGCATGATCGAGGTGTAGGTGGAGGGGCGGCCGATGCCGAGCTCCTCCAGCGCCTTGACCAGCGACGCCTCCGTGTACCGCGCCGGCGGCTGGGTGGTGTGCCCGGTCGGCTCCAGCGCGTCGGCGGTCAACGGCTGGTCACGGACCAGGTTGGGCAGCCGGCGCTCGGCGTCCTCGGCCTCGGCGTTCTCGTCGTCGGTCGATTCGACGTACGCCCGCAGGAAGCCCGGCTCGGTGATCGTCTTGCCGGACGCCGCGAAGTCGGCCGACTCGCCGGTGGTGGACACTGCGTTGATCCGCACCGACACCGAGTTGCCCACCGCGTCGATCATCTGCGAGGCGATGGTGCGCCGCCAGATCAGCTCGTACAGCCGGAACTCGTCCGGGGACAGCTCGTTGGCCAGCGAACCCGGGGTGCGGAAGTGCTCGCCGGCCGGGCGGATCGCCTCGTGCGCCTCCTGCGCGTTCTTCACCTTGCGGGTGTACTGCCGGGGTTCGGCCGGCACGTACCGGCTGCCGTACAGCTCGGCGACCTGCGACCGGGCCGCCGACAGCGCGGTGTCCGACAGCGTCGTCGAGTCGGTCCGCATGTAGGTGATGTAGCCGTTCTCGTACAGCCGCTGCGCCACCCGCATCGTGGTCTCGGACGAGAAGCGCAGCTTGCGGGACGCCTCCTGCTGCAGCGTCGAGGTCATGAACGGCGCGTACGGCCGGCGCCGGTACGGCTTCTCCTCGACCCTGGTGACGGTGAAGTCGCGGCCGTCGAGCCGGGCCGCGAGCCCGCGCGCACCCTCCTCGTCCAGCGGGATCGCACCCGAGTTGGGCCGCACCCGGCCGGTCGCCGGGTCGAAGTCGCGGCCGGTCGCGACCCGGTCACCATCCAGCGCGATCAGCGTCCCGCCGAAGGTGCGCGGGCCGTCCTTCACGTCGGCCGCCGCCACCGCGAGGGTGGCCTGGATGTCCCAGTAGTCGGCCGAGTGGAACGCCATCCGCTGCCGCTCGCGCTCGACCACGATGCGCGTCGCCACCGACTGCACCCGGCCGGCCGACAGCTTCGGCATGATCTTCTTCCACAGCACCGGGCTGACCTCGTACCCGTACAGCCGGTCCAGCACCCGGCGCGCCTCGTACGCGTCGACCAGGTTCTGGTTGATCGTGCGCGGGTTGGCCACCGCCGCCTGGATCGCCGGCCGGGTGATCTCGTGGAAGACCATCCGGTGCACCGGCACCTTCGGCTTGAGCAGCTGTTCCAGGTGCCAGGCGATCGCCTCGCCCTCGCGGTCCTCATCGGTGGCGAGGAAGAGCTCGTCGGCGTCCTTCAGCAGGCCCTTGAGCCGGGTCACCTGCGCCTTGCGGTCCGGCGAGACGACGTAGAGCGGTGCGAAGTCGTGCTCCGGGTCGACGCCGAGCCTCGCCATCGGCGTGCCCTTGTACTTCTCGGGCACCTCCTTGGCGCCGCTGGGCAGGTCGCGGATGTGGCCACGACTCGCCTCCACGACCCACCCCGGGCCCAGGTAGCCCGAGATGGTCTTGGCCTTCGCCGGGGACTCGACGATGACCAGCCGGTTGCTGCTCTCGGATCGCGGCACGGTACTCCAGTCAACTCATCAGGTGACGCGCCGGCGACGTTGCGCCGCCAGTGGGACAGAATGACACAGCGGTGCTAGCCGGTGTGCCCAGAGGTTGTCAAACGTAACGCGCCGCTCGCCACCGGGTTGCGCAGGACACGCAGGCGCCGACATACCTCTCGAACAGGGCATACCGCGTCAGTTGGCTGCGACCGCATCGGTCGGTACCGACATACCCGGTGAAACGGGATGATCGGCCGGCCGAGGTGCCGGCTCCGGCACGGGAATAGTCGCCAGCCGCTCCGCCGCGAGACACGCCCGGCCCAGGCCCACCCGGATGCCGACCGCCTCGATCCCGCACTTGATCAGGTACATCTGCGGCACGTTCGCGATGATCACCGCCACCAGGTAGACCGGCGTGTCCTGCAATACCCCGTAATAGAGCAGCGGGGCGAGCAGCCACAGCACGAACGCATAGAGCACGTTGCCGGCCAGCCACGAGGTGTAGCGCTGCACCCCCGGCACCGTGACCGGCACCGTGGACAGCTCCGCCGCCCGGGCCCGCCGCAACACGGCACGCGCGTACCCGGAGATCGCGGCGTTGCAGAACAGGACCAGCGTCATGCCGGACGCCACGCAGATCAGCCACCAGCGCCGCTCCACCACCACCGGCAGCGCGATCGCCACCGGCGAGGCCACCACCGTGGCCCGCATCGCCACCTCCGCGACCACCGCGAGCACCGACAGCCGACCCGCGTGGCGCCCGGTGACCAGCGGCGTCAGCCCCGCGAACAACCCCTGGTAGTACTTCGCGCAGACCAGTACGAAGGTGAACCCGACGGCGAGAATCAGCAGGTTGTGCCGCGGATCGGGCACCGGGTAGTCGGCCGCCCGGAGCCGGTCGAGGAACGGGATGCCGTCGGGCCCGGTACCGGTGACGCGCTGGGCCACCGACAGCGCCGGCCCGCCGAAATCCAGGCCCAGCTCGCGCAGCAGGTAGGTGAGGACGAGCAGGCCACCCAGGTAGGACAGCGTCGCCGACAGCAGCGACCAGCCGAGCAGCCAGCGCAGCCGCATGTTCTTCCGGTGCTCGGCGTAACTGCGCTGGGCCCGCCGGACCGCGAGCAACCGCCGCTGCCGCCGCGGCGCGCCGGAGAACGGATGGAACAGCCCGAGCAGGTTGTCCCGCACGTCCGCGCGGGCCGGCCGGACCCGCTCGGTGTACGCGGCGCGCAGCGCCGTCAGCTCCTCGGCGAACCAGCGGCCGAGCTGCCCGTACAGCGAGCTGTCCGGCTCCGGGCGGAACAGCAGCAGCCGGCGGGCCGGATCCGCGTCCAGCAGGTCCTCCAGGAACCGCGCCATCAGCGGCGTCTCGGCGTAGAAATCGTCCGGCACGATGCCCCGGTCCGCCGGCGCGCCGGTGCCGAGCAGCACCAGCAGCTGCCCCAGCGAGTACAGGTCGGCGCGGGAACCGCTGCCGTCCCGCCGCACCTCCGGCGCGACGAACGGCAGATCCGGGGCGGCGTCGCCGGGCAACGCCTGCGCGTAGAGGTAGTTCGCGCCGAGATCGAGCAGCGTCATCGTCACCCGGCCGGTACCGGCGTCCGCCTCCGACTCCGCCACGATGATGTTCGACGGCGACAGGTCCTGGTGGGTCAGCCCGACCCGGTCCAGCTCCCGCAGCGCCTCGAACAGCGCCGCGCCGTAGCGCTCCAGCAGGTCGAGCCGGAGCGGGTCACCCGGCCGCGGCGCCGGCTCGTCGGCCAGCCGCTCCGCCAGCGTGCGGCCCGGCACGAAGTCCATCAGCACCCAGCTGTCGCTGGACGCCCACAGCCGGGCCAGATGCCGCAGACCCTCCTCGTCCCGCTGGTAGCTGGCCAGGTAGCCGCGGGTGGCGCGCTCGATCGTCGGGATCTCCAGGTACGGCAGGATCAGGCACTTGAGCGCGAACCGGCGCCGGGCACCCTGGCTGACCGCACGCCGGGCGCCGCTGACGATGAACGACGTCGTACCGTGCCGGTGGAAGCCGAGCGTCGCCGGGTCGATCGCGGCCCACTCCCGCGCCGCGGCCGGATCGTTCGCCGGCTCGTACAGCTCCAGCAGCGCGGCGCGCACTGGTGGCTGGGCCAGCAGCGGCCGGCACAACAGCTCGCAGTCGTGCCCGAGGCCGGTGGCGCCGCCGCCCGGTGCATCGGGCCGACCACCCCGGTACGACCGGTAGCGCTGCGAGTGGTCCAGCGCCAGCATGGTCAGCAGCAACACCGAGAGCCGGCCGTACAGCTTGTCGTGCCGCAGCGGGTGCGGTTGCCGGCAGTGCGCGGCGAGCCGGGCGATCGTGTCGTCCCAGTCCTTCTCGTACCGCGACTCGAACGCGCGCCGATCGGTCGGCACCGACCGCAGCAGCGCACGCCACGTCGCGACCGACGCACTGCCCCAACCGGGCAGCGAGAGCCGGTCGTCAGGAAGCTTCCCGAGCAGCACCACCAGATCGACCTTCAGCAGCCTCGGCATCCGCCACCTCCCCTACCGGAACGAACCTCGGCACCGTCGCGAAGCCCTCGCCGCGGTAACCGGACAGCACCCGGTACGCCTGCTCGTACGCCTGCCGGGCGGCGGCGAGCAGCGCGCCGGGGCGGCGCTCGAACGACGCCACCCCCTGCGGCGGCAGCACATCCAGCACGTAGGGCGGCCCGGCCCCGGCCGCCGCCACCATCGCCCGGTCCCGCCGGTACTCCCGCACGGCGCGG
The DNA here is from genome assembly GCF_016865425.1 of Actinocatenispora thailandica. NCBI lineage: Bacteria > Bacillati > Actinomycetota > Actinomycetes > Micromonosporales > Micromonosporaceae > Actinocatenispora > Actinocatenispora thailandica. Next base: position 240,428 of record NZ_AP023355.1, on the reverse strand, counting down.
CAACGCGGCCGGACCAGCCGCCGGTCCAGCGCGGCCAGCGCCGCCGTCACCGCCAGCTCGACCGGCGAGTACGGCCCCGGCACCGGGCCGGGGCGGCGGCTGCTCAGCGACAGCACGTGCGTGCAGCCGTCCCCCACCGCCAGCCGGTACGGGTGGATCGTCAGCATCGCGCCGTCGATCGCCGGCCCGGAACAGTCGGCCACGCCGCGCGACACCACCGGCAGCCACGAGCTCGCCCGCAGCGCCGCGACCAGCTCCGCGGCGTCACCGAACCCGTGCCGCAGCTCGGTAGCGGGCGGGTCCAGCCGGGTGATCGCGACGTGCAGCGGGGTGGCCGAACCGAGCACCGCGGCGAAGTCCAGCGGCTTGCGCCGGCACAGCACCTCGCCGAGCGCGTAGTCCAGGCTCATCATCCCGGTCCGCCAGCGCCGCACCGACAGGAACTCCGCCGAGACCAGGTCGTCGTAGTAGGCGGCGAGGTTCCGCCACGACCCGCCGGCCAGGAAGTAGGCCCCGTTCAGCGCGCCGGACGAGGCGCCGTACACCCCGTCGAACACGGCACCGAAACCGAGGTCCTCCAGCGCGGTGAGCATCGCGCCGGACAGCACCCCACGCATCCCACCGCCCTGCACGGCCAACCCCACCTTGTACCCGTCGGACCGGTCGCCGCGCGCCCGCCGCTCGCGCAGCACCCGGCACACCGGATGGTCGAGCCGGACAGCCAATGCATCTCCCGACATTCGGCGCCATACAACGCAGTCGAGCGTAGCGTCCCGCGGCACCTCGCGCCCCGCCCGCCGGCCGGCGGGCTCCCGGGCCGACCAGGACCTCGGTCAGCGCACGCTCCCAGCCGAGCAGGACGTCGGCCAGCGCACGCTACGAGGGCAGGGGTTCAGGCGGGCCAGGCGTGGTCGTCCGCGCCGGCCGGGGCCGGGCCGAGCACGTCGGCCAGCGTGGCCAGCTGCGCGCGGCCGACCACCCGCAGGCTCGGTCCGCTGGTCAGCAACTCGGCGTCGAAACCCGCCACCCGCAACGCCAGCCGCAGCGGCTGCCAGGCCGTCTCTGCCGCCGGCAGCGACAGCAGGTAGCCCAGACTGTCGCGGCGACCGCCGGCGATCGCCCACAGCCGCAGCGCCAGCCCGTCCGTCCGGAAGTCGGCCGGCGGCCGGGTCACCGTGCCGTGCAGCCAGCCTGCCGCGACCGGGGCGAGCACCGCGCAGAACGCGGTACGCACGCCGACGTGGTCGTCCACCGTGGGCACCCGGCTACCGGCCAGGCCCCGCTCGTCGAACGCGGCCAGCAGCGCCGCCACCCGCCACTCCTGCGCCACCACCACCGAGACCCGCGCGGTGCCGCCCATCCGGACCACCTGGCCACCGGCGGCCAGCACCCCGGCCACGTCGGCGGGCCGCGGCTCGGCCAGTACCGCGGAGAACAGGGACGCCTGCGGCGGAGCGCCGCGGCGACGGCGGGGCTGCGGCACCCGCTCCGCCGGCGGCTGGGGCGCCGGCAGCGCGAACAGCGGTTCGATGGCGGGCTGCGGCCCGGCGTCCGGCGGCAGGTCACCCGCCGGCGGCGAGGCACTGGCCGGCCGAGGAGCACTGTCCGGCGGCGATTTGGCGGCCGGCGGCGATTTGGCCGACCGCGACCTGATGGCCGGCGGTGGCTTGGCGGCTGGCTGGGACTTGGTGGCCGGCCGCGGAGCGCTCGCCGGCTGCGGCTCGGCGTCCGACGCGGCGCTCACTGGCACTCCGGTACCTCGTCGAACGCCCGCTGCAGCGGCTCGGAGTGCACCTTGGAGGTGTCCAGCGCACCCGCGTCGTACTGCGTGTTCAGCTTGTCGATCGCGCTGGACACGCCATCGTAGAACGCCTTCGAGTTGGTCGTCGACAGCTTGCGGACCGCGTCCCGGGCGGTGCGGTACGAGTCACGCGCCGAGGTCAGCGCCGCGGTGAACTCGGCCGCGATCCTCTTCCCGTCGTCCACGTCCGGCACCCCGGCGGCGAGCAGCCGGTCCCGCGCCTTGTCGGTGGCCTTCGCCTCCGAGTCGAGCAGGTTCAACAGCGTCACCTTCGCCGCGTCCGGCGTCGTGACCTGCTGCATCTCCTGCTGCGTCTGCCGGGTCAGCTTGCTCACCGTGCTGGTCCAGGGCTTCAGCGCCCGGCAGACGTGGGTCGCCCAGGTCTTCGCCGGTACGCCGTCGGAACCGCAGCCGGCGAGCAGCACCAGCGCGGCCAGCGCCGGCACCGCCGTACGTGCGAGAGCCCCCATGGCCCGGAACGGTATCCGGTCCACGGGGGCTCCGCACAACCCCGCGCGGTGACGCCCGCGGCGGCCACCGCACGCGTGGCCGCCGTTTGGACTGCCGCGCGCGAAGCGGCGTCAGGCCGAGGCCTGCGCCGCCTCCTTCTCCGCGCCGTTCTCCTCACCGACGGCGATCGGCCGCCGCTTGGCGACGACCAGCGCCGCGACGATGATCGCCAGCGCCACCAGCGCGATCGCGATCCGCACGCCGGTGTTCTTCGACGTGCCGATGGAGAACATCACCACGGCCGGCGCGATCAGCAGCGAGACCAGGTTCATCACCTTGATCAGCGGGTTGATCGCCGGACCGGCGGTGTCCTTGAACGGGTCACCGATGGTGTCTCCGATGATCGTCGCCTCGTGCGCCTCGGAGCCCTTGCCGCCGTGCACCCCGTCCTCGACGAGCTTCTTCGCGTTGTCCCAGGCACCGCCCGAGTTCGCCAGGAAGATCGCCATCAGGATGCCGGTCGCGATCGCGCCCGCCAGGTACGCGCCGAGAGCGCCGACGCCGAGCCCGAAGCCGACCACGATCGGCGCGAACACGGCCAGGATGCCGGGCGTGATGAGCTCACGCTGCGCATCCCGGGTGCAGATGTCGACGACCTTGCCGTACTCCGGGCGCTGCGAGCCGTCCATGATCCCCGGGAACTCCCGGAACTGCCGCCGCACCTCGAACACCACGGCGCCGGCGGACCGGGACACCGCGTTGATCGCCAGCATGCTGAACAGGAACACCACCGACGCGCCGATGATCAACCCGACCAGGTTCGACGGGTTGCCGACGTTGAGGATCCCGGTGTACTGCTGGATGTCCAGCGCGCCGAGCCCCTGCATGCTGTCCTTCGCCGCGCTGGTCACGGTGTCGGTGAAGGAACCGAACAGCGCGGTCGCGGCGAGCACCGCGGTCGCGATCGCGATGCCCTTGGTGATCGCCTTCGTCGTGTTGCCGACCGCGTCCAGCTCGGTGAGGATCTGCGCACCCTCGCCCTCGACCTCGCCGGACATCTCCGCGATGCCCTGCGCGTTGTCCGAGATCGGGCCGAAGGTGTCCATCGCCACGATGACGCCGACCGTGGTCAGCAGCCCCGTACCGGCGAGCGCCACCGCGAACAGCGACAGCACGATCGAGCCGCCGCCGAGCAGGAACGCGCCGTACACCGCGGCGGCGATCAGGATCGCCGAGTACACCGCCGACTCGAAGCCGAGGCTGACGCCGGACAGGACCACGGTGGCCGGGCCGGTCAGCGACGTCTTCGCCACGTCCTTCACCGGCCGCCGGATGGTGTCCGTGAAGTAGCCGGTGAGCAGCTGGATCAGGGCCGCCAGCACGATGCCGATCAGGACCGCGACGATCGCGATCAGCTGCGGGCTGCGGCTCGGGTGACCGATGCTCGCCGACACGCCGTGCAGGTCGGAGAACGTGCTCGGCAGGTAGACCAGCGCCGCGACCACGCACAACACGGCCGAGATGGCCGCCGAAATGAAGAACGCCCGGTTGATCGCCGCCATCCCGGACCGGTCGGACGGCCGCAGCCGGGTGATGAACACGCCGATGATCGCGGTGACCACCCCGATCGCCGGCACGATCAGCGGGAAGACCAGGCCCTCGGAGCCGAACGCGGTGCGCCCCAGGATCAGCGCCGCGACCAGCATGACCGCGTACGACTCGAACAGGTCGGCGGCCATCCCGGCGCAGTCACCGACGTTGTCGCCGACGTTGTCGGCGATCGTCGCGGCGTTGCGCGGGTCGTCCTCTGGAATCCCCTGCTCCACCTTGCCGACCAGGTCGGCACCGACGTCCGCGGCCTTGGTGAAGATGCCGCCACCGACCCGCATGAACATCGCGAGCAGCGCGGCACCGAAACCGAAGCCCTCCAGTACGGTCGGCGCCTTGTCCCGGAAGATCAGCACGACCACGCCGGCGCCCAGCAGGCCGAGGCCGACCGTCATGAACCCGACCACGCCGCCGGTACGGAAGGCGATCTGCATCGCGCCCTCCCGGGTGCTGCGCGCGGCGGACGCCACCCGCAGGTTCGCCCGGGTCGCGAGCGACATCCCAGCCCAGCCGATGAACGCGCTGAAGACCGCGCCGACCACGAAGAACGCGGACCGGCCGATGCGCACTTCCCAGCCGCCCTCGTTGACCGGCAACGCCAGCAGCAACAGCAGCGCGACGATCACGAAGATCCCCAGCGTGCGGAACTGCCTGCCGAGATACGCCGAGGCGCCTTCCTGCACCGCGCCGGCGATCTCCTGCATCTTCGTCGTGCCCCGGTCGGTCGCCAGCACCAACTTGACCAGGCCGGCCGCGAACCCCAGCGCGACGAGCGCGATCACCGCCGCGATCACCACGTACACCAGGTTGGAACCGGTCAGGGACACGCTGTTCAGGGACAGGGTCTCGCCGCCAGTGGCGAGAGTGGTGTCCATCCGTCCTCCTGTACCACCGTCTGTGATCCGGCCCGGCCGGTCGGTCGGTCCGGTGCAACTCGCGGAGTGTATCGGGCCGATCGTGCCGAGACTCACAAGCCCGACCCGCAGCATCCTGTGTCCCAGGCCACTGTGTTAATACGAACCGCATTACGGACTTACCACGTGGGCGGCCGCATTACCAGCCCCTGTCCGTGATCATCGTTGGCGGTCCGACCGGTTGCCGCCCGGCGTGCTTGGCCCGCCGGGCGAAGTCCTCGCCCGCAGCGAGGGTCGTGAAAGGGGTACGGCCACCGAGCTCGACGGGCCGGCGGCACGCCCAGCCGGCCCTTCCCGCACGCCAGCGGAGCACGGACCGGCGGGCCCTGGACCCGCGGAGCCCCGGACCGGTGCGGCCCCTGACCGGCGGGGCCACGAAGCCGTGCGGCCCCAGAACCACGGAGTCCGGTCCCGCGGCGCCCCGGACCGGTGCGGCCCCGGATCGGCGGGGCGGGGGATCGGCAGTACCTGGAGCCGTAGGTCGTGCGGTGGCGGCACCCGGCACGGCGGAGGGAGCAGGTTCACTCGCCGGCGGCGCATCGCCGCCCCGGGCCGGCCGGTGGGCCGGCCGTCGGGTCAGGCGGCGGGCCAGGACATCCGGACCGAGGTACCGGTCCCGTCCCGGCGGGGGATCACCTGCAGGTCGTCGACCAGCCCGGTCAGCAGGGCCAGCCCCATACCGACCGCGACCGACGGCGCCGGGAACGGGGTGTCCGATTCGGCGACCAGCTCCACCGGATCCGGCACCGAACCGGTCTCCGGCCTGGTCTCCGCCGGACCGCGATCGCTGACCCGCACGGTGAACCGTGCGCCGTCGGCCATCTCCACCTCGACCAGGTCCTTCAACTGGTACAGCTGGTGCAGGGCGACGGCACGCGAGCAGGCCTCGCCGACGGCGAGGCGTACCTCGTCGAGCACCTCCTCGGCGACACCGGCGCGCCGTGCGACCGCCACCGCCACCAGGCGGGCGGTGCGGACGTGTGCCGGCGCCGGCGAGAACTCCAGCCGTACCGTGGGCATCGCGGGCCGCCGCTATCTGTCGGTCGCCGGCGGAACGGCATGGCCACCGTCCGTCCGATCCTCCGCGCCACCCGGATCTGGCGCCACCGCCAGGGCGTCCTGTTCGGTCGGCACGATCGTGAAGATCCGGTCCAGTCCGGTGATGCGGAAGATCTTCAGGATCCGCTCCTGATCGCAGACCAGCGCGAAGCTTCCGGACAGCGCTCGCATCCGCTTCAACCCGCCGACCAGGACACCCAGCCCGGTCGAGTCGAGGAACTCCACCCCGCCCAGGTCGACCACCAAGTGCCGGGCGCCGTCCTCGACCAGCTGCACCAGCCGCTGACGCAGCCTCGGCGCGGTATAGACGTCGATTTCGCCCGTAACCCGCAGAATCGTGCGATCGGCCACGGTACCCGTCTGCAACGACAGCTCCATGCAGAACCTCCCCCAGCTCGGCCGCTGCGTTCACCGGCACTCTACCGACGTGGCGACCCGCACCGTACCCGTCGGGCACGGTGGCCGGGCAGGATCGGTCCCGGAGGCCCGCACAGAATGGACTGTCGGCACCTGTCGGACCAGGGGCGACGCCGCGCGCGTTGTCGGCACGAGCGCGGACGACACCGGCATGCACCCGCAGCCCCGCCCGGGCATTTCCTGCGCCGCGACAGCCATCGCTCGCCGCGCCGCGAAAGCCCCGTGCCGGGCACGCGGTGGCCGGGCACGCGGTGGCCGGGCACGCGGTGGCCGCGGACCAGAGGGTCGCACGGGCGTGGCAGAGTTTCTGCCAGTGGACGCAAGGGACCTGCTGGCCAGACTCACAGCCGGGCGCCACACCACCTCCGACGGCGCCGGGCCGGTGACGCATATCCGGCATCTGCCCGCCCGGGTCGGCCAGACCGAACCGTGGCCCGACTGGGTGCCGGAGGCGCTGCGCAAGACACTCGCCGAGCAGGGCGTCGCCGCGCCGTGGCGGCACCAGGTCGAGGCGGCGCAGCTGGCACGCGACGGGCACAGCACGGTCATCGCCACCGGCACCGCATCCGGGAAGTCGCTGGCCTACCAGCTGCCGGTGCTGACCGGACTGCTCGCCGAGCCGCGGGCGACCGCGCTCTACCTGTCGCCGACCAAGGCCCTCGCCGCCGATCAGCTGCGTTCCCTCGACGGGCTGCTGACCGGCGAGCTCACCGCGCTGACCGCGGCCGGGTACGACGGCGACACGCCACAGGCCGAGCGGGACTGGGTGCGGGCGCACGCCCGGCTGGTGCTGACCAACCCGGACATGCTGCACCAGGGCATCCTGCCGGCACATCGACGCTGGGCGACGTTCCTGCGCCGGCTGCGGTACGTGGTGGTCGACGAATGTCACACGTACCGTGGCGTGTTCGGCTCGCACGTCGCCCAGGTACTGCGCCGGCTGCGCCGGCTGGCCGCGCACTACGGCGCCGGCGAGCCGGTGTTCGTACTGGCCTCCGCCACCGTCGCGGAACCGGCGACCGCAGCCGGCCGGCTCACCGGGATCCCGGTGCGTGCGGTCACCGAGGACTTCTCCCCCCGCGCCGCGCGCACCGTGGCGCTGTGGGAGCCGCCGTTGCTGCCGCCGGACGCGGCCGAAGGGGAGCACGGCGCACCGGTCCGGGTCTCCGCGCTCACCGAATCCGCGACGCTGCTGGCCGACCTGGTGACCTGCGGGGTGCGCACGATGGCGTTCGTCCGATCCCGGCGCGGCGCCGAGCTGGTCGCCGCGATCGGCCGGCGAGCGCTGGCCGAGGCTGTCCCGGAACTCGCCGACCGGATCGCCGCGTACCGCGCGGGCTACCTCGCCGAGGAGCGCCGCGAACTGGAGCGCGCGGTGCGCTCGGGTGAGCTGCTCGGCATCGCGGCGACCACGGCGCTGGAACTCGGTGTCGACCTGGTCGGGCTGGACGCGGTCGTGCTCGCCGGCTATCCGGGCACCCTGGCGTCGTTGTGGCAGCAGGCCGGCCGGGCCGGGCGCAACGGAGTCGACGAGGCACTGTGCGTGCTCGTCGGTCGGGACGATCCACTCGACACCTATCTGCTGCACCACCCCGAAGCGATCTTCGACCGGCCGGTGGAACAGACGGTGTTGGATCCGGGGAACCCCTACGTACTGGGCCCGCACCTGTGCTGCGCGGCCGCCGAGATGCCGCTCACCGCCGCCGACCTCGACCTGTTCGGTGGCGAGATCGCTCAGTCCACTGTGGACTCCTTGGTCGCCGTACGGTCGCTGCGCCAGCGTCCGACCGGCTGGTACTGGACACAGCGAGGTCGACCGCAGATCAACCTGCGCGGCGGCTCGGGCGAACCGGTGTCGGTGGTGCGGGCCGGCACCGGACGACTGCTCGGCACGGTCGACGCCGGCGCCGCGCACAGCCAGGTGCATGCCGGTGCCGTCTACCTGCATCAGGGTGTCTCCTTCGTGGTCGACGAGCTGGACCTGACCGACGGTGTCGCGCTGGTGCATCCCGAAACACCGGACTGGACGACGCACGCCCGGGAACAGACCGACCTCACCGTCGTGGGCACCGTGCGATCGGTACCGGCGGGGCCCGTCACGCTGCGGCTCGGCGTCGTGGACGTGACCAGCCAGGTCGTCTCGTACCAGCGGCGCCGCACACCGAACGGCGAATTCATCGACGAGCGACCGCTCGACCTGCCGCCGCGCCAGCTGCGGACGGTCGCCGTCTGGTACACGATCGATCCGGACGCGCTGGCGGCGGTCGGGCTGGCCGAGGCCGACCTGCCCGGCTCGCTGCACGCCGCCGAACACGCGGCGATCGGGTTGCTGCCGCTGACCGCGACCTGTGACCGGTGGGACATCGGCGGGCTGTCCACCGCGTTGCATCCCGACACCGGCCTGCCCACGGTGTTCGTCTACGACGGCCACCCGGGCGGGGCCGGCTTCGCCGAGCGTGGGTTCGGCGCCGCCGCCCGGTGGCTCAGCGCGACCAGGGACGCGATCCGGGCGTGCGGCTGCGAAGCCGGCTGCCCGTCCTGCGTACAGTCACCGAAGTGCGGCAACGGCAACGACCCACTCGACAAGCCGGGCGCGCTGCGGGTGCTCGATCTGGTCCTGCGTGCGCTGCCGGACGAGGCTGACGACCCGGACCGCTGAACCGCACCCCGGGGCGGCCGGGACCGATGAACGAGAACACCGGCCGCCGAGCCGTTCGGTACCGGTGGCAGAAGGGACGGTGGGCCGTGAGCGAACGCCCGGTGGCAGTGCTGGCGATGCGCGACGACCTGGTCGGGCAGATCTTTCCGAGCCCGGTCATGGCCGGGCTGGCCGATGCCGTCGACTGCGACCCCGGCTCTGTCTTCACGACCGCTGCCGCGCCACCACCGGCGCTCGCCGCGGCGCAGGTTCTGCTGACCGGTTGGGACAGCCCGCGGCTGGACGCCACGGTCCTCGCAGCCGCGCCCAAGCTGCGCCTCGTCGTGCACGCGGCCGGTTCGGTCAAGCAGCTGACCACCCCGGAACTGTTCGCCGCCGGAGTCGCCGTCTCGTCGGCGGTCGCGGTCAACGCGCGGCCAGTCGCAGAGTTCACCGTGGCGTCGATCGTGCTGGCCGCTCGGCGGGTGTTTCGCTACGCGGCGGACTATCGCGCTGGGGTCTCGCGGCACGGGTACCCGGTCGGCGAGGACAGCGGTCTCTACGGCCTGACGGTCGGTGTCGTCGGCGCCTCGCAGATCGGCCGGTTGGTGCTGCGGATGCTCGCCGGCTACGGCGTGGACCTGCTCGTCTACGACCCCTTCCTGACGCCGAGCCAAGCCGAGGAACTCGGGGCGACGGCGGTGGACCTGGACACTCTGTGCGGCCGATCCGATGTGGTGACCGTGCACGCGCCGGAGCTGCCCGAGACGTACCGGATGATCGACGAGCGGCGGCTCGGGTTGCTCCGCGACGGAGCGGTGCTGGTCAACACCGCCCGGGGCGCGCTGGTGGACACCGACGCGCTCGCCGCGCACTGCGCCACCGGCCGGATCGATGCCGTACTCGACGTCACCGACCCGGAACCGCTGCCGGTCGGGCATCCATTGCTCGATCTGCCAAACGTCCTGGTCACGCCGCATCTGGCTGGCACGCGCGGCCGGGAGCTTCGCCGGTTCGGCGAGTTCGTCGTGGCCGAGGTCCGGCGCTGGCTTGGCGGCGAGACGCTGCTGGGCCGGGTGGATCCGGATGCGTTGAACCGCTCGGCCTGACCCACCGTGCCCGGCCGCTCGGTCCGACCGGCCGCGCTCAGACACCCGGACCGGCCCGTCGTACCCGACCGACCGGAGACGCTGCGGCCCGGAGACCGGGACGACGCCACCGCCGTCGATCAGGACCGGCCCGGCCCTGGCGACCGCGGTCGCCACACCGAACCGCGCGATCGCGGCGATCGGCGCCACCGCCGTGCGGACCGTGGCGTTCAGCCCGTCGAGGTGGCATCGGGTCAGCCGGGCGGCGTTGGCCCGAGCCAACCGGTCGGCGTGCGAACAGGCGCTCGCGCTGCCCTCGATCGCGTGCCGGGCCGCCGACAGGGCGGCGAGATCGGCTGCCGCCTGCGCGCGATGCCGCGCGAGTACGGCGGCGCCGACCCAGGTGACGGCGCCGGCCAGGAGCAGCACCGCCAGCCCGACACCGAGCAGCACGATCGTCGCCGACCCCTCGTCTGAGACGAGAGCCGCACGTGGTGCCCGTACGCGGGGCCGGCCGGTCATGGCACGACCCCGGGTTCGGGTTCGGCAACCGCCGACGCGGACACGGTCAACGACGACAACACCGACCCCAGCGGGATCACCGGTGCCGTCACGGTGGCCCGAATCGACTCGCCGGTCGACACCGACACGCGTGCGTGTGCCGGCGCGGCACGCGAACCAGCGGCAACGCCGTTGTCGCCGCGGGCCGCCGCGCGGGCCGCCTCCCGCGCGGCGTCCACGCACTCCACCTTGGCGATCAACGCGGCGACCGCGGTCAGCCCCACCAACAGCAGCAGTACGACACCTGGCATGGCCACGGCGAACTCGGCCGTCGCCGAGCCACGGTCACGCCCCGAACCCGTCCTCCGGACCGCGGGGGCCGGCTGCGGAGCCGGCCCCCGGCCGCGACGATCGGTCGTCACGGTCATCGCTCAGCCCAGCGCCCGCTGGATGATGGCGGTCAGCGCCGACTGCACGGTCGACGACGTCAGAACCTTCAGCAGCAGGCCGGCGAACGCCACCGCGGCGATCGTGCCGACGGCGTACTCCGCGGTGTTCATCCCCGCGTCGCCGCGCAGGCGGCGACGGAGCCGTTGCACCATCATGGATTCCTCCCTCGTTTACCGGGCGGGACCGTCCCGGCCCGGTGGTACCGCGATCCCGCTACGGCAGGACCGCACCCAACGTCGACGCGACGACCGGGACGAGGCCGCCGACCACGAACGCCGGAAGAAAACAGAGCCCGAGCGGCAACACGAGCAGCACGCTGGCGCGTTGCACGGCCGCCTCCTGCTGGTGCCTCTCGTTGGCCCGCAGGTCCGCGGCCACCCTGCCGAACACCCGGGCCAGCCCCGCGCCGCTGTCGGCGCCACGGATGGCGGCGTCCGCCAGGCGTTCCCCGCCGGGCAGGCCCCGGACGGGCAGCCAGGCCGTGTCCGGTGCACCGCCGAGTGCGAGTGCGCGGCCGGACTGGGCCAGGCGTTCGCCGAGCGGGCCACCCAGCGCCGCACCGACCGCACGGGTCGCGGCCGCCGTAGGCGCGCCGGCGGCCAACGCCGAGGCCAGCAGGTCGAGCGCGAACGGCAGGTCCGCGGCGGCCCGGCGACGCATCCGGCGCACGGTCGGTGATTCGAAGCGACGTATCGCCACCACGACCCCGACCGCCACCGCCGCGCCGGCCACCACCCCGATCCAGCCGGAGAGCATGACGGCCACCCCGATCCCCGCCAGCGGCGACAACAACAGCACCGGACGGCGGCGCGGACGGGGTCGGTGATCGGTCGCGTCGTCTCGCGGAACGACGCGGGACAGGCGGCCGACACTGCGGCCGGAACGACGGCCGACCAGTGCCACCAGCACGGCGAGGATCAGCAGTCCGGCCGCCACCGCCGCGGTGGCGGTTTCCGGCGTCACGCCGGCACCTCCCCATCGGTACGAGTCAGCCGCAGGGTCCAGGCGACTCCGGCGAACTGCAACAGCAACGCGACGACAGCGCAGCCAGCGCCGATGCCGGTGTGCCACAACAGGTGCAAGGGATCGGCGCCGATGGCGTAGCCGAGCCCGATCCCGGCGAGCGGCAGCAACGCCAGCAGAGCCGCGGTCACCCGGTTGCCGGCGGTCTGCGCCGCGGCGGCGCGCCGCAGCCGCTCCCGTTCGGAGAGCTCGGTCTGCAAGCGACCGAGCAGATCCGCGAGCGGTGCCCCGGTGACCGCGGCCAGCTGCCAGGCGACCGCCAGGCGCGCCGTGATGTCGGCCCGAGCACGCTCGGGATCCGTGGCCAGGACCGCGGCGGGATCACCCGGTACGACCGGACCGGGCGCGGCCCGCCGGGCGACGCCCGTACCGACCAGTTGTGGCCAGACATGGCCGAGCGCACGGGACGGCGCGAGGCCGGCCTGCAGCTCGTCGGCGAGCGCCGTCACGGCATCGAGCGTCCCGGCGCGAAGCCGGCCGGCCCGACGTGCCGAGCGGCGCCGGAACACCAGGTACGCACCGAATCCCGAGTAGGTGCCGCACACCAGTGCGGCGACCGGCCCAGCCATGGCCGCCCCGGACAGCGCGCCGAGCAGGGCCGCCACGGCCGCTCCGGTACGGCTGGAGCGGGTCACCGCCCGAAACGCACGCCGGGCCAACCGGCCACCCGCCGTCGGTGGCGTGGCCCGGATGCTCGCGATGCGCCGCCGACTCGGGCGATGCGGCAGGGCGAGCAGCAGCCCGGCGCCACCGACCGCCAGCCCGGCGAGGATGTCGGTCATGCCGTTCCGCCTGGATCGACGGCAGCCAGCAGGGCCGGCGCCGGAACGGCGCGATCGGTCAACAGGCGCGCGAGCGCGGGCGCGGCGGGTTGCAGACCGCCGTCGCGGCGCCACACCGGCGCCGCGACGACCCGGTCGTCCGGACCGCTCGGCGTCAACAGGCAGATCTCGTCGAGCACCCGGCCCGAGGTGCCCCGGCGGAGGTGCAGGACGACCCGCAGGGCCGAACGAACCTGGGCGTGCAAGGCGGCCCGCCCCAACCCCCCGAGCAGGCCCAGTGCCTCCAGCCTGGCCGGCACGTCCCGTGGAGTGTTCGCATGCAGCGTGCCGGCACCGCCCTCGTGCCCGGTGTTGAGCGCGGCGAGCAGTTCCACGATCTCAGCTCCGCGGCACTCGCCGATGATCATGCGATCCGGTCGCATTCGAAGGGCCTGACGCACCAGATCGCGCAGTGTCACCTCGCCGGCGCCCTCCGCATTCGCCGGGCGCGCGGTCAGCCCGACCACGTGCGGATGGCTCGGCCGGAGCTCGGCGGCGTCCTCGACCACGACGATGCGTTCGGTGACGGGAACCTGGCCGAGCAACGTCGACAACATGGTCGTCTTGCCGGAGCCGGTGCCGCCGGTCACCAGATAGGCCAGGCGAGCATCGACGATCGCGGTCAGCACCTCCGCCACCGTCGGGTCGATCGTGCCGGCCGTGATCAGCTCGTCGAGACCGAAGGCACGGTGCCGGAACGTGCGCAGCGACAGATAGGGCCCACCGGGTGCCACCGGGGACAGCACGGCATGCAGCCGGGTGCCGTCCGGCAGCCGCGCATCCACGAACGGGTGGGCGTCGTCGAGTGCCCGCCCGCAACTGGCGGCCAAGCGCTGGGCAAGCCGGCGCACCGGGTCGGCGCCGAGCCACCGCACCGGCGCCCGCTCCAGGCCCACGCCGCGATCGCACCAGACCTCGCGCCCGTTGACCAACACGTCCGTCACCCGCTGGTCGGCCAGCAACGGGTCGAGCGGTCCGGCGCCGATCAGATCGCGACGCAGTTCGTCCGCCATCGCAAGCAGCGCCCGATCGCCCAGCGCGGCGCCGCATTCGGCGCGGACCGCGGCCACGATCGCAGCAGGACTGGCCGTGCCGCCACTGCGTGCCAACCGTTGCCGCACCCGATCGGTCAGGCCCTCGTCGACGATCATCAAGCCACCTCGCGACCCGCGTCCGCGGTCAGTTCGGCGAGCAGTCGTGCACAGAGCTCGGCCAGCGGGCCTCGACCCGAGCCTGTCGGCGGGTCGCCACGCTCCAAGGCCGCGGCGAGGTCCGGCTCCGGGCGAAGCGATCCGGCGACCGGCAGGCCGAGCGCCACACCGACGTCGTGCGCGCTGAGGCCGCCCGGCGCGGGACCCCGCACCACCAGTCGCAGCGCCTGGCAGTGCGGCCCGACCTGGGCCGCGACCCGGACCGCCGCGGCGCAGGCCCGGATGTCGGCGGTCACCGGCATCAGCACCTCACCGGCCGCCCGTACGCCGCACATCGCCGCCGGGCCCAACGTCCGTGGCAGATCGATGACCACCAGGTCGCCACCGCGCCGCCCGGCATCGAGCGTCGCCTCCATGGCCTCGACCGGCACCTCGACGGCATCACCGCGGTCCCACGAGACCATCGCCAGCTCGCCCTGCCGGGGCAGGCCGGCGCGCAGTGCCGCCACGTCGACCCGGCCTCTGGCCGCCGACAGATCGGGCCAGCGCAGCCCGGCCGCGCTTTCGGCGCCGAGCAGCAGGTCGACACCGCCACCCAGCGGATCCGCGTCGACCAGCATGGTCCGCAGGCCGTTGCGCGCGGCGGTCAGCGCCAGCCCCGCCGCCAGCACGCTCGCACCGGCGCCGCCGCGTCCACCGATCACGGCGACGATCGGTGCCGCGTCGCGGTGCCGGGCGCCCGCGCTGCCGAACCGCTCGGTCAGCCAGGCCGCCGCGGCCGGCAACACCACGACGTGGTCGGCGTCGAGCTGGCTCGCCGCCCGCCAGGACGCGGCATCCTCCGCCGCCGGATCGCGCGTTCCGTCGGGCAGGTCGGGCAGCCGCGCCACCAGGACGAGACCGCGGCGACGCGGCAACCCCGCCCGTACGCACCCGGTCACCGCGTCCGCGCCGATCACCACCAGCGTCGCCGTGCGCCAGTGCTGGCGGGCAGCGGTGGCATCCGGCGCGACGTCGACGTCGCCGCAGCCGGCAGCGGCGAGCGCGAGCAGTTCGTCCAGCAGGTCGGCATCGCTGGTCACCACCAGCGGACGTGGCGCGGCCGGCGACGTCGCGTCGTCGTCGGGCGGATCGGATCTGTCCATGGCCATCGGTGCCTCCGGATCGGTGAGCTGACCGCCCCACCGTCCCGCGCTCGCACCGGGCCGCCCAGCGAGCGGGCGCGATCTGTGGATGCCCGGCCACCCTGTAGACGACCTGGCCGCAGCCGCCGATTCGTGCTATCGCGCGCGATCGGTTGGTAGCGAACACAACCGGCGGCGCCGGGCCCGCTGCGGTACGACAGTCCGGGGAGTGCGTCGTGACCGCGCAGGGTCGGCCAGGAGTACCGCGAGCACCCGGAGCGCCGGCACGCTGGCGGGCATCGAGGTCGAACGAACAGCGGGTCAGCGGCGCGGACCCGCCGGCGCGGGACGGAGCCCGGCCCGTCGCAGGATGTCGAGGATCGACCCGGCCTTCTGCCTGTTGTACGCCGACACCGACCACGGATTGTCCGCCGCCGCCCGCCGCTTCTCCGCCGCGTAACGGTCCCGATCGTCGAGATGTCCGCGCAGCCAGTCCCGAAAGATCAGGTGCCGCAGATGTTCGTCGCAGTCCGGGCCGAACACGTGCAGGTTCACCGTGTGGCCCTCGTCCCAGCAGCAACCCGGGTTGCGGGCCACGGCCGGCGCCGCGCCGCACCGCCGGCCATCCGGGTACCGGGCGATGCGCTTGACCCTCACGTGGCGTGATGCCGCATCGTCGAGCAGGTGGAAGAGCACCTGACCGTGGGACGCGTCGCGGAGCTTGCCGGGGTGAGCGTCCGGACGCTGCACCACTACGACGAGATAGGTCTCGTACGGCCGTCCGCGCGGACCGCGGCAGGGTACCGGGCGTACCTGGCGGGCGACGTGCGGCGGCTGCGCGAGGTGCTCGGCTACCGCCGGCTGGGCTTCGGGCTGCGCGAGATCGCGGCGCTGGTCGACGACCCGACCACCGATGCCGTGGCGCACCTGCACCGGCTGCGCGGGCTGCTGCTCGAACGGCGTGACCGTGCCGCCGCGATGGTGACGGCCATCGACAGGGAGCTGGAGGCGCGGGCGATGGGGATCGAGACGACACCGGAGGAGCAACTCACGATGTTCGGCGCGCAGCTGTACGAGGTGATCGGATCGGCCTATCCGGCGACGCGGCGTACCGAGCCGCGGATCGCCGAACGGATCTGGGCCGCGCTCGGGGACGCCCGGACGGTACTCGACGTCGGCGCCGGTACCGGCTCCTACGAACCGCCCGGCCGCGACGTCACGGCGGTGGAACCCTCCGCCGTGATGCGGGCACAACGTCCCGCGGGCGCGGCGCCGTGCGTGGCCGCCAGCGCCGAGAGCCTCCCGTTCGAGGATCTGTCCTTCGACGCCGCGATGGCGGTCAGCACCGTGCACCACTGGCCGGACCCGGTCGCCGGGCTGCGCGAGCTGCGCCGGGTGGCCCGCCGGGTCGTGGTGTTCACCTACGACGCCAGCAGCACCGGCTGGCGCGAGCGGTTCTGGCTCACCCGCGACTACCTGCCCGAGTTCGCCGGCCTGCTCGCCGGCTGGCCCGCCCTGGCCGACCTGACCCAGGCGGTCGGCGGCCACGCGGAGCCGGTCCTGGTCCCCTGGGACTGCAGCGACGGCTTCTTCGAGGCGTACTGGCGGCGCCCGGAGGCGTACCTGGACGAGCGGGTGCGCCGCGCGGTGTCGGTCTGGACCCGAGTCGGGCCGGACGCGGAACGGCGGGCGGTCACCAGCCTGCGTGCCGACCTCGCGTCGGGCCGCTGGGCGGAACGCAATCGCGACCTGGTCGATCTCGACGCGGCGGAACTCGGTCTCCGCCTGCTCGTAGCCTGAAACAGGGCCGGGGCCGCCCGACCGGCGGTCCGGACCGGCGGGGGCCGTGCGAAGGGATGATGTGGTGGATCCGAGTATCGCCGTGGTGGGGCCGGGGGCGATCGGTACGACCGTGGCGGCGGCGCTGCACGAGGTCGGCCGAACGCCGAGGATCTGTGGCCGTACCGCCCGGGAACGCCTGGAACTGCACGGCGAAGCGGTCCGCATCGCCGTACCGGGGCCGGTGCGGATCGACCCGGCACGGGCCGGTGGGGCGGTCGACCTGGTGTTCCTTGCGGTCAAGTCGACGCAGGTGGAGGCCGCCGCGCCATGGTTGGCGGCGCTGTGCGGTGCGGACACCGTCGTCTGCGTCCTGCAGAACGGCGTCGAGCAGGAGTCGACCGTCTCGCCGTACACCTCCGGCGCCCGGGTCCTCCCCGCGGTCGTGTGGTTCCCCGCCGAGGCGCAGCCGGACGGTTCGGTGCGGCTGCGCGGCGAACCGCGGCTGACCCTGCCGGACGGCACGGCGTCGCACGTCGTACTCGATGCGCTGCGCGGCACCCGGTGCTCGACCGACGTGGCGGCGGACTTCACCTCCGTGGCGTGGCGCAAGCTGCTGCAGAACGCCGTCGCCGGGCTGATGGTCCTCACCGGCCGCCGCTCCGGCATGTTCGCCCGGACCGACATCGCCGAGCTGTCCCTGGCCTACCTGCGGGAGTGCCTGGCTGTCGCCCGAGCCGAGGGGGCAGTGCTGGGCGACGAGGTGCCGCACGAGATCGTCGACGGCTTCCGGTCCTACCCGGCCGACATGGGTACCTCGATTCTCGCCGACCGGGTGGCCGACCGGCCGCTCGAATGGAACACCCGCAACGGTGTCGTCCCGCGCCGGGGTAGAGCCCACGGCATCCCCACCCCGATCAGCGACCTGCTGGTACCGCTTCTCGCCGCCGCCAGCGACGGCCCGGGCTGAGGCCCGATCCGGCGTCCCCTCGTCGGGCGGCGACAACTGCCACGCAACCACGATCGGGGCACGGGTGCCCGGTCGTCGGTCGGCGCGACGGTATCGCCCGCGCACCAACGACGGCAGCCGCAGCGGGCGGCCGTTCGCCCTGCGCCGGCTGCTCCGTTACCTCGATTCGGTTGGATGGCCCGCATGACGTTGCCCGAGACCTCGGAACTGCCGGTCGGCGGCGGCCGGATCCTTCGTTTCTGCCGGTACGGGCCGCCCGACGGAGTTCCGGTCATCGCACACAACGGATCGCCCAGCAGTCGGTGGAAGTGGCCCTGGCTCGTCGAAGCGGTTGCACGAAGCGGAGTACGCCTGCTGGTCTACGACCGGCCCGGATACGGCGGGTCGAGCCGCCAGCCCGGCCGCATCGTCGCCGATGCGGCGGACGACGTGCGCCGCCTCGCCGACGCGCACGGCTGGCGGCGGTTCGGCCTTTTCGGTGGTTCCGCTGGCGGCCCGCACGCCCTGGCCTGCGCCGCGTTGCTGGCCGAACGGGTCACCCGCTGCGCCGTGGTGTCCGGCATCAAGCCGGCGGAGGGCCGCGCCGCGGCAGCGGACGAATCCGCAGTACGGTCGCGGATCGCGGAAACCGCCGCGCAGATCCTGGCACAGATCGATGCGGGAGGGCCAGAGCTACCGGGGCAGCCGGGCCCGCCAGCCCGCACGGACCCGGATGCGATGGCCCGCATTCGTGCGACGTTCGTCGACAGTATCGACGGCTGGGTCGACGACAGCCTCGCACTCGCCCGGCCCTGGGGCTTCGAACCCGACTCGATCACCGTGCCGGTCGGCATCTGGCGAGGCACCGACGACCCCCATGTGCCTTCCGACCACGCTGATTGGTTGGTTGCGCACCTCCGCACGGCGCAAGCTCACAGGTACCCCGGCGGTCACGTACCCGACGCCAGCGTCTACGCGCAGATCTACGGGTGGCTGTCCGCCGGCGCGTGACCCGAACCGGTGCGCGATCAGGGACACCCGAACCGATCTGGAGCCCGAACGTCGCGCTGGTGGACGCCGTCGCACCGGCGGATGCCGTCGCACCGGTAGATGCCGTCACGCCGGTGGATGCCGTCGCGGCGGTGGATGCCGTTGCGTCGGTGGATGCCGTTGCGCCGGGCCACAGGCAGCAGGCGATGGGCGGGACCCGGGGCGCTGTCTGCTGACTTTCTGCTGCTTTTGGACCGGACGACCAGGGCGACCATGGCCGGCCGGGCGCAGCGCCCCGGGCCTGAGCTGCACGAACGCTTCGCGGCGGAAAGGGCTGGAATAGGGACGACCCCGCCGGGGGGTGGCGGGGGCCGTCAGGGGGCCGGCTCCGGGGGGTCGAGCCGGGCCCACTCAGCGGTCACGGGGGGTGCAACCGCCGAGAGTGTGGTTGCAGGCCGGAAGCGTTGCCTCGGCCCGCACGTACCTCCTTGTAAGGATGCCCGAGATCGAGGCGCGACGTCGAGTACTAGCAGGAATCCGGCGCGCACACCTCCACCTTCAGGGTGCAACCGTTCGGCCGGTCGGCGGCGCCCACCGACCGGGACACGAACCGCCCGGGCGAGGCAGGTGTCGGTGGCGATGAATACACTCGCCCCGTGGGCTCAGGCGCCGCTTTCTTCGATCTCGACCGGACAGTGATCGCGACGTCGAGTGCTTTGGCATTCGCTCGGCCGTTCTACCGGGACGGCTTGTTGAACCGGCGCGACGTGGTCGCCAGTGGGTACGCACAGGCTGTGTACAAGTTGGCCGGCGCCGGCGACGAGCAGATGGCGAGAATCCGTGACCAGTTGGCCACCATGAGCCGCGGCTGGCCCGTTGACCAGGTAAGACGGATCGTCGCCGGCACGATCGACGAGTTGATCGCGCCGTACGTGTACGCCGAGGCGCTGGTGTTGATCGAGCAGCACCGCTCGGCCGGCCGGGACATTGTGCTCGTCTCGTCGTCCGGCGAGGAGATGGTCCGACCGATTGCTCGATTGGTTGGCGCGGACGATGTGATCGCGACCCGGATGGCGATCCGGGACGGCCGGTTCACCGGCGAGGTCGACTTCTATGCCGCGGGCGAGAGCAAAGCGGTGGCGGTGCGGGAATTGGCGGCCCGAAACGGCTACGATCTTGCGACCTGTTACGCCTACTCCGATTCCGTGAGCGATGTTCCGCTGCTGTCAACTGTCGGATATCCGACAGTTGTCAACCCGGATCGCGGCCTGCGCCGCGTCGCCCGGGATCGTGAGTGGCCGGTGCTGACCTTCCAGAACCCGGTGCCCACCCCGCTGACCCGCATCCGGTACGTGCTGAGTCGACCGCCCGGGGGGCCACTGGTGCCGATGGCGGTGGTGGTCACCGCGGGCGCCGCCGTCACCGCCGCGATCTGGTACGCGCGGCGGCGCCGCCCCACCAGCCCGTCCGCGCGGCGCCGCCGACCGCTGCCCGGGGCGCCTCCGTCGTCCGGGCCGCACGTCCGGGCCGGCAGCCCGAGGCGCCGGCCGGAGCGCTTCGGGCCGCCGGCCCCGGGCCGGCCCGCTGACCGTGGCGGCGGTCAGGATCCCTTGCCGTACAGCGGGTTCGGCACCTGGCCGGACGCACCGATCGCGTGCCGCAGCGGCCGGTCCGCGTACCCGGTGACGAGCAGCCGGTCGGCGTTCAGCCGGTAGCGCGGGAACGTCGGCCCGAGCAGCTGGTACTCGTCGAAGCGCGGCGCGAGTTCCGGCATCTCCCGCTGCGCCGACCGAATCGTCTCGCGGGCGATCGCCCAGAACCGCGCCTCCGGCACGCCCAGCTGCTCGGCACACAACGGTGCCAGGTAACGGAAGTGGCCGATCAGGACGCTGTCCACCACGTGCTGGGCGATCAGCGCCGGCGCCTTGCGCGGCACGATGCCGGCCGGCTCGGGCAGCCGCTCGGGTACCACCGTGTCGGACAGTTCCAGGTCGTCGACGAGGTCCTTGAGCAGCAGCCGGCACGGCAGTTCGTTGGTGTCGAAGGTGACGAGCGCGTTCTGGCCGTGCGGGTTGACGGTCAGCCCGTACCGGTAGAGCAACCGGACGAGCGGCCGCAGCACCGTGCCGATCAGCCCCGCCAACCACTCGACCGGCGGCCGGCCGGCGGCCGAGACCAGTTCCGCCAGCAGCGATCGGCCGGCACCGTCCACATGCAACAGTGCCGCGAGCGGCCGGGCGTGCTCGCCCGGCCGCAGCGCCGGGGTGACCGGCTCGCGCCAGATGCAGCCCAGCGTCTCCAGATGCCGGTAGGGCACCCCGTCCACCCCGGACAGGTACGGGTGGTGCACGGTCACCGAGGCGACCTCGCCGAGCAGTACGGTGTCGGCGAGGGCTTCGTCGGCGGCCACCAGGCCCTGCAGCCACCCGGTCAGCACCGGCGCGCCGGCCGTGCAGTGCGGCGGGATCCCGCGCCACACCGACGTGTTCAGGATCGACAGGGGCAGCTTCACGTCGTACCGCTGCCGGTCGGTCAGGTTGGTCATGGTCCGGATCGACTGCTGTGCGAGGTAGCGGTCCGGCGAGTCGCCGAGCGGCACGATCCGCCGCTGCGCGATCTCCCCGGCGTACCCGATCGAGAGGTGCCGGTCCCACTGCCACGGGTGCACCGGCAGCCACACGTACGCGTCCGGGTCGAGCCCGGCATCGCGCATGCCGGCGGCGAACCGGGCCTCGGTCCGCTCGCCGAGTTCGGACCGGCGTACTGCGTGTTCGGACAGCCCGGGGGTGCCGGCGAAGGTGGCGAGTCCACGATGGACGGCCACCCAGCGCAACCGCGTCGGCCGTCGCGACTCGGGCGCATACCGGCGCAGATCGGTTGCGCCGAAGCCGATCCGGCCCTTGTTGGTGACCAGCCAGGGGTGCCCGGTGAGGTGCCCCTCCAGCTCGGTGTGGTCCAGCGCGCGCAGGGTCGCGGCGGGTAGCTCGTCGGCGGTCGCGTCGGCGGCGAGCGTCGCGGACAGCTCGCCGAGGTAGCCGGCGAGGGTCGCCGCATCGACTCCCATGGTCGCGGCGGCGTCGACGACCAGCCGCTGCACGTCCCAGGCCGGCGCACCGCCGCGGTTGCCGAGCAGGCCCGGGGCGTACCGCCGGATCGAGTCCGGCGCGACCCGCAGCGAGCCGAACGCGCCCCGGCGGGCGGCGAACTCGTACGACACGTCGCCGTCCAGGTCGATGCGGTACCGGTCGGCGTCGAGTTCGACCGGTGTCAGCATGCCCTCGTAGCACCACTCGGCCAACGCCTTGGCGGCGAGGGTGCGGTTGGCCCGGCGCCAGCGTTCGCCGGTCACCGGACACCCCCGAAGGTCTGGAACGCGGTCCGTTTCGGCAGCCGGAACGCCTCCCGGCCGGTGATCGCGTTCAGGATGGTTGCCGATCGGTACGCACCGATGCCGAGGTCGGGTGCCGCGGCGCCGTGCGTGTGCAGCTCCGCGTTCTGCACGTACAGGCCGCCGGACACCGCTGGAACCGTGCCGATCCGATGCTGGGCGTCGATCCGGTAGCGGCCCTGGTCGTCCCAGTCGATCAGCGGCCGGACCGGGTCGAGCAGGGCCGGCGGCCGGGCCGCGTAGCCGGTGGCGGCGACGACGGCGTCCACCGCGAGCGTGCCGGTGCTGCCGGTGTCGGCGTGGTCGCAGGACAGCTCGATGCCGTCGGCCCCGCGGCTGGCGTCCCGGACCGCCGTCGCCGGGTACAGCCGCACCGGGGGCAACGTGTCGTCCAGCAGCCGGTGGTACAGCTCGGCGTGGATCGCGTCGATCGTCTCGCTGTCGATCCCCTTGTACAGCTGCCACTGCCCGGCGAGCAACCGGTCCCGGACGCCGGGCGCCAGGTGGTGGAAGTAGTGCATGTACTCCGGCGTGGTGTACTCCAGCACCAGTTTGGTGTAGTCCAGCGGCGCGAACGTCGCGGTACGGGTCAGCCAGCTCACCGCCCAGCCGCGGTCGCGCTGCCGCCGCAGCAGGTCGAGGAACACCTCGGCGCCGGACTGCCCGGACCCGACCACGGCGACGTGCCGCACCCCGGCCGCCCAACCGTCCACCTGGGACAGGTAGGACGCGGAGTGGATCGCCCGGTCGCCGCCGATCGCCTCCAGTGGCGCCGGCAGTACCGGCCGGGTGCCGACGCCGAGCACCACGTGCCGGGCGCGCACCGAACGCGCACCGGCCGGCTCCCGCAACCGCACCGTCCACAGTGCACGATCGTGGTCCCAGTCCAGCGCGGTGACCTGCACCCCGAAGCGGGTCGACGGGAGCCGCTCGGCCGCCCAGCCGCAGTAGTCGGCGTACTCCCGGCGCGGCAGGTGGAACCGCTCGGCCAGGTAGAACGGGTACATCCGGTCCCGGTCGACCAGGTAGGACAGGAACGACCAGCGGCTCGTCGGCCGGACCAGACTGACCAGGTCGGCGAGGAAGCCGACCTGCACCGTCGCCCAGTCGAACAGCACGCCGGGGTGCCAGTCGAACCGGGGCTTCGCGTCGTACGCGGCGAACCGCAGTTCGGGCAGCTCGTCGGCCAGCGCCGCCAGCGCCAGGTTGAACGGCCCGATTCCCACCGCGACCACGTCGAACGTGTCGGTCATGCCGCGCTCCCCTCGCCGGCCGCACCGGCCGGCGGCGCGCCCGTCGCGCTCCGCTCCGGTACGGAGGTGCCTGCCGGGCCGCCCGCGCGCTCGGCGACGAGCAGCGCCGCGGTCTTGTCCGGCAGCTCGATCTCGCCGCGGCGGGTGAACCCGGCGCGCTGGAACGCCCGTACCGACGCGGTGTTGCGCACGTCCGGCTCGGCGACCACCCGGGTGCAGGCCGGATCCGCCGCGAACAGCCCGTCCCGGACCGCGCCCAGCAGCGTCCGGCCCAGGCCCCGGCCGGTCAGCGCCGGCTCGCCGATCAGCACGTGCAGGCCGAGATCGCCCGGTTCGGCCGGGTACGCGGCGCCGACGGGCTCGGCGATGGCGCGGTAGATCTCCCAGTACGACACGGGTACGCCGGCGAGAAGCCCCAGCATCGGCCGGGACACGCTGTCGGTGAGCAGCCCGGTGAGGTAGCCGCGGACCCGGTCCCGCGGCCAGGCCTGCTGCCAGAACCGCGCCACGTGCGGCCGGTTCAGCCAGTCGTGCACCAGCTCCAGGTCGTCGTCGACCAGTACCGGCCGCAGGGTCAGGACACCGCGGGCCGTCGGGGCCGAGAACCCGCCCGGCAACAGCGCGCGGCCATGTCGCGCGGTACTCATCGCGCCTCCCGCAGCGGGTTCGGCACGGCGCGGTAGACCGACTGGCGGTCCACCGGCGCCAGCACCTCGTCGATGCCGGCCAGCCGCGTCGCGAGGTTCGCCTTGCGCGGCAACCGATCCGCGGTCAACCACCGCCGTACCAGGCCGCCGTTCGTGTCGTGGCCACGGGCCACGATCGCGCGCAGCCCGTCGCGCAGCGCTCCGAGCAGGTCGCGCTCGTCCGCGACGCCGGCCGCACCGAGCGCCGACACCGGGGCCAGCGCCTGGTTGAACAGCAGGTAGTAGGTGAGCCGATCGTCCACCATGGAGTCCTCGGTGACCGCGAGGGTGGACCCGGCCGCGCCGGTGGCCGCCAGCACGGCGGGCAGCGCCGAGGTCGCCAGGTAGTAACCCTGGTTGTCCCGGTACCAGCCGGTGTCCGGCCAGCCGTCGTCGTCCAGCAGCACCAGGGTGTTCTGCTGGTGCGCCTCCAGCCCGATCCCGGTCGACGCGTACAGCAGCACCATCGGCGCGAGCACCCGATCCACGTACCGGCGTACCCACTCGGCGGCGACGGCCTCCGCGCGCCCGCCGGCGGCGAGGCGGCGCACCAGCCGTACCACCGTGGCGTCCCGCACCCCGGGCTGCGGTGCCACGAGCCCGGCCAGTACCCGGGCGGCGGACAGCCCTGGTGGCGCCTCCCGGACCGAGACGTCGAGCTGCGTCGGCGTGCCGTCCGGGTGCTGCACGCTCGCGTACGCCGGGTCCGCCACGATCCGGAACTGCGGGTACGCGGCGGCGACCGGCGCGGCGATCCCGGCCGCCAGCAGCCGCTGCACCTCCAACCCGCGGGCCAGCTCGGTCGGCGTGTTCTCCCGGCGCGAGTTGGTGATCCGCAACCCCAGCGACAGCTTCAGCATCACCGGATGTCCCGGCCGGTACACGGTGCGCAGCGACGAGGTCGGATACCAGTCCGGCCCGGCGGGGCCGAGCGGCTCGATCCGGCCGGCGTCGACCAGCGCCCGGAACCCGGGCCGGTGCAGCAGGTCGGTGGCCTGCCAAGGGTGCGCTGGCAGTACCGGGCGGGTGCCGGCGGCGGGGCCGCCGAACAGGTCGGGCAGCGGCGCCGCGAGGGCGGGGTGTGCCACCGCGCCGGTCCGGACCAGGTCCGGGTCGACGGCGAACCAGTGCAGCGGGAACCGACCGCGCAACTCCGGCGCGTACCGGGCGTCCTCGTCCGGGCCGATGCCGTCCCGGCTCTTCGCCGCCGGGTGCAGCAGGTGCCCGAGCAGCAGATCCTGCTCGGCAGCGAGGAACCCGTCCACCGTCGGCGCCACGCCGGCAACCGACGCCCCGTGCACCGTCGGCGCCACGACGGCCGACGCGCCGGCCGCGGCCGGCGCCTCGTCGACGGTCCGCGTCACCGGCGCCGCTTCCGCACCGCGTTCCCGCAGGTACCGGTCGATCCGGCCGGCACTGTCCGCGACCCGCGCCACCAGGTCGGTGTCGCCACCGGTCAGCATTGCCGCCAGGCACGCCGCCGAACCGACCGCTCCGTCCGCGGTGGACACGGCACCGAACCCGTGCAACCCGGTGACGGACCGGTAGCGGACGTCCACGGTGATCGTGCCGCCGTCGGGCAGCCACAGCCGCAGCGGCCCGCTTTCGGGCACCGGTACGGCGTGGTCCAGTACGAAGCAACGCAGCAGCGCCTCGATCGCGGCATGTTCCCCGGCGCGCACCGCACCGCCGGACCGGACCGCGGGCGTGTCGACCGCCGTCACGCCGCCTCCCGGTCCTCGTCGCCGGCAGCGAGGACGGCGTCGACGAGTTCGTCCACGTCCTCGGTGCGGGCGGCCGGGTTGAGCAGCGTCAACTTCAGGTGCACGCCGCGTCCCGCGATCGTGGTACGCCCGACCAGCGCGACGCCGGAGCGCAGCAGCCGACGCCGCAGCCGGCCGTTCAGCGCGTCCGGATCGGCGCCGCGGTGCCGGAACACCACCGTGGTCAGGGTCGCGCCGGCGGCGAGTTCCAGCCGCGGCTCGGCCTCGATCCGGCGCTGCGCGTACCGGGCGAGGTGGTGGCAGCGGTCCAGCAGCGCACCGAGCCCGTCGGCGCCGAGGGCGAGGAACGTCGCGGCGACCTTCACCGCGTCGGCGCGCCGGGTGGTGGCGAGCGCGGACCGGTCCAGCAGGCCGTCGTAGCCGGCCGCGCCGTCGTCGGCCGGGTTGAGGTAGTCGACCCGGTGCGGAGCGAAGTCGGCACCGTCGGCGACCAGCAGCACGCTCGCCGGCGCCGGCTGCCAGCCCACCTTGTGCAGGTCCAGGGTCACCGAGTCGGCGGCGGCGATCCCGGTGAGCAGCCCGCGCAGCCGGGCGGAGAACACCGCACCCCCGCCGTACGCCGCGTCCACGTGCAGCCGGCAGCCGTGCCGCCGGGCCAGGTCCGCGCAGGCCGGCAACGGGTCGATGCTGCCGAAGTCGGTGGTACCGGCGGTGGCCACGATCGCCACCGGCACCTCGTCACCGGCCAGCCCGGCCAGCGCGTCGGCGAGCGGTTCCGGGCGCAGCCGGTACCGCTCGTCCACCGGTACGGTGCGCACCGCATCGGCGCCGAGCCCGAGTACCGAGCAGGCCCGGGACACCGAGAAGTGCGCGACCGCCGAGCAGAACACCACCGGCCGGCCGCCGGCGGCGAGCCGGCCGGCGACCGCGTCCCGGGCGATCAGCAGCGCGTGCAGGTTCGACGCGGTACCGCCGGAGGTGAAGACCCCGTCGGCGGTGCCGGGCAGTCCGAGCCGGTCGGCCAGCGCGCGCACCACGTGCCGCTCCAACTCCACCGCGTACGGCCCGGAGTCCCAGGTGTCGACGCTGGCGTTCAGCGCGGCGACGATCGCCTCCACGGCCGCGGGTACGCCCAGCGCGGGAGGTTGCAGGTGCGCCGCGGCGGTCGGGTCGGCGAGGTCGACGGTGCCGGCGGCGTACCGCCGGATCAGGTCGACGACGGCGGCGGCACCGCGCCCGGTGTCGGGCAGCACGCCACCCGCGGCGGCGAGGTCGGCCCGTACCTGTTCCGCGAGGTCGGCGGGGGTCCGAGCGGGTAGTGGTCCGGTACGGCCGCGCAGCCCGGCCGCGGCGGCGGTGGCGAGGGCCGCGGTGAGCGGGGCGAGCCGGGCGAGGCCCGCGGGCGTACCGGCGAGCTGGTCCTGGTCGATCGGTGGCGTCGGGCTCGGCGGGCGCACGGGGTGCGGCGCGCTGGCCGACACGAGGTCAGGCAAGATCATGGAGGCAGCTTAGGGTAGCCTTTCCTAATGTTACGACCCGCCCCCCGGACAGCACGAAGCGTTGCCCTTCTCGGGGAACTTCGCCCCGCAGCCCTGGCGTGAATGCGCTGGTAGGCGTAGAAAAGGGCGTACGGACCTCGGTCAGTCGAGCGGCGCGGGGAGTGTCCGCAAGGCCGAGTCCGTGGCGCGACCACCCGGGGACCCACGTGCGATCAGCCGCGGAGGGCACAGTCGCCGGGACCGACGGTCACGACCGGCGGCCCCGTGTCGACGCAACGAATGCACGCCTGGTACCCCGGGCGGACGCGTGGCGACGGCGCCCCGGAGCGGGCGCCGTCGGTCTGCCCGGCCGACCCGCTCCCCAGCCCGCCGACGCTCCGCTGCGGGGGCCGAGTCTGCTTTTCCGGTTCGGCTAGGGTCTGTGGCGAACTACGCGCACCGGCCGCGTCGGCCCCTCGCCTCGCGCGGCGTCCCCTTACGCCGCGTGCGGCCCGTACCCACGTGCGGTCATCCGAGGCGCCACCGGTCGGAGACGCAGCGTCTGCCGCTGCTCGACATCCAAGGAGCCGTCCCGCATGCAGCCGAACGATCCGTCGCAGCCCCCTCCGTACGGGCAGCCCGGACAACCCACCCCGCAACCCCCGCCGCCGGGCCAGCCCACCCCACGGCCCGGCCCGGTACCGCCGCCGCACGCCGGACCGGCGCAACCGGCGCCGGCGCCGGGCGGCTTCGACACCGGGCTGCCGCAACCGTCCGGCGCACCGTACGCGCGGCTGCCCGGACCGGGCTGGGCACCGGAGCGCCGAATCCTGGTCGGTGACGCGCTCACCGGCTTCGGCGGCCTGCTGGTGTTCGCGTTCTCGTTCGCGCCGTTCGTCGGCTACTCGGACGACTCCACGGTGCGCGACCTCTCCCGGGAGAACCTGCCGACCTGGTTCAGCGCCTGGGCCACCGAGACGTTCATGGCACCGCTGACCTGGTTCGTGGTGCTCGGCGGGCTCATCTCGATCAGCCTCGCCGCGGCCCGGTTGGCGGTACCCCGGGAGCGCGAGGTCGCCGGCTTCCGCACCGGCCACCTGCAGATCGGCGTCTCGGCCTTCGTGTTCCTGGTGCTGTTCGGCTACGCGACATCGGCGAAGAGCATCATGTTCGGCCACGACCTCGGCGTGAGCATCACCAGCCTGGGCAGCTCCGAGGGACTGGACATGTCGCTCGGCTGGGGCGGCTACCTGATGCTGTTCGGCTCGCTCATCGCGGCGGTCGGCGCGGTGCTCAGCCACCTGGAGATCGGCCCGACCGTCTACCCGCAGCCGCCGCGCCCGGCCGCACCGGCGCCGGCCGGCTATCCCCAGCACCCGGGGTACCCGCCGGAGCAGCAGGCGTACCCGCCGGCGGGCGGCGACCTGCCCACCGCCCCGTACCCGACCGTGCCGCCGGCCGGTCAGCCCGCGCCGCCGCCACCGGCCGGGCAGCCGGCACCGCCGCCGGCCGGGCCGGGCTGGCCACAGCAGTAGGGCGACCGAGTCGCGACGACCGCCGGTGCCGCTCGGTACCGGCGTTCGTCGCGGCTGCCGGGTCGCGGTCGCGGCTGCCGGGTCACGGTCGGGACACACCCGATGGCCTGCCGAAACGACCCCCCATCGGTTGCACGACACGACTAGTGTCAGGCGACCCTGTTCGGGCCCCCGCCCGTCCACACCCCAAGGACATTCCATGAGTCACCAGACAATCCTCGCCGAGATGACGCTGACCGATGGCCAGTTCAAGGCCATCGCGGTCTTCTACGTCATCGCCGGCCTGATCTGCCTCGGCATCGGCATCCTCAACCTGAGGAACAAGCGCACCGGCAGCGCCGCGCTGTCGATCCTCATCGGCATCGCCGGCGTCGTGTACGGGGCGTACATCCTGATCGGCGATCCGGACACGGTCTGGGTCTCGTTCAAGATCTTCATCCTGCCGGTGATCGCGATCATCTACGGCATCATCGCGCTGGTGAAGGGCAGGTCCGGCGGTTCGTCCGGTGGACCGACCCAGGCCGCGCCGTACAACGCGGCGGGCGCGCAGCCCGGCTGGAACCAGCAGCCCGGGCAGCCCGTTCCCGGCCAGCCCGTTCCCGGCCAGCCGGCGCCCGGCCAGCTGCCCGGCCAGCCGGCGCCCGGGCAGATGCCCGCCGGCCAGTACGGCGCGGGCCAGCCGGCGCCGGCCGGTTACCCGCAGCCGCAGCAGCCGGGCGGCGCCCCGGCGCAGCCCGCCGGGTACGGCCAGGGTGCCGGGCAGCAGTGGGGCCAGCCGGGCGCACCGCAGCCGGTGCAGCGTGACCCGCAGGGCCCGCCGCCCCCGCCGGCCCAGACCGACCAGCCGCTCTGGCCGGGCCAGAACCGCTAGTTCGACGCGGTCGGCCGGCCGGATCCAGGATCGCCGGTCGACCGCGCACCCGGCCCACCCGCCGGGTTCAGTCGAGTTGGGCGGCGGCCCACTCGGCCCAGTCGCGCCGCATCGCGGTGAACCGCAGCCCCCATTCCAGCGCCATCCGGCCGTAGCGGGACAGGTCGCTGTCGTCCCAGTCGACCGCATCCCGGATCTGCTCCAGCGCCGCCCGGTCGCGCGTGGCGTTGTCGAGCATCTCGTCCAGCACCACGGCGCGTTGCCGCTGGTCGAGCACGCCGAGGAAGAACACCCGCAGCAGCGCCGGGTTGCGCGCCGGGCGTTCCGGCGGGCCGTCGACGAGCCACCGCCGCAGTTCGTCGCGACCGGCGTCGGTCAGCGCGTACTCCTTGCGCCCGCGCGGGCCGGTGTCGGAGACGGTGATCAACTCGTCGGCGGCGAGCTTGGTCAGCTCGGTGTAGATCTGGCTCTGCGAGGCGGGCCAGACGTTGGCGAGCGATCCTTCGAACAGCTTCAGCAGGTCGTAGCCGCTGGCGGGGTGTTCGACCAGCAGGCCCAGCAGCGCATGGCGAAGACTCATGCCCGTCACCCTACATTCCACGCTTGACATGTCGCCAGTGCACCTTCTAGTTTCGACATGTCAGACGCGGAGTGTTCGAGGAGCCTGCCATGTCGTACCTGCTTGCTTTCGCCCCCTGGATCGTCTACGCGGTGATTCCCGCGTCGCAGTGGCGGTGGGGTGCACTGACCGCGCTGGTGCTCACCGCCGCGACCCTGGCCTGGTCGATCGCGCGCCGCCGGCCCCTCGGGTCGATGATCATCCAGCTCGGCTCGGTGGCGTTCTTCGCCGCCGCGACCGCCCTGGCGTTCCTCGACCCGCACACCGGGCTGCACCCGTACCTGCCGGCGCTGTCGAACGGGTGGCTCGCGGTGATCTCCTGGTTCTCGCTGGCGATCCGGCAGCCGTTCACCATGGGCATCGCCAGGCTCGACACCCCGCGCGAGGTGTGGCACCAGCCGCTGTTCATCCGTACCAACGTGGTCGTCACGCTGGTCTGGGCAATCGCGTTCACGCTCGGCGCGGCTGCACTGGCCGGCTGCGGAGCGTTCGGCGCCAGCAGTACCGCGGTGGTCACCGTCCAGGTGGCGAGCTTCGTGATCCCGATCGTGTTCACCATCCGGTACGTGGCGGCCGTGCAGCGCCGGGTCGCCCAGCTGCGGTCCCAGGCCGGCGCGGCCCAGCGCTGACGGCGGCCCGCCGGCCGGGCGAGCGGAGGGCCATCGGGCCGCCGCTCGCCTTCCCGTAGCGGCGGAGTCGTCGCGGCGCCGGTCGCCGTCGCGTACAGCTGCCGCATGGGCTGCCGTCACTCCGCCGGCGGCGCACCGCCTCGCCCCGTTCACCCGCCGGCCGTCCGACTCCCAGGCTCACCACGCACCGTTTCCGGTGTGGCTGAACGGATCATCCTGCACGTCGGCGCCCCGAAGACGGGCAGTACCTACCTGCAGAACGTGCTGTGGGACAACGAATCGACGCTGCGGCAGGCCGGCTTCCTGTTGCCCGGCGGGCGATCCGCGCACTACCAGGCGATGGGCGACCTGCGCGGCGGGCTGTGGTACGAGCCGACCGCGCCGTGGACCTGGGACCGGCTCGCCGCGGTCGCCGCCGACTGGCCCGGCACGGTGATCATCAGCGAGGAGATGCTCGGTGCCGCCACCGCGGAACAGTGCCGGGACGGGCTCGCCCGGCTGCCCGCGGCCGAGACGCACGTGGTGGTCACCGGGCGCGACCTGTGGCGGGCGATCCCGTCGTCCTGGCAGCAGGCGGTCCGGGCCCGCGGCGTCGGCACCTTCACCAGCTACGTGGCCGGGCTGCGGGACGGCACCAACCCCGCGTTCTGGGCACACCAGACCCCGCTGCCGATCCTGCAACGGTGGGGCGCGACACTGCCGGCCGACCGGCGGCACCTGGTCACCGTGCCACCGGCCGGCGCCGACCGGGACCTGCTGTGGACCCGGTTCGCCCGCGCGCTCGGCATCCCCGCCGGGTTGTGCCGGGTCGGCGAACCGGCCAGCAACGCGTCGCTCGGCGCCGTGGAGACCGAACTGCTGCGCCGGGTCAACGCCGCGCTCGGCGACCGGTTGCCGCTGCGGGTGCCGTACCTGCGGGTGGTCCGCCGGCACCTGATCCGCCCGATCCTGATGCAGCGGGACCGGAGGCTCGACTTCGGGCTGCCGGTCGAACTCGGCGACTGGGTTCGGGACGCCGCCCGGCGCCAGGTCGCCGAGCTGGCCGCGTTCCCCTGCGAGGTCGACGGCGACCTGACCGACCTGGTACCCGGCGAGCTGCGCGAACGCGGCAATCCGGACCGGTTGAGTACCGCGGAGCTGCTCGACGCGTCCGTGCAGACCATCGTCGACCTGCTGGAACGCCTCGAGTCGCTGGTCGAGACCGAGCCCGCGGTGGCCGCCGGGAACCCACCCGGGCGGCGCAGCGTTCCGCGCCGGCTGGGCGCCGGGCTGCGCCGCCGGCTCACCGGCGGCTGACCGCCGGCCGCCGGTGAGCCGGAGCACCGGCGGCGACCTCAGGCGGTACGGGCGGCTTCCAGCCCGGCGGTCCGGGCGGCGCCGAGCCGTACCGCCTCGGTGTGGTGCCGCAGCCAGGAACGGACGCCGTCCTCGGTGCCGGCGGCGTACGCGTTGGCCGCGCCCTGGTACTCGGGTGCCCGCTCCAGGTGGCCGGTGTCGACGGCGATCAGTGCGCGCGGGTCGACCCCGCGGGCGATCAGCGTCAGCCGGGCCGCGGCCCGCGCGACGACCCCGTTCGGCCCCGGGAACGGCGCCAGCGCCAGCAGTTCGGCGTGCACCACGGCGGCGTGGAGCAGCCCGGGGCCGGGGTCCGGGTCGGCGATCAGGCCGAGCAGACCACCGAACCGCAGCGTGGCGGTACCGGTGAGCACCGGCCGGCCGAGCGCGTCGTCCGGGACGGTGCCGCGGGCGGCGAGCAGGTGCAGCCGGGCGAGCGCCTGGCCGGGCGCCTTGTGGTAGGTGTCGGCGAGGCCGGGGAGCGCCTCGGCGACCCGCAGCGCGCCCTGCACGACCGGATCGGTGACCGTCCCGGCGCGTACCTCGGTGAGGTCGGCCTCGGCGCCTTCCAGCGCGGCGGACGCGTGCGCGCAGCGCAGCGAGACCTCGGCGGCGAGCGGGCCACCGGTGCGGCGCAGGCTGCGCTGGGCGAGCACCTCGTCGACGGCGTCGCGGGCCGACTCCAGGGCGGTCGCCACGTCCGGGAGCGCGAGCAGTCGGTTCAGCACGGTCATGGCTCGCCAGCGTACCGACCGACACCGGGCGTTGGGTGGCACAGCGCGCAGGTTATGCACCAGCGGTGCAAGTTCGTGAACGGAACTCTACGATAATGATCAACCTTTGACAGCGGTTCTGCGACACCCGGCCCTCGCCATGTGTGCCGTACCGCACTAAGTTGACCAACAGGAAACCTCGCTGGAACGGCACGTCGGAGAGGGAGTCGCGCTGATGACCGAGACATCTACCGAGGGCACCGGGCCGGAAGGCGGCGCGCTGTCCAACCTTTTGCACGAAACGCGCAGGTTCGATCCACCGGCCGAGCTCGCCGCGCACGCCAACGCCAAGGCGGACGAGTACCAGCGCGCCGCCGACGACCGGCTCGGGTTCTGGGCCGACGCCGCCGAGCGGTTCCTCACCTGGGAACGCAAGTGGGACCAGGTGCTCGACTGGTCGAAGGCACCGTTCGCCAAGTGGTACGTCGGCGGCAAGCTGAACGCCGCGTACAACGCCGTCGACCGGCACGTCGAGGCCGGGCACGGCGACCGCGTCGCGTACTACTGGGAGGGCGAGCCCGGCGACACCCGCACGATCACGTACGCCGACCTGCAGAAGATGGTGTCGCAGGCGGCCAACGCGCTGATCGAGCTGGGCGTGCGGACCGGCGACCGGGTCGCGATCTACATGCCGATGATCCCGGAGACGGTCGTCGCGATGCTCGCCTGCGCCCGGCTCGGCGCGCCGCACACCGTGGTGTTCGGCGGCTTCTCCGCGACCGCGCTGCGCGACCGCATCCAGGACTGCGACGCGCGCATCGTGATCACCGTCGACGGCCAGTACCGCCGGGGCAACCAGGCGGCGCTGAAGCCGGCGGTGGACGAGGCGGTCGCCGGCTGCCCGGACGTGCGCAACGTGCTGGTGGTGCGGCGCACCGGCCAGGACGTCGCGTGGACCGACAAGGACGTGTGGTGGCACGAGGTGGTCGACCGCCAGCCCACCACGCACACCCCGGAGGCGTTCGACGCCGAACACCCGCTGTACGTCATGTACACGTCCGGGACGACCGGCAAGCCGAAGGGCATCCTGCACACCACCGGCGGCTACCTGACCCACGTCGCGTACACGCACTGGGCGGTGTTCGACCTCAAGCCGGAGACGGACATCTTCTGGACCGCCGCCGACATCGGTTGGGTCACCGGCCACTCCTACATCGTGTACGGGCCGCTGATCAACGGCGCCACCTCGGTGATGTACGAGGGCACCCCGGACACCCCGCACCAGGGCCGCTGGTGGGAGATGGTCGACAAGTACAAGGTGTCGATCCTCTACACCGCGCCGACCACGATCCGGATGTTCATGAAGTGGGGCGCCGAGGTGCCCGCCCGGTACGACCTGTCCACCCTGCGGGTGCTCGGCAGCGTCGGCGGCCGATCAACCCCGAGGCGTACGTCTGGTACCGGCACAACATCGGGCACGACAAGACTCCGGTGGTCGACACCTGGTGGCAGACCGAGACCGGTGGGCACATGATCAGCCCGCTGCCCGGCGTGACCGCCGCCAAGCCGGGCTCGGCGATGACCGCGGTGCCGGGTGTGGTGGCGGACGTGGTCGACGACGCGGGCAACCCGGTCGGCAACGGCCAGGGCGGCTACCTGGTGCTGACCGAGCCGTGGCCGGGCATGCTGCGCACCATCTGGGGCGACGACCAGCGCTACGTCGACACGTACTTCTCCCGCTTCCCCGGCCTCTACTTCGCCGGTGACGGCGCGAAGAAGGACGAGGACGGCGACCTCTGGCTGCTCGGCCGGGTGGACGACGTGATGAACGTGTCCGGACACCGGCTGTCCACCACCGAGATCGAGTCGGCGCTGGTCAGCCACGAGAAGGTGGCCGAGGCGGCGGTCGTCGGCGCGGCCGACGAGACCACCGGCCAGGCGGTCGTGGCGTTCGTGATCCTGCGCGGGTCGGTACCGGCGGAGGAGGCGCAGGGCGCCGAACTCGCCGCCGAGCTGCGCAACCACGTGGCGAAGGAGATCTCGCCGATCGCCAAGCCGCGGCAGATCCTGGTCGTGGCCGACCTGCCGAAGACGCGGTCCGGCAAGATCATGCGGCGGCTGCTGCGTGACGTCGCGGAGAACCGGACGATGGGCGACGTGACGACGCTGCAGGACTCGTCGGTGATGGACCTGATCTCGGCCGGCCTCGCCGCCGGCAAGTCCGGCGAGGAGTGACCCACCCGCGCGTCAGCGGCCCGCACCGTGCTCGGTGCGGGCCGCTTCGCGTTCTGCACACTCCCGACCGGTTTCCCGCTGCTTGGTACGTTTGCCTCCTGACTCCTCTTCGTTCGGGGGCTACGTGGACCAAGAACTGATCGCCTTCGTTGGACGGGCGGTGCAGCCGATCGTCACGCGACTGGCGGGCGCAGCCGGCGACGCGGTGCGGGCGGGCGTGGCCCGCATTCTCAGCCGCGGACGGCAGGACAGGGCCGACGAGCAGCAACGCGTCCTGGACACCAAGGTTGCCTCGTCGTCACCCGAGGCACTGCAGCAGTGGTTGACGGGACGGCTCGAAGCGGTGCTGGAAGACCGGCCCGAGTTCGCCCACGAGCTGGCCGAACTCGCCGGCCTCGCCCCGCCACGCCAGCCGGGCAGTCAGATCAACATCGCAACCGGCAACGCCCGCCAGGTGAGCCAGTTCCAGGGCGTGCAGCGCAACGACTTCGGCTCACAGGGCTGACCAGATGGCCGGACGTCCCGGCAGGCCGCCGACCGGGCCGCAACGTCGTCAGCGCACGACGCCGGCTCCGGACGGAGCGCGCTGATGGCCCACGAGCAACGGAACTCGGCGTCGGGGCGAGCCCAGCAAGCGAACCAGTACGGCGGGGTGCAGCACAACATCTTCGTCCAGTCCGGGCCCGATCCGCTTCCGACGGAGTCGATCGCGGTCCCCGCCACGGCATACCAGGTGCGCGGGCGGGACCAGCTGCTGGTGGAGCTGGCTGACGAGATCCACGGCCGGGTCACGGTGCTGTACGGCTTCCGTGGCGTCGGCACTTCCACGGTGGCAGGTGCGCTCGCGCGGCGGGCGGGGGCGCGCACCTGGTTCGTTCGTGCAGCCGACACGTCGGGGCTGCGCGCCGGTATGACGAGCCTCGCGTACGAGTTGGGCGCCAGCGACAACGAGATCCGCGCCCGGCACCTCGCCGACCTCGTCTGGCAACGGCTCGACGCCCTCGACACTCGCTGGCTGCTCGTGGTCGACGGCGTCACCGATCCCGGCATTCTCGGTACCGACGGCACCAGCTACCTGCGGACACCGCGGACGCACGACGGTGCGCTCGTCGTCACCACCCAGAACGATCGCTGGCCGGGGTGGACGACGGTGCGCCGAGTCGATGCCCTGACTCCCGAGCCCGGCGGACGAGTCCTGCTCGACCGCGCGCCCGCGGCGGGATCGGTGGAGTCCGCCGTACGACTGTCCGCGCAGTACGGGAACTTCCCGGCGGCGCTCGACATGATCGGCGCCGAGTTGGCCGCGGGGGCCGATGGCGTCACGACGTGCGACGCCTACCTGGCACGGTATGCCGGAGCCGGGTACGCGGACCGCATCGAGGACATGCTCGACGATCCTCGCATCGGGCTGACGAACTGGCTCGGGTCGATCGGAGCACACGACTTCACCGCCGACAGGCTGCTCAACGTGCTCGCGTCGCTCGACCGGGCGCCCATCCCGCTTTCCGCGCTGCTGGCTGATCAGGCGTCGCTGGCCACCGCCGGCGGGCTGCCCGACGGCATCACTCGGGACGAAGTGGTGGCTGCCCTCCGCGAACTCGTGAGCCGTGGTACCGCGGCGGTGCACGACGCCGGGCCGCCGGTGGCCGGACCAGTCGTGCTGGTGCATCCGATGATGCGTGCGTGGATCCGCGCCGAGTTCGCGGCGGGCTACCTCCGGACACCGGGTGCAGGGCGTGGTCGGCAACGGGGAGCAGGCCAACGATAGCGGTCGTCGTCGACCGACCAGCCTGAAGATCGTCCGGCTGCTGCAGTCACCGATCCGGTGACACTGGAGAAGTTTTGTCTGGTACGCGTATTTTGAGGTCTTCACCCCTCATTGCTTCGGAGGACCCCGATGCGCATCCGTACCGTCCTGCCGTCGATGGCCGCGGTGTTGCTGTTGCTCGCGGCCACCCCGCCCGCCGCCGCCGCCCCGACACCGCAGCACTCCGCACTCGCCCCCGGCAGCGCGCTGCCCGGACGGGGCGCCGATCGGGCCGCGCCGGCGGCCGGCACCTTCACCTACGTGTACGGCCGGCAGTCCGTGGACACCGACGGCGCCGCCGTGACGATCGACCAGGCGGCCCCGACCCTCGCGACCGCGGACTACCACTCGCTGGCCGAGCTGGCGGTCCAGTCGGCGGACGGGCAGCAGATCGTCGAGATCGGCTGGACCGTCGACCGCGCCGTGAACAACGGCGACACCGGCCCGCACCTGTTCGTCTACCACTGGGTCGACCGGCAGGAGTCCTGCTACAACGGCTGTGGCTTCGTACCCACCTCGAACACCGTGCACGCCGGCGATCCGGTGACACCCGGCGTCGCCGGCCGGTACGAGATCGTGCACGCCGCCGGCCAGTGGCAGACCTGGTACGACGGGACCGAGGTCGGCTACTTCCCGGATTCGTTGTGGGGCAACGGGTACACCCGGGCCGGGCTGGTGCAGGCGTTCGGTGAGGTGGCCGCGTCGAGCGCCGCGCCGTGCACCGACATGGGCAACGGCACGTTCGGCGATGCGTCCGGTTCGACCGCGGTCAGCGGCTTCGCGCTGGACAACGGATCGGCGCCGGCCCAGCTGTCGGTGGCCGACACGAACTCGGCCTGGTACGACCACGGCGGTACGACGGGGACGTCGTTCCGGTTCGGCGGCCCCGGCGCCTGCTGAGCAGGGTGCACCTTCTCACTCCGGTTTGCTGAGTCGCTCAAGAATCAGTAGCCTCGTGGCGGGCGGCGCGGATCGCGTCGCCGACCGCGAGCGGGCCGGGCGAGTCGACGGCCCACAGGGAGATGCGCAGATGGCGAAGCTGGAGATCATCGTCGGCAGCGTCCGGCCGGGCCGGGTGGGGCTCCCGGTCGCCCAGTGGATCGAACAGGAAGCCCGCACGCACGGCGGCTTCGAGGAGATCGAACTGGTCGACCTGGCCGAGGTCGACCTGCCGATGGCCGACGAGCCCGAGCACCCGCGGCTGCGGCGCTACGTGCACCAGCACACCAAGGACTGGAGCGCCAAGATCGACGAAGCGGACGCGTTCATCTTCGTGATGCCCGAGTACAACTACGGCTACAACGCGGCACTCAAGAACGCGATCGACTACCTGCACCACGAGTGGTCCTACAAGCCGGTCGGCCTGGTCAGCTACGGTGGCGTGTCGGCCGGAACCCGGGCCGCGCAGATGATCAAGCAGGTGGTGACGACCGTGAAGATGTTCCCGGTGCCCGAGGCGGTGCAGATCCCGTTCGTCGCCAACTTCCTCACCGCCGAGCGCACCATCGCGCCGAACGAGGTGATGACCGGCGCGGCGAAGACGATGCTGGACGAGCTGGTCCGGATGACCGGCGCGCTGCGCAGCCTGCGGACCGGGCAGGACTGAGCCGTGACGCGGCCCGTCTGCACCCGGTTCCACGCGGCGATCGAGCTGATCGGTGCCCGGTGGACCGGCGCGATCCTGCGCGCCGTGTTCACCGACGCCCACCGGTACCACGAGATCAAGGCGGCGGTGCCCGGCGTCTCGGACACCATGCTCGCCCAACGGCTGCGCGCGATGGAGTCCGACGGGCTGCTCACCCGGCAGGTCGACACCGGCACCCCGGTCCGGGTCGAGTACCACCTGACCGAGATGGGCCGCGACCTCGCCCCGGTGATCGACGCCATCATCGACTGGTCGCACCGGTGGATCCCGGTCCCCGCCGGCGGCGACCCGGACTGACGGCCGGTTCGGCCCGGCCTCGGGTTCGGCGGCGGCGCGGTCGATTCCGCGGCGAGCGCGGAGCGGATCGAGCGGCGACCGTCCCTCGTGTACGACGTCGAACTGGTCTGGCTCGGCCCCCCGCTGACCAGCGAAGGCGCCCAGGGCGTGTCTTCATGGCTCCGCCCGGGCGAGCCGGAGTCCGTTTGTTCGCTCGCAAGGCGCAGGTGCGGGTGCATACCGGTGTCGTATGCGCCCGTGCCGACAACGCCGCGAGCGGGCGAACGGGCCCGGCGCAGCCGGGTGGCTGGCCACGAAGACACGCCCTAGGCTGTGCCGATGTCCACAGGCATCGAGTTTCCTCGATGGATTCACGGCGCGCCGGCCAAGCGGCGCCGCCACGACCCGCCGATCCAGGTGCACCGGCACGACGAGCACACCTTCGTCCTGCGCCAGAGCAAGGACCTGTCGTACGAGGCGCCGTTCCTCTACCTGCTCTGCGGCACGGATGCCGCACTGCTGCTGGACACCGGCGCCACCGCCGACGCGGACGGCTTCCCGCTGCGGTCGACCGTCGACGGGCTGCTGCCGGATCGGCCCGGGTACCGGCTGATCGTGGCGCACAGCCACGCGCACGGCGACCACGTCGCCGCCGATGCGCAGTTCGCCGACCGGCCCGACACGGTCGTCGTCGGTACCGAGCTGGATGCGGTGCGCGCGCAGTTCGGGCTGGCCGACGAGCCGTACGCGGCGGCCGATCTCGACCTCGGCGACCGGCTGCTGCACGTGGTGCACACCCCGGGCCACCACCGGGCCGCGATCACCCTGTACGACCCGCACACCCGCTGGCTGCTGACCGGCGACACCGTCTACCCGGGCCGGCTGTACGTGGAGGATTACCCGGCGTTCCTCGGCAGCCTGGACCGGATGGTCGCGCTGACCGGGGAACGGCCGGTGAGCGCGGTGCTCGGTACCCACGTCGAGATGACCGACCGGCCGCGGCGCGACTACCCGCTCGGCACGACCTGGCAGCCGCGCGAGCACCGGCTGCAGCTGAGCGTCGGCGAGCTGGTCGCCATCCGGGACGCGGCGCGCGGCTTCGCCGACCGGCCCGGCGTGCACCGGCTCGAACACGTGGTGATCTACCACGGGTTCACGCCGCGCCGGCTGCGCTACGAGATACTCCGGCATCACCTCTACCAGGCCGGCAGCAACGTCGCGGCGCTCTTCGTCCGGCCGCGGCCCGGCGTGCCCCGCGCCGGCCGGCCCGACACGGTGTGAGGAGCCGATGATCGAACTACCCGACGATCTGCCGGTGCTGGAACGAGACGTCGTCCGGCTGGTGGTGCGCGACGCCACCGGCGCGGTCCTGCTGTTCCGCGCCCGGGAGCTGACGATGCCGGAGCTCGGGTACTGGTGGGAGCTGCCCGGCGGCGGCATCGAGCCCGGCGAGACGTACGTCGACGCCGCGGTCCGGGAACTGCGCGAGGAGACCGGCCTGCGGCTCGACCCGGCGCGCGTCGGGCCGGCGAACTGGCGGCGAACCTCGTCGTTCCGGATGCGCGGCGAGCGGCGGGTGCAACACGAGGTGGTCGCGGTCGCGACGCTGGACGCGGTGGCCCCGGACATCGACGTGCAGGACCAGCTGGACTACGAGAAGGAGGACTACGTCGGCTTCCGGTGGCTGCCCGTCGACCAGATCGTCGGCAGCTCCGAGCAGTTCTATCCCGGCCGGCTGCCCGCCCTGCTGCCGGATGTGTTGGCCGGCAAGGACATCGACGAGCCCTTCGAACTCTTCTCCTGACCTGGCCTGACCTGACCGCGTCGGATTCCCGCGCCCGCAGTGGATCGGGAGTTTGCGGGGCTCTTCAGTGACCCCTCCCACCCGGGGGGGCCAGCCCCGGCACGATCCTAGCCGGCGGGCTGCGCGATTCGGGCCGGTGCGCGTCGCCATGTGGACAACCGGACCCCCTGTGGACGACGAGCGGCCCGCGGCGCCGGCCGTGCAACCATCGAGGCCAGAGCGACCGATAAGGACCATCGACGCAAGTCCGGAAAATTACTCATCGGCCGCGGACGGGTGCGGACACGCCCGCGAGCTTAAGCATCCCTTAAGAGGAGGTCATAACAGGATTTCCATTCCTGAAGGGGGATCTTCCTTGTGCCAGGGTGGGCGGCACCGTGCCCGCCGATCCCACGGGCACGCCATCCGGCATCCCCAGTTCGCCGGAAGGACACGGAGGAGGAACGCGTGCGGAGATTAACCGCCGGCGTGATCGCCGGCGCCGCAGCGGGGCTGCTCGCCGTCGGTACGCTCGGATCCGCGGCCGGTGCCGCGCCGAGCGACGGCCATCCCGCGACCAAGACGACGAGCAAGGTCCAACCGGCTCGGGCACACGCCGAGGACGACCTGCCCAGCCCGTTGTCGGACAAGCGCCGAGAGCTGATGCAGCAGGCGGCGAAGAAGCAGGCCCAGGGCACGATCACGCCGAAGCGGGTCGGCAAGTCCGACGTCGTCAAGATGGGCAAGCGCGCCGACGGCAAGGACCAGTACGTCGAGACGTCCAGCACCCGCACCGACGAGATCTTCACGATCCTGGTCAGCTTCGGTGACCAGACCGATCCGCGTACCGGTGGCGCCCCCGGGCCGGCCAACGGCCAGATCAAGCAGCCGGACCGGAACTGGAACGGCGACTCCACCGACGACAACTCGACCTACTGGGTGCCGAACTTCGACACCCAGCACTACAAGGACATGTTCTTTGGCAAGAAGGACTCCTTCAAGGACTTCTACGAGCACCAGTCCAGCGGCAAGTTCAGCGTCACCGGTGACGTCTCCGGCTGGGTGACCGTGCCGTACAACGAGGCGCGGTACGGCAGCAACGACATCCCGGAGACGGACGGCTACTGGAACCTGGTCCGCGACTCGGTGAACGCCTGGTACTCGGCGGAGAAGGCGCAGGGCGCCAGCGACGCCGACATCGCCGCCTACCTGTCCCAGTTCGACAAGTGGGACCGGTACGACTACGACGGCGACGGCAACTTCAACGAGCCGGACGGCTACCTCGACCACATCGAGATCGTGCACGCCGGCGAGGGCGAGGAGGCCGGCGGCGGCCCGCAGGGCGCCGACGCGGTCTGGTCGCACCGCTGGTACGCGTACTCCACCGACCAGGGCAAGACCGGCCCCGAGGGCAACCTGCTCGGCGGCACCCAGGTCGGCGACTCGCCGCTGTGGGTGGGTGACTACACCACCGAGCCGGAGAACGGCGGCCTCGGCGTGTTCTGCCACGAGTTCGGCCACGACCTCGGCCTGCCCGACGAGTACGACACCGCCGGCGGCGACAACAGCACCGGCTTCTGGACGCTGATGTCGGCCGGTTCCTGGCTGGGCAAGGGGTTCGACTCGATCGGTACCACGCCCGGCTACATGAACGCCTGGGACAAGTACCAGCTGGGCTGGCTCGACTACGCGGTCGTGCCGTACCAGGGTGCGAGCACCAAGGTGACGCTCGGCCCGGCGGCCCGGCAGGGCAGGAAGCCGCAGGCGCTGGTCGTCACGCTGCCCGAGCAGACCATCACGCACGACTACAACACGCCGGCCTCCGGTTCGTACGAGTGGTGGGGCGGCGCCGCGGACAACCTGTCCTCGACCCTGTCCCGTGAGCTGGACCTGACCGGGGCCAGCAGCGCCAGCATCTCCACCAAGGCGTGGTACGACATCGAGGAGGGCTACGACTTCCTGCTCGCCGAGGTGTCCACCGACGGTGGCACGCACTGGGCCTCGCTGAACGGCGACGGCATCACCGGCTCGTCAAACAACGCGTGGACCGACGTCAGCTACGACCTGTCCGCGTACGCCGGCCAGAAGGTGCTGTTCCGCTGGCGGTACGCCACCGACGGCGGC
The DNA here is from genome assembly GCF_016865425.1 of Actinocatenispora thailandica. Lineage (NCBI taxonomy): Bacteria > Bacillati > Actinomycetota > Actinomycetes > Micromonosporales > Micromonosporaceae > Actinocatenispora > Actinocatenispora thailandica. The sequence goes on along the minus strand of NZ_AP023355.1, from coordinate 197,564 downwards.
GTGCACTACGCGGGCGCGTTCCTGGACGACCTGGCGCTGACCGTGGACGGCGCGACCGCGTGGACCGACGACGTCGAGTCGGCCGACCCGGCCTGGACCGCGGACGGCTTCAGCCGGATGACCGGCAGCACCTCGGAGCAGAAGGCGCAGTTCTACATCGCGGAGAACCGGCAGTACGTCGACTACGACGACACGCTGCGGACCGGCCCGTACAACTTCGGGTTCGGCGACACCAAGCCCGACTGGGTCGAGCACTTCCCCTACCAGAAGGGCCTGCTGGTCTGGTACGTCAACTACGCGTACGAGGACAACAACACCAGCGCCCACCCCGGTGGCGGGCTGGTGCTGCCGGTCGACGCGCACCCGGGCGCGCTGTTCTGGTCCGACGGCAAGGCGGTCGGTAACCGGATCCAGCCGTTCGACGCCACCTTCGGGACGAGCAGGACGACGGCGCTGAACCTGCACCACGCGGGCGGCGCCACCATGTCGCTGCCGTCGCAGCAGGCGGTCCGGACGTTCGACGACAGCAACGTCGACCGCTACTACGACCCGGCGAACCCGATGGGTTCGGTGAAGGTTGCTGGCAGCGGCACCCGGATCACGGTGCTGAGGCAGGCCAGGAACGGCAACCTGACCGTTCGGGTCTCCTTCAAGTAGACGGTGCGGTCGGGCTGACGGCATGGGCCGGCCCGACCGCGCCAGCAAGGCTTCACTCGGGGCGCCGCTGGCGTCCAGGCGGGGCGGGAGTTAGTCGGATGGCTCCCGCCCCGTCTTGCTGTGCACGCCCGTTCCGGCCCTGCACGGCCGGCGGCGCTCTCCCGGACCCGGACTGTCCACTGTGGACCGATCGGTGCTGCCGGCCGGCACGCCATCGTTGGTACCGGCCGGGTAGTGACCGACGCGACCGGCGAACCGGTCAGTCGGTGGACCGGGAGGCGGCCAGCTGCACCGCTGCCGGCAGCGACGTGGCGACCGGGACACCGGCCTCGGCGAGCCGGTCCGGGTCGGTGAAACCGCCGGTCACCAGCACGCAACGAGCCCCGACGGCCGCCGCGGCGACCGCGTCGTCCACCGTGTCACCGATCAGCGTGCAGTCGGCACCGGCGACGCCCAGCGCCGCGAGATGCCGGACCAGGTGGTCGGCCTTGGCGCCGCCGCCGGTGGTGGCCCGCAGCCCGTCGACCCGGGCGAACCGGTCGGACAGCCCGAACGTGTCGACGAACGGCACCAGCCGGTCGTGGAACCACATCGACAGCAGCGACTGGCTGCCCGGCCAGCCGGCGATCGCCGCCTCGGCCCCGGCGGCGAGCCGACACTCGGCCAGCCGGGTGTGGTACGCGTCGTGGAAGATCTTGTCCAACCGGGCGAACTCGTCCGCGTCGATCGCGCGCCCCAGCACGTCGGCGTAGTAGTCGGCGATCGGCCGGCGGTACCGACGGCGCAGTTCCTCGGCCGGGAACGGGCCGTCACCGCAGGTCGCGAACGCCGCGTTGGTCGCGTCGACGGTCAGCTCGAAGTCGTCGAGCAGCGTGCCGTTCCAGTCCCACACCAGATGCATGCCGCCGACCCTAGAGCCGCCCCGGCCGGGCGAACCAGTCCGTACCGGCGGAACCGGCTCGCGTCACAGCGGGCCCGCGGCGCCGTTCGCGGTATCCGGTACGCCGCCGGCGAGGTGCGCGGCGCCGCCGGCACCGACCGAACGCGGCGGGGACCCCCGCCTCAGCGGGCCAGGTCGCGCAGCAACCGCTGCTCCTCGACTCGCCAGTACCCGTGCTCCTTGCCGTCCAGCAGGATCACCGGCAGCCGGTCGCCGTACTCCCGGTCGAGTTCCTCGTCGGTCGCCACGTCGATCTCCTGCCAGTCGACGCCGGCGGTGGCCGCGACACGCGCCATCGCCTCCCGCGCCGCCGCGCACAGGTGGCAGTCCTGCCTGGTCAGCAACGTCAAGCGGTGATCCACCCGCCCAGTATCGCCGCCGCCCGGCCGGCATCCCGGCGCGGGGCCCCGGCACCGCGGTCGGGCAACGCCGCCGCCCGGCCGGCATCCCGGTGCGGGGCCCGGTACCGCGGTTGGGCAACGCCGCAAGGGCCGCCCGGCCCGCAGGTCACGTCGCCGGCCGGGCCGTCAGCCGGTCGGAGTGGTTCCATGTGGCAGCTCGGCCTTGCGTACCTTCCCGGTCGCCGAGTGCGGCAGCCGAGCGACGATCTCGACCGCCACCGGGCACTTGAAGTGCGCCAGGCTGCGATGGCAGTACGCGATGAGTTCCTCCTCGGTGGCCGCCACGCCCGGCTCGGGCACCACGTACCCGCGCACCGCCTGGCCGGTCAGCGGGTGCGGCACGCCGACCACGGCGGCCTCCCGTACCGCCGGGTGCGCGGCGAGCACCGCCTCCACCTCGCGGGGGTACACGTTGAAGCCGGACACCAGGATCAGCTCGTCGACCCGGTCGACCAGGAACAGGTCGCCGTCGGCGTCCAGGTAGCCGATGTCGCCGGTGCGCCACCAGCCGTCCGGGTCCGGCCCGTCGGCGCCGTTCGGCCAGTACCCGGAGAACAGGTTGTCGCCGCGCACCACGACCTCGCCCGGGTCGGTGCCGGGGCTGGCGTTCTCGTCCGCCTCCGAGTCGGCCTCGGTCAGCGGCTCGCCGTCCGCCCCGATCAGCCGCAGCTCGATCCCGGGCAGCGGCCGGCCGACCGAGCCCGGCTTCGCGGTCGGCGCCGCCAGCGTACTGGTCACCACCGGCGCCGCCTCGGTCAGCCCGTACCCCTCGTGCAGGGTGATCCCGTTGTCCTGCAACGCTTTCCTGGGCGCGGGAGGCAGCGGCGCGGCGCCGGAGACGGCGAGCCGGACGGACCGCAGCGGGTCGGTGAGGTCGCCGTGCGCGGCCCAGCTCGCGAACATCGCGGGCACCCCGAGCACCGTCGTCACCTGGTACCGGTCGATCTCGGCCAGCGTGGCCTCGGCGTCGAACCGCGGCACCAGCACGCCGGTCGCGCCGTACCGGGCGACCTCGTGCAGTCCCGGCCCGAGCCCGAACGCATGGAACAGCGGCAGCGCCAGCAGCACCACGTCGTCCACCCCGACCGGCGCCGGGTCCAACCGGCCCATCTGCGCGCCGTTGGCGAGCAGCGCGCGGTGGCTGAGCATGGCCGCCCGGGGCCGGCCGGAGGTGCCCGAGGTGTACAACAGGACGGCGACGTCCTCGCCGCCCCGGCCCGGTGCGGGCGCGTCGGCGTCGCGGCCGGCGTCGGCCAGCTGCTGGTACGGCTCGGCCAGCCGGTGCGTGCCACCAACCACGAACCGGTACGGCACCTCGATGCCGGCGCTGGCGTCGTGCACCGCGGGGGTACCGAGCAGGATCCGGGCGCCGCAGTCGGTGAGCAGCCGGGCGAGTTCGGCCCCGGTGTACCCGGGGTTCACCGGCACCGGCACCAGGTCGGCGCGCATCGCGGCGAAGTAGCCGACCACCCACTCGATCCCGTTCGGCAGGGCGATGACGAGGCGGTCGCCGGCGGTGAGGGCCCGCGCCCGGAGCGCGGCGGCGACCGCGCCGACCCGATCGGCCAGCGCGGACCAGGTCAGTTCGGTGTCGCCCAGCCGCAGGGCGACGTGGTCGGGCCGGGCCTGCGCGGCCCGGGGTACGAGATCGGCGATGTTCCGGATGTCCTGCGACACGGCCACCGAGTCTGACATACCTGTTGCGGCGGGACACACCCCGACGCACGATGCCGAGTATCGTTTCCGGGTGCGGCAGGACAGTGTTCGGCACGCTCGGCCGACAAGGTGCGAAGTGAAACTTGCTCACGACAAATTCGTTTCGCACAGACGGACAGGATGTCCGTCACTGGCGGTAGGGACCCCGACACACTGTTGCTCGTAGTAGTCGAGTACACACATCAGTGTGATGTCCGGCCTTATCATCACTTGGCCGTCCAACACTGAGCCTTGGGAACCGACACCCCTCGCCCGAGGAGGCCGCAAGTGCCCGTCGAAGCACCGCTCTGTTACCCCATAACGCCTGGCAGCGCCCATCGATACGGTGTGCGCCGCCACGAAGGGTGGCACCGGTGAGCGCGGCCAGCCTGTCCGCGCCGTTCGACGGCGCGGACCCCGCCGCCGGACTGCACGCCTTACGCACGCTGGTGGCGGACCGGACCGAGAACAAGAACGGTTCCCTCGCGGCCCGCGCCGGCCAGGCGCTGCGCGCCGCCACCCGGACCAAGCCGCAGCCGCGGCCACACACCCGGCAGCGCGGCGGGGACGACGCGCCCACCCAGTCGATCACCCGGGTCGAGCCGGCGACGCCCACCCCGGCCCCGGACACCCCGCCGCCGGACCAGGTCCCCGAATCGGCCACCGACGTCTGGCGACTGGTCCAGCGCGCGCAGGCCGGCGACACCGAGGCCTTCGGCCTCATCTACGACCGGTACGTGGACACCGTGTTCCGGTTCATCTACTTCCGGGTGAGCACCCGGCAACTCGCCGAGGACCTCACCTCCGAGACGTTCCTGCGGGCGCTGCGGCGCATCGGCAGCTTCACCTGGCAGGGCCGCGACCTCGGCGCCTGGCTGGTCACCATCGCCCGCAACCTGGTCGCCGACCACTTCAAGTCCGGCCGGTACCGGCTGGAGGTGTCCACCGCCGAGGTGCTCGACGCGGACAGCCCGGACCGCGGACCGGAGGGCAGCCCAGAGGCTGCGGTCGTCGACAAGCTGACCAACCAGACGTTGCTGGAGGCGGTCAAGCGGCTCAACCCGGAACAACAGGAATGTATCGTTCTCCGGTTCCTGCAAAGTTTCTCGGTGGCCGAAACCGCCCGCACGATGGGCAAGAACGAGGGTGCGATCAAGGCGCTGCAGTACCGCGCGGTGCGGTCGCTGGCCCGCCTCCTGCCCGAGGGATTCACTCCCTGAGCAGCCCGAACGCCAGGGTCTGCGGGTCGCCACCGCCCGGTTCGGGGCGGGTCGGTGGCGGTTGCGGCCGTTGACACCCGGACGGGGCTTCTTACCTGACTCGCGGCATGTCAGGATGGCCGGGCGTAACCCGGTCCCGGCAGTACGCGTTGGTCCAGACGGGGTCGACGGTGTGCGACAACGCACCCAAGGCTGCCTGGCCGACCGGCGCCGCCGGAGGCTCGGCGTGCCGCGAGACGGAAGGAGGTGCGCGCGGCGATGAGGCTGTTCCTGCGCCGGCGGACCGAACGCTTCGCGCAGCTCGTGGCGGACGACCTGCCCGACCACGACGACGCCGAACGACAGGCCGGGCATCACCAGGCCCGTGCTGGTCACCATACTCGCGACGAGGACGACACACTCGCACTTCTGGTGCGGGTGGGCCGAGAAGTTTCCGCACAGGCCAGTACGTTCGAACGCAGCCACCGGATGGACACCGACGCCAAGGCGGACATCCGCCGGCGGTTGCTCGCCGATGCGGCCATCCACGGCATCGGGGCCGCTCGCGCCGACGCCGAAGCGGACACCGACACCAGCGTGCGCACGCACGGCACGCCGCGGCCCACCCGGCACGCGGTGCCGCCGAACCGGCGGCCGAAGGTACGCCTGATCGTGATCGGCGGCGTGGTCGCCGGCGCGCTCGGCATCTCCGGGGTCGCCGCGGCCAGTACCTCCGCGGTGCCCGGCGACGCGCTCTACAACGTGAAGCGCTCCACCGAGCGGGCCCAGATCGCGCTGGCCGGTTCGGACAGCAACTCCGGCCAGCTCTACCTGCAGTTCGCCCGCACCCGGTCCGGTGAGGCCGGCGCGGTCAGCGACGACCCGGCGGAGCTGTCCCGGGTGCTCGGCGACATGGACCGGGAGACCAGGCAGGGCGTCAGCCTGCTCGACTCCACCGCGGTACACGACCGCAGCGCCGCCGCGCTGGACCAGGTCGACGCGTTCACGGCGGCCCAGCGTCCAGTGGTCGCCCGGCTGGCGGGCCGGCTGACCGGCTCGTCGCACGACCGGGCGCAGCACTCGCTGGAGCTGGTCGACCAGGTCCGGCAGCGGTCCACCGAACTGCGCCGGCTGCTGCTGTGCACCACCGGCAAGTCGGTCAAGCGGGACGCGCTCGGCCCGGTACCGCAGAGTTGCGCGGCGCTGCCGGGGGCGAAGCCCGACCCGTCCGGCACCGGCCAGGGGTCCGGCCGGCAGAGCGGTCGGCCGCCGGCGGAGACGAGCCCGAGCGGGAAGTCCAGCGCCTCGCCGTCGCCGAGCGCGTCCGGCTCGCCGTCCGGTTCGGGTGCGCCGTCGTCCAGCGAGAGCGGCTCACCAGCGCCGAGCCCGTCGTCCAGCGATTCGGGCGGCGGTGGCCTTCTCGGGACGATCGGCAAGATCCTCGGCGGGCTGCTCTGACCGAGCGGCGCCGGGGCCGATACGCTCGACGGGTGGACGTGTTTGCCCGGCTACGTCGTCGGCGGCAACGGCTGTCGGCGCGGGCGAGGGTCGCCGGGGTGGCCAGCGCGGCGCACGCGGCGGACCTCGGCCCGGCCGATCCGGGCGCGGTCGCGACGCTGGCCCCGGTGCACCGGCACCCCGCGGTGCCGGATCCGACCGCCGCGGCGTTCTTCGACGTGGACAACACGCTGCTGCGCGGCGCGTCGATCTTCTGGTTCGCCCGCGGGTTGGCCGCGCACGACTACTTCACCACCCGGGACATGGTCGGCTTCGCCTGGAAGCAGCTCAAGTTCCGGGCCACCAGCAGCGAGGACCCCGACGACATCGCGAGCGCGCGGGACAGTGCGCTGGCCTTCGTCGCCGGCCGCCGGGTCGACGAGATCGTGACCCACGGCGAGCAGATCTACGACGAACTGCTCGCGGCCCGGATCTGGTCCGGCACCCGGGCGTTCGCCCAGCTGCACCTGGACGCCGGGCAGCGGGTCTACCTGGTCACCGCGGCGCCGGTCGAGCTGGCCCGGCTGCTCGCCCGCCGGCTCGGACTGTCCGGCGCGCTCGGCACGGTCGCCGAGACCCGCAACGGGGTGTACACCGGCCGGCTGGTCGGCGACATCCTGCACGGCCGCGCGAAGGCGGAGGCGATCCGGGCGCTCGCCGAACGCGAGGGCCTCGACCTCGAACGCTGCGTGGCGTACAGCGACTCGATCAACGACCTGCCGATGCTGACGGCGGCGGGCAGCGCGGTGGCGATCAACCCGGACCCGCCGCTGCGGCGGCTGGCCCGGATCCGCGGCTGGGAGGTGCACGACTTCCGGACCGGTCGCCGCGCCGCCCGGTACGCGCTGCCGATGGCGGCGGCGCTCGCGGTCAGCGTCGGCTACGCGTACCACCGGCGCCGGCGCTGATCGGCCGCTCCGCCGGCAGGACGCCGGTGCGGTTCAGGACACGGTCGCCGGGGCGGCCGGCGCGTCGTCCAGGGTGATCGCGGTCGCGGCGCGGTGGATCGGCGCCAGCGCGGCGGCGAAGAGCCGGTCGTGGCCGGGCAGCCGGCCGATCAGTCCGAGCATCCGCATCGACATCCGCACCTGCCGCTCGGTGCGCAGCACCATCCGGCGCACGTTCGCCGGGCCGAGCTTCTGGTTGACCTCGACGAACGGCCGCATCCGCCGCTCGTACCGGTCGAAGGCGGTGCGGTGGTCGGTGGCCGCGGCCAGCTCCCGGGCCAGCACGTACCCGCCGACGAGTGCGAGGCTGGTGCCCTGGCCGGACGCGGATGATGCGGCGTAGCCGGCGTCGCCGACCAGCGCGACCCGTCCGGTCGACCAGCGGTCGGCATGCACCTGCGCCATCGTGTCGAAGTAGAAGTCCGGCGCGTCGGCCGCGGCGGACAGCAGCGCCGGCACCCGCCACCCGTCGGTCGCGTACGTCTCGGCGAGCAACCGGCGCTGCGCCTCGGCCGTCATCCGGCCGGCCGGTGCGCCCTCGAACAGGAACATCGCGGTGGCGCCGGCGTCGTGCGCGGTGCGGTAGACGAGCGCGGTGCGCCCCGGCGCGACGTAGGTCACCTCCTCGCGGTCGAGTCCGAGCGTGTCCGGCACCCGGTAGACGCAGACGTGGTAGCCCATCGGCCGCACGTACCGGTCCTCGGGGCCGAACGCGAGCCGGCGGGTCGCCGAGTGCAGGCCGTCCGCGCCGACGACCACGTCGTACCGGCCGGTGCGGCCGCTGGCGAACCGCACCGCGACGCCGTCGTCGTCCTGGTCGAGCGCGGCGATGGCGTCGGAGTACCGGCAGTCGACGCCGGCGGTGTCGGTCAGCAGCCGGAGCAGGTCGCCGCGCCGGATCTCGGTGTCGGGGCCCTGCCGGCCGCCGAACGTGTCGCCGCCCATGCTCGCCACCCGGCGACCGCGGCCGTCCACGATCGCACCGGCCCGCACGTCGGTGGTCATCGTCCGGATCTGCGGGAGCAGCCCCATCCGGTCGACCACGCCGAGCGCGGCACCGCGAATGTCGATCTTGTACCCGCCGGTGCGCGGCGCGGCGGACCGCTCGACCACGGTGGTTGCCCAGCCGTGCCGGCGCAGCCAGTACGCGAGGGTCAGGCCGGCGATGCCGGCGCCGGAGACGAGCGCGGTGCGCTGGGTCATCGAAGGCTCCTTGCCGCTGCTGGGATGTCGATGACCGAACCATACAGTTGTTTAAGACGTTTGTGCAAGACATTCGTCTGACACGCTTGCTACGATCCCGGCATGGGAAACCGGGAAGCGCTGCTGGACGGCGCCACGCAGTGCCTGTACGACAAGGGCTACGCGCGCACCACCGCACGCGACATCGCCACCGCGGCCGGCGTCAGCCTGGCCGCGATCGGCTACCACTACGGTTCGAAGGAGGCGCTGCTCGACGCGGCGCTGCAGCGCGCCATCGAGTCGTGGGGAGACCGACTGGCCGGCACCCTGGCCGACGCCGGTCGCGCCGGCGGAGCCGAGCAGTTCGAACGCACCTGGGCCGGGGTGCTCGCTTCCCTCGCCGAGGACCGCCCGCTGTGGGCCGTGCAGTTCGAGCTGATCGCCCACCTGCAGCGCACACCCGAGCTGCGGCACAGCTACGCCGAGGCGACCAGGCGGGCCCGCCTGGAACTGGCCACGATCTTCGGTACCGACCCCGCCGACGAGGCGACCGCCCTGCGGATCGGCGCCTTCTACCAGGCGTTGCTGGTCGGGGTGGTCGGCCTGTGGCTGGTCGATCCGGACGGTGCGCCGACCTCCACCGACCTGCTCGACGCGGTCCGCACCGTCGGGGCCCGGCTGGCTCCCGGGTGACCAGCCCGACTACCGGTCAGCACTCGATCGGAGGCGGCTGCCGGCCCGCCGGCCGGCGCGGGCCAGACACTGCCGCCGGCCGGCAGCGCGGGGCCAGACACTGCCGCCGGCCGGCAGCGCAGGGCCAGAGACTGCCGCCGGCTGGCGGCGCGGGCCAGGGGGCGGCTGCCGGCGCGTCGGCCGGCGCGGGGTCAGAGGCTGCCGCCGGCCGGCGCGGGATCAGAAGGTGCTGCCGCGGCGGAGCAGCAGCCGGTGCAGGGTCTGCTGGATCGTCTCGCGCACCTCGTCGGCGAGGCCGAACACGGCCGCCGGGTCGTCCGGATCGGCGTCGAGCGCCGAGGTGTCGATCGGCTCACCGCACTCGATCAGCCACTTGCTCGGCAACGGCACCGCGCCCAGCGGGCCCAGCCACGGGAAGAACGGCGTGACCGGGAAGTACGGGATGCCCAGCAGCCGGGCCAGCGGCTTGATGTCGCCCACCAGCGGGTAGATCTCCTCGGCGCCGACGATCGACACCGGCACGATCGGCGTCTTCGTCCGCAGCGCGGCGGCCACGAACCCGCCGCGGCCGAACCGCTGCAGCTTGTACCGGTCGGTGAACCGCTTGCCGATGCCCTTGAAGCCCTCCGGGAACACCCCGACGATCTCGCCGTCGGACAGCAACCGCTCCGCGTCCGGGTTGCATGCCAGCGTCGCACCGGACTTGCGGGCGAACTCGGCAAGCAGCGGCGTGCGGAAGATGAAGTCGGCACCGAGCAGCCGCAGGTGCCGGTGTGCCGGATGGTCGTCCAGCAGCGCCAGCTGCAGCATCATGCTGTCCATCGCGATCGTCCCGGAGTGGTTGCCGACCAGCAGCGCCGCACCGTCGCCCGGCACGTGTTCCAGGCCGGACACCTCCACCCGGAACCACGACCGGTACAGCGGCCGGAGCACCCGGGCGAGCAACTGCTCGGTCAGTTCCGGGTCGAAGCCGAAGTCATCCACCGGGTAGTCGCCGCTGACCCGGCGGCGCAGGAACGCCAACCCGTCCGCGATCCGTCGCTCCCACACGTCCGGCTCGCCCGCGCCGCCGTCGGGCGCAGCACCACCGGGCGCAGCACCACCGGGGGCGGCACTGCCGTCGGGCGCAGCACCACCGGGGGCGGCACTGCCACCGGGCGCAGCACCGCCGTCGGCAGCGGAGCGGCCGCCGGGAGCCGTCGGGGTCGGCGCCGGCGGGGCAGCGTCCGGGCCGGCCGCGGTACGCTCGCTCGCCGCGGTGGGCTCGTCCGCGGTCACGGTCGGTCTCCCTTCGCCGACAACACCGAGCGCAGGCCGGACAGTACGGCCCGGCCGCCGGTGCGAAGCAGCCGCTCGGCGGCGTCCAGGCCGCCGGCGTCGACCGGCGCGCCCATCCCGTGCCCGGCGATGAAATCGTCGAACGCCTCCGGCGTGCTGCGCGGCCGGTAGCCGAAGTCGTCGATCAGCCGGCGCACGTCCACCACCCGGCCGTGCACCAGGAAGTCGAGCTGGTCGAGCGAGAAGTCGACCAGCCCGGAGCGGCGGGCCAACTGCGCCACCGCGGTCATCGCCGGGTCCGGCATCGGCCACGGCACCCGGCCGGCCCGCCGGATGGCCTGGGACAGCAGCAGCACGCCCGGCCCGGCCACGTTGAAGTCGCCCGAATGGTCCTCGCGCGCCGCCCGGCAGGCCACCTCGACCGCGTCGTCGGCGTGCACGAACTGGATGCGCGGGTCGTGGCCGAGCACGGTCGGCACCACCGGCAGCGAGAAGTACCGGGTGAGCATGGTGTCGGCGCGGGAACCGACGAACGGTGCGAACCGCAAGACGGTCACCGCCGTGTCGGGGCGACGGCGCCGGAAACCGCGCACGTACCCCTCGATCTCCACGACGTCCTTGGCGTACCCGCCGCGCGGCATCGCGCGCAACGCGGTCCGCTCGGTGAAGATCGCCGGATCGCGCGGCGACGCGCCGTACGCGGCGGTGGACGAGCGGACCACCAGCCGGCGGACCGTCGGCGCGTGCTGGCAGGCCGAGAGCAGCTGCAACGTACCGATGACGTTCAGCTCTTTCATCGCGTCTCGGCCGCCGGCGCCGGTCGGTCCGGCGACCACCGCGAGATGAAGCACCGTGTCGACGCCGGCGTCGGTCACCAGCCGGGCGATGCCCGGACTGCTGATGTCGGCTCGGCGGTAGTCGACCGCGGGCAGCAGGCTCGCGGCCACCCCGGTCGGTTCGGTCTCATCCACGCCGACGACCCGGTCGACCCGGGGGTCGGCAGCGAGCCGGGCAGCGACCTGCGCCGCGAAGTACCTGCTGACACCCGTGACGAGCACGACCCGTGGTGCGACTGCGTGCATGCGCGCCCCCAGCACCATCAGTGGCCCCAGCACCACCGATGGTGCACCACCATCAGTGGCTGACGCGAATCCTGCCGTTGGACGACGTCGTCACGACCCGTCCGGCGGCACCGGCGATGCGGTCGGCGACAGCCGACCTGGGCCTACTTGCCCTGACGGCGCCGCTGAATGCGGGTCTTGCGCAGCAGCTTGCGGTGCTTCTTCTTCGCCATCCGCTTGCGCCGCTTCTTGACGACGGAGCCCATACGTCATCCCCTTGCTTGCGATCGTCGCCGGCCGACGTGCGGCGGCCCGGCGCAGGTAGTGAACACCAAACCTTATCCGGGTGAGCGGGTGATCGCCGCAGCGGGCGGAGGTGCACCGACAGGCGTCACACCATCTGGAGTGACTGCCGTAACGCTGGGTGATCGCCGCGCCGGAGCCGGCACGGCGTACCGGCCGCGCACCCGGGGGTGTTCCCGGACAGGATAGCCGGCCGGCCGTGGTACCGGCGACGTGCCGTCGGTACTCCGACGAAAAACCGGGTGGCGGACACTGTCGGACGGGTCGCCACCCGGTTTCGTCGACGTGCTGCGAGGATATTTCAGTTCAGATCGAAACGGCCACCGCGAATGCCGTCGAGGAACTCGCCCCAGGCCGCGGTGCCAAATACGAATGCCGTACCCAGTCGATTCTTGGAATCGCGCACCCCAACACCCGACGGGACGAACGCGACTTCGACGCAGTTGTTCCCGCCCCCGCTGCGGGCGCTCTTACGCCACGCCGCGAAGGCCAGCTCGGTGGGGTAGGCGGTGCCTTCGTAGTGCATCACAACTCCTTCGTCAACGCCACGACCCGCTCCAATGCATTGTCCGGCTTGAGCGCCGCCGCGCGTAGATGGTCAAACATCAAGTTATAACGACGAACCTCCTCCTCGGTTTCCAGATAGAGGCCACCAGTTGCATTGTCGAGATAGACCACATCCGGATCCTCGGGATCCGGGAAACCGAGTATCACAAAGGCACCGTCCATCCCGGCATGTTCCCCGGAATCGAAGGGCACCACCTGCATCGTGACGTTGGTCTGCTCGGCCACCGCGGCCAGGTGATGCAGCTGCTCGCGCATCACCTCGCGACCGCCGACCCAGCGGTGCAGGACCGCCTCGTCGAGCACCAGCCACAGCTCCGGAGGATCACCCTCGGTAAGCAACTTCTGGCGAGCGAGCCGCAGATCGATCTTGCGCTCGACCTCCTCGGGGGTGAGGTCGGGCCGGACCGCGCGGGTCGCGGCACGGGCGTACTCCCGGGTCTGGAGCAGGCCGGGGATCAGCAGCGCCTCGTAGGTGAAGATGGTCTCCGCAGCGGCCTCCAGCCCGATGTACGGGCCGAGCGCGACATCGCTGTACGGATGCCACCAGGCCTTCTGCCGCGCCTCCCGGGCGATCTGGACGAGTTCCTCGCACTTCTGCTCGTCCAACCCGTAGATGTGCAGCATGAACCGGACGTCCCGGGCGGTCGGCGACACCTGCGCGTTCTCGGTCCGGGAGATCTTGGACGCCGAACACTCCATCCGGCCGGCGACCTGGTCGATGGTCAGCCCGGCCTCCTCGCGCAGCCGGCGCAGCTCCATGGCCAGTCGCCGGCGCCGCGCGGTCGGGCTGCGTCGTCTGAGGGTCATCGCGCCTTACCTCCTCGGCACGCCGATGGGGAGTGGGATCCGGCGGCACCCAGACCGGCGCAGCTAACCCCCCGCCGATCTTGCACCTACTCACCAGCCCTGCCCAGACCGGAACCACAAGAAAATCCACGAACGTCGGCGGGGTACATCCCCGACGAAAGGCATGGTTGTGCCGTTACCTCTCGGATGCGAGGTTTCGCCGACCTTCCACCGGCCTAACGAAGCGGACCCCGGGAGGTGGCGGATGCGGTCAGGTCTGCCTGATCAATAACAAACCGCCAGCTCAGTGCGGGCCGGAGACGGTGACGGGGCGGCCGGCAGACGCCGGCCGCCCCGTACCCGAAGGTGGTCGCCCAGATGGGGAGCCGCTCGCTCAGCCGCGGCTGCCGAGCGAACGCAGGAAGAACGCCAGGTTGGCCGGGCGCTCGGCAAGACGCCGCATCAAATACCCGTACCACTGCACGCCGTAGGGCAGGTAGACACGCATCGTGTACCCGTCGGCGAGCAGCCGGCGCTGCTCGTCCGGACGGATGCCGTAGAGCATCTGGAACTCGAACGACTCCGGCGCGCGGTCGAACCACTTCGCCCGGTCCTCCGCGATCGCCACCATGCGCGGGTCGTGGGTCGCCACCATCGGCCGGCCCTCGCCGGCCATCAGGATGTTCAGGCAGCGCACGTACGACCGGTCGACGTCCAGCTTGGCCTGGAACGCCACCGACTCGGGCTCGTCGTACGCCCCCTTGCACAGCCGGACCCGGGAGCCGGCGTCGGCCAGCTCGCGGCAGTCCGCCTCGGTGCGCCGCAGGTACGCCTGCAGCACCGCACCGGTGTCCGGGAAGTCCTTGCGCAACTGCATCAGCAGTTCGAGGGTGGAGTCGGTGGTGGTGTGGTCCTCCATGTCCACCGTCACCGTGGTGCCGGCGTTCGTCGCCGCCTGGCAGATCTCCCGGGCGTACCGGTAGGCCAGCTTCTCGTCGAACAGCTGCCCGAGCGCGGACAGCTTGATGCTGACCTCCACCGGCGGGCACAGCCCCTCGGCGGACAGCGCGCCGAGCAGGTCGAGGTAGGCCTGCTTCGTGGTCGCCGCCTGCTCCGGGCTGGTGGTGTCCTCGCCCAGGTAGTCGAGGCTGACCGCGAGGCCGGCACCGACCAGCTCGCGCGAGGTGTTGAGGGCGTCGGCGAGCGCGGCGCCCGCGACGTAACGACGGACCACGTCCCGGCTGACCGGGGCGGTCTCGACAAGCCGCTCGACCCGGTCACTGCGGGCGGCGGCGAGGATCACCGATCGGAGCATGGCCCCGACTTTAGCGCCGCCGCGGACCGGCCCGATAGGGAGACCCATCACAGAACGTCAACATGTTTCGAAGGGTTGCACTGTCCGATTCCGTCGATCTTTCATGCAGTCTCATCGACACCGTCAAATCGTCGGTATCACCCCCTCGGGGGTGACGGCAGGTCACCGCGCACCCGCGCGCCGGCCGGCAACCGGACACCGCGGTACGCCGCGGGGCCCGGCGGGCGCCCGGCCGGGGCCGGCACCGGTGGGAGGATGCAGGGATGGAAACGTCCCGGGAGCTGGTCGTCGGCCTGGGATCGGGCGCCGAGCAGCTGACCGATCCGGACCTCGCCACCGCCGACATGGTGCTCAACATCGGACCGCAGCACCCGTCCACGCACGGCGTGCTGCGGCTGCGGCTGACCCTCGACGGCGAGCGGGTGAAGTCCGCCGAGCCGATCATCGGATACATGCACCGCGGCGCCGAGAAGCTGTTCGAGGTGCGCGACTACCGGCAGATCGTCATGCTGGCGAACCGGCACGACTGGCTGAGCGCGTTCAGCAACGAGCTGGGCGTGGTACTCGCCGTCGAGCGGCTGATGGGCCTCGCGGTACCGGACCGGGCGGTGTGGCTGCGCACCCTGCTCGCCGAGCTGAACCGGGTGCTCAACCACCTGATGTTCCTCGGCTCGTACCCGTTGGAGATCGGCGCGATCACGCCGATGTTCTACGCGTTCCGGGAACGCGAGACGCTGCAGGCGGTGCTGGAGGAGGTCGCCGGCGGCCGGATGCACTTCATGTTCAACCGGGTCGGCGGGCTCAAGGAGGAGGTGCCGGCGGGGTGGACGCGGCGCTGCCGGGACGCGATCGCGGCGGTCCGGCGCCGGCTGCCCGACCTCGACGACATCATCATGCGCAACGAGATCTTCCTCGCCCGTACCGTCGGGGTCGGCGTGCTGACCGCCGAGTCGGCCGCCGCGTACGGGGTGTCCGGGCCGGTGGCCCGCGCCTCCGGGCTCGACCTCGACCTGCGGCGCGACGAGCCGTACCTCGCGTACGACCGGCTCGACGTCCCGGTGGTGACCCGGACCGCCGGGGACTGCCACGCCCGGTTCGAGTGCCTGCTGGAGCAGGTGCACGTGTCGCTCGACCTCGCCGACGCCTGCCTGTCCGAAGTGGACGCGACCAGCGGACCGGTGAACGTGCGGCTACCGAAGGTGGTCAAGGCGCCGGAGGGGCACACGTACGCGTGGACCGAGAACCCGCTCGGCATCAACGGCTACTACCTGGTGTCGCGCGGGGAGAAGACGCCGTGGCGGCTCAAGCTGCGCACCGCGTCGTACGCCAACATCCAGGCACTGTGCACGTTGCTGCCGGGCTGCCTGGTACCGGACCTGATCGCGATCCTCGGCTCGATGTTCTTCGTCGTCGGCGACATCGACAAGTAACCCCGGGTGCGGCGCACGGACCGGCCCGGCCCACCCTGCCGAGCGCGGCGCGGCCGGCACGACCCCGGCCCACGATCGCCGGCCGCGGCGCACGGACCGGTCCGGGTCAGTCCTCGGCGCGATGCCGGGCGCGGCGCGCGGCCCGCGCCGATGCCGGCGAGACGGGCGCCGGCGTGTCCTCGCCGCGCAGTTCGGCCCACGGATCGAGCCGGGAGACGCTGTCCCGCAGCGGGTCGACGGCGCGCGGCGGACGGCGTCCCGCCGGAGCCGGCGTCTCGGGTTGCGGCTTGCGGCGCTCCACCCGCAGCGGCTCGAACCGCTGCACCCCGCTGTCCCGGAGCGGATCGGGGGCCCGTCGCTGCGCCGTCTCCGGTGCCGGCGGGAGAGCGGCACCGCGGGTCGGTGCGCCCCCCGGGCGACCGGCGTCCCGCACCGGGTCGACCGCGCCCGGCCGCAGGCTGTCCCGCACCGGATCGGCCACGCCGGGCCGCGGGCCGTCCCGCACCGGATCGACGGCCCCCGGGCGCAGGCTGTCCCGCACCGGATCGATCGCGCCGGGCCGCATGCTGTCGGCGACCGGGTCGCGGCGACGGGGCGGCATGCCCGGCCGGCGACCACCGGTCAGCGCCGGGGCCGCCGCCCCGGCCTGGGCCGCGCTCGCCGCGACGGGCTCGCGCCCCGGGTCGGTGCCGCCGAGCCGCGCGGTCAGCGTGTCCAGCTGCTCCTGCAGCGCGGCGAGTTCGGCGTGGGTGCCGTGCTTGGTGCGTTGCAGCGCCGTGGTCATCGCCGCGCCCAGGTCGTTGCGCACCGCCTCGACCTCGGCCACCAGGTTCTCCTGGATCTCGATGCGGACCCCGTCGGTGTCGCGCCGCAGCACCACGGAGAGCCCGATCAGCACCGTACCGACGATGGCGAGCACGGCGGTGCCGCGCAGCTCACCGCCGTCCCGGGCGAACCAGAGCGCGAGACCGGCGAGCGGCGCGAGCATCGCGCCGACCCAGAACAGCACGGTGGGCAACCGACCGCGGTGGGGGCGACGCCCCGGGTCGGACGCTGCGGTACGGGCTGTCATGGGAGCCGAGGCTACCGAGTGCGACGCGGCCGGAGAAAGGCCGGGCCATCGCGCAATCGGTAAAACGATCGACAACTGGCCGCCCGCCGGCCAGAACATCGCCGGGCGGTGATCGCATCCGAACGCGCGGTGACCGATGCGACGAGAATTACCCCGGCGGATACCGAACGGGCCGGCGGAGTCGGTCGACTCCACCGGCCCGGACGGTCACTCCCGGTCAGCTGCCGGCGAGGGCCGCATCCGAACTGAGCAGCAGGCTGATCGAGACCTTGCCGGTCTTCAGCCCGTTCTTCGACTGCGAACCGCCCGCATCGAGCTGGACGAACTTGCCGAACTTCATCCCGTACTTGCTCTCCAGCCCCTGCTGGCAGAACGCCCGGTCCGGGCACTCCGGCGGGCCGCCGAGGATCGTCGCCTTGCCGTTGCACTTGGCGGCGAACTCGGACAGCGTGGAGACCTTGTACTTCGCCGCGAACTCCTTCGTCACACCGAACGCGTTCTCGTCGGCCGCCGCGGACGGCTCCCCGAACTTCAGGCCGTCCTTGGCGCCGAGCGAGGTCAGCGCCTTCATCGTGGTGTCGATGTCCGGCGAGGCCACCGCCTTCGCGTTCTTGCCGTTCGCCTTCTGGTTCAGGAACTCGGTCAGGGTCGCCGCGTACTCCGGCACCACCTGGATCTCGCCCTTCTCCAGCGCCGGCTCGTACAGCTCACGGTTGCCGATGGTGCGCACCGAGGTCTTGAAGCCGCCCGCGTCCAGCACCGTCTTGTACAGGTAGGCGAGGGTCTTGTTCTCCGAGAAGTTCGCCGCGCCGATGGTCACCGAACCGGAGCCCTTCTGTACCCCGCTGGTGAGGTTGGCGCTCTTGGCGAAGTTGGCCGCCACCTTCTGCGGCGGCACCCGATCGACGTCGGCCTGCTTGTTCAACTGGATCAGTTTCGGCGTGTCCAGCGCTGCCGAGACCTTGTTCAGGTCCGCCAGCAGCGCCGGCGACGCGACCTTCGCGTTCACCGCCGGAACGATGTTGTCGGAGTTCTGCAGATGCTTGTCGTCCTTCAGGACGACGAGTTGACTGCCCGCCACCGGCGCGCAACCCGCACCCTTGACGTTGGAGTCCTTCTTGGTGCCGGACGAACCGGCCTGGCCGCACCCGGCGACCAGAGCCGCCACCGAGAGTCCGGCAAGAATCCCGACCGCCACCCGCGCCGGGGTCACGCCGCGTCGGCGTGCTCCCCCCGCAGCGAGTCGCGACCGCGAAAGCCGCGTTGCCATTACTGCCCGCCTTCCGTGTCCCGGCTCGGCCCCCCTGGCCGGCCGCGTGTCCGACGAGCGGTCGGCGCGCCCATACCCGGACGTGGTTGGCCGCTGTGGCCGCCGGGAACACGGTGCCTTCCGCGCGCAGGGACTACCCAACCTCGCCGTTGCGGGTGCTGCAACTCGAATGGCAACAGTTGTCATCATCGTTACCCACCGGAGCCCCCGCGCGACCCCCGTTCGGGTCGATCATGGCGTCAGCCGCGCCGGAAAACGTTCTCCATCGCTCCACCGCCACGATCGACGCGGCGGGACGGGTCAGCGAGCGAGGGCCGGCTTCGACGCGCGACGGCCGCGGCGACGGGTGTGCCGCAGCGGGCGGGGCGTGACGGCCCGCTCGACCAGCACCAGGACGCCCTCCACCAGCAGGCAGAGCACCACCACGAGCAGGCCGCCGGCCAGCACCTGACCGCCACCGGACGCGATACCCAGGCCGAACCCCTCGTTGATGATCTTCCCGAGGCCGGGGCCACCGACCAGCGCCGCCAACGTCGCGGTCGCCACCACCTGAACCGCGGCGGTGCGGAACCCGCTCGCGAGGTAGGGCACCGACAGCGGCAGTTCGACCCGGAACAGCACCTGCCAGCCGGACAGTCCCATCCCGTACGCGGCGTCCCGCGCGCTCGGATCCACCTCGCGCAGCCCCAGCACCGCGTTCGCCAGCAGCGGCGGGATCGCGAACACGGCCAGCGCCGCCACCGCCGACCAGGCACCGAACCCGAGAATCGTCAACGGGAAGATCGACAACAGCGCCAGTGTCGGGATCGCGCGGGTCAGGTTCGACACGCCGACGACCAGGCCGCCGCCCCGGCCGTGATGACCCAACCAGATCCCGATCGGCCAGGCGATCGCACACCCGATCGCCACCGACGCCGCCGAGATCCACAGGTGCTGCCAGGTCAGCGCGAGGATCCCGTCGGAGTTCGTCCAGTTCAGCGGGTCGTTCAACCACACCCACGCCTGCGACACGATGCTGCTCATGAGCGTTCCTCCTTCGTCGGAACGCTCACGAGGCACCACGCCGCACGATGCCCACGATTCGCTCGCTCCCGCTCGCTCATGAGCGTTCCTCCTTCGTCGGAACCCTCATGAGGCACCACGCCGCACGATGCCCACGATTCGCTCGCACCCGCTCGCTCATGCCGACCGCCTCCTCGACCAGGGGGTGGCCAGCCGCCCGAGCAGCGCCAGTACCAGGTCGAACACCAGCGCCAGCAGGACCGTCGCGATCGTCGCGGTCATGATCTGCGCCTTGTAGAAGTTGTTCCGGAAACCTTCCAGGATCAGCTCACCGAACCCGCCGTACCCGCCGACCACGGAGCCGACCGTCACCATCGCCACCGTGGACACCGTCGCGATGCGCAGCCCGGTCATGATGCTGGGCAGCGACAGCGGCAACTCGATCCGGGTGAGCAGGCCGAGCCGGCCGTAGCCCATCCCGCGGGCCGCGTCCCGGATCTCCACCGGCACCTGGTTCAGCCCGGTCAGCGTGTTGCGCACGATGACCAGCAGGGCGTACAGCACCAGGCCGATCACCACGGTGCTGGCGTACAGACCGAGGAACGGCGCCAGCACGGCGAACAGGCCCAGCGACGGGATCGTGTACAGCACGCTGGAAAGTGCGAGGATCGGACCGGTGAGCCAGCTGACGCGGTACGCGAGGATACCGAGGGGGATCGCGAGGACCGCCGCGATCAGCACCGACGCGGCGGTCAGCTCGACGTGCTGGATCAGTGCGGAGAGCAGCGCCGAGGCGTTGGATTGCACGTAGTCCCAGGAGAACCACGGGTTGCCCGCGGCGTCGGTCACCGCCGCCAACGGGGCCTGCTGAAGAGAGGACACCAGTGGACGCTACCCCGGCGGAGCACGCCGCCGAGCGCCTCACCCAAGACGATTCGTCCCGTACCGGCGACAATCGAGCCGCCGAGATCCGGCTGGACCGGTTGGCCAAGGCGTACCCGAACGGCACGGTCGCGGTGGCCGAGCTGACCCTGGCCGTACCGGCCGGCGAGCTCGTCACCCTGGTCGGCCCGTCGGGCTGCGGCAAGTCGACGATCCTGCGCATGATCAACCGGCTGGTCGAGCCGACCGGCGGGCAGATCTTCCTGGACGACGACGACATCACCACCGCCGACCCGGTGACGCTGCGCCGCCGGATCGGGTACGCGATCCAGGACGTCGGGCTGTTCCCGCACCAGACGGTGCGGCAGAACGTGGCCACCGTGCCGCGGCTGCTCGGCTGGTCGAAGGCGGACACCCGGAACCGGGTCGAGGAACTGCTCGACCTCGTCGGCCTCGACCCGGCCGAGTACGGCAAGCGGTACCCGGACGAGCTGTCCGGTGGCCAGCGGCAGCGGGTCGGGGTGGCCCGCGCGCTCGCCGCCGACCCGGTGGTGCTGCTGATGGACGAGCCGTTCAGCGCCGTCGACCCGATCGCGCGCGGCCGGCTGCAGGAGGAGTTCCTGCGGCTGCAGGCGGAGGTGCGCAAGACGACCGTGTTCGTCACGCACGACGTGGACGAGGCGGTCCGGCTCGGCGACCGCATCGCGGTGCTGTCCGGCGGCGGCAAGCTGGAGCAGTACGCCCCGCCGGCGGAGATCCTGGGCCGGCCGGCGTCGTCGTTCGTGGCCGAGTTCGTCGGTGCCGACCGCGGCATCAAGCGGCTCGGCGTCACCCCGATCCCGGCGGCCGCGCTGCGCGCACCGGACCGGGTGCCCGGGTTCGCCGCCGCCACCGCGCCGCCCCGGGTACCGGCGACCGCGACGCTGCGGGAGGCGCTCGCCGCACTGCTGGAGGGCGGTACCGGCTGGGTGCTGGTCGACGACGGCGACCGGCTCGCCGGCGTGCTCACCCCGGACGACATCTACCAGGCGATGCACGACACCCAGCCGGGCCGCCCGGCCTGACCCACCGCCTTGTCGATCATGGCGTTGTCCGGTCAGCAGACGCTTCCCACGCGGATGACCCCATGATCGACAAGGCGCGCGGTGGGGTGGGGGTTATGCGTGCTTGGTGAGGTAGTCGATGAAGCGGGCGCGCATCAGCGGCTCGGCGTCCCCGTACGACTCGTGCCCGGTGAACTCGCGCCACACCCCGACCAGCTCGTCGACGAACTCGCCGATCGAGCCGCTGGAATCGTCCAGCAGGTTGCTCTCCTGGGCGTGCGGCAGGTGCCGGACCAGGTCGGCGAAGAAGTGCCGGTCGTGCCGGCGGTGTGCCAGCGCGAAGGCCCGCTCGCGCAGCTCCTCGGTGGACAGCGCGTCCAGCTCGTCGAGTTCGTTGCTCGACGTACCCTCGGTCATACGCCGAGCATACGGGCGCTCTCGCGGCGCCGGCCGCCCCACTCCACCAGCCGCGTCACCACCAGCCCCAGCACGATCGCGCCGCCCGCCACCCCGAACGTGGTGGCCGGCCCGGACCAGCCGCGCAGCACGCCGAACTGCACCGCGAGCACCACCGCCAGCACTCCCAGCATGGTGCCGAGCACGCCGCCGCGCCGCCCGTACGCCGAGACGCCGCCCACCAGCACCGCGCCGAGCGCGAGCAGCAGCTGCGGCAGGATCGAACCGGACCCACCGGCGGTGCGCTGCTGCACCGCGGTGAGCACCCCGGACAGCCCGGCCAGGCCACCGGACACGGTCAGCGCGAGAACCACCATCAGCGCCGCGCCGGGGCCGCGCCGCTCCGCCGGGTCGGCGCCCGGCCGGAACGCACCGACCGCCCGGCGCAGCGGCCGGACCAGCCCGAACACCCCGGCCAGCACCGAGGCCGCGGCCACCGCGATGAACCACACGTACGCCCAGCGATGCGGATCCGGCACGCCGTCCGCCACCGCGACCGGGTTGCCGTGGCCGATCAGCGTGGTCGCCACGAACCCGCCGCACAGCGCGGCGAGCGACGCCGCCCAGGCCGGTACATGCAGCAGCGCCACCAGCACCCCCAGCGCCAGGCCGGCGACCAGCGCCACCCCCAGGCCCGGGACCAGCGCCACCGGCAGGTCGTGCTCGTACGCCCGGGCGAACAGCACGCCGGCGACCGCGGCGAACGCGCCGACCGCCAGATTCGGAGCGCCGGCCCGCAGCGACACCGACACCGCCATCGCGAGCAGTCCGAGCGCCGCCGCCTGCACCGCGATCACCCGAAGCTCGGCGTCGTGGAACATCGCCGGCTGCACCCGCCAGCAGAACACCGCGAGCCCGGCGACCAGCACCGCCAGCAGCAACTCCCAGACCACGTGCACCAGCAGCCGGTCGCTCTCCGGCGGGGGCGGCGGGGTGAGCAGCGCACCGGGCGGAGCCTGTCCCGGCAGGGTCAGCGTCCGATCGCTCTCCGGCGTCGCGTAGCCCGGATCGAACGTCGGATCGCCGGACGGGTAGTCGTCGCCGTACCCGAACCCCTGGTCCGGCAGCTCGTCGGGATAGCGGCTCGGCTCGGACCGGCGGCCGGGCAGCCGGACCGTCGAATCGTCCTCGGACATGTTGGCCCCCTCGGCAGCGCACCCGCCGGTCGGCAACGCGCTTGCCGACATCGTCGCCCACCGGTTCCACGGTCGCACGCCGGCACGACGCGTGCACGCTCGGCACTCGGGAAGGCTACGGCTTCTGCTGGTTCTCGTCCTCCGGGTCGGGCGGGATCCGGCAGGAGTGCTCCAACCACAGGGCGGCGGCGGCCAGGGCCATCGACGACACCGCGCCGGCCGCGGCCGGCAACACGTCGGCCGCCGCGGACGCGAGCTGGCCGCGGTTCTGCACCAGCCACAGCAGGCCACCCGCGTACAGCCCGGTGAACAGGGCACCGGCCGCCGACGACGCCTTCGCGATCAGCACGTACCGCGCCACGCTGAGCGGGTTGACCGGCTCGGTACCGGGCTTGCGGGCGATCCGCCGACCGGTGCTCAGCGCCGTGATGCCCTCGACGATCGCGAGGATCGCGAGGGTGATCGCCGGCAGCAACGGCAACGGCGGCAGCGACCCGTAGAAGCGGGCGAACAGCAACCAGCCGGCCACCCCGGCCAGCAACACCGTCACCACCAGGGTCGGCACGCTGGTCGGCCGCACCCGCGGCTGCGGCGGCTCGCTCATCGGGGTTCCTTCCTCGCCGGACCGCCGTCCGCACCGGAGGTACGGTCGCGCACCAGCGTCACCGACACGTCGGTGAACCCGTGCGCGATCGGCGCCTGCGGCTTGTGCACGGTCAGCCGAACCCGGTCGACCCGCGGGTCGGCGAGGCACGCAGCGGCCAGCCGATCGGCGAGCGTCTCGATCAACCGCACCGGCGCACCGGCGACGATCGCCGCCAGCCGATCGGCCAGCTCACCGTAGTGCACCGTGTCGGTCACCTCGTCGGTACGCGCCGGGCGGGACAGGTCCAGCTCCAGCTCGGCGTCGACGACGAAGTCCTGCCCGTTCTCCCGCTCGAAGTCGTACACCCCGTGCCGGCCACGCACGCGCAGCCCGGTCAGCGTGATCCGGTCACTCACCGTCGACCCCTTCGGTCGGTACGACGACGAGGCACCGAGCGTGATTCGCTCGCTCATTGCGCGACGCCCGTCCGCGCCGACCGCCAGGACCGGACGGCGTCCACCGTGGACCGCACCTCGTGCACCCGAATGCCCCAGGCGCCGGCGTCCACCGCGAACAGGTTCGCCGCGAGGCTCGCCGCTTCCCGATCGTCGACCGGCCGTGGCGTACCGTCCGGCCCGGCCAGCAGGGAACCCAGGAACGACTTGCGGCTCACCCCGACCAGGACCGGGAATCCCAGGCCGCGCAACGTGTCCAGGTGCGCGAGCAGCTGCCAGTTGTGCGCCGGGGTCTTCGCGAAACCGAGCCCGGGGTCGACCACGATCCGCTCGGCCGCGACCCCGCCGGCGACCGCCGCGTCCACCCGCTCGGCCAGCTCGTCCCGCACGTCGACGACCACGTCGCGGTAGCTCGCCAGCCGGTACATCCGCTTCGAGTGGTCGCGCCAGTGCATCAGGATCCACGGGCAGCCGGCGTCGGCCACCACCCGCACCATGTCCGGATCGGCCAGACCGCCGGACACGTCGTTGACCACCGACACACCCGCCGCCAGCGCCGCGGCGGCCACCTCGGCGCGGGTGGTGTCGATGCTCATCGGCACACCGGCGGCGGCCAGCTCCCGGATCACCGGGACCACCCGGGCCCGTTCGGTCGCGGCGTCGACCCGGTCGGCGCCCGGGCGGGTGGACTCGCCGCCGACGTCCACCAGCTCGGCGCCGTCCCGCCACATCCGCACGCCGTGCGCCACCGCGGCGTCGAGGTCGTCGTACCGTCCGCCGTCGGAGAACGAATCCGGCGTCACGTTGAGCACGCCCATCACGACCGGTGCGGCGCTCGATCGGTGCACCGCGAACTTCCCCCCACTGTGCTCCCTCACGGCACCGACGCTACCGGTCCGAGCGGCCGCCGGGCCGGTGGGGAACCTCATGCCCGCGGTGTCGCAGCGCACCGCCCGGTCCGACCGGCACCCGGTACCCGGCAGCCGCGGTGCGGCCAGCGCGCGGAGCCCGCCGGTGCCGGTAGCCGCACGGGTGCGGCCAGCGCGCGGAGCCCGGCGGTTCGACCGGCAGCCGCACGGGTGCCGCCGGGCCGCGGAGCCCGGCGGTTCGACCGGCAGCCGCGCGGGTGCCGCCGGGCCGCGGCCGGCGGTTCGACCGGCAGCCGCGCGGTGCGCCGGGGCGCGGAGCCCGGCGGTTCAGCCGGTACCGGCGGAGCCGCCCGCGGCGCGCCGGCGAGCCCGCTGGGCACGCCGGATGCGTTCGGCGCCGGCCGCTCCGGGGCCGGTCCGCATCCGGCCGACGACGGCGGGGAACGGCTGGCCGTCGTTGTGCTCGGCCTCCAGCCGCTCCACCTCCTGCCGGACGGCTCGTTCGACCAGCTCGGAGATCGTGGTGGGGCCGGCGCCGTCGGTGCTGCTCAGCCAGTACGCGGCGGCGCGGGCGCGTTCCAGTACCTGCCGGGAGAGGTGGAACGACCGCGGCGTTCGCTCGGCCGGATCGATGCCCAGCCCGGCCGGCATCCGGTCGGGTTCGGGCGCTGCGCCGGGGATCTCCACGCTGTGCTTGCTCCCTTCGGTGCCGCGATCTTCCTGCCGCGTCGGCGGGGCCGGCCGCTCGGTGCCGGTCCGGGCCGGCCGGTACCCGCTGGTCCGGACCGGCGGTGCCGTCGCCGGGCCGGGCAACCGTCGAGTCGGGGCGCCGACCGCGGGGCCGTCACCGTGCCGGCGCCGCCGGGCTCTCCGCGGTCGCCGGCGGCCCGGAGTCGGCCGCGTCGAGCGGCCACACCGACAGTTCGACGGTGCCGGCGACGGACAGCTCCGCGGTCGAGCCGGCCGGTTCGAGGCGGAAGTCAGGCAGCCGAACCAGCCGGCGGCCTGTGGCGGTGATCACGCAGAGGTACCAGCCGCCGGCCGGGTCGGTCAACACCCAGCCCGGTTCCACGTCCGTCGGGACGGCCGGATCGGCACTGTCCGATTCATGCACGGGGGGACTGGTTTTCACCGGCGGAAAGGTGGCAGTCTGGGGAGGCCCGCCCGGTCGAGGTGCCGTCGTGCGGTACAGGGGAGAAGGCGACCGGATGAGTGCGTTGAGTTCGACCCGATCGGCCACCTTGGCCGCGATGATCATGCCCAGCACCAGCACGATCACCGCCGCACCGGCGCACGCTGCGACCGCGGCGATGCCGGTGAGCGGCAGCGTGGTGGCGAGCGCCACCGCGCCGCCGGCGATGGCCACCAGTCCGGCCGCGAGTTCGACCGCGGCCAGCCCACGCCCGATCCGCGGGCGGGGTGCGGAGGGCCACTTGCGCGCCGCGCGCACCACCCCGAGCTGGTGCACGCCGAGGCCGGTGAGCACGACACCGAGGACGACGAGCAACGCACCGGTCGCGAGCGTCCGGATCATGCCGCGCCTCCCTCCGGCTCCGCGCCGCGGCGTGAGCGCACTAATGTTACATGCAACTTGCCTTGTCGCATAGTTGAGTGCAATGTACAGTCAGGGACACTTTACGCGTTACTACGAGACACACCGTGATCACCTAGTACCACTAAGTGGGGATATCGAGGAAGCTGGAAGCAATGAGACTCGTGACGAACACGGAGAGCGACGGGGGACGGGTCGATGATTAGCGACCTCATGAGCGCCGGACTGGGCACGTTTCCGCTCAGCGCCGCGCTCGGCGCCCTGCCGCTGTCCGCCGCAGACGCCCACGTGCTCCACCTCGCCGGAGGCGCCCTCTCCGGCGGCCTCGCCGCCCCCAAGACCGTCGACACCAGCGGCATCATCGAGTTCCTCGCCACCAAGATCGCGCCGATCCTGCTCGCCGTGCTCGGCCTGATCTTCATCGGCCGGGCGAACAAGGGCGAGGTGTCCCGCGTGCTCACCAGCTCCGTGATCGCGATCGTCGGGCTGGTGTTCATCGGCGGCGCCGTCACCCTGCTGTTCCTCGGCGGCTACCTCGTCGACCTCATCTTCAAGTGAGGTTTCGATGCGGCTGCGGACCGACGACGACATCTACCGGGCACGCCTGCTCTACCTCGGCCCGCCCGGCTACACCCTGCCGTTCCAGCTGCCGTACGCGCAATACGGGCTCTTCGCCCTGCTCGTCCCGGTGTTCATGCTCATCCACTACGCCTTCACGCTGACCGTCGACCTGTTCCCGGCCTGGGAGATCGCGCTGTCGATGGTCGCCACCTCGCTGGTCTTTCGGTACGTGGATCCGGACCGGCCGGCCCGGCAGGTGCTGCGCACCGCGCTCACCGACTGGCGCCGCACCCGCGAACCGCACACCGAACGGCCTGAGCCGTCGCTCGTCGCCAGCCGGGTCCGCGTCCGCCAGGAGTTGACATGACCACCACCCCGTCCCGGGCCAACCAGGCCCGCCAGTCCAGGTCCGACGCCACCGCGCCGGACGAGCCGGCGCCCACCCGAGCCGACCAGGAGCGCCCGGAACGACCGCCCGGCAGTACCGGCGGTCCCGCCGGCGGCGCCACGACGGGACCAGCACCGCTCGCGGTCTTCCGCGCTCCCGGCGCCGCTCCGACACCCCCCAACCCGGCGACCCCGGGTACGCGACCGGCCCCCGCCGGTCCGGGTGGCCAAGCGGCCCCACCGACCTCCCGTCCCGCATCAGAACCGCCCAGCGGCCAGTACCCCACCGTGCCCCCGGCCGCCAGCCAGCCGAGCGGCCAGTACCCCACCGTCGCGTCGCGCACCGACCCACCCAGCGGCCAGTACCCGACCGTCCCGCCACGCACCGATCCGGCCGGCGGGCAGCGCCCGACCACCGGACAGCCCAGCGGGCAGTACCCGACGGTCCCGCCCCGGGCCGATCAGCCCAGCGGCCAGTACCCCACCGTCGCGCCACGCACCGACCCACCCAGCGGCCAGTACCCGACCGTCCCGCCACGCACCGATCCGGCCGGCGGGCAGCGCCCGACCACCGGACAGCCCAGCGGCCAGTACCCGACGGTCCCGCCCCGGGCCGATCAGCCCAGCGGCCAGTACCCGACCGTGAGACAGCGGCCGGGCCAGGGCAGCGGCGCCTACCCGACCGTGCCGGGGCCGGCACCCGGCGCGAACCCGCGGGCCGCGGCAGCCGGGACCGGCCGCACCGCGCCGACCGCAGCGGCACCGCCCGCCACCCCCGACCCGCAGCACCGGGCCCGGCGGCACCGCCCGCCACGCCCCCATCCACAGCAACGAGCCCGGCGGGAGCGCCGACCGCCGGGAACGCGCCTGCACGCCCGGCGCGTCCTGCGCAGCCGGCGCCGGCCCCGACCGGTGGCCGGCCGTCGAACGCGCCGGCCGCGACCGCGACACCGTCGGTCGGCGCGCCACCGGCCGCACCGGTACGACCGGGCAGCCGTCCGGCCGCCCCGGGCAAGCCGGCGAAGCAGCGGAAACCGGCGCAGCGCAAGCAACCCAGGGCGACCGGGCCGGTGGCCCGCAACCGCACCCCGAAGCACAAGGACCGGCCGGCGCCGGTGGAGCTGGCGATCACCGAGATCGCCGGGCACCTGACGTTCACCCCGACCAGCGTCACCGCCTGGTACTGGCTGCCCGAGATGCGGTGGGCGTTCCGGCCGGACACCGAGCGCGAGGCGATGATCGTCGCGATCGCCGAGCAGTACGCGGGGCTCGCCGGGTTCCGCTTGCACCTGCGGCGCACCACGAAGCCGTTCCCGGCCGACGCGTGGGCGCAGACGATCAACGCGAACACCCCGCACCCGCTGCCCACCCCGCCCGGCGCGCCGACCTGGTCGGACCACCTGGTCAACGCGCAGCGGCACCTGTTCCAGGTCAACCACGCCGAGGGCCAGACCTACCTGGGCATCACCTTCGCCCGGCGGACCTTCAAGGACAACCTGGCCGAGCGGCTGGGTGCGTTGCGCGGCAAGGGAACCGGCACCGCCGAGCGCAAGCGGGTGGCGCGGATGGTCGGCCAGTTCGACGAGGTGCTCGGCGCGTTCGGGATGCGCGGCCGGCGGGTGACGCCGACCGAGCTGGAGTGGCTGATCTACCGCAGCGTGGCGCTGTGCATGGACCCGCCGCAGCTGCTCTCGTCGGTACGGCAGTCGGAGTGGGAACGGTCCGACCTGCTGGCGCTGACCGAGCAGATCGAGCGGTACCGCACCCCGTACGGGTCCACGGTGAAGCTGGTGAACCGGCTGACCGGCGAGGAGCGGCACGCCTGCGTGCTGACCGTCGGCCGGATGGAACCGCTGGAGATCCCGGAACGGCACGAGCCGTGGATGCACTTCCACGAGCGGCTGCCGTGGCCGATGGAGATCTCCTCGCACGTGGACGTGCTCGGCCCCGGCGACACGTTCCGCAACCTGGAACACCGGCTGCGGATGATCCGCTCCCAGCAGAGCGACTACGTCGAGCACGGCATGGACGTACCGCCGGAACTGGAACGGCTCGCCCGCCGGGCACTGGTCGTCGGCGACGACATGACCACCGGGCTGCCGCTGGACGCGTCCCGGGTGCACGGCTGGCACCGGATCGCGATCGGCGGCAGCACCCGGGAGGAGTGCCTGGAGCGCGCCCGCGCGCTGACCAAGATGTACTCCCGGGACATGCGGATCTCGTTGCAGCACCCGAAGAACCAGGACTGGCTGGCCCGCGAGTTCATCCCGGGCGAGCCGATCGCGAACACCGGGTACGTGCGGCGGATGCCGGTCAAGCTGTTCGCCGCGGCGCTACCGCAGGGCGCGTCGAACGTCGGCGACCGGCGCGGCGACCTGATCGGCCGGACCGCCGGCACCTCCCGCCGGCCGGTCTTCCTCGACCTGCACTTCCCGATGGAGGTACGGGAACGCTCCGGCCTCGCCGTCTTCGTCTCCGAACCCGGCGGCGGCAAGTCCACCCTGGTCGGCGGCCTCGGCTACCTGGCCGCCCGGCGCGGGGTGCAGACCACGCTGCTCGACCCGTCCGGCCCGCTGGCCCGGATCTGCGACATGCCGGAGCTGAAGCCGTACTCGCGGGTGCTCAACCTGACCGGCTCCCAGGAGGGCACGCTCGCGCCGTACGGCCTGATCCCCACCCCGATGCGATCGCACTTCGCGACCGGGCCGGGCGGCGACCGGGAGTACGAGATCGGCGTGTCCAACGCCCGCGCCGAACGCCGGATGCTGGTCCAGGACATCTGCTCGATGCTGATCCCGCCGCAGGTGACCCGGGAGGCCTCCACCGCGGCGCTGCTGCGGCACGCCGCCCGGCAGGTACCGGCCGAGGAGACGTCGTCGCTGGACGACGTGGTCGCCGCGCTGCGCGGTACCGACGACGACGGCGCCGAACTGGCCAACCTGCTGATGGACGCGGCCGAGATGCCGCTGGCCCGGCTGTTCTTCGGCCGCCCGCCCGAGTCGCTGACCGACCCGGAACACCGGGACGTGCTCACCGTCATCACCATGGCCGGGCTGCGCCTGCCCGACCTGAAGATCGAACGCGAGTACTGGTCGGCCGAGGAACAGCTGGCGCTGCCGATGCTGCACACCGCGCACCGGCTCGCGGTCCGCCGCTGCTACTCCGGCGACATGAACGCCCGCAAGATGGTCGGCCTGGACGAGGCGCACTTCATGGAGGGCTGGCGGTCCGGCCGCTCGTTCCTGGTCCGGCTCGCCCGCGACTCCCGGAAGTGGAACATCGCCGGCCTGGTCGCCTCGCAGAACCCGAAGGACATCCTCGGCCTGGACGTGCAGAACCTGGTCTCCACCGTGTTCGTCGGCCGGATCGCCGAGGACCCGGAGATCGCGGCCGAGGCGCTGCGGCTGCTCCGGGTGCCACGCGGCGTCGGGTACGAGGCGATCCTCGGCACCCTGTCCACCTCGGACGCCGCCTCCGACCAGCGGCTGCCCTACCGGGAGTTCGTGATGCGCGACGTGGACGCCCGGGTGCAGCGGATGCGGGTCGACCTGGGCTACGTGCCCGAACTGCTCACCTACCTCGACACCACGCCGACCCAGGCGGCACCGGTCGAAGCCACCTCCGTACCAGCAGCCAGTCGGGAGGCGTGAGTCATGATCGCCCGGTTGGCCCGCGGCGCGGGCCTCGATCCCACCCGGCCGGCACACCGCCGGGAGCGCCTCGTCTCGCTGGTGCTGACGATCCTGGTCGCCGCCACCGCCGTACTCTTCTGGCCCGCCCAACCCGCCAGCGCCGCACCGGACCAGTGCAGTGCAGCCGATTGGCTTCGGGCGGGGAAGAACGGTCAACTGCAGCACTGCATCAACAAGCTGCCCGCAGCGTCGTCCACCATCAGTGACTGCATGGGCATTCCGACACCGAGCGCGCCGGACAGCGGTTTCGGCGGATGGTTCGCCTCGAATCCGAAGGTCAAGCCGGGCGTGACCGGGCTCTACTCGTCCTACGGCTACTCCGGCTACGACTACCCGCTCTACCACCCGGACTGCAACGGTTCGGTGCTGCCGTCCTCCGCCTCCACCACGACCACCATCGCGAACGGCGAGATGATGGTGGCCACCGGCATCGTGGGCGCCGCGGATGCCTTCCGGGAGAAGGCGTACGACCCGGGCAGCATGTGGGGCTGGGCGGACAAGCTGGTGACCAGCGCGACCAAGGCGATCTACCAGAAGGTGTTCACCGTCTTCGGTGTCGTGACGATCGCTATCGTCGGGCTCTACCTGCTGTGGCGCTCCCGGCAGGCGAACATGAGCGACGCGCTGACCACCGCCGGGTGGGCGGTACTGGTGATGGTGGTGGTCACCGCGGTCGCGGCGTGGCCGATGGTGTCCGCGCACCTTGCCGACAAGACACTGCTGACCTCGCTGGGGATCGTGCACGACGCGGTCGGCCCGCAGGCGAAGAACCTGTCGCCGGCGCAGTGCCCGAACGCTCAGCGGGACCGCCCGCCGGGCGTCCCCTACGACCCGGATCTGTGCAAGGACCACCGGGAGCCGGCGGTGCGGGCCAGCGACACCGCGACCCAGGCCGTGCTGTACAACAACTGGCTGCGGGGCACGCTCGGGTCGGCCACCAGCCCGACGGCCGAGAAGTACGGCATGGCGCTGTACGAGTCCTCCGCCCTGAGCTGGCAGGAGGCCAAGGACATCCAGCGGCATCCGAGCCAGCGGCAGACGATCCTGAAGCAGAAGGCGGAGAACTTCCAGCGGATCGCTCAGCAGATCAAGACCGAGGACCCGGACGCGTACGACTACCTGCAGGGCAAGGACGGCAGCGCCCGGGTCGGCGCCGGGTTGATCGCGATCATCAGCGCGTTGGCGTTCGCCTTCTTCGACATCGCGGCGTCCTTGCTGATCATTCTCGGGTTCCTGATCTTCCGGTGGGCGGTGGTGGCGATCCCGGTGATCGGCACGATCGCGATCCTGCGGCCGGCCAGTGCCGGGTTCAAGCGGCTGATCAACATCGTGGTGGCGGCGATCTTCAACATCGTCATCTTCGGTGCCGGCGCGTCGATCTACCTGTTCGCGGTGGATCTGATCATGAACACGGCGACGTTGCCGGGGTGGTTGCAGATCACCCTGGTCTGGCTGTGCGGCGTGGTCGGCTGGTTGCTGCTGCGGCCGTTCCGGCGGATCACCCAGCTCGGCGGCAAGTCGCCGATCGGCGAGATCGCGCACATCGGCTCGTGGCACCGGCGGTTCTTCTCGGACCTGAAGGGTGTCGCGATCGGCGCGGCGGGGGCCGCGGTGATGGGTGACATCGAGGCCCAGGACGACGAGGGGCAGGGCAAGCGCAAGCGCGGCAAGCCGGCGGAGGCGGACGGCGACGGCCAGCAGCCCGCGGCGCCCGGCGCGGTACCCGATGCGCCGAGCAACAGCCCGGATCCGGCGGGTGCGCCGCCCGGTGGTGCGCCGGACCGGTCGACGGACGCGCCCCGTACCCCGGAACCGGCGGGTGCGCCGCGCGGCGCGGGCCGGCGGGACAGCCAGGTGTGGGTGCCGGAGACCGGCCGGTACGCGGACGGCAGCGACAGCTACGACGACCTGGCGGCGAGCGTCGGTCGCGCCGATGCCCGGATCTCGGAGAGCACCGGGTCGGTGGACCGGGAACTCGCCGGCTACGAGCGCGCCGACGCCAACCGGTCCAGAAACCCGTGACCAGCAGATCCTGACGGGAGTTCCAGATGCGCCGGGTGCTCGCGTTCGTCACCAGCCGGTACGGTCTCGCCGGGCTGGTCGCGCTGCTCATCATCGTGATCGTCGTGGTCGGCCGGCTCGCCGGGGTGGTCGGCGGCGGATCCGGCAACGACGGCGGCGCACCGGTGGCCGGCGGTGCGCCGGCGGGTGCCGGCGCCACCGAGTCCGGCGCGCCGAACGACGGACCGACCGGCGCCCGCCCGACGCCGAGCCCGGTGGTCCCGGCGGGCAAGGCCGGGCCGGTGGCGGTCGCCACCTCGTTCAGCACCGCGTACCTGGACTCGAACGGGGCGGCGAAGGCCTGGCGGGCCGCGCTGCGGAGGTACGCCACCGAGAAGCTCGCGGGCGAGCTGGGCACGATGGATCCGGCCACGGTACCGGCGCAGCGACGCACCGGCGCGGCGAAGCTCGGCGCCCACGGCGCGCACTGGGCGCAGGTCGCGGTGCCGTGCGACTCCGGCACCCTGACCCTGCGGCTGCTCGGCGACGGCAACGGCTGGCTGGTCGACGGCATCGACTGGGCGCCGGCGTCATGAGCCGGCGCAGACGCGGGGCCTGGGTGGTCGCCGGGATCGCCGCCACCTGCGTCCTGCTGTGTTGCGGGCTGGGCGGCGCGGTCGCGCTGTCCGGCCTGTTCAACCAGCCGGACACCCCGGCGGTGAACCTGACCGGCTGCGGCCAGCACCTCCGCGCGTACCGGGACCTGCCCGCGGTGTCCGGCTACACCGACGCGCAACGCAGCCGGGCGTACGACATCATCAAGGCCGGCGTCGCGATGAAGGTGCCGCCGCGCGGCTGGGTGATCGCGGTGGCGACCGCGCTGCAGGAGTCGGGGCTGAAGGTCTACGCGAACGACAACCCGCTGTACCCGCTGGTCAAGGCGCACAGCATGGCCCTGCCGCACGACGCGGTCGGGCACGACCACGACTCGGTTGGGCTGTTCCAGCAGCGGCCGAAGCCGCCGGAGGGCGCCGGCGGTTGGGGGACCGTCAAGGAGCTGATGGACCCGGCCACCTCGGCGAAGAAGTTCTACCGCAAGCTGCTGTCGACCAGCGGCTGGCAGCAGGACTCGCTGACCGTGGCCGCGCAGGCGGTGCAGGGCAGCGCCTACCCGGACGCGTACGCGAAGTGGGAGGGCGACGCGACGAACCTGGTGAACGCGCTGACCGGCGGCGCGGCCCGGACCGCGGCGGACGCGTCCGGCAGCCAGTCCCCCGGTACCTGCGCGGCGAACGGGCAGATCGCCGCGTCCGGCTGGGTGCAGCCGGTCAGGGCGCCGATCAGCTCGGGGTTCGGTCCGCGCGGCGGCTTCTTCCACTACGGCGTCGACCTCGCCGCACCGCGTGGCAGCGACATCCGGGCGGCCGCCGGCGGCCTGGTGATCACCGCGGAGTGCGAGCCGAGCACCGGCAACTGCGACCAGGACGGCAGCGCCGGCACGCCGGGCTGCGGCTGGTACGTCGAGATCAGGCACGCCGACGGGGTGAACACCCGGTACTGCCACATGGTGTCCCGGCCGTTGGTGCACGTCGGGCAGACGGTGTCGGCGGGCACCGTGCTCGGCCACGTCGGGATGAGCGGCAACGCGGACGGGCCGCACCTGCACTTCGAGGTACACCTGCACAACGACATGTCGTCCAACGGCGCGATCGACCCGGTGCCGTTCATGCAGGACAAGGGTGCTCCGCTGGGGAAGTCCTGAGTCACGGGTCGAGCGGGACCGCACCCTCGGTGGCGCCGGGGATTCGCCCGCCCGCTCGACCGGAGGCCCGCCGCTGGCCGCTCAGTCGGTGGCGGCCGGGTCGATCAGCTGCCACAGGACGTGGTCCTGCCACCGGCCGGCGATCTTGAGGTAGTCCGGCGCGGTGCCGATCCGGACGAAGCCGCAGTGCGCCAGCACCCGCTGCGAACCGGCGTTCGCCAGCAGCGTCTCGGCCTGCACCCGGTGCAGGGCCAGCTCGTCGAACGCCACCCGGATCATCTCGCGCAGCGCGGCCGTCGCGACGCCACGGCCGTTCTGCCCGGCGTCCACCCAGTAGGCCACGCTGCACGACCGGAACGCCCCGTACACGATGCCGTTGAGGTAGCTGCGACCGATGACGGCACCGTCGTCGTCGACGATCAGTCGCGGCAGGGTAGCGCCCCGTGCGTACCGGTCCAGCTCGTCCTCGATCATCGCGCGCTGGCCGGCCTCGGTGAAGAACTCCGGGGCGCGCAGCGGCATCCACGGGGCGAGGAAGTCCCGGTTGCGGACGACCAGGTCGGCGAGGGCGGCGGCATCGTCGGTACCGACGAGTCGGGTGCTGGGCATGCGCCCATGATCCGCCATCGGACGGCACCGCCGGAACTGCGTTGTCGGTGCGGCGCCCGCTCCGTACTCTGCGGGCATGGTCTTCGAGGTGGTCACCAGCGCCGATACCCCGGAACTCGACGACCAGACCGCCGAGGCGCTGCGCGAGGTGTGGCCGGAGTTCATCTTCCACGACCCGACCTCCCGCGCGTACGTCGGCCGGGTGGAGACGTACTTCCCCCGGTTCGACCTGCGGCTGCTGGACGACGGCGCCGTCGTCGCCGGCGCCTGGGGCGTACCGCTGCGCTGGGACGGCACCGTCGCCGACCTGCCGGACGGTTACGACGGGAGCCTGGTGCGCTCCGTCGAGGACCACGAGCGCGGCGTCGCACCGAACACGCTGAGCATCATGGCCGCCGCGGTCGCCGCCGGCCGGCAGGGCGGCGGTCTCGCCGGCCGGGTGCTCACCGCGCTGCGCGAGCGCGCCACCGAAGCCGGGCTGACCGCGGTGATCTGCCCGGTCCGGCCGACGCTCAAGACCCGCTACCCGCTGCAGTCGATGGCCGACTTCGCCACCTGGCGGCGCGACGACGGGCTGCACCTCGATCCGTGGATCCGCACCCACCAGCGACTCGGCGCGACGGTACTCGTCCCGGCGCTGCGCTCGATGATCATCGAGGGCACCGTGGCCGAGTGGGAGTCCTGGACCGAACTGGCGTTCCCGCAGTCCGGCGACTACGTGGTCCCCCAGGCGCTCGCCACGGTGCACATCGACCGGGACGCCGACCACGGCCGCTACCAGGAACCCAACCTCTGGATGCGGCACCGCTGACCGTTCCGGCTGCTCGCCGCGCCCGGCACGGGCACGCACCGCCGCGCCCGGCATGGTCACGCGCCGCGGCCTCCGGCACGGACACTCGGACTCGTACCGCCGAAGGCACCGGGAAACCGCCTAGGATCGCGGGGTGACCAGTACCGACCGGACCGTGCCGGCGCGATGACCGGCCCGGCCGACTCCGACCTGTGGTTCCCGACCGCGCCGGGGCCGGTCCGCACCGTGCCCGCGGCGCAGCGTGGGGCGCTGCGCGGGCAGCGGGTCGTCACCGGCACACCCGGCCGCGGCTGGCGGTACGACCTGCGCGCCGACGACCCGGTCGAGCGGGACGGCCGCCGGTTCGTTCCGGTGCTCGCCGAACACGACTGGTACCGCGCCGAGCTGGACGACACCGACGTGTTCGCACCGCTGGTACCGGTGGAGCGGGTCTGGGTCGAGCAGCCCGACACCGGCGCCGGCACCGCCGACCCGCCGGCCAACCTGCTGTCCCGGCTGGTCAGCCTGGACGCGCCGCCGCTGCGCATCCCGGTACCGGCCCGGGACGTGCCGGCGCTGACCGGACGCCGCCTCGTCGTCGTCTCCCCCGAGACGGCCCGCCGCGACGTGCGTGCCGTCTCCGAGCCGTACGAGAACGACGACGGGACGATCTGCCTGTCGGTCTGCGCCGAATCCGACTGGTACCGCTGGGCGTTCGCCGGGCGCCCGGCCGACTGCACCGAGGTGCCCGTCTACCTCGCCTGGGCGGAGTGAGCATGACCCAACCCCCCACCACCAGCGCGCCCCCGTCGACCCCGCGCCGGCTCAAGCCACCACTCCGCCGTACGCCGGTGTCGCTGCTGCTCTTCCTGCTCGCCGGCTTCGGGTGCCTGATCGCCGTCCTCGCCGCCACCATCGTCATCTACATCGGCCGGAGCGCGTACCAGGCCGGCCATCAGGTGAGCCCAACACAGGCAGTGGACGGGCTGTTGGACGCAGCGCTGAACGAGCACGATGCGTCCGCGACCGACAAATACCTCTGCGGCGACGCTTCGGTCCGGAGCAAGGTCCACGGCGTCGTCCGACGGATCAAGACGTTCGAGAAGAAGAATCCGGGGACGTTCCTCACCTACGAGTGGTCGGTGCGGAAGGTGTGGCAGCGCCGGGGCCGGGCTTTGGTGGCCGCGCAGGTCCGGGCGAAGACGACGGCGTCGGGCTCGTCGACGAACAACCCCGAGCAGAGGTGGAGCTTCGCGATGCGGGACCAGGGCGGGTGGAAGGTCTGCGCCCTCACCATTCCGGAGAACTGACCGCGCTGGCGTGTGTTGACCGGTGTCGATACCGTCACGGCCGGCAACGAGACGTCGTGGAGGTGGCCGTGCCCGAGGAAGACCCGCTGACCCGGATCGAACGCACCGCGAAGGACACCATCGCGCGCTACCAACGGTTCCGGGCCGGCACCGACGGTCTCACCGCGTCGGCCACCTCGCCCGACAATGCCGTCGAGGTCACCGTGACACCGGCCGGCACGCTGCGCGACCTGAAGCTCAACCCCAAAGCCAAGCAGTACCCGCTGGACAAGCTCGCCGCCACCATCCTCGCCGCGAGCGCGGCCGCCACCGCCGCGGCATCCGCCAGCTACACCGACAAGGCGGCCGAGTTTCTCGGGCCGAAGCTCGCCGAACACGTTCGGGCGGGTCTCCCGCAGCAGCTCTGGAAGGAGCAGCAGTGACCTCACCGCTCGGCGTCGACCTCACCGAACTGTCCCGCGGCGTGCACCACTTCACCGGGTTCGCCACCCAGGCGACGGGCATCCGCCGGCACGCCCGCGGCGCCGACCTGTCCGACGGGTACGGGAACTGGGGTCTGATCGGCAAGACGGCCGGGATCGACGAGCGCTACGCGGACGTCGCCTCCGCGGTCGAGACGCACACCCAGATGATCGAGAAGTTCCTCACCGACTGTTCGATCAACGTCGTCGGGGCTCGGCGAAGCTACGCCGACGCGGACCTGGACAGCCAGGACTCGGTCACCGCGGCCGGTGCCCCGCTGTCCGGCGGGATCGGCCGGGACGGCGTCGGTGCCGACGGCGTGACCCGCTGGAACGCCGACACCGACCTGCCGGTCTGGGCCGACTTCGTCGCCGGCGCGGGGGCCATCGACAACCCCGACGTCGGCGCGCTGCTGGGTGCCGTCGCCGACCTCGGCTTCAACGTCGGTACCTTCCTGGCCGATCCCGAGGCCTGGGTGCTGAGTTCGCTGGTGACCGTGGTGATCGACCTGATCCAGCCACTGGAGGACCTGCTCTCGTACGTGACGGGCAACGCGGAGCGGATCTCCGACCATGCCGGCGCCTGGGCGAAGGTGCAGAGCGAGCTCGGTCAGCTCGGTGGCGACATCAGGCACGCGACGCGGGCCGACTTCGCGCACTGGACCGGCGATGCGGGCAGCAAGGCCCGGCACAAGCTCGGCACGTTCGTGGTCGGCCTGGACGACACCGGGAAGGAGATCGGCACCGTCTCGGCGATCCTGACCGCGAGCGCCGCCATCATGCAGGCGCTGCAGGCGCTGGTGGTCACCGCGATCACCGAGTTGCTGGAGTTGGTGATCAACCGGCTGATGATCGGGGCGGCGGCCGCCCCGATCACCGGCGGCGCCTCGGAGGCCGCGGCGGTGACCGAGGCGGCGGTCGAGGCGGCGGTGAAGACGGAGCAGACCGTGGCCGAGGTGTCCCGGATCGCGAAACTGCTGGACGACGTCGGAGACCTGCTGAAGACGGCGGCGACGACACTGAACGACGCGTCCACGATCGGTGCGCCGGCGGTGATGACGGCCGGCGGCCTGGTTTCGGGCGGTCAGCAGTGGGCCGGCGGGAGCGGGAAGGCGCCGGCGGTCGTCTCCACGGAACTCGCCGAGTGACCGGGGCGGGCGGTCGACGGCGGAGCGACCTGCGATACCTGTTGCGGCGCAACGGGTCTCGCCGGTGTCCGACTCGGCGACACGATGATGTCCGGGTACGGAGCGATGCTCGTGGCTGATGCGCGGCAGCCGGCGTTCGCGGCGGCGGGTCCGTGGGCGGCGACCCCGGTCACCGAGGGGTGCGAGACGCCGGACCTACCCGACGGCTGTGGGGCGGTGCACCTCGACGTGCTGCTGTTCCGCGCGATCTGGCATCGAACGCCCGGCCCGTACCGGCCACGTCGCAAGACGCTCGTCCGCCGCGCCGTGGTCGTTGGCGGTACCCGCCGGACGAGAGAGGCCGCCGCCCGGTCGTTCGGCGCGCAGTTCCGGTTCACCGCCATCACCGCCGCCGCCGGTACGACGCTCTCGCCGGAGCAACGGGCGGTCGTCACCATCGACGGTTGCCGGTGCACGCTCGGGTACGGGCAGTGGCTGGTGCCGCTCCCCGCCGGCCGCCACGAGTTCCGCCTGATCGCCGGGGACTGGACGAGCAGCGTTCCGGTCGACGTCGACGTCGAGGCCGCTGTCACCGTCGCGGTACACGGCCGGCACGCGTTCGGCCCGCACTGGCCGCACTGGAACGCGGCCCGCATGTCCACCGTGCACGGCGCCGCCGACCCGGATCTGGATCCGGGGTCCGACCTCGAACCCGGCCTCGGGCCAGACCCCGACTCCGACCTCCCGCCCGCCCCGGCGCCGGGCGTGCCGCCCGCGCCGTGCCCGGATCCGGCCCGGCAGTCCGACCTGGCGCGAGATCCGGAGCCGGTGTCCCGGCCGTTAGCGGAGTCGGTGCGCGTCGCGCGCGAGGTGCCGTGGGGCGTCGCCATCCCGGCGCCGCCGGCCGGTCAGGGCATCATCGAGCTGCGCGGGTACTGCCTGTGCCCGTCGGAGTCGGACTGCGTCGGCACCCCCGCCGTGACGATCGACGGCTCTGCCGTGCACGGCGGCCGGGGCCGCTGGCTCTATCCCTGCCGGCCGGGCCCGCACGAGGTCGCCGCAACGTGCGGCGACACCACGATGTCGTTCCCGGTGCGGGTCGCCGCCGGTTCGTCGGTGGCCCTGGAGCTGTTGCATCGACCGGACGTATCGCTCCCCTTCGTACTGGGACG
This sequence comes from Actinocatenispora thailandica, assembly GCF_016865425.1. Lineage (NCBI taxonomy): Bacteria > Bacillati > Actinomycetota > Actinomycetes > Micromonosporales > Micromonosporaceae > Actinocatenispora > Actinocatenispora thailandica. Next base: position 157,418 of record NZ_AP023355.1, on the reverse strand, counting down.
CGCCGGCGACAGTGACCCCAAGCCCCGTGACGATTCGCCGTCGGTCGCGCCGCTGCCGGGCAAGCTGCGCCGCTCGCTGGTGTTTCTGGCCTTCGCGGTCGGCATCATCGTGGTGATCTGGCTGGCCCAGCGGGGCGCGCTCTGACGACCCGGCGAGCACGGCCACGGTTCGGGACCGCGCCGGCCACGACGACTCCACGCAGCGGTCGGCGGTGCTCAGTGGCGAAGGATCAGAGACATGGCCTCGTTGCGGGCGGCGGCGGAGCGCTCGAAGTGCCCGCGGACGGCGGAGGTGACGGTGCGGGAGCCCGGCTTGCGGATGCCACGCATGGACATGCACAGGTGCTCGCAGTCGACGACCACGATCACCCCGCGCGGGTCGAGCACCTCGGTGAGCGTGTCGGCGATCTGGGAGGTGAGCCGCTCCTGCACCTGCGGCCGGCGCGCGTACACCTCGACCAGCCGGGCGAGCTTGGACAGCCCGGTGATCCGTCCGTGCGCCCCCGGGATGTACCCGACGTGCGCGACGCCGTGGAACGGCAGCAGGTGATGCTCACACTGGCTGTACACCTCGATGTCGCGGACCAGCACGAACTCGTCGTGGTCGGCCTCGAACGTGGTGGTGAGCACCTGCGTCGGGTCGATCCGCAGCCCGGCGAACATCTCCGCGTACGCGCGGGCCACCCGGGCCGGTGTCTTGCGCAGCCCGTCGCGATCGGGGTCCTCGCCGATGGCGAGCAGGATCTCGTGCACCGCGCGCTCGATCCGGCCGAGGTCGACGGTGTTCTCCACCGGCCCGCCACCCAGGCCGCCGCCGATCAGCCGGGCCGCCAGGTGGTCGATGCCGGGTTGCAGATCCTCGCTCACCGCGTTCTCCCCTCGACATGGTTCGAGCCCGGCAGTGCCTGCCGGGCTCGAACCTGTGCGGTGGTCAGTGTTGCTCGCCGAGCCCACCGGACTGGCCGAACTGCCGGCCGGTGCGGCCCCAGTCCGGGTCGGTGCCGGCGGCGGGCTGGCCGCCGTGGGACTCGCCGGGGACGTCGTCCTGCGGCTCCGCGTCGCGCGGGGTCCCGGTGGCGTTCATGGACGGGTCCTGGGAGGCGCTGCCGGCCAGCGCCGCGGCGCCGTCCGCCTCGGCCTGCGACTTGAGCGCGACGACCTCGGCCGGGGTGAGCACCGGCGGCTTGTCCGACGGGCGCCGCTTGCCGAACCCGTTGTACGGCGCGAGCTGCGGCCGCTTCTTCACCCGGGCGCAGATGCGGGCCATGTCCGCGTTGGTGATGGTCTCCTTCTCGACCAGCTCCAGCACGATGTTGTCCAGCACGTCGCGGTATTCGGTGAGGATCTCCCACGCCTCGTCGTGCGCCATCTCGATGAGCGAGCGCACCTCGGAGTCGATCTCCGCCGCGATCTCGTCGGAGTAGTCGCGGGTGTGCCCCATCTCGCGGCCGACGAACGGCTCGGAGTCCTTCGTGCCGTACTTGACGGCGCCGAGCTTGGCGCTCATGCCGTACTCGGTGACCATCGCGCGGGCCATCCCGGTGGCCTTCTCGATGTCGTCGCCGGCGCCGGTGGTGGGCTCGTGGAACACCAGTTCCTCGGCGGCCCGGCCACCCAGTGCGTACGCCAGGGTGTCGATGATCTCCGAGCGGGTCTGGTTGTACTTGTCCTCGGTCGGCAGCACCAGGGTGTGTCCGAGCGAGCGACCGCGCGGCAGGATCGTCACCTTGTGTACCGGCGCCAGCTCGGGCATCGCCCAGCCGACCAGCGCGTGCCCGCCCTCGTGGTAGGCGGTGACCTTCTTCTCCTTGTCGCTCATCACCCGGGTCTTGCGCTCCGGCCCGGCGATGACCCGGTCGATGGCCTCTTCCAGGTTGGCGTCGGAGATGGCCTTCTCGCCGGCACGGGCGGTCAGCAGCGCGGCCTCGTTGATCACGTTGGCCAGGTCGGCACCGGTGAAGCCGGGGGTGCGCCGGGCCAGCGTCTCCAGGTCGACGTCCGGGGTGAACGGCTTGCCGCGGGCGTGCACCCGCAGGATCGCCTTGCGGCCCTCCATGTCCGGGGTGTCGACGGCGATCTGCCGGTCGAACCGGCCGGGCCGCAGCAGTGCCGGGTCGAGGATGTCGGGCCGGTTGGTCGCGGCGATCAGGATGACGCCGCCCTTGGTGTCGAACCCGTCCATCTCGACGAGCAGCTGGTTCAGCGTCTGCTCGCGCTCGTCGTGGCCGCCACCGAGGCCGGCGCCACGGTGCCGGCCGACCGCGTCGATCTCGTCGACGAAGACGATGGCCGGCGCGTTCGCCTTGGCCTGCTCGAACAGGTCGCGCACCCGGGAGGCACCGACCCCGACGAACATCTCGACGAAGTCGGAACCGGAGATGGAGTAGAACGGCACGCCCGCCTCGCCGGCGACGGCGCGCGCGAGCAGCGTCTTACCGGTACCGGGCTGGCCGAACAGCAGCACGCCCTTGGGGATCTTGGCGCCGAGCGCCTGGTACTTGGCCGGGTTCTGCAGGAAGTCCTTGATCTCTTCCAGCTCTTCCACGGCCTCGTCGGCGCCCGCCACGTCGGCGAACGTCGTCTTGGGCATGTCCTTGGTGAGCTGCTTGGCCTTGGACTTGCCGAAGTTGAGGACCCGGCTGCCGCCGCCCTGCATCTGCGACATGAACAGGATCAGCAACACCACCACGACCGCGACCGGCAGCAGGCTGATCAGCAGCTGCATCCAGATCGAGTCCTGGGTGACCTTCACGTTCAGGGTGTCGACCTTGCCGGCCTTGACCTGATTCTCGATCTGGTTGTAGATCCGGTCCGCGGACAGCGCCGGGAACTTGGCCTCGATCTTCGTCGAGTTGACCTTGTCGTTCCCGGAACCCTTGTATTCCTTGCGCAGGTTCAGCTGCAGAACCTGCTCTTTGTCCTCGAAATTGACGCTCTTGACGTTGCCCGAGTTGATCTGGGCGATCGCTGTCGAGGTGTCGACTTTCTTGTAATTGTCGCCACCGGTGATCAAAGAGCTGAGTAGGATCGCGCCGAGGATCACCAAGACGACCCAGAACAGCGGCCTACGAAAGAATCGAGTTCGCTCCATGCCGTTGCGGGCCCGCCGAGCGCGCCCCGCCCCTCCCGCTCTCACACCGACGTTGCGACTCGCCGGTCGACGACCGGCGTGAACCAGTTAGTCCCCGGTCATTCGACGGTACACCGTGAAGCCCACCAACGCGGAGCCAGAGGGCCCGGACCGGCCCCGAAGCGGGATATATCGCGCGTGTGACCAGCGCAACTTCCGCCAAATCCCCAGGTCAGACCGCATCTCACCGACTGAGGGTGTGCTGTGAATGACCTGCCGGCCGGTCAGAGGCCGGGCGGGTCGAACGGCCGGCGAGGCCGGGCCCGGCCGGTGAGACCGGGCCGCGCGGACCGGTCAGCGCTCGTAGACCTCCGGGCGAAGCAGCCCCACGTACGGCAGCTCGCGGTAACGCTCGGCGTAGTCCAGCCCGTACCCGACGACGAACTCGTTCGGGATGTCGAACCCGAGGTACTTGACCGGGATGTCGACCTTGACCGCGTCGGGCTTGCGCAGCAGCGCCACCACCTCCAGCGACGCCGGCCCCCGGCTGGTCAGGTACTTGAGCAGCCAGGACAGGGTCAGCCCGGAGTCGACGATGTCCTCGATCACCAGGACGTGCTTGCCGCTGATGTCGCGGTCCAGGTCCTTGAGGATGCGCACCACGCCGGAGGAGGTGGCCCGGGTGCCGTACGACGAGATCGCCATGAACTCCAGCTCGACCGGGTGGTCGAGGGAGCGGGCGAAGTCGGCCATGAACATGACCGCGCCCTTCAACACCCCGACCAGCAACAGCCCGTCGACGTCCGCGTAGTCGGCCGCCACCTGCTTGGCCAGCTCCGCGGTCTTCTCCCTGATCTGTTCCTCGCTGACGATGACCTTGGAGATGTCGTCGGCGTACCAGTTGCCTTTGCCCGCAGCCATGTATCCAGCCTGCCCGACGGCGCCGATCGTGGCGCCGCCGGGGTGGGCACGGCCGCGGCCCTGGTCACGCGGCGTGGCTGTGCCGGGGGTCCGGCCTCTCCTCCGGGGCGTGCCAGTCGTTGGAGTCCCGGCTGTCCCGGGTCCAGCCGAGCAGTTGGGCGGCGCCGAGGGCGAGCGCGAAGACGACGATGAACAGCAGTGCATGCATGACGATCCTCTTCCGGGTCGGTCCGGCGCTGCAGCGAGCGCCGGTGGGATTTCCGCACTGCCGATGGCCATCGACAGGTCCATGTTCGGCCCATGCCGGACCGTCGCCCAGTGGCAGGAATGCCATTGACCATCGATTTTCTGCCGGTACGCTGGCGGTCATGCTGCGCACGATCGCGGCGGTGGCCCTGGACGGCGTCGCCGCCTTCGAGTTGGGCGTGATCTGCGAGGTGTTCGGCGTCGACCGCACCGCGCAGGGCTTCCCGCCGTACGAGTTCGCGCTCTGCTCGCCGGGCGGGCGGCCGGTGCGCTGCAAGTCCGGGTACCAGATCGTGCCGGACCACGACCTCGCCCCGCTGGCGGACGCGGACGTGGTGGCGGTGCCCGCGATGGGCCACGCCAGCAACCCGCCGGCCGGCCCGCTGCCGGTTCCGGCCGAGCTGACGGCGGCGCTGCGCGCCGCGGCGGCCCGGAACGCCTGGGTGGTCAGCGTCTGCTCGGGCGCGTTCGTGCTGGGCGAGGCCGGGCTGCTGGACGGCCGCCGCTGCACCACGCACTGGATGTACGCGGCGGATCTCGCCGCCCGCTACCCGACCGCGAAGGTCGACCCGGACGTGCTCTACGTCGAGGACCGGCCGATCCTGACCAGCGCCGGTACCGCCGCCGGCATCGACGCCTGCCTGCACCTGGTACGGCAGGAGCAGGGTTCGGCGGTCGCCACCGCGCTGGCCCGGCGGATGGTGGTGCCGCCGCACCGGGACGGCGGGCAGGCCCAGTACATCGAGACGCCGGTCCCGGTGGCCGCGGCGGCCGAGTCGTTGCAGCCGCTGCTGACCTGGATGCAGGCCCACCTGGCGGAGGAGCTGACGGTGGAGGCGCTCGCCGCGCGGGTGCACCTGGCGCCCCGGACGTTCGCCCGCCGGTTCCGCGCGGAGACCGGTGCCACCCCGCACGACTGGCTGGTCGGCCAGCGGGTGCTGCTGGCGCGCACCCTGCTGGAGGAGACCGAGCTGGGGGTGGAGCAGATCGCCCGGCGGGCCGGTTTCGGCAACGCGGCCGCACTGCGGCACCACTTCACCCGGCGGCTCGGGACCGCACCCGTCGCGTACCGGCGCCGCTTCTGCGGCCAGGACTGACCGATCGTCCGCATCTGACGACTTGTCAAGTGTTCTGTCGGGAATTTACAAAGGGTGGCGCCTGCCGCAACCGTTTCCGTACGCTCAGCGATCATTCGCGGGGGCGCGGACGGTGACGACGCGGGCGTGAGGAGTGCGCGGTGGGCGAGTCTGGCTCGGTCGGCCTGGGTACCTTCGGCGGCCGGCTGATGGCCGCCGCCGACCAGGTCCGCGCCGCCGCCGGCCCGGACACCGGGCCCGCCCCGGCCTGCTGCACGGCACCCGGTTCGCTCGGTGACGTCGCCGCCGACCTGCACCGGCGCTGGGGCGTCGTGGTGTGGCAGGCGCACGAGGCGGCGGCCGGCACGGCCGACCGGCTGGCCGACCTCGGAACCGACCTGCGCACCGCCGCCGGCCGCTACCGCGACGCCGACGAGGAAACCGCGCGGGTGATCCGGCGCGCCGGGGAACCGACCCGGTGATCGCCGGGCCGGCACGATACGGAACGCAGCAGCCGGACTGGCGGCCGGCATCGCTCCCGCCCGATCGGCTGGCCGGGCTCGCCGAGGTGGTGACCGACCTGCTGGCCACGGTCGACCGCGCCCTGCGCCGGTACGGTGTGCCGCCGCAGCATCCGGTCGTCGCCGATCTGCGCGAGTTTCGCGCGCTGCCCGGCGCGCTGGCCCGCTCCATCGTGGACACCGATCCGGAGCCGGTGTGGCAGCGCTCGGTCGAACTGGCCCGGCACCGTACGGCGGTGCTCGCGGCGGCCGAACCGGTCCTGGCCGACGGCGACGACCTGCGCTGGTCCGGCGCCGGGCAGCGGGCGTACCAGACGGTGTGGGCGTCGGTGTCGGCCGCGCTCGGCGCCGAACTGCCGGCGCAGCTGCTCGACACCGCCGAGCACGGTGCCCGGCTGGCCCGCTGGTACGGCGAGCTGCGGGCCGCGCTGGTCTCCTTCTTCCTGCGGTACGGCAACTCGCCGGCCGCGGTCACCCTGCGCGGCGGCCCGGCGGCTACCGAGCCAGGCAGCGCGGACGAGCTCGACCGGGCGCCGGCCGGTGCCGCCGCGGCCGCCGACCTGGCCGCCGCCTGCTTCGCGGCGCTGCGACCCGTGCTCGCCGCCGGCCGGGAGCTGCACCCGGCCACCACCAGCGCGCGGCCGGCGCTGCCGACCGCGCGCACCCCGGACCACGACACCGGTACCGACTCGGGAGCGTTCCATGCCGGCCACGACTGACCACGAGCCCGCGACGACGGCACCGCCACGCGAGATCGACGAGGCGTGGATCGAGGAGGCGGTGGCGCACTACCGGCGGCTGGAACGGCGCCGGACCGAACTCGCCGACCGGGTCGCGCACGCCGACGTGACGATCCGCTCCGGCGACGGGCTGGTGGAGGTCGTGGTCGGCGCCGACGGCGCGTTCCACGACGTGCGGATCGCGGACGCGGCGCTGCGCACCCTCACCGCACGGGACCTGTCCCGGACCGTCCTGGGCGCCTGCCAGCAGGCGCGTACCGCGGCCGACTGGGCCCGGCAGAAGCTGGCCGAGCAGGAGTTCGGCGCCGACCCGTTCGGCGGCCGCGGGTAGTCCCGCCAGCGGTGCGGCGCCGCACCGCGGCCCGGTCCCGGCCGGCGACAAGCGGAAGGCCGGGCTCACCCGAATCGTGCGCCGCTCGGGCGGCCCGGCCTACCTGCACCCCCTGTGGGCCTGGTACGAACCCGTGGTACGAACTCCGGCCTCTTCGGCGAAAACATCCTTCCACCGACGTTACGGGTAACTTTCCGGCGGCGCGCCGGTGACGCGCGTTCACCCGTACGGAGTACCCGATCGGATGCCCCGCGGCAGCGACCCGGCGTCGTAGGGTGCTCGCGTGGGCATGCTCTGCGCGGTCAGCTTCAACCGGTACGGCCGGCTCTACTACCTCGACCCCGGCGAGTTCACGCCGCAGGTCGGCGACAAGGTGCTGGTCCCGACCGAGGACGGCACCGAGGTCGCCGAGTGCGTGTGGGCACCGCAGTGGGTCAGCGAGGACACCGCCGGGTTTCCGCGGCTCGCCGGCCCCGCCGGGGCGGCCGACCTGGACCGGGACGCGCTGGTCCGGCGACGCAAGGCCGAGGCGAAGGTCGCCGCGAAGAAGCTGATCCGGGAGCACGAGCTGCCGATGAAGGTGGTCGCCGTCGACCACCTGACCGGTCCGGAGCCGAGCACCGGGTCGGTCGAGGACGGCGCGCACACCACCATCTACTTCACCGCGCCGCACCGGGTCGACTTCCGGTCGCTGGTCCGCGACCTGGGCGCGACGCTGCGCTGCCGGGTCGAGCTGCGGCAGCTGTCCGCGCGCGACTCGGCCCGGGTCCAGGGCGGGATCGGCTCCTGCGGCCGCGACCTGTGCTGCGCCACGTTCCTGCGCGACTTCGAACCGGTGACCATCCGGATGGCCAAGGACCAGGACCTGCCGCTCAACCCGCTGCGGATCTCCGGCGCGTGCGGCCGGCTGATGTGCTGCCTGAAGTACGAGCACCCGCTGTACCAGCGGTTCCAGGAGACGGCGCCGGCGGTCGGCAGCCGGGTCGACACCGAGCAGGGGCCGGGCCGGGTCGTCGGGCACAGCGTGCCGCGCGACGCGGTCACCGTCCGGCTGGACGCCGACGGCAGCCGCTGCTCGTGCAGCCGGGCCAGCGTCTGCGGCTCCCGCCAGGCCTACGAGCAGCAGTACGAGTAGCCCGCGCCAGCGGGAGCGGGCCCCGCGCCCGGGTGCCGCCCGACCCGGTTCAGCTCACCGGGTCGGCGCTGGCGGCGCTCTTGCGGATCCGCACCGCCTCGTACGCCGGGAGCACCACGGCCTGCGCGGCCACCACCCGGCCGTCCGCGCGGGCGGTGATCGACGGCGACCCGTACAGCTCGTAGCCCTCGTCCAGGGCGGCGCTGACCCGGGCGCAGAAGTCGTCGTCGTCCGGCCCGGTGAGCAGCCGGTACCGCATCCGCTCCGTCAGGTGATCCATCGGCCGTCCCAGCTCGCGTGGTGAGGCGGGTCGGTGGCCGGCTCGGTGGGCCGACACGGGCACCAACCCGCAAGGTCATGACGCGCCGAAGATACCTGCCGGTCGGTTCCGGCGGGCGACCGCGGCGAGCCGGCCCCGCGCGCTGCGCGCGGGCGGCCGGCCCGGCTCGGTCAGTTGACCGCCTTGTGCACCGCGTTCGCCACGGTCTGGGCGAACATCTGCTGGCCCTGGGCGTCCGGGTGGACCCCGTCGACGAGCAGCGCGCCTTCCTTGCCGGCGATGGTGGCGTGCCAGTCGGCCAGGCTCACGTTGGAGTGGCTGCGGACCGCCTGCTGGATCGCCTGGTTCATCGACGCCGTCCACGGCCGTTCGCAGTCGGTGTTGACCAGCACGATCTTGCGGTTGCCGGCCTCGCTGATCGCGGTGTTGAAGTCGGACAGGCCGCCGTTGCCGTTGGTACCGAGGGCGATGACCAGGACGTCGTTGCGTCCCATCGAGGGCAGGTGCGCCTGCACCAACCCCGGCGCGGTGGTCAGCTGCCGGCCGACCTGGCCGTCGATGGTGATCCCGGGCATCGCCGCCTGCAACGACGGCGTGGAACGCACCGTGATCGAGTCGCCGATCATCGTCACCTTCGGGTTGGTGACGCGCTTCTTGTCGCGGCTCGCCGGTTGCTGCGCTCGGGTCGGCTTCTTACTGCTGGGGGACACGCTCGGTGACGGCTTCTGGGACTGCTTGGTCGCCTGGGTGGTCGGGTGCGCCGCCGCCTTGGTGTCCGGCGACTCGCCCTTCCCACACGCTCCAAGCAATCCGACGACCACGGCCAGGGCCCCGGTCGCGACTGCCGTACCTCGCATCAGTCGTTGTCGATCGCTACGCACAGCAACGAACGTAGGGGGAAGCCCTCCGTGATCGCGAACGTTTGTGCCTGCCCTCACCCGCATCCGGACACACCCGGTACGGAACCTCGCACCACGCCGCCGGGTCACCCACCCGCACGGGTTCCCCCGTTCGTACCGGTGGCCCGCCGGTACCGCCGGGGCGGCTGACGCCGCGGACCGGGCAACTCGATCGACGCCGGAATCGCCCATCGGTAGCGTCGGCGGGCATGCGGGTACTGGGCATCGACGTGGACGCCGACCTGCGGCACCGCTGGCGTGGCTGGCTGATGCCGGACGCCCAGCCGTACCTGGTGCCGCCCGAGGTCGCGGCCACGCTGGGGTTGGCCGACGAGCCGGCACGGCTCACGCCCGAGCTGCGGGACTCGTTCGAGCTCTACCAGCCGGCCGGCGCCGCGGTCGCCTGGCTGACCAGGCGAGAGGCCAGGCTGCTGCCGCCGGCGGTACGGGCCGGGCAGCCCGCCGCGCACCGCTGGCCGTCCCGCGACGAGGACCGGACCGAGGCCCGGGTCGTCCGGTACGTGGAGTTCGGCCGGCGGGCGAGTCGCCACCGCGACGTGGCCGCCGCGACCTGGCGCGCGGCCGGTGCCGTCCTGCCGGGGGCGCGGGCGCTGGCCGGGCGGTTCCCGGCGCACAGCGGGCCGAACTGCTTCGGTGCGGTGCTGGCGGCCGCCGGGGTGGCCGGCGCGGAACGGATCTGGATGCAGCGGGAGCCGTTCGAGGCGTGGCTGGCCGACCGCACCCGGCCCGGCGGCAGCGACGACGACCTCGGCACGGTACTGGTGTGGCGCAGCCAGGATGGCCTGGTGCAGCACGCGGCGGTGACGCTCGGCGACGGGTGGGCGCTGCACAAACCGTCGCAGGGCTGGATGTCACCGACGAAGGTGCTGCGCGTCCGGGACGTCAAGCTCAGCTCGCGCACCCCCGGCCGTCACCTGCACCGCCACCGGCTGCTGGCCGCGCCCGGCCGGCCCTGACCGGCCCGGGGGCAACGGTGGCCGGTGGGGCGGGAGGCGCCCGCGCGGGTGGGCGCGAAGCCCCCCGCAGGCGGCGGGCCCCGGCCGCGGTGCGCCGGGCCCGGGTCAGGCCTCCTCGACGAGGATCGCCTCGGCCAGGCCGCGGTCGATCACGATGCCGTTGATCAGGCCGGACGCGAGCGTGGCGCGCACGGCTTCGCTCTTGCGGGCGTCGAACGCGATGCCGATCCGAGTCGGCACGGATCGAAGCTGCGCCTCCGAGATGCCGATCATTCTGCCGTCGAGTGGGGTGTTCAGTCGGCGGCCGTCCTGGTCGAGCAGCAAGCCGACCACCTCGGCGACCGCTCCGGACTCGTCCGCGATCCCGCGATCGCGTTCCGAGGCGGCCTCATGGACCGTCGACAGCCCGTCACCCCAGGCGCCGATGCCGAGCGCGCACACCGTCAGCTCCCCGAACAGGCGTTGGCAGCGAACGAAGTCGGGCTGCTTGGAGTAGATGCCTGAGTCCGATTTGTCGGGGCAGAGCATCGGCGCGTAGTACAGGTAGGCGGGACCGCCGCCGACCCGGGTGAACCGTCGCACGGCCTCCATCACGTCCCAGGCATCCGTCCGGGACACCGCGCCGGTGATCTGCACGACGGGGCACCTGCTGAAGCCGGACGGCGGTTCGGCCAGTCCCATCAGGGCTCGGGTCGAGGAGATGCCCAACACGTCCCGGTCGGTGACGACCTCTTCGAGCAGCGCGGTGGCCGCCTGGCCGACGCTGGTGCGCAGCGCCTGGAGCGACTCGTCGGGCGCTTCGGTCACCGCGCAGTAGCGCAGCCCGAAGCGCTCCTGCAACTGCCCGGACAGGTCGAACTCGACGTCGTCCGGCAGCCCGATCTCGATGCGGACCAATCCGGTCTCTCGCGCCCGCTCCAGCAACCGCCCGACCTGGAACCTGGAGAGGCCGAGCTCCTCGGCGATCTGCACCTTGGTGCGTTGGTCGAGGTAGGCGCGTCGCGCGACCCGAGCCATGAGCAGCGCCTGGCTGTGCTTGCCGCGCAGTCGTCGGCGATCCACCCGGGGCGCATCCGGGCCGTGCCTCGATTCGCTCATCTGAGCACTTTAGCGCGCGGTTGCCACAACAAGGCGCCGCGCATCTTGCCCGCGATCGCGCAGGTGTGTGTTAATCGGTGGACTCGACGCTGACCAACCGATCAGATGAGCGATAACGAGGCGCTGCATGAACCGAGGAGCAACGATGTTCGAGCGGGCCGGCAACGGACCACCATGGTTGGCCAGCCGATGACCGGCGCCCTGGCCGACCGCACAACCCGGTCACCGGCTCCCGTGACGAACCCGCCGCGGCAGCGGTTGCGTCGCGCGCTGCGTCGGCACGGCAAGGAGTACCTGCTGTTCGCCGCCCTGGCCGGCCCCAACCTGGCGCTCATCCTGGTCTTCTCCTACTGGCCGGTGATCTACAACCTCTATCTGAGCTTCACCTCGTGGGACATGATCTCCCCGGCCCCGAGCTGGGTCGGCCTCGATGAGTACCGCCAGCTCTTCACCAGTGCGGACTTCGGCCACGTCCTGCTGAACACCGCGAAGTTCGTCGTCCTCATCGTGGTGGGCGCCATCGTGGGCGGACTTGCCACGGCCCTGGTCCTGAACCAACGGCTGGCCGGTCGGGGACTGGTACGAACCCTCAGCTTCGCCCCACACATCGTCTCGGGCGCGGCGATCGCAGCGCTGTGGCTGTTCATGCTCGATCCGAGTTTCGGGCTGCTGCGCGCCCTTCTCGAACCGCTGGGAATCTCGTCGCCGCAGTGGACGACCAGCTCGCACTATTCGCTCTACGCGCTGGTGATGGTCTACCTGTGGAAGGGCATCGGGTTCTGCGCGATCATCTACGTCGCCGGAATGCAGAACCTGCCAACCGACCTTTTCGAGGCCGCCACGCTGGACGGCGCGAACCGCTGGCAGCAGTTCCGCCACGTGACGTTCCCCCTGCTGTCCCCGGTCACCTACTTCCTCGTCGTGACATCGATCATCGGCGCGTTCCAGGCGTACGACGTCACGGCAGTCATGACCGGCGGCGGCCCGGGACAGTCCTCGACCACGCTGAGCTGGTTCATCTATCAACAGGCGTTCCAGGCCTCGAATGCCGGACTGGCCGCCGCCGCCGCAATGGTCATGCTGGTCGTTCTCCTGACGATCACCATTCTGTTGGCCCGGTACGGAGAGCGGAGAGTGACCTACCAATGAGGGCCGAAACATCCACCCGACCGAATCCCGCGGGCCGGACCGCGGTGCGCAAGATCCTGCTGTACGCGGCGTTGGTGCTGATCGCCGCCGTGTTCGTCATGCCGCTGTACTGGCTGTTCAGCTCGGCCGTGAAACCGAGTGGCGAGATCTACCAGTTCCCGTTGCAGTGGATCCCCCGCCAGCTTCATTGGTCGAACTTCACCAACGCCTGGCACGACGCACCGTTCGGATCCTTCTTCGTCAACTCGATCATCGTCACCGTCGTCGGCACGGTGATCAAGATGGTGTTGGCGACAGGCTCGGCCTACGCGTTCACGTTCCTGCCCTTCCCGTTCAAACGGTTCATCTTCCTGCTGTTGCTCGGCACCCTGATGACGCCGGGCACGATCACCCTGCTCACCAACTACCTGACCGCCTCCGATCTCGGCTGGGTGGACACCTACGCGGGCCTGATCGTCCCCGGCGCCGGCTCGGCATTCGGCATGTTCCTGCTGCGCCAGCAGATGATGGCGCTACCGCGCGAGGTGTTCGAGGCCGCCCGGGTGGACGGGGCGAGCCACCTGCGGATCCTGCTGCGAATGGTCGTTCCGATGTCGCGCCCGATGATGATCACCGTCAGCCTGATCTCCGTCATCGAGGTGTGGAACGACTTCATCTGGCCGCTCATCATCACGACGACCACCGAAATGCGCACCCTGCCGATCGGACTGCTCTACCTGAAGTCGCAGGAGGGCTACAACGACTGGGGCGCCATCATGGCCGGCACCGTCATGGTCGCCGCGCCGATGTTGGTCGTCTTCCTCCTCGCCCAGCGATACATCGTCGCGGGCTTCTCCGGCGGCGCAATCAAGGGCTGATGCCCGCGCGCCGTCACCACGGAAAGGACTTCCACCAGATGTCAGAACAGAGACTCGCGCCGATATCCGGCGCGGCCCTGAGCCGCCGGTCACTGCTCGGGCTCGTCGGCGCCGGTGCCGTCGTGGCGCCAGCCCTCGCAGGGTGCTCGCATGGCGGCGGGAACGGCTTCGCGCAGGTCGACGTCAAGGTTCCGAAGAAGTACAGCAACCGCAAGCACAAGGTCGTGCTCTGGAGTTCGTGGAACGCTTCGGCCGGGAAGGTACTGGACGGCTTGGTCGCGAAGTTCAACGATTCGCAGAACGAGATCTATGCACAGGCCCAGTACCAGGGGAACTACTTCGACGCGACCGCCAAGGTGACCGCCGCGCTCCGCGGCAAGGCGGTACCGGACATCATGGCCTTCGGCCAGACGGCCTGGCAGATCTTCTTCCTGAACGAGACGCTGGAGGATCTCAGCGGTTACGCGGACGAGAAGTTCAGCTCCTCGTTCTACGCGAACCTCTACGGCGCCGGCGTGATCAAGAACAAACCGTACTGGATCTCGTTCGCGCGCAGCACTCCCATCATGTACTACAACAGGGATCTGTTCGCCAAGGCCGGACTGCCCGACCGCGGCCCCAAGACCTGGAGCGAGCTGCGGGACTGGGGTTCGGTACTGACCAAGCAGAAGGCCGCCGGCAAGCCGGTGAAGGCGACGGAGCTGTCCGGCGGCGACAGCTGGGAATTCGAGGCGAGCGTCTGGGAGTTCGGTGGCCGAATTTCCAACGGGCTCGACGTCGTGGTGAACAAGGACGGCGCGGTCGAGTGCGCGGAGTTCATGCGCAAGCTGATCTTCCAGGACAAGATGGCCATTCTGGCCAGCGAGTACGGGACGAACTTCAACAACGGTCTGGTCGGGACCTACATGAACTCCACCGGCGCGCTGGCCGGCACCTACGAGGCGGCGAAGTTCGAGGTCGGCTGCAGCCCACTACCGACCCAGGTGACCCGCGGTGTCCCGACCGGCGGCGCGGGATTCTCGATCTTCAAGGGCGTACCGAAGGAACGCAAGCAGGCCGCCTGGGAAGTCATCAAGTTCCTGTCCTCGCCGGAATCGTCGGCCACCTGGTCCTTGGGTACCGGGTACCTGCCCGTCGTCAAGGCCGCCGTGAACCAGCCGGACTACGAGAAAGCGATGCAGAAGGATCCGAACCGCGGCGTCGCGGTGGCACAGCTGGCGCACGCCGGCCGGCTGGACGAGGTCGATGCCTACGTGCAGAACGCCTCGCCGATCATCTACGGCGGGCTGCAGAAGATCTACGGCGACAATCGACCGTCGCAGGGAGTACTGGACGACGTGGCGAAACAGCTCACCGCCGGTGAGAAGAAGATCAAGCCGATGTACGACAAGCTTGTCGGTGGCGCTGGGTGACCAACCTTCGAACCTTTCGGATCACCGGCCACCGAGGCGCGATGGGCTACATGCCGGAAAACACCCTCGCTTCCTATCGCCGGGCCGTCGCCGATGGTGTCGACGAGGTCGAACTCGACCTCCGCCTCAGCCGGGACGGCGAAATCGTGCTGATGCACGATGCCACCGTCGATCGGACCACCGACGGGCACGGCGCCGTGGCGGAGATGACGCTGGCCGAGCTGCAACGCCTGGACGCGGGCGACGGCGAACGGATCCCGACCCTGTACGAGGCGATCAATACCATCGACGTCACCATTCTGGCCGAGATCAAAGCCGATGCCGCAGTGGCAGCACTGGGGCGGATCCTGACCGATCGACCCGACCTGCACAAGCGAATCCAGCCGATGAGCTTCCACGCCCGCCACCTCACACCGCTACTGGCCGAATTCGACGATCTGCGGTGCGCGTTGCTTTCCGATTCGGGGTCCGACCAGCTCATCGAGCAGGCCATGGAGCTCGGTGTCGGGTGGCTCGGAGTCGGTTGGAAGGGCACCAGCCCCGAGCTCATCGAGCACGCGCACCGCCACGGCCTGGAATATTGCGTGTGGCCGGCCCCGACCACGGTCGAGGTCGAGCGGGCCAGATCCTGGGGAGCGGATGGGGTGACCACCGACTATCCGGCCGATGTGATCGTTGGAGAAACCCCATGACCGCCACCGGCATCGAGGCTGTTCTGTTCGACATGGACGGCACCCTTTTCGACAGCGAGCGGATCTGGGACGTCAGCCTCGCCGAACTGGCTCGCAAGCTCGGCGGCGAGTTGTCGCCCGCTGCTCGACACCGGCTGGTCGGAAGCAACCTGCTGCGAACCGTTCGGATGGTGCAGGACGACCTCGGTGTCGAGGAGGACGACCGGCTGCTGGCCGACTGGTTGCTGGAACGCACCTGCGAGCTGTTCGCCGCCGGCGTGCCCTGGCGACCGGGGGCCCGGTCCCTGGTCGAGTCCGTTCGGTCCCGCGGAATCCCGACCGCGCTGGTGACCACCAGTTACCGCGTCTTGGTGGACGTGACGCTGGCCGAGATCCCGGCCGGGATGTTCGAGTTCACCGTCTGCGGTGACGAGGTCGAGCACCCCAAACCGCACCCCGAGCCCTACCTGACAGCGGCTGCGGCGCTGGGCGTCGACCCCGGACACGGTATCGCGATCGAGGATTCCCTGAACGGGATCACCTCCGCGGTCCGAGCGGGATGCCTGACCGTGGCGGTCCCCGAGGAGCCAACCACGCTGCCCGACCCGCACGGCGCGGTCGTGATGGCGCTGGACGACGTCACCGTCGACGGGTTGGCCGCGTTGCTGAGCGGTCGGCGGCGGCACGACGAGCCGGAAGGGGTTGATAGCTGACCGTTGCTCGACGTCAACCAGGAGGCCACTGAACAGTAGGGAGAACACGATGTTCGGTCACCGAAGCGCGTGGCGTCCCCGTCGGTTCGGCAGACGATCGGTCGCCACAGCATGCCTGGCGCGATCGGTCGCCACAGCATGCCTGGCGGTATCCGCCCTGGTCATGACGACCAGCCCAGCCATGGCGGACACCCTGCCGGCTTCCCACAGCTTCGATCTCAGTGCCGAGGTCGCCAAACAGCCGGTGCTCCTGAAGGAGGAGATGCAGCATCCGTACTGGGGTGGCCCGGTCCAGGCGTTCGCCTTCGACGACGTGCACCACTACCTGTTCGTCGTGCAGAACCACAACATCTACGACTCCTACACCGCCGATGGCGTGTTCCAGGGCTACACCGACACCCTGGTCATCAACCGCATCCCGCTGACCGGCCCCGACGCTGGCCAGGTGATCGACAGCATGACCGTGCCGGATGCCGGCCACGGCTCGATCGGCGTGGTGCCCGTCGGTTCGCAGTCCCAGATCTGGCTGGAGGGCGATCCGGACGGCCCGGCCAGCGGACCGTGCGCGGGGCAGCACACGTGTGCTGCCTCGAACGAGACGGAGATCTTCGGTACCGAGATCGACAGCTTCATGTACGAGCCGAACGCGATCACGACGACGACCCGCCCGGCCGGGCTGGTGGCCCATTTCGTCGGCAACTACCACATCTCGGTGTCCTCCGACCCGGTGCACCAGCGGCTGGCCATCCGGTACTGGAACGCGTCGTTGTCCTCGTTCCGGGTCGCGGTCTACGACTGGAACGACGTGCACGATCCGGCCCTGCTCCGGGTGTCCATCCCGCAGACCAGTTTCGCCCAGGGCTTCGCCCTCTACGGTCAGTACTACTACGTGCTGAACGGGTCGTGCCTGCCGACCGACAGCGGCTGCACCGACTCGACCCAGTTGTTCGAGATGGACCTGAACAGCGTCGGGTCGCAGGGCTCCTCGACCCAGGCGCAGATCAGCCAACATGCCCACACCGCGGCGCTGGGGACCACCCTGCAGGGGCTGAAGGCCGAACCGGAGGGCATTGCCGTGCACGCCGACGCGCAGGGAACCATCGGCCTGTTCTTCGGCTTCAACTCCCGGCTGGTGGCCGACCACAACCTGCCCAAGGTCGTCAGCATCGTCTGCAAGATCGGCTGGCTGCCACACGTGGCCAGTCCGCAGCCTGACCAGTGCCCGATCTGATCCCAGCGGGCGCCGCCGCGCTTCCCCGGTGTCGCCGAGCGACGAAGCGCCCCACCGAAGGATTCTTCGGTGGGGCGCTTTCCCTGTGTTGCAAGCTGAGCCGCCTGTGGGAATCGAACCCACGACCTACGCATTACGAGTGCGTCGCTCTGGCCGACTGAGCTAAGGCGGCAGCGCTGGTGAGTGTACGCGATGACGCGCGAGCGGCACGAAGTGGTTGCGGCGGCATCCGGGAAGTGTTTGACTGAGTCAAAGACCTCCGGGACCCGGGAGCGGACATGATCGACTCGTCGCGGCAGCGCGTCGCCGAGGTACGCGCGTTCAACCGGTTCTACACCGCCCTGCTCGGCCTGCTGGAGAACGACCACCTGCACCTGCCGTACACGCTGACCGAGGCCCGGGTGCTGTTCGAGCTGGGTCAGGCCGACCAGGTGGACCTGCTGGAGGTGCGGCAGCGGCTCGGCCTCGACGCCGGCTACCTGACCCGGCTGGTGACCAAGCTGGCCCAGGCGGGGCTGGTGACACGGGAACGCTCCGCCACCGACGCGCGGCGCCAAGTGGTGCGGCTCACCGAGGACGGCCGGGACACCTACCGCGAGCTCAGCAGGCGCTCGTCGGACCAGATCGGCGAGCTGCTCGGCAGGTTGCCGGAGCCGGCCCAGCAGCGGCTGCTCGCCGCGATGGGTACGGTCCGCGACGTGCTCGGGGAGCCCCGCGCCGGCGACGGCGGGGCCGGCGCCGAGGCGGCGGTACGGCTGCGGGCGCCGGAACCAGGCGATCTCGGCTGGGTGGTGTCGCGCAACGGCGCGATCTACGCCGCCGAGTACGGCTGGGACGCCGACTACGAGGCGCTGGTGGCGCGGATCGTCGCCGACTACGTCGAGCACCGCGACCCGGCGCGGGAGACCGCCTGGATCGCCGAGCGCGACGGGGTGCCGGTCGGCTGCGTGTTCTGCGTCCGCGCCGACGAGCCGGACACCGCGAAGCTGCGGCTGCTGCTGGTCGAGCCGGCCGCCCGGGGCCTCGGCGTCGGCGGCCGGCTGGTCGACGAGTGCCTGCGGTACGCCACCGAGGTCGGATACCGCCGGATGGTGCTGTGGACCAACGACGTGCTCACCTCCGCCCGGCGGATCTACGCCCGGGCCGGCTTCGAACTCGTCGACAGCGCGAAGCACCGCAGCTTCGGGCACGAACTGGTCGGTGAGACCTGGGCGCGACCGCTCGGCGGTGCCCGATGACCGCGCTGGTGTTCATCGTGTCGTTCGCCGTCCTGCTCGCGGTGGCCCAGCTGCTCGGGTTCACCCACGACAGCCGGGACGGGCAGGACTGGCACCCGCCCCGTCCCCGGCACCGGCCGCCCCGGCAACCGGCCGACAACGTCGTACCGCTGCCACCGCGCCGGCATCGGCACCGCCCGGCCGCCTGACCGCCGCCCGAGCGGCGCCGGTGCCGGCCTGGCTCCGGCCTGCGGCAGTGCCGGCCGGGGCGCCGGGGGCGCCGGTACCGGGAAGGCTCTGCCGGCGGCGTCAGTCGGCCAGGGCGGCGGCGTTGGCGGCGCGGGCCGCGTCCACCTGCTGCTTGTGCGCCAGCCCGTCGCGACCGTCGTACCGGCGGAACGCGGGCAGCGCGACCGCCAGCGCCACCGTGGTCAGGACGCACAGCACGCCGCCGGACACGATCGAGCCGGTGACCCCGGTGAACCGGGCGACGACACCGCCGCGCAGGTTGCCCAGCGACGGCCCGCTGGAGTAGCTGAGCATCTCGACGCCGGCGAGCCGGCCGCGCAGGTGGTCGGGGATCGTCTGGTTCCAGACGATGCCGCGGAACATGCCGCTGATCTGGTCCGCGGCCCCCGCCAGGGCGAGGCACAGCAACGCCAGCCACAGCGTCGGCGCCAGGCCGAACCCGGCGATCGCGAGCCCCCAGGTCGCGGCCGCGACGATGATCATCACGCCGTGCCGGTGCACCCGGCCGGTCCAGCCGGAGCTGACCGAGGCGACCAGGCCGCCGACCGACTCGGCCGTGTACAGCATGCCCAGCACCGTCGGCCCGCCCAGCCGGTCGGCGACGAACGGGTACAGCGCGAGCGGCATGCCGAAGAACATCGCGTTGATGTCCACCAGGTAGGTGCCGAGCAGTTCCTTGCGGCTCGCCGCGTACCGCAGGCCGGTGAGCACGCCGCGCACGCTGGGGCGGTCGGCGTCCGGCGGCGGCGGTACCGCGCGCACCGCGACCAGGCAGCCCAGCGACGCCGCGAACGTCACCAGGTCCAGCCCGTACGCGGCGGGCAGGCCGGCCCAGGCGATCAGCGCACCGCCCAGCAGCGGGCCGATCAGCGAGCCGATCGTGCTGCGCATCGAGTTCAGCGCGCTGGCGGCGGGCAGTTCGGCCGGGGTGACCAGCCGCGGCATCATCGAGTCCAGCGCCGGCCGTTGCAGGCCGTCCAGGGTGGCGCTGATCGCGGCGATCGCGTACAGCAGCCACAGCTGCGGCGCGGGCAGCAGCGCGTTGCCGACCAGGATCGCGGTGAGCAGGGTGAAGCCGACCTCGGCGCCGAGTACCAGCTTGCGCCGGTCCAGGTAGTCCGCGAGCGCGCCGCCCAGCAGCGCGGTGACCAGCAGCGGCGCGAACTCGACGATGCCGAGCAGGCCGACCAGCAGCGGCGAGTCGGTGAGCGTCGCCACCTGGTACGGGATGGCGATGTAGGTGACCATCGAGCCGAGGAACGACACGCCCGCCGCGAGGTAGGTGAGCCGGAAGTCCCGGGAGGTACGCAGCGGGGTCACATCGAGCGCCCAGCGACGCCACGGAATCACGGCCACGCCCGAATCGTGTCGGTACCGCTGCCGCTCCGCGACGCATTTTCCGGTGCGGCGGCGCCGCGCCGGGGGCCCGGGTCGAGGCCGGCACCGGCCGGGCGGGCGCCCTGATCGGCGGGTCGAACTCATCGACGGGTACCGAATTGTGACGGCGGCCACTAGCGTGTGATCATGCGGAGCACGATGCAGGAGTGGCCGCTTCGGCTGAGCCACGTCCTTGACTACGGCAGCACGGTGCACGCCGACACCGAGATCCTCACCTGGACCGGTAGCGGCGCGCGGACCACCACCAACGCCGAGATCGGCCGGCTGGCCGCCCGGCTGGCCAACGGGCTACGCGAGCTGGGCGTGCGCGGCGACGACCGGGTCGCCACCTTCTGCTGGAACAACGCCGAGCACATGGCCGCGTACCTGGCCGTACCGGCGATGGGCGCGGTGCTGCACCCGCTCAACATCCGGCTGCCCGCCGACCACCTGGCGTACTCGGCGAACCAGGTGGCCGACAAGGTCGTCCTGGTGGACGGCACGCTGATCCCGGCGCTGGCCCCGATCCTGCCCCGACTGTCCACAGTGGAGCATGTGGTCGTGATCGGGGACGGCGACGCCGAACCGCTCGCCGCCGCCGGCAAGCCGGTACACCGGTTCGACGAGCTGACCGGCGCGCAGCCGGACACCTTCGACTGGCAGTACGACGGGGACGAGACCGACGCGGCGGCCATCTGCTACAGCTCCGGCACCGTCGGGCTGCCCAAGGGCGTCGCCTACTCGCACCGCTCGATCTGGCTGCACTCCATGCAGATCGCGTCGGCCGGCTCGTTCGGCTTCGCGCCGGCCACCCGATCGCTGGTGGTGGTGCCGATGTTCCACGTGATGGCGTGGGGCATGCCGCACGCGGCGTTCATGACCGGCGCCGGCCTGCTGATGCCGGACCGGTTCCTCACCCCCGAACCGCTCGCCGCGATGATCGCCGCCGCGAAGCCGACCCACGGCGCCGCGGTCCCGTCGATCTGGACCGGCCTGCTCGCGTACCTGAACGCGCACCCCACCGACACCTCCACGCTGAAGGAGGTGGTGGTCGGCGGCTCCGCCTGCCCGGAGTCGCTGATGCGCGGGTTCGACGAGCACGGCATCCGGATCGTGCACGCCTGGGGCATGACCGAGACCTCACCGCTCGGCTCCATCGCCCGGCCACCGGCCGGGGTCACCGGCGACGAGCTCTGGCGGTACCGGCTGAGCCAGGGCCAGATCCCGGCCTCCGTGCAGGCCCGGATCGTGGCACCGGACGGCAGCGTCGCGCCCCGGGACGGTCAGACCGTCGGTGAGCTGGAGGTCGCCGGGCCGTGGATCACCGGCCGCTACCTCGACTCCGACGAGCCGGACCCGGACCGCTTCGACGACGGCTGGCTGCGCACCGGCGACGTCGGCACCCTGAGCGCCGACGGGTACCTCACCCTGACCGACCGGGCCAAGGACGTGATCAAGTCCGGCGGCGAGTGGATCAGCTCGGTCGAGCTGGAGAACCACCTGATGGCGCACCCGGCGGTACTGGAGGCCGCAGTGGTCGGTGTGCCCGACGCCAAGTGGGAGGAACGGCCGCTCGCCTCGGTGGTACTGCGGGACGGCGCCAGCGCCACACCCGAGGAACTGCGCGACTTCCTCGCCGACCGGATCCCGCACTGGCAGCTGCCGGAACGCTGGACGTTCCTCACCGAGGTACCGAAGACGACGGTCGGCAAGTTCGACAAGAAGGTGATCCGCCGCCAGTACGCCGACGGCGACCTCGCGGTGCGCAACCTCAAGGAATCCTGACCGCCGGCCGGGCCCGGGCGGCCCCGGCGGCCAGCGCGGTCCGGACGGCAGGCTCAGGGGAACACCCGACTCCGGCACCGGTGCTTTTCGGGGTCGTCACCGATATCGGTGACGACCCCGCCGTTCCTACGCTTCCTGCCATGACCGGAACCCCGCTCCCCCCTGCCGAGAAGACCACGCCGCCGGCCGCCGCCCGGCCGGGACCGCCGCCGGTCGCGCTCACCGTGCTCGTCGCCGCGCCGGCAGTCTGGTTCTTCGGCTGGGTCATCATGCGGATGCGGACCGACCACGGGCCCGGCGCCGCCTGGACCACCGCACACTCGCTCTGGATCGTCGCGTTCGCCATGTTCGGCGTCGGCTGCGTCGGGCTGGCCCGGCTGGCCGGGCGGCGTTCCGTGGCGCTCGTCGCCGCGACCGCCGTCGCCCTGGCCGGCGCCCTGCTCACCACCGTCCAGATGGTGCTCGACCTGATCGTCGGGCTCGCTCCCACCGCGGCCGCGATGGACGCGCGGTACGACACGGTGTTCGCGGTGCCCGGCGTGCGGCTGGTCTTCTACACCCTGGCGCCGGTCGTCTTCTACGTCGGACTGCTCGCGCTGCTGGTGCTCGCCGCGGTGCGGCGGACCGCGCCGGTGGCGCTGGTCGTACTGGCCGGGTGCGGGATCCTCGCCAGCGGCATCGGGCACGGCCTGCCCGGCCTGCTGCGGCTCGTCGAGGGCGGCGGCGCGCTGCTCATCCTGGGCGCACTCGCCGGCATCGTCCGGACCCGCCGCGGCACCGCGGCCGGCTGAACGACCACCGGCCCGGGCATGCCGAAGCCCCGTCGACCGACGGGGCTTCGGACGGGTTACCAGCCGCGGATCAGGCGCCGGGGAACGGGTGCACGCCCGGGTCGTGGTACTCGCCCGCCGCGACGGCCTCCTTGTACCGGGTGAAGGAGCGCTCGATCTCGGCCTCCGCCTCGATCCGGCCGACCCAGTCGGCGCCCTCGACGCTCTTGCCCGGCTCCAGGTCCTTGTAGACCTCGAAGAAGTGCTGGATCTCCAGCTTCTCGAACTCCGGCATGTGATGCACGTCGCGCAGGTGGTCCTGGCGCGGGTCGCCGGCCGGCACGCACAGCAGCTTGTCGTCCGGGCCGCTCTCGTCGGTCATCCGGAACATGCCGATCGCGCGGCACCGGATCAGGCAGCCCGGGAACGTCGGCTCCCGCAGCAGCACCAACGCGTCCAGCGGGTCGCCGTCCTGGCCCAGCGTCAACTCGACGAACCCGTAGTCGGCCGGGTACTGAGTCGCCGTGAACAGGGTGCGGTCGAGCCGGATGCGGCCGGTGGCGTGATCCACCTCGTACTTGTTGCGCTGACCCTTGGGGATCTCGATGGTGACGTCGAACTCCACGCCCCGGTCCTCCAGTTCGCTCCCGGCAGCGTGGGCCACCGGCGACAATGACTTCTTGCTCGGCCGGTCGGTGCGGGGCGTTGCGCCTGCCCGAGTCGGCGATCCACGACGCCGGCCCCGGTGCCGGCTGTCACGCGGTACTGGTCCAGTAGTCTCGCGCAGGTGCGGCGGGGAGGCAGCGGGAGGGGCTTGTGACGGGAGATTGCACACACCCTAACGACCATTCTTCGGACTCTTCACCCGCGTCGGATATAAACTCCCCGGCCGAACAGAACGGGAAAGAACACCCCGGAAACGGCGCGCCGACCAAGGGTCCCGACCCCGCCACCGACGCCGCCGAGCCAGCTGTCGAGCCTCCCGCCGGGGCGACCGTGAGCCCGGAGCCGCCGGACGCGACCGCGGGCCATGCGACGCCCGGCGAACGCACCGCCGCGGAGACTCCCGAAACGACGTCGACCGCGGAGGCTCCCGAAACGGACGCGGGCCCGGACGCGACCACCGCACCTCCGCCAGCCACCGAGCCCGACGCCAAGGCCGCCACCGAACCGACCGCCGCCCCGGACGCGACCGCCGCGCCCCCGCCAGCCACCGAGCCCGACGCCATGGCCGGCACCGAACCGGACACCGAAGCGACCGCCGCCGTCGTCGCCGCGCCCGACGACGTGCTCGCGGCCGAACCGGACGCCGGCGCGGCGACCGACGCCGACCCGGGTACCGACGCCCCGCCGACCGCCGGTCCGGGCAGCGCTACGGAGCCGGCCACCGGCACCGAGGCGGATCCTTCCGGCGCCAACGGCACCGGTACCGGCGCGTCCACCGATGGCGCGTCCACCGGTCGCGCGGACAGCGGTCGCGCGGACAGCGGTCGCGCGGACAGCGATCGCGCGGACAGCGGTGCAGACGGCGGTCGAGCGGACAGCGCTGCGGACAGCGGTCGAGCGGGCACCGGTGCGGACGGTGCCCCCGGCGCCGCCGCGAGCGCGGCACCGACGGCGGAGGTGCCTGCCGCCCCCTCCTCCGCAGCGGCAGGCACCGGCACGCCCCCGGCCGCGGCCGGCACGGACGGACCGGCACCGGGTACGGACGCAGCGGCACCGGGTACGGACGGCCTCGCGGCCACGCCAGCGGGCGGGGGCCCGGACGACCCCGCCGCCGCAGCCGGCCCGGCTGGCGCCGCGGCCGGGCCGGATGACGCTGCGGCCGAGGCGGCCCACGCCGAACCGGCGGAGCACGCCACGGATGTTCCGGCGGACCGCGATACGCCGCCGGATCGCGCCACGAGCGGTCCGGCCGAGCACGGCCCTGCGCAGGATCGCGCCAGCGGTACGCCACCGGCCGGCACCGACAGTACGCAGATCCTGGACCTGTCCGGTCTTCGCTGGGCGGGCCCGAACGAGCCAGCGGCGCCCCGCCCGCCCGACACCGGATCCACGACGGCGGGATTCGCGCCGGCTGAGCCCGGGGACGCGGCACGGCCGGCGGTCGCTCCGCAACCGGGCGACTCGGCGGGCGCCGCGCCCGCGAAGCCGACCGAGACGTTCGAGCCCGCGCGAGCGGACCAGGCGGCCGAGCCCGGGCGACCCGACGAAGCGGTGCGCACGCACGAGTCGGCCGGTGCGGCGCCGACGCCCGAGCCGACCGAGTCGGCGCGAGCGGACCAGACGGCCGAGCCGGCGCGAGCGGACCAGACGGCCGAGCCGGCGCGAGCGGACCAGGCGGCCACGACGGCGCGAGCGGACGGGACGGGCGAGCCCACGCGACCGGACGGGTCCGCGGATTCGGGACGACCGGACGAGGACGGGCCGTCGACCGGCGGACGAGCCGCCTGGCCGGACTGGCCGATCGAGCCGACGCCGTCGCTCGGTGCACCGCCGCCGGCCGAACCGATCGCCCGGCCGGCACCCTTCCGACCCGGCGCCGACGCGCCGACGCCACGAGGGCGGGCGACGGTGCGGCCACCGGCAGCGCCACCGGCCCGCGGTACCGCATCGGTGCCACCCGCCGGCCCGACCCCGCCGCCCGCCGACCCGGCACCGGCACCGGCTGAGCCGGCCCCGTCGCCCCAGTTCCGTCCGGCAGCCGGGACCGCCCGGGTGCCGGGAAACGCACCCGCCACCGGCACCGCGCAGGTGCCCGCGGCCGGCACCGACCAGGTGCCCGCACCGCCGTTCGACACCGACGCCACCCGGTCGATCCCCAGGGCGAGCGCGGAGACCGCCCCCGGGCGAGCCAGCCGTGAGACCGCGACCGGGCGGGCCGGCGGCGAGACCGCGGCCGGGCACGCCGCTGCCGGCGCCGGCGCCGGTGCCGGACACCCCGGTACGGCCAACGGTGCCGGGCCCGGTACGGCCAACGGTGCCGGGCCGGGTGCGGCCAACGGTGCCGGGCCGGCTACTGGTAGCGGGCCGGGCGCGGCCGACGGTGCCGGGCACCCCGGTACGGCTGGGCAGGCCGCTGACGCGGAAGCTCCACCGGTACCGGTGGAGCCGCCGACGTTGCGGTTGCCGGCACGTCCGCCGACTCCGCCGCCACCGCCGGCGGAGGTACCGGCGCCGGCCCGCAGCAGGCCGGGCCGGCCGAACCGGATCCTGATCGGCGCGCTCGCCGCGTTGGGGGTCCTGGTCCTGATCGCCGGCGGCCTGGTGGTGTTCCGGCCGGGCCCGGTGGAGAAGCTGTTCGCCGACGGTGCGACGCCGTCCCCGTCGCCGTCCACGGCGGCGCCGAGCCCGGTACTCGCGCCGGTGTCCGGTGCGGCGGCGCCGACGCCGGCCGGGGTGGCGCGGGCGCTCGGCTCGAAGCTCACCGACCCGCGTCTCGGCGCGCGTACCGCCGTCTCGGTGGTCGACGTGGCGACCAACAGCGCCCTGTACGGGAAGACGCCGAACGCGATGGAGGTCCCGGCGTCGGTGACGAAGCTGGTCACCGCGTCGGCGGTGCTGACCGTGCGCGGCCCCACCTACCGGCTGACCACCAGCGTGGTCGCCGGTTCGAAGCCGGGCGAGGTGATCCTGGTCGGTGGCGGCGACCCGACGCTCGCCACCAACGGCCACAGCACCTACCCGGAGGCGGCCCGGCTGGACAAGCTGGCGGACCAGGTCAAGAAGGCGCTGCACGGCACCAAGCCCACCCGGGTACTGGTGGACTCGTCGCTGTTCGGCGGCGCGGGCACCGGACCGGGCTGGGACGACGACATCGTGTCCGGCGGGGACGCGGCACCGATCCGGCCGGTGATGCTGAACGCCGGCCGGGTCGACCCGAACGGGGCCACCGCCGTTCGCAGCACCGAGCCGGACCTGGACGCCGGCCGCAAGCTGGCGCAGCTGATCGGCGCTCCCACTAGCACGGTGGCGCACGGCACGGCGCCGTCCGGCGCCCGCCGCCTCGGTGCCGTCAAGTCGCCGCCGCTGCTGCACCTGATCGAGATGATGCTGCAGCGCAGCGACAACGTGATCGCCGAGACGATGGCCCGCCAGGTGGCGCTCGCCGAGGGCAAGCCGGCCACCTTCGCCGGCGGCGCGGCGGCGACCACCGAGGTGATCGAGCGGCTCGGCCTGAACACCAGCGGGTTGCGGTTGCACGACGGCAGCGGGCTGTCCCGCAAGGACCGGATCTCGCCGTCGTTCCTGACCAGCCTGCTGACGTCGATCACCGACGGGAAGCATCCCAAGCTGTGGCCGGTGTGGACCGGGATGCCGGTCGCCGGCTACACCGGCACGCTGATGAACCGGTACACCCGGGCGGCCGGGGACGCCAAGGGCGCCGGCCTGATCCGCGCCAAGACCGGCAGCCTCAACGGCACCAGCACCCTTGCCGGGTTGGTACTCGACTCGGACGGGCGGCTGCTCGCGTTCGCGATGATGGCCGAGGGGGTGACCGACTGGGGTGGCGCCGAAGCCGCCCTCGACGAGGCCGCCACCACCCTGGTCGGCTGCGGCTGCCGCTGACGGTGACCCGGCGGCGAAGCCCCGCCCCCCATTTCCCCCACGTGGGGCGAAAACAGCGAACAGAGGTGGTCCTCACCCCATCGCCGCGGGCGCGCTGGGGCGAACAGGGGTGGCGTTTCTCCGCAGCGCGAAACGAACGAGGGGGTCGATGCTGGGCGGCCCGGCCGCCAGGCACGTACCGTTGGACCATGACGCAGTTTGTGGACTGGGATCTTGCCATCAGCACGGCCGGGACCATCTCGAAGGCGGGTCCACGGGTCAGCTTCGACGAGGCGGCCGAGGTGGTGGGCGATCTGCGTCAGCTGACCGACGAGGCGGCCAGCCACGTCATCGCCACTTCCGGCCTGGGTTCGGCGGCCGGTGCCGCACCGGCCGGGCATCCGCCGGTGCGGGTGGTGGACAGGGCAGACTGGGCCGCGGCGAACCTGCGCGGCCTGCGCGACGTGATGACCCCGCTGATGGAGCGGGCGCTGGCCGGGCGCGTCCCGGGCGCGTTCGCCCAGCAGGTCGGGTCCCGGCTGACCGGCGTGCAGGCCGGTACGGTGCTCGGCTACCTGTCCGGCAAGGTGCTCGGGCAATATGAAGTGTTCTCCGGCGAGCCGGGCAACCTGCTGTTGGTGGCGCCGAACATCGTCGAGGTGGAGCGCAAGCTCGGCGCGCCGCCGCGCGATTTCCGGCTGTGGGTGTGCCTGCACGAGGTCACCCACCGCACCCAGTTCACCGCGGTGCCGTGGCTCCGGCAGTACTTCCTGGATCAGGTCGGCGAGTTCGTCGACGCGTCCCGGGCGGACACCGAGCAGCTGGCCGACCGGCTGCGGCATGCGATGGAGTCGCTGGCCGACGCGGTGCGGTCGCCGGACAGCCGGTCCAGCGTTCTCGACCTGGTGCAGACGCCGGCGCAGCGCGAGGTGGTCGACCGGCTGACCGCGCTGATGACGCTGCTGGAGGGGCACGCCGACTACATCATGGACGCGGTCGGGCCGCAGGTGGTGCCGTCGGTGGAGGAGATCCGCAGCAAGTTCAACCGGCGCCGGGAGACCACGAACCCGGTGGAGCGGGTGATCCGCAAGCTGCTCGGCATCGACGCGAAGATGCGGCAGTACGCGGAGGGCAACAAGTTCGTGACCGCGCTGGTGGACCGGGTCGGCATGGACGGGTTCAACCAGGTGTGGGAGTCGGCGGAGACGCTGCCCCGGCTGGCCGAGATCACCGACCCGGACGCCTGGCTGCGCCGGGTGCACGGCACCGAGATCTGAGCGTCGATGGCGCGGTTGCCGCCGGCGGTGGCGGCGGTCCGGGTCGCGGTGCGCCGGTCGCTGGCCGACCTGCCCGGCGGCGGTACGGTGCTGGTCGCCTGCTCCGGCGGCCCCGACTCGCTGGCGCTGGCGGCGGCGGCCGGGTTCGTGGCACCGCGGGCGGGGCTGCGGGCCGGGCTGGTGACCGTCGACCACGGGTTGCAGCCGGGGTCGGCGGCGCGGGCGGCGGAGCTGGCCGGGTGGGCGACGGCGGCGGGGCTGGCCCCGGTCGAGGTGGCGACGGTGACGGTCGGCGCGGCGGGCGGGCCGGAGGCGGCGGCGCGCGCCGCGCGGTATGCGGCGCTGGACGAGGTGGCCGACCGGTACGACGCGACGGTGCTGCTCGGTCACACCCGGGACGATCAGGCCGAAACGGTACTGCTGGCGCTGGCTCGCGGCGCCGGGCCGCGCGGTGTCGCCGGCATGCCGGCGGTCCGTGGACGCTATCGGCGACCGCTGCTCGGGCTGCCCCGCGCGACGACGATCGCGGCCTGCGACCAGCTCGGCCTGGCGCCGTGGCAGGACCCGCACAACACCGACCCGGCGTACGCGAGGTCCCGGCTGCGGTCCGCGCTGGGCGAGCTGGAATCGTTGCTGGGCAAGGGTTTCCGCAGCAACCTGGCGCGGACCGCGGAGCTGGTCGCGGCGGACAGCGAGCTGCTGGACGAGCAGGCCGGCGCACTACTGTCCACAGTAGACAAGGACGATGGGCTGGTGGTCGCCGAGCTGGCCGCCGCACCCCGGGCGCTGCGGACCCGGGCGCTGCACGCGTACGCGCGGCGGCTCGGGGCGCCCGGCACCGACCTGACCGCCGGGCACGTGGCCGCGCTCGACGCGCTACTGACCGACTGGCACGGCCAGGGCCCGGTGTACCTGCCGGGCGCGATCACCGTGCGTCGCGGCGACGGCCGGCTGACCCCGCCGCTACCCCGGGTGTGACGCCGTACCGGCCGGTTCCCTCCGCGGCGCCGGCGTGGGAGACTCCGTGACGTGATGAGCTACGACTGCCGCACCCTGGCCGAGCGCGACCAGGGCATTGCCGCCGCGGTGGAGGCCGTCAAGTCCGGCCAGCTGGTGGTGTTCCCCACCGGCACCATGTACGGGCTGGGCGCCGACGCGTTCGACGAGGATGCGGTGGCCGAGCTGCGCCGCCTCAAGGATCACGGCCGGGACGTGGCGTCGCCGGTGATGGTCGGCTCGCAGCAGACGCTCGACGGGCTGGTGCTGGTGCTGCCGCAGGCAGCCCGCGAGCTGGTCGAAGCGTACTGGCCGGGTGAACTGAGCGTGATCGTCGAGCACGCGCCGAGCCTGGCGTGGGACATCGGCGACACCGACGGCACGTTTCTGGTCCGGCAGCCGCTGCATCCGGTGGCGCTGGAGCTGCTGCGCGAGACCGGCCCGATGGTGGTCGTCGGGGCGTCCCTGCCAGGGAAGACCCCGCCGACCACGGCGGACGAGGCGCAGGAGCAGCTCGGTTCGGCGGTCTCGGTGTACCTGGAGGGCGGTCCCGGCGGGGACCCGGTGCCGTCGACGATCGTCGACTGCGCGGAGGAGCCGCCGATGCTGCTGCGCGCCGGGGCCCTGTCGCTCGACACGCTGCGTACGGTGGTGCCGGAACTCGTCGAATCGGACTGATCGGCCACCCCACGGCCGGACGCTTGCCAGCGTCGGCCACGATAAGTAATCGAATCCTAGGGCGTGTCTGGTGGATCTTGGCTCGCCCAAGATCCACCAGACACGCCCTAGGCAAGACTGCGACCCGCGGAGACCCTCGTGACCTATCCCCCTGGCCAGTACGGCCAGCCCGGCGGCAACGACCCCTACGGTCAGCAGCCGCCCTATGGCCAGCCCCAGCAGCCGTACGGCCAGCCGCCGGCGAGCGGTCAGCCCGGGTACGGCCAGCCCGATCCGTACGGCCAGCCGCCGGCGAGCGGCCAGCCCTACGGCCAGCCGGCCAGCGGTCAGCCCGCCTACGGGCAGCCGCCGGCGAGCGGCCAGCCGTACGGCCAGCCCGGGTACGGGCAGCCGGCCAGCGGCGTGCCCTACGGGCAGCCGTCCGCCGCGCCTGACCCGTACGGCCAGCCGGCTCCCGACCCGTACGGCCAGCCGGCGGCCCAGCCGTACGGCCAGCCCGGCTACCAACCCGGGTACGGCGGCATGCCGCCGGTCCCGCAGCAGCCGAAGAAGTCCAAGCTGCCGATCATCCTGGGCGCCGGCGGCGGTGGCCTCGCCCTGATCATCGTGATCATCATCGTGGCGGTCGTCGCGTTCAGCGGCAGCGGTGGCGCGAAGGACCCGGCGACGGCGGTGCAGAAGTACCTGACCGCGGTGTTCAAGGACAAGGACGCCGGCACCGCCAAGGCGATGCTCTGCAAGGCGGAGCAGCACACCACCGACGCGGACCCCGCCGAGGTGCAGAAGCAGTTCAAGCAGGGTTCCACGACGGTCTCGGTGGACTGGACCACGCCGGTCGAGTCGAGCCGCTCCGGCAAGAACGCCGAGGTCAAGAACGATCTGAAGATGTCGTACAACGGGCAGCACGTGGACCTGCCGGTGACCTGGAAGGTCGTCGACGAGTCCGGTTGGAAGGTCTGCGACCTGGAGACCGGCACGCCGAAGACCGGCTGACCGGGTCGGCGAGCGTCCAACGCCGGCCGGGGCCTGCCTCGGCCGGCGTTGTGGTGTCCGGTGCCGGTACCGGTCAGACGGCGCCGAGGGAGCGGTCGGCGGGCTCCGGGCCGGCGGCGATGCGCCGGGCGGTGCGCACCCGGGACGCGATCGGTTGCAGCGCCTCGTCGGCGGGGGACGGGATCTCGTCCGGCGAGCGCCGACCGCGCAGCGCGCCCGCCAGGTCCCGGAGATCGGCGACGAGCAGGTTGATCGCGTCGGCGGCCGGCGGCCGGCCGGACTCGGTGCGTACCGCGTCGCGCGACTTGATCGCCGCCGCCGTGGTGGCGTCCACCGCGTACTCCAGCTCCACGATCATCGGCCACCACGCCGCGGCGCTGGTACTGACCGGCGGCGGTTCGGCGAGCTTGCGTTGCAGCGAGGTCCGCACGTCCGACATGGTCTGGTAGGTCCGGCGACGTTGCCGCCGCGCCGCACCCACGTCGGTGCCGAACGCCGCCCGCAGGTAGTCGGCCAGCTCGTCCACCGCGTCCGCGACCTGCGGCCCCAGGTGCACCCGCCACGTCTCCGGCCACAGCAGGTACCCGAAGATCAGCGCGACGGCGCAGCCGGTGGCGGTGTCGATCAGCCGGGTCAGCAGGATCGACGGCCCCTGGTGGGTGCTGAAGTCGATCAGCAGCGACACCAGTGGGGTCAGGAAGATCGCGAACATGCCGTAGTTGCGGCCCATCACGATCGGCAGCACGCCGGCGGCGACCGCGATGAACGGCAGCAGCCAGGCGCCGTTCGGCGCGATCGCGAGCAGCGCCGCGCCGATCAGCACGCCGCCGAGGGTGCCGAGGGCGCGCTGCACGCCGCGGGCGAACACCGAGCCGAAGTCCGGTTTCAGCACGATCGCCACGGTCAGCAGGATCCAGTACGACCGTTCCAGGTGCAGCACGCCGCGCAGGATCTCGGCCAGCGACATGCACAGCACCAGCCGCATCGCGTACAGCCAGGTGGCGGGGCCGGTGAGGATCGTGTCGCTCCACCGGACCAGCCGCTCGCGCATCGACGGCGGCAGCAGCGGTGCGGTCGGTACCGTCTGGTGCTCGGGCTTCAGCAGTTCGCGCACGTCGTTCATGCCGGTGCGCAGCGCCCGCAGCCGGTACGTGTCGGGATGCCGCAGCGACTCCGGCATCGGTGGTGGCGGCCGGTCGTTGCGGATCGCCTCGGCCACCGCGCGCATCCCGGCCGGGATCTCCGCCGGTACCGGCTTGCCCAGGTGCGCGATCGTCACCGCCGCCTCGGTGACCGGGGTGGCGGCGTTGAGCAGCGCGGTCAGTTCGCGGAACGTCGGGCTGCGGCCGGCCGAGCGGGAC
Source organism: Actinocatenispora thailandica (assembly GCF_016865425.1). Classification (NCBI taxonomy): domain Bacteria; kingdom Bacillati; phylum Actinomycetota; class Actinomycetes; order Micromonosporales; family Micromonosporaceae; genus Actinocatenispora; species Actinocatenispora thailandica. Next base: position 124,840 of record NZ_AP023355.1, on the reverse strand, counting down.
CGGACGGACAGCAGCGCGTCGTAGCCGGCGTTCATCGCGTCGGTGACCGCCTGCCGGGCTGCGACGGCCCGGTCGGTACCGGTGTCGGCGAGCAGGTCGGCGATCGACCGGTACACCGCCGCCACCGCCTCCCGTTCCGGCGCGCGAACCCCGCCGACCAGCGACACCAGCGCCGAGAGCAGCAGCGCCCACAGCGCGCCGACCAGGTACAGCGCCGGGATGACCCACGGCGCGAACGGCTGCGGCAGGCCGGACGCGATCGCCACGTAGACGAGCAGTTGCAGCCCGGCGGTGGAGGCGGCGGCGTTGATCACCGACATCAGCGCCGAGGCCAGCGACGCGGCGGCCACCACCAGTACCGCCGCCCAGCCGGTACCGACGGCGAGGTGGCCCACGTAGAGACCGACGGCACCGGCGAAGCCGACGCCGACCTGGCGGGCCACCCGGAACCGGAGGGGCCGCCGCGGTCGGCGAGCGCGGTGGCCATCGCGCCCATGCCGGCGAAGGTGCCGAGGCTCGGCGCGCCCAGCGCGAGGAACACCGCCAGCGGGGTGGGGACCGAGACGGCCATCCGCAGCACGTCCAGCCACGAGATGGCAGCCGGTTTCAGCCGCACCAACTCGACGATCCAGTCCGGTGCGGACAGCTCGAACCGCCGCGCCTCGACGGCCATGTCCCCCATGATCACAGAAACCGGCTGCGCACCGCGTCGTTGCCGGCCAGCCCGGCGGTACGGCCGGGTCGGTGGCTGGCAGCGGTGGCCGGCGGCGCGGGCAGGGGGCGCGGGCAGCGGCGCGGTCAGCGGCGCTGGTCCGGGTCGCGCCAGCCCGCCTGCGGGCCACGCTGGCCGACCGCCGCGAGCCGGCGCTCCACGTCCGGCCGGACCCGGTTGGTGGTCATCACGAGCAGCTCGTCCCGGGCCCGGATCGGGGTACGCAGGTCCGGCACGAACGCCCGGCCGGCCCGGATCACCATCGTCACCACGGCCGGGTCCGGCAGCCGCAGCTCCCAGATCTCCACGTTGCGCAGCCGGGACCGGGGCGAGACGACGACGTGGATCAGGTCCGCGTCCAGCACGTCCAGCGGCGCGGACTCGATCTCCAGGTCCCTGGTCGCGTCGGCGGACACCAGGCCGAGCCGGCGGGCCACCGGCGCCAGAGTCGGCGCCTGTACCAGTGTGAACGCCACGACCAGCACGAACACCACGTTGAACAGCCGCTCCGAGCCCGGTACGTGGGCCACCACCGGGAAGGTGGCGAGCACGATCGGCACCGCGCCGCGCAGCCCGGCCCAGGACAGCAGCACCGCCTCCCGGCGCGGTACCCGGAACGGCAGCAGCGACACCGCCACCGACACCGGCCGCGCCACCAGCAGCAGGACCAGCCCGAGGAGCAGCGCCGGGACGATCGCCCCCGGCAGGTCGGTCGGCGTCACCAGCAACCCCAGCGACACGAACAGGCCGATCTGCGCGATCCACCCCACACCCTGCGCGAACGAGCGGACCGCGTGCCGGTGCGTGCGGCCGGTGTTGCCCAGGACGATCGCGGCCAGGTACGCGGCGAGGAACCCGCTGGCGTGCGCCGCGCCGGCCGCCGCGAACGCGATCAACCCCATCGCGAACGTCGCCAGCGGGTACAGCCCGGACGACGGCAGCGACAGCCGGCGCAGCCCGAGCGCGCCGAGAAACCCGGCCGCCAGGCCGATCGCCGCGCCGAGCCCCAGCTCGTACCCGAGCGCGACCAGCGCACGGGGCGCCGTACCGGCGTCGATCGGTACGGTGAACGCCAGGACCAGGATCACCACCGGCGCGTCGTTGAACCCCGACTCGGCCTCCAGCAGCCCGGCGATCCGGTGCGGCAGCGGCAGCGCCCGCAGCACCGAGAACACCGCGGCGGCGTCGGTGGACGCCACCACCGCGCCGAGCAGCAGCGCCAGCTGCACCGACACGCCGAGCAGCAGCCAGGCGCCGAGCGCGGTGACCAGCACGCTGACCACCACGCCGAGGGTGGCCAGGGTCGCGGCCCGACCGAGCACCGGCCGGATCAGCCGCCAGTCGGTCGACAGCCCGCCGTCGATCAGGATCACCGCGAGCGCGCCGATCCCGATCGCCTGCGCCACCTGGTCGTTGGAGAACCGCACCCCGAGGCCGTCCTCGCCCAGCACCAGCCCGATCGCGAGGAAAGCGAGCAGCACCGGCAGGCCGACCCGGCTGACCAGCCGGGCCGCCGCGATGCTCGCCACCACCACGAATCCGCCGACGAGCACCACCAGGTACAGCTCGTGCAGCGTCATCGCGGGTGCCCTCGCCTCCCGTTCGGCGCCGCGGCGCGGGCGGTGCGTGACCGCCGGGACCGACCGCCCGCAACGGCCGTGGATCAACGGTACGCAACGCGGTGCCCGGATCGGGCCCCATCGGGCGATCGGACGCGCCGCGACGCCGGGTTTCACGGCGGCTCAACAGGGCCGAAACATCGACCGGCCACGCTGCGTACCGAGGCCGCGGCGAGGGTACCGGCTGTCGGAAGGAGCGTCGTGATGCTGACCAGGTTGCGGGTACGGATGCCGGACCGGCCCGGCACGCTCGGCCGGATCGCCGCCGCACTCGGCGCCGCCGACGTGGACATCCGGCAGGTACGGGCGCTGGACGTCGGATCGGGCCGGGCGGTGGTCGACGTCCTGGTCGCGCTGCCCGCCACGATGCTGCCCGGCGCGGCGGCCCGGATGCTCACCGGCATCCCCGGGGTACGGCTGGACGGTTGCTGGCAGACCAGCGACTCGCTGGAACTCGAACTCGGCCTGGAGGCGCTGGCCGAGACGCTCGCCACGCCGCAGCGCGCGCTGCCGGTACTGGTCGAGGCGACGCCGCGGGTGGTCGCGGCGCACTGGTCGATCGCGCTCGCGGTACCGAGCGGTCGGGCCGTCCGGGCCAGCTGGCGGGCACCTCGACTGGCACCGAGCCCGCTCACCGACGTCCGGCCGCACACCTCGACCGCCGCGGACGGCACCCGGCTCGCGGTGGTACCGCTGGGGCAGGACCACGCGCTGCTCACCGGCCGGCGCAACGCGCCACCGTTCCATCAGTCCGAACTGCGCAGCCTGACCACGCTGGCGCGGGCGGCGGCGCGGCTGATCGACCTCACCGGCGCGACCCGGCCGGCGCGCCCGAGCCTGTCGCTCGTCGGTACCGACGACCGCTGACCCGACCGGCGCCAAGGCGGTGCCGTTCAGTCCGCGCCGGTCCAGGGCGGCGCCGGTCCAGGACGGTACCGGTTCGGGACGGCGCTGGTCCAGGCGGCGTCGGTTCAGGACGGCGTCGGTTCAGGACGGTGCCGGTCAGGCGGCGCCGGCCGCGCCCGGAGCGAGCGGCGTGCTGCCGCCGGGCGAGGCGGGGCCGGCCGGCGGCGCGGTGCCACCGGGCGGGGTGGCCTCGCCCCGCGAGGTGAGCACGTGCGCCAGCGAGGCGGTGGGCACCCCGAGGCCGGTACAGGCGTCCCACCCCGGGCCCGCCTCGTAGGCGCCGTTGCCGCCGGTGGTGATGTCGCGGAACCCCGGCGCGACCGAACCGGCGGTGGTCGTCCCGTACAGGGTGGGCTGGAGCAGGCCGAACCCGCCGCCGGCCCGCTGCGCGAGCCGGGCCAGCAGCGCCGCCCACAGTGGGGCGACCGCGCTGGTGCCGCCGATCACCAGGTCCTTGCCGTCGACCCGAACCCGGTAGCCGGTGGCCGGGTCGGCGTTCGCCGCCACGTCCGGCACGCCGCGGCCGGTGCCGCCGTTGCGCCCGGCCGGCACGCCGACCTGCTGCTGCCAGGACGGCAGGTCGAACACGGTGCTCACGCCGCCGCCGGTCGCGCCGCCGCCGGAACCGGAATTCCACACCGTCTCGGCGTGCACCGCGCCGGTCGACGCGTCCGCGGTCAGGCTGGTACCGCCGCAGGCCAGCACGTGCGGGCTGGACGCCGGGAAGTCGGTGTGCGCGGCGCCGTCGGTGGCACCGTCCGCGCTGCCGCCGTCGCCGGCCGCGGCGGTGACGGTGACGCCGAGCGCGGCGGCGTCCGCGAGCGCCTGGTCGAAGCTGGTCCGGGCCTGCTCGGTCCACTGGTCCTCGCTGGCACCCCAGCTGATGCTCACCGCGACCGGCGTCGGGTCGGCGTGGATCGCGGTACTCACCGCGTCGAGGAAACCCTGGTCGGTGTTGGGCGCGAAGTAGACCACCTGGCGTGCGCCGGGAGCGAGGCCGCCGACCACCTCGATGTCCAGCAGCACCTCTCCGTCCGCGCCGTTCGGGTCGGCACCCGGCCGGTTCTGCCCGCCGTCCACCCCGACCGCGGTGACCGTCGGCGGCGTCAACTGCAACTCGCCGAAGTAGCTGTCCAGGTCGGCCTGGGCGAACCCGCCGCCCAGCTCGATGATCGCCACCGTCTGGCCGCTGCCGTCGGTGTCGGCCGGGAAGCCGTAGACGGCGCCGAGCTGGGGCGGCGAGTACGACGCGGCGGCCGCCTCGGCGGCGGCCACCCGGAACGCGGCGCGTGCCTGCGGCCGGTCGTCCAACCCGAGCACCGCGGTGACCACCCCGGCCAGCGCGGCGGGCACCCGCAGCTCGCCCTCCCGGTGCCGGTAGGCGACCGTACCGCCGGTGAACGGGTTCGGAGCGCTCATCCGGGACAACCGGGTGCCGAACACCTCGGTCTGGGCCGCCAGCGGACCGCCGACCACCACCCGGCGGCTGGCCGGGTCGACCGAGACGACGTCCAGCCCATGCCCGGCCAGCACCGCCCGGACCGCTTCGATGTCCGCCGGGTCCGCCCCGTACCGGTCGGTGAACTCGGTGCGGCTCACCGTCGCCGGACCCGTCACCAGCTCGGCCGGCAGCGGGTTCCGCCGACGCAGCACCAGCGTCGTCTCCAGCCGCTCGGTGCCGTCCAGGGCGCCGGACTCCTGCGCGTGCGGCAGTGCGGCGCCGCGCCGGCTGCCTGGTACCGGAACGAATGCCACGTCAGTCATGAACCCATCATCGCGCGTCACGGACGCCTCGTGCCGTACCGAACCCACCCGAGTGCTGACCCGGCACGCCTTTTTCCCAGAGCTTTGCTCTGCACACTCATACGCACCAGGCGGTGCCACAGGTGCGCAAGGCCGCAGCCGGGCGGCCGGGATCGCGGGCACCCCCTGGGGCGTGTCTTCATAGCCAGCCACCCGGCTGCTCCGGGGCGGAGCCATGAAGACACGCCCTAGTACCGCTGCGCGTACCAGGTCGGGGACTCGCCGAAGATGCTCGTGAAGTCGCGGATGAAGTGGCCCTGGTCGGCGTAGCCGAGGTCGGCGGCCAGCCCGGCCCAGTCGATCGCGCCGCCGGCGGCCATGCGTGCGGTCACCTCGTGCAGGCGGTAGCGCCGGATCACCCATTTGGGCCCGATGCCGACGTACTCGGCGAACAGCCGTTGCAGCCCCCGGATACTCAGCCCCAACTCGCCGGCAAGCTGCTCGGCCCTGGTCACGGCCCTGTCCTGGGCGATCAGCTCGACCGCCGCCGCCGCCCGCCGCACCCGCGGGTCGTCGCCCGGCAGGTGTGCCAGCAGGAACGCCTCCACGGTCGGCACGTCGAGCCTGCTGGGCAGGTCCGGGCCGAAGACCCCGGTCGCCGGGACGACGCGGTCGGTGATCGTGGCGACCGAGGCACCGAGGAAGGGGCGGAAGCCACCCGGCCGGAACGCGACACCGAAGACGTGGTCGCGGCCTTCCAGGACCCGGATCCGGTAGCCGCTGCACACGCCGTTGACGTCCGCCCGGCCGGCACCGAACGACAGGTGCACGTTCGGGTACGGCACGATCTTCTGCCGGTAGGGCTCGGCGTAGTCCCAGCGAGCCTCCCAGTACCGCGCCACCCATGGCGCGAGGGCCGGCGACGGATCGTGGAACGTGTGGCGCTGGTACCTGCTCCACGCACTCCGCAGCTCGCGGCCGTCCCGCCCCACGCGGCCGAGTCTATGTCGCCTTTGTTCAATACCCCTCCGACCGGCGGCACCTAGCGTCGGGGCCATGTCACACCTCTCCACCGCGGCCGAGGCCATGGCCGCCGTCACCCGCACCATCACCGACGACCAGCTCACCAACCGGACCCCGTGCCCGGCGTACGACGTGCGAGGACTGGTCAACCACCTGCTGTTCTGGGGCCCGTCGCTCGCCGGCGCCGGCCGCAAGGAGTCCGTGCCGCAGCCGGCCGCCGCCGAGTCCGAGGTGGAGCTGGCGGACGGCGAGTGGCGTGCCCGGCTGCTCGCCCTGCTGGACGACATCACGTCGTCGTGGGCGCCGGCGAGCGCCTGGGCGGGCGAGACGAGCATGGGCACGCCGCAGTTGCTGCCCGCGCCCGTGATGGGCGGCATGATCGTCGGCGAGCTGGCCGTACACGGGTGGGACCTGGCGGTCGCGACCGGGCAGCGCCTGGAACTGCCCGCCGACCTGCTGGAGTACCTGCACGGCACGGTGTTCGCCACCGTGGAGCAGGGGCGGGAGATGGGTATGTACGGACCGGAGGTCGCGGTCCCGGCCGACGCACCCACCCTGGCCCGCGTCCTCGGCCTGACCGGCCGTGATCCCGCCTGGGCGTAGCCACCACCCAAGGTCCGGCGCGGGCTGTCGAGGCGGGGGCGCGCGGCGTGCGGTGGTGCACCCGGGTGCGCAGAGCAAAGCGCCGCGAGAACCCCGCGACACCGCGACGACACCGGGGCGGGTCGGCCCCCTCGTGCCGACCCGCCCCGGTGTCGCCCGGCCGGATCCGGTCAGTCCACGCCGCCCGCCTCGGCGACCGCGGCCAGCGGCCGGATCGTGCCGGCCGGCGGCCCGGCCGGCACCGTGCTCACGGCAACGCCGGTACCAGCACCGATCCGCTCGGCCGGCTCGGCCGCGGCAGGGGCCCCGGCCGCGGCGCCGACCCGCTCGGCCGGCTGGCTACTGGCCGCACCGGAACCGGAGCCCGAGTCGGGGCCCGCGCCCCGCAGCGGTACCTGACGGATCAGCCAGGCGAGCGCGAACACCAGCGCGGCGATCGGTAGCGCGGCCCAGAAGACCACGCCGACGCCGTTGCCGACCGCGGCCAGGTACGCCTGATGCACGGCGGCCGGCAGCTGGTTCAGCGCGTCCGGGCTCATCCGGGCGCCGCCGGACAGCAGCCTGTCGCCGGCACCGGCGCCGAGCTGGTCGTTCAGCGAGGCGGTCAGCCGGGCGGTGAGCACCGCGCCGAACACCGCGGTACCGAAGGCGCCACCGATCGACCGGGCGAACGTGACGACGCTGGACGCCACCCCGATCTGCCGGATCTCGACGCTGTTCTGCGACACCGTCATCAGCGTCTGCATCAGCCCGCCCATGCCGAGCCCGAGCGGCACCATCAGCACCCCGGCGACGAGCCGGCTGGTGTCCACGTCCAGCTGGGCCAGCGCCACCATCCCGACGATCATGAACGCGCCGCCCAGGATCGGGAACAGCCGGTACCGGCCGGTCCGGGTGATGATCTGCCCGGAGATGAGGCTGACCACGATCATGCCGAGCATCAGCGGCAGCAGTGCGAGCCCGCTGCTGGTGGCCGAGTCCCCCTGCACGATCTGCTGGTACTGCGGCAGCGCCAGGGTGGCGCCGAACATCGCGAACCCGACCAGGAAGCCGAGGATCGACACCACCGCGAAGTTCCGGTTCCGGAACAGCCCGAGCGGGATGATCGGTTCCGCGACCCGCCGCTCCACCAGCACGAATCCGACCAGCGCCAGCACCGCGAGCACGCCGAGGCCGATGATCTGGGTGGACAGCCACGGGTACTGGCTGCCGCCCCACGTGGTGCCGAGGATCAGCGAGCCGGCGGCCAGCGCCAGCAGCCCGGCGCCCAGGTAGTCGACCCGGTGGCTGGTACGCACCCGGGGCAGCTTGAGGGTCGCGATGATCACCGCGAGCGCCGCCACGCCGACCGGCAGGTTGATGTAGAACGCCCAGCGCCAGCTGAGGTGGTCGGTCACGTACCCGCCGAGCAGCGGGCCGCCGATCATCGCCAGCGGCATGATCGCCGCCATGATCCCCTGGTACCGGCCGCGTTCCCGGGGCGGCACGAGTACTCCCATGATCGACATCGCGCCGACCATCAGGCCGCCGGCACCGAGCCCCTGGAAGGCGCGGAACGCGATCAGTTCGGTCATGCTCTGCGCCGCGCCGGACAGCGCGGAGCCGCCCAGGAACAGCACGATCGCGGCGAGATAGACCTTCTTCTGCCCGTACAGGTCGCCGAGTTTGCCCCAGATCGGCGTCGTCACCGTGGTGGCGAGCAGGTAGGCGGTGACGACCCAGGAGTAGTGCGCCAGCCCGCCCAGGTCGCCGACGATCCGCGGCAGCGCGGTGTTCACCACCATCTGGTCCAGCATCGCGAGCAGCATGGCGAGCATGACGCCGACCAGCACGACGTACATCCGGCCCCTGGACTGCGCCCCGGGCGGCGGCGCTGCAGCTGTCGGTGGGCTCGACTCGTCCGTTGTGGCGTGGGCCCCGACGTACCGGCTGGGGGTGTGCTTGCGAGCGGCCACGGGTACGCTCCTCTCAGAGGCCAGCAATTTACTTGCCGGCCGGCTAGTTGCCTTACCTGCTGTAAGGTAAGCTCGGTACTAGCCGGCCGTCAAGTAAGTACGCGAGTGACGAGGAGCGCACCAGAGACATGAGCACGGCGCAGCGTGTGTCGGAGACCCACCGGAGCGGGGAGCGGCGATGACGACTCGGGAACGCCCCCGCGACACCAGGGCACGCATCCAGCAGGTCGCGCTCGACCTGTTCGCCGAGCACGGGTACGAGAAGACCGCGCTGCGCGAGATCGCCGAGAAGCTCGGGGTCACCAAGGCCGCGCTCTACTACCACTTCAAGACCAAGGAAGACATCCTGGTCAGCATCTTCACCGACTCGGCCGAGCAGATCGACGAGCTGATCGAGTGGGCGCGCAGCCAGCCGCCGACGGTGGAGACCCGGCGCGAGGTGATCCGCCGCTACTCGGGACTGATGCGCGGCAACCGCAAGCTGCTGCAGTTCATGCACGAGAACCAGCCGACGCTGCGCGACCTCCCGATCGGCGAGACGATGAAACACCGGATGGCCGGCCTGTTCGAGGTGCTCACCGACGACGGCCAGTCGCTGCCCGACCAGCTGCGCGGCCGGCTCGCGGTGTTCGCGATCAGCTTCGGCACGATGGTCGCGATGGCCGACACCAAACACTCCCGCGACGAGGTCGCCGACGCCGCGGTCGAGGTCGCCCTCGACCTCATCCGCGACTGACCAACCGGCGCCACGAGCCGGCCCACCCGAGCCGGCGCCGCCCGGGCCGGCGCCACCCGAGCCGGCGCCGCCCGGACAGCAGGAGGGCCCGGCGGCACACCTGCCGCCGGGCCCTCGCCGTACCGGTCAGTCGGTCGAGTGGCTCAACTCGACGTCGTGCTCGTGCCGGTCACCGATGCTGAGCGTCAGTGAGCTGCGCACCGGCGCGTACCCGGACGCGACGACCGTGTAGTCGCCCTCCGGGACCTCGGTGAACGCGTACCGCCCGGCGTCGTCGGTGATGGTCGCCGCGATCTCCGTCCCGTCCGGCCGGCGCAGGCTGACCCGGGCGCCGGGCACCAGCCGCCCGTCGGAGGACCGGGCCACACCGCGCAGCTGGGCGCCACCGGCCAGCTCGATGTCCTGCCGGACCCGGCCCACGTCCGGCACCGTGACCAGCAGCGCCACCGGCTGGTACGACGGCGCGCTGACGGCCAGCGTGTACGACCCGGCGACCAGCTCGACGAACTCGTAGGAGCCGCCGGTGTCGGTGGACTGCGAGCCGACCACGTTGCCGTCGGCGTCCGCGAGGATCACCGCGGCGCCCGGGATCGGGCGGTCGCCGGTCTGCTTGACCGCACCGACCAGGCCGGCCGAGCCGGCCAGCGTCAGGTCCAGCTGCACCGGGTTGCCGTTCACCGTGACCATCGTGGCCTGCGGCTGGTGCGCCCGCGCGCGGGCGATCAGCACGTAGTTGCCGGGCCGGTCGACGGCGATCTGGTAGCCGCCGTCCTGCGCCGTGATGCCGCGGCCCATCTGCTGGCCGGCCGGGTCGATCAGGGTCAGCGCCGCGTCCGTGACGACCGCCCCGCCGGCCTGCCGGACGTACCCGCGGATCGGCGTGCCGATCACCGGTGCCGGCGCGGTCGGATCGGCGGCCAGCGCCGGGGCCGGGTCGGCCGGTGGCTCGGCGGCGGCGTCGGCGGCGTGCCGGCCGCCGGCCGAAACCGGGTCCTCGGTGTCCGGCACCATCGCGGTCGGCTCCGCCGCGGCGATCGCGGCCGGGTCGGCGCCCGCCTCCGCGCTCTCCGCGGACAGCCGCGCCGCGGTGCCGGACTGGCTGCGCAGCGGCACCTCCTTGGTGAACAGGAACACGAAGAACGCGATCGCCGCGACCCCGGCCGCGAGCAGGAACACCAGGTCCATCGAGTTGGAGAACCCGACCAGGAACGGCCGCGCCAGCCGGTCGTCGATCGCCGAGAGGAACGACGAGTCGCTCACCACCTTCTTCGCCGCCTGCGCGGGGTGCTTCAGCAGCTCCACGTTCAGCGGGTTCTTCAGTACCGACGGGTCCTGCGCGGCCTGCGCGATGCCGTGCTGGATCGACTTCTCCTTGAACGCGTTGGTGATCTTGTCACCGACCGTGCTGAACAGCACCGAGATGAACACCGCGGTACCCAGCGTGCCGCCCATCTGCCGGAAGAACGTGCTGGTCGCCGACGAGACGCCCATGTCCTTCGGCGGCGCGGCGTTCTGCACCGCGAGGGTCAGCGTCTGCATGCAGTTACCGAGGCCGAGGCCGAGCATCGCCATGAAGATGTTGACCTGCCACAGCGCGGTGTCCGCGCCGATGGTGTGCAACAGCAGCAGGGCGGCGACCATCAGCGCGGTACCGATGATCGGGAAGATCTTGTACCGACCGGTGCGGGCGGTGATCTGGCCGGACACGATCGAGCCGACCATCATGCCGAGCACCATCGGCAACATCAGGAAGCCCGACTTGGTGGCCGACGCGCCGTGCACGATCTGCAGGTACTGCGGCAGGATCGCGATGCCGCCGAACATCGCCATACCGACGATGAAGCCACCCACCGACATCAGCGAGATCACCGGGTTCCGGAACAGCCGGAGCGGGATCAGCGCCTCGTCCTTGGCGAACTTCTCCGCGATGATGAACGCGACGATGCCGAGCACGCCGATGCCGTAGGCGGCCAGCGACCGGGTCGAGGTCCAGCCCCATTCCCGGCCCTGCTCGGCCACGATCAGCAGCGGCACCAGCCCGACGATCAGGAACAGCGCGCCGGCCCAGTCGATCTTGTGCCGGCGCCCCGCGTGCGGCACGTTGAGCACCTTGGTCACCACGATCAGCGCGATCGCCGCGATCGGCACGTTGATCAGGAACACCCAGCGCCAGCCGGTCAGGCCCAGGATGCTGTGCTGCCCGGCCAGGTAGCCGCCCAGCACCGGCCCGAGCACGCTGGAGGTGCCGAACACGGCGAGGAAGTAACCCTGGTACTTGGCACGTTCGCGCGGGGCGACGATGTCACCGATGATCGCCAGCGCGAGCGACATCAGGCCACCACCGCCGAGGCCCTGGAACGCCCGGAACGCGGCCAGCTCGTACATCGAGGTGGCGAACGTGCAGGCGACCGAGCCGGCGATGAAGATCAGGATCGCGGCCAGGAAGAACGGCTTCCGGCCGTACATGTCGGACAGCTTGCCGTAGAGCGGCGTCGCGATCGTCGACGTGATCAGGTACGCGGTGGTCGCCCACGCCATCTGGTCCAGACCGTGCAGGTCGTCGGCGATCTTGCGGATCGCGGTGCTGACGATCGTCTGGTCGAGCGCGGCGAGGAACATGCCGAGCATCAGGCCGATCAGGATCGTCATGATCTGGCGGTGCGTCAGCACGCCGTTGGACGGGGACGCAGCCGCCTTGCTCGGTGCCGCGGCAGCAGCGGTATGACTCATCCGACCTTCTCTCCCCGTTGCTGTTTCTCGCCGCAGCCCTCGTGGACTCGCAGCAGGTATTCCTCGAAGTCGTCGTTGAGGCGGTCGAGCAGCGTCAGCAGTGCACGCCGCTCGTCGTCCCGCCAGCCCGCGAGCACGCAGGCCATGTGCTCGTTGCGCCGGCCACGGATGCGCCGGTAGACCCGCCGGCCCTCCTCGGTGGGCGCGAGCAGGTGGGCCCGGCCGTCCTCGGGGTCCTGGGTGCGCTCCACCCAGCCCTGTTTGACCAGCGCGGTGACCTGCCGGCTGATCGTCGAGATGTCCGAGTGCACGGCTTCGGCCAGGGCCGTGGTGCGTTGCGGGCCGTCCGCGGCGAGCCGCCACAGCAGCACGTAGCCGACCTTTTCGATGCCCGCCTGGTACAGCTCGGGCAGGTTGGTGTGGTTGCGACCCACCAGGCGCAGGAACCGGACAAGCTGATCGCCGAGGCGGTCGGCCAGCGCAAGCTCCTCGTCGGGCGGAGTCGCCGGCGTCGATCCGGACATGATCTCCAAGCTGCCTGCCGGCTCGACAGCCGGGCAGGCCCCACCGAGGATGGATAGTTGTTCCCTACAAGCATCAGTTTTGACGGCCGGCCAGGCAAGTTGATTAGCTGTGACGAAGAACCCAATTACTTGCCGGCCGGTCAAATGCGCCCGACAAACCACTCGTACGGTGACGAGACGGTGACGAGATCGCGCACCTGACCGGCGATCCCCGGTCGAGCCGGCCTCTTCGCCGAACCAGACACCGGTGCCGCGACCAGGGCGGCCGGCCCCGAGCTGGGCCCGCCCCAGCCTAAGCGCGACCACACCGACGGCTGGCGGCACCCCGCGCCGTTCCGAACCCACCGGTTCGCAGCTCGACGCTCGGTCGGGTCGGGGAAAAAAGCGGCAAATGCCCACCAAGCGGGTCGGTAGCGATGCAGCCTGAGAGGATCCCGGGGAAAGGGGCCACGGTGGCGCAGGCAGTCGACGACGACGCGGTACCGGACGCACCGCAGTACGGCTTCTTCGGCCATCCGCGCGGCCTCGCCACGCTGTTCTTCACCGAGCTGTGGGAGCGGGTCAGCTACTACGGCATGCGCGCCATCCTGCTGTACTACATGTACACGGCGGTCAGCAAGGGCGGCCTCGGCATCCCGCAGGGCACCGCGGCGTCGCTGATGTCGATCTACGGCTCGGCCGTGTTCATGTCCGGCATCATCGGCGGCTGGATCGCCGACCGGCTGCTCGGCTCCCGCCGGTCGATCTTCATCGGCGGCAGCCTGATCATGTGCGGGCACATCTGCCTGGCCATCCCCACCGGCGGCCTGCTCGCGCTCTACCTGTCGATGATCTTCATCGTGCTCGGCACCGGGCTGCTCAAGCCGAACATCTCCAACGTCGTCGGCGACCTCTACAGCCGGCGCGACGCCCGCCGGGACGCCGGCTTCTCGATCTTCTACATGAGCACCAACATCGGCGCGTTCATCGCGCCGATCGTGGTCGGCGCGCTGGCCAACGGGTACAACTACCACGCCGGGTTCAGCTTCGCCGCGTTCGGCATGGCACTGGCCCTGGTGCTCTACGTCGTGCTGGGCAGCTGGATGGGCACCGCCGGCACCAAGGCACACAACCCGATCACGCCCGACGAGCGGCGCCCGATCGCCACCCGACTCGGCATCGGCGCGATCGTCGTCGTCCTCGTGCTGGGTGGGATGGTGCTCGGCGGGGTGTTCACCGTCGGCTGGATCATCGACATCATCTCGCTGCTGTCGATCGCACTGCCGGTGGCGTACTTCGTGATCATGCTGCGCAGCCCGCGCACCACCGCGGACGAGCGGTCCCGGGTCCGGGCGTACATCCCGCTGTTCGTCGGGTCGATGTTCTTCTGGATGATCGAGGAGCAGGGCTCGGTGGTGCTCGCGACGTTCGCGAAGCAGCGCACCGACCTCAAGCTCGGCAGCTTCGACATCCCGCCGGCCTGGTTCCAGTCGATCAACCCGCTGGCGATCGTCCTGTTCGCGCCGCTGTTCGCGTTGCTGTGGACCAAACTCGGCGACCGGCAGCCACGGACGCCGCGCAAGTTCGCCGCCGGGATGTTCCTCGCCGGCCTGTCCTACCTGCTGATGACCGGGCCCGGGCTGATCAACGGAACCTCGGTACCGGCCAGCCCGTTCTGGCTGGTCGGCAGCTTCGTGCTGGTCATCTTCGGCGAACTGTGCCTGTCCCCGGTGGGGCTGTCGGCCACCACCAAGCTCGCGCCGGTCGCGTTCGCGTCCCAGACGATGAGCCTGTGGTTCCTGTCCGACGCCGCGGCGCAGGGCATCAGCGCCCAGATCGTCCCGGTGTTCGATCCGAGCACCGAGGTCGCCTACTTCGCCATCGTCGGCAGCGTGGTCGCACTGCTCGGCGTGGTCATGTACTTCGTCTCACCGCTGATCACCAAGCGGATGCGCGACGTCACCTGATCGGCTCCGGCGCGGCGAACCGAACACCACCCGGACGCCGCACGGTCCCCGCGCGGCGTCCGGGACAGCGTCAGTGGTAGTGCGAGTCGTAGGTCTCGCGGATCAGATCGGCGAGCGAGCTGAGCTTCTTGTCCAGCCGGCCGAAGACGTCCGGCACCGACGCGCCCGACGAGTACAGCTTGGTCAGCTGCTCGTCCATGGTGTCACCGGCGCTGGACACGATCAGTCGGATCAGGTCCTGCGGCTGGGTCTTCGGCAGCTGGTTCAACGCGGTCAGGTAGTTCTTGTCCTTGGTCGCCTTGACGAGTTCCTGCTGCTGCCGGGCCGCCTTCACCACCGGCAAATACCCGGTACCGACCGTCCAGTGCGCCGAGTTCACCGGCTGGGCCAGGAACTTCAGGAACTGCCAGGCGGCTTCCTTGCGCGACTTCGCCGCGTACTTGAGGATGCCGATGCCCGACCCGCCGGTGGGGCAGCCGAAGTTCCCGTCGTGCTGCGGCAGGAACGCGGTGCCGACCTGGTACTTGCCGCCCTCCGCGTTCAGGCTCGCCTGCTTCAGCCCGCCCGTCGAGGACAGGTAGCACGCGGTGATGCCGCTGCCCATGTCCTGGTCCGGCTTCTGCGACAGGTACGCGGCCCGGTGCTTGCGGATGAAGTCGACCATCCACTGACCGGCGGCGATCACCGGCCTGGTGTCGAACGTGACGTCCAACCCCTGCGAGTAGTGGCCGCCCCAGGTCCAGATGTTGCTCTGGAAGTACCAGCTGGAGTAGGTGCTGCCCAGCGCGAGCACCTTCGGATGCCCGGCGGCGGTCTTCTGCCGCATGATGGCCGGCGCCCACTGCTGCAGCTGCTCCCACGACTCGGGCCCGTCCGGGGACAGCCCGGCCTTCTCGAACAGCGTCTTGTTGTAGTAGAAGAGCGGCGTGCTGCGCGCGAACGGCAGCCACCACAGCTTCCCCTGGACGGTGCCTTCCTGGATGAACTGGTCGATGAACTGGTCCGGCCGCACGTCGCCGTCGAAGAAGTCGTCGTACGGCTCCAGCGCGTCGGCCAGGTGGATCTTGCGCCAGGTGATCTCGGACAGTACGCAGATGTCCGGGACCTGCTTGGCCACGATGGCGGTGGCGAGCTTCTGCATCGTCATCTCGTAGCTGCCCTGGAACTGGGCCTCCACGTAGATGTCCGACTGGCTGTCGTTGAACTTCGCCACCAGCTCGGTGAGCACCGCGAGCGGGGTACCGCCGAACGAGTGCCAGAACACCACGTGCTGCCGCTTGGCGTACTTGCCGGGGACCGATCCGGCGGTCTGCCGGAAGTCGCCGGCGCAGCCGGACATCGCCGCGGCGCCGGTCAGTCCCAGCGCGGCGAGCAGGGTGCGCCGGCTCAACGCGGCGCGTGCGTTCGCGTTCATTCTCAGCCCTTCGTCGCGCCGGCGGTGAGCCCGGCGATGATCTGGCGCTGGGCGATGAAGAAGACGATCAGCACCGGCACCACGATGAACACCGAGGAGGCCATCACCGCGCCCCAGTTCGTGAAGCCCTGCGCGTCCTTGATCATCAGCAGCCCGACCGGCAGTGTCCGCATCGAGTCGGTGCTGGTGGACACCAGCGGCCAGACGAAGTCGTTCCACTTCTCCACCAGCGCCACCACGATCACCGTGACCACCATCGGCCGCGACATCGGCAGCACCACGTGCCAGAGGATGCGCAGGTGGTTCGCCCCGTCGACCTTGGCCGCGTCGGTCACCTCGGAGGACAGCGTCAACATGTGCTGCCGCAGCAGGAACATCGCGAACACCGAGCCGACCCCGGGGATCACGATGCCGGCGTAGCTGTTGACCCAGCCGAGCGCCGCGATGGTGAGGAAGTTCGGCATCAGTACGACCGTGCCGGGGACCATCATCGCGCCGAGGAAGACCAGGAACACGATGCGCTTGCCCGGGAAGTCGAGGAACGCGAACGCGTACGCGCTGAGGATCGCCACGCAGATCTGGATCAGCGCGCCGGCCAGCGTGACGATGATCGAGTTCTTGTACATCGCGCCGAACGGCGCCGACTTCCAGCCGTCGACGTAGTTCTGCCAGTTCAGCCCGTCCGGGAACCACTGGAACTGGAAGATCTTCTCCGGCGAGGTGACCGAGGTGGACAGCAGCCAGTAGATCGGCACCGCGGCGAGCACCAGGACGACGATCAGCCCGAGGTATTTCAGGCCGGCACCCAGGGTCTTCATCGGTAGTGCACCTTCCGCTCCATGAACCGGGCCTGGGCCGCGGTGATCGCGATCAGGATCACGAACATCACGAGCGCACCGGCGCCCGCGTGGCCGGCGTCCAGAGCCTGGAAGGCCTCTTTGTAGATGTACCAGGAGATCGTGGTGGTGGCGTCGCCCGGACCGCCGTCGGTCATGATGGCGATGACGTCGAACGCCTGGAACGTCGCGACGATCGTGACCACCACGACGAAGAACGTCACCGGCGACAGCAGCGGGAACGTGATCTTGCGGAACAGCGTCCAGGCACCGGCGCCGTCCAGCTTCGCCGCCTCGTACAGGTCGGTCGGCATGCCCTGCAAGCCGGCCACGTACACCACCGCGACGAACCCGATCGTCTTCCACAGGTAGACGATGATCAGGCCGGCGAGCGCCCAGTTCGAGTCGGTCATCCAGGCCGGGCCGTCGGCGCCGATCTTGCCCAGCACCATCTTCATCAACCCGATCTGCGGGTCGAAGATGAACAGCCAGACGGTACCCATCGCGACGCCGGACAGGATGTGCGGCGCGAACGCCACGGTGCGGACCACGTTGCGGCCGCGCAGCTTCTGGTTCAGCAGGATCGCGACCGCCAGGCCGGCCACCACGCAGCCGATCACGACGGCGCCGGAGAACAGGATCGTCCGCAGGATGACCCACCAGAAGTCGGGGTCGGAGAACATGTCCCGGTAGTTGGCCAGACCAACGAACGGGATGTGCGGCGAGACCATGTCCCAGCTGGTCAGGCTGAGGATCCCGTTGAACACGATCGGCCAGTACGCGAAGGCCGCGAGCAGCACCGCGTTCGGCGCGATGAACAGCAGGAACAGCAGGTACTCGCGCCGTTTCCGGCGCGTCCTGCTGGCCGACCGCACCACCGGCGGATCAGCCTCGGCGGTAGCCGCCGATGATCGGTCAGTGACTGTCAACGTTCCCTCCCACCACGGCAACCGGCACGACGCCCAACGCGGTCGATGAAAGATATTTACGACAGCGTTCACGGGAAGATAGAGCAGCGTCTTGCCGTGCCGCAACCCGCAATACAGATGCCGTTAACCTGCCGGACACCTACAGGTCGCCAACGCGCACGCAGCGCGGCGGGGCGAGTACCGATCGCGATCGCGGCGGCGCGCTCGCCTCAGCGCGCGGCGGACGTGGTGCGGCCGGTGGTGAAGACTTCCCACTGCCGCGCGTAGTGGCCACCGGCGGCGAGCAGCTCGGCGTGCGTACCGGTCTCGACGACGCGGCCGCGGTCGAGCACCACGATCCGGTCCGCCCGCGCCGCGGTGGTCAGCCGGTGCGCCACCACCAGCGTGGTTCGCCGCCCCACCAGGCGATCGGTGGCCCGGGTGACCTCGGCCTCGGTGGCCAGGTCGAGCGCGGCGGTCGCCTCGTCCATCACCAGGATGTCCGGCTCCACCAGCTGCGCGCGGGCCAGCGCGAGCAGCTGCCGCTGACCGCTGGACAGGTTGCGGCCCCGCTCGGCCACCTCGTGGTAGTAGCCGCCGTCCAACCGGGCGATCATGTCGTGCGCGCCGACCGCCCGTGCCGCCCGTTCGACCTCGGCGTTGGTCGCCGCCGGCCGGCCGTAGGCGATCGTGTCCCGCACGGTGCCCGGGAACAGGTACGGCTCCTGCGGTACCACGCCCATCCGGTGCCGGTAGCCGGGCAGGTCGTAGTCGCGAACGTCCACGCCGTCGACCAGCACCGCGCCGCCGGTCACGTCGTAGTACCGGGAGACCAGTTTCACCAGCGTCGACTTGCCGGCACCGGTCTCCCCGACGACCGCCACCGTCTCCCCCGGCCGTACCGCAAGGTCCACATCGGACAGTGCCGGCGGCAGGTCCGGCGAGTAGCCGAAGGACACGTCGGCGAACGCGATCTCGCCGCGCAGCCGCGGCGGCACCGGGACCGGGTCGGCGGCCTGCGGCGTGCTGGTCGGCGTGCGCAGCAGCTCGACGATCCGGCGCAACCCCACCGCGGCCTGCTGGTAGCCGTCGAAGACCTGGGACAGCTGCTGCACCGGAGCGAAGAACATCTCGATGTAGAGCAGGTACGCGATCAGCGCGCCGGCGCTCAACGATCCACTGTGGACCAGCTGGCCGCCGACCACCAGCACCAGGGCACCGGCCACAGTGGACAGGAACTGCACGAACGGGAAGTAGGTGGCGATGTAGCGCTGGGCCCGGGTGCGGGTGCGCCGGTAGTCGTCCGAGCGGGCCGAGAACCGGGCCCGGTTGTGCCCCTCCCGCCGGTACGCCTGGGCGACCCGCATGCCCGCGACGTTCTCCTGCAGGTCGGCGTTGACGATGCCGACCTTCTCCCGCGCCTCGGTGTAGGCCCGCGACGACCGCGACCGGAACACCAGCGTGGCCAGCACCATCACCGGCAGCACCGAGCAGACCACCAGGCCGAGCTCGACGTTCAGGTAGAGCAGCGCACCGAGGATGCCGAAGAACGTCAGCACCGAGACCACCGCCTGCACCAGCCCGGTCTGCAGGAACGACGAGAACGCGTCCACGTCGGTGGTCATCCGGGTCATGATCCGGCCGGACAGCTCCTTCTCGTAGTAGTCCAGGCCCAGCCGCTGCAGGTGCGAGAACGTCTTGACCCGCAGCGCGTAGAGCATCCGCTCACCGGTACGGCCGGTGATCCGGGTCTGTCCGATCTGGACGATCCAGTCGATCAGCACGACGCCCAGGCCGAGGATCGACACGGTCGCGATCACCGTCATGTCCCGGTGCTGCACCCCGGAGTCGACGCCCGACCGGATCAGCGCCGGCAGGATCAGCGTCGCCGCCGCATCCACCGCCACCAGCAGCAGCGCCACCAGCAACGGGGTACGCATCGGGGCGATCAGCCGGCGCAGGCTGAACCGCGGGTCGGCCGCGCGGACCGCGTCGTCGTCCACGTCCGGGGTGTCGGTGGCCGGCGGCAACGCCGCGACCTTCGCCAGCAGGTCCGGCGTCGGCGGCATGCTGGCCAGCGCACCGCCCATCCGGCCCATCCCGCCACCACCGCCACCGCCACCACCGCCGCCACCGCCCCCGCCGCGGCCGGCAGCAGCGCCGCGCGACGCCGCGGCCGGATCGCCGGCCAGGCCCGGCAGGTACTCCGGCTCCGGCGCCCGGCTCGGATCCCACAGCCGCGCGGTCGTCCCGTCGTCGTTCAGCTCGTCCGCCGCCGAATCCGGTACCACCGGCGCCGGCTCGGCCGGCAGTTCCCCGGCGTCGATGCCCTCCGCGTCGTCGCCCGGCCCGGACAGCAGCAGGTTGTACAGCGGGCAGCGCCGGGCCAGCTCGTCCTCGGTACCGATGTCGACGACCCGGCCGCCGTCCAGCACCGCGATCCGGTCCGCCAGCGCCAGGGTGGAGCGGCGGTGCGCGATCAGCAGCGTGGTGCGCCCCTGCATGACCCGGTGCAGGGTCGCGTGGATCTCCGCCTCGACCTGCGCGTCCACCGCCGAGGTCGCGTCGTCGAGGACCAGGATCCGCGGATCGGTGATCAGCGCCCGGGCCAGCGCCACCCGCTGCCGCTGGCCACCGGACAGGGTCAGCCCCTTCTCCCCGATCATCGTGTCGTACCCGTCGCGCAGACCGAGGACGAACTCGTGCGCCTCCGCCGCCTTCGCCGCGGCGACCACCTGCTCGTCGGTGGCGTCCGGCCGCCCGTACGCGATGTTGTCCCGGATCGACTCGGAGAACAGGAAGCTGTCCTCCATCACCAGCCCGATCGAGGCGCGCAGCGAGTCGATGGTCAGCTCCCGGACGTCGTGCCCGGCGACCCGCACCGCGCCGCTCGCCACGTCGTAGAACCGGGGCAGCAGCAGCGACACCGTCGACTTGCCCGACCCGGACGAGCCGACCAGCGCGATCGTCTCGCCCGGCGCCGCGGACAGGGTCAGCCCGGACAGCACCGGCTGCGACGGCACGTACCCGAAGTGCACGTCGTCGAACTCGACGACCGGCGAGCCGGCCGCGGCCCGCGTCGACATCGCGCCCGCCGGTACGTCGATCGCGTCCGGCGCCTCGGTGACCAGCGGCTGCGAGTCGATCACCTCGAACACCCGGATGACGCTGGCGCGCGCCTGCTGGCCGATGGTCAGCAGCCCGGCGAGCATCCGTACCGGGCCGATCAGCTGGGCCAGGTAGCTGGAGAACGCGAGGAAGGTGCCGAGCGTGATGGACTGATGGACCGCGAGCCAGCCACCCAGGGCCAGCACACCGACCTGGCCGAGCGCCGGAATCGCCTGCAGCGCCGGGTTGTACCGACTGTTCAGCCGCACCGCGCGCAGCCGGGACGCGAACAACCGCCGGGCCACCCGCTCCAGCTTGGTCAGCTCCTGCGACTCCTGGCCGAAGCCCTTGACCACCCGGACCCCGGTGACCGCGTCGTCCACCTCGGCCGCGACCGCCGCCGCCTCCTGCTGCGCCGCCCAGGTCGCCGGGAACAGCTTGCGCCGGGACAGTACGGAGATCCAGTACAGCCCGGGGCCGACCGCCAGCGCGACGAGCGTCAGCAACGGCGACAGGGTGAGCATCACGACCAGCGAGATGCCGAACAGCAGGACGTTGCCGATCATGATCGGGAACATCCCGAGCAGGCCCTGCACCATGGTGATGTCCGAGGTGGCCCGGCCGACCACCTGCCCGGTCTGCAACTCGTCCTGGCGCGCGCCGTCCAGCCGGGACAGCGCCGCGAACAGCCCGGTACGCATGTCGTGCTGCACGTCCAGGGCGAGCCGGCCGCCGTGGTAGCGGCGCAGGAACGCGGTGCCGTACACGGCCAGCGCGGCCAGTACCAGCAGCCCCACCAGCGGCAGCAGCGGGCGCTTCGAGGACAGGATCGAATCGTCCACGATGGAGCGTTGGATCAGCGGCACCAGCGCGGTGACGGCCATCCCGACCACCGAGGCGCCGAACGCCACGATCACCCGGCCGCGGTAGCGCCAGCAGTACCCGAGCAGCCGGCGCAACCACCCGGTCTCGCTGGACGATCCGCCGGCGGAACCTACCGAGCCGGCAGCACCCGACGAACCGGCACCGCCGACAGCACCCGACGAACCGGCACCGCCGACAGCACCCGACGAACCGGCACCGCCGACAGCACCCGACGAACCGGCACCGCCGACAGCACCCGACGAACCGGCACCGCCGACAGCACCCGACGAACCGGCTCCGCCGACAGCACCCGACGAACCGGCTCCGCCGGCGTTGCGTCCCGTTCCGTCACCATCCGCGCTCATCGCTCGCCTCGTCGCACCACGACCACCACGCTAATACGGAGTCAGGCTCGCCAACTGTCGCGGCGGCGCAGGTCACACCCGGGCGCCACCCGTGCCGCCCGGCGCCACTCCGGCCCGCCGGCGCCGCCGGTCGAAGGCCAGATCGACCAGGCCGACCAGCAGTGCGACCAGCACCAACGCGATGGAGCCGCGGATACCGAGCGCCGCCGCCCGGTGGTAGTCGCCGTGCGTGGTGGCCAGGCTGCCGAAGAACAGCGCCCCGGCGACCGCGGTACCGATCGCCGAACCGATCCGCTGGCCGGTCTGCAACACGCCGGCGGCGGTGCCGCCCTCGGCCGGCGGCACCTCGGCGAGCGTCAGCGTCTGGTTCGGCGCGATCGTCAGGCCGCTGCCGATCCCGGCCAGCGCCAGCGGTACCGCCGTCACCAGCGCCACGTGCGCACCGCCGAACGCGCCCAGCACCAGATCGGTCCCGGCCAGGCCGACCGCCACCGCCAGCACCCCGAGCACCACCAGCGCCCGCCCGTACCGGGAGACGATGCGACCGCCGATCGCCGCGGCGCCGGCCGAACCGATCGCGAACGGCAGCATCGCGGCGCCCGCGGCGAGCGGCGTGTACCCCAGCCCGCGCTGGAAGAACAGCGTGATGACGAAGAAGATGCCGGTGAAACCGGCGAAGTAGGCCAGCCCGAGCGAGGTGCCCATCGCATAGCTGCGGGCACGCAGCAGGGCCAGGTCGACGAGCGGCTGCCGGCTACGCCTCCGGTACCGCACCTCCCAGCCGACGAAGCCGGCGAGCAACGCCGCACCGACCGCGAGCAGCCACCACGGCGCACCCGACGGGTCCTTCTCCGCCTCGATCAGCGGCAGCATGATCGACACCACCGCCGCGCCGAGCAGCAGCACCCCGACCAGGTCGAGGGTGTGCCGGGAACCGGTGCGGTCGACCCGGTCGTGCGGCAGCAGCCGCGCCCCGGCGAACAGGGCCAGCACCCCGATCGGCAGGTTCACGTAGAAGACGAACCGCCAGCCCTCCTGGTCACCGAACCCCTGCAGCAGCAACCCGCCCAGCAGCGGCCCGACCGCGGTCGAGATGCCGACCACGGCACCGAACAGGCCGAACGCGCGGCCCCGCTCCCGCCCCCGGAACAGCTGCTGGATCACGCCGATGACCTGCGGGTTCAGCAACCCGCCGGCGGCACCCTGGAACAGCCGCGCGAGCACCAGCCAGGTACCGGAGGTGGCCGCGCCGGCCAGCGCGCTGGTCGCGGTGAACAGCACCAGCCCGGCCAGGAACATCCGCTTCCGCCCGCGGTCGTCGCCCAGCCGGCCGGCGGTCACCAACACCAGCCCGAACGTCAGCGCGTACCCGGAGATCACCCAGGACAGATCGGAAGCGGTGGCGTGCAACCCGTCCTGCATCGACGGCAACGCGACATTGACGATGCTGACGTCCAACAGGGTCATGAACCCGGCGATCAGGCACACCGTGAGCGCGCGCCACCGGCGCGGATCCGGGGTGTACTCGCCGATCGCGGCGGCTCGGGCATCGACGGAGGTCACGGCTCCATCGTTCAACGCCGGGCCCGGTTTCGCCCGCCGACCCGAGCCCACGGTGGGCACTGTCACCCGGCCCGGTGCGGTCAGCCGGTGCCGCCCGCTTTCGCCCGCGCCAGCTCGAACCAGCCGGTGCCGAGGCACTCCGGGCAGCGGGTCGGCGCGGCCAGCGAGAACGTCTCCCGGCTGCCCCACTGCACGGCCATCTTCGGCGCCCAGACCACACCCGTACTCCGGCACAACTGGCACATCAGTCGGGTGCGGTGCGCAGACATGAGCCGAAGCCTACCGACGGCACAACCACGCACCGGCCGCAACCCGGCAGCCGGTGCACCGCGCCACCCCGGTACCACCCGCACGGTGGCCGCTCGTCCGCAACCGGCACCGCACCGCCGGGCCCCGCGATAGCGTGACTGGATGGCTGCGGCGGTGGCGGCGTGCTGAG
Organism: Actinocatenispora thailandica; assembly: GCF_016865425.1. Taxonomy (NCBI): domain Bacteria; kingdom Bacillati; phylum Actinomycetota; class Actinomycetes; order Micromonosporales; family Micromonosporaceae; genus Actinocatenispora; species Actinocatenispora thailandica. The sequence continues at coordinate 100,846 of NZ_AP023355.1, read as the reverse complement.
CGAGCGGCCCACCTTCGACGTCCGGCTCGGTGCCGAGGAGAGGACCCGGGCGCTGCGCGCGGACGCGGTCGCCGGGCTGACCGCGAGCCCCAAGTGGCTGCGTCCCACCTGGTTCTACGACGCGCACGGCAGCATGCTGTTCGACGAGCTGACCCGGCTGCCCGGCTACTACCTGACCCGGGCCGAGGCGGCGGTACTCGCCGGGCACGCCGCGGAGGTGGTCGCGGCCACCGACGTGCACACCCTGATCGAGTTGGGCTCCGGGGCGTCGACCAAGACGCGGCTGATCATCGAGGCCGGGCACGAGCACGGCACGCTGCGCCGGTTCGTCGGGTTCGACGTGTCGGAGAGCGCGCTCGCGTCGGCCGCCGCGACGCTCTCCGCCCGGTACCCGTGGCTCGCCGTGCACGCCGTCGTCGGCGACTTCACCCGGCACCTGGACGCACTGCCGGCCGATCGGAACCGGCTGGTCCTGTTCCTCGGCGGCACCATCGGCAACCTGCTGCCACCGGACCGGGCCCAGCTGCTGTGCGGGCTCCGGGCGGTACTCGCGGCCGGCGACGCGCTGCTGCTCGGCGTCGGGCTGGTCACCGACCCGGACACGATGGTCCGCGCGTACCGGGACCCGGACGGCCGCACCGCCGAGTTCAACCGCAACGTGCTGCGGGTACTCAACCGCGCGCTCGGCGCCGACTTCCCGGTCGAGGCGTTCGACCACGTGGTGCGCTGGGACGCCGAGCACGAGTGGGTGCAACTGCTGCTGCGGGCGACCCGCGCGATCACGGTCACGCTCGGCGCGGTCGACCTGACCATCCCGTTCGCGTCCGGCGAGCTGCTGTGCACCGCGGTCTCCACCCGGTTCCACCGGGCCGGCATCACCGCGGAACTGGCCGCCGCCGGCTTCACCGTCGAGCAGTGGTGGCCGGACGACACCGACCGGTTCGCGGTCACCCTGGCCCGGGCCCGCTGAGGCACCCGCTCCGGCGCGGCGAGCGGTACCGGCCACGGCGTCGCCGGTTCACCGGCAGTATCGGTCCCGGCTACCCCGTGCGGGCGTCCTGTCGTACGCCTGTGCGAAGGTCTTTCCACACCTGTCGTACCGGAGGTCGGTCCCGCACCGGCCGTCCGGGCCGCGGAACGTCGCCGACGCCGTTCCGTCGTGCCACCACCGAAGGAAAGAAAGGACGAGCGTGAGCGCTGGTTCCACCGATCAGCTCAGCGATCGCGACCTGCATGCCCTGATCAGTGCGCTGGGGCGAGGCGAGCAGCCCAGGGTCTCGGTGCACACCGCACACGGTGAGATCCCCGCCGGCACCAAGGGTGTCCTGGTCGACTACGACCCGGACGCCGAGCTGCCCGGCACGGTGCGCATCACCCGGAACGGATCCGAGCAGGAGGTCCGGGTGCCGACCGCGGTGCTCGCCGTCGTGCCGCGCGGCCGCGCCGACGTCATCGCCCGGACCGCGGCGACCTTCTCCGACACCGACGGCGCGGCCACCGGCGCGGACGGCACCGAGCCGACCACGCCGGCCGCCGGGTCCACTCCGGCCACCGGCCCCGCGCCCGCCCCGGCCGCCGGCACCGAACGCGCCCGCACCGACGCGGAGGCCGGGCCGGCCGGCGGGGCCACACCGGCCCGGCGGGGCCGCCCCGCCAAGGCCGCGGCGAAGAAGGCGACCCGCGGCGGTGGCGCCGGCGACGTGGTCATCACGGTGACCGTCGCCGGCGACGGCGCGACGGTCGAGGCGAGCCACGGCTCGCGGAAGCTGGTCAAGCCGACCGCGCTGCCGGTGACCGCCGGGCACGCGGTCGCCCAGGCGATCGACATCGAGTCGATCACCGGTGCGGTCGAGGCGGTCATCGACGAGCACCGGTCCGCCAAGCAGGCCGAGGCGGAGGCGCTCCGGGCCCGGCTGGCCGAGCTGGAACGCGAGCTGGCCGACTACCCCGGCGCCGACGGCACCGAGCCGACCACCGAGTCGACCACCGAGTCGGCCGACGCGCCGGAGCCGGCCGCCGCGTCCTGAACGAGGGGGCGGGGAACCGTCGACCGGCCCGCCGGATCACGGTTCCCCGGCCCCGGCTGGTACGCCGGTGGTGGCACCGCGGCCGGGGCGTGCCCGGCCGGGTGCGCTGCCACGGCATGATGGGTGCCATGGCGGTACCTCGACGGGTGGTGGTGGTCGGCGCCGGCCCCGCCGGGCTGACCGCGGCGCGCGCCCTGACCACGGCCGGGGCCACGGTGACCGTGTTGGAGCGCGATCCCCGGCCCGGTGGCCGGTCCGGGCTCGCCGAACTCCGGGTCGACGGCCAGGTCTGGCGGTTCGACCAGGGCGCCGAGTTCGTCGCCTCCTTCTACCGCTCCACCCGCTACCTCGCCCGGCAGGTCGGCCTGGGGCGGCGTGATCTGGTCCGGCTGCCGATGGACGGCCGGGTCGTCCTGGACGGCCGGCGCCACCCGCTGCCCACCAGCATGGCGGCGCTGCTGCGCACACCGCTGCTGTCCGCGGCCAGCCGGCGACGGCTCGCCGCCGTCGGTACCCGGTTGACCGCGGCCGCGCCACGCTGGGGCAACCTGGCCGCCGCCGCCGACCTGGACGACGGCGACGCCGCGACCTGGTTCACCGCGCACGTCGGCCGCGACTACGCGGAGCGGATCCTGCCGGCCACGCTCGACGCGCTGACGCTCTCGCCGGCCGACCGCACGTCCCGGGTCGTCGGGATGGCGCAGCTCGCCGCCGCACCCGGCACCCACCTGTACTGCCCGCGCGGCGGCCTGAGCACGCTGTGGGAGTCGGTCGCCGCCGCCCTGGACGTGCGGTACGAGACGACCGCCGTGGCGCTGCGGCCGGACGGCGACCGGGTGCACGTGGACACCGCCGGCGGCGACACCCTCACCGCCGACGCGGTGCTGCTCGCCGGCCCGCCCTCGCTCGCCGGCGCGCTGCTGCCCGCCGACCACCCGGACCGCCGGCTCGCCGACGACGCGGAGTTCTCCCCGGCGGTACTGCTGCACGTCGCGCTCGCCGCACCGGCGCCGGTGCCGCACCGGGTGTGCCCGGTCGGGCCGGGCCGGCACCCGCTCGCCGGGGTCGAACCGCTGGAGATCCGCGGTACCGGCCAGGTACCGGACGGCCGCGGCGGCCTGGCGATCTGCGCCGCGCCGCAGCTGGGCGCGGAGCTGATCGACGAGCCGGACCGACCGATCCGGTCGTTGCTGCTGGCCGAGGCGGAGCGGCTGCTCGGTCAGCCGCTGGGCGACATCCTCGGCTGGTCGGTGGTCCGGCACCGGTACGGCGTGCCGCTGTTCGGCGTGGGTTGGCTGCGCCGGTTGCACGCGCGCGACGACGCGCTGCGCGCCGGTACCCACCGCGCCGGGCGCATTCAGCTGGCCGGCGACTGGCTCGCCAGCCCCAGCCTGGAAGGCGCCGTCCGCAGCGCCCTGCACGCCTGCGCCACCCTGCTGCGCACCCCCTGACCGCCACCGTACGGGGCAGCCGCGCGGCCGTCCTACCCGTACCGTGGCCCGGTGCCCCCGACTTCACCGCCCGGCTGCGTCGCGCCCGGCAGTTCGTGGCTGCGCTGGAACTCGTCCCGCCGCTCGCCGTCCTCGCGTTCTCGATCGCGGTCCGCGGCGTCGAGCCGGCCACGCTGCCGGCGCACGCCGTACTCGCCGGGTTGGTCGGCTACTGCGGCTGGCAACTGCACCGAAATCGCACCCGCACCCAACGCTGGGGCAGGGCCGGCCAGCTGATGGCCGCGCTGCTCGGCGTGCTGGTTCTCGGCAGCCCGACCGTGGCCCTGGTCCGGCCGGCGCACGAACCGGCGTGGGGGCCGCTGGTCCTGGTCGCGATCGTGGCCGGCGGGGCCGGTGGCTGGCTGCTGGCGGGCTGGCTGGCGGACCGGTGTGTCGGTTGGTTGCTGCGCGCCGACCCGGCCGACCTCGCCGCGTCGCCGCTGGCGGTGAGCTGGCCGACGACCGGGAAGGACCGGATCCTGGTCGAGCCGCACGCGCTGACACTCCTGCACCGCCAGCCCAGCCGGCACGGGCGGCCGGCACGCGCGGTCACCGTCCGCACGACACCACTCGCCCAGGTAGCGCCGTCGACGGTCACGGTGCGCGTCGTGGACCAGCCGGGCGGCGCCGGGCCGGAGCCGATGGTGCAGGTGGGTGCCGGCCCCGAGCCCTGGCTGCTGCCGGCCCGTGAGCCGGAACGGCTCGCCCGGTTGATCGCGCTGCGGGCCACCGCGAACCGGCCGCGGGCCACCGCGACACGCACCGAGGGGTGACTGGTGCCGACCGGCGACCGGACCATCCGGGTACGGGCCGGGCGGGCGACCACGAGCGTCGGTCACCGAGTGACAGCGGACCGTTACGATGGCCGAATGCGCCCCGCGTTTCGTACCACCTTGTTCTTCGTCAGGGCGTTCGTCGTGGTCCTGGAGTTACTCCCGCCGGTCGTGCTGATCGTCGTGCTGGCGCTGCTCGCCGACCAGAGGCTGATCCGCACGCCGGCGTTCGCCGGGGCGGTCGGGCTGCTGGTCATGGCGGCGGTGCAACTGGCCCGGCGCTGGAACGACACCGACGGATGGGGCCGCACCGGCCAGGGGATCGCCGCACGATCGCGCGAGCCGACTGGTCCGAGATCGGGGACGCGACCGCGGTGACGGTTGCCGAGCCCGGCACCCGGTGACGGTTGCCGAGCCCGGCACCCGGGCGTTCCCGCGCACGTGGTCCGGCCAGACCATCCCGGTCGGGCGGTCGGCGCTGCGGCTCTCGGTCCGGGACGCCTGCTGGTTCGTGCCGGCCAGATCGGCGGAGCGCATCGCCCGGGTGATCGACCTGCGCGCCGCCGGCCACCGCGACCGGCGGAGCGGCACCCAGGAGTACGACCGCACTGGTCCGAGGCCTTAGACTGGTCGCGTTTGCCGCCTTAGCTCAGTTGGTAGAGCGACGCTCTTGTAAAGCGTAGGTCGTCGGTTCGAGGCCGACAGGCGGCTCCAGGAGCGCGGCGGGGCATTCCGGTCATCCGGGGTCGAACGGCGCGTCGCGTGGCGCGCGGATCGGCGCGTCCGGCACGGCGGGTCAGCGCCGTGGCACCGCTCGTACGCGCTCTGTTCATTCACAGGACCAGCGGCTATGTTGGCCACAGCACACCGCCTTCGGCGCGGCTGTGCGGTCTTTCACTCGGATCGTCCGGCACGTACCTGCCGGTGAAAGGACGCCATCACCATGGCAACTGTCACCTACGACGCCGCTTCCCGGATCTACCCGGGCACCACGAAGCCGGCTGTCGATGCTCTCAACCTGGAGATCGAGGACGGCGAGTTCCTCGTGCTCGTCGGCCCGTCGGGCTGCGGCAAGTCCACCTCGCTGCGGATGCTCGCCGGCCTGGAGGACGTCGACCGCGGCGCCATCCTGATCGACGGCAAGGACGTCTCCAACCTTCCCCCCAAGGCGCGCGACATCGCCATGGTGTTCCAGAACTACGCGCTCTACCCGCACATGACGGTCTTCGACAACATGGCCTTCGCGCTGAAGCTGCGCAAGACGCCGAAGCCGGAGATCGAGCGCCGGGTCAAGGAGGCCGCGGCGCTGCTGAACCTCCAGGAGTACCTGGACCGCAAGCCGAAGGCGCTGTCCGGCGGTCAGCGGCAGCGGGTCGCGATGGGCCGCGCGATCGTGCGCGAGCCGCAGGTGTTCCTGATGGACGAGCCGCTGTCCAACCTGGACGCGAAGCTGCGTGTGCAGACCCGTTCCCAGATCGCCGCGCTGCAGGCCCGCCTCGGCACCACCACGGTGTACGTGACGCACGACCAGACCGAGGCCATGACCATGGGCCACCGGGTCGCCGTGCTCAAGGACGGCCTGCTGCAGCAGGTCGACACCCCGCGCACGCTGTACGACAAGCCGGCGAACGTGTTCGTGGCCGGCTTCATCGGTTCGCCGGCGATGAACATCAAGACCGTGAAGCTCGGTGACAACGGCGCGAACCTCGGCGGGCTGGCTGTGCCGCTGACCCGCGAGGCCGTCACCGCGGCCGGCGAGGGCGCCGACGGCCAGGTGACCGTCGGCTTCCGGCCGGAGGACGTGCAGCTGGTCGGCCAGGGTGACGGCGGCCTGTCGATGACCGTCGACCTGGTCGAGGAGCTCGGCTCCGACGCGTACGTCTACGGTCGCGCCGACCTGGACGGCACCGAGGAGCAGTTCGTGATCCGTACCGAGGGGCGCAACACGCCGAACATGGGCGACACCGTCTACCTCAAGCCGCAGAGCACGCCGCACATCTTCAACGCGGCGACCGGCGCGCGCATCGAGGCCTGAGTCGCACCGAACGTGGCGGGGCATCGGCCTTCGGGCCGGTGCCCCGCTTCCGTCTCCTGACCGCGACGTCACCGGCTCCGCCGGACGCGATGATGCCGGGGTTGCGGCAGACGACAAGGGAGGCACCGGCGGTTGCCGGTGCCTCCCTTGCTGTTCCTACACTCACTGTCGCGGTACCGGCATGCGCACGGACGGCGACCGTGCCACCCCGGTACCAGCGGGAAGTGCCTGGGTGCCCTCATTGTGTGCCGGACGACGGCGCCGTTGGGGCCGATTCGCGCAAGCTCAGCTCCGGAAACGCCAGAACTCGAACTTGCCGTCGCCCGAACAGGCGAGGTACGCGTCGCTGAACTCGCACGAGGAGAGGTCGACGGCGAGCGGACCGAGCAACTTCGTGGTGCCCGACTGCACGCCGTACCCGGTCATCGTCCAGTTCGGATCGGTCTCGTCGGTCCCCACGACGCCGTTGGCGAGCAGCATGGTGGCGTCGTCGACCCGGGCCGCGTCCGTCCCGGGCTGGGTGTCCTGCACGTCGCCGTCCTTGTCGTACACGGTGGTGGTGGCCTTGTCGTCGTGCGCGGTGACCACGACCCGGTTGCCCACCCCGATGGCGCCGTCGAGCCCCTTGACGTCCTTGTGCCACGCTTCGGTGCTGCCGTCGTCGAGCTTCAGCACGACCAGCCGGACGCCCTTCTCGGCGGAGCCGTCGGTGGTGTCGCCCCGGTGTTCCTTGATGCACAGCAGCGACTCGCCGCACGGCTGGATCCAGTCCGGGGTGTAGCCGCTGCCGCCGTGGTAGACCCACTTCTGGTCCAGCTTGTCGAGCGAGTACGCCCGGATCTGGAAGCCGGCCGTGCCGGTCATGTCCATCAGGAAGCCGTGGTAGACCAGCCGGGTGGAGGCGCTGTCGGTGCCGGCACCGCCGCCGGAGAGGCGCTGGCTGTTGCCGCCGGCGAGCTGGTGACCGGTCTCGAGGTCGACCAGCGTCGCGTTGTTGTCGGTGTCGAGCAGCACCCCGCGGGTGCCCTTCCCGGCGCCGTGCATCGGCCACGAGTCGTCGAACCGCGCCGGCCGGTCCAGGTCGTCCGGGGTGCTCTCGGCGTAGAGCAGGCCCTGGGCGTGCCACTTCGGGTGCCCGTCGGTCAGGCCGAGTGCGGTGGTCTTGGAGCCGTCGCTGGCCTGCCGCACGACGACACCGGCAGCGACCTCGACGTCGAAGTAGTCGTCGTTGCCGGCATCGGAGTGCCACGAGCTTCCGTCGTCGAGCCGGATCAGGTAGAACCGCCCCGGGGTGTCGCCGTCGGAGCCGTAGCGGATGGCGACGCCGCCCCCGTCGTACACCCGCATGCCCCAGTCGGTGTCCCAGTCGGAGCCGCCGGAGTCGAACCGCTTCGTCCACTTCGGCTTGCCGATCTTGCCGGACAGCGGGAACGCCCGCACGGTGGCCGTGCCGGAACTGGAGTAGGAGTCGCCCGAGTCGATCTCCATCGTGTACGCGGTGTCGCCCACCACCTGGATCCACGTCTTGTCGTCGCCGTGCGAGTACCCGACCGAGCCGACCGCCTTCAACGAGTCGAAGCCGCGTTCCTGGTACGGATTGCGGAGCAGGAGGTAGCCGCCGATCACGAGCAGCAACACCACCGCCGCCGCGGCCGGCACGACGACCTTCGGCCGCTTGTACCAGGGGGTCGGGCCGGGCGGCGGCACCGGGATCGGTGCCTGCGGGTGCTGGCCGAACTGCGCCTGCTGGTAGCCGCCCGGTGCACCCGGCGGCGGACCGCTCGGCGGGTACGGCCCGGGGGCGGCCCACCGAGCACCGGCCCGCCCGGCGACATCGGCGCCCCGGCCGCCGGCCCCGGCACCCCCGACACCGGCCCGGCCTGCCCCGGCACCGCGCTGACCGGCATGCCCGGCCCCGGGCTCGCCGGCATCGCGGACATCGGATACGGCATGGATTCGGTCATCGCGGCCGCCGGCACCAGCTCGGCCAGCGCGCCCTCGGCGACCGGCAGCTCCGGCTGCTCCAACACGGTCGGTGCGATGCCGAGCTTGGCGTGCAGCAGCCGCGCCACCATCGGTACCCGGCTCGACCCGCCCACCAGGAACAGCCCGGACAGCTGGTCGGCGCGCAGCCCGGCCTGCCCGATCGTCGCCTCGGTCGCCGCCACCGCCCGGTCGAGCAGCGGCGTGGTCAGCCGCTCCAGCTCCTCCCGGGTCAGGTGAATCGCCGCCTCCACGCCCGGCACCGGGATCGGCGCGTTGGTGGACCGGGACAGCATCTCCTTCGCCCCACCCACGTCCGCCCAGAACAGCCGGCGGTATCGCCGGTCGGCGGTGGAGGTCGGCTGCGACAGGTGCTGCCAGATCTGCGGGTACCGCTGGCCGATCTGGTCACCGGCGTGCCGCACCAGCGCCTCGTCCAGGTCGAGGCCGCCGAGCCGCTCGTCGCCACCCGAGCCGATCACGGTGAACCCGGTGCCCTCGTTGCGCACCACGGCGACGTCCAGGGTGCCGCCGCCGAAGTCGAACACGGCGAGCGCCGACCCGACCGGCACCGGCCGCCGCAGCACCTCGGCGAAGTACCGTGCGGCCGCGATCGGTTCCGGGACGAGCTTCACCGGCGGCCAGCCCGCCTGCCGGACCGCTTCGAGCAGCACGCCGCGGCGGGTCGGGCCCCAGGCGGCCGGGTGGGTCAGCGCGGCCGGCGGCAGGAAGCCGACCGCCTCGACGGCCTTGCCCGCGATCTCCTTCAGCAGCGCGGCGAGCAGCGCCACCACCGGCAGCTCGCGGTCGCCGAGCAGGACCGACTGCTCGTCGATCCGTCGCTTCGGGTTCGGCTCGCAGCGGGCCGGGTCGAGTTGCGCCATCCGCTGCGCGTCCCGGCCGACATGGATGTGACCGGACTCGTCCACGAACACCGTGGACGGCAGGATCGGCTGGCCGTCGAACAGCAGCGGTCGGGTTCGGCCGTCCGGTGAGCGCACCACCGCCACCGTGTTCGACGTACCGAGATCAATCCCGATAGCGAAGCCCGGCTGGAGTGGGGTGGTCACGGCGGATTCCTCCGAAGGTCGACGAGGCCGTCGCGGTTCGCGCGGCGACCGGACCCGATCGTACGAACGCCACCCAAGCGCGGCTGCCCGTCACCCACCGGGCGGCCGCAGCGTGCCGGCCCGGCTACCGAACGGGGTCAGGACTGCGTGGTTCGGATCCGGGCTATCTCGGCGAGCGCGACGGCCATCGCGACGGACGCGTTCAGCGACTCGACCTCGGACGCGATCGGGATCGACACCCGCAGGTCACAGGTCTCGCCGACCAGCCGGGACAGGCCACGCCCCTCGGAACCGGCGACCACCACGATCGGGTCGACCGACGCCTCCAGCTGGTACAGCGGAACGTCGCCGTCGGCGGCCAGCCCGGCCACCACGAACCCGGCCTGCTGGCACTGCTTGAGCGCCCGGGTCAGGTTGGTCACCTGCGCGACCGGCAGCCGCGCCGCCGCACCCGCGGAGGTGCGCCAGGCGGTCGCGGTCATCCCCGCCGCCCGCCGGGACGGCAGGAACACGCCCTGCGCGCCGAACGCCGCGGCGGACCGGATCACCGCACCCAGGTTCCGCGGGTCGGTCACCCCGTCCAGCGCGACCAGCAGCGGCGCCGCCGCCTCCCCGGACGCGGCCAGCAGGTCCTCGAACGACTCGTACTCGTACGGCGGGACCTGGATGCCGATGCCCTGGTGCAGCACACCGCCGGTGAGCCGGTCGAGTTCGGCGCGGGACACCTCCATGATCGCGATGCCCCGGTCGCCGGCGGTACGCACCGCCTCGGTGGTGCGGGCGTCCAGCTCGATGCCCTGCGCCACGTACAGCGCGGTCACCGGCACGTGCGCGCGCAGCGCCTCCACCACCGGGTTGCGGCCGACCAGCAGCTCCGGTGCGTCCTTCGGGGTGGCGCTGCGCCGGCCCGGCGCGACCCGCGGCCCGCGCCGCCCGGTTGCGCCCTGCTCGGGACGACCACCCGCCTTCGGCGCGCGCCCCTCGGCGGCCGCCTTGCGGCGCTCCTTCTCCTGCTTCCACTTGGTCCGCTTCGGCAGTTCCTCGTTCTCGCCGGGACGGAACTGCTTGTGCCACGGCCGCTCGTCGGCGGGCAGGGTGCGGCCCTTGCCGGCCAGCGAGTGCTTGTGGTGACCGCCGGAGCCGGTCGTGCGCCCCTTCTTCGACGAGGTACGACGGTTGCGGCGCTGCGAGTTGCCGGGCATCAGGGACCATCCGTTGCGTTTGCCGCGAGTGTCCACCGTGGACCGTGCGGGGTGTCTTCGATCAGGACGCCGGCCTGCTTGAGCTGGTCACGAACGGCGTCGGCGGCCGGCCAGTCGCGCCGCGCGCGGGCCGCCTCGCGCTGTTGCAGGGCCAGTGCGACGAGCGAGTCGACGGTGTCGGTGAGGCTGCTGCCGCCGGCGGCGGGTGCGCCGGCCAGCGGGTCGAGGCCGAGCACGCCGAGCATCGTGCACACCTCGCCGAGCGCCTGCCGGGTGGCCTCGTCGTCGCCGGCCGCGAGCGCCGTGTTGCCGGCCCGGACCGTCTCGTGCACCAGCGCGAACGCCTGCGGCGTGTTCAGGTCGTCGTCCATCACCGTCTCGAACCCGGCCGGCACCACGCCGTCGGTCTCGACCACACCGACCCGCTCGACGGCACGCTGCACGAAGCCCTCGATCCGCCGGTACGCGGCGGCCGCCTCGTCCAGCGCGGCCTCCGAGTAGTCGATGACCGACCGGTAGTGCGGCGCCGACAGGTAGTAGCGCACCTCCGCCGGACGCAGCCCGCGAGCGGCGAGCGACGGCAGGTCGACGACGTTGCCCAGCGACTTGCTCATCTTCTCGTCACCGAGGTTCAGCAGCGCGTTGTGCACCCAGTACCGGGCGAAGCCGAAGCCGGCCGCCCGGGACTGGGCGATCTCGTTCTCGTGGTGCGGGAACCGGATGTCCAGCCCGCCACCGTGGATGTCGAACTCCTCGCCGAGGTAGCGCCAGGTCATCGCGGAGCACTCGATGTGCCAGCCCGGCCGGCCGCGCCCCCACGGGGACGGCCAGTAGGCGTCGGCCGGCTCGGTCGGCTTGACGCCCTTCCACAGCGCGAAGTCGAGCGGGCTGCGCTTGCCCGGCGCGGTCTCCTCGCCGGAACGCATCTCGTCCGGACGCTGCCCGGACAGCGCACCGTAGTCGGCGTACGACGAGACGTCGAAGTAGACCTCGCCGGAGTCGGTGACGTACGCGTGGTCGCGGTCGATCAGCCGCTGGATCAGCGCCTGGATCTCCGGGATGTGCCCGGTGGCGCGCGGCTCGTAGGTGGGCAGCCGGACGCCGACCGCGTCGTACGCGTCGTCGAGCAGCCGCTCGTTGCGGTACGCGATCGACCAGTACGGCACCGCCTCGGCCACCGCGCGCGCCAGCACCTTGTCGTCGATGTCGGTGATGTTCCGGATGAACCGCACGTCCAGACCGCGGTACTCCAGCCAGCGGCGCAGCACGTCGTAGTTGACGCCGGAGCGCAGGTGGCCGATGTGCGGCGGACTCTGCACGGTGACACCACACAGGTAGATCCCGACCTTGCCGGCTTCTCGCGGGACGAAGTCCCGCACCGAACGGGTCGCGGTGTCGTACAGCTGCAGGCTCACCCTGAAAGCGTAACGGTCCGCCCACGCTCCCCGAACCCCGCGCCGCCCCACTCGGGCCGATCACGGCGCCCGCGGGTGTTGATCATGGCGCTCCACTCGGGTTGATCATGGCGTCGTCCGCGGGGTAAACGCTTCCCGCACCGGACAACGCCATGATCGACAGAGCGTGGTGGGCGCTGGTAGCCGGTAGGGTCCGGCTGTGGACAGGCCGACCGAGACCGCGCAGACGCTCGACCGCGGGCTGCGCCTGCTCGCCCTCGTCGCCGAGCATCCCGAGGGTGTCTCGGTCAGCGCCGCCGCGCAGCACCTGTCGGTCGGCCGTACCGTCGTCTACCGGCTGGCCGCCACCCTCGCCGCGCACGCCCTGCTCCAGCACGACCCCGGCGGGCCGCTGCGGCTCGGCATCGGCGTCCTGGCGCTGGCCCGCCGGGCCCAACCGCTGCTCGTCGAGGCGGCCCGGCCGATCCTGCGGTCCCTCGCCGACGACCTCGGCGCCACCGCCCACCTCACCGTCGAGGACGGCGGGGAGGCGCTCGCCCTGCTGGTCGTCGAACCGTCCTGGACGGCGCTGCACGTCGCGTACCGCACCGGGTCCCGGCATCCGCTGTCCGCCGCCGCCGGCGGCCAGGCCATCCTCGCCGGACGCCGCGGCGAGGACGGTTGGACCAGCTCGGCCGGCGGGTTCCAGTCCGGCGCGTACGGGGTCGCCGCGCCGGTCCGCGGCGTCGAAGGGCTGGAGGCGAGCGTGGGTGTGGTCGCCCTCGGCACCCTCGACGACAGCACCATCGGCCCCGGGTCCGCACCGCGGCCGCCGCGCTCGCCACGCGGCTCCACTGACCGGCCTGGCACCTCTTTGCGCCGAGGTGCGCCCGAGGCGCCGGGGCGCCGGGGCGCCGGGCGCGGCGGCGTTGCCCCGGGTTGGCGGGGTGAAGGCCATCTCCGTGTTCTGTGCGTTTGGGGTGCGGGTGTGAAGGCCACCTCTGTGCGTCGCTTGGACCCCGCGTGGGGGAATGTGGGGAGGGGACTTCGCCCCCTCCCCACACCCCTCCCCCGCCAAGGGGGCCGTCGCCCCTTAGCGATCCCCCGGCCGGACAAACAGAGACGAGATCCTGACCCCGCCTGACCCGCCTCGGAAGGTCGGGGCCCGGTGCCCGGACCCGGACCCCGCCTGACCCGCGTCGGAAGGTCGGGGCCCGGTGCCCGGGTCCAGACGCCGCCTGGCTCGCGTCGGAAGGTCGGGGTGCTGGTGCCCGGGGCCGGGCGCCGCCTGGCTCGTGTCGGAAGCTCGTGTGGTGCTGGTGGTCGGTCTGCGCGGCCTGGGCGCCGCGGTCGGCTCGACGCGGCGGGCGGTTGGCGTGGCGGGCGGTGTCGTGGTCGGAAGGCCGGGCCGAGACCCGCTCTTGTTCGACGCCTGCCCGGCGTCGAGGGGCAGCATCACCGGAGGCTGGGTGGGGGATCGCCAAGGGGGCTTCCCCCTTGGCGGGGAAGGAGCGCGAGGAGGGGGCGAAGCCCTCTCCTCGCATCCCCCCACGCGGGTCAAAGCGACGAACAGAGGTGGCCTTCACACCCGCACCCCGGACGCACAGAACACAGCGGCGGCCCGCACACGCCAACCCCAGCGCCCCGGGCACACCTCGGCGCAAAGAGGTGCCCGACCCTCAGGGGTGAGTCATGGAGAGCACGTCGAGGATCTCGTCGAGCTGCGCCTCGGTGAGCTTGCCCGAGGAGACGTGGCCACGCTCGATGACCACCTCGCGAATGGTCTTGCGCTCCTTCAGCGCCTGCTTCGCGATGGCGGCACCCTCCTCGTACCCGAGGTGGCGGTTGAGCGGCGTCACGATCGACGGCGAGGACTCGGCGAACTCGGTGCAGCGTGCCACGTTCGCGGTGATGCCGGCGACGCAGCGGTCGGCGAGCAGCCGGGACACGTTGGCGATCAGCCGGATCGATTCGAGCACGTTGACGGCGATGACCGGCAGCATCACGTTGAGTTCGAAGTCGCCGAGGGTGCCGCCGAACGCGACGGTCGCGTCGTTGCCGATCACCTGGGCGACGACCTGCCGTACCGCCTCGGGCAGCACCGGGTTCACCTTGCCCGGCATGATCGACGAGCCGGGCTGCAGGTCCGGCAGCGCGATCTCGCCCAGGCCGGTGCGCGGGCCGGAACCCATCCAGCGCAGGTCGTTGACGATCTTGTACAGCCCGGCCGCGATGGTGCGCAGCTGGCCGGACGTCTCGACGAGTCCGTCCCGGGCGCCCTGCGCCTCGAAGTGGTCGCGTGCCTCGGTGAGCGGCAGGTTGGTGGCCGCGGCGACCTCCTCGATCACCTTGGCGGAGAACCCGGCCGGCGTGTTGATCCCGGTACCGACGGCGGTGCCGCCCAGCGGCAGTTCGGCGAGCCGGGGCAGCGACGCCTGCAGCCGCTCGACCCCGTACCGGACCTGCGCCGCGTACCCGGCGAACTCCTGGCCGAGGGTGACCGGGGTGGCGTCCATCAGGTGGGTCCGGCCGGACTTGACCACGGTGGCGAACTCGGCGGACTTGGCCGCCAGCGCGTCCGCGAGGTGCGTCAGCGCCGGGATCAGGTCGCCGGTGACGGCGGCGGTCGCGGCGACGTGGATCGAGGACGGGAACACGTCGTTGGACGACTGCGACGCGTTGACGTGGTCGTTCGGGTGTACCGGCCGGCCGAGTCGCTCGGTGGCGAGGGTGGCGAGCACCTCGTTGGTGTTCATGTTCGACGAGGTGCCGGAGCCGGTCTGGAACACGTCGATCGGGAACTGGTCGTCCCAGGCGCCGTCGACGACCTCGACGGCGGCGGACCGGATCGCCTCGGCGACGTCCGCGTCGATCACCCCGAGTTCGGCATTGACCTTGGCGGCGGCCGCCTTGATCTGGGCCAGCGCGGCGATGTGCGCGTGTTCCAGGGTGCGGCCGGAGATCGGGAAGTTCTCCACCGCGCGCTGGGTCTGCGCCCGCCACTTCGCCGCGGCGGGTACCCGCACCTCGCCCATCGTGTCGTGCTCGATCCGGAACTCGTCCCCGCTCATCGGCCTTCCTCCTGCGTCGGAAGCCCGGTGAGGCTCCACGACACTCGACACCCGTGATTCGCTCGCTGCCGCTCGCTCATGTGGTACTCCGCTCGGTGCACTGATGTGATCGTCGACGTCTTCGACGTCATTGCTCGCCGTCCGGGTCGGTCAGGGGCTGGGGCCGGTTCTCCCACTTGGTGGACAACGCGATGGTCGAGTGGGTACGGGCCACCCCGGGCACCCGGTTGAGCCGGCCGATCAGCACTTCGAGCTGCGCGATCGTGCCGACCCGTACCTTGCACAGGAACGATTCCTGACCGGCCAGGTAGTAGCAGGACTCCACCTCGGGCAGCTTGGTCAGCTCGGCGGCGATGTCGTCGGCCTCGCTGCTGTCGGTCTGCACGATGCCGACCAGCGCGGTCACGCCGAGGCCGATGGTCTCGGGTTCGACCAGGGTCCGGTAGCCGAGGATCACGCCGGTGGATTCGAGTTTGGAAACCCGGTCGTGCACGGCGGGCGGGGAGAGACCTATCTGCCGACCGAGCTCCGCATACGACAGGCGGGCGTTGCTGCGCAGCAGGTCGAGGATCTGCCGGTCGGTCGAGTCCACCGCGACAGTTTAGGGCGTACCTAGTGGATCTTGATCGAGCGAGGCGGGCCGGCGGCCCGCGATCCACCGGGTCCGCCGTTCGTTTCCGTTCGACCGGCGCCGGGCGGCCGGAAGGGGCGCTCCGAAACTTGCCGGGAAAGAGGTAGCCGCTCGCCGCCGGTGACTGCGCTCAGTACACGCGAGCGGGCTCGATTGGCAGCGTTCGTCGGATCGGTGCGGTAACCCGATAGCGGATACCGACTGTTAAAAATCCCAACATCCACCCTTGTGCACAGCTCCGAGTGACAATATTCCTACAGGCGGTTGAAGAAGTGTGCGTCGCCACAACACCCCATCGGGTGGCGTTCCGACCATTTCCGGGACGGCGGGGGACGTCGATGCTGTAATGGATTCAGGGGAGTATGTACAAAGGGGGGTCGTGGAGAGTTCCGATCGGCTGCTCACACCGGGTGAGGTGGCCTCGTTGTTCCGAGTAGACCCGAAGACCGTGACCCGATGGGCCGCAGCCGGGCGGATCGGCAGCATCCGCACGCCGGGCGGGCACCGCAGGTTCCGGGAGTCGGAGGTTCGCGCGCTGCTCAGCGGCGACGAAGCAGGGTTCCCTGAGGAGAGCCAGGCAACGTCGCACTGACGCGGCACAACCGAGAGACAGCGATCCGGCGGCGCCGGGCAGACGCGGCACCGGAGTTCTACTCCGGGTCTGACCGACTCGCCGGATCGTTGCTGTCCACATCCGCCTCGACCCGCTCCGGCGCGATCTCGCCCAGCCCGGCCGCACCGATCCGATCCTTGGCCTCCAGCCGGGCCGCGCCCAACCGCCCTGACCAGCGCAGGTAGAGCGTGTGCGGGATCGCCAGCGCGTCCAGCACCCGGCCGGCCACGAAGTCGACCAGCTGCTGCACGTCGCGCGCACCCGCGTAGAACGCCGGGCTCGCCGGCAGCACCGTGGCGCCCGCGTCGTGCAACGCCAGCAGGTGCACCAGGTGGCTGCGCGGTACCGGCGTCTCCCGTGGCACCACCACGACCGGCCGGTGCTCCTTCAGGTTGACGTCCGCGGCCCGTTGCAGCAGGTCCTTCGACAGGCCGAGGGCGATGCCGGCGCAGGCCGCCGTGCTGGCCGGCACCACCACCATGCCGCGCGCCGGGTACGAACCGGAACTCGGTCCGGCGGCGAGGTCCGCCGCCGGCCAGTACCGCAGGTCG
Organism: Actinocatenispora thailandica; assembly: GCF_016865425.1. Classification (NCBI taxonomy): domain Bacteria; kingdom Bacillati; phylum Actinomycetota; class Actinomycetes; order Micromonosporales; family Micromonosporaceae; genus Actinocatenispora; species Actinocatenispora thailandica. The sequence continues at coordinate 84,006 of NZ_AP023355.1, read as the reverse complement.
GCGTTTGTGAGGTCACGGCCGAGGAAGCCGGCCAGGTCGTCGCGCCAGCGCCCGTCCCGGAACGACTGGCCGGTCTCGTCCAGCATGGTCAGCCGGGCCGCCCGGGAGACGATCAGGTCCACCGGCTCACCGGCGTCGAGCAGCGCCGCGACCACCGCCCGCGTGTACGGGGTGCCGGACGCCCCGGACATCCCGACGATCCACGGTCGACGCTGCTTCGCCATGCCCCACTCTGCCGCACCGGCCGACGCCCCGGGCCGGCGGCGGGTACGGAGGTGCCCGCGGCGACCCCAGCGGGGCGCCGGGTCAGCCCGGGTCGACCGGCGATGTTCCGCGAGTGCGTCACCGTCGGTGAGGTGTACGGACACCGCGGGCCGGTGCGCGACGGTGCGCACCGGCCCACGGGGCCCGAGCCGCTCAGGGCTCGATGCTGAGGTACTCGTCGGTGTCGGTCCAGCTGTCCACCGGGCCGTCGCCGGTGACACGATCCATGATCACCCGGTCACCGGCTGCGTCGCCGGTGCGTTCTTCGGTGTCGTCGCTGGGCCGACGTGGTGCCGGGGGCTTCGTTGCCGCATCCAGCTCTCGCCATTTCGATCTGGTCACGCGCTACCTCCTCCCCCATCGCCGAGCGGCGGGGTCGGTCCGACACTCGGACAGAACCGGGGGCAGACATCCAGGATCGCGGAAGGTGAATGTACCGTCCACCCTCCGTACAGCCAGAGCCGGTTGCCGTGAATGTCACCTGGGCCACATCCGCCCGTTTCTGCTACCCACGCCGCCGGGTCCTACTCCAACCGACGCCGGAGTCGGACCGGTTGTGCCGGGATTTCCGCCCGGTGCGGATCGGGTTACCGGCTGGTTGCGGGCCGGGACGATCGCCCGGTCAGGCGCCCAGACCCTGCAGAAACACCAGGTCGGCGAGGGCGAAGACGAACAGCACGATGCTGACGACGCCGTTCGCGGTGAAGAACGCGCGGGTCATCCGGGACAGGTCGGACGGCCGGACGATGGCGTGCTCGTACCCGAGGATCACGGCGGTGATGCCGAGGCCCACCCACCAGATCGGGCCGTACCCGGCGCCCAGCCCGAATGCCACGAACAGCCCGAGCGTGACCAGGTGCACCACCGCGGAGGCGCGCAGCGCGTTGGCGACGCCGAACCGCACCGGCACGCTGCGCACCCCGATCCTGGCGTCCACCTCGACGTCCTGGCAGGCGTACATGCAGTCGAAGCCGCCGATCCAGGCGCCGACGGCGAGGCCGAGCAGCAGCGCGGTCCAGGACCAGTGGCCCGTCACGCCCAACCAGGCACCGATCGGGCCGATCGCCTGCGCCAGACCCAGGAACACCTGCGGGAAGTCGGTGAACCGCTTCGCGTACGAGTAGATGATCAGGAAGAACAGCGCGATCGGCGACAGCGCGAGGCAGAGCCAGTTCAGCAGGCCGGCGCTGACGAAGAAGACCACCAGCGAGATGCCGAGCCCCAGGTACGCCTTGCGCAGCGACAGCGCGCCGGTGACCAGTTCGCGGTGCGCGGTGCGCGGGTTCTGCGCGTCGATGTGCCGGTCGATGATGCGGTTCGCCGCCATCGCCACGGTACGGCCGGCGACCATCGCCACGGTGATCTCGATCAGCGTGAGCCACTGCACGTGGCCACCGTGCAGGCGCATCGCGGACAGCGCGGCGACGTACGCGAACGGCAGCGCGAAGATCGAGTGCTCGATCATCACCAGCCGCAGGAACGCGCGGGCGCCGTGCCCGGGGCGGACCACCGAGTCGCTGACCGCGTCCGCGGTGCCCTCGGTGGTGCCCGGCGCGCCGTCGGCGGACATCAGCGGCCCGTCCCGAGACCGTACTCCGACCAGCGTTTGTCCACAGTGGACACGATTTCCGGTGACATGGTCATCATCTCCGGCCAGTCGCGGGTGTACCCCTCGGTGGGCAGCTTGCGGGTCGCGTCGACCCCCAGCTTGCCGCCGAAGAACTGGTGGTACGACGAGTGGTCCAGGTGATCGACCGGGCCCTCGCTGACCACGATGTCGTGCAGGTAGTCCACGTTGCCGAAGGCCCGGAACGACACCTCGCGCAGGTCGTGCACGTCGCAGTCGGCGTCCACCACGATCACCAGCTTGGTCAGGGACAGCAGGTGCGCACCCCAGACCGCGTGCATCACCTTCTGCGCCTGCTTCGGGAACCGCTTGTCGATCGACACGACCAGGCAGTTGTGGAACACCCCCGGCTCGGGCATGTTCATGTCGACGATGTCCGGGATCAGGATCTTGATCAGCGGCAGGAAGATCCGCTCCGTCGCCTTGCCCAGGCCGTGGTCCTCCTGCGGCGGCTTCGAGGTCACGATCGACTGGTACACCGGGTCTTTCGCGGTCGTCATGCACTCGACGTGCAGCACCGGGAACGGCTCGACCGGTGTGTAGAAGCCGGTGTGGTCGCCGAACGGACCCTCCGGCGCCCGCTCCCCCGGCTCGATCCAGCCCTCCAGCACCACCTGCGCGTTCGCCGGTACCTGCAGCGGCACGGTCTTGCAGTCGACCATCTCGACCCGCTCGCCGCGCAGGAACCCGGCGAACAGGTACTCGTCGATGTCGGCCGGCAGCGGCGCGGACGCCGCGTACGACACGGCCGGGTCGCAGCCGAACGCGACCGCGACCGGCAGCCGCTGACCGAGCCGTTCCGCGACCGCATGGTGCGCGGTCGAGTCCTTGTGGATCTGCCAGTGCATGCCGAGCGTGTTGCGCGAGTGCTGTTGCAGCCGGTACAGGCCGAGGTTGCGCTTGCCGGTCTCCGGGTGCCTGGTGTGGGTGAGCCCGAAGTTGTGGTAGATCCCGCCGTCGCCGGGCCACACCTGCAGGCCGGGCAGCCGGTTCAGGTCGACCTCGTCGCCGGTGTACACCACCTGCTGGCACGACGCGCTCTTCACGTGCTTCGGCGGCACCGACTTGAGCTGGCCGAGCTTGCCCAGCGCGCCCCAGATGCCGCCCAGGCCGGTCGGCAGCTCCAGCCTGACCAGCTCGGCGATCCGGTCGCCGATCTCGTCGACGTCGCGTACCCCAGCGCCAGCGAGGTGCGCCGGCGGGTGCCGAACAGGTTCATCAGGACCGGCATGTCGCCCCGGGTCGGCCGCTCGAACAGCAGCGCCGGCCCGCCGGCCCGGACCACCCGCTGGGTGATCTCGCTGATCTCCAGGGTGGGATCGACCGGTACCGACACCCGCTTCAGCTCGCCGGCCTTCTCCAGGCGGCGCAGGAAGTCGGGCAGATCCGAGTACGGGTAGCCGTGTGCCATCCGCTCAGTCTGTCAACCGCGCCGCGGCCCGCCGCCACGACCTGACCAGATCGTGACCGGCGACCCGCGTGGTGACGCACCGTTCGGAACCCGGTACCGGTTTCGCCGGTCTGGCACACTCACGGCGTCGCCGGAGGTCACGGCGCCATGGCGGCGACGCCCGCCGAGCCGACCTCCCCAACCCGAGCTGTCGAGGCCATTCATGCTTGACGAAGCACAGTCCCGCTCCGGGTCTCCCGGCGCACCCGAGACCGCGGATCCGGCCGGGCCGGCCGCGGACTCCGCCACCGGCGTCGCGGACGCCGCCACCCGGGCCGAGGCGGAGGAGATCCGGCTGACCCGGGTGGAGGTGGAGTTCGCCGCGGCCGAGCGGCTCACCTTCTTCTCCGACGCGGTGGTGGCGATCGCGATCACCCTGCTCGCCCTGGAGCTCCCGGTCCCGCACCGGGGGACCAGCGCCGAGGTGCTGAGCTGGATGCTCGACCGCAAGATGGACTACATCGCGTTCTTCATCAGCTTCGCGGTGATCGGCGCGCACTGGATGAGCCACCACGCGGTGTTCCGCTGGATCCGCCGGCTGGGCGGCCGGGTACTGCGCTTCAACATGATCTGGCTGATGATCATCGTGCTGCTGCCGTACCTGACGAAGCTGCTCACCGAGAGCGACGACGACGGCGCGTTCATCGTCCGGTTCGGGCTGTACGCGCTGGCCCAGGCGGTCTCCGGGGTGCTGTTCCTGCTGATGGTGCGCGACATGTGGGCGTACGGCCTGTTCCGTCCGGGCGCCCCGGCGAAGTCGATCGACGGCGCGCAGATGCGTTCGCTGGTGATGGCCGGCATGTTCGCGATCTCCATCCCGGTCGCGCTGCTCGGATCGTGGTCGTACCTGGTGTGGATCGCCATGCCGGTGCCGCTGCGGGTGCTGGGCGGCCGGCTGCGGGGCTGGCTCGGGGCGCACCGGCCGTCGTCACCGACACCGGAGACCAACGTTATGTAGTCACGTGAATCCTCGGCGTTGCCGGTCCGGTACCGGCGTCCCCCCGCGCCCGCCCGCCCGCTGGTCGGCATCGCTGCTGCTGGTCGTGCTCGGCACCGCGGTACCGTTGCCGGCCGTGGCCGCCCCGGCACCCGGGTCGACGGCCAGCTCCGCCGGACCGCGTCCGACCCCCGCCGCCGGCGCCGGCCTCCCCGCGTGCCCGCCGCCCGGGCCGACCGCGCCGGACCGGGCGCCGACCGGCCCACCCGGCAACGGCGCCTGCCGGGCGGCCCCCACCCGCGTCGTCCCCGCCCGCACGGCCCCTGCCGGCCGGCCGACCACGCCGGAGGGCACGCCGGCGGCGGCCGCCGGTACGACACCCGACGGGGCCGGTACGGCGGTGCCGGGCAGCGATGCGGCGAAGGTCGGCCCGGCGGCCGGCGCCGGGATGACCGACCAGCCCGGCACCGGCATCGCCGCCGGCCGGCCGGCCGAGGACGCCGACGGGTACCGCCATCTCGGCGCGTACAGCGAGAACGACTACGCCGCGGTCGGCGCCACCCTGCAGGTCCGCGACACCGGTGTCCGGCGGCGCAGCAACGACTTCGTCGCCGCCCGGGTGATGGCGCGCGCCGACGTCGCCGGCCGGACCCGCTGGATCGAAGCGGGCTGGACCGAGGACGGCTGGCTCGACGACAACGGCCAGCACGTCTACACCTACGACAGCACCGGCGGCGACTGGACCTACTACGACCAGTACCCGGTGCACGACGGCGACCGGGTCTCCGTCGTCGTCCAGTCCGGACCCGCCGCGAACGGCGGCACCACCTGGCGTGCCTACCTGTGGTGGGACGACCGCTGGAACCTGCTCGCCGCACCCACCCTGCCGTTCGGCCCGCGCGCCCAACTGGAGCAGTACGTCGAGGTGTACGTCGATCCGCGGCGCGGCGGTCGCTACCCGGTACCGGCCGTCACCGTGTCCGCGAGCGTGGTGGCCGCCGATCCGGGCGGCGACGCCGTACCGTGGCGCGATCCCGGAGTACCGACCGACACGTCGCCCGACTATCCCGGGTACTGCGTCTCCTGGCAGCGGCGGTACGACTCCTGGGCCGCTGGGACCTGCTGAAGCACCCGGGGTGCCGAGGTAGCGGCAAGCTCCGCGCCTTGTCGTTTGGGGAGGTGAATGCCGCCTCGGTGTTCTGTGCGTCCGGGGTGCGGGGGTGAAGGCCACCTCTGTTCGCGCTTTGACCCCGCGTGGGGGATGCGAGGAGAGGGCTTCGCCCCCTCCTCGCGCTCCTTCCCCGCCAGGGGGGAAAGCCCCCTTGGCGATCCCCCACCCAGCCCCGGTGATGCTGCTCCTCGACGCCGAGCAGCCGTCGAACAAGAGCGGGTCCCGGCCCGGCCTTGCCCTCACGACACCGCCCGCCACGCCCAACCGCCCGCCGCGTCGAGCCGCCCGGGGCGCCCAGGCCGCGCAGACCGACCACCGGCGCCACACGAGCTTCCGACGCGGGTCAGGCGGCGTCCGGCCCCGGTCACCGGCACCCCGAGCTTCCGAGGCGGGTCAGGCGGAGTCCGGCCCCGGGCACCGGGCCCCGACCTTCCGAGGCGGGTCAGGCGGGGTCCGGGGCTCGTCTCTGTTTGTCCGGCCGGGGGATCGCTAAGGGGGCGACTGCCCCTTGGCGGGGAGGGGTGTGGGGAGGGGGCGAAGTCCCCCTCCCCACGTCCCCCACGCGGGGTCAAAGCGCGAACAGAGGTGGCCTTCACACCCCAACCCGGAACGCACCCAGGCACGCGTCAGAGGGCGGCGTTGACGAGGACCGGCTCGGGGTGCAGCGAGACGCCGAAGGTCTTGTGCACACCGGCGACGATCTCCCGAGCCAGGTCGAGCAGTTCCGCGGTGGTGCCGTGGTCGGCGTTGGTGAGCGCCAGCGTGTGCTTGGTGGAGATCCGCACCGGGCCGGGGCCGTACCCCTTGGTGAAACCGGCGCGCTCGATCAGCCAGGCGGCGGGCACCTTGACCCGGTCGCCCGTCTCGGGCCAGGACGGTACCGGCACGTCGGTGCCGAGCAGGTCCGCGCACCGGGCCGACAGCGCGGCGAACTCGTCCGCGGACAGGATCGGGTTGGTGAAGAACGAACCGGCGCTGCGGGTGTCCGGGTCCGCCGGGTCGAGCACCATCCCCTTGGTACGGCGCAGTTCCAGCACCGCCTCCCGGACCAGCGGCAGCGGTACCCGGTCGCCGACCTCGACGCCGAGGGCGCGGGCGAGTTGCTCGTACCGGATCGGCTCGGACTCGCCGCCCTCGCGCAGCACGAAACTCACCGACAGCACCACCCACCGGTCGTTGCCCTTGAACAGGCTGGACCGGTAGCCGAACGCGCAGTCGTCGGCCCGCATCGCGGCGGTCCGCTGCTCGACCCGGTCGTACACGGTGACCTCGACGATGGTGTGCGAGACCTCCTGGCCGTACGCCCCGACGTTCTGGATGGGCGTTGCGCCGGCCGCGCCGGGAATGCCGGACAGGCACTCGATTCCGGACCAGCCCTGCGCGACGGTGGCCTCGACCACCGCATCCCAGTCCATCCCGGCCGGCACGGTCACCGCGACCCGGCCGTCGCCGCCGCGGCCGAACCCCAGTCCGTCGCCGCCGGTGCGCAGCAGCACCGCGGTACCGGGGAACCCTTCGTCCGCGATGACCACGTTCGACCCGCCGCCGAGCAGCAGCAGGGGCTCGCCGGTGGCGTCCGCGGCGCGTACCGTCGCGACGATCTCGTCGGAATTGGTGACCTCGACCACACGTCGGGCCGGGCCGCCGAGGCCGAGCGTCGTGTAGCCACCCAGAAACTCTTGACTGACGTCTTGCACCCGGTCAGCCTAAGCTCGAAGTGTCGAACCATCCGCGCGGATGGGGGTGTGGACGATGAGCGCGCGTCAGCGAGCGGTCCATCGGTGCGGCGCGTGGGTCTCGTCGGGCTTCCGGCACGGGAGGCAGGCCGATGAGTAGGATTCCGGTCCGGCCGGGCAAGGACTTCTGGATGGCCGCGCTGCGCCACGACGGCGTGCTGCTCGGCGAGTCGGCGGTGGCCGACGCCCTGGAACTCCCGGTGCCCGGCCCCTCCGACCGGACGGTCGGCGACCTGCTCGGCACGCTCGGCGCCGAGTACCGCTGGGTGCGCGGGCACGTGACCCGCGGCGAGACGATTCGCCCCGAACTGCCGCTGCCCGAGCCGCCGCACGGGCTGGCGCTGCTCGACTGGTGGCTCGACGCGTACCGCGAGCTGCTCACCACCTTCGACGAACTCGATCCCGACCTGCCCGCGTGGAACTGGGCGCCGCAGCCGAAGCAGGCCAGGTTCTGGATGCGTCGGCTCGCCCACCTGACCGCGCTGGACCGCTGGGACGTGCAGCTCGCGACCGGTTCACCGGCACCGCTGGAGGCGAAGTCCGCTGCCGACGGGGTGACCGAACTGTTCGACACGATCCTGCCCGCGCGGCCCCTGCGCCGGCACGACCCGACCGGTACCGTGCGGCTGCTCGCCACCGACACCGGCGCCGAGTGGCTGGTCCGGCTGCGGGCGGAGGGCATGGCGCTGCTGGACAACAGCGGTCACACCACCCCGGCGGTGCGTGCCGTGGCCGCCGGCAGCAGCAGCGACCTGCTGCTCGCGCTGACCGGCCGGATCTCGTTCGACCTTCTCGGTACCGCCGGGGTGGCGGGACTGCTCGACCAGCTGCGGCCGGAGCAGCGCCCGACCGTGCAGCCCTGAGCGGTCGCCGGACCACCCGCGCGGTGCGCCCGGCCGGTCCCGTCGTGCCGGGCTGATCCGACACGGGTGCCCCGAGCGTGACGATCCGGGCCGCTTCTGCTATCCCTAGAGGGCCCTGGCGCAGCGATCCGTCGGGGCTGTCGCCGCGGCCCGCTCCGGGCCGGCGCGAAACGCACCGAACGGGGGACGCCATGACCTTGACCTCGGCCAGGCCGGACAAGGTGTTCTGGCTGTCGGCCATCCAGCGAGAGGCGGCCGCGCTGCGAGCCGTCACCGCGGTCGACGACGCGCTCGCCAGCCCGGTGCCGAGCTGCCCGGAGTGGACGGTGGCCGACCTGTTCCGGCACACCGGCGCCGGCCTGCGCTGGGTCGCCGGGCACGTCGGCCGGGGCGAGACCGGTTCCCCCGGGGCCCCGACGACGGACGGGGCACCGGCCGGTGCCGACCTGCTGCCGTGGTGGGACGGCGCGCTCGCCGACGCGGTGGCGGCGCTGGACCGTACCGAGCCGGACCTGCCGGCGTGGAACTGGGCGCCGCAGGACAAGGTGGCCCGGTTCTGGCACCGGCGGGTCGCGCACGAACTCGCCGTGCACCGTTGGGACGGCCAGGTGGCGGTCGGGCTGCCGGAACCGATCGAGACGGCGCTGGCACTCGACGGCGTCGACGAGGTGCTCGACACCTGGCTGCCGGCCGACGGCGGGCTGGCCAAGACCGGCGACGGGGTCGTCCAGCTGATCGCCGACGACTCCGAGGACAGCTGGATCGTGCGGGTCCGCGGCGGCGCGATCTCGCTGCTGGACACCGCCACCCTGCTGCCCGAGGAACACGCGCTGCAGACACAGGTCAGCGGTTCGGCCAGCGACCTGGAACTCGCACTGTACGGCCGGGTCCCGTTCGACATCCTCACCGTCACCGGTGACGAGGCGCTGCTGGACTGCCTGCGCGTCGGCTGACCGGTGCCGGGCCCCACGGCAGGGGTCAGCGTAGCCCGCGGCCCGTCCCCGCTCGCCGGTCCGCGGGCTTGCTCCTCCAGCAGGGGGAGCGGGCACAGTGACGGCATGACCAGCACGCACCTCTCGATCGGCGACCTGGCCCGGCTGGCCGGGCTGTCGGTCAAGACCGTCCGGTTCTACTCCGATCTCGGGTTGGTGCCGCCGACCGAACGGAGCCCGGCCGGGCAGCGCCGGTACGACGCCGCCGCGGTGACCCGGCTCCAGCTGGTCCGCACCCTGCGCGCGCTCGGGCTCGACCTCGCCACCGTCGACCGGGTGCTGCGCGGCCAGACCTCCCTCGCCGAGGTCGCCGCGGTACGGGTCGCGGCCCTCACCGAGCAGCTGCGCACGCTGCGCCGGCAGCGGGCGGTACTCGGCGCGGTGGCCGAACACGGCATCGACCCGAAGGAGACGAACCTGATGAGCATGCTGTCCGACGACGACCGCGCCGCCCTGATCGACGGCTTCCTGGACGCCGTCTTCGCCGGGCTCGGCCTGGCCGGCGTGGCGCGGTCGCTGACCCCGGAACTCCCCGACGACCCGGACGCGGCGCAGGCCGCGGCCTGGCTGGAGCTGACCGAGCTGCTCGCCGACGACGGGTTCCGCGCGGTGTTGCGCCGGACCGCCGAGCAGTTCGCCGCCGATCGCGACGCGGCCGTCGGCGACCGGACGCCCCGGCCGGACGCGGTCGCGCTGGCCATCGAGCAGGCCCGGCCCGCGCTCACCGCCGGTGTCACGCCGGACTCACCGGCCGCCGCTACCGTTGCCGCCACGCTGACCGAGCGGTACGCGGCGATGCTGGGGCGGGCCGCGGGCGCCGACGTCCGGACCCGGCTGGCGGAGCGGCTGGCGACCGCCGCGGACCCGCGACGGCAGCGCTACCTGGAGCTGCTGTCGGTGGTCAACGGCTGGCCGGCGGAGGAGTCGCAGGACGGGCCGATCGCGTGGTCCCGGGCGGCGCTCGCCGCATCGTGACCGGCGGCCGGGGGCCGGTCAGGGCTGGCGGAGAAGTCGTTCGGCCAGGGCGCGTTTGGCTTCGTCGAACAGGACGAGGGCGGCGCGTTCGACGGCGGTCTCGCTGTCTCGCAACGTGTCCAGCGCCTGCCGGATCGCGTCCTCGGCCGGCCAGCCGTACACGCCGGCCGAGATCAGCGGGAACGCGACGGTGGCGGCACCGAGTTCGTCGGCCACCCGCAGCGAGTTGCGGTAGCAGTCGCGCAGCAGCGACGACCGGTCAGTGCCAACCGCGTACACGGGGCCGACGGTGTGGATGACCCAGCGCGCCGGCAGCCGGCCGGCGGTGGTGGCGACCGCCTGCCCGGCGGGCAGCCCGCTGCCGTAGTGCGCGTCGCGCAGCGCGCGGCACTCGGCGAGGATCTCCGGACCGCCCCGGCGGTGGATCGCACCGTCCACCCCACCACCGCCGAGCAGTGACGAGTTCGCGGCGTTGACGATCGCATCGACCCGCTGTTCGGTGATGTCGCCCCGGATCGCGTCGATCTGCATCACCGCATCATCCCAGCCGTACCGTGGTGGCCAGCGGGAAGTGGTCGGACGCGGTGCTGGGCACGATGCGGAAGTCGTTGAAGGCCACGTCGTCGGAGCCGAAGATCCAGTCCGGACGGTACTTCGGGGTGTCGGTCGGCGAGGTCAGCTCGCCGGCGTGCCCGGTCGAGTCCTGCGCGCTGACCAACCCGGCCCGATCGAACTTCGCGATCTCCGGCCAGCCCGGCATCGAGTTGAAGTCGCCGGCGATGACCACCGGTGCGTGCTGCCCGCAGTGCCCGAGCAGCGCGTCGATCTCGGCGTCGCGGGTGGCGTGGTGTTCGGTGATGTTCTGCAGGTGCGCGGTGCACACGGTCAGGCCGGGGCCGCCGGGCAGCTGCACCGTCGCCTGCGCGTACGAGCGGCGCTGCGGGCCCTGGCCGTACGGCAGCCGGCCGGTGTGCACCTGCGACATCGGCAGACTGGACATGATCACGTTGCCGAACTGGCCGTCCGCCGCCGGCGACCACACGTACGGCATGGCCAGGCTGCGGGACAGCCACTCGGCGAGGTCGGTCCCGCCGCCGATCGGCCAGCCCCGGTTCACCTCCTGGAGCACGATCACGTCCGGATGTTGGCTGCGCAGCGTGGCGGCGATGGCGGCCGGGTCGACCGCGGCATCGTCGTTCACGCCGTAGTGCAGGTTCCAGGTGACCAGCCGGAGCGAGTTCGCGGTGGCGCTCGGGTGTGCCGGCGCCGGGGTGGTCAGCAGCAGCACGATCGGCACGATCAGCAGCACCGCCGGTACCCCCGCCAGCGGGGCGAGCAGCCCGCCCCGGCGGTCCGGCCCGGCCGGTTCGGTGTCCACTGTGGACCGATAGCCGACCGCTGCCGGCAGCGCGACCAGGACCGCGCCCGCCAGTGGCAGGAACCGGTTGTCGAACGGCAGCGGCAGGTCGTAGCTCGCCTGGTAGAGCAGGACCACGAGGACGAAGCCGAGGCCGGCACCGAGACCGGCCGCCGCGAACCCGATCGCCGGTGTCCGTCGCCGCACCGGTGACGGCGCCGGTGCCGGGGCCGGCCGGGCCCGGGGACGCATCCCGCCGCCAGGCACTCCGACCCGCGTCCCGCCGGGACGCCCGACCCGGTCCGCCACGACCCGCCTACCGCCCGCACCGGCGGCCGGCGCCGACCGTGCCCCACCCGTACCGGCTGCCTCCGTCGCCGGGCCCCGATCGGGTTCCGCCGGCCAGCTGTCGCCGTCGATCGGCTGGTACGCCGCGGGCAGCCGCGCCAGCAGCAGGGCGGCGGCGACCTGGCCGACCAGTACCGCGATCAGGGCGGGCACGCCGGGCAGGTAGAGCGCCGCGGCAACCGCGGCGAGCAGGACCAGGCCGACCACCCACAGGTACCGGCCCGGCAGCCGCCGGTCCCGGCCGATCGCCTCGATCGCCAGCAGCGCGCCGAACAGCAGCAGGACGGTCGCCCACGGCGCGCCGAGGCCACCCTGCGAGGCGACGAACGCCGGGCTGCCGAGGATCAGCACATAGAGCGCGAGGTAGGGGCCGAGCACGGCGAACGAGCGCACCTCGCCGGGCACCGGAGCGAACGCGCGGGCGGTGCGTGCCAGCAGCGCCACCAGGACCAGACAGGCCAGCGCGGTGTAGAGCCAGGGCAGCAGGCCGGGTTGCCACACCGGATCCCAGCTGCGAAACGCGGAGCGCACCGCGACGTCGAGGACACCGCCGAGCACGATGCCGAGCGCGAATCCGCGCCGGCCGGCCCGCGCCGTCTGCGCGGCCACCAGTACCAGCGCGCCGAGGCCGACGACGGTGGTGGCCAGCGCGGTACCGAAGCCGGGTGTCGGCACCGCCTGCTCCAGCAGCCGCAACGCCACGAGCAGCAGTACCGCCGCGGAGGTGGCGCGGCGCGCCCCGAGCCAGCCGACGAGCGGGCCGGCGAGGAGCGGAACCAGGTAGACCAGCAGCGCGACCAGCGCCGCGACGGCGACCCCGCCGACACCGGCGACGTGATCCAGCGGCGGTCCGCTGGCGCGCAGCCCCTCCACCGCGAACACGGTCACCACCGCCAGCAGCGCGACCAGCGGCGCCCGGCCGGCCGCACCCGTACCGCTGGCGGACTCGGCCGGGGCGGTGGCCTCGGGTCCCCGTGACGTCGATGCCGGCACATCCATGGCGGGCACACTAGCGCCTCCACCGAACCGGCCGTGCCCTGCGTCACCGACCGGGTACCGGCACCGACGGACCGTGCTGGCCGGCCCCGGTCAGCCGGGTACCGGGGCGGCGCCGCGAACGGTGATCGGGTCGCCCAGGGTGTGCCGGGCGAGCAGGGTGGCCCCGGCGACCGCGGCGGGGGTACCGATCAGGGCCCCGAACGGCACCAGGAACAGGACGAACACCGCCACCCCGAACCCGAGCGCCCGGGGCCGGTACCGGCGCAGCACCCGGCGGCGCTGCGCCAGCCGCAACCCGCGCCGCTCGTACGCCACGCCGGTCAGCTCCAACGCCAGGTACCAGCCGCCGATCAGGGCGCCGAGCACCGGCACCACGGTCTGCCCGACCGCCGGCAGGAACCCGGCGGCGAACAGCACGACGCCGGTCACCGCGGAGGCGACCAGCATCCGCAGCGCGTCCCGCGCCGACCGGCCGAGCGAGCGCCACCACGCCACCTCGACCTCGTCCGGCAACCCGCCGCACTGCCGCTCGGTGTGCCGCGAGATCGCCTCGTAGCAGGGGTCGCCGATGGTCAGCGCCAGCGTGGTGAACAGCAGCGCCGCCACCACCAGGCCGGCACCGGCAAGCGCGATCCCGGCGGCCACGTGCGCAGTGGTGCGCCACCCGGGCGACCAGCCGTCCGCGAACGGGGTCAGCAGGTCGGCCTCGTCACCGAGGAACACCAGCAGGAACGTGTACCCGGTGGCCAGCACCGCGAACGCCAGCAGTGCCGGCAGCGCGCCCAGCAGCAGCAGTCGCGGCGAGCGGAACAGCAGCACGATGCCCCGGCCGAGCAGGCCGGCCCCGGCCAGGAACTCGCGCAGCATCCGGATCACCCGTTCAGGAAGGCGCTGATCCGGCCGCGCAGGTCGGCCCGGTGGTGCCACAGCACCCCGGGCTCCGGGTACCGGTGCAGGGTGGCGTGCGGCAGCGCCGCGGCGAGCCGGTCGCCCACCTCCGCCGGATGCGCCGGGTCGCCGACGCAGGACAGTACGAGGGACGGCGCCGGCACCGCGGTCAACGCGTCCAGTCCGCCGGCCGACCCGGGTAGCGCCACCGCGTCGGCGAGCCCGGCGAGGCTGGCCCCCAGCCCCGGCCCGAGCAGCGCGCCGACCCGCTGCCGGACGAACGTCCGGGCGCTCACGCCGTCCCGCAGTTCGACCGGCACGTCCCCCTGGATCAGCTCGGTGGCGAGCTTCTCGTCGCCGGTGGCCGCCGCGGTCGCCAGGCCGACGATGCGTTCCCGGGCGGCGCCGTCGCGCGGCGTGTCCAGCACTGCCGGGAGGAAGAACACCAAACGTTCGAACCGGTCCGGTCGGTCGGCGAGCAGCCGGCACAGTGCGCCGGCGCCGAGGCTCACCCCGAGCGCCCGGGTGGCGCCGACCTCGTCGGCCACCGCGAGCAGGTCCGCGGCCAGGTCCCGGTAGGTCCACCGGCCCGGCGGCGCCGTCGACCCGCCGTGCCCGCGCTGGTGGTAGAAGACCTTCGTCCCGTCGACGGCGCTGCCCAGCGGGCGGGTGTCCGGGATGCCGCCGGCCAGCCCGTGCGCGAACAGCGTCACCGGCCGGCCGGATCCGACCGCCAGGTAGTCCAGGTCCGCGCCGTGCGCGGTGTGCAGGGTGCCGGCGACCCGGCCGGTCACCAGAGGCCGCCGCTGCGCAGGTCCTTCAGGCCGGGCTTGACGTCCAGCAGGTAGACGGACGCGGCGATCAGGCCGATCAGCCCGATCAGCCCGATCGGGCTGGATCCGAGCAGCAGCGTCAACAGGGTGGACCCACCTATCAGCAGCAGCCAGACCGGCTTGCTCAGCGTCCCGACCGCGCGGAACGCGTCGGACCGCTGGATGGCGCAGTGCACCAGCGCGACCAGCTCCAGCACCAGGGTGAACACGGTCAACAGCAGCTCGATGTAGTACTGCACCACCATCGCGAAGTTGCCGAGCATCGGCACCGGGAACTGGACCATCATGCGACGAGCGTAGCGCCGGGACGCGCGGCGCACCGCCTCGAACTGCCTCGGCATGGCGTGCGCCGGGCCGGCCGGCGGGTCGGGGGCGCCGGCGCCGCCCCGGGTGCCGCCGGGCAGGTCGACCGCGGGGCCGGGTACGGCGACGGGCGCGGCGGCCGGCGATGCTGCCGGTTGCCACGCCCGTACCGGGTGTGTCGGGATCTGCCGCACCGGGGCGCCACTCGCGCACCCGGTGCCTACTTGTCGACGCTCTTCCGGACCGCCGGACGGGTCGCCTTCTTCGCCATCTTCTTCGGCGCGGCCGTCGGCTCCGGTGCCGGAGCGGGACGCTCGGCGATCTCGCCGGGCTCGTCGACGGCGACGTCGGTGTCCAGCAGGGTGCTGCCCCGAGACACCAGGTCCTGGTATGCCTCGGCCGCGCGGACCTGTGCGGTCACCAGCCGGCGGCCCGCCTCGTCCGCCAGCTCGCCGGCCCGGCGACGGGCGTCGGCGCGCAGCTGGGTGCGGTCGGTCGCGGCGATGTCCTGCACCCGGTGCCGCCAGTTCGCGAGGCCGGCGCCGATCCTGCCGCCGAGGTCGGCCAGGTCGCCCTGCGCCTTCTCGCGGCCACCGGCGAACTCCTCGCGGGCCCACGACTGCAGGTCGGACACCCGGTCGGGCAGCTCGCGCAGCTTCTCCGCGGCGAGGTCACCGAACCCGGCCGCCGCGTACAGCGGGCCGGGGTACTTCTGCTTGTCCGTCATTTCTCCACCCCTCGACTGTGGTCACTGGTCACTCGGTCGGCCGCGCCCCCGCTTGCCGACCGCCGATCGAACTGCCTGGGCCGCCGCGGTGTCCGCGGCCCGCTGCGCGGCCCTGCCGGCCGAGCGCTGCGCCGCCTTGGCCGCCGGGCTGCCGGCGGCACGAGCGGCAC
This sequence comes from Actinocatenispora thailandica, assembly GCF_016865425.1. Taxonomy (NCBI): domain Bacteria; kingdom Bacillati; phylum Actinomycetota; class Actinomycetes; order Micromonosporales; family Micromonosporaceae; genus Actinocatenispora; species Actinocatenispora thailandica. The sequence goes on along the minus strand of NZ_AP023355.1, from coordinate 68,366 downwards.
CGTCCGCGGCCCGTTGCGCGGCCTTGCTCGCCGCCCGCCGGGCCGCGCTGGCCGCGGTGCGCGCCATCGGCACCGCGGTCGACCGCGCCGCACCGGGCGGATCGCCCGCCGGCCCGGCGTCGGAACTCCCTGCCGGATCGGCCGTTCCCACCGGATCGGTCGATCCCGCCGGGTCCGGCACTCCGGGCGGCTGCGGCGCCGCCTCGGCGGCCGGGGCCGGTGTCGTACCAGCCCCGGCCGCCGCACCCACCCCCGGGTCGTGCGGCTCCGATCCCCCTACCGACGTGGCGTCGGCGTCGGCGTGCGCGGACCGCAGGTTCTCCCGGCGGAACGCTTCGTAGATCTCGGCCAGGGACTGCTTCTGCCGGGTGGTGAGCACCTCGTCGGCGGCGATCGCCGTCAGCACGCCCTGGCCCTCGCCGTGTTCGAGCAGGCCGGCGCGCAGGTACATGGCCGGGGTCGAGACGCGCAGCGCGTTCGCGATCTGCTGCAGCACCTCGGCACTCGGCTTGCGCAGGCCTCGCTCGATCTGACTCAGGTACGGATTGCTGACGCCGGTCTGCTTCGCGAGCTGCCGCAGCGAGATCTGCGCGCTGCGCCGCTGCTCGCGAATGAAGTCTCCGACGTCGCGCAGTCCGGCCATGCAGACGACGGTAGCGCGCGGTGCTAACTCTTGCAAGCACATCGCTTGCAGCGGCACCACTCCGGCACCTTCGTACCATTCTCACCAGCCAAAACATCCAGCGCTGTGACTCGCGTCCTGCTAGCACGGCGGTATTCCGTTGCCACTGGCAGCGGCCACCCGGGACACTGCGCGCATGGTCGAGTCCACTCGCCGGGTCGCCCTCGTCACCGGTGTCAGCCGTACCAACGGGATCGCCGCGGCGGTCGCCCACCGCCTCGCCGCCGACGGGTACGACCTGTTCCTGTCCGGGCTGCCCGGCTACGACGCCACCGAGTACGGCACCGAGGACCGCACCACCGAGGTGATCACGGCCCTGCGGGACGCCGGCGCGGCCGTCGGGTACCGGCCCGGCGACTTCGCCGACCCGGCGGAACCGGCGGCGCTGGTGGACGCCGCGATCGCCCGGTACGGGCGGATCGACGCACTCGCCGCGGTGCACGCCTACTCGACCCACACCCCGCTCGCCGAGATCACCGCCGAGGAGATCGACCGGCACCTGAGCGTCAACACGCGCGGCTCGCTGCTGCTGGTCAAGCACTTCGCCGCGGCGTACCGGCAGCAGGTGGAGCTGGGCGGGCCCGGCGGCCGGGTGGTGCTGTTCAGCAGCGGCCAGCGGCTCGGCCCGATGCCGGACGAGCTGGCCTACATCGCCAGCAAGGGCGCGATCGAGGCGCTCACCCTGTCGCTGTCCGCATCGGTCGCCGGGCAGGGCATCACCGTCAACGCGATCAACCCCGGACCGTGCGACACCGGGTACGCCAGCGGCGAGGTGTACGAGCGGGTCGCCGCCGCGTTCCCGACCGGGCGGTGGGGCACCCCGGCCGACGTGGCGCCGGTGGTCGGCTGGCTCTGCTCGGCCGAAGCCGGCTGGATCACCGGCCAGGTCATCGACGTCGAAGGCGGCTTCCGCCGCGGCTGACACCGCCGGCCGCGGCACGTGCTCCGACCGTCCGCCGGCCGCGGCACGTGCTCCGAAAGTCGGCCGGCCGCGGCGCTTGCTCCGACCGTCCGGCCGCGGCACCTTGCCCCGGCCGTCGGCACCGGCTGCGGCACCTTGCCCCGGCCGTCGGCACCGGCCCCTTGCTCCCGCGGCGGTCGGCGCCGGTACCGGAGGTGCTCAGTCCCGGATGTGCAGCAAGGCGCGGGCCTCGGCGACCGGCATCGGCGGGCGCTGGGCGAGCCGGGCCAGCCCGGCGGCCCGCGCCACCAGCTGCATGTTGCTCTCCACCGGCTGCCGCCGCGCGTACGTCAGGGTGTCCTCCATGCCGACCCGCAGGTGACCGCCGGCGGCGAGCGAGGTGAGCAGCACCGGCAGGGTGGTCCGGCCGATGCCGGTCGCGGCGAACGTGGTGTCGGCCGGCAGCAGCGTGCGCACCTCGTTCGCGGCGGCGACCAGGGTCTGCGCGCTGCCGGACATGCCGCCCGGTACGCCCATCACGAAGTCGACGTGCACGTGCCCGCCGAACGGCAGGCCGTGCTTGTCCAGCAGCCGCGCCAGCGAGGCCAGGTGCCCGAGGTCGAAGATCTCGTACTCCGGGACGATCTTCGCGTCGCGCAGCCGGGTGTGCAGCTCGACGATGAACTCCCACCGGTTGGCGAACACGTCGTCGCCGAAGTTGACCGTACCCATGGTGCAGGAGGCCATGTCCGGCTCGGCTTCCAGCACCCGCAGCCGGTCGGACTCCGGGTCGGTCACCGCGCCGCCCGAGGACAGCTGCACGATCAGGTTCGTCTCGGCGCGCAGCGCCGCCACGGTGTCCTTCAGCCGGCCCAGGTCCAGCGTCGGCTCGGCATCCGCGCCACGGATGTGCACGTGCACCACGCTCGCGCCGAGCGCCTCGCACTCCTTCGCCGTGGAGACCAGCTCCGCCAGGGTCACCGGCAGCGCCGGCACCTCGGACTTCTTCGACTCGGCGCCCGTCGGCGCCACCGTGATCAACGTCCCCGCCATGACAGTCGATCCTGCCAGACCTGTCAGGGTCGCTGCACCTCGTGTCAGGGTCGCTGCACCGGCCCGATTCGTCCGCTGGCGGCGTCGTCGTCGGCTTGTGGGCACTCGCACACGGCGCCTTCTCCGCCTTGCCAGCGAACGAATCGGGCTCGGCTCGCTTCCGTGACCTCGCATCACCACCGACGAGACGCGAGAGCGAAACGACATGGGTGGCGGAACGGCGCAGCGACCCTGAGGACTACAGGTCGGGATCGATGGCGGCGTTGGCGTCGCCGACCTGCAGGGTGGCGTCGGCGGGGACGTTCTGCTTGACCAGGGCGAGGGTGACCGGGCCGAGCTCGTAGTGCCGGGCCGCGCTGCCGACGACACCGACCTGCCGGCCGTCCCGCAGCACCGGGGTACCGGGTTCCGGCAGCTGCTCGCCGATCCCGTCCAGGTGCAGCAGCACGGTGCGGCGTGGCGGCCGGCCCAGGTTGTGCACCCGCGCCACCGTCTCCTGGCCGCGGTAGCAGCCCTTGTCCAGGTGCACCGCCGAGGCGAGCAGGCCGCCCTCGGCCGGGATGGTGCGGTGGTCGGTGTCCAGCCCGAAGCGGGGCCGGCGGGCGGCGACCCGCAGCGCCTCGTACGCCCAGCTGCCGGCGACCGGGACGGCCAGCCGGTCGGGCAGCTCGGCCAGCGCCGGGCGGGGCAGCACCAGGTCGATCACCGCGGCGTCGCCGAAGTCCGGCATCCGCCGGGCGAACCCGCCGCCGGGCAGCCCGACCACCGGGTAGGCCGAGGTCGGCGCCGGCGGCACCGCGCCGGTGGCGAACTGGGCGGGCGGTACCGCGGCGACCCGGGCCGGCCCCAGCTCGGGCACCCCGAGCCGGGCCAGCGCCGCCGGTGCGTCCGGGCCGACCAGGCTGACCACCGCGTACCCGGCGGAGACGTCGGTCGGCTCGACCCGCAGCAGGAACCGCATCGAGGTGAGGAACTCCAGCAGCGCCGCGGCCCGGCCGGGTTCGGTGTCCAGCCACACGGCCTGGTCGAACTCGGCGAGCACCGCGTGGTGTTCGATGTGGCCGTGCGGCGACAGCAGCAGCAACTCGCTGCCGGTCGACTCGGCGACCCGCTCCAGGTGCTGGCTGCCCAGGGTGTGCAGCCAGCTGAGCCGGTCGGCGCCGGGCACCTGGAGGATGCCGCGGTTGCTCCGGTCGACCAGCCCGACCGTCTCGGCCAGGGTCCGCTGCTCGCGCATCGGGTCGCCGTACTGCGCGGCGACGCCGTCGTCCGGCCCGCTCGGGTCGGCGGCCACCGCGCCGGACAGCCGCAGCAGTGGCGAGGCGGTGTCGGTCGGTGCGTTCATCGGGCTGCCTGCCTTCCAGATGTCGGGTGCGCCGGTCGTACGCCAGCGGCGCCCGGGGGCGCCGGCACGGGGTGCCGGCAGGTCACGAGGTCTGCTCGGCGCAGTCGGCGCAGGTGCCGAACAGCGCCATGTGGCCGATGTCGAGCCGGAACCCGCGCTCGGACCGCAACTGCTCGGCGAGCGGGCCCATCAGCGACAGCGGCGCCTCGTCGATCGCACCGCACCGGTGGCAGACCAGGTGCAGGTGGGACCGCTCCCCCGGCACGTGGTAGGTCGGTGCGCCGTGCGACAGGTGGGTGTGCGTGACGAGCCCGAGCCCTTCGAGCAGCTCCAGGGTGCGGTAGATGGTGGTGATGTTCACGCCGGCGGCCGTCGCGCAGACCGCCTGGTGCACCTGCTCGGGGGTGGCGTGGCCGAGCCGCTGCACGGCCTCCAGCACGAGCTGCCGCTGGGCGGTGAGCCGGAGGCCCCGGGCACGCAGCACGTCGGCGAGCGATGGTGCGGTGTCAGCGGCCATGTGATCGATGATAGGCACGCGGCCCGGCGGTACGGTCAGGCCGGATCGAGGATCGAGTACACCTCCGGCGTTCCGTTCGACCAGGTGACGGTGCCCACGTACATCTTGAAGCTGGACGAGGCGTACGGATAGCGGCCGGAAAAGAAGATTCGCCAGGAGTTGTCCGGCAAGCCGGGGCGACCTGCGCGTCGCCGGTCGCGCAGGTGTTCGTGTTCGCCGGGAACGACAGCCGATGGCTCGTCGCCGGCCAGCTCCAGATGTGCGTCGACTGACGCCACTCGGTGTGGTAGTTGCACGTCGTGTAGCCGCCGACCGAGGTGAACAACGTGAACGTGGCGCCCCGCTGGACCAGGACGGGGTTCTCCTCGATCGGGTTGTCGGTGCGCTTGGTCAGCTGGTGGCTGTCGCCGAGTACCTCGGTGGCGTAGCTGGCGATGTTGACCCGTACCATCCGGATCGTCGAGTAGTAGTGCTTCTGACCGTTCGAGTCGACGTACGCGACGTGCTGGGTCTTGTACAAGAGGTAGAGCCGCCGCTGCCCGTCGATGGTGACGTAGCTGGCGGTCGGGTCGATGGTGGAGTCGGCCGCGACGGTCCCGGGCTCGGGATCGGCCGCGCCGTAACCGGCGATGCAGGAGATCGGCTTGTCCCGGGGCACGAAGGGCCCGGTCGGGCTCGACGACACGCCGGTACCGATGCAGCGCTTCGATGCCTGTCCGGCGAGCACCGCCGCGTAGAACACGACGTACCTGGTGCCGCTGCTGCCGTCGACGCGCACCTCGGACGGGGCCCAGACGCTGTGGTCGCCGCTCGACGCCCAGCCGGGTCGCCGGGTCAGCAACGCGTTCCCGACCCGGCTCCACGGCCCGGCTGCCTCGGTCGCGGTCGAGATGGTGTTGGTCGTACTCCAGGATCCGGTCGCCAGCACGACCCACTTGCCGCCGGCGTGCAGCACACCCGGGTCGCCGATCTTGTACGACGCCACCGGCGTGCGGTAGTCGGCCGCGGCGGCGGGAGCGGCGGTCAGCGTCGATGGCGCCACGACGGCGACCGCGGTGACCGCCACGGTCGCCGTACGGCGCAGGATCGATCGGACAGTGAAACTCATTGCCACCTCCATGGGAGTATCTGGAAGGTATCCGGCAAGCGCCCGATGATACGCAGATCGATCCGTGACAGTCGATACCGTCCGGCGAGCGCCGCCGGCAATGGACCGTTGGGCCCGAGGAGACGCACATGCCCGGCCGAAACCACGGAGGGTGATCATTTGGGCCTCCGAGGCCGGTAAAACGGCGGGTGCCATCGCGCAGAGTGCTACCCGTACCGGATAGGGTCGAGCTGTGGAACGAGTCGTCGCGGTCCTGGGCCGCGGAGTCATACCTGCGACCACGCCGATCCTCCGCGCCGACGATCTCGGCGCGGTGCGTGGTGACGGAGTGTTCGAGACCGCGCACGTGCGGTCCGGTCGCCCGTGGCTGTTCGACGAACACCTGGATCGGATGGCGCGCTCGGCGGCCCGGCTCGACCTCGACCTGCCGTCCCGCGCCGAGCTGGCCGGCCTCGCCGACCTGCTCTGCGCGCAGTGGCCCGCCGACACCGAGGGTGCGCTGAAGCTCATCTGCACCCGGGGCCCCGAGCACGGCAGCGGCGTCACCTGCTTCGGCACCCTGACCGAGGTGCCGGACAGCACCCGCGCCGTGCGCCGCACCGGGCTGCGGCTCGGCACCCTGAACCTCGGCCTGGCTGCCGACGCCCGGTCCGCCGCGCCGTGGCTGCTCGGCGGCGCGAAGACCCTGTCGTACGCGATGAACATGGCCTGCCAGCGTTGGGCCGCGGCGGCCGGGCTGGACGACGTGCTCTGGGTGTCGGCGGACGGCTACCTGCTGGAGGCGCCGACCTCGACGCTGGTCTGGCTGGAGCACGGCACGCTCTACACCGTGCCGCAGGCGACCGGCATCCTCTCCGGCACCACGGCGCGCTGGCTGCTCGACCACGTCGACGCGCTCGGCTGGCACGCCGGCGAGCGGATGGTCCGGCAGGACGAGCTGGAGCGCGCCACCGGAGTGTGGCTGACCTCCAGCGTCCGCGGCATCGTCGCGGTCCGCGAACTCGACGGCGTCAAGCTCGCCGACCCCGCCCACACCGACACCCTGCGCGACCTGCTGGGGTTCCCCGCCTAGGCATCGCTGGTTCCGGGTTCGACGGCGATGCGAGGTTCGATCAGCCCGCCACGCGCTCCAGCCGGGCCGACAGGTGCGGGCTCGACTCCTGGCCCATCGCGGTCATGTCGTACGCGTAGAGCAGGGCGCCCTCGACGATCCCGTACAGCCGGTGGCCGGCGGAGACGTCCTTCGCGCTGCCGGACCGCAGGACCGCGTCGGTGCCGACCTCGACCTGGGTGCCGGTCATCCGGCCCAGGTAGAGCTCCATGATGCCGGTGGGATGGGCCAGCTCGACCTCGATCTCGTCGCCGTCCCGGGCGCCGTTCGGGCCGACCTGCGGGCGCCACCAGCCGACCTCACGTGCCGCCGGCCGGATCGGTTTGCGCTCCGCATCCACCAGCCAGGACCGCGACTCGTAGTAGAGGAACGGCCGGCCGTCGTGGCTGAACCGGATCTCCTGGGCGAAGTCGAAGTCCTCGATCGTCGGGTAGCCGCCCTTGCCCCAGCCGCGCCACACCCCGACGTACGGCAGCAGGCCGAGCAGCGAGGGGTGCAGGTCCGGGCCGACCCGCAGGTCGTGCGTCTCCTCGTACGGGTAGGGCGGCGCGGTCTGGGTCGGGAAACCCGGCGGCAACCCCGGCTTCTCGGCCGACTGCTCCGTGCCGGACGGCGGCACGCCGCCCGCCCGCTCCGCGCCGCTGTCCTCGCTCACCGCGCCCTCCCGATCCGTACCGCGAGATATCCGAACGTGCCGGCGAGCACGCCGAACAGCACCACCAACAGGCTGACGAATCCCAGCTCGACCACGGTGCGTGAGTCTACGGGGCGAGCCGGTCAGCGGCACGGTGTGGTGGCCGTGACGGTGAGCCGGTCGCCGTGCGCGGTGACCACCAGGCCGCGCCCGTGGTCGAGGTAGACGTACCGCGAGTCGTCGTGCGTGACCAGCCGGCCCGGCTGCGGGTGGCCGTCCAGGGTGCGGCCGAGCGGCCCGACCGACGACGGCGCGGTCGCTGTCGCGGTGACGGTGGTCGCACCGCAGTCCAGCCCGGTCCGCCGCGTCGTCGCCGGTGTCGCGTCGAACAGCCCGAAGATCCGCGTCGCGGCGCCCTGCCGGGCCGCTCCGGCGGCGGCCAGGAACGCCGGGTACGGCCGGCCGGTGGTGGGCCGGCAGCCGGTGTCGACGGTGGCGATCAGGTGGCCCGGGTCGTTCTCGGCGGCGCGCACCGTCAGTTTCAGGAACGGCGTCGGGTGCCCGACGGTCATCCGGCCGCCGCCGGTGAACGACAGCACCGACTTCGCCCGGAAGCGGGCCGGGAGCCGGCCGGCGAGGCCGGCCAGCCGCGCGGTCGGCCCGTACACGTCGGCGACCAGGGACCACTCGACGCCCTGCCGGGCCGCGGTCAGCGAGCAGACCCCGACCTGCCGGTACGGCCCGACCGCGGTCACCGTGTCCGGCCCGGCAGCCGCCAGCACCGCGGCCATCGCCGCCTGCACCGACGGGCGGGCCGCGGCCGGGCTCTGCTGCTGTTTGACGGTGGGGTGACCGGCGGCCACGAACGCGAGCGCGACCAGCACCACCGCCCACACCGCGACCGTCGCCCACAGCCACCGCGCGCGCCTCGTCACGCGACCATGGTGGCAGCCGGGCGCTCGGGCCCGTCGAGTGGGGAACCACGGCGGGTCGCCCGGCGATCGCCCGGCCCGGCCGACCCGAACCGTTAGGGTCGCTGGCATGGCGGGGGACGCGGTGCCGGTCGGCGGTACGACGGGGCCGGCCGGTGCGCGTGGGTGGGCCCGGGTGGCCGGTGCGGGCGCGGCCGGGGGCGCCGGATGAGCCAGCTCGGCGTGGTGTTCCTGCTGGCCATCGCGACGATCCTGATCACCCCGCTGGCGGAGCGGCTGAAGCTGCCGTACCCGGTGCTGATCACGGTGTTCGGCCTGATCCTCGCGGTCATCCCGAACTCGGTCGTACCGGCGCTCAAGCTCGAACCGGACCTGATCCTGCCGCTGGTGCTGCCCCCGCTGCTGTACGCGGCGACCCAACGCAGCTCGTGGCGCAGCTTCCTGGCGAACGCGCGGCCGATCCTGCTGCTCGCGGTGGCCCTGGTGTTCGTCAGTACCGCCGTGGTCGCCGCGGTGGCGTCCGCGCTGATGCCCGGCCTGCCGTTGGCCGGTGCGATCGCGCTCGGTGCGATCGTCGCGGCACCCGACGCGGCCGCCGCCACCTCGGTCGCGAACCGGCTCAACCTGCCCCGCCGGCTGGTCGCGCTGATCGAGGGCGAGGGGCTGTTCAACGACGTCACCGCGCTGACGCTGTACCAGGTGGCGGTGGCCGGCGTGGTCACCGGCTCGTTCTCGGCGCTGCGGGTCGGCGGCCTGTTCGTCTTCTCGGCGGTCGCGGCCACCGTGATCGGGCTGCTCGTCGGCGTGCTCAGCCGGTACCTGCTGCGCTGGCTGCCGACCGCGACGCTGCAGAGCGGGCTGTCGCTGCTGGTCCCGTTCGTCTCGTACGTGGCGGCCGACCGGCTGGAGGCGTCCGGCGTGCTGGCGGTGCTCGCCACCGGCTTCTACCTGGGGCACTTCGCCGCCGACCCGGACGACGCCGAGGGGCGGCTGCAGAGCCGGTCGTTCTGGGAGGTGGTCGAGCTGCTGGTGACCGGGTTCGCGTTCGGGCTGATCGGCCTGGAGCTGACCGAGGTGTTGCCGCAGCTGCGGCACCACCTGCTCCATCCGCTCATCGACGCCGGGATCGTCTGCGTCGTGGTGATCGGGGTACGGATCGGCTGGATGCTGTTCGCCGGTCTGCTGTCCCGCACCCGGGAACGGATCCGCACCTCCGCCGGTGCCGAGCCGAGCGGCGTGCGCAGCTGGCGGGAGAGCGCGGTACTGGCCTGGTCCGGGATGCGCGGCGTGGTCACCGTCGCGACCGCGCTGGCGCTGCCGCTGGACTTCCCGCAGCGGGCGAACATCCTGCTCATCGCGTTCGCGGTGATCCTGGTGACGCTGGTACTGCAGGGGCTGACGCTGCCGGCGCTGGTCCGGGTGCTGGGCGTGCAGGCGAGCAGCGAGAAGCAGCGCCGGGCGCAGCGGCAGATCGTCGGCGCCGCGGCGAAGGCGGCGCTGCGCCGGTTGCAGGAGCTGACCGACTCCGGCGACGTCCCGCCGGAGCTGTACGACCGGCTGCAGTCCTGGTACCAGGCGGTGCTGAACCGGATGCGGGCCGGCGAGGACCGGGACGACGATCCCGAGCTGGCCCGGCGGCTCGCGATGCGGCACGAGCTGATCGGGTTGGAGGCCGAACTGCTGTCCGCCGCCCGCCGGTCGGTGCTGGAGGCCCGGCAGCAGGGCGCCGACCCGGAGGCCGCCGACCACGTACTGCGACGCCTCGACCTGCGCGCGATCCAGCGCGGCTGACCCGAGAGGCCCCCTTCGTGGCGGCCCTTTGCTCTGCGCACTCGGATGCACCGTCGATGGTGCGTTCAGGTGCCCAGAGCGGCTCTGCGCACTCACCTGCACCGTCGATGGTGCGCTCAGGTGCCCAGAGCGGCTCTGCGCACTCGGATGCACCCGGGTGTGTTGCGCCGACCGAGACACGACGCGGCCCCGGGACCGGGGTCCCGGGGCCGCGTCGTTGGTCGTCAGCGGGTGACGGCCACCTCGACCTCGTTGAGGCCGCGGTCGGCGGTCACCGGCACGTCGCCGTTGCCGGCGCGCGACAGCGCCCGTACGGTCCAGGTGCCGGGCGCGGCGAAGAACCGGAAGGCGCCGTCGTCGGAGGCCACCACCTCCGCGGTGAACTCCCCGGTGCCGTCCAGCAGTCGCACGTACGCGCCGGACACGGTGGCGCCGTCCGCGGTGACGGTACCGGCGATCACGGTCTCCTTGGTCAGGTCGACGCTCGCCGGCAGCGTCGCCGTCTGGTCGGGTGCACCGCAGCTACTCATGCGCTTTCCTCCTTCGTCGGAACCCGCATGAGGCACCAAGACACCCGATGCCCATGAATCGCTCGCTCCCGCTCACTCATGCGCTTTCCTCCTTCGTCGGAACCCGCATGAGGCACCAAGACACCCGATGCCCATGAATCGCTCGCTCCCGCTCGCTCATGTCAGGCCTCCTTGCTACCGGGCTCGTCGCCGAGGGCGACCGGCACGCCGACGAGCGAGCCGTACTCGGTCCACGAGCCGTCGTAGTTCTTCACGTCGGTCTGGCCGAGCAGCTCGTGCAGCGCGAACCAGGTGTGCGACGAGCGCTCCCCGATCCGGCAGTACGCGATGGTCGGCTTGCTGGTGTCGAGCCCGGCCTCGGTGTAGAGCGCGCGCAGCTCGTCGTCGGACTTGAAGGTGCCGTCCTCGTTGGCGGCCTTGCTCCACGGCACGTTCGCCGCGGTCGGTACGTGCCCGGCGCGCTGCGACTGCTCCTGCGGCAGGTGCGCGGGCGCGAGCAGCCGGCCGGCGTACTCGTCGGGCGAGCGGACGTCGATCAGGTTCTTGACGCCGATGGACCCGACGACCTCGTCGCGGAACGCGCGGATCGACAGGTCCTGCGGCTTCGCGGAGTACTGCGTGGCGGCGCGCTGCGGCGCTTCGGTGGTGAGCTGCCGGCCGTCCAGCTCCCACTTCTTCCGGCCACCGTCGAGCAGCTTCACGTCGCCGTGCCCGTACAGCGTGAAGTACCAGTAGGCGTAGGCGGCGAACCAGTTGTTGTTCCCGCCGTACAGCACGACGGTGTCGTCGTTGCCGATGCCCCGGCTGGACAGCAGCTGCTCGAACTGCTGCTGGTTCACGAAGTCGCGGCGTACCGGGTCCTGCAGGTCGGTCCTCCAGTCGAGCTTGATCGCGCCCGGCAGGTGACCGCCGTCGTAGGCGGTGGTGTCCTCGTCGACCTCGACGAAGACGATCCCCGGCTGTCCGAGGTTCTTTTCGGCCCAGTCGGCCGAGACGAGTGCGGTGTCGCGACTCATGATGCGTTCTCCCTAGGTGGTGCGTGCGGCGGTCATGGGGTCGATGGATGGACACGGGCGGCCAGCGGGCGGTGCGTGGCCCGCCGGTACAGCAGGTAGACCTCGCAGCCGAGGCACAACCCGAACGCGGCGTTCAGGAACGCCGCGACCAGCGCCAGGGCGGCGGCGATGACGCCCAACGCGACGACTCCGGTACCGAACCCGACGGTCGCGAGCAGCCCGAACACCAGCCCGACCGCCTGCGCGAACCGCACCGGCGCGACCGGCTCCAGCTCGCCCGGGCGACCCCGGCGCGGGGCGATCAGGTACCGGTAGACCAGTCCGTACGGTGCGGACCGAGGCCCGGCGAGCGCGCCGATCGCGAAGACGACGGTCTGCACCCCGGCCACGATCGCGGCGGCCAGCGGCGACGCGAACGCGAGCACGAGTACGGCGACGAACACCACGGTGGTCACCCAGGCGGCGAACCGCGGGCCCCGCGGGTCGAGCAGCCCGCCCCGCGGCGCCGGGGCCGGCGAGCCGGGTTCGGGCACGGGACGGGAGTCGAGCCCAGAAACGGACTCGGGTTCGGAAACGGACGAGGACGGCATGGCACACCTCCGGCAGACGAAGCAAGCGTCTTTGCGGCGACTATGCCGAAATCAGACCCGCGCATCCACCGCGAGTCAACAGATCGGTACCGATGGTTCGCACACCGTGCTCGAAACGGGCGGAACGATCACCCGGAAATCAGGAGTCGAGCAGCTGCGGGGTGCGCGAAGCGGTCGTCGCCGGTCAGGCCGGGCGGCGACAGAGGCAGGTAGCGACGCGGCAATGGTCGATCGGCCGGCGTCGGGTGAGCAGCGTGCCCATGCCGTGACGCTAACACGCCGGACCGCGGTCACTCACCCTCGAAGTGACCCCGCTCACCGTTCCTCGTCCATGGGCGGCGACCGGTCGGCGCCGGAGCAACGTACCCGTCCGCCCCGCCCCGAGCCGACTGACCGGTTCGGCTCGGATCGGTACGCTGCCCGCCATGACCGTCAAACGCACCATCGTGTTCGACGACGAAGCCGACTTCCTGCTCCGGCAGGTGGCCGCCCGGTCCGGCATCTCGGCGTCCGCCTGGCTGTCCGCCGTGACCCGGCGCGAGGCGCTGCGAACCTGCGCCGCCCCGCAACCCGACGCCGAGCAGCACTGCCGGTACGACGAGCAGGAGTTGTTGGCCGCCGAGGGCGCGGCGTGATGCGCGGCGCGATCTACCGGTACGAACCGAAGGGATCACCGCGCCGTCGCGATGTGCTGATCGTGTCGGCCGACGGCATCAACGACTCCACCCGTAGCTGGCTGTACGCGCTGGACGTGCACGACGGGGACTCCGGCGACCTGCTCACCGTGCGGCTGCCGGACGGCCGCTGGGCGGACGGGTGCTCGCTGACCCGGGTCTACCGGGACTGGCTGGCCGGCCCGCCGCAGGCGCACATCGGCGAGGAGACGCTGCGCGACGTCGAGGCGATGCTGCGCAGCGGCCTGGACCTCTGAGCGCCGCGCCCGGGGCGGTCAGGAGATCTGCGCCGCGCCCGCCGGCTCGGTGAGCAGCGGAGCGATCGCCGCGATCAGCTGCGGTTTGCTCGGCGCCCCGCTGGCGCGCTGCACGGTTCGCCGGCCGGCGCCGATCACGAACAGCGTCGGGGTGCGCAGCACATCCAGCGCCCGGACCTCGTCCAGGTGGCTCTCCGCGTCGACCTCGATGTGCACCACACCGTCGAGCTGGTCGCTCACCTCGGCGCAGATCCGCCGGGTGGCGCGGCACGGCGCGCAGAACGCGGACGAGAACTGCAGCAGCGTCACCGGCGCGTCCGCCGGCACCCCGAGCCGGGCCAGCACCTCGGCCTCGGCATCCTGTTCCGGCACCGGTCCGCCCCCTTGCACCGTCCGCAGCCGACCGTTGCGGCGCTGCCAGAGCAGACCGACGACGGTCGCGGCGGCAAGCACCACCACCGCGACCACGAGACCCATCATCCAGCTCGGCACGCTGTCGACCGTATCGCGCGAGGCGCGAACCGGACAGTGCCCGGACCAGCACCGTGCGCGGAGGCGCCGCCCGGTCGGCGACCGGGCCGGGCTCCCGGGCTCAGTTGGCGAGCGTGACGTCCTGGGCCGACGCGGTGACCTTCAGCCCGTCGGACTGCGGGTCGACGTGGGTCAGCTTCAGCCCGTACGGCAGGCTCGGCAGCTTGATCTGCAGGCCGAGCTGCTGAAGCACGCCGTTCAGCACGTTCTTCGCCGCAGGCGGCAGCTGACTGCCGGTGGTGTGCAGATCGGCGAAGCTGACCCGCAGGCTCTTGCCGTCGTCGCTGAGCGTCGGCTTGGCGGTACCGGTGAGCTTCAGCTCCTGGCCGAGCACGGTGACGGTCATCCGCACGTCGAGCGTGCCGTCCCGCCCGGCCAGCGTGACGTCCTTGACCTCGGACTGGTTGAGCTGCTCCTTGGCCGCCTGGTTGACGTAGCCCCAGCCGATCGTCGCGGTGCCGGACACCGTGTCGGCGGTGATCGGCCCGTTGCCGTTGAGCACGTCGCTGGTCTTGGCGTGCACGCCGCTGGCGGTGATGTCCAGCTTCGGGATGGCGTAGCTCTGCACGGTCAGATCCCGCATGTGCACCAGGATCTTGTCGTACTTCCCCGCCGCGACCTGGGTCAGGAACGGGAAACCGGTGATGTCGGCGGTCGGCTGCACGCCGAGCTTGACGTCCTTGCTCTGCGCCTGGGCGGCCACCTGATCGGCCAGCTTCTGGTTCGCGACCGAGCGACCGACCCGGTCGGCGGCGACGAGCAGCAGCACCACCACGATCAGCAGCACGAGCAGGACGATCGGCGCTTTCCGCCGGGTGCGCTTGGGCTTCGCGTACACAACCACGGGCCCAGGTTGCCAGATGGCCGCACGACCGCAACGCGCGGCATCCGACAAAACACGCAGATCGCCAACCAGGTGTCGATAATCTCGCCGATTCGTCGCCGGCAGCCGGGCTCGGCACGGCCACGCCACCGCCATCCACGCCGCCAACCGCAGCGCTGCCGCCGCGGCGCGGCACCTCAGCGCGGCACCTCGGCGCGGCACCTCGGCGCTGCCGCCGCGGCGCGGCACCTCGGCGCCGCCAGGTCACTGCGGCGCCGCCAGGTCACTGCGGCGGCAGGAGCACCAGCCAGCCCAGGACGAACGCGATCGGCGCGGCGAGGGCCGCCGCCACCGCCGGCCCCAGCACGAACCGAGCCGGCCAACGGTGCGGCGGCTCACCGGACAGCTCCCGGCCGGAGCTGCCGAAGCTGACCCCGATGTCGGCCAGCACCGCGGCCAACCCCATCAACAGCCCGGCCACCGCAGCATGCAGACCGGGCAGGCCGGCCTGCTGACCGGCGACGAAGCCGACGACGGTACCGGCCACCACCCCGCCGGCGACCACCCCGATCACGCCCCGGGCCACCGGCGCGCTGGCCCGCGGTACGTGCCAGATCAGGTCGACCAGCCGCGCCACGACCACCGCGGCGCCGGCCGCGCCGAGCAGCGGTACCAGCGCCTTCGTCCCCTGGTCCAGCCGGGCCAGCATCAGCACCGCCGGCACCGCGACCGTGCAGGTGACGGCGAACATGGTGGAGGCCAGCGAGTCGGTGATCCGGGTCCGGCCGGCACCGCGGGCGAGCTGCCCGGCGGCCGCGGCGAGCAGCCCGCCGGCCAGCACGTACCCGAACGGTGCGAGCGACACCGCCGCGCCGTACTGGCCGAACCAGTCGGCGACGAAGCCGGCGCCCAGCGCGACCACCGCGACCACCGCCGCCCCCGGCCGACGGGTACCGAACACCCAGCTCAGCACCAGCACGACCTGGACCAGAGCGCCCGCGGCAACGCCGATCGGCGCACCGAGCCGGCCCGCCGCGATCAGGGCACCGAACAGCACGACCGCGACGACCGCGTTGACCGCCGCAGCGGTCCGGTCCGCCGGCACCGGCTGCAGCGACGCCAGCGCGGCGGCTTCCTCCGCGGCGGGGCCGCCGGGCCCGGCCGGTGCTGCCGCGGGCCAGTCGTCCGCCCGCCGCGGGTCCGCACCGTACGGCTGCGGGGCACCGGCCCCCAGCGGCTCGCCGTACCGATCGCCTTCCTCGGCCGGTTCGCCGTAGGCATCGGGCCCGCCGTAGGCATCGGGCCCGCCATGGGCATCGCCCCCGCCGTAGGCATCGGGGCTGCCATGGGCATCGCGGCCGCCGTAGGCATCGGGCCCGCCGTAGGCATCGCGGCCGCCATGGGCATCGGGGCTGCCAAAGGCATCGCCCGGGTGGTAGGCATCGCCCGGATTGGGGCCCGCGCCGTACGGGTCCCCCGGCGACGGCCGCCCGCCACCGGGGTCGTCGGCTCCGGGCCGCCCGCCGTAGCCGTCGACCTGCCCGTACGGATCGGCCGAGCCGGCTGGCGAGGTGTACCCGTCGCCGGGGCGGGCCGCCGGGGAGTGCCGGTCGGCGGAACCCGGACCGGCACCGTACGGGTCGGGCCGGGCCGCGTCGCCGTACCCGTCGGGTGGGACCGGCTCCCCGTACCCGTCGGGTGCGACCGGCTCCCCGTACCGGTCGGGTGCGACCGGCTCCCCGTACCGGTCGGGTGGGACCGGCTCCCCGTACCGGTCGGGTGCGACCGGGTCCGCGTACCCGCCGTCGGGTGCGACCGGCTCGCCGTACCGGTCGGGCTCGCCCCGCCGATAACCCTCGGCCGGCCCCTGGGGCGCGCCGGCCCGGTACCGGTCGGGTGCCCCGGCGGCCCGGCCCGGCGCGTCCGACCAGCGGTCGGCGTACCGGTCGGGTTCGTCGTCGTACCGCGGCTGGGCGGCGGTCGGCGGGCCGGGCTCGTCGCGGTACGGCGGTCGGCCCGCAGCGACCGGGCCGGGCTCGTCGCGGTACCGCGGTTGTGCGGCGGTCGCCGGGCCAGGCTCGTCGTCGGACGGTGGTGGGACGAACCAGTCACCGCCGGCGTCCCGCCAGCCGCCCGGACCGGTATCCGGCGACACAGCGTCACCGTTGCGTCCCACCGGGTCAGCGCCCACGAGGCCAGCGTAGTGGCCGGGGCGGTCGGCGCCGGGCGGTTCCGCCTGGTAGCGGCCGGGCGAGCGCAGGTCGGCGAACGGGTCCGGCGCTCCGCGCGGCGAGTCCGGGCCGAGGTCCTCGCCCGGGCCCGCCGGCGCAGGCGGGCCCGGGTAGGTCGGGGCGCGGTCGGCGGGCGCGGCATCGAAGTACGGCGCGTTCGGGCCCGGCCCGCCGCCGGAGAACCGGCCGGAGGAGCCCGGGTCGGCGCCACCGGGCGCGGCCCCGAACCAGTCGACCCGGGACGCGTCGTCCGGCATCGGCAGGTCCCGCCGCCCGTCGTCCGCGGCGTCGTCGCGCAGCGAACCGGCAGCACCGTCGCGCAGCGAGTCGGCAGCACCGTCGTGGGACGAGCCGAACCAGTCGGGATCGTACTGGTATCGACCGGTTCCGTCGCCGGGTGGGCGGGATGGCGGGTTCGCGGACACGCAGCGATGGTGCCAGAGCCGCGCCGCCGGAGGCGAACCTGTGACAGATCACAACCTGCGTCGATGGACGGTTCCGGTAACCTTTGTCGACAGAGCACCCCGTCAGCGCCGTCGGGAGACCTGACCAGCCACGGCCCCTGGGCCGCCGTCCGAGCCGCTGCGCCCGGACGGACGAGCGGGAGGTGTCCACCCCGTGGAGATTCTCGTCCTGACCGACTCCGCCGATCCCACGAGCGCGCCGCAGGGCGACCGGGCCGGTGCCGGGCCGGTGCTGCCCGCCCTCGACCTGCTCCCGCACCAGGTGCGGGCCGCCGAACTCGGTGTGTCCGCGCTGCTGTCCGGTCCGACGCCGGACGCGGTGCTGGTCGACGCCCGGTCCGACCTGGCCGGCGCCCGCGCCACCTGCCGGCTGCTCGCCGCGGCAGGTCAGGGCGTGCCGCTGATCGCGGTCGTGACCGGCGCCGGGCTCATCGCGGTCGCCGCCGACTGGGGCATCGACGACGTGGTGCTGGCCGGCGCCGAGCCGGCCGAGGTGGAGGCGCGGCTGCGGCTCGCGGCCGGCCGGGCGGCGCTCGCCGCGGACGGCGACGCGGAGCTGGTGCGGTCCGGCGACCTGGTCATCGACCCGGCGACGTACTCGGTGCGGCTGCGCGGGACGCCGCTGGACCTGACGTACAAGGAGTTCGAGCTGCTGAAGTTCCTGGCCCAGCACCCGGGCCGGGTGTTCACCCGCGACCAGCTGTTGCGCGAGGTGTGGGGCTACGACTACTTCGGCGGTACCCGCACCGTCGACGTGCACGTCCGGCGGCTGCGGGCGAAGCTGGGCAGCGAGTACGAGTCGATGATCGGCACGGTGCGGCAGGTGGGCTACAAGTTCATCGCCGCGCAGCCACCGCGGCAGCTCCCGGACGTCGACCCGGCGCCCGCCCCGGTGCACTGACCTGACCCGGCGGCCGGTCCGGCGGGTGCTGCCGCCCCCGGCCTTCTACCGTAGGGCCATGAGTATCGGGGCCGCTGACATCGCGGTGACCACGGTCGGTCAGGTGTCCGTCGACGCCCGGGACGAGGTGCGGGAACTTGCCGACATCGCCGGGGTGGCCGACGGTGTCGCGCCGCTGTCCGAATCGTTCCAGCTGCGCCTGGCGCACGGCGGTACCGAGGTGCTGCACCTGCTGGCGCGCGCCGGCAGCGTGCTCGTCGGGTACGCGCAGCTCGACGTCGCCGGTGGCGAGGCGGAGCTGGTGGTGCACCCGGCGTACCGGCGGCGCGGGGTCGGCCGCACCCTGCTGCGGGCGCTGGTCGAGGCAGCCGGGCCGGACGCGCCGCTGTCGATGTGGGCGCACGGGGACCACCCGTCGGCCACCGCGCTGGGCTGGCCGGCGGGCTTTCGGCGGTACCGGGTGCTGTGGCAGCTGCGCCGCGATCTGACCGGGCCGCTGCCGGAGGTGCCGGTACCGGACGGGGTCCGGATCCGCGCGTTCGAGCCCGGCGTGGACGAGGACGCCTGGCTGCACGTCAACGCGCGGGCTTTCGCCGAGCATCCGGACCAGGGCCGGTGGACCCGGGAGGACCTGCTGCTGCGGGAGTCCGAGCCGTGGTTCGACCCGGCCGGGTTCCTGCTCGCCGAGGACGCCACCGGCCGGCTCGTCGGGTTCCACTGGACGAAGGTGCACGACGAGGGCGACCACCAGGTCGGCGAGGTGTACGTGCTGGGCATCGACCCGGACGCGCAGGGCGGCGGCCTCGGCGCGGCGCTGACCGCGGCCGGGCTGCGCTACCTGCGGGACGCCCGCGGCCTGGACACGGTGTTGCTGTACGTGGACGAGGACAACCCGCGCGCGGTGGCGCTCTACCGCAAGGCCGGCTTCACCCAGTGGGTCACCGACGTCGCCCTGCACCGCAACCCCACCCCCTGACCCACCACCCGTCCCGGCCACCGCGGGTCGATCATGGCGTTGTCTTGGTAGGCAAGCGCTCTCCCGACGGACAACGCCACGATCGACCCGGAGAGACGGCGGGGTCCCAACCTTTCGGGGCGTGGTTTGCGTTCTGGGGGTGGAGGTGGACGTGGGCGATCGGGAGCGGGACCGCGGTGAGTTCAGTGCCTTCGTGCAGCGCCGGCAGCACCGGCTGCTGCGCGCCGCGTACCTGATCGTCGGGGACGAACGGCTGGCCGAGGACCTGCTGCAGAACGCGCTGATCAAGCTCGCCGACCGCTGGCCGCGGGTGCGCGAGGGCAACCCGGAGGCGTACCTGCGCACCACCCTGTACCGCGACGCCGTGTCCTGGTGGCGCCGGCATCGGCGGGAACGGCTGGTGGCCGCGCCGCCGGAGCCGCCGGCCGGCGCCGATCCGGCGGACCGGGTCACGCTGCGGCTGCTGTTCGCGCAGGCGCTCGCCGCGCTCACCGCCAAGCAACGCGCGGTCCTGGTACTGCGGTACTTCGAGGACCGTTCCGAACGGGAGGCTGCCGAGATCCTCGGCGTGTCGGTCGGCACGGTCAAGAGCCAGACCAGCGCCGCGCTCCGGCGGATCGTCGAGCTGTCCCCCGACCTGGCCGCGGCGGTGGGACGTGACTGAGCGAGCAGGCCAGGGCCGTGGCGCCTCGTACCTCGTCGGCCTGCCGGCGAAGGAGGAGGGCGGCGAAGGAGGACGGGCGATGAGTGAACAGCAGTTGCGGGATCTGTTGCGGGACAAGGCAGCGCCGGTGGAACCGCCGGCGCTGGCGGAGTCGTCCTGGCGACTCGCCGCGCTACGCCGGCGCCGCCGCCACGCCACCATCGGCACCGTCGCCGCGGTATTGGCGGTCGCCCTGCTCGGCACCGGCGCGCTCGGCGGCGGCCTGCCCACCACGACCCAGCACCCGTCCCAGCCGGCGCACCGGTCCACCGGCGACAGCGCGGCGGACGCGCTGCCGCTGGCCGCGACCCGGTTGCCGCGCACCGTCGACACCGACCCGGCGCACGCCGAACCGCTGTCCACCCACCCGGTCAGGCACGCGCTCGGGCTGTTCGCCGCGTACCCGGCCGGCTGGCCGCAGGTGCTGCCCCGGACCTCGGTCGTGCTGGTACTGGGCGACGACGGCCGGATGCGCCGGATCGACACGGTGACCGTGCTCGGCAGCCGGGACGGGTACGAGCCGGCGCCGCTCGCCCCCGGCGCGCTGAACTCGGCCGGTACCCGGGCGGCGTTCCCGCAACCGGACGGCACCGTGCTGACCGTCGACCTGACCGGCACCGGGCACCGCTCGTACCGGTTGGAGACCGGCACGGTGGAGTCGCTGTGGTGGAACGGCGATGCCGAGATCGTGGTGAGCACCAGCGAGTTGACCCGGGTACTCGATCTGGCTACCGGGCACAGCCGGCTGCTGCCGTTCGGCGACGCGCTGATGCCGCGGTACCCGAAGCCCGGTGCCGGTTTCCTCGCCATGCCGGTGGACCATCCGGCCGGCTCCATCGGACCGTACAGCGTCGGGGTCGACGTGCAGAGCTACGACGAACGCGGCCACCGGAAGGGGTTCACCGGATCCTGGAACGGGTTGCACGGCTGGTACGGACCAGGCGTCACGAACGGCTCGTGGGCGGTCCGGGCGTCCACCGGCACTCGGGTCGATCCGAACGCTCAGGACGACTCCGTGGTCGCAGTGCCGGTGAACGGGAACAACAACCCGGGCCCGGTGGTGGTCACCTGCCCGGGCGGGAACGGGCGGCACCAGAAGGGATCCTGTGTACCGCTGGGCTGGGCCGGCACCGACCGGCTGCTGGTGCTCGACCACATGCACACCCGGCACCAGCTGCTCTCGGTGGACCTGCGTACCGAGAAGGTGTCCGCGGTGGCCCGGCTGACCGGCGACGCCCAGGTCGCCATCCGCCCCGGCGGGTACTGAACCGCCCGCAACGTCGCCGGTCGCCGAGCGGCCTCGGCCGAGCACGGCTGCCGAGCCGCGCCGGCACCTTCGGTAGGACATTTGTCCTGGCGGAGTGGGGACACGGCGGCCTGCCGGTGGGGTCGGCGGATTCGTAGCGTCGTAGCCATGCAGAACACGGATGCGGTGCGGTTTCGCGGAGTGTCCTTCCGCTACGGCCAGGTGCGGGCGGTGTCCGACCTGGACCTGACCATCCCTTGTGGACAGACAGTGGCGCTGCTCGGCCCGAACGGCGCCGGCAAGTCCACCACGATCGCGATGCTGCTCGGCCTGCTCGCACCGGCCGCCGGCCGGGTGGAGCTGTTCGGCACCAGCCCGAACGCCGCCAGCACCGCCGGCAAGGTCGGCGCCATGCTGCAGGAGACCGAGCTGCTGCCGCGGGTCACCGTGGCCGAGCTGCTCGCGTTCGTGCGGCGGCTCTACCCGCACCCGATGCCGCTCGACGAGCTGGTCCGGCTGGCCGACCTGGACGGGCTGCTCGGCCGGCGGCTGGAGAAGCTGTCCGGCGGCCAGTCGCAGCGGGTCAAGTTCGCCGCCGCCATCGCGGGCCGGCCCGACCTGCTGGTGCTGGACGAGCCGACCGCGGCGATGGACGTCGAGTCCCGGCACGGCTTCTGGCGCGCGATGCGCCGGTACGCCCGGGAGGGGCACACGGTGCTGTTCTCCACCCACTACGTCGAGGAGGCGGACGAGAGCGCCGACCGGGTCGTGGTCGTCGCCGGCGGGCGGCTGATCGCCGACGGCACGCCGGCCGCGATCCGCCGCTCGGTCGCCACCCACAACGTCGGAATCGCGGTACCGGTGGAGGGGACCGCGGGGCTGGACCGGCTGCCGGCGGTCACCGCGGTGGAGATCCGCGGTGACCGCGCCTACCTCAGTACCGACGACGCGGACGCCACCGTGCTGGCCCTCGCCGCGTCCGGCCTGCTGCACGAGCTGGAGGTCCGCGGCGCCCGGCTGGAGGACGCCTACCTCGCCCTGACCGCCGGCGACGGCACCGAACCGATCCTCGAAGGGGCACAGCGATGACCGGCTACCTGAAGCTCGAGATCCGCCGGCTGCTGCGCAGCCCCGGCTACCTGATGTCCAGCCTGGCCATGCCGCTGGTGATGTACCTGGTGATCTCCAACCTGTACGGCGGGTCCGGGGCGGAACGCCACCAGATCGCCGTGTACCTGATGGTCAGCATGGCCGGGTTCGGTGCGGTCGGGGCCGCGCTGACCAACGGCATGTCGGTGGTCGCCGACCGGGCGAACGGCTGGCTGCGCCAGCTGCGGATCACGCCGCTGGACGCGCGCCGGGTCGTGGTGGCCCGCGGGCTGACCGGGATGCTCGCCGGGCTGCCCGGCATCCTCGCGGTCTGCGTGGTCGGCGGCGCGCTCAACGGGGTACACCTGCCGATGATCCAGTGGGTCGGGGTGATCGCCCTGCTCTGGCTCGGGTTGGCCCCGTTCGCGCTGCTCGGCCTCGGCGTCGGCTACCTGGTGTCGGTTCCCGCGGCTGGTCCGGTCACGATGGTGCTCAACTTCGCGATGTCGATCCTCGGCGGCCTCTGGATGCCGGCCACGCTGTTCCCGCACACCCTGCGGACGATCAGCCGGTTCGTCCCGACCTTCGGATACGCGAACATCTCCCGGCAGATCGCGTTCCACTCGGCGCCACACCTCGCCGACGTCGCGGTACTCGCCGGCTGGCTGGTGGCGTTCGCCGCGCTGGCGATGCTCGCGTACCGGCGGGCCGGCCGCCGCGCCGCCTGAGGCACCGGGACGATGAGGGGCATGAACTTGCTGGCACGGCTGTCGCGGCGGGTCGACGCGATCGAGGCGCGGTCGCTGGCGCGGTCCCGGGAGCAGATCCGCAGCGGCACCGACCGCAAACCGGACGGCCGGGTCGGCCGCGGCGGCCTGCTCGTCTGGCTGGCGCTGCTGGTCTTCCCGATGGTCGTCGCGGTGAGCAACGCGCAGTGGCTCGCCGTGGTGGGGCTGTTGGTCCTCGGCGGCACGATGACCACCGCGATGCGGCTGGCCCCGGCCGGCCGGTCCCAGCTCGCCCGGTACCTGCTGCTGCTCCCGCTGCTGGCGCTGACGCTGGCCGTCGGACGGGTGGTGCCCGGCTCCGGCGGCCTGCTGGTGGTGCTGCCGGCACAGGCCGCGGCGATGATCCTGCCGATGGTGATCCCGTCGTTCGTCGGGGTCCTGGTGGTCTCGGTGCTGAGCATCGTCGTGCTCGGCGGGCACGGCGGCATGGACTACGCCAGCATCGCGCTCGCTGCCTGGATGTCCGGCCTGGTGATGTTCATCTTGCGGCGGTTCTTCACCACCATCGGGCTGCTGCGGGAGGCGCGGGAGGAGCTGGCCCGGGCCGCGGTCGCGGACGAGCGGACCCGGTTCGCCCGGGACCTGCACGACCTGCTCGGCCACACGCTGTCGGTGATCGTGGTCAAGGCGCAGGTGGTGCGGCGGCTGGTGGACCGGGACGCCACCCAGGCGGCGGCCGCCGCCGCCGACATCGAGACGATCGGCCGGCAGGCGCTGGTGGAGGTGCGGGAGACCGTCACCGGGTACCGGCAGCGCGGGCTCGCCGCCGAACTCGACGGCGCCCGCGCCGCGCTCGCCGACGCGGGCGTCACCGCCACCGTGCGGCGCGCCGCCGGCGACCTGGACGATGCGGCGGACGCCCTGCTCGGTTGGGCGGTACGGGAAGGCACCACCAACGTGATCCGGCACTCGGCGGCGACGCACTGCACGATCAGCCTGCGCTACGCCGACGGCCGGGCGGTCCTGCAGATCGCCGACGACGGTACCGGCGCCGCCCGCACCGAACCGGCCGGCGCCGACGGTGCACCGGCCGGGCCCGGTGCCGCTTCGGCCGGGCTCGGCGGGTTGGGCGGTGGGAACGGGCTGCGCGGCCTGGCCGAGCGGTTCGCGGCGGCCGGCGGCACCGTGCACACCGCCGGTGGCCGGCACGGGTTCACGCTGAGCGTGACCGTCCCGGTGACGGTTGGCAGGATGGACCCGTGATCCGGGTACTGCTGGCCGAGGACCAGGGCATGATGCGCGGCGCGCTGGCCACCCTGCTCGAGCTGGAAGACGACATCGACGTGGTCGGGCTGCTCGCCCGCGGTGACGAGGTGGTCGGGGCCTGCACCAGGCTGTCCCCGGACGTCGCCGTGCTCGACATCGAGATGCCGGGCCGCAGCGGGCTGGACGCCGCCGCCGAGCTGGCCACCGCGGTACCGTCCTGCCGGGTGCTGATCGTGACCACCTTCGGCCGCCCCGGTTACCTGCGCCGGGCGATGGACGCCGGCGCCCGCGGGTTCCTGATCAAGGACAGCCCGGTCGAGCAACTGGCCGACGCGATCCGCCGGGTCGTCGCGGGCGAGACGGTCGTCGACCCGACGCTCGCGGCCGCCGCGCTGCGGGCCGGCCCGAACCCGCTGTCCGCCCGGGAGCGCGACGTGCTCGCCGCCTCCGCGGACGGCGCCACGATCGCCGACATCGCCCGCGCGCTGCACCTGTCCGAGAGCACCGTGCGCAACTACCTGTCCGCCGCCATCGGCAAGACCAACACCCGCAACCGGATCGAAGCCCTCAACGCCGCCCGCACCAACGGCTGGCTCTGACCCGACCATCGCGTCCACGGTCCTTCCGCAACGGACCGCATCAAGACACCACCGCCGCCGGCAACGGCACCGGTCATGTCATGCCTTGCCTCAGTTGGTACCGGCCGGTGTCGATGGCGCGGTCCGGACCGTCCAGCCAGAGCCGCTGGCCTCCCCGGGTGATGGTCATGCCGAGGCGGTCTCTGCTAGGGCTGCCGAGCTCACGCCAGGTGCGATGTGCGTCGGCGAGTTCGCCCGCGAGGTGTCGGGGACCGTGTTCTTCGGTCGCGCCGTTGGTGTCGATCATGGCCCAGGCGTCCTCGGCGAGCAGCCACAGTTGTGTGGGCTCGCCATCGGGCATGAACCTGAGCCACCCGGTTGCGGGTACCAACAGCGCGGCGAACATGGCGAAGTCAAGGTCGTCGAGCGCGTTGGCAGCAACATCGACTTGGCCGCGCTCGCCAGCGGGGTCTCGCAGGGCCACGGTGAACCGTTCCTGGGTGGTGCGGTCGGGTTGCGCGTCGCGGGTGGGCATGAAGGCGCCGTAGTTCGCAAGAAACTTCCCCTCGGCCCGCCCGTCGCCAGCGGTGAGCAGCGCGAGCGCGCCACCGCCGAGTTCGGCGTACAGGTTGAGCAGGATCAGGCCACCGGGCCGGGTCTGCTGTATCCAGGCGGCCGGGACGGTGGGGGCACTGACCGTGGCGATGATCCGGTCGTACGGTGCACGATCGGGCACACCGTCACGACCGTCACCGGTGACGATGCTCGGCGCGCGGCCAACCGCGGCGAGTGTGGCGTGGGCTTGGTCGGCGAGGACAGGATCGACCTCGATACTGGTGACCAGGCTGTCGCCGAGCCGTTCGGCCAGCAGTGCGGCGTTGTAGCCGGTACCGGTACCGATCTCCAGCACGCTGTGCCCATCGTGGATGTCGAGCGCTTCGAGCATGGTGGCCATCAGGCCGGGATCGGAACTCGACGAGGTCGGCATACCGGGCCGCGAGGCTCGGCGTGCCTCAGCCCAGGCGTTGGGGTCGTTGTCGAGCTGGGTGACGATGCTGGTCACCGCGTACACGCGATCGATCCACTCCGGGTCGTCGGCATCGACCGCAGCCCAGTCGCCGGTGGGTGTGGGCCAGAACAACCGGGGCAGGAACACGTGCCGCGGAATCGTACGGAACGCGCGGATCCACGGCCCGGTGCGCAACTCGCCGGAGGCGACGAGTTGGTCGACCATGCGGGCGTGCGCGGTGGCCGGGTCAGTCATGGTCTCCTCGTTCCTGCTGGTCGGTCAGGGCGTCCGCGATGGCCGCTGCGATAGGCAGACCGGTGGCGTCTTCGATCCAGCCCCACTGGCCGTTGGGGTTCACCTCCAGGAACACGTGCCGCCCGTCAGGGGTGACGACCAGATCCAACGCCCCGAACCGTAGACCCAGGTCGTCCATGAGCCGGCCGATCGCGTCAGCGACCGGCGGGGGAAGCTCGGCCACGCTGTAGGTGAGGTTCTGGTAGTCGGCGCGCCAGTCGGTCCGGCCAGCGTCGCTGCCGGCGTCGATCCTCGCGACGAACAGATGTCCGTCGACGTAGGTGACACGCAACTCACACGCCTTCGGCACCAGCTCCTGGAACAGGTGAGTGGCGAGCCGGATCCCGGCCCGGCCGAGTTGCCCGACCGAGACCGGTGTGCTGTACAGGATGCGCGGTGCCTCTCCGTCGGTGCCGTGAACAATGCTGCTCGACAGCGATTTGTACACCACCTGGCCGCCCAGCTCGGCGGCAAACGTCGCGGCTCGTTCGGCGTCGTTGGTGATCAGGGTCCGCGGCAGCTCCAGACCGACGCGATGGGCGGCGTCGAGCTGAATCGGCTTGTACTCGGCGCGGCCAATCACCGCCGGGTGGTTGAGCCAGCACGGAATCAGCTGCAGCACTCCACCAAGCCCGCGCAGACTCTCCCGACTGGCCCACCGTTGGTCGGCCTCGGTGAGCCCGGTCGGATACCCGAATCCGGTCGGGCGCCGATAGTACGCGCAGCCCACCTCGGCAAGGTCGAGCGCGCGGCCGGTGTCGAGGCGAAGGCTGCCGGCCCATCCCTCGCCCAATTCCGCAGCGAACGTCAGGTGTTGCGGCAGGTCTCCCGGATCGCAGCGAAACACCGATACGCCACGCCGGTTCAGCTCCTCCACGACCATGTCAGCGGTCGGGTCGAACCACTGGGTGAGCACCAGAACCGTCCCGAGAGACCGCATCGTCAGTCCTCCCGCACGTCGGCGTCGCCGTCCTGCGGCGTGCCGTCCCGGCTCGCCGTCGTCGTACTGGTCCGACCATCGGTGTGCCGCGCGAGCGGCACCACCTGGTCACCGTCATGGATGAGGCCGATCTGCCGGTCAGCGTCGTAGCTGAGCGCGTCCAGCTCGATCGCCGCGGTCTCGGCCGGCGCGACCGCGAGCGTCGCCCCGAACGGCCGGCAGGCGGCCGAGCCAATACCGGTGGCAAGCGGCAGCGCTGAGCGGCCGAGCGGGAACTGATCTGGTGTAGTGGACAGGGAGTCGGTCGTGTTGGTCACGTGCACGTCATCCTCCAACAGTCGGGGGAACGGAATACGGGGATTCAGCCCTTCCTTTCACCACTGATCACCGGGGCGGATGATCAATCCAGCGACCAGCAGGTCGTAGGTGATCAGGGTCTGTGGGTTGGCGTCGAGGTCCCATCCGGTCAGCTCGCACCAGCCCGACTGGCCCGGCAACGCCTCTGCCCGCCAGACACGGAACCGTCGGATCTCCCGATCGGCGAACAGCCAGCTCGCGCCCTGCAGGATGTGCACCACGTCGCCAGGACGCGGGATCACCCCGGTCATCGCGACCACGGCGCCTCCCCGGCCCCGGTCGTGTTCGACCCCCAGATCGGATCGGGCAACAGCCTCAGGCGTGGCACCGGCACCAGGTACGAGCGCTCGACCCGCGGAACCTCGTCGATCGCGTACCCGCACACCCACACGTGCCCGGGGATAGCCGGGTCGCGCACCTCCAGCACCCGGTACGGCCGGTCCGGGAGCCATGGCGGCAGGCAAACCACGTCGCCGAGCGCCGGTGGCCGGTCCATCACCGCAGCCACCGGTCGGCGTCGACCGGGTACGCGGCGATCTCGTCCCGCCAGATGCGGATCCGCTCGGCTAGGCGGCGGACCGCGGTCACAGGGTGGCGATACAGCTTCATCGTCAGGCTCCGATCGTCGATGAGGGCGGCGCCGATGCGGGTCTTGCTCGGCCGCATCGAGCCGCTGGGCCCGGGCCGGTCGCCGGGTGCGGCGGCGACCGGCCCGCGGAACGGCCGTACCGCGGATCCGCGGTACGGGGAGTACACGGGCCGCGATCCGACCTGTGTGCCTGGTCGCCGCGTCCGGTGTCCGCAACGTCCACGTCCTGGTTTGACCGGCGTATATCGGTCACAATGCGGAGAGTGCCGCCATGTGTTCGCCGCGATCTACACGCGGGTGCATAGATCGACACCGTATGCGTGCAGGTATGGGCTACCGACAGAAGAGGAGAGCATGGTGGGGTCGGTGAGCTGCTCGGTCTGCGGCCGGCCGTTGAGTGGTTCCGCGACGGTCAGCCGGTGCACCGGGTGCACGCTGGCGCCCTCGAAGCAGGCAGCCGTCCCGGCTGATCTGTACCAGAGGCCCGACATGCGGGCCGCGCTCGCGGCCGGAGACTGGGCGACGGTGCTGACCACGGTGATCGGCACGGTCGGGCTGAGCCAGACCGCGATCGCGGCCCGCGTCGGGATGTCCCAACCGCAGATCTCCCGGCTCGCATCCGGGCAGACCCGGGACCCGGGTCTGCGCACCATCCGGGCGTTGTGCGACGGGCTGGAGATCCCACGCCAGCTTGCCGGGCTGGCCGACCCGCAGGAGGAAACCACGGACCGTCGACACTTCCTGGCCACCGGACTCGGCGTGGCCGCCGGAGCCACCATGGTGCCGGCGATGACCGCGAAGCCGGCCGACGCCGAACATGCGCTGATGCTGTCCTCGGCCACGTACCGGCGGATGGAGCAGCTCACCCCGGCACGGATGCTGACCGGTCCGGTCAGGGCGCACCTGACACTGACGCGGCAGCTCGCAGACCGGGCCGGCGGCAACGACCGGTCCCTGCACGCGGTAGTGGCAGAAACGGCCGGGCTCGCCGCGTGGCTGTATGCAGACCTGGCCGAGGCCGAATCGGCGCGGCGCTACTACCGGCTGGCCGTGACGGCGGCGCGTCGGTCGGGGCATCCGCTACTGCCGGTGTACATGCAAGCGTCGCTCGGCCAGTACGCCGTCGGCGCCGGCGACCCGGGGCCCGGCCTGACACTGATCCGCGACGCGGCGGCACGACTTCCCCGATCGGCGCCCCCGATCGCCCGCGCCTGGCTGGACGTACTGGAGGGCGTCGCACTGGCCTACCTGGGTAACCGCGACGGTATGGCGTTGCTGACCCGTGCCGAGCGACGCGTCGAGGCTGCTCCGGACTCGGCGCCGGTGTGGCCTTGGCTGATGCGATTCGACGCGCCGAAGATCGCCGCGTACCGGGCGACCGCCGCGGCGCGCCTGGGACTGGCCCGCACCGCGATCTCCGCGTACCGGGTGGCCTCGGCGGTGTCCCGAAGCCCGAAGCAGGAAGCTCTGGCCACCGTCGAACAAGCCGGCGTCATCGCGTCCATCGGCCAGCTGGACGAGGCGTGCGCGCTAGGTGTTCTGTCCTGTGAGGTTGGGGACGCGGGTGGCGGGGGGTTGGCCGCCGAGTGCGGTGTGTCGGCGGTGGTGATTGTAGGTGTGGAGCCAGGCTGGGTAGGCGGCGCGGCGGTCGGTTTCGGTCTGGTAGGGCTGGGCGTAGGCCCATTCGTCGAGCAGGGTGCGGTTGAACCGTTCGACTTTCCCGTTGGTTTGGGGCCGGTAAGGGCGGGTGCGTTTGTGGGAGATCTGTTGCGCGGCAAGGGTGTCACGCCACAGGAGACTCTTGTAGCAGGAACCGTTGTCGGTCAGGACGGCTTCGACGGTGATCCCGGCGTGGGTGAAGAAGGTGTGCGCGCGCTGCCAGAACGCCACGGCGGTGTGTTGGGTTTCGTCGGGCAGGATCTCGCTGTAGGCCAGGCGGGAGTGGTCGTCGACGGCGTTGTGCAGGTAGCTGTAGCCGGCGCCGGATCGGGTCTTACGCCCCTGTTGACGTCCGAGGATCTTGTGTCCGCCGCCGTCGGGGATGTTGCCGAGTTTCTTGATGTCGACATGCACCAGCTCGCCGGGCCGGTCACGCTCGTAGCGGCGCACGACCCGGCCGGTGGCCCGATCCAGATGGGTCAGGCGGGCCAGCCGGTAGCGGGTCAGGACCCGGTGCACGGTGGCGGGGTTGAGGCCCAGCAGATACCCGATACGGGCCGGCCCCCACCGTCGCAGGACACGCACCTTGATGATGCGGCGTTCGGTGCGGGTCGGTGTCCGGGCCGGGCTGGTGCGCGGGCGGCTGGACCGGTCCTGCATGCCCTGCTCGCCCGTCTCGCGGTACCGGTCGGCCCACCGCTTGGCCGTGGTCACCGACACCTGGAAGCGTTCCGCGGCCCGCCGGAGCGGCCACCCGTCCTCGACCACCACACGAGCCAGACGCAGCCTGCCTGTCGGTGTCAAGGGTGCGTTAGCGTGAACCATCGAGGGCCTTCCTGGGATCGTCTGGTGTGTCGTTTCGTCGCTTCACACCGAACCCGGAAGGCCCTCACCTGTTCAAGATCATCAGCCCGTGGCTTCCGTCACCAACCTCTGTGGTCAGTACAGCTAGGCTGCGCCGCGTTCGACACGGCAGCCGGCCTCGGCTCCGAGCGCACCCTGCAGGCGGTCCGGCGGTTCCGCAACACGCTCGGAAGCAACTCCGCGGCGCCGGTACGCGAACTTGACGAGCGACTGACCACCGCCTACGCGACAGGATTGTGATGAGGACGATCGGGATCACCGGGCACCAGGGGCTGCCGGAAGCTGTCGCAGCCGAAGTCGATGCCCGGATTCGGCGCCGGCTCAACGAACCCGTGCTCGGTGTCAGCTGCCTCGCGGACGGTGCCGACCAGATCTTCGCCCGGGCCGTCCTCGACGCCGGCGGCCGCATCACGGTCATCGTCCCCGCCGACCAGTACCGGGACGGGCTCGCCGAGCACGCCCGACCCGGCTACGACCAACTGCTGGCCCGCGCCGACTCGATACATCAGCTCCACCACGTCGAATCGACCGAGCAGTCGCACCTGGACGCCAGCGCCGAGATGCTCGACCGGGTCGACGAACTGTGGGCGGTCTGGGACGGCCAGCCCGCCCGCGGGTACGGCGGAACCGCCGACGTCGTCGCGCTGGCCCGCGAGCGCGGCCTACCGGTGACCGTGTTCTGGCCGGACGGAGCAAGTCGCGACCGGTGACGGCCCCCGAGACGACCGACGCCGGACCAGCAAACCACCAGTCACAAGGCCGGATGGAGCGGCGAGGCGCTCCAGAAGCGGCCGGCGGCTCCGGCGCTCGCCCGGGTCGGTCAGCGGCCGGGTTCGTGGCGGCGCAGGGCCAGGCGGGTGGCGATCAGCAGCAGGACGGTCTGGCCGACCAGCACCCCGACCGCGACCAGCCAGCGGCCGGAACTGTGGTCCCACAGCGCGTCGTCCGGCGGGTCGGGCATCACCCGCTTGAGGTCGACGGTCGCCGCGGCGGCCGCGTACGCCCAGCGGGCCGGGGTGAGCCAGGACAGTTGGCTGACCACCGCCCGCCCGGCGACCGCGAACAGCCCGCCGCTGAGCACCAGCTGCGCCATCACCAGCCCGACCAGCACCGGCATGGTCTGCTCCGAGGTCGACACGTAGCCACTGATCAGCAGGCCGAGCACGGTCGAGGCGAGGGCGACCAGCGCCACCGCGGCGATCAGCTCGACGGTCGGTGACCCGAGCACCAGGGCGCCCGCCGGGCGTTTCGCGCCCCACAGCGCCACCAGCACGAACACCGTCGCCTGCGCGGCGTTCAGCACCGCGAACACCGCCAGCTTGGCACCCAGGTACGCCCCGGGTGACAGGCCCACCGCGCGTTCTCGCCGGTAGATGGCGCGCTCCGCGACGAGCTCGCGGATGCCGCCGGCCAGCCCCATGAACACCCCGCCGATCACCAGGATGGTCAGCAGCTGACCGGCCTCGGCGGAGCGGTGCAGCGCGTTCGCCGGCCGCGCCAGGCCGTCGTCGCCGGGTACCAGGTGGGCCAGCAGGGCCAGCCCGAGCGGCAGGCCGACCAGCAGGGACGCGTACAGCCGGTCGGCGAGGGTGACCGCGACGGTGCGCCGGGCGACGATGGACAGCTGCCGCCAGAAACCCTGCCGGGAGGCGGCGGCCCCGGGCGCGCCCGCATCGTCGGCGTGCGGCGGTGCGATCCGGGCCGTCGGCTCGACCGGCGTGGCACGCTCCGCGGAGTATCGCCGGAACTGCTCCGCCCACGCCTCCGGCTCGCTGCCGACCTGCTCGAACACCTCGGCATACTCCTTGGCGCCGAAGAAGGCGAGCAGCCCGTCGGGCGGGCCGAAGTAGCAGACCCGGCCGCCGCGGCCGAGCACCAGGATCCGGTCGCACAGGTTCAGGTGCAGCACGCTGTGGGTGACCACGCAGACGGTCCGGCCACCGTCGGCGAGGTCACGCAGCGCCAGCATCACGTCCCGGTCCAGCGCCGGGTCCAGCCCGGACGTCGGCTCGTCCAGGAACAGCAGGGACGGCTCGGTGAGCAGCTCCAACGCCACCGAGGTGCGCTTGCGCTGGCCGCCGGACAGGGTGCTGATCCGCTGGTCGGCCCGCTCGGTCAGGCCCAGCTTCGCGAGCACCTCGTCGATCCGCTGGTCACGTTCGCGGGCCGAGACGTCGGCACCGAACCGGAGTGCCGCGGCGTACCGCAGGGCGCGCCGCACGGTCAGCTGCCGGTGCAGGATGTCGTCCTGCGGCACCAGGCCGATCCGGTGCCGCAGGTCGTCGTACTCCGCGTACAGGTCGCGTTCCTGGTAGCGGACGGTGCCCCGGGTGGCCGGGCGGATGCCGGTGAGCGCGCCGAGCAGGGTGGACTTGCCCGCGCCGCTCGGCCCGACGACCGCGAGCAGGCTCGACTCGGGCAGTTCGAAGCCGACGTCCGCGAGCAGCGTGTGCGAGCCGGCGGTGACCGTCAGCGACTCCGCACGCAGCGACACCCGGCCGGTGTCCACGTACTCGTGCAGCATGGCGCCGTCGAAGACCAGCTGGTGGTGCCCGGCGCCGACGACGTCGCCCGGCCGCAGTACCGCCCGGGTCACCCGCTGGCCGTCGACGAACGTGCCGTTGCGGGTGCCGAGGTCGACCACCTCGTACTCGTGGCCGATCCGGCGCAGCTCCGCGTGCCGGCGGGACACCAGCAGGTCGGTCAGCACGATGTCGTTGGCCGCGTCGCGGCCGATCCGCACCACCTCGCCGGCCCGGTACGACCCGGACGGGGTGCGGCCGACCACCGACGCCGGTACCGGCGCCACCGGCCGAACCGCCCCTCCGGTCGGCACCGCGTGCGGCGGCGGGACCGGCGCGGCCGGCGGCGCGGCGTTCGGGCCCGGCACGAGGTTCGAGAACGCGTTCGGGGCGGGCACGTCAGGCCGCGCGGCGTTCGGGAACGCGTTCGGCGCCGGCAGGTCCGGCCGCACGGCGTTCGGCGCCGGCACGGCGTTCGGCGCCGGCGTCGGTGCACCACCGGGAACGCCGGCCGGTGCCGGAGCATCCGGTGCCCCGGCCGGCGACGGGGCGCCGGGCGGGCGGGCCGCGGGCGGGAGCATGCCGAGGGCGGGGTGCGGGACGGTCGGCGGGGCGCCGGCCGGCCGGCCCGGGATCACCGTCGGCGGCACGACCGACACCGGCTGGACCCGCACCGGAACGCCGGTGGTGGCGTCGCCCAGCAGCAACGCCACCGGCTGCTCCACCGGGATCCGTTGCATCCGGCGACCATCGAGGAACGTACCGTTGCTGCTGCCCAGGTCACGGGCCCACCAGCGGCCGTCGGACCACTCCAGCGCCAGGTGCTGCCGGGACACCAGCGGATCGTCGACGACGACCTGGCAGAGCGGATCCCGGCCCACGACGGCGGCCGGGCCACCGGAGTCGAACCGGCGCTGCGCGCCACCGGTGTCGACCAGCAGCTCGGTCACTTCGCCTCCGGCAGGTACTTGGCCATCGCGGTGGCCATCTGTTCCGCCTCGACCTGGGCGCCGCCCGCCTCGACGGTGAGGGTCAACTCGTACACGACCTGGCCGGACCGGACCAGCACCAGCGTCGTCGGGCCGTCCTCGTACTCGTCCAGGTGGCGGGTGTAGCCGACCGACTGCTGGCCGATCTTGCCGATCGCGAAGGTGCTCCAGCCGCAGCGCTGCAGCGACCGCTTGGCCGCGGTGTAGAACGTGCTCGACGCGGTGCCGTAGAAACCGACCACCGAGGACGACGCGTACCCGGTCTCGTGGCCGTCGTAGTACGAGAAGCCGTTGCTGGTCTGCGAGCCGATCGCGGCACCGTCGACGGTGCCCTCCGCGCACGGCTGGAACTGGTCGAGCCCGCCGAGCAGCCGGTCCTTGTCCTCGCTGGCCTGGATCTCGTCGGACGGCGCGCCGGTCGCCTTCTCGATCTGCCCGACCGACACCTGGATCTGCTTGAGCCGGGCGGCGGTCGGCGGCGGATGCTTGTGGTCGATCGAGGCGCTGGAGTCCGGGTGGCCGCCCGAGCCGGACTGTTCCTGCTCCTTCCGGTAGCCGAGGATGCCCAGGCCGACACAGCTGGCCACCATCAGCAGGCCGACGGAGCCGGCGACGATTCCGGCGATCTTGCCGCCGGACAGCCGCCGCTTCTTGCCCGGCTGCCACGGCTGCGGGGTGCCGGGGAACGGCGCGGCCGGCGGCGCGCTGCGCGGCGGGCCGGGCCGGTAGCCGGGCGGCGGGCCGGCGGCGTTCGGCATCCGGGCCGCGGGCGGGGCGCCGAGCGAGGTCGGTGCCCCGGTCACGGACGGCGGAACGGGCCCGGCCGCGGCCGACGGCGGCACCGGGGCGGCGGACCGCATCGGCGGCGCCGACCTCGGCGGCGACCCGGGCGTGCCGGTGGCCGGCCCGCCGCCGAAGACCGTCTCGGCGGTGATGCGCGGCGGGGCGGGGGCCGCGGGCGGCGCCGGCGGCGCGCCGAGGGTGGTCTCGGCGACCGGGGTCCGCAGCGCGTGCAGCCACTGCTGGGCGGACGCCGGGCGGTGCGTGGGGCTGACCGCCATCATCGACAGGATGCCCTGCACCATGCGCTCCTGGCCGGCGCCGAGCGCGGTCGCCAGCCGTTGCTGCATCGCCTCGGTGTCGCCGGGAACCGGCAGCTCCCGGGTGAGCATGTAGTAGAGGCTGGCACCCAGCGAGTAACGGTCGCTGGCCGGACCGTACTCGCCGCGGTGCAGCGACTCCGGCGCCATGAACGGCACGGTGCCGGACACCTTCGACATGGTGGCCGCGCCGGCGAACCGGACCAGGCCGAAGTCGACCAGGTAGACCCGGCCGTCGTCGGCGCGCAGGATGTTCGCCGGTTTGATGTCGCGGTGCAGCACCGGCTGGCCCTCGGTGTCCCGGCCGCTGTGCAGGTAGTCGATGGCCTCGGCGACCGGCGCGAGCGGGTCGAGCGCGGCCGGACCGGCCAGCTCACCCGCCTCCAGCAGCTCCTGCAGGCTGCGCCCCTCGATCCACTTCATCACCAGGTACAGCCGGGACTCCGCCGCGGCGTCGCTCGCCCCGTGCAGATGTGGCGGCGCACCGACGAAGACCTCGCGCACCTTCACCAGGGACGGGTGCTCCAGCTGGGTGAGCAGCGCCGACTGCAGCCGCAGGTTCTCCAGCCAGCGGCCGGAGTCGTCCTGATGGCCGGCGTGAATGATCTTGACGGCGTACCGGAAGGAGAAGTTGGCGTGCTGCTCGACAGCGCTCCAGATCTCGCCCTCACCGCCGCTGGAGCGCCGTTCGCGCAGCAGGTAGCGGTCCGGGGCGTCCGGGGGGCCGCAGAAACGATCCGAGAGCTGCTCGGGCATGCGGATATGGTGCCAGACGCCCGCATCCCGACAGCTCCGCGCTTCGCCGACAGCCGGCGGCGTACCGCCCACGGCCGCGAATCCGGGGCGCCGACGGTAGCGTGGCGCAGATGAGCGAGGGTGCGATGGCGGAGCCGCCGGCGGCGAAGCGGGTGGCGAGCGAACGGACGCAGCACGGCGACACCGTGGTGGACGAGTACGCCTGGTTGGCCGAGAAGGACAATCCAGACACGATCGCCTATCTGACCGCGGAGAACGCCTGGACCGAGCGGGCCACCGCGGGGCAGGCGAGCCTGCGGGACGAGATCTTCACCGAGATCAAGAACCGGGTGCAGGAGACCGACCTGTCGGTGCCGGCCCGCCGGCACGGCTGGTGGTACTACACCCGCACGGTGGAGGGCCAGCAGTACCCGATCCGGTGCCGGGTCGCGGCCGGTGACGACCCGACACCGCCGGTGATCGAGCCGGGCGTGCCGGTGCCCGGCGAGCAGGTGCTGCTGGACGAGAACGAGCTCGCCGACGGCCACGACTTCTTCGCGCTCGGTACCTTCACCGTCACCGCGGACGGCCGGTACCTCGCCTACGCGGACGACTACGCCGGTGACGAGCGGTTCACCCTGCGGGTCAAGGACCTGCCCAGCGGCGAACTGCTGGACGACGAGGTGCCGAACACGTCGTACGGCGCGGCCTGGTCGGCCGACTCGACGCACCTGTTCTACCTGACCGTCGACGACGCGTGGCGGCCGGACACGGTGTGGCGGCACCGGATCGGTACCAAGGCGTCCGAGGACGTGGTGGTCTACCGGGAGCCGGACGAGCGGTTCTGGGTCGGGGTGGGGCTCACCCGCTCCGAGCGGTACCTGCTGATCGAGTCGCACAGCAAGGTCACCAGCGAGGTGCGGTTCCTCGCCGCGGACGACCCGACCGGCACGCCGAGCCTGGTGCGGGCCCGCAAGCAGGATGTCGAGTACGAGGTCGACCACCAGATCGTCCACAATGGACAAGACCGGTTCCTGGTGCTGCACAACGACTCCGACGTCGGTGGCGGGGAGAACTTCGCGCTCGCGGCGGCCCCGGTGGAGGCGCCCGCCGACTGGACGCCGGTGATCGAGCACGCGGCCGACACCCGGCTGCTCGACTTCGATGTGTTCGCCGACCACCTCGTCGTGCACCGCCGGCACGACGTGCTCACCGGCCTGCGGGTGTACCCGCTCGGCGCCGACGGCGCGCTCGGCACACCGCACGACATCGCCTTCACGGAGCCGATCTACACGGTCGAACCGGACGCCAACCTGGAGTACGACACCGGCACGTTCCGGCTCACCTACACCTCGCTGGTGACGCCGCGCTCGGTGTACGACTACGACCTCGGGCAGCGGCACCTGGTGCTGCGCAAGCGGCAGCCGGTGCTCGGCGGCTACGACCCGGACCAGTACGAGCAGTTCCGCGAGTGGGCGACCGCGCCGGACGGCACGAAGGTGCCGATCTCGGTGGTGGCGCGCAAGGACCTGGTGCGCGACGGCAGCGCGCCGTGCCTGCTCTACGGCTACGGCTCGTACGAGATCTCCATCGACCCCGGCTTCCAGATCGACCGGCTGTCCCTTCTGGACAGGGGCTTCGTCTACGCCATCGCGCACGTCCGCGGCGGCGGCGAGCTGGGCCGCCGGTGGTACGAGGACGGCAAGATGCTGCGCAAGCGGAACACCTTCACCGACTTCGTCGCGGCGGCCCGGCGGATGGTCGAGGCAGGGTGGACCTCGACCCCGCGGCTGGCCGCGCTGGGCGGCTCGGCCGGTGGGCTGCTGATGGGTGCGGTGGTCAACGAGGCGCCGGACGCGTTCGGCGCGATCTACGCGGCGGTGCCGTTCGTCGACGCGCTCAACTCGATCCTCGACCCGTCGCTGCCGCTGACGGTGATCGAGTGGGACG
Source organism: Actinocatenispora thailandica (assembly GCF_016865425.1). Lineage (NCBI taxonomy): Bacteria > Bacillati > Actinomycetota > Actinomycetes > Micromonosporales > Micromonosporaceae > Actinocatenispora > Actinocatenispora thailandica. The sequence continues at coordinate 30,681 of NZ_AP023355.1, read as the reverse complement.
AGTGGGGTGACCCGCTGCACGACGCCGAGGTCTACCGCTACATGAAGTCGTACTCGCCGTACGAGAACGTTGCGGCCGACGCGTCGAACTACCCGCCGATCTACGTCGAGACCAGCCTGAACGACACCCGGGTGCTCTACCACGAGCCGGCCAAGTGGGTGTCCCGGCTGCGCGCGAACGGCGCGCCGGACGTGCTGCTGTGGACGGAGATGGAGGCGGGGCACGGTGGGCGGTCCGGCCGGTACCAGGCCTGGCACGATCGGGCCCGCTGCTACGCCTGGATCATCGACACCGTGGCCCGCTGAGCCGCATCGCCGGCGCGGGTCGCCTGACCCGCGCCGGCGCGGTCGATCGTCACCGCACCAGCGACGGACGCGCCCTGCTCCGGCGTGGGGCGTGGGCGTGGGGCGTGGGCGTGGGCGTGGGGCGTGGGGCGTGGGGGCGGTGGCGCGCCGCCGTCGGGTGGCGCGGCCGGCGAGGATGTCGACGTCACCGTCGGGTGGCGCGGCCGGCGAGGATGTCGACGTCATCGGCGGGTGACGCGGCCGGCCAGGATGTCGACGTCACGGGCGGGTGGCGCGGCCGGCCAGGACGTCGGCCAGTGGGCCGTCGGCGAAGACGGCGTGCAGCGTGGCCACTGCGGCGGGCACGTCGTGGCCGGCAAGCCGATCGGCCCCCCAGTCGAGTAGTTTCCGTTGCGCTGCAAGGATTTCGGGCACCAACTCGCGGCCGGATGCGGTCAGGGTGAGCTCGACCCGGCGCCGATCGTCGGCAGCGCGTCGGTCGACGTGGCCGGCCGCGACCAGCCGGTCGACCAGCCGGCTGGGGTGGCCGGACTCGGCGATGATCAGTGCGCCGAGTTCCCGGAGCGCGAGCGGCTCCCGCGCTCCGATGATCAGGATCGCCTCGGCCTGCGCGTTGGTCACCCCCAACGGCCGGTAGGCCTCGTTCGCGCGGCGGTCGATCTCCCGGTACGCCGCCTTGACCGCCTGGGCCAACTCCAGCACCTCAACCATGGTTCCGATCGTACTTGCGACCGGTGACTGGTCATGCTTTACTCATGACTAGTCATCAATTCACACATCATCAATTGGACATGGCATGAGTGTCGAACCCACCGGCGAGCTGGCCATCCCGTCCGGCCAGGGCCCCTGGCCCGGCGTCGTCGTGATCCACGAGGCGTACGGGCTGAACGACGACATCCGGGCCTGTTGCGAGCGGCTGGCCGGCGCTGGCTACCTGACCTTCGCGCCCGACCTGTACCGCGGTGGTCGGTTACGCTGCCTGGTCCGCGCCTTCCGCGACCTCTCCGCCCGGCGCGGCCAGACGTTCACCGACGTCGAGCAGTCGCGGCGCTGGCTGCTCGACCACCCGGACTGCACCGGCCGGGTCGGCATCATCGGGTTCTGCCTGGGCGGCGGGTTCGCGTTGCTCGCCGCTGCCCAGTCCGACTACGCGGTCGCCGCGGTCAACTACGGCCAGGTACCGAAGAACGCGGCCGACGTACTCACCGGCGCCTGCCCGATCGTCGCCTCGTACGGGGGCCGGGACCGCACCCTGGCCGGCGCGGCCGGCAAGCTCAGCGGGACGCTCACCGAGATCGGCGTGACACACGACGTCCGGGAGTACCCGGCAGCCGGGCACGGCTTCCTCAACCACCACACGCCGGTACTGCCGGCCCGGATCGTGGCCCGGGCCGGGTTCCGCGGGCCGGAGGCCGCCGACGCGTGGCGGCGCATCGAGACGTTCTTCGCCACGCACCTACCGGTGGAGCGGGCCGGCGTCGACTGACCTCGACCCCGCTCACCAGCTCGGCCATGGCCCCGCAACCGGGCCTGCCGCCGCCGCGGGGCTGGTTCGACGAGCCGGATGTCCCGGGGCCGGGCACGCGCCACGGCACCCATCCCTGCCAACGAAGGAGAGACGACATGCGCATCGTGACCCAACAGGTGTTCGGCGGCCCGGAGGTACTGGAGGTCGCCGAGGCCGAGCCGCCCACGCCGTTGCCGACCGAGGTGCTGGTGCAGGTGCGCGCCGCGGGGGTGAACCCGGTCGACGCGAACATCCGAGCCGGGCGCTTCCCGCAGTACGGGCAGCCACCTTTCACGCTGGGCTGGGACGTATCCGGTGTGGTCACTGCGAGGGCACCCGGGGTGACCCGGTTCGCGGTCGGTGACGAGGTGTTCGGCCTGCCGCTGTTCCCCCGCAGCACCAACGCGTACGCGGAGTACGTGGCGGTGCCGGCACGGCAACTCGTCCGCAAACCGCCCGCCCTGGACCACGTGACGGCCGCCGGGCTGCCGCTGGCCGGGTTGACCGCATGGCAGAGCCTGGTCGACACCGCACACCTGGCCGCAGGCGAGCGGGTACTGGTGCACGCCGGCGGCGGTGGGGTCGGACACCTGGCGGTACAGATCGCGAAGGCGCACGGTGGTTACGTGATCGCGACCGCCAGCGGCGCCAAGCGCGACTTCGTCGCGTCGCTGGGCGCGGACGAGGTGATCGACTACCGCGGGGTGAACTTCGAGAGCGCGGTCAAGGACGTCGACGTGGTGCTGGACTGTGTCGGTGGGACCACCGCCGAGCGGTCCATCGACGCGCTTCGCCCGGGAGGACTGTTGCTGACCATCGTCGGCCACCACGACGCCGCCTTGGCGGAGCGTACCGAGCGGGCCGGCCGGCGATTCGCCGGAGTCGGCGTGGAACCCGACAGTACCGGGCTCGACCGGCTGGTCGAGCTGGTCGAGGCGGACCGGCTGCGGGTGCACGCGGAGCACGTCTTTCCGTTCGACCGGGCCGGGGACGCACACCGGCTGATCGAGACCGGCAGCGCTACCGGGAAGATCGTCCTGACGCCATGAGTCACCCGCGCACGAGGGTGGCCAGCTGGGCCGGGTCGAGGTTGCCGCCGGACACGACGGCGACGGTGCGACCGGCCGGCAGTTCGTCGGCATGGTGCAGGTAGGCGGCGAGCGTGGTCGCACCGGAGGGCTCCGCGACCAGGTTGGCCTGGCGCGCGAGCACGCCGACCGCGTCGCGGATCTCGTCCTCGGCCACCGTGACGATGCCGTCCAGGTGCGCGGTCAGGTGCGCCAGGGTCAGTTCGGACAGCCCGGTCCGCATCCCGTCGGCGATCGTCGCGTACCGCTGCTCGTCCGGGTAGGGCACCAGCCGGCCGGCGGCGAGCGAGTCTCGGGCGTCCGGCGCGACGGCGGGTTCGACGCCGTACACCGCGGTGCGCGGGGACAGTGCCTTGATCGCGGTACTCACCCCGGAGGCGAGGCCACCGCCGCCGACCTGCACGAGTACCAGGTCGGCGTCCGCGGCGTCGGCGAGGATCTCCAGGCCGACGGTGCCCTGGCCGGCGATCACGTCCCGGTGGTCGAACGGCGGGATCACGGTCATCCCGCGCTCGGCGGCGATGCGCGCGGTGGCGTCGGCGCGCTCGCCGCCGGGGACCAGGACGACCTCGGCGCCGAGTTCCCGGACCGCCTCGATCTTGATCGGCGGCGCCACGTCCGGGATGACGACGACGGCCGGCACCCCGAACACGGCGGCGGCGTACGCGACGGCGCGGCCGTGGTTGCCGGACGAGTGGGTGACCACGCCGGCCTTGCGCGCCTCGTCCGGCAGCACGGCGATGGCGTGGTACGCGCCGCGCAGCTTGAAGGCGCCGACCGGCTGCAGGTTCTCCGGCTTGAGCCACAGCTGCCGGCCGGGCTGCGCCCACGGCTGCGGCAGCAGCGGGGTACGGACCGCGACGCCGGTGAGGACCTCCGCGGCGGCGCGGATGTCGTCGATGGTCACCAGTTCCATGGCGCGGCCCCCTCCTCGTCCCGTTCGCCGTCGATCCTGCCGTGCCGGCGGCGCCGCCGGGCCGGACCGCGGCAGATCTCACAGCCCGACGGGACCGCGACTTGACGTAGCTATTCTCTGAGAGAATAGTGCTGGCCATGTCCGCGGTACACGTCCTGCTCGGCATCCTCGCCGACGGCACCCCCAGACACGGTTACGACCTCAAACAGGCATACGACGCGCTGCTGCCCCGGGCGCGCCCGCTCGCCTTCGGCCAGGCGTACGCCACGCTCGGCCGGATGGTGCGCGACGAACTCGTCGAGGAAGCCGGGCACGACTCCGCCGGCGGCCCGGAACGCACCAGCTACACCATCACCGACACCGGCCACGTCACGCTCCGCACCTGGCTCGGTACCGTCGAGCGGCCCGCCCCGTTCGTCACCGACGCGCTGTTCACCAAGGTCGTCGTCGCGTTGCGGACCGGCTCCGACGGCGCCACCGCCCGCGCGTACCTGACCGCGCAACGCGCGGCGCACGCCGAGCGGATGCGCGAGCTGACCCGGGCCAAGACCGAACCCGGGGCCAACATGTCCGACGTCGTCTCGGCCGACTACCTGCTCGGGCACCTCGACGCCGACCTGGCCTGGATGCAGACCACGCTGACCCGACTCGGTGCGCTCCGCGCCGAACTGCACGAAGGAGACCACCGATGACCGACGCAGAACCCCCGGCTCACGGCGGCGGGACCACCAGCCCGGCGCTGCTGACCGCCGAGGCCCTGACCCGGTCGTACGGGCCGACGCCGGCGTTGAGCGGCGTTCACCTGGCCATCGCGCGCGGCGAGATCGTCGCCGTCACCGGGCCGAGCGGCTGCGGCAAGTCGACCCTGCTGCACTGCCTCGCCGGCATCCTGCGGCCCGACGCCGGCGAGGTCCGGTACGCCGGCCACCGCATCGACACCCTCAGCGAGGCCGAGCGGTCCCGGCTGCGGCGGACCGAGTTCGGGGTGCTGTTCCAGTTCGGTCAGCTGGTCGCCGAGCTGTCCGCGCTGGAGAACGTCGCCCTGCCGCTGCTGCTCGGCGGCGCCCGCCGCACCGGGGCGTACGCGACGGCGCGCGAGCGGCTCGACCGGCTCGGTGTCGAGGACGTCGCCACGCTGCTGCCCGGCGAACTGTCCGGCGGCCAGCAGCAGCGGGTCGCGCTCGCCCGCGCGCTGGTCACCGACCCGGCCGTCCTGTTCGCCGACGAACCGACCGGCGCGCTGGACAGCCTCACCGGCGAACAGGTGCTCACCGAACTCGTCCGCGAGTCGACCGAACGCGGTACCACCGTCGTGCTCGTCACCCACGACAGCAAGGTCGCCGCGTACGCGCACCGCGAGATCGCGCTGCGCGACGGCGCCCTGGACGCGACCGGCCTCGGCGTGTTCACGGTCGGCGCCGACCGGGGGGACCGGCGATGACCGCGGCCACCGGGGCCCCGGGCGCGGCGTCGGCCGGCACCATGTCACCGCACACCCTGCTGCGGCTGGCCCGGGCCGGCACCCGGACCGACACCGTGCGGATCGCGCTGACCGTGCTCGGCTCGGCCGCCGCCACCCTCGGCCTACTCGCCGTCGGTACGGTGCTGTCCATCCCGGTGGTGGCCAGCCGCACCGACAGCACCTTCAGCACCGCGCACTACACCAACGAACTGCTCGCCGAGTACGGGCTGCGCAAGGGGCTGTCCGTCGGCCTGCTGCTGGTGACCATCCCGGTGCTGCTGTTCGTGGTGCAGTGCGCCCGGCTCGGCGCCCCGGCCCGGGAACGCCGGCTGGCCGCGCTGCGGATGGCCGGCGCCACCCCGGCCGACGTGGTCCGGGTGGTCGCCACCGAGAGCGGCCTCGCCGCCTGCGCCGGTGCCGCGCTGGGCGCCGTCGTCTACCTCGTCGGCCGGGTCCTCGCCGACGCGCCGGACTCGCACGGTTACCGGCCGCTGCCCACCGACGTACTGCCGCCCTGGTGGGCGCTGGTCGTGCTGATCGCGCTGGTACCGGTACTGGTGGTCGCGCTGTCCGTGCTCCTGCTGCGCCGGGTCGTCGCCACCCCGCACGGCATCACCAGGAAGGCCCGAACCGGCCGGCCGGCCACTTGGCCGGTGGTGCTGCTGGCGATCGGGGCTGCCATGGTGATCAGCGCGGTCTCGATCGCCAACTGGACCAGCGCGACGCTGCTACGGAGCACCGACAATGCGGCGATACAGCACGAGGCCCAGCGGATCGCCAACTGGGCGTTCCAGGGGTCGCTGGTGGTTGGTGTCGGGCTGATCCTGGTCGGGCTGGTCTTCGGTGCCGCGCGGCTCAGCCATCTGGCCGGAGTGGTCGTACGCCGCTTCGCGCGCCGTCCGGCCGTGCTGCTCGCCGCCGGGCGCGCGGCGAGCGACCCGTGGCTGGGTGGCCGCAGCCTGTCCGTCCTGTTCGCCGCGGTCCTGTTCGGCGCCGGCGCCGCGGCGCTGCGCCAGGGGTTCCGGCTCAACGACCGGGCGAACAACGCGATGGCGGACCTCGACGCGCGCTACGCCGGCACCCATCCGGAGCACTACGTCGACGCGTTCTACGGCCGCGCGTTCGACATCGTCGATCTGGGTGTCCGGGTGGTCCTGGTGGTCGCGGCGGCCGCGCTGCTGACCGCGCTGGTGGAGCGGGTCGTCGGGCAGCGCCGGCAGCTCGCCGCCGCGACCGCGGCCGGAGTACCGCGCCGGACGCTGGGTGCCGCCCTCGTGCTGCACGCGCTGGTCACCACGGCACCGGGGGTCGTGATCGCGGCGCTGGTCGGGATGTTCACCGGGCGCGCCATCGTCCCGAGCTACGACGTCACCCAAGCGGCCGGCGTCTACTGCGTGGACCACGGCTCCGTCGAGCCGTGCTACGGCGCCGACTCGAAGCAGCTCCGGCACCTCACGCTGCCGGAGCTGCACGTGCACGTCACGGCGGCGGTGCCGTGGGGGCAGGTCGGCCTCATCGTGGGGATCGCCCTGGCCGCCGTGGCCGGTACCGCACTGCTGAGCCTGTCGTTCCTGCGCGTCAGCACCCGGATCGAGGACCTCCGGACCGGGTGATGCTCCGGCCGGGTCGCCGCCGTCCGGTGGCCCGGTCACAGCTGGCCGCCTCCGGACCGCCTGGCTACAGCCGGCCAGCCACCGGGCACCGGGTCAGCGGCGGAGGTCGGTGAGGGCGGCCCAGATGCCGTCGGTGAGCAGGTGCACCTCGTCGTCGGACATCACGAAGGCCGGGGAGACCTGGATCGCGCCGGCGCCGACGGCCCGGGTCGACACCGCCTGCTTGCGCAGCCCCTTGACCAGCTGCGGGGCCAGCGCCGGCTCGGTCAGCTGGACCGCGGCGACCGCGCCGACGCCGGCCCGTACCTCGGCGACCAGGTCGTGCTCGGTCAACCGGGCGAGCTGCTTGGCCAGGGTGGACTCCAGCCGCTTCGACTCGCTGAGCAGCTGCTCGCGCTCCACCAGGTCCAGGTTGCGCAGCGCCACCGCGCACGCCGCCGGATGCCCCGAGTACGTGTAGCCGTGCCGCCACCAGACCCCGGCGCCGGGGCGGAAGAACGGCTCGGCGACGTGCTCGGCGGCGATCACCGCGCCGAGCGGCAGATAACCGGAGGTGATGCCCTTCGCGCAGGTGATCAGGTCGGGTTCCAGGTGGAACCGGGTACTCGCGAACCAGTCGCCGCCGATCCGGCCGAACCCGGTGACCACCTCGTCGGCGACGAACAGCACGCCGTACTCGCGGCAGACCTGCCGGGCGGCGGCGAGGTAGCCCTCGGCCGGCGGGTACACGCCGCCGGCGCCGATCACCGGCTCGCAGAAGAACGCGGCGACCCGGCCGGGGCCGATCCGTTCGATGGTGGCCCGCAGCTCGTCCACCGAGTCCCGGTCGACCACCGCGGTGTCGGGCATCAGCTCGCCGTAGTCGGCCCGGTTGCCCGCGATGCCGGCGAGCGCGGTACCGGCCACGTGCATCCCGTGGTACGCGTTGGTCCGGGAGATGAGCACCGTGCGCTCGGGCGCGCCCAGCTCGTGCCAGTAGCGGCGGACGAGCTTGGCCGCGGTGTCGACCGAGTCCGAACCGCCGGAGGTGAAGAAGACCTTCGCGTTCGGCATCGGCGCGAGCGAGGCGACCCGCTCGGCCGCCTCGATGGTGGTACGCACCGCGATGTCGCCGAACGACGAGTACGCGGCGAGGCTGCGCAGCTGGTCGGCCGCCGCCTCGGCCAGCTCGCGCCGGCCGTGCCCGACGTTGGCGAACCACAGGCCGGCGGTCGCGTCCAGGTAGCGGCGGTCGTTCTCGTCGAACACCCACACGCCCTCGCCGCGGGAGAGCACGAACTCCCCCGCCGACTCGACGTCGCCCATGTCCGCGAACGGATGCCAGAACGCGCCCATCGTCATCCCCCTCGTGCCCGGCGTTGCGGCCGACCGTACCGCGCGACCGGCGCCGTGCTGCGGGACGGGTTACGACGGCTCGGCGAGCAGGTCGCCGCGCGGCTGGTCCACGGTGACCTGGTACGCCCCGCCCTCGACCGGCACCGGGCGTTCCGTCGCCGGCGCCCCGGGCGGATCCGGCGGTACCGGCGCGGTCCCGGGCGCCGCGGCCGGCGGGTCCGGGTCGGCCGGCAACGGTGGCCGGGTCGGGCCGGTACCGGCGCCGGACCGTTCGATCGCCTCGGCGATCTCGTCCAGGTCCTCGGCGTCCAGCGTCTCGGTGGCCGCCGGCAGCCACCCCGCCACCTGGTCGGGCCGGCGGGCGCCGACGATCGCGGCGGTCACCCCGGGCCACGCCAGCGTCCAGGCGACCGCGACGGTGGCGAGGGTACGGCCCCGGCGGTGCGCGACGTCGCCCATCCGGCGGCCCAGGTCGAGGTTGCGGTCCAGCGCGGCGCCGATGAAGTCGCCGTCGCCGCGGCGCCAGTCGTCGGCGGGCAACGCGGCCACCCGTTCCCGGGTGAACGTGCCGGTCAGCAACCCGCACTGCATCGGGCTGGCGGCGAGCACCCCGACCTCGTTCGCGGCGCACCAGTCGAGCAGGCCGTCGGCGGCCTCCCGGTCGATCGCGGAGAACGGCGGCTGCGCCGCGTCCGGCCGGCCCAGCGCGGCGGCGGCGGTCAGCCCGGCGGTGTGCTGGCTGCACAGCCCGATCGCCCGGACCTTGCCCTCGCGGCGCAGGTCGAGCAGCGTCTGCCAGGTCTCGGCGAGCGGCACCCCGGCCGCGCGGGGCCAGTGCAGCTGGTACAGGTCGATGCGCTCGACGCCGAGCCGGCGCAGCGAACCCTCCAGGTCACGCCGCAGGTGCTTCGGCGCACCGGCGGCGCGCGGCGGGCGGGTCCGGTCCGTCTCGTCCCAGCTCAGGCCGCACTTGGTGAACAGGTACGGCCGGTCCGCCTCGGGGTACGGGGCGAGCGCGGCGGCCACGACCTGCTCGGCGTGGCCCAGCCCGTACACCGGTGCGGTGTCGATCCAGTTGACGCCGTGGTCGACGGCGTACCGGATCGCCGCGACCGAGTCGTCGTCGTCCTGCCGCCCCCAGCCGTACGCGTAGCCCGCGCCGCCGAGCGCCCAGGTGCCGAAGCCCACCCGGGTGACGTGCAGGTCGGTACGACCCAGCCGGCGGGTCGGCAGATCGCTGGCGGGCATCGAGTGCCACCTCCTCGCCCCGGACGCCGCCGCGTGCCCCACGTCGCCGCGTCGCCGTCACCCCCTCACCCTGGCGCACCGGGGCGCCTGTCGTACCGGGATTCTGCGGATCGGCAAACGGTTGGTGGTACGGCCATCGCGGAGCGCAGCATCGCCCGGAGTGCTGTGGCGCTTCCCACATGGCGGACCGCGGGCCGGCCGCAGCGGCCGGTGATTTACCTGGTGGTGGCGGTCTCCTGGGCAGCTTCTCGGCCGGCCACTCGTAACGGCACGATAACGGGTTCGTTACCCAAGGTGTCCGCACACGGGAGCACGGCCCACCGCCGACAGGCCGACGAAGCCAAACAGATCACGCAGGGTTGAACGGCACTCGGCGGTATCCGTACTCTTGGGCGGTCCGGTCGGGAGTCTGCCACCAAACCGGTGGCGCCGAACGGGCACCGCCGAGTCGTCACTCGGCGAGCCGGGGATCCAACGGGCGCCGTTCGCGGCGCCCATCCGGGGTGAATCGGCCAGCTCTCGGTGAGAGCCGGCGGTAGGGCGAACTCACTTCTTCCCGCCCGAACCCGTCAGCTAACCCGGTAGGCGGTTGCGGGAGAAGGAGTGAGCTACTGGTGTCAGTAGCGGGGACTGTTGCGCGCCCAACCCGGCGCGCGCTTGCTTTGCTCGCCGCCGCCCTCTGCGCCACCGTCGGCGTCGGCCTGATCGGCCCGACCGCCGCGCACGCGGACCCGTCCGCCTCGCAGCTGGAACACGGCATGGACTCGACCTGGTCCAAGTTGGAGGCCAACGGCGAGAAGCTGAAGCAGAACGAGGACGCGCTCGCGAAGAACGAGAAGAAGTCCCGTGAGCTGAGCAAGCAGATCGCGCCGCTGAAGAAGAAGGTCGACGCGATGTACAAGGAGGTCGGCACCTACGCGGCCGCCGCCTACCGGGGCGGCAACCTGTCCGCCCTCAACTCGATGCTGAAGTACGGCTCGCCCACCACCATGCTCGACCAGATGGCGACGCTGGACCGGATGGCCGCCGACCAGCACGCCAAGGTCGCGAGGTACGAGTCGGCGAAGAAGAAGCTGGACGCCTCGAAGGCGAAGTACGACAAGCTCATCGCGAGCAACAAGGCGCAGGCCAAGAAGCTCTCCGCGGAGAAGAAGAAGCTCAAGTCCGACATGGACACCATGGAGAAGCAGTGGATGAAGACGGCGGCGGCCCGGAAGAACACCGGGACCCAGCTGCCGCAGATGCCGTACATCCCCGGGCCGGGCGGCGTCGCCGTGCGCTACGCGATCAACCACCTCGGCGACCCGTACGTGTGGGCGACGGCGGGGCCGAACACCTTCGACTGCTCCGGCCTGACCTCGGCCTCCTGGGCCGCGGCCGGCGTGCACATGCGGGCGTACACCTACAGCCAGTACGCGGCCTTCCCGCACGTCACCCGCGACCAGTTGCAGCCCGGTGACCTGGTGTTCTACAACGGCGGCGAGCACGTCGCCATCTACATCGGCCGGTACGACGGCACGAGCTACGTGATCCACGCACCGCAGCCCGGTGAGTACGTCAAGGTGTCCACGCTCGACTACCCCGGTTCCTGGTACGGGGCGGTTCGACCCTGACGCCGCGACACACGACTCGGTAGCCACCGAGGAGGGCCGTCCCCGCCACCACGTGGGGGTCGGCCCTCACCCTTTCCACGGCCGGACCAGCGTGTCCGGTGGCCCCGGCGGGCCGCCCTGCTGACCGGCGGCCCTGCTGACCGGCGCATCCCGCGGCCCTCCCGAGCCGGAGGCATCCCGCGGCCGTCCCGGGCCGGCGCATCCCACGGCCGTCCCGGGCCGGGGAATCCTGCGGCCCCCTGGGCCGGAGGCAACCCTCGGCACTCCCGTCCGGGGGTCGGCGGCGTCGTCGGGTCAGCGCTGGCCGTTGCGTTCCGCGACGAGCCGGGCGGTGATCGCCTCCGGGGCACCGGGGCGGGCGAAGTGCCACCCCTGCCCGACGTCGCAGCCGAACTCGCGGAGCCGGCTGGCCTGCCCGACGGTCTCCACGCCCTCGGCGATCACGGTGAGGTCGAGCGCGTGCGCCAACTCCACCAGCGTCTCCACGATGCGTTCGTCCACCGGGTCCGGCCCACCGACACCGTTGTCGGTCGCGTCGGCCATCCCGGACACGAACGAGCCGGCGATCTTGAGCGCGTGCACCGGCAGCCGGCGCAGGTAGGCGAGGTTGGAGTAGCCGGTACCGAAGTCGTCGATGGCGAGCCGGACACCCATGTCGGTCAGCGCGTGCAGGGCCCGCAGCGGCTCCGCGGCCGGCCCCATGATCGCGCTCTCGGTCAGCTCCAGCACGAGCCGGTCGGCCGGCAGGCCGGTACTCGACAGCACCTCGGACACCTCGTCGGTCAGGTGCTTCTCGTGCGCCTGCCGGACCGCGAGGTTGACGCTGACGAAGAAGTCGTCGGCGGCGATCTCCTGCCAGCGCTGCGCCTGCTCGCAGGCCGAGCGCAGCACCCAGCGGCCGAGCGGCACGATCGCCCCGGTCTCCTCGGCCAGGTTGATGAACCGGTCCGGCGGCAGCCAGCCGAGTTCCGGGTGCCGCCAGCGGACCAGCGCCTCCACCCCGCGCAGCCGGTCGTCGGCCAACCCCACGAGCGGCTGGTACTCGACCACGAACTCGCCGTGCTCGACGGCGGCGGGCATCGCGGCGGCGAGCGAGTAGCGGGCCACCTCCCGCGCGTGCCGGTCCGGGTCGAACACCGCGAGCCGATCGGTGCCCTCCGACTTCGCCCAGTACAGGGTGGTGTCGGCGGCCTGCATCAGGTCGGCCGCGGTGAACCGGTCGGCGATCCGGTCTACCACCCCGACGCAGGCGGACACCGACAGTTCGTGCCCGCCGACCCGCAGCGGATCGTGCAGCGCGGCGAGGGCCCGTTCGGCACACCGCACCGGCTCGGAGTCCGGGTCGTCGATGAGGATGACGAACTCGTCCCCGCCGGTCCGGGCGACGAGGCAGCCGGTCTGCCGCAGCGCCAGGTCGAGCCGCTGGGCGACCGCGACGAGCACCCCGTCACCGGTCTCGTGCCCGTACGAGTCGTTGACCGCCTTGAAGCCGTCCAGGTCGAGGTAGCAGAGCCCGACACCGCCGGCGGAGCCGGCCAAGCCAGTGCCGCCGGCGGAGCCGGCCAGCCCAGTACCGCCGGCGGAGCCGGCCAGCCCAGTACCGCCGGCGGAGCCGGCCAAGCCAGTGCCGCCGGCGGAGCCGGCCAGCCCAGTGCCGCCGGCCGACCCGGTACCGCCGTTCCGGCCGGGGTCGCCGGTGCCGCCCTCCTTGCCGGTGAGCATCTCGTCCAGCCGCTTGAGCAGCAGTTCCCGGTTCGCCAGCCCGGTCAGCGGGTCGTGCCAGGCCTGGTACTCCAGCCTCGCCTCCAGCAGCCGCCGCTCGGTGGAGTCCTCGATCATGGCGACCGCGTACTGGTGCCCGGCCGGCGCCTCGATCATGGTCAGCGTGATCCGACCCCAGACCAGCGCGCCGTCCCGGCCGGAGAACCGCCGCTCCAGCTGCACCGGGGTCGGCGCGCCGGCGAACAGCCCGGCCACCGCGGAGCGGACCGCCGCGGCGTCCTGCGGGTGGGCGTACTCGTCGAGGTCGTGGCCGGCGAGCTGGTCGGGTTCGCGGCCGAGCAGGTCGGCGAGCGCCTGGTTGGCGTCCGCGATGTGGTGCTCGTCGTCGATCAGCGCGATGCCGATCGCCGCCTCGCTGAACACCGCCTGGAACCGGGCCTGGCTGACCGACAGCGCCTGTTCGGCCTGCCGGCGCGCGTCGACCAGGGCCAGCCGGATCGACTCCTGTTCGGCGAGGGTGCGCTCGCGCAGCGCGGCGGCGAACCCGTCGGCGAGCGCGGCGCGGATCTCCCGGCGCCGTTTGGGGGTACCGGCGGTCGCGGTGAGCGGGTCGGCGGTGAGCAGCGTGAGGGTGAGGCCGAGCGCGCCGGAGTCGGTGACGTCCGCGGCGACCAGTGCGGCGCCGACCTGCCGGGCCTGCTCCGGGTCGAACGTGTCGGCGTGGTGCAGCGCGACGATCCGATCGGACAGGTCGGCGAGGTAGCCGACCAGTTCGTCGGACGACATCGGGACAAACGCGCGGTCGGCGATGCCCCGGGCCCAACGCTTGGTGAACCGGGTTCGCCGCGCGTCGACCTCCCTCGTCACGCCGAGCACCCCCCTGCGACCGGCTCGGTGCGGGTCGCGTGTGAATGAGAATACGACCGGAAACGAACCATGGAATGTCACAAGGGTTTACCGATCGATCCGATGGTTGAACGGGCGCTACGCGCAGAAGTGGCACGCGCGCGCACCGGTACCACCCTCACCGTGTGCGGGTTTTCGGCCCCGCAGGGCACCGGCCGGTCGGCGCCGGGGCATCGGCCGTACGGCGGGGAGCCGGGGACCGGCTTGGTAACGCTCCGGATACGAACAGGGGAAATATTCTCCTCGGCCGGTGATTTGCTTGAAGCTTCCGTACCAGCGGAGCAGACTTGATCCGACCGGGGATGGCTCCCATCCCACCACGACCGCAGATGGAGGAGCTATGTGCCTCCATACGCCGGAATGCCCCTCGGCACAGGCCCTCGACCGGGAGGCGGCGCATGTCGTCTCGGCTCATCCGGAGCAGGGCTGGAGCCTGCTGTGCAACGGCGTCATCCTGTTCGAGGACGACGGGGAGATCCTCCCCGACGGCCACACCCTCGCACCGCCGGACACACGCTCAGTGATCGCTGGCGCCGGCGCGAAGCCCTGACGACCGCCGGCCGGAACCGGCCGCGGAAGCATGATCCTCATGGAATGTCCCGGGGCTCTGCCCCGGGATTCGTCGTTTCGGCGAAAGGCCGGCCACCCCTGTTTGGGTAGCCTTCAATGCCATGGGTGACCACGCGGTACACGTGACGTTTCGACCGGGCGATCCGGCGCGACGTGGCACCTTCGCATTCTGGCGCTCGGATGGTCGGATATCCGACACCAATTCGGAGCTGGTTGTCGCTCAATCGGCGTACGGTCGGATTCGGCGACGACGGGTGCCCGCGCACACCCTGGCGGTCGAGGCCGCCGTCCACCGGCTGCTCGACGGCGCCGACGACACCGACTCGGCGCGGCTCTGGCGGGCTGTCGTGCTCTCCGGGCTGGCCCAGCTCGCCGCCGGCCGGATGGCCCCCGGTCGCAGCGCCACCGGCACCGCGGCCTGGCGGCTACTGCCGGATCCGGGCGCGGTCGACTGGCTGCACCGGTGCGCGGCGGCGATGCCGGTGCAGGCGTACGCGGCGACCACCACGGACACCGGGCGGCTGCTGCTGCACGCCCCCGGATCCCTGATCACCGCCTGCTGGGACGCGCTCGCCGACGCCCTCACCCGTACCTCCCCCGGCGGGCCGCCGGAAGCCGCGAGCACCGCGGCGGCGGATCCCGGTGCGGTGGCCGGCTATGCCCGGGACGAGCCGCTGCCGGCGGAGCCGTACCGGCGGCTGCTCGCCGCGATCGACACCGAGCTGGCCGGATCGGTACGGCTGGTGCTGCGGCTCTGCCTGCCCACCGCGGTACCGCCGGGCGACGGCGCCGGGCCGGACGATGCGGCGGAGGCGGCCGGCGGGTTCTCGGTGGCGCTCGCGATGCGTAGTGCCGGCGATCCGAGCCTGGTGGTGGAGCTGGCCCAGCTGTGGTCGGCGCCGACCGAGGTGCTGGACCGGTTCGGCGCCGACGCGGAGACCGACGTCCTGCTGGCGCTGCGCCGCGCGGCCCGAACCTGGCCGCCGCTGTCGGCCGCCCTCGCCGAACACGCACCCAGCGTGCTGCCGCTTGCGGACGAGGAGGTGGACGGGCTGTTCGAGGCGGCGGAGGCGCTCGGCGCCGCCGGGGCCGACGTGCTGTGGCCGGCCGAGCTGACCGACCACTCGCCGCGGCTGGCGGCGACCACGAAACGGCCGGCGGCGACCGGCCCGGCCGCGTTCGGCCTCGACGAGCTGCTCGACTTCCAGTGGCAGGCCACCCTGGACGGGACCGCGCTGACCCAGCAGGAGCTGACCGCGCTGGCCGAGGCGAAGCGGCCGCTGGTCCGGCTGCGGGGCCGGTGGGTACGGGTGGACCGGTCGCTGGTCGCCCGGCTGCGGCGGCGACGGTCCCGGCTCGACGGCGCTCAGGCACTCGCCGCCGCCCTCACCGGCACGCTGTCCACAGCGGACGGTGACGTGCCGTTCACGCCGGACCGGCCGCTGGCCGAGCTGGTCGACCGGCTGGCCGGCGCTGCTTCGGAGGTCCCGCCGCCGGACGGCCTGGACGCGACGCTGCGGCCGTACCAGCGGCGGGGGCTCGGCTGGCTCGCCGCGATGACCGGTGCCGGCCTCGGCGGCTGCCTCGCCGACGACATGGGGCTGGGCAAGACGGTGCAGATCATCGCGCTGCACCTGCACCGCCGTACCCTGCACCGCGGACCGACGCTGGTCTGCTGCCCGGCCTCGCTGCTGGGCAACTGGGAGCGCGAGGTGCACCGGTTCGCGCCCGGCGTCCCGGTGCGCCGGTTCCACGGAGCCAGCCGGGATCTCGGCGCGCTCGCCGGCGACGAGATCGTGCTCGCCAGCTACGGCGTGCTGCGCGCCGACACCGCCACGCTCGCCGGGGTGCGGTGGGGGTTGGTCGTCGCCGACGAGGCGCAGGCGGCCAAGAATCCGCTGTCTCGTACCGCGAAGGCGCTCCGGGCGGTGCCGGCGGCGGCCCGGATCGCGCTGACCGGTACCCCGGTGGAGAACCGGCTCACCGACCTGTGGTCCATCGTGGACTGGACCACGCCGGGGTTGCTCGGGCCGCTGGCGGACTTCCGGCGGCGGATCGCGATCCCGGTCGAGCGGTACGCCGACGCCGACGCCACCCGCCGCCTCGCCGCGCTGACCCGGCCGTTCCTGCTGCGCCGGCGCAAGATCGACCCCGGCATCGCGCCGGAGCTGCCGCCGAAGACCGAGACCGACGAGCTGGTGCCGCTGACCGCCGAGCAGACCACGCTGTACGAGGCGGTGGTGCGCGACACGATGGCCGAGATCGAGGCCGCCGAGGGCGTCGCCCGGCGCGGGCTGGTGCTGAAGCTGCTGACCGCGCTGAAGCAGATCTGCAACCATCCCGCGCAGTACCTCGGGGAGCCGGGTCCGCTCGCCGGCCGTTCCGGCAAGCTGGCCGCGCTGGACGAGCTGCTCGACGTCATCCTCGCGGAGGGCGACTCGGTGCTGGTGTTCAGCCAGTACGTGCAGATGTGCCGGCTGCTGGAGCGGCACCTGGCCGACCGGGGTGTGGACACCCTGCTGGTGCACGGCGGGGTCGGGGTGCGGCAACGAGAGGAGCGGGTGCGCCGGTTCGACGAGGGCGCGGCACCGGTGTTCCTGCTGTCGCTCAAGGCCGCCGGCACCGGGCTCAACCTCACGCGGGCCAGCCACGTCATCCACGTCGACCGGTGGTGGAACCCGGCGGTGGAGGACCAGGCGACCGACCGCGCGTACCGGATCGGGCAGGACCGGCCGGTGCAGGTGCACCGGCTCGTCACCGAGCACACCGTCGAGGACAGGGTGGCGAAGCTGATCGCGGACAAGCGGGCGCTGGCCGACGCGGTCGTCGGTACCGGCGAGACCTGGCTGACCGAGCTGTCCGACGACGAGCTCGCCGACCTGGTGGCGCTGGCGTGACGCGGTACCGCAACGCGACGGCGGGTGACCCCGAGGCCCGGGAACCCGGGGCAGCGGGTGACCCCGAGGCCCGGGGCCGCCGGGCGGGCCCGGCCGGCGGTGACACTCCGGGCGAGCGGATCGTGCTCGGCGACGTGCCGCCCGCCGCGCGCCGCCGGTTCGGCGCGACGTGGTGGTCCCGCGCCTGGCTGGATGCGTTGCAGCAGCAGGCACTGATCGACCCGAACCGGTTGCCGCGGGGCCGCACGTACGCCCGGTCCGGCGCGGTGCGCGATGCGGTGGTGACCGCCGGTGCGGCCTCGGCCCGGGTGCGCGGCAGCCGGCCCACGGCGTACCGGGTGGAGGTTCGGGTGGCGACGTTCGACGACGCCGGGTGGGCCCGGGTGCTGGACGCGATCGGTGGCCAGCTCGCGCACACCGCCGCGCTGCTGGACGGCGAGCTGCCACCGTCCATCGTGGACGACGTCGCGGCGGCCGGATTGTCGCTGCTGCCGGGGCCGCGCGAGCTGACCGTGTCCTGCGACTGCCCGGACCGGGCCGTACCGTGCAAGCACGCCGCCGCGCTCTGCTACGTGCTCGCCGACCTGCTCGACACCGATCCGTTCGCGCTGCTGCTGCTGCGCGGCCGGCACCGTACCGCGGTCCTCGCGGCGCTGCGCGATCGGCGCGGGGCCGCGTCCGGCACCGACGGACCGGCACCACCCGCGGCGGAGACCGTACCGGCGACCGAGGCCTACGCCCGCACGCCGGTCCCGCCGCCGGCGCCGCTGCCGCCGCCGGCCGAGCCGGGCACCCCGGTACCGCTGCCCGCCGTCGCTGGTGTCGACCTCCCGGCGCTGACCGCGCTCGCCAGCCGCGCCGCCCAGCGTGCCCACGAGCTGTTGTCCTGACCCTCCGGGCGCTGGTGGCTGCGCCGGCCGGGCGCTGCGGATCGACGGCGTGCGCGGTCGGCGGCACCGGACGGTTCGGACCGACCGGGACAGCCGGCTCTCGTCCTCGCGGCCGAAAGAGGTGCGGGGCCGGTCAGCCGGTGTGCGACGTGGTGGCCGGCTGGTCGGCCCGGGCGGCGATCAGGTCGGCGCGGGCCCGGGCGACCCGGGACCGGATCGTCCCGACCGGGCAGCCGCAGACGGCCGCCGCCTCCGCGTAGTCCAGGCCGAGGATCTGGGTCAGCACCAGCGCCTCGCGCCGGTCCGGGTCGAGCCCCGCGAGCAGCTGAACGGTCTCCACCAGCTCGACGAACCCGGCCGCGTCGTGGTACGCGCGCAGCTGCTGGTGTTCCGCGGCGCGGACCCAGTCGGCGTCGACCGTGCGGGGCCGGCGGTACCGGGAGCGGATGTGGTCGGTGACCACGTGCCGCGCGATCGCCAGCAGCCAGGTGCGGGCGGTGGACCGGCCGGCGAAACGGCCCAGGGCGCCGAAGGCACGCAGGTAGGTCTCCTGGGCGAGGTCGTCGGCGCGCTGCGGGTCGGTGAGGTGCGCGACGAGCTGCCAGACGTCTCGCTGGGTGGCCCGGATGAACGCGTCCGCGGCCTGCCGGTCACCGGCGCCGGCGGCCAGCGCCCACGCGGTGAGCTGCGCATCGTCGCGCGCCGGGTGTGCCACGTCGCTCCCTCCGCGACCGGTCGGGCCGGACTGTCGCCGCCCCGGGCAGCAGTTCGACGAAACGTAGAACATGGTACGGGGGTGGCCGCCGGCCCACGCCCGCGGGGCGCCGGGAACTCCACGGCCACCGCCGACGACTGTCAGGAGCATGGAGTGTGAGCAGTGTCGTACGGCGCTGTCGGCACGGCTGGACGGCGAGGCCGAGCCGGCACCGGCCGGGTCGCCCGACCAGCACCTGGCCGGCTGCGCGGCGTGCCGGTCATGGTACGAGCAGGCGACCCGGCTGAGCCGCCGGCTGCGGGTGCGCCCGGCGGTGTCCGGGCCGGACCTGACCGACCGGGTCCTGACCGCCGCGTGGCCGCCCGGCGGCGGCTCCCGCCGGCGCTGGCGGATCGCACTCGCCGTGGTGGCCGCCGCCCAGCTGGCGCTGGGGCTGGCCCAGCTGCTCGGCTGGCACGCCGGCATGATGCCCGCCGCCGGGCACGACCTGAGCACCCACCTGTTCGACGAGAGTACGGCGTGGAACCTGGCACTGGGCCTGGGCATGGCATCGGTGGCCTGGCGGGCCCGCGCCGCCGCCGGACTGATTCCGGTGGTCGGTGGGTTCCTGGTGGTACTGACCGCCTTCTGCGTCCGTGACCTGGCCGCCGGCACCGTGACCGCGATGCGCGTCTCCGAGCACGGCCTGCTGCTGCTCGGCTTCACCCTGATGCTCCTGGTTCGCCGGGCCGCCACTTCCGGCACCCGCGGCCCGACCGCCCAGCCGGGCGACACGACCGGTGCCGGGCCGCACCGCCCGGCCGGCCCCGACCGGCCCACCCCGCTGGTGCCGCCGGCGGCCCCGGGCCGCGGCCTCCGCTCGGTGAACCACCGCCGCGCGGCCTGACCGGCCCCGGGCGGCCGGACCGGCCCCGGCGGCGCGGCCTGACCCGCGCCGAGCGGCGCGGCACGTGGCCCGACCGCGCCGGGTCGCCCAGCATCCGGCGCAGAGCAGCACAGTTGCGGACGACTGAGACACTCTGCTGCGTTGCCGACACCGCGCCCAGCCGGAGACCATCGAAATGTCCGCTCCCGCCCCGTCACCCATCCGGTCCCGCCGCGGGCGGTGGTGGCTCGGCTCGGCCGCCGCGATCCTGATCGTCGCGGTCGCGATCGGCGTCGTGCACTGGACCGGCACCGGGCGGTACCACCCGGTGGGCCGGCCGTGCGACCTGGTCGACGGGTCGCCGCCGCGCACCGCCGACCCGTTCGCGACCAGCCGCTCCCGATCGGCCACGACGCACGACGACGGGACCGGCGCCGCGACCGGACTGCGGGTCGGCTACTGCGTCACCGGGTACCACCTGGACGCCCGGCCCGGCGAGGCCTTCAGCCTGGTCCGGGTCGCGTTCGCGGTGTATCCGTCGGCGCGCCAGTCGGCGCGGGCGTACCTGCAGAGCCGGCGCGGCGACCTCCGCGGCGATACCGGCGACACGCCGCTGCCGACGCCGCGATGGGACGAACCGGTCACGTTCACCGACGCCATCGGGCTCGGTGCGCCGACCGCCTTCTGCACGGCAAGGGTCACCGGCCCCGCCGCACTACGGCCCGGGACCGGTTTCCTCGTCGGCGTGCGCGACTCGAACCTGCTGCTGGAGGTGTACGTCAAGCTGAGCGGACAGCGAATGACGCAGGCCCGGCACCGGTGGGCCGCCGCCGCGATCACCCGGGCCACCCTCACCGCGCTGCGCTCTCGCACCGGAGCTGGCTCGTGACCACCCCCGACTCCCCCGACCCGGCCGGGCCGGAGGGAACCGAGCCCGGCGGAGTGCCCCCGGCCGGGCCGGACGGACCCGAGCCCGCCGCCACATCCCCGGCCGGGCCGGACGGACCCGAGCCCGGCGGAGCGTCCCCGGCCGGGGCCGGCGGGCCGATCCCGCCCGAGCCGGGCGGCCCGAGCGAGCCGGGTCACGCGGCTGCGGCCGGGCCGGTGAACCCGCCGGCCGGTCCGACCCCGAGCAGCAGCCGGCGGCGGTGGCTGTTGCTCGGCCTGGCCGGCGTCGCGGTGCTGGCGTTGGTGGCGGTGTCGGTGGTCGGCGCGTACCGGTGGAACGATCCGACGATCCCACCCACCGCGACCCGGCAGAACCTCGCATCGTTGCCCAGCCCGGGCCCGATCTGCCAGGTCGAGGTCACCGGCCAGGGCTGGTCGGTGGACCGGCGGAAGGGCCAACTCCGGTACGCCGTGATCCTCCGCAATCCCTGCCCGGACGGCGCCTACGGCGTCTCCGTGCGGGTCCGGCTCCGCCCGGCGCCACCGGCGTCCGCGGACCTCGCCGGGTCGGGCACGAACGTCGAGCGGGTGCAGACCCTCGCGCCGGGCGCCGAGACGGCCGTCGCCGGAAGCTTCGTCGGCGCGGACGACCCGGACCGCAGCTGGCTCGACTCGGTGACCGGGATCAGCGTGCGGGTCCTCGACGCCGGGTGGATCCCGCTGGACCAGATCGCCGCTGCCGGCACGCGGTACGCGATGCTCGACGCACCGCTGCACACCCGCGCCACGATCCGACACCTGCGGGTGATCGAGCGGGAGAAGGGGACCGACGGGTACCTGCCGACCGCGCGGATCGGCTACCAGCTGCACCTCGATCACCGGCTCGACGAGCGCAACCAGGGCGTCGTCCTGGTGTTCCGGGACCGGCAGGGGCGGGTGCTGGGCGGCGACGTCGACCCGGGGGTGCGGGCCGATCTGCCGGTGTGCGAGACGTACGACGAACACTGCCTGCACGAGGTGTTCGCCGGGCGCCGCGCCCTCCCGGACCGGGTGGAACTCCCGCCCGGCACCGACCTGTCCCGGCTCCAGGCGTACTGGCAGCCTCGGGTCGCCGCCTGAGAACATCTCCGCGCGGCCGGGCCGGCGCCTCCCGCGCCGGCCGTCAGGCGAGCAGGTGCGGGTTGTCGGTGGTGACGGCGGCGACGCCGAGGGCGCGGGCCCGGTCCAGGGTCGCCGGGTCCGGCACCGGCCAGGCGTCGATGGCGATGCCGGCGTCGTGCACCGCGTCCACGAGGTCCGCGGTGAGGTTGCGGATGCCGAGGGCGAGCCAGCGGGCGTCGACGGCGCGGGCCTGCTCGACCGCGTCGGCCGGCGAGGACGGCAGGATCAGCGCCCGTGGCACCTCCGGTACCGCGGCGCGCACCGCGGCGAGGATCTCGGCGTGGTGTGAGGCGGCGTACACGCGGCCGGTGAGGTCCTGCTCGCGCACCAGCGCGGCGAACGCGGGTACCGCCTCGATCGCCTTGATCTCGGTCTGTACCGGGAGGTCGATCGCCGCGAGCACCTCGGCGTAGGTGGGTATGCGTTCGCCGTCGCCGGCGTCCAGCGACCGTAGCTGGGCGAGGGTGAGGTCGGCGACGGGGCCGGTGCCGTCGGTGGTGCGGTCGACCGTGGCGTCGTGCACGACGACGAGCCGGCCGTCGGCGGAGAGCCGGATGTCGAGTTCCACCTCGTCGGCGCCGGCCTGCTGGGCCCGGCGGAAGGAGCGCAGCGTGTTCTCCGGCTCCAGGCCGAGCGCGCCGCGGTGGCCGATGATCCGGATCCGGTCAGACATGCTTGCCGCCCTCTTCCTCGCTCGACCTGCCGGCGCCGGCGCGACGACCGGCGACGGCCGTCGCGCCGTACCGTCCACAGTGGAACATCAGACGTGCTTCTCGATGTTCTTGCGTACCTTGTCGGTGGCCTTCTTGAGCTGGCCCGCCACGTCGGCGAAGACCTGCTTGGCCGGCGTGTTGTTGGTCCAGATCTTCTGCAGCCCGGTGTAGATGAGGATGTTGGCGTTCGGCACCATCAGCCGCACCTCGTCCTCCTTGCGGACGATGTCGAGCTGCTTGACGGCGGTGGAGAAGTTCGGGTCGTCGGCCAGCCGCTTCTTCAGGTCGGGCTCGTCGACGGCGGCGTCGATCACCGGCAGGTAGCCGGTGGTCAGCGTCCAGTAGGCCGAGTTCGCCGGCTTGCCGCAGAACTCGACGAACTTCCACGCCGCCTGCTTGCGGTCCTTCGGCGAGTACGCGAGCATCCCGAAGCCGCCGCCGCCGGTCGGCACGACCTGCTGCTCCTTCTTGGGTACGAACGCGGTGCCGACCTCCCACTTGCCCTGCTTCGCCGCCTCCGTCATGCTCTGCAGCCCGCCGGTGGAGGTGACCAGGGTGGCGATCAGCTGGTTCTGGAAGTCGACGCTGGGGCTGTCGGCCATGTAGGCCAGCTTGTCCTGGAAGATCAGCTTGCGCTGCCACTCGCCGGCGGCGACGGCGGGATCCTGGTCGATCGCGACGTTCAGACCGTTGGAGTACGCGCCGCCCCACTGCCAGACCGACCCCTGGAACTGCCAGTCCCCGTCGATCTTCTGGTACGCCTCCATCTTGACCTGCTTGCCCTTGACCTTCAGGCCCTTGATCTGCTTGGCCCAGCCGTACCACTCGTCCCAGCTGGCGGGCCCGCGGTCGGGCAGGCCCGCCTTGTGGAACAGCGTCTTGTTGTAGTAGAAGATCGGCGTCGAGCGGGCCAGCGGCAGCCACCACAGCTTGTCCTTGAGCACGCCCTCGGACAGCAGCTTCTGGTTGTAGGCGGAGCGCTTCAGCCCCGACCCGAAGTAGCCGTCCAGCGGCTCCAGCAGGTCGTTGAGGTAGAAGTTGTGCCAGTTGACCTCGGAGAAGGTGACCAGGTCGGGGATCTTCCTGGCCTGCACCGCGGCGGTCACCTTCTGCGCCGTCTCGTCGTAGCTGCCCTGGAACTGGGCCTCCACGTACACGTCGGACTGCGACTCGTTGAACCGCTTCGCCAGCTCGGCCAGCGCGGTACCGGGGTTCCCGGAGTACGCGTGCCAGACCACCACGCGGGTGCGCTTGGCGTACTCGTCCGGGACCTTGTCGCCGGACGCCTGGGCGAAGCCGTTGCCGCCGCTACCACCACCGCAACCGGCGGCGGTCAGGGCGAGTGCCGCACCGCCGGACGCGGCCAGCAGCGTGCGTCGGCTCAGCCGGGCAGGAGCAACCATGGTGTTCTCCGTTTCCGTACCCACGTCGATGGTGGGAGTCCAATGTGGATGGTGGCGCTCAGCCCTTGGTGGCGCCCTGGGTGAGGCCGGCGACGATCTGTCGCTGCGCGAAGAAGAAGACGACCAGCACGGGCACGATGACCAGGACGGTGGCGGCCATGATCGCTCCCCAGTTGTTGTAGCCCTCCTGGGTCTTGAGGAACAACAGTCCGATGGGGACGGTGCGCATGTTGGTCGAGTTGGTGACGATCAGCGGCCAGATGAAGTCGTTCCACTTGGCCACCAGGGTGATCACGCCGGCGGTGATCAGCATCGGCCTGGACAGCGGCAGTACCACCCGGAACATGGTGCGCAGGTGGCCGGCACCGTCGACCTTCGCCGCGTCCAGCACCTCCCCCGGCAGCGTCAGCATGTGCTGCCGCAACAGGAACGTGGCGAACACCGACCCCAGGCCGGGGAAGATCAGACCCTGGTAGGTGTTGATCCAGCCGAGGTCGGAGATGGTCAGGTAGTTCGGCAGCAGCGTCACGTGGCCGGGCACCATCATCGCGCCGAGCAGGATCCCGAACAGCACCTTCTTGAACGGGAACCGCAGGAACGCGAAGGCGTACGCGCAGAGCGTGGCGCACAGCATCTCGCCGGCGGTGCCGATCGCGGTGACGATCAGCGAGTTGAGGAAGAACCGGCCGAACGGCGCCGCGTGCCAGGCGTCCGCGAAGTTCGCCCAGCGCAGGTGCAGCGGGTTCGGCAGCCAGGTGGGCGGGTAGGTGTAGATGTCCGCGGTCGGTTTGAGCGCCGAGGTGACGAGCCAGTAGATCGGCCCCAGCACCACGCAGGCCAGCACCACGAGCAGCACGTACCGGACCACCCGGCCGCCGCGGCTGGGCCGCCGCGCCGGACTGTCCACAGTGGAGGTCGTCACCGGTAGTGCACCTTCCGTTCGAGGAACCGGGCCTGCAGCGCGGTGATGATGATCAGGACGACGAACATCAGCATCGCGGCGGCTGCCGCGTGGCCGGCGTCGAACGCCTTGAACGCCTGCTGGTAGATGAACCAGCTCAGGATCGTGGTCGAGTTGCCCGGCCCGCCGCCGGTCATCAGGGCGATGATGTCGAAGGCCTGGAAGGTGCCGATCGTCGTGGTGATCACCAGGAAGAACGTGACCGGCGACAGCATCGGGAAGGTGATCTTCCGGAACGTGTGCCACGGGCCGGATCCGTCGATCGCCGCCGCCTCGTACAGCTCGCGCGGCACGTTCTGCAGGCCGGCGAGGTACACGGTGGCGATGAACCCCATGTTCTTCCACAGGTAGACGATGATCAGACCGGGCAGCGCCCACGTGGAGCTGGTCATCCAGTTCGGCGAGGCGAGTCCGGCCACCCCGAAGATCGGCCGCAGCAGGCCGTAGTTCGGGTCGAAGATGAACAGCCAGATGGTGCCGATCGCCGCGCCGGACAGGATGTGCGGCGCGAACGCCATGGTCCGGACGAAGCCGCGACCGACCAGCCGCTCGTTGAGCAGGACCGCGATCGCCAGGCCCAGCACCATGCTGCCGAGCACGATCCCGAGCACGAAGACCACGGTGATCCGCAGCGTGTCCAGGAAGTCGCCGTCGGTCAGCAGGTCGGTGTAGTTGGCCAGCCCGACGAACTCCTTCACCGGCGCCAACATGTTCCAGCTGGTCAGGCTCAGGTACGCGTTGTAGAGGACCGGCCAGTAGGCGAACACGATGACGAAGAAGAAGTTCGGCACGATGAACGCGAGGAACAGCAGGTACTCGCGGAGGTGCCGGGGCCGCCGCCGGCGGGGCGGGGGCGGCCGGTCGCCGGCACCGGCCGTGTCGCCGGAACGGGCACCGGCCGGGGCGTCGACCGCTGACATCCGAGCCCTCCGTCGCTCTCAGGTCCGGCCGCCAGAGCCGAGACGACCGGCCCCGGGGACGCTGACCGCAGCCGAGACGTACCCCTGACGACCAGCGTTCTTGAGACTTCTAACACGAGAATCCGTTTGGATCACGCAAAGTTAACATCGCCGAAACCGGCGAGCAAGACCCTTCCCAGCGCCACTTCGGCGAGCGCTCCGCCACCCGCGCCGGACGGCCGCCGCGGCCCACGGTGCGCGACCCGGGATGCACGCAGCACGAAACGCACCAGCGCCGTGGCCGCTTCGATCGGAAGCGGGCACGGCGCTGGTGGCAGCTGTCCCGGGCTGGCGCGAAGATCGCGCCGGACGTCAGCCGACGATGAGTTCCAGCGGCGGCGACACCGGCTCGACGCTGCCGCGCAGCCGCGCCCGCTCCGCCGCGAACACGGTCAGATGGCTGGTCAACGAGTCACGCGGGCCGGACGCGATCCGCGACGCGTCCCCGGTCTCCAGCGCCGAGACGAACGCGTCCATCAGGCCGGCGTCCCCGCCGCCGTGCCCGCCGGCCGCGCTGGCGTCCCCGATCGTGGTGGTGTCGATGACGCGATGCGTGTCGGTGAGGAAGTCGTACACGTCGAGCTTCTCGCCGTCGCCGGTCAGCTCGCCCCGGGTACCGAACAGCTTGGTCTGCCGGTGACCGTGCGCGCTGAACCCGGTCATGGTGAACACCGCGGTCGCACCCGACGGGTACTCCATGTTCACCACCTGGTGGTCCACCACGTCGTTGTCGCTGTCGTACACGCACCGGCCGTACGGGCCGTGCCGCAGCGCGTCGCCGAGCGCGTCGGCGGTGAACTCGTCGACCAGCACGTCGATCGGCCAACCCCGGTCGCCCTGCACGAGCCGGTCGAAGTAGAACCGCTTCGCCGAGAACGGGCAGTCCGGCTCGACCGCGCAGTCCAGGCACCGGTCGGCGGCCCCGGCCGGCTTGTGCTCCGGGGTGAAGTGCGACAGCCGGCCGAAGCTGGACACCCGCGTCGGCGCCTCGCCCAGCACGTACTGCAGCCAGTCGATGTCGTGGCAGGACTTGGCCAGCAGCATGAACGTCGACTCGTCGGCACGCCGCCAGTTGCCCCGGACGTACGAGTGGGCCTGGTGCCAGTACCCGACCGGCTCCAGGTGCTGCACACTCATCACCTCACCGAGCAGCCCGTCGTCGACGACCCGCTTCACCGCCTGGGTGTAGGGCGTGTAGCGCATCACGTGGCCGACCGCGAACAGCACGCCGGCCGCCTCGGCGGCGCCGACCAGCTGCCGGCACTCCGTCTCGGTCGGCGCGAGCGGCTTCTCCACCAGCACGTGCCGGCCGTGCTTCAGGAATTCGAGTACCGGCTCGGTGTGCATCCGGTCCTGGGTGCAGACCAGGACGGCATCGACGAGCGACGGGTCGGCGGCGAGCCGGCGGGCCAGGGACTGCCAGTCGGGGTAGGCATGCTCGGCCGGGATCTGGTGTTCGGCGGCGAACCGTTCGCGGCGCGCGTCGCGGGGCTCGGCCACCGCGACCACGCGGGCCCGGTCGGGGTGCTCCAGCGCCCAGCGGGCGTACGCGTTGCCGCGGCTTCCGGCGCCGACGACGGCGAGGGTGACAGGTGAGGACACACGGCGACGCTACTGTCGGCCCGTACGGGCAGGGAAGGGGCCCGCGCCACCTTCACGCTCCGTGCCCGGTGATCTCCACGACTGGCATCCCGCTTCGGCGGCGCCGTCGGCCCGGCCCGGTGGTGCCGGCCCGGCGCCCGGCGCCCGGCCGGCACGGCGGTCCCCGGGCCGGCGCCCGGCCGGCATGGCGGTACCCGGCCCGGCGCACTGCCGGCACCCGACCCGGCGGTGCTGTCGGTGCCTCGACGTAGGCTCGGCGGGTGACCCGAGAGACGAAGGCCGACCCGGCGGCCGACGCGGAGAGCCCGCTGTCACTGAAGCGGCGAGCCCGGCGAATGGGGCGCATCCTCGCCGAGACGCACCCGGACGCGCACTGCGAGCTCGACTTCACCAACCCGCTGCAGCTCGCGGTGGCCACCATCCTGTCCGCGCAGTCGACCGACAAGAAGATCAACGAGGTCACGCCGAAGCTGTTCGCGCGCTACCCGACGGCGGCCGACTACGCCGGCGCCGACCGGGCCGAGCTGGAGGAGCTGATCCGGCCGACCGGTTTCTACCGGAACAAGACGACCTCGCTGATCAAGCTCGGTGCCGCGCTGGTGGAGAAGTACGACGGCGAGGTGCCGGGCCGGCTGACCGACCTGGTGGCGCTGCCCGGGATGGGCCGCAAGACCGCGAACGTGATCCTCGGCAACGCGTTCGACGTTCCCGGCATCACCGTCGACACGCACTTCGCCCGGCTGGTCGGCCGCTGGCGGTGGACCGCCGAGACCGACCCGGTCAAGATCGAGTTCGCGGTCGGCGACCTGTTCGAGAAGCGCGACTGGACGATGCTGTCGCACCGGGTGATCTTCCACGGCCGGCGGGTCTGCCACGCCCGCAAGCCGGCCTGCGGCGCGTGCACGTTGGCCAAGCTCTGCCCGTCGTACGGCGCCGGGCCGACCGACCCGGTGGCGGCCGGGAAGCTGCTGAAGGGCCCGCGGGTCGCCGAGCTCGCCGCCGCCGCCGGCGTCCCGGCACCGTGACCGCTGGTCGACCGACCGGCCGGCGACCCGTACGCCGGTGGACGTCCGCGGTGCCCGGCGGCGCCGGGCGCGGCCTGCTGCTGTCGGGTGCGGTGTTCGTGCTGCTCGCGGCGTTGGCGGCGTGCGGCGGCAACGACCGGAGCGGGTCCGGCGGGCAGCCGGCGAAGCAGTCGTCCGCCAGCGGTTCGGCGGCCGGCTGGTTCACCGCCTGCCCGACCCCGCGCGGCCCGGCCACCGGCACGCCGAAGCCACCGGCGGTGACGCTGACCTGCGCGCACGACGGCCGCTCGATGCGGCTGGACCGGGCGTACGGCAAGCCGACGGTGATCAACGTGTGGGCGTCCTGGTGCCCGCCGTGCCGGCAGGAGCTGCCGCAGATCCAGGCGTACGCGAAGAAGCACCCCGAGGTCGTGGTGCTCACCGTGGACACCCGGGACACCACCGACGCCGGGCTGTCGTTCGCGCAGGCCGCGGGCGTCCGGCTGCCCACCCTGTACGACCCGAAGCAGCGGCTGCTCGCCGGCGTGCACCGGTCCGCGTTGCCGCTGACCCTGCTGCTGCGCGCCGACGGCACCCTGGCCTACACGTACAACTCGACCGCGCTGACCGCCGGCTCGCTCGCCGCGCTGGTCCGCAAGGAGCTGGGATGATCGCCCGGGGCAGCAGGATCGGCCCGACCGGCCGGCGGCGGCGATGAGCGCGGTGGCGGGCGACCCCGCGACGGAGCTGCCGGGCTGGTGGCAGCCGCTGCTGACCCGGGTCGGGGCGCTGCGGCCGGAGACGTTCGGCTCGCCGGTCTCGTCCGCCCGGCGCAGCGCGGTGCTGATCCTGCTCGCGGACGGCCCGGCCGGGCCGGACGTGGTGATCCTGCAACGCGCCAGCACGCTGCGGCACCACCCCGGCCAGTGCGCGTTCCCGGGCGGTGGCGCCGAACCGGCCGACGGCGGCCCCGCCGGTACCGCGCTGCGGGAGGCCGCCGAGGAGGTCGGCGTCCGGCCCGACACCGTGCAGGTGGTCGGCACCATGCCGGAGCTGTACCTGAACGTCTCGGACTTCCGGGTCACCCCGGTGCTGGCCTGGTGGCGGTCGCCGCACGGGTTCGCCGAACTCGACCCGGGCGAGGTGGCCCGGGTGGCGCGGTTGCCGCTGGCCGGGCTGGCCGATCCGACCAACCGGCTGCGGGTGCGCCATCCGAGCGGGTACGTGGGTGCCGCGTTCCGGCTGGACGGGATGCTGGTGTGGGGGTTCACCGGCGGCGTGCTGTCCCGGTTGCTCGACCTCGGCGGCTGGTCCCGGCCGTGGGACACCGCCCGCGTCGAGCCGCTGCCGCCGGGCTTCTGACCCGGGCCCCGGTCGCAGCGACCGGCTCCGACCCGCGTCGGGGCGCCCCGACCCGGCTTCTAGGCTGGGCTGATGCGGAAGATGGTGATCCCGGTGGCGCTGCTCGGTGCGGTGCTCACGGCCGGCGGATGCGGGTTCGCGGGGGCGCACGGCAGCGGCGTGCACGGCGGCTCGTCGGCCGGCGACCGGGTCGGTACGGCGACCGCCGGCTCGGGCGGCGTCCAGCACATCACGGTCAAGGGTGACGAGAACATGCAGTTCACCCCGAACGTGATCAAGGCGCATCCGGGGAAGTTGGAGATCAGGCTGGTCACGACGGGTGCGACCCCGCACGATCTGGAAGTCACGAAACTGCACGCCACCACCGGAATGGTAAAAAAGGGCAAGCCGGGCGAGGTCGAGGTGGATCTTTCGTCGGCCGGACGGTATGACTTCGTGTGCACCTATCACACGAGGCAGCACATGACCGGGGTCATCGAGGTCTCCTAGCGGATCTCGCCCGGCCGGCACCTGGTCGGCCCGGCACCCCACGACCGGGACGCCAAGGCGAGGGGGACCCAGGGTGTACGGCAGCGTCGTCGACATCGTGGTCGTGGTGTTGGCGATCCTGTTCGCCATCAACGGCTACCGGCAGGGCTTCGTGGTCGGCATCCTGTCGTTCGTCGGCTTCATCGGCGGCGCGCTGATCGGCCTGCAGCTGACCCCGATCACCGCCGACCACTTCCACACCCCGGCGATGCGGGTCGTCGTCTCGCTCGCCACCGTACTGATCCTCGCCGTGCTGCTGCAGGCGCTCGCCGCGATGCTCGGTACCCGGATCCGCCGCTCGATCCTGAGCCGCGGGGTGCAGGTGGTCGACGACCTCGGCGGCGCCGCCGTGTCGATCATCGCGGTGCTGGTCGTCTCCTGGATGATCGCGGTACCGCTGGGCTCGTCGTCGGTGCCGTGGCTGGCGAAGAGCGTGCGGACCTCCGCG